>NZ_MTQP01000063.1 GCF_001984175.1 Saccharothrix sp. ALI-22-I
GTGCGCACCCAGGCGGCGGCCAGCTCGATGGCCAACGGGATGCCGTCCAGCCGGCGGCAGATGCGCACGACCTGGCGCCGGTTGCCCTCGTCGACGGTGAAGCCCGGCACCACGGCCGCCGCTCGGTCGGCGAACAGGTCGACCGCCTCGGAGCCGTTCGTCCGGTCCGTGTCGTCCGGCACCGTGAGCGGCGGGACCGGCATGGTCTGCTCGCCCGCGATGCCCAGCACGTGCCTGCTGGTGGTGAGCACGCTCAAACCCGGCACGGCCGCGAGGAGCTTGCCCACCAGCATCGCGCACGCGTCCACCAGGTGCTCGCAGTTGTCGAGCACCAACAGCAGCCGCTTGTCCTCCAGGTACTCGGCCAGCCGTGCCGCGGGCTCGACCGACGCGTCACGCAGCCCGAACCTCGCCGCCACGCTCTGCGCCAGCAGCGACGGATCGTGCAACGCGTCGAGCTCCACCACGTGCACGCCGTCCGGGAAGGTCCGCCGCAGCTGTTCGGCGATCCGGAACGACAACCGGGTCTTGCCGACACCGCCCGCACCCGTCAGGGTGAGCAGGCGACTGTTCGACAGCAGCTTCCGGGCCTCGGCCAGCTCCCGCCTACGGCCCACGAAGCTGGTCAGCTCGGCCGCCGGATGAGGTCCTCCCGCAACGGCCACGGTTCGACTCCCGCCTCAGGCGTCGACACCCAGACTACGGACCTCCACACCCGGATACCCGGTTCTCCGGCTGATCCCGCCCGCCTACCGGCGCAGTCCGGCCGCACGCCGTGCCTACCGGCGCGCCGCGCACGCCACGGACCGAACGTTCGGGAGGCGTCGCGGTCAGCGTGCCCGGCGTGGCCTGGTGACGATCAGTAGGTGGCCCTGCCGCCGCTGATGTCGTAGACGGCGCCGGTGGAGAAGCTGACCCGGTCGGAGCCGAGGAAGGCGACGAGTTCGGCGACTTCCTCGGGGCGGCCGACCCGCTTCATGGGGATGAGGCTGGTGATGTGGGCGAGCACGTCGGGGGCGGTGTCGTTGTTCATGGGGGTGGCGAAGACGGCCGGGGCGATGACGTTGACCAGGACGCCGGTGGTCGCCAGTTCCTTGCCGGCGGACTTGGTCAGGGCGATGACGGCGGCCTTGGAGGCGGAGTAGACCGACAGGTTGGGGTTGCCGTCCTTGCCCGCCATGCTGGCGAAGTTCACCACGCGGCCCCAGCCGCGGTCGCGCATACCGGGGACGAAGACCCGCATGGTGTTGGCGGTGCCCAGGACGTTGACGTCCAGGACGTGCCGCCACTGTTCGACGGTGGTCTCCAGCAGGGGTTTGTTCGGTCCGACGATGCCGGCGGAGTTGACCAGCACGTCGACGGGACCGATCTCGGCGGCCACGTGCCGCAGCGCCTCTTCGTCGGTGACGTCGGCGGTCACGTCGGCGCCGGCGAGGTCGAGCGTGGTGACCTTGAGGCCGTCCGCGCGGAGCCGTTGTGCGGTGGCCGCGCCGAGGCCGCTGGCACCGCCGGTGACGAGGGCTGTCCTGGTGGTCATGGTGGTCCTGTCAGGTGGGGAGCGGTCGGTTCGAGGTGGAGCAGGGCCATGTCCGGGGGTCAGTGGGACTCACGGCTGACTTCCGAGCCGCTGGAGCCGAGCAGGAAGTCCAGGTCGGCGCCGGTGTCGGCTTGCAGCACGTGGTCGACGTAGAGGCGTTCCCAGCCGCGTCGCGGGTTGGCGAACGCGGCGACGGTGGCCTCGTTCGGTGTGCGTCGGGCCAGTTCCTCGTCGGACACCTCCACGTCGATGCGGCGGGCCTCGACGTCCAGCGTGATGACGTCACCGGTGCGGACCAGGGCGAGTGGTCCGCCGGCAGCGGCCTCGGGGGCGACGTGCAGGACGACGGTGCCGTAGGCGGTGCCGCTCATGCGGCCGTCGCAGACCCGCACCATGTCCCGCACCCCCTGCTCCAGCAGTTTCCTGGGCAGCGGCATGTTGGACACCTCGGGCATGCCGGGGTAGCCCTTGGGGCCGCAGCCGCGCAGCACCAGCACCGAGTCGGCGTCCACGTCCAGGTCGGGGTCGTCGACGCGGGCGTGGAAGTCCTCGATCGAGTCGAACACGACAGCCCGTCCCCGGTGGCGCAACAGGTGCGGTGACGCGGCGGCGGGCTTGATCAGCGCGCCGTTCGGGGCGAGGTTGCCGCGCAGCACCGCGATACCGCCCTCCGCGACCAACGGGGTGGCGCGGGTGCGGATGACCTCCGGGTCCCAGATCGGGGCGTCCTCCAGGTAGTCGACCAGGGGCTTGCCGGTGACGGTGACCGCGTCGGGGTCGAGCAGGTCGCGCACCTCGCGCAGCACGGCGAGCAGGCCGCCGGCGCGGTGGAAGTCGTCCATGAGGAACCGGCCGGCGGGCAGCAGGTCGACCAGCACCGGCACGTGCGAGCCGATGCGGTCGAAGTCGTCGATGGTCAGGTCGATGCCGAGGCGTCCGGCGATGGCCAGCAGGTGCACCACGGCGTTGGTGGACCCACCGATGGCGGCCAGCGCCACGATCGCGTTGTGGAACGAGGCCTTGGTCAGGAACGTGCTGGGCCGCCGGTCGGCCGTGATCATGTCCACGGCCAGTCGCCCGGTGCCGTGGGCGGCTTCCAGCAGGCGGCTGTCCGGCGCGGGGGTGCCCGCGACGCCGGGGACGACCGTGCCCAGGGCCTCGGCGACCAGCGCCATGGTGGAGGCGGTGCCCATGGTGTTGCAGTGGCCCCGGCTGCGGATCATCGACGACTCGGAGCGGGTGAACTGCTCGGCGGACAGCGAGCCCGCGCGGACCTCCTCCGACAGCCGCCACACGTCGGTGCCACAGCCCAGCGGGACGCCGCGGAAGGTGCCGGTGAGCATGGGGCCGCCGGGCACGACGACGGCGGGCAGGTCGACCGAGGCGGCGGCCATGAGCAGTGACGGGATGGTCTTGTCGCAGCCTCCGAGCAGCACCACGCCGTCGATGGGATTGGCCCGCAGCATCTCCTCGGTGGCCATCGCGGCCATGTTGCGCCACAGCATCGCGGTGGGACGGACCTGCGTCTCGCCCAGCGACACCACGGGCAGCTCCAGCGGGATGCCGCCTGCCTCGTAGATCCCGTTCTTCACCGACTGGGCGACCTCGGTCAGGTGGGCGTTGCACGGGGTGAGGTCGGAGGCGGTGTTGGCGATGGCGATCTGCGGGCGGCCGGTGAAGGCGTCGTCGGGCGCGCCGCGGCGCATCCAGGCCCGGTGGATGTAGGCGTTGCGGTCCTCACCCGCGTACCACTGAGCGCTGCGCAGCGTCACTGCCGACCGCCTTCCGATAATCGGTACGATGGTCTAAAATTTGGAACTCCATGAACGATACGCAGATGCTCGCCGAAGCGGTAGCGCCGGATGTGGCCGATACCGGGCGGGGCGACGATCCCCGCCTTGTCGGGTCGGACCGCGTGCTGGCGGTGCTCAAGGAGTTGGCCCGCTACCCCGACGGCGTCGGGTTGGAGGAGTTGACCCGGGTCATCGGCAGCCCCAAGCCGACCGTGCACCGGGCGCTCGGCTCGCTGCGCCGCGCCGGACTGGCCGACCAGGACGCGCGCGGCCACTACGTGCTGGGTGACGAGTTCCTGCGGATGGCGTTCGCTCACCACGAGGCCCGTCCGGAGCACGTGCGCATCCGCCCGGTGCTGGAGGCGTTGGCCGAGCGGTTCGGCGAGACCGCGCACTACGCCGTGCTCGACGGTCGTGAAGTCGTCTACCGGGCCAAGGTCGACCCGTCCAGCGGGGCCGTCCGCCTGACCTCCACGGTCGGCGGGCGCAACCCGGCACACGCCACCGGCGTCGGAAAACTGCTGCTGGCCCACCGCCTGGACACGCTGGAGGCGGTGGCGGAGTGGGTCGGTGACGAGCCGTTGGCGCGCCGCACGCCGCACACCCTGTGCACCGTCGAGGACCTGCACCGCGAACTGGAGGTGACCCGCGCGCACGGCTACGCCGTGGACGACCAGGAGAGCGAGACCGGCATCAACTGCCTCGCGCTGCCGGTCTACGCGACCTCGCGGATCATCCCTTCGGGGGCGGTGAGCGTCAGCGCCCTGACCTATCGGACGCCGTTGCGGGCGCTGGTCGACGCGGTCGACGAGATCCGCGCCGCACTCGGCCAATGGGAAGGGGCACCGCGATGAGCGACCCGGTCACGGCGACCGCCGAGGCGTTCCAGCTCGCCGAGGGCCCGCTGTGGGATGCCGCCCGGCGCCGTCTGCTGTGGGTCGACATCCTCGGCGGCGCGGTGCTGGAGGGACGCCTCCACGGCGGTCGGATCGAGGTCACCGCACGGCATGATTTCGACGGCATGGTCGGCGCGGTGGCCGTGGCCGCGGACGGCACGCTCCTGGTGGCCGCCCAGGAGCGCCTGGTCGTGCTCCACCCCGACGGCCGCCGCGAGAACGGTCCCCGCGTCATCCCGTCGGGTGAGGCCCGTCGGCTCAACGACGGCGGCACCGACCCGGCCGGCCGCTTCCTGGTGGGCACCCTCTCCCTGGACGGCCCCTCGGAGCGCGAGGTGCTGGTACGCCTCGAAACCGACGGCCGCCTGACCGAATTGGACGGTGACCTGACCCTGTCCAACGGCCTGGCCTGGTCCGCCGACGGCAGCCGGATGTACAGCGTCGACACCGTCCGGGGTGTCGTCTTCGCCCGCGACTACGACCCGGTGACGGGCGCGGTGGGGGAGCGGCGGGTGCACCTGCGGCTTGACGGCGGTCTCCCCGACGGCATCGCGCTCGACGCCGCCGAGCACCTGTGGGTCGCCGTGTGGGGAGCGGGCGAGGTCCGCCGGTACGCCCCGGACGGCACCCTCGCCGACCGCCTCGCCGTTCCCGCCCCGCACACCTCCTGCGTCGCCTTCGCCGGTGACGACCTGCGCACCCTCGTCATCACCACCGCCACCGACGGCCTCGACGACGAGCAGCGGCACGCCCACCCCGACTCGGGACGGCTCTTCACGACCCGCGTGGACGTGCCCGGCCTGCCCGTGCCCACCTGGTCCTCGACCCTCTGATCCACCTCGCCCGACCCGCACCGCCGCACCCTGGAGAACCCCGTGCACCTCATGCGCATCGGCGCGCCCGGCTCCGAGAAGCCCGTCGCCCGCATCGACGACCAGACCTACGTCGACCTCTCCGACGTCGTCACCGACTTCGACGAGGCGTTCTTCGGCTCGGACGGCCTCGACCGCGTCCGTCCCGTCGTGGCCGACCGAACCGCAGCCGGCCAGGTGTCGCGCTTCGCCGGGGAACGCATCGGCGCACCGATCGCGCGTCCCCACCAGATCCTGTGCATCGGCCTGAACTACCGCGACCACGCCGCCGAGACCGGCCAGGCCGTGCCCGACGAGCCGATCCTGTTCACCAAGTCCCCGAACACCCTCATCGGCCCGAACGACGACGTGCGCATCCCGCGCGGCTCCACCAAGCCGGACTGGGAGGTGGAGTTGGGCGTCGTGATCGGCAAGCGCACGTCCTACCTGGACTCGCCGGCCGAGGCGGGTGACGCCATCGCCGGCTACCTGGTGGTCAACGACGTCAGCGAACGCGCGTTCCAGATCGAGCGCGGCGGCCAGTGGAGCAAGGGCAAGTCCGCCGAGACGTTCAACCCCGCCGGCCCGTGGCTGGTCACCCCCGACGAGATCGACGACGTGCTCGCCCTGGACATGTGGCTGGACGTCAACGGCGTGCGCCGGCAGACCGGCAACACCAAGACGATGATCTTCGACCCGCACTTCATCGTCCACTACCTCAGCCAGTTCCTCGTCCTGGAGCCCGGCGACCTGATCAACACCGGCACCCCGCCCGGCGTCGGTATGGGCCACACCCCCCAGATCTGGCTCCAGCCCGGCGACGTGGTCGAACTCGGCATCCAGGGCCTCGGCGCCCAACGCCAGCACGTACTCGCACCACGATGAGCCGCACCATGCGGGCGTTCGTGCTCACCGGTCCCCGCGAGTGCTCCGTCCAGGACGTCCCGGTGCCGGTCGCGGTGCCCGGCGAGGTAGTCGTGGACGTCGAGCGGGTCGGCGTGTGCGGCACGGACGTCGAGTTCTTCACCGGGGAGATGGCTTACCTGCACGAGGGCCACTCCTCCTACCCGCTGCGGCTGGGCCACGAGTGGGCCGGCGTCGTGGCCGAGGTCGGCGACGGCGTCGACCCGACCTGGATCGGCCGCCGCGTCATGGGCGACACGATGATCGGCGACGGCACGTGCCGCCGCTGCCTGCGCGGCCACCAGCACGTGTGCGAGAAGCGGCACGAGGTCGGCATCCGCGACGGCCGGCCCGGTGCCCTGGCCGAGAAGCTGGCCGTGCCGGTGACCTCGCTGCACGTCCTGTCGGAGTCCGTGGACCCGGTGCTCGGCGCGCTGGTGGAGCCGGGCGGCAACGCGCTGCGTGCGGCGGAGGCGGCCGATGTGGGGGCAGGGGACCGGGCGTTGGTCCTGGGGCCGGGCGCCATCGGGCTGATGGTGGCGATGTTCGTCCGTGCCGCCGGCGCCGAGGTGCACCTCATGGGTCAGACCGCAGACTCCCTCGCGTTCGCCCGCACGCTCGGCTTCGAGCACACGTGGACCGAGCACGACCTGCCAGGCCTCCCGTTCGACGCCGTCATCGACGCCTCCAACGCCCCGCACCTGCCCGCCCTGGCCCTGGACCGGGTCGAGCCCGCCGGCCGTGTCGTCTACATCGGACTCGCGGGCACCCCGAGCACCGTCGACACCAGGACGCTGGCGCTCAAGGACGTCACCGCGGTCGGCGTCCTGTCGGCCTCGCCGGGACTGGACGCCACTATCGACGCCTACGCCGCCGGCGTGGTCGACCCGCGCCCGCTCGTCGCCGCGACCATCGGCCTCGACCAGGTCGGAGCCGTCCTCGCGGGCGAGCGACCCGCCGGGGCCGGCCCCGGCCCGAAGATCCACGTCGACCCGCGCCTGACCGACCTTCCGACGTAGCAGTCGGCGCGTGGGCGGCGTGGCGGGATCTTCACGACCTGGATACCGGCATCGGTGAAGGCGGTGTCGACCACGAACACGTCGCGGGGGATTGCGCCGTCTGTCCCACGCCTGAGGACGGGACCGCTGTTGTGGCGGTCCCGCCCTCAGCCGGTCACGGGGTCCAGCGGACGTTCGGGTTGATCTGGCCGGACCAGTTGAAGATCGCCATGTTGTCCCAGCCGTTGCCGCTGCCGTTGATGTCGGCCGGGTCCCAGCCGTTGCCGGGGACCGCGTACCAGGTCGGTTCCCAGTAGAAGACGCCGATGGCGCCCGCGTTGCGCGCGGTGTTCTGCACGTGGGTGAAGTTCGTGGCCTGGCCCGCCCACGTCAGCGCGTAGCCCGAGCAGCCGGAGTTGATGGAGTTGCTGGTGCCGTCCGCGTTCTGCGTGGTGAAGGGGTATGCCGTCTCCGCGACCACCACGTCCTTGCCGTACCGGGAGCGCACGTCGGCGATGACGTTGTAGAGGTTGGACAGCGTGCCGTGCCACATGCAGTAGTACGACAGCGCCGTGATGTCCCAGGCGACGCCCTTCGCCCTGATCCCGTCGTAGAACCAGCGGGCGTGGTCGAGACTGTCGGCGTTCGCCGTGTGGATCATCACCTTGGTGCCGCTGTTGCACGCCTTGGTGGCGCTGTAGCCGGCCTTCAGCAGGAGGCTGAGGTTGGTGAAGTCGTTGTTGACGATCTTGCCGTCGTCCCACAGCATCCCGACGTTGATCTCGTTGCCGATCTGGACGCTGTCCGGCGTGGTGCCCTGGGACTTGAGGCTGTTGCACACGTCGTAGGTGTAGTTGTAGACGTCGGTCTGCAACTGGCTGATGCCGTGGCTCGACCAGGCCGCCGGCTTGTACTGCTTGCCGGGGTCCGCCCACGTGTCGGAGTAGTGGAAGTCGACCAGCAGCTTGAGGCCCTTGGCCTTCACGGCCTTGGCGTACGCCAGCACCTTCGACTTGTTGTTGTAGCCGCTCTTCGGGTTGTTCCAGACGCGCAGGCGGACGTAGTTGACGCCCGCGCCCTTGAGGACGTCGAGCGGGTCCCGGGCGGTCCCGGACGCGTCGTAGTACTTCGCGCCCAGGTCGAGGGAGCGCTGTGCCGTCGAGACGTCGGCCCCGAGCATGCTCAGGGACGTCGCCGCGGACACGGTCGGGGTGAGCGTGGTCAACGGGAGCGCGACAGTCGCCAGGACGAGGGCGACTTTCGTCGCCCGGCAGGGTCCGGACATTCGATCTCCTTTGATCGAGGTGTGCGGTGCCCACGTGGCGGAAGCGGGCTCTTCTGTGAACGTGCACAACATGAAAGCGCAGATCTGTGGTGGATTCAAGATCTAATTGACCAGGTTGACTGGGAACGTGCACAAGAGGCTGCGTCGAGGGATCGCGGACCGGTGGTCAGGTACGGGACGGGTACTGGTGCTGGTGCTGCACGCCGTGTCCCTGGGATGACCGGGGCTTGTCCACTCGCCTGTCAGATCAGTTGCGTCGCCTGATCCTTGGACAGGCGGCTGGTGACGCCGCAGAACGTGCACTGCGTGGTGTACCTGGTCTTGACCGGGAACAGCGGGATGAAGAACAGCGTGAACTTCGTGACCGACTTGTGCACGGGGTGCGCCGCCGAGTTGCCGCACCGGGGGCACAGCAAAGTCATCATCGCCAGCACGAAGACCTTGGTCCGAAGGCCGAAGATCACCACGTTTTCGTCACACTCCCCGTCGACTCGTCCGACTTACAGGGTCGCACAGAGCCGGACGGGGCAGCGGGTCCGGCGCTAGCGGGGGCAGGACTCGGGTCGGCCGTCGCTGTAGACGAACTCGCAGCGGGGTACCGCGGACGCGTCGCCGATGTCGTCGATGCGCGCGATCATGAGTTTGCGCTGTGCGCCGGTTCGGGAGTCGCGAAAGCTGATCTCGCCGGTGGCGCCGTCGAACGGGCTGCGTTCGATCAGCTCCTGGGCGATGGCCGCGCGGTGGGGCAGGTACTCCGGGCTGTGGCCGGGGCGTTGCTGGTTGCGGCGCACGGCGGCGACGAACAGGCCCGCCGCGTCGTAGGCGAGGCCGATGCCCTGTCCGGGCCACGGCGGGCCGGGCGTCTTCGCCAGTTCGCGCGCGTAGTCGTTGGCGGCCGGGGACTTGGAGTCCGACACCTGGTAGAGCCCGTTGTACCCGTCGCAGAACGCCACCAGCGGCTGCTTGTTCTGGTTGGTCGCCGGGCTGCCCTCGTCGCGGCACGACCGGCCCGCCGCCACGACCCACCCGCCCATGTCCACCCAGGACACCGGCAGTCCGTTCAGCTCGTACTGGTCACGGCTCCTCTGCTCCGCCACGAACCTGATCACGGAGTCGTCGCCGACGACGGTCGGCGAATCGTCGCGCCCGCACAGGCTCACGACCCGGTTGAGGAACGCCGCGAACTGGTCCTCGCGGCCCGCGTAGAACGCGATCTCCCCGCGCCCGCAACGTACGTCCACCTCATCCGGTGACCGTTCCCAGCGGACGGGTCGCCGCGCCTCCACGTCGGGCTCGCGCGCCTCCACCGCGGCGACCATCTCGTCCACCAGGGTCCTGATGTACGCGTCGTCGGCGGGCGGGTGGTAGACGGTGATCTGCCGTGACGTCCGGTGCGCGTACTCCTCGACCATCCGCGCCTGCACCCGGTTCCCGGGCGGGAGCTGGAAGTACAGCGGCGACACCTCGCCGAGGCGCTCGCCGGTGAGCACCATCGTCACCACGGCCGTGCCCAGGTGCCCCAGCATCGCGATCGCCGTCTCGGTCTCCGGCACGGTCCGGTCCATGCCGATGACGCCGAGCACGGTCGGGTCGTCGCGCAGCAGCGGCGCCAGCAGGTCCCGCACGATCTCGGGCGCGGCCTTCATCGCGCTGCCGCCGTTGGCCACGATCACCCGCAGCAACGGCTCGGTCTGCTCCTTGCGGTTGTGCTGCTGCTGCCGGATCAGCAGACCCTCCAACTCCTCCGCGACGGAGTGGTCGGTGCCGGGGTCCGCCTCGGGGTGCGTCAGACCGGAGAAGTACACGATGCTGACCAGGGGCCGTTCGGGGTTGGCCTCGTGCAGGTCGCGCGCGACGGTGTTCTGATCGAACACGGCCAACTGCGCCAGCCGCAGCCGAGGGTCCCGACCGAACACAAGGTCGCTGTTGTCGCTGTACCCCACGCACTGCCCGAGGGTGTCGTCCCATCGCGCGACGGCGCCGGAGGACGGGCTGGGCAGGCAGTTGGCGGCCCAGCGGTTCACCATCCAGCCGCCGGCGGACAGCAGCGGCACGGCGATCAGCAGCGTCGTGGCCGTCAGGGCGACGCCTTTGCGCGCCAGCCACGCGGGTTTGCGCGGAGGCAGTGAGCGGATCTTCGGCCACGCCTCGCGGTCGGCGTCGGACGGTTCGTCGGACGGGTCGGGCAGGCGGGCGAACACGAACCGCGCGTCGCCCTCCTGCCGCTGCCGCAGCGTCGGCAGCATCCGGTACCAGCGGTCCACCACGGACTGGACGTCGCGCACCGGGGGCATCCTGTGCGGGCTCTGCCACGACGGCGGGGCGTCGCTGCGCGCCACCACCAGCAGCGGGTCCAGGTCGCCCTTCTCGTTGCGCACGTCGTTGACCAGGCGCAGCAGCTCCCAGCCGGCGTCGGTGACGTCGTCCAGCACGAGCACGACGTACGCGGTGCGCCGCCACCGCCGGGGGCGCAGGCCGCGCGGCCGGTAGGCCAGTCGCAGATCCCGCAGGAACGCGTGGACCAGCACCTTCTTGATCTGCTCGGGGTCCTCGGTGCCGCGCCGGCCGATGGTGAGGCGTTCGGCGAAGCCCACGAACGTCGTCGAGTGCAGCGGCACCATGAACGGCTGCCGCATGAACCACCGCGGCACCTGGCCGACGATCGGCCAGCGGTGCGTCCACAACCAGAACGCCAACGGGCCGCCGACGGCGACGAGCAGGCGTGCCCACCACGGCAGACCGCCGTCGCCGTCGTCGCCGGTCATCGCCCGGGGGCGGTCCTTCTTGTACCAGGTGCGCAGCATCGCGAGGCTCGCCGCGCGTGCGTCCCGGCCGTCGACGGGTTCGATGGTCTGCCGGGTGAGCCAGGACGCGAGCCGGTAGTGCTGGAACCGCAGCCGACCGCCCGCACCCTTGTTGTCCCACTCCAGCAGCTGGTGCACGACGTCCAGCAACGGCAGCAGCGCGCCGGCCGCGCCGGGCGACGGGTCGGCCGCGTTCACGATGACGTGCGCGACCTTGTCCCGTTCCGGCTGGTTCAGCCGGGTCGCGAGCGAACGTGACACGTCGCCGGGCGCCGTGCCGACCAGCGACAGGATCGGCAGCGGCCGGTCGCCGCGGTACTCGCCCTCCTTGGGCCTGCGCCAGCTCCAGCGCGGGCGGTCGACGAGGTCGCGGATGACGTCCAGCAGGGCGTGCAGCCCCTGGAAAGGCGGCTCTTCCTCGGGTTTTCCGGTCATGCGGCGTCCGGCACTCCATGGGGCGGCGGGTGATCCGGTCCGTCGCCGAGATCACCTCCAGGTTCCAACGATCACGCCGGCACGCCCTGGAATCAGGCGAAATTCACCCGTTCGTCGGTAGTCCGCCGCCGCAGAACTGCGGCGTCACACGGTCAGGGGCTCGGCCACGCGGCCCGGACGCCGAGGACGTGAGGCGTCCCCACGGGCTTGGCCCTTCGTCCACCACGGTCGGTCCTCGTGATGGTGCGGACCAACGGTCACCCGTTCAGGACACCGCGCCGGTAGGCGGCCGCCACGGCGGAGGCGCGGTCGGTGACCTCCAACTTGGCGTAGATGTGGAGGAGGTGGGTCTTCACGGTGGCCTCGCTGATGTAGAGGAGGGCGGCGGCCTCACGGTTGGTCTTGCCTTCGGCGACGAGGGAGAGGACCTCGTGTTCGCGCGCGCTCAGCCGGGCCTCGGTCGGCGGACGTCGGGGGCGGATGCGGGTGAGCAGGAGGGCGGCGACGGACGGTGCGAGGACGGTTTCGCCGCGCGCGGCGGCGCGTACGGCGCGGAACAGCTCCTCGCGGGGAGCGTCCTTGAGCAGGTAGCCGATGGCGCCCGCCTCGATGGCGGGAAGCACGTCGGAGTCGGTGTCGTGGGTGGTGAGCACCAGGACCCGGATGGTCGGGACGCGGTCGATGAGCAGTCGGATCAGGGCGCCGCCGCTCGGGGCGGGCATCCGCAGGTCGGTCAGCACCACGTCCGGACGAACCGCGGCCACCACGGTCAGGGCCTCGGTCCCGGAGGCCGCCTCGCCGACGACCGCCAGGTCCGGTTGTGTGCCGAGCATGCCCCGCAGTCCGTCCCGCACCACCGGGTGGTCGTCGACGACCACCAGTCGCAGCGGCGTCACCGGTCCACCCCGATCGCCGGGACGGTGACGCTGACCGCTGTCCCGTCCCCCGGCGCGGACTCGATGCCGACGCTCCCGGCCAACGCGCGCACCCGCTCCCGCAACGCCGTACACGATCAGCCACCGGCTCCGCCGCCGCAGGAGCCTCTTGGCCTCCCGGTCGTCCGCCCCGGACGCCCGCTGCCGCTGGTACACGTGCACGACGCCGTAGGCGAAGAGGGCGGTGAACATCGGGTACGCGCGCCCGTCGACCAAGGCCACGTCCAGCACGCTGACCACCCGGTCGAGCAAGCCGTCCTCGACGATGTGCTGGCGGACGCCGTATGGGCGGCCGTAGAGGTACACCACGGAGTTCGCCAGGGCGATCAAGGCGAGCATCACCCCGCGGGCCAGGTCCGGTGCGAGCGACCGTTCTCCGGTGGTGACCGGTCCCACCGTGATACTCGTCCGAGTCATGGCCTCAGCCTGGTGCGGCACGCGGCGCGGCGGATCGACGATTCGTACGACCCCGCACATCAACCCGGGAAGCCCGCCGGTCAACCGATCGGTGGATGTCGGCGGCGGTGACCGATCGGTATGACGGCCGGATCAGGTGGCGCATCGACCCTTCCCGCAGAGGAAGAGTTCACGGTGCCCTGACGGAGTCAGTATGCGGCGAACTCCGCTCAACGAAGCCGATGTCTCGCGTTCGGATAGCGCCGGCACCGAGGCCGCCCCTTCAGCGCTGTGCGGAATAGAATCGCCCGGTGACAGAGGTCGTGATCTTGATCGGGCTTCAGGCGTCGGGGAAGACGAGTTTCTACCGCACCGTGCTGGCCGTCACGCACGAGCAGGTCAGCAAGGACGCCTTCCCGAACGCGCGGCGGCGGCAGGCTCGGCAGATGCGGCTGATCGCCGAGGCGCTCGACGCCGGGCACAACGTCGCGGTCGACAACACCAATCCCTCGACCGAGGAATGGGGGCCGATCATCGCGGCTGGTCGGGAGCGCGGGGCGCGGATCGTCGGATACTGGTTCCCGCCGGACCTCACCGGGTCGGTGGTGCGCAACGCCGTCAGGGACGACAGAACCAGGGTGCCCGACGTGGGGCTCTATGCCACCCTGAAGCGCCTCCGGCGCCCGCGGCCTGCCGACGGGTTCGACGAGTTGTTCACCGTGCGGTTCGACGGCCGGGGCGGGTTCGACGTTCAACCCCTGGAGGAGTGACCATGCGGTGGGCCGAGTTCGAGGCCGGGCAACGTGCCAGGGAGTGGTTCCACACGTTGACGGTGCCGGTCGGTGTGTGGATGGTCGTGCGGGTGGACGGGCGCGGGTTCTCCCGGTTCACCGAGGAGCGGTTCGACAAGCCGTTCGACGAGGGGTTCTCCCGGCTCATGGTGGAGACCGCGCAAGCCCTGCTGACCGAGTTCGATGCGCGCTACGCCTACACCGAGAGCGACGAGATCTCCATCGTGCTCGACCCGGGCCACGGCATGTTCGGGCGGAGCGTGGAGAAGATCGTGTCGATCTCCGCGGCCGTCGCCTCCGCCGCGTTCACCCACGCCGCCGGCCAACCCGCGCATTTCGACAGCCGGATCTGGACCGGCGCCGGCGCGGGTGACGTGATCGACTACGTCTCCTGGCGGCAGGCCGACGCCACCCGCTGCGCGTTGAACGGCTGGTGCTACTGGACTCTCCGCAAGGCCGGTGTGTCCCCCCAGGAGGCCACCCGGCGTCTGAACGGGACGAACGCCGCGGACAAGAACGAGCTGCTGTTCCAGCACGGGATCAACTTCAACGACCTGCCCGCCTGGCAACGCCGGGGCATCGGCCTCTGGTGGGAGAACCACAGCCGGTCCGGCCACGATCCCGTCCGCGGCGTCGACCTCACCACCACCCGGCGTCACGTCCACACCGAACACGACCTGCCCATGAAGGACGCCTACCGCACCCTCGTCAGCCAGCTGATCGGCGGACCCTGAACGGCGGACCTTGAACGGCGGGCACCGACAACACCGCCCCGTTCAAGGCACAGGCGACTACGACCCGACGAGAGGCCACGTCGCGGTGTCCGCGCAGCCAGGCGGAAAGCCGCCGGTCCCGGATCGGCGTGCTCTTGACGCGATCAAGGGCGCCCGGTTAGGTGTTAGCGCTAACATCGACTCGTTCAACGGAGAACCGATGATCAGACTCACCGCTGTCCTGGCCGCGTCGGCGTTGGTGGCATCCGCCCTGGTGACGCCCGCGACGGCCGCGGAAGAGGCCGCCGTCACGGTGCGGCCCGATCCGACCTACCAGCAGGAGTCGTTCCAGGGCTGGGGCACGAGCCTGATCTGGTTCGCCAACGCGACCGGCGGCTACCCGGACGAGATCCGCAACAAGCTGGCGGACCTGTTGTTCGGCGAGGACGGCCTCAACCTCACCGTCGCGCGGTACAACATCGGCGGCGGCAACGCCCCTGACGTGCCGTCCTACCTGCGGGCCGGCGCGGCGGTGCCGGGCTGGTGGAAGGCGCCCGCCGGGACGACGCGCACCGACACGGACTGGTGGCGCGCAGGCGACCCGAGCCTGTTCGACCAGGCCGCCGATCCGCGGCAGCGCTGGTGGGTCGACAAGATCAAGTCGAAGGTGCAGCGCTGGGAGGCTTTCAGCAACTCGCCGCCGTGGTTCCAGACCGTCAGCGGCTACGTCTCCGGCGGCTTCGACCCGTCCGCCGACCAGTTGCGCGCCGACCGCGTCGACGATTTCGCCGCCTACCTGACGCAGGCGATGGTGGAGCTGGAACGCGCGCACGGCATCCGGTTCACCACGCTCGACCCGTTCAACGAACCCAACACCCCGTACTGGCGCACCACCCTCGGTGCCGACGGCAACCCGACCGGCGGCCGCCAGGAGGGCGCGCACATCAGCCCCGCGCTCCAGGCGAAGGTCGTGCCGGCGGCGGCGAAAGCGTTGCAGGACAGGAAGTTGCGGGCGGTCGTCTCCGCGCCGGACGAGACCAACCCCGGCATCTTCGCCGAGGACTGGGCGGGCTACCCGGAGTCGGTGCGCGCCCAGGTCGGCCAGCTCAACGTGCACACCTACGGTACCGGCCGGCGCACGTCCGCCCGTGACATCGCCAAGGGCGCGGGCAAGCCGTTGTGGATGAGCGAGGTCGACGGCTCCTGGGGTTCGGGGCAGAGCTTCACCAGCATGGACCCCGGTCTCGGCATCGCGGAACGCGTGATCGACGACCTGCGCGAGCTCGAACCGCGGACCTGGCAGCTGTGGCAGGCGATCGAGGACTACGACAACATGAAGCCCGGCGGCGAGACGCCCGACGGCATGAACTGGGGCGTCGTCCAGATCCCGTTCAACTGCGGCCCGCAGGACACCCTGGCCACGTGCACGCCGCGGGTCAACACGAAGTTCGACACCCTGCGCAACTTCACCCACCACATCAAGCCCGGCGACCGGCTGGTGAAGGTCGACACGACCACCGACGTCGCCGCGGTGCGCGGGCCGTTCGCCGAGCTGAAGTCCGTGGTGCACCTGAACAAGACCGAGCAGGCGCAGTCGGTGACGCTCGACCTGTCCGCGTTCGCCGCGGTCTGGCCGCACGCGCAGGTGCGGCCGGTGGTGACCGACGCGAACGGCGCGCTCGTCAAAGGCGCCGCGGTGCGGGTGAAGGACCGGAAGGCGACGCTGGAGGTGCCCGCGCGGTCGGTCACGACGTTCCTGGTCAGCGGCGTGCACGGGGCGAACCGGGACGCGGCGTTGGGCGGGGAGCAGCGGCTGACCGGCGTGCAGAGCGGCAAGTCGCTGGCGCCGTCGGGTGACAGCGTCGTGCAGCGCACCACCGACGCCGCCGCGGCGGACCAGGTGTGGCGGCTGGAGCGGCGTTCCGGCGGGTACGGCAACCGGGCGCAGTTCGCCGTGGTGAACGACGCCACCGGGCAGCGTCTCGCCGCCGTGAACGGTGACGCGGTGCTGGTGTCGAACGCTTCGGACGGGCCTGACGCGCGGTGGGTCCTGTCGTCCACGGGCGATGGCAGTTGGACCTTCGTGAACGCGGGTACCGGTGCGATGCTCGACGTGATCGGTGAGTCCCGTGACGACGGGGCCCGGATCGGGCTGTACACGCCGACTTCGGGTGCCAACCAGCGTTGGACCGCCGTCGAGGTCGGCTGATCTTCCCGGGCGAACGGCGCCGGTCCAGTGTGGACCGACGCCGTTCGCCCGGGCGTCCGCAGTGGCGCGGTTACCGCGACTTCGAGGCCGTTGGCCGGTGGTCCACCAGTTCCATGGCAAGCGCCTTGGGGGTCAGTTGTGGAAGATCCCCTCCTTGATCGAATCCCAGTTCTGGTCGACCAGGTACCCGACGCCGGCTGACACGGCCAGACTCGCGCCGAGGGCGAGCCAGCCCGGCGGCCCGGCTCCCAGCGCGGCCGTGGTCAGCGCGGCCGCCGCGAAACTGGCCGCACCACCGGCAACGGCCTTGTCGACCGGTGCGCCTCCGGCGATCGACAGGCCGACGCCGACCGCCGCGATTCCGCCGCCCGCGTACCCGAACGGCTTCAGCGCCTTCACCTCGGGCGCCTTGGACAGTGCCCGCTGGGTTGTTTTGAACATCTGCCCCGCGCCGACCTTGCCGTGGAACAGGGTCGAGTTGTGGATCGCGCCCGCCAGTCCGAGGTGCCGAAGGCCGGGGCTCAGTGAAGTGTCGCCGGCGATGACCAGGGCGGCGTCGGCGAGCCGTTTGTTGGCCGCCGCGGAACGGCCTAGCGCGGCACCGCCGTCCACGAGCCCGAAAAGCCCCTTGACGATGCTCGCGGTCCTGGTGGTCTCGGTTGCTTTGAGGAAGTCGGCGAAGGTCGACGCGTCGCTGAGCGCTTGGTCCAGTGCTTCGCGTGCCGCCTGCTCGCGTTTACGGGCGGCGGAGACCTTCGCCGCCACGGTGTCGAACAGCGCGTCCATCGGCACGACCGGACCGCCGACGGGGGAGGGGCTGTTGATGGCGGTCGCCGTGAGCGTCAGGCCGCCGGACCGGGCGACGGCGCGTGCGTCGGTGATCTCGGCCCGCACCGCGTCGTGCTCGTCGGCGAAGACCTCCAGGGCCAGCGCGATCCGGCCGGCGCGGTCGCCGAGGTCTTCGGCTCGGGTCCGGCCGCCACCGAGCGCGCTCCGGTAGTGGTCGCCCGAGTCGCCGCTCCACCCTGTCGCGGACTCGGTTCGTGCGCCCGAGGTGACATCCGCGGTGAAGTCTGCCGCTTCCCGTAGGCCGTGCAGCGCCTTGGCGGCGTCGCGGCATGCGGTCGCACGGCCGCTGAGGACTGTGGGGATCGTCTGCCTCACCGGTCGTCTCCGATCGTCCACAGGTGGCGGGCGTGGTGATCGTCGACATCCAGGTAGTCCCGCACGGCGGCGTCGACGTTGGCCTGCACGGCGTGCAGGTGGTCGGCGACCAGACCGCCCTCGGTGACCAACCCGGCCAGAACCCGCTCCAGCTTGCGGTCGACGGGGCCGCCGCTGTCCACGGTGACGGGCACGGCCGCCAGTGCTTCGTCCACGTCGTCCCGCGCGGTGCGGATGCGTTCCGCCCAGTACCCGAGCGACCCCGGGTCGACGGAGAACCCGTTGCCCGTCACGGTTGTGCCTCCCGGACGTGGCGCAACCGTTCGGGCAACGCCGCGTCCCAGATCACGACGTCCACCGAAGCCGACACGGCGAGGGTGTCGACGTCCGCCGGGGTGATCGCCGCCCACGGTTGGAGCTCTCCGCAGCCGCGCACGAGGTTGGCCAGCGTGCTGTACGCGAACATCGCGAGCCGGTCGTCGTCGAGCAGACGCAACTCGACGTTGAGCTGGGAGTCGTACCGGACCGAGTCGATCGGTAGGAGGACGAGGCCGGGCTCGTCCGCGACCAGGTGACCCGGAGGCCGGCCGCCGAGGACCGGCGGTGTACCGCGAGGCACGTCGAAGAGGTTGTCGTCCATGGTGCGATCGCTTCCTCGAAGGGTGACGCATGGCGCGTCGGGCTGACAACACCACACTGTCGACATCGGGATTCGCGGTCACAGCAATTGGACAGGATTGGACAACAGCGGGCCGGGCTTCAGCTTCCGGCGCCGTCCCGCAGCCGGGCCGCCTCGGGAACCCCGAGGCGGGTGTAGATCGCCAACGCCTGATGCCACAGGTCACGAGCTGTGTCGTCGTGACCTCTCATCTTCGCGGCGGCGCTCAGCCCCGTCAGCGCTCGGGCGTTCTCGAAGGGATTGCCGGTCGTGTCGGTCAGCTCCAGGGACCGGGAGAAGGTCCGGTCGGCTTCGAGGTGGTCGCCCGAGGCGACCAGCGTCTCCCCGAGATCGTTGAGCGCTTCGGTCAGGAGATCCAGGTCGTCGAGGGCCATCGCGATGTCCAGCGCCGCCTGGTGGCTGCGACGGGCGGCGGTCGGGTCCCCGGACAGGCGCTCGATCGTGCCGATGTCCCCCAACGCCCTGGCCTCGCCGTCGCGGTCCTTCACCCCGACCGCGAGCTTCAACGCACGCTCGCTGTGCGCGGTGGCTTCGCGGTACCGGCCCATCAGAGGCAGGAGCGAGCCGAGGTTGAGCAGGGCTGCTGTGGTGCCGGCGACGTCGATGGGATCGCTGCTGACGGCGAGCGCTTCCTCGAAGTGGGCCAGGGCCGTCGGGTAGTCGCCGAGCTGCTGGCTGATGATGCCGATGTTGGACCCGACCTTGGCGGCGTTGGCCCGGTTGCCGAGCGCCGTCGACAGGGCGTGGGCCCGGTTGTAGTGGACGAGCGCGTCCTGGTACCTGCCGAGTTGGTGGGCCAACATGCCGAGGCTGTTCTCGGCGGAGGCCTCCGCTTCCCGGTCTCCCAGGCGACGGGCGAGGTCGGCTCCTGCCGCCAGCAGCTCACCCGCTTCGTCCGCGCGGCCGGATTCCGACAGGGAGCTCCCGGTCCTGATCAGCGCGAGCGCGTACATGGCCTCGTCGCCGATCCGGTGGGCGATGGTCGACGCCTCTTCGTAGTGGTGGCGCGCGCGCTCGAACGAACCCCAGCGCTCGTGCACCACGCCCAGGTTGAGGTGGGCGGTGCCCTCGGCCTTCCGGTCCGTGCCGCGGCGAGCCGCGCTCAGCTCTTGGACGTGGACGAACAACCAGTCGTCGTAGTACCCGGCGTCCCTGAGGTAGCGGGACACCGTGTTCGCCAGGCGCGCCGCTCGTTCGGGTTGGCCGTGCTCGGCGGCCCACTCGACCGCGGCGACGAGGTTGGGCCGTTCAGCCGTGAGCCACCGGCCGGCGGACTCGGCGTCCGCGCAGTGGGGTACGGGCAGTAGGGGTTCGGGCAGCCGGGCGCGCTGGTCGGGACCGAACTGCCAGGTCGCCGCCCAGGCGGTGGCCTGGAGATCGTCCAGCCACCTCGTCAACGCCTCGTCGCGTCCGGTGGGCGGCTCGTCGACCGCGGCCATTCGCCGGGCGTGCGCGCGAACGAGGTCGTGCAGGCCGTACCGGCCCGGGGCCTTGGGCTGGAGCAGGTGAGCGCGTTCGAGTTCGCGCAGCGAGGCGAGGGCGGAGGCGTGATCCACGTCGGCGAGCACGGCCGCGGTGTCGGCGGTGATGTCGCGAGCGGGGCAGATCGCCAACAGCCGCAGCACCCGCCTGTGGGGCTCCGCCAGGCGTTTGTACGACAAGCTCAACGCTCCACCCGTGTCTCCGTGCAGCACGAGGTCTTCGAGGGCGCGCCGGTGGTCGGCCAGCGCCCACTCCGGGCGGTCTCGGATGTGGCCCGCGATAGCGGCCAGCGCCTGCGGCAGATGACCGCACTTCTCCGCGATCAGCCGCAACTCCGCCGGGTCCGCCCCGGTCGGTTCGACCCGTGAGATATCGGTGATCAGGGCCAGCGAGTCCGCGTCGTCCAGTACCTCCACCGCCATGCGTTCGACGGAGGACGGCAGGCCCGGCAACCGGACCCGGCTGGTGATCAACACGAGGACCGGGGCGTCTCTCGGGAGGAGGTGGCGGACCTGATCCTCGTCACCGACGTTGTCGAGCAGCAGGACCCTGGCCTTCTCGGCGAGCAGGTTGCGGTAGATGCGGACGCGGTGCGCGAGGTCCCGGGGCAGCTCGCCTTTGTAGCCCAGGGCGCGAACAAGCCCCGTGAGGACCGCTTCCGGGTCGGCGGGCGGGAGTTCGTCGGAGGAGAAACCCCTGAGGTCGGTGTAGAGTTCGAGCCCGCCGGACCGCACCTGGTCGCGGAGCTGCGCGGCCGCCCGGACGGCCAGACTGGTCTTCCCGACGCCCGCCATGCCTTCCAGCGCGATCACCACGCCATCGGGCCCGACGTTGCCGCCGAGGTCCACGATGTGCGCGAGTTCCCGGTCGCGACCGGTGAACTCGGTGAGGTCGACGGGCAACCGCTTCTCGACGTTCACCCCGCTGCGGCCGCGCCCGAAGACCACCTGCCACGCCTCTGCCCACCGCTCGGCGTGCTGCCGAGTGACACCCAGGGCGCGCACGGTGTCGAGCACGAGGTCGAGCTTTACCTTCGACCGTTTCACGTCCGGGTTGAAGAGATTTCCGATGGTCTGATGGGGGACCCGGGGAGGAGGAGGGTTGTTCCCGGCGCGCGATCGCCGAAGGCGGTCGACCTCCAGCGCCAGGGGCCGCAATGTCGGCGATCCAGCCCATTCGCGAGTCGCGCGAAGACAGTCGAGGAACTCGTCGATCGTCCGGACCGCACGCGGATCGGGAGGTTGTCCGCGGTCGCCCGTGTCGGAAGAGATCACGTGATGTCCGTTCGCTCCATGCGATGACGAGCTCGTCAGTCTAGACACGTCGAACACCGGGTAAGCAGATCCGTCGCGCTGTATCACCTGCTGCGCCGCGTCGCGTACACCACCCCGCGACCGCGCGTCCGAGCCGGCCCGGCACCCTTGCCCCGACCCTGTTAGTTTCCGTGCGGGGGTTCCACACGCCCACTATCGAGGATCGACACGTGACACTGCCCCATGGGTCCGACGACGACCAAGCCGCCGACCGCTACATCAACGCCGCGCTGCGCAGCCGCGACGCCGAGGCCTGGCGGCTGCTGGCCTCCGACGCCTACGTCGAGCAGACCGACCGGGTGCTGCGGGCGATGCTCGACCGGATCGCGGTAGCGCGTGCGCACCGCACGGCCGAGCGCGCCACCGCGCGTGTGCGGGCGCAAGCCGGGGAGATCACCCAGGCCGAGTACCAGCGCGACGCGGCCGAGGACGCCACCCGGGCCACGAAGACCGCCCATTTCGAGACGTTGGTGCGCGAGCACCACCGGCTGATCGCGCCCGCGGCGCGCCGGCTGCGCGGCGACGACGTCCGCGACGAGCTGACGGACCTGGTGCTCGCCCTGGGGTCCGCCATCGACGCCCACCGGGCCGCCACGCTCGTCGACGGGAGCGAGCCCACCGCGGCCGACCGGGCGTTGTGGGCGCGGCTGACCACGCTGGACGTGCCGGGAATCGCCGACGGCGAGGAACGCACGTCGTTGGAGGAGCTGGTCAAGCGCCACGGAGCGCGGCAGGACGACCTCGGCCGCGTGCTGGCCGGGATCATCCTGGACGTGGCCGGCGACGCGACCTCGGTCCCGCGCGCCGCGCTGCTGACCGCGTGGAAGAAGGCGATCACGCCGACCGTGGCCACCGAGCAGAAGACCGAGTTCGCGGCCAAGGGCAAGGGCTCGCTGGTGACCGAGAAGCTCCGCAAGACGATGGGCCACCTGGAACGCAAGGGCCTGGTCAAACGCTCCGGCCCGCAGGACGGGCAGCGACTCGACGTGCTCGACCGTCCAGGCCTGGAGGAACTGGCAGGTGGGCAGGCGCCGTAAGCACCGGACACACGCCTGCCCACCTGCCTGGCGACCGCGTTGATGGTGACCGCGGCCGGTCCCTGTTCGACCAGGAGCTTGCGCACAGCCGCGTGAATCTCTGCCAGGGCGGTCTGGCGCTGCCTCTCCCGCCTGCTGCTGATCTGCGCGGACATCCCCATCCGTCTGTCGCTCCAGCTGCTGCCGTTGCCGCCCACGCCTACCACGTGGTCGCTCGACCTACTGCCCGCCTTGGTGGATTGCTTCGAGCCGAGCCAGGTCGTCGGGCGCGAGTCGCAGTGTTCCGGCGGCGATGTTGTCGGCGAGGTGGTCGAGGTCGCCTGTGCCCGGAATGACCAGCACGTGCGGTCCGCGTTGCAGAGCCCATCCCAGGCGGACCTGCGCCGGCGTGGCTTGGCGCGCGCGGGCGATCGCGAGCACCTCGCCGTGCTCGGCGCCGCCGAGGCCGGACTCGCGCCCGGCTCCGGCGATGGCGAAGTACGGCACGAACGCCACTCCCTGCTCGCCGCAGGCGCGCAGGAGTCGGTCCTGCTGGGGGCGGTGGCCGAGGCCGTAGGAGTTCTGCACGCACACCACCGGCGCGATCGACTGGGCTTGGGCCAGGTGCTCCGGGCGGATGTTGGACACGCCGAGGTGGCGGATCAGACCGGCGTCGCGCAGCTCGGCCAGCGCGCCGAAGTGGTCGGCGATCGAGTCCGGCCCGGACAGGCGCGGGTTCACCAGGTCCAGGTGGTCGCGGCCGAGCTGGCGCAGGTTCTCCTCGACCTGGCCGCGCAGCTGATCGGGTGTGGCCTCGGGCAGCCACTCACCGGACGCGGCCCGGCGCGGACCGACCTTGGTGGCGATGACCAGGTCGTCCGTGTACGGCGACAGCGCGGTGTTGATCAGCTCGTTGGCCGATCGCAGCGAGGAGAAGTAGAACGCGGCGGTGTCGATGTGGTTGACGCCCAGTCCACCGCGCGGCGCAGCACCTTGATCGCCTGGTCACGGTCGCCCGGCGTGGCCTCCGGCGCGAACGCCGTGCCGCGCTGGGGCAAGCGCATCGCGCCGAACCCGACCCGGTTGACCGTCAGATCCCCCAGCACCCAGGTTCCCGCAGCCGCCGCGCCGATCGCCCCAGAAGCCATGACCGGAGTCTGCCACGCGTTGATCGCGAATCCTGCGTCCCGTTGTGCGCGGCGTCTAATCGAGGACGGCGACCGGGTGAGCCTGGCCGCCGTCGCCGAGGCCGCGGGAGCCTCCGAGGCGCTGGTCCACCGCTACTTCGCCACGAAGAGCGGGTTGCACGCGGAGGTCGTCCGCAGCGCCGTGGACGCGCTCGGCGCACTGGACGGCGCCCTGCGCGCCGCGGAGAGTCGGACGCCTGCCTGATCACGTCGATCAGAACGGTCGTCTTCGACGGCCTTCGGCCCGGCGCCGGTGAACTCTCGCTGCGGCCCGCGAGCTGACCGTTCGACACGTGGCGGGCCTCATCCAGCGCGCCACTGCGCCGGTTCCGCGTTCCGGTGATCACTGGGCCGTGTGCCGCGCAGCCGCTTGAACGCCACGCTCAGCGCGAAGGCGTTGGCGTAGCCCACCTTCCGCGCGATCGTGCCCACCGTGTGGTCGGTCTCCCGCAACAGGTCCGCGGCCAACGCGATCCGCCAGCTCGTGAGGTAGGCCATCGGAGGTTCGCCGACCAGGGCGGTGAACCGCCGGGCGAGCGCGGCCCGCGACACCCCTACCTTGTTCGCCAGGTCCGCCACCGTCCACGGGTGGACGGGTGTGTCGTGCAGCAGCCGCAGCGCGGGGCCCACTACCGGGTCGTCCAGCGCACGGCACCAGGCCGGGGCGTTGGTGCCCGGCTCGTCGAACCAGCTGCGCAGCGCGGAGACCAGCATCAGGTCCAGCAGCCGGTCCAGGACCATCTGCTGTCCCGGTCGGTCTCTGGCGATCTCCTCGGCCACCATCTCCACCGAAGAGGAGGGGCTGTCCTCGGCCGGCACCACCAGCACGGCGGGCAGGGCGTGCAGCAGCCGTTCGCTGAGTTCTCCCCGACGCTCGAAAGCCCCGCTGAGGAGCACGGCGGCCCCGTCGGCGGGCGTTCCGCAGGTCCGGGCGGGCTCGATGCTGTCGGCCCCTGGGCAGTAGTCGGCGCTGGTCACCACCAGCGAGGGCGTGGTCGCGGGGTCATCGGCCACCGTGTAGGGCACGTCGCCGCGGACGACGGCGATGTCGCCGACGCCGATGAGCACTGGTTCGTGCTGGTCGGGAACGACCCAGGCATGGCCGCGCAGCATCGTGGCCAGCGTCAGCGGGGCGCCACTGGCCATCCGCAGGGCCCAGGGCGGTCGCATGATCGTCTGCCGGAAGACGGCGGCGCGCGCCCGTACGTCCGCCAACAGGTCCGACACGGCGTCCATGTCCTCAGCGTAGACGCCTGGACATCAAATGGAGCTTCCTGGCCATGGATCGTCTCGGTGCCGGCCGGTTGACTTCGGGTCATGTCCGAACATCCGATTCTTGTCACCGGCGCGACCGGTAAGTCCGGCCGCCGGGTCGTCAGCCGACTGCGGGCCAAGGGGCTGCCGGTTCGCGCGGCGGCCCGCAACGGCGAGCACATCTTCGACTGGACCGATCGCGGCACCTGGGATGCCGCTCTGGAGGGCGTGCGGTCGGTCTACATCGTGCAACTGGACGGCACGAAGCTCGTCCGCCCGTTCATCGAGCGGGCGGTGCAGCACGGCGTGCGGCGGATCGTGCTGGCCTCGGGGCGCGGGATCGACGATCCGGACTACGCGAAGGACAGCAGCGGTGTCCTGGAGGGCATCGTCGACAGCGAGGCCGCCGTGCGGGAGAGTGGTCTGGAGTGGACGATCAGCAGGCCGGGCTGGTTCGCGCAGAACTTCAGCGAGGGCTTCTTCGCCGATGCCATCCGCGCCGGTGAGCTGCGACTGCCCGCCGGCGACGGGGCGGCGAGCTTCGTCGATGCCGAGGACATCGCCGCGGTGGTGGTCGCCGCGCTGACCGAAGACCAGCACGTGGGCCGGATCTACGAGCTGTCCGGACCCCGGGCGGTGACGTTGACCGAGGCGGTCGCCACGATCTCCGAGGCCACCGGCCGCGAAATCCGCTACGTGCCGCTCTCCGTCGAGGACTACGTCGCGGAACTCGTCCGGCAGGGATTGCCGCCCGCGGACGCCGAAGTCTTCGCGGACGTCATCGAGCCACTCCGGGAGGGTAGGGATGAGCACGTCTCCGACGGCGTGCAGCGTGCCCTTGGTCGCCCGCCGCGGACCTTCGCCGAATTCACCAAGTCCACAGCCGCCGCAGGCGGTTGGTCGGCCTGACCGGCTTACCGAAACCCGGTGCGACCGGCCAACACCGGCAGTCGCCACCGGAGCATCTCGCCGCAGTTGATCGCGCAGAATGAAACATAGCGGGGCGGTGTGGCGATGATCAGCGACGCGGTACGGGGGATTGGCATGCAAGACGAGGACCGGTACGTCGAGTACACGTTCCTGCTCCGCACACTCCTCATGGACGACAGGGACCTGGCCATGACCGTCTCGGCTCGCCGCCGCCTGTCGATACTCGGACGCGGGGTGAACGACGCCGAGGCGTACATCGCGCGGATCGATCCGTTGTTCACCGAGGTCCGGGCGCGCTACGTCGATGCCCTGCACCGCGTGAAACCGAAGTCCAAGTGGCTGCGGACGATCATCGGGACGGCGATCCAGGAGACGTGCGAGACGCACGGCCCCGATCACCCGCTCGTGGCGGAACTGTGTGCGGTCCAGAAGCGGTGGCCGGTGAGGGCGGGCAGGTCGATCGCGCGGAAGGTCGAGCAGGCCGAGCAGGAGGTGGCGAACCTGCGCGGCACGGCGCCGGATCGCCAGTACGCGGCCGCCGTGTGCGCCCTCGCCACCCGCTATTACGAGGCCGGTCGGTACGACGCGATGATCGACGCCTACGACGGGTTGGTGGCGGAGCTCGACTCACTCGACCTCGACGAACGCGCCATGACCCTGTTCGAGGACCTGGTCGCCAACGCCTATTACAACCACGGCGAGGTGACCCGGGCGGCACCGCTGCTGGCGTCGCTGTACGCGAAGGGCGCCGAGCGCCGCAGGCCCGACATCCCGTTCGAGGACTTGATCGACGGCGCGTTCCTGCACCTGTCGACGGGGCGGTGCTACCTGGCCACCGGCCAGTTCAGCGCGGCCGAGACCGTCCTGCGCGATTCCGCGGAGCGACTTCGCCGGCACGACGACAAGCTGGACAACGAGCACTTCCACCTGCTGCGGCACCGCACCACCTACGAGCTGGGCTCGGCTCTGTGGAAGCAAGGCGGCAAGCGGGAGGCAGCCGAGTGCTTCCAGGAGGCCCACGAGCTCCTCGTCGAGTCGAGGTTCGCCAACGAGAAGACGGCGACGGTCTACCACAGCGCGAAGACCTACAGCCTGCTGTGACCCGACCGGGCCGATCACACTCTCAGGCCTGCCAGGCCGCCGGTCACCGGTCCTGGCCAGTTGCCTGATCTGGGTCTTTCGGGGCTGTGGAGATATGCCGCCGGGCAGCCTCGGTAACGGCGATGCGGCGGTGGCTCTCGCGGCACACGTCGAGTCGGGCGTCAGCGGAGCGAACAGGCGTTGGCGATCGTGGCGGTGTCCCAGTAGAACGGGCGGACCTCGGTGATGCGCCCGTTTTCGACCGTGATCGTCTGCAGGATCGGGAAGTCGAGCTCACGGCCGGTGGCACGGGCGCGTGCGTGCACGTGGGTCAGGATGACCAGTGGACTGGTGTCGGTCAGGAAGGTCTGCTCGACCATGTCGAAGGTGTCCCACGCTCGGCTCATCGCGAGGAAGAACTGCTCCATGCCTTCATGGCCACGCCAGACTCCGCCGTACGGCAGGGCGTCAGCCTGGTGCAGCACGACATCGGCGGCGAAGAACGGCGCGAGCGGGGCGAACGCCGCGTCCCCTGGGCCACCCGCTGCGAGGTACTCGGCTTCCGCCGCGTACATGCCCTTGAGCACGGACATGGCGTCCGTTGTCGATGACGTGATCATGAGGATCACTGTGGATCGTCCTGCCCTGGCCCGCCGGCGCGAATCCGTCGTCGCGATCGCTCGTCGACCCGACCACGACATCACCGCCGGCTAGTGGTCACGTCGGGCTGGGCTTCACCCCCGGACAACCTGCACTTCGCCTGAATTCGACGGGGTGGTGCGCCGTCGCCGACGAGCTTTGACCTGGTCAGACGGTTTCCGGTCGTGCGGCGCCGGCGGCCCTGGCGGCGCGCTCGACTTTCGCACGTCGGTTCTCCCAGAAGGCGGCGTCCTTCTCCTGCCGGCCGGTGCCGGTCCCGTCGACTCCCACTGTGCCGTCGATTTGCTCGCGAAGGATGTCGGCGTGGCCGGCGTGCCGACTGGTCTCGGTGAGCATGTGGACCAGGACGTTGAACAGCTTCACGTCGGGGCGTGGCCACCACGGCACGTGGCCGGGGGCGTCGATGGCGAGGGCGTTGATCGTCGCATCGGCGTGGTCCCACACCCGCCGGTATCGGTCGACGATCTCGGCCCGTGTCTCGTGCTCGGTCGCCCACATGTCGGCACCGCGTGCGGCGGCGTCGTCCCACCGGGGCAGGGGTTCGGGGAACGGCCGGTCGAAGACCTCGCCGAAGTACCTGGCCTCCGAGGTCGACAGGTGCTTGATCAGGCCGAGGAGGTTGGTCCCGGTAGAGGTCAGCGGGCGACGGATGTCGTATTCGGCGAGCCCGTCGAGCTTCGAGAGAATCGCCTCGCGTATCCAGCGCAGGTCGTCGTGCAGATACGTCTTCGCGTAGGCATCGATCATGATGCGAGCCTGCCAGTCGTCCCGGAACCGGGAGGCCGAACGCTTCCGACGGGCGAAACCTGATGCCCCGGCGGCATGGGGGCGCAGACAATCCGCAGGTGCACTACTTCGACATCCAGGGACACGAGCCCCAGTGGCTCAACGGCCCGTCAGCGATCGTCGCCGCGCACGGCCGGCGGCTCGAAGCGCTGGCCGGTCGCCGCCTGCTTCGCGCCTGGCTGCTGTGGGACCTCGACGCCGACGAGTGGTTCTCCGACGGTCCGGTCCTGCTGGACTTCGACGGCGAGCAGGTCGAGATCAACCACCAGAAGTTCGACGACCTGTCCATCACCTGGAACACCGTCGACCCAGTCGGGCAGCCGGCCTGGGCTTACGGCGACTGGGGTCATCCCGACGACCACGTTTTCCACCTCGGCTGGCGGCACGACGCCCGATCGGAGTTGGCCGCTCTGCAAGGCCGGCAGCTCCTAGCCGCCGAACTGCTCGAATACGCCGGCGGCGACATCGCTGACGGCATGGTCGCGGTCAGCTTCGCCTTCTCCGACGGGCGGGTGACCGTCTCCAACGGCCTCGATGAGAACAGCCTGGAGTTCGGTGGGCCCGACCCCGGCTACCTCCGCCGAGCACTTCCCCGCTGACACTTCCAGGTCAGTTGTTGCGGAAGATCCCCGGGTTTCCGTCCGGGCTGTACTGCTCCAGGCTCGCGCAGTCCACCGCGGTGGAGAACGAACCGACCCTGGTGCCGTTCACCGACACGGTGACCGTCGTGTTGGAGTACTCCTCGCCCCCGGACGCCGGAACCGTAGCCGGCGATCACCAGCGCGATGTCGCCGCAGTTGCCGGCCGCGCCCTGGTGTTGTACGTGGTGGACTCGCCGCCGGCGCCGGCGTGCTTGACGGTGAAGCCGGTGATCGACCCGGCGGCGCCGAGGTCGACCTGGAGGTACTTGCTGCCGGCCGGCGAGTACCACTTGTCGCTGTTGCCGCCGGAGACGCTGCCGTTCACGGCCTTCTCCGGCCCTTCGGTGCCCACGCACGCGGCAGAGCCGGTGGCCGGTTTGTTCAGGGCCAGGTTGGTGACCGCGGCGGTCGCGGCCGGTGGGATGGCGATCAGGGACAGGACGAGCGCGCCTGACGACACGATCGCTGGGACCATCGTTGCTTTGGCCGTCACGTGGACCTCGGTGGGGTAGCGGGGAGGTTGCACACGCCCGCTTCCCGAGGACTGCGGCAGGGGCCCGGGAGCCGGACACAACCGCATACTGCCCAGTAACCCCGGTTCGGGCCGGACCCACTCGGCTGCTGATCGATCACCCCTCGCACGGGATGGCAAGAAGGTCCTGGTGCCTGCAAGGGCAAGGACTTCGTCCAGCTGTGTGGCCATGTGCCGCATCCGCCTGGTCCGTACGGCGGCCGTCGTCTCGTGATCTCCACCGGGACAATCGCCGGGAGGATCGAGGTGTCGAAGGGGGAGCAGAGTGCCGCGTCTGGAACGTCCGCTGGTCGAGGAGGACACACCGGTGCTGAAGTTCGCGGGTGACCTGCGGCGGCTGCGGCGCGTCGCCGGGCTGCCGTCCTACCGCGAACTCGGCCGCCTGGCGAACTACTCGCCCGCCGCGCTGTCCGAGGCGGTGGCGGGGCGCAGGCTGCCCAGCCTGGCGGTGACCAAGGCGTTCGTCCGCGCCTGCGGGGGAGACGTCGAGCAGTGGACCGCCCGCTGGCGGGAGCTGGCCGCCGAGGGGCCGGACCACGGCGACGCCCCCTACGTGGGGCTGGCCGCCTACCAGGTCGGCGACGCCGACCGGTTCTTCGGCCGCGAGGCCGAGGTGGGCAGACTGCTCGCGATGGTGCGTGAACGGCCCTTCGTCGGGGTGTTCGGCGCGTCCGGTGCGGGCAAGTCCTCCCTGCTGCGCGCGGGCCTGGCCGCCCAGTGGGGCGAGCACGTGGTCATCACGCCCGGCCCGGACCCGATCACCGAGCTGGCGGCGGCGCTCGCCGACCACCGGTCCGCGGTCGACGTCCGCGCCGAACTCGCCGCCGACCCCGAGCACCTGCGCGTGCTGCTGCGCCAGACCGCCGACGACCTGCTGCTCGTGGTCGACCAGTTCGAGGAGGTCTTCACCCTCTGCCAGGAGGCCGACCGCCGGTGGCTGGTGCGCGCGCTCACCCACGCCGCCGGGGCCGCCCGCGTCGTCATCGGCGTGCGCGCCGACTTCTACGGCCACTGCGCCCGCCACCCAGAGCTGCTCGACGCGCTGCACCGCTCGCAGTCGCTCGTCGGGCCGATGAGCGCCGAGCAGCTCCGCCGCGCGGTCATCGAACCCGCTGCCCGCCGGGGAGCCTCGCTGGAGAACGCGCTGGTGGCGCGCCTGATCGCGGACGTCGCCGGCCAGCAGGGCGCGCTGCCGCTGGCCTCGCACGTGCTGGTCGAGACGTGGCGGCGTCGCCGTGGCACGGTGCTCACGCTGGCGGGCTACGAGGACGCGGGCGGCGTCGAACACGCCTTGGCCCGCACCGCCGAACAGGTCTACGACGCGCTCGCCGAGCCGGACAAGCAGGCGGCGCGGCAGGTGTTCCAGCGCCTGGTCGCCCCCGGCGACGGCACCGAGGACACCCGCCGCCGCGTCGCCCGCGCCGAACTCGACGCGGGCGACGCGCTGCTCGACCGGCTCGCGACGGCCAGGCTGGTCACCCTCGATCGCGACACCGTCGAGCTGACCCACGAGGCACTGCTGCGCGCGTGGCCGAGGCTCGTGGGCTGGCTCGCCGAGGACCGCGACGCGCTGCGCGCCCACCGCAGGCTCACCAGCGCCGCCGACGCCTGGCGCGCCCACGACCGCGACCCCGACGCCCTCTACCGCGGCGTCCACCTCGATCAGGCGCGCCGCCTGGCGCCCCGCCTCAACGGGGCCGAACGCGAGTTCGTCGACGCGGGCCTGGCCGCCGAACGCGACCGGGAAGTGTTGCGCCGGCGGGGCGTGCGCAGGCTGCGGCGACTCGTCGCCTGCCTCGCCGCGCTCGTCGTGCTGCTCGCCTGCACCGCCGTCTACGCGGTCACCGCCCAGCGCGCCGCCACCCGTGAGCGCAACGAGGCGCTGTCGTTGCGCGCCGCCGACGCCGCCTTGGGTCTGCTGGCCCGCCCGCGCGACGCGGCGGCGCTCGCCCTGGCCGCCCACCGCGTCGCCCCCACCACCGAGGCCCGCGACGCGCTCCTGTTCGCCCGCGCGGCGGGCGCCGCCACCACCCTGGGCGACGGCTATGCGCGCGTGCCCGGTGGCGTCGCCGTGACCCACGAGCTCGACCCCGGGTCCTCGGGGATCACCTACCGCCTCTGGGTCGGGGACGGGCCGGACCGGCGGCGGGCCGGGGGGATGGTACTGCCGCCCGACAGCTTCCTGAACCTGCTCAGCGCCGACGAGCGCACCGCACTCGTGGTGGTCCGCCCCGACGAGTTCGAGCTCTGGGACCTCGGCGACCCCGACGCCCCGCGCCGGACCGCCACCATGGCCGGCTGGCCGTTCCCCCAGGGCATCGACGCGGCGGGCACCCTCATGGCCGCCGTCGAGGACGGCGCCGCGGTCCACTGGCGCCCCGGCGACACCACCCGCACCCGCCTGCCCGGCGACGGCGTCGAGAACGTCGTGCCGTTGGACGACGGCACCGGAGTGGTCCTGGCGCGCCGCGACGGCGACCGCCGCGACGTGGAGGTGCGGTCCCTGGATGGGCGGGCCACCCCGGTGCTCAGCCGCTCCGCCCGGTTGGCACTGGTGACCGGTCCGGGAGACAGGCTCGCCGTCTCCGACCTCGACGGCGCGCGCCTCACCGTGCTCGACGTCGCGGGCGAGCCCAGGACGCTCCTGGAGGCGGACGCCATCCCGGCGGAGGCCGGGGTCGAGTTCTCCCGTGACGGCCAAACCGTCACTGCGGTGCACCGCGACTCGGTGTGGCTGTGGGACCTGACCGGCGGCAGGGAACCGCTGTCGCTGCGCGTGTCGGGGGTGGAGTTCAGCACGGCGCGCTACGAGCCCGCCGACGGCGAGCTGCTGCTGCTGGAATCGCGCGGCGGCGCGCTGTGGCGGCTCGCGGTGGACGTCGACCGCGTGGTGCGCGAGGTGTGCGCAGACCCGGCCGACGTCGACTGGGCGGCGCACTTCCCGGGGGTGTCGGAACGACCGCTGTGCCCGTGACGGCGTCGGACGGATGGACTTGCGCGCGCCCATCCGTCCGACGTTTACCGCAGACCGTCAGCCGAGCCGGTAGGCCCGGATCACGGTCTGGCTCAACTCGCCGCCCCGGCCGTCGGCGGCGTGCACGCGCAGCGAGGCGAACGTCCCAGGCCTGGCCCGGTTGCCCACCAACACCGCGCGGCCCAGCACCGGGAGGCTCACCCAGCTCGCCCCGTCGTCGTAGGACACCTCCACGCGGAAGTGGCGCAGCGGCGGGTTGTCCACGCCGCGCTGCTGGTCCACCACCAGCGGCACGGTCAGCGGACGGTACGCGGGCGCGCTGCCCGTGCCGTCCAGCGCCGGGGCGAACCGCACCACCGACATCGGCAGCCGCCGCTCACCGGTGGTCGTGTCCGAGCGGAACGTCCAGTCCACCGCGATGCGCGTGCTGAAGTCCGAGACCTCCTGCGCGCGCGTCACCTCGGTCCGCGCCCGGAACACCGCGGGCCCCGGCGGCACGGTGAACACCCCGTGCCCGGCGTTGTCGTTCTCGCTCACCAGTTTCCCGTTGCGGTACAGCGCGGTCCGCGTGGACGTGGTCCTGGAGTAGCCCTCGTTGCCCTCCCGGTCGCCGAACAGCGTCAGCGACAGCGACACCTCGTTGCCGGTGCGCGTCAGGTTCGGGTAGCCGCCGGAGTACATCATCGGACCGATGACCGGTGCGCCGAACGACCGGTCATAGGTCAGGCCCGCGCCGTACCGCTCCTCGTTCCCACTCATCAGATTCCCTTCGTCGAAGAACAGCGTCCGCCAGCCGGTGTCCGGTGTCGTGTACCTCGTCGAGGTGGGCGTGGAGGCCACGTCGGTGTAGAAGGTCGGACCGAACGCCCCGGACGGCGCGACCACGTAGCCCGCCAGATCCCGGAACCCGCCCAGGTTCTTCAGGGCGATCGTGGTGCGCACCTTCGCCAGGTCCGACTCGCGCGGCCGGCGCACGAACCCGTCGGGCACCCGGCCCTGCTCGGTCCACCCCAGCCAGTAGGACGCCGATGGGCTCGCGGACTGCGCGGACACGAACACGTCCAGCTCCCCAGCGGGCAGCGACGGCCCCGCGTGGCCTATCCGCGTCCCCGCCTTGAAACCGCCGGGGTGGTGCACGGACACGCTCGCGGTGTCCTCGCCGAGCCTGCGCTCGACCACCAGGCTGTGCGCGCCGGGCACCGCCGCCGGATCGGGCGCGACGACCTCCAGCGGTCCAGCCGTGCGGGCGTCGAGGATCACCCGCGTCGTCCCCTCCACCCGCAGGTCCGGCCGGGTGACGATGGTGTGCGGGCCCTCTTCCGGGCCCAGCAGCGCCTGCACCAGGTAGTCGCCCTTGGGCAGCCGTGCGGTGCCGTCCCGCACGTAGGTGCGCGTGCCGGTGGCCATGTTCAGCAAGAGCGTCAACGCCCTGCCCTCGGAGGCGCCGGGGTAGTCGAAGGTGACCGGGTAGCTCTCGGTCTCCCGGTTCAGCCCGACCGGCGTCCGCAGCACCTCCGAGCCGTCGGCGGTCGCCACCACCGACGCCGAGTACACGCCGTCCACGGACCCCTGCCGTGAATCGCCCGTCACGGCGACCTCGGCCGTGCCGCCCGCCGGGACGGTGACCCGCGTCGGGGACACCGAGAACACCGGGTGCTCAGCGCCGTCCGGCCCACGCGCCTGCACCGCCAGGTCCAGCGTGACCGGCTGCGCGCCGTCGTTGCGGTAGACCAGGGGTTTCGTGACGGGTACGTCGTCGTCGTGCGGCCACTCGTGCCGGCCGAGGACGACCGACGTCGGCTCGCTGGTGATCGTCGTGGCCAACGCCGCGGCGATGTCCAGGCGGCCCGAGCCCTGCTCGTAGACGCTCAGCGCCGGGTTCGGCTTGGCCGAGGCGGTCAGTGCGGCCTTGAGCCGTGCGCCGCTCCAGTCGGGGTGCCGCTGCGCCAGCAGCGCCGCCGCGCCCGCGACGTGCGGTGAGGACATCGACGTGCCGGACAGGGACATGTGCTCCTCGCCGACCGGCGTGCCGAGGAACCCGCCGGTGCTCGCCCTGGCCGCGACGATGTCCACGCCCGGCGCGGTGATGTCGGGCTTGACCGCGCCGTCAGCCACCCTCGGGCCCCGGCTGGAGAAGTCCGCCAGCGAGTCGTCCCGCTCCACCGCGCCGACGGTCAGCGCGGAGTCGGCGGTGCCGGGGGAGAGCAAGGTGCCCGCCTGGTCCCCGGAGTTGCCCGCCGAGACGACGAACAGGATGCCGTGGCTCGCGGACAGGGCGTCCACGGCCGCCTCCACCGGGTCGATGTCGTCACTCGGGACCAGGCCCAGGCTGATGTTCACCACGTCCGCGCCCTGCTCCGCGGCCCAGCGCATCCCCTCGATGATCGCCGACTCCGGGCAGAAGCCCTCGCTGTCGCACACCTTCGCGTCGAGCAGCCGCGCGTCCGGCGCGACCCCCCGGTAGGGCGCGCGATGGCCCACCATCGTGGCCGCGACGTGCGTGCCGTGGCCGTAGCGGTCGATCCCGTCCTGCTCGTGGGTGAAGTCGCGCCCGGCGACCTCCCTCCCGACCAGATCGGGGTGGTCGCCCTCCACACCCGTGTCGACCACCGCGACGGTCACGCCCGCGCCGGTCAACCCCGCCGCCCACGCCACCGGCGCCCCGACCTGCGCGGTGCTGCGGTCCAGCAGCGGGCGGGCCATTCCGTCCAGCCACACCTTGCCGGTGCCCTCGGGCAGTTCCAGCCACCCGGTCGCCTTCGGCACCTCGGCCGCCACCGCGTCCACGGCGGGCAACGCGTCGGCCACCCGCGCGCCCGACGGCGGGCGGCCACCGGAGACGATCACCGGCACGGTGTCGCGCCGCGCGTCGTCGTACCCGGCCTCGACCAGCCCGGTGACGTCGAACAGCCGCTGGTCCACCCGCCCCTCGGCCAGCGCCCCCGCCACGTCGGCGGGGATGACGCGCAGCCGGCCCGCGTGCCGGGTGACCTGGAACGAGACGTCCTCCCGATGCGTGCCGGGGGTGACCGAGACGAGCCGGTCGCCGTCGAGCACGACCCGGTCGCCGGTGACGAGCGTGACGGTCTTCCGATCGCCCGGCACCGCCTTCCCCCGCGTGCTGCCGAACGTGGTCCTGTCCGGTGCGGCGTGGGCGGGCGCCGCCGCTCCCGCCAGTACGGCGGCCAGCGCCAGCGCCACTGCTCTTCGCGCCACGGGACCTCCCTGTTCGTGGGAGAGCCCGTACCGCGGACGGTGAACGCGGTACGGGCTCCGGTATCGACCCCGAGTCAAGCCGCGAAGCGCGTGTTCAGGTTCGTTCCCCGCGAACTGAACAACGTGTTGTGAACACCGCCCAGGCACGCCAGGAATTGTCGGATGCCGCTGATACGTTCCCCGCGAGTTCAGGCGGATCAGGATGAGGTGAACACCAGTGGCAGGCGTGGCACTGCGGTCGATCGAGGATTCCGACCTCGACGCGCTGTTCGACCAGATGCGTGACCCCGAGTCGGTCCGGATGGCCGCCTTCACCGCCAAGGACCCCGACGATCGCAAAGCGTTCGACACCCACATGTCGAAGGTGAGGATCTCTCACGACGTCACGATGCGCGCGGTGACCCGCGACGGGCACCTCGTCGGCAGCATCGCCTGCTTCGTCGTGGACGGCGACACCGAGATCACCTACTGGATCGACCGTTCGGCCTGGGGACAAGGAGTCGCCGGCCAAGCCCTGGCCCTGTTCCTCGACACGGTCGCGGTCCGGCCTTTGTACGCCCGCGCCGCCAGCGACAACCTCGGATCGCTCAGGGTTCTGCAAAAGGCAGGCTTCACGATCACCGGCACCGAGATCTCCTACGCACCCGCCCGCAACGCCGAAATCGAGGAAACCATCCTGCGTCTCGATTAGCCACAGGCCGGCACCCCGGCGGCGGCGGCGCCACGACTTCGAACAACAGGCTCCGCGCGGTCCGAGACAGGGCAGATCAGGACATGCCGTGGGTGGACGGGATGTTGAACACCTTGTGACGGTGTCGGCACAGTGCGTAAAAGTTCGACGGTGATGACAACCCCCGACCGACCTTGTGGGTCCTAGCGGTGACGTGATCGACAGCCGCCCTGAGGCTGTCGCACCACCTTGGGGAACCACATGAAGCGCAGAGGGAGCCGGCTCATCGCCACCGGCTCGGCCGCCGCCACGGCAAGCCCCGGCACCACTGTCCCGCCGCCGGCCGACCCTCGCAGTCGGAGAGGTCACGGCCGCCCGGATCGGTCGTGACTCACGGCGGCACAGCGCGGCAGGTGTGGCGGGTGCCTGGGCCAGGTGGTTCAGGCACCCGCCAGTCGTGCCTACCGAATCCAGCCGAGGCGCAGGAACACCGATTCGCCCGGCGCGTCGTCCACGCCGTCGTTGTCGACCACGCCGACCAGGCGCCGCAGCGGACCGTCTCCCACGACTGCCAGGCCCTCCGGCTTGTCGTGCGCCGCGCCGCCACCAGCGGTGAGGGCGGGCAGCAGGTCGCGTGCCCCGGTCTTGGCCACCAGCGGCTTGGGTTGGCCTGCGGCGGCCGGTGTCACCCCGGAGAGGTCGACGCGGTAGACCTTCTTGGTCACGGCCGCGTCCCCGCGCTGGTTGTCGCGTTCCAGCACGAGCAGCGTGCGGTCGTTCAGGGCAGTCACCTCGGACAGACCCACCCAGCCCGCGGACGCGGCGTCGAGCGGGTAGGCCGCGAACGCCCACTCGCCCGTGGCGGGGGTGAAACGGGCCAGCGTCGCCTGTCCGGGGCGGTCGTTCTTCCACTCCCGCTGCACGGCCAGCCACACCTGCTCGCCGTCGCCGCGTCCCGTGGTGGTCACGCCCTCGAAGCCGTTGCTCGTGGCCGTCGCCGCCACCGCGGCAGGCAGCGGCACCTCACGGACGACCTCGCCCGAACGGGTCACCTCGACCAGCAGGTTCGGCCGCGTCTTCCCGTCGCCCTCGGCGGCCACCCAGTAGCCACCGCCCCGACGTGCGGCGATGCCCTCGCCGTCGTACTCCACCGGCTGCCCGGCCTTGGTCACCGCCAGTTCCGCGTGGACGCGCGCGGGCGCGGACAACGTGTCGATGGTCAACACCCGCGTCGGGCTGTACGCCGAGTCGGTGACCGCGACGACATCGCGGTGGTTGCCGGGGATGCCGGAAAGTCCGGACAGCGCCCCGAAACCGATACCGTCGGACACGATCGACGGCGCACCCGCGTTGCGCGCCAACGCCACCACCTGCGGCGTGCGGGTCAGGCGGTAGGACGTGAGTGAGGACCGGACGCCGTCCTCGGCGGAGTCCTCCTCGGCCGACACGACCAGCGTGCCGGTCGCCGGGATCGGCAGCAGACCCTCAGGGCCGACACCGGTCGGCAGCACTTGCAGAAGTCGCGGCCGGCGCGGGTCGTTGATGTCGTAGACCGCGACCAGGTTGGCGCGTTCCATGCCGACGAACGCGTACCGGTTGCGCCCGAAGACGGCCACGGCCAGCCCTTCCGGCTCGACGCCCTTGTTGTCCGAACGGCCGTCGGGATACTGCCCCTGGCGGATCGCGGCCGCCTGGAGCTCGTTGCCCGAGGAGAACACGACCTGGCCGGACGCCGCGTCGAACACCGTCCACGTGCGCGCGCCGCCCCGGTAGTCGCCTTCGTCGGCGGTGCCGAGCATGCGGTCGTCCAGCCACGCCACCGCGTCGGGTTCACGGGCCGCGGTGATCGTCGCCGTCGGGTCGATCCGGCCGTCGTCGGCGATGTCCACGCCCTGGACGGTCAGCGTGCCCGCGGAGAAGTGGTTCACCACCGTCGCGGAACGCAGGTCCACCACCGCGATGTGGTTGTTCTCCTGCAACGTCACGGCCACCTGCCCCCGGCCGTTGATGCTGACGTACTCCGGCTCGGGGTCGCTCGGAGCGACCTCGGCGATCCCGGTGAGCTCGACCCGGCGCACCTCCCACGCAGTCGGGGCACCCGCGAGGTCGACGATGGCGAGGAAACCCGCCGGTGCCTGCGGGATCGCGCCGTCGTTGACGTCCTCGTCACGCTCGTTCTCGATCGCCACGGCGGCGTAGCGGCCGTCGGGGGAGACGTCGATCGAGTCCGGCTGCCCACCGAGGTCATGCGTGGCCACGACCGCTCTGCTGTCCAGGTCGACCACCACCAGCACACCGGAGGGCGCGGTGAACGACTCGGACGTGTTGACGGCGACCAGCGCCAGACGCCCCAGCACGTCCACCGACGTCGGCTCGCCCGGCATGTCGAGCACTCCGGCGGGCTTCAGCTCCCCGTCCCGACCGACCGCGGCGAACCCGATCCGCCCGGCCGGTGAGTCGGTGTAGACCACGGTCCCGCCGTCCGCCGTCGCCGCCGCGATCTCGGCGGCCGTGTGTTCGCCGACCGAGCTGTTGCGGAACACGGACAGGGTGTCGACCCGCTGGAACCGGTCGGGCGCGGTCGCCGTCGCGGACGCCGGCAGAAGCGACATGGTCACCCCACAAGCCACCAGACCTGCGAGAAGACGGACCGGACGGGCCATGGGGCCTCCAACCTCGATGACGGGCGCGCGCTTTCTAACCCATCGAGGCGTCTCCGAGATGAACAGCCAGTGGCGAGCACCCGCACCGTGGAAACGCGAGGACGCCGGTGGTGCCTTCACATCAGGCTCTGTCAGGCCACCGGCCGGACCGGTTGGCGCAGGACGGTCTTCAACTTCGCCGGTTCGGTTCTGCGGGGATCACCCAGGTAGATCTCGTGGTGCAGGCCGGACATCGCCAGGTTGTTGTCGGGCAGGTACTCGTCGTGGAGGGTGGCCAAGATCGGGGTTTCGTCGTCGTAGGAGCCGACGTGCAGTACCTGGGCGCACGTGCCCTCTTCCAACGTCACGTGCTGGACGTGTGCGATGGCCGGGAGTTTCTTCTTCGCCGACGCGGACTCCGCGGCCTCCTCGATGTCCTGGGCCGTAATCCATTCCGGCTGGCTGATCAGCATCTTCCACTGCCACGAGTCCTTCGCGCGCGTGGTGAACACCGAGGGGTCGTCCGCCCACCACAGGCCTTCCAGCGGACCGACCACGAAGTCACGACCCGCGCGCTTGCTCGCGAACTTCAGCGTGTAGGCGACCGAGTACAGCGCCTCGACCGCTTGCGCGTATTCCGGCGCCGTGTTCGGGTTGCCCGCGCCCGTGACCGCGATGAATTGCTGCGGCGGCACGTGGACCAGGGTCCACTCCCGACTCGTCGGCGCGTAGAACTCCTTCAGCTCGCGCTTCACGTCGTACGGGGTCATCGCTGTTCTCCTCGGTAGGTGGCCAGCCACGCCTGTTCGGCCTCCAGCTGGTGGAGCGAGTAGTCGAAGATCGCGCGAACGAAGTCCGGCGCGTCCGGTGGCGCGGCGGCCCGGACCTCGGCGATCCGCTCGGCCAGCGCCTCCGCCCGTCGTGCCAGGGCGGCGCGCAGTCGCTCGGGCGGGATGACGGGCTGGTTGGCCAGCCCGACGAGGACCGGCGGGAACACCGGTCGCAGGGTGGCGATGGCCTGCTCGGCGCCTGCCGCACACGCCTGCAGGCCTGGCGGGGTCGGCGCGAACACCTTGCGAGCCTTGCCGCGGGCAGGCACGCCGGACTCTCCGGACTCGCCGGTCTCGGCGACGAGGCCACGGTCACGGAGCTTGGTGAGCAGGTAGTAGATCGAGCTGAACCCGATCTCGGTCCACTCCCGCATGCCGCGGGCCGTGATGACTTCCTCCAACTCGTAGCCGTGGCGCGGCTTCTCCACAAGCAGGCCGAGCAACGTCAGCTCGGCAGGTGTGAGACGTTCGGGCACGTCGTTATTCTAACACTAGAATAACGCCCCTCAACCGGTGACGCTGTGGTCGTCCGGACCTGGTAGGTCCGCCGTCCGGTCCGCCCCTAGCCTTTGCCGGTGCGGATTCTGTGGACGACAAGTCAGGGTGTCGATCCCCGTCTGGGTCGGGTACTTCCGGCGATTCGGGCTGACGTCGTCGTCAGCGCCGTGGTCGGTGGCGTGCCGGTCTACGTGACGGCGACCGAGGCGCACTGCGACCCGTCCAAGCGCTGACGACCTATTCGTGGGCCATGGGGCCGGTCGGAGGGGCACCCGTGGTCACCGGGCGGGACGTGATCACCGTCCAGGACAGCGTGATCCAGAGCGTGTACGTCTTCATCGACGCGTCGAGCCCGGTCCTTCGTGTCACCGGCCGCGTTCCCGGCCTTCGACGCGGCCGGTGCCTGTGCCTTCGTCCTGGAACCCGTCGAAGGCGGTTCCACCTGACCGGCGGCTTCGGCAACCAGTTGAAGTGACTCCGACCGCCGGCGGTGAGGTCGGCGACGCTCGGGAGCACGGAGACGGGTTCCGACGTTGTTCTTCGTGATGACTGAACAACTCCGCTTTCGCGTCCTGGGTGATTCGCTCGCCGTCGGTGTGGGGTGCGCGCGGGCAGAGCAGACCCTGGGTCGGCTGTTGACCGACGTGCTCCGATCGGCGGGGCACGGGGTGGACCTCGGGGTGCACGCCGTGTCCGGCGCGCGTTCCACCGGTCTGGCCGCGCAGGTGCGTGCCGCCGTGTCCACGGGTGCCGATCTGGCGTTGATCGTGATCGGTGCGAACGACCTGACGTCGTTCACGCTGCCCGCGGTGGGTGCGAGGCTGTTGCACGACGCCGTGCTGGACCTGCGCCGTGCGGGCGGCCAGGTGGTGGTGGCCACCGCGCCGGACCTCGGCGTCGTCTCGCACGTGCCGTCCGCCTACCGGGCGTTCGTCTCGCAGGCCAGCGGCCTCTACGCCCGTGCCCAGGCCGACGCGGTGGTCCGCGCGGGCGGTGTGGTGGCGGCCGTCGGGTCCCAACTGTTCGACCGGTTCGCCACCGACCCCGGCCTGTTCTCCGCCGACCGCTTCCACCCCTCGCCCGCGGGCTACGCGCTCATCGCCGACGCACTCGCCCCCTACGTCCTGACGGCGGCGGGCCGCTGGGCAGCCTGAGTCGACGCCGACCGCTCGGTCGTGCCACTCATCTTCGTAGCTTCAGTGTAGACCGAAACAATCTACCCGTGGATATCGGCTGGGCGGCTGTCAGGCTGTCTTGATCGCACTGCCGGCTGGCGATGACGTGGTCCGCGCCGGGCCGGGGGAGTTGGTGTTCGCCCGCCCGCTCAGCGGGCTGACTTCCTGGTAGCGCCGGCACACGGGATGCCGCTCCGGCATCGTGGCGAGGGCTGGTTCCGCGTCGGGGAAAAGGGGCCGCGCGTAGTGCGGCCCCCTCCCCGTCCCCCCGGGATGCCGGGCGGCGGCCCAACCGCCTGACCCGCCCGGCGTGTGTTCGGCCGTCGGGGTGCCGAACGCCCTACAGCGTCACGTACGGAGGTGGTATCCGCATCAGCAAACATCCGTACAACCCTCCGTATCCGCAATGGTGCGGTCATGTCCACCGATCTCCGTATGTCGTCACCCGGAATACGGATGGCGGTTGATGCGCGGGGTGTGGTGTTCACACGAAAGTGGACACTGCAACCAGTAGCGATACCGAGGAGACGATGTGCAGCTGACCGCGGAGTTCGCCCCGGACCGACAGGCCCTCGTCGGCGGTCCGCTGCGCGGATGGCAGCACCACGCGCACGAGGACGCGCTGGCCCGCCTCGGCCCCGTGCACCCGGCCGAACTGCCCAACGGCCTGGAAGTGCTCGTCACCACCATGGGTCTGGAACCGACGCGCGACCTGCTCAACGACGGCCGGCTGGCCAAGGACGCCGCCGGGCTGCGTGCCGCGATGCAGGACCAGCTGGCGCGCAAGGGCAGGCCCACCGACCTGTCCCGGATCATCGGCCCGTCGATGCTCAACACCGACCCGCCGCACCACCGCAAGCTGCGCGCCCTCGTGTCGCAGGCGTTCACACCGCGCCGCATCAACGCCCTGCGCCCGGCGGTGGAGAAGACCGCCGCGGAACTGGTCGCCGCCCTCCCCGAGGACGCCGACCTGATCGCCGGCCTGGCGTTCCCGTTGCCGCTGGCGGTGATCTGCGACCTGCTCGGCGTGCCGGAGGAGGACCGCGACCAGCTGCACGACTGGACCACGGCGATGATGACCGAACGGCCCGAGCTGGTGGTGCCCGCCTCCGACGCCATGTTCGGCTACCTGGCCGGCCTGGTCGAGTACAAGCGGGAACAGCCGGACGACGCCCTGCTCAGCGCCCTCGTCGAAGCACGGATCGACGGCGATCAGCTCAGCCCCGAGGAACTGCTGACGACCGCGATCCTGTTCGTCGTCGCGGGACACGAGACGACCACCGGCCTGATCGGCAACGCCGCCGTCGCCCTGCTCGCCACGCCCGGCGCGTGGGAGGCGCTGAACCAGGACACCGTCGCCGCCGCCGTCGAGGAGGCGGCCCGTTGGGACTCGCCGATCCGCGTCACCCCGCACTACCGCGCCACCGCGGACATCGACCTGCCCGGCGGTGTCATCCCGGCGGACTCGGTGGTGATGATCGGCCTCGGCACGGCGGGCCGTGACCCGCTGGTGCACGGTCCGACCGCGGACCGGTTCGACCCGACGCGCGCGCCCGCGACCGGCAACGCGGCACTGGGACACGCGACGTTCGGGCACGGCGTGCACTACTGCCTGGGCCACCACCTGGCGCGGATCGAGGCGAGGGCGGCGCTGACCGCGTTGCGCGAGCGCGCGCCGTCGGCCCGGCTGGCGGTGGACCCGGCGGAGCTCGATCGCGGCGACAAGGTCGTGACCAGCACCTTCGCCGCGGTCAACGTGCTGCTGGAGCCGTGATCGCGGGCCGACGGGATCCGCTGACAAGATGACCTCTCGTGGACGCCGATGACGACAAGCCGTTACGCGCCGCGGTATCCGCGGCCTTCGGTGAGCCGGACATCGCCTGGGGCCTGACCAAGTCGTCGCTCACGCAACCCGATCTGCGGTCGTTGGTGTTCGCGGAGAGCGCGAGCATCAGCGCGGTGGCGAGCGTGCAGGAGTCGGCGCACGCCGAACTGGAGGCGATGCACCGCAGCCCGCTGCGCCGCCTGTCGATCGGCACCGGACGACTGCTCACCCGGGTGGCGCGCGGCACTGGGCGCGTACTGGACTTGGTGATCTTCTACGGTCCGCTCCTGCTGTTCGCCTACCAGGAGCTCGGGAGCTGGTTCGAGAGTGCTCTGGTGGTGCTCTACGTCGCCGCGTTCCCCCTCTCCGCGCAACTGCGGGCGCGGTTGGGGGGTCCGCGCAGCCGCGGTGTGGTGCTGCTCAACCCGGATTTCTACGACGTGCTGGTCTTCCTGGCCGCGATGGCGGCCAGCGTGGCGCTCGTGCTGCGCCATGTCGTGCCGGATCCGAGGGTGCAGGAGTTCGTGTCGGAGGCGATCGGCGCGTCGCGGGGTTCCACCGCCGTCACGGTGGTCGTCCTCGTCGCCCTGGTCGTGGCGTGGGTGATCTTGGAGACGGTCCCGACCAAGGGCGTGTCCGCGGTCGGCGGGTTTCTCGTCAACGTGGGGGAGCAGGGCGTCGGCCGGGTCCGCCGGCGCTACCGGCTGATCCGGATGTCGGTGCGCAAGGAGTGGGAACAGGTGCTGCTCACCGACGGTGTGCTGCCGTTCCTGCGCAAACGCCTGAACGACGAACTGGGCCCGCGGTTCGAGACCGTGCTGGACGTCGAGGAGTCGCCCGGTCTGCGCATCTCGCACGACCGGGCGGTGCACGTGCAGACGAGGACCGGGCAGGAACTGGCTCGCATCGTGGCCGCGCGGGGACGGGGGAGTCTCGCGCTGTCGGGGCCGCGCGGCAGTGGCAAGACCAACCTGATGCGGGCGTTCTGCGCCGGCCGTTACCGCGAGCCGGGCCGTGCGCCCGACCTCACGCTGATGGTGTCGGCGCCCGTGGTGTACGAGCCGCAGGAGTTCGTCCTGCACCTGTACGCGGCCCTGTGCCGGCGGGTGATCGAGTACGCCCGCGGCCGTGATCCGCGCAAGTCACCGCCCCCGGCGAAGCTGATGCGGCAACGGCGCTGGTTGACGGAGTTCCGCGAGCGGTCCGTCGGGATGTACGGGGCCACCGGGCACCGGCCGACCCGGATCGCCGACCTGGCCGAGACGGCGATGTCCCGGCTGGTGGCGGTGCGGTCGCTGCAGACCTACACCGGCGAGATAGCGGGCAAGGCCGGGCGGTCCGGGGTGGAGCTGAGCGGCCGGAAGTCGATCGCCTTCGCGACGCGGGCGTTGACCTACCCCGAGATCGTGGACGAGTTCTCCGAGTTCCTGCGCGAGGTGGCGGCGACGCTCCGGGCCGCCACGGAAGATGACGACGAGCTGCCCGGCCGGGTGATCGTCGGTATCGACGAGCTGGACCGGCTGGGCACGGGGGAGCGGGCCAGGACGTTCCTCAACGAGATCAAGGCCGTGTTCGGCGCCGGCGGGTGCTTCTTCCTGGTGTCGGTGTCGGAGGACGCGCTGTACGAGTTCGACCTCGGCAGTCCTGGGTTGCGCACGGTGTTCGACAGCGCGTTCGACGAGGTGGTCCGGCTGGAGAACCTCGACCTGAGGACGGCGTGCGAGTTGCTCGGCCACCAGATCGTCGGTCTGCCCGTGCAGTTCGCGGCGCTGGTGCACGTGCTCTCCGGTGGCATCCCGCGCGACCTGGTGCGCTACTCGATCGCGATGCTGGACCTGAGCGGCATGACGTTGGCCGAGGTGGCGCTGCGGCTGGTGGAACTGGACGTCGAGCGGGTGCGCAAGTCCACGGCGCACGCGGTGGGCGCGGGCAACCCGGTGCTGTTCCGGGCGCTGGTCGAGCCGTTGGGCACGCCGTTGGCGAGCGGACCGCTGGACCGGTACGTGGAGCGGCTGCTGGCGGTCGACGCCGACGACGCGCGGCTGCGCGATGTGCTCGCGGTCAACGTGGCGCTGTTGTCCGCCGTGCTGGCCGTGTTCGACGACGGCCTGGACGAGGAGCGCATGGATCGCGCGCCGTTCTTCGACGGTCTGGCCGAGGTCCGACGGGTCAGCGGCCTGAACCCGGTCGCCGCCCTGGACCTGCTCAACGAGTGCCGCCGCTCGTGGGGACTGCCACCGGTCGGGGGAAAGTTGTAGCCGTGTCGCGTCGAATCCGGAGGACAACGGGCCGGTCGGCCGGACACACTGCCGCCATGGCTGATCGTGATCGAACCGCTCCGGCCCCCGATTTCGGCGTCAAGCCCACGCTGAGCGGGGAGCTGGTCCTGCTCCGGCCGGTCACGGCGGCCGACGTGCCCGCGTTGATGCCCATGTTCGGGGACCCGGAGATCACGCGGCTGACCGGCAGCCACGGCGGCGTCGACGAGGTGCGGCTGCGGGCCTGGTACGACACGCGCGGTGATCAGGACGACCGGCTGGACCTGGCCGTGGTGGAGCAGGCGACGGGGGACGTGGTCGGGGAAGCGGTGCTCAACGACTGGGACGCGGGCAACGAGAGCTGCGGCTTCCGCATCTCGTTCGTGCCCGGCACGTTCGGCCGCGGCCTGGGCACGGAGGCGGTGCGGCTGATCGTCGGTTATGGCTTCGAGAAGCTGGGCCTGCACCGCATCGCGCTGGAGGTGTACGCCTTCAACCCGCGCGCCCGCCGCGTCTACGAGAAGGTCGGCTTCGTCGCCGAGGGCGTGCTGCGCGACGCGCTGCTGTGGGAGGGTGAGCGCGTGGACGCCACCGTGATGTCGATCCTCGCTCCGGATTGGTCCCGACACCGCGGCCGTCCGTCCGGGCGGCTCGACTCCAGAACCGCCCGGACGTCGTGACCTAGCCGGCCATGCTCGCCAGCAGCGTGATCAGCTGGTGGCGGTTGGCGATGTCGAGTTTGCGGTAGATCCGGGTCAGGTGGGTGTGCACGGTCGCGGGGGAGATCACCAGCCTGGTGGCGACCTCCGGGTTGGACAGGCCGTCGCCCACCAGCCGGGCCACGTTCCACTCGGCCGGGGTCAGCCCGCCCGGACGGCGGTCGGGCTCGGGTGTGGCGACCTCGTCGAGCACGATGGCCAGCGCGTGGTCCACCGACTCCACCTGGTTCGAGTACGCCCGCGCGTACTCCTCGTCGCCGAGCACCGCCCTGGCCCGCGCCACGGCCTGCGCGGCGACCCACGCGAACGGCACCAAGCCGTCCAACCGCACCCCGGTCACCCGGTGCAGCCTGTTCGCCAACCCGAGCATCCGGGCCGCGGTGTAGCCGTCACCGGCCCGCGATTGTGCCCACCCCAACGCCTCGATCGTCCACAGTGGACCCCACTTGTCGCGGATCGCCCGCTGTATCCGCAGACCCTCCAACAGCACGTCCAGCGCGCGTTCCGGGTCACCCCACCGGGTCTGCACCACGCCACTGCACCAGTGCGCCCAGCTCAACCCCCACTGCGCGCCGAGCCGTTCGCAGGCCGCGAAGAACTCGTCCGCCGCGGGTTCGGCCTGCTCACGTGAACCGAGCAGCACGAGCGACACGGTGAGCAGGATGTGCGCGAGGTGGTGGTCCACCGCGAAGGCCGGTCCGAGCGCCCCGAACTCCTCGTGCGCCTGGCGCAGCAACTCGACACCCTCGACCGCGCCCAACGCCAGCACGGCGTACGCCCCGCGCACGAACGTCACCGCGGGCAGCGGCCCGCCCACCTCACGGGCCAGGGCGTCGGCCTCGTCCACCCGCTTCGCGACCAGCTCCCGTTCCACCCCGAGGCACAACGCGATCCACGCGTCGAGGGCGATCGCGCTGGCCCGCAACGGGTCCGCGGTCTCCGGCACGGCGGCCAGCGCGCGTCCGAGCCAGAGCCGTTCTTCCGGTAATCGGCCGGCGTAGGTGTACCAGCGGGTGCGGGCCAGGTCCACGCTCATCTGGAGCCCGACGTGCGGGGTGGCCGGGTTGCGGATCAGGTCGGCCAGCACCACCCGGTAGTTGGCCATGTCCGCGTCGACCGCCGACAGCAACGCGGCCTCGTTGCGTCCGACGAACGACTCGGCCAGCCGTGCCGCCTCACGCCGGAAGTACTCCTGGTGCCGCATCCGCAGGTCGTCCACCTCACCGGCGGTCCGCAGCTGCGCCGCGCCGTGCTGCCGCAACGGTTCCAGCAGGTGGTAGCGGCTGCGGTCGGCGGTCGGCAGCGCGATCGACTTGTCCAGCAGCCCGGCCAGCGCGTCGGCGACGTCGTCGGCGGCCAGGCCGTCACCCGCGCACACGGCCTCCGCCGAGGGCAGGCTGAACCCGCCCTCGAACACCGACAGCCGCGCCCACAACAGGCGTTCGGCGGGCGTGCAGTGGTCGTGGCTCCAGTCGATCAGGGCGGCCATGGTCTGGTGGTGTTCGACCGCGGTGGTGTCGTTGGCGGTGAGCACGCGGATCACGTCGTCCAGCCGGTCGGCCAGCAGCGACACCGGCATCGACCGCATCCGCACCACGGCCTGCTCGATGGCCAACGGGATGCCCGCGACCCGGCGCAGCACCCGCACCACGTCCGGCCAGTTCTCCGGCGTCACCCGCCAGCCGGGCACGCTCGCCTCGGCCCGGTCGACCAGCAGCGCGACGGACTCGTAGTCCAGGTCCAGCGGCGCGTCCTCGGCGGGCACGTCCAGCGGCGGCACCATGACCAGCACCTCGCCGGGCACCCGCAGCCGGGCCCGGCTGGTGGCCAGGATGCGCACGCCGGGAGCCGCGCCGAGCACCGTGTGCACCAGGTGCGCGACCGGTTCGACCAGGTGCTCGCAGTTGTCCAGCACCAGCAGCAGCTGGCGCGACCGCAGGTAGTCGACCAGTGTCGCCAACGGCGTGGTGGTGGCCTGGTCGGGCACACCCACCGCGCTCGACACGACTTGCGCCAGCAGTTCGGGGTCGCCGCCGCGCGCGGACGCCAGCTCGACCACGCGCACGCCGTCGTCGTAGGCGCGGTGCACCTGCGCGGCCAGTTCCAGCGCCAGCCGTGTCTTGCCCCCACCGCCGACGCCGGTCAGCGTGATCAGCGGCGCCGCGCCGATCCGACGACGCAGCTCGGCGAGCAGTTCCTTGCGGCCGACGAACGAACTCAGCGCCCGCGGCACCCCACCGTGTCCCGATGCCCGCTCGGTCATCCGGACACCGTACGACATCGCCGTATCCGGCCGCCGTGAGATCCACAAAGCGGGTGGCACGGGCGAGTCGTCGTCGGTGTGGGGGAGTGGCCGGCAGGTCGACCGGCTCGCGACGACCACGCCCACGGCGGCGTCGGTCGGCAGGCAGGCGGGTCTTGACGCTCACATTTCGGGCGCCAAGCCCGGCGACGCCAGGCAACGGGCGGCTTGTTCGGCACCGGCGGCCATCGCCGCGGGTACGTCCGCGCCGGCGAGGTGGGCGATGAGGAAGCCGGAGAAGAAGGCGTCACCGGCACCGTTGGTGTCCACGATCTCCTCGACTGGCACGGCGGGGACGCGGTGGACGGCGCCGTCGACCACGCCCATCGCGCCGTCGGCCCCGAGCGTGGCGATCACCCGCTTGTCGAGGGACTTCAGGAACACCAGCAGCGCGTCCCTCTCACTGTGTTCATCGCGGAAGGCGTCGTCGTTGAGGAACACGTGGTCGGCGGCTGCCAGGAAGTCGCGGTGGAAGTCGGCGACGCCGTCGTAGTCGTGCAGGTCGCACCACACCGGCACGCCGGCCTCACGGGCGGCGGCGAGCAGGGGACGGGCGTGGTCGGCGAGGTCGATCACCGCCGCGTCGGCCGCCGCCAACGCGGCCGAAGACCGGTCGTCGTGCCGGGGACGGGGGAGTCGCGGCAGTTCGAGGTAGATCGACAGCCGCCCGCCGTTCGGGTCCATCAGGTTGAGGTGCTGCTCGGTGGCGGTGTCCGCCACCTCGGCGATCACCTCCACGCCCGCCCGTTCGAGCACGTCGAGCACCGCACGCCCGGCGTCGTCGTCACCCACGACGGTCCGCAGCGTGACGTCCGCGCCGAGCGAGGCGAGGTTCAGCGCCTTGCCCGCCGACGTGCCGCCGACCGCCGTGCGGTGGCCGGCGGCGAACACGGTGTGCGGTCGTGGCTCCGGCAGCCGGTCCAGCAACACCAGCCGGTTCCACGACACCGGCCCCGCGACGAACACCTTCGGCTTCCCCATGCCGCCCATTGTGCGGAAGCGATCGACCCACACTCACCTCTATAGCTTCAGTGTTGGCTGAAAAAAGCCCTCACGCAGCAGACGGTCAACAAGCCGCCTGGACGTCGTCCCGCAGGATGACGTCCCATGCTGCGGTTCCATTCACGCGCACATCATGCGCGAACGGCGGCCGACCTCAGAACTCCACGTCGAGCGAGTTCAGCCGGTGCGTGAGCGGCGGGACGGGGGTGCGGTCGAGGACGTCGTAGGCGGGCCGGATGTCGGGGCAGCGGTCGAGCAGGACGCGGAAGCACTCGTCGGCTTCCGTGCGGGCGAGGGCGGCGCCGAGGCAGTAGAACGCGCCCAGGCCGAACGCGGTGTGCCGGTTGGGCCGGCGGGTGATGTCGAAGCGGTCCGGGTCGGTGAACACCTCGGGGTCCCGGTTGCCCGCCATCATCGCCAGGTAGAACCGCTTGCCGGCGGGCAGGTCCAGGCCGGCCAGTTCGACCGGCTCGGTGCTCTCCCGCACGATCAGGCCCGCCGGCCCGTCGCAGCGCAGCATCTCCTCCACGGCGGAGGGCGTCAGCTCCGGGTCGGCCTTGAGCCGGGCCAGCTCGTCGGGGTTCTGGAACAGCAGCACGAGCCCGTTGGCGATGAGTCCGGCGGTCGTCTCGTGGCCCGCGAACAGCAGCAGCACGCAGTTGGCCACGATCTCGTCCTCGTTGACCAGGCCCTCACGCTCGGCGGCGACGAACATGCTGATCAGGTCGTCGCGCGGGTCGGCGCGGTGCTGTCGGACCAGGCCGCGCACGTACTCCTGCATCTCCAGCACACTGCTCTGGGAGCGGCGCAGCCGATCGATGCCGGTGAGCTGGAAGATCGCCAGGATGTCGCGCGACCACGCCTGCAACTGCTCGCGGTCCTCGGTCGGCATGCCCAGCATCTCGGCGATCACGTTGGCGGGCAACGGGTAGGCGAGGTCGGTGACGACGTCCATCCGGCCCTGCTCGGCCACCGCGTCGATCAGTTCGTTGGTCAGCTCGCGCACCCTGGGGCGTAAGCCGTTGACCGTGGCGGGGGTGAAGTAGCGCTTGAGCAGCTGCTGGAACCGCGTGTGGCCGGCCTCGGTGGTGTGGCCCATCCACAGCTCCATGGACTGGCGCAGGGGGAGCAGCTCGTCCTGCTCGGCCTGGCTGAACGTGGCCAGGGCCTGTGCCATGTTGGCGGGGGAGAGGCGGCGGTCCTTGAGCGCCGTGAGGATGTCCGCGTGCCGGGTGAGCAGGTACGCGTCGAGCTGGGGGATCACGCTGACCGGGCTCTCGGCGCGAATCCGGTGCAGGAGCGGCATCGGGTCCGCCAGCGCCTCGGGGGCGAAGATGTCGTAGGACTTGAGCGCAACGACTGATTCGGTCATGGCCGCCAGTCTGTCCTGCGGTGACGGCGGGGCACCACGGTCGCCAACGGAATGGCGTAGTCGAGCGGCCTTCATAGTTTTATCGGCTCGATAGCTTCAGTGTTGACCAAAATCAACCACATCGGAGTGGTACAGCACGAGCAGCACAAAGCAGCCAAGAGGCTCAGGCGGCGGCGATCACGCCGACCTGGCGGGTCGCGCTCAGCCGGCCGCCAGGTGCGCCGACGTAGGTGCCGGAGGTCGGCGCCACGTCGACGTAGTCGCGGCCGGTGGCGACGGTGACGTAGCCGTTGTCGGCGCGCCGGCCGTGGCACGGGTCGAAGGCGACGGCCACGGCCTGGTCGTGCTCGGGGACGACGACTTCGACCCAGGCGTGTGTGCCGCCCTGGCCGAGGAGGTGCCCGGAGACGTAGCGGGCGGGCAGTCGGAGCACGTGGCACAGGGCGAGCATCAGGTGGGCGGTGTCCTGGCAGACGCCGCGTCCGCCGGCGAGTGCCTGGGCAGCGGTGGTGAAGACGGTGGTGGCGCCGTCCTCGTAGGTGATCGCGGCGTGGACTTCGGTGCAGATGCGTTCGGCGAGGTCGAGTCCGCGTGCGCCGTCGGCGGCGAGGTCGTGGGCGAGGGCCCGTACGTGGTCGTCGGCGCCGGTGAGCTGGGTGGGGCGCAGCAGGCGGGGGTCGGCGAGGGCGGAGGCGGGCAGCCGGGGGTGTCCGTGGGCGCGGATGCGTTCGAGGACGGCGGTGATGTGGAACTCGACGCTGCGTTCGACGCGGTCGGCGTGGATGCGGACGACGGTGTTGCCGGCGGCGTCGCGGCCGACGCGGCGTCGGGTGGTGGCGCCGGTGACGTGGACGCGGTGGGTGCGGCGGTGCAGGTCGCCGTGTCGGGCGGGTGGTACGACGACGAGGCGTTGGCGGACGGCTTGGACGGGGGTGTCGTAGTCGTAGCGGAAGTTCTGTTCGATGCGGTAGGTGATGCGCCGTGCGGCGTCGAGGTCGAGTGCGGTGTGGTCGAGCAGGGGTGCGGTGAGTGAGTCGTGGGCCGTCACTGGGTTTCCTCCTGGGGGTGGACCTCGTGGGCGGTCACGACCATGGATTCGAGCACGGGTCCGCCGAATGTAGTCGCCATGGCGACGTCGGAGGCGTCGCGGCCTCGGCCGATGACGATGCGTCCGGTGAGGCGGCGGTTGTTGCGGGGGTCGAAGGTCCACCAGCGTCCGCCGAGCCAGACTTCCATCCAGGCGGCGAAGTCCATGGGGTCGGGGTTGGTGTCGATGTCGGGGAGGTAGCCGAAGACGTAGCGGGCGGGGATGTTGAGGGATCGGCAGAAGGTGATGGCGAGGTGGGTGAAGTCGCGGCAGACGCCGAAGCCGCTGGTGTTGACGTCGTAGGCGGTGGATTGGGCGGTGGTGCTGCCGTAGCGGAATTCGAGGTGTTTGTTGACGTGGTCGCAGATGGCTTGGACGCGGCCGTAGCCGGTGGGGGTGGAGCCGAAGCGGGACCAGGCTTCGTCGCCGAGGACGTCGGGGAGGCAGTAGCGGCTGGGGAGGGTGTAGAGCAGGACGTCGTCGGGGAGTTGGTCGGGTGGTAGTTCGGGTGCGTTCTCGTCGGCGTCTTCGGTGGCGTCGGGGACGTCGACGAGTGCTTGGTAGGTGAAGGTGGATCGGCCGGCGGGGAGGACGAGTCGGAGGCAGCGGTTGCCGTAGAGGTCGGTGTAGTGGCCGGTGGGGGTGTCGGGGGTGGTGGTGTGGTGTTCTTCGAGAATCGTGACGGGTGGTTCGTCGCCGGGTTGGACCTGGAAGATGGTCGGGGTGGGGATTTCGGCGTGGTAGACGAACTCGCAGCCCACTGCGATCCGGCGTGAGTCCATCGGGTCATGATCCCCTCGTTGTGTTACGGGGGAGTGTTACCCGTTCGGTGGCGTGGTCAAGCTTTGGGGTGCGCGAAGCCCCGGACACGTGGGTGTCCGGGGCTTGGCGTGGGGGGTGGTTCAGGCCTGGTCGGTCCACCATTGGCGGCCGGTGTCGCCGAGGGTGGAGATCGGGTCGTAGTAGGGGTAGCGGCGGTGGAGTGCTTCGGGGTCGTCGTGTTCGATGCCGGTGCGGTAGTTCTTGGTCCAGTAGGAGATGCCCAGTTCGCGGTCGTAGTCGTGGAGTTGGTGTACCCAGCGTTTGCCGACGTAGGGGACGTCGCAGACGATGCGGGGGGTGGCGTAGCCGGGGAGGTAGCCCATGATGGCGTGTTGGAGGTCTTGGGCTTCCCAGAGTGCGACGCGCCAGTGTTCGGCGTTGGGGATCATGTCGCACATGTAGAAGTAGTACGGCAGGATGTTCGCTTCGCCTTGGAGGGCGAAGCAGAGGTCGAGCAGGTCGTCGGGGGTGGCGTTGACGCCCCTCATGAGCACGCCTTGGTTGCGCACGTCGCGGATGCCGACTTCGAGGGCGGTGCGGGCGGCTTCGGCGACGAGTGGTGTGACGGATTGCACGTGGTTGACGTGGGTGTGGATGGCGAGGTTGACGCCGCGTCGGGAGGCGGTGCGGGCGACGCGTTCGAGGCCTTCGACGACTTTGGGTTGGATCCAGTGTTGGGGGAGTCCGGCGAGGGCTTTGGTGGCGAGGCGGATGTCGCGGACCGTTTCGATGTCGAGTAGTCGCATCAGGAACGATTCGAGTTGGGGCCAGGGGACGTTGGCGACGTCGCCGCCGGAGACGACGACGTCGCGTACGCCGGGTGTGCGCTTGAGGTAGTCGATGATCCGGTCTTGGCGGTCGACCGGTTTGAGGGTCAGTTTGTGTTTCTGGACCTGGGGGGTGGAGTTGCCGACGAGGTCCATGCGGGTGCAGTGGCCGCAGTACTGGGGGCAGGTGGAGACCAGTTCGGCGAGGACCTTGGTGGGGTAGCGGTGGGTGAGGCCTTCGACGACCCACATTTCGGCTTCGTGCAGGGAGTCGCGGGCGGAGTGGGGGTGGCTGGGCCAGTCCGGGTCGCGGTCGGAGCGCACGGGGAGCATGTAGCGGCGGATGGGGTCGGCGAGGAACGCCGTGGTGAACGCTTCGGGGTCCTGGGGGGCGTCGGGGGCCATGGTGTTGAGCATCTGGGGCGGCACGAGCATGGACATCGTGGCCGTTTGTTCCTGGTCGGCGACGAGGTCTTCGTAGAAGCGGTCGGTGAGCAGGTCGCCGGTGAGGGTGCGGAGTTGTTTGAGGTTCTTGACGCAGTTGACGCGTTGCCATTGGGCGTCGCGCCATTGGGCGTCGGTGACGTCGCGCCAGCCGGGGAAGCGGCGCCAGTCGGGTTCGACCAGTTCTCGGCGCACGTAGGTGTAGGGCTGTGGGTCAGCCCGGTGCAACGTGGGTGCGGCCTCGTGCAGCGCAGTCATCCATGCTCCCTACCGGTCAGGTGGCCTGAAGATATGCTGTCAGATGGCTAGTTCGACGTAAATATTTCGGCGGGGAGCGTTTCGGGCGGCTCGTGCGTTGGGGTGGGTATGCGCGTGTTGGCGGTACTGCTCATCGGCTTGGCTGTCGAGGTCACCGCTCTGGTGGCGGCGTTCGGCGCCTGGGGTCTGCTCCCGACCCTGGGTCTGCTGATCCTGGGCGGGGTGGTGGGCTCGGTTCTGATGCGCCGTGAGGGCGCGCGGACGATGGCGGCGTTCTCGGAGGCGTTGCGGACGCGGCGCGCGCCGCATCAGGAGATCGCGGACGGGGTGCTGATCGCGGCGGCGGGGTTCCTGATCGTCGTGCCGGGGTTCATCAGCGATGTCGTGGGCCTGTTCTTGCTGTTCCCGCCGACGCGGCGGTTGGTCAGCAAGCGGATCGCGCGGCGGGCGGAGGAGCGTGAGCGGGCGATGACGCTGAACCTGCGGTACGGGCAGCACCCGATGGCGGGTGGTGTGGTGGTCGACGGTGACGTGGTGGACGTCCGGCCGGAGACGCCGACGAACCGCCCCGAACTCACCTGACCTCCGAGTCCCGCCACACGATCGGGTGATCATGGTCCGGCAACCTCAGGAAACGCTGTTATTTTATTCTTGAAACGTCGGTCAAAACCAAGAGGAGCCCCCGAGACCACAAGCCCCCTGCCCGCCCCACCCTGACCCGAGCCGGCCCGAGTCGGCTGAGCAGATCCGGCCCTCGACCGGCCCGACTGAGCCGGCCCTCGACCGGCCCGGCCCGCCCAGACGGCCCGACCGAGCCGAAGCCGCGTGAGCGCTGGGCCGTCTGAACCGGCCGACCGAGCCGAACCCGACCGAGCGCCGAGCCGTTCTGAACCGAGCGTCCGGAGCGAGCGAACCGTCCGGAGCGAGCGAATCGTCCGGAGTGGGCCCGGCCTCGGTGTGTGAGGTGTGCCGGGTGTGTCCGGTTCGCCTGCCGGCTCGTGGGGTACGTGAGACGGCATGACCGTCATCGGTGTGCACGCGTCGCACGAGCAGGTTCATCCGTCCGCGTTGTTGGCCGCGGTCCGGCAGGCGGAGGAGGTGGGGTTCGACGCGGCGATGAGTTCGGATCACTTCTCGCCGTGGAGTGCGCGTCAGGGGCAGTCGGCGTTCGCGTGGTCGTGGTTGGGGGCGGCGATGCAGGCGACGGGGTTGCCGTTCGGGGTGGTGAACGCGCCTGGTCAGCGGTATCACCCGGCGATCGTGGCGCAGGCGATCGGGACGTTGGGGGCGATGTTCCCGGGTCGGTTGTGGGTGGCGTTGGGCAGTGGTGAGGCGAGCAACGAGCACATCACCGGTGATCCGTGGCCGCGTAAGGAGGTGCGCAACGCGCGGTTGCGGGAGTGCGTGGAGGTGATCCGGGCGTTGTTGGCGGGGGAGGAGGTCTCGCATGACGGGCTGGTGCGGGTGGATCGGGCGCGGTTGTGGACGAGACCGGAGGAGCCTCCGCGGCTGGTGGGTGCGGCGGTGAGTGAGCCGACCGCGCGGTGGTGTGCGGAGTGGGCGGACGGGTTGATCACCGTGAACGCACCCGTGGAGCACCTGAAGCGGGTGGTGGGGGCGTATCGGGACGCGGGTGGTCGGGGGTCGTTGTACCTGCAGGTGCACCTGAGCTGGGCGGAGTCGGAGGAGGAGGCGCGGGCGGTCGCGCACGAGCAGTGGCGGAGCAATGTGTTCGGTCCGCCGGTGTGCTGGGACCTGGAGACGGCGGAGCACTTCGACGTGGCGTCGGAGCACGTGACGGCCGAGCGGGTGGCGGAGGTGGTCAACGTGTCGTCGGACCTGGGCCGGCACACCGGAATGTTGCGCGATTACGTCGACCTGGGGTTCGAAGGGCTTTTCCTGCATCACGTGGGTCGGGAGCAGGGGCGTTTCCTGGAGGCGTTCGGTGCGCGGGTGCTGCCGGAGGTGCGGGCGTGAAGCTGACCAGGACGGCGGACCTGTGGTGGAAGAACGCGGTGGTGTACTGCCTGGACGTGGAGAAGTTCCACGATTCCGACGGCAGCGGCTGTGGTGATTTCCGGGGGTTGACGCAGCGGATCGACCACTTGCACCGGTTGGGTGTGACGTGTGTGTGGTTGATGCCGTTCTTCCCGACGCCGGAGCGGGACGACGGGTACGACATCACCGATTTCTACGGCGTGGACCCGCGGTTGGGGACGTTGGGCGATTTCGTGGAGTTCGTCCGCACGGCGCGTGACCGGGGTATCCGGGTGATCGCGGACCTCGTGGTGAACCACACGTCGGACCAGCACCCGTGGTTCCAGAGCGCGCGGGAGCCGGACAGCCCGTTCCGCGACTGGTACGTGTGGCGGGACCAGCCGCCGCCGGACGCGGAGAAGGGGGTGGTGTTCCCGGACAAGGAGAAGTCGCTGTGGACCTACGACCGCAAGGCGAAGCAGTACTACCTGCACCGGTTCTACCGGCACCAGCCGGACCTGAACGTGGCGAACCCGGCAGTGCGGGACGAGATCGCGCGGGTGATGGGGTTCTGGATGGAGTTGGGGTTGTCGGGGTTCCGGGTGGACGCGGTGCCGTTCCTGTTGGAGGCGCCGATCGAGGAGCTGCCGGATCCGCACGACTACCTGGGTGACCTGCGGGCGTTCCTGTCGCGGCGCAACGGTGAGGCGGTGCTGCTGGGCGAGGTGAACCTGCCGTACGCGGAGACGATGAAGTTCTTCGGCCACAACGACGGTGTGGGCGACGAGCTGCACATGTGTTTCGACTTCATCGGGATGCAGCAGATGTACCTGTCGTTGGCGCGGCAGGACGCGGGGCCGTTGACGCACGCGTTGGGGGAGCGGCCGCAGCCGCCGCGTGACTGCCATTGGGCGACGTTCGTGCGCAACCACGACGAGTTGACGTTGGACAAGCTGACCGTGCCGGAGCGTCGGGAGGTGTTCGACGCGTTCGGTCCGGAGGAGGAGATGCAGCTGTACGGGCGGGGGTTGCGGCGTCGGTTGCCGGGGATGTTGGGGCACGACATGCGCCGTATCCGCATGGTGTACAGCCTGTTGTTCTCGCTGCCGGGGACGCCGGTGTTGTTCTACGGCGAGGAGCTCGGCATGACCGAGGACCTCGCTTTGGAGGGGCGGGAGGCGGTGCGCACGCCGATGTGGTGGGACGCGGAGGCGGAGCAGCGGTGGGATCCGGAGTCGCTGCTGGCGTGGACGCGGCTGCTCGTCGAGCGGTACCGGGAGTGTCCGGAGTTGGCGTGGGGCGCGTTCCGGGTGGTGGACACGGCGGATTCGGGGGTGTTCGCGCACCGCTGCGACATCGACGGCGGCACGGTCGTCGCGGTGCACAACCTGGCCGACCGGGATGCGGCGGTGGAGCTGCCGGAGCTGGAGGGCGAGCTGGCCGACGTGCTGGTGGACGGCACGGTCGAGGTGAAGGACGGGAAGGCGCGGATCGAGTTGGGCCCGTACGACTGCCGGTGGTTCCGCCAGGTGAGGCGGTAGCCGTCAGGTGAGGCGGTAGCCGTGGGAGGGCCGGTTGGCCATGCCGTAGCGGGGCAGGACCTCGGCTTTGCCGACGGTGACGAGGTGTTCGAGGTAGCGGCGGGCGCTGACGCGGGAGAGCCCGGCGCGGTCGCCGACCTCCTGGGCCGAGAGGTCGACGTCGGTGGTCCTCAACGCGTCCACGACGAGTTTCAGCGTCACGGGGGACAGGCCCTTGGGCAGTGCGACGCGGGGCCGGTGCTGCAGGAGCTGGTCGACCTCGTCCTGGTCGAGCCAGGGGCCCAGGCGCTGCACTTCGGTGCGGCGGGCGAGGTATTCGCGCATGCGGTCCAGGAACGCGGCGCGGGTGAACGGTTTGACCAGGTAGTGGTCGACGCCGCGGGACATCGCCTGCCGCACGGTCTCGCGTTCGCGGGCCGCGGTCACCGCGATGACGTCGATCGGCGGCCCGGGGCGGGCGCGCAGCCGGGCCAGCACCTCCAGCCCGGACATGTCGGGCAGGTGGATGTCGAGCATCACCAGGTCGGGGCGCAGCGCCTCGACCGCGCGCAGTGCCTCGCCGCCGCCGTGGGCCTCGCCGACGACGGTGAACTCCGGCAGCGACTCCAGGAAGCCGCGGTGCACGGCGGCGACGGCGAAATCGTCGTCCACGACGAGCGTGCGCACGGTCATCGGACGGCCTCCGGCAGCCACACGTCGAACGACGCGCCGCCCAGTTCCGATTCGGAGATCCTTACCCGGCCGCTGCGCCGGGTGACCACTCTGGACACCAATGCCAGTCCGATCCCTCGTCCGTGTGCGCCTCGCGGCGCCTTGGAGCTCACGCCCAGCGTGAAGATCCGTCCACGCTGGGATTCCTCCACGCCCGGCCCGTCGTCGTCCACGACGACCCGCACGCCCGACGGGTCCGACCGCACCAGGACCCGCACGGTCCCGCCGGTGGACACCGCGTCCACGGCGTTGTCGACCAGGTTGCCCAGCACGGTCAGCGCGTCGTCGCCGGTGCGGGAGTCCACGGTGGACGACGGGTCCAGCCGCAGGGCGACGCCGCGTTCGTGCGCGGTGGACGACTTGGCCAGCAGCAGCGCGGCGAGCGCGGGGTCGGTCATGGCGCCGCCGATGATGTCGGAGGTCACCGATCCGGCGCCGCCGACCCGTTCGATGTAGCGCACGGCGTCCTCGCGGCGGTCGAGTTCGACCAGGCCGCTGATGACGTGCAGGTGGTTGGTGAACTCGTGGGCCTGGGCGCGCAGTACTTCGGTGACGGTGCGCTGGCCGTCGAGTTCGCGCAGCGCGTCGTGCAGTTCGGTGCGGTCGCGCAGGGTGAGCACGATGCCGACGGGCCGGCCGTCGGTCTTGGCGGTCATCCGGTTGGCGACCAGGACGCGTTCGCCGGCCAGCACTAGCCGGTCGGCGACGTCGTCGCCGGTGCGGGCCAGGTCGAGCAGCCCGCCGTCCTCCAGCACGGCCGCGGCGGGTTTGCCGGTGGGATCCTCGGTGAGGCCGAGCAGCCGCATCGCCTCGTCGTTGACCAGGGCGAGGCGTTCGCGGTCGTCGACGGCGACGACGCCTTCGCGGATGCCGTGCAGCATCGCGTCGCGGGTCTCCAGCAGTTGGGCGATCTCGGCGGGTTCGAGCCGGAACGTGCGTTTGCGGACCATCCGGGTGACCAGTGCCGCGCCCAGCACGCCGACGAGCGCGGCGGCGGCGAGCCAGCCGATCAGCCGCGGCAGGTCCTCGGCCAGGTCGGCGGCCAGCGCGCTTTCCAGGATGCCGACCGAGGCCATGCCGATGATGTCGCCCGACGGCGACCGCACCGGCACCTTCGCCCGCAGCGACGTGCCCAGGGTGCCGGTCTCGGTGCCGACGAACACCTGTCCGGACAGCGCGGTGCTGGGGTCGGTGGAGACCTTCTCGCCGATCCGGTCGGGGTCGGGGTGGGCGTAGCGGACGCCGTTGCGGTCGGTCACCACGACGTAGGTGACGCCGGAGGCCTTGCGGATCAGTTCCGCCAGTGGCTGGATCGTCGCCGGGGGGTCCGGCGAGTCGAACGCCTCGACCACCGTGGGCAGCCGGGCCACGCTTTCGGCCACCGACAGCATCCGGTCCATGTACGACTCGCGGATCCGGTCGCTCTGCAGTTTCGCCGCCAACAGCCCGGCCGCGCTGGTGGTGGCCAGCACGATGACGACCTGCAGCACGAGCAGGGTGACGCCGAGGGGGATCGAGCGGCGACGCATGGCCCGCATTCTTACCTGTGAGCCCGACCACGACCAAAACGACCAATACGGCCCTTACGACCTTTGCCCGTCCCCGCGCCGGTCGTGCTCCTACCGTTCCCGCGCACCGGAGCGACGGCGCACCGGGCTTGGCCGGCAGGCCGAATTGGTGTTTGTGGTGGAGGACCCGATGGCAGGACAGCACACCCGACTTCTCGCGGCCGTGGCGGCCGCGAGCCTGGTACTCGCGGGGTGTGGGGGCGGCGGCAGCAGCGCGGCGGGCGAGGTCGGCAGGCTGGAGATCATGGTCCCGGCCGACCCCGGCGGCGGCTGGGACCAGACCGGCCGCGCCATGCAGGCGGCGATCACCGGCGCCAAGCTGGCGGACTCGGTGCAGGTCAGCAACGTCGGCGGCGCCGGCGGCACGGTCGGCCTGCAGAAGATCGCGAACGAGCGGTCCGAGGACTACCTGATGGTCACCGGCCTGGTGATGGTCGGCGCGGTCGAGACCAACGGCGTGGACAAGCGGCTGGAGGACACCACCCCGATCGCCCGGCTCACCGCCGAGGAGGAGGTGGTCGTGGTGCCCGCCGACTCCCCGTACAAGACGATCGAGGACCTGCTCACGGCCGTGGACCAGAAGGGTCAGGGCGTGTCGATCACCGGCGGCTCCGCCGGCGGCACCGACCACATCCTGGCCGCGATGCTGCTGCAGGCCAAGGAGATCGACCCGTCCAAGCTCAACTACGTGCCCTACTCCGGTGGCGGCGAGTCGCTGGCCGCGCTGCTGGGCGGCAAGGTCGACGCGGGCATCTCCGGTGTCGGCGAGTACCTGGAGCAGATCAAGGCGGGCAAGCTGCGCGCCCTGGGCACCTCCGGTTCGCAGGAGCACCCCGAGGTCAAGGCGCCCACGTTCAAGAACCTCGGCACGGGCGTGGAGCTGATCAACTGGCGCGGTGTGGTGGCGCCCGGGTCGATCTCGGTCGCGGCGAAGGACAAGCTGGTCAAGCTCGTCACCGACATGCACGCCAGCCCGCAGTGGCAGGAGGAGCTGAAGAAGAAGGGCTGGGCGGACACCTTCCTCACCGGCCACGACTTCTCCACCTTCCTCACCGTCGAGATCGGCCGCATCAAGCCGGTGTTGCAGGAGATCGGCCTGGTCAAGTGACCTCGTCCGACACAGTCCCGGGCCCCGACACGCCCTCGGGCACAGCGTCGGTCCCGACCTCGGCGAAAGTCGAGGAGTACGTCTTCGGTGGCCTGGTCGTGGCGCTCGGGGTGTTCACCCTGGTCGACGCGACCACCATCACCGCGCGCGGCCCGCTGGGCTCGGTCGGGCCGCGCGCCTTCCCCTACGCGGTGGGCGCGCTGCTGGTGGTGACCGGGGTGATGGCGATCGTCGCCACCCTGCGCGGCCGGCTGGGCCCCGCCGAGGACGCCGAGGACATCGACACGTCGGTGCGCACCGACTGGGCGACCGTGGCGAAACTGGTCGCGGTGCTGGTCGCGCACCTGGCGCTGATCGACCTGGTCGGCTGGCCGGTCGCGGCGATGGTGCTGTTCTTCGGCGCGGCGTGGACGCTGGGCGCGATCTGGTGGAAGGCGCTCGTCGTCGCGGTCGTGCTCGCGCTGGTCGTGCAGGTCGTGTTCGCCTCCGGGCTGGGCCTGTCGCTGCCCGCCGGCGTGTTCGAGGGGGTGCCACTGCTCGATGGGTAACCTCACCGCGCTGCTGGAGGGCTTCGCGACCGCCGCGCAGCCCGAATACCTGCTCTACGCCCTGCTCGGCGTCACCCTCGGCACCGCCGTCGGCGTGCTGCCCGGCATCGGCCCGGCGATGACGGTGGCGCTGCTGCTGCCGTTGACCTACTCGCTGGAACCCACCGCGGCGCTGATCATCTTCGCCGGCATCTACTACGGCGGCATGTACGGCGGGTCGACCACCTCGATCCTGCTCAACACGCCGGGCGAGTCGTCGTCGATCGTGACCGCGCTGGAAGGCAACCGGATGGCCCGCGCCGGGCGGGGCGCGGCGGCGCTGGCCACCGCGGCGATCGGGTCGTTCGTGGCGGGCACCATCGCCACGATCCTGCTCACCGCGCTCGCGCCCACCATCGCCGACCTCGCGGTGACCCTCGGCCCGGCGGACTACGTCGCGCTCATGGTCGTCGCGTTCACCACCGTCGCCGCGCTGCTGGGCGCCTCCCCGGTGCGCGGGCTGGCGTCGCTGGGCATCGGCCTGTTCATCGGCCTGGTCGGCACCGACACCCTCACCGGGCAGCAGCGGTTCACCCTCGGCGTGCCGACGATGTCCGACGGCATCGACGTGGTCGTGGTCGCGGTCGGCGTGTTCGCCGTCGGCGAGGCGCTGTACGTGGCGGCCCGGATGCGGCACGGCCCGGTCGAGGTCGTGCCGGTCGGCGGGAAGTGGATGACCGCCGAGTTCTGGCGGCGGTCGTGGAAGCCGTGGCTGCGCGGCACGCTCATCGGCTTCCCCATCGGCACGGTCCCCGCCGGCGGCGCGGACGTGTCCACGTTCCTGTCCTACGCGGCGGAGAAGAAGCTGGCCAAACGGCCCGAGGAGTTCGGCAAGGGCGCCATCGAAGGCGTCGCCGGTCCGGAGGCCGCCAACAACGCCGCCGCGGCCGGGGTGCTGGTGCCGCTGCTGACACTGGGCCTGCCCACGACCGCCACGGCCGCGGTGATCGTGGCCGCGTTCCAGAGCTACGGCATCCAACCCGGGCCGCTGCTGTTCACCAACAACTCGGCCATGGTGTGGGCGCTGATCGCGTCGCTCTACATCGGCAACGTGATGCTGCTGGTGCTCAACCTGCCGCTGGTGAAGATCTGGGTCAAGGTGCTGCAGATCCCGCGCCCCTACCTGTACGCGGGCATCCTGCTGTTCGCCGCGCTGGGCACCTACGCGGTGAACTTCGTGGTGGACGACCTGATCGTGCTGATGGTCATCGGCGTGGTCGGGTTCTTCATGCGGCGCCACGGCTACCCCGTCGCGCCACTGGTCGTCGGCCTCATCCTGGGACCGATGGCCGAGGAACAGGTGCGCCGCACCCTCCAGATCAGCCAGGGCTCACTGTCCGCGCTGGTCACCAGCCCGTTCGCCGCGGTCGCCTACAGCATCCTCGCGGTCGTGCTGGCACTGGCGATCGTCATGCGCGTGCGCCGCAGGATCACCCGACCGGTCGACGCACCACAGCCCTGACCCGACCCCTCTGCCGACCGCCATCGGGGGCGGTCGGCAGGGAGACGGCACACCGCACCACCGCACGAGAGGGCCCTCCGCCGGCGCGTCCACGCGACGCGCCGCGGCGGAGCCCGAACCGGCAGCCGAGGGCCACCGCGCGCGACGAGGGGCTGCGCGTGACGGCGACAAATCCTCCCGGCCTGACCCAAGTGGGCTTAGATGCTTGCGGAATCTCGACGCCGCACGTGAAGATATCCGCGTCCCGGCCCTGTCGACCGAAGGATTTCCATGACTTCGCCGTACGGTCTGCACCGCGTCCTCGAACCCGCCGGGGTGCTGCCGCAGCAGGCGTGGCGACTGGACGCCTCCCCGGACTGCGGCCCGGACGAAGTCGTGGTCGACGTCGCGCGGCTCAACCTCGACGCCGCCTCCTACCGGCAGCTGCGCGAACAGCACGGCGTCGCCGGGGTGCGGCAGGCGGTGCTCGACATCGTCGCCTCGCGCGGCAAGATGCAGAACCCCGTCACCGGATCGGGCGGGATGCTGCTGGGCACCGTCCGCGCCGTCGGCGCGTCCTCACCCCTCGGGCTGCGCGTGGGCGACCGCATCGCGACGCTGGTGTCGCTCACCCTCACACCGCTGCGCATCACCGACGGCCTCGCCCGCTGGGACGGCACCGACGAACAGGTGCCGTGCGAGGGCACCGCGGTGCTGTTCGGCCGGTCCATCGCCGCCGTGCTGCCCGACGACCTGCCCGCGCAACTCGCCCTGTCCGTGCTGGACGTGTGCGGCGCGCCCGCGTTGACCGACCGGGTCGTGCGCCGCCGCGACGCGCCGTCCGTGCTGGTGCTCGGCGGCGGAGGCAAATCCGGGTCGCTGTCCCTGGCCGCCGCCCGCCGCGCCGGCGCGTCCCGCCTCGTCGCCCTCGTGCCCACCGAACGCGAGGCCACCGCGGTCCGCGACGCCGGACTGGCCGACACCGTGGTCGTCGCCGACGCCCGCGACCCCCTCGCCGTCGCCGACGCGGTCGGCGACAAGGCGGACGTCACCGTCGTGTGCGTCGACGTGCCCGGCTGCGAACACGGCGCCATCCTGGCCACCGCCGACGGCGGCACCGTGGTCTTCTTCTCCATGGCCACCTCCTTCCCCGCCGCCGCCCTGGGCGCCGAAGGCCTCGCCGCCGACGTCGAAATGCTCGTCGGCAACGGCTACGTGCCTGGTCACGCCGCCTTCGCCCTGGACCTGCTGCGCGCCGAACCTGCCGTGCGGGCCCTGTTCGAGCACAGGCAGACTCAACAAGCGTGACTACAGTGAACGGCGTCCCGGCGTCGACGAGTACCTCGACGCGTCTGCTCGTGGGGGGACGCATCCACTCCCCGACCACACCCGACGCCACCGCCATGGCGATCACCGACGGCACCGTGGTGTGGCTCGGCCAGGACTCCGTCGGCCGCACCCTGCACCCCGACGCCGACATCGTCGACCTCGACGGCGCGTTCGTGGCCCCCGCGTTCGTCGACGCCCACGTGCACGCCACCTCCGCCGGCCTCCTGCTCACCGGCCTCGACCTCACCGGCTGCCGCACCCTGGCCGACCTGCTCGACGCCGTGCGCGCCGCCGACGGCCCGCTGATCTGGGGCCACGGCTGGGACGAGACCCGCTGGCCGGAGAACCGCCCGCCCACCAGGGCCGAACTCGACACCGCCGCCCGCGGCGCACAGGTCTACCTGTCCCGCATCGACGTCCACTCCGCGCTGGCCTCCACCGCACTGGTCGACCTCGCCCCCGCCGCCCGCGACGCCGACGGCTGGTCACCCGACGGCCCCCTGTCCCGCGCCGCCCACCACCACGTGCGCCGCGCCGCCAAGGACGCCATCCCCGTCGCCCGGCGCCGCGCCGCGCAACAGGCGTTCCTGGCCCACGCCGCGTCACGCGGCATCGCGTCGGTGCACGAGTGCGCCGGCCCCGACATCTCCGGCCTCGACGACCTGGCCGACCTGCTCGCCACCGACACCCTCGACGTCGTCGGCTACTGGGGCGGCCTCGACCCGGTCGACCTGCCCGTGCGCGGCCTCGCGGGCGACCTGTTCGTCGACGGCGCCCTCGGCTCCCACACCGCCGCCCTGTGCTCCCCGTACGCCGACGCCGACACCTCCGGCGCCCTCTACCTCGACGCCGACGCCATCGCCCGGCACCTGATCACCTGCACCGAAGCCGGGCTGCAGGGCGGCTTCCACGTCATCGGGGACGCCGCCGTGGCCGCCGTCGTGGAAGGCTTCGGGAAAGCCGCCGCCGCCGTCGGCGTCCCCGCGCTCGCCGCCCGCCGCCACCGCCTCGAACACGTCGAGATGATCACCGCCGAGCAGGCCGCGAAACTCGGCTCCTGGGGCGTGGTCGCCTCCGTGCAACCCCTGTTCGACCACGAATGGGGCGGCCCCGACGGCATGTACACCCGGCGCCTGGGCCCGGAACGCGGCACCGCGCTCAACCCGTTCTCCCGGCTCGCCGCCGCCGGCATGATCCTCGCCCTGGGCTCCGACGCCCCCGTCACCGCCGTCGACCCGTGGGCCGCGATCAAGGCCGCCGTCCACCACCGCACCGACGGCCACGGCATCTCCCCGAGAGCCGCGTTCAACGCCCACACCAGGGGCGGGTGGCGCGCCGCCGGCGTCGACGACGGCGTCACCGGCACCCTCCAGCCCGGCGCGCCCGCCACCTACGCCGTGTGGGAAGCCGGGGAACTCGAAGTCGCCGCGCCGGACAGCCGGGTGCAGCGCTGGTCGACCGACCCCCGCTCCCGCGTCCCCGCCCTGCCCGCCCTCGACGGCCCCGCCCCGACCTGCCTGCGCACCGTCCTGCGCGGCCGCACGATCTACGACAAGGACGCCCGATGAACCCCGCCGCCCCGGCGCGGGACCTGCCGCGACGGACCCCCGCGACGGCACGGGGGACCGGACGTCCGGCCCGGCCCGACCACGTAGAACAGGAGTGAGCGATGGCGTTGCTCGACCTCGACCCGACGGTGGTCGCCACGGCGCGGGAGCTCGCCGCGCGGGCTGCCGAGCCGGTGGTGGCCCTCGCCAAGGCCCACACCACGGTGGCCGTCGAGCGCGCCACGCTCCGCCTGGCCGGCATCACCGGCGCGGACTCCACCCACCGCGCCGGTGACGTCCCCTGGGTCAACCGCGTCGTCGACACCGTCCGCGACCACTGCGGCCTCGAACACGGCGTCGTCCTCCCGGTCTTCCACGCCCTCAAACAGCACGACCTCGCCACGCTCACCGACCTGGCCGAGGCCACCGCCGCCGGACAGATCCGCTACACGCTGCCCGAAGGACGCGACCGGGAACGGGCCCGCAAAGCCGCCACGACCGCCGTCACCAAAGGCCTGCGCACCGTCGACCGCAACCGCGCACAGCGCGACCGGCTCGTCGCCCGACTCGGCGACCCGCCGCAACGCCCCTGGATCTACCTCATCGTCGCCACCGGCGACATCGACGAGGACGTCGTCCAGGCCCGCAACGCCGCCCGCGCCGGAGCCGACGTCATCGCCGTCATCCGCTCCACCGGCCAGTCCCTGCTCGACTACGTCCCCGAAGGCGCCACCCACCACGGGTTCGCCGGCACCTACGCCACCCAGGAGAACTTCCGCATCATGCGGGCCGCCCTGGACGAGGTGTCCAAAGAGGTCGGCCGCTACGTGCGGCTCACCAACTACGCCTCCGGCCTGTGCATGCCCGAGATCGCCGTCCTCGCCGGCCTGCAACGCCTCGACATGATGCTCAACGACTCCATGTACGGCATCCTGTTCCGCGACATCAACCCGATCCGCACCTTCGTCGACCAGCGCTTCTCCCGCCAGGTCCACGCCCGCGCCGGGATCGTCATCAACACCGGCGAGGACAACTACCTCACCACCGCCGACGCCGTGGACGCCGCCCACACCGTCACCGTCTCCCAACTGCTCAACGAACACTTCGCCCACGAAGCGGGCCTGCCCGACCACCTGCTCGGCCTCGGCCACGCCTTCGAGATCAACCCCAAGGTCCCCGAGTCGTTCCGCCTCGAACTCGCCCACGCCCTGCTGGCCCGCGAACTGTTCCCCGACGCGCCGCTGAAGTGGATGCCACCCACCAAGCACATGACCGGCGACGTGTTCAACGGCTACCTGCTCGACGGGTTCTTCAACCTCGCCGGCGTCCTCACCGGCCAGAGCATCCTGCTCGTCGGCATGATGACCGAAGCCGTCGTCACCCCGTTCCTGTCCGACCGCGACCTCGCCCTCGCCAACGTCCGCTACGTGCTCAACGCCGCTGGCGGCCTCGCCGAGGACTTCCGGCCCGCCCCCGACGGCCTCATCGTCAAACGCGCCCACCAGGTGCTGGGCGAAGCCGTGGACCTGCTCGGCCGCATCGTCGAGGACGGACTGCTCGACGCCATCGCCGACGGCACGTTCGGCCTGATGAAACGCCCCGCCGACGGCGGCAGAGGCGCCGACGGCGTCGTGGAGAAGGCCGACGGATACGCCAACCCGGCCTCGGAACTGCTGGAGGCCCGGTGAAACGCCACGTCCGACCCTACGGCGACACCACCGGCGACGGCATGGTGCAGACCTCGTTCACCCTGCCCGTCCCGGCCGGCCCCCAAGCCGACGGCGCCGCCCAGCAGCTGGCGAACAAGATGGGCATCGACCCCGCCATGGTCGTGCACTCCCACCCCATCGGCGACGACTTCACCTTCTTCGTCGTCTACGGCTCCGTCCGCCACCTCGTCGACCTCGACGAGGTGCGGGTCGTGCAGCGCGAATACCCGCTGCTCTCGCCCACCGAGGTCAACACCGCGCTGAAGAAACTCCTGCGCCGCAAACTCGTCGTGGTCGGCGCGTGCATCGGCACCGACGCGCACACCGTCGGCATCGACGCCATCCTCAACATCAAGGGCTTCGCCGGCGAGAAAGGCCTGGAGTACTACCGCGAACTCACCGTGGTCAACCTCGGCGCACAGGTCTCGGTACCCGAACTGGTCCGCCGCGCCCGCGACGGGAAAGCCGACGCCGTGCTCGTCTCCCAGGTCGTCACCCAACGCGACGCCCACCTGCTCAACACCCGCGAGATGGCGGCGGCGTTCCGCGAGGCCATGGGGGAGCGGCGCCCGCTGCTCATCGCCGGCGGCCCCCGCTTCGACCCCCTCATGGCCGCCGAACTCGGCGTGGACCGCGTCTTCGGCCGCGGCACCACACCCGGCGAAGTCGCCAGCTACCTCGTGCACGCCATGCACACCAGGGCCGTGCACACCAGTGCCGTGCAGACCAGGAAGGACAACGCGTGAACCCCACCGAGGTTGCCGCCGTCGAGGGCTTCGCCGTCACCCACCGCCGCTACGTGCCCCACTCCCACGCCCACTACGGCGGCAACCTCGTGGACGGCGCCTACGGCCTGGGCCTGTTCGGCGACGTCGCCACCGAACTGCTCATCCGCACCGACGGCGACGAAGGACTCTTCGCCGGCTACTCCACCGTCGAATTCACCGCCCCCATCCACGCCGGCGACGTCATCGAGGCCACCGCCACCCTCATCCGCGTCGGCACCCGCTCCCGCGAAATCGACTTCGAAGCCCGCGTCGTCTGCCGCTCCGCCCCCCACCGCGGCCCCTCCGCCGCCGACGTCCTCGACCCGCCGATCGTGGTCACCCGCGCACGAGGCACCGTCGTCGCACCCGGACCCGCCTGACGACCGGCCACGTATCGACTCGGGGCGGCACGCCGATCGTTTCGTCTGACAAGATCTCCTCATGAGTGAAGACCTGTCCGTCTCGTTGGGAACCCAGGAGACGCCGAGCCTCGAGTTCAAAGAGCACGCGAGAGACCGCAAGGTTCTCGGGCAGGTCATCTGCGCACACAACTCGCGGCGGCCGACGACTTTCGTGAGGAAGCGCGTCCGGACTACCCCTTCGAAGCGCTGCGGGAAATTTGCATGAATGCCGTGATGCATCGTAACTACGAGTCACCCAATGCGCCTGTGCGAATTGCCTGGTTCAATGACAGGATTGAGGTGACAAATCCGGGCGATCCTTTCGGGCAAGTGCGCGCGGACAATTTCGACCGAGTGAACGACTACCGGAACCCCGCTCTGGCGGGAGCGATGAAGTCGTTGGGATACGTGAACCGCTTCGGGCGTGGGATCGGACGGGTGAGAGTCGCGCTGGAACGCAACGGCAACCCTCCTGCGGAGTATCAGGTCGACGACTCGTCGTGGTCGGTTGTGTCGAGGAGGGTCCGGTGATCTCACTCGCCCTGTTCAACAACAAAGGCGGCGTCGGCAAGGCGACCTTGACCTATCACCTGGCGCACATGATGGAACGCCTCGGATCGCGGGTTCTTGCGGTGGATCTGGACCCGCAGTCGAACTTGACTGCCGCCTTCCTCGGCGAGGGCGACCTCGCCGAGCTGTGGGGCGAAGAGACGAGTCCTGTGCTGGGTACACTCCAGCCGCGTCTGGGGCCCATGTTCGATGCGGAGAACCCCGGCACCTTGGCCGCGCCGGTGCGGCCGATCATGGATGGTCTCGGAGATGTCGAGCTGTACGATCCCATTCGCGTCAGGGACACTCTGTGGCTTCTGCCCGGCGATCTGGAATTGAGCGCTTTCGAAGAGAAGCTGTCGGACGCGTGGCCGCGTAGCTTCACCGGCACGGATATGGCCGCCGTGAGGGCTACCACTGCATTTCATCGTATTATAAGCGCGGCCGCCCGGGCGGTGAAGGCGGATATCGTCCTGATCGACGTCGGCCCCAATCTCGGGGCGATCAACCGCGCCGCACTGTTGGCGGCGGACACAGTCCTGATGCCGCTGGCGGCTGATCTGTTCTCGTTGAGAGGCTTGATCAACCTCGGGCCCACGCTTCGCGAATGGCGCTCGATCTGGCAGCAGACGATCTTGCCGAGAGTGCCCGATTCGATCCCGGCGCCGGCTGGCCTGATGGCTCCTCTGGGATACGTGATCATGCAGCCGACAATGCGACTGGACCGACTCCGCTCTGCCGATGGGGCCATCGGTAGTACCCTGGGATATGTGCAGAAGTGCTATCGCGAGTTCCGTGAACTGTCGGAAGAAATTCTTCACCGCCTGGCCGAGGTGGAAGCCGCAAACAAGAGATGAGCGGTCAGGACCGCCCCGGAGGGCACCCACCGGCGTGATCCATTGGGCGGCTGCGGCCGTCTGGAAACGTGTGCCTAATTAGTTCCCTCCCACTCCTCCGGGTCCTCGCACGCGTCGGCGTAGGTGACCCGGTACTGCCACCTCAGCTCCTCGGCGAACGCCTCCGCGTCCACACCGAACGCCTCGACCACCCGGACGGTCGCCGGCGTGTCGGCCGGCCGGGCGGCGTCCGCGAGATCGTCACGGCCGGACGCCCGCAGCTCCGCCGTGAGCCGCTCGTGGTTCTCCGCCTTCGTCCGCTCCTCCCGCACCTCCCGCACCCTGCCGTCACGGCGCAACTCGCCGGCGACCCGCCGCATGTCCTCGTCGGTGGCGAACAGCAGGTGCAGATCCGTGCAGTAGGGGACCGCCGTGCCCGCGACACGGTCACCCGGCGCGAAGACCAGCACGAACGCGGCCACGCCGGTGATCAACGCCAGGCCGACGACGAGCAGCCATCTGTGGAGCACGGACACACCCTGCCACGCACCGTGGCCCATCCGCGACTCATCGTCACCCCGTGGCCGTACCCGACCCCGGGACCGTACCTCTGCCACTATCGACCACGTGATCAGCCTCGACCCGGTCTCCCCCGTGCCGCCCTACGAGCAGGTGCGGTCCCAGTTCGCCCGCAAGATCACCGACCGCGAACTGGCCGTCGGCACCCGGCTGCCCACCGTGCGCGCGCTGGCCGCCGAACTCGGCCTCGCCGTCAACACCGTGGCCCGCGCCTACCGGGAACTGGAGGAGGCGGGTCTCATCGAGACCCGCGGCAGAGCCGGCACCGTGGTCAGCGCCGCGGGGGAGCGCGGCCGCCAACGCGTCCTGCGCGCCGCCCGCTCCTACGCCGCCACCGCACGCGAGCAGGGCCTCACCGCCCACGAGGCGCTGGAGATCGTGCGGGCCGCGCTCGCCGACTGAACCACCCGTAGGGTGACCAGGCGTGACGACCGAACACAGCGGCACCGGCGACCCGGCCCGGACCCTCGCGGTGCTGTGGCGCACCACCGGACGGACCGCCCGCAAGGACCTCGGCGTGGACCGCATCGTCACCGCGGCCGTCGCCCTCGCCGACACCGAAGGCCTCGGCGCGCTGTCCATGAGGCGCGTCGCCGACCGGCTCGGCGTGGGCACCATGTCGCTCTACACCCACATCCCCGGCAAAGCCGAACTGGTCGACGTGATGGTCGACACCGTGCAGGGCGAGACCGCGCGGCCCACCGACGTGCCCGGCGGATGGCGCGGCAGGCTCACCCAAATCGCCCGCGAGAACTGGGCCCTGTACCTGCGCCACCCCTGGCTGCTCCAGGTCGCCGGCAACCGCGCCGTCCTCGGCCCCAACGTCGCGGCCAAGTACGACTACGAACTCGGCGCCGTGGACGGCATCGGCCTCACCGACCTGGAGATGGACTCGGTGCTCACCCTCGTCCTCGCCCACGTCCAGGCCGCCGCCCGCGTCGCCGTCGAAGCCGCGCAGACCGAACAACGCACCGGCCTCACCGACGAACAGTGGTGGCACGCCGCCGCGCCGTTCCTGGCGAAGGTCTTCGACCCGCAGCGCTTCCCCACCGCGGCCCGCGTCGGAGCGGCGGCGGGCGAAGCCCACGGCGCGGCCCACGACGGCGAGCACGCGTTCACGTTCGGCCTGGAACGCGTGCTCGACGGCATCGAGGCCCTCGTGCGGTCCCGTCAGTAGGGGCGCTTGGGCATCATCACCCACAACACCAGGTAGACGACGAACTGCGGTCCGGGCAGCAGGCACGACAACACGAACAACAACCGCACCGTCCCGGGCTTCCACCCGAAGCGAGCGGCGAGTCCCGCGCACACGCCCGCGATCATCTTCTGGTTCTGAGGCCTGGTCAACGTGGTCATGACTCCACCATCCCCGCGCCGAAGCCCACCGGCATCAGTGGGAACCCTGATTGATACCCCCGCCCGCCCCCACCCAATCCCAGGGCAACCTCCACCACCCCGACACGTCACCACACCACCCACCCGCCCGTCACCGCCGCCCGCCCTGTCACCCGGCGTCACCGTGAAGAGCACGACCGCGCCGCTACCGGGTGATGTGACCGGGGGCTCGCCGGCCGGCGGCGGGATCGTGATCGGGGGCTCGTAGGCTGATCCGGTGGTCGCTGCCCCCGTGACGTCGGATCAGTCCGTCGCCGACATGCCCCCCATCCGTCGTCGCCGGGACGTGCGCGGCACGCTGCTGCGGGTGCTGTTGGCGGCCGCGGGTGGCGGGGCGGTGTTCCTCAGCTTCCCGCCGCGCACGACGTGGTGGTTGGCACCGGTCGGGTTCGCGGTGCTCGGCGTGCTGCTGTACGGGCGGCGGGCGCGGGCGGGGTTCGGGCTCGGGGTGGTGTGGGGGCTGGGGTTCATGGCTCCGCTGCTGCGGTGGACCGGCGAGTTCGTCGGGCTGATCGCGTGGCTGCCGCTGGCGCTGCTGTGCGCGGTGCTGATCGGCGTCGGGACGGCCGCGATGGCGGTGGTGTCGCGGGTGCCGGGCGCGCCGCTGTGGATGGCGCTGGTGTGGGTCGCCGACGAGGCGCTGCGCGCGGTGGTGCCGTTCGGCGGGTTCCCGTGGGGAAAGATCGCGTTCGGGCAGCCCGAGGGCTGGTACCTGCCCCTGGCCTCGGTCGGCGGGGCGCCGCTGGTCGGGTTCGCCGTCGCGTTGACCGGCCTGGGCGCCGCCCACCTGGGGCGCAACTGGAAACTCGGCGCGACCGCCGTCGTACTGCCACTGGCCGCGGGGATCGCGGCCACGGCGCTGGTGCACACCGACCCCGACCAGGGTTCGGTGACCGTCGCGGCGATCCAGGGCAACGTGCCGCGCGCCGGCCTGGACTTCAACGCCCAGCGCCGCGCCGTGCTCGACAACCACGTCAAGCGCACCCTGGAACTGGCCGACGACGTGAAAGCCGGCCGCGCCCAACAGCCCGACCTGGTCATCTGGCCGGAGAACTCCTCCGACATCGACCCGTTCCGCAACGTCGACGCCGCCGCCCAGATCCAACGCGCCGTCGAGGCGATCAACGCCCCCGTCGCCGTCGGCGCCGTCGTGATCGACCAGGACGACCGGCTGCCCCGCAACACCGTCGTGCTCTACGAACCCGGTATCGGCGCCACCGACACCTACACCAAACGGCAGCTGCAGCCCTTCGGCGAGACCATGCCCTACCGCTCGTTCTTCCGGATCTTCAGCGAGACCGTGGACCGCGCGGGCACGTTCCAACCCGGCACCGACCCCCAGGGCTTCACCATGGGCGCGGCCAAGGTCGCCATCGACACCTGCTACGAGGTCGCGTTCGACAGCGTGGTGCGCGACTCGATCACCGCGGGCGCGAACCTCATCGCGATCCCCACCAACAACGCCACCTTCGGCTACACCGAGATGACCTACCAGCAGCTGGCGATGTCCCGGCTCCGCGCCGTCGAACACGGCAAATCCGTGGTGGTCGCGGCCACGAGCGGGGTCAGCGCCCTCGTCGCCCCGGACGGCTCGGTCACCCACCGCAGCGGCATGTTCACCCCCGACGCACTGGTGGCCACGGTGCCGCTGCGGGGGGAGGCTACGCTGGCCACCCGGCTCGGCGCATGGCCCGAGTGGGTGATGACCGCTCTGGGCCTCATGGCCGTGGCGTTCAGCTTGACGACGAAACGACGATCGCGTCCGACCCCTGGTGCGGGTGTCGGCGAGGAGGAAACGGATGGCGGACCAGCAGGCGCAGCCTGACCGCGAGCTCGGGCCGGTGCTGGTGGTGATCCCGACCTACAACGAGCGGGACAACATCGGGAAGATCGTGAAGCGGCTGCACACGGCGCTGCCGAAGGTGCACGCGCTCGTGGTCGACGACGGCAGTCCGGACGGGACGGGACAGCTCGCCGACGAGATGGCCGCCGCGGACGACCGGGTCCACGTGATGCACCGCACCGAGAAGGCGGGACTGGGCGCGGCCTACGTGGCGGGCTTCCGGTGGGCACTGGAGCGCGGCTACGCGGTGGTCGTGGAGATGGACGCGGACGGCTCCCACGCCCCCGAGGACCTGCCGCGGCTGCTCGACGCGCTGCACGACGCGGACCTGGTGCTCGGATCGCGGTACGTGCCCGGCGGCAGCACGGTGAACTGGCCGAAGTACCGGGAGCTGATCTCCCGCGGCGGCAACGTGTACTCGCAGGTCGCGCTGGGCGCGAAGGTCAAGGACATCACCGGCGGGTTCCGCGCGTTCCGCGCCGAGGTGCTCCAGCGGCTCAAACTGGACACGGTCGCCTCCCAGGGCTACTGCTTCCAGATCGACCTGGCCTGGCGCACCATCGAACTCGGCCACCGGGTCGTGGAGGTGCCGATCACGTTCACCGAGCGTGAGATCGGCGAGTCGAAGATGAGCGGCAACATCGTGCGCGAAGCGTTGTGGCGGGTCACCAAGTGGGGCGTGCGGCGACGCGCGACCCAGCTGCGCGACCTGTTCGCGCCGAAGGCGAAGACACCCAGCAACCGCTGACCACGCGGATGCGCGACGTGTGAGGGGCCCGCCGGACGAATCCGGCGGGCCCCTCACACGTCACAACGGCTCAGGCGGTGCGGGTGCGCCGCCCCTTCAGCTCTTCCAGCCGCTCGTCCAGCAGCTCTTCGAGCTCCGGGATCGTGCGACGCTCCAGGAGCATGTCCCAGTGCGTGCGCGGCGGCTTGACCTTCTTCTCCTCGGGAACCGCACCGTCGATGATCTTCGACACCTGGCCGTGGAGGCGGCACTCCCAGGTGTGCGGGATCTCGGCGTCGTCGGAGAACGGGACCTCGAAGTCGTGGCCCTTGGGGCAGGCGTACCGCACCGACCGGCGCGGGGCGAGGTCGTGATTGCGGTCGGTCTCGTAGCTGACTGCTCCGAGCCGGCTACCCCGTAGAACGCGGTCGGCCATGGCGGTGTCCTTTCGCTCGGCTCAGGGCCGGGGCCCAGGCTTGTTGCTCACCGAGTGCAACGATCGGACTGCTCCGTTCGTTCCCGGCTTCACGGTCATCGTCGCCCACAGTGACGTCTTTCACCCGTCAACGAAGGCTTCCTCCTTAAGGATGCAATCGCGGCCGGTTCGTGACGCGTTATCAAGCTACCGGGCTACCTCATCACACGAATGGAGCAGTCCCGGTAGAAGTCGTGCGGCTGCGACAGCTTAGACCGGCCACGTAGGGCGACGTTACGGCGGGTTTAACGCGGCGGAAGTGACGGTGGTCATGGTTACGGTCACGCAAAGTTATTTCGAGGGTTTTCGGTGGCGTCGCCACGCTGGGTGGCGGCACGGTTGTCTCGGGTGGCGGGCACGATGATGAAATCACCCGTCCGGACCGCACCCAAACGTCCAGCCGGATGCTTTATTGCCTCGATGACTTCAGTGCTGCCCGAAAAACAGCTTCTCGACCAGTCTGTCGAGCAGTTCCTGTTGGGCTTTCACCACTTTCACCCGCGCCTGGACCAGGGGAAACCACGCGACGCGGTCCACCTCGGGATACTCCCGCACCCGGCCTGAACCGCGGGGCCATTCGAGGGTGAACGTGCCCGGAACCACCTGATCGGGGTCCAGATCGCCGGCCAGGGCCCAGGCCTGGACGACCTTGCCGCCGGACTGGCGGACCTCGCCGAGCGGCACCAGGTCGCCGTCGGGCACGGGCAGGCCCAACTCCTCGGCGAACTCGCGGCGGGCGGTGGTCTCGGGGTCCTCGTCGCCGTCGGGCTCGCCCTTGGGGATGGACCACGCGCCGTCGTCCTTGCGGGCCCAGAACGGGCCGCCCATGTGGCCCAGGAGGACCTGGGGTTCGCCGTCGACCACCCGGTGGAGCAGGATGCCGGCGCTGCGCCTGCCTGTCATGGGCACAGTGTGGCGGGTCGGGGCGACACGGACCGGGTGCCGTGCCGCGGGGGTCAGGTCTTGCGGCCGGTGCGCATGTGGATCTGCTCGCCCTGCTTGCCGAACAGGCTCAGCACCTCGACGGGTTCGGCGCCGGCCGGGCCGAACCAGTGCGGCAGGCGGGTGTCGAACTCCGCGGCCTCGCCGGGGCCGAGCACGACGTCGTGCTCGGCCAGGATCAGCCGCAGCCGTCCGGACAGCACGTAGAGCCACTCGTAGCCGGTGTGGGTGCGCGGGTCGGGCTCGCCGCGCGGCGGGATGATCATCTTGTAGGCCTGCAGGCCGCCGGGCTGCCGGGTGAGCGGCAGGACGGTCATGCCGTGGCGGCGGACGGGCACGAGGCGGACGCGGGGGTCGCCGACGGGTGGCGCGCCGACGAGTTCGTCCAGGGGGACGCGGTGGGCGCGGGCGATGGGCAGCAGCAGTTCCAGGCTGGGGCGGCGTTGGCCGGACTCCAGGCGCGAGAGGGTGCTCTTGGAGATGCCGGTGGCGTCGGCCAGGTCGGCGAGGGTGGCGCCGCGGCTGGTGCGGATGTGGCGGAGCCGTTCACCGACCTTGCCGAGCACGTCGCCCAGCGGGACGTCGGCCGGGTCCCCGGTCGGGTCGGTGTCGCGGTCGGCCGCTGCGCTGCTCATGATCGTGTCCCGGTTTCGGCAACAAGGGTTCCCCATTGTGGGACGGCGCGGCGGGGCTCGTCCACCAGGGGCCGTGACGCGGGGCCGACGCGGGGTGGGGGTCCGGGGGTCAGGCGAGGCTGAGCTGGCCGCTGCTGACGGTGTGGGGGCCGAGGTCGCCGGTGCGGTAGTGGGTGCGGCACAGGACCTGGTAGCGGACCTCGACGGTGTCCGGGGCGGTGTCGGCCACCAGGACCGTGTCGCCGGCGCGCACCACGTCGCCGTCGTGGACGCGGGCGTTGAACCGGCCCGGTCGGCCGCACCAGCACAGCACCTCGACCTGGATGGCGTTGAGCTCGTCGGCGAGTTCGAACAGGCGCTGCGAGCCGGGGAACAGGGCGCTGCGGAAGTCGGTGGCCAGGCCGAAGCAGTACACCTCCAGGTGGGCGTCGTCGGCGAGTTCGGCGAGCTGGTCGACCTGGGCGGCGGACAGGAACTGGGCCTCGTCGACGATGAGGTAGTCCACCCGGGCGCCGCCGGCCCAGCGGTCGCGGACCAGGGCGCACAGGTCCATGTCCTCGTGGACCTCCAGGGCGTTGCGGGCCAGGCCCATGCGGCTGGAGATGGTCGGCGTGCCGGAGCGGTCGTGGCGGACCAGCAGCAGGCCGCGGCGGCCCTGGCGGGCCTGGTTGTGGTCGATCTGCAGCGCCAGGGTCGACTTGCCGCAGTCCATGGGGCCGAAGAAGAACCGGAGCCGCCCGGTCGGCGCCAGGCCGCGGCCGGCGCCGGAGGCGGGCACGGAGGACAGCGCGTCGGTCGGGTCCTGGGCGGGAGTGATCGGTTCCACGGCGGGCCACCCTAATGGGCGATATCAGGGCGGCTGCCGTTGCCTCCTCCGTGCGTCGGTCCACCACAGGAGGCGCCCGCGCGCGGGGCGGTCGCGTTCCCGGCCGCGCCGCTGCCCGCCCCCGGGGGTGATCGCGGCGTCGGCGGGCGGCGACGGCGTCGACCTCGAACGGCATGCCGGGCAGGGCGAGCGCGGCGACGCCGAGGAGGGTCCGGGCGGGTGGCGTGTCGCCCCGGATGCGGGTGACGCGGTCCGGGAGCACGGTCAGCCGGTCGGCGTCGTGGTCGACGACGTGGGTGCCCGGTCGTGCGACGTGGCGGTAGTCGAGGCCGGCGGCGCGCAGGGCGACGCCGAGGTCGGCGAAGGCCCTCGGCCATCTTCGTGGTCACCACTCTGGCCGGATCCCGGACATCCGGTGTCCAGGATTGTTGCCGAGATATACCGCTTCGCGATATAACCTGCGGTGTGAGAGGTATGTCGGAGCAGGCCTTCCTGGTGCTCACCGCGTTGGCGGAGGAGCCGTTGCACGGGTACGCGATCGTGCGCGCGGTCGAGGGGTTGTCGGAGGGGCGGATGGTGCTGCGGGTGGGCACGCTCTACGGGGTGCTGGACCGGCTGGTCGTGGAGGGGTTGGCCGAGCGGGAGCGCGAGGAGGTGCACCAGGGCCGGTTGCGGCGCTACTACCGGTTGACCGACGCGGGGGTGCGGGCGTTGTCGGCGGAGGTGGCGCGGTTGTCGGCGAACGTGCGCGCCGCGTCGTCGGTGCTGCGGGCGAGGGGTGCGCTGTGAGCCCGGACCCCGGAAAGTCGGACCCGGCAAGCCCGGACCCCGAGGGTGCGGACCGGGGGAGGTCGAACCTGGAGCGCCGCTACCGGGCGCTGCTGCGGGTGCTGCCCGCCTGGTACCGGCAGGAGCGCGAGGAGGAGATGGTGGACACCTTCCTCGCCGACCGGACCGACGGGCTGGACCTGGAGTACGGGTGGCCCGGCTGGGGCGAGGTGGGCGCGACGGTGGGGTTGGCGGTGCGGGTGCGGTTCGGCGCGCGCCGCCCGGCGGGGGCCGTGGTGCGGTTGGTGGCGTTGACGGGTCTGCTCGCGCAGCTGGTGGCGGGTGCCCAGTCGTGGACGGTGTCCGCGCTGTCGGCGCTGTCGGCCACGCCGGGCTTTTCGTCCTGGTCCCCCTGGGAGCAGCAGCGCTGGTGGTACGACCCGCTGACGGTGGTGGCGTTCGCGGCGTTCGCGGCGCTGGTGTCGGGGCGTCGCGCCGTGGGCCGGGTCGTCGCCGGGCTGCTGGGCGTGGCGGGTCTCGTGCCGGTGTTGTCGGCGATGGAGGTGGGGTTCCTGCCGTGGCTGACGGTGCTGTGGCAGCTGCCGGTGTGGGCGACGGTGGCGGCGGTGCTGCTGGGGTTCCACCGGGAGGCTCCGCCGGTGCCGCGGCTGTGGTGGGCGACGGTGCCGGTCGGGCTCCTGGCGGGCGTGGTGTCGGTGCTGTTCATCCTCGAGCTGTCGGTGGTGACGATGCTGGTGGCATGGCTGATCGCGGCCGTCGCCGCCGTGGTGGTCGTGGTCCGGCCGTGGACGGCCCGCGTCCCGACGGCGACCGACCCGACGGCGACCGACCGGTAGGGCTCACACCTTGGCGGGCACCGGGTTCCCGGACGCGACGATGGCCCGGCGCACCGGCACGAAGATCATCAGCACGAACCCGAGGACGAAGAAGATCACCAGCGAGATGATCGCCAGCCGGAACGACCCGGTGGCCTGCCCGACGCCGGCGAACACCAGCGGGCCCAGCCACGACGTGGAGCGCTCGCCGACCTCGTAGAGGGAGAAGTACTGGGCCTCGCGGCCGGGCGGGATCATCTGGCTGAACAGCGACCGCGACAGCGCGTTGGTGCCGCCCAGCACCAGGCCGATGCCGGCGGCGAGCGCGTAGAACTGGGTCTGCTGCCCGGCCTGCACGAAGAACGCCGCGCCGATGACCACGATCCACACGCACAGGCTGACCATGATGGTGCGCTTGGCGCCCCACGACCTGGCCAGCCGGCCGTGCAGCATGCCGCCGAAGAACGCGACGAACTGCACGATCAGGATCGTGGTGATCAGCACCGTCTCTTCGAGCCGGAGCTCGTCGCGGCCGTACTGGGCGGAGACGTTGGCGACGGTGGCGATGCCGTCGGTGTAGATGAGGTAGGTGCCCAGGAACGCCAGCGTCAGCGGGAACAGCCGGGCCTGCTTGACGGTCTGGCGCAGTTCGGCGAACCCGGCGGTGACCACCGACGCGCCGGACTCGGTGCCGTGCGGCGCCTGGTGCCGTTTGAGCCGGGACAGCGGGATGAGGGTGAACCCGGCCCACCACAGTCCCGACAGCACGAACCCGACCCGCACCGCGGCGCCCTCGCTCAACCCGACCGCGTCGTGGCCGATGAACAGCGCCAGCTGCACCGCCAGCGCGACACCACCGCCGAGGTAGCCGAACGCCCAGCCGCGGGAGGACACGGCGTCGCGTTCGTCGGGTTCGGCGATCTCGGGCAGGAACGCGTAGTACACGACCACGGACGCGCCGTAGCAGATGTTGCCGAGGATGAACAGGCCGACGCCGAGGTGCCAGTTGTCGCCGCTGACGGTGGCCAGGGCGATGGTGGCGGCGGAGCCGGTGAACGCCAGCCCGCCGAGCATGCGGCGCTTGTTCTGGGTGCGGTCGGCGATGGCGCCCATCACCGGCAGCACCACGACCTGCACGACCGTGGCGATCGACAGCAGGTAGCCCCACAGCGACCCGGCGGGGAAGTAGGCGCCGAACAGGGAGATGTCGCACTGCCGCAGCGACCCGTCGGCGCAGGCGTCCGGGCCGTTGCGGGCGGTGTCGGCGATGGCCGCTTCCTTCGCGACCGCCGTGAGGTAGCCGGAGAGGAACACGGTGACCACCGAGGTGGGGAACACCGAGTTCGCCCAGTCGTACCAGGTCCACCCGCGCTGTTCCCGCTTGCGGTCCACGGCGGGTGCGGTGCTGTCGGCCACGCTCATGGGGGCGGACTGTATATCGCCCGCCACCCGTTGGTGGTGATCACCACCAAGCTGTTGCCAACCGGTCGCCGGTGGTACCCGCGGGGGTCAGCCGCCGGCCCACGCCTGGCGGGCGACGAGCACGTCGCGCAGCCGGTCGGGGCGGTCGGTGACCAGACCGTCCACGCCCAGGTCCAGCAGCGCGCGCATCGCGGTCTCGTCGTCGATGGTCCACACGTGCACCTCCAGACCGCGGCGGTGCGCGGCGCGGACGAACCGGCCGTCGACCACCAGCAGCCGGCCCTGGTTCACCGGCACCTGCGCCACCATGCCCCGCACCGGCAGCCCCACCAGCGGCATCCGGCCCGCCGCCCACAGCGCGCCCGCCGACCGCGGCCCCATCGACGTCAGCAGCCCCGGCCCGCCCAGGCGGCGCAGCCGCGCGAGGCGTTTCTCGGAGAACGACGCCAGGCACACCCGGTGCAGCGCGTCGGTGCGGCGCAGCACCTCCAGCACCGGCACCACCGCCGAGTCGGCCTTGACGTCGATGTTGACCAGCGCGTCGGGCAGTTCCTCCAGCAGGTGTTCCAGCCGCGTGATCGGCTCCCGCCCCCCGACGTTCGCGCGCCGCACCACCGACCACGGCTGCGTCGCCACCGGACCCGTGCCGTCGGTGGTGCGGTCCAGCACCGTGTCGTGGTGCACCACCACGACACCGTCGGAGGTGGCGTGCACGTCGGTCTCCAGGTACCGGAACCCCTCCCGGGCGGCGCGGCGGAACGCGGCCAGCGAGTTCTCCATCCCCGCCAGTTCGGCGAGGTGCCAGCCCCGGTGGGCGAACGCCCGGGGGTGCGGTCCGGACAGGTACGGGTGGTTCGCGGTCACACCCGGAGTCTGCCCTGGCGGCGTGGCGCGGGGGTGACCGGCGGGTAGCCGGATACCGTCGCGCGCCATGGAGTTGGTGACCGAGGCCGTCGCGGCGCGCCGTGAGGAAGCCAGGCACTGCGCCTGGTGCGGACGCCGCCTGCCCGACAGCGGCCGGATCGGGCGGCCGCGCCGGTACTGCGCGCAGCCCTGCCGGCAACGCGCCTACGAACGCCGTGCCGCCGTGCAGCGCGGCGGGCTGCCCGAGGACGCCGTGGTGCTGTCGGCGGGGGAGCTGGCCGATCTGCAGGACCGGCTGTTCCAGCTGCGGTGCGCCGCGGAGGACGTCGCCACCGCCGCCGCGGACGGCGCCGCGCGGGCGGAACTGCGGCGGCTGGCCGGGGAGCTGGCCGACACCGCGCGGGGTCTGGAGCGGTTGCGCTGAATCGCGTCGGCTTGCCCCTTTCGCGTGCTCTCGACCATCATGTCGCGCGGGGTGGCGAGGAGGGGCGCGTGAACGGCGACGGCGCGTTGCACCGGGAGGTGCTCGACCGGGCCGACGTCGGTTTCGGTGTGACGGACGCGGACGGCACGCTGGCGTGGGTGAACCCGGCGCTGGCGGAGATCCTCGGCGTCGGCGTGGACCACGTGGTCGGCCGGTCGCTGCCCGCGCTGCTGCCCGGCGCCCCCGACCGCCCCCGCCCCGGTCTCGCGCTGCTCACCCCCAGTGCCTACCGCAAGGGCCACCGCTGGCTGGAGGTCACCTGCCAGCGGTTCGACTCCGGCTCCGGCTCCGGCTCCGACTCGGGCTCGGGTGGGGAGCTGCTGTACCGGGTGGTGGACGTCACCGCGTGGCGCGACCGGGAACTGGAGGCCACCCACGAGGCCGACGCGTTGCGCCGCGCCCAGGTGCTGGGCCGGATGGGCACGTGGGAGTGGCACATCGCCGAGGACCGCGTGGTCTGGTCGGACACGCTGCTGGAGCTGTTCGGGTTCCCGCCCGACACGCAACTGGACTTCGACACCTACGCCGCGCTGGTGCACCCCGACGACCTGCCGATGATCCAGGCCACCCTGCAGGAGGCGATGCGGTCGGGCGCCGGGTTCTCCTACACCCACCGCATGACGCTGGCCGACCGGCACACCGAGCGCTGGTTCGAGTGCTTCGGCGAGATCGTCGCCGACGAGGACGGCGCGCCGCAGCGCGTGCTGGGCACCGCGCACGACATCACCCGGGCCCGCCGCGTCCACGACGAACTGCTCGCCCTGGCCGAACAGGACCCCCTCACGGGCCTTGCCAACCGGCGTGCCGTCACCCGCGAACTGGAACGGCAGCTCGCCACCGGGCCGGGCGCGATGCTGCTGCTGGACCTGGACAACTTCAAGGACGTCAACGACCTGCGCGGCCACGCCGTCGGCGACCGCCTCATGAAAGCCCTCGCCGCCGCGCTGCGCTCCCGCCTGGACCCCTCCCGGCTGATCGGCCGGCTCGGCGGTGACGAGTTCGCCGTCGTCCTGCCCGGCTGCGCCCTCGCCGACGCCGCGGTCGTCGCCGAAGAACTTCGGGATGCCGTAGCCGCGTTGCCGCTCGTCGGTGCCGCCAGCCGCACCACCGTCTCCACCGGTGTCGCCGAGTACGGGCCGGGCGACACGTGGGAACTCGTCCTGGCCAACGCCGACCTCGCCCTTTACGCCTCCAAGGCCGCCGGCCGCAACCGGGTCACCGTCTACGAACCCGGCCACTACGCCGACACCGCCAAACGGGTCTCCGTCCTCGACCGGCTCCGCGCCGCCCTCGACAACGGCGCCCTGGCCCTGCACGCCATGCCCATGGTGCAGCTGGCGACCGGCAAGACCCTCGGTCACGAACTGCTGCTGCGCCTGGAGGACGGGCAGGAGCCCTACCTGGGGCCCGCCGAGTTCCTGCCCGAGGCCGAACGCTCCAACCTCGTGCTCGACATCGACCGGTGGGTGCTGTCCACCGCGATCGACGCCCTCGTGCGGCACCCCGACCCCGAACTGCGGTTCAACGTCAACATCTCCGGCCGCACCCTGGAGGACGAGGACTTCGGCGGGTTCGTCCTGGACCGGCTCGCCACCGCCGGCGTCGCACCCGGACGCCTCGGCCTGGAGATCACCGAGACCGCCGCGGTCACCAACCTCGACGCCGCCCGCGCCCTGGCGATGCAGCTGCGCGGCTTCGGCTGCCGCATCACACTGGACGACTTCGGCTCCGGGTTCGGCTCGTTCGTCCACCTCAAACACCTGCCCATCACCGGCATCAAGATCGACGGCGAGTTCGTCCGCGGCATCGACGAACGCTCCACCGACGCCGTCCTCGTCGCCGGCATCGTGCAGATCGCCCGCGGCCTGGGCCTGTCCGCCGTCGCCGAATGGGTCGAACGCCCCGCCCAGGTCGAAGCCCTGATGCGGCTGGGCGTCCGGGTGGGCCAGGGATTCCACCTGGGCAGGCCCATCCCGCTCACGCAGGTCCTCTCGGCGCAGCCCTTACCGCCGAACGGAGCATTGTCGCCACGCCCGGTCGGTGCGGAGGATAGGGCGCGTTCCTGACCTCCGCCCATTCCCGCCGTTTCCCCGCCTGATCTCCACCGGTCTTCCGCCTGATGTCTTCCGCCTGATCTCCGCCTGATCCCGCCGCCCCGATGGGAATCCACCGCCGTGCCCGGTACACCCGACAGCCCCGCGCGCGGTGTCCGCCGCGTCGAGCTGAGCACCCCCCACCCCGAACCCATCGCCGAGTTCTACGCCCGCCTGCTGGGCTGGGCCGTCATCGCCGAACCCGACGGCTCCTTCACCGGCTGGGTCGGCGACCGCCTCGCCACCCACGTCCGCCCCGGAACCCCCGGCTGGCGCGTCGTCTTCGCCGGCACCGGACCGCGCGAACTCGACGGCGCCGCCGTCGACCGGGGACGCGTCCTGCACGGCCCCTGGGCACCCCGACCCCGCCCCGGCGAACCCTGCTGGCTCGAACTCATGGGCGACCCCGCCGCCGACGACTACTGGGCCGGCGAACTGGGCTGGCAGGTCCGCGACCCCGGCGCCGACTTCACCCTCTACGACGCCGCCCTCGCCGACGACCGCCGCCCCGTCGCCGGCCGCCTCACCGCCGACGGCGGCTGGACCTGCTACTTCGCCGTCCCCGACGCCACCAGGACCGCCACCGAGGCCACCGCACTCGGCGGCACCGTCCTCATCGGCCCCCGGGAAGTCCCCACCGGCGTCGTCGCCGCCGTCGCCGACCCCGCCGGCACCGTGTTCGCCCTGCTGGAAAACCCTCCCGGCTGGGGCGGCACCTGGTGCGCCGGCACCCGCAAACCCGACTGACCGACCCTGACATCCATACCCCGGGCAGGTGGTGGCGGGGGAGTGGCCGGCCGGAGGAGGGGGGTCAGTCGGCGAGTTCGGGTGGGAAGCCGCCGGTCGCGATCGGACCCCAGCGGTCGATCGTCACGCGGATCAGGGACTTGCCCTGGCGGCGCATCGCCTCCCGGTACTCGTCCCAGTCCGGGTGCTCGCCGGCGATGCAGCGGTAGTACTCCACCAGCGGCTCCAGGGCCTCCGGCAGGTCCAGCACCTCCGCGCGGCCGTCGACCTGCACGTACGGGCCGTCCCAGTCGTCGGACAGCACGCACACCGTCACCCGCTCGTCACGGCGGGCGTTGCGGGACTTCGCCCGCCCCGGATACGTGGACACCACGATCCGGCCCTCGTCGTCCACACCGCACGACACCGGCGACACCTGCGGACGCCCGTCCGCACGGGTCGTGATCAACAGTGCCCGGTGGCGGGGGCGGAGGAAAGCGACCAACTCGTCGCGGGACGCGGTATCGGCGGTGGCGATTCTCGGCATGCGGCAAGCCTAGGAGAAGATCACCGCCATGGCCCGCTTCACGACCTACGACGGCACCACCCTCGCCTACCACGAGACCGGCGACGGACCACCGCTGGTGTGCGTGCCCGGAGGCCCCGGACGCGCCGGCGCCTACCTCGGCGACCTGGGCGGACTGGACCGGCACCGCACCCTGCTGCTGCTCGACAACCGCGGCACCGGCGATTCCGACACCCCCGCCGACCCGGCCACCTACCGGCGCGACCGGCTCGCCGCCGACGTCGACGCCCTGCGCGCACACCTGGGCCTGGAACGGATCGACCTGCTCGGCCACTCCGCCGGCGCGGGCATCGCCATGGCCTACGCCGAACACCACCCCGACCGGCTCGCGTCGCTGATCCTGCTCACCCCCTCGCTGCGCGCGATCGGCACCACCCCCACCGAACAGGACTGGGCCCGCCACCTGCGCGCCCACGCCGGGCAACCGTGGATCACCGAGGCCGCCGCCGCGTTCACCGCGTGGAGCGCCGGCAACGACACCCCCGCCAACCGGCTCGCCGCCGCACCCCTGTTCTACGGCCGCTGGGACGACCGGGCCCGCGCGCACGCCGCCGCCGAAACCACCGAGGCGTCCCCCGCGGCCCAGACCGGGTACGCCGCCGACGGCGCGTTCAGCCCCGGCCACACCCGCCGCGCGCTCGCCGACCTCGACATCCCCGTCCTGGTGTACGCCGCCGACGCCGACCCGGTGTCCCCGCCGCACCTGGTACGCGAACTGGCCGACCTGATCCCCGGCGCCCGCTACGTCGAACAGCCCGGCGGCGGCCACTTCCCGTGGCTGGAGGACCCCGACTTCCTCGTCGACCGGCTCCGCGACTTCCCACCCCGCTGACCCGGCGGACCGGCACCCGACGACGCTGACCCGACGACGCCGGGTGCCGGTCCGCCGGCTCTGCTCCACGTGCGGCGCCGAGGTCACCGATCACGGCCCGTTCCACAGGCTGCCCGAGGACCGCGGGACCGGCCGCGCCGACAGCGCGGCGCCCGCCACCACGCCGAGATCGCCGCCCAGCACGCCGTGCACCCCCGCGTCCGGCCAGAGCCGGGCGGCGCGGCCGTCAGGCTGTCCGGCCGACAGCGCGGAACGCTCAGGCGTCGAGCAGCGCCGCCACCCCGTCCAACCCCGACGCCGCCCCCCGCGCCGACAGCACGTCGAACCGGCCACCCAGGACCTCCCGCGCCGCCCGCTCCACCTCCAGCACGTCCGGGTCCACCACCGCGCTCTCGCCCCGCAACCCCCGCGCCGCGCCCGCCAGCAACGCCGCCCGCTCGCAGTCACCCACCGCCACCGCCAACGCGGCGTGGGCGTCGACCACCCGCGCCGCCAGCATCTGGTTGCCCCACTCCCGCGCCACCACCCACGCCGGCCCCCACGCCCGCACGGCAGCCCCGTGATCACCGCACGCCAGCTCCACCCGCCCCGCGGCGACGTGGATCAGCCCCCGCACCTCCTCCGGCCCGAACCACCCCTCCGGGCACACCCGCAACGCCTCCGCGCACCACCGCCGCGCCGCCGGCAGGTCCCCGCGTCGCCGCGCGACCTCCGCCGCCCCCAGCCACGCCTGCGCCAACGTCTCCACCGCACCCTGCGACCGCGCCAACTCCGCCGCCGCCTCCACGTCGGCCGCCGCGCCGTCCAGGTCCCCCGAGTGGCACGCCCACTCCGACCGCCGGCACAACAGGCTCGCCGTGTGCTCGGTGGCCCCGAACTGCCGCGACAACGCCAACGCCTCGTCCAGGAACCCCACGGCCCGCGCCAGATCCCCGCGCGCCCGTGCCAACTCGGCCAGCTGCGACAACGCCAACGACATGCCCCACCGCTCGCCCACGGCCCGGAACCCGGCCAACGCCGCCGTGTGCTCCTCGTACGCCACCCGCAGCCGCCCCGAGTACTGGTGCTGCATCCCCGACCCCAACCGGCCCAACGCCTGGCTCCACGGGTCCGGCGCCAGCAGCCGCGCCCGCAGCGCGTCCGACGCGGGCGCGTCGAGCTTCGGCGCCCCGTGCGCCATGCCCCACAACACCGTCAGGAACGGCCGTGTCGGGGGACCGGTCATCCCCTCCGGCGACGGCTGCCTCGGCGACGGCGCCCACGGCAGCACCTGCCCCGTCGACGACGCGTTCACCACGCACACCAGGTACTCCTCGCCCAACCCCTCCGGCGGGACCGGACCCACCGCCCGCACGACCTCCGCCGACAGCGACGCGCCCTCCGTGCGCAACCCCCGCAACCACAGCGGCCACACCAGATCCGCCGTCAACCGCAACGCCAGCGCGTGGTCGTGCCCGACCGCCCACCGCACCGCCGCGGTGAAGTTGTCGTGCTCCGCGGCCAACCGCCCCAACCACTCCACCTGCTCCGACCGGAACAAGTGCGGCGTCGCCTCCACCGCCAACCCCAGGAAGTACTCCGCGTGCGCGCGCAGCACCGCCTGCTCCTCGCCGGACTCCACCAGCCGCCGCGCGCCGAACTCGCGGACCGTCTCCGACATCCGGTACCGGTCCCCGGACACCTCCACCAGCGACTTGTCCGCCAACGACGGCAACACCTCGTCCGTGCCCGCCACCCCGCACACCGCCGCCGCGCCCGCCAACGTCACCCCACCCCGGAACACCGTCAGCCGCCGCGCCAACACCCGCTCGTCGTCGTCCAGCAGCCCCCAACTCCACTCCACCACCGCGTGCAGCGTCCGATGCCGCGGCGCCGCCGCCCGACTGCCCCGCGACAACAACCGGAACCGGTCACCCAACCGCGCCGCGACCTCCGCCACCGGCAACGACCGCACCCGCGCCGCCGCCAACTCGATCGCCAACGGCAACCCGTCCAGCGCCCGGCAGATCTGCACCACCGGCCCCGCGGTCACCGGGTCCAACCGGAACGACGGGTTCACCGCCACCGCCCGGTCCGCGAACAACCGCACCGCCGGCGAATCCACCCCGCCCGAACCCAACGGCGGCACCGGCCGCACCGTCTCCCCGGTCACCCCCAACGCCTCCCGCGACGTCGCCAACACCCGCAACCCCGCACACGCCGCCAACAGCCCGCCCGCCAACGCCGCCGCGTCCGCCACCACGTGCTCGCAGTTGTCCAACACCACCAGCACCGGCCGGTCCCGCAACGCCGCCGCCAACCGCGCCACCGGAGCCGTCACCGGCCCCACCCCGTCCTCCCGCAACCCCAACGCCGCCACCACCGCCCGCGGCACGTCACCGCCCACCGCCAACGGCGCCAGGTCCACGAAGAACACCTCGCCCGGGTCCCGGCCCGCCGCCTCCACCGCCAACCGCGTCTTGCCCGCACCACCCGGGCCGGTCAACGTCACCAGCCGCGACTCCAGCAACGCCCTCCCGACCAGCCGCAGCTCTTCCGCCCGACCCACGAAACTGGTCAGCTGCGCCGGCAGCACGTGCCGCGCCCGCGGCCGCTCACCCCGCACCACCTCACCGTGCGCGGCCGCCAACACGGGGGAGGGGTCCACCCCCAACCCGTCGGCCAACACCCGGCGCGCCCGCCCGAACAGCTCCAGCGCCTCCGCCTGCCGCCCCTCCCGGTGCAGCACCCGCATCAACCGCGCCACCAACCGCTCCCGCGTCGGGTGCACCGCCACCAACTCCCGCAACAACCCCACCGACGCCACGTCGTGGTCCTCCACCGCGCGCAGCCGCAGCTCCTCCCACCGCGCCGCCCGCACCGCCGCGAACGGCGCGTCACCCACGTCCCGCAACGCCGGACCACGCCACAACGCCAACGCCTCACCCGGCAACCCTCGCGCCAACAGCTCCTCGAACCGCAGCGCGTCCACCTCACCCGGGTCCACCACCAGCCGGTACCCGGCGGGGGAGCGCTCCACCTCCACGTCCAACAACGACCGCAGCCGCGACACCTGCGACTGGATCGCGTTGCCCACCCCCGCGGGCGGCTGCGACCCGTAGAGGGCGTCGATCAGCCGGTCGACCCCGACCACCCGGCCCGCGTCCACCACCAGCACCGCCAACAACGCCCGCAACCGGGGCCCGCCGACCCGGACCTCGGTCCCGTCCGCGCGCCGCACCAGCATCGGACCCAACACCCCGAACCGCACCCGCGAATCCTCCCGCACCCGTCCGCCACCCCGGACCGGATTCGCCCCGGAACCGATCCGCCGCGGAGCAGGGACCGGGGCGGAGCGGGGACCGGGGTGGCGGACGGCGGAGGTCAGGCGCGGGTCATGATGTCGGCCACCACGTCGGCCTTCGCGTCCGCGTACTGCTGCAGGTAGGTCCAGTCACGGGCCGCCAACTCCCGCTTCGTCCGCTCGTACAGCACCCGGTCCGCCTCCGAGACCCGCAGCCGGTCCCGGAACGCCACCATCCGCGGCGGCTCCGAATCACCCGCGGAATGCACGTGCAGGTTCACGTTGGTGTCCGGGCCCTTGAACATGCGGTGCTCGTGCCACTCCGGCTCCCGGATCTGCAACACGTACCCCACCGCCTCCAACGCCGGCAGGTACGACGACTCGTCCGCCGAATCCGCCACCGTCAGCACGATGTCCACGATCGGCTTGGCCGCCAGCCCCGGCACCGACGTCGACCCCACGTGCTCCAACCCCACCACCACGTCACCCAACGCCGCCCGGATCCGCGCCGCCTCCCGCTCGAACAGCCCCGGCCACGCCGGGTCGTAGTCCACCAACACCACCCGGCCGCGCAACTCGGGCATCCCGCCCACGAACGCCGCCCGGACCTCGTCCTCCCGGCTCTCGTCCTCCCACGACCCCACAGCCGACCCCTCCCGTAGACCAGCGGGCCAGGATAGGGCTCCCACCGACCGGATCGCACCGGGATTCAGGCGCGGGTCATGATGTCGTCCACCACCGCGTTCTTCGCGTCGGCGTACTCCTGGATGTAGGTCCAGGTCCGCGCCGCCAACTCCCGCTTGGTCCGCTCGTACAACGCCCGATCGGCGTCGTCGGCCCGCAACCGGTCCCGGAACGCCACCATCCGCGCGACATCCGGACTCGCCGGCCCGTGCACGTGCAGGTTGATGTTCGTGTCCGGGCCCTTGAGCGCCCGGTGCCCGTACCACTGCGGCTCCCGGATCACCAACCGGTACCCGGCCGCCTCCAACGGCGCCACGTACACCGACTCGTCCGCCGGATCGGCCACCACGAGCAGCATGTCCACGATCGGTTTCGCCGCCAGCCCCGGCACCGACGTCGACCCCACGTGCTCCAACCCCAGCACCACCTCACCCAGCAGCGACCGGATCCGTGCCGCCTCCCGCTCGAACAGCCCCGGCCACGCCGGGTCGTACTCGGCCAGGTGCACCGTCGAGTTCAGCACGGGCGCCTCGTCCACCCAGAACGCCTTGATCTCCTCGCGCGTACTCGCCTGACGCCGCATGATCATCCCCTCGATAGGCAGTCGGCCAGACTACGACACCTACCGGGGCAGCGGCGACGGCTTTCCCACCGCGAACAGGTCACCCTCCGCCTCCACCCGCTCCCGCACCTCGTCGGCCAGGAACACCAGGTCCTCCGGCCCCCGACACGCCTCCACCTCGTCCCACGTCACCGGCGTCGACACCGACGGACGCGCCCGAGCCCGCAACGAATACGGCGCCACCGTCGTCTTCGCCGGGTTGTTCTGCGACCAGTCGATCAGCACCTTCCCCGTGCGCTGCGCCTTCGTCATCCGCCACACCACCTCGTCCGGCGACTCACCCGCCAGGCGCCGCGCGACCCCCTTCGCGTACTCCGACGTCCGCTCCGCCGCCGACACCCGCACCGGCGCGTACACCTGCATCCCCTTCGACCCGCTCGTCTTCACCAACGGCGTCAACCCGTCGGACTCCAACACCTCCCGCACCCGGCACGCCACCCGACAACACTCCACCACCGTCGCCGGAGGCCCCGGGTCGAAGTCGAACACCACCAGGTCGGGGGAGCGGCGAGCACCCCGCGCACCCACCGTCCACTGCGGCACGTGCAACTCCAACGCCGCCAGGTTCGCCAACCACACCAGCGTCGCCAGGTCCTCCACCACCACGAAATCCGCGAACTCCGCACCCCGCGACGACCCCGGCGTCCCCACCCGCACCGTGCGCACCCACTCCGGCGCGTGCGACGGCACGTTCTTCTCGAAGAACGACGTCCCGTCCACCCCGTTCGGATACCGCCGCAACGTCGCCGGCCGATCCTTCAGGTGCGGCAACAACACCGGCGCGATCCGCGTGTAGTAGTCGATCACCTCGGCCTTGGTGAACCCCACCTCCGGGTACAGCACCTTGTCCAGGTTCGTCAGCTTCAACCGACGCCCCTCCACCTTCACCAGCGCGTCACCCGTCAAGCCGCCGCACCTCCCCGGGCACCTTGTCCGGCCGCAACCCCCGCCACGTCGGGAACCGCATCCGCCCGTCGGTCGTCCACTGCCGGTGCGCCACCTCGCCCACCAACTCCGGACGCACCCACCGCGCACCCCGCGCCCGCTCCCGCGGCACCTCCGACACGAACGGCGACCGCGTCACCTCCAACGACCCCAACCGCGCCGTCAACCGCTCCAACTCCGCCTGGTCGAACCCCGTCCCCACCGACCCCGCGAACACCAGCGCACCGTCCGGGCCGCCCGGATCGGGGATGCCCAGCAGCAACGCACCCACCAGACCCGCGCGCTTGCCCACCCCCGGCCGCCACCCGCCGATCACCACCTCCTGGGTCACCACCCCCGTCACCTTCACCCAGTGCGGCGACCGCTGACCCGGCACGTACCGCGAATCCAGCCGCTTGGCCACCACCCCCTCCAGGCCCTGCTCACGGCTCGCCGCCAACACCGCCGCCCCCTGACCGGGGAACGCCTTCGGCGTCAACCAGTGCGCCCCCCGCAACCCCAGCCCCTCCAACAGCTCACGCCGCCGCGAATACGGCAGATCCAGCGTGGGGGAGCCGTCCAGGTGCAACACGTCGAACACCAGGAACGTCACCGGCGTCCGCGCCACCAACCGCCGCGCCTGCGCCGCCGACGCGTGCATCCGCTGCTGCAACGCCCCGAAACTCGGCCGCCCACCCGCCAACGCCACGATCTCGCCGTCCAACAACACCTGAGTCGCACCCAACTGCGCACCCAGACCCTGCAACTCCGGATACGTCCCCGTCACGTCGTTGCCCAACCGGCTCGTCAACCGCACCCGGCCACCCTCGACCCGCGCGACCGCCCGCACCCCGTCCCACTTGAACTCGAACGCGAACCGCGACTCCGGCCGCGGCAACTCCCGCGCCGCCGTCGCCAACATCGGCGGCAACGACTCCGGCAACGGCACCCAGTCCGGACGCACCGCCTCGTGCCGCCGCCGCACCATCCAGTCCTTCGCCGAGCCACTCCCACCGGCCGGATCACGGCGGAAGAACACGAACTCGCCCTGCACCCGCGAACCGTGCAACACCACGTCCACCTCGCGGTCGGACCACTTCACCGTCTCGTACCGGCCCCGGTCCCAGATCACCATCTCACCCGCGCCGTACTCACCCTTCGGGATCACCCCCGAGAACGACGCGTACTCCAACGGGTGATCCTCGGTGCGCACCGCCAACCGGATCGTCCCCGGCTCCGGCGGCAACCCCTTCGGCACCGCCCACGACACCAACACCCCGCCCCGCTCCAACCGCACATCCCAATGCAGCCGCGACGCGTGGTGCTCCTGGATCACGAACGTGTCGTCACCACCCCGCGGCAGCACGTCATCGGCGGGCACGGGCTCCGGCGTCCGCCCCGCCACCCGCTTGCGCCGGTACTCCGAAAGATCCCCGCCCATCCGCGCCGCCGCGCCTAGGCGGGCTTCGCCTTCTTCTTCGCCGGAGCCTTCCGCGACGACGACCCACCGGACGACGACCCACGAGACGACGACCCGTCCGAGGAAGCGGTCTTCTTCGCCGCGGGCTTCCGCGCCGGAGCATTCCGCGCCGCCGGCTTCCCACCCCGCGCCGACTTCGCCTGCTCCACACTCCGCTCCAACGCCGTCATCAGGTCGATCACCTCACCGGCCTCCTCCTCGGGCCGCTCCGGCAACTCCGCACCCGCCGCCTTCGCCTCGATCACCTTCTGCATCGCCTCGGTGTAGTCATCGGTGAAATCACCCGGATCGAACGACCCCGCCATGCTCTCCACCAACGACGACGCCATCTTCAACTCCTGCGGCCGGACATCCACCTCCGACTCCAGGAACTCGAAATCGGCCTTGCGCACCTCATCCGGCCACAACATCGTGTGCATCACCAACAAGTCGTCCCGCGCCCGCAACATCGCCAACGTCTCCCGCTGACGAATCGTGATCTTCACCACCGCGAGCTGCCCACTGCGCTCCAAAGCGGTACGGAGAAGCACATACGGACGCGTCGCCGCCTTGTCCGGCTCCAGATAATAAACCTTCTGGAAATAAATCGGATCGACTTCCTCCACCGGCACGAACTCCAACACGTCGATCGCGTGATCGGTGTTGATCGGCAACTTGTCGAAATCCTCGTCGTCCATCACCACGACCCGACCGTCGTCGAGCTCGTAGCCCTTCGCGATATCGGCGTAGGCGACCTCCTCGCCACACACCTGACACACCCGTCGGTACCGGATGCGCCCACCGTCCTCCCGGTGCACCTGGTTGAACCGGAAGTCGTGCTCCTCCGTGGCCGTGTACAACCGGACACCGATCGTCACCAACCCGAAGGAGATCGCCCCACGCCACACGGACCTCATGCCATGTGACTACCCGTGAACGGCACGATCCGCACCAGTACGTCACCTGAACGGTCTAACAATCAGGCCACGCCACCCACACCGGGGCAGCGCCCACTACTCCTCCCGCCGGATCCGCCCCGACCGCACCCGCTCCAGACTCCGCCGCAACGCATCCAACAAATGCGCCTCGCCACCGGTCTCGCCCGGCGCCCGGCTCACCGGAATCCCGTCACCCGCCGCCCGCGCCTCGATCAACGCCCCCAACGCCTCCCGATACCCGTCCGAGAACACCGACGGATCGAACGGCGCCGTCATCGAATCCACCAACGACTCCGCCAGCCGAACCTCCGCCGCACCCACGCCCACGTCCACCGAATCGAAATCCGGCTCCCGCACCTCGTCCGGCCACAACAACGTGTGCAACACCAACACACCACCCCGAGGCCGCAACACCCCCAACACCTCACGGCGCCGCAATCCCATCCGCACCACCGCCACCCGCGAAGACCGCGTCAACACATCACGCAACACCGCGTACGACGGCACCGCCACCCGCTCCGGCTCCACGAAATACGACCGGCCGAACAGAATCGGATCCACCTCGTCCGCCGCCGCGAACTGCACCACCTCCATCGTCGGCTCCACCGGACCGGCCAACCCCTCGAAATCCTCCGCCTCCAACAACACCAACCGGCCGTCCGGCAACTCGTACCCCTTGCACACCCCCTCCGGATCCACCTCGGCGTCGCACACCGAACACACCCGCCGATGCCGCAACCGGCCACCATCGGCCCGATGCACCTCGTGGAACCGGAAACCGTGATCCCGCGTCGCCCCCACCAACCGCACCGGGAACACCACCAACCCGAACGACACCGAACCCCGCCACACAGCCCTCATAACACCTGCGTACACCTGTGCGAACATCCACTCACGCAAGTCACCCAAAAGGATTAACGCGGAGTGATCGTTACTCCCGATGGGGCAACCGCGCCAACGACACATACGTCCGATTGCCCGCCACCGCCGCACGCCGCTCCCGCGCCGTCGCCTCGATGTAGTTCTGCGACGTCGCCAACGACGCATGCCCCAACAACGCCATGATCTCCGACGCAGACGCACCGTCCTCCGCCAACCGCGTCGCGAACGTGTGCCGCAACGCGTGCAGATTCGCCCCCGACGGCACCCGGTCGTGCAACCCCGCCCACCGGAAACACGACCGCACCAGATACTCCAACCCACCCCGCCCGATCGGCTCCCCATGCCGATCCCGCACCAACGCCGACCCCCGGTCGAACCGCGCCTGCGGAAAACGCCGCCGACACGACACCAGGTACTGCTCGATGATCCGGTCCATCGCCGGCTCGATCGGCACCGACCGGTCCCGATTCCCCTTGCCCGCCACGTGCAACCGACGCTCACCCGGCCGGCCCACCACCGACGCCAACGTCAACGTCCGCATCTCCGCCGACCGCAACCCCGCCACCAACCCCAACGCCAACACCAGCACATCCCGCTCCGGCCACGGATCACGCCCCTTCCGCGCCCCTTCCGCGGCCGCCGTCAACAACCGCTCCGGCGTGTCCTCACCCCGCAACGGCTTCGGCACCAGGGGAGGGGTCTTCGGCCTGGCCACCGCACCCATCGGATTACCCGGCACCAGATCCTCCGCCACGCAGAACGTCAGGAACTGGTTCCACGTCGACCACGCCCGCAACACCGACGACTTCGCGTGCGAATCCGCGAACACCCCGAACGCCTCCCGCAGGTTGCGACCCGTCAGATCCGAGATCTCCAACCGATCCGGGGGAGTACCCGTCACCTCCGACAACAACGCGGTGACACCCGCCAGATCACGCCGGTAGGCCGCGGTGGTGTGCGGCGAATCCTTCCGCGGCCGACGGGCGAGGAAGAACGACTCCTGAGCGGCAAGCACACGCATGTGGATCTTCCTACCGCACACCACCGACAAAACCCGACGACAACGCCGATCCCGCACACGACCCCGGCGCCGCACTCCGGCGCACCGTCGCCCGCTACCTCACACCACCACCGCAGGACTCGGAGGGGAAATAATGGGGACAACCACCGACCACGACGCCGTCACGGTCAGGATGTCGGCGATATGGCTGTGGCTGCTACGAGCCGGCGGCACCGCGCTCGGCTGCGGCGCCGCCTTCGCAACCGCACCACTGGCGAACTGGCTGCTGGAGCTCACCGGCTCGGCCCCCGCCCCACTCCGGATCGCCGCGCAGCTGCCCACCGCGTGGGCAGTGCCCGTACTCACCCTCCTCGGCGCCGCGACAGGAACATGGCTGGCCTCGACAGCCCTCAGGCAAAGCCCGGTGGTGACCGTGCACCGCGACCACATCGCCGTGCACGAGGACGGCTCCGCGCTGCACCTGCGCCGCGACCGGACGGGCGCGGTGTTCACCGACGGCCGGGACCTCGTCGTCCTGGATCACGACACGGACGAACTCGCCCGCGTCCGGGCGACCGACCTGCCGACCGGGGGACTGCGCGAGGCGTTCGTGCGGTTCGGCTACCCGTGGCGGGGGACTGCCGATCCGCACGAGGCGCAGTTCACCCGCTGGGTCGACGGCACACCCGACCTCGACGAGGCTGCACACACCCTGCTCCGGGTACGCCACCGTGCCCTCGTCGACAAGAAGGCCGGCGCGGCGGCGGACGCGCTGGACGGGCTCCGCGCGAGGGGGATCGCCGTTCGGGACCGGGGAGGGGGCAGCAGTATCGCCGGCGTGCACGAGAATCGTCGTGACAGGGGAGGACTGCGGTCCCGGCATCGACCGGTCGATGTACATGACCTGCGACGCCGGTCCCCCGGATATCAAGATCTTTGATGGATAATGGCAATTATCCATCAAAAAGAGGTCCGGAAGGGGTTCGGGCCCCGACCGGGGGATGCCCCTCTCGGACACCCCGCAGCCGGCCGGATTCGCCCCTGGAACACGCACTTGCGTGAGCTCGTCACCGTCACGTGCTCCAGGGCACGGCCGGGGCATGACGCGAACCCGCCGAAGGTCCGAGGCGTCCGGCCACCCCGGTTGATCAACATGGATCGGAAGCCCGGTGTGCGCGTCGGCTCGACGCCCGCCGACACGACCCTGATCCGTCACTGTGACGTTTCTACGGTGGTGTTCCGGGGTGAGCGACCTTCGACCGTCAGTGGCCCGTCCCGCTCGCCGAAGCCCGTCGGTGCCCGTCGCGCCGTGTCGTCCGCACGGGCGGTTGCCGCGGGTGCGCGTTCGCGACGGCGCGTCGGGCACCGGTCGACGGTGTGCGGAACAACGTGTCCGGCCTGTGTGGACGGTCCGCGCCTCGGCCCCTGTTCACCGGCCTGTCCGTAACGCCGATAATCTACATTATGTTAAGTAACGCGTTCAGGACCGCTTCCCCAGCACGTCGAAGTAGTGCACGTTCGTCATGATGCCCAGGACGTTGCCGAACGGGTCGACGACACTGGCGGTGACGAAGCCTTCGCCCCGGACCTTCGGCTCGTCGTGTGGCTTGGCGCCGAGTTCGGTGAGGCGCTCCAGGGTGGCCTGGAGGTCGTCGACGGCCCAGTACGCGATCGCTCCGGCAGGCCCGGTGTGGACGTCGTGCGGTGCGTAGTCGCTCTTGACGATGCCGAACTCGTGTTCGTAGTCGCCGATGCGGAATTCGATGTAGCCGCCGGGGACCGTGAAGTAGGGCTCGATGCCGAACAGTTCGGTGTACCAGGCGGCTGCGGCGTCGAGGTCGTCGGCGAAGAAGCTGGTGGTGGTGAGTCCGCGGAGCATGGTGGTTCCTCTTCCGGTTGTCGTTGTCTCGCTGGTACCAGCCTGGCGGTCAAAGTGCTCACCGACTGAGCACTTTTGCGGCGAGACTGGGTCCATGCGTGCGGACCGGTTGGTGGCCACTCTGCTGTTGATGCAGGCGCGGGGGCGGGTGACGGCGGCGGAGTTGGCCGGGGAGTTGGAGGTCTCGGTGGCGACGGCGCGTCGGGATCTGGAGGCGTTGTCGGCGGCGGGTGTGCCGGTGTACCCGCAGCCGGGGCGTGGTGGTGGTTGGCGGTTGGTGGGGCGTGCGCGGACGGATCTGAGTGGGTTGACCTCCTCGGAGGCGCAGGCGTTGTTCCTGTTGGTGGGTCCGGCGGCGGCGGGGTCGGCGGAGGTGCGGGCGGCGTTGCGGAAGTTGGTGCGGGCGTTGCCGGAGACGTTCCGGGAGGGTGCGCAGGCTGCGGCGGACGCGGTGGTGGTGGATGTGGCGGGGTGGGGTCGGGTCGGGCGTGACCGGCCGGGGTTGGTGGAGGTGTTGCAGGAGGCGGTGGTGCGGCGGCGTCGGGTGGAGTTGGTGTACGAGGGGCGTGGGCGGTCGCGGTCGGAGCGGGTGGTGGAGCCGTGGGGGTTGGTGGACAAGGACGAGGTCTGGTACCTGGTGGCGGGTACGGAGGCGGGTGAGCGGACGTTCCGGTGGATCGGGTGGTGTCGGCGCGGGTGACGGGGGAGGTGTTCGTGCGGCCGGCGGATTTCGACCTGTCGTCGGCGTGGGAGCGGGTGGTGTCGGTGGTGGAGCGGCGGCGGTCGACGGTGTCGGCGGTGGTGTCGGTGGAGCCGCGGTACGTGTTCGTGTTGCGGGATCAGTTCGGGCGGCACTGTGAGGTGTTGGGTGAGGTGGAGGGGCGGGTGCGGCTGCGGTTGTCGGCCACCACCGCCCTGATGATCGCGCAGGTGTTGGCGGGGTGGGGTGCGTTGGTGGAGGTGGTGGAGTCGGACGGGGTGCGGGCGGAGTTGGCGCGGTTGGGTGCGGAGCTGGTGGCGCGGTACTCCCCCGTGTCGTGAGCTGTTGGTGTCACATGTGGTCGTGGATGCGGTCGCGCAGGGGCTTCTCCCCCAGTGCCCGCAGGGCGGCGTCGACGAGGTCGGTGAGGGGGTAGGGCAGTTCGGCGTCGAGGTCTCGGGTGGCGGCGGTGGTGGCCTGCCATTCGGCGTCGAGGGTGGGGAGGATGGCGCGGGCGTGGTCGGTGAGGTGGACGATCCGTTTGCGGGCGTCGTCGCCGGGTTCGAGTTCGACGAGGCCGTCGCGGCGCATCTGGTTGACGGTCTGGCTGATGGCGGAGTGGGTGACGCCGATGGTGGTGGCGAGGTCGCGGATGGACTGCGGTCCCCCGGTGTTGACGAGGCTGATGACCGGGGTGTAGCGGGAGCGGAAGCCCGGTAGGCCGAGGTCGGTGTAGACGCGGGAGACGTCGCCTTCGAGCAGGTCGAGCAGGTGGCGGAGGCGGGTGCCGAGAAAATGGTCGGCCGAGGTGTGGTCCACTCCCCTAACGTAACAGCACTGTTGCATTTGTGAGGAGTGGTGATGTACCCGGAGATCGAGCCGTACGAGCACGGGATGTTGGACGTCGGCGATGGCAATCTCGTGTACTGGGAGACGTGCGGCAACCCGGACGGGAAGCCGGTGGTGGTTCTGCACGGCGGTCCCGGCACGGGCTGCTCCCCCGGTATGCGTCGCCGGTTCGATCCGGAGGCCTACCGGATCGTGCTGTTCGACCAGCGTGGCAGTGGCCGCAGTCGGCCGCACGCGAGCGAGTACTCGACGGATCTGTCGGTGAACACGACCGCGCACCTGGTGGGTGACATCGAGCGGTTGCGGGAGCATCTGGGCATCGATCGGTGGATGGTGTTCGGCGGGTCGTGGGGTTCGACGCTGGGTCTGCACTACGCGGAGTTGTTCCCGCACCGGGTGACCGAGGTCGTGCTGGTCGCGATCACCACGAGCCGGCACGTCGAGTTGGACTGGCTGTACAACGGGCTGGGCATGTTGTTCCCCGAGCAGTGGTCGAGGTTCAGGTTGGGCGCGGGCGAGGGCGCGACCGATCTGGTCGCGGCCTACGACGTGCTGCTCAACGACCCGGATCCGGCGGTGCGGGAGAAGGCCGCGACGGACTGGACGGACTGGGAGTTCTCGATCATCTCGTTGGACCCGGACTACAGGCCGGGTCCGCGGATGATGGATCCGGCGTGGCGGACGGCGTTCGCCCGGATCACCGCGCACTACTTCCGGCACCGGGTGTGGTTGGAGGACGGTCGGGTGTTGCGTGACGTCGGGCGGCTGCACGGCATCCCGGCGGTCCTGGTGCACGGCCGGCTGGATCTGCAGGGTCCGTTGTGGACGGCGTGGGAGTTGGACCGGGCGTGGCCGGACGCCGAGCTCGTGGTGGTGCAGGGCGCGTCGCACGCGGGGTCCGATCCGGGGATGTCGGAGGCGGTGCTCGCGGCGACCGACAGGTTCGCCTATCGGCGGTAGGTGACGGGTGGGCTGCCCGTCGGAGTTCGACCGGGGCGGCCACTACCCCGGTGTGCAGACCCCCGACGTGTTCAGCGCGGACCTGGTCGAGTTCGTCGGGAAGGTCCGGCAGCCGGCGGGGGCGGAGGGGCGGGGTCGGGTCAGGGGGCGGGGCGCCAGACGGTCGTCGTCTTCAGTGCGACGCCTTCCAGGTCCGGGGGGACGGGGACCGGGAAGGCGTCGACCCGTGTCCAGCCGTGTGGCAGGAAGGACCGCTGCGGGTCGCCCACTAGTACCAGGGTGCCGCGGTGGTGTGCGGCGAGCAGGAACGATTCGAATCGTGCGGCCATGTCGCGGTCGTAGAACACGTCACCGGCGAGCAGGACGTCCACGTCGGGGGTGGTGTCGAGGAGGTCGCCGGTGGTGATGGTGACGGTGACGTCGTTGGCGCGGGCGTTGAGGGTGATCGCCGCGATCGCGGTCGGGTCGATGTCGTTGGCGGTGACGTGTCCGCCGGCGCGGGCGGCGGCGACGGCGACCAGGCCGGAGCCGGAGGCGATGTCCAGTACCCGGCGTCCCGCGACGAGTCCGGGGTGGTCGAGCACGTGTCGGGCCAGGGCCTGTCCGCCTGCCCACGGGAATGCCCAGAACGGGGGTTCGGGTGCGCCGGTGCGTTCCCAGAGGGTGATCATGTCGTCGGCGGTGTGCAGCAGGATGTCGGGGGTCAGCGGCACGGGGCGCGGGGTGGTCACCGAGCGGACGAACTGCTCCACTAGGCCGACAGTCTCTGCGGTTCCAGGGCGCGGGACAGCCCGTCCAGTGACAGTCCGACGGCCTCGCACAGTGCCGCTACGGTGAAGAAGGCGGGGGTGGGCACGCGGCCGCGTTCGATTTTGCGCAGGGTCTCCACCGAGATGCCGGCCGCGGCGGCGACGTCGACCATGCTGCGCTGCCCCCGTGCCCGGCGCAGCAGTTCGCCGAGGCGTTCCCCGCGGTCGCGGTCGGACTGGGTGAGAGGCTGTCGCACCATGCTGTGATAGTAATACCGGTATTACTATCACGGTTGGGAGCATGTGGTGATCGAGTTGAAGAGCCCCGGTGAGTTGGACGCGATGCGCGCCGCCGGCGTCGTCGTGGCCGACGCGCTGGCCGCGGTCCGCGACCGGGCGCGGGTCGGGGTCTCCCTGCTGGAGCTGGACGAGGTGGCCCACCAGGTCATCCGCGACGCGGGCGCCGGGTCGTCGTTCCTGAACTACCTGCCCTCGTTCGCGCCCACCCCGTTCCCCGGTGTCATCTGCGCCTCGGTCAACGACCTCATCGTGCACGGAATCCCGGACCGCTACCGGCTGCGCGAGGGCGACCTGGTCAGCATCGACTGCGGCGCCCACCTCGACGGCTGGCACGGCGATTCGGCGATCAGCTTCGTCGTCGGCGAGGCCGACCCCGCGGACCTGCTGCTCATCGACACCGCCCGGCGCGCGCTGGACGCCGGGATCGCCGCCGCCGTGCCCGGCGCGAAGCTCGGCGACGTGTCGCACGCCGTCGGCGTCATCGGCCGCGCGGCCGGCTACGGCATGCCCGCGGACTTCGGCGGCCACGGCATCGGCCGCGCCATGCACGAGGCGCCCGGCGTGCCCAACGAGGGCACACCCGGCCGCGGTCTCACGCTGGTGCCCGGCATGGCGATCGCCATCGAACCGATGTTCCACGCCGGCGGGAGCGACGAGTACTACGCCGCCGAGGACGGGTGGGCCCTGCACACCGTCGACGGCAGCCGCGCCGCGCACGTCGAGCACACCGTCGCGATCACCGAGGACGGGCCGCGCGTGCTCACAGCCCCCCGGCAACCCGCAGCACCGCGCCGGTCGTGAACGACGCGGCGTCGCTCAACAGCCACGCCACCGCCTCGGCGATCTCCTCCGGCTCGCCGGGCCGACCCAACGGGATGCTCGACGCCACCCGCCGCGGCCGGTCCGGCACCCCGGACAGCTCGTGGATCGCGGTGCGGACCGTGCCCGCCGCGACCGCGTTGACCCGGATCCCGCGCGGGCCCAGTTCCTTGGCCAGGCCGATCGTCATCGCGTCCACGGCCGCTTTGCTCGCCGCGTAGTGCACGTACTCGCCCGGTGAGCCGAGCGTGGCCGCCGCCGAGGACACCGACACGATCGCCCCGCCCGCAACCAGGTCCCGTGCCGCCCGCCGCGCGCACAGCAGCGCGCCCACCACGTTCACCTCGATCACCCGCCGCAGGTCCTCGGTCCGCAGCTGCGCCAGCGTCCCCACCGGGCTGGTGATGCCGGCGTTGACCACCACGCCGGTGACCTGGCCGAGCGCGGCGGCGGTGTCGAACAGCGCGTCCACGTCGGTCTCGTCGGACACCTCCGCCCGCACCGCGACCCCGTCGACCTCCCGTGCCAACGCCTCGGCCTCGGCCGACGCGGCGCGGTAGCCGATGACCACGCGGTGCCCGTCGGACGCGACGCGCCGCACGACCGCCGCGCCGATGCCCCGGCTGCCGCCGGTCACCACGATCAGGCCAGCCACGCGCTCATCTCCGCGTCCACCCGGTCCTGCTGCGTGACCAGCATGTGCGCCAACCCCGGCACGTCCACCAGCCGCGCGTCCGGCGCCGCCGCGCACAACGCCGCCTGCACCGGCCGGAACGCCGGGTACTCCTGCTCGCCGCGCACCACCAGCAGCGGAATCGTCAGCTTCTCCGCCCGTGCGAGCACGTCCAGCGGTTCCACCGCCGCGCGTGAGGCGTCGGTCCAGGTGTAGGAGTCGAGGGCGCCCGTCCCGATCGACGCCTCCACCACGGCCTCCACCGTCACCGCCGGGTTCACCACCGCCACCCGCCGCACCGGCACCACGCCCCGCGCCGTCGTCGTCAACGCGATGTGCCCGCCCGCCGAACCGCCCACCAGGTCCACCGGCCCGCCGTCACACCCGAACCGGTCCCGCGCCGCCTCGACCAGCGCGGGCATCGCGGCCACCGCCGACTCCACCATCGGCGCGTACCCGAGCACCACCGGATCGGGGCCCTCGCCCCACGCTGGCAGCGCCGCGTACACCCGCCACGCGTCCACGCCCGTCAACGGCAGCGCCTCGGCCATCGCCTCCGGCGTCCCCGGTTCGCCCAACAGGTGCCACACCACCACCAGGCGCCGACCGCCCGCCGCCGGCGGCACCGCCACGAACTGCACCCCCGCCGCCTCACCCGTGATCATCATGCCCCCGAACCTACGTCCCACCCCCGGGTTCCCGCGGTCACTTGGCGTCCACCCAACGCGAACACCCACCCGGACACCCACTCACAGCAGCCCTCAGGCGCACGAAAGTGTGAATACGGCCCCCGGTGTCACTCGAATGGTGCCGCCAGGGCACTCTGGAGCCGTGACCGAGCCGCGTTGCGCCGCGATCTCCGAGAACCTCGACGAACCCCAGGCGGGCACCGCCGCCACCGCCGCCGCGTGGATCTGCCTCGAACAACCCGGCCCCTGGGGACGCGACGCCCTCACCCAGAGCCGCCTGGACCCCGCGCTCGGCGCCGAACTCGCCCGCCGCGCCGCCGAGCGCGGCGTCCGCGTCCTGCTCATCCGCCGCCCCGGCCGCCACGCCGACACCCACCACGACACCCCGCGCCGCGTCTACCTCGCCGCCACCACCCCCGGCCGGCCGTGGCTGGAACAGACCGACCTCGCCGCACCCGAGGCGCTGCTCGACCTCGACTTCGCCGCCCTCGGCTCGGGCCGCTCCACCGGCTTCGGCACGCCCGTGACCCACCCGTTGCTGCTGGTGTGCACCAACAGCCGCCGTGACGTGTGCTGCGCCCTGCGCGGCCGGCCCCTCGCCGAGGACCTCGCCGCCACCCGGCCCGACGCCGTCTGGGAGTGCACCCACACCGGCGGCCACCGCTTCGCGCCCACCGGCGTGCTGCTGCCCACCGGCTACACCTACGGCCGCCTCGACACCGACTTCGCCGCCGGGCTGCTCGACCGGGCCGCCCGCGGACACGTCGTCACCGAACGCTGCCGCGGCCGCTCCACCCACACCCCGCACGGCCAGGCCGCCGAACTCGCCGTCCGCGACCACATCGGCGAACACCGCGACGTGCTCACCGTGCGCGGCGACACCGTCCACCACACCGACGGCCGCGCCTGGCGCGTCACCGTCGACGCCCGCGACCTGCCCGCCGCCCGGCCCGCGAGCTGCGGCGCGATCCCCGCCCAGGCCACCGAGCTCGTCGTCACCGCCGTGGAACAGCTCATCCCCGTCGGCTGACCCCGACCCGTCACGGAGACGCGAACCCGGCCGATCCCGACACGCCCGCCGTCGCGACCACCAGGCCCGCCTCCACCACCATCCACACCCCGCACACGCAGCGCACGTAGTCCACCGAGCGGTGGGACGAGACCGGATAGACGTGCTCGGCGCTGGGCCACCCGCAACAAGGGCATCTGGTGTTCACGCCACCAGCGTGATGTCATGGTTCAGTGCATTTCAACCCTTACGGCGGCGCGGCCGCGGAACTGGCCGCCGCGCTGGTCAACGCCGACCCCGACAGCAGCGCCGACACCCTGCTCGACCTGCTGCGCGAGCACGACTACCGCCCCGTCACCACCCTCGACGCCGACGAGGCCCGGCAACTCACCGACTGGGCCGCCCGCCTGTCCCCCGTCTTCGACCGCACCCCCGACCAGATCGCCCTGGTCAACGACCTGCTCGCCGAAGCCGCCGCCAAGCCCTACATCTCCACCCACGACGGCCGCGCCCCCCACCTGCACTTCGCATCCGAACACCTGCCCACACCGCACCGGCTCCGCGCGTTCACCGCCGCCGGCCTCGCCCACGCCGTCTGCGAGGACCCCTCACGCCTCGGCCGCTGCGACCGATCCGGCTGCGACACCGTCTACATCGACACCTCCCGCAACGGCCGCCGCCGCTACTGCACCACCCGCTGCGCCAACCGCGTCCACGTAGCCGACCACCGCACCCGCACCGCCTGACCCGCACCGCACCGGCTCTCCACCCGAACGCCCGCGTCCGCGAAGCCGGGCCGGAACCCACCCGCCGGCTGCGTCGCCCGAAGCCTTCCGAGGACCGCTTCACGCGCCGGGTATCAGGGGTCGCCGACTGGTGAGGTCGCGTATTCATCTGTCGCGTGTTCGTCGTGAAAGTCGCTGTGATTGATCGCCGGGGTGTAGGGACGTCGCCTTGTCGTGCCGACGGCAACCACCGCGCAGGCTAGGCCGTGTGCTGACGGTGACGCAGGCTGTTGATCAGCGCGGCCAGGGTGTCGGCGTCCTCGCAGCCCACGGTGAACCTGCTGCCGTCGGCGAACACCAGCCGCACGGCCGAGCCCGGCGCGGGCGTCATCACGGTGCCGTAGCCGTAAAGCACCCCGGCCGCCAGCCAGTCGCCGGCGTCCAGGGGGGAACTGGTGGCGTGCTCGACGGTGGTCAGGGGGAACTCGCGCCGGAACGGTCCGGTGGCCACCCGCACCGCGTGCTCGTCCACCACCAGCCGGTACCGGCTGACCGCCAGCGTCATCGCCGCGGTGAGCGCCACGACCAGACCGACCGGCGCGTACCCGGCGCCCAGCGACAGTCCGAACACCACCGCCATGACCACCCCGATCAGTGCCTGCCCGGCGGCGGCCCACACCAGCGGACGCAGCACGCGGTGCTCGCTCCACAGCACCCGCTCACCCTTGGCCAGCGGGAACCGGACCGCGTCCGCGGGCGGCACACCGGCCACGGGCAACCCGGAGGAACGCCGCCCGGCCAGTGCGAAGGCGAACGCGCCGACCACCAGCACCGCCACCGGCAGCCCGACCGTGAACAGCGCCGACGGCGTCCGCACTTCCTCGGGACTGCGCGCGTCCAGGGCCGAGGCCAGGACGAGGAGCAGCGCACCGCACAACGCGGTGACCAGCACCGCCACCACCAGTTGCGTCACGGTGCGCGCCCAGTGCACAGCCGGGGCGGGCAGCAGCCGGGCCAGGAAGAACACCACCACCCCCAGCAGCCACAGCCCGGTGATCACGGTCAGTCCGACGGTGATCAGGGGTTCGGTGGCCAGCGTGCTGAGCACCGGCCTGCCGCCCCCACCCTTGTTGGGAATCCGTTCCGGCAGCCTGCCCGCCCAGCCCGACACCACCACGGCGGTGACGCCCAGCACGGCACCGGGTAAGAGGACGAGGCCGGTCAGCCACCGCAGGACCTGGTTCATGCGAACGCCTCCCTGATCAGGGCGACGACCTCGTCGGCGCCCATGCCGATTCGCCGGGCCGTCGCGGCGACCTCCCGCACCGCGTCGGCCAGCCGTGCCCGCTCATCCGGTGCGGCCGAGATGACCACCGCGCCACGTCCTCGCCGCAACTCGATCAGCCCTTCGTCCCGCAGTGCCGCGTAGGCCCGCAGCACGGTGTGCATGTTCACCCCGAGCGAGGACGCGAGTTCCCGAGCGGGCGGCAACCGCTCACCCGGGCTCAGGGTCGCGCTGATGAGGGCGTTCCGGACGCAGGCGGCGATCTGGTCTCCCAGCGGGGTGCTGCTGCTGGAGTCAACCCGGAAGAGCATGTTCTAATTCTTATAGAACAATCCGGATCGGTCAACGGGTTCAGGCAGACGGACGCGTCTCGTGACCCGGAGCTGCCCAGGATCCCCCGAGGTGCCGGTCGCGGTGGCCTTCGCCGGCGGCACCGCCGCGACCGACCTGCTCAAGGCAGTGCCGCCGCGCTTGGCCATCTACCGCATGTCCTATTCAGACTCCGAACGGATCCGCCACCCGCGCAGGAACCGGACCGGCTCCTCAGCGCCGTCGGCCTCGACCGCCGGTGCCGCCCGCTCAGCGGCGCGGCGGGCGTCGTCGGGCCGGCCGGCGGCCGCGAAGGTCTGTTCCAGGTCGCGCCACGCCTGGGCTTCGCCGCGCCGATCCCCGATCTCCGCGCAGATGTCTGCGACGGCGGTGAACGCGGTGACGGCCTCGTCGAACCGGCGCAGCCGGCGGAACAACGCGCCCAGATCGGTCCACGCCTGGCACTCGCTGTGCCGGTCGCCGATCTCCCGAAAAACGTCACGGACGGCCGAGAGCACGTTGATCGTCTCGTTCCACCAGCCCATCGCGTGCAAGGCCACCGCCAGGTTGCCCTGCGCCATTCCCTCGCTGCGCCGATCGCCGAGCTCCCGGAAGATCTCGCTGGCCTCGCAGTGGGCGCCGACGGCGTCCGAGAACCGGCCCAGGTGCTGCCACGCGATCCCCAGGTTGCTCCATGCCGCCCCCTCGCCGCGCCGGTCACCGAGTTCCTGGAAGATCCCGACCGCGTTGCCGTGCTCGTGCGCGGCCGACAGGGAATCCCCCATGCCCTGCAGCGCCAACCCCAGGCTGTCGCACACCCGCGCTTCGGTAGCCATGTCGTCCAACAACACCCGGCCGGCCAGCCGGGCGGTGGTGAGATTGGAGACGGCGTCCTCGAACCGTCGGGCCTCCACCAGGGCCGCCCCCAGGTTCTCCATCGCCCGTATCGTCCCGGGCACGTCGGCCAGTCGGCGTACGGCCCGGTCGGCGATCTGCGCGACGGCGACCCAGTCGGCCACCTGTCGCCGCCAGGACAGGAAGCGCGCCAGGCCGGAAGCCAGGTCCACAGCGAGCCGGTCCCGGCCGGTGTCGGCGGCCACCGCCACCGCGGCGACCAGCGGCGCCTGTTCGCCGTCCAGCCAGGCCAGCCCCTCCTCCCACCCGGCGAACGGGCCGTCCGTCGGCGCCGGCACGGGTGCCCGCACCGTCGCCATCCAGTTCAGCGCGGCGCGCGTCGTGGCCAGGTAGTAGCCGAGCACGCGGTCGGTCGCGGCGGCCAGGTCGGCCTCGGTGACCGCCAGGTCCTGGACGGCGTGCCGAGTGACGTCGAGGCGCAGCAGGTCGTGAAACGCCCAGCGCCGGGGGCCGCCCGACAACAGGTGCGCGCGGGTCAGCACCCGCAACCGCACCCGGGCCGCCGCCTCGGACGCCCCCAGCACCGCCGCCGCCGCGGGCAGACCGATGTCCGGGCCGGGCCCGGTGGTCAGCAGACACAGCAACCGAGCCGCCTGCGGGTCCCGGGCGCGCAACCGCTGCCAGGACGTCAGGAACGCGGCGTGGACGCCGCCGGCGCCATCGTCCAGCACGTCCAGCCGGGTGCGGGCATCGGCCAGGTCGGCGGCGAGTTCGCCGATGGCCAGGTCCGGTTCCTCGGCCAGAACGCCGGCGGCGATCACCACCGCCAGCGGCAGCCACCCGCACCACCGCAGCACCTCCGCCACCGCGGCGGTCTCGGCACCTGGCCGGGGGTCTGCGGGCAGCCCGCGGACCCGGGCACGCTGGTCCAGCGTGGCCCGCAACAACTCCGCCGCCTCCGGCGGTGCGAGCACGCCCACTTCCACCCGGTCGACGCCGGGCAGCCGCAGGGTGTCCCGGGTGGTGATCACCACCCGGTGGGTACGCGCGGCCATCGGGGTGGGCAGCAAGTCCTGGACCTGGGCGAGGTCGGCGGCGTTGTCCAGCACCACCAGCACCCGCCGGCCCTGGGCGGCCAGCGCGTCGAGGTGCTGGTGGTAGGCGGTCGGCTGTTGCGCGGCGTCGGCCGGGATCTCCTCGGGCGGCACACCCAGCGCCCGCAGCACGGGGGCGAACACCTGCCCGGGGCGCATCCGGTTCGCCAGGACGAGGTCGTAGCCGCGCAGGTCCACGAACACCGCGCCGCCCGGGAACCAGCCCCGGCTCACCGCTTCCGCCGCAGCCCGCCGGGCCAGGGCGGTCTTGCCGATCCCACCCATGCCCTGCACCGCGCACACGACCACCGGGCCGCAAGCCTCACCGTCGGCAGGTGCCAGGGCCGCGGCCAACCGTTCGATCTGCGGCGCCCGCCCCACGAAGACCTCGATGCCGGGCTCGGCGTGGATCGTGGTCACCACGGCGCTGCTTGCCGGGGTCGAGGCCGTGAGGTGGACGTGCTGGGTGTTGTGGTCGCCGATTTGGATGCCCTGCCCGTACCGGGCGTCGACCGCCGGACGCCCCGGCTCGTCGGCGGGCACGGTCACCGCCCGGGTCGGGGGCCGGGATTGAGCGTCATCGAGTTGTGCTCGCCGATCTGCACGCCCTGCGCCTCGCGGGCATCGACGGTGTACTTGCCGGCCGGGCCGAGTCGGTCGAGTACGTCGCGGGCGGCAATGACCAGGCCGTCGTCCGGGGTGGTGCTCGCCCCGTCCAGCGCCCGGAGCAACTGCTCCCGGACCCGTTGCTCCCGGTCCAGCGCGGAGTCGTCGTGAGCGGCATCGTGGAGTTCCTTGGCCACGGCGGGCCCGGAACGCCGGCGCAACCCGCCGACCGGACCGGCATAGGCGTCCTTCACCGCCAACGACGCGGTGTCCTTCACCCCGGCCGCCGCGCCCGCGGTCAGCCCGGCGACCACCACGTCCAGCACGTCCCCCACCATCGCGCCTCCCTCCGCTCCGACCAGTTACCCAGTGTGCCCGCTGAACCACGCGTCGACCAGGCAGGGTCGACCGACGGCCCCGAGGCGCATGCTGTGCCAGGAGCGGGTCGCATCGATGAAACTCCAGCGGGTCCCGGTCCGGGACCGTCGCCGCGTGCGCGGGCGCATCCAGCCGCTGCCCGTCCGCACCCGACCGGCCGCCGTCAGTGCATGACGCGGCGGCCGAACCGGGCGTGGCCGAACTCCGCCGCCTCACCGATCAACGCCGACCCCACATCCGTGCGGCCCCGGAACCAGGCGTGCCGGAACCACGCGTCCTGGTGGAACACCACGTCACCGAACAACGCCCGCCCGCCGAACCGCACGTGCCGGAAATCCGCCCGACCCGACACCTCGGCCCGCCGCAGGTCCGCCCGACCCGACACCTTCGCCCGCGCGAACACCAACTGGTCCGCCACCTGCGCCGACCGCAACGACACGTTCCCGGTGAACACCGCCGCCCCGAACGACACCGACCGCGCGAACAACGCATCCGTGAACACCGCGTGCCGCAGGAACCGGGCGCCCGCGAAAGTCGCGTCACCCGTCACCGTCATCGCCTCGAACCGCGCGTCGCCCAGGAACACCGCGCCCATCAGGTCCACCCGGTTCACCCGGCACCCCGACAGATCGAGCTCCACCAGGATCGCGCCCGGCGCGACCAGATCCATCCCCGGCCAGAAGTCCTCACCCGGCCGCAGGTGCGCCACCAGCTCCCGCTGCACCGCCGTGCGCCACGGCGCGTCCAACCCCAGGCTCACCCCGCCCCGCAACGCCGCCAGCCACGTGTCCACCACCGCCTGCCGCCGCCGGGGCGCCTGCCGGCCGATCTCGGCCAACAGCAACAACCCCTCCTCCTCACCCGACCGGAACAACCGGTTGGCCTCCCGCCACACCGACACCGGCGCGGGCGCCGCCTCCGACCCCACCCGCCGCCGCGCGTGCTCGTCCAGCAACGTGTCCGAATGGGACGCGCGCACATGACGCACACCCACCCAGACGACGACCAACGCCACCGCCAACGGCACCAGCCACGAGGACATACCCCCGATCATGCCCGCACGCGTACGTCGACGGACGTAACTCCAGTCACCGCCTCCCGACCGACGCCGCGACACGAGCCCGAGCGGACCATCGCAGACATGGACACCCCGCAGAACCCCCCACCGATCCGCACCCCCCACACCGGCACCCCACAGATCGGCATTCCGCAGCCGAATCCCCCGCAGCGCGCCTCCGACACCGACCGCGACCACACCGCCGCCCGCCTGCGCGACGCCGTCGGCGAAGGCCGCCTCACCCTCGCCGAAGCCGACGAACGCATCGCCGCCGCCTACACCGCCGTCCACCGCCACGAACTCGTCGCGCTCACCGCCGACCTACCCGCCCCGCCACCACCGCCACCCTCCGCGCCCGCACGCCACCGACCGCCCCTGCTACCCGTGGTCCTGCTGCTGTTCACCGTCGCCTGGATCGCCTCACCCCTGCCGTTCCCGTGGCCGCTCCTGCTGATCGGACTGCTGGTCGCGCGCAACGTGCACCACCGCCGCCTCCACCGGCACCACCCGATCACCCCGAACCCGGCCGCCCACCCCTGACCCCACCACCGGCACCCCGCCAACGGATCACCCACCGCAGACCACCCACCGCGCCTCCGATCCGCTCCGCCTGCGGATCACGCTGCGCGCCACTGGATCACCCGACCCCGTCCTGCCCCGTCCTGCCCTAGAGTCCGGACATGGACCTGACCGACGCGTGCTTCGCGGGCGCCGCCCGACAGGCCGAGCTGCTGCGATCCGGCGCGCTCACCTCACGCGACCTCGTCGCCGAATGCCTGCGCCGCATCGACCGCCACGACCGCAGCCTCAACGCGTTCCGGGCCGTCTTCACCGACCGAGCCCTCGCCGAGGCCGACCACGCCGACGCCCGACGCGCCCGCGGCGAAGACGCGCCCCTGCTCGGCGTGCCCGTCGCGGTCAAGGAAGACCTCGCCATCGCCGGACTGCCCACCACCAAGGGCACCGCCGCCGTCGACACACCCGCACCCGCCGACTGCGAGATCGTCCGCCGCCTGCGCGACGCCGGAGCCGTCATCGTCGGCCGCACCCGCATGCCCGAACTCGGCCTGTGGCCCTACACCGAGTCCACCTGGGCCGGCGCCACCCGCAACCCCTGGTCACCCGAGCACTCACCGGGCGGGTCCAGCGGGGGATCGGCCGCCGCCGTCGCCGCCGGTCTCGTCGGCGCCGCCATCGGCACCGACGGCGCGGGCTCCATCCGCATCCCCTCGGCGTGCACGGGCCTGTTCGGCCTCAAACCCCAACGCGACCACGTCCCGCTCGACCCCGACCGCGACGTCTGGAACGGCCTGGTCGCCGCCGGACCCATCACCCGCCACGTCGCCGACGCCGCCCTGCTCCTCGACGTCCTCGCCCCCGGAACCGACCACACCGCCGCCATCACCAGCGCCCGGTCGCTGCGCATCGCGGTGTCCCTGCGCACCTGGGGCCCCGGCATCCCCGTCGACCCCGAGGTCCGCGACGCCGTCCTCGACACCGCCGGGCTGCTCGCCGACCTCGGCCACGGCGTCACCCGCCTCGACCCCGAGCTGCACGACCTCGCCGGACCCGCCTGGTTCGCCGTCCGCTACCTCACCTGCGCCGCCACCACCGAACAGGAACTCGACCGACCCGACCGGCTCGACGCCCGCACCCGCGCCGTCGCCGCCCTCGGCCACTCCCTGCCCGCGCCACTCGCGCGCGCCGCCCTCGCCCGGACCGCGAAACTCACCGAACACGCCAACCGGATCTTCGGCGAACACGACCTGCTGCTCACCCCCGTGCTCACCCGGCCGCCGCTGCGCATCGGCGAATGGAACCGCCGACCCACGATCGCCGCCCTGCTCGCCGCCGCCCGCATGACCACGTTCCTGCAACTGTGGAACGTCACCGGCAACCCCGCCGCCGCCGTCCCCGCCGGCCACACCCGCACCGGCCTCCCCCTGGCCGTGCAACTCGTCGGCCCCACCGCCGACGAACGCACCGTCCTCACCGCCGCCGCCCAACTCGAACGCGCCCGCCCCTGGGCCGACCGCCGCCCACCCATCTACACCTGACCCCGCGTGTCCTACGGTCAGAACACACTCCCCCGAACAGGTCCGACAACCGAACGCTCCTGACGCCGACGGATCAGGTGGGTGCAGTGCCCAGCTCCGGCCGGAGACACAGGCACGGCACCCCATCGACACCCGACGGCGACCGGGAACCGCCCGACGTGGGGCACGACCACACCACCCCACGTCGGGCACACCCACCAGCGCACACACCCGCCGGACGACACGACCGAACACTGAGCCGTCGACGTGGTGCAGGTTCACCCGCACCACGTTCGCCTCGATCCCCAGCACCGCCCGATGACAGGTAGGTGCGGGGTCGACGTCATGCGGAGCGGCGATCGCGCCGGTGACGGATGGCCGGCGGACGGGGCAGGTGTCGGAGCCACCGTGTGAAGCGCCGCTCCGGTTCCGGCTCCCGGTGCACCTCGTCGGCCAGCACGGCGTCGTCGACCAGGACCATGACCGATGTCGAGGGCGCGACGAACTCCGGGAGCGGCTGCGGTGCGTCCGGCGTCCGGTCCCCGATGCTGTCGTCGCGGACCTCCCGAGCCGGGGATGGCTCCCAGGCCAAGGCCGAGGGCGTCCGGCGGAGCTGCTCCCACTTGTCCAGCCACAAGCGCCGTTCGAGGGGGCGGGTCACCCCGCATCCGGTGAGGTAGGCGGCCAGGGTGGACCTCTTGGCCGGCAACCGGTCGCCGGTCCCGTGGCCGGTGGCGATGCGGTGGGCGCTGGACTTGGACAACCCGCCGCCGCTGCGCGCGGCGACGTCGGCGTAGGACAAACCGGCCGCCCGGTGCAGCTCGGCCAATGCCGCCACATACCCGGTCGAGGTCGTGGCGGCGATGGCGTTGTTCAACGGAGTGTCCGCGACGACGCCGCCGTCCAGCGAGCCCGCGTCGATCGCCGGCTTGACGAGGGGCCACGACGGGTCGGGGTTGTCCGTGGCGTAGGTGCCCAGGTCGTCGTAGACCTGCGTCGACCTGGGGTTGGGCAGTCGGGCTCGACGCCTGCTGCGGTGACGCCTGGCCAGCTCGTCGGCCTTGCCGCCGCTGTCCCGCTCCAGCGCCGCCCAGCGACGCTTCCACGCCGTGACCGCCTGCGGGGAGGTCTCCCCCGTCGCGGTGAGCACGGCTTGCACCGTCTGCCACTCCGGCAGCGTCGTGCCACCACGCAGGAAATGCCGGAACAGCGTCGCGGGACGCCCGGTCAGCCGGGACATCTCCTCGACCGTGAGGGGACGGCCCCTTCGGTTGCACAGCCGCAGCAGCTCGGCCCGGAAGTCCGCCACCGTGGTGACGGACTTCCGGAACCGGTGCTGCGGCGCCGATGATGTCGACACCGCGGTCACCGCTCGGCCTCAGCCCAGCGCCGCGCGACGCTCGGGTGCCCCGAGCAGGCTCGGGACCAGCCCGGTGGTCACCCACCCGGCCGCGCCCACGATGCCCAGCGCGGCGAACGGGTCGACCCCCACGTTCTGGAGCACGACCAGGATCACCACCACCAGCACCCACACCACGCCGTTGGTGCGCAACCGGACCGAACGCGGCGTACAGCCGCACGAACCGCCGGAGCCGACGGGCTCCGGCATGTAGACAGAACTCATGGAAGGGGGGAACCTCTCCGTGATTAGGCCGGATGAGCGAATGTCGGAACCGGAGAACCTCGGCGCCGCGGGCGTGCCTGCCCACGAACGTCGACGGGGCCACCGGAAACTCCGACAACAACATCCTTCCGGCGCAGTCGGTCCAATCCCCGCTCCACGTCGTCCCATTTCCGGCGACGGACAGTGTCGTGCGTCACGCACGGATCACTGCGGAGTAGACGTCAGCAAAGTGCGCCGGAGCCGGTTTTACCTGCTGAGCGCACCGAAAGACCGTCCCAAAACGGTGTTCCGACAGAGGCGGTACGCGAGTTTTCGGCATACTTTTCTCGTGTTGACGGCTCCTGTGTAGAGCCCTCAACGAACATGAGCAACTCTCCATTAGGCCGGATGAGCGCTCATCCGCGGTGAGTTCCCGTGCCTGGGAACTCACCGCACAAAACCACACAGACCGGCGACATCGACCACGTCGAGCACACCGTCACCATCCTGGCCGAAGTTGAGCCGCTGCGACCGACCGTCCAGGCCGCCCTGGACGCCGCGACGGCGACCGTGGACGCCAAGCCGCCGGTCGCCGTGCGCGAGGTGCTGGCCGAAGTGGTCACCGGTGCCGGATTGGCCGCGCCCGCCAGGCCGACGGCCCGCCGCGACACGCTGGTGTTCACCCTGGACGCCGCACCCGTGCCGGACTGGGTGAACACCGTCGCCTGGGCGAACGACCACGCCGACGCACCGCTACGCCTGACGATCACTTGCACCCGCACCGGACACCAGCCACGGGAACTACGCGAGGACGTCCACCCCGAACCCGGCCACCCACACCGCGCCAACTAGCCCGATTCCCCGTTACCTTTCGTGGTTCCTGATCAAGGAGCTGTGGTCGCCGGGTCCGGCATGACTTTGTCCCCCAGCGGACGCTGGGCGAGCACCGCGGCGGTCGGCGGCGATGGCGGCGGTTCGGAACACGCGACCTGGGCGTTCAGGCACCGCGAACCCCACGCCCTCGGCCCGCCTACGACTCCCTGGACGCCAGCTCGGCGCGCAGCCGCTGCAACCACTCCGGCACCGGCCCACCGGACACCGCACCCAACTCGGCGTCCACCACCTGCCGCAACACCTCGTCTGCCCCGTCACGCAACCGCGCCACCACGTCCTCGCGCACCGACGGCCACACGCCCGCCCCCGCCGCCGTCCCCCGCAGCCTCAGGTAGGTCTCCAACGCCGGGTGCGTCCGGAACGCCCGCCACCGCAACTCCACCGCCCGCTCCACCCACCCCGCGCGCAGGCACTCGTCCACACCCAGGTCCACCAACCGGGTCGCCGCGCCACGCCCACCCGTCGCCGCCAGACCGCGCCCCACCCACTCCAGTGCCTCCTCCAACCGGCCCGCGTCCCGCAGCACCGTCGCCACCTGGAGGTAGTGCCACCCCGACGACAGGTCCCTGGCCAGCACCAACACCTGCAGGTCCACGTCACCGGTGAACTCGGCCAACTCCTCCATCACCCGCAGCAACGCCCACCGCTCCCGGTCGTAACGCCCGGTCTCACCGAACCCGATCACCGGCAGCCGTTCGAACCGCGCCACCACCTCCGCCCGGTAGAACGCCAACCCGTCCCGGCCCAACGACGACGCGTACGGCGCCAACCGCACCTCGGGCGGCTCGACGAACCCCGTCTGCAACCGCAGCAGCCACGTCGCCAGCTCCCGTCCGTCCGGCGGTTCGGCCAGGCACGCCACCGCGTGCAGGTCCAGCACCCGGTCCACCAACCCGGCCAACGCCGCCCGGTGCCCACCGGGCCCGGCCGCCACCAACACCTCGGCCAGTTCCTGCGCCACCACCCTCGCACCCGGACCGCTCCGCACCAGCGCCGACAGATCCGCCACGACCGACCCCAACTCGTCCCACCGCGCGGGCCACGGGACGTCGACACGGGCCAGCGCGGCCGCCGCACGACCGGGTAAAACGTCCATCACGACATCCAACCGCACACCGACCCACCCGCCGGCACCCCGCCCGGGCGCCCGTCACGCGCTCGACCACCGTGAACACGCCGAAGGGCGCCGGCGATCACGCCGACGCCCCCCGCACTGCGTTCAAGATCACTCGTGCAGCGAACGCGGCGGCTCCGTCTCCCCGGACTCCACCTCACGCGGCGCCGGACCCGACGCCAACGCACCCGAATCCAACGGGCTCGACGCCAACGGGCTGTGCTCCAGGGGACCGGGCACCTCCTTGCGCGCCACCGCCTCCGCCGCACGCACCGCCTCGGCCACCGCCGGGTCCGGCGCCGTGTCGAACCAGTCCGCCACCGACGGGTCGTCCTCCTCCGGCGCGGACGACGTCGGCGGCTCGTAGGCGGGCGGCTCGTAGCGGAACACCCCGTCCTCGCCCGGCGCGCCGAGCATCTTCGCGAACCCCTCCAACGCCTTGCCGTAGTCCGACGGCACCAGCCACACCTTGTTCGCGTCGCCCTGCGCCATCTGCGGCAACGTCTGCAGGTACTGGTAGGCCAACACCTCCGGCGTCGGCTTGCCCGCCTTGATCGCCGCGAACACCTTCTCGATCGCCTTCGCCTGACCCTGCGCCTGCAGGTAGCGGGCCGCCCGCTCGCCCTGCGCCCGCAGGATCCGCGACTGCCGCTCCGCCTCCGCCGCCAGGATCGCCGCCTGCTTGGCGCCCTCGGCCTGCAGGATCTGGCCCTGCTTCTGGCCCTCCGCGGTCTTGATCGCCGACTCCCGCTGGCCCTCGGCGTTGAGGATCATCGCGCGCTTCTCCCGGTCCGCGCGCATCTGCTTCTCCATCGAGTCCTGGATCGACGGCGGCGGGTCGATCGCCTTCAACTCCACCCGCGCCACCCGGATGCCCCACCGGCCCGTCGCCTCGTCCAGCACGCCGCGCAGCTGGTTGTTGATCTGGTCACGCGACGTGAGCGTCTCCTCCAGGCTCATCCCGCCCACCAGGTTGCGCAGCGTCGTGGTCGCCAACTGCTCCACACCAACGATGTAGTTGGAGATCTCGTACACCGCCGCCCGCGGATCGGTCACCTGGAAGTACACGACGGTGTCGATCGACACGGTCAGGTTGTCCTGGGTGATCACCGGCTGCGGCGGGAACGACACCACCTGCTCGCGCAGGTCGATCCGCGCCCGCACCCGGTCGAAGAACGGCACCAGGATGTTCAACCCCGGCGCGGCGGTGGTGCGGTAGCGGCCCAGCCGCTCGATCACCGCGGCCGTGGCCTGCGGGATCACCAGCACCGACTTCACCATGACTATCAGCACGAACAGCACCAGGACCGCGATGACGATCAGCGTGGTGGTCAACTCTCCAGCCTCCACTCAGGCCCCGGACAGCACCACTGCGGTCGCGCCCGAGATCTCGACAACAGTGACTTCGGCGCCGGGCTCGATCACCTCGCGGTCCAACGACCGCGCCGACCACACCTCGCCACCGATCCGCACCCTACCGCCGTGGCCGTCCACAGTGGACACGACGACCGCCGTGCTGCCCACCAGCGCCTCGACGCCCGACTTGTGCCCCGAACCCAACGCCATCCGGCGCCTGATCGCCGGGCGCGCGCCCACCACGAGCCCCAGCGACACGATCCCGAACACGATCGCGCTGACCACCACGTCCGCGCCCAACGCCGACGCACCCGCCGCGCCCACAGCGGCCAGACCCAGCATGACCAGCACGAAATCGCCCGAGAGGACCTCGGCCGCCACCAGGACGACACCGAGGATCAACCAGATCAGCGCGGCCACACGTCCATCCTCGCACCTGCCCGGCCCGGGGTGGGGCGTTTCACCCGAGCGCGGGCTCCGTGACGAAATCGATCAGCCGCTCCACCGCGCCGATCAACGGCGTCTCCAGGTCCCGGAACCCCGACACCCCCGCCAACACCCGACGCCACCCCTCCCACGGCTCGCCCCAGCCCAGCGCCGCGCACACCCCTTCCTTCCACGGCACGCCGCGCGGTACCACCGGCCACGCCGCGATCCCCACCGACGCCGGTTTCACCGCCTGCCACACATCCACGAACGGGTGACCGGTGACCAGGACGTGGTCGTCGCGGATCGCGGACACCAGCCGCGACTCCTTGCTGCCCTCGACCAGGTGGTCCACCAGCACACCCAGCCGCCGTTGCGGGCCGGTGCCGAATTCGGCGATCCGGTCGGCCAGCACGTCCACCCCGTCCAGGGGCTCGACCACGACGCCCTCGACGCGCAGGTCGTGCCCCCACACGCGTTCCACCAACTCCGCGTCGTGCAGGCCCTCCACCCAGATCCGACTGTCGCGCGCCGTGCGGGCCCGCAGCCCCTCGACCTTCACCGAACCCGACGCCGTCCGCACCGGTTTCGCGGCGGCGGGAGCCGGGCGCACCAGCGTCACCGGCTGCCCGTCCACCAGGAACCCCGCCGGGCGCAGCGGGAACAGCCGGTGGCGGCCCTGCCGGTCCTCCAGCACCACCTGCCCGTGCTCGAACCGGACCACCGCGCCGCAGAACCCCGACGCCGGGTCCTCCGCCACCAGTCCCACCTCGGCCGCCACCTCGGGCACCGCCTTGCGCTTGCGGCCCGACAGCACGTCGCGGCCGTACTCGTGTGATCGCACGGCCGGCGACGTTACCCCGCCCCAGAATGGTCGAGCACGGGAATGGTCGAGCACGGGAATGGTCGAGCACAGGACGCCGCAGCGCGGCTACGCCGTGCGGTCGGCGCGCGACGGGTGGTCCGGGAAGAACCCGGCGTACACCTCGCACCACGCCGCCAACCGGTCCCCGTCCACCACCGCGGACATCCTCTCGATCCCTTCCCGCAGGTCGGGGGACGCGTAGGCGAAATCGACCGCGTCGGACGCCGGATCGCCCACGCACGGCCGCGGGTCGATCGCCACCAGACCCCGCGCGCCCGCGTCCAGCACGTTCTGAAAATGCAGGTCCCCGTGCAGCAACGTCGGCGTCACCCGGTCACGGGCCAGCCTCGCCGCCTTCGCGTGCGCCGCGTCGTGGTCGCCGGGGTACCGGGCGCGCAGCACGCCGAACACGAAGTCCACCCGCTCCGACAACGGCGGGAACCCCTCGGGCGCCGGGATGTGCAGCGCCCGCAGCACGTCGAGCAGCGCCGGGCCGTCGGACGCCGGCGTCCCCGGCTCCAGACCCTCCAGCAGCAGCGCGCCCCGCGCCGGATCCGCCTCCAGCACGCGCACCATCCGCGGCGACGGCTCCCACGCCCGCAACGCCGCGTGCTCCTGCACCGAGAGCCGCGGCTGCGGCGTCACCTTCAACACCACCGGCACACCCGCGCGCCGGCACAGCAGCGTGTGCGACGTGCCGCCGGAGAACGGCCGCACCACCTCCAGGCCCCAGTCCCGGCACAACCCCGCCACCAGCGACGGCAGCCCGTCCAGCCACGACCGCACCCCGGCGCCGAAACGCCGCACCATGCGGTCCTCCAACGTCGTCGCCATCACCTGTCCAACCTCAGGATGAACTCCTCCACGTCCTCGCCCCGCCCCTCCGCGAACCCCACGTCCTCGCCGACCGCGACGAACCCGCACTTCGCCAACACCCGCAGCGACCCCACGTTGTCCACCGCCGCCCGCGCGTACAGCGGCCGCAGCGGCTCGGACTCCAGAAACAGCGCCAACGCCGCCGTGGCCAGACCCTCGCCCCAGCGCGCCGGATCGATCCAGTAGCTCACCTCGGGCTCGCCGAACTGGGAGGACCTCAGCACGTGCCCCACGACCTCGCCGTCGAACACCACCGTGCGCGCCACCACCTGGTCGTCGGCCAGGATGCGCGCCCACCGCACCAGGAACGCCGCCCGGTCCGTCGGATCCGGCGGGGTGAACGCGGCCATCCACACCGCCTCCGGATCGCGCTGGTGCTCGAAGAACAGCAGCACGTCGGCCGCGGTCACCTCGCGCAGTTCGACGCCCACGCGGCAAGTAGACCGCAAATGGGCGGGTGCCAGAAGATCCCCCCGGAGGAGATCCACACGCGCGCATCCGCGCCGGTCAGAACGCCGGCCAGGGAATCGCCGGCCAGTCGTCGGACGGCGCCGGGTACACCCCGGCCGCCAGCAGCTTGTCCACCCGACCGCTCAACGCCCGCACCTCCGCGCGCGTCAGGTGCTCGTTCAGCCGGTCGGCCAGCCCGCCGTCCAGACACGACCGCAGCCGCCGCAGCGCCTCCACCGCGTCCGGCGGCAGCTCCTCGCCCAACCAGCCCCACAACACCGTGCGCAGCTTGTCGTCGGAGTGCAGGCAGATCCCGTGGTCCACCCCGTACACCCCGCCGTCCACCGCGTGCAGCACGTGCCCGCCCTTGCGGTCGGCGTTGTTCACCACCACGTCGAACGCCGCCATCAGCCGCACCCGCGGGTGGTCGGCGTGCACCAGCACCGCCGGATCGCCGTACCGGTCGTGCGCCCGCAGCACCGACCGCCACCCCTGCCGCACCTGGTCCACCGGGACGATGTCCACCAGGTCGTCGTCCTCGCGGGTGTCCACCCACAGCTGCACCATGCCCGACCCGAACGGCCCCGCGCGCAGCACCGTCGGCGGCACGATGTGCACCCCCGCCGCCTCCGACACCAGGTACGTCGCCACCTCGCGGCCCGCGAGCGTGCCGTCGGGGAAGTCCCACAACGGCCGCTCGCCGCGCACCGGCTTGTAGACGCACTGCGCGGTCACGCCGTCCAGGCTGATCTTGCAGAACAGCGTCGCGTTCGACGCGTCCACCAACCGGCCCTCGACCTCGATGCGACCGCGCTGCAGTAAGTCGAGCACCCCCTCGTCGCGCGGACCCACGTCCGGCTCAGCCCTCTTCCGCGCGACGGTAGCCGTTCTGCCGCGGGCAGACGTGCCCCTCCGGGTCCAGCGGCTCCGAGCACAGCGGACACGGCTTGCGGCCCGCCCGCACCACCCGGTCCGCGCGTTCGGCGAACGCCCGCGCCTCGATCGGGCTCAGGAACACCCGCACCGCGTCCGGGCCCTCCTCGGTGTCGTCGAGCACCACCGCCTCGTCGACCTCCTCCTCGGTGATCGCGAGCAGTTCGATGACCACCGCGCGGGACTCGGCGTCCCACCCCAGCCCCATCGTGCCGACCTTGAACTCCTCCTCGACCGGCACCTCCAGAGGTTCGGTGTCCCGGAGGTCCTCGGGTACCGCTTCGGGGACTTCCGCACCGAACCGCCGGTGCACCTCCTCCAGCAGCGAGCCGATGCGCTCGGCGAGTACGGCGACCTGTTGCTTCTCCAGCGCCACGCTGACCAGCCGGGCCTCCTCGGAGGCCTGCAGGTAGAACGTGCGCTCGCCAGGCTGCCCGACTGTGCCGGCTACGAACCGGTCGGGCTGGCGGAATACGTGGATGACGCGTGCCATGACAACGACGACCCTAGGCCACGCGAGCAAGATCGGCAGCCCGCCCCCCGGGTTTTCGTCATCTCCGTCGATCGGCGCCGACCGGCCCCGGACACCCCGATAGGGTCGGCCGCGTGGTGACGATCGCACCGTACGGAACGTGGACATCGCCCATCGGCGCGGCCGACGCCGCCGCCGCAGGTGGGGGGCTGCACTGGGTCGACCTGCACGACGGTCGGCCGTGGTGGGCCGAGGGACGCCCCGCCGAGGGCGGCCGGGTCGCGCTGGTGCGCGACGGGGAGGACCTGCTGCCGCCCCCGTGGAACGTGCGCAACCGCGTCCACGAGTACGGCGGACGGCCGTGGGTCGTGCTGGACACCCCTTCGGGGACGCGCGTGGCGTTCACGGACTGGGCCGACCAGCGGATCTACCTGTTCGACCCCGACGACCCGCACCCCGTGCCGCTCAGCCCGTCGCCCGAGCGCCACCACGGCTACCGCTATGCCGACCTCACCGCCGGACCCGGACACGCCGAGGTGTGGTGCGTGCGGGAGACCGTGACCGGCGACGCGCGCACCGACGTGCGCCGCGAACTGGTCGCGGTGCCGCTGGACGGCTCCCCGGTGCGGGTGCTGGCCGCCAGCCACCACTTCATGACCGGGCCCCGGCTCTCGCCCGACGGCCGCCACTACGCCTGGATCGGCTGGGACCACCCCCGCATGCCGTGGGACGGCTCCGAGCTGTGCGTGGCCGAGGTCGGCTCCGCCGAGTACCGGGTGCTGGCCGGCGGCGTGTCCGAGGCCGTGTGCCAGGTCGAGTGGGAAGTGCCCCCCGCGGACGCGGCCGATCGGGCGCCGGCGCTGTTGGCCCTCACCGACCCCGACGGCTGGTGGAACCTGTTCCGGATCGGTCTGGACGGCACGTCGAAGAACCTCGCGCCGTGCGCCGAGGAGCTGGGCGGGCCGATGTGGCGGTTGGGCAACCGGTGGTTCGCCGCCATCGGTCCCGGCCGCTACGCGGTGCTGCGCTCCGGCGCGCTGGCCGTGCTCGACGAGCGCAGCGGCACCGTCACCGACGTCGACGTGGACCTGCCCGTGTGGCACGCGCACCTCGCCGTGCACGACGGTGTCGTGGTCAGCGGCGCCGCCGGACCGCTGACCGAGTCCGCCGTGGTGTCGCTGGACCTGTCCACCGGGACGCTCACCGGGCACACCTCGGTCGAATCGACCCTGCCCGCGGAGTACCTGCCGGTGCCGGAGGAACGCGTGTTCACCGGCCCCGACGGCGACGTCCCCGCCTACGTCTACCCGCCGCGCAACCCGGAGTTCGCCGGGCCCGACGGCGAGAGGCCGCCCTACGTCGTGCACGTCCACGGCGGGCCCACCGGCCGGTCGGCGCCGGTGATGGACGTCGACCTGGCGTACTTCACCAGCCGCGGCATCGGCGTGGTGGCGGTCAACTACGGCGGTTCCACCGGCTACGGCCGGGCGTTCCGGGAACGGCTGCGCGAGCAGTGGGGCGTGGTCGACGTCAACGACTGCGCCGCCGTCGCCCAGGCGCTGGCCGACGAGGGCACCGCCGACGGCCACCGGCTGGGCATCCGCGGCGGCAGCGCCGGCGGGTGGACCTCGGCGGCGTCGCTGACCTCGGTGAAGACCTACCGGTGCGGGATGGTCGCGTTCCCCATCCTCGACCTGGTCGGCTGGACCGGCGAGGGCGGCGAGACCCACGACTTCGAGTCCCGGTACGTCGAAGGCCTGGTCGGGCCGTGGCCGGCGGCGGCTGACCGGTACGCCGAGCGGTCACCGTCGAACCGGGTCGACCGCCTCGCCGGGCCGGTGCTGCTGCTGCAAGGCCTGGAGGACGAGATCTGCCCGCCCGAACAGGCCGACCGGTTCGCGGGCGCGCTGGACGGCACCGGCATCCCGCACGCCTACCTGACGTTCGAGGGCGAGCAGCACGGGTTCCGCAAGGCCGAGACCATCGTCGCCGCGCTGCAGGCCGAGCTGTCGTTCTACGGGCAGGTCTTCGGCTTCACCCCGGAGGGCATCCCGGTCCTGGAGCTGCGCCGGTGACACCGGCCGCGCCGGCGGCGGCCGACGCGGTGGCCACCGCCGGCGCGGCCTCCGGCCGGCCGCCGCCGCTGAGGCCCGGTGACCGGGTGACCGTCGTCAGCCCCGCCGGGCCCTGCTCCGCCGAACTCCTCGAAGCGGGCACGGCGTGGCTGCGCAAATGGGGCCTGGACGTCCGGCTCGCCCCGAACGTCCTGGCCACCCACCCGACCCTGCCCTACCTCGCCGGCCACGACGCCGACCGCGCCCGCGACTTCGAACAGGCCTGGCTCGACCCGTCCACGGCCGGGGTCCTGTGCGCCCGCGGCGGGTACGGCAGCCTGCGCATGGTCGACCTGGTCGACTGGACCGCCGTCACCGCGCACCGCAAGGTGTTCCTCGGCTCCAGCGACACCACCGTCCTGCACGAGCGGTTCCGGCGGGCGGGCACACCCACCTGGTTCGGGCCGATGGTCGGCACCAGGGCGTTCGTCGAGGACACCGCCGCCCGCGAACGGCTGCGCCGGGCCCTGTTCACCGGTGTGTCGTCCTACGGCGGTGTCGGCATGGCGCCCGGCACCGCGCGGGGCATCGCGGTCGGAGGCACCCTCAGCCTGCTCGTGGACCCGCCGCCCGACGGCGCGATCGTCCTGCTGGAGGACGTCAACGAGGAGCCCTACCGGCTCGACCGGATGCTCACCGGCCTGCTGCGCTCCGGGTGGTTCGACCGGGTCGCCGGGCTCGTCCTCGGCTCGTGGGTCGGGTGCGGCGACGCGTCGGCCGTGCTCGCCGACCGACTGGGCGGACTCGGCGTGCCGATCGTCGCCGACGCCGGCTTCGGGCACTGCGAAGGCCAGCTCACCGTGCCGCTCGGCGTGCCGGTCGAGATCGACGGCGACACCGGCGCCGTCACCGTGGGCGGGTGAGAATCCACCCGCCCACCCAGCCCACCTGATCCGACCCACTCACAGACCGAACGCGAGCAGTACGTCACCGCCGCCCGGGTTCGGGTAGTCCGGCGCGTACCCCGCCTGCACGTACACCATCCCGTCGGCCACGACCGCCCCGCCGCCACCACCGGAGATCGTGCCGCCCCGACCCGGCAGCCCGTTGACGCCGGTGAAGTCCCGCACCGTGTCGTAGGTCCACAGCACCCGGCCGTCCCGCGCCGAGTACGCCCGCATCTTCCCGTCGTTGCTCCCTTCCCACACCACACCCGGACTGCTCGTCACCGCCGGCCCGTGACCCAGCGAGCAGATCTCCGGGTGGGCGGCCGCACCACCGGTCGTGCACCCGTCCGCCGGGTTGGGCGTCTCCCACAACACCCGCCCCGTGGCCGGATCCACCGCGAACAACTTGCCCGGATCGGCGAAGTACGTCGCGATGTACAGCCGCCGCCCGTCGAAACTCGTGCCCCACTGGATGCCCGAGATCCCACCGCTGGGCAGCGGGACACCCAGCTGCCGACGCCACACCACCTCGCCGGTCGCCGCGTCGAACACGTGGTAGACGCCCAGCTTCTGCCCGACCCCGACGAGCCTGCGCCCGCCCACGGTGAACAGGTTCGGCGTCGCACCGATGTCGTAGTCCAACGCCGAACCGTCCTTCAGCCCCGGGCAGTACCCCTCCGGATCGGGGCTGTTGCACAACCCGCGCCACGTGTCGGCCTTCGTGACCTGGTTGCGCCACTTCACCGCCCCGGTCCGGTGGTCCAGGGCCAGCATCGTGTCGAAATCACCCGCGCTGCCGGTGTAGTTCTGCCCGGTGCCGACGTACACCGTCCCGCTGTGCGGGTCGACCACCGGCGAACTCCACACCCCGGCCCCGGACGGCTCGTACCTCGTCGCCCCGCTCGGCCACGTGCCGACCGCCCGCGGCTCGGGCACGGTGTAGTGCCGCCACACCAACCCGCCCGTGCGCGCGTCGAGCGCGTCGACGTGGCCCCGGAACGTGCAGCACGGGTAGTTCGGGTCGTCGGTCGACCCGTCCGGGCTGTTGTTCGCGTTCTCCCCGCTGGACGTGCCGACGTACACCTTCCCGTCGTGCACGATCGGCGAACTGGTCACCGTCGCCGCCGGGTGCGCGTCGACCTGCTTCGCCCACACCACCCGACCCGTGCCCTGGTCCAGCGAGTAGACGAAACCCCGCAGATCCCCGAAGTACACCCGCCCACCGGAGACCGACGGGCTGTCCCACGGGATCGACGGCCGGGCACCGGGAACCACCCCGGAGAGGTCCGTCGTCCACCGCTCCGCGCCGGTCCCGGCGTCCCGGGCGTAGAACCTCCCGTCCGGCCCGCCGAAGTAGGCGACCCCGTCGACCACGGCGGGCTGGCTGCGCACCGGGGCCGACGACTCGGGGAAGGCGAACGCCCACTTCACCTTCAGGTTGTGCACGTTGCGCGGCGTGATCCGCCACTCCGCCGCCGCGTACCGCGACCCGGCCGCGTCCTTGGACCACGTCGCCCAGTCGCCCGACCGGTGCGGTGAGGCGGCCGGGGCCCCGGCCGCCAGCAGCACCACCGACGACACGGCCGCGACCAGCGCCACCGCCCGTTTCCCGAGTGCCCGTTTCGAGGCCCGTTCCGAGATCGGCATCCCATTTCCCCCTGCCACTGGTGAAAGCCTCTCCACCGTGGCAGCAGGACCCGGAACGCACGATCGGCGAAAGGACCGGATCACCTCGGGAAAAGGTTGACCCCGGCCGAGCCGATCGGTTGATCCGCCCTCACCGCGACAGGACTAGAGTGTGTCTCTTCGATCGGTTGGTCAGTTGATCGGATGTGTCCGTCCGGTTAGTGATCACTGATGCGATGTGGGATCGGATCGAGCCGCTGATGCCAGCCGATCCGGTCCGGGGACGGCGGTGGGCCAACCATCGCCGAACCCTTGAGGCCATCGCGTGGAAATACCGCACCTGCTCACCTTGGCGGGACCTGCCGGACGAGCTCGGCTCGTTCCAGACCGCCCACAAAAGGCTGATCAGATGGGCCGTGGACGGCACGTGGGAGCGGATCCTCGCCGCCGTCCTGTCAGCAGCGGATGACGGTGACGATGTCGGCTGGACCGTGTCGGTGGACTCCACCGTCTGCCGAGCCCACCAGCACGCCGCAGGCCGCACTCCACCTCGCCGCCATCCTCGTCTGGGCCCGGCGATAGGCCGCTGTCTCAGCGATCGACGACCCAGTGCGCGTCCGCGGGCCAGGATCCCGTGCTGCCGATGGCCACGGCGAGACTTGCCAGCACCGACCGCACACCCCTCGTCGCTCACCGAAGCCGACCGTCACGAGTTCTGCGTTTGACGACAACCCGGCACGGGGCTGCACTGGATTCATAGACGCTGCGGCGACTCCGTCTTAGGGAGAGCAACGATGACGACCATGGAGAGTTTCAACCTTCTGCAGCCGTACAAGATCGCCGAGGAGACGTTCGTCATCCCGTGGGCCCTCGAGGCCCCACCGGTCGGCCACTTCCCGATGAATTCGATGGTGATCCGGGGAGCCGAACCGGTCCTCGTGGACACCGGGGCGCCCGCAGTGCGCTCCCAGTGGCTGGAGGCAGCCTGGTCCGTCGTGGATCCCCTGGACGTACGGTGGATCTTCCTCACCCACGACGACCGCGACCACGCCGGCAACCTCCTGGCGGTCCTCGCGGCATGCCCGAACGCGACTCTGCTGACGACATGGTTCTCCATCGGCCGCATGGCCGAGGAGTGGGAGACCCCCATCAATCGGTGCCGCTTCATGACCGACGGCGACACGATCGACACGGGCGACCGCACCCTGGTCGCCAAGCGACCGCCCCTGTACGACAACCCCACAACCCGCGCCCTCTTCGACCCGAAGACCAACGTCCTGTGGGCCGTCGACACCTTCGCCACGAACGTGCCGACCCCCATGCCCGAAACGGCAGAGCTGTCGCCAGACGAATTCCGCGACGGCCAGTTCTTCGGCGGACGCCTGGTCTCCCCCTGGGTCGCCCTGCTGGACGCCCAAAAGTTCGGGACGGTCGTCACCGACTTCCAGCACCTGAACGCCGAGGTCATCGCCGGCTGCCACTGCCCAGTCCTGCGCGGCCCTCAGATCCCCGAGGCCTACGACCTCCTCCGCCAGCTCCCCGAAATCCCACCGTGGACAGAGTTCACCCAGTCCGACCTGGACCAGTGGATGGCGGTTGCCGAGAGCTCGGTTCCGCCGGAGCAGCCGCGGCCGTCGGGGACGTGAGCGGTGCCGCCGCGCGGCGTTGGGATTTGTTGCACTCCGGGCACCAAAGCGTGTGCTGGTGTACAGCTCCGTAGCCTCAGCTCATGTTCCGTGACGGTTTCGAATGCCGCTGCATCCTCTGCCATGACTCCGGCAGTCGCAGCCTCAGCTGTGGCTGCCGCCGAGAACACCGTCGAACGGTGCATCAACCGCCTCAAACAGTGGCGCGGCCTGGCCACACGGACAAACTCGTCATCGCCTACCAAGCCACACTCCACCTCGCCGGCATCCTCATCTGGACCCGACGCCGACCAAAGAGACAGAACCTAGCCTCCACCGCCGATCGCCGACAGATGGCCGCCGACGGAGATGGCCGTGCCACCCGGTCTCTGCTGTGACTGCGCGCCCCTCGCGGTAGTGCAGGAGCGCAGGTGATGGCGTGCTCGTACGATGGGGACAGGTGGCGTCCATGGAGATGCAGAGCGGGCTGCCTGTCGGGGTCGCAGCGTTCATCGGCCGTGAGCGGGAGCGTGCGAAGGTGGCCGACCTGGTCTCGCATGCCCGGGTGGTGACGTTGACCGGTTCGGGTGGTTGCGGCAAGACGCGGCTGGCGGTGGAGGTCGCCGGGGACGTGGCGTCGCGGTTCTCCGACGGGGCCTGTTGGGTCGACCTGCAAGGGGTGGGCGGACCCGGGCTGGTCGCACGGGCCATTGGCGGGGCGGTGGGCGTCCATGAGCGGCCCGGACAGGCGTGGACCGACACGCTCGCCGAGCAGCTCCGGGCGCGGCATCTGCTGGTCGTGCTCGACAACTGCGAGCACCTGGTGGAGGCGTGCGCCGATCTGGTCGGCCGGTTGTCGTCGGCATGCCCGCAGCTGCACGTGCTGGCCACCAGCCGCGTGCCGCTGGTGGTCGAGGGTGAGGCGACGTTCGAGGTCGCCGGGTTGCCGGTGCCCGACCCCGAGGCCGGGTCCGCCAGCGGCACGGTCGCGGCGGCGGACGCGGCGCGGCTGTTCGAGGTGCGGGCCCGGCAGGTGGCTGCGGACTTCCGGATCGATGCCGACAACGCTTCGGCGGTGGCCGAGATCTGCCGGCACCTGGATGGGATCCCGTTGGCGATCGAGCTGGCGGCGGCCCGGGTGCGAGTGCTGGCGCCGGGGCAGATCGCGACCGGGCTAGCGGACCGGTTCGGGTTGTTGACCGGCGGGGTGCGTGGGGCGCCGGCACGTCAGCAGACCCTGGCGGCCTCACTGGACTGGAGCTACGACCTGCTCGACGACGTGCAGCGATTGGCGTTGGCGAGGCTGTCCGTCTTTGCCGGGTCGTTCGAGCTGGATGCTGCCGGGGCGGTGATAGCCGGGGAGGGGATCGACCGAGGCGACATCCTTGACCTGGTCGCTGGGCTGGTCGAGCAATCGATGGTGCAGGTCACCCGACGCCACGGCAACGCCCGCTACCGACTGTTGGAGACGATCCGGGTGTATGCCCGGCAGCGACTGTCTGAGCTGGACGATCCGGATCGGGTGCGTGGCCGCCATCTGGAGTTCTATGCCGCGTTGGTGGGACGGGCGCACGCGGGTCTCACGAGTGGGCAGCCTGAGCCCTGGGTGGCGCGGCTTACGGCCGATCTCGATGACCTGCGCGCCGCGATGGATTCCGCGGTGGCGGCGAAAGATCTTCGGGCGCTCGTGGACCTGACCGAGCGGATCGTCCGCTTCTGGTTCGAACGCGGCCTGTCCCGGGAGGTGCGTCAGCAGCTGCACGACGCGGCCGCGGCACCGGGTGTCCCCGACGACGAGCGCGTGCGGGGGTTACAGGCTGCGGCAGCTCTGGCCTTTGCCGGTTGTGAGCCTGCCAGCTGCCATCGCTCGGCGAGTCAGGCGGTCGCAGCGGCACGCGCCGCTGATCTGGGCGGTGCGCTCGCCGTCGGGTTGGCTCACCGCGCCCTGTCAGGGGTGCTGGCGGGGTTGTCGACCAGTGAGCAGGTGGACACTGACGTCGAGCAGGCGCTCGACCTCGCGAAGCGGTGCGGGGATGCGTCGACCCACGCCCACGTCCTGCAGTTCGCGGGGGCAGCGCTGCTGCACAGCCGCTCGATCGACGCCGGCTACCTGCTGTTCCAGCAGGGTGTGCAGGTGTGTGAGGCCAACGACCTCGTGTTCCACACGCCGGCCGCCTACGCGGGCCATGTGGTGTGGTCGGTGTGGTCAGGGCGGCTCGATCGGTCACACCGACACGCTCGACATGCCGTCGAACTCAGCCGGCAGGTCGGGCGTCCCGGGTGGGAGGCGGTCGGGCTCACCGGGCTTGCCGCAGTTGCGGTCCTGCAAGGCGATCGCGTCCGGGCGCAGGAGTGGCTGTCCGAGGCACGGGCGGTACTGGGACCACGAGCCTTCGAGGGGACCCAGTACGGGATGTGGTTGCGTCACTGGCTGGCCCTGTCGGCCTACGCGTCCGGCGATCTGGACGCTGCTCGGGCCACGGCCGAGGAGGTCGTGCGGATCGGCCGTGGTGGCGGCAGCCGTTTGGATGAGGCGATCGGCGAGTGGCTGCTGGGCATGGTTGCGCAAAGCCGGCAGCGCCTCGACGAAGCGCGAGGACACCTGGAGGCCTGCCGCGCAGTGTCGACCGACCCTGGGCTCCCCCAGACGCTGGGTCGGTCGTTGCTCGGCCTCGCGGAATTGGCGCGAGATGACGAGGACCTCGACGAGGCGTGGGAGCGGGCACACGACAGCCTGGGGATCCTTGACGACTACGGCGACCGGGTCGGGGCCGCCTCGGCGCTGGAGAGGATCGCCGACCTGGCCCTCGCCGTCGGCGAGACCGAACGAGCCCTGCGCCTGCTGGCATCTTCGCAACGGTTCCACGCCGAGTCGGGCATCGTCCGACTCGGCGTGCAGGCCAAGCGCTTCGATCGCGCCCGCAACAGCGCGCAGGCCGCGCTGGACCGCGCCGATGCGACCGCCTGCTGGGACGCCGGCAGCCAACTGTCGCTGGCCGATGCGGTGGCCTATGCCCGCCGCGGACGCGGTGAGCGTCGCCGCCCGCGGATCGGCTGGGCATCGTTGACTCCCGTGGAGCGTGACGTCGTGCAACTGGTCGCCGAAGGCCACAGCAACGCCGAGATCGGTCAACGCCTGTTCATCTCCGTCAACACGGTCAAGAAACACCTGTCCCACGTCTACGCCAAGGTGGATGTCGCGGGCCGCGCGGAACTCGCGGCACAGGCTGCTCGCCGCGATGTGCAGTAGCACCCTCAACCGTCGAAACGTATCCGGTCGGGTGACGTTCTCCGTCGTCTCCTGCGTGATCGTTGCGGGTATGGCCACCTGAGACGAAGGAGACAGCGATGAGCAGCCAACGCACCCACTACGTGACCACCACCGACGGCGTCACCATCGGTGCGACCGTGCACGGCCACGGGTCGCCGCTGGTGTTCCTGCAAGGGGCCGTGGGCGATGGGGACATCGACTGGAACCGGGTGGTGGAACACCTGGCCGGCCGGTTCACGTGCCATCTGCCGAGCATGCGCGGCCGCGGCCTCAGCGGCGATCACCCCGACCTCGGTGTCCGACGGCAGATCGACGACGCGCTCACCTACATCGACAGCATCGGGGAACCGATCGGGCTCGTGGGCTGGTCCGGTGGCGCCGGCCATGCACTCGGCGTGGCAGCGCACTCCGACGCGGTCACGTCGGTGGCTCCCTTCGAGCCCGGGGTGCTCAGCCTGGCGGACCAGGAGGCGCAGGTGTTGATCGGTAACGCCCTCGCCCGCACGGGCGAACTGGCCGCCGAAGGCGACTTGACGGCTGCGGTTCGCGCGTTCCTCGGTTTCCCCTTCAACGACGAAGAGATCGCCGTGGCAGATGACGCCGGCTACTGCGAAGCCGCAGGGCGCTACGTCCCGAAACTGCTCAATCTCCTTCAGCAAGTGATGGAGTACGGAGACCCCGCCACTGATCCGGCTGTACTCGGCGCGATCTCCGCTCCGGTGACGGTGTTGCTCGGATCGGACACCAAGCCCTTCTTCGCCGCCAGCGCCCGGTACGTGGCCGACCACGTCCCCAACGCGCGGGTGCAGGAGGTCCCCGGCACCGGGCACGCCGCCCCCCTGACCCATCCCGAGGCGCTCGCCGCGGCACTCATCGAGTTCTTCACACCGACGCACCAGCCGGCCTGACCGCCGTCGGACCACGACGCGGGACAGGACGCGTTCGTCGGCGGCCTCGACGAGCTCGTTGACCAGCTGGGCGGTGGTCACGTAGCGGACCCGTCGGCCCTGCTCACAAGCGGCGAGCCCGAGACCTGCCAGCGGGTGGGACTTGCCGGTGCCGGAGTCGCCGAGCAGCACGACGGGTTCCCCGGCGGCCGGGTAGCCACCGGTGGCCAGCGCGCCGAGGGGAGCGGCCGGACGGTCAGTCGGTGGCCGGCGAACCGGGCCGGGACCGAGTAGAAGTTCTGCCTCACCGACACCCGAGCTCGATTGTCCACCCGCGCCGAGAGCAACCGGGCCGTGTCCAACCGCTCACCCGGGAGCGGCATCAGCTTGGGTTGCTCGAGAAGACCCCGACTTCGGAATTACTCGTCTAGGCGAGGCTCCCGGGCGGTGCCGGACCGTCCTGCAGCCTCCCGTCCCGGGGCGTCCGGTCATCACGTGGCGTCGGGTTGTCCCGCAACGTCTGGGTGTCGCGTCGCACCTCCTCCGCCCGGTCGCTGACGGCCTGGATCTCCTCGGCCAGGTCGGGGCTGGTCGCCCGCACCCTGCCCAGGGCCGCCGTCAAGGGCCCGAGCAGCGCCACGGCGTCGTCCTCCGCCAGCGCCTCGCGGACCACCACGTCCACCCGGCCCACCTGGCCGGCCAGGCTGCGCAGGGACGCGGCGTTGTCGCGCGCCCACTGCGACACCGCGCGGTCGGCCGCCCGCTTGTCCCGCTCGGCGCGCACCCGCCCCTCGGCCGTCGCGCCCAGTTCCGACGGGCGCAGCCTGAGGTACCGGCGCTCGGCGGCCTGCCGACTGGCCACCCCGAGCGCGGGCGCGAGCTCGGCCCAACTCGTGCCCAGATCGCGCGCCGCGGCGATCAGCTGTGGTTCCCATCCGGCCAGTTCGTCACGCAGCCGCCGCAGGAGGACCAGCGCGGACAACACCTGCCCCGCACTGAGGTCGTCGTCCCCGGTGGCCGCCTCTCGGACGGCCTCGTAATCTCCGATCGCCATGACGTCAACTTACCGATGACATTCGGTGTTGTCAACGGAATGACGACATGGTAGAACTGGTGTCGGCAGCGCATTGACCCCACAACCAGGAGGTGTTCCCGATGTTGATGCGCACGGACCCGTTCCGCGAGCTCGACCGGCTGGCGCAGCAGTTCTTCACCGGACCGGGCACCTGGTCGCGACCCACGCCCATGCCGATGGACGCCTACCGCGCCGGGGACGAGTTCGTGGTGGAGTTCGACCTGCCCGGTGTCACGGCGGACGCGATCGAGCTCGACGTGGAGCGCAACGTGCTCACCGTCAAGGCCGAGCGGCGCCCGCACCGCACGGAAGAGGTCCAGGTGCAGCTGTCCGAGCGGCCGCTGGGCGTGTTCTCGCGCCAGCTGTTCCTCGGCGACTCGCTCGACACCGACCGGATCCGGGCCGACTACGACTCCGGCGTGCTGACGCTGCGCATCCCGATCGCCGAGAAGGCGAAGCCGCGCAAGATCACCATCGGCCAGACCGGCGGCGCACCGAAGGAGATCAACGCCTGACCACCGACCGCCGTCGGCTCCCGGACGTGCACCGGGTCTACGGCAGGTAGGCCCGGTGCACGTCGTCCACCGACCACAACCACCGCGAAGCCCCGACCGGTAGGGCGGACACGTCGCTGCCCGCCACGGCGCCCAACTGGTCGAGCAGCGGCCGGTCCACCACGCTCACGGACCGCTCGCATGAGCGGAAACCGGTGGCTCGCGCCAACCGATTTCCGCGAGGATCGCCGGTCATGCGACCTGCACAGGGGGAAGTGCTGCACTTCTCGGAAGACCCGACGATCACCCGGTTCGAGCCGCACGTCGCGGCGACAGCACGGCAGCCCGGGGCCTACGTCTGGGCCGTCGACCACGGGCGGTCACCCGACTACTGGTTCCCACGCCAGTGCCCGCGCGCGATGACGTGGGTGGAGCCGACCACCAGCGCCGAGGACCGGGCGTGGCTGGGTGCCGAGCGGGTGCACGCGATCGAGTTCGGCTGGCTGCGCCGGATGCAGACGACGCGCCTGTACGCGTACCGGTTCGACGCCGGGGCGTTCCGGCCGATCGGCGATCCGCCCAACGCGCACGTCGCCACCGAACCCGTCGAACCGCTCGGCGAACCGGAGCCGGTCGGAGACCTGCTGGCGTTGCACGAGGAGGCCGGGATCGAAGTGCGGCTGATGACCAACCTGTGGCCGTTCTGGCGAAGGGTGGTGGGCAGCACGTTGGGTTTCAGCGGTATCCGACTGCGCAACGCCGTGCCGGAACCCGCGTGACGGCGACCGGCGGGCTGAACGCGCGGGACAGGGCGGCTGCTCGACGGACTCGGCTCGTTGACACCGGGGTCAGCGGAAGTCGGCGGCGTGGTCGTGAGCCCACTGCTTGAACTTGAGGCCTGGGCGGCCCAGGACCTGCTCGATGTCCGGGGACACCCAGTTGTTGCCGTCGGGGTAGCGGCCCATCTCGAGGAACCAGCCGATGACATCGGGCGGGTAGATGTCCCGCCACAGGTCACGGGCCTGTTCCGGGGTGAGTTCCACGAACTCGACGTCACGGCCGATGGCCTCGCCGATCATCCGGACCGCGTCCCGGCGCCGCACCGGTTCGGGGCCGCTGGGCTGGTAGGTCCGGCCCGCGTGCCCGTCCTCCAACAGCGCCTTCACGATGACCGCGGCGATGTCGTCCTCGTGCACCATCGTGCTGTTCCAGTCGCCGAACGGCGCCCGCACCTCGCTCCCCGCCCGGATCGACGGCGCCCATTCCCGTGTGTTGGCCATGAACTCGGCGGGGAACAGGTGCGTCCACTCCATCCCGGACGACTCGATCGCCCGGTGGAACACCCGGTGCCAGGACTCCAGCGGATCGTCGTCGGGACGGCTCGGGTCGTTGTGCCCGAGGTGCGTCAGACGCCGCACTCCCGACTGCACCAGCACGTCCACGATCGCGGGGCCGTCACCCTCCATCGACACCAGGTGCACCCGCTCCACCCCGCGCAACGCCGGTGCCAGCGACGACGGGTCGGTGAAGTCACCGGTCACCACCTCCACTCCGGCCGGCAGCCGGGCCGCGGCCGGATCGCGGGTCAGCGCCCGGACCGACCGGCCCGCGTCGAGCAGGCGGCGCACCACGCATCGTCCGACGGTGCCGGTCGCACCGGTGACCAGAATCGGCATCATTCCTCCTCGTGAAACTCGGGGCATGACTCATAAGCCCTGGTGAGGGGCTTGACGAGGCAAGTCGGCGACTGAACGGAGGATGCCGGGAGAAATACCGGATTGTCAAACGCGAACAGCGCGTTCACGTTTTGTGGAAATCAACGCCCGAGGCGGGATCGCCGTGGTACTCGATGCCGGGCAGCGGTCCGGCGAGCATCTCCAGGTCCGGGCCCTGATCTGGCGGCACATCTCCAGCGCGGCCCCGAACTCCGGGCACACCCGGACGCGGGTGGACACCTTCTCCGCGAAGGTCTTGTCGCGGCTGGTGCCGTGCGCCTCCAGGACGTCGAGCTGGGACCGGAGTTCCTGAGTCAGGTCTGAGCAGCGGGCGTAGCCGACCCTTCCTGATAGGGGTCCGCCGGGCTGCCCGGCGGGTTCTTCCCAGAAAGGGGTCGTTTATGAGAGGTGGCTTAAAAAGCTGCATGTGATGCACGGGAGATCCGCGGAGGTATCCGTGTTTGGGGCAGGCGGAGGCCGGCGATTGGCGGGACGATGGGTTGGATCACCACCGGAACGAACGATCTCGGCGGGTTCCTGCGCAGCAGGCGTGAACGCTTGACGCCGGCGGCAGCGGGCATCGAGCCCGGCGCTACTCATCGGCGAGTCCGGGGGCCGTGCAGGGAGGAACTGGCCGAGCTCGCCGGGTCAGTGTCGGCTACTACACGCGACTCGAGCAGGGCGTCAGCCGTAGCGCTTCTGCCGCGGTCATGGACGCGCTGGCCGCGGCGTTGCGGCTCGATCCTGCCGAGTACGAACACCTGCGGACCCTCGCCGCTCCGAGACGACCGACTCGGCCTCGTGCCTGGCGAACCAAGCTGAGGCCGTTGGTGCGTGAGCTGCTCGCCGCGATGCCTGGGACACCAGCGATCGTTATCGATCATCGCGCTGACGTCCTCGCGTGGAACCGCCTCGGTCACGCTCTGCTGGCCAGCCACGTCGACTTCAACGCCCCAGACACGCAAGTTCGGCCGAACGTCACCCGAATGCTGTTCCTCGACCCGCACCACCGTGCGTTGTACCGCGACTGGACCGCCAAGGCGCAAGTCACCGTCGCAGCCCTGCATCAGGCGGTCGCACGGCACCCGACCGACCCGGAGCTCGAACAACTCGTTGGCCAACTCGCAGTCGACAGCCCAGAGTTCGCGCGAGCGTGGGCGCGACGCCCGTCCGAATCGCGCGTCTCGGCACACCTGACGCCGACGCACTCACATTGCTGGCACAGACCCTCGATCGACGCCGCTCGCCAGGAAACCCGTCTCAGAAGGAGAACGCACGATGAGGATCATCGTCGGCGTCGGCGGCACCATCGGACGACGATTGGTGCCCGCACTGCGATCCAACGGCCACGACGTTGTCGTGGCCGGTCGCACCTCGGGCGACGTCCACGTCGACCTGACCTCACACGCAACCATCGAGGCCATGTACCGCGAGGTCGGGGCGGTCGACAGTGTCGTGAGCATCGCAGCGCACGGTGCGCTCGACGAGTTCAAGACGCTGACATCAGACGCGCTGCACGAGAACATGCGAGCCAAGTTCTTCGGGCAAGTCGATCTGGTTCTCACCGGCCAGCACCACTGCGCCGACGGCGCATCCTTCACCCTGACATCGGGAATCTTCGCCGACCACGCATGGCCGCACGTCACTGGCGGCGGCGTCATCAGCGGCGCGCTGCACAGCTTCGCCCTGTCGGCCGCAATCGAACTACCGCGGGGTATGCGGATCAACGTGGTCAGCCCCACGATGATCGGCGACTCCGTCGCCACCTTCGACGAACACTTCCCCGGCATGCGTCCGGTACCGATGGACGAACTCGTCGACCACTATCTGCACTGCGTTGAAGGCGACGACACCGGCAGCATCATCCGCGCGTATGGATGACCGCGCTACTCGCCCCTGTCGGGCACGCTGCGCGATGCACGCCTCTGAACAGGCTTCGGGCTGTTTGCGGGCTTCCGGGTTTACGGGCGCCACTGGCAGCCGCCCTGACCGAGCGGCACTGGAGCCGCCGACGGATCGGTGTCAGAAGAGGGTCGCGTACGCGCGGCGGCCGGTACCCGGTCGGGCCGAGTTGGGCGAGTCCGCCTTCGATGTCGACGGTGCCGAAGAGCCGATCTCCGGGAACTCCCACAGACGCTCCAACGGATCTGGCCCACATAACGTGAAGGTCACGGCAAGAGGTGTGGACATTGGGCTTCCAAGTCGGAAGGCAGCTCGCTCCGAGCCTCGGATCCGTACGCTCGCCAAGCAGCAGATCAAGATCAGGCCGTAACCCTGCACGTTATGCGGACCAGAACGAGATCCACTTCGGGTTGACACGGCCAGTCGGCGCTCCCGCCGCCCGCTACGGCCGCGCGTCGCTGTCCATGCGGTAGCTCCCTGCACTACTCGGCAGTGCGAAGTAGAGCGCACCACCTTCGTTCTCGACCCGGATCCCGAGGCCGGCCAGGAACTCCTCGGCGGCAAAGGCCTGTCCCGCCACAGGTGCCACGTAGGCTCTGCCGTCCTCGTCCTCACAACAGGTGGTGGTGTCACAGACCGCCCATAACCCCGCCATGATCCCGGCGAGTCCCTGGTCGACGCAGGACTCCTTGCCATGGGCGCGCACATGGACCTGACGGTGCCGCACGGCCACGAGGCCGCCGTTGACCTGCTTGCACGCGTCGCACAGCGGATAGGGGCCGAGGACCACCTCGTCCGGCGCGGCCTGCTCGGCCACATGCCGCGTCCACGTGGTCAGGCACAGGTCGCGGTTGCGCAGCAAGTCCGCGAGGACGGTCTCGTACCGGCCGGGTTCGTCCCGGTCCAGCCGACGGCGGAGCCGGATGGCCTCCTCGGTGGCGTGCAGGCCTTCCTCGAATCGTCTCGCGTCGATCAGGAGCGCACCGAGGTTCTGCACGCAGCGGGCGAGATCGGGAAGACGTTCGTCCGGCGAGCCGGCGGACAGACGCCGCACGATCCGCACGGCGCGCTCGGCGACCGGCACCGCCTCCTCGAGGCGGTCACACTCGGACAGACAGATGCCGAACTGGTCGAGCGCATTGGCGTAACGCGGTTCGAACCGCTCAGGGTCGCCGGGCATGAGCCGCCGGTAGAGATCGACCGCTTGCTCCGCAGCCGACAGCGCGTGCTCCCAGCGGCCGAGCTCGGCGTGCAGGAGGGACCGGGAACGCAGCGCTGCGGCGAGGTTGGGCTCGAACCGGGCCGACTCCCCGTCGGCCCGGCGCCGGCAGACCTGCACCGCCTCGGCGAGAGTGGCCAGTGCGTCGTCCGGCCGCCCCGCCTCGACCTGCCGTTGCGCGAGCAGGAGCAGGACCGACGTGAGGTCGTGCTCGTATCGCGGGGACCGGGCAGCCAGCCGGCGGGCACGCACCGCCATCTCCTCGGCACCGGACAGATCCCGCATCGCCCAGCGGACCAGCTTGTCAACCCAACGACGGGCCAAGGTGTCCTCCCAGCGATTCCGATCGGTGACGCCGTTCGGCGCGCAGACCGAGACAGGCGCTCAGGACATTGTGCGCGCAGCCTTCCGATCTCGGCGAGGAGTCGCTGGGCATTCGAAGATGTCAGCTTCCGCGCGCCGATACTGTGGCGAATCTCCAGAAGTGGCACCGAGGGTTGCGGTGCCCCATCACTCGCCGCCAGGGTGTTGTCCGATCCGATCGAGCTCCACATCGGCCAGTTCTCCCCGGCTGGCCGTGTCAGCGTTACTTGGTCCTGGTCCGCATAACGTGCAGGGTTACGGCCTGATCTTGATCTGCTGCTTGGCGAGCGTACGGATCCGAGGCTCGGAGCGAGCTGCCTTCCGACTTGGAAGCCCAATGTCCACACCTCTTGCCGTGACCTTCACGTTATGTGGGCCAGATCCGCTCCAACTCCTCGTCCGCGGACACCTGCGCCGACAACCACAACCCCAACCCCGGAATCCCCCAGGTCAGGAGACTGCCGAGTCAAATCCACCCGGTTTCCCGGTTACTACGGGGAACCGGGCACCCCGTGTTGCCTACATACCGACCGGTCGGTACCCTCGCGGCGTGGACGAACGGCGCATCGACGCGGTGGTGCTGGACTGGGGTGGCGTGCTCACGGTCTCCGTGCCCGCCTTCATCGAGGACTGGCTGACTTCGGAGAACATCGACCGGGACCGCTACGGCGCGACCATGCGGAACTGGATGGGACGACAGGCCGCCCCGGACAACCCGGTGTCCCGACTGGAGACCGGCGAGCTGACGCCCGCGGAGTTCGAGGCGCTGCTGGCCGCCGAACTGGCCACCCTCGACGGGCGGGAGGTGGCGTCGAAAGGCCTGCTGCGCCGCATGTTCGGCAGCGCCCACCCGGACCCGAAGATGGTCGACCTGGTCCGCGAACTGCGCGCCGACGGCCTGCGGACCGTGCTGCTGTCCAACAGCTGGGGCGAGGGCTACCCCGAGGACCTGCTGCTGGAGCTGTTCGACACCATCGTGATCAGCGGCCGGATCGGGCTGCGCAAGCCGGACCCGCGCATCTTCCACCACACTCTGGACCTCATCGGGCTGCCCGCCCACCGCTGCGTGTTCTTCGACGACGCGCCGGTCAACGTCGAAGCGGCGCAGGCGGTCGGCCTGCACGCCCACCGGCACACCGACGCCGACAGCACGCGCGCCGTGATCGCCCAGCTCAGGGGAGCCGCCGCATGACCGGACTACCGGGCCTGGACCTCGACCGGCTCGCCGCCCACCTCAAGACGGGTCCGCTGACCGGCGAACTGATCCCCGGCGGCCGCTCCAACCTGACCTACCGGGTCACCGACGGCACGCATCGTTGGGTGCTGCGCCGCCCGCCGCTGGGCCACGTGCTGGCCACCGCGCACGACATGTCCCGCGAACACCGGGTGATCAAAGCCCTCGCCGACACCGCCGTGCCGGTGCCGAAGGTCGAGCTGCTGTGCGAGGACACCGACGTCATCGGCGCGCCGTTCTACCTGATGGAAGAGATGCCCGGCGCGGCGCTGCGGCACCGCGACCAGTGCCCGTGGCTGACCCCGGACAAGGCGCGGACCCTGTCGCAACGGCTGGTCGACGTGCTCGCCGACCTGCACGCGGTCGACCCGAAGGCGGTCGGCCTCGGCGACTTCGGCCGACCGGACGGCTTCCTCAAACGCCAGGTCGCCCGCTGGGGCAAACAACTGGACGCCTCGCGCAGCCGTGAACTGCCGGGCATCGACGAGCTGCGCGACCGGCTCGCCGACACCGTGCCGGACTCCGCCCGCGCCACGATCGTGCACGGCGACTACCGGCTGGACAACGTCCTGGTCACCGAGGACCCGCTGGACATCAGCGCGGTCCTGGACTGGGAGATGGCCACCCTCGGCGACCCGCTCGCCGACCTCGGTCTGCTGTGCGTGTACTGGAACGGCATCGGCGCGCAGGACGACCCGATCACCGGCACCGTGCCCACGCTGCCCGGGTTCGCCGGCACCGACGAGATGGTGCGCCGCTACGCCGAGCGCAGCGGCGCCGACACCGGCGGCCTGGCCTGGTACACGGCGTTCGCCTACTTCAAGCTCGCCGTGATCCTCGAAGGCATCCACTTCCGCTTCACCCGCGGCCAGACCGTGGGAGCGGGGTTCGACCAGATCGGCCAACTCACCCTGCCGTTGGTCCGGCAGGGACTCGCCGCGACCTCAGGGGAGCACTGATGGACTTCGCCTACGACGCCAAGACCGAGGAACTGCGCACCACGCTGCTGCGGTTCATGGACGAGTTCGTCTACCCCGCCGAACCGGTCGCCGAGCAGCAGCTGCACGACGCCGAGGACCCGTGGGCCCGGCCGCCGGTGCTGGAGGAGCTGAAGGCCGAAGCCCGGCGCCAGGGTCTGTGGAACCTGTTCCTGCCCGACCCCGAGCACGGCGGCGGCCTGACGAACCTCCAGTACGCGCCGCTGGCCGAGATCACCGGCCGCAGCCCGCACCTGGCGCCCGAAGCGCTCAACTGCGCCGCGCCGGACACCGGGAACATGGAGGTGCTGGCGATGTTCGGCACCGAGCAGCAGAAGAAGCAGTGGCTGGCGCCGCTGCTGGACGGCGAGATCCGGTCCGCGTTCTGCATGACCGAGCCGGACGTCGCGTCCTCCGATGCCACCAACATCGCCACCCGCATCGAACGCGACGGCGACGAGTACGTGGTCAACGGCCGCAAGTGGTGGTCGTCGGGCGCGATGAACCCGAACTGCGCGATCTTCATCGTGATGGGCAAGACCAACCCGGACGCCGAACGGCACCAGCAGCAGGCGATGATCCTGGTGCCCCGCGACACGCCGGGCGTGCACGTCAAGCGCGGCATGCACGTGTTCGGCTACACCGACGCCTCCCACGGCGGCCACGCCGAGATCGTGTTCGACAACGTGCGCGTGCCCGCCGACAACCTCATCGCCGGTGAGGGCGAGGGTTTCGCGATCGCCCAGGCCCGCCTGGGCCCCGGCCGCATCCACCACTGCATGCGCCTGATCGGCATCGCCGAGCGCGCGCTGGAACTGATGTGCCGCCGTGCGATCGGACGGGTCGCGTTCGGCCGGCCCATCGCCCGCCAGGGCGTGGTGCAGGAGTGGATCGCCGAGTCGCGCGTGCGCATCGAGCAGGCCAGGCTGCTCGTGCTCAAGACCGCGTGGCTGATGGACACCGTCGGCAACAAGGGCGCGCACACCGAGATCCAGGCCATCAAGATCGGCACCCCGATCATGGCGGAATGGGTGCTGGACAAGGCGATCCAGGCACACGGCGCTGGCGGCGTGAGCCAGGACTTCCCGCTGGCCGAGCTGTGGGCGGCGGCCCGCACCCTGCGCCTGGCCGACGGCCCGGACGAGGTCCACCGGATGTCGCTGGCCAAGAGGGAGCTCAAGCGGTACCTGTAACCGGGGACGACTCGGATCGGCCTGCGCCCCCCCCACGGTGGGCGCAGGCCGGATACCGATCATGAAAGGCCGGCATTACGGCGGTTGTGGCCCGTTCTACTGGACCGCGTCGATGGCCAGATGCCAAGGGTAGGCGGCCATGACACGGTTCCCTTGCCTCGGTGGATGTGGTTGGAAGCCGTCCTCTCCGAACAGCACTCTCACGCCCGAGGAACGCAAGACGTCGAAGCTGCGGTGAAGGACGGCGTTGGCCGCAAGTGCCGTGTTCACGAACGGTAGGACTGCGATCGGTACACCCAGGCCGGTCAGCTCTGCGAGCTGTGAAAGCACGTAGGTGTCCGCGATGCCCGCCGCCCACTTGTTGATCGTGTTGTAGGTGGCCGGTGCGACGATCACGGCGTCGGCGCGTGGCAGCGCTGGTTGCCCTTGTCCTTGGTAGCCGGTGCGGACGGGATGGCAGGTGAGCTGTTCCAGCTCGTCGAGGTCCAGGAAGTGCTCTACTGCGGCGGGTGTGGCTACGCAGTACACCGACCAGCCCGCATCGTGGGCCAGCTTGATCGCGACGTCGATGTGGCTGGCGGGTCCGGCGCCGCAGATCATCAGGTAGAGCACTCGTTCCGTCATGCGGGTACTCCGGCTCGTTCTGCCATCTGCCGGACCAGTCGGCCCGGCTCTCCGTTGGTGTTGGTCAGCAGCATCCGCAGCAGGCCGTGGGCCAGAGGTCGGGAGCGGACCTCTTGCGGGGCGGTGCGTTCGGCCTGGGCGAGGGTTCGCGCGGCTTCCGGGAACTTGCCGCAGCGGGCGTTCGCCTCGGTCAGGTCGAGCAGGTGGTTGGCGCGGCGTTCCGGCGGGAGTGTGTTGAGGGCACTCAGGGGGATGGTCGCGGCGAAGCGGAGGGCGGCTTCGGCCTCGCAGAGGCGAACGAGGGCGGCGACGCGGTGGATGGCGACGTTGGCGAGGCCGAAATAGGTGTGGTGGGTTTCGTAGTGGCCGACCATGCGCTCCGCAGCTTGGTTGGCTTCCTCGTGCATGGCCAGGGCCAGTGCGGCATCTTCCTGCTCGGCCGCGGTGATGGAGGCAGCCAGGTAGAGCATCCCGTGGAGGGAGAGCAGACTGCTCCGGTGTTTGGGCACCTCGGGACGCATCCGGTCCGACATGCCCAGGAGGGTGTCGACCGCCTCGGCGCGTTGGCGGGCGGCGGTCATGGCGCGGGCGACACTGCGGGTGGCTCGGGCCAGTGACCAGGTGTCGTCGATGGCCAGGGCTGTGTGCATGGCTCGGTCTGCTGCCAGCCAGGCGATGTCGTGGCTCTCGAACTTGAGCAGCATCGACGATGCCAGGCGGTAGGTGGTGATGAGTACGCGGTAGGCGTCGACCAGCTCGGAGGGTGGCGTGGTCAGTGCGGCGTGCTGTGCCGCTTCCAGCAGTTTCGGCAGGTGCTGGGCGACGGTGGTGAAGTGGGATGCCGTCCAGGCGTGGTCGATGTAGTCGGCCTGGCGCGCGAGCTGGGTGAGACTGGCCGGCTTGGACGTCTGGTCGGCGAGTCCGGGGTACCTGCCGAGTGCTGCCCGGATGGCGCTGACCTCGGCGGCGTCCACGCGGTCGAGGGCTCGGGCGGCGGCCGGTGCGTCGGTGAGCACGCTGGGGTCGACGGCCAGCGCTTCGGCGACCACCTCGATGGTCGGTATGCGAACCAGGTTGCGTTCGCCCGACTCGACCTTGTCCAGCCAGGAGGTCGAGCGGCCGATCATGTCGGCGAACTGCTTGCGGCCGAGGTTGCGGCGTAGGCGCCAGTAGCGGACGCGCTTGCCGATCTCGTCGGGTGTGTCCGGCATGCGACCCCCTCGGCTTCGTCCGAGCTGTTGAGCGTTGAAGCCAGGGTAGCTGGCGGGTTGTCACACATTTTGTACAACTCGTGACGCTCAGTCCTGCCTAGCTTTGACCACCGGTACTTGCGTTCGAGTGCCGTTCATCGGTGGACGGATGACAGGTGGTGAGCAGGCGTGGTGACGCCTCGAACAGGGGACGGGATTGCTTGGCGGGAAGGCCGGTGTTGCAGGCGATGACCAAGGACGAGTTGCTGTTCAACACCTGGCTCACCAGCGTCAACAGCCGCCTCGGGCGCTACATCGTTCGTCTGATGGACGAGAGCGTTCACGTCGCTCCTACCATGATCCCCGGGCCGAATGGGGAGCCGAAGTACACCGTCGACCTGGCCGAAGTAGAAGCCGAGTTGGCTGCCGACCTCAACGAATTGGCTCAGGCCATCGCCATGAAGGCCGCAGGACAGCCGTACCTCTTGCAGGTCGGGGAGGACTCGGTCGGTTCGCCGGTCCGGCCTCTTCGACTGTCCCGCCAAGTCGTGGAGGCGCTCAGTGCCGTCCCCGTCGAAGTCGGGACGCACGACTCCGACGCGTCATGACCAAGCAGAAGCAAGCTGCGGTGCCCCACACCGTCCGACTGCGTTCGAGCCTGTTCACCAAGGCAACCAAGCTCGCGGGCTTTCGCTCGGACTACGCCCTGGCCAAGGCGATGGGTATCAACCGCTCCACCATCTCCCGCGTGGTGAGCGGCGAGATTCAGCCCGGCCCTGCGTTCATCGCCGGAGCGTTGATCGCGTTCGCGCCGATGCAGTTCGAGGATCTCTTCGAGGTCGCACCGGCAACCACCACATCCTCGTCACCCACTCCGGAAACTCCCACCAGAGAGGCAATGTAGTGCCCATCAGCACGTCGGACATCCAGCCGTCCAGTCATATGCAGGCGGCGTTGGAGTACGCCGCCCTGCTGCTGGGCGACGGGCTGGCCGACCTCATCAACAGCCTCCGGAGGACTGACGCGTGAGCAAACCGGCACAGGTCGAGTCGGGCTACGACACCGACGAGGAGTTCACCGAGTTCATCGGGGAGCTGGCGAGGGAGGGTGCACCGCAGCCGTTCGCCATCGTCGAGGAGTACGGCGAACGCGATTACGCCAGGGTTGCCGGGTACGGCTTGGCCTATGACGACCGCGCCGACGTCAACTCGGTCGAAGGAGACTTCCGCCTCGTGTCGGACAGCGTGGAACGTGCCTTGATGACCTTCGAGATCAGCACAGGAGATGCCGAGGTTCGACAGCTACACGTGGTCTGGCTGAACGGCTCATCGTTTACTGATCAAGTGGAGTAGACCGATAGTGCGGAGCGCCGGTCTTGCTCCGGCGCTCCGCGCAGTTCAGCCTAGGAGGCGGTGCGGCGGGAGGCGGAGTTCTACGGAGAGCTGGTCCGGGCGGGTGCTGCCCTGGTGCTGGGGCACGGCGGCGAGCAGGGTGCGCGTGTAGTCGTGCCGCGGTGCGAGCAGCACCTGTTCGACCGTGCCCTGCTCGACCAGCTCGCCCTGGTACATCACCGCCACCCGGTCGGCGATCGTCCACGCCAGACCGAGGTCGTGGGTGATGACCAGCGCGGCCAGGTCCAGTTCGCGGCGCAGTCGCAGCAGCAGCGCGAGGATCTCGCCGCGTACCGACGCGTCCAGCGACGCCACCGGCTCGTCGGCGATCAGCAGCCGCGGACCCAGCGCCAGCGCGCCGGCGATCACGACGCGTTGGCGTTGCCCGCCGGACAGTTCGTGCGGCAGGGACGGGAAGAACCGTTCCGGTGGTCGCAGCTCGGCGTGGGACAGCGCCTCGGCGACCTGGGTGGGTTCGTCGCCTGCGATGCGGTGGATGCGCAGGCCCTCGGCGACGGCCTCGTACACCGAGTGGCGTGGGTTGAGCGCGCTCGTCGGGTCCTGCAGCACCAGTTGCACCTGGCGGCGGTAGGCGCGCAGGCCGGATGCCGAGCGGGGGAGTTCGGCGCCTTCGAACAGCACCCGGCCGGCGGTGGGGCGTTGCAGGCCGAGCAGGGTGCGGGCGAGGGTGGTTTTGCCCGAACCGGACTGGCCGACCAGGGCGACGATCTCGCCCGCCCGCACCTCCAGGTCCACGCCGGCCACGGCGGTCGTCGTGCCGTAGTCCACGCGTACGCCCTCGGCGCGCAGCAACACCGGACCGGTCGAAGTGTCGGAAGCGGTGACGTGTCGGGACGCCGGGTCACCGACGGTCGGGAACGCCGCCGCCAACGTCTGGGTGTGCGGGTGGGTCGGCGCGGCGATCACCTGCCGTGCCGGGCCCTCCTCCACGATCTGGCCGTGCTGCATCACGGCCAGGCGGTCGCAGGTGGAGGCCAGCACGGACAGGTCGTGGCTGATCATCACCAACCCGATGTCGCGTTCGGACACCAGCCGCTTGAGCAGGTCCAGCACCTGCGCCTGCACCACCACGTCCAGCGCCGTGGTCGGCTCGTCCGCGATGACCAGCCGCGGCTCGCACGCCAACGCCATCGCGATCATCACCCGTTGCTTCTGCCCACCGGACAGTTCGTGCGGGTAGGCGCGGGCCGTGCGCGCGGGGAGTTCGACCTGGTCCAGCAGCGCCGATACCGAAGACGACACCGAGGACGACGACGCCGAGCCGGTCACGCCGTGCAGTCGCATCGGCTCGGCGATCTGCTCGCCCACCCGGTGCACTGGGTTCAACGCGTGCATCGCGCCCTGGAACACCACCGACGCCGCCGCCCACCGCACCGCGCGCAGCCGGCCCCACGACATGCCCCGCACGTCCTCGCCGTCGAGCAGCACCTGCCCTTCGACGCGGGCGTCGCGCGGCAGCAGCCGCAGCACCGACATGGCCACGGTCGACTTGCCGCACCCCGACTCCCCCGCCAACCCCAGCGTCTCCCCGGCCTCCAGACCGAGCGAGACCGACCGCACGGCCGTCACCTCGCCGCGCGCGCCCCGGTAGTGCACGCTCAGGTCCCGCAGCTCCAACAGGTTCACCGCTCCCCCTTCAGCCGCGGGTTGAGCACCGTCTCCAGCGCCCGCCCGCACAGCGTGAACGCCAGCACCACGCACACCACACCCAGTCCCGGCGGCACCAGGAACCACCACGCCCGCTGCGACACCGCGCCGTGCACGTTCGCCGCGTGCAGCAGCGACCCCCACGACACCCGCGTCGGATCGCCCAATCCCAGGAACGACAGCGTCGACTCCAGCACGATCGCGCTGGCCACCGTCAACGTCGTGTTCACGAACACCAGCGGCAGCACCGCGGGCAGCACGTGCCGGCCGATCACGTGCCCGTGCCCGCCGCCCAGGGCCTGGGCACGCTCGATGAACGGCCGCGCCTCCACCGCCAGCGTCTGCGCCCGCACCAGCCGCGCCGTCGCGGGCCACGCCGTCACGCCGATCGCCAGCACGATCGTGCCCAGACCGCGCGGCAGCACGGTCGACAGCGCGATCGCCAGCACCATCGACGGCAGCACCAGGAAGAAGTCGGTGAACCGCATCAGCACCGCCGACGCCCACCCGCCGAAGTGCGCCGCCGCGATCCCGACGACGGTACCGATCAGCACCGACAACACCGTGGCCGCGAGCCCCACGACCAGCGAGACCCGGGTGCCCCACCAGGTCAGCAGCAGCACCGAACGCCCGTTGTGGTCGGTCCCCAGCCAGTACTCCGCCGACGGCGGCTGCCACGGCCGGGCCGTCGCCCGCGTCACGTCCAGCCCCGACACGTCGGTCACCAGCGGCGCCAGCAGCGCCAGCAGCGTGATCACGGCCAACCCGATCAGCCCGGCCAGCCCGCCGCGCCGGGCGGCGAACTCCCGCCACGTCGCCCGCGCCGCCGCCCGGCGCCGCTGCCACACGATCGCCGTCACGACGCACGCACCCTCGGGTCCAGGACCCGGTACAGCAGGTCCGCGAACACGTTCATGCTGATCACCGCGCCCGACAGCAGCACGAACGTGCCCTGCAACAGCGGCAGGTCCGGACCGGTCAGCGCCTCGTAGGTGAGCAGCCCCAACCCGGGCCAGGAGAACACCGTCTCCACCGTGATCGCGCCCGACACCACCAGCCCCAGGTGCAGGAACACCAGCGTCACGGTCGGCAGCAGCGCGTTGGGCACCGCGTGCCGACGCCGCACCAGGTCGTCGCGCAACCCCTTGGCGCGCGCCGTGGTCAGGTAGTCCGCGTGCATCTCCTCCAGCAGCGAGGACCGCATCACCAGCAGGTACTGCGCGTAGACCACCGCGATGAGGGTCAGGCACGGCAGCACCATGTGGTGGGCCACGTCCAGCGCCTGGGACAGGAAGTCCGGCGGCGTGTCGGGGTAGCGCATGCCGCCGCTGGGGAACAGGTTCCCGGTCGCCAGCGACAGCAGCATGCCCAGCCAGAACGTGGGCATCGCCCACTGCGCCAGCGCCAGCCCGGTGGAGATCCGGTCCGACCGCGATCCGCGCCGCCACGCGCCCCGGATGCCCAGCCACAGCCCGAGCGCGACGGCCAGCACGGTCGAGGTGCCCACCAGCAGCACCGTCGGCCACAGCCGTTCGCCGATCAGCTCCGCCACCGGTCGGTTGTAGACGTGGGACGTGCCCAGGTCGCCGCGCAGGACCGCGGTCAGGTAGTCCACGAACTGCTCCGGCAGCGGCTTGTCCACGCCCAGCCGCACGCGCAGCTCGGCGAGCTGGTCGCCGGTCACCGGCCGGCCCCTGGTCATGGCCACCACCGGGTCGCCGGGGATCACCCGGAACAGCACGAACCCCAGCGCCACCACGAACAGCAGGCTGACCAGCGCGCCGCCGAGCTTGCCGGCCAGGTGCCGGATCACTCGCGTTCCTCCGCGCGCAGACCACGCCGACGCCCCATCAGCCACGCGCCGCCGACGAGCACGACCAGTGCGCCGCCGACCACACCCACCACCGTGCCGGTGTTCGACCCGGTCGGCTGCGCGGCCGCCGCGACCGGCGTCGCGCCGTAGTACCCCCACACGCCGTTCTGGGCCATGATCACGCCGCCGGGGTCGGGCTGCACCGGGAACGAGGCGAACTTGTCGCTGCGGTAGGCCTCCAGCGCGTTGTCGTAGCCCAGGACCACCGCCGGGACCTGGTCGTAGAACCGCTGCTGCATCCGCTGGACCAGCTCCTGCCGCTTGGCCGGGTCGAACTCCGCGCGCTGCTGCGCGTAGAGGGCGTCGTACTCGGCGTCGCAGAAGAAGGTGTCGGTGGTGCCGCCCTTGCCGTCGGCGTTGGGCCGCTGCCCGCAGGTGTGCAGGGACAGGATGAAGTCCGGGTCGGGGTTGGTGCCCCAGCCGGAGAACTGCAGGTCGAACATGCCGCCGGTGCCTGCCTCGTTGAGCTGGTTGTCGGAGACGATCTGCACGTCCACCACGATGCCGAGGTCGGCCAGCGACCGCTTGACGAACTCGCCCGCCTGCTCGTCGTAGGCACGGCTGGCGTGCCCGAGCAGCCGCAGTTCCATCCGCCTGCCCTCCGGCGAGACGCGGATGCCGTCGGCGCCGCGCGCGTACCCGGCCCGGTCGAGGTCGGTGTTCGCGGCGGCCGGGTCGTAGGGGTGCGGCTGCGCGGGGGTGAGGTGGAAGGCGGTGAACACCGGCGGGATGGGGCCGGTGCCGCGCTGGGCGTAGCCGCCGTTGACCTTCTCGATGATCGCGTCGAGGTCCAGCGACTTGGCGATCGCCCGGCGCACCACGACGTCCTTGAGCGCGGGGTGCCCGTCGCCGATCGGCTCGCCGGTGCGGGTCGCCGCACCGGAGTTGATCACGATCTCGTTGAAGCGGCGGCCCTGCGCCTGGTTGCGGGTGATGCCGGGCTTGTCCCGCAGCGAGTCGAACTGCGCCGGGCCCATCCGGTTGACCAGGTCGACCTCGCCCTTGTTCAACGCCTGCACCGCGGCGTCCACGGTCTTGTAGTAGGTGAAGGTCAGCTCGTCGTACTTCGGCGCGCCGCGCCAGTAGTCCTTGTTCGCTTTGAGCCGGATGAACTCGTTGGCCCGGTACTCGGTGAGCACGAACGGCCCGCTGCCCACCACGGGTGTCCGGTCGTTGGTGTACGCGCCGATGTCGGTGACCTGCGACCACACGTGCTCGGGCACGATCGGCACGTCCAGCGCGAGCATGGTGGCCTGCGGCTGCCTGGTCTTGATCACCAGCGTGCGGTCGTCGGTCGCGGTGACGGACTCGAAGTCGGCGGTGAAGCTGCCGTTGGCCGTGGCGGCGACCTCGTCGCGCATCATCAGCTCGTAGGTGAACGCCGCGTCCTTGGCGGTGATCGGCCGCCCGTCGGACCACTTCTTGCCCTCGGGCACGTGGAAGGTCCACGTCAGCCGGTCGGGGGAGGTCTCCCACGTGTCGGCCAGGCCCTCCACCGGGCGCTGGTCGGTGACGTCGTAGGCGCTCAGGTAGTCGTACATCAGCCGGCCGACCTCGGTGCCCGCCTGGAAGACCGACAGGAACGGGTTGAGCGAGTCGACCTGCTGGGTGATCGCCACCCGCAGTGCCACCGTCTGCTGCGCGGGTGCAGGTGTCGGCGTCAGCAGTACCACCGATGCCATCGCCGCCGTGACCGCACCGAACCGTCTGATACCCACAGTGACCGCCTCCTTCCCCTGAGTGGAAGTCAAGAAATAACCACTACGGTGACGTGCGCGTCAAGAATCGACAATCACTCGGTACGGTAACGTCATGCGGATCTTGATCTCGGCGGACATGGAAGGCGCGACGGGGGTCACCTGGACCGCCGACGTCGTCCCGCAGACCGAGCAGTGGCAGCGGTTCCGCCGGCTGTTCACCGGTGACGTCAACGCCTGCGTCGCCGGCGCCCACGCCGGCGGCGCGACCGACCTGCTGGTCAACGAGGCCCACTCGTCGCAGCGCAACCTCCTGCTGGAGGACCTGGACCCCCGGGCCCGGCTGCTCACCGGACGGCACAAACCGTTGTCGATGATGCAGGGCATCGACTCCGGCGTGGACGGCGTGGTGTTCCTCGGCTACCACGCCGGCGCCGGCCAGGAGGGCGTCCTCGCGCACACCTACCTGGAGAACTCCATCACCGGTGTGTGGCTGGACGGCGTCCCCGCGAGCGAAGGCAGGCTCAACGCCGCCCTGGCCGCCGAGCACGGCGTCCCCGTGCTGCTGGTCACCGGCGACGACAAGGCCTGCGACGACGCCCGCGACTACGCGCCCGACGCGCAACTCGTCGTCGTGAAGGAGTGCGTCAGCCGCTACGCCGCGGTCTGCTCACCGCCCGCCGTCACCTCCGAACTGATCGCCTCCGCCGCCGAAACCGCCATGAACCGGGCCGGTCGCGTGCCTGCCGAAGTCGCCGAACACCGGGTCGAAGTCGAGTTCGACGCCACCCACCTGGCCGCCGCCGCGGCGGTGGTCCCTACGGTGGTGCAGATCGGAGCACGCCGGGTCGGGTTCGACGCCGCATCCATGACCCTGGCGATGCAGGCGTTCAAGGTCGTCACCGCCATCGCGGCGGGCGCGGTGGAGGGCATTTATGGCTGAGGACGTCGTCGATCTGTGCGCCGCGCTGCTGCGGTTCGACACCACCAACCACGGCGGCGGCAAGTCCGCCGGCGAACGGGAGGCCGCCGAGTTCGTCGCCGCGCACCTGGACGCCGTCGGCGTGCCGGCCACCGTGCTCGAACCCGCGCCACGCCGCGGCAACGTGCTGGCCCGCGTGCCCGGCACCGAACCGGACCTGCCCGCGCTGCTGGTGCAGGCCCACCTGGACGTGGTGCCCGCCGACCCCGCCGAGTGGAGCGTGCCGCCGTTCGCCGGGATCGAACGCGACGGCTACCTGTGGGGCCGCGGCGCGGTCGACATGAAGGACATGGTCGCCATGGTGCTCGCCGTGCTGGGCGCCTGGTCGCGCGAGGGACGACGACCGCGCCGCGACATCGTGCTCGCGTTCGTCGCCGACGAGGAGGACCGCGGCGAGTTCGGCGCGCACTGGCTGGTCGACCACCACGCGGACTTCTTCGCCGGCTGCACCACCGCGATCAGCGAGTCCGGCGGCTACTCCTACCCCGTCGGCGACCACCGCATCTACCCCATCGGCACCGCCGAACGCGGCACCAGCCACCTGCGGCTCACCGCCACCGGACGTGCCGGACACGGATCGCGGCGCAACGACGACAACGCCGTGGTCAAGCTGCTCGGCGCACTGGCCCGCATCGCCGCCATCCCGCACCCCGTGCGGCTCACCCCCACCGCGCGGGCGTTCATCGAACAGGTCGGCGCGGCCCTCGACGTCCCGGTCGACCTGGCCGACGTCGACGGCACCGTGGCCCGCCTCGGCCCCGCCGCGCGACTGGTCGAGAACACCGTCCGCAACAGCACCACCCCCACCGTGCTCAAGGCCGGGTACAAGGTCAACGTGATCCCCGGCAGCGCCTCCGCCGAGATCGACGTGCGCACCCTGCCCGGCACCGTGGACGAACTCATGGCCTCGATCGACATCGCGCTGGGCGCGGACGTGCGGCGCGAGTTCATCGCCGACGAACCGCCCGTGCAGGCGCCGATCGACTCGCCGTGGTTCGACGCGATGGCCGCGGCGCTGCGCGCGGAGGACCCCGACGCCGTGGTCGTGCCGTACTGCATGGGCGGCGGCACCGACGCCAAGGCGTTCAGCCGGCTGGGCATCGACTGCTACGGCTTCTCGCCGCTGGCCCTGCCACCTGGCTACGACTACCGCGCCATGCCGCACGGCGTGGACGAACGCGTGCCGGTGGAAGGCCTGCGCTTCGGCGCCCGCGTGCTCGACCGGTTCATGTCGTCGTGAACCCGAAGCCGCGGACGTCCGCTACAGATGGGGGTCGGTGATCTCGCGCAGCCGGATCAGCGCGTCGTGCATCGCCGCCATCCGCCGTCGACCCAGGTGCGCGGTCCACTCCCGCTGCACCTGGGCGACCGCGGCCAGGCCGACCGGGATCGCCCGCTGCCCGCGCTCGGCGATCCGGACCAGCCTGGCCCGCGCGTCGGTCGGATCCCGGGTGCGCTCCACGTAACCGGCGCGTTCCAGCTGGTCGACCAGAAAACCGGCGGTCTGCTTGGTGATCCGCGCGGCCTCCGCCAGCTCGGTCAACCGCGACCCGTCATGGCCGATCCACTGGAACACCCGCGCCTGCGCGGGCGTCACGTCGTCGAAACCCGCCTCCGCCAGGGCGGCGAACACCCGGTTCTCCAGTTCGCGGAGCGGGACGTACAGCAGCATGCCGAGGTCGTCGGGCACATCACTCCTTGACGTTCGGTCAGGAGTCGATCACCCTATCGTGAACTCAGTCGAAGCGGATGTGCTTCACCGATGTCCACGTCCGCCGCAGCCTTCCGCGCAGCGGCCCATCGGTGTTCGGCACCAGGGCGAGCCCCGCCGACGCGGCGATGCGGTCGGCGACCTGGGCCACCGTGATGTGATCGGTCCACACGTGCTCGGCGAACTCCGGCTCACGCAGCCGTTCCAGGCAGTGGTCCAACGCCTTCAACGCGGCGCTTTCCCACCGCAGCGGCGCGTCCTTGCCCATCACGACCCGCGCGGCGTGCCCGAAACCGCGTTCCCGCAGCCGCCGCACCACCGTCTCCCGCCGCGCCATCAACGCGAAGTGCCGCACGTCGTGCCCGCGGTCCCGCAACCGGCCGACGATCTCCCGGAAGTAGGCGGGCTCCACCACCGTCATCGGCACCACGATCACCCCGTCGTACCCGGTCAGCGCCCCGTCCAGCACGTCGAACACGCTCTGCCGCCACGCCGCCAGGTCCTGGAAGTCGGTGCGCAGCGCGGGCGGCGTCATCCGGCGCAGCGCGAACCCCACGTGCTCGGGATCGCTGAGGAAACTGCCCGGCAGCCGCCGCCGGATCTCGTGCGCGGTCTGCGTCTTGCCGCCACCGAACGGCCCGTTGATCCACAAAAGCACGCCACCGACCCTACGGGCGTCCCACCACGCGGGACAGTTCGTCCGGCAGTTCCCGCATTCCGACAACGGGCAGGAACAACTCCCTTCGCCGGACGGTCGCCCCACCCGGCCCCGACGCCCTAGCGTTCTCCATCGTGACGAACAGCAGGATCGCCCCCTGGGCCTCCCCGCAGGCGCAGCGCAGGCTCGCCGAGGTCGAAGCCGCCGTCTCCACCGACCTGACCGCCGCCGGTGTCGCGGGCACCGTCCGCAAGGCCCTCGAAGCACACGCCGCCCAGGTCGACGACGACGGGATCGTGCTCTACGCGGGCACCAACGTGCTCAGCCCCGCCGCCGCGGCGGCCCTGTCCGGCACCGTGTCCAGCCGGCCGAGCATGGGCTGGCCCGGCGAGAAGTACCAGGTGGGCCTGGACCACCTGGACACCCTCGAAGTGCTCGCGCCGATGCTCGTCGCCTCCCTCATGGAAGGCCGGTTCGCCGAAGTCAGGCTGCAGAGCGCGACCCTGGCCAACCTCGCCGTCTACACCGCGTTCGCCCGCGCCGGCGACAAGATCGCGGTACTGCCCGAGTTCGCCGGCGGCCACGCCAGCCACCACGCCCAGGGCGTGCCCGCGATCCGCGGCCTCACCGTGGTCGACCTGCCCTACCTGCCCGACGAACTCGACATCGACTACGCCAGACTGCCCGGGTTCCTGCGCGTGCACCGGCCGCGGATCGTGGTGATCGGCGCCAGCCTGATGCTGTTCCCGCACAACGTCGCCGCGGTGCGTGCGGCGGCCGACGAGGTCGGCGCCATCCTCGTCTACGACGCCTCCCACATGGCCGGACTCGTCGCCGGCCGCGTGTTCCAACGGCCCCTGCACGAGGGCGCGCACCTGATGACGTTCTCCACCTACAAGTCCTTCGGCGGCCCCTCCGGCGGCTGCATCGTCACCCGCGACCCCGACCTGGCCGAACGCGTCTCCACCGTCGCCTACCCCGGCATGCTCGCCAACTACGACGCCGGACGGCTCGGCGCACTCGCCGTCACCGCCGCCGAACTCGCCGAACACGGCCCCGAATACGCGCGGGCGTGCGTGGCCAACGCCCAGGCCCTGGGCACGGCGCTGGCCGACAACGGCTTCGACGTCGCCCGCCACGACGGCGTGTTCACCCACTCCCACCACCTGGCCGTCGACGCCCTCGGCATCGGCGGCGGCGACGCGGCCGCCGTGCTGCTGGGCGAGGCCGGTATCTACCTGAGCGGCATCGGCCTGCCGTGGCAGCGCATCGACGAAGGCCTGCGCGGCCTGCGTATCGGCACCCAGGAGATCACCCGCCGAGGCTTCACCCCCGCGCACCAACCCGCCATCGCCGACCTCATGCGCCGTGCCCTGATCGACCGCGAACCACCCGAACGGGTCCGAACCGACGCCATCGCCCTGCGCCGTTCGGTCAACGAGACCACCCGCTGAGCGCCATCGCGGACCGTGGCTGTCCGCAATGGCGGTTAGCTTGATCGTGACCGAGAAACTGACCACGCGGGCGTTGAACCGGGCCACCCTGCACCGGCAGTTGCTGCTGCAGCGGGTGGACCGGTCCGCGTGCGACGTGGTGGAACACCTGGTCGGGATGCAGGCGCAGGAGCCGTTCTCGCCCTACTACGGCCTGTGGTCGCGGATCCGGTCGTTCGAGGCCGACGAACTGGCCGCGCTGCTGCTCGACCGACGGGTGGTCCGGGCGTCACTGCACCGCGCCACCATCCACCTGGTCACCGACGCCGACCACGGACGGATCGAACCGCTGCTGCGGCCGTTCCTGCACCGCCGCTTCGCCTCCTCGCCGTTCGGGTTCGTGACGGACGGGCTCGACGTGGACGCGTTCACCGAAGCCGTCACGGCATTGGTCGAAGAGAAACCACGCACCCGCCGGGAACTCAGCGACCTGCTCGGCCCACGCTGGCCGGACCGCGACGCCACCGCCCTCGGCTACGCGGCGAGCTACCTGGTGCCATCCGTGCAGGTGCCGCCGCGCGCGGTGTGGGGGAGGTCCGGACCCGCGGCGTGGACGACCGCCTCCGCCTGGCTCGGCGCCACCGGACCCGCGACGTCGATCGAGCAGTTCGTCCGCCGCTACCTGGCCGCGTTCGGCCCGGCCTCGGTGAAGGACGTGCAGACGTGGGCGGGCATGACCCGCCTCAAATCCGTGGTCGAGGCGATGGACCTGCGCGTCTTCACCGACGACCGCGGGCGGACGCTGTACGACGTGCCGGACGGGCCGCTGCCCGACCCCGACACGCCCGCCCCGGCGCGGTTCCTGCCCGAGTTCGACAACCTCCTCCTGGGCCACGACGACCGCACCCGCGTGATCTCCGACGAGGACTACCGGCGCGGGATCATCATCGGCGGCAAGCCGACACTGCTGGTCGACGGCTTCGTGCACGGCATCTGGAAGATCACCGACGACGGGCTGGACGTCGAGGTGTTCCGGCCGTTGACCCGTGCTCAGAAGGCCGACGTGGAGGCCGAAGGGGCACGGTTGTTGCGGTTCGCGGGCGTGACCGGGGACGTGCGGCTCTAGATTTGGACGATCGTCCAGTACGATCGTCCAATGACGGTTCGCCAACGGCTGCTGCACGCGGCCACGGAACTCATCGCGGAGAAGGGCTGGGGCGCGGTCAGCACCCGGATGCTCGCCGACCGCGCCGGCGTCGGCTCCGGCGTCGTGCACTACCACTTCGACTCCACACAGGCGGTGCTCGTGCAGGCCGCGGTCGGCGCGCTGCGGTCCGCCGTGGACGGCCTCGCCGAGGTGCTGGAGGCGTCGTCCACCCCGGACGATGTGCTGACCCGGCTGCTGGAGGCACTGGACGGGCACGGCGGGCAGGAGCTGTTCACCGAGACGTTCCTCGCCGCCACCCGCAACGACGAACTGCGGCAGGCCGTCGGCGAGGTGCTGGTGGAGTTCCGCCGCACCCTCGCCGCGTGGCTGGAGTCGCGGGACGTGCCGACGCCGGTGCAGACCGCCGCGGTGCTGGCGGCGGCGGTGGACGGCGTGCTGCTGCACCGCGCGCTCTCGCCGGACCTGTCCGCGGACGTCGTCGTGCCGGTGCTGGGACGGGTGCTGCGGTGAAGGTCGTGATCAGCGGCGCGGGGATCGCCGGACTCGCGCTGGCGCACCGGCTGGGGACACTCGGGCACGAGGTCGTCGTGGTGGAGCGGGCCGGTGGGCCGCGCACCTCCGGCTACATGATCGACTTCTTCGGGCCCGGCTACGACGCCGCCGAGCGGATGGGCGTGCTGCCGCGGCTGCGGGAGCTGGGGTACCGGGTGCGGGAGGCCGCCTACGTCGACTCCCGCGGGCGCCGGGTGGCCGGGCTGCGGTTCGACCGGCTCGCGCGGGCGGTGGACGGGCGGCTGTTGAGCATCATGCGGCCGGACGTCGAGCGCGCGTTCCGCGAAGACCTGCCCGCCGGGGTGACGCTGAGGTTCGGTGCGGGCGTGGTGGGTGTCGACGCCGGTGATTCGGGGGTGAGTGCCCGGTTGGCGGACGGGTCGACGGTGTCCGGCGACCTGCTGGTCGGCGCGGACGGCGTGCACTCGGCCGTGCGGCGACTGGTGTTCGGCGACGGGCACGTGCGCCACCTCGGGTTCCACACGGCGGCCTTCACGTTCGACGACCCGGAGATCCACGCGCTGGTCGCCGGGCGGTTCTGCATCACCGACACCGTCGGCCGCCAGGTCGGGTTCTACGGGTTGCGCGACGGGCGGGTGGCGGCGTTCACCGTGCACCGGACGACGTCACCGGACCTGCCCGCCGATCCGCGGGCGGCCGTGGTGCAGGCGTACGGGTCGCTGGGGTGGGTCGTGCCGCGGGCGTTGGCCCTGTGCCCGGCGGAGATCTACTACGACCAGGTCGCGCAGGTGGAGTTGCCGCGCTGGTCGGCTGGGCGGGTGGTGCTGGTGGGTGACGCGTGCGGCGCGGTGTCGTTGTTGGCGGGACAGGGTGCGTCGCTCGGGATCGGCGGCGCGTACGTGCTGGCCGAGCACCTGGACGATCCGGCCGCGTACGAACGCGTGTGGCGGCCGGTCGTGGTGGAGAAGCAGCGGGTGGCGCGGTCGGGGGCGCGGTGGTTCCTGCCCGCGTCGCCGTGGCGGCTGCGGGCGCGGCGGGTGGCGATGAGGTTGTCGCGTCTGCCGGGCGTGGACCGGGTGGTGGCGACGAGCCTGGTGGGCAAGCCGGTCACGATCAGCTGAATCGGGTCACCGAGCGCCCCGCTCGGCGCGGAGGGCGTCGAGTTCGGCCTGCAGGCGGTCGAGTTGGCTTTCCGCGCGTTCGGCGCGGACCAGCGTCTGGGCGCGGGCTTCCTCCAGGGCGTCGAGGCGTTCGCGGGCGGCGCGTTCGGCCTGGTCGAGTTGGGTGCGGTGGGTGTCGCGCTGCTCGGTGAGCTCGGCGCGGGCCCGGTCCAGTTCGGTGCGGGCGTCCTGGGCGGATTGTTCGGCGCGTTCGGCTTTGATCCGGGCCTCGTTCGCGGCGTCCGCTTCGGCGCGGGCATCGGCACGGGCCTGCTCGACGCTCGCCTTCGCTTCGGCGCGGGCCTGGTCGATGCGGGTTCGCGCGTCCGCTTGGGCCCGGTCCACTTGTGCCTGGGCTTCCGCCTTGGCCTGCTCGGCGAGGGCATGCGCGTCGTGGCGGGCCTGGTCGATCTGGGCTTGGGCATCGGCCCGGACCAGGTCGACCTCCTTCACCGCCTGCCGGCGGGCCTGTTCGGCGTGGGTGACCGCGTCGGCTTTGGCCTGCTCGATCTGTGCCTGCGCGTCACGCCGGATCTCGTCCACGGCGGCGGCGGCTTCGACGCGGATGGCGGCGATCTCACTCTCGGCGCGTTCGACCGCCGCGTCGGCTTCGGCCCGTGCGGCGTCGCGCTGTTCGTAGGCGGCTTCCGCGTCCCGTTCGGCTTGTTCGGCGGCGCGCACCGCGTCCTCGGTGGTCTCCTCGGCGGCCTGCCGTGCCTGTTCGGCGTCACGCCGCCGCCGTTCCGCCTTCGCGACCGCGGCCTCCGCCTCGGCGACCCGCCGCGCGGCCTCCGCCTCGACCGCCTGCACCTGGCTCTCCGCCACGCTCGGATCGGCGATAGCGGACAACTCCGCCACCGCCCCGGTCAACGTGGTCGACATCTGCTCGGCCAGCACCCGGAACCGCTCCAACAACTCCTCGGCCCTGATCTTGCCCGCAGTGATCCCCTGCGGGCCTTTCGTCACGGTGACGACCTCCTGCTCCGTCTCCACACCCTGCGCCAACCGCTGCCGCTCCCGCCAAGCCCGCCACCTGGTGTGTTCCGGCAAGTCGCAGTACTCGGCGGGCCGCCCCGGCCCGGTCCCCCGGAACACCGGTCGCGTGCAGCCGGGGTAGTTGCAGGTCAGCGCGGCGGTGTCGGTCGTCGTCACGGCAATATCGTAGCATCGTTCCGTCACTACAAACGTTATTTGGCGCAACGTAACGCTATTGAGTGAGAATGGGGTGACTTCCGATAAGTGAACCTTATCGGAAGTAAAGATCCTCACTGCCGTACTGCGCCGTTGTTGTGACGCGCATGTGCACTGTCAGCGCTTGAACTGGGCAAACGCAGCGGCATGTCAGCGCATGCGCACGTGAACTGTCAGTGGACGCGCACGCCAGATGTCAGTGACCGATCCAGTCGACGTGCGCGAGGGCCGCACACGCGGCAGCTACCCCTACTCCCCGGCCGTGGCTCGCGGTGCGACGTCGCCGCGATCGGTAACAGTGTTGTGGTGGATAAGGGGCGTTATCCACCACAACACCGTTCGCCTATCAGGTCGCGCTGCCCGACCTCGCCAGCGGGACCTGCCCCCTGTGCGACCCCGACGCCGGACAGGACTAGAACACCCACCATGCCTGGCCCCGCCCCGCTGAGCGACCCGCTCCGCCACCGCAGGTGTTCCTCGATGCCCTGACTGCCTTGGGGTGCCCGGCCACAGTGTCCGAAAGGGTCCTGCCCGCGCAGGTCGTCCTGCATCTGGTCCGCACGCTGGTCGCCCTCGCCGAACGCCGCGTTGTGGCCGCCGAACCGGCCTGCGGCGTCGCCAGCCTCGATGGGCACACGACGTCGATGAGTCGCTCGGGATCCTCGTGTCCCGCGGTGCCGGCACGTCGGGGTGGGGCAAGCGTGGGGTCAGCGGCGGGAGAGTCAACGACGGCTACGGCGGTCCGCGCCGGCGCGGTCGGTTGAGGGTCCAGAACAGCTGGCCGTGCCGGTGGGCGCAATGCCGTACGCGCTGGCCTGGCAGCCCTGCCGTCGGTAGGTGCTGCCCGTGGTCCCGGCTCGCTCGTGGATCGCCGGGGCGGGCGCCGGGTCGTGGGTTGAGCTCAGGCGCTCACAGGTTCTTGCCGAAGGAGGTCAGCTTGGCTGATTGCAGGGGTGACCACCTTGTGCTCGTCGTAAAGGCCCACGTGGGTCGCGCCCTCGATCAGGAAGAGTTCGGCGGGTGTGATCACCCGACGGCCGCGGCGAGTGCGTTGCAGATGTCGTCGGACGAACCCGCCCACAGCACCGTGTAGCTCTCGTCTTCACGGATTACGTGTGTTCCGTGCCCGCAGGGGTCGAAGTGAGGTCCGGGGACGTCGGCCGCGGTGGCGGTCGGGGTGTCGAAGGTGAACTGGTCGAGCACGAAACACTTGGCGATGTCGATGGGCGCCTCGATGTCCTCGTGGATGACCACGGCGACGCCACCCGACCAGGCGTAGCCGTCCTGGCGGTAGATCCGGACCCCGAGGTTGTCGGTCTTGTAGGCGCACCTCAGCGCGGTGTCGACGTTGGCCACCTTGTCGACCACCTCGGTCAGTTTGGTCCTGAAGGCGTCGTTCCCCTGGTCCTTCGCCTGGACGACGTCCAGCACGACGGAGACCAGCTCGCCGAACGGGACGTACGGGTTCGTCAGGATCGTGGCGATCCCCTGACCGGTCAGCACTGGCAAGACCCGAGCGATGTCCGGACCTGGCTGCGGACAGTAGCCTGCGGTCGTCGGCGTGGTCGTGGGCGCCGGCGCCTGATCGACGCCGATCCCGGCGGAGGAGGAGCTTTCCTGGGCCGGGACGCAGCCGGCGATCAGCAGGCCGACCGCGGCGACCAGGCGTATGGGAAGAGCGGACATGGGAAGACCTTTCGCGGCGGTGGGTTCCTGGTGATCAGCGTGATCGGGAACTGGCGCCGAGTCGCCAGTGCGAGCACTGGACTTGGTCTAGGTGTCTGCCCTGATGCGCGGTGCGGTGGGAGCGTCCAGCATCGGGGAGTGGGCACCGTGCTGATCGTCGACGACAACGCCCCCTTCCGCACAGCCGCCCGTGCTGTGCTGGAGCCGGGTGGCTACCGCGTCGTGGGCGAGGCGGGGGGTCCGGGTACGACGGTGCGGTGGCCGGTGTGGTACTGCTGGACATCGGGCTGCCCGACACCGACGGGTTCGCTGTGTGCCGAGAGTTGCGAACGGCCGTTCCCTCGGTGGTGGTCGTGCTGGGCTCGGTGCGGTCGGCCACCCAGTACGGCGACGCTGTGACCGGGTGCGGCGCGGCGGGATTCCTGCCCAAGTCGCGGCTGTCGGGGACGCGCTGGCGGCGTGAACCGCCGAACATCACCGAGACGACCTCCGGGTCGAACGCGCACCCTCCCGCGGCCACCCGGTGGACGGCGTCGAGGAAGTCGGCGCCGGACGCCCGGTCCTTGAGCAGGTAACCGACCCCGCTCGCCACGTCACCCACCAGTTCCACGAGGTGGGTCGCCTCCAGGTACTGCGACAGCAGCAGGACACCGACAGCGAACCCGCGACAGCTGAATACGCGACCTCACCAGTCTCAAACGCCTATCTGGGGCTGATGACGAAATCAGCCTGATCGGACCGATGGTTTGAGGTTCGAGCTTGATCAACACCACTGAGGCCCCGCTCCGGCGGGGCCTCAGTGGTGTTTGGGCTTGTTCTGAGTTGTCGCTTGATGATCGACTAGATCACTCGTTCGGCCTACCGGCCCTACGCCAGTGCACCGCATGGCGCCGATGGGTGCTGACACGATCACTGTTGGTCATCACAATGGTGGCGATGACGAAGTCCGAGGGTGAGCGCCGTGCACGTAAGCGTCAACGTCGTGCCCGCCGAGTCGCAGGAACCGCCAAACGACAGCAAGAGTCCCGGTCGGGCGATGAGGTGATCGCCGACGCCGTCGACGGTCGGGCTCGGCGGGCCAATGTTCAACGGCCGCGTGCCCGTCGGCATGACGGTCCGCAGCCGGATCCCGATCCTCGTGAGGAGCACGAGCGCAGGGTTGCCCTCGCTCTGCTGGCTTTGGTGCGCCCGGGTCTCGTGCGGCCCCAAGGTGTCGACGCGGTCCTCCACATCCTCCTCGGCGGCCGTCTCGGCTCCAATGCCGTCAGACTCCTTGAGGAGATGGCGAGCCTGCGAGCGTGGTCCGGTCCCTTCCTCCACGACCTCGGCCGCGCCCTGAAACGGGCCACGATCACGGATGAGGAAATCATCCGTTTCCGACGCGGGCTCAAACGCCTACGGCGTCACGCCGTCAGGGTCGAGAACCATTGCGGAGGCAACCTGCACGTCCAGGTCATCCGCACCGACGTCGGACTTCTGGACCTGTACCTGCGGGCCCTGCGGACACCCGGGCCTTTCATGGTCCTCGTCCGCGACGGTCACCTCGCCGCCACCAGACAGGGCGCACAGGCTGCGTTCACCCACCTCGCCGATGGCCTCGCCAGGATCACCGTCGACATGTCGGCAGTCGACCTGTCCCGTCTGAAGGCCATCGCTCCCGACAAGCTGACCGACGTGATCTGGACCGACGACACACGCTGGTCGCCATCCCTCGCCGATCACGTCCGCCGACGATCACGCAAACTCGCGCCAGGCCTCTACCAGATCACCGTTCCCCCATCCGCACGGTGATCGAGGGACCTTCCAGACCGGCAGAACGATCATCACTACCGCAAGGACCCTGAGTTCGGTCAACGTCGAACCAGCCCGGCTGTCACGTTCGTGATGCGTTGTCACCTCGGTGGCAGGCCGGTGACAGCCGGCCGACATGCCCAGGTCGGGAAGTGATCTCCACCAGCGCGGGAACGATCTCGGAACGCGCAGTTGTCCGTGCAGGTCGGTGAATTTCGTCGGCAGCCCATCTGGGCAGCGAGGCCCGCAGCGCGGCCACCCCACCGCCGGCTGCGTCCACTGCGGCGGCCCAAGCGGCGACGTTGAGTAGGTGCTGACCGGAAGCCGGTGTGCTTCCGGTCCGCACCGCACACATCAAGTACTTCACGCACGTCTCCCTCCAGCCCTGAGGCCGAAGCTGGTGTCAGTACATCCCTGGCGATCACTCAGCGCTACAACTGCTGAGAACTCGCGACAGTTGAATACGCGAGCTCACCAGTCGGCGACCCCGGGCAGCGGCGGCAGGGCGTCGGCCTCCACCTCGGCAGGAGTGTGGGAGCGGCCCGCCATCGCCTCCACGGCGGGCACGAGCCCGGCTTCGCTGAGCACGGCGGGAATGTCGTCGGCCGTCGCTACGGCCGGTGGATTCCGGCACCTGTTTCAATCGGCGTGGTTGTTGCGTCGGCCGCCCCTGGCCGTGAGGTACGCGAGGACCGCCAGGACACGGCGGTTGTGCTCCTCGCTCGTCGTGAGTTCGAGTTTCGACATGACCGAGGCGACGTGGGTCTCCACGGTGCGCTCGGCGAGCCACAGCCGCCGGGCGATCCCGAGGTTCGTGTGTCCTTCGGCCATCTGTGTGAGCACTTCCAGCTCGCGGGCGGTGAGCGCGGCGAGCGGATCGCGGTGGGTGCTGATCATCCGGGAGACCACGTGCGGGTCGAGTGCGGAGCCGCCTGATGCGACACGGACGACCGCCTCCAGGAAGTCGTCCACGTCCAGGACGCGGTCCTTGAGGAGGTAGCCGAAACGGCCCTGGGCGACGAGTTCCACGGCGTTGCGCGTCTCGATGTGCTGGGAGAGCAGCACGATGCCGAGTTCCGGGTTCGCCCCCCGGATCCGCCGCGCGGCACGTGCGCCGTCGTCGGTGAGGTCCGGCGGCATCCGGATGTCGGGCGTGGGGTGAGGACGGTGAGGACGGTGTGGTCGGCCGGGTAGGGGTGGTCGGGCAGGGCGATCCAGGCGCGGTCGTGGAAGGACTTCACCGTCACCTCGACGGGCCGGAACGTGGCCGGGTCCAGGGTGGTGGAGTTGCGTACGACCTCGTCGAAGACCAGCCCGGACACGATCATTGCCAGCACGCCCGGTGAACCGGTCAGGGCCTCGCGGACCGGGGCTGCGTCCAGCAGCCGGAACGCCGCGACCATCGTGGGCGAGGTCGCGCCGTGTTCGTCGAAGGCGACCTCCCCGGCGTGCACTGCCAGCCGCAGTCGGGCGCGCGGCGGTGGGGCTCGTGCTGTTGTGACCGCGCACCGCCCGCACCAACGCCTCGGGCAACACCTCCAGCAACGGCGCCTTCGGGTACTCCGGCGGGACCAGCACCACCACACCGTCCCCGGCGTCTCCATGCCAGCACGCCTGCATCGGCACCCCGGCCGCCGCCAGCGCCTCGGCCACCACCGCGTACATCCCGGCCCGGGTACCGAGCTGGTGCGGCAGGGTCCGGCTGGCGGCGCTGTAGCCCTCCACGTCGACCAGGACCATCGTGCGGTGGACCGCGTGCCGACCTGTACCCGCCATGCCGACCCCCCGAGGGCAGAACCGCGTGGTGCGCCGTTGAACCACGGTTCTATCGGCTGGCGCGGGCGGGTTCCGCGTCATTTGACGCACTGGTCGCTCGTTCGGCCCTACGAGTCCACCCGACCGGGCGACACGCCCCGACTACGGTCCCGTTGTCCGGTGGCGGTCGTCGGTTACCGGATGCGCTCGACGGAAGTGCCGCCAGGTGCGCGCAGGGGTCGGTAGCCCTGGCGGGCATACTCCTGTTCGACGGGGAACTCGTAGGTGCCGTAGGGGTTGACGTGTTCCATCAGGGCCGGGGAGATGTGGGCGAGCAGGTCGTGGTCGATGCGGCCGCGGCGTTGGGAGAGCCGGTCGAGGGCGAGTTCGAGGTAGGCGGTGTTCCAGGTGATGATCGCGTTGACCGCCAGCGACAGGCACAGGGCCTGTTCGGTCTGCTGTTCGTGCATCCGGCGCCGCACGGTGCCCTCGTGGGCGAAGAACAGGTCGCGGCGCAGGGAGTGCAGGGTCTCGCCCTTGTTGAGCTGGCGGGTGATGCGGCGGCGGTAGGTCTCGTCGGCGAGGTAGCGCAGCGCGTAGAGGGTGCGCTGCAGGCCGCCGAACTCGACCAGCGCCTGGGCCAGCGCGGAGCGGCGTGACGCGGCGTGCAGTTTGCCCACGACCAGGGAGGCGGTGGCGTGGCCGTACTTCAGCGACGCGGCCAGGCGCAGCATCTCGTCCCACTGCGACCGGATCAGCGCGGTGTCCACGCTGCCGCGCAGCAGCTTCCCGGCGTTGGGGAACATGCTGGTCAGGTCTTTGCGGGGGCCGAGGCGGTGCAGGGTGATGCCGCCGAGGTCGCGGATGCGCGGGGACAGCCGGAACCCGGTCAGGTTGAACAGGGAGAACACGGTGAGGGTCTGGCCAGCGGTGTCGGTGGCGTGTTCGGTGATGGGCAGGTCGGTGGCGTTGCCCAGGATCTCGTCGAGCACGTAGACCGCTTCGCGGTCGGGGTTACCGGTCGCGTTGTTCGAACGCCACCAGGCCCTGTGGACCCAGCCCACCGACGGCACGGCACCGGAGGAGGTGTGGACCGTACAAGCCTTGGGCCAGGGCATGGAGCGCATCGGGTACGGGGTGCTGCAGATCCCGACCCTGACCGGGTGGGCCATCGGCCCGTGGTCACGGGAAGGCGGACTGCAACTACAGCAGCCTGACGGCACCCTGTTCGTCTACGTGCCGGGCCCGCTGGACCCGGCGTGGATCGACGCCGCCGAGAACATCGGATGGGTGGTGGTGCTGCACGGCCCGAACCTCGGCCTGCGTGTCCCACCCACACACCCCGACGTCCACCAGGAGCGCAAGGACACGCTCACCCGAGAGCGGCAGCAGGGCATGGTCACCGGCGGGCTGATGCGCTGGGGCGGCCTCCGGGAATCCTGACCAGGCCGGCGTCGCGCCCCGCGAGAGCCCTCGCGGGGCGCGACGGCTGGTCGAGTTCGTCCTCGTCGGCTTCCTCTCTCGGCCGCGTTCGGGTCACGCAGCGGCCGCCGGCCGCCGGCGAGGTCTGTGGACAGCAGGAACGAGTGGCGGACCAGCAGATTGCTGAAGGCGGGCTGGTCAAACGATCAGCCCCAGCAGCGCTGCGAGCCGTACTGCCGCGCGGGGTACAGCGCCGTGGCAGGCTCAGTCTTCAGCCGCCGCTGGTTGCGTGCACCCTCTGCGCCAGTCTGGCCAGACCGGGCATCGCAGCATGTTGCCGACAGGCCATTAGGTCGGTGACAAGCGTGCGCACGACACTGCGGGTACGGACCTCGCCCGGCGCGAGGCGTTCGGCCTCCACAAGGATCCGGTAGGCGTAGGCGGGCTTGTCCCACTGCGCGGCCGCGAGCGCGGTGTCCACGAGCAGACGGGCCCGGCGCTCGACGGTGGGGATCTGCGAGAGCGGCAGGCTCTCGGCATGGCGCAGCGCGGTTCCCGCGTCGCCCAGCAGGTAGCTGGTGGACACGCGGTGGCTCACGATGTTCGCCGTCAAAGCCTTGTGCCGGAACGGGTCCCCGACCAACTGGCGGGCGGTCGCGGCGGCATCGTCGAGCAGTTCGGCCGCCCGGTCGCGATCGCCGGCCCGTGCCGCGGCGTAGGAGGCGGAGCAGTACAACATGCCGTGCATCGCCACGTGCGCGGACGCCGGAGCGGGTCCGGTGATGGTGAGGTGGTCGGCCGCGGCCAGGGTGAGCGTCCGGGCGCGATCGTGGTGGCCGGCGCGGCGTGCGGCGGAGGCCACCATGCGCTGGGCTTCCGCAGAGATCAGCGGGTCCTCGGCACCGGCGGCGCCGCGCATGGCCCGGTCGGACGCGATCCACTCCAGCCCGGAGGACGAGTCCACTTTGGTCAGGACTCGACTGGCAAGGATGTACGCGTTGGCAAGAAGCCCCTGCGCGGCAGGAGTGTCGGACTCGCGGCTGGTGGCCTCGCCGGCTGCGATCACCAGTGGCAGGCGGTGCGCGAGGTCGAGATAGCGGCAGGCGAGGAAGTCGCCTTGGGCGATGCGCAACGCCCGATCGAGCGCGGCCAACGCGGCGGGCTCGCCTGGGGTGATCGGTCCGAGCAGGACGTCGCCGAGTCGTTCGGTGAGCACGGCGGCGGGATCCGTGGAGGCGACCGCGGTTGCCTGGTGAGCCAGGGCGAAGGAGGCCCCGGCCATGCCGGCTACCGCCAGGAACGCCCGTCGCCGCATCGTGTCTCCTTCGTCAGCAGGTGTCGACGCCTCGACCCTAGCCACGAGCGCGGTCATGGGCGTGGTGCCGGGCCGGTGCTCGGCCAATCCGAGCAGGAACGCCGGCACGCCGAGGGCGTCCACGATCCTGCGTAGGGTCTCGACATCGCGCAGCGGTTGCCGTCCGGTCTCCATCCGCGACAGCGCCGAGATCGAATACCCGCATCGCACGGCCACATCCGCCAGGGTCAGCCCGTTCGCCTCGCGCAGCGCTCGCACGATGGTCCCGGCGGCACCGGTGGCCACCGCGGCGGCCACGGCCTCGGTTCGCCAGATGCCCTTGGTCGCGGTCATGGGCTCGCCCCTGTCCACTGCGCGGGTGGACACCCGAGCGTATCGAGGCCGCGACGGCGGTGCCCACGGGTTTTGCGGATCTCGCAAACCGGGTTTCCGGCGGTGCAACAGCGCTGGTCGCGGGGTCGCCGTCAGCGCTGTCCTGAGGTGGTCCGGCCGCGATCGCCGCCGGGCCAGGGAGGGGACCGTGATGACGACAGAACGGATCAGGACAGAGCAGACAACCGAGATGACTGCGGCGGAACTGGAGCGAGCCGGGCTGCTGATGGTGGAGGAGGGGGTGCGGATCAGCCGGTTCGCTGTGTTCGTGCCGGTCGACGCCACCGGGCAGGCGCGGCCGGTGCTGCTGCGGGCGGGCGCGGTGATCGGCGCGTTCGCGGTCGTGCACGGCGGAACGATCATGCTGCGCGAGGCGCGCGTGGAGGAGCACGTGATCGTCGGCCGACCCGAACTCGGCTACGCCGTGGGCGCGAACTACCCCGGTGCCGGGGCGGACACGATCATCGGGGAGGGCGCGGTGATCAGGGCGGGCGCGATCCTCTACGCCGACGCCCGGGTCGGCAGCGGCACGGTGATCGGCCACCACACCCTGCTGCGCAGCGCGGTGCGGGTCGGGGACGAGAGCCAACTGGGGCACAACCTGACCGTGGAGCGCGCGAGCGTGATCGGCAGCTCGGTGCGCTGTTCCCCCGGATCCCACATCACCAGCTCCACCCTGATCTCAGACCGGGTGTTCCTCGGCGCCGGGGTCCGCACGGTCAACGACAAGACCTTGACCTGGCGAGACCCAGAACACCAGGCCGTGCTGGACCCACCGCGGTTCGACGTCGGCGCCAAGGTCGGGTCCGGCTCCACGATCCTGGCCGGCGTCACCATCGGCGAGCAGGCCCTGGTCGGCGCGGGGTCCACGGTCACCCGCGACGTCGCGCCCGGCGTGGTCGTCTACGGCACCCCGGCCACGGTCCGCGGGAGGGTTGCCCGGTGAGCGGCGAGGAGATCGACGCCTGGCTGCACCCGCTGCGCGCGGTGCTCGACCCGGCGGGCGAGGTGTCCTGGCCACGGCTGCGGGACTTCGCGGACTGCCTGGACGACACACTGACCCGCTACCCGGTGGGGGCGGACCTGCTCGCGGGCCCGGAACGCAGCAGGCGTCTGCTGAGCGTGCGTGCCGTGCTCGCGGACTCCGGGTTCACCGACAATCCGCTCGCGTTCCAGCTGCTCGCGCAGTTCGTGGCCGGGTACCGCGACATCGACCTGCGCGACACGACAGGGTTGGGCCACGGCGACCTGATCGCCCGCCACGGCACCGAGCACACCCGGCGACGGTGGCTGCCGACGCTGCGCGCGGGCGCGCTGGCCGGGATCGCCATCACCGAACCACACGGCGGCTCCCAGGTCGTCCGGACCCGCACTCACGCGGTGGAAGGCCCGGCGGGAACGTGGCTGCTCACCGGCCGCAAGACCTGGATCAGCAGGCTGACCGAGGCAGACGTGTTCGTGGTGTTCTTCCGCGCCCCACACGGCCGTCTCGCCGCCGCGGCGATGGACGCGACCGATCCCCGGCTGCGCCGCCAACCGCTGTCCCCGGCCGGGTTGGCCGGGTGGACGTGGGGCGTGCTCGACCTCGACCAGGTGCCCGTCCACCCGTACGACGTGCTCGCCCAGGACGGCATGGCGATGCTGCGCGGCCACTTCGCCGCCTACCGGCCGCTGGTCACCGCGACCGCCCTGGGTGCCGCGGCCGCGGTGTTCGACACGGTGACCGAGAACTTGGCAGACCGCCGCGCCGACGGCCGGATCACGCGGATCCGGGACTCCAGCCTCGTCAGCCTCGGCCGCGGCCACGCCCACCTGATCACCGCGCTATTGGGTGCCGCGACGGCCTCACGGCTCGCGGCCGTCGGGGACGAACGCGCCGAACTGTTCGGGTGCGTGATGAAGGCACACGGCGTCGACACCGCGCACCGCGTCGTGGCCGACCTCGCGGTGCTGTTGGGGGCGGCCGGCTTCCAGTCCTCGTGCCAGACCGTGAAGACCGGCCGCGACCTCAGTGGGCTGCTCTACGCCGACGGAATCCACGACGCGCTCTACCGCACCGCAGGCAAGTACCACACCGTGCCCGTCCCGACGGTGCCCGAGCCCCGAACCGCGCGTGGGGAGGTCGGGATGCCGACGGCCGCCGGCACGTGACCCCGACGCGAGCAGGGCTGCTCAGCCCAGTGGGCGGCCCTGCTCGCACAACACGGTCCTGCCCGTCCTCACCGCGTGCAGCGCCGAGGAGATCCGGTCGGCCAGCAGCGGCTTGGCCACCGCACGCACCCGCTGCTCGGCGCACAGCTCGGCGGAGAGGATCTCCCCGTCGGTGAACGACAACCCGACCAGGTCCGTCTCGTCGAGCAGGCCGCCGTCGAAGACGAACACCACGCCTTCGTCACGGCCGTCCTGGGGCCGCACGTAGTCCACGACCAGCAGCGCGCCCAACGGGCGGTCGGTGATGCCCAGCTCCTCGGCGACTTCCCTGGTCGCGGTGGCCCACGGGGACTCGTCGGCCTCGCCCGCGCCACCGGGGATCTCCCAATTCGCCTTGTAGGAGGGTTGCAGGAGCAACACCCTGTCCCGCGCGTCGCGGAACAGGACACCGGCGACGGTGCGCTTGCGGTTGAGGCCGGCCACGTACTGCTCGACCGGCACCACGGCTGGAGTCGTCATTCGAGCGACCCTATCCACCGCCGTGCGGTGCCGACCGACGGGCCCGCAACCGCGTGTGCCGACCGCGATCGCAGCCGAGCGGCTTGTGCACGATGCAGGCGGCGCTGCCGATGGCGGGAGACCTGTTCACCACCGGCAGCGATCAACCCCCGCGGCTGCCTACGCGATCATCGACCGGCTGCGCCGCGATCCCGGTCTGGTCCGCGACGTTCTGTACCTGGTGATCGTGGCCCGCGTGCAACGCCTGGCCGCCGCGGTGCACCAGGGCGACCAGGGCGACCAGGCGACCAGGCGACCAGGCGACCACCTGATCATCTACCGCTCCCCTGCGAGACAGGCGAACGCCCCGCGTCCAACTCTCCCGACAGAGGCCGCGGTCGTTCGGCGCACCGGTCCCTCGACCGACAATCACAGGCCGGCGGACGAGGCGACTCGGTCGCCGACCGCAAACGACCGCATGGCGTAGTCCAATGTGGACCCGAGCGCCCAGGTCAGCGAACCAGCGGTGACGCCGGAGCGGTGCAGTTGATGGCCGCTGTTTGGCACGTGCGGCGCTGGGGCGGCCGGACCATCGATGTCCACAGACCGTCGACGCCGCGAACGAACAGGCGACCAGGGCGAGACGTCCGCCCCGCCACGAGCATGCCTACGCAAACGCGTAGCGACGCAGGCCTCGCGATACCGTGATCAGGCTGAATCGTTCACTGACACTTCAGGTACGCAGGGGATGACACTTCTGGTGCGCATCACATGGGGTGAGACCAGGCACGAAGTTGTCAGCAGAAACGGGCATCTCGTGTCAGTGCGAAGCGGTCATTCGTGTCAGTAGCTGCGCATGACCAGCGGTTTTGACTTGGCTGCCGTGACGGGCGCGCGGGCGGCGCTTGAACTGGGGGCAGACGCGGCGGCATGTCCGCGGATGCGCACACGAACCGTCAGTGGAAGCGCACGCCGGATGTCAGCGACCGGCCCGGTCGTCATGAGGGAGGGCCACAGGCCCCCGTGCAGAAAACCGTGACCCAGGAACAGCGCGCAGCAGGGGCTTCCGCGAAGGCGCTGGAGAACACCGGCCTGTGGATGATCGTGCTCGGCCTGGTCCTGCACCTGGAGAACCTGAGCAACGGCCTCGGGCTCGCCACCGAGATGCCCGGACGGGAACTCCTCGTGCTGGTGGGCGTACCGGCCGTGTGGCTGAAGTACGCGGTCGGCGGGCAGCTGCTGCTCGGCTATCCCACCGGGCGGGTGGAGAACCTGTTCGAACGACGGCTGGTCGTCGCCTTGTTCGTGGTCTACACCGTTGGCGCCGGACTGCTGCTCGTGACGAAGACCCCGGTCCCGCAGTGTGCCGACTGGTGTGGCCCGAGCCCCGTGCAGATCGTGGCCGACGCGGGCCTGTACATCGGGATCAGGTCGACCCTTGTCGTCATCACGGTCGCGCTGGCGGGTGTCGTGCTGACGCTGCTGACGCGGCGCATGGTGCGGTCCTCACCGAGACAGCGCAACGTGCTCGGCTTCATGATCGTCACCGCTGGAGCGACGGTGCTGCTGATCGCGGCGTCTCATGTGCTCCTGCTCGCCGTGTACGGCGGAGCCGGTGGTGGTACCACAGGACAACAGGTCAGCCTCGCGGCGGGCTGGGTCGCGGTCGCCGCGCTCCCGGGGGCGTTCCTCGTGGGGTTGCTGCGGGAACGGCTGGCCTTCGCTTCGGTCGGCTCGCTGGTGGGCAAGCTCGAACAGGTCTCGGCGGACAGGGTGGAGGCCGAACTGGGAACCACGCTGCGCGACCCGTCCCTGCGGGTGGCGTTCCCCACGGACAACGGGTTGCTGGACGTCGAGGGAAGGCCTCACGAGGTGCCGTCCGACGGTTCGGTGTCGGTGACGCCGCTGGGTGATCCACCGGTGGCGGTGCTCGTGCACGATCCCGAGCTGTGCGAGAACCGTGAACTCCTCGATGCCGCGGCCACCGCCGCTCGCCTGGCATTGGACAACGCCCGGCTGCACGCCGAGGTGCGCGCCCAACTCGCCGAGGTGCGCGCTTCCCGCCAGCGCATCACCGCGGCCGCGGACGCCGAGCGGCAGCGGCTGGAACGGGACCTGCACGACGGTGCCCAGCAACGCCTGCTCGGCGTCGGTCTCGCACTCGGCGCGCTGCGCACTGGGCTGGCCGCCGAGGACCGGGACCTGGTCGACGAACTGGAACAGGAACTGCGAGCCGCGATCGGCGAGCTGCGCGACCTCGCCCACGGCATTCGCCCGGCGGTGCTCACCGACCAGGGACTGCCCGCCGCCGTGGCCGGACTCATCCGGAGGTCCGGCAACCGCGTCACGTTGGACACGTGCCTCACACAGCGGCTTGATCCCTCCATCGAGGCCGCCGCCTACTACGTCGTCAGCGAGGCACTCCAGAACATCGCCAAGCACACCGCCGGCGCCGGTGGGCGAGTCCGACTGGTCCACCAGGCAGGTCTGCTGGTACTGGACGTCGCCGACGACGGTCCCGGCGGAGCGTCCATGCGAACAGGCAACGGTCTACGTGGCCTGGCTGACCGCGTCGAGGCCGTCGGCGGGCGTTTCCAGATCCAGTCCGCACCTGGACACGGCACGCTCATCCGCGCGGAGCTGCCATGCGGGTGATCGTCGTCGACGACTCCGTCATCGTCCGGGAGGGGCTACGGCGCTTGCTCGAGGCCGAAGGGCACGAGGTGGCAGGCACGGCCGCACGGCCAGAGCAAGTCGATGATGCAGTCACAGCCGCACGACCCGACGTCGTCGTGCTGGACATCAGGATGCCGCCGACTTTCACCGACGAGGGCATCCAGGTCGCCACGGCGCTGCGCAACGTCACACCGGCACCAGGGATTCTGGTGCTGTCGCAGTACGTCATACCCGAGTACGCCACCCGGCTGCTCGAAGGCGGTGCCCGCGGAATGTGTTACCTGCTGAAGGACCGCATCCTGCAACCCCTGCAACTCAGTCAGGCGGTGCAACGCATCGGGGAGGGTGGCACCGTCGTCGATCCTGATGTCGTCGGCGAACTCCTCGTGTTGAAACACGGCGGCGACCCGCTCGACCTGCTGACCGGCCAGGAGCGCGAGGTGCTTCGACTGATGGCCGAAGGGCTGTCGAACAAGGGGATCGCTGAGCGGCTGTACGTCTCGGCGAACACGGTCGGCACGCACATCCAGCACATCTTCCGCAAGCTCGACCTACCCGACACGGCAACTGACAACCGCCGGGTGCTCGCGGTGCTCGCGTTCCTGCGAGATCGGTCATGAGCCGCAGGACAACGTGATTCGCTGAACCCTTTTCATCGTGGTTGGCGGCGGTTCTCGATGTGGTGCAGAACGAGGATGGCCGCGACGATGGCGGTGGCCCGGCGTGGGCAGCAGCGCAGTTTGACCAGCACTTTCCAGCCCTTGAGCAGCGAGACGGCGCGTTCGCCGAGTGCGCGGATGCGGGCATGTGCCCGGTTGACCGCCTTCTGACCTCGTGACAACCGCCGTCGGGTGGCGTGGCGCTTGAACGGAGTGCGCACCGTGCCGCCCGCACCTTGATGCGCCTTGTCGGAGAAGGTGGTGACGTCGTTGGCGGTCAGCATGTCGATCAGGCCGTGGGCGCGGGCCGCGGTCAGGTCGTGGACGGCGCCGGGCAGGGCCGCCGAGGCCCACACCAACCGGCCCGCCGGGTCGGCGAGGACCTGGACGTTGACGCCGTGGCGTCGGTGTTTGCCGAGTAGTACGGCTTCTGGTTCGTGACGCGGTCGATCGGGACCAGGGTGCCGTCCAGGATCGCGTAGGCCAGGCGGGCGGCGCGTTCACCGGCGGCGTGGAGGTCGTCGGCCAGGGCGGCGAGGAGGTCCACCGCTTCGCGGACGTAGCGCCGGGCGGTGCTGTGGGAGATGCCGAACCCGACGGCGAGGCGGACGTGGGGGTCGCCGTTGCGCAGGTGCGCGAGCACGAGCAGCGCCTGACGACCGGGATCCAGACGCCGCCAGCGGGACCGACGCCGCGCCCGCTCCGCGCGGATGAGATCGGCCAGGCGGATGAGGGTGTGGTTGGACAGCGGAATCGCGGCAGGGTAGGACAGCACGGCGAGGCTTCCGGTCGGGGCATCGGATCTTGGTCGACTGCACGTGGCGGCGACGAAGTCGGACGGCTCGAAGGTGGAGTTCGACGCGGTGGTCCGCATCGACACCCCCGGTGAGGCCGACTACTACCGCAACGGCGGCATCATGCAGTACGTGCTGCGCAGGATGGTCCGCAGCTTTGTCGTCACGCTCGACAGGGCCGTCCACCTCCGGGTGGGCGGCCCTGTCGAGCGTCATCGGACCAGTGCGTCCGACGCGATGTCCACGGGGAACGGCACGGTGCTCTTGAGCCGGTCGTGGAAGATGCCGGTCAACGCGCTGATGTGATCGAGATCAGCCGCTGTCCGGCCGCCCGGCGGACGTAGGGCCAGTGGATTTCGACCGCCATGGCGCAAGGGGAGAGCCCGCCGCACGCCGGAGCGACCGCGTTGGCCCCCCGGTCCCGGCCCGGCCTCTCAGCCGGTCGCGGCTCGGAACGCGTCGTACGTGGGACGGTCGCCACTGCCTGGCCGGACTTGAGGCCACAGAGAGTGTGTCTTCCGCCGATATCAGTCGTACAAATGTGCGACCCGACCACACAGCAGTGTGCTGTCCCCGCAATTCGGCAAATCAATGTAACGATCAACCCGCCTTGAACGAACACGCAATTCAAACTCCCCCGATCGGGTGAATGTATTGGGCATTCGACCCCACCGCAACTAATCTCACTCTGCCGACACCATCCCGGCCCGCACGGAACTGTCATCCAGTCGAATCTTCGCTGGTCCGCACCGGTTCAAGAATTGACGAAACCCGGCTTCGCCGGAATGCGTACGCGTGCTTCCAGAGGGGAATCCGCGTTATGTCGGCGCACGCACGAGGAGGTGCGATCCCGAATGCACGAGAACACCCGAAGACGGGCCTTCGGCGTGACCGCGGTCCTGTTGGCCGCACTCGCCGCCCCACTCGCCACCACCCCCGCCGCCACGGCCGCGGGTGGCACGGTGACCGGCTCGAAAACGCTCGGCGTGACGGACATCGTCTGCGGCGGCTCGGTCCCGGTCACCGTGACGCTCGACGCCGAGACCGGCATCGCCGGCAACCCGGTGGACGTCGAACTGGTCCTCGACCGGTCCGGCAGCATGCAGGGCCAGCCGATCGACGCGCTGAAGGTGGCCGCCAAGGCGTTCGTCGACATCATCGACGAAGCCACCGACGGCTCGCTGAACGGCGTCGTGGCCAACGGCAGCCGGCTGGGAGTGGTCAGCTTCTCCTCCGCCGCCTCGGTGGACACGCCGCTCACGTCCGACGCGAACGCGGTCAAGGCCGCCATCGACGCGCTGGTCGCCGACGGCCTCACGAACCACTCCGCCGCCATCTCCACCGGCCAGGCGCAGCTCGCCGGCTCGTTGCCCGGCAACGCCAAGAAGATGGTCATCATGACCGACGGCGAGACGACCGAGGGCGGCGACGCGAGCGATGACGCGGCGGCGGCACGCGCGGCCGGCACCGAGATCTTCGGCATCGGCCTCGGCTCGGTCAACGAAGCCGAGATCCAGGACTGGACCACCGACCCGGACGGGACGCACTACTTCTTCGCCCCCGGCGCGGACGACCTGCAGGAGGTCTTCGAAGCGATCGGCGCGGCCATCGTGGTGCCCGCGGCGACCGGCGTGACCGTGGTCGACACGGTCGCCCCGCAGTTCTCGATCAGCGGCGCGGCGGTCTCCAAGGGCGTCGTCAACCAGGCGGGCAACCAGCTCACCTGGACGATCGACAAGCTGGGCACCGAATCGGTGACGCTGACGTTCACCGCGACCCACCTCCCGGCCGCCGGTGGCGGTGCGCTCGCGGTCAACCCGTCGGTCGCCTACACCGACGCCGAGGGTCACGTCGTGGCGTTCGACAACCCGACGGTGAACGTGCGCGGGTGCGCCGCGGCCATCGACGTGGAGCCCGAGCACGAGGTCAACGAGTTGGGCACGCCCGGCCAGACGCACACCGTGACCGCCACCGTCACCGACGACTTCGGTGACCCGGTGCCGGACACGGCGGTCGCCTTCTCCATCCTGAACGGCCCGAACGCGGGCGCGGCCGGTGGCGCGAACACCTCCGCCGCGGGCACGGCCGACTTCACCTACCCGGCCACCCAGGGCCTCTCGGGCCTCGGCACGGACTCGATCCGCGGCTGCTTCACCCACGCCGCCGGCCACCAGGTGTGCGATGACGTGCTGAAGGACTGGGTGGACACCACTCCCCCGGTCGTGACGTGCTCGCCCACCAACAACCCGGCCGGCGGCACGATCCCGCCGGCCGACAACGAGGACGGCTTCTTCGTGCTGAGCGCGACCGACGCGGTCGACCCGAACCCGCAGATCTTCGTCGCGGACTCGGCCAGCCCGGCCGTGTTCGGCGGGTTCCCGACCGGCACGAAGATCAAGCTGATGCAGGCGCCGGGCGCGACGCCGACCCAGAAGCCCGGTGTCGGTGACATCGACTGGCGCATCACGCTCAACGGCGACGCCCTCGTCTACGGCGTGGACGCGTCGGGCAACCAGTCGACGCCGGTGACCTGCCTGGTCCCGCCGCCCCCGAAGTAGCACGACCGTGGGCGTGAGGGGCGCCAACCCGGTGTCCCTCACGCCCCGTCCGGCGCCATGGCGGACCGCTAGGGTGGCGCGCTTGTGGGGGTAGTCGTGTGGGCGTTACCGGTGTTGGTCGGGCTCGTCCTCCCGCTGTGGGAAGACGGCCCGCCGGTCGAGGCGTCGATCTCGCTGGTGATCGCCGGTTTGCTCTTGAAAGCACGAGAGGTGCACGCCGGGAAGCCGGGCGTCTGGTTCCCGTTGCTGCTGACCGGCATCGACCTGGTGGCGTGGCCGGTTCTCGGCTGGTGGACCGCGCCGCGGCGGCCCTACCCCTGGACTTGAGGAGCTGCCCGACGGCCACTGCACGACCTTGACGATCTACGCGGAAAGGCCGGCCGCCGTCGCGGTCTCCCATGTCGACTACGACGAGCCGGTGCCGGCCACGGTGACGACCTGGCCGTACGACGGCCCCACCAGGCCGGCGGCGACGGCCAACGAACCGACCGGAGCGCAGACGCAGATCGCGCCGCGCGGTCGGGCTACGCCGCGAGGAGCTCGCCGAACTCGCCGGAGTGTCGGGTCGACTACGTCGTGCGCCTGGAGCAGGGGCGGGCCATGAGGCCCTCGGCGTCGGTGGTGGCGTCCCTGGCACGCGCGCTGCAACTGTCCACCGCCGAGCGGGATCATCTGTACCGGCTGGCCCACCTCGTCCCGCCGGCGGACGGCGCGATCTCCGGTCACATCCCACCCGGCGTTCACCGTGTGCTCAGCCGGCTCGGGAACGTCGCGGTCGCCGTGTTCGCGGCGGACTGGCAGCTGATCTGGTGGAACCGCCATTGGGCCGGGCTGCTGGGCGACCCCTCGTCGTCACCACCGCAGCTGCGCAATTTCGCCCGTGACAGGTTCCCGGTGAGTGCGGGTCCTGCCCACCTCTCGCTATGGCCGGTGACCATCCTGGACGAGGGGGCCACCGACGCCACCGACCTCGCCGTCGTGTCCGACCTGCGCCGCGCCACCGGCCGCTTCCCCGACGACACGCGACTGGCGGAGCTGATCCGCGTGTTGAGTGCAGGCAACCGACGGTTCGCCGAGCTGTGGGCGATCGGTACGGTGGCCGCTCACCGTGAGGACCGGAAAACGATCGAGCACCCCTCGGTGGGGCCCATCACCGTGGACTGCGATGTGCTGACCGACGGTGACTCCGAGCTCAAGATCGTGATCATGACTGCCGTGCCCGGCAGCGCGGACGAGACCAAGCTGCAGCTCGCCGCGATCGCCGGTCCACCGGACACCACGAACAGCTCGCACACACGCCGGTAGGCGGCAGCGCCCCGCCCGTGGTCCGGTGGGCGCCGCGCCCGGACGATCGTTGAGCGATGGTTGGATCGATCACCGAATGGCAACCTTCGTCTCACCTTTCCCACGCACAGCAGGCGGTGGTCGCATGATCGTTCCTCTTGACCTCACCGACGACACGACGGCGGAGGCCGTGCACCGGATCGCGTTGCAGTCCTACGCGGTGGAGGCGGAGTTGATCGGGAGCACGGCGATGCCGCCGTTGCACGAGTCGGTCGACGACGTCAGAAGACTGCCGTTGCGGTGGCTCGGCGGGTACGTCGACGGTGATCTGGTGGCGTTCGTCGGCTACGCGAAGGTCGACGGTGTGCTGGACATCGACCGGTTGTGCGTGGCGCCGAGCCACTTCCGGCTGGGATTCGCGCGTCGGTTGGTGGAGCAGGTGCTGGCCGAGGGCGGTCCGGTGATCGTGTCGACGGGGGCGGACAACGCGCCCGCGATCGCGTTGTACGAGGGTCTGGGGTTCCGGTTGGTCGACACGGTGGTGGTGGAGGGTGGGCTGCGGATCGCGCGGTTCGGGCATCCGGGGCCCATCTAGGACGGTTTCTGACCTGGATGGCTTCTAGCGTCGGTGTCGTGACCGAGATCCGAGACTTCCGCATCGCCGTGCCGCAGACCGACCTTGCCGACCTTGCCGACCGTGCCCGCTGGGTGGAGCAGTCGCCGGGTGACGGGTGGCGGCGCGGTGTGCCGGGGATTCGGCGGCTGGCCGAGCGGCACAACGACATCGCGCACTGGCCGGATGCCAGGCCCGGTGGGCATTTCGTGGCGTTGGAGGTGCCCGAGTTGTTCGCGGGCGAGGTTCGCGCGTTCTTCGGGAAGCTCTGATGGACCGGGTGATCGGCCGGCGGTTGCGTCGGCACTCGTTGATCGAGACGTCGGACGACCCGGTCGGCGTGGTGCGTGCGATGTGCGGGGTGCACGCCCAGGTGATGTCGGCGGCGGAGTTGTCGGTCGGGTTGCGCACGAACCTGACCCGGCAGCAGGTGCGGGACGCGTTGTGGGTGGACCGGACGTTGGTGAAGACGCGGGGGCCGCGCGGCACGGTGCACCTGCTGCCCGCGGTGGACCTGCCGATGTGGACGGGCGCGTTGGCGCAGTTGCCGCATCGGCTGATGCTGCTCACGCCGCAGCAGACCGCCGAGGTGGTGGCGGCGATCGCGGACGCGTTGCGGGACGCGGAGCTGACCGCCGACGAGCTGACCGAGGCGGTGGTCGAGCGGACCGGGCCGTGGGCGGGCGAGCGGGTGATGGAGGCGTTCGGCGGGACGCCGTGGCCGCGGTGGGTGGAGGCGATGGGTACGGCGTCGAATCTCGGCGCGATGTGTTTCGCGCCGAACAAGGGCCGCAAGACCGCCTACACCAGCCCGCAGCGGTGGCTGCCGGGTTTCACGCCGGCCGCGGACGGCGCGGTGGAGCTGCTGCACGCCTACCTGCGGTCCTACGGGCCGGCGACACAGGCGCACTTCGCGAAGTGGTTGGCCGCGCCGAAGCGGTGGGTGAACGAGCTGTTCGAGCGGGCCGACCTGGAGGAGGTCGACGGCGGCTGGGTGGTGCGGGGCGACACGCAGTGGCCGGACGAGCCACCGGGCGGGGTGCGGTTGCTGCCCTACTTCGACGCGTACGTGGTGGGCAGTCACCCGCGTGAGGTGGTGTTCCCGGGTCGGGCGTTCGAGCGGGCGCTGTCGGGTGGGCAGGCGGGGAACTTCCCGGTGCTGCTGGTGGACGGTGTGGTGGCCGGGGTGTGGCACCAGAAGCGGTCGGGCAAGCGGATCGTCGTCACGGTGGAGCCGTTCGGGACGCTGTCGAAGGCGCACCTGGCCGAACTGGACGAGCAGGTGGCGTGGGTCGGCGGGTTCCTGGAGGGGCGGCCGGAGTTGACCATCGGCGCGGTCGCGGTCGGCGGGCACGCCTGAACCTGTGCCGAGGTCGGCACCGGGGTGGTGTGGCATGCCGTGACTCGGCATGCCACACCACCCCTGCGGCCCTACGTCAGTCCTTCCAGCAGGTCTCCTTCTTCCACACGTGCTTGCCGTCGTGCACGATAACGACCTTGAAGCACTTGTCCTTGCGGTCGAAATCGACCTTCACGCAGATCTTGTGGCCGTGCTTTTCGACGCAGACCCTGTCGTCCTTCTTCAGGGTCGACTCCTTGACCAGATGCCCCTTGAAGAAGATCTTGATTGTCACTCTAACGGGTTTGACGTCGTAGTGGCAGGTGACCTTGACGTGCTTGTCGCTCCATTTGCCGCAATATTTCTGTCCCCGTGTCGCGTCATCGGCGGCCGTCCGGGTGTCTACCTGCGCGAATGCCACCTCGGTGACAGCGTCGGTGGCCGTGCTGAGGGCCGGGGACGCCTGGGCGATGCCGGAGAGCGAGAACAGTGCGAGCAGTGCGGCGAACGACACCGCAACAAGTCGAGCCTTTTTCATCATTGAAACTCCATGTCGTTTATCGAATCGACTCCGGCCGTTCCGGCCGGGCGCCACCGAAACGTGGGACTCGAAACCCGCGCCGACCGTCGGGTTCGGCGCGGACACCGCACCAAGTCTTATCGTGACCGGGCACTTCGGTCGAGTCCCGGCTGGCTGAAAAAGCATACTCAGCCGGGTGAATCGTCGCGAACGCACGGTCATTCGAGATTGTTAAACATTTTTCGCCAGTTCGAGGGGTTAGTGGACGGATGCCGCTGTCCCTCTGGTCGCGGACGTGGTCGAGCCGGTCGTTGGCATGGCCAACAAGTGGGTAGACTGCGGCGGCATGGAGACCAGAGGTGCGCCCCGACGGTTGCGCGGCGCGGCAACCTGGCTGCTCGGCCAGACCACGATCCACGCGCACCGGCTCGTGTCGGACGCCCTGGGCGCGGTCGACGCGCGGCGCTACCACTACTCGCTGATGGCCGCGCTGGACGAGTTCGGCGAGGCCAGTCAGGCCGACCTCGGGCGACGGTGCGGGCTGGACCGCAGTGACGTGGTGGCCACGGTGAACGAGCTGGCGGACAAGGGGTTCCTCGAACGCAGGCCCGACCCGGCGGACAAGCGGCGCAACATCGTGAGCATCACCCCGTCGGGGATGGCCCACCTGCGCCACCTCGACCGGGTGTTGGGGCAGGCTCAGGACGCGCTGCTGGCGCCGCTGTCGGTGGCCGAGCGGGAGGAGTTGGTGCGGATGCTCAACGCCGTCTTGGAGCACCACGGTTGACCGGGGCGATGCTCGGGCGGTCGTGCTGAGCGGGCCGGGGCCGGTGGAGAACCTGTCCGTGGTGGAGCCGCCGGTGTCCGAACCGCCGCCGGGCACGGCGGGGTTCATCTGCCCGGGTCACCTTTTCCCTGGTCAGAATCCTGGGCGCCGGACGGTTCGGTCGCACGATCGGGTGATCGTCGCCCGACAACGTACGAAAACGCCGTTATCCGGACGGTGGAACGTCGGTTGAAACAACGAGGACCGCGCGACCACCCGCCGGCCCCTCCCCCAGCGGGCTCGTCCGGGTCGGCCGAGAATTTTCTTCGGCGTCGTGTCGATCGGGTCGTCGGCCGTTCGTGTAGAGGGCAGGAACCCCGACCTGTGGAGGACGAGATGACCCAGTACCTGATCAGCGTGATCGAGCCGACCGGCTACGGCATCCCGGAGCCGGAGGTGCTGGAGCGGATCATGAAGGACGTGGAGGCGGTGGACGGGGACATGCGGACGGCCGGGGTGTGGGTGTTCTCCGGTGGCCTGCACGCGCCGGAGACGGCGACCACGCTGCGGCCGCAGGAGAACGGCGAGGTGATCGTCACCGACGGGCCGTTCACCGAGTCGAAGGAGCACATCGGTGGCTTCAACATCATCGACGTGCCGGACCTGGACGCCGCGCTGGAGTGGGGGCGCCGGATGAGCGTGGCGTGCACGCTGCCGGTCGAGGTGCGGCCGTTCCAGGACCTCCCCGGCTGACCCCGGCTGACGTGACGTCGGTCGAACAGGTCTTCCAGGCCGAGTACGGCCGTTCGGTGGCCGTCCTGGTCCGCGTCTTCGGCGATATCGACATCGCCGAGGAGGCGGTCCAGGACGCGTTCACCGAGGCCGTGCGGCGCTGGCCGGCGACCGGTGTGCCGCCGAGCCCGGCGGGGTGGATCATCACCACGGCCCGCAACCGGGCGATCGACCGGCTGCGCCGGGAGGCGTCGCGCGACGACAAGCACGCCCAGGCCGCGTTGCTGCACGCCGGTGCCGAGCACGCCGTCGACGAGGCTTTCGAGGTGGACGCGGTGGGTGACGAGCGGCTGCGGTTGATCTTCACGTGCTGTCACCCGGCGTTGAACGCGCCGGCGCGGGTGGCGTTGACGTTGCGGTTGCTCGGCGGGTTGTCCACGGCGGAGATCGCGCGGGCGTTCCTGGTGCCGGAGGCGACCATGGCGCAGCGGCTGGTGCGGGCGAAGGCGAAGATCCGGGACGCGCGGATCCCCTACCGGGTGCCGGGCGAGGCGGAGTTGCCCGACCGGCTGCGTGCCGTGCTGGCGGTGGTGTACCTCGTGTTCAACGAGGGCTACTCGGCCAGTTCGGGTGACGCGCTGGTGCGCGAGGACCTGTGCGCGGAGGCGGTGCGGCTCGGGCGGGTGCTGGCGGAGCTGATGCCCGACGAGCCGGAGGTCGTGGGGCTGTTGGCGTTGATGCTGTTGCTGCACGCCCGGAGTCCGGCGCGCACCGGCCCGGACGGCGGGCTGGTGCGGTTGGCCGAGCAGGACCGGTCGCGGTGGGACGGCGCGATGGTCGCGGAGGGCCGGGAGTTGGTGTGGCGGTGCCTGCGCCGCAACCGGCCGGGCCCGTACCAGGTGCAGGCGGCGATCAACGCCGTGCACAGCGACCCGCCACCCACGGACTGGACGCAGATCGTGCGGTTGTACGACCACCTGCTGGCGTTGACGCCGACGCCGGTGGTGGCGTTGAACCGGGCCGTCGCGGTGGCCGAGGTCGACGGGCCGGAGGCGGCGTTGGCGCTGGTCGACGGCCTGGCACCGGAGAACTCCCCGATGGGCCGCTACCACCTGTTCCACGCCGTCCGCGCCGATCTGCTGCGCCGGATGGGGCGGGATTCGGCGGCGGCCGAGGCCTACGGGACGGCGTTGAGCCTGGCCGGGAACGCCGCCGAACGCGACCTGCTGCGACGTCGGCTCGGCGCCGTTGCCGGCCAGGCGGACACGGTTGCCGGCCAGGCGGAATCGCCGGGCTAGCGCTGGTGCCGGATCAGCGCAGTTGTCGGATCAGGTCGGCTACCTCCTGCGGGGTGAACTCCAGTGACGCCACGCCGATGGTCAGCTCGATGCCGCACCGCGTCGGATCGGGGGACGCCTTGGGGTGCTGCGGCAGTTCGACGCCGGTCTCCTCCAGGATGCGCTTCGCCGCGGCCGCGACGGCGTCCTTCGACGCGGGCAGGTGGATGTGGAACAGCGGCGTCTGCGGCACCTCCGGACGGGTGCGGGCGTAGCCGTCGGCGTTGATCGCGGCGGCCACCGCGCGGGCGTGGTCGCGGAACTCGGCCATTCTCGGCAGCACCTCGTCCAGGCCCATCAGGGCGGTGACGGCAGGCGGCCAGGCGTCCGGGGTCGCGCCGCCGAGCCTGCGCCGCCACACCGACGCGGCGTCGATCGTCTCCTGATCGCCCGCGAGCACCGCGCCACGCACGCCTTCGAGTCCTTTGTAGAGGGAGACGTAGACGGTGTCGAACAGGTCGGCGATCTCGGCGAACGGCCGTTCGTAGTAGGTCTGCGCCTCCCACAGGCGGGCGCCGTCCATGTGCGCCGCGGCGCCGCCGTCCCGCGCCCACTTCGTCTGCGCGACCAGGTCCTCCCACGTGGGCAGGAGGCCGCCGATGTCGCGCTGAGGCAGTTCCAGCAGCAGCGCGGCGAGGGGTTCGCGGACCTCGGCGAGGTCGTCGAAGGTGATCAGGCCGTGGTGGTCGCCGACCTGTTTGTGGCGCAGGCCGTGGACGGCGTTGTAGCCCTCCTCCTCCCACACCGCGAGGTGGCACTGGGGGTGCGCGGCGAACGTGCGGCGGCCGGTGCGTTCGGCGTGCACGCGCAGCGCGGTCTGCTGGGCCATCGTGCCGGAGGGGAAGAACAGGGCGGCCGGTTTGCCGAGCAGGTCGGCGATCCGCTGCTCCAACTCCTTGCCCGGCGCGTCCGGGCGGGTGCCGGGCGGGACGTGTTCGAGCAGTCGGCGCAGCACCGCGTGCGGGTCTCGGCGGAGCAGGGAGTGCTGGACCAGGGAACGGCGGATCTCGGGTGCCATGATCGGAGTCTGATCTTGCCGCCAATTATTTGCAATAACGTTGCGCCAGTCATGTGACGGATTCAGGGGCCAGGCTGCCGTACCTAGCGTCGTCGGCATGGATCTGAACCGTGAAGACGCCAAGCTCGTGCTCGTCAACCACGGCCGCGTGCCGTTCGACCCGCGCCCCGACGGCCTGCTGGACGTGCGGTGGCTGGAGAGCCTGGACGACGGCGGGATCGTCACCTACTCGCAGTGGTCCGGCCCGGCCGAGGTGGACGGGGCCGTCGCCTACCGCCGCTACCGGTCCGGTGTCATGGCCGACCCGGAACGGCCGGTGGGGTGCGTGGTGCTGGTGGAGGCGGAGTTCGACCGGCCCGATGTCGCCGAGGAGTGGATCGACCTGGTGTTCGCCGCGTTGGCGGACGAGGAGGTGCCGCATCCCGGCGGGATTTCCGCGACCTTCCACGTGAGCGAGGACGGGATGCGGATGCTGAACTACGCCGAGTGGACGTCGGCCGAGGCGCACGAGGACGCGTTGGCGCGCGGCAACGGCGCGGTCGGTCTGTCGGCGGTGTGGCAGCGTGTCCAGTCGTTCCCCGGTCTCAAGGGCGGCGGCGTCCGGCGTTACCGGGTCGTCGGCGAGTAAGGCGATACTGGCGGCATGGGTAAGACCTATGAACGCATCGAAGGACGCCTGCGCGAGTTCATCGAGGCGCAGCCGGTGTTCTTCACCGCCACCGCGCCGCTGTCGGCCGACGGGCACGTAAACGTGTCGCCGAAGGGCCGCAGGGGCACGTGGCGGGTGCTGGACGACCGGCGGGTGGCGTACCTGGACTTCGGCGGCAGCCACGCCGAGACCATCGCCCACCTGCGGGAGAACGGCAGGATCACGTTGATGTGGTGTGCGTTCGACGGTCCGCCGAACATCGTGCGCGTGCACGGCACGGGTGAGCCGGTGTTCCGCGACGATCCGAGGTTCCCCGAGCTGGTGGCCGGGTTCGGCGACGCGGACGGACCCGCGCTGCGGGCGGTCGTGGTGGTGACCGCGAAGCTGATCAGCGACACCTGTGGGTTCGCTGTGCCGTTCATGGACTACCAAGGGGAACGGACGCTGCACGCGGACTACTTCGGACGCAAGTCCGACGACGAGTTCAACACGTACTGCCAGAGCAAGGACTACAACGCGGTCAGCATGGACGGGCTGCCCGCGCTGCCGCTGCCCCTGCCGCCGCGTTAGTCCCTTGGTGTTCGAGGCGGCGTGGTACGGCACCGGACCGCGCCGGCTCGACCGGACCACTGCGCGCTCAGCCGGTGGCGGCGCCGAACCACGTGGGCAGCCGGCCGAGCAGGTCTTGCTGGTCTTCACCGACCCACGCCACGTGGCCGTCCGGCCGCAGCAGCACGGCGGGCACGTCCAGTTCCTCGCTGACGTCCACGACGTGGTCGACCCGGTCCGCCCAGCCCGCCACCGAGAGCCGGCCGGTCTGGTCGAGCAGCAGCCCGCGGCCGCCGTGCATCAGCCCGTAGAGGCGTCCGCCCTTCAGCGCCACGTCCCGCATCCGCCGGCCGAGCAGTTCGTGGCCCTCGCCGAAGTCGTAGCGGACCCCGATCGCGGTGATCTTCTCGATCAGGTACCGGTTCACGTCCTCGAAGTCCATCAGCTCGGTCAGCAGCCGACGCACCGCCTGGGCACCCGGCTCGGGGGACATCAGCTCCGCCTGCGCGCGGGTGTTGTCCAGCACGGCGGCGGCCACCGGGTGCCGTTCGGTGTGGTAGCTGTCCAGCAGCGCCTCCGGTGCCCAGCCGTTGATCTCGGCGGCCAGCTTCCAGCCGAGGTTGAACGCGTCCTGGATGCCGAGGTTGAGGCCCTGTCCGCCCATCGGCGGGTGGATGTGCGCCGCGTCGCCGGCCAGCAGCACCCGACCTACCCGGTACCGCTCGGCCAGCCGGGTGGCGTCGCCGAACCGGGAGAGCCAGCGCGGCGAGTGCACGCCGAAGTCGGTGCCGGCGACCTCCCGGATCTGTTGCTTCAGCTCGTCCAGGGTCGGCGGGACCGTGCGGTCCTCGGCCACTCCGGCTGCGGGCGCGACGGCGCGGTACACCCCGTCGCCGATGGGCCCGACGCCGAACCCCTTGTGGGTCTCGCGGGCTTCGGCCACCACGGCCGCCACCGTCTCCGGCGACGCGGTCAACTCCACCTCACCCAGCAGCCACTCTTTCCTGGCGGGCTCGCCGGGGAAACCGACGCCGAGCAGCTTGCGCACCGTGCTGCGGCCGCCGTCGCACCCGACGAGGTAGCGAGAGCGCAGTTGCGTGCCATCGGCCAGCTCGACGGTCACCCCGTCCTCGTCCTGGCTCAGCCCGACCAGTTCGCAGCCGCGCCGGATTTCGGCACCGACCTCGGTGGCGTGCTCGGTCAGCAGGCGGTCGGTGGTGGTCTGCGGGATGCCGAGGATGTACGGATGCGCGGTGTCCAGCCGGTCCGGCGAGGGCTTGATGATGCCGGCGAAGAAACCACCGAGCGGGTACTGCCGGCCCAGCGCGAGGAACCGCTCCAGCAGTCCGCGCTGGTCCATCACCTCGACGCTGCGCGCGTGCAGGCCCAGCGAGCGCTCGATCCTGGTCGGCTCCGCGTCCTTCTCCAGCACGACCACGTGCACGCCGTGCAACCGCAATTCACCGGCCAGCATCATGCCGGTCGGTCCGCCACCGGCAACGATCACGTCAATCATGAAAACCCCCCATTCGACAACGCTGTATTTCGACGTCCCGCAAGACCCTGATTTCCGCAGGTACCGGCTTCGGCCGGAGATTCTGCAGCACAACCGGGGTCTTGCGGCAAGACCCCCTGTGCGCTATAAGTTGAGAGTGGCAAGGAGTGGGCAACCTCCTTGCCTTTGCTTTTGTCTTTTGTGGTCCGCTGTGCGGTTGTCGTGTGACATCGTCTGCGCCGTGACGGACTACGTGTTCTTCTGGAAGCCCGAAGGGGTGCCGGGCGCGCCGGTCGGCGCGGAATGCCTGAGCCAGTGGTGGGAAGGGCCGTTCACGGTGGACGGGCGGACCTACCGGACCGCCGAGCACTTCATGATGTGCGGCAAGGCGCTGCTGTTCGGCGACGAGGACACCGCCGCCCGGGTGCTCGCGGCATCCACGCCCGGCGAGGCCAGGTCGCTGGGCCAGCAGGTGCGGGGGTTCGACGAAGGCACGTGGGTGGCCAATCGGCTCGACGTCGTGGTGCGCGGGAACCTGGCGAAGTTCGGTGCGCACGACGACGCGCGCGAGTACCTGCTGGGCACCGGGGACCGGGTGTTGGTGGAGGCGAGCCCGCTGGACCGGATCTGGGGCATCGGGTTGGCCGCGGACGACGAGCGCGCGGCCGACCCGAGCACCTGGTTGGGCCTGAACCTGCTCGGTCAGGCCCTGATGGACGTGCGGGACCGGCTCAGACGAGGGTGAGCACGATCTTGCCGCGGGTGTGGCCGGAGTCGATCAGCTCGTGGGCCTTGGCGGCTTCGGCCAGCGGCAGCACGGAGTCCAGTTCGGGGCGCAGCGCGCCGTTCTCGGCGAGTTCGGCCAGGGCGAGCAGACCCTGCCGGTCCGGTTCGACCAGCAGGACGGCGGTGCGCACGCGAGTGCCCGCGGCCTCGACCAGCTGGTCGTAGCCGTTGCCGAGGATGGTCACCACGATGCCGCCGTCCTTGACGGTGGGCACGGAGCGGGCCGCGAGGTCGCCGCCGACGGTGTCGAACACGACGTCCACGTCCCGCACCGCGTCGGCGAAGTCGACCGCCGTGTAGCGTCGGACCGGCTCGCCGCCCGGCACCTTCCCGACTCGTCCTGTCGCCCATCCGATAATCGGCGGCCCCACCGGTCCGGCCCCGATATCCTTGACCCCAAATGAACACGATGTCGCACGCTGACCTGCGCAAACGCCTGTCCGAACTCATGTCGCGGGACCAGCGGAGGCTGGAACGCAGGCTCGACGGCGCACGCAAGGTCCGCGACGACACGGCCCGCGACGCCGTCCTGGCCGGGATCGAAGCCGAGATCGAGGCCGCCGAGCTGCGCGTGGCGCTGCGCCGCGAGGCCGTGCCGAAGATCACCTACCCGGCCGAGCTGCCCGTCAGCAACCGCAAGGACGACATCGCCGCGCTCATCCGCGACCACCAGGTCGTGATCGTGGCCGGCGAGACCGGCTCCGGCAAGACCACCCAGCTGCCCAAGATCTGCCTCGAACTCGGCCGCGGCGTGCTCGGCCAGATCGGCCACACCCAGCCCCGCCGCCTCGCCGCCCGCACCGTCGCCGAACGCGTCGCCCAGGAGCTGGACACCGAACTGGGCAGCGCGATCGGCTACAAGGTCCGGTTCACCGACCAGTCCGGCGAGGACACCCTGGTCAAGCTCATGACCGACGGCATCCTGCTGGCCGAGCTGCAGACCGACCGGATGCTGTCGCGCTACGACACGATCATCATCGACGAGGCCCACGAACGCAGCCTCAACGTCGACTTCCTGCTCGGCTACCTCAAACAGCTCCTGCCGCGCCGCCCCGACCTCAAGGTCGTCATCACCTCCGCGACCATCGACCCGCAGCGGTTCTCCCGCCACTTCGGCGACGCCCCGATCATCGAGGTCTCCGGCCGCACCTACCCCGTCGAGGTCCGCTACCGGCCGATCGTGGACCCCGACGACCCGGACGCCGACCCCGACCGCGACCAGACCCAGGCCGTCTGCGACGCCGTGCGCGAACTGCAGGCCGAGGGACCCGGCGACGTGCTGGTGTTCCTGTCCGGCGAACGCGAGATCCGCGACACCGCCGACGCCCTGGCCGCCCTGGAGCTGCGCAACACCGAGATCCTGCCGCTGTACGCGCGGCTGTCGTTCGGCGAGCAGCACCGCGTGTTCCAGCCGCACACCGCCCGCCGCGTCGTGCTCGCCACCAACGTCGCCGAGACATCGCTGACCGTGCCCGGCATCAAGTACGTCGTGGACCCCGGCACGGCCCGCATCTCCCGCTACAGCCACCGCCTCAAGGTGCAGCGGCTGCCGATCGAACCGGTCTCCCAGGCCTCGGCCAACCAGCGCAAGGGCCGCTGCGGCCGGGTGTCGGAGGGCATCTGCGTCCGCCTCTACAGCGAGGACGACTTCGACGCGCGCCCGGAGTTCACCGACCCGGAGATCCTGCGCACCAACCTGGCCTCGGTCATCCTGCAGATGACCTCCATCGGCCTGGGCGACATCGCCGCGTTCCCGTTCATCGACCCGCCCGAGGCCCGCAACATCAACGACGGCGTGCAGCTGCTGCAGGAACTGGGCGCGCTGCTGCCCGCCGAGCAGAAGCTCACCCCGCTGGGCCGCAAACTCGCCCAGCTCCCCGTCGACCCGCGCCTGGCGCGCATGGTGATCGAGGCCGACCGCAACGGCTGTGTCCGCGAGGTCATGGTCATCGCCGCCGCGCTGTCCATCCAGGACCCGCGCGAACGGCCGTCGGACAAGCAGCAGGCCGCCGACGAGTTCCACGGCCGGTTCAAGGACCCGGAGTCGGACTTCACCGCGTTCCTCAACCTGTGGCAGTACGTGCGCGAGCAGCAGAAGGCGCTGTCGTCCAACCAGTTCCGCCGGCTGTGCCGCAACGAGTTCCTCAACTACCTGCGCGTGCGCGAGTGGCAGGACATCTACCAGCAGCTGCGGCAGGTCGCGAAAACCCTCGGCGTGCACGTCAACGACCAGCCCGCCGACCCGCGCAACGTGCACATCTCGCTGCTGTCCGGGCTGCTGTCCCACATCGGCGTCAAGGACGTCCCCAAGCGCGATCCGGGCAAGCGCGCCGCCACCGAGTACCTGGGCGCCCGCAACGCGAAGTTCGCGATCTTCCCCGGCTCCGCGCTGTTCCGCAAACCACCCCAGTGGGTCATGGCCGCCGAACTCGTCGAGACCTCCCGGCTGTGGGGCCGCACCGTCGCCAAGATCGAACCCGAGTGGGCCGAGAACCTGGCCGGACACCTCGTCAAACGCACCTACAGCGAACCCCACTGGGAAGCCAAGCGCGGCTCCGTCGTCGCCCTGGAGAAGGTCACGCTCTACGGCGTGCCGATCGTGGCGTCCCGCAAGGTCAACTACGGGCGCATCGACCCCGAGCTGTCCCGCGAGCTGTTCATCCGGCACGCCCTGGTGCAGGGGGAGTGGACCACCCACCACAAGTTCTTCCACCACAACCGGGAACTGCTCGCCGAGGTCGAGGAACTGGAGAACCGGGCGCGGCGCCGCGACATCGTCGTGGACGACGAGACCCTCTACGACTTCTACGACCAGCGCGTGCCCGCCGACATCGTCTCCGCCCGGCACTTCGACACCTGGTGGAAGAAGGCCCGCCACACCGAGCCCGACCTGCTCACCTTCGACAAGGCGATGCTGGTCAACGACCGCGCCGCAGTCACCCCCGACGCCTACCCCGACGAACTGCGCCGCGGCGGGCTCAGCCTGCCGCTGACCTACCGGTTCGAACCCGGCACCGCCGTCGACGGCGTCACCGTCCGCCTCCCGCTGCCCGCGCTGACCACCCTGCCCGACGACTCGCTGTCCTGGCAGATCCCCGGTCTGCGCACCGAACTCGTCGTCGCGCTCATCCGGTCACTGCCCAAACCGCTGCGCCGCAACTTCGTGCCCGTGCCCGACGTCGCCGCCGCCGCACTGGCCGGCATCGCCACCGACGAACCGCTGCTGCCCGCGCTGGAACGCCAACTGCGCACGTTGACCGGCGTCGTCGTGCCCCGCGACCAGTGGCAGCTCGACCAGGTGCCCGAACACCTCAAGCTCACCTTCCAGATCGTCGACGAGAACGACCGCGAACTCGCCCAGGGCAAGGACCTCGCCGCGCTCAAGGCCAAGCTCCAAGGCCAGCTGCGGGCCACCCTCGCCGCCGCCGCGAGCAACCTCGCCCGCACCGGCCTGACCACGTGGACCATCGGCGACCTGCCCCGCACGGTGCAGCGGCAGCGGTCCGGGATCGTCGTCACCGCCTACCCCGCGCTGGTCGACAAGGGCGACACGGTCGCGGTGGAAATCCTCGACACACCCGGACGGCAACGCCAGGCCATGTGGCGCGGCACCCGCCGACTGCTGCTGCTCAACGTGCCCTCCCCGGTCAAGACCCTGCAACGCGGCCTCAACAACGCCGAGAAACTCGCCCTCACCCGCAACCCGCACGGCGGCGTGGCCCCGCTGCTCGCCGACTGCATTTCCGCCGCCGTCGACAAACTCCTGCGCGACGCCGGCGGACCCGTGTGGGACGAGGCCGCGTTCACCAAGCTCACCGACCACGTCCGCCGCGGCCTGGGCGAGACCACGTTCGACGTGGTGCACAAGGTCCGCCGGGTGCTGGAGGCCGCGCAGGACGTCGAACTGCGGATCAACGGGGTGCGCGGCGCGGTGTTCGACGAATCGCTGGCCGACATCCGCGCCCAGCTCACCGGACTGGTGCACAACGGTTTCGTCACCGAGGCCGGCGCCGACCGGCTCGCCGACGTGCACCGCTACCTGCAGGGCATGGCGCGACGGCTGGAGAAGCTGACCGAGAACGTCCGCCGCGACCAGGAGTGGATGGACCGCGTCCACGCCGTCCACTCCGAGTACCGCGCACTGCGCGCCTCCCTGCCCGCCGACGAACCGCACGAGGAGCTCGACGAGGTGCGGTGGATGATCGAGGAACTGCGGCTGAGCTACTTCGCCCAGACCATCGGCACCCGCTACACCGTCTCCGACAAACGCATCTTCAAAGCCCTCGACGCCGTTCCCCGCTGACCGCACCCGCGGAAAGCGGGCCGCGGCCCGTGCGGCCGGGTCGTCCTAGTCGCCGGCCAACTCCTCCGTCGCCGTGCGGCCCAACTCCGCCGTCCGGCGCAGGAAGTCGGCCAGCAACGCCAGCTCCGCCTCGCTGTAGCCCTCGAACAGGCCGTCCAGCGCCGAGTTCATCCCCGCGTACAACCCGAACAACTCGGCGTTGCGGTCCTTCAACGCGCGCACCGTCACCGCCCGCCGGTCCGCCGCCTGCGGATCACGCTCGCGCGTCACCCACCCCGCCCGCTGCAACCGGTCCAGGATGCCGGTCAACGTCGCCGGGTGCAGCCCCGCCCGCCGCGCCAACTCGCCCGGCGTCATCGGTCCGTGCTCCAGCACCAGCTCCAGGCAGTCCAGATCGACGTCCTTGAGCTCCAGCCGCCGTGAGACCTGGTGGTTGAGCAGCGACAACTGGTTGCGCAGCTCGCGCAGCGCGTCCTTGATGACCGTCACCGTCCGCCGCCGGTCCCGCCCAGGACTTGTGGAACTCATACGATATGGTCTCCGTATCTTATCCGACGCACACGGAGTCTAACCGGGAGGCTGGCAGGGCCCGGCCGGCCGTCAGGATCTGCGACGGCTAGCCCCAATTCCAGTGACTTAAGCAGTTTTCGCAGCTCAGGCCGATTTCGACCCCGGCCGGGCGGTGACGAGTCGGCTGACCTCAGCAATCTTGTACTGCTTGACCTTCGGCGACTTCTACAGGCCGCCCACTCGCTTGTTCATCGTGTCGAGTGTCGGCCAAGGAGGACCGTCGTGCAGCGCGCGCAGAAATTCTTCTCCGAACAGCCTCCCATTCGGAAACTCGTCGCCAAGTTCCCAACGCCACGCTGCGACCATCGCGAGGACGAGCTGTCGGCACTCGTCCAGCAGCCCTTGGTCGATGTTCGGGTAGTGCTCGCAGACCGCCTCGGGAACATGGGCGAGGTCGAACTCGACGGGTCCACGGCAGCACGTCTCGAGGTCGATGAACAACGGGCCGTTTTTCGTGCTGAGCACATTGCCTGGATGCGGCTCGCCGTGGAGCAGCTGCTCCACGGCGCCGCGCTCCTCGATCGCTCGTCGCAGGCTTGCCAGTCTACCGCTGAGGAAGACGCGGTCTGCGTCGGCGAGTTCCGGCGAGCGATCCGGGTCGGCAACGACTTCTTCCGCCTCCGTGATCCGGTCCGTGAACCGTGGGCTCGGCACATCGACCTTGCGCATGCCGACGTGCAGCAGTTCCAGCGCCTTGGCGCAGTCGACTGGTGAGACGTGAGGTGTCACGGGCTCGTAGTAGGTCCACAGCGTCACTGTGAAGCCATCGCGCGTGTACACACGCGGGTCCGCCCGAGGCTCCAAGGGGCACACCGGGCATCCGACCTCGGCGAGCCGCTGAGCGAGCTCGACTTCGAACTGCGCAACCTCTTGTCCCACAGGGGCGACCCGGGCAAAGACGTCGCATGGCGTCAGCCGCAGTGCCAGCTTGTTCGAGTTGTGGAGCACGGTTGCGCCGCTGACCGGCAGGCCGAGCGATGCGGCGGCCGAAGTCGCAGCCGCCATCGCACGCGTAACGTCGGACATCTCCATTCTCAAATCTTGGCACACTGGCCGCCGGTAGTCTCCTCGATTTCTGCGTCTGGCGCGCGAACACCTGAACGGGAGAAGTCATTCAGTGGCTCGATGGGAACGTTTCCCGGCGATCACGGAAGTGGTTATCGTAACAACATCACTCCAGGGTGGTGGGAACGTTTGGCGAGAGCCGACTACGGATTTTGAAAGGCCATGGTTGATCGTGCGGTTCTCGGCGTGTCCTGCGTGGTCGTGATCGGCGTTTGGTCTACGCAGGAGTACGGCATCGACCACCTGGCCGCGATCGTGAAGAACCGGCTCAAACGGATCCAGTACCGACCCGACCTGATCGACGCCTTCTTCGCTCATGCCGGACTGAACCTCGAATCAGAACCGCCGTAATGCCAGCGTTTCAACACCTGTAGCCGCTAAGTCACTGGTATTGGGGCTAGCCGTCCGACCGGTGCAGGGTGATCGTGGTCCACGCGCCCACGTGGACGCGGTCGCCCGGCTCCAGCGGGTGCGGGCGGTTGGGCGGCAACGGGTCGTCGCCCTCGTTCACCGTGGTGCCGTTGGTCGAATCCAGGTCCACCACCGACCAGCCGTCACCCGACGCCACCAGCAGCGCGTGGTTGTGCGAGACACCCGGGTCCTCCGGCGGGCCCAGCAGGTCGATGCCCGGGTAGATGCCCCGCGACCGGCTGCGTCGCCCGATCGACACCTGCCGACCCGACAACTCGAACCGGCGCGGCGGGCAGAACTGCGGGAACGCCATCGCGGCCGCGTCCGGACCACCCACCGCCACCACCCGGTCGAAGTACGCCCGGTCCGCCTCCACCGTCACGTGCCACGACACCGGCGCTTCCACCGCCGGGGGCGGTGCGACCACCGGGTTCAACGAATCGTGCCCGCACTCCTCGCAGAACCGGCCCACCCGCACCGCGCCGCACGCCGCGCACGTCTCCTCGACCACCGTCGACGTCGCGTCGGGCGCGGCGACGGAGGTGGCGGCCGGGGAACCGTCCGGCATCGGCGCGCCGCACACGTCGCAGTAGTCGTCGGTCGCCGAGTCGTGGCCGGCCGGGCACGTCGCCATCCCTAGCCCTTCCCGACCCGCTTGGTCACGGTGGACCGGGTGTCCAGCGTCATCTCGTCCGCGTCGGCCACCCGCGCCCGCAGCTTCACCGTCCCGGTCTTCGGGTCCTCCACGTCCACCACCTTGGCCAGCAGCTTCGCCGTGTCCGTGTTGCCCGACTCGTGCGCGAGCTTCACCGCCCGACCCAGTTTCGCCGTCGCCCGGCCCACGTCACCGGCCTTGCGCGCCTCCAGACCGTCCTGGATCGCCTCGGCCAGCTCCGCCTGCCCGGTGTAGTGGGCGACCTCGGAGTTGATCCGGGTCGACAACGCCGTGTCGTCGGTCCACGTCGCCATCACCCGACCCTGCCCCAGCACCTCGCCCGACGGCCCGACCAGGCTCACCCGCGACGCCAGCATCCGCTCCCGGACCTTCGCCGGCCTCACCACCACGCACAGGTGGTAGTCGCGGCTCTCCCCACCGGCCCACGCCCCGGTGGGGTAGTCACCGGTCCGCGGCCCCGCCTCCACCCGCCGCCCGGTCAGGTCCAGCAGCCCCGGCGACGCCTGCTTCAGGAACCGCACCTGCGCGCCCTCGGGCGTCCACAACCGCAGCGACACGTCCGCCACCGCCTTGCCCATCGCGTTCGCCGCCATGGACCGGAAGTCGTCGGCCAACCCCTCCGGATCGGCCACGATGTCCACCGTCCCCAGCAGCGCCTCGGAGATCCGGCGCAGCTCCGACACCTGCCAGTCCGTGCCCACACCCCGGCAGTCGCACGCGAAGTGGCCCGCCACCTGGTCCAGGATCCGCGACAACTGCTGCGACGTCTCGTGCTGGTTCTCGCCGTCGGTCAACAGGATCGCGTGCTTCGGCCCGCCGACGTGGTCGGCGAACAGCCCGTCGGCCAACAGCAGCCACTGGCCCATCGCCGTGCCGCCGTCCGCGCGCAACCGCTGCACCGCCTGCTTGGCCGCCTCCCGCGTCCGCGGACCCGCCACCTCCAACGCCTGGACGCGCGGGTAGACCATGCGCGCCGAGTCCGTGCCCCCGACCACCGCGAACCGCACCCCGTCGCGCAACGTGTCGATCGCCGCCGCCGTCGCCAGCTTCGCCGCGGCCAGCTTCGTCGGCGGGTACCGCATCGACCCGGACGTGTCCACGATGATCACCTCGGCCCCATCCGGCAAGTCCGCAGGCGCCGACGCGACCGGCGCCACGTCGGCCGCCGTGCCGGTCGCGGTCACCGTGACGATCGCGTTGACCTCCGCGGCCCCCTCCGGCAGGTACTCGTTCTGGAACACCTCGACGGCGAACTCAAGCGCCATGCCCACCCCGCAGTTGAACGACGACCACCGTGATGTTGTCGTGCCCGCCGGCCTTCAACGCGACCTCGACCAGCTCCCGAGCCACCTCGACCGGCGTCACCCCGCGCGGCAGCACCGCCAGCAGGTCCTCCGGCTCCGGCACGTAGTTCCACAACCCGTCGCTGCACAGCACCAGCAGCCCCGGCGTCTCCACCTTGAACGTCACCGTCTGCGGCGCCTCCACCCCCGAGTCCGCGCCCAACCACCGCGACAGCACGTGCGCCCGCCGGTCGGTCAGCGCCTCCTCCTCGGTCAGCACGCCCTCCGCGACCAGCTGCGCCGCCCACGTGTCGTCCGTGGTCAACCGCGCCGCACCCGTCTCGGCCACCAGGTAGGCGCGGCTGTCGCCGACCCAGCCCACCGTCGCCGCATCGTCGGTGACCACCGCCGACACGAACGTGCAGGACGGCGCCACCTCGGCCGCCTCCGGCCGCGCCAACCGGCCCACCGCCTCGTTCGCCGCCACCACCGCGTCCGTCGTGGTCACCTCGGCGTCCGACCCGGACTGCAACCCGGTCAGCAGCACGTCCACCGCCGTGTCCACCGCCGTCTGCGACGCCTGCTCGGCCCGCTCCGACGACGCCACCCCGTCGCACACCACCACCGCGACACCACGCCCGCGGACCCGTCCGAACGCCATCGAGTCCTCGTTGCGCTGCCGCCGCTTGCCCCGGTCGCTCACCCCCGCCACACCGGGCAGCACGAACTCGACCCGGTCCCGCGCCGACGGACGCGCCCGCCCGCACTGCTCGCAGAACCCCTCCGAATCGAACTCCTCGCCACCGCACGCGCACATCGGCGGCCACTGCGCGCCCGGACCACCCACCGGGGTCCGCTGCACGCGCAGGTTGCGCCCGCACGCCTCGCAGAAGCGATCCTGCGCCGACACCGGCGACGAGCACTCGGGACAAGACTCCATACTGTTCACACCAACGTTCTGGGCCGGACCGCGTTAGCGCGGTCGACGAGTGCGATGCGTTCCTCCGGGGTGTCCGCCAACCGCGCCAACTGCCGGTAGCAGCGCTCCAGGCCCGACCTCAGACCCGACTCGCTCACCTCACAGCCCAGCAGCCGCCCCGCCGGCGCGGACCCGTTGCCGGGCAACGACTCCAACGCCACGCGCAGCAACTCCGCGGTCAACCCGGCCCGCCTCGCCACGTCCAACTCCAACCCCGACAGCCTCGCACCCGCCGCCATCACGTTCGCCATCACGTCCTCCGGCGCCACACCCGACCCCGCCCCACCGGCCGGCACCACACCCGTCCCGGCCGCGCCGATCTGCGCCCGGACCGCCGCGACCTGGGCCGCCACGTGGTGGATCGACGTGTCCGGCACCGAATTCAGCACATCTACCGCCGCCTCCCGGTCACCCCGCGCCAACAACACCCGGGCCAACCCGAACGCCGCCGACACGTACGCGTGGTCGGTCCGCCACACCACCTCGTAGTAGGTCGCCGCCGTGTCGCCGTCGCCCCGCGCCTCCGCGCACACCGCCACCGCCAGCTTCGGCGCCGCCTCACCCGGCAGCACGTCGCACACCTGCTCGAACGCCGCCCGCGCCTGTTCCCCCCGACCGTCCACCAACGCCGCCACACCCCGGTACCAGCCCGGCCGCCAGTCGTCCGACGCGGGCGTCCGCGGGTCGTCCGGGTCGAACGGGGACGTCAGCTCGTCCAACTCCGCGTCCGCCTCGGCCACCCGGCCCGCCTCGATCAACGCCCGCACCACCTGCAACCGCACCTCGACCGTCTGCACCGGCGCCCTGCGCAACGCCGCCACCACCTGATCCGGGTCACCGGTCGTCGCCGCCGTCGCCAGGAACCCCGCCGCCGCGTCGGAGGTGTCCACCTGCGGCACCGGCAGCCCCGTCGCCGCCGCCCGCACGTCCAGCCCGCCCTCCGTGCCGAACGACCGCCGCTCCGGCGTGAACTGCCGCGACACACCCGGCCGCGGCACGTCGTCCTGCTGCGCCAACACCTCCCGCAGCACACCGGTCAACTGCTCGGCCATCTCCTCGGCCGTGGCGAACCGCTGCTCCGGATCGGTGTGCGTGGCCCGCTTCAGGAACCGGTGGAACGAGTCGTGCCGGCGCAACAACGGCTGCTCCTCCGGATCGGGCAGCGACTCCTTGTACCGGCCGCGGAAGTCGAACTGGAAGCTCATCACCGCCAACGCCCGGCCCACCGTGTACAGGTCGGAGGCCACCGACGGGCCGTCCGTGCCGATCTCCGGCGCCTGGTAGCCGATCGTGCCGTAGATGGGGGAGTGCCGGTCGTCGATGTGCCGCACCGCGCCCAGGTCGATCAGCTTGAGCTGCTCCTCGGTCTGGATCACGTTGTCCGGCTTGAAATCGCAGTACAGCAGGCCCACGCCGTGCAGGTAGCCCAACGCGGGCAGCACCTCCAGCGCGTAGGCGATCGCCTGCGCCACCGGCAGCGACTCGGTGCCCGTGCCGCCCGCCCGCAGCTGCTTGATCATGTCCTTGACCGACGTGCCGCCGACGTACTCCATCACGATGTAGTCGACCAGCTCGCCGCTGACCCGGTCGGCGTGCCGCACGAAGTTGTGGATCTTGACGATGTTCGGGTGCTCCACCTCGGCCAGGAACCGCCGCTCCGCCATCGCCGCGGCCATCGCGTCCGCGTCACCGGAGTCCAACAGACCCTTGAGCACCACCCACCGGTCGCTGACCGCGTGGTCGGCGGCCAGGTAGATCCAGCCCAGCCCGCCGTGCGCCAGACACCCCAGCACCTCGTACTGGCCGTGCAGCACCTCGCCCGGCTCCAGCTTCGGCGTGAACGAGTAGTGGTGCCCGCAGTGCGCGCAGAACCCCTCCACCCGACCCGGCCTGCCGTCCCGACCGCGGCCGACCTCCTTGCCGCAGCTGGAGCAGAACCGCTTCCCCTCCGGCACCTCCGGGTCGGTCAACACCGCCGCCTTCGGGTCCCGGTACGGCACCCGCGGCACCTCCACCAGCCCCGCGCCCAGCCGACCGCGCCCCGACGACCGGGTCGACCCCGACGCCCGCCGCGACCGACCACCCGACCCGCCCGACGACGTCCCGGCCGACCACGGCGCCGTCCCCGGACCAGTTCCCGGAGCAGTGCCCGGCCCGGTCGCGGGGCCGCTGGCCCGACCGCTGTACGCGCCCGTGGCAGGACCGCTGTCCGCGCCACCACCCGCATCGGCGGCAGGACCACTGCCCGGGCCGGGTGCGGGGGCGGTCACGGCGAGGACCGGTGCCTCCAGACCGCACACGTCGCAGAAACCGTCGTCGTCGATCGCCCCGCCGCAGCCGGCTCGTGGACACGTCCTCATCGGGCCTCCGTCCTCGCCAGCACCGCACGCTGGTACCGCAACACCGCCACCGTCCCCGCGCCCAGGTCGCACGGAGCGCTGAACAGCACGTCACGAGCCTGCCGGTGCAGTGCCGACAGCTCCGCGTCCTCGGCGAACCCGCGGCCGGTCGCCTTCGCCCGGTAGGCGTCCAACCGGCCGCGCAGCTCCGCACGCCGGTCCAGCGACCCGGACAGGTGCGCCAGCACCTCCCGCGCCCGCTCCAGCGCCACACCCACCGCCGTCTCCACGGCCGCCACGTCCGATTCCGCCACGTCCGGAAAACGTCGCCGCAGCCCGTCGAGTGCCCCGGCCACGTCTCCGCCCGGCACCCGCGGGTGGTTCCCGGCGATCTTCGCCACGACCAGCTCCCGCACCTCGCGGGCCCGCGCCCGGATCGACTCCACCTCGGCGATCCGCCGCTCCACGGCCGCCGTGCGCGCCTCGAACGTCCGGTGCAGCGTGCCCAGTTCCCGCACCCGCGCGGCGAGGTCGGCCACCGACGGATCGGGCGTCAACGGGTCGGCCACCGCGCGGGCGTGCGCCGCCGCGACCTCCGCGCGCAGCCGCCCGGCGCCCGGCGAGTCCAGCCCGGCCAACTGCCCGGTCAACGGGTCCAGCAGCTCCAGCCGCCGCGTCCACGCCTCGTGCGCCTCCGTCAACACCGCCGTGACCTCGGCGTACTCGGACTTCATCCGGGCGACCAGCTCACGCAGGGTGATCCGCCGCGCGACCACCGCCGGCCCGGTCAGGGTCCGCACCGGCACAGCCTGCTCGTGCAGCACGACCGCGGGCTCGCGGAGCAACCGCTCCCGCTCCAACGGGTCCCGCGTGTCCCCGGCCTGCCGCAGCAGCGCCCGGTAGGCGTCGAACCACTCCCACAGCCGCACCATGCCGGCGTTCGCCGCCTCCCACCGCCGTGCGGTCTCGCCGGTCAGCGCCGCGCCCCGCAACAGGCGGTGACCGGGGTGGTCGTCCATGGCCAGCAGCGACTCGGCCACCCGGTCGCTCTCCGCCAGGAGGGCCGCCAACTCCTCGTCGGGAGTGTTCATGTCAGTCCCGGTAGACGGCGACGGGCGGCGCCGGGGGAGCCCCGAGCCACCGCCGGTGGATCGACGCCCACGTGCCGTCCGCGCGCAACCGCTCCAGCAGCGCGTTGACGAACCGCACGAAGTCCTCGTCCGCCTTCGGGAACGCCATCCCGTACGGCTCGGCGGTGAACTGCGGACCGACCACCTTCGTGTAGGGGTCCTGCGCGGCGAGCCCGGCCAGGATCGTGTCGTCGGTGGAGATCGCGTCCACCTGCCCCTGCTGGAGCATCACCAGGCAGTCCGTCCAGTTCGGCACCGACACCGGCACCGGCCTGGACGGCGCGGCCGCCACGTTGGCCAGCGAACTGGACCCCTTGGTCACGCACACCCGCCTGCCGCCCAGCGACTCGATGCCCGTCACGTCCGAGTTCGACGGCACCAGCACCCGCTGCCCCGCCTGGTAGTAGACGGTGGAGAAGTTCACCTTCTGCCAGCGCTCGCAGTTCACCGTCATGGTGCGCACCACGATGTCCACCCGGCGTTCCTCCAGCGCCGGGATGCGCTCCTCGGAGGTCAGCACCTTGAACTGGATCGCGCCCGGATCGCCGAAGATCGCCCGCGCGACCTCCCGCGCCATGTCGACGTCGAAACCCTCCAACTCGCCGGAGAACGGGTTGCGGAACCCCATCAGGTAGGAGTTCTGGTCCACCCCCACGATCAGCCGGCCGTGCGCCTGGATCTTCGCCATCGTCGAGCCGGCCGGCATCTGCCCCGGCGCGGGCAACGGCCCCGTCGGGCGCAGGCTCGCCGTCGGATCGCACGACGCGGGCGCCACCGCCGGCGCGCTGGGCGGCGCGGTCAGCTCCACCACGTCCGCCGGTCGCGGCGGCACCGCCGAACCGCCACCGATCGGCGGCGCGCCACTGGGCACCGGCGCGCACGCCGCCAACACCAGCACCAGGACCACCGCGGGCAGCCGTCTCATCGGTACTCCTTCAGCCGCTGCCACAACCCGAACGTCGAGGCCGCCGCCGCCAGCAACGCCAGCACCACCACCCCGGGCACCGCGCCGCCCAACCCGGCCCGCGCCCGCCCGATCGCCCCGGTCAACTCCGCCCGCGCCGCGCCGATCGCGTCCACCAGGTCGGAGTCCAACTCGTCGAACGCCGTGGCCGCGCCCGCCGGGTCACGCCCCAGCGCCACGGCCACCGCCGTCGTGTAGTCGCCGCTGTCGTCGGCCTCCCGGACCCTGCGGTGCGCCTGCTGCCACTGCTCGTGGTGCTCCAGCGCCTCCTCCACCTTCGGCGTCAGCCCTCGCGACCGCACCAACAGGTCGCCCAACTCCTTGTCGACCTCGACGTAACTCGCCTCGTAGGCCGCGCCGCTGCCGCGCGCCACCAGCGTCAACGTCTCGTCGCCGCGCGCGGTCAGCGTCGCGATCCGCGCCCGTGCCAGCAGGTCCACCAGCGTCGCCTCGTTCCTGCTGGCCGAGGCGCTGTAGACCACCACGAGGCTCGCCGCCAGCACCCACAGCAGCGAGATCGCGGTCAACGCGGTCGCCACCACCAGACCCGGGTTGAACACCCGGTTCGTCCTGCGGGTCAGGTACCGCTGCGCGAACACCAGCACCGCCAACGCCAGCACGCCCAGCAGGAACTCCAGCCACGGCAGCGACCCCGCGCCCCCCAGGTCGCGCACCACGTCCCCGTTCTCCACCCGGTACAGCTCCCGTGCCGCGGGCAACAGCTGGTCCCGCATCAGCGTGGACGCCTCCCGCAGGTACGCCGCGCCCACCGGGTTGCCCTGCCGGTTGTGCGCGCGGGCCGTCTCCACCAGACCCGTGTACACCGGCAACTGGCCCGACAACGTCGACAGCGCCGTGGTCAGCTCGGGGGAGCGGATGATCTCGCTGGTCGCCACGGACAGCGCCGCGGCCGCCTTCGCCACGTCCGCCTCGTAGCGCCGGCGCAGATCCGCCGACTCCACACCACCGGACAGGAACGCGCTCGACGCGGTGGCGTCGGCGTCCGCCATCGCCCGGTAGACCTCCTGGGCGGCGAACGCGAGCGGCTCGCTGTGGTCGGCCAACGCCTCCAACGCGTCCGACCGGCGCTGCACCGCCCCCGCGGTCAACGCCCCGACCAGCAGGCTCAGCACGATCAGCAGCAGGGCCAGCAGGCTCAGCCGGCCCGGCGTGCTGCGCGCCAAGCCGGTCACCCGGCGCACGGCACCGCGGTTCCGCTGAGCCTCGACCAGCACGACCGCCCCCTTCCCGAGGTGATCGGCGCCACTCGCCGCACCGCTAGCGTAGATCGAAATCCACCAATCGGGACGCGAATGCACCGAACCGGCCTGGCGGGAGCACTCTCCGCCACCACTGGCGCGATCTTCTCGGAGGTTGGCCGTCCGGCTGCTGGCCGAAACCCGGCACATCGACCACGATCGAAGTCATGAGTCCCATGCGCGCCATCAGCCAGACCCGACTCGGCGGCCCGGAGGTGCTGCACGAAGTCACCCTCCCCAAACCCCAACCCGGCCCCACCGAAGTCCTGGTCAGGGTGCACGCCGCCGGGGTGAACCCGGTCGACGCGAAGACCCGCCGGGCCGCCGGAATGCTCGGCGAACCGCCGTTCGTGCTGGGCTGGGACGTGTCCGGCGTGGTCGAGGAGGTCGGCTACGGGGTCACCCTGTACAAGCCGGGCGACGAGGTCTTCGGCATGCCGCTGTTCCCCCGCGAGGCCGGCGGCTACGCCGAACACGTCGTCGCACCCGCACGCCACTTCGCCCGCAAGCCGGGCACGCTGGACCACCCGCACGCCGCCGCGCTGCCGCTGGTCGGCCTCACCGCGTGGCAGAGCCTGGTCGAGACGGCCGACGTCCAGTCCGGCCAACGGGTCCTCGTGCACGCCGCCGCCGGCGGTGTCGGGCACGTCGCCGTGCAGATCGCCAAGGCCCGCGGCGCCCACGTCATCGGCACCGCCAGTGCCGGCAAGCACGACTTCGTCCGCCGGTTGGGCGCCGACGAGGTCGTGGACTGGGCGGACGCGCACGTGGACGGCGGGCGCGGCGGTGCCCACCCGGTGGTCCGGCGCCGTGGTCCGGAGCCGGTGGTTCAGATGCGGTAGGGGCTGGCGCCGTCGTCGAGATCGGTGACGAGGGTCTTGAACCGGGCCATGAGCAGCCGGTGCAGGCCGGGGCCGAAGCTGACCCGCGCCACGCCGAGCGCGGCCAACTCGGCCGGGGTGGGCGAGCCGGGGCCGTGGGCGATGTTCACCGGGCGGCCGCCGACCGCGTCCACGAACCGCGCGATGTCGTCGGCGGGCAGGCCGAGCGGGTAGACGCAGTCCGCGCCCGCCTCGAAGTAGGCCAGGGCGCGCCGCACGCTCTCGTCGAAGGACCGGTCGCCGTGGATGTGCACGTCGATCCGGGCGTTGATGACCAGTTCGGGGTCGGCGGCGCGCACGGCGGCCAGGAACTCGGCCTGCTCGGCGATGTCGATCATGGTCTGGGTGGCGGGGTCGGAGTCTTCGAGGTTGCAGCCGGCCGCGCCCGCCTCGGCCAGCCGCGCCGCGATCTGTGCCGGCGACAGGTCGTAGCCGCGTTCGATGTCCACGGTCACCGGCACGTCGACGGCGGAGGCGATCCGGCGGACGGCGGCGAACGCCTCGTCGGCGGGCGTGCCGTGGCCGTCGGGGTAGCCGAGGGCGGCGCTGATCGCGGCGCTGGCGGTGGCGACGGCCCGGTGGCCCGCGTCGGCCACGACCCGCGCGGACGCGGCGTCCCACACGTTCGGCAACACCACGGGCAGGCCGGGGATGTGCAACGCCCGCAACTCCCCCGCCGCCTTCACGTCCACGGTCACGTGTCGATCCCCCACATCGTCTCGTCCTGCGCGTAGATCCACACTACGTACACACCGGGCCGCGAAACCCGCGATCACGCCGACCGGCGCACGATCCGAGAAGCCCGTCGGCTCCTGACCGGAGTCGGTCACCAGGGTCGGTCACCGTGTCGTGGCACGACCCGTCCTGCGCGACGTGGCAGGGCGTGATCGTCGGGTACGCGACTCCGGCCGAGCACGCCCACCGCGCCGCGCCGGACACGTCGGCCCCGGTCCTGGCGTGGAGTGCGGCGTTACGGCTTGAGGTCCAGGGCCGCGCTGAAGGTGCCGTCCATGTAGAACGGGGTCGAGGTGTGCTCGTGGGCGATGCGCCACGTGCCGTCGACGTGCCGCAGGCACACCGTGGAGCGGAACCACAGGTCGAACGGCTCGGTGGCGCCCTGCGGGACGGCGGACATGCGGTTGAGGCTGTGGCAGAACGCGAGGCGACCCTCGACGGTGATCTCCAGGTCGCGGATCTCGTAGTCCACGGGGGACGCGAACCCGGCGAACCAGGCGCGCAGCGCCTCGGGGTCGAGCACTTCGGGCGCGGTGTGCTTCAGGGGCGGTGCGAGGGTGAAGGTGACGGCGTCGGGCAGGTAGTCGGCGACGAGGCGGTCGGCGTTGCCGTCGCGCATCGCGGCGGCGCGTTCCTCGATCAGGTCCCGGACCATGGTGTGCGAGCTCATGGCGGTCCTCCCTTCCGGTGCGGCACCCCCGTCGGGCGCCTTCCACCGGTGACGTAGAAGCTGGGTGGGCATTCTCGACATCCCGGGCCGGTTTTTCGGAGGTTCTGGTGAAGTACCTGGTCCTCATCTACAGCAACCCCGAGTCCCGCGCGATCTGGGACGCGATCGGCAACGAGGACCGGGCGACCGGTCTGGAGGCCTATTCCGCGTTGAACGAGGAACTGGCCGCCTCCGGCGAGCTGGTGGTGACCGAGGCGCTGGCGGACCCGGCGCAGACCACGCGGGTGACGGTGCGCGATGGGCAGGCGTTGACCACCGACGGGCCGTTCGCCGAGGCCAAGGAGCTGCTGGCCGGGTTCTACCTGGTCGAGTGCGAGGCCCGGGAGCGGGCGGTGGAGATCGCGGCACGCATCCCCGAAGCGCAGTTGGGGCTGGTGGAGGTGCGGCCGGTGCTGTCCTCGCTGGACGACTTCCTGCTTTGAACGGGACGCGACCCGTGAAGGGGACGGGCGCCGTGACCGGCATCGGTCCGCTGCTGCGGGAACTCGCGCCGCAGGCGCTGGGCGCGTTGGTGCGCCACCACGGCGGGTTCGACGCGTGCGAGGACGCCGTGCAGGAGGCCCTGCTCGCGGCGGCGACGCGGTGGCCGGTCGACGGGGTGCCGGACAATCCGAGAGGGTGGCTCATCACGGTCGCGTCGCGGCGGCGGATCGAGATGTGGCAGGCGGACACCGCGCGCCGGCGGCGGGAGGAGACGGCGTTGGCCGGGCTCCACCGGGTGGACGCGGTGCGCGCCCACCTGCTGGAGCTGGCGGGCGACCGCGAGAAGGCCCGGGAGCACTACGCGCGGGCCGCCCGCGCCACGCTCAGCCTGCCCGAGCGCCGTTACCTCGAAGAGCGCGCCAGGGCCAGCCGCTAGGCCCGACCAGCCCACCGGCCCACCGGTCCGGCGCGGGCGGATCGGCCACACGAAGCCCGCCGCGCTCGGCGGACGGCGGATCGCCGCTTCACCCGAACGCGGACCGCGGTGCGTGGTCGACGCGGCCGTGCGAGCCATAACACCAGCTCGAAGGGCATAAAGGACAAGAGCTGTCCTGAATAGGGGCGTGCTGATGCGCCAACCACAAACCGCCGTTCGGCGGCTGGCGAACCGGCACCAGGGCCGATGAGCTGGATCATGCGATGAGTCGGGGGACCCATCGAGGGGGAGTTGGCTTGTTCCGACCCGTGCCGGTGCCCGTGCTGCCGCCCAGCACCGCACTGGCCGACCTGGCGACCGCGGGCGAGCACCACGCGTGGCTCGCGGGCACCACCGGCGTGTTCACCAGCCGTCCCTCGGCACCCCTGGTGCTGAGCTGGACCGGCGAGACCTGGCGCGAGGAACCGCTGCCCGACCTGCCCGCCGCGGCGAGCCTGTCCGGGGTGTCGGCCGCCGCGCCCGACGACGTGTGGGCGGTCGGCAACAGCGCCGGCCGCCCGCTCGTGCTGCACTACGACGGCACCGCCTGGCACACCGTCACCACACCCCACATCACCTGGGCCAAAGCCGTCACCGCGGTCGACGGCGGCGACGTGCACGTGGTCGGCACCGGCCGTGACGCCCTGCACTACGACGGCGCCGCCTGGCACCTGCGCACCGTGCTGTCCTCACCCCGCGAGGGCCTGCAGACCATCACCGCCGCCGGACCCGACGACGTGTGGGCGGGCGGCGGCGGCCTCGCCGGCGCCGGACCGGCCAACTACGAGTACCCGGTGCTCGTGCACTGGGACGGCGACTGCTGGACCGACATCGCCGGACCCCGCCTCGAACGCGGCCACATCGCCCGACTCGCCGCCGCCGCACCCGACGACGTCTGGCTCGGCCACGTCCGCGACACCGAAGGCCTGCGCGTGCACCGCTGGGACGGCGAACACTGGGTCGCCGTCCCAGCCCCCGACGACCCCGGCCGGCTCAGCGTGCACGGCGTCGCGGCCGGGTGGACCTGGGGCGTGCGCGCCTCCCGCCACTCCTTCGAGACCAGACCCGCCTTCCACCGGTGGACCGGCGACGACTGGGCCACCGTGCGGCTGCCCGACGAACTCGCCCGCACCTCCGCCTCCCACGTCGGCCTGGCCACCACCGGCACCACCACCTGGGCCTACCTGAAAACAGCGGCGGGAGTGCACGTGCTGCGTCACACTGTCCCGTGACCTTCCGCCTGACCGTCCTGGGCACCGCCACGCCCTACCCACGCCCCGGCAACCCCTGCTCGGGATACCTGCTGCGCACCGAGGACACCGCGGTGTGGGTCGACGCCGGCCCCGGCACCCTCGCCGAGCTGCAACGCCACCACCGACCCGACCTGCTCGACGCGGTGTGGATCTCCCACACCCACGCCGACCACGCCGCCGACCTGCTGCCCTACTACTACGCACTGCTGTTCGCCGGCCAACAACCACGCGCCCCCGTCCCGCTCTACGGCCCACCCGGACTGGCCGCGCGCCTGGAGACCTTCCTCGCCGGCGCGTCCGCCAACCCGGCCGCCGCCGCGTTCGTCGTGCACGAACTGCACGACGGCCACCGCGCCGAGGTCGGCGACCTCACCCTGACCAGCCGCGCCGTCGACCACGGCCTGCCCGCGTTCGGCCTGCGCGCCACCCACGGCGACGCCGTCTTCGCCTACTCCGGCGACACCGGCCCGTGCCCGGCACTGGACGACCTCGCCGACGGAGCCGACCTGTTCCTGTGCGAAGCCGACGGCACCGGGCCGCACCACTGCTCACCCGAGGACGCCGCCGCCGCGGCCACAGGCGCCCGCCGACTGCTGCTCACCCACATCGGCCACACCCTCACCACCACCGAAGCCACCGCCCGCGCCCAGGCACCCATCGCACGAGCGGGCGAAACCCTGCTGATCAGCCGATCGGGAACACGCAAGCCCCGCTGAACCGCGCCGATCCCGCGACAGCCGGCGTCCCGACGACCGCGCCCGTCCCACCCCTCACGGCGGCACAACGAAGTGCACCCCGGACAACAGCGTTCCGCGCGAATGCGAAGTCCACACCAGCGGACGAAAATCGAGGACGTGATGAAGCTGTCCGCGACCGTCCTCGACGCACCCGACGCCCAAGCCCTCGCCCGCTTCTACCGCGACCTGCTCGGCTGGCCCCTCGGCGACGACGAACCCGGCTGGGCCACCCTCGTCCCACCCGACAGCGGCGCCGGCCTGTCGTTCCAGACCGAATCGCACTACCGCCGCCCCACCTGGCCCGCCGGCAACACCGACCAGCAGATGATGGCCCACCTGGACATCGAGGTCGACGACCTGGACACCGCCGGCGCGCACGCGGTCGCCACCGGAGCCATCCTCGCGGACTTCCAACCACAGGACGACGTCCGCGTCTACCTCGACCCCGCCGGCCACCCGTTCTGCCTCTGGACCAACACCTAGACGACAGCGCGACACAAGCGCGACACAGCGGTCACCGGACCCGCACCGATCACCACACCGCGCCCCGCTAGGCTTCAGCGCCGCCACCCCACCGCAGTCCTCGCACCGCGAAGGTGGCACCCAGGGTCAGGTGTCCAATTCGGGGAAAAGGTGTGTCGACGCAGTGTGCACTGAAGACGGAACCGAACACCACGGCAACGCTCGACCGGGCCGACCGGTGAACCCCCGGGCGGAGTGGTCGCGGTGCTGATCACCCCCACCGACCAGCCCACCGTCACCGACCCGCAGCCCGCGCCCCGCAGCCGCGGACGCCGCGCGCTGCTCATCGGCGCCGAGATCGTCGCCTCCCTCGGCGCCGCGGCCTTCATGGTGCTCCTCGCCGCAGGCGTCGAGGTCGACCCGCTCGACCGCATCGGCCAGGTCAGCGGCCTCGCCGGCCTCCAACTCCGCTACGCGATCATCGCCCTGGTCGTGATGGCCCTGGTCATCATCACGGCCCGCGCCCGCCTGCGCGCCTACGCACCCGTCGTGGAACGCGTGGCCGCCGCCGCGGCCGCCGGCCTGTTCAGCGGCCTGGTCGCCGGCGCCGTCGTGGTCGCCCTCGCCGGCACCGACTACGGCCTGCACGCCACCTACGGCGACTCCGGCGCCCTGATCGGCATGGCCCAGTACATCGAGCGGCACGGCACGATGGAAGCCAACTACCCGCCCGGCTACCCCCACGCCCTCGCCTGGATCTCCGGCATCACCGGCGCGCCGCCCGAGCACGCGCTCAAGACCCTCCAGGTCGCCGCCACCGCCCTGTTCGGCCCCCTCGCCTACCTCGTCTGGCGACGCCTGCTCCCACCGCTGTGGGCCCTGGGCCTGGGCACCGTGCCCGCCCTGCCGCTGATCGACCCCTACAAGCCCTACACCAACATCATGCTGGTCGTGCTGATCCCGGTGCTGCTGCTCCTGCTGCGGCGACTGCGCACGATCTCCACGGTGACCACCCGCCAGGTCCTGTTCTCCGGCCTCGCCTTCGGCGCCACGCTCGCCGTGGTGTTCCTGACCTACTCCGGCTGGTTCGTCTGGTCCGCGCCGGGGTTCGCCGTCGCCGCCCTGGTGCTGTTCCCGTGGCGCACCGGCTGGCGCAAGGGCCTGCTGCTCGTCGCCGTGACCAGCGTCGTGTTCGTACTCCTCGCCGCACGGCACCTCTACGGCCTGCTGGACTCGTCGCGCTCGATCAAGGACCAGTACTTCTACTGGGACACCTGGAGCGAGCCCGCCTACCTGGCGATGTGGCGCAGCGACCTGCCGGGCATGAACCCCGGCCCGTGGCCGCCCCCGGGCGAACTCGGCGGCGTCGGCCTGTTCACCGTGCTGGCCGTGCTCGGCCTGGGCCTGGCGATCGCGGTGGCCCGGCAGCGGACCGCGGTGATCATGCTGGCGTCGGTGTTCGCGGGCGCGTGGATCCTGCGGTTCCACTTCGGCTCCCAGATGTACGCCCAGGACGCCGTGCAGCTCTACCCGCGCAGTACCGCCGAGCTGCTGTACTGCCTGCTGCTGCTCACGGGGTTCGCGATCCACTTCGGCGCGGCCCGGTTGGCCCGGGTCGACCCGTTGCGCGCGATCTCGGTGCCGGGGTCGCGGTCGGTGGCGATCGGCGCGTTCACGGCGCTGTTGCTGCTGCTGGCGTCGTCGGGGTCGGCCATCGGCGACCGGTACATGCCGCGCTCGGACAACTCGCTGGGTCTGCTGGCGATGAACTCGCAGATGACCCGGCAGCTCGACGGCACGTGCTCGCGATACGCGCAGGCCATGGGCCGGGGCTGCTTCGTCGAGGGCGACGGCGCGTACTTCGAGCTGTTGCAGGAACTCCAGCGCAGCGGACCGAAGGTCGGCGAACTGCACCCGCCGAGGTGACTCGGGCTGCCACGCGGGCGGTCAGGGTGACCCGATCGCCCGCGTGATGGAGTCCAGCACTCCGGGGAAACGGTGTTCCATCTCCTCGCGGCGCAGTTCGTGGGTGCGGTAGCTGCCCTGGGGCGTCACGCGCAGCACCCCGGCCTCACGGAGGACCTTCAGGTGGTGCGACAACGTGGACATGCTGACCGGCACGTCGAACTGCGCGCAGACGATCCCGCCCGATCGTGCGAGTTCGGCGACGATCCGCAGTCGGACGGGGTCCGCGAGGGCACTGAGCACGGTGGCCAGTTCCATGTCCCCCACGTCCGGGTGTTGTAGGGCGCGCACGGTTTCGCATAGTAGCGGCCGTCGTCAAGGTCCTATTTAATCCACACTGAAGATATTTAACATGTCGAAACTGTTAGGGTGATGCAGTGACCCTGCCGGAACCGGTGCGTGCGGAACTCGACCGCGTGACGCACGCGGTGCTGGTCGATTTCGCCGCGCTGGAGCAGGTGCGCCGCCGGTTCGACGAGGAGCAGGCCGCCGCGCTGTCGGGTTACCTGCGGGCCGCGCAGTCGGCGAACACCCTGCGCGCCTACCGCTCGGACTGGGTGGCGTGGGCGGCGTGGTGCGAGGCCGAGGGCCGGGTGGCGCTGCCCGCGGACCCGGTGGACGTCGCGGTGTACCTGGCGGTGGCGGCGGACACCACGAAGGCCGACGGCTCCCCCGCGTTCGGGCCGTCCACGCTGGAGCGCAAGGCCGCGGCGATCGCCGCCGTGCACGCCGCCGGCGGCCTGCCCTCCCCCACCCGCTCGGACGTGGTGCGGCTGACGTTGCGCGGTATCCGCCGCACCCGGCAGGCGCAGCCCAGGCGCAAGCGGCCGGTGCTGCTGAGCACGCTGGAGGCGTTGCTGGCGGAACGGCCCGCGCCGGGCTGGCCGACGGGCCTGGCGCGCCGCCGTGACGCGCTGCTGCTGCTCGTGGGGTTCGCGGGCGCGTTGCGGCGCAGCGAGCTGGCCGCGGTGGCGTTGGAGGACGTCACGGTGGACGTGGACCCGCGCACGCTGGAGCCCCTGCTGCTGGTGGAGTTGGGCGTCACGAAGACCGACCAGACCGGCACGCACCGGCAGCGGGTGGTGCTCCCCCGCGGCGCGCGCCGCCCGACGTGCCCGGTGTGCGCGTTCGCCGACTGGGTGGACGTGCTGACCGCGCCGGACCGGCGGGCGCTGCTGGAGGACGAGGGCGACGCGGAGCCGACGCACCGCTGCCACTCCTACCGGCCGGGTCCGCTGCGCGGTCCGCTGTTCCCGTCGGTGAGCAAGCACGGCCGGGTGGGCGAGCGGTCGATGTCGGACCGGGCGGTGTCGGACCTGGTGAAGCGGTACGCGCAGCGGGCGGGGCTGGACCCGGCGTTGTTCGGCGGGCACTCGCTGCGGGCCGGGTTCGCCACCCAGGCGGCGTTGGGCGGGGCGAGCGACCGGGAGATCATGCGGCAGGGCCGGTGGACCAACGCGCGCACCGTGCACCGCTACATCCGCACGGCGAACCCGTTGGAGGACAACGCCGTGACCCGCCTCGGACTGTGAGCAAGGGCGCACGGTCCGTCGTTAACTTCTAACACGTGCGGTCCTTCCGGGCGGGACCGAACAGTCCAACGGGTTAGGGCACCCGCCCGATTGCACCGTTTGTTTCCACGGTGTTTCCACATAGTTTGAGCTGCGGTTTTAACGGCATCGCGGTGCGCAGGCGGCGAGCTGACCTGCCCGGGCCGCCGCGACACCGCCGTACGCCCACCCCTCGGGAGGGCATTCACCCGCGCATCGACGCCCATACGATCGTCCCAGAGTTGGCCGCCCGCCCCGGCCAGACACACCGTGGCCCCCGGACTACCCTGCACTGTCCGGGGGCCACGCGCTGCTTGTCCGAGTGGGTCTTTCAGGCGCCGGTGGTGCCGCCCACGACGGCGTCGGAGGACGGCGGCTCGTCGGTCTTCTCCGGTGCACCCTTCTCCGGTGCGGGCGCGAGGCCGGACAGGTCGCCGCCGTTGTCGTTGACGCGCAGCACGAACGGCCGGGTCTCGGTGTACTGGACGACCGACACGGACGCGGGGTCGACCACGATGCGCTGGAACCCGTCGAGGTGCACGCCGAGCGCGTCGGCGAGCAAGGCCTTGATGACGTCCCCGTGGCTGCACACCAGCCACACGGCGCGGGGGCCGTGTTCGGCGGTGATGCGGGCGTCGTGGGCCCTGACGGCGGCCACGGCGCGGGCTTGGACGGCGGCGAGGCCTTCCCCGTCGGGGAACACGGCCGCGGACGGGTGCTGCTGCACGACCGTCCAGAGGGGTTCCTTGAGCAGGTCGTTGATCGCGCGGCCGGTCCACTGGCCGTAGTCGACCTCGGCGAGGTCGGGTTCGACGCTCGGGTCGATGCCGCGTTCGGCGAGCAGGGGTTCGAGGGTCTGCCGGCAGCGTTCCAGCGGTGAGGTCACCACGTCGCTCAGGGGGATGCCGGAGAGCCGGTCGACCAGGGCCTTGGCCTGGTCCTCGCCCCGGTCCGACAGCCGCACCCCGGTCTGGCGGCCCGCGAGGACGCCCGATCCGTTGGCGGTGGACCGGGCGTGTCGCAGCAGGATGACGGTAGCCACGGGGCCACCCTATGTGGCGTTGATGAGCCCCATGGACAGCAGCCCCATCAGGACGATGCCGAGCATCAGCCGGTACCAGACGAACGCCGAGTAGCTGTGCTTGGACACGTAGCGCAGCAGCCAGGCGATGGTGGCGTAGCCGACGCCGAACGCGATGACCGTGGCGACGATCATCTGCGGCACGGACGCCGCGTTGGGCTCGCCACCCCGGTCGAGCACGTCGGGGATGCTGAAGATGCCGGCGCCGAACACGGCGGGCAGGGCCAGCAGGAACGAGTAGCGGGCGGCGGCGGCGCGGTCCAGGCCGAGGAACAGGCCCGCGGTGAGGGTGCCGCCGGAGCGGGACACGCCGGGGATCAGCGCGAGGGCCTGGGCCAGGCCCATGCCGACGGCGTCGGTGAGCTTGAGCCGGGAGCGCAGGTGCTGGGCGAAGTGGTCGGCCACGCCGAGCAGCAGGCCGAACAGCACCAGCACGGTGGCGGTGATCCACAGGTTGCGGAACGAGGACCGGATCTCGTCCTTGAACAGGTAGCCCAGCACGCTGATCGGGACGGACCCGATGATGACGTACCAGGCCATCCGGTAGTCGTCGGTGGCCCGCGCGGCCTTGCTGAACAGTCCGCGGAACCAGGCCGCGATGAAGTTGCCGATGTCCTTGGCGAAGTAGATCAGCACCGCGACTTCGGTGCCCAGCTGGATGACCGCGGTGAACGACGCGCCCGCGTCGTTGCCGAAGAACAGTGTGCTGACGATCCTGACGTGCGCCGACGAGGAAATGGGCAGGAATTCCGTAAGTCCTTGGACCAGTCCGAGGACAAGGGCCTGCAACCAGCTCAACTACCCACTCCTGCCAGATCCAGAGCTTCGGTCGCCGTGCGTAGCGCGGCGATCCCCTGTTCGAGATCTTGCAGCATGGGCGAAAGGGTGAGTGTGGTGACCCCCGCTTCGGCGTAGGCGCGCATCCGTTCGGCGATGCGTTCCCTGGGGCCGAGCAGGGAGACGGCGTCGAGGAAGTCCACCGGCAGGGCGGCCATCGCGCCGTCGTAGTCGCGGGCGAGGTAGCGCTCCTGCACCTCCGCGGCCTCGGCGGGGAAGCCCATGCGCGCGGCGAGGTTGTTGTAGAAGTTCTTCTGCCTGCTGCCCATGCCGCCGACGTAGAGCGCGGCGTAGGGGCGGACGTGGTCGGCGCAGGCGCGCCAGTCGTCGCCGACGAACAGCGGCACGGTGGGCACGATGTCGAACCCGTCGAGGGTCTTGCCCGCCTTCTCGCGGCCGGCCTTGAGCGCGGTGAGGGAGTCGGCGGAGTGCTCGGGGGAGAAGAAGATCGCGAGCCAGCCGTCGGCGATCTCGCCGGTCAGCTCGACGTTCTTGGGGCCGATGGAGGCGAGGTAGATCGGGAGGTGTTCGCGCACCGGGTGCACGGTGAGGGTGAGGGCCTTGCCGGGGCCGTCGGGCAGCGGCAGCGTGTAGTGCTCGCCCTCGTAGCGCAGCCGCTCGCGGCGAAGCGCGGTGCGCACGATGTCGACGTACTCGCGGGTGCGGCCCAGGGGCTTGTCGAACCGCACGCCGTGCCAGCCCTCCGACACCTGCGGCCCGGACACGCCCAGGCCGAGCCGGAACCGGCCGCCGGACAGCGAGTCAAGGGTGGCGGCGGTCATCGCGGTCATCGCCGGTGTCCGCGCCGGGATCTGCAGGATCGCGCTGCCGACGTCGACGCGTTCGGTCTGCGCGGCCACCCACGCCAGGACCGTGGGGGCGTCGGAGCCGTAGGCCTCGGCGGCCCACACCACCGAGTAGCCCAGTCGGTCGGCTTCCCTGGCCAGTTCGAGGTTCGCGGCGTCGTTGCCCGCGCCCCAGTACCCGAGGTTCAGTCCCAGTCGCACGAACCGGGACCCTACCCGCCGGTAACCTGGTTGGCCAAGGCGGTCCCGGGCATGCCGTCCCCGATCGTGGCGAGATTCGCCCTTGACAAGCGCGTGCCACGAGCGACCGGAAGTCGATCAGCCCTTAGGCTCCCCCGCGTGGAACAGCGATACCTCGGGCGCAGCGGACTGCGGGTCTCCCGGATCGCCCTGGGCACGATGACCTGGGGTCGCGACACCGACGCGGACGAGGCGGCGACCCAGCTGCTGGCGTTCACCGAGGCGGGCGGCACGCTGGTGGACACCGCCGACGTGTACGTGGAGGGCGAGAGCGAGCGGATTCTCGGCGGGCTGCTGGGCGAGGTGGTGCCGCGCGAGGAGCTGGTGATCGCGACGAAGGCGGTGGCGCGGCGCAACGACGGCCCGTTCGGCGGCGGCGCGTCGCGGGGCGCCCTGCTGCACGCGTTGGACGGGTCGCTGCGCCGGTTGGGCGTGGAGCACGTGGACCTGTGGCAGCTGCACGCGTGGGACCCGAACGTGCCGCTGGAGGAGACGCTGTCGGCGTTGGACACGGCGGTGGCGTCGGGCCGGGCCCGGTACGCGGGGGTGTCGAACTACTCGGGCTGGCAGTTGGGCACGGCGGCGGCGCTGCCGGGGCACACGCCGCTGGTGTCCACGCAGGTGGAGTACTCGCTGCTGGAGCGGGGCGTGGAGCGGGAGGTGGTGCCGGCGGCGGAGCACCACGGGATCGGGCTGCTGCCGTGGGCGCCACTGGGTCGGGGCGTGTTGACCGGGAAGTACCGCAACGGCACGCCGTCGGATTCACGGGGCGCGTCGGCGCACTTCGCCGGGTACGTGGAGCAGCACCGCACGGAGCGGGCGGCGCGGATCGTGCAGGCGGTGGCGACGGCGGCGGACGGGTTGGGCACGAACGCGCTGTGCGTGGCGCTGGCGTGGGTGCGGGACCGGCCGGGGGTGGTGGCGCCGGTGGTGGGCGCGCGGGACACCGGGCAGCTGTTGGGGTCGCTCGCGGCGGAGGAGTTGACGTTGCCGCCGGCGATCCGGGCGGCGTTGGACGACGTGAGCGCGGTGGAGTTCGGCTATCCGGAACGGCCGATGGGCTGACGGGCTGATTCGGGCGTCCTGTCCGAAACGGTCGGGTTTGGGCGCGAAAGCCCCGAGTGGGCGGATTATCACTTTCCGTGATGGAATTTGTGACTTCCGTGACCCGGCGTCACCGGCTGGGCCGGATGGGGGCTACTTTCGCCCTGTGCGTGAATCGAGTGGTGAGCCGACCGCGGTGACGCGGCGGCGGTTGTTCGGCATCACGGCTGGGACCGCGGCGACCTTGATGGCCGCCGGGGCGCCCGCATCGGCCCGGACGGGATCTTCCGTCCCGGGGGCCACCTCCCTCGACGCGGAAAGCGCCTGGCGCATGCTCGCGGAGGGCAACCAGCGGTTCGTCACGGGCCACCAGACCCATCCGCACGAGTCGCTGAACTGGCGGGAGTCGCTGGTCGCGGGCCAGCACCCGTTCGCGGTGATCCTCGGGTGCGCGGACTCGCGGGTGCCGCCGGAGTTGGTGTTCGACGAGGGTCTGGGCGACCTGTTCACCATCCGCGCGGCGGGCGAGGTGCTGGACAACAGCGTGCTGGGCAGCGTCGAGTACGCGCTGGAGCACCTGGGCGTGCCGCTGGTGGTCGTGCTGGGCCACGCGAAGTGCGGCGCGGTGTCGGCGACGGTGGACGTGGTGCGGGGCCGGGCGGAGGTGTCGGGTGAGGTGAGCACGCTGGTCCGGTCGATCGAGCCGGCCGTGCTGTCCACGCCGCCGGACGCCGACGAGGCGCGGTTCCTGGCCACCGCGGTGGACAACCAGGCCAAGCGGGTGGCGTCGCTGATGCAGGAGCGGTCGGCGACGATCCGCACGGCGGTGGCCGAGCACGGGGTGAAGGTGGTGGCGGCCAGTTACCAGCTCGACACCGGCAAGGTCACCCGCCTGACGTGAGGCGTGGTGTCGGGCGCGCTGTCGGGGCGCGCCCGCCGTCGGATCGGTGCCCGGTCAGATGAGGACCTCGTCGATGCGCCGGAACCATTCGCGGACGCCGCCGAGCTGGTCTTCCAGCCAGGTGGCGACATCGGCGGCGAGGTCGAGCGCGCGGGGTGTGCGGACGCGGCCGGCGAGGTGTTCGACGAGGGTCTGGATGCGCCGCACGGGCGGCGGGTGGTTGCCCGCGAACGGCACGGCCAGGCCGAGTTCGTCGGCGAGCCGGTCGGTGACCTCGTGCAGGAACAGCACCAGCAGCACCGCCCCGACCAGGCACGGTTCGTGCGCGTCGAGTTCGCGGGGGCCGAGGTCGTCCAGGGTGTGCAGCATGATCGTGGCGGCGAGGCGGTCGGCGTCGTGTTCGCGGGGCCAGCCGACGGACTGGGCGTCGAGGGCGCCGACGGGTGTGTGGGGGTCGGTGCGGCGCTGGGCGTGGACCAGGTGTCCGGCCAGCACGTGCCCGACCTCATGGGCGAGCACGAACTGGGTGGCGCGCCGGGCCATCAGCCCGACCAGCGCGAGGCGTTGTCCGGACAGTTCGGGCAGCGGCCGGGCCTGGACCGCCCCGTTGCCGTAGAAGTGGGCGTTGACGGCCTCGGCCAGCGCGTAGGACGCCTGTTCGGAGGTCAGCAGGGGTGTGCCGTAGTTGGGCAGCGCGCCGGTCATGATCTTCAACACGGCGCCGAGCAGGTCCAGCAGCGAGGTGTTGACCAGGACGAGGACCCCGCGGCCGGGCACGGGGACACTGAGCGCGTCGAGGGTGCCGGTGGGGAACACGCCCGCGAACACCGGTGTGTCGACGGGGTGGCCGGCGGTGCGGGCCAGGTGCAGCACCTCGGGTTGCAGGGCGTCGAGGGTGCGTTGCCGGTCGTGCAGGTGTTCGGGCTGGTAGGCGGCGGGCCGGACGCGCACGTCGACCAGGCGCGCGAGCCTGCCGGGCAGCGGATCGGCGGCCACCTGGGTCCACGTGTGGTAGCGCGCGGCGGTGTCGGCGACACCGTCCCGGTGGTCCCGGTGGTCGAGGTGGTCGACCACCCGCCGGTCCCTCAGCAGTTGCACGTGCCTGTTGCGCAGCTCCTCGACCGTCATCGCGACGCCTCCCCGTTCACTGGGGATAGTCGTCGTGAAGCGCTCCGGGGTACGGGTGATGACCGACTATCACCTTCCCAGACCAACGACAACACCCGCCCCCTGCGTGACGATGACGGTCCGGTGATGGATGCTGGGAGGGCTGGACGGGTTGACTGGGAGGTCCGACGTTGCGCCGACTGGCGGCGGTAGTGCTCACCGGGGCCGTGGTGGTCTCGGGGTGTGCGACCGAGGAGAGCCCGAGCGATCCGTTGCAGGTGGCCGCGAGGCTGGAGCCGGCCCGGCCGGCCGTGTCGCCGGAGCAGTCCGCCGCGCCGGAGGGTCGGATCGTGCCGCTGGGGCGGGCGACGGCGGTGGCGGTCGCGGGCGGACGTGTGGCGGTGGCGTTGACCGATCCCCCGTCGGTGGCCCTGTACCCGGTGGACCCGGTGGGTGACCCGGTCGTGGTGTCCCTGCCCGGTCCGGCGGAGCGGCTGGTGGCCGCGGGCGACGCGGTGGAGGCGGTGGTGCCCGCCGGTGTCGTGGTGACCGTGCGGCCCGACGGGACGACGTCGCAGCGCGCCGTGGACGGCGGCCCGGTGGACATCGCCCGGGTGGACGGCCGGACCCTGGTGGCGCAGCGCGACGCCCGGCAGGTGAGCGTGGGCGACCACGTGGTGCGCGGTATCTCCAGCCCGGACCGGCTGGTCGCGGCGGGCGGCGCGGCAGTGGTGCTCGACCGGCCGCGCAGCGCGGTGTTCGACCTGGATCCGACGGCCGACGGCCCGGGTGCGGGGTTGCGCGCGGGCGAGGGCGCGACGAACGCGGTGGCCGACCGGTTCGGCCGGGTGTGGGTGGTGGACACGCGCGGCGGTGAGCTGATGGCGTTCTCCACCGGCCCGTTGATCATGCGGTTGCGCTACCCGCTGCAGGGCGCGCCGTACGGGATGGTCTACGACGAGACGCGCGACCTGGTGTGGATCACCCTCACCGAGCGCAACGAGGTCGTGGCGTTCGACGTGGCCGGCGCCGAGCCGGTGGAGCGGCACCGGTTCGCCACGGTCCGCCAGCCGGACTCGGTGGCGGTTGATCCAGCCAGCGGGCGCGTGTTCGTCGCGTCCGGGGACGGCCGAGGGATGCAGGTGATCGGATGACGAGCGACGGGGTGGTCGACGGGGATTGGGAGTACCGGCCGCTGCGGCTGCCGGCCGGTGTCTCCCGTCGCACGGCGACGACGCAGCTGACGATCCACGCGGAGTTCGCGGGGTGGGAGTTGTCGCGGACGTTGCTGTTCGGCGACGGCTCCCGCAAGGTGTGGCTGCGCCGCAAGCGCACGGCCGCCGTGATGCCGGGCGTGATCACCTAGGTCGGGTCCGACGGCGGTCCGGTGGCGTCATCGCTTCGGCGGTGACGGCGGACCCGTCCGGCCTGCCGCGCCGCCTCCGATCCGGGTTTGCGGCCGGGTTTTGCGGGGCCGGGTCGCGGACCACCGGAGTCCCGATGGTCCGCGACCCACCCCCTAGTGGCGGGAACGGATGCCGGTCAACGCCGGATGGCGTCTTCCAGCAGGTTGCGGTGCCGGATCATCCACCCCGCCGATCGGGCCCGCCAGGACAGCGCCCACAGCGGCCCCGGGTCGGTCGACTCCGGGGTGATCCCCGCGTAGGTGGCCTCGGCGGCGCAGTCCCGGATGGCGAACTCGATCATCCGGCTGATCAGGCCCTCCCGGTCCCCCGCCGGCAGTTCGTAGCCGTCGAGGAACAGCCGCAGCTGCCGGGCGCGGTGGGCCGCGTCGGGCAGGTTGTTGCGTTCGGCGACGTCGTCGTCGTGCAACTGGGCGTTCCACCACGCGGCGGCGGCGATCTCGTCGAGGCGGTCGACCGGCCCGGCGAGGGTCCAGTCGATGAGCCCGACGGGCAGACCGTCGCGGGCCACGATGTGCCAGGGGCCGGCGTCGCAGTGTCCGATCACCGTGTCCGGGCCGGTGTGGTGCATCCACCAGGACTGCCACACCGCGTCGGGCGGTGGCCGGAAGTCGGCGGTGGCGGCGTGCAGGTCGCGCAGCAGCGCGCCGGCCAGCCGGACGCCCTCGTCGGACCACGCGTGCGGGTGCACGACGGCGCCGTCGAGGTAGGTCAGGACCTCGTTGCCGTCGGCGTCGACACCGTCGCCGACCACGCGGGGCGCGCCGGTGAACCCGACGTCCTCCAGGTGGCGCAGCAGTGCGTGGACGGTCGCGGTCCAGCGTTGGGCGGGACGGGTGACGGTCGCGCCGGAACGCGTGACCGCGCTCGGCCCGCCTTCGGCTGCCGTCAGCGGCTGTGCGGATGACGATGATCGTGCGGATGACGATTGTGCGGGATGCACGGTTTTCTCCTCATGGAGTGCGGTTCACGGCTTCATGGCACCGCGAACGCGGTGCCGACCGGCTCGGGAGACGGACCCGGGCCGGCGAAGACCGCCCACGGACGAGGAGTGCGTGCCGTCGCTACAGCTGCTGCCGATCACCGATGCGGCAGCGGGTCAGCGGCCGGCGCGCTCCCTGGTCGGAGCGGTCGCGACTCCACGGGAAACCATGCACGTCATGTCATCCTCCTTGATCGTCTGATCGACCCGAAGGTACCGACTCCCCCACGGCCCGCCAACCGGTTTCCGGACCGGGGGAACGCGCACGTCGCGCCGCGGTTCCGTTGATCCCCCCGGGAGCCGGCCAGGTCTGGCAGCATCAGGTCACCAGGTCCCGTCGGTGTTCCTCTCCGCCCTACGGTGGGTGGATGTTCTTCCGGCTGACACTGTGGACCCTGCGTTGGCGATCCCCGCGGAAGTCGCGCAGCGACTGATGCGGGAACGCACGATCGTGCTGGGCTCAGAGATCGACGACGCCCAAGGCAACCGGATCGTCGCCCAACTCCTGCTCATGGAGCAGGCTGATCCGACCGCGGACATCCACTTCTACATCAACTCACCGGGAGGCTTCGTCACCGCGAGCAGCGGCGAAACTCCCCCGAGCACGTCGCCGTCACAGGCCACCACGACGGCACCTGGCGCCGTGACGTCTTTCGCCGACCTGGAGCGGCAACCGTGTCAGGCCCTCGGCCGGGAGAACACGGTGGAACTCGGCGTGGTCATCGACCCGACGGAGACGGATCTCAACGGTGAGTCCTGCCAGTGGTTCACGGCCAAGGGGCTGATCGCGTTCACACCGTATGCCTCGATCGACCACACGACTGCCGCGGAGTACCAGCACCTCACGCCGTCGCAGATCGGCGGGCACAAGGCGCTGACGGGTACCGTTACGCACGGCCGCGATGTCGGACGCACCATGTACGTCTCGGTCGGCACCGACCAGTCTTTCCGGATCATCGTGAGCCCGGGCAGAGGAGCGACGGCGGCAGATGTCTGCGGGCTCGCCACCGAGTTCGCCACAGCGATCGTTGCCGTCCTGCCCTGACGACCGCGTGACCGGTTACCACACCTGCGTGCTGAGCCCCCCGGCCGGTGTGCAGCGGTACTGCGCCCCGACGGGGGTCCGTGCCGGGAGCGGTCGGGGTCAGTCGGTGTCGGTGAGGGCGGCGGCGGGGTCGCGGTGGGGGGTGCCGGTGGGCCACCAGTCGCCGTCGGTGGTGCGGTAGGGGTACCAGCGGCCGTCGGGGCCGTAGCGGAGTTGGCGGTCGTGGACGGTCCAGCGGTTGCGCCAGACGGTGGGTTCGGGGAGTTCGCCGCTGTCCCAGGCGGCGCGGGCGCGGGCGGTGTCGGTCTTGGTGGGGGTCCAGGGGTGTTCCAGGACGTCGAGGGCGGTGGCGCCGCCTTGTTGCCAGGCGCGGACGGCGCGGGGTTCGGCGTCGAGGCGGTCGCGCAGGGCGGGGTGGGTGGCGGCCATGCGGATGTGGTCGCGGCGGTCGTCGGGGGCGGGCCAGTGGCCGGTGGCGAGCACGTCGCGGGCCTTGGCGGCGGCGTCGGCGACGAGCAGCCGGAGCACGTCGACGTCCAGGCCGGGTGCGGGTTCGAACTCCGGTAGTGGACCGAGTTCGCCGGGTGGCGGGTCGTCGGGCAGGTCCCGGACGGGTTCGGCGTAGGCGGCGGTGGCGAGCACGCCGGTGGTGGGGCGGGCGCCGGCGACGACTTCGTCCTGGTCGCGGCCACGCAGGAGCAGCAGCACCCACGGGTCGGCGTCGAGCAGCCACGACGCCTGGTGGCACAGCGCGGCGGCGTGTTTGCAGGGCAGTTCCCAGCCGGGGCAGGTGCACTCGGGGTCCAGGTCGCCGATGCCGGGCAGCAGCGGCACGCCCGCGTCGTCGGCGGCGTCGACGAGTTCGCGGGGCATCTCGCGGTCCAGCAGCGCGGCGAGGTGGCCGGCTTTGGCGGCGATCTGGGTGAGGAACCGGCGCCACTCGTCGTCGGTGAGCGGGGTCAGGTGGACGGAGGTCTGGTAGGTGTCCTCGACGTCGTAGACGGTGGCGGCGAGGCGGCCGGGGCTGACGGTGATGGTGCCGACGAGCCCGGCGTGGGCGTATTTGCGGCCCTGCCGCAGCGGCGCCTGGTCGAGGGAGGTGTCCTCCAGTGCCTGCAGCCATGCCTTGCCCCACCAGGAGCCGGCGCGGCGCACGCCCTTGCCGAACGCCGGGAAGCCTTTGACGCGGTCGCTCATGTGCCGCTCCTGAGTTCGACCAAGTTGCCCAGTTCGTCGTCGGACAGTTCGGTGAACGCGGCGTCGCCGCGGGACAGCACGGCGTCGGCGAGGTCGCGTTTGGCGCGCAGCATCGCGGCGATGCGGTCCTCGATGGTGCCCTCGGCGATGAGCCGGTGGACCTGCACGGGCCGGGTCTGGCCGATGCGGTGGGCGCGGTCGGTGGCCTGGTCCTCCACGGCCGGGTTCCACCACCGGTCGTAGTGCACGACGTGGTCGGCGCGGGTGAGGTTGAGGCCGGTGCCGGCGGCTTTGAGCGACAGCAGGAACACCGGGCACTCGCCGTCCTGGAAGCGGCGCACCATGTCCTCGCGGGCCGGGACGGGTGTGCCGCCGTGCAGGAGCTGGGTGGCGATGCCGCGACCGGCGAGGTGCCGTTCGAGCAGGCGTGCCATGGCGACGTACTGGGTGAACACGAGCACCGCGCCGTCCTCGGCGAGGATCGTGTCGAGCAGTTCGTCGAGCAGTTCCAGCTTGCCCGAGCGGCCGGCGAGCTTGGGCGAGGGTTCCTTCAGGTACTGGGCGGGGTGGTTGCACACCTGCTTGAGGCCGGTGAGGAGTTTGACGATGCGGCCGCGGCGGGCGATGCCGTCGGCTTCACGGACCTCGGCCATGAGTTCGCGCACGACCGCCTCGTAGAGCGCGGCCTGTTCACGGGTGAGCGCGACGGGCTGGTCGGTCTCGGTCTTGGGCGGCAGTTCGGGCGCGATGCCGGGGTCGGTCTTGCGGCGGCGCAGCAGGAACGGCCGCACCAGGCGGGCGAACCGGTCCGCGGTCTCCCGGTCGTGGTCGGCCTCGATGGGCGTGGCCCAGCGGGCTTTGAACTGCGCCATCGTGCCGAGCAGGCCGGGGGTGGTCCAGTCCAGGATCGCCCACAGCTCCGACAGGGCGTTCTCCACCGGGGTGCCGGTGAGGGCGACACGAGCGCGGGACGGGATGCGGCGCAGTGCCTTGGCGGTGTCGGAGGCGGGGTTCTTCACGTGCTGCGCCTCGTCGGCGACGACCATGCCCCAGTCGACGTCGGCGAGCCGGTCGGCGTCCAGGCGCATCGTGCCGTAGGTGGTGAGCACGAAACCGTCGTGCGCGACGTCGCGGCGCGGGCCGTGGAAGCGGCGGACCGGGACGCCGGGCGCGAAGCGTTCGATCTCGCGCTGCCAGTTGCCCATCAGGGACGCGGGGCAGACGACGAGGGTGGGTCCGTTGTCGCGGTGCAGGTGCAGCGCGATGAGGGTGATGGTCTTGCCCAGGCCCATGTCGTCGGCCAGGCAGGCGCCGAGGCCGAGGGAGGTCATCCGGTCCAGCCAGCGCATGCCGTGCAGCTGGTAGTCGCGGAGGGTGGCGCGCAGCGCGGGCGGTTGGGGGACGGGTTCGCCGTCGAGGTCGGCGAGCCGGGATTTCAGCTCGTCCAGCCACCCGGTGGCGGCCACCCGCACCTCGATGCCGTCGATCCGGGTGGTGCCGGTGAGGGCGGCGCCGAGGGCGTCGATCGCGGTGACGGGTTTGAGGTCGCGTTCCCGGGCGCGGCGGGCCAGTTCGGGGTCCACGAGGGTCCAGCGGTCGCGCAACCGGACCACGGGTCGGGTGGCCTCGGCGAGCCGGTCCAGCTCGTCGGGGGTGAGCGGGTCGTCGCCCAGGGCGAGCTGCCAGTCCACGGAGGTGAGCTGGTCGGGGCCGAAGAACGAGGGGCGGTCGGTGGGGCGTTCGCCGATGAGGACCTTCGCCGACAGGTCGCGCACCAGGTCCTTCGGCCAGTGCACGTCCACGTCCGCGCCGGCCAGGCGGACCGCGCCGGTGGTGAGCAGGTGCTCGATGTCGGAGTCCAGGAGGGTGACCTCGTCGGGCACCGGCTGGTCCAGCAGCCGTTCCAGCGGCGCCCACGCCCGGGCGGCACGGCGCAGCGCGACCATGGCGTCGGCGCGGGACCGCTGGTTGGCGGCGGCCCACAGCTCGGCGGCGTCCACGACCCGGGCGGGGTCGGCGAGGCTGTGGACCTGCACGACGGCCCGGAACGGCCCGAAACCCTCGATCCGCAGGGAGATCCGCACGCCCTGGTCGGCCCAGTCGCGCAGGTGCGGCACCTGGTGGGGCGCGGTGGCGGCGAACGCGGGCGCACCCGCGGCGTGCACGGCCGCCGCGCCACGCGGCATGGTGTCGGCGACGGCGTCCAGGAACGCCCGCAGCAGGGGCTCGGCGTCGGGCAGTTCGAGCGGGTCGCGTCCCGGCACCGGCACCGCGCGGGCGTGCGCGGGCATCACGTCGGCGAGGTCGCGGACACGGGCGTGGTCGCCGGCGTCGAGGGGGCCCAGGAGCCACGCGTCGAAATCCCCGTCGGTGACGGCGGGGCGCACCCGGCCGCGGGCGACGAGTTGCAGCGCGACGACCACGGCGGCACCCCAGAACGCGGTGGCCGGGTGGGAGTGCGGGGTGCGGCGGGCGCGGCTGAGCAGCGGGATGGCCTCGGCGACGGGCAGGCGCAGGGCCGGGACGGTGCGGCGGGAGCCGTCGGGGGCGGCGATCGTGAGCCGGTCGGCACCGAAACGCCCGGTCAGGCCGTCTCGCCCGGTCAGGTCGTCGCCGGGTGGGTCCTGATCGGGGTAGAAGGCGATGGTGGACGTGCGTGGCGGGTCGGCGGCCTCGAAGACGGCCGCGTACCGCTCCAACCCTGCGTTCAGTGCTCCCCCTCGCTGTACTCAAGTTTGAGTATAGCCCAGCTGCCGGGCGTCCCGGGCGATCCCGGCTCCCCCGCCATCGGGTACGCCCCCGCTTCGAGGCGCTCGACCAGCCCCCGCGTCCACTCCGCACCACTGGCCGCGGTGTGCTCCCACAGCCCGAACAGCTCCTTCACGTGCGGCGGCTCACGCCACTGCCCGGTCTGCTTGCGCGCCGCGTCACGCCGCGTCTCCAACGCCGCCAGCCGCTCGGTGAGCAGACCCACGGCCTCCTCCCGCGACAACGACGGCAACAACGCCAGCCCGGCCGCGAGCAGGTCGGGCCGCGTCTCCGGACGGCGCAGCGCGTCCCGCATCAGCTTCCGGTACTCGGCCTCACCCTTCGGCGTGATCTCGTAGTCCGTGCGACCGGGCGGGACGGCGTGGTCGAGCAGGCAGCCGTCCTTGGTGAGCTGCTTCAACGCGTGGTAGATCGAGCCCCACTTGACATTGGCCCACTCCCCCGCACCCCACGACATCAGGTCGTTGCCGATCAGGTAGCCGTGGGCGCGCCCGTAGCCGTGCACCACCCCGAGCACCAGCAGCCGTGTTGCCGACATCGCGTCCTCGTCCAACGGTATTCGGGTTTCGCATTTCGTTTCCGTGATCAGGGTAGATCGCAGAGGATGGACCGGTGACGCTCGCCAAGATCGACGACGTTCGGCGGCGGGCCCGCCTCGGCGTCCGACACCTGCTGTCCACCCGCGCCACCTCGGTCGAGGACGTGGCCGACGCGCTGGTGGGCCTGCACGCCAGCGACCCGGCCACCGTGGTGCTGTCCGCGTGCGCCCGCCTGGAGCAACCGTCGGCGGCCGAGGTGGAGGCCGCGCTCTACGACCGGCAGACGCTGGTGAAGCTGCTCTGCATGCGCCGCACGATGTTCGCCGTCACCGCCACGACGGCCCCGGTCGTGCAGGCCGCCGCCGGCGTCGCCATCGCCCAGAAGGAACGGCAGAAGCTGCTCAAACACCTCGCCGACGGCCTCGGCTGGGACGCCGACCGCCTCGCCGAGGTCGAGAAGGCCACCCTGGAAGCGCTGCGACTGCGCGGCGAGGCGACCGCCGTCGAACTCACCCGCGACGTGCCCGCGCTGCTCGAACAGGTCGTCCTCGCGCCCGGCACACCCAAGGAAATCCGGCAGAACGTGTCCAGCCGCATCCTCCGGGTCCTCGCCGCCGACGGCTGGATGCGCCGCAGCCGCCCCCTCGGCACGTGGCTGAGCACCCAGTTCCGCTGGGCCCCCGCCACACCGTGGCCCGACCTCGCCCCCGACACGGCCCGCGCGGAACTCGTGCGCCGCTGGCTCACCTCCTACGGCCCCGGCACCGAGGCCGACGTCAAGTGGTGGACCGGCTGGACCCTCGGCAACGTCCGCAAAGCCCTCGCCGCCGCAGGCGCGGTCCAGGTCGAACTGTCCACCGGCATCGGCTACACCCTGCCCGACGACCTCTCCGACACCCCCGACCCCGAACCGTGGGCGGCCCTGCTGCCCGCGCTGGACCCCACCCCGATGGGCTGGCAGACCCGCGACTGGTACCTCCCCGCCCGACACCGGCCACGCCTGTTCGACACCTCCGGCAACGTCGGCCCGACCGTGTGGTGGAACGGCGCGGTCGTCGGCGGATGGGCGCAGAAGCCCGACGGCGAACCGGTGTGGGAACTCCTGGAGGACGTCGGCGCGGACGCGAAAACCGCGATCGCCCGCGAAGCCGACCGCCTGACGTCCTGGCTCGGCGGAGTACGCGTGATCCCCCGCTTCCGAACCCCACTGGAGAAGGAGCTGTCGAAGTGATCCACTTGCGGCGCATGGACGACGAAGGCCTGGAGCGCCTGCTCGACCTCGCGGTCACCGACGCCGACCCCACCGACGTGATGCCACCCGGCTGGACGACCGACCACCCCGACGAGTTCCGCGAGTTCTACCGCGGCTTCCGACAGGACGCCTACGAAATCGTCGAGAACGACCGCACCGTCGGCATGATCCGCCTCACCACCCAAGGCGAAACCGGCATCTGGATCGCCCGCCGCGCACGCGGCAACGGCATCGGCCTCGCCGCACTGCGCCGCATCGTGGAGGAGGCGCCCCGACGTGGTGTCCGCACCATCGTCGCCGACACCACCACCGACAACGTCGCCGCCGTCACCATCCTCCGCAAAGCCGGCGCCGTCCTCGACACCGACGGCACCCGCGTCACGGCACGACTCGCCGTACCCCACGAACCCCGACCCGACATCGCCGACACCGGCGAACTGCTCCACGCCTACCTCGACTTCTACCGCGAAGCCGTGCTCCGCAAGATCGACGGCATGTCCGAGGAAGAACTGCGCACCAGCCGCCTGCCCACCGGCTGGACACCCCTAGCCATGGTCAAACACCTCGCCTACGTCGAACTGCGCTGGCTGCGCTGGTGCTTCCGCGGCGAAGAGATCGCCCACCCCCACGGCAACCCCGACATCGACCGCGCCGAATGGGTCATCGAGGACACCGACACCACAGCAAGCATCCGCGCCTTCTACCTCGAACAATGCGCCCGATCACGCGCCATCGCCACCGAATCCGCCCTCACCGACCGCGCCGCACGCTGGAACCGCCCCGACGTCCCCCGAGCCACCCTCGCCTGGATCCTGTTCCACCTCCTCCAGGAATACGCCCGCCACGTCGGCCACCTCGACGTGGCCCGCGAACTCAGCGACGGAACCACCGGCGCCTGAGCCGACCTCCATGCGCGCCCCGCCGTCCACCGGTCTCCACTAGCCGCCCACCCAGGGCCGACCAGCGGGCCGTGATCCCACACGAAGCCGACGTCAGCTCCCACCCGCACGAGCCCGCGCCACTGCGGCCTCCACGCCGTCGAGCAGCACGTCCAACCCCACCGCGAAATTGCGCACCGCGTCCCGCTCCAGATACGGCACACACTCCTCACCCGGCACCGACGGCGGCTCCTCCGCGCCGATCGCCGCCGACAAAGGGAACCGCGAGGCGAAATCCACCGCCACCTCCGCCAACACCTCCGACCGCGAGAACCACCACTCCTCGTCCGTCATCCCCGTCTCCCGCGCCGCCCGCCGCGCATCCGCGATCACCCCCGCCGCGCCACGCACGAACTGCACCACCGCACCCACCACGCCCCGCAACACCGACGGACCCAACCCCGTCCCCCGCAGGATGCGCAACAACGCCTCCAGCATCGCGAACTCGTTGGGCCCCAACACCGGCCGAGCCTGCGACACCTGCAACACCCACGGATGCGCCAGGAAGAACACCCGCGCGTCCTCCGCCCACGCCCGCAACGCCACCCGCCACCCACCATCCAACGGGTACTCCGTCGGCAACTCCCCCAACACCCTGTCGTACATCAAATCCACCAACTCGGCCTTGCTCGGCACATACGTGTACAACGCCATCGCCGAACGACCCAACCGCTCCCCCACCGCACGCATCGACAACGCCGCCATCCCGTCGCCGTCCGCCACCGCGATCGCCGCGTCCACGATCACGTCCACACTCAACCCCGGCCCCGCCACCCCACCCGGCTCCCGCCACAGCAGCCGCATCGACCGACGCGCGTCACCCTGCCCGGCGAAGACCGCCACTTGCCACTCCTTACACCGTAAAGTATCGTGCCCGCGATCACTTTACGGCATAAACAAAGCAGGGGGAAGCAAGGCGATGGGCGCACCAGCCGACAGCCACGACGTCATCCAGGTACGCGGCGCCAGGGAGAACAACCTCGCCGACATCTCCGTCGACATCCCCAAACGACGACTCACCGTCTTCACCGGCGTCTCCGGCTCCGGCAAGTCCTCACTCGTCTTCGGCACCATCGCCGCCGAGTCACAACGACTCATCAACGAGACCTACACCGCCTTCATCCAATCCTTCATGCCCAGCCTCGGCCGCCCCGACGTCGACGCACTCCGCAACCTCAGCGCCGCCATCATCGTCGACCAGGAACGCATGGGCGCCAACTCACGCTCCACCGTCGGCACCGCCACCGACGCCCACACCATGCTCCGCATCCTCTTCAGCCGCCTCGGCACACCCCACGTCGGCACCTCCGGCGCCTTCAGCTTCAACCTCCCCGAAGGCATGTGCCCCCACTGCGAAGGCCTCGGCCGCGTCTCCACCGTCGACATCGACCAGATCGTCGACCGCACCAAATCACTCACCGAAGGCGCCATCACCGTCCCCGGCTTCACCGTCGACAACTGGTACGTCCAGACCTACATCCAATCCGGCTTCTACGACCCCGACAAAAAACTCCACGACTACACCGACCAAGAATGGGACGCCTTCCTCCACCACGAACCCACCAAAGTCAAAATCGGCAAGACCAACGTCAGCTACGAAGGCCTCCTGGTCAAAGTCCAACGCCTCTACCTCGGCAAAGACCGCGAAAACATGCAACCCCACATCCGCGCCTTCGTCGACCGCGCCGTCACCTTCACCGAATGCCCCACCTGCGGCGGCGCACGCCTCAACACCGCCGCACTCTCATCCAAGATCGACGGCGTCAACATCGCCGACTGCTCCACCATGCAGATCAGCGACCTCGCCGACTGGGTCGCCAAGATCACCGACCGCTCCGTCGGCCCCATGCTCACCACCCTCAAAGAACTCCTCGACTCCCTCGTCGAGATCGGCCTCGGCTACCTCAGCCTCGACCGACCCGCCGCCACCCTCTCCGGCGGCGAGGCCCAACGCGTCAAAATGGTCCGCCACCTCGGCTCCGCCCTCACCGACGTCACCTACGTCTTCGACGAACCCACCATCGGCCTGCACCCCCACGACATCCAACGCATGAACGACCTCCTGCTCCGCCTGCGCGACAAGGGCAACACCGTCCTCGTCGTCGAACACAAACCCGAAACCATCCGCATCGCCGACCACGTCATCGACCTCGGACCCGGCGCCGGCACCAACGGCGGCCACATCACCTTCACCGGCACCGTCCCCGAACTCCGCGCCTCCGACACCCTCACCGGCCGCCACCTCGACCACCGCGCCCGACTCCGCGACGACATCCGCACCCCCACCGGCCAACTCCCCATCACCGGTGCTTCCCTGCACAACCTCAAAGACGTCAACGTCGACATCCCACTCGGCGTGCTGACGGTCGTCACCGGCGTCGCCGGATCGGGCAAGAGCTCACTCATCCACGGATCCCTGGCCCAACGCGCCGACGTCGTCACCGTCGACCAAGCGCCCATCCGAGGCTCACGACGCTCCAACCCCGCCACCTACACCGGCCTGCTCGACCCCATCCGCACCGCATTCGCCAAGGCCAACGGCGTCAAAGCCGCCCTGTTCAGCGCCAACTCCGAAGGCGCCTGCCCCAAGTGCAAGGGCATCGGCCTCGTCTACACCGACCTCGCGATGATGGCCGGCGTCGCTTCCCTGTGCGAGGAGTGCGAGGGCAAGCGGTTCACCGCCGAAGTCCTCACCCACACACTGCGCGGCAAGAACATCAGCGAAGTCCTCGGCATGTCCGTCACCGACGCCCGCGACTTCTTCACCGAGAAGCCGGTCAAGGCGATCCTCGACCGGCTCGTGGACGTCGGCCTCGGCTACCTCTCCCTCGGCCAGCCCCTGACCACGCTCTCCGGCGGCGAACGGCAACGGCTCAAGCTCGCGATCCACATGGCCGAGAAGGCGTCCACCTACATCCTGGACGAGCCCACCACCGGCCTGCACCTGGCCGACGTCGACCAACTGCTGGCCCTGCTCGACCGGCTCGTGGACGACGGCAACACGGTGATCGTGATCGAGCACCACCAAGCCGTCATGGCCCACGCCGACTGGATCATCGACCTCGGACCCGGCGCCGGCCACGACGGCGGCCGCATCGTCTTCACCGGCACCCCCGCCGACCTGGTCGAGAACGCCTCCACCCTGACCGCCCAACACCTCCGGGTCTACGTCGGCGGCTGACCCGTCCTGGCTTGCTTTGAAATGAGCCTTCCCCGGTGTTCATACGATCGGGGAAGGCTCATTTCAGTCAACACTGAAGTTATTGAGAAAACTGGACCAACGGGGCGCGTTCCACGTAAGGGTGACGGCCGGTTGAGCGGTGGGCTGGGAGCTAGCAGGCGATCGGCGAGGAACCGACCGCGACGTCGTCGTACCAAAGGGTGTCCGCGCCGTCGCCGTAGCTCTCCCAGCCCAGCCGCAGGTCCGTCACGGCGGGCCGCCAGGTCTTGTTCAGCCACTGCTGGTCGATGTCGGGCGTCGGCACGCCGTCCACCTGGAGCCCTTCGACCGCCGCGCCGTTCAGCGAGGTCGAGAGCCGACCCGCCGGGTCGACGGTGAACTGCACGCAGTTCCACTGGCCGGTGGGCAGCGGCTTGCTCATCGCGACGCCTTGGGGGCTCTGCGCGGGCAGGGTGGCGTCGTCGGACTCGCGGTTCCACTGCAACGCCGCGTTCTGGCCACCCATGCGCAGGTCCTTGCCCGCGTCACCGGTGTCCTTCATGGCCATGAACGTCACGTGCGCCGCAGGCAGCGCGGTGGTGTGGCGGACGTAGAACCGGCCGTGGACGGTGCCCGAGCCGGTCAGCGGAGTGCCGAAGAAGATGTGGTTGCAGTAGCCCGCCGCGCCGTTGACCCGCACCGACTTCGAACCGCTGTGCGCGACCGAGTTGTCGATGCTCACCGCGCCCTGGCCGGTGCAGTTGGCCGCACCGACAGTCCACCGGCCGGCCGGAGTGGCCCCGGTCTGCTGCTCGAAGTCGTCACACAACGCCGCCGTGCCACAGCCGACCGGCGGCACACCCGTGGTGGTCGTCGTGGTCGTAGTGGTGGTCGACGTGGTGGTCGTGGTCGGACCGTCCCCACTGCACGAGACGCCGTTGAACGCGAAGTCGGTCGGCACCTCGTTCGTGCCGCTGTAGGTGGCCTGGAAGCCGAACTGCGCACTCGCGCCCGTGCCCAACGAACCGTTCCACGGCAGGTTCGACACCGTCACCCGTGTGCCGGACTGCTTCACGTCGGCGCTCCACCCGGAGCTGATCGCCTGGTTGCCGGCGAACGTCCAGGTGAGGTTCCACGAGGTGACCGGAGCGGACTGGTTGGTCACGGTCACGTTGGCGGTGAACCCGGTGGCCCACTGGTTCAACTTGTAGTCCACGGCGCAGACGGGAGCCGCACCCGCCGTGCTGGTCCCGCCGATCACCACCAACCCGGCTATCGACACCACAGCGGCTACCGCCGCCAGCAGATTTCGCACAACAACCCCTTCGTTGTCGTTTCTGGGAGCGTTCCCAGACACCGACTGTAACGATCTCGTCACCACGACGGAATACCCCACCAGCCGCAACGGTCCCTAGTGCACTGTCATCGACAACCCGACCGGCCACCGACGGGAGACCCATGCCCACTGCCGCCGAGATCAACCGGTTACGGCTCCGAGGGGAACTCGACCAGGCCGAAACCCTGGCGCAGCAAGCCCTCGCCCACTCCCCCGACGACGTAGACCTCCGCATCGCATGGGGCCGCCTGCTCCTGGCCCGACACCGCAAGACCGAGGCCATCGAGGTGTTCACGGCAGGCAACGATGACCGCCTGACCGCATGGCACGTCGCCGCACTGGCACGTGCCGACAAACACGACCAGGCGATCGCGGTGGGCCACCAAGGCACTCGCCGAGTCACCCGACAGCGTGCCGCTGCGGCTGGCGCTCGGCCGAGCGCATCTGGACGAGTGGCGACCACGCGAAGCGCTGACGGTCTTCACCGAGGCCCGACGGCTCGCCGCGCCGGACGACTGGCGCACCGCCGGATGGCACGCCGTCGCCCTGGCCGACCTGACCCGGTTGGACGAGGCGAAGGCTGCCGCGGAGGACGCGGTCCGCCGACACCCAGGAACCGCGAAGACGCACTACACCCTCGGGCGCATCTTCGTCACGGCGTGCGAGTACGCGGAGGCGGAGGCGTGTTTCGACACGGTGCTGGTCCTCGATCCGGGGAACGTCAAAGCCCTGGAGTGGAAAACCACGACCCTTCGCCGCCAACACCGGCACGACGAAGCCGAACAGACGATCCTGGCCGCACTGGAGTCAGCGCCCGGTGCCACCCGACTGCACGTCGAACACGGCTGGGTACTCAGCGAGCAGTACCGCTACGAGGAGGCGCTGGCCGCCGTCGATCGCGCGCTCGCCCTCAACCCTCGACACCGTTGGGCGCTGGATACTCGAATCGACTTCCTCCAAGCAGCCCGCCGCACCGAGGAAGCGGTGCGGCGGGCTGCCGACGTGTTGGCCATGCACCCGACCGACCCCACGTTCCACATCGCAACGGCCTGGCTGCACGCCGGTGGGGACGACCACGACCGGGCGATCAAGCACCTGGACGACGCATTGGCGATTTCGCCCACGTATGCGTGGGCGGTGCGGAGCAAGGTGTCGATCCTGACGTCGGCGGGAAAGCACGACGAAGCTGAAGCAGCGGCCGAGATCGCCCTGGACCACTACCCGGAGAGCCCGGACCTCCAACTGATCCTGGCGTCGCTGTACTTGGCCCGCAACGAGCCCGAGCGCGCTCTCGCGTGCTGCGACAGGGCGTTGGCCGGCACCCCGAGGCACGCCGCCGCGTTGCGCCGGAAAATCATGCTCCTGCGCGATGCGAAGCGGTTCGAGGAGGCGTTCGAGTCGGCCGAACGGGCGAGGTCGTTCCACCCGCGCGATCCCGCGATCCAGCTCGCGCTCGCCGACCTGCACGCCGCGCGCGACCAGTACGAGGAAGCCCTCGCTTGCGTCGACCGAGCATTGGCCGTCAACCCGCGCGATACCACCGCCTTGCGGCTGCGTGTCGACTACCTGGGCAAGCTGAACCGCCGGGAGGAGGCCGAGCAGGCAGGACGGCACGCCGTGGCCGCGCGACCGGACGATCCGGGTCTGCATGTTGAGTACGCGTGGGCCTTGAGCGCGCTCGACCGCGAGGATGAGGCCGCCAAGGCGGCCACCGATGCGCTTCGCCTGGCGCCCGACCACGCGCCCGCGTCGCGTAGCCGCGTAATCTTCCTGACCTACGCGAAGCGGTTCGCCGAAGCGGAACAAGCGGCGGCGGAGGCGCTGGAGCGCCTGCCCGACGATCCGGGCCTCCACATCGTGATCGCCCAACTGCGTATGGCGCAGGGTCGATTCGACGAAGCCATGGCGGATGTCGACAGGGCGCTGGAGTTCGACCCGCGCTCTTCGTGGGCGCGTGCCACGCGGTTCAACATGCTCACCGTGCTCGGTCGGCTACCGGAAGCCCTGCGTGAAGCCGAGATCAACGTCGAACACTCGCCCGACGACGTGTCCGCCCTGATCCAGCTGGCCGGCGCGTACTCCAACGCGAAGCAGCACGACGAGGCGTTGGCCACGATCGACCGTGTGATCGCGATCAGGCCGGACTACCCGCATGCCGTACAGGATCGGATCAGCTTCCTCCGGTCCGCCCGCCGGTTCGAGGAGGCCCGGCAGGCGGCCGAGGAGGCCCTGGACCGCACCCCGGACGACCCCGATCTGCACGTCACCGTCGCCTGGCTGCACGCCGATCGTCGGCGCACAGACGACGCCCTGGCGTCATTGGACGCCGCGCTCGCGTTGGACGCCAAACACGAATGGGCACTGCGCAGCCGGATCGGCATCCTGCACACCAATGGGCGGGTACGTGAGGCGCAGGAGACGGCGGCCAAGGCGGTGGCGCTCCATCCGGACAGGGAAAACCTCCGCTTCACGATCTCCGTACTGGCTGCCGATCAACACCACGTCGACGAGGCCCTGGCGCACCTCGACCGGGCGTTGGCCGTCAACCCGTCGTACGGGTCCGCCCACCGCCGGAAGATCTACCTGCTCCAGCACGCGCGCCGGTTCGACGCGGCCAGGCGGACGGCAGACGAGGCGTTGACCCACTTCCCCGACGATGTCGACCTGCGCGTCACGGTCGCCTGGCTGTACGCGGCTCTCGATCGCCGGCTCGACGCGATCGCCGAGGTGGACAGAGCGCTGGAGCGGCAGCCGGAGCACGAGTGGGCGTTGCGCAGCAAGGTGAGCATGCTCCGCGCCGCCCGCCGGTTCACCGAGGCGCTGGACACCGCGGACCGGATACTCGACCTCCACGGTGAAGACCCGGACAGCCTGCTCACGGCGGCCTGGCTGTACAGCGCGATGGACCGGTTCGACCGCGTGCTGGCCCTCACCGAACGCGCGCTGGAACTCGACAGTGGTCATGTCAACGCCTACGAGGAGCGGGTCGACGCGTTGATGACGCTGCACCGGTTCGACGAGGCGGAGGAAACCGCGCGGCAGGCGTTGATCAACTGCCCAGGCGTGACGGCGCTGCACGTGCTGCTGGCCAAGGTGTACGACCACACCCTCGCGTTCGACCGCGCGGAGCGGCAATTCGCCTTGGCCCGTGAGAGCAACCCGACCAACGCGGACGTGGCGGTCGCGCAGTCGGCGACGTTGCGTTCGCTGCGCCGACTCGGAGAGGCCGAACGCCAGGTCGCCGAGTTCTGTGCGAGGCACCCGCATCTGCGTGAGCCTCGTTTCGAGTTGGGGTGGATTCACCACGACGCCCGGCGTCTCAGCGAGGCACGTCGAGCGTTCACCGCGCTGCTGGAGGATTCGGTCGACGACTCCGAACGGGCCGCGTCCCACCACGCGCTGGGCTGGGTGGCGTTCACGTCCGGCGATCTGGTCAATGCCGAGAAGGAGTTCCGGGCGGCGCTCAAGGACCGTGACGGCGACTACGACTACGTACTCGCCCTGGCGTGGGCGTTGGCGCGACAGGACGGGGAGAAGCGGTGGTCTGAGGCTGAGGGCCTGGCCAGTGGGCTGCTCGACCGGCGGGCGCACCCGTCGGTGCACGTGTGTCTGGGGGTGGTGGCGTTTCGGCGGGGCAACCTGGCCTCGGCCGAGTACCACCTGAAGAAGGCGTTGGAGATCGACCCGTACCACGGCAGCCACGCCGACCTCGGTGCGCTGTACGTCCAGATGGGACGGTACGAGGAGGCCGAGGTCGAGTTGGGCAAGGCGGTGGCGCGGGACTGGTACGACGGGAACGCGCACGTCGAGTTGGGCGCGTTGTTCCTCCAGTTGGGCGAGGAGCGGTTGTCGGACGCGGAACGGGAGTTCCGGCAGGCGTTGGCGATCGAGCCGGCTTCGGGTGCGGCCGCGATCGGGTTGGCGCAGGCGTTGGCGAAGGCCGGTGACGAGGCGGAGGCCGAGTCGGTGTTGCGGCTCGCGGAACGGCGGCAGGACGCGTCCGAGAAGTGGCGCACGCACCTGGCGTTGGCGCGGCTGCTGGTGCAGCGGGGTGACAAGCAGCAGAACCCGGACCTGCACGCGGAGGCCTACGCGCAGGCGCAGTCGGCGATCGAGGCGGCGCCGGATACGGAGGCGGACCCGCATTTCGTGGCCGGGGTGGCGCACCACCGCATGGGGTCGCTGGCCGCCGACGCGCGCGGTCGGTTCGGGTACCGGGTGCGGGCCATGCACCACTTGCGTGAGTGCCTGAAGCGCAGTCGTGGGCACGTCGAGGCGCAGCGCAACCTCCAGCTGCTGGAGCGGGAGATGAAGGCGGTCGCGCCCGCGATCTGGGGTGGTTACGCGGTGGCCACGATCTCGTTGGTGCTGCTCGGCACGATGTGGACGGCGTTCTTCTTCTCCGCCAAGGTGACCGCGGTGATGCTGACGGCCACCACGCCGGTGTTGGTCGGGCTGTTCACCGTGGCCGTGCTGCTGCCCGCGTTGATCCGGCTGAAGCTGCCCGGTTTCGAGGCCGATCTCCAGGCGGGTAGCGCCACGGTGTCCCCCGGACCCACCGGGCAGGTCACGTTCGGGCCCGGCCGGTTCACCGTGACCACCGGTCCGACCGGTCAGCTACCCCGGCGCGAGTAGCACGGTCACGGTGCCGCGTCCGCCGTCCACGCGGACGCGGTCGCCGGTCTTGATGCGGGTGGTGGCGTTGCCGCAGCCGACGACGGCCGGGATGCCCAGCTCGCGGGCGACGATCGCGGCGTGCGACAGCGGTGCGCCGACGTCGGTGACCACGGCGGCGGCACGGGGGAACAGCGGGGTCCAGCCGATGTTCGTCACCGTGGTCACCAGGATCTCGCCCTGTTCGAGCGCGCCGCCGTCCTCGACGTCGTGGATCACCCGTGCCACGCCTTCCACGACGCCCGCCGCACCGGGGAAACCGGACACGGCGTCACCTTGGGGCGAAGGTTCGGTGGAGGCGTCGTAGACGTCCGACCTGCGGTTCGGGTCGGCGGCCCAGGTCTCGGGGTCGAAGTGGCCCCGGATCAGCGTCGGGTACGGCGGCAACGCGCGGTAGCGGTCGTAGGCGGCTCGGCGGGCGGGCACCGACGCCAACGGCGCCTCGTCGCCTTCCAGGACGCGCAAGGTCTCATCGATCGGCAGGAAGAACAGGGCGTCGCCGTGCCCGGTCACCTCACCGGCTCGCACCAGGAACGCCCGCAGCACCCCGAACGTCCGGGCGAACTCCGACCGCGCCCGTTCCCGTTCACGGGCCTGTGCGGCGAGCTTGTCCACCTGGCGGCGCAGGCCAACGACCTTGCCGGGATGGGCGGCACGCAGCCGTTCCCACGCCGCGTCCCGCACCTCAGCCTGCCGTGCCAGCAGCTCCTCGGGGTCGACGCCCACGTCCTGCTGATCCGGCCACGCCGGGTCCTCGGCCGGGCGCGGCGCGGACACCTCGAACTCGTCGGCGAACCGGTGGCCGTACTGACGGACGTACGTCTCGCGGGAGATCTCGCCACGTCGCAGGCGCGCCAGCCCCAGCACCGGGCCCAGGCTCTCCAACTCCCCCGACGCGCCGTGCGCACCGGTCAGCAACGCGGTGGCGTCGTCCTCCCCCACCAGCTTCACCAGCCGACGCCGCACCTTGAGCGACGACATCGAGCCGTTGCGCGCGCCCGTGTCGAACACCCTGGCGTCCACGTGCAGCACTTCGTCCACATCGGACTTCCACAGCACGAGAAGTTCGGCGGGCGTGGAGGCTTCGCGGAACGCCGCGTGCAGCCGTTCGGCCCGGCCGGGCGCGGATGCCAGCAGGCCGTCGATCTTCGCCCGGTACTCCCGGCCCAGCCGTATGAACGGCACCACCGCGCCGACCGCCGCACGCAGGACGGCCAGGCGTGACAGCGGCAGCGGCGGCACCTCCATGCCGGGCGGGATGCGGCCGAACGCCTGCTCGGCCGCCCGGCGCATGAGCCCGCCGAGCCCGAGCGCCGACCCGACCGCGAACGCGGCGCTGACGTTGAGGTAGAACCGGCCGCCGATGTTGCCCGACGTCGGGTGCCCGGCGATCGGCGGCTGCGCCAACACCGCCGCGAACGACCAGGTGGCGGGCGTCATCACGCTCGGCACGGCTTCACGCAGGTTCGCGCACGTCCACAGGTAGTCACCGCGCAGGCTGTCGTTCCAGACCTCGGCGAGCGCCGTGATCGGACGGGCCTGCAACACCGCGATCCGACCGCCGGCGACGGCCCACTCGACGTCCATCGGCACGCCGTACAGGTCCTCGATCCGCGCCCCCAGCCCGGCCAGCTCCAGAACTCGGGCATCGGACAGCAAGTCTCCCGTCCGGCGCACCACGCCGGACGTCACCACGTACTCGTCCGGCGTGACCGTTCCGCCGACCAGCGCCTCACCGAGGCCTGGCGCGGCGTTGACCACGGTTTCCGTGCGTGCGCCGGTGACCGGGTTCGCGGTGAACAACACCCCGGCCGCGTCGGCGGGCACCATCTCCTGCACCACCACGGCCAGTGCCACGTCGGTGATGCCGTTGCGGGCGCGGTAGGCGATGGCGCGTGCCGTCCACAGCGACGCCCAGCACCGCTTGACCGCGTCCAGCACGTCGTCACCCGTGACGTCGAGGAACGTGTCGTGCTGGCCCGCGAACGACAGGTCCGGCAGGTCCTCGGCGGTCGCCGACGAGCGCACCGCGACCGGGCCGGACGGCAGGGCGGCGCGGATCGCGGCGGCGATGTCGTCCGGCATGTCCCTGCGCGCGAAGGCGGCGGCGATCGCGGTGGCCGCGGTGGCCGCGTCTTCGCTGCGCAGTCCTTCCCGGATCTCCGCGTCGAGGTCGGCGGTGAACCGGCGGTAGGCGTGCGTGGTGAGGTGGAAGCCGTCCGGCACGGGCAGGCCGGCGGCGGCGAGCCGGGCCAGCGAGGCGCCCTTCCCGCCGACCGTCTCCAGATCGGCATCGGGATCGGCGAGCGGCAGCACCAGCGCAGTGGTCCCCATGCGGCCGATCCTGGCAGAGGCGCGACGGCTTCGTGCGGGAAGTCGTGGATCAGCGCAGGAGCATCCGCAGCACCGATTCCGCTTTCGCCACATCAGGTTCGCGGCCGGTGATGAGGTTGAGGTAGGTGTAGGACTCGATGATCCGCACGATCACGTACGCGACCTCGGCCAAGTCGGCGGGCAGGGCGAGCCGGCCGGCGTCGGTCTCCTCCCGCAGCACGGTCAGGAACACCCGCACCAGCCGCGGCTGGAAACCGCTGTCGTACCGGGTCAGCAGCCGCATGGCCAACTCGCCCTCGTGCGCCAGCCAGTGCCTCATGCCGGGGTTGCCGATGGCGGCCTCCAGGAATCCGACCGCGAGCCCGACCACGCGTTCCGCCCCGGCCTCGCGCGGCGGCCGGTCCAGTTCGCCCAGCGTGTGCTCGGCCAGCGACCAGGCCACTTCGACCAGCAGTTCTTCCCGTGAGCCGACCCAGTGGTAGAGGGTGACGCAGCTGATGTCGAGCCGTTCGGCGAGCACGCCCATGTCCACTCGCTGCCGTCGCAGGAACGTCCGCTTCGCCTCGGCCAGGGCGTCCACCGATGTCGTCCTCATGTGCGGTTCATCGGATCGCGGTCATCAGCATCGGCCAGGACGCCCGCAGCTCACGCTGCCAGTACTTCCAGGTGTGCGTGCCGCCGCCGTAGGCGTTCACCGTGATCGGTATGCCCAGCGATCGCAGCCGGGTCACGAAGTCCGGCGAGGTCGCGCCCACGATCACCTCGAACGCGTCGACGGACCAGCTGGGGTCGAGCACGCCTTGGAACCCGTTGCCATAGGACATGTAGAGGGACGTGCCGCGCAGGTTGGCGGCCAGGGCCTTGGGGTTGTGCCGGGCCCAGATCAGAGGGAAGAGCGCCTCGCGCCCCCACGGCCCGTAAGGGTCGAGGCCTTCGCGCAGGACGGTGGTGTAGATGAACTGCGGCACGCCGACGAACTGCGTCGACAGCAGACCGCTGTAGGACGCGGCGGCCCGGAACATGCCGGGGTGCTTGGCCGCGTACCCGAACGCTCCCGTGCCGCCCGCCGACAACCCGGCAATGGCCCGTGTCGTATTGGCTCGGTAATTGCGCTCGATGAGTTGCGGCAGTTCCGCGGTGTGGAAGGTCTCCCACTTCGGCGAGCCGCCCTGTCCGCCGTTCCACCAGTCGGTGTACCAACCGGCGCGGCCGCCGTCGGGCATGACGATCAGGACGTCGCTCATCGCGCTCAGCTCTTCGACGTCGGTTTCCCTGGTCCACGAGGTGTAGTCGTCGCCGACGCCTTGGAGCAGGTAGAGCACGGGCCAGGTGCGGGTGGCGGTCGGCGACCAGCCGGGCGGGGTGAGGATGCGGACGGGGACGTTTCCGCCGATGGCGGGCGAGGACACGGTGAGGTCGACGGTGCGGCTGTCGATCCGCCTCTCGCCGGTGACCCGTGCGCCGTCATCCGCCGCGCGGGGTGTGGCCTGGGCGGGAACGACCAGCAGAGCCAGGGCGGACAACGTCAACAGCAGAACGCGGACCATGACGTCCCCCCGCCCTCGTTTTCCCGCGATGATAAATTCCGAAATGGTTTTTGTGCGACTGTCACAACTTTTCCCGTGGTCGTTTCCAGCGTGCCGAACACCGAAGCTACCGACGGGTAAAAGAACTGTCAACCACTACTTTCGTGACATCGATTCACGTATGCGCGAATGTTCATCCACCATGCCACAAATCCACGTGAGCATTTTGTGGGAATCGCACGAAAAGGGTCCCGGCGCGCGGGGCGAGGACAGGCCCCGCGCGCCGGGGACGGGTCACAGCCCGTTGGTGAACAGCAGGCGGTTGACCGTGCTGCCGATGCCGCCGCCGCTGACGACGTTCGGCGTGGCGCTGGAGTTGAGCCAGTTGTGCACGGTGGCCGACGGCTGGTCGCCGTACCGCTGCTTGTAGAGCGCGGCCACGCCCGCCACGTGCGGGGTCGCCATCGAGGTGCCGCTCATCGTGCCCGAGCCACCGGTGCGGATGGTCGAGACGATCGAGCCGCCCGGCGCGTAGAGGTCGACGCACGCGCCGGTGCTGGAGAACGACGACCGGGCGTCGGTGCGCTCGGACGACGCGACCACGCTGGCCGTCTCGACCTTGCGCGGCAGCCGGTCGCACGAGTTCGCGCCGGTGTTGCCCGCCGAGGTGGCCAGGAAGACGCCCGCGGCGATCATGTTGCGGATCGCGGTCTCCAGGCTGGCCGACGCGGTGAAGTTCCACGACGTGTTGGCCACGGCCGGCTTGGTGTGGTTGGCCGTCACCCAGTTGATCGCGTTGAGCGCCGACGTGGTGGTGGCGCTGCCGGAGCAGCTCATCATCTTCACGCCGTGCAGGCGCACGCCCTTGGCGATGCCGTAGGTGGTGGAGCCGATGGTGCCGGCGACGTGCGTGCCGTGGCCGTGGCAGTCGGTGTTGTTGGTGTCGTAGGCGTTGTAGTCGAACGTGCCCCGGCCGCCGTAGTCCGCGTGGCCCGGCGTGATGCCGGTGTCGATGATGTACGCGTGCACGCCCGCGCCGGTGCCGCTGTAGGTGTAGCTCGCCGACAGCGCCAGGTTGCGCTGGTCGACGCGGTCGATGCCCCACGACGGCGGGTTCGCCTGGGTGACGTCGAGCGCGTCGGTGACCAGCACGTCCTGCTCGATGGTGGTGACCGCCGGGTCGCGGCTGAGCTTGCGCAGCTGCGCCGGGGTGAGCTTGGCGGCGAACCCGTTGAACGCCGCGTCCCACACGTGGGTCGGCGTCACGCCCGCCGTGGCGGCCACGTTGACGCCGCTGCGGGCGGCGGGGTCCAGCGTGACGATGTAGGAGTCCTTGATCGGGTGGACGGTCGCGGAGGCCGCCGGGACGACGATGTCGGCCTGGTGCAGGGGTTCGGCCAGGGCGGCGCCGGTGGTGAGTCCGACGGCGGTGGTGGAGACGGCCAGAACGGCAAGGGTTCTGTGGAAAGGACGCACGTGTCGGCTCCTTCGAGGACCCCCGGACGCGCGCGCTCCGACGCAGGGTTGACGGAGCGGACAGTCACTCGTCCGGGGGTTCACTCAGGAGCCTGACCAGCGGTTATGCCATGGTCAACGGAGGTCGGCCGAACGGCCGCGCGGGTCGTCACGCTCGGTGGACATAACCGACAACTGGTAACGCCGCTTTCGCTCCGGTGGGCGCTTGGTCAGGGCCGACCGAGTCAGCGCCAATCGGGTCAGGGCAACACCGGCGAGGACCACCGCCATGCCCGCCACGATCCGCGGGGTCAGCGGCTCGTCCAGCACGATCGCGCCCAGCGCGACAGACACGACGGGCAGCAGGTAGCCGACCGTGGCTGCACTGGTCGGGCCTTCGTCCTCGATGATCCGGTAGTTGAGGTAGAACGTGATACCGGTGCCGAAGACGCCGAGGAGCGCCACCGCGACGATCGCGGTGACGTTGAGGGTGGCCGGGGTGGGGTCGAACGGGAGCATGAGGGCACCCAGGCCGGTGGCGGCGGTCAGTTGGGCGGCGGACACGGCGACCGGGCCGCCCTTGCCGACCAGTTTGCGTCCCATGTAGGCGAATGCGACCGCGTAGCTGGCCGCCGCGGCGAGCAGCGCGAGTGCCCCGACACCCACCACGTCGTGCCGCCAGGGCGCGAAGATCAGCAGGACGCCCGCGAAACCGAGGACCAAGCCGGTGACCCGGACCGGGGTGAGGCCGCGTTCGGTGCCGATCACGAGTCCGATGAGCAGGGAGAACAGCGGGGTGGTGGCGTTGAGGACGCCCGCCACGCCGGAGTCGACGGTCTGCTCGCCGATACCGAAGAGCAGGAACGGCAGGGCGTTGCAGAAGAACGCGGCGATCGCCAGTCGGCCCCAGGTCCTGCGCGGCAATTTCTGGTGACTCGCGCGGGCCAACACGAGCAGGACGGCCGCGCCCAGGGCGCACCGGATCACGGTGATCTGCACCGGGGTGAGGCCGGTCAGGGCCAGTTTGATCCACAGGAAGCCCGAGCCCCAGAGCAGGGCCAGCACTCCCATCCGCAGCACACCTCGTCCGGTCACGGGACTACCGTCGCCCACGACCGTCTTCAAGAAAAGTGAAACCTCATGACGTTCCGTTAAGCAGAACTACAAGATCCCGAAGCCCTGTCCGAACCCGAACGTAGAACTCGGGGGTCCTGAAGGTCCGACTCTCGGGTCCTGAACGTTCGACTCTCGCGTGAGTCCTACGTTCGGAGCGCGAGAGTCGAACCTTCAGGACCCCCGAATTCAACGCTCAGGTGATCAGCGGGTGTGGACCAGGAGTGAGTCGACGCCGTGGACGATCGACGCGGTGCGGAACGCGGGGCTGTCCGTCGCCATGCGCAGGTTGGGGAAACGGCGCAGCAGGGCGGGGTAGGCGGCCCGCAGTTCCATCCGGGCCAACTCGGCGCCGACGCAGCGGTGCGCGCCGTAGCCGAACGCCAGGTGCGAGGACGCCGGGCGGCTGGGGTCGAAGTCGGACGAGCCCTCGCGGTTGGCCGCCGTCAGGGACACCACGACCACGTCACCTTCCTCGATCTGCTGGTCACCCACCTGCAACGGGTGCCGGGCGAACCGCGGGAACGCCACCTGCACCACGCTCAGGTGCCGCAGCAGCTCCTCGACCAGCGGCGCGGTGGCCGCGTCGTCGTCACGCATCGCCGCCCGCGCGTCGTCGTCGCTCATCAGCACGATCGCGCCCAACGCGAGCATCGACGCCGTCGTGTCGAACCCTCCGGTGAGCACGCCGTCCGCCAGACCGGCCAACTCCGCGTCACTGACGTTGTCACCGTGCTCACGGATGATCATGCCGATAAGGCCGTCGCCCGGCGACCGGCGCTCCCGGCGCACGATCTCCTCCATGTAGGACAACGACTCCGAGATCGCGCCCAACGCCTGCGCCGCGCCGCCGAACACGTCGAACCGGGCCGCCGCCAGCTCCTGGAACCGGTCGCGGTCCTCGTACGGCACGCCCAGCAGCTCGCAGATCGTCAGCGACGGGATCGGGAGCGCGAACTCCTGCACCAGGTCGACCGGCCCGTCGGCGGCCTCCATCGCGTCCAGCCGCTCGGTGACGATCGCGTCGATGCGCGGCACCAGCCGGGACAGCCGGCGCATGGTGAACTCCGGCGTGAGCAGTTTGCGCAGCCGGGTGTGGTCGGGAGGGTCGGCGAAGCCGAGACCCCCGGGCGACTGCTCCACCCGTCCCACCGCCGCGCCGAGCCGGGCGTAGTCGTTGCTGAATGCACTTGTGTCGGAAAGCACCTTCTTCGCCTCGTCGTGCCCCGTGACCAACCACACCCGCAAGCCGAACGGCACCGGGATCCGGTGCACCGCGCCCGACTCACGCATCCGCTCCAGCTCGGCGACCGGCACCACGCCGTCCCGCTTCAGCGGAACCAGCGCACGGTCCGGGAGCAGCGCAAATGCCCGCGAACCGATCTTGCCCACAACCCACCGCATCGCCGAACGCCGTGCGACCCACGCCACCAAGCCGTCGCGCACGGACGCCAGAGTTGTCATCCCACACCCCTCTTCCCCCGGTTCATTCGAGAGACGGTAACGGTACGTAGAGGTGAGGAGCATCGCGCCACAGGCGGATTGACACGCCAAGGTCGTTGACAGACGATCGACAATCGCGCACGAACGGGGGAAGCCGGTCGAAATCCGGCGCTGACCCGCAACGGTAGGTCCCCCGGGACGAGCCCGAACACCCGTCGCGCGTGCCACGCTCCTGACACCGTCGAGGTCAACGGGTCGGAGCCCGGGGGAAGTCGATCACGGCTGTCCGGGGTCCGCTCACGCCTTGCGCCCGGAAAGGCCGAACATGTCGTTGAGACGGACCGCCGCCGTCATCGCCGCCGCAGCCGTCGCCGTTCTCGCGATCGCGCCCGCCGCCCGGAGCCAGGCCCAAGCCCCGGCCCCTGTCCAGGCTCCGGCTCCGGTGATGACGGACGTGAGCGACGCCGCCGCCGGGTGGCTGGCCCGGCAGCTCGTGAACGGCGACCACTTCGAGAACGTCCACGACGGCACCACCTACCCCGACCAGGGCCTGACGCTGGACGCGCTGTTCGCGTTCACCGCGGCCGGCGTGGCGTCGGACAGCGCGGACAAGGCGGCCGCGTGGCTCGCCCGGCCGGAGATCATCGACAACTACCTGCGCCTCGGCAAGCCCACCGACTCGTTCGCGGGCCCGCACGCCAAACTCGCGCTGGCCGCCCAGGTGCGCGGTCAGAATCCGACGGACTTCGGTGGCGTCGACCTGATCGCGGGCCTCACCGCGTTGCAGACCCCGTCTGGGCGGTTCAGCGACAAGTCGCAGTACGGCGACTTGTCCAACGGCTTCACCCAGGCGTTCGCGGTGCTGGCGCTGGACCGGTGGCAGGGCGCGCCGAAGGCGGCGGTCGACTACCTCGTCGGCACCCAGTGCCCGGACGGCGGCTTCCCGCTGATCCTGGGCGCGCCGACCTGCGCGTCGCACGTGGACGCCACCACGATGGTGGTGCAGGCGCTGGTCGCGGTCGGCAAGACCGCCGAGGCGGGCAAGGCGCTCGACTGGCTGACCGGCGTGCAGCAGCCCGGCGGCGGGTTCCGCGACGAGGACCAGACCGACGAGGGCAACGCCAACAGCACCGGTCTCGCGGCGCAGGCGTTGCGCGTGGGCGGTCGGACGGCGGCCGCCGACAAGGCTGCCGCGTTCCTGACGTCGTTGCAGGTCGCCTGCGCGGCCGCAGTGGCGGACCGGGGCGCGATCGCGTTCGACAAGACCGGGTTCACGCAGGTCTCGTCGTTGCGGGCGAGCGCTCAGGGTGTCCTCGGCCTGGTGGGGGTGAACTTCGCGGACCTCACGGCGGAGGGCGGCACGCCGGGCGCGCCGGTGCTCGACTGCCCGGTGACCACCACGACGCCGACTTCACCTACTTCGTCCACTTCGGACACCACGACTACCACTGCGACTACGACGACCGACGTCACCGCGACGACCACGACCACGACAACTGCGGCGGCGGTGGTCGTGGTGGGCAATCGTGGCAACCTGGCCCGCACGGGCGTGGAGATCGGCCTGGCGCTGTGGATCGGCGCGCTGCTGCTGGTGGGTGGCGTGCTCACGGTCGTCCTGTCGCGCAGGCGGTATGCGGAGGCCCGGAAGTGAACGGCCGCGACGTCGGAGTCCTCGTCGCTGCGGCGGCCCTGGTCTCCCCCACCGCGCCGTGACGGGTGGGTGGCGGCGAGCCCTGACGGCGTTGACCGTTGTCGGGCTGGTGGTGACGGGCGTTCCGCTGACCGCCCATGCGGCGGACTGCGCGGGCGTGACGGTCGTCGTGGACTTCGGTTCGCTGGGCGGTGGCGTGCGGACGGGCTGTGCTCCGGGTGACCCGTCGTCCGGGACGGCGGCGTTGACCAGCGCGGGGTTCGGGTACACGTTCGCGGCCCGGCAGCCGGGGTTCGTGTGCCGGATCAACGGCCTGCCGGGCAGCGATCCGTGCGTCAACGCGTCCCCGCCCACGGCGTACTGGGCGTACTGGCACGGGCGGCCCGGTGGAGCCTGGACCTACAGCAGCACGAGCGCGAGCGCGTACGACCCCGCGCCGGGGAGCGTGGAGGGCTGGTCGTTCGGTGCGGGCGAGCAGCCCGGCATCGCACCGCCGGCACCCGCGCCCGCCCCCGCACCGGCGCCTCAGCCGACCCAGCCCGTGCCGCAACCACCCACACCACAGCCGGGACAGCCCGCCCAACCTGGTCAGCCCGCACCGCAGCCTGGTCAGCCGACGCAGCAGCCCGCGCAGTCGGAGACACCTGCGCCGACCACGACCCCGGAGACGACGTCCGCGCCGCCCGCTTCGGAGACGGCGACCAGTAGTAGTACGGCATCCGGTTCGTCGGTCACACCGACGAGCACGACATCGGTGGCGGTGGAGCCGACGGCCGGCACGTCGTCCGGTGGCACGGTCGGGCTGGTGGTGGGGCTCGTGGTGATCGCCGCGCTGGCCGTTCTGGGTGTGCGGACCGCGCGGCGGCGGGCCGAGGCAGCGGAGTGAGCCTGCACCGTTGCGTGAATCTCAGCGTTTCTTTCGCTGGTCATCTTCCTGCTTCATCGACCGTTGCCTACCTCGGAGGGTGAGGTCTTACGTGGTCTCCACAGGTGTTTTTCCTCTCCGGGGAACTTCCCGGAGAGGGTCGGCGATGTCAAGGTGTCAGGTCGGCGAGCATCGCGGTGAGCAGGTTGCCCGCCGCGTTGGCGTCCCGGTCGTGCACGACGCCGCAGCCCGGGCATGTCCACGTGCGGTCGGCGAGGATCAGGCCCCGGTTGATCCGACCGCAATCACCACAGGTCCTGGAGGACGGGAACCAGCGGTCGGCTTTCCAGACCCGGGAGCCGTACCAGCTCGATTTGTAGTCGAGTTGGCGGACGAACTCGCCGAACCCGGAATCGGAGACGGCTCGGGCGAACCCGCGGTTCCTGGCCATGCCCTTGACGTTCAGGGTCTCCACCGCGATGGCCGACTTGGTTCTCGCCAGCCGGGTGGTGGTCAGGTGCAGGAAGTCCCGCCTGCGGTCGGCGACCCGCAGGTGCAGCCGCGCCACGCGTTGACGGGCCTTGGCCCGGTTGGCAGAGCCCTCCCGGGAGCGGGCCAGCTTCCGGTTGGCCCCCTTCAGGGCACGCTGGGCGGCCTTGAGCGGCCTGGGTGCGTGGATCTCCTCGATGCCGCCGTCGGTGCCGCGAATGACCACGAAGGTCTTCAGGCCCAGGTCGATGCCGCACTTCGGGGCCCGCTCGTCGACCCGACGTCGTTTGTTGATGTCGTCGCGGTCCACCTCGATCTGGAAGGACACCCACCAGCGCCCGGCCTGCTCATGCACGGTCGCGCCGAGGACGCGGGCATGGCCGATGCCCAGGCGGCCTGACAGTGTCCACCCCGAACACGCGCCCAATCACCGAGCCGCATCCGAAGATCATAACGAAGAAGCGCCAGGAACCGCTGATGAACACCCCATCGGTTCCGTGCCCCGGCGCGTGGTGGCTGTGGGCGTTGTGCCTCGCCGCCGTGGCCAGCCGCACGACCAACCCGGTGCTGCTGGCGCTGGTGATCGCGGTCGCCGGGTACGTGGCCGTGTCGTGCCGCGAGGACACGCCGTGGGCCAGTGCCTACGGGGTGTTCCTCAAGTTCGCGCTGGTGGTGCTCGCGATCCGGGTGGTGTTGCACGTGCTGCTCGGGGGTGTCGGCGGGCCGACGGTGCTGGTGACGTTGCCCGAGATCCCGTTGCCGGAGTGGGCGCGGGGTATCCGGCTGGGTGGTCCGGTCAGTGCCGAAGGGCTGGCTTTCGCGCTGTACCAGGGACTTCAGCTGGCGACGTTGCTGTGTTGCGTGGGCGCGGCGAACGCGTTGGCCAACGCCAAGCGGCTGCTGCGGTCGCTGCCGGCCGCGTTGTACGAGGTGAGCGTGGCGGTGGTGGTGGCGTTGACCGTGGCGCCGCAGTTGGTGGCGAGTGCGCGGTCGGTTCGTCGGGCGCGTGCGTTGCGGGGTGACGCGGTGCGTGGGGTGAAGGCGGTGCGGGTGCTGATGGTGCCGGTGTTGGAGGACGCGTTCGAACGGTCCCTGGTGCTGGCGGCGGCGATGGACTCGCGCGGGTACGGCCGCACGGCGGGGCTGCCGAAGAGGACCCGGGTGGTGACCGGCGTGTTGGTGCTGGGCGGGTTGCTCGGGTTGTGCGTCGGCGCGTACGGGTTGCTCGACGGCAGCGCGCCGGCGGTGGTGGGCACGCCGATGCTGGTGGCGGGTTCGGTGTTGGCGATCGCGGGGCTGTGGACCGGGTCGCGGCGGGTGCGGCGCAGCCGGTACCGACTGGACCGGTGGGGGCCGCGTGAGCTGCTGATCATCGCGTCCGGGCTGGTGGCGGCGTTGGCGACCTACCTCGCACCGGCTTCGCTCGGCGGGGCCGTGCTGACGCCGAGCACGGTGCCGTTGGTGGCGCCCGAACTGCCGTTGCTGCCCGCGATCGGTCTGCTGTGCGCGCTGGCGCCCGTGGTGATCGCCGGTCGGAAGACCCCGAACAGGAAGGCGACATGATCCGGTTCGAGAACGTCTCGGTCACCTACCGCGACGCCGCCGCGCCGGCGTTGGCCGGGGTGGATCTGCACGTGCCGGAGGGCGAGCTGTGCCTGGTGGTCGGGCGCACGGGGTCGGGCAAGTCGACGCTGCTGCGCGCGGTCAACGGTCTCGTGCCGCACTTCACCGGCGGCACGCTCAACGGCAGGGTGCTGGTGGCCGGTCGTGATACCCGCACGCACCCGCCGCGCGAGCTGGCCGACGTGGTCGGGATGGTGGCGCAGGACCCGCAGGCCGGGTTCGTCACGGACTCGGTCGAGGAGGAGCTGGCTTACTCGATGGAGTCGCTGGCGTTGCCCCACCCGGTGATGCGCAAGCGGGTCGAGGAGACGTTGGACCTGCTCGGGTTGGCCGATCTGCGGCACCGGCCGCTGGCGACGTTGTCCGGTGGGCAGCAGCAGCGGGTGGCCGTCGGCGCGGCGCTCACCGCACACCCGAGGGTGTTGGTGCTGGACGAGCCGACGTCGGCGCTCGATCCCGGTGCGGCGGAGGACGTGCTGGCCGCGTTGCACCGGCTCGTGCACGACCTGGGCATGACGGTGTTGATCGCCGAGCACCGGCTGGAACGGGTGGCGCAGTACGCGGACCGGGTGGTGTGGCTGCCGGGCGGTGGACTGCCCCCGGTCGCGGGTGAGCCCGGTCCGGTGTTGGCGGACGCGCCGGTCGCGCCGCCCGTGGTGCGGTTGGGTCAGTTGGCCGGGTGGGAGCCGGTGCCGGTGTCCATCCGGGACGCGCGGCGGCTGGCCGGCCCGCTGCGCGACCGCCTCGCGTCACCACCGGTGGTGTCGGCGGCGCGGTCGGTGGAACTGTTGCGTGCTACGGATCTCCGGGTCCGCTACTCCACTGTGGACGCTCTGCGCGGTGTGTCGCTGAGTGTGGGTGCGGGTGAGAGAGTGGCCGTGATGGGTCGCAACGGTTCGGGCAAGTCGAGTCTGCTGTGGGCGGTGCAGGGCACCGGCAAGCGGTCCGGTGGTGATGTGTCGGTGGACGGTGTGGACCCGGCATCGCTCAAGCCCGGTCCGCGCCGGAAGGCGATCGGCCTGGTGCCGCAGCAGCCTGGGGATCTGCTGTACCTGCACACCGTCGGCGGCGAATGCGCGCAGGCCGATCGCGAGTCGGGGAAGCCCCCTGGCACGTGCCGTGAGTTCCTGGACCGGCTGGCACCCGGCATCCCGGACTCGCAGCACCCGCGCGACCTGTCCGAGGGCCAACGGCTGGCGCTGGTGTTGGCCGTAGCGCTCACCCCGTCGCCGCGCGCGGTGTTGCTGGACGAGCCGACCCGGGGTTTGGACTACCCCGCCAAGTCCCGCTTGGCCGCCGCGTTGCGCGACCTCGCCGACAACGGTCACGCGATCGTGCTGGCCACGCACGACGTGGAGTTCGTCGCCGAGTACGCGACCCGCGTCGTGGTCCTGGCCGAGGGCGCGGTGGTCGCCGACGGCCCGACCGCCGAGGTGGTCACCGCGTCCCCGATCTTCTCACCGCAGGTGGCCAAGGTGCTGGCCCCGCAGCCATGGCTGACCGTGGCCGACGTGCGCGCGGCCCTGGCGGCGCGATGAGCACCTCCCCCATCCGCATCCGGCCACGCGCGACTCTGGCGCTGGCCGTGGCGGCGGCGATCAGTGTGGTGGCGTTCGGGTGGCCGTTGCTGGTCTCCGCCGACGCGGACATCGCCCGGGGCACGACCGCGCCGTGGACGTTCGCCCTGCTCCTGCCGCTCGTGCTGGCCGTGGTGCTGGCGGAGATCAGCGAAGGCGGGTTGGACGCGAAGGCCGTGGCGATGCTCGGCGTGCTGTCTGCGCTGGGCGCGGCGATCCGGCCGCTCGGCGCGGGCACGGCGGGGATCGAGACGGTGTTCTTCCTGCTCGTCCTGGGCGGTCGGGTGTTCGGGCCGGGGTTCGGGTTCGTGCTCGGCAACACGATGTTGTTCGCGTCCGCGCTGCTCACCGGCGGAGTGGGGCCGTGGCTTCCCTACCAGATGCTGGGCGCGGCCTGGGTGGCGTTGGGTGCGGGGCTGTTGCCGTCGATGCGTGTGCCGTCGTTGGGAGGCAGAGCCGAACTGGCGATGCTCGCCGCGTACAGCGCCGCCGCCTCACTGGTCTACGGGCTGCTGCTGAACCTGTCGTTCTGGCCGTTCGCGTTGGGCGCGGGCGCCACATCGTTGTCCTACCAGCCGGGCGGGCCGATCCTGGACAACCTCGTGCGCGTGGTCGCGTTCAGCCTTGCCACGTCCCTCGGCTGGGACGTCGGCCGCGCGATCACCACCACGATCCTCGTCCTCGCGACCGGCCCGGTGCTGCTGCGAACACTGCGCCGGGCCGCCCGCAAGGCGTCGTTCGGCGAACCCGTGTTCAGCGCGGCAACTGCGCCGCAACCTCCGCCAGCGCGTCCAGCACCTCCGGCGTGACATAGCCGGCGGCGACCTCGGCCTCGGCGACGGTGACCGTGGTCCGGTCCCGGTCCGAGCCGTAGTTGTCCCCGCTGAACGCGATGTCCGCCAAGCCGACCATGCCGCCACCCAACGGCGTGACGTCGCCGGTGCCGGACGCGTCCATCAGGTCCTGGAACTTCCGCGCGTCACCGCGTGACGAGAACCCGACCCACGCCACCGCGATCACCGCCGAGTTGCCCGCGTCGTCGCCGACGGTGAACAGCACCCGGTCCATCGACGTGCACCCGGACTGCTGCAAGAACTCCCGCACACCGCCGAACGACGCCGCCACGCACTCCGTCTGCTGCTTCGCGGTCTGCTTGAGCCCGTGCAACCCCATCCGCCGCCACGCGCCCTCGGCGTCACCCCGTCGTGCCAGGTCACCGCCCTCGGCCTTGCGCGCCGCGACGCTCGCCCCCGGACCACCGCCACCGGAGCCGCCCGTGCTGAGACCGACCGCTCCCCCGTACCCCATCGCGCCGAGCGCGACCAACCCGACCAACAGCACCGACCCGGTTCGCCCGCCCCCGCCGGCGACCGGCCGCACACGGCCTTTCTCATCCGCGTAGAAACCCTTGGGCACAGTGACCTCCTCCCCCACAGGAAGGTTTAGCAACGCTGGGGGTAGCGAGACCCGATTTTCGCGGAGATCCCCTCGAAGAGCGCAAACCGAACGGTCGGTTCACTGACCGTGAGTAATCCGCCACGTGTCGTAGTCCTCCGGTGAGCCCACACCGTCGTCCAGCACCGAGCGGTAGACGTCGAAGCTGCGGTAGTCCGGCCGCGAGTGCTTGATCATCAGGATCACCGCCCGCGCCTCCGGTGTGATCCGGCCCGGCAACGCGCGCACGTGCCCGAGATCGGGTTGGCGTTCCGGTTCGTCCACGAACCAGATGTCCAGGTTCCACTCCGGCCCGGTGTCGTCGCGGTACTTCACGCCCAGGTACAGGCCGTCCGGGTAGGCGTCCGGTTCGGCGTTCCAGCGGCCGTGGTCCTTGCGGAACTGTGCCACGCGCACCCGCTCGGACAACGCCAGTTCCGCAGCGACCCGCACCACCGCGCCAACGTCCAGCACCGGGCACACCACGGTGATGTCGACGTCCGGCACCACCATCAGGCCCAACGCCGAACTGCCCGTGCGCACCGGCTCGCCGAGCGCCGACAGCAGCCGGTCCAGCCCGAGGTCCGCCACGACCCCGTCCGCCTGCGCTTGCAACTCACCCTGCCGCCGCAGCAACTCGTCGATCATGACCCCAGTATCGCCGCTACGCGATCACCCGGCGGCGGGCGGCCAGCAGCAGGGCCAGCCCGAGCACCGACATGACCAGGCCCATGCCGTACGCGGTGCGGTAGCCGAGGTGCTGGGCCAGGCCCAGCAGCGGCCCGGCCAGCATCGCGCTGGTCTTGGCCGTGTTCGTGTAGAGCGTGCTGGCGTAACCCGGCCGGTCCGGCGCGAGGTCCTGGAAGTACGAGATGCCCACGCCCATCACCGCGGAGATCACCACTGCGTGCAGCACCTGCGCGGCCATCACCTGCCAGGTCGCCTGGGTGGCGAGCATGATCGCGTAGTACGCCAGCGCCACCGCGCCGCCCGCCAGCACGAGCACCCGGTGGTTGAACCGGATCGCCAACGCGCCGAAGCCGAGCATCAGCGGGATCTCCAGGGCCGCGCACAGACCCAGCACCAGACCCGCGTCACCGGCCGTGCCGCCCAGGTTCTCGGTGATGAACAACGGCATCGCCGCCACACCGACCGCCGTCGCGCCTTGCAGCAGCACGAACGCCGAAGCCGCGAGCACGACCTCCCGCCGCAGCCCGGACTCCCGCCGCACCTCGTGCGACGGCGTGGCGGACGGCCCCAGCTCGGGCAGCCACACCAACGTCACCACCACGGCCAGCACGTACACCGCGGCGCTGGCGGCGAACAGGCCGGTGAACCCGCCGCCCACGATGAGCAGCGCACCCAGCGGCGGCCCGCCGACCCAGGCGATCGACATCGTCATCCGCAGGCCGCTCATCACCAACGGCGCCTTGGCTGACCCGCTGCGTTCCAGCAATTGGCGCGCATAGGCGAACATCTGCGGCATCTGCGAGGACGCGACCGCCGACAACGTGACCGCCACCACCATCAGCAGCCAGTAGTCGCGCAGGACCGCGAGCAGCACCCACGCCAGCGCACCCGCCACCCCAGCCACCGCCAGCAGCGTGCGGCGGATCGCCCGCGAGTCGGAGAACCGGCCGATCAGCGTGCTCACCAGCATCGACACCAGTGCGCTGACCAACAGGAACGCCCCGACCGCGACCGGACCCGCCTGCACTTCCTTGATCAGGAACAGCGACATGAACGGGCTCGCCAGCGCATACCCGACGCCCGTCAGCAGGCTCACCGACACCAACGGGACGAAGGGCCGGGAACGGGTCGGGGCAGGGGTCTTGCTCAGCGCGGACACACCGGCGATCCTCGCCGCCCACAGGGGCGGCGAGGAAGCGGATTTCCGGCACCCGCACCGGTGAGAGCGCTCACACCCGGCCGCGGTGACCGCGGGCCAGGAGGTTTCGAGTTCCGGAACGACCCGGAACGCACGGAGGTGACATGCGTCTGCACGCCCGATGACATGACCACCCCGGACCCTCCCCCTGAACGACAGGGGAAGGGGAACGGGCATGGATTACGCCTTCGAGGCGGAAGGCCTGGTCAAGCGGTACGGGAAGACCACCGCGCTGGCCGGTGTCGATCTCGCCGCACGACCGGGCACGGTACTGGGGGTGCGTTCTCGGTGAGCTGGGTGTTCGTGCTGGTGGGGATGCTGGCGCGGCAGGCGGGCACGGTGCAGGGCATCGCGTTCCTGACCCTGTTCCCGATGACGTTCGGCACCAGCATGATCGCGCCGGCGGAGACGTTGCCGGGCTGGCTGCGGTCGTGGGTGGAGATCAACCCGGTGACTCACGTGATGGACGCGTCACGCGGCCTGCTGGTCGGCGGCCCGGTCGCCGGACCCGTGGCGTGGACGCTGTTCTGGTCGGCACTGTTCGTCGCCGTCTTCGCCCCACTGGCCGTCCACGCCTACCGCCGCCGCACGTGACCGACGGCGGTAGGAGCACGGCCCGTCGAACGCGCCGGATTCAGGTCGACGGTGGGTAGCCGTCGTAGTCGTGCCAGCCGTCGGGTTGGGCCATCAGTTCGTGCCAGGTGGGCCAGGCGACCTGCGTCTTCTGCCGAACGAGTTCGCCCGGCATGCTGAACGGCGGAGCCTTCTGCGGCTTGTCGAGCGCCTGGTCGACGATCGCGTCGTAGAGCACGGCACCGGCGTGCAGGCGCGGCAGGACCGCGTGGACGCGGTCGGCGTAGCCCGGCGGCAGGGCAGGGGAACCGGCACCGAGGTCGTACCCGGCACCGGCCGTGACCAGGGCGATCTCGGGCCGCTTGCGCATCGCGACGTCGAAGCAGGTGTGCAGCGCGATCGCGTCCCAGACGATTTCGACCCGCTGTGGTGGCAGCCCCTGCTCGGTGAGGAAGCGAGCGGCCAGGTCGGCGCCGTCGAGTTCGAAGGGCTGATCGCCGTTGCCCTCGCCGCTGAGCCCGGCGTCGTGCAGCACACAGCCCAGGAACAGCAGTTCGTCGTCGTAGTCGTGATCGGGCCGCAGACCGCGTTGTCCACCGAGGAATCGCCCGTAGAGATAGGTCCGCATGCTGTGGTTGAAGATCGCCGGATCCTCGATGCCCCGCGCGAAGCGGATCGCGTTGCGGGTCAGGTCGGTCAGCGGAAACGGCAGTTCCCGGTATGGGTCGGTCACGTCGGGCACCGGGCTCACGCTCCCGTGGCCGAGCCGGGACGCACGATCATCAGCACGACGACGGCCGCCCACAGCAGGTTGTAGATGCCGGCGAGCATCGAGAGCCCGCGCAGCCGCGTGCCGTCGTCCGGCTCGTCGAGGGCGTCACGCTGGCCCGGAGCGATCCGCAGGGCCAGCAGGGCGCCGGCGGCGGCGGTGAGGACCATGGAGATGGTGATCCAAATTTCGCCCATGCGGCCCTGCGTGGCGGCCAGGACGATCCCGGCGACCGGGACGACGATGCCGGCGATGCCGTAGCCCCGGGTGACGCGGTGCAGCGCGCCGGCCACCGCGCGGTTGCGCTCTCCCGGGGCGTCCGGCGACGAGCCGACCGCGGCGCCGGACGCCCCCACGGGAACGCCTGATGCGACCGGCGCGTAGCGGGGGAACAGGCTCGTCGCGATCGCCGACCCTCCGACGAACACGATGGCGGCCAGTACGTGCAACGACAGCAACACCTTTTCCATGATCTCTCCACGCTCGGCAACCTTCAGGGTGACTGAAGCCTAGCATCAAGCTTCAGTCACCCTGAAGGTTTGCGGAGGAAGATCACCACCCGCGACGCCGTCGTGCGAGCGGGTCAGGACGTGGTGGTGCTCCCGAAGGCAGCGCGGACGGCATCGCCCACCTGCCGTTGGATCGGATCCGAGTCCGGGCCGAACAAGCGGTCGTCGACCTCGGCCACCGCGGCCCTCGCCGACTGGAGCAGACGCGCGCCCTCCGGGGTGACCTCGATGGCGGAGGCGGAACCGGGGCGGGCGGTGTTGTCGCGGACCAGCCCGGCGCCGACGAGTGCCTTCACCGCCGTGTGCGCGGTCTGCACCGTGGTCCCGGACATCCGCGCGAGGTCGCTGAACGACACCCCGGGCACGCCGGCGATGTGACCGAGCAGTCCGAGCCGGCTGACCGTGAGGTCGAGTGGTGCGAGAACGGCGTTGAGCTCGGTCTCGATCCGGCGCGCCAACGTCAACACGACGATGGAGGTGCTGGTCACCGGTGGAGTGGAGCGGCCGTTCTCGTTGGTCACCCGGTGATTGTCCCCTACCGCGTCGCCCACCGACCGTCCACGGCGTGTGCGCCTGGCGCACCGTTTCCGCAGGCACGCCGGCATTCGACGCGCGGTGAACACCAAGCTCAGGCGGGAGTGTGGACCAGGGCGATGGCGTCGGGGCGGTCGAGGGCGGCGCCGGTGGCGTAGGCGAGGTCGAAGGCAGCGTCGCCCACGTCCGCGCGGAGGCGGTCGGTCAGGCGGGCCACCTCCGGGTTGCGGGCGTCGGGCGCGCCGCGCAGTTGCTCGGCCGCACCGAGGACCTTGGCCGCGTGCATGGGGTTGCCGTGGTGGGCGTGCAGGGCCGCCAACGCGACGCCGACCTTGGCCAGCACCGGCATGTCCTTGGACCTCATCGCGTGTTCGGCGGCTTCGGCGAGCATCGTCTCCGCCGCCGCGCGGCCACCCCGCTCAACGCCTGGGACAACGCGAACCGGTCACCCACCTCCCGCAGACCGGTGACCGCGGTGGTGATGTCGTCACGCGCGCCCCGCATGTCGCCGTCGTTCTCCCGGACCGCGCCGCGCACCATCCACAGCACCGCCCGCGTCCACGGATCGGGCACGTCCTGCAGCCGGTCGACCGCCTCCAGCGTCCGCGCGGCGTCGTCGAGGAACAGGCCGAGCATCGGCCGAGCTGTCCGGCCACCCTTTCCACGTCGGCGGACCGGCCCACCAGACTGGTCAACGGCATCCGCAGGTTGCCCGCCGCGTCGACCAACGCCGGTCCGCGCCACAACGCCACCGCGTCCGCCGCCAGTCGCCGGGCAGTCATCGGATCACCACCGGCCAACGCGATCCTGATCTCGCGGGCGAGCCGGTCGAACCGGAGCGCGTCGACAGCGTCGGCGGGCTTGTCGTCCGGCCACAGCGCGTCGGCCAGTTCCTCGGTGGTGACGACCCGGCCCGCGGCCACGGCCAGCCGGACCAGCAGCGCACGCACCCTGGCGCCGCCGATCTCCACCGCGGTGCTGTCCGCCGTCACCTCCAGCGGCCCCAAACCCCCACCCGCATGCGGTCACTGTGCCACGATCACCCCGAACGGGCTGCGCACGCTCCCGGCCATTTCGTCGAACTCTTCACCCGCCGACCGCCCGGAAGTCCTCAGGAGCGCTCCCCCGACGAACACTCTCGGTGTCCCCCGACCCCTGGAACGGCTGGCGGTGACAAAAAACTTGCACGGTTTTCCGCAATATTGCGGAAGCGTTCGGACATCCGACCATTCGACCCGTAACAATGTCAGGCATGCGCGCTAACGAATACCCCGAGCAACCGATAACGCCGCTATGGACGAGGATTCCACTCCGGCGGAACGAGTGCGCGCGCCCGAACGCCGGAACACGGCGTCCGAACGTGTGAACCGCGCCGACGCAGACCGAGCAACCACCTGGGGTGCCGGATGAACCGAATGGTCGAACTCGAAGCAGTCCTGTCCCGGTCCGCCCCGGACCGGCAGGCGGCACGGCGCCTCGCCGTGGACTTGGCGCGCTCGCTGGACGCGCTGAGCGCGCGCCGGGACGTGGACAGACTGCTGCGCTGTGCCTCCGCGCTGACCCGGATCGGCTCAGCCGACGCCGCGGACGCGCTGCTGATCGCCATGCTCGCCCTGGTGGACCCGACCGGTCCGGAAGCGGCGAGGGTGCGCGACCAGCAGGCGCTGGCGTCCGTGGCCCGCGGTCGGCGGGACCCGAGCATCGTCGCGTCGCGTCACGCGCGGCGCAGGGCGCCGGGCACGGCGTTCGGCCGGGGTGCTCCCCTGCGCCAGGTGGTCGGTGACTTCCTCGACCCGCTGCCGGTGCCCGACCCGGTCGCGGTGGGCTCGGTCGCGGTGGCCTTCGAACCGGTGAAACCGACCGAGACCGGCGCGCTGGAACTGGCATTACAGCGCAACGCGGCCGTGCTCGGCTCGAACCACCCGCAGACGTGCGTGCTGCGGCTGAACCTGACGTGCGCGCGGTTCCGGATCGCCCGCGACCACGGTGACGCCGAGGAGGTCGCCGAGGCGTTGGCCGACCTGCGGGACGCGACCGACCGGGCGTTGAGCTCGCTGGGCACGCATCACCCCCGGGCGCTGGTCGCGCAGGCCAACCTGGCGTCGGCGGAGTTCGAGCTGGCCAGGGTGCGCCGGTCCGCCGAACGGGCCCGGCTGGCACTGCCCAGCCTGCGCTCGGCCGCCGACCGCACCGCCACCAGGCTGGGCGCGGACCACCCGCACGCGGTGATCGCGACGTCCAACCTGGCGTCCGCGGAACTGGAGCTGGCGCACCTCGAAGGCACCCGCGGACAGGCGCAACGCCTGCTCGACGTGGTGCGCGACGCGTCGATGCGGTCGGTGTCGGCGCTGGGCCCCGACCACCCGGCCGTGCTGGCGCTGGACGAGCAGCGGCGGGCGTGCGAGGCGCTGCTGTCCGGTGTGGGGCCCGACCCGTCGTTCGAGCGCGGCTACGCGTCGTTCGCCGACGCGGGCCGGTCGCTGGCCACGGCGAAGTCGACCACGCCCGCCGTGCGGCAGAGCATCGCGATGGCGGAGTGGCCGCCGGGCACCCTGCTCGCCCGGCTGCGCGAGAGCAGCCGGCAGGAGCTGCTGACCCTGGGCACCACGGTCCGCTACGCCGCCGACCGGGAGATCATCGTCCAGGACTCCTCCGACACGCACGCCTTCCTGCTGCTCGAAGGCGTGGTGAAGGTGCTGGTCAACGACGCCAGTGGAGACACCGCCGTCCTCACCGTGCGGGTCGCGGGAGACCTGATCGGCGAGCTCGCCTCACTGGACCACAAGCCGCGTTCGGCCACGGTCGTGACCTGTGGTGACGTCACCGCGAAGCTGATCACCAGCGCCGAACTGCACGGGTTCCTGCACCGCCGCAACGACGGGTTCGTCGAGCTGATCGGGGTGATCGACGACCAGCTGCGGTGGGCGAACCGGCGGCGGCGCGACTTCCTGTCCCACACCGCCGCCGAGCGGGTGGCGCGGGTGCTGGCCGAGCTGGTCGGCGCGCACGGCAGGCAGGAAGTCGGCGGCTGGGTGCTGGGCATCCCGCTGACCAAGGTGGAGCTGGCGTCGATCGCCGGGATGAAGCCGCGCACGGCCGAGAAGGCGTTCGCCGACCTGCGCAAGGCGGGTGTGGTGGTGAGCCACCTGCGGCGGGACGTGGTCGTACCCGACCTGGACGCGCTGCGGAGGTTCGCGCGCTTGTGATCAACCGCGCGTTCTGATCGGCGGCGCGTTCTGATCGTCGCGGTCACATCGGTGGCGTCCGGTCCGCCGGGGTGGGTGACGGACGCGAACGTGCGGACCTCGCGGCGGACATGTCGGCGGCGCCCGGTTCGGACCGGTTGGTGGGGTCGGCGATGGCCGTGATGACCACCGCCGTGCGCCCCGCGCTTATCCGGTGAACCACCCGTCGATCAAGGGGTTGCGGAATTTGCCGGTGGGGTCGAGTCCGGCGCGCAGTTCGGCGAACCGGGCCCAGTTCTCGTACCGCTCGCCGGGGTCCGCGATTTCGAACAACTTGCCCCAGTGCGGGCGCGGGCGCCACGGGCTGAGCGCGTCCTCGATCTTGCGGAGCACCGTGCGCACGGCGGTGTCGTCCGGCTGCCAGGTGAAGTGGAAGGCGACGCTCGGCCGGCCGTGCACCGGGCTCAGCCACTGCGTGTCGGCCGCGACCGTGCGGACCTCGGAGGTCAGCAGCACGGGCGTGATCTCGGCGGCCAGGTCGTTCAACGCGGTCAGCGCCTCGGCCGCGTGCTCACGGGCCACGAAGTACTCGGACTGGAGTTCGGCGCCGACGCTCGGCGTGAAGTCGGCGCGGAAGTGCGGCAGCCGTTCGTGCCACGGGCCGGGCACGCCGAGCTGGGTCGTGCAGTGCAGGGCGGGCTGACCGGGCACGGGGTGGCGCGGCTCGGTGGCCGGCATCGCTCCCGTCCAGGTCAGGTCGTTCTCGGGGTCGGTCGTGCGGCGCTTGGCGAACACGTGCGCGACGCCCTGCCAGGTGGTGAAGGCGCTGACGCTGTAGGCACTGGCGAAGATCGTGTCGACGTTCGCGACCAGGGCGTCGAACGGCATGTTGTCGTAGATCCGCTGCTCGACCTCGAAGGTCGGCACGACGTCCAGCTCCACCGCCACCACCACGCCGAGCGACCCGAACGCCACCACGGCCCCGTCGAACCCGGCGTCCGCCCTGCTCAGGGTGGTGATGCCGCCGTCGGCGGTGACGAGGTCGAGCGACCGGACCAGACTCGCGAGGGACGGGACGTCGTTGCCCGAGCCGTGGGTGGCGGTCGCGCACGCGCCGGTGATGGTGATGTGCGGCAACGACGGCATGGCGGGCAGCGCGAGCCCGGCGTCGTGCAGCAGCTCCGCGAGCCGCGCCAACCGCATCCCGGCGCCGACCCGCACCGACCCGGTGCGGACCTCGAACACCTCGGGCATCCGGTCGAGGTTGATCAGCGTGCCGGCGGTGTCGGCGATCGTGCTGAACGAGTGGCCGGCACCGACCACGTGCGCCGACTCGGCCGCCTTGACCACGTCCCGGACCTCCTCGACCGAGGTCGGCTGCACGGTCCGTGCGGCGGAGAAGGTGAAGTTGCCTGCCCAGTTGGTGCTCACCGGCCAGATTCTGCCCCATCACCACCTGGCTCCTTCCCGACCAGGGCTCGTCGTGGGCACGGGAGGGAACGGATCAGCCGCGCTTCTCGTCCCACGCCGGGAGGTGCCGTGATGCTGCGCTACATGATGTTGGTCGGGGCGTTGTGCGCCGGGTGCGCGCCGTTTCTGTCCGGTGGGGTGCCCCGGCCGGACGTGGACGTCACGGTGATCGGGTTGGCGGTGGGTGTCGTCGGCGCAGCGGCACTGGCTCTGGGAAGTCAGCGGTCGATGCGAGTGTTTGCAGGTCTCTTGGGCACCGGCTTGGCAGCGGTGGTGTGGTGGCTGCTGGTGTCGGACCTGCTCACCGGCTTGACCGGGGACGACTTGCCGGTGCTGGCGGTGGGGTCGCTCGCCGTCGCGGCGGGAGCGATCAGTTTGGCCGAATGGCGGACACACCCCGCCGAGGACACGGCAGAACGGCGGACCCTGCCGGATGACGGCGAGGCAGGGCAACAGGCACAACCAGCCGAGAGCGCGACAGAGCAAGCCCAGCAGACGGCAGACGCGGCCGACAGACCGGCGCGACCGAACGGGTGGCGGGTGCGGCCGGTCGGGGTTGTGGCGGCGGTCGTAGTCGTGGTCGCGGCGGTCTTCGCGCCGGTGGTGGCTGGGGCGGTGATCGTCCGGTCGAAGACGTTGGATTCACGGGGTTTCACGCCGGAGGCGGTGGTGGAGCGGCCTGGTGGTCGGCAGTGGTCGTGGCAGCCGGCCGCTGAAGTGGTCGATGTCGTGCCGTCCGGGCACGGGGTCGCGGTGGCGATGCATGACGGGTCGCTGGTGGCGTTGGACGGTACCGACGGGTGGGTGGCGTGGCGGTACGCGCGGCCCGGCGCGCGGGTGGGAGCAGTGGTCGCGACGCTGGACCGGCGGGCCGTGGTCGCGGCTTTCGGCTCGTCGCGCAACACCAAGGCGATGTCGGTGGTCGTGCTGGATGCCGAGACCGGGGCACCTCGGTTCGAGTTGGTGGTCCGGTCGGTGTTGGTGGAGGTCGGTGAGCTGATGCCGGGCACGCAGACCCTGGCCTTGCGCGACGACGACGTGATCACCGGGTACGACCTGGTCAGCGGCGAGGTGAAGTGGCGGTGGTCGCCCCCGGCGGGGTGCACTTCACGGTTCAGCGGCACCGCGCGGGGTCGTACGACGGTGCTCGCGCCCGTGGAGTGCCCGACCTGGCTGGGTGTCGTGGCGCTGGACGAGGTGACCGGCCAGGAGCGGTGGCGGCACGAGATCCCGCTCGGTCCGGCCGACGGCGAGCGGCAGGACGTGCTGGTGCGCGCCACACGGGATGGTTCCGTCATGTCGCTGCGGGTGGTCGCCACGCGAGCCGTACCGGGCTCGGTGGTCAACGGTTTGCTGGACGCCGGGACGGGCCGGGTGCTGATCCGACCGGACCGACCCTCGACCGTGCGCGCCGACCTGGGTGTCACGCCGCTGTTGGAGGAGCAGGAAGGCGCGCGGGTCACCGCTGTCCACGCGATCGACCCGGCCACCGGCGTCACCACGCCACTCGCCGTCGACGTCTGTCCGGCGCGCGCGGCCGACACCACGACGAGCACCACCTATCTGCGCGCATGCGAGGACAACGGCCGGGAGCTGACCGTGGTGACGCAGTCCTTGGACGGCTCACCCCCCACGTCCACCTCGGTCCGTTTGGACGGCTCGGGCCTGCTGCCGGAGGTCCGTCTGGTCGCCGCCCCCGGCGCGATCGTGGTCACCCGCACGGCGTCCGGCGGCACCCCGGCCCCGGTGGTCGGTCTGACGGGTTGACCACCGCTCGACCGCCCGGGTCACCAGGGCGTCGGCCGCGCCCAGGTACTCGGCCGGGTCGAGCAGGTGGGGCGGCACGTCCGGGTACGTCCCGGTCCGGGCCGCGGTGGCGAGCACGTCCTTGGCCTTCGCCTTGCCCAACGCCGGGGTCAGGGCGGCGGCCAGGCGTTCGCTGACGATCGCCGGACCGGTCAGGGCCAGGTTCGCCGCCATCCGGTCGGGGTGCACCACCAAGCCCTCCACCAGTTCCACCGCGGTGTGGGTGGCGCCGCCGGTCAGGCGCAGGGACTCGCGCAGCGGTTCCCACTCGGCGTGCCACGCGCCGGCGGGGCGGTCGTCCTCGGCGATCATCGACTGGGCCAGCACCAGCACGAGCGCCGGCACCTGGCGGGCGGCGGTCAGGACGAGGGTGGACAGGGTCGGGTTGCGCTTCTGCGGCATCGCCGAGGACGCGCCCCGGCCGGGTTTGACGGGCTCCGACACCTCGCCGATCTCGGTGCGGCTCAACGTGATCACGTCCACCGCGATCTTGCCCAGCGCGCCGGTGACGAACTGCAGCACGGAGCCGGTGTCGACGATCGGTGTGCGGAGGGTGTGCCACGGCAGCGTCGGCACGGCCAGGCCCAGCTCACGGGCGAACGGCTCGATCAGGTCGACGCCGCCCAGCAATCCGGGGTGCTCGGCGTAGGCGGCCAACGTGCCCGCCGCACCGCCCAGTTGCGCGGGCAGCACCAGGGCACGCGCGCGTTCCCAGGCGTCCTGCACCAGGTCGAGCCAGCCGGCGGCGCGCAGGCCGAACGTCGTCGGCACGGCGTGCTGGCCCAGGGTTCGGCCGGGCATGACGCTTTCCCGGTGGCGGTCGGCGAGCACGGCCAGTGCCTCGCCGATGCGTTCCAGGTCGGCCGTGATCAGGTCCACCACCCGACGGGTCACCAGCATCGCGGCCGAGTCGAGGATGTCCTGGCTCGTGGAGCCCCGGTGGAGGTGTGGCGGCAGGCGGGCGGCGAAGGCGACCACCGGGTTGGCCGCGTCGCGGGCGAGAACGGCCAGTTCGCGCACGTCCATGTCCACCGTCACCGGGTCCGCGCCGGATTGGGCCCGGGCCAGCGCGTTCTCGACGTCCACCATCGCGGCCAGCCACGCCTCGTCGGTGGCGAGCGACGCCACCGGCATCCCGGCCCACACGGGTGAGAGCAGGCTCATGACAGTGCCGCCCTGGCGATCGCGTCGGCCTCCACCAACGTCACCGACGCCGACCACGGTCGGACTCCGGCGGCCGTGACCCAGTGGACGTACTCGGTCGGCACGCCGAACGCGAAGCGGCGCGGGTGGGGCCGGCCGGCCGCGTCCACGACGCGTGACGGGGTCCGGGTCACGTCCAGGCCTCCTGTCTCGTAGCTGCCCAGGCGGAACGGGCGGGCCTGGGCCGTGCGCAGCAGGTGCCGCAGGAGCGGGTTCGCCGCCCGGCGCACGTCCACCTCCGGCATCCGCGCCTCGACCACGGACGTGACCTCGACGTCCCCGACCGTGAACCTGGTGGGACCGCGCCGGACGTCGGGCGCCACGGCCTGGAGCACGCCCGATCTCAGCAGCGCGATCATCTCCTCGATCCGGCCGACCGGTGGGCCGATGGACAGGAACGCGTTCAGCGGCGTGTACCAGCCGGCGACGTCGTCGCGGTAGGACTCGCCGGAGATGCCGCCGTGGTCGACGGCGAGCCGGATCTCGTTGCGGATGTCGCGGAGCACGTCGAGCGCCGCCTTCACCGGGCCGCGCACGTTGCCGCGCTCGGCGTGGGCGACGTCGCGGACCAGGTGGCCGATGAGCCAGTTCTGGTAGCCGCCCCGGCTGGGGAACCGCAGGCCGCGGGCGGGGTTGGCGATCCGGCGCCAGTTCCACGGCGGGCCGGACGGGTGCGCGCGGTGGTAGACGTGTCGGACTTCCCGGTCCACCAGGGGCCAGATGTCGCGGCGGAAACTGGACCGGCCGCGCGGGAGGGCGGCGATCCGGTCGTGGGTGAGGAAAACCGGCTCGTGACGGCCCGCCGTGCCCTTCTGGTTGACGCCCCGGGCGTGGTGCGGCACGCCGCGTCGGGACGTGGCGAACAGCTGTGGTTCGCGGCCGGACGGCAGGTAGCGGAGGGTGCCGTCGGCGCGGGTGAAGCGTCCGCCGCGGCCGACCGTGCACAGGCTCAGGTAGTCGAAGAACGTCAGGCCCATGCCGCGCAGCAGGACCGGGTCGCCGGGGCGCAGTGCGGACAGGTCCGCGTCGGCGGCGTTGCCGGGTGACAGGTGTCCGCCTGTCCAGGACGGGGTCACCGGGTCGTGGCCCAGGGCGAGGACGACCGCGTCGGCGGTGATCCGGTGGCCGGTGGAGAGGGTGACGGACTGCGTGACGCCCGTGTCGTCCAGTGCGACGGCTTCGGCGCGGTGCACCACGAGGTCCACTTGCCTGGTGAGGCGCTGGAACACCCAGGTGAGGTAGCGGCCGTACTGGGCGCGTGAGGGATAACCGTCCGGATCGACGCCCGCCCACTCCGCCAGCGACGGTCCGGGCACGTGCGGGCCGGTGCACGGCACGGTGGCGTCGGTGAACAGGCTGACCTGGCCGGCGGGCGTGTTCATCAGCAAGTGCTCGGGCTGATCGGTCCGCCACACCCGCCCAGGGCCGGGCGGGAACGGGTCGACCACGTGCACCCGCACGGGTTCGCGGGCGTTGGCGCAGATCCGTTCCAGCACCGACGTCCCACGCGGCCCCGCGCCCACGATGCAGACCACCGTCATGTGAGCCGCGCGCTGATCGCCAGCCTGTTGTACGCGTTGACCACGGTCGCCACCCACACGACCTGCTGGACCGGCACCTCCCCCAGGGCACGGATCGCCGCGTCGAGAACGGCATCCGGCACATGCCCGTCGTGCACCAACGTCACCGCTTCGGCCAACGCGAACACGGCACGCTCGGCCACCGTGAACGCCGGATCGGTCCGCCAACCGGAAACATCCCGCACCTCCCCCACCGCCGCGGCCGCGTCACTGTGCAGCCGGATGCAATAGGAACACCCATTGATCTGCGAACACCTCAACCGCACCAGTTCGACAAGCCCCACCGGCAAATCCACGTCGTCCACGGCCTTCGCCAACGCACCCAACGCCGCGAACCCCGGCCCGGCAAACGGATCAAGCCTGATCACAACCACCTCCGAGTCGTCTCCCACTCCTGAACCGCACTCCACGACCGAACAGTCACAGCGCGGCCCCGTGTTGTTCGGCGGCGAGCCGGGTGACCGTGCGCAGGCAGACCTTTCCCGTCCGGCCCAGTGGTAGTTCCGGTAGCACCACCAGGCGTTCGGGCAGTTTGCGGCGGCTGATGCCGCGTTCGGTCAGGAACGTGGTCAGCTGCCCTAGCGACGGTGGGTGGTGGTCGGGGTGCACGGCGAGGCAGGCGCACAGCCGCTCGCCCAGGTCCCGGTCCGGGACGGGGACGCACGCGACCTCCGCCACGCCGGGGTGGCTGCCCAGTGCCTGTTCCACCTCGGCGGGGCTGATGGTGTAGCCGCCTCGGATCACCACGCGTTTGAGGCGGCGCACCACGTGGAGGGTGCCGCCTGGGTCGAAGTAGCCCTCGTCGCCGGTGCGGACCCAGCCGCCGGGCAGGCGGTGGCGCTCGTCCAGTTCCGGTGCGTCGACGTAGCACAGCGGTGTCATCGGGCCCAGCGCGCAGATCTCGCCGTCGACGATCCGGATGTCGGTCACGGCCGGGTCCGGGCGGCCGACACCGTGCTCCGGCGTGGACGTGTGGCAGTTCACGCCGTCCGACGAGCCGTAGATGTTGACCACCGGGCAGCCGAAGGCGGCACGCACCGCCGACAACGTCTCCGGCGTCAGCACGTCACCGCTCGACACCACCGCGCGCACCGATGATGTGTCCACAGTGGACGAGCCAGCGCCGGTCAGGGCCACGGCCGCCATTCGGCGCAGCATCGTCGGCACGCCGAAGACGTGCGTCGGCCGCTGCTCCGCCACCACCCGCAACGCCGCCGCCGCGTCGAACCGCCGCATCAGCAGCACCGTCCCGCCGAACCGGCACAGCGTGATCGCCACCCCGAACGACCCGAACGCCGACGCCAACGGCACCAGCACCAGATCGCGCGGCACCGCCGTGGCACCGTGCACCGCCCGCACGTAGTTGCCCCGACCACCGGCGAACGCGTTGTGCGAGTACGCGACCAGCTTCGGCGCCGCCTCCGAGCCCGAGGACACCAGGATGCGCGCGGGAGCCTCCGGGTCGACCGCGACCGGCGACCAAGGAGCGTCCCCCTCGGCCTCCAACGCCTCCGACACGTCGGTGATCACCGTGCTCACCACCGGCGAACCGCCATCGGGCAGGTGCACCGCCACCGCACCCACCGCCGCCACCGCCAGTTCCGCCACCACCCCCTCTCGTCCGTTCGGCAGGTCGATACCGATGATGTCGGAGGGGCCATAACCACGGAGTAACCTCGCCAGCCGCCGCACGGCGCGATCCAACGACGCGTAGTCCATCGACCTACCGTCGTCGATCACCGCCGTCCGACGCGGATGCGCCGCCACCCGAGACCGGAACAACGAGTACAGGTCACGATCCGGGCAGTACCCCGCCGCGACCCACGACCGGCGCAACGCGGCAGGCACCAGATCCCGCAACACCACCCCGGTGGACGAAGTCCAACTCATCCGAACTCCCACGCCGACACCGGCACCACGCACCCGTCCCGCACCACAGCCCGGGAAAACCGCGAATCCCGCCCCAACGCCGCCAGATCCGTGCACACCGGCACGCTCAACGGCGCCGTGCACCGACGCGAAGCCCGAGCGTTCAACCACGACGCCGCCGACAGCAACGACGACGCCACCGACTGCCCCACCCCGGACAGAATCCGCCGCACCAGGCCGTCGACCACCCCCCGCACACACACCACGCCACCGAACACGTCCACGATCGTCATCAGCGACGGTGGCACCCCGGCATGCGCCTGCACCACGAAATCCGTCCCCAACGGCGGCCGAGGCCCCAGCGCGTCACCCCACCCGGACGCGTACGCGTACACGATCCCCGGCCGCACCCGCGCCACGTCACGCGCCCGCAATGACCACGCCTCCGCCTTCCCCGGCCCCCAGTTGTGCAGGAACACGTCCGCACCCGACGCCAGCTCCAGCACCTCCCGCCGCCCCGCCACGGTGCCGAGATCGACCTCCACCACCCGCTTCCCCCGGTTCAACGCGTGGAACCGGGCCGACACCTCACCGGACATCGGCGGCACACCCCGCAGCGGATCACCGCCCGGCGGCTCGATCCGCACCACCGACGCCCCCAACTGCCACAGCAAGTGCCCGGCCAACGGCCCCTGCACCCGCCGGCACGACTCCAGCACCACCACCCCCGACAACGGCAGCACGCCGGAATGGCGCAACCCGGCCCCCACCGGGCCCGACCCCGCCCCCAGCGGCCGGACCCGGTACGGCGGCAGGTCGTCCACCGCCCTGTGCGAAACCCGCACCAACGTCGTCCCGGTCAACTTCGCGATCCGTTCCAGCAGCACGATCGGCAGCCCCGCGGCCAACCCGGTCAACTCCGGCGGCAACGGGCAGGTCGCCGTCGCGAACCGCTGCTGGAACGGCCGCCACCCCCACGCCACCGCACCCGGATCGGCGTCCAACGCCGCCCAGAACCGCCGCCACACCTCCGCGTCCAACGCCTCGACCTCGAACGCCACCCCGTCACAGGACACGAACGGCGGCCCACCCACACCAACAAAGACGGAGTCCACCTCGTCCGCCGTAGCCGCCGCCAGGTACTGCGACACCGCAAGCAACGCCGCCTGAGCAACCGAGGTGGACACCGTCCGCACCGGAACACCCCGCAACCGAGCCACTTCCAGCGCCGACGCACCGATCGCGTCCAACTCCGCAGCCACAATCGACGCGTAGTCCAACCCCAGCGCAGTGGGCCGACCGAACCGACGCCCGTGCACGTGCATGAGCCCGCACGCCGCCTGCACGTCCAGCTCACCGCTCAACGGCAGGTCCACCGGCCCGGCCCACGGCACCGCCGTCACCGTCGAAGTCATGCCGCCCGCCGACCGTGCACGGAGTAGACGACGGGCGAGGTGGCCAGGAACCGCTCATCGGCCATCACCTCGCGCACGGCGGCCAACTGCGCGTCGGTCATCCCCGCCGCGACCAGCTTGTCCCGCAACAGGTACGTGGTGTGCGCGAGCAGCCGCACGCCCGGCGATCCGGCCCGCCAAGGGTGCACGACCACCCGCGGGTCCACGTCGACCAACCCGGCCGCCGCCATCGCCCCGGCCACCTTCCGCCCCCACCCGACGTCCACGCCGAACGCCTCGAACACGCTCTCCTTCACCGCCAAAAACGTCTCGTACAGCTCGGCGGCATGCCGATCGGGTGCGAGTAGCAGCGGGCTGTAGGAGTTGTCGAACTCGTCGATCTGCAACCACCCGCCCGGCTTCAGCGCGGCCACGAGCTTGCGCAGCACCGCGTCCCGCTCCGGCAGGTGCCGCAGCACCAGCCGCGCGTGGACCAGGTCGAACCGGGACTCGGGCAGCGGGTCGCACACCACGTCGTGTCGCAGCACGGTCAGCCGCGGCGCGGGCCGCACGTGGTCCGGCTGCACGTCGGTGGCCAGCACGGTCGCGCCCCGCCCGGCCAACCAGTGCGCCACGCTGCCGCCGCCCGCGCCGACGTCCAGGCACCGCCAGCCGGGCCGGACACCGGTCTGCGCCAGTCGGGCGAACGTCAACGGGTCGTACGCGGCGGCCAGGCAGCGGTGCTGCTCGGCCACGTGCGCGCGGTCGAAGACGTACGTGGTCATGTCCACCGCCCGGTGCCGTAGGTCTCGGCGCTGCCGACCAGCCGGGTGAGCAGATCCAGCCGGCGCACCTTGCCGGTGGCGGTGCGCGGCACGTCGTCCCAGGCCAGCACGTGCGGGTCGGACATCGGCGGCAGATCGGACACCGCGTGCCGCCACACCATCGGGTCCAGCGGGCCGGACATCACCAGCACCGGGATCGGCGGCCGGCCCGGCGTGCCGAGCACCACGCACTCCACCACCTCGGGCAACCGGTCCTCGACCAGGTCCTCCACCTGCAGGCAGCTCAGCCCCGGCACCGCGTCCACCTCGCGGTCCAGCAGCCGCACCGCGCCGCCGCGGGTCAGCACGCCCAGGTCTCCGGTGTTCCACCACGGCCCGGTGTTCTTGGCCTGCCACCGGTCCTGTTCGCCGACGTACCCGACGCACCGGGCCTTCGTCCGCGCCAGCACCAGCCCGCTCTGCCCACGCGGCACCGGCGCGAACGTCGCCGGGTCCACCACCCGCAGCCGCGTCCGACCGGGCACGGGACGTCCCAGGTCACGGGCGTCGGGCGAACGGTCGAGCGCACGCCGGGTGAGGAACCGGAACGTCAGCGGACCGGTCTCGGTCTGCCCCCAGCCCTGCATCCACAGCGGCCGCTTGCGCTGGGACGCGTGCAGCATGGCCCGCATCGCCGGCGGGTGCATGGCGTCGTAGGTGCTGACGAACAGCCGCACGTCGCGGAACGGGTTGTCCGGCCGAGCCGCCAACGGCTGCCACCGCACGTAGGCCGACGGCAGCGCCTCCACCGTCGTCGGCGGGTGCTGCGCCAATACCGAAGACGCCGACGCCGGATCGCTGAGCAGCACGATCTTGCGCGGCGCGAGGCAGAACACGCTGGCCGTCCAGCAGAACGTGCGGCCGTGCGCGTACGAGCTGGCGTTGGCCACCACGTCGTCGCGGCGCACGCCGATCACCGGCCAGCGCACCGCCTCGAACCGGGCCAGCCGGTGCACGATCGTGCGGGTGGTGTGCACGACGAGCTTCGGCACACCGGTGGTGCCGGACGTGTGGTTGACGACCAGCGGGGCGTCGTTCTGCCGGCGTCGCGGCGCCGGCGCCCGTGAACCCCGCACGTCGTCCAACGTCAGCGCACCCGGCACGGGCGAACCGAGCGCCAACACCCGCCGCGCCAGACCGACCGGCGGCACCCGGTCGGTGACCAGCACCGCCGGATCGAGCCGCTTGAGCAGGATCTCCAGCACGTCGTCGGACAGGTGCCCGGACAGCAGCGCGGGCACCGCGCCGATCCGCACCGCCGCGCACGCGAGGAGGTCGTAGTCGTAGTGGTTGCGCTTCACCACCGCCACCCGGTCACCCCGACGCGCACCCGCCGCGTACAGCCAGCCTGACGCCTCGCGGACCAGCCCGGACAGCTGCGCCACCGTGTAGTCCACCCCTGACCCGGAATCGGACGGCGCGATGTCGAATGGCCGATCCAGGTGGACGGTGGTGTGCGGGTTGCGAGCCGCGACCTCGTCGAACAGCGTGCCCATGTCGTGCGGCCTCATGCGTGCTGGCTCCTCGTGTTCGACGAGACGGTGGTGGACGACGGTCTGGTGCGCACCCGTGCGGCGGCACGGCGGCCGGACCGCACCGCGGCCTCGCTGTACGGGGCCAGGCTCACCCAGTCGCCGGCGTAGTCCACGACCCCGCCGATCCGGGACTCGAACCCGGCGCGCAACGCCAGGGCACGCGGCGTGGCCTCGGGCAGGCCGTGCCGGAACCGGTGCACGACCGATCCCGTCACCGCCGCCCGCAGTCCGGGCACAAACCGCTCGGCTTCGTCGGCGAGCACCCCGACCACCTGGTCGTCCGGCGCGTCCAGCAGCGCCGGCGCCATGACCGGACTCGCGATCACCGTGACCAGTCCGCGGCCCCCGGGCGCCCGGTCGGGGTGTTTGAGGTGGTCGAACAGCACCACCGACACCGACGGGCTCTCCGACCGCGGCACGGCCAGCAGGTACACGCGCGACTCAGGGCGGTGGTCGAGCATCAGGTGCACCTTCACCATCGGGGTGAACGTGCACGCGTCCAGGAACGGCCGCTCGTGCTCCGGCGGGTTGGCGTAGACCTGCCGCGCGACCGGCGCGGGCACGGCCAGCACCACGGACCGGGCCCGCAACTCCGTGCCGTCACCGGTGATCCGCGCGAAACCCGGCCCCGCCATGACCTCCCGCACCGGGAACGACGTCGTGACGTCCAGCCGCGCGGCGAGCGCACGCGCCACCAGGTCCATGCCGTCGTCGTACGTGCGCCAGGCGGTGGACGGGCCGATCGCGCCGAGCAGACCCAGGAACGGCGCGGCCGCCGAGTGCTCCGGCCGCCACCCGAAGAACCCGGACACCACCGGCTGGCACAGGTATTCCAGCAGGTCACGGTGGTACGGCGCGGCGAACTCCGTGACGGTGGCCGTGCCCAGCCGAGACGCCTCGGGGTGCGCGGCGTCGAATCGACCGCGCGTGGCGCGCATGAAGTCCGCGCGCGCCCGAACCGACATGCCGGCGCCGGTGATCAGGCCCAACGGGTGCGCCAGCCCTCGCCGCACCCGGCCGCCGCGCCACACGCCCAGCTGCCGCCCGATCCTCGGCACCGCGTCGTCGAGTTCCAACCGCCGCAACAACTCCCACGTGTGCGGGTAGCCGCGGGTGGAGATCTGCTCGGCGCCGGTGTCGACCACGAACCCGGAGATCCGCCGCGTCGCCATCCGCCCGCCGACGTGGTCCGCCGCCTCGAACACCCGCACCTGGCGACCCGCCCGCGCCAACTCGTGCGCGGCGGCCAGCCCGGCGATCCCCGCGCCGATCACGGCCACGTCGACGTCCGCGCCCATCACCGCACCACCAGGTTCACCACGACCAGCGTCACCACGGTCACCCGGTGGATGTCGATGCCGATCCGCCGCGCCCACAGGATGTCGCCGGCACCGAAACCGACGTGCAACTGCCTGAACCGCAACAGGATCGTGGGCAGCAGCGCGAGCGGGAACCACCACGGCCCGCCGACCAGCGGCAACGCCAGGATCAGCAGCAGCTCGCAGGCCGAGACGGCCCGGACGAACAGCATGTTGCCGCGCGGCGAGGTCAGCGCGGCCACCGTCGGCCGCCCGACCTGCCGATCGCCCGCCACGTCGTTGGTGTTGGAGTAGACGCCGAACAGCAGCGGCCCCAGGCCGAAGATCAGCGCCTGCACGACCACCACGCCGTCCAACTCCCCCGCGACCAGGCCGTACGGCGCGAGCACCAGCGCCCAGCCCAGCGCGGCCAGGAAGAACTCCTGGAAGCCGTGGTAGCTCAGCTTCACGCCCCACGAGTACTGCAGCGCGAAGAAGTAGGTGACCGCCACCAGCACGACCGTCCACAGCGGACGGTGTGGTGCGATGGCCAGCGCGCCCAGCCACACCACCGCGCCCACCAGTGCCGTGAGCAGCGCGAACCGCAGCACCTGCGGCTCGGTGAGCGTGCCCGCGACCAGGGGTTTGCGGTTGAGCTTGCGCGCCGGCGCGTCCGGGGCGTAGTTCGCGACGTCGCTGCCGTCCCGGTACCCGGTGAGGTCGTCCAAAGCGACCATCGCGACGATCACGAACACCTCGCCGACCAGGAACACCGCCATCGTGGCCAGCACGCCGCCGTCCAGCCGCAGCGCGGGCGCCAGCAGCGCCCACACCACCAGGACGCCGAGGTAGTAGTCGACGATGTCGAGCTTGGCGAGCTTCACGTACGCGCGGGTCGATCCGGGCGCGATGGTCGTCGTCATCGGTCCTCCTCAGCCGTGTGAGCCGGACGTGGCCGCGAACCGGCACACCTCGTCGGCGATGTGCTCCACCTGCGCGTCGGTCAGGTGGGGGTGGATCGGGATGGCCAGTTGCCGCCGTGCGGCGGACTCCGCGGCGGGCCAGTCGCGGCCCGGCTGCGCGTGCCCGGCGAACGCGGGCTGGCGCGGCAGCGGGGCCTGGTAGTAGATGTGCGTGCCGATGCCGTGGGAGGTGAGGTGGTCGCGCAACGCTTCACGCCGGTCGGCCAGCAGCGAGTAGACGTAGAAGCAGCGCCCGTCGCGGCCCGGTGGCGGCGCGAGGACACCCTGGCTCGCCAGGCCCGCGAACCGCTGCGTGTAGTACTCGCCGATCCGCGCCCGCCGTTCCAGCCGGAACGGCAGCGAGGCGAACCGGCGCAGCTGGAAGGCGGCCATCACCTCGTCGAACCGGCTGTTGTAGCCGATCCGGTGGTGCACGAACCGCTGCACGCCGTCCTGGCCGTGGTTGCGCAGCATCCGCACCGCCCGGCCGAGCGCCGCGTCGCCGGTGACGACCATGCCGCCCTCGCCGGGCATGCCGAACGTCTTGACCTGCACGAACGAGAACACGCCCGCGTCACCCCAGGTGCCGGCCGGTCGTCCGGCGAGCACACCGCCCTGGCCGACCGCGGAGTCCTCCAGCAGCCGCACGCCCGCCTCGGTGGCGATCCGCCGCAACACGGGCATGTCCGCCATCACGGAGAACATGTGCGCGGGCGTGATCACCTTGGTGCGCTCGGTGACGAGCTTGTCCACCTCGGCGGGGTCGACCACCATCGTCCACGGGTCCACGTCGGCGAACACTGGCGTCGCGCCCAGCAGCAGCGGCGCGGACGCCAGGGGCGCGCACCCGTACGCGGGCACGATCACCTCGTCGCCCGGCTCCACGCCCATCGCGTGCAGGACCAGCGTCAACGCGGACGTGCCGCTGCCGCACGCCACCGCGTCCGCGACGCCGAGCGAGTCCCGCAGCACCTCCTCGAACTCCGCCGTGCGGGTGCCGAGGATGAACCGCTGGTCCGGTGTCAGGCCGACCTGTTCGACCACCTCCAGCAGCAGGTCGCGGTCGAACAGGTCCGGTGGGAAGAACGGGATCATCACGTGTGCCGTCCGAGGTAGAAGGAGCGGATCACGTCGCACACGTGGTCGACGTCGCCGAGTGGCAGATCCGGGTACAGCGGCAACGCGAGCGTGCGACGGCACGCCGCCTCCGCGTTGGGGAAGTCACCGGGCCGGTGCCCGAGGTGTTCGAAGCACGGCTGCAGGTGCAGCGGCAGCGGGTAGTAGGTCTCGGTGCCGACACCGCTGTCGGCCAGGTGTGCGGCCAGTTCGTCACGCCGGTCGACCTCGACCACGTACACGTAGAAGACGCCGCGCACGCTGCGCCGCCGCGGCAGCACCGACGGCAGCTTCAGCCCCGGCACGTCCGCCAGGCCCTCGGCGTACCGCTTGGCCAGCACGGCGCGGCGGCGGATGTCCGCCTCCAGCCGTCCCAGCTTGGCCAGCAGCACGGCGGCCTGGACGTCGTCCATCTTGCTGTTCACCCCGACCACGCTGGTGCTGGTCGCGATGCCGGGGAAGTTGTCGATCGTGCGGCCGAAGCGCCCGTGGTGGCGCAGCGCGCTGACCGTCTCGGCGACGTCCGGGTCGTTCGTGATGACCGCGCCCGCGTCGCCGAGCGCGCCGAGCGTCTTGGTGGGGAAGAACGACAGCACTCCCCCGGCGCCGAGCAGGCCCGCGTGCACACCGTCGTAGCGCATGCCGATCGCCTCGGCGCTGTCCTCGACCACGGTCAGGTCCAGCCGGCGGGCCACCTCGACCAGCCCGGTCAGGTCCGCGACGTGGTGGAACAGGTGCACCGGCATGACGAACCGGGTGCGCGACCCGGCGACGGCGGCCACCGAACCGGGGTCGAGGCCGTAGCCGTCCGGCTCGATGTCGGCGAACACCGGCCGCCCGCCCGCGAGCACCACCGAGGACGCCGACGCGATGAACGAGAACGCCGGCACGACCACCTCGTCACCGGGGCTCAGCCCGCACGCGCGCAGCAGGAGCACCAGCGCGTCGGTGCCGCTGTTCACCCCCACCACGTGCGCGGCCCCGGTGTAGGCGGCCAGCGCGCTTTCCAATTCGAGGACTTTCCGTCCGTGCGAGTACTTGCCGTTCCCGACCACTTCCACAATGTGCCCACGCGTTATCGGCCACAAATCGGAAAATGTCGCCGATTGCGTGAAGAATGGCACGGCCAGCGCACTCACCTCCGCGTCGCTGCTTCCCGGTGCGAGCGTATGGCAGGCAACCGGGCGAGCCGCGGAGCACCGGCGAGTTCACTCTTCCTGGTCAACTCACCGACATCGAGTTGACAGCTCCACGTGATTAGGACAACGTCGTGAGTCTCAATTGAGATCGCCAATTCATGGCGCCTTCGAGACTGGACTAGACAAGACGGGGCTCAATAGTGCGAACACTCGTCGTGGGGCTGGGCCGAGCCGGGGCGGAACTGCACCTGCCGGTGCTGGCCAGGGCGCGGAACTCGGTCCGGCAACTGTTCGACGACCGCCCGATCGTGGCGTGCGACCCGCGCCGGCCGGCGGCGGAACGACCGGGTCTGGCGATGGCGGGCAGCCTCGCCGAGGCCGCCACCCTCCTCGACCCCGGCGACACGGTGGCGCACGTGTGCACGCCGCCGGACGTGCGCGCGGAGGTGATGGCCGAACTGGCCCAGCGCGGGTTCCGCAACGTGATCGCGGAGAAGCCGCTCGCCGCCGACACCGACGACCTGGCCCGGGTGATCCGGCTGCGCCGCAAGCACGGCCTGCGGATCGCGGTGGTCGAGCCGTGGCTGACCAGCGCGCTCACCGTGCGGCTCACCGAGCTGGTGCGCGGCGGCACGCTCGGCGAGCCGAAGGCGATCTCGATCGTGCAGAACAAACCGCGCTTCCGCCGGTCGCTGACCAGGCCGAGCCACCGGACCGCGTTCGACGTGGAGCTGCCGCACGGCGTCGGTCTGGCGCTGCGCCTCGCGGGCAGCGCGCGGGTCACGCACGCGGCCGGGTTCGACCTGACCGTGGGTGACGTGGTGGTGCCCCGGATGGGTGGCGCGCGGATCGGCCTGCGGCACAACAGCGGGGTGCGCACCGACATCAGCTCGGACCTCACCTCGCCGGTGCGGGAACGCCGGATCACGGTGGAGTTCGAGAAGGGCCGGGCGGTCGGCCACTTCGCGGTGAGCGACGACGACGACCACTCGCAGCTCACCGTCACCGTCAACGGGCGGGGCGAGCACGAGGTGCTGCGGGACGACTCGCTGACCGAGTGGATGATCCGCGCCTACCGGCTCTTCCAGGCCCCCGGCGACCAGCACGCGCGCGGGTTCACGTTCGCCACGGACGTGGTGCAGCTGCTGTCGGTGGCCAAGAACATCTGCGCCGAGCCGGTGGTGCCGGCCGCGCGCGGCGAGTCCTTCCCCGGGCCGGTGGCCGCGCATGTCCGCTGAACCAGTGCTGGCCGGGATCACGGACGAGGCCGCACCGGATCTGGCCGGCCAGCTGGCCGTGCTCGCCGAACTGGGCTGGTCGCACGTCGAACTGCGCACCGTGGACGGTCGCGCGGTGGCCGATCTGGACGACGACGGGTTCGCGGTGGTGGCGAAGACCCTGGAGGCGCACGGGGTCCGGGTGGTGTGCCTGGACTCGCGGATCGGCGGCTGGGCCCGCCCGATCAGCACGCCGTTCGAGGACGACCTGGCCGAGCTGGACGTGCTGCTGCGCCGGTGCGCCGAGCTGGGCACCCGGTACGTGCGGATCATGTCCTACCCGAACGCGGGCCTGTCCGAACGGCGGTGGCGCGACCGGGTGATCACCCGGGTGTCGATGCTCGCCGACATCGCCGAGGCGGCCGGTGTCGTGCTGCTGCACGAGAACTGCTCCGGCTGGGCGGGCATGAGTGCCGAGCGCGCGCTGGACCTGCTCGACGCGGTCGGCAACCCGGCGTTGAAGCTGCTGTTCGACACCGGCAACGGCGTCGCGCACGGCTACGACGGGTACGCGTTGCTGCGCGAGGTGGTCGCGCACGTCGAGCACGTGCACGTCAAGGACGCCAACGGTGGCCGGTTCGTGCTGCCCGGCTCCGGCGCGGCGCGGGTGGCCGACTGCGTGGCGCTGCTGCGCGCCAACGGGTACCGGGGCGCGTGGTCGTTGGAGCCGCACGTGTCGCTGCGCCCGCACGAGAGCGGTGTGCTCGCCGCCGACGCGGCGCCCGCGTTCGTCGCGGCCGGCCGGGCGATGGCCGGGCTGGTGCGGTGCTAGACCAGGACCGCGACCTGTTGCTGCGGCTGCTCGACCTGCCGACCGCCGGCCCGCTGGAGACGACCGCCGAGGTCTGCCTGTGGGACGCCGTGCACGCGTACGCGGAGGCAGCCGAGGATTTCGGGATGCGGACCGTCCACGTGGGACCGGCGCGGGAGGCGGACGTGCTGCGGCCGGACGTGCCCGCCGTGGTGCGCGAGGCGATCGCGCAGGACCGGGATTTCCTGGCCCGGCAGCCGAGCCTGGTGCTGCGGGTCGGCGACGCCGAGCCGACGGTCATGTTCAACGTGCACCTGGACACGGTCGCGCCGTTCGAGCCGGCCGGGTTCGACGGCGTCCGGTTCCACGGCCGGGGCGCGATCGACGCCAAGGGCCCCGCCGTGGCGCTGCTGGCCGGTGTCCGCGCCGCGCTCGCCGAGCGCGCGGTGGGGCGGGACGTGAGCGTGCTGGTCCAGGCGGTGTCCGGCGAGGAGGGCGGCGCGATGGGCGTGTTCGGCACCCGTCCGCTGGTCGAGGCCGGGTTCCACGGCAGCCTGAACGTGTTCTGCGAGCCGACCGGCCTGCGCTACCTGCCCCGCTCCACCGCCGCGATGACGGCCTCGGTCCAGGTCAACGGCGAGGACGCGATCGACGACCAGCCCCACGCCGGGCACAACGCGTCGGTGTTGCTGGGGTTCCTGGCCCAACACCTGGCGGGCGCGTTGGCGGGACGGGTGCCCGACGGCCAGGTGTGCGTGGCCGGACTGCACACCGGCCTGATGCACAACCGCGTGTACGGGACCGGTGAGCTGCTGCTGAACCTGTCCTACGGCAGCACGTCGTCGGCACGGGTGCTGGCCGTGGCGCTGGACGCCGCGTTGCGCGCGGGACTGGCCGAGTTCACCGCCCGGTTCCGCGGCATGCGGCCGTTCCACCGCACCGCGGTCGACGCTGCCGCGATCACCCGGCTGGTGTGGCGCAAACGCGGCCTGCCCGCACTGCCCCCGCAGGAAGTGCCGCTGCTGGACGCCGTGGTACCGCGCTGGCCCGCGCACGAGCCCGCGTTCACCTGCGACGCGATCTGGCTGGCCGACGTGCCGGGCACCCAGACCGCCGTGCTCGGCCCCGGATCACTGGACGCCAACAACGCCCACGCGCGCGGCGAACACGCCGACGTCGCCGATCTCGACCGGTTCTCCGCCGTGGTGCGGGACATCGTCGTGCGGTTCGCACGGAACGGAGGAATATGACCGTCCTGGTGCCCTACCCGACCCTGTTGGCCACCGTCACCGGTGTTTTCCGCGAGCGGGGTATGCCGCCCGATCGGGCGTTGGTCGCCGCGGAGGCGTTGTGCCACGGTGACCTGACCGGGATGAGCACGCACGGCCTGGTGAACCTGACCAGGCTGTACCTGCCGCTGTTCGACTCCGGCCGCACCGATCCGGCCGCCGACATGGCGGTGATCGCGGACCTGGGGGCGTCCGTGCTGGCCGACGCGCGCAAGGCGCTCGGGCTGTGGTCGGCGTCCCAGGCGATGGAGTTGGCCGCGGCGCGGGCCGAGCGGTACGGGATCGGGATGGTCACCGTGCGCGGCGCGACGCACATCGGGTGCGCGGGGCACCACGCGGCGCGGGCGGCGGCGCACGGGATGGTGGGGCTGATCGCGTCGAACTGCGGCGCGCAGCGCATCACCCGGCCACCGGGCGGTCGGGAGCCGCTGCTGGGCACGAACCCGCTGGCGTTGGCCTGCCCCGCAGGCGACCGGCCGCCGTTCGTGCTGGACATGAGCACGACGGTGGTGCCGACGGGGCGGGTGCGGGCGGCGGCGCGGGCCGGTGAGGACATCCCGCCGGGGTGGCTGGCTGCGGACGACGGGACGCCGGTGACCGACCCGTCGGCGTTCGACCGGGGTGACGGGCACCTGTTGTGGCTGGGAGGCGCGCCGGAGACGGGCGTGTACAAGGGTTTCGGGCTCGGGCTGCTGGTGGAGGTGCTGGCGGCGCTGGTGCCGGGTGCGGCAATGGGCCCCACGTCGATGGAGTCCCGGGACGACGACATCGGCGTGATCGCGTTGGCGTTCGCTCCGTCGGCTCTGCGGTCCGGGTTCGACCGGGACGCCTCGGCGCTGTTCGGCGCGGTGTTGGGTGCGCCGCCGCTCGATCCGCACAAGCCGGTGTCCTACCCGGGGTGGCACGAGGGTGAGCGCGCGCGGTGGCGGCGGGCGCACGGCGTGCCCGTGCCGGCCGGGCTGTACGAGGAGTTGCGGGCGGTCGCGCCGGAGCTGCGGGCGGCCGGATGAGCCCGAACGTGATTCGGCTGGGTGTGGTCGGGCTGGGGGTGATCTCGCGGTTCTACCTGGCCGCGATCGCCTCCTCCCCGCGCTTCGAACTGGTCGCGGTGTGCGATCCGGACGAGCAGGCGTTGGCCGGGTACCACGTGCCCGCGTACCGGTCGCACCGGGCGATGCTCGACGCGGGCGGGGTGGACGCGGTGCTGGTCACCGCGCCGAACGACGTCCACGCCGGTGTCGCGTTGGAGGTCGTCACGCGTGGGCTGCCGGTGTGCGTGGAGAAGCCGCTGGCCATGTCCCTGCGGGCCGGGCTGGAAGTGGCCGAGGCGGCGCGGGCGCGGGACGTGGCGCTGTTCACCGCGTTCCACCGCCGGTACAACTCGAACGTGCTGGCGTTGCAGGACAAGCTGGCGGGCGCCGCGCCGATCGCCGAGCTGAGGGTGCGCTACCTGGAGCGGATCGAGGACCACGTCGGCCGCGACCGCTGGTACCTGGATCCGACGCGGTCCGGTGGCGGGTGCGTGGCGGACAACGGGCCGAACGCGCTGGACCTGGCCCGGCTGTTCCTCGGCGAGCTGACGTTGGAGTCGGTGCGGATCACGCGGGCGGCGGACCTCGACCGGCAGGCCGTGCTGCACGTGCGCGGCACCGCGCCGGCGGTGGTCGAGCTGGACTGGTCGCACCCCGGCGAGACCAAGGACGTGACCGTGCGGCTGACCGACGGGACCGTGATGCGGGCGGACATGCTCGCGGGCTACGAGGAGTTCAAGGGCTCGCTGTGGCACGAGTACACGGGCGTGCTGCACGACTTCGCGCACGCCGTGGCGCGGCGGTCGGCATGGCGGGACGGCGGCCTGGCCGCGTTGGACCTGGTGGACGAGGCATACCGACGAGAGGGTGCGTGATGCTGGAGGACGGCGAGAAGCGAGCAGTCGGCAGCCGGGTGGTGAAGGTCCTGGTGCACCGCCGCGATGATCGCGGGATGAGCCTGGAGCCGTTCGCCAGCCGCTGCGTGCGCCGGGGTGAGGTGCACGAGCTGGTGACCACGGACCACGACGACACCGAGCCCGGCGCGCGCATCGACCGGGTCGCGTTCCTCGGGTTCGTGGAGATCGACAACGCGGGCGTGATCGACCGGGGCGACGAGGTGTGGTGCGATGGCGAACTGGTCGGCATCGTGCTGGGTTTCGACGCCTGCCACCACCCCAACCACTACAACATCCTGATCACCACACCGACCCCGCGCACCGGGTCGGAACTGGGCCTGCGTCCCGAGACGGGTGTGGTGTTCAGCCCGGCGGTCGTGCCCGCTCTCTGACACGGGCTTCTTACGCCAACGGCGCCCCGGGGATCGTCCCGGGGCGCCGTTGGCTTGGTCAGGTCAGTGACCCAGGAGCGGCACGTCCAGGGTGCCGAAGTGGTAGGCGCGGACCGCCGCCACCAGTTCGTCCACGGTCAACGTCCCGTTGCCGCTGGTGTCGATCGTGCGGAAGGCCTCCACCGCGGACGAGGCGTCCACCCCGATGGCCTCCAGCCACTTGCGGAACTCCGACGGGCTCACCTCGCCGTCGCCGTCGATGTCGCACAGCCCGACCATGGCCGCGACCGTCGGCCGGATCACGCGGTTGAAGCCGGCGTCGCCTTCGGCGAACACCTGCGCCTCGACGACGCTCAGGAACTGGTCCTCGGTCATCGTGCCGTTCTCACCGACACCCGCCTTGGTCGCCAGGAACTCGAACATGGCGATGTAGGCGTCGATCAGCGCCCGCGCCTGCGGCGTCGACGGATCCTCGTCGAACGCCTTGATGATGCGGTGCGCCTCGGCCTCGTAATCGGACTTCTCGATCCGGCCGTTGCCGTTCACGTCCCACTTCTGGAAGCGCTTCTTGAGCCGATCGCTCTTGACCGACGTGGACATGACCATTCGGGACACTCCTCATTGTGAAGAAAAGGTATTTCAGAGAAACCTGTCGTGCGAACACGGTCCGGAGACCGGCTCCCCGGTCAGGGGGATCTCACAGGCGCATGACCTCCCCTCCCGGCACGCTGCCCGTGACGTCGAGCAGCAGCCGTGCGCTCCTGGCCAAGTGGCCGAGGTCGTAACCGCTGTGCGCGACGAGCAGCACGGTGGCGTCGCTCGTGCGCAGCGCGGAGTCGAGGTCGGCGGCGGGCGGCCCGAGCGCGGGCACCTCACCAGCCACCGGATCGTGGTAGGTCACCGTGGCGCCGAGGGCGCGCAGTTCGTCGGCGATGCGGAACGCGGCGGATTCCCTGGTGTCCGGCACGTCGGCCTTGTAGGACACGCCCAGCAACAGGATTCGCGCGCCGTCGACGGACACGTCGTTACGGGTCAGCATCCGCACCGCGCGTTCGACCACGTAGGACGGCATCGTCGAGTCGACCCGCCGTGCGGCCTCCACCACGCCGAGCCGGGCGCCCTCACGACGGGCCTTGTCCAGCAGGTAGCGGGGGTCCACGGGGATGCAGTGCCCGCCGACGCCGGGTCCGGGGGTGAACGGCTGGAAGCCGAACGGTTTGGTGGCCGCGCAGTGCAGCACGTCCCAGACGTCGACCCCGAGCCGGTCGCAGAACACCGCGATCTCGTTGACCAGGGCGATGTTCACGTACCGGTAGGTGTTCTCCAGCAGCTTGGCCATCTCCGCCTCGCGGGTGCCGCGGGCCACCACGACCGAGTCGACGAACCGGCTGTAGAAGGTCGCGCAGTGCTTGGCGCACAGCGGTGTGTGCCCGCTGACCACCTTGGGGGTGTTGCGGATGCCGTAGCGCCGGTTGCCCGGGTCGATGCGTTCGGGTGAGTAGCCCAGCGGGAAGTCCTCGCCGGCCACCAGGCCGTGCCTCTCCAGGATGGGCCGCAGCACCTCGTCGGTGGTGCCGGGGAAGCTGGTGGACTCCAGCACCACCAGGGTTCCGGGTCGCAAGTGGTCGGACACGGTCTCGGCGGCGGCCCGGACCTCGGCCAGGTCCGGTCGTCCGTCAGACCCCAGACCGGTGGGAACGCAGATCACCACGGTCTCGGCGCCGGCGACGACGGCCGGGTCGGTCGTGGCGGTGAAACCCTTGGCGCGCATGGCTTGCAGCTCGGCGGACGGTACGTCCGGCACGTGCGAACGGCTCTCGGTGAGCGTGCGGACCACGTCCGGACTGGTGTCGTACCCGGCCACCGCCATGCCCGCGGCGGTGGCCGCCGCCGCAAGCGGCAGCCCTACGTAGCCGACTCCGACCACGACCAGATCGAAGGACACGTGCGCCCTTTCCACGACATCGGTTGGTGTTGCCGGGGTGTGGGTTGCCGGGATGTGGACTGCCGGCCGCGGCGGTCAGGCCCGGAAGGTGGCGCCGACCGGGGGCACGTGCGTGCCGTAGCCCTTCTCCACCGTGACCAGGGGCGCGAAGCACATCGGGTCGCTGTAGATCGTGACGTCGCCGTCGGTCAGGTTGGCCAGCACGTGCGCGCCGTCCGGGAGCTGCTTGCAGCCCTTGGGGTTCTCGTAGGTCTCCAGTGGAACGATCTCGACCGAGAACACGACCACCTTGCCCGTGGCCGCCTGCGCCGCGGTGCCGAGCGGGACCAGCAGGGCACCCGCCGCGAGCGCGCTGAGCAGCACGCCGAACACACGTTTCATCCGTCGTCTCCTCGCTAGGAGTCATTGCTCTCGGCAAGCTAACAGTTACCCAGAGCAAGAAGCAGCGACGAAACCAAACATCACTCGGGCAGGTTGCACCCGGCCCGCGTGAGCTCATCCGGTTGGTCAAGACAGGCCTGACCGGTGCGGTTGTCGGTGACGCGACCACCGATCGGGTTCACGCAGTCGAGCGACACCCAGTCATCGTCCCGGCCGGGCAAGAAGGAGGTCAGTAGCACGGCGTGACGAAACCGCAAGATGGCGGGCGGGATACCCGTCGTCGGCCGCGCTCAGGGTCCGGACATCGGCCAGCGGCGCTTCCTCATCCCTCACCGTCTACAACGGACAGCCGGCACTGAGAGCCGGCTGTCCGTTGCAAGGGTCTGCAGAGCGCGGTGGTCAGGACAAGGTGGGCAGGACGTCCGTGGCCACGGTCTCCAGGATTGCCTCGTCGCCGGCGAACGGGCCTTCGTCCCTCGGCCACGGGGCGAGCACGTCGGTGAAGCCGAGTTCGTCCGCTCGGCCCAGGAAGTCCCGGTAGCACTCGATGCTCGACAGGGAGAAGACCGGTGCGGCGTCGGTCTGGAGAAAGCGGCGGACTGTGGCGGGGCGGCGTGATTGGGCGGCCAGCGCGTCGTCGAAGCGGGCCGACACCTCGGCCAGGGACCGCCACCAGCCGTCGAGGGTGCCGAGATCGTTGCCGTAGGTGACCCAGCCCTGACCCAGGCGGGCGGCCAGGGCCAGCGCCTTCGGGCCGTTCGCGGCGACCACGAAAGGCGTGCGTGGTCGTTGGACACAGCCCGGGGCGTTGCGGGCGCCCACGGCGGTGTAGTACTCGCCCGAGTAGTCGACCCGATCCTTGCTCAGCAGGGCATCCAGCAGTTCCACGAACTCCGTGAAGCGGCGGGACGGACTGGCCGGGACCGTGGTGCCGCCGAACACCTCCACGTCGTAGCCCTTCGCCGCGCCCGCGCCGACGCCCACCGTCATCCGGCCGTCCGACAGGTCGTCCAGGGCCATCACGTCCTTCGCGAACGGCACCGGGTGACGGAGGTTCGGCGACGCCACCATGAAGCCCAGCTCGATCCGCGATGTCGCCAGCGCGGCCGCACTCAACGTCGGCACCGCACCGAACCACGGCTCGCCGACCAGGGCACCCCAGCCCAAGTGGTCGAACGTCCACGCGTGAGCGAACCCGTACGCCTCCGCCGCCTGCCACCTCGGCTTCGCCTCGGCCCAGCGGTACTCCGGAAGGATGGTGATCCCGGCCCTCATGACGCCCCCTCTATCTGAACAGGTTCCATGTTCATTCGAACAGAGATGACGTTCTTGGTCAACACCTGACCAGGTGGTACAGCGCGGGAACGGAGAGGGCGGGCAAAGAAGAACGCCCGCTCTCGGTCCCAGGAGGCGAGGACGGGCGTTCGACGTGCGGGGCCGACCAGGGCTAACCCCAGATCGACGTCGCCCACTCGGGGTGGTCGATGAAAGGGTTGCGGTTGCGCTGGTAGCTGTCGTAGATGACCTGGTTGCGGCGCTTCTCGAACGCATCCGGCGGGTCCTGGGCGTTCCACTGCAACAACACCGACAGCCTGCCGTGGTACGGCGCGGTGCCGTTGTTGACGTTGTTGTTCATCTCCAGGTTGGGGTAGCCGTCGCCACCCTCGTACCGCACCGCCATGTAGAAGATCATCCGCGCGATGTCGCCCTTCACGGCGTTGCGCGGCTCCCACGAGTCGGCGTCGGTGTAGTTGCCGGGAGCCTCGCCGACCGGCGAACCGCCCATGTCGAAGTCCTTGTTGCCGCGCTCGGCGTTCACCGACACGTCACTGGGCCGCAGGTGGTGGATGTCGGTGCCCGGACCGGTCGCGGTGCCGAAGTCGCCGTGCGACTTGGCCCAGACGTGCTCGCGGTTCCAGTCGTTCGGATCACCGCCGTTGCTGGTCTTGCTCTGCGAACGGCCCTCGTAGAGCGTGATCACGTTGGCGCTGTTGTTCGGGTCCTGGTCGGTGGCCTTCAGGGCGTCCCACACCTGGTCGTACGACAGCTTGGTGTTGGTGCGGATGATCCCGTTCAACGCGGTCTTCAACGTCGAGCCCGTCTTGCCGATCGCGTTGCGGTAGTACGTGTCGTCGTAGCCGCCACCGGGTGCGGTGGTCGTCGTCGTGCCGCCACTGGTGGTGGTACTGGTGGTGGGCGTGGTGCCGGCGTTCGCGAACGCGGTCGGCGACGTCAGGCCCGGGTGCGAGAAGTACGCGCCCAGAGGACCGGTCACGTCGATCCGCGCACCGAGCAGGCCGGGGTTGGTCCGCAGGCCCCACTGGGCCCGGAACGCCGACGTGATCTGCACGTACAGCATCTGGCCGGTGCTCGTCTGACTCGGCGAGTCGGCCAGCGCCAACGCGTAGTCGGACGGGAAGCCGGACCGCACCACCGTGTTGGTGGCGGTGGGCTGCCCGACCACGTAACCGCGAACGGTGGCGGACGCGCCGGTCTGCTGCCCGATGGCCTGGGCGACGGTGATCGGCGTGGCGCCGGAGGCAGCGGTGGGGATCAGCAGGGCCGCCGCGATGGCGACGACGGAAACGACAACGGCAAGGGGACTGAGCAGGGGACGTAGTCGCACGATGGGGTGTCTCCTCCCGGAGCGCGGCGTCGCAGGGTGGCCGCACGCAGGCAGGATCGCACGAAAAATCACACGTCAGAGTGAATGATCAACGAATATTCGTAACGAGACTCCAATGTTCTTCACTTAACACTGAAGCTCTGCGGAACCCATCGAGAAGCCAGGGCTCGGGTCTCACACGTGGTGGTAGAGCACCGAGGCCCGTCGGCTCATGCCTCCGCGTATCGCCGTCGCGGTAGCTCGCTCGGCGCGGGCACCGGTTCCCTACCGCGCACCCAGGCGGCCAGGCGCGGTGCGAGGAGCCGGTACACCTCCGGGTCCAGGCCCATGCCGGTGTGCGTGCTGTTCACCTCCACGCATTCCGCGCACGGGTCCGCGCACAGATCCCACGGCGCGATCCTGTCGTTGCGGGAGAACACCGCGATGGCGGGCACCTTCAGCGGCTGGGCCATGGCGGCGGAGTTCGTGTCGTAGCACGTGCCCGCGAAGCAGTCCTGGTCGAGCAGACCCGGAACACCCGCCGCCGACAGGCGTGCCAACTTCCGCGCCACGCGCACCACGCTGGGGTGCGCGCCCAGTTGATCCAGCACGGGGCTGGCGAGCATCACCAAGCCACGCACCAACTCCGGCCTGCGCACCGAGAGCAGCCGGGCCAGACCGCCGCCGCGACTCTGCCCGAACAGCACGACCGGGCCGCCGGTCGCCTCGGCGTGCGCCTCCAGCCGGCGTTCCAGGCGGTCGACCAGCTCGGTCGTGCAGCCGACGTTCAGGCCGATGCGCGCGCCGATGGGCACGTAACCGCGTTTGCGGAACCACGTCCTGGTCATGTGCAGGCTCGCGTCACCGAAGCCGAAGCCGGGCACTAATAGGACACCCAGGCCGCGGCCTTCACCGGGGTCGGCAGCGCGCCATGCCTGGTGGGTCAGCAGGCGGGGGATGCCGAGCATCGCCACCAGCACCTGCTCCCGGGCCACCGCACGTGTCGCCTCGACCACGCTCATCCGACCTCCTCGTCCAGAGGACACGGGGATTCCCCGTCATGGGCGGTCCATGCCTCAAAATCGCTTTCGTTTGCCCTGGAGAACGACGGGAACCACAGTCCTATGTGGTTGTGGAGGCCGCCGGGCGTGTACCGGCCCCAGGAGGACACGTGGCTGATGGCCGAGGCGTTAGCGGGCGCGGGGATACCGCGCGGTGGGCGGGTGTTGGACGTGTGCACCGGTACCGGCGCGTTGGCGATCGCGGCGGGACTCGCCGGTGCGGGTGCCGTCACGGCGGTGGACCGGTGTCGCCGTGCGGTGACCGCCACCTGGTTCAACGCCCGGGTGCGCGGTCTCGCGGTGCGCGTGCGGCACGGTGACTTCGGCGATCTGGTCGGTGACGGGGAATTCGACCTCGTCATGGCCAACCCGCCTTACGTGCCCAGCACCGAGGTGCCGGAACGGGGGCGTGCGCGGGCGTGGGACGCCGGGTTGAGGGGACGCTCGGTGCTCGACCGGTTGTGCGCGGTGATGCCGTTGTTGTTGGCGGCGAAGGGCATCGGGCTGATCGTGCACTCGTCGCTGTGCGATTCGGACGTCACGCTGCGGCAGTTGCGCGGTGGTGGGTTGAAGGCGTCGGTGGTCGCCCGCCGCACGGTCCCGTTCGGGCCGGTCATGCGTGAGCGGGCCGGGTGGTTGGCCCGGCGCGGCCTCATCGAGGACGACCAGGAGCACGAGGAACTGGTGGTGATCCGTGCCGACGCCGCGTGACGCCCGAGTGGTGACCGTCGTGCCCGGCGGACCCCTCCTGGTGGAAGGGCCCGTCGAGCTGCGGCTGGACGACGGCACGGTGGTCTGCTCGGACCGGTTCGTCGTCGCGGTGTGCGCGTGCCGCCGCAGCAAGCGCTACCCGCTGTGCGACACGAGCCACCGCAAACGACGCTGAGACCCTGGCTCTCAGAGGGGTAGGCGCAACGCCGTCTGCCCCTCTTTCCACGCCCTCAACAGGTGCTCCCCCAGGCGCTGCTCCAACAACTCCGTTGCCTGCACCCCGAACACCACGGACTCGGTCAGCTCCGGCTCACGGGCCAGCAGGTCGCCGATCACGTCCCGGCGCATCACCTGCTCGTGCACCGCGTCCGCCTCGATGTGCTCGGTGAAGAACTCCACGCAATCCGGGTGCGCGTCCATGCGCTCCAACGCCTTCGCAATCCGCGCGGCACTGGGCGCGGTGGTGATCTCGGCGGCGGCGAAGTGCCCCACCAGGCCACCGCGCAACGACCGGTGCAGCCCGCACAGCGACATCAGGTTCACCGTGGCCAGCATCGCGGCCGGTGCGTGCTCCAGGTAGTGCAGGTAGCCGTCGTCCAGACCCGCGCCGACGAGCAGGTTCGCGAACAGCGTCGAGTGCATGCGGTCACCGTGCCCGCCGCCGAACTCGTCGAACTCCACGGCCACCAGCGCCGCCTTCGCCCGGCCGCGCAGGCGTGGGATCACCCAGGCGTGCGGATCGGCCTCCTTGAGGTGGTAGATCGACCGCAACGCCAGGTATTCGCGCATCTGCCACCACTCCCCTTCGTCCTTGAGGTGGTGGCTCACGCCGACGCCGTCGACCGGCTCGACCAGCAGTTCGTCCAACACGTCGCCGATGTCCGCACCGCCGGGGACGTCCGCGCGCAGCGCGTCGAGGAACACCCGTTCCAGGGCGGCGCGGAACCGCAGGAGCTCCGGGTCCCACTCCCATTCGTCCGACACGCCCGCGAAGCCCTGGTAGTGCAGCTCGTAGCACACGTGCAGGGCCAGTTGCAGGTCTTCGCCGTACGGGTCCGCCGAAACCCGCGACGGCAGGTCGGCCTGCGGGGCGGCGCGCAGGGCGTCGATCACGGCGGCGGACAGGGGGCCGCGCGGGGTCGGCAGCACGGCCTGGTCGACGGCAGGGTCCACAGTGGTCATGGCCGGGGGTTACCCGTTCCGGTCGAGGTGCACGCCGGTCGAGACGCGCGCGAGCAGGTTCACGGCCGCCTCCGGTGATCCGGCCCGGCGCTGCCGTTGTGCGCCCGTCCCGTTGGCCAGCACGCCGCGCACCAGGGACCGGATGCGGTCGCGGTCGTCGCCCAGCGCGTCGGACACGTGCTCCAGCAACGCTTCCACCAGCTCGACAGCGGGCACCTGACGTGCCGCGTTCGGATCGACGCCCGGACCGGACAACCCGTACCGGGCCGCCGACCACACCGCCGCCGCCAACACCTGCTCGTCCGGTTCCGGAGCGGTTCCGGCTTCCCGTGCCGTGTCCACGAGGGCCCTGGTCAGACCGGCCTGGAGCACGGCGTCGTCCACAGTCGCCGCGGTGTCGGCGGCACGCACCTCGACGGTCGGGTACCGCGGTGACGGCCGGGCCAGCCAGAACGTCATGGTCGCGTCCACCAGCACCCCGCACGCCACCAGCCGGGCCACCCGAACGTCGTGCTCGGCGGCCGTCCGGAAGAACGGCGGCACGCCCGAGCCGGGGAACCCCGCCTGGTCCATCATCCGCCAACTCGCGTACCCGGTGTCCCGGCCCCGGTCGTACGGCGAATTACCGCCCAACGCCAGCAGCGTCGGCAGCCACGGCCGCAGGTGGTTGACCACGTGCACCGTCGTCTCCCGATCGGGCACGCCGATGTGGACGTGACAGCCGCAGCACTGGTACTCGCTCACCTGGCCGCGGTACATCGACTCGATCCGCGCGAACCTCTCCCCCGCGCTCAACCGCGGTTCCGGGTCGGCGAGCGGCGGCGATCCGGACGGGATCAGCAGCAGTCCCTCGGCGTGGGCGGCATCGGCCAACGCACGCCGCCCCCGCACGAGCTGGTCGCGCAACTCGTCCAGGTCCTCGCACACACCGCTGGCGAACTCCACCTGGGTGCCGCTCAGCTCACGGTGCACCTCCGCGCCCGGTGGCAACGCGCCCACGCGCGCCAGCACGTCCGCCGCGCGTGCCACCGGACGACGCGTCAACGGGTCCATGAGGAGGAATTCCTCCTCGACACCCACCGTCATCAGGCCGGATCACGCCGGGGCAGCGGCTTGGTCGCCGGGCCTTCGAGCACGGCGCCGTCCACGTCGAACCGCGAGCCGTGGCACGGGCAGTCCCAACTGTGCTCGGCGGAGTTGAACCGGACCAGACAGCCCAGGTGCGTGCAGCGCAACGACACGCCGTGCACGCCGCCCGCCTCGTCGCGGTACACGCCGGCCTTGCCCGTGCCGTCACGCACCACCCGCGCCTCGCCGACCGGCACCTGCGCGACCGACTCGACCTCGGCCGACTTCAGCCGGTCGCCGACCAGGTCCACGGCCACCTTCGCGTTCAGCTTGGCCAACTTCGGCGTGGCGCCCAGGCTCAGCCGGTGCGGGCTGAACCGCGCTTTCAACGGGTTCTCCCGGCCCACGACCAGGTCGGTCAGCAGCTCGGCGGCCATGGTGCCGTTGCTCAATCCCCACTTCATGAACCCGGTCGCGACGTACAACGTGGTCGAGCCCGGCGTGTAGGGGCCGATCATCGGCAGGTTGTCGTAGGACTTCGGGTCCTGCGCGGACCAGCGGTGGGTGACTTCGGCGACGTCCCAGTGTTCGCGGGCGAAAGCGGTGAGCTCGTCGTACGGGTCGCCTGGGGACGATCCGGTCGGGTGGCTGCGCCCGGCGACGACCAGCAGGTCGCCGGACCTCGCCAGCGACCACGACGGGCTGCCCGCGCTGATCGCGAGCCCGGTCGGCGGCGTGCCGGACCGCAGCGTCGCGGCCACGCAGTAGGACCGGGAGGGCTCCAGCCGGGCGAAGTACAGGCCGCGGTCCAGGATCGGGTAGTGCGTGGCGATCACGACGCGTTCGGCCACGACCGTGCCGCGGTCGGTGTGGACGCGGCTCGGCGTGCCGTCCTCGATGCCCAGCACCCGGCTGCCCTCGTAGATGCGGCTCCCGTCGCCGTCCACGACCTCCGCGAGGCCGCGCACGTACTTCACCGGGTGGATCAGCAGCTGGTCGTCGAGCCGCACCGCGCCCGCCACCGGGAACGGCACGCCCATCAGCTCACCGCGATCGCGTGACACCGGCAGACCCGCCCTGATCGCGGCGGTGGCCTCCTTGTCGACGGCGGGCAGCTCCTTCACGTTGAACGCGAACGTGTAGGCGGGCATCCGCCGCAGGTCGCACGCGATGCCCAATTCGGACACCAGCGCCGCCACCCGCTCGACCGCGGCCGCGTTCCCGGTGGCGTAGTCGGCCGCTGCCTCGGCGCTGTGCTTGCGCTCGATGGTCGAGTACACAGTGGACTGCAGCGCGGTCACCTTCGCGGTGTTGTTGCCGCTCACCCCGCTGCCCACCCGATCGGCCTCCACGAGCGCGACCCGCAGACCCGCGCGCTTGAGCAGCAACGCCGTGGTGACACCCGTGATACCGGCCCCGACGACCGCGACGTCCACGGTCGTCTCGCCGGTGAGCACGGGAAACCGGCCGTGCGGGATCGCCTCCGACCACAGCGAGTGCCGGGCCGTCGTGGTCGCTTCCGTCATGCCTAGCTCATACCCGCGCAATTCGTGTTCGAACCTCGACAGGCGGGTTACCCAGGCTTCATGCGCACCTTCGCCGACCTCGACGACCTCGTCGCGCTGATCGAGGACCGGGCGCCCGCGCACGAGTTGTTCGTGCGCTGGTCGCGTGGTCCCGACGCGGACGGCGGGCGGAGCAGCCGGGACGGGTTGACCGGTGGGCGGCTGCCCGGCCTGTCCGCCAACCCGCTGGCGGTCGAGCCGTGGTGGGGGGACCGGCCCCTGCGGCTGTGGGTGGCCCGTCGCCTGCACGACTACCGCCACCTGCGGGAACGTCGTGGACCGGGGGTGCGGCCGTGGGTGTTGGAGGGCGAGGAGGTCGGGCGGGGTCCGGACAACGAGCCCTTGGTCCTTTGCCGTCACCCGGTCGGGTGGATCGCCGATGAGGTGATGACCGAGTGCGAAGACCTGGTCGAGGTGCACGCGGACACCAACTGGGGGCCGCTCGACCGGGAGAGCTAACCGACGGTGAACGTCCTGGTCGTGCCGGTGAACGGGGTGATCGCACCGGTCCAGCCGCTCTTCCAGTCCCCGTGGTGCACGATCCGGTACGTGCCCGCGGGTGTGCCTGCCGGGATCGTCCACGTGATGGTGGCGTTCGAGTTCGCCACGCCCTCGCGTTGCCAGCGGTACCGGGTGGACCAGTCGCCGTCGTCGGCGTGCCGGGTCCACTGGCCGTCGACCAGGCGCTGTACCTCCAGGAACGTGCCGTTGCGGCGCAGGTTGTTCTTCGGGTGCCCGGTCACGAACACCGCCGTGGCGGTCTGGCCGCGGGCGTAGGTCGCGGCCGGCTCGGTGAGGACGTCGCCGAACGAGCGCCCCGACGGCTTGTCGTCGAACACCACCCCGGTCTGGAGGTTGATATCGGTGAACGGCGGCTTGGCCGGCGTCGGGCCGGGCGCGAGCGGCGTGCCCGCGCGCAGTGACGCGGCCAGCTTGGTGAATTCCTGCTGGTAGGCGGGCAGGGTGTTGCGGCCGAACAACGTCGAGCCGCCCTCGTACTGCTGGAGGTCGTACTCCTCCGGTGTGGTCACGTACTGGCTGTAGTCGTTGGCGTAGCCCTGCACCAGCACGTTCTCCACCGGCACCCCGACCTCGGCGGCCACCGCGCGCCGGAGGCGCAGACCGGCCACGATCGTCACCTCACCCGGCACCGCGACCAGGTGCAGCGGCCCGATCCTCACGATCTGCAACGGCACCACGTTCGGCGTGGCCTGCACCAGACCGGTCGGCACCAGCGACGCCTTCGGGTACTGGCAGTCCCGCAGCCACTGCGGCACCTCGACGTCCAGCGGTTCGAACAGCGCCTTCCACGGGCTGGTCATGCCCTCGCTGAAACCGGGGATCGCCGGACCGTCCTCCACGCTGCCGGCCATGGTGGACGCGCCGACCACGCCCGGACACGTCGTGCCCGGCCTGCCGTCGGTGGTGTACCGGCCGTCGACCGCGACCGCCGACATGTCCACGAACCGCATCCGGTAGTCCACTCCGCCGGTGACCGGCGTCTGCGGACCGGCGAACACCTGCTGCGCCTTGCGGTTCTGCCGCTCGCCGATGATGCGGGTGTTCTCCACCTCGTCCTCGGTGGGCCCGGAACCGGGCCGCAGGTTGAGGTTGGGCGACATGTCGCCGGCGTTGGTGTTGGGGAACGCCGCGACGAACCCGGCCCGGTCCTCCAGGTACCGCACACCGCGGTCGTCGTGCTCCCACTGGTAGGCCGCGTAACCCTTGTTGTCCGGGCTGATCAGGGTGTTCTTGTTCGTCATCGACGTGTTGTGGGTGGCGAACCAGCTGATCGCCCCGACGTCCGCGCCGTTCTGCCGGAACCGCAGCACGGTCATCGCCGGGTCGATCGCCCGCGGGAAGTACGCCTTGTCCGCCGCCGGGTTCCGCTCGAACGCGACCCGCGACCGGTTCACGCTGGCGTCGGTCAACTCGCCGCGTCCCAGGGACAACTCGCCCGGTTTGAGGTCTTCGTGCGCTTGCACGACCGATTCCGTGATGCCGTCGGTGATGGCGTTCAACGTCTGCGGCTGCATGCCGAGGATCGACAGGTTGTAGGCCAGGTTGTGCGAGTAGCCGCCGGGTCCGGCGTGCGTGTGGGTGGCGGAGAGCAGCACGTTCTCACGGGTGTAGAGGGAGCCGTAGCGGGCCTGGAGCTTGGCCAGCACCGCTTCCTGCACCGCCCGGAAGATCATCGCCAGGTCCGCGTTGACGTAGACGACGCGCTTGCCGGTGGCCTGGTCGACCACGACGAACGCCCGTGACCGCTGGCGCTGGTGCACGCCGGTGGTCTTCTGGTCGAACGCCGAGTACCCCATCATCCCGTTCTCGGCGGCGGGTCCGGTGACGTCGGAGATGCCCCGCCCGACCAGGTAGGGCTGCGGTGCCGCGTCCGCCACCGGCAGGCCGATCACCACCAGTGCGCTGACCAGCGCGGATGCCGCCAATGACCGCCGAGAGACCCGCATCCGCACTCCCCGACCGAGATACGCGAAACCTCTTCACCTTTACTGGACGGTAGGTGATCCAGGCCACGCCGGCAACCCCCGGTCGGCCCCTACGCCGCAGTCATCCGACCCCGGCACGGGAGCCGAGCGCGGCCAGGTCGGCGAAGAGCGACACGCCCGGTCAGGAGGCGCTGATGTTGACCATCCAGGAGATGCCGAACTTGTCCTGGCAGGCGCCGAACTCGTCGCCCCACATCTGCTTCTCCAACGGCATGGTGATGTTGCCGCCGTCGGACAGCTTGTCCCAGTAGCCGCGCAGCTCGTCGGCGTCGTCGCCGCTGAGGCTGATGGTGATGTTGTCGCCGGCGGTGACGGACATGCCGGGCGGGGTGTCGGCGCCCATCAGGGTGTAGCCGCTGGGCGTCTCCAGCTGGCTGTGCATGATCTTCTGCGCCTCGGGCGCGTCCGGGTCGCCGTACTCGCCGAAGGTGTTGGCCTGGAGGGTGCCGCCGAAAACGGATTCGTAGAACTCCATCGCCTCACGGGCGTTTCCGGGGAAGCTGATGTACGGGTTGAGTCGAGAGGTCACGGGATCCTCCTCGGGAGGTCGTACAGGCGCGCCCATCCTGGCAGCACGTGCGGCATATCGCAGGGTGGACAGGACCGCGGACCTCCACCGGTGCCCGGACGTCCGGAGGGTGCGGCCGAGCCTCAGAAGATCACGACGAGGAGCAGGATCACGGCGAGCGCGACGGCGATGATCGTGGGAATCGTGGCCGGCGATCGGCGGTAGTGGCTCTGCACGGTGGTGGTGCGGAACCAGCTGTACGGCACGTGGCGGCGGTGTCGCCTGACCCAAGGCATTGTCGGCTCCTGTTCGTGTTCGTGGACATCGCGCACCAAGGTCATACCCACGAGCGGCGACCGGGACACATTCCCCTGACCCTCGCCGACCTCATGTGCTGCTGCACGCGTCGGCCGACCTGCGCCGGCCGCAGTACTCCGCGTCGGCCGCCTGGTCCGGTTACACGATGTCGAACTCGACCACGCAGTCCACCCGATCCGGTGGACCGTTGGCGGCGGCGTGGGCGGTGCTGCGGCACGTCGGTGACGATGGGGATCGGGGTCTGGCGCTGCGGGCGTTGGAGAGCACGCGGGTGTTGCGCTCGGGTATCGCCGAGATCGACGGGTTGCGGGTGCTGGGTTCGCCTTCGGCGACGTTGTGCCGTGTGCGCGATCATCGTGACATGCAGCTGGATCTGAACGGGAAGACGGCGCTGGTCACCGGTTCGACGCAGGGCATCGGCGAGGCGATCGCGATGGCGTTGGCGGGGGCCGGTGCGCGGACGGTGGTGAACGGGCGCAAGGCCGAGGCGGTCCACGACGCGGTGACGCGGGTGCGTGAGGAGGTGCCGGGGGCGAACGTGATCGGCGTGCCGGCGGACGTGTCGACGGCTTCCGGTGCCGCCGAACTGGCCTCCGCGCTGCCCGAGGTGGACGTGCTGGTGAACAACGTGGGCATCTTCGAGGCGCGGCCGGCGCTGGAGATCGACGACGACGAGTGGCGGCGGTACTTCGAGGTGAACGTGTTGGCGGCCGTTCGGCTGACCCGCACCTACCTGCCCGGGATGCGGGAGCGCGGGTGGGGGCGGGTGCAGTACATCTCCAGCGACTCGGCCGTGGTGATCCCGGCGGAGATGATCCACTACGGGGTGTCGAAGACGGCGCTGTTGGGTGTGTCGCGGGGGTTCGCCAAGGAGGCGGCGGGCAGCGGGGTGACGGTGAACTGCGTGATCGCGGGCCCCACGCACACCGGTAGCGTGGAGGATTTCGTCTACCAGCTGGTGGACCGTTCGCTGCCGTGGGAGGAGGCGCAGCGGGAGTTCATGCGCGTGCACCGGCCGCAGTCCCTGCTGGGGCGGCTGATCGAGCCGGAGGAGATCGGCAACCTGGTGGTGTACCTGGCGTCACCGAAGGCTTCGGCGACGACGGGTGCGGCGGTGCGGGTGGACGGTGGGTACGTCGACTCGATCCTGCTGTAGCCGGGATCGCTTACCTCAAGGCAAGCACGCCCGCCAGGCCGCACGGGGCGGGCGCAATTCCACCCGAGTGCGTCCACGTGGCACCGCCCGATCGCAACCGACCGGCCGTTGGTGCGCGATCATGGTCGGTGTGGGGACAGAGGAGAGTGGACGCGGTTCTGCGGTGAGGAAGCATCTCGGAGTCGACGATCTGCGGGATGTGGCGCGGGCGGCGTTCGGGGCGCGGGGGTTGGTGTCGGTCGAGCGGTTGCGCGGCGGGACCAAGAAGGGCGTCTACCGGCTGGGGTTGGCGGACGGCACTGGCGGTATCGCTTACGTCTGGCACCCCGACGAGGACTTCTGGCCGAAGGCGGCCGGTGATCCGGGCAACCCGTTCGGGCACACCACCGGGTTGGAGCTGTTCGAGACCGCGCACGCCCGGCTGTCGGCCGTGGGCGTCCGGGCACCTCGGCCGCTCATGCGTGAACCCGGTGGGGCGTTGGGTGACGTGGCGGTGGTCGAGGACGTTCGCGGTGGCACGTTGGAACAGCTGATGGCCCGTGATCCGGGACGTGCCGAAAGTGTGCTGACTCGGCTCGGTTCAGCGGTGCGGGACATGCACGCCCATACCGCCGACCCGGCGCAGCACGACGCCGTCGAGCACGCCGTGCTGCGTCGGGCACTCACCGACCTCGCCGAAGCCGCCGCTCGGGTTGAACGCATCGCGGTCGTGCGGGAACGGTTGGACGATCTGCTGAGGACGCGGCACGCCGCCGTGGCGCCACGATCACGATTCGGCCTGATCCACCACGAGTTGGGTCCCGATCACGTTCTGATCGCCGAGGACCGGGACGAGCCGGTGCTCATCGACATCGAGGGCACGATGTTCTTCGACGTCGAGTGGGAACACGCCTTCCTCGAACTGCGCTTCGGCCCCCACTACCACCACTTCGCGAACCCCGACCTCGACCCCGCCCGACTGCGCCTCTACCGGTTGGCCAACTACCTGTCACTGGTGGCCGGGCCGTTGAGGCTGCTGGACGGCGACTTCCCACACCGGGCTGGAATGCTGGCGATCGTCGAGGACAACATCCGCCGCACCCTGTCCCAGCTGCCCGATTAGACCTGCCGTCACCCGAGGAGCAGCCGGCGATCCCGCCACGCCAGACGCAGCAACGTCAGCGAACTGGCTGACAGACGAGGTTCGAGCCGGTCGATGGCGTCGCCGGTGAACGGCATGTCGGACCGACCGTTCGCACCCACCACCCGTCCTTCGTCATTGGTCGTCACCATGCCGCTGAACACCTGGCCGAAGACCTCAGCGTCGACCACGGCGACGGTGCGCTGACTCGCACCAAGGGTGAGCGCGTCCATGACCAAGCCGTAGTGCCAGAGCTTGTGCCGGCGCAACCGTGTCCTCAGGGTGCAGGAGGGCATCGAGTTCGTTCAGGGTGACTTTGAGCAGTCGGGCGAGCTTCGGGCGCTGGTACGGCAGCGGTTCGCGTGCGCCCGCTTCCCACCGGACCACCGTGGAGCGAGTGGGGCCCGGGGCGGGAGACACCCGCCCCGGGTGGTCTCATTCGCCGGAGGGGGCGGTGAGGGTGGTGCCGAGTCGGACGGGGGTGCCGAAGTTCGGTGTGCCGTCGGAGTTCCAGGTGAACTTCTGGGCTCGGGTGGAGCGGTTCATGTCGCAGCCGCCGGAGGCCGAGTCGTTGGCGTGGTAGACGATCCAGTCCTCGGTGCCGTCGGGCGACTTGAAGAAGCCGTTGTGGCCGGGGGCGTAGACGCCGTTGCCGTCGTTGCGCTGGAACACCGGGTTGGGGGACTTGGTCCAGTGGTCGCGGTTGAGCGGGTCGGTGCCGGTGAGGGTGAGCAGGCCGAGTTTGTAGTCCGGGCCCCAGCAGGCGCTGGCCGAGTAGACGATCATGGTCTTCCCGTTGTGGTACAGCGGTTCGGCGCCCTCGTTGACCGGGGCGGTCTGCCGTTCCCACGCCAGGGTGGGCTGGGAGATCGTCCGGCGCGCGCCGCTGATCGTGTACGGGTTGGACAACGGGGTGATGGTCAGGCTCTGGGTGCCGTCCATCGCGCTGCCCATCAGGTACAGCTTGCCGCTCACCTGGAGGATGCTCGGGTCCAGTTCCCAGGTGCTGCCGAGATCGGCCTTGAACGTGTACGGGCCCATCGGGTCGGTGCCGGAACTCTCCAGCACGTGCAGCCGCTGCGTCGGGTTGTAGTCCGACACGTTCTGCCCGGCCACGTAGTACAGGTACCAGCGGCCGTTGAGCAGGAAGAACTCCGGCGCCCACATGTTGCAGCACCCGTTGGGCCGCGACAGGTTGAACACCACCGTGTCCGCCGCGGTCGCCAGCCCGGCCAACGTCGGCGACTTGCGCATCGTGATCGTGGAGTTCCACGTCGTCGTGGCCAGGTAGTAGTAGCCGTTGTAGTACTGGAGCCACGGGTCCGGGCCGTTGCGCTTGATCGGGTTGGTGAACGTCCCCGGCGCGGGGGCACCCAGCTTCACCAACTGCCACTGCTGGTTCGTGCCACCGGTGTCGGGCCACTGGATGATCTGCGCGCCGTCGGCGGTGGAGAAGTCCAGCACGTCCAGCGCCTTGCCGCTGTTGCGGTTGATCAGCCGGACGAACCCGCCCGCCGAATCGGCCAACCTGAACTGCTGGTTGGTGGCGTTGCGGTCGGTCCACTGGATCAGGTTGGCGCGGTCGGCGGTCGAAGCGCCCTCGATGTCGAGGACCTTGCCGCTGTGCTTGGACTTCAACCGGTAGTAGCCACCACCGGAGTCGACGAACTGCCACTGCTGCCACGCGCCGTCGTTGCGCGTGAACTGCGAGATCCGTGCGCCGTCGTTGGTGGCGAGGTCGTAGACGTCCAGCGCCTTGCCGCTGTTGCGGTTGACCAGCACGTACGAGGCGTTGGTGTCGACCACCGCCGCCGACGCGACGGTCGGCACGGCCGCGGTGACCGCACCGAGCAGCGTGGTGACGGTGGCGAGGACCAGGCCTGCGCGGCGCGCGCGCCGATAAGTCGATCTCATGGGTTGCTCTCCCTGCGACGCTGCATGGACAGAACGCGATCGACCCGCGGCATCGAGCCTGGTGCGGGCCGGTTGGGGTGGCGTGACGGGTGGTTCGCGGGTACGGGTGGACGGGATCACCGGCTACTCCACAGCCCGGCTGTTAACGCTAACAGCACGATCGGGAGCGGTTCAATAGCCGGATCGCCCAGCACCCGGCGCAACCCTCTGGAGTCGAAGGCGTTCGACACGTTCGCCCGTTCGGCCGCATGGCGGGCGCCTGTTAGCGATAACAGATCCGGCGATTCCACGGCTACCGAGAATTGACGCGGTCGCGCCGGTGAAACCATCGCGTAACCGGTCGAACACAGCGGGAGACGCTCCATAGGAAGGTCGAATAGTTCGCGCCACGCATCCCCAATGAGCGGTTCGACCGTTCAGTGGATTCCAGTTTACGAGAGCCGGCGCGTAATGTTGCGCGAACGGCGACCCGCCCGCATCCGCCAAGGGGCAGGAGATCCTGCATGAGTGACGAGAAGACCAATTACCCGGAATTCCTGGTCGTGCTGAACGACGAGGAGCAGTACTCGGTCTGGTTCGCCGACCGCGACCTCCCGCCGGGATGGCGGGCCGAAGGGACAAGGGGTACCAGGGAAGAGTGCCTGGCCCACATTGACCGGGTGTGGACGGACATGCGCCCGCGCAGCGTCCGCGAGCACGTCGCCGCGCACCGCGACTGACGCTCCACCCGGCACCTCGACTCGCGCATTACCGCACGCCGCGCAAAGGGGCACCTACCGCTGCCCGGAAAAGGTCTCCGGAATTCCCGGTGACCGGTTCGGTCGTGCGCGCCCGAAACACATTTCGCCGGGGAGGATTTGGTGCACACGGATTCGCGGCTCGCGCCCGCTCTGCCGTTGCAGAGCGGAATGATCGCGGCCGGGTTGCGGGACCCGTCGGCCGGGACGGATGTCATCCAGTGCGTCCAGCACTGGCCGCACGGCCTGGACACCGCCACCTATCTGGCGGCGTGGCGGGCGGCGGTCGAACGGCACCCGCTGCTGCGGACCCGGTTCACCTGGCGCGCGGACGGCGGCATGGACCAGTGGTCCGGACCCGCCGAGGACGTCCCGGTGCTGGTGGACGATTCGGTGACGGACCTGCCGGCGTTCCTGGCGGCCGACCGGCGGGCCGGCGTGGACCCGGTGTCCGCGCCGCCGCTGCGGGTGGTGTCGCTGCCCGGTGACGTGGTGGTGGCGACCTTCCACCACGCGATCCTCGACGGCCGGTCGCTGGCCATGCTGCTGGCCGAGATCGACGACGACTACGCGGCCCGACTCGCGGGTGGCACACCGGACTTCGCGCCGCGCCCGGACTTCACCGACTACGCCCGCTGGTACGACGCCCGGATCGCGCCGGACCACCCCGAGGCGCTGGCCGACGAACGGTTCTGGGCCGCCGAACTGGCCGGGCTGCCCGAGCCCGGTCCGCTGCCGCTGGAGCACGCCGGGCCGGACACGCCGGTCATGGCCACCGCGGTGCTCGACCTGTCCGACACCGAGACCGAGGCCGTGCGGGCGTTGGCCGCGCGGGCGGGCGTCACGGTGAACACGGTGGTGCTGGCCGCGTGGGGTCTGGTGTTGACCACGCACGCGCACGCCGACGAGGCCGTGTTCGGGGTGACCAGGGCGGCCCGGCACGGCACCGTCGAGGGCGCGCAGGACATGCTGGGGCTGCTGCTGGCGACCGTGCCGCTGCGGCTGCCGGTTCAGTGGGACGCGTCGGTGGCCGACTGGCTGCGGTCGGTCCGGGAACGGTCGGTGCGGGCGCGCGACCACCAGCTGTGCCCGCTGCCGGTGATCCAACGCGCGGCCGGTCACGACGTGCCGTTGATGCGGAGCCTGGTGCTGTTCGAGCACCGCGAACTGGGGACGGTGCTGTCCGCTCGGCCGTCCGCGCCGGCGGGCAGACAGGTGCGCATCCTGCGCACCCCCGTCTACGCCATGACGTTGTACGCCTTCGCCGAGCCGCGCCTGAGCTTCCGGCTGATCCACGACACCGGCCGGTTCCCGGACTGGGCGCCGGACGCCCTGTTGACGCAGGTGCGGGACCTGCTCGCGGGCATGGCCGAGGCGCCGGACCGCCCGGTGCGGGAGCTGACCGGGCCGCGTGAGCTCGTGCGGGTGCTGGAGAAGTGGAACGACACCGCGGTCGACTACCCGGCGGACGCGACCGTGCCGGACCTGTTCGCCGAGCAGGTGCGGCTGCGGCCGGACGCGGACGCGGTCTTCGACGGTGAGCGGTGGCTGAGCTACGCGGAGTTGGACGCGCGGTCGAACCGGTTGGCGCACGTGCTGGTGGCGCGGGGCGCGCAGGTGGACCGTCCGGTGGCGCTCTCGCTGCCGCGTGGGGCGGACTTCGTGACCGCGATGCTGGCCGTGCTCAAGACCGGTGCCGCGTACCTGCCGCTGGACCCGGACAACCCGGCGGCACGGGACGCGGCGGCGTTGCGCGAGTCCGGCACGCCGCTGGTGGTGGCCGACCGGCCGCGCGCGCTGCCGGACGGGGTCACCTCGGTGGTGCTGTCCGAAGTGGACCTTTCGCCGGAATCATCGGAATCGCCCGTATTTCCGGTGACGGCGGTGCATCCGCTGAGCGTGGCGTACGTGAACTACACGTCGGGGTCGACCGGCAGGCCGAAGGGTGTGGCCGTGCCGCACCGGGGTGTGGTGCGGCTGGTGACGCGGCCGACGTTCGGGCGCTTCGGGCCGGGGCAGACGTTCCTGCACCTGTCCGCGACCGCGTTCGACCTGACCACGCTGGAGGTGTGGGGCGGGCTGCTGACCGGTGGCCGGGTGGTGGCCGCGCCGTCCGGTCCGCCCGATCCGGCGGTGCTGGGCGAGCTGCTGCGGACGCACCGGGTGAGCGTGTTGTGGTTGACCGCTGGGCTGTTCCACCAGCTGGACCCGGCGCTGCTGGCCGACGTGGAGCAACTGCTGGCCGGTGGTGACGTGCTGGCCCCGGACGCGGTGCGGGCGGCGCTCAAGGCGCGTGGCGGGAAGCCGGTGGTCAACGGGTACGGGCCGACGGAGAACACCACGTTCACCACGTGCCACGTGGTGGGGTCGGCCGAGGACGTGGGCGCGACCGTGCCGATCGGCACGCCGATCCAGCGGACCACGGTGTACGTGCTGGACGAGTCGATGCGGCCGGTGCCGGTGGGTGTGCCGGGTGAGCTGTACACCGGCGGTGACGGGCTGGCGCGCGGGTATTGGGGCGCGCCCGCGTTGACCGCGTCGAAGTTCGTGCCCGACCCGTTCGTGTCCGATTCGTTCGGGGCCGCGCCCGGTGGGCGGCTGTACCGGACGGGTGACCTGGCCCGGTGGCGGCCGGACGGGGTGCTGGAGTTCCTGGGTCGCGCGGACCGGCAGGTCAAGGTGCGCGGGTTCCTGGTGGAGCCGGCCGAGGTCGAGGCCGTGTTGCGGGAGCACCCGGCGGTCGGCGCGGCGGCCGTGCTGCCGTTCGGCGACGGCGACGCGAGGCACCTGGTGGCCTACGTCGTGCCGACCGGCTCGTTGGACATCGAGGACGTGCGCGCGCACGTCGCGGAACGGCTGCCCGCCTTCCTCTGCCCGGCGCGGTACGTACCGCTGCCGGAGCTGCCGCTCAACGGCAGCGGCAAGGTGGACCGGGCGGCACTGCGCTCGGTCCGTGCCCCGGGCGCGCGGGGCACGGACCGGACCCAACCCGCGACCGCCACGCAACGGCGGTTGGCGAAGCTGTGGGAGAACCTGCTGGACGCGCCGGAGGTGTTCGCCGAGGACGATTTCTTCGCGGTGGGCGGCAACTCGCTGCTCGCGGTGCGGTTGGCGTTCCGGGTGCAGGAGGAGTTCGGGGTCGAGATGCCGGTCGCCGAACTGCACCGGGCCCGGACGCTGGCGGCGTGCGCGGCGGTGGTGGACGCGTCGCTGAGCACCTCGTCGGGTGCCGTGTCGGTGGGGATCACGCGGCGGGACCGGTCGGCGTACGTGGTGCCCACGCAGCGCACGTCGGTGCGGCCGGTGGCGGATCACCTGGTGCTGCCGGGTGGGGACGGTGACTGGGCGGCGTGGCGGTGCGTCGAACTGCGCGGGACGGGCTTCGGCATCGAGCCGTTGCTGGCGGTGGCGAGCCCGGACGCGGCACGTGCGGCCGAGGCGGTGCTGGCGGCCGAGGACGCGGCGAGCGAGGCGCGGTGGACGGCGTTCCAGGTGTTGCGCGAGGTCGAGGACCGGGCTCAGGGCGAGCAGCGGTCCGCGCTGCGGCGGATCGGGCGGCGGGTCCGCAAGGGACGGTTCACCGAAGCACGCGCCGCACTGGCCGCCGTGCCGACAACAGGGACGACAGGGACGACAGCAGTGGACGCGGCGTTGGCCGTGGCTGCCGAGGCCGCCGCACGGCACGACGCGCTGCTCGCCGACTACACGGCTTGTTTCGAGGCGGGGCGCAAGGCCGCCGCCGACGTGTTGCGGGTGGTCAGCGGGGACGCGAAGTTCCGCGAAGCCGTTGCCTGGCAGAACCCGAGCGCCCTCCGGACCGCCGTCGCTTCGCTGCACAAGGCGCTCTCCGGCGACCGGCCCTCCTCCCGCAACGTCGATTACCGCCGTTGGGAGCACACGGTCGTCAGCTACCTCCAGCGCTACTGCGCCAAGAACGACACGATCGGTTTCTTCGGGCCGGTCGGCTGGGCCCGGGTCGAGGACGACGCGCCCGCCGCGATCACCGCGAAACCCGGCCCCGACCTGATCGACTCGCGGACCGTCTACCTGGAGAACTGGGCGGTCCAACAACTGGCCGAGGCGTTGACCACGGACGCCGTGCGGCCGTGGGCGGTGCCCCGGCGGATGCCGTTCGTGGACGTCGTCGGCGACACGATGCACGTCCCGATGACCGATCCGGTGCGCCTGCCCGCGTTGGACGCCGCCGTGCTCGCCGCGTGCGACGGACTAACCCGAGCGGACGCGATCGCCGGCGACCTCGACCAACCGGTCCAGGACGTCTTGGCCGCTCTCGAACGGCTGCGGCAGGCCAAGCGGATCGCCTGGTCGTTGGAGGTGCCGCCGGAGGCGCTGGTGCCGGAGACGGCGTTGCGCGCGCAGATCGCGGCCATCGGGGACCCCGACGCACGAGCCGAAGCCGAAAAGGCACTGACCGAGGTCGAGCAGGGGCGGGACCGGGTGGCCGCCGCCGTGGGCGATCCGGACCGGTTGGTGCACGCGATCGACGACTTGCACGAGAAGTTCACCGCCATCACCGGCACGGCGGCCGTGCGTCGACCCGGCCTGTTCTACGCCGGCCGCACGGTGGTGCACGAGGAGTGCCGACGCGATCTCGACGTCACCCTCTCCCCCGGTCTGATGGAAACGCTGTGGTCGCCGTTGTCGCTGGTGCTGGAGGCGGCACGCTGGTTCACCTCCGCGGGCGCGGCGCTGTACGGGCGCGCGTTGCGGGAGGTGTACCGGGAGCGGGTCGCGGCCACCGGTTCGGACCGGGTGCGGTTGGCGGACTTCTGGTTGTGGGCCAACGACACCATCTTCCGGCTCGACGAACGGCTGATCGACCGGCTCGTCCGGGCGTTGCAGGACCGCTGGGCCAAGGCCCTGGGACCCCAACCGGACGGGCGCGATGTCCACTACCGAGTGGGTGATGTGCGGGACGCCGTGCTCAAGGCGTTCGCCGCGCCGCGACCGGGGTGGCGTGGCGCGGTGCAGCACAGCCCGGACGTGCTGATCGCGGCCCAGGACGAGGACGCGATCCGGGCCGGCGACTACCGGTGGGTGCTGGGCGAGGTGCACCCCGGCGTGAACACCATGCGGTCGGCGTTGTTCGTGTCCCAGCACCCCGATCCTGGCCAACTGCGCGCGGCGATGAGCCACGACATGGCCGGGCCGAGGATCGTGCTGGCCACCACCCGCGAGCAGGGCGGCACGCCGCAACGGCTCGCCGACGCGCTGGTGTCACCGGACGACCTGAAGATCGTGTTCGGCCACGACGCCTGCGGCCCGGGGTTGCGCGACGCGGTGCCGGTCGGCGCGTGCGAGGTGACCGAGAGCGGCGGGCGGCTGGTGGCGCGCAGCCGGGACGGCCGGGTGGACGTCGACCTGGTCGAGCTGCTGAACGAGCAGATCATGGCGCAGTTGGTGCAGCACTTCCGGCTGCTGCCCGCGGGCGAGCACACGCCCCGGGTCAGCCTGGACCGGCTGGTCGTGGCCAGGGAGGGCTGGCGATTGCCGACCGCGCGTTCGGCGTTCGCGTTCGCCCCCGACGAAGGGACCCGGTTCCTGCGGGCACAGGCCTGGCGCCGTGAGCACGGCATGCCGAGGTTCGTGTTCGTGAAGAGCCCGGTGGAGCACAAGCCGTTCTACGTGGATCTGGAGAGCCAGCCGTCGGTCGAGCTGTTCGCGCACGCGGTGCGCGCGCTGGACCGGGAGAAGCCGGACGCGCCGATGGGCGTGGGCGAGATGCTGCCCGGCCCGGACCAGCTGTGGTTGACCGACGCCGCGGGCGCCCGGCACACGGCGGAGTTCCGGGTCGTCGCGGTCGACCGGAGGGGCTGGCCGGACAAGGGCGACCGGGGTTGGGGAGGGGGACAGCGGTGAGCGCGGTGATACCCGAAGGACGGGCGGACGAGGTGTTCCGGTTCCCGGCTTCGTCCGGGCAGCGCAGGTTGTGGCTGGTCGACCAGCTGCTGCCCGCGAGCCCGGTCTACAACATCGGCTGGCGGGTCGGCGTCGACGGCCCGCTGGACGCGGACGCGTTGCAGGCGGCGTTGAACGCGCTGGTGGCGCGGCACGAGGCGTTGCGGACGCGGTTCGCCGCGGAGGACGGCGTGCCGGTGCAGGTGGTGTCCGCGACGCTGACCGTGCCGTTGGTGCGGTTGTCGTCGGCGGACGTGGACGCGGCGGTGCGCGAGGAGGTGGGTCGGCCGTTCGTGCTGCACCACGGGCCGCTGTTACGCGCCGGTCTGATCGAGGTCACGTCTCAAGAGCACGTGTTGGTCCTGGTGCTGCACCACACGATCGCCGACGGCTGGTCGTGCGCGGTGCTGTTCGACGAGCTGGCCCGGCTGTACGCCACCGAGGCCACGGGCGAACCGCACAACCTGCCCGACCTGCCCGTGCAGTACCCGGACTACGCGGTGTGGCAACGGGAACAGGCCGACGGTGGAGCCTTCGCCGCCGACGCGGAGTTCTGGCGTGAGGCGCTGCACGGCGTGCCGACCGTGCTGCCGTTGCCGACCGACAAGACCCGACCGGCGACGCCCACCGGGCACGGCGCCGAGCTGCGGGCGGAACTGGGCGTCGACAACGGGTCGTTCGCCCGGCTGCTGGCCGTGTTCCAGTGCGTGCTGCACCGGGTGACCGGGCAGGCGGACTTCCTGGTGGCGACGCCCGTCGCGGCCCGCACCCGGCCGGAGACCGAGGGCCTGGTCGGTTTCGTGGCCAACACCCTGCCGCTGCGCGCGAAGTTCACCCCGGACACGACGTTCGGCGAGGTCGTCACGGCGACCGAGCACGCCACCGTGGCCGCGCTCGTCCACCAGGACCTGCCGTTCGAGCAGCTGGTGGACATCGTCTCGCCACAGCGGACACTGGCCCACGCGCCGCTGGTGCAGGTGATGTTCGCCGTCGAGCCGGTGCCGCCGGCGCGCAAGGCCGGTCCGATCACGTTGCGACCCGAGGCGGTGGCCAACGGCGGGGCGAAGTTCGACCTGTCGCTGACCGTCGAGCAGGCGGGCGAACGGTGGTTCGCGCGCTGGCAGTACGACTCCGAGCTGTTCACGCCGGAGACGATCGCCGCGCTGCACGCGGTGTTCGCCGCCGCCGTGCACGCCTCCCCCGCCGACCGGGTCGCCGAACTGCTGCTGACCGACGACTCACCGCAGGAACCGGCCGTCGAGGTGCCCGCGGAGACGGCCGCCGACCTGGTGTTCGCCGCGCTGGCCGAGCACCCGGACGCGGTCGCCGTCGAGGGCGCGTTGACGTGCGGTGAACTGGACCGTGCGGCCAACCGGCTCGCTCACGTGCTGCTCGCCGCGGGCGCGCGGCCGGATCAGCCGGTGGCGTTGTGCCTGGACCGCGGCGCACAGATGGTCGTCGGCATCCTCGCCGCGTGGCGCGTGGGCGCGGGTTACCTGCCGCTGGACCCGTCGTGGCCCGCCGCACGGCTCACCGCCATGGCCACCGGCTCCGACGTGCCGGTGCTCGTCACCGACGGCGCGTCGCGCGAGGTCACCGGGCCGTTGACCGGCCCGTGGACCGAGGTGGACCTGGACACCGCCGACCTCGACGCCCAACCGGACACTCCGCCACCGGCGACGAAGCAACACCCGGAGATGCTGGCCTACGTCATCCACACCTCCGGGTCCACCGGCAAACCCAAGGGCGTCCGGTGCACCCAGGGCGGTCTCGCCGCGTTACTGCGCGCGATGGGCGAGATGATGGAGCTGACGCCCGCGGACCGGCTCGCCTCCATCACCACGCCTGCGTTCGATGTGTCCACAGTGGAAATGCTCGCTCCTCTCATCAGCGGCGCGACGCTCGTGGTGATCCCGGCGGATGACGTGGCGGACGGCGCGCTGTTGCGGGCACGCATCGCCGATACCGAAGCGACCGTCGTACAGGGCGGTCCGGCGAGCTGGCGGATGGTCGTCGCGGCCGGTGGTGTGCCGGCGGGCGTGCGGCTGCGGATCAGCGGCGGCGAGGCGATGACCCGCGACCTGGCCGACGACCTCCAGACCGACGGCGCGACCCTGATCGACGGCTACGGCCCCACCGAGACCACGGTGTACTCGGCGGCCGGTGTCGTATCGCACGGGCCGGACCCGGTGCGGCTCGGGCCGGCGGTCAAGGGCACCTCGCTGTACGTGCTGGACCCGCTCATGCGCCCGGTGCCGCCTGGTGTGATCGGCGAGTTGCACATCGGCGGCGCGGGCGTGGCGCGCGGCTACCACGGTCTGCCCGGGATGACGGCGGACCGGTTCCGCCCCGACCCGTTCGGTTCGGCGGGCGGTCGGCTCTACGCGTCCGGCGACCTGGTCCGCCGGCACGCCGACGGGACGCTGGAGTTCCTGGGCCGCACCGATCGGCAGCTCAAGGTGCGCGGCTACCGGATCGAGCCGGGCGAGATCGAAGCCGTGCTCCGCGCTCACCCGGACGTGGCGCACGCGGTCGTGATCGCCTGGTCCGCGCACGCCGCCGACGTGCGGCTGGTCGCGTACGCGGTGCCCGCCGACCCTGGCCTGCACGAGGACGAGTTGCGCCGTCGGGTGCGACCGCACCTGGCCGCGCGCCTGCCCGACTACATGCTCCCGGCTGCGGTCGTCGTGCTGCCCGAACTGCCGCGCACCGGCACCGGCAAGATCGACCGGGACGCGTTGCCCGATCCGGTGTGGACGACCGACGACGTCGAGCGGGTCGAACCGCGTGACGACAACGAACGGCGGCTGGCGCAGATCTGGCGCGAGGTGCTGAGCATGCCCGTGGACGCGCCGCTGGGCGTGCACGACAACTTCTTCGCCCTGGGCGGCCACTCGTTGACCGCGACCCAGATGCTGGCCCGTGTCCGGGTAGCGCTGGACGTGGACCTGCCGTTGGCGACGCTGTTCGCCGCGCCCACCATCGCCGAGCTGTGCTCGAACCTGGGCGGCGGCACGGCGGGCACCCGCGGTCCGGTGCCGCTGCTCGATCAGCTGGACGAGCTGTCCGACGCGGAAATCGACCGCCTGCTCGGCACCTTGATCGACGACGAGGACGAGACATGAGCAGGGAAGCAGCCAGGAACCACGAAACGATTGTTGTCGGCGCGGGGCTCGCCGGCTCGCTGACGGCTGTCTACCTGGCCCGGCGAGGGTTCCGGGTGCGGGTGTTGGAGCGGCGGGGCGATCCTCGGGCGCCGGGAGCGAAGGAAGAGGGCCGTTCGATCAACCTGGGTCTCTCGCAACGCGGCATCGTCGCGTTGCGGGAAGTCGGCTTGCTGGAGCGGTTGGCGCCGCTGACCGTGCCGATGCGCGGCCGGGTCGTGCACCTGCCCGACGGCACGCTCCGCTTCCAGCCCTACGGCCTGGCGGAAGACCAGATCCTGCACTCCATCCTGCGGCACGACCTCAACGTCGCGCTGGTGGACGAGGCCGAACGGCTCGGCGTCGAGTTCTCCTGGGGCCAACGGGTCACCGCCGTGGACCGCACCAAACCCGCGGTCACCACCGACGACCAGGCCGTGCACACCGCCGACCTCGTCGTCGGCGCGGACGGCGCGTTCTCCGCCGTGCGCACGCACCTGGGCCGCGGCCTGCGGATGGACCTGCACCAGGAGTTCCTGGAGTGGGGCTACAAGGAGCTGCTGATCCCGGTCGGCGACGACGGCGAGCCACGCACCGAACTGCGCGCGCTGCACGTGTGGCCGGGTGACGAGGGCCTGATCGTGGCGCACCCCAACGCGGACGGCTCGCTCACCGCGACCGTGTTCCTGCCGTTCGAGGGCGAACACGGGTTCGCCGGGCTCACCGAGGCCGGGCGGGTGCGGGAGTTCTTCGCCCGCCGCTTCCCCGACACGCTCACCCTCATCCCGGACGTGGTCGAGCAGTTCCTCGCGCACCCGCCGGCCAGTCTGGTCACCGTGCGCACCGCGCCGTGGCACGTCACCACCGACGACGGACGCGGGGTCGTGCTGATCGGGGACGCCGCGCACGCCGTGTACCCGTTCTTCGGGCAGGGCATGAACGCCGCGTTCGAGGACTGTTCGGTGCTCAACCGGTGCCTGGCCACGCACCCGCACGACCTGCCGCAGGCGTTGGCCGCGTTCGAGGACTCCCGCCGGCCGCACACGGACGTGCTCGCGGAGCTGTCCAAGCGCAACTTCGTGGAGCTGCGCGACAAGCTGCGCTCACCGCTGTTCACCGTCCGCAAGAAGGTGGACCTGGCGCTGCACCGGCTGCTCCCGAACGCGTGGGTGCCGCTCTACACCCTGATCGCGCACACCACGGTCCCCTACGGCGAGGCGTTGGCGCGGGCCCGGCGCCAGGACCGCCTGCTCGGTGGCGTCACGGCCGCGTTGACCGGCGCGGCGCTGGCGGGGTTGACCCACCGATTACAAGCCAAAGGCAGGTGAGTTGATGCTGATCCATCCGACCCACCAGGCTTACCCCCTGGTCGAGCCGGCGGACTTCGCCGCACCTCGGCTTCCCGACGCGGTCGTGGCGCACGAACTGCCGCTGCGGACCGTGTTCGGCTGGGCGGGCGAGTACCTGTGCGGTCCGCACCCGGAACTGGGGCGGAGGGGTGCGGTGTGCCCCTTCACCGACACGTCCCTCCAGCGTGGCCTGTTCTACATGTCCGTGCACTCCGGCACACCGCAGGAGCCGGACGAGCTGGCGGCCCTGCTGCTGCACTACCGCGACTGGTTCGCCGAGCTCGAACCGACGCGGGGGCCGGGGGCGCAGTTCAAGACCATCCTGATCCTGTTCCCGGACCTCACCGAGTTCGGCGTGGTGGACCGGGCCCAGGAGCTGCTGAAGCCGCAGTACACCCGGGACGGGTTGATGCTGGGCGAGTTCCACCCCGGACCGCCGCAGAAAGCGGGCCTGTGGAACCCCGGTTTCCGGCCGCTGCACAGCCCGGTGCCGCTGCTGGCGATCCGGCACATGGTGCCGACCGACTTCCCGTTCCTGCGGGACGACGACACCACCGTCGCCGCGTACCTCGAACGGTTCGGCGACCGCGTGCCCACGCACCTGCGTGAGCACGTGCGCGCCGCCGCCGACCGACTCACCAGATCGGGGAGCACGCCATGACCGATCTCCCGGCGTCCGACCGGACGACGGCGTCCGCGCGGAAGCGGGAACTGCTGGCCCGACGGCTGCGCGCCCGTGCCGCCGCGCCCACCGCGTTCCCGCTGTCGTTCGGGCAGCAACGGCTGTGGTTCCTGGACCGGTTCTCGCCCGGCAGCGCCGTCTACAACGTGCCCGTCGCGTTCCGGCTGCGCGGCCCGCTGGACCCGGTCGCGCTGCGACGGGCGCTGAACGTGCTGGTGAACCGGCACGCGGCGCTGCGCACCACGTTCCCCGACTCGGGCGGCGAACCGGTGCAGCTCGTCGCGCCCACCGGCACCGCCACCCTCACCGTGCACCATCTTTTCGGCGAAGACCGGGACGCTCAGGCGCAGCGGTTCGCCGACGAACGCGGCGGCATCGGGTTCGACCTGCACCAGGGGCCGCTGTTCGCGGCGAGCCTGGGCCGGTTCGCCGACGACGACCACGTGCTGGTGCTCAACATGCACCACATCATCGCCGACGCGTGGTCGCTGTCGGTGCTGCTGGGCGAGTTGGGGCAGGCCTACGACGCGGCGCTGGAGGACCGGGACCCGGACCTGCCCGCGCTGCGGTTGCAGTACCCGGATTTCGCGGTGTGGCAGCGGGACCGGATGGCCGACGACGTCGCCGCCGAGCACCTGGACTACTGGGCGCGGCACCTCGCGGGCGCGCCGGAGCTGCTGACCCTGCCGACCGACCGGCCACGGCCGCCGGTGGTCACCCACCGGGGCGCGCTGCGGTACGGCTACGTCCCGATCCGCCCGTTGGAGGAGTTGGCCCGGGCGCACGGCGTCACGGTGTTCATGGTGCTGCTGGCCGGGTTCGCGGCCAGGCTCGGCCGGTTGGCCGGTCAGGACGACGTGGTGGTCGGCACGCCGGTCGCCGGGCGTTCGCACCCGGACCTGGAGGCCCTGATCGGGTTCTTCGTCAACACGCTCGCGCTGCGCGCCGACGTGGGCGGTGATCCGACGTTCACCGAACTGCTGGGCCGGATCCGGCAGGTCGCCACGGCCGGTCTCGCGCACGCCGACCTGCCGTTCGAACGGCTGGTGGAGCACCTGAGCCCGCAGCGCAGCACCGGGCACGCGCCGATCTACCAAGCCCAGCTGATCTTCACCAACACCCCGCCGCTGGACATCGGGATGGCCGGGCTGGAGATCGACGCGCTGGTGCCCGACCCGAAGGTGGCCAAGTTCGACCTGACGCTGGCCGCCGACCAGCAGGGCGACACGCTGGCCCTGGGTGTCGAGTACAACTCCGACCTGTTCGACGAGTCGACCATCGCCGAGTTCACCGACCGGCTCACCGCGCTGCTCACCGCCGCCGCCGAACACCCGGAGCGGCGGATCAGCGAGTTGGACGGGCTGACCGGCGTGCGGCGGTGGGAGGTGCTGGAGGGCTACAACGCCACCGACCTGGGCCTGCCGCCCGCGCGCACCGCGTTGGACCTGATCACCGGGCGCGGCACGGCGGTGTCCGGTGTGGACTCCCGGATGGATTACGCGGAGTTGGACGTGCGGGCCGAGCAGGTGGCCGCGCTGTTGCGTGCGCACGGTGTGGGGCTGGGTTCGGCGGTGGCGTTGTGCTTGCCGCGCACGCCGGACCTGGTGGCCGCGGTGTTGGGCGTGTGGAAGGCCGGTGCGGCGTACGTGCCGTTGGACCCCGGCTGGCCGGGTGACCGGTTGGCGTCGATGCTCGCCGATTCGGGCGCGGCCGTGCTGGTGACCGAGCGGGACGGGCTGCCGTTCGACGGGACGGTGCTGAGCCTCTCCCAGATGGAGGCAGACACCGCCGCGGACCCCGTAGAACCTGAACCCGTGCCGTGGCGGGCGTCCGGTGAGGATCTGGCGTACGTGATCTACACGTCCGGTTCGACGGGCACGCCCAAGGGTGTGGAGGTGCCGCACCGGGCGGTGGTGAACCTGCTGGTGTCGTTCCAGCGGCTGTTCGCCCTCACCGTCGAGGACCGGCTGGCCGCGGTGACCACGCTGTCGTTCGACATCTCGGTGCTGGAACTGCTGCTGCCGTTGGTCGCGGGCGCGGAGGTGCTGGTCGTGCCCGCGGAGGTCGCGGCCGACGGTGCGGCGTTGCGACGGCTGCTGGTCGAACGCGAGGTGACCGCGTTGCAAGCCACCCCGGCGACGTGGCGGCTGCTGCACGCGGCGGGCGGTGTGCCCGCGGGTGTGGTGACCCGGATCTGCGGCGGTGAGGCGTTGCCGCGCGATCTGGCCGACGACCTGCTGACCGACAACGCGCTGCTGTGGAACGCGTACGGGCCGACCGAGACCACGGTGTGGTCGTCCGCCGGTCTGGTCGATCCCTCCCCCGCGCCGGTGGTGCTCGGGCCGCCGATCGGCAACACCCGGCTGTACGTGCTGGGTCCGGGGCTGGAGCCGGTGCCGCCGGGGGTGGTCGGCGAGTTGCACATCGGCGGCGCGGGCGTGGCGCGCGGCTACCACGACCGGCCGGCGTTGACCGCGAGTCGGTTCGTGCCCGACCCGTTCTCCGCGGAACCCGGCCGGCTTTATGCGACGGGTGACCTGGTGCGGCACCGGTCGGACGGCACGCTGGAGTTCCTGGGCCGCGCCGACCACCAGGTGAAGGTGCGCGGGTTCCGGATCGAACTCGGCGAGATCGAGGCCGCGTTGCTGGCGTCCGGCGAGGTGAGTGAGGCGGTGGTGCTGGCCTCCGACGAACGCCTGGTCGCGTACGTGGTGCCGGGCTCGGACGTCGTGCGGGACGGGCTGTGGCCGCGGTTGCGGTCCGGGCTGGCCGAACGGCTGCCGGACTACATGCTGCCCGCCACGGCGGTGGTGCTGGACGCGTTCCCGTTGACGCCCAACGGCAAGACCGACCGCAAAGCGCTGCCCGCGCCGGTGTGGGCGGTCGGGGGTGAGCGGGTGCCGCCGCGTGACGCGGTGGAGGAAGTGCTGGCGGGCATCTGGGTCGAGGTGCTGGGTGTGCCCGAGGTGGGCGTGCACGACGACTTCTTCGCTTTGGGCGGTCATTCGCTGCTCGCGGCGCGGGTGCTGGCCAGGGTGCAGGCCGCCTTCGCGGTGACCGTGCCGATCGGCCGGATGTTCGCCGCGCCCACGATCGCCGGGATCGCCGCCGCGCTGGTCGCACTGGACGACCCGCAACGGGTGGCCGCGATCGCCGAACTGCGCCTGCAACTGGCCGGTATGTCGGCCGAGGAGGTCGAGTCGATGCTCGGGGAGGCGCGGTGACCGCGTCAGGTAGTCCGACACTGGTCGGACAGGCCGGTTTGCGGCGGTTCGCGGTGGTGTGGGCCGGTCAGTTGGTGTCGGTGATCGGGTCCGCGCTGACCGCGTTCGTGCTCGGCGTGTGGGTGTACCTGGGCACGGGGTCGGTGACGACGTTCGTGTTGATCCAGTTCTGCGCGGTGGTGCCGGGCATTCTGGTCGCCCCGTACGCGGGCGCGGTGGCCGACCGGTACGACCGCAGGCGGATCATGCTGGTCGCGGACTCCGGGGCGGGCGTGGTGACGGCGCTGCTGCTGGTGGCGGTGTCCACGGATTCGTTGGCGGTGTGGCAGATCTACGTGGCCACCGCGTTGACCGCGACGTTGAACTCGTTCCACATCATCGCCTACTCGGCCCTGGTGCCGGCGTTGGTGCCCAAGGAGCACCTGGGTCGGATCAACGGGCTGATGCAGATCACCCAGGGTGTGCAGATCGCCGCGCCGCTGGTGGCCGGTGCGCTGCTGGGTCTGGTGGGGCTGCGGGGCGTGCTGCTGATCGACCTGGTGTCGATGGTTTTCGCGGTCGGGGCGTTGTTGCTGGCACGGTTGCCCGAGGATGCCGTGCGGCCGGCCGGTGCTTCGGACGCGAAACGTGAGGGCATCGGGGCGGGCTTGGCGTGGTTGCGGGGCGCGCCGGGGTTGTTCGCGTTGTGCGCGGTGTTCGGCGTGTGGAACTTCCTGTTCGCCATCGCGGGTGGGCTGGTGCAGCCGCTGATCCTGTCGTTCTCCAGTCCCGCGACGCTCGGTGTGCTGATGGCCGCCGGTGGCAGCGGGTTGTTCGTCGGCGGCCTGGTGATGGGGGTGTGGGGCGGGCCGAAGCGCCGGGTGCAGGGCATCTACCTGGGGGTGGTGCTGGGCGGGGTGTTCCTGGTGCTGCACTCGCTGGCGCCGTCGCCGTGGCTGATCGGCATCGCCGCGCCCGCGTTCCTGTTCACCCTGCCGTTGATCAACACGTGTTGCGTGACGTTGTTGCAGATCAAGGTGGACCCGGCGGTGCTCGGCCGGGTGCTGGCCGTGGTGCGGATGCTCAGCACCGCCGCGATGCCCGTCGCGTTCCTCATGATCGGCCCGCTGACCGACGGCGTGGCCGAACCCCTGATGGCCGCCGACGGTCCGTTGGCGGGCAGTGTCGGCACGCTCATCGGCACCGGCGAGGGGCGTGGCATCGCCCTGATCTTCCTGGTCGTCGGCGTGCTGATGCTGGTGCTGGCGGCCTACGCGTGGTCGCGGCCCCGGCTGCGGGCCGTGGACGACCTGCCCGACGCGGTGGCCGACGAGGTCCCGTCGCCCGAGCGACTCAATTCCGATTAGGAGGCCAGCAGTGACCGAACTGTCCGACCACCGCGAACGCCTGCTGGCGAAGCTGCTCGCCGAACGCGGCCTGGCCGCCGCACCCCGGCAGGCGGTGCCCCGGCGGCCCGAGGGCGCGGTCGTGCCGCTGTCGGGCAACCAGCGCGGCCTGTGGCTGACCGGGCGGCTCGGCCTGGACGCCGGCGCGTACGTCATGTTCGCCGCGCTGCGGGTGGCGGGCGAGGTCGACGAGACGCGGTTGCGTGCCGCCGTGCGAACCGTGATGGGGCGGCACGAGGCGCTGCGCACCCGGATCGTGGAGACCGACGGGGTGCCCGAGCAGCAGGTGCTCGATGACGTGCCCGCCGACGTGACCGTGCACGAAGTCGCCGGCGAGGAGGAGCTGAACGAGTTCGTGGTGTCCGAGGTGGACACGCCGTTCGACCTGGCCGTGGCGCCGTTGTTGCGGGTCCGGGTGGTGCGGGTCGGCGGTGGGACGGCGCTGGTGTTCAGCGCGCACCACATCGTGTGCGACGACCTGTCGCTGGGTGTGGTGGCGCGCGAGGTCGGCGACGTCTACGCGGGCGTGACGCCGGAACCGGTCGGGGCGCAGTTCCCCGACTACGTGCACTGGCAGGCCGACCGGCTCGCCGACGGCGAACGGCAGCGGCAGCTGGACCACTGGCACGAGCGGCTGTCCGGCGCGCCGGACGTGCTGGACCTGGCGTTGGACCGGCCGCGGACCCGCAACCGCACGACCGCGGGCGGCAGCCACCGGTTCACCGTGCCCGCCGCGTTGGCCGGGAAACTGGCCGAGGTGACCCGCGCGCACGGCTGCACCACGTTCGCCGGTCTGCTGGCCGTGTTCGGTGTGCTGCTGGCGCGCCGGTCGGGCGTGGACGACCTGGTGATCGGCTCGCCGACCACGCATCGGCCGTTCCCCGAGTTGGAGCGCTCGGTCGGCATGTTCGTCACCACGACCGCGCTGCGCCTGGACCTGTCCGGTGACCCGACCGTGGCCGATCTGCTCGGCCGGGCCCGGTCGACCGCGATCGACGCCCTGGACCACGCCGAGGTGAGCTTCGACGAGGCCGCCGCGCGGGTCGCCCCGCGCCGCGACCTGGCGCACCACCCGTTGTTCCAGGTGATGCTGGTGCTCAACCGGGGCGGCGGATCGGGCACGTGGGCCGGGATGGACGCCGCGGAACTGCCGGTGGACCGCGGGACCAGCCGGTTCGACCTGACCCTGCACGTGCGGGAGACCGACGGCGACTGGCCCGCGAATCTCGACTACAGCATGGACGTGTTCGACCCGGACTCCGTGGCGCGGCTGGCCGACCACCTGCTGGCGGTGCTGACCGCGCTGGTGGCGGACCCGACCGCCCGCCTGTCCGAAGTGGACACTACGAGTGCAGCCGACCGATCGGCGGCCGCGCGGCTGAACGGCGAACCGCAGAACGGCTTGGACGCCGGGCTGTCGATCCGCCGTCCCCGGGTGCTCGCCCGGATCGCCGAGCACGTCGCCGCGCACCCCGACACGACCGCCGTGCTGGACCTGGCCGACGGGACCGAGCTGACGTTCGCGCAGCTCGACCGGCGGGCCAACCGGGTGGCGCACCTGCTGGTTGGGTCGGGTGTCGGCCCGGAGACCCCGGTGGGTCTGGCGTTGCGGGCCGGGCCGGACGCGCTGGTGGCGCTGCTGGCCGTGCTCAAGGCAGGCGGCGCGTACGTGCCGCTCGACCCGGCGCACCCGCCCGCCCGGCTGGCCGGGTTGCTGGCCGACTGCGGCGCGTCCGTGGTGATCACCGCGCCGGGCAACCGGGACCGGTTCGGCGAGTTCCACGGCACGTTGCTGGACACCACGGATGACGCGTTCACCGGCGAGGCCGACCTGCCGCCGCCGGTGATCGTCCCGGCCGACGGTCTGGCGTACATCGTCTACACCTCGGGTTCGACCGGTGTGCCCAAGGGTGTGCAGGTGCAGCACGACACGCTGGCCAACCTGACCGACGCGTTCATCGACCTGCACGGGTTCGGACCCGGACAGCGCATCCTGATGATCCCGCCGTTGAGCTTCGACGCGTCCGTGGGTGACGTGTTCCCGGCGTGGTGCGCGGGCGCGGCGGTGGTCGTGCACCCGGAACCGGCCGCGATCGGCGGCCCGGAGCTGCTCAAGCTGTGCGCGGACCACGCCATCACCGCGGTCGACTCCGCCGCCGCGCTGTTCAAGCGCTGGGTCGCGGACCTGGACGGCCTCGTCGTCGATCCCGGCCCGCTGTCGGTGATGATGATCGGCGGCGAAGCGGTGCCGACGTCCACGGTCGCCGAGTGGGCCGCGCTGACCGGCGGGAAGGTCGCGCTGGTCAACCACTACGGCCCGACCGAGACCACGGTCTGCGCCACCGCCTACCGCACGATCGACGCGGGTGAGGTCGATCCGCGCGCCACCACGTTGCCCATCGGCCGTCCGCTGCCCGGTGTTCGGGCGTACGTGCTGGACGCTCACTTGAGGACGGCGCCGGTCGGCGTGCCCGGCCAGCTGCACATCGGCGGTGTCGCGCCCGCGCGCGGCTATCGGGGCGACCCGGCGCGCACCGCGTCGGCCTACCTGCCGGACCCGACCGTCGTGGGCGGCCGCATGTACGCCACCGGTGACCTGGTGCGGCTGCTGCCCGACGGCACACTGGAGTTCCTGGGCCGGGTGGACGACCAGGTCAAGCTGCGCGGCCACCGGATCGAGCCCGGCGAGGTGCGGGCGGCGCTGCTGGCCCACCCGACGATCGCCGAGGCGGCGGTGGCGGTGCGCGGCGACACTCTCGTCGCCTACGTCGTGGCGCGGGCCGAGGCCGCCGCGCCGGAGTTGGACGAGCTCCGGGTGTTCTGCGCCGGACGGCTGCCGGAGGCGATGCTGCCCGGCGCGGTCGTGGTGCTGGACGAACTGCCGCTCACCCGGCACGGCAAGGTCGACGTCGCCGCGTTGCCCGAGCCGGACCCGACGGCCCGGCTGACGCCGTACGAGCCGCCGAGCACACCCTTGGAACGGGCGCTGGCCGAGATCTGGTCGGAGGTGCTGGACGCGCCGCTGGTCGGTCGTCGGGACAGCTTCTTCGGCCTGGGCGGCCACTCGCTGATCGCCGCGACCGTGCTGGCCAAGGTGCGTGCGCTGCTGGGTGTGACAGTGCCGTTGCGTGCTCTGTTCGCCACCGCCGACCTCGCCGAACTGGCCGAGGTGGTGGAGCAGGTCGCCGCGTCGGACCACACGTTCGCCAAGCGGTACAAGGCCGGTCTGCCGTCCGTGGCGGAGATGCGGGCGGACGCGATCCCACCGGACGACATCGTGCCTCGGCACCCGTTGCGGACCGGCCCGCCCGAACGCGTGCTGCTGACCGGCGCGACCGGGTTCCTCGGCGCGCACCTGCTCGGCGAACTGCTGTCCCGCACGGGCGCCGAGGTGCACTGCCTGGTCCGGGCCGAGACGCCGGCGGCGGCCGGTACGCGCATCCGCGCCAACCTGCGCCGCGCGCACCTCGACGTGCCGGAGGAGCAGCTGGCCCGGGTGGTGCCGGTGGTCGGTGACATGTCCCAGCCGCTGCTCGGACTGTCCGAGCAGGATTTCTCCGCGTTGGCCGAGAGCATGGACGCGATCTACCACAACGGCGCGTTGGTGAACTTCGTGCTCACCTACCAGTGGATGATGCCGCCGAACGTGGGCAGCACGGTGGACGTGCTGCGGCTGGCCACCCGGTACGCGACCAAGCCGTTGCACCTGATGTCCACGCTCGGCGTGTTCCTGGGCGTGAACTACGACCGGCAACGGGTCACCGAGGCCGACCGGCCCGAGGACCCGACCGGCCTGGACACCGGCTACCTCACCACCAAGTGGGTGGTCGACAGGATGGCCCTGCACGCACGGGACCGGGGCGTGCCGGTGTCGATCCACCGGATCGCCGCGATCATGGGCGACGTTCGCACCGGCACCGCGAAGACCGAGTCGTACTTGAGCAGGCAGATCACGGCGTGCGCGCACGCGGGCGTCGTGCCGCGCACGTCGGACGTGATCGACATGCTGCCGGTGGACCGGCTGGCCGCCGCCATCGCGGGCATCTCGACGCGGCCGGAGCCGCACGGTGCCGAATCCCGTGGCGGGGACTTCCACTACTACCGGGCCGACGGGTTCAGCTACGCCGACCTGGGCGACGTGCTCACCGCCAAGGGCTACCCGACCCGCCTGGTGGAGTACTCGGACTGGCGGTCGTTGATGCTGGAGAGCCCGGACAGCGCGTTCGGCCCGCTGGCGTTCGGCCTGACCACCACCCACCGGGCGCACCCGGTGTTCGACTGCTCGGCCACGTGGGCTGCTGCGGCGGCGTGCGGGGTTTCGTTCCCGCCTGCGGACGCCGAGATGATCGCCCGCCACGTGGACTTCCTCGCCGCCGCGGGCAAGCTGCCGGAAAGGGTCTGACCATGCCACTGCACCCGGGACCGGACGACGGGCCGCCGTCGTTCCACGACCTGCTCGCCACCGCCGCCTACCGGGCCGTCGCGGCAGGCTTGCGGCTGGGCGTGTTCGACGCGCTGGCCGACGGTCGGCGCCCTGTCGCTTCCCTGGCGAACGCCCTCGGCACCGACCCGCGCGGCACCGGACTGCTGGCCGAGGCGCTGGTGTCGTTCGGGTACCTGACCGGCGGGCCGGACGGTTACGCCAACACCGAGCAGACCACGAAGTGGTTGGCCGGTGGCGGTTACGCCGAGGTGGACAAGTTCTGGTCGGTGGTGCTGTTCGAGTCGTGGGAGGGCCTGGAGGAGTCGGTGCGCACCGGCAAGCCCGCGATCGACTTCTACGCGTGGCTGGCCGACCGGCCGGACGTGCTGCGCCGTTTCCAAGGAATGCTGTCCGGCCACGCCGACACGATCGCCCCCGAAGTAGCGTCGATCGTCCCGGTGGGTTCCACATTGCTGGACGTCGGCGGCGGACACGCCAAGCACGCCATCCGCCTGTGCACCGCACACCCCGCTCTAAAGGCGACCGTGATCGACCTACCCGACGCCCTGGCCGTAGGTGCCGCGGCCGTGACCGACGCGGGCCTGTCCCACCGGATCAACCTGCTCCCCGGCGACTACGACACCCTCGACCTAGGCGAGTCCTACGACACGATCCTGCTGTTCAACGTCGTCCACGGCCGCCCAGCCGCCGCGAACGAAACACTCCTGAAGCGCGTGGCGTCCGCCCTCCGACCAGGCGGCGCAGTGGTCCTCCTCGAACACGACGAGCACTCCCCCGACCGCGCGTCCGACGCCTTCGCCCGAGTCTTCAGCCTCAACCTGTTCCACGGCCAGGGCGGCCAGGTCTACGGCGCCGACACCATCACCACCTGGCTGACCAAAGCCGGCTTCACCGCACCGACCACCCACCCCCTGACCACCTCCCCCGGCCAATCCCTCCTGACAGCCCACAAACCCTAACCACAAGAGTCGACCCCCCAACCCCGCGTGTCCAACCTTCAGAACACGCGTGTCCAACCTTCAGAATGCGCGTGTCCAACGTTCGGAATGCGCGTGTCCAACCTTCAGAATGCGCGTGTCCAACGTTCGGAACACGCGAATTCAACGCTCGGAACGCCCTACCGTGGTCACGGCGGCGAGCGCGGCCACCCCGAAACTCGTAGGTCATCGGGCGCTCCCGAGTTGTCAGGCGTTACCTGACAGCCCAGTGATGATCACCGAATGCCATCGAACTGGCCTCGAACCTCCCGATCCGGCCGGTTCTGGGGGAGGATGCGCTCCGGCCGATCCCCGGTTCAACGAAGAAACGCAGGTGATCGCGGTGGATTCCGCACTGACGAGCGTCGGTCTCCCGGTCGCACTGGCCGTGGTCATGTTCGGGCTCGGCCTGTCGCTGACGGTCGGCGACTTCGCCCGGATCGCGCGGGAGCCGCGTGCGGTGGCGGTCGCGTTGGCCACCCAGCTGGTCCTGCTGCCGCTGGTGTGCTTCGGGTTGATCCTCGCGCTGGGGCTGAACCCGGTGCTGGCGGTCGGCATGATGCTGCTCGCCGCGTCGCCCGGCGGCACCACGGCGAACTTGTTCAGCCACCTGTTCCGCGGTGACGTCGCGCTGAACATCACGCTGACCGCGGTGAACTCGGTGCTCGCCGTGGCCACCCTGCCGCTGGTGGTCAACTTCGCGATGGACTACTTCGAGCCGGCGGCCGCGGGCGCGGTGGGGCTGGAGTTCGGCAAGGTCGCCCAGGTGTTCGCGATCGTGCTGGTGCCGGTGGTGCTGGGCATGCTGGTGCGCCGCTGGTCCGCCGCCTTCGCCGACCGCGCGGACCGGCCGGTGCGGATCTTCTCGGCGGTGGTGCTGGTGGCCGTGATCACGGGCGCGATCATCGCCGAGCTGGAGAACATCAGTGGCTACCTGGCCGACATCGGGTTGGCCACGGTGCTGTTCTGCGCGTGCAGCCTGACCGCCGGCTACCTGCTGCCCCGGCTGGCGAAGGTCGGCAAGCGGCAGGCGGTGGCGTCGGCGTTCGAGGTCGGCATCCACAACAGCACGCTGGCCATCACCGTCGCGGTCACCGTGCTGGGCAGTGAGCAGCTGGCCGTGCCCGCCGCCGTCTACGGGGTGGTGATGTTCCCGCTCGCCGCCGCGGCCGGGTACCTGCTGACCCGGACGAAGGCCGAGCAGGGCACCGTCACGGGCTGACCGAGCCCGCATCCCCCGTAAAGCCCATGGCGTAAGCCGATTTTTCGGGGTTGGCGCTAGTCCGCTCGGATGAGACCGGGCGGCAGCTCGGCACACCCCCGACAAAGCTGTGCGTTTCGGAAACCTGCATGTAACCCTTCCGTGCTTACACGAAAGTGTCACGAAGGGAACAAAACGGACCATGCGATTACTCCGCCGCGCACAACTTCTGCCCCATTCGAGACGTGTGACCGCCGTATCCGCCGCAGCCGTCGTGCTCGCGGCCACCACGGTGGCGCTCCCGCCGACCGCCACGGCCGCCGTGCCGGCCGGGTTCACCGACACCCTCGCCATCGGCGGCCTCACCACCCCCACCGCCGTCTCCTTCGCGCCGGACGGCCGTGTGTTCATCGCCGAGAAGAGCGGCCTGATCAAGGTCTTCGACTCGCTCGCCGACACCACGGCCACCGTGTTCGCCGACCTGCGCCCGCAGACGCAGGACTTCTGGGACCGCGGACTGCTCGGCCTGGCCGTGGACCCGCAGTTCCCCACCCGGCCGTACGTCTACGCCGTCTACACCTACGACGCCGTGCCCGGCGGTTCCGCGCCGCGTTGGGGAGACGCCTGCCCGACCCCGCCCGGCGCGACCGATCAGGGCTGCGTGGTCACCGGCAGGGTCTCCAAGCTGACCATGGGGCCGGGCGGCACGGCCACCGCCGAGCAGCCGTTGATCACCGACTGGTGCCAGCAGTACCCGAGTCACTCCATCGGCACCATCGCGTTCGGCCCGGACGGCGCGCTCTACCTGGGCGGCGGTGACGGCGCGAGCTTCGCGTTCGCCGACTACGGCCAGGTCGGCAACCCGTGCGCGGACCCGCCCTCCCCCGCCGGCACGAACCTCACCCCGCCCAGCGCACGCGGCGGCGCCCTGCGGTCCCAGTCGATCCGCCGTCCCGCAGGCGAGCCGGTCTCCCTCGACGGCACGATCGTGCGCGTGCACCCGGACACCGGAGCCGGCATGCCCGGCAACCCGTTCGCGGGCCGCGCCGACGCCAACGCCCGGCGCGTCATCGCCTACGGCATGCGCAACGAGTTCCGGTTCGCGTTCCGGCCCGGCACCGAGGAGCTGTGGGCCGGCGACGTCGGCTGGAGCACCTGGGAGGAGATCAACCGGATTGCCGACGTGAACGACGCGACGGCGGAGAACTTCGGCTGGCCCTGCTACGAGGGCGCGGCCCGGCAGGGCGGTTACGACGGCGCCGACCTCGCGTTGTGCGAGTCGCTGTACGCCGGCGGCGGCCAGACCGCGCCGTACTACGCGTACAACCACTCGGCGAAGGTCGTGCCGGGCGACCCGTGCGCCACCGGCGGGTCGTCGATCTCCGGCATCGCGTTCGAGTCGGACAGCAACTACCCGGCCGAGTACGACGGCGCGCTGTTCTTCGCCGACAGCTCGCGCGGCTGCATCTGGGCGATGCGGACGACCGCCGGCCAGCCGGACCCGGCCAAACTGGTGCCGTTCGTGACCGGCGTGAACATCCCGGTGCAGGTGACCACCGGCCCCGGCGGCGACCTGTTCTACATCGCGCTGGGCGCGGGCCAGCTGCGCCGGGTCGGCTACCCCGACGGCTCCAACCGCGCGCCGACCGCCGTCGCCAGGGCCACCCCGTCGTCCGGCCCCGTGCCGCTGACCGTGCAGTTCAACGGCACCAACTCGACCGACCCGGACGCGGGCGACACGCTGACCTACGGGTGGGACCTCGACGGCGACGGCGCGTACGACGACTCGACCTCCGCCACCCCGACCCGCACCTACACCGAGCAGGCGTTCGTCGAGGTCGGCCTGCGGGTGGTCGACCAGTCGGGCGCGTCCGGGACCACCTCGATCACCGTCACGGTCGGCACACCGATCCCGCAGGACCCGGTGCCGGTGATCGACAACCCGACCGCGGCGCTGCGCTGGGCGGTCGGCCAGCAGGTGTCGTTCGCCGGGCGTGCCACCGACCCGCAGGACGGCGTGCTGCCCGCGTCCGCGCTGAGCTGGCGGTTGAGCGTGCAGCACTGCGTGACCGGCGGCTCGTGCCACGAGCACGTGGTGCAGGACTTCCCGGGCGTGGCGTCGGGTTCGTTCGTCGCGCCCGACCACGACTACCCGTCGCACCTGGAGCTGACGCTGACCGCCACGGACTCGTCCGGGCGCGCGGCGCGCACCAAGGTGCGGCTGGACCCGCGCACGGTGGACCTGACCTTCACGTCCAGCCCGAGCGGGCTGCGGCTCGGCGTCGGCGGCACGGAGTCCACCACGCCGTTCACCCGCACGGTGATCGTCGGGTCGACCAACTCGATCAGCGCACCGACCCCGCAGACCAGTCCGCAGCGCCTGCGGATGTGGTACTGGAGCTGGTCGGACGGCGGCGCGCGGACGCACAACATCGTCGCGCCGGCGAACCCGACGACGTACCAGGCGAACTACTCCACGTACATAGCCTGGTGATCGGCCTGCCGCGCCGGCCGCGGGCGGTGTCCGCGGCCGGTCAGCCGGCGCACACCGGGCACCGGTGCGGCCCCACGGGTCTGCCCCGGCCTCCCCACCCGGCGGCGGTGGCGGCCCGCCACAGCCGGGCCCACTCGGGGCTCGCCTCCGGGTAGGTGCGACCGCAGTGGTCGCAGATCAGCACGAGGGTGGACGTGTCGCTGTCACCGGGAATGGCGGTCACTATCGGCTTTCTCGGCAGGGGGCGTCGGACGGGCGCCGGCCGCGTCCCACGGTCGGCACCTGATCGTGCACCACTGCGATTCTGGTGCCGCCGCACCCCTGTGATGATCCATTTCGACCCCGGTGAACCTTGCGATCACCTTGCGATCAGCTCGTATCGCGGACCCGGTTCCGGGTGGGGTGCCGGCCGGTTGGGAGGATCTGCGGTGTCATGGATTTCTCTGTTCTGCTGGTCGAGGACGACGAACACATCAGGCAGGCACTCGGCTTGGCCCTCGGTGACGAGGGTTTCGCAGTCACCGACGCCGTGTCCGGTGAGGCGGCGCTGGAGCTGCTGTCCGCCGACGGGTTCGACGTGGTGCTGCTGGATCTGATGCTGCCCGGGGTCGACGGGCTGGAGGTGTGCCGCACCCTGAGAGCGGGCGGCGACCTGCCCATCATCATCGTGACCGCACGCACCGACGCCGCCGACGTGATCGCCGGGTTGGAGGCGGGCGCGGACGACTACGTCACCAAACCGTTGGTGGCCAGCGTGTTGGCCGCACGCATCCGGGCGCTGCTCAGACGCACCGGCACCGGCCGCGACGACGAAGTCCTGCGCCGCGGCGACCTCGACATCCGCCCGGATGTCGGCACCGTGCACCGCGACGGCGTCCAGGTGCACCTGACCAGCACCGAATTTCGGCTGCTGGTCGAACTCGCCGCCGCGGCCGGCCGGATCGTCACCCGCGAACAACTCCTGCGACGCGTCTGGGGCTACGACTACTTCGGCGACACCCGCCTGCTCGACGTCCACATCCGCCGCCTGCGCCGCAAGGTCGAGCGCGACCCCGACGACCCGACGCTGATCGTCACCGTCCGCGGCTCCGGTTACCGGATGGACCGGTGATGGCGCGGTTCTCGCTGCGCTGGCGGGTGGCGGTGGCGTTGGGGTTCGGCTCGCTGCTGCTGACCAGTGCGTTGGCGCTGGTGGTGTGGAACCTGACGACCGGGTACATGCTGCGGCAGCGGGAGCAGAGCGCGGTGCGGCAGGCCGAGGTCAACGCGCGGCTGGTGGACGAGTCGCTGCACAGCGGCTCGAACGGGCTCGACGAGCTGCTGACCGGTCTCACCACGGGCCCCGACTCGACCATCCTGCTGCTGCGACCGGGAGAGGTGCTGACCAGCGGGCGTGAAGTGGACGTGGACGCGCTGCCGCGTCCGGTGCTCGACGTGGGCGGCGCGCCGTCCCGGGGACGGCTGGTGGTCGGCGGCGTGTCGGTGCTGGTGGTGACGTTGCCGATCCCGTCGGCTCAGGGCGTTTACGTCGAACTCGTGCCGCTGGTGCAGTTGGAGCGGACGTTCGGGTTCCTCAACGCGGCGCTGGTGATGGGTGTGCTGTGCAGCGGGCTGCTGGGCTTGGGGCTCGGGTCGTGGGCGGGCCGCCGGGCGTTGCGGCCGTTGAGCGAGCTGACCAGGGCGGCGTCCCGGATCGCGGGCGGGGACCTGCGGGCCCGGCTGCCCGAGCAGACCGACCCGGACCTGGCACACCTGGCGACGACGTTCAACGCGACCGCGGCGGCGCTGCAACGGCGGGTGTTGAAGGACGCGAGGTTCGCCGGCGACGTGAGCCACGAGCTGCGGTCGCCGTTGACGACGATGGTCAACGCCGCCGAGGTGCTGCACCGCAGGCGGGCCGAGGTGCCGGGCACGGCGGGCAAGGCGTTGGACCTGCTGACCTCCGAGGTCGACCGGTTCGCGCGGATGGTGGTGGACCTGCTGGAGATCTCCCGCGACCAGCAGGTGGACGACGCGCCGCCGGAGCCGATCGACCTGGCCGCGTTGGTGCGCAACGTGGTCTCGGCCAGGCCGGGGCCGTCGGTGCCGGTGGAGGTGACGGCGTCACCGCAGGTGCTGGGTGACCGGCGTCGGCTGGACCGGGTGGTGAGCAACCTGCTGGACAACGCCGAACGCCACGCGGGCGGCGCGGTGCGGGTGGCGGTGCTCAGCCGAAAGGGGTTGGCAGGGGACGGGTTGGCGCGGCTGGAGGTGGACGACGCCGGGCCGGGCGTGCCCGCGGACCTGCGCGACCGCATCTTCGACCGGTTCGACCGGGGTGCGCGGGCGGGCAGTCGTGGCGCGGACACCGGCAGCGGCCTGGGCTTGGCGTTGGTGGCGCAGCACGTGCAGCGGCACCGGGGCGCGGCGTGGGTCGAGGGACGGCCGGGCGGCGGTGCCCGGTTCGTGGTGGAGATCCCGGAGACGACAGCGTGAAGCCCACCTCACGCGGCGGGCTTCACGGTCTCCGTCACGCGACGCTCACGGGAAACCTGTCCCAGACTCGGTGGGTCCCGAGCAGTCCCAGGACCTCCTCGAACACGCCCGCGGGGGTGTCGCCGACGACCACGCCGAGGTCGTCGGCCGCGCATCCGGCATCGAGCAGCGCGGCCTGTCCGCCGCCCCACGCGCCGATCACCTTGGCGTGCCGGTAGCACTCCTGGACCATCAGCACCACGCGCGGGTCGACGGCGGAGGACGGTGCCCCGCCTAGGCGTCACGGCTGGGCAGCGCGTCCGGGCCGGGCGGCGGCGCGGCGGCCAGCAGCAGCGCGTCGAACTCGACCGAGCGGGCGGTGAGGAACGTCCGCTGCGCCACCAGCCCGTCCTCCAACTGCCCGCCGCGTGCGGCGACGAGCATCGGAGTGAGACCGGCCGCGTTGATCGTCTTGCGCAGCTCGTGCACGCCGTGTGCCGCCGCGCCGCGGGCGTGCACCACCCGTTCCGGGATGCGCTCGTGGTCGAAGTGGGTGATCTTCTCGCGCAGGTGGTGGTCCTGGAGCAGCGTCGGGCCGCGTTCACCGGCCTTGAGCGAGTGGTCGGTGTCGTACAGGCGCGCGCCCTGTGCCGTGGTGAGGTATTCGGCCTGCTGTTCACGGGTGTCCGCCGCCGCACCGGTTTCCGCGCCGGTGGCGGTCCGCGTCGCCGGGGATGCCTGGTCGGGCTTGCGCGGCAGCGGGCCCTGCGACTCGTTCGGCGGATCCACCGGCGGCGGCACGCTGCCCGGCGTACCCGGGACTGGCGGCGTGACCAGGTCGGCGACCTTCTCGACGGCCTTCTCCAAGGCGTCCTTGACGACTTGGGCGGGCTTGATCGGATCCACGTGCTCCTCCTCGTCGGCAGTCCTCACGCCGCGACGACCCGTGTCACGGCGACCTACACACGGTGACTTCAGGCGGATCTAAAGCGCGATGAGTCCCCCGTTCGTGGGCTGGAAGCCGCAGCTGTCGAAGTAGAACGGCTTGAGGTGGTCGTCGAAGTCGACGTGCAGCCACTCGCACCCGGCGGCCCGCGCGCCCTCCACGGCGGTCGCGACGAGTTCGTGCCCGACGCCCTGCCTCCGCACCGCTTCGGTGACGAGGGTGTCGAGGATGAAGGCGTGGATCGCGCCGTCCCAGGCCACGTTGACGAACCCGACCAGGGCGTCGTCCTGGCGGGCGGTCACCCAGCCCAGGCTGTGCCGGTTGACCTGGCCCCACCAGTCGTCCTCCAGCGGCCGGTGGCCGAAGCCTTCCGCGTGCAATGCGTTGACCTCGGGGTTCCCGAACCGGCCGCGCCACTCGTAGCTGATCATGACGGCAGCCTACGGAGGCGGGTGTGCCGAGGGCATCGGACCGTGGTCTGATCATCCACTTCGGACCGTGGACCGATGCGGGACAGCGGCTTCGGGTGGGAAGTTGTTGGCATGAAAAGCGACTACACGTTCCCCGGCCGCTGGGTCGGCGCGACCGCGATGGTACTCGGCCCGGTGCTGCTGCTCGTCGGGACGCTGCTGCGGTGGCCGTTCCACTACTTCTTCCCGCAGCAGTTAGCGGCCGTCGCGGAGCACCCGGCGCTGATGACCACGGCGCACACGGCGTTCGTCGCCGGGAACGTGCTGCTCGCGCCCGCGGTGGTGGCGGTGGCTCACCGGATCGGGCGGATCCGGCCGGTCCTGGCGACCTGGGGCGCGGCGTTAGTGCTGGTCGGACTGTTCGAACGGACGTTCCACGCCGGGATCGACCAGGCGGCGCACGGTCTGGTGCGGCGGCACGGCGCGGAGTTCGCGACAGACCTCGTCGGACGGTCGTACCAGGACTTGCACCTGTTCAGCTTCCTGTCGTTCGCCATCCTGTCCGGCTGGCTCGTGCTGGCGTTCGCCGCGTACCGCAGCGGTGTGCTCGGCCCGGTGCGGGCGGTCGGCCTGGCGGCGATGTGTCTGCTGCCGTTGGGCGTGCTGAAGGGCACGGAGGTCACGTCGGTCGTCGCGGCCGTCGGCTTATGCGTGGCGTTCGTGCCCGACGGGGTGCGGTTGGCGTTGGACGGGCCGAGGCCGAGCCGCCGTTCGGTGCTGTTGACCTTGGCCAGCGTACCCGCGCTGGGTGCACTGGCCCACGTCAGCACGCTGGGTTAGCGGGTGTCACGACGGGACGGCGAATCTCCGGACACCCTTCGGTGTGCGCACGAGCAGTGCCTCCGTCAGCGTCGCGCACGGCTGGAGTTCGTGGTCCAGGCCGCTGATCTCGAACGGTCTCAACACGTGCCGGTGCCGGGCGACCACGCGCAGCGACACGCCTGCCGCCTTGGCTGCCAGGTAGCCGCGGTGCAGTTCGTTCAGGCCGGCGGCGGCGAAGAACTCGACCCGGGTCAGGTCCACCACGACCGGTGCGGGCGGGGTGGCGAGGGCCAGCCCGATCGCGATCTCCTGCCTGAACTCGCGAACGGTCAGCGCGTCCACCTCGCCGGCGACACACACGACGACGGCGTAGCCGTGCACCTGCCGCTCCACCCGGAACGGGTAGTCGAACCGCTCGGTTTTCACGCCCGCAGCCTCCTCGGAGGGTCGAAGAAGGCAGTGGCTGCCGGCTCAACCCGCTGCTACTACGACCGTACCTGCCCGCGGATAAACCCGCAGTTCAAGGCCATGCCCGGCTGCCGTCCGACCCCGCCGGCACTCCCTGGGACAGGGCGGGGTCACACCTGCCCCCGGTGGTCTCGCGGGTTAAAAAGCAGCCGGCGGAACCACCGTCACGCCCGACGCCCACGCCCGTCAGCCTGCCGTGGCGGTCAGCTGGGCGAACAACGCGACCGGCCACCACCACCGTCGGTGTGGACGCGACCGGCGCTGAGGTGATCAGGCTCGGAGAGAACGCGATCTACCGGCTACCCGGCGGCGTAATCGCCCGGGTCGCACGCGCCGGGCAGAACGCGGCTGCGACCAAAGAGGTCCAGGTCGGTCGTCACAAACTGATCTTGAACACCCTTCGTCCGTCTTCGGCTACCGCCTCGACCTAAGCATTACTCGTCTAGCCACATTTCTCCTGGTGGGAGGCCCGTTCCGGGGTGAAAATCGGGGTGGTCGTCCGCCGACGCCGTAGCTCCTATGGTCGTTGGAGGCCGTCGTCTAGCCGGGTGCCGGGAGCTGCGTCACGGGCCCTTCAGTGTCGCTTCGAGCACGCGGACCAGATTCCGCTTTCTCCCGTGCAGCTCCTGCGGACGACCGCCTTCGGAGTCGGTTGAAGGAGGTGTCAGGTGCTGGCGGAAGCGCGGGACAACGAGGAGATCATCGAACGGATCGCGGCGTTGGACGTCGGCAAAGCCGAGCTGATGTGCTGCGTCCGGGTACCCGGTGCGGGCCGCAGGCGTCTTCAGGAGGTGCGTCCGTACTCGACGATGACGCGGTCGCTGTTGGCGATGGCCGATCACCTCCACGACCTGGGCGTGACCCGCGTGGTGATGGAGGCCACGTCGGACTACTGGAAGCCGATCTTCTACCTGCTGGAGGCGGGCGGGTTTGAGACCTGGCTGGTCAACGCCCGCGACGTCAAGCACCTGCCCGGCCGCCCGAAGACCGACCGGCTGGACGCGGTGTGGTTGTGCAAGGTCGCCGAACGGCAGATGCTGCGCCCCAGCTTCGTGCCGCCACCCGAGATCCGGCGGTTGCGGGATGTCACCCGCTACCGCATCGACCTGGTCAACGAACGCACCGCGGAGAAGAACCGGGTGGAGAAGCTGCTCGAAGACGCCTGCATCAAGCTGTCGGTGGTCGCCTCGGACATCTTCGGGGTCTCCGGGCGGGACATGATGGCCGCCCTGATCGCCGGCGAACGCGACCCCAAGCGGTTGGCGCAACTGGCCCGCAGCCGGATGCGCGCCAGGCTCGGCCCGCTGGAGGAGGCGTTCACCGGGCGCTTCACCGACCACCACGCGTTCCTGCTGGAGCGGATGCCGGCCCGCGTCGACGCGATCGACGCCGACATCGCTGCCCTGGAGGCCAAGGTCGAGGAGATGGTGCTCCCTTTCGCCCGGGCCACCGCCCGGCTGGATGAGATCCCGGGCATCGGCCCGACCGCCGCCGCGGTGGTCCTCGCCGAGATCGGACTGGACATGGGCCGGTTCCCCACCGCCGGGCACCTGGTCTCATGGGCACGGTTCGCCCCCGGGGTCAAGGAATCCGCCGGCAAAAAGAAGGGCAACGCCGGCACCGGACACGGCAACCGCTACCTGGCCCGCATCCTCGGCGAGGCCGCCGTCGGCGCCGCCCGCACCGACACCTTCCTCGGCGAACGCTACCGACGCCTCGCCAAACGCCGCGGCAAGAAGAAAGCCCTGGTCGCCATCGGCCGCTCCATCCTGATCATCATCTGGCACCTGCTGTCCGACCCCGACACCCGCTACCTCGACCTCGGCCCCGACTTCCACGACAAGCGCGTCGGCGACGACCGCAGGAAACGCAACCACATCCGCCAACTTGAAGCCCTCGGCTACACCGTCACCCTCACCCCGGCAGCCTGACCACCACGCACCACCGCCAACCCGGCTTCGCCGGGCGATCCCTGGCTGCCCGGTCACGGCGATTTTCGGACTAGACCAACGTGGGGGTCAGGGGATGGTGGCGAGGGACTCGAAGTGAGGTTTTTGTGACGGGTAGTAGTCATCGAAGGCGGGTAGGGGGTTGCCGGTGCGGGAGGCGGTCAGCATGTCCAGGTAGTACTCCCAGCCGGGACCGACTTCGCCGATGCCCTGCTCGGTGGCCAGGTGGTGGATCAGGCGCAGCTCGGTGACACCGTCCACTTCGGACAGCAGTAACTCCATCCGCCACGTGCCCGCCTCGTCCACCATGGACAGCACCAGCCGGTGGGGCGGGTCGCACGCTTCGATGCGCACCTCCACCCACGGCTCCTGCTCCTCGAACACCATCCGCACCTTCACCGTGCGCCCCGGCCGGCCCTCGCCCTCCCACGGACCGAACCAGCGGGCGGTGCGGTCCGGCTCGGTCAGGCTGGCCCACACGTCGTCGGCGAGCGCGCGGAACGTCCGGGTGAGCACCAGGTCACTGCCGCTGTCGGTGCGGAACAGCCGGCCGGTGGGGATCGGGGTCATTCAGATTCTCCTCGGGTTGACCGGTGCGGCGTTCTCGCCGGGTGCGGTAGACCTCGGTTTCCAGGGCGTCGAGGCGGTGCTCCCAGCCGGAGCGCCGGTCGGCGGCGGCATCGCGGTTGAATTCGGCGAGCCAGCTGACCAGCGGCGTTAGCCGGGAGGCGTCGAGCACGTAGAACCGCTGCCTACCTACCACCTCGTCGCGGACCAGCCCGCTCTCCCGCAGCACGCGTAGGTGCCTGCTCACCGCGGGCCGGCTGATCGGGAACCGCTCGGCGATCTGCCCGGCCGACAGCCGCGCGGTGTCACGCAGCATCTCCAGGATCTCCCGCCGCACGGGGTCGGCGATCGCGCCCGCCACCTCGTCCACACCCGAAAGCGTAACCGCCTAGTTACGCGTTAGGCAAGGGACTCCAGGAACGCGGTCAGCGCCCGTCGGTAGGGCTCGACCGTGGTCAGGTCGGCGTACTCGTCCGGCCCGTGTTGTCCGTCCCCGCCGACACCGAAGATGACCGCGTCGATGCCGCGTTGGAAGTAGAACCGCGAGTCGGCCGCGCCGTGCTTGCGCAGCAGGTCGCCGGAGTACCCCTCGGCACGGGCGGCGCGCTGCAACGCCAGCAGGTCGGCGCCGTCGGGATCGGCCCGGTGCGGCGGCTCCACGTGGTCGACCGCGGCCGTGACACCCGGCGGGCACAGGGCGGTGAAGTGGTCGGCGATCTCCTCCCGCGTGCGGCCGGTGAAGTCGGTGTCCCCCGGTGGGAACCGGACGTCCAGCCACGCGGTGGCGTCGGCAGGCACCTGGTTGAGTGCCTGGTTGCCCGACGTGATGCGGGCGAGGTTCACCGTGGTCCGCCACTCCTCCCGCGTCGCCACCGGGTAGGCGGTGAGCACCCCGTCCACCGCCCGCATCACCTTCAGCAACGCGTTGTCGCCCAGCCACTGGTACGCGCTGTGCCCGGCCCGCCCGACCGCGTGCAGCCGTGCGTTGATCAGTCCTTTCGACTCGGCCACGACCCGCAGCGCGCTGTGCTCGCCGATCACCACGAACGACCCGGTCACGCCCTGCTCCAGCTGGTGCAGGGTGCCGTTGCGCCCGCCGACCTCCTCGTCGGTGACCAGTTGCAGCCCGATCGGGTAAGGCAACCGGGCGGCCGTGTCGCGGAAGACCGACGCCAGCACCAGCGCGGACAGCTTCATGTCCTGCGCGCCGCGGGCGATGAGCCGGTCGCCGTCCCGACGCGGCCGGAACTGCTCGTCCACGCCCGGCACCACGTCCAGATGGGCGTTGAAGATCACCCGGAAGTGCGGGCGGCGTTCGCCCGGGTAGACGAGCGCGCTCGGCTTGTCCCCCGCGTCGAACCGCTCCACGGTGAAGCCGGGGCCGACGACGTCGAGCACGAAGTCCAACGCCCGGCGCAGATCGTCGGGTCGGTCGGCGGTCGAGCGGATGCCGAGCAGCTGCTCGGTCAGGGGCAGCAGGTCCATCACGCCATCGTGCCCGGTCGTCCGGCGCTGCGGAGTCAGGTGACGTCCGGGATCGCGTGACCGGTACCGTCCACAGAGGACGGAGAGCGCGGTCGGGCGCGCAACTCCACGATGGCCACCGCCAGGGCTATCGCCACGGCCACCGCCGCACCGCCGATGGCGACCGACACCGCCACCGGGAAATCGCGTTCGGAGGCGGCCAGCACGGTGTAGAACACGCCGGTCAACGCGGCCGTGCCGATCGCCGCGCCGATCCGCTGCCCGGTCTGCAACGCGCCACCGGCCGCGCCCGCCATCGACACCGGCACGTGCCGCAACGTCAGCGTGGTGTTCGGCGAGACCACCCACCCGCCGCCGATGCCCGCCACCAGCAACGCGGGCGCCACCGCCCACCCCGCCACGTGCTGCGGGGTCAGCCTCAGCACCACCGCGGTCACCCCGAGACCGGCCACCACCAGGCTCAACCCGGTGACGGTCAGCTTGCGCCCCCACCGCTCGACCAGCCGTCCGCCGACCACCGCGGACGCCGCCGACCCGACCGCGAACGGCGTCACGGCCAGACCCGACTCCAGCGGCGAATAACCGAGCCCGGTCTGGAAGTACAGCGCGAACACCAGCCAGATGCCGCTGAAACCGACGAAGTACACCATCCCGAGCAACGCGCCGCTGCCGTAGCCGGGCGTGCCGGTGAACAGGGCGATGTTCAGCATCGGGCTCCGGCCGCGCGCGGCGACCTGCCGTTCCCACCGCACGAACAGCACCAGCAGCGCCGCGCCGAGCCCGAACAGCCACCACAGCTCCGCCAACCCGTCCGCCTCGGCCAGCACCAGCGGCAGCATCACCGCCAGCACGCCCGCGCCGAGCAGTGCCGCACCGACGAGATCGACGTGTTCACGCGGCCCGCCGCGGGCACGGGGCAGCAGGCGGGCCGCCAGCACCAGCGCGACCAGGCCGATGGGCACGTTGACGTAGAAGATCCACCGCCAGCCGTCGTCCTCGCCGGCCACGGCCAGGATCACGCCGCCGATCACCGGTCCGATGGCGGTGGAGAGGCCGACGGTGGAGCCGAAGAACCCGAACGCCCGGCCGCGTTCCGGGCCTCGGAACAGCTGTTGGATCAGCGCCGAGTTCTGCGGCGCCAGCGCACCCGCCGAGATGCCCTGAGCGAGCCGTGCGACGATCAGCACCTCGGCGGTCGGCGCAAGCCCGGCCAGGGCGCTGAACAGCACAAACCCGCCCAAAGCGCACAGGAACATGGTGCGTCGCCCGATCGCGTCACCGAGCCGTCCGGCGGGTACCAGGGTCAGGCCGAACGCCAGCGCGTAACCCGACACCACCCACTGCGCACCGGCCGGCGTGGTGCCGAGGCCGTGCTGGATGGACGGCAGGGCGACGGCCACGATGCTGACGTCGAGCAGGCTCATGAACCCGGCGACGAGCGTGACCGTGAGCGCCTTCCACCGTCCGGGGGACGGCTGATGTGCTTCGACCATCGCCCCTTCCTACCCCGACGGGCGTGCTCCGGCGCAACAGCGGCGTGTGGTCGGGGCCGGAGTGGATACCCCTTGGCCATGGACGTGGAGCCGAACCGACTGTCGGATGAGGACCTGCGCCGGTTCGTCCTGGACCGGCTGGCCGAGGACGAGGAGCGGCTGGCGCGGGAGGAGCTGCCGTTCCTGGACGAGGCCGAGCGCCGGGGGCGACTGCACATCCTGCGGTCCGACGACGGCGAGCGGCTGGTGCTCGTGCCCGGCACGGCGCATGCGCAGGAAGGTCGGGGGGCCGTGCCGTTCGAGGAGAAGGCGCGGTGGCTGCGTGACGAGATCGAACGCACGTCCGACCGGTCCGTGCTCGAACTCGTCGCCGCCGCCTACGACACGCACCACGGCTGGCAGGAGGAGTGGCGGACGTGACCGCGCCCGGCTACCCGGACGACGACGATCTGCCACCACGCGCACCGCCACGCAGCGCGTTGACCCTGCGGTTGTGGCTGGCCGGGTTCGGCATCGTCTTCAACGGCGTGGCGGCGGTGCTGTGCGTGCGGGCGGGGTTGACGTGGTTGGCGGTGCTGCTGGCCGTGATCGTGGTCGCTCTGGTCGTCGACTTCGGCTGGGTCGTGCACCGCAAACGGCGTGGCGACCCCGGCTGAGCAGGGGGTCTTCAGCGGGTGAGGGCCGGGCGTGGGGCTGGCACGTCGTGGTGGCGGCAGATGTTGCGCTCCAGCAGCGCCTGCCAACGCCCCAGGACAGGTCAGGCGGCCATGAGTAGATCGACCAGGGACTGCGCCAATGTGTGCACGTTCGATTCCTGCACACTCAGGCCGCCGCCATGTTGTCCTGCGACTTCTTCCACGTCGACTGCGCGGTCACGCTCAAAGGGTCTCCGTGTTTTTTGTGCTCGAAGTCGCCACCCGCTACGTCCACATCAGAGCCACAGTGCCGACGCGCGCAAGCAGCGAGCGTTGATGTCTCAGCTACGCGGGGGCCGGGCGGACAGCGGCCAGCGCCTCGGGCAGTGTCGGGAACAGCGCGAGGAACCCGACAGCGCCCGCGACGTGCAACAGCCGCAGCACGGGGCGGCAGTCGGCGGCGACGGTGAAGTTGAGATCTTCCTGCTTGGCCTCGCCGCTCACGGTCACCAGCATGGCGATGCCGATCGAGCCGACGAATGTGACGTCGGACAGGTCCGCGATCAGGCCGGCCGGTCTTTCCGTGAGCTGGTTGATCAGTTCCGTGCGGACGAGATCGCAGGTGCCGATGTCCACTTCGCCGGTCACGCGCGTCACGGCGACACCGTCCACCGATCGCGTCTCGACGGCGCACGGTTGCGGTGCGCCCGCAAGCTGAATGTTTCTCACTCACTCCCCTAAAGTCGTGAGGGACGCCACAGGGGACGATTTCAGGTCCGTCGTCACACTCCGACTTGCGTCCGTATGGGTGTTTCGCATTGCCCTGTTGAGACCAGACACTACTGGCCCATATGGGCGAAAGACCAGATCGGCGTGTGCGGATGTGGCGGATTTCATTTGTCGGCAACGCGGTTCACCAGGAGGCAACGCGGGGGGTGAACACGACGTGATCCCACCGGCATCCTCGGCGACCGTGACACCGCCGTCCAAACCCGCTCCGACGTCGCGTCGACACCCGAGCAGCACGCGCGAGCGGCTGCGCTCATCGCGGACGCCTCTACGACCGACCCCCTGGTCACCGCCCGCAACACCTCCACCCACCGGCCACGCCACACCACCCTCACCTGGGTCGAACGCCACTACGGCCCCTCCATCGCCCGCCGCTACGCAGGCCACGCCCACCCACAAAGCGACGACATCACCGCCGTCTACACCAAACCCCCGCGGCTGGGCTGGGCCGACCGCGCGGTGCTCGCCGCACTGGTGCGGCGACTCCCCACCTGCTGCGTGGACGCCGGTTGGCGACACCGGGCAGCAGCATCCTGCGATGGCACCGACGCCTGGTCGCGAGGAAGTGGGCCTACCCGAACCGGACTGGACCGGGTACCCGCCGGTCGACGACACCGTCGTGGCGTTGATCGGACGGATGGCACGAGAAGACCCCGGCTGGGCTACCGCAGAATCCAAGGAGAACTGCTCAAACTACGCCGCCGTGGTGCTGCGGGCGTTCCGGGAGGAGTCCGCAGAGGTCGTCGAGCACCTGTCCACTGTGGTCAGGCAGGCGAAGAACCCGGTGCGACACCTGGCCGACGCCCGCATGCAACTCTCCGTCGACGCCGCCTTGGCGACTGCGGCCGTCGACGCCTACCGGTCGGAACTCGTCCGAGCTTCAGGGCTGAGCGGTCGCGGACTGCTCGCGGCGCAGCGCCTGGCCCGCCTCGCCACCGAGCTGGCTCGCGTCGCCCAGCCGGTCGAGGTAGGCTTCCTGGCTCTCGCTCTGCACGACGGCGAACGCCGGCGGCGCACCCAGGGCGGCGCCCAGCGGCACGAGCAGGCTGCGGAGCATCACACCTCGACCGGCATCGGCAGGCAACCTCTCCGCGTGATGCACGTCACCTTTTGCAGGGCCGGGGTGCTCGGCTCGTTCAGGAAGGGATGACGGAGATGCTACGCAAAGCAATCCTGGTGGTGGCGGCACTGGTCGCGATGGTCCTGGTCGTGCCCGCGACCGCCACGGCGGCACCGTACTGCGGCATCACGTGGGGATCGCTGACCAAGTCGGCGACGCCCACCGTGACCGGGGAGATGACCGGTCTGCGTGCCGGCCGGCACGACTGCTACGACCGGCTGGTGTTCGACTTCCGCGGCAACAGCGACGGCTACCACGTGCAGTACGCAGACCAGGTGTACGAGGACGGTTCGGGCAGACTCGTGCCGCTCCGGGGCGGGGCGAAGTTGCGGATCATCGCGATCTCGCCCGCGTACGACCAGTGGGGCAACCCGACCTACACCTTCGCCAACCGCGACGAGCTGGTGAACGTGACCGGCTACCAGACGTTCCGGCAGGTCGCGTGGGCCGGGTCGTTCGAGGGGCAGACGACGGTCGGACTCGGCGTGCGGGCACGGCTGCCGTTCCGCGTGTTCACCCTGCCCAACCGACTGGTGATCGACGTCGCGCACTCCTGGTGAGCAGGTCAGGTGTGGGCTGCCACGCGGTGGCCCACACCGCGAATGGTCTCGATCCGCAGGGCGTCGCCGAGCTCGCGGCGCAGCGCGGCGATGTGCGTGTCGAGAGTGCGGGACGGCGCCTCCCACGTTCGGCGAGGTAGCCGGTGTGCTCGCGCCGGCAGTGCAGGGCGTCGGCGGTGATGATGGTGTTGCGCAGGTCGCTGATCTGCTCTAGCAGCGGCTGAAACCGGGTGATCTCATTCGTCTTTCCGTCGACGTCGGTGCCGGCCGGCACCACACCGGTGACCTGGTCGCAGGCGGCCATCGCGTGCCGGGCAGCGGTGTCGCCGGTACGGGAACCCCGCAATGTCCTGCCGTCGACCGCGATCGCCCGCGTGGCCGTCCGTCTCCACAGTCGGACCGACGCCCGGCCGCGCTACCGGATTCCATCGGAACACCGCTGGTCACAGCCACTGCGACGCGCTTCCGTGCTCCGCGTTGACCGTCGGCGGACAGGTGCGGACACTCCGCGCGCCTCGGTCCACAGTCACGCACGGAGGGCGGCGATTCCCGGTGGTATCTGCGTGCCGGCGATCGTCGCCGCGTTGATCGTGCCGTACCGCCATCGCGCGGCGAACGCCCTCTGACCCGTTGCCCGTCAGCCTGTGAAATGGGCCTTCACCGCGGCTATCTCTTGCGCGAAGAGGGCTTCGAGGTCGTCCAGGAACCCGTCCGGGGCGTCCGGGACCACGCGGAACTCGCGGCGCCAGTCGATGAAGCTGCGGCCGGGTTCGTTCGTCACCGGTCGGACGCGGTAGGTGGCCAGGTAGTCGACGATGAAAAGCACCTGTGCCACCGACCGGTAGGTCAGGGAGCGGTCCGTTTCCGAGCGGCCCACCACTTCCTCCTGGGCCAGGTCGTGGTTCGGCAGCAGGGTGAATTCGAACAGCGACGGGATCTTGCGGGCCGAGCCGCCGTTGGTCCAGTGCGCGTTCTTGACGCCGTCGCCGAACACGATGTCGAGCAACACCATCATGTCCCGCACCTCGTCCCAGACTTCGTCAGGACCGGCGTCGAGGACCGCGGAGTGATAGACCGAGTACTTCGGTAACAGAGCCATGGGGCATGGTTCCACCCGCTCGAGCAGCCCGACAATCCTCCACAGGGGTGGGTGTGATCTTCGGTCACAAGCCTATGACCGTGTCCAGCCGATCGCGGTAGTCCTCGACCGCCCGCCTCAACCTACTGTCGGCGGCGGTCGCGGCACCGATTCAACGGCTCCGCGACCGCACCGGCGCGGTGGCAGACAGTTCGGCGGTGACGAAGTCGAGCACCACCGCCGGATGACGGCGCCCCAGCGCTCCCCAGTTGGTCACCGCGTGCTCCAGGTCGGGCAGCGCCTCGACGACCACGGCGGGCGAGCACGCGGGAAGCAGTCCGGCGGCCTCGTGATCACCAACGTCTCGCGCACCAACGGCAGCAACCGCTCCGCCAACGCCCTGCGCCAGGCGGGACGCCTGCCACCGGATTCGAAAGGTGTCGGAAATAGTTTGACGGTCGTGATGCCTATTGGCATCATGGAGACACACCGAGCCGGAGGAGCGGACATGACGAACACGCGTCGATGCTGTTCCCGTAGCCCGGGCTCCCCGCCGTGACCTGCTGAAGGTCCGGTCAAGGGAGCCGCCCGTCGGGGAAACCGACCAGGGCGGCTTTCTCTTTTCGTGCACCCCGAAAAGCAATTCGCACGCCGCGGACGTCATTTCACGACACCCTCGGCAGAATTCCCCGCACCACCACACGCCCCCATAGCTCAGCAGGACAGAGCGCGCCGCTACGAACGGCGAGGTCCCAGGTTCGAGTCCTGGTGGAGGCACCGCTGGAGCCGAGTACCACCGCGGCTCGCCGGGACCGACCCGGTGGACCGCGGTCGGTGGTTCCAGACCAGCAACGCCCCCGTCGAGGGGGCGCCCGACCCACGTCACGACGGTCGTGGGGCGGCCTGCAAAGCCGTCTATTCCGGGTTCGACTCCCGGGTGGGTCTCCGAACGTGGCCTCAGAGGAACTGTCAGTGCGCTCTGCGCGCATCAGGACGTTGTGCGCCTGTTCGGGCGTGTCCTGGAAGTCCTTGGCGGGGACCAAACTCGGCGCCGCCTCCCGGGCCGAGCTGCTCGCCGCGCTCCGCGAGATCCTCGCTGACCAAGCGTGACCGTCCGGGCACGCACGGGTTTTTCGGCGCCCCCTCGACGCACGCGACCTCGATCACCGACTTCCCCCTAGCGGTCCCCCATCGTGACGGGGGTCTCCCCGACGCTCGGACATGGCCAGCCGCGCAACCTGGTAACACGCCCAACGAGGAACGGGCCCCACCGAAACCGAGGAGCAACAAATGGCCGTCGATGCCTACGAGAAGCTGACCTCTTTCATCAAGAACCTGCTGAGCGACGAGGAGTTCGCCAAGGACT
>NZ_MTQP01000064.1 GCF_001984175.1 Saccharothrix sp. ALI-22-I
GGGCTTTGTGTTTCCGTGTTTCGCTTGTGTTGAAAGCTTAGCTGGTTCGTTTTCGCGGTGTCAAATCGGCCGGTTTCGGCTTCTCGGCTCCGCGATGAACTCGCTTTGCATTCAATTTGTTCTTGTTCCAGAGCCGAGGCAGCACCTTGTGCTACTTATTCGCTTCTGGAGGCTTGCGCCGCAGTAGTCTACTCGGCCCGATTCGCGGTGTCAACCGCTCGTTCCGAGGTTCTTGCTGGCGACTCGACAAAAGTTACTCACGACCTTGACCGATGTCAAATCGCCTGGTCAGCGGGCTGCGGGAGCGGTGCGGACCGGCGCGGCGACCTGCGGACCGGGGCCCTTGGGCGCCACCGGACGCGGTCGCAGCCACAGCGAGGTGGTCCGCATCCCCTGCATCGCGGCCACGATCTGCTCCGGTGAGGCCACCTCGCGGGTGGCCACCGGCACCAGGTCGTAGCCCCAGATCCGGAACTCCTTCAGGACCGTGACCGGATCGTCGCCGAAACCCTCCGTCGCCGAGGCGGAGAACTCCAGGAACACGTGCGGGCGATCCCGGCGCAGCAGGCGCACCAGTCCGGCCAACGCCCGGTGACCACGACCGGGAGCGTCCACCCGGACGACGGACAGCTTGCGGCCCTGCAACGCCGGCACGGCCTCCAGCTCCTTGTCGAGCCTGGTCGCACGCACCCTCGGCACGTCGTCCCCGGCGTCCTCCGGCAGCGGCGACACCGACACACCGCCGGTCAACGCCGGTTGGGTGGCCAGCTCGCCGGTGCTCTCCCACGCGGCGGCGTCCACCAGGACGAGCTGTTGGGCGAGCCGTTCGGGCAGGTTGACGTCGACGTTGTGCCGCAGCAGCGCCCGCGCGGACGGGCAGGGCTCGACCGCGACCACGGCGCCGCCCGTGCCGAACCGGCTGAGCATGCGCACGGTCTGGTAGCCGACGTACGCGCCGACGTCGAGGAAGATGCCGTCCGGCTCGACCACCGAATCGATCAGCTCCGACAGGTCGGTCTCCCACACCCCGTTGCTGGACAGCATCGGCAGCATGAACGCGTCGTCCGACGGCAGGCGCAGCAGGCCGACGTCGGTCAGCACGAGAGAACTGCGCGGCACGGTGTCGCTGTGCCGTTCGTGCTCGCGCACCACCACCCGGCGCAGCGCGTCGGCGGTCTGCTGGGCCTGGTTGGCCGCGCGCAGACCCGAGTCGAGCTTGGTGTCGCGGTCCCGGATCACGTCCACGACCTTGGACTCCAGCGAGTCGATCCGGTCGAGGGTGCGTTCGAGCGCGACGGCGAGCTTGTCGATGCGGTGGGCCAGGGCGTCGCTCTGCTTGGCGCGCTTGGCGGCCTCGCCCACCACGGCGTCCTCGATCTCGCGCAGCCGCCGTCCCTGGCCGGCCATGTCGGCGCGCACCCGGACCACGCCGTCGTCGATGCCGACGAGCTGGTCGGCGAGGTGGCCCTGGTGGTCGGCGTGCTGTTCGAGTTCGGCGCGCAACACCTCCAGTTCGCCGAGACCGACGCCGGTGGAGATGTCGTCCTGGCGGCGGACCAGCTCGGCGACCGTGCGCTCGACCCCGTCCACCAGAGAACCGAGCACGTCACGCATGTGGTTGTCGTAGTGGTCGAGCACGCGCAGGACCATCTTGCGCAGTTGCGGCGCCATGGGCGTGCGGCTGGCCGTGCCGACGTCCGGCTGGCGCAGCAGGGCGTGCTTCGCCGAGTGCAGCGCCTTCATCGGATCGACGGTCGGTGAGGGCTTGGCGCGGCGTGCGCGCCAGCCTCGGTAGGCGTGCTCGACGCGTTCGCGGAGGAGTTCGCCGACCTTGGCGACGTCGCGCGTGGCGCGGACGTGCTCGCGTCCCTTGCTGCCGATGGCGACGGCGGCGGGCAGGTCGTCGGCGAGGGCGTGCATGAGTTTGGCGGCGGCCTGGATGTCGGGTTCGACGCCCTGGCGGCACGGCACGAAGATCACGGCGGACTTGTCGAACAGCTCGACGACCGCGCCGTGCTGCGAAGTGAGGATCGGTGTGGCAACGGCCGCGTGCCGGGCGAGCGTGTGCGCGATCCGGTCGTCCGCGCCGCCCCGGTGCAGGTGGACGAGGCAGTCCACGGTGCCGAGGGTGTCGACCAGTTCGATGCGCGGGTCGCCGGCGGTGGCCAGGCGCAGTCGTTCGGCGGCCTCGGGGTGGGCTTGCGCGTGGGTGACCTCGATGCGCAGCGTCACGTCGGTGCGGTCCGGGAAGGCGGAGAGGAACGCCGAGACGGCCCCCAGCACGTTGCCCGCGCGGTCGATGGTGTGGTTGGCCAGGGCGCCGAAGATCACGCCTTCGTGCTCTTCGGGTTTCTTGGCGTCGGCTACCCGCACCGGGAGCGGGAGAACGCGGACGGCCGGGCCGCCTTGGCGTTCCCGGGCGACGCGGGTCGTCTCGGAGGGGACCCAGAGTTCGTTGGCGTCGGTCGGCTGGTCGTCGTCGTCCATGAGGTAGTCGACGACGAATCGGCTGTCCGGGACCTGGTCGTTGGTGCCGACGCGGACCACGACCGGGTAGCCGGCGGTGGTGGAGGTCGGCAGGCCGGAGGCGCGGGCGGCGGCGTGGACGAGTTCGGCGATCGGGCCGGTGCCGAGGACGGAGACGCCGAGCTGGTCGTGCAGGACGGGGGCTTCGGCTCGGGCACGCGGGATCGCGCTCACCGGCAACCGGCCCGCGGCCACGCCGACGCTCGCGCACCAGTCGCGGAAGGCCACGCTGTCCGCGCCGAACGGGTCGGGGAACTGGGTGCGCAGCGCCGGGTCGGAGCGCCAGAGGGCGGCGGCCCAGCGGGTGCTGCCCCGGAGTCCGGGTGCGGGCTCACTCGCCCAGGCCACGAAACCCGCTCCGCCGTCGGGACCGAAGGCGGGGGGTGGGGTGGTGCGGACGGCCGGGGATTGCGTGCGGCCGGAGGTTGGGGTGGTGGCTGGGGTGGTGGCTGGGGTGTGCTCGACCGGGCCGGGTTGGGGCCGGTCGGAGGCGGGCTTGGGGTGGTCTCCGAGGGTGCCCGGCTGGGGCGCGGGGGCGGTGCGGTCGGTAACCGAAGCGGCGACACCGGGCTGGATCCGACCGGACGCGGGCACGGTGCGGCCGGTGGTCGGCTTGGCCTCGACGGCGGCGGATTTCGCGGAGGTGTCCGGGGTGGCCTGGCTATCGGCCGACGTCGAGGCACCAACGGCCGGCGCGCTCGGGTCGGCGGGCTCAGCGGCTGATCGAGCGGCGTTCGTCGAGGTCGACGCAGGGGAATTCGGGGCTGCCGGGCTGTCGGCGGTGGTCTTGGCGTCGGCAGCGGACTGGAGTGCGTCGGCGGCTGGTTTGCCGGAGCCGGCCGGAGTCGGCGCGGACCCGTTCAAACTGGCCCGGCTGTCGACCGACATCGCGGTGCCGATGGCCGGCGTGCTCTGGTCGGCGGGCTCAGCGGTTGGCCGGGAGCCGTTCGCCGAGGTCACAGCCGGGGTGTTCGAGTTGACCAGGCTGTGCGCGGAGGTCGTGACGTCGGCGGCCGGCTCGGTGACCGGTCGGGCACGGTCGGCTGAGGGCGGCGCGGCGGGGGTCGTGGCGGGCTGGGTGTCGGCGGAAGTCGCGGCACCGGCGGGGTGGAGCGAGTCGGCGGGCTCGGCGGAGGAGGTCCAGCCTTCGGGGCTGAACGCTGAGCCGGGGTGGGTTCTGGCGGCTTGGCGGTAGTCCGCGCGCAGTTCGTCCGGGATCTGGGTGCCGTCGGCGAGTTGGCCGAAGCCGTAGCGCACCTTCTGCGGCGTGTGGCCCTTGCGGATCAGCTCCGCCCGGTACGTCGTGCACAGTTCGGCGAGGTGCGGGTGTTCCGACAGGAGCACGCGCGGGCGGTCGGCGAAGTGTGCGGAGAGCAGCCAGGGGCGTTGGGGGTCGAAGCCGGCGAAGTGGACGCTGCGCACCGGCTCGCCGAGGGTCGTCAACGCCCCGTCCGGGCTTCGGTGCAGGTCGCGTTGGGGCGCGTTCCACACCGACAGGCCGACCGTCGCGTCACGCAGCACGTGCAGGTTCACCAGCGCGGGCGCCATGTCGAGCACGGCCTTGGTGGCGTCCGGGGTTCGGCGCAGCTGCACGTCCAGGGACTGCAGGAACGGCTCGGCACCAGGCGCGACCAGCAGGAACCCGGGGTCGAAGACGCCCGTCTCCAGCAGTTCGGTCGGCGTGGGCCGCAGGCCGTCGTCCGGCAGCGGGCGCAGCGATCTGGGCAGCAGGACCAGCGGGCCGCGGCGGACGGCGGCCTCGACCAGTTCGGTGAGCGGGTTGAGGACCTGCACCCACGGGTCCAGGTACAGCACCGGCACGCCCTGGCCCAGCAGCTGTTCGAGGAGCTTGGGTCGCAGCACGCCGCACAGCTGCGCGGCGGTGCAGCCGGTCGCCAGCTCGGCCAGTTCCTCCCGGCTCATCCCCAGGTCGGCGGGGGTGACCAGGCCCGGACCGGAGTTCTCCGGCAGGGCGTCGACCACCAGCGCCAGGAACCTGGCCTGGGGGTGGTTGGCCAGGAACGAGCTGGACAGCACCTTCACGGCGGGCAGCTCGGCGGCGGTCGCCACCGTGCACGCGATGAACGTGGGACGGGATTCCGAACGCGCGGGCACCTCGGTCACGGTCTGCAAACCTAGCTTCTCCGAGTGGCCGGTGCGGACCACCCGCACAGGTGTTTCCCTCACAGGACCGGCAACAGGGTGCGCAACTCGTACGGCGTCACGCTGCGCCGGTACGCGTCCCACTCGGTGCGCTTGTTGCGCAGGAAGAAGTCGTACACGTGCTCACCCAGCGCTTCAGGGAGCAGTTCGGAGTTCTCCATCTCGGTCAACGCCTCGCCGAGGTTCTGCGGCAGGTTGTCGTACCCGGCCGCACGTCGTTCCCGGTCGGTCAACGACCACACGTCGTCCTCGGCGGGCGGCGGCAGCTCGTAGCCCTTCTCGATGCCCTTGAGGCCGGCCGCGAGGATCACCGCGTACGCCAGGTACGGGTTGCAGGCCGAGTCCAGCGTGCGGACCTCCACCCGACGTGACGACGACTTGCCCGGCGAGTACATCGGCACGCGGACCAGCGCGGACCGGTTCGCGTGGCCCCAGCACACCGCCGTCGGCGCCTCGCCACCCACGATCAGGCGCTTGTAGGAATTCACCCACTGGTTGGTCACACCGGAGATCTCCCGGGCGTGCTTCAACAGCCCGGCGACGAACATCTTGCCCGTGTCGGACAGCTGGTACGGGTCCTCGGCGTCGTAGAACGCGTTCCGGTCGCCCTCGAACAGGCTGACGTGCGTGTGCATGCCGCTGCCTGGCTGGTTGGTGAACGGCTTCGGCATGAACGAGGCCCGCACACCCTGGGTGATCGCGACCTCCTTCACCACGTACCGGAACGTCATCACGTTGTCGGCCATGGTCAGCGCGTCGGCGTAGCGCAGGTCGATCTCCTGCTGGCCGGGCGCGCCCTCGTGGTGGCTGAACTCGACCGAGATGCCCATCGCCTCCAGCGCCTCGATGGCGTGGCGGCGGAAGTGCGTCGCGGTCTCGTGGCTGGTCTGGTCGAAGAAACCGCCGTTGTCCGCCGGAATGGGCTCGGCCCCGTCGTCCGGCAGCCCCTTGAGCAGGAAGAACTCCATCTCTGGGTGCACGTAGCAGGTGAAGCCCGCCTCACTGGCCTTGGCCAGGGTGCGGCGCAGCACGTGCCGCGGGTCCGCCCACGACGGCGAGCCGTCCGGCATGGCGATGTCGCAGAACATCCGCGCCGAGTAGTGGCTCTTGTCCGGCGTCTGCCACGGCAGCACCTGGAACGTCGACGGATCCGGCTTGGCCACCATGTCGGATTCGTAGACCCGGGCGAAGCCCTCGATGGCCGAGCCGTCGAAGCCGATGCCCTCGCTGAAGGCGCCTTCGAGCTCGGCGGGCGCGATCGCGACCGACTTGAGGAAGCCCAGAACGTCCGTGAACCAGAGCCGGACGAACCGGATGTCGCGTTCCTCAAGGGTGCGGAGCACGAACTCCTGCTGGCGGTTCATGACACGAAGCCTAGGTAAGGACGGTTAACCTCGCGTTGCCGACTCGGCCGAACGTGCTGCACCGTTTGCCGCCTTGACCGGAAACCGCAGGTCATGGCCCCGATCGGGTGTTTTGCCCTGTCCCGTTCCAGTGGGATCTACGATTCACCCATGCTCCCTCGTCGCACCCTGATCGGGTCGCTCCTGCTCGCCCTCGTGGCGGGCTGCACGTCGTCGGGCGGCGGCGGTGGTGACCTGCCCGCCGGGTCGGAACTGGTGACCAAGGCCGCCGCGGGCATGAAGTCGGTGACCAGCACCCACTTCCTGATCAAGGTCGACGGCGAGCTGCCCGGCGTGCCCGTGAAGGACGCCGAGGGCGACCTGAACGCCGAGGGCGAGTCGAAGGGCCGGGCCAAGATCGACCAGTTCGGCCAGCTCATCGAGGTCGAGTACGTGCTCGTCGGGCAGGACCTGCACTTCAAGGGTCCGACCGGCGGGTTCACCAAGCTGCCCGCGGCGCTCGCGGGCCAGGTGTACGACCCGACCGCGATCCTCGACCCGGACAAGGGTGTGGCGCGGGTGCTGGCCGAGGCGCGTGACGCGAAGACCGTCAGTTCGGCGGACGGCGTTTCGGTGGTCACGGCGACCGTGCCGCGTGACATCGTCGCCGGGCTGGTGCCGGGTATCGACTCCGACGTGGCCTCCACGTTCACCGTGCGTGAGGACAAGCTGGAGAAGGCGCTGTTCGAGCTGCCGAGCGGGGCGAAGGTCACCGTCGAGCTGACCGACTTCAACAAGCCCGTCACCGTTACGCCGCCCGCGTGAGCTCGGCGGTGAACTCGGCGGTGAAGGCGCGGCGGTTGGCGATCGGCGCCGGTGCCCTCGCCGTGCTGCTGGGGGCGCTGGACGCGTACGTGGTCGTCGGCGTGCTCGTGGACATGGTGCGTGACCTGGGCATTCCGGTGAACCACCTGGAACGCGCGACGCCCGTGGTGACGGGGTACCTGCTCGGGTACGTGGCCGGGATGCCGTTGCTCGGGCAGCTGTCCGACCGGTTCGGGCGGCGGTTGGTGCTGCACCTGTGCCTGGTGTTCTTCGCGGTCGGGTCGGCGGTGACGGCGCTGGCCGGTGATCTGCCGCTGCTGGTGGCCGGGCGGGTGGTGCAGGGGCTGGCCGGTGGGGCGTTGCTGCCGGTGACGATGGCGTTGGTCGCGGATCTGTGGTCTTCGGAACGGCGGGCTTCGGCGCTGGGTGTGGTGGGTGCGGCGCAGGAGTTGGGCAGTGTGCTGGGCACGCTGTACGGCGTCGGTGTGGCGTCGTTGTTCAACGCCTGGTCGTTCTTCGAGTCGGTGGAGCCGCAGAGCTGGCGGTGGGTGTTCTGGGTGAACCTGCCGTTGGCCGTGGTCGCGATGGTGGTCGTGCAGTTGACCGTGCCGCGGTCTTCTTCGGCGTCGTCTTCGGGGTCGTCGGTGCGGATCGATTTCGTCGGCGGCGGGTTGTTGGCGTTGGCGCTGTCGTTGCTGGTCGTCGGGCTTTACAACCCTGATCCGTCACGTTCGGTGCTGCCTTCGTGGGGGCTGCCGGTGCTCGGTGCGGCGGTGGTGGTGTTCGTGGCGTTCGTGCTGTGGGAGCGGCGGTCGTCGGTGCGGCTGTTGGACCCGACGGGGGTGGCCATGCGGCCGTTCCTGGCGTCGCTGGGGGTGTCGTTGGCGGCCGGTGCGGCGTTGATGGTGACGTTGGTGGACGTGGAGCTGTTCGCGCAGACCGTGCTGGGGCGTGACTCGGCCGCGGCGGCGGGGATGTTGGCGCGGTTCCTGATCGCGTTGCCGGTGGGTGCGTTGGTCGGTGGGTGGTTGGCGGCGCGGACCCGGCTCGGTGACCGGTGGGTGTCGTTCGCCGGGTTGGCGGTGGCCTGCTCGGCTTACGTGTTGATCGCGCAGTGGCCGGCTTCGGTGTCGTCGTTCGTGGTCGGGCGGGACCTGGCGGTGGCCGGGTTCGGGCTGGGGTTGGTGATCGCGCCGGTGTCGGCGGCGGTGCTGCGGGCCGTGCCGTCCGCGCAGCACGGTGTCGCGTCGGCTGCGGTGGTGGTGGCGCGGATGACCGGGATGTTGGTCGGCGTGGCCGGGTTGTCGGCTTGGGGGCTGCACCGGTTCCAGGAGCTGACGGCGGACCTGGACACGCCGTTGCCGTTCGGGATGTCGCCGGAGGAGTTCGCCGAGAAGGCGGCGGCTTATCGGGAGGCGCTGACGGCGGCGTTGCTGACGGAGTACCACGAGATCTTCTGGATCACGGCGGCGATCTGCGCGTTGGGCGCGGCGGCGTCCCTGCTCCTACCCCGCACGACTTCGACCCGGACCAGGACTCGGACTCGATCTCGGGTTCGGTGAAGGCAACGATCCGGTTGGTTATCATCGCGACGTGGCCTGGAACACCGAGGAAACGCGTCGACGCCTGAAGGAGGCGGCAGTCGTGGAGTTCGCCGCGCACGGGCTGGCGGGCACTCGGGTGGAGCGGATCGCGGCGCGGGCCGGGGTGAACAAGGAACGGCTCTACAACTACTTCGGTGACAAGGAACAGCTGTTCACCACGGTGTTGTCGGACGAGCTGGCAAAAATCGCCGCAGCCACGCCGTTCGATTCCCTGCGGGACGTCGGCGAGTACGCGGGCCGGTGCTTCGACTACCACGTGGCCCACCCACACCTGGTGCGGTTGTTGCAGTGGGAGGCCCTGGAGTACGGAGACGCGGCGGTGCCCGACGAAGACGGACGGGTCGCGCACTACCGCCGCAAGGTCGAGGCTTTCCGTGCGGCGCAGGCGGACGGCTTGCTGGCACCTTCGCCGGTAGCCGCGGATCTCATGTTCATGATCGTGGCACTGGCCGCGTGGTGGGCCGCCGTCCCCCAACTGGCCCGGATGGTGACCGGCCCAGTGGACGTCGCACGGCGACGTGCGGCGGTGGTCGAGGCGGCTCACCGAATGGCATCATCTGCGCAGGTCACAGCCACGCGGTAGACTCGTGATGCCATGATCACCAGCAACACGATCGGGTGATCATGACCCGAACACCTACAAAAAACGCCGTTATCGACCGACTAAAACGTCGGTTGAAACAACGAGGACCGCGACCAACCCCCGACGTGCACCAACCACCCGACCACCAGCCACGAGCCGGTGGCGGCAACGACGAGCCGGCGGCGGCGCAGACGGACTGCCGGAAACAGACCCGGCACCAGCCGAACCGCCAGCCCCGAGCCTCAGCCCTGAGCGCCAGGCCGGACGGCGACACGCTCGGGCAGAAGCGATCTCGCGGCGTCAGGCCGCGGTGCGGCCCGGCCAGCGGCGACGGACCAGCGTCAGGTGCAGCCGTCGCCGGTGCCAGGGCGAGGGTGCAGCGGGCACCGGGCTGGGGCTAGGCACGGGGCCGCGGCAGGGCACCGAGGCTGGGGCTGTGCTTTAGGGCGCAGCAGACCGGAGCCGGGGCTGGGCTCAGGGCGCGGCAGGCCAGCCGGGGGTGTGGGCGGGTACCGGGGCGGGGGCTCGGGTGTGGGCGGGTACCGGCGCCGGCCCGGCTGGGGTCAGGGGGCGGCGGGTACTGGGGTTGGGCGGGCGCCGAGGGCGAGGGTGGCGGCGGCGAGGGTTAGTAGGGCGGCGAGGGTTAGGCAGATTGTGGCGAAGCCGGCTGGGGCTAGGGCGGTTACGAGGACTGGGCTGATGCCGCCGCCTAGACCGACCAGGAAGCCGTAGCCGGCCAGGCCTGCTCCTCTTGCCTCGCCGGAGGCTTGGCTGACCAGCGATACGAGTGCGGGGATGGTGACGGCCAGGCCTGCTACGAAGATCGCGCTGCCGACCAGCAGTACGGGGAGTGTGGGGGCGGTGGCTTCCAGGGCTAGGCCGGAGGCGGCTACGAGGAATGCGGCTGGGGCTACGCGGTGGGCGGTGAAGCGGGTGATCAGGGGGCCTGCGAACAGGCCTAGGGCGATGCCGGGTAGGCCGGGTAGGCGCAGTAGGAGGAGGTCGGTGGCGTTGTGGATGCCGTAGCGCTCGCCGACGGTTGTGGTCAGGGCGGTGTACATGCCTACGAAGGTGAGTAGGAGGGTGATTGCGCCTGCGTAGGCGACTAGTAGGGGTGGGCGGCGGAGGAGGTTGCCCAGGCGGGTGAATGTGGCGGTCAGGGCGGTGGGCGTTGGGCGGGGGATTTGGGGGAGGCGGGTGATGGCCAGGGCTACGGCTAGCAGCATGGGGACCAGTAGCCAGAAGACCCAGCGCCAGTTGATTGCCTTGTCAACGCCCAGGGCGTACGCCTGACCGATCAGGCCGGCCAGGAGGAACGAGCCGGACACTGCCGTCACGCCTACTGCTCGGCGTGCGGGTGGGAGGGCTTCGGCGGCGTAGGCGAGTGACACGGACGGGATCGCTGCGGCCAGGAAGCCTTGCGCGGTGCGGGCCGCCAGTAGTGGGGCGAAGGCGGTGGACGTGCCTGCGATCAGGCAGACCACGGCGCCTGCGGCCAGGCCGAAGGCCATCACGTGGCGTCGGTCGTAGCGGTCGGAGATGGTGCCGAAGACGAGGGTGCCCAGGGCGAACGCGAAGCCGAAGCCGCCGCCTACCCACGCGGCCGTGGAGAGGGGGACGTCGTAGCGCTCCGCCACCCCGGACAGCAGCGGCACGGTGAGGTAGAGCTGGCCGACCGCGAGGATCACGGCCGCTACCAGGACTGCGACCAGCACGGGTGGGCGGGCCAGCTCGGGTGGGCGGTTGAGGGAGGTTCGCAACAGCGGTCTCCAGACGTGGCGCGGGACCCTAATTCCAACCTTGGCGTTGGAATTAGAGTACGGCGGGTCGGCTACCGACTCCAACGGTGGAGATGGAATGTGACGGGGGGAACGGCGACCGCAGGACGGGCGACCGCAGGACGAAAGGTCCGGGGCGGTGGGTGCGCCTGTGGTCGGGCGGGCCCACGGTGTTCAAGGGCAAGTCGCGAAGGTGCCCAGGGGCGGGTCGTGAAGGTGCGTAGGGGTCAGGCGTGAAAGCAGGTAGCGGTCGCGTTGGTGGGGCGACCGCTACCTGGTGACGAGAACGGTCAGCCCTCGCGCCAGCCGCTGGTGATGGGGAGACGGCGGTCGCGGCCGAAGGCTTTGAAGGTGATCTTGGTGCCCGGCGGGTACTGGCGGCGCTTGTACTCGGCCTTGTCGACCATGCGCAGCACCTTGTCGACCAGTTCGTGCGAGAAGCCCATCGCGATCAGGTCGCGGTAGCCCTTGTCGCCCTCGACGTAGTCGTCCAGGACCGAGTCGAGCAGTTCGTAGTCCGGCAGCGAGTCGGTGTCGACCTGGCCGGGGCGCAGTTCGGCCGACGGCGGCTTGCTGATCGAGTTCTCCGGGATCGGCGGGAGTTCGCCGAGCTTCTCGGCCTCGGCGTTGCGCCAGCGCGCCAGGTCCCAGACGAGCGTCTTGAGGACGTCCTTGATCGGCGCGAAGCCGCCCACCGCGTCGCCGTAGATGGTCGAGTAGCCGACGGCCAGCTCGGTCTTGTTGCCGGTGGCCAGCACCAGGTGGCCGTGCTGGTTCGACAACCCCATCAACGTGACGCCGCGGCACCGTGCCTGGACGTTCTCCTCCGCCAGCCCGGTCAGGCCGAGCTGGTCGACGAACGCGCTGACCATGCCCGCGATCGGCTGCTCCGAGTAGTGGCAGCCGGTGCGCTGGGCAAGGTCGTACGCGTCGGACTTCGAGTGGTCCGACGAGTACACCGACGGCATGGAGACGCCGTACACGTTGTCGGGCCCCAGGGCGTCGACGGACAGCGCGGCGACGACCGCCGAGTCGATGCCGCCCGACAGCCCGAGAACGACCGAGCGGAAGCCGTTCTTGTGCACGTAGTCGCGCAGCCCGGTGACGAGCGCGTGCCACACCTCTGCCTCGTCGGACAGCGGCTCGGCGGGCTGCGGGACGGGCAGCGGGTCGTAGGCCGGGAGTGGGTCATGGGACAAGGATCGGCGGTGGACCATAAACCCGGCGTAACTACCTTCGGTTCGCGGCGCGCCACCGGGGAGGTCCAGGTCCAGGACCACCAGGCGCTCCACGAACTGCGGCGCCCGGGTGATCAGCGAGCCGTCCGCGGCGACGACCATCGTGTCGCCGTCGAACACCAGCTCGTCCTGCCCGCCGATCAGGTTCACGTACGCGAGAGGCGCACGGGCCTCGGCCGCGCGGCGCGCCACCATGGGCAGTCGGGCGTCGTCCTTCTTTCGCTCGTACGGCGAAGCGTTCGGCGAGACCACCAGGTCCACGCCCGCCTCACCGAGTGCGGCGGCCGGCCCGCCCTCCTGCCACAGGTCCTCGCAGATCGCCATGCCGACCTCGACGCCGTGCACCCGCACGACCTCCAGCGCGTCGCCCGGCGTGAAGTACCGGCGCTCGTCGAACACGCCGTAGTTCGGCAGGTGGTGCTTGTTCTGCCGCGCCACCACCTCGCCCCCGTGCAGCACGGCGGCGGAGTTGCGCATCCCGCGCTCGTCGCGGTCGAGGTAGCCGACGAACACCGCCAGGTCGCCGCACCCCGCCTCGTCCAGCCTGGTCGCGAGCTTGGTCAACGCCTCCTTGGACGCCTCCGCGAACGACACGCGCAGCGCGAGGTCCTCGACCGGATACCCGGTCAGCACCATTTCGGGGAAGACGGCCAGGTGGGCGCCGGCCTCGGCGGCCTTGCGGGACCACTCGACGACGAGTTCGGTGTTGCCCGCCAGGTCGCCGACACAGGCGTTGACCTGGGCGAGGGCGAGTCGGAGCTGTGGCATGGAGGCATTCTCGCTCACTCGGAGCAACCTTGGCGGGCGTTGTGGCCGACGAGTCACACATACGATCGAAGGTGTGCGCCGTCGGATGATGTTCTTCCTCGCCCTCCCGCTCCTCGCCTCGTGCACGAGTGTCGTGCCCGGGTCACCCACCGCCGGGACCGCGCTGGAGCAGCGAGGACCGGCCGGCGCCGTGCCCGCCGGGTTGGAGCGGTTCTACAGCCAGCAGCTGGGCTGGGAGGACTGCGAGCCGTACGCGACGACCGGGTCGACGTCGACGCTGTTCAAGAACAAGAAGTCGATCGAGTGCGCCCGGATGGAAGTGCCGCTCGACTACGCCAAGCCCGAAGGCCGCACGATCAAGATCGGCCTGCTGCGGCAACGCGCGCTGCAGGACCGGATCGGGTCGTTGATCATCAACCCGGGTGGTCCGGGCGCGTCCGGCATGGCCGCCGCGGCGGGGCTGGCCTCGGAGGTGAAGTCGTCTGCGCTGGGCGACCGGTTCGACCTGGTCGGCTTCGACCCGCGCGGTGTCGGGGCGAGCGAGCCGCAGGTCAAGTGCCTGACCGACGCGGAACGGGATGCCGACCGGCTGGACAACGACGTGGACGCGTCGCCGTCGGGGGTGGCGCAGACCGAGGCGGAGAACAAGGCGTACGCGGAGAAGTGCGCGTCGGTGACCGGGGTCGACGTGCTGGCCAACGTCGGTACCAGGGACGTGGTGCGGGACCTGGACGTGATGCGGTCCGCGTTGGGCGACGAGAAGCTGACCTACCTCGGCTACTCGTACGGGACGCACATCGGCGCGGCGTACGCGCAGGCGTTCCCGGGCAACGTGCGGGCGCTCGTGCTGGACGGCGCGGTGGACCCGACGCAGAACCAGGTGGAGTCGCTGATCGCGCAGGGCGCCGGGTTCCAGAAGGCGTTCGACGCGTTCGCCGCGTGGTGCGCCACTCGTCAGGACTGCGCGTTGGGCACCGATCCGTCGAAGGCCAACCAGGCGTTCCGCGATCTGACGTTGCCGCTGGTGCAGCAGCCGGTGGGGGTGGGCGACCGGAAGCTGTCGTACAACGACGCCATCACCGGTGCCATCCAGGCGATGTACTCGGAAGAGCTGTGGGCGCCGCTGAACGCCGGGTTGGCCGAGCTGAAGAACAACCGCGGTGACGTGCTGATGCTGTTGGCGGACAACTACTTCGACCGCGACAAGCAGGGCCGGTACTCCACGATCACCGACGCGTTCGTGGCCGTGAAGTGCGTGGACGAGCCGCGGATGACGGACAAGAACGTGCTCAACGACGTGGCGCGCCGGTACAAGGCGGCCGCGCCGTTCCTGGACGACGGTCAGCCGGCGGCGGCCGCGCTGGACGCGTGCGCGTTCTGGCCCGTGCCGCCGAGCGTGCAGGAGCACAAGGCCGTGGCCGGGCTGCCGCCGGTGCTGGTGATGTCGACGACCGGTGACCCGGCCACGCCGTACGAGGCGGGCGTGAGCCTGGCGAAGGAGTTGGGTGGCGGGCTGCTGACGTTCGAGGGCAACCAGCACACCGTGTACTTGCACGGCAACGCGTGCGTGGACGAGGCCGGGCACGAGTATTTGATCAACCTGAAGCTGCCGGCCGCGGGAACGCGCTGTTCCTGAGGGTCACGCTTCCACCGGGCGCGAGGTCGCCATTATCGAGCGGTCACGGGAATCAGGCGTCGACTGACGCGGCCCAGCTGGCCAGGAGTTTCAGGCGTTCCTCGGTGGGGGAGCCGACTTTGGCGGTGTACATGCCCAGGAACACGTCCGGGTCGCCGGTGGGTTGCAGGGTTTCGTAGTCGAGGTCCAGATCGCCGACCACCGGGTGGTTGATGAGCTTGGTGCCGTGGGTCTTCTCCTGGACCTTGTGCTGCGCCCACAGTTTGCGGAACGTCTCGTCCTTCACCGACAGCTCCCCCACTAACGCGGCCAGCCGTGCGTCGTCGGGGTTGCGGCCGGCGTCGAGCCTGAGGAAGGCCACCATGTCGGCGGCGACCGCGGGCCAGTCGCGGTAGAACGTGCGCGCATCGGGGCGCAGGAACGTGTGCCTGGCCGAGTTGCGCTCCTCCGGTGTCATGGCGGTGAAGCCGTAGAGGGCATCCGCCAACGGGTTCCACGCCAGGACGTCCGAGCGCCTGCCCATCACGAACGCGGGCACGTCGTCGGCCATCTCCAGCAACCGGCGCAGGCCGGGGCGGACGCGTTGCGGGGCGGGGCGTTTGGAGAGGGCCGGGCGGACGAGGTTGCGCAGGTGGGCGCGTTCGGTCTCGTCCAGGCGCAGCACGCGTGCGACGGCGTCCAAGACGGAGTCGGAGACGGCGGGGGTGCGGCCCTGTTCCAGGCGCATGTAGTAGTCCACGCTCACGCCCGCCAGCAACGCCAACTCCTCGCGGCGCAGGCCGGGGACGCGGCGGCGGCCACCGCCGGGCAGGCCCACGTCGGCCGGGCGGACGCGAGCCCGGCGGCTGCGGAGGAACTCGCCGAGGTCGTGGTTCACCCACCCAGTATGGCCGGCTGTGGCACACCTAGCCTGGGTACTGCCAGTCCTAGGGAACGCGGCTCCACAGGTAGAGCAGAACCTCTGGTACCCGCGGAGATCAGGTCCAGTGTTCTTGGCATGACCTACGACCTTGCCGATACCTACGACCTGACCGACCGCACAGCCGTTGTCACCGGTGCCGCGAGTGGCATCGGCGCCGAGATCGCGCTCGTCCTCGCCCGGTCGGGGGCGAAGGTCGCACTGCTGGCACGTCGGGCGGACCGGCTCACCGGGTTGGCCGAGAAGATCGCCGCCGAGGGCGGCCAGGCGCTTGCGGTGTCCGCCGACATCACCCAAGACCTGACCGAGGCCGTGGCGACGATCCACGCCGCCTTCGGGCGGGTGGACCTGGTGGTGAACAACGCGGGCGTCATGCTCGCCAACCCCATCACCGAGGGCCGGGACGACGAGTGGCACCGGATGATCGACACCAACGTCAAGGGCCTGCTGAACGTGACCAAGGCGTTCACCGACGACCTGGTCGAGGCCGGTGCGCAGGGCCCGGCGGACCTGGTGAACATCTCGTCCGTCGGCGCGCACCTGGCGTTCCCCAACTACGGCGTCTACACCGCCACCAAGGCCGCCGTCACGCACCTGTCGGCGAACCTGCGCACCGAGTTCGGTCCGCTGGGCGTGCGGGTGACCAACATCGAGCCCGGCCTGGTCGCGACGGAACTGGGCGACCACATGGACAACCCGGACGTGGACGCGCACCTGGAGGCGTGGCTGGAGCAGGTGCCGCCGCTGTCGCCGGCCGACATCGGTGACGTGGTCGGGTTCGCGACCAGCCGGCCCAAGCAGGTGAACCTGCGGCAGCTGATCGTGCTGCCCACCGTCCAGGTCTGACGAACCGCAACCGCCCGCCGCCCACCGGCCCGAGGAGGGGTCGGTGGGCGGTTCAGTTCGACTTCCGGCTGCGGTAGGCACGCTGCTGGCACCCGCGCGAGCAGTACGCGCGGGGACGTCCGGAGGCCGGCTGCTCGACCGGGTTGCCACATACCCGGCAGGTTTCATCACGCTTTACATCACGCTGTCGAACCAGGATCTCGATACCGTCGAGCAGCCGCGCCAAGCCGAACTCGAACGGCGCCACGGATTGGTCGAAGCCCCCGGCCTCCCACAGCCCGGACACGACCGGGTAGCGGTCGAACCGGGCGAACAGCGTGTCGCGGGCGCCCCACCACTCCTCGTCGCTCAACCCGGTGGTCCGCTCCACCTGCGCGGCCTCGACCAGCGCCAACGCCTCCGCATCCACGAAGCGGCCGACCAGGCCGACCGCCGCGACCACCTCGGCCGGGGCGAGGGCGGTGTCCGCGAGGATGGCCAACGCGTGCTCGTAGTGGGCCATCGCGTTGGGGCCCGGCAAGTGCCGATTGCCCCGCAGCTCGGCCAGCCACGGGTGCCGTTTCCGCAGCTCCCAGGCCAGTCGGGCGAAAGCCTCCAGGCGCGCCCGCCACCCGCCGCCCGGTATCGCCGGGGGTGGTTCGCCGAGCACGGCGTCGCGCATGAGGTCGACCAAGTGGTCGCGGCCGGGCACGTGGCGGTAGAGCGACATGGTGGTGAAGTCCAGCCGTTCGGCGACCTTGCGCATGGACAACCCGGCCAGGCCCTCGGCGTCGGCCACCTCGACCGCGGCGCCCACGATCCGCTCCAAGGTCAGCGCCGACCGCTCGCCCCACAGGAGCTCGACTCCGCGGTCGGGATCGTCGGCTTTCCCCATCACGCACCTCCGTGCCCATGATATACATCGGATCTGTTTACGTCATAAACATTGGAGGTGTGGACATGGTCGAGTTCTACGTCTCCCCCAGCGGGGACGATTCCACGGCAGGCACCGTCGAGCGGCCGTTCGCCACGTTAGAGCGCGCACGACGTGCGGCGAGGGAGGCCGGCGGTGACGTCGTCGTGCACCTCAGAGCGGGCACGCACGTGCTCACCGAACCGTTCGAGCTGACCGAGGACGACTCCGGCCGCGACGGGCACCGGATCGTCTACCAGGCGTTCGGCCACGGCACCGACGCGCAGGAGGAAGCCGTGATCAGCGGCGGGCGCGAGATCACCGGCCAACGGGACCAGGACGGCGTGTGGCGGGCCGACGTCGGCGACCTGGTCACCCGCCACCTCACCGTGAACGGCCGGCGGGTCGAGCGTGCCGGTATCGACGCGATCCCCGGCGACGTGCGCCGCACCACGACCGGTTACGTCACCGACAGCCCGCTGAACTGGCGGAACGCGGCAGCGGTCGAGTTCGTGCACCGGGGCGTCTACCCGTGGACCGAGGCCCGCATCCCGGTCGCGTCGGTCACCCGTGACGGCGGCGAGACCGTGATCACCATGGCGCAGCCCGCCTTCGGCTGGGCGATGGAGATCTACAACTCCGAGTGGTCCGGCCAGGTGATGGTCGGTCCCCAGGAGCCGACCCGGCTGGAGAACGACCCGTCGTTCCTCACCGAGCCCGGCACGTTCGCCCTGGACCGCTCACGGCCCGGTCACCACGTCCTGCACTACCTCCCCCACCCGGACGAGCAGCCGAACGTGGTCGCCCCCGCCCTGGAAGTGCTGCTGCACGCCACCGGCACCCAGAACGTGACGTTCCGGGGCCTGGTGTTCGCCGACACCACGTGGCTGCGGCCGGGCGGTGACCGGGGTTTCCTGCACTACCACGCGAACGGCTACTACGACGGGGGCACGATCGGGAAGGTGGTGTTGGACGACGGTGCCCTGGCGGTGCCGGAGGAGCAGGAACTGATCCCCGCCTGCGTGCGGCTCGACGGGACCACCGGTGTGCGGTTCGAGGGCTGCCGCTTCACCCGGCTGGGCGCGACGGCGCTCGGCGCGACCGGCGACGCGGACCTGGTGGTGCGCGGCTGCGATTTCGACACCCTCGCCGCCTCGGCCATCGCGGTCACCGGCGGCCGCGGGGTGCTGGTCGAGGACAACCTCGTCGAACGGGTGGGGCTGGACCACTCCGGCTCCCCCGGCATCGCCCTCCTGAACACGGAGGACTGCACCGTCGCGCACAACCACGTCCGGGACGTACCGCACAACGGCATCACCGCGGGTCCCGGGCAGGGCACCCGCATCCTGCGCAACCTCACCACCGACGCCATGGGCGTGCTGGCCGACGGCGGCGGCGTCTACCTGTCCGGGCCACAAGGCGACGCCGAGAACGGCGCGGTGATCAGCGGGAACGTCATCAAGGACGTCCGCACGCCGTACAACTTCGGCCTCTACACCGACTACGGGGCCACCTGGGTGCGGGTCGAGGACAACGTGGTCGCCCGCGCCGACAACACCTCCGTCCTCAACGTCAGCCCGCCGTTGGAGCACGTCGTCTACCAGGGCAACTTCTGGGACGCCGACCCGGTGGGCAGCGACGCCGTGCCGGCGGGCGTCACCTACCTGGACAACACCACGATCACCGACCCGACCGGACTGGACGCCGCCACGGCCGCCATCCAGGCCCACGCCGGCCTGCTCACGAAACGGGCCTGACGAACGGGAACAGCACGGTCTGCCGGATCGACGTGCCGGTGAGCATCATCAGCACCCGGTCCACGCCCATCCCGAGACCGCCGGTGGGTGGCATGCCGTGCTCCAGGGCGGCGAGGAAGTCCTCGTCCAGCTCCATCGCCTCGACGTCACCGCTGGCCGCCTTCAACGACTGCGCCTCCAGCCGCCGGCGCTGCTCCAGCGGGTCGGTCAGCTCCGAGTAGGCCGTGCCGATCTCCGTCCCGAACGCCACCAGGTCCCAGCGTTCGGCCAGGCGGGGGTCGGCGCGGTGCTGCCGGGTCAGGGGTGACACCGAGGTCGGGAAGTCGGTGTAGAAGGTGGGTTCGACGGTGTTCGGCTCCACCAGCTGGTCGTAGGCCGCCTGCACCAGCGCGCCGTGGTCGGCTTCGTCCCCGAGTGCGATGCCGTGGCCGACCAAGACCTCACGGAGCTCGGCCAACGGTGTGTCCGGCGTGATCGTCTCGCCCACCGCACGGGAGACCGCCGAGTGCACGAGGACGATCGGCCACTCCCCCGAGATGTCCACTTCCACACCGTCGCGGACGGCGATCATGCGGCCGTGCGCGGCGACGGCGGCGTGCTGCACCAGTTCCCGCATGAGGTGCAGCATCGTCGTGTAGTCGGCGTAGGACTGGTACGCCTCCAGCATGGTGAACTCGGGGTTGTGGCCGGCGTCCGCGCCCTCGTTGCGGAAGTTGCGGTTCAGCTCGAACACCCGGTCCACGCCCGCCACGCACAGCCGCTTCAGGTACAGCTCGGGCGCGATGCGCAGGTACATGCGCATGTCGTAGGCGTTGATGTGGGTGACGAACGGCCTCGCGTTCGCGCCTCCGTGCACGGCTTGCAGCATCGGCGTCTCGACTTCGAGGTACCCGCGGTCGTGCAGGAAGTCACGGATGCCGCGCACGACCTCGCTGCGCACCCACAGCATCCGCGCCGAGTCCTCGTTCACCACCAGGTCCAGGTACCGCCGGCGGACGCGGGCCTCCGGGTCGGACAGGCCCTTGCGCTTGTCCGGCAACGGGTGCAGGCACTTCGCGGTGACAGTCCACGAGTCGGCCAGCACGGACAGCTCGCCCCTCCGCGAGTAGATCACCTCGCCGCGCACGCCGACGTGGTCGCCGAGGTCCACGCCCGCCTTCCACGGGCCGAGGTCCACCCGTTGGGCGTCCAGCATGAGCTGGATCTCGCCGGTGAAGTCACGGATGCGGGCGAAGCACAGGCCGCCCAGTTCGCGCAGCGCCACCACCCGTCCGGTCACCGAGACGACCTCGCCGAACAGTTCCCGGGACCGCGCCACCGAGTGTTCGCGCGGGTAGGCCACCGGGTACGGGTCGATGCCGTCGGCGCGCAGGCGGTCGAGTTTGGCGATCCGGATGCGCACCTGTTCCGGGCGGCGGACCTGCCGGGGCTCGACCTTGATCGCGTCGATCTCCGCCACCTCTGCCGCGAAGCCCGCGTCGGCGGTCTCGTACTGCAGCGCGCGGGACGAGCCGCGTTGGAACAGCGCCTTCAGGTTCGGCACGAACCCCTCGGCGACGCCCGCCGCGATGCTCACCCTGGGCAGGTGGCGGGTGCGGGTGAAGCACAGGTAGCGGGGCAGCCAGTCCGGGCCGTACTTGACGTTGGACCGGTACAGCGATTCGAGCTGGAAGAACCTGGACCCGAGGCTCAGCACCCGACGCCACGCCCGCAGCACCGGCCCCGCGCCGATCTTCTCGCCCTCCTCGAACACCGCCCGGAACATGGCGAAGTTCAACGAGACCCGCTGCACGCCCAGCCGCGTGCCGGCCGCCACCACCTCGGCCACCATGTACTCGTTGAGGCCGTTCTCGGCGGCCCGGTCGCGGCGCATCAGGTCCAGCGACAGCCCGCGCCTGCCCCACGGCACGAACGACAGCAGTCCGCGCAGCTCACCGTCCGCGTCGTAGGCCTCGACCATCACGCACCGGCCGTCGGTCGGGTCGCCCAGCCTGCCCAGCGCCATGGAGAACCCGCGCTCGGTCGCCGCACCGCGCCAGCGTTGGGCCAGGTCGAGGATCGACGCCATCTCGTCGGCCGGGATCTCGGCGTGCCGGCGGACGCGGGAGGTGTAGCCGGCGCGTTCCACCCGGCTCACGGCCTGGCGCACGGCCCGGCGTTCCGGGCCGTTCAGGGTGAACTCGCGCACGTCGAGCACGGCCTCGTCGCCGATCTCCAACGCCTTCAAGCCCGCCGCCGCGTAGACGCGCGCGCCCCGTTCGCTGGCGCCGAGCACGCCGGGCAGCCAGCCGTACCGCCTGGCCTCGTCCAGCCACGCCTGCACGGCCTGCGGCCACGCCTCCTCGTCGCCGACCGGGTCGCCGCTGGCCAGCGTGGTGCCGGCGAGGACCCGGTAGGTGAGCGCGGCGCGGCCGTCCGGGGCGAACACCACGCTCTTGTCCCGGCGGGTGGCGAAGTAGCCGAGCGAGTCGGGTTCGCCGTGCGCGGCCAGCAGCCGCCGCACGTCCAGCTCCTCGGTGTCGGTGAGCGACCGCCTGGACCGCACCCCGCGGAAGAACACGTACAGCGCGGCGATCGCGACGAGCATGCCGCCGAAGCCGAGCAGCACGCCCAGCCACTCCGGGCCCTCGCCACCGCGGCGTTGCGGCAGCACCTCGCCGGTGATCTGGTTCGCCGCCCACACCAGCTTGTGCCAGGTGCCGTGCAGGTGGCCCGGGAACAGCTCGGCCAGACCCCAGCCGACCAGGCACAACGCCACGACCCCGGTGAGGAACACGACCAGCGCCTGCCACCACGCGCCCGGCGCCAGCTTGGCCGGGAACGCGTCCTTGATCACCAGCAGCAGCACGATGACCGCGACGGTGAAGACGACGAAACTGCCGAGATCGATCGTCACTTGTAGCCGATCGGGTGACTCGTCGCTGCCGAGGAACGGTGCCGGATCGATCCAATAGCGGACGAGGAGGAACAACACCGAGACCGCGTTGAGTGCTTCGAACAGCAGCAACGTCCACAGGGCGGCCCTCTTGCGCCGGCGCAGGGCCGCGCCGAGCACGACCAGCACCAGGACGATGAACAGATTCGCCTCTACGGGTAGGCCGAGCAGGTACGACACCGCCAGAATGCCCTGGGCGAGGTCGGATTCCTCGTCGATCAGGAACAGCAGGACCGACGCCAGGGCCGCCAGCTGCACGACCGTGGCGACGACACCCGCCGTCCGCGACTTCCACCTGGTCACAGCCACGACACGCTCCAAAGGAACTCGGGTTGTCAATGATTGCCTCACTCGCCGGTCGGGTGCACGTTCGCGCGTCCGGGCGTGTCGAGGGGCCGGTGGTGGTGCTCAGCTCGGCGTTGGGCGGGGCGTGGTTCGACTGGGACGCGGTGGTGGCGCTGCTGCCGGACGCGCACGTGCTGGCGTTCGACCGGCCGGGCACCGGGCTGTCCGGCCCGGCGCTCGCACCGGCCTCGCTGGCACGTGAGGTGGCCGTGCTGGACGCGGTGCTGGCCGGGGCGCCGTCGGCGGTGCTGGTGGGGCACTCGATGGCGGCGCTGCACGTGGAGGCGTGGGCACGGCTGCGGCCCGGTCGGGTGCGCGGGCTGGTGGTGGTGGACCCGGATCCGGAGGTGCCGGGCGCGGGGCGGCCGTTCGACCTGTCGGCGCTGGTGGCGCGGTGGGTGCTGCGGTCCGGGCTGGACCCGCTGGTGGCCGCTCAGGGGATGCGGCTGCGGCGGTGGGCGGTGCGGGGTTCGACGCTCGGGCGGCGTGATCCGGCGTCGGCCGCGGCGCTGCGGTCGGTCTACGGGCGGGCGACGGTGACGCGGGCGGTGCTGGACGAGTTGGCGTCGTACCCGGCGCAGGTGGGCGCGGTGGAGCGGCTGCGGGCGTTCCGGCCGTTGCCGCCGGTGCCGTTCACCGTGCTCACGGCGGGTCGGCGGGAGTTCCCCGAGCACGTGGCGCTGGCCGCGTTGACGCCGACCGGGCGCAACGTGCTGGTGCCCGGCAGCCGCCACATGGTGCCGGTGGACCGGCCCGACGCGGTGGCGTTGGCCGTGCTCAGGGCGCTACGCGGCGCTTGAGCAGGCAGAACTCGTTGCCCTCCGGGTCTTGCAGGACGTGCCAGCTCACGTCCTGCTGACCGATGTCCACCAGTCGTGCGCCCAGGGCGAGCAGGCGCTCAAGCTCGGCGTCCTGATCGCGGTCCGTGGCGTTGACGTCGATGTGGAATCGGAGCTTCTGGCTCTTGGGCTCGGGGACGACGCCGAAGACCAGCGTGGGGAACTCGCCTTCGCGACCGATCTCGACGCCGTCGTCGTCGCGGGTGAGCACCTGGTAGTCGAGCACCGCGCACCAGAACCGGGCGAGCGCTTCGGGATCGGTGCAGTCCAGGACCAACTCGGTGATGCGGCAAGCCATGCCGTGTGAAGCTACTCGCACTCCGTGCATTTCCTCTTGCGTCGGTGTCAGGCTGGTCGGGTAACCGTGCAACAAGGCCCGGGGACCCGCGACGAAGCAGGCCCCGAGGGAGGACGGTCGACGATGACCTCTGTCGAGGCATCCAACGAAGTAGCCGCGCCTTACGGCAGCGGGGCAGGCAAGAACGCCGCCGCGACTGGCAAGAAGGTGCGCATCCACCACCTGCGGGAGATGAAGGAACGCGGCGAGCCGTGGCCCATGCTCACCGCCTACGACATGTACACCGCGGAGCTCTTCGACGAGGCAGGCATCCCGGTGCTGCTGGTCGGCGACTCCGCGTCCAACAACGTCTACGGCTACGACACCTCGCTGCCGGTGACCGTGGACGAGCTGATCCCGCTGGTCCGGGGCGTGACCCGGTCGGTGAAGCGGGCGCTGGTCGTGGCCGACCTGCCGTTCGGCTCCTACCAGGTCTCGGTCGAACAGGCCGTCGCGACCGCCGTGCGGTTCATGAAGGAAGGCCGCGCGCACGCGGTGAAGCTCGAAGGCGGCAAGCACTTCGCCCCGCACATCGAGGCCATCGTGCGGGCGGGCATCCCGGTCATGGCGCACATCGGGTTCACCCCGCAGAGCGAGCACCAGCTCGGCGGCTACCGGGTGCAGGGGCGCAGCGACGCGTTCGACTCCGTGGTGGAGGACGCGCACGCCGTCGAGGCCGCGGGCGCGTTCGCGGTCGTGCTGGAGATGGTGACCGGCGAGGTCGCCAAGCAGATCACGCACGACCTGCACATCCCCACCGTCGGCATCGGCGCGGGACCGGACACGGACGCGCAGGTGCTCGTCTGGCAGGACATGATGGGCCTGCGCCGCGGCCGCGCGCCGCGGTTCGTGAAGCGGTACGCCGACGTGGCGGGCGTGATGAAGTCGGCGGCGGAGCAGTTCGCGGCCGAGGTGAAGGGCCACCAGTTCCCCGGCCCGGAGCACACCTTCCACTGATCTGGTTCTTCCGGGTCGCCGCGCGGGCTTCCGGTCGGCGCGGCGACACCGGTGTTGATCCACTCTCAGCCGGTCTGCGGCAGAGTGGGCGCATGTACCCCGAGATCGAGCCCTACGACCAGGGCCTGCTCGACGTCGGCGACGGCAACCGCGTCTACTGGGAAGTCTGCGGAAACCCTTACGGCAAGCCGGTCGTGTTCCTGCACGGCGGTCCGGGCGGCGGCTGCGCGCCGGTGCACCGCAGGCTGTTCGACCCGGCCGTGTACCGGATCGTGCTGCTGGACCAGCGGGGTTGCGGGCGGTCCTTGCCGCACGCCTCCGAGCCGGGTGCGGACCTGTCCGCGAACACCACCTGGCACCTCGTCTCGGACCTGGAGAAGGTCCGCGAACACCTGGGTGTGGACCGGTGGCAGGTGTTCGGCGGGTCGTGGGGCTCGACGCTGGCGCTGGCGTACGCCGAGCGGTTCCCGGAACAGGTCACCGAACTGGTGTTGCGCGGCATCTTCACGTTGCGGCGCAAGGAATTCGACTGGTACTACGGCGGCGGGGCCGGGTTCCTGTTCCCGGAGCTGTGGGAGCGGGTGACGGCACTCGTGCCCGAAGGCGACGACGTGATCGAGACCTACGGTCGGCTGCTGAACGACCCCGATCCCGCCGTGCACGAACCGGCCGCGGTGGCGTGGAGCGTGTGGGAGGGCTCGACGGTGACGCTGGTGCAGCGGCCGGAGTTGGTGGAGGCGTTCGCGCAGCCCCGGTACGCGTTGGCGTTCGCGCGGATCGAGAACCACTACTTCCGGCACGCCGGGTGGCTGGAGGAAGGGCAGCTACTGCGTGACGCGGGCAAGCTCGCCGGCATCCCGGGCGTGATCGTGCAAGGCCGGTACGACGTCGCCACGCCGGCCACTTCGGCGTGGGAGCTGCACAAGGCGTGGCCGGGGTCGGAGCTGGTGATGGTGCCGGACGCCGGGCACGCGTTCGACGAGCCGGGGATTCTGCGGGCGCTGCTCGACGCGACGGACCGGTTCCGGAAATTGTGATCCAGCACACTCCCGCTTGGACATGTGATCCGGTCCGCGATCAGACTCCCGCGAATGGATCTCCGACTGGAACCGGTCACACCCGACAACGTGCTGGACGCGTGCAGGCTGAAAGTCGAACCGCGGCAGGAGGAGTTCGTCGCGCCCGTCGCGGTGTCCCTCGCCGAGGCTTACGCGCAGCCCACGACAGCGTGGCCACGACTGGTCTACGACGGTGAGCGGCTCGTCGGTTTCATCATGGGAGGCTTCGACCCCGCCAGTCCGGTCGACTTCTTCCGCTGCGGGATCTGGCGGCTCAACATCGCGGCGGGCCACCAGCGCGCCGGGTACGGGCGGTTCGCCGTCGAGGAACTCTGCGCCGAGGCACGCCGTCGCGGCCAGAACCGGGTCACCGTCCTGTGGGTACCGCACCCCGACGGGCCCGAGCAGTTCTACCTGCGCACGGGCTTCACGCCGACCGGGCAGACCTTCCACGGCCAGGTGGTCGCCGAGCGGTTCCTCGACCGGGACTGACGCGGTGTGCCGTCGGGCCGTCAGGGCTTGAGCGCCGCTTCCAGTGCCGGGCGTGCTTCGACCAGCGACGGGCCGTACCAGGTGAGGTAGCGGCCGGAGACGTGCACCGGGCGCAGGTTCGGGAAGAACTGCGGGCCGTCGTCCGGGGTGAACAGGTACGGCTCGTCGGGCAGCACGACGATGTCGGCGTCCTGGAGTTCGTCGAGTTCCGGACGCGGGTAGCGCTCGGAGTGGTCGGCGAAGGCGTTGACCACCCCGAGGCGCAGCAGGACGTCACCGGCGAACGTGTCGCGGCCCAGCACCACCCACGGTTTGCGCCACACCGGGACCACCGCGCGGGTCCACGGTGGGGTGATGTCGCGCCACAGGCGTTCGGCCTGGACCAGCCAGTCCGGTTCCACGTCCCACACCGTGCCCAGCAGGCGGCGCAGCGAACCCAGGGCGGCGGGGACGGTGGCGGGCGCGGCCGTCACCCACACCGGGATGCCGTCGGCACGGAGACGTTCCACGTCCTCGTGGCGGTTCTCCTCGCTGTTGGCCACGACCAGGTCGGGTTCGAGGGCCAGCACCCGGTCGACCTTCGGGTACTTCGAGCCGCCGACCCTGGTCACGTCCAGGTCGGGCGGGTGGGTGCAGTAGTCGGTGGCGCCGATCAGCAGCGCCGGGTCGACGGTGACCAGGGCTTCGGTGAGCGACGGCACCAGGCTGACCACGCGTCGCGGCGGGCCGTGCAGGACGACCGGCTCGCCGAGGTCGTCGACCGGCAGCATCAGATATCGGTGATCTTCAGGCCGGCGTGCGCCTTGTACCGGCGGTTGATCGCGATGAGGTTCGCGGTGAACGCCTCCACCTGGTGGGCGTTGCGCAGCCGGCCGCCGTAGACGCCCCGGAAGCCGGGGATCGTGTCGGCCAGTGCGCGCACCAGGTCGGTGGCTTCGCGGTCGTCACCGAGGACCAGGATGTCGTTGTCGACGACGTCGATGCTCAGGTCGGCCAGGTTGACCGCGGAGACGTGGTGGAACGCGGCCGTGACGCGGGAGTCCGGCAGGAGCGCGGCGGCCTGCTGGGCGGCGCTGCCCTCCGGCACGGGCAGCGCGAACGGACCCTGCTTGTCGAAGCCGAGGGGGTTCACGCAGTCGATCACGATCTTGCCGGCGAGCGGCCCGCGCACCGACGCCACGGTGTCCGCGTGCCCGTCCCACGGCACCGCGATCAGCACCACGTCGGCCTGCACGGCGCAGCCTTCGTTGTCCGCGCCACTGACGTGCCCGACACCCGTCAGCTCCCGCACCTCCTCGGCCGCGGCTTCGGCACGCTCGGCGTTACGCGACCCGATGACAACCTTCAGCCCCGCCTTGGCCCACCGCACCGCCAGCCCCTTGCCCTGCGCACCCGTACCACCCAGGACCCCGACGGTGAGCTCACGAATATCAGTCACCCGGCCATCACATCACAGGTGCTGGACCACGGCCGCTCTCATCGGGGTCGGGCTGACCGGATCACAGGCGTTCGAAGACGACCTTGCGGCGTTCCTGGTCGGCCTCCACCAGCCGCACGGCGATGCGTTCGCCTTCGGGGAGGTTCTCGCCCGTGCAACGGCCCATCACGGGTGGTTGGGCGACGAAGACGTCGGCGCCGTTGGTGTCGGCGCGTAGCACGATCGCCTCGAACTCGTGGCCGACCCGGTCTGCCAGCACCCACGCCTCTACCTGGTCCAGACAAGCCCGGTCGACCTTGCTCGCCAACGTGTCCGAGCCGCCCATCAGGCCGGGCAGCAGGGGCAGGGCCTTGGTCAGCCACTCGGGTACTGCCTGGCCCGCCGTCACGGCCAGGCAGACCTCGGTGGCGAAACGGTCCACGAGACGCCGTAGCGGCGCGGTCACGTGGGTGTACGGGGCGGCCAGGCCCGCATGGGTGGAGATCGTGGGGATTTCGCCGTTGAACGCCGTGTACCCGGCACCGCGCAGGAGACGGGTCGCGTCGACGAAGAGCGCCAGCGCCTCCGGGCGGCTCGGGTCGAGGCTCGCCAGCAGTCGGGACGGGGTCACGCCCTCCGGCCACGGCACGCCCAGAGCATGCGCGGATCGGCGCAACGCGTCCACCGCGCCGTCGTCCGCGTCCGGCAGGGTGCGCAGCACGCCGACCTTCGCCGCCAGCATGATCTTCGCCGCCGCCATGCCGGTGAGCAGCGAGATCTCCGCGTTCCACGAGTCGACGTCGGCGCGCGGCCGGACCACGAGCTTCCAGTCGCCGTCCCCGTTCGGCACGATTTCCTGCTCGGGCAGCTGCAACTCGACCGCACCCCGGTCGGCCGCGCGTTCCCGCCGCAGCCGGCCGAAGTCCGGCAGGGCCTCGATCGACGGGTGCGGCGTGCCCGCGTCGAACGAAGCCTGCACGGTCTCGTAGTCGAACTGGGCGGTCGAGCGCACCACCGCCCGGCGCACCCGCACCTCGACCGGCTCGCCGTCCGGGCCGCAGTCGAACGTCCACAGCACCGCCGGCCGCGTCTGCCCCGGCAGCAGGCTCGCCGCGCCCTCCGACAGCACCGGCGGGTGCAGCGGCACGTTGCCGTCTGGCAGGTACAGCGTCTGGCCGCGCTTGCGCACCTCGGTGTCCAGCGCGCCACCGGGCACCACGAAGGCGCCCAGGTCGGCGATCGCGTAGTGCACCCCGAACCCGGTGCCGACCCGTTCCACCAGCAACGCCTGGTCCAGGTCCTTGGCGCCGGGCGGGTCGATCGTCACCAGCGGCAACGCGGTCGCGTCCTCGCGGTCGTCCCGGCCGACGTCACCGGACACCGCCGCCTGCGCCTCGGCCAGCGCGGCCGCCGGGAACTCCTCGGGCAGGTCGAACTCGGCCCGGATGCCGCCGAAGTCCAGGTCCGCCCGACCAGTGCGGATCACCATGTGCTGCACCCTGACGACCCTAAGCCGGCCTCAGCGCTTGCCCCACTCCTTATCCACTTTGTCCTCGGCTTTCGTCCGCTCGCGCGCCAACTCCAGCGCGCGCTGGGCGGTGGCCTCGTCGGGGTAGGGGCCCATGCGGTCGCCGCCCCGGCAGCCCACGCCGTGCTCGACCGTCCGGTGGGTCAGGCAGTAGTACCACGCGTTCGGATCAGACGCCATGAGTCAAGGTTTCCATGCGCGGGAGCGCATGTCATGTTCACCACTTGGGTGGCGGAGGCGTCTGCACCGGCGGTGCTTGCACCGGGAAGGCACCCGACTGGGGGTACGTCGGCTGCGGCACCACCGGCGGCTGCGGGAAACCGCGCGGCGGGGTGTTCTGGTTGGCGTTGGCGAAATCGCCCGGGATCGGGTCGAGCACCGACACCAGCACCGTCCTGTGCTCCGGATCGGTGATCAGCGCGCCGCTGCGGTCCCGGTACACCAGCTCGCCGTCCGAGTCGATCTCCACGATCGCGCCGACCTCGGCCAGCTGGTCCTCGTCCAGGTCGACCAGCCGTTCCATCCGGGACGGCACCACCCGGTACAGCGGCCAGTTGAGGTGCGCGTAGGTGCGGTGGAACTCGGCCAGCAGGTGCGCCATCTGCTGCTGCCACGGCAGCGGCATCGCCTCGACCAGCGACCGCGGCAGCACCGCGTACGCCTGGTCGGTGCCGGGCGGACGCGTGTTGAGGTAGTCCCGCGTCGGCGTGCTCGACGCGGGCGGCCCGGCCGGGCGCTGGATGGGTTCGTGGTTGAACACCGTCGTGCCTCCCCTACACGCCCGGCCGGACGGCCAGTGGCATCAACTCGTGGTAATCCCAGTTGATCTTGCTGATCTTCACCACGTCACCGGTCTGCGGCGCGTGGATGTACTCGTCGCCGCCCAGGTACATGGCCACGTGGTGGACGGTGACCGGGTCGGCCGGGTTGGTGGCCCAGAAGACCAGGTCACCGGCCTTGGCCTCGCGCACCGGCAGGTACGCCCCACCGGACATGTACTGGTCGTTCGCCACCCGGGGGATCTTCACGCCGGCCTTGGCGAACGCCTTGACCAGGATGCCGGAGCAGTCCCACGCGTCCGGGCCGTTGCCGCCCCACAGGTACGGCTCGCCCAGCTGCTCCTTGGTGAAGTCGATCGCGGTGCCCGCCGCGTTAGACGCCAGCAGGTACTCCCCCGCGCCCTCGCCGCAGCCCGCCGGGTCGGTGATGTCGCCTTCCTTGCTGATCAGGAAGGCGGCCATGGCCTCCCAGTTGTGGTACCGGTCGGGGAAGGCCGACCGCTCCACGTCCTGGGCCGAGTCGCCGGGCCGCTGCTCCTCCCAGTTCGGCAGCTTGAGCAGCACGTCGTAGAACTTGTTGATCGCGTACTCGGGGTTGGTCACCTCGGCGGGCGTGCCCCAGCCCATCGACGGCCGCATCTGGAAGATGCCCAACGAGTCGCGGTCGCCGTAGTCGAGGCTGCGCAGACCCGATTCGGTCATGCCCGCCTGGATGGCGATCTGCCACGCCAACGGCGGCAGCTCGCGCTTGCGGCCGATGGAGATGATGTTGGCGACGGTGGTGAGCTGCTCGTCGGTGAGCCGCTCCGCGTCGGTGCGGCCCTTCTCCTCGCCGCCGCTCCCCCACGGGCCGATCGAGGCGTTGCAGCTCGCCATGCGGATGCCGGCGGCTTCCTCCGACGGGGTGTTCTCGTTGATCACGGTGGACACGCCGTTGGCCACGGCAATAGCGACCACGGCGACGACCGCGACCACCACCAACCCGATCTTCAGCATGTCACCCCACCTTGGTCCACTCGGTCACGACCCAGCCCTCGGGGAGATTCGCCACCGTGACGATCAGCTTGCCGTCTTTCAGCTCGGCTTCGAAGTCCGCCGAAGCGGTGGACGACTTGACGGGCTTGACCGCCTCGGCGATCACCGCCGGCACATTCGCCGGGTCGACCGACGCCAATCGGGGGAACATCTCGTTCGACGTGTGCTTCTTGAGCCCGGCCAGCCACTGCTCCTTGGTGGTCTTGCCGGGCACGAAGCTGCTGAACGCGTCCACCCACAAGTCGGCGACGATCTGCGCGTTCGGGTTCACCGGGGCCGAACTGGGCGCGGCGGTGGGGCTCGGCGCCTTCGTCGGCAACGGCGAGGTGGTGACGGTCGGCAGCACGCCGATCTGGTTGCCGCCGCTGGTGCGGGTCTGCGCGGTCGACGTGACGCCGGGCAGGCTCCCGTTCGACCGCGGGGCGACCGCGTTCGGGATCACCACGCTGATCGTGGTGACGACCACGGTCACGCCGACGATCGCCGCGACGAGGTGCTTCGGTGACCGCAGCGGCCAGCCCCACAGGCGTCGGTACACGGCCGCCCGGCCGCGATTGGTCCGAATCGGCATCAGCTGTCCCTGACTTCGAGCCCGCGTGACGGCCGGTAGATCACGTGGACCTGCCGTCCCGCCACGACCTCCGTCTCAGCGCGACGCGGCCCCGGCACGACCGGGGTGTCCGCGACGCGGTTGAACCCGCTGGGGACGCGGGACGGCACGAGCACCGCGTCGTCGGCCCGGTCGTAGTTCCGGTCCGTGAAGGGCGGCGCGTCGACCACCCTCGACCGGCCGGACGGCAACGCCGCCTGGCCGCTGCGCGCGCCGGAGGGCAGCGCCGGAGCGCCGTTCCCGCTCACGCCCACACCCAGCTCGCCGATGCTGTTGCCCGCCCGGTCCAACCGCTGGGAGGTCGCGGCCACCGGGTTGGCCGCCTCGGGCCGCACCCGCCGCCGGTCCCGCTGCGGCACCTCGGGGCCGTCCGGGTCCGAGTCGCGCACGGTGTCCCAGAACTCCTCCTGCGGCGAAGGGCCTTCCTTCTGCTTGCGCAGCCTGGACAGGACGCCGCCGCGCATCGGCAGCGCGTTGCTCGCCGAGCCGACCGACATCTCGACCATCTGCCACATCCGGCGCAGCGGTTTGCCGACCATGAAGCAGACCACGGTGAGCATCAGCCCGAGCAGCGTCCTGGTCAGCAGCGACAGCCCGGTCGCGTTGAAGATCGCCTGGAGCAGCAGCGCGTGCGTGCCCGCGAGCACCGCGAGCACCAACACGTTGAACACCGTCACGGCCGCCGCACGGGCGACCTTGCGCAGCAGGTCGTGGTGCACCAACGCGACCAGGCCGATCAGCGGGCCGGCCAGCGTGAGCACCCGCAGCAGCAGCTGGGCCAGCAGCACCGCGGCCTTCGCGAACAGCTGGAACAACGAGAACGCGACGGCTTGCAGCAGCGACAGGAACCCGGCGCCGGTGCGGCCGCCGTCCTCACCGCTGAAGTAGCCCTTCGTCGGGCCGAGCTGCGAGTAGATGTTCTTGTACTCGGCCTTCTTCGCGTCGAGCGCGGCCTGGTCGCCGTCCTTGTGCTCGCCGAGTTCCTGCACCGTCCACGCCTGGGCGGCCAGCAGCTGCGGCCCGAACTGGGCGGCCTGCGGAGCCTCGGGCGCGCCGAACTCGCCGCGCAGCCAGCTCTGGTAGACCACGGAGTCGTGCAGCCGCGACGGCAGCACGTCGAGGTTGTCCTGGCCCTGGCTCACGTCGATGAAACCCGCCTGGATCTCCGACGTCTTGGTGACCAGGGTGCTGTCGAGCAGGTTGTAGAACTGGGGCAGCGCCAGCGTGGACGTGGCCAGCCACATCGCGGCCAGCGCCCACAGCCCGCGTTTGCTGATCGAGGCCAGGTCGCCCTGCCAGATCTGGCGGAACATCAACACCGCCAGGATCAACGCGACCAGGCCGAACCAGCGCAGGTAGACGTTGTCGTAGACCTTCTGGACGCCGTCCTTGACCGCCTCGTCCAGCGGCTGGAGCAGACCCTGGCCGACGACCGTGTAGTGCAGGGCGTTCGTCGCGCCGACGATGTTCTTGCCGACGTTGAACAGCTCGTTGCCCATCCAGGTGTCCAGCACCGGGGTGGCGTTGGGCACCAGGCACTTCTCCTGGTAGGTGTGCCAGACCATGCCCGCGTACCCGTAGGTCAGGTACGGCGTGTCCGGCAGGCCGTTGCCGATCGGCGGGTCGATCGCGCCGACCATGCCGGAACCGGGGCGTTCCGGGTTTGGCGCTTCACCGCAGGGGGCAGCCTGGGCGGGCGTGGCGCCGATGACCACTTGGAGGCCGACGACCGCCACCACCACGGCCATCGCGCGCCACCGGGCACGGCCAGGCCGGCCGTGCGCTTCGGCGTGTTCCTGAGCGCGTCTGAAACGCCGCCGCGCGTAGAGCGCGGCGGCGACCAGCGCCACCAAGAAGAGGGTGCTCATGCGCACACCTCGCTAGCGCTCGGTGTGGCAAGAGCACCGCGCGCTGTGTTGGATGATTCGCTCGCAAGCTCGCTCATGCGGCGCCTTCCCGGCCCGGTCGGCGGTTTCCTCCCTCGCCGTGCGCCGAATCGACCAACTCGTCGGTCAGGCCGACTTCCAGGTCGGCGGCCAGCTCGTCGTCGTACTCGTCGCTGTACTGCTCGGCGTAGGCGAACGGGTCCTGCGGCGGCGAGGAGACCTCGATCTCGGTCGACTCCGCGCCCTCGCGCAGGGCGTCCGGCGTGGTGTCGAGCGAGTTGCGCAGGTGCTCCAGGTGCGGTCCGGAGAAGTCGATCCGGACCCGCTCCACGCCGCCCGCGCCGTCGGCGAAGATGAACTGGCGCGGCGCGCGGTCGCGTTCGAGGTTGGTGCGGACACCGCCGGGGCGGCGGCCCAGGCTGGCCACGACCTGCTCGTAGCCGGCGCCGACGGGCACCTTGAGCAGCCGCAGCGCGTCGGCCTGCGCCTGGTCGTCGTCCAACCGGCCGACGAACACCGAGTCGAGCAGGGTGACGAAGCCCTGGATCTTCAGGAAGTCCGCCGGGATCTGCGAGGACAGCAGCACGCGGACGTTCCACTTGCGGGAGTCGCGGGCGAACCGGTTCATCAGCACGCGGCCGGTCGGCACCTCGGACAGGAAGAACGCCTCGTCGATCCAGACGCCCTTGCGCAGGTCCTTCGGCCGCTCGTAGATCGACCGCTGGGTCAGCCACGCGGCCAGGTTCAGCATCTCCACGCCGAGCGCTTCCGCGTCCGTCCAGTGCTCGCGGCCGGTGCCGTCCTTCGGCAGGTTCAGGCCCGCCATCGTCAGCACGGTGAGCCGGTCGTCACGCGCCTCGTTGTACGGGTCGGCGTCCTCTTCGGGGATGAGCAGCGACATGCGCTCCCGCATCTCGTCGAGGAAGTCGGCGACGACGACCGCGTGCTCGTGGTGCTCGCTCGCGTCCCGCCGCAGCGCCTCGAACACCTGGCCGGGGTGCGCGTCCGGCCGGCCGCCGACCGTGCGGACCGCGCGCAGCAGCACGATCCGGGTCTGCGGCAGCCGGGCCACCTCGAACGGCAGCAGGCCGGACAGCACGTCCAGCACCAGGCGACGGCGGGTGGCCGCGGCGAGGGCGCGTTCACGCCGCCACGCCCGTTCCGGGTCCTCCTCGTCCATGAAGTGGTCGAGCTGCGGCTCGGCCACCACCCGGTACGGGTTGAGGATGCCCGCCTGGGCGTTGAGCAGGTTGATCGGCCGCGCGTAGGGCTTCAGCTCGGGCAGCTCGCACAGCGCGGCCAGCGGACCCGACGGGTCCAGCAGCGTCCAGTGCGCGCCCGCGCGCAACGTCTTGTAGACGATGCCGCCGCCGAGGAACGACTTGCCGGCGCCGAGGCCCGCGACCATCGCGGTCAGACCGGACGAGTCGCGCAGTTCCTGCGCCATCCACGGGTCCCACGCCACCGGGCGGCGGGTCGCGGTCACCGTCTCGCCCAGCAGGATGCCCCGCCGGTCGCCCACCTCGGCGGTGGCGGTCGGCACGGCGGACGCCGCCCACAGCACCGAACCGCGGCGCAGGTAGGCCGACGCCGACAGCGGCTCGCCCGGGATGAACTCGCGGGCGATCGCGTACTGCGCCTCGGGGTGCTCGATGGCCACCTTCGGCTTGTAGAGGTCGAGCAGGCCCTGGGCCAGGCGCAGTGCCTCGCGCTCGGTCGGGCCGGAGACGGCCAGCCGCCACCAGCTGCGCACCCGCGTGCCCAGCGCGGTGAAGCCCGACGTCATCTCGTCGTCGATCTCCAGCACCCGGGACGCCTGGCGGGCCAGCGACTGCGGCGGGTCCAGCTCGTGCTCGTCGGTGTAGTGCCGCACCTGCGAGCGGACCTTGCTCATCTGCCGCTGGAGCTCACCGGAGACCTCTTCGGGCCGGCGGACGTAGATCCGCGCCGACCACTCGACGGCGGCGGGCAGCCGGTCCGACCGCTGCACCCACGGGTCGTCCTGCTCGGGGATCTGCAGACCGTGCATCAGGCCCACGGTCAGCACCGCGACGTGCCGCTTGATGCCCGCGTTCGAGCCGGTGCGGCCGCGCACGGTGACCGTCGGCGCGTAGGGCTCCTGGTGGAAGTCCGCCGCGTCGGTGAAGCTGGCCAGGTCCTCCGGCTCCCACGGCGCGCCGGGGACGGCGGGCAGGTTGCGCGGCGCGGGCAGGCCCAGCGAGCACGACCGGTGCATCAGCCAGGACATCTCCTCTGCCGTGGCCGGGCGGCCCTCCAGTCCGGCGGAGCCGATCACCTGGTCCAGGTGGTCGATCTCGGACTCGATGGCCACGAGTTCGGCGTCCACCGCGTCCGGGAAGACCTTGCGCAGCACGGGAGCGGCGCGTTCGACCGCGCGGTCCATCATGTTGCGGGTCTGCACCTGGACGCCGAGGTAGACCTCCTTCTCGGCCATCGACCGGCCCATGAGCTGCTGCTGCTCGCCGACCATGTAGTCGTCGAAGCTCAGCGTGCCCGGGGTGTCCGGCAGCCGGCGCACGGCGTTGTGCACGTGTGCCTCGGCCCACATCCGGATCGGGTACGGCCGGTTGGTCACGCGCAGGTGCATCCAGCGGCCCTGGAGTTCGGCGTACTGGCCCGCGATCGCCGCGATCAGGTCCTGCCGCTGCGAGTCCGACCGGAACGACCAGCGCTGCGGCGCCAGCCGGTACCAGGCGTAGACCTCCTGGCCGGTGCGCAGCAGGTGCCCGTCGATGCTGCGCGCGGAGATCGACGGCGTGTAGTTGGGCACGGCCTGCTCGCCCGGCAGGCGGCGCCCGCGCTTGCTGTAGACCTTCCGGTCGTCACGCGCGGCGGCGGCGTGCTGTGCCACGTGCGCAGCGGATCGTCGGTCACGGTCACGCCGGCGTCCGAACACCGCGCACCTCCTTCTGACGGCGGTCTTGCTGCCTGCGGTGCTGGGACGGGGTGGCGGCGCTCGCGCGCTTCGCCCTCTTCTTAGGACGTTTGCGGGGGCGCTGGTGGTTGACCCGGATCCGCGCGGCGCTGGCCGCGCCACCCCGACCCGATGTCGTCTCGCGCGGCGAGGTCAGCTCGCGCACCCACATCGTCATGACCGACGACAGCGGGCGCTCGTGGCTGATCCGCGAACAGATGAACCTGGTCAGGGCGATCGTGATCACGAAGCCCCAGCCGGTGTTGATGAAGTCGAAGCCGAAGCCGACCTGGCGCTGGACAGCGGTGACCAACAGGAACACCACGATGCCGACACCCCACGCGACGTAGCGCGCCCGCCACGGGAAGGTCGCCTTGGGCGGGCCGAGCCAGACGGCGTCGACCCGGTAGACCTCGTCGTCAGTGCGTACCCGCAAGGGTCACCCGCCGGTGAACAGGCCCGCGATCCACGAGCCGATGTTGGCACCCGCGTTCGTGGTCACGGCCAGTCCGATGATCGCCAACGCGATGATGACGCCGCCGAGGCGTCGCATGACCCCGGCGTTGTCCCCCTTGCCGCCGCCCAGCCAGAGCAGCAGGAGGGCGACTGTGAGCAAGAGGAGGGGAACCAGGTTGTCGAGGATCCACTGGCGCACCCCACCTGTGCCCAGGGCGGGCGGCTGCTGCTGGGCGAGTGTTACCAGGGTCATGGCGGTCATCTCGTACTCCTGAGTACGCAGGACTTCGCCGGGCGAGCCGAGGGGTGCCCGTCCGGTTGGTGCGCTATCGAGTAGAACACGTCTTGGTCACCAGGTGTGTCGGCCGGCTAGCCATGGGTAGATCAATAACCATTCCCCTGCGAGTCGATTACGTCTAATCTGGCCACAGACATCATGGTTGGGGCGGAGCCGGTGGAGAACCGACCTCCTCGGATTCTCCCGATTGCCGAGATAGTTCACCCGACTGCGAACCCCCTGGTCACGCACCGTGTGCACGACCTCCAGCTCTCTGTCCGCCCGCCATTCCGACTAACCCATCCGGCCGAGCGGCAGGCACCCGAATGGTCCGCACACCGGAATGACGACGCCGAGGAGGCTCGCCGATGACCCAGCCGCCCGAGGCCGTGCCCGATCCAGCCGCCGGAGTGAACGAAATCACCGTCTCCGTGGCCGTCTCGGGCAGTGATCAGGTTACCGGGCAGGACCGGCAAACCGGGCGGCGGGTGCAGCGGACGGTCAACTTCGACCAGGACGTGCTGGAGCGGGCACGGGCGGCGGCCACCTACCTGGCGGCGTACGAGGCGGAAGCCGACGTGCGCAGCCTGGCCGACATCGTCAACCCCGCCGTGGCGGCCTACGTGGCCGAACTCGAACGCCGCTACAACGGCGGCGAAGCCTTCCGCCCCGTCCTCCGCATGCCCCCCGGCCGCCCCTCCCGCCGCACCTGAACGCAGAACTCACCCGCTCCGAACGCAGGACCCCGAGTTCAACGCTCAGGACGGGTGCGGAAGCACGGAAGGGGTCCCTTGCCACCCCCCAGGCGCGGAAGGGACCCCTTTGGCGTGACGGGTCAGCTGGAGCCGGAGATCCGCCAGAAGCCGCCGGTCGGCAGGGTGTCCGGGCCGACCGGGCCCTTGTTCCAGAAGTAGTCGTCGAAGTTGGCCTGCCAGCCGCTGCCGATCGAGCCCGTGGTCGCCCACCGCACCGACGCGGGCTGGGTGTCGATCGACGCCTGCGCCCACGCGTCACGGACCTTGATACCGCGAACCACTCGAACGGCCTCACTTGTGTAACGCCGTTGGCGCGCAAGGGATGTACAGGCGGACCAGTAGGTCGACGGCCGTCACGGTGGGCCGGGTGAATCCCGGGGCAGGCGAATTCCAAGCCGGGCGAATCCCGGCCGGGCGAATCAGGGCGGATGAGTCGGCATGTAAGCCGGATTCTGTTCCCGGGCGCCTCGCGGCGGTCCCGTTCGGCGGCCATCCATCTCGGCCTGCCGTTGCCGACAGGCTCTTGCGGCCTACCCGCAGGCATCGGGCGGGCAGCCCTCGAACGCCTGCGCAGGTGCCCTGGGGCACCCTCTTGGCCTTGCTCCGGGTGGGGTTTACCTAGCCGTTCCCGTCACCGGGAACGCTGGTGGTCTCTTACACCACCGTTTCACCCTTACCCCGGCTCGCGCCGAGGCGGTCTGTTCTCTGTGGCACTGTCCCGAGGGTCGCCCCTGGTTGCCGTTGGCAACCACCCTGCCCTGTGGAGTCCGGACTTTCCTCGGCGACGGACGTGAATCCGTCGACGCGGCCGCCCTGCCGACTCATCCGCGCCACCAGGATACCGACGTGTTCCCAGGCTGTGGAACCAGGTGGGGGAAACCTTGTCGTGATGTGGACTTGCTGCTCTACTCGAAACCATGGCAGGAATCGGGGGACTCACCCGCCGTCGGCACGTGGACTTCGGTCGCACCGCCGCCGCGATCTGTCACGGCTGACACTTTCACCTCGTACTCCGAGCCTTTTCCCGAAAGGTGTCAGCGATCCATGTCGTCCATTCTGCTGATTTCCGGCGGCCCCTCCCCGACCGCCCGGACCGGTGTCGTCGTCTCGCACGTCGACGGGCTGCTGCGCGAGGCCGGTTACGGCGTCCGGACCCTGCACGTCCGCCAACTGCCGACGTTGCCGCTGCTCACCGAGGACCTGCGGGACCCGGAGATCGGTGACGCGGTCGCGGCCGTACTGCGCGCGGACGGCATCGTCGTGGCCAGCCCGGTCTACCGCGCGGCCTACAGCGGGCTCGTGAAAGCGCTGTTGGACATGTTGCCGAAGAAGGCATTGCGCGGCCGGGTGATCCTGCCCCTGGCCACCGGCGGCAGCCAGGGATTCCTCGTCGCGATGGACTACGCGCTGAACCCGCTGCTCGCGGGCAAAGGCGCGGATTCGGTACTCCGCGGTGAATTCGTGCTCGACTCGGACATCGACGGCGGGACCATCGCGCCGAAAGCCGCCGAAGCGATTCGCGGCGCGGTGGACCGGTTCACGCCGGCCGTCGAGGAGGCCCGGTTCCGGCGTGAGCGGACCCGGCTGCGGCCCGCCGGCTAGCCGAGGTGCGAGGTGTCGTTGATCAGCCGCACGGAGGCGTGGCCGTCGGGGTAGAACTCGACCACCGACAGCGACGCGAGGTCGAGGTGCAGCCGGAACAGCAGTGACGGGCCGACGTCCAGGGCCATCCGCAGCAGCGACTTGATCGGCGTGACGTGGCTGACCACGACGACGTTCGCGCCGCCGAAGCGGGAGACGATGGCGTTGCGCGCCCGCCGCACCCGGTGGTGCACCTGGTCGAAGCTCTCACCGCCCGGCGCGGGCACGGACGGGTCGCCGAGCCACCGCCGGTGCACGTCGGGGTCCCGTTCGGCGGCCTCGGTGAAGGTCAGCCCCTCCCACGCGCCGAAATCGGTCTCGATCAGGTCGTCGTTCGACGAGAGTTCGGCGCCGGTGGCCGCCGCGACCGCACGCGCCGTCTCCTGGGTCCGCCCCAACGGCGAGGACACCACGGCGGTCAGGCCCTCGATCTTGGCCAGCCGGCGTGCCGCAGCCTCGGCCTGTCCCCGTCCGGCCTCGGTCAACGGCGGGTTGCCGCGCCCGGAGTACTTGCGACCGACCGACAGCGCGGTCTGCCCGTGCCGCAGCAGGTAGAGCCGGGTCGGTTCGCCGACCGCGCCCGTCCACGACGTGGGTGACGTGGTCGCCGCGTCCGGCTGCTGCGGCTCCGGCCGCGCCGGCTTGTCCTTGTCCGCCCTTTCCACGCCCGCCTGGTCGTCCATCGCCTGGTTCGCCAGCCGGTCCGCGCGCTGGTTGCGCTCGCGCGGGATCCACTCGTAGCTCACCCGGTCGAACGCCCGCGCCAGCTCACGGGCCTGCGCGACGAGCGGCTGCATCGACGGGTGCTTGACCTTCCACCGGCCGGACATCTGCTCGACCACCAGCTTGGAGTCCATCCGCACGTCCACGACGGACGCGCCGACCTCCGCCGCCGCACGCAGCCCGGCGAGCAGCCCCTGGTACTCGGCGACGTTGTTGGTGGCGATGCCGATGCCGCCGAAGCGCTCGGCCAGCACCCCACCGGACGCGTCGAGCACCACGGCCCCGTACCCGGCCGGGCCGGGGTTGCCGCGTGAGCCGCCGTCGGCCTCGACGACGACCTTCACAGACCCGATTCCCCGGTGCGCACCATGATCGCGTCGCACTCCTCGCACTGGACGACCTCGTCCGCCGGCGAGTCCTTGACCTGGGCGAACGCGTGGCGGTCCAGCTCGATCCGGCACGCGCCGCAGCGCCGCGACTGGAGCAGTGCCGCGCCGATGCCCTTGTGCGTGCGCACCCGGTCGTACAGCGCCAGCAGCGGCACCGGGAACTGGGTGACCATGAGCTTGCGGTCGGCGGTGCGCTTGGTCTCGGTCGACTCCAGGTCGGCCAGCGCGCTGTCCCGGCGACGTGCCGCGTCGGACAGCGCCTCCTGAGCCTTGTCCAGCGAGACCCGGGCGTGCTGGATGTCGGCCTCGACGGCCTCGCGGCGTTCCATCAGCTCCAGCAGGTCGTCCTCCAGCGCGGCGCGGCGGCGGCCGAGGGTGGCCAGCTCGTGCTCCAGGTCGGTGAGCTGCTTGGCGCCCACGGAGCCCGCCTGCAGCAGCTTGCGGTCGCGCTCCTCGCGGGCGCGGACCTGGTCGATCTCGGTCTCCTGTCGCTTGACCTCGCGGTTGAGGTCGCCCAGGGTCGTCTCGATCGTGGTCAGCGCGTCCTGCTTGGCGCGGAACTGCTTCTCCGCCTCGGCGATCTCCGCGATCTCGGGCAGCGTGCGGCGCCGATGGGTGACGCGCGACAGTTCGGCGTCGACCTTCGCGAGGTCGAGCAGCCTGCGCTGCACGGCGGGATCGGCTTTCACTGGGATGATCCTCCTGTTCGGCTCGTCACGCCGACGGTCCACGGGTCGGTCCGGCGGGTCGAGACGAGGACTTCGACCGTACCGCCGAACGTGGTGCGCACGACGTGCGCCGCCTGCGCGCACCACGGCCATTCACTGGCCCAGTGCGCCACGTCGACCAGCGCCGGACCGCCCGCGGCCAGGTGCTCGCCCGCCGGGTGGTGGCGCAGGTCCGCGGTGACGTAGGCGTCCACGCCGGCGCGGGTCGCGGCGGACAGGTAGCTGTCGCCCGCGCCACCGCACACCGCGACCCGCTGGACGGGCCGGTCCGGGTCGCCGGCCGCGCGCACGCCCCACGCCGTCTCGGGCAGGGCGTCGGCGACGCGCCGGGCGAATTCGCGCAGCGGTTCGGGCCGGTCCAGCTCGCCGATCCGGCCGGTGCCGGTGTACGACGGCAGTTCGACGGTCTCCGGGCTGCCGGCGTCCGGTTCGTACGCGGGCACGAGCGGGCCGGTGACCCGCAGGCCGAGGGCCTCGGCCAGGGCGTCCGAGACGCCGGGGTTGGCCACGTCGGCGTTGGTGTGGGCGGTGTAGAGCGCGACGCCCGACCGGATGAGCCGGTGGACCAGCGCGCCCTTCGGGTCGTCGGCGGGCACGCCGGTGACGCCGCGCAGCATCAGCGGGTGGTGCGCCACCAGCAGTTGCGCACCGACCTCCAGTGCTTCGTCCACTGTGGACTCGACCGGGTCGACGCAGAACAGCACCTTGGACACCGGTTCGGCGCGGTCGCCGCAGACGAGGCCGACGGCGTCCCAGGACTCCGCGGTCGCGGGCGGGTAGGCGGCCTCCAGGGCGGCCAGCACGTCGCCCAGCGTGGTCGACGGAACCCCGGTCACCGGTCCTCCAACACGACTCGCAGCGCGTCCACCAGCACAGCGAACTCCTCCGGCGCGCGGACCGCGACCCGCAGGTGGTCGGCGGTCAGGCCGGGGAACGTGTCGCCCCGCCGCACCGCGATCCCCTTGTCCCGCAACGCCTGCCGCACCCGTTCACCCTCCGGCACGCGCAGCAGCACGAACGGCGCGTCCGGCGGCACGACCACCAGATCACCCAACCGTGCGACGGCGAGCGAGGTGTGTTCGCGCGCCTCCCAGGCGAACGCCTCGGCCTCCGTCACGGCCGACGGCTCGCAGCACGCCGTGACGGCCTCCAGCACCAGGCTGCTCACCGGCCACTGCGGACGGGGCAGCGCCAGCCGGGCCAGCAGCTCCGGCGCGCCGAGCAGGTAGCCGGCGCGCAGACCCGCCAGGCCCCACGTCTTGGTCAGGCTGCGCAGCACCAGCAGTCCGGGCACGTCGGCGCGTCCGGCCAGCGACTCCGGCTCGCCGGGGATGGCGTCGGCGAACGCCTCGTCCACCACCAGCACCCGGCCGGGCCGGCTCAGCGAGGCGACGACCTCCGCCGGGTGCAGCACGGACGTCGGGTTGGTCGGGTTGCCCAGCACCACCAGGTCGGCCTCGTCGGGCACCAGGTCGGGCCGCAGCGTGTAGCCGTTCTCGGGCCACAGCTGCACCCGCTGCACGGGCACGCCCGCGTCCCGCAGCGCGACCTCGGGCTCGGTGAACGACGGGTGCACCACGGCGGCCAGGCACGGGTGCAGGTTCGGCAGCAGCGCGAAGCCCTCCGCGGCGCCGTTGAGCACCAGGACCTCGTCGGCGGAACGGCCGTGCCTGGACGCGACGGCCTCGCGGGCGCGTTCGTCGGCGGCGGCGGCCGGGTAGGAGCCGAGGTGGTCCATCGCGGCGACCAGCCGGTCGCGCAGCCACGTGGGCGGCGCGGGCATCCGCACGTTCACCGCGAAGTCCGCGAGTCCGGGCGCGGCGTCGACGTCCCCGTGGTGGCGCAGCAGCGCCCGGCCCGAATCCTGGCTGGTCATCGCCGCGAGTCTAGGCGATCTGCGACGCAGCCCAGTCCAGGTAGGCCCCCGGCAGCTCGCGCAGGATGCCCAGCGCCTCCGGCTCGGGCAGGTCCGGCAGCGCGCGCACCGCCTGCGAGGCCAACGACGTGCAGTGGGCCAGCGTGTCGGCGACCATGCTGGTCTGCCGCAGCTCCGCCAGCAGCCCGGTCACCTCCGCGTCGGACAGCTCGCGGCCGCGTTCGGCCAGGAGCGTGCGCTGGTTCTCGGTCAACACCCGGAGCAGCGGGAACGTGTAGACGCCCTGGCGGATGTCGTTGCCGACCGGCTTGCCCAGCCGCTGCGCGGTGGACGCCAGGTCCAGCAGGTCGTCCAGGATCTGGAACATCAGCCCGAACAGCGCGCCGAAGCGGGCCATGGCGGTCGTGGTCGGCTCGTCCGCGTCGGCGCAGTGCGCGGCCAGCACGCAGCCGACCTCGAACAGCGCGCCGGTCTTCAGCTCGACGGACCGCAGCGCGTTGTCCGGGGTGCGGCGCACGTCGTAGAGGTCCATGACCTCCAGCACCTGGCCCTCGACCAGGTCGGTCACCGTCCGGGCGAGCCTGCTCGCGGCGAACGGCGAGATGTGCTCCAGCGCGGCCTGGTTGGCGCGGGCCAGCATGCTCGTGTTGACCGGGACGGCTCCGACCAGCACGGCCGGGCCGGGGCCCCAGTCGGCGTTGACCGTGCGCACGCCGCGGCGTTCCTCGGCGTTGTCCATCAGGTCGTCGTGCACGAGCGAGCCCGCGTGCAGCAGTTCGACGCACGCCGCGGCGGTGACGGCCTTGGCGCTGATGGTGCCCGACACGGCCAGCGAGCCGGACAGGACCAGCACCGAGCGCAGCCGCTTGCCGCCGGCCGCGGTGATGCGGCCGGAGAAGGTGTTCACGACCGGCAGTGACGACGACGTCGCCAGGGCCCGGATCTCGTCCTCGACCTTCGGCAGCGCACGGGCGAGCGACGGCATGGTCGGCATGGTCGACTGCCCCGGATTCGACGACTTCGACGACTTCACAGTGGACACCCGGCGATCGTCTCCCGCCACACCTGAGAGCCCGCTGAGATCGCGCCGGAGCCGCACCGGGATCGCCGCCGACCGCCTACACCATGGAACTGGCCATCGCGAAGAACACGATGACGAAGCTCACCACCAGGTGCGCGAGTGAGGGCAGCTCACACCGGCCCACCCGGCACAACGACGGCTCGTTCACCGGTCGCCCACCTTCCCTGGCCGCCACGGCCGGACGCGCCCCGACGCCACCCGCTCCGAATAGGACGGACGAACCCGGCGCACGACACATGTGCGAGTCATTCACATTCCTTCCCGACACATTCCCCACTGCATTGTCGTCGGAATTCCAGGCCTGTTCGTTACCCGTTCTCACGCTTGCGCAGACTCTCCTCCGCGGCGGACAGCAGTCGGGCCCGGTCCTGCCTGGCCCGCCGCCTCCGGTCCCGCTCACGCACCCAGGCCAGCACGTCGTCGGCCCCCAGGCCGACCGCCTCCCGGTAGAACTCGTCCTCGAACCACCACCACGCCCGAATACCGTGCCGGGCAATGCGCACGGGCTGTTCCCGACGCGACACGTCCAGTGACGGGAAATCCGGGACCAGCGCCGGCGGGCACCCCGTGCCGACGAAGAAATGCCTTTTCCGGAACAGGAAACCCCGGTCGGTGAAGAATCCGGCGTTCGGGTCGGGCGCCAGCCCACCGGGCGAGGTCACGGGGCGGGGCCGGGCGAACGCGGGTGTCTCGGGCCACGTGCGGCGGCGCAGCGCCATCGCCGCCGCGGCGGCCACCAGGACCCCGAGCAGCACGACGACACCGACCACGACCCCGGACATCCGAACTCCCCACGAGCGCCGGTCGATTCGATGGTCGGGCCCGTGGTGCGCCGCCGTCCAGCGCCCTCACCCGGAGCGCCCAACCTGGCAGACTCACCTGCCGTGACGCTGACCGTCTCGTTCATCTGCACCGGCAACATCTGCCGTTCCCCCGTAGCCGCGATCATATTCCGCGAACACCTCCGCCGCGCCGGACTGGGTGATCTTGTGGAGGTGACCAGCGCGGGCACCGGCGGCTGGCACGTCGGCGACCCGGCCGACCCGCGCGCGGCGAAGTCGCTGGCCGACAACGGCTACCCGACCGAACACACCGCCGCCCAGGTCGACAAGAACCACCTCGACGCCGACCTGCTGGTCGCGCTGGACTCCGGACACGCCCGTGAACTGCGGCGGATGGTCTCCGATCCGGAGCGGGTGAGGCTGCTGCGCTCGTTCGACCCGGACGCCGACGGCGTGGACGTGCCCGATCCGTACTACGGCGACAAGCCCGGCTTCGACCGCGTGGTCGAGATGGTCGAGGCCGCCGTCCCGGGCCTGCTGGCGTGGGTCCGCGAACGGCTGTGACGCCGGCGTGCCGAGCGGCGCGGGCTTCGACACACCGCCTGGCAGGGCTCCGCGGAGGTCCCCGCCAAGGGGACCCCTGCTTTGATCCTGCCAGGTAGGACCGACAATTCGGGGCGGCCGGGCCTCGCCTGTGGACAAGTGCGCCGGCGGGTCGTGGGCTGTGGACAAGGGTGGAGCGGTGGTGACGGCGGCGGAGGCGGCGGCTGAGTTGACCGGGGTGGCGGCGGTCGGGGTCAGGCAGGTCGGGGGGTCGGTCTACGAGGTGGATCTGGCCGACGGTGACCTGGTGGTCGTCAAGCGGCACGACGATCCGAACGCGGTGCTCGCGGAGGCGGCGTCGTTGGAGTGGCTGGCCGAGCCGGACGGGCCGCCGGTTCCTCAAGTGCGCGGCCACGGCGGGCAGTGGCTGGTGATGGACCAGGTCGAACGCGGTCACTCCTCGCCGGGGGCCGCTGAGGAGTTCGGGCGGCGGCTCGCCGCACTCCACGCGACCGGCGCGCCCGCGTTCGGTGCTCCCCCACCGGACGGGCCGGCCGACGCCGCCATCGGCCTCGCGCCCATGCGCAACGTCCCGTCCACGACCTGGGCGGACTGGTTCAAAGAACACCGCATCGCCTACTACGCCCGGCTGGCCGTCGACGCGGGCGCGTTGACGAGCGCCGAAGCCGAAGTCATCGAAAAGGTGCGGGTGGAGGCCCCCGACGAGCCACCGGCCCGGCTCCACGGCGACTTGTGGAACGGCAACGTGCACTGGGCCGCCGACGGCCGCGCGTGGCTCATCGACCCCGCTGCCCACGGTGGCCACCGGGAGAGCGATCTGGCCATGCTCGCCCTCTTCGGCTGCCCCCACCTGGACCGCATCCTGGGCGCCTACGACGAGGTCGCCCCGCTGGCCGGCGGCTGGCGCGAACGAATCCCGCTGCACCAGCTGTTCCCGGTGCTCGTGCACGCCGCCCTGTTCGGCCGCGGCTACGCCCAACAGGCCTTGTCCACGGCACGTTCGCTGCCAAGATGACCCGATGGGGATCACGGCGTTCGACCGCGACGACTGGCAGTGGCTCAACGAGCCTGCCTCCTGGAGTAACCAGGACGGGCTGACCCTCACCAGCGACCCGGACACCGACTTCTGGCGCACCACCCACTACGGCTACACCCGTGACTCCGGGCACGTCCTCGGCGTGCCCGTGACCGGCGACTTCACCATCGTCACCTCGTTCACCGCCGACTACGCCGCCCAGTACGACCAGGCCGGCATCGCGCTGTGGATCGACGACCGGAATTGGATCAAGGCGGGCGTCGAACTCGTGGACGGCGAGTTCCAGGTCAGCACGGTCGTGACGCGTGAGTTCTCGGACTGGTCGGTGGTGCCCGGCGGGCCGGTGCAGCGTGTGACGATGTCGGCGGTGCGGGAAGGCGACGCGGTGACCATCACCTACGGCGTCGGCGACGCCGAGCCGACGACCATGCTGCGGCTCGCGTACTTCCCGCCCGAGGTGGAGGCGCTGGTGGGCGTGATGGCGGCGGCGCCGACGGGTCCCGGTTTCGCCGCGCGTTTCGGCCGGGTGCGGGTCACAACGGCCTAGGGCTTACCGTGGTCGTGTGCGGTTGAAGTTCCTGTTGCAGCCCGGCTGGCTGGCGTTGACGCTGACGGTCTGGGTGTTCGCGGGCGCCTGCTTCACGCTGCTCGCGCCGTGGCAGTTCAGCCGCGACGCGGAACGCGAGGCGCAGAACAACGCGGTCACCTCGTCCGTCCGCACCGACCCGGTACCCGTCACCACGCTGCTCGACCGGCCCAACGCCGACGTCGAGTGGCGGCGCGTCACGCTCACCGGCCGCTACCTGCCCGAGGGCCAGGCGGTGGCACGGCTGCGGACCGTGCAGGGTGAGGCGGCGTTCGAGGTGCTGACCCCGTTCCAGCTGGACAACGGCACCGTCGTGCTGGTCGACCGGGGTTACGTGCGGCCGGTCAACGGCATCAAGGTGCCCGAGCTGAAGCCCGTGCCGACCGACCAGGTGAGCCTTACCGCGCTGGTACGCCGGGACGAGTCGGACACGCGTGACGCGTTCCAGGAAGACCGGCACCGTCAGGTCTACTCGGTGAACTCCGCCGTGGTCGGGCGCGCCGCGGGCCTGGACATCCGGCCGGGGTACTTCCAGCTCACCGAGGGCCAGCCCGGCGTCGAAGCGGAACTGCCGCTGCCCAAGCTCGACGCGGGACCGTTCTTCTCCTACGCGTTGCAGTGGATCGCGTTCGGCGCGATGGCGCTGGGCGGCTGGCTGTACTTCACCGTCCGCGAGATCCGCCCCGGCGGCGCGCTGCACGAGCCGAACGAGAACAAGGTCAAGCGGAAGTCCGTCGCCGAAATGCTCGCCGAAGACGAGGCCGCACCAGCGCGCTGACCGCGCTCACAGCCGCCGCCGACGCGCCGACCACCCGGGACAGCTCCACCGCGCGCGTCACGTGACCCGCGTCCGGGTTGCGGCCGTGCCCGAGCACCGGCCGGTCCTCCGCGCCGTGCGCGTACACCGTGCGGCCGCCCAGCCGGACCTCCAACGCCCCCGCGAACGCCGCCTCGACCTGGCCGGCGTTGGGGCTGGGGTGCGCCGCCGCGTCCCGCCGCCACGTCCGCCACGCCTCACCCGCGGACCCGCCGACGACCGGCGCGCCCGCCACCGTGAGCAGTGCGGCCAGCCGCGACGGCAGCAGGTTCGCCACGTCGTCCAGCCGGGCCGCGGCCCAGCCGAACCGGCGGTAGCGCTCGTTGCGGTGGCCGACCATGGCATCCAGGGTGTTCGCCGCCCGGTAGCCGAGCAGACCCGGCACTCCCGCGACCGCGCCCCAGAACAGCGGGGCCACCACGGCGTCGGACGTGTTCTCCGCCACGGATTCGACGGTCGCCTTCGCCAGGGCCAGCGTGTCCAGCCGCTGAGGCTCACGCCCGCACAGGTTGGGCAAACGATTGCGCGCCGCGTCGAGGTCGCCGCCGTCCAGCTCACGGCCCATCGCGGTGCCCTCGTCGGCCAACGACGACCCGCCGAGCACGATCCACGTCGCGGCGGCCGTGGTCAGGGCCTGCACCACCGGGCTGCGCTTGCCGAGCCGTTCCGCCGCGACACCGGCGACGACCGTGCCGCCGACCAGCACGACGGTGTGCACGACACCGCCCACCTGGTGATCGCGGTACAGCTTGCGCTCCAACGCCGCCGCCGCACGTCCGAATCCCGCCACCGGGTGATACCTCTTGGGGTCGCCGAACACCGCATCAGCGGCCACGCCCAGCACCAACCCCACCGCGCGCCCCAGACTCACACTGGCACGGTAGCCCGCACGTGTCAGACCGCAGCATTAGGGTGGCCCACCGTGGAACCAGCCGGCCGCCTCAAGCTGTACGCGTACTTGGACGCCCGCGATCACCAGCGCACGTACCTGGCGATCATGCGGCTGTTCACGTCCACGCTGCTGGCGGACCTGTCGGCGGGCGAGGTCGCGGGCGCGCTGGCCGGCGCCGAACGGGAGGGCCGGGTCGAGCCGGGCGAGTCGCGCATCGAGAACGTGATCAACCGGCTCCGGCAGCTGGTCGAGTGGGGCAACCTGGTGCAGGGCAGGCGCGAGGTGGTCGCCTCCAGCATCGCCGAGTTCCAGCACGGCAGCGTCCGCTACCAGGTCAGCAAGCTCGCCGTCCGGGTGCAGCGCGACGTGGACGAGCTGCTGCGCGTGCCCGAGGGCGCGCGAGAGGTGTCCCGCGAACTGCTGCCCGCCGTCGAGCGAGGTCTCGGTCAGCTGGGGCAGTCACTGTCGGAGGCGCTGGTCAGTGGCGCGCGTCGGCCGCGCGAGGTACTGGCCGAGCAGGTCACCACGCTGTTCCTGCAACACGCCGAGCTCGCCGCGACCGTGCGCGACTTCTACGCCTACCTGGGGCAGGTCGTGACGCGGCACCACCTGGCGCCCGAGGAGATCTCCGGGTTCCGGAACCTGCTCGTCGAGTACATCCAGATGGTCGTGGAGGACGTGCTGCGGCACACCCCGGCGATCGCGGACGCCCTGGCCCGGCTGAACTCCGCACGGTCCGAGCTGCTCCGACTCCTGGGCCGCGCCGACCTGGGCGAACAAGTCGAACGGGCACGTGGCCGCTCGGCGGAGGACTGGCAGGAGCTGACCGACTGGTTCGTGGACCGGCCCGGCCGGCCGAGCCAGGTGACGGCGCTGCGCGAGGCGACCGCGCGGGCCATCGGGTCGCTGCTGGCCAGCGTGAAGCGGGCCACGTCGGGCGGCGGGCTGCTGCCGAGCCGTCGGGCCGAGCTGCTGAAGCTGGCCGGGTGGTTCGACTCGGGGTCACGGTCGCAGGCGCACGAGCTGTACGCGGCGGCGTTCGGGCTGTACTCGGCGCGGCACGTGTCCCCGGCGCCCGAGCACGACAGCGACAACGAGCGCACGCCGTGGCGCGACGGGCCGGTGGTCGACGTCCCGGTGAGCGTGCGCAGCCGTGGTGATCGCGGCGCGCGCGGGCGGACGTCGAGAATCCTGGACGACCCGATGACCGAGCAGTCGCTGCTGGCCGAGGCACGGGAAGCGGACGAACGGCGGGCGGCTTCGGTGGCCGAGCTGGCGGCGGCGGCTCCCCGGCTGGCGTCGACGACGTTGTCCGGTGAGGCGCTCGGCGTGTTGTGCGAGCTGCTGACGTTGGCCATGGCGCAGCGCGACACGGCGGCCGACTCCGGTTCGGCGACGGACCCGGTGCGCGGGCTGCGGGTCACCGTCGAGCACACCCGAGGGCAGGCGACGCGCATCCACTCGGCCGCCGGCACGTTGACCCTGCACGATTCGACGCTGGTGCTCGACTGATGTTCGACGACCTCTCCGAGATCGACGCGGCGAACGTGGTGCGCTGCGCGCGCACCCTGCTGCGGCGGCCGTTGCTGCGCGCCGACGGGCCGGACGGCGAGCTGCTGACGCTCGTCTACCGGCACCGGGCCACGTTGCAGGACCTGTTCGCCCGGCTGCTCGGCTACCGGCTGGTGGTGGAACGGCGGTACGCCCGGCTCTACAAGTCCGGGCCGGGCGCCGACGACTCGCGCGGCGTGCTCGGCATGTCCCCGCGCGGGTACGCGTACGTGGCGTTGACCATGGCCGTGCTGACCGGGATCGGACGGCAGACGTTGCTGTCCCGGCTGGTGGCGGACATCCGTGCGGCGGCGGTGGAGGCCGGGATCACCGTGGTGGACGACGTGGCCGACCGGCGCGCGTTGACGGCGGCGTTGCGGCACCTGGTGTCGCTGGGCGTGCTGCACGAGACCGAGGGCACGGTGGACGTGCACGCCGAGGCGTTGATCACCATCGACACCGACCTGCTCGGGCAGCTGCTCACAGGGCCGGTGGCCGAGGCTTCTTCCCCTTCCCGATTGGTGGAGCTGGCCGCCCGGCCCGGACCGCGCGGCGTCGAGCACGCGGTGCGGCGCAAGCTGGTGGAGAACCCCGTGGTGCTGTACGCGGATCTCGCTCCGGAGCAGGCGGACTGGTTGCGCCGCAATCAGCGCAAGGAGTCGGCGTTGCTGGAGACGTGCTTCGGCCTGCGCACCGAGTGCCGGGCCGAGGGCGTGCTGGCGGCCGACCCCGAGGACTACCTGACCGACCTGTACTTCCCCGGCACGTCCACCGTGGCGCGGATCGCGCTGCTGGCGTTGCCCGAACTGCTGTCCGCGGAGCCGCGTTCGGACGGGCGGCACGTGGTGGCGTCGCCGGAGTTGCGGTCGGTGTGCGAGCGGTTGGTGGAGGACTACCCGACCGCGTGGTCCAAGCAGTTCACCGAAGACCTGGACCGGCTGACCGACGAGGTGCTGGAACTGTTGCGGCGCATGGGGCTGGCGGTGTCCTCCGAAGAGGGCTGGCTGCTCAACGCCGCCGCGCACCGGTGGATACCGGAGCCGGACGGCGACCCGGAACGCGAAGTGGAGCCAGTCGTGCTTGATGTGCCGCCGAGCTGGTCGTTGTTCGATGAGGAGACCGCGTGAACAGGTGGCGGCTGCACAGGGGCGGCATCGTCAACATCTGGCAGTACACCGAGCAGACGTTCGACTTCTCCGGTGGGCGCGCGATCTTCCAGGGCACCAACGGGTCCGGCAAGTCGCGCACGCTGGAGCTGCTGCTGCCGCTGTGCCTGGACGGCGACCTGCGGCAGGTCGGCTCGAAGGGCTTCGACACCGTGTCGCTGCGGCGGCTCATGCTCGACGACTACGACGGCGGACCGAATCGCATCGGGTACGCGTGGGTGGAGCTCACGCGTGACTCCGGCGAATACCTGACCTGCGGGTTGGGTGTGAAGGCGTCCAAGACGTCGCAGGCGATCACCGACTCGTGGCGGTTCATCACCTCTCTTCGCGTGGGCCACGACCTGGCGTTGGTGGGTGCGGACCGCACGCCGTTGGGGCCGACGCAGCTGCGTGACCTGATCGGCGCGGACTGCGTGCTGGAGGAGGCCGCGTTCCGGGCCCGTGTCGCCGAGACCGTGTACGGCGTGCCCGCGCCCCGGTACGGCGACCTGCTGCACCTCCAGCGCACGCTGCGCAACCCGGACGTCGGGCTGAAAGTGCTGGAAGGGCAGCTGGAGCAGATCCTGTCCGACGCGCTGCCGCCGTTGGACCAGGCTCTGGTCGAGCAGCTGGCGACGTCGTTCGACGATCTGGAGTCGATCCGGGAGAACATCACCCGGCTGTCGTCGGCGGACGCGGCGTTGGGGACGTTCCTGAAGACGTACTCGGACTACGCGTTCGGCGGGTTGCGGTCGGCGGCCGATCGGTTGGGTGCGGCCGAGGACGGGGTGCGCAAGCAGGAGCGGGCCTCGGCTCGGTTGTCGGCGTCGCTGGAGGAGACGCTGGCGGCGCGTACGGCGGCGGAGCACTCGTTGGCGGTTCTGGAGGCGGGTGAGCAGCAGGCCGAGGAGACCATCGGGGCGTTGAAGGAACTGCCCGCGTTCCGCGATCTCCAGGACTTGCAGACGCGCGAGAAGCTGGTCGCGGAGAAGCGTTCGTCGGCGGCGGCGGCGTTGGACATGGCGAACAAGCAGCGGTTGCAGGAGGACGGCGCGGTCGACGGCGTGCTGCGATTGCTGCGGCGGTTGGCCGAGGACCTGGGTGCGGCGGAGGAGCTGGTCGAGCCGCTGCGCCACCACCTGCGAGTGGCCGGTCTCGATCCGGCTGCGGTACCCGACGTGCCACGCGTGTCCACTTTGGACCCCCTGGTTCGGACGGAATCGGTTCGGGCGAAGCCTGATCCCGAAGCCGAACCACTGCCCATCGAACGCCGGGTGCCGCCGGTTGTCGAGGAGTTGGCGTTGGAGCCTCTCGCGGCGCGCACGTCTTCGATCGCGTCTTCGGCGCGGCAGCGGGGAGCTTTGGCGCTCGCGTTGGCCGCGCAGGCGGCCGAGCTGGATTCGGCGCAACGGCAGGTGGACGCCCTGCGTCAGACCGCGCGGGATGCGCAGCACGCGGCGACCGAGGCGGCGGCGTTGCGCAACCAGGAGGCGCAGGAACTGGCGTCGGTCGCACAGGGCTGGCTAGCGGATGTCGAGGCTTGGCGCACGTCCGGCCCGTTGTCGGCGACTCAGCCCGACTCACCGCTGGCCGTGCCCACGTCGGTGGACCCCGCGGCCGCGCGCTCTCTGGCAAGTGCCGCACGCGAGTGGGTCGGTCCTCTGGTGACGGCCGCACGGGACGGTGCGCACGCGGTCGTGCAGCGGCGGGCGGAGCTGGCGGCGTCGATCAACGCGCTGGACGCCGAACTGTCCGGGCTGCGGTCCGGAACGGCGCAGGTGCCCGAACGGGGCCGTTTCGTCGCGGCGGAGCGAGACGCGACGGCAGGTGCGCCGTTCTACCGCCTGGTCGACTTCCAGCCCACCGTGGACGCCGCCGAGCGGGCAGGACTGGAGGCGGCCCTGGAGGCCTCCGGCCTACTGGACGCCTGGGTAACCCCGCCCTCCCCCGACACACGATCGGGTGATCAAGCCCCGAAAATGTACGGAAACACCGTTACCGCCCCTCGGTTGAATCGAGGAACCGCAACCACCCCCAACCCCTCCGACCATCCACCCACCACCCAGCCCGCCAGCCAGACGAACGCCGCAGCAGCGGCCGACCGGTCGACGGACCTGCCGGCCGGAGATGCGACGGTCCAAGACGTGCTGGCCCTGCCCGGCACCCCGGTGGACGGCCCGTCCCTGGCATCCGTGCTGGTCCCGGCCGTCGAGCCGAACTCGCCCGTGCCCGCGACGGTCGTGGCCGACCTGCTCGCGTCGGTGTCCCTGTGGTCCCTGCCGTCGACCCCGTCGGCGAGCGCATCGTCGCCGTCGCCGTCGCCGGGCCTGCCACTGTCGGCAGACGCGCTGCCGTCGCAAGGCATGTCAGCATCGGCAGACGCATCGGCATCGCCATCGCCATCTGCGGACACGTTCACGGCATCGGCATCGGCATCGGCGGGCACGTTCGCGGTGTCGCCGGGCGGGTTCGCGGTGTCGCCCGACGGCCGTTGGCGGGCGGGCGTGCTGACGGGCGCGTGGCGCAAGGACGCGGCGGAGTTCATCGGCGCGGGTGCCCGGGAAGCCGCACGCCGGCGGCGGATCGCCGAACTCGAGGACGAACTGGCCGCCCTGCGCGCCGATCTCGGCGTGGCGGAAGCCGAGCTGGCCGCCGCGAAAAACCTGGTCGAGCAGTGGGAATCCCACCTCGAACGCTTCCCTGCCGACCGCGAACTGGTCGCGCGGCACGGCCGCCTCCAGGCCGCCCAGGAATCCGCCGAACGCGCCGCCCGCCGGGCCGAGGAGCTGCGCGACGAACTCGCCACCGCCCAGTCCCGGGGCGAGGCCGCCGCTGCCGAGGTGGTGCGCCAGGCCGGTGACGCGGGCCTGCCCGCCACCACCGAAGGCCTGCACCAGGCCCAGCAGGCCGCCGCCGAAGCGCAGCGCACCGCCGACCGGCTGGGTGACGTGCTGCGACGCCAGTGCCAGAGCACCGTGGCCGACCTCACCGACGCCACCCACCGGTACCACGCGGCGGTGGAGGATCGGGGGGCCGCTGAGTCCGACGCTGAGGCGCGGTGCGTGGACTACGCGTCGCAGGCCTCCACTTTGGCCGAGCTGACCGACGCGATCGGCGGCGAGGCAAGGGAAATCGCGGATCAGCTGTCCACTTTGGAGCGTTCGCGGCGGGAGATGCGCGGCGAGCTCAAGGGTGTGCGGGAAGAAGTCGTGTCGGCACGCGAGCAGGCCGCGAAGCTGAGCGCGCAACTGGAGACGTCGGCCGAACAGCTCACCCAGGCCCGCGACGGCCTGACGCGCGCGACCGAGCACTTCAAGGCGACCGTGCAGGCACCGGGTGTGCTGGTGGCGGCGTTGCCGGACGTGCCGGAGGACGTCACGTCGGTGCGCGCGGCGCTGATGGCGTCCGACCGGCGCGGCGCGGGCGAGACGACGGTGATCACGAAGCTCCAGGCGTTGCAGACGTCGCTCGCCGGCAGCCACGACATCGCCGCCGAGCAGCACGTCGGCCTGCTGACCGTCACGGTCACCGGCGAGGACGGTGCCCGGCCGGTCGCGGTCGCGGCCCGGCAGGTGACCACGAAACTGGCCGAACAGCGCGGTTTCCTGGACGAGCAGTACCAGAACATCTTCGCCGACTACCTGATCCGCGACCTGGCCGAGTGGCTGCGCGGGCAGATCGCCGTCGCCGAGGACCTGTGCAAGCGGATGAACGAGGTGCTGGGCCGGGCCCGGTCGAGCCAGGGCGTGCACGTGAAGCTGGCGTGGAAGCCGTCGGCGGCGTTGGACGAGGGGACGCGCGACGCGTTGGCGCTGGTCCGCCTGCCGTACGCGGAGCGCGACCCCGAGCAGGACGCGACGCTGCGGCGCGTGTTCACCGAGCGCATCGAGGCCGAACGCGACGCGCACACCGGCAACTACGCGGAAATCCTGTCCCGCGCGCTGGACTACCGGACGTGGCACCAGTTCACCGTCACCGTGGCCGACACCGGCCCGGACGGCGGCCCGCGCGAACGCCGGTTGCGGCAGCTGTCGTCCGGCGAGACGCGGCTGATCTCGTACGTGACGCTGTTCGCCGCGGCGGCGTCGTTCTACGACGCGGTGAGCGACGAGTTCTCGCCGTTGCGGCTGGTGCTGCTGGACGAGGCGTTCGAGCGGCTGGACGACCCGACCATCGCACGCATGCTCGGCCTGCTGGTGGACCTCGACATGGACTGGGTGATCACCTGGCCCAGCGGCTGGGGCGTGTCCGACAAGATCCCCCGCATGCACATCTACGACGTGCTGCGACCCAAGAACGGGCGCGGTGTGGCGTGCACGCAGACGACGTGGGACGGCGCCGCGCTGGACCGCATCGACCCCTAGACCACGGGGGTGGCCGTGCGGCGGCGCCGCTGCAACGTCAGTTCGAACACCTCGACCAGCACGTGCGTCTCGCCGACGTCGATGCCCACCACCGCCGCGTAGGCCGGGTTGACCCCGCAGCAGGACCCGCGGCCGGCCGCCGTCCGAGCGACCTGCCCTGCTTCGACCACGACACCGTCGGAGATCAACTCGCCGACCACGGTGCTGACCGACGCCTGGCTCAGCCCGGTGACACCCGCCAGTTCGTGCCGGCTGCGCGGCTGGTCGAAGTACAGCGCGCGCAACACCCGCGCCGGTTACCGGCACGCAGGTCGTGCCGGGGTCAGCCGACGGCGGCCCACGACTGGATCATCCGGTAGGCGATGGACGCCCCCGGCGCGAGCAGCAGGTCCGGCACACTGCCCGGCTCGGCGAGCGCCTGTCGCACGTCGGCCCGACTGACCCACCTGGCCTGGGCGATCTCACCGTCCGCGAGCCGCAGTGGGTCGGTCGGGTCGGCCACCGCCTCGAACCCCACCATCAACGACCGCGGGAACGGCCACGGCTGGCTGCCGAGGTAGCGGATACCGCCGACCTCGACGCCCACCTCCTCCACGATCTCCCGCGCCACGCACGCCTCCAGCGACTCGCCCGCCTCGACGAACCCGGCCAGCACCGAGTACCGGCCCTCGGGCCAGCCCGCGCCGCGGGCGAGCAGCACCTGGTCCGCGCCGTCGTGCACCAGGCAGATCACCGCCGCGTCGGTGCGCGGGTACTCCTCGCGCCCGCACAGCTCGCAGACCCGCGCCCAGCCCGACTTGATCGACTCCGTCGGCCCGCCGCACATCGCGCAGAACCTCGCCGACCGGTGCCAGTGGAACAACGCCACCGCCGAGGTGAACAGGCCCGCGCCGGTGTCGTCCAGCAACGCGCCGACCGCCCGCAGGTCGAGCCACTGCGGCTCGTCGGTCAGCTCCGGGTTGAACCAGGCCCGACCGGTGGGCGCCGAGACGTCCGTCTCGTCCTCGGTCAGCGGAACCGCCCAGTACGCCACGCCGTCCTGCTCGCCGAGCAGCACGGCGGTGTCCGGCGGACCGTCACCGAACTCGGTGGCGGGGCGGTCGACCAGGCGCGATGCCTGGTCGGCCACCAACGTCCGGCCGCGCGCGTCCACGGTGAGGACGCGCGCCTTCGGCCACAACTGCGCGATGCGCTGCACGTCGCCGCGCAACGGCTCCTGCCGATCCACGGTGAACCGCGACAGGGCCGGCAGTTCCACCAGCTCGAAGCTCACGGCAGGGTCACACCGCCCAGCGCCCGCAGCTGCGTGGCCAGCAGTTCCGCGTCGCCCACCAGCACGCCGGTGAACGAACTCGGCGCGAAGAACTCCAACGCCACCTCGGTGACCTGCTCGACGGTGACCTCCGCCAGCCGGGCCGGGTGGCCGGTGAACCACTCGATGCCCAGCCCCAGGCCGGCGAGGTTCACCAGGAACGACGCCAACCCGCCCTGCGAGGACGTCGCCGTCAGCAGCGACCCGATCGCGTACCGGCGGGCGGTGTCCACCTCGGAGTCCGACGGCGGCACCAGGCCGAGCCGGCCCAGCTCGTACCGGGTCTCCAGCAGCGCCGCCGCGGTCACCTCGCTCGCCGTGTCGGCGTCCACCAGCAGCGTCGCCCCACCCGGCGTGAACTCCGGGTGCGACCGCGCGCTGTAGGTGTAGCCCTTGTCCTCGCGGATGTTCTCCACCAGCCGGGAGGAGAAGAACCCGCCGAACACCAGGTTCGCCAGCTGCAACGCCGGGTACCGCTCGTCGGTGCGCTCCAGACCGCGACCGGCGAGCCGGATCTGCGACTGCACGGCGCCGGGCCGGTGCACCAGCTTCACGTCACCGCCCCGCACGACCGGCAGCGGCGACAACGTCACCGCGGTGCCCTCACCGGTCCAGCCGCCCAGCGCGTCCTCGACCGCCTTCACCGCCGCGTCCGGCGCCACGTCGCCCACGACGACGATCACCGACCCGCGCGGCAGCACGGCCGACGAGTGCAGCGCGAGCACGTCGTCGCGCGACACCGCCGCGACCTCTTCCGCCTCGGGCATCTCCTTGGCGAACGGGTGGTCGCCGTACAAGTGGCGCTGCAGCGCCTCCCGCGCGATCACGTTCGGCTGCGACCGCGCCAGCCGGATGCGCTCCACCAGCCGCGCCCGTTCCCGCTCGACCTCCTCGGCCGGGTAGGTCGCGCCGGTCAGCACGTCGCGCAGCACGTCGAGCACGGTGCCGAAACCGGACACCAGCGCGTTGCCGGAGAACGCCAGCCGCTCCGGGTCGACCACCGCGTCCAGCTCGCCGCCGACGAGCGCCAGCTCGGTGTCCACGTCGATCCGGCTGCGGGTCGCGGTGCCGGTGAGGACGGTGTTCGCCAGCACCTCGGCGCGGGCCGCGTGCGTCGAGCCGACGCTGGTCGACGCCGGGTCGCCGAACGGAATCCGCAGCCGCACCTCGACCAGCGGCACCGACGACCGGCGCACCGCGATCACCCGCAGGCCGTTGGCCAGCGTGGTGTCCACCGTGTCCAGGTCCACGGCCGCCCGCTGCTCGCCCAGCTCCGGGAACGGGCGAGGCCCGAGCGCCGTGCGGCCGATCTCGTCGGCACTGCGGTGCTTGGTCGGGGCGCTCACTCGGTACCTCCGTCAACAGCGGTGCCAGCAGGGTTGAGGATCAGGACGGCGCGCGAGTCCGGACGCAACGCCTTGGCCGCCGCGGCGACCTCGTCGGTGGTGATGCGGGACAGCTTCTCCGGCAGGTCGTACAGCAGCTCGGCCCGCCCGAACAGCAGCTCGGCCGACCCGAGTCCGAGCGTCCGGCTGGTCAGCCGGTCGTGCTCGCGGTGCATGGTGGACACCCAGCGGGCGGTGACCTTCGCCAGCTCCTGCTCCGTCGGCCCTTCCTCGGCCAACCGCAGCAGCTCCTCGTCCACCGCCGCGATCACGTCCTCGGAGGTGACCTCCGGCGGGTGGATCGCGGTGATGCTGAACGTGTCCGGGTCGCGCGCCTCCAACGGCCCGAACAGACCGCACCCGGCACCGACGTCGACCACGATCGCGTCCCGGTGCACCAGCCGCTGCTGGAGCCGCGACCCGTCGCCGTCGGTCAGCACACCGGCCAGGACCAGGTAGGTGAGGTAGCCCTCCACCTCGGTCACCGGGTCCGGGATGCGGTAGCCCAGGGCGATGGCGGGCATCGGCGCGTGCTGGTCGGTGTGCTCGGCACGCAGCTCGCCCTTCGGCGCCGCCTCGGCGAACGACGGCCGGGCCGGCACCGGACGGGCGGGCACGTCACCGAAGTGCTTCTCGACGAGTGCCTTCGCCCCCTCGGGGTCGAAGTCGCCCGCCACCGTCAGCACGGCGTTGCCCGGCGCGTAGTAGGTGTCGAAGAACGCGGCGCAGTCGTCCACGGTGGCGTTCTCCAGGTCGGTGAAGTCGCCGTAGCCGTTGTGCGCGTTCGGGAAGGTCTGGAACAGGACCGGTGGCAGGAGGATCCAGGGGAACCCCCCGTACGGTCGGTTCAGGACGTTGAGTCGGATCTCCTCCTTCACCACGTCGATCTGGTTGCGCAGGTTCTCTTCGGTCAGCTTCGGCGCCCGCATGCGGTCCGCCTCGAGGAACAGCGCCCGTTCGAGAGCCGCCGACGGCAGCACCTGGTAGTAGTCGGTGTAGTCGGGATGGGTGGAACCGTTGAACGTGCCGCCCGAGGACTGCACGTGCCGGAAGTGGGCCAGCTTTTCGAGGCTCTCGCTGCCCTGGAACATGAGGTGCTCGAAGAGGTGTGCGAACCCCGTCCGCCCCTCGGGTTCGGAGCGGAAGCCCACGTCGTAGTGCACGCTCACCCCGACGACCGGGGCGCTGCGGTCGGGTGCGAGCACCACCCGCAGACCGTTGGGAAGCGTGAACCTGTGCAGTTCGGGTAGCGCCATGAACGCAGCCTACGGGTTCACACCACCACCGGGCTCGACGGTCACCCGGCCGCTGCGACACCCCGCTGCGCCCAGCGCGAACCGACCGGGTTCGGACCGGTCGACCAGCGCGTGGACGGTCGATCCGGTGCCGGGAACACGCCCGCCCGGCCCGGACCAACGCCCGTCTCAACAGACCGCCCACCCGGTGGAGCCGGCGCGTGTGGACACCGGGTTGGTTTCGGCCTATCCCCTGGACCCTGAGGCGGGCGCCCCTCCGGCTCGGGTTCCGGGGATGGCTCCATTGTCGAACCTCTGTTCGACGGTTCGCAAGATCACTTTCGGGTGAGGTCGCGTCGGTCGTTCTCGCCCGCGACGCCGGAGGCGGCGCAATCCAACACCGTCAGCCGCGAAGCGACCGCAGGTGTCCCGCTTGCGCCAGCACTCCGTCCAGAGCGCCGAGGAACGCAGGGAACCGCTGCGCGAAACGCCGCAAGTCCCCGCCCTCCTCGGCCTCGCCGAACCAGTACAGCCCCGGCCGCGTGCCGGCGAACGTCGCCAGCCACCGCTCCGCCTCCCCCAGCACCACCGCGTAGGGCAGCGACCGCGAGAACACCATCTCCCGGTCGGAGTCCGGGATGTCCTCGGGCGTCGCCGTGTGCAGGTACCCGCGCAACCCCCGCACGTGCTCCAACAGGGCACTCCCGCGCTTGGTCCGAGCGGGCATGGAACGCGCGCCTACCGCCAACGCCACACCGGCCACCACGACCACCAGCCCGAACAACGCTGCCGCGCCGACCAGCGCCAACACCACCGTCAGCACCACGCCGACCCCACCCAGCGCGACCCCGGCCCACCACCACAGGTTGCGCTCGGCGTCCGGCCGCCGGGCGAACCAGTTCTTGGCCACCACGTCGGCGTACAGCTCGTCCCGCACGCGGGTAAGGTCGATCCGCCGGCCCCTGAGCTCGGACAACAGCACCGCGTCCACTCCGTCGGGCAACAAGGCGTCGTACACCGCGCGCTCGTACCCGGACAGCGACGGGTCGGCGGGGTTGCGCCGCACGAACCGCCAGTCGTGCCCGTCGACCTCCTCGATCCACACGTAGTTGCGCACCGCGAGGTCCACGATCGTCGCGGTCACGTCGACCACGTCCACGTGCTCGTCCACCACGGTCCCGACCTGGCCGGGCAGCACCCCGTCCGGCGAGGCGAACGCCATCCGCCCGGAACCGTCGGTGACCAGCACGTTCACCGGCCCGACGTCACCGGCCAACGCCCGCGCGTCACGGCCGCGGAGGTACCACAACAACAACCCGCCGCCGAGCAGCAGCACGACCAGCCCGCCGAGTCCGGCGCCGGTCACAGGCGTGAGCGCGAACGCCGCCGCGAGCCCGGACCTCTCCTCGACCAGCGCGTTGGCCGGCGCGGCGCCCTCCTGCAACCCGACCGCCACGTCGATCCGCTCACCGGCGCCCAGACCGATCTCGGTCGCCCGCACGCCGCGGCCGTCGCCCAGCTCCGCACTGGTGCACGGCTTGGACGTGCCCGGCTCGCCGGCCAGGCAGCTCACCGATTTCGGCGCGTCCGGCGTGATCACGGAGACCTTCACCGAGTCGAGCGCGGTGTCCCAGCCGCCCGCGGGCTGCCAGCGCAGCTCCAGGGTGTCGCCGATCTTCGCGACGGCGCCCACCACGGCGTACTTCACCGTGGACGTGCCCGCCTGTAGTGCGATCGTCAGCTCGTCGGCCGATGCTGCAGCCGTGCCCTTGCCTTCGACGGCGACGTCGCCGACCTGGAAGACGCGGTCGCGGTTGTCGCCGACCGGGACGCGCAGGGGCACCACCCGAGTGGCCGTCCGGCCGTCGGGGACGGTGACCACCTCGGTCACGGTCAGCCTGCCGTCGCGCTCCAGTTTGAGCCGCACGTCGGCGCCGACCGTCCCGGGCAGTCCGGCCGTACTGCTCGGCTGCGCCAACGCCGTGCCGGTACCCGCGCACAGCGCGACCGCGCAGAGGGCCGCCGCTCCCCAGTTTTTCAACACGGGCGCGGAGAATAGCGGAGTTCCCCTAAGCTCTTGTGCTGATTCGGGCATCCGCGATATGGGGGACGACCAGCGATGACGCAACCACCGCCGCCGGGTGGCTGGCCGCCACCACGACCGGTTGGGCCGCCGCCGATGTCCGCCCCGCTCAACCCCCAGCAACCCCAGCCGACCCGCCAGTGGCCGACGCAGCAGCCGCCGCCCGTGCAAGCACCCCAGACCGGCCCGCAACCCCGGCCGTCGTGGCCCCAGCAGGCCCCCGTGATGCCGCCGCCGATGGCCACTCCTCCCCCGATGGGCGCGCCGCAGCCGCCGCCCTCGAACTGGGGACCGCCGCCCGGCCCGCCTCCGGGCTGGGGTCCGCCGCCCATGCCGTACCCGCCGCTGCCGCGCCAGAAGAGCAAGGGCCCGTTGCTGGCGGTGCTGCTGATCGGTTTCCTGGTGCTCGGTGTCGCCACGATCGGCATCGTGGCCGCGACCAGCGGCTCCAAGGAGGCGAGCGAGTCCGGCAACGCCGGGTACTCGAGCTACACGTACACGCCGGAGCCGACGACAACGACCACCACGACGACGACCACGACCACGAGCAACAGCACGCGGCCCTCGTCGTCGACCAACGAGCCGAAAGCCGGCCCGAAGGCCTCCATCACCCTGGGCGACAACCCGATCCACGCGGCCGGTCTGGGTGCGTTCAACATCGACGGCTGCGCGTTGCCCTCGATGGACTACTCGCCCGGCGGTCAGGACCAGTTCCTCAGGGCCGCGCTGCCGTGCATCGAGGCGATGTGGAAGCCGTCGTTCGAGCGCGCGAACCTGCCCTACCAGCCGGTCGAGCTGGTCATGGTGACCTCCCAGATCACGAACACGTGCGGCTCCATGGGCCCGGACCGCACCGCCATGTACTGCGACGGAACGATCTACTGGACGCCGAACCACTACGCGAGCGAGCAGGGCGCGGCGAACCCGAACCACCCCGGCAAGTACCTGGGGCAGCTGGCGCACGAGTACGGCCACCACATCCAGTGGCTGTCGGGCATCCTGCGGGCGTCCAGCCAGGCGCAGTACGAGAAGGGCGGCTGGGACACCCCGGAAGGCCTGGACCTCAACCGGCGCAAGGAGCTCCAGGCCACGTGCTTCGGCGGGATGACGCTGGCGCCCCTGTCGCACGGCGCGGTGCCCGGTGATGTGATCTCGGTGGCGTTGACGGACGCGGGCAACCGCGGTGACTATCCGATCTACCCCAATCGGGACCACGGCGCGCCCGAGAAGAACGCCGCGTGGGTCAACCACGGCTTCAAGAGCAACGAGACGAGCGCGTGCAACACTTGGGTGGCGAGCGCGGCGGACGTCAGCTGACCCGACTGGAGGACCGTGCACACGCCCGAGGAGCCCAAGAACAACCCGATCGTCCTCGTCGGCGTGTTCTCGATGATCGTGTTGTGCGTGTTGGGCCTCGGTGGCGTCACGCAGCTCGAAACGTCCCGGCAGATCAGCGGCCGGGCGGTGGCGGCGCCGGGTGCGACCGCCGTGCCGAGCGCGCAGACCGAGGCGCCACGGCCGCGTGCGGTGCACCGGCTGGCCGACCACCCGCTGCTCACGACGCCCGTGCGGCTGCCCGCGGTGGCCTGCCCGTTGCCGGGGTTCGGGGTGTCGGATGCCGAACTGTCGGCGTACTACAAAGCCGGGGTGGCGTGCCTGGACCAGGCGTGGCGGCCGGTGCTGGAGCAGGCGAACCTGCCGTTCGACTCGCCCGCGCTGGACACGTCGCCGGACCTGAGCGAGGGCCCGTGCGGCTCGGCGCCCGCGGAGAGTGAGGCGGTCGCGTACTACTGCGGTCGCAACAGGACCATCTACATGCCGACGCGGCGGCTGCGGGACAACGGTGGCGGTGAGCGCGCCGGGTCGCACCTGGCGACGTTGGCGCACGAGTACGGGCACCACGTGCAGGCGTTGACGGGGATGCTGCGGGCGGCGGACAGCAAGATCGTCGACGCGGGCGAGCAGTCCCCGGCGGGTTTGGAGATGTCGCGGCGGATCGAGTTGCAGGCCAACTGCTTCGCCGGGATGTTCCTGGTAGCGGCGTCCGGATCGATCGGAACCGGGTTGGCCCAGGAGGCGGCGGAGGACTTCCGGTACGCCGTGGAGGAGCCGCCGGAGAAGAACGCGCACGGCAGCCCGGACAACCAGGCGAAGTGGGCGACGCAGGGGTTCGTGGTGGGCGAGACGACCTCGTGCAACACCTATGCGGCTTCGGCGGACGCGGTCGGCTGAGCGCGCCTGGTCAGCAGGTAGGCGTAGAGGCCGCCGGCGAGGCCGCTCAGGCACATCAGCAGCGCGGTCAGCCGGGCGTCGAACGGCATGCCCTCGGGGGTGTTGGCGGCGGCTTGGACGGTGAACTCGCCGCTGGTGTCGGCGGGGACGACGACTTCCACTACCTCGTTCTGCTGGTGGCCGCAGCCGTCGAGTTTCGCGGTGTGGGTCTGGTCACCGATCGTGAGTTCGACTCGGTCGTAGGCGTCGGCGCCACCGCAGGACGCGGGGGTGACGACGGTCGCGGCGACCCGCTGGACCTCGGCGGATGTGCCCGGCCACGACAACGCGACCGCTGCCGCGACGCCTGCCAGCCCCACGACCAGCAGGACCAGCGCCCATCTGACCGGGCTTCGCGGAACCGCCACAGGGTGGATGGTCGCAGACTCGGCGGTGGGTTGTCGTGGGGGCCGACGGTGTTCTCCGCCCGCCAAACATCACCTGATCGTGATCTTGCACACCCTCGAACTCCTGTTCGAAACTGGTTCCATGAACCTGAACGCGAAACCCACCGAACCCGTTCGGCCGCCGGCACATCGCCGAATGTCGTACCGGGCACGGCGGCGAGATCTCCGACCTTGGGCTTCTCTTCGTCCGCCATGGCGGCGAGGTCGAGGGCACGGGTGGAGCCACCGAAGTCGACGAGGGTGGCCCGGTCTCCGGCCGGCCCGGTCACCGTGCCTGGAGCGCGCGCCCGCCGCACGGCCGCCGTGAGCGCGGTGCCGTTCTCGACCCCGCGCGACGGACGCACCGGACCGGCGTGATGTCGGCCCACAACCAGGCAGGCCCAGCGCACACCCACCACCCAGGTCCGCGCACGAGCCGCCAGACCACCACCCGCATCGCCCGACCTTCGACGCGCCGTCCGCCCGCGGGGTGCCGAAGGGCCGCGATGCAACGTGCGGACCGCCGCAGCCTCGGGCACGTCGTCCACCAACGGTGTGCGGTGGGGTGTCAGCGGGTGTCAGCGGGTGCCGGCGGGCTGTGATGTGGGCGTTGGCGGGTGATGGGGATTGTTCAGGCTTGTCGCGGCCTCACCTCCGCGACGCGCGTCGGGACGCAGAATGAGGAGGTGTCGACTGCTGCCAGGGTGCTGGTGATCGAGGACGCGGAGGCGATTGGCGCCGCGGTGAGCTCCGCCCTGCGGGATGCGGGTTACCAGGTGCAGGTCCGACCGGACGGGCGTGATCTGGAAGGCGAGTTGGCCCGGTTCCGCCCGGATCTGGTGGTGCTCGACGTGATGCTGCCCGGTCGGGACGGCTTCACGCTCCTGGAGGTCATCCGGCGGACCAGCGGGGCCGGGGTGGTGATGTTGACCGCACGGGACGGGGTGTCCGATCGGCTGCGCGGGCTCGACCGGGGCGCGGACGACTACCTGGTGAAGCCGTTCGTGCTGGCGGAACTCATCGCCCGGGTGAGTGCGGTGTTGCGGCGGTTGGGGCGGACGCCGTCCACCGTGCAGATCGGCGACCTGGTGGTGGACGCCGACTCGGCGGTGGTCTTGCGGGGTGACGTGCCGATCGAGTTGACCGCCACCGAACTGCGCCTGCTGCGGTACCTGGCCGCGCAGCGGGGGCGGGTGGTGGGCAAGACCCAGATCCTCACCGCGGTGTGGGGGTACGAGGACTACGACCCGAATCTGGTGGAGGTGCACGTCAGCGCCCTGCGGCGGAAGTTGGAGGAGCACGGCCCGCGGCTTCTGCACACCGTGCGCGGCCTCGGTTACGTGCTCAGGGCGGACGAGACGTGAGCCTGCGCACCGTCTCGCTGCGCCGACGGATCGCGCTCTCCGCGATCGGTGTGCTCGGCGTGGTGCTGATCGGGGTCGTGTTGTTGGTGGACGCGCTGTTCGCGGCCCAGTCCAAGCGGGATGTGGACACCGCGTTGTTGGAGAAGTCCCGGGTCGCGCAGCAGCTGGTCAAGCAGCGGGTGCGCGGGGCGGATCTGGTGAACCGGCTGGAAGGCCGGGGTGTTGAGGTCCGGCTGGTCATGCCGGACGGGACGGTGTTCGGGAAAGCGCCGGGCGAGGAGGTGACGAACGAGGTCAGCCGGGAGTTGATCGACGGGTCGGAGATCACGGTCTACACCGAGTCGTCGGTGATCACGGCCGCGCAGGCGCGGTTGCGGCGGTTGTTGCTGCTGGTCGGATTGGGCGCGTTGGCGGTGACGGCCGGGGCGATGGTGTGGGTGGTCCGGCGGGCGTTGGCGCCGCTGGACACGATGACCACGCTGGCCCGGTCGATCGCGCGGGGCGACCGGGGGTACCGGCTCAACCCGTCGCGGGCGGACAACGAACTCGGTCGGATGGCGGCCGCGTTCGACGACATGGTCGATTCGCTGGAGGGATCGGAGGAGCGGACGAAGCGGTTCGTGGCCGACGCGGCGCACGAACTGCGGACGCCTATCGCGGGCGTGCAGGCGGTGGCGGAGGCTTTGATGCAGACCGCCGGCACCGAGGAGCGGGAGCGGTTGAACCTGCTGCTGGTGCGGGAGTCGCGGCGGGCCGGGCGGCTGGTGGACGACCTGCTGGCGTTGGCCCGGATCGAGGCTGGCCTGGAGCTGTACCGGGAGCGGGTGGACCTGCTGGCGTCGGCCGAGGCCGAGGTGGGGCGGACGCAGTTGCTCGCGCCCGACTTCGACATCGTGACCGAGGGCGAGTCGGCGTTCGTCTCCGGTGATCCGCAGCGGTTGGCGCAGGTACTGGCCAACCTGGCCGACAACGCTCGGCAGGCCACCGGGCCGTCGGGCCGGGTGCGGCTGCGGGTGTCGAAGGCCGGGAGTTTCGCGCTGCTGGTCGTGTCCGACAACGGGCCGGGCGTCGTGCCGGAGGACCGGGAGCGGATCTTCGACCGGCTGGTGCGGTTGGACGAGGCGCGGGACCAGGGCACCGGCGGGTCGGGCCTCGGGCTGCCGATCGCCCGTGGCGTGGTGCGGGCACACGGTGGGGAGTTGACCTGCATCGACCCCGACGAGGCGCGACGCAGCCAAGACTCCGGCTACCTCGCCCCGCGCGGCGCGCGGCCCAGTGCCACGACCGTGGACGCGCCGGAGGACGGCAGTCGGAGTGCGGAGATGCCGGTCCCGGCGGGTACGGGTACGGGTACGGGTACGGGTGTGAAGGTGTCCGGGGCCGCGTTCGAGGTGCGGATCCCGCTGGCGGATTGAGCACGCGCCGCCGACGGGTTCGGTGGCAAAGGGGGTGCGGTGCCGATGGGAGGAGGGGTGCCGAGGGGATTGCGGGTCAGGCTTCCTTCGGCGGCGTGACCTTCTTGACGTAGAGGAGGCGGTCGCCCGCTTCCACGGCGTCGGCCTCCGGAGCGTCCACTCGGTACAGGGTTCCGTCGCGCACTACGCCGAGCACGATGTCCGGCAGGTGGCGGGGTGAGCCGCCGATCTCGGACGGTTCCACGTCGCGTTCGGCGATGGACAGGCCTGCGTCTGGAGTCAGCAGGTCCTCCACCATGTCGACCACGGACGGGGTGGCGGTGGCCATGCCCAGCAGGCGGCCGGCCGTCTCGCTGGAGACGACCACCGAGTCGGCGCCGGACTGGCGCAGCAGGTGCTCGTTCTCGCGTTCCCGGACCGACGCGACGATCTGGGCCTTGGGCGCCAGTTCGCGTGCGGTGAGGGTTACCAGGACTGCGGTGTCGTCGCGGTTCGCCGCTACGACCACGGCCCGTGCACGAGAAACGCCCGCTACACGGAGGACGTCGTTACTCGTCCCGGAGCCGTGCACGGTGACCAGGCCGATGGCCGACGCCGCGTCCAGGGACTCCTGGGCGGTGTCGACCACGACGATCGAGCCCGGCTCCGCACCGTCGCCCATCAGGGCGCTGACAGCGGACCGGCCTTTGGTGCCGTACCCGATGACGACCACGTGGTCCCGCACCTTGGTCCTCCATTTTTGGATGCGCAGCGCTTGCCGCGAACGCTCGGTGAGCACTTCGAGGGTCGTACCGACCAGGACGATGAGGAACAACACCCGCAAGGGGGTGATCACCAGAACGTTGACCAACCGGGCCGAGGCGCTGGCCGGGGCGATGTCACCGTATCCGGTGGTCGACAGCGACACGGTGGCGTAGTACACGGCGTCCAGGAAGGACAGCCCGTCGCCGTTGATATCGCGATAACCGTCACGGTCGAGGTAGACGATCAGGACGGCGGCGAACAACGCGGCGAGCGCGCCGATGACCCGTTTCAGGATCGCGCGGACCGGGCTCTGCACCACGTCCGGCATCCTGACCACACCGACGAGCGAGTGCCCCGGCAGGTCGGCCAGTGCCTCACCGTGGCCGAAGCGGTGCATCATGACAACCTCTCCGGGAGTAGCCGCCACAGCCGTGCGGCGGCCTCGGCGCCGCGGAGCAGCAGTGGCACGACGACGCGCTCGTTGGGCGCGTGGATGCGATCATCCGGCAACGTCGCGCCGAGGTACACCACCGGCACACCGAGCCAACCGTGCAGCAGGGCCGCGGGACCGGAGCCACCCGTCCGGCTGAACCGCACGGGCTCGTCGAACACGGCCTGCACCGCGTCCCGGACCGCGCCCACCGCCGGGTGGAACACGTCCACCGCATAGGGCGGCGCGCCGTCACCGCGTGCGATCACCTCGGCGTGCAACCCGGCCGGCGTGTGCTTGGCGACGAACTCGCGCAGCGCGTCGGCGACACGTTCGGGCCGCTGGTCGGGCACGAGCCGGAACGACAGCTTCACCGACGCCTGCGCGGGCACGATCGTCTTCAGGCCGGGCCCGGTGTAGCCGCCGTGGATGCCGTTGACCTCGGCGGTCGGCCGCACCCACACGCGTTCCAGTGTGGACCAGCCGGGTTCGCCGGACAGCCCCTGCGCGCCGCCGGCGTTCGCGAGCCACACCGCCTCGTCGAACGGCAACGCGGCGTAGTCGGCGCGTTCGGCCTCGGTGGGTTCGGTCACGTCGGCGTAGAAATCGCGCAGCTGCACGCGGCCGTCGGCGTCGTGGAGCGCGGCCACGAGCCGGGCGATGGCAGTCGCCGGGTTGGGGATGCTGCCGCCCGCCCGGCCGGAGTGCACGTCGGACGTGCCGCCGGTGAACACCACGTCGGCGCCGAACACGCCGCGCTGACCGGTGCAGATCGTCGGCGCGTCACGCGCGTACAGCGGTGTGTCGGTGAACACCACCAAGTCGCACGCGAGGGCGGCGCGGTGCTCGTCGAGGAGTCGGGTCAGGTGCGGCGAACCGGACTCCTCCTCCCCTTCGATGAACAGCTTGAGCGTCACCGCGGGCTGTGCCGCGCCGGTCGCCGCGAGGTGTGCCTTGACGCCGAGCAGGTGCATCGCGACCTGCCCTTTGTCGTCGCTCGCACCCCGCGCGAACAGCTCCTCGCCGACCAACGTCGCCTCGAACGGCGGGTGCTGCCACTGCTCGACCGGGTCGACCGGCTGCACGTCGTGGTGGCCGTAGACCAGCACGGTCGGCGCGTCGGGGTCGGCGGCGGGCCAGTGGGCGTACACGGCGGGCAGCGCGGGCCCCTCGTCCCAGACCCGGACGTCGGGCCACCCGTCGCGGCGCAGCGTCTCGGCGAGCCAACGGGCGGAGGCGCCCACGTCACCGTGGTGCGCCGGGTCGGCGCCGATCGACGGAATGGCCAGCCACTCGCGCAGACCGACCAGGAAGTCGTCGGCGAGTGCGGCCACGGCCACCCGCTCGGGATGTTCGGGATGTTCGGGATTTTCGGAATCACCGCTCACGATGCGGGAGGATAACCCTGGGGACGCCGTGCGGCGGCCGACATGACAGGGTGATCCCATGGAACCCACTCGTTCCCGTTCCTGGTCGGCGCTCGCGCTGGCCGGGCTGCTCGGCGTCGCCGGAGTCACACACTTCGCGAAGCCGAAGCCGTACGACGCGATCGTGCCACGCGCGCTGCCGGGCAAGCCTCGGACCTGGACTTACCTGTCCGGGGCCGCCGAGGTGGCGTTGGCCGCGGCGGTCGTCGTGCCGCGCACGCGCAGCCTCGGCGGGAAACTGGCGGCCGGGTTCTTCGCGGCGGTGTTCCCGGCCAATGTGAAGATGGCCTACGACTACCGCACGAAGTCGCCGAAGGTGAAGGCCATCGCCTACGGCAGGTTGCCGCTCCAGGTGCCGCTCATCCTGTGGGCCTTGCGCGTGGGACGCTCAACTCCCTGATCACTCTCGGCACTGGGTCGGACACCCAGCGCGCCTGAGGGGCTGTCATTGAAACCGCAACAAGTCCTAGGATGCCCGAGTGCAACCGCTCCTCCACCATGCCGCGTCGGCGCTGGGTTGGCGCGGCATCGTCGTTCCCGACGTCGCCGTGCTGGGCCACCAGGTGTCGGCTGTCGTGCGGGTTCGTGCCGACGTGCACGAGTGGCGCAGCGCGAACGGCTGGCCGCCACAGGCGGACCCGTCCTGGTTCCGCTCGTGGTTCGAGCCGGCCGCACACGACCAGCTGCCGGTGCCCGCGGTCGAGCTGGTCGGCGTCCTGGTGGGTGAGTCCACGGTGGACCGGGCGTTGCAGTCGTGCGGGACGTTGATGACGCTGGCGCCGTGCTCGGTGGTGCTGCCCGCGCCGCAGGGCTCGCAGTCGTGGCCGCTGATCGAACTGGACTACTACGGCATCGGCGTGGTCGCGGTGGACTCGGCGGGCGCGGCCGAGCTGATGGTGCCGCCGGAGGACCGGTCGACCGAGTTCGGCCCGTCGCTGTTCGGGCGTTGGCTGCTGGAAGTGCTCTACGACCGGGTGTTGAAGGAAGTCCCGGCGCACGCCCGGGTGAACACCTGAGCCGCTGTTTCAGGGCGGCTAGTTCGGGATCGAGCGGATCAGCTCGCGCAGACCGTCCGCGTCCAGCAGGTCCGCCGGGCGCAGCGTGTGGTCTTGGCGGACGTAGTGGAACGCCGCCCGCACCTTCTCCACCGGCGTCCCGGTCAGGGCCGCCCACGCCAACCGGTACGCCGCGAGTTGCACCGACAGCGCGGGCAGGCGGTCCTCGTCCGGCACGGCGCCGGTCTTCCAGTCGACCACGGTCCAGCCGCCGTCGTCGTCGGCGAACACGGCGTCCATCCGGCCGCGCACGGACAGGCCGTCGATCTCCGCTTCGAACGGCACCTCGACGTCGTGCGGGACGCGATCGGCCCACCGGCTGGCCAGGAACGCCTCCTGGAGCCGGCTGAAGTCGACGTCCGGTGCCGCACCTTCGTCGGCCGCTCCGGGGAGTTCGTCCAGGTCGAACAGGCGGCTCGCGCCGAACCGCTGTTCCAGCCAGGTGTGGAACGCGGTGCCACGACGGGCCAGCGGGTTGGGCGGGAACGGCAGGGGGCGGCGCAGGCGGCGGGCGAGGAGGTCCGGGTCGGCGGCCAGTTCGACCAGTTGGCTGACCGAGAGGTGGTCGGGCAGCACGACGCGTTCACGGCGGTCGGCCGCGGCGGCGCGTTCGGCCAGCAGGACGTCCACGTCCCGTGCCCAGCCCTCGGGGTCGTCCTCGGGGCCGTCCGGGAACTCGACGGGATCGGGCTCGACAGGATCGGGCTCGACGGCGGCGTGAACGGTGTGCGAGGGGTCCGTGAATGTAGAACTCAGGGGTCCTGAAGATTCGACTCTCGGGACCTGAGTGCTCGACTCTCGGTCGTCTTGGGGGTCGGGTGGGGGCTCGAAGTCCGAGGGTTCCGGTGGCTCCAACAGGTCCAGCGCGTCCAGGGAGTCCAGGGAGGCGGGTGGGTAGGACGAGTCCAGTGGGTCTGGCGGTAGGTCGTCGTCGGGTGGTTCGGGTGGCAGGTGCGGCAGGTCGTGGTCGGTGATGTGGGGGTCTGCGGGCGGTTGGGCCAGGTGGCGTTCCAGGGCGGTCAGGACCAGCTCAGCGCCCTCGGCCACGGCGGCGCGGCGCTTGCCGAGCGGGTCGGTGGGCCACTGGGCCGTCTTCGTCTGCGACGCGAGGGGGTTGGGGTCGTCCTCGGCCGGACTGGGCGCCCAGTGCGCGATGTCGGCCGGCGGGTGGTCGGCGGCCAGCACCGACTCGCGGATCTCGGTGAGGAACGCCGACGGCCCCTTGGGCTTGTCGCCCGTCTCGCCCCACCAGTGCCCGGACACCAGCAGGCTGTGCTCGGACCTGGTCAGCGCGACGTACAGCAGCCGGCGTTCTTCCACCAGCCGGCGGGCGTCGAAGTCTTCCTCGTGCCGGATCAGCGCCTCCTCCACCTCCTTGCGGTTGGCGTCGGGGGCGATGCGGAGCTTCGGCAGGTCCTCGGCGTCACCACGCAGGTCGGCGGGCAGTTCGGCCACGGCGCGCAGCCAGCTGGACGACTTCTTCCGCCCTGGGAACACGTCCTTCACCACGTGCGGCACGGCGACGATGTGCCACTCCAGGCCCTTCGCCGAGTGCATGGTCAGCACCTGCACCCGGTTCTCGGCCACCTCCACCTCACCGGGTTCGAGGCCGTCCTCGGCCTGTTCGGCGGTGTAGAGGTAGTCGAGCAGGGCGGGCAGGGTGGCCGACGGGCTGGCCGCGGCGAAGTCGTTGACCACGTCGGCGAACGCGTCCAGGTGCGCGCGACCGACGCCACCCGGCCGGGCCATCGCCTCGATGTCCAGCAGCAGGGTGCGTTCGACGTCGGCGACGAGTTCGGGCAACGGCTGGACCAGGCGTCGGCGCAACGCCGACAGCTCGGCGCCCAGCCGGCGAATCCGGCGGTACCCCTCGGCGGAGTACGCGGTCGGGTCGCCCGGATCGTCCAGCGCGTCCGCGAGACCGGCCTGTTCGGCGTGTTCACCCGGTAGGGCGTCGGCGAGCACGGCCAGCGGGTCGTCCGCCACGGCTTGACGGCTGGGCGCGCCGGCCAGGTCACGCGCCCGCGTCCACAACGCCGCCAGGTCGTAGGCGGCGATGCGCCAACGGGAGCCGGTGAGGAGGCGGGCGGCGGCCGTGCCGGCCAGAGGATCGACCAGGACGCGCAAAGCGCTGGTCAGGTCGCGCACTTCCGGCTCGTCGAGCAGACCGCCGAGCCCGACGACCTCCACCGGCAGGCCGCGTTCGCGCAACGCCGCCGCGATGTTCGCCATGTCCGAACGGCGGCGCACCAGCACCGCCGCGGTCGGCGGCTCGTCGCTGGTGTCGAGGTGGTCCTCCCACTGCGCGGCGACGGTGTCGGCCAGCCAGTCCAGTTCCTCGCGCACGTCGTTGAACAGCGCCACCCGCACGTCACCCGGTCCGGCGCCGTCACGGGCACGCAGTTCCTCGACGTCCAGGCCCATGGCGCGCAGCGGCCCGGACACCGCGTTGGCCAGGGCCAGCACCTCGGGCGGGTTGCGGAAGCTGGTGAGCAGGCCGTACTTCTTCGCCGGCGGGAAGTCGTGCACGAACCTCGGCAGGTTCGCCGCCGACGCGCCGCGCCAGCCGTAGATCGCCTGCGCCGGGTCGCCGACCGACGTCACGGGCATCGGCTCGCCCCGCCCGAACAGGGAACGCAGCAGCACGCGTTGCGCGTGGCCGGTGTCCTGGTACTCGTCGAGCAGCACCGCGCCGTAGCGCTCACGTTCGCCGCGCACGACCTCCGGGTGCTCGGACGCCAACCGGGCGGCCAGGGACATCTGGTCGGCGAAGTCCATCGCCGCTTCCCGCCGCTTGCGCGCCTGGTAGGCCTCCAGCAGCGGCAGGAGGTTCACCCGCAGGCGTTGGGCGTTGATCACGGCCTGCAACGACTGCGGCAGGCCGTCACCCTGCCGTTTGGTCTTCGGCGCGGACTCGATGATCGTGCACAGCCACGCGGCGTGCTTGCGCAGCGCGGTCGGCTCGACCAGGTGCTCCCCCAGCTCGCCGGCCAGTGCGAGCAGGTAGCCGGTGACGGTGGCGGGCACCTTGTCGGTGTCGATGTCCTCCGCCCACGTCGACACCACGCGGTGCGCGAGTTGCCACGCCGCGGTCTCGGTGAGCAGCCGCACGCCCGGCTCCACGGGCAGCCGCAGGCCGTGTTCGCCGACGAGCCTGCCCGCGTACGCGTGGTAGGTGAGGATCACCGGTTCGGTGGTCAGCACCGCGGCCCGCCGTTCGCCGCTCGGGTCGAGCCGGTCCAGCAGCGGCGACCCGCCCAACCGGCGCAGCCGGGCGCGCACCCGGTCGGACAGCTGGCGCGCGGCCTTGCGGGTGAACGTCAGGCCGAGGACCCGGTCGGGCGTGACGAAGCCGTTGGCCACCAGGTACACCACGCGGGCGGCCATCGTCTCGGTCTTGCCTGCCCCGGCACCCGCGACGACGAGCGCGGGCGCGGTGGGCGCGGCGACGACCGCGGCCTGCTCGGGGGTGGGTTTGGGCAGGCCGAGTGCTTCGGCCACCTCGAACGGGCTGGCGAGCGCCACCGACTCACCCGCACGTTCCACCCCGCCCGGCACGACCACATCCCGCATTCTCCGTTGTCGGGCCGAGCCACCTTCGGCGACCCGCAGGCCGCCACCGTAATCCCTGGTCAGACCTCCCCTATTGACTCACCTGCCGGCCGGACGAGTGCACCGGGCAGGTGGTGCGGGCCGGGCAGCGATCACAGTCCGCGTTCTCCGCCGCCCGGTACTCCGGCCCGACGCTGGACCCGGCCGCCAGCTGCACGGCCTCCAGCCACACCCGGACGCCCTGCTCGTCCAGCGGTACTTGCTCCCGCTCGACGGCACCGGTCTTCCTGTCCTCCTTGGCCACGTAGAGCAGCCGCGCGCCGCCCGGGTCGGTGCCGAGGCCCAGGTGCGTGAAGCCGCCCAACGCCGTCGCCAGCTGGTAGACCGCGAGCTGCGGGTGCTCCTGCGCCTTGTCCTTGGACACCGGGTTCTTGCCGGTCTTCACGTCCACCACGACCGGCCGCCCGTCCCGGTCGGTCTCCAGCCGGTCGACCCGGCCGCGCACCCGCAGGAACGGCCCGCCGTCCTGTTTGGGCACTTCGACCGAGATCTCCTCCTCGACCGCGACCTGGGTGAGCTGGGAGCGGCTGGACGCCAGCCACGCCAGGAACGTGTCCAGCATCCGTTCCACCCGGATCCGCTCGCGCCGGGAGAACCACGGCGCGCCCGCGTCCACCGCGGCCCACGCCTCGTCCAGCTTGACCCGCAGCTCCTTCTCGTCCGCGCCGGTCGCGGCGGCCTGCGCCAACGCGTGCACGAGGGTGCCGGTGATGGAGGCCAGCTCGGCCGGGTCCTGCCCGCCGTGCCGCTCCACGACCCACCGCAGCGGGCACTTCGCCAGGATCTCCACTGTGGACGGTGACACGCTCACCGTGTGCTCTTCTGTCCACAGAGGACTGTCCGTGGTCACGTCCGCCAAGCCGTACCACGAATCGGGGTGCGCGCCCGGCACGCCCTCGGCCGCCAAGCGGGCCAACTGCGCCGCCGCACGGTCACGGCGCTCGGGCGGCTCGTCGTCCGAACACACCACCCGCCGCAGCTCGCCGACCAGCTCGGCCAGCACCAGGCCGCGCTCCGGGGTGAACGTCGGCCGTTCCGGCTCGTCGGTGGACAGCTCCTCGATCTCGTCCAGGAACCGGGACGGCTGTTCGTCCTCCCCGCGCACCGCGCTGACCAGCAACGACTGCCGCGCCCGGCTCGCCGCGACCAGCAGCAGCCGCCGTTCCTCGGCCAGGATCGGCGCGACCGCGGACACCGTCTCGGTGGACATGCCCGCCACCACGTCGACCATCCGCTCGACGCCCAGCAGCGACCCGCGCAGCCGCAGGTCGGGCCAACTGCCCTCCTGCACGCCCGGCACCGCCACGACCGTCCACTCGCGACCGGCGGCGGCGTGCGCGGTCAGCACCGACACCGCCTCGCCGACCGGCGCGGACGCCGCCAGCGTGTCACCCACGATCTGCTGCGCGGCCAGGTAGTCGGCGAAACCCTCGGCCCCGGAGCCGGGCAACCGGTCCACGTACTTCGCCGCCGCCTCGAACAGCGCCACGATCGCGTCGAGATCCCGGTCCGCCTGCATGCCGACCGTGCCGTGCCGCGCGGACTGCGCCACCCACCGCAACTCCAGGCCGGTGGTCTGCCACAGCTCCCACAGCACCTGCTCGACCGTCAGCCCGTCCGCGATCCCCTTGCGCGCCTTGCGCAACAGCCCGCCGATCCGCCGCGCCGGCTGCGCCTCGGCATCCTCCAGCGCGGCCAACGTGTCGGCCGACTCGATCACCTCGACCAGCAGTTCGCCGCTGGGCCGGTCACGGCCGGCGGCCAGCTCCAGCCGGCGCAGACCGCGCCGCAACCGCCGCAGCGCCAACGGGTCGGCGCCGCCCAGCGGTGACGACAGCAGCATCGCCGCGGTGTCCTCGTCCAGGGTGCCCGGCACGGCCGCGCACCGCAGCAACGCCAGGAACGGCATCACGGCGGGCTGCCGCGCCAACGGCAGTTCGTCACGCGGCACGGCCACCGGCACGCCCGCCGCCAGCAGCGCCCGTTGCAACACCGGCAACGATCTCGTCGCCGACCGCGCCACCACGGCCATCTGCGACCACGGCACCTCGTCGATCAGGTGCGCCCGGCGCAGCTGGTCCGCCACCCAACCCGCCTCCTGCGCGGCGGACGCGAACAACTTCACCTGCACGTTCCCGGTGCCGTCCACCGACGACACCTCACGGGTCGGCGACGCGCCCGGCAGCCGTCCGGCGAGCCGTCCCACCGCGGCCCGGATCTCCGGTGCCATCCGATACCCCTGGCGCAGCACCACCGACGGCCCGTCCGCCTCGGCCAACAGCGTCGGATCGGCGCCCCGGAACGAGAACACCGCCTGATCAGGATCACCGGTCAGGACGAATTCCTGCGCGGCCTCACCCAGCACGCGGATGAACTCGAACTGCAACGGGTCGAGGTGCTGGGCGTCGTCCACGAGCAGGTGCCGCACCCGCCGCTGTTCGCCCGCCAGCACGTCCGGCTCGGTCTCGAACGCCAGCAACGCGCTGCCGACCAGCTCCGCCGCGTCGAACGACGGCGCGTGCCCCTGACCGCTGCTGGCCAGCAGGTTCACCTGCTCGTACTGGGTGGCGAACAGCCCGGCCGCCAGCCACTCCTCGCGGGAGTGCTTGCGGCCCAGCTCCACCAGGTCCTCGGGCGCGAGACCGCGTTCGGTGGCGCGCAGCATCAGGTCGCGCAGCTCGTTCGCGAACGCGGGCAGCGTCAACGCGGGCCGCAGCCGTTCCGGCCACTTCGGCGCACCCATGCTCACGTCGCCCGCCAGCAGTTCGCGCACCACCGCGTCCTGCTCCGGCCCGGACAGCAGCCGGGGCGCGGGCTCGCCGGCCAGCACCGCCTGCGCCCGCAGCACCGCGAACGCGTACGAGTGCACCGTTCTGACCAGCGGTTCCTGCGTGGTCGGCAGCACGCCGTCGACCCTCACGCCGGTCAGCAGACGGGTGATGTGCGCCCGCATCGCCTCCGCCGCACGCCGGTTCGGGACGAGCACCAGCACGTTCTCCGGATGCACGCCGCCGCGCAGCACCCGGTCCGCCACCACCTCGGCCAGCAGCGTCGTCTTGCCCGTACCGGGACCGCCGAGCACCCGCAACGGCCCGCCGGCGTGCTCGAACACGGCGCGCGCGGGCGCGTCCCAGTCACGCCGGGGCTCCTCCTGCCGCACCCGGCGCACCAACAACGGCGCCCTGTTCACTGCCACGCGGGAGATAGAACCACGCCCCACCGACAGTGTTGGATTGCCGCTCCTCCGGAGACGGCGGGCGACCTCGCGGGGTGGGCCCGGTTCGTACGGGTTCTTGACAAAGTGAAGTGGTCTAGGCCATTTTGGGACGCGCCGCCGCCGGTTCCCTGCCACCCTGGAGGACCGATGAAATCCCTGCGGCGAATCCTGATCCCGCTGGTCGCGGCGGCTACAACCCTCACAATCGCACCCCACGCTCAGGCCGCGCCCGACCCGGTGCTCGCCTCCCCGTACCTCTACCAGTGGGGTGCCAAGCCCAACCCGGTGACCGTGATGAACCAGACCGGGGTCAAGTCGTTCACCCTCGCGTTCGTGCTGTCGGACGGCGGCTGCAACCCGGCGTGGGACGGCAGCCGGTCGTTGACCGGGAGCGACGCGACACTGATCCGCAACATCCGCGCGGCGGGCGGTGACGTGATCCCCTCGTTCGGCGGCTGGTCGGGGCGCAAGCTCGGCCAGTACTGCTCCTCGGCGAGCGCGCTGGCGGGCGCCTACCAGAAGGTGATCAACGCCTACCAGCTCAAGGCGATCGACATCGACATCGAGGCCGCGGAGTTCGAGAACGGGACCGTGCAGGACCGGGTGCTCGGGGCGTTGAAGATCGTGGAGCAGAACAACCCCGGCATCCGGACGGTGATCACCATGCCGACGGACCGGTCCGGCCCGAACTCGTGGGGACGGCGGCTCATCACCCGATCGAAGGAACTTTCCGTGCCGATCGACGTGTGGTCGGTCATGCCGTTCAACTGGGGCGGGCCCAGCGACGTGGTGGCGGGCACGAAGACGTCGGTGGACGGGTTGAAGAACCACGTCAAGGCCACGTTCGGGCTCGGTGACGACGCGGCGTACCGGCGCAGCGGCCTGTCCTCGATGAACGGCATCACCGACACGGGTGAAACGATCACCCCGGCGAACTTCCGGGCGATCCGGGACTGGGCGGCGGCCAAGAACCTGTCCCGGTTCACGTTCTGGGCGAGCAACCGCGACAAGGGGGGCTGCGGCGGGTCCAGCAGCGATTGCAGCGGCACCAACCAGGGCACTTACGAGTTCACCCGGATCGTGGCCGGTTACACCGGCTGACGTGGAAAACTGGGTGGGTGGACGAACAGCTGCACGAATTGGTCCGCGAGGTCGTGCGCAAGATCCCTCGTGGGCGGGTCGCCACCTACGGTGACGTCGCCGACATCGCTCGCGCACCGTCGCCACGGCTGGTCGGGCAGGTCCTGAACCAGGACGGGCACGACCTGCCGTGGCACCGGGTGCTGCGCGCCAACGGCACGTGCGCGCCCCACATCGCCGACACGCAGCTGCAACTGCTGCGAGAGGAAGGTGTGGTGGCCGACGGCGGCAAGGTCGACCTGCGCACGTACCGCTGGGAGGACGCCGTTAAAGAGAAGGCGGAGGAGCCACCGGGTCTGTGGTGACCGCCGCGGTGACCCGCGTCTGAACGCGGGTCACCTCCGTCTCGATCTCGGGGTCACGGGTCAGCGCGGCGGCCAGGCGCAGTTGGGGCAGCGCCTCGGCGTGCCTGCTCTGCCGGCTGAGCGTGCGGCCGAGGAGCAGGCGCGTGTAGCCGTCCGACGGGTCGAGGTCGACCAGGGCGGTGAGCACGCCTTCGGCCTTGCCCAGCGCGGCGGACTGGAAGTGCGCCAACGCGAGTTCGGTCAGCACGGTCCGGTCCTGCGGTGCCTGCTCCGCCGCCTCGGCGAGGTAACGGGCGGCGCTGCTGGGGTCGCCGGCCGCGCGGAACTCGCGGCCCTTGCTCAGCAGCTCCTGGACGTCGGTCATTGCAGCTCCTCATCTGCCGAGGTGACGTGCGGGACCTGCGTCACGCCCAGTCGCCCGGCTTGGAAGTCCTCGATGGCTTGCAGGATCTCGGCGCGCGTGTTCATCACGAACGGCCCGTAGCGCGCGACGGGCTCGTTGAGCGGGAGTCCGCCCAGGATCAGGACGTCCCAGGTCGTGTCGGCCTGCATGGTGAGCGCTTGGCCCCGGTCGAACACGGCCAGGTGGCCTTCTTCGAGCGGGCGGTGCTCCGTGCCAACCGTGCCGCGGCCGGACAACACGTAGACCATCGCGTTGAAGTCCTCCGGCCAGGGCAGGGTCAGGCGGGCGTGCGGGCTGAGCGTGGCGTGCAGGTAGGTGATCGGGGTGTAGGTCATGCCCGGGCCGCGGTAGCCCGCCACGTCACCGGCGATGACGCGGACCAGCGCGCCGCCGTCGTCGCTGGACAGCAGCCTGGTGTCGCCCGCCGCGATGTCCTGGTAGCGGGGTGGCGCCCACTTGTCGGCCTTCGGCAGGTTGACCCACAGCTGCACGCCGTGCAGCAGACCGCCCTTGGCCACCAGGTCCTGCGACGGCAGTTCGGAGTGCAGGACGCCCGAGCCCGCCGTCATCCACTGCGTGCCGCCGTCGGTGATCAGCCCGCCGCCGCCGGCCGAGTCCTGGTGCTCGAACGCGCCGTCGATCAGGTAGGTGACGGTCTCGAAACCGCGGTGCGGGTGCCACGGCGCGCCCTTCGCCTCACCGGGGCCGTACTCGACGGCACCCATGTGGTCCAGGAGCAGGAACGGGTCCGCGAGGGCGAGGTCGACGCCCGGGAAGGGGCGGCGGACCTGGAAGCCTTCACCTTCGAGGAACCGACGCGCCTGCACGACCCGCTGCACCTTGCGCCACGCCGTGGTGGTTTCGGGCAGGTCGGGGAAGCGCGGGAGGGCGAGGGTGTCGGCGGTGACGGCGGGCATGACTGCCTCCTTCGGCGTGACCGCCAGGGTTCAGCGGTCTCGCTTCCGGCAACCTGGTTGAACCCTCAACTATTCCGTCACGGTCCTGCACGGTCTGAGCGTTGAACTCAGGGGTCCTGAACGTACGACTCACGCGTTCTGAACGTTGGACTCACGCGTTCTGAACGTTGGACACGCGCGTTCTGGGGGTTGGACACGCGCGTTCTCAAGGTTGGACACGCGGGGTGGGGAGGGTGGGGGTTAGGCGACGTCTTGGAAGCAGCGGGCTTCGTAGTAGCGGAGGAGGACGGCTTCGACTACGCGTAGGTGGGCGCCGATGGGGGCGGCTACTACGGCGGCGCCGGAGGCGGCTACGGCCTGGTGGAAGAGGCCGGGGGCGAGGAGCCAGGAGGCTACGGCCACGCGGCCGGAGGCCTGGGCTACGACGTCGGAGATGTGGGGTACGGCGGTGGCGGCGTAGCCGATGGTGACGGGGCCTACGCGGCGGGAGAGGGCGGTGGCGACGGCGCGGACGTCGGCCAGGGCGCGGGTGTCGGAGGAGCCGGCGGCGGCCAGGACGACCGAGTCGCCGGAACGCCAGCCGGCTTCGGTCAGGCGGGCCAGGAGGGCCGGGAGGAGGGCGGGGCCGATGGGGTCGGTGATGATGGCGTCCGGGTGGCCGGAGGCTTCGACCTGCGCGGGGATGTCGACGCGGACGTGGTAGCCGGCCGCGAGGAAGGCGGGGACTACTACGGCTGGGCCGGAGATCGTCTTCAGGACCGAGGTGACGTCGGGTTGGCGCACGTCGGCGTAGGCGACTCGCACGGGCACGCCGCCGAGGCGGGCGCGTACGAGCGCGGCGATTTCTTCGATCACGACCGCCCCAGCGGGGGCACGGGTGCCGTGAGCGACGAGAACCAGTGTCATACAGCCACTCCGGCGGGGTCCATGGCCAGGCGGTAGCCGCGCTTCACGACCGTCGCGACCATCCGGGGCTCGCCGAGAGCGGAACGGAGGCGGCCGATCGCGGTTTCCACGGCGTGCTCCTCGCCGCCGCTGGGCAGGGCCGCCAACAGGTCACGGCGGGACACCACCCGGCCGCGGGCGGCGGCCAGCACGCGCAGCACGGCCATCGGGGCGGGTGGGACGGGCCGCAGCTCGCCGTCCACCACGACGGCCTGGCCGCGCAGTTCGATGTCACGGGCGGCGATCCGGAGCCGCGTCGCCCGGGCGGGCAGTTCGAGGGTCAGCTCACGGGCCAGCGCGCCGATCCGGGCCCGCGCGGGCTGGACGACCGGAATCCCGGCCGCCACCAGCGGTCCGGCGGTGATCGAGCCGACGCCGACCACCAGCACGTCGTGCCGCAGCACCGAGATGAGCTCCGGCAGCTTGCCCATGGCACCCGCGACACGCAGCACGGAGGCCGCGGCGGGGGCGCTGGTGAACGTCATCGCGTCCACCTGGCCCGCCAGCACGGCCTCCAGCAAGCGCTCCAACGGCGCCGGGTCGGACGGGCCGGTCCACCGGTAGACGGGCACCGACACGACATCGGCACCCGCCGCACGCAGCGCCGACGTGAACTCCGGCAGCGGTTCCCCGTGCAGCTGCACGGCGATCCGCTGACCGGACACACCCGACCGCAGCAGGTGGTCCAGCAACTCCGCGTTGCTCTCCCCCTCCGGCGACCACGCCTCGACCAGTCCGGCGGCACGCACCGCGCCCCGGGCCTTCGGTCCGCGCGCCAGCACCTGCGCCCCGGACAGCCGGGACAGCAGCCGGGCGCCCAGACCCCAGCCCTCGGCGGCCTCGACCCAGCCGCGGAAGCCGATGCCGGTGGTCGCCACCACGACGTCCACCGGTTCCTCCACCACGGTCCGGGTCGCGGCCAGCAGCTCCGCGTCGTCGGGCAGCGGCACGATCCGGATGGCGGGACCGTGCAGCACGGCCGCGCCCTTGCGTTCCAACAAAGCGGACAGCTCGTCGGCCCGCCGGGCGGCGGTCACACCGACCGTGTACCCGGCCAGCGGGGCGGCGTTCACGGCGACCCGACCTGGATGACACCGTCGGTCACGACCACCGGGTGCACCGGCACCCCGGTCGAGGGGTCGTCCAGGCACTTGCCGGTGGTCAGCTCGAACGCCTGCTTGTAGACCGGCGACACGACCACGGGCACGCCGCCCCGGTCGCCGACTATCCCGCGCGACAGCACCGCCGCCCCGCTGAACGGATCGATGTTGCCCAACGCGTGCACCGTCCCCGCGGAGGTGAGGAACACCGCCACCTGGGACCCGTCGGGAAGCAGGGCGGCAACCCCGCGGTCGGGCTGGAGGGCGCTCAACTCGCACACAGGTGTCATCGGGAAACCTCCGGAACCCCTAGCAAAACCGGCACATTCTGGCCGCGCTCTTCGCGGAACGAGATCGTCGGGTCGGGCGTGCCGGGAGCGTTGACGAACGAGGTGAACCGGGCCAGCTTCTCCGGGTCCTCCAGCACGCCACGCCACTCGTCGGCGTAGTTGTCCACGTGCTTGGCCATCGCGGCCTCCAGGTCGGCGCAGATGCCGAGGCTGTCGTCCACGATGACCGAACGCAGGTGGTCCAACCCGCCCTCCATCGACTCGATCCAGGTCGAGGTGCGCTGCAACCGGTCCGCCGTGCGGATGTAGAACATCAGGAACCGGTCGATCAGCTTGATCAGCGTCTCGGTGTCCACATCGGACGCGATGAGTTCCGCGTGCCGGGGCGTGAAGCCGCCGTTGCCGCCGACGTAGAGGTTCCAACCGTTCTCGGTCGCGATGACCCCGAAGTCCTTGCCCCGCGCCTCGGCGCACTCGCGCGCGCAGCCGGACACGGCGGACTTGAGCTTGTGCGGCGACCGCAGGCCGCGGTAGCGCAGTTCCAGTTCGATGGCCAGCGACACCGAGTCCTGCACGCCGAACCGGCACCACGTGGTGCCGACGCACGACTTCACCGTGCGCAGCGCCTTGCCGTACGCGTGCCCGGATTCGAAGCCCGCGTCCACCAGCCGCGCCCAGATCTGCGGCAGCTGGTCCACGGTAGCGCCGAACAGGTCGATCCGCTGGCCGCCGGTGATCTTGGTGTAGAGGCCGAAGTCGCGGGCCACCTCGCCGATGACGATCAGCTTCTCCGGCGTGATCTCGCCGCCGGGGATGCGCGGCACGACCGAGTAGGTGCCGTTGCGCTGGATGTTGGCCAGGAAGTGGTCGTTGGTGTCCTGCAACGCGGCCTGCTCGCCGCCCAGGACGTGACCGTTGTCCAGCGAAGCCAGGATCGACGCGACGGCAGGCTTGCACAGGTCGCAGCCGCGGCCGCGGCCGTGCTTGCCGATCAGCTCGGAGAACGTGGTGACGCCGGTGGAGCGGGCGATCTCGAACAGGTCGGCGCGCGAGTGGTCGAAGTGCTCGCACAGCGCGCGGGACTGCTCGACGCCGCACTCGGACAGCAGCTTCTTCAGCATCGGCACGCACGAGCCGCAGCCGGTGCCCGCCTTGGTGCAGGCCTTGATGCCCGGCACGTCCACGGCTTCGCCGGAGTTGACCACGTCCACGATCTGCTGCTTGGTGACCGCGTGGCAGGAGCAGACCTGCGCGTCGTGCGGCAACGTCAGCTCGGGGCCGCCGCCCGCCGGGCCGATCAGCGCCACCGGGTCGCCCGGCACGGGCCGACCGACCAGCGGCCGCAGCAGCGGGTACTTGGACGCGTCGCCGACGAGGATGCCGCCGAGCAGCGTCTTGGCGTCGTCGGACACGACGACCTTGGCGTACGTGCCCGCCACGGCGTCGTTGACCACGACCTCCAGCGCGCCCTCTTCCTTGGCGTGCGCGTCACCGAAGGAGGCGACGTCGACGCCGAGGAGCTTGAGCTTGGTGGACATGTCGGCTCCGGGGAACTCCGCTTCACCGCCGAGCAGGCGGTCGGCCACCACTTCGGCCATGGAGTACCCCGGGGCGACGAGTCCGTACACCATGCCGTCCAGATTGGCGCATTCGCCGATGGCGTAGATGTTCTCGTCGGACGTGCGGCAGGCCTGGTCGACCACGATGCCGCCGCGCTCGCCGACCTTCAGGCCGAAGGAGCGGGCGAGCTCGTCACGCGGCCGGATGCCCGCGGAGAACACGACGACGTCCAAGTCCAGCTCGACACCGTTGGACAGCTTGGCGATGAGCCGGTCGCCGTCCTTCTCGATGGAGGACGCGGACGTGCCCGTGTGGATGGTCAGGTCGAGCTTCTCCACGAGCCGCTTGAGCAGCCCGGCGCCGCCCTCGTCGACCTGGAGCGGCATCAGGCGCGGTCCGAGTTCGACCACGTGCGGCGAGATGCCCATGCCGCGCAGCGCGTTCGCCGCCTCCAGCCCGAGCAGACCGCCGCCGAGCACCATGCCGGCGTGCCGGCCGCTGCTGTGCGCGGCCTCCACGGTGGCGCGGATGCCGTCCAGGTCCTCGATGGTCCGGTAGACGTGGCAGCCGGGCAGGTCACGGCCCGGCACCGGCGGTACGAACGGGATCGAGCCGGTGGCCAGGACCAGGGCGTCGTAGGGCTGCACCCGACCGGCGGTGGTGCGCACGACCTTGTCGTCCCGGTCGATGTGCACCACCTGGTCGTTCAGGTGCAGTTCCACGGCGTCGTCGTCGTGCGGCGCGAGGCTCAGCGAGTTCGCGTCCCAGTTGTCCACATAGGACGACAGCGCGACGCGGTCGTAGGCGGGGCGGGTCTCCTCGGCAACCACGCCGACCCGCCACTGGTCGGTGACGTCCTTCTCGCGGAGAGCCTCCACGAGCCGGTGTCCGACCATGCCGTGACCGACGATTACCAGCGTTCGCGTCATGGGACCAATCCCTTCTTCTGCCCGGTCAATGCTCACCGGACACCGTGTCGTGCACAGGTCGCGAATGTTTCGCAGGCGTTAAAGCAGCCTCACGCCGCACTTCAGAGCGTTGTGTGCGTCACACACCGGCATACGCGAGGCTCGGCACCCGCGCGAACACCCGGCGGCGCATGTAGAACCACCACGTCGTGGCCACGCACAGGCCGTAGAAAACGAGGAACGCGGTCAGCGCCGGCGCCAGCGTCTTGCTGCCCTCCAGCGAGAACTTGAACACCAGGTTCACCAGCACGCCGCCGAACGCCCCGATCGCACCCGCGATGCCGACCACCGCGGCGGCCTGCCGCTTGGCCGACTTCAGGTCGTCACTCTGGGTGGCGAAGATCGCCGGGATCATCCGGTAGGTGGAGCCGTTGCCGATGCCGGCCAGCACGAACAGCCCGATGAACGAGCCGAAGAACAGCGGGAAGCTGCGGATGTCGATGCTGACCAGCAGGCCGCTCGTGCCGATCCCGAGGCCGACGAACGTCATCAGGGTGATCCGCGCGCCGCCGAACCGGTCCGAGAGCCACCCGCCGAACGGCCTGCTCACCGAGCCGATGAGGGCGCCGAGGAAGGCCAGCCCGACGAAGCTCTTGTAGTCCACGAAGCTCAGCTTGATCAGCGACGGGAACGCGAACGAGAACCCGATGAACGAGCCGAACGTGCCGATGTAGAGGAACGACATCACCCACGTGTGCTTGTTCGACATCGCCTTCTTGTAGGACGTGCCGTCCGGCTTGGCCTGAGTGAGGCTGTCCATGAAGAACCACGCGCACGCGGTGGCGACCACGATGAACGGCATCCAGAACAGCGCCGCGTAGGCCAGGTTCACGCCGGTGCCGAGGGCGATCACGATCGGCACGACCAGCTGCACCATCGCCACGCCGAGGTTGCCGCCCGCCGCGTTGAGGCCGAGCGCCAGGCCCTTCTTGCCCTCCGGGTAGAAGAACGAGATGTTCGCCATGGAGGACGAGAAGTTGCCGCCGCCGAAGCCCATCGCGGCCGACGTGAGCAGGAAGAACCAGTACGGCGTGGTGGGGTTGGTCACCGCGACGACCAGCATCACGCAGGGGATCAGCAGCAGGCCCGCGCTGATCGTGGTCCACGCCCGACCACCGAACTTCGGCACCGCGAACGTGTAGGGGATGCGCAGCACCGCGCCGACCAGGTTCGGCACGATCAGCAGCCAGAACGTCTGACCGACGGTGAAGCTGAAGCCCACCGAGCCGAGGCTGACGACCACGATGCTCATCAGGCTCCACACGGTGAAGCCCAGGTTCTCCGCGAGGATCGAGAAGATCAGGTTCTTGCGAGCCACCTTCTTGCCGGTGCTCTCCCAGAACTGGGGGTCTTCCGGCTCCCAGTGGTCGATCCACCGGCCGCCGCGCTTCGCCTGCGGTGCAGGGCTTGCAGTGTCCACCATCGTGCTCATCGGACCTCCTGGACCACGTTTCCGTTGCGCAGACCGTAAGAACGGCGGGTTACCTGGATGGGTGCGAGGACGTGTCGCCGACGGCAACTCCCCCGCACATCACACCGACTGGGGTTGTGAGGCCGCGAGCCAGTCGACGATGCCGCACACGGCGTCCTTGCAACCGCCACAGCCCGTGCTCGCGCGAGTGACCTCCGCGATCGCCGAGATCGTGGTCGCGCCCCCGCGCCAGGCGCTGACCAGCTGTCCCTTGCTGACGGTGTTGCACCGGCAGACCACCGCGGACGCGGGCAGGTCGGCCGGACTGGCCTCGTTCTCGGCCGGCAGCGCGCGCCCCAGCAGCAGCGCGAGCCGGTCGGTGGGTGCGGGCAGGCCGCGGTCGAACAGCTGGGTGATGGCCGCGGCGGCGTCCGGCGCACCCAGCACGATCGCGCCGGTGACCTTGTCGTCGCGCAGCACGAGCTTGGCGTACCGGCCGCGCGCCGGGTCCTGGAAGCACAGCACCTCGTCGTCCACCGAGTCGACGCCGACGTGCACGTCGCCCAACGCGGCCAGGTCGACGTCACGCGCCTTGAGCCTGGTCACGACGGTGGTGCCGGCGTAACGGGCGGCGGGCGCCGCGCCGGTGAGCCGGTCGGCGAGCACGGCGGCCTGCTCCCACGCGGGCTGGACCAGGCCGGACACCGTGCCGACGTGCTGGGCGCAGTCGCCGATGGCGTGCACCCTGGGGTCGCTGGTGCGCAGCGCGTCGTCGACCAGGATGCCCCGGTCGATCTCGATGCCCGCCTGCTCGGCCAGCCCGGTCTCCGCGCGCACGCCCGCCGAGACGACGACGAAGTCCGCGGGCACGTGCGTGCCGTCGTTGAGCTCCAGGCCCTCGCCGGGCGTGTACTTGGTGGCCAGCACGCCGAGCCGGAACTCGATGCCGAGCCCCCGCAACGTCGTGGCCAGCACGCGACCCGCGCCCGCGTCGAGCTGCCGTTCCATCAGGTGCTTGACCGGGTGCACCACGGTGACCAGGCAGCCCCTGCCGGCCAGACCGCGGGCGGCCTCCAGGCCGAGCAGCCCGCCGCCGATCACCGCGACCGGCGTGCCCGGTGACGCCTTCTCCACGATCTGGGCGCAGTCGTCCAGCGAGCGGAACGCCACCACGCCGGGCGCCAGGCCACCGTTGCCGTTGAGCAGGCCGTCGGTCGGCGGCACCCACGACCGCGAGCCGGTGGCCAGCACCAACGCGTCGTAGGGCACCTCGGTGTCGTCCACGTGCACGACCCGGCGGGTCCGGTCGATCTTGGTGACGGTGCCGCCCAGCCGCAGGTCGATGTGGTGCTTGGCGGCCCAGTCCGTGCCGTGCAGGCGCACGGCGTCGGGCGTCAGCGACCCCGCCACCACGCTGGACAGCAGCACCCGGTTGTACGCGGGGTGCGACTCGTCGCCCAGCACGGTCACCGAGACCCGTTCCGCCTTGGGGTCGCGGCGGCGGATCTCGTCGGCCAGCCGCGCGCCGGCCATGCCGTAGCCCACGATGACAACGTTCCTCATACGGACTCCAATCGGACCGCGCACACCTTGAACTCGGGCATCCGGCTGGTCGGGTCCAGCACCGGGTTGGTCAGCAGGTTGGCCCGGCCCTCACCCGCGTAGTGGAAGGGCAGGAACACCACGTCGATCCGCATCGACGGCACGCAGCGCACCCGCGCCACGGTCCGTCCGCGCCGGGACACCACGGCGGCCAACTGGCCGTTGCCGAGACCCGCCCTGATGGCGGTGTCCGGGTGTACCTCTACATACGCCTCCGGCTCGGCCCGGTTCAGCTCGCTCACGAGCCGGGTCTGCGCGCCGGACTGGTAGTGCTGGAGCACCCGGCCGGTGGTGGCCTGCAACGGGTAGTCGGCGTCCGGCATCTCCGCCGGTCCCCGGTGCTCGACCGGGATGAACCTGGCCCGACCGTCGGGGTGGGCGAAGCGGTCCAGGAAGTTGCGCGGCGTGCTCTCCTGGATCACCGGCCAGTGCAGCGCCTCGCCTTGGCGCAAGCGCTCGTAGGTGACGCCGGAGTAGTCGGCCGCGCCGCCCTTGGACGCCCGGCGCAGCTCCTCGAACACCACCTCGGGCTCGGTCGGGAACCGCTCGGCGGGCTGGCCGAGGCGGGTGGCCAGGCCACGCAGCACGTCGAGGTCGCTGCGCACGCCCTCGGGCGGGGCCACCGCCACCTGGCGCAGCAGGATGCGGCCTTCGAGGTTGGTCATCGTGCCGCTCTCCTCCGCCCACTGCGTGATCGGCAGCACGACGTCGGCGACCGCGGCCGTCTCCGACAGCACCAGGTCGGCCACGACCAGCAGGTCCAGCGACTTCAGCCGGTCGGCGACGTGCTGGGAGCGCGGCGCGGAGACGATGACGTTGCTGCCGAACACCAGCAGCGCCTTCGGGCCGTTGGGTTGGCCGAGGGCGTCTAGGAGCTCGTAGGCGGACCGGCCAGGACCGGGCAGGTCGTCCACGCCCCAGATGTTCATGATGTGCTCGCGGGCCGCCGGGTCGTCGATCTTGCGGTAGCCGGGGAGCTGGTCGGCCTTCTGGCCGTGCTCGCGCCCGCCCTGGCCGTTGCCCTGACCGGTGAGGCAGCCGTAGCCGGAGCCCTTCGTGCCGGGCAGGCCCAGCGCCAGCGCCAGGTTGATCCACGCCGACACGGTGTCCGCGCCGCTGGCGTGCTGCTCGGTGCCGCGGCCGGTGAGGATGTAGGCCTTGCCCGCCTCGGCCAGGATGCGCACGGCGGCCCGCTGGTCGGCGACCGGGACACCGGTGACCCGCTCCACCCGTTCCGGCCACCACGTCGCGGCGATGCGCCACGCGTCGTCGAAGCCGGTGGTGCGCTCGTCCAGGTACTCCTTGTCCAGGTAGCCGTCGGCGACGGCGGTGTGCAGCAGGCCCAGCGCCAGCGCCAGGTCCGTGCCGGGCGCCGGTTGCAGGTGCAGCGTGGCCAGTTCGGCGGTGGGCGTGCGGCGGGGGTCGATGACGATCAGTTCGGCGTTCTTCAGGTGCTGCACGAACGGCGGCATGGTCTCCGCCGGGTTGCCGCCGACCAGCAGGATCGCGCCCGCGCCGTCCAGGTCGGTGACCGGGAACGGCATGCCGCGGTCCAGCCCGAACGCCTTCATGCCCGCCGCCGCGGCGCTGGACATGCAGAACCGGCCGTTGTAGTCGATCTGCGAGGTGCCCAGCGCGACCCGGGCGAACTTGCCCAGCAGGTACGACTTCTCGTTGGTCAGCCCTCCGCCGCCGAACACGCCGACCGAGTCGGGGCCGTGGGTCTCGCGCAGGTCGCGGAGCTTGTCGGCGATCAGGTCGAGGGCCTCGTCCCAGGTGGCCGGACGCAGCTCACCGTCCCGGCGGACCAGGGGCGTGGTCAGCCGGTGGGGCGAGGTCAGCAGCTCTGCCGACGTCCAGCCCTTCTGGCACAGGCCACCGCGGTTGGTCGGGAACTCCCGCGGCGACACCCTGCCGTTGTCGATCGACATGGCGCACTGGAGCGCGCAGTACGGACAGTGTGTGTCGATTCTGGGGGAGTCGGTCACGTGTCCGACGGTAAGAAGGGTCTGTTAACGACAGAACGTGGAATGTTTCATCCAGGGGAACTTGACTGCTCAGCACGCCTGCACTGAGGGTGAGGTCACACCAGTTCGACGACCTTGGCGGCCGTTCGCTCCAGTCCGACGAGAGATTGTCGGCTCGAACGGGGGTGCAGGGCGTGGACCGCCAGCCGGAACAACGTCGCCCGCAGGAGGATCTGCGGCCACTCGTCCAGGTGCGCCCAGCGCTGCAGGATGCCGTGATCCGCGCCACCCCAGGCGAGCGCGTCGACCGCGACGACCGCCGCGCCGTACGTGCCGGGACGCCAGTAGGCGACGAAGTCGATGATGGCGGGGGCGGCGTCACCCGCGAACAGCACGTTGCCGAACAGGTCGCCGTGCACGACTTGCGGCTTGAGCGCGACCGGCTTGCGGTAGCCCGCGCACAGCTCGAACAGCCGACCGCCCAGCTCGGGGTCGAGATCGACCTTCTCCTCGTCCCACGCGGCGCGGTCGGCGGTGGCGAACAGGTCGGTGCGGGCGTCCAGGAACCGGGGCTTGGTCAGCTCGGCGGTCGCCCGGTGCAGCTTCACGGCGACGTCCACGACCTCGTCGTGACGGGGCTCGGCCCGACCGGACAGGTACTTGGTGGCCGCCCAGCCGCCGACCACGTACCGGCCGTCGGTGGACCGCAAGGGTCTGGCGACACGCAGGTTGTCCACGTCCAGGGTGTCGAGGGTCTTGGCGACCCACGTGGCCTCGGCCGGCTTGCCCGCCGGCCGGATGGCCGCGTCACCGCACCGCCACACCGGACCGCCGTCGATCAACTCCGGCTCGGCGTCCCGCGCGCCGAAAGCGGCGCGCACGTGCGACGGTGGCGGCTCCGGAGATGGGGTCACGGCCGGCACGCTACCTGCACTCGGCGCGGTGTTGGTGGACCTCGGACCCCGAACATGTGGTGTCCGCACGTTCGACCTGACCGCAAAACGGCGGTCTCAGCATGAAGTCCAGGTCACAGTGTTGAATTGCGCCGCCTCCGGCGTCGCGGGCGAGGTCGCCTGGAAGTCGGTCGTTCGTGCCTGATTTCCCACGATCGAAGAGCGTGACCGTCTGAAATCAGGCACGAACGACCGACGCGACCTCGCGGTTGTCCACAGGGGGCGTCCGCGACCTCGTAGTTGTCCACAGGCGGGCGTCAGACCATCGCGGACTGTCAGCCCCGCCTGGCAGGATCAAGACCAGGGGATCCCCTGGCGGGGACCCCTGCGAAGCGTCGGTTCAGTAGGTCGGCAGCGAGGGGTCCACCTCGCGGGCCCAGGCGAGCACGCCGCCACCCACGTGCACGGCGTCCTTGAACCCGGCCCGGTGCAGTGCGGCCAGTGCCTCGGCCGAACGGGCGCCGGACTTGCAGTGCAGCACGAGCGGCTTGTCCTGCGGGAGCTCCGCGAACGCCTCGCCCGACAGGATGCGGTCCTTCGGGATGAGCACCGAGCCCGGGATCTTCACGATCTCGTACTCGTGCGGCTCGCGGACGTCCACCAGCAGGAAGTCGTCGCCGGCGTCCTGCTTCTGCTTCAGCTCCAGCGGCGTGATCGTGTTGCCCGCGGCGGCCTGCTGCGCGTCGTCGGACACCACGCCGCAGAACGCCTCGTAGTCGATCAGCTCGGTGATCTTGATGCTCTCCGGGTCCTTGCGGATCTTGATGGTCCGGTAGGACATCTCCAGGGCGTCGTAGACCATGAGCCGGCCGAGCAGCGGGTCGCCGATGCCGGTCAGCAGCTTGATCGCCTCGGTCACCATGATCGAGCCGATCGACGCGCACAGCACGCCCAGCACGCCACCCTCGGCGCACGACGGCACCATGCCGGGCGGCGGCGGCTCGGGGTAGAGGTCGCGGTAGTTCAGGCCCTGGCCGTCCGGCGCGTCCTCCCAGAACACGCTGACCTGGCCCTCGAACCGGAAGATCGAGCCCCACACGTACGGCTTGCCCAGCAGCACGGCGGCGTCGTTGACCAGGTACCGGGTGGCGAAGTTGTCCGTGCCGTCCAGGATCAGGTCGTAGTCCCGGAAGATGTCGAGCGCGTTCTCCGAGTTCAGGTGCGTCTGGTGCAGCACCACCTTCACGAACGGGTTGATCTCGGCCACCGAATCACGCGCCGACTCGGCCTTGGGCTTGCCGATGTCGGACTGGCCGTGGATGACCTGGCGCTGGAGGTTCGACTCGTCGACGATGTCGAAGTCGACCACGCCCAACGTGCCGACGCCCGCTGCGGCCAGGTAGAGCAGGGCCGGGCTGCCCAGACCGCCCGCCCCGACGACCAGGACCTTCGCGTTCTTCAGCCGCTTCTGCCCGTCGACCCCGACATCCGGGATGATCAGGTGGCGGCTGTAGCGCGCGACTTCTTCCTTGGTCAGCTCCGCTGCGGGCTCCACGAGCGGCGGAAGCGCCATCTGAGTCCTCCTCGACGAAACATGTCCTGTACCGACGGACAACACCAGCCTGCCCGTACGTCTTCCCCGATGGGAAGTCGTCCCAAGGCGCGGGACGACCCTGCCGGGGCGTGTCCTACTGGGGCGCGACCGGGAACGGGTTCGGCTTGCACACCTTGCCGTCGGCGGTCACGGCGTTGCGGTCGCCGCCTGGGACCGAGTTGAGCTGCGCGACGTAGTCGTTGGCCACGCCGAACGACTGCTGCATCATCACCGGGGCGAAGCCGCCGTCGACCGCGCAGCCCACGTGGCCGTTCTTGAGGGCGTGCCCCACCTCGTGGTTGATGGCGTAGGTGCGATAGCCGCTGATGTCGTTGCCGTAAACCTTCGCACCGCGCACCCAGCGGGCCGCGTTGATGATCACCCGACCGCTCGTCGGGTGCCAGCACGACGCCTCGAACTGGATCGAGAACCCGCACATCGCGTGGGCGGTGTTCGTCGTGGTGAGGGCGATGGTGAAGTCGACGTCGCCGCCCTCGACCCGCTGCATGGCGGCCGTGCCGGTGCCGATCCAGCTGCGCGGGTCGGCCAGGATGCCGTCGACCGTCCGGGCGAACGCCGCGGGGTCGCCGTTGTAGTCGGCCGGCTCGACGCCGTCCTCGATGGCGATCTCGTACTTGTACAGCTTGCCGGTGCCCGCCTGCGGAGTGCTGCCGGGGATCACCGCCCACGTGCCCACGCCCTGCTCGGAGAACTTCGGCCCGTCCGGCAGCTGCGCGGTCGGGAAGTTCTTCAGGTCCACCTCGACCGGCGGCTTCTCGGTGGCGGCGGGCGGGCCGGTGGTGGTCGGCGGGGTCGTCACGCCGGTGCCCGTGTCGGCGGCGGTGTCCGTCTCGCCGGTGTTCGTCGGCGCGGCGGTGTCCAGCACGACCAGGGCGGTGAGCACGAGCAGCACGGGGATGGCGTAGATGCGCCAGCCGTAGCTCGCGATCAGGCCTTTCATGCCCTTGCGACGCTTGCGGCGCTTGCGGCCGGCCGGTTCCCAGGACGCGGCCAGCGGCTCCGCGCCGGTGCGGCGCGTGCCGCGGCGGTAGCGGTCCTCGGACAGCGACGGCCGGTCATCAGCGGACGGCGCCGTCTCACGCTCGCCCTGCGACGTCCGGTTCACGGCAACCAGGGTGCCACAACCCCACCCCTAGGGCGGAGCGCAGGTGACCTGCGCGTCATCGACGATCTGAACCGATCCAACTCACCACGCCTCCCGGTCCGCCGCCTCCCACATGCCCACCACGGCACGGGCCACCGACACCGGCCGTTCCATCTGCGCCACGTGCCCGGTCCGGGGCAGCACGAGCAGCCGCCCGCGCGGGATCAGCCGGGCCACCCTGGGCGCCTTGCGCACGCTGACCAGCCGGTCCTCGGTACCCCACACCACCAGCGTCGGCGCGGTGATCTTCGGCGCCAGCAGCCACATCGACTTCGACCGGGGCACCAGCCAGCTGCGGATCAGGTCGATCGTGCTGGCGCTCAGCGCGCTGCCCGCCCACGCCTGCGCGGACCTCTCGGTGTACTCCTGCTCGCTCTGCTCGATCCGGTTCGGCGGCACCGAGTGGGGGTTCGCGAAGCACAGCCGGAGCATCTGGTGAGTGCGCTCACGCGGCGTCACGGCGGCCAGCTGTTCCCGCACCCGCGGGCCGACGACCGGCAGGAACGCCAGCGGCAACCGTGGGTCCGACACCCGGCGCAGGCTCGGCCGCAGGTCCGGCACGGCGGGCGAGACCAGGGTCAGGGTGCGCACCAGGTCGGGGCGGGCCGCGGCGACCATCAACGTGATCGCGCCGCCCATCGAGTTGCCGAACAGGTGCACCGGGGCGGGACCGAGCGATTCGATGTACTCGATGACGACCCGCGCGTGGGTGGCCATCCGGAAGTCGTAGCCGTCGATCGGCTCGGACCGGCCGAACCCCGGCAGGTCCAGCGCGTGACCCTCGACGTGTTCGGAGAGCTGCGCGGCCAGGTCCGTCCAGTTCGTCGCCGAACCGCCCAGTCCGTGCACGTAAACGGCCGTGGAATCGGTCGGCCCGGGGGTGCGCCGGACGTGCACGCTGTGCCCGCCGACCTGGACGTAGTCACCAGGCCAAGGCTGGATCGTTGTGTCCAGCGCGGGCAGCGGCGCGGCGGACAGGGGCACGTGGGTGATGGCGGTTCTGCGCGCCTCCAGGACGTGGGTCACCACTCCAGGATGCCTGCTCGCGCGTCCTACGAAACGAGAAGCTTTCCCGGAACGCTGCTACCAGCGAGTAAGGTTGCCGACGAGCCGGAAGGGCAATCCCTTTCCGGTTCCGCGATTATTGGTTGGCTGGAGGCACCATGACGGAGACGGCCCAGACTGCGGTCGGGCACCACGGCGGCGCGGCGGGGCGGGGTGTACGACTCCCACGCACCGCTCGACGTGCCCAGTTGCTGGCCGCGGCGCAGGACGTGTTCGTGACCAACGGCTACCACGCCGCCGCGATGGACGAGATCGCCGAGCGCGCCGGCGTCAGCAAGCCGGTGCTCTACCAGCACTTCCCCGGCAAGCTCGAGCTGTACATGGCGCTGCTGGAGTCCCACGTGGACGAGCTGGTGAACCGCGTGCGCGGTGCGCTGGCGTCCACCACGGACAACAAGCAGCGGGTCAAGGCCGCGGTCGCCGCGTTCTACGACTTCGTGGACGGCGAGGGCCAGGCGTTCCGGATGGTGTTCGAGTCGGACCTGCGCGGCGAGCCCGCGGTGGCGCGTGCCGTCGAGCGGGCGACGACGGACAGCGTGGAGGCGATCACCGACACCATCACCGCCGACGCCGGCCTGGACGAGCACCGGGCCCGGTTGCTGGCGGTGGGTCTGGTGGGGTTGAGCCAGGTCACGGCACGCGCGTGGCTGGCGGACGACCGGAAGCTGGCGAAGGAAGACGCGATCGCCCTGATCTCGAACCTCGCCTGGCGGGGCATCGGCGGCGGCTTCCCGTTGCAGCACTGAGCACGACAGCGAGACAGCACTGAGCACGACAGCGAGTGGGGCCGTCCCGACGACGGCCCCACTCGTCGTGCTTCACCTCGTCGTGCTCCACCTCGTCGTGCTCCACCTCGTCGTGCTCCACCCCGTCGTGCTCCACCCCGTCGTGCTCCACCCCGTCGTGCTCCACCCCGTCGTGCTCCACCCCGTCGTGCTCCACCCCGTCGTGCCCTAACCCGTCATTCACCCCGTCGTTCACGACAGCGGTGTTCACCACAGCGCCCGGTTCACCACAACGCCCGGTTGTCCACAGCTGCGCCGGTTGTCCACAGGCCGGCCGCGATCGCGCGGGATTGTCGGTGTTTGCCGGCAGGATCAAAACAAGGGGTTCCCCTTGCCGGGGGACGCTTGGTCAACGACGGTCATGGGTGGCTGGCGATGGGTGGCCGGTCATGGGCGGCTGGCGATGAGCGGCTGCGGTGATGTGTGCTCTGACCTCGGTCGCTCTTTCCAGGGGCAGCATGTGACCGGCACCGAGGTGGATCACCAGCTCGGCGTGTGGCAGTTCGTCGGCTAGCACCCTCGCGTGGCGCAAAGGCGTGAGGCGGTCCTCCGCACCCGCCAGGACCACCGACGGGATGTCGGCGAACGCGGCCAGTGCCTTGCGCCGGTCGTGCTCGTTCAGCGAGTCGCGGAAGCCGACCATGCTCACCGGGTGGCACCGGCCGACCATGGCGGCCGTCATCGCGACGTGCCGCCACGACGGTCGCTTGCCGAACAGCAGCCACCGCAGGCCCGGCCGGGCGACTTCCGTTCGGCGCAGGAGCTCCGCCCGCCGAAACCGGGCGATCCGGCGGTTGACCACCTTCTCCCCCGCCATGAACGCCCGGCCGAACGCGGTGGGCAACCCGAGCGTCGAGTCGGCAAGTTCACCCGAAGAGGTGGCTACCAGGACCACGCCGGCGACGCGGTCGAGCAGCGAGAGGTGCTGCTCGGCCAACGCCATGATCGTCATCCCGCCCATGGAGTGCCCGACCAGCACGATCCGGCCGGTGGGCACCCGTGCCGCGATCAGCTCGGCCAGGTCGTCGGCGCACTGGGCGATGGTGGCCGTCCCGAGCGGCGCGGGCGCCGAGCCGCCGTGACCCCGGTGGTCGTACCGCAGCACCCGGCCCGGCAACTCCGCGGCCACCAGGTCCCACGACGTGTGGTCCAACGTCCAGCCGTGCAGCAGCACGGTCGTCAGCTCCGCGTCCCGCGGCCCGTCGTCCACGACGTGCAACGCGGTGCCGTCCGAGGTCACGAACCGCTGGTCGACCTCCCGGCTCACACCCGTCCGGGCGCTCATCCGAGCAGGAACGACCGACGCCACGCCCGCATCCCGGGCCTGCCGATCAGACCGACCTCGTCCAGGAACTTCATGATCCGCTCCCCCGACCAGCGGATGGTCTCCTGCCAGTGCGGGTTGGCCAGCGCGGCCTTGTGCGCCACGTCCTTGTCCAGCCCGACGGCCGCGTACACGTCCGGGTTGACGAGCGAGCGGGTGATGAACATGGACGTCGTCGCGATCAGCCACCGCTGGTAGGGCAGCTCTTTCTTGGTCAACTCCGCCATCCCCCGGACGACCTCCTCGCGCGCGAACCGCACGTGCCGGGCCTCTTCGAGCACGTGGATCCGGTTGACCATGCGCACCAGCGGCTGCACGGTCTCGTCGGCCATGGTCTCGCGCTGCAACCGGTCCAGGATCTCCTCGGCGACCAGGATCGACCCGTACAGCGCGGGGCCGTAGCCGATCACCGGGAGCAGTTTGCCCAGCTGGTAGGTGTACTGACTGGGGCCGTAGGGCGGGCAGCCGATCGTCTCCACCATCCGCGCGAACATCGTGGAGTGGCGGCACTCGTCGGCGACCTCGGTCAGCGCGTACTGCGCGTGCTTGGTCGTCGGGTCCGAGCGGTAGACCTCCTTGAGCAGCATCTGCATCAGCAGGATCTCGAACCACAGGCCGACACTCGCGACGCTGGCGACCTCGTGCCGTGACAGCTCGATGCGCTGCTCCGGGCTCATCCGGTCCCACAGTTCGGTGCCGTAGAGCGAGCACCGGTGCTCGGGGGTGTACCGCAGGCCGTCCACCAGCGGTGCGGACCAGTCGATGTCGACCTCGGGGTCGTAGAACTTGTCGGCCGAGGAGTTGAGCAGACGTTCGGCGGTCTTCTCGCGGTCCGCGACCTTCAAGATCCTCGTCATCGGGTCCCTCCCCGGAAGTATGTGATACTTGAAGTAACGGTTACTTCTGGTAGCGTGCGTCACATGGCTCGCACTGTCAAGGCCGGAACGGACGCGCGTCGCGAACGGTGGAAGGGGCACCGCGAGGCGCGGCGCGCCGAGTTCGTGGAGGCGACCATCCGTGCCGTCGCCAAGCACGGCCCGGACGTCGGCATGGACGAGATCGCCGCCGAGGCGGGCGTCAGCAAGCCGGTGCTCTACCGGCACTTCGCCGACAAGTCCGACCTCTACCTCGCGGTCGGTCAGCGCGGCACCGAGATGCTGATGGACCGGCTCGGACCCGCCCTCAGCCAGGACGGGCCCCTCCGAGCCCGGATCAAGCGGATCGTGGACGCGTACCTGTCGGTGATCGAGGAGCACCCCAACCTGTACCGGTTCGTGGTGCGCAAGTCGTTCACCGACCGGCCGGTCGAGCAGGACGTGGTCAACGAGGACAAGCAGCTGATCGCGGCGGCCCTGGCCCGGCTGCTCGGCGACTACCTGCGCGCGTTCGGGATGGACTCCGGCGGCGCCGAGCCGTGGGGGCACGCGCTGGTCGGCATGGTGCAGAACGCCGGTGACTGGTGGCTGGACCGGCAGTCCATGACGCGGGCGAGCCTGAGCGACTACCTGACCACGATCATCTGGCACGCCATCGACGGCCTGCTCCGCTCCGCGGGCGTGGAACTCGACCCGGACGCCCCGCTGACCGCGGATTTCGCCGAAGAACCCCGGTTGCGGCTGGTCAACATCGAGGAGGCGTGATGTCGGAGGAGCACGAGCACGGCGAAGAGGGGTACACCGGCGCGGCCGTGCTGGTGTTCGACGAGCGGGAGGTGCCGGTGAGCGTGCAGCTGCGCGGCTACTTCCAGCCCATCGACGGCCGCTACCACTGGTACGGCCGGGTCGGCGCGAACGAGCAGGTCACCGAGCTGGTGGAGGGCGGTGCGCGGACCGCGCTGCTGCGCACCCCCGACGGCACGGCGACCGGGTCGTTGACCGACCCCGACCCCTGGCGGCGATACCGGGTGGCGGGCATCTCGACCCCGCCGTTCACCGTCGGCTGACCAGGGGCGAAAAACGCGGAAGGGGCACCCGATCGGGTGCCCCTTCTGGCGTTCTGGCGAACTCGGCGGGGCTCAGTCGCCCGAGACGAAACCGACCCGGCGCTGGTCGCTCGGACCGATCTCCACGTACGCGATGCGCGCCGCGGGCACCACGTAACGGGCACCCTTCTGGTCGACCAGCACGAGCTGCCCGGTACCCGCCTTCAGAGCGTCCGCGACCTGCGCCTCGACCTCTTCGGGGGTGAGCCCGCTGGACACCACGAGTTCCCGCGGGCTGTCCGCGATCCCGACCCTGACCTCCACGCTGACCTCCGTGCGGCGTTGATGGCTTTCGAACCCAACCCTAGCCGAGCCCGAGCGCCGACATGCGCCTTGTGTGGCTCTGCTGGAGGCGGCGGAACAGCGCCGCGATGCCCGCCAGGTCGCCCGAGCCGCGGACGATCAGCTCGGCCAGCCCGTCCCGCTCCGCCACCACGTACTGGGCCTGCGTCAACGCCTCGCCGAGCAGCCGGCGGCCCCACAACGTGAGCCGGTCGCGCAATTTCGGATCGGTGCCGCAGGCGGCCTGGACTTCGCGTTCGGCGAACGCCGAGTGGCCCGTGTCGGCCAGCACCGCGAGCACCAACTCCTTCGTCGGCGCGTCCAGCCACTCGGCGACCTCGCGGTAGAAGTCGGCCGCCAGACCGTCGCCGACGTAGGCCTTGACCAACGACTCCAGCCACGACCGGGGCGCGGTCGAGGCGTGGAAGGCGTCGAAACCCGCGGCGAACGGCCGCATGGCCTTCTCCAGCGAGTGGCCGCGGTCGGCCAGGTACTGCTCCAGCAGCGTGAAGTGGCCGATCTCGGCCGCCGCCATCTGCGACAACGCGGCCCGCCCGGACAGCGTGGGCGCGGTGCGCGCGTCCTCGGCCATCCGGTCGAACGCCGACAGCTCGCCGTACGCGAGCGCGCCCAGCAGGTCCACGACCCCCTCGGCCACCTGGCCCTCTTCACCCACCGCAACCGCCTGACCGGCCGCTCGATCCACTCCCGGGTCGCTCATACCGGCGAGCCTAGTCGGGTGTCCTTCACAACACGTCAGGCACGCGAAACCGCACTTCACCTCGCGTTCCATCCCGATCGGCCTAGTCGGCGGGTAGACTCGACAGTCGACGCCCGGCGCGGCGCGGCCCAATGGGGGCTCGCAGCGGTGCCGAAGGCTGAACTGCGGCGGCACCGTGCCGTCAGGAGAGGGTGCGCGCACACACCTCGCTGGCCCTCCCGCGACCCCGCCCGGCCCCTTGCGGTGGCCCCAGTGGCGATGACGCGGTCGAGCGGCCCGTACAGGCCGTGGCGCGCTGGTACGAGAGAGGCGATCATCCTGACCGCGACAAACGAAGAGACCCATATCGACCCGGTGGCCTTGGAGCACAGCGAGGCGGGAGTGCCCGCGGAGGACACCTCCCACCCGCTCGTGGCCGACGCTCCGGTCAAGCCCGATTCACCGACGTTCGGCGAGCTGGGCGTGCGCGAGGAGATCGTGCGCGCGCTGGCCGAGGCGGGCATCCACCGGACGTTCGCCATCCAGGAGCTGACCCTGCCGCTAGCGCTGGCCGGCGACGACGTCATCGGTCAGGCCCGCACCGGCATGGGCAAGACCCTGGGCTTCGGCATCCCGCTGCTCCAGAACATCACCGTTCCGGGTGACGGCACGCCGCAGGCGCTGGTCGTCGTCCCGACGCGTGAGCTGTGCCTGCAGGTCACCCACGACCTGACCGACGCGTCCAAGCACCTCGGCGTGCGCGTGCTGGCCATCTACGGCGGCCGGCCGTACGAGCCGCAGATCGCGGCGCTCCGCAAGGGCGTCGACGTGATCGTCGGCACGCCGGGCCGGTTGCTGGACCTGGCCGAACAGCGCCACCTGGTGCTCGGCAAGGTGCGCAGCCTGGTGCTGGACGAGGCCGACGAGATGCTGGACCTGGGCTTCCTGCCCGACATCGAGCGGATTCTGCGCATGGTGCCCGACGAGCGGCAGACCATGCTGTTCTCGGCGACCATGCCCGGCCCGATCATCACGCTGGCGCGGACGTTCCTCAACCAGCCCACGCACGTGCGGGCCGAGGAGAACGACGCGGGCGCCATCCACGAGCGCACCGAGCAGTTCGTCTACCGGGCGCACGCGCTCGACAAGTCGGAGTTGCTGGCGCGCACGTTGCAGGCCCGTGAGCGCGGCCTGTCGATGGTCTTCACCCGCACCAAGCGCACCGCGCAGAAGGTCGCGGACGAGCTGGTCGAACGCGGTTTCGCCGCGGCGGCCGTGCACGGCGACCTCGGGCAGGGCGCGCGCGAGCAGGCGCTGCGGGCGTTCCGGTCGGGCAAGATCGACGTGCTGGTGGCCACCGACGTGGCGGCGCGAGGTATCGACGTCGAGGGCGTCACGCACGTGATCAACTACCAGTGCCCCGAGGACGAGAAGACCTACGTGCACCGCATCGGCCGCACGGGTCGCGCGGGGCGCACGGGTGTCGCGGTCACGCTGGTGGACTGGGACGAGATGCCGCGCTGGAAGATGATCAGCGACGCGCTCAACCTGGGCAAACCGGAGCCGGTGGAGACGTACTCGACGTCGGACCACCTGTTCGCGGAACTGGACATCCCGGCAGGTTCGACCGGCCGGCTGCCGATGGGCCTGCGCACACGCGCGGGCCTGGGCGCCGAGCCCGAGGAGAACCTCAAGGGCGAGAAGAAGACGCGCAAGCGTCGCCGCACCGGTCGTTCGGGCGACGCCGCACCGGCCCCGGAGACCAACTCCAACGCCGGCGGCAGCACCACCGGCTCCGGCTCCGGCGAGGAAGGCGGCACCCGCCCCCGCAAACGCCGCCGCAGCCGCGCCGGCGTGGCGTCGACCGAGAACGGCCAGACGACCGAGGCATCGGCCGAGGTCACCGCCGGTGCACCGACCACCGAGTCCGCGTCCTCCGGTGCCGCACCTTCGTCCGCCGAGGGCGACCGCCCACGCAGGCGCAGGCGTCGCCGTCCGACCGGTAACGGCGAGTCGGGCGAGTCCGCTCCGGCCGAGTAGGGAAGAATCGTGGTGGGCAGCGCGGATTCGAGCGCTGCCCGGCCCGACCAGGCCGGAGACGCACGATCGGGTGATCATGGCCCGAAAATGTACGGAAACACTGTTCTCGTACCTCGGTTAAACCGAGGCACCCCGAACCACCCCCGCACCCCGTGACCCACCCCGCCCGCCGGGATGACGTTCGGATCGCGGCAGGAGTTCGGCCCCCAGCGGGACCCAGGCTCGACGGGACGAGCTCGACGGACTTGACGGGACCTGGCCGGGCTTGGGATAGGCAGAGCTCGGCCACGGCGGGACATGGGCTCAGCACGACATGGGCTCAACGGGACTCGGGCCACCGGCCAGACCAGGCCCCGGCCCGACCCCGGCGCCAGCCCATCCGGTGCGGACCTGGCCCGCTGAGACTTTGCCCGCGCTACTGATCGGACCTGGCCCGGTGCGGGCTTGGCCCCGGTGCGGACCCGACCCCGCTTGGACCCTGGACCTCGGTGTGGACGGGTCGTGGTGCGGTTTTGGGCGGGGTGTGGCATGTGGCTGCGGGCCTCGACTGCGGACGCCTCACACCGAGCACTTCCCAGTGGTGGCAGCATGTCGCCAGACCGACGTGATAGATCACCGACCATCGGGAGCCGGGCAGTGGGCCAGCCGGAGCAGGCGGAGTCGAACGGGCAGGTCGTGCTGGACGAGGACGTCCTGGCCGAGCCCATCGAGCCGCAGGACGACGACACCCCGGAGCCGGTGCCGTCCAGGTCGTGGCGGACCAGGGGGGATTTCATCGGTCTGACGCTGGTCGTGGTCGCGGTGCTGGTGGCGAGCCTGGTTCTGTGGCTGACCAGCGACGCGCGCAACACCACCAGCCAGACCGGGCCGTCCCAGATCACGCCGCTGCAACCGGCCACGGCGCTGCCGCCGACGCTCTCCGAGATCTGGCGGGCGCCCAGCGGCGCGACGCCGGTTCCGGTGAACCTCGACTCGGTCGTGGTCACCGGTGACGGCGGCGAGGTCGTCGGCCGGGACGCGGTGACCGGCGACGTCCGGTGGCGCTACGCCCGCGACTGGCCCCTGTGCACCGTCTCCACGGCCTGGGGCCGGATCTTCGCGGTGCACCGGAAGGAGACCAACTGCTCCGAGGTCACCACCCTCGACACCGCCTCCGGCAAGCGCGGCCCGCAGCGCAACGGTGACGCCGAACTCGGCACCCGCCTGCTGAACGAGGGCTCGCACGTGCTCACCACCGGCGAGACGTTCGCCGAGGTCTACCGCCGCGACGACCTGGTCCGCTCGATGGAGTACGGCCGGCTGCGCGCCATCGTGAACCCGAACAAGCAGCCGCGCACCAACTGCACGTACGGCTCGTTCGCGGTCACCGGCGGCAAGATCGCGTTGATCGAACGCTGCCCCACCCAGGACCCGTCCGACCGGCTCACGGTGCTCAAGCCCAACCCCGAGAAGTCCGACGAGCCGCAGGTCATCAGCACCGCGGTGACCGGTGAGAAGGGCGCCCGGGTGATCGCGGCGACCGCGAACCGGGTCGCGATCGCCGGACCGGGCCGGATCGTGGTGTACGACTCCGAAACCGGTGGGCTGGTCGCGACCTACCCGGTCGACGTCACCGCCGAGGACCTGGCGGGCGACCCGCCCGGCCGCGTGGTATCCACCTTCACCAGCACCGCGAACATCTACTGGTTCACCGGGTCGAAGACGGTGGCGCTGTCGCTGGCCGACCTGAACCCGCTGTGGACCGCCGACGACACGCTCGGCCCGGGCACCACGCTCGCCGGCCGACTGCTGCTGCCGGTCCAGGACGGTCTGAAGGTGCTCGACCAGGTCACCGGCGAGGAGATCGGCTCGATCCCGGTGAACCGCGACGGCCACACCGGTCCGGTCGAGATGGCCACCGAGGGGCCGGTCGTGCTGGAGCAGCGCGGCGGCACGCTCGTCGCACTCCGGTAAGCCCACGATCATCGCGCCCGGTGCGGGTCGGCCGAGGTGAAGATGGCGCGGAGCTGGTGATCGTCGTCGATTCGTCACGGTGAGAGTGACAACTGCGGCGACTGTCGTTCGGTGGGGCTGAGGTAGCCGGCGTTGCGCGTCGCGACCCGGTGACCCCGTGGCACTGCGGGTAAGCACCAGCGCCCGCGCGGTGAGTGGGGCAGACTGCGAGACGTGCACTCGCAGTTCAGCCCGCACCGCGCGGAACGCGTGGACCTGCCCGGTCGGCACGGCCCGATCGCGGCCCTGCGCGCGCCCGCCGCCGGACGCGACCTCGGCGCCACCGCGCTGCTGCTCCCCGGCTACACCGGGTCCAAAGAGGACTTCGCGCCCCTGATCGACCCGATCGCCGACGCCGGTGTGGAAGTCGTCGCCGTCGACCTGCCCGGCCAGTACGAATCGGTCGGCCCGATCGCGGAATCCGACTACCGGCCCGCCGCCCTCGGCGCGTCGATGGCCGAACTGGTCGCGAAACTCGCCGCCGAGGGCAGGCGCGTGCTGCTCCTGGGCCACTCGTTCGGCGGCCTGGTCGCGCGCGGCGCGGTGCTGGCGGGCGCGCCGGTGTCCGGGTTGACGCTGCTCTCGTCCGGCCCGTCCGAACTCCCGCCGGGCGAACGCCGCGCCGCCCTCGACTACGGCGAGATCATCCTGCGCGAACAGGGCGTCGAGGCGTCGCAGCAGGTCCACGAGACCCGCCAGGCACTGCACCCGCGCTGGCAGATGATCCCGCAGGAGCTGAAGGACTTCTACCGCGAACGGTTCGTCCGCTCCTCACCCGCCGGCCTGCTGGGCATGGGCGAAGCGCTGCGCACCGAACCGGACCTGGTCGCGAAACTGGCCCGTGTCGCGCGCGGGGCGGGCATCCCGTGCCTGGTGGTGTGCGGCGAACTGGACGACGCCTGGTCGGCGGCGAGCCAGCGGGACATGGCCGAACGGCTGGACGCCGACTTCGCCGTGCTGTCCGGCGCCATGCACTCGCCGAACACCGAGACCCCGGACGCCCTGCTGGCCACGCTGCTGCCGACCTGGCGCGCCTGGCTCAGCTAATGCCCCGAACTCACGCCCACCAGTAGAACCACAGGGTCGACGCCGCCAGCAGCACGACCACCAGGCCGCACACCGCCACGGTCCAGCCCCTGCGGCGGTCGGCGACGATCTGGGCCACCACCGCGGCCACGGCCGTCGCGATGTGTCCGGCCACCACGTCCAGCCCCGGACCTGGTAGTTCGTTGTTGCCCGCGTAGATCTGGAAGCCGATCAACGCCAACGCCAACAGCACCAAGCCGACGGCGAGGGCGCCGCTGACGCCGCGCCACAACCTGGCCAGACGCGGTTCGGGTCTGCTGTCCACCATCGTCACCCGGCCACTCTACGGCGCGAGCAACGCCCACGGATCGATCGTCGGCGCCGCCTGCTGGCCCTCCGGGCAGGAGCGGCGGAAGTCACACCACGTGCACTGGTAGCCGGTGCGCGGCGGGAACAGGATCTCCGGGTCGCCGCCCGCGGCGAGGGTGTCCGAGGCCAGCCTCAGCTCGTCCGCGGCTTCCTCGGCCCGCGACACGTGCCGCGCCAGGCTCTCCTCGGTGTGCTCCCACACCGCCACCGTGCCCGACGGCAGGTGGTGCAACTCCACCCGGTGGCACGGCTTGCGCAACGTCCGCCGCGCGGCCAGCGCGTACAGCGCCAACGCCTGCGAGCCCCGAGCGTCGTCCACGGTCAGCGCGTGCCGCCCGGTCTTGTAGTCCACGATCACCAGCTCGCCGTCGCGCAGGTCGATCCGGTCGACCCGGCCCTCGGCGACGATCTTCGACGTCGGCGTGGACACCCACCGCTCGATGCCGACCGGCTCGATCGACGTGTCCAGGTCGGTGACGTAGTCGCGCACCCACCCGACGGCCCGGTCCCGGTAGACGGCCGCCTGCTCGGCGTCCCGGAAGCCGTCGTTCTTCCACTGCCGGTGCAGCAGCGCCACCGCCTGCTCGGGCGTGCGGCGCTCGGCGGGCAGGTCGAACAGCGCCTTCAACGCGTTGTGCACGACCGCGCCGAGGGTGTTGTGCGCCCACGCCCCACCGCGCGGTGGCGATGGCCGGTCGAGGTAGGCCATGCGGAACCGACGCGGGCAGTCCGCCCACGTCGAGAGTTTCGCCGGCGTCACCCGCACCAGCTTCTTCGGCATCGCGCCGAAGTCGAACCCCAACTGTTCCTGCACACCTCAACGCTACTGTGTTGATGGCCGCTGCTCCGCAGACGGCGGCGAGGTCGCCTGGACCGACGCGACCTCGCGGGGTCCGGCTGTTCCTCAACCGACGATCACCTTGCATCCGGTTGCTCTGTCGGCGAGTGCGTCCAGCACGTCCGGCGAGGTGGTCTCCGCGCCGAGACGGACCGTCTTGTTGGTGCCGTGGTAGTCGCTGGAGCCGGTGGTCAGCAGCCCTAGGTCGCCCGCCAGCCCGCGCAGCCGGGCGCGGGTTTCCGGGTCGTGATCGGGGTGGTCGACTTCGACGCCGGCCAAGCCCAACGCGGCGAGGTCCGCCACCACCTGCTCGGTGACGATCGGGCCGCGCGACGAGGCAAAAGGGTGCGCGAGCACCGTCACCCCACCGGCCTCGGTGATCATCTCGATGGCCCGCGCCACGGGCGTGTCGGTGCGCGGCACGTAGTAGCGCCCGCCGGTCAGGTACCGGGCGAACGCCTCGTCGACGCTGGTCACCACGCCGGCCCGGATCAACGCCATGGCGAGGTGGGGACGTCCGGCCGGCGCGTCGGTCGGCATGGCCGCCATCAGCTCGTCGGGGTCGATGGGGAAGCCGTCGGCGACCATCCGCTCGGCCATCCGGCGCAGCCGGTGCCGTCGTTCGAGGCGCAGCCGCAGCTGCTCCTCGACCAACGCGGACGAGGTGTGGTCGTAGAGGTAGGCGAGCAGGTGGACGGTGACGACCCGACCCCGACCGTCGTCTGAGGCACAGGACAACTCCGCGCCGCGCACCAGCTTCAGGCCGGGCGGCAGCGCGTTGGCTGCCTCCGCCCAGCCGGCGGCGGTGTCGTGGTCGGTGATCGCGACCGCGCTCAAGCCGGCGGCGGCCGCGGCCGCCACCAGCTCCGCGGGCGTGTCGGTGCCGTCGGACTCGGTCGAGTGGGTGTGCAGGTCTATGCGCACCCACCCAGTCTCCACCACGGCCGAGTCCGGACTACGGCACCATCTTCTTGCCGCGCGCCGCCCGCTGCGCCTTGATCATCGAGAAACGCTCGGCCTGAGCCTTCTTGTCACCGAAGGTCAACTCCGAGATGGCGTCGTAGACCTCCTCGGGGTTGGGCAGGAACTCGATCCGGTTGAGGGCCTGGATCTGACCTGCCGACTCCACGACCAGGGTGCCGAAGCCGAACATCCGCCCGAGCACCGACCGCTCGTAGGTGAGGTCGGTGACCTTGCTGATCGGCATCATGGCCACCTTGGTCTCGAAGACCCCCGAGGAGATCATGAAACGCTTGTCGGTGACGACGATCCGCTCCACCCACCACTCCATGACGAAGTAGGCCAGCCTGAGCAGCACGAACAGCGAGGCGTACCAGAGTATGTTCTGGATGATGCCTGCGTTGTCGGGCAGCAGGTACGAGATCATCATCGCGCCGGCCAGCAGTGCGCCGGCTTCGAGGAGATCCCAGAGCAGACTGCTCCAGTGCCTGCGGACCCGGATGACCCGACGCTCCGTGGGGAGCAGGTACTCGTCGGGGTCCCGTGGTGCGAACATGCCTTCGACCTCTCGCCGTCGGGGAGGAGCCGGGCGACTCAGAACAATTGTTTCACGAAGGTGATGAGCGCCTCAGCGGCTTCCCGCAGTGTGCCCAGGATGTTCTGCACCAGCTGAGCCGCTTGCTGCGGCTCCGCGATGAGGAAGAACAGGACCAAGCCGACCCCGGTGTAGGTCAGAATCTTCTTCAGATTCACGGTGATCAACCCCGTTCGCTACCGCACCCGTTTGGCGCCAGTGAAAACCGTTGTACCGCACTCCGCGACACGTCGGGAGATTTGTACCGCACTTGGGTCAGCGAGCTGCACCGCCAACCCGGGGTGACTACTCTTGGTAACCGTGACGGCCGAACGTGAGCGACGAATCCGCTGTGTCGGCGGCGTGGTCCATGACTCGAACGGGCGACTGCTACTCGTGCGGCGGAGCAATCCCCCAGGTGAGGGACTGTGGTCGCTACCGGGTGGCCGAGTCGAGCCTGGTGAGACCGATGAGACCGCAATTGTGCGGGAACTATGGGAGGAAACGGGACTCTCCGTGACCGTAGGGGGGTGGGTCGGCAGTGTCACCCGTCCGGCGTCACACGGTGTTTACGAGATCCACGACTACGCCTGCCAGGTGCGATCCGGCGTCCTCCGGGCGGGGGACGACGCATCGGATGCCTGCTGGGCCGACGCTGCGATCTTGGCCACACTCCCACTGACCGAGATGCTGTTGGACACCCTCGCGGAGTGGGATCAGCTCCCCCGGAGCTGATCAACTTCGCCCGATCAGGGGAACCAGACCAGCCGCTGGCCGTGCGGCGCCGTCTTGGCCAACGCCCGCGCCGACCGCACTTCGCCGTCCTCGAACCGGACCAGCCCCACCACGCCGAACGCCGCCTCGTCCGGCCCCGGCCGCAGGTCGTCCCGCCCCGGCAGGACGTGGATCAGGCCGGCCGCGTACCCCTCGTGGCTCAACCACCACACCGGGCGGTCCAGCGCGCGCAGCGCCCGGACGAACTCCTCCCCCGGCACGTACGGCAGCACGTTGCTGGTCAGGACCACCAGCGGCAACTCGGCGGGCACCCGGTCGGCGGCCTTTCCCAGGTCCGCCACCGCGTCACCGACCACGAACTCCGGCGGCGACTTGCGCTGCACCGTCGCGGCCACGCCGAACAACCGCAGCCGCTCCGGCTGATCGGCCCACACGCATGCTTCGAGCCACGCGTACGTGTCCTCGTCGGTCAGGTCGGCGGGCGCCCGGTCCAGCCCCACCTTGGCCGCGATCTTCACCGTTTTGGGGATCTTCGGCAGCTCCGCGCCGGGCGCCAACTCCAACGAGCAGTGCAGCCCGAGCGCCGCCTTCGCCGGTCCCGCGACCAACTGCCCGGCCTGCTGGGTCTGGTAGCGGTAGCCGTACTGGTCCAGTCCCAGCAGCAGACCGGCGGAGCAGCCGACCTCCAGCAGCCCGACCGGCCCCTTGATCAGCCCGAGCGCCGGGTAGATCACCGCCGCGCGGCGCACCTCGTTGGTCTGGGTGCTGTGACTGGAGATCAGCGCCCGCATCTTGTCCGCCCGATCCAGCACGAAGCTGCGGAACAACGGCCACGTGTTCTCGTCCGCGCCGTACGTGCCGCCGAGGGACGGGTAGTAGTTGGACAACTCGTGGAACGGCTCGGCCTGCACCAGCCGGTGCGCCGCCGCCAGGAGCAGGGTCGCGTGCGCGAACCGCTCCGGGGCGGCGGTCAGCAGACCGGCGACCTCCGGATCGTCGGCGGCGTGTGTGGCCAGGTGCTCGTAGAGCGGGGAGACGCCGTGCGCCTCCTGCTGGGCGAACCCGGCCAGTCGTTGCCGCACCAGATCCAGTGAAGTCACTTCACTCCTTGGGTTCGGGCCTGCCCGGCTGCTCGCCGCCACGTGCGTCGCCGTAGGAGCGCTTGGGCACCATGACCTTCCGGCGGAACACGCAGACGACCGTTCCATCCTGTTTGTACCCGCGAGTCTCGACGTAGACCACGCCGCGGTCGTCCTTGGACTTCGACGGCGTCTTGTCCAGCACCTCGGTCTCACCGTAGATGGTGTCACCGTGGAAGGTCGGCTTGATGTGCTTGAGCGACTCGACCTCCAGGTTCGCGATGGCCTTGCCCGACACGTCCGGCACGGACATGCCCAGCAGCAGCGAGTAGATGTAGTTGCCGACGACGACGTTCTTGCCGAAGTCGGTGGTCTCCGCCGCGTAGTGCGCGTCCATGTGCAGCGGGTGGTGGTTCATGGTGAGCAGGCAGAACAGGTGGTCGTCGTACTCGGTGACCGTCTTCCCGGGCCAGTGCTTGTAGACCGCGCCGACCTCGAACTCCTCGTAGTAACGCCCGAACTGCACCGCACGCCTCCGTTGGCTGGCTGTGTGATCGAAGAACCACTCCGACAGGGGGGACAGTGTGAGCACTGGGGGAGTACCCTCGGCAACTGATCTGTGAGCGAGTACACCGCTACAGACAGCCGACCCGAGGAGGTGAGGACTACCGATGAGTAACGACCCCCATCCTGCGAGTACCTCGCGCGTCCTCATCGGGGAGCCGGCTTTCCACAGCTAGGCCCAGCGGTACCGGTCGGGGACGTGCCGTCGTCGTTCGTCGAATCGACGCTCCCCACCAGGAGGACCTCCGTGCCCAGCTTGCCCTCGCTCGGTGGCCTGAGAGGCCGCGCGCAGGAACGCCCCGCGGTGCCGATCCCCGTGCCGCTGTCCGCGTACGTCGTGGACTGCGGCGTCTACGTGGACGGCAAGCGCCTGCCCGGGCGGTGGTCGCACACCGACGCGGTGGAAGAGGTGCGCAAGCGCGGCGACGGGTTCGTCTGGATCGGGCTGCACGAGCCGGACGAAGAGCAGATCCAGGGCATCGCGGACACGTTCGGGCTGCACGAGTTGGCCGTCGAGGACGCCGTGCACGCGCACCAGCGGCCGAAGCTGGAACGCTACGACAACATGCTGTTCATGGTCTTCAAGACCGTGCGGTACATCCAGAACTCGTCACCGGACACGGCCAACGAGATCGTCGAGAGCGGCGAGATCATGGTGTTCCTGGGCCGCGAGTTCGTGGTGACGGTCCGGCACGGCAACCACTCCGGGCTCGCGGCGGTGCGCCGTGAGCTGGAGGAGGAGCCGGAACGGCTGCGCAGCGGGCCGGCCGCGGTGTTGTACTCGATCGCCGACCACGTGGTCGACAACTACCTCGACGTGACCGACCACATCGAGGACGACATCGACCAGATGGAGGCGCTGGTCTTCCAGCCGCGCAGCCGGGTCAGCGCCGACCAGATCTACCTGATGAAGCGCGAGGTGCTGGAGCTGCGCCGGGCGGTGATGCCGCTGGCCGTGCCGCTGCGGCGGTTGGCGGAGGGCTACACGCCGCTGATCCCCGAGCAGGTGCGCTCGTACTTCCGCGATGTCGACGACCACCTCACCGAGGTGTCCGAGCGCGTGATCAACTTCGACGAGCTGCTGACCACGCTGGTCAACGCGGTGCTGGCGAAGATCACGCTCCAGCAGAACTCGGACATGCGCAAGCTCGCCGCGTGGGTGGCGATCATCTCCGTGCCGACCATGGTCGTCGGCGTGTACGGCATGAACTTCGAGTACATGCCGGAGCTGCACTGGCGTTACGGCTACCCCATGGTGATCTCGGTGATCCTCGTGGTGTGCCTCACCCTGTACCGAATATTCCGTCGCAACCAGTGGCTGTGAATCCCCCTCCCCCTTCCTGCGACGGGATGTTCCGACATGACCAGAATGTTCACCAACCTGCGGTTCTGGGTCCTCACCTTCCTGATCGGCTGGCTCGCCACGGTCACCCTCCTGATCGCCAATGGCCAGTAGCGCACGCCGGCCACGCGACCACGACGCGAGGTCGCCGTCCCGGGGCGACCGAGCCCGCCGTCTGCGGAGCAGCGGCAATCAAACACAGCTCTAGTTCCAGGGTTGGGTGTCCCAGGTGAACGGGATGCCGTGGCCCACGCCGGTGCCGAGGCGGAGCGAGATGCCCGCCGGCCACAGCTTGAGCAGGAGCTGGAACTCGTACCGGTCCGCCATGTGCGTGCGCCGGGGTTCGTAGACCAGCAGCGCCAACGGCGCCATCGGGGTGGCGCGCGCGGCGGCGTCGGCGAGGATCGAGCGGCCCATGGCGCGGTCGGCCGGTGACACGTACTGCCAGACCACGGAGTGCCAGACGACGGTCAGCACGTCGCGTTCCGGGCGGGCCAGTTGGTCGGCCAGCCACTCCGGGCCGGTCGCCTGCTGGACCGGGACCGGGTCGAGTTGGGCCAACTCCAGGGCTTCCTGGAGCCGGGCGAAACGGGCCGGCTGGTCGCCCCACACGAACGACGACAGGTGCAGCCGCCCGCTCTCCCTGGTCACGTCCACCGGGTGGAGGTCGCAGCCGGCCCGTCGGACCAGGCGCAGGTTGTGGCTGAAGTCGACCGGCGGCCGACCGGTCCACCTCGGGTCGAGGGTGAACGGGCTGCCCGGGTCGCCCACCGTCCCGCCGTCGACCCGGTAGGCGATGCGGTGCGGGCGGAGGTTCAGGCCGCCGGACGCGCCGACTTCGAGCAGCCGGATCGGGAACGTGGCGCGCCGGCCGGCTTCGTCGGCGGCCAGGTGGGTGGCGGTCTGGAGGCCGCCGAACAGGGGCGCGTTGCGGCCCGGCTCGTTGGTCTGCACGACCGTGGACGTGATCAGGCTGTGCAGTTCGTCGGTGTGCTCGTGCAGCACGGGCAGCACGTCGTCCCACAGGGTGTCGAGGTCGGGTTTGCCGCCGGCCGTCGGGTAGTGCTTGGAGAGGGTCGGGACGCGGCCTTCCAGGACCAGCCGGTGCAGGGCGCCGGCGAACCGGAAGCCGGGGACGGTGCCCTTGCGGTCGCACTCGGCGCCCGCCATCACCCGCGCGGTGATGCCGCCGCGCGCCAGATCGTCCGCCGCCGCCACCAGCAGGGTGTGGGTGAGCGGGCTGTGGACGTGGCAGGCGCGGGACGCATCGAGGAACAACTCGGCGAGCACACCGTGACGCTAACCCGATTTCCCTTGTGCGGCAGTAGGAGGCGGGTGGTTTTCACCCTTTCACTGGCGAGGTGTCGCCGACGGTGACAGCGCTTAGGCTCGATGGATGCCGAAGGTGCTCGCGGTGGCGGACGAAGTGGTCGAGCGGTTGTGGACCGAACAGGTGCGCGGGCTGGACGTGGACCTGATCGTCGCGGCGGGTGATCTGCCGTTCGACTACCTGGAGTTCCTGGCGAGCGCGCTGGACCGGCCGTGCGTGTTCGTGCCGGGCAACCACGACGCGGACCTGACCGGGTACTCGAACGTCCGGGGCCTGTGGACCAAGGCCGGTATCCCGGCGCGCTGGCCCGGTCCGGCGGGCGGGGTGAACGCGGACGAGCGGGTGGTGGACGTCGCCGGGCTGCGGATCGCTGGTCTCGGTGGATCGATCCGGTACAGCGGTGGGCCCAACCAGTGGACCGAGCGGCAGCAGGCGCGGCGGCTGCGGCGGGTGCTGCGGACCGCGCAGTGGCGGCGGTTGCGCGACGGGCGCGGGGTGGACGTGCTGCTGACCCACTCGCCGCCGTTGGACTGCGGTGACGAGCCCGATCCGCCGCACCGGGGGTTCGCGTGCCTGCGTGACGCCGTGCGGCGGTTACGGCCCCCGCTCATGCTGCACGGGCACATCCACCCGCACGGTGTCGTGAAGGAGGACCGCACGCTCGACTCGACCCGCGTGGTGAACGTGGTGGGTCACAAGGTGTTCGACATCCCGGTCGGGTCCGAGGCCGGCCTCGGGGTTGGGCGGGAGGAGCGCCGTGCGCCGTGACACCGGGTTCCCCCAGGCGGACGCGGAGAACGACTTCCTGCGCGCCCGCCGTCGCCAGGTGATGTCGCGGTTGGCGGCGTGGCTGCGCCGGGAGCCGGACGACGTGAACATCATGCTGCCGTTCCACGAGGTGGTGGAGTCGCTGGGGATGCTCAGCGAGCGGCGGTTGGGGATGCAGACGATCAGGCTGGACTCGATCGTCGGCAGCGTGGACCGGACCCGTGACTTCGACCGCCGGTTCCGGCCGACGTCGGCGCGGGTGCGGGAGCGGTGGCAGCGGTTGGCGCTGGCCCAGCGGCGGGGCGAGGCGGTGCCGCCGATCGAGGTGTACCGGGTCGGTGACCTGCACTTCGTCCAGGACGGGCACCACCGGGTGTCGGTGGCGCACGCGTTGGGGCTGGAGGTGATCGACGCTTTCGTCACCGAGGTCGTGACGCGGATCGCGGCTCACGGGATCCGGCATCGCGGTGACCTGATCGTGAAGGACTACCGGCGGCTGTTCCTGGAGCGGGTGCCGTTGAGCGGTCAGGCGCGGGCGGCGGTGGTGCTGTCGGACCCGTGGGACTACGCCGAACTGGGCGAGCACGTGGAGGCCTGGGGGTTCCGGCTGATGCAGGACGAGGGCGTGTTCCTGGACCGGACGGCGATCGCGAAGCGGTGGTACGCGGAGGAGTACGAGCCGGTGGTGGAGATGCTCCGGCAGGCCGAGTTGGTCGGTGACCGGACGGAGACCGAGGCGTACATGTGGGTCGCGGCCGAGCGCTACCGCCTGATCCGCACGCACCGGTGGGACCAGGACGTCATCTCCACGCTGCGCTCGCGGCGCTGAGCCGCGCTGTCCCGCTCATCGCTGGCTCTCCAGCTTCGGCAGTGGGCGGGCCTGGTCCATCACGCGGTCGGTGTAGCTGTCGAGCAGGCGGGTCGCGACCTGCTGGCCGTAGCCCAGGATCACCGCCCAGAGCAGCAGGGCGGCCTGGGACGCCACGCCGATGAGCCCGGTCGTCACCCCGGCGCCGAGGGCCAGGATGCCGACCACCGCCAGGGCCGCGCCGAGCAGGACCTTGATCAGGGCCTGGTAGCCGACCATCACGTACGGCGAGAGGCTGGGACGCCGCCGCAGGAGCAGCACGACCGCCGACAGCACCGCCCCGAACGCGCCGAGCACCTGGATCAGCCACACGTCGGCTCCGGCTGCCGTCTTGCCCGACGGGCATACGGTCGGCAGCCGCTCGGAGCCGACGCACATCGGGATCAGGCCCGGCTTCACCAGCCCCACGATGCCCAGCAGGGTGTTGACCACGAATAACACCGCCGACGTCGCGATCAGCTTGTTCCGCAGCGCCCGCGACCCGGCGTGCGCGAAGTCGGACGCGTCGAACGCCGCCCGTAACGCGTCGACGACCAGCTCGCGTTCCACCGACAACGGGTACTCGCCCGGCCGCATCTCCTCCAACGCGATGCGCCGAGGGTCGTGCTCGTCCAGGTTCTCGGCCACCCGCGCCTTCAGCCCCGGCAGCCGACCGAGGAACCCGTTACCGGCGGCCACCACCGCGATCTCCGCTTCGTGCACCGACCGCCAGGCCCGCTCGATGTGCCACCCCGACCACCACGACGCGACCGTCCGCCACCGCGACTCGGTGCGCGTGATCATGTCCTCGACAACGGCGGCCTCCTGCTCCGCCACCGCCCGCCACTGCTGGCTCTCCAGATCGAGCGGATCCGGCGGCCCCAACGCGGCGAGATCCGCCCGCACGCGGTCCAGCCGCGACTGCACCACCAGCCGCCAGTCCGTGACCCGAGGTTTGCGTGCGCCCATGACCAGCATCGTGTCAGGGGGGTACGACAATTCGGCGATCACCCGAACGAGTGATCGACCGGAATCCCTGGACAAAAGTGCCACCAGCTCGGCCCGACCTGGTGACACTTTTGTCCACGTGCCCTCAGGCCGTCTGGCCCGGCTCCACCAGTTCACGCAGGCGCGGTGGCATGCGTTTTTCCAGGCCGAAGGGTTCCAGGTGGGCTTGGAGGACGCCGTCGAAGGCGCGTTTCACCGAGGTGGTGTCCCAGGTGTCGCTCTCCAGGATCGGCTGCTTGAAGTACGGATGGCCGACCAAGTGCAGCTGGCGGCCGTTGCACCGGACGATCTGACCGGTGATGCCGTCCGCCGCGTCGCTGAGCAGGAACAGCACGAGCGGCGCGACCTTGCCGGGGGTGCGGTCGGCGGGGATGGCGCGCAGGGAGCGCTCCGACTTCCACACCATTCTGGTGTGCGCGACCGGGCAGACGGCGTTGACCCGGATGTTCTCCGCCTCCAGGTCCAGGGCCCAAGACGAGCTGAGCGACGCCACCGCGCCCTTCGTCGCCGCATACGTGGCGAGTTTGCGTTGGCCGAGAAACGCACCCGACGAAATGTTCACGATCGAGCCGGAGCCCTGCTCCCGCATCACCCGCATCGCGGCCATTCCGGTGTATATGACCCCCAGGAGATTGACCTCGACGATCCGTCGGATCGATTCCGGGTCGTCCTCCCAGGGCAGGGTCTCGTAGTTCAGCCCGGCGTTGTTGACCAGGCCGTCCACCCGGCCGAACTCCGACTGGCACATTCCCACGATCTTCTCGGCCTCGCTCGGATCGGCCACGGTGTGCGTGCTGGCCACCGCCCGCCCCCCGTACGCCCGGATGTGCTCGGCGACCTGTTCGGCCTGTTCCGCGTCGACGTCGTTGACCACGACCGACGCTCCGGCCTGGGCGGCGTGCATCGCGTAGGCCTCCCCCAGGCCCCGGCCCGCCCCGGTGATCACCACTGCTTTGCCGTCAAGGATCCCCATCTCGCGCTCTTCTCTGTGCTCGGCGGACTCCCCTGCCCCGACGCCTTTCGGCCGGAGTCGTTCCCGCCTTCGACCAGGGTGGGGACCGACAACAGTTGTGGCGCGACAAATTCGGCGAGGTGTGGGTTTGCTGCGCTGAATGGCCTATGGAGTTCGTCCCGGCCGATGGCCCCGGCTGGTCAGTAACTGCCCGTGACCTCCGTTGAAAGCACGAAGGGCCGCCCCCGACGAACGGGGACGACCCTTCGTGCAACCTTTTTCAGCCGCGGTAGGTCAGGTTTCGGCCGTTGTTCGGGTCGAACAGCTGCACTTTGTCCGCGTCGAACCAGATCTCGGCCGGTTCGCCCACCACCGCGGTGGACGTCGCCGAGATCCGGGCGACCAGGGACACGCCGCCACCTGGCACATCGGCCGAACCCGCGTCGGCTGCCAACTCGGCCAACTCCGCCGAGGTGGCCTGTTCACCCGACAGACTGAAATAGGCGAACTTGTCCGAACCCATTGACTCCAGCACGTCCACTTGATTGGTGAAAGTCGCCCCGGTCGAGCGAACGTGGTCTTCCACCAATCGGGCGTCCTCGAAATGCTCGGGCCGCAGCCCCATGATCACTTCACGGGGTGCTTCGGTGCCTTCCAGCAACCCGCGCACCCGGTCGGTGAGCGGCACGTCGCCGAGCGCCGAGCGCAACGTGCCGTCCTCCAACGCGGCCGGCACGAAGTTCATCGCGGGCGAGCCGATGAACCCGGCGACGAACAGGTTGGCCGGGTTGTCGTAGAGGAACTGCGGCGCCCCGATCTGCTGCACCGCGCCACCGCGCATCACGACCACCCGGTCACCCAGGGTCATCGCCTCGGTCTGGTCGTGGGTCACGTACACGGTGGTCGTCCCGAGTTGCTTCTGCAGCCGGGACACCGACGTGCGCATCTGGACCCGCAGTTTCGCGTCCAGGTTGGACAGCGGCTCGTCCATCAGGAACGCCTTGGGGCTGCGCACGATCGCCCGCCCCATGGCCACCCGCTGCCGCTGCCCACCGGACAGGTTGGACGGCTTGCGGTCCAGGTGCTGGGTCAGGTCCAGGATCTCGGCGGCGTCGCGGACCTTCTTCTCCACCGTCGCGTCGTCCACTTTGGCCAGCCGCAGCGGGAAGGCCATGTTCTCCTTCACCGTCATGTGCGGGTACAGCGCGTAGGACTGGAACACCATCGCGATGTCGCGGTCCTTCGGCGCCCGCTCGTTGACCCGCTCGCCGCCGATGCGCAGCTCGCCGGAGGTGATGTCCTCCAGGCCCGCGATCATGTTGAGGGTCGTGGACTTCCCGCAGCCGGACGGGCCCACCAGGATGATGAACTCGCCGTCGGCGATCTCGATGTCCACGTCCCGCACGGCCACCGCGCCGTCGGGGTACTGCTTGGTCACGCTGTCCAGAACGATCTCGGCCATTGCTTCACCCCTTGACGGCGCCGGAGGTCAACCCGGCGACGATCCGACGCTGGAAGAACAACACGAACAGGATGATCGGGATGGTGATCACCACCGCGGCGGCGGCGATCGACCCGGTCGGGTCCTCGAACTGCGAGCCGCCGGTGAAGAACGACAGCGCGACCGGCACCGTTCGGGAGCTCTCGGTGGAAGTCAGCGAGATCGCGAACAGGAAGTCGTTCCAGCAGAAGATGAACACCAGGATGGCCGTGGTGAACACGCCCGGCGCGGCCAGCGGCGCGATGACCCGGCGGAACGCCTGACCGGGCGTCGCGCCGTCCATCTTCGCCGCCTTCTCCAGCTCCCACGGGATCTCGCGGAAGAACGCCGACAGCGTGTAGATCGCCAACGGCAGCGCGAAGGTGATGTAGGGCAGGATCAGGCCGAGCCAGGTGTCGAACAGCCCCAGCCCCCGCTCGATCTCGAACAGCGGCGAGACCAGCGAGATCTGCGGGAACATCGCGATCAGCAGCGACACCCCGACCAGCAGCCGCTTGCCGGGGAAGTCGAGCCGGGCGATCGCGTAGGCGGCCATCGTGCCGAACACCACCGCGACCGCGGTCGCGATCAGCGCGATGCCGATCGAGTTCACCAGGGCGCGGACGAACTCGGTCGTGGAGAAGATCGCCGCGTAGTTGTCGAACGTCCACGCGCGCGGGATGAAGTTGCCGTCGCCCAGGGTTTCCTTGGTCTTGAACGACAGCGACACGATCCACAGCACCGGGAACAGCGCGTACGCCACGACCAGGACGTTGAGGACGGTCCAGCGCGCCTTGCGGCCCGTGGTCACCGCCCCGCCGATGCCGGCCATCAGCGCCTCCCCCCGCCGTCGCTGCCAGGGGCAGCGGTGCCGAACAGCTTCACGAACACGAACGCGATGATCGCCACCGCGATGAAGATGAGCACCGACATGGTGGAGCCGATGCCCAGGTTCAAGCCCTTGATCAGGTTGTTGTAGGTCAGCATCGACACCGACGAGGTGCCTTGGGAGCCGGCCGTGAGGACGAACAGGTTGTCGAAGATGCGGAACGCGTCGAGGGTGCGGAACAGCAGCGCCACCAGGATCGCGGGCTTCATCACCGGCACCATCACCTTGGTGAACCGCTGCCACGCGGTCGCGCCGTCCATCGCGGCGGCCTTGAGCAGGTCCTCCGGCACCAGCGCCAGGCCCGCCATGAGCAGCAGCGCCATGAACGGCGTGGTCTTCCAGATCTCCGCCAGCGTCACCACCATGATCGCCGGGAGCTTCTCGGTGAGCACAGGATCACCGCCCGCGACCGTCTCGGCCAGGTAGCCGGTGCCCGGCGTCCACGCGTAGCGCCAGGAGAACGCGGCGACGACCGTGACGATGCCGTACGGGATCAGCGTGGACGTGCGCACGATGCCCCGGCCGACCAGGGTGCGGTGCATGATCAGCGCCAGCGCCATGCCCAGCACCAGCTCGATCGCCACGGACACCACCGTGATCAGCACCGTCACCCACATGGCGTTCCACCAGTAGGGGTTGGACAGCACGGTGATGTAGTTGTCCAGGCCGACGAACTCGGTGCGGTCCGGGAACTTCAGGTCGTAGCGCTGCAGCGACAGCCAGATCGAGTAGATGATCGGCCAGCCCGCGACCGCGGCCATGATGAGGATCGCGGGCGCGCACAGCAGCAGGCCGAGCCGGCGTTCGGCCTTCTTGCCCTCGCTCAGCGCGGCTTTCGCCTTCGGGGACAGCTTCGGCTTCGCCGCGACGGCGACGGCGGTTTCATCGTTCAGGGCGTGGCTCACGGCAGCACCCCCTTCGAGTCGAGCGCGTCCTGGAGTTCGGTGCGCAGCCGGTCCGCCGTCGCCCGCGGGTCGATGCTCGCGGGAGGCGACAGGATCGTGGAGATCACCGTGGAGACGTTCTGGTACGCGGGCGTGCGCGGACGTGCGCTCGCGGTCTTCAACGTCTCCAGGATCGCTTCCTTCATCGGGTACGGCTCGGCCATCTCCGGGTCGTCGTAGACCGATTCGATGGTCGGCGGCACGCCGTCGTTGATGGCGGCGAACTTCTGGCTCTCCGCGCTCCGCAGGCACATCACCGCGTCGAACGACTCCTCGGAGTGCTCGGTGAACGCGCTGACCGCGTAGTTGATGCCGCCGACGGTCACCTCAGCCTGCTCACCCGGGTCGATCGACGGGTACGGCGCCCACTTGAGGTTCTTCGCGAAGTCGGGTTTCTCCTGCGCGGCGGCGTAGACGTACGGCCAGTTCAGCATGAACGCGGCGTTGCCGCCCTCCATGGCCAGCCGCGCTTGGTCCTCGGCGGCGTTGGAGAACGACGGGTCGACCACGTCGGAGGTGGCGAACTTCTTCAGCACTTCCAGCGCTTTCACCGCGCCGTCGTCCACGACGGCCTTGGTGCCGTTCTCGTCGAGGATCTGCCCGCCCGCGGAGTTGACCAGGGTGTTGTAGAGCACGACCAGACCCTCGTACTGCTTGCCGGTCGCCGTGACCAGGCCCGGTTTGCCCTGCGCCTTGAGCTGGGAGCCGAGCTCGACCATCTCGTCCCACGTCTTCGGCGGCGTCGGCACCAGATCGCCGCGGTACCAGAGGAGCTGGACGTTGGTGTTGTCCGGAGCGCCGTAGAGCTTGCCCTCGTAACGGGCCGTCTCCAGCGGTGTCTCCAGCGTGCCGTCCTCGACCTGAGACTTGGCCTGGCCGGTGAACTCCTTGATCCAACCCGCCTCGGCCAGTTCGGCGGTCCACGTGACGTCGAGGGCCAGCACGTCCATGTCGCTGTCCTCGGCGGCCAGTCTGCGGACCATCTGCTCGCGTTGGCCGTCGGCCTCGCGCGGCAGCTTGTTGTAGACGATCCGGTAGCCGTCGGCCGTCGCGTTGCAGTTGTCGACGATCTTCTGGAAGTTCTCCTGCGGGTACTTGTAGACGTTGATGGTGATCCCGCCGTCACCCGAACCACAGCCCGCCAGCACGGACGTCGCGATGAGCGCGGCGCCACCTGCGGCGGCCAACCGATGACTTGTGCCCCTCACCGGTCCTGCCTCCTTCCCGACAACGGAGGAGCCAGACCGCAATGCCCGGCACCTCGTCGTGCCCCACCGACGGCCGTGGCCAGCCGGTGGAACGAACGTAGGCCCGATGATCAGGTGCCGCAACCACGGGAGCCCGGAAGGGCCTTACCCGATGGTGTCGTGTCGCAAACCTCGTTCTTCCGGTCAGTCCTTCTTCGCGTCCGACGGGCGCATGGCGAGCCGGGCGAGCAGGTCCCGGCCGCGTTCGGCCGAACGCGGCTGGCACAGCACGTCGTACCGGCCCGCGACCAGCTGGCTGGCGCTCTGGAAGTCCCGCTTGCCGCGCGCCGAGCCGTAGCCGACCGCGGCGAAGATCAGCCCGAAGGCGATACCGACGACCAGGCCCGCGACGATCGGCCCGAGGCTCGAACCCGGGGTGGTGTTGAACAGGCTGAGCAGGACGCCGACGAACAGACCGAACCACGCGCCCGAAGCCGCGCCGGTGCCCAGCACCCGGCCCCAGGTGAGCCGGCCGGTGACCCGTTCGACGAGCATGAGGTCCACGCCGACGATCGTGACCTCCTGGACGGGGAAGTCCCCATCGGCCAGGAAGTCGACCGCGCGCTGTGCCTCCTCGTACGTGCCGTAAGAGCCGATGGGCCAGCCCGTGGGCGGGGTGGGCAGTCGGGGAGGCACCCCGGGTCGGTTCTGGCCGGAGAAGGAACTCGTCACGGTGACCACCTCTTCGCGGTGCTGATCACCCCATCCTGCCAACACGGGGGGAACAGCGCGAAACGGGTTGGCGGGAAACTGACGCGAACGTGATGTAGCACCCGTCTGCCGCGCCCTCGGCAGTGCCACACCACCCTCCGGCCGCACCGCCCTTGCCTCATTTGCCGTACTTGCCGCAGGAGGCACCGGTAGTCGTGCTGTTAGGAGTCCCCCGCGCAGGGGGACCCCTGTTTTTGATCCTGCCGGCCGGGACCGACATTGCACGACGTCCGAGGGCCGGGCTGTGGACAACCCGCCGGCCTGTGGACAGTTGCCGCGCTGTGGACAGTTGCCCGGCGTCAATTGTTCGGCGTCAACTGCCTGTCGTCAGCCGGCTGTCGTCAACCGGCTGTCGTCAGCCGCGGGACTGGTAGTCGCGGAGGAGGCCTCGGCTGATGATGGTCTTCTGGATCTCGCTGGTGCCCTCGCCGATGAGCAGGAACGGGGCCTCGCGCATCAGGCGCTCGATCTCGTACTCCTTGGAGTACCCGTAGCCGCCGTGGATGCGGAACGCCTCCTGGGTCACCTCGGCGCAGTACTCGGACGCGATGAGCTTCGCCATGCCCGCCTCGACGTCGTTGCGCGCGCCGGAGTCCTTCAGCCTCGCCGCGTTCACCATCATCAGGTGGGCGGCTTCGACCTTGGTGGCCATCTCGGCCAGCTTGAACGCGATGGCCTGGTGTTCCACGATCGGCTTGCCGAACGTCTTGCGCTGCTGCGCGTACTCGATGGCCAACTCGAACGACCGCAACGCGATGCCGCACGCCCGCGCCGCCACGTTGACCCGGCCGACCTCGACGCCGTCCATCATGTGCCGGAAACCGCGTCCCGTGGCACCGCCCAGCACCTGCTCGGCGGGGATCCGGAAGCCGTCGAACACCATCTCGGTGGTGTCGACGCCCTTGTAGCCCATCTTGTCGATCTTGCCGGGGATGGTGAGGCCGGGCACGACCTCGCCGTAGCCCTCGGGCTTCTCCACCAGGAACGTGGTCAGGTTCTGGTGCGCCTTCTCCGCGCCCTCGTCGGTCTTCACCAGCACGGCGGTGAGGTTGGACGTGCCGCCGTTGGTCAGCCACATCTTCTGGCCGTTGATGACGAAGTCGTCGCCGTCACGCTTCGCGCGCGTCCGGATCGCGGCGACGTCGGAACCCAACTCCGGCTCGGACATGGAGAACGAGCCGCGCACGTCGCCGGTCGCCATCCGCGGCAGGTACTTCTGCTGCTGCTCGGGCGTGCCGTGCTGCTTGAGCATGTGCGCCACGATGAAGTGGGTGTTGATCACCCCGGACACCGACATCCAGCCGCGGGCGATCTGCTCGACCACCAGGGCGTAGGTCAGCAGCGACTCGCCGAGCCCGCCGAACTCCTCGGGGATGGTGAGCCCGAACAGGCCCATCTCCTTCATGCCCTCGACGATGTCGGCCGGGTAGGTGTCACCGTGCTCCAGCGCCTGGGCGTGCGGGATGATCTCCTTGTCCACGAAGGTGCGGACCGTCGACAGGATCTCCTCCTGGACGTCGGTCAGTCCTGCGGTCCGGGCCAGGCGCGCCATCGCGGTTTCCCTTCGTAGCTCTCGGGTTACCGGCGAGTATGGACCGGTTAACGCACGTTCGCGCTACGAAGGTGCTCATCGCCACGCGCTGAACCGAAACAGCGGTTAGCCTGTGCCCCCGCACCGACCGTCAGGGGGAACCACATGTCGCAGCCGTACTACCAGCAGCCGGGCTACTACCCGCCCAAGCGCACCAACGGCATGGCGGTCGCGGCACTGATCACCGCGTTCCTGTTCTCCCCGGTGGGCATCGTGCTGGGCATCGTGGCCCGCAAGCAGATCCGCCAGACCGGCGAGGACGGCTGGGGCATGGCCACCGCCGGCCTCATCATCGGCGCCGTGTTCACGGTGCTCGGCCTGCTGGCGTTCGTGCTGTGGGTCGTGCTGATCGTCTGGCTGTACCGGGAAGCCGGCACCATCCCGCCCCGGTGACCCGGCTCAGGAGGCGCGCAACTCCAACGCGCCGCCGCAGTGCCGGCACACGTCGGCGAACACGTGGACGTCGGCTGAGCAGCCCGGACAGCTGCGGAAGCTGCGCTCCAACAGGTCGTCCGACGGGCGGCGGCGGAACAGTCGTCTCCGGTCGTTGCGGTGTCGTGACATGACGACCACCATGCACACGCCCCACCCCATGATCGCCAATCGCAGGCGCCACTTGTGGGAATGCTCACCGGTGAAGTAACCAGCCCGTTACCTCACCGGCACGCCGAGTCACTCCTCAACTGTTGGAGCACCCGTCACGAGCTACCGCCCGGCCTGCCCCAGATCAGGTTCTTCTCCCACAGTTCGCCCAGCGAGTACTCGGTCAGCCATTCGCCGATCCGTTCGCGATCCGGGCGAGCGAACGTCGAGGCACCGTCGACCCGCTCGACCACGACCAGGTCGTCGAGATCGAACTGGTTCATGAGGGTGACCGACTGCGTGGCGATGAGCACCTGGCTGCGCTCCGACGCCTGCCGCAGCAATGACGCAGCAGCCGCGCAACATCTCGAACACGCGCACGAAGTTGCTCTTGCCCGCGCCGTTGGCGCCGACGAGCACGTTGAGCCGGCCGAGGGATACCGAAGCCGAACGGATCGAGCTGCAGCCCTCGATATCGGTGGGCTTCAGCTCCCTGTCGGTCACGCGATCACTCTACGACCACGGACCGACAGGGAGCCGCACGAAGTCACTCCTCCGGCGGCGACCACACGTCGGAGCGGGACATGCCGGCGGCTCGGCCCTTGGAGGAGATGACGAGGGCCATCTTGCGGGAGGCCTCGTCGATCATCTCGTCGCCGAGCATCACGGCGCCGCGCTTGCCGCCCTTTTCGGACGTGAAGTAGTCGTAGGCGTCGAGGATGTTCTCGGCGTGGTCGTAGTCCTCCTGCTTGGGGCTGTACACCTCGTTGGCCGCGTCGATCTGGCCCGGGTGCAGCACCCACTTGCCGTCGAAGCCCAACGCGGCCGAGCGGCCTGCCACGCGCTTGAAGCCGTCGACGTCGCGGATCTGGAGGTACGGGCCGTCGATGGCCTGCTTGTCGTGCGCACGGGCCGCCATCAGGATCTGCATCAGGATGTAGTGGTAGGCGTCGCCGACGTCGTAGCCGGGCGGCTGCTCGCCGACGACCAGGGACTTCATGTTGATCGACGCCATGAAGTCGGCCGGGCCGAAGATGATCGTCTCCACCCGCGGCGACGCGACGGCGATCGCGTTGACGTTGATCAGGCCGAGGGCGTTCTCGATCTGCGCCTCGATGCCGATCCGCCCGACCTCGTAGCCCATGGTCTTCTCGATCTGGGTGAGCAGCAGGTCGAGCGCGTGCACCTGCTCCGCGGTCTGCACCTTGGGCAGCATGATGCAGTCCAGGTTCGCGCCCGCGCCCTCCACGACCTCGGTGACGTCGCGGTAGGTCCACTCCGTGGTCCAGTCGTTGACCCGGACCACCCGGGCTCGTGAACCCCAACCGCCCTCGTTCAACGAAGCCACGATGGTCTTGCGCGCGTCCGGCTTGGCCAGCGGCGCGCACGCGTCCTCCAGGTCGAGGAACACCTGGTCCGCGGGCAGCGTGCGAGCCTTGTCGATCATCTTCTGGCTCGATCCGGGCACGGCCAGACACGAGCGACGGGGACGCTGCTGGTCGACCACTGGGGTACCTCCTCGTACCGGCCGGTAACTACTTGTTGTGCGAAGGGTGGCACGCACGCGGGGTGCCCGCTATTTCGTGAGTCACGATTCACAGGCCCGTGGCAGGCTGAACCGGTGGAGATCGAGCAGGTGCTGGACAACGCGCTGCGCAAGGCCGCCGCGATCTGGATCAGGCCGTCCGGCCACGAGCCGCGACTGGTGTGGGCGCTGTGGCGGGACGGCGCGGTACTGGTGGCCGTCGGCGGCACCGAGCAGGTGGTTCCGGGGCTCGAAGACGGCGTCGCGTGCACGGTGACCGTCCGCTCCCCCACCACGCACTCGCACCTGGTCGACGCACCCGCGACCGCGTACAGAACAGAGTTGGACGACGAAGCCGCGGCGGCCCTCAAGACAGCCCGGTTGAACGGCCGCCCGGAGTGGGAATCGGTCTACCGCTTGGAGTTCGCGTGATCACTGTTCCCGACGACTTCGGCGCCATCCTCGGCGAGGAGGCGCTGCCGTGGCGCGCCACCCTGCCCGCCCTGGCCACGAAGTTCTGCGCCCGCTGGCGCCTCACCCCGGACGGCGACCTGCTCAACGGCAACGTCGCCGTCGTCCTCCCGGTCCGCCGCGCCGACGGCCACCCGGCCGTGCTCAAGCTCACCTGGCAGGACGCCGAGACCCGGCAGGAGCCGCTGGCGCTGCAGAAGTGGGGCGGCGAGGGCGTGGTGCGACTGCTGGATCACGACGACGAGCACGGCGCGCTGCTCCTCGAACGCCTCGACCACACCCGGTCGCTGATCGACGCACCGCTGGAGGAGGCACTGGCCGTCACCGGCGGGCTGCTCCGCCGGTTGCGCGTCCCGGCCGGGCCGGAGTTCCGCCGCCACGAGCCGGACGACCTGGTCGAGGAGAACGCCGGACTGGACCGACCGGTGCCGGGCGGGTTCGTCGAGCAGGCCGGCGAGCTGGGCCGGGAACTCACCGCGAGCGCGGGAAACACGCTGGTCAACGAGGACCTGCACTACGAGAACGTGCTGCGCGGCGACCGCGAGCCGTGGCTGATGATCGACCCGAAACCGCTGTCCGGTGACCGCGAGTTCGGCGTGATCCCGTTGCTGTGGAACAGGTTCGGCGAGATGGACGGTGAACGCGGCCTGCGCGACCGGTTCGCCGCGCTGTGCGATATCGGCGAGCTGGACGTGGAGCGGGCGCGCGCCTGGACGTTCTACCGCGCGGTGGACAACTGGATGTGGTCCCTGGGCCTCGACCTGGCCGACGCGGCGGCGGCGTGCGAGGCCATCGCGCGCACGTTGCGGCCGTAAAGCCTGGTCATGGGTCCACTGTGGAACGCAGCGCCGAGCCGTTCGGCGGACTAACCTGATCACGTGGTCGCCGTGAACAGGGTTTTTGCCGCTCAGCTCGCCGGCCTGCCCGTGTTCGGGCCCGACGGCGAGTCCATCGGCAAGGTCCGTGACCTGGTCATCGGCCTGCGGGTGGACCGCCAACCGCCGCGCGTCCTCGGCCTGGTGCTGGAACTGGCCACCCGGCGGCGCATCTTCGTGCCGATGCTGCGGGTCACCTCGATCGAGCCGAACGCGGTGACGTTGGCCACCGGTTCGGTCAACCTGCGCCAGTTCCACCAGCGCGCCAACGAGGTGCTGGTCGTCGGCGAACTGCTGGACGCCCGCGTGACGCTCGACTCCGGCACGGTCGTGGTGCTGGTCGACGCCGCCATGGAACCCACCCGCACCCGCGACTGGCGGATGACCAGGGTGGCGGTCCGGGAGCGCACCGGGAGGCTGTCCCGGCGCGGACCGGTGCAGGTGCTGCACTGGGAGGAGGTGTCCGGGCTGTCGGCGACCGCGTTGGCCGCGGAGCCGCAGGGCGCCCAGCACCTGGTGGCGGTCTTCGACACGATGCGCGCGGCCGACGTGGCGCTCGCCCTGCACAGCCTGCCGGTGAAGCGGCGCTACGAGGTGGCCGAGGCGTTGGACGACGAACGGCTCGCCGACGTGATCGAGGAGATGCCCGAGGAGGACCAGAAAGACATGCTGGCGCACCTCGACGACGAGCGCGCCGCGGACATCCTGGAGGCGATGGACCCCGACGACGCGGCCGACCTGCTGGCCGAGCTGCCCGAGGGGGAGAAGAACCGGCTGCTGGAGCTGATGGAGCCGGAGGAGTCCGCGCCGGTCAAACGGCTGCTGGAGTACAGCTTCGACACCGCGGGCGGGTTGATGACGCCGGAACCGGTGGTGCTCGCGCCGGACGCGACCGTGGCGGAGGCGCTGGCACACGTGCGCAACCCGGACCTCACGCCCGCGTTGGCCAGCATGGTGTTCGTGTGCCGGGCGCCGACCGCGACGCCGACCGGGCGTTACCTGGGGTGCGTGCACATCCAGCGGCTGCTCCGCGAACCGCCGTCCGACCTGGTCGCGGGAGTGCTGGACACCGACCTGGCGACGTTGTCGCCGACCGCGTCGCTGGGCGACGTGACCCGCTACTTCGCCGCGTACAACATGGTGTGCGGGCCGGTGGTGGACGAGAGCGACCACCTGCTCGGCGCGGTCACCGTGGACGATGTGCTGGACCACCTGCTGCCGGCCAACTGGCGCGAAACGGGGCTGACCCATGCCTGAGCTGCTGCCGCGTCGACGGCTCGACCAGCCGCGCACGCCGGGCTTCCGGTTGTCGCTGGACCCGGAGGCGTTCGGGCGGTTCTCCGAACGGCTCGCCCGGTTCCTCGGCACCGGCAAGTTCCTGTTCTGGCAGACCCTGCTGGTGATCGTGTGGATCACGCTCAACCTGTTCGCGGTGACGCTGCGCTGGGACCCGTACCCGTTCATCCTGCTCAACCTGGCGTTCTCCACCCAGGCCGCGTACGCCGCGCCGCTGATCCTGCTCGCGCAGAACCGGCAGGACGACCGGGACCGGGTGTCGCTGGAGGAGGACCGGGCGCGGGCCGCGCAGACGAAAGCCGACACCGAGTACCTGGCGCGTGAGCTGGCCGCGCTGCGGATCGCCGTCGGCGAGGTGGTGACCCGCGACTACCTGCGCAGCGAGCTGGAACGGGTGTTCCGCGAACGCAAGCGCACCGTCAAGGACGACGTGCCGTCGTCATGAGGGTTCTTCGGTGCCCAGTCGGTCGCACGTGCGGCCGAACGCCTCCAACCCGGTGTGGTCGAACGCCTCCGCGAAGTGCCGCGCCACGCCCGTGAGGTGCGTGCCGGACGCGACGCGCAGCCGGTCCAGGCCCTGCGCGGTGAGCACGGCCACCACGCCGCGGCCGTCGCCGTCGGCCCGTTCCCGCAGCACCAGGCCCGCGCGTTCCAGGCGGTCGACCAGCCTGGTGACGCCGGAGCGGGACAGCAGCACGGCTTCGGCCAGTTCGGTCATCCGCAATCGGTACTGCGGTGCCTCGGCGAGCTGCACCAGGACGTCGTAGGACGCGAGCGACAGGCGTTGCTCGGCGATCAGTTCGGCTTCCAGAATCCGAGTGAGCCTCGCATGCGCCCGGAGAAAGGATCGCCACACCCCCAGCTCGGCACGGGTGGGCAACCGGGTAGATCCGGTTTCCGGCACGGATACCGATGTTACGGAAAGCACGCGACCGGCTGCGCGCTGCCCCTGTCTCCGAGGTGACCGACCGGTAGCTTGGAGGTGCACGGTCCGCCGTAGCATGGCGGTCCCACCACATCTTTCGAAGGCGCTTCCAGTGACTCTTCCTTCCGTTGACGACGTGCAGAAGGCGTTGGCCGGTGTGCAGGACCCGGAGATCCGGCGTCCCATCACCGACCTGGGCATGGTGAAGGGCGTCGTGGTCGGCGGCGACGGGGTCGTGGACGTGGCGGTGTTCCTGACCGTGTCCGGCTGCCCGTTGCGGGACAAGATCACCGCCGACGTGACGGCCGCGGTGTCCGCGCTCGACGGCGTCACCGGTGTCCGCGTCGAGCTGGACGTGATGAGCGACGCGCAGCGCACCGAGCTGCGCAAGTCGCTGCGCGGTGGCGTCGAGGAGCCGGTGATCCCGTTCGCGCAGCCCGGGTCGTTGACGCGGGTGTACTGCGTGGCGTCGGGCAAGGGCGGTGTCGGCAAGTCGTCGGTGACGGTGAACCTGGCCGTGGCGATGGCCGCGCGCGGGCTGTCGGTCGGCGTGGTGGACGCCGACATCTACGGCCACTCCATCCCGCGGATGCTGGGCACGGAGGGCAAGCCCACCCAGGTGGAAAAGATGATCATGCCGCCGCAGGCGCACGGCGTGAAGCTCATCTCGATCGGCATGTTCACGCCCGGCAACGCCCCCGTCGTCTGGCGCGGCCCCATGCTGCACCGGGCGTTGCAGCAGTTCCTGGCCGACGTGTTCTGGGGCGACCTGGACGTGCTGCTCCTGGACCTGCCGCCGGGCACCGGTGACATCGCCATCTCGGTCGCGCAGCTCGTGCCCAACGCCGAGATCCTGGTCGTGACGACGCCGCAGCAGGCGGCGGCCGAGGTGGCCGAGCGGGCCGGGGCGATCGCGTTGCAGACGCGGCAGCGGGTGGCCGGCGTGATCGAGAACATGTCGTGGCTGGAACTGCCGGACGGGACCCGGATGGACGTGTTCGGCTCCGGTGGCGGCCAGGCGGTGGCCGACTCGCTGACCAAGGCCGTCGGCTCCGACGTGCCGCTGCTGGGCCAGGTCCCCCTCGACCCGCGCGTGCGGGAGCAGGGCGATTCCGGGACGCCGATCGTGCTGGCACACCCCGAGTCGCCGGCGGGCCAGGTCCTGACGGCGGTGGCGGGCAAGCTGTCGACCCGTTCCCGCGGCCTGGCCGGCCGCCTGCTGAACGTCTCCCCCGCCGGCCGCTGACGCCTGCGGGCGCCGGTCCGCGGGTGGTCACCTGTCACCGCTCGCCGCTCGCTACTCGCTGCGGAGCGTGATGTGCTCGTCGGCTTCCCCCGGGGCGAGGGCGCCACCGTAGATCGCCAGACCGTTGGCGAACTCCGTGCCCTGCTCGACGAGGAACTCGATCGTGTTCTCACCGCGTCGGAGCGCCGTGGCGTCGAACCGCCACGTGTAGTGGGCGCCGCTCCCGTTGTCGGGCCTCACGCGTTGAGACGGCAGCCGTGCACCGTTCACGATCACCGTGACGTCCGTGCGTCGATCCTCGGTGTCGGGTTGCCACTGGACGTCGGCGGAAAGGCGCGCCGTGAGTTCGACCTGCTCGCCTTCGAATTCGCCGAGGGGCACTTTGTACACGAAGCGACCGGAGGAGTTGCCGTAAGCGTGGGCGTGGGTCACGCTCATCTCCTCGTACAGCTCCTTGCGGGACTCGTAGCCGGGTCCGTCGGGCTGCCACCGGGAGGCTGCGACGTCGTAGGACGACGGTGTGATCTTCACGTCGAGCCTCTTGTCGTCCGCCTGGGACGTAGCCGGTTGCTGCGGGAGCATCCAGGCGAAGACCGCGACCACCAGCGCCGCGATACCCACGAGTAAGGCGCCCAGGCCCGCGACCGCCCCTGCCCTGGTCCAGGGTCCCTCCATGCACTACCTCCACGCTCGCCCTGGCCGAATGGCGGCCCAGGCGGAACCACCACTCACGACGTTCACCCCAACAGGTCGACCGAGCCCGCTTGCGTCAGGTCGCGTCCGGGTCGTACGGCGGGCGTTCGCCCTGCTGGAGGGGCCGCTCATGGGCGGCCGGGCTGCTTGCCGGAGGTGCGGCGGGGTGGCCGTTGGGCTTCTCGCTGGGCGAGTCGTCCCACAGGTGCTTGGTGATCGCGCGCTTCGGGTCGAAGTTGCGCAGTTCCCGCAGGTCTTCCAACGGCTTGCGCAGCTGCTCGAACTCCGGCCCCATCTCCTGCTTCAACTGCTCACGCGCGCCGGTCGCGTAGTCGCGCACCTGGCGGACGGTCTTGCCCACCCAGGCCGCGGCCGAGGGCAGTCGTTCGGGGCCCAGGATGAACAGGCCCGCGATGACGATGATGAGGATCTCAACCCATCCGATGCTGTCGAACACCCGCGTGTCCCGCCTTCCGCGCCCCGGCCCGACTCCCGCCCCAATCCGACTGCCAGCGTAGCCGTCAGTCGGACCTGAGGGTCACCTGCACGGTCAGCTCCCGGCCCTGCCTGGCCAGCACGACCGGCACCGTCTCGCCGATTTCATGGTCCCGTACGGCAACGGTCAGCTCGGCGGCGTTGCGGACCATCCGGTCGCCGACCCGGGTGATCACGTCGCCCTCCTCGATGCCGGCCGCGTCGGCGGCGCCGCCCTCGGGAACGTTCTGCACCTGCGCGCCCTCCGCCGTCTCCGCCGACGCCGACCGCACGTTGATGTTCATGTCCGCGTGCTTGACCGCGCCGTCGCGGATCAGCGCCTGCGAGACCTTGCGCGCGTAGTTGCCGGAGATGGCGAAGCCCAGGCCCACCGATCCGCCCGTCTCGGTCCGGATCGACGAGTTGATGCCCACCAGCGCACCGGACGAGTCGACCAGCGCCCCACCGGAGTTGCCGGGGTTGATGGCCGCGTCGGTCTGGATCGCGTCGTAGGTGACCTGCGGCCCGCCGTTCTCGCCCGCCGCCGTCACCGGGCGGTGCAGGGCGCTGACGATGCCTTCGGTCACGGTGTTCGACAGTGACAGCGGCGAGCCGATGGCCAGCACGGTGTCGCCCACGGCCAGCTCGTCGGAGTTGCCGAACTGCAGCACGGTCGGGTTGTCCACCTCGACCTTGATCACCGCGAGGTCGGTCTTGGAGTCACGGCCGACGACCTGCGCCACGGCCCGCTTGCCGTCGGTGAACACCACGGTCAGCTTCGCCGACGTGTCCTGCACCGCCGGGGCGACCACGTGGTCGTTGGTCAGCACGTACCCGGCGCCGTCGATGACCACGCCGGAGCCGACGCCCGCCACGTTCGCGCCCTTGAACTCGATCGACACCACGCTCGGGGTGACCCGCTTGGCGATGTCGGCGACCGACCCGACCGGGCGTTCCTTGCCGGGTAGCACCTCGGCGAGCGTGACGCCGCCGTCGGTCAGCGGGTTGTCGACCCGGCCCAGCAGCCAGCCGACCACACCGCCCCCGGTGCCGACCAGCAGCGCGGCCACCAGCAGCAGGATCAGGCCCATCGGCTTCACGCGCCGCCCGAACAGCAGTTCGGGGACGCTGAGCTGCGGACCGGCCTGCGGTTCGGCCTTGGGTTCGGTATCGGGTTGCTCGGTGACGGCGGGCGGGCCGATCACGGCCGACGCGCCCGGATCGCGCCACGCGTCGCCCGCGGGCTTGCCCTCCCAGAAGACGGGCTCCACCTCGGGCTCGCCGTTGAGGTCCACCGGCGGGCGCTGCAAGCGGGTGTCGGCGTCGCCCTGCGGCCGGCCGAACGCCGTGGACAGCGCCTCCGGGGGCGGCGGCGCGAGCTGCACGGAACCGTTGCCGTTGAGGCTCGGCCGGTCGGCGGAGAACGCGCTCTCCACGCCCTGCGGCCTGCCGAACACCGCCTCCTGGCCGGGGTCCACGGCCGGGCGGTTCAGCGGACGGGGTGCGAGCCTGCGGTGCACCCCGTCGTCAATGCCCGACCTGGGGGTCCCGTTGCCCTGCTCTGGCTCGCTCATCGCTCCCCGCACGTCGTCACACCATGGTTGTCGCGGGGTCAATCGTGCCCGCAGACCGGTGAAGTTGCCGTCAGCGGGCTTGGTCAGCGCTCCAGGCCGGTGTCCACCGCCGGGCGCAGCACGCCCATCTGCTCGTGGTCGGCGTCGGTCAACGACGGCGCGACGGCGGGCGTGGGCTGCGGGGTGTTGCCCTGCGCGGGCGTGGGCACCGGGTCCTCGCCGCCGGGGGCGACGAGCACGAGGGCACCGAGCATGAGACCGGAGACGACCACGCCCGCACCCTGGCGTGCGCGTTTACCCCCGAAGAGCCCTGCACCGAAGCGGCCACCGCCGCTCGTTCCGAAAGGGCGGGTCTGTCCCAACACGGGACCGCTGCCGAACGCGACCCGGTCGGGCCGCTGCACCGTGACGAGTTGACCGTCCTCGGTGACCGCGAGGCCGTCCGGCGCGCTGGGCAGCTCGACTTCCTGCGGGATCGCGCCCAACCTGGCCAGCAGACCGGCCGGCGCGCACGGGGCGTCGGCACCGCGCACGGCGGACCGCGCCTGCTGCTGCGAATACGCCTCGGCCGCGCAGAACGGGCAGCGCGCCAGGTGCGCGGACGCCCTGCTGTGCGCCGAGGCCGACAGCTCGCCGTCGACGAAGGCGACGACCGCGTCGGGCAGCAGGTGCTGCTCGGGCAGTTGCCAACCTCGCAGGTCGGTCATGCAGAGTCCTCCTGAACCAGACCCCGACGGCGTTCCAGTGCGACCCGCAGAGCCTGCCGGCCCCGGTGGATCCTGCTCCTCACGGTACCCAGTTTGACGCCGAGGGTGGCGCCGATCTCCTCGTAGGAGAGTCCTTCCACGTCACACAGCACGACGGCGGCGCGGAACTCGGGCGGCAACTCGTCGAGCGCGGCCTGGAGCTCCGGGTCGAGGTGCGTGTCGGCGTAGATCTCCTCGGGCGTCGGGTCGTCGCCCGGGATGCGGTCGGTCTCCTCCGGCAGGGCCTCCATGCGCACGCGCGAGCGGCGGCGGGCCATGTCGAGGAAGAGGTTCGTGGTGATGCGGTGCAGCCAGCCCTCGAACGTGCCGGGCTTGTAGGACGCGAGGGACCGGAACACCCGGATGAACGTCTCCTGGGTCAGGTCCTCGGCGTCGTGCTGGTTGCCGGTCAGGCGGTAGGCCAGCCGGTAGACCCGGTCGGCGTGGTCGCGGACCACTTGGTCCCACGAGGGCGCGATCCAGTCCGCGTCGTCGATGGGCGCGGTCGGTGCGGCGGTCGGCTGCTTCATCGGGCGGTTAAGCACCTCCACTGGGCTGGCTGCCCTGCTGCACGGGTCAACGCTCGGCTTCCCTGACGTGTTCCCGATGGTCTTGCTCGTCATGCGTTGGGACCTAGAGTGACGGGTTCCCTTATAACCATCGTGAGAGTGGGCTGAGAGCACGCTGAGAATCCGGGTTGTCGCCGAGAACGGCCCGAACCGCCGCCGGCGGCGTTAGCCTTCCTGCTGTGGATGCGCCGACGCGCGAGTACGTGGAGCGCTACCTGCCCGAGGACGCCGTGGTCAAGGCCGCCAGGGCTCGTGGCGCCGAGTTGGGATGCGTGCCGATCGGGTCCGGCGGCGGGGCGGCGTTGCGGTTCCTCGCCGCGGCGTTGCAGGCCAAAGCCGTGGTCGAGATCGGCACGGGCGCCGGTGTCGGCGCGTTGTACCTGCTCGGCGGCATGCCCGCGACCGGCGTGCTGACCTCGATCGATGTCGCGCCGGAACACCAGCGGGCGGCGCGGGTGGCGTTCGCGGAGGCGGGCATCGCGGTGTCCCGGACCCGGTTGATCATGGGTCGGGCGCTGGAGGTGCTGCCCCGGTTGACCGACGGCGCGTACGACCTGGTGTTCGTGGACGCGGCCAAGTCGGAGTACCCGAAGTACCTGGAGGAGGGCGTCCGGCTGCTGCGGCCGGGCGGGGTGATCGCGTTCGACAACGTGCTGTGGCACGGACGCGTGGTCGACCCGTCACAACGGGACCCGGACACGGTGGCGATGCGGGAAGTGGCGCGGGCCGTGCGGGACGACGACCGCCTGGTGGCCGTGATCCTGCCCTTGGGCGACGGGCTGCTGGTAGCGGCAAAGACCGCCTGACCCCTCGCTCGACCGCCCGACACGCCCAAGCCCACCAAGCCCGTCTGGCTGCACTTGACGCCGCACCCGCGCACCCCCGAACTCGAACCCCGGCGCACCGGCACACCTGCGGACCGGCGGACCGGCGGACCGGCGAGCCAGGCAACGGCTTCGCAGGGGTCCTCGCCAAGGGGACCCCTGCTTTTATCCTGCCGGAGGGGTCCGACAATTTCGCGTGGTCAGAGCGCCGCTGTGGATAACCGACCGGGTTGTGGACAGCTGTTGTCGGGCTGCGGACGGCCGGGCGGTGGTGGACGGCCAGCGGTCGGTTGCCGACGGGTGGGGCGGTTGCGGACGAGGCAGGGCGGTCGCGCGCAGGCGGGGCGGTCGCGGACAGGCGAGGCGGGGCGGTTGGTGCTGGTCAGGGGCCGAAGCGGTGGCGGTAGGCGCTGGGGGTCAGGCCGGTGCGGCGGTGGAAGTGGGCTCTCAGGTTGGACGGCGATCCGAGGCCGCTTCGGCGGGCGACGACGTCCAGGCGTGATTCGCCGCGCTCGATGAGGCTGCGTGCGAGGTCCACTCGTTCGGCGGTCAGCCAGGCCAGCGGCGTGGTGCCGAGTTCGGCTTGGAACCGGCGGTGCAGGGTGGCTTGGCTGACGGCGGCACGGCCGGCCAGCGCGGCGACGGTCAGGGGCTCGTCCAGGTGTGCCCTCGCCCAGGTCAGGACGTCGGCCAGTGAGTCGTCCGGCACCTCGGGCACCGGGCGGGTGACGAACTGGCGTTGGCCGCCGTCACGGTGGGCGGCGAAGACCAGGCGTCGGGACACCGTGTTCACCACCTCGGTCCCGTGGTCCTGCCGGATCAGGTGCAGGCCCAGGTCCAGGGCCGCGGCACTGCCGGCTGCCGTGTAGATCTGGTCGTCTTGCACGTACAGCACATCCGGGACCAGCGTCACCTGCGGAAACAGCTCACCGAACAGGTCGGCCCACTGCCAGTGCGTGGTGGCGCGACGGCCGTCCAGCAAGCCCGCGTGCGCCAGCGTGAACGCGCCGGTGCAGAAGCTGACCAAGCGCGCGCCCCGCTCGTGAGCACGGCGGACCGCGTCGAGCAGCGGTTCCGGCGGGCGGACCCAGCTGTCCGGCCGGTTGGACACGATCACGGTGTCAGCGCCGTCGACCTCCGCCAAAGAGGGAACCCCAGTGAGGGTGAAGAAGCCGTGGTTCATCCGCACCGGCCCCATGGCGCTCAACGTGAACGAGTACCAGGGCCGATCGCCGAGCTCCGGCCGGCGCAGCCCGAACAGCTCGGTCCCCACGCCCATCTCGAACGGGTTCGAGCCGGAGTCGACGATCATCACCACGCGGTGCGAGGATTCTGGCGGCATGTGCGATTCCTAGCACTCACACCGACGTGACGGCACCGCCCAGCATCAGCGGCATGGATCCGATCAACCTCACCGAAGCGCTGGCCAGCTTCGACGCCCTGTGGAGCCCGCGCATCGTCACCACGGTCAACGACTACGACATCCGCGTCGCCAAAGTCCGCGGCGAACACCTCTGGCACGCCCACGACGACACCGACGAGTTCTTCCTCGTCCTCGAAGGCCGGCTCGACATCGCCTTGGAGGACCGCACGGTGCACCTGGAGCAGGGCGACGTGTTCGTGGTCCCCCGAGGCGCACGGCACAAGCCGTCGTCGGAGGCCGGCGCGCGCATCCTGATGATCGAGCCCAGCGGCACGTCGACCGTCGGGGACCGCCACGAGGAGGTCCCCGACCACGTCGACGCGACCGCCGGCCACGCACTCACCGGCCACGCGCTCGCCGGCCACGACGAGGTCAGTGGGCGGTGACACCCTTCCCGAGCACGGTCACCCCACCCGCCGACACGGTGTAGCGCTGCCGGTCCGTCGCCGGGTCCACGCCGATCAGCGCGCCGTCGGGCACCACGACGTTCTTGTCCAGGATGGCCCGCCGCACCACCGCCCCGCGCCCGATCCGCACGCCCGGCAGCAGCACGCTGCCCTGCACCACCGACCCGGTCTCCACGACCACGTCCGAGCTGATCACCGACCCGTGGATGGTGCCGGAGATGATCGACCCCGGCCCCACCATGGAGTCCTCGGCACTGCCGCCCGCGATGAACTTCGCGGGCGGCAACGGCGGGGTCGCCGTCCGGATCGGCCACGCCTGGTTGTAGAGGTTGAACACCGGCCGCACCGACACCAGGTCCATGTGCGCGTCGTAGTAGGCGTCGATGGTCCCCACGTCACGCCAGTAGCCGCGGTCCCGGTCGGTCTCGCCCGGCACCTGGTTGTCGGCGAAGTCGTAGACGTGCGCCTGCCCCTGGTCGACGAGCATCGGGATGATGTCGCCGCCCATGTCGTGGTCGGAGTCGGGGTTGGCCGCGTCCGCGCGCAACGCCTCGATCAGCGCCTCCGTGGTGAACACGTAGTTGCCCATCGACGCGAAGGTGACCTCCGGGTCGCCCGGCACGTGCGGCGGGTCCGACGGCTTCTCCAGGAACCGGGTGATCAGCCCGAACTCGTCGGAATCGATGCAGCCGAACGCCTTGGCCTCGGTCCGCGGCACCCGGATGCCCGCGACGGTGACGCCCGCCCCGGTCTCCACGTGCTGGTCCACCATCTGCCCGGGGTCCATCCGGTAGACGTGGTCGGCGCCGAAGATGATCACGTGCTCCGGCTTCTCGTCGTTCACCAGGTTCAGCGACTGGAAGATCGCGTCCGCGCTGCCGGTGTACCAGCGCGGCCCGAGCCGCTGCTGCGCGGGCACCGGCGTGACGTACTGGCCGAGCACATTGGACAGTCGCCAGGTGGTCGAGATGTGGCGGTCCAGGGAATGGGATTTGTACTGGGTGAGCACGCAGAGCTTGACGAAACCCGCGTTCACCAGGTTGGACAGGACGAAGTCCACCAGCCGGTAGTTACCGCCGAAGGGCACCGCCGGCTTTGCCCGGTCGGCGGTCAACGGCCACAACCGTTTGCCTTCGCCACCGGCGAGGACAATTCCTAGAACATGCGGTTGCCCTTTCACAGCAACGACCCTAACCGGGTCGGCACCGGCTCACCAACGGCGAAGTAACGCAGACTCGCCTCGTTCACCCGGCTGCCCCCGGCTGCGGGGTTACGGTGAGCGGCGTGCGAATTGGACTGCTCACACGGGAGTACCCGCCAGAGGTCTACGGCGGGGCTGGGGTGCACGTCGGTTTCCTGGTGCCGAGGTTGCGCGAACTGGTCGACGTGGACGTGCACGCCTTCGGCGGGCCGCGCGCGGACGCCAGGGCGCACAACGCGGCGCACGGGCTGGAACAGGCGAACGCCGCGTTGGCCACCCTGTCGGTGGACCTGGAGATGGCCGCCGCGCTGGGCGACGCGCAGCTCGCGCACTCGCACACCTGGTACGCCAACATGGCCGGTCACCTGGCCAAACTGCTCCACGGCATCCCGCACGTGGTGACCGCGCACTCGCTGGAGCCGCGCCGGCCGTGGAAGGCCGAGCAGCTCGGCGGCGGCTACCGGATCTCCTCGTGGGTGGAGCGCACCGCGTACGAGGCGGCGGACGCGGTGATCGCGGTCAGCGAGGGTATGCGGGCCGACGTGCTGGACTGCTACCCGGCGTTGGACCCGGCGCGGGTGCACGTGGTCCGCAACGGGATCGACACCTCGGCTTACCACCCTGTTTCCGAAACCGATGCGCTGGTCCGGCACGGGATCGACCCGGACCGACCGATCGTGACGTTCGTGGGGCGGATCACCCGGCAGAAGGGTGTCGGCCACCTGGTCGCCGCCGCGCACCGGATCTCGCCGGACGCGCAGATCGTGCTGTGCGCGGGCGCGCCGGACACCCCGGAGATCGCCGAGGAGACACGCCTGGCGGTGGCGGAGCTGGCGGCGGCCCGGCCGGGGGTGTTCTGGATCCGGGAGATGCTCCAGCCGGCCGAGGTGCGGCAGATCCTGAGCCGTTCGACGGTGTTCGTGTGCCCGTCGGTGTACGAGCCGCTGGGCATCGTGAACCTGGAGGCGATGGCGTGCGGGACGGCCGTGGTGGCGTCCGACGTCGGCGGCATCCCGGAGGTCGTGGACCACGGGCGCACCGGGCTGCTCGTGCACTACGACGAGAAGGACGTCGAGACGTACCGGACGGCGTTGGCGGACGCCGTGAACGAGGTGCTGGCCGATCCGGAGCGGGCGGCGGCGTTCGGCGCGGCCGGGCGGCAGCGGGCCATCGAGGAGTTTTCCTGGGCGACCGTGGCCGAGCAGACGGTGGCCGTGTACCGCGCCGCGTTGGGTTCGTGAGCACGCGTTTCTGTGCCGCACAGCGATCCCTTAACAGCGTTAAGTGATCGTTTGACACCGTAGTGTGACGGGCGCCACCCCCATCCGAGTGCAACCGGAGGGGGTGGCAATCGCCTTTACCCAGTAGGGGCAACTACTGGGGGCGGCAATGCGATGGCTTGTTCTCCTGCTCGCGTTGGTGGCTGGTGGGTGTGCGACGCCCGCGTTCAGCGCCGAGCAGGTCAGGTTGACCATCGAGGGCCGGGCGGTGTTGGACGCGCCCGGCTTACAGGCGCGCGCCGAGGCCGAGCTGAGCTACACGTTGTCGTTCGGCTACGTGGCCCGGACCGGCAAGGAGGCGGTGAGCTGCTGGTTCGCCCGAACCGGCAAGGCGTTCGAGATCGACACCCGGCTGTGGTGCGGTCCGGTGCAGGTGCCCGGCACCGCGGCCGCCACCGACTGGGTGCCGGTGCCGTTGAAGGAGGTCGAGCGGGACGACTCCGGGGTGCGGCTGGAGGTCCAGCCGCCGCAGGTGCCCCCGCTGGGCTCGCGGAGCACACCGGTGGGGAAGCTGGTGCGCACCGACGGCCGGGAGACCAGCGCCGACCAGGGCGTCGGCGAGGCCGGTCCGGACTTCCTGGCGGTGCTTCCCGACGACGGCCAAGCGCTCGACCCCGCGTCCGCGACGGTGCGGGACGACCAGCTCGAAGTGCACGTGACGGGGTACTCGTCGCCGTCGGTGTGGCCGACGGCCGAAGGTGACCTGCGGGCCGAGCACGGGGTGGCGTTACGGGTGCTGCGGGTCCGGGTGACCCGGCACAGCGAGGTCGACTCGGCGTTCGGGCAGACACCGTGGCGCGGCTGGCTGCCGCAGCCGCCCGAGCTGGCGCTGGACGTGCCGGGGCGGCGGCACCGGCTGCCCGCCGACCGGATGCCGGACAACGGGTCGGCGCTGATCGTCTACACGGTGCCGGTCACGGGCGGGGCGGAGTCGCTGGTGCTCAACACCGTGGGGGCGAAGTCGCTGGAACAGCGGGTCGAGGTGCCGTCGGGGCTGGTCATCGGTGACGCGCCCGTGGTGCTGCGGCGTGCTCCCGGACCGGAGTCGATGTCGGTGTCGACGCCGGTGGCGGTGGGCGCGCCGGAGCCGACCGGGTCGGTGGAGGTCGTGCGGGCGCGGTTGGGGCGGCAGCGGCCGGTGTTGTCCAACGGGCAGTACGAACTGGCCACGGTGGGTCCCGGGATGGCGTTGTTGGAGCTGCGGTTGGAGGGGCACGGGGTGCCGAGCGTGCTCGGGGCGGGGCAGACGGCGGGTCTGCTGGCGGTGACGCTGCCGAACGGGGAGCCGGCGCGTCAGGTCGGCGCGCGTCACGGCGGGGACACGTTTCCAGTGGCCGTGGTGTTCGAGGTGCCGGAGGACGTGCGGTCGGTGTCGTTCTCGGTGACGTCGGGGACGGTGACGTTGCCTCAGTTGGGCACGGTCGCGGTGACCGGTGGTGCGGCGGTCGGCGTGCCGCTCGACTTCTGAGCCTTCTGCGCGGTGATGGCGGCTGTGGCCGCCAGCGCCAGCCACACCGTGATCAGGACGACCAGGCCTGGCCAGCCGTGGGCCTGGTACGCGGCGCTGCCCGCCGTGCCGCCGGTGCTGCTGCCGATGTAGAACGCGAACAGGTAGACGCCCGACGCCTGGCCCCTGGCGTGCTCGGGTGCGCGCGCGCCCACCCAGCCGCTCGCCACGGCGTGGGCGGCGAAGAAGCCGCCGGTGAACAGGGTGAGGCCGATGGCGATCGTGATCAGGTTGTCCGGGAGGGTGATGGCGGCGCCCGCCGCCGCCACGGCCAGGCCGGCGAGGGTGATCCGGGCGCGGCCGTGCCGGTCGGCCAGCCGGCCTGCGGGAGCCGAGGTGCCGCCCGCCGTGTAGGCGAGGAAGACCAGGGCGGCGACGCCGGTCGGCAGGCCGAGGTCGGTGGTGAGGCGGAAGCCGATGACGTTGAAGACGGAGATGAACGCCGACACCGCGAGGACGGCGATCGCGTACTGGCAGAGCAGGACGCGGTCGGTGAGGGCGTCTTTGAGCGCGCTCGGCCGGCGTTCGGTGTGGTGGCCCTTCGGTAGGAGGAGGGCGGCGGTGACCGCTGCGGCCGCGCCGAACGCGCCGGCGAGGGCCAGGGCGATGCGCCACGACGTGCCGTCGGTGGCGAGGCCGGTGATGAGGCGGCCGAGCATGCCGCCCGCGCTGTTGCCCGCGACCAGGGCGCCGATGGCCGCACCGACGTGTGTCTTCTTCGCCTCTTGGGCGAGGAACGCCATGGCGGTCGCCGGGACGCCTGCCGTGGCGATGCCTTGCAGGGCTCGGGCGGCGATGAGGGTTTCGTAGGTCGGGGCGAGCGGCAGCAGCAGGCCCAGGGCGGCGGCGGTGAGGACGGACCAGACGATCACGCGTCGGCGGCCGACGCGGTCGGCGAGGGCGGCCATCGGGAGGACGCCGAGGGCGAGGGCGCCGGTGGCGGCGCTGATCGTGAGGGACGCTTGGGTCGGGGTGAGGCGGAACTCGTTCGCGATGTCGGGCAGGACCGACTGCGGGGCGTAGAGCAGGGCGAACGTGGCCAGGCCCGTTGCGGCGACTGAGGTGACGAGGCGGCTTGGCACATCTTCGACGCTAATCCATGCGTCCAATACGGTGGTTTGCGAGGATCGATGCTGTGATGGATGAATTGGTGCCCCGGTTGGCGGTGCTGCGGGCGTTGGCGGCGGACGAGCACGTGACCCACGCGGCCGAGTCCGTGGGCGTGCCCCAGCCGACGGTGAGCCGGTGGTTGGCCGCTTTGGGGTCGTCGTTGGGCGCGCCGGTGGTCGTGCGATCCGGCCGGCGAGTGCGCCTGACCAGGGCCGGTCGGCTGCTCTGTGAGGCAGCGGACCGGGCGCTGGCCGTCCTGGAGGCCGGACACCGTGCGGCGGCGGAGGAAGTTTCACCCGAACGTGGCCAAGTCGCACTCGGCTTCCTGCACCTTCTGGGCAGGTCAGTCGTACCAACCCTGGTCAGCGACTTCCGCGCGATTCACCCATCCGTGCGATTCCGCCTGGTCCAGGACTCCCGCCAGGACATCCTGGACCACCTCGCCAACGGCGTGGTCGACCTCGCCCTCGTATCCCCGCCGCCGACCGATCCGACGTTCGCGCACGCCGTGGTGCGCGAGGAGGAGCTGGTACTGGTCGTCCCGCCCGGCCACCGCTTGGCCGGCCGCACGTCGGTGCGAGTGGCGGAGCTGGCGGGCGAGGAATTCGTAGGCCTGGAGCCCGGATACGGCCTGCGACAGATCACCGACGACCTCTGCGCGGCAGCCGGCTTCGTACCCACCCTCGCGTTCGAGGGCCAGGAAACCGAAACCGTGCGAGGCCTGGTCGCGGCAGGCCTGGGCGTCGCCCTGCTGCCGCACGCCGACTCACCGTCCGGCCTCCCCGAAATCCCCCTCACACCCCGCACGGCCCGCGCAATCGCCCTGGTCTGGCCCGCCGACACCCCCCTCCCACCCGCCGTCCACGCCTTCCGCGACCACGCGCTCGCCACCTGACCCCACCGCCCGGCCCGCCACCCCTCGCCCACCAATGGCCACCCGCCCGCCGATCCCGCGCGCCCAGGCAGCCGATTCCTCCCACCTGCCGACCCCGCACCCGCCCAGCCGATCGTGCCCACCGGCCGGCCGATCGCGCTCGCCGGCTGAGCCGCTGGCCGGTCGATCTCGCCTACCCGTTCGTCGGCGTGGCTTGGGCCGGGTCGGCTTGGGCCGGGTCGGACAGCTTGGGTCGGGGGGTCGGCGGGTTCGGCTGGGTCGGCGGCTGGGGATTGGCAACTCACGGCGGGTCGGCGGCTGGGTGGGTGACGGCGGGGCTGGGGGCGTGGGTGGTGGTTTGGCCGGGTTGCGGTTCCTCGATTCAACCGAGGGGCGGTAACGGTGTTTCCGTACAATTCGGGGCGATGATCACCCGATCGTGTTGGTCGGGGTTTCGGTGTAGGTCTCGACTAGCTCGATCAGGGTTCGGGCGGCGAAGCCGGTTGCGCCTGCCACTACCTCGTCGTACACCTTGTCCGCCCTCGCGGGGCCGGCGATGTCCAGGTGGGCCCACGGCACGTTGCCTACGAACTCGCGCAGGAACAGGGCCGCGGTGATGCCACCCGGTCCCGGCGGGCATTGGCGGACGTCGGCGATGTGGCTTTGGACGTCCTCCGCCAGGTCCTCCAGCAGGGGCATGCGCCACCAGGATTCGCCTGCCGCGGTGCCGGCCTCCGCAACGCGGGCGGCCAGGGTGTCGTCGGTGGCGAAGAAGCCGCCGGTGCGGACGCCGAGGCTTACCTTCATCGCGCCTGTGAGAGTCGCCACGTCCACCAGCACGTCCGGCTTCAGGTTGTGGACGGCGTAGGCCAGGGCGTCTGCCAGGACCAGCCTGCCCTCGGCGTCGGTGTTCGTCACCTCGGTGGTGATCCCGCCGTATTGGGTGATCACATCACCCGGTCGGTACGCGGAGCCGGACACGTGGTTCTCGGCCGCCGGGACCAGGCCGGTCACGCGCACGGGCAGGCTCTGCTTGGCGATGCCGATCATCGCCGCCACCACCGCCGCACCGCCGGACATGTCCGTCCGCATCAGGTGCATGCCGTCGGCCGGCTTGATGGAGATACCACCGGTGTCGAACGTGATGCCCTTGCCCACCAGCACCAGGTGCGGCTGGCCGGCCTCGGTCCCCGGCCACGTCAGCTCGATGAACCTCGGCGGACGGGACGAACCACCACCCACCGCCAGCACACCGCCGAAGCCCTGCTCGGCCAGCCACTGCTCGTCACGGATGTCGACTTGGAGACCCGGCACCGCCCGTGCCGCGCGAGCCGCCGCGGCGGCCAACCAGGACGGATCTTTGACGTTTGACGGTGTGTTCGCCAGATCCCGGCTCAACGACGTCGCCGCCGCCAACGTGTTCGCCTTCCGCACGACGTCCGCGAACCCGGACGCGAGCCCCGCAGCGGTCGCTACCAGGCGCAATGACCTCACCCGTTTCGGCGGCTCCTCCCCGGTCACCTTGAACCGGTACCCGCCCACCGCCGCACCCAGCGTGAACGCCGCCACCGCCGATGCCGTCACGTCATCCGGCAGCAGCACGTCGAACGTCGTCCCGCCCGCCTTCTCCGCATCCGCGTGCAGCGCCCGCACCAGCGACGCCCCCGCCCTGCGCCAGTCGCCCGGCCCACCGTCACCCACACCGACGACCCACGTCCGCCCCTGCTTGGACGTCGCGCCGGCCTTCCCGCTCACCTCAGCGACGTCCAGGTCCGCCTCCGACGCACCCGGCCCGAACCGCACCGGGTCACCGGGGAACGCGACGAGCACCGCGGGCACACCTCGCCGGAGGGTGTCGGCCACCTCGACGGTGACCAGCGGGGTGGGCAGGGGTGCTCGCACGGGGACCTCCCGGTGAGGCCGACGGAAGTCGGCGAGGGCGATAGGGGGCGACAGACGTCAGGTCAGCCGACCAGGGTTACAACGTCGCACGTCGCAGGCTCGCCACGACGCCTACAGGGCACGGCGTCACCAGGCTCGTCACGACGTAGCGATGCCCCGGTTCCACAGTGGAAACCGGGGCCTCGACGCTTTCTAGCTCCGGCTGGTCAGCCGGCGGCTGCCTTGAGGGCGTCGCCCAGGGCGTTGGCCTCATCCGCCGACATCTCGACGACGAGGCGCCCACCACCCTCGAGCGGAACGCGCATCACGATGCCACGCCCCTCCTTGGTCACCTCGAGGGGACCGTCGCCGGTCCGGGGCTTCATGGCCGCCATCGCGTGCTCCCTCCGTCAACATCTTCCCCGTCCGACCAGGGCCGGATACTCCGGCCATTCTCCCCTATGCGGACTCGGCAGCGAAACCGAACCGATCTTTCCGACCCGCCGGTGGCCGGTTGACGATCTTCACCGAGCCGTCGATCAGCGCCAGGATCACCGTGCGCCAACGACTTCAGTGCCCCCGCCGGCCGTCACCTGGTCGTGACCATCGACGGCGCTGTGGCGTGTCGCGGGGTGGCCCTGACAGACTCGGTTCTCGTGCGAGCCCGTTCCGCGCTCTTCGACGTCTACGGCGGCCACCTCCGCGAGCGGGGTGGTGCGGCGACGATCGCCGCGCTCGTCCGGTTGCTGGAGCCGCTTGACTTCGCCGCGCCCGCTGTGCGCACGGCGGTGTCGCGCACGGTGCGGCAGGGTTGGCTGGAACCCGTCCGCCTGCCGGGCGGTCCCGGCTACGCGATGACGCCCCGCGCGGAACGGCGGCTGGACGAGGCGGCGGCCCGCATCTACCGCACCCGGCCGTCCACCTGGGACGGTCGGTGGCACGTGGTGGTGCTGGAGGAGCTGCCCGCGCGTGAGGCGCGGGAGCGGCTGGCCTCCTCGCTGCAACTGCTCGGTTACGGCCCGCTCGGCCCGGTGACGTGGATCGCACCGCGCCCGTCCCCGGAGCTGGCGGACGTGCTGGCGGGCGAGGGTGTGCGGGCGAGCACGTTCCACGGCGAGCACGAGGGCGACCCGGCCGAGTTGGCCGCCCGCGCGTGGGACCTGGCCACGCTGGGCCGGGACTACGCGCGGTTCGTCGCCGAGTGGGAGCCGGTGGTGTCCGCTGTGGACGGTACGTCGCCGGCCCAGGCGTTCGCCGCCTCGCAGCGGTTCCTGCACGCGTGGCGCAAGTTCCTGTTCCGCGATCCCGGCCTGCCGCGCGAACTGCTGCCCGCCGACTGGCCGGGCACGGACGCGGCCGAGTTCTTCGACCGGCACACCAACCGCCTCGCGCCCGCGGTGGCCAAGTTCGTCGACGACAGCCTCGCCCATCACTGACCGGAGGTCTTCCCGTGTCCGAACTCCTCATCGACGACGCTGACGGCGTTCGCACCTTCACGCTCAACCGGCCCGAGTCGTTCAACTCGTTCACGGTGGCGTTGAAGGAGCGGTTCCTGGAGGCCGTGGTCAAGGCCGCCGAGGACGACGACGTGCGGGCGGTGGTCATCACCGGCGCGGGGAAGGCGTTCTGCGCGGGTCAGGACCTCAAGGAGCACATCTCGCTGCTGGAGGCGGGCGACCCGGCGCCGTTGAACACGGTGGAGCAGCACTACAACCCGCTGATCAAGACGATCGTGGGCATGCCGAAGCCGGTCATCGCGGCGGTGAACGGCATGGCGGCGGGCGCGGGCGCGTCGCTGGCGTTCGCCAGTGACCTGCGGATCGCCGGGGCGGGCGCGAAGTTCCTGATGGCGTTCGCGAACGTGGGCCTGACCGCGGACTCCGGCGCGTCGTGGACGTTGCCGCGGCTGATCGGGCACGGCCGGGCGATGGAGATGATGCTGCTCGCGCAGCCGGTGGACGCGGAGGAGGCGTTGCGGATCGGCATGGTGGGCCAGGTGGTGCCGGACGGCGAGGTGCTGTCCACGGCGCAGGCGCTGGCCCGCAAGCTGGCCGCCGGGCCGACCACGGCCTACGCCAAGATCAAGGAGGCGATGGCGTTCTCCGGTGAGCTGGCGGCGGCGCTGGACGTGGAGGCGCGCACGCAGGCGGAGGCGGGCGCCACGGCGGACCACCGGGAGGCGGTGGCCGCGTTCGTGGCCAAGCGCAAGCCGAACTTCACCGGCCGCTGAACCGGCTGCCCGACCGGCGCTGAACCGGCCGCTGGACCGCCCGCCGACCGCTCAGCCGGCCCGGAAGCAGGCCGCGATGTGGTCGTCGACCATGCCGGTGGCCTGCATCAGCGCGTAGCAGGTGGTGGGGCCGAGGAACACGAAGCCGCGGCGCTTCAGCTCCTTGGCCAACGCCTTCGACTCGGGCGTGACGGCGGGCACGTCGGCGATCGTGGCCGGCCGTTGGTGGTGTTCGGGCGCGAACGACCACAGCAGGTCGTCCAGCGGCACGTCGAGTTCGGCGATCGCGCGGGCGTTGTTGATCGTGGCGTTGATCTTGGCCCGGTTGCGGACGATGCCCGCGTCGGCCATCAGCCGGTCGAAGTCGGCCGGCCCGAACTCGGCCACGAGCTTGGGCTCGAAGCCCGCGAACGCGGTCCGGAAGTTCTCCCGTTTGCGCAGGATGGTGATCCAGGACAGACCGGACTGGAACGATTCGAGCGCCATCCGCTCGAACATCGCCACCTCACCGTGCAGCTCGACACCCCACTCGGTGTCGTGGTACTCGATGTAGTCCGGCGTGCTGTTGCCCCACGGGCAGCGGACGAGGTCGGTCATGCGGTGCACTCCCAGGCGGCACGGTATGGCGCTGCTTCGCGAGGGTCCCCGCCAGGGGGACCCCCGGTTTTGATCCTGCCGGCTGGGACCGACAATTCCGGGTCGTCGAGCCACACCTGTGGACAACTGCCGGGCTGTGGATAAGTGCCCGGCCGCGTGCCGGAGTGCGCGCGTGGTGCAGGAGCCGCGGACGGTCGTGCCGAGCGTCCACTCGCCATGCCGGTCCGCGTTGTGCCGGTCGACGCCGCCCCACCCCATGCCGTGCCGGTCCGTGCCGGTCCATGCCGTGCAGTTCCACGCCGTCCCAGGCAGTGCCGTGCAGGTCTGCGCCGTCCCCGCCCGTGCGTCAGTCCGGACCTGCAGGTCAGGCTGGGTCACGCTCGGGCTCCCGGTCGTGTTCCGGTTCCCGGTCGTGTTCCGGCTCCGGCTCCCGCTCCGATTCCCGCTGCCGCTCGACGTCCAGTTCGGCTTCGAGTTCGGCGACCCGGGCGCGCAGTTGCTCGACCTCGGTGGCCAGGCGGTCGAGCGCCCAGTCCACCTCGGTCATCTTGTAGCCGCGCAGGACCTGCTGGAACTTCAGGTCGCGCACGTCGTCGGGGGTCACGTCATCGGCCGGCAGGCGGGTCGGCGACGCGCCCGGCGGCAGGGGGGCCAGTTCCTCGCCACGCCCGAACACCAGCGCGGCCAGCAGGAACACCACGGCCGCCACGAGCGCCATGACGACGATGTAGATGAGCGCTGAGGTCACAACACGATCGTGACACACACCCGCCGGTCAGACCGACGAGAACGCCACACACCGGCGCGCCAGAACGGCGAGCCGAAGCTCGATCACGAACGAGACGAGCGTCGCGGCGCCCACCGGTGGCGACATGACCAGCCTCGTCACGTCCAGGTAGGCGGTGGCGGCCAGGATCGCCACGTTGCCGAGCACGGTCACGGCGACCGCGCCGACGGCGACCGCGCCCGCGAGCCTGGACAGGGTCACGGTGCTCAGCGTCGTCCGGGCGAGTCGCCGTCCGACCAGCAGCGCCACGATCGCCACGCCGGCCACGATCCACGCCGTGGTGTCGTTGAAGCGGGCGATCGCGAGGTACCAGTCGGGCGGCGGTGCGTCGAAGTCGTTCCAGGCGCCGATCCAGAACCTGCGGTTCAGCTCCCACATGACGAAAGTCAGCGGGATGACCAGCATCACCGCTCGCAACGTGCGCGCGCCGTGTGCCAGGCCGAGCAGGCCCTGGTACTCGCGGGCGATGGTGGTGACCGGTCCGAACTCGGCGACGGCACGGCGTTGGGCGGCCTCCTCGGTGAGTCCGCCGTCCCGGTGCGCGGCGGCGGCGTCGTGGAGGCTGTCCCGCGCTTCGGCGAGCAGGTCGTCCTTGACGTGCTCCGGGCCGCGCAGCCGCCGGTCCAACGCGGTCACGTAGTCGTCGATCAGGCCTGCGCCGGCCACGGGCCACCTCCCAGCACGCCCTCGATCGCGGTGGTGAACTCGCGCCACGCGGTGCGCTCGGCGGCCAGGGCCCGTTGACCAGCCTTGGTGAGCCGGTAGGTGCGGCGCTGACGGCCGCCGACGGTGCTCCACTCGCTGGCCACGAGTCCGGCCGTCTCCAGTCGGCGCAGGGCCGGGTAGACGGTGCCGGTGGGCAGGTCCAGCGCGCCGCCGCTGCGCTTCTGCAACGCCTCGATGATGGCGTAGCCGTGCAGCTGGCCGCCGTCGAGCGTGGCCAGCAGGAGCGCGTCGAGATGACCTCGCAACGCGTCGGACTTCATGGGTAGTGAGTCTACGGGTCAGGACAGGGGTAGGAATCCGGGACATCCCCGATGTTGCATTGCCTGCCTACATATAACGTCCCTACTCATGGATGCTCTCGGACTGGCCCGGCTCCAGTTCGCCACCACCACGTCGTTCCACTTCCTGTTCGTGCTGCTGACGCTCGGACTGGTGACCGTGGTCGCGGTGACGCAGACCCGGGCCACGCTGTCCGCCAACCCCGTGCACGCGCGGATGACGCGCTTCTGGGGTCGGCTCTACGTGGTCAACTACGCGCTCGGCATCGCGACCGGCATCGTCATGGAGTTCCAGTTCGGGCTGAACTGGTCGGGCCTGTCGACGTTCGCGGGCGACGTGTTCGGCGCGCCGCTGGCGCTGGAGACGCTGGTGGCGTTCTTCCTGGAGTCCACGTTCCTCGGCCTGTGGATCTTCGGCTGGGACCGGCTCGACAAGTGGGTGCACCTGGCGCTCATCTGGCTGGTCACGCTGACCGCTTACGCCTCGGCGTTCTGGATCATGATGGCGAACGCGTTCCTCCAGCACCCCGTCGGGCACGAGCTGCGGGACGGCGTGCTGCGGATGGTCGACTTCTCCGCCCTGCTCGCCAACCCGACGTTCGGCATCGCGTTCCTGCACGTGTGCTTCGCCGCGCTGACCGTCGGCGGCGTGTTCCTGACCGGGGTCAGCGCCTACCACTTCATCCGGCGCACCACCGAGGTCGAGTTCTTCCGCCGGTCGCTGCGGCTGGGCGTGGTGCTCACCGCCGTGGCCACGCCGTTGCTGGTCGGGGTCGGGTTCGCGCAGTTCCCGATCGTGCAGGAGTACCAGCCGGAGAAGTTGGACACGGTCGGCGCGCTCGACGGGAGCGGGCTCGGGTTCATGATCCAGATCGGGTTCGTGCTGCTGCTGGTGAGCTGGGCGACGGTGCCGCTGCTGTTCCGCGACTGGGTGGTGAAGCTGCGGTTCCCGCTCTACCTGATGGTGGTCGGCATCCCGCTGCCGTTCGTCGCGGCGATCGGCGGGTGGCTGTTCCGCGAGATCGGGCGGCAGCCGTGGCTGGTGCAAGGGCTGCTGACCACGTCCGACGCGGTCTCGCACGTGAGCCGGGACCAGATGCTCGTGTCGTTCATCGCGTTCACGGCGGTGTTCGCGGTGCTGGCGATCGCCGACTGGGTGCTGATCGCCCGGCTGGCGCGGCGCGGACCGGTGTCGTCCGACGAGTCGCCCGTGTCGCCGCTCGTTCCGGCTCTGTGAGGGGTGGTTGTGTCGTGGAAGGTGTGTGGGTCGGCCTGCTGGCGTTCCTGACCTGCGGGTACTTCGCGTTGGCCGGGTTCGACTACGGGGTGGGGGTGCTGCTGCGGGTCGTCGGGCGGGACGAGCGGTCGCGGCGAGTGGTGCTGCGGGCGGTGACGCCGTTCTTCCTCGGCAACGAGGTGTGGCTGGTCGCGGCGGTGGGCGTGCTGTTCGGTGCGTTCCCCCGGCTGGAGGGCGAGCTGTTGTCGTCGCAGCACACGGTGTTCTCGGTGCTGTTGGCCGGTTTGGTGTGCTTCACGGTCGCGGTGCAGTTGCGGTCGCCCGCTTGGGATTTCCTGTTGGTGGGCGGGGCTCTGGTGGTCGCGGTGAGCTGGGGTGTGCTGCTGGGACGTGTGCTCGGTGGGCCGTCGGTGCTGTGGGGTGCGGGGTTGTTGGTGTTGTTCTCGTTGCACGGTGCGGTTTTTCTGGCTTGGCGGCTGCCGGGCGAGTTGCGACGACGGGCGGTGCGGCTGGCGGTTTTGCTTGTGCTGCCTTGTGTCGCGTTCGTGGTGGCGGCGGTTTTCACGGCCGGATCGGTGGCTGTGCCTGCGTTCGGGTTGGTGGCGGTGATCGCTGTCGGCCTGTTGGGCGGGGCTTGGGTGGCGTTGCGTGCTGAGCGGTATCGGGTGGCTTTTGCTTGCACTGCTTTGGTTTGCGCGCTACCGGTGGTGGCGGTGTTCGGGGCTCGGTCGGTGGTGACGGTGTCGGTGATGGCGGATCTGTCGACGTTGCGGGTGTTGACGTGGGCGGCGGTCGTGGTGGTGCCGTTGGTGTTGGCGTTCCAGTGGGCTACCTGGTGGATGTCCCGTGCGGCACGTTGATCGGCGGTACGCGGTCGTTCTCGGTGTGTTGGCGGTCGTCACGGCGGTGGTCGTGTTGGGGCAGGCCGAGGTGTTGGCTTCGGTGCTGTCCGGTGGCTGGTCGGCGTGGTGGCTGGTGGCGGTGGTTGTGGCGCGCGGGGTCGTGGTGTGGGGCGGGCGGGTCGTGACGCAGCGCTTCGCGTCGTCGACGAAGGCTTCTCTGCGCAAGCAGGTGCTGCGCGGTTCTGCCGGGCCGTCGGTGCGGGCCGGGTCGGTGGTGACATTGGTGGTGAAGGGGCTGGACGCGGTCGAGCCGTACTTCGCCGGGTACCTGCCCCAGCTCGCGGTGGCGGCCGTCGTGCCGGTCGCGGTGGTGGTGCGGCTGTCGTTCGCCGACCTGACGTCGGCAGTGGTGGTCCTGGTGACGTTGCCGCTGGTGCCGGTGTTCGCCGCGCTGGTCGGGCTGCACACCCGCGATCGGACGCGGGCGCAGTGGGCCGGGTTGGCGGTGCTGGGCGGGCATTTTCTGGACGTGGTGCGCGGGTTGGGCACGTTGAAGGTGTTCGGGCGGGCGGCGGCGCAGGCCGGGACGGTGCGGGCGATGGCGGGGGCGCACGCGGCGTCGACCATGCGGACGTTGCGGGTGGCGTTCCTGTCGGCGTTGGTGTTGGAGCTGGTGGCGACGCTGTCCGTGGCACTGGTGGCGGTGCCGGTGGGGTTGCGCCTGCTGCACGGCGGGGTGACGTTGCAGGTGGCGCTGTTGGTGTTGTTGCTGGCACCGGAGGCTTACCTGCCGTTGCGTTCGGCCGGCGCGCAGTTCCACGCGTCCGCCGAGGGATTGGCGGTGCTGGAGGCCGCGGCTGCGCACGGACCCCCGCCCAGCGCTTCGCACGGGTCGCCGCCAAGGGGAACCCTTGATTTGATCCTGCCAGAAGGGACCGACAAATCCACGCCATCGGGCACGGCCTGTGGACAACCGGCCGTCCGGCACGCCGTGACGGTGACCGGGGCTCGGGCGCCGGACCTGCGGACTGCCGAGATCGTGGTGGACCGGGTGGTGGTGCGGTATCCGGGGCGGGACGCGCTGGGTGGGATGTCGTTGCGCATCACGCCTGGTGAGCGGGTGGCGTTGGTGGGGCCGAGCGGGGTCGGGAAGAGCACGTTGCTGGCGGTGCTGATGGGGTTCGTGACGCCCGCGTCCGGGCGAGTGCTGGTCGGTGGGGTGGACTTGCGGGAGGTGGACCGCGAGTCGTGGTTGCGGCAGCTCGCGTGGGTCCCGCAGCGGCCGACGCTGTTCCCCGGCACGGTCGGGGAGAACATCGCGTTGGGGTCTGGCGGTGGCGTTCGGGACGTTCGGGCTGCGGCTGCGGCGATGGGGTTGGAGCACTTGGTCGATGCCGAGCACGCTCTGTCGTCGGGTGAGCGACAGCGGGTGGCGTTGGCGCGGGCGCTGGTGCGGGACGACGCTCGGATGCTGCTGTTGGACGAGCCGACGTCCCGGTTGGACAGCGGGACCGAGGAGGCCGTGCTGCACGCCACCCGACGGCTGACGTCCGGACGCACGGCGTTGATCGTCGCGCACCGGCCGGTGATGCTCGGCGAGGTCGACCGGGTGGTGGCGTTCGGGTGAGGCGACTGGTGCCGGCGGTGGTTGCCGGGGTTGCCGCCGAACTGGCCGGGATCGGGCTGATGACGACCGCTGTGTGGCTCATCATGCGTGCCGCCGAGCAGCCGCCGTTGTCGGCGTTGACGGTGGCGATCGTGGCGGTTCGGGCGTTGGCCGTCACACGTGGTGGTATGCGGTACGTCGAGCGGTTGGCCGGGCATTCGGCGGTGTTGCGGCACCTGGCGGAGGTTCGGGGACGGGTTTACGACGCGTTGGTGCGCCGGCCGTTGAACGGTGGTGACGCGCTCACCCGGCTCGTGTCCGATGTGGACTCCATGCAGGATGCGTTGTTGCGCTGTCTGTTGCCGGGCGCGGTGGCGGTGGTCGTTGGCGTGATCGCCTTGGTGGCTACGGGGTTTGCCTGGCCGTTGCTGGTTGGGTTGTTGGTGACCGTATGTGTCATCCCTTGGGCCGCTCATGCGCTCGCGGTACGGCACCTGCGGGCGCTGGCACCGTTGCGGTCGGCGTTGGCGGAGCAGACCGTGGTGCTTCTGGACGGCGCTGCCGAGCTGACCGCGTTCGGGGCGCTGGAGCGGGAACTGGCCGCGACCGGGCAGGTGGTCGACTCGCTGGCCGAACGGGAACGGCGGGGCGGCCTCGGTGCGGCGGCACTGGCGGCCGTGGCGGTGGGGGTGCAGTTCGGGGTCGCGTTGGCGTTCCTGCTGTCGGGCGCGCCCGCGCACGTCGTGCTGGGCTCGGTCGCCGTGCTGGAGGTGGCGTTGCCGCTGGCGTCGGCCGCCCAACGGTGGGCTGAGGTGCACGGATCGGTCCGCCGCGTGCGCGAGGTGCTATCCAGGCCGGAGGAAGCCGCGCCACCGGAAACAGAGCTGCCCGTCGGTCGTGTCGGGGTCGTGGGCGCCAGCGGGGCAGGGAAGAGCACGTTCCTGCGACAGCTGGCCGCCGCGCACCCCGGCCTCGCCAAGGGCGTGCTGGACGACGCACACGTCTTCCACGCCACCGTCGAGGCCAACGTCCGCCTCGCCCGCCCCGACGCGTCACAGCATGACCTGGACCGGGTGGCCGCGTTGGTGGACCTGGACGTCCCCTGGGACACCGTCGTCGGCGAAGACGGCGACTCACTGTCCGGTGGCCAACGCCAACGACTGCTCCTAGCACGAGCGCTGTTGGCCGACCCCGAAGTCCTGCTCCTGGACGAACCGGTCGAAGGCCTGACCATCGACCACGGTGACGCCGTTCTGCACAAAGTGCTCGACCACACCACCCGAACGGTCGTCCTGGTCACCCACCGCCTGGCACCGCTGGTCGACTTCGACCACATCCTGGTGTTCGAAGACGGCCGGATCACCCAGCAGGGCACCCACGCCGACCTGATCGACACCCCCGGCTACTACCGCGACCGCTGGAGCACCGAACGCCTGCCGGTGACCGCCAACAGTCGCCGATAGGGACCCCAACTCACGTCCACAAATGACTCGGCCGGAACTCAGGCCAACGCCCGCAACACCCGCGCCGGCGGACGGGTGCCCGTGATGCTCGCCACCATCTCCACCACCCGACGGGTCTGCCGCACCTGGTGCGCCCGGAACACCTTCGCGCCGGTCCACGCGGCCACCGACGTCGCCGCCAGCGTGCCGTCCACCCGGTCCTCCAGCCCCGTGCCCAGGGTCTCACCGATGAAATCCTTGTTGGACAACGCCATCAGCACCGGCCACCCGGTCGCCACCAGCTCGTCCAGCCGCCGCAACAGCTCCAAGCCGTGCCAGGTGTTCTTGCCGAAGTCGTGCGTCGGGTCGATCAGCACACCGGCCGCCGGCACGCCCAGCGCCACCATCCGCTCGGCCCGCTCGACCAGTTCCGCCGCCACGGACGCCACCACGTCGGTGTACCGGACCCGGTGCGGATCGGTGCGCGGCTCCAGGCCACCGGTGTGCGAGCAGACGATGCCGACACCGAACTCCGCCGCCACCTCCGCCAACGCCGGGTCCGCGCCCGCCCACGTGTCGTTGATCAGGTCCGCGCCCGCCGCGCACACCGCGCGCCCCACCTCGTGCCTCCACGTGTCGACGCTGATCACCAGGTCCGGGTACCGCTCACGCACCGCCGCGACGAACGGCACGACCCGGCGCGCCTCCTCGGCGGCGTCCACCACCTCGCCTTTGGAACCGGCCTTCACCCCGCCGATGTCGACGATGTCCGCGCCGTCGGCGACCGCCCGGTCCACCGCGGCCATGGCGGCGGTGTCCTCGAACGTCGCGCCGCGGTCGTAGAACGAGTCGCGCGTCCGGTTGACGATCGCCATCACCAGCGCACGGTCTTGGGCGACCTCTCGTGAACCGAACAGCATGACCGCATCGTGCCACGGCACAGCAATGGGTGAGCTGAGTCACAGGCCGTTGCTACTCGTGAGTATCCCTAGTGTTTACTCACCGGTAACACCCTGCGTGATTCCGGTCACGGTCAAGGAGGACCTCGTGCGCCGATCACTCCCCCTGCTGCTCGCCGCCCTCATGGCGCTCGTCCTGGCGCCACCCGCCCAGGCCGCGCCCGGTTTCGCGGTGGCCTACGAGACCATCCCGGGCCAGGGCGGCACCCCGCTCAAGGCCTTCGTCGTCACGCCCACCGGACGCGGCAGCGGACCGTTCCCGCTGCTCGTGCTGCCGTCGAGTTGGGGGGTGGGCAACATCGAGTACGTCGGCGCGGCGGCCAAGCTCGCCTACGAGTCCGGCTACTCGGTGATCAGCTACACCTCCCGCGGGTTCTACGACTCGGCCGGCGAGATCGACGTGGCCGGGCCGGACACCGTGGCCGATGTCAGCCGGGTGATCGACTGGGGCCTCGCCCGGGCGAACGGCGACCCCGGGCGCATCGGCGTCGGCGGCATCTCCTACGGCGCCGGCCAGTCCCTGCTCGCCGCCGCGGCCGACCCGCGGATCAAGGCCGTCACGGCGCTGAGCACGTGGACCGACCTGGCCCGCTCGCTCTACCCGAACGAGACCGTCAGCGCGCAGGCCGTCGAACTCCTGCTGACCGCCGGGAAGCTGACCGGCCGCCCCGGTCCGGTGCTGCGCGAGGCGGAGACCGCCTACCGGGAGGACCGGTTCACCGACGTCCTGCCCATCTCGCCGCCGCGCTCCCCCGCGTCCAAGGTGTCGTCCATCAAGGCCGCGGTGATGATCGGCAACGCGTGGAACGACGGGCTGTTCCCGCCCGGCCAGATCACCGACTTCTTCGGCGCGCTGGGCAGCCCCAAGCGGCTCATGCTGTCCCCCGGCGACCACGCCACCGCCGAACTGTTCGGCGCGGCCGGGCTGCCCAACGAGATCTGGACGTCCGTCGGCCGTTGGTTCGACCACCACCTCAAGGGCGTGGACAACGGCATCGACCGCGAGCACCCCGTGCAGGTCAAGCCGAACAACGGCGGCGGCTGGCGTTCGTTCCCGTCATGGGCGGCGGCCACCACGAGGACCGACACGGTGCCGTTGACGGCGGACCGGATCGGCGCGGGCCGGGCGACCATCGCGGAAAGCGGCACGGTCCTGGTGTCGGGCGCGTTGCAGGGCTTCCTGAGCATCCCCGTGGGCGTGGCGACGCCGCTGATCGACCGGGGCTCGGCGGCGGTGTGGCACGGGCCGGTGCAGTGGACCGCCACCACCGTCAGCGGCACGCCACGCGCGCACCTGACGGTGACCCCGAGCGCCGCCAAGACCACGCTCTACGCCTACCTGTACGAGGTGAACCCGCTGGGCCTGGGCGCGCTGGTCACGCACAAGCCCGTGACTCTCACCGGCACCGGCACGCGGGCCGTCGACCTGGACCTGGAACCGGTGGTGTGGAACGTGTCGCCGGGCAACCGGCTGGTGCTGGTCGTGGACACTGTGGACGGCCGCTACAAGGGTTCCAGCGCGCTCGGCTCGTCCGTGACGTTCGGCGCGGATTCATGGCTGACGGTGCCACGGGGTTGACAGCGCAGGCTGCGCCGGGGCCGACCGGGCTCGACGGTCATGCTTCGCAGGGGTCCTCGCCAAGGGGACCCCTGCTTTGATCTTGCCAGAAGGGTCCGACAATTGCGGGTGCTCGGACGCGGCCTGTGGACAAGTGCCGAGCGTGGCCCGTGCTCGACGCGAACCTGACCCGCGGACCTGACCCGCGAACCTGACAGCGGTTGACAGGATTTCCTGCCAGGATCCCCGCCATGGAATCGAAGTCGACGTTCAAGATCACCAAATGGGACCAGACCGCCTACGACGAGGCGGAGCCGCAGCTGGGCCGGGTGCTCGTGGACAAGGCGTACAACGGGGTCATGGAGGGCACGAGCACCGCCGAGCTGACCACGTGCCAGCCATCCGAAAGCTCGGGCGGCTACGTGGGCACCGAGCGGTTCGTCGGCACGCTGGACGGCCGGGCCGGGACGTTCGTGCTCCAGCACGGCGCGGTCATGTCGGCGGAGGGCGCGCGGTTCTGGGGCCACATCGTGCCCGGATCGGGCACCGGCGAGCTGGCCGGGATCTCCGGCACGGCCCGGCTGGAGCACGAGCTGATCACCCTGGACCACGACCTTGGCTGACCGGGAACGGGTGATCGCCTACCGGGTCGCCGCGCACCAGTTCGACCGGACCACCACCGAGGCGTCCGCCCTGCGCGTGTTCGACCTCGGGTTGCAGGACTCCGAGCGGTCGGCCGTGCCCGCGTTGGCGGCCCGGCTGGACCGGGTGCCCGACCTGGACGCCTTCACCCTCACGTGGAGCGTGCGGGGCGCGCCGCACTGGCACCGCGCCGACGAGGTGCCGGCGTTGGCGGCCCGGCTGTGGCCGTTGAGCGACGCCGACGCGGTGGCCCGGATGAACCGGCCGCCGATCGACAACGGCCTGGAGGTGCTGCACGACGTCGCGACCGCACTGCGGGAGGTGGTGACGGAGCCGATGACGAAGGGCGAGGCGTCGTCCCGGCTCACCCCCCGCGTCCAGCCCGCCGTCACCGGCTGGTGCCGGGGCTGCGACGCCACGCACGTGTTCGACCCGATCTTCCGGCTCGCCGTGCTCCCCGCCGGGCTGCGATTCGACCCGGCGGAGAAGACCGTGACGTTCGTGCCGCTGGAGAACCGGCACGACGTGCCCGACGCCTCCCACGGCTTCGGCGCCCTCATCGCCGACTACCTGCGGCTGCACGGCCCGGCCGGACCGTCCGAGGTGGCGCACTACTTCGGCGCGCCGGTGCGCGAGGTGAAGGACGTGTGGCCCGACGACCTGGTCGCCCTCTCCAAGCGCGAGTGGCTGCCCGCCGACCGGATCGAGGCGTTCGAGAACCCACCGGAACCCGAGGTGGTGCGGCTGCTCCCGCCGCTCGACCCGTACCTCAACGCCCGCGACCGCGACCTGCTGGTACCGGACAAGGCGCACCAGAAGGAGGTGTGGCGCATCCTCGGCCGGCGCGGCGCGCTGCTCGTGGACGGCGAGATCATGGGCACCTGGCAGGCCAAGACGACCGGCTCCCGGCTGGACGTGAAGGTGTCGCCGTTCGTACCGCTGGACGTCGACATGTTCACCGAGGAAGCCACCCACCTGGCCACCGCCCGCGGCCTCGACGAGGCCAAGTTGCACTGATTGGTCAACCGCAACCCCCGACGCGACCTCGCCCGCCGTCTGCGGAGCAGCGGCAATCAAACACCACAGGCGTCGAGGGCTGCGTCAACGTCGTCGGTGACGACCAGCGAGTCCAGCGCGAACCGGGACACGAACCCGCGTCCGTGCAGCTCGGCCAGCCACTCCAGCAGACCGCGGTAGTGGCCGTCCACGTCGAGCAGCACCACCGGCTTCGCGTGCATGGCCAACACCCGCGACGTCCACACCTCGAACAGCTCCTCGCAGGTGCCGATGCCGCCGGGCAACGCCAGGAACGCGTCGCCGTGCGCCTCCATCAACGCCTTGCGGTCGCGCATGTTGTCGACCACCAGCAGGTCGTCGGCGTCGGTGTCGGCCAGTTCGCGGTCCACCAGGCCGCGCGGGATCACGCCGGTGGTGCGGGCGCCGCCCTCACGGGCCGCCCGTGCCACCGCGCCCATCATCGACGTGCGGCCACCGCCCCACGCCAGCGACCAGCCCCGGTCCGCGATCCGCTTGCCGACCTCGGCCGCCAACTCCAGGTAGCTGTCGGGGACCGTCCGCAACGATCCGCAGTACACCGTCACCGTGGTCAATGTGCGTCCGCCCAGGCCTTGTGCGCGTCGTTCACCACGCGCACCGCGTCGTCGATGTCGTCGGTCAGGTACAGCAGGTCCAGGTCCTTCTCACCGACCTTGCCGCTGGCCAGCACCGAGTCGCGCACCCAGTCGTACAGGCCCTGCCAGTAGGCCTTGCCGAACAGCACCACCGGGAACTTCGTGACCTTCTTCGTCTGCACCAGGGTCAACGCCTCGAACAGCTCGTCCAGCGTGCCGAACCCGCCCGGCAGGCAGATGAACGCCTGCGAGTACTTGATGAACATGGTCTTGCGCACGAAGAAGTAGCGGAAGTTCACGCCCAGGTCGACCCACGGGTTCAGGCCCTGCTCGAACGGCAGCTCGATGCCCAGACCGACGGAGAACCCGCCCGCCTCCGAACAGCCCCGGTTGACCGCCTCCATCGCGCCCGGACCACCGCCGGTGATCACCGCGAACCCGGCCTCGGCCAGCGCGCCGCCCAGCTTGCGGCCGGTCTCGTACTCGGGGTGGTCACGGCCGGTGCGGGCGGAACCGAACACGGTCACCGCGCTGGGCAGCTCGGCCAACGCGCCGAAACCCTCCACGAACTCCGCCTGGATGCGCAGCACCCGCCACGGGTCGGTGTGCACCCAGTCGCTCGGGCCGCGCGAGTCCAGCAACCGCTGGTCCGTGGTGGTCAGCTCGTCGCGGCGCCCACGACGCAGGACGACCGGTCCGCGCTGCTTCTCCCTGGGGTGCTCGTCCACGCTGTCCGTCATTAGCTGGAGTCTAGTGGCGGGTGACCGGTCAGCTCAGGAAGCGGGTCAGGACTTCAACGCAGTGCCGGATCTGGTTCACCGGGACGTTCTCCTGCTGCGTGTGCGCCAGCAGCGGGTCGCCGGGGCCGTAGTTGACCGCGGGCATGCCGAGGGCGGCGAACCGGGCCACGTCCGTCCAGCCGAGCTTGGCGACGGGGGTGCCGCCGGCGGCCTCGATCAGTTCTCGCGTGGTCGGCGCGCTGAGGCCGGGCAGGGCGCCCGGGGACATGTCGGTGACCGTGACGTCGTAGCCGTCGAACAGCTCGCGCAGGTGCTGTTCGGCCTGCGCCGGCGTGCGGTCGGGGGCGAACCGGTGGTTGACGGTGAGAACGGCCTCGTCCGGGACGACGTTGCCCGCCACCCCGCCGCTGATCTTCACCGCTTGCAGGCCCTCGCGGTACAGGCAGCCGTCGATGTCGACCTGGCGGGGCTGGTAGGCCTCCAAGCGGCGCAGGGCCTCGCCGATGGCGTGGATGGCGTTCACGCCCATCCAGCCGCGGGCGGTGTGGGCGCGGACGCCCTTGGTGCGGATGTCGATGCGCATCGTGCCCTGGCAGCCCGCCTCGATCACGCCGTTGGACGGCTCGCACACGATCGCCAGGTCGCCCTTCAGCCACTCCGGCAGGTCGCGTTCGATGCGGCCGAGGCCGTTGCGGACGGCTTCGATCTCCTCGCAGTCGTAGAACACGAAGGTCAGGTCGTGGCGCGGGTCCTGGACGGTGGCGGCGAGGTTCAGCATCACCGCGTCACCGCCCTTCATGTCGACCGTGCCGCAGCCGTGCAGGATGCCGTTCTCCAGCCGGGACGGCAGGTTGGCGTTGATCGGCACGGTGTCCAGGTGGCCGGCCAGCACGACGCGGGTCGGCCGGCCGAGGTTCGTGCGGGCCAGCACGGCGTTGCCGGACCTCGCGACTTCGAGGGTGGTCTGCTCCTTGAGCGAGCGTTCGACGAGGTCGGCGAGGCGGGCTTCGTCGCCGGAGACGCTGGGCACGTCGACCAGCGCGGCGGTCAGCTCGACGGGATCGGCGGCTAGGTGCAAGGTGTCGGCCACTTGGCGCACGTTACCGTTGGTCCCCGTGAGCACCGCAAACCCCACCGGCGCGTACGGCGTCGGACTCGCCACCGTCACCCCTACCGGCGCTGTGCTGGACACGTGGTTCCCGTCGCCGTCGCTCGGGTCCGCCGAGTCCGGCGTGGCGCTGCTGTCGTCCGCGGAGATCTCGGCTGCGCTCGGTGAGGCCGCCGCCAAGCAGCTCGGCGCGGACGCCGAACGTGACGTGGAGGTGGTCGGCGTCCGGGTCGGCATCGCGTCGCTGTCCGACGCGCCCACCTCCACCTACGACGTGTGGCTGCGGCTGCACCTGCTGTCGTCGCGGCTGGTCCGGCCGCACGGGGCGAACCTGGACGGCGTGTTCGGGCTGCTCAACAACGTGGTGTGGACGAACTTCGGGCCGTGCGCGGTGGAGGGGTTCGAGCAGACCCGCCTCCGTCTGCGCGCCCGTGGCCCGGTGACCGTTTTCGGGATCGACAAGTTCCCCCGCATGGTCGACTACGTCGTGCCGTCCGGTGTGCGGATCGCCGACGCCGACCGGGTGCGGCTGGGTGCGCACCTGGCGTCCGGCACGACCGTGATGCACGAGGGTTTCGTGAACTTCAACGCCGGCACCCTGGGCAGCTCGATGGTCGAAGGCCGCATCTCCGCCGGAGTGGTCGTCGGTGACGGTTCGGACGTCGGCGGCGGCGCGTCGATCATGGGCACCCTGTCCGGCGGCGGCAAGCAGGTCATCTCCGTCGGCGAGCGCTGCCTGATCGGCGCGAACGGCGGCGTGGGCATCTCGCTGGGCGACGACTGCGTCGTCGAGGCGGGCCTCTACATCACCGCGGGCACCAAGGTCACCGGCGCCGACGGCACCGTGGTCAAGGCCGGCCAACTCTCCGGCATGTCCAACCTGCTGTTCATCCGCGACTCCGTCTCCGGCGCCGTCAAGGTCCTCCCCCGCAAGGGCACCGGCGTAGAACTCAACGCCGCCCTCCACTCCAACGACTGACCGTCCGCCACTCACCTGACACGAACGTTCAACTCGCCTGTTCCGAACGTTGGACACGCGCGTGTCCGACGTTCAGAACGCGCGTGTCCAACGTTCGGGACAGGCGAATTCAACGTTCGGAACGGGCGGGGTCAGGGGGTTAGGCGGTCTGCGGCGGTGGCGATGCGGTCGTCGGTCGCGGTGAGGGCGATGCGGACGTGCTTGTCGCCGGTGGGGCCGTAGAAGGTGCCGGGGGCGGCCAGGATGCCGCGGTCGGCGAGCCAGGCGATGGTGTCCCAGGCGTTTTCGCCGTCCCGGGTGGACCACAGGTAGAGGCCGGCTTCGGAGTGGTCCACGGTGAACCCGGCCTTGGTCAACGCGGGCAGCAGCAGGTCACGACGTGCCCGGTAGCGCTCGCTCTGCTCGGCCACGTGCGCGTCGTCGCTCAACGCCGCCGTCATGGCCGCCTGCACGGGCCGGGGCATGATCATGCCCGCGTGCTTGCGCACCTCCAGCAACGACGCCACCAACGCCGGATCACCCGTCACGAACCCCGCCCGGTACCCGGCCAGGTTGGACGACTTCGACAGCGAGTGCACGGCCATCAAGCCGTCCAGGCTCCCGCCGTTCACCGAAGGCAGCAGCACCGACACCGGCTGCGCCGTCCACGACAACGCCAGGTAGCACTCGTCGGACGCGACGACCGCCCCCACCGCACGGGCATCCGCCACGGCCTGCGCCAACTGCGAGGCGTCCTGCACCCGACCGGTCGGGTTGGACGGCGAGTTCAGCCACACCAACCCCGTCCCGGGCGGCGGCGGCTCGCCGTCGGCCAGCCGCACCGGAGTCGCACCGGCCAGCCGCGCGCCCACCTCGTAAGTCGGGTACGACAACGCCGGGATCGCCACCACGTCACCCGGCCCCAGGCCCAGCAACGTCGGCAGCCAGGCCACCAGCTCCTTCGACCCGATGGTCGGCAGCACCGCCACGGGGTCGAGCGCCGGCACACCGTGCCGCCGCGTCAACGCGCCGACCACGGCCTCCCGCAACTCCACGACACCGTGCGTGGTCGGGTAGCCGGGCGAGTCCGCGACCGTGCCGAGGGCGCGCTGGATCAGCTCCGGGACCGGGTCCACCGGCGTGCCGATGGACAGGTCGACCACGCCACCGGGGTGCGTGCGCGCCTTGGCGGCGTGGTCGGCCAGCGAGTCCCACGGGAAGTCCGGCAGCCTCATCCGAGCCGCACCCGACCTGCCCGAACCAGGGTTACCCGAAGTCACTCGTGCGACGCCTGCGGCGGGAGAGCCTTGATGAAGCCCGGGTCCGCGCTGACCTTGCCGACCTTGGAGGCCCCACCGGGGGAGCCCAGCTCGTCGAAGAAGTCCACGTTCGCCTTCGTGTACTCCTTCCACTCGTCCGGCACGTCGTCCTCGTAGTAGATGGCCTCCACGGGGCACACCGGCTCGCAAGCACCACAGTCGACGCACTCATCCGGGTGGATGTACAGCATCCGGTCGCCTTCGTAGATGCAGTCGACGGGGCACTCTTCGATGCACGCCTTGTCGAGCACGTCCACGCACGGCTGGGCGATCACATAGGTCACTGCGCTCTCCTGCTCTTGTTCTGGTCCACACCGCGCAAGCCGGAGAGTACGCGGCGGATTCGATTGTCCAACGGTCAGGCTTGCCTTATCAGCACCGTGCTCCAGCTCACAGACCGCCGCTCACCTGCACCCGGCACGATGCGGGGGTGGAGCACGTCACCGAGTTGGAGCAACGGTGCGCGGACGCGTGGCCGGCGTTGGTGGACCGACCGCTCGGGCAGTGGCGGCTGCGCGCCGCCGGCGGGTTCACCGGACGGGCGAACAGCGCGCTGACCACGGGTGATCCGGGTCTGCCGGTCGCCGACGCGTTGGCCGAGGTGATCGGGTTCGCGACCGCGCACGGCATCACACCGACCGCCCACGTGGTCATCGGAGCACCCGCCGAGGCGGGGGTCGAGGCGGCCGGTTGGCGGGTCGATCTCGATCACCCGGGTGGCGCGGAGTCGCTGGTGATGACCGGCCGGACGGCTGGGTTCGCAACTCCGAAGTCGGCCGACGTGGTCGTGTCGGATTCCCCGGTTCCCGAATGGTGGGAGCTGGCCGCCCAACCGGACCCCACGGCGGCGCAACGGCACGTGCTGGCGTCCGGGGACAAGGTCGGCTTCGGCACGGTCACCGAACACGGGCAGGTGCTGGCCGCCGTGCGCGGCGCCGTCGTCGGCGACCTGCTCCACGTGGCACGGCTCGCCGTGCGCCCCGAGGCGCGCAGGCTGGGTCTGGCCCGCCGCCTGATGGGCGGTCTGGCGACGTGGGGGCTCGACCACGGCGCGACGACGTGCGCGTTGCAGGTGGCCGAGCACAACAAGCCCGCGATCACGCTCTACGAGTCCCTGGGCTGCGTCGAGCACCACCGCTACCGCTACTGGGTCTCGAACCACTCGTAGGCGGCCGCGCGGACCCGTTTCAACGCCGACCGCTCGCCGAAGTAGTCGCCCACCACGCCGACCACGGGCAGCATCCCCAGCGCCTGGTGGTAGAACCGGCCCCGCGGCCGCTTGTCCAGCTCGTCCTCCAGCTTCCAGAGGACCTTGGCCAGCTTCCAGATCGTCGCGCCGATCGCCTTGAACGTGGACCGCTCCCGCAGTTCCTCGGTCAGCTCGGCGGTCTGCTCGTCCTCCCGGGGATCGACCGCGCGCCCGTCGACCTCCCGCTGGAACAGCACGTGCGCGAGCAGCCGCACCCGGTCCTCGGTCGAGGTGAACCCGTGCTCCCCCGCGATCGCGGACAGCAGCAGTCCCTGCCCCGCCGCGCCCAGCGCGGACTGGATCGGCAGCCGGTCGGCCAGCACGCCGCCGATACCGGGCAGGGCCGCGATCAGCGACACCAGCCGGCCGACCCGGTTGAGCCAGAACTCGTCGCGCTGGTGCACGTCCATCCGGACCCACGCGGCCGTGCCGGGCACCTTCACCGCGGCCAGCTGGTCCCACAGCTTGTCCACGAGCCTGCGGTCGGCGCCTTTCTCGACCTCCCGGTCGCGCAGGCCGAGCAGGTTCGCGTCACGGAGGGTGTCCAGCAGCGGCCCCGTCGCCCGGACGAACGGCCGCAACGCCCGCACCACGTCCCGGTCAGTGATCGTCTCGGGCACCGGCCTGCCTCCCCATGTGGGCGCCGACCGCGATGGCGCTCGGCAGCACACCGCCGGCGAACAGCACCAGCGTGCGCCAGTCGTTGAGGAGCACCACGTCACCGCCCGGACCGAACAGGCCGAACAGCAGCAACGTGCCGATCCACACCAGCAGCGGCGACACCGCGGCCAACGTGCGGTGCGCGTGCCGTGACGCGGCCAGCACCAGCAGCGGCGTGGTCACGATCGCGAGCACCACCGTGACCGGGAACGGCCAATCCTCCACGCGCGGCAACAAGGTGCCGTCCAGCCGCAACGGCAGGAAGAACAGCTCCAGCACCGCGAGCACGAACGCCGCGACCGCGATCCCGACGAGCGCCAGGCGATCGCTCAATCCAGCCCCCCGAACAGGTCTGTCTCCGCGCCCTCCGCGGGACCCTTGGCCAGCACGTAGTACTCGGCCTGCACGACGGGCTGCGCGATGCCGTTGGACAGCGCGTAACTCGCGCCACCCGAACCGTCCTGCCACACGCTGACCTGCGTGGAGTGCGCCCGCAACGCGCGCAGCTTCGCCACCAGGTGCTCGGAGATGTCGATGGTGCTGGTGATGACGGCGTCATCGGTGACCGGCAGCTCGCCCTCGGCGGGCAGCCGCCACGGCAGGTCCGCCATCTCCGCCAACGCGGCGGCGCCCGCCTCCGTCGCCGCACGCGACGTCACGGCGTGGAAAACGCGGTCCACGTCCACCGCCGCCGCCATGGTGATCTGGTGCGCCCGGATGTGGTCGGGGTGGCCGTAGCCGCCGAACGCGTCGTAAGTGACGACGACCTGCGGCTTCACCGAGGTGATGATCTCCGACAGCGCGGCGACCTGCTCGTCGAACGAGCCGCTCGCGAACGCGCGCGGGTGGTTGTTCGCCTCGACACCCGCCATCCCGGAGTCCCGCCAGCGGCCGATGCCGCCCAGGAACCGGTGGTCGGTCACGCCCAGCGCCGCGCACGCCGATCTCAGCTCGGCGACCCGGTACCCGCCGAGTTGATCGGCGGCGTCCGCGGCCAGCTCCCGGAGCGCCGGCGGGATGATCTCGCCCTCCTCGCCGAGGGTGCAGGTGACCACGGTGACGTGCACACCCATCGCCGAGTAGCGGGCGATGGTGCCGCCCGTCCACAGGCTTTCGTCGTCGGGGTGTGCGTGTACCAGCAGCAGCCTGGGTGGAGCAGTGAGCGTCACCGGATCAGAGTAGTTGCTGTGTTGGATGGCGCCGCCTCCGGCGTCGCGGGCTCGGTCGCCTGGAAGTCGACCGCTCGCGCCTGATTTTCCGACGATCTAAAAAGCGTGATCGCCGGAAAATCAGTCACGAACGGTCGACGCGACCTCGCGGGCGGGTCAGGGCCACCGAATGGCGGTGGCCCTGACGACACGCACTAGCCGACCAAAGCCGGCATTACCTCGGCGAAGTGGCAGGCGGAGAGGGTGCCCTCGCCGTCGCCGCGCCGTTCCAGCTTGGGCTCCTCGACGGCGCAGATGTCCTGCGCCTTCCAGCAGCGGGTGCGGAAGCGGCAGCCCGACGGGGGGTTCACCGGCGACGGAACGTCACCGGCGAGCACGATCCGCTGGCGCTGGCGTTCCACCTTCGGGTTCGGCACCGGCACCGCGGACAGCAGCGCCTGCGTGTACGGGTGCATCGGCCGGGCGTAGATGTCCTCCCGCTCGCCGATCTCGATGATCTTGCCGAGGTACATCACCGCGACCCGGTCGGAGATGTGCCGGACGACCGACAGGTCGTGCGCCACGAACAGGTACGCCAGCCCGAGGCGCTCCTGCAACTCCTCCAACAGGTTCACCACGCCCGCCTGCACCGACACGTCCAGCGCGGACACCGGCTCGTCGAGCACCACGAGCTTCGGGTTGAGCGCGAGTGCGCGGGCGATGCCGATGCGCTGGCGCTGACCGCCGGAGAACTCGTGCGCGTACCGGTTGCGGTGCTCCGGGTTTAGGCCGACGAGCTCCATCAGCTCGTTGACCCGCCGCTGCACGTCACCGCCGCCGTCGCCCTCCGGCAGGCCGTGGATCTTGAACGGCTCGGAGATCAGCTCGTTGATCTGCCAGCGCGGGTTCAGCGAGGCGTACGGGTCCTGGAACACGATCTGCATGTTCCGCCGCACGGTCCGCAGCCCGCGACCGCGCAGCGAGGTCAACTCGCGGCCCTCGAACTTCACCGAGCCGGACGTCGGCTTGTGCAGCTGGAGGATGGCCCGCCCGGTGGTGGACTTGCCGCAGCCGGACTCGCCGACCAGGCCCAGCGTCTCGCCCGGGTACAGGTCGAAGCTCACCCCGGACACGGCCTGCACCTGGCCCACGGTGCGCGGGATGATGCCGCCGCCGCGCACCGGGAACGACTTGACCAGGTCCTTGACCTCCAACAGCGGGGTCTCGCCCGGACGTCCGCCGGACGCCAGTCCCCCGGCCTGCGGGTTCACCGCCGGAGAATCTTGCCGAGTCGACGTCATGAGGTCGGGTTCTCCTCTTCTTGCAGCCGCGCTTCCACCACGTCGACGTCCTCGGCGATGGGCATGTCCGGGTTCGCGATGGTCAGCGAAGCCGGGTTCTCCACCACGCCGATCTCGTCGTGCGCGAACAACCGCTGCGGGTTCTCGATGGTGGCCAGGTGCGCGGAGCGGTGGCACCGCGCGAAGTGGCCGGACCGGTCGGTCTCCAGCAGCAGCGGCTCGGTCTCGCGGCACTCGTCGATCGCCAGCGGACAGCGCGGCGAGAACGAGCAGCCCTGCGGCAGGTTCATCAGCGAGGGCGGCGCGCCCTTGATCGGGGTGAGCCGCTTGCCCAGCATGTTCGGGTTCGGGATGGAACCCAGCAGGCCGACCGTGTAGGGCATCCGCTGGGCCTCGAAGACCTCGTCCACGGTGCCCTGCTCGACCACGGTGCCGCCGTACATCACCTGCACGCGGTCCACCATGCCCGCCACCACGCCCAGGTCGTGCGTGATGACCACGATGCCGGCGCTCGTCTCGTCCCGGATGCGCAGCAGCGTGTCCAGGATCTGCGCCTGCACCGTCACGTCCAGCGCCGTGGTCGGCTCGTCCGCGATGATCACGTCCGGGTCGTTGATGATCGCCATGGCGATCATCGCGCGCTGCCGCATACCGCCGGAGAACTCGTGCGGGTACTGCGCCGCGCGGCGGTCCGGCTGCGGGATGCCGACCAGTTCCAGGGCCTCGACGGCCTTGGTCCAGGCCGCCTTCTTCGACACGTCGTGGTGCGCCCGGTACGCCTCGGCGAGCTGCCAGCCCACCGTGTACACGGGGTTCATCGACGTCATCGGGTCCTGGAAGATCATCGAGACGCCGTTGCCGCGGACCGGCTGCATCTGCTTGTAGCTCAGGCCGACGAGTTCGCGGTCCTTGAACTTGATCGACCCGCCGATCCGCGCGGTCTTGGGCAGCAGGCCCATGATCGCCATCGACGACACCGACTTGCCCGAACCCGACTCGCCCACGACGCCCAGCACCTCGCCGGCGCCGAGGGTGAACGACACGTCCCGCACCGCGTGCACGGTGCCGTCGTCGGTCGGGAAGTCCACCGAGAGGTTCTCGACCCGGAGCAGCTTCTCGCCGCCGGAGCCGGCCGTGTTCTCCCAGGCCGAGGACTCGGGTGTCTGCATCACGTCCATCTCACTCATGCCTTCACCCTCTTCTGCCGCGGGTCGAAGGCGTCCCGGAGACCGTCGCCGATGAAGTTCACCGACAGCGAGATCAGCACGATGAACACGAACGGCAGGAAGAACACCCACGGGTGCAACGTCAACTCGTTCTTGTTCTGGCTGATCATCAGGCCGAGCGACGTGTCCGGGCTCTGCACGCCCAGACCGAGGAACGACAACGCGGCCTCCAACAACACCGCCTGCGCGATGGCCAATGTGGCGTTGACGATGATCACGTCAATGGTGTTGGGCAGGATGTGCCGGAAGACGATCCGGAACGTGGACGCGCCCAACGCGCGGGCGGCCTCCACGAACTCCTTCTCGCGCAACGACAGCACCATGCCGCGGATCACGCGGGCGACCGACAGCCAGCCGATCAGGCCCAGGTACAGCGCCACGACCAACCAGTTGCTGTTGCTGCCGCTGCCGCCCGTCACCGAGACCACGAAGGTGTTGCGCGCCAGCACAGCCGCGATGATCAGGCTGGGGATGACCAGCAGCAGGTCGATGAAGCGGCTGATCAGGGTGTCGACCCAGCCCTTGAGGTAGCCGGCCAGCGCGCCCAGCACCACGCCGATGACCGTGGACAGGAACGCCACGATCATCGCGATCTGCAACGAGAACTGGGTGCCGCGGATGATCTGGGCGACCATGTCGCCACCCAGCCGGTCGGTGCCGAACGGGTGGTCGCCGCTGGGCGGCAGGTACCGCTTGAAGCCCAGGTCCGTGTACGGGTACTTCCAGAACACGCCGCCCAGGAAGGCGAACAGCACCAGCGCCACGAACAGGATCAGGCCGAACACGGCCAGCTTGTGCCGGGTGAACCGGCGCAGGATGACCTGCCACTGCTTGCGCGCCGTGGTCGCGTCGAATGTGCTCGCCTCGCCCTGCGGGGGCGCGGGAGCCTGCGCCACGGGGGAACCGATCTCAGTCAAGGCGAATCCTCGGGTCCAGAACGGCGTACATGATGTCCGCGATCAGGTTGAACGCGATGATGAACACGGCCGTCACCATCATGAAGCCGAGCACCTGGTAGGGCTCGATCTTCACGATCGCCTCGATGACGAACTTGCCCATGCCCGACCAGCCGAACACCGTTTCGGTGATCACCGCGCCACCGAACTGGGCGCCGATGTTGAGCGAGGACACCGTGACGATCGGGATGAGCGCGTTGCGGAACGCGTGTCGGAAGATGGACCTGGCCTGCGAAACACCCTTTGCCTGCGCCGTGCGCACGTAGTCGGCGTTGAGGGTCTCCAGCATCGAAGCGCGCTGGAAACGGCTGTAGAGCGCGAATTGGATGAGCACCAGGCAGATCGTGGGCAGGACGAAGGCGCCGCTGTACTGGAACACCTGCTCGCCGAAGCCGCCGCTGAACCCCTCGCCCGGTGGACCCGCGGTGGTGATCCACCGGTCCGCGCCGATCGACTCCAACCAGTTGTTCAGCTGGATGCCGCCCGCCTTGAGGATCAGGGCTACGCAGAACAACGGCATCGAGAACATCGTGAACGATATCCCGGTCGCCGTGTAGTCGAATATCGAATACTGTCTGACCGCGCCGAGGACGCCGACGGCGATACCGAGGAACAGCGCGATGATCTCCGCGCCGAGGACCAGCCGCGCGGTCACACCGAACGCCTTGATCAGCTCTTCCTTCACCGGCCGGCCCGCGTTGCCGGGGGTGACGGACTCGCCCCAGTCGCCGGTCACGAAGTCTCCCGCCCAGGAGACATAGCGCTCCACGAACGGCTTGTTGTAGCCCGTCCGCTCGTAGGCAGCGGCGATCTCCGCCGGTGTCCGGGGCTTCTGGAGCTTCCACTCGCCCAGGGGGTCGCCCATGGCGTTGACGAGTCCGAAACAGAGGAATGAAGCGACGATCAACAGCGGAATCGAGATCAACAACCGCCGGATTGTGTAACGGAACATGACGAGTCTCTAGTCTCCCTAGGCACCCCCGCGTGCGAGCGTGGGAGCCTACCGGACGCGGACACCGTCCGGGGGGCCGGTGCTTGTGGCACCGGCCCCCCGGCGGTTGGGTAATGCTTTAACTATCCGGACCCAAGCCCGACTTTACTTCTTCTGCCAGGCGTAGAGGTTCCAGGTCACGCCACCACCGACACCGATGTAGGAGATCGGGCCGATGTCCGCGCTCGACGCGGCGAAGTCGGGCAGCTGGAACAGCGGGATGCTGTGCAGGTCATCACGCATGATCTTGTCCGCTTCGTTCATCATGGTGATGCGCTTCTGGTAGTCCAGTTCGCGGTTCGCGGCAGCCCACTTCTCCGTCAACGCGGCGGAGTCGTAGTTGTTGTAGTTACCGGAACCACCCTTGGCCTTCTGCGCGTAGTTGCCGAACGCGCCGGCCTTCAGCGGGGCACCGACCCACGCGAACAGCGCGGCGTCGAACTCGCTCGCCGGGAGTCGCTTGTCGTTGAAGTCGGCGGTCTGGTCGTCGATGATCTCGATGCCGGCCTGCTTGCACTTGTCCTGCAGGATGCGGACGGTGTCGGCACGACGCGTGACGATCCGGTGGCCCAGCTTGAAGGACGCCCGGAACTCACCCTTGGTGTAGATGCCGTCGGCGCCCTGCTTCCAGCCGCCGTCCTCAAGGGTCTTCTTGGCCGCCGCGACGTCACCGTTGCCGACGTCGCCGTAGTGGTCCTCGTAGCCGACCTCGTTGGGCTGGAACGTCAGGCTGCCCAGCGGCTTGGCGTTCGGGTCCACGTCCGCCACCAGCTTCTCGACCAGCTGCTGCCGGTCGAAGCACTGGGCGATCGCCAGGCGCAGGTCCTTGTTGTTCTTGAACAGCGGCAGCGCCATGTTGAAGTCGACGTGCTCGTAGGTCTGGCCACCGGCCGCGAAGACCTCGAACGCGTCGTCGCCGCGCAGCGACTGGGCCACGGCCGGGTCGGCCTGCGGCGCGATGACCTTGACTTCCTTGTTCTGCAGCTGCTGCGCCGCCGACTGGGCGTCCTGGTTGGTCTTCAGGATGACCTTGGCCGGACCGCCGGGGTTGCCCCACCACTTCGGGTTGCGCACCAGGACCGTCTGGTCCTTCAGGTCCGCGGACTCGATCATGTACGGACCGCCGGACAGCGCGACCGACGGGTCGAAGCCGAGCCAACCCTTGGTGTAGAAGTCGGCGACCTTCTGGACGGTCTCGTCGTTCTGCGTCGGCAGCACCTTGGTGATGTCCGCGACGCCGCTCTTCTGCTCCAGGATGTGCGCCGGCAGCAGGCTGTCGCTACCGGGCTGCGAGAACAGGCCGCGGTAGTCCGCGAACGCCTGGTCCTTGAAGAACGTCGTGGTGATGGTCTTGCCGTCTTCGGAGCATTCGAGCTTCTCGATGTTCTCGTAGCCCGTGGGCGACGAGTCGAAGATCGAGGCCTCGGCGCCGTCCGCACCCTTGACGGTGGCCTTGCTGGCGGCCACCAGCCACTTCAGGTGGAAGTCGTCGCAGTCGATGGCTTCGCCATCGGACCAGACGGCGGCCTTCTGCACCTTCCACTCGATCGTCTGCGGCTCGCTCGACGTGACCTTGACGGACTCCATCAGGTCGCCGTCGATCTTGATGACGACCTTGCCGTCGACCAGTTCGGCGATGTACGGCGAGGGCTGCACGTTCGACAGCGCGATGGTGCTGACGAAGTTGTTCGTCGCGCCGATGTTGTTGTTGTAGTTGCGGAACGCGTCTTCGACCGCGACCGCGACCTCGCCGATGTCCTCCACCTTCGGACGCTTGAACAGCTCGTCCTGACCCCCGATCGCGCCGGGGTCGAGGTCCTGTGGCCCGCCTTGGTCGCCGCTGCCCGCTCCGCCGCCACTGCAGGCGCTCAACGCGAGCGCGGCCGTGGTCAACAGCGCAAGCGCCGAGACAGCCTTTGATCTCCTCATCGACACGTGCCCTCCTAGCACTGGGTTGGAGCGACCGTTTGGGCCGACTTCCACCCATAACCGTGATGTGCCAAACGCGCCCCGAACCGACACACCGTTGCAGCACGATAAGAACCAGTGCGCGGCATGGTCACTGCCCAAGGGCCGATCGTGACCAAAGGGTGACACGTTGGTCGCAGCATGCGACTCCGTCGTTACCGGGCGGGAGCGTTCGTTAACCGGACGACGGGAATACTGTCAATATTGCACCGGGAACGCATCTTGAAGCCAGTGTTTCGTAAGAGTCAACGGTCAACGGTCTTCGCGTTGCCAGGTCCGCGCGGTGCTCATCGGACCGGCGAACGGTGCACCCGCGCTGACGTTGCCGGCCTCCGGTAGGACCACCAGCAGGTCCGCTACCTGGAACAACGGCATCGAGACGGCCTGCTGCCAGAGGATCGGCTCGATCGTCCGCAGGGCGTCGGCGAGCAGCAGCCCGCCACTGAGGGCCTGCTCGATGACCGGTTGGACCGCTTGGTCGCAGAAACCGGACAGATTCGCCGGAATGGGTGTACCGCCGTCCTCCGGTGACGGGCGACACCCGAATGCGGAAGCCAGAACGGCGACCGAATCACCGGTGTCCAGCTGCGGCACGACCGCAATGTCGACGGTCTCATTGGAAGTGGCGGTATCCGACAGATCTTGGCCGAACAACTGATTGGGCTGCGTTGTCAGGACGCGTGAAGCGATTCCGGACAATGACAGTTGACGCTGAACCTGGTTCGCGATGGTGACGTACGGCTCGACACCGGCCGGTGCGGCGATGGTCAACTCCAGCGGCTTGTTGTCACGCCCCCACTGCCCGTCCGTCGGCCGGGTGTAACCCGCCTCGGTGAGCAGTTGCACCGGGTCACCGACCTTGGCGGGCATGGTCGGGACGTAGCCGGACTTGCTCGGCGCGACCACCTGGGCGTCGGCGCGCAGGCTCGCGCTCGGACCGCTGCGGGTGCCGGTGGCGATCAACGCGTCGCGGTCGAGCGAGTTCATGACCGCGGTGCGGACGCGGACGTCCTGCATTCGCGGGGAGGCGGGCCGCAGGAGGAGTTGGACGACTTCCGGACGCGGTACGACGACCGTGGAGAGCGGGGTGGTCTTGGCCAGTTCCTCGACGTCCTTGATCGCGATCGCGTCGGCGCGGATGAGGGCGACCTGGTCGTCGCCGGTGTTCAACGCCTCGATCGTGTCGTGCTGGCTGGCCCGGCGCAGGACCAGCCGGTCGAGCGCGGGCGGCTGCTCCCAGAACCGGTCGTTGCGCTCCAGGATGATCTCGCCGCGCGGCTGGTCCAGGGTGCGGACCGCGAACGGCCCGGCGGTGGCCGGGAAGCTGTCCGAGAGGGCCGCGCTCCACCCGCCGGGGGCGTCTTTGAGCAGGTGGGCGGGCAGGAGGTTGCGGAACAGGCTCCGCCAGCCGGGGTAGGGCCTGCTGAACACGACCTCGACCACCTTGCCGCCCTCGCGGCTGGTGATGTCGTCGATCAGCCGGTACCCGGCCGGGTCCACGACGCCGGGCTCCTCCCGCATCCGCTGCCAGAGGTAGACGAAGTCCTCGGCCGCGATCGGCGCCGAATCCGACCAGCTCGCGTCCCGCCGGAGCGTGTAGGTGACCGTGTACGGTTCCGCGCTGGTCACCTCGGCGCTGACCACGAGGTCCAGGTCGAGCCGCGGGCTGCCGTCCGCGTCGGTCCGGAAGGTCGACGGCAGCAGCAGCGCGGCCAGCGCGGTGGTGACGGTGCTCTGGGCGGCCAGGGTGTGCGGGTTGTAGCCGCCCTTGACGTCGTCCATGCCGACGACGATCTCGTTCAGCTTCTCCTTCGGGACGACCGTCATCCCCGGCGTCGACGGCACGAGGGGCGGAGGTGGTGTCGCCGAGCAGCCCGCCAGGGCAAACGCAGCCACCACCGCTAGAACCGTTCGCTTCCCCATGAGTACGAGCGTGCCAGACGCCGCTGACAGTTGACGGCCAGGTCCCGCGACTCCCGCTCCGATTCACCACACACACCCACGCACACGTGGCCGGCGACACACTGCCGACCTCCGCGCGCGGTCACACGGCCGTCACGCGGCCGCCGCGTGATCGTCCCGCCGACGTCACGCGCCCGTGACGCGGAAAGCGACGGGCACCCAGGGCCGTAGCCCTGGGTGCCCGTCAGCACACCCTATATATAAGGAGTAGAAGATCAGCCCCGCAGCTTGTTGCGGTTGCGCTCGCGGCCGCGCTGGTTGGCGTCCAGGATGACCTTCCGCACCCGCACGACCTCCGGCGCGACCTCGACGCACTCGTCGGCGGCGCAGAACTCCAGCGCCTCCTCCAGCGACAGCTTCCGCGGCCGGGCCAGGGTCTCCATCACGTCCGCGGTCGACGTGCGCATGTTCGTCAGCTTCTTCTCACGGCAGACGTTGACGTCCAGGTCCTCCGCGCGCGGGTTCTCGCCGACGACCATGCCCTCGTACGCGTCCGCGCCCGGCTCCACGAAGAACGTGCCCCGGTCGGCCAGCTGGATCATCGCGTACGCCGTGATCGACCCGGACCGGTCGGCCACCAGCGAACCGTTGTGCCTGGTCCGGATCTCGCCGGCCCACGGGGCGTAGCCCTCGGACACCGCGTTCGCGATACCGGTGCCGCGCGTCTCGGTCAGGAACTCGGTGCGGAACCCGATCAGGCCGCGCGACGGCACCACGTAGTCCAGCTTGATCCGACCGGACCCGTGGCCGGACATGTTCTCCATCCGGCCCTTGCGGTTGGCCAGCAGCTGGGTGATGGCGCCCAGGTGCTCCTCCGGCGCGTCGATGGTCAGGCGCTCGAACGGCTCGTGCAGCTTGCCGTCGACCGTCTTGGTGACCACCTGCGGCTTGCCGACGGTCAGCTCGAAGCCTTCCCGCTTCATCTGCTCGACCAGGATGGCCAGCGCCAGCTCACCGCGGCCCTGCACCTCCCAGGTGTCGGGGCGCTCGGTGGGCAGCACGCGCACCGAGACGTTGCCGACCAGCTCCGAGTCCAACCGGGCCTTGAGCACGCGCGCGGTCAGCTTGGTGCCGCCGCCGCGACCGGCCAGCGGGGAGGTGTTCACGCCGATCGTCATCGAGATCGCGGGCTCGTCCACGGTGATCCGCGGCAGCGGCTCGGGGTTGTCCACGTCGGCGAGCGTGTCGCCGATGGTGATCTCCGGGATGCCGGCGATGGCGACCAGGTCACCCGCGCGCGCCGTCTCGGCGGGCACGCGGTCCAGCGCCTCGGTGATCAGCAGCTCGGTGATCCGGACCTTCTGGATCGTGCCGTCCTCACGGCACCACGCGACCGTCTCACCCTTGCGGATGGTGCCGGACTCGATGCGGCACAGCGCGATGCGGCCGAGGAACGACGACGCGTCGAGGTTGGTCACCAACGCGCGCAGCGGCGCGTCCGCGTCACCCATCGGGGCCGGGATGTGCTTGAACAGCACCTCGAACAGGACGTCGAGGTTCTCCTCGTCCGGCAGGCCGCCGTCCTCGGGCTGGTTCAGCGACGCCCGGCCGGCGCGCGCCGACGCGTAGACGACCGGCAGGTCCAGCACCGATTCGTCGGCGCCGACCTCGCTGGCCAGGTCGAGCAGCAGGTCGTGGGCCTCTTCGACGACCTCGGAGATCCGGGCGTCGGGGCGGTCGACCTTGTTCACCACCAGGATCACCGGCAGACCGGCGGCCAGCGTCTTGCGCAGCACGAACCGGGTCTGCGGCAGCGGGCCTTCGGAGGCGTCCACCAGCAGCACGACGCCGTCGACCATGGACAGGCCGCGTTCGACCTCACCACCGAAGTCGGCGTGGCCGGGGGTGTCCACCACGTTGATGGTGACCGGGCCGTCGGGCGTCTCGCGGCGGACCGCGGTGTTCTTGGCGAGGATCGTGATCCCCTTCTCGCGCTCCAGCTCGCCCGAGTCCATGACCCGGTCGACGAGCTCGGCTCGCGCGGAGAAGGCGCCGGACTGGCGAAGCATGGCGTCGACGAGTGTGGTCTTGCCGTGGTCAACGTGCGCGACGATCGCGACGTTGCGCAGGTCGTTGCGGACCAGCGTTTCCTTGATCGACGCGGTGGCCGTGGGCACGCGGAACTCCTAGAGCTGTCTGTGCGGGGGAAGCCAGGCGCCGGACGTTGGATCGCGCGCAGCCTTGACGACAGCCTACCGGGCGGAACGCCCTTACCACACACGTACCGTAGGTGAGGTCAGCCTCACCTACCCTGTGGACACCCGGATGAGTGGAGCACGGCGCGTGGGCAAGGTCAAGGTGAAGAAGAAGTGTTGTCGGTCTACACCGCGGTGCAAGCGTTGCCCGGTCGTGGTGCTGCTCAAGGCCAGGGAGAAGGCCGCGAAGAAGGCCGCGAAGCAAGAGCGCAAGGACGAACGCGAAGTCGGCAGGCCCGGCAAGATCGGCAAGATCGGGAAGGTCGGGAAGGTCGCGAAGAAGGACCGGAAGACGGCCGTGTGAGACCCACCACCCGACATGCGCCGGGTGGGACGCGGGCCGCTCGCGGCTAGCCCATCACTGCCTCGTTGACCCTGGCCAGCTCGGGCGCCGTCCGGGTGGCCTGGAACTCGACCACCTGGTACTTCGCCAGCTTGCGGATCGCGAGCGGGTCCGTGGCGAGCAGCGCGTCCAGCTTCCCGCGCAGCATCGGCCGCGCGATGATCACGCTGCCCACGCGGGGTACCTGACGGCCCGAGGCCAGGAAGCGCCCGGCCTCGTACTGCTTCTTCAGCCACTCCACGTGATCCGGCAAGGCGTAGTCGACCTCGTCCAACGGGGCGGTGTACTCCAACAGCACGACGTACATGGAAAGAATGTAAACCGCGACACACGGGGGTAACACGGTAAGATCGCGGTTATGCGCACTCTCCACCCGTTCTGGTGGTCCGCCTTCAGGCGGCCCTGAGAACTGCGCGTCAGACGAACGCAGGCCGCCCGCTGGGCGGCCTTCGTGCTTTCGGGGGGCCACGTCGAGCGGGCACACCCGAAGGGATGACCATGATCAGGCTGTCCGCGATCACCCCGTCCGGCCCCGTCCAACTGGGCAACTACCTCGGCGCCATCAGGCGGTGGGCCGCCGAGGGCACCGAAGAGGACGTCTACTTCATCAGCGACCTGCACGCGATGACGACCTCGCACAACCCGTCGAGGCTGCGATCACTGACCCGGGAGCAGTTGGCGGTGCTCATCGCCGCCGGCGTCGATCCGAGGTCGGTGGCGGTGCAGTCCGACCTGGTCCGCGAGCTGGGCGCGCTGACGTGGGTGCTGGAGTGCACCTGCACCTACGGCGAGGCCGCCCGGATGATCCAGTTCAAGGAGAAGTCGGAGGGCCGGTCGTCGGTCCGGTTGAGCCTGCTCACCTACCCGGTGCTGATGGCCGCCGACATCCTGTTGCAGGGCGCGCACGAGGTGCCGGTCGGTGACGACCAGCAGCAGCACGTGGAGCTGGCCCGGGTGCTGGCGCGGCGGTTCAACGGCACGTACGGCGAGGTGTTCGTGATGCCGCGTTCCGTGGTGCCGCCGACCGCGGCGCGGGTCCGTGACCTGGCAGATCCGACCCGCAAGATGGACAAGTCCGCCAAGGACGCCGCGGGCACGGTCTTCCTGCTCGACCCGCCTGACCTCGTGCGCCGCAAGATCCAGCGCGCGGTGACGGACGACCGGGGTGAGGTGCGTTACGCGCCGGACGAGCAGCCGGGCATCGCGAACCTCCTGGAAATCCTGGCGGCGTGCACCCGCAAGGACCCTGCGGAGCTGGCGGGCACCCTGAAGGGCTACTCCGAACTGAAGGCCGTCACCGCCGACGCGGTGGTCGAGGAGCTCCGGTCCGTCCGCGAGAAGACACAGGAACTCCTCAACGACCCCGCCGAGCTGGACCGCGTACGCGCCCACGGCGCCGAACGCTCCCGCGAACGCTGCAACCACCGCCTGGACGCAGCCCTCCGCATGTCCGGCCTCGGCTGACCCCCTTCGAGAGTCGAACCTCCAAGTCCCGAGAGTCCTGCGTTCCGGTACCCCGAGTTCAACACTCAGGTCGGTCGGCCCGTGTCCTGAGCGTTGAATTCAGGGGTCCTGAGCGTTCGACTCTCGCGGTCTGGAGGTTCGACTCTCGGAGGGGTTAGGGGAGGAGGGGGTGTAGGGCGGGGAGGAGGACGCGGTCCGCGGGGAGCCAGTCGAGGGTGTCCAGGTCGGCTGCGGTGAGCCAGCGGAGGGCGTGGTGTTCGACGGCTTCGGGTTCGCCGTCCGTGAGGTGGGCGGCGAACACCCGGAGGAGGAGGTCGGAGCGCAGGGGGACGTCGGGGCCTACCTGGTCGCCGGGCTCCACGGTGACGTTCAGTTCCTCGCTGCACTCGCGGACCACGGCGGCGTGATCGGTCTCGTCGGGCTCCACGCGTCCGCCTGGTAGTTCCCACTTGCCTGCGGCGTCGGCGGGGTAGGAGCGTTGCTGGGCCAAAAGCAGGCCGTTGCGGATGATTGCGGCACCTACTACTACGCGCGCGCTCCGCAACTCCACGCTGCGTTGCGACACGGCCGCAGCACGCGCTTGCAGGACCTTCAACGCCAAACCCCGCCCCACGAGCACGTCGGCCAGGCGTCCGAACGGCCCACCGGGGCTGGACCACTCCACCGAGTCGACCACCATCGTGCCGCCGCCGGTGTGCAGCAGGTCCGTGACCAGCGTGAACCGGGGCAACGGCCCACCGACCAGCTCCGCCGACACCCCCGTGGTGTCGGCCCGCGTCACGACCAGCCTCCCGTTGACCGGCCCCACCGACCCGGCCAGCTCCGCCCCCACGAACAGCACCGGCCCGCCCAAGATCCGCACGCCCAGGCCACGGACCGCACGGGCCAGCAACCGGGCGTCCAACAACGCGGCGGCGACCGTCCGCAACGGGGCGTCGACCAGCGTGGTGGTTCTGAGCTCGGGCACGAACGACGATCCTGCCATCAGCACGACCGGTCACCAGCCACAGCCGGCCATCACCGGAAGAGCGGCCAGCGCACCTCCAGCCGGGCGCCGCCCTCAGGCGACTCACCGGCCCGGATCGTGCCCTTGCGCCGACGCACCAGGTGCGCGACGAGAGCCAACCCCAACCCGAACCCGCCGGTGGCACGTCCGCGGTCCGATTCGACCCGGTAGAAGCGGTCGAACACCTTCTGCCGGTGCTCCTCGGGGATGCCGTGGCCGTCGTCGTCCACCAGCAGCCGCACTTCACGCGCGGCCGGCAGCACCGAGATCCGGATGAACGTGCGGGCGTAACGGGCCGCGTTGCGCAGCAGGTTGTCCAGCACCAGTTCGACCTCGGTCCCCGCGGCGGAGATCAGGCACGCGCTGATCGGCGCGGCGATCTGCACCAGCAGTTCCGTCTCGCCCAGCCGGTCCACCGCGGCATGCGCCTGCAACACCAGGTCGACGGGCTCGGCGCGGGGCAGTTCGCCGGTGTCCGCCCGCGCCAGGATCAGCAACGCGTCGACCAGCGCGGACATCCGCACCGACTCCTCCACCACCGATTCCAGCACCTCGATGGAGAAGTCCGGGTCGGGGTGCGCCACCGCCACCTCGGCCTGCGCCCGCACGGACGTCACCGGTGACCGCAGCTCGTGCGCGGCGTCACCGGTGAACCGGCGCAGCCGTTCGGTGGCCTCGTCCCGTCGGGCCAGCAGGGCGTTCAACGCCTCCGCAAGCGCTTGCAGCTCGTCCCGTGCGGCCGGCACCGGCAGCCGTTGACCGCGCGGCAGCTCACCCGCCGCCACCCGCATCCGCTCCACCGGCCGCAACGACGACCGCACGGCCAGCCACGTCGCTATCCCCACCAGCCCCGCGACCAGCACCGCGGCCACGGCCAGCCACCGCGTGCCGAGGCTGTTGGCCTCCTGGTAGCCGACGAGCGTGTCACCGGCGACGTGCAGCTGCGGCGTGCCGTCGGCCGTGAACTCCACCCGCCCGATCCACCGGTGCGCGCTGGACCCGTCGATCCGCAGCACGGGTTCACCGGCCTTGAGCCGCCGGATGTCCGCCGTCGTCAGGTCCGGCCGAGGACCGCCGTCCAACGGGTTGCCCGCGGTGTCCAGCACGCGCATGTTCCCTGATCTGGCCAGCTCCGAGTCCACCGCGCTGACCTGCACGAACCCGATCAGGCGGGGGGCGAGCAGGGTCAACGCAAGCAGGCACAGCAAGGCCACGCCGGTCGCCACGACGGTGATCCGGAACCGCAGCGTGCGCCGCAGCCACCACCGGCGCGGGTTCACCTGCGCCTGGTCCCCGCCGAACCCAACGCCGCGTCGAGATCAGGCGTGGACGCCAGGTAGCCGTGGCCGCGCACGGTCCGCACGACCTCGCCAGCGCCCATCGCGTCCAGCTTGCGCCGCAGGTAGCCGACGTACACCTCGACCGCGTTGCGGGTCGCCGCCTGCTCGTCGCCCCACACCGTGCGCAGCAGCTCGTCCTTGGTCACCACCGACCCGGCCCGGCTGGCCAGCACGTCGAGCACCGCGTACTCGCGGGGCGACAACGCCACCGGCTCACCGGCCCAACTCACCTCGCGCATCGCCCGGTCCACCACCAGTTCGCCCAGCTTGAGCCTGCGGCGCGCCAGGTCCGCCGAGTTGCGCCGCAACAACGCCCGCACCTGCGCCACCAGCACCACGAACGAGAACGGTTTCACCAGGTAGCCGTCGGCGCCGAGGTCGAGGCCGTCGGCCTGGTCCACCTCGCCGTCCTTGGCCGACACCATCAGCACGGGCGTGCGCACGCCCTCCGCCCGCATCCGCTGCAACACCCGGTAGCCGGACAGGCCGGGCAGCATGATGTCCAGCAGCACCACGTCGAACGCGCCGGTCAACGCCACCCTCAGCGCGTTGGGGCCGTCGGCGGCGGTGACCACCTCCATGCCCTCCGCGGACAGGCCGCGTTCCAGCGCGCGGCGTACACCGATCTCGTCGTCCACAACCAGCACCCGTGGTCTCACGCCCACAGCATGCCCGGTCAGGGGGACAATCGGCGCGGGAGTCTCAGTGCGCTCTCAGCCTCTCAGCGCGGTCTCAGGGCCACCGGAGGAGTGTCTGGGTTGTCGGGTCGCAAGGGGCTACCCGGTAGGAGGAGGGGACATGAACCGGAGAAGGGTGACCGTTGTGGCGGCGGCGGTCGGTGTGATCGCCGGGGCCACCGGGCTGGGGGTGCTGGCGATGCCCGCCGGCGCGGGGCCCGCACCGGTGCTGCCGGACGTCAGCGCCGAGGCGCTGGTCGAGTCGGTGCTCAACGCCAAGCCGGCCGCGTTCGGCGGTTCGGTCGCGGTGAACAACGACCTCGGCATCCCGGTCATCGCCGGTGTGCCGCAGCTGTCGGACGGTGCGAGCACGCTGCGGATGTGGACCGACGGCGAGGGCAAGCTGCGGGCGCAGCTGCCCGGCGGCGACTCGGAGCGCACGTTCGTGGACGACGGCGAGACCGCGTGGCTGTGGGACTCGGCCGAGCAGACCGTGACCAAGATGCCGCACGGTTCGTTCGAGGAGCGGAAGCCGGAGCTGAAGCCCGGTGAGCAGCAGGCCGCGCCCGCGGACCCGGTGACGCTGTCCCGCCAGGTGGTGGCGGCGGTCCAGGAGTACAGCGACGTCACCGTCGACGGCACCGCGCGGGTCGCCAACCGGCCGGTGTACGAGCTGGTGCTGACCCCGAAGCCGACCGAGAAGACGGTGTTGCGCGAGGTGCGCGTGGCGGTCGACTCGGAGCTGCGGGTGCCGCTGCGGGTGGCCGTGCTGACCAACGGCACGGACGCGCCCGCCGTGCAGGTCGGGTTCTCCGAGCTGAACGTCGGCCCGCAGGACGCGTCGCTGTTCTCGTTCACCCCGCCCGCCGGGGCGAAGGTGAGCGAGCCGGAGTCCCACGAGCCGACGGCGGAGGACAAGGCCGCCGCCGAGAAGGCGATCACCGAGGCGAACCCGCAGGTCATCGGCGAGGGCTGGGACACCGTGCTGGCCGCACGCGTGCCGCAGGACGCGCTGACGTTCCTCGCCGAGGGGCAGCAGGGTGAGCAGCGCGGCAACGGCCGCTGGCAGGAGGAGGGCGAAGGCCGGGAGGTCGACGTCCAGGGCCTGCTCAGGCAGCTGGGCAAGCCGCTCAGCGGCGCCTGGGGTTCGGGCACGCTCATCACCACCCGGGTCGGTGGCGTGCTGATCGCCGACGACGGCCGGGTGGCCGTGGGCGCGGTGCCGGAGCAGGTGCTGGTGGACGCGATCGGTCAGGTCAAGTGACCACTTCGACCAGCGCACGGGTGGGGTCGGCCGCTTCGGCGGCCGGCTCCACCCCGGTCTTCGCGGCCCGGACGCGGGGACTGCGCAAGGTGTACGGGCGCACGGTCGCGGTGGACCGGGTGGACCTCGACGTGCCGGAGGGCGCGGTGCTCGGGATGCTCGGACCGAACGGGTCGGGCAAGACCACCACGATCCGCATGCTGCTCGGGCTCGTGAAGCCGACCGAGGGGGAGGTCGAGCTGCTGGGCAAGGCGCTGCCCGACGGCGTCGCGCAGGCGTTGCCGCACGTGGGCGCGCTGGTCGAGGGTCCGGGGTTCCACCCGTTCCTGTCCGGCCGGGAGAACCTGCGGCGGGCGGCGGCGTTCGAACCGCTGCTGGCCACCGGTGACATCCGGCAGGCCGTGGAGGACGCGTTGGAGCGGGTCGGCCTCATGGCCGCCGCGCACCGCCGTTACCGGGGGTACTCGCTGGGCATGAAGCAACGGCTGGGGCTGGCCTCGGCGCTGCTCGTGAAGCGGAAGTTGATCGTGCTGGACGAGCCGACCAACGGCCTGGACCCGGCGGGCACCCGCGAGGTGCGCCGGGTGATCGCCGACCTGCACGCGTCGGGCAGCACGGTCGTCGTGTCGTCGCACCTGCTCAGCGAGATCGAGGCGACGTGCACGCACGTGGCCGTGCTACACCGGGGAACCGTTGTCGCGCAAGGCGAACTGGCCGAGTTGCTGCACGCGGACAGCAGCTCGCTGCTGATCGTCACGCCGGACGTGGACGACGCGTTGAACGCGTTGCGCGCCGGGCGGATCTCGGCCCGTCCCATCGAGGATGGCGTCCGGGTCGAGCTAATGGGCACGACCGCGCCCGTGGTGCTGGAGACGTTGGTGCACGCGGGGGTCGCGGTGCACGAGGCGCGCCGGCACCGCACCGGCCTGGAGGAGCTGTTCGCGCGGCTCACCGAGGCCGAGGAGTCCGACCACAACCTGTCCGCGGTGGACACGATCGAGGAGGGGACCCGATGAGCGCGCTGGTCGCCACCCGCGCCCCGCTGGGCAGGCAACTGCGCTCGGAGCTGCGCTGGATCCTGCGCCGGCCGCGGACGGTGATCGGGCTCGCGTCGCTGTGCCTGGTGCCGATCCTGGCCGGGGTCGGGCTGTGGTTCGCGGTGGACGGCGACGGCCCCGCCGGACCGGGTCTGGCCGCGATCATCGCGGGCAACGGCCTGGTGCTGCCGGTGTTCACGCTGTTCCTGGCGCTGCCCCTGCTGCTGCCGCTGGTGGGTGCGATCTGGGCGGCCGACGGGCTGGCCGGTGAGGCGCAGCACGGCACGTTGCGCGGGTTGATGATCTCGCCGGTCGGCCGGATCAGGCTGCTGGGGATCAAGGCGTTCGGCGTGGCGACGATGTCGTTGGTCGCGGTCACGTTGATCGCGTTCGTCGGTGCGATCACCGGTGTGGTGCTGTTCGGCGGCGAGGGGATGCTCACGCTGTCCGGCTCCACGCTGTCGTTGGGCGAGGCGCTCGGGCGGATCGTGCTGACGATCCTGCTGGTCACCGTGCAGGTGTGGGGTGTGGCGGCGATCGCGATGGCGATCTCGGCCTGCACCGAGCACCCGCTGGTGGTGATGGCCGCGACGATGGCCGGTGTGATCGTGTTCGCGGTGCTGGGCGCGTTCAGCGCGCTTGACTGGCTGCACCCGTACCTCATCACGTCGGCGTGGCAGGGCCTGGTCGACGTGATGCGCGACCCGTTGCCGACCGAGGAGTTGTGGCGCAGCACGGCGTTGGCGGGGTGCTACATCGTGATCGGGATGTCGCTGGCGGCGATGCGGTTGGTCACCAAGGACAATTAGGTCTGTGTTGCTGGAGACCGAGCGGTTGGCGTTGCGCGCGTTCGTCGAGTCCGATGTGGACTCGTCAGCCTGGTTGCTCGGTGAGCCGCGGGTGATGCGGTACATCGAGGACGGCAAGCCGGTGTCCCGGGCCGACGTGGAGCGCGTCGTGCTGCCGAAGGTGCTGGCCGGCGGCTGGTGGGCGGCGCACGAGAAGGCGTCGGGCGCGTTCATCGGCTGGTTCGAGCTGAGTGCGGTGTCGGGGGGTGTGGCCGAGTTGGGCTATCGGCTACACCCCGACTTCTGGGGCCGCGGCTACGCCACCGAAGGCGCGTCCGCGCTGGTGGCTTGGGGTTTCGCGACCGGGTTGGAGCGGATCGTGGCCTACACGATGACCGTGAACACCGGGTCGCGGCGGGTCATGGAGAAGGTCGGCCTGAAGTACGTGCGGACGTTCCACGAGGAGTGGCCGGACTACATCGAAGGCGCCGAACACGGCGACGTCGAATACGCCCTCGACCTCAACCGATGAGCTTCGCAGGGGTCCTCGCCAAGGGGACCCCTGCTTTGATCTTACCGGCGGGGTCCGACGATTTCGGTGCGGAGTCGGGCACCGGGGCGCATTCAGGCAGGTGAATGGTCCTTTCAGTCGATGACCGCGACTCAGCCGATGATCGCGACCCCGTCGTGGTCCACGGACAGCGTGACCCGGTCTCCGGGCGACGGGGGCTCGGCGACCGGTGCCACGGCCTCGAAATCGTCGTCCCCGATGCGCACCAACAGCCGGACGTGGTCACGGCGGTGCACGCGTTCCAGCACCTCGGCCTCGATCGTGCCGGACGGATCGGTCCGCAGCGCGGTGGCCCGCAGGCCGACCCGCGCGTCCACGCCGACCAAAGCCCAAGCCACCGAGGCGGGCAGGACCTTGCCGCAGCCCAGGAACCGCGCGGTCTCCACGTCGGCCGGGCGTTGCCACACCTCCGTGGGCACGCCGACCTGCACGATCCGACCCGCGCGCATCACCGCGACCCGGTCCGCCAGCGTGAACGCCTCGTCGTGGTCGTGCGTCACCACCAACGCGGTCGCGCCCGTCTCGCGGAGCAACCGCGCCAGGTCCACCGCCAACTGCTCCCGCAACGCCCGGTCCAGCGCGGACAGCGGTTCGTCCAGCAGCAGGAGCTTCGGCCGGGGCGCGAGGGCACGGGCCAGCGCGACCCGTTGCTGCTCGCCGCCGGACAGTTCGGTCACCCGCCGCTTCCGGTAGCCGGCCAGGCCGACCAGTTCCAGCAGCTCGGCCACCCGCTTCTCGCGCGCCTCCCGCTCCACCCGGTGCATCCGCAGCCCGAACGCCACGTTGCCCGCCACGTCCCGGTGCGGGAACAGCTGACCGTCCTGGAACACCAGCCCGAACCCCCGCCGGTGCACGGGCGTCCCGGCCAAGTCCGTCCCGTCCCACGACACCACGCCCGCGCCGACGGGCTCCAACCCCGCCACCGCGCGCAGCAACGTCGACTTCCCGCACCCGGACGGCCCGAGCAGCGCGACCACCTCGCCGTCCGCGATGTCCAGGTCCACGTCGGACACCGCCGGCACCGGGCCGTAGCGGACGCTCAACCCCTTGACCCGCAACGACATCAGAACTCCCCGCCGCTCGGCACCCGCAACCGCTCGATCACCAGCACCGCCGCTGTGGTCACCACCATCAGCAACGCGCACGCCGCGTAGGCCATCTGGCTGTTCAACTCCCCCGGCCGCGACATCAGCCGGGCGATCACCACCGGCAACGTCGGCGCGTCCGGCCGGGCCAGGAAACTCGTCGCGCCGAACTCCCCCAACGCCACCACGAACCCGAACCCGGCCGCCGCCACCAACGACCGCGACGCCAACGGGAAGTCGACCTCCCGCCACACCCGCCACGGGCTCGCGCCCAACGTCGCCGCCGCCTGCCGCAGCCGTTCGTCCACGGCCCGCAGCACCGGCAGCACGATCCGCACGATCAACGGCGTCACCACCAGCGCCTGCGCCAACGGCACCAGCAGCGGTGACGTGCGGAAATCGCCGGGCAGGGCGTCCATCGTGATCAGGTAGCCGAAGCCGAGCGTCACCGCCGACACCCCCAACGGCAGCATCAGCGCGGTGTCCAGGGTTTCCGCGAACCACGAACCGTGCCGCCGCAGACCCACCAGCACCACCGCCGACACCACGCCGACCAGCAACGCCACCATCGTCGCGTCGGTGGCCGTGCGCACGGAGTTGAGCGCCGCGTCCAGCCCGGACACCGCCAACGTCCCCCGCTCCCCCGTGCCGGCCAGCGCCGCATACCCGGCGAAGCTCCAGCCGTCATCAGTGGCCAGGGACCGCACCACCAGCCCGACCACCGGCGTGAGCAGCAAAGACACCACCAGCCAGGCCGCCACGACCACGCCCCACTCGCCACCCACCGGCCGACGCGTCGGCTCGATCCGCAGCGGCAACGCCTTCTCCCGCTTCCGCCGCGCCAGACCGCCGATCACCAGCACCGCGATCACCGCGGCGAACTGCACCAGCGACAACGCGGCGGCTCCCGACAGGTCGAACAGCTCCACCGTGCGCAGGTAGATCTCGGTCTCCAGAGTCCGGTGACGGGCGCCGCCCAGCACCAGCACGACACCGAAACTGGTGGCGCAGAACAGGAACACCACCGACGCCGCCGACCCGATCGCCGGGGCCAACGACGGCAGCACGACGGACGTGAACGCGCGGACGCGTGACGCACCCAGAGCGCGCGCCGCGTCCTCCGCACGCCGATCGACCCGCGCCCACAGGCCACCGACCGTGCGGGCGACCACGGCGACGTTGAAGAACGCGTTGGCCAGCACGATCGGCAGCACCCCGCCGTCCGGCCACAACGCCCGGAACGCCAGCCCCACCACCACGGTCGGCAGCACGAACGGCACCATCACCGCCGCCCGCACCACCCCCGCGCCGCGGACCCGGCAACGGGCCAGCAGGAACGCCACCGGCATGCCCGTGACCAGCGCCAACGCCGTCGCCCCGGCGGCCTGACCGAGGGTGAACCCGACCAGGTCCCAGGTGTCGGCGCGGGCCAGCACGGGCAGCACGCCGCCCTCACCCAGCCCGAGCCCGACGATCGCCAGCACCGGCCAGGCGAAGAACACCCCCAGGAACGCCAGGGGCAGCAGGGCCGCGAACGACCAGGTCAGCCTCGGACCCAGTCTCGGACTCAGCCCTGGACCAACGTGCGCCACTGCTGCACCCACCGCTCGCGGTTCGCGTCGACCTGGTCGGCGGGCAGCGATCGGGCGGTGGCCGGCAGCGGCGCGGCCTTCGTCCACGCCTCGGGCAGCGCGACACCCTCGCGTGACGGGTAGACGTACATCGTGCCCGGCACGTCGGCCTGGACCTTCTCGCCCAGCAGGAAGTCCACGACCTTCTTGGCGTCCTCGGCGTTCTTCGCGCCGTTCAGCACGCCCGCGTACTCGACCTGGCGGTAGCAGGTGTCCAGCAGCGCCTTGGTGCGCGGCGTGCCGTCGTCACCGATCTCCGCCGACGGCGAGGACGCGTAGGACACCACGATCGGCCGCGGCCCCTTGCCGCTGGAACCGGAGAAGTCCTGCGTGTAGGCCTCCTCCCAGCCGCTGACGACCTTCACGCCGTTGGCCTTGAGCTTGCCCCAGTAGTCCGCCCAGCCGTCCTCGCCGAACGCGGCGATCGTGCCGAGCAGGAACGCCAGGCCCGGCGACGACGTGGCCGGGTCCTCGACCACGAGCATGTCCTTGTACTTCGGGTCGGCCAGGTCGGCGTACTGCGTCGGCTCGCCGATGTCCTTGAACGCGGCCACGTCGATGTTCAGGCACACGTCGCCGACGTCCACCGCGTGCAGCCGGTTGGGCGGGTCGAGCCGGTAGCGCTGCGCGCCCTTCTCCGCCTCGGGGCTCGCGTACTCGGCGAACACACCCTCCTTGAGGGCGCGGGAGGCGAACGTGGAGTCCACGCCGAAGGCGACGTCCCCGATCGGGACGTCCTTGGTCAGCACCAGCTTGTTCGTCATCTCACCGGCGTCACCGCTGGCCAGGGGCTTGATCGTGATGCCGGTGTCGGTCTTGAACTGCTCCAGCAGCGCGGGCGTCAGCGCGAACGAGTCGTGCGTCACCAGCGTGACGACCCGCTCCCCCGCCGGCTGGTTGGAAGTGGTCACCGAACAGGCCGTGAGCAGCGCGAACGCGCTCGCGACGGTCAGCACTCGTCGAAACATCATCTCTCCCTACACCGGCATGACCCGGATCAGGTGTGGACGGTCGAAGGCTCGCGCGCCTTCCTCTCAGCCCGGCGCACCGGACTCCCGTGGTGAACGGGCAGCCTACCCCGCGTGGTGGGACGATCAGGGCCATGGCCGAGCTGCTGACCGACGACCAGGTGACCAACGCGCTGAGCACGCTGCCCTCGTGGCAGGCCCAGGACGCCGCGCTGGTGCGCACGGTGGAGTTGGAGAGCTTCGCGCAGGCTCTCCAGGTGGTGAACCGGGTCGCGGAGATCGCCGAGAACGACAACCACCACCCCGACATCGACATCCGCTGGCGCACGGTGACGTTCCGGTGCAGCACGCACTCCAGCGGCGGGATCACCGCGCTGGACGTGTCACTCGCGGAGGAGATCGACGGGGTGCTCGACGTCTTCCTGTGATCGCTCCGCCGGCTGCCTCAGCACCACGGCGATCGTGACGAGCGTGAGCACGCCCACAGCCGGGTACACCCAGCCCAGCGCGGAGTAGTACCAGGGCCGCGGGATGATCCAGATCGACGGCTGCACCCTGAGCAGGAACGAGATCAGGTAGCTGCCGATGGCCACGATCCACGCGATCGCCGTGACGGTCGCGAGTCGGTGCTGTGCCTTGTAGATCAACCACATCAGGGCCGGCACCGCCCACACCCAGTGGTGGCTCCACGAGATCGGCGAGACCAGCAGGCCGAGGAACTGCACGGCGACGATCATCGCCAGCGTGTCCTTCGCCTTCACCGCCGCGTGCAGGGCGAACCCGGCGAGCACGACGGCCACCGCCACCCCCAGTACGAACACGGGCCCGGTCTCCACGTCGTAACCGACCGTGCGGGACAGCGCGCCGCGCAACGACTGGTTGATCGCCGAGCCGACCGGCCCGACCCTCGTCGCGTCACCGAGCAGGTGGAACCAGTACTCGTTCGACAGGCTCGGCGAGATCAGGTAGCCGAGCCCGACCGTGCCGAAGAACGCCGCCACCGACCACACGGCCGCCTTGTACCGCCGGGTGAGCAGGAAGTAGAGCCCGGAGATCGCGGGCGTGAGCTTCAACCCGGCCGCGATCCCGACGCCCGCGCCCTGCTTCCAGCTCCGCGCGCTGACCATCGTGCCGAGCAGGAGGGCCGCCAGGACCAGGTTGATCTGGCCGTAGTTCAGCGTGGTGCGGACCGGTTCGACCCAGATGAACAGCCCGGCCCACAGCAGCGCGCGGCGCGGGTCGTTGCTACCGACCAGCTGCAACGACTTCCGGGTGATGAACCACAGGCAGGCGAGGCTGACCAGCTGCCAGAACCACCGCGCCGCGCCCCACGGGACCCAGGACAGGGGGAGGAAGACGAGCGCGGAGAACGGCGGGTAGGTGAACGGGAGGGCGAACTGGTCGGAGAACTCCTTGAGCCGCCAGTCGTAGAGCAGACCGGTGAACAGCTCGGGCGAGGCGTTCCGGTAGACCATCAGGTCCACCATGGTCATCTTCGTCTGGAAGGCGACCATCGCCAGGTGTCCGAGCAGGGACAGGCCGAACACCCACGGCGCGAAGGCGAGCACCCGCCCCTCAAGTGCACGCAGTCCCACCCTCTACCTCCACGATCGTGTGAATTGCACGACTGCCAGGCCACGAAACCGGGTACCCCGGCGTCTAGACGAGTGGGAGATCAACGCAAGGGGATAATCGCATGACCACCGACATCGTCGTGTTCACCGTCAGCGCACTGGCCATGCTGGCCACCGCCGGAGGCGTCTTCGCCCTCGCCCGCCACAGCCGTAACCACGTGCGCTGACGCCACAGCACAGTACCTCGGGGCGGTGCGCTGAGCGCACCGCCCCGAATCTTGTTCACATCTGACACGCCCACGTACCCAGGCCGCGCCATCCTCACCGCGCCAGACGATCGAGCAACCCCGCATACCGCTCGCGTCCCCCACGGCACAGCGCCCGGACTCGATCCTCACGGACCCGGCGCGCTGCGGCGTCGGCGATGGCCCGCACCACGGCTTCGTGCTTGCCCACCACCAGTACCACTCCGGGCCGAGGTAGCTGGGAGCAGTGATCAGACGTTGAAGCGGAACTCCACCACGTCGCCGTCGACCATCACGTAGTCCTTGCCCTCGATGCGGACCTTGCCGGCGGCCTTCGCGGCGGACATGGAGCCGGCTTCGACGAGGTCGTCGAAGGAGACGACCTCGGCCTTGATGAAGCCGCGTTCGAAGTCCGTGTGGATCACGCCGGCCGCCTGCGGGGCGGTTGCGCCCTTGGGGATGGTCCAGGCGCGGGCTTCCTTCGGGCCGGCGGTCAGGTAGGTCTGCAGGCCCAGGGTGTGGAAGCCGGCGCGGGCCAGGGCGTACAGGCCGGGCTCGTGCTGGCCGATGGACTCCAGCAGTTCGGCGGCGGACTCCTCGTCCAGTTCCAGCAGCTCCGCCTCGACCTTGGCGTCGAGGAACACCGCGTCGGCGGGCGCCACCAGTTCGCGCAGCTCCTTGAGCTTCGCCTCGTCGGTCAGCACGGCCTCGTCGGCGTTGAACACGTACAGGAACGGCTTGGCGGTGAGCAGGCTCAGCTCGCGCAGCAGCGAACCGTCCACTTCGGACTGGGCGGAGAACAGCGTGCGGCCGCCGTCGAGGATGTCGCGCGCCTTCTGCGCCGCCTCCAGCGCGGGACGGCGGTCCTTCTGCGTCCGGGCTTCCTTCTCCAGCCTCGGCACGGCCTTCTCCAGCGTCTGGAGGTCGGCCAGGATCAGCTCGGTGTTGATCGTCTCGATATCGCTGACCGGGTCGACGCGCCCGTCGACGTGGATCACGTCGGAGTCGTCGAACACGCGGATGACCTGGCAGATCGCGTTGGCCTCGCGGATGTTGGCGAGGAACTTGTTGCCCAGGCCCGCGCCTTCGGACGCACCCTTCACGATGCCCGCGATGTCGACGAACGACACCACCGCCGGCACCTCGCGCTCGGAGCCGAAGATCGCCGCCAGCTTGCCGAGGCGGGCGTCCGGCAGCGGCACCACGCCGACGTTCGGCTCGATGGTCGCGAACGGGTAGTTCGCCGCCAGCACGTCGTTGCGCGTGAGGGCGTTGAACAGGGTGGACTTGCCGACGTTGGGCAGGCCGACGATGCCGAGGGTCAAACTCACGGTGAGTGAGTCTACGCGCCCCCAACGCCGTGTCCGATTCCCGCGAGACCACACCTCCCACCGCTGGCAGAGTGGTCGCCATGCTCCTCGACGACGAACGCGCCTACCGGGCCGTCGCCGCCCGCGACGCCCGGTTCGACGGGTGCTTCATCCTCGCGGTGCGCACGACCGGCATCTACTGCCGCCCGTCCTGCCCGGCCGTGACGCCCAAGCGGCGCAACGCCGAGTTCTACCCGACCGCGGCTGCTGCCCAGTCCGCCGGCTACCGGGCGTGCCGGCGGTGCCTGCCCGACGCCGTGCCGGGCTCGCCGGAGTGGAACCTCCGGGCCGATCTGGCGGCCCGCGCCATGCGCCTGATCTCGGACGGCCTGGTGGAACGCGAGGGCGTGCCGGGGCTGGCGTCACGCCTGGGCTACTCGGAACGCCACCTGACCCGCGTCCTGACCGCCGAACTGGGCGCCGGGCCGCTGGCGTTGGCCCGCGCCCACCGCGCGCATTCCGCGAGGTTGCTGATCGAAACGACGGCGCTGTCGTTCAGCGACATCGCGTTCGCCGCGGGTTTCGCCAGCGTGCGGCAGTTCAACGACACGATCCGCACGGTGTTCGCGACCACCCCGTCGGCCATGCGCTCGACCCGTGCGGCGTCGACCACGGCGGGCCGCATCACGCTCCGCCTGCCGTACCGGCCGCCGTTCGACGCGGCGGGTCTGCTGGCGTACTTCCGGGCCAACGCGATTCCCGGCGTGGAGCACGTGACGGACCACTGCTACGCGCGTTCGCTGCGGTTGCCGCACGGTCAGGCGACGGTGCGGTTGGAGCCCGCGGCGGGGTACGTCTCGTGCTCGCTGCGGCTGACCGACCTGCGTGACCTGGGCAGCGCCGTGAGCCGGGTGCGGCGGCTGCTGGACCTGGACGCCGACCCGGTGGCCGTGGACGACTTCCTGTCCGCCGACCCGGCGTTGCGCCCGTCGGTCCTGGCCCGGCCGGGGGTGCGGCTGCCGGGCAGTGTGGACGGCGGGGAAACCCTGCTCAGGGCCCTCGGCCACAATGCGCCGGGTGAGCGTTTGGAACACCCGGACGGCTCCGTGACGCACCTGTACCCGTCGCCGTCGGCGATCGGCTCGCCGGTGGCCGAGGCGTTGGCCGACGGCACGTTGCGGGTTGACGTGGGCCGTGACGCGGACGAGCTGCACGCCGAGCTGTCGGCGTTCCCCGGCGTCGGCCCGGACGTCGCCTCGTACGTCGTGATGCGCGTTCTCGGCGCCCCCGACATCCCTTTGACCAGCGACAACACCGCGTGGCGCCCTTGGCGCTCGTACGCCGCGATGCACCTCAGGAGGACTGCGTGAGCACCGGCCACGTGTCGACCATCGACACCCCGATCAGCCCTTTCACCGCCATCGTCGCGATGGACGGCGCCGTCCTGGCCAGCGGCTGGACCGCGAGTTCCGACGAACTGCTCCCCCAGGTCTCCCCGTCACTGCGCCCCACCACCCTCACCACCCGCCGTGACCTGGGCGCGGTCACCAAGGCCATCCGCGCCTACCACTCGGGTGACCTGGACGCGATCACCGACATCCCGGTCCGCCAACGCGGCGGCGAGTTCATGCAGCTGGCGTGGGACGCGCTGCGCACCGTCCCGGCGGGCAAGCCGGTCAGCTACGCCGACCACGCCCTGCTGGCCGGCCGCCCCGCCGCGGTCCGCGCCGCCGCCACCGCGTGCGCCAAGAACGCCGCCGCCCTCTTCGTCCCCTGCCACCGCGTCGTCCGCACGGGCGGCGCCATCGGCAACTTCCGCTGGGGCCCGGACGTGAAGCGCTGGCTCCTGCACCACGAGTCCTGACGCCGTCCGCCGGCACGAACCGAGTTGTCCACAGGCGCGGCACTTGTCCACAGGCACGGCAAGGAGCACGGCAAACCGTCGGTCCCCCTGCTTGGATTAAAACCGGGGGTCCCCTGGGCCGCCCCTGCTTCTACCTGCCCGAAATCGGTTCTGTCGCGTGGCAAATAGGAGGCGGGACGGCCGCTAGGCCGGGTCAGTCCTCGTCACGTGGGCGGGGACGGCGGGTGGGACGGCCGCCTTCGCGCGGTGCGGCGGGTCGGCGGGGGCGGTCGGCGGGGACGGCGCCCGCGGCCGGTGGACGGGGTCGCTTGGGGCGGTCCTCGTCCGAGGCCGAAGCCGAAGCCGAGGCGGGACGGCGGCGTTCCGGGGCCTCACCGCGAGGGCGCTTGGGGCGGTCCTCGGGCTGCGGCTTCTCGGTGCGGTCGGCCGAGCGTTCGGCGCGGTCGGCCGAGCGTTCAGGGCGTTCCGGCCGGCGGGGCTTGTCCGGTTTGCGCTTGGCCTCGCGGATCTCGTCCTTCGTCGGCCGGTTCGGGTCCTTCTGCGTCGTCACCCGGATGATGCCGAGGATCACCGTGCACGCCGTGGTCACCGCCATCGCCGGGAACCCGTCGATCAGCGGTTTGCCCAGCGCGAGGCCGGCCGCCGCGAGTCCACCGCTGGGCATGCCCTGGGTGAACACCACCAGCACCGGCACCACGATCGCCAGGATCAGCGGCGGCTGGACGATCGGGCCGAACATCGAGCGCCGCTCGACGAACACCACCGCACCCACGCAGCCCACGAAGAACGTGATGGCGAACACCCAGCCCACGGTGTGCGTGGCCGAGCCGACATCGACGAACGTGCCGACGATGGCCAGCACGAACGCGATGAGCACAGCGGCCCACCAGGGCAAACCCCGAAAGCTGCCGAACATGGCGCGGTCGTTCCAGCGGACGTCGGCAACCTCGTCGTCCTCAGGCTCGCTGCGCGAGTCGTCACGCATTGCAGCGGTCACGCACACTCCTCGTTCGGCTCAGTCCGACACACTCTATTACGCCTCGCGGGCGTCCAAGGGTGCACCAAGGCCGGCCTCGTCCGTCCGCCGCACCAACGGCAGGGGCGTGACGTCGGACGACGCGTTGCTCAACGGCTCCACGGCGGCCCGGAACCCCTCCAAAGCGTCCAGCTCACGCCGCCGCGCCGACAGGAACCGCTGGAGGTGCGTACTGGACAGGTTGACCGCGTCGATAGCGCCGTCCGCGGCCCTGTGCGCACGTGAAGCCGCCGCTCTGACCTGCTCCACGTCGTCCGCCAACGCACGGTCGGTCACCGCGAACATCGCCGCCGAGGCGATCACCGCGAACCCGGTCGGCCCGCACAGGAACACCCGCCGGTCGAGCAGCCATCGCAGCAGCTCGGGATCGGTGTCCAGGGCCGCCACGACGGCGCCGTCGTTGGGCACGAACATGATCGTCCCGTAGATGGCGTCCGCCCACCGCTGGTAGCCCTTGCCCGCCAGCTCCGCGGCGCGCGCTCGGATGTTCCTGACGTGCACGCGCAACGCGTCGACGCGCTCGGACGCGTTGTCGGTCTCCACCGCCTCCGCCCACGTGGCCATGCTCATCTTCGCGTCCACGGGCACCTGCCGGCCGCCGCCGACGTTGAGCACCAGGTCCGGCCGCACGGAACCACCGCCGGCGACGTCGACCTGCAGGCTGAAGTGGATGCCTTCGCGCAGGCCCAACACCCGCGCCGTCTCCACCAGCACCTTCTCGCCCAGCTCACCGCGACCGCTGACCGACGAGAACGCCACCTCGTACCGCTGCAACGCCGCCCACTGCGCGTCGCCGCGCTCCCGTTCGGCCTGCACCGCGGCCAGCGCGGCGTCCGTGCGCCGCACGCTGTCCTGGTAGAGCCGCCACAGGAACACCAGCGCACCCGCGAGCAGGAGCGCCACGACCACCGCCGCCGTGCTGAGGACCGCTGTCACACCCCAGATCATGTCGCACCGCCAGATTTGGACCGAATGCTGTGAGATCACACGTCCGAGCGACACGCCGAGTCGGAGTACCGGTTCTGTCGGTGGTCGCCCTTAGCGTGGCCGGCATGAAGATCCTGCACACCTCCGACTGGCACGTGGGGCGCACGTTCCACGGCCGTGACCTGCTCGTGGAGCAGGAGTCGGTGCTGGGCGGGATGGCCGAGACGGTGGCGGACGAGCGGGTCGACGTGGTCGTGGTGGCGGGCGACCTGTTCGACCGGGCGGTGCCGAACGCCGAGGCGGTGGCGGTGTGCTCGCGGGTGTTGAAGCGCATCCGCGCGGCCGGCGCGAAGATCGTGATCACGCCGGGGAACCACGACTCGGCGGCACGGCTGGGCTTCCTGGGCGCGTTCGCCGAGGCGGGCGGGCTGCACCTGCGCACGCGCGTCGCCGAGCTGCACGAGCCGGTGCTGTTCGCCGACGCGCACGGGCCGGTGGCGGTGTACGGAATCCCTTTCCTGGAACCGGAAACGGCCCGGCACACCCTCGGGGTCGAGGTCAAGGGCCACGGCGGTGTGCTCACCGAGGCGATGCGGCGGGTGAAACAGGACTTGGCCGCCCGGCCGGGCACGCGGTCGGTGGTGTTGGCGCACGCGTTCGTGACGGGCGGCGAGCCGTGCGAGTCGGAGCGGACCATCGCGGTGGGCGGTGTGCAGGACGTGTCGGGCGCGGTGTTCGCCGGGGTCGACTACGTGGCGCTGGGGCACCTGCACGGGCAGCAGACGTTGGCCGAGCACCTGCGGTACTCGGGCAGCCCGGTGGCGTACTCGTTCTCCGAGGCGCGGCACCACAAATCGGTGTGGCTGGTCGAATTGGACGCCGGCGGCTTGGCCGGGGTGGAGCGGCGTTCACTGCCGGTGCCGCGGGCGTTGTCCACGTTGAACGGCGCACTGGAAGACCTGCTCCTGGCGCCCGACCACGAGCCGATCGAAGATCACTTCCTGTCGATCACGCTGACCGATCAGGTGAGGCCGCTGGACGCGTTGCGGCGGCTCCAGAAGCGGTTCCCGCACGCGGTGCACGTGGAGTGGCGGCCGGAGGGCGGGCGGACCGGCGAGCTGCGGTTCGCCGAACGGGTGCGTGGCCGCAGCGACGAGGAGATCGCCTGCTGCTTCATCGAGGACGTGCGCGGCGACCGGCCGGGCCCGCGTGAACTGGACCTGCTGCGCGACGCGTTCGCCGCCGCCGCACGGGAGGGCGACTCGTGAAGCTGCACCGGTTGGCGGTCAGCGGGTTCGGCCCGTACGCCGGGTGCGAGGAGGTCGATTTCGACGTCCTCGGCGCGGACGGCCTGTTCCTCCTGCACGGCGACACGGGCGCGGGCAAGACGACGCTGCTCGACGCGGTGGCGTTCGCGCTGTTCGGCAAGGTGCCCGGTGCGCGCGGCGACGTGAAGCGGCTGCGCTGCGACTACGCGCACCGCGACACCCAGACCTACGTCGAGCTGGAGCTGACCGTGCGCGGTCGGCGGTTCCGGATCAAGCGCAGCCCCGAGTACGAGCGGCCGAAGAGGCGCGGCGACGGCGCGACCCGGCAGCAGGCCCAGGTGTCGCTGACCTGGATCAGCGGCTGGACCGGCGAGGGCCACAGCCGCATCGACGACGTGGCCCGCGAGGTCGAAGGGCTGCTCGGGATGACCGCCGAGCAGTTCTTCCAGGTGGTGCTGCTGCCGCAGGGCGAGTTCGCCCGGTTCCTGCGCGCGGAGACCGCCGAGCGGGAGAAGCTGCTGGAGAAGCTGTTCGGCACGGAACGCTTCCTCGACGTGGAGAAGTGGTTCCGCGAGCGCCGCAAGGAACGCAAGCGCGACGTCGAGCGACTCGGCCTGGTGCACCGCGACCTGGTGCAGCGTGTCGCCGAGGTGGCGTTGGAGGAGCCGCCGGAGGGCGGTGGCGACCAGGAGTGGCTCAGCTCGCTGCTCAAGCGGCTGGACGAGGCCGAACGCGAGACCGACCTGGTGGCGGCCGACGCCGTCGCCCGGCGTGCCGCCGCGGAGAAGGACTGGCAGGAGGCACGGGCGCGGCACGAACGCGTCCGTCGCGTGCGGGAGGCGCGCCGGAACCTCGACCGGTACGCCGAGGTGGAACCGAGCCTGCGGGCGTGGGTCGCCGAACGTGACGCCGCACGTCAGGCGGCGGTCGTGGTGCCCGCGCACGAACGGGCGGTGAAGCTGGCACGCGAACTCGACGCCGCCGTCGCCCAGGAGCGGGCGGCGGCCGACGCGGTGTCCGCCCTCGGCTACCAGGGCACCGACCTGCGCGGCGACGGTGAACGCCTGCGCGAGGAGGCCGGCGGCCTGACCAGCCTGGCCGCCGAGGCCGAGCGGCAGCGCGTCGACCAGCGGCGGATCGCGCAACTGGACCGGGACGTCGCCACCACGTCCCAGCAGCTGGCCACGCTCGTCGCGCAACTGGACGAGGTGCCGCCCCGACTGGAGGCCGCGAAGAAGGCCGTCGAGGAGTCGCTGGAGGCCGCCGCACGGTTGGCGCAGGTGTCCGGTCTGGCCACCGCCGCGGCCGAGCTGCCGCGCGTCGAAAAAGCCTTCCAGGAGGCCGACGACGCGCGCCGGGTCGCGGTGGACGCGCAGCTCAAGACCTACGAGAAGCTGCTCCGGATTCGCCGGGAGCGGCTGGAGGGCATGGCCGTCGAGCTGGCCGGGCAACTGCACAGCGGCCACGAGTGCCCGGTGTGCGGTTCGGTCGAGCACCCGTCGCCCGCGCAGCCGATGCTGGGTTCGGTGACGGCCGCCGACGAGGAACGGGCCGCCGAGGACGACCAGCGCGCGCTCGACCGGCGGCAGAAGGCCGAGCAGGAGGCGCAGAAGCTCGAAGCGCGGCTGGGGTTGCTGCGCGAGCAGTTGGGCGACCGGCCGCCGGCCGAGCTGGAGCGCGAGCACCGCAACGTGTCGGCCCTGGCCGAGCAGGTCGAGAGCAGGCAGGCCGCGCTGGCCGAGCTGGAGACCAAGGTGGACCGGGCGCTCGAACAGCGCAACGCGCTGGAACGCCAACTGGCCGAAGCCGGCGCGCAACGCAAGGAGCTGGTGGAGGCGGTCGAGGAGCGCGGCGCGCGGCTGGAGGAGGCGCGCGGCGACTTCCCGGACGTGGTGACGCGCCGGGCCCACCTCAGTGACCTGGCCGACGCGCTGACCGGGTTGGCGACCCGCCGCGCGGCCGTGGCCGAGCACGAGGAACGCCTCGCCGACCAGCGGCTGGAGGTGTCGCGGCTGGCCTCGATCGCCGGGTTCGCCGACGTGGCGGACGCCCTGGCCGCCGCACGCCCGGCCGCCGCCGTCGCCGAGCTGGAGACCCGCATCCGCGACGTCGAGAAGACCCGGACCGCCGCCGAGAGCACCCTGGCCGAGCTGCCCGACACCGACCCGGACGCCGAGGTCGACGTGACCGGCACCGAGGAGCGGTTCCGCCAGGCGAGCGACCGGGCGACCGCGGCCACCACGGCGCAGACCAACGCCCGCACGAGAGCCGCCCGCGCCGCCGACCTGGCCGAGAAGCTCAGGGCCGCCTGGCTGCGGCTGGAGCCGGTGGAGGCGGAGTACTCGGAGCTGGACGCGCTGACCGACGTGATCAACGGCATGGGCCAGAACGCCAAGAGCATGACCCTGCGCACCTACGTCCTGGCCGCCCGCCTGGAAGAAGTCGCCGTGGCCGCCGGCGCGCGCCTGGAACGCATGAGCCAGGGCCGCTACCGGTTCGTCCACTCGATCGAGGCCGGCCCGCGCGGCACCAGGGGCGGCCTCGGCCTGGACGTCATGGACGACTACTCGGGCCGGCAACGACCGGCGAAGACCCTGTCCGGTGGCGAGTCGTTCCTGGCGTCCCTGGCGCTGGCCCTGGGCCTGGCCGACGTCGTCGCCGCGGGCGCCGTGCTCGACACCCTGTTCATCGACGAGGGCTTCGGCACCCTGGACGCCGAGACCTTGGAACTGGTCATGACCACCCTCGACGAACTCCGCGCCGGCGGCCGCGTCGTCGGCCTCGTCTCGCACGTCGAAGAGCTGCGCCAACGCATCCCCACCCGTCTCCGCGTGCGCAAGGCGCGCGAGGGCTCATCCCTCGAACTGACCGCCTGACCCCCGCTCCCGCTTAGCATCAGGGGATGGCGTACCGGTCCGCGTTCCCCATGCTGATCTGCGACGACCTGGCGCGGTCTATCGCGTTCTACTGCGACGCCCTCGGCTTCACGGTGGCGTACCGCTTCCCCGAGGACGGCGATCCGGTGTACGTCGCCGTCGAGTTGACCGACGGCTCGAAGCTCGGGCTCGGGCAGGTCGCCCCGGACGGCAAGGGCGTGCACGGCCTGCCCCAACGCCCGGCCACCGGCCACCACTTCGAGCTGTGCGTCTACCACGACGACGTGGACGCGGCCGTCGCCGATCTCGAACGCCGGGGCCACCCCGTCCTCCAGCGGCCCAACGACACGCCCTGGGGTGAGCGGATCGCGTTCGTGGCCGACCCGGACGGCAACCCCGTCATGATCACCGCGTCCGCCGGCGAGGGTTAGGACGCCAGCAGCCCGCCCCGGTACGCGGCGGCCTGGAGTTCGAACAGCTCGAAGTAGTGGCCCCGCAACGCCATCAGCTCCTCGTGCGTGCCCTGCTCGATGATCCGCCCCTGGTCGAGCACGACGATCCGGTCGGCGTTGCGGATGTTCGCCAGCCGGTGCGTCACCAGGATCGTGGTGCGCCGCGCGGTGGCCTCGCGCAGGCCCTCGAACACGCGCGCCTCGGCCTTGGCGTCCAGCGCGGCGGTCGGCTCGTCGGCCACCAGCACCGCCGCGTCCCGGTACATGCCGCGCGCGATGCCCATCCGCTGCCACTGCCCACCGGACAGGTCCTGACCGTCGTTGAACTGCCGCGACAGCACGGTGTCCGGCCCGGCGGGCAACGACGCCAGCACCTCGTCCGCGCCGGACTTCGCCACCGCCTGCTGCCACGCATCCTCGTCGTCGCGCTCCAGCCGGCCGACCGTCACGTTGTGCCGTGCGGTCATCGGCCACTGCGCCGGGTCCTGCGCGATCACCGCGATCGACGAGTGCACCGAGTGCGGGTCGGCCGTCGCCAGGTCCACGTCGTCCCACGCGACCGTCCCGGACGAGGCCGGGAACAGGCCGGTCAGCACCTTGCCGAGGGTCGTCTTGCCGGACCCGTTCTCCCCGACCAGCGCGATGACCTCGCCCTTGGCCACGGTCAGGTTCACGTCGAGCAGCGCGGGCTTGGGAGCACCGGGGTAGGTGAAGGAAACATCCGTCAGCGTGATGTGGGACGGGTCGGCCGGTGCCTTGACCGGTGAACTGCCCTGCGCCCGTTCCGCGCCTTCGACCAGCAGTTTCCGGTAGAAGTCGATGTAGAACGAGTCCTCGTACAGCGAGTTGACCGCGCGCGTCGTGGTCGCCAGCGAGGAGAACCCGGTGCGCATGGCCAGCACCGCCGTGCCCGCCAACGCCAGCTCCATGCCGCCGGTGTGCAGCAGGAGGCCCAGCACGACGTACGCGATCGCGGTGCCGACACCGGCCAGCGCGCGCCCGGTCAGCCGCACCAGGTTCGTCCGGTGGGCCATCCGGATCTCGTCCGCCACCAGGCTGTCGGCGATGCGCCGGTGTTCGGCGAGCAGGCGTTCCTGCAACGTCAGCGCGTGCCGTTCCAGCGCGAAGTCGCGGTCCGTGGCGACTTCCTCCACGACACCTTTGCGGGTGTTGCGGGTCACCGAGTCGAGGAAGTGCTCGTACCGCAGTTTCGAGGCCCGCGCCGACGCCCAGGCGTTCGCGAACGCGGCCAGCAGCAGCGCCGGCGCCAGCCACGGGTTGAGCAGCCCGACCGTCACCACCGCCGCGATCAGCGAGATACCGCCGGACACCAGGTCCGCCAGGTACCGCAGGCTGCTTTCCAGCGACCGCACCCCGCGCCGACCGCCCTGACGTGCCAGTTCACGGAAGTCCGCGTCCTCGAACGCCAGCAGCGAGGCCCGCACGAGCACGGCGGTCACCTCGTCGTTGGCCTCCCGCGTGACCCTCGGCCGAAGCGAACTCTCGACCGCCGCCACCGCCGTGTCGAGCAACGCCCGGACCACGAACGACCCGACCACCACCGCCAACGCGGGCAACGCCTCCACGATCCGCTGCGGCGTGGGGCCGTCCCGCAGCAGCGCCGCGAACACGTCCGCCGTGGCCAGCAGCCCGAACGCCGTCACACAGCCGGACAGCACGTGCACCACGCCCGCCAGCACGGTGAGCCGGGGCGACGTGCGCCAGGCCAGCTGAACCACCATCGCGACCGCCGACGGCAGGCTCCGCAACGCCTTGCCCAAGCTCACGGACGTCCCAGCGCGGCGACGGGCCCACTTGGGGGTGGCGACGTTCTCCACCCCGATCAGCACGGTGCTCATCGTTCCAGCAAACGCGAACTCCCCTTGCCCGCCAACCGCTTTCACCGTCAGCGCAGCTCAGTGGGCCGGAACCCCGAAATTGTCAGACCCCGCCGGCAGAATAAAAGCAGGGGTCCCCTTGGCGAGGACCCCTGCGAAGCATGACGGGCGGCGTGCGGCCGACCGATCGGACAGGTCAGCGCACCATGTCCTTGCGCAGTTCGCGGGGCAGGGCGAAGGCGATCTTCTCGTTGGCCGTGGTGATCTCCTCGACGCTGCCGTAGCCGCGCTCGGCCAGGAACTCCAGCAGCTCCATCACCAGGATGTCCGGCACCGACGCGCCCGACGTCACGCCGACCGTCGTCACGCCCTCCAGCCACGCCGGGTCGACCTCGCGCGCGTAGTCGATCAAGTACGAGGCGCGGGCGCCCGCCTGCAACGCCACCTCGACCAGCCGCACCGAGTTGGACGAGTTCTTCGACCCGACCACCAGCACCAGGTCGCACTCCGGCGCCATCGTCTTCACCGCGGTCTGCCGGTTGGACGTGGCGTAGCAGATGTCGTCCGACGGCGGCTCCTGGAGATCCGGGAACCGGTCCTGCAACTGGCGCACCCGCACCATCGTCTCGTCCACCGACAGCGTGGTCTGGGACAGCCAGACCACCTTGGACGGGTCGCGCACGACGACCTTGTCGACGTCCTCCGCCTTGTCCACCAGCTGGATGTGCGACGGCGCCTCGCCGTACGTGCCCTCGACCTCTTCGTGTCCTTCGTGGCCGATCAGCAGGATGTCGTAGTCCTCGCGGGCGAACCGCTTGGCCTCGTTGTGGACCTTGGTCACCAACGGGCAGGTGGCGTCGATGGTGCGGAGCTGCCGGGACGCCGCCTCCTCGTGCACCGCGGGCGACACGCCGTGCGCCGAGAACACCACCAGCGCGCCCTCGGGCACCTCGTCGGTCTCGTCCACGAAGATCGCGCCACGACGCGACAAGGTCTCCACGACGTGCTTGTTGTGGACGATCTCCTTGCGCACGTAGACCGGGGCACCGTACTGCTCCAGCGCCTTCTCCACGGTCACGACGGCACGGTCCACGCCTGCGCAGTAGCCACGCGGCTTGGCCAGGAGCACTCGCTTGTCCATGGTCCCCAGGGTACGGCGTGCCGGATGTAGGCATCCGACGGCCGACTGCGGCAGGCTGTAGGCATGAAGCCTCTGCCGCTGACCGTCCGCCTCGCCGCGGGACTGGCGGTCACCGCCGTCGAGCAGGCCCGGAAGCTGCCGCAGCAACTCGCGGGCCTCCCGGTCACCGTGGTCAGTGAAGCCTTGCAGCTGTCCATGCGGGTCCAGCAGCGGGTGACGGAACTCGCAATCAAGGGTGACGACGTGCTCGCCGTGCTGCGCCCGGTGGAGCAGGAGCCCGAGTGGGCGACGTTCGACGAGGACGAGCCCGCGACGCCGTCCGAAACGCTGTCCGAGCCCGCCGAGGACCCGTGGGCGGAGGAGGAGCAGGCGTTGGCTGTCGAGCTCCCCGCGGTGCTGCCGACCTACGACGAGCTGTCGTTGGCGCAGCTCCGGGCCCGGTTGCGCACGTTGTCCGCGGAGGATCTGGAACAGCTGCTGGCGCACGAGCGCACGCACGCCGCCCGTCCCGAGTTCACCGGCATGCTCACGCGCCGCATCGCGAACCTCAAGAACACGTGACAGACGAGAAGTCCAGCCCCGAGAACCCGTGGCCGGTGCGGACCGTCGCACGCAAGATCTTCGACTGGATCAACCGCCTCGGTGACGTGTGGGTGGAGGGCCAGGTCACGCAGCTGAGCGCGCGGCCCGGCACGTCCACGGCGTTCCTCACCCTGCGTGACCCGTCGGTGGACATGTCGATGCAGCTGACCGCGCCGGTGAACATGGTGCGCGAGTTGCAACTGTCCGAGGGCAGCCGGGTGGTGGTGCACGGGAAGCCGAACTTCTTCCCCAACCGCGGCACGCTGAGCCTGCGGGTGGACGAGATCCGCCAGGTCGGCATCGGCGAGCTGCTGGCCCGGATCGAACGCCTCCGCAAACTGCTCAACGCCGAGGGCCTGTTCGACCCGCGCCGCAAGCGCAAGCCGCCGTTCCTGCCGAACAAGATCGGCCTCATCACCGGTCGGGCGTCGGCCGCCGAACGGGACGTGCTGACCAACGCGCACGCCCGCTGGCCGGGCGCGCGGTTCCGGGTCGTGAACGTTGCGGTGCAAGGGGTGTTGGCGGTGCCGCAGATCCTCACCGCACTGTCGACTCTGGACCGCGACTCCGAAGTGGACGTCATCGTGCTGGCGCGCGGCGGCGGCAGCGTGGAGGACCTGCTGCCGTTCTCCGACGAGGCGTTGTGCCGGGCGGTGGCGCAGTGCCGCACGCCGGTGCTGTCCGCGATCGGGCACGAGCCGGACACCCCGCTGCTGGACCACGTGGCGGACGTGCGCTGCTCCACGCCCACCGATGCCGGCAAACGGGTGGTTCCGGATGTGGCGGAAGAAGGCGAGCGAATCCGCCAATTGCGCGACCGCAGCCGCCGCGCGCTGCACGGTTGGGTGGACCGGGAGCGCAAGCTGCTCGCCGCGCTGCGCACCCGACCTGCGCTTTCCGACCCGTACGGGCCGCTGGACCGGCGCGCGGAGGACGTGGACCGGCTGCGTGAACGGGCCCGGCGGGCGGTGCGCAACCGTCTCGATTCAGAGACCGCCGGCCTGATCGCCACGACAGCACGCTTGACGACCCTCGGACCTGCCGCCACGCTGGCGCGGGGGTATGCGGTGGTGCAACTCGTCACACCCGAAGGGGTCGACGGAGTGCTCCGATCGATCTCCCAGGCACCCGCGGGCACCCAGTTGAGGGTGCGCGTGGCCGACGGTGCCGTGCACGCGGTGGTCACCGCCGGCGGAGCCGGCGATCAGACGACCGCCGACGGCGATCAGGCAGAGGAAGGAGGCGGTGGTGCCGAACACGGCACGTGAGCCCACGTTCCTGCCCTTGACGATGGCCGCCGCGAGTGAACCGGACGACGAGGGAGCCCGCGCGGTGCGCAGCCGCGCCGAATCGGCCGACCGGGCCGCCGCCGATTGCTGGCTGTCACTGGTCGCCGGCTGCACGTCCGGCCGGCAGACGTTGATCAACCGGTTGCGCGACCTGTCCGAGGCCACCTCCGGTTACGCCGGGATGCGGTGGTGGTCAGGTCACGGCTCGGTGCACCGCAGGCGGGTCACCGCCGCCGAGCACCGCATCGACGACGCGGTGCGCGAGGGTGACGGCGCGGAGTTCGCCGAGGCGTTCATCGGCTACGACCAGGCGGTCGCGACCGTCGTGGTGCACGTCCAGAACCGATTGGGGAAGTTGTCCACGTGAGTGAGCCGGGCTACGAGCAGGCCAGGGACGAGTTGGTGGAAGTGGTCCGCAGGCTGGAGGCGGGCGGCCTGTCGCTGGAGGAGTCGTTGGCGCTGTGGGAACGCGGCGAGGCCCTGGCCAAGACCTGCGAACGGCAGCTCGCGGGGGCCCGCGAACGGATCGATCAAGCACTCAGTGTGACCGAGGAGGACGTGGCCGAAGCGTGACGACATGCGAGGATTGGTCTACCGGCCGGTCATCGCAGGAGGAACGTCATGGTCACAGGCAGTAGCCCGTCCGAACGTCGGCGCGAGGCACCAGACCGGAACCTCGCGCTGGAACTGGTCCGGGTGACCGAGGCCGCCGCGATGGCCGCCGGGCGCTGGGTGGGCCGCGGCGACAAGAACGGCGGCGACGGCGCGGCGGTGGACGCCATGCGCAAGCTGATCGGCACCGTCTCCATGCGCGGTGTCGTGGTGATCGGCGAGGGCGAGAAGGACGAGGCGCCCATGCTGTTCAACGGCGAGGAGGTCGGCAACGGCGACGGCCCCGACTGCGATGTCGCGGTCGACCCGATCGACGGCACCACGCTGATGGCCAAGGGCATGCCGAACGCGCTGGCGGTGCTCGCGGTGGCCGAGCGAGGCGCGATGTTCGACCCGTCCGCCGTGTTCTACATGGAGAAGCTGGCGACGGGGCCGGAGGCGGCCGACGTCATCGACATCACCGCGCCGATCGCGGAGAACATCCGCCGGGTGGCGAAGGCCAAGCACCTCGACGTGTCCGACGTGACCGTCTGCATCCTGGACCGGCCGCGGCACGAGTCGATCGTGAAGGAGGTGCGGGCGGCGGGCGCCCGGATCCACTTCATCTCCGACGGCGACGTGGCGGGCGCGATCTCGGCGGCCCGGCCCAACACCGGCATCGACCTGCTGGTCGGCATCGGCGGCACGCCCGAGGGCATCATCGCGGCGGCGGCGCTGAAGTGCATGGGCGGTTCGATCCAGGCCAAGCTGTGGCCGAAGGACGACGACGAGCGCGGCCGGGCGCTGGACGCGGGCCACGACCTGGACCGGGTGCTGCTGACCGACGACCTGGTGCAGGGCGACAACGTGTTCTTCTGCGCGACCGGCGTCACCGACGGCGACCTGGTGCGCGGCGTGCACTACCGGGCGGGCGGCTGCACGACCCAGTCGATCGTGATGCGGTCGAAGTCCGGCACGGTGCGGATGATCGACGGGTTCCACCGGCTGGAGAAGCTGCGCCAGTACGCGTCGGTGGACTTCGACATCCCGCCCACCGGCGAGGACGCCCTCCCGCCGCTCCCGTAGGCCGATCCCGTAAGCCGCTGCCGTAGCCGCTCTGTAAGCCGATCCGTAGGCCGATCGCCACCGACCGCTGTCAACGGTCAACCCAGCGTTACCGCCGATCGGATGTGGTGATCACCGAGCGTTCATCCCTAGTTTCCGATTCGTCCCCGAGCACCCTGCGCCGGGGACGGAGAGGAAAGTGATGAAGGTTCGCACCCTGTTCACCGCCTTCGCGGTGGCGGTCGGAGCTGCTTTCGCCATGGCGGCCGGGGCGGTGGCGGCCCCGGCGGACGAGGGCGAGGTCACCCCGTTCGTCGTCGGCGGCGGCAACGCCACGCAGACCTACTCGTTCATGGTGTCCCTGCAGAGCACCTCGGGTAGTCACTTCTGCGGTGGCTCGTTGATCAAGGCCAACTGGGTCGTCACGGCCAAGCACTGCGTGTCGGGCCGGACGCCGTCTTCCATCCGGGCCCGCGTCGGCTCGACCAGCCGCACCAGCGGCGGCACGGTCGCGACGGGCGCGCAGATCGTCACCAACGCGTCGTACGACATCGCGCTGGTGCGCCTGGCCACCTCGGTGAGCCAGACGCCGATCACGGTGGCGTCGACGTCGGGCGCGGTCGGCACCGCCACCCGCATCATCGGCTGGGGCCAGACCTGCGCGCCGCGTGGCTGCGGTGGCGCGCCGGTCACGTTGCAGGAGCTGAACACGTCCATCGTGTCGGACGGCAGCTGCTCGGGGATCTACGGCACGTACGAGATCTGCACGAGCAACCCCGGCGGCAACTCCGGCGCCTGCTACGGCGACTCGGGCGGCCCGCAGATCAAGTCCGTGGGCGGTGCGTGGCAGCTGGTCGGCGCCACCAGCCGTGCCGGCAACAACAACTCCACCTGCGCGACCGGCCCGTCGATCTACATGGACGTGCCGGCGTTCCGCTCGTGGATCAGCGGGTACGCGGGCGCGGTCTAGACCGTTCTTCCGATATCCGAAGGGCCGTCCTGCCTCCGGGTGGGGCGGCCTTTCCGCTATCCCGATTCGTTATCACAGCAGTTGCAACCAGGGGGTTCGGCGCAGCGTCTCCAGGGTCAGTACACAGCTTGATCTCTGGGGGTTGCGCGATGCGCAGAGCAGCTTTGGTGGTAATCGCTTTCCTGGCCACGGCGTGCGGGACGTCCGAGGCGTCCGGCCCGGCTTCGTCGCCGTCATCCGAACCGGCTTCTTCTTCGGTGTCCGCGCCGCCGTCTTCTTCTTCTGAAGTGCCATCGTCATCAACCGTGCCGTCGTCCGACGCGCCCACGTCGGAGCCGCCCGCCCCGTCGCCCACGCCCGCGCCTCCGGTGGAGACCACGAAGAGCCCCGAACCGCAGCCCGCGCCGCCGCCCCCGCCGGTGACCGTGGCCGGCACGCCGTGCGACATCACCGAAGGCGCGTGCATCCGGTTGTCCACCAGGGAGAGCTGGCTGATCAGCGGTGGGCACGTGAGCTACGGCCCGGTGCCGATCACCTCCGGCCGACCCGGTTACGAGACGCCCGTCGGCTACTTCCCGGTGCTGTGGAAGGTGCGGGACGACTGGAGCAGGCCCTACAACGCGCCCATGCCGTTCTCCACGTACTTCGTCAGCAGCGGCATCGCGTTCCACGAGGGCAGCCTCACCGACGAGTCGCACGGCTGCATCCACCTGTCCCGCGAGGCGGCGTCGCGGTACTTCGACGCCCTCCAGGTGGGTGACCAGGTCCAGGTGGTCGCGTAACCGTGTGTGTTCGAGCGCCTCGAACGGGGTAACCCCGGTTCCGAGGAGTGATTCGGATGAAGAAGACGCTCGGCACCGCAGTGGCCGCGTCGGCCTTGATCCTCGGCCTCGCGGCTCCCGCCACGGCTTCGGCCAGCACGCCCTGTTCGATCTCCGACGGGGCGTGCCTGAAGCTGTCCACGAACCAGGCGTGGCTGGTCTACCAGGGCAACGCCAGCTACGGCCCCGTCCCGGTGACGCACGGCCGGCCCGGTTACGAGACGCCGGTGGGCACGTTCTCCGTCCTGCGCAAGGTCCGCGACGACTGGAGCAAGCCCTACAACGCACCGATGCCGTACTCGGTGTACTTCACCAGCAGCGGCATCGCGTTCCACGAAGGCAGCCTGACCGATCTGTCGCACGGCTGCGTGCACCTGTCGCACGACGCCGCGGTGACGTTCTTCGACAACCTGTTCGCCGGCGAGCAGGTCCAGGTCGTGCCTTGAGTTCGCTCAGCCCGCGTTGCTGGAGTGGCCCGGGAACAGGTGTGCCTCCGGGTTGAGCAGCACGGCGATGTTGTTGACCGCGGTGGCGGCCTCACCGAACCCGGTGGCGATCAGCTTCACCTTTCCGGGGTACTGGGCGACGTCGCCCGCCGCGTAGACGCGATCCCGGGCGGTGCGCATGGTGGTGTCCACCAGCACCGCCCGGTGGTCCAGTTCCAGGCCCCACGACTCGATCGGCCCCAGGTCGGCGGTGAAGCCGAGGGCCGCGACCACGGCGTGCGCGGGCAGCACCTTGCGGTCGCCGCCCTTGAGGCCCAGTTCCACCTCGGCCAGGTCCGGGTCGCCGCGCAGTTCCAGCACCTCGGCGTCGGTGATGATCTCCACGCCCAGGTCGCGCACCTGCCGCACGGTCGGCGGGTGCGCGCGGAACGTCGCACGGCGGTGCACCAGGGTGACGCTGGACGCGATCGGGTGAAGCGCGAGGGCCCAGTCGAACGCCGAGTCGCCGCCGCCGACGACCACCACGTCCTGGCCGGTGTGCACGTTGAGCTTGGGCACGAAGTGCACCATGCCGCGGTCCAGCCAGCCGTCGCCCGCGGGCAGCGGACGTGGCCGGAACTCGCCGATACCCGCCGTGATCAGCACCGCGCCGGCGCGCACCACACCGCCGTCGGCCAGCCCGACCTCCAGTCGACCGTCCACATCGGACAACGTGCGGGCCTGGCGGCCGAGCAGGTAGGTCGGCTTCCACTGGTCGGCCTGCTGCACGAGCGCGGTCACCAGCTCTCGCCCGCGCACCGCCGGGAACCCGGCCACGTCGAAGATCATCTTCTCCGGGTACATCGCGGTGATCTGGCCACCCGCCTCCGGCAGCGCGTCGACCAGCGCCACGGACAGGTCCCGGAATCCCGCGTAGTACGCCGCGAACAGCCCTGTCGGGCCCGCACCGACGATGAGCAGGTCGACCTCAAGCTCCATGACTTCGACCATAGGTGTTCCAGCCCACTCTTCCCACCCTTCTCGGGCCGACTCGGGCGAGCCGGTCCAAACTCGGTGTCATGGCTGAACAGGAGTACCGCGTCGAACACGACACCATGGGCGAGGTCAAGGTGCCGGTCGACGCGCTGTGGCGTGCGCAGACGCAGCGCGCGGTGGAGAACTTCCCGATCTCCGGCAGGGGCCTGGAGCGCGCCCAGATCCGCGCGCTCGGCCTGCTGAAGGCCGCCGCGGCCCGGGTGAACGAGCGGCTGGGGGTTCTGGAACCCGAAGTCGCCGCGGCCATCGCCGCCGCCGCCGACTCGGTGGCCGCGGGCGAGCACGACGCGCACTTCCCGGTGGACGTGTTCCAGACCGGGTCCGGCACGTCGTCGAACATGAACGCGAACGAGGTCATCGCCACCCTGGCCACCCGCGCCCTGGGCCGCGAGGTGCACCCGAACGACCACGTCAACGCCTCGCAGTCGTCCAACGACACGTTCCCGACCACGCTGCGGGTGGCGGCGACGGAGGCGGTGGCGCGTGACGTCATCCCGGCTCTGGAGCACCTGGTCTCGGTGTTGGACGCCCGTGCCGCCGACTGGACGTCCCTGGTGAAGTCGGGTCGCACGCACCTGATGGACGCCGTCCCCATCACCCTGGGCCAAGAGGTCGGCGCGTGGGCCACCCAGGTCCGCTACGGCATCGAGCGCCTGACGTCGTCGCTGCCGCGCCTCGCGGAGCTGCCGATCGGCGGCACCGCCGTCGGCAGCGGCCTCAACGCGCCGGCCGGTTTCGGCGCGGCCGTCTCCGCCGAGCTGGCCTCCGTCACCGGCCTGCCCCTGACCGAGGCCCGCGACCACTTCGAGGCCCAGGCCACGCAGGACGGCGTCGTGGAGATCTCCGGCCAGCTCCGCGCCACCGCCGTGGGCCTCTACAAGATCGCGAACGACCTGCGCTGGCTGGGCTCCGGCCCCCGAACCGGCCTGGGCGAGCTGGCGCTGCCCGACCTCCAGCCCGGCTCATCGATCATGCCCGGCAAGGTCAACCCCGTGATCTCCGAGGCCACGATGATGGTCGTGGCCCAAGTGATCGGCAACGACGCAGCGGTCGCGTTCGCCGGCTCCCAGGGCAACTTCCAGCTCAACGTGATGCTGCCCGTCATCGCCCGCAACGTCCTCGAATCCTCCCGCCTCCTCGCCTCGGTCGCCCGCCTCCTGGCCGACAAGGTCCTGACCGGCGCCCAACCCCAGATCGACCGGATGCGCGAGTACGCCGAGTCCTCCCCCTCCATCGTCACCCCCCTGAACCGCTACCTCGGCTACGAAGAAGCAGCCTCAATCGCCAAGCAGTCCCTCAAGGAACGCAAAACCATCCGCGAGGTAGTCCTGGAACGCGGCCACGTCCCCACCAAACTCACCGAATCCCAACTAGACCAAGCCCTAGACGTCCTCCGAATGGCCAACGGCGGCCGCTAACCCCAAGTCGCGAGAGTCGAACCCCCAGACCCCGAGAGTCGAACCCCCAAGTCAACGTTCGACTCTCGCGTTCCGAACGTACGACTCACGCGCGTGTCCAACGTTCGGAACGTGCGTGTCCAACGTTCGGAACGTGCGTGTCCTGCGTTGGGAACAGGCGAGTTCAACGCTCGGAACGTGCGAGCTGGGCGTTTGGCTCGAGCTGGGGCGGGAGGGCGGTGTCGGCCGTGCGCCCTCGTAGGCCGATCACGCAGCCCAAGGCCACCGCCGCAGCGCCCAGCACCGCCACGGCGGTCAGTTCCTGCGCACCCAGAGCGACCGACGCCGCCAGCCCCGCCACCGGCATCAGGCCGATCAGCACGCCGGCCCGGTCCGCGCCCAACCGCGCCACCGCGAAGTACCAGAGCCCGAACGCCACGGTCGTCAGCACGACCCCCAGCACCACCATCGCCGTGCCTTCCCGCACCGAAGGCACCTGCCACCCGCCGAACACCGTCCCCAACGCCCCACCGGCCACGGCCGCGAGCAGGCAGCACCACGTCGACACCGCCACCCCGCCCAGCCGGCGCACCACACCCACCGCGAACAGCGTGAACGACACCTCGCCCGCCATCGTCAACAACGCCAGCACCAGCCCCGGCCCGTGCCACGCCCCACCGCCGGACAGCACCACCACCCCGCCGACCACGACCACTGCGCCCACCACCGCGAGCACGGCCGGTTTCCGCCCCGCCACCAGCGGCGCGACCAACGCCAACACCAACGGACTCGCACCGAGCACGGCCGCGACGAACCCCGGCTCGGCGTACCGCTGCGCGAACAGCAGGCACGCGTTGAACCCCAGCATCCCGGTCGCCACCAGCCCGACCAGCGCCGGCCAGTCCCGCCGCCCCGGCACCGGCAGCCGCCCGCCCCGCAGGTAGATCCACGCGAGCAGCGCCAACCCGGCCAACGCGTACCGCATCGCTTGCCCCGCGAGCAGCGGATATTCCAGCAGCATGCCGCTCACCGGCACGGATGCGCCCACCATCACCGCTGCCAACGCACCTGACGCGATCGCGGTCCTCGTAGTTCTCATGCCCAGAACTCTCACCGACCAGTGGTCCAGGTTTAAGCTCCACTTCGATGAGCGCCAACTGGACCACTTCCCGCGAACTCCTCCTCCCCGCCCCGCAGGGCCGGCGCGCGGTGGAGTCCGAGCTGCGCCGCGCGGTGCGGGACGGACGCCTCGCGCCGGGCACCCGCCTGCCGTCCAGCCGCGACCTGGCGGCCCAGCTCGGCGTCGCCCGCGGCACCGTCACGGCCGCGTACGCGCAGCTCATCGGCGAGGGTTACCTGACCGCACGGCGTGGTTCAGGCACCGTCGTCGCCGCCGCCGTCACGTGGCCGGGCGCGGTCGCCGCCGACCCCGAGCCCGCCCCGCGCTTCCGGTACGACCTGCGGCCGGGCGTGCCCGCGTTGAGCGCGTTCCCGCGTGAGGAGTGGTTGCAGGCGCAGAAGTCGGCACTGATGGACCTGTCCACCGACGACCTCGGCTACCCTGATCCGGCCGGTTTCGGGCCGCTGCGCCGTGAGCTGGCGGACTACCTGGGCCGGGTGCGCGCGGTGGCCGCGCGACCGTCCGAAGTGGTCGTCACGAACGGCGCGGCGGAGGGGATCTCGTTGCTGGGCCGGGTGTTGCACGCGGCCGGGCACCGCAGTGTGGCGGTCGAGGAGCCGAGTCACTTCGGCGGCGCGGAGATGCTGGCGTCGCACGGCCTGACCATCTGCCTGATTCCCGTTGACGACAAAGGTCTTCGCGTCGATCTGCTGTCCAAAACGGACTGTCGTGCCGTGTTCGTCACGGCGGCGCACCAGTTCCCGTTGGGTGTCGTGCTGCACCCGACGCGTCGCCGTGCCCTGTTGGAGTGGGCGCGCGCGTGCGACGGGTTGGTGGTGGAGGACGACTACGACGCCGAGCACCGTTACGACCGGCCGGCTCTGGGGGCGATGCAGGCGCTCGACCCGACGCGCGTGGTGTACCAGGGCAGTGCGAGCAAGGTCCTGGCGCCCGCGTTGCGGCTGGGGTGGCTGGTGTTGCCGAGCGCGCTGCGCGATGTCGTCGTGGACCGCAAACGTCTGGACGACCTCGGCACCGGGACGTTGCACCAGGCCGCGTTCGCCCGGCTGCTCAGCACCGGCGGGTACGACCGGCACCTGCGCCGCACGCGTCAGCTGTACCGGGCTCGGCGGGACGCGTTGCTGGACGAACTGCGCAACGTCCTGCCGGACTGGGAGCCGATCGGGGTGGCGGCGGGCTTGCACGTCGTCCTGCGGCTGCCGGAGGGCACGGACGACGTGGCGTTGCAGGACCGGCTGGCCCGGCGTGGCGTCAACGCTCTGGCGTTGGCCAATTACGCCCGGACGCCGATGTTCCCCGGACTGGTCCTCGGGTACGCGGCGTTGACGCCGGACCGGCTCCGGGAAGCCGTCCGAGAGCTGCGCGCGGCGATCTAAGCCGGTTTTTGTCGGTGGTCGGGTGCACCATGGTCCACGTGTTGTTCACCGAAGTCGTCGAGACGTCCGCCGCGGTCACGGCGACGCGTTCCCGCCTGGCCAAGGTCGCCGCCCTGGCCGAGCTGGTGCGCCGGATGAGCACGCCCGCGGTGGTGTCGTTCCTGGTCGGCGTGCCCAGCCAGGGGCGGATCGGCGCGGGCTGGCGCACCGTGTTCGACCTGGCCGTACCGCCGGCCCCGCAGCCTTCGCTCACGGTGTCCGAAGTGGACGAGGCGCTGGGCGCGTTCGCGTCGGCCGGCGGCAGGGGTTCGACAGCACGGCGTGCGGCGTTGCTGACCGACCTGTTCGGCAGAGCCACGGCGGCCGAACAGGACTTCCTGCGTCGGCTGCTGACCGGGGAACTGCGCCAAGGTGCACTCGAAGGGGTGATGTTGGACGCGATAGCGCGGGCGGCCGACGTGCCCGGCGAGGTGGTGCGGCGGGCGTTCATGCTCTCGGGGAAGCTGCCGGAGACGGCCGTGGCCGCGATGACCGGCGAGGACGCCCTGGCCCGGTTCCGGCTGGAAGTCGGCCGCCCGGTGCGGCCGATGCTCGCTTCACCGGCGGAGTCGCTGAACGAGGCGCTGGCCGAGTTGGGGTCGTGCGTGGTGGAGCACAAGCTGGACGGCGCGCGCATCCAGGTCCACCGGTCGGGTGACGAGATCCGCATCTTCACCCGGACGTTGCGCGAGATCACCGCGACGGTGCCCGAGTTGGTGGAGTTGGTGCGCGGGCTGCCCTGCACGTCGGTGGTGCTGGACGGCGAGACGCTGGCGTTGAACGACGACGGCAAGCCCCGGCCGTTCCAGGAGACGATGAGCAGATTCGGCGCTCTGCTCGATGCCGCCTCCGCTGGGAAGCGCACGTCGGCGGGAGACGTCCGTGAGCTGCTGCTGAGCCCGTTCTTCTTCGACTGCCTGCACCTGGACGGCGTGGATCTGCTCGACGAGCCGCTGCGGGCGCGGCTGGACGCGTTGCGCGCGGTGGCCGGTCGACACGTCATCCCGGGAGTGGTCGCGCCTTCCGAGGACGACGCGGCCCAGGTGCTGGACGAGGCGTTGGCCGCCGGTCACGAAGGCGTGATGGTGAAGTCACTCGATTCGGTGTACGCGGCGGGCCGGCGTGGGCGGGCGTGGCAGAAGGTGAAGCCGGTGCACACGCTCGACCTGGTGGTGCTGGGCGTCGAGTGGGGCAGCGGTCGGCGCAAGGGTTTGCTGTCGAACCTGCACCTGGGTGCGCGCGACCCCGACGGCGGGCCGCCGATCATGGTCGGCAAGACGTTCAAGGGGCTCACCGACGAGCTGCTGGCGTGGCAGACGCGGGAGCTGATGGCGATCGCGACGGAGAAGACGGACTGGGCGGTGATGGTCAGACCGGAACTGGTGATCGAGATCGAGTTGGACGGCGCGCAGGTCAGTCCCCGGTACCCCGGCGGGGTGGCGCTGCGGTTCGCCCGGGTGCTCCGGTACCGGCCGGACAAGGACGCGGGCGAAGCGGACACGATCGACGCGGTCCGCGCGCTGCTCCCGAAGCGCGGGGCGGGCCAGGAAGACACGACTGGGTGATCATGGGCCGAAAATGTACGGAAACACTGTCACCGGCCCTCGGTTGAAACTACGGGTCCATTCAGGTGACGTCGATCAGCGCGGAAAGCCTGTCCTACAGCGTCGCCTTCCCCCACAGCGGTGGCATCCAGGCGTCCGTCGGGCCGAGCCTCGGCGGCGGGACCTTCGGGTTTCGGGACTTCCCGGCGATCGACGTCGGCCTGCTGGTGGTCGACGGCACGTCCGCGCTGGTCCTCCAGCCCGGCGTCATCCCCTGAGCCGGGTACCGCCCCCCGTCTGGGGACCGCCCCGCATCGGGGGTCGGAGCCGCAGTAGTGTGGCCTTGGAGGAACGCACAACCTCAGACCCCGTATCGATGACCCGTACTGGTCCGCACAACCAGGGCGAATCCGCCCGAACGCGGGTATCGTCAAGGTCTCGTGCGGTTCATCGAAGGGCTCCGGCCCAGCTACGACCTGACCTACGACGACGTCTTCCTCGTGCCCGGCCGATCGGCCGTGGAATCGAGGTTCGGCGTCGACCTGTCGACCTCCGACGGCACGGGGGCGACGATCCCGATCGTGGTCGCGAACATGACTGCGGTGGCGGGACGCCGGATGGCGGAAACCGTGGCCCGCCGCGGCGGCTTGGTGGTGCTCCCCCAGGACGTGGCGCCGCAAGCGGTCGCGGAGATCGTCGGGTGGGTCAAGACGCGGCACCCCGTGTGGGACACCCCGCTGACCCTCCACCCCGGTGATTCGGTCGCCGACGCCGTCAACCTGCTGCACAAGCGTGCGCACGGGGCGGTGGTCGTGGTCGACGACGACGGCCGGCCGACGGGTGTCGTGGACGAGGCGGCGTGCGCGGGCGTCGACCGGTTCACCCGGTTGCACGACGTAGCCGACGAGCACATGGTCACCCTCCCGTTGGACACCCCTCCGCGTGAAGTCTTCGAACGGCTGCACGGCGGCACCCAGCAGGTCGTGCTCGGCGTCGACGCCGACGGCCGTCTGAGGGGCGTGATGACCAGCCTGGGCGCGCTGCGGGCCGAGGTCTACCAGCCCGCCCTCGACAGCACGGGCAAGCTCCGCGTGGCCGCCGCCATCGGCGTGAACGGCGACGTCACCGCCAAGGCCGAGGAACTCCTCCAAGCCGGCGTCGACGCCCTCGTCGTGGACACCGCGCACGGCCACCAGGAGAAGATGATCTCCGCCCTCAAGGCCGTCCGCGAGGCCCGACCGACCGTCCCGGTCGTCGCCGGCAACGTCGTCACCGCCGAAGGCGTCCGTGACCTGGTCGAAGCCGGCGCGGACATCGTCAAGGTCGGTGTCGGCCCCGGCGCGATGTGCACCACCCGGATGATGACCGGCGTCGGCCGCCCGCAGTTCTCCGCCGTCGCCGAGTGCGCCGAGGAGGCCCGCAGGCTCGGCCGGCACGTCTGGGCCGACGGCGGCGTCCGCCACCCGCGCGACGTGGCCCTCGCCCTCGCCGCCGGGGCCGCGAGCGTCATGGTCGGCTCCTGGTTCGCGGGCACCTACGAGTCCCCCGGCGACCTCCAGCGCGATGAGCAGGGCCGCCTCTACAAGGAGTCGTTCGGCATGGCGTCCAAGCGGGCCGTGTCCGCGCGCACCCGCACCGACAACGCGTTCGACCGGGCCAAGAAGGGCCTGTTCGAGGAGGGCATCTCCACCTCGCGGATGCGGCTGGACCCGATCCGCCCCGGCGTCGAGGACCTGCTCGACTCCATCACCGCGGGAGTCCGGAGCGCCTGCACCTACGCCGGCGCGCAGACGTTGGAGGAGTTCCACGCCAGGGCGACCCTCGGCATCCAGAGCGCCGCCGGGTTCGCCGAGGGCCGCCCCCTCCCCGCCGGCTGGTGATGCGGTTCTGACACCCCGATCTGGACAGGTGGACCAGGTGGACGAAGCCGTCGCGGTGAAAGACCTGGTGAAGGTCTACAAGAGCGGCCAGAGACCGGCCGTGGACGGGCTGGGCTTCGCGGTCCGCCGGGGTGAGGTGTTCGGCCTGCTCGGCCCGAACGGGGCGGGCAAGACGACCACCGTGGGAGTACTGACCACCAGGGTCCGGCCGACGTCCGGCACGGCCCTGGTGGAAGGCGTGGACGTGGTCGCGGACTCGCAGCGGGCACGGCAGCTGCTCGCCGTCGTGCCGCAGCGCAACAACCTGGACCGGGCCCTGAACGTCCGGCACAACCTGCTGTTCCACGCCGCCTACCACGGCATCGGGCGCGCGGAACGGGTCCGGCTGGCCGACGAGATCCTGGAGCGGATGGGGCTCAAGGACCACGCGACGAGCCTGGTGGACACGCTTTCGGGCGGCCAGGCGCAGCGGTTGATGATCGCGCGCGCCCTGATGCACCGGCCGAAGGTGCTGTTCCTGGACGAACCGTCGACCGGTCTCGACCCGCAGGCCCGGCTGTTCGTGCACGACCGGGTGACCGCGCTGCACGCGGACGGCGTCACGGTCGTGCTCACCACGCACGACATGGACGAGGCGCACAAGCTGTGCGACCGGGTCGGCATCGTCGACCACGGCAAGCTGCTCGCCCTCGACTCCCCCGACGAGCTGACCAGGACCCTGCCGGGCAGCACCACGCTCAGCGTCACGGTCACCCTCGACGGCACCGGTCCCGAGCCGGTGACCGCGGGGCTGGGCAAGGTCGAGGGCGTGCAGCGGGTGGAGAACGTGCAGGACATGTTCCGCCTCTACACCGACGTCGCGCCCGCCGCGGCGCTGCCGGAGGTGCTGCGCACCCTCGAACGGCTCGGCACACCGGTCACCGACCTGTCCATCGGGACGCCGAGCCTGGAAGACGTGTTCATCCACCTGACCGGGCGGGAGCTGCGATGACGTCGCTGCGCACGTTCAACGCCATCCTGTGGCGGGACATCTTCGTGACCGGTCGGGAACTGCCGAGCTTCCTGGCGCAGGTGATCATCCAGCCGTTCTTCATCCTGTTCATCTTCGCCAAGGTGCTCGGCGACATCGGGTTCGTGCAGGACGACTTCGCGGCCGTGCTGCTGCCCGGCATCGTGGCGATGAACGGGTTCCTCGGCGCGTTGCAGAACACCACGTTGCCGCTGGTACTGGACTTCTCGTGGACGCGCGAGATCGAGGACCGGTTGCTGGCGCCCATCCCGATCCCGCTGGTCGCGGTGGAGAAGATGGTGTTCGGGGCGTTGCGCGGCCTGCTCGCCGCCGTGCTGATGGTCCCGATCGGGTTCGTGATGCTGGACATCACCTGGCCCGCGTCCGGCATACCCACGGCTCTGGTGGTGGTCGTCCTGGGCTCGTTGGCGGGGGCGGCGGTGGGCATGGTCATCGGCACGTCGGTCTCACCGCGGCACATCACCGTGATGTTCGCGGTGATCCTGACGCCGTTGCTGTTCACCGGTTCGGCCCAGTTCCCGTGGCCCGCGTTGGACAGCCTGCGCTGGTTCCAGGTCCTGTGCGCCCTCAACCCGCTCACCTACGTCAGCGAGGGCATGCGGGCCGTCCTGGTCCCCGACGTGCCCCACATCCCGCTGTGGGTGTGCTTCGTAGTGCTGATCGCCTCGATCCTCGGCTTCGGCGCCCTGGGCATGCGCGGCTTCATGCGCCGAGCGCTGGACTAGCACGTTCCGAACGTTCAACTCGCCTGTTCCGAACGTTGGACACGCGCGTTCCGAACGTTGGACACGCGCGAGAGTCGTACGTTCGACTCTCGCGGTCCGAGGGTTCGACTCACGGTGTTTGCGGGGCCTCCCCGGTCGGTGGCGACCGGGGAGGCCCTGGAGGGGTAAGGGGTCAGAGTGTCAGGAGGCGTAGTCCTCCAGCATCTCGGTGACCAGTGCGGCGATCGGGGAGCGCTCCGACCGGGTCAACGTCATGTGCGCGAACAGCGGGTGGCCCTTCAGCTTCTCGATGACCGCCGCGACGCCGTCGTGCCGGCCGACGCGCAGGTTGTCGCGCTGCGCCACGTCGTGGGTGAGCACCACCCGCGAGTTGGTGCCCAGCCGCGACAGCACGGTGAGCAGCACGTTGCGCTCCAACGACTGCGCCTCGTCCACGATCACGAACGAGTCGTGCAGCGACCGGCCCCGGATGTGGGTCAGCGGCATGACCTCCAGCATGCCGCGGTCCATGATCTCCTCCACCACGTCCTGGCTGACCAGCGCGCCGAGGGTGTCGAACACCGCCTGCGCCCACGGCTGCATCTTCTCGCTCTCGGAACCGGGCAGGTAGCCCAACTCCTGCCCGCCCACCGCGTACAGCGGACGGAAGACCACGACCTTGCGGTGCTGGCGGCGTTCCATGACCGCCTCCAGGCCCGCGCACAGCGCGAGCGCCGACTTGCCGGTGCCGGCCCGTCCGCCCAGCGAGACGATGCCGACCTCGGTGTCGAGCAGCAGGTCCAGCGCCACGCGCTGCTCGGCCGACCGGCCGTGCAGCCCGAACGCCTCGCGGTCACCCCGCACCAGCCGGACCTGCTTGTCCGGCGTGACCCGGCCCAACGCGCTCGACGTGCCCGCCAGCAGGCGCAGCCCGCTGTGGCACGGCAGCTCCGCGACGCGGGCGAGGTCGAGGTCGAACAGCGACGGGTCGATCACGCCGTCGCGGTACAGCGCGTCCACCACGGACTGGTCCACGTCCACGTCGGACATCCCGGAATACCCCGACAGCGTGACGTCGTGGGCCCGGTACTCCTCGGCGGCGAGACCGACCGCGCCCGCCTTGACGCGCAGCGGCATGTCCTTGGTGACCAGCGTGACGACGTTGCCCTCGGCCGCGAGGTTGAGCGCGCAGGCCAGTATCCGGGCGTCGTTGGAGTCCGTGCGGAAACCCGCGGGAAGCACCTCCGGATCGGAGTGGTTGAGCTCGACGCGCAGCGTGCCGCCGTGATCACCGATCGGCACCGGGTTGTCCAGCCGACCGTGCTGGAGCCGCAAGTCGTCGAGCAGTCGCAGCGCTTCCCGGGCGAACCAGCCCAGTTCGGGGTGGTGCCGCTTGCCCTCCAGCTCACTGATCACCACGAGCGGCAGCACGACCTCGTGCTCGGCGAACCGCGTGGAGGCCAGGGGGTCGGAGAGCAGCACGGACGTGTCCACCACGTACGTGTGGGTCGTCGGCGCGCCACGGCGCCGGGAAGTGCTGCGCGATGAGCCTGAGGAACGGCTCGCGGGTCGTCGTGCGTTCACGGCAACTCCCTCACGAACGCGGCACCCGCGTCCGCTCCTCGCTGGGCCAGGCACCACCCTGATCGACCGGAACGCCTCGCTAGCGAGAGGCGTACCGACCACGAGGGCCGGGTGCCGGCCCCCTCGCGCTTACCGCCACAATCAGGGCCTCCCTGCGCGGTCCGCAGTGGACGCGTCCCGCCATCCGGAAGTTACCTCCGCAGGTCCCTCTTGTGCAGGCAGCCACACAGGTGATTCGTCAATTCGTCACCTCGTCGCAAAACGCGGGAAAGACGGCCACTTCGCGTGCTCACGGGCGACAGCAGGCCGTCACATCGGCGCAACAAGACCTCGTCCACGCAGCTCAGAGCCGGTGCGGCCGGACGCGGAACGGCCGATTACCCAGGGTCGCGGGACAGCCAGGGCACCCCCGCCTCGACCTCCTCCGCCAGCGCGGCCGGCGTCAAAGGTTCATCGAGGAGTCTCAGGTAACGGTCACTCAAGGTGTCCGTGTGCGCACGCAAGTCGAGCCAGGCCCGGACCAGCCGCACGCCCTCCACGTACGTCGTCGTGTACGCCCGCCACAGAGGGTCACCGAGGAAGCGCAGCATGTGGCGGGCCCGGCGTTGCGAGACGAGCAGCCAGCGGCACAGGAAGTCGACCACGTCGTCCGGGTGGGCACGCCGGTCGTGCAGCATCAGGGCCGCGTCCTGGCGCACGGTGAGCAGCCCGGACAGCGCCGTCTCGACCCGTTCGGCCAGCGCGCCGTCCATCCGCAGGCCCAGGTCGCCCATGATCTCCTCGGTCCACCGGCCCCAGCCCGCGCCGACCACGGCGTGCAGGCCGAGTTCGGCCATGCCCTCCGCCATCAGGCACTGCGGCGAGTTGATCAGGAACAACGACTGCTCGGCGTGCCCGCGCTTGCCGACCAGCCCCACCTCCTTGCGGCAGTGCTCGGTGTGGTGGCCGGGGTAGGACTCGTGCGCGACCAGGTTCGGCAGGTTCGACATCCGGTGGCCCAGGTCGGCGTTGATCGCCACCCGCGACCGGAAGCCGCCCAGGTAGTAGTTGAACCCGCTCCACGGCTTGTCGGTGACGATCTCGTACTCCACGAGCTCGTTCGTTGGCAGCTCGAACCGCTGCCGGACGCGGTCGCGCAGCGCGCTGGACAGGGCGTGCACGGTGGCCTTGAGCCGGCGCGGCGGCACCTCGTCCAGGGCGCGGTGGTCGGCGAGCCGTTCGGCCAGCGAGCCGGGGCCGGGCAGCAGGTCGTCCAGGAGGGCGTGCGCGCGGCGGTAGGTGTCGGTGTGGCCGGGGCGGATGTCCACCTGGAAGTAGGCCTTGACCTCGTCCACGAACGGCACGCGCACGCCGGCGAGCTTGCGCGCGATGGTCTCGGCAGCGACCAGGTGGGCGTCCAGGAACCGTTTGCGCTCCGGCTCCAGGTCGACTCCGCGCAGCTCACGACGCAGCAGCGCGGCCCGTTCGGCCAGCGCGGCCGGGTGCGGCTTCGGTTCGTTGTCGACCGCGCGGCGCAGCGCCCGGTCGCCGGTGAACGAGTCGACCAGACCGGGGTGCAGGCGGTCGAGCCGCAGCCCGAGCACCAGGTACTCGCGCACCACCCCGCCGGCGTCCATAGGACGGAAAGCCTACGTCACCCGTCTGGGCTACCGGTCGCGCGCCGCGACCAAACCGGAAAAAGAAAAGATCACACGATCGTAGGTCACCGCTTATTGGTCGGAGCGCGGGTTGGGTATGTTTCGCGCCGAACGGGAGGATCCGTTCGGCGCGACGAAGTGCATTCAAGGAGAGAAACTCGTGCCGATGCAGGCGCAGCGACGACTCCCATCGCCACGAGCCTCGTGATGGTGACCTCGCCCGCGTTCACCGACGATATCGACGTCGCCGGCCAGTGCGGCCGGGGGAACGCCGACGACGCAGCCAGCCCTTGCTTCATCGAACACACAAAGGAGTCAGTTTCATGCTGAAGAAGATTGGCGCAGCTTCCGCCATCGCCGCGGCGATGCTGCTGCTCGCGTCGCCCGCCAACGCCCAAGTCAGCATTCTCCCGATTACCATCGAGGACAGCAACGTCAACTTCTGCCACAACGACATCGTCGCCTCCGCCGCCGCCATCACTATCCCGCTCTTGGGCGCCCCCGAGGCCGAGAACACCGAGGGCGGCGACTGCACGGTCTGGGAGGACGTGAACGTCATCGTGGACGAGGACGATGACGACCACGGCCACAAGCCGCACGGCCACGGCCACGGCCACGGCCACGGCCACCACGACAACGACGACTGACGGGCTGACGGGTTACCACAGGACGCCTTCTTCAGCGAACCGGGGAACGGAACGTAGCCGTTAAGGTGCTAGTCCCGATGGACGTGTCACACAATGGTGGCTGTCGACACCCCTGGTATCTGATTCCTGGGTGACCATTCCACTGCGGGCCTCGACGTCCGGGATCACCGAAGACTCCGGAAGATCGGGATCGCGCAGAGGAGAGTGAGCGTGCCGGAGAGGGCAGGCGGCGACGTTAAGCGCCCGTTTCCGAACTGAGGGCGCTTGAGGGCCTTTGGTGCGGGGACGAGGGAACTCCTGGTAGATCGGACGGTGTCCATGCTCCGTTCCACCAGGAGTTCCGTTGTTATCGGGCCCGATCCCCGCCGGCGGTGTCACTGCGGGTGCCCAGTGCTGCCGTCTCGCCTCGTCCCACGAGCCCACCCGACGGGTCAGCAGGTATTCCACCGACGTCACCGACGCCCAGTGGGCGGTGCTCGATCCGCTCCTGCTGGACCCGGCGTGGCTTGAGGGTCGGGGCGGGCCTCGGGAGAAGCACTGCCGCCGGGTGATCGTCGACGCGATCCTCTACGTGGTGGACAACGGCATCAAGTGGTGCGCCCTGCCCGCGGACTTCCCGCCCTGGCCGACGGTCTACAGACGCCTCGCCGTGTGGGAGAAGGCCGGTGCGACGCAGCGGCTGCTCGACGGGCTTCGCGACCGCGCCCGGCTCGAGGAGGATTGGGTGGCGGCGCCCTCGGCGGCGATCGTCGACTCGCAGTCGGTACGCGCGGCCGAGACCGTCGGGAAGGCGACCCGCGGTTTCGACGCGGGCAAGAAGGTCAACGGCCGTAAACGCCACATCGTCGTGGACACCGTCGGGTTCCTGATGGCGGTACTGGTCACTCCGGCCTCCACGCAGGACCGCGTCGCCGCCCGCAGCCTGCTGCAGCGCATGCACGGCACCGTAGGCGGGCGCGTCGCCCTGGTGTGGGCCGACGGCGGCTACACCGGCATCCTGCCCGACTGGGCCCGCGCCACCCTCGGCCTGGAGTGGAGATCGTGAAACGCCCCGACCTGCCGCATTTCACGGTGCTGCCCCGCCGTTGGGTGGTGGAAGAACCCTGGCCTGGATCACCGGCCACCGTCGTTGCGTCCGCGACTACGAACGACTACGCCATCACCACGAGGCCATGGTCCGCTGGTCCATGATCCGCATCACCAGCCGTCGACTCATGCAACCGCAGCAGTTCGGAAACGGGCGCCACCATCGAAGCGTTTGCGCGTCGGGTGGAGGTCGGTGCCCGCGAGCTCGCGGCGCAACTGAGCGGCCCGTTCGGCCGGCGCCGCCGGGTGCTGCCTCGGCTCGTTGTCCACCGCGCGGCGCAGCGCCCGGTCGCCGGTGAACGAGTCGACCAGACCGGGGTGCAGGCGGTCGAGCCGCAGCCCGAGCACCAGGTATTCACACACGAAGTCAGCGCCGTTCATGGGTCGCCCAGCCTACGTCACCCGTCTGGGCGGCCGGTCGCACGCCGCGACCAAACCGGAAAAAGAAAAAATCACACGATCGTAGGTCACCGCTTATTGGTCGGAGCGCGGGTTGGGTATGTTTCGCACCGGAACGGGAGGATCCCGTTCGGTGCGACGAAGTGCATTCAAGGAGAGAACCTCGTGCCGATGCAGGCGCAGCGACGACTCCCATCGCCACGAGCCTCGTGATGGTGACCTCGCCCGCGTTCACCGACGATATCGACGTCGCCGGCCAGTGCGGCCGGGGGAACGCCGACGACGCAGCCAGCCCTTGCTTCATCGAACACACTAAGGAGTCAGTTTCATGTTGAAGAAGATTGGCGCAGCTTCCGCCATCACCGTGGCGATGCTGCTGTTCGCGTCGCCCGCCAACGCCCAAGTTCTCGAAGTTTTCCCGGTTGACATCGACGACAGCAACGTCAACTTCTGCCACAACGACATCGACGCCGCCGGCGCCGCCATCACCACCACCGTCACTGGCCTCCTCCCCGCGGAGGAGGAGACCAGCGAGGGCGGCAGCCACGACTGCACGGTCTGGGAGGACGTGATCATCATCGTGGACGAGGACGATGACGACCACGGCCACAAGCCGCACGGCCACAAGCCGCACGGCCACGGCCACGGCCACCACGACAACGACGACTGACGGGCTGACGGGTTACCACAGGACGCCTTCTTCAGCGAACCGGGGAACGGAACGTAGCCGTTAAGGTGACAGTTCCGATGGACGTGTCACACAATGGCGACTGTCGACACCCCCCGTATCTGATTCCTGGGTGACCATTCCACTGCGGACCTCGACGTCCGGGGATCACCGAAGACTCCGGAAGATCGGGATCGCGCAGAGGAGAGTGAGCGTGCTGGAGAGGCAGGCGGCGTTAACATCATCGACGACTGATCTCGACTTCACGTGAGTTTCGACCCGGGGGCCACCGGAACGCATTCCGGTGGCCCCCACTCGATTGTGGTCTCCATTCACACAACCGAGATCGCAGTGTTCGCCCAACGTCAGCCACCGGTGATTCCGCGAGTCCCCCAGAAGAGCAAGAACACTCAAGAAGGTGAGCGGCGCCTCCATCCCGCATTCGCCCAAGCTGCGGGCTCGAGTTCACCAGCGGGCCGCTGGTGGGCGAGCAATGACCCTGAAGCGGTTGTCGGCCTGCGGAAACATTGTGGCCGTTCTCGACGCCGCGGTGCGACCGGGTCGACGGAGCGTTCATCACCCGTTGTGTCGATCAGAAACTGCGCCGTAGGTCGTGTCGTGAACGGCGACGAGTCGACATCATCGACGAGGACTGCGACCCCCGACTCGGTCCCCGTCGGGGCACCGCCGCTCGGCGGCGCCCCCCTATCGCGTGGTCAGGACCCGAAGCGGCGGTGGCGGATCGCGTAGTCGCGCAGGGCGCGCAGGAAGTCGGTGCGGCGGAACTCCGGCCAGTAGGCCTCGCAGAACCAGAACTCCGAGTGCGCCGACTGCCACAGCATGAAACCCGACAACCGCTGCTCGCCCGAGGTGCGGATGAGCAGGTCCGGGTCGGGCTGACCGGACGTGTAGAGGTGTTCGGCGATGTGGTCGACGTCCAGGACCTCGGCCAGCTCCTCGATCGTGCCGCCGGACTCGGCGTGCTTCTGCAGCAGCTTGCGGACCGCGTCGGCGATCTCCTGCCGCCCGCCGTAGCCGACCGCGACGTTGACCTCCAGGCCGGTGCGCGCCTTCGTGCGCAGGGCGGCCGCGGACAGCCGGGCGGCGGTCTCGGTGGGCAGCATGTCGAGTGCGCCGACGTGCCGGATGCGCCACGGGTTACCGGGCTCGGCCAGCTCGTCGACGATGTCGGCGATGATGTCGAGCAGCGGTCCCAGCTCTTCGGTCGGCCGGTTGAGGTTGTCGGTGGACAGCAGCCACAGCGTCACCACCTCGACCTCCGCCTCACGGCACCAGGTCAGCAGCTCCAGGATCTTGCGCGCGCCGGCGCGGTGGCCGTGCGCGACGTCGGCGAAGCCCGCCTCCTTGGCCCAACGACGGTTGCCGTCCAGCACCACGCCGACGTGACGTGGTCGTTGCTTGCCGTCGAGCCATCGGTTGAGGCGGAACTCGTAACCCTTGAGCAGGACGCTCTTGACCCGTTCGCGAAGACCCACGCTGGAAGAGCGTACGCCGGGTGTGCGTGGTCACGCCGTCGTGTGCTGACCACGTCTCCCGCGCTCCCGTAACCTCGTGAGGGTGACCGCGTCGATGCATCCCCAGCCCCCCGCGCCCGCGATGCGGCCCCGCCTGCGGGGTTGGCTGCACCTCTGGTCCTTCGTCGTGTCGGTCGCGACCGGTGCGACGTTGATCGCCCTCGCGGCGTCCACGGTGTCGGCGAAGGCCGCGCTGGCCACATCCGTGTACGGGGCGACCGTGCTCGGCCTCTTCGGCGTCAGCGCCCTGTACCACCGGGTGAACTGGGTCAGCGTGCGGGCACGCACGTGGATGAAACGCCTCGACCACTCGATGATCTTCGTGTTCATCGCCGGCACCTACACCCCGTTCGCCCTGCTGGCCATGCCCCCGGGCACGGGCAACGTGGTCCTGCTGGTCGTGTGGGCAGGTGCGCTCGGCGGCGTCACGTTGAAACTCGCCTGGCCACACGCCCCGAGGTGGCTCGGCGTACCGATCTACATCGCCCTGGGCTGGGTCGCGGTATTCGTCCTCCCCGACCTCCTGCACCACGTGGGCGTGGCGGCCCTGGTCCTACTCCTGGCAGGCGGCCTCCTCTACACCGCCGGCGCCGTCTTCTACGCGACCCGCTGGCCCAACCCCTGGCCCCAGGTCTTCGGCTACCACGAGTTCTTCCACGCCGCCACGGTGCTGGCGGCACTGTGCCACTACATCGCCATCTGGTTCGCGATCTACTCCTGACCACTCGATACTCGGCCGCATGACATCCGTGGCGGGCAGGGCGGTGCGGTGGGTGGCGAAGTCGGCTTCCGTGGCGTGGCGGTGGGCGAAGTTGTGCAGCGGCGCCGACGGGTCCAACTGCCAGGCCGGGTCGTACGAACCCACGGTGAACAAGGCGAATCCCCCGTTTCCCGAATTAGCGGGGAACGGGGGGCTCGTCACGCCAGATCGGGTCCCTGTGCGCGCAGGTCGTCCACCCGGGTCATCGCCTCGCGCAGTTCGGTCAGCCACGTGTCCGCGTGCTCGCCGACCAGCCGCACCGCCCACGCCAGCGCCTCCGACCGGGACCGCGCCACGCCCGCCGCGACCAGGGTGTCCAGCACCTTGCGCTCGGGCTGCCGCAGCCGCGTCATCACGGGCACCGACAACGTCGTGAACATCTCCTCCGTGTCACCGAGCCGCGCGCCCCAGGCGACCTTGCGCCGGTAGCGGTGCTCGGCCTGGCGGGCGATCTCGATCCGCTCGTCCCTGGTCTGCTCGCGGAACCGGCTGATCCGGCCCGACTCGGCCGCGCCACGCTCGGCGTCGTCGGCGAACTCGCCTTCCAGAGCGGGCAGAGTGCCCACCACCCAGATCTCTTCCCGGTCCACCGCCACCACCGGCGCCTCGGTGAACCAGCCGTCGGGCAGCCTGCCGCTGAACCAGGCCGCCGCGTCGTCCGCCGGGGGCTGGTCGGCCTGCTGCCAACCGCCCCGTCCGCCCCATCCACGTCGCATCGGAGCACCACCTCGATTACATGATTACGTCGATGCAGACGCTACGCTGGCAACACGTGCCCAGCAGGTCGGTTCGCTACCGGTGGACAACCGCCAGGGCCGTGGTCAGCTCCGCCACGGACGTCACCGGCCGGTCGCACACGTACCCGCGGCACACGTACGCCGCCGCGCCGCCGTCCACCAACGGCCGGTCGGCCAGCAACGGCGCGGAGTCCGGCGCGCCCGCCACCACCACACCGCCGCCGTGCACGCCCCGCCACGCGGCGCTGACCAGGTCGGACGCGTCACCGACCACCGCGACCTGCACCGGCCCCAGCGCCAACGCCTCGGCCACGCTCAGCCAGTGCCCGGCGAACCGGGGCTCACGGGCGGCCAGCAGCCCGGCCCGCGCGACGGCGGCCTCGGCGGCGTCCCGGTAGGTCGACGGCCCGCCCAGCACGGACGCCGTCACCAGCGCCGAGGCCAACGACGAAGCGCCGGACGGGCTCGCGTTGTCCGACGGGTCCGACGGCCGCTGCACCAACGCCTCGGCGTCGTCGGCCGTGTCGTAGTAGACGCCGGGCTCGGAACCCGCGAACCGGGCCAGCGCGGTGTCCAGCAGCCCACAGGCGACGGTGAACCACTTGACGTCACCGGTCGCCTGGTGCAACGCCAGCAGGCCGTCGGCGAAGCACCCGTAGTCCTCCAGCACGCCCGCCGCCGTGCCCGCGACACCGTGACGAGACGTCCGCAGCAGCCGCCCGTCGACCAGGTGCACGTCCAGCACGAGCGAAGCCGCCCGCGCCGACGCCTCCACCCACCGCGGCTCCCCGAACACCGCGCCCGCCTCGGCCAGCGCCGCGATCGCCAACCCGTTCCACGCCGTCACGACCTTGTCGTCACGCCCCGGCTGCGGCCGCCGGTCGCGCACCTCCAGCAGCTTGGCCGCGATCTCCGGATCGGGCGAACCGAGCATCCGCAACGTCGAGCTGCCGTGCTCGAACGTGCCCTCGTCCGTCACGCCGTAGAGCTCCGCAGCGCGCGCTCCGGTCGCCAACCCCAGCGCCTCGACCAACTGCGCGGGCGTCCACACATACGTCAAACCCTCGACGCCCTCGGTGTCCGCGTCGAGCGACGCCGCGAACCCGCCCTCCGGCGTGCCGAGGTCGCGCAACAGGAACTCCGCCGTCTCCCGCACCACCGCCCGGTACCGCGGGTTGTCGTCACGGCGGCTCAGGTGCGTGTAGGCGCGCAGCAGCAAGGCGTTGTCGTACAACATCTTCTCGAAGTGCGGCACCACCCACGCCGCGTCCACGCTGTACCGCGCGAACCCGCCCGCCAGCTGGTCGTACAGCCCGCCGTCCGCCATAGCGCTGCACGTCGCCCGCGCCATCGAGAACGCCTCGACCGACCCGGTCCGCTCGTAGTGCCGCAGCAGGAACTCCAGCACCATCGACGGCGGGAACTTCGGCGCGCCACCGAACCCGGCGTTGGTCCGGTCGAAGTGCCCCAGCAACGACACCACCGCACCCGCCAGCACGTCGGCGTCCACAGTGGACTGAGGAAGCGGCTTGAACGCCAGCTGCGACACGATCCCCGCCGCCGACTCGCGCACCTCGTCGCCCTGCTCACGCCAAGCGTGCGTGATGGCCTCCAGCACCTGCCCGAACGACGGCATGCCCGGCCGCGGCGACGGCGGGTAGTACGTGCCCGCGTAGAACGGCTCGCCGTCGGGCGTGAGGAAGCACGTCATCGGCCACCCGCCGTGCCCGCTGAGCGCCTGCGTGACCGCCATGTAGACCGCGTCCACGTCCGGCCGTTCCTCGCGATCGACCTTGATGTTGACGAAGTGCTCGTTCATGTACGCCGCGGTGGCCTCGTCCTCGAACGACTCGTGCGCCATCACGTGACACCAGTGGCACGCCGCGTAACCGATCGACAGCAGGACCGGCACGCCCCGTTCACGGGCCTCCTCGAACGCCTTCGGCGACCACGGCCACCAGTGCACCGGGTTGTCGGCGTGCTGGAGCAGGTACGGGCTGGTCGAGGACGCGAGCCGGTTCGTCATGGCTCCACAGTAATTCCCGGACAATCACCGGACCGGTCGATCAGACTGTGCCAATGGTTCCCCCGAACGAGCCCCTTCCCCACGACCTGCGCCACGAGACGGGCCCGTTCGACGTGATCGGCGACGTGCACGGGTGCCAGGTGGAACTGGTCCACCTGCTCCGCGAACTGGGCTATTCCAGCGAAGGCGTCCACCCGGAGGGCCGCAAGGTGGCGTTCCTGGGCGATTTGGTGGACCGCGGCCCGGACACGCCGGGCGTGCTGCGACTCGCGATGGCCATGGTGGCGGCGGGCAACGCGGTCTCGGTGCGCGGGAACCACGAGGAGAAGCTGGTGCGGGCGTTGAAGGGCCACAACGTCACGATCGGCCACGGACTGGCGCAGTCGTTGGACCAACTGGCCCGCGAGACGGCGGCGTTCCGCGCCGAGGTGCTGGCGTTCTGCGACTCCCTGGTGCCGCACTACGTCCTGGACGGCGGCAAGCTCGTCATCGCCCACGCCGGCCTCCCCGAGCGCTTCCACGGGCGTGAGTCGGCACGGATGCGGTCGTTGGCGTTGTGGGGTGTCAGCACGGGCGAGTACGACTCCCGGGGGTTCCCGGTGCGCCACCCGTGGGCGGAGGACTACCGGGGTGCGGCGATGGTCCTCTATGGACACACGCCGATCGAGGAACCGGAGTGGGTGAACGGAACCCTGTGCCTGGACACGGGCTGCGTGTTCGGCGGCAGGCTCACCGCCCTGCGCTACCCGGAACGCGAGATCGTGTCCGTCCCGGCCCGCCGCGTCTGGTACCGGCAGTAGGCTCACGGACTGTGCGCGCGAGCTACCGGGAGCGCCCGCCCTGGTTAGCGCGGGTGGGTGACGTCGGCGCGGGCGTGCTCATCGCACCGGACCTGGTGCTGACGTGCTCACACGTCGTGCCCCACGATTCGGTGGACGTCACCCTCGTGCACGTGGGTTCCACGGTCGCCGCGTCCGTCGAATTCAGGGATGACGACGGCGACCTGGCCGTTCTGCGCCTGGCCACCCCGGTTTCCGCCGTCTGCGCGCCGCTGCGCGCGCCGACCGCGTTGAGCGACCACACGTACCTGGTGCAGGGCTTCGCGGGCGGCAACCACACCGAGTCGCGCGGCAGGCTCGGCGGACGGGTCGGCCCGGGCTGGGTGCAGCTGGAACACACCTCCGGCCACCGCATCGACCGGGGCTTCTCCGGCGCGCCGGTGTGGGACGACACGCTGCAAGCCGTGGTGGGCATCGTCGTGACCGCTCACAAGGCCGTGGGTGGCGGCAACCTCATCCCGGTCGAGGAGATCGTCCGCTTATGGCCCTCCGCCGCCTTGTACACGGGCTGGCGGGTCGACCTGGACGACGCCTTCGACACCCACTGGCTGCCCCGTGCGCGCGGCGTCGAGCCACACGAGCCCACCGACGTCTGGCACTTCGTCGGCAGGCACCGCGCGTTGACCGAACTGGCCTTCTACCTGCAAGGACCGGCGGACGGGCGGGTGCGGGCGGTGGTCGGGAGTCCCGGCAGCGGCAAGAGCGCCGTGATCGCGCGGACCGTCGTACTGGCCGACCGCGCGGGCCGCCCACTCGTGCCCACGAACAGCCTCCCGCCCGAGGTCGCTCTCCCACCGGTCGGCAGCGTGACCGTCGCCGTCCACGCCCGCGGCAAGACGTTGATGGACGTAGTGCGCGCCATCGCCGATGGCGCCGACGTCGAAGCGGCCGACCAGACCGAGCTGCTGCAACGCTGCGGGCCCATCTCGGTCGTGGTCGACGCGCTGGACGAGGCGGCGGGCGACGCACCGATGGCCATCGCCACCATGCTCAACCGCCTGGCCACGCACTCGGAGCGGCACGTCGTGGTCGGCACGCGAGTAGGCGCACGCGGGTCCTCCTCGAACGCCCTGCTGACCAGGCTCGGCAACCCGGTGGTGCTGGACCTCGACTCCGAGGGCTACCTCGACCACCAGGACGTGATCACCTACGCCGAACACCGGGTGGACGACCCGGCTCGGGCGGCGGCCATCGCGCGGCACGCGGGTGGCAACTTCCTGATCGCCCAGCTGGCGTGTCTGACCGACTCGGAAAGGCTGCCGACCAGCGTCGGCGCGGCCGTGGACGACTACCTGACCGTTCGGTTCGACCGGCCCCGGGTGGTCCGCGACCTGCTCCTACCGCTCGCCTACGCCGAGGGCTCGGGCCTGCCGGAAGGACCGCTGTGGCTGGCTCTGGCGAACACCCTCGGCGCCACCGACTACACGGCGCACGACCTGCGTGAAGTGCTGACGTCGGCGGCCAGTTACCTGGTCGAGCGGAGCGGTGGGACGTTCCGGCTGTTCCACCAGGCGTTGGACGACACGTTCCGCGCCGAACGACCGGGCCTGGACCAGGTGGTCTACGAGACCCTGCGCGGGCAGGTCACCGGGTGGGAGGACGCGCCGGAGTACGTCCGCGCGCACCTGACGCAGCACGCCGTCACGGCGGGCCGGCTGGACGACCTGGTCGAAGACCTCGACTTCATGCTGACCGCGGACCCTGAACGGGTGGTGCCGCACCTCGCGCACGTCACCTCGGAACGGGCCGTCGCGGTCCGCCGCACCTACCGCCGCGCGCTGCACAGCTTCGAGGACGGCGACCGGGCCCACCGCGCCGCGTGTTTCGCGTTGAAGGCGAGGCAGAGCGGCTTCGGTGGTCTGGCCGACGAGGTCACCGGCCCGGTGGCGTGGCACGCGGCGGTTCTGGCACAGCGCCCCGAGGACGGTTACCAGGTGCTCGCCCGCATCCCGCAGCACACGCGGGTGGGTATGTGGTTGGACCGGCGGGGCAACCCGGCGGTCCTCATCAGCGGGGTCGGCAGTGCGGTACTGCTCCGGTACCAGGACTACCGGCTGGTCGAAGTGGACCGGTTGGCCGACGCGAGCGTCCCCTACTTCACGGTGATCGCGCCGGAGATCCTGCCCGACGGGCGGGAGGTGGCGTTGAGCTCGACCTTGGACGGCGCCCTCGCGCGGTGGTCGTTCACCGATCGGCTGCGCCTCACCGGGATGACCTCGCTCGACGAAGTGCAGTACGTATCGGACGTGGACACGACCACCACCCCGGACGGCAGGCTGCTCGCCGGCGTCGCCGACGGCTCCTCGGTGTGGGTGGTCGACTTCACCGACGACGTCCCTGTCGTGCTGCACCGGGTGCGGTTCGAGGGCCTCTCCCCCAGCCGGGCGTGCGCGATCACCGCCGAGGGCGATGTCGTCCACCTGGCTTGCGCCGGCGCCTTCGGGGTGTGGTTCGCGGACGTGACCGCGAACGGCGTCGTCCGGAACGCGGCGGTCCACCTGACCAAGGAGGTCTCCACCATCATCCGCTTCGCCGCCACGGCAAGCGGGCCGGTGTTGCTGGTCGGGTTCACGAACCGGCCGCCGGGTCTGGTGGAGCGGGTCGACGGTGTCCCGTTCCCCGTGGCCGCGGTGGGCACGACGACCACATCGCCCCCCAACACCGCGACGAAGCCGGGCCTCGCCACGGGTGTCCTGGCGGACGGGCGGACGATCGCCGTGACCTTCGGCGTGTTCGGCGGGGGCGAACTGTACGAGGTGGGGGCCGAGGTCGTCCCGCTCGGCGGACCCCTGGCCGTGAGCCGGGCCATCGACGGCTCACTCGCGATCGGTGACGGACCGTCCGGCGTCCCGGTCGTGCTCACGCGCACCAAGGACCGCGTCCAGATGTGGGACGTCGACCGGCCGGCACCCCCGGCCGACGTGCCGCCGGACATCCCGGACAACGCGCACAACCCCAGGTTCCTGCGAGGTGACGGCACCGAGGTCGTCGCGGTGCACTGGCGCAACGACGAGGTGCGGGTCACGACGGTGACCGACCACGTCATGCCGCCCGTCGAGGTCGCGGTCCGGGGTGACATCCGCGCCGTCGCCCACGCCGACAACCGGCCGGTCATCACGCTGCACCGGGCTGCCGGGACGATCGAGGTGTGGGCGCACACGCCGCGCGGGCTCCGCCGGTCACGACCGGCGATCACGCCGGCCAAGCTTCGCCGACCCGGTTCGCACGAGGCCGTGGACGACACGGGGTCGGCGGTGGTCGTGTGGGACAGCGACGACGAGCTGACGTGGTGGACGTGGGACGGCGGCGGGTGGCGCCCCACCACCGACCGCATCGACCGGGACCCTCACCAGTCGCAGCGGCCTCGGCTCTACCGGCTGCGCGACGAACCGCGACTGCTCGTCACCGGCTCGGCCGCGTTCATCGCCCGTCCCGGCGAGCGCTTGGCGAACCTCGGCGGTGACTGCGGCACCGAGGCCGCGATCGGGTACGACGCCGCCGAACCGGTCGCGGCACTGCGCACCGACGACCGGATCAGCCTGCTGTCACTGGCGGCCGACCGCTTCACGGCGTGGTCACGGCCGTGGAGCCACGGGTTCGCCGGGAACGGCTGGTTCCACGTCGACCTCGCGTTCCCGGCCGCCGGTCGGGCGCTCGTCGCCGCGGGGAGCCTCGAAGGCCGGGTGCGCGTCTGGGCGTGCCATCGCGGCGGCACGGCCCGTGAGCTGGCGTCGATCGACCTGGAGACCGGGCTCGAAGGCCTCATCTGGACCAGGGACCACAAGCTGGTCGTGTGGTACGTGGACGGCGTGCTGAAACTGGACTTCGGCTAGTCCTTCTTGCCGTCGTCGTCCCCGGTCGTGGGTTCGGTGGCTGTCGGCTTGTCGAAGGACGCGGGCACCTTCTTCAGGTGTTTGTTCATCGACCTGACCAGGAAGAACACCGCGATGAAGAACAGCACCAGGATCAGCAGGCCCAACGGGGAGGACTTGCCGAAGTCCTCCTGCTGGCCGCCCGGGTCCTTGTCCGGGGACGGCACCGAGGGCTGTTGGGCCAGCACGATCGCCGTGGTCTGCTCCCACGGGATCGGGCCGGACAGCTGGTCTGGCGCAGTCACGCGGTCACCCTCTCCCGGACGCCCGCGAACAGGTCGTCCTCGGGCACGGTGCTGTCGACCAGCGACCGGGCCAACTCGTACTCCTCCGTCGGCCACATCTTGCGCTGCATCTCCAGCGGCACGGCGAACCAGCGGCTCTCGGGGTCGATCTGGGTGGCGTGGGCCTTCAGGGCCTCGTCGCGCACCTCGAAGTAGTCGGCGCACTCGACGCGGGTGGTGACGCGCTCGATGACGTCCGGCTTGTCGGTGCTCCAGCCCGCCAGCCACTCGGCGTACGGGGACTCCTGGCCCTCGGCGATCAGGGCTTCGTGGAAGGCCATCAGCTTCGCGCGGGAGAAGCCGTGCGAGTAGTACAGCTTCAGCGGCTGCCACGGCTCGCCCAGCTCGGGGTAGCGCTCCGGGTCGCCCGCCGCGTCGAACGCGGCGACGGAGACCTCGTGGCAGCGGATGTGGTCGGGGTGCGGGTAGCCGCCGTTCTCGTCGTAGGTGACGATCACGTGCGGGCGGAACTCGCGGATCACCTCGACCAGCGGCGGCGTGGACTCCTCCAGCGGGACGAGGGCGAAGCAGCCCTCCGGCAGCGGCGGCAGCGGGTCGCCCTCGGGCAGGCCCGAGTCGACGAAACCGAGCCAGCGGTGCTGCACGCCCAGGATCTCGGCGGCGCGGGCCATCTCGGCGCGCCGGATCTCGGCCATGTTGTCGAGCACCTCGGGGCGGTCCATGGCGGGGTTCAGGATGCTGCCCGCCTCGCCGCCCGTGCAGGTCACGACCATCACTTCGTGGCCCTCGGCCACGTAACGGGCCATCGTCGCGGCACCCTTGCTCGACTCGTCGTCGGGGTGCGCGTGCACCGCCATCAGGCGCAGCTTCTCAACCATGACGGTGGTGCTCCTCCTTGGCCCTGCCGAATGAGGCGTCTCCAGCCCCTGCGACACTCAACGCGGTAGTCGGTGGTCATTGTTCCCCACGGGCAGGAGGGCGTTGGCAAGTGGCACTGCCCGAGGGTCGGTACGGCAAACCCCGCAGGCCGCTGCCCCGGTGGGCCCGCTGGTCACTCCCCGTGATCGCGGTGCTGATCGGCAGTGTCATCGCGTGGGTCGGCTACCGCAACCTCGGCACCCAGCCCGTCGAGGCCAAGCAGACCGCGTTCGAGGTGCTGGACGACAGCTCCGTCGAAATCACGTTCGAAGTGGTCAGGCAGACACCGGAACAGGCTGTCGTGTGCATCGTGCGCGCGCGTTCCCAGGACGGCGACGAGGCGGGTCGGCGTGAGGTCCTGGTCGAGCCCGGCGCCGACACGGTGCGCGCCACGACGGTGCTGAAGACGTCCAAACCTCCGGTCACCGGAGAGGTCTTCGGCTGCTCCTACCAGGTTCCGGCTTACCTGTCCACGAGGTAGCGGCCAAGCGGGTGATCTGCAGGTTTAGTGGCGGATCCGGGAACAAAACACCGTCGCTGAGCGTTGTACGCGTGTTACTCTGGCCTCTCAGCACGGCCCCGACGCGGGCCGTGTTTTTCCGTTCCGGGCTGGTGTGCCCGGGAACTGCCAGCCCACGCCGTGGGCCGGAGCAAGACAAGGAGTTGGTGACCGTGAGCGACACTGAGGTGACCTGGCTGACCCAGGAGGCCTACGACCGGCTCAAGGGAGAGCTGGACGAGATGATCGAGAATCGCCCGGTCATTGCTGCGGAGATCAACGCGCGTCGCGAAGAGGGTGACCTCCGCGAGAACGGCGGGTACCACGCGGCCCGCGAGGAGCAGGGCAAGCAGGAGGCCCGCATCCGCCAGCTGCAGGAACTGCTGAGGGTCGCCAAGGTCGGCGAGGCACCCACGGTCACGGGCGTCGCGGCGCCCGGCATGGTGCTCACCGTTCGTTACGACGGTGACGACGAGACCGAAGAGTTCCTGCTGGCGACCCGTGAGGAGGGCGCGCACGGCGCGCTGGAGGTCTACTCCCCCTCGTCCCCGCTGGGCAAGGCGTTGCTCGGCGCCAAGGAGGGCGAGACACGCCAGTACGAACTGCCCAACGGCAACACGATGAAGGTCACCCTCATCAAGGCCGTGCCGTACGCCGGCTGACCCCAAGACATCAGCAGGGCGGCCACCAAACGGGTGGCCGCCCTTCTGCTGTCCCCCACCCCACCCCCGCGAGAGTCGAACACTCAGGCCGCGCGTGTCCAACGTTCAGAACACGCGTGTCCAACGTTCAGAACGCGTATGTCCAACGTTCAGGACCCCCGAATTCAACGCTCAGAACACGCGTGCGTCAGACGATGTGCTCCAGCAGCGGGCGCACGCGTGGCGGGACGGGGGTCGAGAGCGCGATCGACGTGGACAGGCGCTGCACGCCCGGCACGTCCACGATCGAGTCGATCACCCGCTGCAAGTCGGCGTTCGACCGGGCCACCACCCGCACGAACAGGTCACCCGGTCCGGTGGTCGCATGGACCTCGCACACCTCGTTGATGGCGGCCAACCCGTCGGACACCTCGTGCCGTCGTCCCTGCGCGATCTCCAGCACGGCGAACGCGGTCAACCCGTAGCCCATCGCGGCCAGGTCGAGCGCCGGCGGGAAGCCGGTCAGCACACCGCGCGCCACCAGCCGGTCCAGCCGGGCCTGCACCGTGCCGCGCGCCACGCCGAGCCGCCGTGAGCACTCCAGCACGCCCAGCCGGGGCTCGTCGGTGAGCAGCAACAACAGCCGTGCGTCCAAGGCGTCCACAGGCTGGTCAGAGTGTTCAGTTTGTGGATCTGAGGGCATGTACCACTGTACAAAATGATCAGCGAAAGAAGCGACTGTTGCTCACCCTGACCAGGCGTGCACATCCTGTGAGGTATGACGCAGCAGCTTGACGACGTGAGCTACGACCAGCTCCGCCAACTCGTGGGCCTGGTCGACTACGACGGGACGCGCGACCCGTTCCCCGTCCGCTCGATGGACGCCGTGGTCTTCGTGGTCGGCAACGCGACCCAGACCGCGTGGTTCTACCAAGTCGCGTTCGGGATGCGGCTCGTCGCGTACTCCGGGCCGGAGACCGGGCAGCGGGACCACAAGTCCTTCGTGCTCAAGTCCGGCTCGGCGCGGTTCGTGATCAACGGCGGCGTCCGGCCGGACAGCCCGCTGCTCGACCACCACCGCAAGCACGGCGACGGCGTGGTGGACCTCGCGCTGGAGGTCGTCGACGTGGACCGGTGCGTCGAGCACGCACGTGCCCAGGGCGCGACCGTCCTCGAAGAGCCGCACGACCTGAGCGACGAGCACGGCACCGTCCGGATCGCCGCCATCGCGACCTACGGCGAGACCCGCCACACCCTGGTCGACCGGTCCCGCTACACCGGCCCCTACCTGCCCGGATACGTGGTCAGGGAGAGCACGGTGGTGCGGCCCGAAGGCGCGCCGAAGCGGTTGTTCCAGGCGGTCGACCACTGCGTGGGCAACGTCGAGCTCGGCCGGATGGACCACTGGGTCGAGTTCTACAACCGGGTCATGGGCTTCGTGAACATGGCCGAGTTCATCGGCGACGACATCGCCACCGACTACTCGGCCCTGATGAGCAAGGTCGTCTCCAACGGCAACCACCGGGTGAAGTTCCCGCTCAACGAGCCCGCCGTGGCCAAGCGCAAGTCGCAGATCGACGAGTACCTGGAGTTCTACGAGGGCGCCGGCGTACAGCACATCGCTCTGGCGACCAACGACATCGTGACCACGTTGACCGCGATGCGTGCGGCCGGGGTCGAGTTCCTGGAGACGCCCGATTCGTACTACGACGACCCGGAACTGCGGGCGCGCATCGGCGAGGTGCGCGTGCCGATCGAGGTGCTGAAGGAGCACCGCATCCTGGTCGACCGGGACGAGGACGGCTACCTGCTCCAGATCTTCACCAAGCCGATCGGGGACCGGCCGACGGTGTTCTACGAGCTGATCGAGCGGCACGGGTCGCTCGGCTTCGGCAAGGGCAACTTCAAGGCCCTGTTCGAGGCGATCGAGCGTGAGCAGGAACGTCGGGGCAACCTCTGACGTTGTGTCTGCGGCGGGCCGGTTCGGGTACCCCCTGGGCCGGCCTTTCCTGTCGGAACGCTGACGATGGCCTACCGGGTGCGCCGAGACCGGTACTCTCGGTGTGGGGACATCTCACACAGCATTCACCTGGAGGGTGGCATGGCGCTCGCGGCACGGGTCACCGCGGTGCTCCCGCTCGTCGGAGCGGTGGCCACGGCCGTGGCGTTGACCGGCGCGGCCTTCTTCACCGTGGCCCACGCGGGGTGCGCGGAGACCGGCCGGTTCGTGGAGCGCGACGGCGTGGTCGAGTTCGTCGGCGGTTGCGTGGACGGGCAGGAGCTGCCCGCCGTGCCGCGGGTGGAGAACGCGCGGTACGACGTCAAGCCCTGAGGTTCTGTCCGGCCGACGTTCGCGCCATAGTGGAACCATGTGTCGCAACATCAGGGTGCTCCACAACTTCGAACCGCCCGCCACCGAGGACGAGGTCCGTGCGGCGGCCGTGCAGTACGTGCGCAAGGTGAGCGGCTCGGCCCACCCGTCGGCGGCGAACCAGGAGGCGTTCGACGCCGCCGTCGAGGCGGTCGCCGAGGCCACCCGCGTCCTCCTCGATGCCCTGGTCACCAAGGCCCCACCCCGTGACCGCGAGGTAGAAGCCGCCAAGGCCAAGGAACGCTCCGCCGCCCGCTACGGCCCCCGCTAACCCCGAGAGTCGAACCCCCAGCCCCCGCGTGTCCAACGCTCAGGACCCCCGAATTCAACGCTCAGGTACCGGGAGTCGACCGGTCGAGCAGCACGAAACCCCGCGCTCGGACCGGCTGAGCGCGGGGTTCGGGTGTTCTGAACGTAGAACTCGGGGGTCCTGAACGTAGGACTCTCGCGACCTGAACGTTCGACTCTCGCGTTCTGAATGTTCAACTCACGTGTTCTGAGCGTTGGACACGCGCGTTCGCAACGTTGGACACGCGGGGGGGGGTGGGGTGGGGGTTAGGTTAGGGCGGTTAGGAGGTCGGTGATCAGGTCGTCGGGGGACTCGATGCCGACTGAGATGCGGATCAGGTCGGCGGGGACCTGGAGGAGTGAGCCGGCGGTGCTGGCGTGGGTCATGCGGCCGGGGTGTTCGATCAGGGATTCGACGCCGCCCAGGGACTCGGCGAGGGTGAAGAGCTCGGTGCGGGAGCAGACGCGGAGGGCCGCTTCCTCGCCGCCTTCCACGGTGAACGAGATCATGCCGCCGAAGCGGCGCATCTGCTTCGCGGCGATCTCGTGGCCGGGGTGGTCGGGGAGGCCGGGGTAGAGGACCCGGGTGACCTTCGGGTGCCGGAGCAGGGCTTCGGCGATCTTCTCGGCGTTGTCCGAGTGCTTCTCCATGCGCACTTCGAGCGTCTTGATGCCGCGCAACGTCAACCACGCGTCGAACGGCCCCGGCACCGCGCCCGCGCCGTTCTGGAGGAAGCCGAACTGCGCGTCCAGGTCGTCGTCCGACGTGATCAAAGCCCCGCCGACGACGTCCGAGTGCCCGCCCACGTACTTGGTGGTCGAGTGCAGCACCACGTCCGCACCCAGCTCCAACGGGTTCTGCAGGTACGGCGAGGCGAACGTGTTGTCCACCACCAGCCGCGCCCCCGCCGAGTGCGCGACCTGCGCGAGCACGGCGATGTCGGCGATGTTGAGCAACGGGTTGGTGGGCGTCTCCACCCAGATCACCTTGGTGTTCGGACGCACGGCCGCACGCACCGCGTCGACGTCGGACAGCGCCACCGGCGTGTGCTCGACGCCCCACTGGCCGAGCACCTTGTCGATCAGCCGGAACGTGCCGCCGTACGCGTCGTTCGGGATGACGACGTGATCACCAGGGCGGCACATCGCACGCAGAGCGGCGTCGGTCGCGCCCATGCCGGAGGCGAACGCGCGCCCGTGCCGTCCGCCTTCGAGCGCCGCCAGGCACTCCTCCAGCGCGGCACGGGTGGGGTTGCCGGTGCGGGAGTACTCGAACCCGCCGCGCAGCCCGCCGACGCCGTCCTGGGCGTAGGTGGAGGTGGCGTGGATCGGCACGATGACCGAGCCCGTCGTCGGGTCGGGGTCCTGCCCGGCGTGGATAGCCCTGGTCGCGAAACCGTAGTGGCCGGTGTCCGTCATGGCTCTAGGGTACGGCGATCGAAAAAGCAAGCGCCCGTCGGCTGGATGGCCGACGGGCGCTCGGGTGAAACTCGACGGGTAACCCCGTCACCACTGCTGGGGCGGCTGCTGGCCGTACGGGTTGGGCTGCTGCGGCTGGCCGTACGGGTTCGACGCCGGCGGCTGACCGTAGGGGTTCGGCTGCTGCTGGCCGTACCCGCCACCACCACCGGGGTAACCACCGGGGGCCTGGGCCGCCGGGGCGTTCACCACGACGGTGCCCATGATCTTGTCCGCCCACGTCTGCTTCTTCGCTTCCCACAGCGGCGCGAACCAGCCCGCGTAGCAGGCGATCGAGTCGACGAAGTGGCACAGGTGGCGGACGAAGGCGTTGCCGAAGCCGATCGGCTGCCCCGTCTCCTCCTTGATGAGCTTGACCTTGGCGATCTTCTTGCCCATCGACTGGCCGGTGGTGCCCGCCAGGTACCAGGAGTTGTAGATGATGAAACCGAGGTAGGCCACGTACCCGACCCCGTACATGATCAGCATGATCGTCGGGTCACCGGAGAGCCCGCCGATGGTCAGCAGGATGGCGAGCACGAGACCGGGCGCGACGTAGTCGATCAGCGCGCCGACCGCGCGGCTGCCCCACTCCGCGTACCCGCCGGCGGGCGGCGGAGGCCCGTACGCGGGCTGGCCGTAGCCGGGCTGCGCGCCCCACGCCTGCTGCTGCGGCTGCCCGTACGGGTTCGCCTGAGGCTGGGCCGGCGGCTGGCCATAGGGGTTGGACGGCGGCTGCTGGCCGTACGGGTTCGGCTGAGGCTGGCCCTGCGGCTGACCGTACGGGTTGGACGGCGGCTGCTGACCGTACGGCTGCTGGCCGTACTGGGCGGGCGGCTGCTGACCGTAGCCAGGCTGCTGGGCCGGGAACGATCCCGAGCCCGGCTGCTGCACCGGCTGGCCGTAGGGGTTGGACGGGGGCTGCTGCTGGGTCGCGCCCGGGGACACGACCTGGGTCGCGTCCGGGTTCGAGCCGGGCTGCTGGCCGGAGGGCACGACCTGGGTCGCCTCCGGCGGCGGGAAAGCAGGGGGCTGACCGCCGCTCGGCACGACCTGGGTCGCGTCGGCGTTCGGGGGCTGGGCACCCTGCCCCTGCTCCTGCTGGTGTTGACCGCCGAACTGCTGGTTCTCTGGCGGCTGCGGAGCGTTCATCGGAGTTTCCAACCCCCTTGGCACGGGCCGTAGGCGTATGAGTCGGTGGCCAACGCTAGCGGATGCCGCCGCGCCGGCCACCGGCAACCGGTCAACCCGTCCCAGATCAGCGACCGGCGAGGAAACCCAGGATGTCCTGCCGGGTGACGACGCCGGCGGGCTTTCCGTCCTCCAGGACCAGTGCACCGTCCGCTGAGGACAGTGCGTGCATGGCCGAACTGATCGACTCGCCCGCGCCGATCGTGGGCAGCTTCAACGACATGTGCCGGTCCAGCCGGTCGGTCAGCTGCGCCTTGCCGGTGAACAGCGCGTCGAGCAGGTCCCGCTCGTTGACCGCGCCGGCGACCTCGGCGGCCATCACCGGCGGCTCGGCGTTGACGACCGGCATCTGGGACACGCCGTACTCGCGCATGATCGCGACCGCCTCGGCGACCGTCTCATTGGGATGGCCGTGCACGAGGTCGGGCATCGTGCCGTCCTTGCGCCGCAACACGTCCCCGACCGTCGCGCCGGACATGTCCGGCGACAGGAAGCCGTACTGCGCCATCCACTTGTCGTTGAACACGCTGGACAGGTAGCCGCGTCCGCCGTCGGGCAGCAGCACCACGATCACGTCGTCCGGGCCCGCGTGCTCGGCCACCCGCAGCGCCGCCGCGACGGCCATGCCGCACGACCCGCCGACGAGCAGACCCTCCTCGCGGGCCAGTCGCCGGGTGATCTCGAACGAGTCGGAGTCGCTCACCGCCACGATCTCGTCGCACACGGTCCGGTCGTAGGCGTCCGGCCAGAAGTCCTCGCCGACGCCCTCGACCAGGTACGGCCGGCCGGTGCCGCCGGAGTAGACCGAGCCCTCCGGGTCCGCGCCGATGACCTTCACCCGGCCCTCGGAGACCTCCTTGAGGTACTTCCCGGTGCCCGAGATGGTGCCGCCGGTGCCGACGCCCGCGACGAAGTGGGTGATCCGGCCCTCGGTCTGCCGCCACACCTCGGGACCGGTGCCGTGGTAGTGGCTGGCCGGGTTCTCCGGGTTGGCGTACTGGTTGGGCTTCCACGCGCCGGGGATCTCGGCGACCAGGCGGTCGGAGACGTTGTAGTACGAGTCGGGGTGTTCCGGCGCGACCGCGGTCGGGCACACCACGACCTCGGCCCCGTAGGCCTTGAGCACGTTGCGCTTGTCCACGCTGACCTTGTCCGGGCAGACGAAGACGCACTTGTAGCCCTTCCGCTGGGCCACCAGCGCCAGGCCGACGCCGGTGTTGCCCGACGTGGGCTCGACGATCGTGCCGCCGGGCTTGAGCTCGCCGCTGCGCTCGGCCGCCTCCACCATGCGCAGGGCGATGCGGTCCTTCACGCTGCCGCCGGGGTTGAGGTATTCGACCTTGGCCAGGATGAGCGGCTGGAGCCCTTCGGCCACCGTGTTCAACTTCACCAGCGGCGTGTTGCCGACCAGGTCGACAACGCTCTCGACGTACTCCACGACGGCGCCTTCCACTTCTTGAGATGACCCGCTGAGCCTATATGGGTGTCGCGGCGGTCGGCGGGTGGACGATTCGGTCGGTGGACGATGAACACCGGGAGAAGGGGTGGTCTCGATGCGGGGGTTCCGGCTCCTCGCGGTGGTCGCGGGCGCGTTGGGCGGGTTGACCGGGGTCGCGTACGGGCTGTTCACCGAGCAGTCCAGGCGGGCGCGGGTGGTGATCGGGGTGCCGGACGCGCCGCCGTTGCGGGCGGACGGGGTGTACGGCGTGCACAGCGCTCGTCCGGCCGGGCGGCGGCTGAGCGACGTGGACGGGGCGGGGGCGCAGGTCCGGTTCGCGGTACTCGGCGATTCGATGGCGGCCGGGCTGGGGGTGGACGACCCGGCCGAGTTACCGGGTGTCGTGCTGGCGACGGGGTTGGCCGACGAGATCGGGTCGCCGGTGCGGCTGGAGACGTACGCGATCTCCGGGTCCACGACCCGCGACCTGTCGGCTCAGGTGGACCGGGTGGTGGCCGACCCGCCGGACCTGGCGCTGGTGATCATCGGCGCGAACGACGTGACCACGCGGCTGTCGATCCCGGTGTCGGCGGCGTTGCTGGGCGCGGAGGTGCGGCGGCTGCGTGCGGCGGGGGTCGGGGTGGTGGTGGGGACGTGCCCGGACCTGGGGACGGTGCGGCCGATCGGTGAGCCGCTGCGGTCGGTGGCGCGTGGCTGGTCACGGCGGTTGGCGCGGGCCCAGCGGGTCGAGGTGGAACGGGCGGGTGGCGTGGCGGTGGCGTTGGGGGATCTGCTGGCGGCGGAGTTCCACGCACGGGCGGACTACTTCAGCCGTGACCGGTTCCACCCGAGCGCGGCGGGGTACGAGGCGGCGACGTCGATCCTGTTGGCACCGTTGTGCGGCGTCCTTCGTCACGAGTGGTGGCCGCACTGAACGGGCGTTAACTAGGCTGCACGTCACACGTTGCGGCGAAACAAAGGAGTTCCGTAATGCCTGAGGCCGTCATCGTTTCCGCTGCCCGGTCGCCCATCGGGCGCGCGGGCAAGGGCTCGCTCAAGGACATGCGCGCCGACGACCTGACCGTGCAGGTCCTCAAGGCCGCGCTGGCGAAGGTTCCGCAGCTCGACCCGAACGACATCGACGACCTCATGCTGGGCTGCGGCCTGCCCGGCGGCGAGCAGGGTTTCAACCTGGGCCGCGTGGTGTCCGTGCTGGCGGGGTACGACAACCTGCCCGGCACCACGGTCACGCGTTACTGCGCGTCCAGCGTGCAGACGACCCGGATGGCGCTGCACGCCATCAAGGCGGGCGAGGGTGACGTGTTCATCAGCGCCGGCGTGGAGACGGTGTCGAGCTTCGCGCGCGGGTCGTCCGACTCGTGGCCGGGCACGCACAACCCGGTGTTCGCCGACGCCGAGGCCCGCACGGTCGCGGTCGCGCAGTCCGGCGCGTCGGAGTGGGTGGACCCGCGCGTCAACGGGCAGTTGCCGGACGTCTACATCGCCATGGGCCAGACGGCGGAGAACCTGGCGCTGACCAAGGGCGTGTCGCGCGAGGAGATGGACCAGTTCGGCGTGCGGTCGCAGAACCTCGCCGAGAAGGCCATCGCCAACGGCTTCTGGGCGCGCGAGATCACCCCGATCACGCTGCCGGACGGCACGGTCGTGTCGACCGACGACGGCCCGCGACCCGGCGTGACGATCGAGGGCGTGTCGGGGCTCAAGCCGGTGTTCCGGCCGGACGGGCGGGTCACCGCGGGCAACTGCTGCCCGTTGAACGACGGCGCGGCGGCGTTGGTGATCATGAGTGACGTGAAGGCGCGGGAGCTGGGCATCACGCCGTTGGCGCGGATCGTGTCGACCGGCGTGTCCGGGTTGTCGCCGGAGATCATGGGGCTCGGGCCGGTGGAGGCGTCGCGGCGGGCGTTGGCACTGGCCGGGATGTCGGTGTCGGACATCGACCTGGTGGAGATCAACGAGGCGTTCGCGGCGCAGGTCATCCCGTCGTACCAGGACCTGGGGATCGATCTCGACCGGCTGAACGTCAACGGTGGCGCGATCGCGGTCGGTCACCCGTTCGGGATGACCGGTGCGCGGATCACCACGACGCTGATCAACTCGCTGCAGTTCCACGACAAGCAGTTCGGGCTGGAGACGATGTGCGTCGGCGGTGGCCAGGGCATGGCCATGGTGATCGAACGGCTCAGCTGAACCGCTGAACCGCGTCACGTTTACTGTTACCAGGCGTCCTACCGTTGAGTAGGGAGGTCGGGGTGACGATGCCTTACGTGTGGTGGCACAGCGGGTACGACCGGCTGTGTCACGCATTTCCCGTGCGGCAGGCCTCGGAGGTGTACTTCGAGGCGGCCTGCGCCCACTCGGTGCCGCCGGATCTCGTGGTCCGGACACCGGGTGGGGCGCTGTGCGTGCCGTGCCTGGTCGAGGTGGGTTCAGCCATGGACGACGACCACGGCTGGCGCGACTGACGCACGTTCTGAGCGTTCAACTCGGGTGTCCTGAACGTTGGACACGCGCGTTCTGGAGGTTGGACACGCGTGTTCTGGGGGTTGGACACGCGCGGGACGCGCGGGGGTGTGGGGTGGGACGCCGAAGGGCGTCCTGGCCGGAGCCGGGACGCCCTTCGGGTGTGCTGGGTGGCGCTAGTCGTTCTGGAAGTAGGACAGCAGGCGCAGGATCTCCAGGTACAGCCAGACGAGAGTGGTCATCAGGCCGAACGCGGCCAGCCAGGCGTACTTGGCGGGCAGCGCGCTGCGGATCATCTCGTTGGCGGCCTCGAAGTCCAGCAGGAAGCTGAACGCCGCGATACCGATCACGACCAGGCTGAAGATGATCGCCAGGGTCCCGCCGTCACGCAGGCCCATGTTCACGCCGAACATACCCATGACCAGGTTGCCCAGCATGAGCACGACCACGCCCACGGTGGCGCCGATGATCCACTTGGTCAGGCGCGGCGTGACCCGGATCGCACCCGTCTTGTAGACCACGAGCATCGCGCCGAACACGCCGAACGTGCCGAGGATCGCCTGCCACGCGATACCGGAGTAGAGCATTTCGAACACGCCGGTGATGGCGCCGAGGAACACACCCTCGGCCGCCGAGTAGGCCAGCACCAGCGGAGCGCTCGGCATGCGCTTGAAGATGATGATCAGGGCCAGGACCAGACCGATGAGCATGCCCGGGATCGCCAGCGCGAACGGCTGGACCTGACCGGTGAGCACCAGCCACGCCGAGATGAAGCCGGTGACGATGGCCAGACCGAGCGTCGCGGCGGTCTTGGTGACCACGTCGTCGATCGTGATGGGACGCTCGCCGGTGGTCGGCGGCGCGCCCTGGTAGCCGCCGTACTGCTGCGCCTCGTAGGGCTGGCCGAAGCCTGCGTAGTTACCGCTACCGCCGCCGGTCGGCAGGTTGCGGAACGCGGGGTTGCTGGTGGTACGCACCTCGTCCTCCTGTGGCGTGCTGACGCCGTCACGGGTTCAACGACCACACGAGTCGATCGGTTCCCCGTCGGGTAAAAGTGACTTTACTCGGGTTGTCGATCTCGAATCCACACCCCGCACTGCGGAGCGTAGTCGGCACTCCACCCCCCTGGAGGATTGTCGACATGATCTCGGACCCGTAAGGCTCACCCCGGCAGCTCCTACCCGACGCGCCGAGGGGTTTTGAGGACATCATGGCTTGGAGACGACTTGCCGGCGCGGTGCTCGCGGCCGGTCTGGCCCTGCTCGCGCTGCCCGCCACGGCCGGGGCCCAGCCGGGGCACGGCACCCCACCGGAGCACATCGGGTACGAGACGATCGCGCAGGGGTACAAGGGCAAGCCCGCGGGCGAAGGCGACTGGCTCGGCTCCTACCTCTGGCGCGGCCAGCAGGTGTGGTGCGTGCAGTACTCGCTGCTCGCGCCGGACAGCAACGTGGAGTACCGGGACGGGGACGAACTGCTCTCCAAGGGCGGCTCGAAGCTGCCCGACGACTTCGCGGCCAACATCTCGTACCTCCTGTTGAGGTACGCCACCACCCAGTCGCCTGACGAGTCGGCGGCGCTGGCGCACCTGCTCCACTCCTGGACGGCGTACGAGGACACGACCAACCCGGACCCGGCCCGCCACATCACCCTCGACCCGAACAACGGCTACAAGAACATCGCCTACAACGTCGGCTTCCACTACGACGCGCTCAAAGCGAAGAGTGAAGCGGCGGCGCAGGCGGTGGACCGGATGAAGGCCGAGGCGGAGGCCAACCGCGGGCCGTGGGCGGCCAAGGTGAGCGCGCCGGCGAAGGACCAGATCATCGGCACCCCCGACACGTGGGTGGTGGACATCACCAAGACCGACGGCGGTCAGGTGGCCGGTGTCCCGGTGACGGTGGAGCTGACCGACGCGACGCTGGAGACCGGGGCGCCCGCCGGCGAGCTGACCACGCCGAACGACGGCAAGGCGCTCGCGGTGAAGGTGGTGCCGACCGGGCCGAACCCGTCGTTCACGGTGAAGCTGGACAGCCCGGCCGACCGGCCGAAGGTGCTCGTCCCGGCGGACGCCGACATGCAGCGGATCGTCACCACGGGCGGCGAGAAGAAGCTGGCCGCGAACGCGACGACGACGGCGAAGACGGCGCCGGGTGTGGTGAAGGTCGCCAAGACCGACGCGGAGACCGGCAAGGCGATCGCGGGCGTGGCGCTGCGGGTGACCGCGGCCGACGGCTCGACGCCCGCGAAGCGGCAGGACGACACCGCGTTGACCGGGCCCGAGGGTCAACCGATCGTGCTCCAGACCGCCGCCGACGGCACCGCGGTCGTGCCCGACCTGCGCACGCCGCAGGAGATCTGCGTGATCGAGGTCGCACCGGTCAAGGGCTACGAGGAGTACTTCGACCCGAACGCGCCGCCCAAGGTGTGCGGGACCGTCGAGCCGGGGCAGACGTTGGCGCTGGCGTTGACCAACAAGCCGGACAAGCCGATCGTGCCGATCACGATCCCGGCGGGTTCGGAAGGGGCCGGGGTGGTGGCGAAGGCGTCGTTCACCACCGAGGTCTCGACCGGGGCGGTGGTCGGGTTCGGCGGTGTGGTGCTGATCGGCGCGGCCCTGTTCGGGCTGCTGGGCAAGCGGCGGGCGGCCGCCCGCCGATGAGGTGCGAGTGAAGGCGCTGTTGACGGGTGCGGCGGTGGCGGCTCTGATCGCCTCCGCCGCGCTCGTGTCCACCCAGTCGTCGGACGTCGTGCTGGCGGGCCGGCCGACGCCCGGTGACGCCGTGGTGCCGCACCCGTTGGGCGACAGCGCCCGCTCCGGGCGGGGCGTGGACCTGGCCGGGATGCCGGTCGGCGCGAACGCCCCCGCGTCACCGCCACCGGCGACCACCGCCGCCACCACCACTCCACCGCCGCCACCACCGGCGCCGCCGCAGCAGCAGCCGGGGACGGTTCGGTTGCCCGAAGGCGGGTTGGCGACGCTGGTGCGCGAGGAGGTCACCGCCGACGGCGTGCTGCCGGTCCCGGAGGGTGTCGGCGAGGCGACGTGGTGGGGCGTGGACCTGGGTGCGGCCGAGGGCGCGACGGTGCTGGCCGGGCACGTGAACTGGAAGGGCATGACCGGGCCGTTCGACGAGCTGTGGCGGTCGGCGGTCGGGCAGGACGTGACCGTGGTCGACACGGCGGGCAAGACGTTCCGGTTCCGGGTCAGCCGGGTGGAGGCGGTCCGCAAGGACGCCCTGCCGTCGCGCGCGGTCGAGCTGTTCGGACCGCGCGGCGGGCACCGGCTGGTGCTGGTGACGTGTGGCGGGCGGTGGGTCGGCGGCGACACCGGCTACGAGGAGAACCAGGTCGTGATCGCCACGCCGGTCGCATGACCGATTACGTTCCGCACCTTCGGTGCCGAACGTAATCAACAGGCAACCTTTGGTCACGCCGCGTCGTCCTGTTGATGTGAAGCGATGGGGTTGGCTCGGCACGGCCGTGGCGCTGGCACTCACCCTGGTGGTGTTGGCCGTGTTGGGAGTCCGCGAACCCGCACCCGGCCACGACGTGGGCGAGCTGGCGGCGCCGCTGCCGATGGCGCCGCGCACGACGAGCAGCAGCGCCTCGCCGCCGCCGACCGTGCCCGCCGCGACCTCACCGCCGGCGTGGATGCGGCGGATGCAGCCGGGCGAGAAGCCGCCGCAGTTCGTGCTGTTCTCGTTCGACGGCGCGGCGTCCAAGCCGCACTGGGACCGGATCATGCCGCTGGCCAAGGCGGCGAACGCGCACGTCACCGGGCTGTTGTCGGGTGTGTACCTGGTGCCGGACCAGGACGCGGCCACCTACACCGGGCCGGGGCACGACCAGGGCGACTCGTCCATCGGGTTCGGCGGCAGCCGGGCGGACGTGGCGCTGCGGATCGAGTACCTGAACGCGGCCATCGACGCCGGGCACGAGATCGGCACCCACTACAACGGGCACTTCTGCGTCGGTGACGAGCCGAACGTCGGCATGTGGACCACCGAGCAGTGGAACAGCGAGATCGACCAGTTCTTCGGGATCGTGGACAAGGCCAGGCAGCAGGGGTTCAAGCTGGACCCGGCGGCCGTGCGCGGCGGGCGGACGCCGTGCCTGGAGGGCAAGTGGGACCAGGCGTTCCCGGCGATGCGCGGGCGTGGCCTGGTCTACGACACCAGTCACGTGAGCCTCGGCGTGGTGTGGCCGTCGGTGCAGGACGGGGTGTGGGAGTTCCCCATGCCGGAGGTGCGCGTGCCCGCGCTGGGCAAGCAGGTCGTGATGATGGACTTCAACCTCTGGTACGCGCTCAACGGCGCGAAGGAGCAGCCCGAGAAGGCCCCCGAGTTCACCCGGATCGTGCTGGACACGTACCGCTCGGTGTACCAGGCCGCGCTCAACGGCAACCGGGCCCCGGTGGTGATCGGCAACCACTTCAACGAGTGGGCCGGTGGCGCGTTCAGCAACGCGGTGGAGGGGTTCCTGGGCGAGGTGTGCGTGCGGGCGGAGACGGTGTGCGCCACGTACACCGAGGTCATCCAGTGGATGCAGTTGCAGGATCCGGTGGTGCTGGAACAGTTGCGGCGGATACCCGCCGCCCGCAACTGAAGCCGGCGGCGACCAAACGAGATGGGAAAGGTTCTTTCCTATCTAGCGCGATGGCCGCCCGAAGCTCTACGGTGGGTTACCGCCGCCCCACGGAACGCATCCCATCCGAGGAGTAGCGCATGACCACCGAGCCCGAGAAGCGCACCTGGGTCAAGCCCGATTTCCGGGACGTCGACACCCCGATGGAAGTCACCGCTTACGCAGCTCGCAGCTAGCCATCCGCCGCGCCCCTCCGTGCCGGCCAGTCGGGCCCGGAGGGGCGTGGCGCCTGCGGACCGGGAGGTGCCCGCCCGTCGTGCTCACCGCTGAGCCGTTGGACCCGGACGAGTTCACCGCGCGCCTGCGCGCCCTGTCACCCCGCTACTGGGACCGCCACCCGTTCCACCTCCGGCTGCACGAGGGCCGGCTGACCAAGCACGAACTCCAGCTGTGGGCGGCGAACCGCTGGTACTACCAGCGGGCGATACCGCAGAAGGACGCCGCGATCCTGGCCAACTGCCCGGACGTCGAGGTCCGCCGCGTGTGGCGCGAGCGGATCGTGTGGCACGACGGCAGCGGGCCGGGCGAGGGCGGTGCGGAGAACTGGCTCCGGCTGGCCGAGGCGGTCGGGCTGACCCGCGAGGAGGTGCTGGACGAGCGGCACGTGCTGCCGGGCACGCGGTTCGCCGTGGACGCCTACGTGACGTTCGCCCGCACCCGGCCGTGGGTGGAGGCGGTGGCGTCCGGGCTCACCGAGATGTTCTCGCGCGGCCTGATGGCGCGCCGGCTGGTGGACATGCGCGAGCACTACCCGTGGATCGCCGAAGAGGGCTTCACCTACTTCACCACCAGGCTCCAGGTGATCGCCGACGAAGGGAAGTCCACTTTGGACATCGTGGTGCGCAACTGCCGCACGCGCGAGCAGCAGGAGGCGGCGGTCGCCGCGCTGGCCTTCAAGTGCGACGTGCTGCGCGCGGTTCTGGACGCCGTGGACTACTACTCATGACCGCGCTCAGTGCGGTGCCGCGGCTCAGGCGCGGCGTGAAGACCGCCTACGACGAGACCCGGGACAGCCACGTGGTGCTGTTCCCGGAAGGCGTGCTGGTGCTCAACGAGACCGCGGCGGCGGTGGTCGGGCTGTGCGACGGGCGGACGTCCGTCGAGGGCATCGCGCACCGGCTGGCCGAGGACTTCGACGGGGTGCGGGCGGACGACGTGGCCGAACTGGTCACCCGGCTGGTGGCGCGCCGGGTGGTGGACGTCGATGGCTGACGCGCCGTTCGGCCTGCTCGCCGAGCTGACCCACCGGTGCCCGCTCAGGTGCGGGTACTGCTCCAACCCGGTGGAACTGGCCGGTCGCGCGGACGAGTTGGACACCGGGCAGTGGCGGGCGGTGTTCGACCAGGCCCGCGCGTTGGGCGTGTTGCAGGTCCACCTGTCCGGCGGTGAGCCGTTGGCGCGCAAGGACCTGCCCGCTCTGGTGGGCCACGCGTCCGGGCTCGGCTGCTACGTGAACCTGGTGACCAGCGGGCTGGGGCTGACCGCGGACCGGCTGGCGGAGCTGGAGGGTGTCGACCACGTGCAGTTGTCGGTGCAGGACGCCGACGCGGCGGGGGCGAACCTGATCGCGGGGGTGAAGGCGTTCGAGCACAAGCTCAAGGCCGCCGACGTGATCCGGGACGCCGGGCTGCCGCTGACCGTGAACGTGGTGCTGCACCGGCTCAACCTGGACCACGTCGGCGAGATCATCGCGTTGGCTGCGCGGATGGGCGCGGACCGGTTGGAGTTGGCGAACACCCAGTACTACGGCTGGGCGTTGCGCAACCGTGCCGCGTTGCTGCCGACGCGGGAGCAGTTGGCGCGGGCGGGTGAGGTGGTGGCCGCCGCGAAGGCGCGGTCGTCGATGGAGATCGTGTACGTGATCGCCGACTACCACGAGGCGCACCCGAAGCCGTGCATGCACGGGTGGGGCGCGCGGCAGCTGACCGTGGCGCCGAACGGGGACGTGCTGCCGTGTCCCGCGGCGGGAGTGATCGAGGGGTTGGGGATCGAGAACGTGAAGGACCGGGCGTTGGCGGACATCTGGCACTCGTCGCCCGCGTTCAACGCCTTTCGTGGCTTCGACTGGATGAAGGAGCCGTGCCGCACGTGCGCGCGCCGTGAGCTGGACTTCGGTGGGTGCCGGTGCCAGGCGTTCCAGCTGACCGGGGACGCGTCGGCGACCGATCCGGTGTGCTCGCTGTCGCCGCACCGGGGTGCGGTGGACTTGATCCTGGCCGGTGCACCTGCCGCCGTGGAGCACCGGGCGGTGGTGCGGTGAAGGCCGTCGTGCTGGGGACGGCGGCCGGTGGTGGGGTGCCGCAGTGGAACTGCGCGTGCGGGCCGTGTGCGGCGGTGCGGGCGGGTGAGCTGCCCGCGCGGACGCAGGACGCGTTGGCGGTGAGCGGGGACGGTGTGGGGTGGTGGCTGGTCAACACGTCACCGGACATCGGCGTGCAGCTCGCCTCGACTTTCGCGCTCGCACCGGGTCCCGGACCGCGGGACACGCCGGTCCGCGGTGTGCTGTTCACCGACGCCGAGCTGGACCACACGTTGGGCTTGGCGGTGCTGCGGGGTGCGGCGGGGTTGCGGGTGCACGCGCCGGCTCCCGTGCTGCACGCGTTGGCGCCCACGCGTGACGTGCTGGCGACGTACGGCGAGTGGTCGTGGCGGCAGGTGGAGCCGGAGCAGACGATCACGCTCGACGGCGGGCTGGAGGTCACCGCGTTCCCGGTGAGCGGCAAGCGCCCCCGTTACGCCGCGGACTCTTCGTTGGCCGGCCACTGGGTCGTGGCATACCGGTTCGCCGACCCCGCCACCGGCGGCGTGCTCCTGTACGCACCGTGCCTGGCCTCCTGGCCGCCCGGCTTCGACACCCTCGTCGCCGAGGCCGACGTAGTCCTCCTGGACGGCACCTTCTACGCGCCGTCCGAGATGGGCGCCGCCACCGGCAACCCCAGCGGCCAAGCCGCGATGGGCCACCTACCGATGACCCACAGTCTCCCGGAACTCCGCCGCCACCCCACCACCCGCCGCATCTACACCCACCTCAACAACACCAACCCCGCCCTGAACCCGACCTCCCCCGAACACACCGAGATCACCGAAGCCGGCGCCGAACTAGTCCCCGACGGCACCCTCCTCACCCTCTGACCCCCACCCGAACGTTCAACTCGCCTGTTCCGAACGTAGGACACGCCCAACGCGAACGTTGGACACGCGCGTGTCCAACGCTCAGAACGCGCGTGTCCAACGTTCGGAACGCGCGAGTTGAGCGTTCGGAACGGGTTGGGGGGTTAGCCCCACCGACCTGGGTGGGTCTGGTCGAGAGAATCGGCGGTATGACGGATCAGGACCTGGTGCGCGGTGCGCGGGAGCGGTTGACGGAGGTCGGGTTGGGGGTGGCGCGGACGCCGTTGAGCCTGTTGGGGTTGCCGTTGATCCCGCTGCAGCTCTACGCGTACCCGCTGATCCTGGTGACGATCGGCGTGCCGCTGCTGCTGCTGTTCACCGCACTGGGCCGCCGCTACACCGGCTACTTCCGCCGTTGGGCGGCGGGCGTGCTGGAGGTGGAGATCCCGTCGCCGTACCGGCTGCCCGCCAACCGCGGCCCGATGACCAGGGTCCGCACGGTGGCCACCGACCCGGCGACGTGGCGGGATCTGGCGTTCCTGCCGGTCAACGCGATCACCGGGGTGGTCTGCGGCGTGGTGCCGCTGGCGCTGTGGTTCAACGGCGTGTTCGGGTTCGTGGTGCCGCTGCTGTGGCTCAACAACGCGGAGAAGGTCGAGTACAACCTGGTCGACATCGACACGCCGGGCAACTTCGCACTCGCGCCGTTGATGGGCGTCGCCTACCTGCTGGTGGCCTGGTGGGCCACGCCGCGGATGACCCGGCTGCACGCCAGGGTCGTCAAGTGGCTACTCGCGCCGAGCGCCACCGCCGCGCTGACGGACCGGGTGCGGGTGCTGGCCGACTCACGGGCCGACACGGTCGACGCCCAAGCCGCCGAACTGCGCCGGATCGAACGGGACCTGCACGACGGCGCGCAGGCCCGGCTGGTCGCGTTGGGCATGAACCTCGGCATGGCCGAGGAGCTGCTGGCCCAAGACCCGCAGGCGGCACAGGAGCTGCTGGCCGAGGCACGCCAGTCGTCCACCCAGGCGTTGGCCGAACTGCGGAACCTGGTGCGCGGCATCCACCCGCCGGTGCTGGCGGACCGAGGCCTGGACGGCGCGCTGCGCGCGTTGGCGCTGGCGCACCCGCTACCGGTGGAGGTGGACCTGGAGCTGGCCGGGCGACCTCAGGCGCCGGTCGAGTCGGCCGCCTACTTCGCGGTGGCCGAGACGCTGACGAACGTGGCCAAGCACAGCGGCGCGACCGGCGCGTGGGTACGGGTGCGGCACGAGAACGACAGGCTCTCGCTGATGATCGGCGACGACGGGCACGGTGGCGCGGTGGCGTCCGAAGGTGGCGGGTTGCGCGGAATCGAGCGCCGGCTGGCCGCGTTCGACGGCACACTCGTGATCGCGAGCCCGGTGGGCGGGCCGACCATCGTGACCATGGAGCTGCCGTGCGAGTTGTCCTCGGTGAAGACCTCGTCCTCCTCCGGGACGGCCTGATCCGGCTGCTCCAGGCCTACGACTTCGACGTGGTGGAGGCGGTCGACTCCGGTCCCGCCCTGCTCAAGGCCCTCGTCGACCACCGCCCGGACGTGGCGGTGGTCGACGTGCGCCTGCCGCCGACGTTCACCGACGAAGGGCTGCGGGCCGCCATCGAGGCCCGCAAGCGGGTGCCCGGTCTGCCGATCCTGGTGTTGTCGCAGTACGTGGAGCAGCTGTACGCGCGGGAACTGCTGTCCGACCGGGGCGGCGCGGTCGGCTACCTGCTGAAAGACCGGGTCTCCGACATCAAGCAGTTCGTCGGCGCCATTCGCCGGGTCGCGTCCGGTGGCACCGCGATGGACCCCGAGGTCATCACCCAACTCCTCGCGCGCGGCGCGCGGGACCAGCCGCTGACCACGTTGACGCCGCGTGAGCGGGAAGTGCTCTCGCTGATGGCGGAGGGCCGTTCGAACGGCGCGATCGCCGGGCGGCTGTTCGTCACGGAGAAAGCCGTCGGCAAACACATCGCGAACATCTTCGGCAAGTTGGGCCTGCCGTTGTCCGAGGACGACAACCGGCGGGTGCTCGCCGTGCTCGCCTATTTGGATCGCGTGTAGTCGTTTGTCCGGCTACGTACCATCGTGCTTTCGCGGAGGCCTGGGGGTACGCGCATGGGTACGACGGCGGAGTTGGCCGACGAACTGCTCGACCTGATGAGCTCGCAGGCGCCGTTGGGCGCGACGGTGTTCGGCCTGCCCGGTTATGACCACCTGCTCGCCGATCACCGAGCGGAGTCCGAGGAATCGGCGCGGGCGCACGCGGTGGACATCGCCGACCGGGCGCGCGCTCTGCCCGCGGACGACGACCGGGTGACCCGTAGGGTGATCATCCAGCAGGCCGAGGCGATCGTGGACCAGATCGACGCGCGCGGCGTCGAGTACACGATCACCGACTCGTTCTTCGCGCCGGCGGGCGAGGTGCTGTTCGTCATGCCGATGATCGTGCTGTCCGGGCCGGAGTCCGAGCGGGCGTACCTGGACCGGCTCGCCGCGATCCCCGACTTCCTGCGCCGGGTCGCCGAACGGCAGCTCGCGGGCGCGGCCTCGGGCCGCACGCCGGTGCGGCACCTGGTCCAGGCGGCCGTGGCGCACATCGACCGGTACCTGGCGGCGGCGGAGGACACGCTGGCCCGTCCCGCGGGCGGCGAGGAGTTCACCGCCGCACGGGAGCGGCTGCTGGCCGACGTGGTGCGGCCGGCGTTCGTCGCCTACCGGGACGTGATCGCGGGCATCGAGGGCCGGTCGGCCGACCAGCCGGGCCTGAGTTGGCTGCCGGACGGCGACGCGATGTACGCGGCGCTGGTGCGCGCCCGGACGACGACCGACCGCACGCCCGAGGAGCTGCACCGGACCGGCCTGGACCTGATCGCCGGGCTGGCCCGCGAGTACGCCGAGCTGGGCGAGCGGGTGTTCGGCACGTCCGACGTGGCGACGATCTTCGAACGGATGCGCACCGACCGGGCGATGCGCTGGAACAGCGGGGATGAGCTGATCACCGCCGCGCGCGAGGCCGTGACCAGGGCGGAGGAGGCCGCGCCGCGCTGGTTCGGCCGGCTGTCGGAGCAGCGCTGCCAGGTGGAGCCGGTGCCCGCGGCCGACGCGCCGGGCTCGCCGATCGGGTACTACTCGCCGCCGTCGCTGGACGGGCTGCGGCCCGGCACCTACTACGCGAACACCCACCGGGTGCGGGAGCGGTTCCGGTACCAGGCGGAGGCGACCGCGTTCCACGAGGCCGTGCCGGGACACCACTTCCAGATCTCGCTGGCCCAGCGGCTGACCGACCTGCCGCTGCTGCGCCGGATCGCCCAGGTGACCGCGTACCTGGAGGGCTGGGGTCTCTACACCGAGCGGCTGGCCGACGAGATGGGCCTGTACTCGGGCGACGTGGCGCGGCTCGGGATGCTGGCGTTGGACTCGATGCGCGCCGGGCGGCTCGTGGTGGACACCGGGCTGCACGCGCACGGGTGGAGCCGCGCGCGGGCGGTCGAGTACCTGCGCGCGAACACGCCGCTGGCGTTGGTGGAGATCGAGAGCGAGGTCGACCGGTACATCGCCACGCCCGGACAGGCGCTGGCGTACATGGTGGGCCGGCTGGAGATCCAGCGGATCCGGGCGGCGGCCGAGGAGGCGTTGGGCGACCGCTTCGACATCCGCGCGTTCCACGACGTGGTGTTGGGCGGCGGGCCGCTGCCGTTGGCCGTGCTGGCCGACGTCGTCGCGGAATGGGTGCGCACGCACAACCCGTGAGCCACGCGAGACGCCCGATCGGGCGCGGCACTGCGTAACGGGTGACGGGCACGGTGCACGCGTTCGTGATCACCCAGCAGATGGGTGAAGCCAATGCGGCACCGAACGTGCCCCCGACGGGATTCGAACCCGTACTGTGACTCTTTTAAGGAGCCTGCCTCTACCGGTTGGGCTACGGGGGCAGCGGGGAGCCTAAGCCGTTACCTAGCGTTCGTGGGGCCGGTTCAGAAGAAGTCCCCCGCACGGCTCAATGCGATCCGCTATTGCGCTCATTCGGGTAATGGACCCAGCGCGCTCAGCCCGAGTACAACTTCGTGATAAGCGTCACAGCCGAGTGCTCGTTCGACCAGCTCATCCCGCAATGCTGCGGTGAAGCCGATACCAAAACCCATTGCTGTAGCTACCAAATAAGCCGTTTGGGAGAGATGCCCTACATCCATTTGCACAACACGGTAGGCACGTGACGTGTCGTAACGCCATCTAGTCCGTTCGAGTACTCCTGTGTACGCGAGGACCAACGGCGCCTGCCCGACCCAGTCCTGGTCACCGGCCGCCGCGGCCATCTCGTCCGGCCCCCACGCCACCCCGATGGGCTCCAGCGCGTGCGCGAGCCCGTCGTAGTGGTACCAACCCGGCTCCAACGCCTCGACGCCCCGAACGTGCGCGTACACCTCGACCGGGTGCCGCCCGCCGCCGGACGGGCTGGTCTTGAACACCGTCCCCGACCGCCCGATCCGCGACCGCACCGGCGACGGCCCCGCCAACACCCCCAGCAGTTCGGACACCCGCGTCAACGACAGGGCCGACGCACCGAACTCACGGGTGGTGCGGCGGGCCAGCAGCACGTCGAGCAGGCCCGCCGAGGCCCATTTCGGCGAGCCCTCCAGCGGGGGCAGCAGCACCGCGGTGCGGCCGAGGCTGCGGAACGGCGCGGGCGGCGGTGCGGCGGCGAGCTTGGCGTCGAGCACCGCGTCGTGCTCCTCGGAGCCCTGGAACGACGCGTCGGCGAGCGTGCGGCTGGCGAAGTGGAAGTGCCGGGCGGACGGGCCCCACGCCCTCCAGCCGGCCAGCAGGCGGCGTTCCTCGTCGTGCCGGGGCGAGCCCTCGACGATCAGCACACCGGCTTCGATCAGCTCGTCCAGCACCTTGCGCAGCGCCACCCGGTCGGCCTCGCCGAGCGGCGCGAGCAGCGCCTCGACATCGGTGAACTCGGTGAACTTGCGGCACAGCAGCTCGGCGGTCTCGCTGATGGCGAACTGCCGGTGGTGGAGGTAGTCGTCCCAGACCACGGCGCCGTCCTGGTAGAACAGCGTCGCGTGCTCAGCGACCTTTGCCCGCACCCATGAGCTCCTTGAAGCGCGCCGCCACCCACTCGTGCACGGCCTCCGACACCCGCGCGTCCCCCGCCCGGTGCTCGAACCACCGCCAGTCGCAGTTGACGTTGACCTCCAGGAACACGTGGTCACCGCCCGAGACCAGCAGGTCGAACGCGGCCACCTGGAGCCGCCAGTGCCGGGCCAGCGCGAGCAGCCGGTCGCTGAGCCCACTCGGCACGTCGACGGGCGTGACGCGGACCGCCTCGGGGTCCACCCACAGCTGCGCCGGGTCCAGCTTGTCCACCTGGAAGGCCATGCACCGCTCGCCCACCACGAACACGCGCAGCTCGGTGTCCGACGGCACGTACTCCTGCACGATCACCGGCGCGGACTCGGGCACGTCACCGGACCGGCTGGTCTCCAGCGGGCGCGGGAACAGGCCGTGCTGCATGCCGGGGCGCGGTTCCAGCAGGTGCCGGCCGGAGGTCTTGACGATGCACTGCCCGCCGCCGGGCCGGGTGCGGCCGGGTCGGGTGGTGACCGTGGTGCGCGGCACGCGCAGGCCGAACGCGGAGGCGTCCGCGAGCTGCGTGAGCCGGTTGAGGTGGGAGGTGTTGCGGCTGGGGTTGACGTGCGCCCAGTCTCCCCGGCTGGACAGCCAGTCGGCGACCGCGCCCCACTGGTCCACGGCGTACGCGCCGGCCAGCGTGCCGGGCTCGACGGGCAGCGAGGACAGCTCGAAGTGCCTGCGCCACACCAGCACCGGGCGCAGCAGCCAGCGGTCGAGCTCCAGCAGCGGCTGGTCGGTGTAGACGGTGAGCGGCAGGTCCACGGAGCGGTCGGCGTCGATGCGGGCCATCCGGATACCGCGTTCGGCCAGCGCGATGGAGAGCTCGTTCATCTCCATGTCGGCGGCGCGGGCGAGGACCAGCACGCAGGGCACCGGGCTGCCGTCGCCCTCGTCGACCATGCCGAGGCGGTGCACCTGCTCCTGGAAGTCCAGGCACTTGGGTTGCGACCGGAACAGGTAGTCCTGGCCTTGGAGCAACAGCGGGGTGGGTTTCGCCGGTCTGGCGGCCTCGGGTGGGGGGACGACTTCGCTCCCCCACCCGGAGACGGTCATGACTCAGTCGTCTTTCTTGCTGCAAAAACGCTTTTCGGCGGTGGCGTACTCCGCGGAGTACTCCGCCAGTGCGCGATCCTCGATCTCACCGCGGCGAAGCTGTGCGGCCAGCTCCTCAAGAGACATCGCGGTCACCTCTCTCCCCACTGATGCATCACACATTCAGGCGATACACCAGCTGTATTCTCGGGTTCACGTTACGCAATGTCAAGGCAACAGGGTGCGCATTAGCCCATCTGGGGGCTCAAGTGAGAAGGCTGCGCCAGACGGCCCTCTGACCGTCGCCACCGAACGGCGCAACGGGCAGAGGGCCGTTGCGCTCAGCTCTTGGTGGCGCGGTCGAACTCGGCCTTCGGCTCGTGGATCTGGCCCAGGGCGACGACCTCGCGGCCGGAGAACAGCGCCTGCGTCCAGTCCACGAAAACGCGGAACTTGCGGTTCACGGTGGGCATGAACATGACGTGGTAGCTGCGGTGCATGAACCAGGCGACGACGCCCTTGAAGCGCAGGCCGAACACGTCCGCCACGCCCTTGTACAGGCCCAGGCCCGCGACCGAGCCCAGGTACTTGTGGAAGTAGTCCTTGGGCTGCTTGCCGCGCAGGCTGGCCACGATGTTCTTGGTCAGCAGCTTCGACTGGCGGATGGCGTGCTGCGCGTTGGGCACGCAGGTCGCCGTCGGGTCCTCCTCGGTGCGCGAGAGGTCCGGCACGGCCGAGCAGTCACCCGCCGCCCACACCCCGGGCAGGCCGACGACCTGCATGGCCGCCGTGCAGCGCACCCGGCCGCGCTCGTCGAGCGGCAGGTCGGTGTTGCGCAGCATCGGGTTGGCCTTCATGCCCGCGGTCCAGATGATGGTGTCCGAGTCGAACTCGGTGCCGTCGTCGAGGACGACGTGGCCGCCCTCCATGCTCTTGACGCGGGTGTCGAGGTAGCACTTGATGCCGCGCTTCTCCAGCTGCTCGACGGTGTAGACACCGAGCCGCGCGCTCACCTCGGGCATGATCCGGCCGGTCGCCTCGACCAGGACCCAGTGCATGTCCTCCTGCTTGAGGCCTTCGTAGTAGCGCAGCGCGTAGCGGGCCATGTCCTCCAGCTCCGCCAGCGTCTCGATGCCCGCGAAGCCGCCGCCGATGACGACGAAGCTCAGCAGCCGCTTGCGCAGCTCGGCGTCCTTGGTGCTGGCGGCCTGGTCGAGCCGCGACAGCACGTGGTTGCGCAGGTAGATCGCCTCACCGATGGTCTTCATGCCGATGCCGACCTCGGGCAGGCCGGGGATCGGCAGGGTGCGCGAGATGGCGCCCAGCGCGGAGACCAGCACGTCGTACTCGAACTCCTCGACGTGACCGTCGGCCAGCTCGACCGTGACGGCCTTGCGCGAGTGCTCGATCCGGGTGGCGCGGCCGGTGACGACGTGGCAGTGCTTGAGGACCTTGCGCAGCGGCACCACGACGTGGCGGGGCTCGATGGAGCCGGCCGCCGCCTCGGGGAGGAACGGCTGGTAGGTCATGTGCGGCTGGGGGTCGATCACCGTGACGGACGCCTCGCCGGAACGCAGCTTCTTCTGCAATCCCAGCGCGGTGTACATGCCGACGTACCCACCGCCGACGATTACGATCCGTGTGGGTTGCGACTTCACAGCAGCCATACACCTATGGTCGCACCGCGTAGGGCATTCCTGCGCATCGACGAGGCCCGTTGTGACCACAGTCGCCGGGTGATGACGGACACGCCGCCGCTGACCAGCACATCGGCGTGAACGTGCTGAGAGGAACGATCCAGACGGTCAGCCGAGGCTGAGTCCGGAGAGGTGGTTCCTCAGCTCTTGCGGCGCATCAGCAGGACCACTCCGACGACCAGTCCGAGCGCGCACGCGAGCCCGATGACCTCGACCACCTCGCCCGTTCGGCCGCCCGGCAACAGTATGACGACGGCGGCGAGCGCGAGTACGGAGAGTTGAACGGCGGCGAACCTCTTCGCGGGTGCCTTTAGTGCTTCCAGGTGAATGCGCGACCAGATCGGGACGATCGCCGCGTAGGCGGACAGAACGTGCAACAGGTGCAGGAGCACCACCAGCGCGAGCACGCCCGCCCACGACGTCTCGCCGTCCACGAACACCATCGCCACCGCCGGGTAGGCGATGATCAACGCGACCGCGGCCGACGCCGGAATCACCACCGCGGCCGCCGCCAGCACCCCGTACAGCACGATCGCCAACCACTCGACCCCGTTGGCCACCAACACCCCGGCAACCCCCGCCGCCACACCCCCGACCGCCGCCCGCAACACCCACCCCGGCAGCCCCGCCCCCAACTCCGTCCTCACCCGGTTCCACCCCCACCCACATCCCGAGCGTTGAACTCACCGGTCCCGGACGTTCGACTCTCGCGACCCGAGCGTTCGACTCTCGCGCGTGTCCAACGTTCAGAACGCGCGTGTCCAACGTTCGGAACACCCGAGTTGAACGCTCGGAACGCGAGAGTCGAACGTCCAGGGCGCGAGAGTCGAACGTTCGCGACCCCTGAGTTCAACGTTCGGGTCGGCGTTCGGGTCATCGGTGCAGCCTCCTGCCGGTGCGGGCCTCGCGCAGCACGCCGGCGATCGGCGCGCCCCACCGCAGCACCGCCACACCGTGCTGCCGCATCGCCTGCAGCCGCACGTCGTGCTCCATCCGGATCACCTTCAACGCGCTCACGCCCCACGGCGTCTCCGGGTCGGCCCGCAACGGCTCCGGCAGCACGTCCACCGCCAGCACGAGGTTCCCCCGCCGCGCCGCGTGCACGGCCAGCTCCACCACCTCGGCGTCCAGGAACGGCGACAGCACCACCACCAGCGCGCCGTGCGGCACCTGTTCGGGCCGCAGCACGGGCCGCTGCGCCCACCCCGCCGACCGCGCGCACACCACGAGCTGGTTGCGCAGCCGCAGCAACTGCCGCCGCCCCACCCCGGGACGCGCGCCGAGCCGCGGCCGACCGAGGTCCACCAGGCTCACCCGGTCGCCCTGCCGCAGGTACCCGGCCGCCAACGACGCCGCCGCCCGCACCGCCAGGTCGAGGCTGCCTCCTGGGCGGGCCGTCGTCCCGCGTGACGCCAACGACCACTCCCCGAGCGACCTGCCGAGCGGGCCGGCCGTCGTCACGCGCGCCGGCGCCGACCATTCCCCCAGCTCCGCGCCGACGTCCTGCCGCGTGTCCAACGCCAGCACCACGTCCGCGTCCGCCTCCGCGTGGTGCTCGCGGACGTGCAGGTTCGTGCCCTCGGCGGTGCCCGCCATCGCACTGCTGCGCAACGACACCCGCCAGTCGATCCGCCGCAGCCGGTCGCCCGGCTGGAACGCCCGGATGTCGCGCAGCTCCACCGAGTCACCCGGCCGCCGAGCCCGGTGCGCGCCGACCAGACCCACGGCCCGCGCGGGCAGCAGACCCGCGGGCAACGCCTCCACCGGCGGCAGGATCACCCGACCGCGCTCGGCGGCGGTGATCGGACCGTGCACGAACAACGCGTCCGGCCCGGCCACCAGGTGATCCGGCCGCAGGTCCACGCCCTCGCCCCACGCGTCACGGCGCAGCACGACCTCGATCTCCCGAGCCGACGCGGGCACCAGGTGCACCGGGCCGACACCGCCGTCGCCGACACCGGGCAGCCGGATCGCCATCACCTCGGCGCCCAGTCCCGGATCGACCTCCACGACCGACTTGGCCGCGCCGATCTCACCGGTGCGCGGCAGCCCGCGCACCCGCACGGTCGGCGTGCCGAGGACGGGCGTGACCAGGGCGAGGAGCGTGGAGATCAGCAGCGGCGCGCCGAACAGGACCAGCGCCACCTCGTGCGCCAGCCCGCCGGCCACCACCATCCCGACGCCCAGCGCCAGACCGCGCACCAGCGCGTCGGTGGGGTGCCAGTGCGCGCCGCGTCCGCTGGTGAGCGCCTCGCGCAGTCGTTGCGCGCGGTTCATGACGGGCACCTGTTCATGACGGGCCCCGGTTCACGAGCGGGTGCTCGCCGGGCCGGCCACGCGGCCCAGCAGCTCGGTCACGACCTCCACGCCGGTGACGCCGGACGTCCACGTCTCCGGGCGCAGCGTGATCCGGTGCGCGAGTGCCGCGACGGCGCACTCCTTCACGTCCTCCGGCAGCACGAAGTCCCGCCCGTCCAGCACCGCCAACGCCCGTGCCACCAGCACCAACGCCTGTGCGCCACGCGGCGACGCCCCGACCTCCACGGCGGTGTGCGCACGACTCGCGGACGCCAGGTCCACGCAGTACCGCAGCACGTCGTCGTCCACCGACACCTGCTCCACGCCGTGCTGGAGCTGCCGGAGCCGGGCGGCGTCCAGCACGGGCTCGACCTCGGTCTCCTCGCGCTGCCGGGAAAGCCGGCGCCGCAGCACCTCGACCTCCTCGGCCGGCGGCGGGTAGCCGATGTCCAGCCGCAGCAGGAACCGGTCCAGCTGCGCCTCCGGCAACGGGTAGGTGCCCTCGTACTCCACCGGGTTCGCGGTCGCCAGCACGTGGAACGGGCGCGGCAGCGGGAACGTGCGGCCCTCGACCGTGACCTGCCGTTCCTGCATGGCCTCCAGCAGCGCGGACTGCGTCTTCGGCGGGGTCCGGTTGATCTCGTCGGCCAGCAGCAGGCCGGTGAACAGCGGGCCTTCGCGGAAGGTGAACTCGCGGTCGCCGGGGTTGTAGAGGAACGAGCCGGTGACGTCGGCGGGCAGCAGGTCGGGCGTGCACTGCAGGCGCTTGAAGTCCAGTTTCAACGCCTGCGCCAGCGACCGCGCCATCAGCGTCTTGCCCAGGCCCGGCACGTCCTCCAGCAGCACGTGCCCGCCCGCCAGGACCGCCGCCAACGCCAGCCGCAGCGACCGTTCCCGACCCACGACGACGGTGCCGACGGCGGCGAGCACCGCCTTGGCCTCGGCCGCGATCGCCTCGACGCCCGTCTTGTCCTGATCGGGGTCCGGTGAGGTCACAGGTTCTCCAAGAGATCGGCGAGCTTCGACGGCTCGGGCAGCGGGGCCTTGGGGTCGGTGAGCAGGCGGTGCAGGTCGGCGCCGAGCACCTCGCGTGCCCTGGGGTCGTGGATGTCGTAGATGCCGTGCACCTGCCGCAACCGGGCTTCCGCCAGCCGCCGCAGCCGGGGCTGGACGCGGTTGGCGAACCGGTCCTGGTCGACGGCGGCCTCGGCGAACCGGCTCGCGAGGGAACTGGCCTGCGCGGACGTGGCGGTGGAGACGTTCGCGGGCTGCGGCGACCAGACGACGTCCGTCGCGCGCGGCAGACGTGAGACGAGCAGGGCCAACGCACCGATGGGCAACGCGATCAGCACCGCCCACAGCCACGGCGCGCCGACGCGGTTCAGGACGAACGCGGCACCGGCCGCGACCACGACCGCCAGCAGCACCGCGCGCATCATGCTGCCGATCAGCGGGCTCATCCGAGGTCCCGCACGATGTGCTCCAACGCCTCGGTGGCCGTGCGCGCGTCCGCCGACGTCACCTCGGCCGTGCCGAACCGGGCCCGCTGGTAGACGCGCTTGAGCGTGCCGGCCGCGTTCTCGTCGACCCGGTAGCGGCGCAGCAGGTCACCGGTGAACTCGGTCGGCGTCTGGTGGCCCTGGCGCGGCACCCCGCTGTCCTCGGCGGCCCGTTCGAGGCTGAGCCAGGCCGCGATCACCGCGTCACCGGGCGGCCCGTTCCCGTAGTCGCGCAACTCTTGAAGCGCTTGCGTCGCACGCCGGACGAGGATCTCCGACGGTTCCGCGTCGCCTTCCGGCAGATCCGGCGCGTCGACCGCGGCGCCCACACCCCGCCGCCGCCGTCTGCGCCGCAGCCCGCTGATCGACACGAGCAACGCGATCACCCCGATCACCGCCACCGCGACCAGCACGAGCAGGAACACGAGCAACGACCCGGCCGCCGTGGAACCTTCGACGTCGGTGTCCAGGACCTCGACCGACCTGGTAGCCGGGGCGGTCGTCTCGTCACCGCCGCTCGGCCGCTCGCTGTACCGAACCGGCGACGTCCCACGCGCGGCGAGAGCGACGAGCACAAGCGCAGACCCCACCGCGAGGACGAGCGCGAGCCGGGGCTTCATGCCCCAAGAATGCCTGCCGCCCCGTCACGGCGTGTGCGGTTTTCGGAGAACAGGACCGACCGGAGCAGGCCGCCCGACCAGTTCGAGCGGTTCCGGACTGGCTGTTCCACCTTCCACGGCGTTCCGCGCCACGTGGAACACACACCCTTGCGGAACAGCGGTTCTCGACTACCGCACGCCATCCGTCGCCAGGCCCGCCGCCTCGGCCGCCGCGCGCAGGACGTCCTGGAGCATGGGTTGGGTGAGCTTGCCGGTGAACGTGTTCTGCTGGCTCACGTGGTACGCGCCGAACAGGTGCAGTGGGGGGCCGTCGTCCTGCGCCGGCAGCGTGACGTGCGCGCCGTGACCGAAAACGGGACGTGGGCGGGGTACCTGCCAGCACGCGGCCAGCACCGGTAGCACGGCCTGCCAGCCGAACGCGCCCAGCACGAGCACCGCGCGCAACGTCGGCCGCAGCAGTTCCAGTTCCCGGATCAGCCACGGGCGGCAGTTGTCGCGTTCCTCCGGGGTCGGCTTGTTCTCCGGCGGCGCGCACTTCACCGGGGCGGTGATGCGGGTGCCGATCAGCTGGAGGCCGTCGTCGACGTGGGTCGCGGTCGGCTGGTTCGCCAGGCCGACCGCGTGCATCGCCGCGTACAGGAAGTCACCGGAGCGGTCGCCGGTGAACATGCGGCCGGTGCGGTTGGCGCCGTGCGCGGCGGGGGCCAGGCCGATGATCGCGAGGGAGGCGTCGGCCGGCCCGAAACCCGGCACCGGACGTCCCCAGTACTCCTGGTCCCGGAACGCCGCCCGCTTGACCCGCGCCACCTCCTCGCGCCACGCCACCAGCCGCGGGCATGCCCGGCAACTGGTAACCCGTTCGTCAAGAGCGGAAAGCGGGAGCACTGGCGGTGACTCCGATCGTAGAGTTCGACCATGACCGACAAGGACAACGGCGACGAGAAGGCCGTCAAGGACGATCTCGGCGACGAGAAGGACCTCCCGGCCGACGACCTCGTCACCACCCAGCACAGCATCACCGTCAAGCGGCGCAAGCTGAACTACACCACGACCACCGGTCGGGTGGTACTGCGCCAGGAGGTGCTGACCGAGGGCAAGTTCGACGGGCACCTGCCGAAGGCGGAGGTCTTCGTCACCGCGTACACACTGGACGGGGCCGACCCGGCGAAGCGGCCGGTGACGTTCGCGTTCAACGGCGGGCCCGGCTCGTCCAGCGTGTGGCTGCACCTCGGGCTCCTCGGACCGCGCCGGGTGTTGTCCGGTGACGTCGGCGCCCTCACGCCGCCGCCGTACGACCTGGTGGACAACGCCGAGACGTTGCTCGCGCACAGCGACCTGGTGTTCATCGACCCCGTGTCCACCGGGTACTCGCGGGCGGTGAAGGGCGAGAAGCCCGGCGAGTACCACGGGTTCCAGGGCGACCTGGAGTCGGTCGGCGAGGTCATCCGGCTGTGGACGTCGCGCAACGGGCGGTGGATGTCGCCGAAGTTCCTGGCCGGCGAGTCGTACGGGACGACGCGGGCGGCCGGGTTGGCCGAGTACCTGCAGAACCGGTACGGCATGTACCTCAACGGGCTGATGCTCATCTCGTCGGTGCTGGACTTCGCGACGTTGGACTTCAGCGAAGGCAACGACCTGCCGCACACGTTGTTCATGCCGACGTACGCGGCGATCGCGCACTACCACGGGCTGCACGGGTCGCGGCCGCTGGAGGACGTGCTGGCCGAGGCGGAGGAGTTCGCGTCGCGGGACTACCCGTGGGCGCTGGCACGCGGCAACCGTCTGTCCACAGAGGAGCGTGCGGACGCGGTGGCGAGGTTGGCGCGGCTCACGGGTCTGAGCGAGGACTACGTGGACCGGGTGAACCTGCGGATCGAGCACGTGCGGTTCTTCACCGAGTTGCTGCGGTCGGAGCGCAAGGTGGTCGGGCGGTTGGACTCGCGGTTCTCCGGGCCGGACGCGGACTACGGTCGGGAGCACTTCAGCGAGGACCCGTCGTACTCGGCGATCCTCGGCCCGTACACGGCGGCGTTGAACCACTACGTGCGGGCGGAGTTGGAGTACGAGAACGACCTGCCGTACGAGATCCTGACGGTGAACGTCAGGCCTTGGTCGTACAAGGAGTTCGAGGGGGTGCACGTGACGGTGGCGAACAAGCTGTCGGCCGCCATGCGCGCCAACCCGCACCTCCGCGTGCACATCGCATACGGGTATCTGGACGGTGCGACGCCTTACTACGCGGCCGAGCACGTCGTGGCGCACTTGCAGATCCCGGAGGAGTCGCACGCGAACATCGAGGCCGCGTATTACCCGGCGGGACATATGATGTACGTGCACGAGCCGTCACGGGTGCAGCAGTCGAAGGACTTGGCCGAGTTCGTCCAATCCGCCTCGAACCGCTAGACCCGGGGGCACGTCCGGGATGTGAGTGGACTTCACCAAGATCACCCGGACGTGCGAACCAGGCGTCAGCGGGGATCGATGTCATCGCCGAATGCGTTGCCGGAAATATGGAGGCGGCACACACGGCGGACCCGTAGGCGAACACCACCGTCACCCGCCCGCCGCGGACCGAAGGAAGGGCCCGCGGCGGGCCAGGGCGACCACCCCGCGGTCACGACCACTCCACGTCGCCCGACGGACCGGGGCGGGTTCCGCGAACTCGATCACCTACACGACCGACGGTATGGCCTCGATCGAGCAGGGCGGCGCTGCGCCGTTGCTGTGGTCGAAGACCCTGGAGCTTCCGGCGGGGGAGGCGATCCAGGTGCTCAGGACGGTCGGGTCGTCAAGGAGAGCAAGAGCAGCGGGCGGTTCGCGGTGGTCGCGGTCAACGAGGTCATCGGCATTCCGAAGTAGCCGGCAGTCGCCCGGGGTCAGGGCACGTCAGGGGTCAGGGCACTACGGAGCGTTCCTCGGCGAAGTGGCACGCGCTGGGGTGGCCGCCGACGCGTGTCACCAGCGCCGGTTCCTCTGTCGCGCACACGTCCTGTGCCTTCCAGCACCTCGTGCGGAATCGGCATCCGGAGGGCGGGTTCACGGGGGACGGCACGTCGCCGCTCAACCGGATCACGTCACGCCGGCCCCGCAGGCCCGGATCGGCTACCGGAACCGCAGACAGCAGGGCCTGTGTGTACGGGTGCGTGGGGTGTCGATAAATCTGTTCCGCGGTCCCGATCTCCACGATCTTCCCCAGGTACATCACCGCCACCCGGTCCGACAGGTGCCGCACCACCGACAGGTCGTGCGCGATGAAGATGTACGAAAGACCGAACTCCGCCTGCAGCTCCCCCAACAGGTTCATCACCTGCGCCTGGATCGACACGTCCAGCGCCGACACCGGCTCGTCGCACACGATCACCTTCGGCCGCAACGCCAACGCCCGCGCGATCCCGATCCGCTGCCGCTGCCCACCGGAGAACTGGTGCGGGTACCGGTTGATGTGCTCCGGATTCAACCCCACGACGTCCAACAGCTCCCGCACCCGCCCAGCCCGTGATGACCGTGGCGCGACCTCCGGGTGGATCTCGAACGGCTCGCCGACGATGTCCCCCACGGTCATCCGCGGGTTCAGCGACGTGTACGGGTCCTGCAACACGATCTGCATGTCCCGCCGCCACCGCCGCAACGCGGCCCCACGCAGGTCGAACATCGGCGCCCCCTCGAACAACGCCGCCCCCGACGTCGGCGGCTCAAGGCGCATCAGCACCTGGGCCAACGTCGACTTGCCGCACCCCGACTCCCCCACCACCCCCAACGTCTCCCCCGCCCCCAACGTGAACGACACCCCGTCCACCGCCCGCACCTGCCCGACGGTCCGCCGGAACGCCACCCCCCGCGTCACCGGGAAGTGCTTCACCAGGTCCCGCACCTCCAGCAGTTCAGCCACCGAAACCACCGACGACCTCCTCTGCGAAGTGGCACGCGCTGGTCCGCCCGAACCCCAGCCGCACGGCCCCCGGGACATCGGAAACGCACACGTCCTCGGCCCGCGGGCAGCGGGGGTGGAACGGGCACCCCGACGGAATCCGCAGCAGGCTCGGCGGCAGCCCGCGGATCGTCTCCAACGCCGTGCCCTTCGAGTCCAACCGGGGCAGCGACCGCATCAACGCCGCCGTGTACGGGTGGCCCGGCGAGCGGAACAACGACACCGTGTCCGCCTGCTCCACGATCCGCCCCGCGTACATCACCACGATCCGGTCGGCCACCTCCGCGACGACCCCCAGATCGTGCGTGATCAGGACCAACCCCATCTGCCGCTCACGCTGGATCTCCGCCAGCAGGTCCATGATCTGCGCCTGCACGGTCACGTCCAGCGCCGTCGTCGGCTCGTCCGCGATCAGCACCTCCGGGTCCAGCGCCAACGACATCGCGATCATCGCCCGCTGCCGCATCCCACCGGAGAACTGGTGCGGGTACTCCCGGACCCGTTGCCGCGCGGCCGGAATCCGCACCAGGTCGAGCAGTTCGATCGCCCGTGCCCGCGCCTCGGCCCGGCTCATCCCCCGCCGCACCCGCAGCTGTTCCTCGATCTGGAACCCCACCGTGAACACCGGGTTCAACGCCGACAGCGCGTCCTGGAAGATCATCGCCACGCCTTCGGCGCGCACCGAGCGACGACGTTCCGCCGAAGCCGACAGCAACTCCTCGCCGTGGAACCGCACCGATCCCCGCGTCACGAACGCCGGCGGCGTGTCGAGAATCCCCATGATCGCGTGCGCGGTCACGCTCTTCCCGGACCCGGACTCACCCAGCACGGCCAACGTCTCACCGGCCGACACGCGGTAGCTCACGCCGTTCAGCACGCGCGCCACCCCGTCCCGCGTCCGGAACTCCACGTGCAGGTCCTCGACCTCCAGCAGCACGCCAACGCCTCCTCAGCCGATCAGCGGAGCTTCGGGTCGAGGGCTTCGCGCACCGCGTCACCCAGCATCACGAACGCCAGCACGGTCGCGGTCAGGAACCCCGCCGGGAACAGCAACGCGTGCGGCGCGACCCGCAGGTAGTCCTTGGCACTGTTGATCATCACGCCCCACGACACGACCGGCTGCCGCAACCCGATACCCAGGTACGACAGGGTCGCCTCGGCCCCGATGAACGCGCCCAGCGCGATCGTCGAGTACACCAGCACGGGCGCGACGCAGTTGGGCAGCATGTGCTTGCCGATGATCCGCGCCGACGACGCGCCCAACGCCCGCGCCGCCTTCACGTAGTCCTGCTGCTTGGCCGCGATCGCGGTGGACCGCATGATCCGCATCGCCACCGGCCACGACAGCACCGAGATCGACAGCACCACCTGCGCCACGATCCGCACCGGTCCCGCGTCACCACTGGCGTTCAGCGTGGTGAGGATGACGATCGCGCCCAACACGAACGGCACGCCGACGAACACGTCCGCGATCCGCGACACCACGGCGTCCAACCACCCGCCGTAGAAGCCGGCCAACATCCCCACCGACGCCCCGACGAGCACGACACCCAACGTCGCCAGCACACCGACGACGATCGACGCCCGCGCGCCGTAGACAACGCGTGTGTAGATGTCGTAGCCCTGGTTGTCGTACCCGAACCAGGCCTCGGACGACGGCGCGCCACGTGACCGCGACAGCTGCGCCAGATTCGGGTCACCGGAGGTGAACAGGCCGGGGAACACCGCCATCAGCACCACGAGCAGGATCAACGACACCGAAACCCAGAACAACGGCCGCCGCCGCAACGAGTGCCAGGCGTCCCCGAACAGCCCGCGCGGCCGTTCCACCACCAGTGAAGCGATCTGATCAGTCATAGCGGATCCTCGGGTCCAAGACCGCGTACAGCAGGTCCACCAGCAACGTCATCAGCAGGTACACCAGCACCAGCACGGTCACCACGCCGGTCACCATCGCGCCGTCCTTGGTCAGGATCGACCGGAACACCAGCCCGCCGACGCCGGGCACGTTGAAAATCCCCTCGGTGACGATCGCGCCGCCCAGGAACGCGCCCAAGTCCGTGCCCAGGAACGTGATCACCGGGATCAGCGAGTTCCGCAGCAGGTGCACGCCCACCACCCGCCGTGTCGGCAAGCCCTTCGCCAACGCCGTGCGCACGTAGTCCGCCCGCCGGTTCTCCGCGATGCTCGCCCGCGAAAGCCTTGCCACATAAGCCATCGACAGACTCGCGAGCACGAACCCGGGCACGATCAGGTTGCCGAACGACGGCGTGGTGACCGTCGGCGCGATCCACCCCAGTTGCAGCCCGAACACCAGCTGCACCACGTACCCGGTGACGAACACCGGGATCGAGATCAGGAACAGCGTCGAGACCAGCACCAGGCTGTCCAGGAACCCGCGGTTGCGCAGCCCCGACACGACACCGGCGGTGATGCCGATGACCGCCTCGATCAGCAGCGCCACCAACGCCAGCTTCAACGTCACCGGGAACGCGGTCACGATCCGGTCCACGACCTGCACGCCCGACGACGTGACGCCGAAATCGCCCTGGACCAGGTTCACCAGGTACTTCCAGTACTGCAGCAGCAGCGGGTCGTCCAGGTTGAACCGGTCCCGCATCATCGCCACGTACGCGTCCGGGCAGTCGCGTTCACCGCACTTTCCCTCGAACGGGTCACCCGGCACCGCCCACACCAGCGCGTAGATCAGGAACGTGGTCCCGACGAACACCGGCACCATCTGCAACAGCCTGCGCAGCACGTAGCGCCCCAACGAGCACTCCCCTCGGCCGGGGCCGGCCCGGGGCGGAACCCGGACCGGCCCTGGTGGACCTGGTGCTAAGCCACTTCCACCGAGTTGAGGTCCAACGTGCGGAACGGGTCGAGCTTGGCCACCTTCAGCCGATCGGACTTGCCGGCGATGGTGTTCTGCGTCCACAACGGGATGGACGGCAGGTCGTCGGCCAGCATCCGCTCGGCTTCCAGGTACAGCTTGATCGCGGCCTCTTCACTGGGCGCCTTGTCGGCCTCGGCGAGCTTCGCGTCGAACGCCGGGTTGGAGTACAGCCCGTCGTTGGAGGACGCGCCCGTGCGGAACAGCGGCGTGAGCCAGTTCTCGATCGACGGGTAGTCGGCGATCCAGCCCGCCCGGTACATGCCGGTCATCTCGTGCCCGTTCACCTTCTGCCGGAACTCGCCGAAACTCGTCGACGGCACGAACCGCGCCTCGACGCCGAGGGTGTTCTTGATGCTGTTGACCACCGCCTCGGCCCATTCCTGGTGCCCGCCGTCGGTGTTGGACAGCAGCACGATCTCCCCGGTGTAGCCGGACTTGGCGAACGCCGCCTTGGCCTTGTCCGGGTTGAACGTGCAGTACTCGCCGCACTGCCCGGCCTGGTAGCCCTTCATCAGCGGGTGCACCCAGCCGTCGGCGGGTTTGCGGCTGCCCTCGAAGATCCGCTGGGTGATCTCCTCGCGGTTGATCGACATGGAGATCGCGCGGCGCAGGTCGACGTTGTCGTAGGGCTTGAGGTAGAACGGGAACGCGATGGTCTGGTTGTTCAGCGTCTCGCGCTGCACCACCCGTTCACCCAGGTCGGTCTCGTACTGCCGGCCGGCCAACGCGTTGGGCGGCAGTTCCTCCATGAAGTCCAGGTTGTTCGACACGAGGTCGGCGTAGGCCGATTCGCGGCTCTGGTAGACCTTCAGCGTCAGGTCCTTGAACTTCGGTTTGTCGTTGCCCTTGTAGTCGTCGTAGCGGGTCAGCTTGATGTCGGTGCCGACGGCGCGGGAGACGTACTTGAACGGGCCGTTGCCGATCGGGGTCTCCTCGAAGGCCTTGCGGTCTTTGAAGAACGCTTCCGGCAGCGGCGCGAACACCTCGTAGCCGATGGTCACCGGGAACACCGCGAACGGCTCGGACAGCGTGATGGTGAACGTGTGGTCGTCCACGACTTCCAGGCCGGACAGGGTTTCGGCGGTCGGCGCGGGTGCTTCCTGCGGGCCGTCCGCGCCGTCGGGGTCGTCCGGGTGGACGGCGTCGAAGCCTTCGATCTGGGAGAAGAAGCTGGCGCCCTGGGTGGCGTTCGGCCCGTACGCGGTCCAGTTCCACGCGTCCACGAAGCTCTTCGCGGTGACCGGGCTGCCGTCGTGGAACTGCCAGCCCTGCTTGACCTTGACGGTGAAGACCTTGGAGTCGGTGGTGTCTATGGACTCGGCCATCGCGTTGACCGGTTGCGCGTCCTCCGCGCGGTATTCGACCAGGCCGGTGAACAGCGGGTCGAGGACGCGGCTGCCGCCGACCTCGGTGGTGTTGCCCGGGACGAGCGGGTTCTCCGGCTCGGTGTTGAAGATCGTGATGCCGGCCTCGGTGTTCGAGCCGATCGGGGCGTCTGCCGTGCCGCAGGCGGTCGCGACCAAGGCGGCCGCTACGACTGCCGGCACTGCGCGGACTAATCGTGCACGTGACATGGGTCCTCCCAGCTGTTCGGGGTTAACCGAGCAGAGTCGACCGCTTCCACAGCGTCAGGGAGACGCTATTGGTGCGGTGACGGGGGCCACATGGTCGAGGCGTTACAACCTAGTCACGATCAATCCCAGTTGACAGGACAGGACCGCGTTCCAGCCCTGTTCACGCGATGGCGAACGCGATGCCGTCGAGGATGTCGTGCTCGCTGGCGACGAGTTCGGTCACGCCCTGTGACTCCAGGTGGTCGGCCAGCGTGCGGACGATCAACGCGCCGCCGCAGATCACGTCCACGCGACCGGGGTGCATCGGGCCCAGTGCCGCGCGCTCGTCGCGACTCATCGTGAGCAGCTTCGCGGTGGTCTCGCGGATCTGGTCGATGCTCAGGCGGGCTAGGTGGATCTCCTCCGGGTCGTACCGCGGGAGTTCCTTGGCGAGGGCGACGAGCGTCGTGACGGTGCCGGCCACGCCGATCCACGTCTTCGTCTTGGCGGTGGGGACCGCGTCGAACGCCTCGGCCAGGACACCCCTGGTCACCCGAACCGCGTCCTCGACCTCGGCTTCGGTCGGCGGGTCGCTGTGCAGGCAACGTTCGGTGAGCCGCACGCAGCCGATGTCGACGGACCGTGCGGCCTCCACGTCACCGCGCACACCGTTCCAGCTGCCCAGAACCAGCTCGGTGGACCCGCCACCGATATCGGCGACGAGGAACGGGCCCGCGTCGGCCTCCAGATCGGACACCGCGCCGGTGAAGGAGAGCCGGGCTTCTTCGTCGCCGGTGATGACCTCGGCTTCGACACCGAGGACTTCGCGGGTCATGTCGAAGAAGGCGGCCTTGTTGGCAGCATCCCGGGTAGCGGAGGTCGCCACCATGCGGACACGCTCGGTTCCCTTACGCCGCAACACGTTCGTGTAGTCCACAAGCGCGGCACGGGTCCGGGCGATGGCGTCAGGGTGCAACTCACCCGTCGCGTCCACTCCCTGTCCGAGCCGGACAACCCGCATCTCACGGTGCACATCACGCAACCACCGCTCGCCACCGTCCGAAGTAGTCACGTCGGCGACCAGCAGCCGGATCGAGTTGGTCCCGCAATCGATCGCGGCCACGCGTGCCATGCCCGTTTTCCTTCCCTGCCGGTGGGTGCTGCAACCAGCAGACTAGTCGCCGAACCACCAACCCCACGCCCGCCGCCGCCCCCTGAACCGCGCCGCAGTGATGTCCGGGCATGCTTCGCAGAGGTCCCCGCCAAGGGGAACCCTTGTATTTATCCTGCCAGAGAGGTCCGACAATTTCCGGCGGTCGGGGAGGTCGGCAGAGCGGACAGTCGGCAGGGCAGGAGATCGGTGGAGCGGGCGGCGCCGCGGGTCAGGTGGCCCGCATGGTCGAGGTGATCGACGGCGGCTCGCCGGAGGAGGCCGAACCGCTGGAGCTCCCGCTGAAGCTGCTGCCCGACGTGCTCCCGCTGGAGCTGCCGCCCGACGTGCTGCCGGGCACGGTGGTCTGAGCCGGAGTGGTCTGCGCCGGAGTGGTCGCGGCCGATGAGCCGGCCTCGGTCGTCGTGCTCGTCGTGCTCGTGGTGGTGGTCGGGGTCGGGCAGCCCGGCGGGATCACGGGCGTCGTGGTCGGCGTCGTCGTGGGCGTGCTGGTCGTCGTCTCCGTGGGCGGAGTGGGGCACACCGGCGTGGTCGTCGGAGTGGTCGTCGGCACGGTCGTCGGCGTCAGGGTCACCGACACCGTCACGCCGGGACGGGTCGTGGTGGTCGTCGTCGGCGGGACGGTGGTGGTCGTCGTGCCGGAAGACGGCGGTGTCGTGGTGCCGGGCGGCGTGGTGGTGTTCTGCGGGGTGCCGGTGCTCGGGCTCTGGCCGAAATCGTCGTCCGAGCCGATCAGGTCGGGCAGCGGGGTCACGCCGTTCGCGTACACGTCCGCCCAGTACAACACCGTCCGCACGTACTCGTCCGAGTGGTTGTAGCGGAACACCGAACTCGCGCGCTGCACCGGATCGCTCACGTTCGCCCCGTACGCGCACAGGTAGTTGCCCGCGCCGATGGTGGCGTCGTAGATGTTGTTCGGGTTCTTCTCGCCGTCCTCGTTGCCGTCGGCCGCGTAACCGGCCCACGTGGTCGGGATGAACTGCATCGGGCCGACCGCCCGGTCCCACGTGGTGTCGCGGTCGAACCTGCCGTCGTCCGAGTCGGGGATAGCGGCGATGCCGGGAGCGCCGTTGAGCACCGGGCCCAGGATCGGGTCGACCGTGGTGCCGTCCTCGGTCACCCGGCCACCGCGCGCGTGGCCGGACTCGATGCGGCCGATACTCGCCAGCAACGGCCAGTCCAGGTTGCACCCGGGCGTCGTCACGGCCAGCCGGTCCGCCGCGCGCATGTACGCGTCGAGCACCACGCCGGGGATGCCGTGCTGGCCCTCGCGCAGGAACCCGCCCTCCAACGGGGGCAGGTCGTCCTCGAACTCGGACGGGTCGTCGGCGTCGGCCAGCAGCCCCGCGCTCAGCTCGTCGGTCTCGGGCAGCCGTCCGGTCGCGCCGAGCTTCCCGCTGTCGTTGAGGGCGAGCGTGCCCAGGACGTCACCGGGACCGGGCGGGATGACCTCGATCCCAGGCCCGCTGGAGGCGCTGCCCCAGTCGATCGGGGTCACGCCGTGCAGCAGCGCCGGGACGAGCATCGCGGCCGTGGCGGTGGCGGCGAAGCCCCATTGCCGTGGCGTCATCGTGCCCGGACGGACCTCGGCCCTCTTCCGTACCCGACGCTTCGACTTCGGCACGCCCCGAACTCCCCATCGCCTCGTCACCCGGCCCTGACCCAGCCTGCCTGATCCGAACGGCGGTGTCACGGGAGTGTGCCGCCTTTATGTCCGTAGAACTGCCCCTACGGTCGGTTATTCACCGTTGACGCGCATTCCCCGCTAGGCCACCACTGCGCGAGCAGATCCAGTGCCTCGTCACCGAACGGGTTCACTCCCCTGCCGACGGCCAGCGAGTGCGCCACGTGGACGTGCAGGCACTTGACCCGGGTGGGCATGCCGCCCGCGGTGACGGTCGTGCCGAGCGGTTCGATCGCGTCCCGTTCAGCCAAGTACGACTCGTGGGCGTGGCGGTAGCGTTCCGCCAACTGTTCGTCCACGGCCAACCGGTCGGTCATCTCCTTCATCAGCCCGGCCCCTTCGAGCCTGCTGACGTAGGAGTTCAACCGCGAGCAGGTCAGGTAGTACAGGGTCGGGAACGGCGTGCCGTCCTCCAACCGGGGACTGGTCTGCACGACCGCCGGGTGCCCGCTGGGGCACCGCGCGGCCACCTCCCGCATGCCACGCGGCGCGCGGCCCAACTGCGCCGTGACCGCCGCCCGGTCCTCGTCGCTCACCGTCATCGTGCCGCCACCGAATCCCACAGCTGCTCGTACCACGCCTTGTCCTCGGCCGGTTTGGTCGCCGGTCGCTGTTCTTCCAGTTCGCGCTCCGCGTCACCGGGGAGCTGCACGATGTAGGGCGTCTCACCGGGCCGCACGTAGTGCAGCCGGCGTCGTGCCTCGGCCTCCACGTGCGCCGGGTCGGCCAGTTCCTGCTTGCGCTGCTCCAGCTGGCCGACCTCGGCCCGCAGCGTCTCCTGCGAGGCGTTGACCTCGCGCAGCTCCTCGCGTTGCGCCAGGTACGTCCGCAGCGGCACGGCGATGCTCAACGCCAGCGCGCACACCACCATCGCCAGCAGCGCGGCCCGCCGCGTGCCGGTCATGCCGAACGCGCCGCCGGTGCCCGCGCCGGCCCTGGTCCGGGCCTTGGACTGCGGCTTGCGCGTCGCCGGCCGGGTGCGGGGCGGCGCTTCGGCCCTGCTCGCCGTCGTCTTCCGCGCCGCAGGCTTGCGGGACTCCGCTTTGCGCGGTTCCGGCTTGCGGTGCTCGCCTCGGCGCGGCGCGGACTTGCTCGGTTCGATCTTGCGCGGTTCGCCCTTGCGGGGCTCGCCGTCACGGGCCTGCGCCCGCGCAGGACGGGACCTCGGCGTGGCGTCACGGCCACGCCGAGGGTCCCGTTCCCGTGCCATCAGCCCTCCGGCGTGAACCGCGGGAAGGCCAGGTCACCGGCGTAACGCGCGGCGTCGCCCAGGGCCTCCTCGATGCGCAGGAGCTGGTTGTACTTCGCGGTGCGCTCACCGCGGGCGGGCGCACCGGTCTTGATCTGACCCGCGCCGACGGCCACCGCGAGGTCGGCGATCGTGGTGTCCTCGGTCTCGCCGGAGCGGTGGGACATCATCGACTTGTAGCCGTAGGACGTGGCCAGCGCGACCGCGTCCAGCGTCTCGGACAGCGTGCCGATCTGGTTGACCTTCACCAGCAGCGCGTTGGCCGCGCGGCGGGAGATGCCCTCCTCCAGCCGCTCCGGGTTGGTCACGAACAGGTCGTCGCCGACGATCTGCACGCGCTCGCCCAGCTCGGCGGTCATCTGCACCCAGCCGTCCCAGTCGTCCTCGGACAGCGGGTCCTCGATCGACACCATCGGGTAGGCGTTGACCAGCTCGGTGTAGTAGCCGGTCATCTGCTCGGCGCTGCGCTTGGTCTTCTCGAACGTGTAGGCGCCGTCGGAGTAGAACTCCGTGGCGGCCACGTCCAGGGCCAGCGCGATGTCACGACCCGGCGTGAAACCGGCCTTCTCGATCGCGACCAGGATCAGGTCCAGCGCGTCGCGGTTGCTCGACAGGGACGGCGCGAAACCGCCCTCGTCACCCAAGCCGGTGCCCAGGCCCTTCGACTTCAGCACGGACTTCAGCGCGTGGTACGTCTCAGCACCCCAGCGCAGGGCCTCGCGGAAGCTGTCCGCGCCGATCGGCGCGATCATGAACTCCTGGATGTCCACGTCCGTGTCGGCGTGCGCGCCACCGTTGAGGATGTTGAGCATCGGCACCGGCAGGACGTGCGCGTTCGGGCCGCCGATGTACCGGAACAGCTCCAGGCCGCTGGACGCCGCCGCCGCCTTCGCCACCGCGAGCGACACGCCCAGGATGGCGTTCGCGCCCAGGCGGGACTTGTCCGGGGTGCCGTCCAGGTCGACCAGCTTCTGGTCCACGATGCGCTGCTCGACGGCCTCGATGCCCACCAGCTCGGGACCGATCTCGTCGAGCACCGCCGTGACCGCGCGCTCGACGCCCTTGCCCCCGTAACGCTTGGCGTCGCCGTCCCTCAGCTCGACCGCCTCGTGCTCACCGGTCGACGCGCCGGACGGAACCGCGGCACGCTCCAGCGTGCCGTCGTCCAACGCCACCTCTACCTCGACGGTCGGGTTGCCTCGCGAGTCCAGGATCTCGCGGGCGCCGACCTGCTCGATGACCGCCACGTGCGCTCCCTCGTCAGACCATCTGTGTATCGGTGCCGAGCCTAGTTGGTGCAAGGTGTGGGACGGCTCCGGCTCACTTGTTGGGGTGCCGCTCGGAAGGGGTTCACGCTTGGTTCACGTGGTGCGGGGTGGGGACGGGCCGCTGCTGGTGCTGCTGCACGGGCTGGGTGCGACCGGGTCGGTGTGGCGTGGAGCTGCGGATTCGTGGCCCGGATCGTGGTTGGCGGTGGATCTCCCGGGGCACGGGCGGTCGCCGGAGCTGGACCGGTACTCGTTCGGGTCGTTGGCGGCGTCGGTGGCGTCCGTGGTGCCTTCGGGGCCGGTGGCCGTGTTGGGGCACTCGTTGGGCGGCGTGGTGGCGTTGGCGCTGGCCAGCGGGTGGTTCGGGGTGGACGTGCGGGCCGCGGGCGGGTTGGGGATCAAGCTCCGGTGGACGGCGGACGAGCTGGAGCGCGCGGCTTTGACGGCGGCGCGGCCCGCTCGGGTGTTCGAGACGCGCGCGGAGGCTTCGACGTGGGCGTCTCGGCTGGCCGGTGTGCCGTTGGAGGACGGCGTGGCCGAGGTGGACGGCGGCTGGCGGGCGGCGTTGGACCCGGCGGCGTTCGGGGTGGGCGCGCCGGACGTGGACGGGCTGTTGGCGGTGGCGAAGGCGCCCGTCGTGCTGGCCGCCGGCGAGTTGGACGGCATGTGCCCGCCGGAGCACCTGCGGTCGGCGCAGCCGGGTGGAATAGTCCTGCCTGGCGTGGGTCACAACGCCCATGTGGAGCAACCCGCGTCGATCAAGCCCGTGCTCGACCGGCTGCACCACGCGCTCGTGGAGTGACACGCCGGTCCCGTCATCCGGTCGGCTGTCGTACTGCGACCGGATGCGCGGGTAGCGTTGATCGAACCATGACGGACAGCACCTTCGAGGCGTTCCGCCGAGCCGAGGCGCTGCTCGCGGAACGCCGACCGCTGGAGGCGCTGCGCGAGCTGCGAGTCGTGCTCGAAGCAGCGCCGAACCGGGCGAGCGTGCAGCTGCTCGCGGGGCGGGCCTACCTGGGCTCGGCCCAGTTCGTGCGCGCCGAGGCGGCGTTCCGGAAGGTGCTGGAGATCGATCCGAGCGACCACTACGCGCGGTTCGCGCTGGGTCGGACGTTGCAGCGGCAGAGCCGGCTGACCGAGGCGTTGACGCAGCTGCGGATGGCTGCGGCGATGAACCCGTCACCGGAGTACCAGGAGGCGTTGGGCGAAGTCAGCGCCCGCCTCGCCGTCGAACGCGACCGCTGAACGCCACACGCCCGAACCGCAGCCGGGCCGGGCCGCCGCACGCCCGAGCCGCCGAGCCGCCTAGCCGCCTAGCCGCCTAGCCGCCATGAGCGAAGTGCTTCGCAGGCGTCCCCGCCAGGGGACCCCTGTCTTTATCCTGCCGGAGGGCTACGACAAATTCAGGCGCTCGGGCCGCGCTTGTGGACAACTCGGTGGCCTGTGGACAACTCCGTACCGGCACCGTCTGTATCAGCATGTCCGAAGCGGCACGTTCGTATCGGCACGTCGGAAGCGGGCTTCTGGACCGTTCGCCGGCCTGACCGTGCAAGCGGCACAGGGCGGCCTGCCTGTGGGTCAGCTGCCGAGGCTGGCGCGGGCGTAGGCGTCGGCTCCGCTGAAGACGTTCTGGCCGTACTCGGTCGATTTGTTGTACTCCAGGATCGCGGTCCACCAGCCTTCGCCGGTGGCCAGGTCACGACCGCCCGAGCACAGGTAACGCGCGGCGGCCAGGGCGGCGTCGTCGATGTTCTGCGGGTCGGGGGTCTGGCCGTCGCCGTTGGCGCGGACGGCGTAGCGGGCCCAGGTGGTCGGGATGAACTGCATCGGGCCCACGGCGCGGTCCCACGTGGTGTCGCCGTCGAGGGTGCCGCCGTCGCTGTCGGGGATCGCCTTCAGGCCCGGTGAGCCGTCCAGGGGGATGCCGATGATCGGGCGTGACGGGCGGCCGTCCTCGCCGAGGCGCAGGCCGCCGATGGTGCCGTGGTGCGACTCGACGCGACCGATGCCCGCCAACGTCGCCCACGACACCCGGCACGCCGGGTCCTGCGAGCGCATCAACAGGTCGGCGATGGCGTAGGCGCGCAGCGCCCGGACCGGGATGTCGGTCTTCTCGGACAGCGCCACGGCCCACGCGGTCAGCGGTTCGGCGGTGCCGGTGACGGCGGGTGAGGCCTGGGGTTGGCCGGCGGCCGGCAGTTCGCCCGCCGTGCCCGGTGCGGCGGCGCCCGGCTGGACGTCCTGGAAGGGGATCGGGAACGGCGGGTCGGCGGCGGTCCTCGGGCCGGGTCGGTTGAACGTGCCCAGCGCCCAGGCACCGCCCGCCACGAAGGCCAGCAGGAGGAGCACCAAGGCAAGGCGTCCGGCGAGGTTGCCGGCACGGCCGCGGGTTGGAGGGCGCGGTTCGGTCTTCGACGGCGGAGGAGCGACCACCAACCCAGGCTACGTGTTTCGACCCCGGCAAGGCGGACGTCACACAGGCAATACGTCCCCGATGACCGTTATCGCTGGTTGAGCGCTGTTTGCGCCCTGGACGGACAGTGAAGCCTGCCTGAGTTCGACGGGCCTTGGTAGTCGACACCCCTCGTGAGGACGACGCCGTGCTGCCCAGCAACGGGCTCATCGGGCTGCGCGAAGGGCTGGGATCAGCCCTGGTCGTCAGCATCCTGGTGAGGCGTTGGACCTGGCCGCGTCCGCGTTGACGCTGACCAGTTGGGGTTGGGGTGGTCAGTTGAGTTCGGGGGTGGGACGGGGCGGTTGTGGGGTGAGGGTGGGTTCGGTGGTGGGTGGGCTGGTGCCGGGGGTGGGGGCGCTGGTGGCGTCGGGTTTGGTTGGTTCGAGGGTTGGTTGGGTGGTTGTGGTGGGGGGTTCGGTGGTGGTGGTTGGCGTTGGTTGGGAGGGCGACGGGGTCGACGGTGGCGTGTGGGGCTTGGAGGTGGGCGAGGGTGGGGGCACGCCGGGGATGCCCGGTAGGCCGGGGATGGCGGGGATACCGGGGACGGGCGGTGGCATGGGGAGTTGAGGGGGGATGCCGTCGGGTAGCAGCGGTTTGCCGGGTGACGGGGTTTTGCCCTTGTGGATTTCCCGGCGATCCGGTGATGGGGCCGGGCCGTCCGGTTGGGACGGTTGGTCGACCTGGGGCACGGGGACGGGCGGGGCGCTGGTGCGGACGCTCACCAGCGTCTGGCGGCCCGTCACCTGCACCTGACCCGACTCCGACGGCGGTGGCGGCTCGGGTTGACCGAAGGTCAACACCAGCCCCGCCACACCGCCCACCGCCACCAACGGCAACCCGATGACGGCCGAAACACATCCGCGCCCACTGCGCGGCAATTCGCGATGACTCACCGAACCCCCGACCCGATCTTGCGTGCTAACTCATTGATCGGGTTCGGGCCACCAGCCGCAACTGCAGCGGTGTCACACGCTCGGGTGGTTTCGATCAAGTAAGGGGCGGGAGCTGCGGCGGAACGGCCGCCGGACGCGACGCCAACGCCTCCAGAGCCAGCCGCACGGCGGTGTCCAACTGCGGGTCCCGACCGGCCACCCGGTCCTGCGGCGTGATCACCACCTCGACGTCCGGGTCCACGCCGTGGTTCTCCACGCCCCACCCCGGCCCGGCGAACCACGTCGCATAACGGGGCTGCGTCACCAAAGTCCCGTCGACCAGGTGGTACTGCATGTCGATGCCGATCACCCCGCCCCACGTCCGGGTGCCGACGACCGGCCCGATGCCCATCTCCTTGATCGCCACGTTCACGATGTCCCCGTCGGACCCGGCGAACTCGTCCGCGATCGCCACCACCGGCCCGCGCGGCGCGTCACCGGGGTAGCTGTCGGCCGTGGTGTACCCGCGGGCCACCGACCAGCCGATGATCTTGCGCCCCAGCTTCTCCACCACCAGCTCGGACGTGTGCCCGCCGCCGTTCTCCCGCACGTCCAGCACGACCGCCTCACGCCCCAGCTCGACCCGCAGGTCGCGGTGCAGCTGCGCCCAGCCGGCGCCCATCATGTCCGGCACGTGCAGGTACCCCACCCGCCCCTCGGACAGCGAGTGCACGCGCGCCCGCCGATCGGCCACCCACGCGTGGTACCGCAAGGGCTCGTCGTCCTCCAACGGCACCACCACGACCCGTCGCGGCTCACCGCCGCCGCGCGGCCGCACGGTCAGCTCCACCGGCTTGCCCGCCGTGCCGACCAGCAGCGGCGCGGGCCCGGTCGACGGGTCCACCTGCCGCCCGTCGACCGCCACGATCGCGTCACCGGCCCGCACCGCGACCCCCGGAGCCGCCAACGGCGACCGCGCCGCCGGGTCCGACGTCTCCCCCGGGATCACCCGCACGACCCGCCACGCGCCCGCCTCGTCCCGTTCGAGGTCCGCGCCGAGCAACCCCACCGCACGCCCGCTCGACCCACCGGACGGGATCACGTAGGCGTGGGACGTCCCCAGCTCGCCCTGCACCTCCCACAGCAGGTCGACCAGGTCGTTGTAGCTGCCCAGCCGGTCCACCAGCGGCCGGTACCGCTCCAGCACGCCCGCCCAGTCCACGCCGCCCATGTCGGTGCGCCAGAAGTGGTCGCGCATCAGCCGCCCGGCCTCGGCGTAGGCCTGCCGCCACTCGGCGGCACGGTCCACCACCACCCGGATGCGGGACAGGTCCACGTCCACCGAGTCGTTGTCGTCCGAGTCGACCTTCCGGTCGGTCGGCACCACGTGCAGGTCACCGCCGTCCTGCACGACCATCCGCTGCCCGTCACCGGTCACGTCGAACGCGTCCAGCCCGTCCACCAGCGTCTCGGTGCGGGACTTGGCCAGGTCGAACCGCTCCAGCACGGCCCGCGGCGGACGGGCGGACGGCCCGGCGAGGTTGTCGCCCAGCACCCCGCGCAACGGCGACCGCAGCCACAGCAGGCCACCCTTGGCGGCGGTCAGCCCGGCGTAGCGGGCGGCGGCGACCGGCACCGTCACCACCCGGTCGGCCAACCCCTCCAGGTCCACGACCGTGATCGGGTTCTCCTCGTCCTTGTGGTCCTTGTCCTTGTCGGACGAGTCGTCGCCGACCGGCCGGCCCAGGCGCAGCGGGTCGAACGGCGACGGGGTGGTCGCGGCCAGCGGCAGCAGGTAGGGCCGGCAGCCGGTCGGGAACGACAGGTCGAACACGTGCGCGTCGTACACCGGGTCGAAGCTGCGGATCGACAGGAACGCCAGGTAGCGGCCGTCCTCGGTGAACGTCGGCGAGAAGTCGGAGAACCGCAGCGGCGTCACGTCCACCACGGACAGGTCGGTGGTGTTGGTCATCCGGATGTGCTGCAGCGGGCGCGGGCCGGGGTGCGACCAGGCCAGCCAGTTCGAGTCCGGCGAGAACGCCAGGTCGCTGACGTGCGGGTTCGCGCCCTTCAGGACTTCACGCACCTCGCCGGACTCGACGTCGACCAGCAGCAGCCGCCCGTCGTGCGTGGCGACGGCGAGACGGCGGGCGTCCGGCGAGACGGCCAGTTCCAGCACCCGCCCGAGCTTGCCGACCGCGACCCGGCGCGGCTCGTTGCCCGGTTCGACGCCGCCGACCGGGGAGAACTCCAGGCCCTCCTCGCCGTCCGCGTCGGTCACCCACACGACGTTGTCGCCGACCACGCGCGGCAGCCGGGCCCGGACGCCGGGCTGCTCGGCCAACGCGCGCACCGGACCGTCCCGGTGGGTCACCCAGTGCACGGTGCCGCGCACCTCGACCACGCTCGCGCGGCCGGTCTTGTCCGCGTGGAAGTCGTCCGGGCGGGACGAGACGGGCCGGGGCCTGCGGGCGGTGCGCGGGCCGCCCAGCGCGATCTCCAGCCGACGCGGCTCGGCGCCGTCGAGGTTGTCGAGAATCCACAGCTCGCCCGCGTGCTGCCAGACGATCCGCTCACCGTCGCTCGACGCGACCCGCGCGTAGAACTCCTGCTCGGTGTGCCGCCGCAGGTCCGACCCGTCCGCGAGGACCGAGTACACACTGCCGACGTCGTCGTGGTCGGACAGGAACGCGATCCGGTCCCCGATCCACACCGGCGAGGTCAACGAGGACGTCAGCTCGGGCAGGATGCGGACGAACTCGCCGTCACCGGTGGCGTCCACCCACAACTTCCCCGCCGCACCACCCCGGTAGCGCTTCCACCAGGCCGGGTCGCGGCCGTAGACGGAGGTGACGACCACCTGGCCGGACGGCCCGAACGACACGTCGTCCACCCAGCCGAAGGGCAGCCGGCGCGGCGGGCCGCCGTCGGTGGGCAGGGCGTGCGCCCACTGCCGGTTGGACGTCGCCTGACCGGTGGACGTGACCGCGACGACCTCGCCGTCGGCCGTCCAGCCGCGCACGCCGGTCGAGTAGTCGCCCCAGTAGGTGAGCCGGGTGGCCTCACCGCCCTCCACCGGTGCCAGGTGGATCTCGGGCGCGCCGTCACGACGACTGGTCCAGGCCAGCCGGGTTCCGGTCGGGTCGAAGCGGGGGAACGACACCGGCACCTGGTCGGCGGTCACCCGCCAGGCCCGGCCGCCGTCGAGGGGGGCGAGCCACACGTCGTCCTCGGCCACGAACGTCACGAGGTTGCCGTGCAGGTGCGGGAAGCGGAGGTAGGCCTCGGTCACCCTCTCGACGTTAGCGTCCCGATCATCCCCGGTTGACCCACCCCGGGAACCTCGCTGCGGCATCGAGACCAAAGGCCGACACCGGCCCGCGCCGATTCTCCGATCGCCGTACCGCCACCCCAGGGCCGTGCGATGTACGCGCTGGTGGTGCGACGTGCGCGCCGAACCGGAAGAGGTCCGGGCAGGAAGGTCCAGGCGGGACGGCTCAGGCGGGACGGTTCAGGCGGGCCAGTGGGCGCGCCAGTCCGCCGCGGTGAGGGTGGTGAGCCCGGCCGCGCGGGCGGATCGCTCGGCGGCGCGCACGTTGGCCTCGAACCGGCGGGCCACCGCGCGCAGCTCGGTCTCCGGGTCCTCGCCGGCCAGCTTCGCCAGTGCCGCCACCGCGAACAACGTGGTGCCGGTGTCGTCGCCCTCCGGGAACAGGTCCACCGGGAACCCGGCCCGCGCGACCCGCTGCGCCAGCTTCCCGGCCAACGCCACCGCGGGCTGCCCGCCGGCCACGCCGTCCACGCTGGACTCGCGTTTCTTCTCGACCTGCTTCAGCTCTTCCCAGCGGTGCTGCTGGGACGTCGCGTCGTGCACGGCCGGGTCGTGACCCTCGAACACGTGCGGGTGGCGGCCGACGAGTTTGGCCACCAGGTCACCGGCCACCTCGTCGATGCCGAACGGGTCCTCGGCGTCCTCCGCGGCGATCCGGGCGTGGAACAGGACCTGCAGCAGCACGTCGCCGAGTTCTTCCCGCAACGCCGCGCGGTCGCCGTCCTCGATGGCTTCCAGCAGCTCGTAGGTCTCCTCGACCAGGTACTGGCGCAGCGACTTGTGGTCCTGCTCGGCGTCCCACGGGCACCCGCCGGGCGAACGGAGGCGGTCCATCACGGCCGCCGCGTCCAGCAGCGGCACGGCCGGGGTGTGGATCACCGGCGAGCCCGCCGAGATCAGCGCGCGGGCGGCGGGTTCGTTCAGGTTCGTGGTGAGCAGGACGACCGAGGGGCCGGGCGTGAAAGCGGAGATCGGCTCGGCCGACCACGCGGAAGCGTCCACGCCCTCCCCCGCGTACACCGCCGCCGCGCCCCGCAGAGCGGGTAGCGCGGCGGCGGGCAGAACCGGGGTGGTGCCGACGAGGACGACGGTCACGAGGACGTCTGCCGCGCGGTCGCCTGGTAGCCGGTCAGTTCGCCCTCGCTGGGCGCCAACGCGATCGCCGTGCCGTCCCACAGGCCGTAACGCGGGTTGATCTGGATCTCCGGGTCACCGGCGAGCATCCGCACGAGCCGCAGCCCGATCTGCTCCAGCATCTGGGGCGTCAACTGCTCGGTGGCCGACTCGCCGGACGACCGCACGTCGGTCTTGCGGTCGGTGATGTAGGCGACCATCCACTGCGCGCTGCTCGGGTCCGGCGCGAACGCCACCACGGTGCCGGGCGCGACGCCGAACAGCGGCCACTGGGCGGTCTGCGGCGACTCGGCCGAATGCACCCGCTGACCCTGCTTGCCCAGCGTCTGGCCCTCGTTGCCCTGCGGCGCGTCGGCGACGAACTCGGCCATCCTCGCCGGGTCCGCGGCCACCTGCTTCGCCTTCTCGAAGGCGTCGGTGTTGTCCTTGGTCAGGAAGTAGTCGAACGTGACTTCCATCCGGTCCACGTACTTGCGCGCCAGCTCGACCATCAGCAGCTGGTCCTTGGCCCGCTCCCGGAACGTCGCCGCGTCGTACACGGTGTTCTGCGAGGCCAGGTCCGCGCCGCCGGCCTGGTCGACCGCCTCGGTCACCGCCTCCTCGGACACCGTCACGCCCTCGCGCCGGGCAGCCAGCTCGACCAGTTCGTGCTGCACGCCGAGCGTCACCAGCTGACGCGCGACCTGGTCGAGTTTGCGCTGGTCGTGCAGCTTCTGGGCCTCGGGCTCCTTCTTGAGCACGATGTCCAGCCGCTGCTGCACCTGCTCCAGCGGCAGCACGGTGTCGCCGACGATCGCGGCCGAGCCGACGTGGCCGGGGCCGGTGCCGCAGCCCGCCACCAGCAGTGCCACCGTCGCCACAGCCGCGCCGATCAGGGTGAAGCGCCTCTGCACAGTCCTCACGACCAGTACCTTCTCACGACCTCGTGACGCCGCTCACGGGAGTCCCCGCCAACGACGCCAGGAATTGCGCGCACCAATCCAGCAGCTCCTGGTCGCGCAGCTGGGGTGCGCCCATCCGGCCGCCGGCCGCGCCCTCGGTCGGCCTAGGCACGCTCACCGTGCCGTTGGCCTGCTTGTAGAGCGCCTTGGGGAACAGCCGGCGCAGCCGTACCAGCTGGCTGTCCTTGAGCTCCAGCGGCGCGAAGCGGATCGTCGCGCCCTGGGTGGCGACCTCGGTGACGCCGTGCGCGCGGCACGTCTGCCGGAACCGCGCCACGGCCAGCAGCCGTTCGACGGGCAGCGGCGGGGTGCCGTAGCGGTCCTTGAGCTCGTCCCACACGGACTGGAGCGACTCGGCGTCCCCGGCGGCGGCGATCTTGCGGTACGCCTCCAGCCGGAGCCGTTCGCCGGGCACGTAGTCGTGCGGGATGTGGGCGTCCACCGGCAGGTCGACTCGGACCTCGGCCAGGTCCTCCTCCAGCTCGCCGTCCGCGCCCGCGTGCTTGCGGAACGCCTCCACGGCCTCGCCGACCAGCCGCACGTAGAGGTCGAAGCCGACGCCCGCGATGTGGCCGGACTGCTCGGCGCCGAGGATGTTGCCCGCGCCGCGGATCTCCAGGTCCTTCATGGCCACCGCCATGCCCGCGCCGAGCTCGGTGTTCTGGGCGATGGTGGCCAGCCGGTCGTGCGCGGTCTCGGTGAGCGGCGCCTCGGGCGGGTAGAGGAAGTAGGCGTAGCCGCGTTCCCGGCCGCGGCCGACGCGTCCGCGCAGCTGGTGCAGCTGGGCCAGGCCGAGCAGGTCGCCGCGTTCCACGATGAGGGTGTTGGCGTTGGAGATGTCCAGGCCGGTCTCGACGATCGTGGTGCAGACGAGCACGTCGTACTCGTTCTCCCAGAACCCCTGGATGATCTTCTCCAGCTTGTCCTCGTTCATCTGGCCGTGCGCGGTGATCACGCGGGCCTCGGGGACGAGTTCGCGGATGTGCCGGGCGGCGCGTTCGATCGAGGACACGCGGTTGTGCACGTAGAAGACCTGGCCGTCGCGCAGCAGCTCGCGGCGGATGGCCGCGCCGACCTGCTTGTCGTCGTAGCCGCCGACGTAGGTGAGGATCGGGTGCCGTTCCTCGGGCGGGGTGAGGATGGTGGACATCTCGCGGATGCCCGCCAGCGACATCTCCAGGGTGCGCGGGATCGGGGTCGCGGACATCGTGAGCACGTCCACGTGCGTGCGGAGCGCCTTGATGTGCTCCTTGTGCTCGACGCCGAAGCGCTGCTCCTCGTCCACGATGACCAGGCCGAGGTCCTTGTAGCGCAGGCTCTTCTGGAGCAGGCGGTGCGTGCCGATGACGATGTCCACGTCACCTTCGGCCAGGCCGGTGATGGTCTGCTCGGCCTCCAGCGCGTCGGTGAACCGGGACAGGCCCTTGATGTTCACCGGGAACGCGCGCATCCGTTCGGTGAACGTGTTGAGGTGCTGCTGGGCGAGCAGGGTCGTCGGCACCAGCACGACGACCTGCTTGCCGTCCTGCACCGCCTTGAACGCCGCCCGCACCGCGATCTCGGTCTTGCCGTAGCCGACGTCGCCGCAGATCACCCGGTCCATCGGGACCGTGCGCTCCATGTCGGACTTGACCTCGTCGATCGCCGCCATCTGGTCGATCGTCTCGGTGAACGGGAAGGCGTCCTCCAGCTCCCGCTGCCACGGGGTGTCCGACGCGAACGCGTGACCGGGGGCGGCCTGGCGGGCGGCGTAGAGCTGGACCAGCTCGGCGGCGATCTGCTTGACCGCCTTCTTCGCCTTGGCCTTGGTGTTCTTCCAGTCGCTGCCGCCCAGCTTGTTCAGCGTGGGCAGCTCGCCGCCGACGTAGCGGGACACCTCGTCGAGCTGGTCGGTCGGCACGAACAGCCGGTCGCCGGGCTGGCCGCGTTTGCTGGAGCCGTATTCCAGGACCAGGTACTCGCGGGTCGCGCCGGCCACGGTGCGCTGCACCATCTCGACGTACTTGCCGATGCCGTGCTGCTCGTGGACGACGTAGTCGCCGGCTTTGAGGGCGAGCGGGTCCACCGCGTTGCGGCGGCGGCTGGGCATGCGGCGCATGTCCTTGGTGCTGGTGCCGTGCCGCCCGCCGGTGAGGTCGGTCTCGGTGAGCACGACCAGGGCCAGCTCGGGCAGCGAGAAGCCGTCCTCCAGCGCGCCCCGGACGACCGTGACGGCACCCGGTTTGGGGGCGGTGTCGAGGGTGTCCCGGAGGACGACGTTGACGTCCGCTTCGCGCAGCTGCTCGGTGGCGCGCTGGGCGGTGCCCGCACCGGGGACGACGAGGACCGCCGTGCCGCCGGAGACGGTGTGCGCGCGCAGGTCGGCGAACGCCCGGTCGATATCGCCCTGGTAGGCCTCGACGTGCTTGAGCTCCAGCCGGATGACGTCGCCGCCCTCGGTGGTGAGCTGGCTGAGCGTCCACCAGGGGCGGTTCTTCGCCTTCGCGGCGCGGGCCACGTCGGCGAGGCTGTGGTAGGCGCTGGAGTCCAGGTCGATGGGGCTCTGGCCGCCGCCGGCCGCGGCCATCCAGGACGCTTCCAGGAACTCCTGGCCGGTGCGCACCAGGTCCTGGGCGCGGGCCCGGATCTTCTCCGGGTCGTTGAGGACGACGTGCGTGCCCTCGGGGACGACGTCGGTGAGGAGCTGGAGTTCGCCTTCGCACAGCGCCGGGATGAGAGCTTCCATGCCTTCGGCCGGGATGCCGTTGGCGATCTTGTCCAGCAGTTCGTGCAGGTGGGCGTCGGCCGCGTGCTCTTCGGCCAGGACGGCGGCCTTGCCCTTGACCGACTCGGTCAGCAGGAGTTCGCGGCACGGCGGCGCGATGAACTCGCTGATCTCCTGCGGCAGGGAGCGCTGGTCGGCGACGGCGAAGGGCCGGATCTCGCTGACCTCGTCACCCCAGAACTCGACCCGCAGCGGGTGCTCCGCGGTCGGCGGGAACACGTCGAGGATGCCGCCGCGGACCGCGAACTCGCCGCGCTTCTCGACCATGTCGACCCGGGTGTAGGCGATCTCGGTGAGGTTGACCAGGAGCGCTTCGAAATCGTGCTCGCCGCCCACGGTCAGGTGGACCGGCTTGAGGTCGCCGAGGCCGGGCGCCATCGGCTGGATCAGGCTGCGGACGGTGGTGATGACGACCTTGAGCGGGTGACCGTCGGGGTGGGCCAGGCGGCGCAGGACCTCCAGGCGCGCGCCCACCGTGTCGGCTCTCGGGGACAGCCGCTCGTGCGGCAGCGTCTCCCAGGACGGGAACAGCGCGACCTGCTCGGGGCCGATGAGGTCGCACAGCACGGCCTTCAGGTCGTCGGCCTCACGGCCGGTGGCCGTGACCGCGAGCACGGGCGCGCTGTTCGCGAGGGCCGCGGCGACCAGTGGTCGGGCCGCCGGCGGGCCTTCCAGTTCGAGGTCGGGCACGCCGACCGAGTCGGCGAGGGCGCGCAGCGCCTTGTCGGGCAGGACAGCGGTCAGCAGGCCGGACAACGGGCCGGGCTGGGGCATTGCGATGGCTCCCCGAGTTAAACGCGGACAGACCCCTGCCCGGGACTGAACGGCCACGGGAGGGGTTCGTGACTCCCAGCGTACGGGCCTGCCGGGCGGGGTGCCCTCCGATTACCGGTTGACCGGATCCTGAACGTTCAACTCGGGTGTTCCGAACGTTGGACACGCGCGGTCTGAACGTTGGACACGCGCGTTCTGAACGTTGGACACGCGCGTTCTGAACGTTGGACACGCGTGGGGGAACGGGGAGCACACACGGGAATTGACATGCTGAGCGGCATGCGTCGGGTTGTCGGGTTGGCTGCCGTGGCCATGTCGGCCGGGACCGTGTTGGCCGGGTGTTCGGCGGAGGGTGCCGGGGGTAGTGCGCCCGGCACGACCGCGCCCGAGGGGATCAAGGTCGAAGTGGTGGTGGCCGGGTTGAGCCACCCCTGGGACGTGGGGTTCCTGCCCGACGGGCGGATGCTCGTGCCGCAGCGGCCGGGGCGGATCGCGTTGGTCTCCGACGGTCGGGCGACCGACGTTCAGGCCGATCTGGGTGACGTCGCGGCGCGCGGCGAGGGCGGGTTGATGAGCCTGGTCGTGCACCCGGACTTCGCCACCAGCAAGCGGTTCACCACGTGCTTCAACACCGCTTCGGACGTGCGGCTGGTGACGTGGGAACTGGACGGCACCAAGGCGACCAGGGTGAAGAACCCGCTGGTGTCGGGCCTGCCGACGAACCCGAGCGGTCGGCACTCGGGATGCCGGATGGCGCTGGACCGGGAGGGCAACCTGCTCGTCGGCACCGGGGACACCGCGCGGGGCAACGTCTCGCAGGACAAGTCCAACCTCGGCGGCAAGGTGCTGCGGATCGACCTCGACACCGGTGAGGGCGTGCCCGGCAACCCGTTCGGCGACCGGATCTACACCTACGGCCACCGCAACATCCAGGGCGTCGCGGTCCGCCAGGACGGCATGGTCTTCACCGCCGAGCACGGCCCCGACGTCGACGACGAGGTCAACGTGCTCAAGGCCGGCGCCAACTACGGCTGGGACCCGTCGCAGGGCGGCACGGTCGGCGGCTACGACGAGGACGTGCCGATGACCGACCTCGAACGGTTCCCGGACGCCGTGCCGGCGGTGTGGTCGTCCGGTGATTCGACGGAGGCGATCTGCGACGCCGCGTTCCTCGCCGGCGAGCAGTGGGGCGATCTGAACGGTGTGCTCGCCGTGACCGCCCTCAAGGGCGCCAAGGTGCTGCTGTTCACCGTCACCCAGGAGGGTGGCGTCCACTCCGTGGCCATCCCACCGGAACTGGACGGCACGCACGGCCGCCTCCGGGGCGCCGAACTCGGCCCCGACGGCGCCCTCTACGTGACCACGTCGAACGGCACCGACGACAAGATCCTCAAAGTCACCACCGGCTGACCCAGGGTCAGCGGGTGCGCAGGCGGGGCTTGTGGTCCATGTGGGAGAGGCCCTTCCAGGCCAGGTTGACCAGGTGCGCGGCCACCTCGTCCTTCTTCGGCTTGCGCACCTCCAGCCACCACTGGCCGGTCAACGCCACCATGCCCACCAGGGCCTGGCTGTAGAGGGCCGCCAGTTTGCGGTCGTAGCCCTGGCGGGAGAAGTGCAGGCCCAGGATCGACTCGACCTGGGACGCTATGTCGTTCAACAACGACGAGAACGTGCCGGTGGACGACGCCACGGGCGAGTCGCGCACCAGGATGCGGAAACCGTCCGTCGATCCCTCGATGTAGTCCAGCAGCGCACAAGCCGCCTGTTCCAGCAGCTCACGCGGGTGTCCCCCGGACAACGCGTTCACGATGTGGTCCATCAGGTACTGCATCTCGCGGTCCACCACGACCGCGTAGATGCCTTCCTTGCCACCGAAGTGCTCGTACACGACCGGCTTGGACACGCCCGCCCGGTGCGCGATCTCCTCGACGGAAGTGACCTCGAAGCCCTTTTCGGCGAACAACGCCCGAGCCACGTCGAGCAACTGCTCGCGCCGCTCCTTGCCGGTCATCCGCACGCGCGGCACCGGTGTCTCGTCGCGCCGTCTCCCCGCCACCCAGACCACCCTAAACACCTGCCCCCCGCGTGAACCGCGAGGGGCAGGTGGTCGATTACCCCTACGGCTACTGCTTCTTGGCGCTGATGCGGGCCAGGCGCTGCTCGTTCGGCCAGCGCACGTTGGTCGCCCAGCCGAACTTCTCGAACATCCAGATCACCCTGGCCGAGGTGTCGATCTGACCGCGCTTGACGCCGTGCCGGGCGCACGTCGGGTCGGCGTGGTGCAGGTTGTGCCAGGACTCGCCGAAGCTCAGGATCGCCAGCGCCCAGACGTTGGCGGAGCGGTCACGGGCGGCGAACGGGCGGTCGCCGACCATGTGGCAGATCGAGTTGACCGACCACGTCACGTGGTGCAGGAACGCCACCCGGACGAAACCGGCCCAGAAGAACGCGCTGAGCGCGCCCATCCACGACATGGTGATCAGGCCACCGAGCACGGCGGGGGCGAGCAGGCTGATCGCGGTCCACAGCGGGAACAGCTTGTCGACGCGGACCAGGTCCTCGTCGGCCAGCAGGTCGGGCGCGAAGCGCTGCGCGTTGGTCTTGTCGCGGTCGAACAGCCAGCCCATGTGCGCGTGCCAGAAGCCCTTGGCCAGCGCGACCGGGCCGCTGCCGAACAGCCACGGCGAGTGCGGGTCGCCCTCGCGGTCGGAGAAGGCGTGGTGGCGGCGGTGGTCGGCGACCCAGACGATGACCGGGCCCTGCAACGCCATCATGCCCGCGATGGCGAGGCCGATCTTGAGCGCGCGGTTGGCCTTGAACGAGCCGTGCGTGAAGTAACGGTGGAAGCCGACCGTCACGCCGAGGCCGGCCACGTAGTAGAAGGCCACGAACAGCGCGACGTCCACCCAGCCCAGCCCCCAGCCCCAGGCGAGCGGAACGGCCGCGAGCAGAGCCAGGAAGGGCACGATGACGAACACGTACACGCCGAACTGCTCAGCGTGCCCGCGCCGTCCTTCGATGATCGGCTTGGGTCCGCGATCCTCGGGACCTTGCGGCGTGGACCTGCTCTCCAGGGTGCTGGTCATACATCTACCTCGTTGTGAGTTCGGGGCTACCTACGGAACCGTAACTTACGGAAGCGTAAGTTAGCGGAAGCTGGTCCCGCCATAGCCGGGGCCAAAGTCATGGCGTGTTCTCAGGAAGTCGGGCGTGTCGATCAACGCCGGTGCATCATTCGGTGATGGGGTCACCGAAGGTCCGCGGGCGTCGCCGGCTGCGGATCGCTCTCGTCACGTTCGCGGTGTTGTTGTTGCTGATCACCGCCGGTCTACTGGGCTTCGGCTGGTACTACAGCGGCCAGCTCCTCGAACCGGAGAACGCCCGTCCCGGCTACCGCGACACGGTCACCTCGTCGGCGTCGGGGACCGTCTCGCTGGCGGAGTCCAGGGTCACAGTGCTTCCGGGCACGTGGGGTCTCGTATGGCCGGGCGGCGGCGCGAAGGTCGGCCCGGTGACCCAGCGGTCGGAGGGCACGGTGGTGCGCGAGTTGCAGGGCACGGCGCCCCCGGACGGCACGCCGGTGCGACTGGAGACGTCGGTGTGGAGCACGGACCCCGACACCGCGCACGATCTGGACTACACGGAAGTGCGGATTCCCACCGAATTGGGTGACGCGCCGGCATGGCTGGTTCCCGCGACCTCGTCCACGTGGGTCGTCGCGGTACACGGTCGGGGCGGTACCAGGGCCGAGGCCCTGCGGGTCATTCCTGCGCTGCACGGGTTGGGACTACCCGTTCTGGCGGTGACCTATCGCAACGACGAGGGCGCGCCGCGCTCCCCGGACGGCCTCTACCACCTGGGTGACACCGAGTGGCGGGACCTGGAGGCGGCCGTCCGGTACGCCGAGGAGCACGGCGCGCACAACGTCGTGCTGTACGGGTGGTCGATGGGCGGCGCGATCGTCGGCCAGTTCCTGGCGCGCTCGGCGGAGGCGGACGACGTGGCCGCCGTCGTGCTCGACGCGCCCGTGGTGAACTGGACGAAGACGCTGGAGCTGCAGTCGCGCAACCGGGGTGTGCCCGAGCAGTTGGTGCCGGTCGCCGAGCTGGTCTCGGACTGGCGGGTGGACCTGGAGTTCAGCCGCTTCGACCTGCTCGCCAACCCGCCCGCGCGCAAGCCGCCGACCCTGCTGTTCCACGGCGGCGCGGACGGCACCGTGCCGGTGCAGGCGTCCCGGGAGCTGGCCTCGGCGGCGGACCGGCTCGACTGGCCGCTGCGGTACGTCGAGGTGCCCGCGGCGGAGCACACGGCGGCGTGGAACGTCGATCCGGAGGACTACGAAAGCACCGTCAAGGATTTCCTCGACTCGGTCGAGGTCATCCGTTAGTACTTGCCCGACTACACGAAGTAGTTAACCGGGTGATTGTCATGTACGAAATCGTGTGAGATGACCGACCCGAGAACCCCCGGAGGAACCACTCAGCGTCGACACGCGGCCGAGAACAGTTCACCCACCCGTGACGTGGGCCATCTCACGCGCTCACTTGACCTGGGACAACACGTAGTGTCATGATCGAATTACCCTGGGGTTGCCGCCACTTGAGTGGCGGTGCTGACCTCCGGGGGAGACTCGTGACAACATGTGTTCGCGCGGTCGGGGCGAGCCCCGACCGTTCCGCCATGGTGTAAAGGCAGCACCTCGGATTTTGGTTCCGATGGTCCAGGTTCGAATCCTGGTGGCGGAGCGAGAAGGTCGGGCCACACGGGTCCCGGCCGCCCTGCGTCTGCATGGGGGTGTGGGTCGCTGCACGAGGAAGCGGTCGACGAGCAGGACAACGTGGTGCCGGCGCTCCACGAGATGTCCGACGCGTGGCTGGTCGGCCGCGCGAGTGAGCTCGTGGCCGTGGCCCAGAGCAGTCACCTCTCCGACCAGCTCGACGCGGCGCACGAGGTCGACGAGATCCTGGCCGAGGCACAGGGCCGCGGCGAGCCGCGGATCGTCGGCCAGCTCCTGCGCGCGGCGGCCGTGGTCCGGATCGTCACGCCCGGCCTGGTCGACCTGTCCGATTCGGTCCTGGACGAGATGCTGGCGCACTGCCGCCGGCACGGCCTGCTGGTGCTGGAGGCGGAGGCGCACGCCCTGCGCGGCCGCCGCTACCTGCACGGCGGGTTCGAGGACAAGGCGTTGACCGAGGTCGCGGCCGGCCTGGCGATGCTGGAGGAGGACCTCACCCCCGACCCGATGCTGGACAAGCGCACGTGGGACCGGCTGCTCGCCTCCGCGTTGCAGTCGACCGGCCTGGTGCTCACCCAACTGGGTGTCTACGAGATGGCGGACGAGGTGCTGGCGCGGGCGCACAACGCGATCCGGGACAGCGCCAACCCGCACCAGATCTACGTCCACTTGGTCAACCGGGCCCGGATGCTCATCGGCTGGGGCCTGCGGCTGGAGCGGGTGGACAACTTCGAGGAGGCCTCCGAGCGGTTCGCCACCGCGTCGGCCATCTCCACCGCCGTCGAGGGGCCGTTCCGCGAGTCGCTGCACCCCGGCCGGCGGGACCGCACCGCCGCCGAGCAGGTGCCGGTGATCGGCGCGGCGCACGCGCTGGCCAAGCCGGGCGCGGAGCACATCGCGCGGCTGTGGACGCTGCGCGAGCTGGCCATGTACGCCCGCGAGCTGATCATCGTGTCCATAGCGCTGGCCCGCTGCCTGGAGATGGAGGAGCTGCCGCAGCAGGCGTTGCAGGTGCTGCACGACGCCCGGGACCGGCTGGAGCACGACAGCTCCGAACCCACCCTGATGCTGTGCCTGACCCGCGAGTACGCCCGGATGTCCGGCCCGCACGGCGAGCGCACGATCTCGGCGCTGCAGACCTACGCCACCGCGCTGGAGGTGGAGCTGTGGATGATGCAGGAGGCCCGCACCGCCACCCTGCTCACCCGGCGCGATCACGAACGGCTGACGCGGGCGCACGGCGCGGTCGCGCAGCAGGCGATGCAGGACCCGCTGACCGGCCTGCCGAACCGGCGCGCGCTGGACGACCGGCTGGCCACGCTGATCAACGCGCAGACCCACCCGATGGCCGTCGCCCTGGTGGACCTCGACGGGTTCAAGGTGGTGAACGACAAGCACTCGCACGCCGAAGGTGACGATGTCCTGCGCGTGATTGCGAGCACACTGCGGCAGGCCCTGCGGGGTGACGACCTGGTGGCCCGGTACGGCGGCGACGAGTTCGTCGTGCTGCTGCCCGGCGCGCCCCTGTACGCCGCCGAGGCGGCCCTCGGCCGGGCCGTGGACGCCGTCGCAGACCTGCCCCCGGACCTGTCCAGGGGGGTCACCCTGTCGGTCGGCGTGATCTCGGTGCGCCCACGTGAGGCCGCCCACGCCGCGCTGTCCCGTGCCGACTCGGCGATGTACGTTGCGAAGCGCCGAGGTGGCTGCCAGGTTGCGGCGGTGGAAGTCGAGCCGTCCTCGGAGGCTTAGTATCAGCACCTGGCGGGAAGCCAGGCCCCTCCCGCTGTTGAAGCACGTACACAGCTAGGGAGAGCGCTGATGCTCGAGGGTGTACCCACCCCAGTCAGCACGATCGTCCTCGCGGCGGGTGAAGGCACCCGCATGCGCTCAGCCACTCCGAAGGTGCTGCACCGCATCGCCGGCCGTTCCCTGGTGGAACACGCCGTGCGCGCCGCCGCCGGAACCGGACCCGACCACCTCGCCGTCGTGATCGGCCACGGCCGCGCGGCGGTCGCCGGACACCTCGACAGCCTGTCCACCGCGCTGGACCGCAAGGTCACCGTGGCGGTGCAGGAGGAGCAGAAGGGCACCGGGCACGCGGTCGGCTGCGGGCTGGCGGAACTGCCCGCCGACCTGACCGGCACGGTCGTGGTGACCTACGGCGACGTGCCGCTGCTGGACTCCGACACGTTGCGCGGGCTGCTGGTCGAGCACGGCGAGCGGGGCAACGCGGTGACCGTGCTGACGGCCGTGGTGTCCGACCCCACCGGGTACGGGCGGATCGTGCGGTCCGCGGACGGCTCGGTCGAGGCGATCGTCGAGCAGAAGGACGCCACGCCGGAACAGCGGGACATCACCGAGATCAACTCCGGTGTGTACGCGTTCGACGCGGGCGTGCTGCGCGACGGACTGTCCCGACTTTCGACCGACAACGCGCAGGGCGAGCTGTACCTGACCGACGTGCTGACCATCGCGCGCGGTGACGGACGCCGCGTGGGCGCGCTGGTCACGTCGGACCAGTGGCTGGTCGAGGGCGTGAACGACCGGGTGCAGCTGGCCCGGCTCGGCGCGGAGATGAACCGCCGGATCGTGGAGCGGGCGATGCGCTCGGGCGTGACCGTGATCGACCCGGCCACTACCTGGCTGGACGACGACGTGCAGCTCGGGCGGGACGCGCTGATCGAGCCGAACGTGCAGCTGCGCGCGGGCACCACCGTCGGCGAGGGCGCGGTCGTCGGACCGGACACCACGCTGTCGGGGTGCACGATCGGGGCGGGCGCGTCCGTGGTGCGCACGCACGGCTCCGGCGCGGAGATCGGCACGGGCGCGTCCGTCGGCCCGTTCGCCTACCTGCGGCCGGGCACCCGGCTCGGCGCGGACGGCAAGATCGGCACGTTCGTCGAGGTCAAGAACTCGGAGATCGGCACCGGCAGCAAGGTGCCGCACCTGAGCTACATCGGTGACACGACCATCGGGGAGCGCACCAACATCGGTGCGGCCAGCGTCACGGTGAACTACGACGGCGTGAACAAGCACCGGACCGTGATCGGGTCCCACTGCCGAACCGGCTCGGACAACATGTTCGTCGCGCCGGTCACCGTGGGGGACGGCGCGTACACCGGCGCCGGCACCGTGGTGCGGCGCGACGTGCCGCCCGGCGCGCTGGCCGTGTCCGGCGGGCCACAGCGGAACCTCGAAGGCTGGGTGGTCTCGCGGAGGCCGGGCACGGCCGCCGCCGAAGCGGCGGAACGGGCCCAGAAGGCCGGAAATGCCCTGACGCCCGAGAATGCAGGCACAACCGAAGAAGGGCGCTGACCGTGAAGCCCACGATCGCCGGGACCTCCAGCATGAACCCCATGATGGCCGGGACCCCCAAGAAGAACCTGATGCTCTTCGGGGGGCGCGCGTATCCCGAGCTGACCGAGCAGGTGGCCAAGCACCTGAACGTCTCGGTCACCCCGCAGTCGGCGTACGACTTCGCCAACGGCGAGATCTTCGTGCGCTTCGAGGAGAGCGTGCGCGGCTGCGACGCGTTCGTCATCCAGTCGCACTGCGCGCCGATCAACCAGTGGCTGATGGAGCAGCTGATCATGGTGGACGCGCTCAAGCGCGCCTCCGCGAAGCGGATCACCGTGATCATGCCGTTCTACCCGTACGCGCGGCAGGACAAGAAGCACCGCGGGCGTGAGCCGATCTCGGCGCGCCTGGTGGCGGACATGTTCAAGACCGCGGGCGCGGACCGGCTGGTGTCCGTGGACCTGCACACCTCGCAGATCCAGGGATTCTTCGACGGCCCGGTCGACCACCTGTGGGCCATGCCGCTGCTGGCCGAGCACATCCGGGGCAAGTACGCGGGCCGTGAGCTGACGGTCGTGTCGCCGGACGCGGGCCGCACCAAGCTGGCCGAGAAGTGGGCGGACACGCTGGGCGGCACGCCGATCGCGTTCATCCACAAGACCCGCGACCCGCTGCGGCCCAACGAGGTCGTCGCCAACCGGGTCGTCGGCCAGGTCGAGGGCCGGCTGTGCGTCGTCATCGACGACATGATCGACACCGGCGGCACCATCACCAAGGCCGTGGACCAGCTGCTCGCCGAGGGCGCGTCCGACGTGGTCATCGCCGCCACCCACCCGGTCCTGTCCGGCCCCGCCGTGCAGCGCCTCCAGTCCTGCGGCGCCCGTGAGGTCGTCTTCACCGACACGCTCCCCATCCCGGCCGAGAAGCGCTTCGACGCCATGACCGTCCTCCCCATCGCCCCCCTCCTGGCCCGCGTCATCCAGGAAGTCTTCGAAGACGGCTCCGTCACGTCCCTCTTCGACGGCAACGCCTGACCGGAACGCTCAACTCGCCTGTTCCGAACGTTGGACACGCCTGACCGGAACGTTGGACACGCCCACGTGCCCAACACCCAGACCGCGCGTGTCCAACGCTCGGAACGCGCGTGTCCAACGTTCGGAACGCGCGTGTCCTACGTTCGGGACACCCGAATTGAGCGTTCGGGACACCCGATTAGGCCCAGTCCAGCGGGTCGGCATACACTGTTCAGGTTGCCTCGGCGAGGGCGAGCATCACGCTCGGCGTGATCGACGCGGCGGTTGTGATGCCGCGCGTGTTCACCCTCCGCGCCGCCCGCCGCCGCAGGCCAACCCCCGCTTCGCCCCGCCCGACGTACCCGCCGACGTTTACTCAGGCCAGACCGTTAGGAGAGCCCCACCGTGTCCGAGGTCCGTCTCGCCGCAGAGCAGCGCACCGAGTTCGGCAAGGGCGCCGCCCGCCGCACCCGGCGCGCCGGCAAGATCCCCGCGGTGCTCTACGGCCACGGTTCCGACCCGAAGCACCTGGCCCTGCCGGCGCTCGAGTTCGCCCGTGTTGTCCGCGAGCACGGTCAGAACGCAGTTCTCACGCTGGACATCGAGTCCTCCACCGAGCTGGCACTGACCAAGACCGTCACCACGCACCCCATCAAGAACTACATCGAGCACGTCGACCTGCTGCTGGTGCAGCGGGGCGAGAAGGTCACCGTCGAGGTGCCGCTGGTTCTCACCGGCGAAGCCGCCGCGGCGACCCTGCTCACGCAGGACCTCACCACCATCCTGGTGGAGGCCGACGCGCTCAGCATTCCCGAGCAGGTCGAGTTCTCCATCGCGGGTCTGGAGGCCGGCACCCAGGTGCACGCCTCCGACCTGGTGCTGCCCGCCGGCACCACCCTGGCGACCGACGGCGATGCGATGGTCCTCGCGATCAACGCCGCGCCGACCGCCGCCGAAGTGGCCGGCGACACCGGTGAGGCCACCGAGGCCGAGGCCTCCGAAGAAGGCTGAGCCCATCACGTCGGGCAACTCGAACGGCACGCCTCCCCCGCCACACGGCTGGGGCGGCGTGCCGTTCCCGTTTCTGAGCCCGGCGCAGGTGCGGGCCACCAGGTTCCCCCGCAAAAGAGGCAAGGGTTACGACCCGGCGCAGGTGGACGCGTTCCTGCTGCGCATCGCCGACGCCCTCGCCGGACGCACCGAGCTGCACCCCGACCAGGTGCGGACGATCGTGTTCACCGAGATCGCCGGCGGGTACGACCAGCGGGGCGTGGACGACTTCCTGGCCGCCCTGGAGCACCAGCTCAGATCCGGTCACGTGCCGCCGACCACGCTCCAGACGGGTGACTCCCTGCTGGCGGTGAAGCTGCCGCGATCCCCGAACGGCTACGATCGCGGCGAAGTCGACGCGTTCCTCGGCCGGGCCGCCGCGGCGCTGGACGGCCAGGGGCGGATGACCGCGAGCGAGGTCCGCCACACCAGGTTCAGCACCACGTCGGGTCTGCGGCGCGGGTACCAGGTGCGCGCGGTGGACGCCCTGTTGGACGAGCTTGAGCAGGAGTTGCGGTTCCGTGGTCGATGACGTGAGCCTGGTCGTCGGGCTGGGCAACTCCGGCCCCAAGTACGAGGGCAACCGCCACAACGTCGGCTTCCTCGTGCTGGACGTGCTCGCTTCGCGCGTCGGTGGGAAGTTCAAGGCGCACAAGGGCGGCGCGGAGGTGCTCGAAGGCCGGTTGGCCGGGCGCCGGGTCGTGCTGGCGAAGCCACGCGGCTACATGAACAACTCAGGCGGCCCGGTGGCGGGCACGGCGAACTTCTACAAGGTGCCGCCGGCGTCGATCATCGTCGTGCACGACGAGCTGGACCTGCCGTTCGGGACGGTGCGGCTCAAGCTCGGCGGTGGTGACAACGGGCACAACGGGCTGCGGTCGATCACCAAGTCGCTGGGCACCAAGGACTACCACCGGGTGCGGTTCGGCGTGGACCGACCGCCCGGTCGGATGGACCCGGCCGACTACGTGCTGCGCGACTTCTCGCTGGTGGAGCGCAAGGAACTGGCCTTCGAACTGGACCGGACGGCGGACGCCGTGGAGGCGTTGCTGGAACTGGGCCTGGAAGCCGCCCAGAACAAGTTCCACTAGCCCCGCCGGACGTGCCGGAACTTCAGGGTCGGCCGAAGCGGGCCAGCAGGTGCCAGACCTTCTTCAGGTCCTGCTGGTCGTAGCGGTCGCGGACGTCGCCGATGATCTTCGGGGTGAGGACGCCGTCCACGGCGATCTCCAGGCCCAGGTCGACGTACTGCGGCCCGCGGAAGTCGGGGTGGCGGCGCAGTTCGTCCACCGACAGGCGGAAGCCCGGGTGCCACTCGACCGCGCAAGGCAGGCGTGACGCCTCCTCCTCCACCGCCGTGCCCCGGTAGCTCGGGTCGAGCACCAGCGCCTCCGCGTCCGCCTCCACCGACACCGGGCCGTGGACGTGCGCCTCGATGTAGTCGTCCAGCAGGTCCCGGTCGTCGGCGAGTGCGATCTCGATCAACGCCATGCGGTCCGCCGTGCCGAGGTTCTCGGGCTCCAGGAAGCTGTCCGGGTAGCAGAACGTGGTGCGGGACAGGGTGTCGGCGGTCAACCGGAGGTGTGCCGAGCCGAACCGCGGTGACGCGCCGTACGGGCTGAGGCGGAAGTTCAGGCCGCCGTACACCGGTCTGTCGTATGCGGAAGCCCGGTCGTAGACGCCGCCGAACATCCGGCTCTCCCACCGCCACCGGTCGCCACCGGCGAATGCGGTCAGTCCGCCGTTGCTCGTACCGGTGACGAACTGCGACACGTAACGCCCCGTGTCGGCGAGGGCGGCGACCACCCGTTCGGGATGGAAGTTGAGCGTGACGCGCAAGGCGCGGTCGAGCGGTGAGCCGGTCGACCGCGCCTCGACGTGACGGAGCGCATGCTCGGCCCCGGATAACTCGGGCCCGGACATCTCAGCCCGTCGGCACCAGGGACGCGGCGGCGGAGCGGCGGAGCTTGCCGGACGGCGTCTTGGGCAGGCTGCCGGGCTTGAGCACGACCACCGAGAACGGCCGCAGACCCACCGCGTCCACGACCCGTGAGCTGATCTCCTTGCTCAACGCCCGCACCGCGTCGTCCTCACCGGCCAGCTTCGACTCGACCACCACGGCGAACCTCTCGCGCCGCGTGCCCGCGTCCAGCCGCACGGCCACCGCGTTGCCCGCGCGCACACCCTCCACGGCCGTCGCAGCGCGCTCGATGTCCGTGGGGTAGATGTTGCGCCCACCCATGATGATCACGTCCTTGCGCCGCCCGCAGACGACGACCTGGCCGTCCACCAAGTAACCCTCGTCGCCGGTGTCCAGCCAGCCCTCGGCGTCCTGGGTGGCCTTCGGGCCGTCGACGGTGAGGTAGCCGGGCGTCACGGCCTCGCCGCGCACCCGCAACTGCCCGACCTCGCGCTCACCGAGCACCGCGCCCGATTCGTCCACGACCTGGACCTCCAGCCCCGGCAACGGCGGCCCGAGCAGCGGGAACGCCCGCGCGTTGGGGGCGTCCGGCGACACCGGCACGGCGCGGTGGCCCGCCTCCAGCTCCTCGGGGTCGACCACGTCCACCGAGAGACCGGTGAACACCGGCGCGAACGCCACTCCCAGGGTCGTTTCGGCCATGCCGTAGGCGCAGAGGATGGACTCCGGCCGCAGCCCGAACCGCTCGCCCGCGTCGGTGAACGACTTCACCGCGGCCGGGTCGATGGGCTCGGCGCCGTTCAGCGCGAGCCGCAGCGTGGACAGGTCGAACGCGCCGTCGTCCACGCCCTTCATGCGGCGGGCGGCGATGGCGTAGGCGAAGTTCGGCGCGGCGGTGATCGTGCCCCGGTAGCGGCTGATCAGGTCCGGCCACAGGGTCGGCCGGCCGAGGAAGTCGACGGGGGTGACCTTGACCAGGTCGATGCCGAGCAGCATGGGCACGGTCAGGAAGCCGACCATCCCCATGTCGTGGAACAGCGGCAGCCAGGAGACCATCCGGTCGGTCTCCGGGTCGAGTTCGGCGGCGATCTCCATGGCCTTGGCGTTGGACCACAGGTTGCCGTGCGTGATCCGGACGGCCTTCGGGTCGGCGGTGGAACCGCTGGTGAGCTGGAGCAGCGCGGGCATGTCCTCGTCGACGTCGACGGGCGCCGCCAGCGGCTCGCCGGCCAGCTCGGTCAGCTCGGCCAGCTTGCGGTAGGCGACGCCGTGCTCGTCCAGGACGCCCGACAGCGCGTCGAACGGCGCGCCGAGCAGCACGAGCTTCGCGCCGATCATGCTCAGCACCCGGAGGGTGTCCTCGGCCCACTCGGCCAGGTCGGTGCGGGCCGTCGGCTGGTGCAGCATGGTCGTGCTGCCGCCGGCCAGCCACACCGCCTGCACGGCGGGCGCGATCTCGGCCGGGTCGCCCGCGAGGACCGCGATCGACTCGCCCCTGGCGATCCCACCGGCCACGAGCGCGCCGGCCATGCGGGTGGCCTGCTCGTGCACCTCCGCCCACGACCGCCGGGTCGGAGCGCTCGGCTCCCCCGTGGTCATGCCCCGCGCCCGTCCCCCGGCCCCCGTAGCGGTTGCCACCATCGTGTCCACGAACCGGCTCATGCACGCAAGGGTAGAGCGATCTTCTGACGCATTGAGCCAATAGGGCGAAACAATCGCACCACCCTGCGGCGATACTCCCCGGTACACCACACGAAGGAGGTATTGCGTGGCCGGGTTCGACGCGCGCCAGCACATGCCGGCACATCCGGCGCCGCTGTTGGGCGCGCAGGATCTGCGGCAGGTCGCCTTCCACCGCCCCCCGCCCGGCCAACCCGGGTACGACGAAGGCCAGGTGGACGCCTTCCTCGACCGCATCGAGGAGACCTTGCTGGGCCGGGACGACGTGACAGAGCAGGACGTCCGCCAGGTGCGGTTCAGACCCGGCCGGCCCGGTTACTACGCGATCGAGGTCGACGCGTTCATGGACCTCGCAGCCGAGACGCTCGGTTCCACGCCGCAAAGACACCAGGCCGCCGCACCCGCGCAGGGCGCGCACGCCACGTCGACCGGGATGCGCCCCGCGGCTGGTCTGACACCGCAGGACGTGCGGGGTGTGCGGTTCCACAAGCCCAGACCGGGCAACCGCGGCTACCACGAGGGCGAGATCGACACGTTCCTCGACCGGATCGAGAACACCCTGGCGGGGCGGGACGACCTGACCGCGCAGGAAGTGCAGGACTTCGAGTTCAGCTACGCCCCACCGGGGCAGGCGGGCTACGACGAGGACGACGTGGACACGTTCCTCGACCTGGTCGTGGTGACGTTGGAGCGCATGCCCACCCCGCCTCCTCTCACCCGTTCCACTCCTCCCCCTCCTTCGGCTTCCCCCGCTCCCTTCGCACCTCCCTCGCCTCCCTCGCCTCCCGTCCGACCGCGTCCGGGCCCCGGCACCCGCCCGTTGACCGCCCGTGACGTCCGCACCGCCGCCTTCGGCAAGCCGCCACGCGGCCGGCGCGGCTACCAGGAGTCGCAGGTCGACAAGTTCCTGGACCGGATCGAGAACACCCTGCTCGGACAGGACGACCTGACCGCCCAGGAGGTCCGCGAAGTCCGCTTCAGCCGGCCCATGTTCGGCCGGCGCGGGTACGACGAGAACGAGGTCGACGCGTTCCTGGCCCGGATCGAGAAGCAGCTGGGCGACGGACCGCTGCGGCCCGGCGCGCTCCCACCGATCACATCGTGGAAGCAGCTGCGCCTGATCAAGATCCCGCTGGCGGGGCCGGCGGAGCGCGGCTACCGCGTATCCCAGGTGGACCGGGTGCTGGAGGAAATCGGCATCGCCCTAGACGGCATGATCGGCGCGTCGGCCGCCGACGTGGCGAAAACCAAGTTCGCCACGTCCCTGATGGCCGGCCAGGGCTACGACTGCGCGTACGTAGACGAACTGATGCCACTCCTCGTCGCCGAACTCCGCCGCCGAGGCCGCTAGCCGCCGCCGCGTGTCCAACGTCCAGAACGCGCGTGTCCAACGCTCAGAACGCGCGTGTCCAACGTCCAGAACGCGCGTGTCCAACGTCCAGGTACCCCGAGTTGAACGCTCAGGTCGGTCGGCCCGTGTTCTGAGCGTTCAACTCGGGTGTTCTGAACGTTGGACACGCGTGACGCGAACGTTGGACACGCGGGTTAGTTTTCGGAGGTTTCGGCGGCGGCGAGCCACTGGGACTCGACGGTCTCGGCCTCGGCCAGGACGGCTTTCAGTTCGGCGTCCAGGGCCATGAGGCGCTCGGGGTCGGTGGCGGCTTCGGCCAGGGCCGCGTGTAGCTGGGCTTCTTTTTTGTGCAGGGTTTCCAGGCGGCGTTCGAGGCGGGCCAGTTCCTTGCGGGCGGCACGCTGGTCGGCGGCCGAAGAGGGAGCGGTGGCGGACTTCGAGGCCGGCACGGCGTCGGCGTCCTTCTGCTTGTCCCGCCGCCGCAGGTACTCCTCGATCCCACCGGGCAGGTCGGTCAGCCCGCCGTCGCCGAACAACGCCACCACCTGGTCGCACACCCGCTCCACCAGGTACCGGTCGTGCGAGATCACCACCAGCGTCCCCGGCCACGAGTCGAGCAGGTCCTCCAGCTGCTGCAACGTGTCGATGTCCAGGTCGTTGGTGGGCTCGTCCAGCAGCAGCACGTTCGGCTCGGCCATCAGCAACCGGCACAGCTGCAACCGCCGCCGCTCACCGCCGGACAGGTCACCGACCGGCGTCCACTGCTTCTGCGACGAGAACCCGAACCGCTCGGCCAGCTGCGACGCGGACAGCTCCTGCTTGCCCAACACCACCCGCCGCGCGATCTCCTCCACGGCTTCCAGCACCCGCATCGACCCGTCCAGGTCGTGCAGCTCCTGGCTGAGGTGCGCGAGCTTCACCGTCTGCCCCTGGATGCGCTTGCCGGTCTCCAGCTCACGCTCACCCGCCAACGCCCTCAACAGCGTCGTCTTGCCCGACCCGTTCACGCCCACGATCCCGACCCGGTCACCCGGCCCGATCCGCCACGTCAGGTCGCGCACCAGCACCCGGTCGGGCACGGTCAGCGTCGCGTCCTCCAGCTCCAGCACCGTGCGCCCGAGCCGCTTCTTGGCGAACGCCATCAGCTCGACCGAGTCGCGCGGCGGCGGCACGTCGGAGATCAACGCCTCCGCGGCGTCGATGCGGTAGCGGGGCTTGGACGTGCGGGCGGGCGCGCCGCGGCGCAGCCACGCCAGCTCCTTGCGGGCCAGGTTGCGCCGCTTCTCCTCGATCGTGTCGGCCAGCCGGGCACGCTCGGCGCGGGCGAAGATCCAGTCCGCGTAGCCGCCCTCGTACTGCTCGACCCGACCGCCGACGACCTCCCACGTCCGGCTGCACACCGTGTCCAGGAACCACCGGTCGTGTGTCACCACGACGAGTGCCGTGCGGCGGGCCAGCAGGTGCTCGGCCAGCCAGCGCACGCCCTCGACGTCGAGGTGGTTGGTGGGCTCGTCGAGCACGACCAGGTCCAGGTCCTGCACCAACGCCGCCGCCAACGCCACCCGGCGCCGCTCGCCACCGGACATCGTGCCCACCGGCGAGTCCAGCCCGAACCCGGTGATGCCGAGCCCGTCGAGGATCGACCGCACCCGCGCGTCGGCGGCCCACTCGTGCTCGGCGTCGAACCCGAGCGGGTCGATCACGGCGTTGCGGACGGTCGAGCCCTCGGCCAGTTCGGTGCGCTGCGTGACCACCGCCATGCGCAGCCCGCGGTTCTGGCTGACCCGTCCCTCGTCCGGTTCGGCCAGCCCGGCCAGGACCTCCAGCAGCGTCGTCTTGCCGCCGCCGTTGAGGCCGACGACCCCGATGCGGTCTCCTTCGCCGACGCCGAGGGACACGCCGTCGAGCAGCGGACGCACGCCGAACGACTTGGAGACACTCTCCAAGTTGACCAAGTTGGCCATGTACCAGCACCTTCATCGAGATTGTGAGACGAGCGCAGTACGCGCAGCCAGTACGCGCAGTACGCCAGCCTAGCTATCGCGCCGGTAACGACGGTGCGCCCGGACTCGACCTACCGGCTGTAACCGAATCAGGGGGAGTCCGATGTCACAGCCCAAGTGGGTGTGGGTGGTCGGCGCGGTCGCGGCCCTGGTGGTCGTGGGCGCGCTCGTGGACGACGATGACGGGACCGCGCCACCGGCCACCACCGAGACCACTCAGCTCGTCGGCGAGGCGACCGCCGTGCCCCCACCTGCCACCAACGCCGCGAAGACGTGCACCGTCCCGGATGTCGTCGGCATGGTCCACCAGAGCGCGCAGGACACCATGCAGGCCGCCGGCCTGTACCGGCTGCGGGAAGAGGACGCGACCGGCCAGAACCGGGTGCTCGTGCTGGACCGGAACTGGACCACGACGGCGCAGGACGTCGCCGCCGGTCAGGTCGTGCCCTGCGACACGGAGATCACGCTGCTGGCCAAGAAGACGGGCGAATAGGCCCGAACGCACGGCCCGGCTCCATGGCCCGGATACGCATTTCAGGCGTGGACCTCGGGCGGGATCGGACGGGGAGCCTCCTCGGTGCCGACGACGCGGGCGCCGTGCACCGGCCCCTGCGCCACGCGCACCGTCCGGCACACGCCCGCGCCCGCCAGTTCGGCCGCCACGCGCACCGCCGAGTCACCGTCCGTGCACAGGAACGCACAGGTCGGACCCGATCCGGACACCATGCCGGCCAACGCGCCCGCGTTCACGCCCGCGCGCAGCGTGCGGCGCAGGTTCGGCCGCAGTGAAACCGCGGCGGCCTGGAGGTCGTTGCCCAGCAGCAGCGCGAGCTGACGCGGGTCACCGGACGCCAGGCCCTCCAGCACGGCCTCCGCCTCGCCCACGCGGGGCGGGTCGCCGTCCGTGCGCAGCCGGTCCAGTTCGTCGAACACCTCGGGCGTGGACAGGCCGCGCCGGTCGAACGCCAGCACCCAGTGGAACGTGTGCCGCGCCAGCACCGGCACGATCCGGTCACCCCGGTCGGTGCCGAGCGCCGTGCCGCCGTAGATGGCGAACGGGACGTCCGCGCCGATCTTGCCCGCCAGGCCGGCCAGCTCGTCCCGGCTGATCTCCAGCCGCCACAGCGAGGCCAGGCCGACGAGTGTCGCCGCCGCGTCCGCGCTGCCGCCCGCCATGCCGCCGGCGACCGGGATGGCCTTGCGGATCGCCACCCGGACCTTCGGGTCGTCCGGGTCGCGGCCGACGTGCTGGGCCAGGACGCGCACCGCCCGCCAGGCCAGGTTGGACGGCCCGGTGGGCACCGCGTCGGCGCCCTCGCCGTGCACCTCGACACCGGGGTCGTCGGCGATGGCGACGGTCACCTCGTCGGTCAGCGACAAGGCTTGGAAGATCGTCACCAGGTCGTGGTAACCGTCCGCGCGTGGATCCCCCACGGCCAGGTGCAGATTGACCTTGGCCGGGACGCGGACGGTGACCGGGGGCGGGACGACAGCGAGCACGCCATGAAGCCTACGGGCGTTTCCGGGGTGCCCGCTCCCACCGACCGCTGACCTGCGGCAGAACACACCTCCCGAACACCCGCTCCGGGAGTTGTCCACAGGCTGGAGGCGAACGGCCTCGCGTTGTCGGACCCAGCCGGCAAGATCAAAGCAGGGGTCCCCTTGGCGGGGACCCCTGCGAAAGCGCGTTCTCGCGTCCACCCAGCCACGTGAGTGGCAGCGGGTGGACGGCGGCTGGGTGCGGCGGGTGGGTTGTCAGACGGCGAGCACGGAGCCGGAGAAGGTTTCCTTGATGTAGTCCTTGACCTGCTGTGACTGGAGGAGGTCAAGGAGGTCCTTGATGCGCTTGTCGTCCTTCAGCTCAAGGCGGGTGACGAGGCCGTTCGCGTTCGGGTTGCCCTCGGCCTTCTCCAGGGCCAACGCGTCGGACTCGGGCTTGAGACCGGCGTCGATGGCGTAGTTGCCGTTCACCACGGACGCGTCGGTGTCGTCCAGGGAGCGGGGCAGCTGGGCGGCCTCCAGCTCGACGAACTCCAGGTTCTTCGGGTTCTCCGCGATGTCCCGGATGGTCGCCGTCTTCTCGGTGCCCGGCTCGACCTTGATCAGGCCGTTGTCCTGGAGCAGCTTCAGGCCGCGTGCCTCGTTCGTCGCGTCGTTGGCCACCGCCACGCGCGCGCCGGACGGGAGGTCGGCCAGCGACTTGTGCTTCTTCGAGTACACGCCCAGCGGCTCGATGTGCACCGGGCCGATCCACTCCAGCGGCGCGCCGCTCTCCGCCTTGAACGTGTCCAGGTACGGCACGGTCTGGAAGTAGTTCGCGTCCAGCGACCCGTCCACCAGCGCCGTGTTCGGCTGCACGTAGTCGGTGAACTCCACGACCTCGATCTTCAGCCCCTTCGACGCGGCCAGGTTGTCCGCCACGTACCGCAGCACCTGGGCGTGCGGGACGGGGCTCACGCCGATTTTCAAAGCCGCGTTCGGGTCCGAAGCGGCGCCGGTGTCGCCACTACCGCAGCCCACTGCGGTCAGCAGCACGGCCAGCAGGGCAGCACGAATACGCATGTCATTCCTTCTGGGAGAGGACAGCTTCCGAGGAGAGGAGAGGACGGATCAGATGGACGTGGTGCGGCGGCGGTCGACGCCGCGGGCCACGCGGTTGGTGACGAGCTGGATCGCGGTGGCGATGATCGCCAGCACCACGACCGTGCTCCACAGGAAGCGGTCGTTGAACCGCTGATAACCCATGCGCACGGCGAGGTCCCCCAGACCGCCGCCGCCGACCACACCGGCCATCGCCGAGTAGCCCAGCAGGGCGATCGCGGTCACGCCGATGGCGTTGATCAGCGCGGGCAGCGACTCGCGGAGCAGCACGCTGCGCACGATCCGCAACGTGGACGACCCGGTCGTGACGGCGGCCTCGACCACCGCCACGTTCACCTCGGACAGCACGTTCTGGACCAGCCTGCCGACGAACGGGATCGCGCCGACCGACAGCGGCACGATCGCCGCCGTGGGCCCGATGGTGCTGGTGAGCAGCAGTCTGGTCAGCGAGGTGAGGACCACCAGCAGGACCAGGAAAGGCATGGAACGGCCCAGGTCCACCACGAACCCGAGGACCTTGTGCAGCACCGGGCGGGGATTCAGCCCACCGGGAGCGGTGAGCTGAAGCCAGATGCCGACGGGCGTGCCGAGCAGAACCGCGATGAGGGTCGAGACCACCACCATGTACAACGTCTCACCGGTGGCGACGAGCAGTTGGTCGAAGACCTCCGACCAGGGTGTTGCAGACCTCACGCAGCTACTCCCTGGGGACCCGCGAGGGTCCGGCGCACCGAGCCGCCTGCCTCCGAGATCCACTCCAACGCCGAGTCCGCGCGCTCACCCTTCAGGCCCACGCGGAACCGAGCGACCGGGGTCTCCCCCAGCCGGGTCAGGCCGCCGCCCAACAGGTTCAGCTCGACGCCGAACCGGCTGGTCGCCTCGGGCAGCAACGCGCCGACGGCGGCGAAGCCGATCAGCACGATGTCCGCGACCCGGTCGAACGCGCCTTCCGCGGCCGGGTTCTGGTCCACGGCGGGCAGCAGCGACGCGGCCGTGCGGCTGGCGGCGTCGGACACCAGGTCGAGCACCTTGCCGTGCTCCACGACCCGGCCGCCCTCCAGCACCGCGACGTCGTCGCAGATCTTCCGGACCACGCCCATGTCGTGCGTGACCACGAGCACCGTCACGCCGAGTTCGGCACGCGCCCGGTCCAGCACGGTCAGCACGGAACCGGTGGTGTCGGGGTCGAGCGCGGACGTCGGCTCGTCGGCCAGCAGCACCGACGGCGACGCGGCGAGCGCCCGCGCGACCGCGATCCGCTGGCGCTGGCCACCGGAGAGCTGGTCGGGGTACGAGCCCGCCTTGTCGGTCAGGCCGACCAGGTCGAGGAGTTCGGCGACGCGGTTGCGGCGCTGCGGACCGGCCACGCCCGCGGCTTCCAGCGGCAGCGCGACGTTGCCCGCGGCGGTGCGCTGGCGCAGCAGGGAATCCCCTTGCGGCACAACGCCGATCTGCCGGCGGGCGGCGCGCAGCGCGGTACCGTCGAGGGACACGAGGTCGGTGCCGTCGACGCGGATCGCACCGCTGTCGGGGCGCTCCAGGAGCGCGACGCACCGGGCCAGGGTGGACTTGCCCGCGCCGCTGGGGCCGACGACGCCGAGGACGGTGCCCGCGGCGACGTCCAGGTTCACGCCGTCCAGCGCGCGAACCTGCCCGGTACTCCCGGGGAAGGTCTTGGTGAGGTTTTCGACAGTGATCACGTTTCGCTCCACGACTGCATGCGGCAGCACACGCTCATGGCGTGCGAGACCGGCGGCTCAGCTCAGAGGGTGGCCTGACAATGTCCCGACAGGTGCGGGAAGTCCCGGCGGAAGCGGGACGGCGAGGATTCGAAGGCGCCTGGGCCGCTAGAAGCTGCGACAGGCCGACGACGTGCGGCGGCCGTGGTCGACGACCCGCCTGCGGGTGAGCATTCGCATCCTGGGCACGTGATCCTCCATCGATCCTGGCTGAAGCACCTGCCCCCGTGGGGGGGTGGTTGCTGCGGCGTCGTAGAGCCAGGTCTCTCAGCCGCTCGGGATGGCAGTACGAGTAGACCTGACCAGCCCCTGCCGACGCAAGCCTGAAGCGCGATCGTCCGGCAAATCACACTTTTGGCCGAAAGATCATCGACTATCGGCTGGACGCAACCTCGGCTATCCGGACGAAGTCACTGACGCCCAGTTGTTCGCCGCGGACGGCCGGGTCTACGCCGGCGGCGACGAGGAGGCGTTCGGCTTCGGCGGCTGAGCCGGCCCAACCGGAGAGTGCGCCGCGCAGCATCTTGCGGCGTTGGGCGAAGGCGGCGTCCACCAAGGAGAAGAGCTGTCTCTGGTCCACTGTGGATAGTGGGGGGTGGCGCTCGAAGGCGACCAGGGCCGAATCGACGTTGGGGATCGGCCAGAAGACCGAGCGGGGGACTGGGCCGGCTCGGCGTGCGTCGGCGTACCAGGCGAGTTTGACGCTGGGGACGCCGTAGACCTTGCTGCCCGGGCCGGCGGCCATTCGGTCGGCTACCTCGGATTGGACCATGACCAGGCCGGTGCGCAGTGATGGCAGCTCGGCCAGCAGGTGCAGGACTACGGGGACGGCGATGTTGTACGGGAGGTTCGCGACGAGGGCGGTGGGTGGTACTGGCATTTGGGCTGCTGTTACGCGCATCGCATCGGCGTGGACCACGGATAGCCGGTTTGCGAGGTCGGGGGCGCGTTCGGCGACGGTCAGCGGGAGGCGGTTCGCCAGGACTTCGTCGATCTCCACGGCTACCAGGGCTCGGCACGACGGCAGCAGCGCCAGCGTGAGGGAGCCCAGGCCGGGGCCGACTTCGAGCACTACGTCGTCGGGGCGTAGGTCGGCTGCCGAGACGATGCGGCGGACCGTGTTGGGGTCGTGCACGAAGTTCTGCCCCAGTTTTTTGGTGGGGCGGATGTCCAGCTCGGCTGCCAGCCGACGGACGTCGGCCGGCCCTAGGAGGTGGCTCCCCGGGCTGGTCGACGTCGAATCCTCAGTCACGGGGGCCATTCTCCAACACGGTTCGTGGATCATGGCGGCGGTGCCCGACCGTCGGTCCACGATCGTCGTCCACGGGTGTTGGTGCTCACGGGTGTTGGTGCTCACGGGCACCGGGTTGGGTCCGGCTCCCCGGCGGTGTTGGTGTGGGGCGCGGAGATTTTCGTGGCCTCGTCGGCCCACCCACGGGCCATCGGGGGCGGGTTGGCCTGGTGGCCAACCCCCGCCGCGAGGTCGCGTCGATCGTTCGCACCTGTTTTTCCGGCGATCACGCTTTTCGATCGCCGGAAAAACAGGCGCGAACGATCGACTTCCCGGGCGACCGAGCCCGCGACGCCGGAGGCGGCGCAATCCAACACAGTTACGGCAGGCCTAGCTTTTGCTGGCAGTGGGGCCATGCGGAGTAGCCGCCGCGGGCGTCGCGGAGTTTGGTGGCTACGGCGATCTGCTGTTCGCGGGTGGCCTGGTGGGGGTAGGCGGCGTACTGGGCGCCGCCGTAGGCGTCCCAGGTGCCCTTGTTGAACTGGAGGCCGCCGTAGTAGCCGTTACCGGTGTTGATGGCCCAGTTGCCGGTGGCCTCGCACTGCGCGAGGGAGTCCCAGACCGCGCCGTCGGGCGGGAGCTTGGTGCCGACCTTGACCTTCTTGGCCGTCGGCTCCTTGGTGACCTTCGCGCCCAGCTTCTCGCGACCGGTCTCGACGCCGTTCTTCACGGTGACGCGGTAGGTGACGATCTGCTCGCCGGGGACGCCCGCGTCCAGGACCTCTTTCTGGCCCTTCATCATCGTGTCGTCGGGGATCTCCTCGACGGGGGGCGTGATGGCCTCCGTCGCGTTGATCACCGAGACGCCGGTGCGGGTGATGTGGACCTCGGCGCCGTTGGTGACCTTGAGGTCGATCGCCGTTTCGAGCTTGTCCTCGGGACCCAGTGACAGGTTCTCGGCCTTCAGCAGCTCGTCGACGGTGACCGCCGTCGTCTGGAGCTGCCGGGGCGCGTTGCCGCCGTCGTAGAGCGTGATGGTCTTGAGGCTCTTGACCTCCAGCGCGAGGCCGTTGAGGGGCACGTCCATGCCGCGGTCGTGGGAGAGCCAGGCGCCCTCGTCGTTGACCTGCAACTGGTTCAGTGCCTCGTCGACGGTGACCGAGCGGACCCAGCCCTCGCGTTGTTCGCCGTCCACCGTCATCTTCACCAGGCGGCCGCGGTCCAGCGAGATCTTTCCGCCGTCGCTGACCTTCGCCTGGGGGGACGGGCTCAGGGCGTCGTGCTCGCCGACCTGGATGCCCTCGTCGGCCAGGATCTCGCCGACGGTGGACTCGTAGGTGCGGACGGTCTTGGCTTCGCCGTCGACGTCGACCGTGACGGACTTGTCCATCGCGATCGCGGTGGCGCCGCCACCGGAGATGGTCACCAGCACGGTGGCGACCGCGGCCTTCAGGAAGCGCCGCTTCCACTTCCCCGCGGCTTCGACCAGTGCGGCGGGCGGGGCGCTCGGCTGTTCAATCGCCAGGCTGCCCGCGACCCGGTCCTGGGAGACCTCGTCGGGGATGATGATCGGGGGGAGGAGCGTGGTCTCGGCGTTGATGAGCCGGATCAGCTCGTCGACGTCGACGTTGGCGCCGGCCAGTAGTTCGTCGGCGTCCGGTCCGAGGACTTCCAGGACGTCGTCCGGCGTGATGGTGAACACCGTGGTGTCCCATTCGGACGGCGGGCCCGGTCTGTCCAGGACGTCCACACCGGTCATCGGTGCGACCTGTACGGGCGTAAACCAGTCGGTGTCCTCGTTGAACGAGTTCACGGGGTGCGATACCTCCTGAAGGCGCGAAGTCCGGCGACGCGCACGTTCGGTGTCGGTGGTCAGCTAGTGATCTCCGGCAACTCCCGTACGGCTCGGCTTCTCGCTTCTGGCTGTCTACGTGACCCGCCCCGACTGCGGGTGTGCCCCGTCCTAAACGTGGGGCACGGTCACGGGACCGTAACGGGTGCACGGGGGTTGTGCAAACACCCCCACATCCCTTGTGAGGTCAGTCACTCCGTTAGAGGAGCAAGACTGTCCTCCATTCGTCGTAAAGAGCATTACGACTGCGCCACGTCACCAAGATCGAAGATGCGTTCGGCGTTTCGGGTGATCTTCGAGGCCAACTCGTCGAGTGGTACGTCACGCAACGTTGCTATGTCACGGAGTGTGTAGTTCGCGCAATAGGGCTCGTTCGGGCGACCCCGGTACGGGTGAGGCGTGAGGAACGGCGCGTCCGTCTCGACGAGCATGTGGTCCTCAGGGACCCAGCGGGCGGCTTCCCTGAGGGCATGGGCGTTGCGGAACGTCGTGGTGCCCGCGAAGGAGAGGACGAAACCGCGTTCCACGCACGCGCGGGCGAAGGCGAGGTCACCGGAGAAGCAGTGGAAGACCACTGCGGACGGCGCGCCCTCGGTGTCGAGGACCTTGAGGATGTCGTCGTGCGCGTCCCGGTCGTGGATCATCAACGGCTTGGCCAGGCGCTTGGCCAGGTCGATGTGCCAGCGGAAGGCCTCGTGCTGGGCGCTTTTCGGGGCGTAGTCCCAGTAGTAGTCCAGGCCGGTCTCGCCGATCGCGACGACCCTGGGGTGCTCGGCCAGCTTCGCGAGTTCGGTCTGCTCCGGCTCACCGAAGGTGGACGTGCGGGTGGGGTGCAGGGCGACGGCGGCGAAGACCCGGTTGTCCCAGGTCGCGGCTTCGGCGGCCCAGCGGGCGGCTTTGAGGTCGTCGGCGACGGTGATCACGCGGTCCACGCCTGCTCGGGTGGCGCGATCCAGCATTTCGCGGACCTGTTCGGGGGTTTCGGCGCCGCACGCGTCGAGGTGGGTGTGGGCGTCGACCACCGGTGCCGGAAGGGGTTCCGGGACCGGTGGTCGTTCGCCGCGACGTTTGGTCACGTCGGACACTGTGTCACTTGAGGATGGGCGCCCATTCGGGGCCGGTCTCACCCAGCTCGGGGTCGAGCTTCGCGAACAGCGGTGCGGGCTTGGCCAGTGGGCGGCCCACCTCGATGGGCGTGGACGCCCACGTTGCCTGCTCTGCGGCGTAATCGCCGGTCAGCACGGGGTACTCGCGGTCCGGGACGTCCAGGTCGGTGACTTCGGTGATCTCCGGCTGGGCCGCCCACACGCCGGTGCCGCCCAGTGCCTCGTGCACCTTCTGGGCCGAGTGCGGCAGGAACGGCGTCAGCAGGGCGTTCGCGTCCTGCACGACCTGCAACGCGGTGTGCAGCACGGTGTCGCGGCGCTCGGGGTCGTCCTTGAGCTTCCACGGCTCCTGGTCGGACAGGTAGCGGTTGGCCGCGCCGACGACCTTCATGGCTTCGGAGGACGCCTGCTTGAACCGGGAGCGGCGCAGGTTCGCGCCGACCACGTCGAAGGCCTTGCGGCTCAGTTCGAGCAGGTCGTGATCGGCCTGGGTGGGGCTGGTCGGCTTGGGTACGGCGCCGACGTTCTTGTGCGCCATCGAGATCGACCGGTTGACCAGGTTGCCCCACTCGTTGGCCAGCTCGAAGTTCGTCCGGCGGACGAACTCCTCCCAGGTGAAGTCGGTGTCCTGGTTCTCGGGGCCGGCGACGGAGATGAAGTAGCGCAGGGCGTCCGGGCCGAACTGCTTGAGGAAGTCCGTGACGTAGATCACCGTGCCGCGCGAGGTGGAGAACTTCGACCCGCTCATGGTCAGGAACTCGCTGGAGACCACTTCGGTGGGCAGGTTCAGCCTGCCGAACGCGCCGGGCTCGCCGCCCTTCGCGCCCTGGCCGTTCTGGCCCAGGAGCAGGGAGGGCCAGATCAGCGAGTGGAAGACGATGTTGTCCTTGCCCATGAAGTAGTAGCCCTGGGCGTCGCCGGTCCAGAACTCCTTCCAGGCGTCCTTGTCGCCGCTGCGGCGGGCCCATTCGACGCTGGCGCTGAGGTAGCCGATCACCGCGTCGAACCACACGTAGAAGCGCTTCATCGGCTGCTCGCGCCAGCCGTCGAGCGGGATCGGGATGCCCCAGTCCAGGTCGCGGGTGATGGCGCGCGGGCGCAGGTCGCCGATGAGGTTCTGGCTGAACTTGAGCACGTTCGGGCGCCACTCGGTGCGGGTCTGGAGCCAGCCGCCGAGCGCGTCGATGAACTGCGGTAGGTCGAGGAACAGGTGCTCGGTCTCGACGAACTTGGGCGTTTCGCCGTTGATGCGGGAGCGCGGGTTCTTCAGGTCGATGGGGTCGAGCTGGTTGCCGCAGTTGTCGCACTGGTCGCCACGGGCGCCGTCGTAGCCGCAGATGGGGCAGGTGCCCTCGATGTAGCGGTCGGGCAGCGTGCGGCCGGTGGAGGGGCTGATCGCGCCCATCTCGGTCTTCGGGACGACGTAGCCGTTGCGCCAGAGGGACAGGAACAGCTCCTGGACCACCTGGTAGTGGTTGCCGGTGGTGGTCCGGGTGAACAGGTCGTAGGACAGGCCGAGGCCGTGCAGGTCGTTCGCGATCACGCGGTGGTACTTGTCCACGAGCTCGCGGGTGGACAGCCCCTCCTTCTCGGCCTGGACCGAGATCGGCGTGCCGTGCTCGTCCGAACCGGAGACCATCAGCACCCGGTTGCCCGACATGCGCATGTAGCGGGAGAACACGTCGGAAGGGACACCGAAACCGGAGACGTGACCGATGTGGCGGGGGCCGTTGGCATAGGGCCACGCCACCGCGGTCAACACGGAGGCACTCATGGGACAAGCCTACGGACGTCCTCCCAGCGGGTTTTGCCGGGATGGGCAGGTCAGCGTCGGGCTATTCCCCGTCGACCGATTCGATGTCGCCCTCCCAGATGGGGTGCAACGGGGGCACCTTGCCTTCCAGCGCCGCGTCGACGATCGCCGCCGTCCTCGGCTTCAGCCGGGACGACCGCCGTTCATGCGCCAACCGGTCACGGAAGATGGGGATGGATAACGCGGCAGCCGCGTGCTCCACCAACTTCGGTCTGAGGCTCCTCAGGCATGCGACCAGCGCGTCGGCCACCGAGTCCGCCGCCTCGGGGGCCACGGCGCCGTCCCGGGCGAGCCGTCGAATAGCGATGGCGGCGTCCGCGCGGATCCACCACTTCCTGTCCCGCAGCGCCTTCACCACGAGCGGCACCGCGGCGGGATCCGCCGTGTCGCTGAGGGACAGCACCGCGTTGAACCGGCGGATCACCATCCAACTCGACAGGTCCCGCCGGTAGTGCTCGATCGGAGACGCGCGCCGAAGCCTCGGAATCCCGTAACCCAGCCCCAGAGGGCTGCGGTAGGCCTGCCGGCGCATCCACGCGTCGACCATCCCCGGTTTTCCACTGGATCGAGCGAAGAGGTCGAGCGCGTACGAGGGATCCCGATCCGGGTCGCGCTCCGCCAGGATGCGGCACAGCACCGACGCGACCAGGGGCCGTTGGCCTGTGATCAGGGTCAGGATCTTGTCGTCCAGCCCTTCCTCCGTGCTGTCGATCAGAGACCGGATATGGGCACGCCGATCCGGCGAGTCCACGTCCAGGACGGCGGCAAGTGCGGCATCGGTTGACAACGACTTCCCCTTGGATTGGCAGTCGGGACTAATTTCCGTGCCGGCGGCGTTCCGCGTCGACGAGGTCGCGCTCGGTCATGGTCATCCGCAGCGGGATGATCAACAGGGTCATGGCGATGCCGGCGGCGGTGAAGACGGTCGGTGGTCCCCAGAGTGCCACCGCCCCGCCGCCGGCCGCCGCGCCGAGCGGGGTGGCGCCGTGGGTCGCGGTCCGGTAGGCGCCGCTCACCCGGCCGAGGCGGGATCGGGGGACGACGGTCTGCCGGACGGACAGGGCCATGACCGCCCACATGCCGCCCAGGACGCTCCCCAGCGCGGCCACCGCCAAGAGCGGCGTGTACTCGCCCGTCAGCGGGGCCAGGAAGACCGCCGCCCAGCCGACTCGCGACAGCCACAGCACGTGCTGGCGTCCGACCAGGGCTTCCAGCCGTGCGGTGAGCAGCGAACCGACCGTTGCACCCAGCCCGATCGCACCTACGACGACGCCGTATTGGGTGGTGGTCAGGTTGAGCGGGCCGGGTGGTACCGCGTACAGCACCAGGGCGGTCAGGAAGGCGGCGTTGGCGAACGTCGTGGCGCCGCTCACCAGGGCGAGTCCGCGCAGGACGGGGTCGCGGAGGATGTCGCCCATTCCCGCTGTCACGCGAGCACGAATGGGTGTCGGTCGCGGTGTCGGTTGGGGTGTCGGTTGGGCGTGGCCGATGAGCACCGCGAGGGCGGCCGCCCCGCACACGGCGCCGGCGACGAGTGACGGCACGGACGCGCCCAGGGCGAGCAGAGTGCCGGCGAACACCGGTCCGGCGAACTGGTTGGTGATCCGCGTGGCCACGGTCAGGGCGCCGTTCGCGCGGGTCCGGTCGGGGGCGGCCACCAGCGCGGGCACCGACGCTTCGGCGCAGGTGTCGACCACGACCTGCAACAAGCCGACGACGAACACCGCCGCCAACAGCACCGCCAACGTGGGCGCACCGGTTGCCGTCACCGCCGCGAGGCCCGCCATCGCGACGGCCCGGCAGGTGTTGGCGGCCACCATCAGGCGACGCCGGTCGAACGCGTCCGCCAGCACCCCCACCGGCACGCCCGCGAGCAGCCACGGCAGACCGGCCGCCACGCCGACCGCCGACACCGCGCCCGGGTCCGCCGACGTGGTGGCCGCGACGAGCACCGCCGCGGTCGCGAAGATGCCGCCCGCCGCGTCCGAGCACGCCGTCGCGGCGAGGAGAACGCCGAAGCCGTAAGAGCGGCTCAACTTCCGCTGATCACGGCGTCGTAGAGGGCCTTCTTGCTCACGCCCGCCGCCTCGGCGACCTCGGCCGCCGCCGTCTTCGTCCGCTCGCCGTCGGCCACCCGTTGCTTCACCTCGGCGACCAGGGTCTCCATCGGCGGTGTCTCGCGCGCGTCGGCGGGGGCCAGCACCACGGTGATCTCGCCCCGGACGCCCTCGGCGGCCCACTCGGCCAGTTCACCGAGGCCACCCCGCTTGACTTCCTCGTACGTCTTGGTCAACTCACGGCACACGGCGGCGCGGCGGTCGTTGCCCAACACCAGAGCGGCGTCGGCGAGGGTGTCCGCCAGCCGATGGGGCGATTCGAAGAAAACACACGTCCGTGGCTCCTGGGCCAACGCCGCGAACCACTTCTGCCGCTCCCCCTGCTTGCGCGGCGGGAAGCCGTCGAAGCAGAAGCGGTCCGAAGGCAGGCCCGAGACGGCCAGCGCGGTCGTCACGGCGGACGGTCCGGGCAGGCACGTGACCTGGATGTCCTCCGCCACGCACGCGGCCACCAGGCGGTAGCCGGGGTCGGACACGCTGGGCATGCCGGCGTCCGTCACCAGCACCACGGTCTGACCGTCGTGGAGGGCTTCGAGCAGCTTGGGCAGCCGGGCCGTCTCGACCTGGTCGTAGAAGCTGACGACCCGTCCGGACAGGGTCACGTCGAGGGCCGACGCGAGGGACCGAAGTCTTCTCGTGTCCTCCGCCGCGATCACCTCCGCCGTGCCCAATGCCTCGACCAGGCGCGGTGAAGCGTCCCGGACGTCGCCGAGCGGAGTAGCCGCCAGCACCAAACGGCCTGATCCAGATACAGGTCTCACGCCTCTCACCCTACGATCGGGCCCGTGAGCCTGATCGCACCGCAGTCCGCAGACGACGTGGTCGAGGCCGGCGAGGTCCCGCCGGCCAGCCCGCCACCGGGCAACGACCGCGAGGAGCGGGCCCGCCAGCTCGAACCCGGCCCGATGAGCACCGCCCTGAGGGGCTGGCTCGTCACGTTGACCGTGGCGCTGATCGGCGGCGTGGTGCGGTTCTGGAACCTCGGGTTCCCGACCGACAAGGGCACGCCGATCTTCGACGAGAAGCACTACGTGCCGCAGGGCGCGCAGGTGCTGCGCAACGGCGGGTACGAGGACAACCCCGGCTACGAGCTGATCGTCCACCCGCCGCTGGGCAAGCAGCTCATCGCGCTCGGCGAGTGGCTGTTCGGCTACGACGGCGTGGGCTGGCGGTTCGCGTCGGCGGTCGCCGGGACGTTGATGATCCTGCTGGTCGTGCGGATCGCCCGGCGGATGACGCGGTCGGACCTGATCGGCGCGATCGCCGGTGTGCTGCTGATCGCGGACGGCGTGAGCCACGTGCAGTCGCGGATGGGGATGCTGGACATCTTCCTGGCGTTCTTCGTGGTGGTGGCGTTCGCCTGCCTGGTGGTGGACCGGGACCAGGTGCGGTCACGGCTGGCCGTCGCGGTGCGCGAGGGCTGGGTGAACAACTCGCCGTTCGGCCCGTGGCTGGGTTTCCGCTGGTGGCGGTTCGCCGGGGGCATCGCCCTGGGGTTGGCGTGCGGCGTGAAGTGGTCCGGGCTGTGGTTCATCGCGTTCTTCGGCGTGCTGTCGGTGGTCTGGAGCGCCACCGCGCGCCGTGCCGCCGGGGTGGAGCGGCCGTGGCTGGGTTCGATCGCGAAGGACCTGCTGCCGTCGCTGTTCGCGCTGCTGGTCATCCCGATGCTGGCGTACCTGGCGACGTGGTGGGCGTGGTTCGCGTCGGAGACGGCCATCGACCGGCACGTCGCGGGGGTGAAGATCCCCGAGGACGGCTGGATCCCGGAGCCGCTGCGGGCGCTCTGGTACTACAGCAGCAACGTGCTGGACTTCCACACCAAGCTGGTGACGTCGGAGACCAACCGGCACCCGTGGGAGTCCAAGCCGTGGACGTGGCCGATGGGGCTGCGGCCGATGCTCTACTACTTCGAGGGCGCCGTCCAGGGCTGCGGCGGGCCGAGCTGCGTGGGCGCGATCATGCTGATCGGGACGCCCGCGATGTGGTGGCTGGCGTTCCCGATGCTGGCGTGGGCGATGTGGCAGTCGATCGCCAGGCTGGACTGGCGGTACGCGGCGGTGCTGGTCGGGTACGGCGCGGGCTTCCTGCCGTGGTTCCTCAACGTCGACCGGCAGATGTACTTCTTCTACGTCACGCCGATGGCGCCGTTCCTGGTGTTGGGCATCGCGCTGGCGTTGGGCGAGGTCCTCGGGCGGCGCACGGACGGCAAGGAACGCCGCGGCACCGGCCTGCTCGCCGTGGCGCTGTACGTCGGCCTGGTGGTGGCCAACTTCGTGTGGCTGTGGCCCATCCTCAACGGCATACCGATCACCCCGGAGATGTGGGACGCCCAGAAATGGCTCCCGTCCTGGAATTGATCCGGGAGGTCAGCGCGGCAGTTCGGTGAGCACGGGGTTGTGGATGCTTTCGTAGATCACCGAGCTGCGGAAGCTGATTACTTCTCGGCGTTGGCTCAGGCGGTCGATCAGGAATGCGTGCAGGTGTTCCAGGTCCTGCACGGCCAGGTGGATGAGGAAGTCGTCGTCGCCGGTGACCACGTACATCGCGGTCACCTCGGGCAGAACGCCGATGGCGGATTTGAAGTTGTCGATCACGGCGCGGCTGGTGGGGCGCAGGCGGGCGGCTACGAAGGCTTGCACGCGGCGGTTGAGGGCGCCCAGGTCCACGTCGGCGTGGTAGCCCTTGATCACGCCGCGTTCACGTAGTGCGCGGACGCGTTCGAGGCAGGTCGAGGGTGCGACGCCCAGACGTCTGGCCAGTTCGCGGTTGGTCAGCCGCGCATCCAGTTGCAGATTCCGGATGATCGCCGAATCAAGTTCGTCCACGGGCGGATCTTGTCACACGCTGCCGAATTACGTTCGGGACGGCTGGACGTGGGCGTTCAGGTGGATAGGTTTGATCTCAATCCACCGAACGAACGGACCAGACGTGCTGCCCACCAAACTCGCCCTGATCCTGCGCGACGACCTGCCGCCGAACCTCGCCGCCAACGCCGCCGTCGTCCTCGGCCTGAGCCTCGGTGCCCGCCTCCCCGAACTGCTCGGCGACGACGGCAAGGACGCCGACGGCAGCGTTCACCAGGGCCTCAACAACCACCCGGTACCGGTGCTGACCGCGTCCGGCGACCACCTCAAGACCCTGCACCGGGCCGAGGGTGTGCTGAAGATCGGTTTCACCGAGGTCGCCCGGCGGTCCCGCGCCTACGCCGAGTACCTCGAAGCCCTCGCCGAGACCGAGGACCCGGAGTTCGTCGCGGTCGCCCTCTACGGTCCCCGCGCCGAGGTCACCAAGCTGACCCGCAAGCTCCCGTTGATGGCGTGAGGCGTTCCGATCGCGGTAACGGCGGCGGGATCGGCCGCCGTCACAACGGCCTTGGTCAGCGCACGGGTCGAGTCGGCGGTTCCGGTCGGTCGATCATCTTCGTGACCGGGCCTTCCTTGCTCAGCCCGGCCTGCGACAGCCAGGTGCTCAGCTCGGACCGGATGGCCGCCAGCGACGGCCGGCGGGCCGGGTCGGCGTCGAGGGCGTTGGTGAGCAGCCGGTGGTGCGCGCTGCGCTGGGGCAGCTTCACGCACGGCTCGCCCTGGGCGGCGGCCATCAGCGACGAGATCGGGTTCTCCCGCGACCCGCGCGGCGGGTGGCCGGTGAGCGCGTAGCTGACCGTCGCGGCCAACTGCCAGGCGTCCGACGCGGGGCTGGCGGCCTCACCCCGGGCGGTCTCCGGGGCCAGGAAGTCGGGCGTGCCGACCATCATCCCGGTGGCGGTGAGGGTGCTGTCGCCCTTCGACCGGGCGATGCCGAAGTCGATCAGGTGCGCGGTGCCCTGGGTGTCCACGATGACGTTGGACGGCTTCACGTCCCGGTGCAGCACGCCCTGGTCGTGCGCGGCGGCCAGCGCGTCCGCCATGTTCACCCACAGGCGGGCGGCGAGCGTGTCGGCGAGCAGACCGCTCTTGAGCACGACGTCGGACAGCGGCTGGCCGTCGATGTACTCCATGATGATCGCCAGGCCGTCGGGGTCCTGCACGATGTCGAACACGCGCACGCAGTTCGGGTGCCGCACGGCGGCCAGAGCGCGCGCTTCACGCACCATGCGCTGCTCGGTGTCGTTGTCCGGCGCGTGCGCGAGCTTCACCGCGACCGTGCGGGCCAGCTGCTCGTCCACGGCCAGCCACACGGTGCCGAACCCGCCGCGTCCCAGCTGCCGGATGCGCCGGAACCGGCCACCCGCCGGGTTCCACACCTTGCCGGAGTCCGACACGGGCGACGACGGCGCGCTGTTCGCGCTGCTGCCGGGGCCGAACGGGAGCGGACCGGGGGTGTCGGCCAGCGGCGCCGGCTGGTCCGCGCGGATCGGCTTCGACTGTTCCACCCGGGTCGGCTTCGGCGGCTCGACGGGCACCTCGGCGATCCGCGTCGGCGGGTAGTGCCGCGGCGGCGGGGTCGGCCGGTAGGGCGGCACCGGCTGGTACGGCGGGATCTGGGCGGGCTGGTAGGGCGGCGGCTTCTCCACCTGGTACGGCGGCGGCTTCTGGGACGGCTGGTTCTGGGACGGCCCCTGCGGCTGCTGGGCCTGCGGCTTTTGCGGCTTTTGCGGCTGCTGGGGCGGCGGTGGCGTTCTCGACACCGCAGGTTGCGGGCTCGGGTTCCCGCGATCGCGACCGGGGCGGTTCAGCATGGCGGTAGTCAACCCGAAAACCCGCACAACGAGGGAGCCCAGCAGCGCGATCGGGAAAAACCCGAGCAGCAGGTGACCGACCAGCGTGACCGGCAGCTGGGACGTGGACAGCAGCAGGACCAGGAACGGCGGCCAGAACACCCGGCGCGGCCAGTTCGGGCCCAGCCGGAACGCCGAGCCCGCCTGGAGCATCACGAACAGCAGGCACAGCAGCGCCAGGACCGCCGTCACGCAGGCCGCGATCAGGTACGTCACGCCCTCCCGGCCGGTGATCGAATCGATGAACGGCGGCGCCAACAGGTACTCGCCCTGGGTGAACGCCACGCACGGCGTCTCGCTCAGCGACTCCATGCCCGGCAGGGCCCGGCCGCGCAACAGCTTGAACGTCGCCGAGAACGCCACCCACGGCAGCACCAGCGTGCTCACCACGCCGAGCACCGCGAAGATCGCGCCGGTGAACGGGCCGTAGGAGTTGCCGACGACGCGGCGGACGGTGATCGCCAGGAGTGCGGCGACCGTCGGCAGCACGCCGATCAGCGCGCCGAACGCGGTGGCGGTCCAAGCCCAGTCACCGGGGCAGACGGGCACCCCCGCCCAGCCGTGCAGCCATGCCAGCAGCGACTCGGCCAGCTCCACGACCCGCACCACCCCTTCTCGTCGTCTCTCAGAGTACGGGTGCGAGCCACATCGGCAGCGCAGTCAGGCAGTGCCGTTACACCGTCGTGCACTCGTAGCGGGTCGTTGCAGATCGGAGCGCGGGTCGAAAAGGCATTGACGACCGACGCGTCAGGCGCGGCAGGCTCCGAGTCCGACGATTTCAGAGAAGGCTCAGTTGGGTGCCTTTGCGTTTGCGGCGAGGCTGCGCGTCGCCCAATTGGTCGAATGCCTTGAGCGCCCCCAGGAAAGGTGACTTGGGGCGTCCTGCCGAATGGCTGAGGAACAGGTGTCGCTGCGCCCTGGTCATTCCCACGAACAGCAGGCGGCGTTCCTCGTCCACGGCCTCCTGGTCATCCGTGCCCGGCCAGCGCATCGGCAGCAGACCGTCCTCGCACCCGACGATGAACACGACCGGGAATTCCAAGCCCTTCGACGCGTGGAGGGTGAGCAGGGAAATGCTGTCCGCTCTCGGGTCCCACGTGTCGACCTCCACCCCCAACGCGAGGGTGGTGTGGAAGCGCTCGAAATCCGTGTCGCAGGCGACGGCCAGGGGTTTGAGCAGTTCGTAGGCGGTGTGGTCGTCGCCCGCCACGGCACGCACGCGGTCCAGGACGGTGTTGCCGGTGGCGAATTTCAGGTCGTTGGCGATCCGCGCGACGCCGGGGCGGTCTGCCAGGCGGTCGTGCGAGCGCTTCTGGAACGGCAGGCCGGACTGGGTCAGGGCCTCGACCAGCGCCCGCGACTGCCGGTCGGTCCGGTACAGCACGGCGAAGTCGGAGAAGCCCAGGTTCTGCGTGCCGTCGGACACCACCCGGCCGCTGTCGAACGCGTGGAACGACGCCCCGCCCAGCACCTGCTCGATCGTCCGCGCCACGAACGCCGCCTCGGCGGACTCCGACGACGCGTGGTGCACACCGATGGGCGCGGACCCGTGGTCCACCATCGGGCGCAGTTCGCGGCCGGGGACGAGCGACGACGGCGCGATCACCTCCAAAGCACCCGTCACGACCGGCGTCGACGACCGGTAGTTCCTGGTCAGGTGCACGGTCCGGGCGGCGGGGAAGTCCTCCTGGAACCGCAGGAAGAACCCGACGTCGGCACCGCGGAACCGGTAGATCGCCTGGTCCGGGTCGCCGATCGCGGTCAGGTTGCCGTCCGGCGGGGCGAGCAGCCGCAGCAACCGGTACTGCTGCTCGTCGACGTCCTGGTACTCGTCCACCGACACCCACCGCCACCGCGAACGGTAGGCGGTGACCAGGGCGGGCGAGTCCTCCAGCAGGGACAGCGGCAGCGAGATCAGGTCGTCGAAGTCCACCAGGTCCTGCGCCCGCAACGCCTTCTTGTACCGGTCGTCACCGGCCGCGATGAGCCCCCGCGCCTCCTTCTCGTCCGCGACGACGGACAGCGCCACCGCCAACTGCCGATCCGGGTCCGCGACACCGAACGACGCCGACAACCCCACCGACGCGTAGTGCTCACGCAGGATCAGCACACCGAGCGCGTGGAACGTCGCAACGGTCACCGCCGACGCGTGCGCGGGCGCGAGGGCGGCCAGGCGTTCGGCCATCTCCTCCGCCGCACGCCGGGTGAACGTGATCGCCAGGCACTCGGCGGCCGGCACACCTCGTGACGTCACCAGGTCCGCGATCCGGTGCGTCAACGTCCGCGTCTTCCCCGTCCCCGGCCCGGCGATGATCAGCAACGGCCCGCCGTCCACCTCGGCCGCCGCCCGCTGCTCCGGGTCCAGACCGTCCAGCAGCGAGGACCCGACCGCCTTCGGAACAGCAGCGACCGGAACGGCGGCGGGCACCGGGGCCGGGCGCGGACGCTCCACCGCGGGCGTAACCGGCGCGGCGTAGTCGAAGAGCGAGAACGCCGCACGCCGCCGCTCCAACTCCCCCGGCTCGAACACCGTGATCACGCCGTACTCGCCGTCGTACCCCGAGTCGCGCACCACCTCACCGCGCCGCAACCGGGTCACCGCCTCGGCCAGCAACGTCGAGTGCACGGCGATGTCGTCCACCGGGACGTCCTGGAGGATCACCAGCTCCGGCCCCAACGCGGCCGTCAGCTTGTCGATCTCCGCCAGCACCTTCTTGCTCTTCGGCCCGGTGCCCACGATCTCGCTCACGATCTCCGGCAACGGCACCAGGCTGGTGAACCCGGCCGCACCCTCGGGCCGCGACCCGGACGGCCGGTCGGCCAACTCCTCCACCCGGCTGAGCACCCCGACCGTCAACGGTTTGCCGCACTCGGGGCAGATCCCGTTGTGCGCCAACGTCTCCTCGGGCTCCATCCGCACACCGCACTTGCGGTGCCCGTCGACGTGGTACTTCCCCTCCTCGGGGAAGAACTCCAACGACCCGGCGAACCCGTCCCCGGTCTCCAACGCCGCCCGCACCGAGTAGTAGTCCAACTCGGTGTCGAACACCGTCGCCTCGCGCCCCAGCACCGGCGGCGAGTGCGCGTCCGAGTTGCTGACCAGCCGGTACTTGTCCAGCCCGGAGACCCGCCAGTTCATGTCGGGGTCCGAGGACAACCCGGTCTCCACCGCGAAGATGTGCGACGCCAGGTCGACGTAGCAGTCCTCGATCGCGTCGAACCCGGACTTCGACCCGAGCACCGCGAACCACGGCGTCCACACGTGCGCGGGCACCAGGTAGCCGCCGCACTCCAGCGTGATCTCCAGCAGGTCGCGCGAGTCCAACCCGAGGATCGGCCGCCCGTCGGACCCCAGGTTCCCGATCTTGGCCAGCCGGGCGTTGAACCGCGCCGCCGACGACAGGTCCGGCATGTAGATGAGGTGGTGCACCTTGCGCGTGCGGTCACCGCGCTTGTAGATCGTCGAGATCTCCACCGACAACATGAACCGCACCGGCGCCGTGGCCAGCGACGGCGGCAGCCTGCGGTCGATATCGCGGTCCAGGTCCTCGCGCAGCCGGAACAGGCCGGGCGAGGCCTCGACCAGGTTCTCGCTCAGGTGGTCGTACCAGGCGGGGTGGGTGAAGTCGCCGGTGCCCACCAGCGAAATCCCCTTGCGCCGGGCCCACCAGGTCAGGTGTTCGAGATCGCAGTCACGGCTACACGCCCGCGAGTACTTGGAGTGGATGTGGAGATCCGCCACAAAGCGCACCGGCCCGATCGTAGTGATCGACCGACAACCCCCCGGCGCACGGGCGTCTTCACACGCGATCCACAGGACCGCGCGCCACACTGCCGCCATGCCCGCCCGGATCCTCATCGCCGAAGACGACCCGAGCAGGCGGACGTGCTGCGGCGCTACCTCGAACGCGACGGCCACGTCACCGCGATAGCGCACGACGGCCGCACCGCCATCGAGATGGCCCGGCGCCGGTCGCCGGACCTGCTGGTGCTGGACCTGGTGCTGCCGGTGGTGGACGGCCTGGACGTCTGCCGCGTGCTGCGGGCCGAGAACGGCGTCCCGGTCATCATGCTCACCGCCCGCACCAGCGAGGACGACCTGCTGCTCGGCCTGGCCGTCGGCGCGGACGACCCGTTCACGGTCACGCCCACCGGCGAGCGGGTGGACGTCGTGGATGCGAAAGGGCGGTACCCGGTGGACCCCTCGAACCACCGGGCACCGCTCTTCTCACGCGGCGGGTTCGGCCACCCTCCCCTCGCCGCGGAACTGGGCCGCGAGCCGTTCGATCTCATCGTCCAACTCGCGTTCGCGCTGGTACTGCGCTTGCCGGCGGGCTTCCTCCTCCAGCGCGATGACCACCTCACGCAGCACGAAGTCCGCCAACAGCCAGGCCTTCGGCACCACGGCTCCGATGAGGAGCGTCGCGCTGTCACCGTCCACCCGGAGGTAGGACGACTCGGCGGCCGGGTAGGCCGAGTGCTCGGTCGCCCGGTCCACGACGGCCCGCAGCGCACGGTCCAGACAAACCTGCCGATCCCGCCCGCCGGCGCTGGAACCCACGATGTCCAACCGCAGCACGCTGCGGTCCAGTGCGAGTGATGAAGGTGTCACGACGTCTTCACCGTCGCCGAACTGCGCCACAAACCGGCCATCCCCACGGACCTCTCGACTGAATTCCACTGGGACGGGAAACCCGCCCGCGGCCAAACGTGAAAAACTATTCGAATTCCACTCGGGGTAGACATGCGGCCAAACCGCGCGGACCGACGCCAGTGCCGATCCCCGCACGTCAACCACGCCGGGTTTCACTCGATAGAGTGAAACCTTGCCGGGCGGGCGACACAATTTCCAGTTACCGAGACGTAAGGTGCCCACGTGTCGCCGAACGGCAATCGAATTTTAGCCGGCACGAACTGCCGGGCAGGTCACCCGAACCACAACACACATCGGAACACAAAACCCGACAACCGCAATTCTGCGCACAGCAAGTCCTCGCGCAGGACGAACAAGCGGCATTCTCCGGGCCATTCGGCGCACCAAACACCCGCACGGGTGATCACCACCAACCCGACCACCTACGAATGGGGGTCCGGGGGCAAAGCCCACCGGGCGGGGTCTGGGGTTGCACCCCCGGAAAACACGAAGGGGCGAGCCGACCTGCGCTTTCCGCAGATACAACTCGCCCCGAGAACCGTGGAGCTGAGGGGAATCGAACCCCTGACCTACTCGATGCGAACGAGTCGCGCTACCAACTGCGCTACAGCCCCGTGTTCTGTTGTCGTTCCGTTCGTGCGGGAGCAAGCATATCAGTAGCCGGGGGGTGGTTTTGCCACCCCCCTCTACTCGCCTGCCGCGCGTCGGTACGGGAGGGCCTCGGGGCCGTCCAGCTCCACGAACACCGGGTCCTCGTCGTCGGCCTCGACCACGACGGTGCCGGGGCGGATGTGGTGCTGGAACCTCGGTTGCGGGGCCAAGCCGGCCTGGTCACGGGTCGTCTCGGTGTCGTGCGAGGGTGCGGACGGCGTGCCGACGGCGTGCGGTTGCGCCTCGGTCGTCTGCCGCCCGGGGCGGCGTCGGGTCTGGCGGGCCAGGCGGCGGGCGCGGATGTCCTCCTCGATCCGCACCTGGCGGCGCAGGTACACGAGGTAGGAGACGAGCGTCACGTCCACGGCCGCGTGGCCCCACCAGGCCAGCGGGTAGAACACGCCCGCGACGACGCCGGTGACGAGGGCCGTCAGCAGCAGGGTCCCGACGACGCGGCGGCGGAAGGCGTACTTCGCCTGGGCCACGATCGCCGCGGTCTCCGGGTCGTAGCCGCCGCGGCCGGGGCGGAACGGCCGGTGGACGTAGTCGTCGTCCGGCTCGTCGTAGTCGTCGTAGTCCTCGAACTCCGCGTCGGCCTCGGGCATGGCGTCGTACTCCTCCTCCATGCTGCCGCGCGACGCGTCGGCGCGCTTGCGCGCGACCAACGGCACGAGGACGACCAACCAGGCTACGACCAGTCCCACGACGATCAGCGAGCTCGGCATCCCCGTCACCTCCCCCTACCCCGCGGCGCGCTCGGTGCACACGCCACGCTAGTCACAACAGTCACACCTGTCTCGGAGGCACGCCGACCGGCGTACGTACCAAAGTGTGGTCTATCACCCACTTTCGGGTGATCCGAATAAGCCACACGGCCCTCGGATCAGGCTGTTCGGGCGTATCCCTGTGCGACCAATCGGCGCACCAATCCCTCCGGTGACGTCTCTTCGGCGGTCATCGCGAAACACAGGTGGTCCCGCCAGTCACCCGCCACGTCGAGGTACCGCTGGAACAGCCCTTCCTCCCGGAAACCGGCCTTGGCGAGCACCCGCAGGCTGGCCTGGTTCTCCGGCCGGACGGTCGCCTCCAGCCGGTGCAGGCCGCCCTCGCCGAAGCAGTGGTCCACGACGAGCGCCAGCGCCGCCGTGGCCACGCCGCCGCGCGCCCGGTCGGCCGCCACCCAGTAGCCGACCCACGCCGACCGCAGCGAGCCGCGCACGATGTTGCCGACGGTGATCTGCCCGGCCAGCGCGCCGTCCACGGTGATCACGAACGGCAGCGCCTGGCCGCGCCGGGCCAGGGATTTCAGCGACGACCACTGCGGCGGCCAGGACAGCGCGGCGTTGCGCTCGTGCCAGCCCTCGACCGCGGTGGGTTCCCAGTCCTCCAGGTACGCCTGATCACGCAGCCTGACCCGCGACCACGCGGACGCGTCGAACAGCTTCGGCGGGCGCAGCGCCACCAGACCGGCCGCCACCCGCAGCGGTCCCAGCCGCGCGGGCCAGCCGGGGTGTCGACCGCCTTCCCACGCGAGACTCATCCGTCCCCACCGAGTTTCAATCCTTCTTGGGTTTTCATCCTCTTTGGGCGAGGAAGCTGACCAGGACCTCTTCGCCGACCGACACGTCCGTCACGTCCTCGTCGACCATGATCAGGCAGTTCGCCTCGGCCAACGACGCCAGCAGGTGCGACCCGGACGTACCCAGCGGCTGCACCAGGTACTCGCCGTTGTCCGCGTCGCGCAGCAACTGGCCGCGCAGGAAGCCGCGCCGACCCTTGGTCGAGGTCAGCGGCGACAGCAGCCGCGCGCTGACCGCCCGCCGGTACGGGTTGCGCTTGCCCAGCGCGGCCCGGATCAGCGGACGCACCAGCACTTCGAAAACGACGAGCGCGCTCATCGGGTTCGCGGGCAGCAGGAACGTCGGCACCGCGTCCGGCCCGAGCCGGCCGAAGCCCTGCACCGAGCCGGGGTGCATGGCCACCCGGGTCACGTCGACGTCGCCGAGATCGGCCAGTGCCGCCCGCACCTCGTCACCGATGACGCCCCCGACGCCACCCGCGACGACCACGATCTCGGACAGCAGCAGCCGGCCTTCGACGACCTCGCGCAGCCGGCGTGGGTCGGAGGTCAGGATGCCGACCCGGCTGACCTCGGCGCCCGCGTCGCGTGCGGCGGCGGCCAGCGCGTAGGAGTTGACGTCGTAGACCTGCCCCTGGCCGGGGGTGCGGTCTATGTCGACCAGCTCCTCGCCGATCGAGATCACCGACACCCGCGGCCGGGGGTGGACCAGCACCTTGTTCCGGCCGACGGCGGCGAGCAGGCCGACCTGGGCGGCGCCGATGGACGCGCCGCGGCGCACCGCGACGTCACCGGTCTGCACGTCCTCGCCGGTGCGCCGCACGTACGCGGCGGACGGCACCGAGCGCTGCACGGTCACCTTCGCCGGGTGCGCGTCGGTGTCGCCCCGATCGGTGTAGGCCAGGGGCACCACGGCGTCGGCCAGGGTGGGCAGCGGCGCGCCGGTCGCGACCCGGACCGCCTGGCCCGGCTGCAACCGTCTGGGCTGGCGTGATCCCGCGGGGATCTCACCGACCACGGGGAGCGTCACCGGTTCCTCGTTGGCGGCCTGCACGTCGACGCTGCGCACCGCGTAGCCGTCGACCGCGGCCTGGTCGAAACCGGGCAACGCGCGCTCGGCGACGACCTCCTCGGCGCAGAGCAGACCCTGCGACTCGGAGATCGCCACCCGCACGGGGGCGGGCCGCACGGCGGCGGCGACCACCCTGGCGAGCTGCTCGTCCACTGACCTCATAAGTTGACCCTCGTTCAGGAGTTGCCGAGGCGTTCCCGCAACCACTCCCCCAGCTCGGGCCCGTAGTCGGGGTGCTCGAGTGCGAAGTCAACCGCAGCTTTGAGGAATCCTCCCGGATTGCCCAGGTCGTGTCGCCCGCCGCGGTGGACGACGACGTGCACCGGGTGCCCCTCGTTGATCAGCAGCGCGATGGCGTCGGTGAGCTGGAGCTCGCCGCCCGCGCCCGGCGTGATGCGCTTGAGCGCGTCGAAGATCGCCCGGTCGAGGAGGTAGCGGCCGGCCGCGGCGAACGTGGACGGCGCGTCCTCGGGCCTCGGCTTCTCGACCATGCCGACGACCCGCTTGACGTCGTCGTCACCGGTGTCCCTGACGTCGAAGACGCCGTAGGCGGAGATCTGGTCCCTGGGGATGTCGAACGCGCACAGCACGCTGCCGCCGTGCTTCTCGCGGACCGCGGCCATCGTCTTGAGCACGCCGGTGGGCAGCACCAGGTCGTCGGGCAGGAGGACGGCGACGGCGTCGTCCGCGCCGGTCAGGTTGCCCTCGGCGCAGCCGACCGCGTGGCCCAGGCCCAGGGCCTTGTCCTGGATCGCGGTCTCCACGGTGAGCAGGTTCGAGGCGCGGCGCACCTTGGCGACCAGGTCGGTCTTGCCGCGCGCTTCCAGCGTCGCCTCCAACTCCGGCTGCGGGCGGAAGTACTCCGCCACCGCGTCCTTGCCGGGGGAGGTCACGATGATGAGCCTGGTCGCGCCCGCTTCGGCGGCTTCGGTCGCGACGAGTTCGATACCGGGGGTGTCTACGACGGGGAGCAGTTCCTTGGGCACCGCTTTGGTGGCCGGGAGGAAGCGCGTGCCCAGGCCTGCCGCCGGCACGATTGCTGTCTGGAAGGCGCTCATGAGCTGCGAGCGTAACGGCGCGCTTAGGGTGACCAGCCATGACGTCCGGTGAACGTGATCGGAAGACAACTCTGCGCACACGGCTGCGGGCCGCGCGGCGTAGCGGTGACGTGCCGGGGATGGCGGCCGAAGTGCTGCTCGCCGTTGCTGCTTTCGGCGTTTCTGCTGGTGAGACTGTGTGTGCGTATGTCGCTTCGGTGTCGGAGCCGGGGTCGGTGGAGATGCTGGAGGCGCTGCGGTCGCACGGGCTGCGGGTGCTGCTGCCGGTCGTGGTCGGGGAGGCGTTGGACTGGGCGGTGTACGAGGGGGAGTTGCGTCCGGGCGCGTTCGGGTTGGGGGAGCCGGTGGGGCCGCTGCTGGGTGCGGAGGCGGTCGGGTCGGCGGCGTTGGTGCTGGTACCGGCGTTGGCGGTGGATCATTCGGGGGTGCGGCTGGGCAAGGGCGGGGGCTACTACGACCGGGCGTTGCCGTTGTCCACAGGTCCGCTGGTGGCCCTTGTGCGGGACGAGGAGTTCGTGCCGTCGTTGCCCGCCGAACCGCACGATGTCCGGATGGATGCGGTGTTGACGCCCGGATTGGGCTTGGTTCGACTGCCGTTGTGACGTTGACCTGTGATGTTTGCGCCATCCATGCCGGGTGACGCATCATCGTGGTTGGCACTCGTGACGGCGGAGTGCCAACTTCAGGACTCTGTGGAGGGCCCACCGTGCCGACTTACCAGTACGCCTGCACCGAGTGCGAACACCGGTTCGACGCGGTGCAGTCCTTCTCGGACTCCGCGCTCACCGAGTGCCCGGAGTGCTCCGGCAAGCTGCGCAAGCTCTACGGCGCGGTCGGGGTCGTGTTCAAGGGCAGCGGCTTCTACCGGACCGACAGCCGGTCCTCGGCCGCCAAGAGCGAGTCTTCCTCGTCTTCTTCGGCTCCGGCCAAGAAGAGCGAGTCTTCTTCCACGAAGAGCGAGTCGTCTTCCTCGTCTTCGTCCTCCGCTCCGGCCGCCGCCGCGTCCTGAGTCGGTAGTTGTCCACAGGCCCCCGAGTTGTCCACAGCTCGGGGGTTTGTGCTGTCCCCGGGCGGGCCCGGTCCCTAGCGTCGAGATCATGCTCCTCCACCTCAGAAGGATCTTGGCGGGCCTGCTGGCCCTGGTCGCCGTCGGTGTGGCCGTGCTGCCGGACAGCCCGACGGTCGACGTGCTCGTGGCCGCGCACGACCTCGCACCGGGCGTGCCGCTGACCGCGGACGACGTGCGGGTGGTCGCCGTGCCGCCCTCCCTGTCGCCTTCGGGGACGGTGTCGCAGGCCGACGCGTTAGGCCGCGGTTTGGTGGGTGCGGCGCGGGCGGGCGAACCACTGACCGATGCCCGCTTGGCGCCGATCGACCCTGGCGTGTCGTCGGTGGCCGTGCGATTGGCCGACGCCGGGGTGGTCGGGTTACTGCGGCCGGGGAGCCGGGTGGACGTCGTCGGCGCGGATTCGCACGTGCTGGCGGCGGACGCCTCGGTGGTCGCGGTGCGGGAGGGCGAGGTGGTGGTGATCTCCGCGGACCGTGCGGCGGCCCACCGGATCGCCGCCGAGTCCCTGGCCAACCCCGTCGCCGTCACCCTCCACTGACCCCACTCGCTCACCGGCGCAGGCCTGAGCCGTTACGCTCCGCCGGCCCCCAATACCCCCGAACGGAGGAGCCGACGTGATCAAAGGCTTCAAGGACTTCCTGATGCGCGGCAACGTGATCGACCTGGCCGTGGCCGTGGTCATCGGCGCGGCGTTCACCGCCATCGTCACCGCGTTCACCACGCACCTGATCAACCCGATCATCGCGGTGTTCGGCGGCAACAACGTCAACGGTCTGGCCGTGCAGCTCGGCAACAACGAGAAGACCGTCATGGACTTCGGCGCGATCATCACCGCGTTCATCAACTTCGCGATCGTGGCGGCGATCGTCTACTTCATCTTCGTGCTGCCGATGAACAAGTTGAAAGAGCGCCGCAAGCGGGGCGAGGAGCCCGGCCCCTCCGAGCCGACCGACGTCGAGCTGCTGAAGGAGATCCGCGACCTGCTCGCCTCCCAGCGCCGGCTGTGACGTCGAAGAACCGACCTTCGGAACTGGCGTAACCAGCCGCGCAAAGGGGTCGTTCGACCGACACGGGCGGTGACCGGGCCTGCCTAGCATCGCCCGGTCACCCGCCGACGGACCCGGAGGTCCTCCATGTCATTCACCCTGCGCAGCGCGGCAGCGGCACTGGCCGTCGCGGCCGGGCTCACGCTCGCCGCCGCGCCCGCCGCCTACGCCGAGATGAGGGTCCTGTACTTCTACGACCACGACCGGTGCCGGGTGGCCCAGCTCAACTACGCCCGCGCCGGCTGGAGGATCGTGCAGGGCTGCACCGCCGACGTCTACTCCAACGGCGTGGCCTCCCGCTGGCGGCTGATGGTCGACTGACCGCCGACCACGAAACCAACTAACCGCCGTGGTGCGGCGGCCGGTTCTCCTCGTACCACCGGTCGTCGCGCCCGGACGGGTGGGGCTCGTCGGACGAGCCCTCCGGCAGCACGTCGCCGAACACCTCGGCCAGCCGACGACGCCGGGCCGCCTCCTCCGCAGCGGCGGCTGGGGTGGGGGCGTCGGCGTCGTCGACCGGGTCAGTCACGACTCATCGAGTCCCGACAACTGCTCGATCACGTACGGGACCAGCGCCGACAGCGTCGCCATGCCGTCACGCACCGCCGACCGCGACCCGGCCAGGTTCACCACGAGGGTGCTGCCGGACACGCCGACCAGCCCCCGCGAGATACCCGCGTCGACCGCGCCCGCGGCCAGCCCCGAGGCCCGGAGCGCCTCGGCGATGCCGCTGATCGGCCGGTCGAGCACGCCCTGTGTGGCATCCGGCGTCACGTCGCGCGGCGACACGCCCGTACCGCCGACGGTCACCACGAGGTCGACACCACCGATCACCGCGGTGTTCAGTGCGGCGCGGATGCCCACGACCTCACCCTCCACCGCGACCGTGCCGTCGACGATGAACCCTGCTTCCTCCAGCAACTCTGTGACCAGCGGTCCCGTGCTGTCGTCGTGCTCACCGTGCGCCAGCCGGTCATCCACGATCACGACAAGGGCGCGTCCCAGGCGCTGCGCGCTGCGTTCCATGCGCGTCACCGTAGCCAATCGGTGGATCTGACGGTTCCGTGACGTCACGCTGTCGCGCCGGGCGATCCCGCCGAACTACCCCTAACTTCGGTGACGTGCGCGTTCTCCTCACCGGCGGGGCCGGGTTCATCGGCTCACACATCGCCGACCGACTGAGCCATGCCGAGCACGACGTGGTCGTGCTCGACGCCTACCTCCCCCAAGCCCACCGGACCCGCCCCGACGGAGCCCACGACGTCACCGACCTCGACACGGTCAAGGTCCTCCTCGACGGCGTGGACGTGGTCTGCCACCAGGCGGCGGTCGTCGGACACGGTCTCGACCCGTCCGACGCGCCGCTCTACGCCCGCAACAACGACCTCGGCACCGCCGTGCTGCTCGCCGCGATGCACGAGAAGGGCGTGAAACACCTGGTCATGGCCTCCTCAATGGTCGTGTACGGGGAGGGCCGCTACGAGTGCGCCGAGCACGGCGTCGTCCGGGCCGCGCCCCGCCGCCAGGCAGACCTCGACGCGGGCCGCTACGAACCGCCCTGCCCGCACTGCGGCAGCCCCCTGGAACCGCGCCTGGTCCCCGAAGACGCCCCGCTGGACCCCCGGAGCACCTACGCGGCCAGCAAGCTCGCCCAGGAGCACTACGCGGCGGCGTGGGCCCGCCAGACGGGCGGCGACGTGTGGGCGCTGAGGTACCACAACGTGTACGGCCCGAGGATGCCCAAGGACACCCCGTACGCGGGCGTGGCGAGCCTCTTCCGTTCAGCGCTGGAACGCGGCGAAGCACCCACCGTCCTCGAAGACGGCCGGCAGCGCCGCGACTTCGTGCACGTCACCGACGTCGCGCGGGCCAACGTCCTGGCCGTCCACCGGCCGGGCGCCCCCGGCACGCTCACCGCGCTCAACATCTGCTCCGGCGAGCCGCACACCGTCGGCGACCTGGCCGCCCACCTCGCGGAGGCCTGCGGCGGCCCCCAGCCGCGGATCGTCGGCGGCGCGCGACCGGCGGACGTCCGGCACGTCGTCGCCGACCCCGCCAAGGCACAGGCACTCCTCGGCTTCCGCGCCGCGACGTCGTTCGCGGCAGGGGTCAAGCAGTTCGCAACGGATCCGCTGCGCTGAGCGGCAGCCGCACCTCGAACCGGCAGCCGCGCCCGTGGTTGTGCGCGTCGATCGTGCCCTGGTGCGCCTCCACCAAGCCGCGCGCGATCGCCAGCCCCAATCCGCCACCGACCGGCTGCCGGTGCGGCGTGCCGCGGAACGCCACGTCGAACACCCGGGGCAGGTCGGCTTCCGGGATGCCGCCGCACCCGTCGTCCACGCGCAGCAGCGCCGACGACCCCTCCACGCCCACCTGCACGGCCACCGTCCCGTCCGGTGGCGTGTGCCGGATCGCGTTGGACAGCAGGTTGCGCACCACCCGCGCCAGCTCGGGATCGCTGCCCAGCACCACCGGCCACGTCACCGCGTCCGCCTTCAGCCGCACGCCCTTGCGCGAGGCGACCGGGCTCTCCGCCGCCACGACCTCGCTCACCACGTCCGCCAACGGCACCTCGGACAACGTCAGCCGCAGCGCGCCCGCCGTGATCCGGGACAGCTCGAACAGGTCGTCCACCATCCCGGACAGCGCCTCCGCCTCGGTGGAGATCCGCCCCGCGTACTGGGCCACCTCGTCCCGCCGCGCCACCACGCCGTCCGCCAGCGCCTCGGCCATCGCCCGGATACCGGCCAACGGCGTGCGCAGGTCGTGGCTGATCCACGCCACCAGCTCACGCCGCGACGCCTCGGCGGCCCGTTCCCGTTCCCGCGCCTCGCTCTCCCACACACTGCGCCGCGCCAGCGCCCGGCCCAGCAGCACCGCCGTCGGCACCGTCACCAACGCCACCAGCAGGCACACCAGCACGGTCGTGGTGAGGATCGGGGTGAACATGAACCCGCTCACCGCCAGCACCCCGCCGATGGTCGCCACCACCGGCACGATCGCCAGCACGGTCAACGCCGTGGTCAGCGACCCCCGCGACAACCGCCGCAGCACCACCGCCCCGAGCAGCGCCAACGGCAGCGAGAACAGCACCGCGTACGGCAGGATGTGGGAAATCTCGATCAGCATCACGCACCACCGTCATATCGGTAGCCGACACCCCACACGGTCGCGATCCGCACCGGGCGGGCCGAATCGACCTCCACCTTCTCCCGCAACCGTCGCACGTGGACGGTCACGGTGGACTGGTCGCCGAACTCCCAGCCCCACACCCGCGACAGCAGCTCGGCCCGGCCGAACGCGGTGCCGCGGTGGGTCAGGAAGAACACCAGCAGGTCGAACTCCCGCGTGGTCAGCGACAGCTCGCGCCCGTCCAGCCACGCCGACCGCGCGCCCACGTCCACCCGCAGCCCGCCGTCCCGCAGCCCGTCGTCCTCTGGCACGGACGCCGACCGTGACGCCGCCACCCGCGACCGGCGCAGCACCGACGACACCCGCAACGCCAGCTCACGCGGGCTGAACGGCTTGGTCACGTAGTCGTCCGCGCCGAGTTGGAGCCCGGCGATCCGGTCCTCCTCCTCGCCCAACGCGGTCAGCATCACCACCGGCACCGCGCTGCGCACCCGCAGCCGACGGCACACCTCCAGCCCGTCCACGCCGGGCAGCATCAGGTCCAGCACCACCACGTCCGGCTCGCGCTCGGCGAACCGGCGCAACGCGCTCTCGCCGTCACCGACCAGCTCGACCTCGTGCCCGGCCAGCTCCAGGTACCGGCGCACCACATCGCGCACGGTCACGTCGTCGTCCACGACGAGGACCCGCCCGGTCACGCCCGCCTGATCATCGACAGCCACAACACCCTCACCAGTTCGTCAGCAGGAGGTGGTTGACCGCGAGTGCGGTCACCGCTTGTGCCGCCAGCCATGGTCGTCGCCGCTCCGGCACGAGCACCACCAGCCACACGGTGAACGGCAGCCAGATCCGCTCCACCTCGGCTTTGCTCAACCCGGACACGTCGGCCACCAGGATGGCCACCGCCGCCGCTGCGGCCAGTGTGAGCGCAGGGCCACGCCACCGTGCGGCGAAAGGCGCGAACCCGCACGCGAGGACGGCGGCGGCCAGGTTCGCCCACACCCAGTAGCCGTAGGAGCGGGACGACGCGATGCCCTGGTAGTACCGCTCAACCACCAGGTGGTAGCCGTCCAGCCACCAGAACCCGAGCGCCGCGAACACCGCCACCACCCCCACGGCGCCCAGCACGGCGACGCCGATCCGCCGCCAATCCCGCCCCAGGTGGTCAGAGCACAGCACGGCCAGCGCCAGCACCCCGATCAGCACCAGCCCGTAGGACAGGAACACGCCGAATCCGAGCACCACGCCACCCGCCAGCGCACGACGGGTCGCCAGCAAGGCGATCCCGCACGCCGTCACGCCCGCGAACAGCCCGTCCGCCGACACCCCGATCCACACCGCGCCGGGGAACAGCGCCACGAACGGCAGCACGGCCCGCGCGTGCTCCTCGGACACCAGCGCCCGCACCGTCACCGGCACCGCGACCGCCGTCAACGCGCCGGTCAGCACCACGAGCGCCGACGCCCACCCACCACCGGACAGCCCGATCCGGTCCAGCCCCACGAACACCAGCAGCGCGCCCGGTGGGTGCCCGGACACGTGCGTGGTCCACGAGTCGGGTTGGAAGTCGAGGATGCGCGACGAGAACTCCCGCAGCACCACGCCCACGTCCGTCACGCCCGGCACCTCGTGCAGGTACTCGTCGGTCGTGGTCAGCCGCCCGGCGAACCCGCGATCCCAGCCGTCCACCAGGGCCAGCGAGAAGATCCACGCCACGGCGGTCGCGTAACCCGCGCCCAACGCCGCCCGCCACGACAGCCGCCCGGCCAGGCTCGGCCCCCACACGGCCACCAGCAGCGCCACCAGCACGGCCAACGGCGTGCCGATGCCGACGTGCGGGAACCAGCCGGCGAACAACGGCGGCGCGCCCGCGAACGTGCGCTCACCGCCCAGGACCACGCCGACGACGGCGGCCGAGGCGACCAGAGCCACGGCGGCCAGGACACGGAGCACACGCCCACCGTAAGCCCTGCCGGGCCTGCGTCGCCCGCCCGCGGAGCCATTCGTCAGCGGTCCGTAAGAACTCGGCACACGTCAGGATTTGGTAAGCGGTACAACGGTTTCCCGTCGTCCACGACGGACCCATGCTGTGGATCGTGGATGAAATCGACGTGGTGCTCCCCTGCCTGGACGAGGCGGCGGCGTTGCCCGGGGTGCTGCGGGCCATGCCCGCCGGCTACCGGGCGCTGGTGGTGGACAACGGATCGCGTGACGGCTCGCCGGACATCGCCCGGTCGCTGGGCGCGGAGGTGGTGCACGAGCCCCGGCCCGGGTACGGCGCGGCGGTGCACACGGGTGTGGAGCACGCGCGCTCGGAGGTGGTGTGCGTGCTCGACGCGGACGGCTCGCTCGACCCGGGTCAGCTGCCCGAGCTGGTGGCGTTGCTCGCGCGGGCCGACCTGGCCGTGGGGCGTCGGGTGCCGGAGGCGGGCAGCTGGCCGTGGCACGCGCGGGCGGGGAACGTGGTGCTGGCCGCGTTGTTGCGGCGCAAGGGGCTGCCGGTGCGGGACATCGCGCCGATGCGGGCGTTCCGCCGGCAGGACCTGCTGGACCTGGCGATCGAGGACCGCGCGTTCGGCTACCCGCTCGAACTGCTGCTGCGCGCGGGTGCGGCCGGGTGGCGGGTGGTCGAGCGCGACGTCCGCTACGGGCCACGTGCGGCGGGCACGAAGTCGAAGGTGTCCGGCTCGGTGCGCGGCACTGTGCGGGCGGTGCGGGACATGGCGGCGGTGCTGCGATGAGCGGCGGCCTGCCGGTGTCCGGTTCGGCGGTGAAGGCGAGTCTGCTGGTGGTGGCCAAGGCGCCTGTGCCGGGCCTGGCGAAGACCCGGCTGTGCCCGCCCGCGACACCCGAGGAGGCGGCCGACGTCGCCGCCGCCGCGCTGCTGGACACCCTCGACGCCGTCCTGGGCACCCCGCACGTGCGGCCGGTCGTGGCGTTGACCGGTGACCTCGGCGAAGCCCGCCGTTCGGCCGAGATCCGTGACGCGCTGCGGCACTTCACGGTTCTCGCGCAACGCGGTGCGTCCTTCGCCGACCGCCTGGCCAACGCGCACACCGACACGCATCGGGCGCACGGCCTGCCGGTGTTCCAGATCGGCATGGACACCCCGCAGGTGACGCCGCTCCTGCTGGCCGAATCCGTCGACCGGCTGGCCGCGCACGACGCCGTTCTGGGTCCGGCGGCCGACGGCGGTTGGTGGGCACTGGGCCTCAACGACCCGACCCTCGCCCGCAACCTCCGCATCGTGCCGATGTCCCGGCCCGACACCGGCGCGCACACGTTGTCGGCCTTGGGGGAACGCGATATCGGCATGCTGCCCGTTCTGTCCGATGTGGACGATATGACCACCGCCCGCGAAGTCGCCGCGGCCGTGCCGGGTACCCGGTTCGCCGCCGCCCTCGCCCACCTCGGGGTGCTGCGATGACCACGTTCGACGTCGGGCTCAGCGGCACGGAGTGCCGGCTGGAGCTGGCCGGCGGCGACCACGTGTCGCTGCCGGTCGAGCGGTGGCACGAGGATGCGAACGACGCCGACCACGTGCTGCTCGACGCGTGTCATGGGCCGACTATCGACCTTGGTTGCGGTCCCGGTCGGTTGGTGGCGGCGCTGGTGCGGCGTGGGGTTGTGGCGTTGGGCGTGGACAACTCGCCGCTGGCCGTTGCGCTCACCCGTACCCGTGGTGGTATGGCGCTGCACCGTGATGTGTTCGCGCGGCTCCCTGGGGTGGGTCGGTGGGCGCATGTGCTGCTCGCTGACGGCAACATCGGTATCGGCGGTGACCCCGTCGTGCTGCTTCGCCGTGCACGAGCGCTGCTGCATCGGCGCGGGAGTGTGCTGGTGGAGGTTGAGGCGCCCGGTTGCGGGCTGCGTCGGGAGCGGGCGCGGGTTGGTGATGGGGCGTGGTTCGACTGGGCGCGGGTGGACGCGCGGGCCATCGGACCCACTGCGGCGCGGGCCGGTCTCAAGCGGCTCTGGTTGGCTGAACTCGACGGCCGCTGGTTCACCGAGTTGGTGCGGTCGTGAAAGTCTTCCGGCTTCCGGTGGTGCGGCTTCCGGTGGTGAAGGTGAGCCGGGAGTCCAGCCCGCACACGGCCACCCGGATCGGCCTGTGGCTGGGCATCGCGTTCGGCCTGTGCTTCGTCACCGGGCTGCTCAGCCACTACATCCAGCACCCGCCGGGGTGGTTCGCCTGGCCGACCCGCCCGGTCGGCCTCTACCGGATCACGCAGGGCGTGCACGTCACCTCGGGTGTGGCCGCGATCCCGTTGCTGCTGGCGAAGCTGTGGACGGTCTACCCGAAGCTGTTCGAACGCCCGCTGGTCAAGTCCGTGCCGCACGCGCTGGAACGCGGCTCGATCCTGGTGCTGCTCGGCGCGTCGTTCTTCGAGCTGGTCACCGGCTTGTTCAACGCCACGCAGAACTACCCGTGGCAGTTCTTCTTCCCGCCCGCGCACTACGCGGTGGCGTGGATCGCGGTGGGCGCGCTGCTGGTGCACATCGCGGTCAAGCTGCCGCTCATGCGCACGCCCGCCGAGGAAGTGCGTCGGGGCACGCTCAGCCGACGCGGTTTCCTGCTCACCACGGGTGGTGCGGCGGCGGTCGCGGTGCTGGCCACGGCGGGCGGCACGGTGCCGTGGCTGCGCTCCGTCTCGGTGCTGGGCACGCGTTCGGCCGAACTCCCGGTCAACCGCACCGCCACCGCCGCCGGTGTGTCCACTGTGGACTCCGACTGGCGGCTGACAGTCGGTGCTCGGCAGTTCTCCCGGGCCGAACTCGAAGCGCTGCCGCAGACCACGGCCGAGTTGCCGATCGCGTGCGTCGAAGGGTGGAGCGCGTCGGCGAGGTGGACCGGGGTGCCGGTGCGGGACCTGCTGGCGTTGGCCGGCGTCGAGCCGGGGGACGTCCGGGTGGAGTCGCTGGAACGCGACGGCCTCTACCGCGCCGGCACGTTGCCCGCCGCGCACGCCCGCGACCCGTTGACCCTGCTGGCGCTGAAGGTCGACGGCGAGACCCTGCCCCTGGACCACGGCTACCCGTGCCGGTTGATCGCACCGAGCCGACCGGGCGTGACGCAGACCAAGTGGGTCACCCGCTTGGACGTCATCCGATGAGGTGGGTGATCGGTGCGCTCGGTATCGCCATCAGCGCTTGGGGCGCGTACCTCCTGCTGCCGCTGATCGACGTGAACCTGGCGTTGTGGTTCATCGGAGGCCCGGTCGTACACGATGTGTTGCTCGCGCCCCTCTTCGGCGGACTGGGCCTGCTCATCTCCCGGTGGGTGCCGGAGCCCTGGCGCGCACCCGTGCAGGTCGGCGGAGTCCTCACCGGAGTGCTCGTCCTACTGGCCGTCCCACTCCTGTGGCGGCCGTTCGCGGGCCCTGCCAACCCGGGCTTGAACGACCGGGACCACCTGGTCGGCCTGCTGGTGGCGGTAGTCGTGAGCTGGCTCGGCGTACTGACCGCGAACCTGATCGGTCGGGCCCTTCGCCGGAGACACCCGAGGGTCTAGCGGTTTACCGTGGCGCCATGGTGTCCGCGAAGGTCATTTCGGTCGTGGTTGTCGGGGTGCTGGTCACCGGCTGTGGGACATCGTTCGGCACGGCGCCGTCGTCCACCACGGCGCCGTCGTCCACCACGGTCAGGGTGGTGAACCTGAACGCCGCGATGGGGTTCCACCGGGAAGCAGGCGACCCGGCGGGCACGGACGCCAACCAGGACGACCTGAACCTGCTCGCCGACGACCTGCTCAAGCAGAGCGCGGACATCGCGAACCTCCAGGAGATGGCCGAACCCGCCGCCGAGTACCTGCGCGACCGCCTCATCTCGCAGACCGGTGGCACATGGGAGCTGAACTGGGCGCACGTCGTCAACGAGACGTACTACCCCGGCAAGGACGAGAACGAGGCGCCGACCTACGACACCGTGTCGTCGGGCAACGCGCAGCTCATCCGAATCGGTGACGGCGTCCTCGGCCAGCAGCCGATCACGCTCGACCAGGAGCACGACGACCAGGGCATCCTGCTGCCCTCGGACAAAGGCGACGGGAACCGCCGGTCCTTCCAGGGCACGCAGATCACCACCGCGCACGGCGTGATCGACGTCTACAACACCCACCTGTCGTTGGAACAGCACTTCCCCGACGAGGTGCGGGCCCGGGACGTGCGGCGCATCCAGGAGACCACCGAGTCCCGCGCCAACCCCGTGGTCGTGACCGGTGACTTCAACCAGGCGATCGACCACGTCACCACCAATCGCCACACGGTCGACGCGGTGACGGCGTTCATGACGGACTACGGCTACACCGACATCACACGCGACGAGGGACCGACGATCGACTGGCCGCCGGCGGACTCGGACGACGAGCCCCGCCGGATCGACTACATCTTCGCCCGCGCTGTCCGGACCCATGACACGGTGAAGTTCGAGAGCCACGAATCCGACCACTGGGGCCTGGCCACGACGGTCGAGATCGACGGCGGCGGCCCGTGAGAACCGACCGGGCACGACAAGAGGCCGCACGCCCGACAGGTGAGGGGAGCCTGTCGGGCGTGCGGCCTCTACAACCGGCTCGGGGCACGTGAGCCGGGGGTCTTCGGGGAGCTAGCGGGGCTCGACGGTCTGGCTGCCGAGCGTGACCTCGACCGTGCGGTCCGTACCGATGGTGAGCTGCACCTTCTCGCCCGGAGCCCGGGAGCGGACGGCGGCCACCAGGGTGTCCGAGCGTTCCACGACGCGGTCGCCGAACTTGGTGATCACGTCACCGGTCTTGATGCCGGCCGCCTCGGCGGCGCCACCGGCGGTCACGTCGCGGACCAGCGCGCCGCCGTCCGGCGCGTCGCCCACCTGGACGCCGAGCACGGTCTGGGTGGCCTTGCCGGTCTCGGACAGCTCCTTGGCCGTGCGGCGGGCCTGGTCGATCGGGATGGCGAAGCCGATGCCGACCGAGCCGCCCTGCGTGGACTGGCTGGAGTTCGGGCTGTAGATCGCGGAGTTGATGCCGACGACCTGGCCGCGCATGTTCACCAGCGGGCCGCCCGAGTTGCCGGGGTTGATCGCGGCGTCGGTCTGGACGGCGTTGAGCACGGTGTCCGGGGCGCCCTGCTCGCCACCGGCCCGCACCGGGCGGTTCAGCGAGCTCACGATGCCGGACGTGACCGTGCCGTTGAGGTCGAACGGGGAGCCGACGGCGACGACCTGCTGGCCGATCTTGAGGTCGGCGGAGTTGCCGAGTTCGGCGGTGGGCAGGCCGGAGACGTCCTCCATCTTGATCACGGCGAGGTCGGAGGACGGGTCGCGGCCGACGATCTTCGCGTCGAACGAGCGGCCGTCCTGGAGCTGCACCTTGATCGGGCCGCCGTCCGCGGCTGACTCGACCACGTGGTTGTTGGTCAGCACCAGGCCGTCGGAGCTGAGCGTGAACCCGGACCCGGCACCGCCGCTGACCTGCACCTGAACCACGGTCGGCAGCACCTTCTGGGCCACCTGCTCGATCGAGCCCTCCGGCGCGTCGGACGTCTGCTGGGCGGGTGGGGCCTGGTTGAGCGCGTTGGTCACCGGCCCGGCCTCGTCGGCCGCCTGGTAGCCGACGTAGCCGCCGACCCCGCCCGCGATGCCGCCGACGGCGAGCACGAGCGCGGCGACACCCGCGACGATCTTGCCCTTCCCGCGCTGTCGCCCGGGGACGGCGGCCGATCCCGGCTCGGCGTAGTAGAGGCCCGGCATACCCGGCCGCGCCGACCCCGAAGGGGGTGGGGTCGGCGAGCCGGGGTGGTCCTGCGCGGCGCTGGTCTGCGGTGCGCCGAACGGACCGGTGTGCTCCGGGCGCTGGAAGCCTCCCTGCCAGGCTTCCGGCCCGGTTCCCGACAGCCGGCCGCCGCCCTGCACGGCGCCGAACCCGCCGGTTCCGGTGTGGCCGGCGCCGCCCTGCACGGCGCCCGCCACACCTGTTCCGGCCTGACCGGCGCCGCCCTGCACAGCGCCGGTCGGACCGGTTCCCGACTGGCCGGCGGCACCCTGCGTGGCGGCCGGCGAGCCGAAGTCGGCCGGGCGGCCGGTGCTCCCCTGCGGAGCACCCGCCGACCCGGCGTCCGACCGACCGGCCCCTGCCGCCGATCCGTCGGTGTCCTCCGGTCGCGCCGGGCCTCCCTGCCAGGCACCCCGCGCTCCGGTGGACTCCGGCGCGTCGGTGCCGCCCTGCACAGCACCCGCCGCGTCGGCTTCCGGCTGTCCAGCACCCTGTTGCTGGAAACCGGCGTCACCATGACCGGGACCGGCGCCACGTGCCCACGGGCTCTGCTGCTGAGGCTGCGGAGACTGCTGTGGCCGCTTCGGCTGCTCGTTCTCGGTCATGTCCACAACTGTGCGGTGCCCGCCTGAGAGGAGCCTTAAACGAAACTGGGCATCTGTTGTGAGAGTGTCTGCGTCGTAGGCGATCTGTTAAGCACCCTGTTCGACACCAACCCGTGGCTCACTACCGCCGTCGCGGCCATCGGCCTCTTCGGGTCGGTGGTGTTCGCCTGGCTCGGCCGCCTGAGCGAACATGTGGGCGAACGTCTGGGCAGACGTCTCGTGCGGCGCCGTCCGCACGTGCCGGACCCGGCCGTGTCACCGCTGGCCGACCGCATCGAGCTGCTCCGCGAGAACCTCCGCGCCTCCGACGAGATCATGCGGGAGATCCACGCCGAGCTGAACCTCCAGACCGCCGCGCTGGACCGCATTCGCGCGGAAGCCGAGCGCAACCGGGCGCTGGCGGCTCTGCACAAGGACGAGGCCGAGGCGGTGAAACAGCTCGTGGAGGCCACCATCCACAGCGCTCAGGGCACCACTGTGAAGCAGAGCAGGCGTCAGCAGTGGCTGTTCTTCCTGTCCGGCCTGTTCCTCGGGGTGCCGCTGAGCATCGGCGCCAACTTCCTCTACGACCTGATGAAGTGACCGCTCAGCCGGGGACCGAAGCGCGCAACCTCTCCGCGATCTGCTCGGGCGTCGCGTCGTTCACCCACACGCCCATGCCGGACTCGGAGCCGGCCAGGTACTTGAGCTTGTCGGGGGCGCGCAGCACGGAGAACACCTCCAGGTGCAGCCAGGCCAGGTCACGGCCGGTGCGCACGGGGGCCTGGTGCCAGGCCGCGATGTAGGGCAGCGGGCGGTCGTAGAGGGCGTCCAGGCGCTTCAGCACGGTCAGGTAGAGGACCGCGAAGTCGTCCCGTTCGGCGTCCGTCAGCGCGGGCAGGTCCGGCACCTGGCGGTGCGGGACGACGTGCACCTCGACCGGCCAGCGGGCCGCAGCGGGCACGAACGCCGTCCAGTGCTCGCTCTCCGCGATGACTCGGGTGCCGACCGCCCGCTCGGCGGCCAGGATGTCACCCATCAGCGGACGACCGTGTGACGCCTGGTAGTCCGCCGCGACGGCCAGCATCCGCTCGGTCTTCGGGGTCACGAAGGGGTACCCGTAGATCTGCCCGTGCGGGTGGGACAGCGTCACGCCGATCTCTTCGCCCCGGTTCTCGAACGGGAAGACCTGCTCGACGCCCGGCGTCGCGTTCAACGCCGCGGTGCGGTCCGCCCACGCGTCCACGACCGTGCGCACCCGCGACGCGGGCAGCGAGCCGAACGACGTGTCGTGGTCGGACGTGAAGCACATGACCTCGCACCGACCGCGCCCGGCCGCCCGCGCCACCATCGGCATACCGTCCACAGTGGACGGCAGTTCCGGCACGCCCTGGGCGAACGACGGGAACCGGTTCTCGAACACCACGACGTCGTACGACGACTCGGGCACCTCGGTCGGCATGTCCGGCGTTGACGGGCACAGCGGGCACAGGTTGGCCGGCGGCTTGTAGGTGCGGGTCTGCCGGTGCGCGGCCATCGCCACCCACTCGCCGGTCAACGGGTCCCGCCGCACCTCGGACAACGGCTGCGTGCGCGGCAGGTCGCGGGTGTCCACCGCGTCCCGCGGCGGCGGGTCCGGGGTGTCGTCGAAGTAGATGATCTCCCGACCATCGGCAAGTTTCCCCGCCGTACGCCTCACGCCAGTTCCTCTCCGCGTCCCGGCACGTGCGCCAGGACCAGTTCCCCTACTTGCTCGCCGAGCACCGTCCGTGCGGGCTCGGTCAACCCCTCGTCGGTCACCAGCACGTGCGCCTCGTTCAGCGCGGCGATGGTGGAGATGCCGACGGTGCCCCATTTGGTGTGGTCCGCGACCACGACGACCCGACCGGCCGCGTCGACCAGCGCGCGATCGGTCTCGCTCTCGTTCAGGTTCGGCGTGGTGAAGCCGGAGCGCTCGGCCATGCCGTGCACGCCCAGGAACACCACGTCCAGGTGCAGCGACCGCAGCGCCTGCACTGCCACCGGCCCGACCAGCGCGTCCGACGGGGTCCGCACGCCGCCGGTGAGCACCACGGTGCGGTCGGTGCGCCCGCTCTGCTGGAGCACGTCGGCGACCCGGATCGAGTTGGTCACCACGGTCAGGTCCGGGATGTCGTCGAGGAACCGGGCCAGCGTCCACGTGGTGGTGCCCGCGGACAGGCCGATGGCGGTGCCGGGGCGCACCAGACCCGCGGCGAACGCGGCGATGGCCTCCTTCTCCGGCAGCTGGCGCACCGACTTGGCCTCGAAGCCCGGCTCGTCGGTGCTGCGGCCGACCACGGACGTGGCCCCGCCGTACACCTTCTCCACCAGGCCGCGGGCGGCCAGCACGTCCAGGTCACGGCGCACGGTCATGTCCGACACGCCCAGCCGGACGACCAGGTCGCTCACCCGCACCGCGCCGGTGCGGCGGACCTCTTCCAGGATCACCGCTTGTCGTTGACGCGCCAGCACGTCACACCTCTTCTTCCCTGACCACAACCACGCCGCCGGCGGGCACGACCACGCTGCCGGACGCACGCGCGCCGGACAGCAGTTCGACACCCACCGCGGACAGCTCCGCGTCGCCGCCCCCGTGGTTGACCGCGACCAGCCACGATACGGCGGAGCCGGCCACCTCACCGCGACGACGCACCACCTCGACGTCCCCTGATCCGGTGGGCGCGTGGTCGACACCCGAGTCGTGCAACGCGGTCCGCACCAACCGGTCCAGCCCGTCTCCGGTCAAACCGCAGGCCAGGTACCAGGCGACGCCGTCGCCGTGGTCGTTGCGGGTGACGGCGGGGACGCCGGGCAGCGGGCCGTCGGCGTAGGAGGAGACCACCTTCGCGCCGGCGGTGTGCAGGTGCTCGGTCCAGATCGCGGCCGACGAGCCGTCGTCCAGCGTCACCGCCTCCCCCGCCTTGAGCGGGTAGAACTCCTCTGTCCGCACGCCGAGCAGGTCGCGGAACGCGCCGGGGTAGCCGCCGAGGTGCACGTGGCCGCGCGTGTCCGTGATGCCGGACAGGTAGGTGACCAGCAGGTGGCCGCCGCCCGCGACGTACTCCTCGTACGGCGTCGCGTCGTCCACCGTGTACAGCGCCGGCACCACGACCAGCCGGTACCCGGACAGGTCCGCGGCCGGCGGCACGAAGTCCACCGTCACCCCGGCCCGCCACAACGCGCGGTAGAGCGCGAAAACCTGCTCCTGGTAACGGAAATCAGAGGTCGGGTGCGCGGGCTGGTCCAGCGCCCACCACGACTGCCAGTCGTAGACGACCGCCACCGACGCGTCCACGGTCGAGCCGACGATCTCCGCGATCCGCTGGTACTCCGCACCGACCTGCTCGACCTCGCGGAACACCTTCGTGTCCGGTCCGGCGTGCGGCACCATCGCCGAGTGGTAGCGCTCCGCGCCCGCCCGCGACTGCCGCCACTGGAAGAACAGCGTGCCGTCCGCGCCGTGGGCGACGTGCGCGTACGAGTTGCGCCGCAGCTCACCGGGCAGCTTGGCGATGTTGCGCGGCTGCCAGTTCACCGCCGAGGTGGAGTGCTCCATCAGCAGCCACGGCTTGCCGCCGGCCAGGCCGCGCATGACGTCGGCGGAGAACGACAGGTCGATGTGCCGCTCGTCGTGCTCGGCGCGGGTGTAGTGGTCGTTGGAGAGGAAGTCGACCTCGGCGGCCCACTTCCAGTAGTCCAACCCGGAGAAGTTCCAGGTGACCATGAAGTTCGTGGTCACCGGCACGCCGGGGGTCACCTCGCGCAGCACGTCCCGCTCGGCCTTGTACAGCTCCAGCAGGGCGTCGGAGGAGAACCGGTCGAAGTCCAGCAGCTGACCGGGGTTGTTCTGCGCCGGCGTCACGCGCGGCGGCAGGATCTGCTCCCACGCGGTGTAGTGCTGGCTCCAGAACGCCGTGCCCCAGGCCTCGTTCAGCTCCTCCAGGCCACCGTGGCGGGCCTGCAACCAGGTCCGGAACGCTGCCGCGCACCGGTCGCAGTAGCAGCGCGGGACGTGGCAGCCGTACTCGTTGCCGACGTGCCACGCCGACAGCGCCGGGTGGTCGCGGTACCGCTCGGCCAACGCGCGGGCGAGCGCGACGGCCTTGGTCCGGTAGATCGGCGAGCTGGGGCAGTAGGACTGGCGCGAGCCGTGCGCGAGCCGGACGCCTTCGGCGGTCTCCGGCAGCACCTCGGGGTGGGCGGTGGTCAGCCACGGCGGCGGCGCGGCGGTCGCGGTGGCCAGGTCCACCCGGATACCGCCGGCGTGGAGCCGGTCGAGCACCCGGTCGAGCCAGCCGAACTCGTAGCGGCCCTCCTCGACCTCCAACAACGCCCACGAGAAGATCCCCACGCTGACCAGGTTCACCCCGGCCCGGCGCATCAGCTCCACGTCGTCGGACCAGACCTGCTCCGGCCACTGCTCAGGGTTGTAGTCGGCGCCCCAGGCAAGCCCGCGCACGTCGGTGGGCCAAGTCGTCATGGCGCAAGGGTGACCCACGGTGAACCCTAACGTCAACACAGTCCAACAAAATCGATCGTCTACCGCTGTTCGGCGGTACAAGATCGAAACTTGCCGCACTCCCGCTGTTCACGTCGATCCAGCCGAAGTCACCTGGGTTAACGGCTCAATAACGGCCCTTGACAGGGGGTGTGCCGCAGACCACATTGTGCGCAATCTTGTTTGACTCCGTGTTCGGTGTTCGGTTGATTCCGGTTGAGTGTCACCCGTAGGAGCGACGATGACGAGCTTCTCCGCCAGCCCCCACCACCCGCTCATGGGCCGCCGCGCCCTGTTGAAGGCGATCATCGCGGGAGCGGGCATCGCGGCCGTCCCCGGTCTGGCCGCCTGCGGCTCCGACAGCGGTGGCGCCGCCACCGACACCGTGACGTTCGGCAACAACCTGTCCGACCAGGTGCCCAAGGACGCGATCACGGCGGTGATGAAGGCCTTCGAGACCGAGTCGGGTCTCAAGGTCACGATCAACACCAAGCAGCACGAGCAGTACCAGGAGCAGATCAACAACTACCTCCAGGGCAAGCCGGACGACGTGCTGGCCTGGTTCGCCGGCTACCGGATGCGGTTCTTCGCCGAGAAGGGCCTGACCGGCGACCTGAGCGAGGTGTGGTCGAAGGTCTCCGGCGGCTACGAGCCCGCGTTGAAGGAGGCGTCCACCGCCTCGGACGGCAAGCAGTACCTGATCCCGTTCACCCAGTACCCGTGGGGCATGTTCTACCGCAAGAGCATCTGGCAGCAGCGCGGCTACACGGTGCCGAAGACGCTGGACGAGCTCGTCGCGCTGTCCACGAAGATGCAGGCCGACGGCCTGGCGCCGATCGCGTTCGCGCAGAAGCAGGGCTGGCCCGGCATGGGCACGTTCGACCAGCTCAACTTCCGCATCAACGGCTACCAGTTCCACGTCGACCTGATGGCCGGCAAGGAGGACTGGCAGAGCGCGAAGGTGAAGGAGGTGTTCGACACCTGGAAGCGGCTGCTGCCGTTCCACCAGGAGAACGCGCTGGGCCGGGACTGGCAGGAGGCCGCGCAGTCCCTCCAGCAGGGCAAGGCGGGCATGTACCTGCTCGGCTCGTTCGTCGCCCAGCAGTTCAAGGAGGACGAGCGGGAGGACCTGGACTTCTTCCCGTACCCGGAGATCAACCCGGAGCACGGCCAGGACACCGTGGAAGCCCCGATCGACGGCTACATGCTGTCCAAGAAGCCCTCCAACGCCGAGGGCGCGGCCAAGCTGATGGAGTTCCTGTCCACGCCCGCCGCGCAGGCCACGTACCTCAAGTCGGACCCGACCGCGGTGGCGACGTCGAACAAGGCCGACACCTCCGGCTACAACTCGCTGCAGAAGAAGGCCGCGCAGGTCATCAAGGAAGCCGCGCACATCACCCAGTTCCTGGACCGCGACACCGACCCGCGCTTCGCCAGCGACGCGGCGACCAACGGGCTCAACGCGTTCGTCCAGAACCCCGACGACATCGATTCGATCCTCAAGGGGATGGCCGACCAGGCGAAGACGATCTTCACGGAGTGACGGCGTGACCGCGTTGCAGTCTCCCCCCGAACCCGCCGGGACGACGGGCCCCACCTCACCGTCGCCCCGGCGGGGCAGGCGCCGCGCCACCGCGCTCGCGCCCCGCGACAAGCTCATCCTCGGCCTGATGCTCGGCATCCCGGCACTGGTGCACATCGCGCTGGTGTGGGTGCCGGCGTTCGGCTCCGTCGTCCTGTCCTTCAGCTCGTGGGACGGCATCGGCGGGTTCGAGGACATCGAGTGGGTCGGCATCCAGAACTACGTCGACATCTTCACCCGGTACCCGCGGTTCTGGCCCGCGTTCCAGCACAACGTGATCTGGCTGCTGTTCCTGCTCGTGATCCCGACCATCGCCGGGCTGCTGCTGGCCGTGCTGCTGGACCGGCAACTGCGGTTCGGGCGGCTCTACCAGAGCGCGCTGTACCTGCCGATGGTGCTGTCGCTGGCACTGGTCGGGTTCATCTGGCAGCTGATCTACCAGCCCGAACAGGGTCTGCTGAACAGCGTGCTCGGCACCGCTTCGACCGATCCGGTGAACTGGCTGGGCGATCCGGACATCAACCTGTACGCGGTGCTGGTGGCCGCCGGGTGGCGGCACACCGGCTACATCATGCTGCTGTACTTGGCCGGCCTGAAATCGGTGGACCCGGCGTTGAAGGAAGCCGCCGCGCTGGACGGCGCGAACGCGTGGCAAACGTTCTTCCGGGTCACGTTCCCGGTGCTCAAGCCGGTGAACGTGGTGGTGCTCGTGGTCACCGTGATCGAGGGCCTGCGGGCGTTCGACATCGTCTACGTGATCAACAAGGGCCGCAACGGACTGGAGCTGCTGTCCGTGCTGGTGACCGACAACATCATCGGTGAGTCGAGCCGGATCGGGTGGGGTTCCGCGCTGGCGGTGATCCTGCTGCTGATCGCGCTCGGGGTCATCATCCCCCGCCTGGTCCAGGTGTTCCGCGAGGAGGAACGGTCATGACGTTCCGGCCTGGTCGCATCTTCCTGCACGTGTTCCTGGTCCTGACGTGCCTGGCGACTTTGGCGCCGTTGCTGTGGGCGCTGTACGCGTCGCTGCGCACGTACGACGACACCTCGCGCAACGGCTACTTCTCGCTCGCCGAGAGCCTGACGTTCGACAACTTCAGCACCGCGTGGACGCAGGCGGACCTGCCGCACTACTACATGAACACGCTGATCGTGACGCTGCCCGCGTTGGTGCTCGTGCTGCTGCTCAGCTCGATGGTGGCGTTCGGGGTGTCGCGGTTCAGCTTCAAGTTCAACTTGGCGCTGTTGATGCTGTTCACCGCGGGCAACTTGCTGCCGCAGCAGGTGATCGTGACGCCGCTGTACCGGCTGTTCCTGCTCACGCCGGTGCCCGCGTGGTTGAGCGACAGCGAGGTGCTGCTGGACTCGCAGCTCGGCCTGGTGCTGATCCACGTGGCGTTCCAGTCCGGGTTCTGCGTGTTCGTGCTGAGCAACTACATGAAGACCATCCCGCACGAGCTCAGCGAGGCGGCCCGGGTGGACGGCGCGGGTGTGTTCCGGCAGTACTGGCAGGTCATCCTGCCGCTGTGCCGGCCCGCGCTGGCGGCGTTGGCGACGCTGGAGTTCACCTGGATCTACAACGACTTCCTGTGGGCGCTGGTGCTGATCCAGACCGGCGACAAGATGCCGATCACGTCGGCGTTGCAGAACCTCAGGGGCACGTTCTTCGTGGACAACAACTTGGTCGCGGCCGGGTCGCTGCTCGTGGCACTGCCCACCCTCGTGGTGTTCTTCGTGCTGCAACGCCAGTTCATCGGCGGCCTCACGTTGGGTTCGACGAAGGGCTAGCGCGTTCGGTGGGTAGGCGGCCCGACCGGCCGCCTACTCACCGGGACGATCGGTCGTCGCGGGGGATCAACGCGCTGAGTGCGGCGGCACCGTCGAGGAGGGCTCTCGACCGCACGTCGATGCTCGCGCGTCGGGCGGCCAGGGTGGTCATCACTTCTTCCCACCGGCGGGTGCGCCGCAGTTCCGGCATCAAGGCCCGGAGTGGGGCGATGCGGTAGCCGGCCAGGCGCAGTTGGTGGACGATCCGGGCGTCCCGGACGTCGTCGGGGAAGTACCGCCGCGGTCCTCGCGGGGCGGCTCGACGGGGCACGACCAGGCCTTCCGCGTCCCAGTGCCGCAACGTCGAGGTGCGCACACCGAGCGCGACCGCCAGCTCGGAGATGCTCATGGCGTCCGATGGGCGCACGTCGTCGATCGGTTCCCCGGAGATCGTCGCGGCGGCTTCCTGGGCCAGTTCGAGCTCTCGCCGCTCTGTGGCGAGTCGGGCGTGTGCCGCGTCGAGCAGGGCGAACAGGCCCGAACCGGGATGTGCGTGCGCCGCGTTCATGATCCTCTTGGCCTCGACCGGCCCGGTGCCCTCCGCAAGAGCCCGATAGGCCAGCGCGGACAGCACGTGCGCCTCGCCGTAGATCCGATACCCCGTGCCGGTGCGCGTCGCCGGAGGCAACACGCCGTCGCGTTCGAGGTTGCGCACCTGTTGGACGGAGTACCCGGCACGTCGTGCGACATCGCTCGTCCGCGTGGTGGCCGACTTGCGACTTGTCACCGGCCCACCTCGACATATGCGGGCCGAAGTCTCCACAACCACATGAATGAAACGCTAGAACACATGGGCATCGACGAAATCACCGAGTTCCTCGACGGCCTCGGCGGGGTGCTGATCCTCAGGCCGGCGCCCGGCGACGGTTCACCGGAGATCAGTTGGGGCGACACGTTCTTCTACTACGCGCCCGATGGCGAGGTCCCGAAGACGGGCCAGCCCTTCGCGACGATCGTGACGAAGGACTACCCGGGCGACGAGCTGTCACGGCTGAACCGCCCCGACACCTTCCGGCTGAACCTCTTCGCCGGGAAGGAGGCCTTCACCAGCTGGACCGGTCGACGGCCGCGCGACGCGGCCACGGGCGACGTCCACTCCAACGAGGTCCACTCCAACGAGATCGAACACAGCGTGATCGACTCCGTGATGGCGCACCCCGTCTACGGCACTCTTGGCTGGCTGGCCGTGGTGAACCCGGGGCCGCGCACGGAGTCGGCGGTGCGGGAGCTGCTCCGCGCCGCCCACGAGCTGGCCCGCTCGCGCTACCAGCGGCGGGCCGGATCGCCGGACTAGTTCGAGGCGTGGTCGGGGATGGACGAGTGGTTCGGCACCGGGGTGGGGCGGCCGGGCAGGCGGAGGGTGAACTGGGCGCCGCCCTCCGGGGCGCGGCCGACGTAGGCCATGCCGCCGTGGCGTTCCGCGACCTGCTTGACGATCGCCAGGCCCAGGCCCGAGCCGGGCAGGGTGCGGGCCTCCGAGGAGCGGTAGAAGCGTTCGAAGACGTGCGGCAGGTCGGCGTCGGCGATGCCCGGACCGGAGTCGGCCACCTCGACCACCGCGCTGCCGTCACCCAGCTGCTTGAGGGTCAGCCGGACCACGCCGCCCGTCGGGCTGAACTTCACGGCGTTGTCCAGCAGGTTGAGCACCGCGCGTTCCAGCGCGCTCGAATCACCCAGAAGAGACCACTGCTCGACCTCGACCACGAACTGCACGTCGGTCGCCCGCCGCTTCGCCCGGTCCAGGGCCCGTTCCACCACCTCGACCAGGTCGACCGGCTCGTGCACGACCTGCGGCGCGTCCTCGCGGGCCAGCTCCACCAGGTCGCCGATCAACGTGGTCAGCTCGTCCAGCTGGGCCCGCACGTCGGCGTTGATCTCCGCCTTGTCCTCGTCGGACAGCGTCGGCGAACCCGGCCGCTCGGAGGCCAGCAGCAGCTCCAGGTTGGTGCGCATGGACGTCAGCGGCGTGCGCAGCTCGTGGCCCGCGTCGGCGACCAGCCGGCGTTGCCGCTCCTGCGACTCCGCCACCGCGCCCAGCATCGCGTTGAACCGCTGCGACAACAGGGCCAGCTCGTCGTCACCGGACACCGGGATGGGCCGCAGGTCACCGGTCATCGCGACCCGTTCGGTGGCCTCGGTCAACCGCTGCACGGGCCGCAGCCCGGTGCGCGCGACCGCCGTGCCCGCCACCGCCGCGACCAGCACACCCAGCCCGCTGATCACGAACAACACCACGGACAGCTTGCCCAGGGTGATGTTGAGCGGCTTGGTGGACTGGGCGATCACCATCGCCTGGCCGTCACCGTAGGGGACCGCGATCACCCGGAAGTCGGTGCGCACGTCGGTCCAGATGTTCTCCAGCCGGTTCCCGCGCGCCACGTCCAGGTCGGCGGGCTGGGTCGGCGGCGCGACCGTGCCCTTCGGGTACTGGATCAGCCCGCTCACGTCGAGCACGCCGATCCGGATGTCACCGGCGGCCAGGAAGGCGCCGGGGATCTCGTTGACGTTGTTGTTGACCTTCGGCGCGTTGACCGCGGCGTCCGCGCGCTGCCGCAGGTTCTCGTCCATCTGGTCGTGCAGGTTCTGGCTCACCGTCATGTACGCGCCGAGCGACACGACGGCGACGGCCCCGGCGACGCAGAACGCGGCGAGCAGCGTCACCCGGGCCCGCAGCGACACCCGTTGGAGTCGCCCGTTGGCGGCACCGATCACGGAGGGGTCTCCCGCAGCACGTAGCCGACGCCGCGCACCGTGTGCAGCAGCCGGGGCTCGCCGTCGAGTTCGGTCTTGCGGCGCAGGTAGCCGACGTAGACCTCCAGCGCGTTGCCCGAGGTCGGGAAGTCGTAGCCCCAGACGTCCTCCAGGATGCGACCGCGGGTCAGCACCTGCTTGGGGTGCGCCAGGAACAGCTCCAACAGGGCGAACTCGGTCCGGGTGAGGCTGATCGGCCGGTCACCCCGCCGCACGTCCCGGGTGCTCGGGTCGAGCTCCAGATCGGCGAACCGCAGCACCGCGCCGGCAGGCTCCTCGGCATCCGACACAGCCCGCCGCAGCAGCGCGCGGAGCCGGGCCAGCAGCTCCTCCAGCGCGAACGGCTTGGGCAGGTAGTCGTCCGCGCCGGCGTCCAGCCCGGACACCCGGTCGGACACCGCGTCACGGGCGGTGAGCACGAGGATCGGCAGGTCGTCACCGGTGCTGCGCAACCGGCGGCACACCTCCAACCCGTCGAGGCGAGGCATCATCACGTCCAACACCATGGCGTCGGGACGCTGGGAGACGACGGACTCTAGAGCCTGCTGGCCGTCACCGGCCAGGTCGACCTGGTAGCCGTTGAATTGCAGTGAGCGACGAAGCGACTCACGCACGGCCCTGTCGTCGTCGACAACGAGGATGCGCATGGGAGTCAGTCTTGCTCGTGGTCCTGAGAGTCGCCTGAGAAGCTCGTGTGAGCTACCCGTCAAATTTTGAGGTGTTGAATTGCGCCGCCTCCGGCGTCGCGGGCTCGGTCGCCTGGAAGTCGATCGTTCGCGTCCTCGCGTGGTGGTCCTGCAGGCGGCGAAGCAGTGAGGGCGGTTGGGTTAAAAGAAATCAGCCAGACGGGGGATGCCAGGGGCACCGACCAGGTGATCGAGCAGTGCCGCGTCGCCGTCGAGCAGGCCGGCGCGGCGTAGGGCGTGGGTGTCCTGCATGCCGCTGAACCACGGTCCGAGGGCACGGGCGTGCAGTCGCACGGCACCGGTGCCGCCGGGCTCTACGTGCACCTGGCCGTCCTCGACCACCAGCCGTTGCCGGCCCGCGTGCCACGGCGCGTGCTCGTCGATGATGTCCAGGTCGACGGACGCGGGCTTCAGCCACTCCGCCGCAGGCCAGCCCCGTGCCGTGACCGCCGCAGGCAGGTCCACCACGCGCAGCAGCCACGCGGACGTGGTGATGGTGTACTCGATCGCCTGGTTGGTCAGCAGGCCCGTGACGGCGGGATCGGTGACCCGGAGCAACGCCCGGTCCAGCACACCGGCCCAGCTGCCGAGTTCGCGCAGCAGCCCGAGTTGCGTCACGACATCCCGTCCGACCAGGTCGAACACCCGCAGCTCGTCGGGACGGCGTTGGGCCGTGAGGTAGCCGCGCACCTCCCCGTCGTGACCGGGCACCACGGACACGACGTCGAGGTCGAGCGCCCGGGTCAGGTCGATGGCGGGCGCACTGCGGTCGATCAGCCCGTTCACCGTGGACGCGACGTCGGTGTAGCAGGCGTGCAGGGCCTGGAGGTCGCCCTCCTCGGCTGGTCGGGTGACGACCCGCTCGCCCACGGGCATCCGGTCCAGCGGGAAGTCCAGCCACTCGAACACCCCCGCCCGCTCCCACCCGCGCGACCGGTAGAGCGCGGGCACGGTCGCGTAGAGCACGGACAGCGGCCGGCCGTGCTCCCTCATGTCCCGCAACGCGGCGTCGAGCAGCGCGCTCGCCACCCCACGCCCCCGCGCGGACGGGTCGACGGCCACGCCCCCGATGCCGCCCATGGGCACGGTGGAGCCGCCGTAGAACTGGTGTAACTCGTTGATCGTGAGCACCGCCGCCAGCCGCCCGTCCAGCTCGACGCCGAGTCCCCGGATACCGGGGCGCAACGGCGCCGGCTCGCCCCGGCCGAAGGCCACCCGGCGCAGCCTGGCGGCGTTCTCGACATCGTCGTCGGTCAATTCGCGAATCCGCACGCCACCCTGCTTACCAGGTGAAGAAGCCCTGACCGGTCTTCCGGCCGAGATGACCAGCCGCGACCTTGTCCCGCAGCAGCCCCGGCGGTTCGAAGCGCGGGCCCAGCTCGGCCGCCAGGTGCTCGGCGATGGCCAGCCGGACGTCCAGCCCGACCAGGTCGGTCAGCCGCAACGGGCCCATCGGCCACCCGTAGCCGAGCCGCATCCCGGTGTCGATGTCCTCCGCACTCGCGACGCCCTCTTCGAGCATCCGGATCGCCTCCATGCCGACCGCGACCCCGAGCCGTGACGTGGCGAAGCCGGGCACGTCCCGCACCTCGATGACGGTCTTGCCCAGCTCCTCGGCCCAACCGCGGACCCGGGCGACGACGTCGGCGGACACCCCGGCGTGGTGGACCAGCTCGACCAGCTGCTGGACCGGCACGGGGTTGAAGAAGTGCATGCCCAGCACCCGCTCGCCGGGCAGGCCCTCGGCGAGCGCCGAGATCGACAACGACGACGTGTTGGACGCCAGCACGGCGTCCGGGCAAGCGTTTGCGGCGGCCTTGAGCACCTGCCGCTTCAGCTCGACGTCCTCCGGCACCGCCTCCACCACCAGCGAGGCGCCCGCGGCCACATCGTCCAGGCGTTCGACCACGGTGAGGTGCTTCAGCAGCTCGTGCGGCACCGCGTCGAGCTTGCCCCGGTCGGCGGCCTTGGCCAGCGACGCCTCGACGGCCCGCCGTGCGGCCGACGCCCGCTCGGCGCCCGCCTCGACCAGCACCACCTCGTGCCCGCCGGCCAGGAACAGGTGGGCGACACCGGCGCCCATCGTGCCGCCGCCGATCACCACGGAGATCATCAGGCGCCGACCCCGGTGGCCTCGGTGACGTCATCGGCGACGACCTCCGCGGCGAACATGGCGACCAGCTCCACGCCGCCGATCTCGGTCAGGTTCGCGCCCGCGGCCTGCCACTCGGGCGACCCGAAGGCGGCCTTCATCGCCTCGGCGGACTCGAAGTACATCTCGGCCACGATGTGCGGCTCGTGCTCGCCGAGGAATCCGGGCACGAAGACCCGGGAGACCTTCGCCACCTCGGCCCGCAGCAGTCCCGGCGTCCGTTCGACCAACGGCAGGTGGGACGCGAAGTAGGCCTCGTCGAACGCCTCGACGTCGGTCGGTTTCCGGTACAGGGCGACGTACTTGATCATGTGACACCTTCCGTCCGGTTTCGCCTGCGAATGTAACACCGGCACCATGGACCGGTGCGGATCATCCTGCTGCGTCACGGACAGAGCCTGGGCAACGTCGACGAACTGGCGTACTGCCGCGTCCCCGACCACGCCCTCCCGTTGACCGAACAGGGCGAGCAGGAGGCCAAGGCCGCCGGCCCGCGGATCAAGGAACTGCTCAACGGCGACCCGGCGGCCGTCTACGTCAGCCCGTACGTGCGGACCAGGGCCACCCTGCGCAACCTCGACCTCGGTGACCAGGTGGAACGCACGGTGGCCGAGCCGCGGCTGCGGGAACAGGACTGGGGCAACCTCCAGGACCCGGTCCGGCAGGAGGTGCTCAAGCACCAGCGCCACGCGTTCGGCCACTTCTTCTTCCGGCTGCCCAACGGCGAGTCCGGCGCGGACGTGGACGACCGGCTGGCCGCGTTCCTGACCGACCTGGAGACCCGGATGCGCGACCCGGCCCACCCGACCACCGCGCTGGTGGTGTCGCACGGCCTCACCATCCGCCTGCTGTGCCGGCGGCTGTTCGGCTGGAGCATCGAGCTGTTCGAGTCGCTGTCGAACCTGGAGACGTGCGAGGACCGGGTCCTCACCCACGACGGCAAGGCGTGGCACCTGGACCGGCCGTTCGACCAGTGGCGACCGTCCCCGGACGGCGAGACCCAGGGACCGCTCGCACCGGCGTCCGGGAGCTAGGCCGGGATCACGTCCGCGACCACGCACACCACGTTGTCCGGGCCGCCACTGGCGTTGGCCAGCTCGATCAGCCGCCGCGTCGCCTCGTCCGGGTCCGCCGCGGACTCCAGCACCTCCAGCAGGTCCGCCTGCGGCACCACGGTGTGCAGGCCGTCCGAGCACAGCAGGTACCGGTCGCCCGGCCGGGCGTCGTGCAGGGCCAGGTCCGGCTGCACCGCCTTGCCGTGCAGGGCCCGCACGAGCATCGACCGCTGCGGGTGGCTGACCGCCTCCTCCTCGGTCAGCCGGCCCTCGTCGATCAGCGACCGCACCACCGTGTGGTCGTGGGTGATGCGGAACAGCTCGCCGCCGCGCAGCAGGTACACCCGCGCGTCGCCGACGTGGACCAGGCCCAGCCGCGACCCGGACAGCACCAGCGCGGTCAACGTGGTCCCGCTGCACTCCTCGGCGGGATGGGCCGACAGGTAGTCGCCGACCGCCGCACCGGCCCGGTGAACCGCGTCCGCCAGGGTGTTGAGCAGTTCCCCGGCCGGGATGGCGGTGTCCAGCGGGGCGAGCGCGTCGATGGCCATCGAGCTGACCGACTCGCCGCGGGCGCCGAACCCGTCGGCCACCGCGAGCAGCCGTTCGCCCGCGTAGCCGGAGTCCTGGTTCGAGTCCCTGACGAGCCCGCGGTCGGTGCGCAGGGCGTACCGGAGTGCGACGGTCATGGTGGTGTCCTTCCCGGACAGTTGCTCCACGAGGAAGGTGGCCAGGCTGCGCCGGGCCGCGGTGTCCGCCTCGACCTGCGCCCAGTAGGCGCGCACCTCGTCGGCGGCGTCCGCCGGGTCGAGCGCGCACACCCGTCGGATGCGGGCCAACGGCATGCCGAGCCTGCGCAGCCACGCCACCAGTCGGGCCCGGTCGAGCTGCTCCGGCGCGTAGAGCCGGTAACCCGACAGCGGATCGACCCGGGCGGGCGTGAGCAGACCCAGCTCGTCGTAGAGCCGCAGCGCCTTCGGCGACAGCCTGCAGGCCCGCGCGAACGCCCCGATGGTCAGCAGCTCCACGACCCACCCCTTCCCCGTCCGGGCACCTCGCCCGGCTGAGTCAACCGTGCTGCCTCACCCAGGGTGAAGGTCAAACACAGCACCCAGGGTGAAGGCCGACCACGGGGTGTCAGGGCAACAGGCCACGCCGGTAAGCGGCCACCACCCGTCGGGGCACCATCAGCCGTCGCCCGTCCAACGTCACCACCGGCACCGGATCCGGCACGGTCGCCTTCCACTGCGCCCGCCGCGACCGCGTGTTGCTCCGCGACATCTTCCGCTTCGGGACGGCCATCAGCCCGACCTCCGCCCGTAGCGGCGGTTGAACTTCTCGACCCGCCCGGCGGTGTCCGTGACCCGCTGCGCGCCGGTCCAGAACGGGTGCGAGTCCGAGGTCACGTCCACCGCGATCAGCGGGTACACCTGCCCTTCCCACTCGATCGTCCGCGAGGACGTGGCGGTCGACCGGGTCGGGAACGTCCGCGCCGACGCTCAACCCGCCGCCGGCCGACTCCAGCCACATGACGCGGGGACGGCTGGCTGATCGCCCACACCCGTCCGCGCGCCCGCACCACGCCGTCCAGCAGCACGTCCAGCGCGTCGTGCAGCCGCATCGGGTGGAACGGGCGCCGTGCGGCGAACCGCACCACCGACACACCGGCGGCGGGCTCCAACGGCACACCGCGCAGCAACGGCCCGAACGCCGGGGTGAACCGCCGTCCGACCGGCACCGCCAACAACCGTGGGACGTCCAAAGTAGACAGTTCGAACCGGGGCGTGCCACAAGCGACCCGGTCCAGCACCGCGGTCAGCACGTCGTCGCCGGCGGGTCCGGTCAGCACGAGCGCGTCGGCGAACTCCACCTGACCGACCACGACCTGCGCCACGGTTCATCTCCGACCGGGCAAGATCCGCTCCCGCCGGGTCACCGGCCTGACGCCGCAGCAGCAGCGCCAGGTCGCCACCGCGATCAAGAACGCGCGGGAGAAGGCGCTGCTGCCCTATCCCTCACAAGGCCGCTGAGCGACGCGGTGCTGGCCACGGCCAGCACCGCCAACGCGGGCCAGTCCGGCACCAGGTGCCCCTCGTCGCCGACGACGAAGCTCGCGTACAGGCCCCAGCACTGCACCGCGGTCAGCACCGCGCCGAGCACGGTCGTCCACCACGAGACGACCACCACGACCACCACCAGCAGGAGCAGGGCGAACACCGGCCAGCTCGCGGCGAGGGCGGTCACCCCGACGCCGCCCGCGAAGCCGAGCGCGGACCCGTGCACTGTTCCGACCATGACCGGCCATTCAACGTCCCAGTTGAGACGCACGCCACCGTCCCCCAGGCCGGTTCACTGGATCGTGTGAGGCACGATCGTCCGAATGAGCTTCTACGACGTCCTGCACCGCCGGAGGGACACCAGGGGTGAGTTCACCGGCGCCCCGATCCCGCCCGAGGTGCTGCGCCGGGTGCTCACCGCCGCGCACGCCGCGCCCAGTGTGGGCCTGTCCCAGCCGTGGGACTTCATCGTCGTGCGCGACGAGCACACCCGCCGCGCGTTCCGCGACCACGTCCAGGCCGAGCGCAGTGTCTTCGCCGCCGAATTGGACCCGCAGCAGGCCGAGCTGTTCGCCAAGATCAAGGTCGAGGGCATTCTGGAGTCGACGGTCGGCGTCGTCGTCACCTACGACCCCGACCGCGGCTCGCCGGCCGTGCTGGGCAGGCACGCGATCGCCGACGCCGGCCTGTACTCGGTGTGCCTGGCCATCCAGAACCTGTGGCTGGCCGCGACCGCCGAAGGTCTGGGCGTCGGTTGGGTGAGCTTCTACCGCGAGGATGCGCTGCGCAGGATGCTGGACATCCCGCAGCCGCTGCGGCCGGTGGCGTGGCTGTGCGTCGGACCCGTGGACCGCCTTCCGGACACACCGGACCTGGAACGGCACGGCTGGCGCAACCGAATGCCTCTCGACGACGTAGTTCACCAGGAGCGGTACACACGGCGTTCGGGCCGGTAGCCTGTGGTAGCCGTGCCGTCGGCGAGCGGGTCCGCGTACCCGGCTCGCCGAGTCGGAATGGAGTGTCAGCACGAGTGGAGCAGCAAGATCCGCTGGTAGCGGGGCAGGTGCCGCAACTCGACCCTGAGGTCAAGGCGTTGCTGAACGCTGGCCGCCTACCGGAGGCCAACACCCTGTTCGACCAGGTGGTGAGCCGGGTGCCGCCGGGCGCGGACCGCTGGCAGCGTTCCGCCGTGCTGGTCAACCGGGCCAAGCTGGCGTGGCGGCTGGGCCGCATCCCGCTGGCGTTGGAGCTGGCCGCGGAGGGCTGGACCGATCTGGACGGCGAGCACCACGACAACCTCGCCGCCGCCCAGGCGATGCACGCGCTGGCCTACCTGCTGGAGGGCATCGGCAACCGCCGTGCGGCCATCGACATGGTGCGGTTATCCGCACAGGTCGCCCGCCGCGCGATGGCGAGGTCCGAAGCCGCGGCCGAAGTGTTGGGCCACAGTCTCCAGGGCCTCGGCGGACTGTTGAACTTCCGCGCCATCTCGGCGCCGCCGGACGAGGCGCGGGAGATCTTCGAAGAGGCGCGTGTGTGCCTCAAGGAGGGCTTGGAACTGGCCGAGGAAGAGCAGATGCGGCGGGCACTGATGGCCGCGTACAGCCGTGCGCTGGCCGGTGTCGGCGAGTTGGAGCAGGCCGAGGAGACCGCCGCGGAGACGTTGCGGCAGGCGCGCGACGCCGACGACAAGTGGTCGTTGGCGGGGGCCAATTGGGTGTTGGCCGGGGTCCGGCGCATGCAGGGCAGGCTGGTGGAGGCGCGCACGTTGGCCAGCCGGGCGGTCGCCGCGGCGGAGGCCATCAACGACGCGTCGCTGCTGCTGCGGTACTCGCTGGATCTCGCGGACATCTGCGCGGAGATGGACGACCACGTCGGCGAGGCGGCGGCGTTGCGCTGTTCGGTCGCGGCGAACAAGACCGCGACGGTGACCCTCCAAGAAGGACTGGGGCAGGCGTTGGAGCAGCGCCGGGTGGCCGTGCAGGCGCAGCGGTTGGCCGTGGCGGCGCAGGAGGCGGCGGCCCGCGACCCGTTGACAGGGCTGGCGAACCGGCTCGGGCTGGAACGCGCGGCGGCCGGTCTGCTGGAGGGCACGTCGGCGCGCGGCCGGGTGCCGTGGCTGGTGCTGGTGGACGTGGATCAGTTCAAGGGTGTGAACGACGACGCCGGCCACGCGGCGGGTGACGCGACGTTGCGCGAGATCGCGCAGTTGCTGCGGCGCGAGTGCCGTGCCGCCGACTTGGTCGCGAGGTGGGCCGGTGACGAGTTCGTGGTGCTGCTCGGCGACTCGGGCGGCAACTCGTTCGACGTCGGCCCGACGGTCGCCGAACGCATCCGTGCCGCCGTGGACGGCCATGACTGGACCATGGTCCTGGGCACCGCCCAGCGCCCCACGGTGAGCATCGGCGTAGCCGCCGGACCCGCCAAACTGGACCAACTGTTCGCCGCCGCCGACATGGCCCTCTACCGCGCCAAACGCCACGGCCGCAACCGCGTAGAGGTAGAACCCCACGTAGCAGTCCCCGAAATCGTCTCCGGCAACTAGCTCTCCGCTCCCACCCCGACCACCACGCGAGGTCGCGTCTTCCAGGCGACCGAGCCGCTGTCTCCGGAGGAGCGGCAATCAAACACTCCTAGGCGATCAGGCCGCCGCGGAAGGCGACCAGGGCGGCTTGGACGCGGTTGACGGCGCCGATCTTGCCCAGGACCGAAGAGACGTAGCCCTTCACGGTGGCCTCGGACAGGTGCAGTGTGCCGCCGATCTCGGCGTTGGACATGCCCTGTCCGATCAGGACCAGGACCTCGCGCTCGCGTTCGGACAGCGAGGCCAGCAGTCGGCGCGCGGGCTCGGCGGCACGCTCGCCGTCGGCGACCGCGGCCAGCACGCGGGCCGCCACGCCGGGGTCGAGCACGGCGCCGCCCAGCGCGAGGTCGCGCACCGCCCGGACCAACTGCTCGGGCTCGGTGTCCTTGAGCAGGAAGCCGGACGCGCCCAGCCGCAGCGCCTCCGACACGTACTCGTCCACGTCGAACGTGGTGAGCATGGCGATCTTCGGCGGGTCGGGAATGGCGCGCAGCCTGCGCAGCGCCATCAGCCCGTCGGACGACCGCATCCGGATGTCCAGCAGCACGACGTGCGGGCGGTGCCGGCGGGCCAGGTCGGCCACCAGGTGCCCGTCGTCACATTCGGCCACGACTTCGATGTCGCCGGCGCTGCTGAGGATCATGCGAAGGCCGGACCGGACGAGGTCTTCGTCATCGGCCAGCATCACCTTGATCACGACGCCTCCCCGCGTTGGCGTTTCGTGTTCGTACTCGCCCAGCATCGCGCACGAACACGCAAGCTGCCGTTAATTCACCGTTATCTCACCACGGAAAGACGCCGTCGCCGCCTGTTCACAGTTGCCAGGAAATACCCGAGCCCAACTCACGACCCACGCGACTTCCTGACGCGGACGCGGCAACCGGCCGCAGGGCTTGTGACCCGGACAGGGGAGCTCGCAGTGGTGCCGATGGCCCTGGATCGCGGACGGCGGCCGCGTCACGCCAGGAGGCCCGTGCCGCTGGTGGGGCCAGGTGGCCGAATCAAACATGAAGGTCTTTCGCGATCCTTTACCAGCCAGTAACGTGCGTCACACGATCCCTGCCTGGAAGGAGCTTCGCGTCATGCGGAGAGCCACCCGATCGTTCGCCGTGGTCGCCCTCCTGGTGGCGACCGCACTGACCGTCCCGACGACTTCCCAAGCCGAGGTCAGGACCACCGCGTTCACCCCGGACGACTACTGCCTGGGCCAGTGCAACGACGTGCTGCCACCCGGCCAGAACGGCAACGCCACGCTCGCCGAGATCCTCGGCCACCAAGCGTTCGGCACCCGTCCGGCGCACTCCGCCGACCAACTCGGCCGCTACGACTCCCTCGTCTCCGGCTACGGCGGTCTGACCAACGAGCAGCTGGGCGCGTTCTTCAACGACGCCTCGTTCGGCGTCCCGGCCGACCAGGTCGAGAGCACCATCAAACCGCGCGCGGACGTCACCATCGTGCGCGACAAGACCATTGGGATGCCGCACATCTACGGCACCACCCGGTCGGGCACGGAGTTCGGCGCGGGCTACGCCGCCGCGCAGGACCGGCTGTGGCTGATGGACCTGTTCCGCCACCTCGGCCGCGGCCAGCTGTCCGGGTTCGCGGGCGGCGCCGAGGGCAACCGGGTGCTGGAGCAGAGCTTCTACAACCAGATCCCGTACACCGAGGCCGACCTCCAGGCGCAGATCGACCAGGTGGCGTCACAGGGGCCGCGCGGCGCGCAGGCGTTCCAGGACGTGAAGGACTACATCGCGGGTATCAACGCCTACATCACCGCGTCGGTGAACGGCCGGTACTTCCCCGGCGAGTACGTGCTGACCGGGCACGCCGACTCGGTCACCAACTGGAACGACATCCAGCCGTTCCAGCCGACCGACCTGGTCGCGATCGCGGCCGTGGTGGGCGGGCTGTTCGGCGCGGGCGGCGGCGGCGAGGTGCAGAACGCGCTGGTGAAGCTGGCCGCCCAGAACAAGTACGGCGCAACGGTCGGCGACCAGGTGTGGCGGTCGTTCCGCGAGCAGAACGACCCGGAGTCGGTGCTCACCCTGCACAACGGCCAGCGCTTCCCGTACGGGACGACGCCCGCCAACCCGCAGGGCGTGGCGCTGCCCGACGGCGGCGTGGTGACGCCCGAGCCGATGGTCTACGACCAGACCTCCGCCGCCGCGTCCACTGTGGACCTCCCGGCGAACCTCAAGGCGGCGGAAGGGATTTTCGCCGACGGCGTGCTGCCCCGCGACCTGCTGAACAAGAAGCAGGGCATGTCCAACGCGCTGGCCGTGTCCGGCGCGCACACCGACACCGGCAACCCGATCGCCGTGTGGGGGCCGCAGACCGGCTACTTCGCGCCGCAGCTGCTGATGCTGCAGGAGCTGAACGGTCCGGGTCTGCGGTCGCGCGGCGTGTCGTTCGCGGGTGTGTCGATGTACGTGCAGCTCGGGCGTGGCGTCGACTACTCGTGGAGCGCGACGTCCGCCGGGCAGGACATCACCGACACGTACGCCGTGGAGCTGTGCGAGCCCGGTGGCACGCCGACCGCGTCGTCACTGCACTACCGGTTCCACGGGCAGTGCCTGCCGATGGAGCGGCTGGAGCGCAAGAACGCCTGGAAGTCGACAGTGGCCGACCCGACGCCCGCCGGCTCGTACACGCTGGTCATGTACCGCACGAAGTACGGGCTGGTGCAGAGCCGGGCGCGGGTGGACGGGAAGTTCGTCGCCTACACGTCGTTGCGCTCGACCTACCTGCACGAGGTGGACTCGATCATCGGGTTCCAGGAGTTCAACGACCCGGGCGTGATCAAGTCCGCAGCGGACTTCCAGCGGGCGGCCGAGGACGTCGGCTACGCGTTCAACTGGTTCTACGTGGACTCAAAGGACACCGCGTACTTCAACTCCGGCGCGAACCCGGTGCGCAAGGCGTCGGTGGACCCGAACCTGCCGGTGAAGGCCGAGGCCGCGTACGAGTGGGAGGGCTGGAACGCCGACCGCAACACGGCGACGTACACGCCGTTCGCGCAGCACCCGAACTCGATCAACCAGGACTACTACATCAGCTGGAACAACAAGCAGGCGCTGGACTACTCGGCGTCGGGCTACGGCAACGGCTCCGTGCACCGCGGTGACCTGCTGGACGACCGGGTGCGGGCGTTGATCGCACGCGGTCCTGTCACGCGGGCGTCGCTGACGAAGGCGATGGCCGAGGCGGGTGTGGCCGATCTGCGTGCCGAACAGGTGCTGCCGGACATGCTGCGGGTGATCGACACGGCCGCGGTCACCGATCCGACGTTGTCGGCGGCGGTCACGAAGCTGCGCGACTGGCTGCGGTCCGGGTCGCTGCGCAAGGAGACGTCACGCGGCAGCAAGGCGTACGGGCACGCCGAGGCGATCCGGCTGCTCGACGCGTGGTGGCCGCTGCTGGTGGAGGCGCAGTTCAAGCCGGGGCTCGGTGACGGGCTGTACGGGCAGCTGACGCGTGCCCTCCAGGTCGACGAAGCGCCGTCGGACACGCACGGCGCCGCGCCGCACAAGGGCTCGTCGTTCCAGTACGGCTGGTGGAGCTACGTCGACAAGGATCTGCGGGCCGTGCTCGGCGACCGCGTGGACGGCGCTCTGGGCGCCCGTTACTGCGGTGGTGGCGCGGTGGTGGCGTGCCGGCAGGTGCTGCTGGACAGCCTGCGTGCGGCGGCGGCGAAGCCCGCGACGGCGGTGTACCCCGGCGACGACTCGTGCGCGGCGGGCGACCAGTGGTGCGCCGACACCATCATCCACCGGGCCATGGGCGGTATCACGCAGGACAAGGTGAACTGGCAGAACCGGCCCACCTACCAGCAGGTCGTGCAGTTCCCGTCCCGCCGCGGTGCGAACGTGGCCAACCTGGCGGCCGGCACCACGGCCACCTCCAGCAGCCACGAAACCGGCTGGTACAACTCGCCGCCCTCCAACGCCGTCGACGGCAAGCCCGACACCCGGTGGGCCAGCGACTGGTCCGACCAGCAGTGGGTGCAGGTGGACCTGGGTGCGACGCGCACCGTCGGCCGGGTCGTGCTGTCGTGGGAAGCGTCCTATGCCAAGGGATATCGCATAGAGCTGTCGACCGATGGCGCCGCGTGGCGCACGGTGTACACGACATCTTTGGGCGATGGCGGCCAGGATGTTGCGTCGTTCCCACCCGGTGCGGCACGATTCGTACGAATGACGGGTACCCAACGGGCCACGACTTACGGATACTCGATTTACGAACTTGAGGTCTACGCAACGTAGACCGGCCCACAGGAAGACCCCGGTCCACCCCCAGGGACCGGGGTCTTCCGCTGTTCGGGGCCCTGATCAGGGTTTGAACAAGGGTTTGAACAGGTAGTTCCGCACCCGGTCGTCGATCCGGTCGACCTGCCGCCAGGCGTTGCGGTGCCAGGCGTGCATGCGGTAGCCGCGTTCGGCGAGCCAGTCCTGGACGTCACGGGCCCGGTAGCCGAAGCGCAGCACGTGCCGTTCCTCGATCTCCAGGAGAAGTTTCGGTCGAAACTTCTCGATGGTCTCCGAACCGCCTTGCAGCACGCGCAGTTCCGCGCCCTCGACGTCGGCCTTGACGAAGTCCAGCCGGTCGATGGCGTTGGCGGCGCAGAACCGGTCCAGGGTGTCCGTGCGGACGAGGATTTCGAGGTGGTCGGTGAACTCGGCGTTGGAGCCGAGCCCGTCCGCGCCGGCGGTGAGGAACGAGCGGCCGGTGACCGGTGTGCCGTGGCGCACTGGGACGCTCATCACATCACGGCCCTCGCTGACGCCCAGCGCTACGGAGTGCCGCACGACGTTGCGGCCCTCCCGGGGGCGGAGGATGTAGGACAGCGCGGGGTGCGCGAACACCAGCGGCTCGATGCTGTGCACTGTCCCTTGTGGACCGACCAGGCGGGACAGCGAGACGGTGTAGAGGCCGAGCGCGGCACCGATGTCGACGCACACGTCACCGGGCCGCACCACGTCGCGCAGGCCGACCAGTTCGGGTTCGACGAACGGCGTCAGCCGGGCGAGGACGCGCAACGCGCCCGCCACGGCCGCACCGCGCACCTCGGTCAGGTTCTGGGTCACAGTCACCAGATTAGAGACTTTGTCGGATTATTTGGCTACGTCAGGGGCTTGGCGCCGTTCTGGTGGTAGGGCAGGCCGACCTGCTCGGCGAACTCCGCGGCGACGCCCGAGCCGCCGTAGATGCCGAGGGCTTTGGCCAGGTGGAGGCGGACGTCGGCGCGGTGCCCGTCTTCCAGGCGCGGGAGAGCGCTTTCGAAGGAGGTGACCAGCGTGTCGGCCCAGTGCTGGTCACGGCGCTGGGAGGCGATGCCGACGAGTTCGGCCAGGTGCCGGCTGAGGGCGACGGCCTGCTCGACCTCGTAGCCGTTGCGGACCAGCCACCAGATCGTGGCGGTGGACAGGTCGGTCAGGACCTCGTCGCGGAGGTACTTGATCTCGGCACGTTCGGCGTCCCGTTCGGCCTGGCGCATGGTGGTGGTCTGGAGCAGTTCGATGTGCTTGCGCGCCATCTCCAGCTCCTGCTCGTCAACGGTCAACTCGATCCCGTCTGCCCGTGCCCACACGTGCGTGCCCTCCACCTGCCGTTCGGCGGCGAGCTCCGCCCCCAGCTGGTGCTGGAGCGGCGCGTGGTGGACCAGCATGGCCCGTTCGGTCAACGCCTTGGCCCGGTGGATGATGTCGTTGACGGCGGCGCTGCGCGGCGCGTTGTGCCGTACGCCGGTGGTCAGGTCGACGCGCCAGTGGATCGTCATCCGGGCGTGGAAGTCCAGCCCGTAGACGGCGCTGGGGAGCGGCGACTCGAACGGGTGCTGGTGCGAGGTCGACGCCGGGACGAACGTGTACTGCTCGGCGTTCGGGCGGGCACGAAGCCGACGCCACCAGGCGCCGACCGAACCGAGGGGGCCGGGACGGAAGTCAGGCCAGGGTCTACTGCTCATGGGATGGCTTTCGTCGGAGGGCGATATGCCCCCTCTGTACCTCACTGGACCGATGCGGAACAGATGAGGTGGCCCACTTCCCCCAGACAGCCGATGGCCCGGACCCCGTCCCCTAACCCAAGGTGCACACTCCTAGGCCCACCGAGTGACAACCCCACCCCCCGAACGCTCCCCCACCACCCGGTAGGCTGCCCCACGCGCCCTCGTAGCTCAGGGGATAGAGCATCGGTTTCCTAAACCGTGTGTCGCAGGTTCGAATCCTGCCGGGGGCACTCACCTTTCGCCGGGTGAATCAGGCCCTGAGCAGCGGAAACGCGCTCGGGGCCTGATCTTTGTCGTCAGTCGCCGTCGGCTGGGATCTACCCCCGTCTGCCGGGGTTCACGGACTCACCACGGACTGGTTCTGCCCGATGCGTGCCCAAGCGGAAGGCCCCTCGGACAGCTGGCCGAGGGGCCTTCGCAGGCTTGGTACGGGCGCGAACGGCGGGAAGTCCCGGTGGCCGTCGCCCGATCGCCCGTCTTTGCAGCACCGGGATTGCAGCCGAAGCCAGGGTAACCCGGCAGAGGAAGGCCCCTCACTCGTCGAACAGACCATCGAATCCGGGGCCGCTCAGCCCGTCGTCACGGCGCTCGGCGGCCCCGGCATGGCCGACACCTGACCGAGGTCAGGACCTCCACTGCTGGTTGGCCTGGCCCGTGCAGGACCACAGGATCAGCCGGGTGCCGTTGGCGGTGCCGAAGCCGGAGGCGTCCAGGCACAGGTTGGACAGCGCGTTGGTGATCGTGCCGTCGGCGTTGACGTTCCACTGCTGGTTGCCGCCGCCGTGGCAGTCCCAAATCGCCACTTGGGTGCCGTTGGCGGAACCCCAGCCGGAGGCTTCCAGGCACTTCGTGCCGTAGACGACCAGTTGCCTGTCGGAGGTGTAGGTCCAGCTCTGGTTGGTGCCGCCGTGGCAGTCCCACAGCTGGACCTGCGTGCCGTTGGTGGTGGTCGCCCCCGGAACGTCCGTGCAACGGCCCGAGGGCACGCCGACGATCCGCCTCGTGGGATCGCCGATGCTGCCGGGCACGGCGCGCAGCGCGTTGTACCAGGTCGTGGCCATCTTGTCGTAGCCGGTGGCGGTCGGGTGGACCCCGTCGATCAGGTCGGCGGCGGTGAGTGCGGCGTGCATGTCGACCAGGCGCACGCGCTTGCCCGCGTTGGCCTTGCTCTGCACCATGCCGGGGATCGTGGCGTTGTACGCGCGCACGGCGGACTCCCGCGCCTCGCCGGCCAACGGGATGATCGTCGCGACGAACACGTCGGCGTTGGGCACGGTCGCGGTGATGCGGTCGACCAGGGCCGACAGGCGCGCGGGCGCGTTGGCCAGGTCGAAGTCCTGGAGCACGTCGTTGGTGCCGATGTGCAGCAGCACGGTACGTGGGTTGGTGTTGCGGAGCCAGGTGACGACGTTCGCGTCGATCTGGTCGATGCGCCAGCCCGGATGACCCTCGTGGTCGTGGTCGCCCAACGACGCCGGGCCGTTGAACTCCGCGCCGACGAAGTCCACGCGGTAGTTCCCACCCCCGAACCGCTGCCACAGCCCGATGCGGTATCCGCCCGGCACCTGCGTCCCTTCGGTGATCGAGTCGCCCAGCGGCATGACCCGTGTTCCACCGTTGGATTCCGCGACCGCCGGTGCGGCGGGCTGCAGCGTGGCGGCGATCAAAGCGGCGGCGCAGGCGATGAGCCACCGTGATCTTGCCTGCATTTATGTCTCCCTGGCTGCGTGATGATGTGCGTCAGCGCCACATTGGACGGTGGGCGGCGACGTCATGTCAAGCAACCAATCCACTTGAGACGATCACTGCCGTACCAGTGGCTTGTCACGCCGCCCAGGTCACGCCGGATCCGAGCGTCGCGGCCCGATAATCGCCAATGTTTGCGTTAACATTCCGCACCGCCCCTGACGCTCGCATCTGATACGTTTCAGCAGGTTTAGCAAGTTTAAAAGCCTTGCGGTCACGCTCCCACGCTGTTAGCGTTCACATCCACTGCCGCGAGTCACGAAGCCGAAGTGGCGCTCGACCGCACGAGGTTGAAGGTTCCATGGCTGTGTCCTGTTCGAGCGGACAGGCGCATGCCGTCAACGGTGACGGAGACCCATGTCAGCCACGTGCGCAGCGGAATTCTTAGCCGGCTCAGCGGTTTGAGCGCGTCCGTCACGCGCGCGGCGTGACGGAGGACCATCCCCTCGCCTGCGACGGGGATGCGTCGCGCTGACCGGGCTCGCCCGTACAGGGCGCCCGGCAGGCGGCACGCATCGTGCAGTGGAGTCATCCCGGACTACCGCAACCAGCGGTTCCGACTCGGGCGCGTCCAGCGCCGGGCCCACTCAGCCGGTGAAAGAGAAGATGGTGAACATGGGCAGTCGAACAACGGTGATCGGCACGGTCACCGCCCTGCTGGCCGGTTTCCTGGCCGCGACCGGTGCGCCGGCCGCATAGGCGGCCACTGTGGACACAAACGCGTGGTACGTCGTGGCACGGCATCGACGTTCGATGCCGTGCCGCGCCGTCCCGGCCTACACCGGTATCCGGGGTTCGAGCCGGACCGAAGGCCGTCGTTCGCCTGCTGGGCAAGGGCGTTCGGTCGCTGTTGGACACGTCGGGCTTCCTCGAATCGAATCCCCCGCGTGTCCGCACGCCCGAGGTCGCACGGCAGGGAGCGAGGTCCGAAAAAACTTTGGACCGGGCGGCAACCTTTTCGGGAGCAGCGGCAACTTGCGGGCAGATCCGAAGAGGATCGAACGCTGGGTTGCCCGGTCCTGACTGCTGCGAGTCGCGCAGCGTGCTCGGGAGGCGTGGCACCGCCCTGAGCCGTGTGTGAGACACGGCAGACTCAAGGAGTGCTGCTATGAGTGAGACCGAGTCCGCAGGCGGCCGGCGCGTGCGCCGGAGCGGCGGCGCAGTGCCGCGGAGACGCAGGCGCCACCGCGGGCGTTGGACGGTGATCGCCCTGGCAGTGGGCGTGGCGACGTTTGTCAGTCCCTATCTGCTGTTCATGCAGGACGACCCGGAGGCGGTGACGGTGGACGCCGCCGCCTACTACCAGTTCGTCTCCGTGCACAACGGCAACGCGCTGGACGTGGCCGGGGCGGACAACGCGGACGGCGTCCGGATCCAGCAGGAGAAGCTCGCCGCCAGTGCCGCGAGCCAGCAGTGGCGGTTGAAGCCCGTGGACGGCGGCTACTACCAGCTGGTCAACCACAACAGCGGGAAGGTGCTGGGGGTACCGAGCGCCTCCACGGCGCCGGCCAACGTCGAACAGCAGTCGGACACCGGCGCCGACACCCAGCAGTGGAAGCTCACCGATGTCGGCGGTGGTGCGGTGAAGATCGTCTCGCGCAGCAGTGGCATGGTCCTGCGCGCGAACGACGGCTCCGGCTCCGACGGCCAGGCGGTCGTCCAATCCACCGACCAGGGCGGCGCCGACCAGCAGTGGAAGCTGGCAAGGGCGGACAAGGTCGCCACTCCCTCGGCCCCCGCGGTGGCGGCCGTCGCGCCGAGGCCTTCCCACAGTGCGTCCGCCACGCCGTCCGCACCGTCCACGCCGTCCAAGCCGGGGACCGGTTCGGGCGGTTACACCTGGCGCAACGTCCAGATCGCGGGTGGCGGCTTCGTCACCGGCTTCGTCTTCAACCCCAACCGCAAGGGCCTGCTGTACGCGCGTACCGACATGGGCGGCGCGTACCGCTGGGACGGCAAGGCCGGCCAGTGGGTGCCGCTGACCGACTGGGTCGCGGACTGGAACATGCTGGGCATCGAGAGCGTGGCGACCGACCCGGTCGACCCCGAGCGCCTGTACCTCGCGACCGGCACCTACACCAACCACTGGGCGGGCAACGGCGCGATCCTGCGCTCCACCGACCAGGGCAAGACGTTCCAGCGCACCGACCTGCCGTTCAAACTGGGCGGCAACGAGGACGGCCGATCCATGGGTGAGCGGCTCGCGATCGACCCCGCCGACAACCGCACCCTCTACCTGGGCACCCGCAAGAACGGGCTGTGGCGCAGCACCGACCACGGCGCGACGTGGAGCCAGGTCGCCGGTTTCCCCGTCAAGGACGGCGGCAGCAGCGGAGTCGGCCTGTCCTTCGTGACCTTCGGACCCGCCGGCAGCAAGACGATCTACGTGGGTGCCGCCGACAAGACCACCTCGCTGTACCGCTCCACCGACGGCGGCAGCACCTGGCAGGCCGTGCCCGGCCAGCCCACCGGGCAGTTGCCGCACCACGGTGTCCTGTCCGGTGACGGTTCGCTGTACGTGACGTACACCGACGCCCCCGGCCCGAACGGGGTGAAGGCCGGTTCGGTGTGGAAGCACACGCCGTCCAGCGGAGTCTGGAAGGACATCTCGCCGATCCCCGGCACCGGTTTCGGCTACGCCGGGCTGGCGGTGGACCCGCAGCGCCCGTCCACGGTGATGGTCACCACCCTCGACCGCTGGTGGCCTTCGGACGAGCTGTACCGCTCCACCGACGGCGGCGCCACCTGGAAGGCACTCGGGGACACGTCCGTCCGGGACGCCTCCGCGGCGCCCTACGTCGGCACCGGCATCGGCCACTGGATGGGCGCGCTGGCCATCGACCCCTTCGACTCCGGGCACGTCCTGTACGGCACCGGAGCGGGTCTGTGGGCCAGCCAGGACGTGACCGCGGCGGACAGCGGTGGCGCCACGCACTGGACGGTCCCCGTCAAGGGACTTGAGGAGACCGCGGTCCTCGGCCTGGTCGCGCCGCCCAGCGGCAAGCTGGTCAGCGCACTCGGCGACATCGGCGGATTCCGCCACGACGACCTGGACAAGGTGCCGGCCGCGGCCTCGTCCGGGCCACGCTTCAGCAACACCACCGGCATCGACTTCGCGCAGGCCAAGCCGAACACCGTGGTGCGCGTCGGTTACAGCCACGAAGAGCGCGGCGCCTACTCCACCGACGGCGGCGCCACCTGGACGCCGTTCGCCGGGGCTCCGGTGAGCGCCGCGGGCGGCGGCACCGTGGCGATCTCGGCCGACGGCGGCACCGTGGTGTGGACCGCATCGGGGCAGGTGCCTTACGTCTCCACCGACCGGGGCAAGACCTGGACGGCGTCCTCCGGCCTGCCCACGGGCACAGCCGTGGTGGCCGACCGCTCCACGGCGGGCACCTTCTACGCGCTCAGCGGCGGCACCTTGTTCGCCAGCACCGACGGCGGCAGGAACTTCACCGCCCGCGCCGGTGGTCTCACCGGGGGACGCCTCAAGGCGGCTCCCGACAACGCCGGCGACCTGTGGATCGCGGACGGCAGCGGGCTCTCGCACTCCACCGACGGCGGAGTGAGCTTCAAGAAGCTGGGCAGCGTGCAGGGAGCCGACGCCGTCGGGTTCGGCAAGGCCGCCCCCGGTGCCGGCTACCACGCCCTCTACCTCATCGGCACGGTGAACGGCGTCACCGGGATCTTCCGCTCCACCGACGGCGGCGCCGCCTGGGTGAGGATCAACGACGACCGGAACCAGTTCGGCGGAACCGTCGGCGGTGTCATCACCGGAGACCCCGAGGTGTACGGCCGGGTCTACGTGGGCACCAACGGCCGCGGCGTGTTGTACGGCGACCCGTCCTGACCACCGGGCGCGTCGTGTTCGTCGGGCCGGCGCTTGCGCCGGCCCGACCGGCGGTCACGGCCGGGCCGTCGGGGCACCCGGCATCCGGGTCCGGTGACCGGCCATTGGTACGTTGCCGCCCTGGACCTGGAGGGGCGCATGGGTAGGGAGAGGGCAGCCGAGAGACATGCTCCCTGATGACACGTCGGCGGAGTTCCACGCCTTCTTCCAACGGCACTACGCCGAGCTGTCACGTCTCTCCTATCTGCTGACCGGCGAGACGGATGCCGCCGACGACCTGGCCGCGGACGCCCTGGTCGCCCTGTGGCAGCGCTGGGACCGGCTGCGCCAGGCCGAGCACCCGCTGGCGTACGCCCGCGGCGTGGTCGCGAACCTGGCGCGGGAACGAATCCGCGGCGCGACGCGCGAGCGCCGCCGGGTCGCGCTGTTCTGGTCACATCGTCCACAGCAGGTGCAGGACCCGGATGTGGCCGCCGTGGTGGACGTGCGGGCGGCCTTGGACCGGTTGCCGTTCCGCAAGCGGGCCTGCGTCGTCCTCCGCCACGCCTTCGACCTGTCCGAGAAGGACACCGCGCTGGCGCTGGGAATATCGGTCGGTGCGGTGAAGAGCCAGACCTCGAAAGGGCTGGCCGAGTTGGAACGCATGCTCGGCGTGCAAGCGGCCGGGGACGTGGTGTCGGGGAGGAGGAGTCGTTGAACGAGGAGATCAGCAGGCAACTGCGGGAGGCCGCAGAGGCGCACCAGCCCGACCACTGCCGGATGCTGGCACGCGTGGAACGCGGCATGGCCGGCGCCACCGTCCGCCCCCGGACCCCGGGCATCGCGAGTTCCTGGCCCAAGGTGGCACTCGCCGGCTTCGCCGCGGCCGGAGTCCTGGCGATCGCCGGCCTCACCATCGCCGGCATCGTCCAGACCCCGCCGGCGCACCCGGACAGCGCGACCAGTGCCACCGTCACGTCCCCGAGCGGAACTCCCAGCTCCACGCACTCCGCTCGTACCACCGACAGCTCGGCCCCGCCGCCCGGACAGGGTCAACCGGACCGGACGACCGCCGGCCGGCCGACGGCAGGCGATCCGAACTCGGCTTCGCCCGCCGACAACCAGCTCTCGGACGGGCCGCTGTCGTCGGAAGGCTCGATCGATCCGAACAGCCACGTCTACTGGACCCAGAGCAGACTCACCCTCACCACCACCCAGCCGCTCACCGCGCTCACCGTGGAACTGCGCATCACGCAGACCGGCAGCGTGCAGACCACCGGCCAGTGGCAGACCGGGCCCGGCGACGACTTCACCATCACCGTGCAGGAGATCGACGGCACACTGGTCCACCGCTGGGACCTCAAGCCCGGCCGCACCGTGCCGGCCGGACAGCACGCCTTCGCCGCCCAGTACAACCACCCCAACGGCACGCGCGACGCCCACGCCGACAGCTACGGCGCGCAAGCCACGGCCCCCGACGGCCCCCACGCGGTTTGGGGCGGCTTCACCCCCGCGGGATGAGGACACACCCCGGCATATTCCGAAGCGAGCCTTGCCCCCGGAGGTCGGACGGGTCGTGCGGCGTGCTGCGTGTTCACTGCCCACAGCCAGGCGCCTTGCAGGGGTCAAGACGCTCGACTCGCGGACGGTCGTCACTCGCGTGCGGACAGCTCGAAACCGCGCTCAACCACGACCCCGTGATCCACGGCCCGCACGTGCGCGGCTACCAGGTGATGACCGACGGGACCCTGCTCGACGTGACGCGCTGGAACCAGTCGTTCGGCTGGGCGGCCAGTGCGATCGTCTCCACCACGCGGGACCTCGACGTCTTCACCGCGGCACTGCTCGGTGGACGGCTACGGCCGCCCGCCGAGCAGCGTGAACTGTTCGCCGCGCCGCCGGTCGAGGACACCAACGGCAAGGCGGCGAGCTACGGCGTCGGCCTCCAGCGGTTCACGCTGCCGGGTGTCGGTGCGGTCTGGGGCACGAGCGGCGGCGGCCGGTACGGCTACTTGGCGGGCCTCGGCGGGACCGCGGACGGGCAGCGCCGGCTCGTCTACGGCGTGACCGCCAACGACGCCAAGAACGGCGACCACCCCACGCCGATCACCCAGCGGATCGTCGTCGCCGGGATGCCCCTGTCGGCGCGTGACTGATCCGCTATCGACAGGTCTTGGTCTCGACGGCGCAGAACTTGAGTTCCGGGTAGCGCGGCGACGGTGCGTCCAGCAGGGGTTGGGGCTGGTTGCGCAGGTGCAGGTCGAAGAACGCTCTGGTGTACCTGCGGGTGATCTCTGCGGTTCTGGCGGCGGGGAGGACGGCGCCGATGTCGAGGCCCAGTTGCTCCGCCAGCAGGCCGACGTCGGTGAAGGACGCGTGCTCGGCGCCGGACACCACGAGCCAGCGCTTCCAGCCGGTCAGGTGCTGCCAGTCGCGTTCCCAGGAGCGGGCGTTCCCGATCCCCGGGCTGTACGCGGACTCCCGGCCCAGGAACAGCAACGGCCGCGACAGCCCGGTGTCGGGGATCGGCGTGTTCGTGACGCCGTCGATGTCGATCCCGGCGCGCAACCGGGAGTCGGCCAGCATGGCGAGGATGGTGCTCGCGCCGCCGACGGAGTGGCCCGCCATCGCGATCCGGGACGGGTCGATCAGACGGGAACCCGACCACGCCTGGTGCGCGCCGGTCAGTTCGTCGAGGACGAACGAGACGTCGGCCGCACGGCCCGCACCCAGCTTGTCCCAGAACACCGGGTCGTGCGGGACGTCGCAGGAGGCGCAGGTGGAGACCCGCCCATCGGGGAAGGTCGTGGCGACGTTCTCGTAGGTGTGGTCGATCGCGGCCACCACGTAGCCGTGGCTCGCCAGGTCCTCGGCCAGGGTGCTGAGCGTGGCACGGGGCCTGGTGTAGCCGGGCGACAGCACGACGAGAGGGAGGCGGCGGCCGATCGGTGTGGCGTCCTTGACCGCATTGGTCCGCGTCGTGCTGAGCACGTCGTACGGCAGCCCGGTGATGCCCCCGTCCCTCAGCAGGAGTTCCGACTCCGTCGGCGTCATGTATTGCGCCCGCGGGCCGCTCCGCGGGCCGCTCCGCGGGATCGCCGGGTACCAGAGGGACACCATGAGCTCTCTCGCGCCCACCGAAGGAACCCACGGGTCGGGGCGGGAGGTGTCCGTCAGGTGCAGGGACGTGGTTCCGATCGAGTGCGGACCGGTCGGTTTGGACAGAGCCAACGGGGGCGGGGAGGCGGCGGCGGACGCCGGCACGCAGAAGGCGGACGCCGCCAAGGCGAGGAGCACGGCCGTCAGGCGGCGGGCGGCGCGCGGTGTGGTGGTCATGGCTCTCCCTTGATCGATCGCAACCGGCAAGGAAGACGCTAGAAGCGCTCACGGTCCGGGCGCGTCGGTCGACGGAGGCATTTCCGGTACCGCACAAGGATGACGCCGGCCGGTGTCATCCTTGTTATGTAGGCGACAGGTGTACCCGAAGGGGCGGTCAACGGTCGCCGCGGTGCTCGACGACCCACGCGGCGATCTGGGCGCGTGAGCTGAAGCCGAACTTCGTCAGCACGTTCTCGACGTGGGTCTCCGCCGTCCGCTGGGCGATCACCAGCCGGGCCGCGATCTCCTTGTTGCTCAGGCCCTCGGCCACCAGGTCGGCGATCTCCACCTCCCGGCGGGTCAGGCCGGGGCCCGTGTCACGTGGTCCGGCGGCCGGCTTCGCGGTCTTCTCCTCCAGCGCGAACGTGATCGCGCCGTGCAGGTCGAGCGCCTTGCCCGCCTCGAACGCCGTGCTGAACGCCGCCGCGCCGATCTCGCCAACGGCCTGTGTCGCGACCTGCTCGTCGACGGCCTGGTAGGGCGGTGCCTCGTAGGTCTTCGCCCCGCTCAGCCGCCACACCGCGTTGGCGGCGCCGAGCAACCGCGCCGACCGCTCCGGCCGGCCCTCTCCCGCCGTGCACCAGGCCAGTGCCTCCAGCAGGTAGGCCAGCCCGGTCCAGTCCCGGGCCACCCGCTGCAACCGGATGCCTTCCCGGCTCAGCCGCTCGCTCTCACGGTGCTCACCGGCACGCCACTTGTGCACCGCGACGGCCCATAACGCGTAGGCCTTCGACCGCATGGCGTTGTGGGCCTCGCACAGCTCCAAGGACTCCGCCGCAGCAGCAGCACCACGGGGATCGTCGCTGAACAGCGTCGCCGCGGCCAGCAGGATCAACGAGTCCGTGAGGCCCGCCAGATCCCCGGCTGCCCGGTGTCCGGCGACCGCGTCCGCCAACAGCGCGACCCCGTCAGCCACCTCGCCGCGGTGCAGTGCGGCCAGACCGGCGGCCTCGGCGTGGTAGGCACGCAGCGAGTCGTCGTCCAGCCGCTCGACGAGGGCCTCGCACTCGGCGAGCAGCTGTCGGGCCGCGTCCGCCTCGCCGAGGTGGACGCCGAGGAAGGCGCCCGTCCACAGCGCCTCGGCCCGTGACCGGGTCGGCTCGGGGTCGGCCGCCAAGGCCCTGGTCAGCCAGCGGTGGCCTTCCCGCAGGAACCCGCCGCCGAACCAGAAGTTCCACAGGTTCGAGGCGATGTCCATGGCGGCGCGGACGTGCCCGGCTCCGGTGAGGGCGAACTCCACCGCGATCCGCAGGTTCGGGTGCTCGCGGATCAGCCGCTGGATCCAGTCGACCTGCCGCGGACCGAAGCACTCCGCCCGGTACCGCTGCGAGAGGCGCACGTAATGCTCCAGGTGACGGGTCCGCACGGCGTCCTCCGCGCCCGAGCCCGACGACGTGAGCCGCGCGCGGCCGTACTGGCGGATGGTCTCCAGCATCCGGT
>NZ_MTQP01000065.1 GCF_001984175.1 Saccharothrix sp. ALI-22-I
GTTCGGGCTCGCCGCGGGCGTCGCGGTGCAGGCGCTGGTCGGCAGCGTGGTCGAGACCTGGTACACCGCGCGGCAGCAGGCCACCACCGCGGCTGCCAAGGACTTCGACGCGGAGGTGCGCCGGGCCGAGGGCGCCCGGCGCCGCCAGGCGCTGCTGGAACCGATCGTCGCGCGATTGCGCGTCCCGGTGGACCTGTCACCGCCGACCGCGTCGCCGTCGGGATCGCGCCCGACAGAGCTGCCGCCGTGGTGGGTGACCGCGGTGCGGCGGGGCGTGCCCGTGCTCTCGGGCGCGGCGGTGGTGACCGCGCTCGGGCCGATCGGCATCCCGCTGGGGACGCTGATCGCGTCGTGGGGCGTTGCCGCGGTGGCGGTGACCGTCGGTCCGCTCGCCGAGCGCTACCGGCTGCGGCAGGAGCTGGCCGCGGACGTCGACCGCGCCGATCTGCTCGCCCGCGAGGTCGACGTCCGTGACGCGGCGCTGGAGGTGGCCCTCGCCGAGGCGCTGCACGCGTTGCTGGACCGGCTCGACCGGATCTTCGAACAACGCCCTGTCGACCACGACCCGCCGTCCCGCCCCGCCCCCGTGCCCGACTCCGCCGCGCCAGGGCGTAAGGAGTACCTGGTGAAGGGGGCGTTCGAGGGTGGCCACCACGTCGTCCGGCAGACGGCGGGCGCCGTGGACCAGGCGGCGACGGACCCGATGGGCAAGCTGGTGGCCCAACTCGACCCCATCATCCACGGGCTGAGCCGGCTCATCGCCGGCGTGGTCACCGCGGGGTACGTCGAACGCGCGTGGCGCGAGCGCGAGGTCGCCACGAGCGCCGAGCGGTCCCGCTACGACCAGGCCCTGGACCAGGCCGAGCTGCACCTGCGCAAGTGGGAGGTGGCGCAGGAGCTGCTGGCCCTGGCGCGGCGGCAGGCCGACGAGGCCGAGTGGCTGGTCGCCGAACAGCAGGCCCTGCTGCGCTCGGTCGCGCACCGGGCGGCCCGCATCGCCCGCGAACCGGTGCCGCCCGCGGACCCGGGCGCGCTCACCCCCCGCCCGCCCGGCGGGCGACCGCCGGGCCGGCCGAGCAGGCGCGCGTTCGCGGTGCGCGCCGGGGTGCCCGCCGTCGTCGCGGTCGCGGTCGCGGCCACCCTCGGGGTGCCGGAGGGCGTCTTCTGGGCGGTGGCGGCTTCGGCCGCCGTCGAGCCCGGTGGAGCGGTCGGCCAGTGGTGGAAGAGGAAGGCCGAACTCGCCGCCGCGGACGCGAAGCGGGAAGCCGAGCGCGGCCCGGGAGCCCGGCGCGCCGCCGCCGAGATCGAGGCCGTGCACCGGTTCGCCTCGGACCTGGTGCGCCGCGAACTGGACGCCCGCACCGAGCAGGTCCGCCGCGCCGCGCGGGTCCGCCGCCTGGTGGACCACCTGCGCCGCCCCCGGCAGTCGGTGTTCACCGGGTGGATCCGGCCGGACCGCCCCGAAGCCGTCCTGCGCGCCGTGGCCGAGGCCTTCCGGCGCCTGGCCACCGACCCCGGTCCGTGGGAGTCGCTGCCCGCCCGGCTGGCGGCGCTGCGCGAGATCGAGGTCCTGGCCCACCGCGTGCGGCGGTTCACCGAGCACGCCGAGGCCACCGGCCGGTCCGCGCCGCTGGCGCAAGCGCGGACCGACCTGGGGCGGGCGCTCGACGCCTACCACGACCTGCTGCGCGAATCCGGCCTGCCCGCCCAGTTCCCCTGACCACCGCGCCGGGGCGCCACGCCGTCCGGCGACGTGGTGAACCGCGGCCCGCCACGCCTCGTCGGCGACCCGGGCATCCGCGGGAACGCCCGACCACAGGGCCGCGTCCACGCTCACCGCCAGCCGGGACAGCCCGTCCACCACCGGTCCGGTCCGACGGCCGCGGCTGCGTCCCTCACGGTCATCCCGGCTCCTATCGGCACGCCGTGGGCGCGCAAGCGGTCGCGTGCCTCCTCCCAGGCGCCCACGACCGCGGCGGGCCCGGTGGCGGCGCGCGCAACGCCGTCGCCAGCGGTGTGCCCAGCACCCACAGCACGAGCAGCACCAGGATGGTGTCGGCGGCGCCGAGGTCGCCGACCGGCTCCACCAGCGCGCCCGACGCGCCCAGCTCCGCGGACACCGCCACGCGCAGGTCTTCGTCGTCCTCGACCACCAGTACCCGCGAGCTCTGCCTCGCTGTCATCAAAACCTCATGTGTCCGGGTCGATCGTATGGATCACCGGCGCGGGTCGCGCCGGGTTCGCCTACGACGAGAGGGAGTGGGTTTTGCTGTTCCACGTGCTCGGCCCGGTCGAGATCCGCACCCCGGACGGGGTCGTGCTCGACGCGCGGGCCCGCAAGCCGATCACCGTGCTGACCGCGTTGCTGTCGCAGGTCAACGCCTGGACACCGGTCGACCGGCTGATCGCCGCGACCTGGCCGGAACAGGCCACGCCGGCCTCTGCCGAGGCGAACCTCAAGACCTACATCTGGCAGCTGCGCCGGATCCTGCCCCCGCCCGCCACCGGGAAGCGGATCGAGAGCAGGCCGGGCGCGTACCGGCTCCGCGTCGAGCACGGCGACCTCGACACCGACCACGCCGAGCGGCTGGCCACCGAGGCCCGGCTGGCGCTGGCCGCCGGGGACGCCGAGGGGGCGCTGGCCGGGTTCACCCGGGCGCTGGACCTGTGGCGCGGCACGCCGTTCGAGCACGTCGCGGTGGACGCCGGGGTGCTGACCTGGCTGGGGGAGCTGCGCTCGGAGCTGCGCGAGGGGTTGGCCGACGCCTACGCCGCGCTCGGGCGGGTCGCCGAGGCGACGGCGGTGCTGCGCGGCCTCACCGATGACGACCCGCTGCGGGAGAGCGCGTGGGCGCGGTGGATGCGGGTGCTGAGCGAGGTCGGCCGGCACGGCGCCGCGCTGGCCGTGTACGCGAGGGCGAGCGCCGTGCTCATGGCCGAGTTGGGCGTCGAACCGGGTCCCGACTTGTCCGCCGCCCGCGCCGGGGCACTGCGCGGCCAGGCCGACGTGGCCGATGGCCCCTCGCGGGCGGAGCGGGGGACACGAGCGTGCACCGGCTGCACGCGGCTGTCCGCGCCGCGCGGCCGGGGCGAGGAGGTGCGCAGTGGACAGGGGTGACCACACGACCCCGGCACGGACCTCGCCGGCCGCGCCGGTCGTGAACCCGGCGGTGGTGAACCCGGCGGTGGTGAACCCGGCGGTGGTGTTCCCGGCGCCCGGTCCTGCGTCCTCGCTCCCGCCCTCCTCGTTCTCGTCCGCGGGCGCGCCTGCCGCCGTGCCGGGAGCCGCACCCGCCACCGCACCGCCCGCGGCGCCGTACGCCGCGCCGGCTGCGGTGCCGTACGCCGCGCCGGCCGCGGTGCCCGTTGCCGCGCCGTTCGGCGGACGGGCCACCGTGTCGGGCGTCGCGCCGATGACACGGCCCGCCGCGCTCGCCGCACCCGCTCACGGGGCCGCGGCCGCGCACGTCGCCGCACCCACCGCCCTGCCGACCGCTGTTTCGCCTTCTCCCTCGGTCGGTTCGGTGGCCTTCCACCCGGCGGCACGCCCACCGGCGCCCGCACCCGTTCCGCGGCGCCCCGAACGCCGTCGTCGGAACCGGTTCGCCCGGCGTCCGGACCTCGTCCGGATCGCCTGCTGGCAACTGGCCGTCGTGGCCGTCGCGCGAGCCCTCGGCGAACCGTGGCCCACCCTGCTGGCCACCACCCTGGCGGCTCTCGCCGTGCTGGCGCTGACCGCCATCCGCGTCCGCGGCCGCCTGCTGGGCGAGATCGCGGTTCGGGCGTGCTGCTTTCCCCTGCGCGCCCGGCGCCGGGACCTCCCCGCCGAGAGCCGGTCCGAGGCGCTGATCGCCCTGCTGCTGCCCGGCTCGACCGTCCGCACGGTCCAGACCGGTCCCGGTCCGGTGCTGGTGATCAGCCATCCCGGAGGTCTGACGGCGGTGGTCCGCCCCCGCGCCGACCACCCCGTCGCGCCGCTGCCGACCCCCGCCGCCCTGCTGCCCGCGGCCAAGGAGCAGCGGCACTCCTTCGGCGTGCAGGCAGTGCTCCACGTCGGTGTCCGGCGCGACGCCCCACCCCGCGTGTGGTTCGCGGTGCACGTCGACCGCACGGTGGAGGCCCCGGACGACGACGAGCTGACCGTGGCCCTGCGCAACGGCCTGCGCCGGGTGCGCCGGGTGCTCGCCCGCGCGGGCGTGCCCGCCGACGGCCTGCCGGAGGAGGCGGCGCTCGCCGCCGTGGCGGCGCTCGGCCACGTCACCGGCGGCCGGCACGAGATCCGTGCGGACTGGCGCTACTGGCGCACCGGACCGGTGTCGCAGGCGTGCTACCGGCTCGACGGCTGGGACCGGGTGCACGAGGGGATCCGGTGGCGACTGGCCCACGACCTGCTCACCCGCACCGCGGGGGTCGCGGCCACCGTCACCTTCGGCGCCCGCACCGGAGCCGCGACCGGCGCCGTGCTGCGGCTCGCGGCCACCACCGAAGCGGCGGTCGAGCGCGCCGCCGCCGTGGTCGGGGACCTGTGCGGGCACTTCGACGTCCACCTCGTCCGCCTCGACGGCGCACACGTGTCCGGTGTCGCCGCTTCACTCCCGATCGGAGGATTCCTGCCATGACCGCGACCGCCACCGCCGACCTCGAGCCGCCGGTGACCGTCCTGCCGCTGAGCCGGAGGGCCACCGGCCCCGCCGCCGCCAGGGTGGAGGCGCTGCTGGCCACCGCCACCCAGGAGGTGCTGGTGCTGAGCAGCGCGACGACGGCCGCCCAGAACCCGGTCGGCATCCGCCGGATCGACCGCCACAACCTGCGCCGGGGCGTGCGCTACCGGCTGCTGGTGCCCGACGCCGCCCGCACGGTCCCCCTGGCGGCCGGCAGGCTCGGTGTCTTCGCCGCGTCCGGCGCGGACATCCGCACCGTGCCCCACGTGCCCGCCGACGCGTTCGTCGTCGACGGTTCGCTGGCCGTGCTGCCGACCGACGAGACGCGGGCCGGGGTGGCGGTGTTCCAGCTGCCCGGCGTGGTCGCCACGACGGTCGAGCTGTTCGAGCGCATGTGGCCGGGCGCGGTGCCGCTGACCGCCTCCGAGCTACCGGGGACCGCCGATCCCATCGCCAGGGAACGCGAGCTGCTGACGCTGCTGTCGACCGGCTGCACGGACGAGGCGGCCGCGGCCCGCCTCGGCATCTCGGTCCGCACCGTGCGGCGCATCGTCGCCGACGTCATGAACCGCCTCGGCGCCCGCAGCCGGTTCCAAGCCGGCGCCAAGGCCGCCGACCGCGGCTGGCTGCTGCCCGGGGCGGACCGGTGACCACGCCCAGGGCGCTGCTGGTGGCCGCCGACCGCCACGGCGCGTACCCGACCCTCGGCGAGGCGCTGCGCGACGCGCCCGACGGCGCGGTGATCACCGTCGCCGCGGGCGTCTACGCCGAGACGTTCGAGCTGATCGGCCGGGAGTTGACGCTCCAAGCGGCGGAGGGCGCCGACGTCGTCCTCGACGGCGCCGGCGGGGACTGGCCCGTGCTGCGCGTGCGCGGCGGTTCGCTGACCCTGCACGGCATCCGGGTCACCGGTGGCGCGGGCATCCAGGTGGAGGACGCGGAGTTCACCGCCGAGCGATGCGCCGTGTCCGACGCCGCGGGCACGGCGATCGGCGTGCGCGGCAGCCGCCGGTTCCTGCTCAACCGCTGCAAGGTGTCCGGCGCGCACCAGGGCATCGTCGTGGAGAACTCGTCGGGGCGGATCGAGACGACCACCGTGGAGGGCGTCTCCGGCGACGGGATCGTCATCGCCCGCGGCGCGGACCCCGAGATCACCAACTCGACCGTCAGCGACTGCGGTCACCGCGGCGTCTACGTCTACCAGTACGGCAAGCCGGTCATCGAGGGCTGCGAGTTGACCCGGCTCGGCGGCGACGGGGTCGCGGTCGCGGACCGCGGCAGCCCGGTCATCCGCCGCACGACGGTGTGCGACACCCGCGGTCACGGCATCGTCTTCGGCGCGGGCTGCGCCGGCTTGGTCGAGGACTGCCGGTTGGACAACACCGCCGAACCGGCCGTCCTGGTGGCCGCGGGCGCGACGCCGACGGTGGTGGAGGCCATCGGTCCGGCGAAGGCGGCCGAGCGCGGCCTGGAGGCGCTGCTTGCCGACCTCGACGCCATGGTGGGCCTGCCCGCGGTCAAGGCCGAGGTCCGCGCCGTGGTGGACGAGATCCAGGTCGACGAGTGGCGGCGCGGCGCCGGGCTCGCCGTGGGCACGGTGAGCCACCACCTGATCTTCGCCGGCGCGCCCGGCACCGGCAAGACCACGGTCGCCCGCACGTACGGCCACCTGCTCAAGGAGCTGGGCGTGCTGTCGCGCGGCCAGTTCCGGGAGGTGTCCCGGCGGGACCTCGTCGGCCAGTACATCGGCCACACCGCGGAGAAGACCTCGGTGGTGTTCGAGGAGGCCAAGGGCGGTGTGCTGTTCATCGACGAGGCGTACACGCTCTCCCGCCGGGCGGGCAGCGGCGACTTCGGCCAGGAGGCCATCGACACCCTGGTCAAGCTGATGGAGGACCACCGCGACGAGGTGGCGGTGATCGTGGCCGGGTACACCGACGAGATGGGCGACTTCCTCGACGCCAACCCCGGCCTGGCGTCGCGGTTCGCCAAGACCATCGAGTTCGAGGACTACACGCCGGACGAGTTGCTGCGCATCATCCTGCGCATGGTCGGCGCGGGCGACTACCGCCTCGATGACGACGCGCAGCCGTTGCTGCTGGCCCACTTCGCCCGCATCGCCGCCGGACCCAACTTCGGCAACGCCCGCGACGCCCGCCGCGTGTTCGAGGGCGTGCGCAAGGCCCAGGCGCAGCGGTTGCGGCTGCTGGGGCGCAAGCCGGACGTGGACGAGCTGCGCGCGTTGACGACCTCGGACGTTCTGGACGTGGTCGGCTGACCGCGGCGCTACCCGTGGAGTAGTGCGCGTACTGGTGGTGGAAAACGACCCGGACCTCCGGTTGGCGGTCGGCGCTGCGCGGCGCCGGGCTCGCCGTCGACGACGTGGGCGATCTGCCGGCCGCCGACGAGGCGCTGTTCGTCAACTCCTACGACTGCGCCGTGTTCGACCGGATGCTGCCCTCGGGCGACGCCCTCGACTACGTCCGCGCCCGGCGTGCCCGGGGCTCGACCGTGCCGGTGCTGTTCCTGACCGCGCGCGACGCGGTGTCCGATCGGGTCGCCGGGCTGGAGCACGGCGACGACTACCTGGTCAAGCCGTTCGCGGTCGAGGTGCTGATCGCCCGGGTGCGCAGCCTGTGCCGGCGCACGCGGGTCCACCGCCGCCCGGGTCAGGTGGTGCGGCGACCTCCAGGTCGACAGCGGGCGCCGGGAGGTCCGCCGCGCCGGCGTGCTGCTGACGTCGACCAGGCGGGAGTTCGACGTGCTCGAACACCTCGTCGACAACCAGGGGAGCCCGGTCACAAGGGAGGAGTTGATCAGGCACGCGTGGGACGAGATGGCCAACCCGGCGTCGAACGTGCTCGACGTGCTGATCGGCCAACTGCGCCGCAAGCTGGGGCCACCGGAGCTGATCGGCACCGTGCGCACCGTGGGTTACCGCATCGACCCCGTGTGACCGGCGCCGCGCCGCCGACAACATGATCGGCGACCGCGGCTAGTACAGCCGCAGGCCCTCCGAGGCGCGGGCGGTGTCCCTCGTCGGGTCGTCCGTCCTCGGCTCGAAGCGGAGGACGGCGCCGGAGGGGTCGACCTGCTCGATCGTCACGGTGATGCCGTTGGCCAGGGCCAGGTGACCCGTTCCCATCAGGGTCGCCCGCACGGCGTTCATCCGGGTGCGGATCACGGTGAAGTCGACCTTGTTCGGGGCGCTGTGGGTCACGGTGAACTGGGCGCAGCCGAACCTGTCGTCCAGCGGGACGAGCACGGTGCCGGACACCTGGAGCCGGCAGTCCGCGTTCACGCACGCGGCCGGGTCGGCATCGGCCGGCGCCGGGGGAGGGGACGTCGAGGTGGTCGTGACGGGTGTCGTCGTGGTGGTCGTCGCGGAGGCGGCGGTGCCCTGAGCCGAGGCGGTGCCGGCGGTGCTCGTCGTGCAGCCCTGCGCCAGGAGCGCCGCGGCCAGCAGGGTCAGGGCCGGCCAAGTCTTCTGCATGGTCCTTTGGTACCGGTGCGCACGTCCTGGTGGCGGGGCCGTGGCCGGTAACGGCCACGGCCCACCCACCAGGACGTGACCGGTTGGTGCCACGGCGGTCCACGCGGTCGCCGGGCGTGGCCACGCTGCTCCCGCACAGCGAAGACGTCGAGGGGAGAGCACACCGGGCCGGTGTTGCCCGGTAGCCGCCGTCCACGATGGCCGTCGGTGCCGGTACCCGGCCTGGTCGGCGTAGAAGGTGCCCAGGACGTCACGGGAGTTCTTGAAGTAGTTGTTGTCCACCTTGGCTTTCGCGCCGGCCCGGGAGTTGATGCCGGACTCGTTGAGGCTCGCGTAAGTGGTTGTTGTACATGTGGCCCACGCCGCCGCGCACTCGTTGTCGTGTCGCTCCAGGTGCTTGCGGAGCATGGTGATGAGGAACGGTGGCAGGGTGATCGTGCGAGCCGATGGGGCGGTCTTGGGCGTGCCGAGCCATCGCGTACAGACGCTTTTGCGCAGAACGCCGACGTGTGGGTCGACGGTCAGCGTGCCGCGGTCGAGGTCGACGTTGTCGTGGCGTAGTCCGGTGAGTTCGCCCCAGCGGCATCCTGTCCAGGCGGCGGTGATGATCAGACACAAGAAGCCGGAGAACGTCCGCCGCTACTTCAAACCGTCGCTGGAGGCGATTGCCGAGCTCACGAGGCTGCTCGCGCCCGGCAGCAGCGGCCGCTGAGCCGCGTTCCTTGATCCTTCTCGGTGGCGACGGCGGAGGCGGAGAGAAGCGTCGCAGCGGCGAGGCTGCCCCAGAGGGCGGTCGGGCCGTGGGGTGCCAAAGCGGTGATGGCCGCCGGGGAGACGGCCAGGCCGAAGCCCGTGGAGAGTTCGAAGCGGGCGAGGGTGCGTCCCAGGACATGGGGCGGGGCCAGGGCGGTCACGAGCGCGGTGGCGCTGCCGGCGTAGATGATCTCGCCGATGGTGCAGACCACGGACACCGCGGCGACGGCTGGGGCGGCCCAGCCGTGTCCCAGTGAGGTGGCCGTGAGGAAGCCGAGGTAGGACGCGGTGAGCACCACGCCGGCGAGAGCCAGCACGGTCCGCCGGGAGAAGCGGGACATCAGGACGGTGACCGGAACCTGGAGGGTGACCACCAGCACCGTGTTGCCCACGAAGATGGCGGCCGACCAGACCGGGGACGCGTGCAGTTGCGTCACGAGGACCAGGGGGAGCGCGATCTCGGGGACGTTGAGGCAGAAGACGTAGACCACGTTGGCGGCCAGCAGCGCGCGCATCCGGGGTGCGGGCCCGTCGGCGCCGTCCTCGGCCGGGGTGGTGGCCGGATGCGCGTGTAGGCGGACCGACCACGCCAAAGCCGCCGCGACCAGGTAGGCGAGCCCGGTGACGACTGCCAGCGCCTGCAACGCGGTGGTGCCGCCCGCCAGGCACGCGGTCGCGATGAGCGCGCCCACGCCCAGGCCGGCGTTACGCAGGGCGCGGCCCCCCGCGAGAGCGGCGTCGCGTTCCCGGCCGTGGGCGACCGTGGCCACGAGAGCCGCGTGCGCGGCCGGCCACGCCTGATTGCCGATGCCGAGGAAGAGCGCCGCCGTCGCGAACAGCCACACGTGCCCCGTCGGGGCGGCCAGCAGCAGCGCCACGCCCAGCACCCGCACCAGCATCGACGCCGCCACGACCGTGCTGCGTGCGCCCCGGTCCAACCATCGGCCCACCGCGGGCATGCACACCAGACCCACGACGACGGCGACCGTCATGGCGATACCGGTGACCGGCGCGGACAGGCTCAGCACCGTCATCCCGTAGAGCAGCAGGAAGGGCCGCAGCAGGCCGGTGCCGAGCGCGTCCACGGCCAGGGCGACGGCATAGCGGGGGCCTCCGGAGGCACGGACGAGGGCGCGGGCCTTGATCTTGGTGTTGGTCGGCACGGCGCCAACGGTGCGTTTCGGCCGCGGGGCGGGGCACGTCGGTTGACGGACTCCGTCAACCGACGTCGGCACCGGCCATCCGGTCGGCGATGCTGAGGGGGTGACGTTGAGGATCGACATCAGCGGCCTGCCGTCCGAGCGCCTGCGGTTCGCCGCCTCCCCGCTGGCCGAGCTGACCGCGATGCTGCACGTCCTGGCCGAACCCGGGCACCACCCGCAGCTCGCCGGCTGGGCCGGGGACGTCTGGGCCGGGCTGCGACCGGAGCTGGCCGAGCGGTTGCGGGAGGCGGAGTTCCTCTGGCGTTCCTCACAGGCCGACTTCCTGCTCCCCGCCCGACCTCGACCGACCCTCGCCGAGGAGTTGGACGACGTGGACCGGATCGACCACGAGACCTATGTGACCGCCGCGCTCGTGACCACGTGCGGCAGCAACCGGGTCCACTTCGCCGCGCCGTCGCCGCTCACCGACGCGACCGCACGCGAGCGGGCCCTGGACCTGGCCCAGGCCCGCGGCGCGCGGCAAGAGGCCTTCGCGGAACGGCTGCTCGCGGACCCGGCCGCTGTGCGGGCGCGGGTGCGCCACACCCTCGAACAGTGCGCCGAGGCCTTCTTCGACGCCGCCTGGACGGGCGTCGCCGTGCAACTCGCCACCGACCTGCGCCTGAAGAACGACCTGCTCAAGCGCCAGGGCATCGGAGCGGCACTGGCATCGGTCTCCGGCGCGGTCACCCTGGCACCGGGTGGCGACTGCATCATCGTGGACAAGCTGCAGGACAAGGCGACCGCCGCCCACGGCACCGGAGTCACCTTCATCCCCAGTGTCTTCGGCAGCCCGCACCTGGTGGTGGTCCACGCGCCCGGGTGGCAGCCGGTGGTGCAGTATCCCGTGGCCGAGCCGAGTCCGTCAGAGCCGGTATCGCTGGAAACGGTCACGCTGCGGCTGGAGGCACTCGCACATCCGGTACGGCTGCGGCTACTGCGCACCCTGGCCCGCGGCCCGCACACCACCGGTGAGCTGGCCCACGCCTGGGAGCTTTCACCGCCGGAGGTTTCCCGCCACCTCGCTGTCCTGCGCCGCGCGGGCCTGCTCACGGCCCGGCGGCACGGTCGTTACGTCCGTTACACCCTCAACCTGCCCGATCTGACGGCGCTGGGGGCTGACCTGCTGGCGGCCGTACTGCGCTGAGTAGCTTCGGTCTGCCAGAACGCGGCACGGCCTCGGGCGAGGGCGCCGTCGTCGACTGCGGCCTGCCCCACCAGCCTGGGTGCGTTGTTCCGCGCGGCTTTACTTGCGCTTCGGCGACAGCCTGGAACGCTCGCACATCGGCATGTGCGGACCTTGCACACCTGATTGGTTGGGACGCTCATGCTGCAGCACGGAGATCGGCGCTGAGGGCCGTGCGGGTTGTACTGGAAGAACACGTGGTGGTGGCCGTCGTGGAAGACCGGGCCGTTGGGGTTGTTGATCCAGTTCCATGGCGGCCGTAGGTGCACGGAGGGCAGGGATGTCGGCCATGGCAGGCCTGTTCCCCCTTGGGCGCGCCTGCTGTGCCGCCGCGGACGAAGTGTCGTTGGAAGGCGAAGAACACCAGTGCCACGGGGATGGTCATGATCAGTGTCGCGGCGAGTTTGATCGGGTACTGGTTGCCGGAGCCGAGCTGACCGGAGGCGAGTGAGGCGACCCCGGTGGTCAGGGTGTTCAGTTCCGGGCTCTGCCGGGACACGATGAAGTGCGGCAGTTCGTTCCACGATCCCTGGAACGACAGGATGGTCGGGGTGATGAGCGCGGGCCGGGCCATCGGCAGCACGACGGACCAGAAGGTCCGGAAGGTGCCCGCGCCGTCGATCCGCGCGGCTTCCTCGACGCTGACCGGGATCGACTCGAAGAACTGCTTCATGATGAACACTCCCGCGGCGTCGGCGAGGAGCGGGACGATCATCCCGGAGTAGGAGTCGTACATCCCGAACTGGTTGAGGACGAGGAATTTCGGGATGAGCAGGACGACACCGGGCACGGCCATGACCGCGATGACGGCGGCGAACAGCCTGCGGTTCACCCGGATCTCGCGGACCAGCACCTGCGCGTCGGGAGCCGAGGAAAGGAGATCCGCAGGGCGACGTACTCGCGGAACTGGGCCTGCGGGGCATCACGGCGAACTCGGTGGCCCGGGGATCGTCGGCACCGAGGCTTCGGGCACTGCGGCGGGAGAGCTTGACCCTGACCCTACGTCAGGGTTGGAGCTTTGCCGCATGACGAAGAAGGGAGCAGGCACGACCGAGCAGTCCGGTGGCAACCCAAACCGGGCGGAGTGCGCGGGTCGTTGAAGTCCGTCAGAAAATGTCGTGGGGGGATGTCGAGAACCCGCGTGCGGCTCCGTCCCCCGCAGTGAGCACGGCCACAATGGGCCGTACCGCACCTAGGAGAACATGATGGCCAAGTACCTGCTGCTCAAGCACTACCGGGGCGCGCCGGCGTCGGTCAACGACGTGCCGATGGACCAGTGGACGCCGGAGGAGATCTCGGCCCACGTGCGGTACATGAATGACTTCGCCGCTCGGCTTGAGGCCACCGGCGAGTTCGTCGACAGCCAGGCGCTCTCCCCGGAGGGCACGTTCGTCCGCTACGACGGCGAGGGGCGGCCGCCGGTCACCGACGGCCCGTTCGCGGAGACCAAGGACCTGATCGCCGGGTGGATGGTGATCGACGTCGAGACCTACGAGCGGGCGCTGGAGCTGGCCTGCGAGTTGTCCGCGGCTCCGGGCGCGGGTGGCAAGCCGATCCACGAGTGGTTGGAGGTGCGCCCGTTCTACGGCGTGCCCCCGACCGTCACGGAGTGACGCGCGGTGGACGAGGCCGTGCTGCGGACTCTCACCCCCACGGTGATCGGGATCCTCGTCCGTCGCGGAGCCGACTTCGCGGCGGCCGAGGATGCCGTGCAGGACGCCTTGGTCGAGGCCGTGCGCGTCTGGCCGGACGACCCGCCGCGGGACCCCAAGGGCTGGCTGGTCACCGTGGCCTGGCGCAAATTCCTCGACACCGTCCGTGCCGACACCTCTCGACGGCACCGCGAGGTACGCGTCGAGGGCGAGCCCGTGCCCGGCCCGGCCGAGGCGGTGGACGACACGCTCCAGCTGTACTTCCTGTGCGCGCACCCGTCCCTGACACCGGCCTCGGCCGTCGCGCTCACGCTGCGCGCGGTCGGCGGCCTGACCACGCGTCAGATCGCGCAGGCCTACCTCGTGCCGGAGGCGACCATGGCCCAGCGGATCAGCCGGGCCAAGCGGACCGTCTCGGGCGTCCGGTTCACCCGGCCCGGTGACGTCGCCACGGTGCTGCGCGTGCTCTACCTGGTCTTCAACGAGGGCTACTCCGGCGACGTCGACCTCGCCGCCGAGGCGATCCGGCTCACCCGCCGGCTGGCGGCCGAGATCGACCACGAGGAGGTCGCGGGCCTACTCGCGCTCATGCTGCTCCACCACGCCCGGCGCCCGGCACGGACCGGCCCCGACGGCAGGCTCGTGCCCCTCGCCGAGCAGGACCGCGGCCTGTGGGACACCCGCCTGATCGCCGAGGGCGTCGACGTGCTCCAGGCGGCTCTGGCCCGCGACCGCCTGGGCGAGTTCCAGGCCCAGGCCGCCATCGCCGCGCTGCACGCCGACGCCCAGGCGGCCGAGGAGACCGACTGGGTGCAGATCGTCGGGTGGTACGACGAACTGGTGCGCCTCACCGACAGCCCGGTGGCCCGCCTCAACCGGGCCGTCGCGGTCGGTGAGGCCGACGGCCCGCGCGCCGGCCTGGCCGCCCTGGCCGGGCTCGACCCCGCCCTGCCCCGCCACACCGCCGTCGCGGCGTACCTGCACGAGCGTGACGGTGACCCGACCACCGCGGCACGGCTCTACGCCGAAGCCGCCCGATCGGCGCCCAACCTCCCCGAACGCGAGCACCTCACGCGACAGGCCGCACGGCTCAACGCGCAACTGCGCAGCTGAGCGGCGGGGCGATGTGGACGCGGTTGGCCAGGACCAGCGGGAGGACGTCGCGGTCGCGGCATGCCTTGGCGAAGGCGGACATGAGCTCGTTCGCCTTGCCGGTGGTGCCGGCGCTGATCATCGCGATGCTTCGCGGTGCGGTGGCGGTGGGGTGCCGGCCCTCGGGTTCGGTCTCGTTGGCGATCATCGTGTCGACTCGTTCACCGGAGCACCGGGTAGACAGCCGCGGTCTCCGGGGCGGTGTCCTGATAAGGGGACGTGTCCGTGAGGTTGTCGCCCCGGTTGGCGTTGGGGCGGGCCTGGCGGGTGGGGCCGTCGCCGTGCCGTGGGTGACCCTCGCAGGATGTGGCTGGGGCGTGCGGGTGTCGTCGACACTGGGCGCATGGACGCGAAACGCCGGCTCGGTGAGTTCCTTCGGGTCCGCCGTTCGCAGTTGCGGCCGGAGGATGTCGGGCTGGTCGATCACGGTGATCGGCGGCGGGTGGTCGGGCTGCGGCGGGAAGAGCTCGCGATGCTGGCCGGGGTGAGTGCCTCCTACTACTCACGGCTGGAGCAGGGGCAGTCGCCGAACGCGTCGCGCGAGGTGCTGGACGCGTTGGCTCGGGCGTTGCGGCTGGACGAGGCTGAACGCAGTCACCTGCACGAGTTGGCGGCGTGGGGCAGGCGAAAGCCCCGAGGGCGGCGTCCCGAGGTCGAGCGGGTCACTGCTGCTACGCGGCAGTTGTTGGCGGCGTTGGGTGATGCGCCGGCGCTGGTGCTGGGACGTCGCAGCGACGTGTTGGCGTGGAACAGCGCCGGGCACGCCCTGTTCGCGGGACACCTGGACCCGGCCGCGCCGGACCGGCCGGGGCAGCGGCCGAACATGGCGCGACTGGTGTTCCTGGACGCGCACACCCGCGAGTTGTACGCCGACTGGCCGGTGAAGGCGCGGGCGGTGGTCGGGATGTTGCGGCTGGCGTCGGGGCAGCACCAGGACGATCCCGTGCTGGCTTCGCTCGTGGGTGACTTGTCGGTGCGGAGCCGGGAGTTCGCGTCCTGGTGGGCGGACCACCGCGTCAAGTCGGGCGGTGACGCGGTGTACGAGATGCGGCATCCGCTGGTGGGCGCGATGACCGTGACCCAGCAGGGCCTGCGGACCGAGCAGGGGCAGCACGTCGTCATCGCGACCACCGAGGTCGGTTCGCCTTCGCACGCGGCCATGACCCTGCTCGTGCACAACACGGCCACCCGGCCGAGTGCGGCTGCCGCGGACCGCGAGTTGTCGCTCGAATAGCTGTGTGATTTCGGTCCATTCCTGAACGACGACCACCGGCCCGCGTCTCGTGGGAACGGCGGTCGCGCGCGCCCTCGAACAGCACACTGGAGATTGAGAAACAATGCGCAGAAAGGCCATCATCACCGTGATCGTGACCGTCGGAACGGCCGCCCTGGTCGCGCTGTCCGGTTCCCCCGCGTCGGCCGCGGGCCCGGAGGCGTCGACGCACACCGGAGTGGTCCGGTCGAGGATCGCGACGCACTTCGACCTGGCCGCGGGGCAGATGCCGGAGAACATCGCCCTGGCGCCGGACGGCACCGCGTACGTCACGTTCGCGGCGGCCCGCCAGGTCGGCGCGGTCATCCCGGGCGGTAACACGCGAATTCTCGCCACCATGCCCGCCCCGGCTGACGGCGGCGTGCACACGCCGGTGTTGAATTTCGCCCTCACCACGGGAATCGTGCGCACCGGGGACGGAACCCTGTATTTCCTCTACGCCAGTGGCGATTCCGGTTCCACCGGGCTCTACCGGCTCCGGCACGGCGGCACGCCGCAGCGCATCGCCGCGCTACCCGCCGACGGGTTGCCCAACGGGCTGGCCCTCGACGAGCGCGCCGGGACGTTCTACGTCACCGACTCCGTGCTCGGCACGGTCATGACCGTGCCGCTGCGTGGTGGCACGGCGGCTGTCTGGTCGTCGGCGCCGGAACTCGCCGCCACCGGTTTCCTCGGTGCCAACGGCGTGAAGGTGCGCGGAGGGGCGGTGTGGGCGACGAACCTGGACCAGGGCACCCTGCTGCGCATCCCGGTGCGGAACGGGCGACCCGGCCCGGTCGAGGTTCGTGCCACCGGCCTCGTCGGCATCGACGACTTCACCTTCACGGGTGACGACGTGCTGGCCACCCTGAACGCGCCGAACCAGCTGGTCCGCATCGCCCCCGACGGCACCACGACCAATCTGCTCACCTCCGCCGACGGCTTGCAGAACCCCACGTCGGTGGCCGTGCGCAACAACACCGCGTACGTGCTCAGCGCCGCCTACACCACCGCCACGGACCCGAACCTGGTGCTGGCCACGCTCTCGTGCCGCTGACCTGACCCGAACCGCCCGCCGACCTGTGTTCATGAGGTCGGCGGGCGGTCTCGTTCGTTCGTCCGCGCGGCGTCGGCGAAGCGGCGGGACAGGTGGGCGAAGGCGTCTTTGAGCTCGGGCGGTCCGACGACCTCGATGTCGGCGTCGAACCTGCCGATGGTGGCGGCCAGGCCGGGCCACGACCACGAGCCCAGGACCAGCCGGCAGCGGTCCGGGCCGAGGGCCTCGACGAGCCCGTCGTTGGTGTAGCGGGACACGACCTCGGCGGGCAGGTCGAGGATTACCTCGCCGCGGCAGGGCCAGCCGCCGGAGCCCTGGAACCTGCTGATCACGAACGCGGCCACCTCACCTCCGGGCAGGTCACGCGGGGTGAAGCGCGGTCCGGCGGGGGTGCGCGGGGTGATCCGGTCGGCGCGGAAGGTGCGCCAGTCGTCGCGGTCGAGGTCCCAGGCGACGAGGTACCAGCGTCCGCCCCAGGTGACGAGGTGGTGGGGCTGCACCCGGCGCGGCGGGGCGTCGGCCGCAGGCGCGGACGCGGAGGTGTAGTCGAAGCGCAGGACTTCGCGGGCGTGGACGGCGGCGCTGAGCGCCATGAGCACACCGCTGTCGGCCTGCGGGTTCGGTCGGGTCGTGGGCCGCTCGACGGCGGTGACGTGGAGGGTGTCGATGCGGCGGCGCAGCCGTGGGGGCATGACCTGCCGGACGGTGGTCAGCGCGCGTGCGGCGGCTTCCTCGATGCCGGCACCGGCGGTGGTGGCGATCTGGAGTGCGACGGCGAGGGCGACGGCCTGCTCGTCGTCGAACAGCAGCGGCGGCAGTTCCGCGCCGGCGCCGAGCCGGTATCCGCCGTCGGGGCCTTTGGTGGCCTGGATGGGATAGCCGAGTTCGCGCAAGCGGTCGACGTCGCGGCGCACGGTGCGCGGGCTGATGTCCAGCCGTTCGGCCAGCAGCGCCCCCGGCCAGTCCCGGCGCGCCTGGAGCAGCGACAGCAGCGAGAGCAGGCGCGCTGAGGTCTTCGGCATGAGTCCCGATGGTGCCAGGAGAAGCGGCCACAACCTGGCCGCTTCCCCTGCGAGCGTTGTTCCCGTGCCAGACAACGAGAACAACCGGAAGGACCCGATCACCATGACCGCCACGACCACGCCCGCCTCGGCTCTCGACGCCGAGCGGGTCGAGCTGCTCGCCGCGCTCGCGACCGCGCGATCCGCCCTGACCAACACCACGCGCGGGCTCAGCGACGAGCAGGTCGGCGAGCGTCCGACGGTCAGCGCGTTGTGCCTGGGCGGGCTGATCAAGCACGTCGCGTCCGTCGAGGAAGGGTGGATGCGTTTCGTGGTCGAAGGTCCCTCGGCGATGCGCTACGACCTGCCCGACGGTGTCACCTGGGCCGACCTCACGGCCGGTACCGCACGCGAGTTCCCGCAGTGGGCGATCGACTACCAGAACGACTTCCGGATGCTGCCCGGCGAGACGTTGGCGGGGGTCGTCGCGCGCTACGAGCAGGTCGCCGCCCGGAGCGAGGAGATCGTCGCCGCCGTCCCCGACCTGTCGACGACGCACCCGTTGCCGGAGGCGCCCTGGCACGAGCCGGGAGCGGTGCGCAGCGTGCGCGGGGTGCTGATGCAGGTCATCGCCGAGACCGCCCAGCACGCCGGGCACGCGGACATCCTGCGCGAGGCGCTCGACGGGCAGACGTCGAGCTGATCCCGACCAGGTGAACCAGGGCCGTGCAGCTCGGCGAGTCGGGCGACGGCCATCGGCTCGTTGAGCGCGTTCCGCGAAGCTCACCCGTCCGTGAGCGCGGTGGCCGCGTTCGACGACGCTCTGGCGCTGCGGCTGCTGTCGGCGTCGCACGAACTCCGCATCGCGGTGCCGGGCGATCTCGCGGTGATGGGTTTCGACGCCACCGAGTACGGCGCGTTCGTCACCCCCGCGCTCACCACCGTGCACACCACCGTGCACACCGACGCCGACTCGTTCGGCCGACGGGCGGCGCGCATCGCGCTCGGCCTCGACACGTCCACCGTGGTCACCAATGCGGCGAGTGTCGTAGTGCGTGACTCCGCTTGATACGTAACTTTTCGTGGTCGATGGACCACTTGTTGCGCTAGGCGGGTGGACTGGTCCGTGCTGATCGAGTGAATCGGCCACGCCCGGGAACCGATCGGTTGACTGTCCCGGCCTCCAGGCGCGACCGTGCTGACGGTCTACTGGGAGCGCTCCCAGTCGAGACGGGATGGACTTGACCTCGGGTGCACAAAGGAGTGCCGATGTTGGGAAGAGCCAGGAAACGCCGCACCGCGCTGGCCGCGTTGGGCGCCGCGGCCTCCGTCGCGGTCACGGTCCTGTCGGCGGCGGCGGGATCGTGGGCGAGTGACGCGGGCGCGGCGGCGGTGTTCGCGTGCAAGGTCGACTACACGACCAACGACTGGTACACCGGCTTCGGCGCCAACGTGACCGTCACCAACCTCAGCGCGTCGGCGGTCAACGGGTGGACCCTGACCTACTCCTACACCGGCAACCAGACCCTGCAACAGGGCTGGAACGGCGTCTGGTCCCAGTCGGGCAAGCAGATCACCGTCACCAACACGACCTGGAACGGCGCCATCCCCGCCAACGGCAGCGTGACTTCGGGCGCGAACTTCGCCTACAGCGGCAGCAACGCCAAACCGACCGACTTCGCGGTCAACGGCGCCGCCTGCACCGGCACCAACCCGACGACGACCACCACCACGACCACGACCACGACCACCACCACCACCACCACGACCACGGGCAACCCGCAGCCCGGTGGCGCGGCGCCGGCGCTGCGCGTGTCCGGTAACAAGCTGCTCACCGCCGCCGGCGCGACCTACCGGCTGCTCGGCGTCAACCGCGCCAGCGGCGAGTTCGCCTGCGTGCAGGGCAAGGGCATGTGGGACAGCGGCCCGGTGGACAAGGCGTCGGTCGACGCGATGAAGGCCTGGAACATCCGCGCGGTGCGGATTCCGCTGAACGAGGACTGCTGGCTGGGCCTGTCCGGCTCGCCCAGCGGCGCCACCTACCAGCAGGCCGTCAAGGACTACGTGAACGTGCTGGTGGCCAACGGCATCAACCCGATCCTCGACCTGCACTGGACGCACGGCCTGTACACCGGCAACATCTCGGCCTGCTCGGACGTCAACGCGACCTGCCAGAAGCCGATGCCGAGCATGCAGCACACGCCGACGTTCTGGACGCAGGTGGCCACCGCGTTCAAGGGCAACAACGCGGTCGTCTTCGACCTGTTCAACGAGCCCTACCCGGACGCGTCCAACAACTGGTCCGACGCGGCCGCCGCGTGGCGCTGCCTGCGTGACGGCGGCACGTGCACCGGCATCGACTACCAGGTCGCCGGTATGCAGGACCTGCTCGACGCGGTGCGCGCGACCGGCGCCACCAACGTGGTCATGACCGCCGGGCTGACCTGGACCAACGACCTCACCCAGTGGCTGGCGTACAAGCCGAACGACCCGACCGGCAACCTGATGGCGTCGTGGCACTCCTACAACTTCAACGCCTGCGTGACCGTCGCCTGCTGGGACAGCCAGATCGGCGCGGTCGCCGCGCAGGTGCCGGTGCACGCCGGTGAGATCGGCCAGGACACCTGCGCGCACGACTACATCGACCAGGTGATGACCTGGCTCGACTCGAAGCGGCTCGGCTACACCGCCTGGACCTGGAACCCGTGGGGCTGCAGCGGCGGCAACGTGCTGATCGAGGACTACAACGGCACGCCGTCCAAGACCTACGGCGAGGGCTTCCGCGCGCACCTGCTCTCCGTCACGCCTTAACTCCCCGCACGTACTCGGACCGGCCCGTCACCTGTTCGTGGCGGGCCGGTCCGACCACGGAGGAAACCGCCATGTCCAGGAAGAACACGATCAGAAAGCCCCTCCTGTTCGCCGTGATCGCCGCCCTCGGCGCGGCGTTGGCGCTCACGGCGGTCCAGCCCGCGCTCTCGGCCCAGCCCGCGCTCTCGGCCGCCGCCCCGGTGCGGATCATGCCGCTCGGCGACTCCATCACCGCCGGTCCCGGCTGCTGGCGCGCCTACCTGTGGGATCGCCTGCAGCGGACCGGGTACACCGATATCGACTTCGTGGGGACCCAGCCGGGAGGCGGCTGCTCGGTGCCGTTCGACGGCGACCACGAGGGGCACGGCGGCTACTCGGCCACCGGCATCGCGGACCAGAACCAACTGCCGCCGTGGCTGGCTTCGGCCAGGCCCGACGTCGTGCTCATGCACTTGGGCACCAATGACATGTGGGGCAACTTCCGCCCCGTCGAGTCCGTCATCGCCGCGTACTCCAAGCTCGTCGACCAGATGCGGGCGAGCAACCCGAACATGAAGATCCTGGTCGCGAAGATCATCCCGATGGCCTGCCCCGAGTGCACGCACGTGGTGGCGCTCAACAACGCGATCCCGGGCTGGGCGGCCGGCAAGACGACGGCGCAGTCGCCGATCACCGTGGTCGACCAGTGGACGGGCTTCGACACGACCACCGACACGGGCGACGGGGTGCACCCGAACGACGCGGGCTTCCGCAAGATGGCCGATCGCTGGTACCCCGCCGTGACGGCGGCCCTCGGTGGCGCTCCCGTGCCGACTACAACTACGACTCCGATCACGACCACCACGACGCCGTCGGGTGGCTGCGTCGCGACGTATCGCCTGATCAGCCAGTGGAACGACGGCTTCCAGGGCGAGGTGACCGTCCGCAACTCCACGACGGCCCCGACGTCGGCGTGGACCGCTGCGCTCGACTTCACCAACGGCCAGCGCGTCACCCAGGCGTGGAACGCCACCGTCACCCAGACCGGAGCGACAGCGACCGCACGGAACATGAGCTGGAACGGCACGCTGAGCGCCGGTGGCACGGCCACGTTCGGCTTCACGGCGAGCCGGCAGAGCCTCAACCCGGCCCCGACGGTCAGCTGCACGCTCGGCTGACCCGCGTGGATCGCCCGCCGACCCGAAGCCGACCGGGTCGGCGGGCGATCCGATCACCTGCCGTAGGTCAGCCGACGCAGCAACCACTCGGCCGGGCCGCTCTTGTTGGCCGCCATCGTCGACGAAGCGTTGCTCCCGGCCCTCGGTTTCCCGCCCGGGTGAGCGAGGGCCGGTCGACTCGACGTGGTGGGACGAATCCGGTGTGCCGTCAGCCGGTGGGCGTGACCGGCGTGACCGTCGTGGGCGCAGGTGCCTGGGCGGACGGCGTCGGCGTCGACGGCGGGGTTGTCGGTGCGGCGCTGCCCGACGGGACGGTGCTCGCCGGGGGGACGGTGGTGGTGAGGTTGGGAGTGGGCAGGACGATCGCGAACGGCGGGACGCCGGGGATTTCGCGGCAGCCGTTCTCGTCGTGCACGACCCTGGGGCGGGGGTAGCGGTTGTCCTCGCCGCTCGAACGTCCGTCGCAGCCGTACCACGGGGTTTCCAGCGGCTGGCCGTTCTCGTCGTAGAGGTGGACGTCGGTCAGCGGCTTGCCGTCCTTGTCGAACACGTAGATGTTGTCCGGCGTCGAGGGCTGTGGGTTGTACGAGGCCTGAACAGGGGAGGGGGCGTCGAGCTGCGACGCCAGTGAGCCGAGGATGAGCAGCAGCACGCCGAGGGCGGCGCCGGTCGCGGGCAGGCTGATCCACAGCCACCGCCGGTCGGTCCGCGCCTTCGGGCCGGCCACCAGCGACAGGACGCCGAGCGCCAAGACCAGCAGCGCGGCGGGCTCGTATCGGTACGACATCAGTGCCACCGACCCGATGAGCAGCGCCCGACCCAGCCACCACACCGGCTGGAACGTGCGCAGGGACGCGAGCACCCGTTGCGTGTCGCCCTGCTCCAGCCGCCTGAGCCCGTCCGTGAGGGCGGCCGTCTCCGGCAGCCTCTCGATCTCCGGCATGAGAGCGCTCTGCCGGAACACCAACACGGTGGCCGCGACCGCGCAGAGCCCGATGAGCAGCGTCAGTTCCTCGCTGTCGCCTCCGCTCATGCCGGAGGCGAACGCCATGACGGTGCCCGCGACGAGGCTCCACAAGGCGAACCGGGCCAGGATCGTCGGCCGGGAACCCGTCGGCACGTCGACAGCAGCGGGGGAGGGGTAGCCGGCCGCGGCACGCAGTTCCTGCGCGTACGCGTGCGGCGTGCCCAGCCGGTCGGTCAGCGCGGCGAGGGAGAACTCCTCGCCCATCTCCTCGGCGACCTCGACCACGTGCGCCCCGGCGTCGTCCATGATCTCGCCCACCTCGGTGGCGGGCAGATCGGCCAAGGCCTCGCGCATCCGGTCCAGGTAGTGCTGCACCTCGGCGTTCGTCTGCGTGTTCATGCACCCTCCCCCAACAGATCGTCGAGCGCCTGCGCGAACGACTTCCAGGTCTTGCCCGATTCGAGCAGGCGCGTGCGGCCCGGCTCGTTGAGGCTGTAGTACTTGCGGTGCGGGCCCTCTTCGCTGGGCACCACGTACGACGTGAGCAGACCGGCGTTGTACAGCCGGCGCAGCGTGCCGTAGACCGACGCGTCCCCGACGCCGTCCAGGCCGCCTTGGCGCAGTCTGCGCAACACGTCGTAGCCGTACCCGTCCTCCTTGCGCAGCACCGCAAGGACGGCGAGGTCCAGCACCCCCTTGAGCAGTTGACTGGTGTCCATAGAGCTCTCCCCGGTGGTGTGCGATGGATGCTACTACGGAATGCGCAGTACCGTGCACAGGGTTGTAGCTTCGGTTCCCGTCCCGATCCGGGCGGAGGTGGTCGTGGCCGGTATTCGAGAGGTGAGCCGAATGGGCCGGGTGTCGGAGGACGGCACCCGGCCCATTCGGCTCACCCGCCGTGGATCACGCGATGGTTTGGGCGGGGAAGCCCACTCAGGACCTGAGCACGGCCGTGCCGCCGGCGGGCACGCACAGCTCGGACTCGCAACGCTGTCCGGTGAGCAGTTCGGTGCCGGACGCGGCCAGTCGCACCTCGGTGTCGGTGTGGTTGAGCACGAACAGGTAGTCGGCGTCGACACCGCGGCGGCGGACCACTTCCACGTCACGCGGCAGGTCGTCGTGGGTCTCGACGCCGGCCTGCGGGTAGATCTCGCGCAGCACGTGGTCCAGCGCCGCGCCGCGCAGCCGGGTGGAGACGTACCAGGCGCTGCCCGCGCCGAGCCGGTGCCGGGTGACGGCCGGACCGCCCGCGGCCGGGCCGTCGAGGTAGTCCAGGACGCGTTCCGCGCCCTCCAGCCGGATGTGCTCGGCCCACACGTCACCGTGCAGCCCGCCGTCGAGCGAGACCTCCTCGCCTTGGCGCAGCGGCAGGAACTCCTCGACCTCCAGGCCGAGCACGTCGCGCAGCGCGCCGGGGTGCCCGCCGGGGTGCATGGCGTCGTTGGCGTCGACGATGCCGGAGAAGTACGAGACGACCAGCGTGCCGCCACCGGCCACGTAGTCGTGCAGCACCTTCGCCGCTGCGGTCGTCGTGAGGTACAGCGACGGCACCACGACGAGCCGGTAGCCGCTCAGGTCCGCTTCCGGTGCGACGAAGTCCACCGTCAGCCGGGCGTCCCACAGCTGTTCGTAGTAGGCGGCGACGCGTTCCCGGTAGAGGAGTTCGATCGACGGCCGCCAGGACAGTTCCAACGCCCACCAGGACTCCCAGTCCCACAGCACGGCGACGTCGGCCTGCACCAGGCTGCCGCGCACCTCGTGCAGGGCGCCGAGATCCTTGCCCAACCGCACGACGTCCTGCCACATCCGGCTGCGCGTGCCGGAGTGCGGCAGCATCGCGGAGTGGAACTTCTCCGCGCCGAAGCGGGAGGCCCGCCACTGGAAGAACATCACCGCGTCCGCCCCGCGCGCCACGTGGGTCAGGCTGTTGCGGTTCATCTCACCGGGCCGCTTGGCGATGTTGCGCGGCTGCCAGTTCACCGCGCCGGTGGAGTGCTCCATGAGCATCCACGGCCGGCCGCCCGCCACGGCGCGGGTCAGGTCGGCCGACATCGCCAGGTCGATGTGGTTGCGGTCGGCCTCGGCGGTCAGGTAGTGGTCGTTGGCCACCACGTCGACCTCGCGCCCCCACCGCCAGTAGTCGATCGACTTGCAGTTGGTGGTCATGAAGTTGGTGGTGACGGGCAGCTTCGAGTGGCTGCGCAGGATGTCGCGCTCGGCGGTGTAGCAGGACAGCAGCTCGTCCGAGCAGAACCGGGCGAAGTCCAGCTCGTGGGCCGGGTTGCCGGCGGTGCCGGAAACGCGCGGCGGCTCGATCTCGGCCCACTCGCCGTAGCGCTGGCCCCAGAAGGTGGTGCCCCAGGCCTCGTTGAGCGCGTCGAGGGAGCCGTGGCGGGCCCGCAGCCAGCGCCGGAACGCGGTGGCCGACTCGGGGCAGTAGCACGAGCCGACCGGCGCGCCGTACTCGTTGTGCACGTGCCACAGCGCCACGGCCGGGTGGTCGCCGTAGCGGGCGCCGAGCTTGCGGGTGATGTTCGCGGCGGCCTGGCGGTAGGCGGGCGCGCTGGGGCAGAACGTGGCGCGTGACCCCCGTTCCAGTTCGATGCCGTCACGCGTGACCGGCCGGACCTCGGGGTGCGCGCGGTAGAGCCACGCGGGCGGCACCACCGTCGGCGTGGCCAGGTTGACCGAGATGCCGGCGCCGTGCAGCAGGTCGAGCAGCCGGTCCAGCCAGCCGAAGTCGAACTCGCCCGGACGCGGCTCCAGCAGCGCCCACGCGTGGATGGCGATGCTGACCAGGTTCACCCCGGCCTGCCGCATCAGCTCGACGTCCTCGACCCACACCTCCTCGGGCCACTGCTCGGGGTTGTAGTCCCCGCCGTAGACGAGTCCGTCCACGCCTACCGGCATCCGCGGCCAGAAGGGGTCCTCCACAGCCTGCCCCTCGGCCTGGCGAGGCACCACAAACGTCATGAAAACCCCCACTGCTGTGAACGTGCACGGTCTGTTCGAAGATTACGGTGCAGATAAGACGGTGTGTCAAGTAGTTGACAGGCGTGACATGGGGCCAACTACTGTGCACGTTCACAGCGCGGTTCTCGCTGGCAGTGGCGTCAGCGACGCGGAACCCCCGGAGACCTCATGCGACTCGACATCGCGAAGAAGGCCGTGGCAGTCGGACTCGGCCTCACCCTGCTCGCGGCTTGCGGCGGTGGCACCGAGCAGGCCGCCGACGGCCCGGTCGAACTGTCCTTCTGGGCCTGGGCGCCCAACATCGACAAGGTGGTCGACAAGTGGAACGCGAGCCACCCGGACACCAAGGTCGTGTTCAGCAAGCAGGCCCAGGGTGACGACCTGGTGACCAAGCTCCTGACCAGCGCGAAGGGCGGTAACCCGCCGGACCTGGCGCAGGTCGAGTACCAGGCGCTGCCGACCCTGGTCAGCAACGACGTGCTGGCCGACATCTCCGAGGGCGCGGCGTCGGCCAAGGACAAGTTCGCGCCGGGCATCTGGGACCAGGTGACGCTGGGCGGCAGCGGGGTCTACGCCGTGCCGCAGGACTCCGGCCCGATGATGTTCTACTACCGCGCCGACCTGTTCGAGCAGTACGGCCTGAAGGTCCCCACGACCTGGGACCAGTACGCGCAGACCGCCCGTGACCTGCGGGCCAAGGCGTCGGACAAGTTCCTCGGCACCTTCTCGTCCAACGACCCGGGCTGGTTCGCCGGTCTCGTCCAGCAGGCCGGCGGGTCGTGGTGGTCGGTCGAGGGCGACACGTGGACGGTCTCCGTCGACGACGCCGCCACCAAGAAGGTCGCGCAGTACTGGAGCGGCCTGATCGCCGAGGGCGCGGTCGACAAGACCCCGATGTACACGCCGGAGTGGAACAAGGCGCTCAACGACGGCACCCAGATCGGCTGGCTCAGCGCGGTGTGGGCGCCGGGCGTGCTCCAGGGCAACGCGGAGAGCACGTTGGGCAAGTGGGCGATGGCCCCGATGCCGCAGTGGGACGCCTCCGCGCCGCGCACCGGCAACTGGGGTGGCTCCACCACCGCCGTGACCGCGGGTTCGAAGAAGCAGAAGGCGGCGACCGAGTTCGCGGTCTGGCTCAACACCGATCCCACCGCCGTCGAGGCCCTGGTGACGGAGAGCGCGATCTACCCGGCGGCCATCTCGGCCCAGGAGGCGCAGGCCAAGCCGCCCGCGTTCTTCCCGAACCAACCGGACTTCTACACCCAGGCCGCGAAGATCGCCGCGACGTCCTCCGGCTTCACCTGGGGGCCGAACGTCAACGTCACCTACACCGCGTACAAGAACGCCATGGGTGAGGCCATCAGCGGCGGCGCGGACCTGGTGCCCGCGTTGACCAAGATGCAGACCGCGACCGTGGACGACATGAAGGCCAACGGCTTCACCGTCGGCGGCTGAGGAGAAGGCCCGTGACGTCGATGCGCGTGTCCGGGCGGGGTGGTGCGGCGCCGAAAGTGGCGCCGTACGCCTTCGTCGCCCCGGCGGTGGTGTTGTTCCTGCTGGTGTTCGCGCTGCCCATCGCCTACACCGTCTACCTGAGCCTGTTCCGCACCGAGGTCAAGGGGCTGGGGCTGGGGCTGGGCAACCGCACTGAGGTGTTCGTCGGCCTGGACAACTACTGGCGCGCGCTCACCGATTCCGAACTGGGCGCGGGCGCGTTGCGGGTGTTCGGCTACGGCGCGATCCTCGTGCCGACCATGCTGGGCCTGGCGCTGGTGTTCGCGTTGCTGCTGGACGAGGAACGGGTCCGAGCCCGCGGGTTCAGCCGGATCGCGATCTTCCTGCCGTACGCGATCCCCGGCGTGATCGCCTCGCTGCTGTGGGGGTTCCTGTACCTGCCGGGGACCAGCCCGTTCAACCAGATGTTGCGCGAGCTGTCGTTGCCCGAGGTGAACCTGCTGTCGCCGACCGGTATCTACTTCGCGTTGGCCAACATCGCGGTGTGGGGCGGGGTCGGCTACAACATGGTGGTCCTGTACACGGCGTTGCGGTCGATCCCGCGTGACCTCTACGAGGCGGCCCGGATCGACGGCTGCACGCCGTTGCAGATCGCGTTGCGGATCAAGATCCCGTTGTTGGCGCCCGCGCTGGTGCTGACCTCGTTGTTCTCGATCATCGCGACGCTCCAGGTGTTCGCCGAGCCGACCACGCTGGCCCCGTTGACCAATTCGCTCTCGCTCACCTGGACCCCGTTGATGAAGGTCTACCAGGACGCCTTCGGCCGCGGCGACATCTACTCCGCCGCCGCGACGTCCGTGCTGATCGCCTTGGTGATGTTCGTGATCTCGTTCGGTCTGCTGCGGATTACGCGGTCGCGGGCGTTCGGGGGTGAGCGATGAGCGCGGTGCTGGTCGAGGACCGTGTCGTGACGCCGACGCCTTCGCGGTCGCCGCGCTTGCGTTCGATCGTGTCCGCGTTGGGCGCGCTGCCGACGTTCGTGTTGCTGCTGGGCGCGGCGTACTGCCTGTTCCCGGTGGCGTGGGTGCTGATCGCGGCGACGAAGAGCAGTGGCGAGCTGTTCTCCACCTCGACTTTGTCGCTCGGCTCGTCGCTCCTGGCGAACCTCGGCGAGTTGAACGGGTACCGCGACGGCGTGTTCTGGCGGTGGATGGCGAACTCCGCGCTGTACGCGGGGGTGGGCGCGCTGCTGTCGGCCGTGTTGTCCGGCGTCACCGGGTACGCGCTGGCGAAGTACGCGTTCCGAGGACGGGCGCTGATCTTCAACGCCCTGATCGCGGGCGTGCTGGTGCCCGCCGTGGTGCTGGCCATCCCGCAGTACCTGCTGATGTCGAAGATCGGTCTCACCGACACCTACCTGTCGGTGCTGCTGCCGAGCGTGGTCAGCCCGTACGGGATCTACCTGGCCCGTATCTACGCGGCCGCGTCGGTGCCCGAGGACGTGGTCGAGGCGGCCCGCACGGACGGCGCGAGCGAGCTGCGCATCCTGACCTCGATCGCGCTGCCGATGATGGTCCCCGGGCTGGTCACGGTGTTCCTGTTCCAGTTCGTGTCGATCTGGAACAACTTCATGTTGCCGTACATAATGCTGGCCAACGACGGCATGTTCCCGGTCACCCTGGGCCTGTACACGATGCTCAAACAGGGCAACACCACGCCCGCGCTGTACACGCTGGTCGTCACCGGCTCGCTGGTGTCGGTGCTGCCCTTGATCGCTCTGTTCCTGACTTTGCAGCGATACTGGCGCATCGACTTGCTCTCCGGAGCGGTGAAAGCATGAGGGAGTCATGAGCGTCGATCGCAGCAGGGCACGGCACCGGCCGACCATCCACGACGTGGCGGCGGCCGCCGGCGTGTCGCGGGGGACGGTGTCGCGCGCGCTGAACGGTGGGCACAACGTCAGCCCCGGTGCGTTGGAGGCGGTCCTGAAGGCCGTCCGGACCACCGGGTACGTGGCCAACTCGGCGGCACGCAACCTGGTCACGCAGCGGGCGCACTCGGTGGCGTTCGTGCTCGCCGAACCGCAGTCGCGGCTGTTCGAGGACCCGAACTTCAGCATCTTGCTGCAGGGCTGCACCCAGGAACTCGCCGAACTCGACGTGCCGGTGCTGCTCATGACCGCCGGCACCGAGGTGGAGCGCAAGCGCACCAGCCGGTTCATCGCGGCGGGGCACGTGGATGGCGTGCTGTTGGTGTCCTCGCACAAGGGCAACCCGTTGATCCACGACCTGTACGAGGCCGGCATCCCGGTGGTCGCGTGCGGCAAGCCGTTGGGGCACGAGGGTCGGGTCGCCTACGCGGCGGCGGACGACCGTGCCGGCGCGCGGATGATGGTCGAACACCTGCTGGCGCGCGGCCGGCGGCGGATCGCCACCATCACGGGTCCGGTGGACACCCCCGGTGGGGTGGAACGGCTCGCCGGGTACCGGGACGTGCTGGGCGACGAGGCCACGCCGGACCTGATCGCACACGGCGACTACAGCCGTGCGAGCGGTGAGGCGGCCATGGCCGAACTGCTGCGACGCGCGCCGGATCTGGACGCGGTGTTCGTCGCGTCGGACCTCATGGCGGCGGGGGCGCTCAACGCCCTGCACGACGCCGGCAGGCGGGTGCCCGAGGACGTGGCGGTAGGCGGTTTCGACGACTCCAGCATCGCCACCTCGACCAGGCCCGCGCTGACCACGGTGCGGCATCCGTTCCAACGCATCACCCGCGAGATGGTCCGGCTCCTGCTGGAACAGATCCAGGGCGAACCACCGGCGGCGGCGATACTGCCTACGGAATTGGTCGTGCGTGCGTCGACCTGACGTCGCCGGGGCGGGAGTGGGGCCGCCCCGGCGGACGTCGGGGTCAGATCGTGCCGGTCGCCCCGGCGCGGACGGTGGTCGTGGCGGCGATCAGTTCGTTGTCCACGGCCTGGTCGCCTCGCTCGTGTCCTGCTGGACGGTGAACGGCAGGGCCGTGATGGGCGTCGAGTTGTCGAAATCGTCGTTGGACGGCGGCTCCGCGTGCGCGACGCCGGTCAGCAGCACGCCCAGGACTGCGGTGACGGCGCCGATCGCGGCGATCCGGGCGCACGCGGACGCGCGCCATCGCAAGGACAGCGTCGTGTGAATCCCCGGTGGAACTCCCCGTCCACCTGGTGGTGGACGACCCTGTGACCTGTACATCGGCGGTTTCGGGCGCGAGGTGACCGATCAAGCGCGAATTGGGCCGTCCGGATCACCGGCGTTACCGCCGGTGCACCAGGTGTTTCCGGTCAGAGGCCGATCCGGGCTTCGAGCGCGCTGCGGCGGGCGGTGACGTCGTCCGGGTCGTTGCCGTAGACGAGCAGTTGCAGGGTGCTCAGCATGACCGGGTTGTCGGTGCGGGTGGTGTCGTGGCCGGAGGTGATCAGGACGCCGCCGGCGGTCAGTGCCGGGCGGAGGTGGGTCAGTAGGTCGGCCAGTGGGGCGGCGACGGTCAGTTTCACCGATTCGGCGTGGCCGTCCAGGGCGTCGGGGCGGACCGACTGGAGGGCCAGCAGCGGGATCGAGCCGCTGGTGATCCGGAAGTTCAGGTCGAGCATGACCAGCTGACCGTCCCGGGTCTCGGCGCAGTCCAGGCTGCACAGGCCCCGGTAGCCGACGTCGGCGGCGCGTTGGGTGATCGCCAGGCACTCGGCGAGCAGGTCCGCCGGTGGCTGGTTGACCAGGCCGAACAGTCCGCCGACGTAGACGCCGATGGCGTCCACGCGTTGTTCGGTGACGGCGAGCAGCCGGGCCACGGCGTCCGGTCCGACGTAGAGCTGGATGCCCCAGTTGCGCACGAGGTGCAGGTACTCCTCGACCACGAACTCGCCGAGCACGTCGGTGAACGCCGGGAACTCGACCGGCTCGCCCGCCTGGTGCAGGTACACGTCGAGGCTGCCGCCGTGTGCGTCGTTCGTCGCGGCTTTGAGGACCCACGACTTCTCCGCCGGCGCCGCTTCGGCCAGGTCAACGCGCTGCACGACACTGCGCCGGGCGTGGAACCGCGGATCGACGAACGTGCTGATGCTGGCCTTGTTGTTCAGGTAGCCGACCAGCTGCGCGGTCTTGACCATGCGTTCGTCCGGGCACAGCGCGGTCGGCTGCGGGTACTCCATCGAGATCAGCAGGCCGTCGGCCATCACCTCGGTGACGCGGGCGGCGAACTCGGCCTCACTGCGGAACTCGCGCAGGTCGTGGCCGACCGGGAGGCCGCCGTCGCGCAGCTGGGCGAGCAGGGCCGGGTCGGTGCCGCCGGCGGAGCAGATCACCGGGGCGTCCCCGGCGACGGCGATGGGTCTGGCGGACAGCGCGTCACAGGTGTTGCGGTGCCGGCTCGTCGCGGCGCCCGGCGCCGGCCGCGCGCACACGGCGACACCGGGGCCGTACACGTCGGTGAGCGCGCGAGGTGCGCCGATGGACGGCGACAGCGGAGTGGAGATGCTGATGACGAGCTCCCGTGGGGTGAGTCGGGACGGCCACGCACTGCCCACACGGGTGGTGTGGGCGAAGCGCCGCGTTGGTGCGGGTGAGGCCGGAGAACGGTGAAGCCGTGCCGTGAGAGGCGGCGTCCACTGCGGGGCCCGGTCGGTGCTCGGGAGCCGGATTTGTGTCCCGTGGGCGAACAGCCCGGATCCGGGCCGTATGACATCAGAGTGTCACGTCTTCGGCATCTCACCCAAATGGTCGGCTGTGAGGTGGGACGCGTGGGGATCGGGCTTGGCGATCGTTCGGTCACCGGGTACGGCGGCGAGGTGCCGTGTCGACCTCGCCGCCGTGCGCCGCCGGGGTCAGACGCGCGTGACCGGGGGGATCGGGCCGAAGGTCAGGCAGAGGCGGAGCGGGTGCTCGCCCCACGCGTTCATCGCGTACATGGAGAGCAGGCCGCCCGCTTCGATCGTCTCGCGGGTGGCCGGGCCGTTCAGCGACGCCATGCCGTTCCACATCGGGGTGCCGGCGGGCGGGGTGGGTTCGGTCTGGGCGATCGAGACCTGGCGGCCCTCGTGCTCCTGCACGGCCAGCATCACGTACGGCTCGGTGAGGTCGGCGACGTGCGTGCCCGGCTCCACCGTCACGCACTCGCCTCGTTGGGCTGCCGCGACGCTGACCCGGCCGATCCAGCGGAACGCCTCCAGCAACGTGTCCGTGGTCAGCGCTTCGTGCGCTTCCCGGCCGGTCACGCGCGTGAGCGTGGTCATGCCGCTGGCGATGCCGCCGTCCTCGGAGCGGTAGCGGTTGAGGAGCATGATCGTGGACGAGGACTCGTCCAGGGCGACCAGGTCGCGGAACCGCTGGTCGGTCAGCGGGCTGCGGGCCAGTGCGCCCAGGGCGAGCTTTTCCAGCACCGCGTCCGGGTCGGTCATCCGCCAGAACGTGCACTCGTCGTTGATCCACAGCGGTAGGTAGCCGCCGACCGGGACGCCGGGGACGACCGTGGTCAGGGTCGAGCCGACCGCCGGGCCGGGTGGCACGGGAGGCGCGGACGGTTCCGGTGCGGACGGTTCCGGTGCCGAATGCGCGCCCGGTGCGGAGTCGGAGTCGGGGGCCTGTACAGGCACAGGTGCCGTGACGGGGGCCTGGGTCGGTGCCGAATGCGCGGCCGGGGCGGCGGAGTCGGGGGCCGGTGCGGGGCCTTGGGCCGGGTCGGGCGCCTGGCCGGCGGGCTGGAAGGGCGGGAGGGCGGCGAAACGCGGGTCGACGCGGGCGGTGCGGATGATGTGGTGGGCCCACGCCCGCACCCTGGACAGCGGGTGGTTGCCGAACTGCTGGTCGTACCGGGGGTCGTCACCGGCGTGGAACGGCAGGCGTCCTTCCACCTCCGGCGCGTACGGGTGCGGCATGACCCAGTTGTCGAAACCGACCTGCGCCAGCAGCGTCGCCTCACGGACACCGGTCGTCCCCTGCTCCACCGCCTGGAGCTTCAGCACGGCGCTGCTCTGCGCACGCGGCACGGTGAAGGAACCGAGGAACGCCTGGCCAGTCGGCTGGTTCGGGAGCGGCACCTTCACCACCTGGAACAACGCGGGCACGTCGCCGAGTCGCACGAGGTGCGCTTCGATCAGGCAGCCGATCTCGCCGGTGGTGACGGCCAGGTCGTGCCGCAGCTTCGGCATGTCGTCCAACGACGCGGGCAGGTCCGGCACCAGGTCGAAGTAGTTGAGCGTGACCTGGTCGCCGTTGCCGGGGTTGAACCAGGTGGTCTGGTCGTGTTGCTGGAAGCCGGTCGGGTCGAATGCGATAGGCACCCGTTGACCCTATTGGGTGAAGCCGCCCGGCGTGTCATTGGTTCAAATAGGCGAGGACCGCTCGCACACGTCGGTGGCTGTTGTCCGCCGGCGGCAGGTCGAGTTTGGTCAGGATGTTGCTGATGTGCTTCTCCACCGACGGCGGCGCCAGGACGAGTTCGGCGCAGATGGCGGAGTTGGACAGTCCCTGGGCCACCAGCCCGAGGACTTCGCGCTCACGTGCGGTCAGGGCGGCGACGCGCTGGTCGCGGGTGTTGCGGGCGAACAGCTGGCGGATCACCTCCGGGTCCATCGCGGTGCCGCCGGCGGCCACCCGTTCGAGGGCGTCCAGGAACTCGTCGAGCGCGGTCACGCGGTCCTTGAGCAGGTAGCCGATGGCGCCGTTGCCGTCGGCGAGGAGTTCGGTGGCGTACGTGCGCTCGACGTACTGGGACAGGATCAGGATCGGCGCCTTCGGGTCCTGCTCGCGCACCGACAGCGCGGCGCGCAGGCCCTCGTCCCGGAACCCCGGCGGCAGCCGGACGTCCACAATGGACACATCGGGTCGGTGTTCGAGCACGGCCCGTTCCAGGTCCGGCCCGTTGTCCACGGCCGCCACCACGGTGTGCCCGGTGTCGGTCAGCATCCGCACCAGACCGTCCCTGAGCAGCAGCAGGTCTTCGGCGATCACGATGCGCATGGGAACTCCGCGAGAACGGTGGTGGGGCCACCGGGTGGACTGGTCACCTCCATCGTGCCGTCCAGGGCCTCGACGCGACGCCGCAACCCGTCCAAACCGGAGCCGGACGGGTCCGCGCCGCCCCGGCCGTCGTCCCGCACCACCAGCGTCAACAGCTCACCAGACCGGCGCAGCTGGATTGCGCACTCGTCCGCCTCGGCGTGCTTGACCGTGTTCGCCAACGCCTCCGCGACCACGAAGTACGCCGCCGCCTGCACGGCGGGTGGCAGTTCGCCCAGCTCGGCGGCGTCCACCACGACGGTCAGCGGAGCGTCGCCCGCCAACGCCGTCAACGCGGCGGTCAGGCCCCGGTCGGTGAGGATCGGCGGGTAGATCCCGCGCACCAACCGCCGCAGCTCGGCCAGCGCGTCGTCCAGTTGCCGCCGCGCGGTGAGCACGTCGGCGCGCGCCGGGTCGTCCAGCAGACCGGCGGCACGCATCTTGCGGTCGGCCAACGCCAGCGTCATGCCCGCCGCCACGATCCGCGCCTGCGCGCCGTCGTGCAGGTCGCGTTCGATCCGTTGCAGTTCGGCGGCCTGAGCGTCCACCACCCGCAGTCGGGTCGTCCGCAGCGTGCTGACCTGCTGCCGCAGCCGCGCTCGGGGCCCGGCCTCCAGCAACTGGGCCGCGATCGACGCCTGAAGCCTCGACACCTTGCCCACCAGCCACAACACCGGCCACAGCGCGGCGAGCCCCAACGCGGTGAGCACGAACCGGCCGCCGGCGGTGTTGAACAGCCAGTCCGCCACCGGGTAGAGGCGGGGGTTCGGCACGGCCCACAGCCACACCGGCGCGACGATCGTGCCCAGCTCCACCACCGCGACGATCACGCCCACCAGCCCGGTCGCCACCCCGACCGGAGCCGACAGCAGCAGCCACGCCAGGTCCCGCCACGTCGCCGGTTCACGGATCACCGCACGGCCGCGCGTCCACGGGTTCGTCCCGGTCACCGGCTCGTACGGGTCGCCGATCGCCCGACCCAGCGCCCACCCGGCGCGCAGCCGTTCCAGCCGGGCAATCCGCCTGCTCACCCACGTCACGGTCAGGAACACCGGCGGTCCGAGGTAGGTGAACGACAGCACGCCGGTGGCGAGCGTGGTGACCACCGCCCAGACGAAGGACGCGGGTCCGATCACCAGACCGGCCAGCAAGTGCGCCAGTCCTCTGGCCGCGCGCGGAAACACCTGATCAACCTAGCTTGGGCAGGGACCGCAGCCGGACTACGAAGCGGGCGGGCACCGCGCCGGCCACCAGCCCCAGCAGCCCGACACCCGCCACCATCCCGAGGTACCGCAGCGGGTCCGCGAACAGCCGCCACTGCCCGTCCTGGGCCACGCTGAACGCGCCCACCACGACCCCGCTGATCAGGCAGCCGAGCACCAGCGCGACCGTCACGGTGATCAACGCCTCCCGGTCGAGCAGCCGGTGCAGCTGCCGTGACGTCGCACCGGTCAGCCGCAGCTCGGCGAACTCGCGCCGCCGTGCCCCGGTGGCGATGGCGAACGTGTTGACCACCGCGATCGCGGTGAAGCTGAGCGACACCGCCACCATCAGCTCCCACGCCGCCTGCTGGTTCTGCACCTCCGCCGTACCCGCACGGGCGGTGCCCAGCATCGGGAAAGCCGTCAGATCCGGCTCGCCCCGCAGGTAGACGGCTCCGATCAGCCCACGCGGGTCGTGCGCCGCGACGAGTTCCGCGTCCAGCACCAGGTCACCGAAACCGCGCCAGTGCTCGAACACGGCCACCACGGTCAACGTCGTGCGGGTGCCGTCGGCCAGCCAGAACGTCGGACGGTCGCCGACCCGCCAGTTCCGCTGCTCGGCGAGCGGGCCGCTCACCGCGACCGCGTCGGCGGTCAGGTCGTCCAAGTTTCCATCGGAAACACCGAGATCAAGCGCTCGCTCGCCGGACAGCCGCAGCCCTTGCGCCGGGTAGTCCTCCGGCTTTCCCTCCTGGTCGACTACGATCCTGGTGCCGACGGTGAGGGCCGATCCGGTGACCGACGGTAGCGCGGTGACCTCTTCGGCGGTGGTGAGTGGAAGGCCGGGCGCGTTCGTCGCGGAGACCTGAACGTTCGCGGGAGCGGTGCGTGCGGCCTGCTGGTCGACGGTCACCTCGGTGAGGATGTCGCCGTTGAGCAGCATGGTGGCGTTGATGGCGAACATCAGCGTCAACGGGATCGCCACACCGACGACCCGACGGCTTTCGATCCGGGTCATCGCACCGGCGATACGACCGAGCACACCGGTCAGCCCGACGAGCCGCGACACGACCGCCGTCAGGCCTCCGACCAGGATCGGCCCGAGCGCGGCGGCGGCGCACAGCAGCAGCGCGCACGACACGAAACCCATGCCCATGCCGAGGTTCCCGCCCAACGGCACCAGACCGAGCACCGCGACCGCACCGCCGGTGAGTACGGCCGCGCTCAGGATGCGTGGCACGCGACTGCCGTGGGTGGCGGTGACCGTCTCGCGCAAGGCCTGCGTCGGGGAGATCCGCACGGCCCGACGTGCCGCGACCGAGGTGGCCAGCAGGGTCACGAGCAGCCCCAGTGCGGCGGAGGCGATCAGCACCATCGGGTTGATCGCGACGGTGAACTGCGCGGGGACCGTGCCCAATTCCCGGAACCTCTCGGCCACCAGGTGCGCCACCACGACGCCGGCGGGCAGTGCCGGCACTGTGGCCACGGCCGTGACCAGGGCGATCTCCGTGTCGAGCAGTCGGCGGAGTTGGCGCGGCGTGGCACCAGCTGTGCGCAGCAGGGCCAGTTCCCGCAGCCGTTGCCGGACCGCGAGTGACACCGTGCCGGTGAGCACGAACACCGCCGCGAACCCCGTGATGCCCAGGACGAACCCGAAGATGGAGATGGCCCCGACGTAGTCCGGTACCGCGCCCGGCAGATCGGCGTTCACCTTGTCAGCGTCGGTGTGGACGGCCACCGAGTGCTTTTCGAGCGCGGCGACCACTTCGTCGCGGTCCGCACCCGGCGCGAGTCGGACCGCGACAGCCGTCGGCCCGGCCAACCCGGACAGTTCGCCGACCTGATGATCGGCCACGAACACCGCCGCCTGCCCCGGCACCCCGCCGGTCACGACACCCGCCACCCGGCCGTCACGCGCGCCGGTCTTCGTGGTCAGCCGCACGGCCTGTCCGACCGACAAGCCGAGTTCCGCACCCACCGCGACCTCACCGGACGCGGGCGCAGCACCGTCACGCAGGACGTACGGGGTCAAAGGAGCCGAGATCCAGCCGTGGGCCACCACGGACGCACGTTCCGGCGCACGCACCGGAGTGCCCGCGATGTCCAGCGCGACGGGGAACGCCGTATCCGCCACCGCCGTGCCCACGCCCGGCGTCGCGGCAACGGCGCCGACCAGATCGGCGGGCAACGGCTGCGCGCCGGCCAACCGTTCGGTCTTGGTCTTCACCTTGACCTTGTCGCCCTTGTCCTGCCTGGTGGTCAACTCGACCGACCGATCCGCCGCGACCACGACGTCAACCGCGGCGAACCGATCCCCACCCGGTCCGGCGGTGAGCACGGAGTAGAGCAACAGCCCGCTGCCCGAGATGAGTGCGACGGCGAGGAACGCGGTCAGGAACGTCCCGGTGAACGCGCCGAGGCGCCGCCGCACGCTTGCGATGGCCAGCTTGAGCGTCATCGGGTCAGCTCCGTCATCCGGGCCGCGACCCGCTCGGCCGTGGGTGCGATCAGGTCACCGGCGAGCCGGCCGTCGGCGAGGAACACCACTCGGTCCGCCCACGCCGCCGCGGCGGGATCGTGGGTCACCATCACCACCGTCGCGGCGGAGTCGTCCACGAAACCGCGCAGCAACGCCAGCACCTCACGTCCGGTGGACAGGTCGAGCGCGCCGGTCGGCTCGTCGCCGAAGATCACCTCCGGCCGTCCGGCCAACGCCCGCGCCAACGCCACCCGCTGCTGCTGGCCGCCGGACAGCTCACCGGGCCGTGACCGCTCCCTCCCGCCGAGCCCCACCCGTGCCAGCACCTCGCGCGCCCACGCCTTGTCCGGCCGCGTGCCCGCGAACCGCTGCGGCAGCAGGACGTTGTCCCACACCGACAGCGCGTCCACCAGGTTGAACGACTGGAACACGAACCCGACGTGCCGACGCCGCACCGTCGTCAGCTTCGGCTCCCGCAGCGCGCCGACGTCCTGCCCGGCCAGCACCACCCGCCCGCTCGTCGGCAGGTCCAACGCCGCCGCGCAGTGCAGCAACGTCGACTTGCCCGATCCGGACGGCCCCATCACCGCCGTGAAGGACCCCCTGGCGAACCCGACCGTCACCCCGTCGAGCGCCCGCACCCCGGCCCGACCGGGGTACACCTTCGTCACGTCAGTCAGCGAGACGACATCCGTCGCCACCCGCGAATCCCCCACCAGAACCATGCCGAGGACTCTTCCGCCCGGCCACTCCCGAACCCACCGTGCGCGCTTTGATCTCCAAGGTATGGCTGTCCCTACCTGTCGGTGGTGAGGCCGTGCTCGTAGGCGTAGATCACCGCGTGCACGCGGGTGCGGAGGCGACAGATCTCGGCCGGTCCCTAACCTGACAGGCGTGAACGTGTTCGCCCGACTCGATTCGCCCGCTCTCGCGCCGCTCTGGCAGGCGTTGCACGACCGCCTGTCGTCGGGACGGCAGGTCAGCCGGGTCAAGGTCGGCCCGCTGGACGACGGGCAACGCGCCGCGCTGGCCGACCTGCTGGGGAGCGAACGCCTGCCCGACGAGTACACGTCGGTCTCCCTCGCCGCCCTGGACGAACTGCTGGTGGCGTCCGTCGGTGCCGATACGCGCGAAGTCGTCGGCGCACTCGTCGGGCCACTCGACGACCGAGCGGGTCGGCGGGCGCGGGACGAGGCCGAACGAGCCGGGTTGTGGGACTGGCTGGAGCGGCACGAGGTCGTGGCCGGGCAACCGGTCCTGGGCGACTGGGTGGCCGTGGTCCGGAGATCCGGCCTGATCGGCGGGTCCGTGGCGCGGACGCGGGCCGAACTCGACGGGGCGTTGCGGGTCGTCGGCCGACTGCCCGGGACGGGCGTTCCGCTGCCGGTGCTGGCGGAGGACGTGTTGGGCGATTCCCATGCCCTCGATGAGGGGACTCGCTGCGCGGGCCTGGTGCTGCGGGCCCTGTCGGTTCTCTACGGTGTCGATCCGCCTGGTGACGCGCAGCAGCGACGGGCACTGTGGGAACGGGCGGGCGTGGTCGAGGACGAGTTGTCGTCGGTCGTGCTGGTCGCGGGTCTGCGCCTGGGCGGTGACGATGTCGGCGGTCGGGTGTTGGGTGTGTGCGCCGATGCCGGGCAGGTCGCGGCGCTGACGCTCGCGCAGGTGCGTGCCACCTCGTTCGCAGGGGCGCCGGGGGACGTGTGGGTGTTCGAGAACCCGAGCGTGTTGGCCGTGGCGACGGCGCGGTTCGGTCGTCGGTGTCCGCCGATCGTGTGCACTTCGGGATGGCCGAGCAGTGCGGTGATCGCGTTCCTGCGCGGGTTGTCCTCGGCCGGATCGGCGTTGCGCTACCACGGTGATTTCGACGGTGAGGGTCTCCGCATCGCCGCGCACGTGATGGCGCGAACCGGCGCGACGCCGTGGCGCATGACCACCGCCGACTACCTGTCCGCGTCGGCCGGGGCGGGGCCGGGCACGGCTGTCGGCCGGGTCACCGAGGCGCCGTGGGACGACGCTCTCGCGGCGGCGATGCGGGAGCGGGGCATGGCGGTCGTCGAGGAACGGGTCACCACCCGGCTGCTGGACGAACTCGACGAACTCGACGAACTCCGATGACCTCGATGAACGTTGACGGACCCGACGAACTCGACGATTGCGGATGAGCTCTTGAACGCCTGCCGTACGGTGGCCGGCGGCGGAGGGAGGTTTCGCGTGGCGGGGATGCGCGTGCCGCCGGAGATGTTCCGGTTCACGAGCGGGGAGCGGGCCGAGCTCTACGTCGCGGTCCTGCACGCGTTCGGGGAGGCCAACGAACGGTTGGAGACCGCTCTCGGCCTGGACGACGTGCGCGCCAGGTTGCGCTCGATCGGCTGGCTCGACCCGCTGGACGACGGTGAGCTGGCCGACGCGCTGGGACAACTCAAGACCTGGCAACTGCTCGACGTCACCCAGAACCACGCGGAGAACTACCGGACCGCTGACGAGTACGAACGGCGCAACCTCCAGTACTCGCTGACCAGACGTGGTGAGGCGGCGCTGGCCGGTGTGGTGCACGCGATGAGCGTGCTGGCCTCGACCGGGGCGTTGCAGACGGCCGTGCTCGACGCGATCGCCGACCGGCTCGGTGAGCTGGCCGGGCACCTGTCCGACGCAGCCACGGCCGATCGCCGCGTCTTCAGCACGTTGACCGAGTTGGAAGGTCACCTGGAGGCGTTGCGCGGCAACACCAGGCAGTTCAACGGCGAGTTGCAGCGCCTGCTGCGCGCGGAGGGCGCCGACCAGGAGACGTTCCGAGAGGTGAAGGCCGCGACGGTGGCCTACCTGCAGGAGTTCACCGAGAACCTGGAGCAGCGGGCGCACACCATCGCCACCAGGATCGAGCTGGTCGAGCGGCACGGGGTGGGCCTGCTGCACCACCGCGCGCTGCTCGGCGCGGAACTGCCGCCGGTTCCCGGTCAGGACCCGGGCGCCGCCTGGTTGGAGCTGCGGCGGGCCAGGTGGGAGGGGTTGCAGGCGTGGTTCCGGCCCGTGGACGGCAGCACGCCGAGGGTGTTGCAGCTGTTCTCCGTCGCCCGCCGGGCGATCATCGCGTTGTTGCAGGTGCTGGACCGGATCACCGAATCACGGCGCCGGTCGACCAGCGCCGTGGCCGACTTCCGGGAGCTGGCCCGCTGGTTCGCGGTGGCGCCGTCGGAGGCGGACTCGCACTTGCTGTGGTCGACCGCGTTCGGACTGGGTTCCGCGCGGCACGCGCACCTGGGCCACCCCGATCCGGAGCTGGTCAGCTCGTCCGCGCGGTGGGAGGACGCGCCGCCCGTCGAGGTGTCCGCCCTCCTGCGCAGCGCGGGCCGGACCGAGCGGTTCAGCCGCACCGGCCGGGTTCGTGACGTGGCGGCCGTCAAAGCGGCCCGAGCCGACCAGGCGCGGGCCGAGCGGGCCGCGTTGAGAGCCGCGTGGGACCTGCTGGACACCGGCGGCGGTGTGCGGCTGTCCGGTTTCGAGCGGCTGGACCACGAGGTGTTCGAACGCCTGCTGGACCTGCTCGGGCGCGCGCTGGCCACGGCTCCCGACGACGACGGCGTCCGTCGGGGGACCACGAGCGATGGGCGGGTCGAAATCCTGCTGCGACTGCCGGCGGACGACCACCGGGCGCCGGCTACCCTCCGCACGCCGCGCGGGGTGTTCGTCGGCCCGGACTGCGACGTCGAGATCCGCGTGGTGGGCGGGCGTGGCGCGTCGGGGTCGAGGGAGGCGGCCCGGTGAGCAACCTGGCCAACCAACTCGTCATCGCCGAACGCGAAGAGGTCGCCCGGGGTATCCGGTTGTTGCTGGCCACGCCGTTGATCAGCGCGAAGTCGGCGGCGGAGGCCTTCGACCTGGTGCGCCGCAGGCGGGAGCCGATCGCGAAGTGGTTCGACTACTACTGCGGCTGGTCGTTGGTCGTCGAGCCGCGTCTGGGGTACGCGCGGCTGGGCAAGGTGCGCGTCGCCACCGACCCCACCCGGCCGGCGCGGAGGCACCGCGCGGGACGGGCGCCGTTCGACCGACGGCGGTACACCCTGCTGTGCGTGGTGGCCGCCGAACTGCTGGGCGTGCCGGTCACGACCATCGGCCTGGTGGCGGACCGGGTGGCCCAGGCCACCGCGACCGACCCGGTCGTGCCGGCGTTCGACACGTCCAACCGCGCGGAGCGGATGGCGTTCGTCGACGTGCTGCGCCTGCTGGAGTCGGTCGGCGCGGTGGAGGTCGTGGACGGCTCCACCGAGTCGTTCGTGGAGTCCACCACCGCGAAAGTGCTCTACCGGGTGGACGCGACGCTGCTCATGCGCCTGCTCTCGGCCCCGGTCGGGGCGTCGCAGTCGGCTGTGCCGGTGGACGAGGTGCCGGTGCGCTTCCCCGAGCTGTTGCACCGGCTGTCGCGCGAACGGCGCTACGGCGGCGCGGACGAGCCGGCGTCCGACGTGCAGCGCAACCTGTGGCTGCGGCACTCCGTGTTCCGCAAGCTGGTCGATGACCCGGTCGTGCACCGGGACGAGCTGACGCCCGCGGAACTGGCCTACCTCTCCTCGCCGACCGGTGGGCAGCTGCTGCGCCGGGCCGCCGATCAGGCCGGGTTCCTGGTGGAGGAACGGGCGGACGGCGTGATGCTGGTCGACCCGGACGGCCTGGCCACCGACACCCGGTTCCCCGACGATTCCGGCAACGCCAAGGTCGCGGCCCTGCTGCTGCTCGACACGATCACCTCCGCCCTCGGCGCGGTGACCACCGAGCAGCTGCTGGCCGAGGCCGACGGGCTGCTGCGCCGCTTTCCGAAGTGGGCCAAGGGTTACCGGGGCGAGGACGGGGCCGCGCGGCTGGTGGGCGATGCGCTGGAAGTGCTCCGCGGATTCGGGTTGATCCGATCCGACGGCGGCCTGGTCCGCGCCAGCCCGGCTGCCTTCAGGTACTCGGTGACCGCGACCAAGGACGGGGACGATTCATGACGGTGACCGAACTGCCGCACACCGCCGTCGTTCCCGACGCGGAAGCCGTGCCCAGGTGGGTGCCCGAACGCGCCGGAATCCTCAACGTCTGGCGTTACTACGACGAGGTGTTCACGTTCCACAAAGGACGGTTGCTGCTGCGCGGGCCCAACGGCACCGGCAAGTCCAAGGCGCTGGAACTGCTGTTGCCGTTCCTGTTCGACGCCAACCTCCGCGCCAACCGGTTGTCCACTTTCGGCACGTCCGAGCGCACCATGCACTGGAACCTGATGGGAGAGGGCGCGTCCGGCGTCACCAGGGTGGGGTACGTGTGGCTGGAGTTCCGCTTCACCGACGGCGCGTCGGAGCGGTGGTTCACCTGCGGCGCACGGCTCGCCGCGACCAAGCACACCAGCGCCGTGCACCCGGACTACTTCACCACCGGACAACGCGTCGACGAGCCGGGTGGGCTGTTGCTCAAGGCCGACGGCCACCCGCTCACCAAGAAGGCGTTGGAGAGCGCGCTGGGCGAGCACGGCGTGCTGCACCAGAGCGCTGCCGACTACCGGGCGGCGGTGCGTTCGACCCTGTTCCCCGGCTTGAGCGAGCAGCGCTACGACGCGCTGATCACCGCGCTGCTCCAGCTCCGCACGCCGAAGCTCTCCCAGCGGCTCGATCCCGCGTTGTTGTCGACCTTGTTGTCGAAGGCGCTGCCGCCACTGGGCGAAGCGGAGATCGGCGAGCTGGCGGAGGGCTTCGAACGCCTGGACCGGCAGCGTGAACAGCTCAAACGGCTGGACGACGAGGTCGAGGCCGCACGGGACCTCAGAGCGAAGCAGCGCGCCTACGCCCAGCGGGTGCTGCGCGCCGCGTCTGCCGGGCTCATCTCGGCGACCACCGAGATGAGCAGGCTGGCCGACGCCGCCAAGCAGTCGGAGGAAGAACACCGGGACGCGGCGCGTCGCAAGGACGAGGCCGTGCGGCGTGGTGAGGCGCTGGACGACCGGATCGCCGACACCGAAGGCCGGATCGAAGGACTGGTCGACAGCGAGGCGTACCGGCGGGGCCAGGAACTCGACCGGCTGCGGACGCAGGCCAGGGAAGCGTCCGCGACGGCGCGATCCCGGCGTGCGGACGCCACGCGTCTCCGGGAAGTGGCGGAAGCGGATGAGGAGGAGGCCGCCTCGGCCGCCGGCATCGTGGAGTCCCGGTCGGCCGCGGTGCGTTCGATGGCCGACGAGGTCGTGGCCGCCGCCACCCGGGTCGGTCTCGGCGCCGTGCCCGCCGAGATCGGCAACGACCCCGCCGACACGTCCCGATCCCGGATGCTGCTGCGCGCGGCGGTGCAGGCCCGAACCGAGCAGGTGACGTCCGTTCGCGCGGCCTTGGACGAGCACGACCGCGCGGTGAGCGGCCGACAGCAGGCGGAAACGGCGCTGGAAGAGGCCAGGGAGGACCTGTCGGAGGCCACCGCGCACCGCGTCGAGGCCGCCGAACACCGGGACACCGCGCTCGCGGAACTGACCGACGCCGTCCGTGACTGGGCGGCCGGGTGCCGTGAACTCGTGTTCCCCGATCCCGACGCCGTGGCCGACCTGGTGGCGTCGGAGGCGGCCGTGCTGGCGGAGGTCGACGCCGCTGCGGGCCGGGTGCTGCACGTGATCACGAGGGACGAGACGCTGGCCGAGTCGGCGGTGCGCGAGGCCGAGCGGGAGAAGGCGGCGATCGCGGCCGAGATCGCGCGCCTCTCCGGCGTCGAGGATCTGCCGCCGGACCCGCCCCCGACCCGCACCGCCGACCGCGCCACCCTGACCGGCGCGCCGCTGTGGCGGCTGGTCCGTTTCGCCGACGCCGTGCCCGACCACGTCCGGGCCTCGGTGGAAGCCGCGCTCCAAGCCTCCGGGTTGTTGGACGCCTGGGTCGGGCACGACGGGGCGGTCGAGGGACACGACACGTTCGCCGTTCCCGACGCGGCGCCCGCGGCTCCCGGTGGTTCGCTCGCCGACATCCTCGTTCCGGAAACCGACGCGGCGGTGCCCGCGGACGTCGTGATCCGCCTGCTGGCCGGTATCGCCTACGGCGAGCGCCTGCCCGACGGCCACCCGGCGGCGATCGGCGCCGACGGCGGGTGGCGACTGGCGAACGTGCGCGGCACCTGGCACAAGGACGAGGCCGCGCACATCGGCGCCCTGGCCAGGCGCAACGCCCGGCAGCGACGGCTGGCGGAGCTGCGGGAGCGGATCACGGCGCTGGACGCGGTGATCGAGGAGCACACGGCCGTGTTGCGGTCGCTGGCCTCCCGGCGGGCGGCGCTCGAAGCCGAGCGGGCCGGCCGGCCCGGCCACGCGCGGGCCGACGAGGCGGCACTGGAGCTGACCCGGGCGGAATCGGCGGTGTCCTCGGCGGACGGCGTGGTGCGGCGCTCGCTGGACGCGTTGGCCGGGAAGGAGCAGGAGGTGAACCGGGCACTGCGCGGGCTGACCGCCGTGGCGGCCGAGCACGGCCTGCCCGCGGACCGGGCGGCGCTCACCGCCGTCGATGCCGCCGTGGCGGGTTTCCGGGCGCAAGCCGACGCGTGGATCGACGGACACGCGGTCCTGCTGTCCGCGCGGGACACGGCCGCCCGGCTCGCCGCGCAGGCCGGCCGATCCCGGTCCATCGCCGAGCAGCGGGAGTCGGAGGCGGGCGAGGCCGAAACCCGGGCGCTCCGGCTCGGCGGCGCGCTGGAAGCGGTCGAGGGGACCATCGGCGTCGACTACCGGCAGGTGCTGGACGAACTCGCCGACCTGCGCGACCTGCTCGTGGAGCTCAAGCGGCAGGCGAACGCCAACCGCGGGGAGGCCAACGGGCTGGCGGAGCGCCTGGGTGAGCTCAACAGCCGGCGGGTGACCGACGCGCAGGCGCGCGACCGTGCCGCCGAGGCACGGGACCTGGCCGCGGAACGCTTCCGGCACCTGGCCCGGGGCAGCTTTCCCGCCGACGGCGATATCGCCGACCTGCCGTCGTTCGCCCAGGTCCGCGGCGCGTCGAGCGGTGTCCGGGCGGTCCTCGACGCCGCGCGGGCCGTCGCCGCGACGTGGCCGACGTTGCCGCACTCCCCGAAGAACCTCGGCGACGCGGCGCACCGGTTGGCCGAGTCGGTGCACGCCTGTCGTGCCGTGCTCAGCGGTCGGGCGGATCTCGACCTGGACTCCGACGAGGACGTCCAGGTCTTCTCCGCGATGGTGGACGGGGTCCGGGTGGGCGCCGCCGCGCTGTTCGACCTGCTGCGGCGGGAAGCGGACCAGAGCCGTCAGGACATCACCGGCCAGGAGCGGGAGCTGTTCGACAAGACCCTGACCGGCGACACCCGTCGCCACCTCGCCGCGCGGATTCGGCAGGCGCACGAGCTGGTCGACGGCATGAACGCCCGCCTCGAACGCGTGCGCACCGCGTCCAAAGTGGCGGTTCGGCTGGTCTGGGAGGTCTCACCCGACCTGCCGCCGGGCACCAAGGCCGCCCGCGACCTCCTGCTGAAGGACCCGGTGCGGCTGACCGACGCGGACCGGGAGTCGCTGCACCGGTTCTTCCGGGACCGCATCGAGCAGGCGAAGGCCGACGACACCGCGGTCGGCTGGGAACAGCAGCTCGGCCAGGTCTTCGACTACACGGGGTGGCACCGCTTCGTGGTGAAGGTCGACCGGGCCAACGGTTCCGGCTGGCAGCCGCTGACCAGGAAGCTGCACGGCGCGCTGTCGGGTGGTGAGAAGGCGATCGCCCTGCACCTGCCGCTGTTCGCCGCCGTGGCGGCCCACTACCAGGCGGTGTCCGAGGCGCCGCGGATCATCCTGCTGGACGAGGTGTTCGTCGGCGTCGACAGCGCCAACCGCGGCCAGGTGTTCGAGCTGTTGTCGGCCCTGGACCTGGATCTCGTTCTCACCTCCGACCACGAGTGGTGCACCTATCGCGAGTTGGACGGCATCGCCATCCACCAGTTGATCACCGGTGGCGACGGCGACGACGCGGTCACCACCGCCCGATTCGTGTGGGACGGCGCCGACCTGGTCACCGGGGAAGCACGTGGTGATTCCGGGTCGTGAGGTGAACTCGCGATAAGGTGAAATAATCCCAACTACATTGCTGAACCGGTTACTTGGTGACGTTCGCTCCTCCTGTTCGTCGGGAATGGCGGAAATGACGCACCGGGCGTCGGCGTCGCAAAGCCTCGCACGCGCCACCACACGCCCCGCACACACGCCGTGCACAGTCAGAGCGACTGCCGGGTCACCGGTCCGCTGCGGTGGGGTAGTCGGCCGAGAACACGTCCACCTGCGGCAGGTCGTGACCCAGCCGGTCCCGTTTCGCGGTGAGGTAGCCGATGTTGTGCTGGTTCGGGCGCATCAGGTGCGGCACGCGGGCCGCCACCTCGATGCCGCGGCTCTCCAGCGCCTCGATCTTGTCCGGGTTGTTGGACATCAACCGCACGGACAGCACGCGCAGGTGCTTCAGGATGCGTGCGGCGGGGGTGTAGTCCCGGACGTCGACCGGCAGACCCAGGGTGGTCGCGGAGTCGAGCGTGTCCATGCCCTGCTCGTCCTGGAGCACGTGCGTGCGCACCTTGGCCACCAGGCCGATCCCGCGTCCCTCATGGCCTCGCAGGTAGATCAGGATGCCGGCGCCCTCGGCGACGATCCGGTCCAGTGCGGCGTCGAGCTGGTCGCCGCACTCGCAGCGCATCGCACCGAAGATGTCACCGGTCATGCACTCCGAGTGCACGCGCACCAGCACGTTCTCGCGCATTCTGGTCCGGCCGTAGACGAGGGCCATGTGTTCGTGCCCGTCCGCCCGGAACGCCACCGCGCGGAACGTGCCGCGGCGCGTGACCAGGTCGGACTCCGCCACGTCCTGGTCGTTGAAGGCTTCCTCGTGCATCCGGCTCCCTCGTCCACCCGACACCGGTCCAACGTTCACTACGCTCGACCGGAACTTGCACCGTAGCTCGCTCACTCGGCGGAGGTCACCCTGTTCAGCATCACCGTTCGTGATCACGTGATGATCGCCCACAGCTTCCGCGGCGAGGTCTTCGGTCCGGCACAGCGCCTGCACGGAGCAACGTTCGTAGTGGACGCGAGGTTCAAACGGGCCGATCTCGACTCGGACAACATCGTCGTCGACATCGGACTGGCGACCGAGCAACTGCGCTCGGTCCTGGGCGAACTCAACTACCGCAACCTCGACGACGTGCCCGCGTTCGCCGGGATCAACACGTCGACCGAGTTCCTGGCCAAACACATCGCCGACCAACTCGCGGACCTGGTCCACGCGGGTGCGCTCGGCGAAGGCGCCCGCGGCCTGGCGGCCATCGAGGTCAGCCTGCACGAGTCGCACGTCGCCTGGGCGAGCTACGAACGCCCGCTGTGACGCTCCACTTCGTCCTGCCCGGCGACGTGGACGACCCCACGTCGCCGAGCGGCGGCAACGTCTACGACCGCCGCGTCATCCAGAGCCTGGCCAAGCTGGGCACGGCAGTGCGCGAGATCACCATCCCCGGCACCTGGCCGCAGCCCTCGCACACCGCCCGTGCGCGGCTGGACCAGGCACTGGCCGGCATCGAGGACGGCGCGGTCGTGCTCCTGGACGGCCTGGTGGCGTGCGGCGTGCCTGAGGTGGTCGTGCCGCACGCCGGTCGGCTGCGCCTGGTGGTCCTGGTGCACCTGCCGTTGGCCGACGAGACGGGCCTGCCACCCTCGGTTGCCGCACGCCTGGACGCCGCCGAACGCGAGTGCCTGCACGCCGCCGGCGCCGTCGTGGCCACCAGCCCGTGGGCGGCACGACGACTAGCCGGCCACCACGGCCTGGCCCGAGTCCACGCCATCACCCCCGGCACCGACCCCGCGCCGCCGGCCACCGGCACCGACGGCGTGTCCCGGCTGCTCTGCGTCGCCTCGCTGACTCCGCGCAAGGGCCACGACGTGCTGGTGGAAGCCCTGGCCACCGTCACCGACGTCCCGTGGACCTGCGCGTTCGTCGGTCCTGAGCGATCCGGCGGTCCAGTCCGTGACCTGATCGCCCAACACGGGCTAGCCGACCGGATCGACCTGATCGGCCCACTCACCGGCAAGCCACTGGACCGCGCGTACGCGACCGCCGACCTGTTCGTGCTGCCATCCCGCGCCGAGACCTACGGCATGGTCGTCACCGAGGCACTGGCCCGCGGCGTGCCGGTGATAGCGAGTTCCGTACCCGACGCACTCGGTAACGGCGGCCTGCTCCTCCCACCCGACGACGTGACCGCGTTCGCGCAGGCCCTGCGCCGGTGGTTCACCGACGAGGACTGGCGCCGTGACCTGCGCAGCCGTGCTCTGACCCGCCGCACTGAGCTGTCCACATGGGACGAAACGGCGGCCGAACTGGTGAGGGTGCCGGCTAGTCTGCGGGCATGAGCGACTTCGCCCCGGAATGGCTGGCACTGCGTGAGAAGGCCGATGCGGACGCCCGCGCGGTGGATCTGGTCGAGCGGCTGCGCAAGATCGATCTGAACCGGACACCCCTCGTGGTGCGTGATCTCGGGTGTGGAACGGGATCGTTGGGACGATGGCTCACCGGGCGGTTGGACGGTCCGCAGCACTGGGTGCTGCAGGACCGCGACCCCCGTCTGCTCGGCATCGCGGCGGCGGGCATGACGGGCGTCACCGTGGAGACGCGGGAGGGCGACCTGACCGCGCTCACTGCCGCTGACCTGGCCGGCACGTCACTCGTCACGGCGTCGGCTCTGCTCGACTTGCTGACGGCTGACGAGGTCGAGGGGCTGGCTGAGGCGTGCGTCGGCGCGGGGTGTCCGGCGCTGCTCACGCTGTCCGTGGCGGGGCGGGTCGAGTTCGACCCCGCCGAACCGTTGAACGCGGAGCCTGCCGACGCCGAGTTCGAGGCCGCGTTCAACGCCCACCAACGGCGGGAAGTGGCAGGTCGTCGGCTGCTCGGGCCGGACGCCGCCGAGGCTGCGGTCAAGGCCTTCGAACGCCGGGGCGCGGAGGTGACGACGAGCCCCAGCCCGTGGCGGCTGGGGCCGGACCAGGCCGCGCTGGCAGGGGAGTGGCTGCGCGGCTGGGTGGCCGCGGCGGTCGAGCAGGAGCCCCGCCTCGCCGCCGAAGCCCCCGCCTACCTGCGACGCAAGCTCGACAACGGTCCGCGCGTGGTCGTGCACCACACCGATCTGCTGGCGGTGCCTCGGTGAAGCGGCTCTGGCCTTGGCTGCGGTTGCTCGGCGCGATCGGCATCCTGGTGGCGCTGGGGTGGCGGTTGGGTGCGGATGCGTTTGTGGACGGACTCCGTGCGGTCAATGTGTGGTCGGTTGTCGCGGCGCTTGGTATTGGGCTGTTGACCACGGTGCTCAGTGCGTGGCGGTGGTGTGTCATTGCTCGTCGCCTTGGGCTGCCGCTCACCCTTGGGACGGCCGTGTCGGACTACTACCGGGGGCTGTTGCTCAACGCGGTGCTGCCCGCCGGCGTGCTGGGTGACGTGCACCGGGCGGTGAGTCACGGGCGGCAGGCCGGTGATGTGGGGCGCGGTGTGCGGGCGGTGGTGTTCGAGCGGGCTGCGGGGCAGGTGGTGCTCATCGGGCTTGGTGTCGCGGTGCTGTTCAGCCAGTCTGTGCCGGTTGAGCTGCCTGGTCGGGGTGTCCTGGTGACGGGGCTGGTCGTGCTTGCAATAGCGGGCGTGGTCGCGGGGCGGTCCACCAAGGTGCGTCGGATGCTCGGGACGACGTGGGCGGACGCTCGAACGGGTCTGGTGAACCGCGAGGTGCTGCCGAAGGTCGTGCTGCTGTCGGCGGCGACGTTGGCCGGGCACGTGGCGCTGTTCGTCGTCGCGGCCAGGGTCGCCGGCTCGGAGGCTTCGATCGGACGGCTCGTCCCGCTGATCGTGCTCGCGTTGCTGGTGATGGCCGTGCCGGTGAACGTCGGTGGCTTCGGGCCGCGTGAAGCGTTCCTGGCGGTGGCGTTCGGCGCGGCGGGTCTGGGTGCGGCCCAAGGGTTGACGACCGGGGTCGTTTACGGGGTGCTGGCGATGATCAGCAGCCTGCCCGGTGTCCTCACGCTGTTCCGCCGCACCTCAGAACACCGCGAGGTACTGACCGAACGACTCGACCAGCGCCGCGAGCAGGTCCCGGCCCTTGTCGGCTGACGCCAGCGAAGGACGGCCGATCACCCCGGACGACGTGTACGGCGCGAGGCCCAACGTGAGCATGTGCGGCCGGTCGTCGGCCAGGTGGTCGCTCGTCTCGTAACCGTATTTCAGCAGCTCAGGGTGGGCGTGCAGGAGGATGGAGGTCTCCAGTTCGCCCGCGTGCATATCGCTGCGGGACGAGGTCTTAAGGCCGGCGGCAGCGCGCGCCACGGCCCAGTCGCCGCTGGCGGGGAACAACGCCATCCCCTCGGACTCCTGCACGATGTTCGACAGCACGTAGTTCCCGCCGTGCCCGTTGACCAGCACCAAGTGCGGCACGCCGGACCGGCGCAACGAGTCCGCGACGTCCCGCACCACCGAGTACAGCGTCCGCGCCGAGATGCTCACCGTGCCCGGCCAGTCGGCGTGCTCGTGCGAGCACGAGATCGTGATCGGCGGCAGCAGCTGCACGGGGTGCGCGTCGGCGATCGCCCGCGCGATCGTGCAGGCGATGACCGTGTCCGTCGCCAACGGCAGGTACGGGCCGTGCTGCTCGTGGCTGCCGACGGGCAGCACGGCCACGGTCGCCGCACGCGCCCGCACGTCCTCGGTGGTGTCAGGCAGGTACATGCCCGGGACCGTAACCAATCCGGTGGCACAGGGCCGGGAGTTCGCCACTGGCCAACCTCGGCAGCACGTCCGGCAGGTCGTCGAACCGGCTCTCACCGGTGATCAGCGCGTCGAACGCGGGATCGGCGAGCAGATCCAGAGCAAGGGACATCCGCTCGGCGTACGTCCGGTCCGGCCGCGCGACCACGCCCACCTGACTGCTGCGCAGACGCAGCCTGCGGGAGTGGAAGAACTCGCCCAGCGGCACGCTGACCCGGCGGTCGCCGTACCAACTCAGCTCGACCACCTGCCCCTCCGGCGCGAGCAGCGCCAACGACCGCTCCAGCCCCGCGTCGGTCGCACTCGCGTGCACGACGAGATCACAGTTACCCTCAGCCTCCTCGGGCAATGCGAAGGCCACGCCCAACGCGGCGGCCACCGACGCACGGCCGGGGTCGGCGTCGACCAGTTGCAGCCGCACGCCGGGGAACCGGGCGAGCACGGCGGCCACACTGCACCCGACCATCCCGCCGCCGACCACCGCGATCCGGTCACCGATCAACGGTTTCGCGTCCCACACCGCGTTCACCGCCGTCTCCACCGTCCCCGCCAGCACCGCGCGCGCGGCGGGCACCGCGTCCGGCACGGGCGTCACCGCGTCGGCCGACACCACGTAGTGCGTCTGATGTGGATAGAGGCAGAACACCGTGCGGCCCAGGAGCGGACCCTGTTCCACCACACCGACGTTGAGGTAGCCGTACTTGACCGGCCACGGGAAGTCACCCTCCTGGAACGGTGCCCGCATCACGTCGTGCTGGTTCTCCGGCACACCACCGCGCAGCACCAGCGTTTCCGTACCCCGGCTGATGCCCGAGTACAAGGTGCGCACGAGGACTTCACCCGGCCCGGGCTCGGGCAGGACGACCGATCGGATCTCACTTTTTCCCGATGAGGTGAACCAGAGGGCCCTCGCCTTGCGTGTCATCTATAACAAACCTCCGATAGCCGGGGCCCACCGCCACGAGGGGCACGATGATCACACTTCAGCACAGCACGGCGCCGGCCGTGCGCAGGGTCGCGCTGACCCGCACCCGCGAGGTCGCGTCGGTCGTTCGTGCCTCGTTTTCCGGCGATCACGCTCTTCGATCGTCGGAAAACGAGGCACGAGCGGTCGACTTCCAGGTGACCGAGCCCGCGACGCCGGAGGCGGCGCAATCCAACACAGCGCAATTCAACACAGAACCTGTCGCGTGGGCAGGCGTCCAAGTGCTCCTGCTCGCCGTGCTGGAGGCCACGGTCGGACTCGGCGTGCTGGGCTGGCTCGTGGGCATCGCCTACGCAGTCGCCACCCAGGCGTTGCTGAGCGGTGCCGTGCAGCGGTCCGCGCGCGGCGTGCTCGGGCCTGCCGACCGCGTCACGCTCGCCAGGGGGCTCCTGGTCGGCGGCGTAACGGCGCTGGTGGCGGACGGTGCGCTGGTGGCCGGCGGGACCAGTGAGACAGCGGTCCTCGTCGTGTTCGCCGGCGTTGCGCTCGCACTGGACTTCGTGGACGGCCAGGTCGCACGTCGCACGGGCACGTCTTCGGCCATGGGTGCGCGGTTCGACATGGAGGTCGACGCGTTCCTGATCCTGGTGCTGAGCGTGCACGTCGCCCTGTCGTTCGGGCCGTGGGTGCTGGTGATGGGTGCCCTGAGGTACGCGTTCGTCGCGGCTTCCTGGGGTTTGGGCTGGTTGCGGAGTGCTCTGCCGGCGAGCTACGCGCGCAAGGTGGTGGCTGCCGTGCAGGGGATCGTGCTCGTCGTCGCCGCGTCCGGGCTGGTGCCGTACGCCGGTGTCCTGGTAGGACTGGCGCTGGCCTCGCTCATCTGGTCGTTCGGCCGTGACATCGCGTGGCTGTGGCGCAACGCTTCAGCGTCGGTGAAGGGAGTCAGCCATGCCTGACGCAACTGTCCAGCCTCGGATGAGCGTCGCGCAGACGGTCGGGAACGTCGTGCTGTGGGCGTTGCAGGTGCTGCTGGCCGCGTATTTCGTCTACAGCGGGATGTCGCTGCTCGGTGACGGCTTCGTGGGCAAGTTCGACAAGATCGGCTTCGGGCAGTGGCTGCGGTACGTCACCGGTGTGCTGGAGATCGCGGGCGCGCTCGGCCTGCTCGTACCGCGCCTGTGCGGGCTCGCTGCGTTGGGCCTGGTAGGCGTGATGGCGGGAGCGGTCGCCACGGAGCTGTTCATCCTGGGCGACACGGACGGCGCGGTGCTGCCCGCGACCCTGCTCGCATTGGCCGCCGTGGTGGCGTGGTTCCGCCGCGACACCGTCCGGGCGTTGCTTCAGTCCTTCGGGAAGTAGCGCAGCACGGCGACGTCACCCAGTTTGGTGACGTCCTCCAGGTGGAAGCGCCGGGCCGGGCCGCCCGGGAACTCGGCCGGGTTGACGAACCGCGGCGCGTTGGCCTGGCCGATCAGCATCGGGGCGACGGCCATCCGGACCTCGTCGGCCAGCCCCGCGGACAGGAACGCGGTGTGGATCGTGCCGCCGCCCTCCACCATGAGCCGGTCCACGCCACGCTCACCGAGGTCGTCCAGCAGCACGCCGAAGTCGATGGCCGGGCCGAGGGACACCACGTCCGCCAGGTCCCCGACCGCCGCTTGAGCACGTGGTCGGCCGGAATCCGTGGTGTAGACGAGCTTGTCGCCGCCGTGGTGCCAGAACTTGAGCGACGGGTCCAGATCACCGCTGCCGGTCACGGTGACCTTCAACGGGTACTCGGAACGTCCCTTTGCGACCCGCGCGGCACGTCGTTCGGCGCTGTTGACCAGCAGTCGAGGGTTGTCCCGGCGGATCGTCGCGGCGCCGACCAGGATCGCCCCGGACTCCGCGCGCACCCGGTCGACGTGGTCGAAGTCCTCGGCGTTGGACAGCGGGAACCGCTCCGCACCCCGGTCGTCGATGTAACCGTCCACACTGACCGCGACACTGAGCAGGACATACGGGCGATTCACGCGTCTACCGTACCCACCCCTGAACCACCGGCAGGTGTGCGCGCGTTCTACTCATAGGGGTTGGCACGAATCGCGGAGGACGGCATGGCCGAGGGTGTTGTGGATCATCGCGTCCGTCGGGTCGTGGCGATCGTCCTGACCGTCCTGGCCGCCCTGTTCGTGTCGTTCGCGCTGGTCGTCCCCAGGGACTACGACCGGTTCGCGCTCGTCGAGTTCCTGCGCATCCCGGTGGAAGGGCTGCTCGCCGTGGTGCTGGTGCTCGTGCTGCCCGAACGCGCGCGACGCGTCGTCGCGCTGGTCGGCGGGCTCGGGCTCGGGGTGCTGCTCGTGGTGAAGGTGCTGGACATCGGCTTCGAGGAGGTGCTCGACCGGCCGTTCGACCTGGTGCTCGACTGGCCGTTGCTGACGCCCGCGATCGACTACGTGGACGTGACCTCGGGGCGGTTCGCGGCGATCGCGGTGGTGGTGTCGGCGGTGTTGCTGGCGGTCGTGGTGGTGTTCCTGATGACACGGTCCGCGCTGCGGCTGACCGGAGTGGTGGGTCGTCACCGGCCCGTGGTCACGCGTGTGGTCGCGGTGCTCGCGGTCGTGTGGATCTCGGTCGCCGCGCCGGGGCTGGAGGTCGCGCCGGGTGTGCCGATCGCGTCGCACAGCACGGCGGAGTTCGTCTACGACCACGCCCGTCAGGTGCGGGCCGGTCTGCGTGACAAGGAGCAGTTCGCGGCGGAGGCGGCCGTGGACGCGTTCCGCGACACCCCGGCCGACCAGATGCTGACCGCTTTGCGCGGCAAGGACGTCGTCCTGGCGTTCGTGGAGAGCTACGGGCGTTCAGCGGTGGAGCACCCCGAGATGGGTCCGAAAGTGGGCGCGATGCTCGACGAGGGCACGCGGCGGCTGGCCGAGGCCGGGTACGGCTCGCGCAGCGCGTTCCTCACCTCGCCGACGGCGGGCGGCGGCAGTTGGCTCGCCCAGGCCACCCTGCTGTCCGGCCTGTGGATCGACAACCAGCAGCGCTACCGCACCCTGCTGGCCAGCGACCGGTTGACGCTGGGCGGCGCGTTCCGGCACGCGGGCTGGCGTTCGGTGGGCGTCATGCCGGGCATCGTCAAGACCTGGCCGGAGGGCGAGTTCTTCGACTACAACCGGATCTACGCGTTCGACGACCTCGGCTACCGGGGGCCCCGGTTCGGCTACACGACCATGCCCGACCAGTACACGATGTCGATGTTCCAGCGCAAAGAGCGCGATGCCGAACACGATCCGGTGATGGCGGCGATCCCGCTGCTGTCCAGCCACGCGCCGTGGTCGCCCCAGGCGTCGACGATCGAGTGGGACGAGGTCGGTGACGGCTCGGTGTACAACTCGATGCAGTCGGGCGAGGCCCCGATGGAGGACATCTTCGGCCGTGACCCCTCGGTGGTGCGGGCCGACTACGCGCGGTCCGTCGAGTACTCGGTGAACACGCTCGTGTCCTACGTCGAGAACTACGGCGACGACGACCTCGTGCTGGTGTTCCTGGGTGACCACCAGCCCGCCCAGTTCGTGACGGGCGCGGACGCGAGCCGGGACGTGCCGATCACGATCGTGACCCGTGACAAGGCCGTGCTGGACCGGACCGCTGACTGGGGCTGGAACGACGGCCTCAAGCCCGGTCCGCAGGCCCCAGTCAGCCCGATGAACGCGTTCCGTGACCAGTTTCTGACGACGTTCCGCTAATGTCGGAATTTCCCGGGGGCCAGTCACCCATCCGCCACGAATGCACTACGGTCGGTGGCTGCAGACAGATCCACTTTCGGGGGAGCTCTATGAGGTTTTTCCGACGTAGGCTGCTGACCGCCACCGCTCTGGTCGGAGCGACGACGCTGGTCAGCGCCATGACGACGGTGTCGACGGCGAGCGCCGGCGACGATGTGAGCGCTCGCCTCGCCGAGTCGCTGCGGCAGGCCGTGGTCGCGCAGGACTTCAAGGACGTCATCGACCTGACGCCGCCGGAGCAGATGACGGCGTCGTCCGGGGAGGGCACGTCCCGGGCGGGCACGTCCCGCGCCGGCGCGCCGGAGAAGTACGACTCGGTGCCCGCCGAGGAGATGGCCGCCGAGCTGTCGGCCTCGTCGAGCGCCGCCGCCGGCCGGCCGATCCACCAGATGCCGAACATGGACCTCGCGGTGATCGAGCTGGACAGCTACGGCCGGCCGATCGCGATGGCCGACGTGCTGCTCAGCCCGCAGTACCCGAACGGCGTCGTGGTGCCGCTGAACAAGCGGAAGCTGTCCACCGACCAGGTGCGCTACCGGTGGTGGGACGACACCGAGTGGGACGTCAACGGCGGCCAGGGCACCGTTGACGTGCTCGCCGGCCGGGAGAAGGCGCCCATCGACTTCTCCTCGCCGTACCCGGCCTCGGTGCTGAAGCTGATGGTGGGCTTCGGCGTGCTGCGGCTGGCCGACGCGGGTCGGGTGAACCTCGACGCCGTCTACGACTACCAGCCGGTGACGATCAACCCGGCGTGCGGCGGCGCGTCCAGCAAGGTGATCCGGCAGCACTTCGACGAGATGATCACCAAGTCGCAGAACGAGTCGACCTGCGCGCTGATCAAGATGATCCACGACCTGGGCGCGTGGAACGAGGTCAACCAGATGTTCGTGGACCTCGGCATGCCGACGCTGATGGTGACCGGGACCAACCCGGGCAACGGCGGCCGGTGGATCGGGTCGAACATGAGCAGCATCGACACCGCGAAGCTGCTCCTGCTGGTCAACGGCGGCTACGGCACGCTGTGGACGACCGACGCGGGCAAGTCGGTCACCCGCAACGAGCTGAGCGCGTCGTCGCGTCGCCAGTTCCTGAAGTCGCTGGGCGACCAGGGCCACAACGAGATGCTGTCCACCACCAACCACTGCGGGCGCGACTACCCGGTCCAGGGCATCCCGCAGGTCACGCCGTCGCGCTGGGTCAAGGCCGACGGCACGATGACCGTCGGTGCGGCCGTGTACGACAGCGACGTGCGCCCGTGCGACGCCGTCGCCGAGGTGACCTTCGGTCACAAGACCGGCTGGGTCGACACGACCGGTAGTGACGCGGGCATCGTGAAGTCGTTGCCGGGCAAGAAGAAGCGCAACTACATCGTGGTCGCGTTCTCCAACCTGGGCACCGACTACGTCGACACCTACCGCCCCGCCGACCGGCCCGGCGTCTTCCCGGTGCTGTACACCGAGAAGTACGCCAAGCTGGGTGCGGCCGTGGACCGGATCGTCACTTCGCTGCGCTGATAGTCGTTCTTCCGCGATCGCCCGTCGGCTTCCGAGCCGGCGGGCGATTTCTTTGCCGGAACGTCCAGACGGCCGCCGACCCGGCGACGTGGTCGCGCGGGCAGGAGGCGTGACCTGCCCGCGCGACGACGCGCGATGACGTGACGACGTCAGCGGCCGTCGAGGCGGTCGGGGATTCGGGCCAGTTTGTAGGTCTTCCAGAAGAACTGGTCGGCGGCGTGCTGGTCGGAGGCGTAGTTGACGGCTTCCACGATGCGCCGGCCGCGGATGCGGAACGCCAGGGCCCAGGTGATGTCCAAGCCCACCGGGGTGGTGCTCCAACCGCGGTGCAGGTCGACGACCCAGTCGCCGTCGGCGGCCAGGAAGATCGTCTCCGCGCGGAAGCCGGCTTTGCCGAGTTGGGCGAAGAACGCCACCACCTCCTCGACGCCGACCTTGGTGCCGGACAGGGGGTGGTGGCCGGGGATGGTCCAGCGGATGTCGTTGGCGAAGAACCGGCGCAGTTTGTTCAGGTCACCCGACCCGTAGGCGGCGTAGTAGTCCTTGATCAGCTTGACGTTCGGGTGGTCTTGGCTGCCCGGGGTGGCGGTGGCGGTACCGGCGCCGAGCAACGAGCCTGCCGCCACCCCCACCGCGGTCAACCCGAAACCGCGCAGCAGATCGGCACGGGACACGCCTGCAGGGTCTTCCGTCGTCATGCTCACTCCTGGTTGAGGGGTCACGAATCCCATCGGGGTATGGGAATTCGTTGACACCCCGACCGTATGGTCGCCGAGCGTGACAGGTCCAATACTTGCCGCGATTACACATCCGTATAGGTATCGGGCATCAGCCACAAAACGCCCATCGGCGGCAGGGTGAGCACCGCCGAAGCGGGTTGACCCTGGTACGGCACCTCCTCCGCGACCACCTCGCCGAGGTTGCCCACCCCGGACCCGCCGTAGTCGCCGCCGTCCGTGTTGACGGCCTCACGCCACCGGCCCGCCTTCGGGAGCCCGATGCGGTAATCCGGACGCGGCACGCCGGCGAAGTTCGCCACGCACGCCACCACGTCACCTTGCGATTCACCGTGCCGGAGGAACGCGAACACCAGGTCCGACCCGTGCACCCAGGTGAACCCGTCCGGGCTGGTGTCCCGGCTGTGCAGGGCGGGCGTGGACCGGTAGACCCGGTTCAGGTCCGCCACCAGCCGCCGCACGCCCGAGTGCGCCGGCGCGTCCAGCAGGTGCCAGTCCAGCCCGAACTCCGACCACTCCTCCCGCTGCCCGAACTCCCCGCCCATGAACAGCAGCTGCTTGCCCGGGTGCGCCCACATGAACGCGAACAACGACCGCAGCGACGCCGCCTTGTTCCAGTCGTCCCCCGGCATCCGCCGCCACAACGACCCCTTGCCGTGCACGACCTCGTCGTGCGACAGCGGCAGCACGAAGTTCTCACTCCACGCGTAGCTCAACGAGAACGTGATCTCGTCCTGGCGCGGCCCGCGATCGACCGGTTCCAGCCCGAAGAACCGCAGGTCGTCGTGCATCCAGCCCATGTTCCACTTGAACCCGAACCCCAACCCGTCGTGGTCGGTCGGCCGGGTCACGCCGGGCCAGGTGGTGGACTCCTCGGCGATCATCACGACCCCGGGGTGGTGCTTGTAGACGGTCGCGTTCAACTCCTGGAGGAACCGCACCGCCTCCAGGTTCTCCCGTCCACCGTGGACGTTCGGCTCCCACGCGCCCTCGGGCCGCGAGTAGTCCAGGTACAGCATGGACGCCACCGCGTCCACCCGCAGCCCGTCGACGTGGAACTCCTCCACCCAGTACAGGGCGTTGGCCACCAGGAAGTTGCGCACCTCGGGCCGCCCGAAGTCGAACACGTACGTGCCCCAGTCCGGGTGCTCGCCGCGCCGGGGGTCGGGGTGCTCGTACAGCGCGGTCCCGTCGAACCGCGCCAACGCCCACTCGTCACGCGGGAAGTGCGCCGGCACCCAGTCCACGATCACGCCGATACCGCGCTGGTGCAGCGCGTCCACGAAATACCGGAAATCGTCCGGCGAACCGAACCGCGAGGTCGGCGCGTAGTACGACGTCACCTGGTAGCCCCACGACCCGCCGTACGGGTGCTCGGCCACCGGCAGCAGCTCCACGTGCGTGAACCCGAGCTCGGTGACGTAGTCGGCCAGCTCGACGGCCAACTCCCGGTACCCCAACCCCGGCCGCCACGACCCCAAGTGCACCTCGTACACCGAAACCGGTGCACGCGACCAGTCGGTCGCCGACCGCGCGGCCAACCAGGAATCGTCGCCCCACTCGTGGACGGACGTGTGCACCACCGACTCCGGCAACCGGGCCGCGAACGCCATCGGGTCGGCCTTCTCGCGCCACACCCCGTCCGCACCGAGCACCCGGAACCGGTACTCCGCGCCCGCCGCCACACCCGGTACGAACAGCTCCCACACCCCGGCGTCCAGCCGCCGCATCGGCAACCCGAACACCTGCACGCCCGACGCGTGAGGCGCCCACACCGCGAAGGCCGTGCCGGACACACCCCCCAGCGAACGGGGGTGCGCGCCCAGCACCTCCCACAACCGCTCGTGCCGTCCCTCGCCGATCAGGTACAGGTCCAGCTCACCGACCGTGGGCAGCCACCGGTACGGGTCGTCCACCAGCTCGATCCGGTCGGCGGACACCACCTCGAACCGGTAGTCCGCCAACCGCACCGGCACCACACCGGAGAACAGCCCGTCCCGCAACCGCCCCAACCCGAACCGCTCACCGGCCGAGGTCACCACCGTCACCTCGGCCGCGCCGGGTTGCAGCGCACGCACCACCGCACCGGCGGGCCGTGGATGCGCGCCCAACACCTGGTGCGGGTTCGCGTGGGTTCCGGCGAGCAGCCGGTCCACCGCGTCCGGGTCCGGCGCCCCGAGGTCCACAACGGACAGTTCAACGGTCATCGTCGGCCTCCTGGCCCACCAGCCGCCGCACCGCGCGCAGCGGGATGTCGACCCAGTCGGGCCGGTTGCGGGTCTCGTACACCGTCTCGTAGACGGCCTTCTCCAGCTCGAACGCGGTCAGCAGCGGACCGGTGGGGTCGAACCCGGCCACCTCCGCGTACCCCGCGATGAACGCCGAGCGGTTGTGCGTGGTCCACTGCCGGGCCCGCCGGCGCAGCTCCGGCGCCGGGTTGAACAGCCGCAACTGGTGCTGCGCCGCGTAGTCCAGCGACCGCAACATGCCCGCGATGTCCCGCAACGGCGACTGCAACGCGACCCGTTCCGCGATCGGCGCGGCCGGCTCACCCTCGAAGTCGATGAGCAACCAGGTCGACGGCGTCCGCAACGCCTGCCCGAGGTGCAGGTCACCGTGCACCCGCTGCACCGGCACCCTGCTCGGCACCCCGCCAGGCAACCCGCCCGTCGCTCGACCTGGCATCCCACCTGGCACCGAAGCGACTGCGGCGAACGCGGCCCGCAAGCGGTCGGCGTGCGGTGCCAACTCCGGCACCACCGCCAGCGCCGACTCCAGGTGCGCCGTCATCCCGTCGCTCAACGACCGCGCGTCGACCACGTCCGTGCCCAGTTCCCGCGCCAGATCGGCGTGCACCGCGGCCACCGCGCCGCCCAGCCGCCGCGCCTCGGCGGCGAAATCGGCACCGGCGTCGGTCGGCGGTGCGGCGGTGTCGCCGAACAGGTCCCGGACGCTGGTCATCGCCATCGCCCAGCCCTCGGCCGCGTTCGCCGCAAACGCTTGCAGCATGCCGAACGTGGCGGGCGCGCCGTCCACCGAACCCTCGACCGCGCCGAGCAGCGTGGCGATGTGCCGCGACCGGGCCCGGCGCAGCGCGCGGTGCGCCTCCAGGTCCGGGTTCAGCCCCGCCGCGACCCGCCGGTACAGCTTGAGGATGTACCGGTCGGCGTACACGATCGAGGTGTTCGACTGTTCGGCCCCGATCGGCCGGCCGACCAGCCCGCGCCGACTCGACCCGGTGAACGACGGCTCCGGCGTGAACGAAAGATCACCCCGCCGCGCCCGCTGCCCGATCAGCTGCAACAACACGGAGTTCAGCTCGGCATCACCGGTCGCGTCGTACACGACGCACCCGTCGAACCCGGCCAGCACGGCGGGCGCCAGCTGGTCCGGCAACGTGGAGCGCACGCCGATCGGCACCTGGTACCGCTCGGCCGGGCCGCCGTCGGCGAACCGCACCGACGCCACGACCAGCAGCCCCAGCGGACCGCCGGACGCGCGCCGGTCGACCAGTTCGGTGGTCTGCTCGACGTCGACACCGTCGACCGGGCGGCCCTTCCCACCGAACCAGCGCTGCCACGGCAACCAGGCGGCCAGGGCGCGCTCCAGCCGGGGCCGCAGGTCTGCCGTCGGCGGAGCCGACGGTTCGGCCGGAAGCGGGGCCGACGATCGGACCGGGGTCATCGGACTTCTCCCATGCGGTGGATGGCGAACCAGTAGAAACCGTGACCCGGCAGGGTCAGCCGGTACGGGTCGGACTCGATCGGCGCGAACACCACGCCGCCGGTGAGCTCCACCGGCAGGCTGCCCGCGAAATCGGACAGGTCGAACTCGGCCTGCTGCGGGAACCGCGACAGGTTGTTCACGCACAGCACGGTGTCGTCACCGTGCACCCGCAGGTACGCCAGCACGCTGGGGTTCGCGCAGGTCAGCTCGGTGAACGTGCCCAGCCCGAACGCCGGGTGCGCGCGCCGCACGGCCAGCACCCGCCGGGTCCAGTGCAGCAACGACGACGTGGTGCCCAGCTGCGCCTCGACGTTGACGCCCTGGTAGCCGTACACCGGGTCGGCGATCGCGGGCAGGTACAGCCGGCCCGGATCGGAGGACGAGAACCCGGCGTTGCGGTCCGGCGTCCACTGCATCGGCGTGCGCACGCCGTCGCGGTCGCCGAGCCAGATGTTGTCGCCCATGCCGATCTCGTCGCCGTAGTACAGCACCGGCGAGCCGGGCAGCGACAACAGCAGCGCGGTGAACAGCTCCTGCTGGTTGCGGTCGTTCTCCAGCAACGGCGCCAGCCGTCGTCTGATGCCGATGTTCGCCTTCATCCGCGGGTCTTTCGCGTACTCGGCGTACATGTAGTCGCGTTCCTCGTCGGTCACCATTTCGAGCGTCAGCTCGTCGTGGTTGCGCAGGAAGATGCCCCACTGCGCGCGCTCCGGGATCGCCGGCGTCTGGGCCAGGATCTCCGAGATCGGAATCCGGGACTCCCGCCGCACGGCCATGAAGATGCGTGGCATCAACGGGAAGTGGAACGCCATGTGGCACTCGTCGCCGCCGACCGCCGGGTCGCCGAAGTACTCGACCACGTCCGCGGGCCACTGGTTGGCCTCGGCGAGCAGCACCCGGCCCGGGTACTCGTCGTCCACGACCTTGCGGCACAGCCTCAGGAACTCGTGCGTCTTCGGCAGGTTCTCGCCGTTCGTGCCCTCCTCCTCGAACAGGTAGGGCACCGCGTCCAGCCGGAACCCGTCGATGCCGAGGTCCAGCCAGAACCGCAGGACGTCGAGCATGGCTTCCTGCACGGCCGGGTTCTCGTAGTTCAGGTCCGGCTGGTGGGAGAAGAACCGGTGCCAGTAGAACTGGCCGCGCACCGGGTCGTAGGTCCAGTTCGACGTCTCGGTGTCGATGAAGATGATCCGCGCGTCGGCGTACTTCTGGTCGTCGTCGTTCCACACGTAGTAGTCGCCGTACGGCCCGTCCGGGTCTTCCCGTGAAGCCTGGAACCACGGGTGCGCGTCGCTGGTGTGGTTCATCACCAGGTCGGTGACGACCCGGATGCCCCGGCGGTGCGCCTCGTCCAGCAGGTGCACGAAGTCCTCGACGGTGCCGAACTCCGGCAGCACGGCCCGGAAATCGCTGATGTCGTAACCGCCGTCGCGCAGCGGCGAGGCGTAGAACGGCGGCAGCCACAGGCAGTCCACGCCGAGCCACTCCAGGTAGTCCAGCTTGGCCGCCAGCCCGCGCAGGTCGCCCGTGCCGTCGTTGTTGTCGTCGTTGAACGCCCGGACCAGGACCTCGTAGAAGACAGCCCGCTTGTACCACTCGTTGTCGACGGGCATTGCCTGGGCTTTTTGGACATGAGCGCGCTTGGTCACACTTCCCCCACCGAGACGATGTGCGCGACCGCCCGCTGCGGGTCGAGCTTGACGTAGTTGGACCGGCCCCAGTCGAAGACCTCGCCGGTGACCTCGTCCCGGGCCGCGAACCGGGCGCCGTCCGGCAGGCCCAGCGCGGCCAGGTCGAGCGTGACCGTGCCGTCCTGCGGCCGGTCGGGGTCGAGGGTGACCACGCACACGACCGCGCGCCCGGTGTCCGGGTCGGTCTTCGAGTACGCGATCAGGTTGTCGTTGTCGACCTGGTGGAACCGCAGCGTGCGCAGCTGCCGCAACGCCGGGTGGGCGCGCCGGATGCGGTTGAGCCGGGCCAGCCACGGCTGCAACGTGTCACCGGAGTAGTCCCTGGGCCGCAGCTCGTACTTCTCCGAGTCCAGGTACTCCTCGCTGCCCTCGCGCACGGCCTGGTGCTCGAACAGCTCGTAGCCCGAGTACACGCCCCACGACGGCGACAGCGTCGCGGCCAGCGCCGCGCGCAGCGCGAACATGCCCGGCCCGCCGTGCTGCAACGACTCGTGCAGGATGTCCGGCGTGTTCACGAACAGGTTCGGCGTGCCCTCGTCGGCGTGCTCGACCAGGCTGCGGCCGAACTCCTCCAGCTCCTCCTTGGCGGTGCGCCAGGTGAAGTAGGTGTAGTGCTGGGTGAAACCGAGGCGGGACAGCCCGTGCACGCGCGCAGGCCGGGTGAACGACTCGGACAGGAACAGCACGTCCGGGTCGGTCTCCTTGACCTGCCAGATCAGCCAGTGCCAGAAGCCGGGCGGCTTGGTGTGCGGGTTGTCCACCCGGAAGATCCGCACGCCCTGTTCGATCCAGTGCCGCACCACCCGCAGCACCTCGGCGTACAGGCCCTGTGGCTCGTTGTCGAAGTTGAGCGGGTAGATGTCCTCGTAGCGCTTGGGCGGGTTCTCCGCGAACGCGATCGAGCCGTCCGGGCGGCTGGTGAACCACTCGGGGTGCTCGGTCACCCACGGGTGGTCGGGCGCGCACTGCAACGCCAGGTCCAGCGCGACCTCCAGGCCGTGGTCGTTGGCGCGGGACACGAAGTGCCGGAAGTCCTCCAGCGTGCCCAGCTCCGGGTGCACGGCGTCGTGGCCGCCGGCGCGTGAGCCGATGGCCCACGGCGAGCCGACGTCATCGGGCTCGGCGATCGTGGAGTTGTTGCGGCCCTTGCGGTTGACCTCGCCGATCGGGTGGATCGGCGGCAGGTACAGCACGTCGAAGCCCATGTCGGCGATGCGCGGCAGGTCCTTCTCCGCGGTGGTGAACGTGCCGTGCAACGGCTTGCCGTCGGCGTCCACGCCACCGGTGGAGCGCGGGAACAGCTCGTACCAGGCGGAGAACCGCGCCTTCTCGCGGTCCACCCAGATCTGGTGCGTCCGGCCACGGCTGACCAGCTCACGGACCGGGTTGGCGTACATGACGCGGTGCACCGCGTCGGACAGCGCGGGCTCGATCCGCTGCGCCAGGCCGTACTCGTGTTCGCGCAGGGTCGCCGCGGCGGCGCGCAGCAACGGCCGTTCGGCCCGCCGGCGCAACCGGCGCGCGGCCCGGTCCAGCAGCCGTGCCCCCGCTTCCAGGTCGTTGGCCAGCTGTTCGGCGTCCTGCCCGGCGGCGAGCTTCGCCGTCACGGCGTGCCGCCACGTGGTCCACGGGTCGCTCCACGCGTCCACGCGGAAGGTCCACATGCCCTCGCGGTCCGGGACCACGGTGGCGTGCCACCGGTCCAGCCCCGCCTGCGCGGGAACCATCCGGATCTCGGTGCCGGCCTTCCCCGGCGCACCCTGATCACCCGGACCCCGCCACACCACCGTCGCGGCGACCGCGTCGTGGCCCTCCCGCCACACGGTCGCGACTACCGGCACGTGCTCGCCGACGACGGCCTTCGCCGGGTGGCGGCCCGAGCTGACCTCGGGGGTGACGTCGTCGACCACCAACCGCCCGCTCATTTCAGCCCTCCCTCGATTCGTCGTGCGGCTCACGCGAAGAGCGCACTCACGACTTCCGCCGCGAGTAGTTCGCGCGCCAGGTCCAGCGGGCTGCGGCCGAGGTGGTCGACCAGGTCCGCGCGGGCGCCGGCGGCCAGCAGCACGCGGGCGGCCTCGGCGTTGCCGTGCCGGACCGCGATGTGCAGCGGCGTCTGGCCCGTGGTGGCCACCGGGGCGTCCACGATGGAGCCGGCGCGGAGCAGAGCGGTCACCACCTCGGTGCTGCCGTGCTCGGCGGCCTTGTGCAGCGCGGTCTGCCCGGAGCGTTCGGTGACCAGCACGTCCGCGCCACCGCTGAGCAGCGTGCGGACCGTCGTGTCGTCACCGCGGGCGGCGGCGGCGTGGAGCGCGGTCAGACCGGTCCGCTCGTCGTGCCGGTTCGGGTCGCCGCCGAAGGACAGCAGGTCGCGCACCTCGTCCACGTCACCGGCGACGGCGGCGGCGTGCAGGCGCTGCTCGCGGTCCGCGTTGAACGCGCTGATCTCGCCGTTCGGGTCGAAGTAGACCTTCCAGTGGGCGATCTTGCCCTGGTCGGACAGGACCAGCCGGTGCATGTCCTCGATCTCGAAAAGCACCTTCGTACGGGTGTGCCTGCCCTTGGTGTAGACGACCGCGCAGGCCGTGTTGCCGTCCACGAACAGGCCGCGCAGGCCGTAGTCCAGCACCTCGGTGGTCTCGTTGCGGATGCGGAACGCCTCGGCGACTTCGTTCAAACCGACGTGCGTGCCCAGGTACGGGATGACCGCGTTCCACTGGTCCTGTGGCAGTTCGAGCACCACGGACGGGGACAGGCCGGCCATGATCCCGGCCGCGTCCCCGCGTCCGATGGCACCGAACCAGTCCTCCACGATCTTGCGGGTGTCCATACGCCTGTTGTTCATGTTGATTGCCTTTCAGCGGTGGGAGATCTCCCTGCTCCCAGGCTGACAGCGATCCACATCGGACACGAGGAACGGGCGGCGACTGCGGCAACATGCCGAAGAAGCACGGAACCCCGCCGCACGCCTTCGTGAGGCGTGGGCGGGGTTCCGTCGTGCGATCGATCTACGAGGCCACGGAGCCTACGAGGAGTAGCGGCCGACGACGTCCTGGATGAGCCCGTCGCGGACCAGGTACTCGTAGTAGAAGATCTCCGTGCCGCCGTAACCGGTGGAGTAGTCGTAGTCGACGCGGTAGCGGTTGCCCTCCCACTTCTCACCGGTGACCTTGTACTCGCCGCCCGGCTTGATCACCTCGGGGTTGATGAAGCGGTCCATGATGTCCTTGCGGGACGGGTAGATCCGGCCCACGCTGTCGAACCGGGCGTTCTCGGCGAACGTGGCCGCGACCGCGTCCGAGTTGCCCGCGTTGGCCGCCTCCATGAACCGTTTCGCCAGTTCCGGCGCTGCGGCGCGGTCGGCGTCCGAGAGCGGTGCGGCCTCCGCGCTCGCCGCGACGGCGCTGAGTGTCTGCTCGTCCTCGGGGCTGGGATTCGAAGTCGCGCACGCCGCCGTGACGACGAGCGCTAACGCGGCCAGGCCGATCCGTCGGTACATGTCGCATCCTCACTTGGTAACGGTGTGTCGGTGGGAAGAGGGAATACCGTCCGGCCCGGAGGTCTGAGGACCTCCGGGCCGAAGGCCGGGTTCGGTGCACGCGGACGGGAGACCCGCTTGCACCCACACCCCTCGCACCTCGACCTGGGGGGGCGGTAGAGGCGACGCGGGGCTCCCGAGCCGGGTGGTCAGGTGCGCCGCGTGCCTCGCATCAGCGCGATGATGAACGCGATGCCGACCACGATCGCGCCGATCGAGGCCAAGTAGGCCGTGTGGTAGCCGCTGAGCACGTCCTGCGGTTCGCCGGTGGTGGTGACCGTCGCGGCGAGCGTGACCAGGGCGGCCACCCCGACGCTGCCGCCGAGCTGCTGCGCGGTGACGTTCAGACCGCCGGCGACGCCGTGCTCGTGCTGCGGGACGCCGGTCAGCGACGCGGCGGTCAGGCCGGCGAACGCGACGCCCTGGCCGACGCTCATGACCAGCACGGCCGGGAAGACGTGCAGCCAGTAGTTGCCGTCCAGCGGGGTGAGCGCCCACAACCCGACACCGCCCGCGATCAGCAGCAGGCCGGTGATCAGCAACGGGCGCTGGCCGACCTTCGCCATCACGCGGCCCGCGATGTTCGCGCTGACGACCACCGTGATGCCCATGGGCAGGATCGCCAGACCGGACTGGAGTGGCGTGTAGCCGAGCAGTCCTTGCAGGTAGAGCGGTGCGAAGAAGAGCACGCCGAGCACGGCGGTGAAGAAGACGACGGCCGCGATGGTGGCCGCCGAGACCGAGGGCACCCGGAAGATGCTCAGCTGGAGGAGCGGGTTCGCCGCCCGGCGCTCCCAGAACACGAAGCCGACCAGCAGGATGACGGACAGGGCGAGCGGGCCCAGCGTGAGCGGGTCGGTCCAGCTGCTGTGGCTGGCCTGGCTCAGACCGAGGACCGCGAGCAGCAGACCGCCGGTGACCGAGGTGGCGCCGACGATGTCCAGCTTCTCCGGCTTCCGGCGGCTCGCCGGGAGCACCGACTTGATCGCGCCGAGCACGGCGATCCCGATGATGACGTTGAACACGAACACGGCCCGCCAGCTGAACAGGTCGGTGAGCACACCGCCGATCACCACGCCCGCGCTGAAGCTGGAAGCGCCGACACTCGTGTAGACGGCGAGCGCCTTGTTGCGGCGCGGGCCTTCCGGGAACAGTTCGGTGAGCAACGCGAGAGAGGCGGGGCCGGAGAGCGCGGCGCCGACGCCCTGGAGCGCGCGGGCGACCATCAGCACTTCGGCTTCAGGGGCGATCGCGGCCACGATCGTGGCGACGGTGAACAGGCCGACGCCGAACGTGAAGACGCGGCGCCGGCCGAGCACGTCGGCCGCCCGTCCGCCGAAGAGCAGGAATCCCGCGAACGTGACCGCGTAGGAGGTCATCGTCCACTGCAGACCGTTGCTGCCGATGCCGAGGTCCTGGCCGATGACCGGGAGCGCGGCGTTGACCACGGCGACGCTGCTGGTGTCCAGCGCGAGTGCGGCGGCCAACACGATGACGGCGAGCCACTTGGGCTCGGGATCGGACTTGGGTATGCCGGTGCCGACCGGGTCGACGTGGGTTGACATGTGGTGCTCCAAGGTTTTCGGCACGGCGGCAGGACGCCGTGCGGGAGACGGTGAGGTGTGCCCGCTCAGCCGGTGGCGGGCACGGTGCCGCGCACGCCTGCCGGCGCGAACCGGTGGGCTCGTCCTGCCGCGGTCCCGGCGGGGTGGCCGCCGTCGCGCTGGAGGAGCGGGTCGGTTCGGCTGGGTGCGGAGTCGGTGCTCCGCGGCTGGCGTGGTGAGGGCACGGCGGTTCTCTCAGTCAGTCTGAGTTCTGGATCGCACGGCCGATTCGCTCGTGCAGAACTAGAAAACACCCGAGCGGCACCCGAAGTCCAAGACTCATGCCCATACGCTCACGACATAGATCGCTATTCGAGGAATCGTCACCATTGGTCGCCGGCGCGCCTGTCCGGTTTATTCCGGGCAAACGAAAACCCCTCCGGGCACCTGGTCCACCAGGCGCCGGAGAGGTTCGCGGAAGAGGGGGCTTACCCGAGGTCGAGGCGGTTGGGAATCCGGTCCAGCTTGTAGGCCTTCCAGAAGAACTGGTCGGCGGCGTGCTGGTCGGAGGCGAAGTTGATGGCCTCCACGATGCGCCTGCCGCGGATCTTGAACGCCAGCGCCCAGGTGATGTCCAGGCCCTCCGGGTTGGTGCTCCAGCCGCGGTGCAGGTCGATGACCCACTCCTTGTCCACCGCCAGCGAGATCGGTTCGGCGCGGAAACCGGCCTTGCCGAGTTCACCGAAGAACGCGATGACCTCGTCCACGCCGACCTTGGTGCCCGACAGCGGGTGGTGGCCGGGGATGGTCCACCGGATGTCGGTGGCGAAGAACTGGCGCAACTTGTTCAGGTCGCCCGAGCCGTAGGCGCCGTAGAAGTCCTGGATCAGGCGGACGTTCGGGTGGACCTGGTCCGACTCGGCGCTCGCGGTACCGGTGTCGAGCAGCGTCGCGGCCGCCACACCTCCCGCGACGATTCCCGCGCCGCGCACCGCGTCGGCACCGGAGATTCCGGCCTGGTCTTCAGAGGTCGTCATGCTCGCTCCCGGTTGAGGATTACGAACCCGGATGGGACCGGATTCGCCGTCACCACGAAACGTATGCGCGCGCGCCCGGACAGGTCCAATACTTGTCGTCATTACACATCGCTATAGTTCGCCACCCGACCACGAAAAGTCCGCCGGGGCGCCGAGTCCACCCCGGACACGGCGGCACCCGGCTTCGTGCGGGTTCGACCAGCCGGTGTGACCGGCCCGGACAGGCCGTCCACACCGGCCGACGCGGCTCAGCCGGCGAACGCGGTGGCGCGGCCGACGGCCTGCCACTGCTCCAGTTCGGCCCGCACGCGGTCGAGGCGTTCGCCGATGCCGTCCACTGCGTCGGCGCCGAGGGCCAGCCGCAGGGGGGTGTGCTCGGAGTCCAACGCCGCTTGGATCGCCGCCGCGGCCTTGACCGGGTCGCCGGGCTGCGCGCCGTCCACCTCGCGGAGCATCTTGCGCACCGGGTCCAGCACGTCGTCGTAGTCGGGGATGGCCGTGCCGAAGCGCAGCGCGGACCCCGTGAACGCGGTGCGGAACGCGCCCGGCTCGGCGATCAGCACCTTGATGCCGAAGGGCTCGACCTCGGCGGCCAGGCTCTCCGAGTAACCCTCCAGGGCGAACTTCGCCGCGGAGTAGGCGGCCAGGCCGGGCCAGCTGACCTGGCCCGACATGCTCGACATCTGCACGATCGCCCCGGTGCGGCGGGCCCGCATGTGCGGCAGCACCGCGCGGGTCAACGCGGCCGGGCCGTGCAGGTGCACGTCCATCATCTCGCGCAGTTCGGCGTCCGGGGTCTCCTCGGCCGCGCCGACGAAACCGTGGCCCGCGTTGTTCACCAGCACGTCGATCTGGCCGTGCCAGGTGATGGCGTCCTGCACGGCGTTCGCGATCTCGATACCGCTGGTGACGTCGAGCCGCAGGGGTGTCACCCGGTCGGGCGCGATCGCGGTCAGCTCGGCGAGTGATTCGACTTTGCGCGCGGTGGCCACCACCGTGTCGCCGACGGCGAGCGCCTGTTCCGCGATCGCCCGGCCGAGGCCCGACGAGCTGCCTGTGATGAACCACACTCGTGACGACGCGGAGCCGGTGGGAGTGGGTGGTGGTGCGTTGACGCTCATGGGCCCTCCTGGTCGTGAACCAGCTGTGCTGCACGATCAAGAAAGCACCCGGACTTCACCGAAGTCCAAGACTCCTGGCCATACGCTGGCCGCATAGATCGTTCACCGAGGGAGCCCCGGACATGGATGTCGACACCCGCGTCCTGCGTTATTTCGTCGCGGTTGCCGAGCAGTTGAGCTTCACCCGCGCGGCCGAGCAGCTGTTCGTCTCACAGCCCGCGCTGAGCCGGCAGATCCGGCAACTCGAATCCGACCTGCGCATCACGCTGTTCGAGCGCACCAGCCGCGAGGTGCGGTTATCGCCGGTCGGCGAGGCGCTGCTGCCGCTGGCGCGCACGCTCATCGCGGACTGGCAGGCCGCCCAGCGCGTCGCGCGGGGTATCGCGGCGGTCGAGTCACGGGTGCTGCGCATCGGGTTCGAGGCCACCGGCGCGGGACCGCTGACGACCAGGGCGCGCACCGCGTTCGCCGCACGTCACCCGGACGTGACGATCGAGCCCAAGCGCTTCGACTGGGGCGGCGAGGTCGCCGCGCTGCGCGACGGCCTGGTGGACGTGGCGTTCCTGTGGCTGCCCGCGGACACCACCGGCCTGCACACCGAGATCGTCGCGGTGGAGCAGCGGATGGTGGGGCTGGCGGCCGGGCACCGGCTGGCGTCGTGGGACAGCGTGAGCATCCTCGACCTGCGCGACGAACCGCTGATGTGGACCCGCAAGGCGCCGAAGTACTGGGTGGACTGGTGGGCGGTCAACCCGCGGCCGGACGGCTCCGAGCCGGTGTGGGGACCGGAGAACGACAACGTCGAGGAGATGCTGGAGCACGTCGCCGCGAACGTGGCGATCTGCATCGGCCCGCAGTCGATGGCCACCTACTACGCCCGCCCGGACCTGGTGTGGCGGCCGATCACCGACGTGCCGCCGTTGCGCATCGCGTTCGCCCGGCCCGCCGCCAGCACGAACCCGTTGGCCGCAGCCTTCGCCGCGGTCGTCCGCGAGCTGTCCGAAGTGGACGTTTCCGAGCGCTGATCGTGGAAAACGCGGTGCGCGAACGGCCGTCGCGCACCACGTCAAGTTGAGCTAGTCGTCCGCGGTTGCTTGTCGACTCCACCCGCACGCCGGTTGACTGGGTGTCGTTCCCGGGTACGAAGCCTCCGATTCTCCTTGCCACAGCGGAGAAGCAGGCCGTGCCCAGACATCCAGTCAAGGAGTATTCCCATGAGTGACGCCGTGCGCACTCTGCTGCTCAACGCGGTCCGCCGGGACGACCTGTACGAGGTGCGCGGCCTGCTGCGCAACGGGGTCGACGTCAACGCCCGCGGCGCGGACGGCCTGACGCCGCTGATGATCGCGGCCGGCAAGGGCAGCGCGGACCTCGTGCGGCTGCTGATCGACGCGGGCGCCGACGTCTACACCGCCGACAGCGCCGCCGGCGCCACCGCGTTGCACAAGGCGGTGCAGGGCGGTGACCTGGAGACAGTGAAGCTGCTGGTCGAGGCGGGCGCGTTCGTCGACGCGGTGGCCGCGACCACCGGTCACACGCCGCTGATGGACGCGCTGTGGTTCAAGTGGCCCGACATCGTCGGGTACCTCCTGGAGCGCGACGCGGGCCTGAACCTGTCCACGCACTACGGGTTCTCCATGCGCGAGCACTTCGAGTACGAGCTCAACGTCAACACGCGCGGCCGAGAGAAGCTGCTCGCCGCCGAGGCGCTGCTCAAGCGGCGGATGGAAGCCGACGAGCGCGCGGTGCAGCGGCAGAAGCTGATGGCCGCGACCACCGCCGGCGACCTGGTCACCGTGCAGGTGCTGTTGGCCGACGGCGCCGAGGTGGACGCCCGGTACCCGGTGCTCAACGGCTTCAACGACCTGCACACGCCGTTGCTGGTGGCCAGCCGCGACGGGCACATCGAGATCGTCCGCGCGTTGATCGCCGCCGGCGCCGACATCAACGCCACCGAGCCGACCTTCGGTGCGGTGCCGCTGCACAAGGCCGTCTACAACGGACACGCCGACATCACCCGGGTCCTGGTCGAAACGCCGGGCGTGGACATCGACTTCCAAGGCGCCACCAACGGTTACACGCCGCTGCACGACGCCCTGTGGCACGGCTACGAGGACTGCGCCCGCGTGCTGCTCGACGCCGGTGCACGCCTGGACCTCGTCGGCCACGACGGCAAGACGCCGTTGGACATGGCCGTCGACAGCTTCGGCGCCGACCACGACCTGACCCGCGCCATCCGCGACGCGGGCTGACCGAGCACGAGAGGACGGCACAACAATGCTTTTCTACGTCCAGATGAAGTGGGTCCACGAGGGCCGAATCAGCCTCGACGAGCTGTGGGAGATCGAGGAGGAGGAGACCCGGCACGCCGAGGAGACGTTGAACTCCGGCTTCGCCGTCGGCCTGTGGAAGGTCGCGGGCCAGAAGCGGGTCATCGGCGTGGTGGACGTCGAGTCCGCCGAGGAGCTGGACCGGGCGGTGTACCGGCTGCCCATGCGCGAGTACCTGGAGTTCGAGGTGGTCTGGCCGCTGCGCGACTACCTGGGCTTCGCCGAGGACGTGGCCAACCGCTACCGCCCTACCGAGGCGGAGACCAGCCGATGATCCACCAGCTGATCTTCGCCTACCCCCGGCCGGGCATGAGCGAGCAGGAGTTCCACCGGTACTGGGTGGAGGAGCACGCGGTCCGGTACGCCAGCCGCATCCCGCAAATCCGGCAGTACGCCGTGGACACCAGGATCGAGCTGTCGCTGGACGAGCCCGAGCCGCTTTGGTCCGGTGTGGCCGAGATCTGGCTGGCCAACGAGGAGGAGCAGCTGGCGTCGTTGCAGACGCCGGAGTTCCTGGAGGGCGCCCGGCTGGACGAGCCGCGTTGGGCCGCGTTCTGGCGCACGCTCGTGCTCGACACCGACGCGCACGTGGTGGTCCCCGGGCCGACGCAGCGCGCCGACGCGCCGGGCACCAAGCTCTTCGTGCTGGTCAAGCGCAAGGAGGGCATGCCGCTCACCGAGTTCCGGCAGTACAGCAAGGACGCGCACGCGTCGCTGATGGCCAAGGTGCCCGGTCTGCGCCGCTACTACCAGAACCACACCCGTGACGGCGCCTACGGCATCGGCGAGGCCACGTTGGACTGCGCCTACCAGCTGTGGTTCGACGACGCGACCGCACTGCGCAACGCCATGCGCACCCCCGAGTTCCAGCGCGCCATGGCCGACCTCGCCACGTTCACCGAACCCCGGTACGTGCACACCCTCGCGGTCCGCGAGAACTGGGTCATCGGCCCGTCGGAAGACATCATCTAGTCAAGTCCCGCTTATCGTCGGGCATTCCTTGTCCAACCACGCCGAAAACGGTTGGATAAAAAGCGCAAGACCTCGCAAATTCCTCTTGAAGGAGAACCATGACCAAGCGCGTGCTGGTCGTCCTTTCCGAATTCGGTTACTGGGGTGAGGAACTGGTCGGCCCGGTGGAGGCGTTCGACGCCGCCGGCTACCGCACCACCTTCCTCACCGCCAACGGCAAGCGGCCCCAGGCCCTGCCGCCGAGCCTGGACTCCGAGTACCTCGACCCGCCGCTGGGCCGCTCGGTCACCACGCCCGACATGGCGCGCCGGGCCCGTGAGCTGGACGCTTCGCCCCGGCTGGACAACCCGCTCAGCCTGGCCGACCTCATCCCCGAGCGGCCGTACTACAGCGCGGTGAACCACCTGCGCGAGGTGGAGGAGTACCACCGCCGGCTCGACGGCGCGGTCGCCGACCTGGTCGGCAGCTTCGACGCGCTGGTGCTCGTCGGTGGTTCCGGCCCGATCGTGGACATGGCGAACAACGAGCGCCTGCACGAATTGGTGCTCGGTTTCGTGAACGCCGACAAGCCCATTCTCGCGGAGTGCTACGGCGTCGCGGTGCTGGCGTTCGCGCGTGATCTGGAGACCCGCGAGAGCATCATCCAGAACAAGCACGTGACCGGCCACCCGAAGGAATACGACTACAAGGACGGCACCGGTTTCATCGGCGTCGAGTTCAACATGGGCCCGCCGCCGTACCCGCTGGAGTACATCCTGCGCGACGCCACCGGCCCGGTCGGCCGCTTCCACGGCAACGTCGGCAAGGAGACCTCGGTCATCGTCGACTACCCGTTCATCACCGCCCGTTCCACGCCCGACTCGATCCTGGCGGGCGAGCTCCTGGTGCAGACGTTGGAGAACGGTCTGCGCCGGTACGGCTGGTAAGGGGCGGAACCCGGTAGGAGAGAGACCCGGTGGGAGAGGACACAGCATGAACGGCAGGCCAGGAAAGGTCGCCATCTTCGAGCAGTTCGCGGCCGACGGCATCGAGTACATGTTCGGCAACCCGGGGACCGTCGAGCAGGGGTTCCTGGACGCGGGTGGCGAGTTCGACGTCGAGTACCTGCTGGCGCTGCACGAGGGCGTCGCGGTGGGCATGGCGGACGGCTACGCGCGGGCCTCACAGCGACCGGCCCTGGTCCAGCTGCACAGCGGGGTCGGGCTCGGCAACGGCATCGGCATGCTCTACCAGGCCAAGCGCGGCGGTTCGCCGCTCGTCGTGGTCGTCGGCGAGGCGGGCATCCGCTACGACGCCATGGACGGGCAGATGGCGGCCGACCTGGTCGCCATGGCGGAGCCGGTGACGAAGTACGCGACGCGGGTCCTCGACCCGTCGTCCACGCTGCGGGTGCTGCGCCGGGCGATCAAGATCGCGATGACGCCGCCGCGCGGCCCGGTGCTGGTGGTCGTGCCGGCCGACGTGCTGGACGAGATCACCACCGAACCGGTGTTCCCGACCCCGATCCCGAACACCCGGGTGCTCCCGGAGACCTCGCTGGTGGCGGAGGCCGCCACCACGCTGCTGGCCGGTCGACGCCGGCTGGTGCTGATGGGCGACGGCGTCGCCACCAGCGGGGCCCAGGGCGAGCTGACCGCGGTCGCCGAAGCGCTGGACGCGAAGGTGTGGGGGGTGAACTCCTCGGAGTTCAACTTCGACGCCACGCACCCGCTCTACGGCGGTCAGCTCGGCCACATGTTCGGCGCGGACAGCGCCCGGGTGGTCGCCGAGGCCGATTCGGTGCTGATCGTCGGCACGTACGTGTTCCCCGAGGTCTTCCCGTCCTTGGCGAGCCCGTTCAAACCGGACGCCAAGATCGTGCACGTCGATCTCGACAGCTACGAGATCGCGAAGAACCACCCGGTGACGGTGGGCATCGTGGCCGACCCCAAGCTCACCCTCGCCGCGCTCGGCAAGGAGCTGAACCGCCAGCGGCCCAACAACACCACGCCGCTGGACGTGCCGCGGGGCCGTCCGCTCCACCCCGAGCCGTCGTTGCAGGACGACACGGTGCTGGACCGGTTCGTGCGGCGGCTGGCCCGTCGCGCGCCGGAGGACCTGGTGGTGTTCGACGAGGCGCTGACCGCGTCCGCACCGCTGGCCAAGCACCTGCCGCCGCAGCAGGCCGGCCGGTTCTTCCAGACCCGCGGCGGTTCGCTCGGCGTCGGCATCCCCGGCGCGCTGGGCATCAAGCTGGCCCGGCCGGAGTCACCGGTGGTGGCGTTCACCGGCGACGGCGGCTCGATGTACACGTTCCAGGCGCTGTGGACGGCGGCCAGGTACGGCATCGGCGCGAAGTTCGTCATCTGCAACAACCGCCGCTACCACCTGCTCGACCTGAACATCGAGCAGTACTGGCGGGAGCTGGGGATGTCGCCGCACAACTACCCGGCCGCGTTCGACCTGTCCAAGCCGGAGATCGGTTTCGCGGACATGGCCGCGGCGCTGGGTGTGCCGGGGCGCCGGGTGGAGAAGTTGTACGAGGTGGACAGCGCCGTGGACGCCATGTTGGCGCACGACGGTCCCTACCTCATCGATCTCGTCATCGACTGAACCATCGACTGAACCATCGACTGAGCACTGATTGAGCACCGACCGAACCATCGACTCCGAACGGGGAGGCTTGAGCAATGACTGGGGGAGCCGGTGACCAGATCACCGAGGCGGCCGTCCGCCGCCTGGTGCGGGACTGGTTCGCCGCACTGGACCGGCACGACGACGTCGAGGTGCTGCTGGGCCTGCTGACCACGGCCGGCCTGGTGATGCACCTGCCGCAGCGCACGGTGCGCAGCCACGACGACTTCAGGTCCTGGTACGACGACAACATCAGCACCTACTTCGACGAGGTGCACGAGGTGCTCGACGTGAAGGTGGCGGCGACGTCACCGCTGCACGCCGAGGTGTCGCTGCGGGTGAACTGGCAGTCCCGGATGTGGGTGCCGCCCTCGCCGAACAGCGCGTGGGTCGGTCTCACCACGAAGGAGACCTGGTCGGTCGTCACCCGCGACGGCCGCCCGAAGATCCGCACCTACACCGTCGGGGGCTCGACCCCCATGCCGGGATCCGCCGCCCCGCGCGCGACCGAGTCCGCTCACGAGAGCGCCGCGGCGTAGCAGGCGTCGATCCCCGCCACCGGATTCGCCGCGGGGACGAACCGGTGGCAGGTAGCCCAGTCCGGCGGGTCGGCGAACCCGCCGGACTGGGCCGCCACCAACCAAACACTTCCTGAAGAAGGCAAGGACATGACGACCCAGACCACGGAAGTCCCGGACATCACCGGCAGGCTCCAGGGCAGGCGCATCGGCATCCTGATGGAGAGCGACTACGTCGAGACGGAGATCGCCTACTACCAGAAGCGGTTCGCCGAGGAGGGCGCCCAGGTCGAGCTGCTGACCCGGTTGTGGGGCAACGACTCGCTCACGTTCACCGGCCACGAGCAGCGCGCGCCGATCGAGGTGACCGGCGACCTGGAGACGTTGGACTACGACGAGCTGTCCCGGTTCTCCGCGCTCATCGTGCCCTCGGGCATGGTCTCGGACCGGTTGCGCTACACCGACAACGTGGAGCGGCCCGCGCCCGCGGTAGAGGTGATGCGGCGGGCGTTCCGGCTGCCGAACCTGATCAAGGCGTTCTCCTGCCACGGCCTGCTGCTGCTGTCGGCCGTGCCGGAGCTGGTCCGCGACCGGCCGGTGACCTGCCACAACAACCTGGTCGGCGACGTGCGCAACATGGGCGCGGTCTACACCGGGCGCGATGTCGTGGTGGACGGCGACCTGGTCACCTCGCGCACCGTGGAGGAGTGCCACCTGCTGGCCCGCACCGTGATCGAGCTGCTGGTCGCGAGGGGTAACGGTGGGCGCTGAACTCGCCTACTCCTTCTCGGACACGACGGCCGGCCGCGTCGAGTCCTACCAGGCGGGCACGCTCCGGCTGCGCACGCTCGACGGCCGCCAGGTCGTCCTGCACCTGACCGACACGACCTCCGCCCAGATCATCCGCAACCTCGGCGAGCCGTACCGGGACGCCACCGGTTCGCTCGCCTCGTTCCTGACGCCCGGTCGGCTGGTCTTCGCGCACGGCCCGGTCTACCCGGACGGCCCGCGCTACCAGGCAGCACAGCTGTTCCTGGTCGGCGACGAGACCGAGGACCACGTGTTCGAGCGGCCCGGCTGGTGGGTCGACCAGCTGCGCGAGCTGGGCCGGTTCTACCGGCGGGCGCAGTTCGGCGCGGGGGAGGTCGACTACGCCGACTACCGCACCGAGATCCGGTTGGGCGGCGACAAGGGCGGGCGGCACGTCCAGGAGACCGACACGGTCTCGCGCCTGGTCTACGGCATGGCGTCGGCGTACATGCTGACCGGTGAGGAGGACTTCCTCACCGTCGCCGACCGCGGCTCGCAATACCTGCGGGACCACATGCGGTTCGTGGACACCGACCAGGACGTCACCTACTGGTACCACGGCATCGACGTGGACGGCGGGCGTGAGCGCAAGCTGTTCACCTCGGAGTTCGACGACGACTACCACGCCATCCCCGCCTACGAGCAGATCTACGCGCTGGCGGGCCTGGTGCAGAACTACCGGATCACCGGCGACCCGGCGATCAAGGCCGATATCGACGGCACCATGCGGCTGTTCGAACGGTTCTTCGCCGACCCGGCGCGCGGCGGCTACTACTCGCACATCGACCCGGTGGACCTGAGCCCGCACCACCCGTCGCTGGGCGCGAACCGGTCCCGCAAGAACTGGAACTCGGTGGGCGACCACGCGCCCGCGTACCTGTTCAACCTGTACCTGGCCACCGGCGACCCGCGGCACCTGGACATGTTGGAGCACACCTTCGACATGATCGTGTCGCACTTCCCCGACCGCGGCACCCCGTTCGTGCAGGAGCGCTTCCACGCCGACTGGACGCCGGACCGCTCGTGGGGCTGGCAGCAGGACCGGGCGGTGGTCGGGCACAACCTGAAGATCGCCTGGAACCTGACCCGGATGAACGCCGCCCGCGCCAAGTACGACTACGCGCGGATGGCCGACACGTTGGCGCGCACGATGCCCGCGGTGGGCCGTGACCCGCAGCGGGGCGGCTGGTACGACCTGGTGCAGCGGCAACCGCCGCACGACTTCGTGTGGCACGACCGCAAGGCGTGGTGGCAGCAGGAGCAGGCGATCCTGGCCTACCTGGTGCTCGCCGGGCACCGCCGTGACCAGGAGTTCCTGGCCCACGGTCGGGAGGCCGCCGCGTTCTACAACGCCTTCTTCCTCGACCACGACGAGGGCGGCGTCTACTTCAACGTGCTCAACAACGGCATCCCGTACCTGATGGGCACCGAGCGGCTCAAGGGCAGCCACTCCATGTCGATGTACCACTCGGCGGAGCTGTGCTACCTGGCGACCGTCTACACCGGACTCCTGGTTCGCGGCGAGCCGCTGGACCTGTGGTTCAAGCCCCGGCCGGACGCCGACTTCCCCGACCGCCTGCTGCGCGTCGCACCGGACCTGCTGCCCGCCGGCCGGGTGCGGCTGGAACAGGTCTTCGTGGACGACCAGCCGTACACCGACTTCGACGCCTCGGCGATGACGGTCCGGCTGCCCGACAGCGCGTCGCCGTTGACCGTGCGGGCGCGCCTGGCTCCGGTGGAGGGGGCATGACGGCCGTCGCAGCCGAACGGTGGGTGGACGGCTTCCGCGTCGCACCCGCCCGGCCGTTACCGCTGGGCTCGACCGTGACGCCGGAGGGCATCTCGTTCGCGGTCGGGTCCAGCACGGCGCGCCGGATGTCGTTGGTGCTGCTGGACCCCGAGCGCGGTGACGTGCTGGCCGACCTGCCGTTCCCGGAGGAGTACCGGGTCGGCGACGTGTGGACGATGACCGTGCTCGGCCTGGACCCGGAGCTGGTGCACTACGCGTACCGGGCGGACGGCGCGGACGCGTTGCTGCTCGACCCGCACGCCCGGCAGTTGGCCGGGGGAGAGGTGTGGGGACAGCGGCCCCGGTACCGGGCGCGGGTCGTGCCGCCGGACGACTTCGACTGGGGTGACGAGCGCGCGCCGCGCGTGCCCGTCGAGGACCTGGTGGTCTACGAGCTGCACGTGCGCGGCTACACCCGGCACGACTCGTCGGGGGTGGCCGCGCCCGGCACGTTCGCCGGGCTGCGCGAGAAGATCCCGTACCTGAGGGAGCTCGGCGTCAACTGCGTGGAGCTGATGCCGGTCTTCGAGTTCGACGAGACCGATATCGCCGGCGCGCCGGAGCGGCTGAACACGTGGGGCTACCACCCGGTGGGGTTCTTCGCGCCCAAGGCGTCCTACGGTTCGCCGCACGAGTTCAAGCAGCTGGTGCGCGACCTGCACGCGGCGGGCATCGAGGTGGTGCTCGACGTGGTGTTCAACCACACCGGCGAGGGCGACCACCGAGGGCCGACGCAGTCGTTCCGCGGCCTGGACAACGGGGTGTACTACCTGCTCACCCCGGACGGCGACTACTACAACTTCAGCGGCACCGGGAACACGTTGAACTGCAACCACCCGGTGGTGCGGGAGTTCATCCTGGAGAGCCTGCGGCACTGGGCCGTGGAGTACCGGGTGGACGGCTTCCGGTTCGACCTGGCGTCGATCCTGTCGCGCGGCACTGACGGCGCGCCGCTGCCCAACCCGCCGCTGCTGGAGGCGTTGGCGCACGACCCGGTGCTGGCCGACCGGAAGCTGATCGCCGAGGCGTGGGACGCGGGCGGCCTGTACCAGGTCGGTTCGTTCCCGTCCTACGGCCGGTGGATGGAGTGGAACGGGCAGTACCGCGACGCGCTGCGCCGGTTCCTGGTGGCGCGGCCGGGCAGCGCGGGGGAGCTGGCGGGCCGGCTCATCGGCTCGCCCGACCTCTACGGCGGTCGCGGCACCGGCGCGTCGGTGAACTTCGTGACCTGCCACGACGGGTTCACCCTGGCCGACCTCGTGTCGTACGACCACAAGCACAACGAGGCCAACGGCGAGGACAACAGGGATGGCCACGACGCCAACGAGAGCTGGAACTGCGGCTGGGAGGGTCCTACTTCGGACCCCGAGGTGCTGGCGCTGCGGGACCGGCAGGTGCGCAACGCGCTCACGTTGCTGATGGTGAGCAACGGCGTGCCGATGCTGCTGGCGGGCGACGAGTTCGGCCGCTCCCAGCGCGGCAACAACAACGCCTACTGCCAGGACAACGACATCACGTGGGTGGACTGGGAGCTGGCGGCGCGCAACCTGGACCTGGTGGCGTTCGTGCGCGAACTCACCGGGTTCCGCGCCCGGCACCCCGTGCTGCGGCGTGCCGCGCACCCCGGTGGCGACCTGCCGGACGGGTGGCGGTACCCGCCGGTGAGCTGGCACGGCGTGCGGCCGTGGGAACCGGACTGGTCCGCGGAGTCCCGGCTGGTGGCGATGCTGCTGCACGAGGAGGGCGTGGACACGGTGTTCGTGGTGGCCAACACCGACCTGGTCGCGGCGCCGGTCGTGCCGCCGCCCGCGCCGGAGGGCACGGCGTGGCACGTGTTCGCGGACACCGGCCGTGGCGACTCGGTCGTGGGCGGACCCGTGGACGGGCTCGCGGACGGACTGGTGGTCGGCGGCAAGGCCGTAGTCGTGCTGGAGGCACGACACGTGAGTGAGGGAGGACTGCGGTGAGCTTCGAGGCGTACCTGGGGTTCAACGGCCGGACCGGGACCGTCTACCTGACCGGTGAGCTGGACGCGGACACCGCGCCGGTGTTCCGGTCGCTGGTGGAGCAGGCGGCGCAGCGGCCGCTGGACCGGCTGGTGCTGGACCTGACCGGGCTGGCGGCCATGTCCTCGGCGGGCGTGCGCTGCCTGGCGTTCGCCCAGCAGCAGTTGCCACCGTCTGCGGCGATCATCGTCGTGGGCGCGCGGCCGGAGGTGGTGGAGATCATCCGCTTGGCCGGGTTCGACCAGGCGGTCACGATCGCGGAACGAGCCGCTTGAGCTAAATGGCCGCAAGGCCGCTTGCGAAATTATTCACGAACAGCGCTGGGCGCGTCGGCAAACCCGGTCCGGGTACTTGGCTGAAGATCATTTCGCCGAGATCGGGTAATGCCGGCGCGCCCGGTGGTCTGAATCAATCCGGAAGCGAATCACCCTACGGGTGATTTCGCGCGCCCGGCTTATTCAACGGCTGTTGAACTTGACGTGTCAACATGGTCACTCTCCGTGTAGCGCTCGGTGACCGGATCCACCCGGATGTACGAAGCATGTGTCCACTGTGTGGTCGTAGCGGCTTGTTACTCTCGGTGAACATGAGGCCCCTCAGTTCCGCCGGTCGGAGCTGTCTTTTTGCTGTTGGCACCGACTTCGATACCGAAGTCGCACAGTCCTCACAAAGTCGCCCTCTACGGAGGGTGATCATGGTCGCAGCAGTGGATAACTATTCAACGATAGCGCTTGCGTTCGACCTCACGAGATAGTGTCGGCTTGGGCGAGTATCGCTTGCCGGGTGCGTTGCCCATATGGAGTATCGATTGCGTACGGTATGTAACAGTTTCGGGGGTCCACGGTGGTCGAGGACAGTCTTCGCACTGCTCTTTCGCTTGCCAAGAATGATGAGGTGGCACACTTCGCGCAAGACAAGTTCAGCTCCCTGCCCCGCTCTGATCAGCGTCGATGGGCCGAGGTTTATCTCCGGGGGCTGCTGCTTGGACACGGTCGGAAGTCTGTCCGCAGAATTGCAGAGGAGGTACTGGAGTTACCGGTTTCGCAGTCATTGCAACAATTCATCAACCAGAGCCCGTGGGACTGGCGGGAGGTCCGGTCCCGGATAGCTGACGAAGTCGACGAACTGCTCCGGCCGCGCGCCTGGGTGATCGCCGACACGACGATTCCGAAACGGGGGGACCACTCGGTCGGCGTGGAACGCAGGTTCGTGCCGAGCGAGGGTCGTGCGATCAACTGCCAGATCGGCACCGGACTTTTCCTGGCTGGGGAGTTGGCGAGCATTCCGGTGGACTGGCGGGTCCAGTTGACACAGCGTTGGACGGACGACCACCGACGCCGGGACCGGGCCTACATCCCGTCCTCGGTGCGGGCGCAGCCGGCGTGGCAGTACGCGCTCGACATGGTCGAGGAGGTCGGGGAGTGGGGCATCTCCCGCGCACCGGTGGTGGGTGACCTGCGGCACACCGCAGGGGCCGACCAGTTGATGACGCGACTCGCCGAACAGGGGGCGGACTTCGTCTTCGAGGTGCCCGACACGCTCGAAGTGGTCCCCGGGCCGCACCTCGCGGCCGTCCGCAGCGGCTACGGCCCGCAACGCGGACCCAACCTGGTGCGGGCGCGGGACTGCCTGCGCGGTGCCGACATCAAGCACCGCCAGGTCGTCACGTGGACGCCGGGCGTCGACGGCAAGCACCGGGCCACGCAGGCCATTTCGGTGCCCGTGCGACTGCCGTCCGGACCGGGCCGCCGCGGTGGCCCGGCGCTGCACCTCGTCGGCACGTCCCGGCAGGGCGGCCGGCTGAAGCTGTGGCTGACCAACCGCACGGACCTGCGTGCGGCGGAGGTCATCTCACTGGGGACGATGGTCGAACGCACGGCGGGCGACCTGCAGGACTTGAGGGCCCACTTCGGGCTGCTCGACTTCGAGGGCCGCTCGTACCGCGGCTGGCACCACCACATGACGCTCGTGTCGGCGGCGTACACGTTCGCCAAGCGCAGCACCATGTTGAGCCAGCGCGTGCGCCAGCCGTCCTGAGCCCACCGGTGCGCACGCCTCAACGGCGAGGTGTGCGCGTCGGGTGGCTGGCCCACCGCCCTGCCACTGAAGATCGACAACCGCGTACCCATTGCCGGATCACCCCGCCTGAGCCGCTGTGCGATGCTGTCGGCCGGCCTTGGGGGAGGAATCGCAGTGGAGGGCTTGGCACCACCGGAAGTCCGGGACGCCGCCGAATTCGCCGCGGCCCTGCGCGAACCGCGGGTCCGCACCGGTCTGAGCTACCGGCAATTGGAGCGCCGTGCGGTGCGGGCGGGCGACGACTGCGGCGCCGGACGAGCCGACCAGACGTTCACCCTGGAACCGACCAACGGCGGCTACCGACTCCGCTCGATCCCCGGCTCCGCGTACTGCACCGGCGTCCTGGAAGGCTGCACCGACCCCGGTGTCCAGTTGATCCAGGGCCCCTGCACCGACCAGGCGCACCAACTGTTCGTCCTCGGCTGACAGCATGCGTTCGCTGGGCCGGCAGTTCGGGTGGTTGTGGGCGGCGTACGGCGTCAGCGCGTTCGGCACCCGGCTGGCGTTCGACGCGTTCCCCCTGATCGCGGTCCTCGTGCTGCACGCCGGCCCGACCCAGGTGTCGCTACTGGCCGCCGCTGGCCTTGCGGTGGGTGCGGCGGTGGCCGTGCCGCTAGGCCCGTGGGTGGAGTTCCGCCGCAAGCGACCGGTGATGGTCGCGATGGACCTGATCCGGTTCGCGGCGTTGATGAGCGTCCCGGCCGCGTTCGTGTTCGGCCGCCTCGGTTTCGTCCAACTCCTGATCGTGTCGGTCGTCGTAGGGGCGGCCGACATCACCTTCCAAGCGGCGGCCGGCGCGTACCTGAAAACGCTCGTGCGACCGGAGGACCTTCTCGTCGCGAACGGGAGGTTCGAGTCCACGGCCTGGACCACCACCGCGCTGGGACCTCCCCTGGGCGGCGCCGCGATCGGCCTGTTCGGCCCGGTGACGACCGTCATGGCCGACGCCGTCAGCTACCTGCTCTCCGCCCTGGGAATCCGTGCGATCGGCGGAACGGAACCGCCCCCGACCCGGACCAAGGCCCCACTCCGAGGCCGCGACGTGCTGGAAGGGTGGCGGTACATCCTGACCCACCCGACGCTGCGCCGGCTGTTCGCCAACACGGTCCTGGTCAGCGGCCTGATCATGGCGACGTCGCCGTTGCTGGCCGTGCTGATGCTCGGCGACCTCGGGTTCACGCCCTGGGAGTACGGCCTGGCGTTCGCGGCACCCTGCCTCGGCGGCCTGGTCGGCGCACGACTGTCCCGTCCGCTGGTGGCGCGCTTCGGCCCGCACAAGGTCATGCTCGCCGCCGGAACACTGCGCACGTGCTGGTCGGTCGGCTTGGCCCTGGTCCACCCCGGCGTCACCGGCCTGCTGCTGGTCATAGCCGTTGAATTCGGCCTGATCACCTGCATGGGCGTCTTCAACCCGGTGTTCGCCACCTACCGCCTCAGCCAGGTCCCGACCGACCGAGCCGCCCGCACCCTGTCCGCCTGGTCGATCACCAGCAAGGCCACCATCGCCGCCCTGACCGCCCTGTGGGGCCTACTGGCCGCCGTCACCAGCCCCCGCACCGCGATCGTGATCGCCGGCCTCCTCATCCTGACGACCCCGCTCCTGCTACCCCGACACGACCACGCGCTTCGCAGGGGTACCCGCCAGGAGGTCCCCCACGTTTGATTCTGCCGGTGGGGTCCGACAATCCCGGTCGATCAACCCGGGGTCGGACGGTCGGCTCGCGGTCAGGTGCGCATCTCGCGGGTCCGCCACAGCACCAGCACGAAGTACGGCGTGCCGACCAACGCGATCACCAGCCCCGCCGGCACCTGGGCGGGGGCGATCACCGTCCGCCCCAACGTGTCCGCCGCACTCACCAGCACCGCACCGACCACCGCCGCGACCGGGAGGACACGGGCGTGTCGGGCGCCGACCAACGATCGGGCCAGGTGGGGTGCGACCAAGCCGACGAAGACCACCACGCCGATCGCCGACACGGCCGTAGCCGCCAGCACGCCCGAACCCAGCAGGATCACCAGGCGGGACCGTTCCACCCGCATCCCGAGCACGCGTGGCGTGTCCTCGTCGAGGCTGTGTAGGTCCAGTTCACGGTGCCTGGCCCACAGCAGCGGCGTCAACAGCACCAGCGCCAGCAGAGTAGGCAGCACCTGCTCCAACGTCCGCCCGTACGTGGACCCGGACAGCCAGGTCAACGCCTTCGCCGTGTTCCACGGATCGGACACCACGATCAGCAGCGTGATCAGCGCCATCCCGGCCGACCACGTCGCGATGCCGATCACCACCAACCGGTCGGAGTCCAGCCCCGACCGCCAAGCCAGCGCGTAAACCAGCGCGAACGCCACCAGAGCACCCACACCCGCCGCACCGGCGATGTGCCACGCCCCGGCCATCGGCACCACGGTGATCAACGTGATCGCGCCCAGCCCGGCACCCGCCGTGATCCCGAGCAAACCGGGCTCCGCCAACGGGTTCCGGCTCACCGACTGGATACCGCACCCGGCCACCGCCAACGCCGCGCCCGCCACCAACGCCGCCAGCACCCGAGGCAGCCGCTGGTCGACCACGAACGTCAACGCCGTCCCGGAACGCCCGGCCGACCAGTTCGCCAGATCACCCAGCAGCACCAACCGGTCCCCGAACATCAACCCGATCACCGGCGCCGCGACGATCAACACCGCCAGCACCACCGAAGTCACCACCAGCCGACGCCGTGACCCCGCCACGCCGACCCGCCCGGCCGGCGCCTGTCGGGGCGTCCCACTCGACCGCCCCCGCCGCGCCAACCAGATCAGCACCACCGCACCGATGATCGTCGTCGTCACCCCGGTCGGCACCCGCACCGCCGCCGCGGACCCCATGACCGCACGCAGCAGCACGTCCGAGCCGAGCACGATCAGCACACCGACGAGCCCCGACACCGGCAGCAACACCCGGTGCTTCCCCAACCCCGGCACGAACGGCGTCAGCAGCCGCGTGATCACCGGCGCGCTCAACCCGACGAACCCGACCGGCCCGGCGACCGTCACCGCCGCCGCCGTCAACGCCACGGTCAGCAGCACCGCGCCGACCCGCGTCCGCCGCACCTTCAACCCCAGCACGGTCGCGTGGTCGTCACCCAGGGCCAGGATGTCCAGCGACCGCCCCATCACCAGCAGCGCCGCCACCGCGACAACCACGACCGGCGTCATCTGCGCGGTCGCGTTCAGGTCGCTCACCGTCAACGACCCGGAGCCCCAGGCGAACAGCCCGCTCGTCTCCTGCTCGTACATCAACAGCATCAGGACGGTCGCCGACTGCAACGTCAACATGACCGCCGACCCGACCAGCACCAACCTGGGGCTGGTCGAACCCCCACCCGACAACCCGAGCACGACGACCGCCGCCGCGAGCCCGCCGACGAACGCCGCCCCACCGGCCGGCAGCACCGGCACGCTCAACCCGAACGCCGCGATCGCGACCACGGCCAGGTGCGAGCCCGCGTTCACCGCGAGCGTGTCCGGTGACGCCAACGGGTTGCGCGCCACCGACTGCATGCCGGCACCGGCGACGCCCAAAGCGACACCGAGCAGCAACGCGGCCAGCAGGCGCGGCACCCGCGAACCCTCCAGCACGGCAAGGGTCTGCGCGTCCCCGTTGCCCACCAACGCGTTGAGCACGTCGAACACATCGGTGGACGCGGTGCCCTGGGTGAGGTGGACGGCGGAGAGCACGGCGATGGCCGCCACGATCCCCGCCGTCACGACGGCGGTGCGCATCAGGCGGTGGTGGCCTTCACGAACTGCTCGGCGATGCTGGTGACCGACTTCGGCCCGCCGAACATCCACGTGCCCGGCACCAGCTTGACCACCTTCTTCGACACGACGAACGGCAGCCGCTGCCACACCGGGTTCTGCGCCAGACCGGTGGTGAACACGTCGTCCTCGGAAGCGGCGTAGAACAGCATGGTCTTCGGGTCGGTGACTGCGGTCATGCCCTCGACGTCGGTCGCACCCAGGCCCCATGCCGCGTCGACTTCCCCGGTCCACACGTTCTTCAGGCCGACGGCCTCGGCGGTGTCGGAGACCAGCGAGCCCTTGCCGAACGGGCGGATGTTGACCGTGCTGCCTTCGAGCCAACCGTCGGCCATCACGAACGGCGTGCCGCTCGCGCCCTTGGCCTCGACCGCCTTCTTGCCGTCGGCCAGCGCGGTGTCCATCTCGGACAGCAGCTCGTCGGCCTCGGCGGACTTGCCGATCGCCTGCGCCATCATCTTCGTGTCCTCGCGCAGCCGGTCGAAGTTCCGCGCGGCGTCACTGGACTTGGTGACGATCACCGGGACGTACTTCTCCAGCTGGTTGGCCAGGGTCTCGTCCCGGCCCTCGGGCATGATCACCACGTCCGGGTTCAACGCGACGATCGAGTCCACGCTGGGCTCGTTGCGCTTGCCGACGTCCTTCACGTCGTCGGCGAGCGGCACGGCGGTGTCCCACGTCTTGTAACCGGCGGTGTCCGCGACACCCACCGGCATGACACCCAGTGAGGCGACGGTTTCGGCCTCGGCCCACTCCAGCGCGACGACCCGCTGGGCGGGCGCCTTGAGCTCGACGGCCTTGCCGCGCGAGTCGGTCACGGTGACCGGTCCGCCGGCGGACTCGGTCGGCTGGGTCGCCGGTGTCTCGGTGGTGCCGCAGGCGGACAGCAGGACGGCTGCCGCGACGATGGCAGGGGTCGACAAGCGCATGGCTCGAACCTCTCAGCTTGAGGGGACTTCAGACCGCTCGTGGTGTGTGCCTGCCGAGGGGGCGGCAGTGGATCGCGCCGGTCACCGGGTCGTCGGCGACGTGCACCGTGACGCCGTAGGCGTGGGTGAGGTGGTCGCCGGTGAGGACGTCGCGGACCCCGCCCGCCGCGACGACCTTGCCCTCGGCCAGCAGGACGACCTCGTCGGCGATGATCGCCGCGTGGTCGAGGTCGTGCAGCACGACGCCCACCGCCACGTCGTGGTCGTCGGCCAGGTCGCGCACCACGTCGAGGACTTCGACCTGGTAGCGCAGGTCGAGGTGGTTGGTCGGCTCGTCCAGCAGCAGCACGGAGGTCTGCTGCGCCAGGCACGACGCCAGCCACACGCGCTGCAACTCGCCCCCGGACAGCTCGTCCACGCCCCGGTCGGCCATCGCGGTGACCCCGGTCAGCTCCATGGCGCGCGTGATGGCGGCGTTGCCTTCGAGGTCCACACCCCGCCACCCGGTCCGGTACGGGTAGCGGCCATACGAGACGACGTCGCGCACCGACACACCGGACGGCGTCGGGCGTTGCTGGGTGAGCAGGGTGACGCTGCGGGCGAACTCCTTGCCGGACAGCGCGGAGTGACCCCACACCGGGCGCTCGCCCAGCCGCACCTGGCCCTCACGCGGCCGGTGCAGGCGCGCCAACGACCGCAGGACGGTCGACTTGCCGGACCCGTTGGGCCCGACCAGCGCCGTCACCGTGCCCGCGCGCAGCCCGAGCGAGACACCGTGCACCACGGCGTGGTCGTGGTGCGCCAGGACCAGCTCATCGCCGGCGAGCAGCGCGTCTCCCTTGGACATGAGGGGAGCCTAACCTAAGGTGACCATGCGTCCGGATGGGCGTGATCTAGTGCACTTCCGGGGCTGATCCGGTGACGGAGAGCAAGATCGGCACGGGTTTCAGGCGTAGAAATGCCGCTTCGTGTCGGCCACCATCGAGTCGAACACCGCCGTGTTCACCCCACCGCCCGCCTTCAGCGCGGGCTCGTACGCGAACGTCCAGGTGAGCCGGCAGCCGTCGGCCGCCCGCTCCACCAGGTAGTCCTCCCCGAACCGGCGGTACACCGGCAGGTTGGACCGCTCCACCAGGAACGACTGCCGCCGTCCCTCCTCCCAGCGGAAGAAGCGGTCGTACAGCCGCAGCACACCCAGCACCGTCGCCGTCCGCGTCGTGCCCACCCCGAACGGCCGCGGCGAGGTCCAGTCCACCGACGACAGCAGTCGGCACCACCACAGCGGGTTGGAGGCGGTCAGGCCCCGCCACACACGTTCGGCTGACACCGGCAGGTCCAGCACGTAGCTGCGGCGCTGCGGTGCCGAGTCGAAGAAGTCCACGTCGAACGGCTCCAAGCGGGGCACGTCATCAGTGTGCCTGTGTTGAATGGCCGCTGCTCCGCAGGCGGCGGCGAGGTCGCCTGGACGCGACCTCGCGGATGCCACCTCACGCGACCACGCCGACGACCACCCAACGCAGTACCCCACTGGGCCAGTTGGGGGGACCCGTCGCTCAAACGTGTGTATCAGTGCCGCCGACCCTTGGCCGTCACGGTGCGGCACTGGTTGCGTACACGGGGTATGCCCACGACCGAGAGGTGTGAACTGATGCAGCCGTTCCAGTTGCCGGATTTCTACATGCCCTATCCGGCGCGGCTGAACCCCAATCTGGAACGCGCGCGGGCGCACACGAAGGAGTGGGCCTACGAGATGGACATGATCGACGTGCCGCAGCACGGCACGGTCATCTGGACCGAGGACGACCTCGACTCGCACGACTACGCACTGCTCTGCGCCTACACCCATCCGGACGCCTCCGCCGAGGACCTCGACGTGGTCACCGACTGGTACGTCTGGGTCTTCTACTTCGACGACCACTTCGTCGAGCTGTACAAGCGCAACCCGGACGTGGCCGGCGCGAAGGCGTACCTCGACCGGTTGCCGCTGTTCATGCCGGTGGACGGCCAGATCACCGAGGAGCCGACGAACCCGGTCGAGAAGGGCCTGGCCGACCTGTGGACGCGCACCGTCCACACCCACTCGCTCGACTGGCGGCGCCGGTTCGCGGACAACACCAAGCACCTGCTGGACGAGTCCATGTGGGAGTTGCTCAACATCTCCGAGGGCAGGCTGTCCAACCCGATCGAGTACATCGAGATGCGCCGCAAGGTGGGCGGCGCGCCGTGGTCGGCGAACCTGGTCGAGCACGTCACCGGCATGGAGGTGCCCGCGCGCATCGCGTCGAGCCGCCCGATGGGCGTCCTGCGGGACACGTTCGCCGACGCCGTGCACCTGCGCAACGACCTGTTCTCCTACGAGCGCGAGGTGCTCGACGAGGGTGAGCTGAGCAACGGCGTCCTGGTGCTGGAGAAGTTCCTCGACATCGGCACCCAGGAGGCCGCCGAGGCGGTCAACGACCTGCTCACCTCTCGCCTGCACCAGTTCGAGCACACCGCCGTCACCGAGGTGCCGCCGCTGCTGGACGAGTACGCCGTCGATCCGGCGGGCCGGCTCGCCGTGCTGGCGTACGTGAAAGGTCTCCAGGACTGGCAGTCCGGCGGTCACGAGTGGCACGCCCGCTCCAGCCGGTACATGAACGAGGGCGCGGTCACCGCGAACCCGGTGCTCGGAGGGCCGACGGGCCTGGGCACCAGCGCCGTCCGCTCGTTCATCGCCACCGCGCCGCAACGCCTGCGCAGTTTCAGCCACGTGCCGTTCCAGCAGGTCCCGCCGCTCCAGTGGCCGGACATGCTGATGCCCTACCCGCTCACCCTGAACCCGCACCGGCACGACGCGCTGGAGCACAACGTCGAGTGGTGCCGGGAGATGGGCATCTACGACGACGTGCCGCGCATCTGGACCGAGGCGAAGGTGCGCGGCTACGACTACGCGCTGTGCTCGGCGGGCATCGACCCGGACGGCACGCCGGAGCAGATCAACCTGTCCACGGACTGGCTGGCCTGGGGCACCTACGGCGACGACTACTACCCGTACGTCTTCGGCCGCACCTCCGACCTGGCCGCCGCGAAGATCACCACGGAACGGCTCAAGCAGCTGATGCCGCTGGACGGTCCCGCGCCGATCGCGCCGGTCAACCCGCTGGAACGGGGCCTGGCCGACCTGTGGCGGCGCACCACCGAAGTGATGCACCAGGAGTACCGCGAGGACTTCAAGCGGGCCGTGTCGGTGATGATCGAGGCCTGGCTGTGGGAGCTGCACAACCAGCACCTCAACCGCATCCCGGACCCGGTCGACTACGTGGAGATGCGTCGCCGCACGTACGGCTCGGACCTGACCAAGAGCCTGGCCAAGTTCGGGCACGGCAACACCGTGCCGCCGGAGATCTACCGGACGCGGACCATCCAGAACCTGGAGAACACCGCGGCCGACTACGGGTGGATGGTCAACGACCTGGCGTCCTACCGCAAGGAGATCCAGTACGAGGGCGAGGTGCACAACCTCGTGCTCGTCGTGCAGAACTTCCTCGATGTCGGCCTGGACCGCGCCTACCAGGTCGTGCACGATCTCCAGACCGCCCGGATGAGGCAGTTCCAGCACATCGTGGACATCGAGCTGCCCGCGTTGTTCGAGGAGTTCGACCTCGACGACGGCGCCCGGAAGACGCTGGTCAAGTACGCCGTGGAACTCCAGGACTGGATGGCCGCGATTGTCGAATGGCACCTCAAGACCTACCGCTACGGTGACGCCGCGCTGGAGGAGCACAACCGGCCGGACTTCGTCGCGCCGCTGTCGATGCGCGGTCCGACGGGGCTCGGCACGGCGTCCACCCGCCTTGTGGTTAACAACAGGTGAATGGTGTCCAAATGACACTTTTCGGAGTGGCGAACAATGACTGGAGGTGATTCGCAAGACTAATCGTGAGGTTTCTGTGAATTCGATGGCATTATGGCTGCCGTGGTCGAGGGTGGAGTTCGCTATCGGTTGTTGGGCCCGGTCGCGGCCCACGTCGACGGCGAGCCGGTCCGACTCGGCGGGCCCAAGCAGCGCGCGGTGCTCGCCGCGTTGCTGCTCAACGCCAACCGCGTGGTCTCCGAGGAGCAGCTGATCGGGCTCATCTGGGACGGCGAGCCGCCGACGAGCGCGCGCGGCCAGCTCCAGGTGCGGATCTGGGAGCTGCGCAAACTCCTCGGCCGGACCGCCATCGTGCGCCGGTTGCCGGGCTACCTGATCGAGGTGGGGCCCGGTCAGCTGGACGTGCAGGTGTTCTCCGACGAGGTCGCGGCGGCCCGCGCCGACCTGGCCGAGGGGCGGGTCGACGCGGGCGTCGCACGTCTTCGGGCCGCCCTGGCGCTGTGGGAGGGCCCGGTCCTCGGCGGCGTGACCGAGGCGCTGCTGGACCAGGAGAGCCGGTTGCTGGAGGACCGGCGACTGGCCGCCGTGGAGGACCTGTTCGACGCCGAGCTGCGGGCCGGGCGGCACGCGGCCGTGATCGGCGAACTGCGCCGGGTCTGCGGCGAGTACCCGTTCCGGGAACGCCTCCAGGCCACGCTGATGCTCGCGTTGCACCGCTCCGGGCGCACGCCCGAGGCGTTGGCCGCCTACGCGCAGACGCGGCGGCGGTTCACCGACGAACTCGGCATCGAGCCGGGGCGCGAGTTGCAGGAGCTGCACGTCCAGGTGTTGCAGGGGGACGAGCCGGCGTCCGCGCCGGTGGCGCGCCCGGCGCAGCTGCCGCACGACGTGCGCGGGTTCACCGGCAGGCAGGCCGAGCTGGCGCGGCTGGACGACGCCGGGATCTGGGTGATCACCGGTGCTGCCGGGGTCGGGAAGACGGCGTTGGCGGTGCACTGGGCGCGGCGCGTGCGGGACCGGTTCCCGGACGGGCAGCTGTACGTGGACCTGCGCGGGTTCGACGCCGACCACGAGCCCGTGCCGCCGGCCATCGCGTTGGCGCAGTTGTTGCGTGCTCTCGGGCAGCAGCGGTTGCCGTCCGAAGTGGACGAACTGGCCGCGTTGTACCGGACGGTGTTGGCGGACCGGGAAGTGTTGGTGCTGCTGGACAACGCGCGGGACGCCGAGCAGGTCACGCCGCTGCTGCCACCGTCCGGGATGGTGCTGGTGACCAGTCGGCACCGGCTGGGCGACCTGGTCGCGCACCGGGGTGCGCGGTTGTTGCCGCTGACCGTGCTGCCCGCCGCCGATTCGCGCGCGCTGCTCACCGAGGTGCTCGGCCTGCCGCAGTCTCCCGGGCCCTCGTCTTCGGGGCCTTCCGGGTCTGCGGAGTGCTCGGACTCCCTGGACGAGCTGGCGCGGCTGTGCGGTCACCTGCCGTTGGCGCTGCGGATCGCGGCGGCGAACCTCGGGTCGGAGCCGCGCGTCGACGAGCTGGTGGCCGAACTGCGGACCGACCCGTTGACCGGGTTGACCGTGGACGGCGCCGACGAGAGCCCGTTGACCAGGGCGTTCGGTGTGTCCTACGCGGCACTGACGCCCGGCTCGCAGCGGCTGTTCCGGCTGCTCGGTCTCGTCCCGGGGGCGGACTTCACGCCGCGGGTGGCGGCGGCGCTGCTGGACGTGCCGGTGCCCGCGGCGGGGCGGTTGCTGCACCGGCTGGCCGCCGCGCACCTCGTGGAGCAGCACGGGCCGGGCCGGTTCCGGTTCCACGACCTGGTGCGCGACTACGCGCGGACGTTCTGCGGTGAGGACGGGGCGTGGGACCGGCTGGTGGAGTTCCACCTGGCGGCGGCGGACGCGGTGGACCGGCACTTCAGCCGCCACCCGCTGCGGCTGCCCCGGGACGCGGACCCGTTGTGCGAGGTGGACTTCGCGTCGTCCGCCGAGGCGGTGGCGTGGTTGGAGGCGGAGCACGACAACCTGACCGCCGTGCTGCGGCAGGCCGCCGTGCAGGGGCCGCACCCGGCGGCGTGGTACCTGGCGGACGCGATCCGGTCGGTGTTCCTGCACCGGGGGCTGCGGGCGGAGTGGCTGGACGTCGCGTTCCCGGTGTTGGAGGCGGCCCGGGGTGTGCCGCGGGTCGAGGCGTTGATGCGGCAGGGGATCGGTGCGGCGTGCGTGCACCTCGGGCGGCGTGACGAGGCGATCCGTCACCTGGAGGCGGCGTTGCTGGCGCACCGCGACGCCGACTGGCCGGAAGGCGAGGCGGCAACCGCGAACAGCCTGGGCATCGCGCTTCTGGCCTCCGGCCGGTACACCGAGGCGAGTGAGCTGTTCGCCCGGTCGTTGGGCGCGGGGACGCGGACCGACCGGATGATGGCGCTGAACAACTTGGGGTTCGTCGAGCGCCAGTTGGGGTGTGTCGAGACAGCGTACGAACACCTGGAGCGCGCGCTCGCCATCGCCTTGGAGGACGGCTCACAGTGGGGCGAGGCCGTGGCGCGGGTGAACCTGGGCTACGTGCTCCGGTCGCGCGGCGACCTGCCAGGCGCGCGCGAGCACCTGATGGAGGCGTGCGCCCTGCACCGCCACCTCGGGAACCGCTACGGCGAGGCATCGGCCCTGATCGGCTTGAGCCTCGTGCGCACCGACTCGAATGACGTCGAACGCGCACGGGCCGACGCCACCGAGGCCCTCACCGTCGCGCGCCGCGAGGAAAACCGCGAGACCGAGGTAGGTGCCCTGACCGCCCTCGGCACCGCCGAAGCAGCCGCGGGCCGGCTCGACCAAGCCGAAACCCACCACCGCCAAGCCGTGGACCTGGCTCGACGCTGGGGCTCGCCCTGGCAGGTCGCGGAGGCCTTGGCGGCCTTGGGCGCGACAGTCGCCTCCCGCGACCCCGCCGCCGCCGTCACCCTGTGCCACGAGGCCCTGATCCTGGCCAGACAGCGCGGTCTGCGCCCCGTCGAAGCCCTCTGCCTCCGTCAACTGGCCCTGCTCACCTAGCCCGCCCAGCCGTGGAAGCGGAAGGCAAGCCGGGTGGAAGTGAGGCTCCCTAACGTCCGCGACGGCCTGCTCAGTCGACTGGGGGAGCGGTATGTCGTCGCGTGTGCGCAAAGCCGGGCTGCTTGGGGTGCTGTGGGCGTCGGTCCCGGCGAAGGTGGTGGCGATCGCTGTCGTACTGGCGGTCACGGCCGGCAGTGGTGGGGACGCGGTCAACGGGTGGGGGCGGTCGGAGACTTTCGCGGCGGATGGCGTCACGACCCCCGGACCCGGGCAGCGGTGGGGGGAGGCTCAGGCGGACCCGGACCACCTTGAGGGCGCGCCGAACAACAACACGGTGCCTGAGTCGTTGAGATCGCGTTATCCGAAGGTGGAGTGGGATGCCGGGCCGCAGAACGCGGCGTCGGTGGTAGAACCGCCGGTCACGGAAGCGAAGGGCTTTCAGGAAGGCGAGAGCCGGGAAAAGGCCGAGGGCCGGACGAAGTACGAGAAGGTCTACACGAACCCGGACGGCAGCGAGACCACCGAGTTCTCCGCCGGCCCCGTCAACTACCGCGACGGCGACGAGTGGAAGCCGATCGAGACCGACCTCGTGCCGAACGACCAGGGCTGGCACAACGCGGCTGACGAGGTCGACGTCCAGCTGAACCGCGAGGCGGACGCTGAGCAGCTGGCCAAGCTCGTAGTGGACGCCGACCACGAGGTGTCCTACGGCCTGGCCGGCGCCAACAAGATCAACGGCACCGCGGAAGGCAGCACGGCCACCTACACCGAGGTCCAGCCCGGCGTGGACCTGAAGCTGGAGTCGCAGCCGGGCGGTGTGAAGGAAACTCTCGTCCTCACCCGCCCCGGCGCCACGAGCTTCACGTTCCCGCTCACCCTCAAGAACCTCACCGCGCACGTCGAGAACAACCAGGTCCTGCTCAAGGATGACAAGAACACGACAAGAGCCGTCATCCCACCGGGCGACATGGTCGACGCGAACGGCATCCGCTCCACCGCCGTCACCTACGCCCTGACCTCGCACAACGGCCGCCCGGCGCTCCAGCTCACCCTCGACACCACCTGGCTGAACCAGGCCGCCTACCCGGTAGCGGTCGACCCCACGGTCCAGCTCCCGGTGGCAGGTGAAGCCGCCGACAGCAGCCTGTACGTCAACGGCACCACGTCCGCCCCCGGCGGCCAGACACTGGGAGTGGGCCCCAACGCGGCCTCCTACCTCCGCTTCGGCAGCCTGGTCGACAAGCTCCGCAACCACACGATCTTCGGCGCCCAGCTCTGGCTGGTGAACTACGACTCCGACTCGTGCAGGCCCAGGAACGTCACCGTCCACCCGGTCACCGAGAGCTGGACGTCCAGCAGCGACGTCGACTACCCCGGCCCGAACACCGGCCGCCAGCTCGGCGAACGCTCCTTCGCCCACGGCTACATCGCCTTCGGCCAGTCGTCCTCCGCCTGCCCCACCGCCGGCGAGCTGATCAACCTCGGCGGCGGCGGACGCGACCTGGTGCAGAAGTGGGTCAACGGCGAGCAGGCCAACAACGGCATCTCGCTGCGCGCGAGCGGTGACGGTTCCGGCAAGAAGTTCACCGGCCCGGCCACCGCCAACCCGCCCCGCCTCTACGTCACGCACAGCCCGTACAACGCGACGTACGCGCTGGCCAACCCGGTCCCCAACCCGCCGGTCCTGCAGAACCAGGACGGCAAGGTCAAGATCGCGGTCACCAACAAGAGCGCAGCGGCTTGGGCGCCGGGTGACTACTACCTGGCCTACCGCGCCTACAACGCCACCACCGGCGCTTCGGTCGTCCAACAGCGCTCGGCGAACCTGACCGCCACGGTCAACCGCAACCAGCGCGTCACCCTCGACGCCACGATCAAGGCGCTGCCACCGGGCAAGTACTTCCTCGACTTCACCATGGTCAAGACCGGCGGCCCGGTGTTCACCGACCACCAGGTCCCGCCGGGCCGGATCGTGCTGGAAGTCTTCGACATCCCGCCGGTAGTCCAGGAGCTGTACCCGCCGAACGGCTACCAGGCGCCCACCCTCACCCCCCAGCTGTGGGCCCGCGCCCTCGACATCGACGCCCCGCCGTCGGTCAACATGCAGTTCAAGTTCGAGATCTGCGAACGTGACGCCGCCGGCAAGCCGATCAACTGCGTGAACTCCGGCTACCTGGCCAAGACCGCGTGGACGGTCCCCGAGGGCACGCTCAAGTGGAGCAAGGCCTACGACTGGCGCGCGTACGTCAAGGACGCCACCACCGAGGTCATCTCCCCGTACTCCACGGTCCTGACCAGCGTCCCGCAGCCGGAGATCACCTCACGCCTGGCGGGCGGCCCGTACGGCACGAAGGACCAGGAGTTCGACCCGCAGTCGGGCAACTACTCCACCGCCGCCGTGGACGCCTCGATCACCACCGCCGGCCCGGAGCTCCGCTTGGTCCGCACCTACAACAGCCTGGACCCGCGCCGGGACGGCATCTTCGGCGCCGGCTGGTCCTCCCGCTACGACATGAAGATCGTCCAGGACGACGACGGCTCCGGCAACGTCGTGGTCACCTACCCGGACGGCCAGCAGGTCCGGTTCGGCCGCAACGCCGACGGCACGTACGCCGCGCCGTTCGGCCGCCAGGCGAAGCTCACCGTGGACACCACCGCGTGGAAGCTGCTGGACCTGTCCGGCACGACCTATCAGTTCTCCCTCACCGGCCGGCTGTCCAGGATCACCGACAGCGCCAACCGCGCGGTCGTGCTGACCTACGACAACACCACCGGCAAGCTGCTCAAGGCTCACGTCTCCAACAGCCAGACGAACACCTCCGGCCGCTTCATGACGTTCACGTGGACCGGCAACCGCGTCACCTCGGTGAAGGCCGATGGGACGACGTGGACCTACACCTACACCGGTGACCTGCTCACCAAGGTCTGCTCCAGCGGCTGCACGAGCTACGAGTACACCGCCGGCTCGCACTACCGCACCACCGTCCTCGACTCGCGCCCCGAGTCGTACTGGCGGCTCGGCGAACCCGAGGGCACGGCCGCGGCCAGCGAGATCGCGGTCAACCTCGGCAAGGACTCCGGCACCTACAAGAACGTCACCCTCGCCACCCCCGGGATCAACACCACCGACACCGCCGCGACCTTCAACGGCACCACGTCCGCCGTGGACCTGCCCAAGGGCACGGTCAAGAAGAGCCGTGACGGCGCGGTCGAGCTGTGGTTCAAGAACTCCGTCACCGGCTCGGGCGGCCCGCTGCTCGGCTACCAGGACAAGGCCCTCGGCTCCACGTCCACCACCGGCGTCCCGATCCTGTACGTCGGCACGGACGGCAAGCTGCGCGGCCAGTTCGGCATCGGCGCGATCAGCCCGATCACCAGCGGCGCCCTGGTCAACGACGGCAAGTGGCACCACGTCGTGCTCAGCTCCATGGGCTCCACCCAGACCCTGTTCCTGGACGGCGCCAAGGTCGGCGAGCTCACCGGCAAGACGATCGACCACGAGAAGCTGACGTTCAACCAGATCGGCGCGGCCTACGCCACCGGCGCCTGGCCCGCCTGGGGCACCACCCCGCAGCGCCACTACTCGGGCGTGATCGACGAGGTCGCGATCTACTCGGGCCCGATCGGCCCGCAGACCGTCACCGCGCACCGCAACGCCAACAACCCGGCCGACCAGCTCGCCAAGATCACCCTGCCCAGCGGCAAGGTCGCCGCGGCGACGACCTACGACACCGCGTTGGACCGGGTGAAGGAGCACACCGACGACAACGGCGGCACGTGGCGGGTCGGCCCGCCGGCCGTGTACGGCGGTGACAACGACCTGCGCCGCACGGTCGAGGTGCTGGACCCGTCGAACCGGCCGAGCCTGTACGAGTACGACGCGCTGGGCGGCTGGCTGCTGCGCCTGGGCCAACCGCTGGGCCTGGAAGCACGCTCCGAGGACACCCCCGGCGAGCCGACCAGCACACCCACCCCGCCCACCGAGACGTGCAGCAAGCCCGACCCGAACGACCCGGCGTTCTGCACCGTCATCCCGGACAGCTCCGGCGGCCCGGTGTTCGTCCGCTACGGCGCGGAGGGCATGAGCATCCGCTCGTACTCCTACGACGACAACGGACAGCTCAGCGTCGTCACCGACGAGAACGGCGACACGGTCACCCTCGGCTACGACGCGCGCGGCAACGTCACGTCCCGCAAGACGTGCCGCACCGCCACCGAGTGCCACACCAGCTACGAGACGTTCCCGACGACCATCACCAACGAGTACGACCCGCGCAACTTCCTGCCGCTGGAATCGCGTGACGGCCGTTCGGCGAGCGCGACCGACACCACCTACCGCACGTCGTTCAGCTACCACTCGACCGGCCAGCTGCTCCAGGAGACCGCGCCGGACGGCAGCATCGTCAAGCACACCTACACCAACGGCGCGGAGGTGGCCGTCAACGGCGGCTCACCGCCCGCGGCGCTGCTGCTGTCCACCGTGGACGCACGCGGCCGGACGACCCGCTACGCCTACTACAACAACGGCGACCTGGCCCGCGTCACCCGGTCCAACGGCCTGATCACCGAGTACACCTACGACAACCTTGGCCGCACGGCCACGATCAAGGAAATCTCGGACACCTTCCCGAACGGCGTCGTCACCTCCTTCACCTACGACGCCATGTCCAGGCTGCAAACCACGACCGGCCCGATCACCACGAACGCCGTCACCGGCAAGACGCACCAGCTGCGGACCACGAACACGTTCGACGCCGACGGCAACGTCACCCAGGTCGAGAGCACCGACACCCAGGGCAACGACCCGCCGCGCGTCACCAAGTTCGACTACGACCAGCAGAACCGCCTCGTCAGGGAAACCGACGCCGAGGGCAACGAGACGTCGTACGAGTACGACGCGTTCGGTCATCGGACCTCCGAGACCGACCCGAACGGCAACCGGTTCGACTTCGCCTACACCACCCGGGGCAGCCTGGCCGAGGTGCGGCTGCGCGACTGGCGCAGCGACCCGGCCGGCGTGCCCGCGCCGGCCAACGGGTACCTGCTGGTCAAGTCGTTCTCCTACGACTTCGCGGGCAGGCTCGCCAGCGAGACCGACGCGATGGGCCGGCGCACGGAGTTCCAGTACTGGGGTGACGGCCTGCTGCGCCGCAAGGTGCTCAAGGACTTCGACAACCCCGACGGCAGCAAGCGCGACTACGTCATCGAGGACAACACCTACGACGGCGCGGGCAACCTGACCCGCACGGTCACCGGCAACGGCAAGCTCGTCACCGAGCACACCATGGACCGGCTCGGCCGGGTGTCGACGGTCGTGGTCGACCCGGCGGGTCTGCGCCGCACCACCAGCTACACCTACGACGCCGGCGACAACGTCACCCGCACCACGACCAGCGGCAAGGCGTCGAACGTGCCGTGGGAGGTGTCCGCGACGCCGGAGATCGTGAGCTACCAGCACGACGACCTCGGCAACGTGATCGAGGAGACCGTCACCGACGGCATCACCAACCGGGTCACCAAGTTCGGCTACGACCAGCGCGGTCACCAGATCTCGGTCACCGACCCGAGGCTCAAGACGACCACCTACGCGTTCGACGAGCTGGGCCGCCAGGTCACGACCACGGGCGCGGAAGTGCCGGTGGAACGCGACGGCGGCGCGCCGACGACCACCAAGCCGACCACCAAGACCGGCTACAACACGTTCGACGAGATCGTCGCGGTGGCGGACGAGCTGGGCAACGTGACCACCGCCGGGTACGACCGCCTCGGCCGGGTCGTGTCCACGACACTGCCGACGCACCAGGCGATCACACCGACGACCAGGACGTTCTACGACGGCAACGGCAACGTCACCGAGGTCGTCAACGCCCGCGGCTTCTCCACGAAGATGAGCTACGACCAGCTGGACCGCGTGGTCACCGTGGACGAGCCGGCCACCACGGGCCGGGCGATCTCGCGCTTCACCTACACCCGTTCCGGTCAGCTGCTGTCCACGACGGCCCCGGACGGCGCGCGGACCGAGTCGACCTACGACGACCTCGACCGCGAGATCACCTCGACCCAGTACGAGCGCAAGCCCACCACCGGCACGTTCACCGCGTGGGGGCGCTACGACGACCTCGGCAACGTGATCTCGGCCGTCGCCCCCTCGGGTGCCGCCGCGTCGTTCACCTACGACACGCTCGGCCAGCTGATCAAGGAGACCGACCCGGCCGGCGTGCCCACGCACCACGGCTACGACGCGGCGGGCAACGCGGTCCGCGTCACCGACGGCCTCGGCCGCACCACCCGCCTGGTCTACGACCTGTTCGGCGACCAGGTCGCGCAGTCCGAGCTGAAGCCGGACGGCACGGTCCTGCGCACCACGAAGTACGGCTACGACACGGCGGGCAACACGACCACCGTCACCGACGCCAAGCAGAACGTCACCACGTTGGAGTTCGACGCGGGCAACCGGCTGGTCAAGCAGATCGAGCCGGAGGGCGTCACGCAGGAGTTCGGCTACGACGCGGCCGGCAACCTCACCCGCTACACCGACCCGCGCGGGAACCGCACCATCACCACCTACAACCCGTGGGGCCTGCAGGAGAAGGTCATCGAGCCCGCCACCGCGGCCCACCCGACCGACCGCACCTGGACGTCGGAGTACGACGCGAACGGCAACGAGGTGAAGCTGACCGCGCCCGGTGGCGTGGTCCGGACCCGGACGTTCGACCCGGCCGACCAGCTCACCGCCGAGACCGGCAGCGGCGCCGAGAAGCCCACCACCGCACGGGACATCGCCTACGACATCGTGGGCCAGGCCACCCGGATCGGCTCCGACACCTACACCTACGACGACCGCGGCAACCTGCTCACCACGGCCGGTCCGGGCGGCACGGCGGAGTTCGGCTACGACGCCGACAGCAACCCGACCACCCGTCGTGACGCGGCCGGCACCTCGACCTACACGTACCTGAAGGGTCGACTGAACACAGTCGCCGAAGGACTGGCGGGCGTCACCCAGACGTTCGGCTACGACGGGGCGGGCGAGGTCAAGACCGTCGGCTACGGCGCGGGCCGCACCCGCACCTTCGGCTACGACGACTACAGCCGCCAGATCTCGGACGTGCTCACCGGCTCGACCGGTCAGACGATCTCGTCCACCACCTACGGCCACGACGACACCGACCTGGTCACCAGCAAGACCGAGAACGGCGTCCAGACCGGCTACACCTACGACGCGCTGGGCCGGCTCAAGACCGCCACCACCGGCGGCGTGACCACGGCGTACGAGTGGGACCCGGCGGGCAACCGCACCAAGGCGGGCGCGAAGACCTCGACCTACGACGAGCGCAACCGCCTGCTGTCCGACGGCGACTACACCTACACCTACAGCGCGCGCGGCACGCTCGCCGGCCGCACCAGCTCCGGGCACACCGAGCCGTACGCGTTCGACGCGTTCGACCGGATGGTCGGCGCGATCAGCCAGACCTACACCTACGACGGCCTGGACCGGGTCTCCACCCGCAACGGCACCGCGTTCACCTACGCGGGCCAGGACGACCAGGTCGTGTCCGACGGCACCGCCACCTTCGCCCGAGGCCCGGGTGACGAGCTGCTGGCCACGAAGAAGGGCGATGCCGCACGGGTGCCGGTGGCCAACGGCCACGGTGACGTGATCGGCGCGATCGCACCGGACGGCCAGGCGCTGGCCGACAAGACCAGCTACGACGCGTTCGGCAAGGTCACCGCCAAGACCGGCGACACCGGGCCGCTGGGCTACCAGGGTGACTGGACCGACCCGGCCACCGGCCAGGTCGACATGGGCGCCCGCTGGTACGAGCCGACGACCGGTGGCTTCAACGCCCGCGACGACATCCCGTTCCAGGGCGGCGAGGGCGTCCGCGCCAACCGCTACACCTACGGCGCGGGCGACCCGGTCGGCCAGATCGACCCGGACGGGCACTGGTCGTGGCCGTGGGATTGGGGCGATGACGACGGCGGCGACGGGCCGTCCACGTCGGTGGAGACCTACCAGTGCATCCTCGCCTGCTTCGACGAAGACACCTCATGGGCGATCCGCCAGCAGGCGGACAACCTGTCGGGCAAGAAGCGGAAGAAGTCACCCGGGTCGAGCGGCACCTACCCGTCCTACGCGCCCGGTCCGGCGTACAACGGCAGCGGCGGTGGCGGTAGCTGCGGCGCTTGCTACAACGCGAGCGCGGCGGCGCGTGCCGAGGCGGCTCGGCGGGCGGAGTACGAGCGGAAGAAGCGGGTCACCGCGCAGGCCAAGGCGGCGGCGCAGTACTCGGCGCGGCACGTGCCCAGGACGGTGTCCGGCGCGGCGCACTCGCCGGTGACGAACATGCCCAAGCCGGTGGCCTCCAGCCCGAAGGTGCCCGCGAACAAGGTCGGGACCAGCCGTGACGTGGTGGCCGACGCCAAGCGCGGCACGGACAAGATCTACGACCAGGCCGTGAAGAAGGCCGGCAACCCGGTGCAGAACACGTCCAAGGCCAGTCAGCCCGGGTCCTCGTCCGGGTCCGGCGGCATCTCGTGGAAGTGGCCGGGTTGGAAGCAGGCCGCCAAGGACTTCGGCAGTGGGTTCGTGGAGGGGCTGGCCGAGTTCAGCGGCTACAACGACGCCAAGCGGTGCATCACCTCGGGCGACGCGGAGAGCTGCATCTGGACCGTGGTGTCGGTGGCGTCGGTGTTCGCCGGTCCGTACGGCGTCGGCGCGGTGCGTGCGGCGAAGGGCGTCCGGATGGGCGCCAAGTACGCCGACGACGTCGTCAACGCGGCGTGCACGGTCGTCGCCGCGGCAGACGACAACAGCTTCGCCGGTGACACCCCGGTGCGGATGGGCGACGGCTCCACCAAGGCGATCGGTTCGGTGCGGGTCGGCGACCAGGTGACGGCGGCCGATCCCACCACCGGGCAGAGCGGTTCGTACGCGGTGACCGATGTGATCGTCGGGTCCGGCACCAAGGAGCTGACCGAGCTGACCGTGTCGTTCGAGGGCCGCACGTCCACCCTCACCACCACCGACGGCCACCCGTTCTGGGCCGACGGCAAGTGGGACGAGGCCGGTGATCTGGTTGTCGGACAACGGATCTCCGAGGGCCAGATCGTCGGCACGCGATCGTGGACCGAGCAGCGAACGGTCTACAACCTGACGGTCGACACCCTGCACACTTTCCACGTCGTGACCGGTGACGCGGACGTGCTCGTGCACAACGCGGGCCGGTGCCGCAAGGCGTGGGACACGGTGACGTCCGGTCTCGGCAAGGCGGCGAGCGCTCTCGGCAGGGCCAAGAACGCGGTGATCAAGCCGTTCCAGGCATTCGGGCGCAAGTTCTCCGCCTTCAGGGCACGTCACGGCGGGCTGCGGAACTTCCTCCTCTACCGCCCCTACCACCACGTGCGCAACCAGACGGCGAAGGCAGTGACGTCGTGCCTGGGCAATGCCTGGACGGCGGGGGTCACCTACATGTCCTCCCGCAAGCTGAGCTATGCGGTCTTGACCTTCGCGGGCGCCTGCCTCTTCACGACGGTCAAGGACTCCATTCCCAACAACCCGACCAAGTGAAGGAGAAAAGGTTGTCACCCAAGAGATCGGGCTTGTTGGCGGTCGCCGCCACAGTGCTCGCGATGGTGGTCGCACCACAAGCGGCGCTCGCGGACGCGGCAGGCGGGGGCGGGGACTACGTCCAGCTCAACAGCGTGACCGACGTGCTGGACACCCGCGACGGGACCGGTGGCGTCACCGGCCAGCGCGGTGAGGCGAGCACCACGACGGTTCCGGTGCTCGGTGTCGGCGGCGTGCCGACGACCGGTGTCGGTTCGGTGATGGTGCGCGCGTCGATCCTCAGCGCGACCGAGCCGACGTTCCTGACCGTGTGGCCGGACGGCACGACCAGGCCGAACGTCACCGCGGTCAGCGTCAAGGCCGGTGAGGACCTGGTCGTGTTCACCGCGGTGAAGGTCGGTGCGAACGGCAAGATCTCGGTCTACAACGCGGCGGGCAAGGCGCACGTCGTGATCGAGGTGCACGGCTACTACAAGTCGGCGCAGGGCAGCAACGGCGGCGGGTTCGTGCCGGTGACGCACACCCGCACCATCGACACGCGCAACGGCCTCGGCACCACCACGGGGACCATCGCGGCCGGTGCGAGCCGGACGGTGACGTTGACCGGCGGGCTCATCCCGGCCGGTGCGACGGCGGCGTACGTGAACCTGGCCGTGCCGAGCGCTTCGGCGAAGGGCTGGTTCACGTACTCGCCGGTCGGTGGCAGCTCGCGCCCGGTGATGAACTACGTGGCCGGGACGACGCAGGCGGCGGCGGTCGTGCAGCTGCCGGCGGACGGCCGGGTGACGTTCACCAACCGGGGCGCCGCCGCGGTGCACTTCATGCTCAACGTGGAGGGCTACTTCACCAACTCGGCCACCACGGGCAGCGGTTTCCGGTCGGCCTACGGTCGGCTGATCAACACGCGGACGGTGGGCGCGGGGCTGCCGATGGCCGCGAACAGCACCATCGACGTGCAGGTCGGCGGCACTCACGGGTTGCCGACGCGGGGCATCGCGGGTGCGCTGCTGACGGTCATCGCCACCTCGGAGGCGGCCGGGTACCTGAAGGCGTGGCCGGTGGGCGAGGCCGAGCCGTCGTTGACGATGATGGACCACGGTGACAGCTGGCGGGCCAACTCGATCGTGCTCAAGCCCGGAACCGACGGCAAGATCAGGGTGCGCAACGGCAGCGCGGACACCATCCACCTGATCGTGGACCTCCAGGGCTGGTTCGCCGAGCCGCTGCCCACCGTGCCGGTCGTGCCGAACACCCGGACCACGGTGCTCCAGGCCGCGCCCGTCGCCGGTGCGCTGGCGGGGACGTTGGAGTACGCCTACACCGACAACTCGGGCCGGGTCGTCTACGGCCACCAGCAGCAGGTGGACAACTTCAGCTCGGTGCAGTGGACGGTGGTCTCGGGCAACGAGGCGTTCAGCGGTCAGCCGACGCTCGCGCAGCTGTCCGACGGCCGCATCCAGGTCACCGCGCAGCACCGCAGTGGTGACGTGTGGTCGCTCACCCAGACGGCGGCGGGCGCGGTGACGTGGAACCCGTGGGTGAACCTCGGCGGTTCGATGGCCGCCGCGCCGACGGCCGTCAAGCTGGCCGACGGGACGTTGGCGCAGTTCGCGGTGGACGTCGACGGCAAGCTGTGGGTGTACCAGCAGAAGGGGACCGTGCCGTTCTGGCGGAACCTGGGCGACCAGAACCTGGTCGGAGGCCTATCGGTGGTCGCGGTGCGCGACGGCGTGCGGGTGTTCGGCCTGGATGGGGCCGGTGCGGTGAAGAGCGTGCTGTTCTACAACGACGGCTCGCTGTCCCCGTGGACTGATCTTGGTGGGGCCGGCTCCTCCGGTACTCCTGCCGTGGTCGTGCGGCCCGGCTACCAGCTCCAGGTCTTCGTGCGTGGGGCGGCGGGCTCCATCGTCACCAAGCTCCAGGACGCCGGCGGCACGTGGCCGGGTGGTTGGACCGAGGTCGGTACCCCCGCCGTTGCTCCGGCAGGCGCTCCGGCTGCGGTTCTCGACCCCGGCGTGGGCCGGGTGGCGGTGATGTTCCGCGGCACCGACAACGAGATCTACCGCGTCTGGGAAACCGAGATCGGTGCCAACACGTGGGGCACCTGGGGCACGTTCATCGAGGGCCTCTCAGACCCCTCCGCCACCGACCCCTCGGTGCTGCCTTACTACAACGGCACCAGCGACACCTGGGTCCTGACCTTCCGCAGCCCCAACGGCACGCCCAGGTGGGTGGACCGCCAGACCTGAGCCTGACCAAGTAAGCCTGACAAGTATGACGGGCCGGGGCCCTACCGCCCCGGCCCGTTTTTTACTTGCTGCGCTTGACGAACCCGGCCCACGCACTCGCCGAGAAGGCGAGCCGTGGCCCGCTGGGGTTCTTGGAATCACGGACGCCAACCGGGCCGGCCGCAGGAAAGTTGACGGCGACGCAGCTGCCGTTGTCCGCACTGTAACTGCTGGTACGCCACACGACGGTCTCCTACATGATCAATGACTCGATCAGGGTCGCGCTCTCACCAGGCGACAGCGCGACCCGCTCCAGGCTTTGCGTGCTCAGGGTATAGGTCTGAACCCGGCTCGGTTCATCCACGAAGACGGCCGCATCCTGGATCTCGATGTACACGATCGGGCGAGCGTCGGCGAAATCGAGCAGCATGAACTGCCCGGTGTTCGCCGCGTGTGGTCCGGCCTCCGGCTGCACGACCTGCAAGGTGACGTTCGGCAGGTCACTGAGCCGCAGCAGGTGCTGGTACTGCTCGTTCATCAACTTCTGGTCACCGACCCGCAGCCGAAGCGCGTGCAAGTTGAGCACCGCGTGCAGCTCCAGCGGTTCTTCCTTGAGCAGCAACCGCGATCGCTGCATCCTGAACTCGACCAAGCGGCTGGCCGAATCCGACTTCACCCTCGGGGAAGCGTTGGTCAAGGCCATCGCGTAGTCCTCGGTCTGGATGAGGCCAGGGAGCACGATCGGCTCGAAGACGAACTCCCGCCGCGCCAAGGATTCCAGCCCGACCATGGTGCGCAGCCAGTCCGACACGACATCGGTCCACGGCCCCACCCACGATGCGTCATCGGCGCGACTGCTCAGCAGCACGAGTCGATCGATGTTCTCGCGCTCGACATCGCAGGCCTTGAGGATCTTGCGGATGTCGCTCGGATACTGTGTGCTGCGGCCGGTCTCCATGTGACCGAGCTTGGGCTTTCCGATACCGCAGGCCTTCGACAGTTCCGTGAGGGACAGACCGGCCTCGTTCCGGTAGCGCGCGAGCTCGACACCGATCAACCACTGGAGCGCCGAGGGCGCGGCCAACTCGAACATGATCCGACTGTAGCCAACTCCTGACGCTAAACGCATCACCTGATCGTGCGATGGTGGGCTGTAGACGTTTATCGCTAGCGTCGTAGTCATGCACCTCAGCGCGAGTTCCGTGTTCAGCCACACCTACGTCGAAGTCGCCTCCGGCACCCAAGTGACCTGCGAGGTGGTGGCCGAGCAGCTCGAAGTGTTCGTCGGCGAACGCAGCGAATTGCTCGGCCTCTCCAACGGCGTGACCATCCTGCTCGGCGAAGAAGCCGTCAAACGCCTGCTCGACAACCTCACCGAAGGCCTTGCCGCCCTCAACGCGGACGAGGCCGCCTGATCAACCCCTGGCGTACGGCGTCGCCGACACGACCTCGAACGGCAGGTGCGTGATCGTCGTCCCGCCGCGCACGATCCGGAACTCGTCCAGCGCACCCTTGAACCACTCGGTGCCGCCCGGCCTCGCGCCGAGCTGAATACCGTCTACCGCGAACGTGTCGCCGTACGTCAGCGAGCCCTTGATCGCGGCTGTTCCCCGGACAGCGCCGTCCACGAGCAGTTCCAGCGTGCCGCCGGTCCGCCTCAGCACCACCTGGTGCCACTGGCCGTCCCCGAACGCGTCGGCACCGGCCGCCGTGATCTGGAAGGCTCCGGCGTCGGTCTGCACCAAGCCGAACAGGCGGTCCCGGCTCGGCTGCGCTCGCAGCCACAGCGCGCGTTCCGTCGCGCCGACGCCGTACGCCCACACCAACACCTGATCAGCCGTGCCGGCGGTGTACCGCATCCGGAAGTCGATGGCGAAGTCGCCGTCCAACGGCTGGTAGGGGATCACCACGTCGTCGTCGATGCCGTCGAACGCGAGTGCCCGACCCGTGAAACCGGTGGTGGTTGCCGCACTGCCGCGCACGGCGGAGTGGTGGCACTGCGCGGAGGTGTCCGCGGTCGCGGGGCCGAGTGGCGTGCGGACGACGTCGTGCGCCTGGGTGTTCTGGTGCTCGAACCCCCACCACAGCACGCGTTGCCCGGCCACGGTGAGCTGGACGTCGTCCATGTTGCCGTCGAGCACATCAGTCCCGTCCGGCTTGGAACCGACCCGTACCCCGAGCGTGTTCGACACCGACCCGGTCAGCCCGGTCGCCACGGCGGGGCTGCCGCCGTCGACGCTCAGCTCCACCCGGTCACCGACGCGTTTGAGCGACATCTGGTGCCACTCACCGTCGCCGAACGCCGTGGCCGCCGTCGTGTCGTTGAGCGCCACCGCGACCTGCCCCGAGTCGGTCTCCACCCACCCGTAGAGCCGGTCCGAGCCGGGCTGCGCCCGCACCCACACCGACGGTTTGCCCGCCGTCGCCCCGTACGCCCACAGCAGGGCGTGGTTGGCGGTGCCCGCCTGGTACTGGAACCACAGGGAGAAGGTGAAGTCCCGTGTCCCGGGGTCCAACGCCGGCGTGTACGGCACTTCGACACCGGGGTGCGTGGAGTCGATGTCCAACGCCGCACCCCCGACCCGGCCCACGACCGTGCCCCGGTAACCGCCCAGCAGTGAGCCGGCGGAGCAGCGTCCGGACAGGTCGTCGGTGATGGGGTTCGTCACCCGGGTCGGCGCCACGGCCCCGTCCACGGTCTGGAAGGGCAGGTTCACCACCTCGACACCGGCCTTGCGGAGCGTGAAGTCCTTGAGGTTGCCGGAGAACGGGTCGATGCCGTCGAGCCGTGATCCCAGCCGCAGTCCCGTGCGGGTCTTCGTCACCGCGCCCGCGACGCCCGTCGCGGTGGCCGAGACGCCGTCCACGGTGAGCGTGATCCGGCTTCCGGTGCGGGACAGGGAAAGGCGGTGCCAGGCGTTGTCGGCGTAGGCGTTGTTCAGCGTGACCGTGGCTCCTCCGGTCGTGCCTTGGACCCACGCCACCAACTGGCCCTGCTGGATGCGCGCCCAGACCTGTGGGATGCCCGAGCCCTGGCCGTAGGCCCAGAACAGTGCTTGGTTGGCCGTCGAACCGCCGTGCCGGAACGACGTCTCGATGGTGAAGTCCTGCGCGCCGACGTCCAGTGAACGGGCGAAGGGCACGTCGGCGCTGCCGGTGAGGCCGGCGTTCACCGTGCCGCGCACATAGGCGTCGTTGGCCTGGACCGTGGTGTCCGGCGAGGTCGGGCCGGCGGTCGGCGTCGCCTCGGCGGTCGGGTTCGTGCCGCCGGGGATCTGCGCCTGCTGGGTGGTGAAGCGGTTGAACCGGATCTCGTCGGCGGAGAAGTCCGTGCCGCCTTCGTACAGCAGCCCGATTTCGCCGGTGGCCAGCTCCGCGAGGTCCGAGTACCCGGCCCGGCTGCCGTTGACCAGGCCGCCGGCGGTCCAGGTGACGCCGTTGTCGGTGGAGTAGCGGATGCGCATGAGTTCGCGGTCGGTCGGATCGGACGGGCCGGAGAACAGCAGGGTGCCGTTGCGCAGGGCCAGTACCGCGCCCTGCACGTTCGGCGTGGTCAGGCTGGGGATCGGCGTGGACGCGGACACCGTCGTGCCGCCGTCCGTGCTGATCGCGCGGGTGCGGTGGTTGCCGGTGGTGATCTCGTTGCGCCCGGCGACGTACACGTCCCCGTTGGCCAGTTCGGCCACGGACATCTCGCCGGGCCGGACCTTGCCCTCGACGTAGGAGTCGGGCGTCTGGCTGGCGTACCAGTTGTCCCCGTGATCAGGGCTGTAGAGCACTCCGGCGTGCACGACGTTCCCGACGGCTTGGTGCGCTCCGACGACCAATCGGCCGCTGCGCAACTGGATGCCGTGCGACGGCCCGGTGGCGAACCAGCCGCGCGTGGTCCCGTCGAACGAAGCCGGAATCTGCCGTGCGGCGGACCAGGTCACCCCGTCGTCGTCACTGTGCTGCACCCAAGGCAACCGGGCACCGCCCGGCACGGCCTCGTTGGACGTGGACAACAAGAACACCCGACCGGTATCCCGATCCACAACGGGCGACGGATTCCCCCGCGTGAACGGCCGTTCAAGATCCTCCGGAACGCCGCTCAACACCACGCGGGTAGGCCCCCAGGTCCGCCCGTCGTTGGTGGACCGCCGAACCACGATGTCGATATCCCCGCGATCGGCACAGGAAGGCGACTCACGAGCCTCGGCAAACGCCAACAACGTGTCCGCCGAGGTCCGCACCAGCGCCGGAATCCGATAACACCCGTACCCACCGGTCCCGCCCTTGAACAACACGTGTTCAACCCCGATGGAGGACGGCGACGCCGGGACGCCACTACCCCCAGCCGGCATCGCCGTCCAGCTCATCAGCCCGAGGACCAGCGCAAACCCCAGAAGTCTTCGCACTGAACCAGGCTAGGCACCCGCACTACCGACCCACTTCCACGCCGCTTCCGCAGCATGAGCGAGGGGGGCCGCGGCGTCCCGACCGGCCAGGGGGGAGAGAACCGGTCGGGACGTCGACCCCTCGTTCCAGCGGAGGTTGTGGGATCTCCGCCGGGGGTTCCTTCATCGATCCGCGGTCATGGGGACACCCTGCTCCTGTGATCGGGAGCGAACCTAGGATGAACCTTGAACCGGCTGTTCGAGGGGGCTGAGCGTGGAATTCGGACTGCTCGGCGGTGTTCGGGCGCGGGTGGGCGGGGACGACCTCGACATCGGTCACATCCGTCAACGCAGCGTGCTGGCCGCCCTGCTGCTGGAGGCTGGGCAGCCTGTGTCGGTCGAACGGCTGGTGGGCCGCGTTTGGGGAGGTCAGCCGCCTCTGCGCGGCCGGGAGACGCTGTACGGGTACGTGTCCAAACTGCGTGCCGCGGGCATCGACATCCAGCGCCGACCGGGCGGGTACCTGCTGGAGACCGACCGGGTCGACCTGGTGGAGTTCCGGGCCCTGGCCAAGCGGGCCCGCAACGAACCGGACCAGCGTGCCGCCTGGCTGTACGACCAGGCCCTGAACCTCTGGCGCGGTGAGGCGTTGGACGGGCTCGACGCGCCGTGGTTCGCCCAGGTCAGGGAGGCCCTGCACGCCGAACGCGCGACCGTCGAACTCGACCGCAACGACGTCGCCATCAGGCTCGGCGACCACGCCGCCCTGCTCCCCGCCCTGCGCAACGCCGCCCAGGACAACCCCCTGGACGAACGCCTCGCCGGCCAGCTCATGCTCGCGCTGCACCTGAGCGGCCGGTCGTCGGAGGCCCTGCAGCACTACGACGCGGTGCGCCGGCTGCTCGCCGACGAGCTGGGCACCGACCCCGGCAAGCCACTGCAAGAGCTCTACCTGCGGTTCCTGGGTCAGGAACAACCGCAGGCCCAGGAGTCGGGCAAAGCCGTTCCGCGCCAGCTACCGGCCCCGCAACGGTGGTTCACCGGCCGCGAGAAGGAGATCGCCGACCTGTCCGAACCGGCGTCCACGGTCGTCATCACGGCGATCGGCGGCGCGGGCGGCATCGGGAAGACGGCGTTGGCGCTGCACTGGGCGCACCAGCACCTGGACGACTTCCCGGACGGCCAGCTCTACGTCAACCTGCGCGGCTTCGACCCGGCCGGCGACCCGGTCGCGCCCCAGACCGCCCTGCGCGGTTTCCTCGAAGCCCTCGGTGTCGGCGACCCACCGGCCGACCTCGACGCCCAAGCCGCCCTCTACCGCAGCCTGCTCGCCGACAAACGCATCCTGGTCGTGCTGGACAACGCCCGCGACACCACCCAGATCATCCCGCTCCTGCCTGGTGGCGCGCACTGCACCGTCCTGGTCACCAGCCGCGTGCAGCTCATCGGCCTGCTCACGGCCCACGGCGCGCGCTCGGTCGCGTTGGACGTCCTCGACGAGCGCGAATCCCGCGAGTTCCTCACCGCCCGCCTGGGCGCGGAACGCGTGGAAGCCGAACCGGATGTCACCGGTGAACTGCTGGCCCTGTGCGGCGGCCTCCCGTTGGCCCTGAGCATCATCGCGGCGCGTGCCGTCACCCAGCCGGACCTCCCGCTGTCCGCGCTCACCGACGAGCTGAAGGACCAGCGCCTGGACGCGTTGGACGACCTCAGCGCCGACCTGCGCACGGTGTTCGCCTGCTCGTTACGGGTGCTCGCCCCCGAGGCGAAACAGCTGTTCGGCCTGCTCGGCCTGACCTGCGCCCCCGACCTGAGCCTGCGCGCGATCACCGCCCTCACCGGCCTGCCGAACACGCGCAAGCTGCTCAGGGAACTGGAAGCCGCCCACCTGGTCCAGCAGCACCGGGTCGGCCGCTACCGCATGCACGACCTCGTGCGCCTCTACGCCGCCGAAGTCGCCCCTGCTTCCGCCGACGCCAACCTGCGCGATTTCATCGGCTACTTCGCCGCCACCGCGTACCACGGCGACCGCCTCATCGAGCCCCACCGCCCCCCGATCCCCGCCCCGGACGGCGCCGCGACACCGTTGGCGGACACCGCCGCCGCGATGGACTGGTTCGACGCCGAGTACGAATCGCTGCTGGCCGCCCAACTCCTGGCCACCTCCCACCGCTGGCACGACGTCGCCTGGCACCTGGCCTGGGCGCTCACCAACTACCACCTGCGCCGGGGTCACGCGGCCGAGGACATCGCGGTCTGGCGGGCCGCTCTGGACGCCGCCGACGCGCTCCAGGACCGGTTCAAGCAGGTCTCGGCGCACAAGTTCCTCGGCATGGCGTTGACCGACGTGGGCCGTTACGACGACGGCGACCACCACCTGCGGCAGGCGTTGGCGCTGGTGGAGGACGATTACGGCAAGGCGGGCGCACACCGTGCGATGGCGTGGGCGATGGAACGCCGTGGCAACCTCACCGGCGCTCTGGAGCACGCGCAGGCGCAGCTGGAGCGCTTCCGCGTGCTCGGCATCCCGGTCCGCATCGCCGAAGCCCTCAACGACGTCGGCTACCGCATGGCCCGGCTCGGCGACTACGTCCGGGCCGAGGAACACTGCCTGGAAGCGTTGGCGCTGAACAAGGAACTGGGGCACGTCGAAGGCGAAGCGGCCACTTCGGACAGTCTCGGCTACATCGCCCACCACCACGGCCGTGACGCCGACGCCGTCGAGCACTACCGCCACGCCCTGAAGCTCTACCGGCAGTTGGACAACTCCTACGAGGAGGCCACCGTCCTACGGCACTTCGGCGACGTCCTCGCCGCCGTCGGCCGGCACCCCGACGCGCGTGACGCCCGCCAACGAGCCCTCACCCTCTTCCGCGCCCAGGGCCGGACCGAGGACGCCGACGTAGTCCTGGCGCTGCTCGCTTGACTGTGTTTGATGGCCGCTGCTCCGCAGACGGCGGGCTCGGTCGCCTGGAAGTCGCGACCTCGCGCGGTGGTCCCGGAGCAGCGGCAATCCAACACAGACCAGTCATGTGACAGATGCCCGTGACCTCCCCTCGCTCATAGCTTCGACACCACAACAGCGAGGGAGGAACTCCGAAATGATCAAGCTGGCGATCATCGTGGGCAGCACCCGCAAGGGCCGGTTCGCACCGGTCGTGTCGAACTGGTTCGCCGACCGGGCCAAGCAGCGCGACGACCTGACCGTGGACGTGCTGGACTTGGACGACCTCGACCTGCCGGACCGGCTGCACGGCTTCGGTGAGGACCCGGCGCCCGAGGTCGCGCTGGTCTCGCCGCGCTTGGCGGAGGCCGACGCGTTCGTCGTCATCACGCCCGAGTACAACCACAGCTTCCCGGCGCCGTTGAAGAGCGCCATCGACTGGCACTTCACCGAGTGGCAGGCCAAGCCGGTCGGGTTCGTCTCGTACGGCGGCATGGGCGGCGGGTTGCGGGCGGTCGAGCAGTTGCGGCAGGTCTTCGCCGAACTGCACGCGGTCACCGTGCGGGACGCGGTCAGCTTCCACGGCGCGTGGCAGCGGTTCGACGAGACCGGGAACCCGGTGGACGCGGACGAGGTCAACAAGGCCGCGACGACCGTGCTCGACCAGCTCGTCTGGTGGGGGACGGCACTCAAGGAGGCCCGCGCCAAGCGGCCTTACGGGGCCTGACGTGCGCGCCGTCCGCCTGCACGCGTTCGGCGACGCCGATCTGCTGGCGTACGAGGAGGTCGAGGACCCGAAGCCCGGTCCTGGGCAGGTGCGGATCGCGGTGCGTGCCGCAGGGGTGCACCTGGTGGACGCGGTGATCCGGCGCGGCTGCGGCACGTGGGTGCCGTTGCCGGATCTGCCCACCATCCCGGGTAGTGAGGTCGCGGGCGTGGTGGACGCGGTCGGCTTCGGCGTTGACGATGCGTGGCTGGGGGAGCGGGTGGTGACGCAGCTCGGCCTGGCCAGCGGGGGGTATGCCGAGCTGGCCGTGCGGGAGGTCGGCGCGCTGCACGTCATCCCGGACACGCTCGGCTTCTCCGCAGCCGTCTCGATGATCTGCACCGGCAGCGCCGCTTTGGGCGTGTTGGACGCGGCCGCACCTGGGCCGGACGACGTGATCCTGGTAACGGCCGCCGCCGGTGGTGTCGGGGCGATGCTGGTCCAGGGGGCTTCTCGGGCCGGGGCGTTCGTCGTGGGGCTGTCCGGGTGCGGGGAGAAGCAGCGGGTGGTGGTGCGGTCCGGTGCGGCGGTCGCGGTCGACTACCGGCAGGAGGGTTGGCAGGAGGAGGTCATGGCGAACCTGGGCGGACGGGAGGCCACAGCGGTGTTGGACGGGGTCGGTGGCGAGGTCGGGCGGGACGCGCTGGACCTCCTCGCGCCCGGCGGGCGGCTGGTGATGTTCGGTTCGTCGTCGGGCGAACTGCTGCCGGTGTCGACGGCTGACCTGTTCGAACGCTCGCTGACGGCGATGGTCGCGGTCGGCCCGCACGTAGCGAAGCGCGCCGGCGGGCTGCGGGCGTTGGAGGCGCGGGCGTTGGCGGAGGCGGCGTCTCACCGACTGACGCCGGTGGTGCAGACGTTCCCGTTGGCGGAGGCGGGGCGGGCGCACGCGGCAATGGAGAGCCGGCACACCATCGGCAAAGTCGTCCTCGTCCCGAACGCCGGCTAGTGTCGTGACCATGCTGCACGGGAGATCGGCCGAACTGGCCGTGGTCGACCAACTCTTGGCCGACGCCCGCGCCGGCCGCAGCGGTGTGCTCGTCGTGCGCGGCGAGGCAGGCATCGGCAAGTCCGCCCTACTCGAATACGCCGCCCTCAAAGCCGAATCCCCGAGCTCAGGCCGGTCGGGTGCCGAATCGTCCGGCCCGGAATTGTCAGACCCCTCTGGCACAATGAAAACAGGGGAACCCCTGGCGGGTACCTCTGCGAAGCAATCGCCCGGAGCGTTCAGGGTTCTGCGCGGTACGGCGATCGAGTCCGAGTCGGTCGTGCCGTTCGCCGGGTTGAACCTCCTCCTCGGCTGCGCCGTGGACCACCTCGATTCACTGCCGCCCAACCAGGCCTCCGCACTGCGCGGCGCGCTGGGCCTCGCCCCGTCCGACGGCGGCGATTGCTACCTCGTCGGCTTGGCCCTCCTCACCCTCCTCGCCGACCTGGCCGACGAAGGGCCGGTCCTCTGCCTGGTGGACGACGCGCACTGGCTGGACCAAGGTTCCGCGCACGCCCTCCTCTTCGCCGCACGCCGCCTCCAGGCCGAAGGCATCGCCCTCCTCTTCGCCGCCCGCGACCTGCACGCGCCGCCGTTCCCCGCCCCCGGCCTGCCGGAACTGCGCCTCACCGGCCTGGCCCCCGAACACGCCACCGCCCTCCTCGACGAGCACGCCGCCGACCTCCCGCGCTACGTCCGCGAGCAGATCGCCCAGGAAGCGCGCGGCAACCCGTTGGCGTTGCTGGAACTCCCCGCCGCGCAACGTGAAGGCCACCTGCCCGCCGCGCACGCCTACCGCGTCGCCGCCCTCCCCACCCACAGCCGCATCCAGCAGACCTTCGCCGACCGCATCGGCACCCTGCCCGAACGCACCCGCACCCTCCTCCTCATCGCCGCCGCCGACGACACCGGCGACCCAGGCGTCGTGTTCAAGGCCGCCGCCCTCCTCGGCGCGTCCGTGGACGACCTGGAAGTCGCCGAGCAACGCCAACTCCTGCGTTCCGACGAGGGCCGCCTGACCTTCCGCCACCCCCTGATCCGCGCCGCCGCCTACCAGAGCGCGTCACTGGTACGACGCCTCGCCGTGCACAAAGCCCTGGCCGAAGTGCTGGACGACGCCCACCGCAGCGCGTGGCACCTGGCCGCCGCCACCACCGCGCCCGACGAGAACGTGGCGGCGGCGTTGGCCCGCACCGCCGAGGACGCGCGCGGCCGGCGTGGGTACGTCGCTGTCGCGTCGGCCTACCAACGTGCCGCCGAACTGACCCCCGACCCCGTGCAGCGATCACGGCGGCTGGCGCAGGCGGCCGGCGCGGCGGGCGCGGCAGGCCAGTTCGACCGCGCGGCCGTGCTCGCCGACCAGGCGTGGCACCTGGTGACGGAGCCGGTCGACGGCGCCCAGGTGGCCCGCATCCAGGCCAGGTTGGCCAGTGAGCAGGGACGTTCGGTGGAGGCGTCGGCGCAGCTCGCCCGCGCCGCGACGTGCGCCGCGCACACCGACCGGGAACTGGCGGGGGAGTTGCTGTTCTACGCCGCCCAGAACGCGTGGGCGGGTCGGGATTTCGACGCCATCCAGGAGATCGCGGAACGGGCGGTCGGCCTGCCCGGCGCCGCCGACACGCAAGCCGTCGCGCAAGCGGCCCTGGGTCTGGACGGCAACGACGTGCCCGGTGGCCTCAAGGCGCTGCGGAAACTGCTCAAATCCCCGTACGCCGGCGGCTCGGGCAACGCGGTGACCGCCTGGTGGCACCTCATCCTCGGCGACGACCACGCCGCCTACGACTGGGCCTACCGGCTGGAACGCGAGTCCCGTGCCCAAGGCGCTCTCGGCGTGCTGCCCCGCGCCCTCGCCTACCTGGCACGTGGACGTCTGCACCTCGGACAGCACCGCGATGCCCGCGCCACCGCCGAAGAAGGCCTGCGGATCGCGGCCGACATCGGCCAGGAGTTCAGCGTCGGCTACCTGTCCAGTGTGCTCGCCGAACTGGCCGCCATCGAGGGCGACGAGGCCCGCTGCGAGCAGTTGGTGGCGACGTTCACCGGCGGCCCGCCCCCGTCCGTGCGCGCCGCGTGCGCGTTGGCGTTGCTGGACCTCGGTCTCGGCCGCCACGAAGCCGTGCTGGACCGGCTGGCCGACGTCGCCGCCGGCGCGCACCGGCTCTACGCCATCACCAGCCTGCCCGACCTGGTGGAAGCCGCCGTCCGGCTGGGGAAGCACGCCTCCGCCGAGGACGCCGCCGCCTGGTACGACGAGTGGGCGTTGAACACCGGCCAACCGTGGGCGCAGGCCGTCGCGTCACGCTGCCGTGCCCTGCTCACCGACGATGAACAGTGGTTCACCCAAGCAGTGGACCTGCACCGCACCAACGAGGGTCGCCCGTTCGAAAGAGCCCGCACCGAACTCCTGTACGGGGAGTGGCTGCGCCGAGCCCGCCGCAAGACCGACGCCCGCACCCACCTGCGTTCCGCGCTGGACCTCTTCGAACGCCTGGGCGCGACCCCGTGGGCAGCCCGCGCCCGCACCGAACTCCGCGCCACCGGCGAAAGCCGAGCCGTGCCAGGCCCCGACCCGTTGAGCGCCCTAACCCCGCAAGAACTCCAGGTAGTGCGGCTGGCCGCCGAAGGCCTGAGCAACCGCGACATCGGCGCCCAACTCTTCCTGAGCCCTCGCACCGTCGGCTACCACCTCTACAAGGCGTACCCGAAACTCGGCGTCGCCTCGCGAGTGGAACTGGGCAAGCTAGACCTGACCGACCAACTCGTCTAGCCCCATCGCCATCTCCTCCGCCGCCGTGATCAACACCTGAGCGCTCAACTCACCTATTCCGAACGCAGGACACGCGCGACGCGAACGTTGGACACGCCCAACCTGAACGTAGGACACACGCGCGTGTCCAACGTTGGGAACGCGCGTGTCCAACGTTCAGAACGCGCGTGTCCAACGTTGGGAACGGGTGAGTTCAACGTTCGGAACGTGGGCGGCGGGTGGTTGGTGAGGTGATGCGGGCGGCGGAGATGGGGCGTTGGGTCGTCGTGTAGGTGCCGGTGGATGAGGTGTTGACGCTCCAGCGGTAGCGGGCGAACTCGCCGGTTGTGTCGGAGGCGTAGAACATCATGTGGCCGTAGCCCGCGCCGTCCGTCTCGGCGGTCGCGTTGAAGATCCGGTTGTCCGGGAACCGGAAGTAGTTGCCCACCCCGTACATCCCGTGCGGCTCGGACGTGCAGTCCACGACCTCCACCGCGTACTGCGTCTCACCGGGGAAGTTCAGGCTGGGGCTGGGCGCGGTGTAGACGCCCTTGACCGAACGCACCATCACCACGTGCCCGGTGTTGGTGTCCTGGTCGTTCCGGTAATCGACGGCGATCAGATCACCCGGTCGGAGGTCCGCCACCCCGGTGACGCGCTCGAAGTGCGGGATGTCCCGCTCGGCGAACGCCGCCCGGTAGTCACGCGCGAACGGGCTCGCCACACCAAAGTGGGTGCTGAAGAAAGCCGAAGTCGCCCACCTGTACGTGCGCTTCAGCACGGCCGTCTGGAACGAAGCGCACTGGCTCTGGTTCACCCACCCCGACGCGTCGCCGGGCGAACCCCACCGGACCACGTTCGGCTGGTGCGGCTCCTTGTACGTGTTGTTGGCCAACGGGCAGGTCGGCAACGACAGGTAGGCGACCAGCTGCTCGGCCTCCAACAGGTGCGGTGTGGACGTCTGATGTGGACGCGGCGCCTGGGCCAACGCGGTCGTCCCGAGGGTCGCGGTCACCCCTACGGCGACGGCGGTTCCCCCCAGGAACGAGCTGCGCGACAGGTCCATCGTGCGACTCCCCCTTCGATGCGGGCCCGCATACCGTAGTCGAAGGGGGTGGGCCGCACGTGGCGGTTCAGCGCACGTAGACCAGCAGCACGGTGGTCAGAACGGTGCACAGGGCGAGCATCGTGGCGATTCCCGTCATGGCGGCCCCGGCCGACAGGAGGATCCGGGTGAGCATGCCCAGCACCCGGCGGAGCAGCCGGGCCAGGCCCATGACCAGCGCCATCGCGCCCATCATGATCATCACCACCAGTGGCGTCCACTCGGTGGTCTCGGATGTTTGAGCTAGTGCGGTGAGCATGTTCATAGCGACCCCCGGATGGCTTCCTGGGTGAACTTCACCTAGACTCACTGAAGTTGACTGAACCTCAGTAACCTGAGGGTAAGTCCAGCTGTACTTGACTGACAAGGTCCTTCTGGGGGTATCGGGTCGTGACTTTTCTCCGCAATCGTGTAGTTTCGCTCTTCAGCTGATACGCTGAAGTTCACTGAAGGGCGCGCGGACGTGGTTGTTACGGGTGACTCCCACTCGCTGGCGCACCGCCTTCGGGCGTTGCGCGAGGAGCTGTGGCCTGACGTGACGATCACCCAGAGTGATCTTGCTGAAGCGTTCAGCGCCGACAAGCCCGCCAGCGTGCCCCTGCTGTCGTCGTGGGAGAGCCGCAGCAAGCCCAAGACACCACCGCTGCACCGCCTCGCCGCCTACGCCACGTTCTTCGCCACCAAGCGCTCCGTCGAGCACCGCCCCTACCGGCTGATCCCGGTCGAGGAGCTGACCCCCGACGAACTGCGCCGCCGCGAGGAACTATTGAGCGAACTGACCGACCTCAGGGCCGCCGAACAACGCGACATCGGCACGGCACCGGAGCCGGACCGCGCCAAACGGGGCTTCTGGTACTTCGACGACCGGCACGTCATCACGATCGTGGTCGCCCAGCTCCCCGCGGAACGACGCGCCATGATGCCGTACGCGGACCCCACCCAGCCCGACTACGTCGAGCTCTACACCTACGCCGACCTCGACGCCCTGATCGAGCTGCACGGCCACATCCGCGCGCTCAACCCGAACAGCCAGGTCAACTTCCGCATCGCCACCGACCTCGCGCCGGACGACTACACCACGCACCTCGTGCTGCTGGGCGGCGTCGACTGGAACCTGGTCACCCGCGAGCTGCTGACCCGCGTCGACCTGCCCGTCACGCAGGTCGGCCGGCACGACGACTCCGAGTCGGGCGGGTTCGTGGTGCACGCGCAAGGTGCCGGCGAACGCCTGTTCGCACCCAAACTCGCCAACATCGGCGGCAACGAGGTCCTCCAAGAGGACGTCGCGCACTTCTTTCGCGGCACGAACCCGTTCAACCACAAACGAACGGTGACGGTCTGCAACGGCATGTACGGCCGGGGGACCCTCGGCGTCGTGCGTGCGCTCACGGACGGCAGGTTCCGCGATCGCAACGCGGAGTACCTGAAGCAGCGATTCCCAGACCTCGACTCGTACAGCATCCTCACCAGGGTGCAGGTCGTGAACGGCCAAGTGGTCACGCCGGACTGGAACCTGCCCGAATCACGACTGTTCGAATGGCCGGAGGGCCAGGGGTGAAAACCACCGTCGACTCGCGGGCGACCCGGCACCACGGATCGCACCGCGAGCTGCTGCTGACGACGACCAGCACGGCCGCGCCGATGTCGAAGATCGACGCCATCATCGTGCCCACCGCGCGCCGCGCCGCAGCCATGGAGAACGCCGTGGCCCTGGCCGCGGAACTCGGGTGCGTCGTGGTCGCGCTGTGCAGCGGCTACTCGTCACCCGCCCTGATCGCGCAGATGGCGCGCCGAGCCGGAGCCGAACTCGTGGCCGTCGACGTCGGCCACCTCCCGCCGGGCCTGCTCCCGGCGTTCGAGACCACGACCATGCTCGAAGGCACGATCTTCGAGCGCAAGGTCGACACCAGCCTCAAGCGCAACCTGGGCCTGCTCCTGGCCGGCGTGGTCGGGTGGGAGCGCATCGCGTTCCTCGACGACGACATCGTGGTCCCGGACCCGCTGGACCTCAACCGCGCGGCCGACCTGCTCAAGTCGAGCACGGCCGCCGCCCTCGCGGTCGAGGGGTTCCCGGACAACTCGGTCGTGTGTCACGCCTTCAGGGACGTCGGCGGCCCTCAGGACACGTTCATCGGCGGCGGCGCCCTGGTGATCGGGCGTTCGCTGCTGAAATCGTTCTTCCCGAACGTCTACAACGAGGACTGGTTCTTCCTGCTGGACGACCAGGGAATCGGTTCGTCGGCCGTGGTCGGCCAAGCGCTGCAAAAGGTCTACGACCCGTTCGCGAACGACATCCGGGCGCGTTCCGAGGAATTCGGCGACTGCCTGGGGGAGGGTTTGTTCGCTTTGCTCGACGAAGGCGGCACGCTCGCCCACGCGGACTCGTACTTCTTCGAGCGGTTCATCGCCGATCGACGCGCGATGATCAGCGACATCATCGACAAGGTCGCCGCCCGTGCCGACTCGGTGGAAAAGCAGAGAATGCTCGTGGCGCTGAAAGCGGCGCGCGGCCGCTGCCAGCTCATCACGCCCGACATCTACGTCGACTACATGACGGCCTGGCGCCGTGACCGCGATATGTGGCGCGTCCACATCGAAGAACTGCACGCCCGCTGGTTGCCGAGGAAGCGGCACCGCAACGCCACTGTGCAACTCGGTCTGGAAAAGGCGTTGGTGGAACTCGGTTTGCTCAGCTGCACCCGACACGTCACGCGGTGACGGGCCGGGCTTCCCGCTAGGTCGCCCGCCCGGCGCAGCTTCCCGGTGGAGGCGTCCACGTGGCGGAACGCACGGCTCGGCGCGTGTCGCGGCCATTACGCTCGGGTTGCTGGGGCGACGAGCGTGGAGGACGTGGATGACGAGCACCGATGGTCGGCAGAAGTGGCTGACCGTCGCCGAGGAGTTGGCTGTTGGGCTGCGGGTGGACGCGGCCGAGCGGGATCGGCGAGGAGCTGAACCGGTGGCCGAGGTTGCCGCGCTGCGGCAGTCCGGCGTGCTGACGATCGGTGACTGGGTCACCCAGCAGGCGGTCACACGGGTGGTCGGTGCGGCCGATGCCAACGTCGGGCACCTCCTCGGGTACCACTACCTCCAGGTCTGGCGCAGCGGACTGTTCGACAACCCGGCGTTCGACGCCGGGGACAACCTCTTCTGGGCAGGCGTCAGCAACCCGTTGGACGCGGCGCTGGAGTTGCGGCCCGTCGACGGCGGGTTCGAGGTCACGGGGCGCAAGACGTTCGCCACCGGGGCCTCGGTGGCCGACCGGCTCGTGGTCAGCGCCACCCGCACCGACAACGGCGCCAAGCTGACCTTCACCCTCGACGCGAAAGCCGAGGGCATCACCTACGCGGGCGACTGGGACAACATCGGCCAACGCCTCACCGCCAGCGGCGGCGTGGTGTTCGACCACGTCCACGTGCCCGCCGACCAGGTCTTGGGCGTGCACGACGAGACCAGCCCGCGCCTCTCACTGGCCGCCCTGGGCTTCCAACTCGCGCTCGCCCAGCTGTACGTGGCGATGGCCGAGGGCGCCCTGGCCGAAGCCGCCCAGTACACCCGCACGACCACCCGGCCGTGGTTCCTCAGCGGCGTCGACAAGGCCACCGCCGACCCGTACATCGTCGGCACCTACGGCGAACTGGTCGCTGAGACGCAGGCGGCAGGCTTCCTCACCGACCACGCCTCGGGCCGGCTGCGCCAGGCCTCCGAGCGCGGCGCCGACCTGACCGCCGACGAACGCGCCGAGACCGCCGCCGCCATCTCGTCGGCCAAGATCGTCGCCACGAAGGTCGCCAACCAGACCACCAGCCGGGTGTTCGAGCTGTGCGGCGCCCGTGCCACCGCGGCCGGCTACGCGTTCGACCGGTTCTGGCGCAACGCCCGCACGCTCACCCTCCACGACCCCGTGTCGTACAAGGCCCGCGAGGTCGGCGCGTACTTCCTCACCGGCGAGCACGCGCCGTTCACCGGGTACAGCTGATGGAGCCGCTGCTCGCGCGCAGCGTGCGCCTGGAAGACGACGGCGTGCACGTGCTGGACCGGCGGAACTTCCCGTTCGAGAAGGTGTGGGTGCGCTGCGGCACGGTCGCCGAGGTCGCCAAGGCCATCGAGGACATGGTCACCCAGTCCTCCGGCCCGTACTTCGCCGCGCTGTGGGGCATGGTGCTCGCCGCCCGCGAAGCCCGCGGCCTGCCAAGGGAAGACGCCCGCGCCTACCTCGACCAGGCCGGACAGCTGCTGATCGCCACCCGCCGCACCAACAACCACCTGCGCAAGGCCGTCGCCGCCGTGCTGGCCGGCGTGGACGCCAACGACGACCTCGAAGCCGGAGCGCTGGAAGGCGCGAAGGCGGGGGACGAGCGCTACCGCGAACGCAGCCGCAAGCTCGGCACGCACACCGCCGAGCTGTTGCCGGACGAAGGCGCCGTGCTCACGCACTGCTGGGCCGACCTCTACCTGACCGAGACCGTCACCGCAGCTCAAGCCATGGGCAAACGCTTGCGGTTCGTGTGCACGGAGACCCGCCCGTACCTCCAGGGCGCCCGCCTCACCGCCGAGACCCTGGCCGAGATGGGCGTCGACACGACCCTCATCACCGACGGCATGGGCGCGGCCGTCATGTCCACCGGCCAGGTGGACGTGCTGCTCACCGCCGCCGACCGGGTCACCATGGACGGGCACGTGGTCAACAAGGTCGGCACGCTCGGCCTGGCCGTCGCCGCGCAAGCGTTCGACCTGCCGTTCCTGGCCATGGTGCAGGCGCCGGACCGGCTCGCGCCCGCCGCCGCCGACGTGCCGATCGAGTACCGGCCCGGTGACGACGTGCTGCACACGCTGGGCCGCCGCACGGCCACCGACCGGGCCCGCGGCCTGTACCCGGCGTTCGACGTGACACCGCCGCGGTTCGTGACCTCGGTGGTGACCGACCGCGGTGCGTACGCTCCGCACGAGCTGGCTGATTACTACGTTGAGGCCGATGGAGATGGTGGAGCGGTTCATGACTGAGTGGGTAGTGCTGGACATCGAGGGCACGCTCAGCGCCACCGACCAGGTTCTGGTCACGCTGTACGACTACGCCCGGCCGCGGCTCGGTCCGTGGATCGACGAGCACGCCGACGACCCGGCCGTGGTCGAGGCGGTCGCGCAGATCCGCGAGCTGTCCGGTGTGGACGGCGGCACGGACGAGCTGGTCGCGGTGCTGCACGGGTGGATGGACTCCGACCGGAAGGTCACCCCGCTCAAGACGTTGCAGGGCCTGATCTGGCAGCGCGGTTACGCCGAGGGCGACCTGGTGGCCGAGTTCTTCCCCGACGTCGTGCCCGCCCTGCGCGAGTGGCATGAGCAAGGCGTCAAGCTGGCCGTGTTCTCATCCGGTTCGGTGGCCGGTCAGGTGGCGTTCTTCGCCCACACCACCGACGGCGACCTGACGTCGTTGTTCGAGTACCACTTCGACACGGTGAACGCGGGCCCGAAGCGCGAGGCCTCCTCGTACCTGAAGATCGCGTCCGTGCTCGGTTCGACCGACATCACGTTCTACTCCGACGTGCCCGCCGAACTGGATGCCGCCGTCGAAGCGGGCTGGCAGACGGTCGGCGTCGCGCGTCCCGGCGAGCCGTACGGCGACGCGGACTTCGGTCCACACCGGACGGTGGACGCGCTGTGACGCCCGGTGAGGCGCTGGCCGCCGAATGCGCCCGGTACACCGCGATGGGCTGGATGCGCGGCACGTCGGGCAACCTGTCGGTGGTCGTGGACCGCGACCCGTTGCGGCTCGCGGTGACGATCAGCGGCAAGGACAAGGGCGAGCTGACGCCCGACGACGTCGTGCTGATCGACGCGGAGGGCCGCACCGACGACCCGGTGCGGGTGCCGAGCGCCGAAGCGGGCCTGCACGGGCGGATCGCGGCGGTGTCCGGGGCGGGCGCGGTAGTCCACGTGCACGCCCTCGCGCCCGTGGTCGCGGCCGAGCACTGGCCGGACGGCGTCGAACTGCGCGACCTGGAGATGCTCAAGGGCTTCGGACGGCAGGCGCACGAGACCGTCCTCATCCCGGTCGTGCCGAACAGCCAGGACATGCGGGTGCTCGGCGACGCGTTCGAGGCCGGGTTCCGCAAGGACGTGCCGGCCTTGATCGTGGCCCGGCACGGCGTGTACGTGTGGGGCGACGACCTGCACCAGGCCCGGCACCGGCTGGAGTGCCTGGAGTGGCTGTTGCGCTTCAAACTGGAGACCCGCGAGAGCTGAGGAGGTAGACGCGATGACGTTGCTGACCGTGTGGTCGGACACCGACCCGGAGACCGTGGTGCTGCGCACCGCCGACCCCGCCGAGATCGCCGTCGAGCTCAAGCAGTTGGGCGTGCGCTACGAGCAGTGGCCGGTCGTGCCCGGCGTGACCAGGGAGAACGCCCTGGAGGTGTACGCCGAGCAGGTCGCGCACGTCACCGAGACCGAGGGCTACATCCTGGTCGACGCGATGGAGATGACCCCGTCGGACGACCCGGAGTGGCTGGAGTCGGCCGGTCAGGCGCGGCTGAAGTTCCTCGCCGAGCACACGCACGACGACGACGAGGACCGGTTCTTCGCCCGGGGCGCGGGGGTGTTCTACCTGCACGTCAAGGAGCGCGTGTACGGGGTGCTGTGCGAGGCGGGCGACCTGCTGAGCGTGCCGGAGAACACCACGCACTGGTTCGACATGGGCACCCGGCCGGACTACGTGTCGATCCGGTTCTTCCACGACGACGACGGCTGGGTCGGCAACTTCACCGGCAGCGAGATCGCCCGGTCGTTCCCGACCTTCGACGTGCTCATGGCCGGTCACCGAGGTCGCTGAGGCCACCGAGGTCGCCGAGCGAGCTGAGTTCGGCGGCGAGGTTGGCTTTGGCGCGCGCCTCCCACCGGTCGCGTGCCTGCGGCGTGACGTACAGCGGGTCGCGTTGCGCGAGGGTGCGCAGGACGTTCGCGCGGCCGATCCGCCAGGCGTCGTCCGGGACGTGCGCGTATTCGGTGCGCACGGCGGTCCGGTAGAGCTCGTAGGTGGCGGGGTCGGAGCCGAGGATGGCCAGGTCGGCGTCCAGGAGCAGGCACGTCAGCGGGTCGTCGGAGGTGTGGTTGACGGTGGCCAGCACGAGGTCGGCCACGTCGTCGGCCTCGGGGAGCCCGGCGAGCCGTTCGCGGACCCACTCGGCGCTGCGGCGCTCGTCGTCGCCCGGCTTGCCGTCGTAGACGACGTCGTGCGCCAGGGCGGCGAGGGTGAGGACGGCTCGTTCGCGCGCGGTGCGGTGGTCGGCTTCGGCCAGCACGTTCACGTCCCGGACGACGGCGAGCACGTGGTCGGCGTTGTGGTAGCCGCGGTGCGGTTCGGCGTACCGTTCGGCCAGGTCACCGGGGTCGTGCGTGCCGCCCAGCTCGCGGACCGCGTCGTGCCATGACACTTCGAGCATCGGGCAACCTCACCGTGAAAGCCGCGCCGCCCTCGGGCGCGGGACCGGCTTCGATCGTGCCACCGAGCCTGGTCACCAGGCCGTGCACCAGCGCCAACCCGACACCCGTGCCGACCGGCCGGGACCGCTCGTACTTCGCGTGCAGGGCGCCCTTGCGGAACGCCACCCGGTAGTCCTCTTCGGACAGCCCCGGGCCGCCGTCGCGCACTTGCAGCACGTCGTGCAGCGACAGCACCACCGGCCGGCCCGCGGGCGTGAGCCTCAGCGCGTTCTCCAACAGCCCGTCCAGCACCTGGCGCAGCCGGCGGGCGTCGGTGGTGCGGACGGTCGGGTGCGGGGGCAGTTCGAGCCGGAACTCGACGCCCTTCGCCGCGCACCGGGCCCGCCACACCTCGGCGGCGTGGGAGACGAGTTCGGTGAGGTCGACCGGGGCGAGGTCGACCCGGAAGTCGTCCGCACCCAGCCGGGCCAGGTCCAACAGGTCGGTGACCAGCCGGTCCAGCCGGTGCGCCTCCTGCTGGATGGTGCGGCCCACGCCTGCCACATCGGGCCCGGACACCACGCCGTCGGCCAGCGATTCGGCGAACCCGGTCACCGCGGTCAACGGTGTCCGCAGTTCGTGCGAGACGGACAGCAGGAACTCCCGCTGCCGGGCTTCACTGCGGGCCAACGCGTCGGCCAGCGCGTTCACCGCGCCACCGACCTCCGCCACCTCGGCCGGCCCGTGCTCGGGTGCCCGCAGATCCCGCCGCCCACCGCTCATGGTGTGCGCGACGGCCGCCGTCTGCCGCAACGGTCGCGCGACCACCTTGCCGAGCAACAACCCCGCCACCGCCGCCACCAGCAGCCCGATGCCCAACGCGAACGCGATGTTCCGCAACAGCCTGCGCCCCGGTCCGCCGCCCGTCGCCGCCTCCTGCACCAGCGCGACCCCGGCCCGAACCTCCACCAGACGCGTGCCGACCGTGCCGGACTTCGACCCCGCCTCCCGAACCGCGCGCACCGCCTGCGGATCACCGACCAGACCACCGTCCGGTCCGATGAGGACCACCGCGATGCCCTGCCCCCGCAGCACCTCGGCCACCCGCAACCGCCCCGGCCTGCCGACCTCGCCGAGCTGCTCGGCCACCACGTCCGCCTGATCCGCCAACGCCTCACGGGTGACCTCACGGGACGCGGTCATCACCAGCCGTGCCGACACCAGACCGGCCACGATCACCGCGACTCCGGCCACGGCCAGGCACAGCGCGGTGATCCGGAACGCGAGGCTCGTCCGCGCGCCGCTGTTCACGGTGCCTCCGCCGAGTAGCCGACCCCGCGAACGGTCCGGATTGGACTGCGTTCGCCGAGCTTCGCCCGCAGCTGCGCGACGTGCACGTCCACCGTCCGAGTGCCCGCCGCCGCCGCGTAACCCCAGACCGCGCTCAGCAGCTGTTCCCGCGCGAACACCCGTCCCGGGTGGCGCATCAGGTGTGCCAGCAGCTCGAACTCGGTGGACGTCAACGCCACCTCGGCCTCACCGACCCACACCCGCCGCCGGTCGCCGTCCAGGCGTACGTCGCCGACCACGTGCACCGGGTTGACCTGCGGTGTTCCCCGGCGCAGCACGGTGCGGACCCGGGCCACCAGCTCACGCGGGCTGAACGGCTTGGTCACGTAGTCGTCCGCGCCCAGCTCCAGCCCGAGCACCCGGTCCACCTCGTCGTCCCGCGCGGTCACGAAGAGGACCGGGGTCCAGTCGCCCGCCGCGCGCATCGCCCGGCACACCTCGACCCCGTCCAGACCGGGCAGGCCGACGTCCAGCAGCACCGCCACCGGCCTGAGCCGCCGCACCGCGGCCAACGCGGCGTGCCCGTCCGACTCCACGTGCACCCCGAACCCGTCCCGCCGCAGGTAGAGGCTGATCAGGTCGGCGATGGCCCGTTCGTCCTCCACGACCAGCACGAGTCCCTGCACGCCGCGAATGGTGGCACGGGCGCGCCCCGGATCAGGGCCGCGGCAGTGTTCGGGTTCGGTAAAGGTCGCGCACCCGCGTCCAGCACACGCCGAACAGCCCGCGCAGCTCCAGCCAGAACGCCAGGTCCGCCGCCGGGTACGGGATCGGCTCGTCGAACAGGCTGTTCGCGCACGCCACGTCCCACCCGACCGGCCCGCGCCACGCGTCCTCGAAGTCGTTCCACACAGGACCGCCCGAGCAGGTTGTAACCGTCCTCCAGCACCTCCGGATCGTCGCCCGGCAACCCGAGCCGACCGGCCGGCACCCCGACTTCACGCACCACCGCGGAGGTCTCCACCGGGTGAATTCTGGCAGGGCGCGCGAACAGGGGATAACAACTTGATTACGGAGCGAATGTGCTGAACGGACTAAGGCGATAGAGCTACAAGGAGCAGTCTGATCCGCTGATCAGCTCATCGAGCCCGTGGAGCGTAGATGCGTAAGACAACTCGCCTTCTGTTCGGAGCAGTTTCGCTGTTCACCGTGATCGCCACCGGGGTGATCACCTCGGTGGCGTCGGCCGCGCCGGACTCACCCGCCTCCGGTGACCCGCGCGCGACCGCCGTCACAGGCAACATCGACATCGGTCAACCCGGTGACGCCTGTGACAAAGTGGGCCTGGCCGGCAACGAGGCGACACTCCCGTCCGGCTCGTTCAGCAGCGACGGCACCTTCATCGACATCACGTCGACCCCCAAGGACGCGAGGATCACCGGTGTCGTGGTGAAGGGCGGCCCCGCCTACAACGTCTACCGCGCCGAAGACGTCGGCGGGATTCCGTGGACGGACCTGCACGCGCCGTTGGCCGAGAGCGACAAACCGGCGGGGATCAGCCACTGGTTCGTCTGCGAGGACACCAAGACGCCTCCCACCACGACCACCACGACCGTGGGCGGAACCGGCACGACGAAGCCGAGCATCACGACGAAGCCGAGCACCACGACGAAGCCGAGCACCACGACGAAGCCGAGCACCACGACGAAGCCGAGCATCACGACGAAGCCGAGCACCACGACGAAGCCGAGCACCACGACCAAGCCGAGCACCACGACCAAGCCGAGCACCACGACCAAGCCGACCACGACGACCACGACGACGACGGACGCGACGACCACCACCGTTCCGACCACCACGACGGTCCCGAGCACCACGGTCGTCCCGACGACCACCACCACGAAAGTGCCCGGCGTGATCCTCCCGACGACCACCCGCGCCCCGGTATTCGTCAGCCCCGACTCGGGCGACACCCTCGCGAACACCGGTTTCAACGGCTGGTGGCTGGTCCTGCTGGGCCTCGCCCTGCTGACCGCGGGCGCCTTGCTCGTCTCGCCGAAGGTCCGCGCCCGACTGCGCCGCTGACCGCGTAACGAGCGACCTCCCGGCCGACATCACTGACCGTGCCGTGACGCTCACGTCACCCGGTGGTGGTCCTTTGTGGCCACCGCCGGGTTTCAACATCACCGTGTCATAACGAATAGACGGCAACCCGCTTCGCGCGAATGGCCTACCTCGATAGAGGGGTGTCCGGTGTAGTTCGATCCCCCGGTCGGCCCTCGAAACCTGCGGAGCAGCACCCATGCGCATGACCACCCGCCGCCTTGCCAGAACCGCCGCCTTGCTCGCCCTGGCCGCCACCGGCCTGCTGAGCGGCATCGCCTCGGCCACCCCCGGTGAGACGCCCCCGCCTCCGTCGGGCGACGACCGCGCCGTGTCCCACAGCGGCAACCTGGAATGGAACTGGGACGACGCGTGCGTGAAGGCGGGTCTGACGGGCGAGGCGTTCGACGGCGATGTCGACGGCGACACGCCGACGCTGGTCAACACCGCGACCTCCACCCACCTCACCATCACCGGCGGTCTTGAGGGCTACACCGTCACCGGTGTCGTGGTGAAGGGCGCCAACGCCTACAACGTCTACTCGTCGGCCAACTTCGACGAGTTCCCGTGGGAGGACCTGCACTCCCCGGAGCACGACAACAAGGGTGCCGCCGAGATCCCCGCGATCAGCCACTGGTTCTTCTGCGCCGAAGAGGTCCCGGGGGAGTCCACGACGCCCACGACGCCCGAGACGCCGGTCGAGGAAACCGCCTCGTCCACCCCGGTGAGCACCACCACCGAAGCCGCCGCGGCGACCACGACCACCACGGCCGCGGCTGCGGCCGGCGCCGAGAACGCGCTGGCCAACACCGGTTTCGACGGCACCTGGATGCTGGTCCTCGGCCTGGCCCTGGTGGCCGCCGGCGCCGCGTTCGTCGCCTCGCCGAAGCTCCGCGGCCTGCTGCGCCGCTGACCCCCGGGTCGGACACCGCCGCCGACCCGCGTCGAACCACAGGGCCGCTCCCGCACCGCCGGGAGCGGCCCTCGACGCGTGCGACCCGCGACGGTTGTGACCTGCGCTACCTCACTTGATCCAGGGGGCGGCCCAGCCGACACCCCCGGAACCCACCCGTCTACGATCCGATGAGCCGGCGGCCCCGTCCACCGGCGAAGCCAGAACCAGACAGTGCAGGAGGCACCGTGACGGCCGTAGCCCCGCAGCCGATCGCAACGCGGCCCTTCGGGACTCGCGAGGCGGTCAAGGGTTCGTTCCTGCTGCGGATGTTCCGCACCACGGACCACAAGCAGATCGGGATCATGTACCTGGTCACGTCGTTCGCCTTCTTCATGGTGGGCGGCGCGATGGCCATGCTGATGAGGACCGAGCTGGCACGCCCGGGTATGCAGTTCCTGTCCCAGGAGCAGTTCAACCAGCTGTTCACCATGCACGGCACGGTGATGCTGCTGCTGTACGCGACGCCCATCGTGTTCGGTTTCGCCAACTTCATCCTGCCGCTCCAGATCGGCTCGCCGGACGTGGCGTTCCCGCGGCTCAACGCCTTCTCGTACTGGCTGTACCTGTTCGGCGGCCTGATCGTGATGGGCGGTTTCCTCACGCCGGGTGGCGCGGCCGACTTCGGCTGGTTCGCCTACACCCCGCTGTCCAACGCCATCCACTCGCCCGGCGTCGGCGCCGACCTGTGGATCTCCGGCCTGATCGTCGGCGGTCTGGGCACCATCCTCGGCGCGGTCAACATGATCACCACCGTGGTCTGCCTGCGGGCGCCCGGCATGACCATGTTCCGGATGCCGATCTTCACCTGGAACATCCTGGTCACCAGCGTCCTGGTGCTGCTGGCGTTCCCGATCCTGACCGCCGCGCTGTTCGGCCTGCTGGCCGACCGCCACCTCGGCGCCCACGTGTTCGACCCCGCCAACGGCGGCGTGATCCTGTGGCAGCACCTGTTCTGGTTCTTCGGTCACCCCGAGGTCTACATCGTCGCGCTGCCGTTCTTCGGCATCGTGTCCGAGATCTTCCCGGTGTTCAGCCGCAAGCCGATCTTCGGCTACAACGGCCTGGTCTACGCGACGCTCGGCATCGCGGCGCTGTCCGTGGCCGTGTGGGCGCACCACATGTACGCCACCGGTGCGGTGCTGCTGCCGTTCTTCGCGTTCATGACGTTCCTGATCGCGGTGCCGACCGGTATCAAGTTCTTCAACTGGATCGGCACGATGTGGAAGGGGCAGCTGACGTTCGAGACCCCGATGCTGTTCAGCATCGGCTTCATCGTCACGTTCCTCTTCGGTGGTCTGTCCGGCATCCTGCTGGCCGCGCCGGCGATCGACTTCCACGTGTCGGACACGTACTTCGTGGTCGCGCACTTCCACTACGTGCTGTACGGCACGATCGTGTTCGCCACCTTCGCGGGCATCTACTTCTGGTTCCCGAAGATCACCGGCCGGATGCTGGACGAGCCGCTGGGCAAGCTGCACTTCTGGACCACGTTCCTCGGCTTCCACGCCACGTTCCTGGTGCAGCACTGGCTGGGCAACGAGGGCATGCCGCGCCGGTACGCGGACTACCTGCCCAGCGACGGCTTCACCACGCTGAACACGATCTCCACGATCGGCGCGTACATCCTGGGCGCGTCCACGCTGCCGTTCATCTGGAACATCTTCAAGAGCTACCGCTACGGCGAGACGGTCACCGTGGACGACCCGTGGGGCTTCGGCAACTCGCTGGAGTGGGCCACCTCCTGCCCGCCGCCGCGGCACAACTTCACCGAGCTGCCGCGCATCCGCTCGGCGCGTCCGGCGTTCGAGCTGCACTACCCGCACATGATCGAGCGGCTGCACAGCGAAGCGCACGTGACGTTCACCGGCAAGGCCATCGCGCACGAGGACGCCAAGCGCGCGCCGTCCGAAGTGGCCGCCGGCGCTGTGCAATCGGGCACAGCCTCGGAGAACACCGAGGGCGACCACAAGTAACGCTTGTAACCTGAACCCAGGTTCAACGACGAGCCCCGACGACCTCCTCCTGGTCGTCGGGGCTCGCCTCTGTCTGGCATGTCTGGCATAGGAGCCACCAGTGAGCAAGCCCAGCGCCACGCCCGTCCTGATCACGGTCACCGGACCGGACAAACCGGGGGTGTCCTCGGTGTTGTTCGCGGTGCTGACCCGGCACGGCGTGGAAATCCTCGACGTCGAGCAGGTCGTCATCCGCGGCCGGCTGGTGCTCGGCGTGCTCGTCGCGGCCGACCACGACCCGGAGGGGTTGCAGGAGGCCGTCGAGCAAGCCATGGCGACGGTGTCCATGCACGTCGAGGTGGAGATCGGCGCCGACTCCAAGCGCACCGCCCGGCTGGAGTCCAGCCACGTGCTGATCCTGCTCGGCCGCCCGGTCACCGCCCGCGCGTTCACCGAGGTGGCCCGGCGGTTGGCGTCGCTCGGCGTGAACATCGACGCCATCCGGGGCGTGGCCGACTACCCGGTCACCGGCCTTGAGCTGCGGGTTTCCGTGGCCGACGACACGCCGGAGAGTGACGCGCAGCTGCGGTCGGCGTTGGCCGAGGTGTCGGTGCGCGGCGGGTTGGACATCGCGGTGGAGCGGGCCGGGCTGACCCGGCGCGCCAAGCGGCTCGTGGTGTTCGACGTCGATTCCACGCTCATCCAGGGCGAGGTGATCGAGATGCTGGCCGCGCACGTCGGGGTGGAACCGCAGGTCAAGGAGATCACCGACGCGGCGATGCGCGGGGAGCTGGACTTCACCGAGTCGCTGCGGCGGCGGGTGGCGTTGCTGGAGGGTCTGGACGAGTCGGTGCTGGACGAGGTCGCGGTGTCGTTGGAGCTGACGCCCGGCGCGCGCACGACCGTGCGGACGTTGAAGCGGCTCGGGTTCCGCTGCGGTGTGGTGTCCGGCGGCTTCACCAGGGTGATCCAGCGGCTGGTGGACGAGCTGGGACTGGACTTCTGCGCGGCCAACGAGCTGGAGATCGTGGACGGGAAGCTGACCGGTCGGGTCCTCGGCGAGGTGGTGGACCGGGCGGGCAAGGCGGTGGCGTTGCGTCGGTTCGCGCAGGAGCAGGGGATTCCGCCGGCCCAGACGGTTGCTGTCGGTGACGGTGCGAACGACATCGACATGCTGGGCGCGGCCGGGCTGGGTATCGCGTTCAACGCCAAGCCCGCGTTGCGGGAGGTCGCCGACACCGCGCTGTCGCACCCGTTCCTGGACGCGGTGCTGTTCGTGCTCGGCGTGACCCGGGCCGAGGTGGAGGCCGCGGACGCGGCGGACGGTATGGAGCTGAACCGGCTGTGAACCCGATCCTGCGGATGCTCGTCGACCGGCACTACGCGGCCGATACCGAAGACCCGGAGTCGGTGCGGGCCATGCCGGTGGTGCTGCGGATCGAACGGTCCGCGCCGCCGTCCCGGACGGACGTGCTGGAGGCTGCGGCTGCGGCGGCCATCGCGGTGTGCCTGGACGAGCGCGCGGAGCCGGACGGGGAGTGGCACGACGAGCTGGTGGCGTGGGTGCGCGGCCGCATCCGGAAGGTGTCGCGGCGGGCCCGTGGCGCGCACTGGGAGGCCGTGCAGGCGTTGCCGGGCGTGACGATCACCGTGGGCAGCGCTTCGGTGCGGGCGTTCGTGCCCGGTCGGGTCGTCGACCTGCCCAAGGAGCTGAGCCGGTTGCAGATCTCGGGCAGTGAGCTGCCCTCCGACACGCCCGGTCCCGTGCCCCCCGGTGCGCACGAACTGTGGCTGAACCCGCGCGTGGAGATGACGGCGGGTAAGGCGGCGGCCCAGGTCGGGCACGCGTCGATGCTGCTCGCACCGCACCTGTCCGACGCCGAGCTGAAGGAGTGGGCGGCGCTGGACTACCGGTGCGCGGTCCGGACACCGTCCGCCGCCGCTTGGGACGCCTTGGTGGCGCGTCCGGACGTCGTGCTGGTGCGGGACGCCGGGTACACGGAGGTCGCGCCCGGAACGGCGACGGTGGCCGTGAACAGGCCGTGAGCTGACCTACATCGGTCCTCACGGTTCGGAGTCGTCCGACTCCGCCGAGTTGGACCACGTCGCCGACTTCCGCTGACGTTCGGGCTGACGTTTGGTTTGCCGGTTTTGCGGTAACCATCCCCGTCGTGGGCCTGTTGGACGTGCTGGACGCCCGGCTCGGTGACGGGCTGGAGAGCTTGTTGTGCTCGCACCACACCAGGCGGTTGCGCAAGCTGGGCTGGGGCTCGGTGTTCTCCTCCGACACGGGGTGGTGGACGCCTCGACGGCCCGTGCGGTCCGGCAACCGGATCGAGGTGCTGATCGACGGGCACGAGGTGCTGCCCGCCATCGCGTCGGCCGTGGCCTCGGCACGGCGATCCGTGCACATCGCCGGGTGGTGCGCCAGCCCGGACTTCCGCCTGACCCGAACCCCTGACTCACCGACGTTGCGCGAGTTGCTGGCGTCCGCCGCCGCTCGTGTGCCGGTGCGGGTGCTGCTGTGGGCGGGGCCGCCGGTGCCGCTGTTCGAGCCGACCCGTGCGCGGGTGCTGGCGGCTCAACGGGAGTTCATGCGCGGTAGCGCGGTGTCGTGCGCGGTCGACTCGCGGGAGCGGACGCTGCACTGCCACCACGAGAAGATCGTGGTGGTGGACGATTCGGTGGCGTTCGTCGGCGGAATGGACCTGACCGCGTTGGACGGCGACCGGCACGACACGGCGTCCCACCCGCCCCGCGAACCACTGGGCTGGCACGACCTGAGCGCGCGCCTCGAAGGCCCGATCGTCGCCGACGTCGCCGAACACTTCAGACAGCGCTGGCAGGAGATCGCCCGCGAGTCCCTGCCACCTCCGCTATCCGTGCCGCCCTTGACCCCGGCAGGGTCGTCCTCAGCCCAACTGGTGCGAACAATCCCGGAGCGCACCTACGACTTCGCACCACGCGGCGAATTCAGCCTGCTCGACTCGTACCTGAGAGCGTTGCGCTCCGCTTCTCGCCTGATCTACTTGGAGAACCAGTTCCTCTGGTCCCCCGAAGTGACCGAGATCCTCATCTCGAAGCTGCGCAACCCACCAGACCCGCGGTTCCGCATCGTCCTGGTCCTACCCCGCAAACCGACCAACGGCGCCGACACCACCCGCGGCCAACTAGGACGCCTGCTGGACGCCGACGACGGCAACCACCGCCTGGTCGCCGCCACCCTGTCGTCACACGACGGCGAAACGTCCTCTTCGGTCTACGTCCACGCCAAGCTGGCCATCATCGACGACCGATGGCTGACCCTGGGCTCAGCGAACCTCAACGAACACTCCCTGTTCAACGACACCGAGGTCAACGTAGTAACCGACGACCCCGAGATCGCCCTTCACACCCGCCTACGCCTCTGGTCCGAACACCTGCAACTCCCCGAACCAGACGTCTCCGGCCCCCCGGACCACGTAATCGACACCCTCTGGCGCCCCACCCTGAACTCCCCCGGCAAACACCGAATAACCGCCCTACCAGGCGTCTCCCGCCGAGCCAGCCGCCTACAAGGCCCCCTACGCGGCCTCCTAGTAGACGGCTAACCCCCACCCCCGCGTGTCCAACGTCCAAAACGCGCGTGTCCAACGTTCAGAACGCGCGTGTCCAACGTTGGGAACGCGCGTGTCCAACGTTCAGAACAGGCGAGTTGAACGCTCAGAACACGCGACCTGCACGTTTGTGTGGTGATGGCGAAGGGTCAGGCACTCGCCGCGTCGAGGCGCTTGAGCGCCGCCCGCACGACCTCCGGGTCGTACGTCGTCCAGAACGGCGGCAGCGAGGCGCGCAGGAACCCGCCGTACCGTGCCGTGGCCAGGCGCGAATCCAGAACGGCCACGACACCCTTGTCGCTCATCGACCTCAGCAGCCGCCCCGCGCCCTGAGCCAGCAGCAGCGCCGCGTGGGTCGCCGCAACGGTGAGGAAACCGTTGCCGCCCCTGGACTCCACCGCCTTCTGCCGCGCCGACGCCAACGGGTCGTCCGGCCGGGGGAACGGGATGCGGTCCATCACCACGAGTTGCAGCGCAGGCCCCGGAACGTCCACGCCCTGCCACAGCGACAACGTGCCGAACAGGCACGTCTCCGCATCCTCGGCGAACCGCTTCACCAACTGCCCCGTGGCGTCGTCACCCTGGCACAGCACCGGGTAGTCGACCTTGCCCCGCAACGCCTCGGCTGCCGCCTTCGCCGCACGCATGGACGAGAACAACCCCAAAGTACGCCCACCCGCCGCGTTCACCAGACCCTCGATCTCGTCCACATAGGACGGAGGCAGCCCGTCACGCCCCGGCGGCGGCAAATGCCTCGCCACATACAGAATCCCACTGCTGCCGTGCTCGAACGGCGAGCCGACGTCCAGACCGCTCCACCGCGGCCCGCTCACGTCCGACGGCGGTTCCTTGTCGGTCGCCGTCCCCTCGGCCTTCTTCGCGTTGGAAGCCGCCGGCAGCCCCCACTGCCGGGCCAACGTGTCGAACGTGCCACCCAACGTGAGCGTCGCCGACGTCAGGATTGTGGTCCGCTTCGCGAACAGCCGCTCCCGCAGCAGCCCGCCGACCCCCAACGGCGCCACCCGCAGTGACGGCGCCTTGTTGCGATCCGCGAAGTCACCCGACACCCACACCACGTCGTGGTCCTCGTCGAACGCCGTCAGAATCCGCGCCGCGCAGTCGTGCACGTCGTCCAACAGCGACAACGCCAGCTTGCGTGACGTCGCGCCGTCCACGTCCTCCTTGCGCTCCGGCCCCAACGACGTGATGCACGCGTGCGCCGCGTCCTTCGTCGCCCGCAACGCCCCGGCGAGCGCCTGAGGCAGGCTGTCGAGCCGGCCGACCGGCAACTCCTCCAGGATCATCGCCAGGCCGTCGCTCGCCTCGGCCATCCGGTCGGCCACGTTCTGGTCGATGAGCCGCCCGCAACGCCGTGCGGCCGTGGCCACCAGGGACGCGCTCAGCTCCTCCGTCGCCACCGACGTCACCCGGTCGACCAGGTCGTGCGCCTCATCGATCACGACCACGTCGTGGTCCGGCAGGACCTGGTAGCCCTCCAGGGCGTCCACGGCGAGCATCGCGTGGTTGGTCACCACGACGTCCGCCTTGCCCGCCTCGGCACGTGCCTTCTCCGCGAAGCAGTCCACGCCGATCGGGCACTTGTTCACGCCGAGGCACTCGCGCGCCGTCACCGAGACCTGCCGCCACGCCTGGTCCGTGACGCCCGGCACGAGCTCGTCCCGGTCACCGGTCTCGGTGTCGGACGACCACTCGTGCAGGCGCTTGACCTCACGGCCCATCTTGGACACCGCGAACGGGTCGAACAGGCCCGCTTCCTCCGGCTCGTCCGGCGCACCGGTGTGCAGGCGGTGCATGCACAGGTAGTTGCGGCGGCCCTTGAGGATGGCGAACCGCGGCTCGCGGCCCAGCTCCTTGCGCAACGCCTTGGCGAGCCTGGGCAGGTCGCGGTCCACGAGCTGGCGTTGCAGGGCGATGGTGGCGGTGGAGATGACGACCGTCGACTCCTCGGCCACCGCGTGCCGCAGCGACGGCACCAGGTACGCCAACGACTTGCCGGTGCCGGTGCCCGCCTGGACGGCCAGGTGCTCGCCCGTCCGGATCGACCGCTCGACCGCTTCGGCCATGTCGACCTGGCCTTGGCGTTCGGCTCCGCCTACCGCTTCCACGGCGACGGCGAGCAACGTTCTGGTGTCGGGGATCGCGGTGGTGGCGGGCACGGCGAAGACCGTACCCGCCCACCCCGTCACAGTCGGCCGGACCCGCGTTTCGTGTTCTGAGCGTTGAATTCGGGTGTTCCGAACGTTGGACACGCGCGACGCGAACGTTGGACACGCGCGTTCCGAACGTTGGACACGCGGGTTGTGGAGGTGGGGCTCTGGGGTTACTTGCGGTTGAGGAGGGCCCAGGTGGTGGGGAGGAGGCCGGCGGCCAGGGCGATCTTGAGTGCGTCGCCCAGGAGGAACGGGGTTACGCCCAGTTGCAGGGCCTTGGTGAAGCCGACGCCGGCGGCGGCCATCAGCCACGGCACACCGCACGCGTAGATCGCCAGGTTGCCCAACGCCATCGTGCCGACGGTGCGCAACGGCGTCCGGTCACCGCCACGCGCGGCCAGGTGGCCGACGAGCGCGCCGGCGAACACGAACCCGACCACGTACCCGAGCGACGCGGGCGTGCCCGACGAACCGCCCTGGAACCACGGCACACCGGCGACACCGGCGATCAGGTAGAGCACCATCGACGCGCCACCGCGCTGCCACCCGAGGGCGGCGCCCACCAGCAGGGCGGCGAACGTCTGGCCGGTGATCGGCACCGGGCTGCCCGGCACGGGCAGCGCGACCTGGGCGGCCAGCCCGGTCAGCCCGGCGCCCGCGACGACCAGGGCGATGTCACGCGCGAGAGCGCCCGGGACCAAGTCGGCGAGCACCGCGCGACGGCCGGGAACGGCGAGGACGGACACGAGGGACCTCCCAGAGGGATCGACTTCTCCCGCAGGCTAACCGGCGATCACTCGTTCGGTCTTTGTCGAAGCTCTACAAAGTTGGCCACGTCACGCAGGAACGCGCGCCACGACGTGATGGGCACGGAGGCCGGCCGCAGCCGTCACCAGGACGACGACGACCACCCGGTTGAGATGCGCTGAGGTGTTCGGTACGGAGCACAGCAAACGTCACTGAACGCTTCCGTTTCATCGATCGGGGATAGCCCGATAGGGCTGCTGATGGTCATCGGACATGCGTACGGCAAACATCACCCCCGGATCGAGTGACAAAGTGAAACCTTTTCGGTCTTGTTGACCCACTTTCGGTGGCAGCAGTTGGGCGATTCGAGTGGTGGTCGTCCCCCTTTACGGTCGGCAATCTCTAACTCAACCGGTTGAGCGTCGATTGGGGTGATTGTCTCGATACGAGGTTTCGAGAAAGGAGTTCGATGCGTGTGCGAATGAGGCGCCGCGCCGCTGTGGCGGGACTGGTCGCCGTCGCGGCGGTGGTGGTCGGCGCCGCGCCTGCCTCGGCAGCACTCGGAGACGCCTCGGCCTACGGCGCGAAGCTCAACCTGTCGCTGCTGGGCGGCCACGCGGTGTCGGCCGACCCCTTCGCCGCCGACCCCTTCGCCGCCGGCCCGTTCGCCGACGCTGACGCGAACGGCCCGACCTCCACCACGTTCGCGGGAGTGGACCTGCCGCACACCGTCAACACGGGCGTGATCAACGCGTCCGCCTCCAGGGACGACAAGACCGGCGGCGTCCACTCCAGGGCCGGCGCCGCAGACGTGCGGCTGGACCTGCTCGAAACCGTCACCGGCGGTGTGTCCGCCGAACTGGTCGAAGCCGAGTGCGCGGCCACCCAGAAGGGCCTCACCGGCAAGTCGAAGCTCGCCGGGCTCAAGCTCGGCAGGTTGGGCGCGATCGACGCCGACCCCGCGCCCAACACCGCCGTCGACGTCGACCTCCTCGGCGTGGACATCGCGAAGTTCGTGTTCAACGAGCAGATCCACAATGCCGACGGCAGCCTCACGGTCAACGCCCTCCGCCTCATCCTCATCGGGGGCGCGCTCGGCTCCATCGGCACCGGTGACCTGGTGCTGTCGTCCGCCACCTGCGGCCCGGCCGGTCTGCCCATCGCGATGGCCTCCGGTGAGGGCCTGTGGATCGGACTCGGCCTGCTCGCCCTGTTCGGTGCGCCCGTCGTCGCCGCGGCGATCCGCGGCCGGCACGAACTCGTGGCGGTCTGAGCGTGTACCGGTTCCCCGGCGGTGGCGTGGCCGTCGGCACGGGAATCGGCTCGTTGGCGGCTACCGGCGCCGGCGTCACGTGGTGGGTCGTGGCCGGTGCGGTGCTCCTCGTGACCGGCCTGTTCCCGACCCACGCGGTCCGCGGGCGACGAGCGACAGCCGACGAGTAGCGCGCGTGTGCCCCGGAGCCGCCCACACCCCCAGGGCGCTCCGGGGCACCGCACCCGCTCTGCACTACCTGCGCTTGGACTACTCGGCTTTGGACTATTTGAACGTAGGGAGCAAGGTGAAGGAAGTAATGCTGTTGGTGGGCACCCGACCCGAAGCGGTGAAGATCGCACCGGTGGCCTTGGCGCTGGCCGACCACCCGGTGCTCCGGCCCGTGATCGTCCGCAGTGGACAACATCCCGGCATGGTGGAACCGGCGCTGCGCGCGTTCGACCTGCTCGTGGACATCGAGTTGGACGTGCCACGGGCCACCGGCAGCCGGGCGGAACTGCTCGCGCGCCTGGTACTGGAGTTCGACCGGGTGCTGCGGACCCGCGACCCTGCCGTCGTCCTCGTGCAGGGCGACACGACCACCGCACTGGCGGGCGCGCTCACGGCGTTCTGGCGGGGCATCCCGGTGGCGCACCTCGAAGCCGGCCTGCGCACCGGTGACCTCGCGAGACCGTTCCCCGAGGAGGGCAACCGGCAGATGATCGCCCGGATCGCCACCCTGCACCTCGCGCCGACCGACGACGCCGCCGCCGTGCTCGTCGGCGAGAACCTGCCGGGCCGCGAGATCGTCGTCACCGGCAACACCGTGGTCGACGCCGTGCAACGAGTCGCCGCCGCCGACCTGCCCGCCCGCGACCCGGACCTCGCGTTGCTGGAACGCGTGCTCGACGAGCGCTCCGAACGTCTGGTGCTGGTCACCGTGCACCGGCGTGAGTCGTGGGGTGAGCCGCTGGGACGCGTGCTGCACTCCGTTCGGACCATCGCCGACCGACACCCCGACGTGCGCGTGCTGCTGCCCGTGCACCCCGACCCGGCTGTGCGGGCGGCGGCACGTGACGTGCTCGGCGGGCACGACCGGATCGTGGTGACGGAGCCGTTGGACTACTCGGACCTCGTGCGCGCGCTGCGCCGGGCCGCGCTGGTGCTCACCGATTCCGGCGGCATCCAGGAGGAGGCCCCGTCGTTCGGGGTGCCGGTGCTGGTGCTGCGCGAGACGACCGAGCGGATGTCCGCGGTGGAGGCGGGTTGCGCGTGGCTGGTCGGCACCGATCCGATCCGGATCGTCGCAGAGGCGGGGTGGGTGCTCGGCGCGCGACTGCGGCTGCCGCTGGGGCACAACCCGTTCGGCGACGGCTGCGCCGCGTCCCGGGTGCGCGGCGCGTTGGAGCGATTGATCGGTTTGCCGAGTGATTTTTCCAGTCTGCCCTTGCCTGTGCGGATTCCATCTTGATCGCACCGGGTTATTAGTCACTCGACCGGGTATCGGTCTTTCCTCTTACGGGTGATGTGCGCGCGAGACCGTCAGCTCACCTGCCCCTGAGTTCGATAGTCCCTCTGGGATGGAAACCGAAAGGGCAACACCATGAAGCAGATCAGAGCGCGCCGGGTCGGGGCTCTGACCGCGGCGCTCGTGCTCGGCCTGGTCGTCGCGCCGCCCGCGTGGGCGGCCAACCCGGCGGGCGTCGCGTCGGTCGGCTCCGCCGAGTTCGGCAAGGCGGGCAAGCAGGTCAGCGTGCCGCCGCTGGCGCCGTGCGCGGTGGACGGGACGACGTCCAACAAAGCCGAGCCGGTGGTCCGCCCGGGCGTCCGGTTCGGCGCCGGGACGTCGTCGTGCACCACGACGGTCGTGGACCCGGCGAACAGCACCACGACCACGACGTCCGAGGCGACCGGCACCGATTTCGAACTGTCCGCCCTGATCCCGGCGGGCGGCCCACGCCTGCGCGTGGCCAGGTGGAAGGTCACCTGCACCGCAACCGAGTCCGGCACCAACGCCGGCCTGTCGCTCGGCGGCATTCAAGGCTTCCCCGGCCTACCGGAGCAGCTCCCCGCCAACCACGTCCACGAGGTCAAAGACCCCCACGGCACCCTCCTGGCCACCGCCACCTTCGGCGAGACGACCCTCCCCACCCTTAACGACGGCAGCATCGCGATGAACCTCCTCCACCTCCGCTTCACCCCCGCCTCCACCCTCACCGGCGAAGTACTCCTAGGCACCACCGCCTGCTCACCCACCCCCTGACCCCAACCCCCAACTCCCAAGAGTCGAACCCCCAGACCCCGAGAGTCGAACCTTCAGGCCCCGTGAGTTCAACGCTCAGGACACCCGTGCCCCGTCCTGAGCGTTGAACTCGCCCTACCTGAGCGTTCGACTCTCGCGACGCGAACGTACGACTCACGCGCGTGTCCAACGTTGAGAACGCGCGTGTCCAACGTTCAGAACAGGCGTGTCCAACGTTCGGAACACCCGAGTTGAACGCTCAGAACGTGCGGATCGCGGTTGGGTCAGCTGAGGCGGGGTGTTCCGGACAGCGTCACGCCGGCCTCGCCGAGCTGCGTCAACGCGTTGTCCACCGTCGTGGACGCCACCCCGGCCGTCAGGTCCAGCAGCACGGTCGTCGAGAACCCGGCGGCAGCGGCGTCCAACGCGGTGGCCCGCACGCAGTGATCGGTGGCGATCCCCACCACGTCCACCTGTTCCACCCCACGCGCCCGCAACCAGTCCGCCAGCCGCTCACCCGCCCCCGACGCCCCCTCGAACCCCGAGTACGCCGCCGCGTAAGCCCCCTTGGAGAACACCGCCTCCACCGCCGTCACGTCCAACTCCGGGTGGAACGACGCCCCGGCCGTCCCCGCCACGCAGTGCACCGGCCACGAGTCCACGAAATCCGGCGTCTCGCTGAAGTGCGACCCCGGCTCCACGTGATAATCACGGGTCGCCACGACGTGGTCGTACGACGAGGACGCCACGTGCGCCGAGATCGCCGCCGCGACGGCCGCACCACCCGCCACCGCCAGGGAGCCGCCCTCGCAGAAGTCGTTCTGCACATCCACCACGATCAGCGCCTTGCTCATCACGCCCCCTGCAGGAAAGTCGTCGGAATCGCGGGCTCGCCGCGGGACAGCTTCAGCCCCTCCCACGGCACGGTCACCAGGGCGGCACGCAGCCGTTCCCGGCTCTCCCCCAGGGTGTCCACGCCGTCCACCCGTTGTCCAGCACGCATCAGCGGCACGGCGAGCAGCCGGTCGTGCGCCCCCAGCGACGGCTCCGCCGAGTGCGGGAACACGACCTCCTCCAATGCCGTCCCGGTCTCCTTGTGCCGCCGCAACGCGTTCTTCCGCCCACCGCGCGACTCCTTGTGCGAGCTGCGCTTCTCCACCGGTCGCCCCTCCACCTCGACCAGCTTGTAGACCATGCCCGCGGTCGGCGCGCCGGACCCCGTGACCAGCGAAGTGCCCACGCCGTAAGCGTCCACCGGCTCCGCCCGCAGCATCGCGATCGAGTACTCGTCCAGGTCGCCGGACACCACGATCCGGGTGTTCCGCGCCCCCAACGAATCCAGCTGGTCCCGCGCCTGCCGCGCCAGCACGCCGAGGTCACCGGAGTCGATCCGCACCGCCCCCAGCGACGGCCCCGCGACCTGCACGGCCGTCTTGATCCCGTTCGTGATGTCGTAGGTGTCCACCAGCAGCGTCGTCCCCACACCCAACGCCTCGACCTGCGACCGGAACGCCTCCTCCTCGCTGTCGTGCAACAGCGTGAACGCGTGCGCGCACGTCCCGGCGGTCGGGATGCCGTGCCGCCGCGCCGCCTCCAGGTTCGACGTCGCGGTGAACCCCGCCAGGTACGCGGCACGGGCCGCCGCCACCGCTGCCTCCTCGTGCGTGCGGCGCGACCCCATCTCGATCATCCGCCGGCCGTTGGCCGCACCGACCATCCGCGCCGCCGCCGACGCGATCGCGCTGTCGTGGTTGAGGATCGACAGCGCCAGCGTCTCCAGCACCACGCCCACCCCGAACGGCGCCCGCACGGACAGGATCGGCGAGCCCGGGAAGTACAGCTCACCCTCCGGGTAGCCGTCCACGTCCCCGGTGAACGAGTAGTCGGCGAGCCACGACAGGGTGGCCCGGTCGACCACGTTCGTCCGCTCCAGCAGCTCCAGATCACGCTCGGAGAAGGTGAAGTCGGCGATCGCGTCCAGCAGCCTGCCGGTGCCGGCGACCACGCCGTACCGCCTGCCTTCGGGCAATCGTCGGGCGAAGACCTCGAAGACGCACGGCCGGTCGGCGGTGCCGTCGCGCAGCGCTGCGGCGAGCATCGTCAACTCGTAGTGGTCGGTGAACAGCGACGTCGACATGGGGACAGAGCCTAGGCCCGTGCGCGCAGAAGCCCAGGCCCGTGCACACACGTGGACCTGTGGGCTCCACCACCGACGAGAACATGACACCATTGGCGGTATGACCACGCCCGTCGAGCATGAGCGGACGCAGGTTGACCCGGCCGGCGAGGAGGTCCGCACGGAGGACCGCCCGTGGCAGACCTTGGTCTGGAACGACCCGGTGAACCTGATGTCCTACGTGACGTACGTGTTCCAGAAGCTGTTCGGGTACAGCCGCGACCACGCGACGAAGTTGATGCTGGACGTGCACCACAAGGGCAGGGCGATCGTGTCGTCGGGGAGCAAGGACAAAGTGGAGGCCGACGTGGCCAAGCTGCACGCGGCCGGGCTCTGGGCGACCATGCAGCGTTCGTCGTGAAGAAGTGGACACGCACCGGCGATGTGGTGCTCGGCCGGTTCGACCGGCAGGAGGCCGCGGTGGTGCGCGGCCTGGTGAGCCAGATCCAGGACATGCTGCTGGCACGTGCCGAAGAGGCGCCGCAGGACGAGTTGGCGGAGCTGACCGGCATCCGCACCGGCCCGTCCACGCCGCCCGACGACCCGATCCTGGGCAGACTCCTGCCCGACTTCCACCGGCTCGATCCGGACGCGCCCGACCCGGCCGAGGTCGATTCGGCCAACGCGCTGCGGTCGTTGCACGAGCCGGAGCTGCTGGACCTCAAGACCGGTGTCGCGGCGGTGGTGCTGGAGACGTGCCCGCCCGACGGCGGTGAGGTGCGGTTGGCGTTGGAGCAGGCCGAGGCTTGGCTGTCGGCGTTGAACGACGTGCGGCTGGCGCTCGGGACGGCGTTGGACGTGCAGGAGGACATGCCGGACGAGCTGCCACCGGACGACCCGCGGTCGCCGCACCTCGGCGTGTACCACTGGCTGACGTGGGTGCAGGAGACGCTGGTCGAAGCGGTCATGAGCTGATGCTGGTCGGGCGCGCGCCAGGGGTGGCGGTGCTGTTGACGCCTGCCGGCGCGGTGGCCGGGGTGGACGTTCGCGGTGCGCCGGTAGGGACGCGTGAGCTGGACTTGCTGGACCCGTCGACGTTGGTGCAGCGGGTGCACGCGGTGGTGCTGGCCGGTGGTGGACTGGCGGCTGCCGACGGGGTCGTGCGGTGGTTGGCGGAGCGCGGGCACGGGTTCCCGGTGGGCGTGCGGCCGTTCGAGGTCGTGCCGATCGTGCCCGCGGCGGCGGCTTTGGGGCTCGCCTCGGGCGACGGGTACGCGGCCTGTGAAGCGGCGTCCGACGACGTGCCCACGGCCCTGGCCGTCGTCGGCGACACAGCGGTGGGCCTGGTCGTGGTGGATGCCGAAGTCGGTCCGGCCGAATGCCGAAGGGTCGCGATGTCGGCGCACGACGGGTTCGCACGAGCCGGCGTGACGGTGCCCGCCACCGTGTTCGCCGTGGCCACAGGCGCGCCAACCGGCACCCCGTTGAACGACCTCTGCACCACCGCCGCCGACGCCCTGGAACACGCAGCCCAAAACCCCTAACCGCCCACCCACCCCACATTCCGAACGTTCAACTCACCCATTCCGAACGTTGGACACGCGCGTTCTGAGCGTTGGACACGCGCGTTCTGAGCGTTGAACTCATCGGTCCTGGGGGTTCGACTCTCGGGGGTGAGGGAGTGAGGGGTGGGATGGGCCTCGAAGGGGTGGAGGGGGTGTGGAGGGCTGGGGGTGGGTACCCGGAGGGCATGTCGGGTGTGCAGAGGGTGTTCAGGTGGGTGCGGACTAGTCCGGCGGTGGACAAGGCGGCCGGGGCGTTGGCGGAGGTGGTGCCGGCGGCGTTGCGGCGGCGTGAGGTGACGGGGCTGCTGGGCAAGCGGGCTTGGGGGCGGCCGGTGCATCCGGCTGTGGTGGTGTTGCCGATCGGGTTGTACGCGGCGTCGGCGGCGTTGGATTTGATGCCGGGTGGCAGCAGGGCGGCTCGGGTGGCGATCGGGGCCGGGTTGGCGGTGGCGCCGGCGTCGTTGGCGACGGAGCTGGCCGAGTACGGGACGTTGGACGAGAAGCAGCGGCGGGCGGCGTTCGTGCAGTTGGTCGCGAACGCGGCGGCGGACGTGTGCTACCTCACGTCGTTCCGGCTGCGCGGGCACGGGTTCGGCGTGGTGGCCAGGGGCGTCTCGGCGCTCGGGCTGGCGGCGCTCGGCGCGGGCGGTCTGCTGGGCGGGGGCGGTCTGCTGGGCGCCCGGCCGGGGTATTCGACGGCTTCCGCGAGCGTCCGCGAGCCGGTCCGCGAACCGGTGTAGTGCGGGTTCTCACACGGCGGGACACCTTCCCCCACCACGTAGGATGAAGGCGTGCTGGTGATTCGCCGTGACCTCGTGGACGCGATGGTGGCTCATGCCCGTCGTGACCACCCGGATGAGGCATGCGGGATCATCGCGGGCCCCGAGGGCTCCGACCGCCCGGAGCGGTTCGTCGCGATGGACAACGCCGAGCGCTCGCCGACCTTCTACCGCTTCGACTCGATGGAACAGCTCCGGGTGCACCGCGAGATGGAACGCAACGACGAAGAGACGGTCGTCGTCTACCACTCGCACACCGCGACGGAGCCGTACCCGTCCCGCACGGACATCTCCTACGCCAGTGAGCCGAACGCGCACTACGTCCTGATCTCCACCCGGGACCCGGAGCAGCACGAGCTGCGCTCCTACCGGATCGTGGACGGCGTGGTGACCGAAGAACCGGTCGAGGTCGTCGAGTCGTACATGTTCGCCCACACCGGCGCCGACGACACGCCCGACTGTCCCTGAGCTGCGTCTTCGCACCACCTTCACCAAACCCGGCTCCTCGGAGGTTCCAGCATGGCCGTCATCGTCTCCATCCCCACGATCCTGCGCACCCACACGGGCGGGAAGAAGTCGGTCGAGGCCGCGGGCGAGACGCTCGCCCAGGTCATCGACGACTTGGAGACCAACCACGGTGGCCTGAAGCAGCGCCTGGTCAAGGAAGGCGCGCTCCACCGGTTCGTCAACGTCTACGTCAACGACGAGGACGTGCGGTTCGCGGGCGGCCTCGAAGCCGCGGTCAAGGACGGCGACACCGTGACCATCCTCCCGGCCGTCGCCGGCGGCTGAGCCAGGCCGATCCAGGCCGATCCGGCCTGATCCACCGACGGAGGATTCATCGTGGCCCGGTACGAGTCACTGCTCGACACGGTCGGTGGCACGCCCCTGGTGGGCCTGCCCCGGCTGTCGCCGTCGAAGGACGTGCGGCTGTGGGCGAAGCTGGAGGACCGCAACCCGACCGGCTCGATCAAGGACCGCCCGGTCCTGATGATGATCGAGGAGGCCGAGCGGACCGGGGTGCTCACGCCGGGCTGCACGATCCTCGAACCGACGTCGGGCAACACCGGCATCTCCCTCGCCATGGCCGCCAAGCTCAAGGGCTACGGCCTGGTGTGCGTGATGCCGGAGAACACGTCCACCGAGCGCAAGCAGCTGCTCCAGGCCTACGGCGCGCGGATCGTGTACTCGCCCGCGGCGGGCGGCTCGAACCAGGCCGTGGCGTTGGCGAAGGAACTGGCCGGGCAGAACCCCGATTGGGTGATGCTCTACCAGTACGGCAACCCGTCGAACCCCGGCGCGCACTACGACGGCACCGGGCCCGAGCTGCTCAAGGACCTGCCGACGATCACGCACTTCGTCGCGGGCCTGGGTACCACCGGCACCCTGGTCGGCACCGGTCGGTACCTGCGCGAGCAGAAGCCGGACATCCAGATCATCGCGGCCGAGCCGCGGTACGGCGAGCTGGTGTACGGCCTGCGCAACCTCGACGAGGGCTTCGTGCCCGAGCTGTACGACGCCGAGGTGCTGACCGGCCGCTACTCGGTCGGCTCGTACGACGCGCTGCGCCGCACCCGGCAGCTGCTGGAGGTGGAGGGCATCTTCGCGGGCATCTCCACCGGCGCGATCCTGCACGCGGCGCTGGCCGCGGCGGAGAAGGCGGCGGCGCGCGGCGAGTCGGCGGACGTGGCGTTCGTGGTGGCGGACGCGGGGTGGAAGTACCTGTCCACCGGCGCGTACGCGGGCACGTTGGACGAGGCCGCTGAACGGCTCGACGGACACCTCTGGGCGTGACGCCCCCGGGAGCGTCGGTAGGACCGGAAGCCTTTGTAGGACCGGAAAGCCTTGGTAGGACAGGAGAAGGGCCCCGCAGCGCGCGGGGCCCTTCTCCTCGTTGCAGCCGGTATTCCAGCCGGTATTTCAGCGATCGCGCACGCGGCTCCGTTGAGCGTGAACGAGGTCGGCTTGCCGGTGTTGCCGCTGTGGGTGGCCTGGAACCCGATGTCGACCGACCCGCTCGGGTTGATGGTGCCGTTGTAGGACGCGTTGCGCGCCGTGATGGCACCGCTGGTCGGTGAGTACGTGGCGTTCCACCCGCTGGTGATGGTCTGCCCGCTGGGCAGGGTGAACGCGAGCTGCCAGCCGTTGATGGCGCTGGTGCCGGTGTTGGCGACGGTGACACTCGCGGTCAGACCCGTGTTCCAGGCGTTGACGCCGTAGGTGACCTTGCAGCCACCGGTCGGCGGGTTGCCCGTGGTGGTTGTCGTCGGCGTGGTGGTTGTGGTGCTAGTAACGGGTGCGGGTCCAGCCGGACTGCGGGCTGTCGGTGGCCGTCGGCGTGGTGGACAGGACGTTGGTCCACTGGTCGATCTCCTCGCCGAAGTTCGGGTACCGCAGCATGTCGTCCGCCGTGTCGTGCCACAGCTGCACGCGCGGCCGTGCGCCGCTGTAGCCGGGGTAGGCGGAACGCGCGATGTCGCCCCACTCCTGCGGCGTCTTGAGCACCTGGCCGTACTGGTCGGCCAGCCGGGCGAAGTCCGTGCCCGAGTGGAACGCCGGGCCGGTGACTTCGGTGAGCGTGGCGGCCGACGCCTGCGGTGCGGCCACGAAGGCCAGCACGAAGGCCGCCGTGGCGACGACTGAGGTGGCGAGGGCGCTCAGGACCTTCGCGCGGGTTCTCACGGTGCCACCACCTGTCCGGAGCTGTTGATGCGACCGGGGCACAGGTTCTTGGCCGCCAGGCCCTGCACGATCCGCGGCACGGCGTTGATCGTGCTCTGGTAGCCGTCGTGCATGAGCACGATCGCGCCGGCGTTCGCGCCGGTCGCCGTGCGGACGATGGCGTCGGTGGACGCGCCGTTCCAGTCCTGCGTGTCGACCGACCAGGTGACCTGCCGCAGGCCGAGCTTGCTCGCCTCGTTCTGCACGGTGGCGTTCGTCGCGCCGTACGGCGGGCGGAACAGGGTCGGCGTCACGCCGGTGGCGTTGCGGATCGCGTTCTGCGTGTCGCCCAACTCCTTGGCCACGGCCGCCGCGCTCAGGTTCGTCAGGTACGGGTGCGACCACGAGTGGTTGGCCAACCACATGCCGGCCGAGTTGGTCTCCCGCGCCAACTGCGGCTGCTGCTGCACGCGTGAGCCCATGTCGAAGAACGTGGCCCGAGCACCCGCCGCGCGCAGGGCGGCCAGCAGGGAGCGAGTGGTCTGCGGGTTCGGCCCGTCGTCGTAGGTCAGTGCGACGTACCCGTTGCACGCGAGGGCGGTGGGTCCGCCGGATACGGCGTTCGCGGCGCCGGCGACGCCGGCGGCGCTCGTGGAGAACAACGCAGCGGCGAGCATCAGCACCACGGCCAGAAGGCTTCTCAAGACCATTTCCTCCTCCTTGAGGTCACGTCGAGAGCTGTCGTCACTATGTGTTCACCGCGCCGCCGTCGACAACGAGTTTCGTGAAGTTGCGAGTCTCAAATGGTGTGCTGAGCTGCACGAACACACAATGCACCCATTTGGTGGCGTGGTTTACACGGAGAAACTTTCGGGCGACCGGCGAGGTGTTGCCGACCGCGCGACCGCCGGCTCGCCCGATCGTGGGTCGAGCACCCGTGCCGCCTCGTGCCGTCTCACGCCGCCTGCTCCGGGGGAGGGGCGAGAGCTATCGCTCACCTGATTCGCGGACGTCCTTTGCGTGACCGCCACGCGATTTCAAGAAGCCATTCGGGTGTCGGCCCGGGCTCGGGGGCGGGAAGTTCGCCACTGGACGCTTCCACGAATACCGCCGCCCGTTCAGTCCAACGCGATGTGGTCGTTGTGATAAGCCGCTCACCTGCGCATCCGTTGGTCGACATGCCGGGCTCTCGCCCGACTTCGGTAAGCCGCAGATAGTTCCGTCCTGCGCGGGTTGATGCATTCGAGTGAACTTATAGGGGATCTATGTTCGCGGCTCCGACCCATGGTCTTTCCCGCATTTTTGCCGTCCGTTGGGCTGCTATCGTTCCGCCCATGCAATTGACGGTGCTCGGGTGCGCGGGCAGTGCCCCGGGACCTGATCTGCCCACCTCCGGGTACCTGGTGGAGGCGGGCGGCGTCCGGATCGTGGTGGAACTGGGCAGCGGGGTGTTCAGCGCGCTCATGCGGCACTGCGACCCGTTCGACATCGACGCCGTCCTGCTGTCGCACCTGCACCTCGACCACTGCGCCGACTTCAGCTCGCTCACCGTCTACCGGCGTGAGCACCCCGAGCCGCCCTACGACGTCACCGAACGCCGGCTGCCGGTGTTCGCGCCGGCGCACGCGCCGTCCCGCCTCGCCGCCGCGCACGCCGCCGGCCGCGCCGAGTTGGCGGCGACGGACTTGACCGACACGTTCGACTTCGTGCCGCTCGCACCGGGGAAGTACGCGGTGGGGCCGGTGGACGTCGAGGTGGCCGCCATGCGGCACATCTGCGAGGCCTACGGGTTCCGCATCTCGTACGAGGGCGCGTCGCTGGTGTTCTCCGGCGACACGGTCCCGTGCCCGGAGTTGGTCCGGCTCGCCGAAGGCGCCGACCTCCTGCTGGCCGACTCGGCGTGGCGGGAACAGGCGGGCCGCGCCAACTACCTGCACATGAGCGGCCGCGAAGCGGGCGAGGTGGCCACGTCCGCCGGCGCGCACCGCCTCGTCCTCACCCACGTGCTGCCCTGGTCCGACCGCGACGGCATCCTCAAAGACGCCGAAAACGCCTTCCCCGGCCCCGTCACCCTCGCCACCCCCGGCGCCACCTACACCCTCTAACCCCCGAGAGTCGAACCCCAGACCCCGAGAGCCGAACGTTCAGAACGCGCGTGTCCTACGTTGGGAACGCGCGTGTCCAACGTTGGGAACGCGCGTGTCCTACGTTCGGGACGGCTGAGTTGAACGTTCAGGAGTGGCTAGCCGGCGAAGGCGGTGGAGGGCAGGCCTTCGCCTGCGCCGGGGATCACCAGGACCGAACCGGCCAGCTCGCTCAACGCGTCCTCGCTCAGCCCGACGCGAGCGGTCGTCACGTAGAGGTCGGTGAAGTCGATGCCGCCGAAGCAGCACGCGGTCGGCTGGCCCACCGGGAGTTCGATCTCCACGTCCAGTCGCCCGTCCGGCGTGTACCGGTGCACCGCCGCCCCGCCCCACAACGCCACCCAGACCGCCCCGGACGAGTCCACGGTGAGCCCGTCCGGCAACCCCCGGTGCACGTCGGCCAGCGGACGGCGGTTCGTCGCCTCACCGGTGTCGCGGTCGAAGTCCAGCACGTCGATCCGCCGTTCCGCCGAGTCGACGTAGTACATGAGCTTGGCGTCGGGGCTCCAGCCGATGCCGTTGCTGACGCTCACCTTGTCCAGCACGACCTTCGCGTCACCGCTGGGCTGCACCCGCGCCAGCCAGCCGCCCGGCTCCTCGTCGTAGCGCATCGTGCCCGCCCACAGCCGCCCCGCCGGGTCGACCGCCGCGTCGTTGCCGCGCACGCCGTCCCGCGCCCAGTAGACCAGCCACGTCTTGGCGCCGTCCCGGTCGATCAAGGCCACCCCGTCGCGCAGGTTCACCACCAGACCACCGCTGGACCGGGGCTTCGCCGCACCCACGTGCTGCGGCACTTCGAGGACCGCGTCGTCGTCACGCGACGGGCTGTAGCGGTGCACCTCGTTGCCGAGGACGTCCACCCAGAGCAACGTTCCGCTGGCGTGGTCCCACGTGGGGGCCTCACCCAGCGCCGCTTCGGCCCGCACCGCCACTTCGATCGACACCGGGACAGCCTACGGTCACCCGCGGGCCCTCAACCCCTATCCCGCGGCTCATCGGTTCCGGCACTGCGGGTCACCCCTCTGATCACCGCGAACTCACCGCTCAACGCCCTGATCGACGCGTAGCCTGGAGCTGTGGACCTCACCGGCCCCTTCGCCTCACCGACACCCGAGCCGGTGGTCGGCGCGCCCAAGCTGCCGAAGCCGGCCAGGCCCGCCAAGCCGTTGGCCAAGCGCGTCGTGCCGCCCAGGCCCGTGCTGTCGGCCGTGGTCGTGCTCGGCTTCGTCGGAGTGCTCTACCTGATCGAGGGCATCGACACCGTCCTAGGTGGCCGGCTCGACGACGACGGCGTGATCCCGCGCGACTTCTCCCAGTGGGACAACATCCTCTGGTTCCCGCTGCTGCACGGCGACTGGACCCACCTGACCGGCAACGCGGTGCCGCTGCTCGTGCTGGCCTACCTGGCCACGTCCGGCGGGGTCAAGCAGTTCCTCCAGATCACCGCCGTCATCTGGCTCACCAGCGGCCTCGGTGTGTGGATCTTCGGCTCGTACGGCAGCCACATCGGCGCGTCCGGCCTCGTCTTCGGTTTCCTGGTGTTCCTGCTGGTGCGCGGCATCTTCGCGCGCAGCGCGCTGCAGATCGTGCTGGCCGTCGTGGTGTTCGCGATGTACGGCGCGGCGTTGTGGGGCGTGCTGCCCGGCCAGCCCGGCATCTCGTGGGAAGGCCACCTGTTCGGCGCGCTCGGCGGTGTCCTCGCCGCCTGGGGCGTCGCCCGGGATGCCAGGAAGAGCGCCGGTACTACGCTCAACGCGTGACCGTTACCGCCGATTCGCCCATCGGGATCTTCGACTCCGGCGTCGGCGGGTTGACCGTCGCACGGGCGATCATGGACCAGCTGCCCGGCGAACGCATCCGGTACGTCGGCGACACGGCCAACTGCCCCTACGGTCCGCTGCCCATCGCCCAGGCGCGCAAGTTCGCCCTCGAAGTCACCGACCGGCTGGTCGCCGACGGCGCGAAGATGTTGGTCATCGCCTGCAACACCGCCTCTGCGGCGTGCCTGCGCGACGCCCGCGAGCGCTACGACATCCCGGTGATCGAGGTCGTGCTGCCCGCCGTGCGCCGGGCCGTCGCGACCACGCGCACCGGCAAGGTCGGCGTCATCGGCACGCTGGGCACGGTCACGTCCGGCGCCTACCAGGACGCCTTCGCCGCCGCACGCGACATCGAGGTCACCGCGGTCCCGTGCCCGAGGTTCGTGGACTTCGTGGAACGCGGCATCACCTCGGGCCGCCAGGTCCTCGGCCTCGCCCAGGCCTACCTGGAACCGTTGCAGCGCGCCGAAGTCGACACCCTGGTCCTGGGCTGCACGCACTACCCGCTGCTGACCGGCGTGCTCCAGATCGTCATGGGCGATCGGGTGACGCTGGTCTCCAGCGCCGAGGAGACCGTCAAGGACGTGGTCCGGGTGCTGACCGAGCGTGACCTGTTCCGCACCGGCGACGCCGACCAGCGGTTCAGCTGCACCGGTCCAGTGGAACCGTTCGCCCGGCTCGCCCGGCGATTCCTCCCCGGGTTGGAAAAAGCGTCCTTCCAAGCCCACGGCTGACCTGGCAGGCTGCCACGAGTGCTGTTGACCATTCTCGGCTGCTCGGGCAGCCTGCCGGGACCGCACGGGCCCGCATCCGGCTACCTCGTCGAGGCGGACGGCTGCCGGCTCGTGATCGAACTGGGCAGCGGTGTGCTGGCCGAGCTCCAGACGCACCACGACCCGTTCTCGCTGGACGCGCTGCTGTTCTCCCACCTGCACCCGGACCACTGCGCAGACTTCACCACCCTGGCCGTCACACGCCGCTACCACACACACCCGCCGTACGACACGCGCGAACGCCGCCTGCCCGTGTACGGGCCGTCCGAGACCGCGGACCGGTTCGCCCGCGCCTACGCGGAGACCGACGAGGAACTGCTCACCACCGACCTGTCCGACGTGTTCGAGTTCCACACTCTGGACGAGAGCGCGGAGACCCGCATCGGGCCGTTCGGGATCACCGCCGTTCGGGTCGATCACCCGACCGAGGCGTACGGGTTCCGCATCGCCACCAAGGGCGCGACACTCGCGTACACCGGCGACACCGGGCCGTGCGAGGCGTTGCGGACGCTGGCGCAGGGCGTGGACGTGCTGCTGTCCGAGGCGACGTGGACGCACGCCGACGACCGGCCGACCGGCAAGCACCTGTCCGGCGTGCAGGCGGGGCGGGTGGCGGCGGAGGCCGGTGTCGGCCGGCTGCTGCTCACCCACATCGCGCCGTGGACCGACCGGGACACCGTGCTGGCCGAGGCGCGCGGCCAGTTCGCCGGGCCGGTGGAGGTGGTCAACCAGGGCGGCACGTACGCGGTTGGCGAGCCGGTGGTCCGGGTAATCGGCGGCCATGGCAACTGATGTCGTCGAGCTGATCCTGGCGGACCACCGGAGATTCGAGGAGCTGTTCCGCGGTCTGCGCGACCGGAACTCCGACCGGTCGACGTTGTTGGCGGAGCTGGCGGCGCTGCTCGTGGCGCACGCCGAGGCCGAGGAAGCCGAGGTGTACCCGGCGCTCAAGCGGTACCGGGAGGTCGACAACGCTGAGGTCGACCACGGTGCCGAGGAGCACGCCGAGGGGCACCAGGCGCTGCTGGCGTTGATGGAGGTCGGCGACACCCAGTCCGACGAGTGGGAGAGCAAGCTGGAGGAGCTGGTCCAGGCGCTCAACCACCACGTGGACGAGGAGGAGCGCACGATCCTCAACGACGCGCGGGAGCAGGTGTCCGAGGAGCGGCGCGACGAGTTGGGTCGGCTGTTCGTGGAGATCCGCCAGGACCGGTTGGGCGACGACTGCGGCGACATCACCTACGTGCGCAAGATCGCCGCCGCTACCGAGGACCGGATCGACTAACGTCGATGGCGTGTCGAACGTCGAGGTGCGTCGGGTCGGTCAGCACGAGTTCGTGGCCACGAACGGCCGAGGCGCCTCGGTGCGCGTCGGCCGCAAGGGCGTCGAGGGCACGTTCACGCCCGTCGAGCTGCTGCTGGCAGCCGCCGCGGGCTGCGCGGTGGTCACCGCGGAAACCCTGATCACCCGCCGCGTGGACGGCGACGTGGTCGCACGTGCCGACGACGTGCGCCCCGCCGGCGCCCACGAGTTCGACGTCGTTCCCGTCACGCTCGACTACGACATCTCACAGCTGGACGACGAGCAGCGCGCCGCCCTGGAGACCGCGATCCGCCGCGCCATCGACCAACTCTGCACGGTGACGCGCACCCTCAAAAACGCCCCCACCACCCCCCTGTCCCTCCCCGACTGACCCTCGGGGGCTGGAGGTTCGACGCTCGGTCAGGTGGTGCCGACGCCGTCCCACACCGCCGTCGAGCCGCTGTGTCCGATTCGGACCGTCTGGACCGTGGTGGCGGCGCCGGCGGCGATGACCAGGACGGCCACCACCACGGCGATGCGCCGCCAGGTTTTCGGAACGGCGGTGTCGTCCGCTGCGGCGGCGCGTTCACGGTCGGCCAGGCGGCCGGCTACCAGGAGCGCGACCACTGCTACGCCGAAGCCCAGGGCGAACGGCAGCAGGTCGTTGCCCAGCTCGGCGTGCCGTTGGATCAGCGGGTTCTCCAGGCTGGCGAGCTTGGCGTTCAGCTGGTCGCCCGCCACCTGGGCCAACGGCACGGAGCCGACGCCCATCAGCGTGACGCCCAGCAGGGGCCACGCGTACCGCTGCCTCCAGCGCGGCACCACCGCCAACGCGGCGGCCGCCACCGCCGACAGCGGCAGCAACACCACCACCGCGTGGACCAGCAACGGGTGCGCCGGAAGACCGAAGATCGTCACCAGGTCGTCTGCGAGTGCCATGCCTCTCCCTACGCCGGTGGGTTGCTCCCGGGTTCAGCGACATAGGGTAGTGCCGTGCTGAGGACCGATGGCAGGAACGACGACGTACTGCGCGATATTCGGATCACCCGTGGCTACCAGCAGTGGCCGGCCGGGTCGGTGCTGATCGAGTTCGGTAATACGCGGGTGTTGTGCGCGGCCAGCGTGACCGAGGGCGTGCCGCGCTGGCGCTCCGGTTCGGGCCTCGGCTGGGTCACCGCCGAATACGCGATGCTGCCGTCGGCCACCCACACCCGCAGCGACCGCGAGTCGGTGAAAGGCCGGATCGGGGGACGCACGCACGAGATCAGCCGCCTGATCGGGCGATCTTTGCGCGCGTGCATCGACCTGGCCGCACTCGGCGAGAACACGATCGTGATCGACTGCGACGTGATCCAGGCCGACGGCGGCACCCGGACCGCGGCCATCACCGGCGCGTACGTGGCCCTGGCCGACGCCGTGACGTGGCTCGGCGCGGCCAACCGCCTCGCCGACCCCCAGCCGCTGTCGTGCGCCGTGTCGGCCGTCTCGGTGGGTGTCGTGGACGGTCGGGTGCGGCTCGACCTGCCGTACGAAGAGGACTCGCGCGCCGAGGTCGACATGAACGTGGTGGCGACGGACGCCGGCACGTTGATCGAGGTGCAGGGCACCGGCGAGGGCGCCACGTTCGCGCGCTCGACGCTGGACAAGATGCTCGACGTGGCCCTGGAGGGCTGCGCCCAGCTCAACCAGATCCAGGCCGAGGCACTGGCCCTGCCGTACCCCGGCGTGCTGCCCGAGCCGAGGGCGAAGAAGAAGTGAAGGGCCTGCTGTGAAGCTGCTGCTCGCGTCGCGGAACAAGAAGAAGCTCGGCGAGTTGCGCCGGATCCTGCTGGCCGAGGGGCTGGCCGGCATCGAGGTGCTCGGCCTGGACGACGTGCCGCCGTTCCCGGAGGCCCCGGAGACCGACCCGACGTTCGAGGGCAACGCCCTGGCCAAGGCACGGGACGCGTTCGCCGCGACCGGCCTGCCGTCTGTCGCGGACGACTCGGGTATCGCCATCGACGCCCTGAACGGCATGCCGGGTGTGCTGTCGGCCCGCTGGTCCGGCTCGCACGGCAACGACCAGGCCAACCTGGACTTGGTGCTCGGCCAACTGCGTGACGTGCCGGACGACCGCCGTGGCGCGGCCTTCGTCTGCACGGCCGCGTTCGTGGCCGGTCCGGGCACGGAGACCGTGGTGCGCGGCGAGTGGCGCGGCACGATCACCCGCGAGCCGAGCGGCGAGAACGGCTTCGGCTACGACCCGATCTTCCGCCCCGAGGGCCACGGCGTCACGTCCGCCGAGCTGTCGCCGGAGGAAAAGGACAAACTTTCACACCGAGGCCGCGCCCTACGCCTCCTCCTGCCCCACCTGCGAGAACTCGCTCAACCGTAGTAGCGGATCCGCACGCCGGGGCCGAGCACGTCCAAGCCGATGTGCTCGTCCTCCCGCGCGAGCCAGAGGTCGAGGCTTCTCCCACGGAGGGGGCGCAGATCGAGCGGTCCGGAGTCGCTGGCTCCCAGCCTCAGTAGGCGCAGGTGCTCCAGATCGGCCACGGTGGCGATGGCGTGGGCGGCTTTTCCGAACAGCGACAGCTCTGCAAGGTCCGGCAGCTGGCTCTGAATGCCGTAGACGACTTCCGGCGCGGTATCCCATTTCAGGCTGAGCATCCGCAGCGCGGGCAGGTGGCGCAAAGGCGCCAGGGTTGTTCCCGGGTCAGGGAGTTTGACAGAGAGGTAGTTGAGCCTTTCCAGTCGCTCCAACGCGTCGAGTTCGGTCAGGCTGCCCAGCTCCAGCAAGCGCAGCGCCGGTAATCGTTCGAGCGACCGCAGGCTGAGATACCTGTGCGAACCGTCGACGAGGAGCTGTTCGAGTCCAGGGTGCTCCAGCAGCGAGGAGAGGTCGACCTCACCGGTGACGTCGTCCTGGATCAGCTGCTTCAGGTTGGGAACCCCGTGGAGGAGGGCGAACCGGTTCGGGAGCTTCCGGGACACGAACGACGTCGCCCGGTCCAGTGGCAGTTCGCTGCGACCGGCCTGGATCAGGCGCCAGGCCAGGTCGCGCAGCAGCACGGTCTTCTCGGTGCCGGTGAGCATCCCGGCGATCTGGCGTTCGGCGTCACGCAGGTCCAGCAGCATGGTCAACGCAGCCTGGTACAGCTCCATCCGGCTCTGCGGCAGCTCGGAGGTCCGCCCTAGGTTCAGGGCGCAGAGCATCGCGCACAGCAACGGACTCGCGGCCAGTGCGCGCAGGTGCGGCCGGTTGTCCAACTGCTGGAGCAGCCTGCGTTCGGCCACCGGCAGGTCCTCGGGCGCGCACGGCAGGGACTCGGCGTCGCGGGCGGCTTCGTGCCAGCGTTGCAGGAACACCCGCACGTCGGCCGGGCTCATCTGCTCCAGCAGCACCGAGCCGAAGCCCTCGTCGTGCAGCCACCGCTGGTCGGCCGCCGCCGGGCGGGACGTCACCACGACCCGTGCGGCCGGGAACGCGGTCACAAGCTCCCGCAGCCACTCGCGCACCAGCCTCCGGCGGCCCGCAGGCACCTCGTCCACGCCGTCGACCAGGACCAACCCCTGCCCGGACCGCAGCACGCGGTGCACCCAGCCGGACGGCATCAGCCCGACCAGCCACCCGGCCGCGTGGTCGAGGAACTGCTCGGGCCGGGGCAGTGGCGAGTCCGCGTACCGGCGCAGCCGGACGACCAGCGGAACCAGGCCGTTCCACGACGCCAGCCGGTCGGTGAACGCCTCCCGTGCCGCCGTGACGGTCAGCCAGTCCAGCAGGGTCGTCTTGCCGGACCCGGCCTCGCCGCGCACCAGCGTGCGGTCGGCGTTGCCGATCGCCGCCTCCACCCGCAGCGAGCCGTGCACGTGGTCCACGTCGGCGCCGAACCAGCGGTCGAACTCGAAGCGGGACCCGCGGTTGTCCTGGTCGGTGACGCTCAGGCTCAGGTAGGCGACGCTCAGCGCCAGCTTCGGCCGGTGGCGCATGGTCAGGCCGAGGAGTTCCAGGCGGTCCAGGCTGTTCGCCACGTGCCGCAGGTACTCGTCGCGGAACTCTTCGTCGGTGTCCGTGCCGGTCGGGGCGTGCAGGCTGGTGCGCGGCAGCCTCGACAGGACGTCTTCCAGCATCGCTGTCTGCTGAGAGGCGCGGTTGAGCACCTCCGCCAACGCACGCGGCTGGAACGCGGGCAGGTGGCGGATCACCTGGATCAGGTAGCGGCACGCCTGGTCCAGCGCGATCTCGTACAGCCGGGTCGCCGGTTCCGAGAGGCCGGCGTCGCGGACGAGCGTGGCGCGCACCCGGCGGGCCAGCAGTTCGGGATCGGCGTCGGTGGCCAGCAGTGCCTCGTCGGACAGGTCCAGCTCGGCCAGGCCGTCGACCACGGCGTCCATCGCCGCCCCGATCTCGTGCTCCGGCGAGGACGCGAACTTGGCCGCGAGCAGAGGTTCGAGCTGGTCGCCGACCTGGTGGCCGATGCCCGTGATCAGGTGGTCGAGGCGCGCCCGTTGGCGGACCGACGACAGCTCCTCGGCGGCCAGCTCGGCCAACGAAGCCGTGCGGTCACGCGACTTGCGCCGCCGTTCCAGCCACGACTTCGTGGCGTGCTGAGCCACGGCTTGGCCGATCTTCGCCGCGGCCGCCTCCAACCCCGTGATGGCGTCCTCCCGGTGATCAGGCGGGCAGTTCGCGCAGCAGCTTGGCCACGTGGCCGGTCGCGCGGACGTTGTACATGGCCTTCTTGATCTTGCCCTCGGGGTCGACCAGGAACGTCGAGCGGATCACGCCCATGACGGTCCTGCCGTAGTTCTGCTTCTCCCCGAACGCGCCCCACTCGGCCAGCACCTTGCGGTCCACGTCGGACAGCAGCGGGAAGTTCAGGCCTTCCGCCGCGGCGAACTTGGCCAGCTTCTCCGGCTTGTCCGGCGAGATGCCGACGACCTCGTAGCCCGACGACTCCAGGTCGCCGATGCTGTCGCGGAAGTCGCACGCCTGCTTCGTGCAGCCCGGTGTGCCCGCGGCCGGGTAGAAGTAGACGACCACGGAACGGCCGACGTAGTCGGACAGCGAGACGGGCTTGCCCTTGCTGTCGGGCAGCGTGAACGCCGGGGCCTGGTCACCCGGTGACAGGCGCTTCTGCTCGGTCATGGCCCCAGACGCTACAACCCGGGACCGACAACCCCGACGTCACCGGGTCAGGCGATGCCCTCGAACCGCGCGCTCGGCTCCTGGTTGGCGCCGTTCGGTTCGACCACGAGTTGCAGCAGCACGGGGTCGGCGGGCACGGCGAACGCCATCGTCAGCACGGTCTCCGCACCGGGCTCCACCTCCGTCACGGCGGCGGCTATCCCGTTGAGGCCCTGCACCGAGTCGCGCACCTCGGCCACCGGCACGCCGGCGACGATCGCGCGCACGGCCAGTTGGCTGGTGCGGTAGGCGGTCTTGGAGCTGTTGACCAGGGTCAGCGTGAACACCGCGGTGCGCGGTGCCGGCGGGAACGATGTGTCACTCGGCTTGAGCGAGGTGGGCGGCGACACGGTGACCGCCATGCCGTTGGCCCACACCCGCTGCGCGCCGAACGCGGTGTACGCGGACCCGGAGGCCGTGTCGGCACCTTGTTCGGCCACCGCGGACGGGACCGTTGGCGTGGAAATGTCGGAAGGGTCCGCACATCCCGCCAAGGCCAGGCCCAGGCAGATGCCGGCGGCCAGACTGGCGAACTTCACGAACCTCCCCTTCCCGCCCGGCGGTGGGCTTGACTGCGACTGCCACCACCATGACGGTGTCGGAGGGTGCCCGGGGACCGAACCAGGGCCTTGATTCGCACCTGGTGCCTGCCTGTGGCCAAGCCGTGATGACACATGGCTTTCCGCGTGGGCGGCGCCACACCGGGCAGCGCCCACGCGGCTCGGCGGCGGCCGAGCATCGGGCGTGATCCGCCCGGAAGTTGGGGAGCGCGTCGGGGGGCGTGCGCGCTCCACTCTGATCATCGTCAGCGGTGCGCCAACCGCTACACCTCTACTTCAGTCTTCACTCGTTCGGGTGAACGAACGGGAGTTGAACGCTGTGCGATCTCCGCGAGGAGTTCGTATGACCGGAGGCGGTCGGGCTGCTCGGCGACCATCGTGGTCACCATCAGCTCGTCGGCCTTCGTGTCCTCCAGCAGCCGTTCCAGCTCCGCCTCGACGGTCTTCGGCGATCCGATGATCTGCGACGCCATCCGGTCCTCGAAGATCAGCCGCTCGACATCGGTGTACGGGTAGTCGGCGGCCTCCTGGTCGGTGGCCAGCGGACCGGGCCGGCCGCTGCGCAGCCGGACGAACGCGAGTGCGCCGGGACCGGCGATCCAGCGGGCGTGCTCGTCGGTGTCCGCCACGATCACCGACGCGCAGACCAGCGCGTACGGCTGCTGGAGCCGTTCCGACGGCCGGAACCGTTCGCGGTACAGGGCCAGCGCGGGCAGCGTGTTCTCCGCGCTGAAGTGGTGGGCGAACGCGAACGGCAGTCCGAGCAGACCGGCGACCTGCGCGCTGTACCCGCTGGACCCGAGCAGGAACACGTCCGGCTTGTTGCCCTCGGCCGGCATCGCGTTCAGCTCCTCGGTGCCGTCGAAGTAGCCGGTCAGTTCGCTGAGCTGCTGCGGGAAGTCGTCCACCGACAGCGGGCCGGTGGTGCGGCGCAACGCCTGCGCGGTGCGCTGGTCGGTGCCGGGCGCGCGGCCGATGCCGAGGTCGATGCGGCCGGGGTGCAGGGCGGACAGCGTGCCGAACTGCTCGGCCACCACCAGCGGCGGGTGGTTGGGCAGCATCACGCCGCCGGAGCCGACCCGCAGCGTGGTGGTGGCGTCGGCGACGTGGCCGATCAGGATCGCGGGGGAGGAGCTGGCGATACCGGGCATGTTGTGGTGCTCGGCCAGCCAGAACCGGGTGAAGCCGAGCCGTTCGACGTGTTGGGCCAGCTCACGCGTGTGCGCGAGGGCCGTGCGCGCGTCCGTCGCCGTGGTGACCGGGGCCAGGTCGAGTGCGGACAGCGGTACGTCACGAAGTCGGCTCATGTTGTGATCCAACGCGGGCGCCCTCGGATGCCTTCCGGGGTGTGACCGTCGCGACGATCACACCGGGAAGCGCGCGGCTTCGCCCGGCGTTGGTCGGGATATGGACGCGGTGGTTATCGGTGCAGGTCAGGCGGGGTTGTCCGCGGCCTACTTCCTCAAGCGCGCGAACCTCGACCACGTCGTGCTGGACGCAGGCGTCGGCCCCGGCGGCGCGTGGCGGCACCGCTGGCCGACGTTGCGGATGGCCACCGTGCACGGCATCCACGACCTGCCGGGCATGCCGTTCACCGAGCCGGACCCGACCGCGCCCGCCAACGAGGTGCTGCCCGAGTACTTCGCCGACTTCGAGCGCCGCAACGGCATCGCCGTAGAACGCCCGGTGCGCGTGCACGCCGTCCGCGACCACGACGGCCGGCTGCGCGTCGAGACCGATCGCGGCATCTGGGAGGCCGACGCGCTGGTCAACGCGACCGGCACGTGGACCCGCCCGTTCTGGCCCCGCTACCCCGGCCAGGAGCTGTTCACCGGCCGCCAACTGCACTCCTCGCGGTACCGGGGCCCGGAGGAGTTCGCCGGGCAGCACGTGGTCGTGGTCGGCGGCGGCACGTCCGCGGTCCAGCAGCTGCTGGAGATCGCCCAGCACGCGGCCGCCACCACCTGGGTCACCCGCCGTGAGCCGGAGTTCTCCGACGAGCCGTTCACACCGGAACTGGGCCGTGCCGTGGTCGCGAAGGTGGAGGAGCGGGTCCGCCAGGGCCTGCCGCCCCAGAGCGTGGTCAGCGTGACCGGCTTGAGCCTCACCCCGGCCGTTCGTGAAGCCCTGAAGACAGGTGTGCTCGACCGTCGGCCGATGTTCGAGCGGATCACCGAGGACGGCGTGGTCTGGCCCGATGGCAGGCACGAGAAGGTCGACGCGATCGTGTGGGCGACAGGGTTCCGCGCCGCGCTCGACCACCTGGCCCCGCTGCACCTGCGCGCGCCCGGCGGCGGTATCCAGCTCGACGGCACCAGGGTCGTCGCCGATCCGCGCGTGCACTTGGTCGGCTACGGCCCGTCGGCCAGCACGGTCGGCGCTACGCGTGCGGGGCGTGCGGCGGCGAAGGAGATCAAGGAGTTGCTGTCCCGCCGACAGGCCGCTTGAACAGCTTTCCGGCCAGCAACCCCGCGCCGACACCCAGCTTGTACCGCAGCAGGTCGAGCTGACCGATCTTGCGCCGGGCCAGGAACTCCCGGGTGGCCGCCGCGTCGAAGAACCACGGGAACAGCGACGACGGGTCGTTGAACCCCTCCCACAGCTGCTCGGCGATGTCCTCGCGGCGGGACGCGGCGATCATCACGTTCTTCTGCGCGCCGGTCAGCGGCGCGAGCAGCCCGTTGGAGAAGTCGTTGGTGTAGCGGCCGTGCTCCCACCACTGGTCGAACCGCCCGGTCAGCCACGACGGGGTGAACGGCCCGTCGTGCCCGGCCAGCTCGTCGGCGAAGAACCGGGCCATCCGGGTGGCGTTGTTCGCGCCCTGACCGGCCAGCGGGTCGTTGAGCACGACGGCGTCACCGAGGCCGAGCACGTGCCGGCCGGACGGCAGCACGGCCACCGGTTTGCGCACCACAGGCAGGATCTCGCCCTTGATCCACGTCACCGGGCTGGTCGGCCGCGCGGGCCGCAGGAACGCCGACTCGTGCGGCAGCAGGTCGTCCACCACGGCTTTGAGCACGTCCAGTCCCTCGTCGGCCGAGGTCACGTCGCCGAACCGGTCCGCCCGGCCGCCCGGCGCGGTCTCCACCACGATGCTGCGGGACTCGCCGACGTCCTTGTCGTGGAACGGGATCCAGAACATCTCCACGGTCCCCGGCAGGAACGAGAACACCCCTTCCCGGTGCTGCGGCCGGGCCGCCATGTCGTAACCGTGGATGTTGATCATGAACAGCCTGCGCTGCGGCTCGGAGTGCACGCACCGGGTCGGGTCCCGCTCGAACAGGCCGGTCAGGGACTTGTGCCCGGACGTCACGACCACCAGGTCGTGCGTCGCGGCCAGCCGGTCCAGGTCCTCCGCCGACACCGCGCCGATCACCACCGTCGCGCCGCGCGATTCGAGCTCGGTTAGGCCGAACGAGAACTTCAGCCGCTGGTCGACGGCCAGCGCGGCCTTGCGCAGCGGCGCGTCGATGGACAACGCCACCGCGCCGCCGTCGGTGAACAGGTCCAGGTGGATGCGTCGCATCCGGGACGCCTCGGGCCAGAAGTCGAGGCCCAGCTCAGCCTCGTACTCGACCTGGTCACCGAAGAGGCAAGCGGTCGGTCGGCCCCGATCGGCGAGGTAGTCCTCTGCCGTCCGGTCGGAGTAGATCGAGACCCGCCACCCGGCGCGTAACAACGCCGCCGATAACACCAAACCCGCTTGACCGGCGCCGATGACGGCAATTGTGCCCACGGACAAATCCTTGGCAGAGGTATGTGCACTCGCCAATAGCGCAATCGGGTCTACTAGCCTCGACCAGGTGCACAGGGGGTTGCGCGTCGTTGCCGGTCTGTTTCTCGGCTTCTTGTCGGCGCTGGTAGATCTGCTCGTCGTGGTGTTCGCCCGAAAGGCGGCCGTCTCGGTAGCCGGGTGGGAACGACGGCGGCTGCGGTCGTTCCTCGGGGTGGACAGCGCCGAGCCGACGAAGGCGCAGGCGGTGCGCTACCTGGCCGTCCGCGCGCCGGTCGGGCTGTTCGGCGGGTTCGTGCTGGCCTGGCTGTTCTACGGGCTCGCCATGGCCGGGGTGATCGCGTTCCGGCTGTTCGGCGAGGGGATCGAGGACGGTCTGGACTGGGCCGCCGACTGGGTCGAGTTCGTGTGGACCGGCGCCGTCGGCGTGGTCCTGCTCTACATCGAGATCCAGGGCATCATCGGCGTGGTCGCGTTGGAGGGGAAGGTCGCCCGTCGGTGGCTCGGTCCGAGCGAAGCCGAACTGCTGCGCCTGCGCATCGACGAGTTGGCCACGAGCCGGGCGGGCATCGTGGCGGCCGTGGACGCCGAACGCCGCCGCATCGAACGGGACCTGCACGACGGCGTGCAGCAGCGGCTGGTCGCGTTGGGCATGCTGCTCGGCCGCGCCCGCCGCAACCCCGCCCACGCCGACGACCTGCTCGCCCAGGCGCACGAGGAGTCCCGGCACGTGCTGGAGGACCTGCGCGAAGTCGCCTGGCGGGTCTACCCGGCGGCTTTGGACTCGTTGGGCCTGGTGGAGGCGCTGGAGGCGGTGGCGGACCGTTCCGCCATCCCGGTGCGGATCAGCTGTGCCGAGTTGCACGCCGCACCACAGGTCGAGACGGCCGTGTACTTCGTGGTGTGCGAGGCGGTGACGAACGCCGCCAAGCACTCGGGTGCGACCATGATCGGCGTGGACATCACCGAGGACGCGGGCGCGGTGCGCGTGCGGGTCGCCGACGACGGCGTCGGGGGAGCGGACCCGGCGGGCGGCGGGCTGGCCGGCCTGTCGCGGCGGGTGCTCGCGCTGGACGGCACGTTCGACGTGACCAGCCCGGCCGGCGGTCCCACGGTGATCACCGCGGAGGTCCCGTGCGGGTGATCCTGGCCGAGGACTCGACGTTGCTGCGCGAGGGCCTGGTGCGGCTGCTGGTCGAGGAGGGGCACGACGTCGTGGCGGCCGTGGGCGACGCGGAAGCGCTGGTCAGCGCGGTGGCGGTGCACCGGCCGGACGTCGTGGTGACCGACGTGCGGATGCCGCCGACGAACTCCGACGAGGGCATGAAGGCCGCGTTGGAGATCCGCCGGCGATTCCCCGGCGTCGGCGTGCTGGTGCTGTCGCAGTACGTCGAGCAGCGCTACGCCGTCGACCTGCTCACCGAGCACGCCGACGGCGTCGGCTACCTGCTGAAGGACCGGGTGGTCCAGGTGGAGGAGTTCCTGGACGCGCTGCGCCGGGTCGGCGCCGGCGACGTGGCGTTCGACCCGGAGGTGGTGCGACGGCTGCTGGCCCGCACCAGCCACCCGTTGGACGTGCTCACCGAGCGGGAACGCCAGGTGCTGGCGCACATGGCGGAGGGGCACACGAACAACGCCATCGCGTCCCGGCTGCACGTGTCGCGCAGCGCGGTGGAGAAGCACATCAACTCGATCTTCGACAAGCTCGGTCTGTCCGATGTGGACGGCTACAGCCGGCGGGTGCTGGCGATCCTGCGCTACCTGCGCGCTTGAGCCTGTTCCACGTCCTCGTCCCCGGACTTCTTCCTGGTGATCCGTGACACCACGAACCACCCCACGGCCAGCACCACCAGACCCAGCACGACCTTCGACACGACACCCATGTACTGCTCGACCAGGTGGTAGTTGGCGCCCAGGACGTACCCGGCGAGGATCAACGCGGTGTTCCAGATCAAGCTGCCCGCCGCCGTCAGCAGCACGAAACCGGGCAACGGCATGCGTTCCACGCCGGCCGGGATGGAGATGAGGCTGCGGAAGATCGGCACCATCCGGCCGAAGAACACGGTCGCCTTGCCGTGCCGGGCGAACCACTCCTCCGTGCGGTCCACATCGGACACCTTCACCAGCGGCATCCGTTGTGCGATCGCCCTGATCCGGTCACGGCCCAACATCGCGCCGAGGTAGTACAGCGCGAGTGCGCCCGCGACCGACCCGGTGGTGGTCCACAGGATCGCGGCGATCAGGCTCATCCCACCCTGACTCGCGGTGAACCCGGCCAGCGGCAGGAACAACTCGCTGGGCAGGGGCGGGAACAGGTTCTCCATCGCGATCGCGATCCCGGCGCCGGGCGCGCCGAGCGTTTCCATCAGGTCGGTTACCCATGAGACGACATCCATGATCTTCACATTACGAACGCGCCGAGGCGACCACCATGAAGCTGACCGCACACCGGGGTGTGGAAAACCTCAGTGCTGCTTGTTACCGGGTGCGGCCTTCTTGGCGGCGTACCCGGCCAAGCCTTTGGCGTATCGCGAGATTACGGCCTGGAGCACCAGCCGGTACAGCCAACCCGTCCCGCGCGTCTTCGGCTCGAACGACGAGTGCAGGCGGATCGCCGTGCCGTCGCCGTCCGGCGCGAGGTCGATGAACGCCTGGTAGTCGCGAATGGCGAGACCCGACAGCAGGACGTAACCCACCCGCCGGTTCGGCGTCAGTTCGACGATCTCCTCCCTCGTGAGCGCTGTGCGGCCTCGGTTGTGGATACCCGGACCTCGCCGACCCCATGCGCATCACCTGCGCAGCGTTGAATTCGGGGTACCTGAGCGTTCGACTCGCGACGCGAACGTTCGACTCACGCGCGTGTCCAACGTTCGGAACGCGCGTGTCCAACGTTCGGAACGCGCGTGTCCAACGTCGGGAACACCCGAGTTCAACGCCCAGAACATGCGACCTGCGGAAACCGCTAGGATCGGTCGACGTGAAGCGGATCCCGGTGATCGTGGTCGCGGGGTTCCTCGGCTCCGGCAAGACCACGCTGCTCAACCACCTGCTCAGCGGCAGTCGCGGTACTCGGATCGGCGTGGTGGTCAACGACTTCGGCGCCATCGGTATCGACGCGATGAGCGTGGCCGGACAGGTCGACTCCACGGTCTCCCTCAGCAACGGCTGCCTGTGCTGCGCGGTCGACGTCAGCGAACTCGACGAGATGCTGGCCAAGCTCGACTCGCTGGTCGACGTCATCGTGATCGAGGCCAGCGGCCTGGCCGAGCCCCAGGCCATGGCACGGATGGTCCTCGCGAGCGAGAACCCGCGCCTGACCTACGGCGGCCTGGTGCTGCTGGTGGACGCGGCGGAGTTCCCGGACGACCTGGCCAAACACCTGCGCGTGGCGGACCTGGTGGTGCTGAACAAGGTCGACCGCGTCGACGACCCGTCGGCGTTGGCCGCCGAGATCGACCGGCTCAAGCCGGGCGTGCCCGTGCTGCTCTCGTCGTTCGGCCGCGTCGACCCGGCCCTGCTGTTCGACCCACGCCCGCGCGAACGGATCGGCCAGCTGTCCTTCGAGGACCTGCTGGACGAAGAGCACGACCACGTGCGCTACGACAGCGTCGAGTTCACCGGTGAAGCGATGAACCCGGTGCGGCTCATGGCGTTCCTCGACGCCCGCCCGAAGGGTCTGTACCGGATCAAGGGCTTCGTGCGGTTCGACGTGCCGGGGCACCGGCAGCGCTTCAGCCTGCACACCGTCGGCGCGTTCCTGCGGTTCGAACGCTCCGCCTGGCCGGGACCCCGGCGCACCGAACTGGTGCTGATCGGCACGGGCTTGGACGTCGCCGCGATCAAAGCCGAGCTGGCCGCCTGCGTCGAACCGAACCCGTCCGAGGTGGACCCGCAGTCGATGCTGGAAGTCCTGCGCTACACCGCATGAGTGGCCCCCGGCGCGACAACGCCGAGGGCCACCGGTGACGGTGGGCTCGGAGAGACTCGAACTCTCACTGGCACGGACCTAAACCGTGTGCCTCTGCCAATTGGGCTACGAGCCCGTCGTCACCAGCTTATCGGCAGGCTTCAGCAGGCCGATGCCGAGGGACACCACACCCGCCGCCAGGCTCAGTCCACCGAGGTAGAGCAGCACGATCAGGCCGTTGGCCTCGGTCACGCCCGTACCCAGCGCGGACAGGAAGAACCCGGCCGGCATGAAGATCGCGGCCACGGGCACGCCCAGCCGCGTGACCCACCCGAGCGTGCCGCGCACGTCCGCCACGTCGGCGTAGAGCAGGCACACCAGGCCCAGGATCAGCAGCACGCCGGCGTGCGCGTGACCAGCGCGGAAGAAGGACTGCTGGAACTCGGTCAGCTCCACCTCGCCCTGCACCACGGTGGTCATGAACCGACCGCCGAACTCGACGCCGACGATGCTCAGCAACAACACGCCCGCCAGCCGGCGGGAGGCGAGGGACAACCGGATGGCGGCCATGACGCTCCTCCACTTGAATGGAAACATCGTTATGGAACCATCGACCGGCCGGTCCGGTCAACGGCGTTCCGGCGTCTGATCTACGGTTGTGCCCAGACCGCAGCTAGGAGGAGATGTGGCCCGCGATCCCGACACCATCCAGCGCGAGATCGAGCAGGCTCGTGACGCGCTGGCCGCGACCCTGGACGAGCTGGGGACCAGGGCGAATCCCCAGCGCTTCGTCGAGTCCGGCAAGGAGAGCGTGCGCGCGAAGCTCGACGAACCCAAGATCCGGTACTCGCTGATCGCGGTGGCCGTGCTCGTCGGGTTCGCCTTGCTGCGCAAGCTCTTCCGGTGACCTAATGCCCCTTGGCGACGAGGGGCAGCAGCACCTGATCCACCACGCGGTCCACGAACGCGAGGTCCAATGGGTCACCGGTGAGCATCAACCGGTAGATCAGGGCCGCGCCCGCGATTTCGACCGCCATGCCGCGCGGCGCGTCCTGGCGCAGTTCGCCACGTTCCTCGGCGCGCTCCAGGATGCGGCGCAGCACGTCGCGCTGCGCGATGAGGAACGTGTCGCGGAACGCCGCCGCCAGCTCCGGCTCGTGCGGCAGCTCGCCGACCAGCGCCTGCGCCGCCTTGCCGATCGGGCCGGACAGGAACGCGGCGAACGCGCTCAGGAACTCCCGCAGGTCGCCGCCGAGCGATCCGGTGTCCGGCTCGGCCAGGTTCTGCTGCGCCAGCTGTGTGCACGTGTCGATGACCAGGTCGAGCTTGGACTCCCACCGCCGGTAGATCGTCGCCTTGCCCGCACGGGCGCGTGCCGCGACGGCGTCCATCGTCAACGCCCGGTAGCCGACTTCGGCCATCACTTCCAGCGCCGCCTGCCGCAGCGCGTCGTCCCGGCTGGCGTCCCTCGGTCTGCCTCGCTGTGGGGTCCGTGCCGGCCCGCTGTACACCGGTGTGGCCATTTTGCGCTCCTGTCGCCTTTGGCCGGACATCCTAGGCCGCGGCGCCCGGGGTTCAGACTTCGATCACCTGCTCATGAGCGGTACTCGCTTCGGTTTCACCCGTTGGGGTGGTGGCGGGAGGTCCGCGCGGGGGTGGGCAGGTAGGCCACCGAGAACACGAACGCGTCGCCGTTCAGCAGGTGTGCGACAGCCGGTCGGTGCACCCGACCGCGATCTCGCCCAATCGTCGCCATCGCGCCGGTAGTTCGCGGTGATGGTGAGTGTGGACATGCCTCGGCCTTTCGTCCGTCGTACTTACCCATCTGACCGGCGTTCGGCGGCGAAATCGTGCTCTGTCCTTCCATCGAGTGAGGAGTGTTCCTTCGGAGGTGTGGTTTCGTGTCCGGTGCTCGGGTCCCCTGCGCGTGGCAATCCGAAGAGGTGGTCACGAAACGGATGTACTCGGAGTGCTTGATCGATAACGCGAGGTTGCGGACTTTCCGGCAGACCATATGGAGCAAATCTTTGGTCCGGGAGGTCTTGATGAGTCGTCGTTCGACCGTTGCAGTGTGCCTGGCGTTCGGGGGTGCTGGCGGCGCCCGGTGTGGCGTCGGCCGAACCGTCGTGGGACCCCCCACGTGCCGCCCTACGTGCTCGACGTGGCTCGCGGGCAGGACATGCTCGCTGGCACGCTGATGGTCCTGCTCAGCCGCCGGCGCGCGTGATCTCAGGCCGTGAGCCGGCTAGCCACGCCCTTCCACACGACGTCCATGATGTACCTGGTCGCGAGCGCCGGTCCCACCTCGGGCCTGCGCTCGCACCACAGCGCCAGCCGTTCCGCCGAACCCACGATGACCTCGGCGAACGCCTCCGCCTCGACCGGGTCCACGTCGGAGGAGAAGCCCGTGATCACCGCCGCGATCAGGTCGGTCTGCTGCCGCCGGATGCCCTCGACCTCCGTCACGGTCGACGGCACGGTGATCGCGGCCTCCTGTCGCAGCAACGCCCACGACTGCTTGTGCTCGCCGATGAACTCGAAGAACGCCATCAGGCCGTGCCGCATCGCCTCTTCCGGCCCTTCCGTGCCGGTGAAGGCCCGGTGCGTGCGGTCGAGCAGTTCCGCGCGCGCCCGGTGGATGCACGCGATGAGCAGGCCCTCCTTGGAGCCGAAGTACTCGTAGAGCATCGGCTTGGACACGCCGACCTGTTCGGCGATCTCGTCCATCGACGCCGCCTGGTACCCGCGTTCGGCGAAGACGCCCTCGGCGATGTCGAGCATCTGCGCCATGCGCTGGGCCTTCGGCATGCGCCGGCGGCTCGGCTCGGTGGAGGTCACGAAGTCGAGACTACCGGAGACTACCGAAGGTAACTTACTTCCAGTAACCTACTCGCGAGTATGTAGCCGGACGTTGGAGGACGGGCATGCACCGAGCGGTCAAAGTCCTGGTCGTCGGCACGGGCTTCGCGGGCCTGGGCATGGCGATCGAGCTCAAGCGCACCGGGGAACGCGACTTCGTCGTGCTGGAGAAGGCGAACGACCTCGGCGGCACCTGGCGGGACAACTCCTACCCCGGCTGCGCCTGTGACGTCCCGTCGCACATGTACTCGTTCTCGTTCGAGCTCAACCCGCGCTGGACGCGCATGTTCGCCCGGCAGCCGGAGATCTGGGACTACCTCAAGCGGGTGGCCGAGAAGTACGGGCTGCGCGAGTACATCCGGTTCAACAGCAAGGTGAACGGCGCCCGTTGGGACGAGGACGCGAAGGTCTGGCACGTCACCACCGCGAACGGCGACACGTACACCGCGAAGTCGGTGGTGGCGGGCGTCGGGGCGTTGCACATCCCGAACATCCCGACCCTGCCGGGCATCGACCGGTTCGAGGGCAAGACGTTTCACTCGGCCGAGTGGGACCACGGCTACGACCTCAAGGGCAAGAAGGTCGCCGTGGTTGGCACGGGGGCGTCCGCGATCCAGTTCGTGCCGCAGATCGCGGACGACGTCGCGCGGCTGACGTTGTTCCAGCGCACGCCGCCGTGGATCATGCCCAAGGTCGACCGGGCCATCAACACGTGGGAGCAGAGGCTGTTCCGGGCCCTGCCGATCACGCAGCGGCTGTACCGGAACCTCGTGTACTGGACGCGGGAGTCGAGCGCGCTCGGCTTCGCGGTGAACCCGAAGATCATGGAGTTCGCGCAGGGCATCGCCAAGCGGCACATGCGCGGTCAGGTCGAGGACGAGGCGTTGCGGGCCAAGCTGACGCCCGACTACACCCTGGGCTGCAAGCGGGTGCTGCTCAGCAACGACTACTACCCGGCGTTGAACAAGCCCAACGTGGACGTGGTGACCGACGGAATCGCCGAGGTGCGGGCGCACAGCGTGGTGGACCGGGCGGGCGTCGAGCACGAGGTCGACGTGATCATCTACGGCACCGGGTTCCACGTGGTCGACTCGTTCGACTACCTGGACGTCACCGGGAAGGGTGGCGTGGACCTGGCCGGGAAGTGGCGGGAGAAGGGCATCGAGACCTACTACGGGATCACGGTCTCGGGCTTCCCGAACCTGTTCTTCCTGCTCGGGCCGAACACCGGTCTGGGGCACAACTCGGTGGTGTTCATGATCGAGTCGCAGATCCGGTACGTCCGCCAGTGCCTGGAGCTGCTGGACCGGCACCAGGCCGACGAGCTGGACGTGCGCCCCGACGTGCAGGCCCGGTTCAACCGGCAGTTGCAGCGCAAGCTGACCAGGGGCGTGTGGACCGAGGGCGGTTGCAAGAGCTGGTACCTCGACGCGCAGGGCATCAACCGGACCGTGTGGCCCGGCTTCACCTGGCGTTACTGGATGCGCACCAAGACCGTGCGCGCCGAGGACTACACCCTCACCCGAGCCCGCCGCACCCGCGTCCCAGCCTGACCTGACCTGAACGTAGAACTCACCGGTCCCGAACGTTCGACTCTCGCGTTCTGAACGTTCAACTCGGGTGTTCCGAACGTTGGACACGCGTGTTCTGGACGTTGGACACGCGGGTGTGTCCAACGTTGGTGTTCGGTGTGTCCTGCGTTCGGGGTGGGGGGTTAGAGGGGGACGCCGGCGGATTTGGCGCGTTCGGTGCGTAGGCGGGTTACGGCGGGGAGGTCGAGGGGTGCGGGCTTGGTGCCGGTGGCCCATTCGATCAGGAGGTCGGCGATCTGGGGGTTGCGGGGCAGCACGGGGCCGTGCAGGTAGGTGCAGAGGATTCGGCCTTGGACGGCGCCCTCGACGGAGCCGTCGTTGCCGGTGCCCACCTTGACGTGCGCGAGGGGGCGGGCGGAGGGGCCTAGGACGGTGCGGCCCTGGTGGTTCTCGAAGCCGGTGAGCAGGCCCTCGAACAGGCCGCCGGCGGCGGTCGCGATGACCTCGCCGATGGCGCGGCTGCCGCCCGCGTGCGAGGTGGAGTCGATCAGCCCGAGACCGGGGTGGGTGACCTGGTCGGCCCGGGTGAACGACTCGCCGAAGATCTGGATGCCCGCACAGACACCGAGGATCACGGCGCCACGAGCGGCGGCGTGCTGCATCCCCGGGTGGTCCCGCAGGTGCCGCACGGCCAACGTCTGCGCGGTGTCCTCACCGCCGCCGACGACGTAGATGTCGCACGAATTCGGCACCGGCTCGCCGAACCGGATGTTGACGATCTCGGCGGGGATGCCCCGCCACGTCATCCGCTTCTCCAGCACGACCGCGTTGCCGAAGTCGCCGTACGTGCCCAGCAGGTCGGGCAGCACGAGAGCGATCTGAACCTTGTTGGTGCTCACTGGGCGGCCCTCGCGTTCAGGTCGCGGAATGCGGTGTAGTTGGCGATCACTTCCACCGGTCCGGGCGGCATGGCGTCGATGGCCAGCAACGGGTCCGGCACGATCGTGTGCTCGACCTCCGCGTAGGTCAACCGGACCGCCAGGTCCGTCGCCCGCTCACCGGACGCGATCACCTGCCGGCCGCGCAGCCGCTCGAACGGCACGTCCCACAGCCACGACAGGTCACGCCCGTCGGCCTCCTGCGCGTTGATCACGAGCACCGCCGGGTGGTCGGCCTCGCGGACCACGGTCAGCGTCTCGCTCCACCCGGCCGGGTTCTTCGACAGCAGCAACCGCGCCCGGTGCCCGGACCGCTGGATCGTCCGGTAGCGACCGGCCACGTTGGACACCGCGCGCAACCGCTGCACGGCCTCCTCGATCGGCACGCCCAGCGCCGCCGCGGCGGCCGTGGCCATCACCGCGTTGGCCTGGTTGAACTTGCCCGGCAGCCGGAGCGACAGCTCGACCTTCTGGCTGTTCGGCGCGACCAGGTACCCGTCGCCGGTCACCCAGTCGGGGCGCGGCCGGGCCAGGTCGCACCCGGTGCAGTGCCAGTGCTCGCCTTCCCAGCGGATCGGGTCGCCGCAGCGCGGGCACGAGGCGGCGTCGTTGTGCCAGCCCGTCCCGGTGGCGACCCACACCACCTTGGCCGAGTCACGGGCCGCCGACGTCACCATGATGTCGTCGCAGTTGGCCACCACGACCCCGGTCACCGACGTCAGCGCCGTGCGCAGCGACTTCTCGATGGTGCGCACCTCGCCGACCCGGTCGAGCTGGTCGCGGCTGAGGTTGAGCAGCACCGCCACGGCCGGTGACGCGGCCCGCACGACCTCGGGGAAATACCCCTCGTCGACCTCCAGCACCGCGTACGGCGCGTCGGGCTGCTTGGACAGCGCGGTCACGTGCCCGTCGGGCATGTTCGCGCCGCCGTGGTTCGTGGCGACCTCGCCCAGGAACGACATGGCGCGGCTGAGCATCATCGTGCTGGTGGTCTTGCCGTTGGTCCCGGTCACCAGGGCGACCTGGCGACCGGACGTCAAGTGCGCCAACGCCTGCGGGTCAAGCCGCAGCGCGACCCGGCCGCCGATCATGCCACCGGCGCCCAGACCCATCTTCTGCGACAGCTTGGAACTCATGTTGCCCAGTCGCACGGCGGCCGCGGTGCGCAGCGGCAGGCGGGCTGGGTCTGCACCTGGAGTGTTCGGCAAGCGACTTCCTGCACGGTCAGGGGAGAGAGGTCCCCCGATGCTACCGGGGGCGGTGGTTGTCCAGCTCCCTCAGGGTCCTGATCAGGTCCACCGTGCTGAGCTGGCACAACTGCGCCATGTACTCCAGCGCGGGCAGGTCGAGGTGGACCTCGGCCGGTTGGCCGGGCACCAGGTTGGCCAGCCGGCCCTGCGCCCAGCGGCGCAGCGGCAGCAGTTGCGGTCGCGTGTCGGCGACGACCGTGGCCAGGTCGACCGCGAGATGCCCGGCCGGCGCGTCCCCGAAGACGCGTTCGTGCACACGTGCCAGCACCTGGTGCGCGGGCACACCCAGCGCAACACAGATCTCCACCAACCGGACCACCGAGCACTGGCGGGTGCCCAGTTCGTACGTGGCCAGCGTTTGCAGCGAGATTTCGCTCTGCAGTCGGCGGTTGAGCTCCTTGCGGGTCCATCCGCGCTGCTTGCGCAGGCTGCGCAGCTCATCACCGAGCACGCGTTGGTACGCAGCCGTGTCGATCCGCACCGTCAAGTCCTCCAGTCCCCTGGGGCCCCGACAGACCCCACGCAGATGGAAGGCGCGACATGCCGATCGCTTACGCGAGATGTCCGAATTAACGCCCGATTGGGCTAATTGAGTGGTACCGAAAGTAGAGTCTCACCGCTCCAGGGCGCTGGTGACACCCGGTTCACGCGGTCCGAGGAAGAGCGGGTCCGGCTTGGCGACCAGTCCGTCCCACATGGCCTTGCCCGCCGCCAGGACCTCCCGGAAGTGCCCGTAGGCGGTGGGCGCCGGCCACTGCGCCGCCGTGTCGTGCCCCACACCGAACGCCTCGATGCCCGCCGATCGGCACAGCGCCACCGCGCGCGGCAGGTGGAACTCCTGGGTCACCACCGTCGCCCGTTCGACGCCGAAGATCCGCTTGGCCCGCGTGCACGAGTCCCAGGTGTCCAGGCCCGCGTAGTCGGCCACGACCACGTCCTCGGGCACGCCCTGGTCGATCAGGTACGTCCGCATCGCGCTCGGCTCGTCGTACTCGGTGGTGCTGTTGTCGCCGCTGACCAGCACGACTTCGACCTTGCCCCGCTGGTACAGGTCGGCGGCCACGTCCAACCGGCCGGCCAGCAACGCCGTCGGCGTGCCCGACCTGGTCAGACCCGCGCCGAGGACCAGCGCCACCGGCGCCTCGGGCACGTCCGCCGCCGCGTGCCGGTAGGACGCGCTGCTGGTCTGCACCCACACCCACGGCGTGGCCACGAGCACGGCGAGCAGCCCGAGCGCGATCAGCACCCGCTTCCAGCGCAACCGCTTGATGAAGTTCCCCATTGAACGCTCCCCCGATCGATCACGGTCAGTTGACGCAGCGCACCCCGTCCGCGGTGATGGGCGGCTGGGTCTCGTCCGGCTGCTGCCGCCGTGCGCCGTCCAGGCCGACCAGCGGCGCGCCTGCGAGGCTCTGCGTGCCCGGACCGTCGTAGTCTTCGCCGACGAACACCTGGACGTGCCCGGCCGGGACGTTGGCGTCCTCTTCCAACTCCAGCCCGCCGCCCAGGGCCTGCGAGACGGCCTCCGCGCCCGCCTCACCGCCCACGCCGTAACGGACCACCGACGTGTCCATCGGCGTGGCGTTGGCGGTGCCGCCGTCGAGGAACTTCAGCGCCACCAGCGACTGGAGCACCCGCGACGCGAGCCCCGAGATGCCGGAGGCGTTGCGGACCTCGACGGTCACCGTCGCGTTGTCGATGGCCGTCGCGGTGTTGCTCTGCGCGGTCGGGTCGGCGTTGAGGTTCTTGAAGAACTTCTTCACGTCGCGCTCGTTGACCTCGATCGCCTGGCCGTCTTCGGGCGTGTCCAGCTCCGGGTTGCCGGTCGGGATCGTCTCGAACTTGAGGTTCCCACCGGTCAGGTCCTTCATCTGGGTGGCGAACCGCAGCACGTCCCAGTCCTGGTCCAGCACGATCGACTTGGTGAGCGCGTCGATCAGGGCGCTGAGCTTGCCGGGGTCGGACAGCGTGCCGGCGGACAGGATCTGCTTGGCCAGGCCTGCCATGAACACCTGCTGGCGGACGATGCGGTCGAGGTCGCCGCGCAGCAGCCCGTGCCGCTGCCGGACGAACGCCAGCGCCTCGCGGCCCTGGATCTTCTGCGGTCCGGCGGCGAAGTTCGCGCCGGAGTAGCTGTCCTTGGTGGCCTGGTTGAGGCACACGTCCACGCCGCCGACGGCCTTGGTGATCTCGTAGAACCCGACCAGGTTGATCTCGGCGTAGTGGTCGATGGTGACGCCGGTGAGGTCCTCGATGGTGCCGATGAGGTTCTTCGCGCCGTCCTTGCGCGACTCGACCTCCAGCTGCCTCTCGTCGGTGACGCCCTTGGCCTTCAGCTCTTCGATGGCGTCGCCCTTGCCGTACCCGTACGCCGAGTTGATCTTGTGTCGGCCGTAGCCGCCCGCGATCTGCACGTAGGCGTCACGCGGGAACGACACCGCGACGGCCTTGCCGCCGTCGTTCGGCACGTGCATCAGGATCAGCGTGTCGGTGTTCAGCCCGCCGTCGTTCTCGTTGCCCGCGTGCAGCTCGTTCAGGATCTCCTGGGGCAGCGGGTTGCCCTGGGCGTCGGTGCGGCTGTCCATGCCGACCATCAGGATGTCCACCGAGCCGTCGGCGGGCTTCTCACCGCCGCCTTCCTCGCTGATCACGTCAGTGGTAGTGATGTTGCTGAGCAACGACTGGAAGTTGGCCCACGCGTAGCCGGTGCCCAGCAGCACGACGACCGAGAAGAACGCGATGATCGTGCGGCCGACCAGCGCGCCGCCGCTCGTCCGGCGCGCCGGCGGGCGTCCGCGCGGCGGACCGGTGCGGCCGGCGGGCGGACGTGGCCGCTGACCTGCGGCGGGGCGCTGACCAGGGCGCTGGCCGGGGCGCTGACCAGAGGCGCCGGGACGGCGTTCGGCGGCCGGCCTCGGCCGGTCCACGCCCTCGCTGCCGGCGCTCGCGCGCTCGTTCGGCCTGGCCGCACGACCCGCGTCGCCAGCCCTCGCCGCACGCCCTGCGTCGCCAGACCTCGCCGGACGACCTGCGTCGCCAGACCTCGCCGGACGACCTGCGTCGCCAGACCTCGCCGGACGACCCTCGTCACCCGGTCGGGGACGCTCTGACCTCGGCGGGCTCACCCTTTCGGGGGAGGCTCGCTGTGGCCGTTCACCCGGCAGGGGGCCACGTTCGCCGGCCGGACGGCGCTGCGGCGGCTCCACCCGTTCCCGCGGCTCGGAGCGCCTCGGCGGCTCCTGGCCACGCGGCGGTTGACCTGCGGAAGGACTCCGAGGGGGAACAGGTCGCCTGCGGAACCCGTCGGGTTCGCCTGGCCTCGGCGGCCGGTTGTCCACTCCCACTCCTCCCAAGTACCCGGGTTCGTCCCGATGGACGCACGACGAGTCGCCCGGGTTGCCAACAGCGTGGCACAGCGGTGTGCGTGTGATCGTGATACCGGGTGTCGACCGGGCTGACCAGGCCGGTTACCCGATTGTGAGGAGCGACTCGGTGCGTTCGTAGACTGCCACCGTGCTCACCATGCAGGATGCGCTGCTCGCGCTGACCAGGTACTGGACCGAACGGGGCTGCGTCGTCGTGCAGCCGTACAACACCGAGGTCGGCGCCGGCACGTTGAACCCGGCCACCGTGCTGCGGGTGCTGGGTCCCGAGCCGTGGCGTGTGTCCTACGTGGAGCCCAGCGTGCGGCCCGACGACGCGCGGTACGGCGAGAACCCGAACCGGTTGCAGACCCACACCCAGTTCCAGGTCATCCTCAAGCCCGACCCGGGCGACCCGCAGGAGCTGTACCTGGGCAGCCTCGAAGCGCTGGGCATCGACGTCCGGGCGCACGACGTGCGGTTCGTGGAGGACAACTGGGCCTCGCCCGCCCTCGGCGCGTGGGGCCTGGGCTGGGAGGTGTGGCTGGACGGGCTGGAGATCACCCAGTTCACCTACTTCCAGCAGGCCGGCGGTATGTCGCTGGACCCGGTGTCGGTGGAGATCACCTACGGCATCGAGCGGATCATGATGGCGCTGCAGGGCGTCGACCACTTCAAGGACATCTCCTACGCGCCCGGCATCTCCTACGGCGAGGCGTTCGGCCAGGCCGAGTACGAGATGAGCCGGTACTACCTGGACGACGCCGACGTCGAGGCCAACAAGCGGCTGTTCGAGGAGTACGCCGCCGAGGCGCGTCGGATGCTCGACGCCCGGCTGCCCGTGCCCGCGCACAACCTCGTGCTGAAGTGCTCGCACACGTTCAACGTGCTCGACGCCCGTGGCGCGATCAGCACCACCGAGCGGGCCCGCGCGTTCGGTCGGATGCGCGGCCTGGCCCGCGAGGTCGCCCAGCTGTGGGCGGCCCGCCGTGAGGAACTGGGCCACCCGCTGGGCCTGGCGCCGGTGCCCGCCGCGGCCACCCTGCCGGAGGCGTTCGCCGAGGTCGGCCAACCGAGCACGCTGCTGTTCGAGATCGGCACCGAGGAGCTGCCGCCCGCCGAGGTCACCCGGACCGTCGAGGCGGTCGGCAAGGCCGTCACGGACCGGCTGGGCGCGACCCGGCTGGCGCACGGCGCGGTCGAGGTGCACGGCACGCCGCGCCGGATCGTGGTGCTCGTGCCGGACGTCGCGCCGCGCGAGCCGGACGCGGAGAAGACCGTGCGCGGTCCCCGCGTGTCCGCCGCGTTCGACGCCGACGGCAACCCGACCAAGGCCGTGCAGGGCTTCGCCCGCGGTCAGGGCGTGGACGTCGAGGCGCTGGGCCGGGTCACCGAGAACGGCGTCGAGCACGTCGCCCTGGTGCGCACCGACCCCGGTCGCGGCGCCGTCGAGGTGCTCAGCGGGCTGCTCGGCGAGGTGGTGTCCGAGCTGCGCGCCGAGAAGAACATGAAGTGGAACGACCCCAAGCTGTCGTTCACCCGCCCGATCCGCTGGCTGCTGGCCCTGCTGGGCACGACGCCGGTGCCGGTCGCGGTGTCCTCGTTGGCCGCCGAACCGAAGACCCGCGTGCACCGCACCGCCGACGTCCCCGTGGTGGAGGTGTCCACGGCGGACGGTTACCTGGACTTCCTGGCGGGGCACGGCATCGACGCCTCGGCCGAGCTGCGGCGGGCCGCGATCGTGGCCAAGGCGGAGGAACTGGCCGCGTCCGTCGGCGGGGTGGTGGACTTCGACGGCGTGCTGGACGAGGTCACCAACCTGGTCGAGCGGCCCACGCCGATCCTCGGCTCGTTCGAGGAGCGCTACCTGGAGCTGCCCGCGCAGATCCTCACCACCGTGATGCGCAAGCACCAGCGGTACCTGCCGGTGCGCGCGCAGGACGGTTCGCTGCTGCCGCACTTCGTGGCGGTGGCCAACGGCGAGGTGGACGCCGACCTGGTCCGCGCGGGCAACGAAGGCGTGCTGCGCGCCCGGTACGAGGACGCGGCGTTCTTCTGGCGTGCCGACCTGCGCACGCCGTTGGAGGACATGAAGGCCGGGCTGGAGAAGCTGACGTTCGCCGACAAGCTCGGCTCGATGGCCGACCGGGCGGGTCGGATCGCGACGCTCGCCGGACGGCTGGCCGAGGTCGTGGGTGCGGCCGACGACATCCTGGCGCGGGCCGGTGCGCTGGCCAAGTTCGACCTCGGCTCGCAGATGGTGATCGAGCTGTCCAGCCTGGCCGGGGTGATGGCCCGCGAGTACGCCGAGCGGGCGGGGGAGACCCCGGAGGTCGCGCGGGCGCTGTACGAGATGGAGTTGCCGCGCTCGGCGGGTGACGCGCTGCCGTCGTCCACGCCCGGCGCGCTGCTGTCCCTGGCCGACCGGTTCGACCTGCTGGCCGGGCTGTTCGGCATCGGCGCCAACCCGACCGGCAGCTCGGACCCGTTCGGGCTGCGGCGGGCCGCGTTGGGCGCGGTGAGCGTGCTGCGGGCGTTCCCGGAGTTGAAGGACATCACGCTGACCAAGGCGTTGTCGCTGGCCGCTCAGGAGCTGAACGTGTCTGTGCCCGCCATTTCGGGGAAAGCGCTGGACGTGGCCTGGGAGTTCACCGTGCGGCGGTACGAGCAGCAGCTGTTGGACGCCGGGCACGACCACCGGTTCGTCAACGCCGTGCTGCCGTTGGCCGAGGCGCCCGCGGTGGCCGACACGACGTTGGCGGACCTGACCCGGCTGGCCGGTGACCCGGACTTCGCCGCGCTGGTCGCCGCGTTGCAGCGGGTGCGGCGGATCGTGCCCGCGGACACCGTGGGCGAGTACGACCCGCAGGTGCTCGTGGAGCCCGCAGAGGTGGCGCTGCACAAGGCGCTGGCCGACGTGCCCGCCGGCGTCACGGGGCTGGCCGCGTTCGCCGCCGCCGCGACCGGGCTGACCGGTCCGGTGAACACGTTCTTCGACGAGGTGCTGGTGATGGCCGAGGACCCGGACGTGAAGCGGGCCCGGCTGGGGCTGCTGGCCGCGATCCGCGACCTGGCCGCGCCGGTGCTGGATTGGCAGGCGTTGGGCACCGCGCTCGGCTGAGCCGCCCCGTGCACGACGGAATCCCCGTCCCCGGCTGAACCGGTGGGCGGGGGTCGCCGTATACGGCTATATGTCGCGGTGGGCGTGACGAATCGGGTGCGGACCGTGACAGCAGACCCGGTGGTAACACCGCCACCTGCGGATTCGATGTTCCGGGAAGGTCAACTGGTCGAATGTCGGTATCCATTTGGCGCTGTCGGGTTGCTACATCTTGACGAACCCGCTCCCGGGAGGATGGAATCCCGCCACATTCTGTTTCCGCCGTCGACGATGATGTGCCGCGCAAGGGGTTGGCGAATGCTTAGGCTACCCAGAGCTGTGTCCTGCGCTCTGTTCGTCCTGTTGGTCACTTCGTGCGGGACGGCGGTCGATCCGCTCGCGCCGCCCACCGGCGCCCGGGCGGAGAAACCGGTCGTCGGTGTGATCCTGCCCGACCTGGCCTCGTCGGATCGGTGGGCGGACCAGGACGCGCCGCTGCTCAAACAGGCGTTGGGCTTCGCGGGCATCGAGGGCCTGATCGAGAACGCCGAGGGTGACGAGAAGAAGTTCACCAGCATCGCCGACGAGATGATCGCCCGCAAGGTCAAGGTGTTGGTGACGACGCCGTTGACCCCCGAGGGCGGCGCGGCGGTCGAGCGCAAGGCGAAAGACGCGGGCATCCCGGTCATCAACTACGACCGGATCAGCCTGGGCGGCCTGGCCGAGTACTACGTCTCCTTCGACAACATCAATGTGGGCGAATTGCAGGCCGAAGGTCTGCTGCAGTGCCTGGGGGACAAGGATGCCGCGCGGATCATCGAACTCCAGGGCGCGCCGACGGACAACAACGCCACGCTGTTCTTCGACGGTCAGCGCCGCAAACTGGGCCCGAAATACGACACCGGCGCGTTGCGTTTGGTCGACAGCAAGGCCATCGATCAATGGGACCCATTGATCGGTAAAGCCACGTTCGAGCAGATGCTGGCGCGCAGCGGCGGTGTGATCGACGGCGTGGTGGCGGCCAACGACGGGCTGGCGGGCGCGGCGATCGAGGTGCTGAAGGCCAAGGGCCTGGCCGGCAAGGTGCCGGTGACCGGTCAGGACGCCACGCTCGACGGCCTGCGCGCGATCCTGCGCGGCGAGCAGTGCATGACGGTCTACAAGCCGATCCGGGACGAGGCCGAGGCGGCGGCGCGGCTGGCCATCGCGGTGGCCCGCGGCGACCTGAGCGGCGCGGACGACCTGGCCACCGGCAACACCCGTGACCTGGTGGCGAAGCGGGACGTGAAGTCGCTGCTGTTGGGCGCGGACCTGATCACCCGGGGCAACGTGCGGACGTTGGTGGCCGAAGGCGCGGTCAAGTCGGTGGACCTGTGCGCGGGCGACACCGCGGACGACTGCGCCGAGCTGGGCATCAAGGTCAACTAGACGGCACCGGGACGTCGGCACCGGGGCCCGGCAGCACGTCGATGTCGGCGGGCCCCATCGGCTCGCCGCACTCCGAGCAGTGCAGCTCGACGTGCGCGATCCGGCCGCACGCGTGGTGGCGGTAGAGCACGGGCGGGCCGGCCTCACCCGCCGTCCAGCGATCGCCCCAGCGGACCATCACCATCAGCAGCTCGACCAGCTCGGTGCCCTTCGGGGTGAGCGCGTACTCGTGGCGCGGCGGTTTCGTCGAGTACTCGCGGCGTTCCAGCACGCCCTGCTCCACCAGCCACTTCAGCCGTTCGGCGAGCACCTTGCGGGAGATGCCGAGGTCCTCTTGGAGCTGGTCGAAGCGCGCGATGCCCACGTAGACGTCCCGCAGGATCAGTGGCGACCACGGCTCGCCGATGACGTCCATGGTGCGCGCGATCGAGCAGGCCATCTCGCCGAACCGGGTCCGCTGCACGGCGCCAGTCTAGCCCAATGGGTTCCCTTAGGGAACGGAAGCCTGCTAGGCTTAGTTCCCTAAGGGAACCTGGAGGTGTGTGATGGCCCGACCGACCGTCGTCTCCCCGTGGGAGTGGCAGGCCGCGCGTGACGAACTGCTGGTCAAGGAGAAGGAACTCACCCATGCGCTGGACGCTTTGGCCGCCGAACGCCGCAGACTGCCGATGGTCCGGCTGAGCGCCGACCACGCGTTCACCGCGCCGGACGGTTCCGTCGTCGGCCTGACGGACCTGTTCGCCGGTCGTCGGCAACTGGTCGTCTACCACCACATGCTCGCGCCGGGGCAGGACTGGCTGTGCTCGGGCTGCTGCTCGTTCACCGACAACCTCGCCGACCAGACCCACCTCAACGCCCGCGACACCACGTTGATCCTGATGTCCCGCGCGCCGCGGGACGAGATCGCCGCCGTCCGCGATCGGATGGGCTGGACCGTGCCGTGGTACTCGGCGGGTCAGGCGTTCTACGACGAACTGGGCCTGGGCGACGGCTTCGGGCTGAGCGTGTTCCTGCGCGACGGCGACGAGGTCTTCCGCAGCTACTTCACCACCGCGCGCGGTGTCGACCGGCTGCGACTGGACTTCAACCTGCTCGACCTGACGCCGTACGGCCGTCAGGAGCAGTGGGAGGACTCCCCGGACGGTTGGCCGCAGACGCCGACCATGGCGTGGCTGCGCCTGCGTGACGAGTACGAGGTCTGATCGCCATGACCCGCACCATGACCGAGGACGAACGCGACGAGTTCTTCGCACTGCCGCACGTGGCCGTGCTCAGCGTCGCCGCCGACGACGTGTACGCCGTGGTGAGCCGGTACGTGCCCGAGGCGGACGCCCGGGCGTTCGCGGAGGCCGAGACCACCGACCCGTCCGGCACGTTCGTCTTGTTCACCGGCCGTCCGGTGCGGTGGTTGACCAACGACTTCGGCGAGGCGGACGACTGAGGTCTAACCCTCTTCGTCGTGCCGCCCGGAGATGAACTCCTGCACGCGGATCTTCACCTGGATGAGTGGTTGTCGGATGCGGGCCTCCCGGCGGTACGCGCGGCGCAGCTTGCGGGAGCCTTCGGTGTACCGCCACCGGGCCCACGGCGAGCCGGGTCTGGCCAGGCGCAGCGCGCCGATCTCCGGCAGCACGGGCACCAGCAGCCCGAGCAGCCCGGTCCACACCTTGCCCTTCAGCAGAGCCACTATGGCGAATGCCATGTTGACCAGGATGATCAGCACGCGCAAGGCCACACCCTCGCCGTAGAACTCGTCGTAGCCCAGCGGTCGGGCGCCGAGCAGGAGCAGGCCGGTCATCCCGATGGCCAGGAACACCGCGTCGACCGACAGTCGACCGTCCTTGGTCCAGTACACGTCCCGCAGGTGCAGGATCAGCGCGAACTCGTCGAGCACCAGGGCCGCGCCCACGCCGAGCAACGCGGCTGCGGCAACCCGCACCCCGTGCTGGTCGTCCGGCACGGCCAACCCGATCACGCCGCCGAGGAGCATGAAGACGGCTCCGAACACGACGTGGTGGATGTGCGTCCCACCAGGGGTGATGTTGCCGGGCCACCAGCGCACCTTGGCCCGGATGAGCCGGACGCTGATGCGGATGAAGACGAAGGTGACCACGAGGCCGAGGAAGAAGAACAGCAACCGGGACTGGGGGAGGTCGAGCGAGGTCACCACCCCATCTTCGCCCCAGGGGGTTACTTCATGTTGACCCTGCCCTGGACGTGACCTGTGGGGCGCGTGGCGCGCCGTATCGGTTCAGGCCTGGAAGACCCGCCGTGATGGCCGTCTCGCTCACCGCAGCTGTGCGACTCGCCGCATTCTTCTGCTCGACTGCCGGCGGGATCTCATGGTTGACTGTCTGCGGTCGTACCTTTCTGTGTTCGTGTTCCACCACGCTCGCGGAACGGAGTTGCGGGCGCCGAACTTTCCTCGCCAGGAGGGGCCGGGGCCCTAGCTGACCCGGTGGTCGCAAGCGCGATCCGGCACCTGTTAGAGGAGAAGTAGCAAGATGGCAGTGACTCAGGGCACCGTGAAGTGGTTCAATGCGGAGAAGGGCTTCGGCTTCATCTCCCCGGACAACGGTGGCGCCGACGTGTTCGTGCACTACTCGGAGATCCAGAGCAACGGCTACCGCACCCTGGAAGAGAACCAGCGGGTGGAGTTCGAGATCGGCCAGGGCCAGAAGGGCCCGCAAGCGCAGACGGTTCGGCCGCTCTGACCTAATCCGGGTCACCACCAGGACCTGGATCTTTTCGGGCCGCCAACCCCTCCACCGGGGGTTGGCGGCCCGAATCGTCTCCTCAGGTGGTCAACACGGGGGCCGGACCGACCTGTTCGCCGTAGACGCGCTTGCCCACCAGACGCGCGTTGTCGAACACGAAGAACGCCGTCGTCCGCACCCGGAACGCCCGCCCGGTGGGCTCCTCGCCGCGGAGACTGCCCAGGTGGGTGCCCTGCAGCTCCAGTTCCACGATCACCGCGTCGTCGGCGTGGTGCAGCTCCACCAGCTTGCTGCGCTGGTCGGGAAACGCGTCGCGGACGCGGGCGTAGTACCCGGCGACCTCGGCGCGACCGTCGAACACCTGACCGGTCGCGACGACCTCCCAGCGCGGGTGGTCGAAGGTGCCGACGGCGGTGTCGAACTCGTGTTCGTTCTCCGACTCCAGGTGTTCCAACACGATCGCCTCCCGCAGGGCCCGCAGTGCCTTGGACGCGGTCATGCGCGCGATTCCCTCCCGGTTCGTCGGTAGCTGACGACGAAACACGGGCGTGCCCCACCAGTCAAGACGCATCTGGTTCCGGGGTCGTCGATCATGTTCGCGTTCACCCGCGCGCGGCGGTCGCATCCGTCCGGTCGGAGTGGTGGTGATTGGTGCCATTGCCGGTGCCACCGACGCCCTACCGGCCGCACTTAATCGTTTACCTGCGGCTTCGCCGCTAAGGCGGCGGCGAACGTGCCACCGCCTTAGCTCGATCGGCTTATGGGCGCATTTCGTATGCGCCGGACAGCGCAGCCACCTTGCTCCACACGTGTTCGAAGCGGGCTTGATCGACAACGGGCTTGCGCACCTGATCGAGTGCCCACTGCTGCTGCGCCTCGGTGGACGACGCCTTGCCGTGCAGCGCGACCGCGTAGGCCGAGAAGTCGCGCACCAGGACGTCGAAGACCTGGTCGAGCACTTGGGCGTCCAGGTCGGTGATCCGGGCCTGCTCCAGCACCAGCTGGCCGTAGACGACCAGCGTGAACAGGTGGCCGAGGTTGAGCAGGAAGTCGAGGTCCTTCTGCTGTTCGTCGTCCGGGGCGGCGGTGGTCAGCAGGGTGCGCAGCGCCCGTGCCTGCTCGTGGAAGCGGGCCACGTTCGGCACGTGCGCGTGGTCGCGGTAGGGGGTCTCCCAGTCGTGGAACCGGATCTGACCGAGGCCGCGCGCCGGGCCCTGGTGCCAGAAGAACTCGTCGTCCGCCGGGTCGTGCCTGGTCGGGACCTCGGCGTACTCGGCCGGGTGGAACAGGTAGTTCGGCATGAACTTGAGCACGAGGGCCAGGTTCACGTGAACGGTGCCCTCCAGCTTGGGCAGGGCGCGGATGTCGCGGGCGGCCATGGAGAAGTAGGTGTCCTTCTCGAAGCCCTTGGCCGCGATCACGTCCCACAGCAGGTCGACGACCCGTTCACCCTCGCTGGTGACCTTCATCTTGGTGATCGGGTTGAACAGCAGGTAGCGGCGGTCCTCGGGGGACGCGCTGCGGAAGTAGTCGACCGCACGGTCGGCGAACAGCTTCATGGCCGTCAGCCGGGCGTAGGCGTCCACGAAGCTCTGCCGGACGTGCGGGAAGTCGGTGACCCGCTTGCCGTACAGGATGCGGTTGTGGGCGTGCGTGATGGCCTCGTAGAACGCGTGCTCGTTGATGCCGATCGAGGCCGTGCACAGGTTGAACTTGCCGACGTTGACCGTGTTGAGGGCGGCGCTGAACGCGTCCGGGCCGGTGTGCAGGATGTCGTCCGCGGTGACCGGGTAGTCGTCCAGGCGGAACTCGCTGACGAACATCTGCGAGTCCACGATGTTCTTGACCAGCGAGAACTTCTCGTGCTGGGAGTCGACGGCGAAGAAGACGTACCCGTCCGGGCCCTCGACGTCCGCGCGGCGGCCGAAGACCGAGACCATGCCCGCGACGTTGCCGTTGCCGATGTAGTACTTGCCGCCGGTCGCGCTGAAGCCGTGCGCGGTGGGGGTGAGGACCATGTCCGTGGAGTAGACGTCGGCGCCGTGCTCCTTCTCGGACAGTCCGAACGCGAAGACCGCGCCGCCGTCGAGGAGTTCGGCCGCCTTCTTGCGGGCCGCGGCGTTGTCGCTCATCCAGATCGGACCGAGGCCGAGCACGGTGACCTGCCAGGCGTACCAGTACTGGAGGCCGTAGAAGCCGAAGATCTCGCTCAACGCGGCGTTGCGGGCGGCGTCCCAGCGCTTGTCCACGTTGCCGTCGGCCTCGGACGCCGGCGTGCAGAAGGTGGCGAACAGCTTCTCGCGCGCGACGAAGTCCAGGAACTCGGTGTACCAGACCTTGGCCTGGTCGTCCGCGATCAGGCGGGTCTTGCCGCGGCCCTCGAACCAGTCGATCGTCGCGCGCAGCAGGCGGCGGCTCTCGGCGTCCAGGTGACCGGCGTCGTAGGTGTTCGGGTCGAACAGCACCGGGTTTCTCCCTTCGTCGGCGCCGCACGCTACCAGTCGGTAACTTATCTGGCTCCCCGACCACACCCCGCGAGCGACCGATTTTCCGGGCGGCCGAGCCGCCGTCCGCGGAGCAGCGGCCATGTGATTGTCGTACGGTGCTCCACGTCACAATTCTGTGCTGTAGGTCACATTCACGGAGGGCGCCATGCACCTGCTCGCGATCGGTACCCGCAAGGGCCTGTGGCTCGCGACCAGCGAGGACCGGAAGTCGTGGAGCCTGAGCGGACCGCACCACGCGATGACCGAGGTCTACGCAATCGCGATCGACGCCCGCCGTGACCGGCCCAAGCTGCTGGTGGGCACCAGCAGTTCCCACTTCGGCCCGACCGTCGTGACCAGCGACGACCTCGGCGCGACCTGGGACGAGCCGGACCACGCGCCGATCGCGTTCCCGGAGGACGCCTCACTGGAGCGGGTGTGGCAGTTGGCGCTGACACCCGACCCGGAGGTCGTGTACGCGGGCACGCAGCCGTCGGCGCTGTTCCGCTCGGAGGACGGCGGCCGGACGTTCTCCCTGGTCGAAGGGCTGTGGAAGCACCCGCACCGGGAACAGTGGGGCGCGGGGTTCGGCGGGCAGGCGATCCACACCGTGCTGCCCGACCCGGACGACCCGCAGCGGCTGACCGTGGCCATGTCCACCGGCGGGGTGTACCGGACCTTCGACGGCGGCGCGTCGTGGGAGGCGAGCAACACCGGCATCAAGGCCTACTTCCTGCCCGACCCGTACCCGGAGTTCGGGCAGTGCGTGCACAAGGTCAGCCGGCACCCGTCCCGGCCCGAACGGCTGTTCCTGCAGAACCACCACGGCGTGTACCGGTCGGACGACTCGGGGGAGACGTGGACGTCGATCGCCGACGGCCTGCCCGCCGATTTCGGCTTCGCCATGGTCAACCACCCGCACAAGCCGGACGTGATCTACAACTTCCCGCTGGCCGCCGACGGGGACCGCTTCCCGCCCGAGGGCAAGTGCGCGGTGTACCGGTCGCCGGACGCGGGGGCGTCGTGGGAGGCGTTGCGCAACGGCCTGCCGGACGGCTTCTGGACGGCCGTGATGCGTGACGCGATGTGTACCGACACGGCGACCCCGGCCGGTGTGTACTTCGGGTCGCGTTCCGGTGAGGTGTACGGGAGCGCGGACGAGGGCGAGAGCTGGCAGAAGATCGCCGAGCACCTGCCCGATGTCGTGTGCGTGCGCGCGGCGGAGGTGTGAGTTGCGAGTGCTCGTGCTGATCCCCGGCCCGCTCCGCCAGACCACCGGCAACCAGGCCAAGCTGGAGATCGACCTGCCGGAGTCCGCCACCCTGGGCGCGCTGCTCGACCACCTGGCCACGCGGTACCCGTTGCTGGACCGGAGGCTGCGCGACGAGCGGGCCGATCTGCGCCGTTACGTGAACTTCTACGTGGACGGCGAGGAGTGCCGGCGGCTGTCCGGTTCCGATACCGAACTCACCCCGAACACGGAGGTCCAGATCCTGCCGTCGGTCGCCGGCGGCTGACCACTACTTCGCGATCACCCGGTACAGCGGGCGCAGTTCGTCGGTCACCGAGCGGCCGTCCACGACGAGCGGTCCGAGCTGGTCGAGCAGCGCGTCCGGGCGCCTGCTCGTGGGCTCGACGGCGTCCGGCACGACCTCGGTGACCTTCGGCCGTGCCCAGAACGACCTGAGCGCGTCCTCCCGCGCCTTGGCCGCTTCCGGCCGGGGCTCCTCGGCGGGGATGGGCGCGCGCAGGTCGCGCAGCCGGTCCAACAGGTCCTCGCGGGAGCGCCCGCGCCAGGCCAGGATCTCGAACGGGTCGGTGTCGAACGACTCGGCGAGCAGGTGGCAGGTGGCGGCGAGGTGCTTGCACGGCATCTCCCAGTCCGGGCACGTGCAGTCCATGGACAGCTCGCGCATGGTGCTCGGGAACAGGGTGAGGCCGAGGTCGGCGAACACGTCCTCGATCTCCGGCGGCATCTCGCCGGCCAGCAGCTTGGCCGCGAAGATCGCCCGATCCGCCAACGCGTGCTCGATGCGCCGCCAGTCGTCGTCGCTGAACTTCCGCACCCCGATCCGTGCCCGGTACGGCTCCGGGCGCGCCCCCGTCACCAGCGCCACCACCAGGCTGGTCGACAGCGACAGGCTCATCACCTGACCGGTGCGCGCGTACGCCCGGCCCCGGCTCAGGCGTGCGCCCATGCCGAACGACTCCAGCACCTCGACGAACCGGCGCGACCACCACGTCTGGGCGACGTCGCCCCGCTTGCTGCGCAACGTCAGACCGCCCTCGACCCGGATCGGGCGCGACCCGTGCCGGTCAGTCACCGACGGCCTCCCCGGACAGGGCGAACAGCTCACGCAGCTCGCCGGTCGACAGTTCGGTCAGCCAGTCCTCGCCCGCGCCGACCACGAGCTGCGCCAACCCGCGTTTCTCCTCGATCATCCGGTCGATCCGCTCCTCCAACGTGCCCACGCAGACGAACTTGCGCACCTGCACGTGGTTGCGCTGCCCGATGCGGAACGCCCGGTCGGTCGCCTGGTCCTCCACCGCCGGGTTCCACCAGCGGTCCAGGTGGATGACGTGGTTGGCGGCGGTCAGGTTCAGCCCGGTGCCGCCCGCCTTCAACGACAGCACGAAGATCGACGGGCCGTCCTTCTCCTGGAACCGCCGCACCATCTCGTCCCGTGCTCGCTTGGGCGTGCCGCCGTGCAGGTACAGCACCTCGGTGTCGAACCGGGCGGCCAGGTGCGGCACGACCAGGGAGCCGAAGGCGGTGAACTGGGTGAAGCACAACGCCTTGTCACCGTCCGCGAGTGCTTCCTCCAACACCTCCTCCAACCGGGCGAGCTTGCCCGACCGGCCGGCGATGCGGGAGCCGTCACCGAGCAGCTGCGCCGGGTGGTTGCAGACCTGCTTGAGCCGAGACATCGTGGCCAGCACCAGGCCCTTCCGCTTGACGCCCTGCGCCTCGGCGATCCGGGCCAGCATGTCGTCCACCACCGCCTGGTAGAGCGTGGCCTGCTCGGCGGTCAACGTGCACAGCTGCTTGACCTCGATCTTGTCCGGCAGGTCGGTGATGATCCGCGGGTCGGTCTTGAGCCGGCGCAACACGAACGGACCGGTGATCCGCCGCAGCCGCACGGCGGCGTCCTCGTCGTGGTGCCGTTCGATCGGCACACCGAAGCGGGCGCGGAACGTGTTGATCGTGCCCAGCACGCCGGGGTTGACGAAGTCCATGAGCGACCACAACTCGGCCAGCCGGTTCTCCACCGGCGTGCCGGTCAACGCCACCCGGTGCCGAGCCGGCAACGCCCGCACCACCCGTGACTGCCGAGTGGAGCTGTTCTTCACGTTCTGCGCCTCGTCCAACACGACCCGGTCCCACGAGACGCCCATGAGCTTCCCGACGTCCCGCGCAACGACCGCATAGGTCGTGATCACCATGTCGCAGTTGACATCGAGCGCACGATCCGCGCCGTGGTAGACCCGCACCTCCAGATCCGGCGTGAACCGCGCAGCCTCCCGCTGCCAATTGCCCACCACCGACATCGGGCACACCAGCAGGGTCGGCAGCCGCTTGCCGTGCCGACGGTTGTGGGCCTCCAGCGCCAACAGCTGCACGGTCTTCCCAAGCCCCATGTCGTCCGCCAAACAGGCACCGAGTCCCAGTCGATCAAGGAACGCCAGCCAGGCCAGACCGCGCTCCTGATAGGGCCGCAGCTTCGCGACCAACCCCGGCGGCTGCTCGACCGGCCCCAGGTGGTGCTCCACCTCACCGGACAGCAAGTCACCCAGCCACCCAGTGGCGCTCACCCCGTTGAGCGGCAGCGGCAGGTCGGCGTCGTCCGGGTGCAGGCCCGAGTGCAGCAGCACCTGCGCGGCCGTCATCTGCCCGCCGCCACGCTTGAGGAAGGCCAGTCCAGCGGCGAGCCGTTTCGGATCCACGTGCACCCATTGCCCGCGCACCCGGACCAACGGCACCTTCGCCTCAGCCAGCGACAGCAACTCGGACTCGGTCAGCCGTTCGTCCCCGACCGCCAGCTCCCACCGGTAGTCCACCAGCACCTTCAGCCCAAGTTCGCTCTCCTTGGCGACTTCCCCCGCCGTGCCACGACTGGCAGCCGTGAGCCGCAACCCGAGCCGCTGAGGCTGACGCCACCACGACGGCAACATCACGCCGAACCCGGCTTCACTCAACAGCGCCGCGTGCTTGAGAAAGTCGTAGGCGCCCTCAACATCGAGTTGCAACTCCACCGGCCGCTTAGCCGAGAGCGCACGGTCCAACGCCGGGTAAAGCCGTCCCGCCCGCCCCAAATCCCCGAGCAACACGTCCTCAGGCCGACTGACCCACCGCCGCAGCACCGCGTCCTGCTTGTGCCACAACTGTTCCGCAGTCACCACCACGCTGGGTTCATCCACGGCCTGAAGCAGGAACTCAACCCGCCACCCGTCCTTCGCCGCACCACCCTGATCCGGCGAACTGAGCCGAAAACAGGTCCGAACAGGACTCTCCTGCAACCCACCGGCCCGCCACGAAGCCAACTTCCCCCGCAGCGCCCCCACTTCCCCTTCCACCAAAGGGTCGCCCACCAAGGCCGCCAACCACCGCCCGACAACCCCATCCCCACCCACACCCGCGCCGGAGAGCCGCCCCCTCACCTCAAGATCGACCGCGCGGTCCAACACCTCCATCACCAGATCGCCCGCCCCGTCCCCACCCCGGAACGACGGCGGCATACTCCCCCGAAGCGCCGCAAACCGCGCCAGGTCCACCCCAGCCAACGCAGTCCGCCACCGCGCAAACCCGTCACCGTCAACAGACGGCAAAACCCGCCCCCGCCGAACCAACTCGCGCCCAAACCCGAGCACATCGCCCAAAAACTTCCCCGAAGCCCCCACCCGGCAATCCGGCACCCCGTCAGGCAGCCCCCCATCCACCCACACAACGGGAACCACCCACTCCCGCCACCGAACAGCCCCGCGCCGACCCCCCACCGACTCCCGAACCAACTCCGGCGACCCAACCGGCCCACTCGCATAAGACGGCAACCGGACCGCCAGCACCCCAACCTCACCGCCCCCAAGCAGCGCGGCCAATCCATCTCCCGAAACCGCAAACGGGTGCCCAACAGCCACCCGAGGCAACCGCCCAACAACCCGCCCCGGCAACCCCGAGTCCTCGGCCCACAACGCCACCCGCCCACCGGCCACGCCCAGGGCGTGCAGCACCAACACAAACAGCACTATGCGCCCAGCACCCCCACAACACCCAACCGGGCCACCCGACGCCACACCCACACCAACACCAAAACCGCCAGCGGCCGACAAGGCAACGAAATCCACCGCCCCACAACGGACCCGCCACCGGCCGACGAGGCCAGCAACCCCACGCGCCCCACAACGGACCCGCCACCGGCCGACGCGTGCACCAAATCCCCTCGCCCCCGATGGGCCCGTGGGTGGCCGACGAGGCTCGATTTGACATGGCTGCGGCCTGCCTTCGGTGCCCGTAAGGGCCCATGTCAAATCGAGCCGGACGAGACCACTGGCTCATCTACTGGTGTTGGCGGGACCTCTTGCGGGCCAGGGCCGTCACACCCACCGCAGCCAGACCGACCTGGAGCGCCAGTTCGATCCAGTCGACACCCGACGTGTCGGCCACCCCGATGGCCGACGCCGCGAACGTTCCCACCAGGGCCGCCGCGACGCCCACCAGGAGCGTCATCAGCATCGAAATCTTCTGCCTGCCCGGCACGACCAGCCGCCCCAGACCACCGACGAGCACGCCGATGACCAACGCCGAGATGAGCCCGGTGATCTCCACGAGAGGTCCTTTCCTCGCCCTACGCGTCCACCACGAGCATCACCGGACGCCCTCCTCTCCCGAATCGGGTTTGCCCCTGACCCGCCCCTGATCCCGACCCTGAAGCCGGAACACCTCGGCACCCTGATCGGACAACGCCCGACCCGGCACGTCCGGGTCGCAGCCCACCCTGGCCAGGCGTGACCTGATCGAGGTGGGGGAGCGTTCCAAACGTTTGGCGATCGACCGGATCAGGTCGACGGTCGGGATGTCCTGGCTCGCAGCCAGCCAGTCGGCACGCAGGGCGTCGTCCAAGTCCGGCGTCCAGGGCAGGTTGGCGTTGGCCGGCCGGTCCCGGGGCGAGGTGGACGGCGGTGCACTGAGCTTGGCCAAGGCCTCCAGGACCTGCGCCAACAGCTTCCCGATCTTCGCCCCGGCGTCCGAGGGCAGTCGGATGGTGCCTTCGGCCACCAGAGCGCCCGAAGTGTCGACGCCGGCCAGGTTCACCGACAGTTCCGGGTCCGCCGTGGCCACCAACTGGTAAGTGGTGGAGCCGATCCGGACCGAGTTCTCATACGTAGTTGTCGTCATGGTGATGACGCTAGCGAAGGGGTCTGACAATTCCGGGTGGCACCATCACCGGCACCGACCCGGAATCAGCGGCAGAGCGGACAGCTCGGCCCGGAAGCCCCGGAAGCCCCGGAAGCCCCGGAAGCCCCGGAAGCCCCGGAAGCCCCGGAAGCCCCGGAAGCCCCAGTCGGCTCGGCAGCCTCGGCACCCGTCAGATACGGCTTCAAATGCTCGGCGATGGCCCTCGCCAGCGACGGCGGCACAGCGTTGCCGATCTGCCTGGCCACCTCGATCTTCGACCCACACCACTCGAACGAGTCCGGGAACGACTGCAACCGCGCCGCCTCCAGGTGCGTGATCGGCCGGTCGACCCGGTGCCCGTCCTCACCAGGCTCCCACTGCGGGTGCAGGTAACGACCCTTCTCCGGCTTGTAGAACTCGGTCCGGATGGTCAACGACGGCTCGTCCCACCGCATCCGCCCCATCACGTCCGTCGTGCCGGTCTTCTTCTCCCGCCAACACCGCGGCAGCAACTCCACCGGCAGGTCGAACCGACCACCACCAGGCGGGATGTGGCGGTACCGCTCCAACGACAACGGTGTCGGATTACGGCCCACATGCAGATCCAGACCCTTGAACGGCCCCGGCAGCCCACGACCGAACAACTCCACCACCGACTCCGGCAACGCCGTCGTCACCGGCCGCTCCGGCAGGCCCCGCAGCACATCGCCCACGGCATGCCAGCGCTCACGCGAATGGGTCGGCGTCGGCAGCGGGATGCGTCCGATCCGTGAGCCGATCACGATCGCCCGCCGACGCCGTTGCGGCACACCGAAATCCGCTGCCAACAGCACACCCGAGGTCAGCTCGTAACCCTCGGTCTCGGCCTGGAGCAACGCGAACTCGGTCGACGCCAGGAACCGGTCGACGTTCTCGATCACGAACACCGACGGCCGGGCCTGCCGCACGAACCGCAGGTACTCCCGCCACAGCGAGTTGCGCGGATCGTTGACATCGCGCGAGCCGAGGTTCGAGAACCCCTGGCACGGCGGACCGCCCACAACCACATCCACCCGGGGGATCTCGCTGTCCGGTACCGCCGCGATGTCCGACCACCGGATGTGGTCCTCGCCGAAGTTCGCCGCGTACGTCGCCGCCGCGTGCACGTCCCACTCGACCGCCATCACCGGCCGGTAGCCGCCCGCCGCGGCGAACCCGGAGGTCATGCCGCCACAGCCGGCGAACAGGTCGATCATGGACAGCACGGGCTCAGGCTAGCCGACTGCGGGCCGACCGCGACGCTCTACCACCACGGCCCGCACCCGATTCGCCGCGACGGCCGGGTCCTCGTGCTCCCACACCCGCACCGCGAGCCACCCCGCGTCCGCCAGCACTTGGTCGGTGTTGGCGTCACGCGCCTGGTTCGTCTCGATCTTCGTGCGCCAGAACTCCCCGTTGCGCTTGGGCCAAGTGCCGTGCTCCGGGCAGCCGTGCCAGAAGCAGCCGTCCACGAACACCGCCACCTTCGCGGGCCCGAACACCACGTCCGCCTCACGCCGGACCGCGCGCACCGGCCGCTGGTGCACCCGGTAGCGCAGCCCGAGCCGGTGCAGTTCACGCCGCAGCGCCACCTCGATCTCCGTGTCACGAGAGCGCTGCTTGCTCATCCGGGCGCGGACGTCGTCCGTCGTCTCCAGCTTCGGCACCCGGCCATGATGGCTCACGCCGGGTGCAGCACCTCCCGCAGCCTCCGCGCCGCCCGGTCGAGTTGCCCGCGCGACGGCAGCACCGCCGCGCCGACGTGCGTGAACTCTGTGATACCGAGATCGGCGAAGAAGAACGGCGGCATCGCGTGCACCAGCAGCCCCTCCGACCGCTGCGGACCGCCACGCGGGTTGACGATCAACCGCTCCACCCACCGAAACCGCAGGTCAGGTGATCGAAAGGTTCGCCCGGTCAGCCGCCGAACGCCCCGCGTCCCACCCCGCCGCGCTGCGCACCGGCGTGGACTTGGAGACGGTCCGCGTGAACATCGTGCCGAAGTACTCCTCCACCGCCTTCTTCCGCGCCGCCAACACCGGCAGCAGGCGGTCGTCGTCGGCGGGCACCTCGTTCGCCGTCCGCAGCCGTTCCCCGATCCGGTGCGCATACGACAGCAGGAACGACTTCCGGAACACCGCCGACCGCGCCTCGTCGCCCTTACGTGCCTTCTCACCGGCCGCGATCATCGCGCGCGTCGCCTGGACCAGCAGCGATGCCGACAGCAGCTCCACGATCTCCAGGTCGAGCTCTTCACCGACCAGCGCCACGAACCCCAGGTCGTACACCACGGCCCGGCACCGGTTCGCCTCCGCGACCACGTGCACGACCTGCGCTTTACCGTCGAAGTACCGCTTGTCCAGCCACAACCGGCGCGACGTCGTCGTCGCCGCCTCAAGCGGCATCCGCTCCAGCGCGTGCCGCGTCACCAACTCCTGCGCCTTGGTCGACAGCGCCTCGGCCTCCTCGGGGAACGCGGTCGACTCGGCCTTGGCCAGCAGTCCGCGCACCCGGTTGAGGATCTTCGGATCGACGTGGTGGTGGTCGATCGCGGACAACGGCGTGCCCGGCTTCGGCACGATCTCCGGCAGACCCGGCAACGTGATCAGCACGCCCAGCACCGCCACCGCGGCGGCCACGCCGTCCTCGCGCAGCTCGATGTGCCTGCTCGCCCACTGGTCGACGTGCGGCTGGGTGACGTCCCACCAGATCGTCGCCTCGATCTCCTCCAACTGCTCCTGCCAGCGCGGATGCAACGCGGAGTACCGACCGGCCTCCAACGCCAGGGAGTCGACCAGGAACGACAGCGCGCGTTCGTCCTCCTCGCGCCGCACCATCTCGAACACGTCGTAAGGCAGCCAGCCGTGCTCCCACAGGTGCTCGAAGGCACGCCTCAGCACCGCCTGAACCGCGTCGTCCACTTCGGCCGGTGGGAGGGAGGAGGTGCGCGGCAGCCCGGCCCGGCGATTCGCCGCGGCCCGCCACAACGCCTCGCGCAAGGAGCTCACGACCGCCGATTGTCCTCTTTCGGGTGTGGTGTCGCCGCAGCCGGTGCGCGTTGCGGCCCGGCGCGCGCCCGAACGTGCCAGCCTCGCGCCGTGAGCCGGAAGACGCAGCCCCCGAAGCGGCGCCCGATCGTGGTCGTGCACCGTCCACAAGGGACCGCGCTGACCGCGGCCCAACAACAGGTGGTGCGCCGCTGCCGGGCCCTGCCGGAAGTCCTGGACCCACTGGAGGCCGAGCTGACGGTCAGCAGCGCCGTCGCCGACCTCCAACCGGACGAAGAGTTCTGGGCCGGCCTGATCGAGCACGCCGTCTCCCTGCCCAGCCGCCGCAACCACGCCCTGCTCCGCGTCCTGGCCGCCGTCCTCACCGGCCGCCCCCGCGAGTGGGCCGCGAACGCCGTGGCACCGGCACGTCCCACCCTGGCCGTAGGTGGCGCCTGGATCTGCGACCGTTCGGTCGATGCCGGCTACCTGGCCCTGATCTGCGCTTACACCTTCGCCGCCGACGAACACGCCATGGTGTTCCTGATCGACGAACTAGCCGGCGGCGTAGTGCGAACCGCCTTCGTCACCCGAGACGTCACCACCGCCCGCCACCGCCTGTCCGAACACGGCGGCCCACTGACCCCGATCGGCGCCGAGGCCGCCCACTGGCTCCTGGCCAAGTCCTACGACCGCCTGGACCGCAACGGACCGGGCGACGTGGACCAAGAGGTGAGGCGCACCCGACTCCTCGCCGGCCGGCGGATCGCGCTCGCGTTCGGGTGAGCGTGGGCTCGACCTGGCAGGTGGCGGATCGGGTGGCGTCGGCCGCGTCGAAACGGGTCCGGTTCACGCCTCGGGCTTCACCCAGCCCGAAGTCCGACCGCTTCGTCGGGGGAGGACCACTTCGAGATCCACGCTCACCCCACCTTCGCCAGGAAGTCCTGGATCGCGCCGAGCCACTCGTCGCGCGCCGTGCGCAAGCAGCAGGCCAGGACCGGAACCGGAACCGGGAACCGGGAACCGGGAACCGCGGATCGTGCGGGAGAAATTATCGGTCATGCCGCGACGTTAAGCATTCACATCGTTGTCAAGGTCAAGGCGAGGTGCGACACGTGCTGATCGGGGAATTGTCCAGGCGGACCGGCGTCAGCGCACGACTGTTGCGCTACTACGAGGAACAGGGACTCCTCGGAACCCGCCGCGAGGCCAACGGCTACCGGACCTCCAGCGACGACGCCGTCGTCACCGTGCGCCAGATCAGGGCACTGCTCGCCGCAGGACTGAACACCGATGTGATCCGCGACGTGCTGCCGTGCGCCAACGGCGGACAGCCCGAACTCGACCTGTGTCCCCGATTGGTGCGGACCCTGACCGACGAACTCGCCGCGATGGACGACCGCATCGACAGCCTGCGGCAGACCAGGGGCACCCTCGCGGCGTACCTCCCGGGGAGCTGAACCGATGGCGTGCGGATAGCGAACTCGGAATCGGCAAAAGCAAGGGAATAACAAAAACCAGGCCGGTATGAATACCGGCCTGGTTTTTGTGTTGTGCGCCGCCAGGGACTCGAACCCCGAACCCGCTGATTAAGAGTCAGCTGCTCTGCCAGTTGAGCTAGCGGCGCTCGGACCTTGTTGCTCCGTCCGACGTGGAGAACATTAGCACAGCGTCGTGCGCGGCTCCCAATCGCCTGGTCAGGGTGTGTGTGCCGCCCTTGACGCAGGGGGAACTTCGCCTAGGTAACGATCCAGCATCTCGGGCAACATCGTCAACCCTCCAGGCGTCACCTTGTCAGGGGACACCCCGGCGAGACTCCTGTGTTGGAGCCGTCTTGGTGTTATGGGGACGAAGCGGAGGACGGGATGCACCGCAAGCGGGGGGCGCGTGGAGCGCTGGGGATCGTCGCGATCGGGTTGGTCGCGGCGTTGGTCACGAGTTGTTCGTCCGGCTCTGCCGCTACCGGGGACGCCGCCGGCGAGACCTCCACGACGACCTCGTCCACACCGCCGCCGAAGCCCGTGTCGTTGACCACGGGGCCGGCGGACGCGGCGGTCGACGTGCCGCCGGGTGTGCCGATCGTGGCCACGGCCACGGACGGCAAGATCACCCAGGTGGTGTTGACCAACCCCGAGGGGGTGGCCGTCGCCGGGCAGGTGAGCCCCGACGGGCTCCAGTGGACCAACACGGAACCCTTGGGCTACCAGAAGACGTACACGTTGGCCGTGACGGGTGAGGGCGCGGACGGGAAGCCGGTCACCAAGACGTCGACCTTCACCACGGTCAAGCCGCGCACGCTGACCTACCTCTCGGTCAACCCGCAGGACGGCACCACGGTGGGCGTCGGCCAGCCGCTCGCCTTCTACTTCGACGAGCCGATCGCGGACAAGGCCGCCGCCGAGGCGATGATCTCGATCACCACGGAGCCGCGGGTCGAGGGCGCCTTCTACTGGTTCGACGAGAAGACCGTGCACTGGCGCCCGCAGAACTACTGGGCGCCCGGCACCAAGGTCACCATCAACGCGAAGATCTACGGCAAGCACGTGGGCAACGGCGTCTACGGCGAGGAAGACCGCGTGATCACCACCACGATCGGTGACGCGGTCGTGCACGAGGCGGACGGCCAGACCCACCAGGTGACCACCAAGGTCAACGGCCAGGTCGTGCGCACCATGCCGACCTCGATGGGCGACGCGCAGAACCCCACCCCCACGGGCACCTACGTGCTCATGGAGAAGCACGCGCACATGGTGATGGACTCCCGCACCTACGGCCTCTCCCTTGAGGCCGGCGGCTACGTCACGCCCGTCGACTTCGCGTACCGGATGTCCAACTCCGGCATCTTCTTCCACAGCGCGCCGTGGTCGATCGGCGACCAGGGCAGGCGCAACGTCAGCCACGGCTGCCTGAACCTCTCGCCCGAGAACGCCAAGTGGGTGTTCGACAACTCCAAGCAGGGCGACATCGTGGTCGTCACCAACTCCGGCGGCCCGGTCCTGGAGTCCTGGGACGGCTTCGGCGACTGGCAGATCCCGTGGGACCAGTGGGTCAAGGGCAACCGCTAGGCACTGAAGACGCTAGGCACTAAAGATCTGTGACGCGACCCGCCGCCACCACCAGGCGGCGGGTCGTTCGCACTGCGTCGAGCATCCGGCGGTCGTGGGTGACCAGCAGCAACGTGCCGGTGTACGTGTCGAGTGCCGACTCCAGCTGTTCGATCGCGGGCAGGTCCAGGTGGTTGGTCGGCTCGTCCAGCACGAGCAGGTTCACGCCGCGTGCCTGGAGCAGGGCCAACGCGGCACGGGTGCGTTCGCCGGGGGAGAGGGACGCGGCGGGCCGCAGGACGTGTGCCGCCTTCAGGCCGAACTTCGCCAACAACGTGCGCACGTCGGCCGGTACCAGGTCCGGCACGGCGGCGCCGAACGCGTCCAGCAGCGGCTCGTCGCCCAGGAACAGGCCGCGCGCCTGGTCGATCTCGCCCACCACCACGCCGGAGCCCAGGGACGACGAGCCCGAGGTCGGCGTGACGCGGCCGAGCAGCGCCGCGAGCAACGTCGACTTGCCCGAACCGTTGGCGCCCGTGATGGCGATCCGGTCCGCCCAGTCCACCTGGAGGTCCACCGGCCCCAGCGTGAAAGACCCTCGCGTCACCACCGCCGCTCGCAGCACCGCGACGACCGCGCCGGACCGGGGCGCGGCGGCGATCTCCATCCGCAGGTCCCACTCCTTGCGCGGCTCCTCGACCACGTCCAGCCGTTCGATCAGCCGTTCGGTCTGCCGGGCCTTCGACGCCTGCTTCTCGGTGGCCTCGGTGCGGAACTTGCGCCCGACCTTGTCGTTGTCCGGGGCCTTGCGCCGGGCGTTCTTCACGCCCTTCTCCATCCACGAACGCTGCGACCGCGCCCGCTCCTCCAACGCCGACCGCGTCGACGCGTACTCGTCGTAGTCGTCACGCGCGTGCCTGCGGGCGATCTCCCGCTCTTCCAGGTACGACTCGTACCCGCCGCCGTAGGACCGCACCTGCTGCTGCGCCAGGTCCAGCTCCACCACGCGCGTCACCGTGCGGGCCAGGAACTCGCGGTCGTGCGAGACCACCACGGTGCCCGCGCGCAGTCCCGTGACGAACCGCTCCAGCCGCGCCAGACCGTCCAGGTCGAGATCGTTGGTCGGCTCGTCCAGCAGGAACACGTCGTACCGGCTCAGCAGCAACGACGCCATGCTCGCCCGCGCCGCCTGGCCGCCCGACAACGCCGTCATCGGCAGGTCCAGCGACACGTCCAGACCCAGCTCGGCCGCCACCTCCAGCGACCGCTCCTCCAGGTCCGCGCCACCCAGCGCCAGCCACCGCTCCAGCGCCTCGGAGTAGCCGTCGTCGGCCGCGCCGGCGGTCAACGCCTCGGTGGCCCGGTCCAGCTCGGCCTGCGCCGACGTCACGCCCGTGCGCCGGGCCAGGAACGAGCGCACCGTCTCGCCCGGACGCCGGTCCGGCTCCTGCGGCAGGTGCCCGACGGTCGCGGTCGTGGGGGAGAGGCGGATCACACCCTGCTCGGCGGGCAGCAGGCCGGCCAACGTCCGCAGCAATGTCGATTTTCCGGCGCCGTTCGCCCCGACCAGGCCGATCACGTCGCCGGGCGCGACGACGAGGTCCAGTCCGGAGAACAGCACGCGGTCGCCGTGCCCGGCGGCCAGATCCTTCGCGACGAGTGTGGCGCTCATGACAACTCCACGGCAGGGGGACAAAAGAAGACGCCCCTCGACGAGGCGTCGAGGGGCGTTTCGCTTGGGGTGAGTGACGGGACTTGAACCCGCGACACCTGGGATCACAACCCAGTGCTCTGCCAGCTGAGCTACACCCACCAAGACCGGCTGACCCGGCGGATGAAGCATACAGTGCCCTACCGCCGGGTCTGAAATCGACCCTATTTCAGGCCGTCGGCGGCCAGGAGCTCCGCGGCCACGGCCTGGGCCTGCTCCGAGGTCGGGCCGGGCTGCGGCACGAACGCCGTCCGCCGGTAGTACGCCAGCTCCCGGATGGACTCCCGGATGTCGGCGAGCGCGCGGTGCGCCAGGCCCTTCTCGGGCTGTGCGTAGTAGATGCGCGGGTACCAGCGCCGGCACAGCTCCTTGATCGACGACACGTCGACCATGCGGTAGTGCAGGTGGGCGTCGAGCGCGGTCATGTCGCGGGCGATGAACCCGCGGTCGGTGGCGATGGAGTTGCCCGCCAGCGGCGCGGTGCGCGGGTCCGGCACCCACTCGCGGATGTAGGCCAGCACCTGCGCCTCGGCGTCGGCGATCGTCACCGTGGACCGCCGGACCTCCTCGGTGAGCCCGGACTTGGCGTGCATCTGCATGACCACGTCCGGCATCGAGTCGAGCGCGGTGTCGTCGGCGTGGATCACCACGTCGACACCCTCGCCGAGCACGTTCAGCTCCGCGTCGGTCACCAGCGCGGCGATCTCGATCAAGGCGTCCTTGCCCAGGTCGAGGCCGGTCATCTCGCAGTCGATCCACACCAAACGATCCATCACCCGCGCGAGCCTAGTCGCCCGGTCGTCGTGGACCCGCGTCGCTTCGGGTGGCGGCCCCTACCAATCTCATCACGCTCAGGGCGACGACGGAGTGCACTCGGGCGGGTGAACGCGAACGGCGCCCGACAACCCGGCCGAATCACGGCGGGGTTGTCGGGCGCCGCGAGTGCCCCTCCGCCTGGGATCAGGCCGCTGCGGGGGCTTCGGGTCGGCTTTCCACCCGAGAGGCCTTGATCCTCATGGACAGGACCGCGGCGCCGATGCTGAGGAAACCGGCGACGTACCAGGCGGGCGCGTAGTCGCCGAAGCTGTCGCGGGTGACACCGGCGAGGGTGGAGGCGAAGGCCGCGCCGATCTGGTGCGAGGCGAAGACCCAGCCGAACACGATCGGGGCGGACATCCCGAAGTGCTGCCGGCACAGGGCCACGGTCGGTGGCACGGTGGCGATGAAGTCCAGCCCGTAGAAGATGACGAAGATGAGCATGAACCCGCTCACCGACTCGCCGAACAGCTGGGGCAGGACCAGCAGTGACGCGCCGCGCAGCGCGTAGTAGACGCCCAGCAGGATGCGCGAGTCGACGCGGTCGGTGAGCCAGCCGGACAGGATCGTGCCCACCAGGTCGAACACGCCGATCAGGGCGAGCAGGCCCGCGGCGGTGGTGCTGGGCATGCCGTGGTCGTGCGCGGCGGGGATGAAGTGGGTGGCGACCAGGCCGTTGGTGGTGGCGCCGCAGATGGCGAAGCCGGCCGCGAGGAACCAGAACTGCTTGGTGCGGGCGGCGTTCTTCAGCCCGTCGATGGCCAGCCGCGCGGCACCGCCGGTCACGGGCGGCGGGGGCACGATCTCGTCACCGCCGTGCGGCGCGATCCCGACGTCGGCGGGGTGTTCGCGGAAGAACAGCAGCACCAGCGGCACCACCACGAGCGACGCCATGGCCACCACAATCGCGGAGGTCCGCCACCCCGACGACTCGGACAGCGACGTCACCAGCGGCAGGAACACCAGCGAACCGGTCGCACTGGCGGCCGAGAGGATGCCGGTGACCAGGCCTTGGCGCTTGATGAACCAGCGGCTGCCGATGGTGGCCACGAATCCCAGCGAGATGGAGCCCGCGCCCAGGCCCACCAGCACGCCCCACAGCATCACCAGGTGCCACGACGTGGTCATGAACACGGTCAACCCGCTGCCCAGCGCGATCAGTGCCATGGCGCCGGCCGTCACCCTGCGCACGCCGAAGCGGTCCATGAGGGCGGCGGCGAACGGCGCGGTCACGCCGTACAGCGCGAGGTTGACCGACACGGCGAAACCGATGGTGGCGGTCGACCACCCGAACTCGCGTTGCAGCGGTTCCACCAACGCGCCCGGGGTCGACCGGAACGCCGCCGCACCGACGAGCGCGACGAAGCCGATGCCCGCGATTACCCATGGCCAGTTCTGTCGGTAACGAATCACCGGACAAGCGTCCTGGATACGACGCGGTTCCGGAAAGTGGCTCGAAGGCCATCCTGTGCAAGGATCGGGCCATGAACCGACCGCACCTGGTCGCAGTGCTCGCGTTGGACGAGGCCGTCACGTTCGACCTCGGCACACCGACGCAGGTCTTCCACGCCGCCCGTGACGAGCAGGAGCGGCGGCTCTACCAAGTGCGGATCTGCACGCCCGGCGGCCGGCCGGTGCGCACCTCGGCGCGGTTCACCGTGACGCCCGACCACGGCCTGGAGCTGCTGGCGGAGGCGGACACGGTCATCGCGTCCGGAGTGTCCTACGGTGCGTCGGTGCTGGCCGACGGCACGGTGGAGCAGTCGGTGCGGGAGGCCCTGCGGTCGGCGGCGCACCGCGGCGCGCGGGTGATGTCCATCTGCACGGGCGCGTTCGTGCTGGCCGCGGCCGGTCTGCTGGACGGCCGCCGGGCCACCACGCACTGGGCGCACGCGGACAACTTCCGCCGGCTGTTCCCGGACGTGGACCTCGACCCGGACGTGCTGTTCGTCGACGAGGGCGGCATCCTCACCTCGGCGGGCGTCGGCGCGGGCGTCGACCTGTGCCTGCACGTCGTGCGGGGCGACCACGGCAGCGGGGTCGCGAACATGGCCGCACGCCGGTGCGTCGTGCCGCCGTGGCGGCCGGGTGGCCAGTCGCAGTTCATCGTGCGCCCGGTCCCGGAGGTCACCGACACCTCCACCGCCGCCGCTCGCGCGTGGGCGCTGGAGCACCTGCACGAGCCGTTGGAGCTGCGCGCGCTGGCCGCTCACGTGCGGATGAGCGTGCGCACGTTCACCCGCCGGTTCCGCGAGGAGACCGGGGTGAGTCCGGGGAAGTGGATCACACAGCAGCGGGTCGAGCGGGCCCGGCACCTGCTGGAGACCACGGACCTGGTCATCGACCAGGTGGCCCGGCACTCCGGGTTCGGCACGAGTGCGGCGTTGCGGCTGCAGATGAGCGCGACGCTCGGTGTGGCGCCCAGCGTCTACCGGACCACGTTCCGGTCAGCCGGCTAGCGCGTCCAACGCCTGCTGTTCGCGCCGCTTGTACCCATGGGCACGGGCGATGGCCGGCGCTTCCCCTCACCGACTCCGGATCGCCGAGCCCGAGCAGCGCCTTGGTCTCGGCGAACGGGCCTTGCTGCGCCTGGCCAGGCCAGGCCGAGGGCTTCGCGATGGGAGTCCTGGGAGCGTGCACGAGGCGGGGTGTTCCGGCCAGGGGGGAACCGGCCGGAACACCCCGCTCACCGCTCCAGGAACGGCCGCAGCAGGTCGGGCACGGCCTCGTCGGCGAACGCCAGACCGTCGGCCTCGGCCACGTCGATCACGTGGTACGCCCCGTTGCCCGCGGCGGTGGTGGCGGAGATGGTGACCAGACCCGCGCGGCGCTGGAAGAACGAGCGGGAGATGCGCCAGCCGATGATGCCGGTGCGTTGCAGCGCAACGGTTTCCCGGACCGCCGAACCCGCTCGGGCGAGCAGGTAGCGGTCGGTCAACGCGTGGCCGAGCGAGCGGTAGCGGTCCCAGCCCAGGGCGGCGGAGAACGGCACCAGCGCCAGCACGACCTGCCACGTCCAACTCGGCGCGAACCACGCCAGCACCGCCGCGAGGACCAGCAACGGCACGACCGCGCGCACCATCCGGCGGCGCAGCGCGGCCGGGGGGTGCCGCCGCAACGGGGTCCGCGTCGGCGACTCGTCCTGCCTCAGGACGGCGGCGGACACCCGGTGCGCCTCGGTGACCGGCGCGGGCGGCAGCAGGAGGTTGCTCTCGCCCTTGCGGCCCAGACCCGTGGTCACCGTCTTGGCGTGGGCGCCCCGTCCGGCGCGCAGCAGCAGCGGTTCGACCAGCTCAACGCCGCGAAGTCGTTGCTCGGCAACGGAAACCGAGCGCGTGGTGAGCAGACCCCGGCGCACCCGGACCGTGTCGTCCGGCTCGCGGGTCAGCTGGTAGCCCCAGAACTGCACCACGTACACCAGCACCGAGCCCAGCGTGGCGACCAGCAGCACCACTCCGGTGAACAACGCGACGGTCAACCCGATCGGCTGCTCCGCGACCCAGTGCGCGGCCTGCGTCATCGGGTCGAACACCTCGATGTCCAACTCGCGCGCGAAGTTCATCACGAAGCCGAACAGCGCACCGGCCGCCACCAGACCGGACAACGTCAACGGCGCGTACCGCAGCCAGCTCTTGTCCCATTTGGACAGCACCACGCTCGGCCGTTCCGCGGTGACCTCCGTCACCGCCGGGTTCTCCGCCTTGGCGATGGTGAGCAGCAGCACGCGCAGCCGTTCCGCCTCGGCCGACGACACCGCGTCCAGCGTCAGTCCGTCCTCACCGGGTTGGTCGCGCTGCCCGGTGCCGACCCGGATCGCGGACAGCCCGAACAGCCGGTGCCCGAGCTTCGCGGTCAGGTCGACGGTGCGGATCCGGTCGCGCGGCACCGCCAGGCGCTTGCGCACGAACAGACCGGTGTGCATCTCGACCTGCTCGGTGGTGATCCGGTACCGGGTGGTGATCCAGCGCAGCAGGCCGAACAGCACGATCGCGACGATCACGCCCAGGCTGGTCAGGATTCGCCACGTCTCGCCCCCGCCGATCACCAGCAGGCCGACGAGCAGCGGGACCAGGCCGATCAGTTCGTTGAGCGGGCGGACGATGAGCATCCGCACGTCCAGCCGGTGCCAGTCCACCACCGGCTCGGCGTACTCCGGCGCGGCGGGCAAGTCGGCGGGCAAATCGGAAGACATCCCGGACGGCAGGTCGGTGGTCACGTGGCATCACCCGGCGTGGCCTGGGTGGTGGTGGTCAGCTCGTCCGCCAGCCGCACCGCATCCGCGTGGTCCAAGCCCTCAATGTGCACGGGTCCGGCCGCCGAAGCGGTGGTCACGGTGACCGTGGACAGGCCGAGCAGCTGCTGCAGCGGTCCGCGCTTGGTGTCCACGGTCTGGATGCGCGAGACGGGCGCGATGCGCCACTCCTGGTTCAGCCAGCCGGCCAGCGTGTAGACCGCGTCGGGGGTGGCCTCCCAGCGGTGCACCCGGTACCGCCAGCGCGGCATCACCAGCGTGTGCGCGGTGCCGAGCACCAGGGTCGCGATCGCGGCCGTGAGCTGCCACGGGGACGAGGCGAAGATCAGGACGACCAGTTGCGGCACCAGCAGCACCGTCCAGCCGATCAGCGCGTGCAGGGTCCAGAGGGTGATCGACTTGCGGCTCACCTGGTGCCGCGGCGCACGCAGGCGCAACACATCGCTGCTCACGCCGTCCACTGTGCCTCAAGGCCGAGTCCACGTGCGCGCGAACCCGGCCCTGAGAGGCGTGTTACTGCGGTGCGGAGTACGGCGGCATGAACGGTCCGCCCGAGGAGTCGACGTCTGACTCGTCGGCGGTCGCGGGCACGGCGGCGAGCACGGCGAGGCCGGCGCAGATGGCGAGCGCAGCCAGGATCTTGTGCAGGGTGTGCACAATCATCGTCATACTCCGTTCAATCGGCAGCGGCTTGTCGGCAGGGGGGAGCCGGACCAGATCCGCAGTGGACGCCCGGAAACGTCCAAGCGGAGCATGGCACATAGGGGTCATCACGGTCATCACCCACTTCTGACTCGGCCTGCTAGGCAATACCCCCAACGGGGACACCCCGATCGTCGGGGACATCCCACCATTGCGGGTAACGAGCCGGAAGTCCGGAAGCGACTCAGTCGAATCCCGGCCGCACCTGTGACTCCTCGTCCAAGTCCACCCACCAGACCGCCGCGCCCGCCCGGTCGCGCACCCCGATGGTCCGGTAGATGCGCTGGAGGTGGTTCTGCACGGTCTTCGGCGACAACGCCAGCCCGGCCGCGATGGTCGCGGTGCTCTCACCTGCCGCGACCCGCCGCAACACCTCGATGCCGCGCTTGGTCAGACCCGCCCGCAACGCCCGCGCGAGGCGCCGGTTGTCCTGCTCCGCGGTGGCCGAACTGCGCAGCGGATCGGGCCGGGACGACCGCGCGAACCCGTTCTCCCGGCGCAGCCCGAATGTGTGGTCGGCCAACTGGTCCACCAGTCGCGCGGACAGGTCGTGTTCCCGCATTCGGAGTAGGTCGCGGCCCTCCTGCAACTCCCACAACCGGTACTGCTCCAATTGAGACCGGGCGTGGTGCAATGCCGAATCCAATTTTCCGGCACGCTCATAGGCCACGCTCAACGCGCCGTGCGCCCGAACCGCGACCTCACGTGCCAGCACACCCATCGCCAATTCCGCCGCACGCGTGAGCAACCGCACTTGATCGTCATACCGCTCGCGCGCGCCGCTGATCCGGGCCCGCGCCATCAGCAGTTCGGCCCGCAGCACGGGCCGGTCCTGCTTGGCCAGCAATTGGTCGGCCCGTTGGCACGAGCGCAGCGCGCGCTCCACCTCGCCGAGGTCCAGCCGCACGTGGGCGAGCAGCAGGTTCAGCCGGGCCATCCGCACCGGCTGGTCCAGGTGCTTCCACCGGTCCCGGACCTGCGCGCACAACGCCTCCGCGCGCCGCAGCTTGCGCGTGCACGGCTCGCCGTCCGGGCTGCACCGGCTCGCCGCCGAACGGATCATGCAGTGCTCGTGGTACTGCGTGCGCAGCACGTTGGCCTGCTCGAACAGGATCGAACCGATCAGCTCGACGTCCTTGGTCAGCTCGGCCAGCCCCATGGCCCGCGCCAACGAGTGCAGCGACCGTTCCCGCGAGTCCAGCCGCAGTTCCACCACGGCCTGCGAGAAGTTGCACCACGCCTGCAACCCGACGTGCCGGTTGGCCACCGCGATCTGCTGCACCCGGTCGATGGTGTCCAGCGCGCCGGGCAGCAGCCCGCGTTTGCCCAGCGCCACCGACTGGGCCAGCACGCTGTGCGCCACGCCTTCGGCGTCGTCCAGCCACGAGAACGCGGCCACCGCCTTCTCGGCGAACTCCAACGCGTCACCGGGGCGTCCCTCGTCCAGGGCCATCCGCGCCTCGCGCAGGTTGGACACCGCGGCCTCGCGTGGATCAGCCGCTCGCTGGACCGGGATCGTCATGGTCAGGTCGCCCCCGACGGCTGTTGTCTGGTTGTCGGCCCTTGCCAGCTGTTGTCCGGTCGACTCCTGCCGGCTGTCGTCTGATTGTCGGCTCCGCCGACGGTACTCACCGCAGCTCCCGCTTCAGCACCTTTCCTGTCTCGTTACGCGGCAGTGCGTCGAGGAACACCACCTCGCGCGGCACGGAGAACTTGGCCAGGTTGTCGCGCACGTGCGCGCGCACGGCGTCCTCGTCCAGCGCACCCGGCTCCTCGCGCACCACGTACGCGGCGAGCCGTTGGCCGAACTGCTCGTCCGGCACGCCGACCACGGCCACCTCACGCACCCCGGCCAGGCCCGCGAGGAGGTCCTCGACCTCGCGCGGGTACACGTTCTCGCCGCCGGAGACGATCATCTCGTCGTCCCGGCCGGCCACGAACAGCAGGCCGTCGGCGTTGCGGTAGCCGACGTCACCGGTGGACATCAGGCCGTTGCGGACCTCTTTGCCGCTGCCGTTGGTGTAGCCGTCGAACAGCATCTCGTTGGCCACGAAGATGCGGCCGGTGGTGCCGACGGGCACCGCGTCGCCCGCGTCGTCCAGGATCTCCAGCCGGGTGCCGTGCGGCGGCATACCGGCGGTGTCCGGGTGCCGTCGCAGCTCGTCCGGCCGGGCGATGCTGACCCACGACACCTCGGTGGAGCCGTAGAGGTTGTAGAGCACCGGGCCGAAGTCCCCCAGGCACCGCCGCGCGACCGGTGCCGGCAACGCCGAGCCGCTGGACGCGATCACCCGCAGCTTCAGCACGTGCGGACGCCCGGTCACGTCGAGGATGCGTTGCAGCATCACGGGAACGACGAACAACGCGTCACTGCCGTGCCTGCGCGCGTCGGCGAGGGTGAGCGCCGGGTCGAATTTGCGCCGCAGCACCAGGGTCGCGCCGAGCACCAGCCCGATCTGGAACGCGGCCAGGCCCCACGTGTGGAACAGCGGCGCGGGCACCGAGAACCGGTCACCGGCCTTCAGCGGAATCCGGGACAGCAACGCGGCGGCGGGCAGGAGGCTCGTCGGCTCCGGCCGCTTCGCGCCCTTGGGCGCGCCCGTGGTGCCGGAGGTCAGCACGATCATCCGGCCGCGCGGCGGGCGTTTGGGCAGCGGTGTGGCGGGGGAGCCCGCGATCAGCTGCTCCAGCGTCCTGCTCTTGGTGACGCCGTGCACCCACGCCATCACCCGGCGCACCTTGCGCGGCGCGTTGGTCAGCAGGTCGCGGAACTCGGTGTCGGCGACGACCACGGACACGTCCTGCTCGCGCAGCACGGTCGCGATCTGGCCCGCGCTCAGACCCGTGTTGAGCAGCACGGTGTCCGCGCCGAGCTTCACGCACGCGGCCACCGTCTCCACGAAACCGCGGTGGTTGCGGCACAGCACCGCGACTTTCGAACCCGCCCGCGCGCCGAGGTCGTGCAGACCGTGTGCGAGTCGGGTGGTGCGCTCGTCGACCTGGGCGTAGGTGAGCGTGCCGGCGTCGTCGATGATCGCGGGCCGGTCGGGGTGCCGGGCCGCGCCGGTCGCGAACCCGAACGCCACTGTGAGGTCCCACCTGAGGTAGGCGTCCAGCACGCCGCGCAACCGTCCAGGGCCCATCGGCCGCACGACACCGGCGCGCACCAGCGTCACCAACGCCCGCAGCACGCCCACGATCCTGTTCACCGCGTCGCGCCTGACGAAGTAAGTGCTCACAGCCTCGATACTGACACTACCTACCCATGAGTAGGAAGAGTGCGGAGTGATCAGTGTTCGGGCGTGCCGGACGCGTTCACCACGGCATCGCGCAAAGCCGCGCGCAGGCGACCCACCTCCAAGGGGGTCAGCACGGCGGTCTCACCTGGCGGCACGGTCACGACGACGTGACCCTGGCTGACGAAAACGGTCATGTCACGGCGACGTGATGCGATGTCGCGGCAAGAGATCTGCCACTCCTTGCCTGTTCCCACGGCCCCCTACCTCCAGCTGTATCGACACGGGGTGCTCGGACCAATCCGGGCGCTCGCGGGGAAGAGACGCACGCGGACTGGTGCCATGACGGGGAAAATCCCATCGGGCGACCGTGCCGAGCTATCGATAGCGTCGCATGAGGTCATCGATCCAGTCACCTAGAAGGGTGAGAAAATGGCTGAACCGCAACGGATCGTGATAATCGGGTCAGGCCTGGCCGGGGCCGCCGCCGCGGGTGCGTTGCGGGAACGCGGCTACACCGGTGACGTCGTCGTCTTCGGCCGGGAAGCGCACCAGCCGTACGAGCTGCCCGCGCTGTCCAAGGAGTTGCTGCTCGGTGACATCGACGAGCCGCACCGCGTGCACGAGCCCGATTTCTACGAAACCCAGCGGGTCGAGCTGCGGCTGAAGATCGAGATCACCCGGATCGACGTCGGCGAACGGGTTGTCGTCGACTCGACCGGAGCGGCGCATTCGTACGATCGGCTGATCCTGGCGACCGGCTCCACGCCGCGCCGGTTGCCCGTCCCGGGTGGAGAGCTCCCACGTCTGCGCACGTTGCGGACCGTCGAGGACTCGCTGGCGTTGCGCGCGGAGCTGACCGACGGCGCTTCGGTGCTGGTCGTGGGCGCGGGGTGGATCGGCTGCGAGGTGGCCGCCGCGGCCCGGCGGCACGGCGCGTCGGTGACCGTGGTCGACCCGATCGACCTGCCGCTGCGCCGCGTGCTCGGGCCGCGGATGGGGGAGGTGTTCCGCGACCTGCACGCCTCGCACGACGTGACGTGGCGGCTCGGCGTCGGGGTGGACGGCTTCACCGAGAGCGGCGTCCGGCTCGCCGACGGCACCGAGCTGACCGGTGACGTCGTGGTCGTCGCCGTGGGTGCCGCACCGAACACCGGTCTCGCCCAGGACGCCGGGCTGGCCATGGCCGAGGGCGGTGTCGCCGTGGACGCGGCGCTGCGCACGTCCGCGCCGGACGTCTTCGCCGTCGGTGACATCGCCGCGCACCAGCACCCCCGCTACGGGCAGCGGGTCCGGGTCGAGCACTGGGCGAACGCCAAGGACCAGGGCGCGCACGTCGCCGGTACCGTGCTCGGGCTGAACGAGCCCTACCAAACCGCGCCGTACTTCTACACCGACCAGTACGACCTGGGCATGGAGTACCGGGGGCTGGCCGACGCGGAGCGCGACGAACTGGTGGTGCGCGGTGACGTCGCCGCTCGCGAGTTCACCGCGTTCTGGCTGCGTGACGGGCGGCTGCGAGCAGCGATGAACGTCAACCAGTGGGACGACGGCACCGCGTTGCAGGCATTGGTCGACGCCCAAGCAGCCGTCTCCCCTGACCAACTGCGCAACTTGGACCTCGCCAATCTGGCCTAGCTGGCCGTCACCCGACAGCACCACCGGTGCGAGGTCACGAACGATCGACTTCCAGGCGACCGAGCCGCCGTCTGCGGAGCAGCGGCAATCAGCACTGTCACACTGGTCGGGGGGTCGGGGAGGTGCGATGTCGGAGTCGATCGCTGCGGTCGTGGTGCGGGCGGCCGAGTTGACTGCTCGCGGATTGCCGCGCAAGGCGATCGACCTGCTCCAGCCTGTTCTCGTGGCCAATCCGCTCCACGGCGAGGCGTGGTGCCGACTGGCTGCCGCGTACCTGGACGTCGGTGAACCCGATCCGGCACTGGACGCGGCGAAGCGCGCGCTGGTCCTCAACGGTGACCACGCGTGGGCGCAGCGGCTGACCGCGTTGGCGTTGAGTGAACTCGGACGGCACACCGAAGCGGTGGTGGCGGCGCGGGAGTGCGTGCGCCGCAAGCCCGACGACTGGCGGTGCCAGGTGGTGCTCGCCGAGGTGTTGGCGGCCAGTCCGCAGGGTTCGCGGGAGGCCGTGGAGGTCGCACGGAAGGCGGCTCACCTCGCGCCGACCGAAGCTCGCGCGTTCCAGGTGCTCGGTGACGCCGCGTTGCGGGTGCGGGACTGGGGCACGGCCGAACGCGCCTACCGCACCGCGTTGCGCCTCGATCCCGGTGACGACGACGTGCGCGCGAACCTCGCCACCGTGCGGCGCAAGCGCGGTGGCGCACCCATGCCGCCGCCGTCCGGCGAGGCGCTGCACGCCGCGCACGTGCTGGTGTGGCCCGCGCTGTCACGGCTCGCCGCGTTGCTGGTCGCGGGCGGGTTGCTCCTGATGCTGGCCGGTATGCCGAAGCCGACGCCGCTGCTCGGCTGGTTCTCCGGCCTGCTGGTCGTCGGCTGTCTCGCGGTCGTGGGGCAGTTGCTGCTGCGGGCCAGGGGCGGGGTGCGGCGGGCGTTGTTCCGACTGCCCCGGCATCGGCCGAAGGTGGCCGTGGTGGTCGCGATGTTCGGGGTGTCCGCGATCGTGCTGGTCGCGTGGACGGTGGCGCTTTTCCTTGGTGCGACGACGATGCAGCCGCTCGTGATCGCCTGGATGTGCGCGCTGGTCGGCGGAGCCGTCGTCGTTCTCGGTGGCGGTCGCTAACCTGGACGTCGGGAAGGGGGACCGATGACCCGGCGTGCGCTGCTCGCGATCTTGGCGTTGATCGCGGGTTTCGTCGTGTCCGGACCCGGCCCGACCACGCCTTCCGACGTCGTCGCCATCTCGGCGACCGTGGACGGCACCCACCTCCCCGGCACGACCACTCGCGGCACCAACGCCGTGCACCCGGTGCAGGTCCACCTGGGCCAACCGCTGGACGGCGTCCAGCCCGCCGTGCACGTCACGCCCACGCGGCCGGTGCGGGTGGACGTGGTCGACCCGACCCACCGCACCCCCGAGCGCAACGGCCAGACGCCGCTCGGCGAACGCGCACCGCCCCCGACCTCCGGTAGCTGAACCCACCCGTTCACCTCACCCGGAGGTCCCTTCACCATGCCGCGCCCCAGCGCGCGGCGAGCGCTACTCGTCCGTGGGCTGCTAGCCCTCGGCGTGCTCGCCGCGTCCGCGTTCACCCTGCTCACCGTCCAACCGCGCCTCGGTCTCGACCTGCGCGGCGGCACCCAGATCGTGCTGGAAACCCCGTCCGAAGCCACCTCCGACGCCACCGACCGCGCGATGGAGGTGCTGCGGCGCCGGGTCGACGAACTCGGTGTGGCCGAACCCGTGCTGGCCCGGTCCGGCGACCACCGCATCGTGGTGGAACTGCCCGGCGTCCAGGACCCGACCGAGGCCATCGAAGTGCTCGGCCGCACCGCCCAGCTGCGCGTGCAGCCGGTGACCGGGCTCGGCGACGTGCCGACACCGGAGGGTGACGCGATCAGCCTCGGTGACGTCGTGATGACCGGCGAGGGCATCGAGGACGCCCGCGCCACGCCCAACGCGCAGGGCGTCGGCTACGTGGTCGGCGTCGACTTCCAGGGTGACGCCCCACAGGCGTGGCAGCGGGTGACCGCCGAGGCCGCGTGCTCACCACCGGGTGACCCTCGACGGCGGGTCGCGTTCGTGCTGGATGACGAGGTGGTGTCCGCGCCGCAAGTCGATCCGTCGGTGGTGTGCGGCACCGGCATGATCGGCGGCAGCACCCAGATCACCGGTCGGTTCACCCAAGCCGAGGCGGAGGAACTGGCGCTGGTGATCCGGTCCGGCGCGCTGCCGGTGCCGGTCGAGGTGGTGGAGCAGCGGACCGTGGGGCCGACGCTCGGTGCGGAGGCGATCGAGGCCAGTGCCCGTGCGGCGGTCATCGGGGTGGCGTTGACCGGGCTGTTCCTGATCTTCGTGTACCGGCTGGCGGGGCTGGTGGCCGTGCTGGCTCTCGCCGGTTACGCGGCCCTGGCGTATGCCGCTCTGCTGGCGATCGGTGCGACGTTGACGTTGCCGGGGTTGGCCGGGTTCGTGCTGGCCATCGGCATGGCGGTGGACGCGAACGTGCTGGTGTTCGAACGGGCGCGGGAGGAGTTCGGGCGGCGCAAACGCTTGCCCCGGTCGGTGGACCAGGGGTTCCGCGGGGCGTTGAGCGCGGTCGCGGACTCGAACGTGACCACGTTGCTGGCCGCGGGTCTGCTGTTCTGGCTGGCCACCGGGCCGGTGAAGGGGTTCGGCGTCACGTTGTCGATCGGTGTGCTGGCGTCGTTGTTCAGCGCACTGGTGTTGAGCCGGGTGCTGTTGCAGCTGGTCATGCCGGTGATGGAACGGCGGCCGCGGTGGAGCGGGCTGCACTCGTTGGGCCGGGTGCGCACGTGGCTGACCGCACGCGGGATCACCCTGTTCCAACGACCTCGCCGCTGGCTGTTGACCGCCGGGTTGGTGCTGCTGGTGGCGGTCGTCGGCCTGCTCGTGCGCGGTCTGGAGCTGGGCGTCGAGTTCACCGGCGGTCGGATGCTGGAGTTCACCGCGTCGTCCGTGGACGCCGGCAGGGTGCGGGCCGAACTGGCGTCCGCCGGTTTCGCCGACGCCGTCGTGGTGACGTCCGGCTCCGACGGCATCTCGGTGCGCACCGGCCCGATCGACTCGGCCGCAGCGGTGCGCCTCGCCGAGGCCGTCAACCGCGCGACCGGTGGTGCGGAGCAGGTGAGCAACGAGCTGATCGGCCCTAGTCTCGGCTCCGAACTGCGGCGCAACGCGTTGATCGCCCTGGCCATCGCGGTGGCCGCACAGCTCGCGTACCTGGCCGTGCGGTTCGACTGGCGGCTCGGCGTGGCCACCGTGGTCGCGCTCATCACCGACGTCGTCGTGCTGGTCGGCGTGTTCGCGTGGCTGGGCAAGACGGCTGACGCCGTGTTCCTGGCCGCCCTGCTCACCGTGATCGGCTACTCCGTCAACGACTCGGTAGTGGTGTTCGACCGTGTGCGCGAGCTCCGGCAGACCCGCGCACCGTTCCCCGAAGTGATGAGTTCGGCCGTGTTGCAAACCCTGCCGCGAACCGTGAACACGGGCATCGGCGTCCTCTTCGTGCTAGCCGCACTGCTGGTCCTAGGCGACGGCTCACTGGCCGACTTCGCCACCGCCCTGCTGATCGGCCTCGTCGCCGGCACGATCTCCACGGTCTTGACCGCCGCACCGGTCGCGATCGCCCTGGAGGACCGCCGATGACCACAGGGCACGCATTGCTGGCGGTGGGCGGCGCGTTCCTCGCCGCAGGAGTCATCGCGCGGGCAGGAGTCCGGATAGGACTGCCGACGATCCCGCTGTTCATGGTGGCCGGAATCGTGTTCGGTCCCAACACCCCCGGTCTGTCGCTTGTGGACGATGCCGGCGAGATGGGCGTCCTGTCCGGCCTCGGTCTGGTGTTCCTGCTGTTCTACCTGGGGCTCGAATTCTCGGTGGACGACCTGGTGTCGGGTGGGCGTCGGTTGGCGTTGGCCGGCACCGGTTACCTGGTGCTCAACATCGGCGGCGGACTGGCGTTCGGGTTCGCGTTGGGTTGGGGCACGCGCGAGGCACTGGTGATCGCCGGCGCGATCGGCATCTCGTCGTCGGCCATCGTGACGAAACTGCTGGTCGAGGCACGGCGGTTGCGCAACCCCGAGTCACGGCTGGTGATGGGCATCATCGTGATCGAGGACGTGTTCCTCGCGCTGTACCTGGCGGTGCTGCAACCCGTGCTCAGCGGCACGTCCGGCGTCTCCGCGCTGCTGGACTTCGCCAAGGCGTTGGCGTTCCTGCTGGTACTGGCCGCCATCGCCCGCTGGGGTGGCCGTGCGGTGACCAGGCTGTTCGGCTCGGCCGACGACGAACTGCTGGTCGTGTGCTTCGTAGGCGTGGCCGTCACCGGTGCGGCCGTAGCGCAAGAGTTAGGCGTGTCCGACGCGATCGGCGCGTTCATGGTCGGCGCCGTCCTGGGCAGCTCCGGCGTAGCGCCACGCGTGCACAAACTCGTGCTGCCACTACGGGACGCGTTCGGCGCACTGTTCTTCTTCATCTTCGGCCTGAGCATCGACCCAGGCGCGGTAGGCACCGTAGTCCTGCCCATCCTGGCGGCCGTAGCAGTCACCATCGTGCTCAACCTGGCCGCCGGCCTCTTCGCCGCCCAACTCCACTCATTCGACCGCCGACAAGCCGTAGACGTCGGCCTAACCGTCCTAACCCGCGGCGAATTCTCCCTGGTCCTAGCCGCAATGGCCGTAACAGCCGGCCTAGACCCCCGTGTAGCACCCTTCGTCGCCGGGTACGTCCTACTACTGGCCGTCGTAGGCCCGCTGGCCGTCCTGCGCTCCGACCGCCTGACGTGGCTCCTGCCGAAACGCCTGTTCATATAGCAAGGTGGACCCATGACCGGATTCGCCACGTACCAGAACGAGATCTACCTCCAGGGTCTGGCCGGCAACCTGCCGCCGTTCACCACCGATCCCGAGGGGTTGGAGGCGTCGGCTCGGGAGCGGCTTGGGCCTGGGCCGTTCTGGTATGTGGCGGGGGCGGCTGGGGCGGGGGCAACGGCTCGGGCGAATCGGGAGGCGTTTGACGACTGGCGGATCGTGCCGCGGATGCTTACCAACGCCACCGAGCGGCATCTGGGGACGTCGTTGCTGGGTACCGATATGCCGGCGCCGGTTCTGCTTGCGCCGCTTGGGGTTCAGTCGATTTTGCACCCGGACGGGGAACTGGCGACTGCTCGTGCGGCCGCCGAACTCGGTGTGCCGTTCGTGCTGTCCACTGCTTCCTCTCACACCATTGAGGAAGTGGCGGAGGCGGCCGGTGACAGTGCCCGGTGGTTCCAGCTCTACTGGCCGAACGATCCGGACGTGGCCGCTAGCATCCTCGATCGGGCGCGTAAGGCCGGGTATCGGGTCCTCGTCGTCACCCTCGACACGTGGACCCTCGCCTGGCGGCCACGCGACCTCGACCAGTCCTACCTGCCGTTCCTGCGCGGTATCGGGACGGCCATTCCGTTCTCCGACCCGGCGTTCCGGGCGGGGCTGGCCGTGTCGCCCGAGGAGGACCTGCCGATGGCGATCCTGCGTTGGGTGCAGCTGTTCACCGGCACAGACAAGTCGTGGGACCAGTTGTCCTTCCTGCGTGAGCACTGGGACGGGCCGATCGTGCTCAAGGGCATCCAGCACGTCGACGACGCGCGCAAGGCCGTCGACGCGGGCGTGGACGGGATCGTCGTCTCCAACCACGGCGGACGGCAGGTGGACGGCGCGGTCGGGTCGCTGGAGGTGTTGCCGGAGATCGCCGACGCGGTCGGTGAGCAGGTGGAGGTGCTGTTCGACTCCGGTATCCGCAGCGGCGCGGACATCGTCAAGGCCCTCGCGTTGGGTGCGAAGGCCGTGCTCGTCGGACGACCGTTCGCCTACGGCCTCGCGCACGGTGGGCAGATCGGCGTGCGGCACGTGCTGCGCAGCCTGCTCGCCGACTTCGACCTCACCCTGGGCCTGTCCGGGCACCGCAGCCCGGCCGAGCTCAGCCGCGAGGCGCTGCGTCGGCGCTGAGCTGCCGCAACCGGTTCTGCAACGTGGTGAAGTCGGCCGGCTGCACGGTGATCCACGGCGTGCCGTCGCCGCCGGGCGCCTTCGCCGACAGGTAACGACCGGTGATCGTGTCGAAGTAGGTCAGCGGTGCCGCGCAGCGCTGCTTGCGCCCGAACCGGTCGCGCCGCGCGGCGTACAGCTGGCCGCCGCCGGTGCGTTGCTCGGCCAGCAGCTTGCGCACCTGCTGCACCTCGCTCACGTGCGCCCCGGTCGGCCGGCTGGCCTGGAGGAACGACCCGCCCTCCTCGTCCGGCCGGGGCTGGCGCGGCTTGTCGGTCAACGCGTCCGCGGGCAGCGAGAGCACGCCGCCGCGACCCGGCTTGGCCTCCGGCAACGCCGACACCAGCGACTGCACCACGTCCTCGACCCGCACCGGCTCCAGCACGAAGTGCCGGTCCGCCCGCAGCACCACGCGCAGCGCCTCGTCACCCGCCTGCACGACCAGGGCGGTGCGCGTGTCGCCGTCGCCCTGGTTGAAGAACGCGTAGTACTCGGCGCTCGCGTCGACGATCATGCGCAGCGACCGTCCCAGATCGGCGTGCACCTGCCGACCGCGCGCCAGACCCAGCCGCTCCAACTCGGCCCAGCCACGGTTCGCGAGGTCGGCCAGACCCGTGACGTCACCCTCGGCGAGTCGGTCCTCGTCGAAGTCGACCTGGGTCAGCAGCGCGTTGTGCAGCACCGGCAGACCCTCGGCCTGCCATGCGTTGTAGAGCGCGACGACCGGGATGGCGACCCTGGTGCGCAGCACGTTCCCCCCCTGTTCACCTATTCGCCGATGACCGGCGGGGCCACCATCGTGCCGTCGCCGAAGATGTCCTCGGTCTCCTGGAGGTAGGACGCGGCCTTGTGCTCCTTGTCCTCGTCCCCCTGACCACGAGCACCGCCGGCGCCCATACCCATACCCGCACCCATACCGGCCGCACCCGCACCACCACGACCACCGGCCGCGCCACCGGGCCCGAAACCGCCCGCGCCGCCACCGGGGCCGAAGCCACCACGACCCTCACCGTGCCCCATCGCACCGGCCGCGCCACCGGGTCCGAACCCACCGGCACCACCCATGCCAGGACCGCCCATACCGGGCATACCGGGCATCCGTCCGACCCCACTGGCACCGCCACCGCCGCCACCACCGCGACCCGTGCCGCCACCACCGCCGGCATTCGGCACGCCCGGCGTCACCGGGGGACGGTTGCGCGGGTTGTTGGGGTTGCGCGGATCGTTCAGGTTGCGCGGGTCGTACGGCAACCGCGGGTCGTAGGGCAACCCCCGCGGGTCGATCGGCATGCGCTGGTCCCTCGGGTCCGGCGGCCGGTACGGCACCTCGACCTGGGGTTTGTTGATGTCAGGCAGCACCGACGACTTCTTGGTCGTGCCGTCGTCGTTCGAGTTCGGCGGCGGGATCGTCGGCTCGACCCACGACTCGGTCGTGCGTGTGGTGCTGCTCGTCCTGGTCAGATCACCGCCGCCACCGGTCTTGTCGTCATCGTTCTCGTCACCGCCCTTGCCGCGGTCGGGCGGCGGGATGACGATTTTCTCTTGCTCGACGTTGCCGTCGACCTCGCCCGGCCCCTCGAACGTGGGCATGGCGCTGAGGGCGGTCTCGACCCGGGCGCCGTAGTTGTTGAACACCTGCACGTTGTGGTCGTTGACCTGGGAGTGCCGCTCGACCGCCTCGTCGTAGTCGGTGTCCCAGGGCATCACGTCGTTGTACCAAGGCTTGTCCGGCACGGTGACCGGTGGCATGACGTTGTTCGCCGCGTCCCGGAACGCCATGCTGATCTCCGCGCTCGACTGCCCGGCGGTGGTGGCGCTGGTGCCCGCGGTTTCCGACCAACTCGCCAAGGGCGTGGTCTTGGCCCGGGCCGCGTCACCCGCCGCGCCTTCCCAGGAAGCGCCGGAGTCGCGCACGGCCCGGTTGATCAGGTCACTGACCTCGACCTGGCCTTCGGCGATGCCGTGCCACGTCTGCTCACTGGCGTCGGTCGTCTGCGACGGTCCCTTGCTCTCCGCGAACCAGTTGTAGATCTTGTCGGCCCCGACGCCTACGCACATCAGCTGGGTTCCTTCAGCGGCCATGTCCTTACCCCTTCAGGTTTCCGACCACGGTCGCGGCGACCGCGCTCGACTCCGAGCACGGGGTGCTGTACGCGGGCGCGTTCCGGTCGTTCACCACGATCTGGACCAGGAAGGCCTCGCCCTTGGCCACGAGGACAGCGGTGGAGCACGCCCCGTGCTTGGCGTCGGTGATGTCGCCGTTCACCGCCGGGTAGCCCGCCACCTCGGTCGGCTCGAACACCGGGAACTGGGCGCGGTTGGCGTACATGTCGTCCAAGCCGTTGGCCTTCGACATGATCGTGACGCCGATGCTGGTGCCGCGTACCACGTCGTCGGGCTCCCACTGGCAGGTCGGGCCCGCCGGATCGGCCTCCTTGGCGCCCGGCTTGGTCACGCCGCGGGCGGCCAACTGGTCGGCCTTGAGCAGGTCGCACGGGCCGCTGACCTTGCCGAGGTCGAGTTCGGGTCCGGTGATCGCGGGCGCATTGCCGGTCGACGTCGGCTCCGATGCCTCGGTGGGCGTCCCCGAACCGCCCGTGGTCGTGGCAGGCCCGGGCGTGCCGCCGCTGACCGACGTGCAACCGACCAGCACCGTGAAGGACACGGCCGCCGCGACTGCCAGCACTGCTCGCCTCATCGACTACTTCCCTCCGCCGTTGAAGGCGTCAGCGGTTTCCTGGTCCTGGTTCCGGTAGGTGGCCAGGGAGGCTTCGATTTTCTCGATCGTCGTCGTCAGCGCCTCGTACGCCATGGTATTGGCCCAGCCGTAGCCGCCGACGTCGTTGCCCGCCGTCCGACGGATCGCCTCCACCACCTGTGCGCTGTACGGGTCTTTGGCTGACGACGGGACCATCATGAGCTGGAGCGCGCTCCGGTTCAGTTCCTGCAACCGGTTGCGGGCCTCGGCCAAGCCCTCGATCAGCTTCTGCGCCTGCTCCGGGTCCACGCTGAACTGCGTCTGGGTGGCGACCAGCTTCGGCGGGGGAGCACCCACCATGCCCTGTGCCACGTCGCCGACGACGTTCGTCACCGTGTCCGCGATGAACCCGATCCGCTTGGCGCCCCCGCCGCTCTCGGCGTCCAACATCGTCGTGCTCCCCTCACGCTGAACTGCCCGAAATGATGATGGCACAGGGTCTCGGCCCCGTTGGGGCTATGGCGACGGTTACTCCTGGTGGGGGATGGACGTCCGATTCGTTCAATACGGCGCGACCTCGGCGGGCATACCGTCGGTGGCATGATTGATGCAGCTCGTTCATTCCTCTGGCTCAACGCGCGCGTCCTCGAACAGCGGCGGTTCCTGTACCTCTTCGACGACGGGCCGGCCGAACCCGTGACGGCGGCGGTGCTGGCTTACCGGAACGACGACGGCGGGTTCGGGCATGCCTTGGAGCCTGACGGGCGTGGGCCGACGAGTCAGCCACTGCACACGTACACGGCGTTGTCCCTGTTCCACGAGGTGGGCGAGACGCGCTACACCGAGCAGGCGTGCGACTTCCTCGCCACGATCACCAACCCGGACGGTGGCGTGCCGAACTGCCTGACCACCGCACGAGATCACCCGAAAGCGCCGTGGTGGCAGGCGTCGGACGACAGCGACCTGTTGATGACGGCACTGCTGGCGAGCGTCCTGCACAAGATGGGCGTCCAGCACGACTGGCTGGACCGCGCCACGGAGTTCTGCTGGCAGCGCATCACCGACCTCGCCAAGTCTCACCCGTACGAGATCAACGCGTGCGTCCAGTTCCTCAGCCACGTGCCCGACCGGCCGAGGGCCGAACGGGAGGCCGAACGGCTCGGTGTGCTGGTGCGCGAGCAGGGATTGGTCGACCTCGGCGACGGCCAGGCGCCCGAGGGGTACGCGTCGGGGGAGACGCACAAGCCGCACAACTACGCGTCGACCCCGGACATCCTGGCCCGGCGCTGGTTCACCGACGACGAGATGAGCCGTGACCTCGACGAGTTGGCCGCCGGCCGGCAGGAGGACGGCGGCTGGACGCTCCCGTGGCCCGCCTGGACTCCCGTTACAACTTACGAGTGGCGGCCGGTGATCACTATCGAGTCACTGCTGACGCTGCGTGCCTACGGCCGGATCAGCTGACCCAGCGGCACGCCGGCCAGTTCGCGCACCTCGCGCGACAGGTGCGCCTGGTCCGCGTACCCGGTGCGGTGGGCGATGTCGGCGAACGGCTCGCCCGCCCACGCCAGCTTCACCGCCCGGTCGAACCGCAGCACCCGGTGCAGCACCTTGGGCCCGTAGCCGAACGCGGTGAGGCTGCGCCGGTGCAGCTGCCGGGTGCTGAGCCCCAACGACCAGGCCAATTCCCCCACGCTGGACGACGACACGGCCGACGCGATCGCACCCACCACGGGCTCCGGTGGTGTCTCCCGCAACCGCGTCACCGCGGCCGACGCCAGCACGGAACACGGGTTGTCGGCCGAGCCCAGGGCGTCCTCCAGACGTGACGACGGCCCCCACAGCTCCTCCAGCGGCACGCGCTGGTCGCGCAGTTCGACCGCGGGCACACCGAACGCCGAAGGCCCCACGCCGGGACCGAAACGCACGCCGAACAACGCCCCCGGCCGCACCGGCGTCACGTAGCCGACCGTGTCCGGCCCGGCGACGAACACCTCACCGGAAGAAGCCGAGTAGATGATGTCGGTGCACCCGTCCGGCACGATCCGCCCGACGGCGGCCGACGGCGTGTTCCGCTGCCACACGCAGGCCAGACCCGGGTACGGGCGTTCGACGTACACCCGAACGATGGTAGTGGCGGGCCGCGCAAGCCATGAGCGGCCCGCCACGGGCACTCACGTGCCGAACCGGATCCAGTTCACGCTCACGTACGGCGCGGGCTGGCCGCTGGTGAACGTGATGTAGACGTCGTGCGTGCCGGTGACCCCGGAGATGTTCGCGGGCACCGTCCGCCAGCTCTGCCAGCCGCCGGTGTCGGCGATGGCGAAGCTGCCGACGGGTGCCGCGGTCGGGCTGTCGAGCCGCACTTCGACCAGGCCGCTCACCCCGCCCGACGCGCCGGACGCGGCCCGTGCGACGAATTGCGTGGCGGTGCGGGAACCGAACCGGACACCGGAGAACCGCAACGAGTTGCCGTTGCGCAGTTGCGCCACCGCCTGACCGCCTTCGGCCGCCTCAACCGAACCACCCGACCGTGACGTGGCCTGTTCGGCCTGGATGTCGCTGAACGCGTCCCACCCGCTGCCGCCGGGCGGGTTCGTGGTCGTGGTGGTCGGGTTGGTGCCGCCACCGGCCGTCCACACCGCGACGTAGTCCACCACCAGCGAGTGACCCGGCACGGTCGCCGAGGTCGGCGTCGCGTGGCCCGCCACGCCGTCGGGGAACGCGCCGCCGACGGCCAGGTTCAGCAGCAGGAAGTAGCCCGAGTGGCCGGTCATGTTGTTCCACGTGGTCGCGTCGACCTGGTTCTGGGTGACGCTGTGGAACTGCTGCCCGTCCACGTACCAGCGGAACGCCTTGGGCGAGGAGCTGTCGTCCCACTCGAACCGGTAGGTGTGGAACGCCGACTGGCACGACGCGCCGGGGCACGTCCGGCTCGCGCCGAGGCCGTTGGTCTCGTTGCACGGCCCGCCGGGGTTCACGCCGCAGTGCAGCACGCCCCACACGGAGTTGATGCCGTTGACGTTCTCCATGACGTCGAACTCGCCGATACCGGGCCAGTTCCAGTAGTTGCCGCGGTACGGCGAGCCGAGCGCCCAGAACGCGGGCCAGTAGCCGAGCGCGGCCTGGCCGGTGACGTTCGGCATCTGGATGCGGCCCTCGATGGCGAGCTTGCCGCCCGCCGGCGGTTTGAAGTTCGCCCGCTGGGTCTCGATGCGGGCGGACGTCCAGGCGCCGGCGCCGTCGCGCAGCGCGGTGATGCGCAGGTTGCCCGAGCCGTCGAGTTTGATGTTGTTCGTGCTGTTGGTGTAGTTCTGGATCTCGCCGGTGCCCCAGTTGCCCGGACCGCCGGGGTAGGCGTGGCCGAGGTCGAAGATCCAGTTCGAGGACGACGGCAGCGTGTTCGCGGCGCCGTTGAAGTCGTCGCTCCACTGGAGTGTCCAGCCCGGCGGGGTGGGTGGCACCGAGGCGTCCGCCGACATGGTGGCGACGACGGCGAGCGGCACGGCGGTGATGAGGGCGGCGGCGGTCGCGAGGACCCGTCGTCGTCGGCTCCGGCTGAACTCCATGAGCGGTGACCTCCTTGTCACTGTCCCTGCGTTCGGCACGACAACAAATTGCCTTCCACACTCATGAGAGCGCTCTCACAACGATCGTTCAAGCGACCGAACGGCCCAAACCCGCTACTTCGCGTCGGCGTAGCTGTCCACCGGCACGGCCTTGAGCGGAAAGCGGACCGGCGTCGCGCCGAACACCAGCCGTGACGCCTCCTCGCCGGCCGCCGTCACCTCCGCGCACACCACCTCGGCCAGCTCCTCCGGGCAGTGCACCAAGACTTCGTCGTGTTGGAAGAACACGAGATGGGACCCGCGTGCCGACTGGTGCAGCCGCCGCCGCAACGCGCCCAGCAACGCCGCCGTCCAGTCCGCCGCACTGGCCTGCACCACGAAGTTGCGGGTGAACCGGCCCCAGTCCCGCGCCGCCCGCCGCGACCGGCGCAACGCGTCCTCGCCGACGTCGGTGTCACCGGTTGCCGCGCGCCACGCCTCCGACGGCGGCGGACTGGTCCGGCCCAGCCGGGAGCGGACCATCCGGCCCTGCTCGCCCGCCAGCGCGGCAGCCTCCACGTACCCGACGGCTTCGGGGAACCGCCGGCGCAGCACCGCCATCGCCGGACCCGCCTCACCGCCCGTGCCGCCGTACATCGCGGACAGCATGGCGAGCTTCGCCCGGCCCCGGTCGCCGTCGAACGCCTCCCCGGCCAGCGCCGTGTACAGGTCGTCGTCCCCGGTGACCTCGGTGAACCGGCTGTCGTTCGACAACGCCGCCAGCACCCGCGGCTCCAGCTGCGCCGCGTCCGCCGCCACCAGCTTCCACCCCGGATCGGCCCGCACCGCCGTGCGCAGCGTGCGCGGGACCTGCAACGCCGCACCGCCCCGCGTCGCCCATCGCCCGGACACCACGCCGCCCACCACGTAGTCCGGTCGGAACCGGCCGTCCGCCACCCAGGAGTCCAGCCACGACCAGCCGTGCGCCACCCACAACCGGGCCAGTTCCTTGTACTCCAGCAACGGCTCCACCGCCGGGTGGTCCACCTCCTTGAGCACCCGGGCGCGGGCCGACGGGATGTCGATGCCCTCCCGGGCGAACGCGCGCACGATGCCCGGCGGGTGGTCGGGGTTGATCGGCTTGCCGCCGAACGCCGCCGTGATCCGGTCCGCCAACTCCGCCAGCCGGATCGGCCGCACCCCGTTCGCCGGACGTGGGCCGAGCGTGTCCACCAGCAGCTTCTCGTGCACGTCCACCCGCCACGGCAGACCGAAGTGCGTCATCTCGGCGGCGGCCAACGCGCTGGCCGACTCGGCCGCGAACAGCAACCGCAACCGGTCGGCGTGCCCGAGCGTGGCGACCAGCCGCTGCTGCTCGCCGTGCACCGCGATCACCGCGTCCAACGGGTCGGCGTCACCGGGCAGCCGTTCCTGCTCGGGCTCGAACAGGGTCGGCTGGGTGTCGCGCTTGCGCGGCCCTTGGTCGTCGGGCACCGGCAACCCGCGCAGCCGCGCGATCGCCGCACCCAGCCCGCGCGGCTCGCTGTGCCGACCCTGGTAGGCCAACAACAAGTACTCGGCGTGCGCCAGGTCCTGACACCGCTCCACGCGGACCCCGTGCGCCAACAGGTCGGGGTAGACCTCGTTCGTCTCGGCCCACACCCACCGGGGTCTGTGTCGAACCTCCAAATCGGACACGGCGGCCGCCAGGTCCGACGTCTCCACCACAGGTCCTTCGGGCACCCCGGCGTCGGAGAGCACGCGCAACCGACCCGCGTTCTCCGCGTGCGACACCAGGGCGACGAGCATGCCTCTGATTGTGCAAGGCAGGTCCGACAATTCCGGGCCGACGGCTCAGATGAGGCAGTCGCCGGGTTCCACGAAGGGCACCAGGGGTGGCAGGGGGCCGGCCGCGACGGAGCACAGGCCGTCGACGACGAGCGCGACGTAACGCCGCCAGCCCTCGCCCCCGGGGTTCATGGTCCACAGCACGCCGACGAGCATCCCCAAGACCCGGTGCATGTCCTCGGGGGTGAGATCGGCACGGATGACACCGGCCTCCTGCCCCCGGCGGGTGAGCAGGCTCAGCGAGTCGATCAGCGGGGCGCTGACTTCCGCGGTGATGGTGCCGGAGTTGTTCGCGGCGGCGAGGATGTTGCGCTCGCGGTCCGCCATGGACAGCGCGGCCTCGAACAGGGTGACCAGGCCGCGTTTCGGGTCGTCGTCGCCCAGCGCCTGCCCGATGGCGGGGGCCAGCTGCTCGGCGATGCCGTGTTCGAGGGCCGCCCGGACGAGTTCTTCCTTGTTGGGGAAGCGGCGGTAGAGCGTTCTGATGCCCACGCCGGCGCGGCGGGCGATCTCTTCGAGCGGCGCGTCCGGGCCCAGGTCGGCGTAGACCTCGCGCGCGGCGCCCAGGATGCGCTCCGCGTTGCGCGCGGCGTCGGCGCGGAGGTGCCGCTCGGTCCCGGTGGCCACCACGACATCCTAGCAACCGGCAGTCGACTGTCACTTGTGCTAATCTCGCCCCAAATGGCAGTTAACTGCCACTTGTGCTGACCAACCTTCCAGAGAGGACATCGAGGGCGATGACGCAGGACTTCCGGGGCAAGACGGTGGTGATCACCGGTGCCAGCGCCGGGATCGGCGCGGCTGCGGCACGCCGTTTCGGTGAGCTGGGCGCCACCGTGGCGGTGGTGGGCCGGTCACCGGAGAAGACGGCGGCGGTCGCGGCGGCGGTCGGGGGCCGGGCGCACCTGGTGGACTACGGATCGCTGGACGACGTGCGCAGGCTCGCCACAGATCTGCTGGACACCTACGACCGGATCGACGTCCTGGCCAACAACGCCGGCGCCATCTTCACCAGTCGCAAGACCAGCGCCGACGGCCACGAGATGACCTTCCAGGTCAACCACCTGGCGCCGTTCCTGCTGACCAACCTGCTCCTGGACCGGCTGGCCGCGTCCCCGGACGGGGCACGGGTGATCAACACGGGCAGCATGCGGTACCGCAAGGCGCACCTCGACCCGGACGACCTGGACAGCACTCGGGACGGCTACCGCGGCATGCGGGTGTACGGGGCTTCCAAGCTGGCCACGATCCTGTTCACCAGCGAACTCGCCCGGCGGACGCAGGGCACCGACGTCACCGCCTCGACCTTCCACCCCGGATCCGTCGCCACCGACGTCATGCGCGACAACGCGGTGCTGGGAACGATCATGAAGTCCCGACTGCTGGGCAAGGCCGCCAAGGCCATGATCCTCAGCCCCGAGCAGGGCGCCGAACCACTGCTGCACCTGGCCACCACCCCCGGTCCGGACACCGTGAACGGCGCCTACTTCCACCGCCTCACCCGCGAGGAGCCCAAGAACGAGCAGGCCCGCGACCAGGCCCTGGCCCGCGCGCTGTGGGAGCGGTCGGCGGAACTGACCGGCCTGCCGGTGAGCTCTCCGCGGCAGCAGGACGAGTCCTCCGGAGCGCCGAAGGCCTGAACGTGACGAGGGGCTCGCACCCGGTCGCCTGATCGTGGCGCGGGGATACGGGCACTATGTGCCGGGTGGACCGCGTCCCTACGCCCGGTGAGCTGCTCGACCCGCGGCGCGAGGTGGTGCCGTTCCAGGGGCGTGCGGACGAACTCGACGCTCTCGCGCGGTGGCGGGACGGCGAGGAGCCGCGGTCGGTGCTCCTCCTGCACGGCCCGGCGGGCGTCGGCAAGACCAGATTGGCCCGGCACTTCGCCGGCACCTCCGCCGTCCGGGTGGTGGACGACGCGGATCTGATGCCCTGGCGGAACCTGCACCAACTGCTCCAGGAAGCGACCGACCGCGTCCTCCTGGTCGCCCGCACCGCCGGGTGGTGGTGGTCGTCGGTACGCCAACGCGCGGGCGACAGCGGTTACCGCAACGCCGAGCTGGTCGTGGGCCCGGACCGCCACGGGCCTTCCTTCGCCACGGCCTGCGCCGCCTTCGCCGACGCCCTCGGCCGTCCGCTCCCCACTACGCCCGCGCCGGACGCGGCCTCACGCTTCGCAGAGGTCCCCGCCGAAGGGGACCCCTGCTTTGATCTTGCCGGCTGGGACCGACAATTCGGGTCGGCCGAGGGCGGGCCTGTGGACAACTACGGGCCTGTGGACAACTGCCACGACGTGCACCTGGCCGCACTCGCCGCCGTGTGCGGATCACCGGCCGACGACCCGGCCGACCTGGTGCGGTGGCTGGTCAGCGTCGACCCGAACCCGCCCACCAGCAGGCTCGCCGAGGACTTCCTCGCCGTCACGTTGCTGGACGACCGGATCGCACCCGACCGCACCCCGCACGCGTTGGAGACCCTGCTCCGCGCCGCCGACCGCTGGCCACACGTCCGCCGCCGCGCCGAGGAGCTGTTCACCGCCCACCCGCACCTGGCCGCCACCGCCACCGCCGCCACCCTGAGGGCGCTCACCTCACCCGCGTCGGTCCGAGCCGTCGCACGGCGCGTCTTCGACGACCCCCGCTTCCACCGCGACCCGCTGCCCGCCATGCTCACCCGAGTCCTCCTGCACGACCGCGCCCACCTCCGAGACCAGGCCGGCACCGCGTCCACGCTTGAACTGGCCGAACTGCACGGTGCGCTCAGCGCCCGCGCCGCCCTGGCCGCGCTCCGGGAGGAAGCGCTCGAAGCCGCACGCCACGAGGTCGCCCTCTACCGGCAACTGGCCGAGGACGACCCGGCCGAGCACTCCCCGGCACTCGCGGACGCGTTGACGGACCTGGGGTTGCGGCTCATCGCGCTCGGCCGCACCGAGGAAGCCGTGGCCGTGTCGGAGGAAGCCGTGGCGCTGTGCCGGGTGGTCGCCGCCGAAGACGACGACTGGACGCCCCAGCTGGCCGGCGCACTGGACCGGCTCAGCCTCCGTTACGCCGCACTGGGCCGCCGCGACGAGGCGTCGGCCGCGATCGCCGAGGCGTGCGTGCTCTACCGGGAGTCGGCCGCGCGCAACCCGGCGTTGTTCGGGCGTGACCTGGCCCGCGCGACCCACCACCAGTTCCTGGTCAGCCTGTGGTGACCAGCGACCGCAGGAAGAACGCCACGTTCGCCGGTCGCTCGGCCAGCCGCCGCATGAAGTAGCCGTACCACTCGTCGCCGTAGGGCACGTACACGCGCATGCGGTTGCCCGCGGCGGCGATGCGGCGCTGCTCGTCCGCCCGGATGCCGTACAGCATCTGGAACTCGTAGCTGTCCGGCCGCCGGTCCCGCGCCAACTCCGAAGCGATGGCGATCATCCGGGGGTCGTGCGAGGCGACCATCGGGTAGCCCGCGCCCGCCATCAGGACCTTCAGGCACCGCACGTACGACAGGTCGACGTCCACCTTGTCCTGGAACGCCACCGCCGCGGGCTCCTGGTACGCGCCCTTGCACAGCCGCACCCGGGACCCGGCGTGCGCCAGGTCCCGGCAGTCCTGCTCGGTCCGCTTCAGGTACGCCTGGAGCGCCACCCCCACCCACGGGAAGTCCGACCGCAGCTCGCGCAGGATGCCGAGCGTCGAGTCCGTGGTGGTGTGGTCCTCCATGTCGAGGGTGACCGTGGTGCCGGCCGCACCCGCCGCCGCGCAGATCCGGCGGGCGTTCTCCAACGCGGTCTTCTCGCCGTCCACCGGCAGGAACTGGCCCACCGCGGACAGCTTCACCGACACCTCGGCCCGCCCGCTGTGCCCGGCGAGTTCGAGCCGGCGCAGCAGGTCCAGGTACGCCTCGACGGTGGCCGTGGCCTGCGCCGCGTCCCGGGTGTCCTCGCCGAGGCGGTCCAGCGTGACGTACCGGCCGTCGGCCAGCACCTCGCCGGTGGTGGCGACGGCCGCGTCCACGTCGTCGCCGGAGATGAAGCGCTTGACGACCGGCCGGGTCAGCGGCGTGCGTTCGACCAGCCCGCGGATCGCCCCGGATCGCGAGGCGGCGAGCAACGTGGAGCGCAGCATGATCACCCCTGGTGCGGGTAGCGGTAGGAGGTCGGAGCCGCGAAGGTCTCCTTGATCGAACGCGGGCTCACCCAGCGCAGCAGGTTGTGCACGGAGCCCGCCTTGTCGTTCGTGCCCGACGCCCGCCCGCCGCCGAACGGCTGCTGGCCGACGACCGCGCCGGTCGGCTTGTCGTTGACGTAGAAGTTGCCCGCGGCGAACCGCAGCTCGTTCTGCGCGTGCGCGACGGCGGCCCGGTCCTGGGCGATGATCGCGCCGGTCAGGGCGTACGGCGCGGCGCTCTCCATCTGCCGCAGCACGGTGTCGTAGTCGGCGTCGTCGAACACGTGCACCGCCAGCACCGGCCCGAAGTACTCGGTGGTGAACACCTCGTGCTCCGGGTTGGTGCCCAGCAGCACGGTCGGCCGCACGAAGAAGCCCTCCGAGTCGTCCGCCGTGCCGCCCACGACGACCTCCAGCTGATCGTCACCGTGAGCGGCCTGGAGCACGCCGTTCAGCTTGTCGAACGACCGCCGGTCGATGACCGCGCCGAGGAAGTTCGAGAAGTCCGTGACGTCGCCCATGGTCAACGACTCGACGTCGGCCAGGAACTCGTCCTTCATCCGGTTCCACACCGAACGCGGGACGTACGCGCGGGACGCCGCCGAGCACTTCTGCCCCTGGTACTCGAACGCGCCCCGGATCAGCGCCGTGCGCAGCACGTCCACGTCCGCCGACGGGTGCGCGAGCACGAAGTCCTTGCCGCCGGTCTCGCCGACGATCCGCGGGTACGAGCGGTAGTTCGCGATGTTCGCGCCCACCTGGCCCCACAGGTGCTGGAACGTGCGGGTCGAGCCGGTGAAGTGGATGCCCGCCAGGTCGGGATCGGCCAGCGCGACCTCGGACACCGCCAGGCCGTCACCGGGCAGCAGGTTGATCACGCCGGGCGGCAGGCCCGCCTCTTCGAGCAGCCGCATGGTCAGGTGCGCGGCGAAGCTCTGCGTCGGCGACGGCTTCCACAGCACCACGTTGCCCATCAGGGCGGGCGCGGTGGGCAGGTTGCCGGCGATGGCGGTGAAGTTGAACGGGGTGATCGCGTAGACGAAGCCCTCCAGCGGGCGGTGGTCCGTGCGGTTCCACACGCCGGGGGAGGACTGCGGCTGCTCGGCGATCAGCTGCCGGCCGAAGGAGACGTTGAAGCGCCAGAAGTCGATCAGCTCGCAGGCGGCGTCGATCTCGGCCTGGATCGCGGTCTTGGACTGGCCGAGCATGGTGGCCGCGTTGAGCGTGGCCCGCCACTTGCCCGCGAGCAGTTCGGCGGCGCGCAGCAGGATCGCGGCGCGGTCGTCGTAGGACATGGCGCGCCACGCCGGCGCGGCCTCCCGCGCGGCGGCGATGGCGTCCCGGGTGTCCTGCTGCGTGGCGCCGTGCAGGGTGCCGAGGACGGCACGGTGGTTGTGCGGCTGCACGACGTCGAAGCGCTCGCCACCGCCGACCCGCTGCTCCCCGCCGATGGTGAGGGTCAGTTCGGTGGGCTCCTTGGCCAGTTCGGCCAGCTTCGCCTGCAACTGCGCGCGTTCCGGGGTGCCGGGGGCGTAGCTCAGGACGGGCTCGTTCACCGGTGCGGGGACCGTGGTCACGGCATCCACAAGCAGCTCCTTACGCCACAGGGTTGGTGTACCAACGGTAGGACTTCCGACCAAGCGCTCCGTTGTCCAGACGTCTAGGCTTGGCCATCCTCCGTTGTACGAATGGACAACAAGTGAGTCTGCGGCAGGTTCTGATCGCGCTCGGCGATCCGCTGGTCGAAGTGCAGGTCGCGCCGCACGGGCTGGAGGCCGACGTCCTCGACGTCGTCATCCTCGACCCCGACGACACGCCCGACGTCCGCCCCGGCGATCTCGCGTTGATCATCGGTGCGCGCGGTCGGGCGGCGTTGCCGCTGGTCAGGGCCGCTGGAGCCGGGGGAGCGGTGGCGGTGGCGGTCAAAGTGCCGGTGCCCGTGCTGAGGCAGGCGGCGGCGGACGCGGGCGTGGCGCTGCTCGCCGTGCGGCCCGAGGTCCGGTGGGAACACCTCGAAGCGCTGGCCAAGGGCGTCGTGCACAACGCCCGCGTCACGGCCGACGCGGGCGCGGGCGAAGTCCTCGGTGACCTGTTCGGCCTTGCCCAGACCATCGCCTCGCTGACCGGCGGCATCGTCAGCATCGAGGACACCGCCAGTCGCGTGCTGGCCTACTCCCGCTCCATCGACGAGGTGGACGAACTCCGCCGCCTGTCCATCCTGGGCCGCCAAGGACCCGAGCCGTACCTGAAGATGCTTCGCGAGTGGGGCGTCTACCAGCGCCTGCGGTCCGGTGAAGAGGTCGTCCGCATCGACGAACGCCCCGAGCTGGGCATCCGCCGCCGCATCGCGGTCGGCATCCACGCCGGCACGCAGCCACTCGGCACGATCTGGGTCCAGGAAGGCGCCACACCCCTCACCGAGCAGGCCGAACGCGCCCTGCTCGGCGCGGCCCGCGTCACCGCCCTGCACCTGGTCCAGCAGCGTGAACCCGCCGCCGCCTTCCGGGAGAACCTGCTCGCGTCCCTGCTCGACGGCCGGATGGACGCCGAGGCGATCGCCGAGCAGATCGGCGCCGACCCGGAGAAACCGGCCGCCGTCGTGGTCTTCGCCCTGCGCGGCCAGGAGCACGCCGACCGCACCCAGCACGAGCTGCGCCGGGCCGAGATGACCAGCCTCATCTCCGTGCACGCCGCCGCGTACCGGCGCAGCGCCCTGGTCAGCCAGCAGAGCGGCCGCACGTACGCGTTGCTGACCGACCTGCCGCCCACGGCGCCGCTGATCACCCTCACCAAGGAGATCGTGGCCGCCGCCCGCAAGCACATGGGCCTGCGCGTGCAGGGCGCGATCGGCTCCACGGTGTCCACAGTGGACGAAGTGATGATCTCCCGGGACGAGGCCGACCGGGTCCTCGACGCCATGTCCCGCGACCTCGACGCCGACGTGGCGACCCTTGAAGACGTCCGGTCCCGGGTCTTGATCAGCGAAACGCTCGCCCTGCTCGCCGAACACCCGCGGATCCGCGATCCGAGGCTGGCCAAGCTCGATGGGGAACTGGCCCGTTCACTTTTGGCCTACCTGGACGAATTCGGTGACGTAAAACGCGCAGCCGCCAAGCTGCACGTTCACCCGAATACCCTCCGGTACCGGGTCCGACGTGCGGCGGAGGTCGGCGGATTCGATCTGGACGACCCGCTGCTCCGGTTGTTCGCCCAGTTGCAACTCAGGCTGGGATGAGCCGGCGGCCAAACGGGCCGTACCCTCCGGGAGTGAGCACCCAAGCCCGCGGCAGCGACTTCGCTGAATTGTCCAGGTTGGTCAAGCAGCAAGGTCTGCTGGACCGGCGCATCGGTTTCTACATCACGTTCCTCGTCGGCTTGATCGCCGCCTTGGGACTGACCGGGGTCGCATTGGTGTTGATCGGCGACTCGTGGTGGCAGCTGGCGGTCGCCGTCGTGCTCGCCATCGTCTACACCCAGATCGCGTTCTTCGGCCACGACGCGGGCCACCGGCAGGTGTTCTCCAACGGCCGGGCCAACCACACCACCGGCCTGCTGCTGGGCAACCTCCTCGTGGGCGTCGGCTTCGGCTGGTGGATGGGCAAGCACAGCAAGCACCACGCCAACCCCAACCACGAGGACGAGGACCCGGACGTCGACATCTCGGTCCTCGCGTTCAGCGCCGAGCAGGCCGCCCGCAAGCGCGGCTTCTTCCGGCTCATCGTCAAGCACCAGGCGTGGCTGTTCTTCCCGCTGCTGCTGCTCGAAGGCTTCAGCCTGCACATCATCAGCACGGCCGCCGCGGTGCGCCGCGAGGTCAAGAACTGGCGACTGGAGCTGGCGCTGCTGGCGACGCACGTCGTCGTCTACCTGACCACGGTGTTCCTGGTGATGTCCCCGGTGAAGGCGCTGGTCTTCATCGCCGTCCACCAGGGACTGTTCGGCGTCTACATGGGCATCTCGTTCGCGCCCAACCACAAGGGCATGCCGGTGCTCCAGGCCGGCCACCAGCTCGACTTCCTCCGCAAGCAGGTGCTGACCTCGCGCAACGTCAGCGGCAACTGGTTCACCGACTTCCTGCTCGGCGGCCTGAACTACCAGATCGAGCACCACCTGTTCCCGAGCATGCCGCGACCGCACCTGCGCCGCGCGCAGGCGCTGGTCCGCGACTTCTGCCACCGCCACTCGGTGTCCTACGCCGAGTGCGGCCTGTTCACGTCCTACGGGCACGTGCTGAAGTACCTGCACGAGGCGGGAGCTGAACTGCGCGGTACAGGAAAGCTCGCTCCAGCAGGGTCCAGGTAGTCGTCGTCACCAGGTAGACCCCGGCCGCCAACGGCAACACGGCGGCGATGAACACGGTGCCGAACGGCAGGAGCCGCAGCAGCCTCGCGAAGGGCGGCTGCGGCCCTCCGTTTTTCAGGGCAACCGCCGCCTGCCACCGGGAGGTCGCGAAAGCGACCCCGGTGAGCACGGCGAACAGGGCGAGGAACACCGGCGTGTGCGCCCACACCCCGAACCAGTGCGTGCCCAGCGGGACGCCCAGCAGCGTGCCGTCCAGCAGCGGGTTCGGCGTCGTGACCAGCCGGTACATCACCATGAAGAACGGCACCTGGACCAACGCGGGCAGACAGCCCGCGAGCATCGAGGTGCCGTTGGACCGGTACAGCTCCAGCGTCTTCTCCTGGAGCTTGATCTTGTCCTTGCCGTACTTCTCGGTCAGTTTGCGGACCTCGGGCGCCAACGCGGCGCGTGCTTTCTCACCGCGCACGGCGGCGCGGCTGAGCGGGTGCATGAGCAGCCGGACGACGACGGTGAAGGCGACGATGGCCAGGGCAGGCGTGGCGAACCCGGCCAGGGCTGAGCCCAGGGCGTGGAACAAGGGGAGAACTCCGTCCTCGGAACAAGCGGAACTTCGGGCCTCAGGAGCTGAGGCCGAGTCCCGGTGCTCGAGGACGGGGACGACCCGCCGCGTCGGGATCGCGCAGCCGCAGGAACGCGGCGCGCAGTGACTTCTCGCGGATCGACAACGACCGCACCCACGCGGGCGCGGCCTGCACCACCGGCGTGGCGGTGAGCAGCAGCACGACCAGCGCCACCGCCGTCACGGCGGCCAGCACCTCGGTCGGTGTGTTCAGCAGGGTGAGGGCGTAGAGAGCGGGCAGGTACAGCGCCAACAACAACCGCAGCCTGGCCATGCCCCCACCTCCCTGATCACACTCTACCCACGAGCGCGGGGCGTGCGGGGTGGTCGTACCGCACCGTCACGTCGGCCTGCGGCTCGTAGGAGGCGTACGCGGGCAACGTCCACCGCCAGTCGTCCGGCATCTGCCGCTCCAACGCACCCGACGACAGCCACAGGTGCACGGTCAGCTCCGCGGGCAGCCACTTGTCCAGCAGCATCGTGCCGTCGAGCAGAAGCACCCCACCCGCGCCGAGCGTGACGTAGTCGGCCCGGTGCGCCCGGTCCGTCTCCGCGTTCCACAGCGCCGGCAACACCCGCCCCGACCCACCGGGATCGAGCGGTTCCAGCACCTCGCGGATCAACCCGCCGACGTCCAACCACGAGTCGCGGAACGAGTCAGGGTCCTCGTGGCCGTACTCCAGCCGCACGGACGCCGGCCGCAGGAAGTCCTTCGATGAGACCCGCAACACCGGACGTCCCAGCGCACGCAGCGGCTCCACCAGGGCGTCCGCCAGCTCACCCGGCCTGGTCGGCAGGGCACCGTCGATCAACACCCGCGCCCAAGTGGAACGCGTCAACGCGTCGATCCGCCCGACCAACTCGTCCACGAGGGTCTGCGGCGAGAGCGGAACGACCTTCATAGGACCGGGTAGTCCTGCCAGCCGTCGGGCAGCACCGGCACCGGCCAGTCCGGGTCCGGCTCCCACAACCCCCACTTCGGATCCCACCACGTGGTCCCGGCGGTCAGCATCGCCTCGAGCTCCTTGCCGGTGGCGCGGATCGACTCGGCCTGCTCGGCGGTGTACTTGCCCTCCGCGACCTGCTCCTCGAACTCGTCGCGGTCCAGTTCCTCCCAGTCGCCCTCGACCGGCACCCAGAAGTCCAGCGCGTGGTCGAGGGTGTCGAAGCCGAGGGGCGTGCGGCGGAACGGGTCCTGGAGGTTGAGGTACCAGCCCGCGAACCGGCGTTCGGCGCCCTGCCAGTACAGGTCCACCGAGTACGCGTCACCGGGCCGGTGCAGCTGGAGCTTGCCGGTACCGCGCCAGTGCGTCCGGCCGAGGGTCTGCCAGTGGTGCGGCCAGTGGTGCGGTGGGAACCCGAAGGCCACGTCCGGCGCGGTGAACACCACGAGCAGGTCCGGCTCGTCCAGCACCACCCTGGTCGGCGTCACGGCCCACGGCTTGCCGTGCAACACCTCGCGCCGCAACGCCACGTCCCCTGGCTGGAAGTGCCCCATGCGGACCAGCCTAAAGGGGAGGCAGGTGCCGGTCCTGCCTCCCCAGCGGCCCTTACTTGCCCCAGGGCACCTGCGGTGAGGCGTAGTAGTTCACGTCCATCACCCGCCACCGGTCGGCCTGCGCGGCCAACCTCACCTTGAACTTCTCCCAGTCGTGCGTCGACCAAGGCGACCAGCCCAGTTCCGCGATCGCCGGCAGGCGCGGGAACGCCATGAACTCCAGGTCGGCCGAGTTGGTGGTGGTCTCGCTCCACAGCGGGGCCTCGACCCCGCGCACCGCGTCCGCCGGCAGCCCCTCGATGTACGCGCCGGGGTTCCAGTCGTACGCGTCCTCGACATCGGTGTACCCGGCCCAGCTCAACCCCAGCTTGGTGTTGGCGTCGTACTTCATGTCCAGGTACGCCTTGGTCGCGGGCGACAGGACGATCTCGCTGCCCCGGGCCGCCGCCTCCACCATGTCCGGCGCGACCGTCTTCGTGCCCCAGAACTGCGGCACCGCGTCCGCCGGCGGACCGGCCTTGACGAACTCGTGCCAGCCGGTCGCGGTCTTGCCGTGCTTGGCCACCAGCGGCAGGACCTTGTCCATGAACAGGTCGAAGTCCGGGTCCGTGGTGGCGTGCGCCTCGTCGCCGCCGATGTGGATGTACTGGCCGGGCGTCAACGCGGAGAGCTCGCGCAGCACGTCGTCCACGAACGTGTAGGTGATGTCCTTGTCGATGCACAGGGAGCTGAAGCCGACTTCGATGCCGGTGTAGAGCGGCGGTGCGACGCCGTCGCAGTTCAGCTCCGGGTACGACGCCAGCGCGGCGTTGGTGTGGCCCGGCATGTCGATCTCCGGGATCACCGTGATGTGCCGTGCGGCGGCGTAGGCCACGAGGTCTTTGTACTGCTCCTGCGTGTAGTGACCGCCGGTGCCGCCGCCGACCTCCGTGCTGCCGCCGTAGGTGGCGAGCTTCGGCCAGCTCTTGATCTCCAGCCGCCAGCCCTGGTCGTCGGTCAGGTGCAGGTGCAGCCGGTTCACCTTGTACAGCGCGATCTGGTCGATGTACCGCTTGACCTCTTCGACGGAGAAGAAGTGCCGGGCCACGTCGAGCATCGCGCCCCGGTGGGCGTAGCGCGGGTAGTCCAGCACCCGCCCGCCGGGCACGGTCCACGGTCCGCGCTGCTTGGTCTTCGCCTCCACCTTCGCGGGCAGGATCTGCCGGAACGTCTGCACGCCCGCGAACAGGCCCGCGGCCGTCCGCGCCCGGATCACCGCGCCCCGCTGCGTCACGTCGAGCTGGTAGCCCTCCGCGCCGACCCGTTCGTCGGCGCCGACGAGCAGCAGCGAGATGTGCCGCCCGGACGCGCCGGGCACGACCGGCAGCCGGTAGCCCGTGGACGGGCGCAGCACGCCCGCCAGGAACTCGCCGACCTGCTTCGCCTGCGCCGAACCGGGGTGGGTGTAGATCCTGGTGTCCGCGCTGAGCGTGAACGTCACGCCCGGCCGCGGGGTGACTGTGACGGGGGCGGGCACGATGTGCTGCAACGGCGTCTCCGGAGCTGCTAGGGCGGGAACCGCCGTGCCCGCCGCGCCGGCGAGCAGCAGCGCGACGAGCGCTCGACCGAACCCGCGCCGTCCGGCGCCTTCTGTAAGAAGCACTGACGTCCTCCTGGTCAGCGTGGATCACCGAGCGGCGGCTCCGTCACCGTTTCAGCCGCACCAGGAGGTGTCAAGGTCCAGACCAATCACCGCAGCTTCGGCTTGCCCAGATCCCGCCAGACGGACGGGAAGCGATCCTCCACCCGCTGCGCCGCCGCTGTCTCCAGACCGTGCAGCAGACCGAACGTGAAGCCGTTTTCCCCGTCCACGTGGGCCTTCGCGCCGAGCTCCCGCAACATGGGCCGCGCGACCACGCTGTCCTGGTGTTCGCCCAGCAGCTCCTGCACCGCCTTGACCTTCTTGCGGTACTTCTTCGCCCGCTTGCCGAACGCGGGTTCGGACACCTCCACCGCGTACCGCAGCCGCTTGGCCGCCTTGCGGGCTTCGTGCAGCCCGATGTCGTCGTTCGCGCTCTCGGCCCGTTTGGCCAGCCTGCGATAGGTCTTGTCGATCAACTCCGGCAGCACCTTCGTGGCCTTCTCGGCCGCCAACGGCGTGAACGGCGGGTCGGCGATCAGCGCGTCGACAGCGTCCAGCAGCGCGAAGTACCGACCGCTGTCCAACGCCGCCACGGCGGTCGCCTGCGCGGCTGTCTCCAGCGGCGCGAAGTGCCGGACGAGCTGCGCCTGGGCCGGGCCGAGCACCAGCTCCTGGTCGAGCGCCGTGAGGCCGTGCTCGAAGCGGCTCCGCAGCACCTCCAGGTCACGGGCCTCGCCCAGTGTGCCCGCGAGCCACTTCAGTTCGTCGGTCAGCTCACGCGTGTCGTCGCGTTCCACGATGGCGCCGAACGCCTGGAGCGCGCTGCGCATCCGCCGCGTCGCCACCCGCATCTGGTGCACGGCGTCGTGCTCGTCCCGGCGCACGCGCGGGTCCTCGTGCTTCAACGCGTCGGCCTGGGTGCGCAGGTAGCTCAGGACCACGTCACCGGCGGACTTGCGCTTGGTGGGCGGCGGCGCGGTCGGGGCCATCCGGTCGGCCAGCAGGCGGGTCAGCTTCGCCGACGACGAGGACCGCGTGATGCCCGCGTCCGCCAGCCGTTCCTCGACCCGGTCCATCAGCGCGACGTCACCCCGTTCACCCAGCTCCACCTCGATCTCGCGCCACGAGTCGACCGGCGAGCCGTCCGCCAGGGCCTGCCCGGACACCAGGTCCTCGACCACCTCGGTGAGCAGGTTGCCCTTGTCGTCGACCAACTGCCAGCGCTGCCGCCGGGTCTGGATGCGCGCGACCGGCGTCAACTCGTTGCCGCGGACGTGCACCTGGACCAGTGAGCTGAGCTGCTTGGGCGGGTGTTTGGCGGCGCGGCCCGGTGGCAGCCGCACCTCTTCGCGGGTGTCCACGCTGACCGGCAGTTTCAGGTGCCAGCCCGCGTCCTCGCCGCCGGTGCGGCGTCGCATCGTCAACCCGGCCCGGGCCAGCCGGAGGTCGGCGGTGTCGTAGTAGACCGCCTCCAGCTGTTGTTCCTCCGGGCCGGCCACGGCGGCGACGCCGGGCAGATCGGCCAGGTCCGGCAGCGCGGTGCCGCCGGGGGCCTCGTACTTTCGTTCCGTCTCGTGTACCGACCTCGACATGTACAAGACATACACCGTTTGATCGAAGTTCAGACCTATCTCACCGTCTGTAATCGTCCGTTAACCAGGCCGGGGGGTTGTATCGGCCCGTACGCGTGGTTTTTCAGTTCCGTGCCTGGACAGGGCCTCGCGGTGCGGTTGGCTGGTTCGCGTGCCCACTGAGAAGGAGCGGCTCGACGAGGTCGAGCCGACGGTCGCTGACCTCGTCGCCACCACCCAGGCGCTGACGGCCGAACTCGGTCGGGTGAGCGCCCGTCTGCTCGTGCTGGAACGCAGACTGTCCGGCGCCGGATCGGGGCCGGACGAAGACCTCGACGCGGTCGAGGGCATCACCGAGACCGTCAACGCGCTGCGCGCCGCGTGGGACGCCGAACAGGAACTGCTGGCCGACTCGGTCCGCGCCGAACTGAGCGCCGAGGTCACCGAGTACGAGTCGTTGAGAGAGCAGCTGAACGCGGGCTTGGCCAAGCTCTCGTCCGGCCGCATGCCGCGCTTCGAGCGCGACGCGTTGCAACACGAGGTGCAGAACCTGGAGTGGCGCGTCAACGCCCAGGAATCGGGCGCGATGGCCGCCGCCGAACGCCTCGACGCCGACCAGCTGGCCGCCGAGACGCCGTGGCGCGCCGAAGCCGTGATGGCAGGCGACAAGGCCCGCCTGGAAATCCAGGACATCGCCCGCCACCGCCTCAACCGAGCCCTGGCCGCCGACACCCGCCTACCCCTGTGGTTCCGCGTAGGCCTCGGCGAGATCACCGCCCCCGACCCGTCCCGCTGGGTAGAAGCCGCCGTAGCCCTGGTCGCCTACCGCCTCGAATACGGCGTAACCGACCCCATCTCCCCCCTGGGCGAAATCCCCTCCGCCGCCTCCGGCTTCGCCGCTTGGGTCCGCCGAGCCGAAGCCCACACCGACATAGTCGACCAACTAGAGTCCCTACGCCCCTAACCCCGCCCCCGCGAGGTCGACTCGCCCGCCGTCTGCCCAGCCCAGCCACCCACCCGAGCGGTCGACTTCCAGGCGACCGAGCCGGCCGTCTGCGGAGCAGCGGCAATCAAACACAGCCATCAAACACAGCCATCAAACACAGCCATCAAACACAGGTCTGCAACATTGCGCCCAGCGCGTCGCGTTCCGCCTCGTCCACGGTCAGCGCGTACAGCGTCTTCACCGACACCATGGCCCGCGCGTACGTGCACCAGTACGCCTGCACCGGCGGCTTCCACTTCGCCGCGTCCTGGTCACCCTTGGACCGGTTGCTGCTCGCCGTCACCGCGATCAGCTGCAACCCGCCCAGGTCGTTGGCCAACTTCTCGCGCTGCTCATCGGTCCACTTGTCCGCACCCGACCGCCACGCCTCGGCCAGCGCCACCATGTGGTCGATGTCGAGATCACCCGCATCGGTCACGACCACACCGTCGTAAGCGCTGGTCCACGTCCCGGATATCGCTTTGCACTGACCATCGGTCTTCACGTCCGCGCCCTGCCGCTGCAGCACGATCTCCCGCGTGTCGCAAGAATTCCCCTGACTGCTCCAGTGCGGGAACCGGTCACGGCTGTAGCCCGTCATCTTCCCCTCGGGCGCCACGGTCAACGCCGCCAGCTGCGCCGCCGGGTCGTCTCCGGGCGCGGCCGGACCCGTTGGCGCGCCACCGGACGGCGAGGCGGTCGGTTGCAAGGACTGGGGCACATTGCAGCCGACGGTGATCAAAAGGATCAACACGACGCCGCTGACAATCGTGGTCGACCGCTTGCCGCTCATGCACCAATGATCAGCGATGACCGCCCCGATCGGAACACCAGGCCCGAAATCGTTCGGAATAACCCGGTTCCGTGCGTCACATCCGACAGCTGTTCGGCGCGGTCAGGGGCGGCTCGTGAGGTACCCGCCCATGTGCTTGAAGTACTCCGACGCGGCCAGTTCCGCACCGTCCTCGGTGCGCACCCGCTTGACCAGCAGAGCATGGCTGCGGCCACGGCGTGCTTCCGCGCCCGCGACGATCGTGACGCCGTCACCCTCGCGGTAGAAGATCCGACCGGGCGTGCCGCCGTAACGCTCCGCGGACACCTCGGCCTCCACGATCTCCAGCCGCTTGCCCTTGTGGAAGCAGAACGCGCTCGGGTACGGCGCGCACTGGGCGCGGACCAGCCGGTCCAGCTCCTCGGCCTCCCACGTCCAGTCGATGCGCAGGTCCTCCTCGGCGCGCTTGTGGAAGAAGCTGGCCTTCGAGCGGTCCTGCTTGGTGAAGTCGGTGCGGCCCTTGGCGATCTCGGCCAGTCCGTCCACGGTGATGGGTCCGAACAGTTCGAGCGTCTTGCGGAACAGGTCGGCCGTGGTGTCGCGCGGGCCGACCGGGACGGCGCGCTGGAGCACGATGTCACCGGCGTCCAGCGTGTCGTCCATCATGTGCGCGGTGACGCCGACCTCCTTCTCGTCGTTGATCAGAGCCCAGATCAGCGGCGAGAAACCCGCGTAGGCGGGGAGCAGCGAGTCGTGCACGTTCAGCGTGCCGTGCTTGGGGAGGTCGAAGATGTGCGGCGGGATCCAGGTGCGCCAGTTGGTGGCGACGATGACGTCCGGCTGGACCTCCTTGAGCCGCTGGAACAGCTCGTCGTCGTCCGGGCGGTTGCGGATGATCGTCTCGACGCCGTGCTCGGCGGCCAGGTCCGCGACCGAGTCGCTCCAGATCCGCTCGTAGGCGTGGTCGCTCTTGGGGTGCGTGACGACCAGGACCACCTCGTGCTCGGAGTCCAGCAGCGCCTGGAGCGTGCGATGACCCCAGGTCTGGTAGCCGAACATGACGACCCGCATGGGGGCTCCTCCTTGCATAGGCTCGCCTAACTTATCCAACCCTAACCTAAGTCACCTGGGCTAGCCTTCACGGGTGATCCTGGACCTGAAGTTGGTCGGCGGGCAGGTAGTGACCGTGGACCCGGCCCGGCCGTCGGCGTCCGTGATCGGCATCTGGGCCGGCAGGATCGTCGGCCTGGACGACGACGTGGCCCACCTGCCCGCGCGACGCGTGGTCGACCTAGACGGGGCCGTGGTGCTGCCCGGGTTCATCGACGCCCACAATCACCTCGCGTGGGCCGGCCGAGCGGCGCGCACGTTGGACATCTCCTCCTGCGTGACCGTCGAACAGGTCCTGGACGTCCTACGCGACGCCCACCGCTCCTCGGGCTGGATCGAGGTGGCCGGCTACGACCACCGAGCCCTGGACCGACCCCTGGCCTCTCGCGATCTCGACCTGATCGGACCGCGGATCTACGTGCAGGACCTGTCCGGGCACGCGTGCGTGGTGAGCGGTGACGTGCTAGCGGTGCTGCCGGCTTCGGTGTTGCGCGACGCGCAGCGGGACGCGACAGGTGCGCTGACCGGTTTCCTGGCCGAGGGCGCCCAGACCGCGGTGCGGGCACTACGGCTGCCGTACTCGTTGGACGACATCGCGGCAGACGTCGAATCGGGCGCACAGCAGTGCCTCACCGAAGGCATCGTGCTGGCGGCCGAGGCCGGCGTCGGCGGCGGCCTGATCGGCAGCAGCCCGTTGGAAGTCGAGGCCTACCAACGCGCCTCACTACCGATCCGAGTGCAACTCATGGTGTCCGCGGACCGCCTGGAACCGGTATCCGCCCACACCGCCGACGGCATCCGCCGAGCCGTACCACTGGGTCTGCGCACCGGTCTGGGCGACGACCGCCTGTCCATCGGTCCGCTCAAGCTGTGGACCGACGGCGGCATGATGGCCCGAACAGCGGCGCTGACCTGGCCGTACGAAGGCATGGAGACAGCCGGTCAACTCCAAGACGACCCCGACCTGATGCGCGCGGCGATCATCGACGGCCACGCCGCCGGCTGGCAACTCGCAGTGCACGCGATCGGCGACCGTGCGGTCGACTTCGCACTGGACGCGCTGTCCGAAGCCCAACACGCCATGCCACGCGTGGACGCTAGACACCGGATCGAGCACTGCGGCTTGGTGCGGCCCGAGCAGCTGGACCGGATCGCCGAGCTGAACGTGATCCCGGTGATCCAGCCAACGTTCCTCTGGGCCTACGGAAACGACTACGCCGAGATCATGGGCCCCGAACGCGCACCGTGGATGTACCGCGGCAAGGCCTTCCTCGACCGGGGAATCACACTGGCGGGCAGCTCCGACCGGCCGGTCGCGGACGGAAAACCGTTGCGCGCCATCCAGTTCATGGTCGAGCGACTGTCGAAGGAAGGACGACCCATCGGCCCGGCCGAGGCAGTGACGGTAGAGCAGGCAATCGCCGCCTACACCACCGGCGCGGCCTACGCCTGCCACCGCGAGAACGTGCTGGGCACCATCACGCCGGGCAAGCTGGCCGACTTCGCCATCCTCGACACCAGTCCGCTGACCTGCGACGTCTCCAAGATCGGCGACATCGAAGTGCAGGCCACCGTCGTAAACGGCGTCTTCGCCCACGACCCAGCCGCCTTCACCCCCGACTGACCAACCCGCCCCGACAGGCCCGTCACCGGCCGACAAGGCCACCAAATCCCCCGCGCTCACAACGGACCCGCAGGTGGCCGACGAGGCTCGATTTGACATGGGTTCGGGTGCCATAGGCTGCCCGTAAGGGCCCATGTCAAATCGAGCCCGACCGGTCCAACACCACTGGCCCGGCGCGCTGTCCCGTCAGGCGCTCATCCGCCAGTGCACGACATACCCCGCCGCCTCAGCCGCGATCAACGCGTCTAACTTCGCCAGATTCGTCCGCCGCGACATCCGGAACGCCCGCCCCCGCCGCGCGTCCAACACCAACGGAATCGCACCAGGCAGGGTGTCGGACACCGTCTGCTGCAGGATGCGCAGCCCGACGTTCGCCGCCTCCTGCGTCATAGGCGTCTCCTTCACGTACACCAGCACCGCCGCCCGCGACCCGTCCGGCATCCGCAACCCCAGCTGCGGCCGCACCCGCAACGCCAGATCACCCGCCTGCCACCGTGCCGCCCCCGTCGGCACACCTGTCGCTCTCGTCGCCCGCAACCACGGCAGGAACCCCTCCCGCAACTCCTCGAACGCCCGCGGCTGCCCGGCCCGCGGCTGGCGGTGCGCCGCCGCCACCGCCTTCTCCAACTCCGCCGCCGGATCGGGCGAGTTCGCCGCCCGCCGCATCGCGTCCCGCATCGGGTTGTAGAACCCGGCCACCCACTGCTCCGACGACAGGTAGATGCGGCGCTGCTCGGACACGATGCTGATCCGGCCACGCTGGCCGCTCATGACGTACTCGGTGAAGGACAGGGCGGTGACGCTGATCGGCTCCACGACAAGCTCCCCTCGCGCGCGATCGAACTCGTGTTCGATTCTACCGGCGGGGTCCGACAATCCGCGGCCCGCGAACGGGCGCCGCACGCGATCGGATCGCAGGCGAACGGGCTAACCGCAACGAACCGACCGCAACGAGTCGACCAAGCCAACCAGCGAACCAAGCCAACCAGCGAACCAAGCGAACCGAGCTAGTCGCGGATCTTCTTCAGCAGCGGCCCCAGCTCCGCGTCCGCCTCGACCTCGTCGAAGATCCCCGCCAGCGTCTTCTCGTAGAACGACAACGCATCGGCGTACACGTCACGCCCGGCGTCCGTGATGCAGCTGTACACACCCCGCCGATCCGTCTCACACACCTCACGCCCGGTCAGCCCAGACTGCTCCAATCGGGCGACAAGCCGGCTAACCGAACTCTGGTTCAGCCCAACCACCTCGGTCAGCTCCTGCATCCGCAACTCACCCTCAGGCGCGTCCGCCAACGCGCACAGCGCGGTGAACTCGGACATCCCGAAGTGGAACTGCCGCTGCAACGCGCGCTCCAGGCTGGCGTTGATCCGGTTGTGCAGCGCCCGGAGACCGGACCACGTGGCGCCTACGGACAACTCGACCAACTCGACCCCCTGAAGTACAGGTATGGGTCTACATCTTATGCCCGTAGCGGTTCGCCGGCCTGGCCGCGGTCGGCCGCAAACTCTGACCAGCACCACGATTCGCACCTTCGAGTGATCGATCCCCACCGGCCATCGGTGTTGTTGTAGTTTCGTGACCTGGCAGGTGCGGCTGCCACCGAGGCTCCTCCAGACCCGGACGGAGTGGGTGCCTCCAGAGCGCGTTCGAACGACGTGCCCCGCATTTCCGCCGGTTCGACGTGGTTCGGCTGTGCGAACCCGGTGGCGTCGACCGGGCGGCGTCCGCGGAGGTTCCTCGTGTCGACAAGTCCCCACCATCTGATCAAGCGCTGCTGGTGCACCGGCGAGACACCGAACGCGGTCCGCCGGCAACGCGGCGGCGCGGGCGTCGAGCCCGGTTCGCTCGTGCCGTGCGCCCGCACGCCGGGCCAACGCCGGTTCGAGGCGGCGGTGCTGGACGCGGCCACCCGCGCGATGGCGCGCATGCGCCGACGTGGCAGCGCGCTGCGCCCGACGTCCCTGGTGAGCCGCGTGCAGCTGGACTCCAGGGTGCTCGGCCTCCAGGTGCACGACGCCGCGCTCGACCACCTCCTGGCCGAGGTGCTGCCGGTGGCCGTGGGCGGCCGGATCCGCGGCGTGCCCGGCCTGCGCGTCCGCCCGCGGCGGGACCACCTGGACCTGCGCTCGCCGGACGGCGAGCTGCGCCTGCTGGGCGTCACGCGGGAACGCTGGCGCCAAGCCGTCGCCACCGGCCTGCCCACCGACCTGGCTTTCACCACCGACCTGGCCATGACCGACGACCTCGACCCACGCGAGTCCGCCCCACCCCCAACGCTGCCCGTGGACCTGATGAGCGGTGTGCTGCGCAGGCTGCCGTTGTGGCGCGGCGCCACGTGGCTGGACGGCATCGTGGTCGACGACGTCCTGGAGCTGTACTGGCGAGGCGGCCCGTCGAGCGAGTCCATCGCCGCGATCCTGGCCGGTTCCACGTGCGGCATCCCCGCGTCCTCGGCCGTCCCGTACAACTTCCGCAACGCCGTGCGCGGCGTAGCCCTCTCCACCGCCGACCCACGCGCCATGGCCAATTCGGCGGAGCCGGAGTGGGCGTGGGTCGAATGGCTAGCCGCCACCGCCCCCGGCCCCGCCGTGGACGAGCGCGCTGTGCGGCCCGTGCGCGTCCAGGCGGACCTGCCCGACGTGTGGGAGCAGCACGAGATGCGCGCCGCGCTGGCGTCGCGCGACATCACCACCGTCTACCGACTCCTGCTGCACCACGGCGTGCCGTGCGACCGGATCGCCGCCCTGACCGGCCAACACCCCCAGGACGTCAACCGCGTCCTGGCCGGCGCCAAGGTCGAGTCCTACGACACCCTCACCGACATCGCGAAAGGCCTGGGCGTCCCGTTGGGCTACATGGGCCTGGCCCACAACGAGCAGCCCGCCCCCGACGTCCCGTGCGACTGCGATACCCAGGACGAACGCACGAAACGTGACCGCTTCCTGGCCCACGCCGCCCTCGTGACCGTCGGCTCGACCACCACAACCTGGGGCTGCCGAGCCAAAAGCTGCCGTTCCGCCCGCCCGGTGTAGCCCAGGGCGGATGCGCGTGCTGTCCGCGCTCGGCAACACCGCCGAGGCCCTGCTCGACTACGAGGCGTTCCGGCACCGGTTGCGCGACGACCTGGGAGTCAGTCCCGGCACGCGGCTGCAGGCAGTGCACCGGGGACTGCTGACCGGCTCCTGAACACCGAAGACGGCCGGTAGAGCCGCCGTTCCGCCCGTCCGGTGCAGCCCTGGAGCCGGTCCAGAGCCGCCGAAGCTCCACGAGAGGCTCCACGAACGTCCCTCTGAACCCTTTTGATCTTGACCCCTGACCTGTCCAGTACAGGTCAGGGCTCGTCTATCTGGTGCCCCCGGCAGGATTCGAACCTGCGACCTCGGGATTAGAAGTCCCTCGCTCTCTCCACTGAGCTACGGAGGCTGGAGGGGCTGTGACCACGCGCTGTAGCAGCGTAGCCGCCCCACCGGACACATCGTCCGGAAGACGCGGGGCGTTTCCGTCGAGGCACCGGAAGAGTGATCAATAGGGGTAAAAAGTGACGTGGATCACTCTGGAGGGGCTGTCGAGTCGCGGGAAACCAGGGAAACGGCCAGTCTTGTCGGCTCGCCTGGTCTGCCGCCGTCGAGCAAGCGGAGCGCCAATTCGCCCGCGTGCCGGCCCTTCTCGGCCAGGGGTTGACGCACAGTAGTCAACGGTGGGTCTGCGTGTTCGGCAGCGGGCACATCGTCGAAGCCGATCACCGAGACATCGGCCGGCACGCGCAGTCCCAGATCCCGAACGGCCTGCAGCGCACCGAACGCCAACTCGTCCGAAGCGCACAGCAGCGCCGTCGGTCGCTGCTCCGCGGGCACCGCGGACAGCAGTGCCCGCGCGCCCGCCCGGCCCAACTCGCGGCTGCTCCGCGCGCACTCCCATGCCGGGGTGGTTGCCCCGATCACGTCCAGATAGCCGTTCAACCGGTCCCGTGTCACCCGGAACGGGGTCGAAGTCAGTCGTTCAGGTGTCACCGGGCCGTTGTGCCCGTCCGGGTGCAGCGCGAACGTCAGCACCCCGAACCTCCGGTGCCCCAGGGCCCACAGCGACGACGCCGCCAGCCGCGCCCCGCCGAAGTCGTCCACCTCGACCCGTGCCGTGTCCGGCAGCACGGGCTGGTCGATCACCACCATCGGCAGCCCGCGGGCCCGCACCGCCGCCAACGCGGGCGCGTCGTCCGGCAGCGAATAAGCCACCACGACGTCCGCCTGAGCCCGCGCCACGGTCTCCGGGCGCGGTCCGCCCTTGTCCCGCCCGGGGATCAGCACCAGGCAGTGGTCGTGCCCGTCCACGGTCGAGGCCAGCCCGTCCAGCACGATCGACAGCGCGGCGTCGGCGAACGACGCCGACAGCCCCTGTCCGAGCATGAACCCGACGGCCGCGCTGTGCCGGGTGGCCAGGCTGCGCGCCACCGGGTCGGGTCCCGAGTACCCCAGCGACGCCGCCGTCTGCATGATCCGCTCGCGCAACGCGGCGGACAGCTGGTCCGGCCGGTTGTAGGCGTTGGACACCGTGGCTCGCGACACGCCGACCACGCCGGCCACCGTGTCGAGCGTCGGCTTCCGAGGGCGGTCCACGTGGTGAGCGTATCCAGGTAATCGAGTGGACGTTCTGAAGCGCTTCAGTCACACTCGAACACATGCCCACGCCACGCCTCGCCGTCTTCGCGGTGTTCCTGTTCAACGGGGCGCTCTTCCTGTCCTGGGCGGCCCGCATGCCCGCGTTGGCCGCGCAGGTCGGCGCGACCGAGGCGACGCTCGGCCTGGCACTGCTCGGTGCGAGCGTCGGCCTGGCGCTGACCGCGCCGTTCGCGGCCCGGGTGTGCACGACCGTGGGCGCCCGCAAGCTGATCATCGCGGGCGTCGTCGTCACGGTCCTGGCCGTGCCTTCCCTCACGCTCGCCCGTTCACCCCTGCAACTGGGGCTGATCCTGTTCGTGCTCGGCTCGTGCGGCGCGGCGCTGGACGTGGGCATGAACGTCGCCGCCGTGGCCGTCACCCGGAGCCTGGACCGGCCGTTGATGCCGCAGTTCCACGCGGGCTTCAGCGTCGGCGGCCTGGTCGGCTCGCTGGGCGCGGCGGCCGCGGCGAACGTGGGCTGGGGCCTGACCCGACACCTGGTCACCGTCGCCGTCATCGGCACGCTCGCGATGGCGTGGGTGATCAAGGCCGTGCCGGGCGTGACCGGCGAGACCGCGGACACGCCCAAGGACGACCGCCCGGTGCTCAAGCGGCCGTTGTTGTGGCTGCTCGCGGTCATCACGCTGTTCTCCGCGATCGCCGAGGGCGCGACGTCCGACTGGTCGGCGCTGTTCTTCGTCAACGAACGCGGTCTGAGCGAGGCTGCCGCCGCGGCGGCGTACGCCGGGTTCTCCGTCGCGATGGCCGCCGCACGCATGTTCGGCGAGCCCGTGCAACGCCGCCTCGGCCCGTACCGGCTGCTCGCGTCGGGCGCGGTGGTGGCGGCGACGGGGCTCGCGCTGGCTGTTCTGGTCCAGGAGCCCGCGTTCGGCTACGTCGGGTTCGCCTTCGTCGGCCTGGGCTTGGCCTTCGCGTTCCCCGTGATCATGGACCTGGCGGGCGAGGCGGGCAGGCGGGCCGACGGCACCGGCGGTGAACGCGAGATCGGCCTGGTGACGACGGTCGCCTACACCGGTTTCCTGATCGGCCCGCCGATGGTCGGCGGCATCGCGCACGTCAGCAACCTGTCGTTCTCGCTGGGTTTCGTGGCGTTCGTGATCGCGCTGATGGTGCCCGCGGTGCTGCTGGCGCGGCGGTCCCGCAACCGTGAGCTCACGCGACTGGGAGCCGACTCAACGCGGCCTTGAGCAGCGGCTGCATCGCGGCCAGCATCTGTTCGGGGACGCCACCGGGCTGGGCCATCGCCACCAGGACGCTGCGGTTGGCGTTCACCGCCAGGGTCGCGGTGCACGCCATCTCGTTGCCGCTCAGGTCGCACAGCACCCACGCCGAGTGCCCCTCGACGACCACCTCACGGCCCTTGGCCTGCCGGGCCTGCACCTGCTCGTACTTCTGGTAAAGCGCGGCGACGACGGTCCGGCCGGCGGTCGAGCCGTCGTCCAGCACGTACTGGCACGACTCCTGGATCACGTCGTCCTTGCGCGCCGGTTCTTTCTTGTACGGCCCGATGGACTTCAGGTCGTTGGCGTTGAGCAGCTTGCACGGGTCCACGCCGACGACCGTGCGCGGCTTGGCGATCTTCGGCGCACCGGACGGCGGCGAAGACGCCGATGGTGTGACCCCCGCCTGGGGCAGCGCGTCCCCGTTGATGGTGTAGCTGCACCCCGCCGAAAGGAGCAGGGCGGAGGCCATCACGAGCAGCGTGCGAAAACCGGTCACGTCCAGCAACGGTAGTGGTTGTGATCGCCGCACGTCCGGCGGTTGGTGGCAGCGAACCGGGTCCGCCTACGCTCGTGCCGTGCCCACTGAAGCGCCTACCCGCACCCAGCGCACCGGTCTGATCCCCCTGCTGGTCGTCGGCACGGCGATAGCCGCGCTGGTCGCGGCGGGTCTGCTCACCGTCACCGGTGGTGACGCCTCCGCGCTGATCCTGGTGCGCGTGCTGACCGAGTCCGCGGCCGTGGTGACCATCGGTTCGCTGCTGCTGGCGGCGTTCCTGGTGCCGCCGCAGGAGAGCGGCACGCTGGCCGCCGACGGTTACGCGGCCTTGCGCACGGCGGGCTGGGCGGCGTTGGTGTGGACGTTGGGCGCGGTGCTGTCGGTGCCGTTCACCGTGGCGGACGCGCTGGGCCAGCCGGTGTCGGCGGTGCTGTTCAGCGAGACGGACGGGCAGGGCTCGCAGCTGGACCTGTCGGTGTTGTTCCAGGTCGTGGGGCTGGTGGAGCAGGCCAAGGCGTGGATGATCACGGCGGTGATCGTGGCGCTGCTGGCGTTGGGCTGCCGGCTGGTGCTGTCGTGGGGCTGGACCACGGCGTTGTTCTTCCTGGCGGTGTCCGCCCTGGTGCCGGTGGCGGTGTCGGGGCACTCGTCGGGCGGCGGTTCGCACGACGTGGCCACGAACAGCCTGCTGTACCACCTGGTCGCGGCGGCGGTGTGGGTCGGCGGTCTGATCGCGCTGCTCGCGCACGGCAGGCGTGGCGGTGATCACCTGGCGTTGGCCACGACGCGGTTCTCCAAGCTCGCGCTGGTCTGCTGGATCGTGATGGCGGCGTCGGGCGTGATCAACGCGTGGGTGCGGCTGCCGTTGAGCCAACTCGTGAGCAGCGATTACGGCCTGCTGGTGGTCGGCAAGACGGTCGCGCTGGTCGTGCTGGGTGTCGTGGGGTACTTCCAGCGCGAGAAGAGCGTGAAGCAGGTCGTCGCGACCGGTTCCGGGCGTTCGCTGGTCAAGCTCGCGGGCGTCGAGGTGCTGTTGATGTTCCTCACGATCGGCCTGGCCGCCGCGTTGAGCCGCACGGCTCCACCGGTGGAGGGACGGGTGCTGCCCAGCACCGTGGAGCTGCGCATCGGCTACGACCTGTTCGGCGCGCCGACGCTGTCGCGGCTGCTGTTCGACTGGCGGTTCGACCTGGTCTTCGGCTCGATCTTCATCGCGCTGGCGGTGCTGTACCTGCTGGGTGTGCGACGGCTGCGCGGGCGTGGTGACGCGTGGCCGGTCGGCCGCACGATCGCGTGGGTCCTGGGCTGCCTGACCGTGGTGTTCGCCACGTCGTCCGGTCTCGGCCGGTACGCGCCCGCGATGTTCAGCATCCACATGGAAGCGCACATGCTGCTGTCCATGCTGGCGCCGATCCTGCTGGTGCTGGGCGGCCCGGTGACGTTGGCGATGCGCGCGTTGCCGACGGCGGGCAAGGGCAATCCGCCGGGGCCGCGCGAGTGGCTGCTGGCGTTCGTGCACTCGCCGGTGGCGAGGGCGCTGACCAACCCGTTCGTGGCGTTGGCGCTGTTCGTGGGCTCGTTCTACAGCCTGTACTTCTCCGGCCTGTTCGACGCGGCGCTGGACTACCACTGGGCGCACCTGGCGATGAACGCCCACTTCATCCTGGTCGGCTACGTCTTCTACTGGCCGGTGATCGGCATCGACCCGGCGCCGAACCGGTTGCCGCCGCTGGGGCGGCTCGGTCTGCTGTTCGCCTCGATCCCGTTCCACGCGTTCTTCGGCATCGTGTTGATGAGCTCGCAGACCGTGATCGGTGAGGACTTCTACCGCTCGCTGGGCCTGCCGTGGGTGACGTCGCTGCTGGAGGACCAGCGGCTCGGCGGCGGCATCGCGTGGGCGGCGGGGGAGTTGCCGCTGATCGTGGTGATGGTGGCGCTGCTGGTGCAGTGGGCCAGGTCGGACAGCCGCGACGCCCGCCGGGCGGACCGGCGGGCGGACGCGGACGGTGACGCGGACCTCGCCGCGTACAACGCGATGCTGCGCAAGATGTCCGGCAAGGACTAGCGGCTACCCAGCCGCGAGGTCGCGACTTTCCAGGCGACCTCGCCCGCCGTCTGCGGAGCAGCGGCCATGTCACAGCCGGCGGAAGCCGCGAACTGCGGCGATCCAGCCTGCGGCGGCCAGTACCGCGCTGGTCACGAGCGCGCCCACCACGCCGGTGACGGGCTGGGCGAGCGCCAGGGCGCGCGCCGCGTCCACCGCGAACGTCAGCGGGTTGACGTTCGCGACCGCCTGGAGCCAGCTCGGCAGACCGTCGATCGGCACGTACGCGCTGGACGCGAACATCAGCGGGAACATCGCCAGGAAGCCGACGGTCTGCATCAGCTCGGCGTTGCGCAGCCAGGCCGCGATGGCCAGGAAGATCCAGCCCAGACCCCAGCCGACGGCCAGCGACAGGGCGAGTGCCCCGGCGATGCCGACGACCCCGCCCGCGGGGGAGAAGCCGAAGACCACGACGGCGAACACCAGCATCAACAGCAGCTGCGCGGCCGTGCGGACCAGGTCGGACAGGCTGCGTGCGACGAGCACCGAGCCGGACCGGATGGGCAGCGAGCGGAACCGGGCCAGCACGCCGTTCTTCATGTCCGTGACCAGGCCGACGCCCGCTTGGAGCGCGGACTGCATGGCCGTGTTGACCAGGATCGCGGGCATCAGGAAGTCGATGTAGGCCACGCCCTGCGGGAAGCCGGGGGTGTTGGCGATGCTGGCGAAGATCTGGCTGAACAGGGTGAGCATGATCAGCGGCTGGAGGATGCTGAACACGATCATCCGCGGGTCGCTGACCAGCGTGCGCAGCGACCGTTGGGTGAGCACGAGCACCTGGGTGCCGAAGTCGGTGCCTCGCCAGCGGGTCTGCGGCGCGGCGGTGAGGGTGGCGGTCATTCGGGGACTCCTGTTCAGGCCGCGTGCTGCGCGAGGGTGAGGTAGACGTCGTCCAGGGTCGGTTCGCCCAGGGCCAGCTCGGTGGCCTCCAGGCCGACCTCGTCCAGGGCGCGGACGACGATGGCGATCTCGCGGGACGACGTGACCGGCGCGGTCAGCGTGTTCCGCGCGGCCACGGGCTGCAGACCCGCCCGTTCCAGGGCCGCACCGGCCTTCGTGACGTCCGAGACGTCGGCCAGGGTCACGGTGACCGTGCGTTGGCCCACCTGGGCCTTCAGCTCGGCGCTGGTGCCCGCGGCGACGACCTTGCCCTGGGAGAGCACCGTGATCGAGTCGGCCAGGCGGTCGGCCTCGTCCAGGTACTGGGTGGTGAGCAGGACCGCGGTGCCGTCGGTGACCAGGCCTTCCACGATCTCCCACAGGCCGAGCCGGGCGGCCGGGTCCAGGCCCGTGGTCGGCTCGTCGAGGAAGACCACCTCGGGGTGGCCGACGAGGCTCGCGGCCAGGTCGAGGCGTCGTCGCATACCGCCGGAGTAGGTGCGGGACGGCCGCTTCGCCGCGTCCGCCAGACCGAACAGCTCCAGCAGCTCGTTGCCCCTGGCCTTGGCCTCACGGGGGCTCGCGCCGAGCAGCCGGGCGATCAGGATCAGGTTGTCCAGGCCGGACAGCTGCTCGTCCACGGCGGCGAACTGGCCGGTCAGGCCGATCCGGCTGCGCACCTCGTGCCCTTGCGTGACGACGTCGAACCCGGCCACCTTCGCGCTGCCCGAGTCCGGCGGCAGCATCGTGGTGAGCACGTTGACCAGCGTCGTCTTGCCCGCGCCGTTGTGGCCGAGCAGGCCGAGCACGGTGCCCTTCGGCACGGCGATGCTCACCTCGTCGAGTGCCTTCTGCGCGCCGAACGCCTTGCCGACGTCGGTCGCTTCGATCATCAGGTCCTTCACTTGTTCCCCCTCAGCACGCCGTGCAGGTAGAGCTCCACGAGCTGGTCGGTGTCGGCGGTGGAGTCGCCGAACCCCTTGCCCTGCATCCGGTTGGTGAACACGAGCCCGAGCAGCAGGCGTGCGGCCAGGGACGGGTCGACGCGGAGGTCGTCGTCCGGGCCGAACAGCGACGCGACGTGCTCGGCGATGCGCTGCATCTCGGCCGGCGGTCCCTTGTGCTCGCGCTCGTTGTGCGGGTCGTAACCGGAGTCGCGCAGGACGCTGATCAGCTTCCACATCCGGTCGAGGTAGCTGGAGACGGCGCTGATGGCCCAGGAGAGGCGTTCGGCGAGGGTGCCCGCCTGCCTCGCCTGCTCGATGAGTTCGAGTTCGGCGTCGATCGCCAGCACGCTCCGGACGCAGGTGTGGATGAGCTCCTGCTTGTCCTTGAACGCCCGGAAGACGGTGCCCTCCGCGATGCCGGCCGCCTTGGCGATCTGGCTGGTCGTCACGTTGGCGCCGTGGTCGAACAGGAGCGGGACGGTGGCGGCGACGATCGCCTCGCGGCGGTCCTCGGGGCTCATCGCGGGCGCTCGCCGACGGCGCTGGGTGGTGTCCTCGGGCATGGTGCCAGATTATGAGTGAGTCCTCACTCATGTCAAGGAGTGAGCGCTCACTCATCCGATTATGCATGCCCCGGACAGTTGTCCACAGATTCGAGAGCGGCGCTTTCCGTGCAGCTCAGACCCCGGCAACCTGGTCCCACGCGATCAACACCAGGAGGCGGAAATGGCTTACAACGAGACCCGGGTCACCATCTGCGGCAACGTCGCCAGCGCGGTCAGCCACACCAAGGTGGGCACCGGCTTCAGCCGGGCGAAGTTCCGCCTGTTCTCGGCCGAGCGGGTCTGGGACTCCGAACAGCGCACCTGGGAGGACGGCGCCCGGATGTTCCTGACGGTGTCCTGCTGGCGGATGCTCGCGGACAACGCGCACATGTCGTTGAACAAGGGCGACCCGGTGGTGGTCAGCGGCCGGATGACGATCAAGGACGTGGAGTACGAGGGGAAGGTCCGCCAGGTCGTGGAGGTCGAGGCCACGGCGATCGGGCCCAACCTGGCCATGTGCACCGCCACACCGGTGCGGACGAGGCTGGCGCCGGACGCGATCGAGGCCCGTGCCGCGCCCGAGATCGCCGCACCGCGCAAACCGGACGAGTTGCCGCTCGCCCTCACGGGTGAGACGGAGCGTCCGAAGGAGGTGGCCGAAGTGTCGTTCTGAGCCAATCGAGTTACAGGGGGTTCCGTTGGCGTGATCCGGGCGGAGAATGCGCGGGCAGTCGTCGCCGTTTGCGAACGTGGAGGAGGGAGGTCGTCGGGCCGGCGCCAGGGCCGGGTCCCGTACGCAGGCATCGGGGGTTGACAGCGCACTGAGTTCGCGCATCCGGTCGGAGCCGCTGGTCGCAGGGTCGCGCCACGCGTGCCTCACGGTCGTGTTACGACTGTGGGTGACCCACGTTCGCGTTAACTCTGCGTTGGGCCCACGTCCGTTGCCGGCGTCCGAGGTTCGGGCCCGATCGGCACCGCTCTACGATCGCGGGCATGGCCGAGTACGTCTACACCATGAAGAAGGTGCGCAAGGCGCACGGGGACAAAGTCATCCTGGATGACGTCACGCTCATGTTCCTCCCCGGTGCGAAGATCGGCGTTGTCGGTCCGAACGGGGCGGGCAAGTCGAGCGTGCTGAAGATCATGGCCGGCCTGGACACACCGGGCAACGGCGAGGCTTACCTCTCGCCCGGCTACACGGTCGGCATCCTCCAGCAGGAGCCGCCGCTCAACGAGGAGAAGACCGTCCTGGGCAACGTCCAGGAAGGCCTCGGCGAGATCAAGGTGAAGCTCGACCGCTACAACGAGATCGCCGAGAAGATGGCCGTCGACTACTCCGACGAGCTGATGGAGGAGATGGGCCAGCTCCAGGAGGAGCTGGACCACGCGAACGCGTGGGACCTCGACTCCCAGCTGGAGCAGGCGATGGACGCCCTCCGCTGCCCCCCGCCCGACGCCGACGTCAAGACGCTCTCCGGTGGCGAGCGCCGCCGGGTCGCCCTCTGCAAGCTGCTGCTGAGCAAGCCGGACCTGCTGCTGCTCGACGAGCCCACCAACCACCTGGACGCGGAGAGCGTCCTGTGGCTGGAGCAGCACCTGGCGCAGTACGCGGGCGCGGTCCTGGCCGTCACACACGACCGGTACTTCCTGGACAACCTCGCCGAGTGGATCCTGGAAATCGAGCGCGGCCGGACGCACGCGTACGAGGGCAACTACTCCACGTACCTGGAGAAGAAGGCGGAGCGGCTGGCGGTTCAGGGCAAGAAGGACCAGAAGCTGCAGAAGCGGCTCAAGGACGAGCTGGACTGGGTCCGGTCGGGCGCCAAGGCCCGCCAGGCCAAGTCCAAGGCCCGCCTCGGTCGTTACGAGGAGATGGCCGCCGAGGCGGAGAAGACCCGCAAGCTCGACTTCGAGGAGATCCAGATCCCGCCGGGCCCGCGTCTGGGCAGCGTCGTGGTCGAGGCGGAGAACCTCAAGAAGGGCTTCGGCGACCGGGTGCTGATCGACGGCCTGTCGTTCAGCCTGCCGCGCAACGGCATCGTCGGCGTGATCGGTCCGAACGGTGTCGGCAAGACGACGCTGTTCAAGACCATCGTGGGCCTGGAGGAGCCGGACGCGGGCCAGGTCCGGATCGGCGAAACGGTCAAACTGTCCTACGTCGACCAGAACCGCGGGGGCATCGACCCGAAGAAGAACGTGTGGGAGGTCGTCTCCGACGGCCTGGACTACATCCACGTCGGCAACGTCGAGATGCCGTCGCGGGCGTACGTCAGCGCGTTCGGCTTCAAGGGCCCGGACCAGCAGAAACCGGCGGGCGTGCTCTCCGGTGGCGAGCGCAACCGGCTCAACCTGGCGCTGACCCTCAAGGAGGGCGGCAACCTGATCCTGCTGGACGAGCCGACGAACGACCTGGACGTCGAGACCCTGGGCTCGCTGGAGAACGCGCTGGAGCAGTTCCCCGGCTGCGCCGTGGTCATCTCGCACGACCGGTGGTTCCTCGACCGCGTCGCCACGCACATCCTGGCGTGGGAGGGCACGGACGAGAACCCGTCGCAGTGGTACTGGTTCGAGGGCAACTTCGAGGGCTACGAGAAGAACAAGATCGGGCGCCTCGGCGCGGAGGCGGCGAGGCCGCACCGCGTCACCTACCGCAAGCTCACACGGGACTGAGAGCCGGGAACCTACATCGTGGCGGCGAGGGGCGAGGCGCAGGCGGACGTCGAGGTGAGCACGCTGGTCGTGCCCGCCTGGCGTTTGCGTTGGCGGGCACCGGAGCTTGCTCTGGTGCTGGGCGAGCGCGCCGTCGCCCTCGCCTCCGCCCGCCGTGACGAGGTGGACAGGTTGCGCGCGGAGGCCCTGGTGGTCTTCGCGAGCAACCGCATGGGCCGCGGCGTCCGGACCGCGGACCGGGCACTGGACGCCCTCAAGGCGGCCGAGTCCGCGTCCGAGCACGAAACGGCCTGGCGCCTGCGGGTCGAACTGGCCGACAGCGCCAGGTCGGTCGGTGCCCCCCTCACCGGCTTCGCCGCCGTCCGCCCGGTCCTGGAAGCCGACAACGTCCCACCGGGCCTCCGCGCCACCGCACTCGTCCAAGCCAGCGAGTGCCTGGTCTCCGTAGGCAGAGGGGCAGCCCTGTCCCAGGCCTTCGACGAAGCGGACCGCCTCTACCAGGCGGACCCGCTCCTGGACCACGACACCACCCTCCTGCACCGCGTCCTGCTCCGCGCAGCCGCCGCGGGCCAGCACCGCCGCTGGGGCGACCTGCCCGCGGCGATCGCGGCGTGCCGGGAAGGCCTCGACCTCCTGGACCGCCTCAAAGAGGCCGAGTCGGACAACGGCCAGGTCCGAGGCAGGCTCACGGTCGAACTGGTCTGCGCCCTCCTGGACTCCAACAAGCCGGGCGAGGCCTCGGAAGTGGGCACCCCACTCCTGGAACGCCCGGTACGAGCCCCGTCCGCGTCCACCACGGGCTGGCTCCGCCTGGCCCTCGCGACCAGGGTCCACCTCCCGTCCGGACGCGTAGACCAGGCACGCGACCTACTCCGAGACGCAGCAGACAGCGCCGAGCGCCACCAGCTGGAAACCCTCCAAGCCGAAAGCCTGCTCGCGCTGGCGCACGTCCACGAGGTGGCCGGCAACCTGACAGAGGCCTTGGCCGACCTCCGCTCCGCCCACGCGGCCGAACGCAGACGAGCCAGAGCGGTCTACGCGGTGCGGGCCAGGCTCGCCGCCGAGTTCTCCGGCATCCACCGCCCCCCGGTAGGCGGCCTGCACGACGAACTGGCCGCCCTGCTCCGCACCGGAACCCCGGCCACCCCACCCCCCACGGACACCAACCTCGCACCCGAGGTCAAGCAACAACTCCGCCAGTGGCGCCCGGTCCAGATGCACCGCAACGAGGGCGTCCGGGTAAAACGCTCCCGCCGCGCCGCGGAGGACATGACGGTCGAGGGCATCTCAGCCGCCAGAGCCCATGCCGCCGACCGCTGGCGCCTGGTGCAACCGTTCGGAGAGACGGAAGGCGAGCCCGAACCAGGAGGCCGTCGCCGAGCACCCGACCCGGAGTCCCCCCAACCCCCACCCACGCAGGGACGCCCGGAACACGCGAGAAGCGGCCAAGCAAGGTCCCACCCACCTCTCCCCCCGCCCCAAGCCGACCCGCCCTCCGCCACGCCCCACCCCACCAACTCCCCACATCCCGGCACCGCACCCCAAGGCCCCACCGCCCCAAACGGCGGAAACGACGCCGCCAACGCAGCCGCACCCGACAACGACTCACCCCAAACCCCCACCGCACCCAGCGCCTCCGGCCCGACCGCGTCACCCCCAGATGGCTCCTTCGGCAGCGCACCCCAAGCCCCCGCCGTGACGAGTGCCAGTCACCTCCGCGGCGCAGGTCTCATCGGCGGTTTCGCCAGCGCGCGATTCCCCAGTGGAACGAGTACCGGTCGCGCCACCGGCGCAGGCCTGGGCGAGGGTGCTTTCGGCATCGCGCAACAGGACTCGACCACACCGGCCGCCGATCATGCGGGTGTTGCGGGCCTGGCCGACGGTGGCCCCGGCACCGCGCCGCAAGGCTTTGCCGGTTCAAGCGGCGGTCACGTCGGCACCGGCCCCGGTAGTGAGACGTCCGGCAGCGCGCAGCAAGAGTCCGCCACGTCGGTCGGCGGTGCGGGTGTCGGTGGCGCTTTCGGCGGTGCGCAGGTCCCTCGCGGGTTGAGCGGCAGTCACGCCGGCAGCGCGGGCTTTGGCGGTGACACGTCGAGTAGTGCGCAGCAGGACTCGGCCATGCTGGCCAGCGGTCCCGCTGGCGGTGCTGGCGCTGGCTTCGGCGGCGCGGGGCATGGCTCTGCCGGTTCGAGTGCCGGTCCGGATGGCGGCACGTTCGGCGGGCAGTCGGACTCGGCTGGGCTGGCCGCTGGTCGTGCCGGCGGCGCAGGTCTTGGTGGTGGGTTCGGCGGCGCGCCGCAAGGCGTCAGCGGGTCAAGCGGCGGTGTTGATGCCGGTGGCTCGGGGCTTGGTGGTGCGCAGCAAGGCTCCGGTGCGGCGAGTGGTGGTTACGGCGGCGGGGCCGGGCTTGGCGATGGTGGGTTGAGTGGCGTGCAGCAGGGTGCCCCTTCGTCCGGTGGTGGTGACGCGGGCGGCGTGGGGCTTGGTGGGTTTGGCGGTGTGCGGCAAGGTTCCGCCGCGTCCAGTGGTGGTCAGGCCGGCGGTGCGGAGCCCGGTGTCGCTGCGGGTGGTGGCGCTGGTGGTGGATTTGGTGGACCGCATTCGAATGTCGCCGCTAGTGCCTTCAGCGGGTTTGCCGCCGGTGATGGTCGTGGCATTGGTGCTGGTCAATTCGGTGGCGGGGCCGAGCCGGGTGGGGCGGCGCAGGGGGAGCCGGGCGAGAATCCGTCGGCCGGGCCCGAACCTGGTGAGGTGGCGTTGAGCGGGGCCGAAGGTGCGGAGGCCGCGGGCGCCGGGAACGAAGCCGGTGAGCGGAGTGTGTCCGCGGCCGGGTTGATCGCCGCTGCTGGTGCGGTGCGGAGCGGGCGTCGGCGGGCTGCTCGTGAGGCTGCCGAGGATGAGAGCGAACGTTCCCCTGGCGATCCGGGGTCCGACCCCAATGTGCTGGACACGTTGAAGGCCGCGGGTCTCCTCGATCCCCAGCGTGCCGGTGGTCGCAGGCGTGCTCCTGACGCCGAGGAAGAGGTCGCGGTGTCCGAGCCGCAGGCGGAGCCGGAGTCGGAGCCGGAGTCGGTGCAGTGGCGGGTGGAAGCCCCGCAACGGCTGCGGGCCGAGGAACCGTCCATCGACATGTTCGACTCGCCGACCATGGTCCAGCCCGCCATCCGTGACGACGTGCCCCCGGCCGGGCTTGGCGCGGCCTTCGTGAAGGGCCCGCTCATCCCCACCGCCCGGGTGCCCGACCCGCCTGACTTCCCGTTGCCGCCCGTGCCGGACTTCGGGTTGACGTTGCCCGACTTCTCGGCGTCGGCATCGGCGGACGTGCGGGAGCACGAGCCGGTGGAGGTCGGGGAAACGGAGGCGGCCGAGGCGCGGCCGGTGTTCCCGGGGCCGGACGTGGACGCGCGGCCGGAGGACGAGTCGACGCCCGGGCCGATGCCTGAGCCGACGCCGGAGCCGGATCAGGTGCCGGGCGTCCCGGAGCCCGACCAGATACCCCCGGTCCCGGTCCCGGACCCCGTGCCGCCGAACCCGTCGCCGGAAGCGGTTCCGCAGACGCCGTCGCAGTTCGGTCCGACCGGGTTCCTCGGTGCCGCCGACGTCGAGCACGACGACGCCCCGGCAGCGGAGCCTGTCGCGGACCCGGCTGCCGACCCGGCCGCGGACCCGGCCGCGGACCCGGAGAAGGAGCCGTTCGTCACAGCCGTCGTCGTCGGCGGCAAGACGATCGACCTCCCGGCCATCGTCGAACCGACCCCGCCGCCCCTCGACTCACCCAGCGCCACCCGTGCCTCACGCCGGCACAAGAGCGACCTCAGCCTGGCCGAACTCCTGGCCGAAGCCCTGGTCGCCTACGAGGACGCCCGCCGCGAGGACGAGGCCGCCGGCAGGGTGGACGAGGACGACACCGTGCCCATCCCCCCGGTCGGCGCGGCGGCGCCCGAGTCCGACACCGAGACGACGACTCCGATCCAGCGCGTGGACCCCGCACCGAGGTTCGACACGTGGACACTTCCCGAATCGTGAAATGATTTGAGGTTCTAATAAGGTTTCCCGCCGGTAACAAAGCGGGAAAAATAGCCCGTGCCGTGGCGAATTTCCCACTTTCCTGCAAGTGGTTCGATTCAGTGCGAGGGTTGCGGGGAACGGGTTCGCGCGCGTCTGGTTAAGTGGTGCGCGGACCCGGTACACAGAGGTACCGGATAGCGTGGAGTCGCCTGAACATGACCTCGACTGGAGTCCCGTCCCGATCCGAGCTCGCCGGCCGGCACGACGCCGGCGCGACCCGCCCGGCCAGTCCCGAACAGGTTCGTGACCAATTGATCGAACGGGCCGCCGCCAACGCCCCCGAGCTCGCCGACCTGATCCGCCTGTACTACCGCCACGTCCCCGCCGAGGAAGTCAACGACGACGACCCGATGGACCTGGTGGGCGCGGTGCGCTCGAACTACGAGCTCGCCCAGACCCGGGTGCCGGGTCGTCCCGTGGTGCGGATTCTCAACCCGACCCGCGCGCAGGACGGCTGGACGTGCCCGGCCACGGTGGTGCAGGTGGTCACCGACGACATGCCGTACCTGGTCGACTCGGTGGCCTCCGAGCTGACCCGCGGCGGCGTGCAGGTGCAGCGCGTGGTGCACCCGATCGTCGTGGTGCGCCGGGACCTGGTGACGGGCGAGCTCCAGGAGGTCCTGCCGAAAGCGGACCCGGCCGACCCGCCGGTCGACGCGATGGCCGAGTCGTGGATGTACATCGAGGTCGACCTGCTCACCGACCCGGACCGGGCGCGTGAGCTGGAAACCAAGCTGTACACCGTGCTCAACGACGTCCGCGAGGTCGTCGAGGACACCAACAAGATGACCAGCACGGCCCTCGGCCTGGCCGAACAGCTGGAATCCGACCCGCCGCCGCTGCCGCAGCACGAAGTCCAGGACGGCGCGAACCTGCTCCGCTGGCTGGCCAACGACCACTTCACCTTCCTCGGCTACCGCCAGTACGAGCTGGTCCGCGACAACCCGGCCACGGACGGCGAACCGGCCCTCAGGGCAGTCCTGGCCAGTGGCCTGGGTGTGCTCAGACAGGACAGCCTCGCGGCGCGCAGCCTGACCGCGGGCCCGGACGCGGGCGCGCAGGCACTGTCACCCGAACTCCTGGTCCTGACGCAGGCCAGCGCGCAGTCCAGCGTCCACCGGTCGGTCTACCCGTATTACGTCGGCGTGAAGACTTTCGACGCCGACGGCAACGTGACCGGCGAGCACCGGTTCCTCGGCGTCTTCTCCACCACGGCCCTGCACGAGGACGTGCTGGACATCCCGGCCATCGAACGCCGGGTCCGCGACGCCATCCACCGCGCCGGTTTCCCGCTGCACTCGTACTCGGGTCAGCGGATGCTGGAGGTGATCCAGAACTACCCGCGCACCGAGTTGTTCTCGGTGGACACGGACACGCTCTACCAGACCGTCACTGGCGTGATCGCGCTGGCCGAACGCCGCCGGCTGCGGCTGTTCCTGCGCCGCGACCCGTACGGCCGCTTCTACTCGTGCCTGGTCTACCTGCCGCGCGACCGCTACACCACCACGTCACGGCTGGCAATGCAGGAAGTGCTGATCGACCAGCTCGGCGGCGTGAACCTGGAGTACAGCGCCCGTGTCGGCGAGTCCGCGCTGGCCCGCGTGCACTTCACCGTGCACACCGACCCGACCCGCCAGACCGAGCCGGACACCGCCCACATCCAGCAGTTGCTGGCCGAGGCCGTCCGCTCCTGGGACGACCGCATGGTCGACGCGGTCCTGGAGGACCAGGGCACCGGTCTGGGCGCGGAATCGTCGTCCGAGCAGGGCCAGCGGATCGCCGCGGCGTTCCCGGAGGCCTACAAGGAGGACTTCACCGCGGCCGAGGGCCTGGCGGACTTCCGTCGCATCGAGGCGCTGCGGCCGGGTGATCTGGACCTGGTCTTCTACGCGCCGCGCGACGCCGAGCCCGGTGAGCGGCGGTTCAAGTTGTTCCTGGTCGGCGCCCGGCTGACGCTGTCCGACGTGCTGCCGATGTTGCAGCGCATGGGCGTGGTCGTGGTGGACGAGCGCCCGTACGAGCTGGTCCGTGACGACGGCGTCGACTGCTGGGTCTACGACTTCGGCCTTCGTATCGACCAGGGCACGCTCGACAAGCTGACCGACGAGGACGTGGAGTCGGTCCGCACCCGCTTCCAGGACGCGTTCGCCGCCGCGTGGCGCGGTGAGGCGGAGGTGGACGGCTTCAACACGCTCGTGCTCAAGGCGGGCGTCACGTGGCAGCAGGCCGCGATGCTGCGCGCCTACGCCAAGTACCTGCGCCAGGCGGGTACCCCGTACAGCCAGGACTACATCGAGGACGCCGTCCTCGCGCACACCGAAGTCGCCACGGCCCTGGTGCGGCTGTTCGAGACGCGGTTCGACCCGGCCCTCGACGAGGGGCGGCGCTCCGTCCGCAGCGAGCACCTGGTCGCCGAGATCACCGAGCTGATCGACAACGTGACCAGCCTCGACGCGGACCGCATCCTGCGCAGCCTGCTCACGTTGGTGCAGGCCACGCTGCGCACGAACTTCTTCGTGCGCGACGCCGACGGCAATCCCCGCCCGTACCTGGCGGTGAAGCTGAACCCGCGCGCGATCCCCGACCTGCCGCAGCCACGGCCGAGGTTCGAGATCTTCGTGTACTCGCCGCGCATCGAGGGCGTGCACCTGCGGTTCGGCCCGGTGGCGCGCGGCGGTCTGCGCTGGTCCGACCGGCGCGAGGACTTCCGCACCGAGGTGCTGGGCCTGGTCAAGGCGCAGGCGGTGAAGAACGCGGTGATCGTGCCGGTCGGCGCGAAGGGCGGCTTCGTGGTGAAGAAGCCACCGGCCCCGACCGGTGACCCGGGGCTGGACCGCGAGGCGTCCCTGGCCGAGGGCATCGCCTGCTACCGCCAGTTCATCTCCGGCCTGCTGGACCTGACCGACAACCTGAACTCCGGCACGGTCATCCCCGCGCCGCAGGTCGTCCGGCACGACGGCGACGACACGTACCTGGTGGTCGCGGCGGACAAGGGCACCGCGTCGTTCTCCGACATCGCCAACGAGGTGTCGAAGTCCTACGGCTTCTGGCTGGGTGACGCGTTCGCGTCCGGCGGTTCCGTCGGCTACGACCACAAGGCGATGGGCATCACCGCCAAGGGCGCGTGGGAGAGCGTGAAGCGGCACTTCCGCGAGTTGGGCACGGACACGCAGTCGGAGGAGTTCACCGTCGTCGGCGTCGGCGACATGTCCGGTGACGTGTTCGGCAACGGCATGCTGCTGTCCGAGCACATCCGGCTGGTGGCCGCGTTCGACCACCGGCACATCTTCATCGACCCGAACCCCGTCGCGGCCCCGTCCTACGCCGAGCGCAGGCGGCTGTTCGAGCTGCCCCGCTCGTCGTGGGACGACTACGACCACTCGCTGATCAGCGAGGGCGGCGGCGTGTGGCCGCGGACGGCGAAGTCGATCCCGGTCAGCCCGCAGGTCCGCACGGCCCTGGGTCTGCCCGAGGGCGTGGTGAAGCTGTCGCCGCAGGAGCTGATGAAGGCCGTCCTGCTGGCGCCGGTCGACCTGCTGTGGAACGGCGGCATCGGCACCTACGTCAAGGCGGGCACCGAGACGCACGCCGAGGTCGGCGACAAGGCCAACGACGCGATCCGGGTCAACGGCGCGGACCTGCGGGTGAAGGTCGTCGGCGAGGGCGGCAACCTGGGCCTGACCCAGCGCGGCCGGATCGAGTTCGCCCGCGTCGGCGGTCCCGGCGGCGGAGGCGGCAAGGTCAACACCGACGCGTTGGACAACTCGGCCGGTGTGGACTGCTCCGACCACGAGGTCAACATCAAGATCCTGCTCGACGAGCTGGTCCGCGACGGCAAGCTCGACCACGAGCAGCGCAACGAGCTGCTGGGCCAGATGACCGACGAGGTCGGCGAGCTGGTGCTGGCCGACAACTACTCGCAGAACTTCGTGCTCGGCGTCTCCCGCGCCCACGCTGATTCGATGCTGCCGGTGCACGCGCGTCTCGTCGCCGACCTCGAACAGCGCGGCGCGCTCGACCGGACTCTCGAAGCGCTGCCGAGCGTGTCGGAGTTCAAGGCGCTGGAGAAGGCCGGCGACGGCCTGACCTCGCCGGAACTCGCGACCCTGTTGGCCCACGTGAAGCTGGCGTTGAAGGAGGAGGTGCTGGCCAGCGACCTGCCGACGATGGACGTGCTGGCCCGCAGGCTGCCCGACTACTTCCCCAGCGAGCTGCGGGAACGGTTCGCCGACGCCATCGGCAGCCACCCGCTGTCCCGCGAGATCGTCACGACCGTGCTGGTCAACGAGGTCGTGGACGGCGGTGGGGTGTCGTACGCGTTCCGGTTGGCCGAGGAGATCAGCGCGTCGGCGACGGACGCGGTGCGCGCGTACACGGTGGTGACCGCGATCTACGACCTGCCGTCGATGTGGCGGGAGATCCGGGCGCTGGACACCGTCGTCGCGACGGACGTCCAGGACAACATGGTGCTGGAAACCCGCCGCCTGCTCGACCGCGCGTCGCGCTGGCTGCTCACCAACCGTCCGCAGCCGCTCGCGATCGGGTCCACGATCAGCCGGTTCGCCCCGGTGGTCGCCGTCCTCGCGCCGCGCACGATCGACATGCTCCAGGGTCACGAGCAGAAGACCGTGATGGAGGACGTCGAGCGGCTCGTGGGGCATGGGGTGCCGGTGGCGTTGGCGCGGCGGATCGCCGCCCTGCTGTTCACCTACGGGCTGCTGGACGTGACGGAGGTGGCCGAACTCGCCGAGCGCGAGGAGGGCGAGGGCGCGACCGGGCACGAGCGGACGCACGAGGAGACCGCAGAGCTGTACTTCGCGCTGTCCGAGCACCTGGACGTGGACCGGATGCTCAGCTCGGTGTCGGACCTGGAACGCATAAACCGCTGGCACGCGCTGGCGCGCTTGGCGTTGCGGGACGACTTCTACTCGTCGCTGCGCTCGATCACCATCGACGTGCTCCGGTCGGCCGACCCCGGCGACACCCCGGACGAGAAGATCGCCCAGTGGGAGCAGACCAACTCCTCCCGCCTGAGCCGAGCCCGCGCCGCCCTGGCCGAGATCAACCGCGTCACCAAACCCGACCTGGCCACCCTCTCCGTAGCCGCCCGCCAAGTCCGCAGCATGATCCGCTAACCCGAGAGTCGAACACTCAGATCGCGAGAGTCGAACCTTCAGGACCCTCGAGTTCAACGTTCAGGACGCACTCGACCCGTCCTGAACGTTGAACTCAGCCGACCTGGGCGTTCGACTCTCGCGCGTGTCCAACGTTCAGAACGCGCGTGTCCAACGTTGGGAACGCGCGTGTCCAACGTTGGGAACGCGCGTGTCCTACGTTCAGGACAGGCGAGTTGAACGTTCAGAACGCGTGAGGCACCTGCTCGGGAAGTTGTCCACAGGCGACGCTTGAACGCTGCGGATTGTCAGACCTTTGTGGCAGGGTAAAAGCAGGGGTCCCCTTGGCGGGGACCTCTGCGTAGCCCTTGCGGGGGCAAGTTTTGAGTGGCTAGGCGCGCCAGGTGTCGGACAATGTCACGGGGGACGTGGCGGTGCGGTTGGTGCCGGTCTCCCACGTCACCGCGCCGTTGGGTTCCTTCCGGATGTACTTGTACTGGAAGGAAGTTCCGGAGGGCAGCGACACCGATGCCCGCCAGGTCGGGTAGGTGGCCGATGACAACGCCACCGCAGCCGAAGGGTTCCACGCGCCTAGCGACGGGTGGTCGCCTACGACGAAGATGTTCTGCCCCAACGTGGTCGTGGCGTTCACCGCGAACGTCGCCGTGCCGGCGGGAGGCGGAGTGCCGACGCCCATCGCGCCGACGTGCAACGCCAGAGCCTCGCCGGCGCCCAACGTCGCGGTGAACTGACCGTTCGACCCCACGGTGTAAGCCACGCACCCGTCCTGCTGCACGTTGCAGTACGACCCTGCGGGCAGCGAGGTCTGGAACGTCCGCGTCAACGACGAAGACTCACGGTTGATCGCCACGAAACCCTTGCTACCCCGGCCGAACGCGATCGCGTCACCGCCGTTGTCCCACCAGTTCACCACCGACGTGCCGGCCACAGCGTTCCGGAACCCCACCATGGAAGAGATCTGCGTCCACCGGTGCTGGCACTTCCACCCGGACGTGTAGCACTCGGACCCCGTAGGCGGCCCGGCGTCGTGCGAAGAGAACTCGTACCCCGAGTACACGTTCGGCGCACCGTAAGGCCAAGCCAGCATGAACACGTTCGCCAACGTGTAAGTAGACCCGTCGCGGTACGTCAACGTGGACCCGTTGCGCTCGGTGTCCCAGTTGTCCACGAACGACCGCGCCTGGCCACCCGGCAGGTACCCCCACGACTGCCCGAACGTGCTCAGGTAAGCCAGGTTCTCGTTGTTGAAGATCCGCTTGATGTCATACGCGTACCGGAACTCGTCCACATCACCCGACCCGGTGTACTCACCCGGCTGCACGGCCTCATCGGACCCGTAGATCACCTCGTGCACCCAGAACACACCGGGATTGCTCAGCCGGGACTTGATCGCGGACAGGTCGGCCGCCGCCATGTGCTTGGCCGCGTCGATCCGGAACCCGTCCACCCCGAGCGAGATCAGGTGGTTCAGGTAGGTGGCGATCCTGCCGCGCACGTAGTCACTGCCGGTGTCGAGGTCCGACAGCCCGACCAACTCGCAGTTCTGCACGTCGTCACGGTTGCGGTAGTCGCTGACGTACGCCCGGCACGAGTGGAAGTCCCAGTCGCTGTAGACGCCGGGGTAGTTGTACTTCGCGTACGAAGAACCGCCGGTGCCGACCCCCGACCCGGCGCTCATGTGGTTGATCACCGCGTCCGCGATGACCTTCACGCCCGCCGCGTGGCAGGTGTCGACCATGTTCCGGAACGCGGCCTCGTCGCCGAGGCGTCCGGCGATGCGGTAGCTGACGGGCTGGTAGGAGGTCCACCACTGGGACCCCTGGATGTGTTCGGTGGCAGGGGACACCTCGACGAACCCGTACCCCTTGGGCCCCAGCACGTTCGTGCACTCGGCGGCTACCCGCGAGAAAGGCCACTGGAACAGGGTCGCGGTGACGTCCTTCGCGGACGGCGGCGCGGCAAGAGTTTGCGGGACCGGGACCACCAATAGGCTTAACAGCAGTACGGCTATCGCGCCCAAGGCGCGTCGGCTTGCGGAAACCACATTGTCTCCTCGACTGGCAGGGACGTGCCCTAGGTCATACCAGTCGCCAGACTTGCTGAAAACGCTTGCAAAGTATTCCATAGCGGACCGGTGCGGAACCGATCCGGAAGGACACCTCCCATGACGCAGGACTGGTGGCGCGAGGCCGTCATCTACCAGGTCTACGTGCGCAGCTTCGCCGACTCGAACGGCGACGGCGTCGGTGACCTGCCCGGCATCCGCTCCCGGTTGCCCTACCTCGCCGACCTCGGCGTCGACGCGGTGTGGATCACCCCGTTCTACGCGTCCCCGATGGCCGACGGCGGCTACGACGTCGCCGACTACCGCGCGATCGACCCCCTCTTCGGCACCCTCGACGACGCCAAAGCACTCGTCGACGAAGCGCACGACCGGGGCATCCGCGTGATCGTGGACCTGGTCCCGAACCACACCAGCGACCGGCACGAGTGGTTCCAGCAGGCCCTCAAGGCGGAAAAGGACTCACCGGAACGCGCCCGCTACCACTTCCGGGACGGCCGCGGCGACCGTGGTGATCTCCCGCCGAACGACTGGGAGTCCGTCTTCGGCGGCCCCGCCTGGACGAAAACCGAGACCGCCGACGGCCAGTGGTACCTGCACCTGTTCGCCCCCGAGCAGCCGGACCTGAACTGGGACCAGCCGGAGGTGCGCGGCGAGTTCCTGGACATCCTGCGCTTCTGGCTCGACCTCGGCGTGGACGGCTTCCGCATCGACGTGGCGCACGGCATGGTCAAGGCCGACGGCCTGCCGGACGTCGGCACCCCCGGCCACCTCAAGCTGCTCGGCACGCAGGCGCTGCCGTTCTTCGACCAGGACGGCGTGCACGAGATCTACCGCGACTGGCGCAAGGTGCTCGACTCGTACCCGGGCAGCCGGATCGGCGTGGCCGAGGCGTGGACGCGCAGCCCCGAGCGCACCGCCCGCTACCTGCGTTCCGACGAGCTGCACCAGGCGTTCAACTTCCACTACCTGACCGCCGAGTGGAACGCCGCCGACCTCAAGCAGGTCATCGACGACTCGCTGGCGGCGATGACGCCGGTGGCCGCGCCGACCACGTGGGTGCTGTCCAACCACGACGTGCAGCGGCACGTGACCCGGTACGGCAGCGTGGCACGGGCGCGCGCCGCCGCGTTGCTGATGCTGGCGCTCCCCGGCAGCGCGTACGTCTACCAGGGCGAGGAACTGGGCCTGCCCGAGGTCCTGGACCTCCCCGAGGACGTCCTCCAGGACCCCGTGTGGGAACGGTCCGGCCGCACCGATCGCGGCCGTGACGGCTGCCGCGTGCCGATCCCGTGGACGCCGGACGGTCCGTCGTTCGGCTTCGGTGACGGCGGCTCGTGGCTGCCGCAGCCCGCGGACTGGGCGGAGCTGAGCGTCGCAAAGCAGCAGGCCGACCCGAACTCGGTGCTGGAGTTGTACCGCAGCGCGCTGCGCGTGCGACGTGAGCAGCCGGACCTCGGCGCGGGCTCCGAAGTGGAGTGGTTGGACGTGCCCGAGCACGTGTTGTCCTTCCGCCGTGGCGCTTTCACGTGCGTGGTGAACTTCGGCCCGGACACCGCACGGCTGCCCGCCGACGGACGGGTGCTGCTGTCCTCGGGTGGCTACGCGACCGAGGACGCGGACGTCCTCGTGCCGGCGGACACGGCTGTGTGGTTGGCGCGCCCGTAGAGTCACCCGGTGTGACAGCGCGGCTCAGTGACATCGCGACCCAGGCCGGCGTGAGCGAGGCGACGGTCAGCCGGGTGGTCAACGGCAAGCCAGGCGTCTCCGCCACCACCCGCCAGGCCGTGGTCGCCGCGATGGACGTCCTCGGCTACGAGCGCCCGCCCAGGCTCCGACAGCGCAGCGCCGGGCTGATCGGGTTGATCACCCCCGAGTTGAACAACCCGATCTTCCCGGCGTTCGCGCAGGTCATCGAGCAGGTGCTGACCAGGGACGGCTACACGCCGGTGCTGTGCACGCAGACACCCGGCGGCTCCACCGAGGACCAGCTGACCGAGATGCTGGTCGACCGCGGCGTCACCGGGATCGTCTTCGTGTCCGGTCTGCACGCCGACACGACGGCCGACAAGGACCGGTACGTCAAGCTCGCCGGACGTGGTGTGCCGTTCGTGATGATCAACGGCTACACCGACCAGGTGTCGGCGCCGTTCGTGTCGGTGGACAACCGGGCGGCCGTCCGGCTCGCCGTCTCCCACCTCGTGGAACTCGGGCACGAGAAGATCGGGTTGGCCGTCGGCCCGCCGCGGTTCGTGCCCGCCCAACGCATGGTCGAGGGCTTCACGCTCGTCCGCCCGCAGGCCTCCGACCTGGTCGAACACTCGCTGTTCACGGTCGAGGGCGGCCAGGCCGCGGCCAACGCCCTGCTGGACCGCGGCTGCACGGCGATCGTGTGCGGCAGCGACCTGATGGCGTTCGGCGCGATCCGCGCGGCCCGCCACCGGGACCTCAACGTGCCGCGTGACGTCTCCGTGGTCGGCTTCGACGATTCGCCACTGATCGTGTTCGCCGATCCGCCGCTGACCACGATCCGCCAGCCCGTCGAGGCGATGGGCCAGGCCGCCGTGCACGCGTTGCTGGAGGAGATCGGCGGCACGCTGAGGAGTTCTTTTTCGGGCGCACACGCCGAGTTCGTGTTCCAGCCGGAGTTGGTGGTGCGCGGTTCGACGGGCGCCCGGCCCAGATGACCGTGCTCGCGCAACGGATGCGGGCGCAACGGCTCTCGCACCCGGCAAGAGACGTGACGGACCTGTTCAGCTCCGTTTTCGCTCTGCAAGCCCAGGACGTGTTCGCCGCACGGCTCGCGGCGCGCGCCCGAGGCGTGCGGTCCCTCGACGGTCCTCTAGTGCGTACGTGGGCGATGCGCGGCACCCTCCACCTGTTCCACGAGGACGACCTGTGGGTCGTCAACCTCCTGGGCCCGATCTTTATCGCAGCCGGACGACGTCGCCGCGCACAGCTCGGCCTCACCGATGAGCTGTGCGAACGCGCGCTACCCGCGCTCCGCGAAGTCCTGAAAAAGCCGCTCGAACGCGCCGACATCGTCAGCCGCCTCGCCGAAGTCGGCATCGCCCTGGACCCGAAATCACAGGCCCCGGCGCACCTGCTGGCGTTCGCCGCGCACTCCGGCGTGCTGTGCCGGGGGCTCGACGACACCTACCGGCTCCTGCACATCGACTGCGAACCCCGAGACGTGGACGAGCTGTGGCGGCGCTACCGGCGTGCCTACGGCCCCGCGACCCCGGACGACTTCGCCGCCTGGAGCGGCCTGCCCAAACGGCAGCTGAAGAACCTCACCGAGGTGACCGACGAACCGGCCGAGCCGAACGGCACCGTCCGCATGCTCGGCCACTTCGATCCCTACCTGCTCGGGTACCGCGACCGTTCCGCCGCGCTCGCCCCCGAGCACGCCGATCTCGTCCAGACCGGCGGCGGTTTCCTCACGCCGCACGTCGTGGTGGACGGCCGGGTGGTCGCGGTCTGGCACCGGGACGGCGATCAGATCGCCGTTCACCCGTTCGGCGCACGCCCCGACCTCGCTGACGAGGTCGCTGACCTGGGCCGATTCTTTGAGGTGGATGCGCGCTTAACCTGGGTGTAGCACGTGGATAGGGTCATCGCCACGCATCGACAGCAGGAGGCGCGTTCAAGTTGGGTGTGTTCGTCACGGGTGTGCGACCTCGCTGGTCGGACATGGACGCCTACGGCCATGTCAACCACGCCAACACGGTGACGTTGCTGGAAGAGGCGCGCATCGACCTGCTCTTCACCGAGGCCGCCCGCCACGGTGTGCCGGACATGGCCAAAGGTGTAGTGGTGGCCCGGCTGGTGGTGGACTACCTCGCGCCGCTGGTGTTCACCGGCGACGAGATCGTGGTGGAGATGTCCGTGCGGGAGCTGAAGTCGGCGTCGTTCACGCTCGACTACACGATCCGCGGAAGCCGCCAGGAGGGCAGCGCTGTCGTCACGACCGCGGAAACCCTTATGGTGCCGTACAACCTGACGGCCGGACGTCCGCGCCGTCTCCTCGAAGCCGAGCGCGACTTCCTCGCGGGCTGGCGTGCCGGAGGTAATGGTGCCTGAATTGGTGCTCGCGGATCCCGCCGAGCGGGACGATCTCGGCGCGTTCGTCGCCCGTGCCGTGCGCCTGGACGCGCAGGCGGTGGTCCGGCTGCGCAACCGCCAGGCCGGCGGCCTGCTGGACGCGTGGGTGGCGACCCCGTTCGACACCCTGGCCACCCGCACCGTCGCCGGGCAGGTGACCCCGGGTGACACGACCGTGTCGGCGACCGACCTGCTCACCGGCCTGGCCGTGGTGCGGGCGGAGGTCGTGGACCCCGGTCCGGCGCGGGACATGATGTGGCGTTCGGCGCTGCCGCCGTCGGTGGGCTGGCTGCCGGTGGACCGGCTGCCCGGCAGCGTGGTGTCGGAGCTGGCGGAGAAGGGCGTGGAGGTGGCGCGGGAGAACGCCGGCCCGCGCGGCACGCCGCCCGCGTCGCTGCTGGACCAGACGGTGATCACGGTGAGCGGTTCCGGGTTGGACGTGAAGGTGCCGATGCGGTGCCTGTTCGCGTTGTCCGGCATGGGTTTCCTGGGCGGTGACGATGTGCGCATCACCGCCACCGATTCGTGGCTGCGCATCGACGCCCGGTTCGGCGCGGTGGTCCGCCGCCGTCACTCCATGCTGCCGCTGCTGGTCTGACCCCTCACCTGATCAGGTGCTCTTCTCGGATCAGCCGGCTACGCTGGTTTTTCGAGCAGGGGGGCACGGTTGGAGTTCAGGGTGTTGGGGCCGGTGGAGGCCCGCGTCGAGGGCAGAACGGTGTCGGTCGGGGGGCCGAAGCCGAAGACGTTGCTGGCGTTGCTGGCGATCCACGCGGGCCGCGTCGTGTCGCTGGAGCAGTTGATCGACGCCGTGTGGGGCGAGCAACCGCCCGACCAGTCGCGCTCGTCCATCTACACCTACGTGTCGTCGCTGCGCCGCGCGCTGGGTGACGTGCTGGCCCGCTCCGGCGGCGGGTACGTGCTGGCGGCCGAGCTGGACCAGGTGGACCTGCACGTGTTCACCGCCGAGGTGGGCGAGGGCCGCCGCGCGTTGGCCGAAGGCGATCTGGAGGAGGCCGCCGCTCGCTTCGCCGCCGCCTCGGACGCGTGGCGCGGCGCCCCGTTGGGCGGTGCGCAGGGCGCGTGGGCCGAAGGTGAGCGCTCCCGGCTCGAAGAGTTGCGCCTCGGCGCGCTGGAGGACCGCTTCGACGCCGACCTGGCCATCGGTCGCGGCGAGTTGTTGATCTCCGAGCTGAGTGCGGCCGTGGCGGACAACCCGTTGCGCGAACGGCTGCGCAGCCAGCTCATGCTCGCCCTGCACCAGGCGGGTAGGCAGGCCGACGCGTTGGCGTGCTACCAGGAGGGCAGACGGGTTCTGCTCGACGAGTTGGGCCTGGAACCCGGCCCGGCGCTGCGGTCCACGCACGACCGCGTCCTGCGCGGCGAGCCGGAGGCGCCCGCCGCCGAGACGCCCGGGTCCACACAGACACCGAGCCAGCTGCCCTTCGACATCGCCGACTTCACCGGCCGGGTGGACGAGCAGGAACGCCTGGTCGCCCGCCTCACCACCGCCACCGGCGCGGTGCGGGTGTGCGCGATCTCCGGTCAGCCGGGCGCGGGCAAGTCGACGCTGGCGGCGCACGTCGCGCACGTCGTCCGCGAGCACTTCACCGACGGCCAGCTGTACGCGAACCTGCGCGGCGTCCAGGCCGTGCCCGCCGACACGGCCGAGGTGCTGGCGGGTTTCCTGCGCGCCCTGGGCGTGGCGGACACCGGGATCCCGGCCGAACTGGACGAGCGGGCCCAGCTCTACCGCACCCTGGTGGCCGACCGCCGGGTGCTGATCGTGCTGGACGACGCCCACGACGAACGCCAGATCCGATCGCTCCTGCCCGGCGGGGCGACCTGTGCGGTGCTGGTGACCAGCCGGGAGCGGCTGGGCGCCTTGAGCGGCGCGGCCCAGCTGCACCTGCGCGTCCTGAACGACGAGGAAGCGGTGGAGCTGCTCGACCGCGTGGTGGGCGACGACCGGGTGTCCGCCGAACCGGAGACCGCCCAGGAGATCGTCCGGTTGTGCGGTCACCTGCCGCTGGCGCTGCGGATCGCCGGCGCCCGCCTGGCCGCCCGCCCGCGGTGGCGGCTGGCCCGCCTCGCCGAACGCCTCGGTGTGCAGCGCCGGGTGTTGCAGGAGCTGACGCTGGGCGACCTCGAAGTGCGCGGCAGCCTCGCCCTGAGCTACGACGGCCTGGCCGAGCGCGAGCGCACCGCGCTGCGACGGCTGGGTCTGCTCGACGTCTCCACGTTCGGTGGTTGGCTGATCGCGCCCCTGCTCGACTGCTCCGCGCAGGAGGCCGAGGAGGTGGTGGAACGCCTCGTCGACTCGCAGCTGCTCGACGTGGCCGCCACCGATGACGCCGCCGCCCTGCGCTACCGGATGCACGACCTGACCAGGGTGTTCGCTCGGGAACGCGGTGAGGCCGAGGAGCCGGCGGCCGAGGTGAACGCGGCCTGCACCCGTGCCGCCGCGTCCTGGCTGTCCCTGGTGGAGTTGGCGGGCAGCCACATGCCGCACGCCACGTTCGACGGCACCCCGGTCGCGCTGGACCCGCGGTACTTCGACCGCGGGGCGGCGGACGAGATCGTCGCCGACCCGGAGGCGTGGTTCGACGCCGAGCAGTCGGGCCTGGTGAGCGTGGTGGAGCGGATCAGCGAGCTGGACCTGGCCGACGTCGCCACCCGGCTCGCCGCCGTGCTGTGCTCGTCGCGGTTCTCCGTGCGCAACCTGTTCGGCCAGTGGTGGCGGACGCACTCGGCGGCGCTGGCGGCGGCTCGGCGTGCGGGGGACCGGGCGGGCGAGGCCCGGCTGCTCTCCGGCCTGGGGTGGTTGCGCTACGAGCAGGACCGCTTCGACGAGGCCGCGTCGTACTACGAGCAGGCCTTGGCGGCGTACCGGGAGGGTGGCGACGCCCGGGGTGAGGCCTCGACCCGCTTGGCCCTGAGCACCGTCCTGCGTGAGCACGGCGAACTCGTCAAAGCCCGGGAACTGCTCGACCTGGCGCTGCCGGTGCTGCGCGAGTTGGACGAGAAGCACCTGGTGGCACAGGCACTGCACGGCTTGGGACGGGTGCTGACCGAGCAGGGCGAACTGGCGGAGGCCCTGGCGGCGTGCGAGCGGACGTTGGGCGCCTACCAGGCGGTCGGCGACCGGCGCGGTGAGGCGATCGCCCTGCGCTCGGTCGGCATCGTCCACCGGGCTGCCGAACGCTGGGACGAGGCCGCCGACTTCTCCGCTCGTGCGGTGCGGGTCCTGCGCGCCCTCGGTGATCGCCTGATGTCCGCCTACGCCACGCAGGCGCTGGCCAAGGTCCGCATCCGGCAGGGCCGGGGCGACGCGGTGCGCAGCGAACTGCTCGAATGCCTGAGCACGTGCAACGAGATGCAGGACGGCTTCGGCCAGGCGCTGGTGCTGCGCACCCTCGGCGAGTTGGAGCTGACCGCCGGCCGCCCGGACGTGGCCCGCCGCTACCTCGAACGCTCCCTGCACTGGTGGGAGGCGTTGGCACTGCCGGTGTGGCGGGCCCGGACGCTGCGGGACCTGGCCACCACCTTCGCCGCGCTCGGCGAGCCGGACGCCGCGGAGGCGTCCTGGCAGGAGGCTCTGGTGATCTTCCGCGCCCACGGCAGCCGTGAGGCCGTCGAGCCGCGTCGGGACACGCGTGGCGTGCCGCACGCGGACGCCATCGCCTGATCAGCTCTTCGAAAAGGGCCGGGGACACGACGTCCCCGGCCCTTTTCCGTGCTCCCGCACCGGCCTGAAGAACACCTCAAAGCCCGCTTTGAGGTTTCTCCGAGGTCTCGGCGACAGGGTTGTCCCAACACCGGGTCAGCAACCCCAAGGAGCCGAAGTGAAGGTCCTCACCAGCAAGTACGCCACCAGGGCGGTCACCACCTCCGTAGTGGCGGGTCTCCTCACCGCCGGTCTCACGGCCGGTCTCGCGAACCAGGCGAGCGCCGCCGAGCTTCCCGCCGGCGGGAGCCGCGTCGCCGTCCTGGACGCCAGCGGCAACCTGCACGTCAAGGCGGGCACGCTCGGGGCGGACTGGGAGATGAACGTCGCGACCGGCGTCGGCAAGGTCGAGGTAGCCGGTGATCGGATAGGCGTGCTGGGTGCCGACGGCGTGCTGTGGGTGAAGGAGGGCGGCCTCAAGGCGAGCTGGGACAACCAGGGCGGCGGCGTCAAGGACTTCCGCCTCGCCGGCAACCGCATCGGCATCGTCCGGACCGACGGCACCGCGGCCGTGAAGGACGGCGGCCTCGACGCGGGCTGGGCGGAGCAGACCTACGACGTGCGGGAGCTGGAGCTCACGCCGACCCGGATCGGTGTCCTCGGCAACGACGGCTCGGTCAGCGTCAAGGAGGGCCTCCTCAACGCCGGTTGGGTGCCTCAGGGCTCCGGCGTGCGGGACCTGGAGCTGTCAGGCGACCGGATCGGGATCCTGCGCACCGACGGCACGGCCGCGGTGAAGGAGTCGAACCTCTGGGGCGACTGGGTCGAGCAGACCGGCGGGGTCACCGACCTGGAGCTGTCCGGCAGCCGCGTCGGCGTCGTGCTCACCAACGGCCTGGCCACGGTCAAGGAAGGCAACCTCCACGCGGACTGGGTGCCCCAGGTCGGTGAGGTGCGGGACATCGAGATCTCCGGTGACCGCATCGGCGTCGTGCTCACCAACGGCACGGCCACGGTCAAGGAGGGCACCCTCTGGGCCGACTGGGTCCCGCAGACCGGCGGCGTCCAGCAGTTGCGCCTCGCCACCGCCGGGCCCGGCTCCACCAGCGGCCACGTCACGATCAACGACATCACCGCGATCTACGGGTCCGTGTACGCCACGGACACCGTCGCCGCGGGACTGCCGAGCCTGAACCAGGTGATGGCCGAGAAGGGCATCACCACCCCCACCCGCAAGGCCGCGTTCGTGGCCACGCTCAAGCACGAGAGCGGCTTCCGCTACAACGCCGGCGAGGCGGGCAGCACCCACAAGTACCGCGGTCGCGGCTTCATCCAGTTGACCGCTGACTACAACTACCAGGCCGCGGGCACCAGCCTCGGCCACGACTTCCTGAACAACCCGTCCGACGCCGCGTCGCTCGCGTGGAGCGCCAAGATCGCCGGCTGGTACTGGACCGTCGCCCGCAACATCAACGCCTCCGCCGACGCCTACGACATGGGCGGCGTCGGTCGGGCCATCGGCTACTCGCCCGCGCTCGACCCGACCGAGTCGAACAGCCGCTGCACCTCGTACAAGCGCGCGCTCGCCCACTTCAACGGCGGCAGCCTGCCCGTCGCCGAGAGCTCCATCAAGTGCAACCGCTGAACCCCTGACCACCGCTGAGCACACCGAACCACCGCAATCCGAGAGGAACACGAAGATGTCCATCAAGACGACCGTCCGCCGCACCGTGACCGCCGCACTCGCCACCGCCGTGCTGGCCCCCGTGCTGGCCCTGGCTTCGATCGGCTCCGCCGTCGCCGACGGCCGAACAGACATCCGTGACCTGGCCAGAGCGAACATCAACCACAAGACGTGCGACATGAACAGCCTCGGTGTCAGGGGTTACATGGGTAGCTGCGAGGCGGCCCACGCGTGGTGCGCCGACTTCGCCCGCTGGGTGTGGCGGAACGCGGGGTTCAGCATCGACCGCCTCAACGCCGGCGCCGGCAGCTTCTACCTCTACGGCCAGAACAACGGCACCCTGCACATCGACCCGGGTTACGTCCCGCAGATCGGTGACGCGGTGGTGTTCGGCTACGTGGGCAACTCCTCGGCCGAGCACGTCGCGCTGGTCGACACCGTCAACGGCACCTCGATGACCACGATCAACGGCAACTTCGGTGGCACGCCCTTGACCTCCTCGGTCCGCTACGCCACCGGTGGCGCCAGGGTCGGCCAGTACGTGGGCAGCCAGAGGATCTCCGCCTTCGTCAGCCCGGCCGGTGCCGGCGATTCCGCCCGGGCCCTGACCAAGCGGATCGGCGTGCTGACCGAGGGCAAGGTGTTGGGCAAGCAGGGCGACCTCGATGCCGGCTGGGCGAATCCGATCCACGGCGGCGGCGTCGTCAAGTCGAAGTTCGACGGTGACATGGTCGGCGTCCTGGACAGCGCCGGCGTGCTGTGGGTCAAGCAGGGGGTCTACGAGCAGGACTGGTTCCGCCAGACGGAGAACGTGAAGGACTTCGCGCTGGAGTCGGCCACCGGCCGGGTCGGCGTGGTGTTCAACGACGGCAGCGCCACCGTGAAGGAAGGCGGCCCCCAAGGTCACTGGGTTCCGCAGGGCACCGGCGTCGCCGAGCTGACCATGTCGGGCGACTGGATCGGCGCGGTGACCACCGAGGGCAAGGCGTTGGTCAAGCAGGGTGGCCTGAAGGCGGACTGGACGGACCAGACCGCCGGCGTGAAGCGCCTGGAGATCGACGCGAAGGCCGGCCGGATCGGCGTGCTGACCGTCGACGGCAGGGTCGTGGTCAAGGACGGCGGCCTGAACGGCACCGACTGGGTCGAGCAGGCGCCGAACGTGGTCGACTTCGAGCTGTCGGGCACCTGGATCGGCGTGGTGCAGTCCGGCGGCACGGCGTCGGTCAAGGAAGGCGCACTGCGGGCGGAGTGGGGCAGCAGGCTCGACGGCATCAAGGACGTCGAGATCGACGCGGCGATCGGCCGGCTCGGCTTCCTGCGCACCGACAACACCCTCGTCGCGAAGGACGGCGGTATCTACGGCACCCAGTGGCGCGAGGTGACGCCCGGGGTGACCAGCTTCCAGGTCACCAGCTACTGAACCTGGCGGTAACCGAACCTGACAGATCCGCGGTGGGCCCCCGACCGAGCGTCGGGGGCCCACCCGTGGTTGCCGGAGGTGCCCCTTGCCGTTCGAGATCACCCGGACCGAGGTCCTGCTCCGGGCCGCCAGCTGGGTGGACGTGCCGTACAGCCAGACCGCGTTCCACACCAACCGCCACGGCACCTACCGCACGGACTGCTCCGGGTTCGTGTCGATGGCGTTCGGGTTGCCCGACGTGCCGCGCGGCGGGTTGAACACCGTGGACCTGATCGCGGTGAGCACCCCGATCGGCAAGGACGAGCTGCTACCCGCCGACGTGCTGATCGACCCGACCGGAGACCGCACCACCCGGCACGTGGTGCTGTTCGAGAGGTGGGCCGACGCGGAGCGCACCCACTACCTGGGCCGCGAGCAGTGCGGCAGCCTGGGCACGGTGCGCCGCACGCTGGTCTACCCGTACGGAAGCGGGCAGGCCGGGTATCGACCGTATCGGCTCAACCACGTCCGTGACCTCGACCACGTGTTGGTCGGCACCACTGAGCAGGACTTTTAGATTTTCTTGAGGCGCCACTACGACGATAACCGCCCGCGAGGGCAGTGGTGGTCGGAGGCGCGGTCGAGGGGTCCGCGCCTCCCCACACGGCTAGACCAGCCAGACGGCCGTGTCCGGTGGCAGCTGGTTCCCGGCCATCGGGCCGCTGGCCAGCAGCACCTCGCCGGGCGGCAGCGGGACCGGACCACCGGAGGTGTTCAGCGCGCAGATCAGACCGCCGCCCTTGCGGCGGAACGCGAAGCACCCGGCCGGTGCGCCGTACCACTCCAGCTCGTCACCGTTGAACGCGCCGTGCGATTTCCGCAGCTCCAGCGCGTGCCGGTAGAACGAGAGCATCGAGCGGGGGTCTTCCAGCTGCGACTCGACGGTCAGCCCGGCCCACTCGTTGGGCTGCGGCAGCCAGGTGGTCACGGCCTCCGAGAAACCGAACGGCGGCGTGTCGCCCTCCCACGGCAGCGGCACCCGGCACCCGTCCCGCCCGCGCTGGGTGTGCCCGGACCGCAGCCAGATCGGGTCCTGCAACGCCCACTCCGGCAGCTCCACGTCGGGGAGCCCCAGCTCCTCGCCGTTGTACAGGTAGACCACGCCGGGCAGCGCCAGTTCGACCAGCGTCATCGACCGGGCCCGCTGGGCGCCGAGCCCGCCGCCGCCGTACCGGGTCACGTGCCGCGTCACGTCGTGGTTGGACAGCGTCCAGGTGGGAGGCGTGTCCATGCCTCGGACGGCACCCAGCGAGTGCTCGATGGCCACCCGCACGCCGTCCGCGTCGAACGGCGCCTCGACCAGCCGGAAGTTGAACCCGAGGTGCAGCTCGTCGGGCCGCACGTACCGGGCGAACCGCTCGTCGTCCTTGACCCAGATCTCACCGACGGCCATCCGGCCGGGGTACTCGTCGATGACCTTGCGGATCATCCGGTGCACCTCGTGCACCCCGTCGTTGTCGAACCGGGGGTCCAGCGAGTTGTCGTGCATCACGCCGGACCCGAGCTCGGCCCGCGGGTCGAGGTTGGGCAGGCCGTAGGGCTTGGCCATCCCGTGGGCCACGTCGATGCGGAACCCGTCCACGCCGCGGTCCAGCCAGAACCGCAGCGTGCGCGCCAGGTCCGCCGCGACCTCGGGGTTGTCCCAGTTCAGGTCGGGCTGCTCGGGCGCGAACAGGTGCAGGTACCACTGCCCGTCCGGGACCCGGGTCCACGCCGAACCGCCGAACTGGCTGGGCCAGTTGTTCGGCGGCACGGACCCGTCGTACCCGCCGCCGTCGCGGAAGATGTACCGGTCCCGTTCGACCGAACCCGGCCCGGCGCGCAGCGCGGCCTGGAACCAGGCGTGCCGGTCGCTGGTGTGGTTCGGCACCAGGTCGATGGTGACGCGGAGGTTGTGCGCGTGCGCCTCGGCGATCAGCCGGTCGAACGCGGCCAGGTCCCCGAACAGCGGGTCCACGTCACGAGGGTCGGCCACGTCGTACCCGTGGTCGGCCATGGGCGAGCTGAAGAACGGTGTGAGCCAGAGGGCGTCCACACCGAGCAGTTCGAGGTAGCCGAGCCGGGAGCGGATGCCGTCGAGGTCGCCCACGCCGTCACCGTTCGCGTCGGCGAATGATCGGACGTAGACCTGGTAGAAGACGGCGTCACGCCACCAGGCGGAGTCGTCGGCGATCTCTGGCTGCAGGTCGGAGGATCGTCGCACGAGAGGTCATCCTGCCATTCGCGGCGGAGACCAAGTCCCCGTTCGGGTGATCAAGAATCACACCCACGCGTTCATCATGCTGTTCGCGGCCATCTCCAGGTACGCCCAGAGCTGCTCACGGTGCTCGGGAGCGAGATCAACCGAGTCGACTCCCACTTTGGCACAACGCAACCAGGCATCCCGCTCAATGGGACCGATCACGAACGGAGCGTGTCGCATCCGCAACCGAGGATGACCGCGGGTGTCGGAGTAGGTGTGCGGGCCGCCCCAGTACTGCATGAGGAACAGCCGGAACCGCTCCTCGGCGGGACCCAGGTCCTCTTCGGGGTACAGCGGACGCAGGACGGGATCGTTGGCCACTTCCTCGTAGAAGCGCGCGACGATCCGGTGGAACGTCTCGTACCCGCCCACTGCTTCGTAGAAGTTCTCCGGAGGAGTGGTCACCCCTCCATCCTGCCTCAGCCACCGAGAGGTGCCCCACGCCGACCCCCGGCGGCTCAGGACGTCGGCGGGGTGGAGGGGGCCGAATCCAGCGGACTGGGCGGGCTAGGAGGACTTCAGCGAGATGCCGGCCTCGTCCAGGGCGGGCATCAGCTTGGCTCTCAGGGCGCGCTGGACCGCCCACTGCCTGCCCGGCCGGACCTTGACCGTCACGCGCATCGTGATGCCCTCGGGTGTGACCTTCTCCACACCGAGCACCTGCGGCTTGTCGATGACGTCCTTGGCCAGCGACTCCTCGTCGGTGGCGGCGACCACGGCCTTGGTCAACACCTCGGAGGCCGAGGACAGGTTCGCCCCGTACCCGAGCGGCAGGTCGACGACCGCCACCGCGAAGCCCTGCGACGAGTTGCCGACCCGCAGGATCTCGCCGTTGCGGACGTACCAGACGGTGCCGTTGCCGTCGCGGATGGTGGTTATCCGCAGACCGACCGACTCGACCGTGCCGGTGGCGGGGCCGAGGTCGACCACGTCACCGACGCCGTACTGGTCCTCCAACATCATGAACATGCCGGACAGGAAGTCCTTGACCAGGTTCTGCGCGCCGAAACCGATGGCGACACCCAAGATCCCGGCCGACGTGAGGATCGGGGCGACGTTCATCCCCAGCTCGGTGAGGATCTGTATGAACGCGACACCGAACACCATTATCGTGACGACCGACTTGAGCACCGAGCCGATGGTCTTGGCCCGCTGCTCCCGTCTCTCCGAGACCAACGCGCCCAGCGCCTGCGGCGCCCGCTCCCGCAACGGCGCCAGCAGCTTCGGCTTCCGGCCGCCGTTGCCGCGGGTCAGCCGGTCGATCAGCCGGCGGAGCAGGAACCGGACCACCACGGCGATGATCAGCGTCAACGCGATCCGCAACGCGCCTTCCGCGATCTTGGGCCCGTTGGTCACCCACCACTCGACGGCCAGGGTCGATTCCACGTCCACCAGCAAGTCAGTCCTCCACTCACAACTCCAGGCCGGTCGCCCAGGCCACAAAGGTCAATTGGTCCACGGCCAGGCCGACCGACCGGCTCACCGATCGGCCCGCGTGTCCCACCTCCGTCTCACGACGGAGGAGCACGGGGTGCTTGGTCGGATCACTCGACGTGGCGTGCTGAAGCGCCGCGCACATCTTCCGGGCGTGGTTGGGGTCCACACGGCTGTCCGACTCGAAGACCGTGAACAGCACCGAAGGGTACTCAACTCCGACCCCTACCCGGTGGTACGGGGAGTAGGCCAGCAGCCATTCCAGCTCCTCCGGCACGGACGCGGAGCCGTACTCCTCCGTCCACAGCCGCCCGAGCAGGAAGTTCTCGTACCGCACCATGTCCAGCAGTGGCGCTGAGCACACCACCGCCGCGTACAGCTCCGGCCGCTGCGTCAGCGCCGCCCCGACCAGCAGTCCGCCGTTCGAGCCGCCCATGATCGACAACTGCTGCGGCGTGGTCCAGCCGTCGCGGACAAGCCGCTCGGCCGCCGCGTGGAAGTCGTCGAACACGTTCTGCTTCCGCTCCCGCGTCCCCGCCTGGTGCCATTGCTCTCCCTCCTCGTCGCCACCCCGCAGCGACGCGTGCACCCACACACCGCCCGCCTCGACCCAGGCCAACGTCGTCGCGCTGTACCCCGGCCCACGGCCCACCGCGAACCCGCCGTACCCGGTGAGCAGCGTCGGCCGGGGCAGATCCGGGTGCTGTGCCCCGGACACCACGAACATTCGCACGACGGTGCCGTCGGCCGACGTGTACGAGACCTGTTGTGTGGATACCTGCGGCAGAGCGACCGTTCCGGGGGCCGCCGTCTCCAGCTCGGTCCGGCCCTCGGAGCGCGAGAACCGGTACACCGACAAGGGCGTTGTGAAGTCCGACCACCCGAACCACAGGACGTCACGATCCGCGACCGTCAGTGCGTCGACTGTGGACAACCCGTGCAGCGACCCCGTTCCGGGCAACGGGATCTCCCGCAGGTGCGCACCGGTCTCGGGGGAGTGCAGGTGCAGTTCCGACACCGCGTGCCGGGTCCGCAGCAGCACCAGCGACCCGTCCAGCCACGCGATGCCGTCCAGCACCGAGTCCGGCTGCTCGGGCACCAGCTCGGTCCACTCGGCGGGCGTCGCCGGATCGGCCACGCACAGCCGGAACCGCGGCGCGTCCAGGCTGGTCTGGAGGTAGAGCCGCCCGTCCGGCGCGACCCAGGCCGAGCACTGCACGCCGTCGTCGGCCAGGACGACCGGCTTGAGCTCCCCGGACCCGTGCAGGTCGGCGATCCACACCGAATCCCGCCGCACGGTGCCGGGCGCGCCGTTCACCAGCAGCCACCGGCCGTCCTCGGACAGTGACAGGCCGTAGTAGTACGTGTGGTCGAGCCCGTCCCCGTGCACGTTCACGTCACCGGACGCCGGCGTGCCGACCCGGTGCCGCCACACCCGCCGGTGGAACTGCCGCTCGTCCTCGGGCACCAGCGCGGGGTCGATCCGGCGGACGTAGAAGAACTCCTCGCCACCGGGCAGCCAGCCCACCGGCGAGTACCGGCAGCGGTCGATCGGCCCGTCCAGCAACTCGCCGGAGTCGACGTCCACGACGTGCAGCAGCGAGTGCTCGTCGCCGCCCACGGAGATCTGGTACGCCAGCCGCGTGCCCTCGACGGACGGCGACCAGCGGTCCAGGGTCGTCCGGCCGGTCGGGTCGAGCACCGAGACGTCCAGCAACACCCGCTCCACGCCGTCCACCCGCACGTACAGCACTGGGTGGTCCTGGTCGGGCCCGCGACGGGTGTAGAACGCCCGACCGGCCCGCCACACCGGCGTGCCGACGGCTCCGGTGCGCATCAGCTCGCTGAGCCGGGCGCTCAGCGCGGCCCGTCCGGGCATGGCGTCCAGCCACGACCGCGCCAACCCGTCCTGCTCGGCGGACCAGGCGGCGGTGCGGGGGTCCGCAGCGTCTTCGAGCCAGCGGTACGGATCGGCCACCGCGTGTCCGTGCAGGTCCTCGACGAGGTCGAGCCGTTCGGCGGTGGGGTAGGTGATCGTCGCAGGCAGCGCTGCGCGGGGAGCATCGGTCACCCCGCTGAGCGTAGCGACGTGGATGAAAACCATCTTCGATAGGGGGGAGTTCACCCAGGATTTGGTGTCAGCTCCGTGACACGTCACATATCACAGGTGATTTTTGGGTGGCATCTGTGGTCTGCTAGAGCTGAACCGGTGGAGGTGGTCGCGTGCCAGACCGACAACCCACCCCGATCGGCGCCCTGGTGAAGACCGGGATCGCGTCGTCGGTCCCGTCCGGCCAAAAACAGCTCTCGGTGAACACCGTGCACGCTGTGGTCGACGGGGAGGGAGCCGGTCAGGCGCCCGTGGTGCTGCCTTGGGGAAGACGCAAGGTCCTGCTGCTCAACGCCACCTTCGAACCGCTCACCGCGCTGCCGTTGCGGCGCGCGGTGGTCCTCGTGGTGTGCGGGAAGGCCGAGGTGGTGCACGGCGACCCCGCCGGGGCTGTCGTCCACTCCTCGACGTCCGAGGTCGTCGTGCCGTCGGTCATCCGGCTGGCGAACTACGTGCGGGTGCCCTACCGCGGTCGGGTCCCGCTGACCCGCGCCGGGTTGATGCACCGCGACCGGTACCGCTGCGCGTACTGCGGCGGGCGCGCCGAGACGATCGACCACGTCGTACCGCGCAGCCGGGGCGGGCCCCACTCGTGGACGAACTGCGTGGCCTGTTGCGCGAAGTGCAACCACCGCAAGGCCGACAAGCTCCTGTCGGAGCTGGGTTGGCGCCTGCGCGTGGTGCCGAACGCCCCCCGCGGGCCGCATTGGCGGCTGCTGGCCGGCGTCACCGAAGCCGACCCGCTGTGGCTGCCCTACCTGGGCGAACCCGCGGCCTAGTCGTGTTGTAGCCGCTCACGCCGCCAGGGCGAGGTCCTCGCGGCGCGCCGTGATGCGCACCGAGTCCGACGCCGTGATCCGCACCGAGTCGCACGCGGTGATCCGCACGGAGTCCGACGCCGTGATCCGGACCGAGTCCGACGCGGTGATCCGCACGGAGTCGCACGCTGTGATGCGGACCGAGTCCGACGCGGTGATGCGCACCGAGTCGCACGCGGTGATGCGGACTGAGTCGGAGGCCGTGATGCGGACCGAGTCGTCCGTCGCCGCCGTAATCCGGACGGAGTCTTCAGAGGTAATCCGGACGGAGTCCTGCGCGGTGATGCGCACAGACTCGTCGAGCGCGGTCGAAGGCCGAACAGTGGTAACGCTCTGCTCCGATTGGGTGTACGACGAACGAGTGAGAGCGGCGACCAGGGCAGGGTTCACGGTGTACATGTCGTGTCCTCCGAGACTCATCGGGCGGGAATTAGTATCCGGAATCGGATGCGCAAGACCCGTACAGGTGAAAAGCTAGAAGCCGAGTGGGTTCAGGACAAGACGCCAAACCGGCCGCCATTCGCCTCCGTCCGGGGGAAGCCCTTCCGGGTGTACGGACTGCGACGATCGAGCGCCCGGACTAGTGCATCCGGCATCGATGGACACCCAGGGTGACGTCGTCCCAGGTAGGGGGTATGCGAGATCACACCGGCCCCCCTGCCACGCACCCAGGCCCATTCGGGTGCCGGCGCGGGGTTGCGGTCGACGCCGGCATCCCACCACGTGGTCACCGCCGAACACGGTGATCGCGACCCCTACGGCACGGCCCGCGTTCACAGATAGAGCGCCCGTCGGACGGCAACGCGCACCGCGCCCGACCCCGCCGGCGCCGAAACGGGTGCCCTCGCCGACGTGACCAGGCCGATCGGTTACCGTAGCCGCCGTGACCATCGTGGAGACCGTGCTCGTCTTCGCGCTGATCCCGCTGGCCATCTACGGCGTGATCACGCTACTGACGCTGAGGCCGAAGGCCACCCGCATTCAGCGGTACCGGCCGGGCCAGGAGTGGAACTACGCCCCCGTCTGGTGGACCGCCAACCCCGCGGGCTTGCCCGGCGGCGCGCACCAGACCGCCGTGACGCCGGCCGAGGGCCGTACCGCCAAGGGAGGTGCCCGTGGCAACTGGTGAGCTGACGAAGGCGGAGGTGGACCCGTCGACCCTTCCGGTCGGTGCGGTCGTCACCAACAGCGGCCGAGTGTCGTCGGCGAAGATGTACGAGCCGCACGCGCCGGCCCTGCCGTTCACTCCGGTGCAACTGGCGAGCCTGGACGAGGCGCTGACGCTGGCCAGCCGCACCACCGGGCTGGACTTCAGCGTGTACCTGGGCGACCTCGGCTCGGACATCCGGGCGAAGGTCGAGGAGCTGCACGCGAGCACCCCGCGCCCGGGCCACGCCGTGCTGGTCGCGGTGTCGCCGGGGCAGCGCGTGGTGGAGGTGGTGACGGGCGAGGAGTCCCACCGCCGGCTCGCCGACCGTGGCGCGAAGCTCGCCGTCATGAGCATGGTCGCCTCCTTCAAGGAGGGCGACCTCGCCGGCGGCTTGGTGAGCGGCCTGCGGATGCTCACCGACCAGGCGGGCCAGCTCCGCAAGTAAGCCTGACGAAGACGTAAGCGGAGGCCCCGGCTGATGAGCCGGGGCCTTTGCTGTCTACCGGGTCTTGATCGCCTGGACGAACGCTCTCAGCCGACTCGGGCTGACATCTACGACCACCCCAGGGTTCTTCGAGTCCCGCACCGCACCGAGGTGGTTGCCCACCTCGACGCAGTTGGTGGCGGCACCGCTCCTGCTGGACTTCTTCCACCGCACCGTCATGTAACTCCCGCAATCCGTTCGGCTTCGCGGGCGATCAGCTCGGCGGACTGCTCCGAACTCATCGCGATGTCCAGCAACTCTGGCACGCACGACTGGAACCCGGCTACCGCGTCCGGCTCCTGTACGAACACCGCGCTGGTCGGGTACTCCAAGTGCACGAACGAGGTGCCCTCGCAGTTCAACAGCAGGAACGGGCAGGAGAGACCCGAGTGCCAGCCGGTGGCGGTCGGGACCACTCGGATGTCGACGTTGGGCCGTGCCGCCATCACCATGAGGTGTTCGAGCTGCTCGACCATCACCTCCGGCCCGCCGATCTTCTGGTCGAACACGCTCTGGCCGACCAGGGCGGTGAAGCGGACCGCGTTGCGGCGGGTGAGGATGTCGCGTCGCCCCATCCGCACGGCGATGCGTGTGGCGATCTCTTCGTCCGGGATGCGGCTGGCTTCCATGATCGCGAGCGTGTACGAGCTGACTTGGAGCAGTCCGGGGATCACGAGAGGCGACCAGTCCACCACCTCCTTGGCCATCTGCTCGACTTCGAGCAGCGCGGCGAGCTGCGCCCGCTGCTCCGGTACCTCGATCACCTGGAGCTGCGAACCGCTGGTGTCCTCGGCCATTTCCAGGATCTCTTGGCGTTCACTTTCGGTGACTTCGAGGGGGTCGAGGATGCGGATGACCTCGGCCCGTGTCGGCACTCGTTGTCCGCTTTCGTTGCGCGAAAGCAACGAATGTACGATGCCAATCTTCTTCCCAAGTGCACGTTGACTGAGATTGTTCGCCTCTCGGGCGTTGCGCAAGCGCGCGCCCAAGGCGATGGCCTTCGAGGTATTGCGGTTCATGAAATGCATCCTAAAGCGGGACCAGTGGTCAAGTCCCTCGCTCGAAAAGGGGATTGACCGACTGTTCGTCGCCGGACAGGCTGTTGCGCACCAAGGCTGACGACCGGCCCGCACGCTGGTCGAACATGCGCGGCGGGTGGTGGAGCGCGCGAAATCTGCGCAGCGCCCACCACCCGCCGCGTCCTGCTTGACAAGGGGAATCATGGAGTCCGAAGAAAGGCCGCCTGCCCGGCTGAGCACTGCCCGCAGCCGGGAATTGGGGGAGGAATTGCGCCGGGTCCGGCACCGGGCCCGGATGTCGTCGGGTTTCGTCGCCGAAGCCCTGGGCTGGTCGTTGGGGAAGCTGTCGAAACTCGAAACCGGCAGTCGCGGCACGAGCGCGTGGGAAATCGGCACGCTGCTCGGCCGGTGCGGCGCGGACAAACCCACCCGAGACCGCATCCTGGCCATCGCCAGTGAAGCCGACACCGGCAGTTTCCTGCGCCTGCACGACCCGTCGTCGGACACCCTCACGGCCCTGTCCGTGCACGAGCACGCGGCCCGCACCGTCACCACCTACGAGCCGTTGACGATCCCGAGCCTGGCGCAGACCGAGGACTACGCCTACGCGCTGACCAAGAACCGTGCCGTCGCCCAGGCCCGCATGACCCGCCAGGACCTGCTGCGCAGGCCAGGCGGCCCGGAGACCGTCCTCTACATCCACGAGGCCGCGTTGCGGATGGTCGTCGGCGACCCGAAGGTCATGCGCGACCAACTACTACGCCTGACGCTGATGTGCGGGTGGACCCGAATCAGCCCCCGCATCATCCCGATGAGCGCACCGTCACACATCGCCCTGCGCCACCCCGCAACCCTGCTGACCTTCGCCGCCCCCACCAAGCCACTCGCCTACACCGAAACCGACACCGCCACCGTCTTCCACGACGACCCGAACGCCGTCACCGCGTACCAGACCAAGATGCGCCACCTGGCCCGCCTGGTCCTGACCCCCGCCCAATCCCGAGACCAATTCGCCCGCTGGGCCGACGCCTACGACCGCGAAGGCCGCCAGTAGTCAGCGCAGCTCAAGCTTCCGGAAGAACTCCGACAGCTCCCACGGCGAGTCGGTGACCAGGTTGGCACCAGCCGTCGTGGCGACGTCACTTCTCGTCCGCACTACGGGCCCGCCCGCGTAAACGGCCACGGGCACCACGGGATCCAACGCCCGCACCGCGCCGATCAGCCGCAACCCGGCGTCGGGCACCTCGTCCCCGTTCTCGTACCGGCTCATGTCCGTCACCACAGCCCGGTATCGGCCGCGTTCGAAGAGGGTCACGCCCTCCTGTGTGGAGCGTGCGAGGTCGACCCGGACGCCGCTGTCCCGCAGCCGGGCGACCTCCAGCACGTTGTTCTCCGGATGGTCGTCCACCCACAACACCGCGAATGGTGTCACCTGCGGTTCGGCCGCAGGAACGGCAACCGTTGCGTCGTCCGCACCCAACTGTTCGCGCAACTCGCCGAGCTGCCTCTGAAGGTCTGCGATCGCCTCGCCTTGGGCCTCGCTGAGCGTGCCCAGCGACACGGTCTGTCCGCCGATCTCCAACGTGACCTCACGTTTGGCGGCGGACCTGATCACCTCGCGCAGCTGGGAGCGGAACCCGAACAACAACAACAGCGCCACCAGCGGCCACAAGAGGCTCGCGACGGCGTTGATCATTTCGGCCATTCACCGAACGCTAGCGATGCCCACCGCCGCACAATCCCAGGACCACCGCCCGTTCACCTGACCGGCTCAACGCCTGACGACAGGTTCAACTTCTGGTTCAGAGGTCCAGCACAATGCGAAGTGCGGCGTCGACCTCGTTCATCTCGTGCAATGCGAGCCTGCCTGCCAGTTCGCCCAAGCGCTGTGGGTCGATAGCCGTTGTCTGTTCGACGAGCACTCTGGTCGGTTGTCCGTTCAGTTCGATCTCAGGGCGGAACGACGCGTGTCGCGCCGATGTGGACGTCGGTGCGACGAGCCACGTGCTCAGCGGAAGCGCGTTGGATTGGACGACAACCGCGTAGCGACTGCCTTGCTGTTCGTGCCCGGCGTTGCGCGGGGCGCGAAGACGGTAGATCTCACCACGCACGCAGAGGCTCCAGATCCGCGAGCACGGCGCGTGCTTCCGCCACATCGTCCGGGTCGGCCGCCAGCGCGAGTGCTTCCGCGCGCAACTCCTCGGCCTGCTGCACCTTGGCGGCCAAGAGCAGTGCTTCCCGAATCGCGGCCGAAGCGCTACGGCCGTCGGCCGTCAATGTCGCCAGTGCCCGCTCGGACTCCGTGTCGGGGCGAAAGGTGATAGTGCCCATGCCGGAAGTGTACTACAAATCGTGTTACGTGCGGTCACACGTTCGGGTGTCACCGCACGTAACACGTCGAACTCAGGACCGGTCGAACTCCTGGGCCGCCAGGGCGCGCACGATGCCCGCGCGGCCTTCCGACACCAGTCGCCGCAGAGCCGGCGGGCGGTCCTCGGCCAGCCACTCGTCCGCTGCCGCCACCGTCTCCTTCGAGATCGACCACGACGGGAAGAGGCCGACGACCATGGACTGCGCCCGTTCGCTCGACCGCCGTTCCCAGACATTGGCGACGTCGGCGAAGTACCGCGCCACGAACGGCTGCAACAGCGCCTTCTGCCCGGGGTGCTGGATGCCGCCGATGATGGCCTCCGACACCGCGTTCGGCAGCTCGTCGTCGTTCACCGCCCGGTCCCACGCCTCGGTCTTGGCCTCGATCGTCGGCCGCAGCGCCCGTGCCGACTCGGCCTTGCGGCGCCCGGTCGCGGTCGGGTCGCGCTGCTCCTCGGCGTCGATCTCCTCCAGCGACGCGGCACCGTGCGCGACCAGCGCGTGCAGCAGCCGCCACCGCAGGTCGGTGTCGATGCCCAGGCCTTCGAGCACCTCCGTGCCGTCCAGCCAACCCCGCACCAGCGCCAGCGTCTCCTCGTCCAGCACCGCACCCGCCAGCGAGTTCACGAACGCCAGCTGGTGGTCCGAACCGGGCTCGGCCGCACGGGCCAGCTCCAACGTCCGCGTGGTGAACTTGCGCCAGCCCTCGTCGCGCCACGCCGCGTCGGCGTACGACGACAGCGCCGTCTGCGCCTGCAACAACAGCCGTTGCACGACACCGACCTCGGTCTCCGAGTGCAGCCCGCCCAGCACCAGGTTCACGAAGTCCCGGGCCTTCAGCTCCGCCTCACGCGTCATCTCCCACGCCGCCGACCAGCACAGCGTGCGCGGCAGCGGCTCGGCGATGTCGGCGATGTGGTCGATCAGCGACGCCAGCGAGTCCGGGTCCAACCGCATCGTGCAGTAGGTGAGGTCGTCGTCGTTGACCAGCACCAGCTTGCCACGCGACACCCCCACCAGCTCCGGCACGTCGGTGCGCTCGCCGGACACGTCCAGCTCGACCCGGTGCGTGCGCACGAGCTTGCCGTCCGCGTCGGAGTCGTACACGCCGATCGCCAACCGGTGCGTGCGCAGCTCGCCCGCACCAGGCCGCGCGCCGCCCTGCAACACGGCGAACTCGGTGAACCGGCCCTCCGCGTCGACCGAGTACTTCGGCCGCAGCAGGTTCAGGCCGGTGGTCTCCAGCCACTGCGCGCTCCACCACGACAGGTCGCGGCCGGACGCCTCCTCCAGCGCGCCGAGCAGGTCGGCCAGCGTCGCGTTGCCCCACGCGTGCTTGCCGAAGTACACCCGCAGGCCGGCCAGGAAGTTCTCCAGACCCACGTACGCCACCAGCTGCTTGAGGACGCTGGCGCCCTTGGCGTAGGTGATGCCGTCGAAGTTGACCTCGACCGCCTGGAGGTCCGGGATGTCCGAGGCCACCGGGTGCGTGGACGGCAGCTGGTCCTGCCGGTACGCCCACGACTTCTCGATCTTGGCGAACGTGGTCCACGCCTGCCGGTACTCGGTCGCCTCGGCCTGCGCCAGCACCGACGCCCAGGTGGCGAACGACTCGTTCAGCCACAGGTCGTCCCACCAGCGCATGGTCACCAGGTCGCCGAACCACATGTGCGCCATCTCGTGCAGCACGGTCTCGGCGCGGCGTTCGTACAGGTAGCGGGTGACGCGGCTGCGGAAGACGTAGTCCTCCAGGAACGTGACGCAGCCCGCGTTCTCCATCGCGCCCGCGTTGAACTCGGGCACGAAGCACTGATCGTACTTGCCGAACGGGTACTTGACCCCGAAGGCGCGGTGGTAGAAGCCGAAACCCTGCTTGGTCTCGGTGAACAGCCGCTCGTGGTCCATGTGCGGGGCGAGCGACGCACGGCAGTAGATGCCCAGCGGGATCGTCGTGCCATCGTCGGTGAACTCGTCGCGCCACTCCGCGTACGGGCCCGCGACCAGTGCGACCAGGTAGGTCGACATTGGCTTCGTGGTACCGAAGACGTGCCGGTCGGCGCCGCCCGTGCCGTCCACAGTGGATTCGATCGCCGAGTTGGAGACGACCTTCCAGTGGTGCGGCGCGGTCACCGTCAGGTCGTAGACGGACTTGAGGTCGGGCTGGTCGAAGCAGGCGAACATGCGCTTGGCGTCGGCCGTCTCGAACTGCGAGTACAGGTAGACCTCGCCGTCGACCGGGTCGACGAACCGGTGCAGGCCCTCGCCGGTGTTCATGTACCGGCAGTCGGCCTCGACGGTGAGCTCGTTGAGCTCGGCCAGGTCGGGCAGGTGGACGCCGTCTTCCTCGCGGTACTCGGAGACGTCCAGCTCGTGTCCGTTGAGCACGGCGCGGTGGACATTGGCGGCCACGATGTCGACCCACGAGGACGCGCCGGGCGTCCGGCTGCGGAAGACAACCGTCGTGGTGGAGCGGAACGTGTCCGAGCCGGGCTTGCCGCCACCGTCGGTCAGGTCCAGCTCGATCCGGTAGGAGTCGACTTCCAGCAACGCAGCCCGCTGCTGCGCCTGGTCGCGGGTGAGGTTGGGTGCCGCCACAAGTCACCTCGTCTGCCGGCGCCACGAAATCTTCGGCGCTGACGTCGTCGGAATGGGGAATGGGTGTCGAGTCGGTGAACACGACAGTCGCATCCAATCACGTGGGACGCCGGGAAGTGGACTGGCGTCCGAGGGAAGACTTCGTGCGGTCGGCTGGTTGTGCTCCATGGGGGCGCCGGACCTGGCGCACCGCACATGAACAGCCACGGAGGGGAACACCGCATGTCGACAGAGGGACGTACGAAGGTCGACTTCTACTTCGACCCGATCTGCCCGTTCGCGTGGATCTCGTCCCGGTGGATCCTCGAAGTCGAGAAGGAACGCGATCTCGATCTCGACTTCCGCGTCATGAGCCTGTCGGTGCTCAACGAGGGACGCGACCTGCCGGCGGAGTACCGCGACCTGCTCGACCGCGGTTGGGGACCGGTGCGCGTCGCGATCGCGGCGGCCAAGCTCAAGGGCGACGACGTCCTGCGCGACCTCTACACCGCGCTCGGCACCCGGCTCCACAACGAGGGCAACAAGGACTACGACGAGGTCATCAAGGAGGCCTTGGACGAGCTCGACCTGCCCTTGGAGCTGGCCGAGGCCGCCCACACCGACGAGCACGACGCGGACCTGCGCGCCAGCCACCACCGCGGCATGGACCCGGTGGGCATGGACGTCGGCACGCCGACGATCCACATCGACGGCGTGGCGTTCTTCGGTCCCGTGCTCACCAAGATCCCCCGCGGCGAGGACGCCGTGAAGATCTTCGACGGCGCGCGGGCGTTGGCGAGCTACCCGCACTTCTTCGAGCTCAAGCGGACCCGGACGGGTGGCTTGGACTTCTCCTGAGGCCGTCGGTGTGACACTCTGAGGCGGATTTCGCCTTGGCGTGTCACATCGTTCTCGGGAGCCCGCAGTGATCGACGTCGTCAACCCGACCACCGAAGAGGTCATCGGCACTGTTCGCGCCGGCACGCCCGGCGATGTGGACGCGGCCGTGACCAGGGCCGTTGCCGCGTTCCCGGCGTGGTCGGCGACGTCGTTGGAGACCCGGCTGGCGGTGGTGCGGGGCGTGGCCGACGCTTTGGCGGCGCGGACCGACTCGCTGGCCGCGACCATGACAGCGGAGATGGGCACGCCCATCACGTTCGCTTCTCGCGTCCAGGTGCCGAACCCCGTGGGTATCGCGCGTGGCGTGGCGGACGTGCTCGCCGGGGGTTACTTCGACGGCGAGGAGATCGGGAACTCGCTGGTGCTGCGCGAGCCGATCGGCGTGGTCGCCGCCATCACCCCGTGGAACTTCCCGCTCCAGCAGATGATCGCCAAGGTCGTGCCCGCGCTGGCGGCGGGCAACGTGGTGGTGCTCAAGCCGAGTGAGCTCGCTCCCATGACGGCCGACCTCCTGGCCTCTGTGCTGACCTCCGTTCTGGCCGACGCCGGTGCTCCCGAGGGGGTGTTCTCCGTCGTCCACGGCACGGGGCCGGTGGTCGGCGAGGCTCTGGCCGTTCACCCGATGGTGGACATGGTGTCGTTCACCGGGTCGACGCGGGCCGGACGGCGGGTCGCCGCGCTGGCCGCCGAGACGGTCAAGCGGGTGGCGTTGGAGCTGGGCGGCAAGTCCGCGAACGTCGTGCTGGACGACGCCGACCTGACCCGTGCGGTGAAGATCGGCGTGGCGAACGCGTTCATGAACAACGGCCAGGCGTGCAGCGCGTGGACCAGGCTCCTGGTGCCCGCTTCCCTCCACGACCAGGCGCTGGAAATCGCCGTCGCCGCCGCATCGAAATACGAGCCCGGCGACCCCGCCCTCCCCACCACCCGCATCGGCCCCGCCGTGTCGGCCGCCCAACGTGACCGCGTGGTCGGCTACATCCGCCAGGGCATCTCCGAAGGCGCAAAACTGGCCCTGGGCGGCCCCGAACGCCCGACCGACCGCGGCTTCCACGTAGCCCCCACCGTCTTCGGCAGCGTCCTCCCGGACATGACCATCGCCCAAGAGGAAATCTTCGGCCCCGTCCTGTCCGTCCTGCCCTACACCGACGATGACGACGCCGTCCGCATCGCCAACTCCACCATCTACGGCCTGGGCGGCGCAGTCTTCTCCGCCGACCCCGCCCGCGCCCTCTCCATCGCAAAGCGCCTGCGCACCGGCCAGGTCGACATCAACGGCGCCGCCTTCAACACCAACGCCCCCTTCGGCGGCTACCGCCAGTCCGGCACCGGCCGAGAATTCGGCCGCCACGGCCTGGACGAGTTCACCGAACTGAAATCCATCCAGCACTAACCCCCCGAGACCCAAACCCCCAACCCGCGCGTGTCCAACGTTCAGAACGTGCGTGTCCAACGTTGGGAACGTGCGTGTCCAACGTTGGGAACGTGCGTGTCCAACGCTCAGAACCCCCGAATTCAACGCTCAGGTTTGCTCGGACGTCGCCGAGTGCGGCGTGCGTGTGTTCTGAGCGTTCAACTCGCCTGTTCTGAACGTTGGACACGCGCGACCTGAACGTTGGACACGCGCGGTCTGGAGGTTCGACTCTCGGGGTCTGAGGGTTCGACTCTCGACGGGTCAGGGGCGTAGGACGCCGTCGGTCAGGCGGGGGACGGCGGTGCTGACGTTTACTTCGGAGGCGAGGGTTACGTCGGCGGCGTGGCCGGCGGCGATCAGTTCACGGCCGGAGACGCAGCCGGTCAGAACGTCCTCCACGGACTCGCGCGCGTACATCTCGGCCGCCAACGCCGCCTCTACCGAGGCGGACCCGTAGCCGAGTAGCGAGGCCATTACGGCGCCGGCGCCGAGTAGGTCCTCGACGGCTGGGCGCAGCGGTCCGAGCTCACCGGTGTTGGTGAAGATGTTCACGCCCCAGCGTTCGCCGGCCGGCACCACGCCGATCGGGCCGTCCGCCGCCAACGACCGGGCCGCCAACGCCACCGCATGCGCGTTCCGCAGACACCCGGCCAACACGATCGCCCCCGTGGACGCCGCCAGGTCGCACAACGTCGCACCGTTCGCCGAAGGCAACTCCAACTCCGTCCCCGCAGGTACCGACACCAGCGACGACGGCCGCAACGACCACGACGGGTCCGCCGGCCGTGCCGCCGAAGACCGGTCCGCCCACCGCACCGGCCGCACCGAACCACCGCGTCCGACCACGATGTCCACAGCCGTCGAGAACGACAGCACGTCCACGATCACGAGAACCGCGCACTGACCCCCGAGCGCCGCGACCCCTTCGGCACCCCACTCCAGCCGCAGCCGGTAACCCTCTTGTCCGAACACTCGCCCAAGGATGGCAGACTTGCTGACGTGCGCGTTTACCTGGGATCCGACCACGCGGGCTTCGAGCTGAAGACCCACCTCGTCAAGCACCTGACCGACGCGGGCCACGACGTGATCGACGTCGGCCCCGCCGTGTACGACGCGGAGGACGACTACCCGCCGTTCTGCATCGAGGCCGCCCGCCGCGTCGTCGCGGACGAAGGCAGCCTGGGCGTCGTCATCGGCGGCTCCGGCAACGGCGAGCAGATCGCCGCGAACAAGGTGCCCGGCGCCCGTTGCGCGCTGGCCTACAACGTGGAGACGGCGAAGCTCGCCCGCGAGCACAACGACGCCCAGCTGATCGGCGTCGGCGGCCGGATGCACACCACCGAGGAGGCGTTCGCGATCGTGGAGGCATTCCTGGCCACCTCGTTCTCCGGCCAGGAACGGCACGCCCGCCGCATCGGCATCCTCAGCGAGTACGAGCGCACCGGCGAGGCACCGGCCCTGCCCTGATGCCCGAAGGTCACACACTCCACCGCCTGGCGAAGCTGCACCAGCGCCGTTACGCGGGCTCGACGGTCCGGGTGTCGAGCCCGCAGGGCAGGTTCTCGACGTCCCTTGTGGACGGTCGGCTGTTCGAGCGCGCCGAGGCGCACGGCAAGCACCTGTTCCACGTGTACGGCCCGGACGCGACCGTGCACGTCCACCTCGGCCTCTACGGCACGTTCACCGAGTCGCCGCACCCGGTGACCGAGCCGGTCGGCCAGGTGCGGATGCGTCTGGCCGGCCCCACCCACTGGACCGACCTGCGCGGCCCGAACCGGTGCGAGCTCCTGACCGACGTCGAGGTCACCGCCCTGCGCGCCCGCCTCGGCCCGGACCCGCTGCGCCGTGACGCGAAACCGGACCTGGCCTACGCGCGCGTCGCCCGGTCCCGCCAGTCCGTCGCCGTGCTGCTGATGGACCAGACCGTGCTCGCCGGCGTCGGCAACGTCTACCGCGCCGAGGTCCTGTTCCGGCACGGCGTCCACCCGCTGACACCCGGCAACCGGATCGACCGGGCGCTGTGGGACGACCTGTGGCTCGACCTGACCCTGCTGATGCGTGCCGGCGTGAAGATCGGCCGCATCGACACCGTCCGCCCGGAACACCTGCCCGAGGTCACCGGCCGCGCACCGCGCCAGGACCGGCACGGCGGCGAGGTCTACGTCTACCGCCGCACCGGTCAACCGTGCCTGGTCTGCGGCACACCCGTGGCCGCCGCCGACCTGGCCGGCCGCAACCTCTACTGGTGCCCGACCTGCCAACCGGCCTGACGCAACCGGGTCAGATGCAGCCGGGTCAGATGTCGAACCCGCCGAAGTCGCCGCCGCCACCCCAGTCGCCGCCGCCGGCGTCCCCGCCGTCACCGCCCGCGTCGCCGCCGTCACCACCGTCGCCGCCGTCATCCGCACCGGTGTCCTCGGCGGCGACCGCGGCCGGCACACCGACCATGCCGGAGAACATCGCGCTGAACAGCAGCATCGAGCCGAAGCCCCAGGCGCCGGCCACCAGAGCGGGCTTCCACCACGGCTCCGAGTACCAGCCCTGCGGCACGGGCCGGCCGGCGACCACGCCACCGGGGTAGTAGTGCGGCGTGCGGGAATCGGGCCGCGGCGAGGCGACGTACCGGTGGCCCTCCACCTCGACGTCACGCTCCTCCGACACCTTGCCCGCGCGGCTCTGTCCGGTGAGGTCGGGCAGCTCCGGACCGGGGTCCAAGCCCATCGCGGTACGGGCGGCCCGCACGTAGTACAGGCCCTCCATCGCGGTCTGCGTGACCAGCCGGCACTGCTCCACCGTGGCGGCCTGCTCCATCTGCGACCCGGCCGCGATGAACCGCTCGGACGCATCCGCCAGCGCCTGCTGCGAGGCGACGTCCGTGCCGGTCAGGTTCATCACCTGGCCGCCCAACCGCTCCACCCAACGACGTGCGTCGGCCTGGGCGTCCTCCAACTGACGGCGTCGCTTCTCGGCGGCGGACTTGGCGAAGTACCAGCCCGCGCCCACCACCAGAGCCAGCAGCACGAGCAACACGATCGCGGTGGTCATCGACCCTCCTGGTGCCTGTTGTCCGGAAAACGCCGCCCGGCCGGCAGAGGTTCCCGAACCGGTCAAAACACCTCCGGGCAATGGGGGTCGCGGTCACCCGAAAAGGCGTGCGACAAGGCGTTCACGACACCCTCTGTGACCTCCTGTACCCGCTGGGCACGCGCCATCGACGTCAGCTTCGTCCCACCGAGGTACACCGCGCCCAACGCCTGCACGTCCAGGACCACGTCCGGCTCGTCGTCCACCCGCTGCACCGTCGCCCCACCGTCCTTCACGGTGAACCGCCACCGGCCCGAGTTCCACGGGCAGAACTCGTCCGACACCTCCAGCACCGCGTCCACGTCCGAGCTGTAGCGGCGCTGGGTGAGCGCGCGGTCGACGTCCACGATCCGCACCCACAGCGAGTCGGCCCGACTGCGCAACGCGAGCCGTGAGTCCTCCAGCAGGTGCACGATCGGGTCATCCGATGCGGTGAAGAACTGCAGCTCGCCGACCATGTCGATATCCAGCAGGTACCGGTAGATCGCCGCGTAGGCCTCGTCGGTCCGCGCCGCGATCTCCCGCACGTGCAGCTCGTTGCGCGGGCCGCGGTCCTGCCAGTCCGACTTGATCCGGTAGACCGCGTAACCCTGCGGGTGCAGCACGTACCGGAAGGCGCTGAGGCCGTCCCGGTGGTGTTCGGCGTCGGCGAGGTGGTGGTCCCAGTTGCCGTCCGCCCGGCTCAGCCACCCCGTGCGGCCCGGCCGGATCGCCTCGTACACGGCCTTCATCGCGGGCATGGCCTCGTCCCGCGACACCTCGCGCACCCGCTCGCCACCCACCGACACCCCGCGCCGGAACGCCACCCCGCGCGGCACGGAAAGCCGGGCGAACTCCGCCGCCATCCCGTACCCGAACCGGGGGTAGATCGCCGCCTCCGACGCCCACAGCGCGGCCACCGCCTCGCGGCCCTCTTCGTGCAGGCCGTGCAGCTGCGCCCGCATCACGCGGGTGAGCACGCCCCGGCGGCGATGACCCGGTTTCACACCCACCGACGTGACCGCGGCGACCGGCTGGGGACCGTTGCCGGGAACCGTGATCTCCCGGGTCTGGATGCCGCCGCCGCCGATCAGCTCGTCACCGTCGAACACCGCGTGGTGGCGTTCCGGCTCGAAGATGGGACGCCACTCTTCGAGCCGATCCTCGACGCTGTCGAAGAGGAACGAGGAGTTGACCATCCGCTGGAACTCTCGGAGGTCGTCCGCGGTGAGGGTCCGGAGGGTGAGCGCCATGGCACGTTCATACGCCGGTCATGCGTTCCGCGCGAACCAATTCAGGGGTGCACCCAGGCCGGTTGTTCCGCGATGCTGCGCCGATGGACGCCCACTCGTTGGCGAGCGCGCTCCGCGTCGAAGCGGCGGCGTTGGCGGTCGCGGCCGACCTCGCCCCACCGGACCGGCCGGTGCCGGGGTGTCCGGGGATGACGGTCGCGGACCTGATCGAACACGTCGGATCGATCCACCGGATGGTGACGCGGTGGATCACCCGTGGCGCCCGGCCGGCGGAGTGGACGTGCTCACCGGGTGACGCGGACCCCATCGACTGGTACCGGATCGGCGCGGCGTCGTTGATCGCTGTCCTGGACCCGGCGCGTGCTGCCTCACCTGCGGCGACGTGGTGTCCCTGGGACCGCACGCTGGGGTTCTGGTTGCGGCGCATGGCGCACGAGACGGCCGTGCACAGGGTTGACGCGCAGGCCGCGATCGGCTTGGCGGCGCCGTTGGGGACGGGACTGGCGGCCGACGGCATCGACGAGGTGCTGACACTGTGGCTGGGCTGCCACCAGCCGCCCGGTGCGCACACGTCGGGGCGGGCGGTGTCGCTACGAGTGCCCGGCCGGGAGTGGACCGTGGCGCTGCACGAGGGGATCGTCGACTACTGCCCGGGAGCCGACCCGGCGGCCGTGGTCAGCGGATCGCCGTCGACGGTGGACCTGTGGTTGTGGGGGCGGGTGGGGGAGGACCAGCTGTCCGTGGAAGGCGACGTCACGGTCGTGCGCCAACTGCGTGCGGCTGTCGCGGCCGCAACCAGCTGACTCCCCGCCCGGCGGGATGCACACTGTGCCCGTGACGAAGCTCCGCCTGATCCTGAGATGCACGCTGACCTGCACCATCGGCTTCCTCATGGTGCTACTGGCGGTCCGCTTCGGCGAGGCCCTGTGGCGCGCGATGACGTCCTACTCCAGGTAGTCGGCCAGGTTCACGGGCAACCCGTGACCGCCGCGCACCACGACGATCCGGGCGTTCGACAGCTCCTTCGCCCTGGCGATGACCTTGCGCGAATCCTGCGCCCGACTGTGCTCACCCACGATCACCACCGTCCGCGCTTCGATCGGTGTTCTGATCCGGCGGGGTAGAGGCAGGCCCGTGCGCCAGTGCGTGAGGCCGATGACCGCCGCATCGGACGGCTCCTCACCGTTCGAGAGCCACCTCAGGTACCGGCGCCAAGCCCATTCCGAGCGGCTGAGCTTGGCCAGCACGGCGTAGAACACGGCCCGGAACCGGTAAGGCGCGAACGTGCCCGCGGCGGGTTCCACCAGCACCGATTCGGTCACCGGGTGCAGTGCGGCGATCCAGGCCCCGTACGAAATGCCGACCAGGAGCGGGTCTTCGAGGTCGAGCGCCTTGAGCACTTCGGCCAACCAGGCGTTCATGCCTTTTGTCAACGGTGCGGTCTGCACGCCGCCGCCGGCGTCACCGAGAATGTCGACGGCGAACACCGGTCTGTTGATCCTCTTCACCGTGCCCGCCCACATCGCCGAGGTCGCGCCGGCACCGTGCAGCAGGACGATCGGCTTGCCCGTACCAGGGCGGTGGTGGACGCGGGTCGTGCCCCAGGTCGTCGGCACGTCCAAGATCTCATGCGGCGGCCACGCGTCCATCGCTTTGTCGAGCGCTTCAACGAACCGCTCCCGAGCCGCTCGCTTGCTGAACCTACCGATCACGGTCGTAGCCCGTGACGAAGCAGAACTCGTTGCCGGCGGGGTCGAGGAGGACTTGGAAGCTGCCCTGCTCATCGGTCTGAACGCCGCCCGACGCCGTGGCTCCCAGCTCAATGGCCTGTGCCGTCGCCTCCGCGAGGTCCCGCACCTCGATGTCCAGGTGAAGGCGGTTCTTCATGCTCTTCGGTTCGGGCACGGGCTGGAACGAGATGCGCGGCCAACCGGGTGGTGACACGTGCGCCCAACCGTGCGAGCGATCGACCGGTTCACCACCGAGCAGTGCCGCCCAGAAGCGCACAAGACGTGAGGGTTCGAGGCAATCCACCACGATCTGGTTCAGCTGCATGGTTCCATCATGAGGTGACCTGGGACCCTTTCGGCACACTGGGCCGGACGTTGTGGATCACTGGTGGCCAATGGGCGGGGAAGAGCACGGTAGCCCGCATCCTGGCCGTCCGATATGGACTGACCGCGTACCACTACGACTACCACGACGCCCGTGGACACCTGGACCGGCGGATCGCCGCCGGGGTGCAGCTGCTCGACCCCGAGATCGCCTACGTCCGCAACACACCAGCCGAAACAGCGGAGTGGGTCCTCCAACACTTCCCACAACGCTTCGAATGGGCCTTGGACGACCTGCGCGGCTTGGTCTCCGGACGTCCGATCATCGCCGAAGGCTGGGGCCTGAGACCAGAACTGGCAGCCCCCATCATGAAGTCCCCGAACCAGATGATCGTGATGGTCCCAACCGACGAGTTCCGCCTACACCAGGCCAACACCCTCCCCCGCGCCCGCAGCCTCACCCACAAGGTCAGCGACCCAGCCCAAGCCCAACGCAACCGCCTGGAACGCGACCGCCTGATAGCCGCCGACTGCGTCCAACACGCCAATTCACTGGGGATCAGAGTAATCGAGGTAGACGGCTCACAAGACGCGGAGACCGTAGCCGACGAAGTAGCCGACCACTTCAACCTCACAACCTAGACCGCAGTCTCAACCAATCCACAAGACCTTCCCACCTGCCATCATGCCGGCCGCATGTCCGACTCAACCAATAGATGCGAACCGCAGGAAACGCACCAACCTCTTGGCGCGCGTCGGCCCGTTTCCCGCGACCGCCTGACCACAACTTCTCGCACATGTCGGGGAGACAATGAAATCCGGTCATGCTCAGCGTAGAGCTTCACATAGGCCGCCCGTCAAGCGAAACGATTCCCCCGTCCGTGTGGAACTCGCCCGACAACTACCCCAGCGGGGCGCACAAAATCCACGGTCTATCCCCCGAACCAGCCCATTCACCGCACCAACGAAGACCACAGCCACCCGATTCCCGCCCCGCCGGGGTGCAGACACAGCCCACCGTTCACAACAAGCGACTCCCATCGGACGTCGAGACCGGCGATGCCACGAAGCTGCACGCCGGAACACAGAAGCCCAAGACCGTCCACAACAGACGATCCATGACCGCAGCCACCGCACGAGGACCGCCCGCCGCGGTCCTCGTGCGGCCGACAACCAGCCTCCGCCCCGGAAGATCGTGGCCGGGATGAGGCAATGATCACTGTCGAAGGGCACACCGGAGCAGAAGGGGGCGCGCCAGGGGCACCGAAGGCCCACAGGAAACAAAAGACCGTCCACGTGGGACGGTCCGTAAGCGATCTACCAGCAAGAAGAAGGTGGAGCGGGTGACGGGAATCGAACCCGCATGACCAGCTTGGAAGGCTGGGGCTCTACCATTGAGCTACACCCGCGACGCGCCTACCGGGGTGGGCGCGGGGTTAGCTTAGCGGGTCGCGATAGAGTGGGGTGGACCGGGGCGTGGCGCAGTTTGGTAGCGCACCCGCTTTGGGAGCGGGGGGTCGCAGGTTCAAATCCTGTCGCCCCGACGGTCGCCCTGGCCAGCCCTTGTGGTTGGTCAGGGCTCTTCCTGGGGTAACCGGGGCCCATGACTACTGCACCGTTCGAGCCTGAGCCTGAGTTCGCGGCCTCGGATCGCGGCTGCCGACCCTGGGCAAGGGGCGCCTGAGCAGGCGCCGGGGTTCGGGGTTGAGGCTGAGGAGCCTGATGTGACCCCGGAGGAGGGTGACGAGCCGGAGGGCGGTTAGCCGCCTAGCTCGTTCACCGCGGTGGAGATCGTGGCGGCTTGGCGTTCCAGGTCTTCGTCGCTGGAGTCCTCGTCGACGCCGCGGGCCAGGAGTTCGGATCTCGACACCAGCAGCAGGGCGCCGCGGAAGCGGTCCGTGTCGAGGTCGTCTACCGGGATCACTTCCAACCGTCCTTCGATCAGGACCAGGTTGGGGTCCGGCAGGTCGGAGTCCAGCAACTCACGCAGGTGACGAGCTTTGACGGTCATGTGTTCGGCCTACCCGGCGGCCGCGTCGCGAAACGGACCCGTCGCGAAACGCGGGCCGTTCTTGAGCACACCCGCGCCCGGGCGCTCAAGAACGGCTCCCCAGTGTCATGCCGGAGTGGCCACCTGCTCGCTTACCACCTGCGCCGCCGCCGACACGAGTGCCGTCACGGACGGGTTGGTGGAGTTGTCCTGGCGCCACGCGAACTGGGTGTACACCCGGAACGGCGGGACCCAGGGCAGTCGGCACAGCCTGCCGTCGGCGAGCTCCGCCGCGACCGTCACCTCGGGGACAAGCGAAATCCCCAGACCCGAGGCGACCGCCCGCTTGGCGGCGTCGATCGAGTCGAGCGCCAACACCGGCGACTTCGACTCCGCTTCATGCAAACCCAACGCCTGCTCGAACTGCTCGTAGTAACTGGCGCCGTTCTCGGCCCGGATGAGCGTGCTGCCGCGCAGCTCGTCCTCGGTGATCACCGAACGCCTGGTGAGGGCGTGGGTCGGGCCGGCGACCATGACCAGCGGCTCCGGGCACAGCACCGTCGTCTCCAACCCCTCGCGGGGCTCCACGGAGCCGATGAAGAAGGTGCAGTCCAGTCGCCCCTCACGCACCGAGGTCAGGTTCGCCTGGGTGTTGCGCGAGTGGAGCGAGATCTGGACGCTCGGGTACCGCCAGCACATGTACTCGATCAGTGGTAGCAGACGGTAGTCAGTCAGGCTCTGTGCGCTACCGATGACCAGCTTGCCGTGCGGCTCGCCGTTCATCGTGATGGCTTTTCTGGCCTTGTCGGTGAGAGTGATGATGTTCCGCGCGAACGGCAATAGCTCGACACCGGCAGAGGTCATCTGGATGCCGCGCGGAAGTCGGCGGAAAAGTGGCACCCCGAGGGTCTCTTCGAGTGCCTTGATCCGAGTGGTTATAGTGGGCTGCGAGCAATTCAGCGTAGCGGCTGCCTTGGTGAAACTGCCCGTTTGAACCACAGTTGTGAACGCCAAAAGCTGACGCGTCTCCATGGAGCTCCCCAACGGTGCGGATAAGTGGTCCACGAGAGGCCGGTGTTGGGCGGCATCGTGATCTCTTGTGCGTGGCGGCAGACGACCTGGCTGCGCTCCTGCGAGCGCGTGACCTGAGGTCGATCAACATCGCCGCTCTACCGTGAGGGGTGGTACCCGGTGGGCGTGCGGTGTGTCCGGAACCCCTCGGGCACCGAAGTGACGGCCGGCACCCGGTGGTGGTCCTGGGTTAGTGTTCGGCAGCGGCGGAATGGTTTTCATCGGGTCATCGGCACCTTGTCTGGTAGGTGGTTAAAGAGCTCGATGACATTGTCTCGCTCGTTCCTGTCGGTCCCGGTTGCCGGTTGCGTCCGCTGCTGGCCCCCCAGAACGTCCGGCAACGTGAATAATTCCTGGTCCAACATGCGGGTCGGGCGTCACGCTACCTGAAACCCACACTAATGGACTACGGCGAGTGGAGTCATCTCGACAAGTGAAAGTTTTCTGTCGAGCGCTACTCCAAACGGCCCTAATTCACCCCTTGGGTCGAACCTCCCCTCGAAGTCGGTTGCCGACCGTTAGTCGGCGTTACGGCATCCGTGTTACACGACTGTCGGACGGCTCCGCTCGGTGATGACGCACTCCACCGTGGTCGCGGCTCCCACTGCCACCCGAACGGCCTAACCGCACGGTGTGTCGATCGGCCGTTGGGCTGCAGTCCTGCGCCCGAACCGCCCCTGGCGAGACCGCGAATTGCGGTCGGCGGCCGGTGTTGACAGTGCGTCAACGCTTCCGGAGCAGCCTGAGGCAGGCCGGGGTCAAGCTCGGATCGACCCCGGATCGACCGCGGATCGACCGCGGATCGGGGGCGCGTCGGGAGCGGACCGAAGCCCGGATCGAGGTCTGGAACCAGGTCCGGAACGGTGCGGCAGGAGCAGGAGCGGGACGGCAGCGACAGGGTGCCGAAGCGGGGCCAGACGGCCCAGTCGTTGAGAACCGCTGTTGTGATTTGTGCCGCCCTCAGAGGGCGCGTCGCCGAGGCCGCCGAGAGGGTCACTGAACACGACCCCGAAGGGCAGCCCGAACGCCCGGAATTCCGCCGACATCACGAATTCCAGGATCGATCACACAAAGCGATTCCGGCGCACCGGTATTGCCGGAACAATGCCCCGACACCCCGCCCCGCCCTCCGGTTCACCCGCTTGCGACGCCCGGAGCCGGGGTGCTAGCGCCCCCGCACCGGCGGACCGCCTAGACTCAGGCGGAATCCCGGCGCGTCCAGACGCGTTCCCGGGGTGTTCCGCACGTCCTGCCCGTTACGAGGAGACCACGTTGAAGAGCACCGTCGAGCACCTGAGCCCGACGCGGGTCCGGATCAACGTCGAGGTGCCGTTCGACGAGCTCAAGTCGGACTTCGACCGCGCGTACCGCAAGCTGGCCAAGCAGGTCCGCATCCCCGGCTTCCGCCCCGGCAAGGCTCCCGCCCGCGTGTTGGAGAGCCGCATCGGCCGCGCGCCCGTGCTGGACGAGGTCGTCCAGGAGGCGATCCCGGCCAAGTACCTGGAGGCCGTCAACTCCGGTGAGCTGCGCACCCTGGGCCGCCCCGACTTCGAGGTGACCAAGATCGAGGACGGCGAGTCCCTGGCGTTCACCGCCGAGGTCGACGTCCGCCCCGAGATCACCGTCCCCGCCTTCGGCGAGCTGACCGTCAGCGTCGACGACCAGGAGGTCACCGACGAGGACGTGGACACCCAGCTCGACGAGCTGCGCGCCCGCTTCGCCACGCTGACCGGCGTCCAGCGCCCGGCCCAGAACGGCGACTTCGTCGTGGTCGACCTGTCGGCGACGGTGGACGGCGAGGAGGTCGAGGAGGCCAAGACCGCCGGCCTGTCCTACGAGATCGGCTCCGGCCAGCTCGTCGAGGGCATCGACGACGCCCTGATCGGCGCGTCCGAGGGCGAGTCCAAGAACTTCACCACCACCCTGGTGGCCGGTGACCACGCCGGCCGCGACGCCGACGTCACCGTGGTGCTGAACTCGGTCAAGGAGCGCCAGCTCCCCGAGCTGGACGACGAGTTCGCCCAGCTGGCCAGCGAGTTCGACACGCTGGAGGAGCTCAAGGCCGACCTGCGCACCCGCCTGGGCCGCGTGAAGAAGATGCAGCAGGGCGTCCAGGCCCGGGACAAGGTGCTGGAGGCGCTGCTGGCCAGCGTCGAGGTGCCGCTGCCCGAGGCCATCGTCCAGGGCGAGGTCGAGGCGCGGGCGCACGACGCCATCCACGCCCTCGACCACGACGAGGCGCGCTTCGCCGACTGGCTGGCCGAGCAGGGCCAGACCAAGGAGGAGTTCGACGCCGAGGTGCTGGAGGCCTCCCAGCAGGCGGTCAAGACGCAGCTCGTGCTCGACGCCATCGCCGACGCCGAGCAGCTGACCGTGTCCGACGCCGAGCTCACCGAGCGGATCATCTACCAGGCCCAGCGGTTCGGCATCAGCCCGGACGAGTACGTCAAGCGGGCGCAGCAGTCGGGCCAGTTGGGCGCCATCTTCGCCGACGTGCGCCGCGGCAAGGCGCTGGCCTCGGTCGTGCGCCAGGCCACCGTGACCGACTCGGCCGGCAACGCCCTCGACCTGGACGAGCTGTTCGGCGAGACGAAGTCCACTGAGGAACCCGCGAACGCGGAGTGAAGCCCTGAGCGAACGCGGGCGGTGTCGGGACGTCGACGCCGCCCGCCTTCGTTAAGGTCGTTTGTACGAGACTCTTTTCGGCACAGCTAGTCGGCAAAGTTAGGCAGGCAGACGTGACGCAGCACTCCTTCCCGACGCCCGAGATGCGCGCGGCCACGGGGATGAACCTCAACGACTCGGTCTACGAGCGCCTGCTCCGCGAGCGGATCATCGTGCTGGGTTCGCAGGTCGAAGAGGGCATCGCCAACCAGATCACCGCCCAGCTCCTCCTCCTGGCCGCAGAGGACCCGGAGAAGGACATCACGCTCTACATCAACTCGCCCGGCGGCTCGGTGACCGCGGGCATGGCGATCTTCGACACGATGCAGCTCATCGAGCCGGACGTGGCCACCTACGCGATGGGCCTGGCCGCCTCGATGGGGCAGTTCCTGCTCTCCGCGGGTACGCCCGGCAAGCGGCACGCGCTCCCGCACGCCCGCATCCTCATGCACCAGCCGTCGGCTGGGGTCGGCGGCACGGCGGCGGACATCGCGATCCAGGCGGACATGCTCACCAAGACCAAGCACGAGATGGCGGAGCTCATCGCGCAGCACACCGGCCAGCCGGTCGAGCGCATCATCGCCGATTCGGACCGCGACCGGTGGTTCACCGCCCAGGAAGCCTTGGAGTACGGCTTCGTGGACAAGGTGATCAGCCGCGCCAACCAGGCGACGACCAACTGACCGCGAGCAGAGCACCAGGAGACCTGAAGTGAGCCAGTTCCACGCGCCGCAGTCCCGGTACGTGCTCCCGTCGTTCGTCGAGCGCACGAGCTACGGCATCAAGGAGTCCAACCCGTACAACAAGCTGTTCGAGGAGCGCATCATCTTCCTCGGCGTGCAGGTGGACGACGCGTCGGCCAACGACGTGATGGCCCAGCTGCTCGTGCTGGAGTCGGAGGACCCCGACCGCGACATCCTGATGTACATCAACTCGCCGGGTGGCTCGTTCACCTCGTTGATGGCCATCTACGACACCATGCAGTTCGTCCGCCCGGACATCCAGACCTACTGCCTGGGTCAGGCGGCCTCGGCGGCGGCGGTCCTGCTGGCGGCGGGCACCCCGGGCAAGCGGCACGCGCTGCCCAACGCCCGGATCCTGATCCACCAGCCGGCCACCGAGGGCGTCTACGGGCAGGTCTCCGACCTGGAGATCCAGTCCAACGAGATCCAGCGGGTGCGCAGGCTGCTGGAGACCACGCTCGCGCGGCACACCAACCAGTCGCCCGAGCAGGTGCGCACGGACATCGAGCGCGACAAGATCCTCACCGCCGACGAGGCGAAGGAATACGGGCTCATCGACACCGTTCTGCCCTACCGGAAGCTCTCGTCGAAGTAGTCCCGGCGTGGCGCCCGACACGCCGAGCTGACCAGGGGTCCTGCTCAGTTCGGCGTGTCGGGGGCACGCTGGTCCTCCCGCACAGGCGGGTAGGACAGGTACCGTCGAGGGGAACGCGCGAACCCCGCATCCAGCGGGTACTCGCCACATCAGCAGTCAGGCGCACCTCACCAGGTCGTGCGCCGGAGGGGACAGAGGTCAGCGGTCATGGCACGTATCGGTGACGGCGGCGACCTGCTGAAGTGCTCTTTCTGCGGTAAGAGCCAGAAGCAGGTGAAAAAACTCATCGCCGGCCCGGGTGTCTACATCTGCGATGAGTGCATCGACCTCTGCAACGAGATCATCGAGGAAGAACTCGCGGAGGCCGGTGACGTCAAGCTCGACGAGCTGCCCAAGCCCGCCGAGATCCACGAGTTCCTCGACCAGTACGTGATCGGCCAGAACGAGGCCAAGCGCACGCTCTCGGTGGCGGTCTACAACCACTACAAGCGCATCCAGGCGGGTGACCGCGGGCGTGAGGGTCGCGACGACGGCGTTGAGCTCGCCAAGTCGAACATCCTCATGCTCGGGCCCACGGGGTGTGGCAAGACCTACCTGGCCCAGACCCTCGCGAAGATGCTGAACGTGCCGTTCGCCATCGCGGACGCCACGGCGCTGACCGAGGCGGGCTACGTGGGTGAGGACGTGGAGAACATCCTCCTCAAGCTCATCCAGGCGGCGGACTACGACGTCAAGCGCGCCGAGACCGGCATCATCTACATCGACGAGGTCGACAAGATCGCTCGGAAGAGTGAAAATCCGTCGATCACGCGGGACGTGTCCGGTGAAGGTGTGCAGCAGGCGCTGCTGAAAATACTGGAGGGGACGACGGCCTCGGTGCCCCCGCAGGGCGGCCGCAAGCACCCGCACCAGGAGTTCATCCAGATCGACACGACGAACGTGCTGTTCATCGTGGCGGGCGCGTTCGCGGGCCTGGACAAGATCATCCAGGACCGGGTGGGCAAGCGCGGGCTGGGCTTCGGCGCCGAGGTGCGGACCAAGGCCGAGGTCGACGCGGCGGACTACTACGCCGAGTCGATGCCCGAGGACCTGATCAAGTTCGGCCTGATCCCCGAGTTCATCGGCCGGTTGCCGATGGTCGCGAGCGTCACGAACCTGGACAAGGAATCACTCGTCCGGATTCTGACCGAGCCGAAGAACGCGCTGGTCAAGCAGTACCAGAAGCTGTTCGAGATGGACGGCGTCGAGCTGGAGTTCACCCGGACGGCGATGGAGGCGGTTGCCGACCAGGCGATCCTGCGCGGGACGGGTGCGCGCGGGCTGCGGGCGATCATGGAGGAAGTCCTGCTGCCGGTGATGTACGACATCCCCAGCCGCTCGGACGTCGCCAAGGTCGTCATCACGGAGCAGACCGTGAAGGAGAACGTGAACCCGACCATCGTGGCCCGGCAGCCCTCGCGCCGGGAACGTCGCGAGAAGTCGGCGTGAGTCGGGTTGGCTTGAGTTGTCCCTCCCGCACACGCTGATCCTGCACGGCCTGGGTGGTTCGGGGCCGGCGCACTGGCAGAACTGGCTGGCAGGTGAACTGGCCCACCACGGTGGGTCGGTGGACCTGCCCCAGTTCAGCTCTCCCGACTCGCCTCAGCTGTCGGTGTGGTTGGACGAGCTGCGGTCGCACCTTGCCGCCATGCCTGCGGACGGTTCAGTCGAACGGGTGGTTGTGGCGCACTCGTTGGCCGGGTTGCTGTGGCTGCACCACGCCGGTGGTTCGTTCGATCCGGTGTTGAGGGTGGACCGGGTGCTGCTGGTCGCGCCGCCCGCGCCGGATTTCGCCGGTGAGCCGTTGATCGCTTCGTTCTTGCACCCTGTGCTGGATCCGACGGCGGTGCGGCGGGCGGCGGTGTCGACTCGGCTGGTGGTGGGTGAGGGTGACCCGTACTGCGGGTTGACGCAGGCCAAGGAGTTGGCCGAGGCGCTGCGGATCGAGCTGGACGTCATCGTGGGTGGCGGGCACTTGAACGTGGACGCCGGTTATGGGCCGTGGAGCGCGGTGCTGAAGTGGGTCCGCAGTGCGCGGGTGCCGCTTACGCCGCGCTGACCACGATGCTGAACAGCGTGAACGTGGCCAGGAACGGGCCTGCGGCCAGGTCGGCCAGCCAGGCGTCGGCGGCTGGGCGGGTGATGCGGCCCGCTTGGACGGCGCGGTGGGTGTTGCGGGTGAGGCCGAGGAGTTCGTCGGCGGTGGTGAAATCCCGTAGTACCGGGGCTTCGGTGTCGACTGTCACCAGGCGGAGGCCGGCTTGTTCGGCGAGCCGGGGTAGTTGGCGGCCTACGACGGGGTTGCGCACGATGCGGTCGCACACGAATCGGTTGAACGCCAGGTTCGTGGCCACTGAGCCGGGGTCGATGGCGAGGGTTTCCCAGTCGGGTTGAGCCAGGGCTGCTTGCCCGTTGGGGCGTAGGACGCGGCGGAGTTCGGCCAGGACGCCGGTGGGGTTGGCGACCATGTGCAGGACCCGGTCCACGCGGGCGCGGTCGATGGTCCGGTCTTCGACGGGGAGCGCGTGGGCGTCGCCTTGGCGGACCTCTACGGGGAGGCCGGCGGTGCGTCGTTTCGCTTCTTCGACCATGGCGGGGTCCAGGTCTACGCCGATGACGGATGCGGCGCGTTCGGCCATGGCGGGGAGGTCCGTGCCGGGGCCGCAGCCGATGTCCAGGACGGTGTGGTCCGGGTGGAGGTCCAGAGCTTCGAGCAGGCGCTGCTTGTAGGCGCTGCCGGCTGCTGCGGCGTGGTCCAGGTAGGTGATCGGATCCGGTTGCGTGAGCATGCAGCCAGGCAACCACAGCGGTGTGGAGATGTTGTGGCGGAATTGTCGGGGGTGCGTGGTTGGGTGTGTGTCGGGGGTGCTTCGGGCGGGGGATTAGGTGGCCTCGTCGGTCGGCGGGGGCCCGTTGTGGGTGGTGGGGGATGGCTGGCTGACACGTTCACCGCGCTCGTGACCAGGTGAAACTGGGCAAGACTGGCATTCTGGATGCTTAGTTCGGGACGCGTTTGCCTAGGAAGCGGATGACGTCCGGGACGATTTTGCGGTAGAAGACGTCGTCGTGGCCGCCGGGGGTGATGGAGGCTACGGCTAGCTTGGTGTTGGCGATGAACTGGCGTGTTCCGACGATGAAGCGGTCTTTGTCGCCGGCCCAGACGCCGATGGGGGCGGTGCCGAGTTTGTCCAGGTTTTTCAGCGGATCTAGTGATGCCCACTGTTCGGGGCTGGTGAAGGCGTTCCGCTTGGACATCTCTGGCCAGTCGGTGATCAGGGCGGGGGCGACGGCGGCGATGGCTCTGGTCGGCTCACGTCTCTCGTGCCGGCGTCGCGCGTAGAGCAGTGCGCCGAAGCCGCCCATGGACACGCCGGTGCAGGCGAACGGTGCGCCGTAGCCGCGTTCGGCCAGCCACTGGGGCACTTCCTCCAGGAGCATCGCCATCGGGTCGTCGCCGGGCACGTTCTCGTGCCAGTAGTGGTCGTCGCCGTCCACCGCGACGAAACCGAACGGTGGGATCTGGCCGCGGTTCACGGCCGACACCAGGACCTCGGGGAGACCGCCGAAGGCAGCCAGGCGGGCGTTGCCGTAGCGGCCGTGCAGGAGGATCGACATGGGCAGGTTGCTCGTTGACACGCCCGGCGGGACCATCGTGAGGAGGTCGACGTCACGGGCCCGGTACTTCGAGTGCACGCGTTCTACCTGCACGATCGCCCGTTTGACCGCGGGCACGGGGCCGGCTACGCCCAGCGCGTGCCGCAGGGCCTCGCCGAACGGCGCGTTGCCGTTCAACGCCGCCGTGACGCCTGCGGTGGCGAGAGCGCTCCCGCCCAGTGCGGTGAGCACCGCACGTCTGCTGACCATGTCCCCTCCAGCGAATCCCCCGTAAGCCCATCGCGCGAGGTGGGCCGTGTGTTTCGTCAGATCGCCGACTGCGCCCGAAGGGCCGCGATCCGTTCCGCCGAGTAGCCGAGCCCGTGCAGCACTTGGTCGGTGTGCTCGCCGAGCGCGGGCACCGGGCCGGGCGTCCAGTCCCACGCGGTGGAGTCGACGGGTGGGCGGAGGACGGTGATGGCGCCGTCCGGCAGGGGCACGTGGGCCAAGCGGTCGCGGGCGGTGAGTTGGGGGTGGTCGGGTAGGTCGGCGACGCTGCGGGTGCGGGCGGCCGGGACGTCGGCCTGGTCCAGTGCCTCGATCAGATCGGCGGACGTCCAAGCGGTGAAGTCGAGTTCGGGGTGAAGGGCGGGGCGGTGGGCTACGCGGGAGCTGACGGTGCGGAAGCGTGGGTCGTCGGCCAGGTCGGGGCGGCCTAGGACGGTGCAGAGGCGGCGCCACTGCGGGTCGTTCTGGACGGCGAGGTGCACGGCGCCGTCGGCGCAGGGGAAGGGGCCGTAGGGCGCGATGCTCGGGTGGTGGGCACCGGTGCGTGGCGCGGCTTGGCCGGTGCCTGCCGCGTACAGCATGGGTTGGTGCATCCACTCGGTCATGGCCTCGAACAGAGACAGTTGGAGGGTGGCGCCCTCACCGGTGCGGGAGCGGTGGAGGAGGGCGGCCAGGACGGCGGACTGGAGTTGCACGCCCGCCGCGATGTCGGCGACGGAGATGCCGGCGCGTGCGGTGACGTCTCCCTCGCCGGTCAGTTCGACCAGGCCGGCTTCGGACTGCACCAGGGCGTCGAACGCCTTGCGGGACTCGTACGGGCCGGGCGAGCCGTAGCCGGACAGCTCGCCGATCACCAGATCGGGTTTCACCGTGCGGAGTGACGAAGCGTCCACACTCAATCGACGCGCGGCGGCGGGGGAAAGGTTGCACAGGACTACGTCGGCGGTCGCGACCAGGCGGTTCAGCACCTCGCGGGCGGCTGGGTGCTTGAGGTCGAGGGTGAGGGATTCCTTGCCGATGTTCGTCCAGGCGAAGTACGAGGACACCTCGCCGCACGCGGTGTCGTAGTGGCGGGCGAAGTCGCCGCCGTCGGGGCGTTCGACCTTGATCACGCGCGCGCCGAGGTCGGCTAGGAGGCGGGTGGCGTACGGGACGGCGACGGCTTGTTCGAGGCTGACTACGAGCACTCCGTCCAGTGGTTTCACGCGAGGCCGACTTTCGGCGGCCGAGCCGTCCGAGCGGAGCGGGGACCGTCAGACACTGACGATTCGTTCCTGGCCTGTGTAGACGTTCATGGAGTCGCCGCGCAGGAAGCCGACCAGGGTCACGCCTTGTTCCTCGGCCAGTTCGGCGGCCAGGGACGAGGGCGCGGACACGGCGGCAAGGACTGGGACACCGGCCATCGCGGCCTTCTGCACCAGTTCGAACGACGCCCGGCCGGAGACCATCAAGATAGTTCCGGTCAGTGGCACTCGGTTGTTCAGGACCGCCCAGCCGAGCACCTTGTCGACCGCGTTGTGCCGGCCGACGTCCTCGCGCACTACCAGGGCTTCACCTGATGTGGTGAACAGTCCGGCGGCGTGCAGGCCACCGGTCGTGGAGAACACCTTCTGGCGTTCACGCAGCGTGTCGGGCAGGCCGCAGAGCACGTCCACGTCGATTGTGGAGGCGTCGCCTGCGGGGGAGAAGCGGGTCTTCAGCTTCACCGCGTCCAACGCAGCCTTGCCGCACACGCCGCACGACGACGTCGTGTAGAAGTTCCGCTCCACCCCCGGCTCGGGCGGTGCTACGCCGTCGGCCAGGGTCAGGTCCAGCACGTTGTAGGTGTTCAGGCCGTCGGGGCCGGTGCCCTCGCAGAACCGCGCCACGGCGATGTCCTCAAGCCCGCCGATCACGCCCTCGCTCAGCAGGAACCCGTGTGCCAACTCCACGTCCTGGCCGGGTGTGCGCATCGTCACGGTCAGGGCCTTGCCGCCGACCCTGAGTTCCAACGGCTCCTCGGCGGCCAGCGCGTCGACCCTCGTTCGGGACGTTCGTCGCGAATAGGTGACCACTGGGCGACGCACGGTGACTCGCCCCATCGTGAAACTCCTTCTCCAGGCTAAGTTTTCCCGCAAGCCACTCACCAGGTTACGGAGGTATCGGGCAGTGGGTTTCCTGGACCGCTCTCGGACGATCGCCCCACCGGGCTGGAACCGCTGGTTGATCCCGCCCGCCGCGCTGTCGGTGCACCTGGCGATCGGCCAGGCCTACGCGTGGAGCGTGTTCAAACCGCCCCTAGAGAGCTCCCTGCACCTGACCGGGACGCAGAGCGCGCTGCCGTTCCAACTCGGCATCGTGATGCTCGGTCTGTCGGCGGCGTTCGGCGGCACGCTGGTCGAGCGCAACGGGCCGCGTTGGGCCATGTTCGTGTCCGCCACGTGCTTCTCGTCCGGGTTCCTGATCTCGGCGCTCGGTGCGTGGACCGAGCAGTACTGGCTGGTCGTGCTCGGTTACGGGTTCGTCGGCGGCATCGGGCTGGGCATCGGCTACATCTCGCCGGTGTCCACGCTGATCAAGTGGTTCCCGGACCGGCCGGGCATGGCGACCGGTATCGCGATCATGGGCTTCGGCGGCGGCGCGTTGATCGCCTCGCCGTGGTCGGCGCAGATGCTGGAGTCGTTCGGCCGGGACAGTGGCGGCATCGCGCAGACGTTCCTGGTGCACGGGATCGTGTACGCGGTGTTCATGTCCGTCGGGGTGTTCTTGGTACGGGTGCCCGCACAGGTGGAAGAGCAGAAGATCGTGCGGTCGGCGGTCAACGTCTCCGCGCGCAACGCCCTGCGCACGCCCCAGTTCTGGTGCCTGTGGGTGGTGCTGTGCTTCAACGTGACCGCGGGCATCGGCATCCTGGAGAAGGCGTCACCGATGATCCGGGACTTCTTCGCCGAGACGGCCACGCCGGTCGCCGCGGGTGCGGCCGCCGGGTTCGTGGCGCTGCTGTCGCTGGCGAACATGATCGGCCGGATCGTGTGGTCGTCCACATCGGACCTGGTGGGCCGCAAGAACGTCTACCGGCTGTACCTGGGTGCCGGCGCGTTGACGTACCTGGTCCTGGCGTTGTCGGGCAACGCGTCGACGCCGCTGTTCGTGGTGTGCGCGATGCTGATCCTGTCGTTCTACGGCGGCGGGTTCGCCACCATCCCGGCGTACCTGAAGGACCTGTTCGGCACCTACCAGGTCGGTGCGATCCACGGTCGGCTGCTGACCGCGTGGTCGTTGGCCGGTGTGCTCGGGCCGCTGATCGTCAACGCCATCGCCGACAGCCAGAAGGCGGCCGGGAAGACCGGGCCGGACCTGTACACGGCGTCGCTGTTCATCATGATCGCGCTGCTGGTCGTCGGGTTCGTGGCGAACGAACTCGTCCGGCCGGTCGCGGCCAAGTACCACGAGCCGGAGAAGGAGGAGGCGGTCCGATGAGTGGCCCGAGGCGTGGTCTGGTTGTGTTCGCGTGGCTGTGGGTGGGGCTGCCGTTGGCCTACGGGCTGGTCGAGCTGATCCGCAAGGTGACGGCGTTGTTCACCGGCTAGTGGCTCTGCTCAGCTCCTTGGCCTTTCAAGCCCCTTGTGGCGCGGTTGGCCTCATTGGGGTGCCGGCGATCTGGGTGATGAGGAAGTCGAGCCGTTCCTCCTGTCCGTCCGAGGGGATGCGGCCGCTGTCCGACAGGACCGCCATGCCGTGCAACGCGCTCCAGGTGACTTCGGCGAACAGTTCGCGTCGCTCGTTGTCCGGGCTGAAGCAGCTGACGAACTCGTCGAAACCGGCCCGCAGCGGGGGCGGTGTCTCGGCGCTCGCGAACTTCAGGTCGGTGGGCAGGATGAACATGGCCTGGTACAGGGCAGGTCGTTCGGTCGCGAACTCCAGGTAGGCGCGGCAGACGGCGCGCAGGGCCTCTCCGGGTTCGGGGGCGGCCTGCCGTGCGCGGCGCAGGTGGGCGGCGAGTTCGCTGAATCCGTCGAGGGCGACGGCGCTCACGATGGCGTCCTTGCCGTTGAAGTGGCTGTACAGCACCGGCTGGCTGTACTCGACGCGTTCAGCCAGCCGCCGTGTCGTCACTGCTTCCCAGCCTTCGGTCTCCGCGAGTTCGCGCGCGGCCGTGATGATCAGCTGATGGCGGTGGGCGCGTTCACGTTCGCGGCGCTCGCTGATGGCGGACATGACGGCATCATAGCAACGCTAGACATCCTGTCGCGGGCAAAGTAGCGTAGCTATCGCTACTAGCGCCGCTAGGTGATGGGCGCTGTCATCCGGGGGAAGGAACCCATGCTCACCAACGTCGCCTACGTGCTCGCCGGACTGATCGGCGTAGGCATCATCTTCATCGGTGCGCGCGCCTTCTGGGCGCCGCAGGCCGCAGTCGGCTTTGGCATCCCCGACACGCCGACCGAGGACCGCAACTTCCAGGCCTGGCTGTCCGTCAAGGCCGTGCGCGACATAGCCTCGGGGGTCTTCGTCTTCATCCTGATGGTCGCGGCGACACCCCAGGTGCTGGGCTGGTTCATGCTGGCCGCCACCGGCATACCCGTCGGCGACGCGCTGATCGTGTTGCGCAGCAACGGTCCCAAGGCGGCCGTTTACGGCATCCACGGGGCCACCGCCGTGGTGATGCTGGCGATCAGCGTGCTCCTGCTCGTCGCGTAACCGCCGGGCCACTAGAGTCGGCCGGTGGATACCTACGACGTGGTGGTGGTCGGCGGCGGGCACAACGCGCTGGTGGCGGCGGCTTATCTGGCGCGGGCCGGTCGCACGGTGCTGGTGCTGGAGAAGCTCGACCACGTCGGCGGCGCGGCGGTGAGCTCGGAGGCGTTCGCGGGCGTGGAGGCGCGGCTGTCGCGGTACTCGTACCTGGTCAGCCTGCTGCCGGATCGGATTGTCGCGGATCTCGGGCTGCGGGTGGCGTTGCGGTCGCGTGCGGCCTCGTCGTACACGCCGGCCGGGGACCTGTTGGTGGAGCGCGATCCGGGTGAGGCGACGGCGGCGTCGTTCCGGGCGTTGACCGGGTCGGACGCCGAGTGGGAGCGGTGGCGGCGTTGGTACGACGACTTGGAGGTCATGGCGCGGGCGTTGGCGCCGACCATGCTGGAACCCTTGCTGTCACGGGAGCACGCGCGGTTGCGGGTGGATTCGGTGGCGCGGGTGCGGTTGTGGGACCAGGTCTTCGAGCGGCCGTTGGGTGAGGCGTTGGAGGAGTTGTTCTCGCATGATGTGGTGCGGGGGGTTGTGGCTACGGATGCGTTGATCGGCACGCATACGTCGTTGCACGACCTGAAGGCGAATCGGTGCTTCCTGTACCACGTGATCGGCAACGGCACGGGGGAGTGGCAGGTGCCGGTGGGTGGGATGGGCGCGGTGACCGGGGAACTGGTGCGGGTGGCGCGTGCGGCGGGGGCGGAGATCGTGACCGGCGCCGAGGTGACCCGGGTGGATGCCGACGGGGTCACGGGCGAGGTGGAGTACGACGGGCGGACGGTGGGCGCGAAGTTCGTGCTGTCCGGGGTGGCACCGTCCACTTTGGAGCGTTTGCGGGGTCTTGTTGGCGCGCCGGTGGCCGAGGGCTGCCAGGTGAAGGTGAACATGCTGTTGGAACGGCTGCCGCGGTTCCGGAGTGGGGTGGACGCTCGGGTGGCGTTCGCGGGCACTTTGCACCTGGACGAGTCGTACGAGCAGTTGGAGACGGCGTACCGGGAGAGCGCGGCGGGGCTGGTGCCGTCGGTGCTGCCGGCGGAGATGTACTGCCACACGTTGACCGACCCGTCGATCCTCGCGCCGGAGTTGGTCTCGCGGGGGTGGCACACGTTGACGTTGTTCGGGCTGCACACGCCGGCGGCGTTGTTCGAGCGGGACAACGTGAGGCTGCGTGAGGAGTTGGTGGGGCGGTACCTGGCGGCGTTGAACGCGCACCTGGAGGAGCCGATCGAGGCGTGCCTGGCGACGGACGCCAACGGTGAGCCGTGCCTGGAGGCGCGTACGCCGCTCGACCTGGAGGCGGAGCTGGGGTTGCCGCGCGGCAACATCTTCCACGACGAACTCGCGTGGCCGTTCGCGGAGCGTGAGGACGAGGTCGGCCGGTGGGGCGTGGAGACCGACGTGGCGAACCTGTTCGTGTGCGGTGCGGGCGCTCGGCGTGGCGGCGGGGTCAGCGGCATCGGTGGCCACAACGCCGCGATGGCCGTCCTGGAGCGCTGAGCCGCCCCGCCCCAAGATCACCCCGCTGCCCCGAACGCCCACCTCGCGCGTCCTGAACGTTCAACTCACCCGTTCCGAACGTTGGACACGCGCGTTCCGAACGTTGGACACGCGCGTTCTGAGCGTTGGACACGCGCGTTCTGAGCGTTGGACACGCGCGTGAGTCGTACGTTCGTGTCGCGAGAGTCGAACGCTCGGGTACCCCGAGTTCAACGTTCAGGTCGGGGCACGGGTGTTCTGAGTGTTGAACTCATGGGGTTTGGGGGTTCGACTCTCGGGGGTGGGGGTTCGACTTTTGGGGTGAGGTGTGGGGGGTTAGAGGCGGGTGAAGAGGGTGGTGATCAGTTGCTGGGCCTGGTCGGCGTGGGCGCCGGAGGTGACGGTGATCTCCACGGTGCCGGCGCGGGCTACTACGGCGGTCTGGATTACTTCGCCGGTGACGGCGGTGGCGCGGTAGGCCTCGTCGTGGAAGTCGGGCAGGTCGGCGATCTGGGCGTGGTCTTTGCGGCCCTCGGCGAAGGACGCGGCGTCGGCGCCGGTCTCGAAGCGGACTTCGGTCATGCCGCCGTCGTACGAGCAACGTACGACGTTGTCGGTGATCGTTTGGCGCGGGTGGTTGAGGCGTAGTTGCAGCACTGCGCCGACCACGTCTTCCGGTGCGTCCTCGCAGTTCACGCCCGCCGACTCGGTGGGAGTTGACGGTGGGGTGGACTCCGTGGTCGGGGAGGGTGGCGGCGCGCTTGTGCACGCGCCCAGCGCCAGCAGCGCCACGGCGATGAGCACGGTCCTGATCACGTCGAACTCCCTGCGGGTCGGTTGCCCGTAGGTTCGCCCGAATGGCCGCAGACGTTACCGGGACAGCATATCAAGGGTTCTCGCTAAAGAAGTGTTGCTAAAGAAGTGTTGATATAGGTACCGTGGTGGCATGGCCGACGACGAAGAGCTGATCCGGGATCCCAAGACGCTCCGCGCCCTCGCGCATCCGCTCCGGTGGAAGCTCATCGACGTGCTGGTCAACTACGGCCCGAGCACCGCGACCCGGTGTGCCGAGCTGCTGGGCGAGAGCGTCGCCAGTTGCTCGTACCACCTGAACATGCTGGCGCAGTACGGGTTCGTGGCCGAGGTGCCGGGCAAGGGCAGGCAGAAGCCGTGGCGGATGGTGCGCAAGACGCAGAGCTGGTCGTCCATCGGGATGGACGACGAGACCGCCTTGGCCGCGGAGGCTGCGGGTGACGCGTTCCTGGAGAAGGAGTTCTCCTCGATCCGCGAGCGCTTCCGCGGCAAGGACCACGAACCGCTGGAGTGGCGTCAGGAGATGGGGACCTATGCCACGACGGAGTTCCTCACCGCCGAGGAGGCCTCCGACGTGCACGCCAAGATCGCGGAGATCTTCAAGCCCTACGCCGACCGTATCGAGAACGTCGAGAAACGCCCGGAGGACGCGCGCCCGGTGCGCTTCTTCCTGGCCACCACCGTGGCACCGCGCCGCGACTGAACTTGGGGGGAACCAATGCCGCACGACGACCTGCTCGCCATAGCGATGCAGCGCATGCACGACGACCAACGCCTAGCCGAACGTCACCGGCTGGCCGGGGCCAAGCGTTTGCGGTCTCTGTCCGGCCGGGTCAGGCTCGACTGGCGGGTGGTGCGGGAACACCGCGTGCTGGTGGCCAGCGTCGGGTTCTCATGGCGACGAGTACCAGGCTGACGATCGCGCCCTGCAACGCCAGCGCCATGTCCTTGTGCGCGTCCCACACATCGCCCTGCTGGCCGTTGTAAGCCTCGGTCAGGTCCGGGGCCAGCGCCACCGCGATGCCCCACTCGAACAACTCGTAGACCGCGCTGGTCGACACGACCAGTTCCAGCGTCCGCAGCCACCCGAGCCGTCCCACCACGATCCCGGCCAGGCACAGCCCGTACGCGAAGTGCACGAGTCGGTCGAAGTGGTTGCGCCGCCAGGAGAACACCTCCGACAGCCGGAACCCGAACACCGCGTCCGTCCACGCGTCGTACGGCACCGCCGAGTACAGCCAGCGGGCGGCGATCGTGTGCAGGGACAGGAACAGCAGCACCAGCAGCCAGGAGCCCAGGGGGAGGGGGTGGCGGCGCTGCACCCACGCCAACGCGACCAGTGCCAACGCGGTCAGCGAGGTGTGCAGCGCCTGCTCACCCGGCCACAGCGGCTGCCACCAGGTGGCCGCTAACAGGATCGAGAACGCGCCGAGCGACCACCAGTGCCCCCTAGTCATGCGGCGGACGCTACCCGGATCAGGCCTCGATCTTCTCCAACCGCACCACGATCGACTTCGACGTCGGCGTGCCGGACACGGTGGCCGTGGAGTCCAACGGCACCAACGGGTTCGCCTCGGGGAAGTACGCCGCCGCACAGCCCTGCGCGGTCGGGTACGACACCACGCGGAACCGCTCGGCACGCCGTTCGGTCACACCCGTCGGGTCGTCCGGCCACTCGCTGACCAGGTCCACGTACTGCCCGTCGAGCAGGTCGAGCACGTCGAGGTCGGCCGGGCTGACGAACACCACCCGCCGGCCGTCCTTCACGCCCCGGTAACGGTCGTCCAGGCCGTAGATCGTGGTGTTGTACTGGTCGTGGCTGCGCATGGTCTGCAACAGCAGCCGCCCCGGCGGCACCCGCAGCACGGTCAACTCGTTGGCCGAGAAGTGCGCCTTGCCGGTGCGGGTGCCGGTGAACTCGCGGGCGTCGCGCGGCGCGTGCGGCAGCACGAAACCGTCCGGCCGGCGCACCCGCACGTTGTAGTCGTCGCACCCCGGCACGACCCGCGCGATCCGGTCCCGGATCAGGTCGTAGTCCTTCTCGAACTCCTCCCACGGCACCGGGTGCTCCGGCCCGAGCACGGCCCGTGCCAGCCGGCACACGATCGACACCTCGGACAGCAGCCGGTCACTCGCGGGCGCCAGCCGTCCCCGTGACCGGTGCACCACCGACATCGAGTCCTCGACGGTGACGAACTGCTCGCCGCTGTGCTGGAGGTCGCTCTCCGTGCGGCCCAACGTCGGCAGGATCAACGCCGTGCGGCCGTGCACCACGTGTGACCGGTTGAGCTTGGTCGAGACGTGCACGGTCAGGTCGAGCTTCCGCATCGCCGCCTCGGTGACCGGCGTGTCCGGCGTGGCCGCGACGAAGTTCCCGCCGACCGCGAAGAACACCTTGGCCGCGCCGTCGCGCATGGCCCGGATCGACGCCACCGTGTCGAACCCGTGCTTGCGCGGCACCGGGATGCCGAACTCGGTCTCCAGCGCGGCCAGGAACTTCTCCGGCATCTTCTCCCAGATGCCCATGGTCCGGTCGCCTTGCACGTTCGAGTGGCCGCGCACCGGGCACAGGCCCGCGCCCGGCTTGCCGATCATGCCGCGCAGCAGCGCGACGTTCGCGATCTCGCGGATCGTGGGCACGGAGTGCTTGTGCTGGGTCAAGCCCATGGCCCAGCAGAAGATGGTGCGCTGCGAGTCGGCCAGCATCCGGGCCAGCAGTTCGACCTGGGCGCGCGGCAGGCCGGTCGCCGTGTCGACCGAGTCCCAGTCCAGCTTGCGCACGTGGTCGGCGTACTCGGCGAACCCGTCGGTGAAGTTCCGCACGAACTCGTCGTCCACCGCGTCCCACGACAGCAGCAGGTTGCCGACGGCCTGGAACAGCGCCTGGTCGCCGCCCAGCTTGATCTGGAGGAACTCGTCGGCCAGCTGCGTGCCCGCGCCGATGAGCCCGCGCACGTTCTGCGGGTTCTTGAACCGCAGCAACCCGGCCTCCGGCAACGGGTTCACCGCCACGATCTTCGCGCCCGCGCGCTTGGCCTCCTCCAACGCCGACAGCATCCGCGGGTGGTTCGTGCCCGGGTTTTGGCCCACCACCACGATCAGGTCGGCACGGTTGAAGTCGTCGATGCTGACCGAGCCCTTGCCGATGCCGGTCGTCTCCGACAGCGCCGCGCCGGACGACTCGTGGCACATGTTCGAGCAGTCCGGCAGGTTGTTCGTGCCGAACGAGCGGACCAGGAGCTGGTAGAGGAACGCGGCCTCGTTGCTGGTGCGGCCCGAGGTGTAGAACACGGCCTCGTCCGGGCTCGCCAGCCCGTCCAGGTGCGAGGCGATCAACGAGAACGCGTCGTGCCACTCGATCGGCTCGTAGTGCGTGGCACCCTCGCGCAGCACCATCGGCTCGGTGATCCGGCCCTGCTGACCCAGCCAGTAGTCGGTCTTCCCGGCGAGGTCGGCGATCGGGTGCGCGGCGAAGAAATCCGGACCGACCCGGCGCCGGGTCGCCTCCTCGGCCACCGCCTTGGCGCCGTTCTCGCAGAACTCGGCCAGCTTGCGGTGCCCCTGCGGCTCCGGCCACGCGCAGCCGGGGCAGTCGAAGCCCTCACGCTGGTTGAGCAGCCGCAACGTGGTCGCGGTCCGGGTGATGCCCATCTGCTCGACACCGCGCTTGAGCGACACCGCGACACCGGGGATGCCCGCCGCCCACTGCTTCGGTTCGCTCACGTCGAGTCGCGACTCGTCGATGTCCTGCTGAGGAGGCTTGCGGTCCATACGTCATATTGTGCCGCCGGCGCGCCCCGCGCGAGCACGCCGGCGGTCTGTCCGATCGCCGGTCGCGGTCAGGTCGACGCGGGACCGCTGTCACGGGCCCCAAGGGGTTGCGAACGGCCCGTGTATCCGGCGTCCTCACCTTCGACGAGCCGGTGATCAAAGTTAATTGTGAGCGGCGCCACTATTCGGCGAATCGGCCGAATGGGTGGCCTCACGCGCAGTCACCTATGGCCGCCATTGACCAGGGGTCCCCCCGGCAAGGGGAACCCTTGTTTTGATCCTGCCGGCCAGGGCCGACAGTCCGGAAGCGTCACTCCCCGTCCTGTGGACAACCGGACGACCTGTGGACAACCGAGCGGATCGACGTGGGCCGCAAGGCAACGGCAGGCAACGGAAGGCAACACAAGGCAACGGAAGGGGGTCAGTCGGGGCAGCCGTCGGCGGGTGACGAGGGCGCGCCGAGGTCGAAGTCCAGGCCCGGCGGCAGGGACGGTTCGGTGAACGCGGGCGCGAGGTAGCCGCGTTTGGCGGCCGAACACGCGATCGAGTGCAGCGAACCCGCCGACGCGTCCGCCCACAGGCCCGTCACGCCGGGGTCGCCGGTGCGGATGGCGTACCGCACCTGGAACCGCGACAACGCCACCACGTCCATCGGCCCCCGCACCGCCTCCGGCCGGTCGGGCGTGAACGCGTAGGCGAACGTGTAGTCCGTCCGCACCACCAGCTCACCGCCCGGCCCGGCCTCGGCGGCCATCTCGCCGCGCACCTTCGGCTCCACCTCCGCCAGCCGCGAACCCTCGGCCACCCGCGTCACCACCAGCGCCGCCTCACCGTCGTTGCGGCCGTCGAACAGCACCCGCAGCGAATCCCGCAGGTCCGGCGCGAACAGCCCGAAGAACGGCTCCAGGTCGTGCTCCTGCACCACCCGCCGGTCGAGCCGGGCCGCGACCACCGCCTCCCGCACCCGCTGGTACGCCGCCTCGACCTGGTCAGCGGGGAACGTGCCCACCTGCCGCGCCTCCGGCACCACCACCCCGGCCGCGCCGTCCGCCCACGGCGCCGCCGTCGTGCCCGCGAACGGCTCGTCCAGGTCCACCGCGCGTTGTCCCGCCGGCGAACCCGAGTTCGTCTCGAACACCGCCCACGCCAGCAGCGCCGCCGCCACCACGATCGCCAGCCCGACCCAGAACCTCCGCCGCGGCCGCCTCGGCAACGACCGCAGCCGCCGCGCCCGCGCCTCGCGCTCGGCCCGCCGCACGGCGTCCCGCGCCCACCCGGCGTCCTGGAGGTCGGGGTGGTCCTCGATCCGGTACTCGTCCACGTTCCCCCCACTCGAAAGCTCTACCGAAGGCGTTATCAGCTCTTCGCCGAGAAGTCGATAGGGGACGTCAGCGCAGGCACGGGATGCCGTACGGCGCGCTGACCGCCGGCGCGACCCGACTCCGGTCGGAATCCCCGCACGAACCCCCGACGTAGTGGCTGTTCGCCTCACCCAGGAACACGGCGTCACCTCGCACGACGTAGTCCGCCTGGTGGGTCGCCTTCGCCACGACGTCCGCCGGGCCGCGCAGCTCCAGATCGGTGTCGAACGCGTAGGCGAACGTGAAGAAGGTGCGCACCACCACCTCGCCCGGCACGTTCGCCGAGACCGACATCGATCCCGACACCTTCGGCGCCACGTCCAGCAGCCGCTCGCCGTCCGCGACCCGCGTCGCCACCGACCCGCCGTCCGTCGACGCCAGCCGTCCCCGCAGCTCCTCGCGCTGCTCGGGCGCGAACAGCGCCAGCACCGGCTCCACGTCGCCGGCCAGCACCCGCGGGTCGAGCCGTGCCGCCACGACGACCTGCCGCACCCGCTCCAACGCCGCCACCTGCTGCTCCGCCGGCACCACTCCCGCCTGCCACTCCTCCACCTCGGGCACCACCACACCGGCCGCGCCGTCCGCCCAGCCGTCTTCCGTCGTCCCGGCGAACGGCGTCTGCCGGTTCAGCGGCACGCCGTCGACCACCAGGCCCGGCGGCAACCCGAACACGGACGCGGGCGCCGTCACCCGTGGCGCCGGGTTGTCCGGGAGAAGGAGGACCTCGTCGAACCTCCCCGTGCGCCACAGCGCGAACACCGGCGCCATGACCACCAGCAGCACCAGCGCACCCAGCACCTTGCCGTTGCGCTCGAACCACAGCTCCACGCGCGTCCGCAACGAGTTCTCGTCGTTCGGGCCCAGGCGGTCCTCCCACGTGTCGTCGCCCGGCCCCAGGCGCTCGTCAGACGTGTCCGTCCCCATGCTTCCCCCACCGCTGATCACGTTCGAAGGCAGCAGCATCACACGTGCGAGCCGCTACCAGGTATCTGGTTAGAAGTCGATAGCCCCGCCTCCGTAGACTTCGACCGTGACTGAGACCCCCACCGCACCGCAGCGCTCAGAACTCCCGCCGGCCTGGAACCCGGCCGAGGTAGAGGCCGGGCTGTACGAGCGGTGGGTCGAGCGCGGCTACTTCACGGCCGACGCGACCAGCGACAAGCCGCCGTTCTCCATCGTGCTGCCGCCGCCGAACGTCAACGGCAGCCTGCACATGGGCCACGCGCTCAACCACAGCATCATGGACGCGCTCAGCCGCCGCCGCCGCATGCAGGGCTACGAGGTGCTGTGGCTGCCCGGCACCGACCACGCGGGCATCGCCACCCAGACCGCGGTCGAGCGCTCCCTGGCCGGCGAGGGCAAGTCCCGCCAAGACCTGGGCCGGGAGAAGTTCGTCGAGCGCGTGTGGGAGTGGCGCGAGGAGGTCGGCGGCCGCATCCTCGCCCAGATGCGCCGCCTCGGCGACGGCGTCGACTGGACGCGCACCCGCTTCACCATGGACGAGGGCCTGTCCCAGGCAGTCCAGACCATCTTCAAGAAGCTCTTCGACGACGGCCTCATCTACCGCGCCGAACGCATCATCAACTGGTGCCCGCGCTGCCAGACCGCGCTGTCCGACATCGAGGTCGACCACTCCGAGGACGACGGCGAGCTCATCTCCATCCGCTACGGCTCCGGCGACAACTCGATCGTGGTCGCGACCACGCGCGCCGAGACGATGCTGGGCGACACGGCGGTCGCCGTGCACCCCGAGGACGAGCGGTACCGCCACCTCATCGGCACCGAGGTCGAGGTGCCGCTGACCGGCCGGTACGTGCCGATCGTGGCCGACGAGCACGTCGACCCGAAGTTCGGCACCGGCGCGGTCAAGGTCACCCCGGCGCACGACCCGAACGACTTCGAGATCGGCCAGCGCCACGAGCTGCCCGCGCTCACCGTGATGGACGGCCGCGGTGTGATCACCGCGCACGGCCCGTTCCAGGACATGGACCGGTTCGAGGCACGCCCGGCGGTCGTCGCCGCCCTGCGCGAACAGGGCCGGATCGTGGCCGAGAAGCGCCCGTACCAGCACTCCGTCGGCCACTGCTCGCGCTGCGACACCGTCATCGAGCCGCGCCTGTCCATGCAGTGGTGGGTGAAGGTCGCCCCGCTCGCCGAGGCCGCCTCCGCCGCGGTGCGTGACGGCCGCACCACGATTCACCCGCCGGAGCTGGCCAAGCGCTACTTCGACTGGGTCGACAACCTCAACGACTGGTGCATCTCGCGCCAGCTGTGGTGGGGCCACCGCATCCCGGTCTGGTACGGCCCCAACGACAAGGTGATGTGCGTCGGCCCCGACGACGAGCCGCCCGGTGAGGGCTGGGTGCAGGACGAGGACGTGCTCGACACGTGGTTCTCGTCCGGCCTCTGGCCGTTCTCCACGCTGGGCTGGCCCACGCCGACCAGCGACCTGGCCAAGTTCTACCCGACCAGCGTGCTGTCCACCGGCTACGACATCCTGTTCTTCTGGGTCGTCCGGATGATGATGTTCGGCCTGTACGCGATGGACGGCAAGCAGCCGTTCGACCACGTGTTCCTGCACGGCCTCATCCGCGACCAGTACGGCAAGAAGATGTCGAAGTCGCGCGGCAACGGCATCGACCCGATCGACTGGATGGACACCTACGGCGCCGACGCCACCCGGTTCACCCTGCTGCGCGGCGCGAACCCCGGCTCCGACCTGGCCATCGCCGAGGAGTGGGCGGCCGGTTCCCGCAACTTCACCACGAAGCTGTGGAACGCCTCCCGGTTCGCGCTGAGCAACGGCGCCACCGTGCAACGCCCGCTCCCGCCGCGCGACGAGCTGACCGACGCCGACCGCTGGATCCTCGACCTGCTCGACCAGCTGGTGTCCGATGTGGACGGCCAGTTCGAGTCGTTCCAGTTCGCCAAGCTCAGCGAGGCGTTGTACCACTTCACCTGGGGCGAGTTCTGCGACTGGTACGTGGAGCTGGCCAAGGTCCAGCTCGCCGAGGGCGGCGCGCGCGCCGAGGCCACTCAGTCCGTGCTCGGCCACGTCCTCGAAGTGGTGCTGCGGCTGCTGCACCCGCTGACGCCGTTCATCACCGAGACGCTGTGGACCACGTTGACCGGCGGCGAGTCGCTGGTGATCGCGGACTGGCCCAAGCCGACCGGCGTCGAGCGCGACGAGGTGGCCGCAGGCCGGATCGAGGGCCTGAAGAAGCTGGTCACCGAGATCCGCCGGTTCCGCAACGACCAGGGCCTCAAGCCCGCGCAGAAGGTCGCCGGCAAGGTCCGCGGCGCGTGCTGCGTCGACCTGACCGGCCAGGTGGCCGCGGTGCGCTCGCTGACCCGGATGACCGAGCCCGGCGACGAGTTCTCGGTGACCGTGTCGCTGGACGTCGGCCTGCCCGCCGGCACGGTGAAGGTCGAACTGGACCTGTCCGGCACGGTCGACGTGGTCGCCGAGCGCAAGCGGCTGGCCAAGGACCTCGCGGTGGCCGAGAAGGAACGCGCCCAGTGCGAGGGCAAGCTCGGCAACGCCGCGTTCCTCGACAAGGCGCCGGCCGAGGTGGTGGCCAAGATCCAGACCCGGCTGGCGGCGGCCAACGCCGAGATCGAGCGCATCCACGCCCGGCTCGACACCCTGCCGCAGGACAGCGGGCAGCAGTCGTGAGCGGGTTCGAGACGGGGGCGTTGGAGGAACTGCGCCAGGTCGAGGCGGAGCTGAACACCCGCTGGCCCGAGACCAAGATCGAACCGAGCCTGGACCGCATCCGGGCGTTGGCCGACATCCTCGGCGACCCGCAGCACACCTACCCCGTGGTGCACGTCGGCGGGACGAACGGCAAGACGTCCACCTCGCGGATGATCGACGCGCTGCTCACCCGGATCGGGCTGCGCACCGGCCGGTACACCAGCCCGCACCTCCAGCTGGCGACCGAGCGGATCAGCGTGGACGGCGTGCCGATCAGCCCCGAGCGGTACGTCGAGATCTACCGCGACATCGAGCCGTACCTGTCGATCGTGGACGCGCGCGGCGACGTGCCGATGAGCAAGTTCGAAGTGCTCACCGGCATGGCGTTCGCGGCGTTCGCGGACGCGCCGGTGGACGCTGCCGTGATCGAGGTCGGCATGGGCGGGTCGTGGGACGCCACGAACATCGCCGACGGCCGGATCGCGGTGATCACACCCATCGGGCTCGACCACGTCGAGTACCTGGGCGCCGACCTGGCCGGCATCGCGGAGGAGAAGGCCGGGATCATCAAGCCCGGCGCGGTCGCGCTGTTCGCCGAGCAGGACCCCGCCGTCGAACAGGTGCTGCTGAAGCGGTGCGCCGAGGTGGACGCCTCGATCGCGCGGATGGGGTCGGAGTTCGGCGTCGTCCACCGCGATATCGCGGTGGGCGGGCAGATGCTCCGGCTGCAAGGGCTCGGCGGCGTGTACGACGAGGTGTTCCTCCCCCTGCACGGCGCGCACCAGGCGGCGAACGCGGTGCTGGCGCTGGCCGCCGTGGAGGCGTTCTTCGGTGCGGGCGCCGACCGGCAGCTGGACATCGACATCGTGCGCGAGGCGTTCGCCACGGTCAGCTCACCCGGCCGGCTCGAACGGGTCCGGTCCGCGCCGACCGTGCTGGTGGACGCGGCGCACAACCCGCAGGGCGCGCAGGCGTTGGCGAAGGCGCTGGACGAGGAGTTCGGCTTCCGCAAGCTGGTCGCCGTGGTCGGCGTGATGCAGGAGAAGGACGCGGTGGGCATCCTCAGCGCGCTGGAGCCCGTCGTGCAGGAGGTCGTGCTGACCGCGAACTCCTCGCCCCGCGCGATGGACCCCGACCTGCTCGCCGGCGTGGCGATCCCGATCTTCGGCGAGGACCGGATGGTCGTGCAGCCACACCTGGTCGACGCCATCGAGGAAGCCGTGCGGCTGGCCGAGGAGAGCGACGACGGTGACATGGTGTCGGGTGGCGGTGTCGTGGTGACCGGCTCGGTCGTCACGGCGGGCGACGCGCGGGCGCTGTTCGGCAAGGAGCCCTCGTGACTTCCGCTTCGGTGCCCGAGGGCGTGCCGGTGCCCAAGAAGGACCCGATGAAGTCCTTCCGGGGCATCATGGCCGGCACGCTGATCCTGGAGGCGATCGTCGTCGCCCTCGCGCTGCCGGTGGTGGCGAAACTGGGCGGCGGCATCGGCACGGGCACCGGGTACCTGGTGCTCGCGCTGATCGTCGCGCTGATCGCCACGTGCGCGCTGTTGAAGCGCTCGTGGGCCGTGTACGTGATCGTGGCGATCCACGTCGTGATGGTGGCGTCGTGGTTCGCGTTGACCGCGCTCGGCGGCATCGGTGTCGTGTTCAGCCTGGTGTGGGTGTACCTGCTGTGGCTGCGGCGTGACGTGGCGAGGCGGATGGCCGAGGGGCGGCTACCCAGCCAGCAGCAGGGCTAGGTGGCGAACCCGGCTGGCTCGCCAGTCGGCCGGGGCGAGCGACTACTTCATGGCGGCGATCTGGATCAGGTTGCCGCAGGTGTCGTCGAAGACGGCGGTGACGACCGGCCCGAAGTCGGTCGCGTCCTGGGTGAACTCGACGCCCAGCCCCTTGAGCCGCTCGACCTCGGCGTACACGTCGTCGACGGCGAACTGGGTGAACGGGATGCCGTCGGTGACCAGGGCCTTCTTGAACGGGCCCGCCGCAGGGTGGCCGTCCGGCTCCAGCAGCAGCTCGACGCCGTCCGGGTCGGCGGGGGAGACCACGGTGAGCCAGCGGGCCCCGCCGGCGGGCACGTCGGTCTTCTTGATGAACCCCAGCTTCTCGGTGTAGAAGGCCAGCGCCTTGGCCTGGTCGTCGACGAACACGCTGGTGATGTTGATGCGGATCACGGGTTCGGTGCCTCTCGGTCGATGGGCCACCGCTCGACGATCGAGCGCAGCGGGCTCGTGTCGATGTGGTGGAACTTGTACCGGCCCTGCCGCCGGGTGTGCACCAGGCCGGCCTGTTCGAGCACCGCGAGGTGCTGCGAGATGGCTTGGCGCGAGGAGGCCAGACCGTGCTTCATGGTCAGTCGGCCGCAGATCTCGAACAGCGTCTGACCGTCCCTGTCGATCAGCTCGTCCAGGATGGTGCGTCGCGTCGCGTCACCGATGGCCTTGAACAGGTCGGGGTCTGCGTCCACGGGTACAGTTATAGGCAAGTCTCCACTTGCCTGTCAAGGGAGGATGGCCGCACGGGCCTTCGCTCGTCGTGCCGCTACCGGGTTCTGAGACCAGGTCTTGGTCGTGCGAAACGCTGTCGTTCCGGTCCCTTTCGGGGAGGCGTTCGGGGCGTTGGGGTTCAGCCGAAGGCGCTGAAGAGTGCTTCCGCGCGGTCCCGCTTGGCGTACACCTCCCATGCGGTGTCCGCGAGTCCCGCGACAACATGAGACATGCGGTTTAGGTTGTCCAGGTTGCACGGTTCGCCTGTCCGGGTGATCTCGGCTGGGGAGCCAGGTCGGGGACAGGTTGGATGATCTTAGGTTCGGTGGTCCGGGGTCGCCAGTCGGCGGGCCAGCAGGGCGACCATTGTGCGGAAGCGGCCGTGTGGGGTGTCTAGTGACCAGCCGAGTACGTCCTCGGCTCTGGCCAGTCGGGACGCGACCGAGCTGTGGTGCAGGTGCAGTGATTCCGCCGCCTTGCGCAGTGAGCCGCTGAGGCAGAACGCCTCCAACGCCGCCACGTCCAGCCTCCCGCTTGGCGTCGCGGCCAGCGCGTTCAACGCCGTCACGTCGGCGTCCTGGCGCAGCAGTTCGACGGGCACCTCGGCCAGCAACGCCGTCGCGCCCAGGCCGGTGAAATCGGCCACTGGGTGTTCGGCGGATGTGAACCGGAGCGCCTGTTGCGCCTGCTTCCACGACGCGTGCGCGTTCAGGCCATCGACCGTCCCGCCCAAGCCGAGCCGTACCTCGCCGCCGACCCGGCCGGTCAACGCCTCCGCCAGGCCCGGTGAGTCCGGTGGTTGCAGGACCAGGGCGGCACGTCGTCCGACCAGCGCCACGCGCACGGGCACGTGCCGACCTGTCCGTGCGACTAGCCGAACGGCCTCAGCGCCGGGATCGAGTCCCGGACCGCACTCCACGGCCGCGATCCGCAACGGCCGGTCGTGTGCGAGACCCAGCAGCTTCACGGCCCGTGCCCGGTCCTCGGGCGCCTCCCGTTCGGACAGCAGGAGCTCGATCAGCGCCGGGTCCGCCAAGTGCGGCGCGGCGGTGTGGCGGGGTGGTTCCAGCACCCGGATGGTGATCGCGCAGCGTTCCAGCACGAGGTCGTCCAACGGGCGCGGGCCGTCCGGGCGTTCCAGCCACACCCGGCCCGACTCGCCGATCGCGGCCTCACCGGTCACCACGCCGGGCTCGCCCGCGAAGGGTCTACCGTCCGGTCCGTGGCGCATCGGTGGTCTGCCGTCGAGTTCCACGCCGACCACGCAGTCGGCCAGCCCTGCCGTCGCACGCACCACTTCGACCAGCTTCGCGCGGCTCTCGACCAGCGTGTCGAAGTACGCGATCACCCGGATCGCGGTCTCCGCGTCGGCGTCGAGCGTGGAGAGTTTGCGCAGCAGGCCCCTCACGTCCCGAGCGTAACCCCCGAGCGTTACCGCAGGCCGGCACGAATGTCGGGTTCCCGGCGCCGGAATACCGACGCCTGTCGGAGGTGCGGCCGAGTGGCGCGGACCACACTCGGAATCGAGTCCCGGCATCGAAGCCGGGCCCCTTTCATCATCGGAGATGACGTGGCCTACGCGATCGACCCGGAACTCGCCGCCGCGGTGCACATGCTGCCGGAGCTGGACCTGACCGACCTGCCGACGGCCCGCAAGGGCATGGAAGAGCTCACCCGCGAGTTGGGCGAGGTCGACGAGACCGGCCTGAGCATCACCGAACGCACGACGACCAGGGCGGACGGCACGGAACTGGCGCTGCGCGTCTACCGGCCCGACGACGCCGCGCCCGCCGCGATCCTGGCCATCCACGGCGGCGGTTTCGTGATCGGCAGCGTCGACGCCGACCACCCGCGCAACGTGCGGCTGGCCAAGGAGACCGGCGCGGTGGTCGTGGCCGTCGCTTACCGGCTCTCGCCGGAGACGCCGTTCCCCGGCGGCCTGGAGGACTGCTACACAGGCCTGGAGTGGCTGGCCGGGCACGCGGGCGAACTCGGCGTCGACCTGGACCGGATCGCGATCAACGGCTACAGCGCGGGCGGTGGCCTGTGCGCGGCGCTGGCGCTGCTGGCCCGTGACCGTGGCGGCCCGCGCATCTGCTTCCAGTACCTCGGCGTGCCCGAGGTGGACGACCGGCTGGAGACCCGCAGCGCGCGCGAGTTCGTGGACACCCCGGTGTGGAAGCGGCCGCTCGCGGAGATCAGTTGGGACAGCTACCTCGGCGAGGGCAAGCGTGGCGGCGAGGACGTCTCGCCCTACGCCGCGCCCGCCCGTGCCACCGACCTCGCCGGCCTGCCGCCCGCCTACGTCTCGGCGATGGAGTTCGACCCGCTGCGGGACGAGGGCATCGCGTACGCGCTCAAGCTGATCGACGCGGGCGTGCCGGTCGAGTTGCACCTGTTCAGCGGCACGTTCCACGGCTCCTCCCTGCTCGCGTACGCCCAGCAGGCGCAGCGCGAGTTGGAGGAGGAGATCGTGGTGCTCCGCCGCGCGCTGGGCCTGTAGACGACGGGTCCAGTTCACCGGGAATTCGGCTTCACCGGTTACAAAGCCGCACATGAGCGATGGTGTGGTGAACCGGCGGACGCTGCTGCGCGCCGGTGCGATCGGTACGGCCGCGGCGTTCGTGCCCGGCGGGGTGGCGTTGGCGCGTGGTGGCAGCCGGCCGGTGCTCACGCACGGTGTGCAGTCCGGTGACGTGACGTTCGACGGCGGCCTGGTGTGGACCCGGGCCGACCGGCCGTCGCGGATGCTGGTGGAGGTGTCGTCGGACCCGTCGTTCCGGCACGTCCGCACCGTGCGCGGGCCGATGTTGACGCCGGAGTCCGGTGGCACCGGCCGGGTGCGGCTGCGCGGTCTGCCGGGCGGGCGCGACGTGCACTACCGCGTCGTCGCCGAGGACCTGGACGGACGCACCCGCAGTGAGGCCGTGGTCGGCAGCTTCCGCACCGCGCCGCTGGGCCGTGACGACGTGCGGTTCGTGTGGTCCGGTGACGTGGCCGGTCAGGGTTGGGGCAGCAACCCTGACCTGGGCGGTATGCCGATCTTCGGCGCGATGGCCGCCCGCCGTCCCGACTTCTTCATCAACAGCGGCGACACGGTGTACGCGGACGGGCCGCTGAAGGAGTCCGTGACGCTGCCCGACGGGCGTGTGTGGCGCAACGTGGTGATCCTGGAGAAGCTGAAGGTCGCCGAGACCCTGGACGAGTACCGGGGCCAGTTCGCCTACAACCTGCTCGACCCGCAGTACCGCTCGTTCGCCTCGCAGGTGCCGATGATCGTGCAGTGGGACGACCACGAGGTGGTCAACAACTGGTACCCCGGCGAGATCCTGACCCTGCCGCAGTACACCGAGAAGCGGGTGGACGTGCTGGCCGCGCGGGCGTTCCAGGCGTTCCACGAGTGGCAGCCGATCGACCCGCGGCAGGCGGTGGACGGCCGGGTGTACCGGAAGTTCCGGTACGGCGCGCACGTCGAGGTGTTCGTGCTGGACATGCGGTCGTACAAGGACGCCAACACCTCGCCGAAGGATGGTGCCGGGCACGTGTTGGGGGAGGAACAGGCCCGTTGGCTGGTGGACTCGCTGGACCGCAGCCACGCCACGTGGAAGATCATCGCCGCCGATCTGCCCATCGGGCTGACCGTGCCGGACGGCACGGACATCGAGGGCGTGGCCAACGGGCTGCCGGGCGCGCCGGGCGGTCGTGAGCACGAGTTGGCTTGGGTGCTGAGCGAGCTGAAGCGGCGGCGGGTGCGCAACACGGTGTGGCTGACGGCGGACGTGCACTACACGGCCGCGCACCACTACTCGCCGGCGCGGGCGTCGTTCCAGGACTTCGACCCGTTCTGGGAGTTCGTGTCCGGGCCGCTGAACGCGGGCGCGTTCGGGCCGAACGCGCTGGACCCGACGTTCGGGCCCGAAGCGGTGTTCGTGAACGCCCCGCCGGCCGCGAACACCACGCCGTTGGACGGCTTCCAGCACTTCGGCGAGGTCGAGGTGTCGCGTGACGGTGAGCTGACCGTGTGGCTGCGTGACATCAAGGGCGCGTCGTTGTGGAGCAAGACTCTCCATCCCGAACGTTGACCCTCGGGTGACCCGAGACCTCACAGTGGTGTTGTGACGGACGAGCTGATGACCATCGGGCGGTTCGCGCACCTCAGCGGGCTGACCGTGCACGCGCTGCGGCACTACGACGACGTCGGGCTGCTCACGCCCGACGTCGTCGACCCGGCGTCGGGCTACCGGCGCTACCGGCGCGAGCAGGTGCGCCGCGCCCGGCTGATCCTGGCGCTGCGCTGCCTGGACCTGCCGATCGAGGAGATCCGGCGGGTGGTCGACGGCGGTGACGCGACCGAGGTGCTGGCCAACCACCGCAGGCGGCTGGTGCGGCAGCGTGACGTGCTCACCGCCCGGCTCGGCGACGTAGACCGCTATGTGGAGGAGGGGATCACCGTGTCCACACCCGGCACGGGCGTGCGCCCGGTGCAGATGAAGATCGCGGTGGACGACGCGGCCAAGGCCGCGGAGTTCTACCAAACGGCGTTCGACATGCGGTACGAGGTGACCAGGCGGGCCGGGAACGACGAGTACTCGTCGCTCATCATCGGTCAGCCCGGCACCGACGGGTTCTTCCTGATCCACCTGCTGGACGACCGCACCGACACCGACCGGCTCGGGCCGAGCACGTTCGGGCTGCTCGTGCCGGACCTGGACGCGTACCACGCGCGGGCCGTCGCGGCGGGCGGGGTGGAGGTCGTCGCCCCGCGCGACTCGGTGGGCATGCCGCGCAACTCGGCGGTGAAGGACCCGTCGGGCAACTGGGTCTGGCTCTACCAGGAGTGACGCAAGGTCCTGCAAGGACTTGCAGCCGAATGGGCCTTGTTCGGCCAGGATTGTCGTGGTTTTGTGCACCTCGCCCCGCGTTCGATGCCGGGGCGGGGTTGCAAAATCTTGCGACAAGGAGGTCGCGTGATGCGTCGGGCCGTCGCCGCGCTCATCGCCCTGGCCGTTGTGCCGTTCGTCCCACCACCCGCGGGGGCCGCGCCCGAAGTCGGACGGCTCGCCGTCGGCGCGGTCACCGACATCGCGGCCGGCGTCCGGAGCGGTGACAAAGCGCTGGCCAAGGACGTGTTACGGGCCGATCTGACCGGTGAGCGGTTCTACCTCGTGATGCCCGACCGGTTCGCCAACGGCGATCCGCGCAACGACCGCGGCGGCACGGCCGAGACCGACCGGCTCAAGAGCGGCTACGACCCCGCTGACAAGGGCTTTTACCACGGCGGCGACCTCAAGGGCCTGCGTGACAAGATCGGCTACCTGGACGACATGGGGATCACCGCGATCTGGATGACCCCGATGTTCCGCAACCGCTGGGTGCAGGGCTCCGGCGACGACATCTCGGCTGGCTACCACGGCTACTGGACCACCGACTTCACCGAGCTCGACCCGCACTTCGGCACGACCAACGAGATGCGGCGGCTCATCCAGGACGCGCACCGGCGCGGTATCAAGGTCTTCTTCGACATCGTCGCCAACCACACCGCCGACCTGATCGACTACGCCGAGGGCGAGCACGACTACGTCAGCACCGGCGCGCAGCCCTACCTCGACGAGCAGGGCAACCCGGTCGACATCGCGGAGATCGCCGGTCAGCCGGACTTCCCCGAGCTCACCGCTCCGTACACGCCGGTCGTCAAGGGCGAGAAGACCCCGGCCTGGCTCAACGACCCGCAGCTCTACCACAACCGCGGCGACTCGACGTTCAGCGGCGAGTCCAACGAGTACGGCGACTTCTTCGGCCTGGACGACCTGATGACCGAGCACCCGACGGTCGTGCGCGGCATGAAGCGGATCTTCACCAGCTGGATCGACACGCTGGGCATCGACGGCTACCGGGTCGACACGGTCAAGCACGTCAACATGGAGTTCTGGCAGGCCCTCACCCCGCACGTGAAGCAGTACGCGGCGATGCGGGGCAAGAAGGACTTCTTCGTGTTCGGCGAGGTCTTCGACGCCAACCCGGCGTTCACCTCGCGCTACACCACCACCGGCACGATGCAGGCCACGCTGGACTTCCCGTTCCAGAGCGGCGCCGCCACGTTCCTGTCCGGTGAAGGCGCGGCACGGCTCGGTGAAGTGCTGGTGGACGACGACCGGTACACCGACGCGGACTCCAACGCCTCCTCGCTGCCGACGTTCCTCGGCAACCACGACATGGGCCGGATCGCGTGGATGGTCCGGCAGAGCCGCCCCGGCATCTCCGAGGCCGAGTTGCTGGACCGGCTGGAGCTGGGCAACGCCCTGATGTACCTGTGGCGCGGCAACCCGGTCGTCTACTACGGCGACGAGCAGGGTTTCGCGGGCACCGGCGGCGACAAGCCGGCCCGCCAGGACATGTTCGCCTCGGCCACGCCGGAGTACGCGGCCGAGGACCTGATCGGCAGCGACCGGACCGGCGCGGTGGACAACTTCCGCACCGACCACCCGCTGTACCAGCAGCTCAAGAGCCTGGCGAAGTTCGTGGACGCGGACCCGGTGTGGCGTGACGGCAACCAGGCGTTGCGCCTCGCCCGAGGTGACGTGATCGCGTTCAGCCGCACGGGACGCACCCAGCAGGTCGAACACCTGGTGGTGGCCAACGCCGGCACCGCGCCCGCGACCGTCGACGTCCCGGTGTCCGGTCGCGGCTACCGGCCCATCTGGCCCGCCGCCGGCTCGCAGGTGAACGCCTTGAACGGCAAGGTCACCGTGACCGTGCCCGCACTGTCCGCCCTGGTGCTCAAGTCCACCGGCACGTTGACCGCCACCACGCCCACGCCGACGTTGGCCGTGCCGACGGCCGGCACCGTGCTGGACGACCGGGTCGAACTGCGCGCCGACGGCGTCACCTCCCCGTACGCGCAGGCCACGTTCGCCGCACGGGTCGGGGGTGAACGCGACTGGCAGGTGCTCGGCACCGACGACGCCGCGCCGTACCGGGTGTTCGCCGATCTCTCGAAGCTGCCGGGTGCGGCGGTGGGCAAGAACGTCGAGATCCGGGTGGTGGCCAAGGACGCCAAGGGCACGTTGGGCGCGGACAGCGCCCGCGTCGGTCTGGTGGCCGCACCTCCGGTCGAGCCGCCCGGCACGGTGACGTCCGACTGGATGGTGGTGCACTACAACCGGCCCGCCGGCGACTACGACGGGTGGGGCCTGCACGCGTGGGGTGACATCGAGAACGCTCCGACGTGGGACGCGCCGCTGCCGTTCGCGGGTGAGACGCCGTACGGCCGGTTCGCCTGGGTGAAGCTCAAGCCGGGCGCGAGGTCGGTCGGCATCATCGCCCACCGGGGTGACGAGAAGGACACCGACGGCGACCGGTTCGTCGACCCGAGCGTGACGCCGCAGGTGTGGCTCAAGCAGGGACAGACCGCCGTGCACGCGAGTGAAGTCGCCGCTAATGGCCAAGCTGTGGTGACGCACACCGGTGACGCCAGTGGGCTCGTAGTGCGCGCGGGCGGCGTCGACTACCCGTTCAACGGGGGAGTGGCGACCGTTCCGGCGACCGCGCCGGTGGAGTTCTCCGTGGTGCGCGGCGGCACGGTCGAGGCGTCCGGTCGCACGGCCGGGCGCGCGTGGGTCAACGACGACAAGGTGTACGCGAGCCTGGCCGCCGCGCAGAACCGTGCGGTGATCCACTACAACCGGCCCTCCGGCGACTACGCGGACTGGACGCTCTACCACTGGACCGGGTCGTTGGAACCGAGTCCCGGCTGGAACCAGTCACGGGTGCCGGACGGTACCGATGGATTCGGCGTGTACTGGTCGGTCCCGCTGGAACCGGGCGCGGCGGGGTTGAGCAACATCATCCACCGGGGTGACGCCAAGGACCCCGGCCCGGACCAGTTCCTCGACGTCACCGGCACCGGGTACGAGGTCTGGTACGTCTCCGGCTCCACCAAACCGGACGGCTCGATCTCCTACGTGCTGCCGCCTTCGGGCGGTGAGGGCGTGGACGACGACCTGACCAAGTCCAAGGCCATCTGGGTGTCGAAGGACCTGGTGGTGTGGGACGTGCCGGTGGTGCCGTCCGACGGCTACCGGTTGGAGTACGACGGCAAGGTGCTGCGGCTCGAACCGTCGTCGGAAGCCGTGCCGTTGCCGCACTTGCGGGGCAAGCCTGTGTTCCGGGTGCGGGACGGTGAGCGGCTGGACGAGGCGTTGCGCGGCAAGCTGTCCGCCGTGCACGTCGACTCCGGTGGCGGTCTGCGGCACCGCACGGGCGTGCAGATCGCCGGTGTGCTGGACGACCGGTTCGCGGCCGCCGCTGCCCGGCTGACGTACGGGCCGACGTTCTCCGGTGACGGCGTGACCGCGCGGTTGTGGGCGCCGACGGCGTCCTCGGTGAAACTCAAGCTTTTCGACCAGCCCGGTGGCACGGCGACGACCGTGGACCTGGCGCGGGACGACGCGTCCGGCTCGTGGTCGGCGTCCGGGGCGTGGCGGGACAAGTTCTACCTGTACGAGGTGACCGTCGCCGGGCGCACGGTGACCGTGACCGACCCGTACTCGGTAGCGCTGGCGGTGAACTCGACGCACTCGCAGTTCGCCGACCTCGGTGACGCGCGCACCATGCCCGACGGCTGGGCCGGTCACGTCGCGCGCGGCCTGGACGGCGACCCGACCGAGCACGGCATCACCGAGTTGCACGTCCGGGACTTCTCGATCGGCGACACTTCCGTTCCGGTGTCCGACCGGGGCACGTATCGCGCGTTCACGCACTCGTCGTCCACGGGTATGACGCACCTGCGGGAGTTGGCCGCCGCCGGTCTGGACACCGTGCACCTGCTGCCGACGTTCGACATCGCCACCATCCCCGAGAAGCGCGCCGACCAGCAGCAACCGGCGTGCGACCTGGCGTCGTTGCCGGCGGATTCCCCGGACCAGCAGTCGTGCGTGGCGGCGATCGCCGCGAACGACGGGTTCAACTGGGGCTACGACCCGTACCACTACGACGTGCCCGAGGGCTCTTACGCGACGGACGACGCGCAGACCGGGTGGGCGCGTTCGAAGCAGTACCGCGAGATGGTGAAGTCGTTGCACGACAACGGCAACCGCGTGGTGGTGGACGTGGTCTACAACCACACGGCCGCCTCCGGTGACGCGGCGACGTCCGTGCTGGACAAGGTCGTGCCCGGGTACTACCAGCGGCTCAACCTCGACGGCACCGTCGCCGACTCCACGTGCTGCGCGAACACCGCCACCGAGAACGCCATGATGGGCAAGCTCGTCGTGGACTCCGTGGTGCGGTGGGCGCGGCTGTACAAGGTGGACGGCTTCCGGTTCGACCTGATGGGCCACCACCCGAAGGCGAACATCCTGGCCGTGCGGGCGGCGTTGGACGCGTTGACCGTCGCCGCCGACGGCGTGGACGGGCGCAAGATCCGGATCTACGGCGAGGGCTGGGACTTCGGCGAGGTCGCGGGCAACGCCCGGTTCGAGCAGGCCACGCAGGCGAACATGGCCGGGACGGGCATCGGCACGTTCAGCGACCGGCTGCGGGACGCGGTGCGCGGCGGTGGGCCGTTCGACGCCGATCCCCGCGTGCAGGGGCTGGCTTCCGGTCTGGCAGGGGACCCGAACGGCGCTCCGGCCAACGGTGACGTCGCTGCGAGGTTGGCGAACTACACCGACCTGGTCAAGCTGGGCATGGCGGGGAACATGGCGTCGTACCAGTTCCAGTCCACCGGCGGTGGGGTGATCTCCGGCCGCGACGTGCCGTACAACGGCTCGCCCGCCGGGTACACGGGTGGGCCCGCCGACGTGATCACCTACATCGACGCGCACGACAACGAGACGTTGTTCGACTCGCAGACCTACAAGCTGCCTGTAGCCACCTCGATGGCGGACCGCGTCCGGATGCAGAAGGTCGCTCTGGCACCCGTGCTCCTGGGCCAAGGCCAACCGTTCCTGCACGCGGGCGCGGAGTTCCTGCGCTCGAAGTCGTTGGACCGCAACAGCTACGACTCGGGCGACTGGTTCAACCGTTACGACCCGTCGTTGCGGGACAACGGTTTCGGTCGCGGCCTGCCGCCGTCGGCGGACAACGAGGACAAGTGGCCCTACGCCACTCCTCTGCTGGCCAACGCCACCCTGAAGCCTTCGTCGACCGACATGCGTGCCGCCCTGGCCAACACGGTGGAACTCCTCCGCATCCGCACGTCCTCGCCGCTGTTCACCCTGAACGACGCGGCCCTGGTGCAGCAGAAGCTGTCGTTCCCAACCGCCGAGCCGGGCGTGGTCGCCGCCCTCCTGGACGACACCGTCGGCCCGGACACCGATCCCAGCCTGCGCGGTGTCCTGGTCATCGTGAACCCGTACCCGGTGGAGAAGTCCGTCGCAGCCGCCGGCGACTGGCAGAACCACGCCCTGACCAGCGACAAGGCCGTCATCGACGGCAACACGATCAAGGCCCCGGCCCGTTCGGTGGTGGTGCTCACCCGATGAGGTGAGATCCGTCGCGGTAACGGGCGTGCAGGCATCACCCTTACCCGCACGGGTGTGCGGATCTCGGACAAGTGGCGTTTGGGTTCAGTGATCGGCCAGTTCGACGCGTGATCGGACGTCCTCGGTGCGCAGGATGCGGAACTCCCGCTCCTGTGCGCCGAGCACCTTCACGAACCCGGGGCTGGTCTCCATCACGTACGCCTCGATGGCGCCGTCGTTCAGCTCGATCCGCTCCAACGGCACCCACGGCGTGGCCACCACTGCCGCGACCGCCAACGCCACCGCGGCCACGAGGTAGCCGAACCTGTGCAGGACGAATTTGACCTGCGTGTCCGGACGCCGCCGTACGAGGCCCGCGAATACCAGCACGGCCGTGACCACCGCCGTGCCCACCGGCACCCACCACAAGTGGTAGGCGATCACGTGTGCCACGAGGAACGCCACCAGCACGGCCGCCACGAGCGGAGCGGTGCGTGACCGCCTGCTGATCGCGTAGAACACCGTCAACGGCAGCATGACCACCAGCACGACACTGCTGACCCACACGTCCGCCATGAACGTCCCGAGGAACAAGCCCGGCGCGTCCTCCAGGTCCAACGTGTGCAGCAGCGCGAAAGTCATGGATCTACTGAAGTGCCAGTAAGCGGTCCCGCCAGGTGCGCGAACACCTGAACGGGACCTCGACCTGGACGTCGGAGGTCCGAGCCGTGCACTTCATCCTGCCGTACCCGAGTTCCGGGGCGGTGCACCCATGAGCATCGAAGCGATCAACTGGGCGCTCAACCACGCCCCGATCCCGACCGACCGCAAGGACGCCGCCGCACTGGCGATCACGCTGATCGCGCTGGCCAACCACGCCGGTCCCGACGGGACCGAGGCGTTCCCCTCGGTGGAGCGCATGATCGGCTACACCCGGCTGTCCCGGCGCACTGTGCAACGTGCGCTGCGGTCGCTGGAGGAGCTGGATCTGATCCGCAGGGGCAACACCCGCGTGCGCGATGCCCGGATCGAGCGCGCCGACCAGCGTCCCCAGGTGTACGACCTGGTGTTGTCGGCCAGGTTGTCCACAGGTGCGGAAGCGGGGCGTCAGGATGGCACCCCGCTGACCAGCACGGGGCGTCAGCAACGCCCGAACGGGGCGTCAGCAGCGACCAAGCGGGGCGTCAGCATGACGCCCGAACCGTCCTTTAACCGTCCAAGGAACCGTCCCGCGCCGAGCGCGCCCGGCGGGCGCTCGGCGGTGTCTCCGGTGTGCGGGCAGTGCGACGCCCGCGACTCCGATCCGGTCTCAGCTCGCGTGGTCTGGCTGGACGAGGACCGCACACGCTCGACACCGTGCCCGCGCTGCGCGCCGCAGCGGAGCGGGGGTGCCCGATGAGCCGCGTGCACCTCACCTACGCAGAGCCCGCCACCCTGGCGCACCCCGGCGGCTGGACCTCTCCGGCGCACTGCCTGGAGAACCGGGAGGCCGCCGAGCGGCTGCGCGACGCGACCAACCTGCTGTCCGGACGCAACGCCGCCGCCCGGCGCACCTGGCGCATCGTGGACTGCCCCGGCGGAAACTGCGGGGTACGGCGATGAGCACCTTCATCCCCTTCCCCGAGCCGAGCGACGAGGACGTGCAGCGCGCCGTGGCCGAACTGGAGAAGTACGTCGCCGGGCAAGCCCCGGCCGTACCGGACGTGATCCCCGTCGATGTTCCGCCGGCCACCAGGCGGGTCCGGGAGCTGCGCGCCGAGGTGGACGAGGCGCACGCGCTGCTGGAGTTGCAGGCCGACGCCGCTCCGCTGTTGCTCGACACCGACCGGGTGCGCCGCAGCCGCAAACGCGCCGCCGAGGCCGCCCGGCTGCACGCGCTGGCCCAGGACTCGGCGGCCCGCGCGTGGCAGGCCGCGCGGGTACGCCTGGTGCTCACCGTCGTGGCCTTGGCGGCGCTGGTCGGTGCGCTGAGCTGGTCGACCACGGGCGTGCACCACACCCTGACCCGGTCGATGACCGAGCGGGGCGCGGCCTGGTGGGGCGCGTGGGCGGTGGAACCGGTGATCTCGGCGGTGCTGCTGGTCATCGTCGGCGCGCGGGCATTCCTGGCAACCCGGGGCCGGGTGTTGCGGCACCGGCACCTGACGGTGGTCGAGTACGGGGCGCTCGCGGTGACGTTGACGTTGAACGTGTGGCCGTACCTGCCGTGGGTGTCGGTGCCGTGGGCGCGGTTCGACGCGATGCAACTCCTCGCGCACGCCATCGGCCCACTGGTCGCGGTCGGCGCGGTCGCGGTGCTGCCGGTGGTCTGGTCGGCGTTCGCGGACCTGGACCACGGCTTGCCGGTAGGCCCTACTGCTTCCCCTACCGGCCCGGAGTACAGGGAAAACGTCCCCGAGACGGGTGCGGCACAGCACGGGGCTACCGACGACCGGATGGCCCTACTCGTGGACCGTGCCCGGCGGTTGATCACCGCCGGACGGTTGCCCGCCGACCCGTCCGCCACCCGGCTGCGGGAGGCGCTGGGGTGCGGCACCGACACCGCCCGCGAGGTCCGCGACGCCCTGCGCGGCGGTGCGGCGTGAGCCTGACCGAGCAGAAGGACGACGTGGCCAGCGAGCTGATCCCGTTCCCGAACGCCGCCGTGTCCAGCGGGGCGGACGCCGAGGGGACGAGCGTGGTGCAGGCTGCGCCGGTTTTGGACGGTGAGTTGATCACCGAGGCCGAGTACCAGCGTTCCCGCGCCCGCCGGCTGGCCGAGTCGGCGGTGTCCCGCCTGCCCGCCCAGTGGCAGACCGCCGAGTCCGCCCGCCAGGCCGGCATGGAGCTGGCGGGTCGGGCGGTGCTGGTGCCGGTGCGGTACCCGGCGGCGGTCGGACGCGGCCTGACGGTGTCGGCCCGCGCGTGGTGGGTCTGGGTGCGGGTGGCCGACTTCTACGAGGCGTCCAAGGCCGCCGACCGGCTGGCCGACAAGTGGCAGGAGATCGCCGTCGTGCGTCGCCGCCGAGGCGTGATCTCGGTGGTGGCCGTCGGCGGGATCGGGTTGGGCGGGCTCATCACCGAGCTGACCGCCGGTTCGCTGCCGCTGCTGGTCACCGGTAGCGCAGTGACGGTGGGTCTGGCGGTCGCCGGGCGGCGCAAGGACGGCGCGGGCGGCCGGAGGACGCAGCTCGGTTCCCGATCGCTGGCGTGGCTGATGAACGGCGACCACCTGGTCACCGCCTTCCGCGACGCCAAGCTGATCGGCCGCGACGAATCGCTGATGCTGGTCAAAGCCCCGCGCCACGACGGCGCCGGATGGGCACTCACGCTCGACCTGCCACCGTCGCGCAAGGCGTCGGACGTGATCGGCAAGCGGGAGTCGCTGGCCTCGGCATTGGCGGTGGACGAGGTGCGGCTGATCGTGGAGCGGGTGCGCGGCGACGACGGCCACGCGGGCAGGTTGGCGTTGTGGGTGGGCGACGCCGACCCGTACGCCGCCGAACCGGTCCCCAGCCCGCTGGCGTCGGCGGCGTCGTGGGACCTGTGGCGGCCGGTGCCGTTCGGCACCACGGCCCGCGGCGCGGCGGTGACCCTGCCGGTGGTGTGGACGTCGCTGCTGATCGGCGCGATCCCGCGCCAGGGCAAGACGTTCGTCGCTCGCCTGCCGTTGACGGCCGCCGCGCTGGACCCGCACGTGCGGCTGATCATCGCCGATGGCAAGGGACGCGACGGTGGCCGCGCGCCTGGCCGACGAGGTGACCATCAGCGCGACCGTTCCGGAGCCTGTGGACGCCGAGCTGGTGCACGAGCTGCCCGAGGTGTTGGCACTGTTGGCCGACGTGATCGGCGACGACGAACACGGCCTGGTGTCCCGGTCGGAACTCGCCGGGCGCATCGGCTGGGAGGTCAAGGCGTTCGGGGAGGCGCTGCGCGCCGCCGGCGTGCCCCCGGTGGGCAAGCGGCGGATGCCGGGCCACGACAACCCGGTCAGCGTCGCCGACCTGAACGCGATCCGGACCGCGATCCACGGCGGCTGAGGCCGGAGCGGGGTCGGCACGCCAGTGCCGACCCCACACGGCTGTTCCGACCCCCAGCGACGCTATGAGACGGCGCTGATCTGCACGAACACGCCGCGTTCCGACCCGATGGGTCACCGCGACTTCCCCTTCTACAAGCCCGCATAGGCCGCTCGGGGCATTGTTCCGACCACCTCGGCACACCGCCGAGGTCAGCAACGCCCACGATGACCACCTCGCGCGACTTCCGGGCCGGCCGCTGGCTGATGCTCGGCACCGCCGCGGCCTTGATCGGTGCTACAGACTTGGCGCTCTCCCCTCAAGTGAGCACCTAGTGCTATAGCGTCAAGGTCAAATCGGCATCCGGAAGATGGCGTGTTGAGTCCGACCAGTAACCGACTCGTAGAAGACCGCACCCTCGCCGATTACCGGCCCTCGCCCCACAGGGAAACCTACGTTCCCAGACCCCATGATCCGCTCTCCACGGACTACATCATCAAGTACGGCCCAGTAACTTTCACCCTCTTTGAGAAGGTAAGCAACGAGGCTCCCCTTGAGGTGTGCGAAAGATCCGTTGGGAACTGAGTAAAGCTCTTCGCCTGACTCAATTGAGATGATGTGGATTCCTTCAACATCACCGCGACCGTCATATGCGACCCTACCGTCGGATACTGAGGGATGAACAGCTCCGCGGGCGAGAACAGTGGGCTCCTCATCGAGCGCGTTAAGCGGCTTACGCATAAGCACATGTTCAGGCTCAACAAATTCTGACCACACGGCATACTGAGAGCTCAAGCAAGCGCTACTACTACTGGCGCTTTCGGTAACCTGAGTCCACTTCTTGGCCGAGAGATTGTAGAGCCATACGCCGCCCCCTAGGCCGCCTTCGATAGACAAGCCCTGCGCTGCGATCCACTCCTCGTTGACGTCAGTAGGTCCACCGGTCTCGCTGAGGACTTCTCGACTGTCCTTCTCTAGGTCGTAGTAAACAACCCCGCCCGACTGTCGGTAGGCAACAACCGCCCGACCGTTCGTGTGAGGCATGTACTCGAATTCGTCGTTCGGCGTGAGCTGTCGAATTTCACCGCTAGGCAGGCGAGCGTGCACGGCCAGGGCGTTGCTTCCAGGTACCCCTTGCGCCCAGACCACTACCCCCGCATCTGTGTCTACATCTCTTTGCAGTACGTCGGCTGGCGCTAGTAGATCGGTGGACGGTACAACATAAACCCGGCCCGACGGCACCCTCACCAAGGGTGGTAGCTTCTCATTGAGATTGTCCGTAAGCAACTCTTCGACAAAAAGGATGGCGCCCTCGTAAAGATCTCGTGATGTAGCCGCGTCAGTCTGCTGCGCGAAGTGTTGCAAGCTGTTGCGTCGCTCATGCAGGATTTCTACCGTTGACCCGTTTTTGTACGGTCCGGCATCCTTCAAGGCTTCAAGAAGAGTCATTGACTTGGTGCCTTTCATGATGGTCCTGCCATTATTGAGAACCGCAGCCTTCAGCAGCATCTCAATACCGAAGTCGAGCGATAGCACGACCTGCACGACGTCAGCCTCGGAGCTTTTGTCGTAATGATGACTGGCATGTTCTAGCGAGATCATTCCGGTCCTAAAGAATGCGCGTGCGGCGGGCTTCATGTCGGCATTGTACGGCAACAATTCAAGTTGCCATACATGACTTATATATATAGCAGGGTCGCGTCCACGGGCGCAGACAAGGGCTTCAGTCGGCCCGAGGATCAACCGTCGCACGCAGGTAACTCGCTCCTCGCCCTGGATTCACCCATTCGGGTGAGATCAGTGATGGCGATCTTGAAGCAGTAACGAAAGTAGTCCGTTCAACGAAAAGATCGCACAATAAGGTGACGTTAAGTTATAACTGCTTGTCAAAGGACACACTGCCATGACACGATTCTCCGCCGTCTACAAGCTGAATGATACCGAGTTTCCTGTCTCTGACGGAGACTTCAGCAGTCTTGAGATCCGTCGCAGTGAAAACGATGACAAGTTCTACTACTTCTTCGACACGAGGGTCAACCGTCTAATTACCGACTTCGTCCTTGACGACCGGCCACGGGTAGCGACCCTGTGCCAGGTAAATCTTATTAAGAAGGACGGCAAGTACTCCCCTCGGCTGCGCTTCTGGAAGAAGGATAAGTCGAACCCTCAGAGGAAGCCGCTCGAACACTCGGTGCCTGAAGACGAAGTCACAAAGATAATCAAAGCAACGGTTGACACGAGCGACGGCCACCAGAACATGTGGAAGCTGATTCACTTCCTGCAAAGCTTCGCCGAGGTGGACATCCCTGACGACAACTTTCGGGTAGTAACGGAAGGCGGCGCACAGCTCGCCGGACTGCTTGAATCCAGCGACAAGCAGACGGTGCTCGAAGCAGTTCGTATCGCGCTGGGTGGAGAGCTGACCGAAGAGGACTTACTACTCATCAGCAACCGCAAGGCCCAGCTTGCCGTGTTCGAGAAGCTACTGAACGATCCTGCGTTTTTTGAGGAGGAGCGTGCACGCAGGGGGAAGAAAGGGCCAGAAGCTGTCTGGCAAGACTTCTTCGAGGAGAACACCTGGATATTTGGCTATGGCCTTAAGCTGGTTGCATGTACGCCGCTTGACCCCGAAAAGTTGGAACGCGCCACATCTGGAGCGAATATATTTACGGGCGCGGGTAAGCGGGCCGACGCAGTCATGCGCTCTAAGGGGTACATCGGCAGTCTGCTGTTCTGTGAGATCAAGACTCACCTTAAGTCGCTACTGGAGAAGGTACCATACCGCCCGCCGGATGTGTATCAAGTTTCATCCGAGGTCAGCGGTGGGGTATCACAGGTCCAGAAGACCGCCAGTAAGGCGCTACTGGGTATCTCGCAGGTGTTGCACGATCTCTACGAAGACGACGGCACGCCAATGGGCATCCAGTTCTCTGCGATCCGCCCCCGACAAGTCCTTGTTATTGGAAGCCTTGACGAGTTCAAGACTGGCGGCGGAGTGAACCCTGAGAAGCTGTCCTCATTCGATCTTTTCAGACATTCCGTCCAGGACGTTGAGATCATCACCTTCGATGAGCTTTACGAGCGAGCCAGCTTTATCGTCCAGGACACGTAGGACTGTCATTCGGCCGCTCCAACGAGGAAGGCCTCGCTCGGACGATACCGAGCGGGGCGATGCTGGCCGATCTGACGATCAGTCGCGGCTTATGGGGTGTCCCCAGCGGTTACGGGTGAGCCTCTTGGTTGCTCCGCCCGCTTCATCCAGGCCATGAACGGGTTCGAAAGAAGTTCCCGGATGTGCTCGTAGCGCGAACGCCTAGGTCACCTCGACCTGGGCCTCTCGTCGTGTCCGGGCCGGGGTGGCCATCCACCACAATCGTGTCCATGACGGGAACGGTCTACGTGCGGTTCCAGGGGACGGTTCGGCATGAGCGCGGCTTTTCCCGGGCGCATTCTGGCTGTTCAACGGGCCGGCCCGGGACGGGCGGCTGACCGCCGAGCAGGAGCGGTTCCGCTAGCGTCGCGTTAACGCAGGTGATCAGGCCACGGTCTTGGTCTCCACCAAGATCTTGTCGATCTCGGTTATGGAGAGGATTCGGCGATCGCTGCCAGCGGTTCGCACTGGCTATTCAACGTTCAACTGCTGAGCCACTCAAGGAAGTCGGCTTCCCCGATCATCTCGATCTTGTGGCCACGGTCCAGCAGTGCCTGAGCTTTGCGGTGTTTGCTGCTGACGCTCATCCCCACGGCGAATCGAGACGGGTGCGCCATGCCCACCACAAGCACGTCGGTCTTCTTGGTGACTCCGGGTATCGCCTGTCCTCCGACGTCGGCGAGTCGCTGATGGGCCTCCGCGCGCGTCATCGTCGTCAGCGTTCCGGTGAAGCACACGTTCAGGCCATACAGCATCGAGTCGGGGCCGGCGTCGGGGTTGGCGGTAGGGATCTCCCGTCGCGTGGACGATTCGAGTCGTCGGGCGCCGGTCCAGGAGTCGCTGGTCTGCTGTCCGTAGCGGACCCGCAGGCCGTCCAGCAGATCGTCGATGGTGTCCGCCTGGTGAAGCCGCATGGCCGCAAGCATGACGTGGGCTGCGGCGTCCGCGTCAGCCTGCGCGTCGTGGTGCTCGCCCATCACAATGCCCGCGGCATCGGCGACAAAGGGCAGGCGATAGGTCAGCAATTGCCAAGTCAGGCGGGATACGACCAGGGTGCAGGCGTAGCGCAGCTCAGGCCACGGTACGGAGCTCGCCGTGCAGGCGTCGCGGATCACGCCCATGTCGAAGGCGGCGTTGTGGGCGACCAGCGTGCGGTCGCCAGCGAAGTCCATGATCTGTGTGAGTGCCTGCGGCCACTGCGGGGCGCGGTGAACCATCTCGGCGGTGATGCCGTGCAGGGACGTGTTGTACGGGTGGAAGCCACCTTCGCCCGGCGGCTGGATGTAGGTGGATAACCGGTCGGTGACCGCCCCGTCCTTCACCAGGGTCATGCCGACTGCGCAGGCGCTTCCTCGTGACCAGTTGGCGGTCTCGAAGTCGACTGCGACCCATTCTCTGCTCATGATCTCCTCATCTGCGGCCGGAGCGTCCACGACTCGGTCCCGGAGCACATACGCGTGGATGCTCTGGCGCGGTGGGCGGTCAACAGCCCATCGGGACACGTCGGTCGAGGGTTACGTCTGAGGATTCGATCGCAGGGAACCGTCGAGATGTCGCGTCCTTGCTCGGCTCGGGCCGGCCCAACCTTCACCACGACATCGGCGCGACTATGGACGCGCCCGGGTCCTGCTGGTGCTGCGGTGAAACGAACGGCGCGCCACGGCGATGGACACGTCATGGGCGAAGGTCATCCGCGTGGGCGGTGTCTTGAACACGTCCACGCGTAGGAGAGATGATGACCACCGAACCGCTGGAGCACAGCTCACTCGGCTTGCTGCCCACCCGAGCCGGCGATGACCGAACCATGATCGGACACGTGATCGTCTGCCGAGCTGGATCCGGTCAAGACGACGCCGTCGCGATCTGGCATCTCGACACCGAGGGCGTGAGGACCGGGGCATGGGTGAAGCCCGCCACAATGGCCTTGACCGAAGCCGAGACCGCTCGAAGCCTGCTCACGTTATGCAAGCAGAAGGCACTCCTGGCCTGGGACCCCGCCGAAGCGGCCAACACGCTACGGGCGCTGGAAGAGGTAGCGGGTGTTCCCCGCACTGACTGGAGCGCCTGCGCAGTCGCCCTCCCCGGTCTACTGGCAGAAGTCGCCGACATCCGGTCCGCGTACACCAAACGCGTCGCCGAGGAGAAGGCGACCAAGAAGAACATCGTCGACCTGGAGTGGGCGATCGACCTGCCAGACCCACTGCCGGCCACGGTCGAGCACTTCGAGCGCCTCACGGGACTCGGAGAACTCATCGCTCCCACGGTGGCAGCGACCGAAGCGCTTCGCATCGCCCGATTGGGCGGATGGGTAGTGCAGCGCTGGAGGGAAACCGCCGTCGCACTGGGCCGCGTCTACCTCCGCGCCACCTTCGGACAACCCACCGTGCTAGCACCCAAATGGGAGGCGCGCCTGGCTGACGCCTACGTCAGCCAGCGATGAGTCCCGGTCCAGGCGGCTCTGTCTTCGTCGAACCGTAGCCGCAGCCTGGCCGCTGCCCAGGAGCACAAGCGCTTGATCGCCAGCACCCTTCCAGGGTACGGGCATCACACGACTTTGCCGAGGCCCTGCCCAATCCATGCCATCACTTTCTGAGCGCCCTCTCAAGTATCGCCGTTGATCAACGGGCAGTAGCGATCTCGACACTGCTCGCGAGTTTTTCGACCAACTGTCCTGTGTGGTCTAACGTGGTCTCATGGGGGCTGGTAAGAACACCAGGATTGTGGGGGAACGACCGCCGCAACGGTTGGCCGTGCCGTCGTCCGCCGCACCGGATTCCTATTCGGTCGGCGAGATTCGACGGGCTGTCGGCAGCCTTCGCGCGCTTCGCCTCGCGCAGACCGAGCCTCCCGACGAGGAGTGGCCGCGAGGTATGGCGGCCGGGTTCGAGGCGTTCGTCCAACGCGACGATCGGATGCGGGCGCGGATCGCGGCGGGTCATGCGAAGCGGCGAAGGCTGCTGAAGCGAGCGGACGACCTGCCGTACACGGTGCAGGAAGACCTGTTCGCGCTGTCCACGCTGTCCAGCAAGGCGTTGGCGTCGATCACTCCGCAGGAACTGGGCATCACCACGTCGTACTACCCCGGCTCCTCACGAGCACAGCAGGAGAAGGTGCTCAGCGACGCCGAAGCGGTCATCGGGCTGATCAGGCTGCTGCTTTTCTGGGCCGCGCTGGGTGCCCGGAAGTACCCGGCCGCGCTGCGCGCGCTCCTGCTCTTGATCTTTGGTCCGCGGTTCGTGCCGCATCGTCCGACGTGGCCGGTCTCGAATGCGCCGCCGCCGCGGACGAGGCATCCACCAGGCCGACTTGTGCTCGCCGAGCCGCGTGTCGCCCGTGCGCCGGGCCGCCGTTGGTCCCTCGCCGCTGTTGTGCAGCGAGGGCCGCGTCGGGCTATGCGCGCTTGGGGGAGCGCTGTAATCACATAGCCCGTCGTGGCCTTCCCGCATCGGAAGGGCCACACCGTGGCAGACAAGAACATCAAACCCGTCTACCTGTCCGTGGGGGACGCGGCGGCACGCCTCTCTGTGTCCGAGGCGACGATCCGCCGTGCCGTCAGGTCCGGTGAACTCGCGCACGTCCGCATTGGGCGGGCCGTGCGGGTCGCCGTCACCGATCTCGACGCCTACGCCGCCGCGCGGCGTGTGGTTACCGAGGCCGGTGAGTCCCGATGACGGGCCACCGCAAGCAGGCCGGTACAGGACGCAAGCCGTGCCGGACACGGCGTGCGGTGACGGGCGTCCAAGCCGCCACCGAGGCGGGCCTGGAGGCGTATATCGAGCGGATCGTGCGCGCCGCACCGCCGTTCACCGCAAGCCAGCGTGCCCGGCTCGCGGCGATCCTCAACGGCGTCGCTCCCGCCGCCGGGCGTGCGAGCCGTAAGGCGGCCGACCACGAGGACGGCCGCGCATGACCCACTCCGAGGAGTCCAACGAACGAAAGAATAAAAGGACCGAACTGCCGCCCGCACCGCCCGCGGTGGACCCGGTGGTCTACCGCGGCGTGCTGGGCGAGCTGGTGTCGGCGGCCGACCCGACGACCGAGGCGGACCCGGTCGGGGTGCTGGTCTCGCTGATGGCCAACGTCAGCGCCCTCATCGGCGCCGGACCACACGTGCAGATCAGCAACGCCCGGCACCCGCTGATCGTCTGGCCACTGCTGTTCGGCCGCACCGGCGCTGGCCGCAAAGGCGACGCCACCGACACCGCCGACCGGCTCACCTTGGCCGCCGTGCCCGAAGCCGCGCATCTGTTCGTCAGCGGCCTGTCCTCCGGCGAAGGGCTGATCGAACGCATCCGCGACCCCCGCGACGAGAACGACCCGGGCGGCACCGAGGACAAGCGGCTCAGAATCCTCGAAGCCGAGTTCGGCTCCGTCATGGCCCGCGCCAAGCGGGAGGGCAACACCATCGGAGCGGTGGCACGCGAAGGCTGGTCGGGCAGGCCGTTGGCCGTGATGAACCGCCTCGCACTGCGCGCCTCGTCCTCGCACATCGCCATCATCGGCCACATCACGCCCCAGGAGTTCCGGCTCAGGATGGCTGCGACCGAGATGGCCGGCGGCACCTTCAACCGCTTCCTGCCCGTCTACGTCGAACGCTCCAAACGCATCCCGCGGCCCGAGGGAATCGCACCCGAACTCCTCTCGGAGCTGGGTGCCCGGCTGCGTGAGGCCATCGAGCGGGCCTCCCGTCACCGCAAGGTGGGCCTGGACGACGACACCGACGCCAGCCGATTGTGGGACGACGAGCTGTACGAGGAGCTGGGCTGCGCTGACGACGAGGACGGTGCCTGGACCGAGTTCGCCCGCCGGGCGCTGCCCTACTGCCGCCGCATCGCCGCCCTCTACGCCGTCCTGGACGACCGCTCCCACGTCGACGTGGGAGACCTTCAGGCGGCGGCGGGGCTGGTGCGCTACTCGATCGGCACCGCCAAATACGTCCTGGACCGGACCTTGTGCAACCCGAGGGTGGACACCCTGCGCCGGGCTCTGGACGGCGCAGGCCAGACCGGGTTGAGCCGCGCTGAGGTCTCCGGATTGTTCGGACGCAACCTGGCCAAGCAGGTACTCGACGAGCTGCTCCACGAGGTGATGGCGACCGGCGAGTACGTGGAGTTCCGGCACTCAGGAGTGCGTGGACGGCCCTCGATCCGGTACCGGCGTGCCACGCCTTAGCGGCCGGTCGATCGGCGAATTGTTTCGTTTCTTCGTCGCCTCGTAGCCCGCACCCCTCCGGTGGGAGGGGTTGAGGCGCCGCACCTCCCACCGGAGGCAAGATGTCCTCTCCGGCTAGCTGCGCTAGCCGGAGAGGAAGTGCCTGGTCACCGGCCGTGCAGACACCGGAGGTGCGGCCAGGGCGCGGGTAGGGTCGCGGGTGTGGGGCGCGGCGCGCTGGGGGGCGCGGCGAACGCCCCGACAGGTCGGGGGGCCTGATGCACGCGCACGACGACCACGCGCACCCCGGTGCGCACGACGCGGCGGCGGTACTGCCGGACACGGGGGACACCGACGGCGGGTTGCCGCCGTCTGTGGCGGGCCTGCTGGGCCCGACCGGGCGCCTGACACCGGTCAGGCACGGCCGCAAGCGGCAGGTGCTGATCCGGTTTACCGACGCCGAGTTGGCCGAGGTCGAGCAGCGCGCCGCGGCGTTGGCCGCGAGGTTTGGGGTTCCGGTGGACGTGGCGGCCTTCTGCCACCTGGCCGCCCGGTTCCCGCTCGACACCGGCACCGGCGTGGCCGACCGGGAACGGGCTCGGCTGTCACGCGGGGACGCACTGGACTTGGCAGCCGACCTGGCACAGGTACGGCGCATGGCCTACGGCGCGGGCACCAACCTCAACCAGCTCGCACGCGCGGCCAACAGCGGTCAAGTCGTGGGCCCGTCGGAGATCGCCGCCGCGCTGGAGCGCCACGAGCGGCAGGCAACCAGACTCGACGCCTGGCTGGACCTGCTGGACCCGCGCCGCCTGGTGCACCGCGCGCCCACCCGGCGGCGGGAGTGAGGCCGGGATGCTGCCCAAGCTGCTGCCGCGCCACCACGGGCTGGAGGGCACCCTCAAGTACCTGTTCGCCCCGATCGGCGAGCACACCGACCCGCACCTGGTGGCCGCGTGGGACACCAGCCTGCTGGAGTTCGACGACACCGTGCGGCCCGGCACAGTGGAGCGCCGTGAGCTGGTGCGCCAGCTGGACGCGCCGCGCCGACTGCGCGGCAAGCACGTCAAGGCCGGTCACGTGCTGCACGTTCCCATCTCCGTCCACGCCGAGGACGGGCTGCTGGGCGACACGGTGTGGCGCGGGCTCGCGGAGGAGTTCGTCGCCTGGCTCGGCTTGGATCGGTGCCGGTGGGTGGCGGTGCACCACGGCACCTCCCGCAACGACAACGACCACATCCACCTGGTGGTGCAACTGGTCGGCGAGGACGGCCGGGTCGCCCGGCTGGACCACAGCAAGCGCAAAGCGCGAGCGTGGGCACTGGAGGTCGAGCAGCGGCTGAACCTGGTGCACACCGGACGCTCGGGCACCGGCGCCCGGGAGCTGACCCGCGCCGAGTATGAACGCGCGCACCGCGACCACAAGGAACCCGAACCGCAGCGGCGCGTCCTGGAACGCAAGGTGCGGGCCGCGGCGGCCGGGGCCACGGACCCGGGCGAGTTTGTCGACAACCTCACCCGCGCTGGGGTCGAGATCGACCTCGTCACCGCCGAGGTCGGCCCGGACGGCCTGATGCCCGCCGGCCGGCGGGTCGTGGGCTACACCGTGGCGCTCACGCGCGAGGAACTGGCACGCGACAAGGTGCCCGCCGACGTCCCGGCGCTGCGGCTGTCCGGCGGGCAGCTCGCCCGCGACCTGGCCCTGGGCGAGGTGATCGACCGGTGGCGTGCCGCACGGCCGCCGCTGGGCCCGGACGGCGAACGCACACCGACACGTGAGTCGGCGCTGGTCGGTGCCCTCACCGCACCCGGCCAGTGGCGGGCGCAACCGGCGGACGGGCCCCTGCCGCGGTGGCGACGCCGGATGACCGAACAGGGCGTACACGAGGCACTGGACACCCTCGACGCCCTGGTCGACGAAGGCCTCGTCGCACCGCCCGCCAGCGCGGCCGCGCCCTCAGATCGGGCGGCACGGCTGCACCACGCGCTCGACCAGGCAGCCGGGCTGGCCACGGTCGTGGCAGTGCTGTGGCCAGCCGGCGGGGTCGACGAGCAGGGCCGCCCAGTGGGCGAGCACGCCCGCCGGGCCGCCGAGGACCTCGCGGCCGCCGCCCGCCTCACCCGACCCGCACCGACCCGCCGCCCGGTGCGCCGCCCGGACCCGCTGCTGCCCGAACTGGCGTCGGCCGCGCGCGTGGTCGCCCGCACCGCCGGCGACCCGGAACTGACGCTGCTGCTACTGATCCTGATCGTGCTCGCGGTACTGGTCATCGCCGTCAGCGCCTGGTTCGACGCCAGCGCCCCACGTGGCACACCCGACGCGCACGTGCACGACGCCACGACGCTGCTACGCCCCTACGAGGCTGACGCCCACGAGTTGCGTACACCCCGCGATCCGCCCGCACGCACCGGACCCGACCTGGAACGGCGTCCGGCCCCTGAACGGCACGCGGTCGAGGACGGCCATCGCCGGCTCGCCTCAATCCTGCCCCGACTCCGGCAGCGCCCGCCGACGCACACGAAGCCCCACCAGCCGCTGCCTGGCGGGCAGACCCGCTGATCCCGTCGGCATCGCTGTCGGATTCCAAAGTCGCCTGCATGTGTCGGTGCACCCTGGTGCGCACAGGTAAGTACGGGAAGACGTGCACAGTAGCGGCCAGGTGCAGACGGACGTCAAGTTCGTTGAGCTATGGACGCCAGCGGCCGTAGACGAGTGGATATCGCGGTCACACGTGGTTCGGTAGCGGTGGGCTGATGGGATGCGATCATTGGGTGTCGGTCCGTGGGCGTGGCGGCCGATGGGTTGAGGGGGTTGTCGTGATGGTCGGTCGGAGTCGCGCGTGGTGGGTGGCCGGCAGCGCACTGGTCGGCGGTGGTGTGGTGTGGGCGGTGCTGCGGTTCGGGGTGGCATGTGGGGCAGGTGACCTGGCCGATGAGCGGGCGATCCGTCGGAAGATGCGGGAGACGGTGGGTTGGGAGACGTCGAACCAGTCCCCTGCCACGGTCTGGGACAGGTTCTGGCGTAACAGCACGAGCGTGAGCAGCACCGATCGGTGCAGATCCAGCACCTTGGGACATCCCACCGGCCGGTCCGACGACGTCAGGACCTGGTGGATCCGGGCGACCAATTCCTAGATCTGAGCGTGGTCGAGCCCGGTCATAGACTGGTAGCGCGACAGCCCCGCCTCTTCGTGGTGGATCGTTTCTGTGAGAGGAAACCGGCCCTACCCAGGCGGGGCTGTTGCACTGTCACTCCAAGATCAACCTTCTAATGCCCTAGACTTCAGAATCATCACTTTTCTGTTTCCGCTCTGATTCGACGACACGCGTCATGCCGTCAATGGTGCCATCACCATCATCGCCACCCCTCCCCTTCACTCGCCGAATAACGGCCTTGACCGACGATTTGATTGATGAGGCAATCAAGTCGGATGCCACGCCAGCGCCAACGGAAACTGCAATAGTTAGGACCTCGGCCAGTCCGAATCCATGACCTTCCTTGTCGTCATCAAGGACCTTCACGAGCATGTCAGGGGTGTCAATAAGGGCATGATCTGGTTCGACTACGGGCCGCCCTCCTGAATCTACCTCCAAATGCAAGATGAAGTACTGGCGCTCAACGTCAGACACGCAAACCCCTTTGGAAATAGATCAACAACGGCAAAATATCGGAAAACCCCAGAGTGGGCATAAAACTAGATACAATTTTTCTTCTGAAATATGCGCGCCTGTTCCTTGATCCAGTCAACGCCCCGTTCTCTCAGGTCATGCTTTGCGTGAAATAGGAGGGAATCACCTGCAAGTCGCAGATTGTGCTCCTCGGCTGCTGCGGTCACTGTAGATGTCCGCGGCACGAGCAGAGCATCCCGGTCTCTAATCGGCGTGTCAATCCAGTCGGGTTCGTAGTCAGAAAGAACTGCGCCGACTATCCTATCGAGAGACAGATACAAAAACAACCAACGCACACTCATATAAGCTTGGTGTCGATGCCGACCTTTAAAGAACTCCGATGAGTCTAGTAACAGGTCGTACGCGAAGTTATCCGCTTCGAGTTCCAGTTCAATGCTAGGCCTCCGACCCTCATGATGAAGCATGTGTGCATACTCATGAGCGAGTAGAAAATGCGACTGGATCTGGCTGACTTCGCATGCCTGAAGGAACACCTCGCGGCTCGGCGTTCGCGGCACCGGAAGTGAGCTGTGATCAACATTCGGAAAGTACAATGAGAACACATAGGGCAACAAGAGCTCTATGACATTCTCGCCAGTGGCTAGAGTGTCTGCTCTTGTCGCTGGATCAAGGAGTCCCCTCGAAATCGTTAGCAAAATGAGGTTGACAGTTCTCAAATGCTCGCGAACAATCGCTGAAACTTCTATTCTGCGTGACCCAGGAAAGCTGTACGCGTAGATCTGAGGACGAATTACCGTCTGAACTGAAATTTTTTCGAGTCGCTCAGGTGAGGCTACACCAGCACCCTTAATTCTTTCCCTGAAATCGGTAATCCACCACGCATTAGGCAGGTCAAGATTTGCTGCCAGCAAGGACTTCGCACCTTCCAGGGAAGTCGCGCAAAGTGACTTGAATGCTTCTGCCTCTACGTCGATTCCCAGGACTACAGCCGATCGCAACAAGTAGTAATACGTGGCCAACTTCAATCGATGGGACTTCCATTCCTGCGCCTCGGGCGTTGCAGGAGTCATGAAGTCAAGCGCGGGACCGACGTAACCATCGATATCCCAGAAGGTGCCATTTGAGTCTTCATCCGACCCGAGCGCATCAGGGTAAACGGATAGATGGCGGTCCATCAGGGCGCCAACAAGCTCGACAGCTTGCTTGAATTCATTAATATGTATGACCGGAGAAGGTCGCTTACGATCCGTGCTTGGCTCTACATTGGCCCTGATATACTCCCAGTATGGGTTCTCTTTCAACTAGCAACCCCCTATAGTGCGACAAGCGATGGTGCCGGCGAGCTTCTCCTGCAAACACATATCGACCGAAGGTCACCCAGTGTTACCTACCGCCAGCTCCGGGTTACTTCGCTTGTCGCAGTGTGATGCTTCGTGTGATCTAGCCGGAAATCGCAGCGGTAGAATTTTTCATTAAGTAGGGGGTCCTGAGCGTTCGACACGCGAGGTCTGGAGGTTCGACACGCGCGGGTCAGCGGGGACGGAGGGTTGGGCGTCCCAGTTCTCGGCCAGGTCGGGGCGGCCGGTTCAGTAGCCAGTCTTGTTGGAGCGCTGATGCCGGCCCGCTTCCATTCGCATAGAGATGACGGGGTTTGGAACTTAATCAGCCGACAAGGATCGAATTGCGGCCACCTGAACGCTCGACGTTACGTATCTGCACAGGTGCGGCAGTCGAGCGCCCCGACCACCTCGGCAAGGCAAGCACCTGGCGCTCGTCCCAAGCCCTCCACGCTCATTACTCGCACCTGCGCCGATGCGGCCGGACGGCCGGCTGATCAACTGCTTGCCGTGCCACTCTCCCGGACCTACGCAAAGGAGGGGGCTTCCTGTCATCTCGTCGGCCTGGCGCAGCCCTACCGCGCGAGCTGGGGAGCCTGCGACATGCCGGCCCAACTGGCGGAGCGGTGCCAGGCTTGCAGGTTCCCCAGCTTGTGCGATAGCCCTTCGGGAGGTCGTCGGGGTGACAGGAACCCCCGGAACCACGCTGGAAGGCGAGTCTGCCGCTGGTCTTGGTCATCCTGTTGGTCTGCCGCGCGGCGAGCGCTGCTTTGATCTTTTGCGGGTTCCTCCGGGGGCCGCTGGCCGTGCCTCGCCGACGCCGGGACCGGTACACGTCTTCGGTCACGTGGGTGATGTGCCCGCCGATGTGATCCATCCTCGGCACAGCCTCTGTGATCTTGCCCGCATCAGGCTGTTCGATGTCGATCTCCTGGGTGATGGGCAGTGGCTCGTATGAGGTCGACAGCATGGTCGTCGGGTCGGATCAGGTGGAGACCACCAGGCGGACGAACCGCTTGTCGAGGACCTGCCCGTCATCCAGGTCCTCGTCGGCGACGTCGGCAGGGTAGGCGCTGATGATGGGTTGTGCGGTGCGGTCGTGGTCCCAGGCGCGGATCACGGCGCACAGCCGTTCGGCGAGCTGTTCGCCAGCGGGGCCGTGGCCGGTGGCGCCGAGCTCGAAGCGGCGTTCGGTCGCGTCGGGTGCGGGTCGGCGCAGGGTCAGGTAGGCCAGTGAGTCGCCTTCGACGAGGGCGGGGCTGCTGTAGGGGAAGGCGGGGTCGCACAGTCCGGCCTCGACGGCGGCCTGGGTGGCGGCGAAGCGGCAGGTTCCTGGTTCGGCGCCGGTCAGGCGGGGCCAGATGAGGTCGGTGGACTCCATCGGCACGATCGAAGCCCTGGACCACACGGTGGTCGCGGGCAGCGCGAGCACCCCGTGCAGGGTGTCCGGGTCGATGGGCTGGTCGGGGTCGAAGTGCAGGTCGACGTCGGCGGCGATGCGGGCTTTGCGTTCGCCGTCCTGGCCGTCGCCGATCATCGGGATGAAGCCGCACAATTGGCTGTCGGTGGCGCGCAGCACGCCGTCGTCCTGCTTGACGAAGGCGACGCTGCGGGTCTGCCCGCGCCACGTCAGCGGCACCACGAGTCGGCCGCCGGGAGCGAGCTGGGTCAGCCAGGCGGGCGGCAGGTCCCACGGGCCGACGGTGACGACGATCCGATCGTAGGGGGCGTGGTCGGGGTGGCCGAGCGCGCCGTCGCCGGTGACGACGTGCACGCGGTCGTAGCCGGTGGCGTCCAGGGCGCGGCGGGCGTGGGTGGTGACGTCGGGGTGGATGTCGATGGTGGTGACCTGGCCGGTGTCGCCGACGATGTCGGCCAGCAGGGCGGCGTTGTAGCCGGTGCCGGCGCCGATCTCCAGGACGCGGTCGCCGGGACGGGCGTCGAGCTGGCCGAGCATCATCGCCACGACGGTGGGCACGGAGATGCAGCTCGCGGGCCTGCCGCCGGGCTCGCCGGGCTTGATGGTGATGGACCTGTTGGCGTAGGCGTCCTCGGCGGTCGCGTCGGGCACGAACAGGTGCCGTGGCACGGTGCGCAGCGCGTGCTCCACGGCGGCCGAGCGCAGGTGTCCGGCCTCGGCGATGTGGTCGACCATGCGGTCGCGCAGCTCGTCCGGCCCGGTGTCGGTGGTGGCGGTCATCCGATTCCTTCCATGTCCAATGTCGCAGCAGGTGGTGGAGCGAGCAGCAGGCACGCGTCCCACCGGAACGCGGGCGCGGTGGCCGCGTGGCGGGTGAGCGCGATGCCCACGGTGCCTTCGAGAAGGCCGTCGCCGGTGACCGGTCGGCGGCCGTGCAGGTGGTGCTCGAAGCGGGTGTGCAGCCGTGGCAGCAGGGCCGTCAGCTCGCTGTCGGGTCCGGCGTCGGCGGCGGCGCGCCGGACGGCCTGGACGAGTCCGGCCCAGCCGTGGCAGAGGGAGGCGTCGTCGAGCAGGGCCAACTGCTGGTTGTCGGTGACGCAGGCGGTCAACGCGTTCTCGGCGGCGCGCTGCCGGCGTCGGTCGCCCAGCGCCAGGGCGGCGAGTTGTTGGGCGCGGGCGAGTCCGGGGGTGCCGTAGCACCAGGACGGCCGCTGCGGTCCATGCTGGTCAACGGACCCGGTGCGCCATTCCGTCGGCCGGATCGTGCCCGGCCACCACGGCCGGGTCAGGGTGCCGCACTGCCACCGGTCCAACCAACGGGAGATCCGGTCGATCGCCTCGGCCTGTCCGGGCACGGTGATGCCGCCGATCGTCGCGTGGGCCAGCAGCGCCAGCGGGCCGGCGATGCCGTGCGCGATGCCGAGGTTGGCGTGGCCGCCGGGCCACTGCGGCGAGGGGAGGTCGGCGGGTGTGTTGTCGGTCCACCAGCCGGGAAGGTCTTCGCCGTCGACGGTCACGGGCTCGGTGGCCAACCGCACCAGGTAGGACAGCACCTCCCGCGCGAGCGCGTCGTCACCGCCCTGGTGCAGCAGGTACGCGCCGAGGCCGGTCAAGCCGTTGATCAGGTCGAACTCGCGCAGTCGCGGCAGGCGGCCCCGGTCGATGCGCTGGTGGGCGGCGTCCAGGCGCTGCCGGACGAGTCTGGTGACGTGGCGGTCGAGCGTGTCGATCGCGGACGTGTAGGCGGGTCGGTCGGCGGCGCGCAGGACGAACGCGACCGCCGGAGCGCCCCGGAACAGGCAGGCGTCGGGGTGCGCCGTGACCGGGCCGCGGGTCATCGCCGCGACCCACCGGTGGGCGGCGATCCAGTCGGTGAGGCCCGCGTGGGCGTGGGCGACGTGCAGCAACGCGATCCCGGCCGCCCCGAAGGACAGCGATTGTCCCCAGTCCGGCGAGGGATCCTGCTCCGGTGGTGCCGCCGTTGCCGGTGGGCTGGGCAGGTCGGTACCGGTCATCGGCCGCCGCCGTCGCGTGGCCGGCGGGCTCGCCGGGCGAGGGCTGCGTGCCGGGTCAGCCGGCGGCACGCGTGTTCGCTGTCCGGGTCGATGCCGATGGCCCGGTTGTGGTGCATGTGCAGCAGTGATTCCAGGACGGCGTCGGTGTCCGCGTCGGACGGCAGTTGCACACGGTAGGCGGTCAGCGTGTCGGCACGGGACCGCCACGCCCGCTCGACCGGCTCGGTCCAGCCGGGCAGCCGGCGCAGCGCGGCCGGGTCGGTGGCCAGCCGGATCGCCTCGTCGGTCACCGCGCGGTCGGTCGCGGGAGTGGTGCGCACCCGGCGGCCGGTCAGCCAGTCGGCCGCTTCGGTGGGGCCGCCGAGGAAGCCTTCGACGATGCCGACCATGCTGGCCACGGTCAGCGCGGTGGGGTGCGCCGCCGTGGCGGGCAGGTCCCGCAGCATGGCGGCGACCAGACGGGAGTCGGCGGCGAAGACGTCCTCGGCCGCGGCCAGCGTCGCGCCGTGCCCGTAGCGGCCGACCTCCGGGTGGTAGGTGTCCAGCACCAGCCGTCCGATCAAGCCTGCCTGCCGCATCCGCTGCGTCCACTCCCCGAGCGCGTTGGTGCACGCAGAGTAGTGGCCGGGGTCGGTGCGCAGACGCAGCCGGAGGTGGTCGGTCTCGCGGGTGCTGTGGTAGCGCAGGAACCACCAGCACGGGTCGCCGTCGAGTCCGTCCAGCAGCGCTGGCAGGTGCCGGGCGATGATCTCGTTCATCCGCTCCGGATGGGTGTGGATCTTCGCCGTGAGCCAGCCCGAGTCGGGCGCACCGGGCAGGTGCCCGTGCGTGTTGTTCACCTCGGGCAGTGCACCGCGCAGCGGGTTCGGGGCAGCCGGGCGGGCGGTGACCAGCGGCAACGCGATCTCGTGGGCGTGGTGGTCGATCCAGCCGTAGTCGGCGGCGGGGGTGGCCTCGTAGAGGACGGCCTGGCCGTGCCGGACGAGGTGAGCGTGCAGCAGGGTGGCGTGGGCCGGTTCGTCGAGGGTGAGGCGCAGGGTGCGGTCCGCGTCGCGCAGCTCGACCACGTCGGGGCAGCCCCACAGCCGCCGCCACCGGTCCAGCAACTGCCGCCAGCCGTCGTCACCGGCCGGACCCGGCGGCAGGTCGGCGGTGGCCAGCCGCCACTGCGCCGGAGACAGCACGATGCGGCGGTAGCGCACCCGCGGCAGCACCGGCAGGTTCGCGTGCGGACCCCAGTCGAACTGGTACCAGGCCGCGCCGAACGCGCGCGGCAGCTCGGCCAGGAACCGCGCCAGCGGCGGCGGCTGCTTGTCCAGCGCGAGCGCGTGGAACACCTGCGGCTCGACCACCCGGCGCCGGGACCGGCTGACCAGGTACAGCCGGTCCCGGGTCGCGGTGACCGCCAGGTCCTCCACGGTGATCAGCGTCGCGGGATCGCCCGGCGCGCGGTGTTCCCCCAGCGGGATCACGTGGTCGAGGTAGACCGGGACGCGGCAGACGTTCTCGGCGGGCGCGTACTTCGGGCCGAAGCTCAACTGGGCGCGCAGCGCGCCCTCGGTCGCGGCGGGCAGTGCCCGGTAGACCTCCGCCAGCCCGGAGCCGGTGGCCATCGGGGTGAAGCGGCTGGTCAGCGTCCCGGCCGAGCGGGCAGGAGCGACGGTGAGGGTGAACTCGCCGCGCTCCACCGCCAACGCACTGGTGGCGTGGACGCGGGCGGACAACTCCACGTGCGGCGGGATGTACCGCTCGTCGAAGTCCTCGTCGGTCAACCTGGCGATGTCGTCGTCGGTCAGCACGATCTCGCGGGTGCCGTCGGCCATCGCCCGCCACGCCAGCGCCGCCAGCCGCTCGTCGCGCCGCGCGAACCCTGGGACCGGCGGGGACAGCACACTGCCGTCGTAGCGGGCCGGGTAGCCCAGGCTGGCGTCCGGGGAGACGACGTCGAGCAGCGGCACCAGCGTGCCGGTGCCGTACCGGTCGACGAACTCGGCGTGATAGTTCCGCCAGGCCGGGTCGCCGGTCGGGTGCCGGGTCGTGCGCAGCAGCGCCGAGGCGGCACGTTCCATCTCCCGCACGACGCCGTCGGGCACCCGGACGTCGCAGTCCAGCAGCAGGTCCGCCGCCAGCGGGGTGCGGCCCGCCGGGGACAGCCGTCGCATGTGCTCCAGCAGCGTGGCGCGGAGGCGGTGCTGCTCGGCGAGCGGGGTCGCCTGGTCGTTGTGGTGGCGAAGCTCGGCCAAGACGGCGTCGAGTTCGCCGAGCAGGTCCGACATGCCCGGCAGGGCGCGGGCATCGGCGTGGTGCAACCGGGCAACCAGGTGGGCGAACGGGTCGGTGACCGTGAACGGCGCGCGCAGGTCGGTCAGCAGGTGGCCCTGCCGCACCAGGTCGGTGAGGGTGTCGAGGACCTTGCGCCGATCGGCGGTGAAGTCCTCGGCGAGCTTGTCGACCAGCACACCGAACCGGACCGGGGTCGAGGCCGCGTCCCGGACGGCCGCGACCACGCTGGTGTACCGGATCGCCACCCGGTTCGGCCCGTGCGGGACTTCGAGACGGTCACCACGCCGCACGGCGAGGTCGTTGATCGTCACCTCCAGGCGCTCCAGCAGCTCCGGAACGGCTTCGGCTCGGGCGGTGATGTCGGCCAGCCACTCGGTGTTGACCCGCACGGCCGCTCGGTGGTCCTCGCCCCACCGGACGCGGGCCGTGCCGGACACCGTCGCCGGGGCCACGCCCGCGAACAGGCCGAAGGGCGTGGGGCGGCCGATACCGCGCAGCGCGTACCGCGCGGTGGACAGGGTCGCGCTGCGGATCTGCCTGTCGGGCATCGTCTGTCCCGCCCGGATGGCGTCGACGCGGTCGGCCAGCGACGGGCTGGCCTGCCGCACGGCCTCCGCCAAGCTGGGCCGCGACCACATCCGGTCCAGCCATAACCGGCAGCACGGGATGTCGGTCAGGTCGGGCCACCGGTCGGGCGCGTCGGTCAGCGGCGCCGCCGCGGCCCGCAGCAGCGCGACACCCGTGTGCCGGTACAGCGGCTTCTTACCAGCGGGAATCATCCGTTCCTCCGGAATGTGCAGCGCGGGACGGGCAGCCAGAGGGCCGGGCGGACCCGGCCCTCTGAGTCGAACCGGACGGTCGTCCTCACACGCCGCCGGTGACGCAAGCCGACGCGCAGGTGGGGTCGCAGCCGTCATCGGTTCCGTTGGTGCACGCGCCCTGCGCACCGTTCGGTGCGTCAGTGATGACCTGGATGTGGAGAGCGAACGGATCGTCCACGGCCAACGCCTCGGCGTTGATCGTCGCGGTCATGATTTTCCCCTTCGTCGGGTGGGTGCATCGTTGTCAACCCGGCCGGGAAAGCGTGTGAGAGCAAGGCTTTCGGGCCGGGAACCTTTCGTGTGGCGAGACTCAGGTGGCGGGTGGTCGTCGTCCGGTTGCGCCGTCCCCTCTGCTTTGTCCAGCAGCACGCGGGCAAGCTGCATCAGCTCATCGCCAAGTTCACGCTCGACCTCGGCCAGCGGCACGGTGTAGGACGTCGTGGTGGACCCGGTTGCGTCGTTCATGAGGCGCCCGATGTACCGGCCAAGGGAGCTGTTGACGCTCGTGAGCCAGGACATGTAGACGAGTTGTGCCTTATCCATGACGGCCTTTCGCCCAGGTGTCGGCATCGGGCGTCGGCAACTCGTCGTCGATGACGATGAGTTCGGTGGCGGTGTGCTTGATGCGCTGCGTCAACAACGCCCGAGCGTTCACCTCTTCGGACAACCGGTCCAGGTGAGGCACCACGACGCCGTACGACTCCCGCAGTTCGAGGACTTCCAGCAGGGCGCTGAACCCCGGCCGCACGATCTGGTCAGTCGGAAGCCGACGGTCGATCCGGACGCCGGCCAGCTTGAGGCCACGCCTGCGGCAGAACGCGGCAATCTCATGTCGCAACGCCGCGATCTCGATCTCGTCGGCTTGCTCGGTGTGCAGGTATCCCCACACCACCTGGTGGGCGTCGCGGGTGTTGCCGCTGGTTGTCATGACGTAGGCACCTGTTCCCGGGTTCGCACCACCAAGACGACGAGGTAGGGCGGCACCCGACGCCGGGGGCGCGTCCACCGGGATCAGTCGGGGAAGATCCAGTGGGGTTCATCCGGCGTCAGGTGCCTGTGACGAGAGTGGACCTCACCTGCTGTTTTGCGGTCGCGCTCGTCCGCATGTGCCTATGCGGAAAACTCATCACCGGCTACGCTGCGTGCGCGTAATGTGACCGGGCTGGCGCAGTGTCACTACGGGGGAACCGGGCGGGGATTGCTGACATGGGCAGGCAGCAGGAAGTTCGCCATTGTCGCTGCGGCACACGACTTGCCCGCGACAACCGAAACTCGCTGTGCCACGCCTGCATGAAGGTCGCGCGGCAGCTCCAAGCACAGCCCCCAGTGGTGCCCGCCGAGTTCTGGCAGCACCCGACGATGCGGCAGGCGCTCGCCGCCTGTGACATGGGCGCGGTCATCCGGGCCTTCCGTACCCATCCCTTCCACGGCCGGGGCATTCCCCAAGAGGTTGTCGCGTCGTGGGGCGGCATCTCCCAGGCCAGGCTGAGCCACATCGAGAACGGCGAGGAGATCAACAGCCTCAAGAAGCTCATGCGCTGGGCGCATGTCCTGGGCATCCCCAGCGACTTACTGTGGTTTCGGATGCCGAGCGCACCGCCAGAGCCCGGCGACAAGGCTTCGGCGGTGCGACAGCACCAGGCGACACCGCTGCCCGATGAAGCGCCAGCGAGCCAGGACAAGCACGGGCTCGTGCTGCCAGTGATGATCAATGGTCGCCCGGTGCTGCTGCCGCTCGATGCGCGAACCGCGACTGCCAGTGGCCTCGACGCCATCCTTGACCAGCTCGGTGAGGCCACCGGGCAGTCAGGGAACACTGCCGTCACGGCCACCGAATGGGGCGACATGAGTCCACTGAACCGCCGATCGCTGATCAAACACGGCTTGAGCATCTCGACGCTGCCCGCGCTCGGCCTGCCGGAGAGTCCGCGGCTCGCCGCCGCGCTCGACGACGCGCGTCGATACGTCGACGGCACGGTGGTCGAGTACTTCAGGAACCAACTGGTGGCGTGCAAGACGGACGACGGCATGGTCGGCACCCACGGGACGCTGCCGGTGGTGCTCGGACTGCTGGGCGCCATCGAGCACCAGGCCCGGGACGTGAAGACGAACGTCCGCCGGGAGTTGCTGGCGGTGGGTGCCGACGTGGCCGAGTTCGCCGGGTGGCTGTACCGCGACCTACGTGACCTCGCCACGGCGCTCTACTGGCACGACCGCGCCATCGAGTGGGCACAGGAAGCCGGCGACATGCCGATGCAGGGCTACGTCCTGGTCAAGAAGGCACAGCTCGCCTACGACGAGCGCGATCCCATGCGGATGCTGACGCTGAGCCAGGCTGCCCAGCACCCGTCATTTGATCTGCCCAAGCGGGTCAAGGCCGAGGCGGTGCAGCAGGAAGCGCGGGCCGACGCCATGCTAGGAGCCTCCATCGACGCCGTCGAGCGCAAGCTGGATGAAGCGCGACGGCTGCTCACCGAAGCCGAAGATCGGCCTGATGAACGCGGCCTGGGGGCGCACTACGGCGCACCGCTCCTGACCATGCAGGCCGCCATCTGCCAAACCGAAGCGGGGCAGCCCCGCCGCGCAGTCGCCCTCTACGAACGCACGCTCACCGAGCAGAACTTCTCGCCGCGGGACTACGGGTTCTTCCTGTCGTGGATGGCCGCATCGCTGGCGCTGGCCGGTGAACCGGATCAAGCCGCTGTCACCGGCGTGGCGTCGGCCCGCCGTGCCAAGGACGCCAACTCACAGCGAACCAAACGCGAGCTGGTCCGGGTACTCCATGTCCTCAAGCCCTGGCGGAACCGGCCGGCCGTACGGGGCCTGCACGAAGCCGTTCACGGCTAATAGCTAACGGTGCGTCGTCACCCACTGCGTCACGGCGGCGATGACGGACGCCTGCCACTGCTGGCTCTGCGGGTCGGCGTACTCGGGATCATCATGGACGGCGAACCCGTGTTGGGCGCCCTCCAACTCGATCAGCTGATGTTCGCAGGTCAGTTGGCTGTCGGCTGCCCGTGACGACTCGACGGGGATGAAGGTGTCCTCGGTGCCGTGGACGATGAGCGTCGGGGCGGCGACATCCCCCAGGGTCGCCCGCGGCTGAAGCCAGAACACCTCGTTGAGCATCGGCCGGCCGAGCTTGAACGTCGGCGAGTGGCCGACGAAGCCCTGTTCGAGCAGTTGCTGCCCGGCCTTCTCGCTGATCTGACCACCTTCCCAAGCCCGCTTCTCGTCCACGAACCGCTTCTTGTAGTCGATCAGCGGGTTGAACAAGACCAGCCTGGACACCTCGGCGGGCATCTTGGCCGCGTAGTACGCCGCCACGCCGCCCGAGAAGCTGGCCGCCACCAAGCTCACTGACGACAGTTCGGCCAGCCCGCGCAGGTGGTCGAGTCCCGAGCGGATGACGTTGAGCATCGAGGACAAGGTCAGGTCCTCCTGACGCCCTTCGCTCGTGCCGTGGCCAGGGAGGTCGAAGCGCAGGGAGGTGACACCGGCTCCAGCCAGTCCGTCAGCCAGCCGGGTGAAGAAGCCGCCCTCTTCCCGCGTCACGCCGGCCCCGTGTACCAGCAGCACGGCATGCGACGGCGCGCTGGCGGGCGAGGTAAGGGTGCCAGCGAGGTGCAAACCATCGAGCGTGCGGACAGTGGCGCTCGTGCTCCGAGGCTGCATCTACGGCTCCAACTCGTCGGCTGCACCATCCATGATCCCGAGCCGGTGTATGCACAGCAACATCGAGAGCCTGATGCCCGCCTACTCGTCGAGATGCGCCGATGAACGCTCGGCGAGCCGGAGTAACTAGCGGACTTCGGCGACTCGCCAGTCGAACGTCGTGCGCTCGACTGCCGCGAGCAAGCGGTCCTCACGGCTGTCCCAGCGGGTCAGACGCCGGTCCGATGGGCCGAGTTCGATGCGTTCGAAGAGGGTCTTCGCGATGGATCGGCGGCCGGCGAGCGACAGCGCTTCCCAGCGCGGCGCACCGACATCGACCGTGAAACGGCCGTCACCCAGCAACTCCAGGCCCGCCGCGCAGGTGGTCAGTTCCGCAACGCGTCGCTGTGCGGCTTCCAGTTGCGGCTGAACCGCGTGCTCCAGGGCTGCCAGCGCAACGGCTGAGATGCCGTTCGGCGACGCGAACGACGCCCTGGCCTCGTCGAGCCGGGCTTGTAGGCGCGAGACCTCAGCCTGTGCTTCGGACGCCTCACCGTCCGGTGGCACGAACAGCCCTCGGGCATCAGGGCGGGAGAGGCGCTTGAGGATGACGTCGGTGACGATGTCGTCGAGATCGTCCACGCGCACCGAGACGCAGGTGTCGTGGAAGCACCGGTAGCGGGCAGGGCGTTGCTTGCCCTCCGGTGCGACGTTGAGCGGCAGACCGCACGGGGCGCTGGCGATGTAGCTGAGGAAGTGCTTCATCGAGGCAGGTGCCGACCTCTTCCGGTCGGGGGCGGTGAGGACCGCTACCGCTCGGTGGAAGGTGGCTTCGTCGATGATGGGCTTCCAGTTGGCCGGGAACAGCTCTCCGTTGTGGCGGCGCATCCCGATGTACCGCGGGTGGGTGGCGATCGTCTTCACCGCCACGGACGACCACGGCTTGCCCTTTGGCCCGAGGAAGCGGGAGTTCAGGTCTTCGACGATGTGCTTCAGGGGCTCCTCGGCGGCGCACCGCGTGATGATCTCGCGAGCGATGTCGGCCCGTTCGTCGGGAACGTCGACGTAGAGCCTGCGGTCGGTCTGGTCGTACCGGCGGGTGTAGCCGTAGCCAGGGCGACCGTGGGACTTGCCGGCGAGCGCTGCGCCGGCGATGCCACGGCGGACCACAAGGGACTTCTGCTCAGAGTCGAAGCCCGCCTCGACACCGTCGTCCATCAACGTGCGCCAGTCCCGTGGAACCCTTGCGTCGTAAGTACGTGAGTGCGCCGTCGCGTGGATCAGCACGCCACGCTCCCGGCACAGGTCCACGAACTCCGCCCAACTCGACACCGTGCGGTCGCCGCGGGAGAGGTCCCACATCACCACGACGTCGAGTCGGCCCGCCTTCACGTCCGCGACGAGCTTCCCCCAGTCTGAACGCTTCTTCTTCCCGAAGCGCGACGCCGAGACGTAGTCCGAGTACCGCTCGACGGTCTCCCATCCGTGCTCGCCGCACGCCGCCTCGTTGACGCGATGTTGGTCTACGACAGGGGAGGCGTTGCCTGCGGACTGACGTCCGTACGAGCCTGCATGGGAACGGCCGGTCATAGTGTTACTGTAACTGCGGTACTCAGTAATCCAACGTCGTGTGCCACTCGTAGTGCGATACCGCGAGCAGGCGCAACAGCACGAACATCACTGCGGCACCGGTGACGAGGACGGTGTCCGCGTGGGGCTTTTCGGTGGTCACGGGGGGCACTATCGCACCTGCGGCTACCCTTGACCCAGTCGCACAATCCCGTACGAAGGAGTACTGACCGCCGTGAGCGAGCGCACCCTGGTCCTGGTCAAGCCCGACGGCGTCAGCCGCGGCCTGGTCGGCGAGGTCATCTCCCGCATCGAGCGCAAGGGCCTCACGCTGGCCGCCCTCGAACTGCGCACCGTGGACCGCGCGACCGCCGAGCAGCACTACGCCGAGCACGACGGCAAGAGCTTCTACAACGACCTGGTGGAGTTCATCACCGGTGGTCCGCTGGTCGCGCTGGTCGTGGAGGGCAGCCGGGCGATCTCGGCGTTCCGCCAGCTGGCCGGCGGCACCGACCCGGTCGACAAGGCCACGCCGGGCACGATCCGGGGCGATTTCGGCCTGGAGGTCCAGTTCAACCTGGTGCACGGCTCGGACTCGCCGGAGTCCGCCGAGCGCGAGATCAAGCTCTGGTTCCCGAACCTCTGAGCTGCCACCCCCGAACGGCCCGGAACCGTGTGGTTCCGGGCCGTTCGTCGTGACGGGCGGAAAAGCCTAGGAGCGCTGGGCGGCCGAGGCCGGGATCAGGGTCTGGTTCGCGAACCTCTGAGCGGCGCCCGACCAGCGGCCCGGTGTGAACCCGAGGCGCTGCGTCCGACGACCGCCGGCGAAGACCCACAGGCGCAGGGCGGCGAACCGGACCAGCCCGCCGATCACGCTCATCGCCAGCAGCACGGCCGACTCCTGGTCCACGGTCGGCGTCACGACCAGCGACGCGACCAGGTACAACCCCAGCGAACTGGACGTGCAGGCCCACAGCCCGCTGATCACGTTCTGCGTGAGCATCCGGCCGCCGGCGGCGGCGTGCGCGCCGCCGAAGGTGAACCGGCGGTGCAGTTCGGAACCCGCCACTGTGGTCACCGTGACAGCCACCACGTTCGCGGTCATCGCGGGCATCCACCCGCGCAGCGCCGCGTAGATGGCGATGCTGGCGAGCGTGGACACCGCTCCGACCGAAGCGAACTTCGCCGCTTGTCCGAGGAGTCCGTCCTTGCCCGTCAGCATCATGGTCAGAGTCTGATCTGTGAGGGTCGCTCAGCCCTGTGCGTTTCCTGTGTACGGGCTGTGAGCCTCGTCGTGGAGCGGTGATCCGCGGCACAGGCATGGTCGACAAGGCCGCAGCCAGCACGAATCGTGGCCTAGGAGCGCCGCGGCGACGAGCCCAGGCCGCCCGCGGCCGAGCCGTGCAGCACGACGCCCTCGCGGTGGCCGAGCGGGAGGTACATGCGGACGTCGTCGAACCGCATGTCGCCCACCGCGATCACGTTCGGCAGCCGGCCCCACTCGCGGAACCCCAGGCGTTCGTACAGCTGGATCGCGCCGTGGTTGTTGCCGCGCACGCCGAGCGTCAGCATCTCCAACCCGGCCGCACGGGCGTGTTCGATCACCGCGCGCACCAACCGCGAACCCAACCCCAGCCCGCGCGCCGCCGGGTGCGACGTCACCCGCCGCACCTCGGCCATGTGCCCGAACACCTCGCTGTCGGACCGCCGCCACGTCGCCGTGCCGCGCAGCACACCGTCCACCCGCGCCACGACGAGCGCGCCGTCCTGCGGTGAGCCGAGCACGCGGTCCAGCCACGCGTCGGTCTCCGCACGCCCCGGCGGGGTCAGCCAGCCGATCGCGCCGCCGGCGGCCACCACCGCGTGCAGCACCTCGTGCACCTCGGCCCGCAACTGTTCATCGGCCACCGTTGGCCAGATCAGGTCGATCTTCACGGAGCCACCCTAAAACCGCTCCGGGAATGTCGGGCCCCGCCGCTAACGTGACGGTCGTGACCTCCACCCTCGTCCACGCCAAGGGCCTGACCAAGCACTTCGGCTCGTTCGAAGCCGTCCGGGGCATCGACGTCGAGGTCAGCAAGGGAGAGGCGTTCGGCTTCCTCGGCCCCAACGGCGCGGGCAAGTCGTCCACCATGCGGATGGTCGCCTGCGTGTCCCCGCGCACCGGCGGCGAGCTGCGCGTGCTCGGCATGGACCCGGACGTGGACGGCCCGAAGATCCGCGCCCGCCTGGGCGTGGTGCCGCAACAGGACAACCTGGACACCGAGCTGACCGTCCGGCAGAACCTCCAGGTCTACGGCCGCTACTTCGGCCTGTCCCGGTCGGCGGTGCGCGAGCGGGCGGTGGAGCTGATGGAGTTCGCCCAGCTCACCGACCGGGCCGACGCCGAGGTGGAGCCGCTGTCGGGCGGCATGAAACGGCGGCTCACCATCGCCCGCTCCCTGGTCAACGACCCGGACCTGCTGCTGCTCGACGAACCGACCACGGGCCTGGACCCGCAGGCCCGCCACCTGCTGTGGGACCGGCTGTTCCGGCTCAAGCAGTCCGGCGTCACGCTCATCATCACCACCCACTACATGGACGAGGCCGAGCAGCTGTGCGACCGGCTGGTGGTGATGGACGGCGGCCGGATCGCGGCCGAGGGCTCACCGTCCGAGCTGATCCGCCGCTACTCGACCAGGGAAGTGCTGGAGCTGCGCTTCCCGCCGGGCGAGCAGAGCGCCGCCGAGGTGCGTGACCTGGCCGAACGGGTCGAGGTGCTGCCCGACCGGGTGCTGCTCTACACCGCGGACGGCGAGGCGGCGTTGTCCGCGGCCCACGCGCGGGGCGTGCGGCCGGTGTCCAGCCTGGTGCGCCGCGGCACGTTGGAGGACGTGTTCCTGCGCCTGACCGGCCGGACGTTGGTGGACTGATGAACGTGCACGTCCTCGGCCCGTTCCGCGCCGCGCTGGTCGCGGTGGAGGGCCACTGGACCTGGTACCGCCGCAACTGGCGGGCCACGGTCATCTCCAACTTCCTCCAGCCGGTGCTGTTCCTGCTGGCCATGGGCGTCGGGTTCGGCTCCCAGGTGCAGGCGGGCGAGGCCACCGGCGGCCACCCGTACGTGGTGTTCCTGGCACCGGCGCTGCTGGTGATCACCGCCGTGCAGAACGCCGTGTTCGAGTCCACCTGGGCGGTGTTCTCGGCGTTCAAGTGGCAGCGGTCGTACCAGGGGGTGGTGTCCACTCCGATCACCCCCGCCCAGGTCCTCTACGGCCAGCTGCTGTGGATCGCGTTGCGCCTGGCCGCCGGCACCGCGGTGTTCCTCGGCATCGCCGTCGCGCTCGGCGCGATCACCAACCCGTCGGCGGTGCTGGCCGTGCCGTTCGCGGTGCTCGCCGGCATGGCGTTCACCGCGCCCGTGGTCGCCTTCACCGCGACCAGGGAGAAACCGGACTCGTTCAACGTGATCTTCCGCTTCCTGGTGATGCCGATGACCCTGTTCACCGGCGGGTTCTTCCCGATGAGCCAACTACCGGACTGGCTGCACCCGCTGGCCTGGGTCACGCCCGTCTGGCACGGCATCGAACTCGCCCGCGGCGTCACGTTCGGCACCCTGCGCCTGCTACCCGCCGCGGGCCACGTCGCCTACCTGTCCGCCCTGGTCGTGCTCGGCATCGTCCTGGGTCGCCGCTACTTCCACCGGAGGTTGGCTGTATGACCCGCGAGTCCTCCACGCAGGCGTCGCGAAACGACGGCCCGGACACCGACGGCCTGGACACCGCGAACCCGCCGGCCGCGCCGAAGAGCAGTAACGGCCTGCTGTTCCGGATCATCCCGCCCGGCCTGTACGCGGGCCGTTCGCACGTCCTGGTCGAACGCTCCTACCTGGTCAGCAAGCGCGCCTGGATGTCGGTGATCTCCGGCTTCTTCGAGCCGCTGTTCTTCCTGCTCTCCCTCGGCTTCGGCTTCGGGCAACTGGTCACCACCGTCGAGGGCCCCGGCGGGCCGATGCCCTACGCCGCGTTCGTGGCGCCCGCGCTGCTGGCGGCGTCGGCGATGAACGGCGCGGTGTTCGAGGCGACGTTCAACCTGTTCTTCAAGTTCAAGTACGCCAAGGTGTACGACGCGGTGCTGGCCACCCCGATGGGCCCAGTCGACATCGCGCTCGGCGAGGCCGCGTGGTGCCTGATCCGTGGCGGCCTGTACTCGGGCGGGTTCATCGTGGTCATGCTCGGCTTCGGGCTGATCAGCTCGCCGTGGGCGCTGCTGGCGCTGCCGGTGTGCCTGCTGGTCGCGCTGGCGTTCGCGGCGGCCGGCATGGCCGCGGCCACGTTCATGCGGTCGTGGCACGACTTCGACCTGGTGCAGCTGGCCGTGATGCCGCTGTTCCTGTTCTCGACCACCTTCTACCCGCTGTCGGTCTACCCGGGCTGGCTCCAGACCGTGGTCCAGTGCACGCCGCTGTACCACGCGATCGAGCTGATGAGAGCGCTGACCACGGGTTACGTCGGCTGGGGCGCGCTGGGCCACGTCGTGTACTTCGTCGTGATGGCGGCCATCGGAGTGGTTGTCGCGGCTCGGAGGCTCGGCAAGTTGCTGCTCACCTGAAGTGGTCGAACACTGGACGAACCCCGAGTACCGGAGGTCCGTCCATGGATGTCATCGCACTCGTCGGCCGCATCCTGTTCGTGTTCGTCTTCGTCGGTTCCGCGATCGGCCACTTCACCCAGACCGACGCCATGGCCGGGTACGCCGGTTCCAAGGGCGTCCCGTCGGCGAAAATCGCCACCCTCGGCACTGGTGCGCTCCAGATCGTCGGGGCATTGATGCTGCTCCTGGGTGTGTGGGCGGATCTCGGCGCCCTGCTGCTGGTGATCTTCCTGCTGCCGACGGCGTTCCTGATGCACCCGTTCTGGAAGGAGACCGACCCGCAGGCCAAGCAGATGGCGATGACCCAGTTCAGCAAGGACCTGTCCCTCGCCGGCGCCGCGCTGCTGTTCTTCGGCCTGTACGCGGGCGCGGGGTCCGAACTGGGCCTGACCATCACCGGACCGCTGTTCTGACGCGTGCCGACGCTGCCGTTACCCTGATTGGCGTGAGTGTCGAGTCGGTCTTCCCCGCCCTGGAACCCCTGCTGCCGAGGGTGTCCAAGCCGGTGCAATACGTCGGCGGGGAGCTCAACGCCACCGTCAAGGACTGGGACTCCGCCGCCGTGCGGTGGGCCCTGATGTACCCGGACGCCTACGAGGTCGGGCTGCCCAACCAGGGCGTCATGATCCTGTACGAGGTCCTCAACGAGCAGCCGGACGTGCTGGCCGAGCGGACCTACGCGGTGTGGCCCGACCTGGAGAAGCTGATGCGGGAGCACGGCGTCCCGCAGTTCACCGTGGACGCGCACCGGCCCGTCGGCGCCTTCGACCTGCTCGGCGTGAGTTTCGCCACCGAACTCGGCTACACGAACCTGCTCAGCGCGCTCGACCTGGCGGGCATCCCGATCCACGCCGCCGACCGCACCGAGGACCACCCCATCGTGGTGGCCGGCGGGCACGCGGCGTTCAACCCGGAGCCGATCTCGCCGTTCGTCGACGCCGCGGTGCTCGGTGACGGCGAGGAAGCCGTCCTGGAGATCACCGACATCGTCCGCGCGTGGAAGGCCGAGGGCCGGCCGGGCGGTCGGGACGAGATCCTGACCAGGCTGGCCGAGACCGGCGGCGTGTACGTGCCGCGCTTCTACGACGTGGAGTACCTGCCGGACGGCCGCATCCAGCGCGTGGTGCCCAACCGCGAGCGGGTGCCGTACCGGGTGTTCAAGCGGACCACGATGGACCTCGACGCGTGGCCGTACCCGAAGCAGCCGCTGGTGCCGCTGGCGGAGAGCGTGCACGAGCGGATGAGCGTGGAGATCTTCCGCGGCTGCACCCGCGGCTGCCGGTTCTGCCAGGCGGGCATGATCACCCGCCCGGTGCGCGAGCGGTCCATCGAGGGCATCGGCGCGATGGTGCAGCGCGGCCTGGAGGCGACCGGTTTCGAGGAGGTCGGCCTGCTGTCGCTGTCCAGCGCGGACCACTCGGAGATCGCCGAGATCACCAAGGGCCTCGCGGACCGCTACGAGGGCACGAACACCAGCCTGTCACTGCCCAGCACGCGGGTCGACGCGTTCAACATCGACCTGGCCAACGAGTTGTCCCGCAACGGCCGCCGCTCCGGCCTGACGTTCGCCCCGGAAGGCGGCAGCGAACGCCTCCGGCGCGTGATCAACAAGATGGTGTCGGAGGAAGACCTGATCCGCACGGTCAGCGCGGCGTTCAGCGCGGGCTGGCGGCAGGTGAAGCTGTACTTCATGTGCGGCCTGCCCACCGAGACCGACGACGACGTGGTCCAGATCGCCGAGATGGCCAAGAACGTCATCCGCGCGGGCCGGGAGGTCTCCGGCCGCAAGGACATCCGCTGCACCATCTCCATCGGCGGGTTCGTGCCCAAGCCGCACACGCCGTTCCAGTGGGCCGCGCAGTGCGACCCGGAGACGGTGGACGACCGGCTGCGCAAGCTGCGCGAGGCGGTGAACTCCGACCGCGCGCTGGGCCGCAACATCGGCATGCGCTACCACGACGGCAAGCCGTCGCTGATCGAAGGACTGCTGTCGCGCGGCGACCGGCGCATCGGCCTGGTGATCGAGCGGGTGTGGCGCGAGGGCGGCCGGTTCGACGGCTGGTCCGAGCACTTCTCCTACGACCGCTGGGTGCAGGCCGCCGAGGCCGTGCTGCCGCCGTTGGGCGTGGACCTGGCCTGGTTCACCACCCGGGAGCGCGAGGAGCTGGAGGTCCTGCCCTGGGACCACCTCGACTCGGGGCTGGACAAGGAATGGCTCTGGGCGGACTGGCAGGACGCGCTGGACGAGCGTGAGCAGGACGACTGCCGCTGGACGCCGTGCTTCGACTGCGGTGTGTGCCCGGCGATGGGCACCGACATCGAGGTCGGCCCCACCGGTCGGACGCTGCTGCCGATCTCGCCGGTCGGCAAGGGGTCCCCCGTGCGCAACCCGGCGTTGACGCAGGGCTGATCCGGCCCTCGGTGATGACCGTCGCTCAGTGATCCTGGCCGCTCATCGAGCGCGGTGCCTGGCTGACACCGGTGCCGGGGGGACGGGGACTTCGGTGTCGGCGGAGTTGACGCGGATCGCGCGCATCGGGCACACCCGTGCCGCCGCGTGCACCTGCGGCGTCTGGTCGGCGTCGGGGTTGCGCGCGTAGCGCAGCCGGCCGTCGTCCAGCACCCGGAACACCTTGGGCGCCTGGTCCTGGCACAGCGCGAAGTGCCGGCACCGGGCGTGGTCGACGGCGACCCGGAGCCCGGTCGGACCGTTCTCCACCGTCGGCTGGTCGTCATCGAGCCGCTGTTGGTCGAGCCGCCGTTGGCCGAGCCGGGGTTCGTCGGGCCGGGGTTCGTCGTTCTCGGCCTGTGGCGGTGCGGCCTCGATCACGCCCATCCGCACGAGCACGTGCGGCGGCAGGAACCGCAGCATGGTCAGCGTTATCGCGGGCATCAGCACGGTGATCCCGCCCAGCCACACCACGGCGACGTGGCCGTTGGCGGCGGCGCCGAGCCAGGCGTGCATCGCGCTGAGCCACACCCCGATGTACGCGAGCCGGTGCAGGCGCAGCCAGTTGCGGTAGAACACGGTGCGCCCGAGCGCGGCCGTCACCGAGGCCGCGATCATCAGCTCCAGCCCCACCACGCCCAGCGCGTGCCGCACCTCACCGCCGCCGACGAGCGGCAGCAGGAGTTGGTAGATCGCCAGCGAGCCGTTCTCCAGCAGCACGAACGCCATCCCGTGGACCACGGCGGTGGCCATCGCGAACGTCGCCAGCACCTGGTGCGTGGTGCGCAGCGCGGCACGTCCGGTGATCTTGCGGACCCAGCCGGTGGCGGTGAGCACGCCCCAGCACGCGGTCAGGCACATCGTGACGTAGGCCATCCGCCCGGACAGCGTGGCGACGTCCCACACGGCGGCGTCCTGTTCCGAGACTGCGAGCACCACGTGTGCTCCCCCCTGTTAAAGAACCGATCCACCCTCTAGTGAGGAACTACGAACGTCGTGTGCGACGGTTCGACAGAAGGTTCAATTGAGATATGTGATCTGCATCACACCGCTACTCCAGAACCGCCCGGATGGTCAACACGATGCGGCCCCTAGAACGGTTGGTAACGTCCCCGAAACCGACTGTGCAGTGGGTGGATCGCGGCCTTGTGTTGTAGTACGTTCCCCACTGTCTTATTCGCCCCGCCGCGCGAGAACTCTGGGAGGTTTGGTACTCCATGAATTCAATGGGCGGTGTCCGGGTGGACGACAGACGAGCCGGAGAAGAACTCGTCACCGCGCTGTACGCGCAGTTCAAGGGCACGTTGTACGCCCATGTGCTCGGCCTGACCAACCACGACCGGCAGTGGACCGAGGACGTGGTCCAGGAGACCTTGATCCGTGCGTGGCAGAACGCCGAGACGCTGGTCCGCGACCCGCGGATGCTGCGGGGCTGGCTGCTCACAGTGGCCAGGAGGATCGTCATCGACGGGTGGCGCACGAGGCAGTCGAGACCTCAGGAAGTGGAGCTGACCAGCCCGGACACGGTCGAAGTCCCGGACGAGACCGAACGGCGGCTGTCCGCCATGGTGCTCAACGACGTGATCGGCAAGCTCGGCGAGGAACACCGTGCCGCGATTTACGAGACGTACGTGCGCGGTCGGACCGTGCGCGAGGCGGCAGTGATCCTGGGCATTCCGGAGGGCACCGTGAAGTCACGGGTCTATAACGCGATGAAGATCCTGCGTCGCGCGTTGCGAGAGTGGAACTGAGAAAGCTAACAGCGGCCCCTCGGCAAATATCCGGACACGGCGTACGTATTGTTCGCGCGGTCGGTGAATCGGGATACCGAAGTCGGAACCCGATTCTCGCCGAAGATCGGCGAGGCGTCTCTACGGTGGGTACCGAAGGAAATCTCGCTGCGGCGATCACGGCCCTTCGGTACCGGGGGGACTGGACAGGTGTCCTACCGTGGTGGTCCCGATCATCCGCACCGGCTGCGTCGCAGCGGATCGGAGCTCTCCGGTGACAGCATCGAACCCGACCAGACTGCCGGGCCGGGACCGCGAACTGCGCGCGGCCCGTGCGCTGCTGCGCGGCGTGCTGCCGGGCCGGACCTCGACGTTGCTGGTCGGCGGGGAGATCGGCATCGGCAAGTCGGCCCTGTTGAGCGCGATCGCCGAGGACGCCCGCGACCTCGGCTTCACGGTGGCGGCCGCGGCCGGCGCCCGGCTGGAGAGCGATCTGCGCGGCGGCGTGATCGGGCGGCTCGCCGTGGGCCTGCGCGACGGGCAGGCCGAGTCGCTCGACTGGTTTTACGGAGTGGTCCGAGAGGCGCTGGGCCGCGGGCCGCTGCTGTTGGTCGTGGACGATGTGGACCTGGCGGACAGCTGGTCCCTGCGCTGCCTGGCCTACGTGCTGCGCCGGGTCACCGACCAGCCGTTGGCGGTCGTGCTCGCCGCCACCACCGGCCAGTCGCCGGTCGGCGAGGTGACGCTGCCGGAACTGGCGGCCGAGCACCACGAGCACGTCGAACTGGCCGGATTGGACGTTGACACGGTCGCCGAGCTCGTCGGCGACGCGCCCGCGGCGACCTGCCGGGAAGTCACCAAGGGCAACCCCAAGCTGTTGGGGGCACTGGTGGAACAGCTGCGCGACCGTCCCGGTGCGACCACGGCCGACGTGCACGCGCTCGGCTCGGAGAAGATCGGGGCGGCGCTGCGGGTGCGGCTGCACCGTTACGAGGGCGCGGTCGAAGTGGTGCGCGCCGCGGCCGTGTTGGCCGAGGACGCGACCGTGGACCGCCTGGCCGCGATGGCGGACGTCGAACCACGCCGGGCACTGCGGGTCATCGACGGCCTGGTGCGGCTGCGCGTGTTCCGCGACGACTACCCGCTCGGTTTCCGCCACGTGTACCTGCGCAACGCCGTGCTGGCGGACCTGCCGGTCGCGACCAAGGCCGCCGACCACGCGCGCGCCGCCGTGCTGCTGCGGGACTCGGGCGCGTCCGAAGGGCGGATCGCCGAACACCTGCGCGGAGCGCGCGCCGTGCCGCTCCCGTGGGGCGTGGAGGTCCTGCGGCGCGCGGCCCGCAAAGCCACCTACGACGACCGGCTGGACGACGCACAGGACTACCTGGAGCGCGCGCTGGAGGAACGCCTGTCGTCGGACGAACGCCTCGCCGTCCAACTGGAACTCGTGCACATCACGTTCCTGGTCGACCAGGCGGCGGGCATGGCCCGGTTGCGCGACTCACTGGCCCACGCCGACGATGCCCGGTCCGCCGCCGGCCAGTCGGTCACCATGCTGCTGCGGCTGTGCAGCGCCCCGGAGGCCCGGCTGGCGCTGTCCATCGGCCTGCAACTGGTGTCCCGGCTCACGTCGCAGGAGCACGACGAGTCGTGGGAACTGCGGGTCATGTCCTACCTCGCGGGCATGGGCAACAACGTCGGCCTCGCGCTGCGCGCCAGCATGTTCACCGACGAGCTGGAGTCGGAGGTGCCGCAGGCGCCACGGCTGAAGCAGATCCACTCCGCGGTCATGTCGCTCGGGCACGCGTTACGCGGAGAGTCGGCCGAGGAGGCCCTGCGGTACGCGTCCGAGGCGTTGGACGGCGAACGCTACGACATCTTCGTGCAGCCCTTCGTGTTCACCGTCAGCACGGCCTTCATGGCCGACGCGCCGGACCTGTCCGACCGGTTCCGCCGCATGATCGGCAACGAGGCCGAGCCGCACGACTACCACCTCCGCAAGGGCACCGTCGTGTCGATGGCGCACGGCATGGACTTCCTCGCCCGCGGGCAACTGGTGCGCGCCAAGACGTTCCTCAAGTGGCAGCTGCGGCTGTTCGACGAACTGGACGCGGTCGCGGTGTGCCCCATGGCGATCCTGTGCGCGGCCCGGCTGGCGGAGGTCCTGGTGGACCTCGGCCGGTTCGAGGAGGCACGGGAGCTGCTGGCGCGCTACGGGTTCGCAGACGAGCTGCCGGAGCTGTTCCAGCACAACGTGACGCTGTACGCCCGGGGCAAGCTCAAGCTCGCCACCGGCGACCCGCAGGGCGCGCTGGCGGACCTGCTCGAATGCGGGCGAAGACTTACCGCGTCCAAAATAGACAGCCCGGCGATCCTGCCGTGGCGTGCGTTGGCGGTACGTGCACACCTCGCGCTGGGACGCCGTGAGGTGGCCGCCCAACTGGCCGCCGAAGACCTCGCCCGCGCCAAGCGCTGGGGCACCCCGCGGGCCATGGGCACCGCGCTGATCTCCGTCGGGCTCACCACCGACGACGAAGCCGCGACCCGCGCGTTGCACAAGGCGGTGGAGTACCTGACCGATTCGCCCGCCCGCCTGCTGCACGCCGAGGCGCTGCTGCAGCTGGGCGCGCAACTGCGCCGCCGCTGCCAGGGCGAACGCGCCATCCCGTACCTGCGGCAGGCCGTCGAGCTGAGCGCCCGGTGCGAGTCGAAGCCGTTGATCCGGCGGGCCGCCGAGGAACTGCGGGCGTGCGAGCCGGCCACCGCCCAGGGCACCGTGCACGGCCTGACCAAGCAGGAAACCCGCGTCGCGGGCATGGCCGCGCAGGGCCTGACCAACCGGCAGATCGCCGAAGCCCTGTTCCTCACCCGCCGCACGGTCGAGCTGCACCTGTCCGGCGCCTACCGCAAGCTCGGCATCGCCGGCCGGGCCGACCTGGCGGGCGCGTTGCGCCGCCACCAGGACCAGTACTCGGCCTGACCCCGGCTCACTCCTGCACGGCGGCCACCGCGTCGACCATGCCGTGCCCGTAGAAGCCGTTGTACTCGGAGTAGCCGGTGCAGTAGGCGTCCTGCACGCCGGTGCCGTTGAGGTCGTAGTCCGCCGGGCACGGCAGCGTCTCCGCCCGCGCGTTGAGCATCCGGGTCAGCTCACCGGCGCTCGCCTCGGGGTGCGTGGACGCCAGCAGCGCCGCCACCCCGGCCACGTGCGGCGCGGCCATCGACGTGCCGCACGAGTAGTCGTACCCCGCGTCGGGCACGGTCGACAGCACGCACCCGCTCTTGTCGTCGTCCGGCACCTGCCTGCGGTCGCCGCCCGGCGCGGTCAGGTCCACCGCGCCCAGCCCGTACGAGCTGTACCCGGCCTTGACCTTGTCCGCGCCCACCGACGACACCGCCACCACGTTGCGCAGCTGCGCGGGCAGCACCAGGCAGGTGCTGTCCACCGGCCGCGGCTTCACGTCCTCCGGCGCGGCGTTGGTCGGGCTCAACGCGTCCCGGCCCGGCTTGGTCAGGTCGGCCGCCGCGTTGCCCGTCGCCGCCACGGTCAGCACGCCCTGGCCGGTCGCGTACTCGACCGCGCGCCGCACCGCCTCGTAGACCACGGACTGGCCCATCTTGTTCTGGCAGGTGAACACCCACGGGTCGATGAAGTAGCTGTTGTTGGTGATGGTCATGCCCCGCTCGGCGGCCCACATGAACCCGCACACGGCGTACTCGGGGTAGATGAACCCGGCGTCGTCCACGACCTTCACCGACGCGATCCGCACGCCCGGCGCGACCCCTGTGGTGCCCAGGCCGTCGTCGGCCGCCGCGATCGTGCCCGCCACGTGCGTGCCGTGCCCGGACGTCGTCGGCGCCCACGCCGCGGGCGACGGATCGGCCACCCCGGTCGTGCAGCCCGCGGACAGCGCCGGGTCCAGCGCGCCGACCAGGTCTGGGTGCGTCGGGTCGATGCCCGAGTCGAGCACGCCGACCACCACGTCCCGGCTGCCGGTGCTCACCGCGTGCGCCTCGGCCGCCTGGATCAGGTCCATGTCCCACTGCTCGGCGGTGCGGTCCACCGCGCCCGCCTGGGTGGGCGTGCCGGTCGGCTCGTCCTCCCGCTTCTGCCGCCCTTCCGCCGGCTGGGCGGGGGCGCCGTTGCGCTTGGACAGGCCGTCGAGCTGTGCGCTGTACGCCCGGTCGGCGCCGATCTTCTGGCCGAACCGGGGATCGGCGGACACGGCCACGGCCACCGCGATCTGCGGGTAGTACCGGGTGGTGGTGCCGCACGCGGCGAGGACCTGCGCCTGCGCCAGCGGCGCGATGGTGCCGGGGGAGAACACGACCAGGTAGCGCAGCGTCGGACCGGGCTGGACGCAGTCCACCGCGGTCACCGGCTCGTCGGGGTCGGCCGCGGCGGGCGTGCTCACCGCGAAACACCCGGTCGCGAGCAGTGCGGCGCTGACCGCGACCGCTCGGACGCGGCGGTGCAGAGGCACGGGGGACCTCCAGGGCTGGACCGGTCGGGTGGCCCGGACGGCTGGCCGTCAATCGGACTGCTGTTGCCGGACGGTAGCCAGACGGGGCTGAGCAGACAAGCGCAACGGTCCCGAACATGTCCAAGGTACCGTCCTGGTGGAGTAGGAACGTGGACCGTTGGGGTGCTCACCCCATCGTGAGCCACCCGGTTACCCAAAGGAGTAGCCCTGAGTCGCCACCAGCCCACCAACCCGTCGGCCGCACCTGTGCAGAAACTCCGACTGCGCTACGCCAAGCGCGGCCGGCTGCGGTTCACGTCACACCGTGACATCGCCCGCACGTTCGAGCGCGCGCTGCGCCGGGCTGGTGTGCCCATGGCCTACTCCCAGGGGTTCAGCCCTCATCCGAAGGTGTCGTGGGTGGGTGCGGCGCCGACCGGGGTGGCCAGCGAGGCCGAGTACGTGGAGGTCCAGGTCGTCGACGCGGTCGACCCGGAGGCGCTGCGGACCGCGCTGGACGCCGTGCTGCCGCCCGGCCTCGACGTGCTGGAGGTCGTCCAGTCGGCCGGCGGCACGCTGCCGGAGCGGATCGAGGCCAGCGCCTGGCGGGTGGAGCTGCCCGGCGTGTCGCCCGAAGAGCTGACCGAAGCCGTGGCCGCGCTGCTCGCCGCGGAGTCCGTCGAGGTCGAGCGGTTGACCAAGGACGGCAAGAAGATCCTCGACGTGCGTCCGGCGATCGTGTCTGCCGAGGTGGGGCACCAGGTAGAGGTGCATTCGAGCGACGCGGGACACGATGCACGAGATTTGTCACAACCGTGTGGGATACTCATGACGGTCGTACGGCAGACAACCCCTACCGTGAGACCCGACGACGTGCTGAGCGCGCTCCGAGTCGTCGCCGACCTGGTTCCGCCGGTGCCCGCGAAGGCGACCCGGATGGCGCAGGGGCGGCTGGACGACGAAGGCGGCCTGGTCGACCCGCTTGCCCTGGACAGGGCGGCGGAGGTCTGACCGGGTGGTGCGGAACGGCGCTGACGGCGTCGTCGACTTAAGTTATGAGGACCTGCTGTGCCGCGTGCCCCACGGGTGGGCGCCACAGCGCGAGGCAAGGATTCCCGCCGCCAGCCGCGGCGGTGAGTGGACAAGAGAGGCCCCTGCGCGGCCGCGTCGGTTGGGACGCGCCCGGGGGCGGAGGAGCTGCATTGTCGAACACGGAAAAGCCTGCCGGCATCGCCGGCGGGGGTAACGCCACACCTCCGGACTTGGCGGACCTACCCGCCAAGCTGCGGGTGCACGCGCTGGCCAAGCTGCTCGGTGCGAGCAGCAAGGACGTCGTGGCCGCCCTCGCCGATCTCGGTGAACCGGTCAAGGGCGTTCAGTCGAGCGTGAGCCGGGATCTCGCGCTCAAGGTCGCCGACAGCCTGCTGGGCTGGGACGACATCGTCACCGGCGAGGTGGACGAACACACCGAGGAACCCGTGGCGGTGGCCCGCGAGGTCGCGCCGCTGGTGCCCCTGTTCGCCCCGCCGTCGGCGATGTTCCTGCCGCCCACGCCGGTGGTCAAGGTCAAGGAAGCCCTCCCGGTGAGCCGGGACGAGGACCTCGACGACACCGAGGACGACTCCGACGAGCACGCCGCCGACGACGCGGGTGACGAGGGCGAAGGCCGTCGCCGCCGCCGTCGTGGCCGTCGTGGCCGCGGTCGTGGCAAGGGCGTCGGCGACGAGAACGGCGAGGACGAGCCGAGCGACGAGCCCGCCGAGGTCGAAGCCGAAGCCGAGACCGAAGCCGCCGACGACGCGTCGGCCGACGAAGAGGGCGCGGGCAGCCGCCGCCGTCGGCGTCGCCGTCGCCGCAAGACCGGCGCCGAGGAAGAAGCCGCCCCGAGCGAGGACGACCCGCCGAACACGGTCGTGCACGTCCGGGAGACCACCCCCAGTCGTGACGCGCGTGACGACAAGGCCGACTCCGAGGCCGCGCAGAGCGAGGTCCGCAGCGTCCGCGGCTCCACCCGGCTGGAGGCCAAGCGCCAGCGTCGCCGGGACGGCCGCGAGGCCGGTCGCCGCCGTGCCCCGGTGCTGTCCGAGGCCGAGTTCCTGGCCCGCCGCGAGGCCGTCGAGCGCACCATGGTGGTGCGCGAGCGCGGTGACCGCACGCAGATCGGCGTGCTGGAGGACGGCGTCCTGGTCGAGCACTTCGTGACCTCGTCGGGCAGCGGTTCGCTGGTCGGCAACGTCTACCTCGGCCGGGTGCAGAACGTGCTGCCCTCGATGGAGGCGGCGTTCATCGACATCGGCCGCGGCCGCAACGCGGTGCTGTACGCGGGCGAGGTCGACTGGGACGCGGCCGGCCTGGAGGGCAAGGCCCGCAAGATCGAGCAGGCCCTGTCCACCGGTGACAGCGTGTTGGTGCAGGTCACGAAGGACCCGGTGGGTCACAAGGGCGCCCGGCTGACCACCCAGATCAGCCTGCCCGGCCGCTTCCTGGTCTACGTGCCCGGCGGTGGCGCGACCGGTATCAGCCGCAAGCTGCCCGACAACGAGCGCAAGCGCCTCAAGGACATCCTCAAGCGCGTCGTCCCCGAGGACGCGGGCGTCATCATCCGCACCGCCTCGGAGGGCATCGCCGAGGAGGAGCTGGCCCGCGACGTCACGCGCCTGCAGGCGCAGTGGCAGGTCATCAAGGACCGGGCCGACGTGCCCAAGGCCCAGGCCCCGCAGCTGCTGTACGAAGAGCCGGACCTGCTGGTGAAGGTCGTCCGCGACCTGTTCACCGAGGACTTCGCCACGCTCGTGGTCCAGGGCTCGGACGCGTGGGACACCATCGACGCGTACGTCCGCCACGTCGCGCCCGACCTCCAGGAACGGCTGCGCCGGCACGTGGGCAACAACGACGCGTTCGTCGAGTACCGCATCGACGAGCAGCTGCTCAAGGCGCTGGACCGCAAGGTCTGGCTGCCGTCGGGCGGCTACCTGGTCATCGACCGCACCGAGGCGATGACCGTGATCGACGTGAACACCGGCAAGTTCACCGGTTCGGGTGGAAACCTGGAAGAGACGGTCACCCGGAACAACCTGGAGGCGGCCGAGGAGATCGTCCGCCAGCTGCGGTTGCGCGACGTCGGCGGCATCATCGTGATCGACTTCATCGACATGGTGCTGGAGTCGAACCGCGACCTGGTGCTGCGCCGGCTGACCGAGTGCCTGGGCCGGGACCGGACCCGCCACCAGGTGGCCGAGGTGACGTCGCTGGGTCTGGTGCAGATGACGCGCAAGCGCGTCGGCACCGGTCTGCTGGAGGCGTTCTCGACGACCTGCGAGCACTGCCGCGGGCGTGGCGTGGTCGTGACCACCGACCCGTCCGCGCACCTGCACGGCACCGGTGGTGGCAACGGCAACGGTGGTGGCCAGCCGCAGCAGCAGCAACAGCCGCAGGGCGGTGGCCGCAAGTCGCGTCGCGGGAAGAACGCGGAGGCCCCGGAGCCGGTGGCCGAGCTGACCGTGGAGCCCACCGAGGAGCCCGAGGCGATCACCGAGCCGTCCACTTCGGACGAGCCGGTGGCCGCCGTGGTCGAGGAGGAGGCCGCGCCGGAGACCCCGAGGCGCGACCGCCGCCAGCGCCGCCGGGCACGTAGGGAAGCGGGTGCGGTCGTCAAGCACGGCGACGAGCCCGCGACCCCCGCTGCGGTGGTCTCGGAGCAGCCCGCTGTGCAGCCCACGGTCGAGCCCGCCCAGCCCGCCGCCCCGACGAGCCCTGCCGCAGCCGCGGGCACGGTCACGACGGGCGCCGAGACGGCCCCTGAGCCCGCTGCGGCGGCTCAGCCGGTCCCGGCAGCCGAGCCCACTCCCGCCGCACCCGCGGCAGAGGTGGAACCCCCGGCCGCGCCCGTCGAGGAGAGCGTCCCGGCCCACGTCGAGTCGCCCGCCCCGGCCCAGCGGACCGCCGAGCCCATCCCGACCGATTCTTCGGTCGAGCAGCCGCTCAACGGTCGGGCCCAGGAGCCCACGGCCCCGGCGGTGACCACACGTCGCCGCACGGCCCGCCGTGCCGCCTCCAGGCCCGCCGGCCCGCCCCTGGGCGCGGTCAAGGAAGGCTGACCCGGCACTACCCGGCGAACCGCTGTTCAGCCTGGCTGAGCAGCGGTTCGCCGTGTGCGGCCCCGCTCGCCCCCGAATCGGCTCCCGAACGCGAGGACCACCCGGATTTCCGAATTTGTCGGTGCCTCGTGGTTGGGTACGTGCGAGGGGCCCGCGCCGAGGGGTACCCCCGCCCCGGCTTTGCGTCCGCTCCCGCTACCGGCTCTGACCTGGGCGATCCCGGTTCGAAGACCCCGGTTTGACCACGCAGTCCACCGCCACGTAACCTGATACACGGCCCGCCGTCCGGTGGGCCCTGTCGCGTGAAGCCCAGCTCGCTAGTTTCAGCGGAGCCGAGGCGCGCGCGATCCCGTCCCGTCGAGTAGCAGGAGACTTCCGTCCCGATGTACGCGATCGTCAAGACCGGCGGCAAGCAGTACAAGGTGGCTGTCGGCGACGTCATCGAGGTCGAGAAGCTCGAAGGCGAGCCGGACACCGAGATCACCTTCGCGGCGCCGCTCCTCGTCGTGGACGGCGAAGACGTCACCTCCGCGGCGGACGCCCTGGCGAAGATCTCGGTGACCGGCAAGGTCGTCGAGCAGACCAAGGGCCCCAAGATCCGCATCCACAAGTTCAAGAACAAGACCGGATACCACAAGCGCCAGGGTCACCGCCAGAAGTTGACCCGCGTCGAGGTCACCGGCATCACCGGTAAGTGAGGATCTGACTAGCCATGGCACACAAAAAGGGCGCATCCAGCTCCCGCAACGGCCGTGACTCGAACGCCCAGTACCTCGGGGTGAAGCGGTTCGGCGGTCAGGTCGTCAAGGCCGGCGAGATCCTGATCCGCCAGCGCGGCACCAAGTTCCACCCCGGCGTCAACGTCGGTCGCGGCAAGGACGACACGCTGTTCGCGTTGGCGCCCGGCGCGGTCGAGTTCGGCTCGAAGCGCGGTCGCAAGACCGTGAACATCGTCCCGGTCGAGGTAGCTGCTTAAGCGCCTCGGGCGTAAGACGGAACGACCTCCGACGAGGGGCGGGACCGGTGCATTCCGGCTCTCGCCCCTCGTTGCTTCTTGGGAAAGGAAATCCCCGTGTCCCGCTTCGTCGACCGGGTCGTCATCCACGTCGCCGCAGGTGACGGGGGCAACGGGGTCGCCTCCGTGCATCGCGAGAAGTTCAAGCCGCTGGGTGGTCCCGACGGCGGCAACGGTGGCAAGGGCGGCGACGTCGTGCTGGTCGTCGACTCGCAGGTCCACACGCTGCTCGACTTCCACTTCCGCCCCAACGCCGCCGCGGGCAGCGGCAAGGGCGGTCAGGGTGGTAACCGCGACGGCGCGAACGGCGCGGACCTCGAACTGCGCGTGCCCGACGGCACCGTGGTCCTCACCCCCGAGGGTGAGATGGTCGCCGACCTCGTCGGCGAGGGCACCCGGCTGATCGCGGCCCAGGGCGGCCGCGGCGGTCTCGGCAACGCCTCGCTGGCGTCCAAGGCGCGCAAGGCCCCCGGTTTCGCCCTGCTGGGTGAACCGGGCGAGGCGCAGGACCTGGTGCTGGAGCTGAAGTCCGTCGCGGACGTCGGCCTGCTGGGCTTCCCGTCGGCGGGCAAGTCGTCGCTGATCTCGGTGCTGTCCGCGGCCAAGCCGAAGATCGCCGACTACCCGTTCACCACGCTGGTGCCGAACCTGGGTGTGATCACCGGCGGCGAGACCGTCTTCACCATGGCCGACGTGCCCGGTCTGATCCCCGGCGCGGCCGAGGGCAAGGGCCTGGGCCTGGACTTCCTGCGGCACATCGAGCGGTGCGCGGTGCTGGTGCACGTGGTGGACTGCGCGACCTACGAGCCGGGCCGCGACCCGCTGTCGGACATCGACGCGCTGGAGGAGGAGCTGGCGAAGTACACCCCCTCCCTGGCCGACGACCTGGCCGAACGGCCCCGCGTGGTGGTGCTGAACAAGATCGACATCCCGGAGGCGAAGGACCTGGCGGAGATCGTGCGCCCGGACATCGAGGCCCGCGGGCTGCCGGTGTTCGAGGTGTCCACGGCCAGCCGCGAGGGCCTGCGGGAGCTGACGTTCGCGCTGGCACGCGTGGTGGAGGAGTACCGGGCGTCGCGGCCGAAGCAGGAGTCGACCCGGATCGTGCTGCGGCCCAAGGCCCTGGACGACCAGGGCTTCACCGTGGTGGAGGACCCGGAGACGGAGGGCGGCTTCATCGTGCGGGGCGAGCGGCCCGAGCGGTGGATCCGGCAGACCGACTTCAACAACGACGAGGCCGTCGGCTACCTGGCCGACCGGCTCAACCGCCTCGGCGTCGAGGACAAGCTGGTCAAGATGGGTGCCGAGCCGGGCTGCCAGGTCACCATCGGTGAGCTGGTGTTCGACTGGGAGCCGACGACGCCCGCGGGTATCGCGATGACCCTGACCGGCCGCGGCACGGACGCGCGGCTGGAGGCCAACAACCGGGTGGGCGCGTCCGACCGCCTGGCGGCCAAGAAGGCCCGCCGCATCCCCGGCACGTACGACGAGTTCGAAGAGGACGACGACGAGTGATCGGTTCGGTGGCGGCGTCGCAGGCCCGGCAGGCGGTGTCCGCGGCGTCCCGGGTCGTGGTGAAGGTCGGGTCCTCGTCGCTGACCACCGCCGCGGGCGGGCTGGACCCGTCGCGGCTGGACGCGCTGGTGGACGCGGTCGCGGCGCGGTGTGCGGCGGGCAGCCAGGTGGTGCTGGTGTCGTCGGGCGCGATCGCGGCCGGACTCGCGCCGTTGGGCGTGCTGAAGCGGCCCCGTGACCTGGCCACGCAGCAGGCGGCGGCGAGCGTCGGGCAGTTGGCGTTGGCGCACGCCTACGCCAACTCGTTCGGGCGGTACTCGCTGACCGTCGGGCAGGTGCTGCTGACCGCGGACGACGTGGTGCGGCGTTCGCACTACCGCAACGCGCAGCGCACGTTCTCCCGGCTGCTCGCGCTGGGCGCGGTGCCGGTGGTGAACGAGAACGACACGGTCGCCACCGAGGAGATCCGGTTCGGCGACAACGACCGGCTGGCCGCCCTGGTAGCGCACCTGGTGGGCGCGGACGCGTTGTTCCTGCTCTCCGACGTGGACGCGCTGTACGACGGCGATCCCCGTCAGCCGGGCGCGCAGCGCATCACCGAGGTGGCCGGCGCGTCCGATGTGGACGGTGTGCGGGCGGGTTCGGTCGGCGCGTCCGGGCTGGGCACCGGTGGTATGGCGTCCAAGCTGGCCGCGGCACGGCTGGCGGCGTCGGCGGGCATCCCGGTGTTGCTGGCCGGCGCGGCGGACGCGATGCGGGCGTTGAGCTCGGCGGACGTCGGCACGGCGTTCGCGGTGACCGGGTCCCGGCTGTCCGCGCGTCGCTTCTGGCTCGGGTACGCGGCCGGCGCGACCGGCAGGCTGAGGCTGGACGACGGCGCGGTGGCCGCGGTCGTGGGCCGACGGCGGTCGCTGCTGGCGGCCGGCATCACCGGTGTCGAGGGCGCGTTCGAGGCCGGTGACGTGGTGGAGCTGGTGGACCTGTCCGGGCACGTGGTGGCGCGCGGCGTGGTCGGTTTCGACGCCGCCGAGCTGCCCGCGCTGATCGGCCGGTCCAGCCACGACCTCCCGGCGGAGCAGCGCCGAGAGGTCGTGCACGCCGACGACTTGGTGCCATTGCGGCCTTAACGCAGTTCGCTGCCCTTGGTCTCGGGCATCGTGAGGATCACGAAGAACGCGATGACGGCGCCGATCGCGACGTAGAGGAAGAACGTGGTGCCCGGCAACGCCTGGATCACCAGCGGTGCGGTGCCGCCGAACAGCGCCACGGTCAGGTTGTACCAGGAGCCGATGCCCAGGGCGCGCAGCTCGGTCGGGAACAGCTCGCTCATCACGGCGGGCGCGATGGACGTCATGGCCGTGTAGAGGCCGAGGCCGACGCAGAACACCACGAGCAGGTTGCCCACGCCCGGCCCGATCAGCGTGGACAGCGGCACCACGAGCAGCGCTGTCGCGGCCGACCAGGCGAGCAGCTGCGGTTTGCGGCCGAACCGGTCCGACAGCGCGCCCATCGGGTACTGCAGGGCGATGAACAGGACCGTGGCGATCGACAGGGCGAGGAACACGTCCACCGCGTCCGCGCCGCGCTTGGACACCGCGAACGGGGTCAGCGCGCTGAAGAACGTGTAGTAGCACAGCGTCGACAGCATGGTGAAGCCGACGAGCCGCCCGACCGCCTTCGGGTGCTCACGCAGGGTCGTCATCAGCGGGTTCTTGAGCTGCTGCGCCTTGACCTTGTTGTGCTCGAACTGCTCGGTCTCCTCCAGGCTGCGCCGCAACCACAGGCCCACCAGCCCCAGCACACCGCCGACCAGGAACGGGATGCGCCAGCCGTAGGACGACAGCTGCGCGGTGTCGAGCGTGCGGGCCAGCGTGAACCCGAGCAGCGACGCCACCAGCACCGCGGCGCCGGTGGAGATGTAGAAGAACGCCGAGTACCGCCCCCGGCGCTCCGGCGGCGCAATCTCCGCCAGGTACGCCGAGGCGTTGGACACCTCACCGCCCAGCGACAGGCCCTGCGCGACGCGGGCGAGCAGCAGCAGGATCGGCGCCAGCCACCCGACCTGCGCGTAGGTCGGGAGCACTCCGATGGCGACCGAACCGCCGGCCATCAGGACGATGGTCAACAGCATCGCCGTCCGCCGCCCGCGCAGGTCGGCGAACCGGCCGAGCAGGTACCCGCCCAGCGGTCGGAAGAAGAACGCGATCGCGTAAGCCGCGAGCGTGTTGATCAGTGCGAGTCTCGGGTTGTCCTTGGGGAAGACCTGGGTGGCGAAGTAGATGCTGAACGTCGCATAGATGGTCCAGTCGTACCACTCGATGGCGTTGCCGATACTCGCCGCGACGAGCTTGCGGACGGGCAGGCGGTGCGGGGTCCCGATCTCCACGGCAGCCATGGGTGGGACACAACCACAAAGCCGTAGAAGTCGGTAGGTCCTTCACCGAACCCCGTTGCGCTCACACCCCGTCGTCAGCTGCGGCCCGCCACTCGGTGCCGAGCAGGCCGAACAGCAGGTCGTCCGTCCACTCTCCCTTCGTCCACGTGCTCCGCACCCGGTGTCCCTCCTGTCGGAAACCGAGCCTGGTCAACAGTCGCGCCGATCGTTCGTTGCGGGCGTCGCACTCGGCGGCCACCCGGTGCAACCCGCGCTCCTCGAACAGGTGCGCCAGCACCCGTCCTACGGCCTCGGTCGCGTACCCGCGCCCCTGGTACGCGGTCGCCAGCGTGTACCCGATGTCCGCCTGCATCAGGTTCTCGTGCAGGCCGACCCCGACGTCGCCGACGAGCACCCCGCCTGTCTCGACCGCGAACTGGTACCACCCCGGCGCGGTCGGGTCCGCCGCGCCGACCTCCTGGACGAACTCCTCTGCCTGTGCCAAGGAGAACGGCGCGTCCCACCCCTGGTACCGCGCCACGTCCGGGTCCGACCGGTACGCGGCGAACGTCCGCGCGTCGGCCGTCGTGAAAGGCCGCAGCACCAACCGTTCCGTCGTCAGTCTCACGTCGTCAGCCCCATGTCGTCGGTCTCAAGCCGTCACCGCCAACGCGAACGGCAGCACGGCCGACGCCCCGGCCCGCCGCAGCAGCCGGGCGGCCACCGTCATCGTCCACCCCGTGTCGATCCGGTCGTCCACCAACAACACCGGACCATCCACAGTGGACAGATCGGGCACGCCGGACTCCCTCACCAACCCGGCCAACCGCTGCGCGCTGTTCGCCCGGTGCGTGGCCTCGCCCAGCCACACCTGCCCGAGCAGCGGCAGCCGCCCGACCGCCGAGATCCGCTGCCCGAAGCTGCCCACCAGCGCCGGCCTGGTCCGCGACCCGACCGTCACCACACCGACCGGCCGTTCCGCCCAACCCCACGCGGACAGCACCTTCACGCACGCGGCGAACACGTCCTCCGGGATCTCCTGGTCCTCCGCCCCGAACAGCGACCGCAACCGGTTGCCCCAGCCGATATCGGTCAACCGCCCCAACGCCCGCCCCGTCGCCGCGCTCTCGCCCGGCGGGATCTTCCCGGACAACGACACCCCGGCCGCCGCCATCCCGGTCGGCCACAGCTTGCGCGGCTCCACCTCGACACCGGGCCGCAGCAGCCGTTCCCGCGCCGCCGACGCCGCCGTGTCCGACACCTCCGCCGAGGGCCGCTGCCCCGTGCAGTTGTCGCACCGCCCGCACGGCGCCGCGTGCGGGTCGTCCAACTGCCGCAACAGGAACTCCATCCGGCAGCCGTCGGTCGCCAGGTAGTCCAGCACCGCCTGCCGCTCCACCTGCCGCGCCGCCTCGATCCGCTCGTACCGCTCGGCGTCGTAGGACCACGGCTGTCCCGTCGACACCCAGCCGCCGCGCACCCGCCGCACGGCGCCGTCCACGTCGAGCACCTTCAGCACCACTTCCAGCCGGGTGCGCGACAACTCCACCATCGGCTCCAACGCGGCCGTCGACATCGCCCGGTCCGGTGGCAACACGTCGAGCACCTGCCGCACCACCCGTTCCGGTGGGAACGCCAGCGATGCGAAGTAGGCCCAGATGTCCTTGTCCTCCGGGCCGGGCAGCAACAGCACCTCGGCCCGCTCCACCCCACGACCCGCGCGGCCGATCTGCTGGTAGTAGGCGATGGGGGAGGGCGGCGCGCCCAGGTGCACCACGAACCCCAGGTCCGGCTTGTCGAACCCCATGCCCAGCGCCGACGTGGCCACCAGGGCTTTGACCCGGTTCGCCAGCAGGTCTTCCTCGGCGCGCTGGCGTTCCGCCGGGTCGGTGCGCCCGGAGTACGCCGTCACCTCGTACCCGCGTTCACGCAGGAACGCCGCCACGTCGTCCGCCGAGGCCACCGTCAGGGTGTAGATGATCCCCGAGCCGGGCAGCTGCTCCAACCGTTCGGCCAGCCACCCCAGCCTGGCCTCGGCGGTGGGCAGCCGCACCGCCGACAGCCGCAGGCTCTCCCGGTCCAGCGGCCCGCGCAGCACCAGCGTGTCCGTGCCGGCGCCCAGCCCGAGCTGGTCGGCCACGTCCCGCACCACCCGGTCGTTGGCCGTGGCCGTGGTGGCGAGCACCGGCACCCCGGCCGGCAGCTCGGTCAGCAACGTCCGCAGCCGCCGGTAGTCCGGCCGGAAGTCGTGGCCCCAGTCGGAGATGCAGTGCGCCTCGTCCACCACCAGCAGCCCCGCCGACGCGGTCAACGACGGCAGCACGGTGTCCCGGAAGTCGGGGTTGTTCAGCCGCTCCGGCGACACCAGCAGCACGTCGACCGCACCGGACGCCACCCGGTCCTGCACGTCCTGCCACTGGTCGGTGTTGGCCGAGTTGATCGTCGCCGCGTGCACGCCCGCCCGCGCGGCGGCGTCGACCTGGTTGCGCATCAACGCCAGCAACGGCGACACGATCACCGTCGGCCCCTCGCCCAGGGACCGCAGCAACGCCGTGGCGATGAAGTACACGGCGGACTTGCCCCACCCGGTCCGCTGCACCACCAGCGCCCGCCGCCGCCCGGACACCAGCGCGTGGATGGCCGTCCACTGGTCGTCCCGCAGCACGGCCTGTGGGCCCGCCAAAGCCCTCAGCCGTTCCTCGGCCAGTTCGCGGAGTGCGCTGTCGTCCATTGTCGGATTGTCCTCGCTCGCTCGGACGGCTCGGTCGCCGGGAAAGTCGGTCGTCCGGGGCGACCTCGCGTCACACCATGACAGGTGCCCCCGACAATCCGAGGCCCGGTCCCGCACCACCGCCACCCGCGATCACTCGATCGATACCGCTGCTCAGCGGCGTCCAGCCCAGTGAGAACCTCCAAGACAGCCACGACCGGGTGACCGTAGGCTGGAGGACGTGACTGATGACCTGCGCGAACAGGTGCACGCCGCAGCCAGGCGCGCCCGTGTCGCCGCCAACGAGCTCGTCCTCGCCACCCGTGACAGCAAGGACGCCGCACTGCACGAGATGGCCGCCGCACTGCGCACCCGCGCCACCGAGGTGCTGGAGGCCAACGCCAAGGATCTCGAAGCGGGCAAGGCCGCCGGGCTCACCCAGGGCCTGCTGGACCGCCTCGCGCTGACCGAGGCGCGCATCGAGGGCGTGGCCCAGGGCCTGGAGACGGTGGCCGGCCTCCCGGACCCGATCGGCGAGGTGCTGCGCGGCTCGATCCTGCCCAACGGTCTGGAGCTCAAGCAGGTCCGCGTCCCGATGGGCGTGGTCGGCATGGTCTACGAGGCCCGCCCGAACGTCACCGTGGACGCGGCCGGCCTGGCGTTGAAGTCCGGCAACGCGGCACTGCTGCGCGGTTCGTCCACCGCCGAGCACTCGAACACCGCGCTGGTCGCGATCCTGCGCGACGCGCTGGAGACCACAGGTCTGCCCGCCGACTCCGTGCAGCTGCTGCCGTGCCACGACCGCGCCTCGGTCACCCACCTGATCACCGCGCGCGGCCTGGTCGACCTGGTGATCCCGCGCGGCGGCGCCGGTCTGATCAACGCCGTCGTGCAGCAGGCCACCGTGCCGACCATCGAGACCGGCGTGGGCAACGTGCACGTGTACGTGGACGCGAGTGCCGACCTCGACATGGCGCAGCGCATCGTGCTCAACTCCAAGACCCGCCGCGTCAGCGTGTGCAACGCGGCCGAATCGCTGCTGGTGCACGCGTCCATCGCGGACGAGTTCGTGCCCCGCATCACCGACGCCCTCATCGCGCAGAACGTCACCGTCCACGGCGACGACCGGTTCGCGAGCGACCCCAGGGTGCAGACCGCGACCGACGAGGACTGGGACACCGAGTACCAGTCCCTGGACATCGCCGCCCGCGTGGTCGGCTCGATCGACGAGGCCATCGAGCACATCGCCGAGCACGGCTCCGGCCACACCGAGGCGATCGTGACCAGCGACCTGGCCGCGGCCCGCCGGTTCACCACGCGGGTCGACGCGGCGGCGGTCATGGTCAACGCGTCCACCGCGTTCACCGACGGCGGCGAGTTCGGCATGGGCGCGGAGATCGGCATCTCCACCCAGAAGCTGCACGCCCGCGGCCCGATGGGCCTGTCCGAGCTGACCTCGTCCAAGTGGGTGGTCTGGGGCGAGGGGCACGTCCGGTCGACATCGTGAGCAGGCCCCGGGACGCCGCCGCGACCAAGGCGGCGTTGCTGGACGCCGCCACGAAGCTGTTCGGTGAACGCGGGTTCGACCGCACCACGGTGCGGGACATCGCGAACCTGGCGGGCGTGAACCAGGCCCTGTTGTTCCGCTATTTCGGCAGCAAGGACACCCTGTTCGCGACCGTGCTGGCCACGCAGAGCCGTGAGCTGCTGGAGGACTCGCCCGCCGAGCACCTGTTGCGCAACGTGCTGCTGCGGATGTTGGAGGAGAAGCCGAGGCGCGAGGACCACCCGCTGTACGCGGTGTTGCGGTCCTCGCACCACGACTCGTCGGCCGAGCTCGTGCGGCGGCAACTGGGGGAGGAGTACGCGCGCGCTCTGGCGTCCCTCACGGACTCGGACGACGCTCAGCTGCGCGCGGACCTCGTGCTGGCGTGGATAGTGGGCATCGGTGTGCTGCGGACCGTGTTCGGCAAACAGCCCCTCGCCGGCGCGGACAGCGCCGACGTGGCGGCTCTGGTCACCAAGGCCGCCTCGGTGTTGCTGGAACACACGGAAGCTGGTTGACGGTCCGTAGCGATCTGCCTACTGTCGGATGTAAGCGACTGCTTACATGGGGGTACCGATGGAGATCAGGCCCTACCCGTTCACCGAGCTCGACAACCTCGAACTGCACCCCGGCTACCTGGAGCTGCAACGCGACGAGCCGGTGGCCAGGGTCCGGCTGCCCTACGGCGGCGACGCCTGGCTGGCCACCCGCTACGAGGACGTCAAGACCGTGCTCGCCGACCCGAGGTTCAGCCGTGCGGCGGTGATGGAGCCGGGCGCCGACGTGCCGCGCACCCTGCCCACCATGCCGACCGAGACGAACATCCTGAGCATGGACCCGCCGGACCACACGCGGCTGCGCAGGCTGGTCGCGAAGGCGTTCACCGCGCGGCGCACCGAGCAGCTGCGCGAGCGCGCCCAGGAGATCGTGGACGGCCTGCTGGACGAGATGGAGCGGCAGGGCGCGCCCGCCGACCTGGTCGAGGCGCTGGCCATGCCGCTGCCCATCACGATCATCTGCGAGATGCTGGGCGTGCCGTTCGAGGACCGGGACAAGTTCCGGTCCTGGTCGGAGGCGGCGGTGGCGATCACCGCGTTCACCCACGAGGAGATCATCGCGGCCAACCAGTCGCTGCGCGTCTACATCGCCGAGCTGACCGAGCGCAAGCGCGCCGAGCCGGCCGACGACATGCTGTCCGTGCTGGTCGCGGCGCACGACAACGAGGACCGGCTGAGCACCGAGGAGCTGGTGTCGTTCGGGGTGGCGCTGCTGGTCGCGGGCCACGAGACCACCGCGAACCAGATCGGCAACTTCGTCTACCAGCTGCTGCGCCACCCCGACCGGCTCGGCGAGCTGCGCGCCGACCTGTCGCTGGTGCCCGCCGCGATCGAGGAGCTGCTGCGCATCACTCCGTTGGGTGGTTCCGCGGGCTTCCCCCGGATCGCGACGGCGGAGGTCGAGCTGTCCGGCGTGACGATCAAGCCCGGTGAGGCGGTGTTCGTCAACAACGTCGTGGCCAACCGCGACCCGTCGGTGTTCGACAACCCGAACGAGCTGGACTTCCACCGCGAGCACAACCCGCACATCATGTTCGGCCACGGCGCGCACCACTGCATCGGCGCACCGCTGGCGCGGATGGAGTTGCAGGTCGCCATCGGCACCCTGCTCAAGCGGTTCCCGTTGCTCCGATTGGACGGTGACGTCGCGTTCAAGAAGGGCAGACTGATCCGTGGTCCGCAGGCCCTGTCCGTGAGGTGGTAGTCGCATGAGCAAGTGGACGATCGAGCTGGACCGCGGCGCCTGTATCGGCAGCGGCATGTGCACGTCGATGGCGCCGGACCACTTCCGGCTCGACGGCGGCACGTCCACGCCGATCAACGAGACCGTCGAGGAGGACGAAGCGGTCATCGACGCGGCCGAGTCCTGCCCGATGGAGGCCATCCTGGTCCGATCGACCGACGGCACCGTACTGGCGCCGCAGCCCTAGCCGAAAAGTTCAGCCGATCGCGTCATGGCGGCGTGCGGGGCACGTTCCACTGTCGCGCGGCTCTGTTTCGAGGTGGGTCGCGTGATCCGCGGATGCGACCCCCTCCCCTTGGGCCGCGGCCGGGAGTCGAGTGCGCGGGAGGCCTTTCGGGGAGCGACCGGCCGCCCGCGCACCACCCGAACTAGGCTCACCTCCCATGTCGAACCGGCGGATCGGCGTCATGGGTGGCACCTTCGACCCGGTGCACCACGGCCACCTGGTCGCGGCCAGCGAGGTCCAGGCACGGTTCGACCTGGACGAAGTCGTCTTCGTGCCGACCGGTCAGCCCTGGCAGAAGAGCGAACGCGAGGTCAGCGCCGCCGAGGACCGCTACCTGATGACGGTCATCGCCACCGCGTCCAACCCGCGGTTCTCGGTCAGCCGGGTCGACATCGACCGGTCCGGGCCCACGTACACGATCGACACGCTCACCGACCTCAAGGTGGCGCACCGGAACGCGGACCTGTTCTTCATCACCGGCGCGGACGCGTTGGAGCAGATCCTGTCGTGGCGGCGGGCGGACGACGTGTTCGGCCTCGCGCACTTCATCGGCGTCACCAGACCGGGCTACGAGCTGGACGACACCCACCTGCCGCCCGGTGCGGTGTCGCTGGTGGAGGTGCCCGCGATGGCCATCTCGTCCACCGCCGTGCGGGCCCGGACGGCGTCCGGACTGCCGGTCTGGTACCTCGTGCCGGATGGTGTCGTTCAGTACATCTCCAAGCGCGGGCTTTACTCGATGCCGGACTGAGCCGGGACGCCGGTACCCTCATTGACTCGTGCGGGCGTATAGGCGTCCGCCGGTGTGATGAGGAGTGACGTGGCAGCCACCGACGAGGCACGACGGTTGGCGCTGGCCGCCGCTGACGCGGCAGCCGACAAGAAAGCGCACGACGTGATCGTGCTCGACGTGTCCGACCAACTGGTGATCACCGACGTGTTCGTGATCGCCTCCGCCGCCAACGAGCGGCAGGTCGGCGCGATCGTGGACAACGTTGAAGAGAAGTTGCGCGAGGCCGGCCGCAAGCCGGTCCGCCGTGAAGGCGCGCGCGAGGGGCGCTGGGTCCTGCTGGACTTCGTGGACGTGGTGGTGCACGTCCAGCACTCCGAGGAGCGCAGCTTCTACGGACTGGAGCGGCTGTGGAAGGACTGCCCGCAGATCGAGTTCGAGGCCCGGCCGGTGACCGATGATGCCGACGAGGTCGCCGAGGCATGACCCTGAACCGGCTCGTGCTGTGGCGGCACGGTGAGACCGACTACAACGCGACCGGCCGCATGCAGGGCCACCTGGACTCGGCGTTGACCGAGACCGGGTGGAACCAGGCGCGGTTCGCGGTGCCGGTGCTCGCCGGGTTCGCACCCGAGCTGGTGGTGGCCTCCGACCTGCACCGGGCCAAGGACACCGCGACGGTGTTCACCGAGGCGACCGGTGTCGGGTTGCGCATCGACGAGCGGCTGCGCGAGACGCACCTGGGCAAGTGGCAGGGGCTGACGACAGCCGAGATCGAGATGGAGTGGCCGGGCGCGCTGGACCGCTGGCGGGCCGACGGCACCCTCGCGCCGCCGGACGGCGAGAAGCGCGTGGAGGTCGCCGAGCGCGCTCTGGCCGTGGTGGACGAAGTGGACGCGGAGTTCTCCGGGACGGTCATGCTGTGCACGCACGGCGGCCTGATCAGCGCGTTGACCGGGCGGCTCCTGGAGTTGCCGATCGACCGGTGGGCGCTGCTGGGCGGGATCGGCAACTGCCACTGGACGGTGTTCACCCGCCGGCCGCACGGCGACGGCCGGTGGCGGCTGTCGTCTTACAACGCCGGAACCACCCGGTGAGGCTGCTCGTCCTCGGCGATTCGCTGACGTTCCACGGTCCGCAAGGGCCGTTGCCCGCCGATCACCCCGGGTTGTGGCCGAACGTCGCCGCGTCGGCGTTGGGTGGGCACGCGGAGCTGGCGGCGGGGTTCGGCTGGACGGCCCGGGACGCCTGGTGGGCGTTGACCGGGGACCCGCGGGTGTGGTCGCTGTTGCCGCGCACGGACGTGTTGGTGCTGGCAGTGGGGCACATGGACACGCTGCCGTCGCCGTTGCCGACGTTCCTGCGGCAGGGGCTGCGCTACCTGCGGCCGGACCGGCTGCGGCGCCGGGCGCGTGCCGGGTACCGGGCGGCGCAACCGGTGCTGGCGCGGCTGCTCGGCGGGTATCCGGTGGCGTTGCCGCCGCACCTGACCGTGCGGTACCTGGACGACTCGGTGCGCGCTGTGCGTGCTCTTGAGCCGGGGATCAGGGTGGTCGGGATGACGCCTTCGGTGCACCGTTCGCCGGCTTATGCCGGTGTGCACAGTGGACGTGCGGCGGCGGAGCGCGCGCTGCGCGGGTGGGCTCGTAGTGCCGGTGTGCCGCTTTTGGACATGCCGCCGTTGGTCGGCGAGCACGTTCGGTCACGGAGTGGCAACCCGGACGGTATGCACTGGGGCTGGGAAGGTCACGACCTGGTCGGGAACGCCATGGCGGAACTGATCCGGTCCGTGGCGGTCAGCCACTCGGGCCAGGCGGAGCCGTAGTCTCGGCACTCGTGTCCACCACGATCGTCACCGACTCCACGGCGTACCTGCCCGAGGGGTTCGCTGAGCGGCACGGCATCCGGGTCGTGCCGCTGCACGTGGCGGTGGACGGTCGCAGCAGGTTGGACGGTGTCGACTTCGGGCCGGCCGAGCTGGCGGCGGCGTTGGGCGAGCACCGCAGGGTGACCACGTCCCGGCCCACGCCTGGGGAGTTGGCCGAGGTGTACCGGTCGGTGTTGGCCGAGGGCGCCGAGGCGATCGTGTCGGTGCACCTGTCCCGTGAGCTCTCCGGCACGTGGGAGGCCGCCCGGCTGGCCGCGGAGGAGGTCGACCCGACCCGGATTCGGGTCGTCGACTCGCGGGCCACGGGCATGGGGCTGGGCTTCGCCGCGCTGGCCGCGTGCGCCGCCGATGGTGATGGGGCGTGCGCGGAGGCGGCCGCCGCTGCCGCCGCGTCGCGCATCAAGATGTTCTTCTGCGTGGAAACCCTCGACCACCTGCGTCGGGGCGGCCGTATCGGCGCCGCGGCCGCGCTGGTGGGTACCGCGCTGGCGGTGAAGCCGCTCCTGCACGTCGACGACGGTCGGATCGTGCCGCTGGAGAAGGTGCGCACGATGAGCCGGGCCATCGGCCGTCTGGTGGACCTGGCGGCGTCGGCGGCGGGTTCCGGGCCGGTCGGTCTGGCTGTCCACCACCTGGCCGCGCCGGAGCGCGCGGCGGAACTCGCGACCCTGCTGGACGAACGCGTCCCCGGCTCGGCCGGCTGCCTGATTTCCGAGGTCGGAGCGGTGATCGGCGCCCACACGGGCCCCGGTGTGCTGGGCGTGGTGGTCCTGCCCGGCGGGGTGTCCTAGCCCGCTTTATCCATCACTGGCGGACTTGTCCACAGATCGCCGACAACCTCCCGCACCCACTGATCCATCCGGCCTAACGTCGAGCGCATGTTCGACAGGAACCCGGAAACCACGACAGCCCGCCTGAAGGCCCTCGTCTCCCAGGAGCGGGGCAGACACCGCGCGTCTAACGCCGAGACGCTGGTCTTCGTCTCGGCGGACGGCGGCTCCGATCCGCCCGGCCCCCTCCACCGCCTGTTGCACCGCTGGCTGCCCGAGCCCGCCGTCCCACGCCGCCGCAGAATCCTGTTGGCAGGCGTGATGGCGGGCGTGGCGTTGGCGGCCGCGCTGGCCCTGTGGTGGCAACGCCCGGTGCCCGAGACCCCACCGGACCTCCCGGTGGCCGAGGCCGCCGCCGTCACCCGCACCGAGGAACACCTGGTCGTCAACGTGGTGGGCCTCGTACCCAGTCCCGGCCTGGTGACCGTGCCCAGCGGCGCCAGGGTGGCGGACGCGCTCCAAGCTGCGGGCGGTGCCAACCCCGGGGCCGATCTGACCACGCTCAACCTCGCCCGCAAAGTCGCCGACGGCGAACAGATCGCCGTGGGCATCCCCGCACCACAACCCGCCGGCGCGACCGCCGAACCGCTGGACCTGAACACGGCGACAAAGGACCAACTCGACACCCTGCCGGGCGTGGGCCCGGTGACGGCGCAGCGAATCGTCGACCGAAGGCAGAAACGCGGTCCGTTCACCTCGCTCGAACAGCTCGGCGAGATCGAGGGGATCGGCGACGCGAAGCTGACCAAGCTGCGCGAACTGGTCCGCCTCTGACCGGTCACGCCTCAACGCCTCAACGCCTTCGACGCCACCACCCGGAGACCCACCATGCATCCCACCCATGTCTGTCCACAGCCGGCCAACCCGACCCGAGGCCGCATCGAAAACCCCGCCACTCCTGCGGAGCAAGCCGCTGTCTGTCCGCACCTGGCGCAGTGCCGGGCATCGTCCACTCCGAACCACTGCCCGCCGTCCGTCCCGTCCCAACGAACCGGAATCCCCGCCCACCTCCTGGTAGCCCCACCCACCGAGCTGCCCTGCCGACCACGACTCCATCTCCTCTACAGCGAGCACACCGACTACAAAGGCCGCCGCCATCGCATTCGGCGATTGCTACGCCGTGCCCGCCGCTTCGTCCGTCTCCGCCGCGTGATCCGGGGCGCCCGCGGCGGCCGCCGACACCTCGTCAGCCTGTCCAGGTCACGGTGGTTGGGGTCATGAGTCCCCGAGCACACCTCGTCCCGGCCGCGTTGGCGGTGTGGGCCGTCGCGATCGCCGGGCTGCTCTGGACGTGGTGGGCCGCACTCGCGGTCGGCTTGGCCGCCGCGGTCGTCGGTGGCCTGGTACTGCGCCCGTGGCGTCCGGCAGCGGTGGCGGTGGCCGTCGCGGGTCCGGTGGCGGCGTGCTGGATCGGCGCCCAGGTCCACGGGGCGGCCAACCACCCACTGCGGGCAGCGGCCGAACGCGGCACGCCCGGCACCGTCCACTTCGAACTCGACGACCGGCCGCACGGCCTGCGCACCAGTGGCTTCGGTTCGCGGGCGGGCGGGGTCGATCTGGTGCTGGTCCGCGCAACCCTCGACGAGGGCGGCCGGATCGCCGTGCTGGCCCCGGCGGCCGGCTGGCGGGAGCTGCTGCCCGGCCAACGGGTCACTGCCCGAGGCACCCTCGCCCCACCACGGGGTGGCGAGCTGACCGTCGCGGTGCTGCGGGTTCGCGGGCCTCCGAGGGACGTGACGGAAGCGCCGGTGTGGCAACGCGTCGCCGAGGATCTGCGTGCCGGACTGCGCAATGCGAGCACGGCCCTGGACCCCGAACCGGCCGGACTGCTGCCCGCGCTGGTCGTCGGCGACACTTCGGGCCTGTCTCCCAGGGTGGTGGAGGAGTTCCGCACGGCGGGTCTCGCCCACGTTCTCGCTGTCAGCGGCGCGAATTTGGCGATCCTCTGTGGTGCGGTTCTGCTACTGCTGAGGCTGCTCCGGGTCGGTCCGCGCGGCTGCGCGGTGGGTGCGATGGCCGCGCTGGTCGGGTTCGTGGTGCTGGCCGGGCCGGAGCCGAGCGTGCTGCGGGCCGCCGTGATGGGTGCGGTGGCGTTGCTCGCGCTGGTGCTGGGTCGGGAGCGGTCGGCGTTGCCGGCGCTGGCGGCCGCCGTGGTGGTCCTGGTGCTCTACGACCCGGAGTTGGCCACCGAACCGGGGTTCGGGCTGTCGGTGGTGGCGACGGCGGCGTTGGTGCTGCTCGCGCCGAGGTGGGCCGCTGCCATGAAGGAGCGCGGCGTCCCGGTCGGTTTCGCCGAGGCGTTGGCGGTGCCGGTGGCCGCGAACCTGGCGACCGCGCCACTGGTCGCCGGGATCTCCGGCCAGGTGAGCCTGGTCGCGGTGCTGGCGAACCTGCTGGTGGCGCCCGTGGTGGCGCCGGCCACCGTGCTGGGCGTGCTGGCCGCCGTGCTGGCGCAGGTGCACGACCCGACGGCACGGCTGGCGGTGGAGGTGGCCGGTCCGGCGGCGGGCTGGCTGATCACCGTGGGACGGCACGCGGCCGCAGTGCCGGGCGCGGCCGTCGCGTGGCCGGAGGGCTGGACGGGTGGGGCGTTGCTGGCCGGGGTCCTGGTGCTCGGCTACGTGGTCGTCAGGCTCCGCAGGCTGCGGACGCTGCTCGTCGCGGCAGTCATCGGCGCGGTGGTGGTGGTCGTGCCGCTGAAGGTCATCTCGCCCGGCTGGCCCGCGCCCGGCTGGTCGGTAGTGGCCTGCGATGTCGGGCAAGGCGACGCGGTGGTCCTGGCCACCGCCGAGCGGGACCGGGCGGTGCTGGTCGACACCGGTCCCGACCCGGTGCCGGTGCTGTCGTGCCTGCGGCGGCTGGGCGTGCGGCGCATACCGCTGGTGGTGCTCAGCCACCTGCACGCCGACCACGTGGGCGGGCTGGCCGCGGTGTTGGCGGATCGGGGCGTGGGTGCGGTGGCCGTGGGGCCGTCGCGGCAGCCGGAGTGGGCGTGGAAGGAGGTGCGAGCACAGGCGCGGACGGCAGGGGTTCGCGTGGTGGAGCTGGGCGCGGGGCAGCGGCTGAGCTGGCCGGGGCTGGACCTCGACGTGCTGGGGCCGCGCACGGACCCGGCCGGTGAGACGAACGGTGAGACGAACACGGCGGTCAACGACGCGTCGCTGGTGCTGCGCGCCTCGACCGCGGCCGGGCGGGTGCTGCTGACCGGCGATATCGAGTTGGCCGGGCAGGCGGATCTGCTCGGCGGGCACGTCGACCTGCGGGCCGACGTGCTCAAGGTGCCGCACCACGGTTCGCGGTACTCGTCGCCGACGTTCCTGGCGGCGGTCCGACCGCGGATCGCCTTGGTGAGCGTCGGCGCGGGCAACCGCTACGGCCACCCCAGCGGGGTGCTGGTCGACGCCTTGACGAGCCAGGGCGCGTTGGTGCTGCGCACTGACCGGGACGGCGACACCGCCGTCCTGGCCGGCCCGGACGGGCCACGGGTTGCCCGCAGGGGTGGCCCATCCGACAACGGACAAGGGGAGAGCGATGGAGAACGACGTCTGGATCCGACTGCACACCGGCTGGACGTGGAAAGGCGACGACAGGGCGGTGGCGTGGGCGCTGTGGCAGCCCGGCTACACCGACCAACCGTGGCCACGCGACGAACTGCGGCCCGCCTTCACCTACTACGTGTGCGAAGACCTGCCCGGCGGCGAACGGGGCATCACCGCGAGGGCGACGGCCATCGGCGTCATCCGCATCGCACAGGTGCCCAACGCCGACACCGCCTACCGCCTGGTCGCCGACGCCCTGTTCGACGCCGACCTGGCCATACCCCCGGAGGAGTGGCACGCCGAGCGCTACAACCAGGAGAAGGCGAAACGCCCGTGGCCCCAGATGCTCACCGCCTGGCGAGTGGCCACGGAACAAGTCGGACCACATGTGATGCCCGAGTTGGCGGCCTTCCCCCGAACGGGCTGGCTGCGTACTTCCAGGATCGCGCTATGACCCGGCGGCCAGGGCCTGAGCGGTGATCTGGGCGGTGGCCGGGACCTGGGCGGTGACCGGCCGCCGACCCGACCGACACCGGCTGGTGTCGGTCGGGTCGGGTCGACCAGAGCCGGGCGGTTGGCCCGGCCTGGTCGAACGGCTCAGTCCTGGAGGGCCTTGAGCACGGCGTCTGCCGAGGGTGGGACGTTGGCCTTCGGGCCGACCCGGTTGCCGAGGGCGTCGAGGGTTTTGAGGCCGTCGCCGGTGATGAGCAGGACGGTTTCGGCGTCGGGGTCGAGT
>NZ_MTQP01000003.1 GCF_001984175.1 Saccharothrix sp. ALI-22-I
GGACGATCCACGGCGGCGACTCACCCCTCCTCACGACCCAAAATGATCCACAACGGACACACTCGATGCCACCGCGTTGATCATTTTGTTAGGAACAGTAAGGTCGCCGCATGTCTCCCCGCGCTTATTGCGCGGGAGATTTCCCGCTCCGTGGGGGTCTCGGACACATAATTTGCCCCGCGAGATAATTCCAGGTCATCTGGAAGGCTCGCGGGGCTTTGTGCTTCCCGACGTCCCCTCGAGCCTACCTGCTGGACCTTGTTCGTGGGGTGTCTGCCGGCGTGCTGGCAGGAGCAATGGGTGGCGTCCCTCCCTTCGTGTCACCTGTCGACCGTGGTCGTGGCGGAGTCCGCTGGACGGTGGGTGTTCGTCTCGCCCTGCCTGGGACGTGTCCCGCGAGCGGGTGGCGCCGAGGGCGACGTGGAGCCCGGCCTGCCGGTGCCGTCGCTGTGGCACCGCGGAGCGCTGCGAACGAGTCTGCGGCCGGAGAGGCTGCCGTGCGGGGCGGGTTCCGCGAGCCGGCGCGTCGACCTGACTGGCGGGCGCGTCGGGCTGGTCCGCCTCTTGGGCCGTCTCGTGACTCAAGGCCAGTAGGAGCTGCCCGCCTGCCTTCGAGCGATCTTCGTTTCCGGGCAGGTCGTGGACAGGCTGCGGGGCAAGGCACCTGCGTGGTGTGCGCGCTCGCCCGACGGTGCCGGGGTCGAGCAGCGCGACGCTGGCGGCGTCGCAGCAGAAGACGAGTCCGAGTTCGTCGACCAACCGTGCGGTCTCCTGCGGGTCGGGGTTGTCGGCGATGCCCACGGCGATGAGGTGTGCGGCGATACGGGCCAGCAGGTGGTCCTCGCGCAGATAGAGGTTGCGCGGCGTGCCCTGTGGTCGGGTGCGGGCGCTGGTGTGGCCGTGACGGCAGCGGTAGGCGGCACGACCGTGGGAACGGTGAGAGTCCATCTTCCGACCACACAACCCGCACTGGATCCTGCCCGCCAACAGGTAGACGCACTCGCCGCCAACAGCGTCGGCCTGGCGGATGCTGTTCCTGGTGGCCTGGATGGTCTGGGCGGTGACGAAGTCCTGCTCGGACACCAGCGGCGTGTGGGCGATGCTGGTCGAGATCGCCCAAGCGCGCTGTTCGTTGCGGACGCTGGTCCGGCGCCCGCTCGGTGAGCGGGTGGTGCGGTCGGCGCTCGTGCGGTTCCACACCTGGCGGCCGGTGTAGCGGGATTGCCCAGGATCTCCACCACCGTGCGCAGCGACCAACCCGGATCGCCCCGACGCCGGTCGCGTTCCGCGTCGGCGCTCGACGGGCTGGGCACGGTCTGCTCGTTGAGGTGGCGGGCGATGCCCGCGGCACTGTGTCCGGCCAGGCGTAAGGAGAAGATCAGCTTCACCACGGGTGCGGTGGACGGGTTCGGCACGAGCCGCTGCTGCCGCACACCGCGCCGCGCCAACGCCCGATTCGGGTGCGGGCCGGCGTCGACCAGCCGGTAACCGTAGGGCGGCCTGCCACCCAGGTAGCGTCCCTGCTCGACGGTCTGCATGCGCATGGCAGTGACGACCCGGTGCCGGGAACGCAGCACCTCCGTGAGCGAGCGCTTCGCCAGCAACGCCAGCAGCGCTTCGTGCGCGGGATTGTCGAAGTCCACCGGCCCCTCGGCCTCCGGCAGCCACAACTGCACCCCATACCGCTCCAACACCGCCCGCAACTCCCGCACCTGGGCGCCGTCAAGGAACGCACGCTCGTACTCACCGACCACCACCGCGTCGACCCGATCCGCGTTCGTGGCGATGTAGCGCAGCATCGCCCCTGCCCGAGGCCGCAGATGCCAGGGCACCTGACGGGAACACCCGACCTCGAAGTACTCCCCCATGATCGCGCCGTGCCCTCCGGTGAGCCTGCGCGAGACATCCAGCTGCCATGCCCGCGAGGTACGCGGGTCCTGGTGCTCACGGGTCGAAGCGCGACCGTAGAACAGGAACCGCAGACTTCCGACCGGCGCGGCGTCCATAGCAGGGATGCCCGGCGGGATGGTGGCGGCGATCCACTCGGCGAGCGTGGTGGGGCGCGGTGGGGCGGACACCGTCATGGCACGGTCCTTGACTCGGGACGGGAGTTGGATGCCGAGGTGACGAGGCATCCACGCCGCGATGACGAGGGAGTCCGGAGATACGCCCGGATGGACCAGTGCTGCGGTCCCGGGGCGTTGACCTGGCCTACCCGACTGGTTACGGCAACACCGGTTGGTGACGCCGGGCACCGTCCTGCGG
>NZ_MTQP01000066.1 GCF_001984175.1 Saccharothrix sp. ALI-22-I
AGTCCTTGGCGAACTCCTCGTCGCTCAGCAGGTTCTTGATGAAAGAGGTCAGCTTCTCGTAGGCATCGACGGCCATTTGTTGCTCCTCGGTTTCGGTGGGGCCCGTTCCTCGTTGGGCGTGTCACAAGGTTGCGCCGGGTGGCCACATCCGGGCATCGGGGAGACCCCCGTCACGATGGGGGACCGCTAGGGGGAAGTCGGTGATCGAGGTCGCGTGCGTCGAGGGGGCGCCGAAAAACCCGTGCGTGCCCGGACGGTCACGCTTGGTCAGCGAGGATCTCGCGGAGCGCGGCGAGCAGCTCGGCCCGGGAGGCGGCGCCGAGTTTGGTCCGGATTCGCGCCACGTGGTGCTCGACGGTTTTGGGTGCGATGTAGAGCTGGGCGCCGATCTCGCGGTGCGTGCTGCCGGCGAGGACGAGCTTCCCGACGGCGAGTTCGCGCTCGGAAAGCCCACCGGTCTGCACCGCGCCGTCCGTCTGGGAGTCCGGGTCGGACAGTTCGCGGGCCCGTTCGAGGAGCCGGCGAGCGGTGACCGGGTCGGTGGTGTGGATGGCCGCCTGCCCGGCGAGTCGGGAGGCCTCCCACGGGAGCTGTGCGGCGACCAGTTGCTCGGTGACGGCGAGGACCTGGTCGGGTGGGACGGGGGTGCCGGCGAGCACGGCGGACCAGACGGTGGCGGCCGCGCACTGGGCCGCGGCCCGGTGCCCGATCGGCCCGGTGTCCGCGGCGAGCCGCCCGAGCTGGTCCGCGGCGGCGAGCTCCGCGGGGTCCCTGGCCTCGCCGAGCCGGTCGAGTCGGTCCGCGGCCGGGTGCCCGGACTTCTCCGCCGGCGCGTCAGTGGCGGGTTCTCCTGGTCGCGGGGCCGGGCCGGCGGCCATCTCCCCCCGCCGCCGGGCCTGCGCCGTGATCTCGGCGAGCCGCCGGGCCTGGGCCGCCGCGGTGTCCTGGTCGTCGCCGGCGACGGCCACCTGCACCCGGAGCCAGCCGAGCGCCGCCGCCCACGCCGGTGGCCGGCCGAGCTGGTCGACGATCCGTTCGAGCAACTCCAGGATCGGCTCGATGCGCCGCCCCTGCCGCAGCCGCGCGGCGGCGACCAGGAGTTCCTCCACGGGTTCCAGCTGCCAGAGATCGACGGCCCTGCGGGCGAGCACCGGCTCCACACCACCCCACACCGCCCGCAGCCCGGCGATGTCCCCGCGCCTGCGCGCCGCGCCCGCGGCGATCGCCGCGCGCAACAGCCGCTCCCGGGCGGGCAGCTCTCCGCTGACGGGCCGTGCCAGCTCGGCGAGTGCGGTGTCGTAGCGGCCGGCACGCATCCGTGCCCAGGCGAGCAGCAGCCGGTGACGTTCGACCGCCGCCGGCCCTCCGATACCCGCGCGAGCGGCCCGGTCGAGGAGGTGCTCGGCGGCCGCCGTGTCCCCGGCGAGCACGGCGACGACAGCCCCGATGGCGTGCGGCGTGTCCGGGAGCACGGCGACCGGCGTGGCGCGTTCGGCCACCTCGGCCGCCTCTATCAGCAGCGGCACGGCGGCGTCGGGGTCACGAACCGCGGTGAGCACGGCCTCGGAGAACCGCAGCGCCGCCGGTGCGCCGTCGGGTCGGCAGGTGGCCGTCCGCGCGTCCGCCAGCCGACCGGTGCCCACCAGGACCGGCACGGCGAGCAGCGGTCCCGGCGGCGGCGCGGCGAACAGCAGGTCGGCGGCGCGGTCCGCGCGGCCGTCGTGGGCCGCGGCCGCGCCGGCGAGGCAGGCCACGCGGGCCTCGGCGCCCGGCGGCGCCGGCAGGTCGGCGTCGGGTGGCAGCCCGAGCAGCGTGCCGGCCTCGGCCCGGCCGGCGGCCACCGCGGACGGCTCGGCGCCCGCCTCGGTCGCGTCGTCGAACCAGGCCAGGGCGGCCGCCGGGTCGGCGAACCGGGTGAGCTCCCCGGCCTGCCGGTACACCTCGGCGGCGGCCGGGGTACGCACTCTCGCCGCCCGCAGTTGTGCCGCGGTGATCAGCGGATCCGCCCCCGCCGCGGCGAGCGCCCCGGCCGCGGCGTCGTGCAGGCGGCGGCGCTCGGCCGAGGACAGCTCGCCGAGCACCGCGTCGGCCATCGCCGGGATCATCCGCTCGCCGTCGGGCACGAGCATCCCCTCGTCGCGCAGCACGCGCAGGACGCCGGGCAGCTCCTCGGGCGGGATTCCGGCCGCGGCGGCCAGCACGTCGTCGGACAGTCCGAGCCGCAGCGCCAGCACCCGTGCCACCGCCCCGACGTGCCGCGGCAGCACCGCGAACCGCCGCTGTACCCGGGCCAGCAATGCCGGCGCCGGGACGCCGGACGCGGCACGGCTGGTGCCGGTCAAGGTGGAGGCCACCGCCGCCGCCACGACGGGCAAGCCCGCCGACATCTCGTGCACCGCCGCCGTGACCACCGGGGATGCCGGGTGCCCGGTGACCGCGGCCACCAGCGCGCCCACCCCGTCCCGATCCAGCGGCCCCAGAACCTCCACCCCGTCGGCGGCCGCCGCCTCGTCCAGGTCGGCCAACTCCGGGCTGCCGATCGTCGGTCTGCGCGCCACCAGCACCTGAACCCCGGATCGCGCCGCGGCCGTCAGGGCACGCAACACCTCCGGGGAGAGCCGGTGCGCGTCGTCCGCCACGACCGGGGTCCCGGCTTCCCGTGCGGCGTCGAGCCCGGTGGCCAGGTCACCGGAGCCGACCCACCACGCCCGCGTGCCGGAGGCGTTCACGAGTTGACCGAGGCGATAAGTCCGCCCGGAACCGTCGACACCCACCACCACGGTCACTGCGCCTCCCGGAGACCGGGTTGGTGCCGGAACCGTACAAACCCGTCACTGCTGACCGGTCCGTGCGCCACCGTAGGCACTGACTCAACCAAGCATCGAGCTTGCGGCATCCCGGTAGACCCGGCAAGCCGAGGCCGCCGGTGGGGTGCCGAAGTGGGCGAGACATACCTAAGCGGCTGTGTTGCGAGCAGCGCCCACACGAACTGACTAACTAAGGTAGCCCGTTCAGGTGACAACGTGCGGATTCGTCACTCGAAGTAACGTGAGTGCGAGAACGTTCGATAACCGATCATGCGAAGCGTTCGAAGCCGGACATCACCGCTGTAGCATTGCCGACCTGTCGGTAAGCAGGAAGCTTCAGCCCACCACGCCAGCAGATCGACACCGCTTCACCGAATGGAGACATGCATGCCGTTCTCGTCGGCCGACCTCGCGACCGAGCTGCGCACGCTCCGGAAGGGCCGCGGCATGCAGGCACCTCGAATCGGCGACGAGGTGGGCCCGGCGTTGCGCGAGCTGTGCGCGATCACCGAATCGGACTCGCACGCCTCGATCAGGGACAAGGTCGGCAACAAGCTCCACACCCTCAGCGAGAAGCTCCCGGACGACCTGCGCACGATCTTCCGCACCACTCTCGCACTCCACGGCGACACCCAAGGTCAATTCCTCAATGACCGGGTCAAGCTCCTCGCCAACAAATTCACGCGCGATGTCCGCACAATCCGCCGGAGAATGGACGAGGCGTTCGACCTGCTCGCCGAGAACGCGATCGCGACCGAGCCGCGCGGGCAGCGGTCGTCAGCGGGTCACGACTGGTACGTCCAGCGGTTCGAGGCCGTCCTCCGCCTGGACCGGACGACGCCGGAGTGCTTCGAGCGGCGCACGATCGTGGCCGAGCACGACGGGCTGGACCGGATCCGCGTGTCGATCACCCTGCCCCTGCCCACCGGGACGCACGGTCACGGACTGCCCGAGCTCCACGTCGAGCCGTACTTCGGCGCCGAACTCATCGGCAGGCAGCGACACCCGGGCAACAGGTTCGTCTTCGAACTCCGCCTGCCGGTGACCCTGTCCGCGGGCGAGAGCCACGAGTACGGGTTGGTCATGCGCCTTCCCGACGGCCAGGGCATGCGGCCCCACTACGTCTTCTTCCCGGAACGCCCGTGCGAGGCGTTCGACCTCCGCGTCCGGTTCCCGCTCACGAACACACCCGCCGAGGTGCAGTTGGTGCCGGGCGTGTTCCACCGGGCGATCGACGATCCGGCGTCCTCCGGCGGCACCGTCCCGGTCGACGCGGTGCACGAGGTGCACGTGACGTTCTCCAACCTCATGTCCGGCTACGGGTACGGCCTGCGCTGGGCCGAGTACGCGTGAGGGTGGGCCCGGCACCCCTCGGCCGCCGGGCCCACCCGTCCCACTCAGCCCGCCAACGCGGTCAGGGCGAAAAGCAGCAGCGTGACGATCAGGTGCGGCTCCATTGTCGGTCACCTCCTCCTCGGCTAATCCGCGAACACCGGCCGCACGGAACGGGCATCAGCCGCCGACGATCTGCGCACCGAGGCAAAAACCGGTCATGACGCCGATCGCCAGGCACGCGGCAACCGTCTTCACCGCAGCGGAAAAAGAGCAGAAGAAACTCATCATCGTGTTCCCATCCTTCTGACGCTTCAGAAACAGGTTGACGCCGGCGACTGAATCGACGACCGTTCCGCACTCAATCGATCATCAGTCGCCGGCAGGCTCACGAGAAGGTGTTGCCAACGTGACGGAAGGGCTGGAAACAGGAAACGGAACCACCGCGCACCGGAATCGGGTCGACCGGGATCCGGCACCCACCTGTCCACGGTCCGCAGTTTTGCGGGTTGCCCGTTGCCAACCGGTCGCCACGCCTTGCCCGGCGCCCGGCAATCGTGTGCACTGGCGCTGGAACCCCTTTGGCGAACGATTTCCACAGGAGCCGACATGGACAACGGAGAACCGTTCGGCTCGCTGTTGCGCACGCTGCGTATGGCCAGGGACGTGTCTCTGGGTGAACTGGCGCGCCGGACGCACTACAGCAAGGGCTACCTCAGCAAGGTCGAGATGGGACTGCGGCCGCCGTCGGAAGGCCTGGCCAGGCAGTGCGACGCGGCGCTCGACGTGGAGGGCAGGTTGATCGCCGCGGTCGCGGACCGGAGGACCACGTCGTCATCGGGCCGCCGCGACCGCGACGACCAGGACGAAGGGCGTTGGGTGATGCAGATGGACGACGACGGCTCGGTGTGGTTCCAGCCGGTGGACCGCAGGTCCGTGCTGGCCCTCGGCGCGACGTCGCTGCTCGCGCTGCGCACGGGCGGTCGGTCGCCGGTGGGCAACGCGCGCCACGAGGCGGCGCTGACCACGTTCGGCGAGCTCTTCCCCCAGCTCCGGCAGCTCGGGCAGCAGGCGTCGCCGGAGATCATGCTGCCGACCCTGATCACCCAGACGCAGACGCTCCAGCAGATCGCGACGGGCTCGGGCGGGCGCACCCGGACCGCCGCGTTCACCCTGGCCGCCCGGTACGCCGAGTACACCGGGTGGATGGCGCAGGAGTCCGGTCAGGACCCGGCCGCGCTGTGGTGGACCGAGCGGGCGGTGCGGCTGGCAGCGGAAGGCGGCGACGCGGAGCTGGCCGCCTACAGCCTGGTGCGGCGAGCGCTCATCACCCTCTACACCCGCGACGCCCAGCAGACCGTGGAACTGGCACGGCAGGCCCAGCGGCACCCCGGGGCCGGCGCGCGCGTGCGTGGTCTGGCCGCGCAGCGCGAGGCGCAGGGACACGCGCTGGCAGGCTCCGCGACGGCGTGCCTGCGCTCGTTGGAGAAGGCCCAGGCGCTGCTGTCCGCGGACGAGCCCAAGCAGGCCGGGCCGGTGCTCGGCTCCGGCACCGTGCGCAACCCGGTCGGTCTGACGACGGCGTGGTGCCTGCACGACCTCGGCCGGCCGGAAGAGGCGGCGGCGGCGTTCGAACGCGAACTCCGCGCGGTGCCGCCCGCCTCCCGCCGGTTCCAGCTCCGGTGGCGGGTGCGGCAAGCGCTGTCCTACGCGACCTCCGGCGAGGTCGACCAGGCCTGCCTGCTCACTTGGGACCTGCTCGGCGACCTCGCGTCGGTCGACTCGGCGACCTCGCGGTCGGACCTGGTCGCGCTGGCGCGGACGCTGTCGAGGTGGCTGTCCCACCCGCGGGTGCGGGACCTCTACCCGGCGCTGTCGGCCGCGCTGCACCCCGGCGCAGGCAGGCCCGCCTAGCCGGTGAGCGCGATCTTCGTGAACTTCCGCAACGGCGACGACAACTACGCCGCCGCGCTGCTGTACGACGAGTTGGCGACCCGGTTCGGCGCCGACCGGGTCTTCCGGTCGACCAACTCGCTGCGCCCCGGTGAGGACTTCACGGTGGTGCTGCTGGAGAAGCTGCGGCGCTGCCGGGTGGTGCTGGTGGTCATCGGTCCGCGCTGGCTGGGGTCGACCGACAGCGCGGGGCGCCGCCGGCTGTGGCAGCGGAACGACTGGGTGCGGCGCGAGATCATGTTGGCGTTGCGCGAGGACAAGCACGTCATCCCGGTCCTGCTGCACGACCTGCCGAGGCTGGAGCCCGGACAGCTGCCACCGAGCATCCGCCCGCTGGCCAAGCGGCAGAGCGTCAAGCTCGACCACCGCAGCCTGCGCGCGGGCCTGACCGCGCTGGTGCGCGACCTGTCGGAGCTCGATGAGCTCGCACCACCGCGGCCGAGCCGGACCTCCCGGCTCCCGGTGCGGCTGTGGGGAGCGGTCGACCGGCCCGCGTTGCTCGCACGGGTGGACGACGCCATGGCCGACGGAGCCGTCGTCGTCCTGCACGGCAGGGCCGGCGTGGGCAAGACGCAGCTGGCGGCCGAATACGCCCACCGGCACGCGCACGAGCACCACACGACCTGGTGGGTGTCCGGCGAGCGGCCCGAGCTGATCACCGAGCAGGTCGGCGAGCTGGCACGAGCGGCCGGTCTCGACCCCAGGTCTGGCATCGACCACCTGTGCCGCGAACTCAACCGGCGCGGGAGGTGGCTGCTGGTGCTCGACGGCGTCGACGACGTGCACGCGCTGGGCGACGTGCTCGCCGGGTGCCCGGACCGCGTGCTGGTCACCTCGCGCGACCACCGCTGGGCGCCACCCGCCGTCGTGGTGGACACACCGGGCCTCACCAGATCGGAGTCCGTGCGGTTGTTGACCGAACGGCTCGACCACCTGCCCGAGGCGCAGGCGAGCGAACTCGCCGAGGCGCTGGACGACCTGCCGCTGGCGGTGGCGCAGGCGGCCACGTTCCTGCGCGGGTCGACCATCGGCGTGCGGCGCTACCTGGAGTTGCTCGGCACCCGCGTCGGCCCGCTGCTCGACCGCGGCGGGTCTCCCACGTACCCCCGGACGTTGGGCGAGGTGTGGTCACTGGCGCTGGAGTCGCTGGAGTCGACCGACCCGGCGGGCGCGGAACTGGCGCGGCTGTGCGCCTTCTTCGCGGCCACACCGATTCCCGTCGACCTGTTCGACGCGGCGGCCACCGCTCTCGCGACGCCGCTGCGGGAAATCGCGACCGACCCGATCCGGCTGGACGACGCGGCGGCCGCGGTCGCCAGATCCGGATTGGTCGACGTGCGGACCGGGCACCTGCGCCCGCACCACCTGTTCCAGTCCTACGTCCGCGACCGGATGACAGCGGAGCAGTCCGCGCGCACCCGTGACGCCGCGCGCCAGGTGCTCGTGGCGCGCCACCCCGGGGACCCGCGCTCGGCGGAGTCCTGGGGGCGGTACGCCGTCCTGCTGCCGCACGTACTCGCGCTCGACCTCGTGCGCGGCGCCGATCCCCGGTGCCACCGGCTCGTGCTGGATGCGTCGCACTACCTGGTGGTGCTGGGTGACGCGAAAACCGCGCGGGACCTCGTCTCCGCCGCCCTCGCGCACTGGACGGCCGAGTTCGGCGAGCGACACCCGACCGTCCTGGCGGCGACCAGCCAACTGGCCGGCGCGCACTTCCGGCTCGGCGACTACGACTCGGCACGCGAACTGGACGAGCGCGTGCTGGCGCACCGGCGGCAGGCACTCGGACCGGACCACCCGGACACGCTGGCCGCCGAGCACGACCTGGCCGCCGTCGCGTGGGCGCTGTCCCGGCAGGACAGCAGGCACCGGCACGAGGAGGTGCTGCGCCGCCGTCGCGAGATCCTCGGCGGCGACCACCCGGACACGCTGCGCACCGCGCACAACCTCGCGGTGCACCTGCGCACGGTGCGGTCGGTCCGGGAGGCGTTGGCGCTGGACCTGGACACCCGCGCGCGGTTCGCGCGGGTGCTGGGCGAGGACCACGTCGACACCCTGCGATCGACCCACGCCCTGGCCGTCGACCTGCGGCTGCTGGGCTCGGCGGCCGAGGCCAGGGCGTGGAACGAGGACACGCTCGCCCGCTGCCGACGGGTGCTCGGCGAGGACCACATCGAAACGTTGCGGTGTGCGAACAACCTCGTGCAGGACCTGCGCGCGCTGGGGGCGCACGCCGAGGCGGACCGGCTGGAACAGGACAACAACGCCCGGCTGCGCCACCTGCCCGGCTAGCCGGCTCCGCTGCTCAGTCGTCCTCGCGGATCGGGGTGCCTTCGCCGTCTCCGGGGAACGCCGGGTCGACCGCCCACCGCTCACCGTCGAACACCAGGACCACGCCCTTGTCGGTGAACCTGCGATCGCCCGGCTCGGGCGGCCGCTCGTGCTCAGCCTCGGCCGTCACCGCACCCGGCTCCCTTCCCGAACACCTCGTCCAGCACCCGCAGGAAGTCGTGGGAGCGCCAGTACACCGAATGCGTCCACAGACCCCAGGTCGCCAAGTGGTCCAGCGCCACGTTCCTCGGCGCGGAACCGTCGTGCAGCAGGTAACGGTCACCGGTGACGAAGGCCAGCGGGTCCAGCGGCTCCCACACGTTCGTCCACCCGCCGACCGCCGGGGGCAGCACCACCGGACCCGTCTCGCGGTGTGCGGAGAACCGCGGGTCCACGAGGTCGAACAGCGGCCACTGGCTGCCGAACGTGACCAGCGACCGGACCCACACGGGCACGGGCGCGGTCGCGAGGTCCATCGCGATCACGCCGCCGAGGCTGTGCGCGAGCACCCGGACGGGATCGCCCTCGCCGCCGAGCGACCGGCCAGCCGACCCGATCACGTCGCGGACCCGCTGCTGGATCGCCGCCTGATGTCGTTGGTACACCAGGACGTCACCGAGGAACCGGCCGATGCCGGGCAGCAGGTGCGCCCGCAGCGAGGAGTTCATCCGCCCCGCGGTCGCCGTCTGGGTGGCTCCCACCAACCGGTCGAACCGGCGCAGGCAGCGCGCCAGCACCCGCCGGTCGAGCCCCCGCAGGTAGCCGTCGGGCGACAGGTCCACCACGAGGTCGGCGATCGCCTCGCCCACCTCGGTCAGCACCACCACGTCGTCGACCCGACGGAGGTTGTCCGCCTCAGGCCAGCACTCCTGGACCTGTGCCAGCAGCAGCGGCGCCCACCGGGTCGAGCCCACCTCCTCCAGCCTGCGCAGGACACCGGCCTCGACCGGGTCGAGGCCGCGGTCGAGGTCGACGCCTCCCCGGTGCCACTGCGGCGCGTCGGGGTCCTCGTCGTCGCGCAATCCTCCGCGCCCACTCGTCGACGGCACGACCGACCGGACGGTGGCCTCCCGTGCCGCGAGATCTCCCCAGAACACCGGGTGCAGCGCCAAGCCCGACGCGTCGGCCAGACCGGCGACGACCGCACCGAAATCGTCCTCGCGCCCCCGGTAACCCACTCCGTGCAGCACGAAGACCAGGTCCGTCACGACGTCTCCGACCGCTCGACCGCTGCGGACGGGTTGCCGTAGACGGTGTAGGCGAGCCAGGTCGGGTCGCCCTCGTCGACCATCACGGACTCCCGCGCGGTCATCGACGCCCTCCCCAACGGCTGCCCGCCGAGCAGCGCGTCGTAGAACGACTCGGCGAAGACCCGCGCGGAGGAGGACCGGACCGCCCACAGCGCGCCGACGAACGCGCCCGCACCCGCTCTCATGAACCGGGTGGCCCACCCGCTGGTGCTGGTGAGCGTGCGCGCTTCACCCGCGCTGCGACAGGCGTTGAAGAACACCAGCGGCCCGGTCGCCGCCAACACCCTGCGCTGCACGCAGACTTCGAGATCGACCGGCCGGAACGTGCCGCCCAGCAGCTCCAGCGCGGAACCGCTGTCGACGTCGAAGGTGTTGTGGCAGGCGAAGTGGAGCAGGTCGAAGCCGCCGTCGACGACGAGATCGCTGAGCTCGCCCCACTTCTCCACCACACCCCGGTCCGCGACCCGGGGACCGAGCTTCGCGCGGATCGCCGCGACCTCGGCGTGCGCGTCGTCGGGCGACGTCGGCGGCACCACGTACCCGGCGTTCGACAGTCGCAGCGTGCGCGGGTGTTGGTCCTGGCCGTTCACCCGGCGCACCACGGGGAACCACTCGACCAGGAACTTCCCCCGGTCCTGGTCCACGGGGTGCAGCAATTCCCAGGGGGTGGTGTCCAGGTCGCTGATCACCGACAACGAGGTGATGCTCGGCAGTTGCGCCCAGAACTGCTCCCGGATCGCGGACGGCACCGCGTCGACCCACAGACTCGCGCCGAGGCCGACCAGCCGTCGACGCACGTGCTTCGGGTCCTCGAAGGCCGACCTCCGCCCGGCCAGGTTCCGGATCTCCGCCGCGACGCGCTCGGCGACGACGCTGACGTCGTCGCCCAGCCTCCGGGACACCACCCGCTCGTACGGGACGTCGCAGACCAGCCGGAACGAGTAGCCGTCGGCGCAGGGTCCCACTTCGAGCGTCACCTCACCGGGCTCGCGCACGATCTGCCGCAGCTCCGCGCCGCGGACGCCGAGGTCCTGGGTCGGCACGTCCCGCTCCACGGAGATCTCGGCGCGGAACTCGCCGAGGCACGACCCGCCGAGGAACGCCCGGACGAACACCTCGTGCAGGCCGGGCGCGACGAGCACGAAGGCGAACCGGAGCTGGTCGGAGTCGGCCGCCACCGGCAGCAGGAGGTCCTGGTCGAGGTCGCCGATCCCCTGCAGGCCGGGACCGGCCGACACGCTGATGCTCAGCGTCTCCGGCTTGGTCAGCACGAAGGACCGCAACGGCGACGAGCGCCCGTCCACCGGCGCGCGGACCACTTGGACGATCATCGGGATCCGGGCACCGAGCGCGGCCCGGCCGGGGAAGTCGACGGCGAGGTGGCGCTGCGCCGAGGTGGTCGGCTGGTGGGCGACCCGGTACCCGTCGCGGCGCGCGTCACGCTGCCGCTTGACCCACGTCCGCAATTCCTGGTGGCCGACGATGATCCGCCGCAGCTCGCTCTTCGCCCGCTCCGGCGGCAAGGCCAGCGCGGCCGCCAACTCGCGCTCGACGGCCGCCGCCTCGACGGCACCCAGCAGCGTGCGCAGGTGCGGCGCGACGGCCACCGCCCACTCCCGCCACTCCCGTTCGTCCACCCTCGGACTCCTCTCCGCGCCCGATCACGCGCCGATGTGCTGAAAGGCCGCCCACGCGTGGACCGGCGACTCGTCCCGGTGCCGCGGTTCCCGCAGGGACAGCTCGTCGTCGAGGTGCTCGACGAGTTCCGCGGGCAGGCCCTCGGCGGCCCGCCACGCCGAGGCTTTCTCCGCGTTGGTGCTGTCGCGCACCCACCGCTGCGCTTGCCGGAGCGCCTGAGCCGGAGACAGCTCTCCGCCCGCCCATCTGCGGTGGAACTCCACCATCAGCATCGTGGTCGACAGGTCGTGCACCGCCCAGAGCGAGGCCACCACGCCCGCCGCGCCCGCCTGCAGCAGTCCCATCGGCAACCCCAGCGCCTCGTCCGGCAGGTCGGTGCCCGGCATGGCGGTCTCGCACGCCGACAGCACGGCCAGCCGAGCCGTCACCTTGAGCGCCAACAGATCCCTCAACGTCAGCGACTCGCCGTCCGCCAGCGCCAGCCGACTGTCCACAGGGGACAGCAGGTCCGCGATCCCGTGACAGGCGAAGTGCAGCACCTCGGCCGTCCGCAACCCGTCGCGGACCCGGTCGGCGGTCGCGTCCGAGCCCGCCAGGACCGAGGTCGAACCGGCCGACATCGCCATCGCCTCGAACCGCGCGGAGGGCAACGGTTCCAGGCCGGTCGACGTCGGGTCGGCCACCACGAGGGCCTTGCCGTAGCCGGCGCGCGCCGCCCGCTCCCGCGCGGTGGTGAGCGACCGCGCGTTCGGGACGTAGCTGATCGCCGCGCTGTCCACCGCGTAGTGCCTACCCGTGGCGGTCGAACTGTCCGGGCACCACGCGGCGTGCAGCGGGAGCAGACCGAGCAGGCCGCCCGCGACGACGGTGATCTCCTCCACGGCCCCGATCCGGTCGAGCACCGGGCCCATCACCGCGTCCCACAGCCACCCCGTCCGTGCGTCGAGGTCGGCGGCCCACCCCTCGAAGGCCGCTCCCCCGCTCGCCCGGAAGGCGTGATAACCGCCGAGGTGCGCGGAAACCGCGTCGTGCACCGCCGGTGCGCCCAGGCCGGGCAGCGCGACGTGGTCCACCTCGCCGTCCCGGACGACGAAGGCCGAACCGCCGTCGTCGGCCGCCGCCAGGTAGCACAGCGGCTGATCGGTCGCGGCCCGCGCGATGTCGTCGAACCGGGGCTCGGTCAAGAAGTCCCGGTACCCCGGCACCGCGCGGATCTCCGCGACGACGTCGTCGAACTCCCGCCGCGCGGCCCGCAGGTCGTCGAGTGGACTGCCGTGCACCGTGCTCATCTCCTGCCTGTTCCCGATCGGGGTCTGGTGAGTGCGACGAGCCGGTCGACGCCCACGCGGTAACGCTCGGCGAGGTCGGCTCGCCCCTCGTCCGCGAGCCCGTCGAGCTCGGCCGACTCGCGCGCCAGCGCCTCGGCCAGCACGAGCGCCCTGCCCTCCTCCAACGCGAGCACCGCGTCCCGGAGGTCGCCCATCCGCAGGCTGGTCACCGCGCTGTCCACGGCGAGACCCCTCGCCTGCCGCAGCCAGTGCTCCTGGTGCCGGCCGCGGTTCCGCGTGGCGGACAGGTGCAGCGCGGCCGCCCTGCCGAACCCGTGCGCCTGCGCCGCCTCGGCCCACGCGGCGCGGCCCATCGCCCACTTGCCCCAGTTGCGCGCGGCCAGCAGGCTCCACCGGATGTCCGCGACCGCGCCGGACTCGCACGCGGTCCGGAACACGGCGGTCGCCTCGGCCAGGTCCGCCGCGTCGGCGCGGACCCGGTACCTGTCCCCCAGCGCCACCGCGAGGTTGTTGGACCACCGGGCTCCACCGGCCACGTCCGCTTCGACCACCTCGCGGAGGATGTCCACGACGGAGTCCAGGTCGCGCTCGTCGCCGTGCTCGATCCAGCGGTGCCACAGCGCGCCCGCGAGGTTCGCGCGCACACGCGGGTGGTCGGGCGAGATGGCCAACGCGACCGAGAACGTGTCCACCGCGCGGTCCAACTGGGTGAGGTCGTCGTCCACGCGGTACCTGTCGATCAGGCAGTTGGCGAGGTTGTCGAGGTAGGTCGCGCGTTCGGGGGCGGTGGTGGCGCCGCAGTCCAGCGCGAGTCGGAACGCGGTGGTGGCCGACTCCAGGTCGGTGGACCGGCCGGTGAGCTCGAACCGCGCTCGCAGGCAGTTCCCCCGGGTGTTGAGCAGCCCGGCACGGGCGGGCGCGCCGGGTGGCGTCTCGGCCACGGCCTGCTGGAGGAGCGCGAGCGCGGTGTCCACATCGGACGCCTCTCCGTCGCGTTCGAACCGGTCGAGCAGCAGGCACGCGTGCTCGCCCCGGTACTCGGCGCGGATCGGCCCGGTGTCGTCCGCCAACGCGGCGACGCGGTCGAACAGGGCCAGGCCCTCGTCGAGGTCGGCGGGGTCACCGGTGCGGTCGTGGCGCAGTCGCACGGCCCGCGCGAGGTTGCCGAGGTAGCGCGGCAGGTCGGGTGAGCGCGGGGTGGTCAGCCGGACCGCGTCGCGGAGGTGTTCGACAGCGCGCGCGAGATCCGCCGGGTCGCCGCTGCGCTCGTAGCGGTCCCTGAGCGCCACGCCGAGGTCGTTGGACGCCACGGCCCTCGACGACGTGTCAACTCTTTCGATCACGGCTACAGTCTCTCCGCCAAATGGATTGGCGGTACCGGGCGGAACGTATTGACAATCAGTTGTCCATCAGTTGTCCAATCCACCCGACAATGCCCGTGAATTGACTACTCGACCAAGGCTCGCACACTTGTGCGCAATGCGCGGGCGTACCTAGACTCGGTCATCCTTCTCACCGGTCCGACGAATGTCCACTTCGCCGAGGAATACCCCATGTCAGCAGGTGCACCCGTTCCGTCGCTCCAGTCGTACTTCCCCGGCGACCAGGTCGACGAGCAGGTCCGCGCGGCAAGGGAAGCGCTGGTGAAGGCCGGCTCGAACCGGTCGAGGCGGGTCGAGGGGCTGATCTACCTGGCCGCCGCGCTGTACGGGCGACACCAGTACACCCATCAACAGGCGGAAGTCGACGAAGGCGTCGAACTGCTTCGCCAGGCGATTTCACTGACACCGGCTCGACACCAGCTCCGGGACAAGGCGGAACGGGTACTCGCTTTGCTGCTGTGCGTTCGGATGACCCCGGACGCGGTCGCCGAGTCGATCACCCTCACCGCCGGGTTGCTGAACCGGAGGGCACTGGAGTCGACGCAGGACGCGATGCTGCTGGTCCAGCTGGGAATGGCGTTGACGGCCGCGTCCAACCACGGGGGCAGCACCGGGCTGCTCGACGACGGGGTCGCCCTGCTCGAACGGGCGGCCGACACCACGACCACCGCCGGGTCCGCGATCAAGCGGCTGAAGGCCGATCTCGCGCGGTTCGCGCTGGCGATCGCGCTGACCGCGCGGTACTCGGTCCGGTGGTCGACCGACCCGAGGGACGCCGAACGTGCGGGCGAGCTGCTCGAAGGGCTGGACGTGGACCGGGTCGAGCAGACGCTCCCCGGCTTCGAGGACCTCCTCCGGCAGATGAAGCACGGGCTGGCGGCGGTCCGCGCGCAAAACGGCGGTGCCCCCGGGCAGCCCTCGCCCGACCCGGTGGTGGTGCCGAGAGCCACCTCCGGCCCGATGTCGGGGGCCATGGGCAAGTCCCTGCACACCACCAGGTCGCTCCTGGACGCCGGGATCGCCTACGGGATGACGAGCGACCTCGCCTCGTTCGACGCGTGGCTCGCCGACCTCCGCGAGGAGCTGCACGGCCTCGCCGACGACTCGCCCCTGCGGGAGAGTCTTCTGGTGTGCCTGGCGCAGGTGCACTCCCTCCGCTTCCGCAACCGGCAGCTCGCCGGGCTCGCGGACGCGCGGTGGGACCTGGACCAGGCGCTGTCGTTCGCCAGGGAGGCAGTCGCCCTGCCGGTCCGCGACGTGGACAGCATGGCCGACGGGGTGCTCGCCGTGTGCCTGCTCGACCGGTACATCCTCGGTCTCGGCACCAAGGCGGACCTGGAGGAGTCCGTCGAGTTGTTGCGCCACGCGATCGCGAGGTGCCGCGCCGACTCGCGCAGCGCGCTTGCGGTGAGCGGCACGCTCGCCGAGGCGCTGGTGGCGCGCGGCGCGGCCAACCACAGCCTGGAGGACATCAACGAGGCCGAGGACGTGCTCGTCACCTTCTACGAACGCCTCGCCCCGCAGTCGCCCGTCCGGCCGATAGCCGCGGTGCGGCTGGCGGTCTTCCTCCAGCACCGCTCCGCGCTGACCGGGGACACCGAGGACGTGCTGCGGGCATCGGCGGCGTCGCGTACAAGCATGGCAGCGGCTGCGGAGACCAGCATCGTCTGGGCCTACGACGCCGCGCTGCACTGGGCGCACTGGACGTGGGACTACGGGCCCGCGGCGGAACGGGCCGACGCCTACCAGCAGGTGGTGCGATTCCTGTACCGGCTGGCCAGGGCGCAGAGCGACCGCGGCCACGCGGAGTTCGCCCTGCGCCGGAGTTCGCAGGGGGTGCTCGCCCGCGCCATGCGGGCGCTCGCCGCCGACGGCCGGTTCACCGACGCCGTCGTGTCCGCCGAGACCGGGCGCGCGGTGCTGCTGTCCGCCGCGCTGGAGCGGGACGGACCGGCGCTGGACGACGCGATCCCCGCCGAGCTGCGGCAGCGGTTCTCGGACGCCGGCGAACGGCTGCGCGCCGCGGAGTCCGCCGCCGCCCAGGTCGCGGCCAACCAGCTCACCTCCGACCAGTTCCCGACCGACACGGCGAGGAGACGACCGTGACCGACGCGGCCCCCACCCGCCGGGACCCGCCGCGGCAGTCCGCGGCGACCCGCCGCGACGTCGCCGACCCGCGGGCCACCCGACGGGACCAGCCCGAGGCGCCGGATCCCGCCGTGGAGACCGGTGGCCTGCCCGCACCGCTGTTCGAGGAGTACGAACCGGTCAGCGGTATGCCGGCCGGCGGCGAGGCGCACCTGGTGATGCGGGTCCGCCACCGCGCGGACGGCTCCGACCACGTCGTCAAGCTCTACGGCAGCGCCATCCGACCCGATCCGGAGCTGCTGATGGCGTTGCAGCGGGCCGATTCCGATCACCTGGTCCGGATCACCGGCTGGGGCGAGCACACGGACCGCTTCGGCAACTCGACGAGCTGGGAGGTGCTGGAGCACGTCGCGGGTGGCTCGCTGCGCGACCTCGTCCGGACCGAAGGTCCCCGGCTGCCGGAGGCGCGCGTCCGCGAGATCCTGGTCGAACTCACCAACGCGCTGGAGCACCTGCACACCGGCGTCCGGCACGGGTCGTCCACCGGACTCGCGCACCGCGACGTCAAACCGGAGAACATCCTGGTGCGCACCAGGGAGCCGCTCGACCTGGTGTTCTGCGATTTCGGGCTGGTCGCGGAGATCAGGACGACCAGGATGACCACCCGCCAGGCGGGCACGGCCGAGTACCAGGCGCCCGAGACGTGGCTGCGCCGCAGCCGGGACGCCGAGCAGGACTGGTGGGCGCTCGGGGTCGTCATCACCGAGTTGCTGATCGGGCGCAACCCCAACTCGGGCATCATGGACGAGGCGATCGACGACGCGCACACGCTGTTCGAGCACCTGACCCAGCACGGCGTCGACCTCTCCGAGGTGACCGATCCCCGGTGGCGGATGCTGTGCGCCGGTCTGCTCACCTTCGCGCAGGACTACCGGTGGGGCGCGGCCGAGATCCGCTCCTGGCTCGCGGGCGGGTCACCCGCGGTCCACAGCGGACGCTTCGAGGAGCGGGCCGCCGCCGAGCCCGCGACGTCACCGATCGAGGTGGCGGGCCGCGCGTGCCGTGAGCCCGCCGAGGTGGCGCTGGCCATCAGCGAGAACTGGTCGGCCGCGACCCGGCTGTTCGAGTCGCGCGACCAGCGGCTGGACCTCGACGGGTGGCTCCGGGACAACTTCGCCGATGTCGTGCTGCCGAAGGACTTGTTCGCCAGGGACCCGGCGAGCCGGACGGAGGCGGCGCTGCGCGCGGCCCGCTTCATCTCGTGGGTGGCGCCCGAACTCCGGCCCAGCTTCCAGGGTCGGGCGGCGGATGCGGACGGCATCGCCGCGCTGGCCGCGTCCGCCGTCCACGACCCGACCGCCGCGACCCTGCTGGCGCAACTGGACGCCGCGGCGCTGAGGGTGTTCGGCAGACATCGCTGCACCGCGCACCCGCGGTGCGGCGACCGGTGCGAGGTGCTCGAATCCGCCGCGGACCGGTGGGACTCCGCCCGGCGCGCCCTCGACCTGCGTGCGCAAGCACTCGCGCCCCGACTGCGCCCCGCGCCGCTGTCGCCGTTGACCGGCGAGGAGCTGGCCGACGCACAGGCCACGCTGGTCCGCACGCTGGTCGACCCGGCGTTCGTCGACGGGTTGCGCCGGGAACTGGTGCGCGACCAGCAGGCGACCGGAGCCTCCTGGTGGCGTCAGCTCAGCACCGACGCGCGCCAGGGCACCTCGCCCGACCAGTTGGCGGCCCTGGTGCTCGCGGCGGCCACCACCGGTCGGGCACGGGCAGCGATGGCCGCCACGAGAGCGGCCGAAGCGGTCAAGGCCAAAGCGGCGGCGGACGCCGCCCGCGACGCCAGGCGGGAGTCGATCCGCCGGGCGACGGCGCGCCTGCGGCCGATCTCACGGGACCTGCTCGCCCTGCTGATGGCGCTCGTGGTCGCGTACTTGGCGACCTTCGTCGCGGTGCAGGGTTTCGTCCTGATCGACCAGGGCACCACGACCGACCCGACCGAACTGCAGGTCCGACTCGCGTTCCCGGTCGCCGTCCTGCTCGCCTGCGCGCTGATCAGACCCCGCGCCCCGGCGTCGGCGGGCAGGCGCGCCGTGCAGATCGCGCTGGGCTCCGCAGTGGTGCTGGCGGGCGCGCTGCCGACCGGCCAGCTCCACGTGCTCGTCTTCCCGATCGAGTGGCGAACCGGTGTGGCGGACGGACTGGTCGCCCTCAACACGCTGTTCACCGGCAACGCCGAGTCGATGCCCGTCACGCTCGGGATCGCGGCACTGGCTGCACTGGCGCTGTCCGGCTGGACCGTCGCCGTCGCCAGGCGCGGCGTGCGCAGCGATCTCCCCGGTGTGCGGGCGACCAAGCGGGCCCTCGTCTTCGCGGTCGTCGCGCTGTTCGCGCTGCGCGCCGCGCACCTGTGGTTCCACTGGGAGGTGCCGACGTGGCTGCCGTCGCCGATGTCCGTCTGGCTGACCATCTGACACCCACCACCGGAAGGGACTGGCGTTGAGCGGAATCACCGCGGTCACGTACGTCGTGGAGAGCAAGGACGAACAGCGCCGTCGTCGGCAGCGCGAGGAGTGGGAGCGCTACTCGGCGCGACGGGCCGAGCTCAGCGCGCTGCGCGCCGAGGCCGACGCGTACCGCACGGTGTTCGGCGCCGAGGTGGCCAAGATCCCCGCGGCGCCTCGGGCCCGCCCCGGCTCCGCGCCCGAACGGATCGCGGCAGCCGCCGAGGAGACCGGCGAACTGGTCGCGAAGCACCGGGAGCGGTTGCGGGAGTCGGTGGCTGTCGCGGCGAAGCGGGAGGCGCTGCGCACCGTCGCCGCCGCCGTGCCGGTCCCGGCCGCCGACCAGGGCGAGCGCGTCGCCACCGGCAAGTTCACCCGCAAGCCCACAGCGGACGAGGAACGGGAACGCGAACTGCGCGCGCGTTCGGAACGGGTGCGCCAAGGGCTGGTGGACAAGGCGACCGAGCAGCTGGCGCGCCTGCCCGCGTACGCGCCGGAGCAGACCCGGATCGCCTGCACGCAGGCCGTGGCCGAGCTGTCGACCACCCCGTCCGAGGCCAGGGCACGACTGCTCCTCGCGGACCTCGTCGGCCGGGTGCGCCGCGAAGTCGAGGCGGAGCAGGACGTCCAGGAGACGCACACCGCGTTGGAGGCGCTGTCCGCGAGGTTGGAGGCGGTCGCACCGGCCGACTCGGCCGGCCTGCGCCAGGAGATCGCGGCCCTGCTGCGGGCCCGCGCCCGCAAGGTGCCGGAAGCGTTGCCCGGCCGGGTCACCGCGCTGGTGGACGCCGCCGACCGGGCGCACCGCCGCAAGCAGGTCGCCGCCGCGCTGCGGTTGAGCCTGGAAGACCTCCAGTACCAGGTGACGGAGGGGTTCGAGACCGTGCTGGCCGCCGAGGGCTTCGCCTACGCCAGTCTGCCCGACCGACCCGGCTACGGCGTCAAGCTCCTGCTCGACGCGGGCCAGGACAAGATCCGGACGCAGGTCGTGCGGTCGGAGCGGCTGCGACCGGACGGGACCGCGGACGCCGACGCGGAGCAGGGCTTCTGCGCGCAGTACCCGACCCTGCTGAGCAGGTTGCGCAAGCACGGTGTCGAACCGGGCGACCCCGGCCTGCGTCCGCCCGGCCAGGGCACGGTCGCACCGGTCGCCGAAGAGCTGATCCCGGCCGCCGAGACCGGCCGGCACGAGTCCCACCAACGCCGGCAGGAGATGCGGTCATGACCACTTCGGACGACGAACGCCCCGCCTGGCTGCGCGAGGTCGAGCTGGCGCTGTGCGCGCACCCGCAGATCGTCCTCACCGGCAACGTGCACGACCTGCACCGGCTGCCCGACCCGGCCAACTCCGGCGCGGTGCGGTTCATGAACCTGGTGGAAGGCCTGTGGAGCGTCGCGCGGACCCGCGGGTTCGGGGCGATGCTCACCTATTCGACCGGCGTCGGCGTGCAGCTGTTCGCCGCGAGCAAGTCGCCGCAGCCACCCGAGGTCGCCGCCGTGCTGCGCACCGCCGGGGTGGAGCTGGGCCGCCAGCTCCCGCTGTCGATGGTGCGCGACGTGCTGACCGCGGTGGTGGACCCGCAGCGGCAGCGCGCGGACCTGCCGCCGGTCGCGCTGGTGCTCACCGACGCCGCGCGGCTGTTCTTCGGCGAGATGCTGTCACCGGAGGAACGGCTGCTGATGTCCGCCGCGGACCGGTTGGCCTACGCGGCGACGCCGGTCGGCGCGGCCTACAACACGGTGTTCTGGGTGCTGGACCGCAAGCACGACCTGCCGTCCTGGTTCGTCACCGGCAACCACACGCTGCGCATCACCGCGATTCCGGAACCGGATCTGGAAACGAGGCAGCGCATGGCCGGGGACCTCGTCGAAATGTTGCCCGGTGTTCCGGACGACCCCGACGCGCGGAAGCTGCTGGCGAAGCGGTTCGCCGACGCCAGCCACGGGATGCGGTTGCGCAGCATGCGCGACGTCGTGCGGCTGGCCAACGCGTCGGGCATCACGGGCGACCGGGTGGAGGACGCCATCCGCGCGTACCGCGTCGGCGTGCCGGACAACCCCTGGCAGAGCGCCGCGTTGCGGACGCGGCTGAAGGGGGCCGAGGAGTACCTGGGCGACCGGGTGCTCGGCCAGCCCGACGCCGTGCACCGCGTGCTCGACATCCTGGCCCGCTCGGTCACCGGACTCGCGGGCGCGCACACCGGCAGCCGGAACGCGCCACGCGGTGTGCTGTTCTTCGCGGGCCCCACCGGCGTCGGCAAGACCGAACTGGCCAAGGCGTTGGCGGAACTGCTGTTCGGCGACGAGAACGCCTACCTCCGGTTCGACATGAGTGAGTTCGCGGCCGAGCACACCGAGGCACGGCTGATCGGCGCCCCGCCGGGATTCGTCGGCCACGACGTGGGCGGCGAACTGACCAACGGCATCCGCCAGCAGCCGTTCCGGGTGGTGCTGTTCGACGAGATCGAGAAGGCGCACCCCCGGCTGCTGGACAAGTTCCTGCAGATCCTCGACGACGGCAGGCTCACCGACGGCCAGGGCGGCACGGTGTACTTCACCGAGGCGCTCATCGTGTTCACCACCAACCTGGGCATCATCGTCCGCGACGAGGACGGCAAGACCGTCGAGAACGTCAGTCCCGATTCGGAGCTGCCGGAGATCGAGGAACGGGTCCGGGCGCACATCGAGGCGTTCTTCCGGCACCTGCTCGGCCGGCCGGAGCTGTTCAACCGGGTGCAGCAGAGCATCGTGGTGTTCGACTTCCTCCGCGAGGAGGTCGCGGGCCTGATCAGCGACCGCGCGGTGCAGCGGGTGGTCGACACCGTCGCGCGCCTGTTCGAGACCACATTGGCCTTCTCCGACGAGGCCCGCGACGAACTGCGCGACCACGCCACGTTCGACCTGTCCAACGGCGGCCGGGGCATCGTGTCCGCGATCGAGAAGCACCTGGTGAACCCGTTGGCGCGCAGGCTGTTCCTCAACCCGCCCCAGCCCGGCGACACGGTCGTGGTCAAGCGGTTCGAGCAGGAGGGCCAGAACTGGAAGGTGGTGGTGGAGTGAAGCTGCGACTGTCGCGCGTGCACCACCCGGTGACCGCGCTCGGACCGGGCACCCGCATCGGCATCTGGACCAAGGGCTGCGCCATCGCCTGTCCCGGCTGCGCGTCCCGCGACACCTGGGACGCCGACGAACAAGACGAGGTCGACGTCGCGGACGTGCTGGCCTGGTGCGCCACCACGGACCCGACCCTGGTGACCGGGGTCACCATCACCGGCGGCGAACCGTCCGAGCAGCCGGAGGCGCTCACCGCGCTGGTGACCGGACTGGACGCGTTCCGCTGCGACCACGACTGGGACGTGCTGTGCTACACCGGCGTCGAGCACGACGAGTTCGCCGCGCGCTGCCCCGACGTGCCGGGCCTGATCGACGCGCTCGTCACCGGGCCCTACCGCGCGGGACGGCCGACCGACCTGGTGTGGCGCGGCTCGGCCAACCAGCGGCTGATCCCGCTGGGCGAGCGCGGGCACGACCGCTACCAGCGCTGGGTGGACGCCCGATCGGACCGGCCGTCGCTCCAACTGCACGTCGAGGACGACCGGGTGTGGCTGATCGGGGTACCGCGCGCGGGCGATCTCGCCCGGTTGCAGCGCACCCTCGGCAGGCGTGGAATCGCATTGGAGGGTCCGTCATGGCGACCTTGAGCTGCCCGGTGCACGGCCCCCAGGAGGACACCGGGCAGAAGTTCTGCCCCATCTGCATGGAGTTCCTGGTTCCCTGCGTGGAACCGCTCGCTCAGATGGCGTCGGCCGTGTGCGGTGAGCCGGGCTGTGGGATGCCGCTGGCGGACGGGCTGTGCCCCGTGCACTCGCTCGACGACTCCCCTCAGCCGCGCCGCACCACGCGTGATCCGGGCGTGGACAGTGCGACCGTGCTCTTCCCCTGGGGGCCGGTGGTGGTCGACGGCGAGGTGTGGATCGGCCGGGCGCCGGAGTGCGGCGCGCTGGCCGACCGGGTGGACCGGTACGACAACGTCTCGCGCAGGCACGCGGTGCTGCGACGCGAGGGCGCGGAGTTGACCGTGCGCGACCAGGACTCGCTCAACGGCACCTTCGTCAACGACCGCCGGCTGGAGCGAGGGGAAGCCAAGCGGCTCCGCGACGGCGACGTGGTCCGGTTCGCCGCGGACCTGACCGGGACCGTCCACCTGGGATCGGAGCGATCATGAACCTGGTCCGCGCGATGGCGCTCACCGGACGCGGCCTGGTCCGGTCGGCCAACGAGGACGCGGTGCTGGTGTTCGAATGGCTCAGCCAGGCACCGCGGCCGCACCTGGTGGAGCTGAGGACACCGAGCACGCCGCCGCTGGTGTGCGCGGTGGCCGACGGCATGGGCGGTCACGCCGCGGGCGAGGTGGCCAGCGCCCTCGCCCTCGCCGACGTGGCGGGGCGGTATCCCGGCTGGACCGACGCGGCGACCACGCGCGCGGGCCTGCTGTCGGTCAGCCAGGGCATCCACGACACCGCCGCCCGCGATGTCGAGACCGCGGGCATGGGCACGACCGTCGCCGGAGTGCTGCTGCTGGACGGGAAAGCGTTGTGCTTCAACGTGGGCGACAGCCGTGTGCACCGGATCACGGACGGCTACGTCGACCAGCTCAGCACCGACGACGCCGCGATCGGCCCGGACGGGGTGGCGACGAACATGCTCACCCAGTCGATCGGCGACCCGTCGGGACGGCTGGACCCGCACGTCGTGGAGGTGCCGCTGGACGGCGACCCGACGCGGTTCCTGCTCTGCACGGACGGCGTCACCTCGGTGCTGGACGCCGCCGCGTTCCGCAAGCTGTGCCGGGCCGACGAGCTCGACGAGCTCGTCATCGGGCTCCGGGACGCGGTGTACGAGGCGGGCGCCGACGACAACCTGTCGATCATCGCGATCGACGTGCCGGGACGCGCGACCGGCGAGTAGGGGGTGCCACGGCGGTCACGGCACCTCCACGGGGATACCCCAATCGTTCTCCCACTGGATCTTTTGGCCGGCCGCGGCGGTGTCGTCCAGCCTGCGGAGGTCTTCCCACGGCACCACGCCGGCCACCAGCTCGGACTTGGACCCGGGCTTCTCGGCCGGGTAGCTGTAGCTGATCTGCGCACACCACCACTGCTTGCGGGCGCCGTCCTCCTTTGGCACGCACGACTGCTGTGGGTAGTACGACCCGTCAACCCGGACGAACGCGTAGAGCTGGCGGTTCGCGTCCACTGTGGTCACCGGCACCGCGCGGCCTGTCGGCTCTGGCGAATCCGTCGGCTCCGGCGGCAACGCCACGGCCGACGTGACCTCGGTCGTCGACGCGGTCGGGGTCTGCTGAGCCGACTCGGGCGTGCCCATCGTGTAGCCGAGCGCGAACATCCCACCCAGCACGGCGAGCACCACCACCGCGGCCGCGATCGCGAGGGGCTTGTTGACGTCCACCCGTCCGAGCGGTCGCCCCGCTCGCCCCAGCTTGGACCGACGGTACCGGCCACGTCCGGGTTCCCACCGATCGATCGCGGCTACCGCGATCCCCGGCTCGCCGATGTCCCTCGCCGCCAAGCCGACGATCTTCGCGAGCTGCCCGGACTTGCTCTTCTTGATGAGATCCACCGCGTGCCGCTGCGCGTCTTTGTTGTGCCGGAGATCCTCAAGATCCGGCCCGTACACCGCGTGGAGCACGCCCCGCAGGCTTTCCTCGGCAGCGGCCTCCATCTCGTGCGCGATCTTGTCCAGCAGTTGCACGCCGACTTCCGCCCGCACCTCCCCGCGGACCCCGGGTCCCTGCATCGACAGCTGGCTCAATTCGGTCCGAAGCTTGTCGAGGGAGCCGGCGCTGTCGATCAGCCGCTTGCCCCATTGCTTGCCAAGGCTCTGCACCTCATGTCCGCTCCGCGTGCCCTCGACCGACACCGGCCGGCTCGGTCGCACGCTTTCACTCGGCTGGGGCCAGGGGCCGGCGCCAGCATTGTCGGTCACTGGGGGCGTCGGTGCGGGAACCGGGGCACCGTGCAGCAAGGCGTCGACGAGCCGGCACGCCAGAGTCCTGGACGGGCTGTCCTCAGGTTTACGGCGGAGATCGACGACCGTGCGGCGGGCGACCCCTCGCCCCGGGATCTCCGGCAGGAACACGATCTCCGGCAGGTCCTGGACGGTGTTGTCGTGGCGGTGCTCGTACGTCGAGTACGACCAGGCCCGCGGCCACCCTGCCAGCCGCAGGTGTTCGTCGGCCGCCGCACGGAGTCCCCACACCATCGCCAGCCGGTTCTCGTCCGGACAGCCGATGATGCTCAGCGGGACGGTGGGGTGGTCGAGCAACCGGGCGAGCACCTCGACCAGCTGGTCCTCCATCGGCTCGACCTGCTCCGCCGACCACCGCGCCCGGCGGGCGACCTCGGCGAGTTCCCGAGCGTTGATCGGGGCCATCGGCCCGGGAGGAGTGTCGGTCCGCCACCCGTCCCAGTCCGCCAGGCCGAGGGAAAGGGACACGTCGAGAACGGCGGTCGATCCGATCAGCACGTGCACGTTCCCGCGCCCTTCGGAGTGCCCGCGGGTGACCCTGCGCAGGAGCGCCGCCGACCCGTCCGGGAACTTGAGGTACGACAGGGCGCTCGACGGCAGCGCTCCCCCTTGGATCGGTTGGAGCCGGGCGTGCTCCTGGAGTCGGGCACGCCATTTCCTCACCTCGGGCTCGTAGAACGAGCAGGCGACGATGGTGTGCTTGTTCTCTCCGTAAACCACGCCGAAAAAGGCTTGGTGGACGTTTTCGTCCGGTTGAACCCCGGTCATGGCATGCCAACCTTCCTCGCCTCGGGACCGGTGATCATCCCGGTCATCGCGAGGATCGACACCAGGGGTTCGAGCACCCTGGTCGGGTGAAACCCGTGCGGGAAGTGCTTCTTCGACGGGACCTTCGGGTCGATGGGGACCGCGTCGCCCCCGCTCGCCGAGACGAAGTGCAGCGTGCACCGCGAGAACTCGTCGAACGGGCGCAAGGAGGCCGCGGCTCCGACGTGGTGCAGGTAGGCGTACACGTCCCTGGTCTCGGCGCGGATGCGGTCCGCGTTCAGGTCGGTCTCGTCCCCCCGGTGCAGCCAGCGCTCGGCCGGCGGCACGTACCTCAGCCGGTCGGACTTCGTCACCGCGATCACCGCGGGCAACTGGTTGCCGGACAACTGGCCGATGGCCTGCTCGAACGACCCGTTCTCGCTCGCCGCCGACGACTGCCCGGTCTCCAGCGGGTCCTCCGAGGCGTGGACGAAGATCACCGCCGTCGTCGCGATCAGGAACCGGTTGACCCGTGGGTCGGTGCTCTCCAGGTCTTCGCCCGCGACGTCGAAGAACGTCACCGGACGCTGACCGCCCGGACCGCGCAACAGCAGGATGTCCGCGGCTTCGACGATGCCGTTGCCCGTGCCCGCGAGCGCGTCACCCCGCTCGAACGGCACGATGAAGTCGTCGCGGAACGTCTTGTGCCTGCGGAAGTCCAGCGCGCTGACGGTAACCCCGTGCGCCGTGAGCCCGTTGAGGTAGGCCTGCCGGATCATCGCGGTCAGCAGGTGGGTCTTGCCCGAGATCGGGGCGCCGACGAGGCCGATCACCAGCGGATCACCGTAGTCGGCGTAGGTCGCCGGCAGGTAGTGCTCCGCGGTGTCCTCGGACGGGTTCGGGCACAGCCGATACCCCTTGCGCACCAGGTTGTCCCGCTTCGCCTGGGGCAACGCCGAGACGTCGACCACCTCGTAGCGGTCGTTGCGCTCATCGTGGAGCGAGATGAGGGGGTCGTCGGGCCACACGAACTCGTCCGCGCAGACAGGGCAACGCATGTGCCGAGGGGGCCGCCCCCGGAGGGGAGCAGTCATGTCAACACCACCACTCCGATGATCAGCACGCTCACCAGGAACACCGCCGCGAACAACTGGAAGAACCGCTTCCCACGCCAACCCGGCGGCGTGGGTGCCGCCGGGGGTGACTCGTTCGCGGACACGGTCGGTCCGCGCTTGCGGGCGCAGACCCGTTCGAACAACGCACGGCCGTCGGCGAACCTGGCGTCCGGGTCGACGGAGGGCGGCACGTGGTTGTCGGCGTGCATGCGGCCGAGCAGGTCCGCGGCGGTCGGCCGTCGGTCCACCGGGTTGTCGAAGACGGGATCGAGGAGTTCCCGCAACCGCTGCGGGTCCCGGCTGCGGTCCTGCCGTGTCCCGCCGATGTGCAAACCCCTGATCAGGAGGGCGGCGCCCCACAGGTCGTCGCGTTCGTCCACGACACCCGTCCCGGCGGCCTGCTCCGGCGAGCGAGCCCCCGAGGCGCCCCCGCGCCGTGGCTCACCGACGCGTTCGGCGGACTCGAAGTCGACCAGCTGCACGTGCCCGTCGTCCCAGCGCACCGAGTCGACGGTCACCGCGCCGTGCACGACACCCGCCTGCGCGGTCAGCTGCAAAGCCCGGAGCAGTCCGCTTTCGAACCGCCTGCGCTGGGTGTCGTCGAACCGGGTGATCTGCGGGGACGCCGGCGCTCCGACGTACTCGCGCAGCAGCACGAACGGTTCCTCGGCGTCGACGTTGTACGCCACGAGCTGCGCCAGCTCGGCCGGGTACCGCTCGGGGAAGACCTGGCCGAGCCGGGTGCCCGCACGGATCTCGTTGTGCAGCAGGTCGTACAGCCGGGGGTTGCGGCTGCCCGCCGCGCGCGAGACGTACTTGCGCACGTACAGCCGCCCGTTCACCTTGACCAGCCGCTGTTCCAGCGCGGCTCCCGGCGTGACGAACTCGTTGAGGTCCTCGACCTCGATCTCGGCCAACACGCCGGTCACGTACCGGCAGCGCACCACCTCGGTCATCTACCGCACACCACCCAACACCTGACGCACCGACTCGGGCCGCAACGGCAGCAGCCGCACGGTGCCGACGAAGTCCCCGCCCTCGCTCCACACCACGCCCGGGTCGGCGACGAGCGCCTTGTGCGCGCCGTCGCGTTCGAGCACCTGCCGCAATCGCGCCGGAGCGAATCGGACCAGGCCCGGCTCGGTCACGGTGCTGAGGTAACCGAGCTGGCCGCTGCGGCACAGCTGCGTCATGTCGCTGCTCCCGTCGGAGCGCAGCGCGGCCAGCGCGACCGGCGACTCCGACCAGACGCGCCCCATCAGCGCGTCCCGCGGCCCCGGGTCGTGGCTGAACCTGGTCGCGGTCATCAGGCCGTTGCGCCGGACGTCCCCGCCGTACTCGGCGAGCAGCCGGTCCAGCCGCTGGGCGTACAGCCCTTGCGGCGTGGGCATGACCGCCGCCGCGGCCGGCCAGGCGGGTTCCAGCGCGCTGCGGCAGACGTCGACCAGATCGCTGCGAACGACGGCGTACAACTCCTGGGGAACCGGCCGCACCATCCGGGCGTGATCGCCGGCCGAGACCTCCAGTGCCACGAAGAGCCGGTTGCCCGCGTCTCCGAGCGTGGTGGCGATCTCCTCCAGGCCGCCCGCGACCTCGGCGGCCGCGGCGGCGAGGGCCCGCCTGCGCTGCATCGGCAGCCACTCGCGTGCCGTCACCTCCTCGGCGGTCCGGGTCAGGTCACCGACCGCGGCGCGCAGTTGCGCCACCCTCAGTCGACCGCGCCAGTCCTGCACCGCCGAACGCCAGCTCAGCACGACGACCGCCGCGCTGAGCAGGACGGTGAGCACGGCGGCGACCGGGGTGACCCACGGCGGCACGTCCACCAGCCACCCGGCCAGCTGCACGGCGAACATCTGCCCCACGACGATTCCGAACACCGTCCCGAGAACGCCGGCGACCCCGTACGTGATCACGGCCGGGGGCAGTGCGGCCTCCAGACCGCACTCGGCCTCCGGTCCCGGCCGCCGCGCCAGCAGCAGCCAACCCGACCCGAACCACCCCGCGGCGAGCAGGCCGCCCGCCACCCAGCCCAGCCAGCCGGACCCGATCAGCAGGGTCAGCAGGGCACAGGCCACGAAGATCAGCGGCAAGGTCACCAGCGGGAGCGGCCAGGTGCGGAACCGCGGCATCTCCAGGCTCAGCGGGCCGCGCCGCTGCACCTCGTCCACCGCCGCCGTGCACCCCTGCGGACCGCTGTTCACGGCCACCAGCCGCAGGTCCTGTGCCAGCGCGGAAAGCGCGGCCCCCGCGTCGAGCCTGGCGTCGACGGCCTGCTTCAGATCCGCCGCGATCTCGCCGCCGTCGACCTCGCGGGGACGCGGCACTCCGAGCGCCACCACCTCCTCGAACGACGGACGCCCGACCTGGAGGTGGCCGTCCATGCGGTTGAGCAGCTCGGCCACCGCGCGGCGGTAGTTCTCCACCGCCTGACCCGCCCAGACCACCTGGCTGCCCAGTCGTTCGGTCGAGCGGGGCGAGTAGAGCAACGCCTTCGTCGTCCCGAGCGTGCGGGCCAACTCGGCGACTTGGTCCAGCCGCCGCAACGCCTCCGTCCGCGAGGTCTGCACCGGCCCGGACAGCACCGCGCCATCCCGGCTGCTCGGCAGGTAGGAGCGGCCGATCGACGCGCCGAGGTCGTGCGGCACCGAGTGCTCCGGCGCGCACAGCGACGCGACCGCCGCGGCCCGCGCTTCGGCGAGCTCCACCGGGTCGGCGGCGCTGGACACCAGCCGGATGCCGGGGTTGACCGCCGCACTGGACAGCCCCTCCGCCACCGCGACCACCTGGTCGAACAGTGTCGGCACCCGCAACGCGGCGACCAGGCTGTCCAAGGCGTCACCCGGCTGTTCGACCGGCCGCGGGACCGATCGCTCCGGCGCCCAGTCCACGCCCTGGGTGTCACCGACCCACAGGACGGTGGCGTGCCGCAGTGCCGGCGGCACGGAGAGCACCACCCCGTCGAGCGGGTTCTCCGTGCTCGCCTCGCCGACCGCGACGCACACGACGGCCGTCACCATGTCCTCGGCCAGCAGCGACAGGTAGGTCTCCGCGTGCTCCACCAGAGCACTGGCGTGGTCGATGACCACGACACCGCCGGCCACCACGTCCGGTGGCTCGGCATCCGGGTCGCGCAGGTCGACCAGAACGATCCTCGACGTGTTCATGCCGATGCGTCACCGCCCAGGCCTTCCGCGAAGTCCACCTGTTCGCGCAGGTCGAGCAGGTTCTTCGCGGTGGCGCCGACGTGCTGGTGCAGCGCGGCCGGTAGCGTCCTTGACCAGAACTCCCGGAAGACGGCGAGCTGCGGGTCCTGGCTGAGCACCCGGTTCTGCTCGGCTTCCTTGATCTTGAGCAGCTCCGGCCCGGCGAGGTCCACGATCGCGGCGAACTCCGGTGCGGGCGGCGACGGCGACCGGTCGGCCTGGGCAGGGATCGTCGACATGAGCCTGGACGCGAGACCGCGCCGGGTCGGGTTGTCGTCGGTGAGCACCCAGCGCTCGTAGGCCTGCAACACGCTGGCCCACGACGACAGCGCGCCGATCGGCGTCAGCTCCAGCTTCATCGACACCGCCTCCCGGCTGCCGATCAGCACGGTGATGTGGCGCGGGCTGGCGGGATCGCCGGAGACGAAGACCTTGCCGTCCCACGCCGCGCAGAGCAGCCGGTGCAGCACGTGCTGCCGGTCCTGCTCACCCATGAGCAGGTAGTCGCTGTCCTGGCTCAGCCTGCGCCGCCAGGCAAGGCTGTCCTGCGGCTGCGGGTGGCGCTGCGCCTCCGCCCAGAGCTTGATGACCCGGCGCAGCTCGGGCACCTCGGTGATGCCCATCGAACTGCGGTTGAGCACCACGATCATCGAGTCGGCCTGCACGGCGCGGAACTCCGGCTCACCGACCATGTCGATCGGCAGCGAGACCTCGCGGCGCAGGAACCGCTCGATGTCCGCGTTCTCCTGCGCGGACGGGTAGGTGAACAGCGCCTTGAGCGGCGCGTGCCCGTCCGGCGCGAAACCACCGGGCACCAGCTCCGCCAGCTTCTGCCGGAACCTGTTCAGATCCGGCTCGGCGACCGTGTTGTTGTCCCGCCGCTGCACGGCGTTCGCCAGCAGGTCCTCCATCCGCGGCACCAGCGCGGGCCGGGTGCGGTCGCTGGGACGCACGCGTTCGGCGACGGCCTCCTTGATCCGCTGGCGGACGCGCGCGACCGCGGCCTCCGGGTCCTTCTGGCCCGCGTCGAACGCCTCGGTCCAGCCGTCCCGCCCGAGGATCAGGTTGAGCAGGTGGCCCTCGTGCGCGTTCGGGCCGAGGTGCTGCGAGAAATCCTCCTTCAGCCGCAACAGCACCGTCTGGTAGAAGCCCTCCAGGCCGCGATCCTCCTGCGGCAGCAGGTAGGTGACGCCGACGCGCGACTTGTAGAGGTCCTGCGACCGCAGGTCGAACTGCGCGGGGTCGTTGCGGGCGTGCGTGACGAACGCGTCGTGGATCGCCCGGAACTCCTCGATGAACGCTTGCCACGGCCGGTCCCACAGCCGGTGGCTGTCGTTCCACGCCGCGTTCCAGATCCGCCGCGACTGCCAGGCGTACCAGGCGTCCTGCTGCCGCATCACGGCCTGCACGGGCTCGTCGGCGATCCGCAGCCGTTGCATGAACTTCTTCTGCAGGTTGTTCGGCAGCGGGGCGGAAGCGGAGTTCAGCCCCGGCGGTGCCGCGGGCGGCACCCGCCACGTCTCCAGCAGCGAGCGGAACCCGCCCTTGTCCAACGGGTCGGCGAGGTCGCGGTGGCCGAAAACGGTGCGGTGCAACCGGAACAGGTCCAGCTCCCGGAACAGAACCCTGGCGGCGGCCGACGGGTTGAACTCCTGCGCCAGCGTCGCGACCGGCCCGCCGAGTTTGTCCTTGTCGCGGTCGATGTTGGCGCCGATCGCGTTGGCGCGCTCGGTCAGCGCCGCGATCACCGGCCCGTAGCCGACCGGGTTGCCCTGCGGCGGGATTCGGGCGGGCGTCGCCTCCAACAACCGGTCCAGGCCCGCCGCGCTGATGAACTGCCGGATGTGCGCCTTGTTCGTCTCGGCGGCGCCCGGCGGCACGAGCAGCTCGTTGACCGCGTTGGCGAGCAGGTGCGAGCTGACCACGTCGGTCAACTCCAGCACCGGCGTGGTCAGCGCGGCCACCGCACTCGTGGTCACACCCCGGCGGCCGACACCGGTGTCCGCGGTGGCGTGGCGGTCCACCTTGCTGTTGATGAAACCGTCCGCGAAGGACTGGTAGGGGCGGTTGGCGCCGTCCTCGTCGTCGTCCTGCTCGGTGGGGCCCGCGCCGATCAGCGACGTCATCAACGAGACCATCGACCGGTTGAGGTCGTCGCGGCGCACCCCGCCGACCGGGCGGCCGAACAGGAACGCGGTCTGCACCGTGTTCGGCGCCAGCTGCACCTGGTCCAGCTTCGGGTAGCGCACGGACACGGCGCCGTGCGTTCCCTTGTGGTCCAACGCGTCCGGTGAGCCTTGCGCGTTCTGGTCGTCGATCAACCGGAACAGGTCGACCAGCGCGGAGCCCGCGTTGAGATCGGCCGGACGGCCGCCGCCCTGCCCGTCGTCGAACGCCGACGGCATGAGCACCAGCGGGTAGATCTCGGCCTGCTTCCCGCCGCGCTGCATCAGGTCGCCGATCAGGTGCAGGTAGTCGTAGAAGATCCCGCTGCCGGTGCCACCGGCCACCGAGAACACCACGAACACGATCACCGTGTCGACCCGCTGGGTGCGCTTGCCGCTCACCACGTAGAGGTCGCCGGCGGACTCGTTGATGTCCGCCAACGCGGCCTTGATCCCGAGCAGCGCCGTGTCCGGGTTGCGCCGGATCGTCTCGAACAGCACGCCGCGCCCGACGGTCGGCAGCTGGCCCGCGCCGCGCACCAGCGGACCGATCCGCGGGTCGCTCTCCTTGGAGGGCAACCAGCGGATGGCGTCCTCGTCGATGTTGATCCGCAGGCTCTGCGCCACGTCGGCGGAGTTGCCCAACCGGGCCGGCACCAGGTCGGCGATCTGGTGCATCGTCTTCTGCGCCGCCTGCTCGTGCTCCCGTCCGGGGACCACCTCCCGCCGGACGCGTTGCAGCTCGTTCGCGCTGAGGTCGGCGTACACGAACTGCAGGCACGACGGCAGCTGGTACGGCAGGAAGTTCGGGTTCTGGATGTCGGCCAGCAGCCTGGTGCCGTCCGGACCGCAGAGCTCCTCGCGCAGGCGCTTCTCCAGCTCGGCGCCGACCTTGCAGCCCGTCCCGCCGAGTCCGACGAACATCATCGGTTGATAGATCCTCATTACGGCATCGTCCTCACGGTCGCAGGCCGGACAACTGTGTTGGTCATTGGCTCTTCCCCCGACTCTCGATCACTTCCAGCAGACGACGGACGGACTCGGTGACCTCGTGGAAGAGGCCGTCCTCTGTGGACGGGGCGGTCCGTTCGACGCCCGTGCCGAACACCCGCATGCCGAACGCGCGGCGCAGTTCCTCCCCGGTGTCGCCGAGCGAGTCGGCGTAGTCGGGCAACGAGCGCATCTCGATCGCGAGCTCGTGCGCCCACTTCGCGGACAACCGGTGCTTGGACGACTCGCGCGCGAGATATCCGGCCAGCACGGCGATCGGGATGGTCACGGACAGCCTGAGCAGCTCGGCGGCAACGGAAGCGGCGTCGCCGAGGAGGTTGATCACGATGCCGGCGCCCGCGATGAGCACGAGGAGTCCGGCTACCACGACCCGCAGCAGGTCCGCTCTCTTGGTCTCGTTCTCACCGTGGTCGGCGTAGTAGCGACCGAGCTCCTTGAGCGCGGCATTGCCGGCGGCCTTCCGCTGGTCCGCGCGCACCCGCTTGACCAGCGCCCGCTCGGTCTGCTCGAAGAGCTTGCGGGCCTTGAGCTGACGGGACGCGTCCTTCGCGACGAGCAGTGCGTTGGCCCGCGCCTTCGCGTGGCCGGGGTCACCGGCGGTTCGTTCGACCACGGCGACGAACGTGTCGACGGCCTTCTCCAGGTCCTGCCGCAGGGTGCTCGCCAGACCGGTCAGCCGGTCCACCAGGTGGTCGACCGATCCGCTTCGCTCCTCGTCCGGTGACCCCACTCTGTCGATGGCGACCATGCACGCGCCGAAGTCGTCGATCGTCGAGTGGATGCGGGCGAAGGCTTCGACGTACGTCTTGTCCTTCCGCACCGCCGCACTGACCACCTCGGCCACCTCGGTCTTGCGCAGGCACCGGTAGACGAACTCGGCGACCAGCCCCACGTCGCCACAGGCCAGCTGCACGCGTTCGTCCGGCACCGTGCTCCAGTCGGCACGGATGCGGGCGTCGAGCTTCTCGACCGCGTCCGCCGCTTCGCGCAGGGTCCTGGCCCAGGAAAGGCTCGGATCGGCCGGGTCGCCGCCGTTGGGCGTCATCGGCTACACACCACCTTCCCGCTTGAGGTACTCCGCGGCCGGAATCACGCCCTTGGCGCTGCGCTCATCCCATTCCGCCTGCTCGTTGATCAGCTCTTTGAACGCGGGCAACTCGACCGGACCGCCGCACACACGTCGGACCACCCACTGAAAAGCCAGCACGTCGACCAGGAAGTAGGCGCCGAGCGTCCCGAGCGCCACACCGGCCGCTTGTTGCCGCTTGTGCTGATCGACCGAGGAGAACGCCGACAACTTCGTGCGCACCTGCGGGCGTGGGCCGAGCTGCTCCAGTTGATCCTCGATCTCACCGGCGCGCTTCTGGGCGTCGTTCCGCTCCCGGGTGAGGCGATCGAACTGTCCCTGCGCGGCGGTCCGCGCGTTCGCGAGCTCTCCCTCGGCCTTTCCGATCTCGCTCTCCAGCCGCTCCCGACGCCCTTTCTTCTCGCGGTAGGCGTCGCCTCGGCCCTCGTCCATGGTCCCGCAACTGCCGTCCAGCTCGCACAGCTCGTTGTCCCACGCCACCACGAGTTGGGCTCGCAGGTCGGTGAGTTGCTTGGTGAGCCGCTCCACTTCCGGGTCCCGCTCGGTCGGCCGCACCTCCCGATTCGCGATCTCCCGCACGCCGTCGAGCTCGTCGTGCAGACGACCGGACTCCTTGTCCCACTTGCCGGGCGCCTCCAGTCCCCGAGCCGCCTCGACGTCACTGCCGAACACCCACAAGGTCACCGAGAACGCCACGAAGAACGCCGCGCACAAGCCGAGCGCGCGCCGCGGACGCGGCATCTCCGGCGGTCGGACACCCCGGTGCATCCGGCCGACGGTCCAGCGGTTCAGCAGCCACAGCGCGACGAAGACGACGGGAATCGCCACCACCGAGACCCACAGCGGCGCCTGCAGCCCGTAGAAGATCGACAGACCCACCACGGCCGTCGAGACGAAGGCGAACAGGCGGGCGGATCGGCGCAGGGCCTTGAGCTGAGCGTGGGAACCCTGGCGCCTCCGGCCGGCCTCGGCCTCCTTCCTACGTCGGGCCGAGCCGCCGAACATTCGAGAGCTTCGCATGATCGCCGCACTCCCTGGTCACGCGAACGGGTTGTTCGGGTCGACGGAGGAGCTGCGGTCCGGCGCCGGTGTGTGGTTCGCCGTCCCGCCGGAAGGGCCGGCACCGAACGGGTCCGTCGGCACCGAGTGCGACACCGTCGGCGACGACGCGAACGGGTCGCTGTGCGAGCCACCGAACGGGTCGGGCGGTGGCACGGAGGACGGCGGCGAAGCGTTGACCCCCGCGAACGGGTCCGAAGTGGACGTTCCGAACACGTCGGTGGGCGGTCCGGCGACGGCACCGCCGACGGTCCCGAGCTCATCGGTGACGGAGACGGCCAAGTCCTTGCCGACGTCCCGGCGTTCGCCGATGGCCAGCAGCACCGGCCGCTCCCCCGGCGCGGTGAGGCTGATGTTCCGGCCGACGCGCCGCACCTCGTACACGTTCACCTCACCCTCACCGGCGTGCTGCAGCTGCAGCCCGGTGAAGTCGTCGTGCAGGACGAACCGGAACACCTTGCCGTTCGGGTCGCGCGGCGCCAGCTCCGAGGCGGGGAACCCGCCCTGCCACAGCTGGGCGAGCAACCCCCGCGCCTTGCCCGCCTCGCTGCGGGAGCGCAGCCTCAACAACAACCAGGCCGTCGCGACCAGCAGCAGCACCGCGAGTGGGATCCACAGCCAGAGGTACTTCTCCAGCAGCCCCGGCTCGGGCGTGACCTCGATGGCGAACAAGCGCTCGGCCACGGGCGCGTTCGCGGCGTCGACCAGGCGCAGCTTCGCGCCGCCGGCACCGAGCTTGGTGTCGGCGCCGAACCGCAGCGTGAACGGCATCTCGGTCTTGCCGGGGGCCGCCTCCACGGTGGCCGGGTCCACGGTCAGCGTGGTGTCGGGCGAGAGGTCGTCGATGTTCAGCCTCAGCCGGGCAGGCCGGCCGGAGTTGTTGGTGACCGACACCGTGCCGGTCACCGTGCCACCCGGCGACACGGTCGCGCGGTTGCTGTCGAACAGGATCTGCGCCTGGACCTGCGCCACGCCGGCGAGCACCCTGGTCGACAGCACGCGGGTATCCCCGCCGACGCCGATGCCGGTGACCTGACCGGTGAAGGTGAGCTCACCCGACGCGCCGTCGGGCACCCTGAGCCGCCCGGCGAACGTGCCGTCGCCGTCGGGATCGGCGAGCGTGACCCGCTGCTCCGGAAAACCCGAACCACCGGTCATGGCCGTGACGAACGTCAGGCCCTTCAGCGTCTCGGGGTCGATGACGGCACTTCCGCGCGCCCACACCTGCATGTCGACCTCGACCTCCTGCCCCGCCGCCGGCTGGGGCGGGGTGGCGGTCAGGTTCGCCTTGACGGCGGCCTGGTAGACGACGGTGGCGGCCACTTCCTGCGCGGGAACGTCGGCCGAGGACAACCGGACGGTCCAGCGCCCCGGCTCCGGGTCGGTGATGCGCAACGACTCCGTCTCGGTCGACTGCCCCGCGAACTCGAAGTCCGAACCGCCCGCCTTCGGCGCGGGCTCGCTCGCGCTCGGCGCCCGGTATTCGACCTGCACTCGCGCGTCGCGCTTGTAGACGAGGATGGACGCGTCGCTGGCAACGGCCGGGATGTCGACCACGAGTTCGACCGAGCCGCCGGTGGGCAGGGTTCCGCCGACCGGCGGGTTGATCTTGACGCAGCTCGCCGAGCTGAGCGCGTTCGCGACCGCTGCCCTCAGCTCCGCGATATCGGGGACGACCCGTTCCTGCGGATCGGGCGCGGCCGGGGTGCAACTCGCGCCCTTCGCGAAACCACGCAGGGCATTGACGTCGACGTCACCGAATCCGAGCGGCCACACCTGGGCTCCCGCTTTGTCCAGGTCGCCGAGCACTTCCTGGACTTTCGCGGCGGCCGCGCCATTGCGCCGGTCCGCTGTGTCACCCCAGGACGGGCTGCCGGAAACATCGAGCTTGCCGTCGGTCAGCAGGAAGACGACCTTCTTGGCCGGCTCGGCCGCCCCGACGAATGCCAGAGCCTGCTGCAACGCGGTGGCGTGGTCGGTTCCGTCGCCCTCGTCGTCTTTGCGCTTGCGCAGGTTGCCAATGCACTTCGCGAGTGAGTCGCGCTGCTGCCCCGAATCCAGTCTGGTCGGCTGGCACACGACGTCGACCGCGCTCTGCCCCGGCCGCTCGGAGCTGCCGAAGCCCACCACGGACACGACCGAACCCGGCGCCAACACGCTCGCCGCGATCGTCCTAGCAGCCTCTTTCTCCGCGACGACGTCCTCGTCATCGAGGCTGCCCGACTGGTCGACGAGCACGACGACCTGGAGCGCGGGCAGCGTGGCAGGCGAATCCTGTTGGGCCGCGGCATCGGATGCCACAAACGGCGGCGTCAACGTGCAGATGCCGACCGCCGTCGCCAACAGAGCCCGTCGAAACGTGTTCTTCCCGCGATATTCCATGCGGCCCTGCCAATCCACACTCGTACTTGCGTCAACCGCGCCCTATCGGATACAGCCCAGATCGCGATGCGGTCGGTGACCGTTACACCAAAGTCAGCAGATACTCCGCCGAGAACGTAGTGCAGTCAGCCTACGGAACACAGCCGGCTGGATCAGCTGACAAAAAGTAGTCAAAGAGGACACCATTCTGACCAGTTTTTGACCACTCCGCGGTCGACGACTTCCCGGGACCCTAAAAATGCGGCCGCGCCGAAGGACTGCGGCGCCCGTGCTTGAAGTGTCGCGACAGACCTCCGGGCCGGTACGAGCTTCACCCGATCGGATCATTGATCGACGGTTCGGGCGGGGTTCGACGACACGGTGTCGACCACGCGGTCACAGCGCTTGATCGACAGATGCGGTCGTAACCCGGCTGACCGATGTGGAAGAGCGTCCCTCGAATTCCTCAAGCGGTAGAACCGAAGGAGGCGATGCCAAGCGCCACGCGTAGCGCTCAGCGCATGAAGGCGAGGGCGTTGCGGATGCCCTGTTCGAGGACCTGGTCGGAGAGCTCCGGGTCGGCCAGGGCGCGCGACAGCTGCAACGATCCCACCACCATCGTGAACAGCCCCAGCGCCTTACCGTGCGCGGACTTCGGGTCGCCGGGAGCCAGATGGGCCGCGATCCCGTCCACGATCGTCCACGCGCCGTCGGTGTAAGCCCGCTTGGTCGCCGCCGTGCGACGCCCGATCTCGTCCAGCAGCGCGGCGGAGGGGCAGCCAGTGGCCGGGTTGTCCCGGTGCTCAGGCGTCAGGTACTGGCGCACGAACTCCTCCAAGCCCGCCAGACCGGGCGCCAACGTCCCGTACTTCGCGGCCTGAGTGCGCAACTGATCCGCGACCACGGTGGCGACGAGATCGTCCTTGGACTCGAAATGCGCGTAGAACGCCCCGTTGGTCAACCCCGCATCCGCCATCAACGTCGCGACACCCGAACCGTCAATGCCGTCCTGCTTCAACCGACGACCGGCCGCCTCGACGATCCGCTGCCGCGTCGCCTCCTTGTGCTCCTTGCCGTAGCGCGCCACCCGACTCCTCCATCCGCCCCGGCAAGGCCATCGCCCCGCGCCCCAGACCATGGTCTGACGCACATAATATTAACAAGGGCTGGGACCTGTGGCCCGTCCTGGTAGCGCTGCGCCAGTGGGGCGAGACGTACGCCCCGACCCCGAAGGCCCCGTGCTGGACGTCCGCCACACCGACTGCGACGCCCCGATCCGCGTCGTCGTCGAGTGCTCGGCGGAGCACTCCGCCCTCACCCCCGGGGACGTCACCGCCCGACCTGGACCGGGCGCCCGCCCGCGGTCGTGAGACATCAACCGGCCCTACCCTGCACCCTCGTTCACGACCGTGCGGGGACGCCGTCCATGACGTATCGGCACGGGAGTTCGAAGAACCAGTTCGTCGGCTCGTGATCCAGGCGGCCGACCGGGCTGCCCCCGGCGCATTGCGCCCGCGCCCTCGCGAGGCTGTCGTCCCACGGAATACCGGTCAGCACCACCGTGGCCGAGCGGAAGTGCAGGAGAACACTCGCGACCACGACGAGCGCGATCGTCGACCGGCCGGCCACCACCGTCAGCCGCTCCCACCGCCGGGCGGGCACGGCATCGAGACCCACGGCGATCGCGGCGAACAGGAACAGGCACGGGGCGATGCTGTAGCGCTGCCCGGCCGTCACCACCGTCGGGTGCTGCACCTGCAGGACAGCGCTCCAGTTGGCGGTCAGGGACACGACTATGACGAGTGCGCTGTACCCCACACCGAGCAGCACCAGCAGCCTGCCCGCCCGGTTGCCCCACCGCAGGCCCGCCGCGATCGGCACCGCGGCGAGCACGAGCGCGGCCAGGATCGGCAGGTTCCCGTACTCCGGGTAGATCCGGGCGACCTGTTCCGACCCGGTGAACGCCACCACCGGCACCCGCAGCAGACTCGCGAGCGCCACCTGCACCGGGTCGACCGCGTCTTGCGAGTACGGGGTCCGCTCGGCGAACAGCATCGTCACGCCCTGCGCCAGCGTGCCCACGAGGAAGGCGATGGGCACCTCCTTGCGCGGCAGCGCGAACCGCAGCAGCGCGATGGGCGTCAACGCGAGCACCAGCGGGCTCGACACGGCCGCGAGGAACACGAACAGCATGACCGGCAGGCGTGGGGCGTTGCGCCACAGCAGGGCCCAGAACGCTCCGTAGAGCAGGAACCAGTGCAGGTTCGCCATGTTGTTCAACGGCTCGGAGTTGCCGGCGGGCAGCACGACCACCAGCGCCGCGAGTGCGACCCGCAGTGGCATCGAGCGCAGGTACGCGCCGGAGGCCGCGAAGGAGATCAGGGCGACCACGGCGCGCAGCACGGCCGCCGCGACCGCGAAACCCGCGGCGGTCCACTCCAGCGGGAGCAGCGCGACCAGTTCGGCCACCAGCCGGGGGAACGTGTGCAGGTAGCCGCCGTAGGGCTCCACCAGGTTCGAGAACGCGGGCAACGTGACCGCGTCCACCATGAACCGTGCGCCGTCCTCGGCCCACAGGTGATCGAGCCGGGCCCAGCCCGCTGGGGTGAGGAGCAGAAACCCGAGCGCGGCGGCGAACCCGAGCAGGTAGCCCGCCGCGGTCCGCGACCGCGGCGCCGACTGTGCGGGCAGCAGGGGGAGCAGGCGGTCAGCGAGCGTGCGCAGCCTCGGTTCGCCGGCTCTCGCCTGGTCCTCGTTCGTCACCGTCACTCAGCGGCCCTCCCCCAACGCCGTGAACCGGGTAGCGGGAAAATACCCGTCCGCCGTCAGTGGCCGTGCGCCGGTGCCCCTGGTGTCCCCGGTGCCTTCCGGCGGTTCCTCGACCAGGTCGAGCGCCCCGATCACGGCCATCTGTGAGCCGCCGGCGCGGGACTGCTCACGGCGAGAGTGCCGCGGGGATCAGCCTGCTACGAGTTCCGACCGGCGCTTGTAGCGGGTCCACTGCTCCGCGGTCACGTGCTTGATCGGGGACGAGTTCAGCGCCGCCACCTCGGCCGAGCCGACGATCCACAGCTCGTCGTCCAGCACCAGCCCGACCGCGCCGTCGGGGGCGCGCACCGCCTGCGCGCCCGCGGGCACGCGAACCGCAACCGGCAGCGAGTCCACCACGACCGGCCGTTCCTTCAGCACGCCGCGGGAGAACTTCGCGGCCACCGAACGGCGTTCGAAGCGGATCACCTCGTCGCCGACCACCACGTCGGCCGTGTTCTCCGGGGACGGCACGGCGTAGCCGTCCAGCGCGCTGGCCTCGGCCGTCGTGGCGCAGCCCCGCATGCCGACCGCGTCGAGGCCGAAGTGCCTGATGTCCGTCGGCGCGTTCGCGGCGCCGATCACGGTGGCGCGCAACACGTCCAGTGACACCCGGCCGCACGGGTCGGTCGGGTGGATCGGCGCGTGGCCTTCGGCGGTGCGCACCAGACCCGGCCCCTCGCGCCACACGCCGGGGATCAGTACCGGGTCGAACGGCTGACGGGTGAAGTCCTTGTCCCAGAACGTGATCGTGGTGCCCGCATCGGTCTCGTGGGCGATCGCGAACGCCGACACGGCGTCGATCCACATCCAGTCCGCGCTGAACGCCTCGACCACCGAACGGGTGCGTGGCTGGTTCGTCGCGGACACCGGTGCCATCCCCGCACTGCCCAGCGCGTCGACACCCTTGCCGAACAGGGGGTCGCGGGAGCGGAGCACGTACTGACCGGCGCCGTTCCGGTGGGACGCGCGGCCCGTGGTGTCGGTGAACATCAGGTAGAACCAGCCGTCGACGTACACGACGGACTGCTGGCCCGCGCCGTAGGTGTTCTCGCGGATGACGTCATTGGACGGCACGACGATCGGCTGACCGTTGTTCGCGCGGGTCCAGGTGATGCCGTCCGGGCTGGTCGCGACACCGACGGCGCTGCCGTTGGCGTGGTTGTCCCGCGACGCGGCCGTGTAATACATGTAATAAGTGCCACCGACGCGGATCACCGACGGGTCGCACACGTGCATCGCGTCGAACCCGCTGGAGCTGCCGGAGAAGACCGGGGACGCCGCGCTGAACGCCCCGTCCAGCGTCGACCCCTCGCTGTACAGGATGTCGTCGCCGCCCGGCTGCGCGATGCTCATCTGGCTGCACCACCACGCCCGGATCCGGCCGCCCTCGCTGAGCACGGAAGGCGCGTAGTTGTACGGCGCGTCCCCGGCGCCCTGCACCACGACGCCGGGACTCTGCCGCGGCTTGTCCACCGCGAGCACGAGCTTCTCCGGAGGTGGTACCGATGTCGGCGCCGGTGCCGGTGACGTGGTCTTCCGCACCGAGGTGGGGCCGACCGAGCCGCTCGCGACCGAGCTGTCGCACCCCGCAACCGCGCCGACGAGCACGGACGCAGCAAGCAGTACGGGTAGCCGTCGACTCGGGGACACCCCGCCCACTCTAGTGGTCAACTAATCCATGTGGGTGAGGAACGATGTCACCAACCGTCTATGAGACCACGAATTTCGATCTCGAACCAGGGTGTGACGGCCCGACCGGTCGACGGCGGTGGGCGAGACCCGGCCGATCGAGCAGTGCGTCTCACGGGTCAGCCGTCGGTGGCGATCCGGGCCAGCACGCGGTGGAACACCCGGGTCAGGACCTCGACTTCCTCGGTGGACATCGCGTCGAACACGTACCGCCGCACGGTCTCGACGTGCGCGGGGGCGGCGGATTCGATCGCGGCGCGGCCGGCGGGTGTCAGGCGCACCATCGAGCCCCGGGCGTCCTCCGCGCAGTCCTCGCGGGTGACCAGGCCGCGCTTCTCCATCCGGCCGATCTGGTGGGACAGCCTGCTGCGCTCCCAGCCGACCAGCGTGCCGAGTTCACGTGAGCGCACTACGCCGTCCGGCGCTTCGGACAGGGGGGCCAGCAAGGCGTAGTCGGCGTTGGACAAACCCGCGTCGCGCACCAGCTGCCGCTCCAACGCGCTGTGCAACTCGCGGTTCACCGCGAGGTAGGACTGCCACACCCGCGCCTCCCGCTCGTCCAGCCATCGGGGTTCCTCCATGCGCTCAAGCTAGCAAGATGTTGACGTGTCATCAATCCCTGCGCTAGGTTGTTGACGTGTCCACAAACGGAATGCAGCTCGGGGTCTACAGCTTCGGGGACCGGCACCCCGACCCTGTGACGGGCGAGCAGGTCTCGGTCGCCGACAAGCTGGCGCAGACGCTGGAGCGGATCAAGCTGGCCGACGAGCTCGGCCTGGGCTTCTACGGCCTGGGCGAGCACCACCTGCCGGACTACGCGATCTCCAACCCCGGCACGGTGCTGGCCGCCGCTGCGAGCATCACCTCGCGGATCACGTTGAGCAGCGCGGTCACCGTGCTCAGCACCGAGGACCCGGTGCGGGTGTACCAGCAGTTCACCACCCTCGACCAGCTCAGCCGGGGCCGCGCCGAGCTGCTGGCGGGGCGTGGGTCGTTCACCGAGTCGTTCCCGCTGTTCGGGGCGAGCCTGGAGGACTACGACGAGCTGTACGAGGAGAAGCTCGCGCTGCTGCTGCGCCTGGACCGCGAGGACCCGATCACCTGGTCCGGCAAGTTCCGCGCGCCGTTGGAGAACGCGCACGTCTACCCCCGTCCTTACGGGGAGCGGCTGCGGATCTCGGTCGGGACCGGCGGCAACCCGGAGTCGTCGATCCGCGCCGGACTGCTCGGACTACCGGTGGTGTACGCGATCATCGGCGGCGAGCCGGAGCGCTTCGCGCCACTGGTGGACCTGTACCGGCGTGCGGGCGAGGCCGGTGGGCAGGACCCGAAGGACCTGAACGTGACGATGAGCGCCATCGGGCTGATCGCGCGTCGGTCGCAGGACGCCAAGGACGCGTTCTACCCGTACTGGCTGGAGACGATGAAGTACGGGGCGCGGGCACGTGGGTGGGCGGTGCCGTCGCGTGGCGACTACGACGAGTGGACGCGTGGTGCGCGGTCGATCTTCGCGGGCAGCCCGGAGGAGGTCGCCGAGCGGATGATCTCGGTGGGCGGGTTGGTGAACGCCGACCGTTACGGGATGCAGATGGACTGGTCCGGCGTGCCGCACCGGTTGGTGATGGACGCGATCGAACTGCTCGGCACCGAAGTCATGCCCTTGGTGCACAAGGAACTCGGCTCGACGGGCGTGGAGGGCGAGTGAGCTGAAGGCGGTCAGGTTCTCCCCGTAAGGCGGCCCCGAGGCGGTGGAGGTGTGTGGACGACCGCTTGCGGTGTGCCGGAAGTCGTGTGACACGACCCACTTGGGGTGACAGTTGGGCGACGAGTGAGTGAATGACGGGTAAAGTCGCACGTCGGCGGTTTCGTGGTTGTGATCGCCGTCGGCTGCTTGACCGGTCCCCGACCGGGTGCGGAGCAGCGATTCCCACCCCTCGGAGGACTTCACAGTGCGTCTGCGTTCTACCGGTGCCCGCCGGTGACTCTCGCTCCCTACACCGCTCCTGATAGCGCTTTTCCGGCGCTGGTCGAGGCTTCGGCGCTGTTTCGCGCCGGTGCGGCCGCGGCTGAGCGCACGCTTGTCGACGTGCTTGCCGACACTGCGCGCCTGCACCCCCACTCCCCCGCGTTGGACGACGGCACGACCTCGTTGACGTACCGGGAACTGCTGGACGAAGTCGGTACGCGGAGGCGTGTGCTGGCGGCGGCCGGTGTCGGCGTCGGCGACCGGGTCGGTATCCGTGTCCCGTCGGGCACGGTTGAGCTGTACGTGGCGGTGTTGTCGGTTCTCGCGGCCGGTGCGGCGTATGTGCCGGTGGACGCCGACGATCCGGATGGGCGCGCCGAGCTGGTTTTCAGCGAAGCCGATGTGTGTGCCGTGATCGGCGATGAGCTGCACATGCGTGGCACGCCTATGGGGCTGCTGGGGTCGCCCGGACCGGACGACGACGCGTGGATCATCTTCACGTCCGGGTCGACGGGCAAGCCGAAGGGCGTCGCGGTCTCGCATCGGGCGGCTGCGGCGTTCGTGGACGCGGAGGCTCGACTGTTCCTGCCGGACGAGCCGATCGGGCCGGATGACCGGGTGCTCGCGGGGCTGTCCGTCGCCTTCGACGCCTCGTGCGAGGAGATGTGGCTCGCCTGGCGCAACGGCGCCTGTCTCGTCCCGGCTCCGCGTGCGTTGGTGCGCACCGGTTTCGACCTCGGCCCGTGGCTGGTCGAACGTGAGGTGACGGTGGTGTCCACCGTGCCGACGTTGGCCGCGCTGTGGCCGGTGGACGCGCTGGACGACGTCCGACTGCTGATCTTCGGCGGCGAAGCCTGTCCGCCTGAACTGGCCGAGCGGCTGGCCGTCGACGGTCGCGAGGTGTGGAACACCTACGGCCCCACCGAGGCCACTGTTGTGGCGTGCGCGGCACGTCTGACCGGTGAGGGTCCGGTGCGCATCGGGCTGCCGCTGGACGGCTGGGAACTGGCCGTGGTCGACGTGACCGGCACGCCGGTGCCGATGGGCGGTTCCGGTGAGCTGGTGATCGGTGGCGTCGGCCTGGCCCGCTACCTCGATCCGGCCAAGGACGCCGAGAAGTTCGCGCCGCTGCCCGCGTTGGGCTGGGACCGCGCCTACCGCAGCGGTGACCTGGTCCGCGCCGAACCCGAGGGCCTGCTGTTCCTCGGCCGGGCCGACGAGCAGGTCAAGTTGGGTGGACGGCGGATCGAGCTGGGTGAGGTGGACGCGGCGTTGCAGGCGCTGCCCACTGTCGCGGGCGCGGCGGCGGCGGTGCGCACGACCAAGGTCGGTAACCAGGTCCTGGTCGGGTACGTGGTGGCGGGCGAGGGTTTCGACCAAGCCGACGCGTTGGCGCGGTTGCGGACGGCGTTGCCGGCGGCTCTCGTGCCGCTGCTCGCCGTGGTGGACACGTTGCCCACCCGCACGTCCGGCAAGGTGGACCGGGCCGCGTTGCCGTGGCCGCTGCCCTCGCTGGACACGGGCGTGCCGGTGCAGGAGATGACCGGCACCGAGGCGTGGTTGGCCGAGCAGTGGTCGGAGTTGCTGGGCTCGCGGGTGAGCAGCACCGACGCCGACTTCTTCGGCCACGGCGGCGGCAGCCTGGCTGCGGCGCAACTGGTCTCGACGATCCGGACCCGTTACCCGAGCGGTTCGGTGAACGACATCTACCAGCACCCGACGCTGCGGGCGTTGGCCGCGCGGCTGGACGAGCTGAGCGGTCATCACGGTGCGGCGCGCGAAGTCGTGCCGACGCCGCGGCGGGCCGGGGTGATCCAGTCGTTGCTGCTGGTTCCGCTGATGAGCCTGGTCGGCCTGCGCTGGTCGGTCGCGCTGGCGGCGGTCGGCAATGTCGTCGGTTTCACGACGCCGGTGTCGTGGTGGTGGGTCGCGGCCGGTTGGCTGGCGTTCGTCAGCCCGCCCGGCAAGGTCGTGATCGCGGCGGGCGGGGCGAGGCTGCTGCTGCGCGGTCTGCGTCCCGGCACGTATCCGCGCGGCGGTGGTGTGCACTTGCGGTTGTGGACCGCCGAACGGCTCGCCGAGTTCAGCGGTGCGACGAACCTCGCCGGGTCCTGGCTCACGCATTACGCCCGCGCGTTGGGCGCGAAGATCGGGCCGGACGTCGACCTGCACTCCGCGCCGCCGGTCACCGGCATGCTGAAGCTCGGCAAGGGCAGCGCGATCGAGCCCGAGGTAGACCTGTCCGGGCACTGGGTGGACGGTGACCGGCTGCACATCGGCCGCATCCGGGTCGGCGCGGGCGCGGTGGTCGGTGCGCGCACCACGCTGTTCCCCGGCGCACGGGTCGGCAAGCGGGCCGAGGTCGCGCCCGGTTCGGGTGTCACCGGTTCGGTGCCGACCGGGCAGCGGTGGGCGGGCGTGCCGGCGACGCGTGACGGCAAGGCCGGTCGTCCCGGTCCTCGTCCGCCGCGGTCGTTGTGGTGGAAGCTGGTCTACGGGATGACGACGTCCGCGCTGGGTCTGCTGCCGGTGGCGGCGGCGCTGCCCGCGTTGCTGCTGGTCGTGCGGGAGCCGTTGACGTTGGGGTCGGCGTTGCTCGCGGTGCCGTTGGCGACGGTGGTGTGGATGGGCGCGTACGCGCTGCTGGTCCTGGTCTCGGTGCGGCTGCTCGGTGTCGGGCTGCGGGCGGGGACGTACCCGATCCACAGCCGGATCGCGTGGCAGGCGTGGACCACGGAACGGCTGATGAACATCGCGCGGGTCGCCCTGTTCCCGCTGTACGCGAGTCTGTTGACGCCGGTGTGGCTGCGGGCGCTCGGGATGAAGGTGGGGCGCCGGGTCGAGGCGTCGACCGTGCTCGCGTTGCCGAAGATGACCACGATCGGTGACGGCGCGTTCCTCGCGGACGACACCATGGTGGCCTCGTACGAGTTGGGCGGTGGGTGGCTGCGCATCGCCGCGGCACGGGTCGGCAAGCGGGCGTTCCTGGGCAACTCGGGGATGACCGCGCCGGGCCGTTCGGTGCCGAACCGGGGTCTGGTTGGTGTGCTGTCCGCGACGCCGAAGCGGGCCAAGGCGGGTAGTTCGTACCTGGGGATGCCGCCGATGAAGCTGCCGCGGGCGGCCGAGCAGGGTGACCAGAGCCGGACGTTCGCCCCGCCGCGGCGGCTGGTCGTGGCGCGGGCGCTGGTCGAGCTGTGCCGGATCGTGCCGGTGATGTGCCACGTGGCGCTGGTCGTCGGGGTGGTGTTCGCGCTGCGCGAGGTTGGGCCGTTGTGGGCGGGGCCGGTGCTGCTCACGGCTGGTGTGCTGGCGTGCGCGGTGTCGGCGTTGGCGAAGTGGCTGCTGGTCGGCCGGTTCCGGGCGCGGGAGCACCCGCTGTGGAGCGGGTTCGTGTGGCGCAACGAGTTGGCGGACACGTTCGTCGAGGTGCTGGCGGTGCCGTGGCTGGTCGGTTCGGCCGGTGGGTCGCCGGTGATGGCGTTGTGGCTGCGGACGTTGGGCGCGCGGATCGGGCGCGGCACGTGGATCGAGTCGTACTGGTTCCCGGAGTCGGACCTGGTGCGGCTGGGTGACGGCGCGACGGTGAACCGGGGGTGCGTGGTGCAGACGCACCTGTTCCATGATCGGATTCTGCGCATGGACCAGGTGGAGTTGGCGGACGGGGCCACGCTCGGCCCGCACGGGATCGTGCTGCCGGGTGCGACGGTCGGCGCGCACGCGACGGTCGGACCGGCGTCGTTGGTGATGCGCGGCGAGCACGTGCCTGCCGGTACGCGCTGGCTGGGCAACCCGATCTCCGCCTGGCGATGACCGGCCCGTACCTCCCGGACCACGGTGACGGCGGTTACCGGGTCACGCACTACGAGCTCGACCTGGACTACAAGCCGCACACCGGTCGGCTGGGCGGGCGGGCGACGCTGTCCGGTGTCGCTTCGGCGCCGTCCACGCGGGTGGTGCTGGACTTCGGTGCGCTGACCGTGAACCGGGTGTCGGTGGACGGCAAGCCCGCCCGTCACGCGCACGGTGGCGGCAAGCTGCGCGTCCGTCCGGCGCGTGCGGTGGACGGGCCGTTCACGGTCGAGGTCCGGTACTCCGGTGTTGCGCGGCCGATCCGGACGCGGCACTGGGGCGAGTTGGGGTGGGACCAGCTCGCCGACGGGGCTTTGGTGGCCAGTCAGCCGATCGGTGCGCCGTCCTGGTTTCCGTGCAACGACCTGGTGCGGGACAAGGCGACGTACCGGATCTCGGTGACGGCGCCGTCACCGTACGCGGTGTTGGCGAACGGTGTGCTGGTCGATCGCCGTAGTGGTGGAAGCAGCACGACGTGGGTGTACGAGCAGGCCGAGCCGATGGCGACGTACCTGGCGTCGGTGCAGGTCGGGCTGTACGAGCGGCTGCCGTTGGCCATCGGTCAGGACGTGGCCGCGCCCGCCCGCCTGCTGCGGGCGGCCCGGCACGACTTCGCGCGTCAGCCGCAGATGATGCGGGTGTTCGAGGAGCTGTTCGGCCCCTACCCGTTCCGGGCTTACCAGGTCGTGGTGACCGACGACGAGCTTGAGGTGCCGGTCGAGGCGCAGGGCATGTCCGTGTTCGGCGCGAACCACGTGGACGGTCGGCGCGGGCACGAACGGCTGGTCGCGCACGAGCTGGCGCACCAGTGGTTCGGCAACAGCGTCGGCCTCTCCGACTGGCGCGACATCTGGCTCAACGAGGGTTTCGCCTGCTACGCGGAGTGGCTGTGGTCGGAACGCTCCGGCGGCCCCACCGCCGCCGTCCTGGCCTCACGGGCGCACGCCCGTCTCGCCCGGTCACCGCAGGACCTCCGGATCGGCGACCCCGGCGTGGCCAACCTGTTCGACGACCGGGTCTACAAGCGTGGCGCGCTGACGTTGCAGGGCCTGCGGACCCGCCTGGGCGACGCGGCCTTCTTCGCCACCCTCCACCAGTGGACCCACACCCACCGCCACGGCACCGCGACCACAGGCGACTTCGTGGCACTGGCCCAACGCCACTCCCCCGACCCCCTGACCGCGTTCTTCCGCTCCTGGCTGGCCGAGCCACGCCTGCCGTCGATGTGACGCGCCGGTGATGTGACGCAGGGCACGCAGCACTCACCGCCCGGCGTCCTCATCCCTGGCATGACAGAAGCTTCAACGGAGTCGATCGAGGTGTTGGCGTTGGACGACGCCCCCGGTGTCGGTCCACCTCCCGAGTCGGACGCCGAGCTGTGGCGCGCCATCGCGGCCGACGGGCCGGAGGCGCACGCCGCGTTCACCGAGTTGTTCCAGCGGCACGCCGAGGCGGTGTGGAACTACGCCTACCGGCTGACGGCGTCGTGGGCGCAGGCCGACGACCTGCTGTCGACCGCGTTCCTCAACGCCTGGCGCACGCGGGGCCGAGCGGTGCTGACGCGGGACTCCGCGCGCCCGTGGCTGTTCACCGTCACGGCCCGGCTGGCCCGGGACGAACGACGCACCGGCGCACGGCTGGCCGCGCTGCGGCAACGGCTGTCCCGCACGACCCCCGAACGCGATCACGCCGACGTGGTCGCCGATGGCGACTTCGCCGAACGCCGGCTGCGCCGCGTCGTCCAGGCCGTCGACCGCCTGCCGCGCTCCGAGCGGGAAATCGTGCGGCTGTGCCTGCTCGGCGAGGTCTCCACCGCCGACGCGGCCCGGCTGATCGGCATCGCCGAGGCCAGCGTCCGCGCCCGGATGTCCCGTGCCCGTGCCCGACTCCGTGTGCTGATCAAGGAGGACTCCGATGACTGACCTGGACCTGCCACCGAACAGCCCGCTGCCCGACGGGGTGCGTGCCGCCGCACTCACGCGCCTGCGGGCGGGGTTGGACGCTCCTCCCCCACGTCACCTGCCGCTGAAGGTCGCCGCCGTCGCGGTGGCCGTGGCCACCGCGACGACCGTGGCCGTGCAGTTCACCGATCGTGGGGACGACACGGCGTCGACCACGCCGAGCCCGACCGAGATCCCCGAACTGCGCCACCACGACGCCGGTCTGTTCTACAACGTGCGCGAGGGGTCCGCCCCGGACGGCGCGGCGCAACGCTGCCAGGCCCGGTCGACCGACCTGCCCGCGCCCGAGCGGTGGACCGCGATCGCCACAGCATCCCGGCACCGGGTCGACCTGATGGCGTTCGAGACGACCGCGGGGATCGTGTTCTGCGAGACGACCCCCATGTCGGTCACCGTGTCGTCGCCGCAGGCCGATCCCGGCACGCTCGCCGTGGCGTTCACCACGGCCACGGGCTCGATGGCGGGGTTCAACGGCGCCGACCCCCGCCCGTTCGCGCTCGCCGCCCGGACCGACGAGCCGGGCGAACGCGCGATCGTGGCGCGCTCGGGCCGGCTGTTCCTGATGCCCAACGGCTTCGTCTCCGACGGCGTGGTCGCCCAGCCGGAAGTGGCGTCCTCGGCCGAACTCGTGCAGAACTTCGAGCTGACCACACCTCCGCTCACCGGCACGGTGGTCGACCGACCGGTCACCCCCGAGGACCGCGACGGCGCCGAAGGGCGCAGGTTGGGCGAATGCCTCGCCGACCAACCGCAGCCGATCCCGGACCCCTCCGCTTGGCGGGCCGGGCAGGCGTCCGACCTGACCCCGACCGAGTCCGTGCAGTTGGGCCACTACGGGGACCTGTTGCTGGTGTGCCGGGAAGACCGGACCGTCGCGGTGTACGACTTCAGCCGGGCCGACGCCCCGCAGCGGCCCGGGATGCTCCTGCTCGGCAAGACGGTGCGCGGTGTGCGGGTGTATTACGACTTCGTCCAGGTCACCCAGGACGGCACCACGTTCACCAGCTCGGACACCGAAGCCCTGATCGCCGAGGTCACCGACGCGCGGGTCGCGACCGTGACCCTGGTCAGCACCGGCAACCCCGACATCACGGCCGCACCCGCGGCGGGCTCGGTGGTCCTGCCCGGCCTGAAGGCGAACGACCTGGGCGCACGGCAGGCGCGGATCGTCGTCCGGGACGCGTCCGGGACCGTGCTGGAGGAAGTGCCGCAGGAGTTCTGAACCGTGATTCGATCACGGCGGAACGGGTAGGTGTCCGTTATGACGGGTCGAGTAGCGGTGTTCGCGCCGTCGCCGCAGTTGACGGTGACGATCGAGGAACTGGACGGGGCGCCGGACATCCACATCCACGCGGGTGGCCAAGGGGTGTGGCAGTCGCGCATGATCGAGTCGCTGGGTGCGGAGGTCGTGTTGTGCGCGGCGCTCGGCGGGGAGACCGGGCAGGTGTTGCGGCACCTGATCGGGGTGGAGTTGAAGGTCCGTGAAGTGGCGGCCCGCAACGGTGCGTACGTGCACGATCGCCGTGACGGCGGGCGGGACCAGGTGGTGCGGATGGCGGCGGACCACCTGTCCCGCCACGAGTTGGACGACCTGTACCAGCTCACGCTGGTCGAGGCGCTGAACGCGGGTGTCGCGGTGCTCAGCGGCCCGGCCGAGCAGGACCAGCCGGTGCCGGAGTCCGTGTACGAACGGCTCACCAAGGACCTGAGCGGCAACGACTGCCAGGTGGTCGTGGACCTGTCCGGCGCACGGCTCGCCGCCGCGCTCGCGGGCGGCCCCACGGTGGTGAAGGTCAGCCACGAGGAGATGGTCGAGGACGGTCACGCCGCGTCCGACGCACTGCCGGACCTGGTCGAGGGATGCCGGGAGATGGCGTCCTGCGGTGCCCGCGCGGTCGTGGTGTCACGGGCGGCGGAGGAGACGCTGGCGTTGGTCGACGGGACGCTGTACCTGGTGGAGGTGCCCGCGTTGAGCCCGGTCGACACGCACGGCGGCGGTGACTCGATGACCGCCGGGTTGGCCGCCGGACTCGCGCTGGGCGGGTCGATCGAGGACTCGCTCAAGCTCGGCGCGGCGGCGGGCGCGGTGAACGTGACGCGGCACGGATTGGGCACCGGAAGCGGTGACGTGGTGCGGGAACTGGTCGATCGGGTGCGGCTGAAGCCGTGGGAGGACGCATGAGGGTGCTCATCACCAACGACGACGGCATCGACTCGCCGGGGCTCGTCGCCCTGGCGCGCGGCGCGGTGGAGCACGGGTGGACGACGGTGGTCGCCGCACCCGCCCACGAGTCCAGCGGCACCAGCGCCGGACTCACCGCCGCCGAGGACGACCGGCAGGTCAAGGTGGAACGCCGTGACCTGCCCGGACTGCCGGACGTGCCCGGCTACGCGGTGGCCGCCCACCCGGGCCTCATCGCCCTGGTGGCGACCCAGGGCGCGTTCGGGGACCCACCGGACATCGTGCTGTCCGGCGTGAACCGGGGCGCCAACATCGGCCGCGCGATCCTGCACTCCGGCACCGTCGGCGCCGCCCTGACCGCCGGCATCAACGGCGCACGCGCGATGGCGGTGTCCCTCGACGTGGGGCTGGACCTCGCCGTCCACCACCACTGGGACACCGCCATCGCGGTCGCTTCAGGGCTGTTCGACCGGCTCGCCGCACTGCCACCGGGCGCCGTGCTGAACCTCAACGTGCCCAACCGCACCGAGACGCGCGAAACCCGACGGGCGAGCCTCGCGGAGTTCGGCTCGGTGCGCAGCCGGGTGCAGAACTCCGACGACGGCACGATCGGCCTCACCGCCGTTCAGGTCGAGGGCGAGTTGCCACCGGGCAGCGACGCCGCGCTGCTGGCCGACGGTCACCCGACCGTCACTCCTCTGCGGTCGGTGACCGAGGACGTCGACCTCCCATTCGAACCACCCTGGTCCTAGTCGTCGTCCGCGCGCTCGGCGGTGGCCGGCTCGCCCTGCTCGACGTTGGACCTGCCCAGCGCTTCCTCCGCGCCGTTCACCAGGTCGGGACCGCCCCACTGTCCGCCGTCTGCCTGGCCCAGTCGGTGCTTCGCCATGGTGTGCACTCCCCTCGATCGCCGGACAAGTACCCATTTCCGGGCGGTCTCACACGCGCGTATGCCATGTCATACGGAGAATGCCGGTGGCCCGCTCCGAAAATTCCGAACGGGCCACCGGACGTCACCGCGTCATCACCGGGCGTAGTACACATCCGGCCACGGCGGGGTCGCCATGCCGTTGCCGATGTGGAAGCTCGGGTGCGGCGGCTGGTTGTAGGCGGTGTTCTGCCACGCGATGGCGACGCGGTACATGGTGTCGTGCATCAACGTGGGGATGCGGCGGTCGGTCTGGTTGGGCGTGGAGTAGATGCGCAGCGCGGTGTTGTCCGAGGTCCGCCAGACGACCTCCTCGCGCCAGTCGCCGAACAGGTCGGCGCTCAGCGCGGGCGTGGCCTTGGTGCCGTTGTTCGAGGCCACCCCGGAACCGGTGAGCAGGCGGGTGTCGCCACCGGTGCCGTACTTGTCGATCCGGGTCTGGTCGAGCAGTTCCCGGGTCGGGTCGCCGTCCCACCAGGCCAGGAAGTTGATCGAGGACGGCTCACGGCCCAGCGCCGCGCCGGTGGTGCTGCGCAGGCTGGTGTCCATGGCCGACCACGATTCCGCGCCGGGGCTGCCGGCGTAGATGTCGCCCGCCACGCCACGCCCGTTGTCGCCGCCCGAGGCCGTGGTCCACAGCCGTGAACCGGTGCGCGCGTCGGCGAACCAGGAACCCGGCTGGCTGGTGCTCTCCGAGACCTTGAAGTACTCCAGGCCCGCCCGGGACGGGTCGAGGTCGCCCAGGTGCCCGGCGTCGCCGTGGCCGAGACCCGTGGTCCACAGGCCGCGCCCGTTGTCGTCGATGGTGGCCGCGCCGTAGACGATCTCGTCCCGGCCGTCCTGGTCCACGTCGCCGATGGACAGCGAGTGGTTGCCCTGGCCCGCGTAGCCGCCGTTGCCGGAGGCGTTGGAGTCGAACGTCCACCGCTTGGTCAACTGGCCGTTGCGGAAGTCCCACGCCGCGATCACCGCACGCGTGTAGTAGCCACGCGCCATGATCAGCGAGGGCCGGGCGCCGTCGAGGTACGCGGTGCCCGCCAGGAACCGGTCCACCCGGTTGCCGTAGGTGTCACCCCAGGAACCGACGTTGCCGCGCGGCGGGTCGTAGTTCACCGTGGACATCGCGGCGCCGGTCTGACCGTTGAACATGGTCAGGAACTCCGGGCCGGTCAGGATGTAGCCGCCGGAGTTGCGGTGGTCGGCGTTCGCGTCGCCGATCACCGTGCCCCGGCCGTCACGCGTGGCGTCGGCGGTCTTCATCGCGACCTCGGCCTTGCCGTCGCCGTCGTAGTCGTAGACCTGGAACTGGGTGTAGTGCGCGCCCGCCCGGATGTTGCGGCCCAGGTCGATGCGCCACAACCGGGTGCCGTCGATCCGGTAGGCGTCGATGTAGACGTTGCCGGTGACGCCGGACTGCGAGTTGTCCTTGGCGTTGTCCGGGTCCCACTTGAGCACGAACTCGTAGTCGCCGTCACCGTCCAGGTCGCCGACGCTGGCGTCGTTCGCCACGTACCCGGTGCCCGGCGACTGGATCGGCACGTCCCGGTAGCCGGCGCCGAACACGAGCGACGCCGGGGACGCCGGCTGCTCGGTGCCGTTCACCACGGCGCGCACGGTGTAGGACGCGTCCGCCGCCGCGCCGCTGTCCAGGTAGTTCGTCGAGGCCGTGACGGGCGAGGCGTTGACCTTGGTGCTGCCCCGGTAGACGTTGAACGACACGTTCTGCGGGTCACCGGCCAACAGCCGCCAGCTGACCAGGTTGGCGCTGCCCGACCGCACGCTGATCACGCCGCGGTCCAACCGCTCCACCTGCTTGCGGCCGGTCGGGTCGGACGGACCGGGGCCCGGGTTCGAGGTAGTCGTGGTCGTGGTCGTGGTGGTCGTCGTCGACGTGGAGGTGGGGCTGACGCCGCCGGTGCAGGTGGTTCCGTTGAGCGTGAACGTCGTGGGCACGCCTACCTCGGTGCCGGTCACCGTGCCGTTGAAGCCGAACGACGCCGTGCCGCCGGTCGGGACGGCCCGGTTCCAGTCCACATTGGACGCCGTCACACTCGCACCCGAGGCGGCGAACGTCGCGTTCCAGCCCTCGGCGACGCGCTCGGAGCCGGGGAACGACCAGGTCAGGGCCCACCCGTCCACCGGGTCGCCGAGGTTGGTGATGGTCACGTTCGCGGAGAACCCGCCCTGCCACTTGTTCTGCACCACGTAATCGACCCCGCAGCCCGGAGCCGCGGAGGCCACGCCGGCGACGACCAGGCCGCCGGTCAGTGCGCTGATCGCCGTGGCGGCAGCGATCGCCCGCACCCTGAACGAGTTGGTGAGCACCATTGCTCCTTCGTCGCTGATTCTGGGAGCGCTCCCAGATGTGATCCGGGTAACGCCCTCGCCCGCCACATGACAGCACCGCGACAGAGCCGCCGTCAAGGCATGAAACGATTCACCACATCGCCGGCCGGGTGCCGGAAAGTGCTGTATCAGCAGGTCAAGCGGGAGCTGAAGCGGTTCAACGGCGACGTGCGCGCATGCTCGACTCGCGGACCACCAGCTCCGGCGCGAACAGCACGTGCTTGTGCTCGTGTTCGGTCGGAGTCATCGTCTCGGCGATCACCAGCTCGGCGGCCGTGCGGCCGATCAGCTGGCGCGGCTGCCGCACCGAGGTGAGCGGCACGGCCGCGGCGGCGGCGAAGTCGATGTCGTCGTAGCCGACGATCGCGATCTCCTCCGGCACCCGGACGCCGGCGCGCACCAGCACCTGGAGCACGCCGAGCGCCAGCAGGTCGTTGGCGCAGAACACCGCGTCCGGCCGGACCGAGCGGGCCAGCAGCTGTTCGGCCGCGCGCTGCCCGGAGACCACGTTGAGCGCCGGGACCTTCAGCTCCTCCAGCACACCCTCGTCCCGGCCCGCCTTGCGCACCGCGTCCACCGCGCCCTCGTGCCGCTGGCGGGCCTGGTGGATGCGCGAGGGCCCGTTGACCATCACGATCCGCTCGTAGCCCTCGGCCAGCAGGTGGGTGACCGCCAGCTCGCCGCCCGCCCGGTCGTCCACGGCCACCGCGCACAGGGTCGGGTCCGTGGTCGGGTGGTCGAGCAGCACCACCGACATGCCGCGGTCGCGCAGTCTGCGCACGGCGGCAAGGTCCGTGTCCACCGGCGTGATCAGCACGCCGTGCACCCGCTGCTCGGCCAACAGCTCCACGTGCCGGGCCTCGCGCTGCGGCGACTCGTCGCTGTTGCACAGGATCACCGCGTGCCCGGCCTCGCTCGCGGTGTCCTCGACACCGCGGGCGACGTCGGTGAAGAACGGGTTGCCCACGTCGAGCACCACCAGCCCGATGGCGCGCGGCGTGCCGGAACGCAGCTGGCGCGCGGCGTCGTTGCGGACGAACCCCAGTTCCTCGATCGCGCCCATGACCCGCTCCCGGGTCGCCGGGGCGACGACCTCGGGACGGTTCAGGACGTTGGAAACCGTGCCGACGGACACCTTCGCGCGTGACGCCACGTCGCGGATGCTCACCGGTGAAACCACCGCGCCTCCTCGGCGGACTGAAGGTGTTGGTAAAAACGGAGTCTATCGACCGGAACCGTTCGGCGGACCCGTATGACCGATCACCGTGCTCACCGCAGGAAGGCGGCGGCCACGCCCGCGTCCACGGGGATGTGCGCGCCGGTCGTGTGGGACAGTTCGCCGGCGGTCAGCGCGAACACCGCGTTGGCCACGTGCTCGGGCAGCACTTCCCGCTTGAGCAGCGTGCGCTGGGCGTAGAAGGCGCCCAACTCATGCTCCGGCACCCCGTACACGGCGGCACGCTGCGCGCCCCAGCCGCCCGCGAAGATGCCCGACCCGCGCACCACGCCGTCCGGGTTGACGCCGTTGACCCGGATGCCGTGCCCGCCCAGTTCGGCGGCCAGCAGCCGGACCTGGTGCGCCTGGTCGGCCTTGGCCGCGCCGTAGGCGACGTTGTTCGGTCCGGCGAAGACGGAGTTCTTCGAGGCGATGTAGACGATGTCGCCGCCCATCCCCTGCTCGATCATCGCCTTCGCCGCCGCCTTGGCGACCAGGAACGAACCGCGCGCCATCACGCCGTGCTGGAGGTCCCAGTCGCGGGCGGTGGTCTCCAGCAGCGGCTTGGAGATGGACAGACCGGCGTTGTTGACCACCAGGTCCACCCCGCCGAACGCCAGGCACGCCGCGCCGACGGCGGACGTGACCGCTTCCTCGTCGGTCACGTCCGCCACCACGGCCACCGCCGTGTCCGCGCCGAGTTCGTCGGCCACGGCCCGCGCCGCGTCCGCGTTGACGTCCGCCACGACCACGCACGCGCCCTCGGCGGCCAGCCGCAGCGCGATCGCCTTGCCGATGCCCGATCCCGCGCCGGTGACGAACGCGACCCGGGTGGCCAGCGGCTTGGGCGCGGGCATCCGCTGGAGCTTGGCCTCCTCCAGCGCCCAGTACTCGATGCGGAACTTCTCGGCCTCGTCGATCGGCGCGTACTTCGACACCGACTCGGCGCCGCGCATCACGTTGATCGCGTTGACGTAGAACTCGCCCGCGACCCGCGCGGTCTGCTTGTCCTTGCCGTAGGAGAACATGCCGACGCCGGGCACCAGCACGATCGCCGGGTCCGCACCGCGCATCGGCGGCGAGTCGGGCGACGCGTTGCGCTCGTAGTAGGCGCGGTAGTCCTCGCGGTACGCCTCGTGCAACTCGCGCAGCCGGGCCGTCACCTCGTCCAACGGCGCGGTCGGCGGCAGGTCGAGCACCATCGGCCGCACCTTGGTGCGCAGGAAGTGGTCCGGGCAGGACGTGCCGAGCGCGGCCAGTCTCGGGTGCCCGTCGTGCGCCAGGAAGTCCAGCACCACGTCGGTGTCGGTGAAGTGGCCGACCTGCGGGCGGTCCGTGGACGCCAGGCCGCGCAGCAACGGGGCCAGAGCGGCGGCACGGGCCCGGCGTTCCTCCGCCGGCAACGGGTCGTGCAGCTTCGCGCCGAACGGGTCCGGCCTGCCGCGCGCGGCCAGGAACTCGGTGGCCCGCCGGATGATCTCCTGCGACCGCTCCTGGCACTGCGCCGAGGTCACGCCCCACGCGGTGATGCCGTGCCCGCCGAGGATCACGCCGATCGCCTGCGGGTTCTCCCGGGCGATCGCGGCGATGTCCAGGCCGAGCTGGAAACCGGGACGCCGCCACGGCACCCACAGCACCCGGTCGCCGAACACCTCCTTGGTCAACGCCTCACCGTCCGCCGCCGCCGCGATCGCGATGCCCGCGTCGGGGTGCAGGTGGTCGACGTGCGCGGCGTCCACCAGGCCGTGCATGGCGGTGTCGATCGACGGCGCCGCGCCGCCGCGACCGTGCAGGCAGTAGTCGAACGCGGCCACCATCTCGTCCTCGCGCTCCACACCCGGGTACACGTCCACCAGAGCGCGCAGCCGGTCCAGCCGCAGCACGGCCAGGCCGCGTTCGGTCAACGTGCCCAGGTCGCCGCCGGAGCCCTTGACCCACATCAGCTCCACCGGCGCGCCGGTGACCGGGTCGGTCTCCACGCCCTTGGCCGAGGTGTTGCCGCCCGCGTAGTTCGTGGTCGCCGGGTCCGAGCCCAGCTCGTGCGATCGCGCCAGAAGTGCGCTCACCTGGTCGTTCACGCGCCCCACCCCGCCTGCTCGCCGCCGACCCGCTCCGCCACGATCCGCTCGCCGTAGCCGGACCCCGCGTACGCCGCCATCGGGTCCGGGTCCAGCCCCATGCCCTCGCGCACGGACGCCACCAGCGGCCGCACGTCGGTGTTGAAGGCGTCCATCAGCACGGCGTTCGCGCCCAGCACGTCACCGACCCGCTGTGCCGCCGCCAACGCGTCCCGGTCGACCAGCAGCGCCTTGGCCGTGGCCTCCTGCACGTTCATCACCGACCGGATCTGGCCGGGGATCTTCGGCTCGATGTTGTGGCACTGGTCGAGCATGAACGCCACCCCCGAGGAAGCGTCGAGAGCGCCGCCCTGCACCACCTCGAACATGATCCGGAACAGCTGGAACGGGTCCGCCGCACCGACCATCAGGTCGTCGTCGGCGTAGAAGCGGGAGTTGAAGTCGAACCCGCCGAGCTTGCCCGCGCGCAGCAGCACCGCGACGATGAACTCGATGTTGGTGCCCGGCGCGTGATGACCCGTGTCGACCACGACCTGCGCCCGCTCGCCCAGCTCCAGGCAGTGCGCGTACGCCGTGCCCCAGTCCGGCACGTCGGTGGTGTAGAACGCGGGCTCGAACAGCTTGTACTCCAGCAGGACGCGCTGGTTGTCCCCCAGCCGCTGGTACGTCTCCTGCAAGGCCTCGGCGAGCCGGTCCTGGCGGGCCCGGATGTTGTCCTGGCCGGGGTAGTTGGTGCCGTCGGCGAACCACAGCTTCAGGTCGCGGGACCCGGTGGCGTCCATGATGTCGACGCACTGCAACAAGTGGTCGACCGCCTTGCGGCGCACCGCCGGATCGGGCGAGCACACGCTGCCGAGCACGTACGCGTCGTCCTGGAAGACGTTGGCGTTGATCGTGCCGATCGACACGCCCAGGTCTTCGGCGAACTTGGCCAGCTCCGCGTAGTCGGACACGCGGTCCCACGGGATGTGCAGCGCCACCGACGGCGCGACGCCCGTGAACCGGTGCACGGTGGCGGCGTCCGCGACCTTCTCGTGCGGGGTGCGCGGCACACCGCGTTGCGCGAACACCTTGAACCGGGTGCCGGAGTTGCCGAACGCCCAGGACGGCAGCTCGATCCGCTGCCCCGCCAAGGCCTCCCTCACGTCACTGGCACTGGCACTGGCACTGGGTGATCCTGCGCCGGCTAATCCTGTCTGGGCAGATCCTGTCTGGGCAGATCCTGTCTGGGCGACCACTTCGGACTCCTTCACTGCTCAGTCGAGGTGGAAGACCTCGGTCAGCGGCCTCATGGCCTCGTCGGGCTGCCTGCCGTCCAGCGCGGTGAAGAACTCGGCCATCTCGGCCTGCCACCGGTCGTTCACCTCGCGCTCGCGCATGCCCCGCTGAGCGGCGTCCCAGTCCGGGGTCTCCAGATAGCCGACGAGCAGCCCGTCGTCGGCCAGGAAGAGGCTGTAGTTGCCCCATCCGGTCTCGCGCAGTGCCTCCCGCATCTCCGGCCACACCTCGCGGTGCCGCTCCCGGTACTCCTCCAACCGCTCCGGTCGCACCCGGAGCAGGAAGCAGACACGTCGCACGACGACCTCCGAAAAATGAAACGTTTCACAAAGACGCTATGGTTGCGGCACAAGGGTTGTCAATGGTCTGGACTACTTGTCTGCGTCACGGCGTGTGCACGCCGTCGTAGAACGCCACCCGGACCGCGATCTCCCGCTCCTCGCCCGGCTTGAGCACCACCGGCGCGTCCCACGCGAGAGCGGAGCCGATGCCCTGGTACTGGCCCACCCGCACGAACCACGGGTCGGTCGGCCCGGACACCACGGCCGTCCACGCCGGCTTGTCCGGGGCTCGCACCGGGTCGCCGACGACCACCGCCAGCCACGGCGCGGTCCGGCCGTTGACCTCGTTCTCGCCCACGCCGTTCGGGCTGTGGACGTGCACGGACAGCGGGTCGAGCTCGGGCAGCCGCCAGAACCAGCCGCCGTAGCCCGCGCCCGCCCGGCCCTTGCTGCCGGGGCTGTGCAGCACCACGTCGTCCTCGGCGGTGAGCACGCTGGTCCACTCCAGCTCCCAGCCGCCGGTCACCATCCGGCGGCGGATGCGGCGGCGTTCGCGCAGCAGCACCGCGCCCGCCGAGTCGCACCACGCCAGTTCACCGGGACCGGACTCCTGGACCTGGCCCAGCTCGCCCGGCACGTACCCCTCGCCGGGCACGTAGTTCCGGCCGCCCCACAGGTTGACCCCGTTGACGTCGGGCAGCGCCAGTCCGATGCCCCGGTGCCACTGGTGGTCGTCCGGGTGCTCGCCGGTGACCACGACCCCGCCGAGCGTGCGCACCGGGTGCAGGGCCGGCCTCGGCACGACCAGCGGCAGCTGCACGCTGTCCCAGCCGTACCGGGCCACGCCGCCCAGCGGCGACCACGGCACCTCCAGCTCGGCGAACGTGCGCAGGTGTTCGGCGGCCTTGGCCACCACGTGGTCCACGCCGTCCACGTCGACCCGCTTGCCGTTGCGGCGCAACCACGCCGGGTCGATCGGCACCGGGTCGGGCGCGGTGCGCACGGCCTCCAGGACCCGCATGAACGCACCGGTCTCGGCCAGCGGCGCGCACAGCGGCACGCCCGGGTCCTTCAGGTGGTCCAGCAGGTTCCGCAGCGGTGAGACGTTCCGGTACCGCTCCTCGATACCGTCGATCACCAGCCGGTGCTCGGTGTAGTGCAGCTCGGCGCGTTTGCGGCTGCCGTGCACGACGAGCACCGGTTCCCGCGCGACCTCGGCGCACAGCGTCACCGCGACCACGATCACCGTGCCGTTGCGGGTGCGCAGCCGCAGGCACGAGGTGTCGTCGGCCTCGATGTCGCGGGAGCGCAGTAGCTCCAGCTCGATATCGTCCACGTCGTCCACACCCGTGCTGCCGTCCAGCGCCAACGCGGTGGCGATGCCGTGCGCGAACGGGTTGGTCAACGCGCCGTCCACCACCGGCACGCCGTCGAGCGTGCGGCGGCCCGCCCACGGCGCGCGGGTGTAGTAGCTGTCGTCGCGCGACCACGTGCCGCGCACGCCGATGCCCCGGATCTCGCCCAACGCGCCGGACCGCATCAACTCGCCGAGCCGGCGCACCGCGAGCGAGCCCAGGCTCTGGAAGCCGACCTGGACCAGCCTGCCCTCGGACCGGTCGACCAGGTCCTGCCAGTCGGCCAACGTCGGCGTGGGCGGTTTCTCCAGCACGAGGTGCGCGCCGGCGTCCAAGACCTTGTGCGCCAACGGCACGTGCGTGTGCATGGGCGTGGACACGATCCCGATGTCCGCGCCGCGCGTCAACGCCGACAGGTCGGCATCCACCGGCCGGTCGCCGATGATCCTGCGCGCCTCGCCGTCCAGCGGGTTGACCTCGCACACGCCCGCCAACCGCACCAGCCCGTCGGCCTCCAGCGCCGCGATCTCCCGCAGGTACAGCCGCCCGTACCCGGCCGCCCCGGCGAGCACCACGCGCGGTGTCACCGTCGCTCCACCGCGACCGCGGCGAACACCAGCAGACCCGGCACCACGACGACGAACGCCGGTGCCTGCCCGATCACCAGCGCCGCCACCACCAGCGCGACGACCAGGTACGCGTACCCGACCCAGTCGCGCGACGGCTCGGCCAGCAGCACGGCCCACCGGTCACCCGGGTTCCACCGCGCCGCCGTCCGCAGCAGCACCAGCACCACCCCGGCCAGCGCCAGCCCGATCACCGGACCGAGCACGGACGCGCCCGGCAGCCCGCCCAGCAACGCCAGCACGTCCAGCACGCCGACCGCCAGCACCACCACCGGGACCGCGACCGCTACGGGGTCACGTACCGCTTGGCCCAGCAGCACGACGAACCGCCGCACGGTGGGCGTGCGGCCGTCGTCCACCAGCTCCCGCAGCAGCACCGCACCCGCCGCAGCGGCGGGCAACGCGGTCAGCACCGGCAGCGCCGCGACGCACACCAGCACGCCGATCAGCAGCACCTCGGCCAGCAGCGCCAACGGCCGCACCCACGGACTCATCTCCCGCGCGCTCATCCCTTGATCCCGCTGGTCGCCACACCGTCCACCAGGAACCGCTGGAAAGCCAGGAAGAACAGGCCGATGGGCAGCAGCGCGAGCACCGACATGGCGAACATCGGCCCGAACGCCGACTGCGTCGCCTGGTCGATGAACAGCTGCAACGCCAGCGGCAGGGTGAACTTCTCCGGGTCGTTGAGGTAGATCAGCTGGCTGAAGAAGTCGTTCCAGGTCCAGATGAAGGTGAAGATCGCGGTGGTGATCAGGGCCGGCCGCAGCAGCGGCAGGATCACGTGCCGGAACACCCCGACCGGTCCGCAACCGTCCAGCGTGGCCGCCTCGTCCAGCTCACGCGGCAGCGTGCGGATGAACTGCACCATCAGGAAGATGAAGAACGCGTCCGTGGCCAGGAACTTCGGCAGGATCAGCGGCCAGAACGTGTTCACCATGTCCATCTGCTGGAAGATGACGTACTGCGGGATCAGCACCACGTGCTGCGGCAGCATGATCGTGATCATCATGAACCCGAACATCGGGCCCCGGCCCCGGAAGTGCAGCCGGCCGAACGCGTAGGCCGCGAGCGAGCACGACACCACGTTGCCGACCACCGCGCCCGCCGAGATCATCAGCGAGTTCCAGAAGTAGTGCAGCACGCCGAACTCGCCGACGCCGTCGAACACCTCGGCGTAGTTGTTCCCGGTGGGCTCCCTCGGCAGCAGCGCGAGCGTGGAGATCACCTCCGTCGCGGGCTTGAACGACGTGGAGATCAGCCAGATCACCGGGTACAGCAGCACCAGCAGCACGCCCAGGACCAGGACGTGCCACACCAGCTTCTTCGGCAGGGCCGACTTCTCGGACGAAGCTGACGATGCCGACGATGTCAACGTGCTCAACGGTTCTCCCCCGCGTAGAACACCCAGCGCCGGGCGCTGCGGAACACCAGTGCGGTCAGGATCGCGACCACGGCGAGCAGCACCCAGGCCATCGCCGAGGCGTAGCCCATCCGGAAGTCGGTGAAGCCGCGCTGGTAGAGGTAGAGCGGGTAGAGCAGGGTCGAGTCGCTGGGACCGCCGCGCCCGCTGCTCACCACGAACGCGCCGGTGAACGCCTGGAACGCGTGGATGGTCTCCAGCACCAGGTTGAACAGGATCACCGGGGACAGCATGGGCAGCGTGACGCTGAGGAACCGGCGGGCCGGGCCCGCGCCGTCGATCGCCGCCGCCTCGTACAACTCGCGCGGCACCTGCTTCAGCCCGGCCAGGAAGATCACCATCGGCGCGCCGAACTGCCACGCGGCCAGCGCCACCAGCGTGAGCAGCGCGTACTGCGGCTGGTCGACCCAGCCGCCGGTGTCCACGCCGACCGAGGCGAGCACCCGGTCCACCGTGCCGTCGGTGGAGAACAGCGCCCGCCACGCCAGCGCGACGCTCACACTCGCGCCGAGCAGCGACGGCGCGTAGAACGCCGACCGGTACAGGCCGACGCCCGTGCGCTGCCGGTTGAGCAGCAGGGCCACCGCGAGCGCCAGTCCGAGCTTGAGCGGCACCGAGATGAACACGTACTTGGTGGTGACCCAGGCGGCGTGCCAGAAGCGCTCGTCGCCGGTGAACATGGTCACGTAGTTCTCGGCGCCGATCCAGTTCGGGGACGAGAACAGGTCGTAGTCGGTGAACGACAGGTACAGCGACGCCGCCATCGGGCCGATGGTCAGCAGCGCCGCGCCGATGATCCACGGCGACAGGAACAGGTACGCCACACCCTGGCCCCGCCGCCTGCGACCGCGGGCAGCGGTCGCGGGCGGCGGCGAGTCGGCGACCTCCGGCCGGCTCAGAACGGACTGGGTCATCCTCAGGACCCCAGCGACTGCTCGGCGTCCTGGACCACGCGCTTGGCCGCGTCGGCGACGCTGACCCGGTTGAAGATCACGTCGTCGTAGGTGCGCTGGAAGTCGCGCTTGATGGCCGAGGAGCCGGTGGGCCAGGCGCCGAACGCCGGGCCGATCTTGTCCTTCTGCGCCACCTCGTAGTCGCACACGGCCTTGCTGCCGGCCTCCGCCGTCGCGCACACCTGGGCGCGGATCTCCTCGTTCGGCGGCACGCCGCGCGAGGCGCCGAGCAGCTTGCCCGCCTCGGGGTCGTTGAGCAGGAAGTCCAGCAGCTTGACCGCCGCGTCCCGGTTCTTGGACCGTTGCGACACCGCGAACGACACCGGCGGCATCGCGGCCATGCCGCTCTCCGCCACGTCACTGGGCAGCGGCGCGACCTTGAGGTTCGGGCCGAACGCGCCGAAGTAGCCGGTGACGCCGGAGTCGTAGCCGATCTCCGAGGCGGACTGCTTGGTCACGATGCCGGAGTTCTGCACCGAGCCGTCCATCTTGGTGGTCACCTCGGCGGGCGAGACGCCCTTGCCGGGGCGCATCGTGCCGATCATCTCCCAGTACTCGGCCAGCTCGTCGGCGGTGAAGCCGAGCTTGCCCTCCGGGGTGTAGAGCGACTTGTCGTGCTGGTGCAGCCACACCTCGAACCAGTCGATGGCCCAGCCGAAGTCGGTGGTGCCGGCCACCTGGCCCGCCGCGCCGACCTTGTTCATCGCCGCGGCGAACTCCGCCCAGGTCCACTTCTCGCCGGGCGCAGTGGGCACCTTGACGCCCGCGGCGTCGAAGTGCGTCGGGTCGAAGATCAGCATCTGGGTGGTGGCGCCGCCCGCGACGGCGTACTGCTTGCCGTCGACCTTGCCGCCCTCCAGCAGGTTCGGCGGGATCTTGTCGATCTTCAGGTCCTTGCCGACGTACTCCCCCAGGTCGGCCAGCACGTTGCGGCCGGCGTACTCGCCGACCGTGGCCCGGTCCAGCTGGAGCAGGTCCGGTCCGGCGCCGCCGGCGACCTGGGTGGAGAGCTTCTGGAAGTACGCGTCGTAGCCGCTGTACTCCGTCTCCACCTTGATGTCCGGGTTGCGCTTCTGGAACTCGTCGACCGCGGCCCTGGTGACCTTGGCCCGGTCCTCGTTGCCCCACCAGACGAACCGCAACGTCACCGAGCCGTCGGCCGAATCACCGCTACCGCAGCCGGACAGCGCCGCGGACAGCGACAACAGCCCGACCAGCATGCCTGCCGCGCCGCGGCGAGACACTCGTCCCATCACCGTCACCCCTTGATTGAATCGGTTCAAACAACGTAGGTGACCCCCATCACGGCGTCAAGAGAGCCATTCCCCCACTGAGACGCTGGACTGATCCGGTCTTGCCAACCGGGTTGAAACGGTTCATCGTGTGGCCTCGTCACGCACCTCGCGCATCGTCGCGCTCCCTGGAGGCCGCAGATGACCCGCGTCCGACCGCTGCTCGCCGTCCTGACGGCGCTGGCGTTAGTCCTGAGCACGTCTCCGGCCCTGGCCTCACCGGGTGGTCCGCGGCTGGAGCGGCTCGACCGCGGCCTGGTCGCGGCGCGCACCGACGGCGGGGTGTTCCTGAGCTGGCGGCTGCTGCGCCACGAGGTCACCGGCCACACCGACACCGGGCTGGCCGGTCCGGCGTTCGCCGTCTACCGCGACGGGCGCAGGATCGCCACGGTCACCGACAGCACCAACTACCTCGACGCGACCGGCGGCTCGGAGTACCGGGTGGCGCCGGTCGTCCGGGGTCGGCAGGGCGGGCTGAGCGAGCCCGTGTCGCCGTGGGCGGGCGGGTCCTACGACCTGCCGCTGCGCAAGCCCGCCGACGGTGTGACGCCGGCCGGTGAGGCGTACACGTACTCGGCCAACGACGTGAGCGTCGGTGACGTGGACGGTGACGGCAGCTACGAGTACGTGGTCAAGTGGGAGCCGTCCAACTCCAAGGACGTCTCGCAGATCGGCTACACCGGCCCGACCTACGTGGACACGTACCGGTTCGACGGCACCCTGCTGCACCGCGTGGACCTGGGCGTGAACATCCGCTCCGGCGCGCACTACACGCAGTTCCCGGTCTACGACTTCGACGGCGACGGCCGTTCGGAGATGATGATGAAGACCGCGCCGGGGACCAAGGTGACGTCGTACGACCGGCGTGGGAACGCGGTGTCGGAGCGGTACGTGACCATGCCGCGCGAGGACGTGCGGGCGGGTTTCTCTCACCGTGACGACTACCGGCTCAGCGCGGCGGGTTACTACGAGCACGTGGTGGAGATGTTCCGGGGCTGGGACCGGCATCCCGAGGTGGTGGCCGGGCGGTGGCCGGCGACGTTGGAGCAGGCGTTCGGCATCGAGCCGCGGTACGGCTACCCCTTGTCCGATGTGGACGCCCGTGCGTTGGCGGACCACTTCATGGACGTGTACGCGCCGAGTCGTAGTGCCCGCAACAACCTTCGGGCGTTCGCCGGGTTCATCGTGGACGGTCCGGAGTACCTGACGGTGTTCGACGGGGCGTCCGGCCGTGAGTTGGAGACGGTGCGGTACGAGCCGGGTCGGCACGACGACGGGCTGATGTGGGGCGACTACGCGTTGGGCCGCATCGAGCCGGGCAACCGGGTGGACCGGTTCCTGGCCGGTGTGGCGTACCTGGACGGCAAGCACCCGTCGGCGGTGTTCGCCCGTGGTTACTACACGCGCACGACGGTGGCGACGTACCGGTGGAACGGGCGGCGGCTGGTCAAGGGCTGGTTCGTGGACAGCGGTTGGGTGCCGATGAGCAACCCGTTCAACTACCCGGTGCACAACCGCGACGGCTCGTCGCCGGAGTACGGGTCACTGGCCACGCAGGGCGCGCACTCGTTGAGCGCGGCGGACGTGGACGGCGACGGCAAGCAGGAGATCGTGTACGGGTCGTCGACCATCGACCACGACGGGAAGCTGTTGTACAGCTCGTCGGGCGTGCTGCCGCCGGGCAGCGCGAACCCCGGTGCGGTGGAACGGCTCGGGCACGGCGACGCGTTGCACGTGACCGATATCGACCCGACCCGGCCGGGTCTGGAGATCTACATGGTGCACGAGGGCGCGCGTTCGGCGCCCTACGGTTACGCGTTGCGTGACGCGGCCACCGGTCAGGTGATCTACGGCGCTTACACCGGTGTGGACACCGGGCGCGGCATGGTCGGTGACGTGCTGCCATCCGAGCCGGGACTGGAGACGTGGGCGTCGGTGCCGGGCGGTTCGGGCGCGGTGGGGTTGTGGTCGGCGGACGGGCGTCCGCTGTCGACGGCGATCCCGGGGACGAACGCGAGCATCCGGTGGGCGGCCGACCTGACCACGCAGGTCGTGGACGGCGCACTGGAGGTGACACCGTCGATCAAGGACTGGCGGCGCGGGACTCTGCTGACCGCCGAGGGCACGCGCACGAACAACCACACCAAGGGCAACCCGTCGCTGGTGGCCGACGTGCTGGGTGACTGGCGCGAGGAGTTGGTGGTGCGCACGGCGGACAGCTCGGCGTTGCGGATCTACCTGAGCACCGAGGTGACCGGCCACAAGCTCTACACGCTGATGCACGACCCGCAGTACCGGGTGGACATCGCGCGGCAGCAGACCACGTACAACCAGCCCGCGTACACCGGTTTCTACCTGGCTTCGGACACGGATTGGTCGAAAGTGCCGCGTTAGCGCTCCTGACCCAGGGCGACACGATCACCAAGTGCGGCTGGAGTATCAACACTCCGGCCGCACTTGGTGATTCGTCTATGCGCGGACCACGTCGGGGCTCGTCGCGGCTCGTCGCGGCTCGTCCGGGCTCGTCCGGGCTCGTCGCGGCCGGCGTGCGACCCCTTTCCGAGATCTTCCTGTGATCACGGGTGAACCCGTTCGCACGACCGGCCGTATGAATCCCTGCAAGCCTTTCCAGTCGAGCCGAGGGGCTGGTGGTCCGATGCCCGACGGAAAAGCAGGTGTGACCATTAGCACATATCGGGTCGTGCCGGGCGGGATGGAGAGTTTCTCGGCATCGGTGAAAGGCCTGCTGGCAGCCGCGTCCAGATCACCGGGTTATCTCGAAGGCAGAATGGAGAAAGCATCGGGCGATTCGGTGACATGGCTGGTCATCTGCTGGTTCGACAGCGCGGAGAACGTCGCCGCTTGGGGGCGGTCACCGACGCACGAGGCCTGGCGCGAATACATCGAGCGCTTCGCGACTCAGGGCGGCGTGGGTGTGTCCACGACCGCGCCCCCGGTGGATGCGCCGACCCGATCCGCGCCGGCGCCGAGCCCCCCGCCAGGCCCTCCACCGGGCCCTCCGCCGAAGTGGAAGATGGCGCTGATGACGCTGACCGGCGTGTTCCCGGCCGTGCTGCTGGTCAACATCACCGTCATCCCGCGGGTCGCGGGTCTGCCGCTCGTCGCACGCACGTTCGTGCTGTGCGTGTGCGTGACGGTGCTGATGACCTGGGTGCTCATGCCTCAGGTGCAGAAGCTGCTCGGCCCCTGGTCACGCCGAGGTATCACCCCTGTAGCCGCACCCCCGGCGGACAGCCCGCCCGACGCCGGCACCGCGCCCATTTCAACCTCACACCGACTCCCACCCGTCGCGGTGCCGGCCGACAACGGCGCCCGAACGGGTTCACGACCACCCAGAGCCGCGCGGGCACGGCACGCCGCCCCCGCGACCTCCCCTGGCGGACAACAGTCCCGTTCGCGTCGCCGTTGACGCGATGCCCGGACGACCCGCCGCCACGAACACCGGAGTGTGATCTGTGCGGACCCTCCTGATCGACAACCACGACTCGTACACGTACAACCTGTTCCACCTCGTCGCGGAAGTGAACGGGGAAGACCCCCTCGTGCTGCGCAACGACGACCCGGAGCTGGCCAGGCTGTCGTTCAACGAGGTGGACAACGTGGTGATCTCCCCAGGGCCCGGTCGACCGGGTCGGGACCGGGATCTCGCCGGGGCGAGCCGCTTCCTGGACCAGGATCTGTTACCGGTACTCGGGGTGTGCCTCGGCCACCAGGGGTTGGGCTTCCAGGCCGGCGCGCAGGTCGCGTTCGCGCCACAGGCCCGACACGGTCATCCGACCACCGTCGCGCACGACGGGCGCGGCCTGTTCGCGGGAATCCCCCAAGGGTTCACCGCGGTCCGCTACCACTCGTTGTGCGTGCGCGAACCGTTGCCACCGGGACTGGAGGCCACCGCCTGGGCGGAGGACGGCGTGCTGATGGGGCTGCGCCACCGGTCCCGCCCTCAGTGGGGAGTGCAGTTCCACCCGGAGTCGATCCTCACCGAGTGGGGAACCCGGCTGGTGGCCAATTTCCGTGCGCTCTCCGAGGTGGCGAGACCGTCCATCACGGTGTCCGGTTCCAGCCCCGCACCTGCGGAAACGGCGCCCGAGACGCCCGCCCGGCACACCGGCCACCGGCTGCACACCGCGGTGCACCGCGGAGCCGTCGACCCGGAGCAGGTGTTCGCGGAACTCCACTCGGCATCACCACGCGCGTTCTGGCTGGACGGCGCCGGCGCGGACGACCGGGGGTCGCGCTTCTCCTACCTCGGTGACGACACCGGTCCGCTCGCCGAGTACCTCAGCTACGACGTGCAAGACGGCGTGCTGACGGTGGAACGCGCGGGCCGACCACCGACCAGGCTGCACGACGACGTGTTCGCCTACCTGCGGCGCGGTCTCGACCAACGCGCACACCCCCGGCCGGACCTCCCGTTCGACTTCACGTGCGGCTGGGTCGGGTACTTCGGGTACGAGCTCAAGGCGGTCCTCGGTGGCCGGGCCGCCCACCGCAGCAGCACCCCCGACGCCGCCTGGTTGTTCGCCGACCGGGTCGTCGTCATCGACCACCACGAGCACACGGCGTACCTGCTCTGCCTGGCCGAGGACACGCCGACCGCCGCTGAGGAGGCCGCCGCCTGGCTCGACGCGGCACTCCTCACCCTGTCCTCCCTGTCGTCGCACAAGACACCTCCGGCCAGAGCCTGGCTGTATCCGACGACTCGGCACGACGACGACGCCGTGGAGATCACCGAACGTTGGCTGCTGCGCGACGCCGAGGGCTACCGCGCCGATGTCGTCTCCTCCCAGGAACGGCTGCACGCGGGCGAGAGCTACGAGGTCTGCCTGACCACGGCGGTGGAACTGCCCGCGACGTCCACCTCGGCCGACTACTACCGGGTGCTGCGCCGGGTCAACCCGGCGCCGTTCTCCGCCTACCTGCGCTTCGGCGAGGTCGACGTGGCCAGTTCGTCACCGGAGCGGTTCCTCCGGGTCGGCGCCGACGGCGTCGTGCAGGCCGAACCGATCAAAGGCACGTCCGCCCGCGGCGCGACCCCCGAAGAGGACGCCGCACTGCGTGACGGTCTGATCGAGGACCCGAAGACGCGCGCCGAGAACCTGATGATCGTGGACCTGCTGCGCAACGACCTGGGGCGGGTGTGCCGGGTGGGCACGGTGGGAGTGCCGGAGCTGATGGCGACCCGGAGCTACCAGACCGTGCACCAGCTCGTCTCGACGGTGCGCGGCGAGCTGAGACCAGGGCTGGACGCGCTGGACTGCGTACGGGCCTGTTTCCCCGGCGGGTCCATGACCGGGGCGCCCAAGGAACGCACGATGGAGATCATCGACGAGCTGGAGTCCGGTGCCCGCGGCGTGTACTCCGGCGCGCTGGGCTTCCTGAGCTGCAACGGCTCCGCCGACCTGAGCATCGTCATCCGCACCGCGGTCTTCGCCTCCGGACGGGTGCGGATCGGAGCCGGCGGGGCGGTCGTGCTGGGCTCCGATCCCGAGGCGGAATACCGGGAGATGCTGCTCAAGCTGGCCGCGCCGATGCGGGCCTACTGGGGTTCCGGCGTGCACCAACCGGCCGCGGTGCTGCCCGCCGAGCCGCGCGTGTCCCGGGGCAGGCACGCACGCCGCCGCCGCGCCACCGCACGGCGCACCGAGGTGGAGGCCGGCTGATGACGGGAGTCGACAACGCGGCGGGTGCGCTGGCCGCACGCGCCGAGCGGTCCGGCTGGTCGTCCCGGCCCGCCTATCTGGTGGGCGACGACGTGTGGACGCACGGTCAGGTGCACGACCGCGCCGCGCGCGCCACAGGCGTGCTGCGCGACCACGGTATCGGCCGGGGCGACCACGTGCTGCTGGCCGCGCCGGACGGTGTCGCGTGGGTGGTCGCGTTCCTGGCGATAGCCCGGCTGGGTGCGGTGGCGGTGCTGGTGAATCCGGAACTCCCCGCAGCCGATCACGAACTGCTGCTGGCGGACTGCGGCGCACGCGCCTGCGTGACGGAGGCGGCGTTGGCGGACCGCTTCTCCGGATGCACGTGGATCGACGTCGACCGGCTGTTCGACCGGGCCTCGACGGCCGCGGTCGTGCCCGCGGTCGACGTCACCGCGACGAGCCCGCTCTACGTGCAGTACACCTCCGGGACCACCGGTCGACCGAAGGGCGTCGTGCACGCCCACAAAGACCTCTACTGGTACGGCACCTCGGTGGGACGTCACGTGCTGCGCATCGAGCCCGACGACATCGCGCTGTCGGTCTCGAAGATGTTCTGGGCGTACGGCTTCGGCAACGCGCTGGTGTTCCCACTGCACTCGGGTTCGGCCGCGGTGCTCGCACCGCACCGCCCCGCGGCGGAGGAGATCATCGACATGGTGGCCCGGCACAGGGTGAGCGTCCTGTACTCCGTGCCGTCCTCCTACGGGGCGCTGGCGTCCGCCGACACCCGCGGCGCGCTGAAGTCCCTGCGTGTCGCGGTGTCCGCCGGCGAGCCGCTGCCCGACTCGCTCGGCACCCGACTGATCCACGAGCTGGGGATCGAGGTGTTGGAGCAGATCGGCTCCACCGAGGCCGGGCACGCGTTCTGCGCCAACCGGATAGACGACAACACCCCGGGCACGCTGGGCCCGCCGGTGCCCGGATGGGAGGTGCAGGTGCGTGATCGGCACGGCCGACCGGTCGCCACCGGCACCGAGGGTGAACTGTGGGTGCGCGGTCCGACGCTGTTCTCCCACTACCTCAACCAGCCGGAACTCACTGGGAAAACACTCGTCGACGGCTGGCTGGCCACCCACGACCGGGCCCGCCGCAACGCCGACGGCACGGTGAGCCACCTCGGCCGCACCGACGACATGGAGATGGTCGGCGGGATCTCCCTGTCGCCACTGGAGGTCGAGCGGGTCCTGGCCGCGCACCCCATGGTCCGCGAGGCCGCGGTGGCCGCCGTGCTCGACCACCAGCACGCCTCACGGCTGCGGGCGTTCGTGGTTCCCGAAGGCGGAACCGGACACGCACCGGGTCTGGAGGTCGAGCTGATCGCCTGGACCCGGTCCCGGCTCCCCGCGTTCAAGGTGCCTCGCACGGTGCGGCTCGTGCACCGGTTGCCGAGGACCGCCACCGGCAAGTTGCGTCGGCACGTCGTGCGCACGGGTTCCTGGTGACCTGTCCGCCCACCATCCACAGAGGAGTTACCGTGCAGCAGAAGATCTTCTCCGGCAGTGGTTTCTACATCGGGCGGATGTTCCGCGAGGCGGCGTCCCGCCACGGCGACGTGCCGGTCGTCCTGGACCGTCCGCTCGACGTGGCCCCCGAGGAAGGCCTCCAGCACACCTACCGGTCACTGGCCGATCTGGTGGACCGGCTGGCGGACAAGCTGTGGGCGGCCGGGGCCAGGCCCGCGAGCCCCGTCGCGGTCCACAAGAGCGACAACGCCGACATCGCGTTGCTCGCCTGTGCCGCGTCCCGCATCGGTGCGGTGCCCGTCCTCTTGTCACCCGGTCTGGACGCCGTCACGGTCGGCATCCTGCTCGGCAGGCTCGACCGGCCGTTGCTGGTCACCGACGAGACGACGTTGTCACGGCTCATGGCGCACACCGACATCTCCGGGCTGACCAGCAGGCGCCTCCTGGTGAGCGGGTCGGCCCGCGACGCCGTGGCACTCTCCGACGTCCTGGTGACCAGACCGGCCAAGCCGGTTCGGCTCTACCCCGACGAGCCCGCGCTGATCACGCACAGCTCGGGCACGACCGACGTGCCCAAACTCGCCGTGCACTGCCCCCGAGCGCTGTGGAACAGGTTGGTGCCGCAGAAGGTCATGGCGCTTCCGGTGCGCGGGGAGACGGCCGCCTTCTGCATGTCGTTCGTCCACTCCCGCTTCTACCACGCGCTCGGCACGTTCCTGTCCGGTGGCAGCCCGTTGCTCTTGCTGGTGGACCACGACCCCGCCTCGGTCGGCCCGCTGTTGACCCGGTGGCGGCCGGGTGTGGTGGAAACGCACCCCAACACGTTCGTGCTGTGGGAAGACCTGGTGGATGCTCCGGGAGCACCGCTGCGTGATGTCCGCTGTTTCAGCAGCACGTTCGACGCCATCCACCCGCGCACCGTGCAACGGCTGCTCGGCGCGTCCCAGCGTCGCGGCAAGTACCTCATGCAGCTCTACGGTCAGAGCGAGACCGGGCCGGTGGCCGTGCGCGTGTTCACCGAACGGGGCGCGACGCGCGGCGACGGACGACTGGTGGGCATGGGCATCCCCGGCTTCACCAAGGTCCGGATCACCGACGATTCCGGCGCTCCGGTGCCGCGCGGAACGGTAGGGCACATCGAGGCGCGCACCCGTGGCCGGATTCTCACCTACCAGGGAGCGCAGGACAGGTTCGACGCGCAGCTCAACGGGAGCTGGTGGCGCATGGGCGACATGGGCACGCGCAGCTGGTGGGGCGGACTGCACCTGGTCGACCGCGAGATCGACCGGATCGACGACGTGGACAGCAACCTGCGGATCGAGGACGTGCTGATGTCCCGGCTGGACGAGTTGCGCGAGGTGGTCGTGGTTCCCGGCGCGGGCGGGGTGCCGGTGCCGGTGGTGTGCACCCGCACCGGGGCGCCGCTGGTGCGGGCGCGGTGGCGGCGGGCGACGGCCGACCTGCCGAACCTGGGCGCACCGCAGCAGTGGGCGTTCGACGACCTGCCCAGAACGTCGACGTGGAAGATCAAACGCGTGGCGCTCGCCCGGTTGATCGGCGCCGGCGACAGCGTGGTGGCCCGTGGCTGAGGCGGCCGGACCGGTGATCGTCGTGGGCGCGGGTCCGGTCGGGCTCTTCGCGGCGCTGGCCCTGCGCGCCCGGCGGATTCCGGTGCTCCTGCTCGAAGCCGACCCCGCCGACCGGGTCAGCACCGGCAGTCGCGCTCTCTACGTGCACGGCGAGTCGTTGAGGCTGCTGGAATCCACCAGCCCGCGGCTGGGAGCGGAACTCGCGGCGCACGGCGTGCTCTGGAACGTCCGCCGCACCCTGTACCGGGGGCGGCAGGTGTACGCACGGGAGTACCCGGCGCACGACGCGTCCCGCGGCCTGCCACCGTTCACCAGCCTGCGGCAGAGCGAGACCGAGCGGATTCTGCGCGACGCCTGTCAACGGGCGGGTGTGGACATGCTGTGGAACCACCCCGTCACCGAGGTGGCCGCCGACTCCGACGGCGTCATCGTCACCACCGCCGGCGGCGAGACCTGTTGGGGCAGCCACGTCGTGGGAGCGGACGGAGCCAGGTCGACGGTGCGCAAGAGCGCGGGCGTCTCGTTGGCCGGCTCGGCCGCCCAGGACGGGTTCCACGTTGTCGTCGACGTCGCCGACGAGCCCTGCCGCGCACCGAGCCTGGAACGGGTGATGCACTACGAACACCCCGCCGCGGACGGTCGTGGCGTGCTGATCGTGCCCTACGCGTCGGGTTTCCAGGTCGACGTGCAGAGCCGTGCCGGTGACGATCCGGACGTCATCGCCTCGCCCGCGGAGGTGCGGCGGTGGCTGCCCGAGCTGATCGGGCCGACGCCGACCGCGCGCATCACGGCGATCTCGGTGTACCGGTTCCTCCAGCTGATCGCCGACGACTTCACCGACCCGCACCGACGGGTACTGCTCGTCGGGGAGGCCGCCCACCTGTTTCCCCCCTTCGGCGCGCGCGGCATGAACAGCGGCTTCGTCGACGCCCAGGCGGCAGCGGAGGCCATCGCGACCGGGCGCCGCTCCCCCGCGGCGAACGCCGACGCCGTCACCGGGTTCGTCACCGCCAGGCGTGCGGCGGCGCAGGTCAACAGCGCCGCCGCAGGTGCGGCCCTGCGGCACCTGCGTCCGCGCGGCGCGGCGGCCCGGCTGCGACGGACCGCGGCGGCACGTCTCGCACCGGTGGTGCCGAGGTTCGGCGAGTGGCTTGAGCACGCACCCTACGGCCCCAGACCAAGGACTTCGACGAGCAGAACGGGTCGCTGAATGAGAATCGACGACAGCTCTCTGTTGGTGGCCGATTCCTGGCTGGTGCTGAACGGGGCGGTGCGGTCACTGGATCGGCACGTCGTCCGGTTCACCCGGGCCTGTCTGGAGGTCGGTGTCGTCACACCGCAGGAGCTGCACAAGTTCTGGCGCGATGCGATCGCCGCGCTGCCCCGCTCGGGCGCGTGGTTCCCGAGGGTGGAACTCGTCGGCGACCCGCCGGAGTTGCGCCTGCGAATCCGCCGGGCGCCCGCGCGCGGCGAGGACGTGCGGGTGTGGGTGCCGGACGCGGTCGATCACCGGTGTAATCCGACCCGCAAGGGACCGGACCTCCTCGCGCTGAGCCGCCTGCGGGCCGAGGCGGCGATCCACCGGGCCGAGGAAGCGCTGTTGCGGACGGTGGACGGCACCGTGGTCGAAGCGGCGACGTCGTCGATCCTGTGGTGGGAGGACGACGTGCTGTGCTCGCCGCCCGAGGAGATCCCGGCGCTGGCCGGCACCACCGCCGGGCTGGTGAAGGACCTGGCCAGGGCGAGCGGGATTCGGACGGCTCATCGTGCCCGCCGGGTCGAGGAGTTGGCCGGCCGGGAGGTGTGGTTGCTCAACGCCCTGCACGGCATCCGCTTGGTGACCGGGTGGGTCGGGTGCGATGTCGACGCCGGCCGGGGCACGCACTTCCGGCAGTGGCGGGAGCAGGTCGAGCGGCTGCGCACGCCGCTGGACCCGCCCGCCGCCACGCTGCCGTATCAGCCGTTGCTCGTCGTGGAGGGCTGAGCGGCGGGGACCATGCGGGTGCTGATCGCGATGCGGTTGTAGGAGTTGATCACGGTGCTGACCCAGATGAGCGCGGCGAGCGCGGGCTCGTCGAACTCGGCGGCGGCGGCCCGGTACACCCCGTCCGGCACCCGACCGTCGTGCACGAGGGTGATCGCCTCGGCCAGCGCGAGAGCGGCCTTCTCCCGCGCGTCGAACAGCGGCGACTCCGGCCAGCCGGCCAGGGCGGCGAGGCGCTGCTCCGACTCGCCGCCGGTCCTGGCATCGCGGTCGTGCAGGTCGATGCAGAACTCGCACCCGTTGATCTGCGAGACGCGCAAGCGCACCAGCTCCAGCAGCGCGGTGGGCACCCCGGCGCGCGCCGCGGCGTCCGCGGCCGAGAGGTGCAGCGCCCGCATGGCGGCGGACACGTCGGAGGTGACCGCCTTCAGGTTCACCCTCGGCTCACTCGTAGTGGTTGACATTCTTCGATACTAGCAACAGTCTCTGGACATATCCCTTCTGCCACAACGGAAATCACACTAAGTCCACAATGGACTTAGTGCTTCGAGCGCTGTCCTTCGCGGCTGAAGCCGGCTAGGGTTGACCGGTGTTCACTCTCGCTGTCGCCCAGCCGCGCTGTACCCCCTACGACGTGGCCGCCAACGTGGCGGCTCATGCATCGGCCGTGCGTGCGGCGGGTGCGCGGGTGGTGGTGTTCCCGGAGCTGTCGTTGACGGGGTACCACTTCGACGCGCCGGTGGTGCCGTTCGACCTGGTGGAGCCGTTGGTGCAGGCCTGCGCCGAGACGGGGACCGTGGCGTTCGCGGGCGCGCCGGTGCAGGGGCCGCACATCGGTGTGCTGGAGGTTTCCGGCGCGGGTGTGCGGGTGGCGTACCGGAAGATGTGGCTCGGCGGCGGGGAGCCGGTGCGCTTCCGCCCCGGTGACGCGCCCGCGGTGGTCGAGGTGGACGGGGTGCGGCTCGGGTTGGCCGTGTGCAAGGACACCGGCGTGCCGCAGCACGCGGCGGACACGGCGGCGTTGGGCATCGACGTGTACGTGGCCGGCGTGTTGGAGCACGCGTGGGACTCGGCTGTGGTTGACGAGCGGGCGCGGCGGATCGCGGTCGAGCACGGTGTGTGGGTCGCGGTGGCGAGTTTCGCCGGCTCGACCGGTGAAGGGTATGCGTCTGCCGCGGGCCGTTCGGCGGTATGGGACTCGTCCGGTCGGATGGTCGTATCCGCTGACACCTCGGTCGACTCCGTGGTGCGGGCGGTGATCCCCGCGCGCGCCACGCGGTGAGGGGCCAGGACCGGTGGCGTCTAGGGTGGCCGGCGTGGAGATCGCGGTGGTCACCGGGGCGGCGCGGGGTTTCGGGCTGGAGATCGCCCGGAGGTTGCGCGCTCGTGGGTACGAGGTCGTGCTGGCGGATGTCGATGCGGCGGTGGAGGACGCCGCGCGGGCGATCGGTGGGCATGGGGCGGTCGCCGACGTGCGTGATCCGGAGGCGCATCGGTCGGTCGCGGCGCGGGCGGCGGCGCTCGGGCGGGTGTCGGTGTGGGTGAACAACGCGGGTGTGGTGCTGACCGGGCAGCCGTGGGAGCACGGTGACGACGTGGTGCGGCGGACGGTCGAGGTGAACCTGCTCGGGGTGGTGTTCGGCTGTCAGGCGGCGGTCGACGTGATGCGGGCGGGCGGTGGGCGGATTCTGAACATCGCCTCGATGTCGGCGTTCGGCCCGGTGCCGGGACTCGCGGTGTACGCGGCGACCAAGGCCGCCGTGCTGACCTTCGGGCTGAGCCTCCACGGTGACCTGGAGCGGGCGGGTGTGCCGGTGCGGGTGCTCACGTGCTGCCCGGACGCGGCGGACACGAAGCTGCTGCGCGACGTCCAGGACGACCCGGCGTCGGCGATCCTGTTCTCCGGTGGCGGGCTGCTGTCGGCGGCGGAGGTGGCGGACCGGGCGGTGGCGATGCTGGACGGTCGGCGGCTGGTCCGGGCACTCCCGGCGTACCGGGCGGGCATGGCGCGGGCCGGCGCCGTCGTGCCTTCGCTGGGGTTGAAGGTCCTGGATCTCCTCCGCCGCTTCGGCGATCGGCGGCGGACCGGCGCCTGATCGCCACCCGCTGGAGCGGGGCGGGGTCAGCCGGTCAACGGTCCGACGACCCGTGCCCGGCTCTCGGCGAACAGCTCCCCCACCCGGTCCAACGCGATGTCCTCCGTGGCCAGCACCACCGCGATCCGCTCGAACGCCAGCAGGAACGCCCCGATCTCCTCTCGCGCCAACACCGCCGTGTCCGCCATCAACGCCAACTGCATCCGGTCGGTGGTGCCGCGGGTGTCCAGGTACAGCACCATGTCCTCGGCGTCGGAGGTCGCGGGCCACGACAGCTCGGACGCGGTGGTGTCCACTTCGGACGCGGTGCGGCGCGGTGTGCGGATCGTGGACCACATGTCGTTGAACTGGGTCCCCGGTTCGAGCACCCCGCCCCACGTGCGGACCACCTCCTGGGCCGCACGGGTGTCGTAACGGGAGTGGGCGCGGGCATCGGACATCGTGCGCTCGACGCGGCGCAGGAGTTCTTCGAAGGAGTCCGCACGCAGGTCGATCACGGTGCGGACGGCCTGGTTGAGGGTGGTGACGCTGCCCATCAGCTCGGGTGTGACCCGGTTGCCCTGCATGACGTCCAAGCGGTGCAGCGGGCCTGGGCAGAAGCAGCGGACCAGCGCGGTGGCGATGGCCAGCAGCACCACCGACGTCGTCGTGCGGTAGCGGCGTGCCGCCCGGCGCACGGCCACCGGCAGCGCCGAGGAGTCCAGGTCGGCCCCGACGAAGCGCGGTGACGCGGGTTCGGCGCGGGCCGGGGTGGCCGGTGGCATCCGGTCCAGCTCGGCCCGCAGCCGGCGCATCGCCTCGACGTTGAGCAGCTGTCCGTCCGGTGACCGTTCGGACAGCGCGAGGTCGACCGGTTGCAGCGCCCGCCGCGGCGGCGGTGGTGCCGTGCCGTCGACGCGGGCCTTGAACATGGCCGCCATCTCGGTCACCAGCAGCTCGGCGCCGGTGTAGTCGGCGGCCAGGTGAGAGAGGGCGAACACGACGACCACCGGGATGCCCTCGTGCAGCGCGACGGACAGCCGAATCGGCAGCTCGCGGGCGTGGTCGAACGGCTCCGCCGTGCCGCGCTGCCAGCAGGTGGTCACGATGTCGCTGAACTCGACCGGGTCGTCGGCGGGCCGGTCGTACACGTCGACCAGCAACGTCCCGGACGCCGACACGTCCTGCGTCACGTCACCGCTCGGGCTCACGTGGAAGTGCGTGCGCAGGGACTCGTGCCGCCGCAGCAGCTCACCCACGACCTCCAGCACGTTCCCCAGCTCCAGCAGCAACGGCACCGGCAGCCACCGGGTGAGGAAGAAGAACGGCTTGATCTCCGGCAGCCAGTGCTGGATGCCGTCCCAGGTGCCCTGCTGGCCCCACGACAGCGGCCCGGTGCGGGCCCTGCCGCCGTGGAACTCGACTTCGGCACTGCTCTCGGTGATCACGACACCACTTCCGCGGGTTGGGCGAACAGGACCCGGCGCAGGCACCACACCGAGTAGGTCAGGCCGGCCGTCCAGCCCGCGACCACCGCCCACATCACCGCCTCGATGCCGAACACGCCGTGCAGCAGGTACGCGAACGGGATCTGCACCAGCACGAACGCGATCACCGTGCAGATCAGCGGCGCGGTGGTGCGGCGGGCGCCGTTGAGGTGGCCGTGCAGCACCACCATCACCGTGTAGAGCGCGAAGAACGGGTAGATGATCAGGATGTACCGCTCGGTCAGCTCCCGCGTGGCCGGGTCGTCGGTGAACAGCGCGGCGATCGGGCCGCGCGCGAGCAGCACCACGCCCGCCAGCGCCACGGTCAGGCCCACCGTCAGCCCGAGGGTCTGCCACAGGCCGCGCCGGGTCCGTTCCGCGTTGCCCGCGCCGAGGTTCTGCGCGGTGAACGCGGTGACCGCGCCGGAGAAGTCCAGGAACAGGATCGCGGTGAACTGCTCGATCCGGGACACGATGGTGAACGCCGCGAGCACCACCGGGCCGAACGCCTGGATGATCCAGACCAGCACCATGATGCCCACGGCCAGGATGATGTGCTGACTGGCCAACGGGAAGCCCAGCCGCACGGCGTCGACGAGCTCCCGCCGCACGGCGGGCCGCTCCCCCACCCTGGGCACCGGGTAGATCCGCGCCGAGTGCACCAGACCGGCGACCAGCGCGGCGGTCGCCGCCACCGCCGTGGCCAGCGCCGCACCGGCGATGCCCAGGTCCAGCACGGCCACGAACAGCAGCACCAGCACCACGTTCACGATGCTGCCGAACCCCTGCACCCACATCGCCGCCCGCGAGTCGCCCAGGCCGCGCAGGTACGCGCTCACCGCCGCCGACCCGAAGATGCCGGGGAACCCGAGGGACAGCGCCCCGATGAACCGCGCGCAGTCCTCGGCCAGCCGCCCCTCGATGCCCATCAGCGTCAACGTCGGCCCGGCCAGCACCGTGACCAGCAGGATGCAGCCGACCGACCACACCACCGTCAGCAGGCCCAACGACAGCACCACGCCACGGCGTTCACCGTCCTGCCGGGCGCCGCGCAAGTGCGCCAGCCGGATGGTGAACGCCGTGCCCAACCCGATGAACATCGCGTTCAGCAGGTAGAACAGCGGCCCGCTGGCGCCCACGGCGGCCAGTCCCTCGACGCCGACGTAGTGGCCGACGACGATGCCGTCGACCAGCAGGTAGCCCTGTTGCAGCAGGTTCGCGGCGGTCAGCGGCAACGCGAAGCCGACGATGCGCCGCAGCGCCGGCCCCGCGGTCATGTCCGACACGGTCATCAGGCGACTTCCGCGGCGAAGTCCGCCAGGTCCTCGACGTGGTAGGCGATCTCGGCGATGGTGCGGTCGGCGAGCAGGTCCGCCACGTCGTAGCCCACCCCGTGGCAGACCGCGATCGTGCCCGCCACGCCGGCGGCCATGATGGAATCACCGCCCAGGTCGAAGAAGTCGGCCTCGACGTCGAGCACGTCGTAGCCGAACGCCAGGGCCAGGCACTGGGCGACGGACCGCTCCACCTCGCTGTACTGGCCGTCCGGGCGGCCCTCCAGTGCCACCGACACCGCGGCGACACCGGCCCGCGTCTTCTCCGCGGCCTCGACCAGCCGCTGTTCCAGTGCCTTCATCTCCAGCTCCACCTTCGCCTCGATGTCGGCGGACAGCGGCACGTCGTAGGAGCGCAGCAGGTGGATCAGCTCACCGCGGTAGTTCAGCTCGCCCGCGAACAGCCGCGACCGCTTCGACCGCAGGCCCGCGTCCAGCACGCCGAGACCGACCGACGTCGGCAGCGCCTTGAACATGGTGTCGCCGTTGGTGCCGAAGTCCACCGCCATGCCGATCTCCTTCCACGCGACCCAGTCCAGCGCGATCACGTGGCACGGCCCACCGGCCTGGGCGCGGGCGAGGTTGTCGAGGTAGTAGTTCGCCGCCGCGTAGTCGGCCTGGCCGGGTGCGGGGAACACCGAGGCCACCGAGGAGAAGTGGGCGATGAAGTCCGGCCGGTCGTCGCGGGTCAGTTGGTCGAGCACGAACGCCGCGTGCAGCTTCGCCCGCACCACCGCGTCGAAGTCGGCCGACTGCCGGAACATGACCGTGCTGCCGCCGGGCAGTCCCGCCGCGTGCACGATGCCGTCGATGCGCCCGTGGTCGCGCCGGACCGTGGTGACCGCCTCGGCCAACGCCTCCGGGTCGCCCGCGTCGGCCGCGACGACGACCACCGTGGCGCCCGAGGCCTCCAACGCCCGCACGGCGTCGACCCGCTTGGCGGCGGCCGAGCCGGCGGGCACCGCGATCGGGTCGTCCCACTGCGCGCGGGGCGGCACGCCGGACCGGCTCAGCAGCACCAGCGTGAGGTCGGGTTGCGCGGCGGCGAAGTTCCCGGCCACGGCGAGGCCCAACGCGCCGGTGCCGCCGGTGATCAGGTAGGTGCCGCCGGGCTTGAGGTAGTCCGGCCCGTCCGGTCCGCCGGCCTCGACCTCCGGCACCTCCACGAACACCTCGCGCAGCCGTCGTTCGCCGCGCAGCAGGAACAGGCCGTGCTCGGCGGCGAACACCTCCGCCCGCAGCGCGGCCGGCGGCACGGCCGGGTCCACGTCCACGTGCTTGACCTTGATGTAGGGGTATTCGCGGCCGATCACCTTGCCGAACCCGACCAGCGCGGCGTTCTCCGCCACCACCGCCTCGCCTTCCTCGGCGCACACGGCGGTGCGCGTGACGACGGCGAGATCGACCTTCACCCCGGCCGCCATCAACGCCTTGGACAGCAGGAACAGGCTGTGCAGGTTCTTGCCGGTCCGCCGTTCGACCTCGGCCACGTCGGACGCCGGGGTGTCCTCGAACGCCAGCGCGTGCACCAGGTGCGTCACGCCGTCGCCCACCAGCCGCGCGATCTGCTCGTAGGCGGCGGTGTCCCCGGCGTGGAACACCGAACCGCCCTCGATCGGCTCGCCGAGGCGCAGGAACCGCACGTCTCCCAGGGCGGCGAGGACCTTCTCGGCGTCGGTGTCCGGGTCCACCAGGGCGAGCACCTTGGCGTTCGGCGCGGACACCGCCCGTGCCGCCGGGGTCTCCTGGAACTCCACGTCGTGCGTCACGGGGTGGCGCTCGTCGGTCGTGACCAGGTTCATCGTCTCGCGCCACGTGTCGGGGAAACTCACCCACGCCGTCGACTCGTCGAACGCGTACGCGGGCAGCCGGACCACACGGGGCGCCCGGTCGCCGTGCAGGGAACGCCAATCCACCTGGCCGCCGCGCGTGAACGCCCGACCTTGGTCGCCCAACGGGCCTTCCGGCAGCGGCACTGGCCGGTCGGCCAGCAGTTCGGCGAGCTTGTGGCGCAGGTCGGCGGCATCGGTGACGACGACCGCGACGCGGTGCCGGTGCCCGCCGCGCGAGACCTGGCTGGTGTAGCAGACGTCGGCGATGTCCACACCGGCGAGCCCGCCGCCGTCGATGAACCGGATGTGCCGCTCCACGATCCGCGTCAACGACTTGATCGTGGCCGCGCTGAGCGTGAACAGGTGCTCGCCGGAGGACGCCGGGCGCTCGTCGGCGGCGGTGAACTCCTCCAGCACCGCGTGCGCGTTGGTGCCGCCGAGCCCGAACGCGCTGACGCCGCAGCGGCGCGGGCCGTCGGACTCCCACGGCTCCAGGCTGGTCGGCACGTACAGCGGCCCGGAGGCGAAGTCGAGCTTCGGGTTGGGGTTGGCGAAGTTGGCCTGCGGCGGGATCATCCCGTTGCGCAGCACCGCGATCGCCTTGATCAGGCCGATCACGCCGGAGCCCTCGAACAGGTGGCCCACGTTGGCCTTCACCGTGCCGACCGCGCAGAAACCGCGATCGGCGGTGTGCTTGGCGAAGGCCCGTCTCATGCCCTCGTGCTCGATCGGGTCGCCGACGCGCGTCGCGGTGCCGTGCGCCTCGAAGTAGCCGATGGTGCGCGGGTCCACGTCGGCGTTGCGCCACGCCGACAGCAGCAGGTCGGCCTGCGAGTCGGAGTCGGGGTTGGTGATGCCCTCGGTGTTGCCGTCGTGGTTGACCGCGCTGCCCTTGATCACCGCGTACACCTGGTCGCCGTCGGCGAGCGCCCGGTCCAGCCGCTTGAGCACGACCGCGCCGGAGCCCTCGCCGAAGCCGGTGCCGTCGGCGGCCTCGTCGAAGGTGCGGGTCACGCCGTCGGAGGACTCGATGCCGATGTTGGAGTGCCGGTGCTTGACGGGCGCGAACACGATCCGCGCGCCGCCGACCACGGCCATGTCGCAGTCGTCGAGGAGCAGGGCGTTCTTCGCCAGGTGCACCGCGACCAGGGTGGCCGAGCAGGCGGTGTCCACCACCATGCTGGGTCCGCGCAGGTCCAGGAAGTGCGACAGCCGGTTGGCCAGCATCGCCGGGATGTTGCCGGTGATGGCCTGCTGGCCGACCGACGGGTCGACCCGGCTGATGTAGTCCAGGTAGGTCGAGCCGGGGTTGACCGCGAACCCGACGTAGACGCCGGTGCGGCTGCCGCGCAACCGGTCCAGCGAGTAGCCCGCGTCCTCGAACGCCAGGTACATCGCGCGCAGCACCATCCGGTGGTGCGGGTCGGTCAGCGTCGCCTGCCGGGGGTTCATCCCGAACGCGGCGTGGTCGAAGCTGTCGACGGTGTCGAGGAAGTAGCCGTTGTGGAAGTCGATGTCCGGCTCGGGCACCGGGTCGATGCTGGTCGCGCGCAAGTAGCGGATGTACTCGGCCAGCTTCTCCCGGCGGTCGGCCGGGAACGGCCTGCTGGTGCTCGTGCCGGTGCTGACCAGTTGCCAGAAGGCGTCCAGGTCGCGCGCACCGGGCACGTCCACCGAGAGGCCGACTACTGCGATGTCCGTGTTCATGACGATGCCCCTCAGCGGATCTTGTTGACGAGTGAGGTCAGGGTCCGGCCGTTGACCTCGTCGAACTCGGTGACGCCCGCGGCGCGCAGGGTCTGGACCGCGCGCACCCACTCCACCGGCGCGGACAGCTGGCGGGCGAGCAGGTCCGGGCCGGTGAACGGCTCGCCGGTGACGCTGGAGACCACGGGCGTGGTCGCGGGCGCGAACTCGAAGCCCTCCAGCACCTCCCGGAACGCCGCTTCGGCGGGCTCCATCAGCGGGGTGTGGAACGGGCCGCTGACGTTGATCGGCACCACCCGCGCGCCGGGCAGCGCGCCGATCGCCTTGCCCGCCACCGCGACCTCCGCGCGGTCGCCCGCGATCGTGGTCTGGGTGTCGGCGTTGAGGTTGGCCAGGAATACCTTCGACAGGCCGGTCTCGACCAACGCGCGCCGCACGAACGCCGCGGGCACGCCCTGCACCGCGGACATGCCGCCGCCGCTGATCGTCGACATCAGCTCGGCCCGCCGTTTCACCAGCCGCAGCCCGGCCGCGAGGTCGAGCACACCGCCCGCGACCAGCGCGTTGTACTCGCCGAGGCTGTGCCCGGCGAAGTAGGCGTACCGGCCCGGGTGCTCGGCGAGCCGGTCGCGCCCGAGCAGCGCGTTGACGAAGAACACGGCGGGCTGGGCGTAGCGGGTATCGCGCAGCCGCCGCTCCGGGTCCCGGACGCACAGTTCCTCGATCGAGTAGCCGAGGATCTCGTCGGCGAGCGCGGTGGCGTCGGGGTGCCGGGCGAACAGCTCGGCGCCCATCCCCTTGCGCTGGACGCCCTGACCGGGGAAGAGAAGACAGAACACGGCGGTTCTCCTATCCAGCTCGGCGGGTTTGTCGGAACGACTCGAAGCGCACGACCCTGTCGTCGGTGCGCAGGCACTCGCGGGTGAACCGGCGGGCTCCGGCGCCGGGGCCGCAGTCCAGGACGCGGTCCACGGCCGCGTCGGTGACGGCGTGCCGTGCGGCCGGCTCCCAGTCGATGGGCCGCACGAACACCTGCCGGAGGTACTCGTCCACCAGGTCGTCGGCGTGCTGGAGGTTGCGCGGGCCGTCGGTGGCGTAGACCGGCAGTTCCAGTCGGTCGGGTGCGGGCACCGGGCCGACGAAGTCGAGGTCCGCGCGGACCCGTTCCGGCACGGAAGCCAGGGCGGGGCTGTGGAAGGGGATCGTGTGGGGCAGGAATGCCCAGCCGACCCCCGGTCGTTCGAACGCCGACGCGTGCGTGGCGCGCAGGGCGAGCAGGTCGGACGTCGTGCCGCTGAGGACGTGCGCGGTGGGCGCGTTGACCAGGCCGAGCGACACGGAACCCGTCAGCAGGCCCACCAGTTCGTCGCGCCGCATCCCGGTCACCGACGCCATCGGTCCGGGCGCGCCACCCCGGACGGCCCGGTACCCGGCGGCCAGGCCGGGTGCCACGCCGAGGTCCGGCGCGATCCGGTGCGCCCGGACCAGGCTCACCACGACCAGTTTCAACGAGGTGGCGGCCAGCGCCAGGAACTCGTCCGGCCGGCGCGGGCGCAGACCCGCCACCACCGCGGCCTGGAGACCGATGCTGTGCCCGAGCGCGGCCACCACGCCATCGGCGGTGTCGCGGACGGTCGGCTGGAGTTGGCAGAGCTGGTGGACGTGCACGCACACGCCCGCCGCCGTGGAGTCCAGGGCCGGCGGTTCGACACCGTCGAGCCACTTTTCCAACGGCAGCCCTCCGGGCACCGCGTCGGGACCCAGGTAATCGACCGCGTCGTCCAGCGCCCGGTACACCGCGTGGAAGAAGGCGGCGTTCTCCGGCCGCCCGCGCAGCACGCGCAGGGCGGTTATGAGGTGATCATTGTTCCCACCGAGACCGTCGAACAACAAAAGAGCGCGCATTACACCTCGACCTGTTTCGGGCAGCACGGGTCCGGACCGGGGGTGGCACCGGGTCACGATGCCGTTCACCTGGCCTGATGTGTTACAGGAAGTCGCCGAGAATTTACTTGGCAGCGACATCGGCGACGACCCGATAGGCCACCCCTATGGGGCCGGACAGGTATTCGCATTCTTTATGACGGGCATTGTCTGACCGTGTGCGGTGTGCTCCTTGATCGGTCGTCGTGTTCTCTCGAACGCGGCGTCACGCTAATCGCGGATTCCGTTCCCGACAATTGACCGATCGCACCACGGAGGTCGCGACAGAAGGCACAGAACAGGTCTGCTCACGGACGTGAAAGTCCCCCACCTGGGCAATCTGACTGTCCGTCACACCCGTTAACGCGCCCGAGACGTGCCGCGTGGATACGGGAGCACGTAGTCCAGGAGGCCGGGCGGCCCGCACGACGGGCCCGCGCGGACACAGGTAGCCGAGCGGCCCTCACATCGTCCGGTGTGGACTGCATTCGGGATCTTCTACGTCACCCGACCGATGTTTCCGCATCAGTGCGGCCTCATCGTTGGTGCATCGCACCGATGCCCGCACAACGACGTGTGCGGCCTCACCGGAAGGTGCACCCCGATGATCCATTCAGCTCACGCCGCTCACGCGGACGAAGCAGGCGCCCGTGCCGACACCATGGCCCGGTTCCTGCGCGACGTACCCGTCCCCTTCACCCGCGTGTTGTCCCTATGGGTGGGCTACCGCCTGCGCCGCGACCCCCGGCAACCCGACACCCCACACCGCCTCACCCCGCGCCAGGGCCACCTGCTCGGCTTACCGCCGGGCACCGAGGTGACCCGGCGCGAGGGCTACCTGGTCCCGTACCTGGGCGACAACGGCCCCCGCCTCGCCACCATCACCGCCCTGGTGCACCAGCGGGCCCTCGAACTCGACGAGCCGAGACGCGAAGACCTGGCCCGCGGCTACACCCCGCTCGGCGTGCTGCTCACCGAAGCGCGCCGGGCCACCCACTACGCCACCACCACCCCGGTGCCCGACGACCCCGACTTCGCCGACCCGTTGCCGGACGACCCCGAGGACGTGCCCGCGCTGTGGTGCCAGGCCACGCTGCTCAGCGCCGGCCGACCTGTCGCGCTGGTCCGGGAAAGCGTTTACCAAACGGTGTTCACCGGCCGCCGCCCACCCGACCTGTCCGCCTACCTGACCCCGGCACCACCCCGTCTGGTGTCCTGATGCGCGCCCGGACCTCCGCGCTCGCCGCGACCACCGTGGCGGCGGGGTCCAGCGGGTACGTGGTCGCGGCGGTGCTCACCGAGGTCGCCGCCGACCACGGCGTCACCACCGCCGCGGCGGGCCAGACGATCACCGCGTTCGCCCTGGCCTACGCGATCGGCTCGCCGCTGCTGGCGATCCTGACCGCGCGCGTCGAACGACGTGCCCTGCTGGTGGCCGCACTGCTGGTCGCCGCGCTGGGCAACGTCGGCGCGGCGTTCGCACCGACGTTGGACCTGCTGCTGGTCGCCCGCGTGCTCACGGCGTGCGGCGCGGCGCTGGCCACCCCGGCGGCCACCGCGGTCGCCGCCCAACTCGACCCCGACCACAAGGCCAGGGCGATGGCCGTGGTGACCGGCGGGCTGACCGCCGCCACCCTGCTCGGTGTGCCCGCCGGGCGGTTCGTCGCCGACCAGTACGGCTACCGGGCGGCGTTTGTGCTGGTCGCGGTGTTGTGCGTGGCCGCGGCGCTGATCGTGCGGGCCGCCGTGCCGCGGGTGCACCCCGGCCCGGCGATCGGGTTCCGGCAACGGCTGGCGCCGCTGGCCGACCCGCCCGTGCAACGGCTGCTCGCCGTGTCGCTGCTGGCGTGCCTGGCCACGTTCAGCGTCTACAGCTACCTCGGCCCGATCACCGGCCAGGCGCCGGACGGCGGTCAGCTGCTCGCCTACGGGGTCGGCGGGGTGCTGGGCAACGTGGTCGGCGGCCTGGCCGCGGACCGCCACGGGCCCCGCACACCGCTGCTGATCGCCCTGGGCGGCTGTGCCGCGGTGCTCGTGCTGCTGCCGGCCGCGTTGACCGGGCCGACGGCGTTCGTCGTGATGGCGGCGTGGGGCGCGTTGTTCTGGGCGTTCAACCCGCCCCTGTTCGCGACCCTGGTGGCGTTGGACCCGGACCGGGCGAACCTCCTGCTCGCCCTGAACGCCTCCGCCATCTACGCGGGCATCGCCGGCGCCGGTGTGCTCGGCGGCGCGGTCGACGCCCCGATCGTCCCTCTCGTGGGCGCCGCCGTCGCCGTGGCGGCCACTGCCATCGCCGCCACGTCCCGGGAAAGGAGGCTGGTGTCGCGCTGATCGGCGCGATCCGGGTTAGGTTGCCCGCATGGTCGGAAAGGTGCCTTCGGTGGAGCTGGAGGTCGGGGACCGAACCGTGCGGATCTCCAACCCGGATCGCGTCTACTTCCCCGCGCGCGGGGAGACCAAGCTCGACCTCGCCCGCTACTACCTGGCGGTCGGTGACGGGATCGTGCGCGCGCTGCGGGAGCGACCGTGCATGATGCACCGCTTCCCGTCCGGGGTGGCCGGCCAGAAGGTGCACCAGAAGCGGCTGCCGCAGGGCGCGCCGCCGTGGGTGCGGACCGTGCGGGTGCACTTCCCCCGGTACGACCGGCACGCCGACGAGCTGTGCGTGACGGACGTGGCGGACGTGGTGTGGGCGGTGCAGATGTCCACCGTGGAGTTCCACCCGTGGAACTCGCGTGCCGCCGATACCGAGAAACCGGACGAGTGGCGCATCGATCTGGATCCCATGCCCGACTGCCCGTTCTCTCGGGTGCGGCGGGTCGCGCACGTGGCACACGAGGTGCTGGACGAACTGGGCGCGGTGGGCTGGCCGAAGACCTCGGGCGGGGCCGGGCTGCACATCTACGTGCGGGTCAAGCCGGAGTGGGGTTTCGCCGACGTGCGGCGGGCGGCGTTGGCGTTCGCCCGCGAGGTGGAGCGGCGCGCGCCCGACGACGTGACCACGGCGTGGTGGCGGCGCGACCGTGACCCGCACAGCCTTTTCGTTGACTACAACCAGAATGCGCGCGACCACACGATCGCCAGCGCGTACTCGGCGCGGGGCGTGCCGGAGGCGACCGTGTCCACGCCCGTGCGGTGGGACGAGATCGATTCACTGGACCCGCGTGACTTCACCATCGCATCGGTGCCCGCCCGGTTCGCGGAGCTGGGCGACCTGCACGCGGGGATCGACGACGCGGTGTTCTCGCTGGAGCCGTTGCTGGAGTGGGCGGACCGGGACGGCATCGAACCGCCCGAGTGACCTTGGGGGTCACCGCAGCACGCGGGGTTGCCGCCGGCCCAACGCGATGCCGTTCTCGATGTGGTGCAGCGCCTCCCGCTCGGTCCACCCCTCGATGCCGTTGTGCGTGGAGGCGGCGGCCAGCAGGAGCGACACCGCGGTGGCCTCGTCCAGCCAACCCGCGCCGACCAGTTCGCCGAGCCGGCAGGCGGCGGTGAACACGATGTGCGCGCGTCCGCCCGGCCGGGCTTCACGCACCCGCTCCACTTCGCCGTCGACCGCGGCGGCGCGGTAGGCGTCGATCCGACGCGGCGAGGGCCGTTGAGCGGGGATCGGCAAGTGCTCCGGCGGCGGCGGGGTCAGCACCGCGACCAGCCACTCCGGTGCTTCGGCTACCGGTGCGTCCCGCACCACGCGGTACCTGTCGTGGCCGACCAGCGACCCGGCGGCCACCACATATCCACCGACGCCCCTCGTGTCGACGTGCGGCGCGATCCTGCCGACGGTGTTGCCCAGTGGCACGTCCGGCGCCTGGAAGTACCGGTGCTCTCCCCCGCTCGGCGTGGCCACGGTGTACGTGTCGCGCGGGTCCTCGTCGCCGTGCTGCCAGGCGCGGCGGGCGAACGCCTCGCGGCCGTGCGGCACGTCGATGTCCACCACCAACAACCCGGCCGCGCCGCACGAGATGCCGACGTTGTAGGCCCGCCGCGACCACCAGTGCCTGATCCGGTCCCGGTCGAGCGTCGCCTCGTCGTCCCAGCCGCGCAGCGCGGGCACCTTCCCGTGCGGGCGCAACGGCATCACGGGCCAGCCTCGTGCGGCGGCGGCCAGCGCCGCCCGGTACCTGGACATGCTCGTTCCCCCTGGCGTTCGGGCAACGGGGGAAGCGCAGCCGGTTCCAGTGTGCCGGGGTCGGGACTGCCGGTACAGGGCCATCAGGATGCCGTGCACGGCTTCATCATCACTCGACGCCGGCACTCTGGGTTACCCGCCGCTGTTCTCCGGCAACCGCGTCGAACGCCGAGGGATCAGGAGCGGCTCACCGTCGGTCACCGAGGTGCGCGCCGCCCGCGACAGCTGAGGTCAGTACCGCAGGCATCCTACCGGCCTGTGAGCAGGCACCCCGCCCGTGCGGGGAGGCAGGTGTACCGGCGGAGGACGTGGGTAGGCCCCTAGTTCGGACGATCGGAAGGGAGCCGACCATGCCCGATCCCAGGAGCCACACCGCAGCCGGTCCGGCCGGCGGCGGGGGTGGAGTCGAGGAGGACGGCGGCCTGCACGCGCGCAGCGCCGCGTTCAGCGGTCACACGATGATCCCCGACCGGTACTCGTACGACGGCGGCAACACCTCGCCGCCGCTGGAGTGGTCGGACGTGCCGGCGGGCACGGCGGAACTGGCGCTGCTGTGCGAGGACCCCGACGCGCCGGGTGGGACGTTCGTGCACTGGGTGGTCGCGGGCATCCCCGCCGATGTGACCGCGATCGAAGAGGGTTCCGTGCCGCCGGGCGCGGTCGTCGGCCGCAACGGCTTCGGCGGACAGGGCTGGGGTGGACCGCGGCCACCGATCGGCGACGAACCCCACCGCTACTTCTTCCGGCTGTACGCCGTGGACCGACCGCTCGGCCTCGGTGAGGACGTCACCGCGAACGACCTGCGCAGCGCGATCGAGGGACACGTGCTGGCCCACGGCACGCTGGTCGGCCTGTTCGGCCGCTGACCGCCTGGTGCCGGGTGGCCCGACCACCCGGCACCACTCACCGTGGCGGCATCAGGACTGCGCCCACTGTTCGAGTCCCCGTTGCAGGTCGTCGACGTTCATCACCGGGATGAACTCCACGGTGCAGTTCAGGCTCCGGAAGAGCGGCTCGGCGATCACCGGGATCTGGGCCGGGTCGGCGAGGTCGAAGCCCTGCGCGACCAGTTCGGCGACCTCGCTCTCCCAGGGCGTCAGCGTCCTGTACGAGTCGTGGTCGAGTTGTCCGACCAGCCGGGCGGCCGTGGCGACGATGGGCGACATGCCCAGCGCCGTGGCCCGCCTGACGCAGTCGGCGGCGAGTGAGCGGGCCTGTGGAGGGTGTGGCGCAGCACTCCTTCACGAACGAGTGACCTCCGGTTAGCATAGCCTCGCCTAAGCCAATCGGAGGAACGCCGTGTACGTCTGCATCTGCGCCGCGGTCAGCGACACCCAAGTGCGGGCGTGCATCCGCAACGGCGCCCGCACCGTCGAGGAGATCGGCGAACGCTGCCAGGCGGGCACCGGTTGCGGCACGTGCCTCGACCACCTCGACGGCATGCTCGAACAGGACCTCGCCCCCAGTAACGCCGCTTAAGAGTGGTGCGCCGCGCTTAAGGTGGCAGCCCGCCCCATCCGGGTTTACGGTCGCTGAACCCGCTGTCCGGAGGTGGCCCGTGCGTGGCGACGACGAAGTCATCGCGTTGCTGAACGAACAGTTGACCAGCGAGCTCACCGCGATCAACCAGTACTTCCTGCACGCCAAGATGCAGGCGAACTGGGGCCTCACCAAACTCGCCGAGCACACCCGCGCCGAGTCGTTCGAGGAGATGACGCACGCGGAACTGCTCACCGACCGCATCCTGTTCCTCGAAGGCCTGCCGAACTACCAACGGCTCTTCCCGGTGCGCATCGGGCAGACGGTCCGGGAGCAGTTCGGCTCCGACCTGGCCATCGAGGTGGAAGTCGTGCAGCGGCTGCGCACCGGTATCCCGATGTGCCGGGAGAAGGGCGACATCACCACCGCGCTGCTGTTCGAGAAGATCCTGGCCGACGAGGAACACCACATCGACTACCTCGAAACGCAGCTCGAACTGATCGACCGGCTAGGCGAACAGCTCTACCTCTCCCAGCTCGTCGACCGACCACCCACCGTCGGCTAGCCGGCCCGCCGGGCGAGGACGTCGAGGGCGAACTCGCACCAGCGGATGTTCTCCTGCTCGAAGGCGATGCCGCGCGCCAGGGTGAGATAGGGGCCGACGGGATCAGCGGCGGCGAGGAACTCCGCCTCGGTCCGGCCGACGAGCATGTTGTCCCGCAGGCGCTCGTACCGCTTGAGCTTGGTCTCGGCAGCTTCCAGCTTGTCCCGCACCGCGTCGCGCACCGCCTCCGGATCACCGGCCTCCAGCGCCTGGACCTGCACCATCAACTCGTCACGGACGGCGGTCGGCTTGGGGCGTCGAGTGGTGTAGGCGTGCAGTTCGGCGCGCCCGGCCTCGGTCAGCGAGAACAGCCGCTTGTTGGGCCGCCGCTGCTGTTCGACGATCCGCGCCGACACCAGCCCCTGGCTCTCGATCTTCTCCAGTTCGCGGTAGAGCTGCTGTGCGGTGGCGGCCCAGAAGTTGGCCACCGACGCGTCGAAGCCCTTGGCGAGGTCGTAGCCGGAGGCCTCCCCGTCGAGGAGGGCAGCCAGGATCGCGTGGCGTAGCGCCATGACTTCAGCCTAGGCGCAATGCGAATACTCGCGGAGTTGACGTTCTCCTGACCGACCGGACACGCCCTCGGATAGTCAACTAATTGAGTACAATGACGACGTCAGCCTGACGCCAGGCGGTGATGACTACCAACGGACGGAAGGCGCACACGATGCCCGTCACGACGTACCGGCGCTATGTCGCCCTGGGTGACAGCCAGACCGAAGGAATGGGCGACGGCGACGACGTCTCGGGGCTGCGCGGCTGGGCGGACAGACTGGCCGTGCAACTCGCGGCGTCGAGTCCCGGTCTGAGCTACGCCAACCTGGCCGTGCGCGGACGGCTGGCCGGCCAGATCCGTGCCGAACAGCTGGAACCCGCCCTGGCGCTGCGCCCTGATCTGGCCACCGTGGTCGCCGGGATGAACGACCTGCTCCGGCCCCGGTTCGACGCCGACGAGGTCGCCGCGCACCTGGAGGAGATGTTCGCCGCGCTGACCGCCGCAGGTGCGCAGGTCGCCACGCTCACCTTTCCGAACCTCGCCCGCCTGATCCCGGTAGCCCGTCCGCTCAGTCCGCGCGTCACGGCGCTCAACAGCCGCATCCGCGCGGCGGCGCTGCGCCACGGGGTGATCGTCGCCGAGACCGCGTACCACCCGGTGGTCACCGACCCACGCCTGTGGAGCAGCGACCGGTTGCACGCCGGTCCGGTGGGACACGCGCGCATCGCCGCCGCGATCGCCCACGCACTCGCGGTACCCGGCAGCGACGATTCCTGGACGCGACCACTCCCCGAGCTCGCCTCCGGTGGGCGCCGGAGCGTCGTCGCCGGAGAACTGCGGTGGGTCGCCACGTTCCTCGGGCCGTGGATCGGCAGGCGCCTGCGTGGCCGCTCGTCCGGTGACGGCCGCACCGCCAAGCGCCCCGGCCTGCTGCCCGTCCCGGCGAGCGCGGAGACCGACTGACGCCACCGAAACGGTCGACGAGCGTGCCGACCGGGAGATATTCCAGCTCCGGATCGCCTTCGAAACCGTCATCGGGCGGGTAGATCCGCCCCTTCCCGTCCTCCCAGTGCTCCTCCAGGAACTCCTTGGAGGTGAGCTCGCGGCCTGAATCAGGCCGGCCGGAGCCGAGGGGTGGTCAGAGCGCGGGCTTGGTACCGATCACCACGGTGCAGTACAGCTCATCGGAAGTGACCACGCGCGGCAGGAGTCCGTGGTCGGCCATGGCGGCGACGGTCAGCGGGGCCTGGTGCTCGCTCGTCTCGATCAACAGGTGGCCGCCCGGCGCGAGCCACAGCGGTGCGCCGGAAGCGACCCTGCGGTGCACGTCGACCCCGTCCGGCCCGCCGTCGAGCGCCACCAAGGGCTCGTGGTCGCGGGCCTCGGGCGGCATCATCGCGATCTCGTCGGTCGGCACGTAAGGCGCGTTGGCGACCAGGATGTCGACGCGACCGCGCAGCGAGAGGGGCAGCGGGTCGTAGAGGTCTCCCTCGTACACCCGGCCACCCACCGCGTCGAGGTTGCGCCGGGCGCAGCGGACCGCGGCGGGTTCGATGTCGGAGGCGTGCAGTCGCACCCCGCCGACCGCGGCGGCGATCGCGGCGCCGAGTGCGCCCGCGCCGCAGCAGAGGTCGACGACGACGGCTCCCGGCCGCGCGCGCTCGACGGCCTGGCGCACCACGAACGTCGATCGCTGGCGGGGTACGAACACCCCCGCGTCCACGGCGATCCGCCGGCCGCAGAACTCGACCCAGCCGACGATGACCTCCAGCGGCGTGCCCTCGACCCGGCGGCGCACGATTTCTTCCAGGTGCGCCGGCGACCGAGCGGCGTCGATGAGCAACCGCGCCTCGTCTTCGGCGAAGACGCACCCCGCCGCCCGCAGCCTGGCCACGATATCGGACACCGGCGCTGACGCGGGGAAGGCCGACATGGCCACCTTTCACGGAAAACGTTGACGCCGATGATCGATCATACCAGCAGGACAACGGGCCGAGAAATGGTTTGCAGTGCGCCGGCGGATGCAAGTGACAGCGGGTGGCACGCCCGCTGTTCACAAGTATGACCAAGACGCGCCGATTTTGTTCACAAGTATGACCGGCCCACATTTTCCACCGAACGCCCGAGGCGCGTCGGTGATCAGGTTCGGCGGTGATGACCTGGGCATTCGATGGGTTCGACACTCGACGACCGGGTACTACCCCAGAATTCGCCGTTGACCCCGCGTTGCGGACCTCATAGCATCCGACGGGAAACCGGTTTCCTGTCCAATGGCGCAAGGAAGCACCCCAGGGGGTACCGTGTTCGCCATCTTCCTGTCGGTCGGGTCGATATCGGCCGGATGCGACATAGTTGCGCCTCGATCGATTCCGTCGCCTGCAAATGGAAAGCACCTTTCCAAGACGAACTGATCCCACGGAGACGTACTATGCGCGTGAGACCCATGATTGCGTGTGTCGGTCTGTTAGCCGCCGCACTGGTCGCGGTGGCATCGTCCACCGCACAGGCCGCGCCCACGCGGTACGAGGCGGAGACCTCGCCGGCGGTGTGTTCCGGCACGATCGATTCCAACTGGTCCGGTTACACCGGCAGCGGGTTCTGCAACGGCGCCAACGCCACGAGCGGCTACGCCCAGTTCACGGTGAACGCGTCGGCCGCGGGCACGGCGACGTTGGGGGTCCGGTTCGCCAACGGGGCCACCACGGCCCGACCGGCCAACCTGGTCGTGAACGGGTCCACGGTTCAGACGCCCTCGTTCGAGGGCACGGGGGCCTGGTCGACTTGGGTGACCAAGACGTTGAGCGTGTCGGTGAACGCGGGTAGCAACACCATCCGGCTGAACCCGACCACCGCCGCCGGCCTGCCCAACATCGACTACCTCGACTTCGAAGTCGGTGGCACCCCGCAGCCGCAGCCGCCCGGCGGGATCGTCGGCTGGGCCACGCAGGCCGGCGGCACCACCGGTGGCGCGGGCGGTCCTACCGTCACCGTGAGCAGTTTCGCCGATTTCCGGACCCAGGCGCAGGCCTCGGGCGCCCGGACCATCCTGATCAACGGCATGCTCAGCGGTTCGGGCACCGTCGAGATCAGTGCCAACAAGACGATCCGGGGCGTCGGCGCCAACTCGGGCATCTCGGGAACCACCCTCAACATCGAGGACATGAGCCCCGCCAACGTGATCATCCAGAACCTGAACATCCGCGGGGTGCCCGGGAGCGACGCGATCCAGATCGAGAGCGCCACTCACGTCTGGATCGACCACAACACCATGTCCAGCACCATCGAGGACAACCCCGACTTCTACGACGGCATGCTGGACATCACCCACGCCGCCGACTACGTCACGGTGTCGTGGAACGTCATCCGCAACCACTGGAAGACCTCGCTGGTCGGCCACTCCGACGGCAACGGCGGTGAGGACCGCGGTCACCTGCGGGTCACGTACCACCACAACTGGTTCGACCGCACGTTCGAGCGCAGCCCGCGGGTGCGCTTCGGCGAGACGGTCCACGTGTTCAACAACTACTACTCCAACGTCAACAACAACTCCTCCTCGTACGCCATCGCCTCCCTCATGGACGCCGGACTGCTCGTGGAGGGCAACGTCTTCGAGAACGTGCAGCAGGCGTGCTGGTCGGCGAGCGGGTACGCGGACTCCGATCCCGGACGGTTGGTGGCGCGCAACAACTCCCTCACCAACTCCGGGCCGTGCGAAACCAACGGCACGGTGGCCGCTGTCCCGTACGGCTACACCGCGGACAACGTCGGCACCGTCAAGGCGTCCGTCACGACGGGTGCGGGCACGGGCAAGCTCTGACTCTTCCGGGATCAGCACAACGGGGACGGCGACCGGCACTGGCCGGTCGCCGTCCCCACAACCTCGCGCGCCACTCCGCAAGAATGCGGATTCGAAGGTCAACCTAATCCCCTATAAGGGTGATTCTGCGCCGAGCCCATCCTTGATCAGTTGTCACGTCTGCTGTGATAACCGATCACGCCGCCGCTGATGTGAGGGCGCGGCACTGGGGATTCGACGACGGTCCCGGCAGCGGCTCATCAGTGTGGTGCCCGGTGGTGCCCGGTCGTACCCATGAGCCCTGGACGGGTGGACAGGCGGTGCGAGTGGTGCACGGACGGGACGCGATCCTGGAGATCGCGACGAACCTGATCGTGCGCGGTTCGCCCATGTCGGCCGCCGCGGAACGCGATGAGCGCCGCATCCCGCCGGTCCTCATCCTGACCGGCCCCGGCGGCTCGGGGAAGACCGCGGTGCTCGCCGAGCTGGATCGCAGGCTCGGCGATCAACCGCACGTCCGGCTCGACGCCGTGCGGCCCGGGCAGGCCGACCCGCCCTCGCTGGTCGACCTGCTCACCACCGTGATCTTCGAGTTCATCCGGCACGGCGCTTACCGCAAGAAGTTCTCCCGGTTCCTCGTCGGTCGCCTGATCACCGAGATGACGCTGGACGACGACTTGACCGTGGCGTACGAGCAGGCGAAGGACAAGCTGGGTCGGTTCGACCCGACCACGCTCGGCGGCCAGATCGCCGCCATGTTCGCCCTGCTGCCGGATGAGACCGGTGGGCCGGCCGCCGCGGACGCCGTGGGGCAGTTCGTGCCGTCGATCGTCGAGGGGCTCACCCGGACGTCTTGGGGCCGACGCGTGACCCTGCTGACCGGGCACAAGTGGTACGGCCATCGCGACCGGAACCTCAAGAAGGACGCGATCGCCGAGTTGGTCGACCTCAACCGGCAGCGCCACCACGGCGGCGACGAGGGCAAGGCGGCAGTCAACCGCACGCTCATGGCCGCGTTCCTGGCGGACGTGCGGCACGCCGCGCGGCGCGGATCGACGGTCGACCCGGTGGTGTTGTTGGACAACGCCGACAACGACTCCGGCCTGGAATTCCTCCGCGCGCTGGAGAAGACCCGGTTCGAGCCGGGCGTCGACTACGAGCACGATCACCTCACGGTGATCACCACGAGCAACGGGTCCCTGGTGGAGTGGTTGAAGATCACGGACGACGAGGTGCCCAGGGGCGACCCCACCGTGGTGGAACGGGTGCGCACCGGCCGCCTGGACGTCAGGGGCCCGTGGCTGCCGCTGCCGCTGCGCGACCTCACCGGGGAGGAGATGCTGCCGCTGGCCGAGGACGTCGGCATCCCGGCCCGGCACCGCTACCGGATCGTGCGGATGCTGCGCGACCTGACCGCGGGCCACCCCGGCGGCACGGCTCTGCTCATGCGGGCCGCGGTGCTCGCCGGACCGGACATCGCCTACCCGGAGGACATGCTGGCGTTACCCATGCCCGGATCACCGCGCCCGGGCAACGACAGGCACCCGCCCGACACCAGGTCCGCCGCCGACCTCATCCTCGACATGTTCCTCGCGGACCTGCCGGGCACCCTCCACTTCGACCTGACCACCTGCGCCGCGGCGCGTGACCGGGACGAAGCGGGCGTGATCGCCGGTTCACCGATGATCGGCACCGCCTTCGGCGACCAGCAGCCGTTGCTGTCCGCGGCCTACTGGGCCCCGCGCGAGCCGGGCGGCAAGCCGGTGATGCACCCGCTGTTGCGCCTGCTCCTGCTGCGCAAACTCGCCCAGCGGCCCGCCGCGCCCCGGACCGCGTGGCGCGGGGTGTTCGGCCTGTTGGCGGAGAAGGCCGAGAACGAGGACGACCGCATGCACCACCAGTTCGCCCGCGGTGACGTCACCGCGGTCGTCGAGCGGCTGGTCACCCTGCTGGGCGAACGCAGCGGCAGGCAGTGGCTCGCCCTGGTGCGGTCGCTGGCGTCCTGTCCGGCGCACCCGGACGCCGCACACGCGGAGTTCGAGCGGACCGGGGACGAGCTGACCGACGCAGTCACGGCCGTGCTCACCGCCTGGCGCGGCAGCGCCGACCCGACCCTCATCGGCAGGCGGGCACACCTGCACGGCGTGGTCTACACCGAAATGCCGATCGTGGCACGCAAGGCGCGCGGCGACCGCGGCGACTTCGTCTCGGTCGCGGCCCACCACCAAGCCATGGCCAAGCGCTGGCTGGACGTGCAACGCCGCGACCCGGCTGACCCCGATCCCGACGAGTTGGGAAGCACACGATGACCCCGTTGGTGATCTCGGCTCTGCTGCTGCTGGGCTGGGCGGCCTTGTTCGTGTACCTGCGACGCCGTCGTGCGCTGTTCCAGGGCGACATCACACCGACCGACCCGATGCCGAAGAGCGTGCGCGTCCTGCTGGCGGTGGCGGTGTTCGTGCTCCCGTTGGCCTCGGTGGCAGTCGCCGCGCCGAAGGTGCTCTGCTTCGGCGGTGGCATCGACACCGGCATCACGCTGCGCGGCTGGTTCTCGTCGTCGGAGCTGGAGTGCGTCGGCGTCAGCGACGGCGGCTACGACTTCTCCGGCGGGTTCGCCGACGAGGAAGTCGACGACACCACCCGCAAGCGCTACGACGAAGTGCTGGGCAAGATCGAGAAGCAGAACAGCGCGCTGTCCGGCGACTACGTCAAGGTCGCCTTCCTCGCGCCCCTCACGTCACCGCTGTCCGGACCGCGGGTGGTGCACGAGGTGGCCGGGCTCGCCGCGGCGCAGGAACGGCTCAACACCGAAAACCGCAGTCCGAAGGTCGAAGTGCTGCTCGCGCACATGGGCGCGACGTCGGCCCAGTGGGAGTCCGCGGTCGACGAGCTGATCGCGATGAAGGACGACTCGGCGCCGCTGCTGGCCGTCGTCGGGCTCGGGCTGAGCCAGGACGAGACGAAGTTCGCGGCCAAGAAGCTCTCCGACGCCGACGTCCTGATGGTCGCCGACCTCGTCACCGCGACGCAGCTCGACCCGGACGGACCAATCGAGCACTTCCACCGGACGTCGTTCGCCAACTCCCGGCAGTTCGAGGCCACCACCAGGGCGCTCGGCGCGGCGGGGGTCGACAGCACGCGCGCCATCGTGGTCAAGAGCAACGACACCGGTGACACCTACTCCGGCACGTCCGCCGAGGCCATCGCCGCCCAGCTGGGCGGGCAGGAGTCGCCGTACCGGTTCGGCAGCGACGACAAGGGCGTGCTGGGCAACCAGTTCCAGATCATCAGCGACAAGATGTGCAGCAAGGTCGACCCGAGCCGGCCGGACACACCGGTGGTGCTGTACTACGCCGGACGGGCCCGCTACCTGAGCGATCTGATGGTCAAGCTCGACGCGGAGAGCTGCCTGCGCAAGGTGATCGTGGTCAGCGCCTCCGACGCGGCCGTGCTGCGCATGGGCGAGCAGGACGCCAAGGCTGCCGCGACGTGGAAGATCTCCGACGCCCGCGAGGTCGTCGGTCGGGGCAAGGTCGAGCTGTACTTCACCCCGCTCGCCGACCCGGTCGTGATCGGCGAGCGGGAGGAGTACACCCCGCTGCGGGAGGCATTCAAGGGCTACGAGCACGAACTGGACACCGGCTGGGCCGCGATGGCGTGGGACGCGCTGCACGTGGCGGTCGGCTGGATCCGGCACGCCCAAGCCGGCGACCCGGAGGTCGTCATCCCCAAGCCGGAGACCGTGGAACTCGCCACCCAGGCAACGTACTCCGACCGTGACTCCGCCTACGAGGGCGCCAGCGGCACCTTCTACTTCGACGCCACCGGTGACCGCGTCGACATCGGCGACAACCTGCCCGCCGTCGTCCGCCTGCTCCCCGACGGGTCCGCGCAACGGGTCGGGTGAGCGCCGCCCCGCAGAACAGGAGAATCGAGAGCGGCTCACTATCCACACAGGACACGTCGAGCTGTTGTCGCCAGGTCGGTCGTGGGAAGCGGGAACGGCGCACGAGTGGCCGTCCACCGCCACTGGTGCGAGGCTGGGGGGTGGATCGACGGGAGGCCCCGATGGCGGACGAACAGCCCACGAACCGAACCGACGTCGACAAGGCATTGCTCGGCCATGCGACCTACCGGAGTCTGGGCGAGCAGCGGCTCTCCCCGGCGGAAGAGAAGTTCGAGCGCGGTCGCCGCACGGTCGGGCTGTGGCTGGCGCCGTTGGTCACGATCGTCTTCCTGGCACTTCCCCTGGACATGGAGGGCAACCAGCAGACGCTGGGCGGGATTCTCCTCGGCGTCATCGTGCTGTGGATCACCGAGGCGGTGCCGATCCCGGTCGGCGGGCTGATCGGCGTCGCGTTCATCGTCGTGCTCAACGTCGTGCCGCCCGACGACGCGCTGCGCCCGTTCGGCTCCTCGACGATCTTCACGTTCATCGGCGCGTTCATCCTGGCCCAGGCGATGCTCAAGCACGGGCTGGCCCGCCGGTTCGCCTTCCGCATCCTCGCCCTGCCGCGGGTCGGCGGCTCGACCACGGGCGTGATCGTCGCCTTCGGCGGCATCACCTGCCTGCTGTCCGCGTTCGTGTCCAACACCGCCACGGTGGCGATGCTGCTGCCGACCGCGCTGGGCATCCTCGGCGTCATCGCGAAACTGTTGCAGGACAGGGGCATGGTCGCCGAGGACTTCGACCCGCTGCGGCTGCGGGTCGGCACCGCGATCATGCTCATGCTCGCGTACGGGGCGAGCGTCGGCGGTCTGCTGACACCGGTCGGCACCCCGCCGAACCTGATCGGTCGCGGACTGATCGAGGAGGCCACCGGCGAGCGGATCTCGTTCGCCCAGTGGACGGCCACCGCGCTGCCGATCTGCGCGCTCATGTTCGTCGCGCTGGCGGTCATCCTGTTGCTGCTCAACCGGCCGGAGATCCGGCGCATCGAAGGTGTCTCCGATTACGTCGCGAAACAACGGGAGGCCATGGGCCCGCTGTCCCGCGCGGAGAAGAACACCCTGGTCGCCTTCGGGGTCACCGTGACGCTGTGGATCGTGCCCGGCATCGTCGCGCTGGTGGCGGGCAACGACTCGGACGTCTACGCGGCGATCAGCGACCGGCTCAACGAGGGCATCGTCGCCGTGCTCGGCGCCTCCCTGCTGTACCTGCTGCCGACGGACTGGTCCAAGCGCGAGTTCACGCTGCGCTGGCGGGACGCCGCGGAGATCGACTGGGGCACCATCCTGCTGTTCGGCACCGGCATCATCTTCGGCTCGCTGCTGGCGAGCACCGGTCTGGCCAAGACCCTGGGCGAGTCCGCCTCCGACGCACTCGGCCTGAGCAGCATCGTGCCCATCACGATCTTCGCCGTCGTGCTGGCGATCGTGGTGTCGGAGACGACCAGCAACACGGCGTCGGCGGCCGTGGTGGTCCCCATCATCATCCCGATCGCGGTCGCCGCCGGGGCCAACCCGTTCGTGCCCGCCCTGGCCGCGACGTTCGCCGCGTCGTTCGGGTTCATGCTGCCGGTGTCGACACCGCAGAACGCCGTGGTCTACGGGTCCGGGGTGGTGCCGATCACCAAGATGATCAGATCCGGTATCTCCTTCGACGTGATCGGCGCGGTGCTGATCCTGCTCGCCCTGCCGGCCATGGTCGCGTTGCTCGGGATCGGCACCTGATGCCCGCCCAAGCGCCGCCGGGGGGTCAGCCGACCTGGATGGAGCGCTTCGCCATGCCGAGCCAGTAGCCGTCGATGACGGTGCGCTGGCCGGTCAGCTCGGCCTCGCCCGCGCCGAGGGTGACGAACAGCGGCGCGAAGTGCTCGGTGCGCGGGTGGGCGAGCCGGCCGGTCGGGGACTTGTGCTCGAAGTCCAGCAACGCGTCCACGTCGCCGGCCTGGAGCACCTCACGGCCCCAGTGGTCGAACTCGGCGGTGAAGCTCGGCACGCTGCCGTCCACCCGGATCGCCCGCAGGTTGTGGGTGAAGAACCCGCTGCCCATGATCAGCACGCCCTCGTCGCGCAGCGGGGCGAGCCGGCGGCCGATCTCCATCAACCGGCGCGGGTCCAGCGTCGGCATCGAGATCTGCAACACCGGGATGTCGGCGTCCGGGTACATCTCCACCAGCGGCACGTAGGCGCCGTGGTCGAGGCCGCGGTCCGGGACGTCCTGCACCGGGGTGGCGGCGGAGCGCAGCAGCCCGCGCACCCGGGCGGCCAGCTCGGGCGCGCCCGGTGAGGCGTAGGTGACCTCGTAGTACTTCCGCTCGAACCCGTAGAAGTCGTAGAACAACGGCACGGTGGTGGTCGCGCCGATCGCCAGCGGGGCGTCCTCCCAGTGCGCGGAGATCACCAGGATGGCGGTGGGGCGTGGCAGGTCGGCCGCCCACGTGGCGAGCTGGCCGGGCCAGATCGGGTCGTCGGCCAGCGGCGGCGCGCCGTGGCTGAGGTACAGGGTGGGCATGCGGCTCATGGGATCTGTCTTCTCGGCTCGGTTGGGTTGGGGACGACCCGGTCGATCAGTTGGCGATCGGCAGGTCGAGGGTGTGCGCGGTGTGGGCCACCTTCGCCGTGAGGTAGCGCAGGTTGTGCTCGGAGACGTGCACACCGGTACGGCTGACGCCGCCCAACTCCACGCCGAGGGCACGCAGCTGGGCGGCCTTGTCTGGATTGTTCGTCAGCAGGTCGATGGGCCGCGCGCCGAGGGCGGCGAGCATCTGGGCGGCGGCGGTGTAGTCGCGCTCGTCGTCGGCGTGGCCGAGTGCCCGGTTCGCGGCGTAGGTGTCCAGCCCGAGGTCCTGGAGCGCGTACGCGTCGAGCTTGGCGTACAGGCCGATGCCCCGGCCTTCCTGGCGCAGGTACAGCAGGTAGCCGCCGGTCGTGGCGATGCGCTCGACCGCCTCGCGCAGCTGCGGGCCGCAGTCGCAGCGGGCCGAGCCGAACACGTCGCCGGTCAGGCATTCGGAGTGGGCGCGCACCAGCGGCACGTCCGTGCCGCGGTAGTCGCCGAGCCCGAAGGCGAGGTGCTCCTTGCCGTCCACCAGACCGGTGAACGTGAAGACATCGGCCTCGGTGGTGTAGCCGTCGCCGAAGCGCAGGGGCACCCGGACGGTGGTCCGGACGCCGGCGGGTGGCGCGTCCAGCGCGGTCGTGATCATCTGCTGCCCTTTCGCGAAGCCTGACTTGAAGCTTCAACTGAACAACAGCGACGGTACGCCACCCTTGGTTGAGCCTTCAACCAAGGGTGGCGTGCGCCACTCAGAAGGGGTTCGCGTCCGGGTCGATGCGGTCCAGGACACGCCCGCTGATATCGCGCAACTGCCGCAACTCCGCCCCGGAGAGCGCGTCGACGACCAGCCTGCGCACCTCCTCCACATGCCCGGGTGCGGACGCCACGACCTTCTCCCAACCGGCCTCGGTGAGGGTGGCGTTGGTGTAGCGGCCGTTCTCCGGACACGGCGCCCGACGCACCCAGCCCCGCCGCTCCAGCCGCTTGACCACGTGGGACAGGCGCGACAGCGAGGCACTGACCGTGGTCGCGAGATCGCTCATGCGCAGCGTGCGACCCGGTGTCATCGAGAGCCGGGCGAGCACGAGGTACTCGAAGTGGGTGATGTCGGAGTCACGCTGCAACTGGGCGTCGAGGGCCGCGGGCAGCTTCATCAGCATGCTCGCGAACGGCAGCCACGACTCCTGCTCGTCCCCGCTCAGCCACCGCGGCTCGACGCGGTCCTCGTTCCGTCGTGCCATGGCTCCGACGGTACTTGACGCTTCAAGTCCGGACCCCTCGATCGCGCCCGCGTCCGGCGGTTCACCCTGAAGCGGTACAGACTTGAGCGTCATCGACTCAACTATGGGAACACTGGGGCGCGCAGGTTCGTTCTAGGAGGTGAGCGCGCCGCACGAGGTGCGCTCCGGACACCATGTGGTTGGTTGATCGTTTCTGGAGGTGGAGTGATGGCACTGCCAGCCGTGCGGTCGTCCGGTCCACTGGGCCGGTGGGACCCGTTCCGGGAGTTCGAGGACCTCTACCGTGATCTGGGCCGCTGGATGGAGTCGGTGGCCGGCCGCGTGGACGAAGGCGGGCGGTTGTGGTCGCCGTTGGCCGATGTGACCGAGACCGACGAGGCGTACCTGGTCGAGGTCGAGCTGCCCGGTGTCAAGCGCGACGACATCACCATCGAGCTGGACGGCAGTGAGCTGGCCATCGGCGGTGAACTCAAGGAGACGGAACGCCAGGGCCTGTTCCGCCACCGCACCCGCCGCACCGGCCAGTTCTCCTACCGGGTGACGCTGCCGCACGACGTGGACGCCGACAAAGTCCAGGCCGACCTGGCCGACGGCGTGCTGACCGTCCGGGTGGCCAAGACCGAGGCGGCCAAGCCGCGACGCATCGCCATCAACGGCAAGTGACCCCGAGCAGGTGACCGACGTGCGAGCCCCGGCCTGTCCCGACCGGCAGGCCGGGGCTCGCGGTCGGGGCGTGTCGGCACGAACTCAAGCACCCACCGAGGAGACGACACCTCATGACCACCACCCCGCTGCTGACCGGCGAGCCGACAAGCGTGCCGACCCCGCCCACGGGATGACCCATCGGCTCCTACGCCACCTACACCGAAGCCCAGCGCGCCGTGGACCACCTGGCGGACAAGGGCTTCCCCGTGCACGACGTCACGATCGTCGGCGTCGACCCGATGGTCGTCGAACGCGTCACCACCCGGCTGACCTGGGGCCGCGTCCTGGCCGGCGGGGCGGCGTCCGGCGCCTGGTTCGGACTGTTCGTCGGACTGCTGCTCGCCGTGTTCGGCACCGGAGACGACACGCTGCGCCAAGCGTCCGGCACGCTGTCATGCCTCCGTTGACGCTGGACGCGCTGCGCTGCGCGGTCCGTCAGACCCGGCAGTTGACGGACCGGTTGGCCGACCTCGCCGACACACTGGCCGACCACGCACAGGCGCTTCCCGTCAGCGGAACGCTGTCCGACACCCGTCCCGACAGCACTCCGACCGCCGAGACCATGCGCGAGATCGTCGCGGATCTCCGGACCGTGGCCCGCCACCTGCACACCGGCGGAGTACTGCTGGAACCAGCCGACGACGACCTCACCCACCTGAGGGCGCAACGCTCGCCGATACCGGCCAAGGCGGTGAGCTGAAGGCGTTCCCGAGCGTCGGCCGTCACGGGTCAGGTCGACACGAGGCGCACCGCCGCGACCGCCGCGTCCACGGTCGGGTGTACCGGCAGCGCTCCGTCGACCTGGCTGATCTGCAACGGCCGCAGCACGGAGCGGCTGTCCGCGACGACGGCGAAGGGCGTGCCGAGCCTGCCGGCGCGGTGCTTGGCGTTGATGAGCAGGGCGATGCCGGCCGATCCCATGAAGTCGACTTCGCGCAGGTCCAGCACCATCGACGGGGGACGCCGCTCGAAGAGGGCGTTCAATTCGGCCGCGACGGGTCGGTGTGATGCAGCGTCGAGTGAACCGGACACGTGGACCAGCAGGAGGCCGTCGTCCAGTTCGGTGGTGGTCACGCGGCCCGTGGTGTGTTCGGTCATGGCGGGCTCTCCTCACAAATCGACGGCCACGAGTTGCGTCGTTCGAGCACGCTGCTCGACTCGAACAGATTTCACAGCTCTCGGCTTCGCCGGGCGATTTCGACGGTACAACCGCCCCGGCCGCTACCCGCGAAACAATTTTCCAAACATCCGCACGAGTTGCGCCCCACAACGCCGGCGATAGAGGACCGAATCTGTCCGCGAAGGGTGTCAGGGTGGCTCCGTGGATGCGGACGGGCCCGACCCTGCGCAACCTCTACCTGCACGCGAAACCGCTATGAACGGAGCACTCCGATGAGCCGCCACGTCCAGGTCACCTTCGACGCCCACAACCCGCAGGCGCTGTCCTCCTTCTGGCGCGACGTGCTGGGCTACGTCCACCCCGGCCCGCCCGGAGTCGACCTGCCCGAGGACGCCGACCCGCTGGCCGCGTGGGACGACTTCCTCGCGCGGATCGGCGTACCGGAGGAGCAGCGCAACACGAAATCGGCCATCGAGGACCCGGACGGGCACGGCCCGCGGCTGTTCTTCCAGCAGGTGCCGGAGGACAAGGTCGCGAAGAACCGCGTCCACCTCGACGTCCGCGCGGCTCCCGGACTGCAGGGAGAGGAGCGGATGGCGGCCCTGGAGGTCGAGTGCGACCGGCTCGTCGCGCTGGGAGCGAAGCGGGTACGTCGCCACGAGCCCGCTCCCCCGCTGAGCGCCGGCCACATCGTGATGACCGACCCCGAGGGCAACGAGTTCTGCCTGGATTGACCCACAGCCCGGCTGTGGTCGTGGAAGCCGCACGGCCGGTCCCGGCCGGCGTGCGGCCCTGCCGTTACCGTGCCCGGCCTTGCACGAGCCGGTCGAGGAAAGGTGTAACCCTGTGGGTGAAGGTGTTGGAGGACGGGGCGGCGACGTCCAGGTCGACGGTGAGGCGGGCGGGCCAGTACCACTCCCAGACCACCGGGTTCGGTCCCGCGTAGGCGGCGGCGACGCGTTCGATCGGGCTGATGCCGTCGTTGATCCAGCCGCGCACGGCTCCACTGCTCGCGATGTGGCCGGAGCGGGCCGGCGGCGACGCGCGCCGGCTGCCGAACCCGTGCGTGATCCCGCAGTCGACGGAACCGGACAGCCGTTGATCTCGTCTCCGTGAGGTGAGTCGGACTCAGCGGGTGGTGTTGTCGTCGGCGTCACTGTGGGCGTGGGCCGTCGTCGGGGTTGCGGTTCTGGCGGCGGGTTGGCACGTCTGGGGCATCACGGTGACCCCGGAGCGGTCGTACTACTGGTGGATGACGACGGCGGATCTGGTGGTCGCGGGCGTCGCGGCCGCGTTGGCGCTGCGATGGCCGCGGTACGCGCACTTCGAGCCGGACGCGCTGGTGCTGTCGGACGGCCGGATTCCGTACGGGTCGATCACCGGGGTGCGTGTCGGCACCGTCTCGGCCAAGCCGTTCTGGCTGGCGTTCTGGTTGCCGCAGTCGCTGGTGATCGGGTTGATCATCGCTTCGCGCCGCGCCGAGGCGTTCAACCGGCAGGTGGTCGAACTGGACACGACCTCGGGCCCGGTGCGGGTGCGGTGGCGCGACTTCGACCGACGCGTGGCGTTCATAGACGCGTTGCAGTCCCACTCCGACGTCGAGCCTTCGTACGGCGGCGGTCTGGACGGCGGAACCCTGGCGCGCGACTACACGCCCCGGCTGTCGGTGGGTGGCGGGTTCCTGGCACTCGGCCTGGTGGTGTGGACGTTCTTCGCCGGACTGCTCGGCCTCCAACTGCTCGACCGGTCCACGTACTCCGGCCCGTACTCGACCGAGGCCACCTCGGCCGCGGTCCGCGCGCTCACCGAACGACTGGGCGACTACCCGACCCTGCCGGGTGTGCCGGTCGAGTTCAGGACGCGGCCGTGCGATCGCAACAACAACACGTTCCTCGGCCCTTCCCCCGACGTGGCCGCACTGAGCCTGCGCCTGGTCGGCCCCGACCTGCCGCCGGACACCATCGGCACCGTCGAGGAACGGCTCCACGACGACGCCGGCATGGACCCCGGCCTGTACTACATGCGGCTCGACCACCCGGGGACCGACGTCCGGATCGGCATCCCGACGTCCGACGACCTCCAGATCGAGGTGTCCACCGGCTGCACCGACACCGCCGGGCACGACCTGCTGCGCGCCGACCTCCAGGCCCTCGCGGCCGCTTTGGGCGCGGGACGCTAGTCATGCGCCCAACCCAGTGCGAGGGTCCCGGCCAGGGTCAGTACCCGGGCCAAGGTCCCGGCCAGGGCCAGGGCCCCGTACTACTACAAGCCCTGACCGCCGCGGGCACGCGTGACTGTCGGCCGGTGTAACGGAGTCACCCGGCTAGGCAACGATGTGGGCGCCTGGTCCGCGGCCGGCGGAATCGTCCCGCGTCGCGGGGTGCTCCGGTTCACGCCGGGTGAGCACCAAGGGGGCGTCCTCGGTGATGGCCACCGTGTGCTCGGAATGTGCCGTGCGCGAGCCGTCCGCCGACCGGATGGTCCAGCCGTCGGGGTCGTAGACGATCCGGTCGGTCGTGCGGGCGAACCAGGGCTCGATCGCCAGGGTCAGGCCCGGCCGGAGCTTGAGGCCGCGCCCTGCCTTTCCCTTGTTCGACACGTGGGGCGCCTCGTGCATGGTGCGACCGAGGCCGTGGCCACCGAACTCGGTGTTGACCGGGTAGCCGTAGTCACGGGCCACCGCCCCGATCGCCGCCGAGATGTCGCCCAGGCGGTTGCCCGGCAGTGCCACCTCGATCGCCGCCTCCAGCGCTTCCTCGGTGGCACGGATGATCCGCAGGTCCTCCTCGGCGGCGGTCCCGACGACGATCGTGCGCGCCGAGTCGGCCACCCAGCCGTCGATGCCGACCGCGAGGTCCGCGCTGAGCACGTCCCCGTCCCGCAGGGTGTAGTCGTGGGGCAGGCCGTGCAGGACGGCGTCGTTGACCGACAGGCAGATGACGTTGCGGAACGGGCCCTCCCCGAAGGACGGCGCGTAGTCCCAGTAGCACGACTCCGCACCGCGCCGTTCGATCATGCCGCGCACGTGGTGCTCCAGGTCGAGGAGGTTGACGCCGACGTCGGCGATCCGGCCGACCTCGGTGAGCACCTCGGCGACGAAACGCCCGGTCACGTGCATGCGCTGGATCTCCGCGGGCGACTTCAGTTCGATCACGAGCACCTCGCACACAGACGGTATAATAATACCGAGACGCTAGCACTTGCCGGTATAGAAATACCAACCGTACCCTGGGGTCATGGTCCGCCAACCGCTCACGGCCGAACAGATCGAAGCCGGCCGGCGTCTGGGCGCCCTGCTGCGCGACGCGCGGGCGGGACGCGACCTCGCGGAAGTCGCGCACGCGGCCGGCATCTCGCCGGAAACCCTGCGCAAGATCGAAACCGGCCGCCTGCCCTCCCCCGGATTCGGCACGATCGTCCGCCTCGGCGAGGCCCTCGACCTGCCGGTGCAGGAGTTGGCGGCCACCTGGCGCGGCAGCGACCTGCCGCTGGAAGCCGCCTCGTAGCCGCTGTTCCCCTTCACCAGCCCTGACCTGGGACGATACGTCGCCACAGGGGACGTGAGGGAAGACGTGGTTTGGCGCTTGCGCCAAACGGCTACCTCCTGCTTGCGCCTTGAGCGGACAGGGTGCTGGAGGAGCGTGCCATGAACATGGTGGAGCTGCCTGAGGACGGGCTCGACCTGGAACTGGGCGGAACCCCTTCGCTGGACGGCATCGGCGTTTGGGTGCGGCAGGTCGCTTACGAGGTGGACGAGCAGCGCGTCGCCGACCTCGCGTCGATCGCCGCGGAACTGGTGGGTAACGCGCGTCGGCACGCGGAGGGACCGTGGCGGGTGCGGCTGTGGCGGACGGACGACAGGCAGGTGATGCGGGTCGAGGTGGAGGACCGCAGCCCCAGCCTGCTGCCCGTGCTCGGCAGAGCCGACAACCCGTCGCTGGGCAACGGCTTACTGCTGGTCAACCGGCTGTCGGTGCACTGGGGGTTCGATCGTCACGACGACCGCAAGGTGGTGTGGGCGGAGGTGCCCACGAGATGACCGAAGCGGTGGTGCGGGGTCCGCGGCGCGTGCGGACCCCGCACCACCCGTCAGCGGTCCACCTCCTCCCGTACCCAGGAGGAGACCGCCGAGTAGTAGTCCCGCGCGTTGGGCGCGAGGTTGATGGAGTGGCCGTAGTCGGGGAGCGCGTACGCCCGCAGCGGTGAGCGGAAGTACGGCGCCTCGGCCGCGTGGAGCGTCTCGGACGTCGAGCAGTTCGTGGCGAGCGGGCCGCACACCGCCGCGTCGTGGCTGCCCACGGCGGTCATCACCGGCACGTTGATCAGCAGGCTGTACGGCAGCAGCACGGCCACGCCGAGCCCGTCGACGGCCTCGGTCGGCGCGAAAACATCCTTTGTGGACTCCTCCAGCGCCATCACGTCCGGCACGAGTCGGCCGGGCGCGTGGAAGCTGTCGTAGCGGGTGCCGGGCGCGGTGGTCAGGTAGCCCAACGGGAACAGCACGCCGAACTTGGTGTCGAGGTTGGCCGGCCGGAAGTTCGCGAACGCGGCCGCCACACCCGTCGGGTTGACCCGGTGCGTCATGCCGGTCAGCAGCACGCCGTCGACGTCCTTGTACGTACCCGCCTCCACGGCGCTGATCGCCGCGCCGAGCGAGTGACCGCCGATGACGACCCGGCTGAACCGGGGCCCGTACGCGCCCGACCGCAGGCCCTGCACGACCTGGTGCATGGCGTCGGCCTGCACGAACGCGGTCAGCGTCACGGCCGGTGGCCGCGAGCTGCCGCCGGTGCCGAGCCGGTCGACGGCGAAGGTGGCGAACCCTGCCGCGTTCTGCGCGGCGCGGAAGGAGTGCTTCCCGTCGGGGAAGTCCCAGTAGGAGCTGTTGTAGGTGGCGCCCGGGATGAGCACCTGGACGGTGGCGGCGCCGGCGGCCGGCGTGCACAGGCTGCCGTGCACGACTTCGCGGTGACCGAGGACGGTCACCGGCGCGTCGACATCACGACACCTGGCACCGGCCGAGGCGGACGCGGACGTCAGTGACGACGCCACCATGAGCGCCACCAGGCCGACGGCGAGTGAGTACCGCAAGAAGGACGACCTCCATCTTCATCAGGCGAACGGATCGAACAGGTCAGGAACGGGAGTGGGCGGTCATCGGCAGCCGGTTCGGGTAGAGCAGGCCGATCACCCTGGGACGCACGGGTTTCCCCGGCACGGGCACGAGCCGCCAGCGGGCCGCGAGAGTGGCCGCCACGATCGCGATCTCCAGGTGGGCGAACGCGTGGCCGGGGCAGTGGTGCAGGCCGCCCGCGAACGGCACGTAGGCGCCCTTGGGCAGGGCGGCGGCGCGTTCGGGCAGCCACCGGTCGGGGTCGAAGCGCGCCGGTTCGTCGTAGTAGCGCGGGTCGTGGTGCAGCGCGTGCGGGCTGAAGCCGACCTCGGTGCCGGCGGGCAGCCGCACGCCACCCAGCGAGACCGATGTGTTGGTGCGCCGCAGCGTGAGCCACAGGGGGTAGACCCTCAGCACCTCCGTGATCACGCGCTGGAGGTACGGCAGGCTGCGGACGTCGTCGATGGTCGCGGCACGGCCGCCGAGCACGTCGTCCACTTCGGCGTGCACCCGCCGCTCCACCGAGGGGTTGCGGGCCAGTTCGTGGAACAGCCAGGCCAGCGCGATCCCGGAGGTCTCGGTGCCCGCGGTGAGCAGGGTGACCACCTCGTCGCGGATCTGCTGCCGGCCCATCGGCTCGCCGGTGTCCTCGTCCCGCGCGTTCAGCAGCACGGACAGCAGGTCGTCCCGGTCGCCGCGGGAGGAGTCGACCACGTCGTCCACGACCCGGTGCACGCGCGCGACGGCCTGGTCGAACCGTCGGTTGGCCGGGATCGGCAGCTTCTCCAGACCGGGCGGGGATAACGCGCGGAGCACGCCCAGCCGGATCAACGTCGGGGTGTGCGCCCGGATCTCCGCGCTCACCGCGGGCCCGAAATCGGCGGAGAACAGCGTGCGGCCGACGATGGAGATGGCCAGGTCCTGCATTACCCGGTCCAACCGGACGGTTTGTCCATTCCGCCAGGAATCGGCCAGGTCGACGGCCAGTGCGGTCATGGTCTCCGAATACCGGGTGAGGGGACGGCGGTGGAACGCGGGTTGGATCATCCGACGTTGTCTGCGGTAGAAATCGCCGTTGGTGCTGACCAGCCCGTTCCCGAACGCGCGGCGCAGTTTGTCGACGAAGATGCCCTTGTCGAACTTGTCGGTCTCGCCGGTCAGCACCTGGTGCGCCAATTCGGCCGTGGTGACGAAGTGCAGCGGGATCCTGCCCAGGAAGACGCGCACGACCGGGCCGTGCGACCGCAGATCTGCGGTGAACATGAGACGTTGTCGCAGCAAGGCGGCGGTGTGGCCGAGCCCGGGTAATCGGCCGGGAACCGTGGGGGCCTCATGTTTTCCGGCGTCACCGGTATTCTGACTGGCGGTCATGGAGTGCCGCTCCTAGACTCCGGCAAGCGCTTCGGACAAGGTGATTGACCGCGTGCACTCTATGCACCGTTCGGACGTCCCGGGATCGCGCATTAGAGTTAAGTTGTTGGAACCGCTGGTGCCGTCGGCACACAGACGGTTGGATGTCATAGTTCACCCACCCGATCCCACCCCCCGAAGCTCGAAAGCCCCCGGAGTGCGCCATGAGCGACCTGGACTGGGTACCCGAAGGTATCGACATCACCGTGCCTAGCGTGGCCAGGACTTACGACTACCTGCTGGGCGGCGCGCACAACCTCGCCGTGGACCGCGCGATGGGCGACCAGATGCTCAAGGTCCTGCCCGGCGCGCGCGACCTGGTCCGGTTGAACCGCTCCTTCCTGCGCCGCGCGGTCACCCACCTCGCCGAGCGCGGGGTCCGGCAGTTCCTGGACATCGGCTCGGGCATCCCCACCGTGGGCAACGTGCACGAGATCGCGCAGGAGGTGGCGCCGGGCTGCCGGGTGGTCTACGTCGACAAGGACCCGGTGGCCATCGCGCACAGCCGGCTGATCCTGGCCGACGACCCGGACACCACGGCCGTGCAGGCGGACCTGCGCGAGCCGGAGGACGTGCTGAGCCGGCCCGAGGTGACCGGGCTGCTGGACTTCGACCAGCCGATCGCGCTGCTCCTGCTGCTGGTCGTGCACTTCGTCAGACCGGACGAGGAGCCGGGCAAGCTGCTGGCCCGCTACCGGGACCGGCTGGTGCCGGGCAGCTACATGGTGATCTCGCACGCCACCGCCGACGAACGGGCGGAGACCATGCGTCGGGCCGCGGACACCGTGCGGGAGAGCAAGTCGAAGGACAACCTGGTGTACCGCACGCACGCCGAGGTGACGGAACTGTTCGACGGTTACGACCTGGTCGAGCCGGGAGTGGTCGGACACGCGCTGTGGCGGCCGGGCGGCGTCGGCGACATCGCGGACCAGGCCGAGGACAACAACCAGGTCTGGGCAGGTGTGGGGCGCAAGCCGGTGACCGGAGGCCACTGAGATGACCGCTCCGCTCCCCCAGGACGCGGAAGGGCTGCGCGCCCGCACGAAGCTCGCGAAGAAGTGGGCCTACCTGCTCAGCTCCAAGACGTTCGTCCCGATGGCCAACGCCGAGCTGGAGCGCCAACTCCTCGGCCTGGTCGAACGGCTGTGCGCCGCGGTGGTGACCGAGGCGCTGGCGCAGCGCGCCGGCCGGGAGGCCGGCGACGCGCTGGTCGCGATGAACTGCACATCGGCCGAGAGCCTCCAGGTGTCGGTGGAGATCGTGAGCAAGGGACTGCTCGGCATGCCCTCGCTCGCCCCGCCGGACAAGCTGCGCGAACGCGTGGTCGACGTGATCGCCTCACTCGCGGCCGGGTTCGTGGACCGGGTCAGGGCGACCACGTTGGCCCAGCAGGAGCAGCTGGGCCGCTCGCTGTACCGGGCGATGCGCCAGGCCCAGGCGGAACTCCAGGTCAGCGAGGCCCGGTTCGAGCTGTTGGAGCAGCACCTGTCCACCGGCATCGCGACCACCGACCTGGACGGCGTGCTGGTGCGGTCGAACGCCGCGCTGGCCCGAATCCTGGACCGGCAGTCGGCCGGGCTGACCGGGATGTCGCTGTTCGAGCTGGTGCACCCGGACGAGCGGGCCGGGCTGCGGGCCGACTTCGCGGCGCTGATCGCGGGCGGCACGGCGTCGATCAGCCAGCCGCGCCAGCTGCTGCGCGCCGACGGCGAGCTGGCCTGGGTGACGCTCACGCTGTCGCCGCTGCGCCGGATCGAGGGCCCGCCGCAGGTGATGGTGCTCGCCGAGGACGCGACCGACGTCAACCTGCTGCAGGGCCAGCTCAACCACCAGGCGCTGCACGACGTGCTGACCAGGCTGCCGAACCGGCAGTACTTCACCAGCCGGCTGGAACAGGCGCTGCGCACCGCGGACCCGGGCACCGGCATCAGCGTGTTCCACCTCGACCTGGACGGGTTCTCCCGGATCACCGGCGGTCTGGGCCGCGAGGTCGGCGACCACGTGCTCAAGATCGTCGCCGGTCGGCTCCAGGCGGTCGTCGTCGAGGAGACCGCGATGGTGGCCCGGTTCGGCCACGACGAGTTCGCGATCCTGGTGGAGAACACGCCGACCACACCGGACGTGGTGACGATGATCCGGCGGATCAACGACCTGCTGTCCGTGCCGTTCCACTCCGGCGGCAGCCGGGTGGCGGTGTCGGCGACGATCGGCGTGGTGCACCGGCCGCCGCGCGACTCGGCGCCGTCGGCCCTGCTCGACTCGGCGGATCTGACGTTGCGCCGGGCCAGGGGCAACGGCCGCCGGCAGTGGGAGCTGGCCGACCGGGCGGAGGACGGCCGCGACCGGCGCACGTTCAGCCTGGCCGCGACCATGCCCGGCGCGTGGGAGAACGGCGAGATCCAGGTGCTGTACCGGCCGGTGGTGCGGCTGTCCGACGAGCGGATCGAGTCGGTCGAGGCGTTGTTGCGGTGGGACCACCCGAAGTTGGGCGGGCTGCCGCACGAGCAGTGCCTGGCGTTGGCCGAGGACACCGGGCTGATCGTGCCGCTGGGCGAGTGGGCGCTGCGGGTCGCGTGCGACCAGGCGCGGGCGTGGCGGCGGGAGCTGCGGCGCGACCTGCCGGTGCGGTGGGCGTTGACGCCGAGCCAGGCGGCGGACCCGGACCTGCTCGGCGTGGTGCGCGAAGTGCTGTCCGACACCGGGCTGCCGCCGTCGTCGCTGCGGCTGGGCGCGCCCGCTCAGGCGCTGTTCGGCGACCGCGGTGAGGCGGCCGACAACCTGCGTTACCTGGCCGAGGACGAGGTCGGCGTGGAGCTGGAGGAGTTCACCGCCGCGCCCGCCGACCTGCTGCGCCTGCTGGAGGGGCTGCCGGTGCGCGCGGTGCGGATGACCCAGTCGCCCGCCGCGGAGCCGGATTCGGCCGTGGCGGGGGCGTTGGCCCGTGTGCTGGAGGTGGTGCGTGACGCCGGCGTCGGCCTGACCGCGGTCGGCGTCACGACACCCGGACAAGCCCGGTGGTGGCGGGAGGTGGGTGCGGACACCGCGTCCGGCCCCCTGTTCGCTCCCGCCGGTCCACCGGACGCGATCAACCGATGGTGCAGGTGAAGACGGACGCGTTCGGGACGCCGTCGGCCAGGAACCCGAACGTGGTGCTCTCCCCCGGCTTCACCCCCGCGTTCCACGAGAGGTTGCGCGCGGTCGCGGTCTTGCCGTCGCTGATGACGGTCGCGCCCCAGACGTGCCGGATGTGCTGACCGGGGCCCAGCGGCCAGAACACCTGCCAGCCGTTGGACGGCGCGTTCTCCGCGTGCCGCAGGGTGACCTCGGCGTGGAACCCGGTGCCCCACTGCGCGACCACGCGCATCGTCGCCGTGCAGTCGCCGCGGGTCGTCTTGAAGTCCGGCAACTCGTCGAGCGTGATCACGTGCGGGTCGTGGTAGACGCGTTGCACGAAGTCGCGCGGGTTGACCACGCCGTCCTGGATGAACGAGCCGGACCAGGTGACGAACCAGCTCCAGCGGGCCTCGTAGGCGCGCACCAGCTCCGGGTCCGGGATGGAGCCGACCTCGCCCAGCGCCACCAGCTTGCGGTCCCGGCCCAGCTCGACCAGCCGTTCGTACGGTCCGATCACCGGGCCGTGATCGCCCTGCGGCGGGTAGGAGTCCATGCTCACCACGTCGACCACGTCGTCACCCGGGTACCACTCGGGCGCGATCGAGTTCCACACCCAGATGAGGTTGTGCAGGCCGTGGTGGCCGACCAGGCGCTGGTGCATCAGCCGGTACAGCTCCTTGGCCGGGCCGGGCCCCTTGGCGCCCCACCAGAACCAACCGCCCTCGGCCTCGTGCAGCGGTCGCCACAGCACCGGCACCTTCGCGTCCGCGAGGCGCTTGAGCTGCACCGCGATCGCGTCCATGTCCCGGATCAGCAGCCGGTAGTCCGCCGACGTGGGATCGGCCAGCGCGGCGGCGACGTCGAACGTGGTCGCGTCGGTGTAGAAGCCGCGCCACCACTCCTTGCCCGGCTGGTCGATCAGGCCGCTCGGCGCGTTCCAGTGCCACGCCAGGGTGACGATGCCGCCGCGCTGGTCGTAGGCGAGGGCGTGGTCGACGTCCCGGCCGACCGTGCCGCGCTCGACCCGGCTCGGTGAGTAGTCCATCAGGTCCAGGCCCGCGATCGCGGGCGCCTTGCCGATGTTCTGCTCGACCCAGTCGATGCTCGCCTGGTCCTGCTGGCCCGACAGGGTGTTCTTGCCGTGGTTCGCGGCCAGGTAGCGCATCAGGCCCTTGGCCTCGGGGGTGGCGGCCGGGTCGGTGAGCGCGCCGGTGACCTGGTGCGGCGGTCGCGGCGCGCTGGGCGTCACCTTGATCGCGTCGATCAGGTACCAGCCCCAGTTGTTGGTGATGGTGATGGTGTTGTCGCCCTCGCGCAGCAACACCTTGCCCGCGGGGATCGAGGTGAACGTGGGGTGCTCGGGGAAGGAGACGTCGCCGAGTCCGCTGCCGTTGAGCGACAGCGAGGCCGTCTTCGGGCCGTACGGGGTGGCGTAGCGGACGGTGAGGTCGTGCAGGCCTCCCGGGCTGTCCGGGATGGTGATGGTCACGTGGTCCGCGGCCTCGTCGAACCCGGTGACGTAACCGGTTCCGGAGAACCCTTCGACGGTCGTCTCTACCACCACGCCGGATAACGCGCCGTCCTCGGCCTCGATCCAGTCGCCGGGCGCGGCGGCGGCCGCGGGTGGGGCGAGAGCCAGGGCTAACAGCGAGACGAGCAGCAACAACCTCACGTCGTTCTTGTCCCTTCACCGTCGTTGGCAGGGGCGCTAGCCTCGGTCCCTATGCGTTCTGGGAGCGCTCCCAGAGAGCATAGGGCGCACGACACGCACAACAAAGGAGTTGTTCGTCAACGCATCCACGAGTCCCCGACTGGCCGCCCCAGGGCCGGCCGTCGCCGGATTGGTGGATGGACCGGCCATCGCCATCAGCCCACCGCAGGCCGCCGCCGCGACCACGATCTGCGAGAAGTACGGCTCCACGACAATCGAGGGCGGCCGGTACGTCGTCCAGAACAACGAGCGGGGCAGGCGATGCTTCCACCTTCCGGGTGCCTGACGACTGGGTCGTCGCCCAGACTGTGCACTTGACCAGTTCTCTGCTCGACCACGCAGCCCGAGAGGCCATGAACGGGTGTTCCGGACGTCGCCGACTGCTGCCGCTGGCCGTTGTCACCGTCGTGGTGACCGTGCTCGCGGCGACGAACGTGCTGCCCCCGTGGCCGGGCCTGCCCCACCTGCTGGCGCTGCCGCCGATGGATCTGTTCGCCGATCTGCGGGTGCTGCTCACCCGGGCGACTTCGGTGCCGGCGTTCGTGCTGTTGCTGGTGCTGGTGCTCACCGTGCGCGTCCTGGCGATGGCCGTGATGCTCGGCGGCCCCAGCCGGGCCACGGTGCGGTTCGCGGCCCTGTTCTACGGCATTGTGCTGCTACCGGTGCTCGTCGGCGCGCAGTTGGACTACATGGCCTTCGCGATGCTGTTCGCGCGGTTGTTCTGGCCGGCGGTGGCGCTGGTGGCGGCGCTCGGTCTGCTCGCCGGCCCGGTGCCATGGCAGGGCAGTCCGCGGCTGCGCACGGCACTGCGGCGAACCTGGCGCGGCGGTCTGCGCGTCGGGGTCATGCTGCCCTACGCCGCGGTGATCGTGCTGCTCGGTGTGGTCACCGACGCGTGGCCGGAGCCGATGGTGACGGTGGCGCTGGTGCCGGTCTCGGCGCTGGCCACCGGGTTCACCATCGTGCTGCTCAGCCGGCCGCCCAGGCCCGGAGCGCGGCGCCGCCTCGCCGTCGCCGCCGCCGCGTCCACGGTGGCGGGCACCGTGTTCATCGCCACCCGCCCGCACGAGCCCGCGCCCCGGCCCCCACCCAGGGAGGGCTCGATGATGGTCATGTCAGGCATCAACTCCTCCTCGGGAAACGGCGGCATGTTCCACACGCGACCGGAGAAGTTCGGCCTGACCTGTGATCAGATCTACTACTACTCCTATGCGGGGCCGGGCGACGGACAGCCCCGCGGAGTCGCGGAATGCCCGATCCGCACCGGCGCACCCTTCGAGGCCGTGCACACCCACCGGCCGATGGCCGAGCAGGCGGCGCTGTTCGCCGAGCAGGTCCGCGACCTGCCCCGACCGCTGATGGTGATGGCCCATTCCCACGCCGCGTGGGTGGCCTGGACCGCCGTGGCCGGCGGCATGGCGCCCCAGGTCGACGTGCTCGTCCTGAACGGCCCGTTCCGGCAGAGCATCCAGGGTTACCCGCCACCGGGCCAGAACGGTCCCGGCAAGACCGCCGGTGACCTGCTTCGGCTGTCGGTGCACCTCGGCAACCTGTTCGGCGCCAACCACGAGCCCGACTCACCCGCCGCCCGCGAGACACTCGCGGACCCGACAGCGCCCACCGCGATCTTCGCCCGCCCGCTACCCCCGGGCGTGCGCGCGATCGCCGTGCACGCGACGGTCGATCTGCCACTGCAGCCGTCCGGCTGGCGGCTGCCGATCGAACACAACACGTGCCCACTGCGCGTAGCCCACTCATCCCTGCCCGGATCGGACGCGACGACCGAGGAGGTGAACCGCTTCCTCGACCGCAGGCCGCCACCACCGTGCCCGCCATGGCGGGACTGGGGCGTGCCGATGACCCGAGGCTTCACCGTCCCCGCAACACGGACCCCACCACGAGCCCCACCACACAGCACTGTCCCCGTCCCCGGTAGCTCTCGCCGAAGGTGGCGCGGGCCATGTCGAGCGGGCCCGACGCACGCTACAGCTGCGGGCCGGCCTGCTGTGGCGGGGCGAACTCGCCAGCGCCCGTGCTGATGATCCGGCGTCGCATCGACGAGGACCTGCGCACCCTCCGGGTCGCGGCGGAGGCGGCGTCGCCGGAGGTGCGCGGCCTACTGGCCGCGGTCGCCACCCGCGTCCACTCCCTGATCACCGCCGGTAGCCCGGCCGCACCGTCGTGACCGCGTATCGACCGACTAGCGTGAGCACATCGACCACAGGCCGGCGCGAAAGAGGGATGGCATGTACCAAGAGGAGAAGCCGACCATGGCGCCGAACGATATCGACCTCAGCCGTCCCAGCGCCGCGCGCGTGTACGACTACTACCTCGGCGGGGCGCACAACTTCGCCGTCGACCGCAAGATGGCCCAGCAGGCGATCGCGATGTGGCCCGACCTGCCGCTGATCATGCAGGCCAACCGCGCCTTCCTGCGCCGCGCGGTCCGCCACTGCGTGTCCGCTGGTGTACGCCAGTTCCTCGACCTCGGATCGGGCATCCCCACCGCGGGCAACGTCCACGAAGTGGCCAGGGCAGCCGCTGCGGACGCCCGCGTGGTCTACGTCGACATCGACCCGGTCGCCGTCGCCCACAGCAGGAGCATCCTCGGCGACGACCGACAGACCACGGTGGTGCACGCCGACCTGCGCCACCCGGACCAACTGCTCACCCGCCCGGAGGTCACCTCACTGCTGGACTGGAACCAGCCGGTGGCCGTGATGATGGTCGCGGTCCTGCACTTCGTGCCGGACGACGACAACCCCGCGAAGACCATCACCGACTACCGGAACGCCCTGGCACCGGGCAGCTTCCTGGTGATGTCCCACGCGACGCACGAGGGCCGGCCGCAGCAGGCCGACGAGCACCAGGACTTGTACCGGCGCACCCCGACCCCGATGACCATGCGCTCACGCGCCGAGGTCACGGCCTTCTTCGACGGCTTCGACCTGGTCGACCCCGGTGTGGTGTACCTGCCGCTGTGGCGGCCGGAATCGCCCGACGAGGTCGACGAACACCCCGAGCGGTTCACCGGTCTCGCCGCCGTCGGCCGCAAACCCTGACCGGTCGTCGACGAGGTCACGCCCCGTCAAGACGGGCCTGGCTCTGCTGCGAGCAACCTGACGCCCTGGGCGAGCACTCACAACGCGCGCCGGCGGACGTGCTCGCCCCCTCGTGCGCGGCAGCAGGTGCTCGACACCGCTCAGCGCGAGGCCGGACAGGTACCCCAGCACGCCGACGACGAGCAGCGCGACGCGCTCGGCGAGGGTACGAAACTGGCTCACCGCTGCGCGGCCGGACCTTTGACCGAACGCGCGATCGAGCCCACACGCTCGGCCACGCCACCCACCTCCCGCCGACCGTGTCCCGGTAGGTTGCGGCGGGTCGACCTGGCGGGTGCGGCGCACCTGGGACTGGTGTCGGGTGTGGTCCGACTACGCCGGAAGACGCGATGGCTCGTCGTCCGCCGCGCCCGGCGGGTTCACGCTGAACGGTCTGGCGTGCGGGTGATGCCATCCGAGGGGATGCCACCCGACGGGATTCCGCACAGTTCGTCGGCGGCGGCCCACAACTCTTCCTCGCGCCGCTCGTCGTAGGACTCCGACGATGACGGGATCACCTCGCCCTTGCTGATGTAGGCACCGCTGTCAGCGGGACGGGGCCCCGTCATCGTCTCTGCCAGCAGCCGACCGGCCTTGGCCGGGCTCGTGGCGAAGGGCAGGGCGACGAGGGCCTTGCCCGCGACGCGGAAGATGGCCTGGCTGAACCGGTCGGCATCGCGCGCCAGCCCCGTGCCCGGCACCAGGCCGGGGTTGTAGGAGTAGACGTCGACGCCCTCGGGCAGACGGCGTTGGAGGGCGTGCACGAGGTAGATCACGCCGAGTTTGCTGGTGGCGTACGCGCGCCTGCCCGCGACGCCGGTGTCCTCTCCCGGCTGGGCCAACTTGCGGGGGTCGTCCCACCGCGGCGCCGGGATGAAGCCCAGGCTGTTGTAGTCGCTGTCGTGCACGTCGCTGCCCACCACGACGATCCGCGCGGGGTTGGTGAAGCGCGGCATGAGCAGGTTCAGCAGCAGGTAGTAGGCCAGCACGTTCACGCCGAAGGTCATCTCCACGCCGTCGGCGGTGACCTTGCGCGTGCTGGTCATCTGCAGGCCCGCGTTGCCCAGGAACCCGTCCAGCGGTCCGTCCACTTCGGACGCCGCGCGCCGGATGTCGGCGAACGACGCCAGGTCGCACACCACCTCGGAGACGTTGCGGTTGCCGGTCCGCTCGGCCAGTTCGGCGGCCAACCCGGGCCTGCGGTTGAACACGAGCAGGTGCCGGTCCGGGTGGTGGCGCAGCAGGTGTTCGGCGGCGTGGCGGCCGAGGCCCCGGCTCGCGCCGGTCATCAACGTGGTTCCCATGGTCACTCCCTCATCGAGTGGTACGTCGTTCTAACTGGTACTGAGTACCGTACCGAACTTCGTACCGAACCGCTATGCTGAGCCCATGTCGGGACGGATGCCGCTGCGTGAGCGCAAGCAGCAGCGCGCGCGGGAGCAGATCGTGGAGGCGGCGTTCGCGCTGTTCGCCGAACGCGGGTTCGCCGACGTGACGGTGGCCGACATCGCCGAACGGGCCGAGGTCGGCCGCACCACGTTCTTCCGCTACTTCGGCGACAAGCAGGAAGTCGTCTTCTCCGACGAGCAGGTGCTGCTGGAGGAGCTGACCGAGCGGCACCGCGCCCAGCCACCGGTCCGGGACCTGGCGGGCGCCGTGGCGCAGATCCGCGCGGTGGTGCTGGAGCTGTGCCACAAGTTCACCGCGAACGAAGAGCACTACCGGGCGCACGAGAAGCTGCTCAACGACAACGCGGAGTTGCGCGACCGGGCGGCCCGCAAGTACGCCCGGTTCGCCGAGGTCTTCCACACCACCCTGCTCGACCACGGCGCGCCGCCCGTGGTGGCCGCCCTCGCGCCGCAGATCGCGTTGGCGTGCTTCCAGGCTGGGCGCGAGTTGGCGGGCGGCGACCCGACCACGCTGCCGGGCGCGGTGGACTCCGCGTTCGCACAGCTGAGCGAACTGGCCGGGCCCGACATCGCCTGATCACCGGCCGGGTGTCGGACCGGTGGGTTAGGTTTCACCTGCCATGCGACTCATCGGACGGGATCATCCAGCCGGGGTGCTGCGCGCCGAGATCGACCGCGCCACCCGGAGCCACGGCGGGCTGGTGCTCGTCGCCGGCGAGGCCGGGATCGGCAAGACCACGCTGGTCACCGGGGCGGCCGAGGAAGCCCGGCGGCAGGACGCGCTGGTGCTCGGCGGGTCCTGTTGGGATTCCGACAGCGCGCCCGGCTACTGGCCGTGGGTGCAGGTGATCCGGGCGCTGCGCCGGGCCGTCACGCCCGAGGAGTGGGCGGCGATCGACCGGGGTCCGCTGGCGGTGCTGCTCGGCGAGGCGCAGTCGGAGCACACGCCGGAGAGCTTCCCGCTCTACGACGCGGTGGCGACGGCGCTGGTCGCCGTGTCGCACCACCGGCCGGTGGTGGTCGTGCTGGAGGACCTGCACTGGGCCGACCCGGCGTCGTTGAAGCTGCTGGAGTTCACCGCTCAGCACACCTGGTTCGAACGGGTGCTGGTGGTCTGCACCTACCGCGATGCCGAGGTCGACGCCGAGGACCACCCGCTGCGGCCGTTGATGACGCCGTTGATCGGCCGGGCGGTCACGGTCGCCTTGACCGGTCTCGCGCCGGCCGAGGTCGGCGAGTTGATCTCGCGCACGGCGGGCCGTGAGCCGGACCCGGACCTGGTCGCCGAGGTGCACCGGCGCACCGGCGGCAACCCGTTCTTCGTCGAGCAGACCGCCCGGCTGTGGCACGGCGGCGGCCCGGTGACCGCGATCGCCCCCGGCGTGCGGGACGCGTTGCGCCGGCGGCTGTCGTTGCTGCCCGCGCCGGTCCGCGACCTGCTGGCCACGGCCGCCGTGCTCGGCCGCGAGTTCCACCGCAAGGTGCTGGCCGCGGTCGCGTCGCTGCCGGTGCCCGCGGTGGACCGGCTGCTCGACCAGGCCGCGCAGGCCCGGCTGGTGCTGGGTCTGGGCGGCGGCCGGTTCTCCTTCGCGCACGACCTGGTGCGCGAGGCGCTGTACGCGTCACTGTCCGATGTGGACGCACAGCACGCGGCTGTGGTGCGCGCGTTGGACGGCACCCCGGCCGACCAGGTGTTACCCGCCGATCTGGCCAGGCACGCACATCTGGCGGGCGACTTGCTGCCCGCCGACCGCGCGGTGGACCTGATGGTGGCGGCGGGCCGGGACGCGAGCCGGCGGATCGCGGTCGAGGAGGCCGTCGGCCACTACCGACGGGCGTTGGAACGCGCCCAGGGCACCAGGCGGCGGATCGCCGTCGCCTTGGAGCTGGGCCACGAGCTGTACCACTGCGGCGAACCCGCCGAGGCGCAGCGGGTCTTCGCCGAGGCGGCGGACGCCGCGCGTGGACTGGACGACCCGGAGCCGTTGGCCCGGGTGGCGCTGGCGATCTACCGGTTCGCCGACGTCGAGGACGTGGCGGTCGGGGCGCTGCGCGAGGCCTACGCCCGGCTGATCGGACCGCCACCGGACGTGCCGCCGGAGGTGCTGGCGCGCGAGATGAGCATGCACGCCACCGAGGCGGCGCGGGGTGGTGGCGACGACGACGCGTTGGCGTCGGGTCTGTGGTCGATGCACGACACCACGCCCGGCATCGGCAACGCCGAGCTGCGGCTGGCGTTGACCGACGAGCTGATCACGGTGTCGCGGCGCAGCGGCGACCACACGACCGAGCACTTCGCCAGCTCGTTCCAGTGGGTGGCGTTGGTGGAGTTGGGCGATCCGCGCTACTTCGACCAGCTGCACACGTTCGTGGCGTTGTCCGAGCGGCTGGGCGTGACCAGGTTCAACTTCACGGCGGCCATCGACCAGTGCATCATCGCCACCATGCAGGGCCGGTTCGCCGAGGCGGAGGCATTCCTGTCCAGGGCGACCGAGCTGGGCGCGGACAGTCACACCGGGTTCCGGGTGATGTACCTGCACCTGCGGTGGGCGCTGATGCTGCCGCAGGGTTCGTTCGCCAGGCTGGACGAGTTGGCGGCCGAGATCGCCTCGAGCAGCTACCCGTGCCCCGGTCTGCTGGCCGGCCTCACCGCCCTCGAACGCGGCGACGTGGCCACCGCGCGGCGTTACCTGGACCAGCCCGTGGACGACCGCTACCGGGCGTCGTTCGAGCCGCTGTGGCTGCGGTTCCACGCCCAGTTCGCGCTCGCCGCGGGTGACCGTGAGCTGGCCGCGCGGGTGCGCTCGCAGTTGGCGCCGCACCGGGGCAAGTGGCTGGTGTCGTTGTACGGGTGCGATATCAGCGGGCCGGTGGACCTGTGGCTCGGCGTGGTGGACCTGGCGTTGGGCCGGTGTGCCGAGGCGGTGGAGGAGTTGACCGCGGCGCAGCGGTCGGCGGAGCTGATGCGGGCCCGGCCGTGGGCCGTGCGGGCGCGCCGTCACCTGGCGGAGGCGTTGCGCGCGCAGGGGTCTCCGGCGGCGGACCTGGCCGCGTCCGCCGCGCGGGACGCGGCCACGTTGGGCCTGCACTCGTTGGCGGATCACCAGCCCGCCAACGAGTTCCGCCGCGACGGCGACGTGTGGGCGTTGTCGTACGGCGGGGTCACGGTGCGGCTGCCGGACTCGAAAGGGCTGCGCGACCTGCACGTCCTGCTGAGCGCTCCGGGCGAGCCGGTGGCCGCGGTGTCGTTGCTGGCGCCGGAAGCCGTGGCGTCCGCACGTCTGGGCGGCGATCCGGTGCTGGACGACGAGGCCAAGGCCCGCTACCGCAGGCGGTTGGCGCAGCTCGACGACGAGATCGACCGCGCGTTCGACGACAACCGCGCCGCCGCCCTCGACCGCGAGCGCGCGGCCCTGCTGGAGGAACTGCGTGCGGCCGCCGGCCTGGCCGGCCGCACCCGCAGGCTCGGCGACGAGGCCGAACGCGCCCGCAAAGCCGTCACCGCCCGAATCCGCGACACCCTCCGGAAACTGGACGAACGCCACCCCGATCTCGCGGCCCACCTGCGTGAGGCCGTGTCGACCGGGGCGACGTGCATCTACTCAGGACAGGAACACTTCCGGCTGTAGCTCCGTTTTCGGAGCATCACTTCCGGTTGTACAGGCGCATGGTCCAGGCGCCGAACACGACGGTGAACACGACGCCGTAGCCGAGCGTCCACAGCATGGCGTCGGTGTCGAAGCCGCCCGCCATCAGCGACCGCACCGCCGCCACCAGCTTGCTGATCGGGTTGACGTTGACGAACGGCTGGAGCCAGCCGGGCATGGTGGCCGGGTCGACGTAGACGTTGGACAGGAACGTCAGCGGGAACAGCACCAGCATGCTCACGCCCATCACGGACTTCTCGCTGCGCAGCAGCAGGCCGAACATCGTCCAGATCCACGAGAACGCGAACGAGAACGCCACCAGCACCGCCACCCCGAGCACGACACCGACGAACCCGCCGCCGGGCCGGAAACCCAGGATCAGGCCCACGATCATGATCGTGGTGGACGCCAGCACGTACCGCAGCAGGTCGCCCAGGATGTACCCGACCATCGGCGCGGGCCGCCAGATCGGCAGCGTGCGGAACCGGTCGAACACGCCCTTCTCGATGTCGGTGTTCACCGCGACACCCGTGTACATGGTGATCATCACGACGCTGGTCACGGTGATACCGGGCAGCAGGTACTGGATGTACTCCCCCGGCGAGCCCGCGAGCGCGCCGCCGAACAGGTAGGTGAACATCAGGATCATCATGATCGGGAACGCGGTGACGTCGAACAGCTGCTCCGGCACGTGCTTGATCTTGAGCACCGCGCGCCAGCCGAACGTGAGCGACGCGGACAACGCGCTCGGGCGGTTGGGCCGCTCGGTCTCCAGCAGCGCCGCCGCCAAGTCCTCCGCCTTGGGTGCGGGCAGGAGCTCGGGTTCCTTGGTGACGGTCACGCCGCCGCCTCCTTCTTGTCGGTCTTGTCGGTCTTGTCGGTGAGGGCCAGGAAGACCTCGTCCAGGCTGGGCTGGCCGAGGGAGAACGTGTCGACGGTGATGCCCTCGCGGGCGAGTTGGGCCAGCGCCTCGGCGGCCTGCTCGTGGGCCCGGACGGTCAGGCGCGCGGTCAACGCGACCGGGTCGGAGTCCAGCAGCACGTCGGCGTCCAGCGCGCGTTTCAGCACCTGCTGCGCCTGTGGCCGCTGGTCGGCGTCACGCAGGCGCAGGTGCACCGAGCCGACACCGACCGACGCCTTCAGCTCGCCCTTGGTGCCCTCGGCGATGACCTTGCCGTGGTCGATCACCGCGATGCGGGACGCGAGTTGGTCGGCCTCGTCCAGGTACTGCGTGGTCAGCAGCACGGTGGTGCCGTGCGCGACGATCGCCCGGATGATGTCCCACACCTGGTTGCGGCTGCGCGGGTCCAGGCCGGTGGTCGGCTCGTCCAGGAACAGCAGCTTCGGCGTGTTGAGGATGCTGGCCGCGATGTCCAGCCGGCGCCGCATACCGCCCGAGTAGTGCTTGACCTGCTTGGCCGCCGCGTCGGTCAGGCCGAACGCCTCCAACAGCTGCGCGGCCCGGTTCCGGGCGTGGACGCGGGTGTGGCCCAGCAGCCTGCCCAACAGGATCAGGTTCTCGGTGCCGGTCAGGTCCTCGTCCACCGAGGCGTACTGCCCGGTGAGGCTGACGAGTTGCCGCACGGAGTCCGGATCGGTGCGCACGTCGCGGCCGAACACCCGCGCCTCCCCGTCGTCGGGTCGCAGCAGCGTGGCGAGCAGGCGGACCGTCGTGGTCTTGCCCGCGCCGTTCGGGCCGAGCAGGCCGTACACCGCCCCGGCGGGCACGGTCAGGTCGACGCCGTCCACCGCGCGGGTGTCGCCGAAGACCTTGACCAGGCCCGACGTTTCGATGGCGTTCATGATTTTCCCCTTCTGGGAGAGATACCGCTAGGAGACGTAGGGGCGTCGGGTGCGGGCTTCTTTCAGGGCCGACGCCCACCAGGAGAGTTGGTCGAACATCGCTTCCGCGGCACACCGGCGGTGCTCGGAGTCGAGCGGTTCGTCCGCGAGCAGGTTCACGCCGACGCCGGTGCGCACAGTCATGACGTGCAGCTCGGTGAAAACTGTTCGGAGCTGTTCCACCGCGTGGAAGCCCTGGGAGCCGGAGCCGTAGGAGACGAACCCGGCGGGCTTGGCGCGCCACTCGTCGTAGGCGTAGTCGATGGCCTGCTTGAGGGAGGCGGGGAAGCTGCGGTTGTACTCGGGCGTGACGACGACGAACCCGTCCGCGTCCGCCACCTGGCCGGTGAACCGCCGCATCTCCGCGGTCGGCTGCGCCGGGTAGCACGGCGGGAAGTCGTAGTCCGCCAGGTCGACCACGACCGGTTCCACGTCGGCACGCTGTGCCGCGACCCCGGCGACCCACCTGCCGATAACGTCACCGACGCGTCCCTGGCGGGTGCTGCCGATGATCACCGCGATGTGCAACGGCTGCATCTGCCACCTCCTCTCACCGAGAAGGCGCGAGACACCCCGCTAGACCAGATCTAGCACCCGCGTGTCCAACCCCCAGAACACGCGTGTCCAACGCCCAGAACGCGCGAGTTGAACGCCCGGAACGACGAACTCCACGTCCCCGCACGTCGTGACGTGCCGGAACGTGGAGTCCGGGGTGTTCTTGCCAGGTGCTAGATGCGGCAGGTGTCCAGTGAGCTGACCAGGATGGCGCGGGCGCCGACGCGCCACAGCTCGTCCATGATGAACGGGGCGTCGTCGCGCGGCACGAGGGAGCGCACGGCCACCCAGCCTTCGCGGGCCAGCGGCGAGACGGTGGGCGACTCGATGCCGGGCACCAGCTTGAAGGCCTCCTCCTGCGCCTCCACCGGGCAGTCGAAGTCGAGGATCACGTAACGGCGGGCGATCAGCACGCCCTGGAGCCGGCGGTGCAGGATCTCGACCGCGCGCACCGAGTCCCCGTTGCCGGCGACGGTGTCGCCCTGGATCAGCACGGCCTCGGACTTGAGGATCGGCGAGCCGAACGTCTCCAGGCCCGAGGTCTTCAGCGTGATGCCGGTTTCCACCACGTCGGCGATCGCGTCGGCCACGCCCAGTTCCACGGCGGTCTCCACCGCGCCGTCGAGCCGCACGAGGTGCGCCTTGATGCCGAGGTCGGCCAGGTGGTGCTCGACCAGGTGCGGGTAGCTGGTCGCGATCCGCTTGCCCTCCAGGCCGGGGGCGTCGTGGATGCCGCCGGGCTTCGACGCGAAGTAGAACGACGCCCGGCCGAAGCCGAGCGGCAGGATTTCCTTCGCGGACACGGTGGAATCGAGCAGCAGATCACGACCGGTGATGCCGACGTCCAACGACCCCTCGCCCACGTACACCGCGATGTCGCGGGGCCGCAGGAAAAAGAACTGCACATCATTTGCCGGGTCCGCCACGATCAACTCTCGGCCGGACCTGCTCACCCGGTAACCCGCTTCGGCCAGCATTTGGGCCGCGGGAGCACTCAACGAGCCCTTGTTGGGCAGGGCGAAGCGAAGAGGAGCCATGGGCCGAAGTCTCCCACACCGAGCGACCCGTCCTCGTTCCGGGTACGCCCAGGTGTCCCACGTTGTGGAAATCACGCGGTGTCGCGCCGGAGTCACCCGTTCGGGCTTCCCACCAGGTGAGCACGCGGCCCGAAGACATCACCATTCGACCGCATCACGCACCGATTCGGGCAACGTCGTGCGAATACCTCCGTATTCTCGCGGGCAATACCGTCGGCCCATTCATTTCAAATGCGGACCGGCGGTCCGGGCACTAGAAAAACCTGCTCGCCCGGGTTCGACTGGTCAGCGCCCAGCCCGTCGCGAACGACACCGCGATCGCCGCCGCGGCGACCAGGAACGCTTTCACCTCGGCCGGGAACGGTAACGGCCGGGCCGCCACCGCGAGCACGATCAACACCGGCCCCTGGATGAAGAACGCGACGAACGCGCCCCGCGAGAGCGCCACGGCCAGCGGGCCGTCCCGGGTCAGCCGCCGTTGCGCCCAGCCGAGCAGCCACACCGATCCGCCGACCACGAGCACCGCCTCCACCACGGCGAACAGCAGCGCCTGCCACCGCCAGCCGCCGAGGAACGGCCCGGCCTGCCCGGAGAGGTCCGAGACGCCCAGGGCGACGGCGGCCACCGGCACGGACAGGATCGTCAGCACCGCGATCACCCGGCTGCCGCGCCACATCCGTTCGGGCACCCGTTCGGCGAAGCCGGACCCCGCGCCCGCGATGCCGAGACCGAACATCGCGATCAGCTGCGGCCACCACCAGATGTGCAGGTCACCGACCTGACCGCTGCGCGCCGGAACCCACAGCCGCACCGCGAACGTGCTCACCACGACGGCGGCCGTGACCGCCACGAGGTGCACGCCGGTCAGCACGAACGGCGTCAGCCGCGGCCGGCCGAACAGCGCGTAGGCGATGGAGAACAGCAGCAGGATCTCCACGAACCACAGCGAGCCGGAGTCCAGCAGCGGGTCACGGTGGGTGAACACCCACCACGGCGTGACGTCGTGCCCGGCCGCACGGTAGGCCAGCCAGAGCGACAGCGGCCACACCAGCAGCGCCGACACCGCGAACGGGATGCCCAGGCGTACCAGTCTGTCGCCGATGAACCGCGCGATTCCCTTGCGCGCCAACGACTCCGGCGTGAAGAGTCCGGACAGCAGGTAGAAGGTGCCCATCAGGAACAGACCCGACGGGCCCAGGACGGCGGCGAGCACGGCCTCGACGTGCGGCTCAAAGGTGACTTCGTTGACCTCGTCGTACGGCCACCCGCCTACCGCGGAGTACCCGAGGAGCGCGTGCCCGCCGATCACCCAGGCGACGAGCAGCACCTTCAGGTTGTCCACCGCGGCCAGCCGGGACCGCTGCCCCACCTCTGCGGTCATCCTCCCAAGGTAACGCCGGGAGCGCGGAAATGGGCGGGAGGTTGCCGTGCCCGGGGGAGATCGGCCTCGGGCTCACGCTGCCGGGAATCGACTCGTGTGCAGGGCCGGCTGGAAGTGCCCGCGGTGGCGTTCGAGGAAGCTCCGCAGTGAGGTGGCCGGCCGCCCGGCGACCCGTTCGACGGTGTCGAACACGTCCGCCACCTCCGGCAGCGAGCCCTCCCCCGTCCGCTCGAGCTGACCCGGCAGACCGGCAGCCCGCGACCGGACGTGCTGGCCGACCAGATCTGGCTCATCATCGAGGGCATGTACGCGAGCGCGGCGCACCCCGGCGGCGAACGGGCCGGCGAGGTCGCAGTCGACCTCGTCGCGAGCCTGACCGGGCACGACAGCGGCGGCTCCGGGTCGGCAGGCAGCCCGAGCGACTCGTAGAGCGACCTTTTGCCGGGCCGTGTCGATCCGGCTGCTCGCCGTTCGTCTGACTGGTGAAGACAACGAGCAAGGAGCACCAGATGCGACTCACCGTGACGACGTTCCTCACCCTCGACGGCGTGGTGCAGGGCCCCGGCGGTCCCGACGAGGACCGCGACGGCGGGTTCGACTCGGGCGGCTGGATGGCGCCGTTCGTGGACGACGACCTGCACTCGATCATCGGCGAACGGTTCGGCCGGGCCGACGCGTTCCTGCTGGGCCGCCGCACCTACGACATCTTCGCCGCGCACTGGCCGCGCGTGGACGACCCGGACGACCCGATCTCGACCAACCTCAACTCCCGGCCCAAGTACGTTGCCTCGACCACGCTGACCGACCCCGGGTGGGCGGGCACGACCGTGCTCACCGACGTGGTCGGGCAGGTGGCGGAGCTGAAGCAGCGGCCGGGCCGTGAGCTGCAAGTGCACGGCAGCGGCGAGCTGCTCCAGACGTTGATCGCGCACGGCCTGGTGGACGAGTACCAGCTGTGGGTGGTCCCGGTGGTGCTGGGCTCGGGCAAGCGGCTGTTCCGGGAGGGCACGCCGCCCACCGGGATGCGACTGGTGGACAGCCGCACGACCGGCAGCGGCGCGTCCGTGCTGACGTGCGAGCCGACCGGCAAACCCGAGTACGGCTACCTCGGGCTCGACGACTAGCGGTCGGTTCGGGAAGAAGAGCGGGTCGGTTCGAGGACGGCCGGCGGGTCAGGACGGCCGGCGGGTCAGTTCGAGTTCGACCACCACGTGGCCTCGGTGACGACCGAGAAGCCGAGCGATTCGTACAGCGGCCGGCCCGGCTTCGCGGCCGTGAGGGTCATCGGCACCGGGAACTCGTTGATCATCGCGTGCATCAACGCTCGGGCGACGCCGCGGGAACGGTATCCGGGCAGGGTGGTCACCCAGTGCACGCCGACCGCGTCGTCCGCCTCGACGGTCAGGCACGCCCCGGCCGCCGAGTCCTCCCACCACACCAGGTGCATCCGGAAGCCGTCCCGGTCCAGCAGCCCCACCGGCAACGCGTTGCCGGTGGGGAAGCCGGGCATGGGGAAGCCGTCGATGACGACCTGCTCGGCGACGGCCCACTCGGCCGGCGTGCGGACGGGCGTGATCTCCAGGGCGGGCGGCGGCACGGGCTCGTGCGGCCGGATCATGACCGGCAGCTGCCGTGAGGTGAGCCCGAGCGCCGCACCGTCGATCGTGCCGAACGAGTCCTCGACCACCACCCGCGCCCCGGCCCGCTTGACCAGCAGCTCCAGCTCGGCGAACTCGTCCGGGTCGGGGTCCGGGCGCACCGCGAGCACCCGCAGCAGGGTCGGCCCGCTCATCGCGAGGAACGCGCCGCGGGTGATCAGGTCGTGCCCGCGGGTGCGGGCGAGTGCGGTCGTCAGGGCGGCGGCGTTGCGCACCGCGAGGTGCAGCGAGGCGGACATGGACCGAACCCTATGCGGCATCCGGACCAGTGATCAGCTCCATTCCCGCCTCACCCGCGTGGGCTGCTCACCGACCGGCGAGCAGCTGGTCGAACGGCACGAAATCCTCGATCGAAGCGGAGGCCGGGGTGGGGGTCGGGGCGGCCCGGCCGACGAGCAGGTCGGCCAGTTCGCCGGCGGCCCGGTCGATGCGGCCGGGCAGGCCTTCCGCGCCCCAGTCGGACGACGCGGCGTACACGCCGGTCGGCACGACGATGGTCCGCAGGTAGGCGAACAACGGGCGCAACGCGTGGTCGAGCACCAGCGAGTGGCGCTCGGTGCCGCCGGTCGCGCCGATCAGCACCGGTTTGCCCGCCAACGACCCCGGCTCCAGCACGTCCACGAACGACTTGAACAGGCCGCTGTAGGAGGCGTTGAACGTCGGCGTCACCGCGATCACCGCGTCCGCGCCGGTCACCGACTCCACCACCTCGCGCAGCCGTGCGCTGGGGAACCCGGTGACGAGGTTGTCCGCGATGTCGCGCGCCACGTCCCGCAGGTGCACCGAGCGCACCTCCAGGTCGGGCGCCTGCCGCCGTGCCACCTCGTTCTGGGTGGCCTCCGCCAGCCGGGTCGCCAACAGCTGGGTCGACGAGGGCGAGCCGAGGCCGGCGTGCACGACCGCCAGAGTCGTGATCGGACCGGCAGCCATCGGACCGGCAGTCATCGGACGACGGCCTTCAGCATCGACGCGTGGGTGGGCGCGTCCGGCACGTCCGCGGGCCGGCCGACCGCGAACTCGCGGCGCAGCGTCGGCACGATCTCGCCGAGGAGGTCCAACTGCTCCAGCACCGTCTTCAACGGCAGGCCGGCGTGGTCCATCAGGAACAGCTGCCGCTGGTAGTCGCCGAAGTGGTCGCGGAAGGTCAGCGTCTTGTCGATGACCTCCTGCGGGCTGCCGACGGTCAGCGGGGTCTGCGAGGTGAACTCCTCCAGCGACGGGCCGTGCCCGTACACCGGGGCGTTGTCGAAGTACGGCCGGAACTCCCGCACCGCGTCCTGCGAGTTGCGGCGCATGAAGACCTGGCCGCCGAGGCCGACGATCGCCTGGTGCGCGGCGCCGTGCCCGTAGTGCTCGTAGCGCTCGCGGTAGAAGGTGATCAGCCGCTGGAAGTGCTCCTTGGGCCAGAAGATGTGGTTGGCGAAGAAGCCGTCACCGTAGTAGGCGGCCTGCTCGGCGATCTGCGGGCTGCGGATCGAGCCGTGCCAGACGAACGGCGGCACGTCGTCGAGCGGGCGCGGGGTCGAGGTGAACGACTGCAGCGGCGTGCGGTGCTTGCCCTGCCAGTCCACCACGTCCTCCCGCCACAGCTTGTGCAGCAGGGCGTAGTTCTCGATCGCGAGGTCGATGCCGTCGCGGATGTCCTTGCCGAACCACGGGTACACCGGACCGGTGTTGCCGCGGCCCATGATCAGGTCCACCCGGCCGTCGGCCAGGTGCTGGAGCATGGCGTAGTCCTCGGCGATCTTCACCGGGTCGTTGGTGGTGATCAGCGTGGTGGCGGTGGACAGGATCAACTTCTCGGTGCGCGCCGCGACGTAGCCGAGCATCGTGGTCGGCGACGACGGCACGAACGGCGGGTTGTGGTGCTCGCCGGTCGCGAACACGTCCAGGCCGATCTCCTCGGCCTTCAGCGCTATCGCGACCATCGACTTGATGCGCTCGGCCTCGGTCGGTGTCCGGCCCGTGGTGGGGTCGGGCGTCACGTCGCCGACGGTGAAGACACCGAACTGCATGGCCACTCCTCGATCCAGGTAGTTGCACTTTCAACTATCTGGCACAACGGTACCGCGTGATCGGGTATTCCGGTGTTGTCCGGTGGCGCGGACCACGCCAAGGTGTGTCACGGGTCACCTATGGGGAGGCACGGTGCACGAGTCGATAGCCCCGGTTACCCGCGTTGCCCCGGTTCGCCACCCATGAGGTCGGGATCGTCGTCGCGGTGCAGGTGGTCGTACGCGGACTGGGGGCGCCGCCGGACACCTCGACCGGGCCGGTGATCGTGGTGGGTGGGCACAGCCCCGTGTTCACCGGCTGTCGCGTGGCCGCGCGGCACGAGTCGGTCGTGGAGAACGAGGAGGACGGCACCGAGATCGCGGTGTGCGACCCGGTGGCGTGGTCGCAGGTGTGGCCGCGGTTGCGCCGGTTCTACAGCTAGCGGGTCCGGCGGGCGACGACCACGGCCGTGTCATCCCTCCGCCACCGCACCTCGACGTTGTCGAAACCCGCCGCGCGCAGGGCTTCGACGTGCCAGGACGCGGGCGGGTAGAAGTCGGCGGATTTGCCGTCCACCCGGTCGCGCGCGGCCTCGGCCAACGCCGGGTGCGCGAGAGCCTTCGCCCACCATTCGTGCCAGCCGGGCATGCCGTCGTTGCTCTCGGGCGCGCGTTCTGCGTCGACGGGCATCCGGTCGGCGTTGGCGAACACGCCACCGGGCGCGAGCACCGCGTGGATCTCCCCGTACAGCGCCCGCAGCCGGTCCGGAGCGAAGCAGTGCAACGCGGTGCCGGCCACCACGGCGTCGAACTCCAGACCGGCGCCCCACCCCGGCGCACTGAGATCGGCCGCCACCACCGCCACCCGGTCACCGAGCGCGGCACGGGCAATCACCAGCAGCACCGGGTCGACGTCGAGGAGCGTCACCTCGGCGTTCGGCAGCCGCGACGCGATCGCCCCGGTTCCGCCCGCGAGGTCGAGCGCCCTGCGCCCGAGGGCGGCGTCCGCCAGCACGGCGAACGCCTCGTCCCGGTGCGGCAGGAACGGTCCCTGCCGCACATCCCAACTCCGCCGCAGCTCCTCGGCGTCCGCACGACTCAGCAGTGTGGTCACACCGCCGAGCTTACCGAAAACGATTGTCAGTCACGCTCGATGCGGTGACCCACCACGTCCGGACCGGGGTGGGCGTGACCGGAACCGTCGCGGCGCTCGTCCGGTGCGGGCAACTCCACCGGAGAACCGTTCGCCGCCGCACCGGCCGGTCGCGGGCCCACCCAGGCCAACGCCAACGCCGTCTCACCCTTGAGGAACCGGTGCGCGCGCACACCACCCGTCGCCCGCCCCTTCGCCGGGTACACGGAGAACGGCGTCACCTTCACGCTCTGACCGGTCGAGGTGACCACCATCGGCTCGCCGTGCACGTCATCGTCCGTGCGGACCGCGCCGAAGAACACCACGTGCGAATCCGAGCCGACGTTGATACCGGCCATACCGCCACCCCTGAGGCCCTGCGGACGGACCAACGACGCGGGGTAGCGCAACAGCGAGGCCTCGGACGTCACGAACACCAGCGTCTCGTCGGCGCCGGCCAGCCAGGTCGCGCCGACCACCTCGTCACCCTCCTTGAGGGTGATCACCTCGAACTCGTCCGACCGCACCGGCCACTCCGGTGAACACACCTTCACCGTGCCCGACCTCGTGCCCAACGCCAGCCCCGGCGACTCCGTGTCCGTCAACGGCGCGATGCCCACGACCTTCTCACCGGCCTCCAGGTCGACCAGCTCACTGGCCGCCATGCCACCGCTCAACGACACCGTGCCGCTCTGCTCCGGCAACACCGGCAACGGCAGCACATCGGTCTTGAACGCCCGCCCCCGGTTCGTCACCAGCAGCACCTGCCCGCGCGCCGTGGTGTGGACCGTGGCCGCCACGGCGTCGTGCTTCGTCCGGCCGTTGCGCCGACGTGCCTCCGACGACTCCTCCGACTCGGCAGCCGTCCGCGCCACCAGACCCGTCGCGGACAGGACCACCTGACACGGGTCGTCGGCGACCTCCAGCGGACCGGCCGGCTTCGACGCCGCCAGCACCTCCTTCAGGTCACCGTCGAGCAGCATCGTGCGGCGCTCCTGCTGGAGGTCCTTGGCCACCTTCCCCAACTCCGTGGACACGACCTTCTTCAACACCGCCGGGTCGTCCAGGATCTTGCTCAGCTCGGCGATCTCACCGCGCAGCTTCTCCTGCTCCGCCTCCAACTCCAACGAGTCGTAACGGGTCAGCCGGCGCAACGGCGTGTCCAGGATGTAGGTCGCCTGGATCTCGGAGAGCTTGAACGACTTCATCAGGCCCTCCTTCGCGGCGGCCGCGTTCTCGCTGCCCCGGATGAGCTTGATGACCTTGTCGATGTCCAGCAGCGCCCTGAGCAGGCCCTCGACCAGGTGCAGCCGGTCCTCGCGCTTGCGCCGCCGGTACCTCGTGCGCCGGGTGACCACCTCGTACCGGTGCTTGAGGAACACCTCCAGCAGCGCCTTCAACCCCAGCGTCCGCGGCTGACCCTCCACCAGCACCAGGTTGTTGATGCCGAACGACTGCTCCATCGGCGTGAGCCGGTAGAGATCGGCCAGCAACGCCTGCGGGTTCACGCCGACCTTGCACTCGATCACCACGCGGGTGCCGTTCTCGCGGTCGGTCAGGTCCTTCACGTCGGAGATGCCGGACAGCCGCTTCGACTTGGTCACCTCGTCGGTGATCTTCTCGATGATCTTCTCCGGCCCGACGCCGTACGGCAGCTCGGTGACCGTGATCGCCTGCCGCCCCCGACTGCCCTCCAGCAACCCGGTCTCGACCTTGGCCCGCATCCGCACCACACCGCGCCCGGTCTCGTACGCCTTGCGCACCTCGTCCAACCCGAGCAGCACCCCACCGGTCGGCAGGTCCGGGCCGGGGATGAACTCCATCAACTTGTCCAGCGTCGCGTCCGGATGCGTCACCAGGTGCCGCGCCGCCGCCACGACCTCGCCCAGGTTGTGCGGAATCATGTTCGTCGCCATCCCGACCGCGATCCCCGACGTGCCGTTGACCAGCAGGTTCGGGAACGCGGCCGGCAACACCGACGGCTCTTGCAACGACCCGTCGTAGTTGGGCCGGAAGTCGACGGTGTCCTCGTCCAACTCACCGACCAGCAACATCGCGGCGGGCGACATCCGAGCCTCGGTATAACGCGAGGCAGCCGGTCCGTCGTCCGGGCTTCCGAAGTTGCCGTGTCCGTCGACCAGCGGGGTGTTGAGGGAGAAGTCCTGGGCCAGGCGGACCATCGCGTCGTAGATCGCGGTGTCGCCGTGGGGGTGGTACTTGCCCATGCAGTTGTGCACGACGAAGCCGCTCACGACGAATGCGTGCTCTTCGCTGGCGACCTGGATGTCGTACGTGGTGTCGGGCGTGGCCGGTTCGACGGAGATGACGTGCGGGAACGGCTGGTCGGTGGCGTGCTTGGCGTTGCGGATCGCCTGGACCAGGCCGTCCTGGCGGGGGCCGACGCCGGTCCAGCGCAGTAGCGCCACGGCCAGTGCGGCGGCGTCGCGGCCGGTGATGGTGAGGGTGGTGGCGTCGCGGTGGGCGCGGATGCCGGCGTCGGCGAGCAGGGCGTACTCGGGTTCGCCGCCGGGGATCACGATCTCGCGGCCGTCGCGGACGGAGCCGGAGGCGGTGAACAGGCCCGCGAGGAACGGCGTCCAGGCAGAGCGGTCGCGCAGCACGGCGTCCAGGCGGCCGGACACGGCGGCGTCCAGGTCGGGGTGGTGGGCGAAGGTGAGGGTGTGGCGGTCGTGGTCGTTCGCCTGGATCTTGTCGCGGGAGGCGGTCAGGTCGTTGGAGATGGCCCAGCCGTGTGCGATGTCGATCGGGTCGACGTCGGCCAGTTCCAGCCGCACCCGGCCGTCGGGGAGCACGTCGCCGGCCGCGGCCACGAGGCCGAGCACGAAACCGGTCGCGTCGCCGTCGGTGAGCAGGTTCGCGTGCCGTTCGCCGGCGAAGCCGACCGTGTGTGCGCCGACGAGGTCGCGTGCGTCGGTCCAGACGTCGGCGTCGGTGGAGTCGAGGGTGCGGAACCGCTGGCCGGGGGTGACGAGCATCGAGTGGCCGTCCGACCAGGTGACGCGGACGAGCTCGGACACCGGGTTCTCGTAGACGGCGTTGACCGCGACGGGCTCGCCCCGGCCGTCCAGGACGTGGTCGCCGATCTCGATCTGCTCGATCGGCCGCAGGCCCTCGGGCGTGGAGACGAGCGCGCCGCGTACGAAGCAGTCGCCGACCACGCGCGAGGACTTCACGTATGCGCTGGTCGGGCGGTAGCCCTGCTCGTTCATCGAGAACAGGATGCGGCGGTGCACCGGCTTGAGACCGTCCCGCGCGTCGGGCAGGGCGCGGGAGTGGATCACCGAGTAGGCGTACTCCAGGTACGAGTCCTCGATCTCGGTGGTGAGCGAGTTGTCGAAGACCTGGGCGCCCGCGCGGTCGAAGGCGGACGGGTCGACCCTGGTGATGGGGGTCTTGCGGCGTGCCATGGTCGGTCGTTCCCTCGTATCAGGCGGTGGCAGGCGGGTCAGATGTCGATCGCGGACTGGTCGACCCGGGCGGACGACTCGACGAGCCACGCCCGGCGCGGCTCGACCTTCTCGCCCATCAGCAGTTCCAGCGCGGCTTCCGCGGCTTCCGCGTCGTGCATGGTGATGCGGCGCACGGAGCGGGTGGCGGGGTTCATCGTGGTCTCCCACAGCTCGTCCGCGTCCATCTCGCCGAGGCCCTTGAACCGGGGCACCGGTTTGATCACCGTCTTGCCCGCTTTCTCCAGCTTGGCGACCTTCTGCTCCATCTCGCGCTGGCTGAAGGTGAAGTGGGTCTCCGCGTTGCGGCCCTTGGTGACGACCTTGTGCAACGGCGGCATGGCGGCGTAGAGCCGGCCGTCCTCGATCACCGGCCGCATGTACTTGGCGAACAGGGTGATCAGCAGGGTCCGGATGTGCGACCCGTCCACGTCCGCGTCGGCCATCAGGATGACCCGGCCGTAGCGCATGGTGGTGAGGTCGAACGTCCGCCCGGTGCCCGCGCCGAGGACCTGCACGATGCTGGCGATCTCGGCGTTGCGCAGCGTGTCGGCGAGGCTGGCCTTCTGCACGTTGAGGATCTTGCCGCGCAACGGGAGCAGCGCCTGGTACTCGGACACGCGGGCCATGCGCGCCGAGCCGAGCGCGCTGTCGCCTTCCACGAGAAAAAGTTCGCTTCGCGAAACACCTGTGGTGCGGCAGTCGACCAGTTTGGCGGGCATTGCGGCGCCCTCTAGGGCGGTCTTGCGGCGGGCGGCGTCCTTTTGTTGTTTCTGGGTGAGGCGGACGCGGGCGGCGTCGACGACCTTTTGCAGGACGATCTTGGCTTCGGACTTGGTGCGGCGGTCCTCGGTCCAGGCCTTGATGTGCTTGTCGACGATGAGCGACGCGACCTTGGTGATGCCGGCGGTCGACAGTTCGTCCTTGGTCTGCGAGGTGAACTGCGGTTCGGGGATGCGGACGTGGACGATGGCGGTCATGCCTTCGAGCACGTCGTCGAGGGTCGGCGGGTCTTCCTTGGGCTTGAGCAGGCCCCTGGTCTTGCCGATCGCGTCCTGGACGGCCTTGAGGACGGCGCGTTCGAAGCCCTTGCGGTGGGTGCCGCCGTGGACGTTGCGGATGGTGTTGGTGAAGCACTCGACGGTGCGTTCGTAGCCGGTGCCCCAGCGCAGCGCGATCTCGACTTCGGCCTGGCGTTCGACCTTGGACCGCATGACGCCGTTCTCGTCGGCCGCGTTCTCGTGGTAGATGCCGGTGCCGGTGATGAGCAGGGTGCCGGAGACGGGCTTGTCGCTGGCGGGCGCCAGGTAGTCGACCATGTCGACCAGGCCGCCGGGGTAGTGGAACGCCTCCTCGCCGATCGCGCTGTCGGTGGCGACGCGCAGGACGTAGGTCACGCCGGGGACGAGGAAGGCGGTGTTGCGCAGCTTGGTGCGGACCGCCTCGACGTCGAGCGCGGCGCCGTTCTCGAAGTAGCGGGCGTCGTACCAGTAGCGGATGGACGTGCCGGTGCGCTTGGTGCGGCCGGTGACGCGCAGGCCCGACTGGCGGGTGAAGGCGGCTTTGGGGCCGGGGCCGTCGAACACGCCGGGCACGCCGTGCGCGAACGACATCTCGTGCGTCTTGCCCTCGCGGCGGACGACGACGTCGAAGCGGTGGGACAGCGCGTTGACAGCAGACGCGCCGACGCCGTGCAGGCCGCCGGAGGTCTTGTAGCCGGAGCCGCCGAACTTGCCGCCGGCGTGCAGCCGGGTGAGCACCAGTTCGACGCCGGAGAGGCCGGACTTGGCGTGGGTGCCGGTGGGGATGCCGCGGCCGTCGTCGTCGACCTGGACGCTGCCGTCGGCGTGCAGGGTGACGACGATCCTGGTGGCGTGGCCGGCCACGCCCTCGTCGGTGGAGTTGTCGACCACCTCGGAGAACAGGTGGTTGATGCCCCTGCTGTCGGTGGACCCGATGTACATGCCGGGGCGCTTGCGAACCGCCTCCAGACCCTCCAGGTGGGTCAGGTCGTCGGCCCCGTACAGGATCTCAGCGGTCACCGGGTCGTTCTCCCCAGGTCGTGGCGTGCGTCGAGCGGTTCACGGTAACCGAGGAGGACGTCGGGCTCGCTACGCACGTCCTCGGCTGCTTCATCCTGCGATCTTGCCATACTCGAACACAAGTTCGAACGCGTGTGCGTCCAGGTACCCGCACCTCGTGTTCCCCATACCCTCGGCTCGCCGGGTCCACGCCTGGCGTTACCGCACGATCCGACTTCGTCACTGTTCGCGCGTCGGCTCGTTGACACATGCGGTTCCCAGTGTGCGGCGACCGCGCACGCGTTGTTAAGGGGTCGTGACGTTTTGCACTCGCGCTGGTCGGGTGCGGTGGGCGACCGTTTGTGGTCCACAGTGGACGAGGGCGGTGGAACGCGGCCACCCCTACCCTGGCGCCGTCCGCGTAGAGTGCGGGCGGTCCCGCACTGTAGTGCCTGGAGGTGATCGGGCGCCTTGATGTTCCGACGTGCCGCACCGAAGGAGCGTGCCCCGCTGGTGGAGCCCGTGGTCGAGCGAGAGCCCATGCCCTCACCCCCACCGCCCGCGCCCGCATCCGCGCCCGCCCAGTTCTCCGCGTCGTTCGCGGGCGCGACGCTGGTGATCGGGCCGCCCGGAGGGGCGACCCCGGCTGCGGTCGCGCTGGGACGGAGCCTGCCGGTCGACAGAGGCCGCACGGTGGTGGTGATCGACCCGCCCAACGGCGACGAGAACGGGTTCTGGCCGGCCGTGGCCGCCGCGTTGCACGGCAGAGGGCCGGTCCGGTTGATGACCTCGCACTCCGGCTCGATGCGCCCGACCGCTCCGGCGCAGTGGCTCACCGAGCAGTTGCAGGCCGAGGTGGTGGCGCCGGACGGTGCCGTGACCACGGTGCCGGGCGCGGCGTTCGTCGCGGGCAACGGCGGGTACGGCTGCTGGCTGCGGTTCCTGCCGGGCGCCTCGCCGGTGCCGATGGGCCGGAGGTTCCCGGTGCCGAACTGGGAGGCCGTCGATCCGAACACGCCGTGGCCGACCGGTGAGGTCGGCATCTCCGAACCCATCCCGGCGGGCCTGTGGCTGCGGGCCCAGCGCGCCCAGTTCGACCCCCAGGCGCCGGACGCGCGGGCGGTCATAGGGCTGCCGTGCCGGGACAACGTGCTGACCGTCGTGATCGGCGGTCCCGGTCAGCCGCCGATCCCGACCGAAGAGGTGTGCCGACTGCTGGGCGGCCTGCCGTCCGCGGCACGGTCGCGGGTGCGGCTGGTCTGGTACGGCGGCGAGCACCAGGCGCAGGCGGTGGCCGACCAGCTCGGCGAGCCGATCTCGCTCTACACGGGCCTGCCGGTGGCGTCGCTGCGCAACGGCGCGGCCGTGGTGGCGGTGAACCCGCGCGGTCAGCAGACGTGGCGGCCGTACGTGACCGAGGTGCGGTACGCGCCGGCGGGCGTGCCGGTCGTCTCGGGCTACCGGGTGCCGGTGCCGGGTCTGGTGGAGCGCGGCGCGGGCATCTTCGACCTGGGCGGCGGCGTGGTGCTGGAGGTCGTGCCGTCCGGGCTGTGGGTGCGTGACGCGGAGGACAACGGCCCCGAGGTGCGGTCCCTGCCGGTCGACCCGGAGTGGGCGCGCCTGACCGTCGGCACGCCCGGCCGCACGACGGCGGGCGCGGTCGCGGTGGCGGGCGCGTCGCTGGTCGAACGGCTGGAGCCGGAGGTCCGGCGGCTGCTGAAGGTCGTGTTCTGCGACCCGTCCCCGATGCCCCGGCCGCCGGTGGCGGAGGAGGAGCCGCCGCCGCTGGTGGTGGCGGACGAGCCGGTGCCGCTCAGCGTCGACGGGCCGCTGTCGGACTCCCCCGCGCCGGTGTGGGGTGAGCAGGTCGGCGAGGAGATCGTCCCGCCCGACCACCGCAGCACCGAGCAGGAACGTGACGCGCTGCGCCGGATGCTCGGCGAGCGCTACGGGGAGCACGCGGCGGTGGCGTGCCGGCACATAGTGGAACGCCCGGACGACCCGGAGGCGTTCGAAGCGGTGGTGACGGACCTCGCGGCGGTGTCGGCGTGTCTCCAGCACGACGAGGAGATCCTGGTCGAGGCGCTGCGCACCGGGAAGCTGGGTCGGCTGTGGCCGTACGCGGCTTCGGTGGTGTCGGGCCTGCGCCGGCTGCCGTCGCACCAGGGCGTGACGGTGTGCTGGGGCGAGGCGCGCCGGTACCGCACGGGTGACGTGCTGGTGGAGCACGGCCTGCTCAACACGGTGGCCGGGCCGACCATGCCGGTCGACGGGCGGGTCGAGTTCCTGATGTGGTCGGTGACCGGTCGTCGGGTGTCGGTGGTCGACTCGTTCGGCAGCGTGATCCAGGAGCGGGTGGTGTTCCCGCCCGGCACGGCGTTCAAGGTGCTCGCGGTGGTGGAGGCGGAGGAGTCCGCGCCGATGCAGGTCATGGTGCAGGAGGTCGTGGGACGCCACCACGAGCTGCCACAGGGCGTGCTGGGCAGCCTGGAACGGGCCGCAGTCGCCCTGCGCAACCACGCCCGCGCCACCGCCTGACCGGGGGTCAGTAGCCGACGGCCCGGTCCGCGAACTGCGGGGCGGGCGTGCCCGCCGAGGTCGGGTAGGAGATCCGGTCGACGACGCCGTCGGAGGTGTAGCGCTGGTCCGGTGCGGCGGCCAACTGGTCCAGCCACACCGTCGAGCCGTAACGGGCCTCCTCACCGGTCGCGTCCTGCGACCGGATGCGCGGCGTGCTCAGCGGGTCGAACTCCGCCGAGTACGGTGACGGTGCCGCGCCCGCGCCGACCATCAGCACGCACACGTAGTCGTACGACACGCCGTCGGAGGCTCCCCGCTGGGCGAGCGGGGCGTTGGCCGGCACCGCGCCGAACGGCAGCGCGAGGCTCGACACCCGGTAGTCCGGCACGGCCCGCTGGATCTCCCGCTGCCCCGACGCGATCGCCTCCTGCACCCGCTGATCGGATGCCAGGCCGAGGTTGGTGTGCTCCAGCGTGTGGTTGCCGATCTCGAACCCGTGATCGCGCAGCCACCGCAACGCCGCGCCGTCCGCCGAACCGAACGGCGCCGCGTTGACGTAGAGGCTCGCCACCGGCCGGAAGCCGGGGTGCCGCGCGGCCACGTCGAGCAGGATCGCGATCGCGGTGCCGGGCGCGGGCTGCCCGTCGGGGCCGAGCGCGAACTGCGTCGCGTCGCCGTCGTCGAAGGTCAGCACGACGGGGTGCGCGCCGGCCGGGATGTCGATGCGGCCGGTCGCGTACTCGGTTGTCGTCACCGGCACGTACCCCTCGTTCGCCAGCCGTTCGAGTTCGGCCCGGAACGCCGTCGGTGTCCGGTCGTAGACCGACGTCGGCTGATCTACCAGCCGGTGGTACATCAGGATCGGGACCTGCCCCAGTTCGTTGGCGCGGACCGCCGCCGGGTCGGGTTGCCCAGAAGAAGCAGGCGCGGAGGGAGCAAGTGCGGCGGAAGCGGGTGCGGCGGAGGAAGGCGGCGGCATGGCCGCGGCCTGTTCGGGCGATTCGGTCGTGGGCTGGGCGGCGCATCCGCAGCACAGGGCCACGACGAGCGCCACGACAGCCGCGATCAGCCTGGACGATATGGAATTCACCCTCGGATGGTTGCGCGTGAATGCCCGCGGAAACAGGAGTACACCCCTTCGGATGACCTTCGGTTTGGTGGCGGGCAACAGGGTTAGTTCGGTGGTAGCGCTTCGGTGGTAGCGCTGGTGTCACACCCCAGATCGGAGTCGCCGGATGTCGGATTCAGCCCCGAAGGACTCAGCTCGCAAGAGGAAGCGCGTACTGATACCGGCCGTCGGTGTCGTGGTGCTGCTGCTGATCGCGGGGGTCGTGACGACGATCGTGCACAGTCGTGGCGTCGGTCTCGCCGTCGACGACCTGACCGACGGACTATCTATCACTCCTTCGGGTGTCGAGCGCGTGTCCATCACCACCACGGACCCCGGTGAGCTGCACCGTGTCACGGTGCACGTGGACGGACAACCGGTAGAGGCGCAACGCGCCGACGGTCGCATGACGTTGACCGGGGTGAAACTCGGCGAGGGTGAACACACTCTCACCGTGCGGGCGGACAACCCGCTGCCGTGGCTGCCCGACGCGGAGGTGGAACGCCGGTTCACCGTGGACGCGACGCCGCCCGAGCTGAGGGTGGACGTGGCCGAGGCCAAGTCGCCGCGCGGTCCGGTGACCGTGCGGGGCAGCGTCGACGGCGCGGACTCGGTGCTGATCGGCGATCAGCGGGTACCGGTCCGGGACGGCCGGTTCGAGGCGTCGCTGGCGTCGGTGCCCATGCTGATCAGGGTCGGGGCGAACGACGCCGCGGGCAACGCGCAACACCACGACGTCGCGGTCAAGGTCACCCATCCCGGGATGCGCGGGGTGCACATGAGCGCCGCCGCGTGGGCCACGGCGTCGTTGCGCGACCCGGTGCTGGCGATGGCGCGCGAGGGCCGGATCGACACCGTGCAGCTGGACATCAAGGACGAGAGCGGCGAGATCGGCTACGACTCGCAGGTGCCGTTGGCCAGGCAGATCGGCGCGAACCGCAACCACTACGACGCCCGCGCCGTGCTCGACGAGCTGCACGGGCTGGGGCTGCGGGTGGTCGGCCGGCTGGTGGCGTTCCGCGACCCGGTGCTGGGCAAGGCGTCGTGGGAGTCGGGCGCGCGCGACCGGGTGGCGCAGAACGCGTCCGGCGCGCCCTGGTCGGCGCACTACGGCCAGTACGCGTTCACCAACTTCGCCAACCCCGAGGTCCGCGACTACAACATCGCGATCGCCAAAGAAGCCGCGTCGCTCGGCTTCGACGACATCCTCTACGACTACGTGCGCCGGCCGGACGGCCCGATCGGGCAGATGGCGTTCCCCGGCCTGACCACGTCCGCCGAGCAGTCCATAGTGGACTTCCTGCGGGACAACCGGGCCGCCGTCCGCCCGCTCGGCGCGTACTTGGGCGCGTCGGTGTTCGGCATCGCCGCGCACAGCCCGCTGGACGTCGCGCAGGACATCCCGGCCATGTCGGCGCACGTCGACTACGTCGCGCCGATGGTCTACCCGTCGCACTGGGGTCCCGGCGAGTACGGCGTGGACAACCCGAACGCCCGGCCGTACGAGATCGTGCGGGCCTCGGTCGCGGACTTCGTCCGGCTGACCGAGGGCACCGGCGCGGCGGTCATCCCGTGGCTCCAGGCGTTCTCGCTGGGCCACGCCTACGGACCGCGTGAGGTGCAGGCGCAGGTGGTGGCCACGGCCGACGCGGGAGCCCCGTCGTTCCTGCTGTGGAACGCGGCCTGCGCCTACGGCTCGGCCGGTCTGGAGCCCGCATGAAGCCGGTTTCCCTGGTGCCCTACCTGACGGGGGTGTGCCTGGCCGCGATGACCGTGGTGGCGTTGGACTCCGCGATCGCGCACCCCGTCACCGTGGTGTGGCCGTCCGCCGGTGTGGTGCCCGCCGCGCCGACACCCACTCAGAGCGCGCCGCCGATCGACACGTTCCGATCCAGCGCGGACCTGCCGGTCGGCCCGCCGTTCCCGCAGTACGGCGCGGGAACGTGGCGGGTCGTCCCAGCGTCGGCGGGTGGCACCACCGGCATCACCTACACCGTCGAGGTCGAGGACGGGGTGGTGCTGCCGCACGGCGACGACTCGTTCGCCGCCGTGGTGGACCACGCGTTGCGGCACCCGCGCGGGTGGGTCGGGCGGTACGCGTTCCGCCGGGTCGGCGGTGATGTGGAACCGGAGCTGCGGATCAGGCTGACGTCCCAGGAGACCGCGCGGACGCTGTGCGGCTTCGAACTGCCCTACGACACGTCGTGCCGGATGGGGCCGGTCGTCCACCTCAGCACGGCGCGCTGGTTCCGCGGCGCGCACACCTACGGCGGCGACCTGGGCGGTTACCGGACCTACGCGGTCAACCACGAGGTCGGGCACTTCCTCGGCTTCGGCCACGAGGTGTGCCCCGAGGACGGTGCTCCGGCGCCGGTGATGATGCAGCAGACGTTGAGCGTCGACAACGACGGGCTGGCGTCGATCATCAGTGGCAGCGATCAGGGCGTCGTGGTCACGCCGGACGGCAAGTCGTGCACACCGAACCCGTGGCCGTGACGCGATCACCGCGGTCGGCGAACCGCTCGGCGGGCCGGCGAAGCACGCCGAATTGTCAGACCCCGTCGGTAGAATGAAAAACAGGGGTCCCCCTGGCGAGGACCTCTGCGCAAGCGTTCGTACAGCGGACCGGCCGAGCACCACGTGAACGGCCGGGTGAACATCATGTGAGCGGCCGGGTGAACGCCACCGTCGCGCGGAACACGCTGCCGCGCGACGGTGGCCCGCAGGTCACCCAGCAGCAGCAATCCGCTGCTGGGCTACCAGGTCGCGGTACCAGTGGAAGCTGGCCCGGGGTGTGCGGACCAGCGTGTCGTAGTCCACGTGGACCAGGCCGAACCGGTGCTTGTAGCCGTGCGCCCACTCGAAGTTGTCCAGGAACGACCAGACGAAGTAGCCGCGCAGGTCCACGCCCGCGGTCATCGCGTCACGCGCCGCCGCGAGGTGGCTGCGCAGGTAGTCGATGCGCTCCTGGTCCACGAACCCGGGGTTGTCCGGGTACACGCACCCGTTCTCCGTCACGTACACCGGGGGCAGGTCCGGGTACCGGTCCTTCAGCCCCACCAACGTCTCGGTCAGGCCACCCGGCTCGACCGGCCAGTTCATCGCGGTGCGCGGGACGTCCGGCAGCCGCGTCGTGTCGATGCCGATGTCGATGGACGTGCGGGTGGCCGGGTCCGGGTCGCGGTGCGGCGCGTCGGCCACGTGCTGGCGGTAGTAGTAGTTGATGCCCACGTAGTCCAGCGGCGTGGAGATCAGCTCCAGATCGCCGTCCTGCCGGAACGACAGGTCGGTGACGCCCGCGAACGTCTCCGCGTAGTCGTCCGGGTAGCGGCCGGCGAACAGCGGCTCGGTGAACTGGCGGCGCAGCAACAGATCATGCCTGCGCGCCGCGGCGACGTCCGCCTCCGACGAGGTGACCGGCGTCGACGGCGACTGGTTGAGCACGATGCCGAACTGGTGGCCGGACGTGCCGCGCATGGCCTGCACCGCGAGTCCGTGCGCCACCATCAGGTGGTGCGCGGCGGCGAGGGAGCCGTGGCCCTCCCGCGCGCCGGGTGCGTGTCTGCCCTCGCCGTAGCCGACGATCGAGGACACGTACGGCTCGTTGAACGTCGTCCACTTCGACACCCGGTCGCCCAGCGCGTCGTGCACGACCACGGCGTACTCGGCGAACCTCGAAGCGGTGTCACGGGACCGCCAGCCGCCCAGTTCCTCCAACGCCTGCGGCAGGTCCCAGTGGTACAAGGTCAGGAACGGCTCGATATCCCGTTCCAGCAACCCGTCCACCAACCTGCGGTAGAAGTCGAGGCCGCGCTGTTCGACCCGGCCCGCGCCGGTCGGCAGGACACGCGACCAGGACACCGAGAACCGGTACGCGTCCACGCCGAGCTCGCCGAGCAGCGCCACGTCCTGCGGCATCCGGTGGTAGTGGTCGCACGCCACGGCCCCGGTGTCGCCGCCCGCGATCGCACCCGGCACCGCGCCGAACGCGTCCCAGATCGACGGTCCTCTCCCGTCGGCGTCCACGGCCCCTTCGATCTGGTAGGCCGAAGTGGCGACGCCCCAGCGGAATCCTTGGGGGAAGTCGGTCATCTGAAACTCCAATGGGGGCTATTCGGCGTACACGCCGGTCGATCCTCGCGAGGACGACACTCGACTGGCGTTCACGTACAAGCTGTTAATGTGTGAACAGTGGGGAGGACCTTGGTGAAGCGGGCGTTCAAGTACCGCTTCTATCCGAGCGAGTCGCAGGAGCAAGAGCTGCTGCGAACGTTCGGCTGCGTCCGCCTCGTCTACAACAAGGCGTTGGAAGCCCGGACGGTCGGCTGGTACGAGCAACAGCGGCGGGTGAGCTACGTGGAGACCTCCGCACTGCTCACCGGGTGGAAGAAGGCCGACGACCTCGCTTTTCTGAACGAGGTATCGAGCGTGCCGTTGCAGCAGTGCCTGCGCCACCTGCAAGGTGCGTTCGTGTCGTTCTGGGAGAAGCGCGCGCAGTATCCCAAGTTCAAGTCCCGTAAGCGCGGCAGGGCGTCGGCGGAGTACACCCGCTCGGCGTTCCGCTGGCGTGACGGCCGGCTCACCCTGGCGAAGATGGCCGAGCCACTGGACATCCGCTGGCCCCGCCCCCTCCCAGAGGGGACCGAGCCGTCGACGGTCACCGTCTCCCGGGACGCGGCGGGCCGCTGGCACGTGTCGATCCTGGTCGAGACCACGATCGAGCACCTGCCGCCGACCACGGCCGAGGTCGGCGTGGACGCCGGGCTGACCGCGCTCGTCACTCTCTCCACCGGAGAGAAGATCACGAACCCCCGCCACGGGAAGCGCGACCACGCCCGACTTGCCCGCGCCCAGAAGACGTTGTCCCGCAAACAGAAAGGGTCGAGCAACCGCGCCAAGGCCCGGCTGAGGGTCGCCCGTGTCCACGCGAGGATCGCCGACCGGCGTCGGGATCTGCTGCACAAGCTGTCCACTCGGCTCGTCCGTGAGAACCAAACGGTCGTGATCGAGGATCTGAACGTGCGCGGCATGATGAGGAACCGAATGCTGGCCCGCGCCATCGGCGACGCATCCTGGGCGCAGTTGCGGTCGATGCTGGACTACAAAACCCGCTGGTACGGGCGTGAACTGATCGTGGTCGATCGCTGGTACCCGAGCACGAAGACGTGCTCGCGGTGCGGGTACCTGCTCGACCGACTGCCGTTGGACGTCCGAGAGTGGACGTGCCCCGAATGCGACACCACACATGATCGCGACGTGAACGCCGCGACGAACATCCTGGCCGCCGGGCGGGCGGTCACAGCCTGCGGAGCCGGAGTAAGACCAGCCCGGCAATAGTCGGCAAGGCATCTGGCGCAACCCTCCCCTCGTGGGCGGAAGAAACAGGAACTGCCGGGCGCGAGCCTGGTGGCAAATCCCGGCCTTCGGGCCGGGGGTGGACGTCAAGCAAGGAGCTCTGAAACGCACGCACGCGCGCGCTCAACCCTTGAGCGCGCCTTGCATGATCCCACCGACGATCTGGCGGCCGAACAGGAGGAAGACCGCGAGCACCGGCACGGTGCCGATCGTCGCCGCGGTGAGCACGAGGGTGTAGTCGGTGGTGTAGCCGCTGGCCAAGGTGTTCAGCGCGTACTGCACGGTGGGGTTCTCGGGGGTCAGCACGACCAGCGGCCAGAAGAAGTCGTTCCACGCCTGCATGAACGTGAACAGGCCGAGCACGGCGGCGGCCGGGCGGGCGGCGGGCAGGACCACGTGCCAGTACAGGCGCAGGGAGCTGCACCCGTCCATCCGGCCGGCTTCCAGCAGCTCGTCGGGCACGGCGCGTTCGAAGTACTGGCGCATGAAGAACACGCCGAACGCGGTGACCAGGCCGGGCACGATCACCGCGTGGATCTCGCTCGCCCAGCCGAGGTCGCTCATCATCATGTACAGCGGGATGACGCCGAGCTCGGTGGGCACGGCCTGGGTGGCGACGACGAGCAGCATGAGCGCCGACCGGCCGCGGAACCTCAGCTTGGCGAAGGCGAAGCCCGCCAGGGTGGAGAAGAACACCACCGACACGGTGATGGTCCCCGACACGATCAGCGAGTTCATCATCGCCAGCGCGAAGTCCGTCTGGTCGAACACCCGCGAGATGTTGGCGAACAGGTTGCCACCCGGCACCAGCACGGGCGGCACGCTGGTCACCTTGTCCGGTGTCTGCGAGGACACGACGAGCGACCAGTACACCGGGAACGCGGACCCGGCGAGCACCGCGATCAGCGCCGCGTAGGTCCACGGTCCGGGCAGCCGCAACGTCCGCCGCCGCTTGGGCGGTGGTGAGGCGACCGGAGCCGGCCGTTCGAGCACGCTGGTCATTTTGTCCAGCCCTTTCAGTCGGTCCGGATGCGGCGGGCGGCCAGGTAGCTCAGCCCGGTGATGAGGACCGTCGCGATGACCAGCAGCCAGGCGATGGCCGACGCGTAGCCGAAGTCGAACTTCTTGAAGCCGTGCTCGTAGAGGTAGAGCGCGGCGGTCTGGAACTGCCGGTCCGAGCCGCCGGTCTCGGCGCCCGCGCCCGGGTTGAACAGCAGCGGCTCGGCCAGCAGCCGCATGTTGCCCGCGGTGGCGATCACGGTGGAGAAGATGATCTGCGGGCGCAGCATCGGGACGGTGATCCGCCAGAACTGCTGCCAGCCGTTCGCGCCGTCCAGCCGGGCCGCCTCGTACACGCTGGTCGGGATGGCCTGCATGGACGCCAGGAAGATCAACGCGTGGTAGCCGGTCCAGCGCCACACCACCATCGCGGCGATGGCGGTGTGCGAGCTGGCAGTGCCTGCCTGCCAGTCGATCCGGCCCGCACCGAACAGCTCCAGCGCCCAGTTGATCAGGCCGAAGTCCCGGCCGAACAGCTGCGCGAAGACGATCGTCACGGCCGCCACCGACGTGATGTTCGGCAGCAGCACGCCCATCCGGAAGAACGTCCGGCCGCGCAGCCGCCGGTTGAGCAGCTGCGCGATGCCGAGCGCGAACAGGATCTGCGGGACGGTGGTGAGCAGCCACAGGCTCAGCGTGTTGCCCATCGCGTTCCAGAAGTACGGGTCCGCGGTGAGCAGTTCGACGTAGTTGTCGAGACCGATGAACGTGGCCGCGTCGCCGTCGAGCAGGTTGCGGTCCTGCATCGACACCCACGCGGTGTAGAGCAGGGGGAACAGGCCGAACACCGAGAACAGCAGGAAGTACGGCGCGATGTAGGCGTACGGCGCGTACCGGATGTCCCACCGGTGGCGGCGTTCGCGCCAGTCCGTCTTCATCTCGTCACGTCGCGGACGAACTGCGTCCACGACTCGTCCGGGCTCTGCTTGCCCTGTTCGACGCGCTGCATGGCGTTGCCGATCTCGGTCTGCACGTCACCGGCCTTCGGCCCCTGGTACTGCGGCTTGAAGGCGCGGGCCGCGTCGGTGAACACCCGGCCGACGGGGGCGTTGTTGAAGAACGCGTCCTGCTTGGTGGCCACGGACTGCTCGCTGTAGAGCGAGGGCGTGGACGGCAGCAGGCCGGCGTTGGCGAAGACCTTGCCCTGCTGCTCGGGCGCGGTGAGCCAGGTGGCCAGCTCGACGGCCTTGTCCACGTTCTTGCCCTGCTTGGGCACGGTCAGGTAGGAGCCGCCCCAGTTGCCGCCGCCGCCGGGCACGGCCGCGAGGTCCCACTTGCCGGCGGTGTCCGGCGCCTGGTCCTTGATCTTGGCCATCATCCAGGCGGGACAGGCGAGGGTGGCGAACTGGCCCTGCTTGAAGCCGGTGTTCCACTGCGGGGTGCTGTGCAGCAGGCCGGCGGACAGACCATCGGCCACGCCCTGCGCGACGAGGTCCCAGCCCTTCCTGATGTCGGCGTTGTCGCCGACGACGATCTTGTCGGACTTGTCGTAGTAGCCGGTGGGCGCCTGGCCGACGATCGCGTTGAGCACGGTCGGGCCGCCGTCGAAGAACTTGGCGCCGGCCGGGGCCTTGGCCGCGAACTCCTTGCCGGTGGCCATGAACTGCTCCCACGTCGGCCACAGCGCGGAGACCTGGTCGCGGTCGCTCGGCAGGCCGGCGGCCTCGAACAGGTCGCGCCGGTAGCAGATGGCCAGGCCGCCGATGTCGGTGCCGTAGCCGATCTGCTTGCCGTCCTTGGACAGCGAGGCTTCCCACTTCCAGTCCAGCCAGCGGTCCTTGATATCGGACTTGAGCTCGGTGAACTGGTTGGGGTTGGCCTTGAACTGGTTGATGTAGCCGACGTCGACGGCCTCGATGTCGGCGGCGCCGTTGTTCGTGGCCAGGTGCGCGGCGAGGTTCTTGTGGTGGTCGGAGTAGGAGGCGGTGCGGTCGGTGATGTCGATGTCCGGGTGCGCCTTCTCGTACTCCTCGAACAGCTGCTGGTAGCCGAAGTTGCCGAACAGGCCGATCGTGATCCTGGTCTTGCCGTCACTCGCGCCGCTGCTGCAACCGGCCAGTAAGCTCGCGGCCAGCAGGCCGACGCCGACCATGGTCCCGGTTCGTCTCATTTCGCGGCTCCATTTCCGTTCCGTTTTCGGGCACGCCGGATACGCGTAGGGTCGATCCGGGGTTTCCGGCGAATTCGGTCGGGCTGACGGCCCGGCCGGTGTGGTTTACATGACAGCCGTGGCCCGCGACACCGTCAAGTAACGAAGCGATAACCTGACTGTTCCCGGGGTTTCACGTTTCCGCAGGTGGTAGGGTTTCCACCCTGGTCAGAGCACCCTCCCGGCAGGCCTGTAAGCGGTTACAAAGAAAGGGCTGGAGATGACCACGATCCGTGAGATCGCCCAGCTGTGCGGCGTGTCCGTGGCGACCGTTTCACGCGTTTTCAACCAGCCGCTAACCGTCAGCAAGGAAAAGCGCGAAGTGGTGGAGCGTGTGGCCCGCGAGCTGGACTACCGGCCCAACGAGTCGGCGCGCGCGTTGGCCACCAAGCGGTCCGGGCTGATCGGGTTGGTGTGGGACACCGACCACCGCCGGCCGGGCTGGCGGCACCCGTACCTCCAGGAGCTGCTGATCGGGTTGAAGTCGGCGCTGAGCGCGCACGGGTACCACCTGCTGATGCTCGCCACGAGCGGTTCGGCGGCGCTGCGGGCGGTCGGGGCGTCGCTGGCCGACCCGGTGGCGTACGTGAACATGACCCGGCGGCACCACCTGGGCGGGCTGGTGCTCATCGACAGCGGGCGGGACGCCTCGGCGTTCGCCGCGTTCGCCCAGTCCGGGCTGCCGTGCGTGGCGGTGGACGTGGACGTCGACGGGCCGCGGGCGACGTACGTGACGTCGGACAACGTCGGCGGCGCGGCACTGGCCGTGCGGCACCTCGTCGGCGCGGGACACCGCCGCATCGCCACCATCACCGGGCCGCGGGCCAACCGCCCCGCCGTCGACCGGATGGACGGCTTCCGCACGGCGATGGCCGAGGCGGGCATGGAGGTGCCACCGGAGTACGTGGTGGAGGGCGATTTCTACCGGCCGAGCGGCCAGGCGGCGATGCGTGCGCTGATCGCCCTGCCGGAGCCGCCGACGGCGGTGTTCTGCGCGAGCGACGAGATGGCCGTCGGCGCACTGCTGGCCGCGCGTCACGCGGGGCTGCGGGTGCCGGGCGAGCTGGCCGTGGTGGGGTTCGACGACATCGAACTGGCCGCGCTGGTCGACCCGCCGTTGACCACGCTGGCACAGGACAAGGCGGGCATCGGGGTGGCCGCGGCGCGGGCCGTGCTGACCATGGTGCACGGCGGCGAGAAACCGGAACCCGCGTTCCTGCCGACCAAGCTGGTCGTGCGCGCCTCCAGCCGCTGAACCCGGCCCCACGGCACGGCTTCGCAAGGGTCCCCGCCCAGGGGAACCCTGATCTTGCTCATGCCAGCAGGGACCGACAATTCTCGGGCCGGTCAGCCGGACTGTGGACAACTCAGCGGACGGCACCGCCGCTCCCGGCTCGGCGTCGAACGGCGTCGAGCGGGAGCGACGGCCCGCGTCACGAGTCGGTGCGCGTCACCAGCCGGCCCGCGTCACGAACCGGTCGGCATCACGGGCCGGCCCGTGTCACGGTTGGTCGTCGGGCAGCCGAAGTGCCTCGGCCGTGGGGCCGCCGGGCTCGTCGGCGGCCTGGCCGCGGCGCTCGGCTTCGGCCAGGTTTCGCGCGTCGTCGGCGGGTTGCCCGGTGACGTCGTCCAGGCTCACGACGCCCGGGTCCCGGCCGATCTGGTCCTCGTAGATCGGGTCGCGGCGCGTTTCCGTCGCCGTCACGTCGGGCTGTTCCTCGCCCAGCCGCTCGTCCAGGGGTCGCGGGTGGGCCTGTTCGTAGGGGGTGGTGCCGTACTTGTCCGCGCCGGTCCAGTGCTCCGGTGGGTCCATGCCGGCTTCCAGGGGGTCCTGCCTCAGCCGGTCCTCGTCCAGGTCCTCGGCGCTGTTCAGCGTCGCCGGGTCGGTCTCGACCGCGTCGGGTGACCCGGTGTCCTGCGGCGGTGCGTACGCGTTCAGCTCGTCGGAACTCATACCACTCGGGTACCCCTGGCGGTGTGGTCGAACCCGATCAAGGGTGGAAGACGGCGCGCACGCAGTCGTCCTCTTTGTCCTTGAACAGCTGGTAGCCGTGCGCGCCTTCCTCCAGCGGCAGGACGTGGGTGGCCAGGTGGGTGGTCGTCAGTTCACCCGAGGCCATCCGGTCGAGCAGCATCGGGATGTAGCGCTGTCCGTGCTGCTGGGCGCCGCGCAGCGTGAGGCCCTTGTTCATCACCGCGCCGAGCGGGAACTTGTCGACGAGACCGCTGAACACGCCGAGCACGAACACCGAGCCGCCCTTGCGGCAGTTGTGGATCGCCTCGCGCACCGCGATCGGCCGGTCGGTCTCCAGCTTCAGCTTGCTCTTGACCTGGTCGTAGGCGTGCTGCGGGCCGTAGCTGTGCGCCTCGCAGCCCACCGCCTCGATGCACACGTCCGGGCCGCGGCCGCCGGTCATCTCGCGCAGTGCGGCGCCGATGTCGGTGTGCTCGTAGTTCAGCGTCTCCACGCCGAAGACGTGTTCGGCCTGCCGCAGCCGGTAGTCGAAGCGGTCCACCACGACCACGCGCTCCGCGCCCAGCAACTGGGCCGCGCGGGCCGCCATCTGCCCGACCGCGCCGCTGCCCCACACCGCGACGACGTCACCGGGTCGCACCCCGCCGAGGTCCGCGCCCATCCACCCGGTGGGCGCGGAGTCGGAGGCGAACACCGCGCTCAGGTCGTCGACGCCCTCCGGGATCGGGATGGCGGTGTGGTCGGCGAACGGCACCCGCACGTACTCGGCGTGGCTTCCCCGGAAACCGCCCATGGCGTGCGAGTAGCCGAAGATGCCGCCCGGGTCGGCGCCCCACAGCGCCTGGGTGATGCCCGGGTTGGTGTTGGTGTTGTCGCACAGCGACCACAGGTCGTTGCGGCAGTACCAGCACTCGCCGCAGCCGATGAACGACGCCACGACCACCCGGTCGCCCGGCCGGTGGCGGGTCACGCCGGAGCCGACCTCGACCACCTCGCCCATGAACTCGTGCCCGATCACGTCACCCGCCTGCATGAACGGGATGTGCCCGGTGAGCAGGTGCAGGTCCGAGCCGCACGCGGTGCTCAGCCCCACCCGCAGGATCAGGTCGCGGTCGTCGAGGATCTTCGGGTCGGGCACGTCCTGCACCCGCACGTCGTTGACGCCTTCCCAGCACAACGCCCTCACAGCCGTCCCTCCCCCGCCGACTTGCCGACCACCAGTCGCAGCACCCGCCCCAGCGGACCGGGGTGGGTGGTGGGCGGTGTGTCCGGCTGGATCACGGTTCCGGTCTCGATCAGCGACTTCGTCTTCCGCAACGCCACACGCAGGTCCTCCCTCGACACGTCGTCGTCCTTCGGCACGGCCAGCACCTCGGTGCCCCGGTCACCGGGAGCCGGGCGGAGGCGCAGGTCGACGTGCGCCCGCAGCTCCTCCAGGGGGCCGGGCAACGCCTCCAGCCCGGACACCGCGTCGAACGGCCGGTCGATCGTCACCGCGAGCCAGTGCTCGGACCGGTCGCGGTGGGCTTCCCGCCGACGTCCGACCGCACGTCCGCCCAGCACCACCGCCGCGCCCACGCCTGTCGCCGCGACGGCTTTCTTGACTGCGTTCATCGCTTCGCCTCTCCCATCGGGGAATCCAGCGGGTACCCGCCGTGGGACGGCTCACCCACCGACACGGCCGACGGCCGGTCCGGGGGTGACCGTCACCCCGGCAGGGTGAACGTCTGGCCGCGGTCGAGGTAGGTCACCGCGGCGGGTGGGTTGCGGCGCTCGACCTCGGCGGCGAACGCCGACAGCGGTGACTTCATCACCCCGTAGTCGTCGTAGTGGATCGGCACGGCGTGCCGGGGACGCAGCAGTTCCAGCAGGTCCACGCCTTGTTCGCCGTCCATGTTCGGGTCGGTCAGCAACGTGAAGGGCCCCAACCTGAGCACCGTCGTGGCGGTCCCGACGAAGAACAGGGAATTCTGCTCGGTCATGGCGGCGGGGTAGCCGGCCCGCCGCCTTTCAGCCGACACCGTTCGACCGGGCGGTTCGACCGGGCAGTTCGACCGCGGCCGGCGGCGTGACGGCCGTCAGACGTTGCGCCGGTACTGGCCGCCCACCTCGAAGAACGCCTCGGTGATCTGGCCCAGCGTGCACACCCGGGCGGCGTCCATCAGGACCGCGAACACGTTCTCCTCCGACGCGGCGGCCTCCTTCAGCCGCCGCAGCGCGGGCTCGGCTTCGGCGGCGTGCGCGGCGGCGAAGGCGCGCGTGCGTTCGACCTGCGAGCGCTTCTCGTCCTCCGTCGCCCGCGCCAGTTCGATGGTCACGTTCTCACGCTTGCCGTCCTCCGGCAGGAACGTGTTCACACCGATCAACGGCAGCGAGCCGTCGTGCTTGCGCTGCTCGTACAGCATCGACTCGTCCTGGATGCGACCGCGCTGGTAGCCGGTCTCCATCGCGCCCAGCACGCCGCCGCGCTCGGAGAGCCGGTCGAACTCGGCCAGCACCGCCTCCTCCACTAGGTCGGTCAGCTCCTCGATGACGAACGAGCCCTGCAACGGGTTCTCGTTCGCCGACAGGCCCCACTCCTTGTTGATGATCAGCTGGATGGCCATCGCCCGGCGCACCGAGGACTCCGTCGGCGTGGTGATCGCCTCGTCGTAAGCGTTGGTGTGCAAGGAGTTCGTGTTGTCGTACAAAGCGCACAACGCCTGCAACGTGGTGCGGATGTCGTTGAAGTCCATCTCCTGCGCGTGCAGCGACCGCCCGGAGGTCTGCACGTGGTACTTGAACTTCTGCGACCGGTCGTTGGCGCCGTAACGGTCGCGCATGGCCACCGCCCAGATCCGCCGCGCCACCCGGCCGATCACGCTGTACTCGGCGTCCATTCCGTTGGAGAAGAAGAACGACAGGTTCGGCGCGAAATCGTCGATGCTCATCCCGCGCGCCAGGTACGACTCGACGTAGGTGAACCCGTTGGCCAGCGTGAACGCCAGCTGGCTGATGGGGTTCGCGCCGGCCTCGGCGATGTGGTAGCCGGAGATGGACACCGAGTAGAAGTTGCGGACCTTCTGCCGGATGAACCACTCCTGGATGTCGGCCATCATCCGCAGCGAGAACTCGGTGGAGAAGATGCAGGTGTTCTGCCCCTGGTCCTCCTTGAGGATGTCCGCCTGCACGGTGCCGCGCACGGTCGCCAGCGCCCACGCCTTCAGCTCCGCCGCCTCCGCCGCCGAAGGTTCACGGCCGTGCTCGGCGCGGAACTTGTCGATCTGCTGGTCCACCACCGTGTTGAGGAAGAACGCCAGGATGGTCGGCGCGGGACCGTTGATGGTCATCGACACCGACGTGGTGGGCGAGGTCAGGTCGAAACCGTCGTAGAGCGCCTTCATGTCGTCCAGCGTCGCGATGGACACGCCGGACGTGCCGATCTTGCCGTAGACGTCCGGCGGGGTGTCGGGGTCGCGGCCGTAGAGCGTCACCGAGTCGAACGCGGTGGACAGCCGGGTCGCCTCCGAGCCCTTGGACAGGTACTTGAACCGGCGGTTGGTGCGGAACGCGTCGCCCTCGCCGGCGAACATCCGCGCCGGGTCCTCGCCGTCCCGCTTGAACGGGAAAACCCCTGCCGTGTAAGGGAAGCGGCCGGGCAGGTTCTCCTTGCGCAGGAACCGCAGCAACGTGCCGTCGTCGTCGTAACGCGGCAGCGACACCCGCCGCACCTTGTTGCCGGACAACGTCTCCCGCGTCAGACTGGTGTGGATCTCCTTGTCCCGCACCCGGACCACCAGCTCATCACCGGAGTAGTCCGCCACCACCTTCGGCCACGACGCCAGCAGCTCGGCCGACACCGCGTCGACCTGCTTCTCCGCCGATTCCAACAGCGACGCGATCGCCGACGTGTCGTGCCCGACCGCTTCCAGCTCCGCGCACGCCGCCCGCAGGTGCGCGACCCGGCGCACCGCGTCCACGTGCGTCTCGGTGGCGCGGTGGTAGCCGCGCACGGTCTCGGCGATCTCGGCCAGGTACCGGACCCGCGTGGCGGGCACCACGGTGGCCGCCGAGGTCGAGACCTTGCCGGGGACGACCGGCAGCGCGCCTTCGGCCACGTCCAGCCCGCGCTGCGCCAACTCGCCGCGCAGGTGCTGGTACAGCGCGGTCACGCCGTCGTCGTTGAACGTCGCGGCCGACGTGCCGAAGACCGGCATGTCCTCCCACGACGCGCCGAACGCCTCCCGGTTGCGCACCAGCTGGCGGGCCACGTCACGGCGGGCGTCCTCCGCGCCGCGGCGCTCGAACTTGTTGATCGCCACCGCGTCCGCGAAGTCGAGCATGTCGATCTTCTCCAGCTGCGACGCGGCGCCGAACTCCGGCGTCATCACGTACAGCGAGAGGTCGACGAACGGCACGATCGCCGCGTCGCCCTGGCCGATGCCGGGCGTCTCCACCACGATCAGGTCGAACCCGGCCGCCTTGCAGGCCAGGATCGCGTCGGCCAGGCCGTCGGGCACCTCGGAGCCCGCGCGGCGGGTGGCCAGCGAGCGGAAGAAGACCCGGTCGCCGTCCAGGCAGTTCATCCGGATCCGGTCGCCGAGCAGGGCGCCGCCGCCACGACGGCGGGTCGGGTCGATGGCCAGCACCGCGACCCGCAGTTTGTCCTGCTGGTCCAGCCGGAACCGGCGGACCAGCTCGTCGGTCAGCGAGGACTTGCCGGAACCACCCGTTCCGGTGATGCCCAGCACCGGGACCGCGCGCTGCGCCTCGGCCTGCACCATCCGCTCGCGCACGTCCGCGGGCAGCACGCCCGCCTCGATGAGCGTGATGGCGCGGGCCAGCACGTCCTCACTGCCGGTGAACAGGCCGTCCCACGACGACGGCGGGCGCTCGGCCAGCGGGTGGTCGCACGCCCGCACCATCGTGTTGATCATGCGGGCGAGGCCGAGTTCCTGGCCGTCGGCCGGGGAGAAGATGCGCGTCACGCCGCGTGAGTGCAGCAGCTCGATCTCCTCCGGCACGATGACGCCGCCACCGCCGCCGAAGACCTTGATGTGCTCCGCGCCGCGCTCGGCCAGCAGCTCCACCAGGTAACTGAAGTACTCGACGTGCCCGCCCTGGTAGGCGCTGATCGCGATGCCCTGCACGTCCTCCTGCACGGCCGCGGCGACGACCTCGCGCACCGAGCGGTTGTGGCCCAGGTGCACCACCTCCGCGCCCTGCGCCTGCAGGATGCGGCGCATGATGTTGATCGCGGCGTCGTGCCCGTCGAACAGGCTCGCCGCGGTCACGAAGCGGACCGGGTGCAGCGGGGCGTGCAGCGGGGTGGCGGTCACGACGGCTCCTTCGACATCGGCGGCTGCCACCAGAATACTTGGACATCCAACTATCGGATGTAAGGCCCAGGTGTGGTCCCGCTCACCCGCCGGCGGTGTCCGGACACAGGCAGCGCACGCATGCCTGGACGAAGACCTGCACGGCATCCCGCTCGTCACCGGTGCGCCACACCACCGCCAACGTGCTCGGCGACAGGCCGTCGACCGGCCGGTACACCACGTCCGCGCGCTGGTAGACCTCGGCGTTCCCGGCCGACACCAGCACCACGCCCAGCCCCGAGGCGACCGCCTCGAACGTCTCCTCCGCGGTCGACGCCTCGGCCACCACCCGCGCGGGCCGCGACCGGTGGTCGGTGGCCAGCCAGAAGTCCCGCGGCGGACCCGCGTCCGGCGGCAGCGCGACGAACGGCTCGTCGAGCAGCTCCGCGAACGGCACCCGGTCGACGTCCGCCAGCCGGTGCCCCCGACTCAGCGCGACCCACCGCTCCTCGGTGGCCACCACCCGCCAGGACAGCTCACCGGAGTTGGGCACCGGCAGCCACGCCACCGCCACGTCGACGTCCCCGCCGCGCAGCCCGACGGTCGGGTCGGCCCACGAGATCTGGCGGAACTGCATCCGCCAGCCGGGCAGCCGCTCCTCCATCCGCGCGGTGACCGACGGGATGAGCCCGCGGCCGATGCGGGTCTGGAAGCCCACCTTGAGCGTCGTGGCCCGACGGGCGGCCTGGTCGGCCAGCACGGTGCGGGTCTCGTCCCACTCCCGCACCAGCCGGCGGGCCCGGGGCAGCAGTTCCTTGCCCGCCGCGGTCAGCGAGACCGATCTGCGGTCGCGTTCGAACAGCGGCACGCGCAGCATCGACTCCAGCTGGCGGATCTGCTTGCTCAGCGCCGGCTGCGAGATGAACAGCCGATCGCGAGCAGCTCTCGTGAAACTGAGCTCCTCGGCCACGGCGACGAAGTAGCGCAGGTCACGGACATGGACGTCCATAACCAGAAGTTATAACAGTGGATCTTGGACGCGCCAGGGTCTTGTCGCCAGTATTAACACCATGGAATTAGGTCTGCACGGGCTGAACGCACGGGGCACCATCGGCCCGGAGGACACGGCGAATCTGGTCAGGCGCGCGGAGGAGCTGGGTTACGGCTCCTGGTGGGCGGGCGACCACGTCGTCTCCCCCACCTCCGACGAGGTCGAACCCCTCATCGATCCGCTCGTGCACCTCACCTACGTCGCCGCGGTGACCAGCCGGATCGAGCTGGGCACCGGTGTGGTGATCCTCCCGCAGCGCAACCCGCTGGTGCTGGCCAAGCAGGCGGCGAGCCTCGACGTGCTCAGCGGCGGACGGCTGCGGCTCGGCGTCGGCGCGGGGTGGCAGGAGCAGGAGATGCGCGCGGTGGGCGTGCGACCGTCCGAACGCGGCGCGCGCACCGACGAGTACATCGACGCGATGCGATCCCTGTGGACCGACGAGGCGCCCTCCTACGACGGCAGGCACGTGTCGTTCACCGAGGTCGACGCCCTGCCCAAGCCGGTCGACAAGTCCGGCGTCCACCTGGTCGTGGGCGGGCACAGCGACGCGGCGTTCCGCCGCGCGGTCACCAAGGGGCACGGCTGGTACGGCGTCGGCAACAGCCCGGACGACCTGGTCAAGCACCTCGACGGGCTCCAGCGCGCCGCCGCGGAGGTCTCGCGTCCGGACTCGTTTGGCCCGCTGCAGCTCAGCTTCCTGCACCTGGACCCGCAGACCATCGACGCCGACGCGGCCAAGCGCTACGCCGACCTGGGCATCGACCGGCTCGTGCTGTTCCCGCTACCGATCGACAACGCCACCGACGTCACGGCGTTCATGCAGCGCCATGCCGACCTCCCGCGCTGACCACCATGTCGTCCGCCCGTCGGGGGAGCAGCAGGTCGACGAGGTCGCGTGCCCGTCGCGCCGGTCCGTCCACGCCCAGCGCCTGGACCGACGCGTACACGCCCTCCATCACCAGCACCAGCTCGTCCGCCAGTTCGTCCGGGTCCTCGACCGGGTGGGTGGCGGCGAGTTCCGCGGTGAGTTCGCCGAAGCTCTCGCGTACCCAGTTCTTCATCGCGATGGCGTTGCGGTGGGCGGGCAGCTCGCGGTCCGGGAACTCGGAGAGCACCATCAGGAACGGGCAGCCACGCGACCGTTCCGGCTGGACCTGCGCTATCAGTTCGTCGAAGGCCGCCAGCAGCCGCTCGCGCGGGTCGCGGCCGTCGGCCTCGGTGGCCCGCCCGAACCAGGCGCGGTACGACTCGCCCGCCCGCGCGACGTACGCGGCGACGAGGTCGTCCTTCGACGCGAACAGCCGGTAGAGGGTGGTGGGCGCCACACCGGCCTCGGCGGCGACGCGGTCGACGCCGACCGCGCGGATGCCGTGCCAGTAGAACAGGTCGTGGGTGATGGCCAGCACGTGTTCACGCGTTTGGGCGGCCGATCTGCGCACGGCTACTCCTCCGCGGGTTTGGGATCTCTCCCTAACATAACACCGGAGCAGACCCGCGGCGGATCCCCGATCCAGGGGGAGGTGGAACGACACTGGTCCACCGCCCCACCGATCAGGCGTACGGCCGGAGCCGTTCCCGGGTGACGCCCTCGCTCTCGACGTCACGCAGGAGCCCGAAGCCGTGGGCCGCCGACACCAGGGTCACGTGGTGGTGCCAGCCCTGGAACGACCGCCCCTCGAAGTGGCGCAGCCCGTACTCCTCGGTGAGCCGGATCGCCTGCGCCTCGGCCTGCTCCTGGGCCCGGAGCAGACCCACCATCTCCCGGATGCCGGTGACCCCCAGGTTGGTCATCCAGACCGCCCGCGGGCGGGCCTGACCGACCGGCCACTCGGCCAGCACGTGCCGCAGCCACGACAGCCGCGCGGGCTTGCCCGGCCCGGCCACGGCGTGACCGGGCAGCGTCGCCACCACGAAGTCGGACGTGGTGGTCGCACCGGTGTCCTCGTCACGCCAGGCCAGCGTGGTGCGACCGCGCCGCGCCGCGGCGGCCACGAGCTGACCGACGGTGTGCGGCTGGTTCTGGCCGCCGACGAGGTTCACCGGCAGCACCGGCATGGTGGTCGAGACCTGCGCCAGGTAGCGCATGCCCCGTGCCTCCAGCCCGCCCAGCAGCGGGAACACGCCCGGGTCACCGCTGACGTCCACCACGACGGGAGCGGCGGGCAACCCCCAGTTGCCCGTCATCTCGTCGAAGCTGTCCAGCAGGTACTGCCAGCCGGGCTTGGACCGCTCGTCGTCCGGGACCCTGGTCTTGGCACGCCGGTCGGCGTCCTCGTCCCAGGACCTCGGCATGAGCAGCCGCCAGTTGACCGGGGCGGCACCCTGCTCGTCGGCCATGAACACCCCGACGGCACGCTGGCAGTTGAGCATCCGACCGGCCGTGGGGGCGTACTGCCTGGCCACGCCGACGGAACTGCCGCCGTTCTTGGGGAACACCACTTCCCGCACCACCCAGGCCCGCGGCCGCGTCGCCCGGTGCACCTGCTCGGCCAGGCGCCTGCGCACCGGGGCCCACGCCCACGGGCTCTGGTTCACGAACTGCTGCAACGACTGGTCGGCGTCCCGGCCGACGACCAGCTCCGAGATCCTGCGTATCGACTTGCGGCCCGGTACCACGAGCAGACCCTTGACGTACATCTCGGCCCAGCGGCGCTGGTCCGATCTGCCCAGGGTGGTGAACAGCTCGTCGCAGAACTCGGACAACCCCAGTAAATCGGACGTATCAGCCCCCGCCGATACCATCTCTTCCCGACGCACGGTTTCCCCTCCAGCTTTCGGATAACCCCAGGACAACTCCTCGCCGGGCTCGTCACGTCGACCGGCCGAGGCACAGCACATTCCGAAGGAGATCTCCACGGACCCCGAAATACCGCCGACCCGCGAACCCGACGGACCGTGCGCGCGGCGGCCCCAGCGCCACCGCCCGCGATCCGTCGCACGCCGACGCATCCTCACCAGTTCGTGACCCGCAGTTCCCCAGCAACCGACCAGCACTGGCCGGCAGGACCACGGTTGCGTCCCTGCGCCGTGGTCGAGCACAGATTTTCAAGCCGTCGGCCCGAATGTCTAGACTTGACTTGTGGTGGTATTCCCGGTTCCACCACCGGATCGGACGACAACATTGCCGCTTGATCCATCCGGCACGCACACCGCGTAGCGCGGACCACACTGCCCGCGTAACACGACGGAAACCGCAGGGCGAATATTCCCCTCGCAGTCAGACATTCAGGCGATTTCCGCTCGCACCCCAGCGATGACGAACATCATTCACCTTTCCCCCCGGACACGGCGCGCGATGTCCGTTTTTCCCTTTTCAGGGAGCGCGCACGCAGGTGCGGGATACCGCACCACGTCGTCCCGACTGGCGAATCCATCCCCAGACCGGCCAGGACGACTGCGTTCATCGGCTCTTCCCCTGTCCCACTCGCCGCGTGGTGACCACGATCGGCGGAGACAGTAGCGAAACCGTGTGGCGCGGACATCAATCCCGCGTTCTGCCACGCCGGTGCGGTGATCGGCCGCATAGGGATCCCGAATGGCCGGGCCGGCGGAAAGCTTGCGGACTACGTCATCTCCCGAGTCAGGCGGGCAGGTGCAGCACGATCCCGGCCGGCGCGAACTCCGGCGTCTGCATGGGCACCACCCGCAGATCGCGGACCCCCGACCGCGGGTGCGCGAACCGGCGGGTGCGCGAGCGGCGCTCCGCGACGATCTGCTCGTCCCACCACCGCGAGAACTCCACGCTCAGCAACGCCAGCTCCGCCACCCGGCGCTCCAGTTCGGCGTCACCGGGACAGCAGGCGGCCTCGGCGCGCCACGCCGCGACGGCGTCCCGCGCCTCGAACTCCCAGTCCACCAGCCGATCCCTGGCCTCGGGCGCGGTCAGCAGCCACCGCACGAGGTTGCGCTCGCCGACCGGCAGGGCACCCCAGTCCCCGTACCACTCGGTGGCGGCCCGGTTCCAGGACACCAGGTCGGCGTGCCGGCTGGTGGCGAACACCGGGTACGGCGAGTCCTCGTGGGACGCGACGATCCGGCACAACAAATCCTCGGCCGACACGTCACCGCCGAGCGGCAACGGCCTCGCCACGTGCCCGTAGGTCAAGGTGTGCACGTACCGCCGCTCGTCCTCGGTCAGGCCGAGCACCTTGGCCAGGCTGTCGACCACCTCGGGCGACGGCCTTATGTCACGGCCTTGTTCCAGGTAGGTGTACCAAGTGGGACTGAGCCCCGCGAGCACCGCCACCTCTTCCCGGCGCAATCCCGGCGATCTGCGCCGCGGCCCGGTGGGGAAACCCACGTCCGCGGGATTGAGCTTTTCCCGGCGACTTCGCAGGAATCGGCCCAACTCCCCTCTCCCGTCGTGCCGAACAGACTTCACGAGCCCCTCCCCCAGTTGCCCGGCGCGAGTGTGGCAGAGCAAGTCGAACCGGGACACAGCTTTGCTTCGGCTCGCCGGAGGGACACCTTCGGCCCGGGACCGGACAAACCAGGTCGTCCCACCATAGGACCTTACTGAAACGGCGTTTCGGTGCCCACCGGAACCACATTTCGGCGGCCTCGCACGCCTGGATGTAAACGACCGGTAGCCGGGAGGTTGGAAATCCTCCCGGCTACCGAGGTCACCGCGGGTGGAACACACATCGGGCAGCGCGCGGTGGACACGCCGTCCCGGGATCAGAGCCGGAACAGGCCGGGGTCCGAAACGACCACGTCCAACAGCACGGGCCCGTCGGCGCTCAACGCCCGACGCAACGCGCTCTGCAACTGCTCCGGCGTCTCGATGCGCTCACCGGCCATGCCGAAGCCCCTGGCGAGACCCGCCATGTCCACGCCGCTGAGGTCCCAGCCCTCCTGCCAAGCTTTCTGGCTGGTGTCGTCGAGGTAGTACTTCAGCGACAGGTAACCGGAATTGTTCGGGATCACGAAGGTCACCGGCAGGTTGTACTTACCGGCCGTCCACAGCGCCTGGATGGTGTACTGCGCCGAGCCCTCGCCGACCACGACCACCGTGCGCACGTCGGGCCGGGCCACCGCGTAGCCCACGGCGCCCGCGAACGGGAAGCCGAGCGCGCCGGAGGCGGTGGCGTAGTAGCCGTTGTCCGGGCCGAGCGGGATCTGCTCGTGGAACGGGGCGCGGCCGATCGGCAGCTCCTCGAACACCTGCGCGTCGGAGGGCAGTTCCTGCGACAGCACGTGGAACAGGTACGGCTCGGTGATCGGGGTGGACGCCTCGGGCGTCGCGATCGGCTCGCCCAGCGCCGGGAGCGCGAGCCGCTGCCGCTGCGGGAGCAGCGACACCAGGCCCGAGACGAACGCCGCGGGCGGGGTGACGTAGGCGGAGCCCGCCATCGACCAGGCGGCGGCCTCCGGGTCGTCGGTGATGTGGATGAAGACCGTGCCCTCGGGCAGTTTCGGCGCGTCGCTGGTGTCCACCGGTGCCGGCGCGGTGGAGAACAGGTCGGCGGTGGTGAACAGGGTGAAGGTGGGGCTGCCCAGCACGATGACCACGTCGTGGTCGGCGAGCTTGGCGTTGATCAGCTCGGGCAGCGGCGCGAGCACGCCGCCGAACAGCGGGTGGTTCTCCGGGAACGAGCCGCGCGGCCACACCGGGCTGCCGTAGACCCGGGCGTTGAGCCGTTCGGCCATCTTGATCAGGTCGCGGCGGGCGCCGCCGATCTCCACGCCGGGCCCGGCGACGATGGCCGGGTTGGCGGCGGAGTTGAGCACGTCGGCCACGTCGGCCAGCACCTGCGGGTCGGGCACGACCGCGGGCTGCACCAGGCGCGTCTTGTAGGGCGTGGAGTTGGCCGGGCGGACCCAGTCGTCCTCGGGCACGCCGACGTACACCGGACCCTGGGGCGCCTGCTTGGCGATGTGGTACGCCTTCTCGATCAGCGCGGGCACGTCCTGCGGACGCGCCGCCTCCGCCGCCCACTTGATGTAGGGCTGGGGCAGTTGGGTGGCGCTGGGCGCGTTGAGGAACGGCGCGCCCTGCTGGAGCTTGCGGGCCTGGAGGCCGCCGATGATGACCATCGGGGTGTGCGCGCTGGCGGCGGTGTAGATCGAGCCCATCGCGTTGCCCGTGCCGGGGCCGCCGTTGATCACGACCAGGGACGGCGTGCCGGTGGCCTGGGCGTAGCCGTCGGCCATGCCGACGACGGTGGCCTCCTGCAGGCCCATGATGAAGCGGAAGTCGTCCGGCCACTGCTCGAACAGCTTCATCTCGGTGTGGCTGGGATTGCTGAAAACGGTCGTGAGACCGAGTTGCCGGAATACCTCCAGCGTGTCTTCCCGAACGGTGCGGGAATTCGTGCCATCCGCGCTCACGGTCAACTCACTCCTGTAGTGGGTTCGACTACGATTTCGTGCCGGGTGTGATCGCAATGCTGCGACCGGCGCATACCGTGCGACAAGGCAAGTGCGGTGGTCAGAGGGCACTTCGTCAGCTGTCGCGGTGACCTCACGCAGTCAAGTCGGGCGCTGTGGCGCGCCTTGTCGGCACATCGGCCGCGTGAACTACTGAATGTGCGCCCGGCTCCCCGACGGCGGGCAACCGATGCGACGGTTCGTCATTTCAGCAAAAGCCGCGGCGCGGGATGTAACACGAGCAGTGAGGATGCGCGATGAGCAGTGAGCGGACCCGCCAGGTGGTGGAGAAGTACTTCACCGACCTGGAGCGGGGAGACCTGGATTCGGCGCTGTCGGCGCTGTCCCACACCATCGACTTCGAGCTGCCGGTCGACCGGTGGAACGAGGTCATCCCGTACCTGGGCCGCCACGTCGGCCTGCCGGCCGTGCGCCGGGCGTTCGCGGTGCGCGGCCAGACCACCGAGGTGCTCGACTACGCGCTGCGCGACGTGCGTGCCGAGGGCAACACGGCCTACGCGGTGATCTACACCCGGGCCGCGCACACCCGCACCCGCCAGGAGTTCGAGATCGAGGACGTGCACAAGCTCGTCGTCGACGACGGCGGCCGGATCGTGGCCTGGAAGGTCTACTTCGACCCCAACACCGAGGTCGCGGCGTTCAACGCCGACCGCGAGGAACGGCTGATCGCGGCGTGCTGGGCCGGTGACCGGGAGGCGGTGGCGGAGCTGCTGCGCTTCGGTGCGGACGTCGACCACCGCGACCCGGTGAGCGGCCTGACGCCGTTGCTGATCGCGGCCGGGCGGGCGGACGCCGAGCTGACCCGTCAGCTCATCGCGGCGGGCGCCGACGTGTACGCGGTGGACAGCGGCGGCGGCGCGACGGCGCTGCACAAGGCGTGCCAGGGCGGCGAGCTGGCCGTGGTGGAGGCGCTGGTAGAGGCGGGCGCGTTCATCGACGCCGTCACGCCGAACACCGGCCACACGCCGGTGATGGACGCGGTGTGGTTCAAGAACCCCGAGATCGCGAAGTACCTGCTCGACCGCGGCGCGGGCCTGAACATGAGCACGCACTACGGGTTCTCGTTGCAGCAGCACTTCGAGTACGAGCTCAACGTCAACACGATGGGCAAGGACAAGATCCTGCTGGCGCACCAGTACATCCAGGAGCGCCAGGCCTCCGACGAGCGCCGTGCCGCCGACCAGCTGCTGATGGCCGCGGTGACGCAGGGCGATGTCGACGGCGTGCGGAAGCTGCTGGGCGACGGCGCACCGGTCGACGAGAAGTTCCCGATCGTCAACGGCTTCAACGACGCGCACACCCCGCTGTTGGTGGCCTCGCGCGACGGGCACACCGAGATCGCGCGGCTGCTGCTGGAGGCGGGCGCGGACGTCAACGCCACCGAGCCGACGTTCGGCGCGGTGCCGCTGCACAAGTCGGTCTACAACGGACACGTCGAGCTGACCCGGCTGATCGCCAACTGGCCCGGTGTCGATCTCGACTTCCAGGGCGCCACCAACGGCTACACGCCGCTGCACGACGCCCTGTGGCACGGGTACGAGGAGTGCTCCCGGATCGTCATCGACGCCGGGGCACGGCTGGACCTGGTCGGCCACGACGGCAAGACGCCGTTGGCGCTGGCGATCGACGAGTTCGGCGCCGACCACCCCCTGACCGAGCTGATCCGCGCCAAGGTCAGCTGACCCCCACGTCGGCCGAGCCGACAGTCGGGCAGAGGGGCCGAGCCGACAGTCAGACAGAGACAGAGGAGTACCGGCAATGCTGTTCTACGTCCAGATGAAGTGGAACCACGAGGGCCGCATCACGCTCGACGAGCTGTGGGAGATCGAGCAGGAGGAGGCCGAGCACGCCCAGGAGACCCTGGACTCCGGGTTCGCCGTGGGCCTGTGGAAGGTGGCCGCGCAGAAGCGGGTCATCGGCATCATCGACGCGCCCAACGCCGAGGAGCTGGACCGCACCGCGCTGGGCCGGCTGCCGATGCGCGAGTACCTGGAGTTCGAAGAGGTGTGGCCGCTGCGCGACTACCTCGGGTTCGCCGAAGACGTCATCAAGCGCTACAAGGTCTGAGGGGGAACGATGATCCACCAGCTGATCTTCGCCGCGCCCAAGCCGGGCATGACGGTGGAGGAGTTCCAGCGGTACTGGGTCGAGGTGCACGCGGTGCAGTACGCCTCGAAGATCCCGCAGATCCGCAAGTACATGATCGACACCACGTTCGACTTCGAGCTGGGCAACGGCGACCCGAAGTGGCAGGGCGTGGCCGAGATCTGGCTGCGCCCCGAGGAGCAGATCGCCTCGCTGCAGACCGAGGAGTTCCTGCAGGGCGCCCGGCTGGACGAGCCGAACTGGGCCGCGTTCTGGCAGAGCCTGGTGCTGGACACCGACGCGCACGAGCTGAAGTCCGGCCCGGCGCTGTACAAGGGCCAGCCCTGGGTCAAGCTGATGATCCTGGTCAAGCGCAAGGAAGGCGTGTCCCTGGAGGACTTCCGCGCCTACAGCCTGCACCAGCACGGTGAGCTGGGCCTGAAGCTGCCCGGTCTGCGCCGCTACATCCAGGGCCACACCGTGGACGGCTGGTACGGCATCGGCGAGCCCACCCTGGACGCGGCCTACCAGCTGTGGTTCGACGACGTCGAGGCGCTGCGCGACGCGCTGGAGTCCCCGGAGTACAAGCAGATGACCGAGGACTTCGAGGCGTTCGTCAACACGCGGTACGTGCACCGCTTGGTGACCCGCGAGCACTGGATCATCGGGCCCGAGGCCCGGTAGCTCATCGGAACGGGCGCGGCCTCGTCCGGTGTCCCCGGCGAGGCCGCGTCCACTGTGGACTTTCAGGGAGTTCCCCATGCCAGGCTTGAGCCGCAACGTGCAGACGGTGCACGACTTCCTCCGACTGCTGGAGGAGAAGGACATCGACGCGTGGATAGAGCTGTGGGCCGAGGGCGCCGACCACTACTACCCGTTCGGCACCAAGATGTTCCCGCGCCACATCGTCGGCAAGACCGCCGTGTACTCGCGGTGGAAGGGCACCCCGGACCTGTTCGAGAGCTGGGAGTTCCCGATCACCGACGCCTGGGAGGACGGCGACACCGTCATCGCCCGGTTCGACGGCAACTGCCTGCTCAAAGGCGGGAAGCGGTACCGCAACACCTACCTGTCGATCTTCAAGTTCACCCCGTCCGGCCAGATCCACGAGTACCACGAGTTCTTCGACCCGATCATCGCGGCCGAGGAGTTCGGGCTCGCGGAGATCAACTACACCAGCTGACTTGCGAGGAGGAGCGGACCGTGGTGGACCAGCGGGATCAGCCGCAGAGCACAGGACACCGCGTCCTGGTGTGCGACGTGGACAACCTGCCCGACGGCGAGGTGATCCGCGTGCCGAGGGAGGAGACCGGCGCCGACGACGCCATCGCCGTGTTCAACGACGGCGGGCGTTTCCACGCTGTGAACGACACCTGCACGCATTCGAGCGCGTCGCTGTCGGAGGGGTGGGTGGAGGACGGGCACGTCGAGTGCCCCTTGCACGGCGGAACGTTCTGCCTGCGCACGGGCCGTGCGACGGGCGCGCCCGCCACCGTGGACGCCATCACGCACGGCGTGGAGGTGCACGAGGGCGCCGTCTGGCTGCTCCCCCGCCGATGAGCGGCGACGGGGCGTTGCGCAGCGTCGTCGTGGTGGGCGCCGGGCTGGCCGGCGTCACCGCGGCCGACGAGCTGCGGGCCAACGGCTACGACGGGCGCCTGGTGGTGGTCGGCGCGGAAGCCGAGCTGCCCTACGACCGGCCGCCGCTGAGCAAGGACGTGCTGCTGGGCAAGGCGACCCTCGCCGACGTCCGGCTGCGCCCGGAGTCCTGGTACGCCGACCGCGCCGTCGAGCTGCGGCTCGGCGTCGCCGTGCAGGATGTGCGGCCCGCCGAGCGGCGGGTGTTCCTGGGCGACGGGACCGCCGAGCACGCCGACGCGGTCGTGCTCGCCACCGGCGGCACACCGCGTGCGCTGACCGTGCCCGGCGCGGACCACCCGGCCGTGCTCACCCTGCGCACCGCGCACGACGTGGAACGGCTGAAGTCCCGACTCGCGCCCGGCGCGCGGGTCGCGGTGATCGGCGCGGGGCTGATCGGCGCGGAGGTCACCGCCTCGGCGGTGGCGCTGGGTTGCGACGTGACGCTGCTCGACCCGGTCGCGCCGCCGTTGGCCGCGGTCGTGGGCCCGGAGATCGCCCGGGTGCTGCACGCACAGCACGGGCAGCACGGCGTGCGGCTGGTGCACGGCGCGGTCGACCGCATCGACGGCCGCGGCGACCGGGTGCTGCTGCACCTGGGCGCCGTGGTCGTCGAGGCCGACGTGGTGCTGGTCGGCATCGGCATCGAGCTCGACCTGGCCCTGGCCGACGCGGCCGGTCTGGCCACCGACCGCGGGGTGCTGGTGGACGAGGTGGGACGCACGTCCAACCCGCGCGTCTTCGCGGCGGGCGACGTGGCGCGGGCGGTGGGGCCGGGCGGGCCGCTGCCGCGGGTCGAGCACTGGGACGCCGCGCTGCGGGAAGGACAGGCGGCCGCGGCCGGCGTGCTCGGTCTCCCCGCGCCCGCGCCGAGGCCGCCGTGGTTCTGGTCCGACCGCTACGGCACGCACCTGGAGGGCGTGGGCGAGTTCGACCCGGTGGACCTCTCGGTCGTGCGCGGCGACATCGCGGCCCTGGACTTCACCGCCATCGCGGTGCGCGGTGGACGCCCGACGGGCGCCGTCGCGATCAACCGCCCCAACGAGATCAAGGCGTTGCGCAGGCTGATCGAGCGCGGCACGCCGGTCGACCCCGGTCGACTCGCGGACCCGTCGGTCGACCTGCGGTCGCTGGCCCGCGGCGCGAGTGCCTGAGGGCCGACCCACCACTGCTGGAGGAAACCCGAATGACATCCACGACATCGGTGTCCGCCCAGGCCGCCGCCGCGCTCAGCGAGCTGCGGGCGGCGCTGATCGGCGACGTGCTCGTGTCCACCGATCCCAACTACGACACCGTGCGCCGGGTGTGGAACGGCGCGGCCGACCACCACCCGGCCATGATCGCCCGGTGCGCGACCGAGCAGGACGTCGCGCTGGCCGTGCGGATCGCCCGGGAGAACGGCCTGCCGATCTCCGTGCGCGGCGGCGGCCACGACTGGGCCGGCCGCGCGGTGCGCGACGGCGGCGTGGTCATCGACCTGCGTTTCCTGCGCGCGGTGACCGTCGACCCGTACTCGTCGTCCATCGACGCCCAGGGCGGCACGACCGCGGGCATCGTCGGCGCGGCGGCCGACCGGCACGGGCTGGTCGCGGTGACCGGCACGGTCAAGGCCGTCGGCATCACCGGCCTGACCCTGGGCGGCGGGTACGGCCTGCTGGCGGGCAAGCACGGTCTGGCGCTGGACAACCTGCTGTCCGCGCGGGTGGTGCTGGCCGACGGCTCCCAGGTCACCGCGAGCCAGGTGGAGAACCCGGACCTGTTCTGGGGACTGCGCGGCGGTGGCGGCAACTTCGGCGTGGTCACCCGCGCCACCTACCGGCTGCACCCGTTGCGGCGGGTGCTGTCGGGCATGGTGCTGTTCGGGCTGGACCAGGCCAGGACGGTGCTGCGGGGGTACCGCGAGCTGATCGCCGCCGCGCCCGACGAGCTGACCGTGATGACCGGGTTCTTCGCCGGTCCCGACGGTCAGGCGCTGCTGTACCTGCTGCCGTCGTGGAGCGGCGACCCCGGGCGGGCGCAGGGCCACGCCACGCGGATCAGCTCGCTGGGCAAGCCCATCTCGGCGCAACTGGGCCCGATGACGCCGTTCGAGGCGCTGGGGCTGCTCGACGCGGTCGTGGTGGACGGCCGGCACACCACCGCGGCCAACCGGCAGGTGACCGAGGTGACCGACGAGGTGGCCGAGGTGCTGGTGGACGCGGCGGCCCGGATCACCTCGCCGTTCTCCGGCGTGTTCGTGCACCACTTCCACGGCGCCGCGGCACGGGTGCCGGTCACCTCCACCGCGTTCGGCCTGCGTCGCGACCACAACCTGATCGAGGTCGTCGGGACGTGGCAGGACCGGCCCTCGGACGACGGCTCGGCGCACCGCGCGTGGACCGCGGCCCTGGACGGGGCTCTCGCGCCGCACGCGCTGCCCGGCGGCTACCCGAACCTGCTCGGCCCCGAGGAGCACGACCGGGTGCTCACCGCGTACGGCCCCAACGCTTCCCGGCTGATGGCTCTGAAGCGCCAGTACGACCCGGAGAACGTCTTCCGCGCGGTGCCCACGTTGACGCCCTGACCGGCACGGATGTGGTGATGGGCCAGGAGCTCGGTGCTCCTGGCCCATCAGCGCACCCGTGCCGACCGACACCGCACACGCCAAAGGGGGCACGCCCGGCAGGACCGGGCGTGCCCCCCATCACCGCGGGGTGTCACATGTTGGTCATCAGGCCGCCGTCGACGTAGTAGTCGGCGCCGACCACGTTGCCGGCCCGCTCGCTGGCCAGCAGCAGCACGACGTCGGCGACCTCCTCGGGCTTGCTGAACCGCCCGCTGGCCGCCCGACTCGCGACCTCCTTCATGAACGCGTCACCGTCGACGCCGGTGGCCCTGGTGAACGCCGAGGCGATGCCTTCCTCGCTGGTCCACATGTCGGTGACGGTGGGACCGGGGCTGACCGTGTTGACCCGGATGTTGCGCGGGCCGAACTCCTTGGACAGCGCCTTGGAGAAGTTGGTCAGCGCGGCCTTGGACGCGGTGTAGTCGTAGACGTCCGGGTCGGGCAGGTAGGCCATCACCGAGCTGACGTTGACGATCGAGCCCTTGCCCCGCTCCAGCAGGTGCGGCACGGCCGCGCGGCACACCCGCACCGCGGCCATCAGGTTCATGGTCAGGCTCCAGTCCCAGTCGGCGTCGGTGATGGACAGGAAGCCCTCGTTGCGCCGGACCACGCCGCCGAGGTTGTTCACCACGACGTCCAGGCCGCCGAAGCGCGCCACCGCGGCGTCGACCAGCTTGGCCGGGCCCTCGGGCGTGCTCAGGTCCACCGCGACCGGGTGCACCGTGGGGTGGGTGGCGGCCAGGTCGGCGAGGGCGCCGGAAGTCCCCCGCGCGCCCGCCGCGACGTGCACCCCCTCGTCGGCGAGCGCCCTGGTCACCGCGAGCCCGATACCGCGGCTCGCCCCGGTCACCACGGCGACTTTCCCGGACAGGTGCAGGTCCATGTTCTTCTCCTTCTTCGTCAACGGGTGCCGGACGGTGCCCAACGTATTGTCAAAGAATTCCGCTGCGTTTCCCGAGCCTACTGACCACCTCGGCTGCCAACCCTCCGACCAGGGCGGAACGCCCGCACTTCGTGCGATGCGGGCCGCACTTAACGTTGCTCCGGACGGTGGCCGGAATCGCTTCTCCGGAATTCGTCGCGGCGCTAGTCTCGGCGGCGGACGAAAGGAGTTATCCATGCCGGAAGTCATTCACCATTCCGCTGGAAAAGGCCCCTCGGTGTGGTTCGGCGACGCCGTCTACACGTTCAAGGCGACCACCGCGACCACGGGCGGCTCGTTGACCTTCGCCGAGGCGACCGTGCCGCCCGGCGGCGGTCCGCCCCCGCACGTGCACCCGTCCACCGACGAGGCGTTCTTCATCCTCGGTGGTGAGCTGGAGTTCCTGAAGGGCGAGGAGACGTTCCTCGCGGGCGAGGGCGATTTCGTGTGGGTGCCGCGCGGCACCCGCCACCGCTTCCGCAACGTGGGGCTGCACAACTCGCGGATGCTGTTCCTGTTCACGCCCGCCGCGGGTATGGAGGGGTTCTTCAACGCCATCGGCACGGAGGCCAAGCCGGGCGTGGCGCCCGCGCCGCTGACCCCCGAGCAGATGCGGCAGATCGTCGAGCTGGCCCCGCAGTACGGGATCATGCTGTCGCCGCCTCCTCCCGGTCGCGCCGCCTGAGCACCCGGCACAGCCGGGTGTGCCCCGAAGCGGTCAGGGCGGGACCCGACCGCGGGGCGATTCCGGAGGGCACCGACGCGACTTCGCGTCGGTGCCCTCCGACTTTCCCGGCACAGGCACGGGCACCGCAGGCCGCGGCGTACCGGACGCCGTCACGGCCCGGTCGACTTCGGAGCCACCGACTTCGGAGCCACGGCCGACAGGACCGCCTCGGCCAGCCGCCGGGCGTGCTTCGCCGGACCTTGCGCGCCGAGCGACTGGCTCGACGCGTGCAGCCCTTCGAAGATCAGCGTGAGCTGGTCGGCGAGCGCGGCCGGGTCGTCGACGCCGAGCCGCGCGGTCAGCTCACCGAGGCGGTCCCGGATCCAGACCTTCGCCGCCACCGCGTTGCGGTGCGCGGACAGTTCCGGGTCGGGGAACTCGGCCAGCGTCATCAGGAAGGCGCAGCCGCGGCACTGGTCCGACGCGACCTGGGCGAAGATCTCGTCGAACAGCGCCAGGATCTGGTCGCGCGGGTCGTTCCCGGCGGCGGTGACCACCGACCGGAACAGTGCGCGGAACTCGTCGTCCGCCTGTTGGACGTACGCGCCGACCAGCTCGTCCTTGGAGGCGAACAGCCGGTAGAGGGTCGTCGGGGCGACGCCCGCCTCGGTCGCCACGAGATCGACACCGGTGGCCCTGATACCCCGCCAGTAGAACAACTGCTGAGCCACCCGCAGCACGTGCGACCGGGTCTCAGCTGCGGTGCGTTGCACAAAGCCCCCTCGCGGTTGCGATGTTAGGGAAGGTTCCCTATAGTCTAACTCGGCGACGGCACCCTTGGCCACAACGGGTTGGGGCGAGCCAGTAGCCGACGGTCGGTTCGTTGGCGGAAAACCAAGCAAGACCTAAGGAAGGTGCACATGAGTACCCAGCAACCGGCGTTGAGCCCGGGCCGGACCAACCTGGCCCTCGCGACGCTGTTCCTCGGCACGTTCGTGCTGGGCAGCGCCGAGCTCCTCGTCGTCGGCGTTCTCAACTTGATCGCCAACGACCTACAGGTCTCCATCCCCGCCGCCGGTTACCTCGTGACCGCGTACGCGCTGGGCCTGACGATCGGCGGTCCCATCCTGACCGCGCTCACCATCAAGCTGAACAAGCGGACCATCCTGCTCGGCGCACTGGTCCTGTACATCCTGGGGAACCTGATCCCGGTGTTCAGCGCGAGCTACGGGCTGTTCATCGTGGCCCGTGCGTTCACCGGCTCGATCCAGGGCCTGTTCGTCGGCGTCGCGATCGTCGCGGGCATCTCGATCGTCCCGCCGGAGCGCATGGGTCGCGCGATCTCCGTGGTCATCGCCGGTTTCGCGGTGTCGGCCGCGCTGGGCGTGCCACTGGGCACGCTGGTCGGCCAGGCGCTGGGCTGGCGCGGTTCGTTCGTCGCGGTGGTCGCCCTCGGTGTGATCGCGCTCGTCGCCACGCTCGCGCTGGTTCCGTCCGTGCCGAGCATGGGCGGCGGCGCGGGCAACCAGGCCAAGTACGCGTTCGCCCCGCGGGTGCTCGCCGTGCTGTTCCTGGTCTTCCTGGTGATGGCGGCGCAGTACTCGGCGCTGACCTACATCGTGCCGTTCCTGGAGAACGTCACCGGCGTCTCCGGCTCGATGCTCAGCGTGTTCCTGCTCGCCTACGGCGTGGCCACCGCGGTGGGCACGCTCGGCGGCGGCCGGTTCGCCGACAAGAACGCCGGGCGCACCCTGATCGTCGCCTCGATCGGCGTCGTCATCGCACTGGGCGCGCTCTACCTGATCGGCGCGTGGGCGATCCTGGTCATCGTGGCGCTGCTGGTCTGGGGCGTCTTCGGGTTCGGCATGGTGCCCTCGTTCCAGTACCGGGTGGTCAGCCTCGCCGGTCCGGGTGGCGCGCTGGCGTCCTCGCTGCCCGCTTCGGCGGTCAACGCGGGCATCGCGTTCGGCTCGATCGCGGGCGGCGTGGCGATCGGCAGCTTCAGCGCATCGTCCGCGGTGCTCACCGGCGTGATCATCGCGGTGATCGCGGTCCCGGTCGCCTGGGCCACCAGCTTCATCAAGCCGCCGGTGATCGACGAGGCGCCCGCCGAGGCTCCCGTCACCGCCGCCGCCACGCCCGCTCCCGAGCCCGCGTAGCGGTTCGTCCCGGCACCACACTCACGGCGGTGGCAGCGTTGGCGCTGCCACCGCCGTGACCCGTTCAAGCGACCCGTTCAAGCGATCGGAGCGACATGCGTATCGGAGCGGTGTTCCCGCACACCGAGATCGGTGACGACCCCGGTGTCGTCCGGGCCTGGGCACAGTCGGTCGAGGAGTTCGGCTACCACCACGTGCTCGCCTTCGACCACGTGCTCGGCGTCGGTGCCGGCACCCGCCCGGGGTGGCAGGGCTACACCAACGACGCGGCGTTCCACGAGCCGCTGGTGCTGTTCGGCTTCCTCGCCGGCGTCACCACGACGTTGGAGCTGACCACCGGCGTGCTGGTGCTGCCGCAGCGGCAGACGGCGCTGGTGGCCAAGCAGGCCGCGCAGGTCCACCTGCTCAGCGGCGGCAGGCTCCGCCTGGGCGTGGGCATCGGCTGGAACGAGGTGGAGTACGAGGCCCTGGGCCAGACGTTCGGCAACCGCGGGGTGCGCAGCGAGGAGCAGGTCGCACTGATGCGCGCGCTGTGGGCGCAGTCCACTGTGGACTTCGAAGGGCGGTGGCACCGGGTGGACGGCGCGGGGATCAACCCGCGGCCGGGTCCCGGCGCCATCCCGGTCTGGTTCGGCGGCTACAGCGAGCGGACCCTGCGGCGGGTCGGCAGGCTCGGCGACGGCTGGATGCCGCGCCGGTGGCCCGACGAGACCGCCCACGACATGCTGGAGCGCGTGCGGGCGTACGCGCGCGAGGCGGGCCGCGACCCGGCGACGATCGGCTTCGAGACCCGACTGACCCTGGCCCAGGTGCCGGAGGGCAACCGGGCCGAGTTCGTCCGCGGGTGGCGCGACATCGGGGCGACCCACCTGTGCGTCGACACCATGTCGATGGGTCTGTCCTCCCCCGAGCAGCACCTGGAAGTCCTGCGCGACACGCTCAAGCTCATCGAGTCGGCCCTCACCTGACGACAGCACGGGGATGCCCCCTTCGTCACCGGTGGGCCGGGACGAAGGGGGCATCCCCGTCGGGGTGTCAGCCGGTCGGTTCGGCGGCGACCGGCGTGCGCGCCTGGCTCGCCCGACGCGCGCGCCGCTTGGGGCGCAGCAGGTACCACTCGACGAAGACCAGGTGGATCATCATCGCGATGAACAGACCCATCGCCTCGGACAACACGAAGGTGTCGCGGCTGGCGGGGTAGGTGTCGGGCAGCAGCCAGCCGAGCAGCGCGACCTGGCCGTACACGAACGGGCGTGCGGTGGCGATGCAGGTGGTCAGCGCGACGCTGCGCAGCATCCAGCGGCGGTGGTCGTCGAACCGGCGCCCGCGCGCGGCCCGCAGGCCGGCCACCGAGCTGATCATCCACAGCACGCCCATCACACCCAGGACCATGCGCGGACCGTGGCCGGAGGTGGCCAGGAACGCCACCGGGAACGCCAGGATGCCCGACGGGAACACGCCCAGCCCGAAGTAGACGTAGCCGATTCTGCGGTGCCAGCGGGGATGGTTGTTGCGGAACCAGGGCCAGACCTGGACCCACGCGGTCGAGATGGCGATGGCACCGAAGATCACGTGCAACGCGATGATCGGGTACTGCCAGGGCAGCTCCGGGCGGGCTGGCGAGGCCAGCGAGATGGACTCGTCGAAGATGACGTAGCGCCAGCCGCCGGTGACCGCGAAACCGATGCAGTAGATGGCGAGCAGCAGCACCCACCACTGGCTGCGCCAGGCGGACCGGGTGCGCCCGCCACCCGACGCGGTGGCCGCGGGGCGGACGTCTTCCTGTTCGTCGAGGGTTGTCATGAATTCTCCGATCCGGCGCGGCCGGTAGTGCCGAGCGGTCAGTGGGGAAGACGGTGTTCAGGGCGGATCTCCGCGGGCGCGGAGATCCGCCGGGAATCGAGCGCGAGCCGCGCGGACGAGGCAGGTGGTCAGGACTGGTTGACCAGGGTGTAGCTGCCGGCGGCCACCGTGGTCTTGTCGACCGCGGCCAGGAACTCCTGCGTCTCCGGCGCGCCGAAGAAGCCGTTGATGGTGGCCTGGGCGTCCTCCGGGGTGGCCCAGAGCACGACCACGAACCACTCGCCTTCGGCGCTCACCGAGGACCAGCGGGACACGAAGCCGGGCTGCTGTGCCATGTACTCGAAGTGGACCTTCTTGTCGCGTTCCCGGAAATCGGCCTCGGTAACGCCGTCGATCAGCCGGAACCTGATGTTCTCGACAACACTCATCTGTTCTCGCACCTCAATTTCTAACCGGCATTGCAACTCTTTCGATGGCAGTCTTGAGCCGTGCCCAACGCTACCGATCGAGTGCCTTGTCGGATATTTATCGAGAATGCGAGGACTTCACTTCGTGAGGTTCTGCGCGGTAATTGACCGAATACCTCCCGGCGGCTCGCTTGCCCTTGCGCCGGGACGGTACTACGGTGGGCACCGGAACGGTAGGGATCGTTCCGTAACATTTTCTGGACGAACGAGGTTGCCCGTGACCACCACCCCGACCGTGTCCTTCCGACAAGCCCGCCGAGCGCTCGACGCGGCCGTCTCCCACGCGGAGGGCGTCGGTGCCCAGGTGGGCATCGCGATCGTCGACCAGGGCGGCCACGTCCGCGTGCTGGTGCGCCTGGACGGCGCGAACCTGATGGCCGCCGACTGGGCGCTGGGCAAGGCGCTGACCGCCGCGTACACCGGCATGGGCACCGACGACTTCGGCCGGTTCGCCGCGGGCAACCCCGCGGTGCTGGCCGCGGTGCACTCCAAGCCCGGGCTCAACGTGCTGCCCGGCGGCGTGCCGATCGTCGTCGACGGCGTCACGGCGGGCGCGGTCGGCATCGCGGGCGCACCCGGCCCGGTGGAACGCGCCATCGCCGAAGCCGCCATCGCCGCCCTGGGCGACTGACCTCGCCGCTCGGGTTCGCAGAGGTTCGCCCCCGCGGCTCAGGCGGCGAGGCGGTGCACGCCGAGCATGGTGATGTCGTCGGACTGCTCGGCGCCGTCGACGTGACGCCGCAGGGCGTCGTCCACGGTGTCGAGCAGGGCCTCGGCCGAGCGCGCGGGGCGGACCGCAGCGAGCATCGCGTCCGACCCGAAGCGCCGGCCGGCCACGTCCCGCGCCTCCACCACGCCGTCGGTGTAGACGAACAGCGAGTCGCCGGGGTTGAGGAACACCTTGCCGAGCTGGTAGCTGCTGTCGGCGAGCATGCCGATGGCCGGTCCGGTGGGCCGCAGGGACGTTCGGGTGCCGTCGGCGCGGACGACGACGGGCGGGTTGTGCCCGCAGTTGATGTAGACCAGGCCGCCCGACAGCGGGTCGAGCACGCCGAAGAAGACGGTCGCGAAGTAGCCCTGGCGCAGGTGGTTGTGCGCCAGGTAGCGGTTGGTGTCCTCGACTGCGTGCAGGAGCGGGCCAGCGCCGAAGGTCAGCCGCGGTGACAGGTCCGACGCGCCGTCGGCCGCACGGGTGGCGGGTGTGTGCTCGGCGCTGTGCCGCAGCAGGGTCCGGATCAGCGCCATGAACAGCGCCGCGCCGAACCCCTTGTCGCACACGTCGGCCACCACGAAACCCAGCCGGCGGCCGTCCAGCAGCTCGAACCCGTCGTAGAAGTCGCCGGACACCATGCGGGCCGGGCGGAAGCGGGCGGCGAGTTCCCAGCCCAACGGCTTGGGCAGCACGTCGGGCAGGAAACCCGCCTGGAGCTCGCCCGCCGCGGACAGGTCGCGCTCGTACTCGCTCACGGTCGCGTCGACCGCCCGCCGCTGCCCGGCGCTGGTCACCCGGCTGCGCTCCCACGACGAGCTCAGCCGCGTGCGCAACAGGACCGGCGAGTACGGCGGCGAGACGAAGTCGAATCCGGCGCGCACGCACGACTCCAGCGCGCTCAGGTCACCGTCGTCGAACACGAGCGGGCTGTGCCGCGCGTCGAGCTCGGCCAGCCGCCGGCTCAGCTGCGACACCCGGCGCAGCCCGAGCGACGCCGCCAGCAGCACCACGTCGGCGCGGTCATCGTCACCGCTCTCCCCCACCTCCCCCGGTTCCCGCAAACGGACCACGAACCCGGCCGCCACCAGCGCGTCGACCAGCGGCGGCCGTCCCCTGGCGACCACGAGCACCTCCAGGGTCCACTCAGACACCGCGAGTCGCCCGTTCAGACGTCCTGAGTCCCACGTTCGGTCTCCCCCGGTTCCCGGCGCACGACCATGGTGTTGCGGTTGCGCCCGGCGACGTGCTCGTAGTGGAACTCGTCCAGCCCGGCCATCGCCACGTACAGGCCGAGGCCCCCGGGGTCGCGGTCGGCCGGGTGCGTGGCCAGCACGGCGCCGGCGCAGTGGGTGCGCGGGTCGAATGGCGGCGCGCGGTCCTCCGTGCGCACCCACACGCGGTCGTCGTCGACGCCGCCGCACACGGCCACGACACCCGTGCCGCCGTAGCCGTGCTCCACGATGTTGGTCGCGATCTCGTCGGCGGCCAACCGCAGCCGGTAGGCCTGCCCGCGGGTCAGCTCGGCGCACTCGGCCAGGCCGCGCACCAGGTCCGCGACCCGCGGGCCCACCGCGTCCGGTGTGGACACCTCATCGGTCATGCCCCGGTCGGCTCCTGCATCACCACGCTGCGGTCGAACCCGGTGAGCCGGATCGTCTCGGCCACCTCGGGCAGGGCGCCGACCAGCACGATCTCCACGCCCCGGCCCAGCTTCTGGTGCGCGTACACCAGGCTGCGCAGGCCCGCGGACGACAGGTAGGTCAGCTGGTCCATCAGCAGCACCATCCGGTGCAGCTCCTGCGTCGCCACCTCCTCGATCACCCGGTTGAGACGGCCGGCGGACTTGGACTCCAGCTCGCCGCGCAACCGGATCGTGGCGATGCCGTCCCACACGTGGCTCTTGGCTTCGAAACTCATCGTCCCTCACTCCTGTAACGTCGGACGGGAGGTCAGCACCACCACCGACCGCGGTCCCGCCCACAGCCGCGACCGGTCGGCCAACGGCGGTTCGTGCCCCGGTTCGGCCACCACGCCCGCGCCCGTGTCGGCGAACAGGCGCCAGTCGATCCCCTCCGGCAGCGCCAGTTCCACGCCCTCCCAGTGCGCGTTCGCCGCCACGTACACGTGGTCGTCACCGAAGACCACCGACGCGGCGAGCAGCCTGCTGTCCGGCGACCAGTCGGGTTCGCCGACCCGCGTGCCGTGCCACGTCACGTCGTGCCCGCCGACCAGGTGGCCACGGCGGCGCAGCGCCGGGTGCGCGGCCCGGAACGCGATCACCCGGCGGGTGAACTCGAACAGCTCCTCGTTGCGCTTGACCAGGTCCCAGTCGAACCACGACAGCTCGCTGTCGTGGCAGTAGGCGTTGTTGTTGCCGCGCTGGGTGCGGCCGACCTCGTCGCCCGCGAGCAGCATCGGCACGCCCTGGCTGGTGAGCAACAGCAACAACGCGTTGCGCACCTGCCGGTCGCGCAGCGCCAGGACGTCCGGGTCGTCGGTGGGTCCTTCGACGCCGCTGTTCCACGAGTGGTTGCCGGAGTCGCCGTCGCGCCCGCCCTCGCCGTTGGCCTCGTTGTGCTTGTCGTTGTAGGCGACGAGGTCGGCGAGGGTGAACCCGTCGTGCGCGGTGACGAAGTTGACCGACGCGGCGGGCTCACGGTCGCCGTACAGGTCGGGCGAGCCGACGAACCGGGTGGCCATCTCCCCCACGACGTCGTCGTCACCCTTGACGAACCGGCGCAGCGCGTCGCGGTAGCGGCCGTTCCACTCGGCGAACCGCCGGTAGCCGGGGAAGCTGCCGACCTGGTAGAGCCCGGCGGCGTCCCAGGCCTCGGCTATCAGCTTGCAGTCGCGCAGCACAGGGTCGCCGGCCAGCGCCTCCACCAGCGGCGGGTTGGCCAGCACCGAGCCGTCCGGACCCCGGGAGAGGATCGCGGCCAGGTCGAACCGGAACCCGTCGACGTGGAACTCCGAGGCCCAGTACCGCAGGCAGTCCAGCAGGAACCCGCGCACGACCGGGTCGTTGCAGTTGACCGTGTTCCCGGTGCCGCTGAAGTTGAGGTAGTCGCCGTCCGGGGTGAGCATGTAGAACGTGCGGTTGTCCAGGCCGCGGAAGGAGATCGTCGGCCCCCACTCGTTGCCCTCGGCGGTGTGGTTGAACACCACGTCGAGCACGACCTCGATACCGGCCTTGTGCAGTTCCCGCACCAGCGCCTTGAGTTCGTCCACAGCGGACGGTCCGGCCGCGAAGGACGCCTTGGGGGCGAAGAACCCCACCGTGCTGTAGCCCCAGTAGTTGTACCACCAGGTGTCGGTGGCCGGGTCGTGGCGGGAGTTGGTGAACTCGTCGAACTCGAACACCGGCATCAGCTCGACGCAGTTGACGCCCAACCGTTGCAGGTAGGGGATCTTCTCCACCAGGCCCGCGTACGTGCCGGGCCGGTCGACGCCGGAGTTCGGGTGCCGGGTGAAGCCGCGCACGTGCGCCTCGTAGACGACCAGGTCCTCCTGCGCGATGCCGGGCCGCCGGTCGTCCTGCCAGTCGAACTCGTCGCGCACCACGCGGGAGCGCCACGCGGTCTGCTCGTACAGCCCCGGCCGCACACCCCACTCCTCCGCGCCCGCCAACGCCTTCGCGTACGGGTCGGCGATCACCACCGTCGGGTCGAACCGGTGCCCGGCGTCCGGGTCGAACGGCCCGTCCACCCGGTAGCCGTAGTCCACGTCGTCGGCGTCCACGCCGAGCACGGTCATCGCCCACGCGCCGCCGACCCGGAAGTCCTCCGGGAACGGCAGCTCGGCCAGCATCTCCGGCTCACCGCGCCGGAACAGCACCAGGGTCACGGCGGTGGCGTGGTTGGACGACACCGCGAAGTTCACGCCGCCGGGGACCGGGGTGGCGCCGAACGGCAGCTGCCGCCCGGCACGCACCTCGAAACCGGCGATCCACCGGGTGGACAGGTCCGCGGTCACCGCTCACCCCTCGGCGGGCGCCAAGTGGGCCCGCACGGTCAGGTCGTGATCGGAGTCGGGCAGGTTCACCGTCATCGCGACCGGGTCGAAATCGGCGTAGGGCCGTCCGTCGACCTCCACCCACTCCAGCTGCGCCGAACCCGGGGGCAGCGCGTCCGGCGCCACCCGCAGCACGCGGTCCTTGAACCCGTCCGCGCGCGGCTTGAACCACAGCGACAACGGTCCGCCGCCCAGCAGCAGCCGGCCGTACACAGTGGACAGGAACGCCAGCTCCGCCGCGTGGTACATGGACATCGAGTGGCTGCCCTTCAGCCGTTCGGTGCCCAGCAGGTACGGGTGGCCGTCGGCGAGGACGTTGAAGTACACGCCGCCCTCGTCGTGGTCGAGGAAGAAGGCGTTGTAGAACGCCTGCGCCTCGCGGCCGTGCTTCAGGAACTCCTGGTCGCCGGTGGTGCCGGCGAGGATCAGGTAGGCCAGGATGGCCTGCTCCTGCTGCCACCACGCCTTGCGGTCGTGCCACACCAGCCGGTGCCGGTCCTGGCCCACGCCCAGCACCCGCTGCACCACGTCGTACCAGCCGCCGCGCTGCCGGTCCGCGCCGAACGCGGGCAGCGACCGGGCGATCCGGTCGGCCAGCACCGAGTACGAGTCCTTGGCCTTGATCGCGTTCATCCTGGTCAGGTTCCACGCGATCTTGAGGTTGTGGCCGACCACCGCGCGGTCCTGCTGCCAGCCGTGGGTGCGGTCGGGTGACCAGTCGCCGTGGAACCGCTCCTGCACGAACGGGCTCGTCGCGTCCGGGAAGTGGTCGACGATCATGTCGAACGTCTCCTCCAGCATCCGCGCGTGCCGCTCTTCACCGGTGGCCAGGTAGAGGTTGATCAGGTACGCGGGGGCGTGGTCGCCGATGGAGTTCCAGTTCTTGCGCGACCGGTTCGGGCCGAGGGACTCGTGGTGCGGGCTGAGCAGGATCGGGTCGATGTGCGAGTAGTAGCCGCCGCGCACCGGGTCCTTGAAGAACCGGTCGAACAGCCGCAGCGTGCCGTCGATGTCGGAGGCGATGCGCGGGTCGCCGGTGATCCGGTAGGTCTGGGTCGGCCCGACCAGGGCGTAGATCTGCTCGTAGGCCGGGATGGACTGCGAGTCGTCGCTGAACTCCGACGCGAAGCACCGCGACTGGATGCCGTCGCGCACGTCGATGCCGTGGTACCAGTACACGACGTTCTCGTCGCGGTCCACGAACCGCATGTTCTCGCGCAGGTACTCGGTGCCGCGCTCGGCGACGCCGAGGAAGTCCTCGTCACCGGTGAGCATGTACGCGCTGGCCATGCCGTACACCAGGCGGGAGACGGTGTCGGTCTCCTGGACGTGGTCGTCCGCCTTGTCGCCGCCCAGGCGCAGCACGGTGCGGTAGTCGGCGAAGTCGACCGGGTTGGTGGCGCCGAACTGGGCGTGCCGGTAGAACCGGGCGAGCTCGGCCAACTGCCGGGGCCACCAGTCGGTCTCCTCGAACCGGTAGCCCTCACCCGGCCCGACCAGCACGACCCGCTTGGCGTCGAACGTGGTGGCGCCGCGCTCCGGGTAGAACAGGCCGTGCACGAACACGTGCCGTCCGGGGCGGAGCAGCTCGACCATCGGCTCCGACACGCCGACGGGCCGTTCACCGAGGTTGCGGATCATCTCCGCGTAGGTGTCGCGGGTGATCTTCGCCCGCACCGGGCGGCCGTCGCTGGTGCGCAGGTCGAGCGCGCCCCGAGTGGGGTCGTACCCGACCACGTACCCCGCCACCAGGTCGGAGAACACGAAATCCATAGCGTTGTCCATTCTGAATTGCCGCTGCTCCGCAGACGGCGGCGAGGTCGCCTGGAAGTCGGTCGTTCGCGCCTGATTTTCCGACGATCGAAAAGCGTGATCGCCGGAAAATCAGGCACGAACGACCGACGCGACCTCGCGGGGCGGGCGTTCGGTTCAGCGGCGTCCCGCTACGCCCGGTCTTCTGCGGCGTGGCGAGGGGAGGGGGGCATTCCGATGCCGCGGAGCATCCGCTGGCGGCTGCGCATGGTGCCGACTGGGGTGCGGGCGGCGATGAGGTCGATCAGGGTGCGGGCGAAGAGGTGCGCGGCGTCGGCGCTGCGGCCGGTGACCAGGTCGCCGTCCACCACCACGTCCTGGTCGGTGTAGACCGCGCCCATGTTGCGCACGTCCCCGATCAGGTTGTTGTGGCAGGTGACCCGGCGACCGGCCACCACCTCGGGGATCGGCGCGACCAGCCACATGCCGTGGCAGATGATGCCCTTGAGCACGCCGGGTGTGGCGAACGCGCGTTCCAGCAGCCGCACCGCGGGCGCGTTGGTGTTGACGTCCTCGCTGTAGCGCAACCGGTCCGACACCATCCCCGAGGGCACGATGATCGCGTCGTAGCTCTTCAGCCTGGCGTCGTCCACCGCCTCCAGGTCACCGGTGACGGTCATCGGCACCTGGTACTCGTGGCCGGTGAAGGTGATCGACTCCTGACCCCACAGCCGGGTCAGGTAGTCGATCGTGGCGCCCTCCTCGGCGAACCTCCGCTCGTAGTAGGCGATTTCCGGTTCGACGTAATCGGTTTCCATCAGGATCGCGATGGTGCGGCCGGCCAACTGGCCACTCTCGCGACGCGCGAGGGTCGGCATGTCTCCCCCGCTACTTCGTGACCAGGTCGACCAGGAACGGACCGGTGGCGGTGAGCATGCGGCGCACCGCGCCCGCCACCTGGCTCGGCTTCTCCACCCGCATGCCGTCCACGCCCAGCGCTCGGGCCAGCTCGACGAACCCGATCTCCGGCTTGCCCAGGTCGAACCCGGACGGGTACTCGTGCCGGTCGATGCCGCGTTCGCGCCAGTACTGCTCGATGTTGAGGTCCAGCAGCTCGTAGCGGTGGTTGTTGCAGATGACGAACTTGGCGTTGACGCCTTCCCGGGCCGCGGTCCACAGCGCCTGGATGGTGTACATGCTGCCGCCGTCGCCGGTGAAGCCGATGACCTCGGCGTCGGGCCGGGCCATCTTGGCGCCGATGGCGCCGGGGATGCCGATGCCCAGCGAGCCGCCGCGGGTGGAGAAGTAGTTGCCGGCCACGCGCGGCGGCAGGTACTTGGTCAGGCCCGGCGAGGCGGTGAGCGCCTCGTCGAACACGACCAGGTCGCTGCCGCCCTGCTCGGCGAGTTCGGCCGCGAACAGCTCCATCATCGGCGCGTTCTGCTCCGGCCGGGGTCTGCGCCACACGGCGGAGGATCGGGCGGTGGGCCTGCGGCCGGCGGCGAAGAGCCGTTCGGCCAGGGCCGCCAGGGTGTGCTTGGGATCGGCGGCCAGGGCCACGTCCACCGGGTGGTTCTTGGCGATCTCGTAGGTGTCCAGGTCGACGTGGACGATCTTGGCGTCGGCCCGGAACGGGTTGTGCAGCGAGGGGAACACCTCGGGGAACACGTAGGTGCCCACGATCAGCACGGCGTCCGCGTCGGCGACTTGCCGTTCGCTGTTGGCGCCGAACATGTGCCCGAGTTGCCCCTGCCACAGCGGGTGGGTGTTGTCCATGTTGAGTTCGGAGGAGTCCAGGCCCCACACCGGCGCGTCGAGCAGTTCCGCGACGCGGGTCAGCTCCTCCTGGGCGCCGGAGACCGACACGCCGTCACCCATGAGGATCACGGGGTGGTACGCGCCGGTCAGCGCGGCGGTCGCCCTGTCCAGGTCCTGTGGGACAGGGACGACCGCCTGGCTGGGGATGGTGCTGGGCCACACCGGCTCGGTGTTCTCCGCGTCGAGCACGTCCATCGGCAGCGCGACGAAGACCGGGCCGCGTGGCGCGGTCATGGCGGTCTTCACCGCGCGGCGCAGGGTGCGCAGCAGCGACGAGGGGTGGGTGACCCGGGTGGCCCACTTGGTCACCGGCGTCGCCATCGCGACGAGGTCGGTGGCCATCTGCGAGTCCATCGCGTCGTACCGCACCCCGGCCTCGCCCGCGATGACCACCAGCGGTGAATGACCGCGCATGGCCTGGTACAGCATGCCGATGCCGTTGCCGAGCCCCACTCCGGTGTGCAACTGGACCAGTGCGGGGCCCGCCGTCGCCCTGGCGTAGCCGTCGGCCATCGCGATCGCGACGGTCTCCTGCAACGCCAGGACGTACTCGAAGCCCGGCACGCCCTCCAGGATGTCCAGGAATCCTTCTTCGACGGTTCCCGGATTCCCGAACATCCGGGTAAAGCCATCCGCGACGAACTGCTCGAAGATGGCTACCTTTCCCGGCCTTGCGGTCATGACCGATTTCCTTCCCGGTTGGTAGTGGCTAGCGGGTCACCAGCCGAATCGGCGCAGACCCGACTCCAGGACTTCGACGAGCTTTTCGCCGGCCGGGAACGAGTCCGGCGTGGAACGCGCGGTGATGAACGGGAAGTCCACGATCACCGACACTTCCTTGCCCACGTTGCCGTGGTAGCCGCCGTCCGGGCCGGTGGCGTCGCGGAGGATGTACTCCAGCGGGTACGGCGGCGGACCCATGTTGAAGTCGACGCCGATGAATCCGGTGCCGTCCTTGTAGTCGTACTCCTTGCAGTGGCCGGTGACGTGCTTGCCCCAGATGATCGACTTGCGGTCCTCCCAGTCGCGGGCGAAGGCCAGCGGCGCGACGCCGTAGCACTCGCCGACGACAGGCTTGTCCGCGCGGATGAACGCCAGGATCAGCTCGTGCAGCCGCTCGTTGTTGGCCAGATCCACGATCGGGCCCGAGCCGCCGACGATCACCAGCGCGTCGAACTGCCTGATGTCGTCGTCGAGGTTGCCCAGCTCACGGTTGTAGGCCTCGATCTTGCGCAGGAAGTCCGGCTCGCTGAAGTACGGGCGGTCGGGAATCCACTCGGACAGGCTGATGGGGTTGTCGAGCCGGGACGACTCGTCCAGTTCCTTGGCCGCGACCGCGACCTCGGGCGTGGTCACCGACCGGCCCAGGGGCGGGTCGATGTAGCCGGGGTCCAGGCTCGGCGGGAGGGCGCGGGCCCGCGCGCCGGTGGGCGTCGCGAAGACCGACTGGTAGCCCTGCTCGTCGAACGTGGCGACCGGGCCGAGCAGTTCCTCGCCCCAGTAGCCGTATTCCGAGAGGACGATCAGAATCTTCTTCGTCATCGTTTCTCCGTCACTGGTGTCGGCAGTGTTGAATTCGTCTGCCGGGAGCAAGTTGACCAGCGCGGCCGGTTGACGACAAGGAGCCGGGTGACCTGCGGCGTCACTCCGTGCAGTGCGCCGAGGAGTTAACGCGAAAGCCCGGCCGGACGGTCCGCGCACACTTCGTCAGCTCACCCCTGGACAAGGCCGTCGTCGCTGGTCACGAACTTTCCGAACCGATCGAGCAACGCTTATCGCGGCGTTGGCGGTGCGGCATCCTTTTGTTTGATCCACCGAGAAAGGACGGCAGCGATGTCCGGCCGAATCTATGTCGAAGATGTTATGCCGGTGGTCGCCGCAGGACGTTATCCCGCGAAAGCTGTGGTGGGAGAGCACGTACCGGTGACGGCGGCGATCTGGCGAGAAGGGCACGACGCGGCGGGCGCGACCGTGGTGTGGCGCGGACCGGGCGACCGGCTGGCGCGGCAGACCCGCATGGTGCTGGTCGACCCGGGCGCGGACCGCTGGGCGGCCTCGATAGCGCCGGACGTGCCCGGCGCGTGGACCTTCCGCGTGGACGCGTGGTCCGATCCGTGGGCCACCTGGGTGCACGCGGTGCGGGCCAAGCTCGACGCGGGCCAGGGAGCGGCGGAGCTGGCGAACGACCTGGCCGCGGGCGTGGACCTGCTGCGGCGGGCGACGCTGGTGAAACGGCCGCGCGAGGAGCGGACGGCGCTGCTGGACGCGGCGCGCGTGCTCGCCGACCCGTCGTTCCCGCCGGGCAGGCGGGTCTCGGCGGCGCTGGCCGACGTGGTCGCGCGGGCGATGCGGGAACGCCCGGTGCGCGAGCTCGTCAGCCGCGGCGAGACCCACCAGCTGTGGGTGGACCGGACCCGTGCGGTGTTCGGCTCCTGGTACGAGTTCTTCCCCCGGTCCACCGGGGGGTGGGACGCGGAAGGCAGGCCCGTGCACGGCACGCTCGCCACCGCCGCCGACGCGTTGGAGCGCATCGCCCGGATGGGGTTCGACGTGGTGTACCTGCCGCCGATCCACCCGATCGGTGTGGTGAACCGCAAGGGCCGCAACAACTCCCTGACCCCCGGCCCTGACGACGTCGGCTCGCCGTGGGCGATCGGGTCGCGCGACGGCGGCCACGACACCGTGCACCCCGACCTGGGCACGCTGGTCGACTTCAAGGCGTTCGCGGACCGGGCGCACGAGCTGGGGCTGGAGATCGCGCTGGACCTGGCCCTGCAATGCGCGCCGGACCACCCGTGGGTCACCGAGCACCCCGAGTGGTTCACCACGCTCGCCGACGGCACCATCGCCTACGCGGAGAACCCGCCGAAGAAGTACCAGGACATCTACCCGCTCAACTTCGACAACGACCCCGAGGGGTTGCGCGCCGAGGTCCTGCGGGTCGTGCTGCACTGGGTCGGCCACGGCGTGAAGATCTTCCGGGTCGACAACCCGCACACCAAGCCGCCGGACTTCTGGCACTGGCTGATCTGGCGGGTCAAGCACCAACACCCGGACGTGCTGTTCCTGGCCGAGGCGTTCACCCGGCCCGCGCGGCTGTACGGGTTGGCGCGCCTGGGTTTCGACCAGAGCTACACCTACTTCACCTGGCGCGACACCAAGGCCGAGCTGACCGAGTTCGGCGCCGAGATCGCCGCGCACGGCCACGAGGCCCGCCCGAACCTGTTCGTGACCACGCCGGACATCCTGCCGACGAGCCTTCAACTCGGTCTGCCCGCGATGTCCGCGCTGCGCGCGACCCTGGCCGCCACCCTCGCCCCGACCTGGGGCGTCTACTCCGGTTTCGAGCTGCACGAGCACGAGGTGCTGCGCGAGGGCGGCGAGGAGTTCCTGGACTCCGAGAAGTACGAGCTGCGCCCGCGCGACTTCGAGGGCGCTCTGCGTCAGGGCCGCTCCCTGGAGCCGTGGCTGACCAGGCTCAACGAGCTGCGCCGCGCCCACCCCGCGCTGCGCCAGCTGCGCGAACTGCGCTTCCACGACGTCGACAACGACGCCCTGATCGCCTACTCCAAGACCGACCCGGCCTCCGGCGACACCGTCGTGTGCGTCGTGACCCTCGACCCGCGCGAGCCCCAGGAGGGCACTTTGCGGCTCGACCTGGCCGCCCTCGGACTCGAAGAGCGGTTCACCGCGCACGACGAGGTGACCGGGCAGACCTGGCGCTGGGGCCGGGAGAACTACGTCCGCCTCGACCCCGCCGTGGCGGTGGCCCACATCGTCGACGTCGGCCACCCCGCACGTCGCAGCGAAGGAGCGTGACCCCGTGCCCCTCATCAACGGCAGAGCCCTGGCAGACGACGCCGGCGACGCGGACTGGTTCAAACGCGCGGTCTTCTACGAAGTGCTGGTCGGCGCGTTCGCCGACGGCAACGGCGACGGCATCGGCGACCTGGCCGGCTTGGAGTCCAAGCTGGACTACCTGGAGTGGCTGGGCGTGGACTGCGTCTGGCTGCCCCCGTTCTACGCCTCGCCGATGAACGACGGCGGCTACGACATCAGCGATTTCCGCGCCGTGCGGCCCGAGTTCGGCGACCTGGCCGACTTCGTCCGGCTGCTGGACTCCGCGCACCGCCGCGGCATGAAGGTCATCACCGACCTGGTCATGAACCACACCTCGTCGGCTCACCCGTGGTTCCAGGAGTCGCGCCGCGACCCCGACGGCCCGTTCGGCGACTTCTACGTGTGGAGCGACACCGACCAGCGCTACGACGAGACCCGCATCATCTTCGTCGACACCGAGAAGTCCAACTGGACCTGGGACACCGAACGCGGCCAGTTCTACTGGCACCGGTTCTTCTCCCACCAGCCCGACCTCAACTACGACAACCCCGCCGTGCAGAGCGCCATGCTCGACGTGCTGCGGTTCTGGCTGGACCTGGGCATCGACGGGTTCCGCCTGGACGCGGTGCCGTACCTGTTCGAGCGCGACGGCACCAACAACGAGAACCTGGCCGAGACGCACGACTTCCTCAAGCTCGTGCGCAAGGTCGTCGACGACGAGTACCCCGGCCGGGTCCTGCTCGCCGAGGCCAACCAGTGGCCCGCCGACGTCGCCCACTACTTCGGCGACCCCGAGGTCGGCGGCGACGAGTGCCACATGGCGTTCCACTTCCCGCTCATGCCGCGGCTGTTCATGGCGCTGCGCAAGGAGTCCGGCTTACCGGTGTCGGAGATCCTGGCCCGCACGCCCGGCATCCCGTCCAGCGCGCAATGGGGCATCTTCCTGCGCAACCACGACGAGCTCACCCTCGAAATGGTCAGCGACGAGGAACGCGACTACATGTACGGCGAGTACGCGCCGGACCCCCGGATGAAGGCCAACGTCGGCATCAGGCGCCGCCTCGCGCCCCTGCTGGACAACGACCGCGCCCAGCACGAACTGCTCACCGCGATCCTGCTGTCCATGCCGGGCTCCCCCGTCCTGTACTACGGCGACGAGATCGGCATGGGCGACAACATCTGGCTGCCCGACCGCGACGGCGTGCGCACCCCGATGCAGTGGACCCCCGACCGCAACGCCGGGTTCTCCACCGCCGACCCCGGCCGGCTGTGCCTGCCGGTCGTCAACGACATCGTCTACGGCTACCAGGCCGTCAACGTCGAGGCCCAGTTACCCGTCCAGGCGTCGCTGCTGAACTGGACCCGCCGGATGCTCGCGGTGCGCCGCGAACACGAAGCGTTCGGCCTCGGCACATTCGCCGAAGCCGACGTCTCCAACACCGCCGTGCTCGCCTACCTGCGCCGACACGGCGACGAGACGCTGCTGTGCGTCTTCAACTTCTCCCGCCACCCGCAACCGGTCGAGGTGAAGCTCCCCGGCCTCGACGGCGCCGTCCCGGTCGAACTCACCGGCGGCGTGCGGTTCCCCGCGATCGGCGCCGAGCGCTACCAGCTCACCCTCCCCGGCCACGGCTACTACTGGTTCCGACTCGAAGGCGGTGTGTCATGACGACCGCGGTGGACACCCTCACCGGCGCGCTCGCCGGCTGGCTGCCCCGACAGCGCTGGTACGCGGGCAAGGACCGGGCGCCGGGAACGGTGCACGTCGAACGCGTCACCCCGCTGCTGCACGGCGACCCGGCACTGCTGCACGTCCTCGTGGCGGTCGACGGCGAGCGGTACCAGGTGCTGCTGGGCAGGCGGTCCTCCTTGCCCGCCGACCTCGCCGACGCCGCCATCCTGGACACACCCGGCGGAGTCGTCTACGCGGCCACCCACGACGGCGAGTTGATGTCCCGCCTCCTCGGCTGCCTCCAGGGCACCGCCGATGGACCCGTGTTCGACACCGAACCCGGCGCCCGCGTCGCGTTCGACCTGCCCGCCCGCATCCTGCCCGTCGAGCAGAGCAACACCTCGCTGATCTTCGGCGACCGGTACATCCTCAAGCTGTTCCGCCGCGTGCTGCCCGGCGCGCACCCCGACGTCGAACTCCACCGCGCCCTGCACTCCGTGGGCGCCCGGCACGTCGCCAGGATGCTCGGCAGCCTCACCGTCGAGGTCGACGGCATCCCCGCCGCGCTCGGCATCCTCCAGGAGTTCCTGCCCGACGCCCAGGACGGCTGGACCCTCGCCACCACCGACCGGGCCGCGTTCGCCGGTGAGGCCGCCGAACTCGGCCGCTCCGTCGCCACCGTGCACAACGCCCTGTCCAGCGCGTTCGGGCCGCGCAACATCGCCGTTGACGACCTCGCCGACACCGCCGACCGCCTGCACCTGCGGTTCGCCGCGCTCGCCGACGGCATCCCCGAACTCGCGCCGCACGAGCGCGCCCTGCGCGAGGCGTTCGACCGGGTCCGCACCGCACGCGGGCCGTTCACCCTGCAACGCGTGCACGGCGACCTGCACCTGGGGCAGGCACTGCGCTCGGGCGGCCGGTGGACGTTGATCGACTTCGAAGGCGAGCCCGGACAGCCCCTCGCCGAACGCAACGCGCCGCGCCACCCGTTGCAGGACGTGGCCACGATGCTGCGCTCGTTCGACTACGCCGCCCACCACGGCGGCGCGGCTGACGTGGCCTGGGCCCAACGGATGCGTGACGCGTTCTGCGACGGCTACGCCGAGATCCTGGACGACCCACGTGACCAGCCCGTGCTGCTGCACGCCTTCGAGCTGGACAAAGCCGTCTACGAAGTCGCCTACGAGCGGGCACACCGCCCCGACTGGACGTCCATCCCGCTCGGCGCGATCACCCGCATCCTCGGTGCCGCGTCATGACCGCCGTCCTCCCGCCCCTCGAAGAGGTGGATCGGCTCCTCGTCGGCGACCACCGGGACCCGCACGCAGTCCTCGGCGCGCACCCGGCCGGATCTGACACCGTCGTGCGGACCGTGCAACCCGGCGCGCACGCCGTCACCGTCGTCGCCGACGGCGTCCGACACGAACTCACCGACCTCGCACACGGACTGTTCGCCGGCTTCGTCCCCGGACGCGTCACCGACTACCGATTCGAGGTCGAACACGGCCACGAACTGCGCGTGGTCGAAGACCCCTACGCGTGTCCACCGACCGTGTCACCTGCCGACTTGGACCTCATAGCCCGAGGTGAACACCCCCGGCTGTGGGACGTGCTCGGCGCCCACCCGCGTGACGGCGGAGTCGCGTTCGCCGTGTGGGCGCCCAACGCCCAGGGCGTCCGCGTCGCCGGCGACTTCGACTCCTGGGTCGGCCGCGGCACACCCCTGCGCCACCTCGGCGCGGGCGTCTGGGAGGTGTTCGTACCCGGCGTCCGGCCCGGCTGCCGCTACAAGTTCCGCATCCTCGGCGCCGACGGCGGCTGGCACGAACACGCCGACCCGATGGCGTCCGCCACCGAGGTCCCGCCCGCCACCGCCTCCGTCGTCACCACCACCCACCACGAGTGGCACGACCACGACTGGGTCGCACGCAGGCCTTCCGTCGACTGGCAACGCGCCCCGATCAGCATCTACGAAGTGCACCTCGGCTCGTGGCGCGTCGGCCTCTCCTACCGCGACCTGGCCGTCGAACTCGGCGACTACGCGCAGGAGATGGGCTTCACCCACGTCGAACTCCTCCCCACCACCGAACACCCGTTCGGCGGCTCGTGGGGGTACCAGACCACCTCCTACTACGCGCCCACCGCCCGCTTCGGCACCCCCGACGAGTTCCGCCACCTGGTCGACCACCTGCACTCGCTCGGCATCGGCGTCATCCTCGACTGGGTCCCCGCCCACTTCCCCCGCGACGCCTGGGCGCTGGCCCGCTTCGACGGCACGCCCCTCTACGAACACCCCGACCCGCGCCGGGGCGAACACCCCGACTGGGGCACCCTCGTGTTCGACCTGGGTCGCCCGGAAGTGTGCAACTTCCTCGTCTCCTCGGCCCTCTACTGGCTCACCGAATTTCACCTCGACGGGTTACGGGTCGACGCCGTCGCCTCCATGCTCTACCTCGACTACTCCCGCCCCGACGGCCAGTGGCTGCCCAACGAGCACGGCGGGCGGGAGAACCTGGAGGCCGTCGCGTTCCTGCGCACGCTCAACGAGACCGTCGCCACCCGGTGCCCCGGCGTGCTGGTGTTCGCCGAGGAATCCACCACCTGGCCCGGCGTGACCAGCGACGACGGCCTCCGGTTCGATTTCAAGTGGAACATGGGCTGGATGCACGACACGCTGCACTACCTGCGCCACGACCCCATCCGGCGGGCCCACCACCACGGTGAAATAACTCATTCGATCGAGTACGCGTGGAGCGAGAACTACCTCCTGCCGCTGTCCCACGACGAAGTCGTGCACGGCAAGGGCTCCCTGTGGCAGCGCATGCCCGGTGACGACCAGCGCAAAGCCGCCGGCGTGCGTGCCCTGCTCGCCTACCAGTGGGCCCACCCCGGCAAGAAACTGCTGTTCATGGGCGGTGAGTTCGGCCAACCGCGGGAGTGGGACGCCGACGACTCGCTGGCCTGGTGGCTGCTCGCCGAACACGGCGGCATGAACTACCACCGGGGCATCCAGCGGATGGTCGCCGACCTCAACGAGGTCTACCGGCGTGAACCGGCCCTGCACACGCTCGACGGCACACCCGGCGGGTTCTCCTGGATTCGCGCCGACGACGCGGCGAACAACGTCATCGCGTTCCAGCGGCACGGCGCGGACGGCTCGGTGCTCGTGTGCGTGGTCAACTTCGCCGGTGTGGCCCACCACGACTACCGGCTCGGCCTGCCGCGCACGGGCCGGTGGCAGGAGGTGCTGAACACCGACCTGACGGACTACGGCGGGACGGGCGTGGTCAACGGTGCGGTGGAGGCGGTCGCCGAACCGCTGGACGGCCTGGCCGCGACCGCCGTGCTGCGACTGCCCGCGAACGGGGTCGTCTGGCTGACCCCGGCGTGAGCGCGTGGGGCCCGGCCTCGCCTGGTCCGCTCGGCCTCTCCCGGCCTGATCCGGGTCTGCTCCGGGTCTGATCTGGGCGAACCGGGCCCCACCCGATCGGCGTCGATCGTTTTCGCAACCCTGGCCGTACCTCTCCCTGAACACGCGTGTAACTTCCGTCCAAACGGGGTAGAGGATTTTCCATGAGCAGCACACCTATCTACGACGAGCTGGCCGCCATCCTGCTCGCCGACCACGCCGCCGCGCCCGAATCCGCGGTCGCCGGCAAGCAACAGGCCGAGCCGGTGGACGAGGCCTCCAAGCAGGTCCGCACCGGTGGTCGACGGCGCAAGCCCGAACCGGATGCTTGATCTTTAAATCAACACTGAAGCCATAGAGCCCATCATGGGTCGAACGCGTGTTCGACCCAAGCGTTATGCTGCCGTCATGCAGGTGTCGCTGTTCGACGACGGCGCGCAGACGCCCGCCTTGCGCCCGCTGACCGGCGTGCGACGGACGGTGCTGGGTGACGGCGCGTGGGTCGACGTGCTCCCCGGCTGGCTGACCGGCGCGGACGCGCTGTTCCAGCGCCTGGCCGCCGAGGTGCCCTGGCGTGCCGAGCGCAGGCAGATGTACGAGCGCGTGGTCGACGTCCCGCGCCTGCTCTGCTTCTACGACGAGGACGCTCCCCTGCCGGACCCCGTGCTGACACGGGCCCGCGACGAGTTGAGCGCCTGGTACGCCGAGGAGTTGGGCGAACCGTTCCGCACCGCCGGGCTCTGCTACTACCGCGACGGGCGGGACTCCGTGGCCTGGCACGGTGACACGATCGGGCGAGGCTCCACTGAGGACACGATGGTGGCGATCCTGTCCGCCGGCACACCACGCGCGCTGGCGTTGCGCCCGCGCGGAGGCGGCGCGACGGTGCGGTACGCGTTGGGCCACGGCGACCTGATCGTGATGGGCGGTTCGTGCCAGCGGACGTGGGAGCACGCCATCCCCAAGGCGACCAAGCCGGTCGGACCGCGGATCAGCATCCAGTTCCGGCCACGCGGCGTGCGCTGACCCGTTCGGCGCAGCGATCTCCGGGCCCTCCCGGCGAACCGGACGTCGTCGCTGGTAGTGCCCCGAATTCTGGTCCTTGTAGACCATCACCGCCGTCACTACTCTCCCGCCTGGGAGCGCTCCCAGAATGCGTTGCGAACATCCTCAAAGGAGAGCGGTATGCGGCAACGGAGATCGATTCTCGGCACCCTGCTCACGGCCGCGGTGGCCGTCAGCGGTGTCGTCGCGATCGCCACGGCGGGACAGGTCACGGCCGCCCCGGCCGGTGGTTACCTGCACACCGCGGGCAACAAGATCGTGGACAGCACCGGCGCGACGGTCCGGCTGACCGGCATCAACTGGTTCGGCATGGAGACCGACAACAAGACCTTCCACGGGCTGTGGTCCAACCGTACATGGAAGCAGCAGCTCGACCAGATGGCCTCGCTGGGCTACAACACCCTGCGCGTGCCCTTCTCCAACGACGCGCTCAAGCCCGGCGCGACGGCGTCCGGTGTCAACGACTTCGTCAACCCCGACCTGGTCGGGCTGTCGCCGTTGCAGATCCTGGACAAGGTCATCGACTACGCGGGCCAGAAGGGGATGCGCATCATCCTTGACCGGCACCGGCCGACCAGCGCCGGGCAGTCCGCGCTCTGGTACACCGCGACCGTTCCGGAAACCACCTGGATCAACGACTGGAAGATGCTCGCCCAGCGGTACGCGGGCAACACCACGGTGATCGGCGCCGACCTGCACAACGAGCCGCACGCCGAGGGCACCAACCCCAACGCCACCGGCGCGTGCTGGGGCTGTGGCGTGGTGGAGCGCGACTGGCGGCTGGCCGCCGAACGAGCGGGCAACGCGATCCTGTCCGTGCAACCGAACTGGCTGATCTTCGTCGAGGGTGTGAGCTGCCCGAGCGGCGGGCTGTCCAACGTCTGGGACAACGACCCGTCCAACGACGAGGACTGCGGCTGGTGGGGCGGCAATCTGTCCAAGGCCGGCGAGTACCCGGTGCGACTGAGCGTGGCGAACCGGCTGGTCTACTCGCCGCACGAGTACGCGACGTCGGTGTTCGAGCAGAAGTGGTTCAACGCGCCGGACTACCCGGCGAACCTGCCCGCGATCTGGGACAAGTACTGGGGCTACCTGTACAAGAGCGGCACGGCGCCGTTGATGATGGGCGAGTTCGGCTCGACGTTGGCCAACCCGAAGGACAAGATCTGGCTGGAGAACCTGATGGCCTACACCGGCACCGGGGTCAACGGCATGTCGTTCACCTACTGGTCGTGGAACCCGAACAGCGGTGACACGGGCGGCATCGTGGGCGACGACTGGACCACGGTGAACCAGGCCAAGCAGTCGATCCTCCAGTCGTACCTGATCCCACCGACGGGCGGTGGGACTACTACGACGACGACCACCACTACTTCCGGTGGCAACGGTCCTGGTGCGTGCAAGGCGGTGTGGCGGCAGGACAACGCCTGGCAGGGCGGTTTCCAGGGGTCGTTGACGGTGACGAACAGCGCCAGTGGTGCGGTCAACCCGTGGCAGGTCGTGTTCACGCTGCCCGCCGGGGTGACCATCGCCAGCGGGTGGAACGGCACGTTCAGCCAGAGCGGGACCACGGTGACGGTGACCGCGCCGTCGTACTCGCCGTCTTTGGGTGCGGGTGCGTCGGTGGCGCTCGGGTTCACCGCGAACGGCACGGCGGGCGCGCCTTCCGGCGTGACGCTGGGCGGGGCCGCCTGCACGGCGTGACCTGTTCGGAGGGTCGTGGCCTTCGCCTCCACGGCCCTCCGACGCGCCCATCGCGCTAACGCAGGATGGCGATCATCGTGTCGGCGGCGGTGGTGCTCGGCCGGTCGCTGACCTGGCCGTCGCCGAGTTCCACCACCCGCCAGACGCCGTCCCCGCGCCGGGCCAGGTCCACGGTGACGAACCGCAGGTGACGCACCAGCGGTCCGACCTCGGCCAGGTCCGGCGCGTCGGGCACCTCGTTCGGGGTGTCCGGGTGGGGGCCGATGAGCGCGCAGGAGCCGTCCACCCACCACGTGCGGACCTCGGTGGAGGTGAACGGTTCGAAGCGGCGCAGCACAAAGCCGCCGGTCGCGTCGTCGTCCCGCAGTTCGGTGAAGCGGCGGGCGACGTTCCAGGCGGCTTCGGCGTCGGCGAGGTCCGGGATGTAGGCGGCCTCGTGCCAGTGGTGCTTCATCGACTTCGTGTAGTCGCGGAGGACGGCGGGGCCTTCGTGCAGGCGTTCGCGGGCGTGCTCGAACCCTGTCCGGTCGAAGCCTTCGGTCCAGACGGACTCCGGGGTGAGGTCCTTGAAGTCGTCGTACCAGCCCGGGAGTTCGTGTGCGCTCCGGTATTGGTCGGCGGTGGTGCGCAGCACGGTACCGCGTTGTCCGAGGGCGTCGGCGAAGGCGGCGTAGTGCTCGGACCGCAGCATCCAGCCCCGGTAGACGGCGTCCTCGGCGGCGGGCACCTTCGCGACCGCGCGGGCCGCTTCGCCGCGGGCGAGGGCGTCGTGGTCGACCACCACGACCCGGTGTCCCGCGTCGCGTGCGGCGGCGGCCTCGGACGCGAAGTGCGCGTCCGGTCGGGTGGGGCGGAGCGGGTCCGCCGGCACCAACAGCATCATGGCCGTCATGGTGATCGGCCGTCAGCGCTATGGCCAGCGGATTTATCCGATCGGCAGGGTGTCACCCTTGTCTTTCGACAAGGGTGACACGTAGCTTCCGGCAGCGGATCACCCGCGGCGATCTTCGTACATTCGGTGCCATGGAAGAACTCGTTGTGGCACAGGAACTGTCAGAGCCATCGGACGCCGCCGTCTCGGTACCGGACGTCCCCGATGTGAGCGCCCGGTGGTACCTGGAGGTAATCGACCTGGCGGCGACGAGCCCGGACTTCGTGCAGTCGTTCACCGCATTCGCGACCGAGGCGGTGCTGGGCGTCTTCGCGGTGCTGTTCGCCGTCGTGTGGTGGCGGGCGCGCCACGGTCCACCCGAGCCTCGCCACCGAGCCTTCGCGGCACCGGTCGTGACCGTACTGGCGTACTTACTGAGCGAGTCCGTGAAGGGCGCCTGGCAAGAGGGCCGCCCGTGTCGTGTGCTGGGCGAGGTAGCGACCATCGTGCCGTGCCCGGAGGTGGGCGACTGGTCGTTCCCCAGCAATCACGCGACCATAGCCGGCGCCGCCGCCGTGGCCATCCTGTGGTCGAGCCGGGCCTTGGGCGCTCTGGCCTTGGCCTTCGCGATCCTGACCGCGGCATCGAGGGTCTTCGTAGGCGTCCACTACCCGCACGACGTCGCCGCAGGCCTCCTGTTGGGCGTGATGGCAGCCGCCCTCCTCCCACTGCTGACCCGCCTGACCACCGCTCTGGCGAGAACGCGCACCCACGCCAGAGCCGTCTCCTGACCCCTGCCCTGCCCTTCCCGCACAACCGCTCGACCACCGGCACGGTCTGGGCGGAGTACCCGACCTCATGCCGGGCGGGGCGGTTACGGTCGCAGGTGGGTGCGGCTGCGGTCCTGTTCGGACTTGCGCCGCTGCCGTCCGTCGATCGACCTAGTGGCGAAAGGATCTGGACCATCCAACCCAGGCCGAGACTGCGCGCACTGCTCCTCTGGTCCGCGACCTCCTTCCCGGTGATGTGGGCGGCGGGCACATCACGGCCGGAGCGTCTTGGGCGGTGGGAGACGGCGGCGTACCTGGTGGTGTTCTTCGGGCTGCTCGCGCTGGTGCGCTACCGGCCGATCACGGCACTCGGGCTGGCGATCGTCACGTGGCAGGTGAGTTTCTTCCTGCACTTCGAGACGGACACGACCATTGCCCTGCTCACGACGGCCGGCGGGATGGCGACGGTGAGTCTGATCGCCGGTCGGAACGCCGACGACGAACGGCGGGGTGTGATGGCGTTGGCCGTCGCGGTGGTCGGAACCGTGGTGGTGGCGGTTGCCGCGGGTGGTGGAGCGGACACCGTTGTCGCGGCGGTGGCGGCGGTCGGTGCGCTGGCCGTGGTGCCGTGGGCGCTCGGGCGGTACCGGCGCGGGTACACCGAGCTCATCGGGGCCGGGTGGGAGCGGGCCGCGTTGATGGAGCGGGACGCGGCGGAGGCGCGGGCGCACGAGCGGGCGCGGCTCGCCGCCGAGATGCACGACCTGGTGGGGCACGAGTTGGCGCACGCGGCGTTGCAGGTCGGGGCGTTGGAGGTCAGCCCGACGCTCCCGCCTGAGCACCGGGACGCGGTGCGTCAGGCACGGGCCGGGGTGACGGCGGCGGCCGAGCGGTTGGCGGATGTGGTGCGGCTGCTGCGTTCCGACTGGGGCACGGCGATCGAATCGGTGGAGGAGGTGGTGGAACGGGCCAGGCAGTCCGGGTTGCGGGTCGAGTTGGAGGTGCGGGGTGCGGTGGCACGTGATCCGGTCATCGCACGGACGATCCACCGGGTCGTCACCGAGGCGATCACCAACGCGATGAAGCACGCGTCGGGTGCGTCGGTGTCGGTCTCCGTCGACCGGTCCGACGGCGGCACCGAGGTGCGGGTGTCCAACGGGCCGGGCGACGCGGCGGTGCCTCGCACGGTCGGCGGCGGGCGTGGGCTGCTGGGGTTGGCCGAGCGGGTGGCGCTGGTGGGCGGGACGTTGACCGTGCGCTGGGTCGAGGACGGCGGGTTCGAGGTGGTCGCCCAAGTCCCGGACCGGCCCGCGTCGGAACGCCCGGTCGACACGTTGACACCGGTCCTGAAGCTGCGGGCGCAGGTGCGGGCCCGGCAGAACGCGCGGCGGACGGTGCGGCTCGCGGTCGGGGTGTCGGCGGTGATCGTGGTCGGCGTGGTCGGGTACCTGGTGTTCGACGCGGCCGCTTCGACGCTCACCCCCGCCCGGTTCGCCGAGTTGCGGGTGGGGCAGTCCGAGGCGGAGGTCGCCGACGTGCTGCCGCCCCGGACCCGGACGGACGACATCAGCGGGCCGGAGCGGTCGACGTGCCGGATCTACAGCACGCACCCGAACCCGTTCGACGAGCGCCGACTGGACCGTTACCGGGTGTGCTTCCGCGACGGCATGCTGGTGGCCAAGGACCTGCTGGCGCGCGACCCGTGAGGCAGGATGCCCGCATGATCAAGGTGGTGCTCGCCGATGACGAAGCGATCGTGCGGGTCGGGGTGCGGGCGGTGTTGGCGGCGGCCGACGACGTGGAGATCGTGGCCGAGGCGGACAACGGTCGGTCGGCGGTGGACCTGGTGTTGCGGCACCGACCGGACGTCGCGGTGCTCGACATCCGGATGCCGGGACTGACCGGGCTCGACGCGGCGGCGGAGATCAAGCGGGTCGGGAGCGGGACGGCGACGCTGATCCTCACCACGTTCGCCGAGGACTCGTACATCACCCGCGCGTTGGGCGAGGGCGCGAGTGGGTTCGTGCTGAAGACCGGTGATCCGCACGAGTTGATCGCCGGGGTGCGGGCGGTGGCGGCCGGGGCCGCGTACCTCTCCCCCTTGGTGGCGCGGCGGGTGGTCGACCACCTGTCGGGCAGCGGGCCGCGATTGCGGGCCGCCGAGCGCGTGGCGGTGTTGACCGAGCGGGAACGGGAGGTGCTGGGACTGGTCGGAGCCGGTCTGTCCAACGGGGAGATCGCGAAACGCATCCACGTCGCGGAGGGGACCGTGAAGGTGTACGTCAGCGCGATCCTCAAACGCCTCGACCTGCGCAACCGGGTCCAGGCCGCCATCGTCGCCTACGAAGCCGGGCTCATCCCGACGGACGTCTGAGCGGACGGCGCGGTGCTGCGGGACACGTCACACCCCGAACCGGCTGCTACCTTCCGACACTGGTCGCCGCGAAACGGCAAGCCGCAACCAACCCGGAGCGGAACAGGCGGTGTCGAGGTGAAGGTCTTCCAGGCGGTTCTGGTGGTGCTCGGGCTGTTCGTCGCGGGCACCGGTTTGATGGACGTCGTGTTCGGGCCGGCCGTGCTGCCCGGAGCCCCGGAGGCCGCGCCGACGCTGGACAGCAATTACCGGTTCTTCGCCGTGATGTGGCTGGCGATCGGCGTGGCGCTGTTGTCCGTGGTGCCCCGCGTCCGCGAAGCCACCACGGTGCTGCAGTTCGTCTGCGCCGCCGTGTTCGTCGGCGGCTTCGCGCGGATCGTGTCGTGGCTGGTCGCCGGGCAGCCGCACGGGTTGATGGTGTTCTTCATCGGCGTCGAACTCATCGTTCCGCCGGTCTTGGTGGTGTGGCAGCGCCGGCTGGCCGCCTGACCACTTTGGACGCGGGCAGCTGCTCCTCGCAGCACTCGCAGACCATCTGCGTGTGCACGGTGCCTCCGCAGCCGACGTGCTCCGCCACGTCCGTCGGTCCGGTCGGCGTCGACCCGTGACGGTTGCCCCACGCCGCGAGCGCCAGGATCACCGGCGTCAGCTCACGGCCCCTGGCGGTGAGCCGGTACTCGTGGCGCGGCGGCCGGTCCTGGTACTGCACCCGCTCCAAGACGCCGTGCTCGACCAGACCGGTGAGGCGGTCGCTGAGCACGTTGCGCGCGATCGGCAGGCAGGTGAGAAAACCGTCGAATCGGGTGACGCCCGCCAGGGCGTCCCGCACGATCAACAGCGTCCACCGCTCACCGACGACCTCCAGTGTGCGAGCGATCGAACAGACCTGGTCGTCGTAAGTGCGTCGGAGCATCCGCGCATGATAACCATGAGTTTCATAAAGAAACCTACTCATCCGGTGATCCGATCGCGGGCCGTCACCGCGCTGTCGCGATCAGCGACAGCGACCGCGACGGGCCCACCGCGACCCCTCCCGCACTGGGAGCGCTTTCATTCGTTCGTGTCGGTCCGGAGCCCGCGGAACAGCCACCACCGGGGCCACCGGACCTGACAAGTCAGCGGGGCCCGACCGCGCTCCCGGCGAACCGGTCGGCGTCCGTCGCCACGCGCCGGCTCACGCGCTGCCCGACGTCCCCGACCCTCCGGGCTCGATCCTGGGCACGGGTTCCGGCTCCGGCTCGTCCGGACGGTCCGGTGCGACGGGGCGCGGGGCGGAGTGCAGGTCGATCACCTCGCCCAGGTACCGCAGCACGACCGCGGCGGTGGCGACCACCGGCACCGCGAGGAACGCGCCCGCGATGCCGTAGAGGGTGCCGCCCGCCGTCACGGCGAGCAGGACGACCGCGGCGTGCAGGCGCAGGCTCCGCGCCTGGAGGACCGGCTGGAGCACGTTCCCCTCCACCTGCTGCACCACCAGCACGACCGCCAGCATGATCACCGCGGCTGTCAGGCCGTTGCTCACCAGCGCCACGAGAACGGCCAAGGCGCCCGCGATGAACGCACCGACGATCGGCACGAAGCCGCCGAGGAACGTCAACGCCGCCAGCGGAACGGCCAGCGGCACGCCCAGCACCACCAGCGCGAGGCCGATCAGCACCGCGTCGACCAGGCTCACGACCGCCTGCGTGCGGATGTAGCCGCCCAGCATGGTCCACACCCGGTCCAGCACGATCACCACGTGCCCGCCGGCGCGCTCGCCGATCACCCCGCGCAGCCACGGCGTGAACCGGGGCCCGTCCTTGACGAACAGGAACGCCAGCAGCAGCGCGAGGATGCCGGTGACGATGCCGGAGGTCACCGTGCCCACGCCGGTGAGCAAGCCGCTCGCGATGGAGCCGACGCTGGACTGCAACTGGTCGGTCGCCTGCTGGAGCATCGAGTCCAACTGGCTGTTGGCGAGGTTCAGCGGCGGACCGGCCAGCCACTCGCCGGCCTGCTGGAGGGCGGTGCTGGCGCGGTTGGCGATATCGGGGACACCGGAGACTATCGACGTCGTGATCAGCGCCAGCACCCCGCCGAGCACGGCCAGTCCGGCGAGCAGCACGATCGTCGCGGCCAACGCGGGCGGCACGCCGCGCGCGCGCAGCCACCTGGCGGGCGGCCACAGCACCGTCGTGATCAGCAGGCCGAGGAAGACCGGCATCACCACGACCCAGAGCTTGCCGATGAGCATCCACAGCAACACGAAGCCGACCGCGACCAGCGCCAAGCGGGTGCTCCAGCGGGCCATCCAGGTCACCGCGTGGCCGATGGCCTGACCGCGATCGGTCCAGCGGCGGTCTCCAGCGCTCACGTCTTCCCATCCCTCCACCGCGGCGCGTCCTGCGGCCGCCTGTGCGGCAGCCTGCCAGAGCCGGCCGCGGTAATCGTGTCGCCCCACCCCGTGTCAAGCCCCGCACCAGGACAAAACCTGTCCGGTCGATGACCTTGACCCGTCGCTCGACCGGCACTGAGGATGGTGGTCCAAACCATTCGAGCGCATCCGGCTCCGGGAGTTGACAACGATGTCATCGCTTCGCCGCGTCATCACAGGGCGGTTCGTGGTGCTGTCCGCAGTCTTGTGCGCAGCCCTGGCGACCGTGTTACCCACGCCGGCGGTGGCGGCGCCCGGACAGTGGCTGATCACCGCACCGGGCACCACGTCGGCGGCCGCCCAGGTGACCCTCGACCCCGCCACCGGCGGCCTGACGTTCGGCGTCTCCCTGCACGGTCGCACGGTGCTCGCGCCGTCGCCGATCGGGCTGCTCACGACCGACGCCGACCTGACCAAGGGCCTGCGGGCAGTCGGCCGCACGGACCGGGTCGTCACCGAGCGGTACACGATGACGACCGGCAAGCGGCTGAACCGGTACGCCCGCATGACCGAGACCACGCTGACGTTCGAAGGCGCGGGCAAGCGGCTCGACCTGGTGGTCCGTGCCGCACCGGACGGCGTGGCCTACCGGTACGCCGTGCCCGGCCCGGTCACGGTGACCGGCGAGGCGTCGTCGTTCAAGCTGCCATCGGACGTCCCGGCCTGGCTGCTGCCCTACAACGCCTGGTACGAGGCGAACCGCGTGCGCACCACGGCGGCCGGCGCGGCGGAAGGCGACTTCGGTTACCCGTCGTTGTTCCAGGTCGGCGAGGACTACGCCTTGCTCACCGAGTCCGATGTGGACGGCCGGTACGCGGGGAGCAAGCTGCGGCACGCCGCCGGCTCCACCGACTACCGGGTGGCACTCGCGGACGAGCGGATCACCTCGGCGGACGGTCTGCGCACGCCGTGGCGCACCGCGATCGTGGGCGACCTGGCGACGGTCAGCCAGTCCACCCTGGTGGACGACCTCGCGTCACCCGCCCGGTTCACCGACACGTCGTGGGTGCGGCCCGGCAAGGTCGCGTGGTCGTGGCTGAGCGAGCACTCCAGCCCCGGGAACTTCGAGCGGCAGAAGCAGTACGTGGACTTCGCCGCCCGCAACGGCTGGCAGTACGTGCTGGTCGACGAGGGGTGGCAGGAGGCGTGGGTGCCGGAGCTGATCCGGTACGCCCGCGTCAAGGGCGTCGAAGTGCTGCTGTGGTTCCGCTGGTCCGATCTCGACACGCAGGTCGAGCGCGACTCCGTGCTGCCCAAGGTGGCGCGCTGGGGTGCGCGCGGCGTGAAGCTGGACTTCATGGAGTCCGACTCCCAGGCCCGCTACCAGTGGTACGACGCGGTCCTCGCGAAGACCGCCGAGCTGCGGCTGATGGTGAACTTCCACGGCTCGACCATCCCGCACGGCCTGGCCCGGACGTGGCCGCACGTCCTGACGATGGAGGCGGTGCGCGGCGCGGAGAACTTCCCGTCCGCGGCGAACAACCCGGTGCAGTTCTTCGCCCGCAACGTGGTCGGGTCGATGGACTACACGCCGGTGTCGCTGGAGGTCGGCACGAAAGAGGCGTCGGTCGGGCACGAGGTCGCGCTGCCGGTGCTCTACGAGTCGGGGTGGACCCACTTCGCCGACAAGCCCGAGGCCTATGAGCGGTTCCCGGAGGCGTTGCGCTACCTGAACCAGGTGCCGACGGTGTGGGACGAGACCCGGCTGGTGGACGGTGCCCCGTCGGATCACGCGGTGGTGGCGCGCCGTTCCGGCGACCGCTGGTTCGTCGGCGCGGTGGCGGCCGGCGATCCGCGCACGCTGCGGGCGCCGTTGGGCTTCCTGGGCGGTGGCCGATGGCTGGTCGAGGTGGTGCGTGACGGCGAGGGCCGGGTCGACGTGCGACGCGACAGCCGGATCATGCGGTCGTCGGATGCCTTGGAGGTCGCGGTTCCGCGCAACGGCGGGTTCGCCGCGGTGATCTGCCCGTACCGGCCCGGTCTGCTGACGTGCGACCGGCCGATCGTCCCGGTGCCGGCGACCACGCTCACCGTGACGCCGACGGATCTCGTGGACGCGGCGAAGGGGTCGGCGTTCGAGGTCACCGGCAGCTTCACGCCCTCCGCCACGGTCGATAACGTCGTGCTGACGGCAGCCGCGCCGGCGGGCTGGACGGTGACCGGCGCCCCTGTCGAGAGGCGCACGCTGCGGGCGGGCGAGACCATCAACGGCCGGTGGACCGTGCGGGTTGGCGATGACAGCCCGGTCGGCACGGTCGACGTGCCGGTCTTCGCGGAGTTCCGCACGCCGGGACACCCTCGCGTCCACGTGGAGAAGGCCGTCCGCGCCTTCGTGCCACCGCCTGTGCCCGCCGGCAGCCCCCATGTGAGCGATTTGCCGTTCATGAGCGAGAGCAACGGCTGGGGCCCGGTCGAACGGGACCAGTCGAACGGCGAGACCTCCCGCGGTGACGGCAACCCGCTCACCATCGGCGGAGTCGTGTACGCCAAGGGCATCGGCGTGCACGCGCCGTTCGAACTGTCGGTCTACCTCGGCCGCGAGTGCGCGACGTTGACCGCGGTGATCGGCTTGGACGACGAGACCACGTCACCGGGTTCGGTCGTGTTCCAGGTCTTCGGCGACGACCGGCCGCTGTACGACAGCGGTGTGCTGCACGGCACCGACCCGGCCCGGTCGATCTCGGTGGACACCACCGGTGTCCGGATGCTCAGCCTCCGGGTGACCGACGGCGGCGACGACCGCAACTTCGACCACGCCGACTGGGCCGACGCCCGGTTGACCTGCGCGTGAGAAGGGCGTCGAGGATGCGGATCAACCGGAGGCAGTTGCTGCGCGCGGTGGGCGTCGGCCGTGCGCTCGCCCTGTCGCCCCAGCTCGCCCTGTCGCCACGCCAGCCCCGGCCCCGGCCCAGACGGATGTCCTGTCCGGAGCAACCTTGCGGGGTCCGGACCTACTTTGCGGCACCAGTTGCGGTGTTCGGGGCTAGGTTGCGGGACCCTGGATGACCGCCTTGACGAGGGTGAGGCATCCGCTGATCGCGGACGTGTCCGGCCCGTCGGGGTACCAGATCCCCGTCACCAGCCCGACGGTGTCCGGTCCAGAGTCGGGAGTCCCAGGCTTCGGTACGCGCACCAACTCCACTCGCACCTCGTTCGCCAACGGTCCCGACGCGAGCCACTCGCCCCGCGCCAGAGCCGGACCCACGCCCTTGCGGTTGCTCGACTCGGAAACACCCCCGGTGCGGACCATGTCCAGTACGCACTCGCGCCATACCGGGTCGGCCTCGCCGTCGTAGATCCACCGGGTGCCCAGCACGCTGTGCTCCGCAGTGGCGACCAGTGCGCCTGGCCCTGCCTCCACGAGGGGAGCACCCCGGTAGGTCATCGGGACCTGGTACAGCACGGCCCCGTCCGACACCAGGTGCGTCTCGACGCCGACCTCACCCGCAGGGTCCTCGAAGCGGAAGAACCCGACCGGCGCCAGGACCGGCACCCCCGTGCCCTGGTACCACGGCTGCCGCGCCACCCAGGGCGCCAGAAACTCGCGGAAACCCGGCGTCAGCGTCGCGCCCGCATGGATCTTCACCACAGGACAACACGCTACCCAGCCAACACGGCGCCCGCAGCCGTCCTGGGCAACGCGGTCCTGCTGACCAGGGGGCACCTACGACGCGAACAGCACAGGTGTGGCGAAGTCGGTGCTGCACGCCCACCGTCGACACCATCCGGCACTTCGCCGCGAGCAACGTGCTGCCGGGCGGCTCGGAGTGGGGCAAGACCCTGTTCTGGGACACCACGCTCCAGTCGTACTTCGTCCTCGCCGCGCGCCTGCTCTGGGCGGACCTCGACCCGGCGACGCGGACCGCCGTGGACACCATCGCCCGTGGCCAGGCCGCGTACACCGCCGCGCTCGGCACGGGCAACGACCCGAGGTCCGGCGACTGGACGCCGAACGGCCTCTCGGGCGGCCACCGCGGTGACACCAAGCTGCGACACCAAGCTGGCGGAGATGGGCGTCTACGCGCAGGCGCTCGCACCGGGGTTGGCGTCGGCGGCCGACGACCCGGACGCCGACGCGTGGCGGGAGGCGGGCGCGTGGCGGGAGGCGTTCGGTCGGTGGAGCCGCAACGAAGCTGGGCTGCCCGCCGCCGGCTTGGCCAACCCGTCGGCGGTGGACGGTGCGGCGGTGTCGGCCAACACCGCGGCGAATCTCTACGACACGTTCATCACGTCCATCGTCGAGAACCACGGCTCGTACGGCTGGTTGCTCGGGCTTCCTCTTCGTTTCAACCGACGTTTCAATGAAAAAATAACAGCGTTTCCGTAGGTCGTTGGGCGATGTTCACTCGATTGTGTCGCGGATGATCATGGTGGCCGTGCCGGAGATTAGCGGCCGTTGGCGGGTGCCGCCAGTTGAACGCGCAGGTCACGTCAGTGCGTCAGGTCGCGCGCCCACCGGTGCACCGACTCGCGAAGTTCTCCGGTGGGCGAAGTACGAGCCGGAGGCACGGGCCGAGTTGGCGATCAGCTACCTGCTGCACGAGTGGCGCACCCGCACCGGTCCGGCCGTGACGCCGGTGTCTGCGGAGGAGTTCTTCTCGCGGACGGCGGCGACCACGGATTACGGCGTCGAACCCGGCCTGGTGGCGCACCAGTCGACCCACGCCTGGGCGGGCACGGTGACCAAGGCCGGGTTCACGAAGTTCGCCTGGCAGCCGTCGCACGACGACTGGCTGTTCGTGATCAGCGGGACGACGCCCATGCTGTTGCCTTCGACGTCGTTGGCCGGGCGCGCACGTGACGCTGGCCGGCGCGCCGTCCGGCCCGGTGGCACGGCTGGTGGTGGGTGCCGACGGCGGCCGGGTGCCGATCACACTGCCCGCACGTGTGCGCCGGGACATCACCATGCCGGACACGCCCATACCCGCTCGACGACCTGGCGCTCGACCGGACGACCTTCCCCACCTCTCCCCCGCCGCCCGGCATGTCCGACCCGTCCGCCGCCGTCGACGACAACCCGTACACCGCGTGGACACCGGGGCCGGCGGGGTCGGATGGTGGTGGACCTCGGCACGGCACACCACGTCGGACACGTCGAACTGACGTGGACGGCAGGCCGGTCCCCGATTGCACCATCACGACGAGCACCGACGGCCGCACCTACGGACCGCCGGTGACCGCATCCCGCCACCACTGGGCCCGCGTCGCCCTCGACACCACCACCAGGTACATCGCGGTGACGACTCCTGGCTGACGCCCACGCCAGGCCGCGCTGACCAGCATCTCGGTGCACCCCGCGTGACAGCGGAAGAGCAGCGCACATCGCACCGGGGGCCGTTGGAGGACGTAGGCTCACGAAGGTGAGTGAGACTTCAACATCTGTCGAGAACGGCGGGAATCCCGAGCACGACCGGGGTGGGACGTATTCGGTCAAGGGCAAGGAGTTCACCCGCGACACGCGGTACATCACCACGCGGGTCACGGCCGACGGGCGGGACGGGTTCGCGGTCGAGCCGGGGCGGTACCGGCTGGTGGCGGCGCGGGCCTGCCCCTGGGCCAACCGGGCGATCATCGTGCGCCGGCTGCTGGGGTTGGAGGACGTGCTCTCACTGGGGCTGCCCGGACCGACCCACGACGCGCGGTCGTGGACGTTCGACCTCGATCCGGACGGGCGTGATCCGGTGCTGGGCATCGAGCGCCTCCAGGACGCGTACTTCAAGCGCGACCCCGACTACCCGCGTGGCATCACGGTGCCGGCCGTCGTGGACACCACGACCGGCGCGGTGGTGACGAACGACTTCGCGCAGATCACCCTGGACCTGTCCACCGAGTGGCGGGAGCACCACCGGGACGGCGCGCCGGACCTGCTGCCCGACGCGCACCGCGACGAGATCGAGGCGGTCAACCGGCGGGTGTTCACCGAGGTCAACAACGGTGTGTACCGGTGCGGCTTCGCGGGCTCGCAGGAGGCGTACGAGGACGCGTACGCGCGCCTGTGGACCGCGCTCGACTGGCTCGAAGACCGGCTGGGCGACCAGCGCTACCTCGTCGGCGACACGATCACCGAGGCCGACGTCCGCCTGTTCACCACCCTGGTCCGCTTCGACCCGGTCTACCACGGCCACTTCAAGTGCAACCGGAACAAGCTGTCCGAGATGCCGGTCCTGTGGGCCTACGCCCGCGACCTGTTCCAGACGCCCGGATTCGGTGACACGGTCGACTTCCGGCAGATCAAAGAGCACTACTACATCGTCCACAAGGACATCAACCCCAGCGGGATCGTGCCCGTCGGGCCGGACCTGTCCGGGTGGGTCACCCCGCACGGGCGGGAGGCGCTGGGCGGGCGGCCGTTCGGCGACGGCACGCCGCCCGGTCCCGTCCGCGAGGGCGAACGGGTGGACCCGGCACACACGCCGCTGCGCTAGAGCTGCCGCGGCGGGCAGGTGCTCTCCCGCACGACGAGTTCGGTGGCGAGGTCTATGCGCTCGTTCGGCGGGCGGTCGCCGCGGGCCAGGCTGAACACCATCTGCGCCGCCGTGGTCGCCATCTCGCGCAGCGGTTGGCGCACGGTGGTCAGTTGCGGCCCTATCCACTCGGTGACCGACAGGTCGTCGTAGCCGACGATGGACAGGTCGTCCGGAATGGACAGTCCGAGCTCGCGGGCCGCCCGCATGACGCCCAGGGCCTGGAAGTCGGAGCCGGCGAAGATGGCGGTGGGTCGGTCGGGTCGGTCGAGCAGGTCCAGGCCGTGCCGGTACCCGCCCTTGACGTAGAAATCGCCGTACCGCACGAGATCCGGGTTCACGATGATGTCCGCGTCCTCCAGCGCGCTGCGGTAGCCGTCCACCCTGGCACGGCTGCACAGCATGGTCGTGGGCCCGGAGATGACCGCGATCCGGCGGTGTCCGAGCGCCAGCAGGTGCCGGGTGGCGGCCAGGCCGCCGGCCCAGTTCGCCGATCCCACGGTCGGCACGCCGGGCGGCGGCTCGCCGGCGGTGTCCACGAACACGAACGGGATGTTGCGCGTGGTGAGCTGACGGCGCTGCTCGGTGTCCAACCCGGCCAGCACGAGGATGACGCCGAGCGGTCGGCGGGCCAACAGGTCGTCGAACCACTCCCGGCGCGGCCGGTGTTCGCCGCCCAGTTCGGACAGCACGACGGCGGCGCGCTCGTTCGCGGCGGCCAGTTCGACCCCGCGGATGATCTCGGTCGACCACGCCGAGTGCATCTCGTGGAAGACGAGGTCGATGAGCGCGGGCCGGGACGACTGGCGTGCCCGTCGTCGTCGATACCGGTGCTGCTCGATGATGCTCTCGACCCGTGCGCGGGTGTCCGCGGCGACGTCCGGCCGTCCGTTGAGGACCTTCGAGACGGTCGGGATGGACACGCCCGCCTCGGCCGCGATGGACGAGATCGACGCCGCGCCCTTCACGGTCTTCTCCGGCACGGCGCCCGCATCCGGCTCCGTCGACGAACTCATGCTGCCCCCTGTTCGCGCCGCTGCCCGCACGCCGCATGCCGGACTAAAGTTTCGATAGTCGAGCGTAAATGTTCGACCTTCGGATCACCAGCATGCCAGCCCCCAGGGTGACTGTTCCTCACAATCGGTCCAGTAACGCAGCGGAGTCCGGACCGACGCCGCGTCGATGAACTGGGAAGACATCTGACAGCTACGGGCTGTTGACGTAGTGCTGCGATGCCCCTACGGTCTCCCCACCGGATCGGCATGTCGGAAGTTACATCGATAGTTTCGGTCTTCACGAGGACGTGAGCGGGGGTGCCTGGTCGATGACGAACAGGACGACGGACGCCGTGGCGGCGCCGGCAGGCGACGCCGATCGGACTACCGCCGGCCGGATAGGCGCTGCTTGGCAGGACGTCGGCCTGCCGGTGGCCGAACGGGTCGAAGCACTCGTCGCCGCGATGACGTTGGACGAGAAGCTGGCCCAACTCGTCGGCGTCTGGGTCGGCGCTGACCCCTCCGGCGCGGGCGTCGCTCCGCACCAGAACGACATGACCGGCGACCCGGTGATCTGGGCGGACGTCATCGCGTCCGGCCTCGGCCAGCTCACCCGCCCGTTCGGCACCAAGCCGGTCGACCCGGTGGCCGGCGCCCGTTCGCTGGCCGCGTCGCAGCAGCAGGTGGCCGCCGCCAACCGGTTCGGCATCCCGGCGCTCGTGCACGAGGAATGCCTCACCGGTTTCGCCGCGTGGCAGGCCACCGCCTACCCCGCGCCGCTGGCGTGGGGCGCGTCGTTCGACCCCGCGCTGGTGGCCGAGATGTCCGGCCTGATCGGCGGCTCGATGCGCGCGGCCGGCGTGCACCAGGGGTTGGCGCCGGTCCTGGACGTCACGCGCGACTACCGCTGGGGCCGCACCGAGGAGACGATCGGCGAAGACCCGTACCTGGTCGGCACCGTGGGCACGGCCTACGTGCGCGGCCTGGAGGAGTCCGGGATCGTCGCCACGCTCAAGCACTTCGCCGGCTACTCGGCCTCACGGGCCGGGCGCAACCTCGCCCCGGTGGCCATCGGCCCGCGCGAGTTCGCCGACGTGGTGCTGCCGCCGTTCGAGATGGCCATCCGCGACGGCCGGGTCCGGTCGGTCATGCAGTCCTACACCGAGATCGACGGGCTGCCGTCCGCCGCCGACGCCGGGCTGCTCACCACGCTGCTGCGCGACACCTGGGGCTTCGACGGCACCGTCGTCGCCGACTACTTCGCGGTCAAGTTCCTGGAGACCCTGCACGGGGTGGCCCGGGACGAGGAGCACGCCGCCGCGCTGGCCCTGGCCGCCGGCGTGGACGTGGAACTGCCGACCGTGCGGTGCTACGGCGGGCCGCTGCTGGAGGCGGTCAAGCGCGGCGACGTGGACGAGGCCCTGGTCGACCGCGCGTTGCGGCGCGTGCTGCGGCAGAAGATCGAACTCGGTCTGCTCGACCCGGACTGGTCGGCCCTGCCGGAGAGCCTGGAGGACCTGCGGCTGGACTCGCCGCACGCGCGGGAAGTCGCGCTGCGCCTGGCGCAGGAGTCCGTGGTGCTGCTGGCCAACGACGGTGTGCTGCCGCTGCGGCCCGGCCTCCGGCTGGCCGTGGTCGGTCCGCTCGCGGACGATCCGATGGCGATGCTCGGCTGCTACTCGTTCCCCGCGCACATCGGCGTGCACCACCCGGACGTGCCGCTGGGCCTGGAGATGCCGACCGTGCTCTCCGCACTGCGCGGCGCGGTGGGCGGCACCATCATCCACGCCCGGGGCTGCGAGATCATGACCGGGACCGACCCGGAGGACATCGCCGCGGCAGTGGCCGCCGCGGCGGAAGCGGACGTCTGCGTCGTCGCCGTCGGCGACCTGGCGGGCTTGTTCGGGCGCGGTACGTCGGGCGAGGGGTGCGACGCGACCGAACTCGTGCTGCCCGGGGCGCAGGCGGACCTGGTCCGCGCGGTCCAGGCCACCGGCACGCCGGTCGTGCTGCTGCTGATCACCGGGCGGCCGTACGCGATCGGCGAGCTGGCCGACGGCGCGGCGGCGGTCGTGCAGGCCTTCTTCCCCGGCCAGCTCGGCGGCCGGGCCATCGCCGACGTGCTGACCGGCGCGGTCTCGCCGTCGGGCCGGCTGCCGGTCGGCATCCCGGCCGACCCTTCCGGCCAGCCCGGCACGTACCTGTCGGCGCCGCTCGGCCGGCGCAGCGGCGTGTCGAACATCGATCCGACGCCGGTGTTCCCGTTCGGCCACGGCCTGGGCTACGACACGTTCACCTGGTCGTCCGCGCGCGTGGTGTCGGCCGACCCGTGGACCACGGACGGCGAGGTCGAGCTCGAACTCGACGTGCGCAACCCCGGCACCCGGCCCGGCGCCGACGTGGTGCAGCTCTACCTGCACGACCCTGTCGCACAGGTCACCCGGCCCGTGGTGCGGCTCGTCGGCTACGCGCGGGTCCCGCTGGACGGCGGCGCGTCGGCGCGCGTCACGTTCCGCGTCCCGGCCGACGTCACGTCGTTCACCGGTCTGGACGGACGCCGCGTGGTGGAACCGGGCGCGGTGCAGCTGCGCGTGTCCCGGTCCAGCGCGGACGTGCACGAAGCCGTGGACCTGGAGCTCGTGGGTCCGCTGCGCGAAGTCGACCACACGCGGCGTTGGCTCACCGCCGTGTCGGTCACCCCCGAGGAGGTGGAACCGGCATGACCACCCAGATCCGCGAACCGGCGGCCGAAGCCGCCCCGAACCGATCGAAGAAGATCCCGAAGAACCCGAAGCCGCCCCGGTACAAGAACACGTGGCGCAAGGCGTGGAAACGCGACTGGCAGCTCTACACCCTGGTCATCGTCCCGCTGCTGTTCTTCCTCGTCTTCCGCTACCTGCCGATGCTCGGCAACGTCATCGCGTTCCGCCGCTTCGTGCCGGGCGGCAGCATCTACGGCGAGTCGTGGGTCGGCCTGCGCTACGTGAAGCTGTTCATCAGCGACCCGAACTTCTGGGAGGTGTTCGGCAACACGCTCGCTCTGGGCGCGCTGACCCTGCTGTTCTGCTTCCCGTTGCCGATCGTGCTGGCCCTGCTGCTCAACGAGATCCGCTCGCGTTACTTCAAGCGGTTCGTGCAGACGGTGTCCTACCTGCCGCACTTCCTGTCCATCGTGATCGTCGCCGGCATGGTCATGCAGCTGACCTCGCTGGAGGGCACGGTGAACCAGATCGTCGGCGCGTTCGGCGGCGACAAGATCTCGTTCATCCAGGAGCCGGGCTGGTTCCGCACGATCTACGTCTCCTCCGAGGTGTGGCAGACCGTCGGCTGGGGCACGATCCTCTACCTCGCGGCGTTGACCACGATCGACTCGCAGCTCTACGAGGCGGCCCGGATCGACGGCGCCAACCGCTGGCAGCAGACCTGGCACGTGACGCTGCCGGGCATCCGCCCGACCATGATCACGCTGCTGATCCTCAACATCGGCACGTTCATGGCGGTCGGCTTCGAGAAGGTCCTGCTGCTCTACAACCCGCTTACCTACCCGACCGCGGACGTCGTCTCGACCTACCTATACCGGGTCGGCCTGGTGTCCAACAACTTCAGCTACGCCGCGGCGATCGGCCTGTTCGAGTCGATCATCGGCCTGGCGCTGGTCCTGTCCGCTAACGCGATCTCGCGTCGAACAGTGGGGACGAGCCTGTGGTGACCACCGACCCGACGCAGCTCATGGAGCGGATGGCCAAGCCCGCCGCGCCCCGCCGCACGTCGCTCGACGACTCGCGCGGCTACCGGATCTTCCGGGTCGTCAACGTGGTCGTGCTGCTCGGCGTGGTCGCGGTGACGCTGTACCCGTTCGTCAACATCGTCGCGCAATCGTTCAGCAGCGAGCTCTACATCCGCACCGGCCAGGTGAACCTGTGGCCGCGCGGGTTCAACCTGGACACCTACAAGCTCGTCGCGGCCGACCCGGTGTTCTGGAACAGCTACCTCAACACCGTGATCTACACGGTGACCGCCACCGCGATCTCGATCGTGCTCACCACGATCTACGCGTACGTGCTGTCGAAGCACCGGCTCAAGGGCCGCAACCTGCTCATCGGCATCGCGGTGTTCACCATGTTCTTCAACGGCGGCCTGATCCCGAACTACGTGCTGGTGAACGGTCTCGGGATGACCAACACGATCTGGGCGATCGTGCTGCCGAACGCGATCAGCGTGTTCAACCTGCTGGTGATGAAGGCGTTCTTCGAGAGCCTGCCGGCGGAGCTGGAGGAGGCCGCCGCGATCGACGGCCTGAACACCTACGGCATCCTGCTCAAGATCGTGCTGCCGCTGTCGAAGGCAGTGCTGGCCACGATGATCCTGTTCTACGCGGTGGCGAACTGGAACTCGTGGTTCCAGGCGTTCATCTACCTCGACCGGTCCGAGCTGTTCCCGGTGACCGTGTACCTGCGCAACATGATCGCCGGCGCCTCCTCCGTGACAGCGGTCGGCGCGGTGGAGTCCAACGCGCTGGCGATCTCCGCCAACATCAAGGCCGTGACGATGGTGCTCACAGTCCTGCCCATCGTCGTGGTCTACCCGTTCATCCAGCGCTATTTCGTGTCGGGCGTGATGCTCGGCGCGGTCAAGCAGTAGCGCGCCCCTCCGAGTTGACGACGGTGTCACACACCTGAGGAGAGCACGATGCGAACGAAATGGAAGCGCACGCTTCTGACTCTCGTGGCCGGCAGCCTCGTGGTCGGCACGGCGGCGTGCAGCGACGACAGCACGGGCGCGGGCGGCGTCGACCTCGAAGGCAAGAAGGTCGCCGCGATGGCCGACTACAAGGCGGGTGACCAGTTCAAGGCCACCGAGCCGCTGGACGTCAGCCTGCTCTACCTCGACCAGGCCCACTACCCGTTGAAGAACGACTGGCTGCTGTGGTCGGAGATCACCAGCCGGACCAACGTCAAGATCCAGCCGACGGTCGTGCCCTACAGCGACTACGACCAGAAGCGCGGCCTGGTGATCAGCTCGGGCAACGCGCCGACGATCATCTCCAAGACCTACCCGGGTCAGGAGGAGCCGTTCGTCTCGTCCGGCGCGATCCTCCCCGTGAGCGACTACCTCGACCTGATGCCGCACTTCAAGGAGAAGATCGAGAAGTGGAAGCTCCAGCCGGAGCTGAACACGCTGCGCCAGGCGGACGGCAAGTTCTACCTGCTGCCCGGCGTGCACGAGGCCGTGTGGCAGGACTACACGCTGGCGTTCCGCACCGATGAGCTGACCCGCCTCGGCCTGTCCGCGCCGAAGAACTGGGACGAGGTCTACACCGTCCTCAAGGCGATCAAGGCCGCGCACCCGGACAGCTACCCGCTCTCCGACCGCTTCGAGGGCAAGGCCATCCTGAACTACGCCGGCCAGACCTTCGGCACCCAGGCCGGGTGGGGCTACGTCAAGAACACGACCTGGAACGAGTCCGGGCAGAAGTTCGACTTCACCGGTGTGACGCCCGAGTACAAGCAGCTCATCGAGTACTTCCGCAAGCTCGTCGCGGAAGGGCTGATGGACCCGGAGAGCTTCACCCAGAAGGACGACGCGGCGATCCAGAAGTTCGCCAGCGGCAAGTCGTTCGCGATCAGCAGCAACGCGCAGACCATCATCAACGACTACCGCCCCAACCTCGGCAACATCCCCGGCGCGACCGTCGCCAAGATCCCCCTGCCGGCCGGGCCCAAGGGTGACGTGATCCGCGGCCAGCGCACGGAGAACGGCATCATGATCTCGGCGAAGGCGGTCGAGAGCGACAAGTTCGTGGCGACGATGCAGTTCATCGACTGGCTCTGGTACTCCGACAAGGGCCAGGAGTTCGCCAAGTGGGGCGTGGAGGGGACGACGTTCGAGAAGGACGCCTCCGGCAAGCGGAAGCTCAAGCCGGAGGTGGCGTTCGGCGGGATGAACGTCGGCGCTGCCAAGAACCTCCAGCGTGACTTCGGCTTCTCCGGTGGCGTCTTCGCCTACGGCGGCCCCACCGAACTGCTCCAGTCGACGTTCACCGAGGAAGAAATCGCCTTCCAGAAGACGATGGCCAACAAGAAGGTGCTCCCGCTGGCCCCGCCGGCGCCGTTCGACGAGCTGGAGCGCGAGCGGGCCACGCTCTGGGAGACCCCGCTGAAGGACTTCGTCCTGCAGTCGACGCTCCAGTTCATCCTCGGCAGCCGTGACATGTCCACTTGGGACGCCTACGTCAAGGAGTTGGACGCCAAGGGCATGACCGAGTACATGGAGCTCGTTAACAGCGCTTACAAGCGGTACAAGGAGAAGAACGGCTGAGTTGTCCCGGGCCCGGTCGCGGTTGACGCGACCGGGCCCGGACCCGTTGTCCTGCACCACGTTCCAGGAGTGCCAGTGTCGTTCGCGAGTTCACGCCCCATCGTCGTCCCCGGCGTGCCGATCGGCCGCCTGTCCGAGTCGTGGCGCCACTGCGTGGGCACCGGGCGGCTCAACCTCGCGCTGCGCGCCGACTACCAGGAGTCCCTGGCCCGCGTGCAGCGCGACATCGGTTTCCGCTACATCCGCGGCCACGGGCTGTTGTCCGACGACATGGGCGTGCACCGGCTTTCGGAGGGCATCACCCGGTACTCGTTCACGTACGTGGACCAGGTGTTCGACCGGTTCCTGGAGCTGGGCATCCGGCCGTTCGTGGAGCTGGGGTTCATGCCGACCGCGCTCGCCTCGGGTGACGACACGGTGTTCTGGTGGAAGGGCAACATCACCCCGCCGAAGGACTGGGACGAGTGGGCCGCGCTGGTCCGCGCCGTGGTCCGGCACCTGGTGGACCGCTACGGCGTGGACGAAGTGCGCACCTGGCCGATCGAGGTGTGGAACGAGCCGAACCTCGTCAACTTCTGGAAGGACGCCGACCAGGAGGCGTACTTCCGCCTGTACGAGACGACCGCGCGGACCGTCAAGGACGTGGACGCCGGGCTCCAGGTCGGCGGTCCGGCGATCTCGCCCGGCTCGGACCAGTGGTGGGAGCCGTTCGCCGAGTTCGTCACCCGCCGCGACGTGCCGATCGACTTCGTCAGCAGGCACGCCTACTCGTCCGGTCCGGCGCAGCACGTGCCGTTCGGCACCTACCAGGCGCTCGGCGCGCCGGAGACGCTGCTGGACCAGTTCGACGCGCCGCGCAAGCACCTGGCGGGCACCGCGCTGGCCGGGCTGCCGGTGCACATCACCGAGTACAACAGCTCCTACCGGCCGGACAACCCGATCCACGACACGGCCTACCACGCGGCCTACCTGGCGCCGGTGCTGACCGGCGGGACGGAGTTGGTCGACTCGTACTCCTACTGGACGTTCTGTGACGTGTTCGAGGAGGACAACGTGCCGACTTCGTTGTTCCACGGCGGTTTCGGCCTGCTCACGCACCGGCAGGTGCCGAAGCCGACCTACCACCTCTACACGTTCATGGCCCGGATGGGGTCGCACGTGCTGGCGCGTGGGGACGACCACCTGGTGTGCGCCTTCGATGACGGCCGGGTGACCGTGCTGGCCTGGCAGCCGGTCGGCGGCACCGACGGGCCTGCTGCCTCTGAGCGGCACGACGTGCGGCTGTCGGTCCCGATGACCGGTCCGCGTGCGTTCGTGCGGCGGGAGCGGGTCAACGAGCACGACGGCAACGCGTTCGGCGCGTGGCGTGAACTGGGTCGGCCGCGCTCCCCTGACCAGCGGACGATCGAGGTGCTGCGCGACTGCGCCCGCCCGGCCGTGGAGCACCGGTCGCAGGTGGTTTCCGATGGGCGGCTCGTGCTCGACCTGGCGTTGTCGCGGCACGAGGTCACGTTCGTCGAGCTGACCCCGGTGCACGAGGAGGAGCACGTCGGGTTGGACGACCGGCGGCTGCTCGGGGTGTCCGACGACCGGCTCGTCGCACCGCACGAGCGGACGTGACCACCGTGGCCGAACGTCGAGGCGATCGTCGGGGTGATCCCGCAGCCGAGATCGGCGCCGGCGTCCTGTCGCGCGTCGCGTCCGTCGTGTACTGGTTCGTGGTCATCGAGGCGCTGCTGGTGCTGACGACTGCTCCGGGGCTCGTCGCGCTGGTGTTCCTGGCCGGGGATGCGGGCAACGCGCCGTTGATCGGGCTGTGCTTCGCGCCGGTGGGTCCGGCGCTGTCCGCGGCCATCTTCGCCTGGCGGGTGTTCCTGAACGACCGGGACCTCTCCCCCGCCCGGCACTTCTGGCGCGGCTACCGGCTCAACTGGCTCGATGTGCTGCGCTGGTGGCTGCCCGCGCTGGCGGTGCTCACCGTCATCGGGTTCTCGCTGGCGAACCTGGGTCTGGCGGGTGTGCCCGCCGGATACGGTCTGGTGCTGATCGTGATCGCGGTGGCGGTGCTGGTGTGGTCGGCCCAGGCACTCGTGCTGTCGTCCACGCTGGCATTGCGCACGCGCGACACCGCGCGGCTGGCGTCCTACTACCTGGGCGCCCGACCGGCGAGCGCGCTCGGTTTGTTGTCGCTGCTCGTGGCGGCCGGCGGGCTCGTCGTGCTCACGTCGGACTGGGTGCTCGCGCTGCTCGCCTCCCCGTTCACCCTCGCACTCCTGCGCAACGCCGACCCTGTCCTGCGCGACGCGACCGAGAGGTTCACGGCATGACCAGCCAGATCGGTTACGGGGGCGACTACAACCCCGAGCAGTGGCCCCAGGAGGTCTGGAACCAGGACTACGCCGCGTTCTCGTTGGCGGGTATCGACACGGTGACGCTCGGCGTGTTCGCGTGGGCGCACCTCCAGCCCGCGGAGGACCGGTACGACTTCTCGCGGTTGGACGCGATCGTGGAGCGGGCGACAGCCGAGGGGATGCGGATCGTGCTGGCCACGCCGAGTGGCGCGATGCCGCCGTGGCTGGCGCACAAGTACCCGGAGGCGTGCCGGGTGGACTTCGAGGGGCGTCGGCACGTCTACGGGCAGCGGCACAACGCGTGTCCGTCGTCGCCCGATTTCCGCCGGCTCTCGGTCGACCTGGCGGGGCGGCTGGCCGAGCGGTACGGGGACAACCCGGCGATCGTGGCGTGGCACGTCGGCAACGAGTACGGCGGCGCGTGCTGGTGCCCGCGGTGCGGTGAGGCGTTCCGCGACTGGTTGGGCAAGCGCTACGGCGACCTCGACCGGCTCAACGACGCGTGGAACACCACGTTCTGGTCGCACATCTTCACCGACTGGGCGGAGATCCAGCCGCCGAACGCGTTGTCCGAGCACTGGCGGGGGCCCAACCACACCGCGTTCCAGGGCATCACGTTGGACTACAAGCGGTTCATGTCCGACGCGCTGTTGGGCGGGTTCGTGGCGGAGAAGGCGGCGATCCGCCGGCACTCGCCGCACGCGCCCGTGACCACCAACATGATGGGCCTGTACCAGCCGATCGACTACCACCGGTGGGCGCCGCACCTGGACTTCGCGTCGTGGGACAACTACCCGCCGGCGGACCCGTCGGCCTCCCGCACGGCCGCGCGGATGGCGTTGGCGCACGGGTTGATGCGCGGGTTGCGCGACGGCGAACCGTTCTGGGTCATGGAGCAGACGCCGTCGGTCACCGCGAGCCGGGACGTCAACCCGGTCAAGCGGCCCGGCGTGTTGCGGTTGTGGTCGTGGCAGTCCGTGGCGCACGGCGCGGACGCCGTCCTGTACTTCCAGATGCGCCAGTCGCGCGGCGCGTGCGAGAAGTACCACGGCGCGGTACTCGACCACGCGGGCCGCACGGACACCCGACTGTTCCGGGAGGTGGCCGAGGTGGGCGGCGAGTTCGCCCAGGTCGGTGACGCGCTGCTCGGCGGTCGCACGCCCGCACGGGTCGCGCTGCTGATCGACTGGGACAGCTGGTGGGCCGTCGAGATGTCCGACGGTCCCAACCGCAACGTCGGCTACATGGCGGAGCTGACGGCGTACCACCGGGCTCTGTGGCAGGCGAACGCGCAGCTGGACGTCGTACCGGTGACGGCGGATCTCTCCGGTTACGACGTGGTCGTGGCCCCGTTGCTGCACATGGTGAAGGGCGACCTCGCGGACCGGGTGACGGCGCTGGTCGAGCGCGGCGGCACGTTCGTGACCACGGCCCTGTCCGGCCGGGTGGACGAGGACGACAACGCGTTCCTGACCGACGTGCCGGGGCCGTTCGCCTCACTGCTCGGGTTGCGGGTGGAGGAGACCGACGCCCAGGCGCCCGAGGTGGTGAACCCGGTGGCGCTCGGCTCGGAGGTGCACGAGGCGCGGCACGTGTTCGAGGTGATCATCCCCGAGGCCGGTCCGACCGGACCGGCGGCGGAGGTACGCGGCACTTACGGCGCCGACTTCTACGCCGGGACGCCGGCCGTCACCAGGTCGGTGCGCGGGAGCGGGAGTGCCTGGTACGTCGGCACGCTGCTCGACGACGCGGGTGTGGCGGCGGTCGTGCGCGAGGCGCTGGACGAGCACGGCCTCGTGGGACCGCTCGCCGACGTGCCGGATGTCGAGGTCGCCGAACGCGTCACACCGGACGGCGTGCGACACCTGTTCGTGCTCAACCACGGCGAAGCCCGGACCGTAGCCGCGCCGGCGGACGGCACGGACTTGTTGAGCGGACGAGACCTGCACCTCGGCGACGAGCTTGATCTCCCACCCACGGCGGTCCTGGTGCTCCGCTGTCGGTAATCTCGCCACGGTCGCCGGGCCTGCGGGTTCGGCCGCCGTGGCTCGGTGCGCATTCGACTGTTAATCGAAGGGTTACTGGTTCGAGTCGGCGTCAGTGGATCAGGCGACCGTGGGCGTCCGGCACGCCGGACTTGCGCCAGAAGTACGTGTTCACCTGATCACGCCACTCCGCCGCACACCGCAACTGCTCCTTCAACAGCCCGGCGACCCGGCCGAACACCTCGGGCGGCACGCTGCCCTCCAGCCGCGCCCATGTCCCGACCATGCGGGACACCTCCTCCGGGCCGGCGAAGTGGGTGTCGTAGATGTGCTGGATCACCGTGGTGCCCGAGTGCAGGACGTGGTCGTACGGGACGTGGTGGAAGAACAGCAGCAGTTCGTCCGGGCACGTCCCGGTCGATTCGTACAGGTCACGCCACGGCGCCGGGTACTGGCCGGTGAAGCCGGTCCCTGTCGCGCGCGTGCGGTCCACGCCCACGCCGTCGCGGTCGGCGAAGTGGTAGGTGCCCCACGGCGAGTACTCGTAGCCGTCGACGTCCGGGCCGTAGTGGTGGCCCGGGCGCACCATGAAACCGACGCCCAACGGGGCCGTGTAGCGCTCGTAGGTGAGCCACGAGCCGTCCATCAGCTCGTGCAAAGGCGCGCGCACGGCGGGGTCGGGGAAGGTGAGGCTGATCCACTCGTCCAGCACCGCCGCCGGCTCCAGGCGGTCGTCCCACGCCAGCCGGCCGAAGCCGAACAGGTTGGCCTGTGCCAAGGGGTGTCCGGTCCAGAACGCGTCGTCGCCGACGTTCGACACCGCGACCACACCACCTGCCGGCGCGTCGGCGCGGCCGCCGGCGATGTCGGCCACGGTCGGCTCGTCGTCGCCCCACGGCTGGAAGCCGAGCATTTCGCGCCACTGCGGCACGAGGTGGCACACGTGCTTCTGCTGCCCGGTGTACTCCTGCGTGACCTGCAACTCGACCGCGAGGCGGGTGCGGGGCATGGCGGCGATCACCGGGGAGACCGGTTCGCGCACCTGGAAGTCCACCGGGCCGGCCTTCACCTGCACCACGACGTTCGGGTCGAACGCGCCGTCGAGCGGGGCGAAGTTGTCGTACGCGGCACGGGCGCGGTCGGTGCTGCGGTCGCGCCAGTCCTGGCGGTGGTTGTAGACGAACGCACGCCAGAACACCGTGCCGCCGAACGGTGCGAGTGCGCGGGCCAGCACGTTCGCCCCGTCGGCGTGGTCACGGCCGTAGGCGAACGGACCCGGCTGGCCCTCGGAATCCGCCTTGACGACGTACCCACCGAAGTCCGGGATCGCCGCGTACACCTCGGCCGTGGTGCGCGCCCACCAGTCCCGCACCGCCGGGTCGAGCGGGTCGGAGGTGAGCAGGCCGCCGAGGGTGATCGGCGCGGCGAAGCTCACCGACAGGTGCACCCTGATGCCGTGCGGGCGGAACACCTCGGCCAGCCGCACGACGTCCGGCAGCAGGTCGGTGAGCAGGCGGGCCTCGGTGCGGTGCACGTTGACGTTGTTGAGCGCCACCCGGTTGACGCCGATCGAGCCGAGCAGCCGCGCGTAGGCGCGGGCACGGGTCAGGTCGGCGCGCACCGCGCCGTCGGCGTAGAAGATCGAATCGCCCGCGTACCCGCGTTCGACCTGGCCCATCACCGGGTGCACGTCCACGTTGTCCCAGTGGTCGAGCATCCGGACGGGCTGCCGGGGCGCGTGCAGCTGCGGCTTCAGGGCGTCGGTGAACGCCGCCTCGCCCCGCCGGACCACGTGGTGGAAGCCGTAGAGCAGACCCACGCCGTCGACGGCGTGGACCATGGTGGTCGTCCCGGTGCGTGCCAGCAAAAACGCCTCGGGATCGGCCTCCCCGTCGTCCGGCGCGCACACCAGCTCCAGGTCCGCCGGGCCGTGGTCGACCAGCGCACCGCCGTGCTCGGCGACGGCCGCCTCGACCTCACCGCGCACGGTGGCGACCACCAGACCGTCACCGACGACCCGGACCCGCCGTGAACCGACCGCCCGCAGCGCGGAGGCGGGCAGCCACGCCGGGTGCACGCCCGCCTGCAACGGCACGACCGGTGTCCGGTCTTCGAGGACTTCCGGTGACGTCGCGCCGACCATGGCGTGGCCCCTTCCGATTCGGGCTCGGTCACACCAACCTATGTCGATTCCGGTTCCACGGCAAGGAAAACACCCGACCGAGCGTACGTCCACTTTCGACACACGGGCCCGACCGGGTCACGAAACTTTTGCGTGGCAACGCCTCCCGCACCGGGCACCTACAGGCGCGGCGCGAACAGGTCCACCGGGACGGCGTCCGCGAGCGCCTGGTAGCCGGCCGGGTTCAGGTGCAGGTGGTCACCTTCGTCGTACGCCGCGAGCAGGCGTCGGGGCTCCTCCGGGTCGCGCACCGCCGCGTCGAAATCGATCACCGCGTCGAACGCGCCGCTGGTGCGAATCCACTCGTTGACCGTCTGCCGGGTCGCCTCACGCAACCCCTCCCGGTCGTCGTAGGCCTCATTGCCGCCCAACGGCGCCAACGTCGCCCCGTACACGCCGATGTCGTGGGCGTGGGCGCGCACCACGATCTGCTCATAGGCCGCGCAGAGGTCGTCCACGACCTGCTTCTGCGTCACGGGCGTCGCGTCGGCGGTGCAGATGTCGTTGATCCCCTCGAACACCACCAGCCACGCCACGCCGCTCTGCGCCAGCACGTCCCGGTCCAGCCGGGCCAGCGCGCTCGGGCCGAGCCCGTCGGTGAGCACCCGGTTCCCGCCCGTGCCCTGGTTGAGCACGGCGACGTCCGCCGTGGTCGGGCGCGACCGCAGCCGGGCCGGCAGCCGGTCCGGCCAGCGGTCGTTGCCGTTGGTGGTGGAGCCCCTGCCGTCGGTCAGGGAGTCGCCCAGCACGACCACAGCCGCGGCGGAACGCTCCGACCACACCTCGACACCGCTGAGGAAGTACCAGTGGTCGGTGGTCGACGCGCCCGGCAGGTCGACGGCCTCGACGTGGTCGCCCGCGAGCAGGTGGGAGGTCGTCCGGGAGCCGGGGTGCGAGGTGATGAGGTCGGACGCCTGCCCGTCGGCCAGGAACAGCGTCACGGTCAGGTTCGTGTCCGGGGCGACGGGGAAGTCCAGCGGGTCCGACACCACCTGCGTCCCGACCGGCACCACCACGGCCGACCGACCGTGGAAGGTGATCGGGTGGACCGAGCCCGGCTCGATCGCGCTCACCCCGGCCCGACCGTCGACCGGTAGCGCCACGGACACGGCGGTGATGGGCAGCGCGGCTCCGCCGAACACGTTGGAGAACCGCAGCCGCAGCCGGTCGCCGCCGATCGACGTGTGCACGGTCTGCCGCAGTGTGGCGTCGGCGAGCACCGAGCCGTCCCGGGTGAAGGGTGCCGGCGGCATGTCGGCCGGGTTGGTCTGCTGCGGCGAGGACACCCACGTGTGCACCCAACGGCCGGGCGGACGGGTTCCGTTGACGAGACTCATGGACGGACCTTTGCGGCTCGGTGGCGTGACGAAGTCCGATTCTGGTGCAGCGCGCCGGCCCCGGTCGGCCACGGGTACCGGACGCTACGACGCACAACACAGCCCGTGCGGGGCAACGTTGACCCGCACGGGCTGCTGTCAGGTTCGGCGGCGGACCGATGACGCATCCAACCCACTGACATCCAGGCAATCAGTGAACCGCTTAAGTGTCAATATTCACCTATCAAGACGAAGTACTTTACGGGAGATGGTCGCTTCATAAAGCGGTTAAGCACACCGTGCGTCGCGGTCACTCGGCACGTCGGGTGACAAGCGGGTTCAGCACCAGGCCGAGGACGTTCGCGGCGGTGGCGCTGGACAGCGCGATGCCCCAACCGATCGGGCCCAACGGCGTGCAGCCGAAGAACTGGCTCACGCCCGGTGTCTGGATCACCGCGCCGAGCACCGCGGCCGAGCCGAGGCCGGCGGCCAGCACCGACCGGTCCAGCCCGCCGGTGGCCAGGGTCTGGCCGAGCTGGGTGCCGACCAGCGCGGCCAGCGCCACGGTGCTCGCCCGGCGGGACCGACCGGTGAAGCGGGCCGCCGTCCACGCCGCCGTCGCGCCGAGCGTGGTGGTGATGGCGCGGACGGTGATGTCCTTGTTCAGCGCGCTGCCCAGGGACGACGTCGGTCCTTCGCGCAGCAGGTCGGGCACGGACTCCCCGGCGGGCCTGCTCAGCGCGATGGCCAACGCGGGCGCCAGGTCGGTCAGCAGGTTCACCAGCAGGAGCTGACGCGCGGTCAACGGCGACCGGCCGGTCAACGCCGAGCCGAGCACGCTGAACGCGATCTCGCCGATGTTGCCGCCGAGCAGGATCGCCAACGCCTCCCGCACCGACGCCCACATGGCGCGGCCCTCGACCAGCGCCGCGATGATCGTCTCCAGCCGGTCGTCGGTGACCACCAAGTCGGCGGCCGCACGGGCGGCCGGTGTGCCGCGCCGGCCCAACGCGATGCCGACGTCGGCGAGCCGGATCGCGGGCGCGTCGTTCGCGCCGTCGCCGGTCATCGCGACCACCCGGCCCAGCCGCTGGTAGGCCTCGATGATCCGGACCTTCTGCGACGGGGTGCAGCGGGCGATCACGTCCACCGTCGGCAACAGCGCGTCCAGCCCGTCGTCGTCCAGCTCGTCTATCTGCGACCCCGTCACCACGGTCATGTCCGCGTCGCCGCGGACCTCGCTGGCGATCGCCTCACCGGTGGCGGGGTGGTCACCGGTGATCATCACGATCCGCACGCCGGCCTCGCGCAGCTTCGCGGCGGCCGGTGGCGCGCTGTCGCGCACCGGGTCGGCCAGCGCGACGAAACCCAGCAGGGACAGGCCGTTCACATCGTCGTCGGCCACCTCGTCGCCTTCGAAGCCGGTGCGTTCGGCGACGGCCAGCACCCGGTGACCACGACCGGCGAGCCGGTCCACCCGCGCTTCGATCCGTCGCAATTCGCGCTGGTCGAGGTCGCAGCGCGGCAGCACCACTTCCGGCGCGCCCTTCACGCTCAGCACCAGCCGTTTGCCGACCTTGCCGACGGTCGCGTGGTAGCCGCGGGACGGTTCGAACGGCAGCGCCTCGACCAGTTCCCAGCCGCGTGCGCCGGTGGTCGGGCCGACGCGCGCCCGTCGTGCGCCTTCCACCACGGCCCGGTCGGTCTGGTGGGCGAGGTCGTCCGGGTCGTCGGCGGGCGGTGTCGCCCGGACGGCGGCGGCCATGATCCGGCGCAGCTCGTCGTTCAGCTCGCCGAGCGCGGCGCCGCGGCGGCCGTTGTCGATCCGGCTGACGGTCAGCCTGCCCTCGGTCAGCGTGCCGGTCTTGTCGAAGCACAGCACGTCCACCCGGCCCAGCGCCTCGATCGTGCGCGGGTTGCGGACCAGCGCGCCGTGCTCGGCCAGCCGCCGTGCGGCGGCCAACTGGGCGGCGTTGACCAGGAACGGGAGGCCTTCGGGCACTGACGCCACGGCGAGGTTCACCGCCGCGCCCATGCTCTGCCGCAGCGGCACGCCGCGCAGCAGTCCCGCGCCGGTGACGGCCGCCGCCGAGCCCAGCGCGACGGGCAGCGTCTTGCGGGTCAGCTCGGCCAGGCGTGCCTCCACGCCGGTGGTGGGGGTGTTGCGCCGGGCCGCCGCCATGCTGCGGCCGACCTCCGTCGCGTCACCGGTGGCGACGGCCACGGCCAACGCCTCACCGGCGGCGATCGTGGTGCCCTCGTAGAGCATGGACGACCGGTCGGCCAGGTCGGCGGCCACCACCGGGGCCGGGTCCTTGGTCACCGGCAGGGATTCGCCGGTGACCGACGACTCGTCGGCTTCGAGCCCGTCGCCGTCGATCAGGCGGCAGTCGGCGGGCACCACGTCGCCCGCGGCCAGCCGCACCACGTCACCCGGCACCAACTGGTCGGCCGTGACGTCGTGGTCGGCGCCGTCGCGGACGACGGTGGCGTGCACCGCCGAGCGGTTGAGCAGGTTGGCCAGCGCCCGGTCGGTGACCACCTGCTGCACGCTGCCGATCAGCGCGGACACACCGACGACACCCGCCACCAGCGCCGCGTCGACCGGGGAACCCACCGCCGCCGACACCGCCGCGCCGCCCGCGAGCACCGGCGTCAGCGGGTTGGACAGCTCCGCCAGGAACGCGCTGCCCAGGCTCGTGCCGACGGCCTGCCGCCCGGTGGACGTGCGCAGCCTGCGTTGCGCCTCCCCGCCGGCCAACCCGTCACGTCCCGAGCCCAGCCGTTCCAGCACGGTGTCCGCCGGCATCAGGTGCCACGGCTGCGCGGTGGCAGGCGTGACCGGTGCAGCGCTGCTCCCGGCCACCCGCTTCGCCCGCCACACACCGTCCACGAACGCGATGGCCGACGCACCGTCCACCGCACGGGCCGCACCTCGGGCGGGGGTGGGACCACGACTGCTCAGTGCGCTCACCGCGCCGATGCCGCTCGCCGCCTGGGCGAGCATGATCCCGTCCCGGTTGACCCGCCGTGCGGCCGGGACCGCCTCCACCAGCAGCACGGCCGCTTCGAGGTCGTGGACCACGACGTGCGCGCCCCACGGCGGCGAACTGCCGTCCCGGTGCACGCCGACGCCGCAGTCGGCCGAGCCGAGCGCCCGGCGGTTGTCGGACACGAGCAGCACCACGTGCCCGTTGCCCTGGAGTTCCCGCACCGCGCCGACCAGGCCTTTCCCCGACGGGACGAGGCTGTCGGCGAACCGGACCGGGGAACGTTCGCGGTCCGTGGCCACGACCACGCGCAGCCCGGCCTCCCGTGCCGCCGCCGCTATCGCGTCCACGGCGGGCGTGGTCTCGACGTCGACCGCCACCACGGCCTGGAGCCGACGGCCCTTGGTCAGCCCGAGCACCGCCGCGTGACCGGCCAACCGGCGTTGTTCGCGCACGCCCTTGCGTCCTTGCGCGTCAAGGCGGTCGATCGGGCCGATGGCCCAGTCGCCGTCCCGGCGCACGGCCGTCGGGTCTTCGGGGTCGAACAGGGCGAACGCCCGTTCGGCCGCTTCGGTGGGCACGGTGTCGGGCAGCGGCACCAGGTCGCTGAGCACCGACCGGCCCGAGCCGAGCGCGGTCTCGTCGAGCACCAGCACGTCCATCGCGTCCAGTTGGCGGAGTACCGAGCGCTCCATCACCAGCGCTTTCCTGGTGGCCAGCACGCGGCCCAGTTGCGCGGCGAACGCGGCCCGGCCGACGGTCGGTGCCTTGGGCAGGCTGGCCACGCCCAGCGCCGCGGCCCGCCGCGGACCGGTGAACGGGATCGCCGCGATACCCGCCGCCGCACCCGCCGCCAACGCCCGCCGCGCGTACCGGTCCACCGGTCCCTCGGGCAACGGGCGCGGTCGTTCGACCACGATCGGCTCGGCTTCGGCGTCGTCCGGACCGCTGATCAGACCGGATTCGGCCGCGCACCACGCATGTTCGTGCGCCTTCGCCTCACGCCACTGCTGCACGCGTTGGGCGATGTCGAGCAACGTGCCCTCGCTGCGCGAGGCCAGGCCCTGCACGAGCGCGGCGAGCATCGAGGTGGCCGAGTCGGCGCGTTCCCGGCCGTGGAGCCGGCCGGCGGCCAGTTCGCGCAGCTTGGGGTGCAGGTCGATGGCACCGATGAGCGCGGTCAGTTCGCCGGGCACCGGTGCCCACGGGGCGACCTTCGTGACGGCGGCCAGGGCCAGGCCGACCGCGTCGGTGGCGAGCGTGGACAGCAGACGGGTGCCTTTGAGGCCGTCCGCCGGGTGGTGCAGTTCGTCCTCGATCAGGCGTTCGTCCTCGGTGGCGGGTTCGGCTTCGGCCTTGTGCACGAGCGCGACCAGGTCGGACGTGGGTGGTGCGGGCTCTTCGACGGCCACGATCACCCGTGCGGAGGGCGCGTTCACCCGGGCCCAGAGCACGCCGGGGTGGCCTTCGAGGGTGCGTTCGATCCGGCCGGCCACCTGCTTGCCGCGCGGGCCGTGCACGCCGTGCGCCTCTATGTGCAGCCGTCCAGGGCAGGACCACACCTTCCTCCGGTCGCGCTGCAGGACAGCGGTCTGCTCCAGCGGGGCGAGGGCGAGGCCCACCAGCCCTTTGGCGATACCGCCGGCCGCGCGCAAGGGATCGATACCGAGGAGTTCCACCGTGCCTGTTTTCCCGATCGGGTGGCGTCCTATACCTCCCGATCGGGGATAGACCGGCGCGGCTCACCGGACAACGCGCTCCAACGCGACCACCGCCGTGCCGATGCCGTCTTCCGCCCGCACCCGCTCCCCCGACTCACGGGCGGCCCGGGCGGCCCGGGCCATCACCGTGGTGGTCCACAACGGACAGATCATCGCCGGGCAGCACGAATCCTGGTCGACCCCGGCCGCACGCGAAGTAGGCGGCCGGCATGTCCATCAGCGGCCCGGCGCCGCCACGTGCCCGCCGCAACGGCGCCGGCACTTCGCCGACCAGGTCGGCCCGCGCCGGCACCTGGTAGACGAGCAGGTCGGCGGCCTTGTGCAGCCGACCGGCCAACCCGAGCCGGTCAGCGAGGTCCAACGCGTACTTGGCCTGCTCGAACGACCGCACCGCCCCGCCCGGCCCCCGACTGCGGACGTCCGAGCCCGACCCGCCAGTCCGCGTCGGCGCCCATCGCGGCGGCCACCTGGCGCACGAACTCGTCCGGTGCGTCGGCCGCCGCCTCGGTGACGCCCGCGACGACCACCCCGATCTGCTCACCGCGAACCTCCCCCACCGTGCGATCGGCGTCGTCTACCATCCCGAACGCGAGTGGTGGGGCAACACGTCGACGCCGTCCTGGGCGAGCGCTACGACGCGTTCCTCTGGTTCGACCAGACCACGGCTCTGCGGCCCCTGCACACCCGGCAGGTGGACGCGTTGGAACCGGAGACGTACCCGACTGACGTCCGAGCGTCACCGCCTGCCCGGCACGCCGGGCGGCTGACCTCGAAGAACGAGAGGTTGATAACATCGTGTCACGGCAACCACGTGCCGTCCGCTCGACGAGGATGGCACCGTGACCAAGGCACAGAGAATCGCAGCGGCGTGGGCGAACCTGCCCGCACCCGAGTTGGCCGACCAGGTCCGTCTCCTGGTGAAGGCCCGGGACGCCGCCTCGCGCGGCGTGTGGTCCGCCGTGCGCGAAGACCCCGTGATCGCCGCACGCGTCCGCGGCGCGTTGGCGGGCTTGAAGGCCGAGTACCGCGGTCACCGCGACGAAGCCATGTGGCTGGTGTGGATCGCGCACGTCCAGCAGCAGTTGGCCGTGCCCGCCACGGCACCCGCGCCCGTCGTGGAGACCCCGGTCGAGGACGTCACGCCCGAGCCGGCCGCCGCCGAGTGGGCCCCCAGCCAGGAGCCCGCGACCCCGCGCCCGCCCAGCGACGCCCCGGCCGTCCTCTTCCAGGAACCGCTCTCGTCCTCGAAGTAGGACCTCACCCCCGTCCGCGGGTGTGGAGGGTGACGGCGAGGACGACGATGACCGCCGCCGCGACAGGGATCAGCGCCAATCCGGTCCGCAGACCGTAGACGTCACCGACCGTGCCGATCAGCGGTGCGGCGGCGATCAGGCCGCCGACGACCGCGCCGATGCTCCACACGTCGTGCAGCGAGTTGAGGGTCGACCGCCCGTACCGCCGCTCCACCCGCCGTCCGTGCGCGTTGGCGCCACGTCCGCGATCGCGTCGAACGAGCCCGCGACGAACAACGCGCACGCCAACGCCCACCACGACGGCGCGACACCGATGAACACCAGGTTGCCCGCCATCACGACCGACGCGACGACCACCGACCGACCAGCACACCCGCGACCGTCCCGGCCAGCAGCGCACCCAGCGGGAACGCGGCCACCACGGACCCGAACGCCGCGTTGGACAACGCCAGCCCGGCCTTCAGCTCGGGATAACGCGGCACCGCGTTCGCGAACACCCCGCCGTTCACGAAGAACAGGACCGCCACCCCGCCACGCGCACGCCGACTGGCGCGCTCGGGCGGCGGACGACGAGTCATGAGCGCCAAGCATCGAACCCGGATGCCGTCGGCGGAAGTGACGTGGCGCACAGGCGGGCGACGCGTCCACAGTGGACGTGGTCTTGCGCTCTCGTCGCACAACGGTCGTGCACGCCTACCTCGCCGTGCGAAATGGGCCGCAGCGGAACCGAAGGGCCTCCCAGGGCGTCACCCTGAGCGGAGAAGGGGGTTCGATGGTCGAACGTGGGTCGCGGTGGAGGTCTCCGTGGTGGCCGGTGATCGTGGCGGCGGTGCCGGTGGTGCTCGCGTTGTGGGCGACGACTCCGCCCGGCGGGTACTTGGGGATGGCGTTGCTCGCGTTCGTGTGCTGGGCGGTGGTCGGCATCGCCTGGCTGGTCGTGGGTGTGTTCGCGGTGCTCGCGCTGCCTCGGCCACGTCCGCCGCACATCGCCAGGCTGTGGCCGTTCCTGCTGGTCCCGGCGCTGTTCCTGCTGACAGGACTGGTGGTCGGCACGAACGCGGTCCGGCACGTCGCGTTCGAGGCGCACCGGTCCGGGTTGGAGGCCTTGGTCGCGGACGTGGCGGTCGCACCGGACCAGCGGCTCCTGGACCGGCGGGTCGGGTTGCACTCGGTCTCCGTCGCCAAACTCGACGCGGCCGGCGGGTGCACGTTGCTCACCGTGGAGGACGCGGGGTTCCTGGACTCCACGGGGTACGCCTACTGCCCTGATCGCGTGCCGGTCGACGCGACCGGGGACGGGCTGAGGTACGAACCGCTGGACGGCCCCTGGTACGAATTCAGGTTCGTTTGGTGAGCCCGCGTCGGTTACGCTCCGCGCAGGTCGGGGGACCATCGGTGTGGGGGGGACAAGTGTTTCGTCCGGTGCGCGGCCTCGGGGTCGCGTTTGTCGTGCTGGTCTCGTTGACGACGTTGTCCGATGTGATCTTCGCCGGGTGGGTGTGGCACCTGCGGGACGTGCTGAGCGACTACATCGGCGAGGTGGTCGGTGAGTCCGAACTCGATCGCACGCTGGCCACGACCGGGTTGCTGGAGTTGGGCAACATCGCGCTGTACGCGGGCGCCGGTGTGGTGTTCGTGGTGTGGCTGTGGCGGGTCCGCTCCAACGCCGACCTGGTGGCGCCGTACGAGCACCACTACCGCAAGGGGTGGGCGATCTGGGGTTGGCTGCCGATCGTCAGCCTGTGGATTCCGCGCCGGTTGACCGTGGACGTCTGGCGGATCAGCCAACCCCGGCACGACCTGGGGCGGTCGCACTCGGAGGTCAACTGGTGGTGGGGGCTGTTCCTCGGCTACCAGGTGACCGACCGGATCGCGGACCGGGTGCTGACGGACGCCGAGACCGTGGACGCGCTGGGCATCGGCGCGGCGATGGAGGTCCTGGCGGCCCTGCTCTCGGTGGCCGCAGCGGCGTTGGCGATCGTGGTCGTGCGGCGGATCGGCGAGTGGCAGGACGCACCCGGCTTCGTCACGCCGGACGAGATCGTGTCACCGACCTCCGCCGGGTTGGCTCCGGTCGACCTGCCGCGGCAGTCTCCTATCGTGGTCGCGCCGCCTCGTGACGACCCGCGGTGGCAACGCCCGGAGTAGTGGTGGGGGCAGACCTGGGACCACAGCGAGGTCCCGGCCGCGACGGAACCGCTGCGTGATCGGCGTTCGAGCCTGGCAGGATCCACGCCCATGGATCCCGACATGTGCGTGGAGGTTCCACCTTCCTTCGACGACTCGGACGCGGAGTCCCAGGTCCACCCGATCGCCAGGCTGATCTTCACTGCGCCGTCGGCCGCCGAGGTCTTCGAAAAGCCCGCCAGTGGGTGAGTGCGCACAACGTGTTCCTGGTGGACGTGTCGTGGGACTTCACCGAGAACGAAGCCGAGCCGTACGTCCTGACCATCTACTTCAACTTCGAACCCGAACCCGACGAGCCGACCCCGGAGACCGACTAGCCAAGCGGCGGTCCGCGGTCGGCTGGGCGGACTCGTCGGGCGGGTAGGCGCTGCTGTTCGGCTCTCACCGCGAGCAGCAGCCGGCCCGGCGAGAATCATCGGTGAATGCGCCGGGATTCGGCGTCGGACGCGGCCAGGCGCTCGACCCGGGTGGACCCGGGCCGGACCGACACGGCGGTGGACTCGCGGAGCACCAACCGGCACGGGCTGATGTGCCTGCCGGGCGCGGGTTCGCCGTTGATGGCCGCCAGCAGCAGGTCCGCCGCCGTCCGCCCGAGCCCTTCCAGCTCCATGTCGATGCTGGTCAACGGTGGCTGGCAGGCCAACGCCATGACGTCCCAGTTGTCGAAGCCGACCAGGGCGACATCGTCGGGCACCCGCCGTCCCACCGCCCGCAACGCGTCCGCCACGCCACGCGCTATCTGGTCGCTGCCGCAGAACACCGCGTCGAACTCCCCGCCCGCGCCGAGCAGGATGCCGGTCGCCTGCCTGCCCCACGCCTCGCTCCACTCGCCGAACAGCGCAGCGCCCACCAGGTCCAGCCCGGACTCGGCCAGCCGCTCGACGGTGGCCGACGCGCGGACCGCGGCCGAGTGGTGGTGCTCGGGGCCGGTGACGTGGGCGATCCGCCGCCGTCCCAGTGCCAGCAGGTGGTCGACGGCCTTGCGCGCGCCGCCCACCTCGTCGGGCACCACCGAGCAGTCGTTCGGGTCGGTGGAGCTGATGAACGCGTAGACCACCGGAACGGGCAGGTCGACGCCGATGGGCGCGCGGGCCTGGGTGCGGCGCCCGGTGACGATGATGCCGTCGACCCGGCGGCTGAGCAGCGTGCGCAGGTAGTACTGCTCGCGGATCGGGTCGTCGCGCGCGTCGCAGAGGAACACCGACATGCGGCCCGCGCCGAGCGAGTCCTCCGCGCCGGTCATCAACGGGATGCTGAACCGGCCGATGGTGTCGGTGGTGATCATGCCGACGGTGTAGGTGCGGCCCGAGTTGAGCGTGAGGGCCGCGCTGTTCGGCTGGAAACCGAGCTCGTCGGCGGCGGACCGGACCCGCCGCCGGGTCTCCTCGCGCAGCGAGCCCCGGCCGTTGAGCGCCTTGGACGCCGTGCCGACCGAGACCCCCGCCAGCCGGGCCACGTCGCTGATGGTCGCCGGACGGCCCAGCGTGCCACGACCCGGCGTCCCGACGTTTTCCTTCGTTTTCCTCGGCGGCATGGGACGAAGGTTACCCCGGCCTGCCCGAACCACTGTGTCGAACGACGAAGTAGCACGTCACAGGCTTGAAACCCAGTCTTGACACGGAGTGAACACGCTCCCTAGGTTCTCCAGGCAACCGGTTTCCTAAGTTTCCGTGCGATGAAGCCGGCGCCGACCACGCACGAGGAGACAGCCTGATGAGTCCACTCCCCCCGACCAGGTCATGCCGGAGACTCGCCACCACCGCGCGGTCACCGACGCGCTGTTCGGCTCGCAGGACGTCGGCGAGACGTTGAAGCAGCACAACGGCACCATCACCGAGTCCCTGGCGAGCGGCGGCTGACGATGGCGACCGTCACGCACGCACGCCCGACCGGGCTGCAGAGCATCGACCCGATGCTCTACGAGGCGGCCCGCGCCGACGGTGCGAACCGGTGGCAGATCCTGTGGCGGGTGACGCTGCCGCTGCTGCGGCCGACGCTCGCGCTGACCACGGTGCTGTCGTTGACCGGCTCGCTGCTGGCCTTCGACCAGTTCTTCATCCTCACCGGCGGCAGGCACGAGACCGCCACCGTGGTCATCAGCGTCTACCGCGAGGCGTTCCTGTCCCAGGACCTCGGGCGGGCCGCCGGCGGCGAGCCGGGGTGGGGTGTGGACAACTACCGGAGGCTGGCCGACTACGGCAGCGGGCTGGGCACGTACCTGCTCAACACGGTCGTGGTGGCGGTGGTCGCGGTCGTGGTCACCGTCGTCACCACCACCCTGGCGGGTACGCGCTGGCGCGGCTGAAGTTCCCCGGCCACAACCTGCTGTTCCTGGTCACGCTGGCGATCCTGATGGTGCCGTACACGACCATCCTGGTCCCGCTCTACATCCTGCTGGGCTGGATCGGCCTGCAGAACTCGTTGGTGGGCCTCGGGCTGGTGCTGGCGATGTTCCAGCTGCCGTTCGGGCTGTTCATGATGCGCAGCTCGTTCGAGGCGCTGCAAGCGGGTGTGGTCACGTCGGCGCTGCCGTGCGTCGTGGTGTTCCTCCTGCTGCAACGGCATTACGTACGCGGTTTCACCTCGGGCGCCCTCAAGGGCTGAACGCCCGAGGGCTTGAACTCACGGGCTGAGAAGGAATCCCCATGACTGACCTGCACCAAGGCCCCGTCCAACCGACCCCGACCGCGAAAACCACGCTACGCCCGGTCGCCCTCGACGGCGTCGCCTTCGCGGCCGACGGCTTCTTCGGCGGGTGGCAGCGGCGCAACGCCACCGGCACCCTGCCGCACTGCGTCGACCAGCTGGGCACCTCCGGCGCGCTGGACAACCTGCGGATCGTCACCGGTGAGGCGACGGGCGAGTTCCGCAACATGTGGTTCGCCGACTCCGACGTCCACAAGACGCTGGAGGCCGCCGCGTGGCAGCTCACCTCCACCCCGGACGACGAACAGCTGATCGCGTTCGTCGAGACGACCGCCGCGCTGCTGGCGAAGGCCCAGGGCGACGACGGTTACCTCAACTCGTACTACACGGTGGTGAAGCCCGAACTCCGCTTCCAGGAACTGCACTACAGCCACGAGCTGTACTGCGCGGGGCACCTCATCCAGGCCGCCGTCGCCGTCGCACGCGCCGGGGTCGGCGCCGAGTTGGTCGCCGTCGCCCGCCGCGTGGCCGATCTGCTGGTCGACCGCTTCGGCGCGCCCGACGGCCCCGATCCGCTCGACGGGCACCCCGGCGTGGAGACCGCGCTGGTGGAGTTGTACCGGGTGACCGGGCACCGGCCGTACCTCGACCTGGCCCGACGCATGATCGACCTGCGGGGTAACGGTCGGCTCGACGGCGCGCACTTCGGCTCCGCCTACCTCCAGGACCACGTTCCGGTGCGGCAGGCCGACGAGGTGGCAGGCCACGTCGTGCGGCAGCTGTACCTGCTGGCCGGGGTCGTCGACGTCGCTGTGGAGACCGGCGACGACGAGCTGTTCGACGCCGCCCGCCGGTTGTGGGAGGACGCGTTCGGCAGCAAGACCTACATCACCGGCGCGCAGGGGTCCCGGCACCGCGACGAGGCGTTCGGCGACCCGTACGAGCTGCCGGCGGACCGGGCGTACGGGGAGACGTGCGCGGCGATCGCCAGCGTCCAGTGGAACTGGCGGATGCTGCTGGCCACCGGTGAGGCCCGCTACGCCGACGAGATGGAGCGCGCGCTCTACAACGCGGTGGCGGGCTCGACGTCGTTGGACGGGACGCACTTCTTCTACTCCAACCCGCTGCACCTGCGCACCGGCCACGACGGCTCGGACGAGGACGCGCCGTCACAACGCCTGCCCTGGTACAGGTGCGCGTGCTGCCCGCCGAACCTGGCCCGGCTCGTCGCGTCCCTGCACGGCTACACCGCCACCACCGACGACACCGGGCTCCAGGTGCACCTGTACTCGGCGGGCACCCTGCGTGCCGAGGTGGACGGCGTCGCCGTCGAGGTCGTCACGCGCACCGAGTACCCGTGGGACGGGCGGGTGGAGCTGACGGTGACCGGTTCCGCGCCGTTCGCGCTGGCCCTGCGCGTGCCCGGCTGGTGCGCCGAACCGTCCGTGCTGATCGACGGCGTGCCGGTCGACGTCACGCCCGAAGGCGGGTACCTGCGGTTGCACCGGGACTGGTCGGCCGGCGTCACCGTCACGCTCGACCTGCCCATGCCGGTCCGCGTGGTCACCGCCCACCCCCGCGTCGACGCCGTCCGCGGCTGCGTCGCGCTGGCCCGCGGCCCGCTCGTCTACTGCGTGGAGCAGGCCGACCTGCCCGCCGACGTCGTGCTGGAGGACGTCCGGATCGACCCGGCCGCGACCGTCGTCGAGACCGGGCTGCCCGCCGTCCCGGTGGCACTGACCGCTCACGGCGCAGTGGAGTCACCCGGCGGTGACGACCTGTACCGGACCGGCGTGCCGAGCACGACGCCACACCGCTCAGCCTCACCGCGATCCCGTACTTCCTGTGGGGCAACCGGTCGCCCGGTCCGATGCGGGTCTGGCTGCCGACCACCACCGGATGACACGCCGCCTCCCCCACCCCATCCAGTGAACGAGGTGCACGGTGCCAAAGCCGACACTGCGGACCGCATTAGCGGTCTCCGCCCTCGCCGCCACCACCCTGGTGGCCTTACCCCCACAAGCACAGGCCGCCGGCCACACCCTCGTGGTCGACGCGGCGGTCCCGTTCCGGCCGGTCACGCACGCCGCGTCCGGTGGCCTGTACGCGCTGGCGGAGAACAGCAGGCCGGCCGACTCTCGGTCAGCAACGTCGTCGCGTGGGAGGTCTGGAACGAACCGGACTGGACCTGGGACACCGCCAGGGCGGGCGACTTCAACGCCGGGTGGGTGCGCACGGTGCAGCGCATCCGCAGCCGCGACACCCTCACCCCGCTCGCCGGTCCGGGCCACGCGGGCTGGGACGCCAACCGGATGCGGACGTTCCTCACCGTCGCCCGCGACAACAACGCCCTGCCGGACATCGTGGTGTGGCACGAGCTGTACAACGGCGCTCCCGCGAACATCGCGGCGAACGTCGCGGCGTACCGGGCGATGGAGTCGTCGCTGGGCATCAGCCCGCGCCGCATCTTCATCAACGAGTACGCCGCGCCGAGAAGATCCGGTACATGATCGGCGCGTTGGTCGAGGTCCGCGAGGCGCTGCGACGTGACCCGGTCGTGCTCTCCACTCCGGGCAAGTTCGGGTCGGCCACCGAGCACGCGCGCGGCTCGTACCAGGTGAACCTACCCACGATCCGCGCATGAACCCGAGCCGAACTCGGCAACAACAAGACCACAACTACACGCGACATGATTACTATGCCAACCGCGATTTCCGTTGCAGCAATAGGCTCGCATCATGTGTGATGCGGACCGGGATTACCGGTGACAGGCGAGGGAGAGCCGGTTCTGCTCTGGCACGTCTTTCCGCTCGGTCTCCTTGGTGCGGACCAGGGCGGCGCCGACCGGGTCTGCCGTGGTTCGCTGCGCGAGCTGGTCGAGTGGCTGCCGCACATGAACTCACTCGGCGCCGACGGGCTGCTACTCGGACCTGTGTTCGCGTCCGTCTCGCACGGCTATGACACGGTGACCCACCGAACGATCGACGATCGTCTGGGCGCCGTTGCGGATCTCGACGAGCTTGTCGCCGCCGCGTCCTCACACGGCATCGGTGTGGTGCTGGACGGCGTCTTCGCGTATGCCTCCCGAGCGTTCTGGCGGCTGGCCGACCCCGCGGAACTCGGAGACCACTGGTTCACGCGGGACCACCAGGGCGGTCTGGTGTCGTGGCGGGTCGACTCGCTCGTCACACCGGACTACGACTCCGCCGGTTACCAGTCCTACGTCGCGGACGTCATGACGTCCTGGTTGGATCGCGGCGTCGCCGGGTGGCGCCTCGACTCGGCGTGGTCGATCCCGGCGACCTTCTGGCGCCGGGTGCTTGCCCGCGTGCGCGAGACCCACCCGACCGCCTGGTTCCTCGGGCAGGTCTTCGACGACGACCTCCCGCCGGTGGTCAACCGCACCACCATGTCCAGCACCACCGAGTACGCGCTGATGCACGGGATCCGCGAGTGGCTCTCGGGTGCAGCGGCCGACCGCATGGTGACGACGCTGCGGCTGCACCGGCACAACTGCCGCTCGCGGAGCTCACCGCACACGTTCCTCGGCAACCACGACTTCGCCCGCCTCGCCGACACGGTCCCGGCCGCGCTGCTACCCGCAGCCTTCTGCCTCCTGCTCACCCTGCCCGGAATCCCCGGCATCTACTACGGCGACGAACTCGCCCTGACCTCAACCTGGGCCCAAGGCGGCCCCGATGCCCTGCTCCGCCCTCCGATGACCCCTCGTGACCTGGACGAACTCGACGACACCGCACGCGACCTACTCGCATCCGTCCAGCAGCTCGGCGCGTACCGGCGCGCCAACACATGGCTGACCTCGGCCACACTCACCGACATCACCACACACGCCGGCGCGCTCACCTACACAGTCACCGGCGATGACCACTCGATCCAGGTTCGCGTCAACCCCACCCCGCAAACCGTCGAGTTCCCGACCGACGAACAGCAACCACAGGCGATGCTGGGCATGGCAACCACGCACGCCGACCGAATCGAGATCCCACCCCGCGGCTGGGCGGTCCACCAAACGTAAGGTCGGCTCAACGCTGCCCGAGATCCGCCGACTGCTGATCACGCTAGTGGTGCTTCTCGGAGGGCTGACCCGGTAATCGGCCTGTTGGGTCGGCGAGCCGGGCCGGACCCGCGTGTCGCGTGTGGGAGGTGGTTGTGGCTTGTCGTCCGAGTGTGTTGTGCGGCTGTGCGCTCGCCTCGACTCGTGGCCGCAACCGGTGCACATCGCGGTCTGACCGCGGTGCACCACATCGGTCGTGTCAGTCCTGAATCAGCCCGAGGTCACTGAACACCTGCCGCCCCCAGGAAAGCGCGGTGGGCAGGTCGTCCCACTGCCGGTCCGCTTCGGTGAGGTAGGGGAACACGTACGGCTCGGTGATCTCAGCGGGTAGGTCGGTGGCGCGGCACGTGTACGGGGGACGTCCGTAGTTGTCTGCATACATCGCCGCGGCGACCTCTTCCGGCTGCGTGTCCCACACGCCGAACCACAGTCGCCGCAGCATCGCCGGGTGCGCCATCGCGAAGATCAGCCTGCCCACGTCGAGGGGTTCGCCGGCCGAGATCACCCGTGCCACACCACAGTAGCGTTGGCGCCCCTTGGGCAGATGCAGTATCCCGGCGTCCCCGGACCAGATCTCCACGCTGTGGCCGGCGTCGATGATCGCGGCGCACAGCGTGGCCAGCGCGAGGCCGCGGTTGATGATCACACTGTGTTCGATCCGGTGCGAGTACGAGGACGGGACGAGGAACGTGATCACCTTGCCACGTCGGGAGACTTGCCGAGGTACCGCGTCCACCATGCACTCCGGCACCCCGGCCAGGTATGCGCCGATGTCCACCTCGCTGCCGGTCACGTCCCAGGTCGGTTCCAACACGGTGACCGCGTGGGACAGGCCGGCACTGTCGCGCAGTTGGCTGATCGTCACGTCGGCCTCCTCCAAGGCCAGCGGCCAGCCGTCGACGGCCAGCCGGACTGCCTCTTCCCAGGAGGCACCGTGCCATTCGACATCGGTTCTCCTGCTGCTCCCGTAGTTGATGGACGGCGGAGCCGTTGCGGCATCCAGGAATTCGCGCCAGGACAGCAGCGGTGGCAACGTTGTGGGAAGCACAGGTCAGTCCAGTCCGAGTGCCTTGCGGTGCGCGTCGGAGAGGCCGCGCACCACCCGCCACTGCATCACCTGGTCCACGGTGGCGCCCGCCTCCAGCAGTTTGGCACCGTCGATGCTGGTCCGTGGCGAGAAGAGCACCGGTAGCTTCTTGTCCTCCGCCAGCTCTCGCAGATCTCGGATTTCGTCGAGGAGTTCGTGCACCGCGTCCGGGTGTGATGGCGCGTGCCGTAGCGCGATTCGCTCCTCCAGCCCCTCGTCGATCGGCACGTCGATCACCACAAAACGGTCCAGCGTGGCGGCATCCAGCGTCTGCCGGCCGACGTACTGCCGGTCACCCCCCGTGCCATAGGTGTTTCCGGTGGCCACCAACCGGAAGTTCTCGTGCGCGTCCACCATGCGGTCCGCGAACGCACAGGTGCCCAGCGCGAGCGCCTGGTTCAGCTCGGCGAGCAGCCCGGGGTGGCCGTTGTCCAGCTCGTCCAGCAGCATCACACCGCCGTGCTCGAACGCACGACGGAACGGGGTGTCGTGGTACTGGCCGTGAGCGTCGTAGTAGCCGAACACCTTGCTCATCGGGGTGGTCGGGCCCAACGACAGCGCCTGGAACTGCAGACCCAACGCCCCCGCGGCGTGCTTGGCCAGCATGGATTTCCCGGTGCCCGCCGGGCCGACCAGCAGCACGTGGCAGCGCGCGTGCAGTGCCACCAGCAACTCCGGCAGCACCGTGTGCGTGTCCGCGCCCAGTTCCACCTTCCCGCCCTGTGGAAGCACCACGGTGACCACGTTCGGCGCGTACTGCGCGAACACTTTCTCCGCCTCGTCGCGGACTGCGCCACGTACCGAGTTCAGCGCTTCCTCGGACACCTTCTCGACCACGCCCGGCAGGGCCTCACGGGTCGCCTCGCGTGCCATTTCGGTCGCCGTGACCGCAGCTTTGCCGGCCAGTTCGTCATGCAGCAGTCGCAGATCCGGAGTCGCTCCGGCCACCGCGTCACGGGCGAGCCCCGGCAGTACTTCCTCCGCCGCCCGCTCCACCGCGTCGGCCAGCGAGCCGCGGACCTTTTCCGCCTCGTCCCGTACCGCCTCGGGTGCCGCGTCCTTGACCGCCGCGCGCACCACCTCGATCATTGCGGCGGACCCGGCGTGCACCAGCTCGTCACGCACCTCGTCACGGTCCGGGGTGGCCCTGGAGACCGCAGCGCGGGCCAGTTCGGAGATCACCTCCTCGGACTGCTGCGCGAGGGTGCTGGTGACCGCGTCGCGCACCTGGTCGGTAGCCTTGCGCACCACGTCCGCCAGCACGTCCCCGGCCTGACCGCGCACGATGCCGGTCACTTCCGAGGCCACCGTGGCGACCAGCTCCTCGCGCAGCTTCACCGCATCCGGTGTCGCGTCCCGCACCGCGGCCCTGGCCAGGTCTGGCAACAGACCGTCCGCGGCGCGGTTGACCAACGCCGGCAGGTCGGCCTCCAGCGCTTTCCGCGCTGCTCCCTCGATCGCGGCCTGCATCTCAGCCAGGTCCGGGGTGGCTTCGGTGACCGCGAGCCTGGCCAGGTTGGGCAGCGACGCCTGGGCGTGCTGGCGGATGGTCTCCGGCAGACGGGCCTGGATCTCGCTTTGCACCATCCACAGCAGATTGCTCTGCGTGAACACTGCACGCGCTACCGCCTCGGAGATCTGGATGACCTCCGCCTTCGTGCTGCTCCGCACGCTTCCTCCCCGTTCCGCGTGGTGTGTCGCCCCGAGTATGGGATCGTTTCGGGGCCCCCCACAGAGATCGGCACGTTGCTGCCACAGTCGGCCGTCGCACTGTGGGCAGCCGATCACCCCCGACGGTTCGGCGTCCGTCTCGTCGTTCTTGACGTAGGTCGCGGTCAACCCGGTCACCGGCCGGGTGCGCGTCCTGGCCTCTCCACGCAGTTGACCTTGGTGTTCGGGGTCCAGCACAGTGGGGGCGTGCAGTGGGCGCTGAGCATCCTGACGGTCGTCGCGTACGCGACGCTGCCGCTCGGCTCCGCGAGTTTCGAGCACGAACTCGTGCCGACGCTGGTCGTCGGGCTGGTCTACGCCGTGCTCGCCATCGGCGGGTTCCGGTGGGTGCAGCGGCGGGGCCGGGCGTTCGCCGTGGTGTACGTCGGCGTCCAGCTGCCGCTGGGTTTCGTGCTGTTCTCGCTGTCGGGCGCGGCGGTCGGTGCGGTGTTGCTGCTGGTGGTCCTGGTTTCGCAGAGCGTGCTGCTGCTGCCGCTGCCGGCCGCCGCCGCGGTGGCCGCGGTCATCCCGTTGATCCACGTGGAGATGGAGTGGCCCGACGGGCTGCGTGAAGGGCTCAACACGTTGGCCGTCACCGCGTTCGCCATCGTCATCACCGAGCTGCTGGTCCGGGAGCAGCGCGCGAGGGCGGAACTGGCGGACGCCAACGAGCGGCTGCGCGGGTACGCGGCCCAGGCCGAGCAACTCGCGACCACCCAGGAGCGCAACCGGGTCGCCCGTGACATCCACGACGGGTTGGGCCACCACCTGACCGTCGTGCAGATGCTCCTCCAAGCCGCACGTGCGGTGATCCACACCGCCGACACCGAACGGCTCGACGCCATGCTGGCCAAGGCACAGGACCAGTCACGGGAGGCGCTGGCGGAGGTCCGCCGTTCGGTCGCCGCGCTGCGCGAACCCCGGTCCGCGCCGCTGGTGGACGCGTTGCGCGCACTCGCCCGCGAGGCCTCCGAGGCGGGCGTGCCGACCGGGCTGGAGATCCACGGCCCGGCCCGCGCGGTCCGCGTCGAGGTCGAGGAGTCGCTGTTCCGGGCGGCGCAGGAGGGGCTGACCAACGTCCGCAAGCACGCGGACGCGACCGCCGCGACCGTGGTGCTCGACTACGGCAGCGTCGACCTGGTCCGGCTGGAGGTGCGTGACGACGGGCGCGGGCTCCTCGAAGACCCGGGCAACGGATTCGGCTTGGTCGGCCTCCGGGAACGCGTCACCGGCCTCGGCGGGCACGTGTCCGTCGACTCCGCCGGACACGGCCTGACCCTCACCGTGGAGGTGCCGGGATGACCGCCGCCGTTCGAGTGCTGATCGTGGACGACCAGGCCCTGTTCCGGGAGGCGCTGGCGACGCTGCTGGAGGTCCAGCCGGAGATCGAGGTGGTCGGCGAGGCCGGGGACGGCGAGCAGGCCGTGCGGTTGTGCGCCGAGCTGCGTCCGGACGTGGTGCTGATGGACCTCCGGATGCCGGTCATGGACGGTATCGCGGCCACCAACCGGCTGCGGGTCGAGCAACCGGGCGTGCGGGTGCTGGCGCTGACCACGTTCGACGATGACGCGGACGTGTTCGCGGCGCTGCGTGCCGGTGTGCTCGGCTACCTGCTCAAGGACGTGTCCTCGGCACAACTGGTCGAGGCGCTGGTCGCGGCACGGCGCGGGGAGTCGGTGCTGCAACCGTCGGTCGCGACCAAGCTCGTGGCCAGGGTCGCCCAACTGCCGCACGAGGGCGCACCGGCGCGTGTGCCGTTGGCGGTGCCGCTGTCGGAGCGTGAGCTGGACGTGGTCCGGCTGCTCGCCGAGGGCCGCAGCAACCGCGAGATCGCGGGCCGCCTGTTCCTGGCCGAGGGCACGGTGAAGAACCTGGTCACGAGCGTGCTGTCCAAGCTCCAGGTCCGTGACCGCACGCAGGCGGCGCTGCGGGCCAGGGAACTCGGCCTGTGCTGACCGCTCGGAGGTCGTGCCGGGTCATGACCCAGGACATGACCTTCGGCACCTGACCGCGCCGCCCAGGCGGCCCAGGGTCTCTGTTGCACCGCGACATCCCGCAACGGAGGAGCCGTCATGGAAACGAAGACGACCATCGATCGGCAGCGACCCCGGCGTCGCGTGCTGCGCTTCACCCGGCACGCGCTGGAAATGGTCGTCGCCATGGTGGCGGGCATGGTCGTGCTGGAGCCGGTGTGGTCGTTCGTGTGGCCGGACCTGGGCGACATCGTGACCGCGCAGGTGCTGGTGATGGCCACCGACATGTCGCTGGGGATGGCGCTGTGGATGCGGGTGCGCCACCACGGCTGGGCCGGCATCGCCGAGATGTCCGCCGCGATGTACCTGCCGTTCCTCGTCCTGCTGCCGTTCTACTGGACCGGGCTGCTGTCCGGGATGGCGCTGATGACCGCCGGTCACGTGCTGATGATCCCGGCCATGCTGGGCGCGATGCTGCGCCGTCGCCACGAGTACGGGTGCTGACCATGCGCGCCCTCCTGCGGATCACCGGAACCGCCCTGGTGTTCCTGCTCGCCGCCCTCGCCCTGCCCGCCGCACTCGGCACCCCGACCGTCATGGCCGCGTTCGACGACCTGCACGCTCCGCGCACTGACGGCGCGGCCCCGTTACCGGCGCCGGTGGCGCACGACCCGGCCAAGCCGACGGCGGTGGTCGTGGTCGGCGAGCAGGGTGCCGTCGCGTCCGACACGCTCGCCCCCTACGAAGTCCTGGCGACGACCGGCGCGTTCAACGTCTACACGGTCGCGGCGGCGGGCCGCCCGGTCCCGCTGACCGGTGGCCTCGACCTGGTCCCCGACCTGACCTTCGCCGACCTCGACCGCCTGCTCGGCGGGGCCGCGGACGTCGTGGTCGTGCCGGCGCTCCCCGACGTCGGCGAGAGCACGACGAAGCCGGTGACCGACTGGCTCAACCGGCAGGCGGCCGGCGGGTCACTGCTGCTCGGCGTCTGCAACGGATCGGCGGTGCTCGCCTCCGCCGGTCTGCTCGACGGGCGTGCGGCGGCCACGCACTGGCTCCGCGTCGACGGCGTCGAGGACCGCTACCCGGCCGTCGACTGGGCGCGCGGGACGCGGTACGTCGACGGCGGCGACATCATCAGCACGGCCGGCATCCTGTCCGGTATCGACGGCACGCTGCGCGTCGTCGAACGGCTGGTCGGCCCCGAGGCCGCGGTCCGGGCCGCGGCGGCCATCGGCTGGCGGCACTACCGCCGCGACACGGCGGCCTCGATGGCGCAGGCGCGGTTTGGACCGGCCGACACCGTCGTCGGCCTCAACACCGCCTTCCGCTGGGACCGCCCCACGACCGGGGTGCTGCTCACCGACGGGGTCGGGGAGATCGAACTCGCCTCCGTCTTCGACACCTACGGGCAGTCGCTGGCGGTGCGCGCACTGGCCGTAGGTGTCGAGCCGGTGCGGTCCCGGCACGGCCTGACGTTCGTGCCGAGGGCGGCTCCGGTGACCGGCGACCTCGACCGGCTGGTCGTGCCGGGCGCCGAGGCCGCGGACCGGTACGCCGTGAACTGGTGCCTGCGTCACCACTCCGGACACTCGCTCGGGCGGGTTGTTCGACCCGGTCATCCACGACGGTGTGCGCACTCAGGACACCGACGACGGCGTCGATTTCCGAACCAGGAGTCGGCGCCGTTCGCCGTTCAGCGGCTCGTGCGCCGCCTTCTCGATCACTCGTAGCTGATCAGATCGGTCCGCGGGTAGAACAGCGCCGGGTCCACGGCGGCTTCCAGCGCGGCCACCGCCTCCTCCGCGCCGCATTCACCCGAACACTCAAGGTGCCGAGGGAAAGCGAACGCCGTTCACCGGGCAGAGATCAGCGGCGGACGCTAGCACGCCTGGTGAGGGGCTCGTCCAGCACGAAATCGCGTCGATCCGGCGAACCGGCCGCGTCACGAGGGGCCCCGATCGGGTGATGTGTCCGGGGTCGCACCAGGCGTTATCTGCGCGGTCTTGTTTGCTATTTAGGTTAGCTTTACCTTGTCTCCGCCTGAGCCGCCTGGGGGGTGAGTTCTAGGAGGACCCGCAGTGAGCCGTCGCGCACGCGCTGTCGCGTTGATCATGGCTTTGCTGACCATTCCGGTCGTCGCGTGCGGCAGCACCGGCGGCAGTGACGCGCTGGTGATCTATTCCGGCCGCAACGAAGGACTCGTGGGCGGCGTGCTCGAACAGCTGGAGCAGGCCACCGGCGTGGACGTCGAAGTCCGCTACGGCAGCAGCGGCGAGATGGCGGCGCAGCTGCTGGAGGAGGGCGACGGCACCCAGGCCGACGTGTTCTTCTCGCAGGACGCGGGCGCGTTGGGCGCGGTCGCCGAACAGGGCAGGCTCGCCGAGCTGCCCTCCGACGTGCTCGACCTGGTGCCCGCCGAGTACCGGGCGGACGACGGCCGCTGGGTCGCGACCTCGGCCCGTGCCCGCGTGGTCGCCTACGACCCGCGCGTGGTCACCGAGGCCGAGCTGCCGCAGAGCCTGGACGACGTGGTCGATCCGAAGTGGAAGGGCCGGATCGGGTACGCGCCCACCAACGGGTCGTGGCAGGCGTTCGTCACGTCGGTGCGGGTGCTCAAGGGCGAGGAGTTCGCCAAGGACTGGCTGCGCCGGTTCGCCGCGAACGAGCCGAAGCGGTACGACAACAACATCGCGATCCTCAACGCGGTCAACGACGGCCAGCTGCCCGCCGGGCTGATCAACCACTACTACTGGTACGCCAAGGTCGCCGAGAACGGCGCCGACGCGGTCAAGGTGAAGCTGCACCACGTCTCCGGCGGTGACCCGCTCGGCCTGGTGAACGTGGCGGGCGCGGGCGTGATCGCGGGCTCCGACCGCAACGACGCCGCGGTGAAGGCGGTCCGGTTCCTGCTGTCCGAGCAGGCGCAGCGCTACTTCGCCGACGAGACCGCCGAGTACCCGGCCAACCCGGCGGTGAAGTCGAGCAAGCACCAGCTGCCGGCGTTGGCCGAGCTGAACGGGCCGGACATCGACCTGTCCAAGCTGTCCTCGCTCCAGCAGACGCTGGCCCTGTTGCAGGAAGCGGGGCTGTCCTGAGCGGTCCCTTGCGGGCCGCACCGACGAACACCGCACTCGCCCTGGTCGTCGCCGGGGTCGCCCTGACTCCCCTCGCCTACCTCGCGGTCCGCTCCTTCGACCGCGGTGTGGGTGAGGTCGGGCGGGTGCTGTGGCGTGCCCGCACCCTGGACCTGGCCGTGCGCAGCCTGGCGTTGGCGGGCGCGGTGACGGTGGCCTGCGTGGTGATCGGCGTGCTCGGCGCGTGGCTGGTCGTGCGCAGCGACCTGGTCGGACGGCGGGTGGCCGGCGTGCTGCTGGTGCTGCCGCTGGCCGTGCCGTCCTATGTGGCCGGGTTCACCTGGGTGGCGATGCTGCCCGAGCTGACCGGGTTCGCGGGCGCGTTCCTGGTGCTCACGCTGGTGTCGTTCCCGTACGTGCTGCTGCCCGTCGCCGCCGCCCTGCGCACGGCCGACCCGGCGGTGGAGGAGGTCGCGCGGTCTCTGGGGCGGACGAGCGCCCAGACGTTCTTCTCCGTGACGCTGCGCCAGATCCGGCCCGCGGCGACGGCCGGTGGGCTGTTGGTGGCGCTGTACGCGTTGAGCGATTTCGGCGCGGTATCGTTGATGCGCTACGAGGCGTTCACGCTCGGCATCTACACCAGCTACCGGGCCACGTTCGACCGCACGCCCGCCGCGATCCTGGGCTGCGTCCTGGTGGTGCTGGCGATCGCGTTGACGGTCGGTGAACGCCGGGCACGCGGTGCCGCCGCCGCGACGCGCGGTCCACGCCGGGCGGTCACCGTGCCGTTGGGTCGGGCCCGCGTTCCGGCGCTGCTGGGCACCGCCGCGCTGGTCGTGTTGTCGCTGGGCGTGCCGGTGTTCAGCCTCGGGTGGTGGCTGGCCGCGGGCCGGTCCACTGTGGGCGACGACCTGCTGACCACGACGTTGAACACGGTGTCGGTGTCGGCTCTGGGCGCGGCGCTCACCATCGTGCTGGCGTTGCCGGTCGGGGTGCTCACGGCCCGTCACCGTGGCGCGTTGGTGCGCGGCGTGGAGTTGGCCGGGTTCGCCGGTCACGCGTTGCCGGGCATCACGATCGGGCTGGCGCTGGTGTTCTTCGGCATCCGGTTCGCGCCCGGTCTCTACCAGACCACGCCGATGCTGGCGTTCGCCTACGCGGTGCTGTTCCTGCCGCTCGCGGTCGGCGCGGTGCGCACGGCCGTCGCGCACGCGCCACCGGTGCTCGAAGACGTGTCGCGGTCGTTGGGCAAGAGCCGGACGGTGACGCGGTTGCGGGTGACGGTGCCGCTGGCCGCGCCCGGCATCCTCGCCGGTGCCGCGCTGGTCTTCCTGACCTGCGCCAAGGAGTTGCCCGCGACCCTGCTGCTGCGGCCGACCGGTGTGGACACTCTCGCGACCGAACTGTGGATGAAGACCGAGATCGCGGCGTACGCCGCCGCGGCCCCGTACGCGGCTGTGCTGCTCGTGGTGGCGGCGATACCCGCCGTCGTGCTGGACCGGTTCCTGCGTGGAGGTGAACGATGAGCGATTTGCGAGTCAGCGGACTCGTCGCGGGCTACGGGCCCGCCCCCGTGCTGCGCGGCCTGGACCTCGCCGTGCCCGAAGGCGGCCTGCTCGCCGTGCTCGGGCCGTCCGGGTGCGGCAAGACCACGTTGCTGCGGGTGCTCGCGGGCTTCCACCCGGTGCGGTCCGGCGAGGTCCGGCTCGGTGAGCGGGTGCTGGCCGACCGGTCCACGCACGTGCCGCCGGAACGGCGCGGTATCGGCATCGTGCCCCAGGAGGGCGCGTTGTTCCCGCACCTGACCGTGGCGGGCAACGTCGGCTTCGGCCTGACCCGGGCCCAGCGGCGGGACGGCCGGGTGGATGAGCTGTTGGAGCTCGTCGGGTTGTCCGGGTACGGCAAGCGGATGCCCGCGCAGCTGTCCGGTGGGCAGCAGCAGCGGGTCGCGCTCGCGCGGGCGTTGGCGCCGAGGCCGGGCGTGGTGCTCATGGACGAGCCGTTCTCGTCCCTGGACGCCGGCCTGCGCGATGAGCTGCGGGCCGACGTCCGGACGGCGTTGCACGCGTTCGGGGCCACCGCGCTGTTGGTGACGCACGACCAGGAGGAGGCGCTGGGCGTCGCCGATCTGGTCGCGGTGATGCGTGACGGTCTGGTGGCGCAACTCGGTGCGCCGCAGCAGATCTACACGTCACCGGCCGATCTCGGGGTGGCGCTGTTCGTGGGCGAGGCGGTGACGTTCGACGGTTCGGCACGTGACGGCGTGGCGGAGACGCCATTGGGACGGCTGCCGGTCCGCGACACGGCGATCGGCAACGGCACGGTGTTGGTGCGGCCCGAACAGCTGCACCTCGGCACCGGCGGCGTCGCGGCCACCGTGGACGACGTGCTGTTCCACGGCCACGACGCGACCCTGCTGCTGCGCCTGCCCGACGGCACGCAGGTGCGGTCCCGCGTCCAGGGACCTCCGCCCGTGCGACGGGGTGACGCCACGGCGGTGCGCGTGTCCGGGTCGGCGCTGTTCTTCAACGGTCGCCCGTCATGACCGCCACCGCCGACCTCGGGTTCGCGGCCGGGCTCGCCGCGCACGGTGACCGCGTCGCCCTGGTGACGCCGGACGGCACGGCGATCAGCTACCGGGAACTGGACGACCGGGTGTCCACCGCCGTGGACCGGCTCGGGCCGGTGCGCCGGCTGGTGCTGCTCGCCGTGCGCAACGACGTCGACTCGCTCGTCACCTACCTGGCCGCGTTGCGCGGCGGACACCCGGTGCTGCTCACCGCGCCCGCGCAGGTGGCCGCGCTGTCGTCCGCCTACGACCCGGACGTCGTGGTCGACGGCCGGTGGACCGAGCACCGGACGGGCACCGCGCACGAGCTGCACCCGGACCTCGCGTTGCTGCTGTCCACCTCGGGCTCGACCGGGTCGCCGAAGCTGGTGCGGTTGTCGGCGGACAACCTGGCGGCCAACGCCGAGGCCATCGCCGAGTACCTGGACATCCGCCCCACGGACCGCGCGATCACGTCGTTGCCGATGCACTACTGCTACGGGCTGTCCGTGGTGAACAGCAACCTTCTGCGCGGCGCGGGGCTCGTGCTCACGGACCGGTCGGTGGTCGATCCGGCGTTCTGGACCACCGTGCGGGAGCACCGGGTGACCAGCCTGCACGGTGTGCCGCACACGTTCGACCTGCTCGACACCGTCGGCTTCGAGCGGATGGACCTGCCGAGCCTGCGGTACGTGACGCAGGCCGGCGGGCGGCTCGCACCCGAGTCGGTCCGCCGGTTCGCGCGGCTCGGCGAGGAACGCGGGTGGCGGCTGTTCGTCATGTACGGGCAGACCGAGGCGACGGCCCGGATGGCGTACCTGCCACCGGAACTGGCGCGCACCCACCCGTCCGCGATCGGCGTGCCCATCCCCGGTGGCGATTTCGACATCGCCGACGACGGTGAGCTGGTGTATCGCGGGCCCAACGTGATGCTCGGTTACGCGCACCGCGCCGCCGACCTCGCGCTCGGCCGCACGACGGGTGAGCTGCGGACCGGTGACCTGGCGCGGCGCACGCCCGAGGGCCTGTACGAGGTGATCGGCCGGAAGAACCGGTTCCTCAAGCTGTACGGGCTGCGGATCGATCTGGACCGGGTCGAGCGGGTGCTGGCCGAGGACGGGTTCGCGGCGGTGTGCGCGGGGACCGACGACGTGCTGGTGGTCGCGGTGCGGGGTGCGGTTCGGCGCGTGGATCAGCTCGTACGCGCCCGGTTCGGCCTGCCCAGAGCCGGCGTGCGGGTCGTACGGGTCCGTGAGTTCCCCCGGCTGCCGAACGGGAAGGTCGACTACGCGGCGGTGGCCGGGATCGCGCCGGATTCGACGGCCGGTGGCGGCTCGGTCAGGCAGGTGTTCGCTTCGGCGCTCGGGGTTTCGGACGTGCCGGACGACGCGACGTTCGTGGACCTCGGCGGTGACTCGTTGAGCTACGTCCAGACGTCGGTGGCGTTGGAACGGGTGCTCGGCCCGTTGCCGGAGAACTGGCCCACCACGCCTGTGGCGGAGCTGGAGAGGCGGCGTGCGCCGGTGTCGCGGACGCCGTCGGTCGAGACGAACATCGTGCTGCGGGCACTCGCGATCGTGCTGGTGGTCGGGTCGCACATCGAGTTCTTCGACATCACCGGCGGGGCGCACCTGCTGCTGGTGATCGCCGGGTGGAACTTCGCGCGGTTCGTGCTGCCCGCGCCCGCCCGGATGGTGCGCAGTGCGGCGCTGATCGCGGCGCCGGCCGTGCTGTGGCTCGCGTACCGGGTGGCGGTCACGGACGACGTGACGGTGGTGAACGTGCTGCTGGTGAACAACTTCGTCGGCACGGGCGCGATCGGCTACTGGTTCGTGGAAGTGGTGGTGCACGCGCTGGTGGCGTTCGCGATCCTGTTCGCGGTGCCGGCCGTGCGGCGGGTCGAACGCGCGCACGGGTTCGTCACCGCGCTGGTGTTCCTGGGTGCGGCTCTGCTGCTGCGCGTCGGTTTCGACGCGTCCAGTTCCTTCGCCGAACGCAACATGACCACGTTGGGCGCGCTGTGGTTCTTCGTGCTCGGCTGGCTGGTGCAGCGGGCGGAGACGCGGTGGCAGAAGGTGGTCGTGCTGGTTCTCGCGCTCGCACTGGTCCCCGGCACGTTCGACGACCGGGCACGGGAAGCGGTCGTGGTGGTGGGGCTGGTGCTGCTCGTCGTGGTGGCGCGGGTGTGGCTGCCCAAGGCGGCGGTGACGGCGGTGACGCTCGTGGCCAGCGCGTCGCTCTACATCTACCTGACGCACTACGCGGTGTTCCCGGCACTGCTCGGCCACCTGCCGCGCTCACTCGTCGTCGTGTCGAGCCTCGCGGCGGGCATCATCACGTGGCACGTAGTCCGCCGCTACCAACGAACCGTGGCCCGCTGGTACCGACGGACGTCCGCATACCGCTCGTGAGGTGTCACGGCCGGGGCTGCCGTCTTGTCTCAAGGGGTGCAGATTCCTCGGTCACCCGACTTCAGATCGCCGGAACGGGAAGGATCACTCCGGTCCGCCAACGATCGGAGTCCCGTGGTCGATCTTCCTGTGCACCCGTCGGCCGGTGAGCTGCTCGCCGACCTCGCCGACCTCTCTCGCCTCGCCGACCTGGCCGCGGCGCAGGGCGGGATCGCGGCGGAACTGTTGGCCCGGCTCGATGTGCGCGGTTTCGGCGCGGCCGAGCGGGTGGTGCTGGTGAGCGCGGCGTCGTTGGAGGCCGAACGGCTGGGTGACGTGGCGGTGCGTCCCGAGCACCTGGTGCTGGGTTGGGTGCGCGCGGCCGAGGAGAGCGGTGCCCGACCACCGGGCGCACCGGGGTTGGACGCCGTGCGCGAGGAGTTGCAGGCGTTGATGGCGGACCGGGCACACGCGCAGTACGAGCAGCTGCGGCCGATCCTGCGCCCGGACGCCGTGCGGCGGCCTCGGACGATCCTGCTCGCGGGTGTGCCGGGAACCGGCAAGAGCACGTTGGCCGAAGCCCTCGCCTGGCGGCTCACCGCGCCGGTGTTCTCCATGGACTGGCAACTGGGCGCGCTGGTGCCGTTCGGCGCCCTGCGGTCGGACAACACGCCGCACCTGGCGGAGGTGAACCTGACCGCGTCGGTGGCGCGGCAACTGCAACTCGGCCTCGACGTGATCGTGGACGCGACCGGGCACCGTCGGGAGACCCGGCGGCGGTGGCGATCGGTCACCGAGCGCCTGGGTGGCGTGTTCGTGGGCGTGGAGTGCGTGTGCTCGGACGAGTGGGTGCAGCGCGGTCGGGTCGAGGGCCGGGCACGCGGGATTCCGGGCTGGCACCCGACGGTGTCGTGGGAACACGTCCTGCGGATGAAGCAGCAGTGGGAGAGCTGGGACGACCCGCGCCTCGTGGTGGATTCCGCGATCGAGCCGCCCGAGGTCGGCTTGCGCCGGGTGCTGGACCACTACCGATCTTCGTAGTCACACACGCGCTTTCGGTGGGGCGGAGTCGACGGTGGGGGTCGCCGCAAGCGCCTCGCGCACGCCGTCGTGCTCGGGAAGGCCACCTCCGGTCGACGTCCGTGGGCCGCCGTCACCTAACCTGCGGCGGATACGCGCACCGTGAACCGGGACGTCGGGGTGCCGGCGTCTCGTCGCCGGCTTAAGGTGCTGCGGTGCTGATCGTCGGGGGTGGAGTGGGCGTGGAGTGCCGGCAGGTGCGGTACCGGGAGCGACCGGCTCGATGACGCCTCGCGCAGTGGTCGTCGCCGGGGGCGGGTGGGCGTGAGCACGACGCGTCCCCGGGTCACGGCGGGTGTCGGGCGTCCGGCACGGCTGATCGTGTTCGGGTTCGGCTGCGCGGTGCTGTTGGGCACGGTGTTGCTGATGCTGCCCATCGCGACCGAGAACGGCACGTCGCCGGGCGTGGTGACGGCGTTGTTCACCGCCACCTCGGCGGTGTGCGTGACCGGCATGGTCGTGGTGGACACCGCCACGCACTGGTCGACCTACGGCGAGGTGGTGATCCTCGTCCTGGTCCAGGCCGGTGGGCTGGGCATCATGACGCTGGCCTCGCTGCTCGGGCTGCTCGTCGCCCGCCGCATGGGGTTGCGCATGCAGTTGACCGCGCAGGCCGAGACCAAGACGCTCGGGTTGGGTGAGGTCCGCGGTGTCGTGCTGCGGGTCATCGCGATCAGTCTGGTGGTCGAGGCGGTGACCGCGATCGCGCTGAGCGCGCGGTTCGCCATCGGCTACGACATGCCGTTCGGACGGGCCGTGTACGAAGGGGTGTTCCACGGCGTCTCGGCGTTCAACAACTCGGGCTTCGCCCTCTACGCCACGAACATGGTCCCGTATGCCACCGATCCGTGGATCATCGTGCCGATCATGATCGCGATCATCATCGGCGGGCTCGGGTTCCCGGTGCTGTTCGAGATCGGCCGCCGGCTGCGCGGAAAGCTGCGCCGGTGGTCCCTGCACGCCCGCATCACCCTGCTCACCTACGCCGCGCTGACCGCGTTCGGCATCATCGCGCTCACCGCGATCGAGTGGTCCAACCCCGCCACCCTCGGCCCGCTGGGCGTGCCCGGCAAGCTGCTGGTCGGGGCGTTCCACGGGGTCAACCCGCGCAGCGCCGGGTTCAACTCCGTCGACGTCGCCCAGATGTCACCGGCGTCGCTGCTGGTCACGGACTTCCTGATGTTCGTCGGCGGCGGCAGCGCGAGCACCGCGGGCGGGATCAAGGTGACCACGTTCGCGCTGCTGGCGTTCGTCATCGTCGCCGAGATCCGCGGTGAGCCGAGCGTGCACGTGATGGGGCGGCGGCTGTCCGCCGAGGTGCAGCGCCAGGCCCTCACGGTGGCGCTGCTCGGCGTCGGCGCGGTCGCCACGTCGACGTTCGTCCTGCTGCTGATCACCGATTTCCCGTTGGACCTGGTGCTGTTCGAGGCCACTTCCGCGTTCGGCACGGTCGGCATGTCCACCGGCATCCCGGCCTCTTTCCCGGTCGGCGCACAGGTGGTACTGGTGGTGCTGATGTTCGTCGGACGGCTCGGCCCGATCACCCTGGGTGCCGCGCTCGCCCTGCGCGAGCGGGCGCGCCGCTACGAACTACCCGAGGAGCGACCGATCGTTGGCTGACACCACACCCCGCACCGCCCGTGTCGTGGTCATCGGCCTGGGCCGGTTCGGCGGGTCCCTGGCCCGGGAACTGATCGCGCACGGCTCGCAGGTGCTGGGCATCGACTCCAGGCCCGCGATCGTGCAGCGCTACGCGGACGACCTGACGCACACCGCCGTGGCGGACACGACCGACGAGACCGCCTTGCGCCAACTCGGCGTGCCCGACTACCAGCGCGCCGTCGTGGCCATCGGCACGGACCTGGAAGCCAGCATCCTGACCACGGCCCTGCTGGTCGACTTCGGCGTGCCGAACATCTGGGCCAAGGCCACCAGCCGCCAGCACGGCCGCATCCTCGAACGGATGGGCGCGCACCACGTCGTCCTGCCCGAGCACGACATGGGCGAACGCGTGGCCCACCTGGTCACCGGGCGGATGCTGGACTACATCGAGTTCGAGGACGACTACGCGATGGTCAAGACCGTCGCACCCGCACAAGCCGTCGGCGTCCCGTTGGGCCAGAGCAAGCTGCGCAGCCGCCACGGCGTCACAGTGGTAGCGATCAAACGCCCCGGCGCCGACTTCACCTACGCCGCCGCCGACACCATCGTCCAACCCGGCGACCTCCTCATCGTGGCAGGCCGCACCAACCAGGTGGAAGCCTTCGCCGCCCTCACCTGACTCCCACCGACGGCTACCCAACCCATTCCGAAACAACCCGGCGTGTCCAACCGTCAGGACACGCGTGTCCAACGCTCAGTACACGCGTGTCCAACGCTCAGAACCCCCGAGTTGAACGCTCAGAACACTCCGGGGCGACCAACGAGGTAGAACGTGAGGTGGCGTTGTGCCGCCTCGACCCCGCGTGTGACGGCCCGCCGGCGCCCGGCCCGCCTCGGTGAACGCCCCACCGTCGGCGCACTGATCGCCTCCATCCCGCTGTCCGCGAGCCTGGACGTGCTGCACCTCGGCCAGGTCTACGCCGTGGCGATCGCGTCCGCCGCGTTGTCGTCGCTCACGGAAGTCGCGGAGAGCGCCCTGGTGCCGCGCGTGGTGGCGGACGAGGACTTGGAGGCGGCGAACTCCCTGCTCTCGGTGAACTGGGAACTCGCGTACGTCGTCGGACCACCGACGGCCGGGCTCCTGGTGGGCGCGTTCGACACGAGTGCCGCCCTGCTCGTGGACGCGGCCAGGTTTCGCGGTGATGAGCGCGCTGGCCTTCAGCCTCCCCGCGCTGTCCGTGCAAGCGGACGTCGGCCCCTCCTGGTCCACCGAACGGTCGATGTTCCAGCGCGCCGTGCCCGACTCCGTGCGTGGCCAGGTGACCGGCGCGCGGACGGCGTTGTGCTCGCTGGGTTTCCCGCTCGGCAGCGCGGCGGGCGGGATGCTGCTGGCCGGGAGTCCTCTCTCGACCGCCGCGCTGCTGATCGCCGGGGCGCACCTGGTCGTGGCGGTGGTGCCACTGTTCGTATCGATCGCGCGCAGGATGGCGGTTTCTGGTTGACCTCGCCGCCGGCGCGGGTTATCCACGGTTGTGAGTGACGACCAGACCGAGCCGGTCCCCGTGGACGACCGGGTGACCCCACCGCCGTCCGATGCCGCCCCGGCGAGAGGACGGCGGGCAGGGCTGACGTTGATCGCCGTGTTCCTCGCCGCGCAGCTGGTGATGGTGGCCGCGTCGGTGGTGGTGTTGCTGGCGTTCGGCGGCTCCGATCCGGCGTTGCTGGAGGACGGTCTGCTGATCGCGTTGCTGGTCGTGCCGACCGCGTTGGGCGCGGTCGTGGCGGTGCTCGGCGTGGCCCGGCTGGGCGGCGGGCCGAAGGCCGGACGGGCGCGGCGCGAGCTGGCGATCCGTTGGAACGGCCGGGACATCGGCATCGGGTTGGCGTTGGGGGCGGGCGGGTTGGTGCTCACGCTGCCGGCGGCGGCGTTGTGGGCCGCCTGGGTGGGTGACGAGCAGGCCACCTCGGCGGTCGGTGACGTGTTCGCCGGGCGCGAGTTGGGCACGACGGCGGCCGTGGTCACGTTCCTCGCGGTGTGGTTGGTCGCGCCGCTCGGTGAGGAAGTGCTGTTCCGGGGCGTGTTGTGGCGCGCGTTGGAGAACTGGGGCCTGAACCGCTGGGTGGTGTTCGCGGTGACCAGCCTGGCGTTCTCCTTCGCGCACCTCGAACTGCTGCGCACACCCCTGCTGCTGGTGCTGTCGATCCCGATCGGACTGGCCCGGTTGTTCACCGGCAACCTGCTCGCCAGCGTCGTCGCCCACCAGGTGAACAACTTCCTGCCCGCCGTCGCCCTTCTCCTCGCCACGACGGGCGCGCTGCCGTGACCGTCACCTATCCGACCCGTTGGAGGGACTTCTCCCGGCGCTGGGCGACACTCGACCCCGACTCGCGGCGGGCCATCCGGCGCAGCACGATCGGCGCGAGGACCAGACCCAGGACCGCCCACGCGGTGAGCACGCCGACGGTTTCCAGGTGCCGCCACGACTCGCCGATCTCCACCGCCACCGCCGCGTCCGGCAGCAACGCCGAGCGCATGCCGAGGCCGAGCCAGTAGACCGGGAAGACCTGGGCGACCCACTGCAACCACACCGGCAGCGACGTGATCGGGTAGAAGACGCCGGAGATCGCGATCATGGCGAGGATCGGCAGGATCAGCAGCCCTTGGCCGCGTGCGCTGGAGAACGCCGAGCCCAGCACCGCGCCGATGGGCAGGGCGGCGACCATGCCGAGCGCCAGCACCCACGCCAGGGTCAGCCAGGAGTCGAGGCTGCCGGTCACCAGGCCGGACACGATGAACACGCCGGGGACCAGGAAGATGGCCAGGTCCACGATCAGGCCGCCGGCCACGGACACGATCTTGCCGACCAGGTAGCCGAGCATCCCGTTCGGTGTCGCCTTGGCGCGCAGCAGGGTGCCGTCCTCGCGTTCGGCGGTGAGCAGTTGGCTCATGGTGACCATCGCCATCGCGGCGTTCATGCCGAGGATGCTCGGCAACGCGAGGGTGCCGACGGAGAACCCGCTCTGCCCGAACGACACGTCACGCAGGAAGAACGTGACGATCAGCATCAGCACGGGCCAGAACGCGTGGTTCCACAGGTCCGCGCCGTTGGTGAGCGACTGCCGCAGCTCGATCAGGCCGCGCTTCCAGCCGGCGCGCAACGCGGTCGTGGTCGGGTTCACCGGGTCGCTCCTTCCAACTCGACCCGGCGCACCAGCGACAGGTAGGTGTCCTCCAGCGAGGCCCGCCGGACCTCCAGGTCGGTGATCTCGTCGCCGTACTGGCGGAAGAGGTCGTGGACGAACTTCGTGGACTCCTTGACCGCCCGCACGTGGTGCTGTCCGGCGTGGGTCCAGCGGACTTCGTCGTCGCCCGCGATCCGCTGCGCCAGTTCGTCGGCCGTGCCGTCGGCGACGATCCGGCCGCCGTCGAGGACGACGATGCGGTCGGCGAGTTTTTCGGCCTCGTCCAGGTCGTGGGTGGTGAGCAGGATCGTGGTCTGGTCCTGGCTCGCCAGCCGGTGCACGAGGTCGTGGAACTCGCGCCGGGCGACCGGGTCGAAGCCGGTGGTCGGCTCGTCGAGGAACAGCAACTCGGGACGGCCGACGATGCCGACCGCGACGTCCAGCCTGCGCCGCTGGCCGCCGGACAACGTCCTGATCTTCTTGTCCGCCTGGGCGGTGAGGCCGACGGCTGCGACCAGGTCGTCCGGGTCCCACGGTCGTACGACTTGTTCGGTGGCGTAGCAGGAGTAGTAGGTGCCGAGGTGCGCGAGGAGTTCGCGGACCCGCCACTTGCCGTGGTCACGCCAGGATTGCAGGACGACGCCGACGCGGGCGCGCCAGCGTTCGTCGGCGTGCGCCGGGTCGACGCCGAGCACCGAGACCCGGCCCGCCGACCGCATCCGGAAGCCTTCCAGGATCTCGATGGTCGTGGTCTTGCCCGCGCCGTTCGGGCCGAGCAGGGCCAGCACCTCGCCGTGCCGGGCCTGGAACGTGACGTCGTGCAGGACGTCGGTCGTGCCGTAGCGCATGCGCAGGCCTTCGACGTCGAGCACGACTTGCTCGCTCGTCATTCCTCCCCCTTCGTCTACTGATCTTCAGAAGGGAGCGAACGCTACGTTGCGTTTGAAATAGCGACAACGGACTGCCTCACCCTCTCCCACCTTTTACCTGGTAGAAGCTGGCCGATCATTGCAATGAACCTGCCGACGAACGCAATGTTCCGGGCCGGTTCGTTGCACTGTGCTGATCGTGAATGCACACTGGGCGGACCGACGAGCAGGAGGTGGACCGGCGATGCCGGGAGGCAGGCTGACCGACGAGGACCGCCGCGATATCGCGTCGGGTCTGACCGACGGCCTCGGGTACGCCGAGATCGCCAGGCGGCTGGACCGGCCGACGTCCACCATCACCCGCGAGGTGAGCCGCAACGGCGGCGCCCGCGACTACCGCGCCGACCGCGCCCACCAAGCCACCCTCCGACGCGCCCGCCGACGCCGGACCGCCACGCCGCACGAGCCCCCGGTCGCCGTCGGCGCGCCCGGACGTGACCCGGTCGCGGTACTCGCGTTCGCGGAGGAGTTCGCCGCGCTGATGGTCCGGATGGGACTGCCGCGCATGGCGGCCCGCGTGCTGGCGAGCCTGGTCACCACCGACTCCGGCGCCCTGACCGCCGCCGAACTGGTCGGCAGGCTGCGGGTCAGCCCCGCGTCGGTGTCCAAGGCCGTCGGCTACCTGGAAGGCCTGGAACTGGTCCGCCGCGAACGCGACGCCCGGCGACGGGAGCGGTACTTCATCGACGACGGGATGTGGCTGCGGACGTGGCTGACCAGTGCCCGGACGAACGCGATGCTGGCCGACACCGCCCAACGCGGCGTCGCCGTCTTCGACCCGGCCACACCCGCCGGTGCCCGCCTGGACCACATGCGCCGCTTCTTCGCGCAACTGAGCGACGACATGTCCGGCGCGGGCACGGCCACCGGCGACGTGGTGACCGTGCTCGACGCACTGGTCCGCGCCGTCACCCCCGACACCGCGAACCGGCTCGCCACCGAACTGGGCTGGCCACCGGACCGCGTCGCCGCCGCGCTCTTCGACGCCGGCCAACTCGTCCGATAGCCAGGTCGCTCAGTCCTTCCAGGGCATCTCGTCGCGCAGCCCCTCGTGGATCGCGTAGGCGTTCTTCACCGCCGCCTTGAGCGCGCCCTCCACCCACCGCCGGTGACGGCGGTCGCAGGCGTCGTTCGCGAACCAGACCCGGTTCACCGGTCGGATCACGTCCTCGTAGAACGCCTCGCTCATCTCGAACGCCCGGAACAGGGGGCCGATACCGCACGCGAACCAGTCGAGCGCCCAGTCCTTGTACACGCCGAACTCGAACGTGTCCCGCGCCTCCGGGTGGATCTTCACCAGATCCTCCAACGCCTGCGCCACGCTCTCCTCCCCCGCCAACGGCGTGTAAGGCATGCTGTCCTGCTCCCAGCAGTACGACGCGATCATCACACCCTTGCGGAACCGGGTGTCCTGCCCCGCCGGCGGGTAGACGATGTTGCGGATCGCCAGGTCGGTCACGGTGAGCCCGTGCGTGATGCCGTACGAGCTTTCCCACCACCGTTCGCTGAACTGCATGAACAGCTTGTGCGCCCGCCCGTAGTAGGTGTTGCGGATCGCGTACCACTTGTCCGGGTCGAGCCCTTGGACCTCCATGTGCCGCAGACTCGCGAACGGCACCGTCACGATGCACTCGTCCGCCGTGATCGTGTGCGTCTTGCGCCCGGCCCGGAAGTGGACTCGCACCTCGCTGTCCGTCTGGTCGACGGCGTGGACCTGCGCGCCGAGCCTGATGTCGTCCATCAGGAACGGCTCGAACGCCCTGGGCAGCGAATCCGCGCCGTCCACGATGTAGACCAGTTGACCGAACACGTCCTCGTAGTAGTGCGAGAACCACTCGACCAGCGAGAAGTGGTACCGGCCCTCCAGGTTGAACAACGGCCCGAGCATCGACAGGGCGCCGTCGCTCAGACCGCGCTCCTTGAGGTACCCGAGCAGTGTGTACCCGTCGTAGTCGGTCAGCAGTCGGTGCCACGCCTTCGCGTCATCCTCCTGCTCCATGATGTCCACGAGCGGCTGCACGGTGTGCCGCAGCAGGTCGTGCGGCGCTTTGTCGGCCTCACCGCGCGACAGGTCGAAGGTGAACTGGTCGGCGCTGAAATCCCGCCGCCGCACACCCTTTCCCTGGAGGTACACGAACGTGTCCTCGTCGTACATCGGAAATGGTTTCGTGGCGAGCTTGAACTTGTCCTCGATCAGCCACTGCACCAACGGGTGTTGGAGCGGGAACCGCATCGCGCCGAACTCGCCGTACATGTCACCGGCGAATCCCCGATAGGTGAGGATGCGCCCGCCCAATCGGTTCTGGCCTTCGAGGATCGTCACCTCGTGGCCCGCTTCCTTCAACAGCATGGCCGCGGTCAACCCGGCCATTCCGGCACCGACCACGACGATCCGCCGCCGTGGCGCGGCACTCTCCGGCAATCCTGCTCTGAGCAGATCGAGAACGTCCAGCGACATGAATCCGACCGTACTGGGCCGAAAACAGCCGGCCAACTCCCCGAAAGGGTTGTGTTCATTTTCATCCGCACGACTCGGAATACCCGACCAAAACGCAGAAGTGCGGTTCCACGGACAGCCGCGCTGCAGCCGAACGGGGTGGTGCGTCCCCCTGTCAGGTGTCGGATAATCCACGGATGGGCGAACCCGCTGAGGTACCGGACGAGATCGTGGAACGGCTGCGGGCGGTGTGCGGAGCGTTCCCCGAAGTCGTGGAGGAACGGGCCTGGCGGGGCACGCGGTGGCGGATTCGGCAGCGGGCCTTCGCGCACGTGCTGGAAGTCGAGGACGGCAACCCGCCGTCGTACGCCGCAGCGGCGAGGACGGACGGTCCGGCGAGCGTGTTGACGTTCCGCTCGGCGGGCCCGGAGTTGGCGGCGCTGAGCCACGCCGCCCACCCGTTCTTCAAGCCGGTGTGGGCGACCAACGTCGTGGGCGTGGTCCTGGACGACGACACGGACTGGGACGAGGTCGCCGAGCTGTTGACCGAGAGCTACCGCGTGTCCGCGCCGAGGAAGCTGGTCGAGCAGATGCGGCCCGTCTGAGCGCGGGTCACACCTGGTCCCGCCAGCTGTGCTGGGGTTCGTAGCCGAGCAGCCGGCGGGCTTTGTCGATCGACAGCAGCGTCTCGTTGCCCTCCAGCGGCCGGCGCAGCGGCACGTCGGGCAGCCGCTCGGCGACGAGGTCGGCGGTGGGCTTGGACATGACCGTGTCGGCGTTGGCGATGATGAACACCTCCAGCCCGACGCCGTCGCGCTCCAGGGCTCGGCGAACGGCCTGGGCGCCGTCACGGGCGTCGATGTACCCCCACAGGTTCCACGACCGCAGGCCGGGATCGGCGTCGAACGACGGGAACGCCGCGTAGTCGCCGGGCTCCATCACGTTGGAGAAGCGCAGCCCGGTCGCCTTGAGGTCGGGCTGCCAGCGGCAGAACTCGGCCGCCATGGTCTCCTCCAGGTGCTTGGCCAGGGCGTAGGAGGTCTCCGGCCGGGCCGGGTAGTCCTCGTCGACCGGCAGGTACGGCGGCGGGGTGTCGAACGGGAGGCCCAGCAGGGTCTCGCTGGACGCCCACACCACGTTGCGGATGCCGGCCTGCCTGGCGGCGGCGAACACGTTGTACGTGCTGGTGGTGTTGTTGTGGAAGATCGTGGCGTTGGTGGCGACGCCGGGTCCGGGGATCGCCGCCAGGTGCACGACCGCGTCGACGCCGGTGTAGCGGTCGTCGATCGCGGTGAACGCCTCGACCACCTGCCCGTAGTCGGTGAGGTCGACCCGGGTCGTCGGGGCGAGTGGCGCGGCCGGGACGACGCGGTCGACCACGACCACCTCCCAGCCGGTGGCGACGAGATCGGCCACGACCGCGCGGCCGAGCTTGCCGCTCCCTCCGGTGACGACGACACGCGATGGCATGCGACTCCTCGATGTGCTCGCACAAGGGCGCGGTGGCGCCCTTCGACGGTGTGCCCGCACAGACTGCCGGCAATCGTGCCGCTTGCCAGCCCGGGCGATGAGTTCTAGAGTTCTAGAAGTGTCAGTCGAAGAGGTCGTCAGCACCGGCGCGATGCGCGCACCCGACGCCGCCGGTCGATTCGGGAGGTTCGGCGGGCGATACCTGCCGGAAGCACTCATGCCCGCCGTACAGGCGGTGGAGGCGGCGTTCCGCGAGGCGTGGGCCGATGCCGCGTTCATGACGGAGTACCGGCGACTGCTCGCCACCTACGTGGGCAGGCCGACGCCGTTGACGGAGTGCGCGCGGCTGTCCGAGGCGTTGGGCGTGCGCGTCCTGCTCAAACGGGAAGACCTCGCGCACACCGGATCACACAAGATCAACAACGTGCTGGGTCAGGCGCTGCTCGCCAAGCGCATGGGCAAGCGCAAGCTGATCGCCGAGACCGGCGCCGGGCAGCACGGCGTGGCCACCGCGACCGCCGCCGCGCTGCTCGACCTGTCCTGCACCGTCTACATGGGGCAGACCGACGTCCGCCGGCAGGAGATGAACGTCTTCCGGATGGACCTGCTCGGCGCCGAGGTCGTGCCCGTCACGTCGGCGAACGGCATCGGCACGTTGAAGGAGGCGACCAACGCCGCGCTGCGCGCCTGGGTGAACGAGACCGAGGACGCGCACTACTGCGTGGGTTCGGTCATGGGCCCGCACCCCTACCCGTGGATGGTGCGCGAGTTCCAGCGCGTCATCGGCGAGGAAGCCCGCGCCCAGTGCGCGGACCGGCTGTCCACCGCCGTGCCGGACGTCGTGGTGGCCTGCATCGGCGGCGGGTCGAACGCGGCGGGCACGTTCGCCGGGTTCGTGGACACCCCGGCCCGACTGGTCGGCGTCGAGGCGGCCGGCGGCAGCGCGGTGGAGAAGGGCAAGCTCGGCGTCCTGCACGGGTTCATGTCGCACTTCCTCCAGGACGACGACAGCCAGATCCTCGAAGCGGAGTCGATCTCGGCGGGCCTGGACTACCCGGGCATCGGCCCGGAACACGTGCACCTGGCCGAAACCGGGCGCGTGCAGTACACCAGCGTCACCGACGACCAGGCCGTGCGGGCGTTGACGCTGGTGACCAGGACCGAGGGCATCCTGCCCGCGCTCGAATCGGCGCACGCCCTGGCGTGGGTGGTCGACGCCGCCGCGACCGGCGAGCTGGCCGCCGGCTCCACGGTGCTGGTCACGTTGTCCGGCCGCGGCGACAAGGACATCCAGCAGATCAGGGAGCACCTCCGATGACCGTGTTGGAACACCACCTGCGGACCGCCCGCGCCGACGGGCGCCGGCTGCTGATCCCGTACGTGATGGCGGGTGTCGTGCCGGACTGGTTGGACCTGGTCCGGGGCGCGGCGGAGGCCGGTGCGGACGCGGTCGAGATCGGGTTGCCGTTCTCCGACCCGATGCTGGACGGACCGACCGTGCAGCAGGCCGCCGCCCTCGCGACCCGCCGCGGCGGACGGCCGAGGCCGCTGCTCGACGAGCTGGCCGGGCTGGACCTCGACGTGCCGCTGGTCGTCATGACGTATGCGAACGTGGCGCTGACGTTGACGCCCTCGCACGGGGTGGGCGGATTCCTCGACCACCTGGCGGCGGTGGGCGTGCAGGGCGTGATCGTGCCGGACCTGCCGTTGGAGGAATCGTCGGAGTACCTGGCGCGTGCGGCGGAGGCGTCGGTCGCCGCGGTGCTGCTGGCCGCGCCCGCGTGCGGTGACGACCGGTGCCGTGAGATCGCGCGGGCGTCGTCCGGGTTCGTGTACTGCATGAGTTCGATGCGCACCACCGGCGAACGCAACGCCCTCGCCACCACCGCCCGCGAGAACGCCCGGCGGCTCAAGGGCATGACCGAGCTGCCCGTGGTGACCGGTTTCGGCATCTCCACGGTGGAGCACGCGGTGGAGGCCTGTGTGGACGCCGACGGTGTCGTGGTCGGCTCGGCGTTCATGCGGATGCTGGTCGACGGCGCGCCGGTCGCCGAGGTCGTGGACGCGGTGGCCGCGTTCCGCCGGGCGCTATCCTCGGTCGGAGGTTGAGAGTCTGGAGTTTCCCTGGTGGACGACGGGCGGCGCACTGGCCGTGAGTACGAGACGCGCGTGCCCAAGTACCTCGCGATCTACCGGGTGCTGGCCGATCGGATCGCCGACGGGCGTTACCCCGCGGACGCGCCGTTGCCCGCGCAGCGGGAGTTGGTCGAGGAGTTCGACGTCTCGCTGATGACCGTGCGCCAGGCGATCGGGGCGCTGGAGGCGGACGGGCTGCTGGAGACCCGGCACGGGGTGGGCACGTTCGTGCGGCGACCCGCGTTCTCGTACGGCCTCACCGGGTTGCGGAGCCTGTCGCAGGACCTGGTCGAGCAGGGCATCGAGCTGGAGACCGAGGTGCTGGACGCGGCGCTCGTCGTGCCGCCGGCGGACGTGAGCGCACGGCTGGGCGTTCCGGCGGGCAGTCGGGTGCTCGCGGTCGAGAGGTTGCGCAGCACCCGCACCACCGGCGCGCCCGTTCCGCTGCTGCTGCAGACGTCGTACCTGCCGGAGGCGATCGGGTCGCGGATCGGCGCGGAACCCCTGCGCCACCAGTCCCTCTACCGCCTCCTCGACGACCTGGGCACGCCGGTGCGGCAGGCCAGCGAGACCATCCAGGCGGTCGCGCTGACCGCCGAGCAGGCCAGGACGCTCCAGCGCGACCCCGGTTCGCCCGCCCTGCTGAGCTGCCGGCTGAGCCGCGGCGAGAACGGCACCCCCCTGGTGGACGACCGTGCGCTGCTGGTCGGCGACAACACCGTCATCACCGCCGAACGCGCCGCGACCGGCACCAACCTGGCCTACGAACACGTCACCGCCCCGCGCTGAGCGGTCTCGGGCGTCGCGGTGGTCACTTACCACCCACCGCCTCCAGCCACGCCCGACGGGCGGTGGCGCGGGTGAACTCGCGGACGTGCAGGCCGGCGCGTAGCCAGGCGAACGGGAAGTCGTCGCCGACGTCGGGCACGATCCGGCCGAACGCGTCGCGGCCGCGGTCGCGTGAGGCGTGGGCCAGGTCGGCCAACAGGCCGGCGGTGGCGGCGAGTCCGGTGCGGGTCAGGGTGGCGACGTCGCGTTCGGCCGACGCGACCGCCGCCACGGCGCGTCCGCCCAGCGCCACCCGGTGCAGCACGTTTTCCAGCGGACGCACCGGGCGTGGGACGCGGTCGGACGGTTCGGGGCGGGGTGGGAGTTCTCTCGTGGCGTCTCCGGCGACGTGGGAGCGTTGGAGTCGGTCTAGGCCCAGGTCGACGTGGTGCCGGAGTTCGGCGGGCAGGTCCAGGTCGCCGGACACCGCCAGGGCTACGGCCGTGCCGGGGCGGCCGGGCAGCAGGCGGGCGACGACACGCAGCCGCAGTCCGGCGGCGCCCGCGAGAACGCGCAGGTTCCCCCTCGCCCACTCGCCCTCGCCGACGAGGTCTACCTGGGTCTTCTCGGTGGCCAGTCGCAATGCGTCGCCCGCAGCGCCGAGCACGGTGCCGTCCAGGAACAGCAGGTCCGCGCCTGCCGGGCGGTAGCCCTCGGCGCGAGTGTCGGCGTGGAAGGCGCGCAACACCTGGTCGGGCAACGGTTGCGCCCACAGATCGGTGAGCGGCGGGTCGTTCCAGGACGCGGCGGACGCGGCCACCGCTCGGACGCTTTTGCCTGCTCCGAGCCGGTGATCGGGCGACGCCGTGCCACCGGACAGGAGCAGGCCGCCGCGCCCCGACTCGCGCTGGCTGAGCCCGGACTCGCCGACCGCCACCGGCCCGCTCGCGGCGGCAGTGACCCGTTCGGCACCACCCGGCATGATCGCGGGGACGGTCCACAGCACACCGTTGTCGTCGACGAGGTGCGTGACGACGCCGGCGTACCCGGAGGTGCTGATGACCGCCTCGGTGCACAGGCCGTACAGGCGGAGAGCGCCGATCGGCCGGTACTCGCGCCGGGCGGTGCCGCGCAGTTCGGCCTGCCCGGCGCCGGTGCGGAGGTCGTGGCACAGGAGCATCAGGTCGACCCGTTCGGCGGTGAGCAGTTCGCGGTCGAACGACGAGTCGCCGGCACGTGCGGCGGCGAGGGCGGTGGCGATGCGCAGACCGTTCGCGGCGGCCCGGTGCAGGCCGACGACGCGTGCCGAGTGGACGGCGCGCAGCAGTTCGGCCCGGACCACGGCACCACTGCCGGTGGCACCCGCTCGAAGCACGGTCGCGCAAGCCTCCCAGAGGGCGGTCGCGGCCGCGCGTTCACCACTCGACGTGGTCTCGGCATCGGGCACGACCTCGACGGTGACGGGAGCGGCGGCCTCGGGAGCGGCGGCCTCGGGAGCGTCAGCGGCGGCGATGTCGGCCGCGGCGACGGCTATACCCCGGTGCAGGCACTTCGGTGCGAGCAGGCAGCTGCACACCAGATCGTCGGCGGTCGTCAGCACGCCTTGGCTCAGCGTCCACGTCAACGCCGTCTCCGAGTCCAGCGTGGCGTGGGCTGTGTCGGCATCAGCGGTCACCGTCCACTCGGCCACGCGCACCAACGACGCGTCGATCCGCTTCCGCAGCCGGGGCGGCAAGGCGTCGAGCACGTCCGCCACCACTGCCGGAGCCACCGGGGGCACGGTCATCCGCGCACCTTCTCCCCCACCCACCGCGCCAACTCCTGCGGGCTCAACGCGGCGACCGGCATCCCGGCCGCGACCAGCGCGCCCGCTACCGACGTGGAGTAGCGGGCGACGCCGCGGTCGTCGAGGCTCGCGCACCCGAGCACCATCACGCCTGAGGCGACCAGTTCCCGGACCTGCCCGACGAGCGGCCCGACCGGACCGCCCTCCTCGAAATCGCTGACCAACACCACCATCGTCCTCTCCGGGACGGTCACCAGGGAACGGGCGTGCCGCAACGCGCCCGCGATGTGCGTGCCGCCGCCGACCCGCACCTCCAGCAGCAACGACAACGGGTCGGCCACCCGCTCGGTCAGGTCCACGACCTCCGTCGAGAACGCCAGGAAGTGCGTCGACAACGCGGGCACCCCGGCGAACACCGACGCGGTCAGCGCCGACCACACCGTGGACGCCTCCATCGACCCGGACACGTCCACCACCAGCACCAACCGCCAGTCGCTCGCCCGTCGCCCGCGCGTGCGGAACACCGGGCGTTCCGGCACGACCACGACCCGCCCGTCGGCGTCACGGCGCGCGGTGGCGAGGTTGGCGCGCAAGGTGCGCGGCAGATCCAGCCGACCACCCGGCCGACGGGTCGGCATCGGCAACTGCATCCCGGTCAACGCCGGCCTGATCCGGTTGGCCAGCTGCGCGGTCAACTCCCGCACCAGCCGCGCCACCAAGGGCCGCAACCGCACCAGCGCCGACTCCGACAACCCACCGGCCAACGACAGGACATTGCGCAGCAACTCCACCGACGGCCGCACCGAGCCGGGATCGATCTCCAGCGCCGCCTCCAGCCGCCCACCTTCCGCCGCCGCGGCCAAGACTTCCTCCCGGACGTGGTCCCCGAACAGTTCCCGCAGCTCCTCGGACCACTCCCGCACGTCGGGGAACGGGCTGGCACGGTCGGCCCCGAGGTCACCGCGATGAGCACCCTCACCGCGATCACGCCCGTACAGCTCGTCCAACGCGGCGGCATAACGCGCCGCACCCGCCGGCCTTTCACCACTCGCCCCCAGCACCAGCCGCCATCGTGTTGATGGCCGCTGCTCTGTGTTTGATTGCGCCGCCTCCGGCGTCGCGGGCTCGGTCGCCTGGCTGTAATCGACTCGACGCTCCGCGTCAGGGCAGGCCGCTCGTGCCTCATTTTCCGACGATCGAAGAGCGTGATCGCCGGAAAATGAGGCACGAACGACCGACGCGACCTCGCGCGGCGGCTGGCTTTGGGTCGGCGCACCGTAGGCGAGGCGAGAGTCCGCCGGTTCTGCGGCCGGTTCCGGCACCTGTTGGCGGCGTTCGGTGAGCAAACTGTGGGCGCGTAGGGCGTCCATGGCGGACTGCTCGGCGTCCAACCACATCGCCAGCAGCTCCGGATCTGGCGTGCCGGGGCCGTCCACGCGTTCGCCCGTGCGCTGTTCCACCACTGCCAGCACCCGTGCTCGGGCGGCCGGGCCGATCGACGTGAACGCCCCGCGCAACGCGGGCAGGCGGTCGAGGAAATCCCGGTCCGCCAAGCCTTCCACCCGGTCCAGCAACGGCGTCAGCGCTTCGGGTGTCTCCAGCAACGGCCCCGCCGCCGCGAGCACCCCGGTCAGGCCACGCCGCAGCACGTCCCTCCGCTCAGGGGTACCGGCACCGTCCACCCACGACGCCACCCGCTCCCCCAACACCGAAGGCGCCACCAACCCGAGCAGGACCCGCGCAGCCCCGGCAGCTCCGGCGATCAGCGGCGCACCCTCGTCGGCCAGCCGCCGCAGGCAGGCCTCAAGCCGCAGTCCGTGCACGTCGTGCCGCTGGCCGAGTTCCACCAATGCCCGCGCGTCCGCAACGTCGTCGGACCCGGCGAGCCCGGCCAACTGCGCCACCGCCGCCGTCTCCAGGTCCCGCGCCAGCAACGGGTGCCGGTCCAGGACGTCACCGGGCGTTCCGGGCAGGTGACCGGCGCGCAGCCGGTCGAGCAGGTCCAACGCCTCCAACAACTCCCGCAACGTCCCGGCCGACGGCAACACGGTCGCCGCGTCGGCCAACAACGTGTCCACCGACTCCGGCAACCCGCACAAAGCCGCGTCGACGAGATCCGCCAACACCACCCCGGGCGTGTGCCCGCCCCGCTGCTCACGTTCGGCGCGACGGGCCCGCAACCGTCCGGACGCGGCCAGTTCCAGCGTCGCGCCCCACATCCCGGCCACCGGCAGGGTGGCGGCCGTCGCCGGGGTCCACGCCGCCGTCCACCGGGTGGTGAGCGCGTCACCGCCGCCGACACCGGTGGTCTCCGTCTCCTCGGCGTACGTCACCCCGAGCACGGTCAACCGCCGCAACGCCACCTCACGCCGCGCGTCCAGCGCCGACCGCAACGGGTCCAGCCGCAGCGACACCGGCTCCCGAGAGTCGGGACCGGGCAGCCGCAGGGAGGCGAGCAACGCCTCCACCGCCGGCGCCAGCCCCGACCGGGGCGTGCCGGGCGCGAGCACCCCGGTGCGGTGCCCCACCAACACGTCCCCGGCGGCCCGCGCCACCACCCGCCCACGGCCCAGCGGTTCGGCCTGCGTCAGCACGGTCTGCACCGCCTCCACCACCTCGCCCCGGCCGGGTGCGGGCAAGCCGCGCAGCCGTGCCAGGTCGACGGCCAGCCGCAACGCCTCCCGCGCCTCACCCGGACCGGCCGGGTGGCCGAGTTCCCGGACCCGCACGCAGATCCGCACGATCACCGACGCGGCGGCAGCCTCCACCGCCTCCGGATCGCCCGCCGCCGCCAACACCGCCTGCTGCCACTCGGGATCGCGAATGCCCGCCGGATAACCGGAACGCTCGTCCAGCAACGCGAACCCGTACGGCACCAACGACGTGACGACCTCGGTCGCACCAGGCGTCGAGTCGTCCGTCGGCCCCTCCAGCAACGCCGCCGCGTGGAACGACCCGACCACCGCCGCGCACCGACGCCCGTCCACACCCAGAACCGCACGCCGCATCCACGCCTCCCGACGCAGGTCGAACGGGTCCACCCCGGTGCCCTCGGCGTCCCGGCGCAACGCCCACCCGACCAGCAACGCCGCCCGCCGCACCGCTTCAGCGGTCTGACCGGGTGCAGCTGCCTCCACCAGCCGGTCCCACAGGTCATCACCGTCACGGCCGGTGGTCGCCCGGCGCAACGCGTCCGTCAGCGGTGACGCGCCCTGCCGTTCGCCCCGGTGCCCGTCACCGCGCAAGGCGAGCGGCAGGTCACACGGCCGGACCTCCACGCCGTTCCGGTACGCCCAGCGGATCGCGGCCAACTCGGGCGAGAAGTCCGCGAACGGGTAGAACGCCAGGTCACCGTCCGGCGAGGCACCGGACAGCGCAACCGGCGCCACCAGGTCGGGATCAGCCAGAAACGGCAGCCACCGCCCCAACTCCTCGGGCAACTCGACCAGCACCACCTCAGGCGCGAACGCCTCCAACAGGCCGGGAACCACCGCCGCCAGCGCAGGCGAGTGATGCCGCACCCCGATGAGATACGGGACGTCGTGTTCGGCCAGCCGATCAACCACCTCCCGACTGGCCACCTCCCCGCCAGCCACGGCTCGGTCAGTCATCTCTCGGTCAGGCGTCGAGGACGTCACGGAGTTCCCACAGGCGTCGCCAGGTTCGGGCGCCGGATTCGGCTCGGCGGCGAACCGCGCCGTCCCAGTAGCCGAGCAGTCGGGCCGCGTCGCCGGGGTCGTCCTTGCGGACCACGCCGAGCAAATGACCTGGCAGCAACGACAGGGGGTCGCGGTCGCCGGGGAAGTAGGCGTCGGCCAGGCCGAGCGAGGTCGCGACCGACACCGCCTCCGCCGTGCTCATCACCGTGGACGGCCGTTCGACCGCCCAACCCTCCTCCGACACCCCGTTGCGCAGGTCGCGGAACGCGGTGACCAGCACTTCCAGCACCACGTCGTCCACCGCGAACGGCGCGCTCACCCGTTCCATCGCGGCACTCGCCTGGCGGCGCACCAACGCGGTCTCGGCGGCCAGGTCGCCGATGGGTCCGACGGCCTCGAAGTTGAACCGCCGCTTCAACGCCGCCGACATCTCCGACACGCCCCGGTCGCGCAGGTTCGCGGTGGCGATCACGGTGAAGCCTGGGGCCGCGTGCACGGTCGCGCCGTCCGTACCGGACAACTCGGGCACCGCGATGCGCCGGTCCGACAGGATGGACACCAACGCGTCCTGCACCTCGGGCAGGCATCGCGTGACCTCCTCCACCCGCACCACGCCGCCGCCGCGCATCGCGGTGAGCACCGGTGACGGCACCAGGGCGCGCGGGCTCGGCCCTTCGGCCAGCAGGAGCGCGTAGTTCCAGCCGTAGCGCAACTGGTCCTCGGTCGTGCCCGCCGTGCCCTTCACCACCAGCTGACTGCTGCCGGAGACGGCGGCGGCCAGCAGTTCGGACAGCATCGACTTGGCCGTGCCGGGCTCACCGACCAGCAACAGCCCGCGCTCACCCGCGAGCGTCACCACCGCCCGTTCGACCAGCGCCCGTTCACCGACGAACTTCGGGCTGATCACCATCCGCGACGGCACGCCGTCCACCGAGACGCCCTTGGGCAACGCCAACGGATCGCCGCTACCCATCACGAACGTGACCACGGCGCGCGGGGTGAGCCGCCATCCCGGCGGACGCGGGCCGCTGTCGTAAGCCGCCAGGAACGCCAACTCGTCGCGGTAGGCGTCCTCGGCCGGTTCGACCTGCCTGGGAGCGGTCACCTGCGTCCTCCGGTCTTCAACTCTTCGTAAGCGGGCGCATCGCCGTCGACCACACGCCGCCAGGCGCGACCGAACAGGTCGGCGATGGGTTCGAACGGCACTATGACCTCGCGAGAGGCGGTGGTGAAGCCGAACATCGGCGCCTTCCACGACTCCAGCGGCAGGTGCGGGGCGGACAGCGGCAGCCACCCGCCGGGCAGGAACAGCGACCGCCCGGCCCGCGCCCGTTTCGCGGTGAGCACCAGGTCGGTCTCGGCGAGAGCGGCACGGGCCTTGCGCAGCCGGGCGGGCTTCCAGCCGGTCCACCGCGCCACGTTGGCGTCCGTGGGATCGGGCAGGGCCAGTAGTTGCAGGTACAGCACGGCGGCGTCCTCGGACAGGCCGAACTTCCCGGCCGCCTCCGCCACCAGGTGAGGCACCGACACCGTCGGGTCCTGGTGGTAGGCGGCCGGATCGACGCCCTCGGGCGCCACGACAGCGCACGCGGCAGTGAGGCCGTCGTCGGCCAGCCGGTCCAGCGACTGGAGCGCGTCCTGCGCGCCGATGGTCTCCACGAGCGCGAACAGCAGGTCGCGGTCCGCCGGTCCGACCAGGCCCGGCCGCAACACCAAGCGGCAGTACTCCGCGTTGATGCCCGCCAGCTCCAGCCAATCGCGGTGCCGGTGGACGATGCCCTCGGCGGGCAGGTCGACACCCAGCAGGGCGCGCACCCGCTCGATCGGGACCCACGCGCCGAGTTCGAGGGCGAAGCCCTGGTGCGCGACCCGTTGCCGCGCCAGCGCCAACGCCTCCGGCAACCGCGCCCGCAGCGGCGAACCGATCGGCAGCCGGTGCGCCAACCACGCCAACACCTGCGGCACCGCCCACAGCACCGCGCGGTCGAACCCGTGACCGTGACGGGCCTCCAACGACGTGCCGGTGAACCGGAAATCGGCGTCCGTGGTGAGCCAGGACGTGCGGTCGGGGTTGACCACACCCGTCACGTACTCGCCGACGCCGGACAGGTTCAGCAGCTTCACGGCGTCCACGAGCACGTCGTCCGGCACCGGCGAACGCCGTCCGTGCTCGGCGACCCACACCTCGGCGACGGCGTCCACGTCGGGCCCGCGCGTCCACAGGTCGGCCGGATCGGCGGGCACCGCGGCAGCGAGCAGCCGAAGGCGGGTACCCGTCGTCCAGCCCTCGGAGCCGTTGTTTCGCGGCCTTCGCACCACCCGCCGACAGACCGATCTGCTGCCGTTCGGCTGTGCCGAGGTAGTTCGCGCCCCACTGGTCGACGCCCGGCATCCCGGCCAGCAGCACCGCGGCCTCGGCGGTGCCCAGACCGGTGCGTTCCGCCAACGCGGGCACCGCCTCCGGGAACCACGGCGCGGGGCCGCGCGAAGCCAGCACGTCGAGGAACCGGGCGACCTGCGAACGCCCGAACGGCGTGCGCACTTCCTCGGCGGTCTCGACCGTCCAGTGCTTCGGCAGGTCGAACACCCCTGGCGTGCGGGTGTACTGCACGCCGTCGAACCGGCTGCCGGGCTCATGGCGCCACTGGGTTTCGAACAGGGCGATGAACCCGTCGCGCACCGGCGTGACCCGGTCCTTCGGGTTCGCCTGTCCCGCGTGCACGATCACGCCTACCGTGCGCCAGTGCCCGTCGCCGTCCGCCAGGCCGCTGTCCGCGACGGACCGCAGCACCAGCACCAACGCGTCGCGCTCGTCGTCCGGGGTGAGCGGTGACGCGGCGCGGTGGGCCAACGCGGCGAGGTGCGGCAGCGCCCGGAACCAGCCGGGGCTGCCCGACTCGGGCAGCGCACGTCCCTCCGGCCGCGCGACGGTCTCGCCGAGCGCGGCGATCAACGCGGGCAGGGCGGTCGGCGTGGTGCCGTGCGAGTTGCTGGACCGGTAGCCGCCGAACCAGCCGAGCGCGGCGTTGACCGCATCCTCGGTGATCTTCGGGCCGGTGGGCGCGACGACGGGTTCGACCCTGCGTGCCGCCACCGCGAGTTCGGCGTACCCGCGGTAGGAGCGCAGCAGGTCGACGGCACGGCGCACCAGGTCCACCACGCCGACGATCAACGCGGGATGGGTGAGGCCGGGCAGGGCGGAGATGACCACATCGGTGAACGCGTCGCGTTCACCGCGCAGCAGTGCGATCAGCCGGTCCCGGATCGTGCCCTTCTGCTTCGGCGCGGCCAGTGCGGCGGCGAGCATCGCGTCCACGGTCTCCCGCGTCACGCCGCGCAACATCGCGGAACCGGCCTCGTCACGCGGCCGGAGGAGGTGCCACCAGTCCAACGGCGGAACGAACGGCGTGCCCGTCGCGTACAGCGGGTGCTGCTCGCTCCCGGACACCGTGGCCAACGTGATGCCGTCGCCGTCGAGCAACACCATCGAGTCGCGCCCGCCCGCGAGCGTCACCTCGGCCCCGCCTGGCAGCCGCAGCACACCCACCGGATGCTGGAGATCGCCGGGGAGCCGGACCCGACGCCCGTCGACACCCTCGCCGACCCACGAGCCGTCGGCCTCACGACGCACCCGCCACCCGTGCAGGCCGCCGGCCGCGCCGAGCGGGCTACCCGACGTCTCCGGCAGCGCAGGCCTCAGGTCGCAGTGGTCGAGGGCCAGGGTGGCACCGTCGACGGCGAAGTCCTCCACGAACCGCGGCAGACTCGCCCGGCCGAGCTCGCCGCCGGCCGGATCGACCTCGTACCAGCGCCAAGCCTGCTCCCGGTAGTCCACGGTCCACACCGTGGTGCCGTCACCGTGCGCCGCCTGCGGCCTGGGCACGACCGTGTCACCGGGGTGCACGGCCCGCCCGCCGGCGAAGCGACCACCACCGGGCAGCGCGATCGACGCCGTCAGGCCGCGCCCGTAGTGGTACCGGCTCTCACCGATCTGGAAGACGCGGTCGGGCGCGTCACTCCAGTACGCCAACTCGCCGTCCGGCCCGTACCAGCGCACCAGCAGCACCCCGTCGATCCAGGACGCGACCGGTTCGAACGACCAGCGCTGCCGCATATCCGCCGGAATGCGGGAAACGTGCTCGGCGAGCACCCCGTCCGGCCCGACCACGACGAACGTCTCACCGCGGCGCAGCACCAGCGCGGGCCACCCCTCGCCGCACACCACCACGTTCTCGTCCTTGGGCACGCCGGCCGACCTCAGCCGACCGACCGCCTCCTCCAAAGCGGGCCACCCCAACTCGTCCAGCAGGCCGGCGCGCAACGTCCGGTGCAGGGCGGCGGCGACGTCGGCGCGGGCAAGCGATTCGGCCGCCTCCGGGACGTCCACGAACGCCTCGGGCACCCGCACCACGGCCAGTCGGTCCAGGTGATGGGTGAGATCGGGCAGCCCGGTGGCGACGACCCGCGCGGCCCGGCGGGTGATCCACGAGCCCAGCGCACTGCGCAGACCCGGCACCGCCATCGCGGCGGACAGCACGTCGGGGCTGATCCGCACCGAGCGGGCGGTGTTGCGGGCGTGCTGGACGAACCCGCTGCCCAGCGCCGGGCCGAACCGCTCGGACGCGGCCAACGCGGCCAGGTCACGGCGGCCGGGCCGGTCGTCGGCCAGCCACCCGGCCACGTCGAGTTGCTGGTCCTGGTCGACGGGCGCGATCGGCACCCCGCGCGACACCAACAGGTCCAGCAGGTCCAGTTCGCGCTGACGCCAGTACCGCAGCGCCCGGACCGGCACGCCGTCACCGACCAACCGATCGGCCATCGCCTCGACCAGTTCCAGCAGCTTCACCGACCGCCAGGTGTTGGACCAGCCCGACGAACGCACCGCCACCACCGACGACAGCCACTCGGCCGAGTCCGCCAGCACCTCTTCGTCCGCCTTGATGAGCGCACGGGTGGCGCCGCAATCGGCAAGGATGTCCAGCCACGTGTCGAGCGCGGCGTTCGAATCCGGGACGAACGACAGCAGCCGGCCGCGCACCTCCACGTCGTCCTTCGCCAACGCCACCAGTGAGGTGCGGTAGGCCTTCCAGAACGCGCCGCCCGCGCGGCTGATCGCGGAACTGTCGAGAATCCCGCGCAGCAACCGACCATCCTCAACGGCCGGGTCGCGCTTGGCGGCCTTGGCCAACCGCCGCAGGTCCTCCGGCATCCCCGTGTACGGGGGCAGGCCGCCGCGCGTGCGTTCGACGCACAGGGTGAAGAACAGCTCGTAGGCCGCGTCCGGGTCGTGCTTGCGCGCCAGGCCCTTGGCGTGCGCGGACAGCGCCTTGGCGGTCAAGGCGCCGGCGAACGCGAACTCCAGGAACACCTCGCGGGTGCGCTCCGGGTCCACCGCCAGGTCGTGCACCTCCTCCGCCTCACGCGCCTTGCCGAACATGCTCGCCGCGTAGGTGGTGTTGCCGTGCTGGAGGAAGATCCGCCCGGCCTGCTCGTAGAACGTGGGCAGCAGGTGCGGCGCGGACCGGCCCAGCATGTCGCCGAGCGCGGTGAACCCGTCCTTGGCCGCGCCCGCCCGGGACTTGGCGGTGCGGGCCAGCCGTTCGACGTCCTTGACCAGGTTGAGCGCGTGGTGGGCGTTGGCCGGGTCGTGCACCAGCGCCCACGCGGGGAAGCCGAGGGCGCTGCGCCGGCCGGTGCCGACGTCGGCGATCCGGTCGGGCGCGGTGAACCCGAGGTATTCGCAGGTCAGGTCTTCGGCACGGCCCAGCACCGCGGGCACCAGCCGCACCACCACGCGGTCGTCGAGACCGGGGTGGGCGTAGTGGCGGGCGGTGATGGTGTCGCGGTCCTCGCCGACGTCGGTGGTGCCGGGCAGCACGGCCCCCGCCGAGATGAGGGCGTTCGAGGTCAGAGGTTTCACTGGGCCACCGCCGCTTCCTGCACGACCCGGCCGGCGTGGATCGCCGACGCCATGCGCATCCCCTCGGACCACGCGACCGGTCCGACGTCGGCGAGCGCCAACGCGGTTCCGTCCGCCAGCGCCCACCGCAGCTCGCCGGTCCAGGTCTCGCCCTCGGGGTAGTCCGAGCCGAGCCAGTAGCGGGCCTCCACGACCCTGCCGTCCTCGAACGCGGAGTAGACCGCGTCGCCGCCGCGCACCGGGTAGCCGAGCGTGCGGCAACGGCCCACCGCGTGGTTGAGCTGCTCGAACTTGCCGCCGGCGTAGTCGTCCACGGACGTCTTGCCCGCGGCCGGCACTGTCGGGCGGGCAAACGTCTGCCGGAACAGCTGCTGCACCTTCTGCTCGACCCCCAGCTCGGCGCCGAACTCGCGCAGTTCCTCCAGGTCGTCCAGCAGCACCGGGTGCGGGATGCCCACCACCTCGGGCCGCAGCCGGCGCGTGTCGCCGTCGAGCGTTACCACGCCCAGCCCCCGCTCGGGGTCGGCGTCGCGCAGGAACCCGGTCTCCACGCCCCTGCCGTCATCGGCCGTGACGACGAGGTCGCGCAGCGCGTCGGCCCACGCGGCGTCCGCCCAGACCTCGGCGATCAGGGCCGTGGGCACCGGCAGGGAGCGGACCATCCAGCCGTCCACGGCGGACAGGCACTCCGCCTCGTGGCGGGACAGCCACTCGGCGAGCTGTCGCAACTGGACCACCTGCGGGTCGTCCTTGATCGACGCGGGTACCGAGGAGAGGAGCTTGCCCTTGCCGTTTCGGCACTGGACGCGCCCGTTCTCCCCGAGCCGCACCTGGTACCCGGAAGTGTGCCCCGAGAGATGTTGGGCATCGAGCCAGCCCACGGTTCCTCCTGCGAGTCGTTCACGACGGTGTGGGGCAGGAGGCTAGCGAGGGGGACCGACAAAACGATCAGTTCAGTGTGTTCGCCGCCACGCCGTGACCGGGCAGCGGCGGCACTACCTCAAGTCTTGCCCAAATAGGATGCGATTGTGACCGGGGTCTCCCTAACCTCAATGCCATGAGACTGCTGCTGTGGACCGCACTCACGTGCGCCCTCGCGGTCGCCGGGGGGATGGTCCTACCACTGCTGGCCGGCATCGCGCTCGTCGGCTGCGCCGACGACCACCTGCGTCGCGGGACGAGCCGCGCGTCATCTCGCCGTGATCTCTTCATCCGCTGACCGGAATAGACGATCAATACAGACGATCAATAAATCGCCAAGAAATCCACGCCTGGTGTGACGCACACTACTTGACCTGTGTCCGAGTAGCGGTTTAACTGCGCTGACGCGTTGAGCGGGTCACCCACCTGGGTGATCTCAACGCGATCACGACGCAATCACGAGGGCACGGCGCGCCCATTGTTCCTGCCGCCACGGGCTATTCGACAGGTCCGACGGTGGGTGCCGCCTGCCGCTGGGAGTTCCGCAATGTCCCTGCACACGTGGATCGAACACGCCGTCCACGGGCTTGCCCACCGCGTCCGCGGTCGGGTACTGATGTCTCTCATGGCTGGTGTCACGGGCATGGCCGCCCTGAACGCCCCCTCGGAGCCGGGAGCAGCGGAACCGGGCGCCTCACCGCCGGTGACGTCGGAGCAGGCCGCCCCGCAGTCGACCTCCCCGCAGTCGACGGCCCCGCAGCCGACCACGCAGCCCACCGCGCAGGTGCCCGCCGCAAGCGGCCGCACCCGGTCGTTCTGGCTGCACATGAACAGCACGCCGGTCACCGACGCGCAGCTGGCGACCGAGGCGAAGCGCCGCGCGTACATCGTGCTCAACGCCTGGGAAGGCGCACTGATCCCCAAGCTCAAGGCGGCGAACCCGGCGGTCCAGGTGTTCGTCTACAAGGACCTGACGTCCACCCGCTCGTACGCGTGTCGCGACGGCGTGGACGACGCGCAGCTGCCGACCGGTGTCGGGTATTGCCAGGCGGAACGCGATCACCCCGATTGGTTCCTCCGCGATCGGAACGGCAACCGGTTCGAGTACAGCGGCTATTCCGGGCACTGGCAGATGGATGTCGGCAACACCGGCTACCAGGCCGCGTGGGCTGACAACGTGATCAAGAGCAGCACCGCTTCCGGATTCGACGGCGTGTTCATGGACAACGCCCTCTTCCCGTGCGACGCGTATCACGACGGCGTCTGCCCGGCGAAGTACCCGACCGACGCGGCGTTGCAGGACGCGTACAAGTCGATGTTGTCCAACACCCGGGACGAATTCGTCTCCGCCGGGTTGAAAACGGTCGCGAACCTGTCCAACGCCCGCCTGCACGCCGGGGCGTGGGACGCCTACTCCGAGTACCTCGACGGCGGCTTCGACGAGTGGTGGCTGACCTTCGACGACTCCAACCTGCTCCCTGAGTACGCCGAGGGGTGGAGCAGGCAGGTCGCCGAGATCGCCTCGAACGAGGCCAAGGGCAAGATCACCTGGGTCCAGCCGCACTACAGCGCCGGCCAGGACCGGCCGTACCGGTACGCGCTGGCCAGCTACTTCATGGCGACGGGCGGGCTGGCCGCGATCTCGGACATCGAGCAGACCGACCGCTACGACGACGCGTCGCCGTGGCGCGCCGAGTACGACTGGGACCTCGGCACGCCCGCCGGTCCCTACCGCTCGGTGGCCAAGAACGTGTTCCAGCGCGACTTCGCGTGCGGCACGGTCGTGGTCAACGCCAACCCGACCGACACCGGCGCGGTCACCGTGCAGGTGAACGGCGCTCACAAGGACGAACGCGGCGCGACCGTCACGTCGGTCTCGCTGCCGGGCACCTCAGGATCCATCCTCCGCAGGACCTGCTGACGGTTGAGCTGACGCAGCCAGCGGCAGAAGGACCTGGAAACGGGTGTCGCCGGGCTCGGACTCGACCCGGATGTCTCCGTGGTGACGATCGACCACGATCCGCCAGGAGATGTCCAGGCCGAGTCCGGTGCCCTCACCGACCGCCTTGGTCGTGAAGAAGGGCTCGAAGATGCGGCCCTTCACCTCGGCCGGGATACCGGAACCGGTGTCACCGATCTCCACTACCAGGTCGTGACCGGCGCGGGACGTTCGCACTGTCAACGTCCCGCGCCGGTCCATTGCGGCCACCGCGTTGTCGATCAGGTTGGTCCACACCTGGTTGAGTTCGGCGGCGTAGGCGGGCAGTGGCGGCAGTGCCCGGTCGTAGTCCTTGACCACCCGCACGCCGTCGCCGATCTTGCCGCCGAGCATGACCAGCGTCGAGTCGAGCAGTTCGTGCACGTCGACGACCTGGAACGGCGCGCGGTCCACCTGCGAGTACTGCTTGGCCGCGCCCACCAGCGTGGACACCCTCGTGGTGGCGTCCTCGATCTCGTTCATCAGGGTCTCGGTGTCGACCGTGTAGGCCAGCCACCGCACGGCGGCCTCGGTCGCCGTCGCCGGGCACAGGGCCGCCGCCCGGTCGAGCCATTCGACGTCCAGCCCGCCCGCGACCAGCACCGGGGCCAGGTCCCAGCCGCCCGAGATGCCGTGCGCGTCCAGCCAGTCGGCGACTTCGTCCTCCAGGTCCGCGGTCTCCATCGGCCCCAGCTTCGGCGCCTTCGCGACCCGCTCGACCGCGCTCTCCTGCAACTTCACCAGCACCGGCAGGGTGGCCGGGTCCAGCGAACCGCTCGCCAGCAGGGCCAGCTTGTGCCGCATCCCGGCAACCCGCCGGCGCAACGCCCCGGTCGCGCGCACCGCGGCGGCGGCCGGGTTGTTCAGCTCGTGGGTCAGCCCGGCCGACAGCGAGCCCAGCGCGAGCAGCCGCTCCCGCTGGCCCACGATCCGCTGGGTGTTGCGCAACCCGAAGAACAACCCCTCCAGCAGGTGCACGGCCATCGGGAACCACTCGCGGAACACCGCGCCGAAATCGGTCGCGGGCAGTTGGTACAGCCGCACGTCGGTCACCGCGTCCGCGGTCATCTGGTAGACGGCCGTGGTCTCCGAGTCCAGGTTGAGGTACGCCTGGGTGGACCCGAAGTACGAGCCGCGGTGGTCGGTGCGGTTGGTCTCCACGCGTTGGCCGCCGATCACCCGGCTGAGCGCGACCGTGCCGTCCAGGAGCACGAAGAAACAGGTCGCGGGCTGCCCCTCACGCAGCACCTGGGTGCCCGCCCCGTGCGTCTCCACCTCGCCGTGGGCGACGAGCCACCCCAACTGCTCCTCGGACAGGTGCTCGAACAGGAACAACCCGCGCAGGTCGTCGACCGTCAGCTTCTCCACGTCAGGACCTTTCGAGGTAACGGTGGACCAGTGACACGGCCATCGCGCCGTCACCGACCGCCGACGCGACCCGCTTCACCGAGTCCGCGCGCACGTCACCGGCCACGAACACGCCCGGCAGGCTGGTCTCCAGGTGGTACGGCGGCCGGTCGAACTCCCAGCCCTCGGGCAGGCGGCCGTCGCTGACCAGGTCCGGGCCGGCGAGCACGAACCCGCGCTCGTCGCGGGCCAGCGTGCCCGCGAGCCAGTCGGTGTGCGGTGCCGCGCCGATGAACGCGAACAGCCAGGACGTCGGCACGGTCGTCGTCTCGCCGGTCTTGTTGTGCCGCAACGTCAACGCCTCCAGGCGCTGCTCCCCCTCCCCGCCGACGACCTCGGTGCACGTGCGCACCTCGATGTTGTCGATGCGGGCGAGCTGTTCGATCAGGTAGTGCGACATCGACCGCTCCAGCGAGTCGCCGCGCACCACCAGCACGACGCGACGGGCGTGCGCGGCGAAGTAGAGGGCGGCCTGGCCCGCCGAATTCGCGCCGCCGACCAGGTAGACGTCCTGGTCGGTGCAGCTGGGGCCTTCGGTGGTCGCCGCGCCGTAGAACACGCCCTGGCCGGTCAGCCCGCCGAGGCCGGGCGCCTCCAGCATCCGGTACGAGACGCCGGTGGCGAGGATGACGGTGTGCGCGGCCAGTTCGGTGCCGTCGCCGAGCCGCACCACGCGTGCCGCGCCGCGCGCCTCCAACCCGACCACGTCGCACGCGGTCAGCACCTCGACGTCGAACTTCAGCGCCTGCCGGCGGGCGCGGTCGGTCAGCTGCTCGCCGGACACGCCGTCGGGGAAGCCCAGGTAGTTCTCGATCCGGCTGCTGGTGCCCGCCTGGCCGCCGGTCGCACGGCGTTCGACCAGCACCGTCCGCAGTCCCTCGGAACCGCCGTAGACGGCCGCGCCGAGGCCGGCCGGGCCGCCTCCGACCACGATCAGGTCGTAGAAGTCGGTGGACGGCCGCGTGGTCAGCCCGACCCTGGCGGCCAGCTCCGCGTCCGACGGCTGGACCAGCGGCTCGCCGTCCGCGGTGATGACCACGGGCAGCCGGGTGCCGTCCTGGCCGGACGCGGTGAGCAGCCGGTCGGCCTCGGTGTCGCCGTCGTCCAGCGCGTGCCAGCGGAACGGGACGGAGTTGCGCGCCAGGAAGTCGCGCACCTCGTAGGATCGCGACGACCAGCGGTGGCCGATGACGCGGACCTGCCGCACCGGGCTGCGGTCGGCCGCCGTCCACGCGCTGAGCAGGTCGTCCAGCACCGGGTACAGCTTCTCCTCCGGTGGGTCCCACGGTTTGAGCAGGTAGTGGTCGAGATCGACGACGTTGATCGCGCGGATCGCCGCGTCGGTGTCGGCGTAGGCGGTGAGCAGCACCCGCCGTGCGGCCGGGAACAGGTCCATCGCGGCTTCCAGGAACTCGATGCCGCTCATGCCGGGCATCCGGTAGTCGGCCAGCAGCACCGCCACCTCCTCGCCGCGCAACTTGATCTCGCGCAACGCGTCCAGCGCCTGCGGCCCCGACTCGGCTCGCACGATCCGATAGCGCTCGCCGTACTTGCGGCGCAGGTCGCGCGCCACCGACCGGGACACGCCCGGGTCGTCGTCCACAGTCAGGATCGAGGGCCTCGCGACCTGAGGTGTCGTCATGTCCACAGTCAACTACACGGCCTCTGAGGACCGAATTCGCAGCTCGGGCATTCGTGTTGTCGATGGGCCGCCCCCGGCCGAGCCTTCACGGAAAACGCTTTCCACGCGGCGGTGACCCCGATGACAGCACAGCCACCGCCCGCCTGGCAATGCGCTCAGCCCACACCGAAGTCCCGCAGCAACCCCGTGAACGGCTTGGCCGGCGGCGGTGCGAACTCCGATCGGTCCCCCGTGCGCAACCCCATCGTCACCAGCGATTCCACCAGCACGGTCGCCGCCTGCACGCCGTCCACCACCGGCAACCCGACCTCCGCCGAGACGGCGGCACGCAGGTCCGCCATCCCGGCACAGCCCAACACGATCGCGTCCACCCCGTCCTCCACGGCCGCGAGGTGGCACGCCTCGGTGATCGTCTTCACCGCCGCGTCACCGTGGAGGTCGAGCGGGGGGATGTCGACCGCGTGCACGCTCCGGCAGAACCGGGTGACGCCGTAGCGCTCCACCAGGTCCCACGCCCGCCCACGGGTGCGGGCGAGCGTGGTGACGACGCTGAAGCCGCGCCCGAGGTGGGTGGCCGTGCGCATGGCCGCCTCCGCGATGCCCACCACCGGTCCCCGGGCCAGTTCGCGCGCGGCGTCCAGGCCGGGGTCGCCGAAGCAGGCGATGACGTACCCGTCGAACCCGGCCCGCTCGCCGGCGGCGATCTCGGCGAGCAGGCCCGGCACGCTCAACGCCTCGTCGTAGTGGCTCTCCACCGACGCGGGCCCCATGGCCGGGTTCACCGCGTCGACCACCGTGGTCGGCGCGGCGACTTCCCGTGCCGCCCGGCCGATCGCCGAGGTCATCGCCGCGCTGGTGTTGGGGTTGACGACCTTGATCTTCACGGCATCCTCACGACAATCCTCACGACAATCGTCACGACGCGCGGGCAGCTCACGCCGCGCGGGCGGCCTTCGGCGCGAGCACGGTGTAGAGCACCAGGCCGATCGCCATGCCGATGAACCAGCTGTACTGGGCGACGGTCTTCATCCCCGGCCCGTCGCTCCACAGCACCGGGACGACCGCGATGACCGCGCCGACCGCCGTGGCCCCGATCGCGGCCGGGTTGTAGCCGTTGCGGAACCAGTACTTGCCGCTGGTGGACATGGTGAACAGGTCGTCCACCGTGACCTTCTGCTTCGCCACCAGGTAGTGCCCGGCGATGAGCACGCCGAACAGCGGCCCGATGAACGCGCCCAGCACCTCCAGCGTGTAGTGGATGATCTCCGGGCTGTTGTAGAGGTTCCACGGGGTGATCAGCACCGAACCGACGGCCGCGATCATGCCGCCCGCGCGCCAGCTGATCTTCTGCGGGCTGACGTTGGAGAAGTCGAACGCGGGCGAGATGAAGTTCGCCACGATGTTGATGCCGATGGTGGCGATGGTGAAGGTCAACGCGCCGAGCACGATGGCGAACGTGGTGTCGATCCGGGCGACGGTCGCGACCGGGTCCGTGATCAGCTCGCCGAACACCGGCACGGTCAGCGACGCGGTGATCACCACGAGCAGCGAGAACACCAGGAAGTTCACCGGCAGACCGAGCAGGTTGCCGCGCTTGACGGCGGCGAACGACTTGCCGTAGCGGGAGAAGTCGCCGAAGTTGAGCATCGGCCCGGAGAAGTAGGACACGACCAGCGCGATCGCGCCGAGCATCACCGGCACGGACGCGAACCCGGTGTACTTGACGTCACCGAGCGTGAGGTCGATCGCGCTCCAACCGGCCCGGTAGATCAGGTAGCCGGCGAGCACGAACATCACCACGTACACGGCGGGCCCGCAGAAGTCGATGAACTTGCGGATGCTCTCCATGCCGGTCCAGAACACCGCCGCCTGCACGACCCACAGCACGGAGAAGGAGAACCAGCCGAGCGCGGACAGCCCGAGGAACCCGTACTGCTGCACGTCCGCGTACGGGGTCAGGCCGGAGAACAGCTTGAGCAGCACGATGTTCAGCGCGGCCGAGGCGAGGTAGGTCTGGATGCCGTACCAGGCGACCGCGATCAGGCCGCGGATGACCGCCGGGACGTTCGCGCCCTTCACGCCGAACACGCTGCGGCAGATGACCGGGTAGGGCACGCCGGTGACCTGGCTGGGTTTGGCGACGAGGTTGCAGAACAGGTGGACGATCCCGATGCCGACCAGCAACGCGACCAGGACCTGCCAGCTGCTCAGTCCCAGCAGGAACAGGCTGCCCGCCGTGACGTACCCGCCGACGCTGTGCACATCGGACATCCAGAACGCGAAGATGTTGTAGGCGCCCCACTTCTGCTCGGTGAGCGGGGCGAGGTCGTCGTTGGTGAGGCGCGGGTCGTACTCCGGCTTGGTCGTCGTCGCCGTGGTTGCGCTCGCGACCGGCAGCGTTTCGGTCATGGTGCTCCTGACTTGGCCTGGTCGGGCTGGGCGGCCCGTCTGGCTGATTCAGGCAAAAATAGGAGCGGGCTGTTACGCCGCAATCACGCCGATCATATATTTCCGGGTTCCGCGAAAAGACCGGTGTCCAGCGGGAGCGCCTCCAGCGAGGATTGCAGCAGGCCGTGGTGCGTGCGGGCGGCGGTGACCAGGGCGTCGGCGTCCCGGTTCAGGAACGCGGTCAGCATCACGCCGTGGTCCAGGTGCAGGCGGGCGCGGTCGGTCGCGGGGACGTGGGCCATCGGCTGCAACGGCTCGGTGATGTTCCAGGCGGATTCGAACATGCCCAGCAGCCGACGCATGCCACAGGGCCGCACCAGCGCGAGGTGGAACCGCCTGCTCTCCCGGTGGTACGCCCGCCCGTCACCGTCCGTCACGGCTTCTTCGAGCGCACGGTGTGCGGCCAGGGCGTTCTCGTCGTCTTCGGGGGTCGCGGACGTCACCGCGGCGTTGAGTGCGGCGGTCTCCAGGACTCCGCGCACGAGGTACATCTCGCGCAGTTCGAGGGCGGTGAGCATGGCGACGCGGTAACCGGCGTTCGGCCGGTGTTCGACCAGGCCTTCGCCGATGAGCGTCTTCAACGCCTCCCGCACCGGGATGACGCTCACCCCGAACGCGGCCGCGACCTCGTCCAACGGGATGGGCGATCCCGGCGGCACCCCGCCGTCCAGCAGGCACCGTCGCAGCTCGGCCAGGATCGCGCCCTGCGAGCTGCCGGGGTGGTCGCTGACCAGCCTCGCGATCAGCGCGGATCGCCTTCTCGGTCCCGGCATGCCGCAGAGGCTACGGGCCCGCCGCAAGCGGCACCCGTCGACGACGGCCGACGCCATTCAGGCCGCCACTCGGGCTGGCAGCCGGGCTGGCAGCCGGGCCGTCAGTCGTCCGCGAGATCGACGTCGGCCAGGTCGTCCACACCGACCACGTCGGCGCCGTTGAACACGACCACGATCCCCAGCTCGGTGAAGCCGGGCACGCGGCACTCGGCGAACCGGACCAGCCAGTCGCGGCCCGGGTGGAAGGTGAACTCCGGATCGGCGACGGCCCCCGCCTCGTAGTCCGGGTGCTCCCTGAGGTGGTCGGCCACGGCCAGCTGCGCGGTGATGAGCAGCCGTTCCCGGTCTTCGAGGACGGAGCCGATGAACGGCAGGTCGAGGTCGTCGGTGGTGGCCGGGTCCTCCACCAACACGCTGACCGACGTCCCGGCGGCGGTCGTGTTCCAGCACGCCACACCGTCGGGCGTGTGGTCCACCGGCGGCAGCTCGCCGAACCCGGGAATCGTGATCGTCACACCCCGATCCTAGCCATCACCCCAGCTAACCCCACCAGTCCCATCTCACAACCCCCGCGTGTCCAACGTTCGGAACAGGCGTGTCCAACGTCCAGAACCCCCGAGTTGAACATTCGCGTCAGGGCGTCGGGTACCTGAGCGTTGAATTCGGGGGTCGCGAACGTTGGACACGCGCGTTCCCAACGTTGGACACGCGCGTTCTGGGGGTTGGACACGCGCGTTCTGAGGGGTTGGACACGCGGGTTAGGTGGGGGTGGGGGTTAGGGCGGCTATGCGGGTGCGGAGGGCGGTTTCGATGTCGCGGAGTTCGCGGGCCGGGGCGCCGAGGCCGGTCATGGAGAGGCGGCGGTGTTCCAGGCGGTCGGAGCGGTATTGGGGGAAGGCGAGTTTGAGGGCCGAGTCGAGCATGCCCAGGTGGTAGCGGAGGAGTTCGACGATCCGCTGTGGTGGCGGGGGACGGTCGGTCGGCCACACGAGGTCCGCCGCCCAACTGGACAGCCTGCCGTACTGGCCGGCGACGACCCGTCCGTGTCGGGCGATCTCCCACGACGTGTCGCCCGGTTGCGCGCAGCCGACGATGATCGCCTCTGCCCGGTCCTGCAACGCCACGGCCTGGACCACGACCTCCAGCAACGCCTCCAGTCGCACGAGTTCCGCCGTGGCCGGGTCGAGCATCACGCTCGTCGGTGCGGCACGGCGGTGTCCACTGCGCGGACGAAGGCGCATGGTTCACCGTAGCGCGTTGACCCGCCGTTCAGGAGAGGGACTTATGAAGCGCGGCCGGCCGGCGGTGGTGGGGAACTGCCCGGTGCGACGAGGCCGCTGTGGTAGGCGGCGGCGATGGCCTGGGCGCGGTCGCGCAGGCCGAGTTTCATCAGGATTCGGCCCAGGTGGGTCTTCACCGTCGCCTCGCCGACGATGAGGTGCGCGGCGACCTCCGGGTTCGACAACCCGTGCGCCACGAGCACCAGCACCTCGCGTTCCCGTGCCGTCAGCTCGCGCATCTCGGCCGACGTCGGCATCTGGTTGCGCGGTCGTGCGGCGAACTCGCGGATCAGTCCTTTCGCGACGGTCGGATCCAGCCACGCCTCACCGGACGCCACCGTGCGCACGGCGTCGACCAGTTCGCGTGGCACGGCGTCCTTCAGCAGGAACCCGGACGCACCGGCCCGCAGCGCCGCGTACACGGCCTCGTCCACGTGGTACGTCGTCAGGATGATGATCTTGGTGGCGTGGTCCTCGCCGGTCGGGTCGGCGTCGATGATCCGCCGGGTCGCCTCCACCCCGTCCACGCCGGGCATCCGCACGTCCATCAGCACCACGTCCGGGTGCAGCTCACCGGCCTTGGCCACCGCGCCCGCGCCCTCGCCCGCCTCGGCCACCACCTCGATGTCCGGCTCGGCACCCAGCAGCATGGCCAGACCGGCCCGCACCAACGGCTGGTCGTCCACCAGCATCACCCGGATCACCGCCGCTCCCCCGCGACCTCACTCGCCACCGGACCGGCCACCGGCAGCACGGCCGTGATCCGGAAACCGCCGGCCGGCAACGGGTCCGCCTCCAACCGCCCGCCCACGATCGCCAGCCGTTCGCGCAGCCCCACCAGACCGTGGTTGGTGGACAGGGTGCGTTCCGGCCGCCGCCCACGCCCGTCGTCGGTGACCTGGACGATCAGCTCGTCGTCCGCCCAGACCAGCCGGACGTCCACCTCCGCACCGGGCCCGACGTGCTTGGTCACGTTCGTCAGCCCTTCCTGCACCACCCGGTACGCGGCCAGGTCGACGCTGGCCGCCAACCGGCGCGGCTCACCCTCGACCCGCGTGTGCACCCGCACCCCCGCCGCCGCGATCGTGCCGACCAGGTTGTCCACGTCGGCCAGACCGGGCTGCGGACGACCGGTGACGCCGTCCGCCGCGGAGTCGTCGTGGCTGAACCGCAACGCGGTCAGCATCCGGCGCAGCTCCCCCATCGCCTGCTCGCCCGCCTCCTCGATGTGACCGAGGGCGTGCCCGACCCGCACCGGGTCGCTGTCGAGCACCCGCCGCGCGCCCGCCGCCTGCAACACCATCACGGTCACCGAGTGCGCGACGATGTCGTGCAACTCGCGCGCGATCCGGGTGCGTTCACCGACCACCGCCTCCTGGGCCGCCACCCGACGGCGGAACTCCAGGTCCTCGGCGTGCCGGCGGCTCAACCGCACCCACCGGCCGGCGGCCCACACGCAGCCGTACACCAGCAGGTAGAACGCCAGGGTGGCGTAGGCGGCCGTCATCCGCGCCTCGGGTGGTCTGGACGCCGCCTCCCTCAGCCCGGCCAGCACCGCGAGCACCCCGCAGGCGAGCAGCGCGCCGACCGACACCTTGGCCCGGCTGTGCACCGCGATGGTGAGCAGGGCGACGCACGGGATCGCGGTCGGCTGGAAGTCCACCTCGCTCGTCGGCGTGACCAGCAGGGCCCACGTCCACACGCCCCCGAACACCGCGACCGGGTGCGCGCGCCGCACCAGGAGGGCCGCGAACCCGGCCAGGGCCAAGGCCGCGAACAACCACAGCCCGGCGTCCGCGGTCTGGAAGCCGTCCACCGCCGAGAACAGGAACACGTCCACGACGGTGGCCGACGCCGCCAGCGCGACGTCGACCGCCGTGGCGCGGGACAACCACCGGGGCCGTCCCATCCGGACCATCAGTCGGACTCCTTCTTGCACCGCGGGATCACGTCACACGGGTCGACGGGCACCAGACCGTCGTCGGGCGCCTCGAACACCGGCCGGCGCTGGGCCGCCTCCACCTCGGGCACCTGACGCAGCAGTTCCGGGGTGACCGCGTCACGCGACCCGGCCGGGATGACGCCCAGGGCCTCCAACGCGGCCCACAGGTCGCCGTCGTGCTGTTTGAGCGCCTTCGCCAACCGGCTGCCGGTGAACTCGCCGACCGTGGGCTCGTGCCGCGAGTCGTTCGCCATCCGGATCAGCGCGAACCGGCCGCCGTGGGAATCCCTGACCGAGAACACCACCCGCTCGGCGACGAGCCGCTCGATGCGACCGGCCTCCCCGAGCGGCAGCGGCAGCACGAGGAGGTCGATCCCCTCGGTCGCCTCGGCGATCCCGTCCGGCGCGGACGGCACGAGCACGCTGCCGGGCTCCACCAGCACCCCGGTGGCCAGGTGGCCTTCCCAGGGCTTGTCCTCGAAACCGTGTACCTGGACGGACACCACTAGACGCACGTTGGAACTGGACACTTTTCCTCCCCGTTGTCACGCGGTCCACGCGTTCGACGCGCCGCATTCCCCACGCGCCGAAAACAATGGGACCACGCCCTCTCGCACATATCGTCAGCCCAGCGTCTGACCTTGACGATCCCCCTCAGGGCTTACCTCGATCGGGCGACGCAGCACGGGAAAGCCGACCCGGCGAATCCACCCGGGGACAGACGAAAGACACCTCCCGATTCGGAACCATTGCCGTCATAAACCAGCAGGCGCAAACCGGATCGACGGAGGCCCAAGTGACCACGGAACCCGTTCCGCGCAGCCACGCACGGGCGTTGTCCGAATGGGGGACGGCGCACTGGAAATCACTGCCCGCGGCCCAGCAGCCGCCGTGGCCCGACCACCGGGCACGGGCGTTCCGGGCCCGCCTGGCGCGGCTGGACGGCCTGGTGGCCCCGGCCGAGGTGGCGGCGTTGCGGTCCGCGCTGGCCGAGGTCGCGGCCGGGCGGCGGCTGGTCGTGCAGGCCGGTGACTGCGCCGAGCCGTTCGCCGAGTGCGGGCCGCGCCACCTGTCCCGCAAGGCGGCGCTGCTCGACCGGCTGGCCGCGGCGCTGGGCGCGGAAGACCGGCCGGCGGTGCGGGTCGGTCGGCTGGCCGGGCAGTTCGCCAAGCCGCGGTCCCGGCCGACCGAGGTGGTCGACGGGCTGGAACTGCCGGTGTACCGGGGCGACCTGGTCAACGCGCCGCAGCCGGACGCCGGGGCACGCCGGGCCGACCCGGCGCGGCTGATCGCGGGCTACCACGCGGCGCGGTCCGCGACCGGGTTCCTGCGCCGCCACCACCCCGGTGTGTGGACGAGCCACGAGGCGCTGGTGCTGGACTACGAGCTGCCGATGGTGCGCCGCGACGACGGGGGCGTCCCGCTGCTCACCACGACGCACTGGCCGTGGATCGGTGACCGCACCCGCGATGTCGACGGCGCGCACGTCCGGCTGCTGGCGTCGGTGGCGAACCCGGTGGCGTGCAAGGTCGGCCCCGGCATCACCCCCGACGAGCTGCGGGTGTTGTGCGACCGGCTGGACCCGGAACGCGAACCGGGGCGGCTGACGCTGATCGCCCGGCTCGGCGCGGACCGGGTGTCCGAGCTGCTGCCGCCGCTGGTGGACGCGGTCCGCGCGGCGGGTCACCCGGTGATCTGGCTGTGCGACCCGTTGCACGGCAACACGGTCACCGCCGCCGACGGCCGCAAGACCCGGCTGGTCGACACCGTCGTCCGCGAGGTGGCGGACTTCCTGGCGACCGTGCACGTGGCCGGTGGCGTGGCGGGCGGTCTGCACCTGGAGACCACGCCGGACGAGGTCGACGAATGCGGTTGGGACGACTTCCCGACCGGCTCGGCGCTCTACACGAGCCTCTGCGACCCGCGGCTCAACCCCGGACAGGCGCTCGCCGTGATCGCGGCGTGGCGTGCGGTCCGACTCTGATCCGACTCCGAGGGGGAGAACAACCATGCACAGCAAGACGACCGTGACACCGCCGTGTTCGTTCCGGACGGCGGAGGACTTCGCGGACCTGGCCGGGCAGGGCGTGCTGGGCGCCGTGCGCTACACGACCAGGGCCGGTCCGCCGCGGTGGGAGCACGGCCGCCCGGTCCTCCCGCTGCACATGGTGCGGCCGGGTGAGCCCGAGGTGGTGGAGGTGTGGTCCACAGAGGACCGGCCGGTGGAAACCGGTGAGCACAAAGGGCTGCTCTACGCGCACGACGGCGAAGTGCTGTTCGCCGGAGGGCACATCGGCCCGTCGGCGGACTGCGGTGAGGCGACGCGCGCCGCGTACCTGGCGGCGTTCGAGCTGGTCGAGCACCTGGGGTACCGCAACGTGTTCCGGATGTGGAACATGATCGACGGCATCACCGACCGCAGCGCGCACGGCACCGAGGTGTACGCGGACTTCTGCGTCGGCCGAGGGCGTGCGTTCGACGAGCGCGGCCACGACATGCCGGCGTCCACCGGCATCGGCGCGCTCGGCGGCGGCGTCGGGTTCTACTTCCTGGCGCACCGGTCGCACGCGGCCGTGCACCTGGAGAACCCGTTGCAGGTGCCCGCGCACGAGTACCCGGAGCAGTACGGACCGAGGTCGCCGAGCTTCGCGCGGGCGACGTACCTGATGCCGGAGCACGGCCGGGGCTCGCTCTACGTGTCGGGCACCGCGAGCATCCTCGACCACGCCACCGTCGGCCCCGGCGACGTGGTCCGCCAGTGCCAGGTGACGCTGGCCAACATCGCCGCCCTGATCGGGGCGGACAACCTCGCCCGGCACGGCATCGACGGCGGCTACGCGTTGGCGGACCTGCGCGCGATCAAGGTCTACGTCAAGCACCCCGAGGACGTGCCGACCGTGACGCGGCTGTGCCGCGACGAGTTCTCCCGGCGCGCGGACGTCGCCGTGTTCACCGTCGACGTCTGCCGCCCGGACCTGCTGGTCGAAATCGAAGGGATCACACCGTGAGCGAGCCCGTGAACCGAACCGCCGGAGGAGCACCCGTGCCGAACACGTCGGTCCTGCCCGAGCCGCGCCACGTCCGCATCCTGATGGTCGCCGACGGCGAGGCGAGCTTCGACCGGGCCGATTTCGGCCTGGCCACGCTCGTGGACGTGCTGGAGACACCGCCCGGCCCGTGGGTCCGGTTCGAGGTGACCAAGGCGCACCGCGAGCGCAACCTGCCCGCGTTGACCGCCGACATCCCGCTGTTCCGCTTCGACCGGCACGACCTGGCGCAGTACGACCAGATCTGGCTGTTCGGGGTGGCCCGCAGCGCCCGGCCGCCGTTGGAGCAGACCGAGCTCAGGGCTCTCGCGGAGTTCATGGACGGCGGTGGCGGCGTGTTCGCCACCGGTGACCACGAGGACTTCGGCGTGTCGATGTGCGGGGCCGTGCCGCGGGTGCGGAGCATGCGCAAGTGGCACTGGCCGAACCCCGGCCCGAACGGCGAGCCGGTCGCGCCGTCCATCGACGGGCCGGACCGCCACGACACGCTGTCCGAGGGCCACGACCCGCTGTTCCAGCTCAACGACCAGTCCGACGACATCCCGCAGGTCGTCACGCCCCGCATGTACGCGACGTCGGACTCGCCGAAGTGGGCGCACCAGGCGTACCCGCACCCGCTGCTGTGCGGACCGCGCGGCACGATCCGCGTGCTGCCCGACCACCCGCACGAGGGCGAGTGCCACGTCCCGGAGGACCTGACCCGGTCGTTCACGTTCGACGGGTACGAGACGACCGAGTACCCGGCGGGTTTCGCGCCGGAGGTCGTCGCGTGGTCCGCGATCAACGCCCGGCCGGCGGACCGGGACCTGCGCAAGGGCCGGCTGAACGCGCGCACGTTCGGCGCGATCGGCGCGTACGACGGGCACCAGGTGGGCGTGGGCCGGGTGAGTGTCGACGCCACGTGGCACCACTTCTTCAACGTCAACCTGGTCGGTGACCCCACCGTGCCGCAGGACCCGATCAAGAGCGTCGGGTTCGCCGCGTCCGAGGCGGGCCGGGCCGCGTACGAGGAGATCAAGGCCTACTACCGCAACATCGCGGTGTGGCTGGCCCGGCCGACCGCGCAGGAGGCCATGTGGTGGCGGGCGGTGTGGGCGACGCGCTGGCACCACCGAATTTCGATGGACCTGCGGCCCGACCGGATGGGTGGCCCGGACACCTTGGACCTGGCGGAACTGCTGCGCATCGGCGCGGAGGCCCGTGAGGTGCTGGCGGCCACCGTGACCAGGGCGGACACGCTGCAGTGGGCCGGCCGGTACGGCGTGGGCGCGGTCGACCCCGGCCTGTGGGAGGCGGTGCGGGCGCACCTGGACCCGTGGCAGCCGCGGTCCGGTGCCGAGCAGGCGGGACACCTGCCGAACCTGGTGATGTCCCTGCTGCCGGAACTGGTGCTGGACGCGGTGCTCGGCGCGGCTGTGTACGCGGTGGCCACGGCGTTCCCGGAGCCCACCGAACAGGCCCGGGACCGGGCCGGGGACCTCGACTGGACCACGACGGTGCGCCCGCACCTGGACCGGGCGCTCGACGTGGTCGCCGAGCAGGTGCTGCGGACCGACGAGCAGTTGCGGACCTTGGGCGACACGCTCACGGCCGCCCGTCGGTCCGGTGACCGACGAGGGGGATGAAGGATGAGCCAGGAGCTGATCAGACCACCGGAGACCGGCCGCGCGGTGCCGCCTCGCGGCCGGTTGGACGGGGTGTTACTCGCGGTGGACGGCGTGCTCGACCGAGGGGCCGTGCTGCTGCGGATCGCGCTGGGTGTGGTGTTCGTGTGGTTCGGCGTGTTGAAGGTCGCCGGCACGTCACCGGTGCACGAACTCATCGCCGACACGGTGCCGTTCCTGCCGGCGTCCTGGTTCGTGCCGGTGGTCGGCGTGTTCGAGGTGCTGGCGGGCATGGCGCTGGTCGTGGGGGTCCGGGTGAGGCTGGTGGCGGCGGTGACGGCGCTGCACCTGCTCGGCACGTTCCTGGTGCTGCTGGTGCAGCCGGGAGTGGCGTTCCGGGACGGCAACCCGCTGCTGCTCAGCGTCACCGGTGAGTTCGTGGTGAAGAACCTGGTGCTGTTCGCCGCCGCGCTCGTGGTGGCGGGGCACCACCGCATACGGCGCTGAGACGCCGTCGGATGTGCCGCCGGTCGGTCAGGGTGGGGGGTGCTGACCGACCGGCGGCCGCCGTTATCCGGCTCGACAGCGGTGGAGGAGGTTGTAGTGGTAGTCCACCCGGCCGGCTTATTCAGTACCGGACAGCGCATTCCCAACCGGACAGTGCGTTCAGGACATGATCCCGGGGGTCGGCGTCGAGGCGGCCCTGGTGTAGGTCAGGCAGTTGGCGGCGTGGTCGCCCTGACCGGGGCCGACGCGCACGGCGGACGCGGTGCACTCCAGGTCGGTGTTGTGGACGCAATCCGTGCGCGTGCACGCGCCGACCTGCGCCACGACCTTCTCCAAGCCGCCCTTGCGGGCCAGCGGAATGAACGTTCCGCAGTCGGCGGCACCGTTGGCACCGCTCACGGTGATCGCGAAAGCGTGACAACCGTCGTGGTTGTACGAACAACCCGTCACCGTGCACTCGCTGACGGCCGGCATTTCCGTGGTGGTCATGAACGCTCCCTCTGGACCGCGGTGTTCGGGAGTCCCGACGTTGCCACCGACCACCGGAGGCCGCAACACGAACCCGGCAAGGCGAGGCTAACCTAAAGTCCGTAAAGGTATCCGGATCGGCGACGAGCTCTTCAGTGGTGTCGTCGCCGCCGTACACGACCCACCGGCGCCTCGCGAGGAGGTTGTCCGTCCACAACGGACGACGAAGGAAAAAGGGAGTACTCACTCCTTCCCACTCTTAATTTATAGCGCACCGGGGGGCTTGCGGCAAGACCCCGGTCGTGCCGCAGAATCACCGACCGAAGCCGGAACCTGCGAAAATCGGAGCCGCGAAGTGCGTTTTTTGTTGTCGGGCTATGACTCGCGCGGAGGCGTCGAGCCGCTGGCGGGACTCGCGGTGCGGTTGCGGGCACTCGGCGCGGACGTGCGGGTGTGCGCGCCGCCGGACTTCGCAGAGCGACTGGCCGGTGTCGACGGTCCCACTCCGACCTTCGAGTCCCCGTCTGCCGCACTCGGCACGGCCCTGACCCCCGAGACCCGCGCCCGAGCGACCGCCGTGGCCGGCACGATCCGCACCGACGGGACGACGGTGGCCGCGAAGCTGCTGCTCGACACGGTCAGCCGGGAAAAGCCGCCGGTATCCGTGTGAACCACGAATCGGCCCCGCGAAGAACCAGGCCGTGCACCGGCCATCGCTTCTTCATGTTCTGCGGGCGGCGCTTGACAAGAGATGGACAATAGAAAATCGGCGTGTCTTCCACATCCCAATGGAAAACCCGCCGAAAGTAATATCAGGTTAGCCGCTGTGAGGGGCATGTGTCAACTCAGGGGTACGAAGACGAACTGCGGTCCGAGCGGAGCTACGTCGCCGGGCTCTACAGGCAGCTCGACGCCGAGCGTGCACGGGTGAAGGGTGCGTACAACGCGGCGGTGCGGGGGAACGGCGGCACACCCATGGAACGGGACGTCGAGGTGCGCGCGCTGGCCCGAGAGGCGAAGCGGCTGGACGTGGCGGACAACGGGCTGTGCTTCGGCCGGCTGGACACCCTTTCGGGCGAACATTCCTACATCGGCCGGATCGGACTCTTCGACCAGGAGGACGGGTACGAACCGGTGCTGCTCGACTGGCGGGCACCCGCGTCACGCGCGTTCTACATCGCCACCGCCGCGAACCCGGAGAACATGCGTCGACGCCGCCAGTTCCACACCCGCGGGCGTCGAGTGGCCGACTTCACCGACGAGGTGCTCGGCCGCCCCGACGGCGCCGAAGGAGGCGACGCGGCCCTGCTCGCGGCCGTCAACGCGCCGCGCGGTGACGGGATGCGCGACATCGTGGCGACGATCCAGGCCGAGCAGGACCGGATCATCCGGCTCGACCACCCGGGCGTGCTGGTGATCGAGGGCGGCCCGGGCACCGGGAAGACCGTGGTGGCGCTGCACCGCGTCGCCTACCTGCTCTACACCCAGCGGGAACGGATGGAACGCCACGGTGTGCTCGTGGTCGGACCCAACCCCGCGTTCCTCAACCACATCGGCCGCGTTCTGCCGTCGCTGGGCGAGTCCGACGTGGTGTTCATGACCACCGGCGACCTCGTGCCCGGTCTGCGCGTCACCGCCGAGGACACCCCGCAAGCCGCGCGGCTCAAAGGCTCGCTGAAGATCCTGGACGTGCTCAAAGCGGCGATCGCCCACCGGCAGCGGCTGCCGGAGGACCCGCTGCCGATCGAACTGGGCGGCGTCACGGTGCGCATCGACGCCGAGACCGCGGAGTGGGCCAGGGAGGAAGCACGCGCGAGCGGACTGCCGCACAACGAGGCCCGCACCGCGTTCACCGAGATCATCACCTACGTGCTCACCGAACGGGCGATAGCCCGGATCGGCCGGGGCTGGCTGACCCGGGAAGACCGCGAAGCGTGGGAACGCGTGCGGGCAGACCTGCTCAACGAACTCGCGAACGACGACAAGTTCACCGCCGCGCTCGACGAACTCTGGCCGATGCTGACGCCGAAGACACTGCTGGCCCAGCTGTACACGTCCCCCGAACGACTGCGAGCGGCAGGCGCCGACCAGGTGCTGTCGCGCGCCGACGGCGACGCCTGGACGGTGTCGGACGTGCCGCTGCTCGACGAACTGGTCGACCTGCTTGGCCGCGACAAGTCGGCCGACCAGGCCGCCGAACGAGCACGCAAGGACGAGGCCGCGTACGCCACCCGCGTGCTGGACATGCTCCAGGTGGACCGCCAGGACATGATGGACGACGAGGACCACCTGCTCGCCCAGGACCTCCTCTACGCCGAGGACCTGGCGGAGCGCGTCCTCGAACGCGACACCCGCGAACTCGTCGAACGCGCCGCCGCGGACCGCGACTGGACCTACCGCCACGTCGTGGTCGACGAGGCCCAAGAACTGTCCGAAATGGACTGGCGGGTGCTGATGCGGCGCTGCCCCGGCCGATCCTTCACGGTGGTCGGCGACCTCGCCCAACGCCGGTCGGCGGCCGGGGCGACATCGTGGGACACCATGCTGGAGCCGTACGTGCCCGGCCGCTGGGCCTACCGGTCACTGACGGTGAACTACCGCACCCCGGCCGAGATCATGACCGTCGCCGCCGCGCTGCTCGCCGAGTTCGCCCCCGAGGTCCAGCCACCGGAGTCGGTCCGCGCGTGCGGCGTCCAACCGTGGTCCAGGCAGGTCACCGAGGACGAACTGCCCGCAGCCATCGAGGAATTCGTGCGGGACGAAGCCGGACGCGTCGGCACCAGCGTCGTGATCGGACCACCCGGCGTGCCGGGCACGGTGGCGGCGTCGGAGACGAAGGGCCTGGAGTTCGACGCCGTCCTGGTCGTGGAACCGGAACGCATCCTCGCCGACGGCCCACGCGGCGCGGCCGAGCTCTACGTCGCCCTCACCCGCGCCACCCAACGCCTCGGCGTCCTGCACCGAGGCCCCTTGCCACAGGCCCTGACCGGGCTCACCGAAACCGTGACACCCGCCCAGACCGGGAGCCAACAGCCGGCGTAGCGATTCGCGCGCGGCCGGCCCTGAGCCGGGGCCGGCCGCACCGGCCCGAGTCTTCCCGCGACACGGCCCGTTCCACTGCCGGAGCGGGCCGTGTCCGGCTTGCCGACGGCGCGGGGACCCGGAAGGGTGGTGCGATGGGTGAAGAACGCGACGGCGTGGCGTTGACCAACCTCGACCAGCCGCTGTTCGACGGGGCGAACGCGACCAAGGGCGACCTGGTCGACTACCTCGACGCGGTGCGGGACCGGATCATCCCCGGACTGGCCGGGCGACCGCTGTCGGTCATCCGGGTGCGGCCCGGACAGGAGCCGTTCACCCAGAAGAACCTGCCCAAGTACACGCCGCCGTGGGTGCCGACCGTGACGCTGTGGGCCGAGACGTCCAAGCGCGAGATCCGGTACGCGGTGTGCGAGGACCGGCGCACGTTGCTCTGGTTCGCCAACCAGCGGGCGGTGGAGTACCACGTCACGTTGGCGCTCGCGGGGGCGTTCGACCGGCCCACCTACCTGGTGCTCGACCTCGACCCACCGGAGGGCGCCGGGTTCGACGTGGTCGTGGCGGCGGCGAAACTCGTGCGGCGGGCGTTGGCCGACGACGGGCTGTCCGGGGTGGTGAAGACCAGCGGGTCCAAGGGTGTGCACGTGTTCGTGCCCGTGGAGGGCGTCGATCACGATGTCGCCGCCGCGACGCGGGCGTTGGCGGCGCGTGCCGAGCGGTTGGACCCGGCGTTGGCGACGACCGCGTTCATCAAGGACGACCGGGGCGGGCGGGTGTTCCTCGATTCGACGCGCGCGTACGGGTCGACCGTGGCCGCTGCGTACAGCCCTCGGATTCGGCCGGGTGCGACGGTGTCGTTCCCGGTGGCGTGGGACGACCTGGATTCCGTGACGCCGGCCGATTTCACCGTGCGGACCGCCGCCGCGTTGCTGGGTGACGAGGACCCGTGGAACTCGCGGATGCCCGCGCCGCAGAAGCTGCCCGACGATCTGGTGGCCGAGGGGCACACCATCCCGGTCGCGCGCGTGCAGGCGATGCACGAGGGCAAGCGCCGGGCACGTGCTCAGCGCTCCCAGCAGTAGGTTCCTGGGCTGTCCTCAGCGTTTTCTTGATCCGCTCTGTGCGCGCCGGACCGGTTGACAGCTAATTTTAGTCAACACTGAAGTTATCGAGCAGGCAAAGTTGTACAGACTACGTCCGAATGTGCCACGACGGACGTCGCCGGACCCCACCACCAGTGGGGCGCCGATCCGGGTGCGGGCGTCCAGATCGCATCGAGGCTGAGCGGGATGTGCCTGGAGGTTCGCGGCGGCAACACGGGCAACGGCGGCGCTGTGGCCATGTGGAGTTGTACCGGGGGAACAACCAGCGGTGGATTCGCCACGGCAACGGGTACCGGAACAGATCTGCCGAACCGGGGGCTCACCTGATCGCCGCGACCGTGGGAGTTATGCAACTAGTTGCACTGCACCCCGTTGCACAGCTACCGTCACCGCCATGGCGTTGGAGCACGCGATCCTCGTGTCGTTGGACGAGCGCTCGGGCTCGGGCTACGAACTGGCCCAGCGGTTCGAGAAGTCGATCGGCTTCTTCTGGCCCGCCACCCACCAGCAGATCTACCGCACGCTCAAGCGCATGGTGGACCTCGGCTGGGTGTCGGGTCACGAGGTGACCCAGGACGGTCGCCCGGACAAGAAGGTCTACGAGGTCACCGAAGCGGGCCACGGCGAACTCGCGCGCTGGCTCGCCGCCCCCGGCGAACCGGAGACCATCCGGCACGACCTGTCGGTGAAGGTGCGCGGCGCGTCGTTGGGCGATTCGACCGCCCTGATCGGCGAGATCGCCCGGCACCGCGACCTGCACGCCGAACGCCTCGACGTCTACCTCGCCATCGAGAAGAAGGACTTCCCCGCCCCGGCGGCCCTGTCCGGCCGGCGGCTGCACCAGTACCTGGTCCTGCGCGGCGGCATCCGGGCCGAGCAGGCGCTGGTCGAGTGGTGCGACGAGGTGCTGGCCGCTATGCGAGAGGACGACCGGCGATGACCGAGTACCCGAACCTGCTCAAGCCCCTCGACCTGGGCTTCACGACCCTGCGCAACCGGGTCCTCATGGGCTCCATGCACACCGGCAACGAGGACCGCGCCAAGGACTTCGACAAGCTCGCCGCCTACTTCGCCGAACGGGCGCGCGGCGGCGTCGGCCTCATGGTCACCGGGGGCTTCTCCCCCAACCGCGCGGGCTGGTTCTACCCGTTCTCGTCCAAGCTCTCCACGCGCGGTGAAGCGCGCGACCACCGCACCATCACCCAAGCGGTGCACGAGAACGACGGCAAGATCGCCCTCCAACTCCTGCACGCCGGCCGGTACGCCTACCACCCGTTGAGCGTGTCCGCGTCCGCGCTCAAGGCCCCGATCAGCAAGTTCCGCCCACGAGCGCTGTCCGACCGGGGCGTGCGCGCGCAGATCGACGCGTTCGCCCGCGCCACGGCCCTCGCCCGCGAGGCGGGTTACGACGGCGTCGAGATCATGGGCTCCGAGGGCTACTTCATCAACCAGTTCCTCGCGCCCCGCACCAACAAGCGCACCGACCGCTGGGGCGGCAGCCCGGAGAACCGGCGGCGCATCGCGATCGAGATCGTGCGCCGGTGCCGTGAGGCGGCGGGACCGGACTTCGTCCTGATCTACCGGCTGTCGATGATCGACCTGGTCGAGGACGGTCAGACGTGGGACGAGGTGGTGGCGCTCGGCCAGGAGATCGAGGCCGCCGGCGCGACGATCATCAACACCGGCATCGGCTGGCACGAGGCACGCGTGCCGACCATCGTCACGTCCGTGCCGCGCGCGGCGTTCACGAACGTCACCGCGAAGCTGCGCCCGCACGTCGGCATCCCGGTGGTCACCTCGAACCGGATCAACATGCCGCAGGTCGCCGAGGAAGTGCTGGCGCGCGGTGACGCGGACATGGTGTCCATGGCCCGCCCGTTCCTGGCCGACCCGGAGTGGGTGCGCAAGGCCGAGACCGGCCGGGCGGACGAGATCAACACGTGCATCGCGTGCAACCAGGCGTGCCTGGACCACACGTTCGCGCTGAAGAAGGCGTCCTGCATGGTCAACCCGCGTGCGGGCAACGAGACCACGTTGATCCTGCTGCCGACCCGTCGCGCGAAGCGGGTCGCGGTGGTCGGCGCGGGTCCGGCGGGTCTCGCGGCGGCGACGGCGCTGGCCGAGCGCGGGCACGCGGTGGAGTTGTTCGAGGCGGACGACGACATCGGCGGCCAGTTCGCCATCGCCCGCCGCATCCCCGGCAAGGAGGAGTTCGCCGAGACGATCCGCTACTACCGGCGGCGGATCGAACTGACCGGCGTCAAGCTGCACCTCGGCACGCGGGTCACCGCCGACGACGTGGCCGAGTTCGACGAGGTCGTCATCGCCACCGGCGTCGCGCCACGGATTCCCGCCATCCCCGGCGTGGAGCGCGCGCTGTCCTATGTGGACGTGGTCCGCCACGGCGCGCCCGTCGGCGATCGGGTCGCGGTGATCGGCGCGGGCGGCATCGGGGTGGACGTGAGCGAGTTCCTGACCCACGCCTCCTCCCCCGCCCTCGACGTGGACGAGTGGCGCGCGGAGTGGGGCGTCACCGATCCCGAGCAGGTGCGCGGCGGCGTCACCGAGCCGAAGCCGGCCCAGGCCGCGCGGCAGGTGTACCTGTTGCAGCGCAAGACGTCCCGGATCGGCAAGGGTCTGGGCAAGACCACCGGCTGGGTGCACCGGGCGGCGCTGGCCGCCAAGGGGGTCGAGCAGCTGACCGGGGTGAACTACGAGCGGATCGACGACGCGGGCCTGCACATCACGTTCGGCCCGAAGCGCGAACGGCCGCAGGTGTTGGCGGTGGACACGGTCGTCGTGTGCGCGGGCCAGGAATCCGTGCGCGACCTCGCGGACGTGCTCACCGAACGCGGTGTCGTCACGCACGTCATCGGCGGCGCGGACGTCGCCGCGGAGCTGGACGCCAAACGCGCCATCGACCAGGGCACGCGACTCGCGGCCACGATCTGACCCAGGAGGCACCAGGTGAACGCGGCACTGGAGTTCAAGGCGGCCGTCGAGGCGGGCGACATCGTCGGCGGCACGGCGTTGTTCGCGGACGACATCACGTTCCACAGCCCGGTGAAGTTCCAGCCGTTCGAGGGAATCGACGCCGTGCGCGCCCTGTTCGGCGTGCTGCAACGGACGTTCGAGGACTTCCGGTACATCGGCCAGTACGAGGGGCCCAACGGCCACGTCCTGCACTTCCGCACGGTGGTGAACGGCAAGCAGGTGGAGGGCATCGACCTGATCGAGCTGGACGAGGACGGCCGGATCGGCACGTTCACCGTGATGATCCGACCCCAGTCGGCGCTGACCGCGGTCGGTGAGGCGATCTGGGCGGGCCTGGTCGCGGACGGCGTCGTGTCCTGACCCGAGCGGCGTCCACCTGGGCCGTGCCGCCGCCGAGCTGATGCGCGACGGCTGGGCGCGGCGGGTGTCGGACAACCCGTTGGACCCGCCCGGCCGGTGACCGGGCGGGTCCACTCAAGGGTTCACCGACGAGGGGTCACTTCAGCGCGTACGCCCTGATGATCCGCTGATCGACCGAGTTGCCCGCCGCGTCCCGCGCCTGGGCCTTGAGCGAGACGAACTTCGCGTCGGCCGGGTGCGCGACCGCCGCGATCCAGCGCTCACCGGTCTTCACCAGCGGCACCGGCTTCCACGTGGTGCCGTCGTCGTACGACACCTGCACAGCGGGCTTGGCCACGCCCTCGGCACCGGCCACGCCGTTGCGCTGCACGTACACCGGGAACGCGAAGGGCCGCCCCGCCGCCGCACGGTTCTGGTCGTCCAACGACGGCGCGAACCGCACCGCCAGCAACGGCACCGCGGCGGGCTCCTCCCCCGCCACGTGCTCCGAGGTGAACGTCCACTCCGCCATCACGAACGTGGACAGGTCGGCCACGCCGGCCCGGTTGGCCTTCGCGTTCAGCACGTACGTGCCCTTGTCCGCGGGCACGTCGGCGGTCAGCGAGCCCGCGTAGTCCCAGGTCCCGGCGAGCATCGTGCCGTCGCGGTGCAACGTGGTCTGCGCCTTCCCCGTCTGCGAGAAGCCGTAGTGGTTCGAGTCCTGGTCGGTGAACATCGGCACGTAGAACCCGAGCCGGTCACCACGCCGTTCCGCCCACTCGTAAGTGCGCCTCGCCTGCGGGAACGCCGGGCCGAACACGGCGGTGTTCCACTTCTCGGTGACCGGCCTCCCGGCTTGGAACTCTCGTGGCAGGGAGGTGTACTGGCCGGTCTCCGACGGGTACGCGTTCGGCGCCGTCATCTGCGCGAAGCTGCCGTACCAAGGGGTGTCCGGCGTGTAGTACTCGGTGATCCGCAGCGGCAGCGGGCCACCCGCCATCTGGTCGCGGAACCCGGTCTTGCCCGGCGCGGCCGCGGCGGTCACCGAGTTCACCTTCACCAGGTCGCGGTCGGCGAACGAGCGCTCCAACTGCTCGGGCACGCCGCCGTCGTGCGCCCACTGGACGTTGTACTGGTACGGGCTGCCGACGAACGTGCGGTCGGTGTCCGGCTTGGCCAGCCGCGTGGTCACCGTGAAGCTCGCCGCACCGGGCGCGGACGTCTTCGACGGCACGAACAGCAGACCGTCGAGGCCGAACCCGACGAGTCCGTTGCCGGTGTCGCCCCACGCGGTCTTGCGGGCGAAGAACAGGTCGGTGTAGCCGGTCTTGGCGTCCGGTTTCTCCACCTTCACGGACAGCGGCTTGCCCTGGCGCGCGTCGAACACCAGCTCGGTGGCGCCGGTGACGGTGAAGCTGGGCTCCAGGAACTGGGTGATCAGTCCGGGGTCGAGGGTCTGGATCGACGCGTCCAGGTAGAACACGCCCTTGGGCAGCCGGGCGACGAACGTGCCGGACGGGTCGTGCTGCACGTGCGCCTTCCGCCGTTCGATCTCCACGAACCGGTAGAAGTACTCCGGGGTGAGGGCGCCGTTGTGGTCGAGGAACGTCAGCTTCACGTCGTAGCTCTCGACCTCCTTGGTCACGCCGATCGGCGTGCGCATCGCCGTGTCGCCGCCGGTCGCGACGAGCACGCCGCCGTAGAGGCCGTCCGGCGAGTCCACCGAGGTCTTCGTGGTGACGGTGACCGCCGCCGAACCGCCCGGCGCGATCGTCACCGAGGACGGCGACACGGTGACCATGTCGGCGGGTACCGGGTTTCCGGCCGGATCGCGCAGGTCGGCGGCGACGTCCAGGGTCAACGGCGTCGTGCCGGAGTTCTGGTACGTCACCTCCTTCACGATCGGCGCGTCGTCGTGGTGCGGCCACTGCGCGGTGCCCAGGTTCAGTGACGCGGGTGACGTCGAGACCGCCTGCCCGGCCGCGCGGGCCACGTCCACGCGACCGGCGCCCTGCTCGTAGACCGACAGCGTCGGGTTCGGCTTCGCACTGCCCATCAGGGCGCTCTTGAGCTGCGCGGCGGTCCAGTCCGGGTGCTGCCCGGCGAGGATCGCCGCCGCACCCGCGACGTGCGGGGTGGCCATCGAGGTACCGGACAACGCGACGTGCCCGTCGCCTACCGGCGTGCCGATCGTGCCGTTCTTCGCGCGCGCCGCGACGATGTCCACGCCCGGCGCGGTGATGTCCGGCTTGATGGCGTTGTCCAGCCAACGCGGACCGCGTGAAGAGAACTCCGCGAGGTTGTCGGAACGGTCCACCGCACCCACGGTGAGCGCCGCGTCCGCTGCGGCCGGACTGCCGATGGACTGGTCGTCCGGCCCGCTGTTGCCCGCCGCCACGACGAACAACGCGCCGCTCTGCTCGGTGAGCCGGTTGACCGCCTGCGACATCGGGTCTGAGCCGTCGGTGGGCCAAGCGCTGCCCAGGCTCAGGTTGACCACGTCCGCTTGAGCGGAGACGGCCCACTCCATACCGGCGATGATGTCCGACTCACGGCCGCCGCCGTTGTCGCCGAGCACCTTGCCGACCAGCAGCGCACTGTCCGGGGCGACGCCCTGGTACGTGCCCGCGCCGGTGATGGTCGCGGCGACGTGCGTGCCGTGGCCCAGCCGGTCGTCGGTGGTGTCGCTGTCGCTGAAGTTCTTCGCCTCCACCACCGCGCCCGCGAGATCCGCGTGGGTGGGGTCGATGCCGGTGTCCAGCACGGCGACCTTGGTGCCGTTGCCGGTGTGCCCGGCCTGCCACGCCTGCGGCGCACCGATCTGCGGGACACTGCGGTCCAGCGTGGCCCGCACCGGGCCGTCCAACCACACCCGATCCACACCGGCTGTCCGCGCACCCGACCAGAACGCGGTGTCCTTCGGCGCTTCGTAGGCGAACCCGCCGACGCTCGGCAGGGCGTGCCCACCCGCGATCGCCGGTCCCGCCGAGGTCACGATCAACGGGGTGACCGGGCTCGACCGGTCGTCGTAGCCGGCCCGGATCAGACCCGTGACGTCGAACAACCGCTCGTCCAACTGCCCGGACCGGATGGCGGAGGCGGCGTCGGCGGGCACCACGTGCAGGTCCCCGTGCTCATCGCGGTGCTGGAGGAACCGCACCGACTCGCGGCCACTCCCCGGCCGCACTTCCGCCCGTCCGGCGCGGAGTGTGACCACGTCGCCGGTGAGCAAGGTGACCGTGCCGTCCGGGCTTTCCGCGCCTTGACCAGTGGGCGGCGCCGCAGTCGCCGAGCCGGTCACGGCGGTCATCGCGGCCGCCGTCACCAGCCCGACTGCCAGTAACGCCGTAGTTCTGCGGGACATGTCGAACTCCCCCTGTCACCGTGGCAGCACCTTGCCGACTGCCACTCCCCTCAGTGACTAGGACACCGCAGAGAGCCATGAAGTTGCCTGGAGCGCGCAGATCACTGCGGTTTGTGCGGGACCGGGCCGACCACGTGCCGCCGGTCGGTCGGGGTCCGCGGGTCCGGGTCCTCGGCTAATCGCCAATCGAGACACCGCGGAACGGGCGCAGCACCTCGCGGAGGTAGTCCAGCGCACCCCACCGGTCGCCTTCGTGCGCCACGGTGCTGAGGATTTCCCGGAGGAAGACCACGGGCATCCGATCACGCCAACCCGCGTCCAGCGGCCGGACCTCGTGGTAGGCGTCGAAGAAACGGGCGGGCGAGTCCTTGCCGCAGAACATCATGCTGAGGTCCACGTCCGGCCACATCCACGACACCGCCGGATCGATGAACGCGGGCTCGCCCGCCGCAGTGGCGACAACGTTGTTGTGCCACAAGTCGCCGTGGGTCAACGCGGGCGGCGCGGCGGGCACGATCTCGGGCAGTCGCGTGCACAGCCGTTCCAGCGCGGTGCGGTCCTCCGTCGTCAGCACGGCGTCGACTTTCGGCTCGTCCAGGTAGCGCAGGAGCCGTTGCTCGACGAAGAACGCGTGCCCGTCGTCGTGCCACGTATTGCGCTGCGGGAGCACGCCCAGCCACCCGTCGTGCTCCCAGCCGAACCTCGGGCCGCGCACGTCGTGCAGCGCGGCGATCGCCCGTCCCGCGGTCTCCCAGAACGCGTCGGACGCCGGCGGCTCCGGTGTCAGCGCCTCCAGCAGCAGCCAGTCGGCACCGACGTCGAGCACCTCGGGCGTGCTCAGGCCGTGCTCGCGCAGCACCGTCAAGCCCTGCGCCTCGATCTCGAACAAGGATTGCGGCGCGTCGTCGGTCGTCTTGAGCACGGCATCGCGTTCGGGACCACGAACGAGCCACACCGTGTTGACCACGCCGCCGGTCAACCGGACCGCCTCGGCGGCGCCGAACCGGGCCAGGACGTCTTGCGTCGAAACCTCTCGGGCAGCCAACGGTTCCCCCTCGATTCCGCTGTCCGGCCGACGCCGGCGCCGTCCCGCCGAGACTACCGTTCGAATCGATTCAGCGGACATCTCGCAATGGAGCGATCATGCCCAAGTCACGCACGTCCCTCGGCGTCCTCGCCCTGGCCTTGGCCCTGCCGCTGGTGATCGCGCCCGCCGCCGGCGCGAGCGCCGTCATCACCGAGTTACCCGGCCTGCCCGGCTACCCCACCCACCGCACCATCGCGGTCAACGACCTCGGCCAGGTAGTCGGCGCCGCCTCCGGCAACGGCGCGCCGCGCGCCGTCCAGTGGGCCCGCGGCAACGTGGCCACCGACCTCGGCAAGGGCACTCCGACCGGCCTCAACCAGATCGGCCAGGTGCTCGGCCTGGAGTCCGTCACCGGTGCCGGCCCCTACGTCCAACAGCCCCGGATCTGGCACGAGGGCAAGGTCTTCGACCTCACGCCGTCCGGCTCCGGCTGGGTCGTCGCGTCGGCGATCAACAACAACGGCGTGGTGCCGATGACGTACTCCGGCTCGCCGTCCGGGTACCACCAGGAGCACGCGGCGGTGTGGCGCGACGGCAAGCACACGTCGTTGGCGGTGTCCGGGTCGCACCTGTCGCTGAGCGCGATCAACGACGCCGGCGTGATCGCGGGGTCGAAGACGCCCATGTTCACCAACGACGTGCACGCGTTCCGCTGCACGAACGCCACGACGTGCACCCGGCTGGCGACGGTGTCCGGCTCCGGCAGCTACTCGGTGGAGGCGATCAACGAGGCCGGCGTGATCGTCGGCAACCGGGGGAACCAGGCGCTGCGCTGGGAAGGCGGCGGCGTGACCGTGCTGTCCACGTCCGGCCAGGTGGCCAACGGCCCGCAGGCGCTCAACGAGCGCGGTGACGTCGTCGGCTGGACCACGGAGTTCAGCGGCGTCCGGAAGGCCACGCTGTGGCCGGGCGGCGGCAAGCCGGTGGACCTGGGTGTGCCCGGCCCGTCCGAGGCGGTCGCGGTCAACGAGCGGGGTGACGTGATCGGCTGGACGTCGGCGGACAACCCCGACGCGCCGCGCGCGTTCCTGTGGCGGGCCGGGAAGGTCTCCTACCTGGGCTCGCTCGGCGGCGCGCACAGCCTGCCGGTGGCGTTGAACGACCGGGGCACGATCGTCGGCGAGAGCACCACCGCCGACGGCACGCTCAAGGCCGTGAAGTGGACCGTGATCAGCACGACGCCGCTGGGCTGATCACGCCTGGAAGCGGTAGCCCTGCCCGGGTTCGGTCAGCAGGTGCCTGGGGTGGGCGGGGTCCGGTTCGAGCTTGCGGCGCAACTGGACGAGGTAGACGCGCAAGTAGTGGGTGGCCGACGTGTAGGTCGGCCCCCACACCTCGGTCAGCAGCCGCTGCGGGCTGATCACCTCGCCGCGCGCCCGGACCAGGGCCTCCAGCAGACCCCACTCGGTCGGGGTGAGGTGCACCTCGGACCCGGCGCGGTGGATCTTCTTCGCGGTCAGGTCGATGGTGAACGACGCCGTGCGCACGGGCGGCTCGTAGGCCCGCCTGTTCGACCGGCGCACGGCGGCCCGCAGCCGGGCCAGGAACTCGTCCATGCCGAACGGTTTGGTGACGTAGTCGTCCGCGCCGGCGTCCAGCGCGCGCACCTTGTCCGCCGAGTCGAGCCGGGCGGACAGCACCACGATCGGCGCGGTGGTGGACCGCCGCAGACCGGTGATCACGTCGATGCCGTCCAGGTCGGGCAGGCCGAGGTCCAGCACCACCACATCGGGCCGGCCCTCCGCCGCGCGTAACGCGGACGCGCCGTCCACGGCGGTCAGCACGTCGTACCCGTGGGCGGTCAGACTGATCCGTAACGCGCGCACGATCTGCGGGTCGTCGTCCACGACTAAGACGGTGGTCATGCCGGCGTCACCTCGGCGATCGGCAGCGAGATGACGATCGTCAGGCCGCCGCCCGGTGTGTCCTCCGCCGTGATGGCGCCACCCATGGCGTCCACGAAACCCTTCGCCACGCTCAACCCGAGGCCGACGCCCGGTGTGGCGGCACGGTCGCCCAGGCGTTGGAACGGCGCGAACACCGCGTCGGCCGTGTTCTTCGGCAGCCCCTGCCCGTGGTCGACCACGCGCAGCTCCACCCGGTCGCCGTAGGCGCTCGCACGCACCGCGATCTCCGGCTCGTCCACCATGATCCGGCCGTCGCCGTCCACGTCCACCAGGCGGCGCGGGGTGAGTCTGCCGTGCCGCAGGGCGTTGTCGATCACGTTCGCCACGACGCGTTCCAGCAGGCCGATGTCGGCGAGCACGGGCGGCAGCTGTTCGGCCACGTCCACGGACACCGTGCGGCGTTCGTCGATACCGGCCAAGGCGCGCGCCACCACCTCGTCGTACGTCACCGCACGCAGCTGCGGCGCGACCGCGCCGGTGGCCAGCCGGGACGAGTCGAGCAGGTTGTCGATCAGGCCGGTCAGCCGGTCGGCGGACACCTCGACGGTCTCCAGCAGCTCCGAAGTGTCCTCATCGGACAGTCGCAGATCGGTGTCGCGCAGGCTGCCGATGGCGGCCTTGATGGAGGTCAACGGGGTGCGCAGGTCGTGCCCCACGGCGGACAGCAACGCGGTGCGCAGCTCCGTGGTCTCCGCACGCCGCTGCGCGTCGGCCGTCTCGGCGGCCATCCGCTGCTGCCGCAACGCCATCAACGCCTGACCGGCCGCCGCCTCCAACGCCCGCTGGTCGCCCGCCGGCAGCGTCCGGCCGCGCAACGCCAGGTGCACGTCCGCGGTCACCGGCACGTCCACATCCGCGTCGTCCGGCTCGGCACACGGCTGGGGTCCGACGCACGCCACCCGCTCCCACTCCCCGTCGCGCCGCTCCAGCAACGCCACCGACTCCAGCCCGAAGTTCTCCCGCACCTTCTCCAGCAGCCGCGCCAACGGGAACGGGCTGGTCAGCACGGTCCGCGCGTAGGAGGCGAGCAACGCGGCCTCGGTGCGGGCCCGCGCGCCCTGCTCGGCCAGCCGCGCCGAGCGGTCCACCACCAGGGCCACCAGCACCGCCACCAGCAGCATCGCGATCAGCGTGACCAGGTTCTCCGGGTTCGCGACCGTGAGGCTGTAGTAGGGCGGGGTGAAGAAGAAGTTCAGCAGCCCGGCGCCGAGGAACGCCGTGGCCAGCGACGGGCCGTGCCCGCCGATCAGCGCGACCACGACCGTGGCCAGGAAGAACCCGACCAGGTCGGTGGAGAACGCCAGGCTGTCGCGGAGCAGTGTCCCCACGCCGGTCACGACGGCGGGCAGCACCAACGCCAGCGTCCACCCGAGCAGCTTCCGCGGCCTGGAGCGCGTGCCGTCGCCCCACCGCCACCGTGGGGCGCGACGCGCCTCGTCGTGGGTGACCATGTGCACGTCGATCGGCCCGGACGCCTGGATGACCGCCGCGCCGATGCCCTCCTCGAACACCCGGGCCAGGCGCGAGCGCCGCGACGTGCCCAGCACGAGTTGGGTGGCGTTCACGCCGCGGGCGAACTCCAGCAGCGCGGTCGGCACGTCGTCGCCCACCACGCTGTGGAACGTCGCGCCGACGTCCTCGGTGACCCGCCGGAAACCGGCCACCAGCTGCGGTGACGCGCCGGCCAGGCCGTCACCGCGCATGATGTGCACGACCATCAGGTCCGCGCCCGCACGCACCGCGATGCGGCGGGCGCGGCGGATCAGCGTCTCGCTCTCCGGGCCCCCGCTGATCGCCACCACGACCCGTTCCCTGGTCTCCCAGGTGTCGGTGATGCTCTGCTCCGAGCGGTACCGCTGCAACGCGACGTCGACCTGGTCGGCCACCCAGAGCAGGGCGAGTTCGCGCAACGCGGTGAGGTTGCCGACCCGGAAGTAGTTGCCCAGCGCCGCGTCGATCTTGTGCGCGGCGTAGACGTTGCCGTGCGCGAGCCGGCGGCGCAGCGCCTCGGGCGTGAGGTCCACCAGTTCGACCTGCTCGGCGCGGCGGACGATCTCGTCCGGCACGGTCTCGCGCTGGGCCACGCCGGTGATGCGTTCGACCACGTCGTTGAGCGATTCGAGGTGCTGGACGTTGACCGTGGACAGCACGTCGATGCCCGCGTCCAGCAGCTCTTCGACGTCCTGCCAGCGCTTGGCGTTGCGCGAGCCGGGCACGTTGGTGTGCGCCAACTCGTCCACCACCGCGACCTCCGGCGCACGGGCCAGCAGAGCATCGACATCGAGCTCTTCGAGATCTATGCCCCGGTGGTAAACGCGTCGGCGCGGCAGCTGCTCCAGGCCGTCGAGCAGGGCCGCGGTCTTCTCCCGGCCGTGCGTCTCGACCAGGCCGACCACGACGTCCGTGCCCCGCGCCCGACGCCGGTGCGCCTCGCCGAGCACGGCGAACGTCTTGCCGACGCCGGGCGCCGCGCCGAGGTAGATCCTCAGCTCTCCGCGCTTGCGTTTGCCCTCCACGGGCGTCAGTGTGCTCGTGCCCGTGCCGGCGCGTGGTCGAGGGTGGTCACGCCGCCCCCTCCGATCGGCGCAGCGTGCCGAAGTGTTCACCGGCTGTTCGACTCCGCGCACCACCGGACACATAGCCGGAAAACGATACTTCGCTCCGGCTACCGCCATCCGGGTCAGGAAACGGAGTTCCACACATGTCGCACGACCACCACGACCACACCCACGAGCACGACCACGTGGAGGTGGAGGGGAGCTGGCGCGACGGCCAGGACGACCGGCCGCTCTCGGTGGCGCGACGCCGGTTCCTGTCCGGTCTGGGTGCGGCCGGTGTCGCGACGACGCTGAGCACGACGTTGGGCGCGACCCCCGCCCACGCGCACGACGGCCGCCCGGCCTCGCCGGTGAACCCGTGGGCCGGCCGCGGTCGCTGGTTCGCGGGCGACCACCACATCCACACCAAGTACTCCCAGGACGGCCAGTACGAGGTCGCCCAGCAGGTCGCCAAGGCTCGCGAGTACGGGCTGGACTGGGTAGTCATCACCGACCACGGCAGTGTCGCGCACGAGAAGTTCTCCATCAGCCAGGTCACGCCCGACATCGAGCAGGCCCGCCGGTCGCACCGCGATGTGCTGGTCTACCAGGGGCTGGAGTGGAACATCCCGGGCGCCGAGCACGCCACGGTGTTCCTGCCGCCCGGCCGGTCCACCGTGGACATCCTCCAGGCGTTCGAGGCGGCCTACGACGGCGCCCTGCTGTCCACGCCGGTCGCGAACGGCGGCAAGGGCCTGATCACCCGCTCGACCTCGGCCGACGGTGAGCCGTACGCGCTGGCCGCGCTGCGGTACCTGGAAGCGCAGGTGCTGTCCGGTCGCACCGAGATCGCGCTGATGTTCGCCAACCACCCGGCCCGGCGCGGCGTGGACAGCCCGCACGAGTTCCGCGGCTGGCGTGACGCCGCACCGGACGTGGCGGTGGGCATGGAGGGCGCGCCCGGTCACCAGGCGGCGGGCATCCGGACGGCCGACGGCGGCAACGGCACCGGGCGAGGCGGCTACGACGCCTCGCCGAACCAGGACAGCTTCCCCGGCTACGCCCCGACCGCCACGGAGAACCCGTACCGCACCTACGGCGGGTTCGACTGGATGACCGCCAAGGTCGGCGGCCTGTGGGACTCGCTGCTGGCCGAGGGCAGGCCGTGGTGGGTCACCGCCACCTCCGACGCGCACCGGGTGCACCAGGACACGTTCACGCCGGGCACCGGCGACCACGGCAAGACCGGCAGCCGCGGCGCGCCGATCGACACCGGCAAGCCGCAGGTCCAGAGCGACTACTGGCCGGGGTTCTACAGCTCCACGCTGGTCGGCGCGAACTCGAAGTCCTATGTGGACGTGATGCGCGGTATGCAGAGCGGCAAGGTCGTCGCGGTGCACGGACGGATCATCGACGGGCTGAACCTGCGGGTGCGCTCGCTCGGCGAGGGTGACAACCGGGGCGTCACCATCGGCGGTCGCACGTTCGTGCGGCGCGGTGACGACGTCGAGGTGGTCATGGAGATCGACCTGGCGCGTGGCGCGAACTTCGCCGGTGTGGTGGCCCGGCTGGCGAAGGTGGACCTGATCGCCGGTCCGGTCACCGGCCCGGTGGTCGACCGCGACACGTTCTCCGCGCCGGCGACGAAGGTCGTGAAGTCGTTCGAGGTCGCCCGCACCGCGCGGGGCACGGTGAAGTTCACGCACACGTTCCGCGGTGTCGAGGGGGCGTTCTACCTGCGGCTGCGTGGTTCGGACGGCAACAAGCTGACGTCGGACGGCCACCCGGTGATGGACGTGATCGGTGACGCCGACCCGTGGTCGGACCTGTGGTTCTACGCGAACCCGGTGTTCGTGGACGTCATCTGATGACCTGGCTCGGCGCCGTGCCCACCCTGCCCGGTGAGCACGGCGCGGCGCACGTGGACGCGCTGCTGCTGGCCGCGTTCGACGGTGTGGCAACGGACTTCGTGTGCACGCACATCGACCGCCTCGGCCCGGTCGCCGTCACCACGCTGTCGGCCCACGTGACGGGCGAGGTGGACGTCGACCGGCTGTCGGCCGCCCTGGGCGGCCCCGTGGTCGTGCTCGACTCCCCCGACCCCGACTCGCCCGGCTCGCCTGCCGCGCGGGCTGCCAAGGCGGCCCGCGACCGCGCCGAAGGCCGGTGCATCCGCTTCCCCGGCCAGTCCGCGCTCACCGGCACCCACCCGGTGGCGGAGGTGGTGGCCGGGTCGGCGATCGACCGGGTGGTCGGCATCGGTGTCCCGGTCTCCCCGACCGATCGGGTGGAAACGCTCGGCTTCCTCCGCCCGGTCTGCCAGGACGGCGAGCTGGTGCTGCTCGTGGAGCCCGCCGTCGGCGGCGTGCTGCGCCCGACGGAGGCGGAGAACCCGCACGAGTGCTGCGGGGGTCATTGACCGGACCCTGACCGCCGCGCTCCGCCGGGTTCTCGCAGGCTCAGACGGCGGGAGGGGGTCTCGGTGAGGTCCAGGCTGGTGCGCAGGGTGATCGGCTTGAGCAGCAGGGCCGCGACCACGCCGACCACCGCGACGGCCGCCGAGATCACGAAGATGTGGCCGGTGGCGTCGCCGTACGCGGCGCGGACGATGTGCTGCACGGCGTCCGGCAGCACGTTCAGGTTGAGGTTGCCGCCGCCGGCGCCGGCGGTCGGGATGCCCGCCGCGGTCAGGTCGCGGGTGATCGCGGCCTCGACCCGCCGGGCCAGCACCGCGCCCAGCACCGACACGCCGATCGTGCCGCCGAGCGACCGGAAGAACGCGATGGTGGAGCTGGCCGCGCCGACGTCCTTCAACGGCACCGCGTTCTGCACGGCGAGCACCAGGTTCTGCATGCTCATGCCGACACCGGTGCCGACCAGCAGCATCGCGCCGCCGACCAGCACCAGCGGCGTCTCGTGGTCGATCTGCCCCAACGCGAGGAACCCGAGGACCAGCGTGGCCGAGCCCGCCACGATGTAGGGCTTGATCCGGCCGGTCTTGCTGATCAGCCGTCCGGAGATGATGGACGCGCCCAGCACGCCGGCCATCAGCGGGATGGTCAGCAGGCCCGCTTCGGTCGGGCTGTAGCCGCGGCCGATCTGGAAGTACTGGCCCAGGAACACCGCGCCGCCGAATATCGCCATGCCCACCGCGATGCTGGTCAGGATCGCCAACGCCGTCGTGCGCTGCTTGACGATCCCCAGCGGCACCACCGGTTCCGCCGCACGGGCCTCCACCGCGACGGCCGCCCCCAGCAGCACCACCGACGCGCCGACCATGGTGACCGACTGCCACGACAGCCACGCGAACGAGCCGTCCACGAACGAGATCCACACCAGCAGCACGCTCACGCCCACCGCGATCAGACTCGCGCCCAGGTAGTCGATCTTCACGTCCGCACGCCGGACGGTCCGCACCTTCAGCGTGGCCTGCAGCACGAACAGCGCGACCACCGCGACCGGCACGCCGATGAAGAAGCACCAGCGCCAGCCCAGCCACGGGGTGTCCACGATCAGGCCGCCGAGCAGCGGGCCGCCGACGGTGGACAACGCCACCACGCCGCCGAGGTAGCCGTTGTACCGGCCGCGTTCGCGTGGCGGGATCATCGCCGCGATCACCACCTGCACCAGCGCCTGGAGGCCGCCGACGCCGATGCCCTGGAACGCGCGGGCGGCGATGAGCTGGCCCGCGCTCTGCGCGAAACCGCTGACCACCGAGCCGACCACGAAGATCACGATGGCGACCTGGACCAGGGTCTTCTTGTCGAACAGGTCCGCGAGCTTGCCCCAGACGGGGGTGGTGGCGGTCGCGGTGAGCAGGGTCGCGGTGACCACCCAGGTGTACTGGGTCTGCGAGCCGTTGAGCGCGCCGATGATCTGCGGCAGGGCCGTGGCGACGATGGTGCTGCTGAGCATCGCGACGAACAGCACCAGCAGCAGGCCGCTCAGGGCCTCCAGGACTTGGCGGTGGCTCATCGGGGCGGTGGTGGTGGCGGGTGCGCTCATCGCGTGGCCTCCAAGGTGGAGCCGAGGGCTCCTTCGACGTCGGTGGTCAGGCGCCCCAGCGCCGAGGTCAGCGCCTCGACCTCGGTGGGGTTCCAGTCGGCAAGGGCGGTGCGGAGCAGCCGGTCGTACCAGTCGCGGGCGTCGGCCAGCTCGGCGCGACCGCGTTCGGTCACCACGAGGATGCTGGCGCGGCCGTCGTCGGGGTCGGCGCGGCGTTCGACCAGGCCGTTGGCGACCAGCGCGGCCACCGCCCGGCTGACCGTGGACGGGTCGAGCCCGGCGCGGGTGGCCAGCTCCTTGGCGTGGCAGCCGGTGGGCCGCGCGCCGGCGTGGTCGATCAGCGAGAGGATGCCGGTCAGGCCGTCGGTCAGGGGTTGGCGGCGCTGTTTGACCATCCGCACGACCTTCAGCAGGTCACGCACCCGATCTTCGAGTTGCCGCGCGACGGCGTCCATGCCGCCCCCCTTACGTCTTACGTCACGTCATACGTCCGCATTGCTTGCCACATACAACTACCCGACAAACTTGCACGATGTGCAAATTTGACCGGGTGCACATCCGGAAAGCTGCACAGCGCGCAAGTCTTGGTACGGTGAGTTACTACTACGCTGAGCTGCGGCCCGGTTACCCGCCGGGTCGGGAACGAATCGTCGATGACCACCGCTTCCCAGCAACAACGCCCCAGCACCGGCCGGTTGACCGTCCCCCTGCCGCCCGAGTTCCTCCGACGCGACGCGGGCCCGTTCGACCCGCCGCGGGCCTGGTGCGGGCGTTCGCGCTGCCGGTGCCGTCACTGGTGATCTGCGAGCTGCTGGGCGTCGAGTACGGCGACCGCGCCGAGTTCCAGGAGCGCACCGCGAGGCTGCTGCGGCCGGCCGTGCCGGCGGCGGAGGTGCCGCTGCGCGGCGACATGCTGGTCCACGGCGTGCACGCGCTGCCGATCACCTGGGACGAGGCCTGAGGCCTGAGCGAGCCTAAGACGGGGCCCGGTTCGGGTGGACGGTGGCGAAACCCGCGTCCAGCCGGTCGATCATCACGCCGATGAGGTCGGACAGCTCGGGCCGCTCGACGGCGTCCAGCCACCAGCCGACGACCACCCGCAGCGTCGCCATCACGGTGGCCGCGAACATCATCGGGTAGAGGTCGGTGGCCGGGTCCAGGCCGACCCGTGCGGCCACCGCGGCGGCCAGTTCGCGTTCCCGCGCGACGAAGGCGGCGATCTGGTGCGGCAGCAGCGCCGGGGTCCGCCGCAGGACGCGCAGCTGCGCCACCCGTTCCGGGTCGATCCGGTCGGGCACGGTCTCGACCAGCGCGCGGTGCAGGGCCTGCAGCACCGGCTCCGACTCGGGCCGCCCGGCGAAGGTCTGGACGAACGCGGCGGCGGTGGCTGCGTCACCCGCCACCACGGCTTCCTCTTTGGAGGAGAAGTAGTTGAAGAACGTACGCAGTGACACGCCAGCGTCATTGGCCACCTGTTCGACGGTCACTCCATCGAGGCCGTGCTCTACGCACAGTCGCAGCGCGGCATCGGCCAACGCCGTCCGGGTGGCCAGCTTCTTGCGTTCGCGCAGTCCCGACACGCGCGAAAGTGTCGCACTTGTCCGGCGATGTGCAGGACAAGTGCGACACCCGTGTCTCCCGAGCTAGCGCCGCGTCGCGCAACGGGCCCTTCGTGGTCCTGCCGATCCGCTGAAGCTTCCGGCCCTGCGCCACGGACTCGCCGTTCCGAGACACAGCACTAGATCGTGAACGGACGTTGGAGTTCGAACGCGACGCTGGGCGGGTTGGTGTCCCAGAAGTAGTTCGGTGTCTGCTGGGGCGGCATGGAGGCCACTATTTGCCGGTGCAGCTCCCGGTAGTTGCCGCTGAACCGGCCATTGCTCCAGGTCTCCAGCAGGCGCTGGGTGAACAGCCCGTTCTTCACGCCGTCGAGCGAGAGCTGGTTGTCCTGGCAGCCCGAAATGAGGAGCACGGACGCCTGCGGTGGTTTCGCGTTCCGGACCTCCTTCTTGACCTCGCTGTATTCGCGCCAGCGGGCGACCTGGTCGGCGTGGGCGATCTCCGGCGGGAGGTTGCGGGTGACGGGTGACTGGTCGAGGACGGCCGGACCCGTGTCCCTGAACTGGCTGACGGCCATCATCCGCGTGTCGTCCTCCAGCTGGGTGAGCACCAGATCGACGTAGTGGTCCACCTCGGGGGGCTGGACCTCCTCCGAGGCTCGGCCGCCCTGCAGTTGGGCCACCACCGTGGGCATCACTTCGCGCAGCGACTGCTCCACCTCGTCCCACCCCGGCGCGCTCCTCGTGGTGAGCATCGGTATCGGCGTGTCGAGGAAGAACCCGACGTCGCGGGCTTCCTGGAACGAGGCCGCGAACGCCTTGTAGGCGAAGACGACATCCCGGCTGACGGTGCCGCTGTGGCAGGAATCCGAGAGCATCATGATGCGCACACCGGGCCTGAATTCAGCCCACAGCGCGGAGAGTTCGTCGTCGAGCAATTGCCGGTCGTACAGCACCCAGGTTTCGTCCAGCTGGTCCGGTTCCTCGCCGGTGGCGTCACGCATCTGACTGCCGTGCCCGGAATAGGTGAGGAAGAAGAAGTCCCCGGATTCCAGTTCCCGGGCCGCGTCCCGAATCGCCTCGATGACACTGGACGCGGTCGCCTGCCCGTTCAACATGATCCGGCTCTCGAAGCGCTGGGCCTGGGCGAGCGCCGTCATGTCCCTGGCGTCGTTCTCACACCCGCGCAGCGGTGGCACCGCCATCCCGTACGCCGCGTCGTCCACGAAATTCAGCCCGATGTGGAGGGAGCGCCCACGTGCCGCGCCCGGGGTCGGGTGGAGTGCGGTCAACGCGCCCCAGGTCTTCGGCCCGACCCGGCCGTCCGTCTCGAGACCGTGGTCGCGCTGGAAGTCCGTGACCGCGCCCTCGGTGCGTTCCCCGAAGATCCCGTCGACCTGGCCGGGATCGTAGTTCGCCTGCCTGAGCACCAGCTGGAGCCGGCGTACGTCCTCGCCTTGCGATCCGCGCGTCAGCGTGCGCTGCGCCATCTTTCCTCCCTAGAGGCACAAGTGAGGGGTAGGGCGGCCGGACGGGCCGCCCTACCCCCGTTCGGTCAGACTGACTGCTGCGCGAACTGCTGGGCCGGCTGGCCGTACTGCTGCTGGGCCTGCTGGCCGTACTGCTGCTGACCCTGCTCCACGTAACGCTGGCCGGTGAACAGCCCGATCAGCGGCGGCACGCACTGCGTGAGCGCGGGCACCACCGCGCTGAGCACCGGGCCGAGGACGCGCTGGGCGACCTGGGGGTCGTGCGCCCTCGCACCGGTCGGCGGGAGCTGACCGGGTGCGAACGCGTTGAGGATGACCGGTGCCGCCTGGATGAGCTGCGGCACGATGGACGCGATCAGCGGACCGAAGAATCGGGTCGACACCTCCTCGTCACTCTGCGGGAGGTCACGGGTGCCCTGGAGGGACGAGATGATCGTCGGAACGGCCTGGAGAACCTGCGGCACCACCGCGCTCAGCACCGACAGGAAATCCCGCTGGACCTGTTGCGGGTCCTGCGACGGCGTGACGATGTCCCGGTTCTGGGCCTGGATGCCGTTGATGATCTGGGGCACGGCGGACACCACGGCCGGCAGGATCGCGGCCAGCACCGGCAGGAAGCGTTCCTGCACGTCAGGACCGGTCAAGCTCATGCCGGGCTGCTGCCCGAACTGACCCTGTTGCTGCCCGAGCTGGCTGGGTTGCTGCCCGAACTGGCCCTGTTGCTGCTGGCCGAACTGGCTGGGCTGCTGCCCGAACTGGGTGGGCTGCTGCCCGAACTGGCCCGGCTGCTGCTGCTGCCCGAACTGACCGGGCTGCTGCCCGAACTGGCCCGGCTGCTGCTGCCCGAACTGACCGGGCTGCTGCCCGAACTGGGTGGGCTGCTGCCCGAACTGGCCCGGCTGCTGCTGCCCCGACATGTCCGGCCCCACGTCGCGAGAGCGCGGGCCACCGGCCTGCTGCAACGCGTCCCTGAAACCCTGCGCCATCATGTCTGCCAGCTGACGCATCTGCTGTGTCTGGCCGGACGACGCATAGGACGTTGCGGTGGTCATGATCGTGCCTTTCGTTTGACGATGATGGGCGGTCGGCCAGGCAGGAGCCACCACTCGATAAATTGGGTAGCGTCGACTGCACATTCGCCCGCCTGGTACCAGCCGGAAGTCGGCCAAGGACTACATGGCCGACTTCTGCAATGGCTTCGCGAGCCGCCTGTGAGTCTGCCACGCCAACTGCGGACAAGGGTTCACCCAGACGTAGGAAAATTCCACGCGACCTGGCGACTGAAAGTTGATTGGGCGACCGCCTCGCGGCGTTGAATCGTTCTCACGTTGCGCGTGCCGCAATGGCCGCAATTGATGTTGAGAATTGCCCGGCAACCGTCAATTGACTGAATTGTGATGGGTGTCGAAGTAGAAACACAGCGTCACCACAGGGTGGCCGAGCGGCGTGCGCGTTACGCGGACGGGTGCGCGTTGTCGTGCTGCCGCAGCCGACCGGTCACGGTCAGCGGGCCCGGTCTCCGACATCGTCTTGCGGCCGCGAAGCCCCTCGGCCGCCTGCGTGGTCACTCGGTCAGGGCAGGAAAAATCATGCACGTACGGCAACTTGCAGGACCTGCACGATTATGATCCCCCTCTCCCCCGCACAGGACTTCACGCACGCCGCTCCAACATGACCGTGTCCCGCCAAACCCCGTGGTGCACCGCGACCCGCTCCCGAACCCCCACCGTCCGGAACCCGGCCGACCGGTGCAACGCGATGCTGGCCCGGTTCTCCGGAAACACGACCGCCTGCAACGTCCACAACCCCGCCGCGTCCGCCGCCGCGACCTGCCGGTGCAGCAACGCTTTCCCCACACCCCGCCCCCGACAACGCGCGTCCACGTACAACGACGTCTCCGCAACCCCGGCGTAGCACTCACGAGGCGACACAGGCGTGGCTGCCGACCACCCCGCGACCCGCCCGTCGACCACCGCGACCCAACGGTGGTCGAGCAACCACTTGGCGTCCAGCGTCCGGCGACTCGGGGTCTCGGTCTCGAACGTGGCGTCGCCGGTCGCGATCCCCTCGCCGTAGATGCGCCGTACATCGCCCCAGTCGTCGTCCACCATCGCGCGCACGGCGACGTCCGCAGGCGGGTCGAGCGGAGCCGCGGCGATCGCTCCCAGCACCGCGTCCACCGCGTGCGGCAGGACCGTCCGGCCGGACGGGTCGACCGAGGCGAAGGTCGCGGTGCCGTCACGCCGGAGTTGCACGAAGCCGGCGGCGGCCAGCTTGCGCAGGTGGTGCGAGCAGGTGGGCTGGCTGACGCCGAGCACGTCGGCCAGCGCGCCGACGGTGGCCTCGCCGGTGGCGACGGCGTGCAGCAGTCGGACCCGCGTCGGGTCGGCCAGGCAGCCGAACCGTTCCGCGTAGGCGGTGGCCAGGTCGACCGGTAGGACCGCTGTGGGTGTCATAGCTGGGGATTGTTTGCCTTGCGGGGCCACGTGGTCAATCGAATCCGGTCGATGCAGCGGGACTCACTTCATAGACGTTTGTCTATGGTTGCGTCGGTCCGCGCAGGTTGTCCGAACCCTTGCGAAGCCGCTCGGGTGTCCGCGTGGTTCGTGCGGTCCGGGCTATGGCCGGCGGTGGATCGTGATGGAGTGGCCGACCTCGTCGATCGGCGTGCTGCCGTCGATCAGCGCCGTCAGGCGGTCATCGGCCTTGGCGATGGCGGAATCCGACACGACGAGCAGCCCGCGCACCTGGTCCGGGGACGCGTCGAGCGGGTCGGCGGCGTCGATGCCGTAGTGGGACGGCAGGCCGCTGCCCTTGTAGACCAGCCAGATCCGCTCGCCCGGGTAACGCTGCCTCAGGCGGTCCGCCAGCCGGCCCAGGTCCTGGCCCCAGTCGACGTTCGAGTCGTGCAGGTGCAGGTGGGTCTTCGCCGGCCCGCCGAACGCCTCGTTGGAGTACGGCAGGTAGTACGGGAACGTCCGCAGCGAGCTGACCGCGGCGAAGACGACCAGGACCGCCGCCGTGACGTGCGCCCACCTCCAGCGCAGGGCGACCACGCCGGCCGCCGCGACCGCCAGGAACATCGGGGCGAAAACCGCGTACCGGACGCCGAGGTCGCGGTCGCCGGTCATGGCCGCGGCCAGCAGCACGACCGCGGGAACGAGCACGTAGGGTGCCGCCGGGCGCAGCCGGGGGACCGCCACCATCACGACGGCACCGGACAGCCACAGCGCCAGTGCGCCCAGCGGCGTCTTCACCAGCAGCGCGACCGGCAGGTAGTACCACATCGAACCGTGGTAGTGCCGGCCGAACAGGAAGCCGCCCCACACCCGGTCCTCGAAGCCGAGCTGGACGCGCATCCCGTCCCCGTACGGCTCGGGGAACGGCAGCCAGGCGACGAGCGCGCGCAGGCCCTGGGCAGGCGGCAGGTCCCGTGGCGTCTCCCAGCGCAGCCGCGGATCCACCGCGAGGTAGGAGGCCCACACCACGGCGACCGCGATCAGCGCCACGGCGACCGCCGCCGCGCCGAGCCCGAGGAGCCGGGCCGACCGGGCAGTCCTGTTCGGGTCGGGGTCGCGCGTGCGGCGGGCGTGCCGGACGGACGGCACGACCAGGAGTAGCAGCACCGGAACCGCGGCCAGGGCGTTCATCTTCGTGGCCAGGGCGGCGCCGAGGGCGAGGCCCGCGAGGGGCAGGTAAAGGGCGGGGCGGCGCCGGGCCCGCCACAGCAGCCAGACCGACGTCAGCAGGAAACCGGCCACCGGCACGTCGAGCGTGGCCAGCGACCCGTGCGCGATGACGTCGGGTGAGAACGCGTACAGGGCGAGCGCCGCCACCCCGCCGACCGGGCCGACCAGATCACGAGCGAACACGAAGACGACCAGTCCGAACAGCAGCGTGAGCACGATCATCGGCAGCCGCGCCAGCAGCATCAGCCGTCCCGGATCGTTGCCCGACTCATACAGCACGTGCCGGCCGAGCTGCGTCTGGTCGCCGACGAAGGCGGGGTCGAGGCGCGCGTCGGCGAAGGCCAGCCCGGTCGCCATGACCAGCTTGCCCAGCGGAGGGTGCTCCGGGTTGTACCGCAGGCCGTGCTGCTCCAGGTAGACCACGGCCGTGCCCACGTAGACCGGCTCGTCGATGGTCGGGGTCTGCTCCACGGCCGCCGTGATCATCGCGACCGCCATCCCGGCGAGGAGCGCGACCACGACGAGCGCCAACCACCACCGCCGGTGCCGCCGCAGCCGGTCGAACCGGCCCGGCGGACGTCCGCCTGCCGCCGGCGGCAGGTCCTCCGGGCTTGCCTCGCCCGTGATCAGTGGCCGGCTCGCGGAGGACGACAACCCCGAGGCCCTTCCGTGAGGGAACAAAGTCCTCCACTGTGGTACGGCTTGCCCGGTGGTTCAGCTCACTGCCGATCGTGCCGCCCGCGCCCTGATACGTCCGCGAGACGGTGGACCCTTCTCGCCGCTCCGGCCGACGACGAAAGATGACATGAAGCGAGACTCCCTCAGCTCAGGCGTCTTCGTCCGGTGTCGGCGGCACGTTTCGGAGCGTACGTCACCCCGACGCGTGACTGTCCACTTGGAACGCCTGCGCCCCGCTGGGCGCTAGGGTCCCTCGAAGGCTAGATCGACCCGCGAGGGAGAACGATGCTCCGCAGCACTCGCCTCTTCGGCCCGAAGCGCCGGGTGACCTTTTCACTGCCGCTCGACCAGCCGCGCGGCCCGGTGAGCGTGGTCGGCACGTTCAACGGCTGGACCCCCGGCGTGCACGAGCTGGTGCCGCGCCGCGACGGCACGCGCACGGTGACCGTGATCCTCCCGCCGGGCACGCACCGGTTCCGCTACCTCGGCGCCGGCGGCCACTGGTTCGACGACGCCGACGTGCCGCACGTCGACCACGAAGGTTGCGTGATCACGATTGACGGTTGATGGACGCGGTCAATGAGCCGTGGAGGTGAAGCGGCCGTGGAATCCGAACGGGATCGCGTGTGGCACGTCGGCGCGCGCGATCTCCTCGAACGTGGCCGCGTCGAGCACCAGTAGGCCGGACCGGCCGGCGTCGACGTCGAGCACCACGGACAGCAGCACGCCGTCGTCCTCGGCCCGCGCGTTTGGCGCCGCGACGAACACGGGTTCGCCCGGGTAGCGGCCGGGCTCGTGCCACCGGCTGGTCCGGCCGCTGCGGACGTCCACTTTGACGAGTTGGTTGAAGAAGTCGTTCCTGCCGTTGCCGAAAGCGCCGACACCGTAGGCGTAGCGGTAGTCGCGGCCGTTGTGGGAGCCGTAGGAGATGCGGGGCAGTTCGAGGGCGTCCTCCGCGAGTCGCCGTGACCGGATGCCGTCGCCGGTCAGGTCCACTTCGTAGCGGGTGGGGAACGGCAGTGGCAGTTCGACGCCGTCGCGCAGCTTGTCCAGGTACAGCGCGTCCACCACTTCCGCGTCGGGGTAGGCGCAGATGTCCACGACGACCCGATCGTCGGCGTCGTAGGCGTTGATGTGGTGGAAGGCGAAGAACGCGTCGGTGCGCCGGTCGGCGACGACCGAGCCGTCCTGCTGGTCGAACACCACGAACCGGGTGCCCAGCTCCGGCCGCCACCGGTAGTTCTCGATGAACGGCTTGCCGCGCACCAGGAACGACAGCGGGTTGACCACGAGTGGGAACACGACCAGCACCACGTGCCGCTCGGTGATGGCGAAGCTGTGCAGGTAGCCGGGGCGGTCGGTGGGCAGGGTGGCGAGCAGTTCCCTGGTCCGGCCGCGCTGCCGGTAGATCTGGTAGACGCTGCGCCTGCCGAACTTCAGCACGTAGTTGACCAGGTCGCCGGTCAGCGGAGCCTGGTGCGGGTGCGCGGTGGTGACCTGGCCGGTGATCGCGTCGTCGTGGTCGGAGAGGCCGACGGTGGCCAGCGTGTCCGGGTCGAACTGGACCGCGATGGGCGTCTCGGTGAGCGCCCAGTCCCGGTCACCGTCGGACACCACGTTCACGTTGGGGTTGGGCGCGAGGCGCGGGCGGGTGAAGAAGCGGCCGAAGATCGAGCGGCACGGGTCCGTGGCGAACTCGCCGAAGGAAATGCGGCCCTCGTCGCGCACCGACCGGAGGCTCGGTGTGTCCAGGAACCGGTTGCGGTAGGAGACGGTGCCGTCGGCGAAGCCGAAGCGGTGCAGCATCGCCTGGCCGTCGAACCAGTGGCGGAACGAGCGGCGGTCGGTCTCGAACCTGGCCGGGCCGTTGCGCACCAACGTGCCGGACAGCCATCGCGGCAGCTCGCCGCGGACTTCCAGGTCGTCCACGACGACCTCGCGGTCGAGGGTCTGGAACCCGTTCTTCATGTATGACCTCCCGGGAAGTTTAACGAAACACTGTTATAAAACATTGTTTCAAATCATCCGTCAAGTCGGACCTCATCACCGCGGTCGTGCGCCCAGCGGCCCAGCGCGTCGATCGGCCCGAGCAGGCTGCGCCCCAGGTCGGTGAGCTCGTACTCGACCCGGCCGGGGAAGGCGTTCCTGACCACCAGCCCGGCGCCCGCCAGCCGGCGCACGGTCTCGGTGAGCACCTTGGGCCGGCTGCCGCCGATGGCGCGGCGCAGGTCGGCGGGTCAGCGGGGGCCGTGCCGCAACGCGTGCAGGACCACCGGGTTCCACGTGTTGGCGAGCAGGTCGAACGCCTGCCGCGCGCGGCAGTCGGCGAGGAAGGTCATGGGCGGCTCCCTGCCGTGGACACCGTTCGGTGCCTGTCGGGCCCTTTAGCGTCGGCTCCAGCGAAACGCGTTCAACCTCTGTCACGAGGACGTGTGGCGGCTGCCGTCGTTGACGTTCGAGGGACGGCCGCTCGGGGTGCCGTTGTGCGGCGATTCGGCCGGAGCGGTGGAGGTCGTGCGGGCGTTGGTGCGGTCGATCGGGTGCGCGCCGGTGGACGGCGGACCGCTGGAGCGGGCCGAGCTGCTGGAGGCGATGACCGCGTTCGCCATCGGGCTGTGGGCCGGCGGCGCGGATGTGCGGTCGATGTACCCCACGGTCGCGTAAGCGCTAATGTAACAGCACTGTCATATCTGCAAGAGGGGGCAGATCGTGCTGTACCCGGAGATCGAGCCGTACGACCACGGGATGCTCGACGTCGGCGACGGGCACCACGTGTACTGGGAGGTGTGCGGCAACCCGGACGGCAAACCGGCCGTGGTGCTGCACGGCGGGCCCGGGTCCGGGTGCACGACCCGGGCCCGCCGGTACTTCGACCCGCGGGCGTACCGGGTGGTGCTGTTCGACCAGCGCGGGGCCGGGCGGAGCACGCCGCACGCCGGTCAGCCGGTGGTGGACCTGTCCACCAACACCACCGATCACCTGATCGGCGACATGGAGCGGCTGCGCGAGTTCCTGGGCATCGACAAGTGGCTGTTGTTCGCGGCGTCGTGGGGCTCGGTGCTCGGCCTCGTGTACGCGGAACGCTTCCCGCACCAGGTGTCGGAGATGGTGCACGCGGGCGTGGCGACCGGGCGGCGGGCGGAGACGGACCTGTTGACGACCGGGCTGGGCCCGATGTTCCCGGAGGCGCACGCCCGGTTCCGCGAACTGGTGCCGTCCGGCGATCCGGCGGCGGGGTACCTGGAGTTGCTCCTCTCCCCCGACCCGGCGGTGCACAACCGGGCGGCGGCCGAGTGGTGCGCGTGGGAGGACGCGTTGCAGCCTCTGGCGTCCGGCGGTCTGCGCTTCGAACCTCCGGAGTACGGACTGGCGTTCGCCCGACTTGTCACCCACTACTGGGCGCACGGGTCGTGGCTGCCGGAGGGGATCGTCCTGGAGGAAGCGCGGAAGCTCGCGGGCATCCCGGGCGTGATCGTTCAAGGAGTGCTGGACCTGGGGAATCTGCTCGGCACACCGTTCGACCTGGCCCATGTCTGGCCGGACGCCGAGCTGGTGCTCATCCCCGAAACCGCTCACGGCGGGAGTGATGCGATGACCGAAGCAAGGCGCGCGGCTACTGACAAATTCCGGTAACACCCGGAAACTCGATGCGATGGTGTGGTTACAGCCTGATCGCACGGAGAGGTGCCGGGTGTCCGACAGGGTCAGCGCAGACCTGAGACAGGTGTTCAGCCGCGCGCACGAGAAGGCCAGGCGCCTCGACCACAGCCCCGGGCGGCGTGAAAGTGTCCGCGCGGATGTGGCACGGCTGGTCGATGCGGTGACGAAGGACTGATGTTGGAACGATTTACCGAGGGCGCGCGCCGGGTTTCCGTGTTGGCCCTCCAGGAGGCGCGAAGGTTCAACCACACCGCCATCGGCACCGAGCACCTGTTGCTGGGGCTGATCGGCGAGGGTGGTGCGGCCTCGTCGGTGCTGGTGTCGTTCGGGTTGTCCCTGCACGGGTGCCGGGCGAACGTGCGGGAGGTGGCCGGGTGCGGCAGCGTGCCGGTGCCCGGTCACCTGCCGTTCACGCCGGGCGCGAAGCGGGCGTTGGCGTTGGCGGTGCGGGAGGCGCTGGCGTTGGAGCACCGGCACGTCGGCACCGAGCACCTGCTGCTCGGCGTGCTCGCTCTCGATGACGGTGTGGCGCTGGACCTGCTCGCCCGGTGCGGGCTGGAAGCCGTCGACGTGCGGGACCGGGCGTTCGCGGTGCTGGCCGGGATCGACCTGCCCGCGCAACGGCCCGCCCGGCTGTTCCTGAGCTACCGGCGTCCGCAGGACCTGCACCTCGCGGGGCGCATCGCGGACCGGCTCGACGACATCGGCCGGTCGGTGGTCGGTGACGTCGGCGAGTGCGACGTGCTGCTCGCCGTCGTCGGGCCGGAGTGGGCGCCGACCGATCTGATCCGCGCCGAGGTGGACCGGGCGGCCGAGCGTTCGGTGCCGGTGATCCCGGTGCTGGTCGACGGGGCCGTGCTGCCCGTCGACCAGCTACGGGGGACCGGTCACGTCGCCGATCACGTCACCGTCCGGCACGAGACGTTCCGGGCGGACGTGGCGCGGTTGGCCGACGTGGTCCGCTACGCCCAGCCGGGCATCGGGTAGCCCGCCATCAGGTCGGCCACCTCGGCGGCGATGCGGTCGAGTTCCGGCCCGTCGTCGGCGACCCGGACGGCGCGGTCGATCCACTCCGCGATCTTCGGCATGTGGTCGGCGGTGAGGCCGCGGGTGGTGATGGCGGCCGTGCCGAGGCGCACGCCGGACGGGTCGAACGGCTTGCGCGGGTCGAACGGGACGGTGTTGTAGTTGGCCTCGATGCCGGCCCGGTCGAGGGCTTTGGCGGCGGGCTTGCCGGCGATGCCCTTGCCGGTCAGGTCGACCAGGACGAGGTGGTTGTCGGTGCCGCCGGAGACCAGGTCGAAGCCCCGGTCGAGCAGGGCGACGGCCAGCGCGCGGGCGTTCTGCACGATGGCGTGCGCGTAGAGGCCGAAGGACGGCTCCAACGCCTCGCCCAGCGCGACCGCGATGGCGGCGGTGGTGTGGTTGTGCGGGCCGCCTTGGAGGCCGGGGAACACCGCCTTGTCGATCGGCTTGGCGTGGGCGGCGTCGGTGAGGATCATCGCGCCGCGCGGGCCGCGCAAGGTCTTGTGGGTGGTCGTGGTGATCACCTGGGCGTGGCCCACCGGTGACGGGTGCGCGCCGCCCGCGACGAGACCCGCGATGTGCGCGATGTCGGCCGCCAGGACCGCGCCGACCTCGTCGGCGATCTCGGCGAAGGCGGGGAAGTCGATGGTGCGCGGGATGGCCGTGCCGCCGCAGAAGATCACCTTCGGGTGTTCGGCGCGGGCCAGGTCGCGGACCTCGTCGAGGTCGACCACGCCGGTGTCCTTGCGGACGCCGTACTGGACGCTGCGGAACCACTTGCCGGTGGCCGAGACGCCCCAGCCGTGGGTCAGGTGGCCGCCGGCCGGGAGGGCCATGCCCATGACGGTGTCGCCGGGGTCCAGGAAGGCCATGTAGACGGCGAGGTTGGCCGGGGAGCCGGAGTAGGGCTGGACGTTGGCGTGGTCGGCGCCGAACAGCGCCTTCGCCCGCGCCACGGCCAACTCCTCGACCGGGTCGACCACCTGCTGGCCCTCGTAGTAGCGGCGGCCCGCGTAGCCCTCGGAGTACTTGTTGGTCAACACCGAGCCGGTGGCTTCGAGGACGGCGGTCGAGACGTAGTTCTCCGAGGCGATCAGGCGGACCTTCTCGAACTGGCGGCGCGCCTCCGCCTGGACCAGCCGGGCGACCTCGGGGTCGGCACCGGTCAACGACGGGATGGCGGGTTCGTGCACGACGACCTCCACGCGCGCGGGGGCGCTGCCGTAGCACCCAGGCGCGCGGTGCGATCCGGCTCAACGCTCCCCGGTGGTCGTTCCCACCCTCGACACGCCAGTCGCGAACACCCGGAGCCTACCGAATCGCCCAGGGGTGACGAGCGGTTTGGGCGGAACGGGCCATTGCCGCGGCGGTAGGCCGGCCCAATACTTTGTTCGTTGGAAAACTTCCAACCTGCCCTGCTCCACGTCAGCACTTCCCCCTGCCCCCGAAAGGACTGACGTGCTCAATCGGCGAACGTTCGTGCTGGGTGCCGCCGCCACCGCGGCCATCACCAGCGCATTACCGGCCCACGCGGCTGCCGCGGCACCCGCGTCGGGCGACACCTCCGACAACCCCGGCTCCACCGCGGGCGTCTTACTCGCGCCCGACGGCACTCCCCTGCTCTTGGCCCAGCGAGACGGCCAGTGGGTCCTGGTCGACGAAACCGGTTCGGTGCGCATCACCGACGGCCTCGCCGGCGCGGACCTGGTGGACGTCACCGGCGACGGCGCCGCCTTCACCGCTGTCGGCGCGGTGAGCGGTGACCCGATCGCCACGATCTGGGAATCCGCCGACGCCGTCACGTGGCGCGAAGCCCGGCGGCTGCACGGCGTGCGCTCGGAGTTCACCGCCGTCGGCAACGGCCTGGCGCTGGGCTCCGTGGTGAAGCGCGAACGCGCTTCGGTGGTCCGCATCGCCGCCCGCCGCACCGCGTCGGGCTGGAACACCGTCCCGGTCCGCGGTCTGGAGTGGACCGACGGCCTGTCCGCCACCGCCGTCGCCACCACGGCCGACGGCTGGATCGCGGCGGCCGTGGACATTTCCGGCACGGTCCTGCACACCTCGCGCGACGGTGTCACGTGGACCACCCGACCCCGCCTGGACGGTGTCGCGGTGCGCGGGCTGGCGCTGGTGGACGGCCGCGTGCACTGGGTCGGCAACGAGATCGTCGACGCCACCCCGCTCACCGGCGTGCTGGACGCGGACCGGACCCGCCCGGCCGTGCCGCAGGACGCCAAGGCTCTGGGTGTCGCGGGCACCCGGTCCGGCTGGTTCACCGGCGGCCGGCTGATCACCGTGGAGGCGGCCCGATGATCACGTTCAGCCGGATCGACGGCACCCCGGTCTACTACTGGCGGTCCAGCCGCGGCAACACGACGTTGCGCAACTGGCAGGCCACCCAGTCCTTCTACGACAGCCTGGTGCTGTGGATCCGCGACCTGCGGTCGCTGTCGTCGGCGTACGGCAGCATCACCTACCTGGTGTCGGCGGGCTTCTACGTGAACAAGCCGGGCGAGCACGGCGCGGGCACCGCGATGGACCTGGACCACGTCCGGTGGAGCGGCGGGCAGGTCTCGTCGCCGCTGGACCGCGACCACGCGTCCGGCACGCTCGCCACCCGGCGCCGCTACCTGGCGGTGGACGCGGTGTGCCGGCGGCGGTTCCGGTACGCGTTGGACGGTTGGTACAACGCCGACCACGCCGACCACATCCACTCCGATTTCGGCGGCCTGCCGGTCCGCTGCGTGACGGGGTCGGAGAGCGACACGAAGTTCGTCCAGGCGCTGTGCAACAACTTCATGAGCTCGGGCCTGGCGGTGGACGGCGACTGGGGTCCGCTGACGCAGAGCGCGTTCAACACCGCCAAGTCCCGGCTCGCCGTCACGGGCGATCCGCACACCAGCAGCGCGGCGTGGCAGTCGTTCCTGTCGGCGGCGGCGCGAAAGGGTTTCGCGAACCAGGCGTTCTGACCGGAACCCTGAAGACAACGCCGTTACACACTGACGGGCCCGGAGTCGGCGACGACTCCGGGCCCGTTTTCGCACTACCCGATGGAACGCCATTGCGAAATCAAATCCAGGCCGATCCCACATCGCGCCCCGTCGATGGCTGTGGGCCACCGGACCCGGCCCGCGATCGTCCGCGGGCCGGGTCCGGTGGTCGGTCGTGCGTCGATCAGCCCGCCGGTTGGGCGGCGGGCTCGGCGACCGGCTCCACGGCCGGCTTCTTGCCGAACAGCCCGGTCGCCACGACCACCACGGCCGCCGCCGTCGCGATCACCGGCACCATCAGAGCGCTGTGGAAGCCCTCCAGCAGTCCGCCTTCGGCGGTGCCCGCCGCCACGCTCAGCGACGCGGCCAGGGCCAGTCCCAGCGCGGCGCCGAACTGGAACGACGTGTTCCAGATGCCGCCCGCCAGACCCTGCTCCTCGTCGTCGACGCCTTCCACGGCGACGATCGTCAACGGGCCGTAGACCAGGGTGAACGCCAGGCCGAGTAGCACCATGGTCGGGAACATCGCGGTCCAGTAGTTCGCGTCCGCCGGGATGTCGAGGAACAGCGCGTACGCGACCAGCGCGCCGATGAAGCCGACGAACAGGACCTTGGGGTTGCCGAACTTGTCGACCAGCTTCGGCGTCAACGTCGGTGCGAGCACCGAGTCGATGCCGATGACCAGCATCGCGACACCGGTCTCCAACGCGGTCCAGTCCCGCAGGTCCTGCATGTACAGCACCGCGATGAACTGGAACCCGAAGAACGACCCGGCGAACAGCACGGTGGCGATGTTCGCCCGCACCAGGCTCGCGCTGCGGAAGATGCCGAGCCGGACCAGCGGCTCGGCGGACCGGCGTTCCGCGATCACGAACGCCACCAGCAGCGCGATGCTGATCACCGCCGTCAGGACCGTCTCGCTGACCGGAACCTCCGGAGCCACCACCACGGTGTAGACCAGGCCGACCGCGCCGAGGGTCATGGTGACCGCGCCGAACACGTCGTACTTCTGCCCAGGCACGCGCTCCGGAGCCTCGTCGCGCTCGATCAGCTTGACCGCCATGACCAGGATGATCACCGCGAGGATGACGGGTGCGAAGAACACCCAGCGCCAGCCGAGCGCGGTCAGCAGACCGCCGACGACGAGGCCGAGCGAGAAGCCGCCCGCCGCGGTGCCCGCGTACCAGAGCAGCGCGCGGTTGCGCAGCGGGCCTTCGGCGAAGCTGCTCGTGATCAGGGACAGACCGGCGGGCGTCATGAACGCCGCGGCCAGACCGGTGATCGCGCGGGCGGTGATCAGCATCCAGCCCTCGCCGGCCAGACCGCCGAGACCGGAGAACACGACGAACACGGCCAGCCAGAACACGAACATCTTCCGGCGGCCGAGCAGGTCGGCGGCACGACCGCCGAGCAGCATGAAGCCGCCGTAGGCGAGCGCGTAGGCGCTGACGACCCACTGGAGTTCGCCGGGTGCCATGCCGAGATCCGCCTTGATGGCGGGTAGTGCGACACCCAGCATCGAGATGTCGACACCTTCGAGGAAGATCGAGCCGCACAGCACGAACAGCAGTGCGCGGGCGCGTGCGCTCATGCGGACGGGGCCACCGTCGACCGGTGGACTCTGCGGTGTCGCGGACACTTCAGCCAACTCCTTGTAGGAAGACCCGAGGGGAGTGGTGCCCACACCGCCGGGGGCGGTTACCTTTTGGCACGTAAGTTCCCTCTTGTACGTAAAAGCATGATCAGTGACCATGCAACGTTGCGGAAGAAGGCACTTTGAAGTCACCGAGTCTCTGCGGTGATACCGAGGACCACGGGGCCCGGCAGTGGGACACCAGGGCCGACTGCGAGGTGCGCCAGATCCTGGACCGCATCGCGGACAAGTGGTCGTTGCTGGTGATCGTCCAGTCGACGATGAACAGGATCGTGTCGCCGGTGACGTAACGCTCCCGCTCCACCGCGACCACGGTGGGCTTGCGGGACAGGAATTCGCGGGCTGCCTCGCCCCCGCTTGGGTGCACGTTCGAGATCTGTCACCTGTTCGGATGCTGAACCGACATCGCCCCCGTCGCCGAACGTCCGGCGAGCGCTTCCGCCAAGGATGGGGGATCCACGAACCGGGCGACCACCTGCCCCGGTTGGCGACCGCGCTGGGACTGCTCCGCCCGATCACGCCGACGTTGATGATCCGGCGCGCGGTGACACCCGGCCGTTAGCGAGGACCGAGTCCCGTCTTCCCGTCGATCAGTTCACGCACGGCGTCGAGGTGGCCGGCGTGGCGTGCGGTCTCCTCGATCATGTGCAGGACGATCCGGCGCAGATCGGTGACCTCGTCGCCGAAGTCGCCGGGGTGGTGTCCTCGCGGGGGCGTCGACAGCGGCGTGGCGGCGAGGAGCGCGTTCGAGCGCTCGCACTGGGCCCGGTAGAACGTGAAGACCTCGGACGCGGGTCGCGGCGTGGTGAGCGGCTCCGGGTCGTCCGACCACGGCAACGGGTCGGCGTGCCCGGTGAGCACCTCCTGGAACCAGTGCCGTTCGGCGTAACCGAGGTGTTCGACCATGCCCAGCGGTGTCCACCCCGAGGGCAGGACCGCTGTCGTCAACGCTTCGTCGTCGAGGCCTTCGAGGATCGCGAGCACGGCGCCGCGCTGCGCGTCCAGGAACATCGTCAAGGCGTCTTTCTCGCCGTCGTCCACCGGTCCGTGCCCCCTGTTCGGTCGGGTGGTGCAGCGCCAAGCGCGTTCTGAGTGTTCAACTCGGGTGTTCTGAACGTAGGACACGCGCGTTCTGAACGTAGGACACGCGCGTTCTGAAGGTAGGGCACGCGGGGGTTTAGCAGGTGGGGGTGGAGGGGGTTCGGCGTTCGAGCATGACGGTGTCGCGCCAGGTGCCGTGGTGTTGGGCGATGCGTTCGCGGACGCCTACGGTGCGGAAGCCGGCCGAGTGGTGCAGGGCGATGCTGGCGCGGTTCTCGGGGAAGATCGAGGTCTGGAGGGTCCACAGGCCGGCCTCGTCGGCGGCGGTGACTTGCTTGTGCAGCAGGGTTTTGCCTACGCCTCGGCCGCGGAAGGCCTCGGCTACGTAGACGGAGGTTTCGGCTACGCCGGAGTAGCACTCGCGGGGTGAGACGGGGGTGGCGGCGGCCCAGCCGGCGACTTGGCCGTCGATGACGGCGACCCAGCGGTGGTCGGGTAGCCACTTCGATTCGAGGGTGCGGCGGCTGGGGGTCTCGGTCTCGAAGGTGGCGTTGCGGGTGGCGATGCCCTCGCCGTAGATGCGGCGGACGTCGGGCCAGTCCTGTTCGCTCAGGGCGCGGACGGTGACGTCGGTGGGCAGGTCGGTCGGGCAGCACGGGCGGGTGACGATGGTGCCCATGACGGCGTCGGCGGCGTGCGGCAGGCCGGTGCAGCACGCGGGGTTGACCGAGACCAGGGTGGCGGTGCCCTCCTTGCGGAGGCGGACGAAACCGACGTCGGCGAGCTTGCGCAGGTGGTGCGAGCAGGTGGACTGGCTGACGCCGACGGCCTCGGTGAGCGCGCCCACGGTGATCTCACCGGGGTGGGTGGCGACGGTGTGCAGCAGCCGAACGCGGGTCGGGTCGGCCAGGCAGGCGAACCACTCGGCGTAGGTGGTGGCGTCCTCGGCCGCGAGGCCCAGGACGACCGCGGGCAGCGTCGTCGTCATGGCATCAGAGTATCGACAAATACCGATGGTTGCATCGATCTACGTTCCTCGATAGATTGCTCCTCGTTCGATCGAGAAACACCGATGGAAGAGGTGCCTGGTGGACGAGCTCTCCGTGGTCGTGGTCGGTGCGGGGCCGGTCGGTCTGGCGGCGGCGGCCCGCCTGCTGGAGCGCGGGTTGCGGCCGTTGGTGCTGGAAGCGGGCCCGCAGGCGGGTGCGGCGGTGGCGCAGTGGCGGCACGTCCGGCTGTTCTCGCAGTGGTCGGAGCTGATCGACCCGGCCGCGCGCCGGCTGCTGGAGGGCACCGGGTGGCGCGCGCCGAACCCCGACGGCTACCCCACCGGCGAGGAGTGGGCCGCGCAGTACCTGGTCCCGCTGGCCGAGGCGTTGGGCGACCACGTCCGGGTGAACGCCCGCGTGGTCGGTGTCGCCCGCCGTGGACGGGACCGGGTCGTGGACGCGGGCCGGGACAGCGAGCCGTTGACCGTGCACGTCGAGGGCGGCGAGCGGATCACCGCACGGGCGGTGGTCGACGCGTCGGGCACGTGGGGCTCGCCGAACCCGCTGGGCGGCGACGGGCTGCCGGCGGCCGGTGAGCGGGAGGCGGCGGACCGGATCGGCTACCGCGTGCCGGACGTGGTCAACGAGGTCGAGCGGTACGCGGGCAAGCGGATCGCGGTGGCGGGTAGCGGGCACTCCGCGCTCACCGCCCTGGTCACGCTGGCGGACTTGGCCGAACGGCACCCCGGCACGCACGTGACGTGGCTGCTGCGCCGCGGCACGGTCGGCGCCGTGTTCGGTGGCGGCGAGGCCGACCAGTTGCCGGCGCGCGGCGCGTTGGGCCTCAAGGCGCAGGCGGCGGCGAAGGCCGGGCACGTCGAGGTGGTCACCGGGTTCCGCACCGCGGCGGTCGAGCGCGACGGTGACCGGGTGGTGCTGGTCTCGCAGGACGGGCACCGGCTCGACCCGGTGGACGAAGTCGTGTCGCTGACCGGGTTCCGGCCGGACCACTCGTGGCTGTCCGAAGTGCGGCTGGACCTCGACCCGGTGCTCCAGGCACCCACCAAGCTGGCTCCGCTCATCGACCCGAACGCGCACTCGTGCGGCACCGTCTACCCGCACGGCGCGAACGAACTGCGCCACCCCGAGCCCGGCGTCTACCTGGTGGGCATGAAGAGCTACGGCCGCGCGCCGACGTTCCTCGCACTGACCGGCTTCGAACAGGTGCGCAGCGTCGTCGCCGAGATCGCGGGTGACCACGAGTCGGCGGCGAAGGTCGAGCTGACGTTGCCGGAGACCGGCGTGTGCGGCGGGTCCGGGGTGTTCGACATCGCCGAGCCGGAGTCCTCGGGCGGGTGCTGCGGTGGCCTGGCGGTGGCGGACCTGACCCTGACGGCACCGAGTGCGCGGGTCTGACGTCGAGCGGCCCGGCGTGATCGGGGGGCACGCCGGACCGCGCCGGGTGCTGGTGGTGCTGTGCCTGACCCAGCTCACCGGCTGGGGTGTGCTGTTCTACGGCTTCCCGGTGCTCGCGCCGACCATCGTGGCCGACACGGGCTGGTCCGGCACGGCGGTCATCGGCGCGTTCTCGGTGGCGCAGTTGGTCAGCGCGGTGGTCGGGATGCCGGTCGGCAGGCTGCTCGACCGGCACGGGCCGCGCGTGGTGATGACGGTCGGGTCGTTGCTCGCGGTGGTCGCGTTGGCGGTGGTCGCGGCGGCGCGGTCGTTGCCGTGGTTCTACGCGGGGTGGGTGCTGGTCGGCGTGGCCATGGCCGGGGTGCTGTACCAGCCGGCGTTCGCCGCTCTCACCCGCTGGCACGGTGAGGAACGCCGGGTGGCGGCGATGACCGCCGTGACGCTGGCGGGCGGGTTGGCGAGCACGGTGTTCGCCCCGCTCACCGCTGCGTTGGCCGCCCACTCCACCTGGCGGGAGACGTACCTGGTGCTCGCCGCGCTGCTGGCTGTGCTCACGGTGCCCGCGCACCTGTTCGGCCTGCGGCTGCCGTGGCCCGCCCACCCGGCCGCGACGGACGCCCGCCATCCGACCACGATCGCCCGCAGCCGACCGTTCGTGCTGCTGACCGTCTCGATGAGCCTCGGCGCACTGGCCATCTACGCGATCGTCGTCGCCCTCGTGCCGCTGTTCGCCGAGCGCGGCTTGTCCACGACCACCGCTGCTTGGGCACTGGGACTGGGAGGCGTCGGCCAAGTCGTCGGACGCATCGGTTACGGCCGATTGGTGGCCAGAACCAGCGTGCGCGCCAGAACAGCGGGCATTCTGCTGACCGCCTCCGCCAGTACCCTCCTCTTAGGACTGATCCCCGGCCCCGCGGTCGTGTTGATCGCCGTCGCTGTCCTGACGGGCGCCGTTCGGGGCATGTTCACCCTCGTCCACGCGACCGCCGTCTCCGACCGCTGGGGCAACGCCCACTACGGACGCCTCAGCGGCCTCCTCCACTTCCCGCTGACCGTCACCGCCGCCGTTGCCCCCTGGGCCGCGACCGCGCTCGCCGGGACGCTCGGCGGCTACCCGGCGGTGTTCGCCGTCCTCGCCGCACTGGGTGCCGTCGCGGCGGTCGTCTCCCTCAAGTCCGTGCCGCCGCGAAGTGAGACTTACACTGCGGAGTAAGACTTATCAGGGGGCGCGCGGTGGCTGTGGGTAGTGACGAGTTCTTCCGGATCGTGAACGCGCTCGTGGACGTCGAGCGCGCGGAAAGCGGGCAGTACAGCTCTTTCAGCGTGCGCGGCAAGCGGTTCGGGTACTACTGGCCGCGCACGCAGACCGTGGGCCTGAAGCAGACCCTGTCCGAGCAGCTGGCGCTGGTCGCGGAACGGCCGGAGGTCTTCGAGGAGCAGTTCACGGCCGGTGGTTTCGGCTGGGTCGTGGTCTACCTGGCGGGCATCGAGGCCGACGAGCTGTCGGAGCTGGTGTTCGAGGCCTGGCGGCTGTCCGCGCCCGAAGAACTGGTCGCCCAGGTGCCAGACCCGGCACAACCGACCTCCCACTCCCGCGCCACCACCTGACGCGCCGCAGATCCGGCCATGCTGTACTCCCCCGCAGCACGATCACCGACGGGGAGAGTCCGCATGACCGAAACGCCGGAATTCGCCGTTCCCGCACGGGTGGACAGCGCGGTCCGGCCGACCGTGCCGTCGACCGGGCTCGGCCGCTGGTTGTTGCAACACCGGGTGCAACCGGCCGGTCCGGAGAGCGACCACCAGCACGCCAAGCCCGAGGCGTGGTGGAAGGTCATGTGCCTGACCGGTGTGGACTACTTCTCCACTTTGTCCTATCTGCCCGGTATCGCGGCCTTGGCGGCCGGGGCGATCTCGCCGTTGGCCACGCTGCTGATCGTGGCGCTGACCCTGCTCGGCATGCTGCCGATGTACCGGCGGGTGGCGCACGAGAGCCCGCACGGCCAGGGGTCCGTGGCGATGCTGGAGGACCTGCTGCCGTTCTGGCGCGGCAAGCTCTTCGTCCTGGTGCTGCTCGGGTTCGTCGCCACGTCGTGGATCATCACGATCACCCTGTCGTCCGCCGACGCCACCGTGCACGCGTTGGAGAACCCGCACGTCCCGGAGTTCCTGCACGGTCAGGAAGTCCTGGTCACCGTCGTGCTGCTGCTGATCCTCGGCGGGGTGTTCCTGCTCGGGTTCAGCGAGGCCGTCGGCGTCGCCATCCCCCTGGTGGCGATCTTCCTGGTGCTCAACGCGGTGGTCGTGGTCGCGGGCGTGCTCGAAGTGCTCGCCGAGCCCGTCGCGCTCGACCGCTGGCTGGACGCGTTGACCGCGAGCGGCGGCTTCGGCGGCGTGATCGTGCCGGCGATCATCGCGTTCCCGCTGCTCGTGCTGGGCCTGTCGGGGTTCGAGACCGGGGTGAGCATGATGCCGCTGGTCGCGGCCGACGGCGAGACCGCCGGGGAACGGCTGGCCAACCGCATCCGCAACACCCGCAAGCTGCTCACCGCCGCCGCGCTGATCATGTCCGTCTACCTCATCGCGACGAGCTTCGTCACCACGGTCCTGGTGCCGGCGGAGGAGTTCGAGCCGGGCGGCGAGGCGAACGGCCGCGCGTTGGCCTACCTGGCGCACGAACTGCTCGGCGAGTGGGTCGGCACCGCCTACGACATCAGCAGCATCCTCATCCTGTGGTTCGCGGGCGCCTCGGCGATGGCCGGACTGATCAACATCGTGCCGCGCTACCTGCCGTCTTACGGCATGGCCCCGGAGTGGTCGCGCGCGGTGCGGCCGGTCGTGCTCGTCTACACCGCGATCGCCATCCTCGTCACCATCGTCTTCGGCGCCGACGTGAACGCCCAGGCCGGCGCGTACGCGACCGGCATCCTGGCGATGATGGTGTCCGCTTCGGTGGCGGTGACCATCTCGGCCGCACGGCGGCGGCAGCGCAGGGCCTCGATCGCGTTCACCGTGCTGACGCTGATCATGCTCTACGCGCTGGTGGAGAACGTGATCGAGAAACCGGACGGCCTGGCGATCTCGGCGTTCTTCATCCTCGGCATCGTGGCCGTGTCCCTGGTCTCCCGCGTCTCCCGGACCACCGAACTCCGCGCCGAGCACATCGAGTTCGACGAGCGGGCGCGCCGGTTCGTCACCGAGTCCATCGCCCACGACAACGCGCTGACCGTCATCGCCAACCGCCGCCAGGCGGGCGACGCCGCCGAGTACCTCGCCAAGGAGGTCGAACAGCGCGGGATGAACCCCGTGCCCGGCCAGGCCGACGTGCTGTTCCTGGAGATCGACGTGGCCGACCCCTCCGCGTTCAGCGAAGTCCTCCAGGTCCGGGGCGTGGAGGTGGACGGACACCGCGTCCTGCGCGCCGACAGCCCCGCCGCCCCCAACGCCATCGCCGCGATCCTGCTGGCCCTGCGCGACGCCACCGGCGTCCGCCCGCACTGCCACTTCGAGTGGAGCGAGGGCAACCCCCTCGGCCACCTCTTCCGCTACCTGATCCTCGGGCGCGGCGACACCGCCCCCGTCGTCCGCGAGATCATCCGCACCAGCGAACCCGACCCGGACCGACGTCCCAGCATCCACGTCGGCGGCTGAGGCGGTCCGTCAGCCCCGGTCTTCGAGGGTGAGCTGGCGGTGGTGGAAGTCGAAGTGCTGCACGGGGAATCGGTAGACGTCGGCCAGGGTCATGAAGTCCCGGAAGAACGGGTCCCACCGGGTCGGGTAGTGCATACCGCGGGCCAGGTCGGTGTCGGTTTCGCGGTCCAGTCGCCGGTGCAGGGCCGCGATCACGCGGTCGCAGAGCGTGGCCATCCGGCGGCGGCCGAGGGTCGTGCCACCCAGCCACGACCCGGCGAAGTTCACCGCGTCGAACGGCTTGGTGCCCGCGTTGAGCAGGCGGGCGAAACCCCGGCTGATCCGGACGGGGAGTCGGCTGAACAGGCGCACCAGGGCGAGCAACGCGCGGATGACGAGGAACCCGAGGAGCATGTGGAACAGCAGCTGTTCGTTGTTCCAGCGCGTGCCGTCGGACTTGCGGCGCAGGTCGGCGTCACTCGCCTGTTCCAGGAGCGCGTGGAACGTGGCCCGTGCCCGCTCCATGTCGTCGTGAACCGCCTGCTTGTCCACTCCCCCAGTGTGCGCCCGCCACGGCGCCAAAGCGCCTGGCGCCGGTGGAGACGATCGAGCGGTTCGTGTACGTGATCTCACCCAACGTTCATTGGCTCAATGAGCATTGAGCAGTTCCCCGACGCCACAGGTTGACGCCACGAACCCGCTCAAGCATGATTGAGTCAATGACTACTGACTGGCCTTCGGACACGGTGGCCCGTGCCCGCGTGCACGCGGCCCTCGGCGAGCCCGCCCGGCTCGCCGTGGTGGACCTGCTCGTGCTCGGCGACGCCTCCCCCGGCGAGGTCGGTCGCGCGCTCGGGCTGCCCAGCAACCTGCTCGCCCACCACGTCAAGCTGCTGGAACAGGCGGGCGTGATCGAGCGGTCACGCTCGGAGGGCGACCACCGGCGCACCTACCTGCGCCTGCGCACGGCCGCGCTCACCGACCTCGTGCCGACCGGACTGCGGCAGGCGCCGCGCGTGGTGTTCGTGTGCAGCCACAACTCCGCACGGTCACAACTGGCCGCCGCGCTGTGGAAGCGGCACAGCAAGGTGCCCGCCGCGAGTGCGGGCACCCGGCCCGCCGAGCGCGTGCACCCGCTGGCCGTCGCCACCGCCCGCACGCACGGGCTGTCACTGACCCGGGCCCGCACCCACCACCTGGACGCCGTGCTGAAGCCGGACGACCTGGTCGTCGCGGTGTGCGACAACGCCCACGAAGAACTCGACCACTCCACGCACACCGACCGGCTGCACTGGTCCGTGCCCGACCCGGCCGCGGTCGGCACCGAGGACGCGTTCGACGCCGCCTACCGCGACCTCGCCGACCGCGTCGAACGCCTGGTGCCCGCCGTCCGCCCCGCTTCCGAGGGATCCTGAATGCCCCGCCCGCTCCCCCACCGGCTGCTGGCCGAATATCTCGGCAGCCTGCTGCTCGCCGCCCTGGTGATCGGCTCCGGCATCGCCGCCCAACGCCTCTCCCCCGGCGACGTCGGCCTGCAACTGCTGGAGAACGCCGCCGCCACCGCCGTCGGCCTCTACGCCATCATCCTGATCTTCGGGCCGATCAGCGGCGCGCACTTCAACCCCGCCGTGTCGATCGTGGACGCCGCGTTCCGCGGACTGCCGTGGCGTGACGTGCCGTTCTACGCGCTCGTCCAGGTCCTCGGCTGCATCACCGGCGCCGTGCTGGCCAACACCATGTTCGAGGCGTCACCGGTCAGCATCAGCACGACCGGACGTGCCACGTTCGCCCACGGGTTGTCCGAGGTCATCGCGACCGTCGGCCTGCTGCTGGTGATCTTCTCGCTGGTCAGGTCGGGCAGGGCCGCGCTCGCCCCGTCCGCGGTGGGCGCCTACATCGGGGCCGCGTACTTCTTCACCAGCTCCACCAGCTTCGCCAACCCCGCGATCACCGTCGGCCGCGCGTTCAGCGACACGTTCGCCGGTATCGCGCCCTCGTCCGTGCCGGTCTTCGTGCTGGCGCAGCTCGTCGGCGTCGCGGTGGCCGTTCCGCTGCTGCGCACGCTCTACCCCACCCCGTCCGCTGTCGAGGCGACCGCGGCACCCGTCACCGAAGGACAATCGCGTTGAACAGCAAGAAGCCCGAAGTCCTGTTCGTCTGCGTCCACAACGCGGGCCGTTCCCAGATGGCCGCCGCGCTCCTCCAGCACTACGCCATGGGCCGCGTCACCGTCCGCTCGGCCGGGTCCGCGCCCGCCGACAAGGTCAACCCGGCCGCCGCCGAGGCGCTGGCCGAGCTTGGCCTGGACATCACCGCCGAGGTGCCGTCCAAGCTGACCACCGAGGACGTCGAAGCCTCCGACGTGGTCATCACCATGGGCTGCGGCGACACCTGCCCCGTGTTCCCCGGCAAGCGCTACCTCGACTGGGAACTCGAAGACCCGGCCGGCCAGGGCGTGGACGCCGTCCGCCCCATCCGCGACGACATCGACCGCCGTATCCGCGGCCTGCTCGCCGAACTCCTCGACGCACCCGCGTAGGCGCCACACGTTGCGGGGTGTCCGACACCCCGCAACATCGCCGACGTGCCCCGGTACTTCCCACCGGAGCAGGCCGGCTACGCCGGTCAGGTCGGCCGGACCACCGCCACCGGGCACGGCGAGTGGTGGACGAGGGCCTGGCTGGTCGAGCCGAGCAGCGCGCCAGTGAGGGCACCGTGACCGCGGGTGCCGACCACCAGCAGTTGGGCGTGCTCGGCGAACCTCAGCAGCGCGGGCACCGGCCGGTCGTGGACCACGCACCGGTCCACGAGAACGTCCGGATACCGCTCCCGCCACCCGGTCAGGCGCTCGGCGAGCAGGCACAGTTCCTCCTCCTGCACCTGCTCCCAGTCGACGGCCAGCCGGGAGTGGTACGCGCGTCCACGAGGAAGTCGTTCCACGCGATCACGGCACTCAACCGCGCACCACACCGGGAGGCCGTCTCGAACGCGTGACCGATCGCGGCCTCACTCGCGGGCAAACCGTGCCCCGTCGTCGACAGCCGAGCGTTACAACGTCCGAGGTGGGCGCAGGTCCGAGATCACCCGGATAGCACCCACGACGTCCCTCAATGCCTCGGCCACGTGAAGACCGGCGACCGGATCGTCGCCATCACTGAGGACATCGAGCAGGATTCGTCGTGCGACGGCCTGGTGCCGGGGATCGAGGGATCGGAGAGCTTGGGCGACTTCGATCTTGCGTAGGACCTCGGATCCAGGCACCAGCGATTCCAGCGCGTCACCGGCCTGGGCCCGGTCGGAGAGCCAGCGCGAGGCCAGCAGCCCGGAGGCGAGTGCGCGTTCGTGGTCGTCCGCCGAGAGGTCCGCAGCCTGGCGTTTCAGTACATCGACCGCGAGATCACCGCGGTCGGCGGAGTCCCGGAGGAGCAACTCGCAGGCACGTCGCCGAGCAGTCGGTTCGGCCGCCTCGTCCGCCGCCACGGCCTCCACCGCCGACAGGGCCTCGTCGAGGTAGCCGTTGTGCAGCTCGACCAACGCCGTCCACGCCTCTATCCGGTCGACGGCGGAGAAGTCGTCCGAGGTCATCGCCTCCAGCAGCGCAAGCCCTTCGGCCCGCGCACGCCCGGGCTCCACCATCGCCACGGCGGCGCGGCGACGTTCGCGAATGTCGACGTCCGGGTCGCTCGCCAAGGCGCGGAGCACGCCGTTCGCCGCGTCGTAGGAAGACCTCGACATGGCCAGCAACGCCTCCGCCGCGTAGCGCCGTTCTGCCCACGGCATCTTGTCGTCGGCGGCGAACCGCTGAACCAGGTCGACCATCGATTCCCCGGCGACCGGATCGAGCCGCAGGACCGACGCCGCGGCGTCGGTCCGTTCCCAGACCGCGCAGGTCTCGTCATGGGCGAGCGCGGTCAGCGCCGCCCCGGCATCGGCCAGACCCTGCATGTCGAAGCTGCCCAGCCTCAAGGCGGCGAGACGGCGTTCCCAGCCGCCCAGATGGGGGTCCTCCGTGAGCACACGCAGGGCACGGGCGGTGGCGCGGCGGCCGTGCGGGGCGATGCGGAGCAAGGCTTCGACTGCCTCCAGTCGCACCCGCCCGGACGCGGTCGGGTCAGCGACCAGCTCGTTGAGCTCGATGAACGTCTCCCACGCCCGCGTGTCGTCAGCCATGACCAGCTCGACCTTCGCCAGGAGCGACGGCACGAGGTCGTCCGGTTGCCCGTCCGCCAGGCGCTCCAGCGCGGCCAAACCGGCCGACCGAGGTTCGCCGCCGAGCGCAGTGAGGTGCTGTGCCGCCCACAGGCGGTTCCAAGCGTCGACCTCCGGCTGGTCGGCGAGATCGCGCAGGGCTGCCACGCCGTGCTCGTACGACTCAGGCCCCAGAGTGGTCAGCCATTGTGCCGCCTGGCCGCGAAGGGCCGGGTCCGCGCTCTGGTCGGCAGTCACCAGGTTCAGGATGTTGATCAGTTCACGCAGCACGGCGCCCCGCCATCGGCCCAGCGCCTGGGCGACGCCGATCCGCAAGGCTGCCTGGCTCGAGGGGTGGGCCGCCAGCGTCCCCGCCGACTTCGCCGCCCGAGCAACCCAGTCGCCACCGAACCGGGCGAGCTGTTCGCATGCCTGCAACCGGAACCCCGGCGGAGCGGACGCATCAGCCGCGAGAATTTCGAGCGTGGTGGCCACCATGTCGTGCCGGTGCTTCAGTCGGAGGAGAGCGGCGTGGCGGTGTTCGCGGTGGACGGCCGGATTGGTGGCGATCTTCTCCAACTCGGCCAAGGCGATCGACGTGTATTCCCCGCCGAGCCGTACGGCGATCTCGGCGAGGTCCAGCCGAGTCACGACGTCGTCGACAGTCGCACCCTGTACAACGGCTGCCTCGGCTTGGTCGCGTTCGCCCGCACGCACGAGCCTGATCAGGATGTTGACCCGGTCCCGGCGGCTCAAGCGGGGTTCTTCGGCCATTTCCCTCGCGGTGCGCAACGCATCGGCGCGCTCCTCCTCGCCGAGCGAGCCGAGGGCGGAAACGGTATTCAACCTGTCGTCGGTCGGTCTGGTCGTGTCCCGGGTCTTGGCGTGCAACGTGGCGACGGCTCGGGCGCGCTCGTCGTCGCCCACGTACGCCATCAACGTGAACACCTCCTGGACGGATATCCAGCCGGGTAGGTCGGCGAGGTTCCACTCGAGCGCCTCGACCGCACGGGCCGGAGTCGCCGGGGCATGGATGAACAGCTCTGCGGCATAGGTGTTCAGTTGGGTCTGGGGAGCTTCGAACAGCGGGATGTACGCCGACGCGATCTCGTCCCGCAGATCGGGTCGGTGCTCCTGCAGGTAGAACACCATCCACAACTGGTCGTGCGCGGGGATTGTCGGGTCGAAAGCGAGGTGCCGCATTGCCGACCAACCCGCCTCAGCCCACTTCTCCGGAGACTTGGCCAGTCTCAAGGCGGCGTCGCGTCGCATGTCGTGGGACAACGAGGGATCGGCACACAGATCGGAGAGCGCGGCGTTCGCGCCGGCGTGGTCGCCGATCCGGATGAGTTCGCGGGCGATGCGCGCTCTGACCGCCCCGGTCAGCGCCGGGGACCGGCCCAGCCTGGTCAGCACCGCACTGGCCAGTGCTTCGCGACTCGGATCGACGCCGGCCGCGAGGATCGCCGCGCTCGCCTGCCAGTCCGCAGGCACGTCGGCACCACTCAGGTGCGAATCGCACCACGCGAGCACCTCGGCGCGCTGCTCGGTGCCCATGTTGGCCAGCAAGCGCCCGGCCCGCAGTCGTTGCGCCGGCGAAGTGGTCGGCCCCGTGAGGAGTTCGCGAGACGTGGTCACGGCTGCCGGGTAAGCGGCGGTGCCGAGCTTCACCAGCGCCTCGCTCACATCGCACCGGTAGTCTTCGCCGATCGTCCGGTCGAGGGCGAGAGCGCTCATGGCCTCGACCGCCTTGGGACGGTGTGCCCGGCCCAGTTCGGCGATGGTCTCGGCGGCGCGAAGCCGCCAATACGGGTCGACAACGCTGTCGCGGGCGATGGCCTCCAGGCTCTCCACTGCCGACATCCGGTGTCGCTTGCCCAATCTGCCCAGCGCCGACGCGCCGGAGATGCGGGCGTACTCGGTCAGATGCGGGTTGTCCACCAGACGAACCAGGTGCTGCACGGCCCACTGGTGGCGGCGCGGTTCGATCGAGGGAATGGCTTCGGCGATTGTCAAGCGGTCGTGGACATCGACCGCGGGGTCGTCGGTGAGTTCGACGAGAACGGCCGCTGCGGGCTCGCGGTGCTGCCGACTCACCTCGGCGAGCTTGATCGCCGCGTCCACGCGTTCGGAGATGTCGAGCAACGGGCTCTTCACCATGCCCAGCAGCAGCGCGGCGGCGGACTCCAAGTGCGCGCCGCCGAGCCGGGCGAGGTCGTGCGCCGCGGTCCGCCGCTGGTGCGTGGACGCGGTCGGGTCGGTGGCAAGGACCGTCAAAACTCCGGCCGCCGTCCGCCGTTCGGCTTGGCCGAACTCGGCCAGCACACCCGCCGCATAAAGTCTGTCCCACGCTGTGTTGGACGATTTGTCCGTCATGCCGACCAGCACCCGGATCGCGGTGTCGCGGGCGTCATCCCCGAACTTCGCGAGCACCTTCGCCGCCTGACGCCGGTGCCAGGAAGGCCAGGTGTGGTCAGTGGACCGGACGAGCATCGGAACGCCTTCGCGCCACACCTCGGGCGAGTGCTCTCGCAGCAGGTCGATGACGGTGATCTTCAGTTCGTCGTGGACGGCCGGGTCCTTGAGCAGTGCCGTCAACCACGAGCGGACGGTCGGCCTGCCGACCAGGCCCCGTAAGTTCCTCAGCCGCGTCGCGAACTCGTCGTCGGCGACGGCTTCCTTCCTCAGCTGTGACAGGTACTCCCGAACCCGCTCATCGCGGCACGGCGTACCCTGGTTGATCAGTTCGCCCGCCCGTTCCCGCTGGGTCAGGGTGCCGCGCTGGAGCGCTTCGATCACCGCGTCCCCGTCGCGCAGGTACAGGTAGTGCAGCACGACGCGGGTGTCGTTCTCGTCGCCAAGGGACATGCCGCGGATCAGTTCGTCCCACACCGGTTCGGTCGGGGTGAACCGCTCGGGCAGCTGCTTGGCCTTCGCCGACGCCGCCAGGTGTTCGGCGAAGGTCTGGTGCAGGAAGCGCAGCCGTCCACCGCTGCGGGTCAGCAGGCCGGTCTGGCACAGCCACTCCGCCAGGGTGTCCTCCCACTTCGGGCCTCGCCTGGGCGGCAGCAGGTCCTTCTCGGCCAGGTGGTCGCGGGCCAGGTCGAGCAGCGGGGTCTCCGTGGTCATGTACGACAGGGCCAGGTCCTCCAGCAGCGGCATGCGTTCTTCGCCGATGCGCCACGCCAATTCGTCGTCGCCCGCCAACGCCGCCAGCGCCTGCGCGTCGGCATCCGCCCGCATCTCCGCGTAGCTCTTGATGTACCGGACGTACAGCTCGTACCGGCTCGCCGGCAGCGGGCTGTCCGGGTCGGACTGGTGGACGTTCGCCGCGATCGCGGCCAGCAGCGGCACTTCCAGGACGTCGGTCAGGCCGGCCGTCCGGACCTGTTCCAGGAAGTGGTCCGCCGCGACCACGCCGTCCGTGGTGTCGCGCGGGTTGAACCAGTTGTGCGCGAACCGCTTCAGCGCCTCGGCGTCGAACGGTTGCAGCTCGAAGAAGCCCGCGCCGGTGAGCCTGGTGGTCTCCCCCAGTTCCAGCGGCCGGGTGGTGATCAGGAAGCGCGTCGAGTTCGTCGACTGGCCCATCCGCCCGGCGATGAGGGTGATCAGCTGGTCGCGGGCGGTGTTGTCGGGGATCTCGTCCAGCGCGTCGACCACCACCATCCAGCGGTGGCCATCGACGTCCTGGGTGAACAGGGCCGGGCGCAGTTCGCGATCGGAGAAGCCCGGGTACTCCTCGGTGAGCGACGCCAGCAGCGCCTCGCCCCACGATCTCCCGTCGATGTGCTTGGCCAGCACCCGTGCCGACAGCAGCAGCGGGATCAACGGCTGGGCGTCGCGCACCTGCTCGACGAGGTCGGCCACGAGTTGCCGGGCCAACGTCGTCTTGCCCAGGCCCGCGCCGCCCTCGATCACCAGGTGGTCGTTCTGCTCGAACACGTCCTGGAACGGCTGGGCCAGCGTCGAGGCCAGCCGGGTGCCCTCGACCCACCCCACTTCCTCGGGTAACTCCTCCCGGGGCCACCGCACTTCCGCCGGTGAGCTGACGCTCTGCCGGACGTACAGCGTCGACAGGGACAGCGGTTGGCGGGAGGGCAGCAGGTACGGCAGTTCCCGGCACACCATCGCCATCCGGTCCAGCAGGTCGACGAGCGCTGGAGGCAGGGCCGGGAGCTTGAAGTTGCGCGCTTCGGCGTACAGCGTCGCCAGCTCCGGCGCGTCCGGGAACTCGGCCGCGATCCGGGCCGCGTCCTTGACCGAGGGCAGACGCCTGCCCGCGAGGATCTCCGACAGGTGGGACGTCGAGACGAACACCGCCTTCGCGAAATCCGCCTGAGTGCCGGGGCGGTTCTTCACGAGTGGGCGCAGGAGGTGTGCGTACGCGGCGGCGGGGTCCTGCGGGTCGCTCACTCGGCGCCTCCCCAGCGGTTCCGGAGTTTCGGAAATCTTCCCATCCTGTCCGGAATCCGAGTGCTCCAGCAGCGTGGTTCTCGTCAGCGGAACTACGGCACACGAGGAGCGGTCGGCGTGACGGAGCAGTGGTGGTTGTGGGCGGGATCGGTCCCGGTGCTGGTCAGCGCCGTGCGCGGGCTGGTGTCGGTGTGGAAGTTGGCGATCACGGTGCGCGGCACGAAGGGCGCCGAGCGGGCGCGGGTCTTGCGGGCATACGCGCAAGTCGCCTCGGAAGAATCGGCCCGGTAGCCGCAAGAATGAGGCCCACCCGGGGAAGAACCCGGGTGGGCCGTGCGGCTGGGACGCCAGAAGCGGGGACGTCAGAAGCCGGGACGTCAGAAGGCGACTTCGCCCCACACGGTCTTGTAGCCGACTTGGGGGTCCACGCCCCAGCGTGACGACAACCGGTTGACCAGGAGCAGTCCGCGGTGGTGCAGCCCGCGTCCGCCCAGTTTGCCGAGCACGGGCAGCCGTTCCGGACTGGCGTCGTCCACCTCCACCCGGACCAGTCCACCCGGTGGATGGCTCAGCCGCAGCCGGCGGGGTTCCAGGGCGTGCTCGAAGGCGTTGGTCAGCAGCGCGTCGGTGATCAGCAGCAGGTCGAGCAGCTGTGACTTGTCCAGGACCGACGCGTTCGCGGTGATCCACTTCCGGGCGCGGCTCATCGGTGGGACGGTGTCCCCCAAGTCGAAATCGACCTGGTCAGGGGACCGTTCGAGGTCCACGGGCACGTGCCTTCCAGCAAATCGGTAAGCCTGTTGTTTCAGAGCGCAAAGGCCCGGTTGCCCGATCCGGCGTGCCGCCAAACGGCGTCACCGACATCGTTATCGGTCCGTCGTCACCCGTCCGGGTCATTCGGGCGTTCGTGGTGACGGTCGGGTGGCCTGCTTGAGGTAGTGGGCGATCAGCGCGTAGCTCTCGCGGGCTTTGACGACGTCGCTCATGTCGTAGGCGTGGTCACCGTCCGGCACGTCGCGGTGTTCCAGCAGGGCACCGGCCTGCCGACGCCCGGCGGACGCGGCTGATTGTGGTCCGCGGGGTGGCTTTGGGCCATTCGAGGGGTTGATCGGCAACTCGCCACGGGCCCGTTACCGCAGGTCGTATGGTCGCGCCGTGGCGGCTGGACAGCGACGTTCGTCGGAGGACGAACAGTGGCGCGTGCGCCTCGTCGACACCGAGGGCCGCACTCACGGTGCCGGAGTACAGCTCGGGCAGCGGCACGTGCTGACCTGCGCCCACGTCGTGTCCGACATCGGTGACGACGTCGTCGTGCGAGCGGGTTCCGCCACCGCGCGGGCGGTCGTTCGCCGGTCCGTCCCCACGCTGCCGGACGGTCGCGGGGACGTCGCCCTGCTCGAACTGGATCGCGATCTGCCCGGTGACGGGGCCGTGCTGCACCGGGCGGCGGTGAGCTGGGACCGAGCCGTGCACGTGTTCGGGTTCCCGGAAGAGCTGAGCGACGGCGTCTACGCGCGCACGGTGACCGCGGGTCGGGCCGGTCCCGGGTCGGAGTGGATCCAGATGAACGCCCGGTCCAGCGTCGAGCAACGGGTGCGTCGCGGGTTCAGCGGCGGCGGGGTCGTCGACGACCAGACCGGTGCCGTGCTGGGCATCGTGGTCAGCGCGTACAAGGACAAGACGCAGGCGTCGGCGAACCTGTCGTGGATGATCCCGGTGGAGACGATCATCTCGCACCTGCCCGACGTGACCCGGTGGGTGACCGGGGAGTCCGCCGCCGACGAGGTGTTCAGCGGCAGGGCGTCACCCGAGGTCTCGCGGGTCGGTGTGGCCAAGGCGCTGGCGGACTGGCTGGCCCGGAGTGGTCGCGGTGATGTCGTGATCACGGTGGTGGGTGCGGACCGGCGGGAGTTGTACCGGCTGGTGGCGTTGGCCGACCGGGAGTCGCGGTTGGTCGCCCCCGACGCGCCCGACGGCACGGTGCCGGCGGTCGGCAGCATCGACCTGGCGGTGGACGCCTCGGGCCGGACCGCGGACGAGGTGGCGCTGCGGATCGTGCGCCGGGTGGGGATCGCCGTGGACGAGCGGGTCGGGTCGAGTGCGCTGGTCCGGTCGGGCATCCCGCCGATGACGGTCGCGGTGGACGGCGTGGACCAGGCCGTGGACCCCGACGAGTTGCTGAACGGGGTGCTGCGACCACTCGCGGAGCACGGGACCCGGCTCATCCTCGGGTTCCGGCACCCGGAGTCGCCCAGCCTGACCGCGGCCAGGGCGTGGGAGGTCGACCAGCGCCTGGACGACCTGAGCCGGGTGATCGTGGCGCACGGCGGCGACCGGGCGATGCGGCTGAGGCAGCGGGTGACGGAGCTGCGGATCATCGCCAAGCGCCTGGGTCCCGCGGCGGTGCGGCCACAGTTGGAGAAGTTCGCCCGCGAGGTGGCCGGTATCGAGGCGGACGCCGGTCCGGACGACGTGCCGCGGGAACTCCACGAACAGGAGAAACTGCTCGACGTCTACCTGGCCAAGGCGGTGAAGCGCCGGATCGCCGAGCGCCCCGACCTCGTGGCTCTGCACCGCACCGCGACCGGGTTGCTGCGGCGAGAGCCACCCGACCTGGACGCCGTGAAGGACACGGTCCTGGCGTACGCGCGTGCGGTGCGGCGAGAGGAGCGGAAGTGACCCCGTGCAACCGCCCCGGCTGCGGGGGAACCGTGGAGGAGACGGGCTTCTGCGACACGTGCGACCGGCGGCCGCTGGACGACGACCAGGTGGACCCCGGCAGCACCCGGCAGGGCGACGCGTTGTCGTTGCCCGTCTTCGAGTTCCCCGATCCGTCCAGCCGCATCCGCACCGACGCGGAGGTGCCGGAGGACAGTCGCCGGTGCGGCTGGTGCGAGGCCCCGGTCGGTCGCAGCTACAAAGGAACGCCGGCGCTCGCCGAGGGGATCTGCCGCCGGTGCGGTCAGCCGTACTCGTTCCTCCCGACGCTGCACGCGGGCACCGTGGTGGCCGACCAGTACGAGGTGATGGGGGTTTTCGCCCGCGGCGGCCTCGGTTGGGTCTACCTCGCGCGCGACACGCACCTGGACGGCAACCTGGTCGTGCTCAAGGGCCTGATCGACACGCGTGACACGGGACTGGCCGTGGCCGAACGCCGTGCGTTGACCACCATGGACCACAAGAACATCGTGCGGATCTTCAACTTCGTGTCGCACCCCGACGCCCGGACCGGCGAGTCGCGCGACTACATCGTGATGGAGTACGTCGACGGCCTGGAGCTCAGCGAGGTCCAGAAGTGGTCCGCGCTCGGGCGTGAGCCGCTGCGGGTGGAGCACATCCTCACGTGCGTCAGGTACGTGCTGGAGGCGTTCGAGTACCTGCACGGCCGCGGGTTCCTCTACTGCGACATGAAGCCGGCGAACGTGATCATCCGGCCGGGCAACCGCGGCGAGCACGAGAGCCGGGTGAAGCTGATCGACCTCGGCGCGGTGCGCCGGATCGGTGACCGCGCCTCGCCGAGGATCGGCACGGACGGGTACGAGGTGTCCGAGCGGGAGATCATCGAGCGCGGGTTGACCGTGCGGTCCGACCTGCACACCGTCGGCGTGATGCTGGAACGGCTGTTCCACGCCAGCGTGGACTGGGGCGAGGTCTATCCGCCCGCGAACGCCTCCACTCCCCTCGCGATCGGGCTGGAGTCGTTCGACCGGCTCTGCAAGCGTGCGGCCCACGCGGACGCCGACCGGCGGTTCGCCTCGGCCCGGCAGATGCTCGACCAGCTCGACGGGGTACTCCGGGAGTTCGCCTCGCTGCGCGACGGCGTCGCCCGCCCCGAGCCGTCCACCACGTTCACGCCCACGGCGGCGTTGCTCGACGACGGGCTCGGCTCGGTGCCGCCGCTGGCCCGCTGGACCCGGCCGCAGGAGTACCGCGGCACCGGCGAGTCGTTGCCGGACGGACGCCCGACACCCCGCGCCGTCGCCGTCGGGCTGCCGGTGCCGCGGGTCGATCCCGATGACGCCGCCGTCGACGTCGTGACGGCCGCGGGCGCGTCGGAACCGCGCCGGCTGCTCGACAAGCTGTCCACGGCCGGGCTCGACACCGCCGAAGTCCGGTTCGCCCGCTGCCGGGCGCACCTGGAACTGGCCGAACTCGACCAAGCCGCGGACGACCTGCGTGCGGCCGAGGACCAGGCACCCGACGACTGGAAGGTCGCGTGGCACAAAGGTCTGCTCGCGCTGGCCCGGGACGAGGTCGACACGGCGCGGGCCGAGTTCGACGCCGTCTACGACGCCCTGCCCGGTGAGGACGCGCCGAAACTCGCGCTCGGGTTCTGCGCCGAGCACGCCGGTGATCAGGTCCGCGCGGAGAAGCTCTACGAAGCGGCGTGGCGTCGCGACCGGTCGCAGGGCAGCGCCGCTTTCGGGTTGGCCCGGATCAGGCTCGGTCGACGCGACCGGGCCGGTGCCGTGGCGTTGCTGGACGAGGTGCCGAAGGTGTCCCGGCACTACGACGCCGCCGCGGTCGCGGCCGTGGTCGTCCTCTCCGGCCGGCTCGGGTCCGATGTGGCCGAAGAGGGAGAACCCGGTCCGGCCGATCTGCGCGAGGCCGCGGAGCGGTTGTCCGGGCTCTACCTGGACGGCGGCGCTCCGGCCGGGCCCGCCCGTGACCGGATGACCGCGATCCTGCGGGAAGCCGCGTCCCATGTGGACGATCAGCCGGCCGTGCTGCCGTCGGGGGCGTTGTTCGGTGATGGGCCGACCACGAAGGAGCTGCACAGGAAGCTTGCCCAGTCGTACCGGGCGCTGGCCGGGCAGGCGGACGACGCCGACGACCTCGGTGTCCTGATCGACCTGGCCAACAAGACTCGTCCGAGGACGTGGGTATGACATCGCGAAAGCAGCCGCGGATCACCCTGGCGGTGGAGCAGAACGAATACCTGTCACCGGGTGACACGGAGATGCACGCCGTGCTGACCGTCACGGCGGAAGGACTCGGCGGCAGCACGGGGCCCGGTGTGGCCGAGGCCGCCGAGGTGATCGCCATCGACTGCTCCAGCTCCATGCTCTACCCGCCGACGAAGATCACCTCGGCCCGTCAGGCCGCCGCCGCCGCGATCGACGCGTTGCGCGACGGGGTGTTCTTCGCCGTGATCGCGGGCACCGACACCGCGCGCGAGGTGTACCCGACAGGCGGGCGGCTGGTCAGGGCCACCGCCGAGTCCAGGGCCGCGGCGAAGCGAGCGGTTCGCGTGCTGCGGCCCGACGGCGGCACCGCCATCGGTGCGTGGTTACGGCTGGCGGACCGGCTGCTGGCCGCCCACCCGTCGGCGATCCGGCACGTCATGCTGCTCACCGACGGGCGCAACGAGCACGAGACCAGCAAGCAGCTGGACGCCGTGCTCGCGGCCTGCGAAGGACGCTTCACCTGCGACGCGCGCGGTGTCGGCGCGGACTGGTCGCCCCAGGAGCTGCTGCGCATCGTGTCCGTGCTGCACGGGTCCGCCGACGCCGTCCGGGCCGGTGAGGAGCTGGTGGCCGACTTCACCGCGATGATGCGCACGGCGATGGACAAGGTCCTGCCGGACATCCGGCTCCGGATTCGGACGGGGCAGTCCGCGCGTCTCCGGTTCGTCAAGCAGGTGCTGCCCACGCGCGCGGACCTGACCGAGTTCGGCACCGTGATCGACCCGCGCACGACGGTGTTCTCGACCGGCGCGTGGGGAGAGGAGAGCCGGGACTTCCACGTGTGCCTGGACGTCACGCGGGGTGGCGCGCCGCTGAACGAGGACGTCCGGGCCGCCCGGGTGGACCTGGAAGTCGACCACCACGGCACGGGCGGGCCCGCGGTGATCCTGGTGCGGTGGACCAACGAGCTCAAGCTCTCCAGCGTGATCCACCCGCTGGTCGCCCACTACAGCAAGCAGACCGACCTCGGCACGGCGATGATGGCCGGCTACGAGGCCTACGACGCCGGAAACGTGCGGCACGCCGAGGAGCAGTGGGGACGTGCCGTCGCACTCGCGTCCGGGCTGGGCAACGCCGAGGTCCTGCGTCGGCTGGGACGGTTGGTGGACGTCGTCGGCGAACCGGCGGACGGCGTGGTGCGGGTCAAGTCGTCGCTCTCGCCGCACGACATCCTCAGCAGCGCCATGGTGTCCGTGACGTCCAGTCGCGCCCCGCAGCCCGAGGTCGAGGTCGAGGAAGGGCCGGACGTGGTCTGCCCGAACTGCGAGCTGGTGTGGCCGCCCGGATCGGCGTTCTGCGAGGGCTGCCGCCAACCCATCGAGGCGGCACCGTGACCACTCGACGCCCCACCACGCGGGCCGCGCTGCTCGCGCGACTGCACCGCGTGCGCCGCCTGCTGCGGGCGCGTTCCAAGACCCGGCTGACGCTGTGGTCGCTGAACGCGAGTCTGCTCGTGACGACCGCGCTGGTGGCGGCGGTCTCGTGGTACGCCTTCGACGACGTACACGACACCATCGACACGGTGGACACCCGGACGTCCCGGGCCCTGCTGGAGGCGTCGGCGGCGAAGTCGGCGCTCGTGGAGGCCGACCTGTTGGCCATCACCAGCTTCCGCACCGGTGAAGCGCTGCTCTCCGGGCCGGGTGACCGCTACGGGAACCGGATCGCGACGGCGAGCCAGAGCCTCGCCCAGGTCGCCGAGGACAACGTGGCCGGCGAGGACGGCAGCAAGCAGATCCAGGTGGTGGAAGGACTGCTGGCCTCCTACACCGATTGGATCGGGCAGGCGAACGCGCACCACCGGCAGAACAGCGGCCTGGCCACGATCGACCTCTGGTACGCCTCCCGACTGCTGCACACGCAGGACAGCGGCGTGCTGGCGCAGCTGGAGAACCTGGTGAAGGTGCAGCAGGACGCGATGGACGTCCAGCTGGCGGGCAGCTCGACGTCACCGGGGCGGATCGCGTTGCTGACCGTGCCGGTGGGCGTGCTGCTCGCCCTGCTCGTCGGCGCACAAGTGTTCCACGCCAAGCGGTTCCGCCGGGTGTTGAACGTGCCGCTCGTGCTGGCCACGCTGGTTCTCGCGGGCGTGTGCGCGGTCGTCGGGTACGGCCTGGTCGCGCAGCACCGGGTCGAGGTCGCGGCCGATGACCTGCGGGCGCTCGTCGGCACGTGGCAGGAGCGGACGTCCGCCACGGCGGCCGAGGGGCAACAGGCGCTCAGCGACCTGGTGACCGGTGAGTGCCGGGGCGCGGACGGCGGGTGCGGCGAAACGGTCACCCGGTTCATCACCGAACTCCGCGCGGCCGACCCCGGGACCAGGCCCTCCGATCTGGAACTGACCGGGGGTGTGCAGCGGGTCAACTCCCAGATCGCCGTGGCGAACGGCACCGCGGACCTGGAGCTCCTGATCCCGGCCGGCGCCCTGCTGATCGCGGTGCTGGTCTGGCTCGGGTTCCTGCCCCGTCTAGAGGAGTACAGGCACAGGCGACGATGAACAGGACCACGGCACTACTGCTCACCGCGGTGCTCGCGGCCGCCGTGCCCGCGTGCGCCGGCACCGGTTCCCGGCCCACCGTCTCGATCCTCGCCTCCTGGACCGGCGCGGAGCAGACGAGCTTCGAGGCGGTGCTGGCCGCGTTCGAGGCGAAGGAGAACATCGAGGTCGACTACAACGGCACCCGCGCGGTCGGCCAGGTGCTGCGATCCGAGGTGCAGCAAGGCACCCCGCCCGATCTGGCGGTGCTGCCGAGTCCCGGCGAACTGGCCACCTACGCGCACGACGGCTACCTGCACGCGCTCGACGACGTGATCGGCCCGCAGACCGACGAGTACAGCAGCCAGTGGGTGGACCTGGAACGTGCCGCCACCGATCGCCGTTACGGCGTCGCGGTGAAGGCCGACCTCAAGGGCACCATCTGGTACAACCCGAAACGCCTGCCGGGGCCGAAGCCGACCACCGAGGCGGAGCTGGCGACGTTCGTCGGCGATCTGGCGGGTGGCGGTGCGGCGCCGTGGTGCATGGGGATGGGCGCCACGCCGGACTCGGGTTGGCCGGGGACCGACTGGGTGGAGAACATCCTGTTGCAGCAGGCCGGGCCCGACGCGTACCGGGCGTGGGCGGGCGGGGAGCTGGCCTGGACGTCGGAGCCCGTTCGGCGGGCGTGGCTGACGTGGGGGCAGCTCGCGGGGCCGACCACGGTGCGGGGCGGGCCGACGTCGGTGCTGCTCACCGACTTCGCGGATGCCGGCCGCGGGCTCTTCGCCCAGCCGGCCGGCTGCCTGCTGGACCACCAGGCCACCTTCGCCATGAGCATGTACCAGGGTTACGACGGGTACGCGGTCACCGCCGGATCGGACTTCGACTTCTTCCCGTTCCCCTCGTCCACCGGCGGCGATCGGGCGTGGGAGGTCTCGGCCGACCTGGCGGCGATGTTCAACCGCACACCGGAGTCGGAGAAGCTGATCAGGTTCCTCGCCTCTGCGCAGGCCCAGGAGATCTGGCCCGACAACGGCGGGGCGTTCTCGGTGAACCGCAAGGTGACCAAGGCGGTGTACGCCGACGAGGTGAGCAAGCGGATCGCCGAGACGCTGACGTCACCGGGCACGTTCTGCTTCGACGCGTCGGACCTCATGCCGGGATCGATGCGCACCGCGTTCTACCGGGCGGCACTGGAGTACGTCAACGACCCGACCCGGCTGGACACCGTGCTGGTGCAACTCGAAACCGTCCGGTCCAACATCGGGAAAAGCGAATGGCTGGACTTCCCCTGCGGCGGTCGAGTCACGGTCGGTCCCAGATGAGACTCGACGTTGACACCAGGTCGATTAATCACATGATTGACTTAACTAAACGAGTGATTTACCCACTCGCCGATGGCACGTCCACTTTCCCGGCCTTGACCGATGTCGGCGACGGTCACGCGCTGATGGTGGCGGCCACGATGCACGTGTCGTCCAGCGGGGTGGCGGGGACCAGGCGCGAGGTCAGCGCCCCCGGCATCTTCGCCGGGTCGAGGTCCTCGATGAACCCGCGGATCTCCTCCACCAGGCGTTCCAGGTCGTCACCGCCGTCGCTGCTGGACGGTCGGCGCTCGATCAGGCCGTCGGTGAACAGCAGCAGCGTGTCACCGGGTGCCAGGACCGTGCGCGCCGTCGCGTACACCGCCCCCGGTATGGCACCCAGGATGGGCCCCGAGGGCCGGTCGAGCCGGTGCACCTCGTGCGACCGCAGCAGCAGCGGCGCGGGGTGCCCGGCCTGCGCCCACGACAGCCTGCGGGTCGTCGGCTCGTACCTGCCGACCAGCGCCGAGGCCAGCGTGACGTCGTCTCCCCCGGTCAGCATCCGGTTGAGCACGTCGAGCACACCGGCCGGGTCGGGGTTGGTGAGCGCGGCCCCGGTGAGCGCGTACCGCAGCTTCGCCATCGCCGCCGCGGTCGCCAGGCCGTGGCCCGCCGCGTCGCCGATCGCGAGCAGCGTGCTGCCGTCGTCGATCGGGAACGCGTGGTACCAGTCGCCGCCGACCTCCGCCCACTGCTCGGCGGCCAGGTACCGCACCGCCACCCGCATCCCCGGCAGCTCCAGCGGCTGGCTCGGCAACGGCAGCACGGCGGAACGCAACTGGTTGGCCACTTGGTGCTCCTGCGCGAACTGCTCGCTGAGGTCGAACATCCGCTTCTCGGCCCGCCGCGTCGCGGTCACGTCCTGCAACACCACGTCCAGCCGGATGGCCTGGCCCTGCACGTCCAGCACCGGCTCGCCGATGAACCGGGTGAACCGGACCTGCTCACCGGCCCACAGGCGCAGCTCGGAGTCGGTGCGCTCGCCATCCTCCAGCATCCGCCGCACGGCGTTCTGGAGGATCGGCAGGTCCTCGTCCACGACGGACGCCTGGATCTCCTCCAACGACATGGGGCCGAGTGCCGGGTCGCGGTCGAAGATCACGTAGAGCTGCTCGGACCAGTCGATCTCGTTGGTCACCAGGTTCCACTCGCCCCAGCCGATGTTGCCCAGGCGCTGGACGCTGCGCAGCCGCTCCAGCTGCAACGGGTCCTCGTGCTCGTGCCAGGCCACGATCAGGCCGTCGCCGAACTTGCCGATGGTCACCGTGAACCGGCCGCGCTGCGGCAGACCGGGGCTGACCTCCTCGTAGTCGAATATGCTGACGACCTCCCGGACCCCGGTGCGCAGCACGCGGTGGTACGCCGCCCACAGTTCGGTCCCCGCGATCGTCGGGTAGCTGGCGAGGATGCTCTGCCCGACCAGTTGCCGGTACCGGCGGCCGCCGAAGTCGACCGCGTCGGGGCTGGCGGCCTCGAACCGGAAGTCCACCACCTCCCCGTTCTCGTCGTGGACCGCGCCTTGCAGCGTCACCGAGCCGGGCAGCACGTCCAGCAGGTGCTGGGCCCAGAGGGTCCAGTTGCGGCTCTGCCCGGGGCCTCCGGTGCTCAGCAGCTCCATGAGCGTGAATCCCGCGGCTCGTGCGAGCACCTCCAGCTCCCACTGCTCCTCGGACGAGAAGTCGTGGTTCTCGTTCCAGAACAGCCCGATGACACCGGTGACGCGCGTCTGGTCCCGGAACGGGAGCCAGGCACGCGAGCACCACTCCGTGTCGGGGTCGCCGATCAGGACGTACCGCCGACGGGCCTCCTCCCGGTCGGGCAGCCAGTGCGGCAGGCCGCTGCGCACCGAGGTGAGGATGCCCGTCATGAGCTGCAACGGCACCCGCTGCCACTCCAGCCGCACCTTCGTGGGCACGTTCGCCGCGGCCTCCAGCCGCATCCCGCCGTCGGGTTCCACCAGGTAGATCAGCACACCGTCGCAGCCGACGTGCTCACGGAGGAGTTCGGCCAGCTCATCGGGGTCGGCCGCGGTGCCGATCGCGGCCAGCGCCACCGGCTGCGGCGTGCGGTCGCCCACCGGGGCCGGTGAGGGCTTCGGGGTGTCGGCCCGCCGCTCGCCGCGGGTCTGGTCGCCGCGGGTCTGGTAGAAGGGGCCGTCGGCGGGCACGTGGCGCGGGCCGGGCGGCGGCGCCGGCACGCCGAGCACGGCCGCCGCGATGGCGGCCAGGTCGCTGCCCGTCGCCTGGGCGAGCCGCACCATGTCCTCGAACGCCTCGTCGGGACGGCACGACAGTCGCTCGGCGAGCATCCCCTTGGCCTGTTCGACCACGGCCTGCCTGCGCGCAGCCGCTCTCAGCCGGTCGATCTCGTCGCGCTGCCGGGCGACGAGGTCGGCCAGCGCAGAGCCGCTCGGATCCCGCTGGACTGCCATCGCGTCCAGCATCGCGCGCCTACCCACCGCACGGCCAGCCGAACCGTCGGATTGCGTCCACACGGGACGGACTAGGGGAGGCAGGCGACCAGGTCCCGTCGGGCGGCCTCGCGGGAGTCTCCACCGATCCCGGAGCGCTTCACCCACCCGTTCGGGCGCATGGCCAACAGCACACCGGAGGAGCTTCCGACGACCGGCTCGCCAGTGCGGCAGCCGTGGCGGATCGCGCTGCCGTGCCTGCCGAATTATTCCAGCGCGAAAACACTTTCCACCACCGGCCCCGGGGCCGATATCATGTTCAATTGCGCCAGGCCGTCAACCGTGAAATAAATACTCAACAACCTCGGCCGCGAAGACCACCGAGCCGACGAAAGTAGCCGCCGGCGAACATCTCCGCACCATCCGGCTCCCATGCCCGACAACTGCCGTGCCAGTCGTAGACCACGACAAAGCCCGGCTCGTAGGTGACCTCCCGCGCCTTTCGAGCCCCCACTCCACTCGACCCGCATCGGCCCGCCACGCGGCGGAATGTCTCCCTCAGCGCACCAAGTCCGATCAATTGTGGATCGAACACGTAGTCAGTTTGTTGACGAGTTTCGGCAGCACTTGTCGATCAACCGACCGCCGAATGTCGATGAGAGTTGACACCGCTCGCCGCAGTCTCCGGCCGCTGGAACGGCTCAGCGTGCGGGTTATCCGCACTTCCAGGGGTGTCCGAGCTGCCGGCCTCGCCTTCGACCCGGAACCGCGGTAACCCTGACCATTCAACCTCTGTGTGAAGGTGATTCCTCGACGACACCCGGATGTCGAGGTTGGCCAGGGACAACGGGATCGCGTCCTCGACGGCGTATGCCCACCGTGACGAGAGTTGATCAGGCAACGCCACGCACGGTTACTCGGAAAGACTCAGTGGCCGGCTTCACCGGGATGCTCGGCATCCCACCGCTGTCGGGCCGCGGCCATGGTGTCCTTGTGGTCGCGTGACCAGTCGGCGAGGCCGGAGATCGTCGTCGCGAGGCTGCGGCCGACGTCGGTGAGCCGGTACTCGACCTGTGGCGGGATGGTCGGGTAGACCGTCCGCTCGACCAGGCCGTCGCGGCACAGGCGACGCGTGGTCACGGTGAGCATCCGCTGCGAGATACCGGGAATCGCCCGTTGCAACTCGCGGTAACGGCGAACGCCCTTGGCCAACTCCACGATGACCAGCACGGTCCACTTGTCGCCGATGCGATCGAGGACATCCCGGATACCGCAGTCGTCCTCGCCACACGGACCGACCGGCTCGGTACCGCTGACCTGCGGGGTTACCGCGGTGTGCGCGACGGACACGGTAGTGCCTCCTTACCGGCTGGACCTGTGATCACGATCGTATGGTCATCCGACCCAACCACAGTGAGGGGTACTCCATGATTCTGGTGACCGGTGTGTCGGGCGCGCTCGGTGGCCTGGTCCTCGACCGGCTCAACGCCGTCGCCGACCTCGACGTGGTGGCGGGCACGCGTGCGGCCACGGCCGCCGCCCGACGGATCGACTTCGACGACCCGACCACGCTCGTCGACGGTTTCACCGACGTGCGGGTGCTGGTGTTCGTCTCGGCCGGCTACGCCGAGGACGACGTGGTGCTGGCCCGGCACGGCGCGGTCGTCGACGCGGCCGCCACGGCGGGAGTCCGGCACGTGATCTACACCAGCCTGGCCGGTTCGGGCGATCAGCTGAGCATCGCGCTGGCGCACCGGTGGACCGAAGCCCGTCTGGCCGAAGCCCCGTTCGACGTCACCGTGCTGCGCAACGGGCTGTACGCGGAGATCCCGGCCGGGCTGGCGACGAGTTCCGCCGAATCCGCGGCCGCCACCGGCCTGTTCACCGCACCCCTGGGCCACGGCCGGGTAGCGGTCGTGGCGAGGGAAGACCTCGCCGACATCACGGCCCGCGTCGCGGTGGAGACGCAGTCCGACCTGGCCGCCGGCCGGCGCAGCCGCCACGCCGGGTGCACGTACGAACTGGCGGGCACGACCGCCGTCGGAGGCGAGGACATCGCCGGTGCGCTCGCCGAGGTCCTCGGACGCCCGGTGACGTACCAGCCGGTGTCACTGACCCAGGCCCGCGAAGCACTGGCCGGACTTGAGCCGTACCAGGTGTCGCACACGCTCTCGCTGTTCGCCAACATCGGCGCGGGCCTGCTGGAATCCCCCGGCGACGACCTGGCCGCACTGCTGCCGACCTCGCCGCGACCGGCGCTGGACCTGATCTCCGATGCGCTGAAGGCCGTCGTCCCCGTCCCGACGGTCTGACGGTCTGATGGCACCACCTACGCCAGCGGTGGCGCGGCGACCACGGGCCGCCGCGCCACCGGTGCGGTGTTTCGGGGGTTCGCCGCGTCAGCGCACCGTGATGTTCGAGTTCCCGCTGCTCTGGTAGCCCTCTGTCGCCATGATCATGTAGTAGCTGAAGTTGCCCAGGTTCATGCCGACCCGGCGCCACGCGTCGAAGTGGTTGCCGGTGGTGATGGTTCCACCGGTCTTCTTCGACTGCCGGACGCTCCAGAATTGGGGGAACGTTTTGTTGCCTTCGACGGAAGGGGCGTTGTACCGCATCGTCTGGTAGATGTCGTACGTACCGCCGTCAGTGGTGACCGCGCCCTTGTACGTTCCCGTGGGCCGGTAGGTTCCCCAGTTGTCGACGATGTAGTACTCCACGAGCGGGTTCGACGTCCAGCCGTAGAGGCACAGGTACCCGTTGCCGGACGGGTTGAAGCTGCCCGAGTAGTTCACGGTCCTGCGGCTGCCGTTGCTCCAGCCCTTACCGCACACGAAATTCCCGGTGTTTCGCCATGACGTGCTGTACTGGCCACCGGACCCCATGGTCATGGAGACCGTCCCACCGGCGTCGGTCCAGAACGAGTAGTAGAACCCGTTGTGGGTGCCGGTTTGATTCGTGGTGACGGTCTGCGCATGGGCGGTGCCGGGCAGCACGATCGCGGACGTGAGCGCCAAGGCACCCGCGCCACCGATGAACGTCCTGCGGCTGACCGGGTGTGCGGGGACGTTGTCGTCCATGTGCATGCTTCCTCCTCGTTGAGGTTAGCGAGGGCCACGCAGCGTGATATGGCCCCGACGACTGCCGGCGGCCAGGGGCGGTGACCCGGATCGACAGGGGTTCAGGGTCTGCCGATGCGCACAGTGTTCGTCCGACTCCGCCGAGTTGTCAATGATTGTCGAAAAGTTGCGAAAACCTCTCGCAAGCGACCGACACGCGTTCGCACATCGGCGTCGTTGCGGCATTTTTCCTCGACGTACCGGTCCTCTCCGCCCGACGCCAGTGCCTACTCCAGGAATCCACGCAGGTCTTCGGCCAATTCCCGGCAACTGTCCGTCTCGTGTTCCCAGACCACGATATTGCCTTGACGTCGCGTCAAGGTTTAGCGTCGGCGCAATGACGATGAATTTCGCGGTCGGCTACAGCACGCCCTACTTCGGCGTTGACCCCGACAAGATCACGGCCTACGCGCAGCACGCCGAGGACTGCGGCTTCGAGGCGCTGTACCTGCCGGAGCACATCGCGTTGTACCCCGGCGCGAAGATCGGGTTGATGGAACTCCCGCCGTCGCTGCCCTACGCCGATCCGCTCGACTGCCTGAGATCGACCTCGCCCGCTCGACCGCGACCGACGCCGGTCGGAGCGCGGATTCACTGGAGTACACCCGATGGGGCTCCATCGACATGTCCACCGATCAGGTCGAGGCACTCGGCGAGCAAGGCGTGACCCGCATCGTCGTGAGCGCCACCTCCACCGAACCCGCCGAGCAACGCGACCAGCTGTCCGCGTTCGCCCAACGGTTCGCCCTCGCCCCGGCGTCCGCCTGAGGGGCACCCTCCTCAGCGGCCTCGAACAGCACCTGCTCTTCGGGATACGGCACGAGCGGCGTGCCTACAGCTCCGGGTGGATGCAGCGGTAGGTGCGTGCGCGGACTTGTACACGCGCGTCCCGGGTTCACCGTGACCTCCCGCCGCGAAGACCACCTCGCCCTGACCCTTCCAGCTCCGCCCGTGGGGACTGACCGACTTCCGCCTCCACGACCCCGACGGGTACTACCTCCGCTTCACGTCGTAAGGCGGAGCAGGCCGCGCGGTGAACGTATCCAAGATCATCTCCGTATCCGCCACCAGGGTGCACGCACGAGGGAGGCGGCAGGATGGTTGTGTGGCGGGTGTTGGCGCGGGCGGCTGTGGCGATCGTGGCCGTGCTCCTTTTCGTGTTCCTGCCCGCCTTGCCCGCGGACGCCCACGGTGCTCCGACCAACCCGGTGAGCCGTGCTGCCGCCTGCGGACCCGAAGGCCGGCAGGCGGCGGCACCGGCCTGTCGGGCCGCTCTCGCGGCGGGGCGGCAACTCTCCGCCGAGTGGGACAACATCAGGGTCGCCGACGTGCGCGGCCGGGACCGTCAGGTCATCCCCGACGGAAAGCTGTGCAGCGCGGGACAGGCGAAGTTCACCGGCCTGGACCTGCCCCGCGCCGACTGGCCTTCCACCCGGCTGACGCCAGGTACCGCCATGACGTTCACCTACCGGGGCACCATCCCGCACAAGGGCACGTTCCGGCTCTACGTCACGAAGGACGGCTACGCGCCGACCAAGCCGTTGACGTGGTCGGCTCTGGAGACCGAGCCGTTCGCCACCGCCACCGACCCCGCGTTCGGCGACGGCTCGTACGCCTTCCAGGGACGGCTGCCGGCGGGGAAGACCGGCAGGCACCTGATCTACACGATCTGGCAGAACACCGACACTCCGGACACCTACTACTCGTGTGCGGACGTGGACTTCGCCGCCGCCGCAGTGGCAGCCGCCCCACCGGCCCAGCCCACCACCACCAGCCGAGTGTCCGCCCAGGTTTCCGCCACCTCTCCGTCAACTCCCAGCCCAGTGCCGCCGACGACCACCGACCAAGCAGTCGCCGTATCGCGGACGGCTTCCTCCGACGACAGCGGCATCCCCATTGCCGCCGTGATCGGTGCTCTCGCGGCAGCAGTCGCGATCTTCTTCGTCCTCCGCGCACGCCGCCGAGCCCAGTGAGGCGATCTCCGGACGTTCCAGCGGCTCCACGCTGTAGAACGCGCTGAACCCCGTGGCGTAGCGCCGAGTGCGGTCGGCCGCAATGTCCCTGCCGACCAGTGACGCATGAGCTGGGCGCGCGCCCGCCAATCGGGCCGAAGCCCCCTGCGGTCAGGCAGTCGGTTGTACGGTTCCGTGCTGTGCGCGCGGGCGTAGGTGATCGCCGACGGCGGCGAGCACCGAGCGGTCCGGGCGTCGTCCGGTGGCCACGGCCGACCCGCACACTGATGAGGACATCCCTGGAGACCTCCCGTTGCCCTCACCGCCGCGGCGCTCGTCGTTCTGGCGGTCGACCTGGCCGAGTGCGCCGCCGAGTGGTGAACGTTCCCCGACGCGAACAGGCACACTCCACCGGGTCTCGGCGCAGCCGTGACAGCAAGGACGTGGTCTCCCCTCAGACCGGACGAGACCACCCCCTCATCTCACGGCGTCCGGCCCCGAAAGGCCCAGATCACCTTCAGGACGCGTTCTCCCGGTGGAACGCGATGTGATCCGCGCACAGCCGTGGTCAGGCGCGCGGGCCAGGCATGTCTCCATTGTGGACAGAGGCTGGCTCGCTCGCGGTCCGGATGGACTTCCAGTCCTCACGACACTTGTTCATCTGACGCTTGCCTGTTGTCCACTGGCGCAGGTTAGACATTGCGCCGTGACCACCTCCATCGGTAGGCGGCAGTTCCTCGCCGCGCTTTCCACTGTGGCCGGGGCAGCCGCGCTGTCCCAGGTGCCTGCCGACCACGCGGCCGCGGCACCGCGGGTCGGCGGCGGGAACTACCCGTTCCGGCTCGGCGTCGCCAGCGGAGATCCGACCGCGACGGGTGCCGTGCTGTGGACGCGGCTCGTCCCGGAGCCGTTCGAGCCGGGCGGGGGCATGCCGCGCACGAAGGTGCCGGTGGAGTGGCAGGTCGCCAAGGACGAGAGCTTCCGCCGGATCACCACCGGTGGCATCGCGTGGGCGGTCCCGGAGTTGGCGCATTCCGTGCACGTCGAGGTCAACGGTCTGGCACCGAACCGGGAGTGGTTCTACCGCTTCCGGTACCGCGGCGAGGTGTCACCGGTCGGCCGCACGCGCACCGCGCCCGCTCCCGGCACCGACGGGGGCTCGTTGGCCTTCGCGTTCGCCTCCTGCCAGGACTGGGCGAGCGGCTACTACCCGTCGTACCAGCACATGGCCGGCGACGACCTCGATCTCGTGGTGCACCTGGGTGACTACGTCTACGAGGGCGGCATCCCCGCGGACGGTGGATACCGGAAGACCGGCACACCGGATGTGTTGCGGTCGGCACCACAGGATCTGGAACGCTGGCGGATGCAGTACGCGCTCTACAAGAGCGATCCGGACCTCCAACTGGCCCACGCCCGTTTCCCGTGGGCCGTCACGTGGGACGACCACGAGGTCAAGAACGACTACGCGGGCACGCGCCAGGAGCACGCGGGCGACATCACCGCGTTGCGGGCGGCGGCGTACCAGGCGTGGTACGAACACCAGCCCGTTCGCGCGGCGGCGTTCGGCGGGGCCCGGATCTACCGGCGCCTGCACTGGGGCAGGCTCGCCCAGCTGGACATCGTCGACGGCAGGCAGTACCGCAGTGTCCCGCCGTGCGGCTGGGGCGAGGCCGACGCGTGCACGGGCGGCTACGACCCGGAGGTGACGATGCTCGGCTTCCCGCAGGAGAAGTGGCTCTTCGACGGGCTGGCCGCGTCAAGCGCGCGGTGGAACATCCTGGGCAGCAACGTGATGCTCGGTCGGCTGGACCACGACGGCGCTGCCGGTGACCGGTTGTGGCACGACGCCTGGGACGGCTACCCGGCCGCCCGCAACCGGCTGACCGACGCCTGGGTCCGGCACCGGGTCGACAATCCGGTCGTGATCACCGGGGACTGGCACTCGACCTTCGTCAACGACATCCACCGGGACTTCGACCGGCCCTCCTCACCGGTGGTCGGCACCGAGTTCGTCGGCACGTCGATCTCGTCCAACGGGGACGGCGAGGTGTACGGGCCCTATTACGGCCCGATGATCAAGTACAACCCCCACATCAAGTTCTTCGACGGCGACCGCCGCGGCTACGTCCGCTGCCAGGTGGACGGTGCGCGGATGCGGGCCGACCTCAGGACCGTCTCGACCGTCAGCCGCCGTGACGCGCCGGAGTCGGTCTTCGGTTCGTTCGTCGTCGAATCGGGCAGGCCCGGCGCGCACCAGGTGTGACCAGCGCCGAAGCAGCGCCGGCTCGCCCGGCGCTCCGGGCGGGGGGGCGGCATACCCTCGATGACCCACAAACCCTCGGGATTGGACGCCCGATGAACATCAACAGAGTTCGACGCGACATCAGCGTCATCGCGGATCACGCCGAGGTGCCCGGAATCGGGTTCCTCCCGGTCGACGCCTTCGTCCTGCACGCGGAGCAACCGGTCGTCGTCGACACCGGTCTGAGCCTGCCCGACCGCCGTTTCGTGGACACGATCAGCGCGGTCATCGACCCCGCCGACGTCGAGTGGATCTGGCTCACCCACCCCGACCGCGACCACACGGGCGGCCTGTTCGACTGCTCACCGCCGCTCCGAAAGCGCGGGTGATCACCACCTTCATCGGTGCGGGCATCATGTCCACCGAACGGCCGCTGCCGCTCAACCGGGTGTACCTGCTCAACCCGGGGCAGTCCGTCGACGTGGGCGACCGGCGCCTCACCGCCCTGCGCCCGCCGCTGTTCGACAGCCCCCGCGACCGTCGGGTTCTACGACCACGGCAGCGGCGCCCTGTTCAGCTCCGACTGCTTCGGCGCGGCCATGCCCACCGCCGAGCTGGCCGTCGCCGAGAACGTCGGCGCCGTGCCGTCCGCCGACCTGCGCAGCGGGCAGCTGCTGTGGGCCACGGTGGACAGCCCGTGGGTGCACTCGGTCGACCGGAACCTCTTCCTGGACACGGTCGCGCCGCTGCACGCCATGAACCCGGACCTCGTCTTCAGCAGCCACCTGCCGGCCGCGGTGAACCGCACGGAGGAACTCCTGCGGACGCTGGCCGAGGCGCCCTCGGCGAACGCCTTCGTCGGCCCGGACCAGGCCGCGTTGGAGCAGATGCTCGCCTCCTTCGAACCGAGCCCGGTCACGGTCCCCCGGCCGCGAGCTGAGCCGGACCAGCGGGAGTCGGACCAGCGGGAGTCGGGAGACCCCTTCGCCGCGCCGACCCGGGTGACGCGGCCGTCCTCGAACTCGCCCGTGCTCGAACGCGCCCGAAACCTGCCCCCACGCCGTCACAGCAGGACGAGGAACCGATCGGGCAATCGCGTCACGACGCCCTCGGCCGCTGACCTCCGGGGAGTTTTTGTCACTCTCATGACAAATGCATACAACCATTTTATCGTGACCACCGAAAGTATAGTTAATACGCCGTAAATACTTGCCGAGTGGCTGATCCGACGTTACATTACCGACGGGTAGACCCAAGCGGTCAGGCCGCCGTGACCGCGTTTCCATGCGATCTCAACGAGGAGATTTCCATGCTGAAACTCAATTCCATGTCGCGGAGGCTCATCGGTGGACTCGCGGTGGGAGCCGTCGCCGGCGCGGTCGTGTTCGTCGGTGCGGGCGTGGCCCAGGCGGCCACGGCGTCGTTGACGCTCGTCTACAGCTGCCCGTTCCCGTTGATCGGCACGCAGGACATGAGCGTGAAGATCGTCGTCGCCGACCTGCCCGACACCGCCGTGGTGGGCCGGCCGATCCCCGCCTCGAAGGTGACCGCGACGGCGACCGTGCCCGCCAACGCGACCTTGGGGTTGTCACTGGTCGGCGCGAAGACCGTGGAGGGCACGGCGACGTCGCAGACGCGCTTCGACAACGCCGGGACCCCGGTGGACGTCGTGGCGAACCTGACCGTCGCGAAGACGAACGTGCCGTCGTCCGGCACCTTCGACACGATCGCGACCGGCGGCACGCCGCCCGCCACCTTCACCAAGGCGGGCACGACGACCATCACCGTCGGCAACTTCAGCACCACGCTCACCCCGCGCAGGGCCGACGGCACGACGACCGGCCTGGGCACCTTCACGTCCAACTGCACGCTCAAGCCCAACCAGGTGACCAAGCTCTACCAGTTCACGGTCTCCGCCGCATAGCCGATACCCCGCCCGGTCGAGGCAACGGCCGTGATCGACCCATTCCGGGTTCACCACGAAAGCTCGACCCTAGATAGGCCATGAAATGATTTCGTCACGACGGCGGGCCGTTCTCCACGAACGGCCCGCCGTGAGGCATTTCGAAAGACGGAGCGATTACTCCGGCAGATCCGTGCGCGGCCGGGTAGAGCCGGTCCGGCGATACGGTTTCGGGCCGCGGGCAGGTTCGCCGTGGAGGTGACCGCCGGTCCGTGATGCTAACGTCGCGCCGTGTATGTGAAGTTGTGCGGACTGCGTACCGAAGCCGACGTGATCGCCGCCGTGGACGCGGGAGCGGATGCCGTCGGGTTCGTGTTGAGCGAGAGCGTGCGACAGATCGATCTCGACACCGCGCGGCGGCTCGTGCGGGAGGTGCCGCCTCACGTCCTCGCCATCGGGGTGTTCCGCGAGGTGGACGCGTCGGAGGTCCGCAGGCTCGCGGAGGAGTCCGGCATCGGGGCGGTCCAACTGCACGGCGACTACCCGAAGTCGGCGTTCGACGACGTGTCGACGTCCGGGATTCCGCTGGTGCGTGCCGTCACGTTGACCCCGGACACCGATGTGCGGGTCGGCGCCTACGGCGAGCGGATGCTGCTGCTCGACTCACCCGTCGCGGGCTCCGGCGAACGCTGGGACCTCGGCACACTCGCGTCCACCCGCCCTCAGGGTCAGTGGCTGCTCGCCGGCGGCCTCAGCGTGGACAACGTCGCCGCGGCCGTCACCGAAGCACGACCGTGGGGCGTGGACGTGTCCAGCGGCATCGAGTCCGCCCGCGGCGTGAAGGACCACGGCCTCATGCGCGACTTCGTGACCGCCGCACGCGCGGCCGCCGCCGCCTGAGCGATCAGAGCAACCCCTTTTGTCCACTATGGACAGTTGGGCGCGACATGGGTGACATCCTGGTGGCGCTGCGCAACAATCACGTGTCCTGGTAGCGGCTTCGGCGCAGGGAGTGACGTGGTGGAGTTGAACGCACTGGTCAGGGCGCGGCTGGCGGCGCCGAACTTCTGGCACCTGGCGACGGTGAACCCGGACGGCTCCCCGCAGGTGACGCCGATGTGGGTCGACGTCGAAGGCGATCACGTCATGTTCAACACCTCCCGCGGCCGCGTGAAGGAGGAGAACCTGCGCCGCGACCCGCGCGTGTCGCTGTCCTGCGTGGCCCCGGAGAACCCCTACGACCGGGTGGAGATCCGGGGTCGGGTGGTCCGGTTCGTCGAGGGGGACGAGGCGGAGCGCTGCATGGACCGGCTGGCGAAGAAGTACGTCGGAACCGACCGCTACGAATGGCTGGTTCCCGGCGAGCAACGGGTGATGGTCCTGGTCGAGCCCACCCGCGTCCGCCACGTCGTCGGCGTGGAGCCGTTCCGGCCCGGCATCCTGCCGTAAGCCGTAAGCCGCTGGTCCGGCAGCCGCGCGGACCCGTCCAGCAGGGCGGCCATCTCCGACTCGGTGGGGCGATAGGCGCTGGGGTCCCGAACAGGGTGTGGATCGCGGTGCAGGGTCTCCAGGGTGCCGAGCTGGGGTGTCAAAGCTGCGTGTAGCTCCTCAGCCCGACCAGCGTGGTCAGCGTCATCGCGTTCGCGCCGGAGGGGGACGGCAGGCCGAAGCGCCGGTTCACCAGCCGGTCGAGATCGCCGCCGCCGCGTGCTTCCGGTACCGCGAACTCGCTGTCCTCGATGGTGAACCCGAGCACGGCCGGGTCGGTGGAGATCACTTCGTGGTCGATGGTCCTGATCGGCTTGAGCCTGATCGGGTCCTCGTCGCCGCCGATCGCGCAGGTGTCCGGCAGCAGCGCGGAGATCACCCTGATCTTCAGGTGCAGTTCGCCCATCCGGTCACCGACGGAGAGGAAGTCGGCGAATCCGGCGTACTCGATGCGCAGGTCGGCGCGCGGGTTGAGCTCCTCGGTTCCCGGGATGCCGGGCAGGCCGCCCGGCACCGGGCTGGGCTCGGCCCGCAGGGAGCCGAAGACCTGGGCGAACTTCCCGTCCAGCTGTCCTTCGGCGAAGACCAGCCGCAAGGCGATGGGGTGCTGTTCGCCGAGGTCGCCGATCCTGATGGTGCCGGTCGACATGAGCACTTCGCAGCGCCACAGCGCCGGATCGGCGCCTGCGGGTAATGCGGGGCAGTCGGTGAAGTCGAACGCGGGCAGCGGATCGTTCGGGGGCGACGGCTCTGCGGCTGCCTGCTGGGTCACCGAACCAGCCAACCCGATCAGCGCCACCGGGTCGAGCCCGATTTCCGGGCCGGGGGCCTTCCATGGTGCAGGCCCGACGTCGACGGCCCACCGCCCGACGCCACGCGGGTTCGGCTTGCCGCCCTGCTTACGGGACGGTCGTGCGGGCTGGGAAACTTCCCGACTATGCGTGAGGTGGGCAACGGGCGCTACCAGCTGATCCGCGAGTTGGGGCGGGGCGGCATGGGTGCGGTGTGGCTGGGGCGGGACAGCATGATCGACCGGGAAGTCGCCATCAAGGAGCTGATGGTGCCGGGCGGTGTGCCTGCCGACGAGCGCGCCGTCTACCAGGAGCGGGTGCTGCGGGAGGCGCGGATCGCCGGTCGGCTGGCCGACCCCGCCGTGGTCACGGTCTACGACCTGATCAAAGAGGGCGACCAGATCTACATCGTGATGGAGCTGATCAAGGCTCCGACGTTGACCGAGCTCGTCGAACGGGACGGCCCGCTCGGCGCCAAGGCCGCGGCCAGGCTCGCCGCGCAGCTGCTGTCGGCGCTGGAGGCCGCCCACGAGTCCGGCGTGGTGCACCGGGATGTCAAGCCCGGCAACGTGATGGTGCCCGCGAAGGGCTCGGCGAAGCTGACCGACTTCGGCATCGCGCAGGCGCTGGACGATCCCCGGCTGACCGCCACCGGCACGTTGATCGGCTCGCCCGCGTACATGTCGCCGGAACGGCTCTCCGCCGGTCCGGCCTCGCCCGCCTGGGACCTGTGGGCGCTGGGCGCGACCCTGTTCTTCGCCACCGAGGGCTACGGCGCGTTCGAGCGGGAGAGCACGTCGGCGACCCTGCTCGCGGTGATGACCGAACGTCCGCGGCCGCGGTTGTCCCCCGGCCCGTTGGCGGAGCTGATCGTCGGCCTGCTGGAGCCCAACCCGGAACTCCGCCTGCGTGCGCCCCAGGCCCAACGGCTGATCGAGCGGGCACTGGGCTCCGGCCAGGACCTCGCCGAACCGGTCGACCCGCCGACCGTGCGCACGCCGGCGTCACCCCGTCCGGCCCTGTCGGCGGCCGAACGCAAGCACCGGATCGGCCTGATCCTCTCCACCACGCTCACCTCGCTGGTGGTGATCGGCGCGATGGTCCTGCTGTACATCACCGTGTTCAAGCCGACGTTCACGCTGGGCGCCACCGGGCAGACGACGGAACCGGACTCGCCGGCCACCTCGCCTGCCATGCAACCGGTGCTGACCCTGGGACCGGACGGGGACATCAAGGACACCACTCTGCGGACGTTCGGCAACGACTGCCTGACCTGGCTGCCCGCGAAGGACGCGCCGAAGATCGAGACGAGCGACGATGTCGGCTGCTACGCCCCACACGACGTGGAGCTCATGGACACGGTCCTGGCCAACTCCGACGTGGAGAAGGACGTTCCTTACCCGTCGGTGGAGGAGCTGACCAAGCTGGGCGGCACGGAGTGCACGCGGACCTTCCTGTCGTCCAAAGTCCTCGGGGAGAACAAGGAGAGCACCCTGCGGTATTGGGTGGTCGTCCCCACGGCCGAGGCGTGGAAGATGCGGACTTCCAACGGCTACCGCAGCTCCAGCCGGCTCATCTACTGCTTCGTGGGCAAGGCGGACGGCTCGCAATTGACCGAGCCGATCATGGCCGACTGACGCGTATCTTCTTCACATGCATGATCGCGAGGGGCGACTGCTGGCCGGCCGGTACCGGCTGCGAGCCCGGCTCGGCAGCGGTGGCATGGGCACCGTGTGGCGGGCCACCGACGAGTTCCTCGAACGCGAGGTCGCGGTCAAGGAGGTGACGCTGCTCGGCACCGTGGAGGAGTCCACGCCCGCCTTCCAGCGCACGCTCCGCGAGGCACGGACGAGCGCACGGCTGCGCCACCCCAACATCGTCACCGTGCACGACGTGGTGCTCGAAGACGGCCGGCCGTGGATCGTGATGGAGCTGATCGAGGGTCCTTCGCTGGCCGAGGTCGTCGAGCGGGTCGGTCCGCTGCCGGAGCACCGGGTCGTCGAGATCGCCCGGCAACTGCTCGACGCGCTCGCCGACATCCACGAGCAGGGCGTCCTGCACCGGGACGTCAAGCCGGCCAACGTGTTGCTCGACGGGGACCGGGTGGTGCTCACCGATTTCGGCATCGCCGCGGTCGAGGGCGGCACCGCGCTCACCGCGACCAACCAGCTGATCGGCTCGCCGCAGTACCTCGCACCGGAGCGGATCAACGGCGAGGGTGCCAGGGCGGCGAGCGACCTGTGGGCGCTCGGCGTCACCCTGTACTTCTCGGTCACCGGCACCACCCCGTTCCAGCGCGACGACATGCAGGGCGTGCTCGCGGCCGTACTCAGCCAGGAGCCGCAGCCGGTCCCCGGCGCACTGGGGCCGGTGATCGCCGGCCTGCTCCGCAAGGAGCCCGCCACCCGGCTCACCGCCACCGAAGCCGTCACGCTGCTCTCCCCGAGCAGGCAGCCGACCCGACGGATCACGCCGGACACCGCGACCCGACCCGCGCCCCCACCCACGCCGCAGCCGACGACGACGCAGCCGACACCCCGGCCGGCGCAGCACGGCATGCCGCCTCGCGAACGACGCCAGGTGGCGATCACCCTGACGGTGGTGGCAGTGCTCGGCATCGCGGCGATCCTGTGGGTGGCCTGGCAGCAGCGGGCCGGCTCGTCGGCCTTGGACCGCATGGCCGTGCGCGACACCGTCACCATCGGCGTCCGCGACGACCAGCCAGGACTCGGCCGGTGGGACTCGGTGTCCCAGTCCTACGAGGGCTTCGACATCGAGATCGCCGAGCTGATCGCGGCCGGGTTGGGCTTCGACGAGGACCGGATCACCTTCACCGCGGTCGGCCCAGCCGAGCGCGAGAACGCCCTCGCCACTGGCGCGGTGGACATGGTCATCGGCAGCTATCCGATCACCGAGGAGAGCAAACAGCGGGTGAGCTTCGCCGGCCCGTACCTGATCAGCGCCCCGAGCATGCTGGTGCGCGAGGAACACGACCAGGTCGGCGGGCCCGCCTCGATGCGCGGGCACGATGTGTGCACGGTGACCGGCTCGTCCTCCCACCACGCGCTCAGCAACGGGGGCGAGGTCGAGGAATCCGACATCCTGCTGGTTCAGACCTGGCAGGAGTGCGTCGACGCGCTCGCCGACAAGCGCGTGGACGCGGTCGTCTCCGACGAGGCGGTGCTGGCGGGTTATGCGTCGATCAACGCTAGTGAGTTCAACCTGTCCGTCTACTCGACGGCCTCCGTCGAGTACGGCATCGGCCTGGCCCACCACGACAAGCCCCTGCGCGACAAGGTCAACGAGATCCTGAACGAGGCACTCGACGGCGGCGCCTGGCGGGAGGCCTACGACCGCACCCTGGGCTACTCCGGCCTGGAACCGGCCGTACCGACGGTGAAGCCGTACTAGGCGCCGAACGGATTGGCGTCCTCGAGCAGGTCGAGCAGCGGGCCGAGCAGGTCGAAGACCGTTTCCCGGACGACCGGCACGAAAATGATCAGCGCCACCAGCAGCGCCACGTAAGGCGCCACACTGCGCTTGCGCTTCGCCGCCATACCCACCCCCGAACGCGTTGCCGTTGCCAGCATGTCATGCACCCGCTCACCGGCCGGTCCTGGCTGCCGGCAATCACCCGGTGAAGCGACTCAACAAGTGAGCCCTTTCCCGACTCTAAGCACCGGAGTGGCAGTCGTGAGGCACTGCCACGTGGCTGGGGGAGCTGTATGGCTCACAGAACGCTGTACATGTCCAGGAAGGTCGCCCTTGCCGCCGCGTTCGTCGTAGCGGCCGCGGCGGTGGTGGTTGTGAACGGACCTGCGATCGCGGAGACGGCGCAACCGCAGGGGTTCACGGCGCCGGCGTCCCCGGATGGCGAGGTCACCCTGCTGACCGGCGACCGGGTGACGATCCGGAGCGGTCGGCCGGAGGTGCGGCCCGGACCCGGCCGGGAGGGCGTGGCGTTCTCGCTGCGCACCGACGTGACGGGTGACCTGCACGTCGTGCCCGCCGACGCGCAGACCGATCTCACGGCCGGGCGGCTCGACCCACGGCTGTTCGACGTCAGCGCGCTCATCAGGGACGGCTACGACGACACCGCCGGCCCGGTCACGCCGCTGATCGTCACCTACGACGGTCCCGCCACCGGGATCGCGGGCACGAGCGACGCGCGGGCGTTGCCGAGCGTGAACGGCTACGCGATGACGGCCGACAAGTCGGCGAACTTCCTCGCCGGCGCCCGGACGGCGGGCGTGGCGAAGGTCTGGCTGGACGGACCGGTCCGGTCGACGCTCGACCACAGCGTCGGGCAGGTCGGCGCGCCACAGGCGTGGCAGTCCGGGCACACCGGTCGGGGCACGACCGTCGCGGTGCTCGACACCGGTGTCGACCAGACCCACCCCGACCTCGCCGACGCCGTGGTGGAGTCGCGGAACTTCACCGACAGCGACACCGACGACGACCGGGTCGGCCACGGCACGCACGTCGCCGCCACGATCACCGGCAGCGGGAAGTACCAGGGCGTCGCGCCGGACAGCAAGGTGCTCAACGGCAAGGTGCTCGACGACCGGGGCTCCGGTCGCGACTCGACCGTCATCGCGGGCATGGAGTGGGCGGCCGCCGCGGGCGCCGACGTGATCAACATGAGTCTCGGCTCGTCGCTCCCCAGCGACGGCACGGACCTGCTGTCGCAGGCGGTCGACCGGCTCACCGCCGACACCGGTGCGTTGTTCGTCGTCTCGGCGGGCAACCGGGGCCCTGCCGCCGGGACGATCGGCAGCCCCGCCGCCGCGAGTTCGGCGCTGACCGTCGGCTCCGTCGACCGCACGGACGCCCTCGCCGACTCCTCCTCGCGCGGTCCCAGACCGGGCGACGGGGCGGTCAAACCGGAGATCACCGCACCGGGCGTCGGCATCGTCGCCGCCCGCGCCCGCAACGGCACGATCGGCGAGCCCGTCGGCGACAGCCACGTCGCCCTGTCCGGCACGTCGATGGCGGCACCCCACGTGGCGGGCGCCGCGGCGATCCTCGCCGGGCAGCACCCGGACTGGACGGCCGACCGGCTCAAGACCGCGCTGACCGGCAGTGCCGAGCCGAACCCGGCGCGGACGGTGCACGAGCAGGGCAGCGGTCGGCTCGACGTGGCCCGTGCGGTACGCCAGTCCGTGACCGCGTCACCGGCCGTGCTCAACTTCGGCACGGCGCTGTGGCCGCACCACGACGACGCGCCGATCGTGCGGACCGTGACCTACGCCAACCACGGCAGCACGGCGATCACCTTGCGTGTCGACGGGGAGGCGCGGGGCGTGGACGGCCGGCCGGCGCCGGGCATGGTCACCGCGTCGCCGAGCGAGGTCACCGTCCCGGCCGGCGGACAGGCCGACGTCACGATCACGACCACCACCGCGTTGGACACGCCGGACGGCGGCTACAGCGGCGCGGTCGTCGCGTCCGGTGACGGGACCTCGGTGCGCACGCCGCTCACCGTCACCAAGGAGATCGAGAGCTACGACGTCAAGCTCGCCTTCATCGACGGCGAGGGGCAGCCGACAACGGCCTACTCCTACCGGTTCGACAACCTCGACCGCAGGGAGCGACTCCTCTCCTACGAAACGGGCGGAGCCCTCGAACTCCGGCTGCCCAAGGGCCGCTACTTCTTCGAAGCGTTCGTGGGCACGCAGCAGCACGGCGGGGCGCTCACCGCGTTCCCCGAGCCGGAACTCGTCGTCTCGGGGAAGACCGAGCTCGTCATGGATGCCCGACGCGGCAAGCAGGCCGCCATCACCCTGGACAAGCCCGACGCGCAACCCGGTGACGTCCTGATGGCGATCGAGATCCTGACGGAATGGGGGTACACCAACTCCGTCACGTTCGGACCGACCTTCGCGGTACAGCCGTGGGAGCCGTCGAGCACGTCCCGGCCGGGTCGGGCGCGGTTCACCGTCGAGGCGAAGTTGGCGCAACCGGACGGTACCGGCCGTTTCCACGGCAGCCCGTACCAGTACAACGTCCTGTGGCGGCACGACGGCGGCGTGCCGGACGACCTGCACCGCACGTTCACCGACCGCGACTTCGCCGAAGTGCGCACGGTGTCCGCGGCACAGGGGCCGGGCGCGTTCGGGTTCCGCAACTACCTGGCGGCCGGGCCGCTCCCGTTGCGGGTGACGGAGTACTACACACCCGGCGTGCCGTGGACGTCCATGTTGTCCGAGATGGATCCCGACACCATGTACCAGCACACCAAGCTGCACACCGCCCTGCCGAGGGAGTTCGAGGCCGGTGCGCCACCACGGACCGAGAAGTGGAACGCCGCGGTGTTCAGCCCGGCCTTCCCGATGGGCAACGAGATGTGGAACGAGAGAAACGGGGACTACGTCTACACGAACATCCCGATGTTCACCGACCAAGCCGCCGACCGCATCGGGTCGTCGGGCTCCGACCAGGCCCGGACGACCCTCAGCCGGGACGGCGTGGTGCTCGCGCAGACGGAGGCGGACGGGTACGTCGCCGGCGCCGTCCCGGCGGACAAGGGGACGTACGAGTTGCGCGCGGAGGTGACCCGCAGCGGGATGTGGGAGCTGTCCACCAGCATCACCTCGACGTGGACGTTCACCTCGGAGCACGCCGAGACGCCCACCGCGCTCCCGTTGCTGGCGGTGCGCTTCGCACCGGTGCTGGACGACCGGAACCGGGCGCACGCGGGCAGGCCGTTCGTGATCCCGGTGTACGCGCAGCGCAACGGGTCGCCGACGGCCACGGGTGTGCGCACGCCGGAGATCGAGGTGTCCTACGACGACGGCAAGTCGTGGCAGCGGGCCCGTGTGGGCAAGCTGGGTGAGCGTTGGCTGGCGTTGGTCGAGCACCCGGCCGACGCGAAGTTCGTGTCACTGCGGGCCAAGGCGCAGGACGCCGACGGCAACACGGTGGACGAGACGATCATCCGGGCGTACGGGCTGAAGTGACGTGGGCGGCCACCCCGGTCAGTGCTTACACGACCGGGGTGGCCGCTTTCGTCGATCGGCCGGCGATCAGCCGGTGGTCAGAGGTGGTCGTGCTCGTAGAGGCCGTCGTACTCGTCGCCTTCTTCGTTGAGCAGCCGGTAGCGGGGCGACAGTTCGGTCAGGCTGGTGCGCAGGCGGATCAGCAGCTCGTCGACCGGGACGCGGTCGAGGCCCAGTTCCGCCGAGACCTCGGCCTGGTGCCGGTCGATGTCCGGCTCGAACTCCGTCAACTCCGCGTGGGCGGACTCGAAGGCAGCGCGCATGGCGTCGAGGTCCGGCGCGCGGCCCACCACGTCGTGCCAGGTCGGCACACCGATGACGAGCTGGACCATGGCCGTCAGGTCAGCGGCGAGGATTCCGGCCGTGCCCTCGGAACTCGCGTACAGCACAGGTCCGCCGCACACGAAGAACGTGCCGCCCGAGGCGTCACCGGCAACGGGACGGAGTTCACCGCCCCACCCCGGTCGCACTGGTTCGACGTGATCGAGGCGTTCGACGTCGAAGTCGAACTCGGCCGCCAACAACGCCGCGGCACGGGGATTTCCCTTGATGCGATCAAGCACGGGAGCACGATACGGACCTTCGCCGCGATCCGCAGTCGGTTCGGCGGAGCCGCGCCGAGCGACCGGCCGCCGTTACCCGCCTTACTCACCGGATGTGCAGGTCACTTCCGGGCGCGGGAGGTCGGTGCCGCTGCCGGTGAAGCCGAAGGTGGTGGAGCCTTCCGCGGGGAGCACCGCGTTGTAGTTGGCGTTGCTGACGGTCACCGAAGTGGCGTCCTGGGTGAGCGTGCCGTCCCACAGGTTGCCGATGGTGTGGCCGGCGGGTTGTGACCAGGTCACCGTCCAGTCGGTGAGTTTGCGCGCGCCGGCGTTGTGCACGGTGACCTGGACCTGGTAGCCGCCCTGCCAGGAGTTGATCACTTCGAAGCGTGCGTCGCAGCTGCGCGTCGCCGCGGTGGTGGTGGCGGTGGTGGTGGTCGTGGAGGTTGGGGATTGGGCGCTGTTGGCCTGTTCGCCGTCCTGCAGTGCGGTGCCGATCACGATGCCGCTGGCGACCAACGCCGCGGCGCCGGCGACCGTCACGATCGTCCGCCATCGCACGCGGCGGGGTGCGGGGAGCAGCATCGTTCCACCGGGTGGCCGCACTTGCGCCGTGCCCGGCACCGACCGTCCTTCCGCGACCGCGGCCAGCAGGGTGTGCGCCTCGGCCATCGTCGGCCGTTGCGCCGGGTCGCGCCGCAGGATGCGCAGCAGCACCTCGGCCAGCGGGCCGTTCGACCGGGGTGGCGTGATCTCCCCGGCGGACACCCGCCGCAGCAGCGCGTAGGGGTTGTCGACCGTCCCGAACGGCGGACCGCCCTCCAGCACCGCGTACAGCGTCGAGCCCAGGGAGAAGACGTCGGAGGCGAACGTCGCCTCCTCCCCCGCCGCCACCTCCGGCGCCAGGAACGCGGGCGTGCCGACGATGACGCGGGCGTCGCTCACCGTGCCTTCGCCGACGGCCCGGGCGATGCCGAAGTCGGCGATCTTCGCGGTGCCGTCCTCGGCGAGCAGGACGTTGAACGAGCTGACGTCCCGGTGCACGATGCTCGCGGCGTGCGCCGCCGCCAGCGCCGACGCCACCTGGCTGCCGATGGTGGCCACCAGCGCTTCCGGCAACGGCCCGCGCTCGGCGATCAACTCCTGCAGGCTGCGCGACGGCAGGTACTCCAGCACCAGGCACGGCTTCCCGTCGTGCTCGACGACGTCGTGCACGCTGATCGCGTGCGGGTGCCGCAACCGCGCGGCAACCCGCCCCTCACGCACGATCCGCTCCACCGCGTCCGGCGAGTCCACGGCCGCGCTGAGGAACTTGACCGCGACCACCCGCCCGAGCCGCTCGTCGTGCGCCTGCCAGACCACCCCCATCGACCCGCGCCCGACCAGCGACACCAGCCGGTAACGCCCGGCGATGACCTCTCCCTGTTCCGGCACAACCCGACGCTACTGCGCCGAACCGCCCATCGGCCACCTGCGACGACCCCGGAGTTTCGGGGCAGCCGTAAACGGATGGACCGCTGTCGGGCCGGTGTCCGACGATGTGGTCGACGGAGGTGAGGGGTCGATGCGGGGACTGTTGTTGCTGGATGTGGACGGGCCGTTGAACCCGTACGCGGCGAAGCGGCATCGTCGTCCCGAGGGGTATCGCACGTTCCGGTACACGCGGCGTGGGGGTTGGTACTCGGGGCGGGACGCGCGGCGGTACAAGGGTGTGCGGGTGTGGCTCAACCCGGGGCACGGCGCCCTGCTCCGGGAGTTGGCCGAGGACACGGGGCTGGAGTTGGTGTGGGCCACGACGTGGATGCACCTGGCGAACGCGCTCGTCGCGCCGGCCATCGGGCTGCCCGAACTGCCGGTGATCGAGTTCCCGGAGACCGACTACGACCGTGACGACGGGTGGGTGGCCGACGGGAACTGGAAGTGGCGGGCCGTTGCCGCGTACGCCGCCGGACGGCCGCTGGCGTGGTTGGACGACGAGCACGACGACGGATACCGCGAGGCACGCGCGTGGTTCGACCGGGACCGGGCGGGCGTCCCGACCAACCTGTGCCACGTCGACCCGCGGCACGGCGTGCGGTCGGAGCACCTGGACGGCATCCGGGCGTGGGCCGCCACGATGCCGCGTTGACACGGGCGGCTCGTGGAGCCCGGTGAGAAGGGCTGCGGGCGATTCCTGGCGTGGGCGCTGGTGGCGGGACCGTGGCCGACGGCACTGTGGCGGCTGCCGGCGTCAGACTCGCGGCATCGCCTCGACCGGGATCCAGTCGAGGTGCTTGCCCGGTCGGTCGTCGCCGGAGGAGCGTCCGCGCAGGCGGCGGTTCAGCCAGGGCAGCACGTGCCGGCGGTAGTACCGGGCTTCGCCGAGCGCCGTGCGGGTGTCCGCAGGGTCTGGTTCGACCGCTTGTGCCGTCGTGGGGTGTCCGAGGGCGGTGAGCACGAGGGCCGCGACGCGCTGGTGGCCGGTGGCGTTGAGGTGCAAGCGGTCCGGCGACCAGTAGGCGGGGCGGCGGATCTCCTCGTCGTTGAACACGTCGACGAACACCAGGCCGTTGCGCTCGGCCAGGTCGGCGACCGCCGAGGTCAGCGCCACGCCGCGACGGTGCACGGTGCGGCCGAAGGGCAGCCGGGCCGACGGGTCGGCGCCGCTGAGGAGGGTCAGCCGCACACCGGCGTCGAGGCAGCGCCGGACCGCCTGTTCGGTCAAGGCCACCAGCTGTGCGACGTCGATACCGGGTCGCATCATGTCGTTGCCGCCGCCGTTCAGCGTGACCAGCGTGGGCGGCGGCGACAGGGACAACGCCGCGTCGAGCTGTTCGGTGACGATCGGTTCGAGGAGACGACCGCGGACGGCGAGGTTGGCGTACTGCACCGTCTCACCCAGGCCGGTGGCCAGTCCCGCCGCCACCAGGTCCGCCCAGCCCCGAGGCGACCCGTCGGGGAGCTCGTCGCCCACTCCCTCGGTGAAACTGTCGCCGATGGCCACGTAGCGCACTGCCGCTGCCTCTTCTCCTCGGTGTCGGCTTCCAGCCTAGCGATGCCTCGTGACCGATCCTGTGGTCGCTGTCCGGGTGGAGTGGATCAAGCCGTTTGCGCACCGCCCCGCCGTTGTCCGGCACGCGGCGGGTAACGGTGTGAGCGGGACGCTCGGTCTGCACGCCGAGCGGACCGACCTCGACGGGTCGGCCTCCGACCAACCGGAGATCAACGCGGAGATCGGTCGGAGCCCTCCGGTGGGCGGGACGGGGCCCGCCCACCGGAGGTCGTCAGGCCACGAGTGCCACCGTTGGAGCCGCCGGTGGCGCCAGCGTGCCGGCCAACCCGGACAGCCGGATCGTCTCCGCCACCGAGCCCCGCGCGCCGGTGATCTCGATCCTCAGGTCCGCCCCGGCGACCTGGTGCGCCATCAGCAGGCTGCGCAGGCCGGCCGTGGGCAGGGCCGTGAGGCGTTCGAGGTCGAACACCAGCCGCTGGACCGGCAGCAGCGCCACCGCGCTGATCAGCCGGTCCAGGCGGGACACCGCCTCGGGGCCCGCGTAACCCGTCAGGGTCACGGTGACCTGGTCGTCGTCCATCTCCAACTTCGTGTACAGCGTCATCCCTGCACTCCTCCTCGCGGGGCGGCGGTGAGCACCAGGACCGAGCGGGGCCCCGCGGTGATCCGGTCCTGGTCGGGCACTTCCCGGTGGACGTCGGACGTGTCGACGAACAGTCGCCACTCCCGGTCTTCCGGCAACGGGGGCAAGGTGATGTCCACCGGCTCCCAGAAGGCGTTGGCGGCGAGGAAGACCTCGTCGTCCGGCGCGGAGAACGTCACGGCCACCACCCGGCTCTCCGGCGACTCGTCCGGCGTGTGCCACTCGACGCCGTCGAACGTGTCGCGCCGCAGTGCCGGGTGCGCCTGCCGGAACGCGATCAGCGACCGGGTGAACTCCAGCAGCCCGGCGTTGCGCGCGGCCTGCTCCCAATCGACCCACGACAGCTCGTCGTCGTGGCAGTAGGCGTTGTTGTTGCCCTGCTGGGTGCGGCCGAACTCGTCGCCCGCCACCAGCATCGGCACGCCCCGGCTGAGCAGCAGCAGCGTCAACGCGTTGCGGGTCAGCCGCTCGCGCAGGGCCAGCACCTCCGGGTCCGACGTCGGGCCCTCGTGACCGCAGTTCCACGAGTGGTTGGTCCGCTCGCCGTCCCGGTTGTGCTCGCCGTTGCGCTCGTTGTGCTTCTCGTTGTACGAGAACAGGTCCGCCAGGGTGAACCCGTCGTGGGAGGTCACGAAGTTCACCGACGTCAGCGGCCCCCGGTCGCCGTAGAGATCGGGCGAACCGCTCAGGCGCCGCACGAGCTCGCCCGCCACGCCCGCGTCACCCTTGACGAAACGCCGCACGGTGTCGCGGTACCGCCCGTTCCACTCCGCCCACCGCCCGGCCGCGGGGAACGACCCGACCTGGTACAGCCCGGCCGCGTCCCACGCCTCGGCGATGAGCTTGGTGTCGCGCAGCAGCGGGTCCGCCTCGATCGCCCGCAGCAGCGGCGGATCGGTGAGCGGTGTGCCGTCGGGCCCGCGGGTGAGCGCCGCCGCGAGGTCGAATCGGAACCCGTCCACGTGGTACTCCGACACCCAGAACCGCAGGCAGTCCAGGATGAACTCGACCACCTGCGGGTGGTTGGCGTTCACCGTGTTGCCCGTGCCGCTGTAGTTGCGGTACCGCCCGTCGGGGTCCAGCAGGTAGAACACCTCGTTGTCCAAGCCGCGCAACGAGATCGTCGGCCCGTTGTCGTCGCCTTCGGCGGTGTGGTTGAACACGACGTCCAGCACCACCTCGATCCCCGCCCGGTGCAACGACTTCACCATCGACTTCAGCTCGACCGAGGCGTCCCCGGTGGACGCGTACCCGGCCTTGGGCGCGAAGAAGCCGACCGTGTTGTACCCCCAGTAGTTCCACAGCGCCTGCCTCGCCACCGGGTCGAACCGGTCGTTGGCCAGTTCGTCGAACTCGAACACCGGCAGCAGTTCGACGCAGTTGACCCCGAGGGAGCGGAGGTGGCCGATCTTCTCGGCCACCCCCGCATAGGTGCCGGGCCCGGCCACCCCGGACGACGGGTGGCGGGTGAACCCGCGCACGTGCAACTCGTACACGACGAGATCGCGCGCGGGCAGCCCCAGCGGACGGTCGCCCTCCCAGTCGAACCCGCCCGCCACGACCCGGCCGCGGTACCGGAACCCCTCGAACGGCTGCCGAGGACCGCCCCACCGCTCGCCGCCACCGCCGATGGCGCGGGTGTACGGGTCGGCCACGACGCGCCGGGGGTCGTAGCGGTCACCCGGACCGCTCGGACCCCACACCCGGTAGCCGTACTCCAGGTCGTCCGGCTCCAGGCCCCGCACCGTCATCGCGTGCACGCCGCCGATCCGGCACTCCGGTGGGAACGGCACCTCGGCGAACGGCTCCGCCGCGCCGGTCCGGTACAGCACCAGCGACACCGCCGTCGCACCGGAGGACCGGACCGCGAACGAGATCCCGCCCGGCACCACCCGTGCGCCCAGCGGCTGCGGCGGCGCGGGCGCCACGGTCAGCCCGGCCGCCGTCAGCTCTGCCTTCATCCTCTTCTCCCCCCGTGGTAGGTCCCGTGGCGGTGTCAGGACGCGACGAGCCGCGCCCGCACCTTCACCGACGACGTGGCATCCGGCAGTCGGACGGTCAGGCCCTCCGGGTCGAAGCCGTCCCACGGCCTGCCGTCGATTTCCACCGACTGCAGCCGCACCGAGCCGGGCGGCAGGGCGTCCGGCGCCACCCGCAGCACCCGGTCGGCGAACCCGTCCGGCCGGGGCCGGAACCACAGGTCCAGCGCCTGGCCGCGGACGAGCAACCGGTCGTAGACCTCCGCCAGGTAGCACAGCTCGGCGGAGTGGTACATCGACATGGAGTGGCTGCCCTTGAGCCGTTCCGTGCCCAGCAGGTACGGCGTCCCGTCGGCGAGGACCATGAAGTACACGCCGCCCTCGTCGTGGTCCAGGAAGAACGCGTTGTAGAAAGCCGCGGACTCCCGCGCGTGCCGCAGGAACTCCGCCTCGCCGGTGTTCCCGGCGAGCACCAGGTAGGCCAGGATGCCCTGCTCCTGCTGCCACCACGCCTTGCGGTCGTGCCAGGTCAGCCGGTGGCCTGGCACACCGGCGCGCGGCATCCGCTCCATCACGTCGTACCAGCCGCCGCGCTGGGTGTCCCCGGCGACGGCGGGCATGGTCTCGGCGATGGTCCGGGCCAGTTTGGTGTAGGTGTCCTTGGGCCGGATCGCGTTCATCCGCATCAGGTTCCAGGCGATCTTGAGGTTGTGCCCCACCACCGCGCGGTCCTGCTGCCAGGCCCACTCGCGGTCCGGCGTCCAGTCCGCGTGGAACCGCTCCTGCACGAACGGGCTCGCCGGGTCCGGGAAGTGCTCCACGATCAGGTCGAAGCACTCCTGGAGCATCTCGGCGTCCTGCCGCCGCCCGGTGGCCAGGAACAGGTTGATCAGGAACGCCGGGGCGTGGTCGCCGATCGAGTTCCAGTTCTTCCGGGACCTGTTGGCGCCCAACGACTCGTGGTCCGGCGACAGGTGCACGGGGTCGATGTGCGAGTAGTACCCGCCGCGCGCCTCGTCGCGGAAGAACCGGTGGAACAGCCGCACGGTGGCGTCGACGTCGTCCAGGATCTCCGGGTCGCCGGTGATCCGGTACGTCTGCGTGGGCCCGGCCAGGGCGTAGATCTGCTCGTACGCCGGGATGGACCGGAAGTCGTCGCCGAACTCGGAGGAGAACAGCTTCGTCTCCACGCCGTCGGCGACGTCGATGCCGTGGTACCAGTAGACGACGTCGTTCTCCGGGTCGGCGAACCGCAGGTGGTCGCGCAGGTACTTGGTGCCGCGCTCGGCGATGTCGAGGAAATCGTCCTCGCCGGTGAGCAGGAACGCCGACGCCATCCCGTACACCAGGCGCGATATGGTGTCGGTCTCCTGCACGTGCCGTCCGCTCTTGTCGCCGCCCAGCCGCAGGATCGTGCGGTAGTCGGCGAAGTCCGCCTCGCCCGTCCCGAACTGCGCGGTCCGGTAGAACGCGGCCAGCTCCCGCAGTTGGCGGGTCCACCAGCCGGGGCGGGCGAACGCGTACTCCCCCGCCTCGCGGTCCAGGAACACGATCCGGGTGGCGTCGAAGACGTGCCCCTCGCCGGTCGGCGAGTAGATGCCGTGCACCAGCACGTGCCGTCCGGGCGTCAGCAGTTCCAGTCGGCGTGAGGTGAGGTCGGTGTGCGGCTCGCCGAGGTTGCGCAGCAGCTCGGCGGACGCCCGGTCCACGCCCACCCGCACCGGGCGCCCGTCGCTGGTCCGCAGGTCCACCAGCTCCCGGTCCGGGTGCACCGCGGTGACGTAGCCCGCGACCAGGTCCGAGATCCGCACGTGTGCCAAGGGGTCAGCGGCCACCGGGCACCCCCGTGGTCCGCACCGAGGACCGCCACCAGCGCGCCGTGCGGTCCGCCGTGCGGGCGGCCAGCAGGTCGATCACGGTGCGCGCGAACAGGTGGCAGTGGTCGGCGCTGCGGGCGGTCACCAGGTCGCCGCTGACCACCACGTCCTGGTCCACGTACTGCGCACCCATGTTGCGGGCGTCGGCGACCAGGTTGTTGTGGCACGTCACCGGACGGCCGCGGACCACGTCGGCGATCGGCGCGACCAGCCACAGGCCGTGGCAGATGATGCCCTTGAGCACCGTCGGCTCGGCGAACGCCCGGCGCAGCAGGTCCACGGCGGGCGCGGTGCCGTCCGGCGTCTCGGCGTAGCGCAGCCGGTCCGACACCATGCCCGAGGGGACGATCAGCGCGTCGTAGCCGCGCAGCCGCTCGTCGTCCACCTGCTCCAGGTCGCCGTCCACGGTGAGCGGCAGCCGGTGCTCGTGCCCGATGAAGGTGATGCTGTCCTGGCCCCACAACCGGGTGAGGAGGTGGACTTGCGCGCCTTCCTCGGCGAACCGGAGCCGGTAGTAGTCGATCTCCGGCTCCACGTAGTCGGTTTCCATCAGGATGGCGACGGTGCGCCCGGTCAGCGCACCGCCTTCCCGCAGGATCGTCGTCATCGCGATCGCCTTACGCCGTCAGCAGGTCGATCAGGAACGGGCCGTCGTGGTCGAGCATCTTGCGCACCGCGGGCTCCACCTGGGAAACCTCCTCGACGCGCAGCGCCTCCACGCCCAGGCCCTTGGCCAGGTCCACGAACGAGATGTCCGGGCGGCGCAGGTCGAAGCCGTCCGGGTGGCGGTGCGACGGCACGCCGCTGTCCTGCCAGTACTGCTCGATGTTGAGGTCCAGCAGCTGGTAGCGGTAGTTGTTGCAGATCACGAACTTCGCGGCGACGCCGTAGCGCGCGGCGGTCCACAGCGCCTGGATGGTGTACATGCTGCCGCCGTCGCCGGTCACGCCGACCACGGTCGCCTCCGGGCGCGCGATCTTCGCGCCGATGGCGCCGGGGATGCCGATGCCGAGCGAGCCGCCCCGGGTGAGGAAGTAGTTGCCCGGCACGTGCTGCGGCAGGTGGCTGAGCAGGCCCGGGGAGGCGGTCAGCGCCTCGTCGAACAGCACCAGGTCGTCCGTGTGCGCGGCCAAGGCCGCGCTGAGGTGCTCGATGAGCGGGCTGGCTGCGGTGAGCGCCGGCGGCGTCCACAGCGGGCTCGGCGCGGGGTCCACCGGCGCGCCGAGCCGGTCGGCCAGCGCGGCGAGGGTGGCCTTCGGGTCGGCCACCAGCGCCACGTCCACCGGGAAGTTCTTCGCGATCTCGTAGTCGTCCAGGTCGATGTGCACGATCCGGGCCTGTTCGGCGAACGGGTCCGCCAGCTCGGGGAACACCTCGGGGAAGGTGTACGTGCCGACGATCAGCACCGCGTCGGCGTCGGCCACGACCCGCCGGCTCACCGAGCCGAACATGTGGCCGAGCTGCCCGCGGTAGAGCGGGTGCCGGTTGTCCATGTTCAGCTCGGAGTTGTCCAGGCCCCACACCGGGGCCCGCAACGCCTCGGCGACGCGGACCAGCTCGCGCTGGGCCCCGGACACCGAGATCCCGTCGCCCATCAGGATGATCGGGTTGCGGGCGCCGTCGAGCGCGGCCACCGCGCGGTCCAGCTCGTCCGGGACGGGCCGGACCGCGCGGCTGGGGATGGTGCTGCGCGTGGCGTACTCGGTGTTGACCGCGTCGAGCACGTCCATCGGCAGGGCCACGAAGACCGGCCCGCGCGGCTCCGTCATCGCCGTCTTCACCGCACGGCGCATGACGCGCAGCAGCGAGTCGGGATGGGTGACGCGCGTGGCGTACTTCGTGACCGGCCGGGCCATCGCCACCAGGTCGGTCGCCATCTGCGAGTCCATGGCGTCGTACTTGACGCCCGCCTCGCCGGCGATGACGACCAGCGGCGAGTGGCCGCGCATCGCCTGGTACAGCATGCCGATCCCGTTGCCGAGACCGACTCCCGTGTGCAGCTGCACGAGGGCGGGTCCGGCCGTGGCACGGGCGTAGCCGTCCGCGATGCCGATGGCGACGGTCTCCTGCAACGCCAGCACGTACTGGAACGCCGGGTGGTGTTCGAGGGCGTCGAGCAGCCCTTGTTCCACCGTGCCCGGATTGCCGAACACCGTCGTCAACCCATCGGCCTGCCATTGTTCGAGAAGGGCGTTCTTGCCCCACCGTTCGGTCATTGACCTGCCCTCCACGGGAATTTCGTGCTTACCAGCCGAAGCGACGGAGACCGGATTCCAGGACCTCGACCAGCTTTTCACCGGCGAGGAACGAATCCGGGGTCGAACGGGCGGTGATGAACGGGTAGTCCACGATCACCGACGTCTCCTTTCCGACGTTGCCGTGGAACTGGCCGTCGGGACCGGTGGCGTCGCGCAGGATGTACTCCAGCGGGTACGGCGGCGGGCCCATGTTGAACTCGACGCCGACGAAGCCGGTGCCGTCCTTGTAGTCGTACTCCTTGCAGTGCCCGGTGACGTGCTTGCCCCAGATGATCGACTTGCGGTCGTCCCACTCGCGGGCGAACGCCAGGGCCGCGACGCCGTAGCACTCGCCGACGACCGGCTTGTCCGCGCGGATGAACGCCAGGATCAGCTCGTGCAGCCGACCGTTGTTGGCCAGGTCCACGATGGGGCCGGAGCCGCCGACGATGACCAGCCCGTCGTACTCGGCGATGTCGTCGGCCAGCGTCGCGATCTCCCGGTAGTACGCCTCCATGGCGCGCAACGGGTTGGGCGTGCTGTCGTAGGGCCGCTCGGGAATCCAGTCGGCCAGGCTGACCGGGTTGTCCAGCCGCGGCGACTCGTCCAGCTCCTTGGCCGCGACCGCGACCTCGGGCGTGGTCACCGACCGGCCCAGCGGCGGGTCGACGTAGCCGGGGTCCAGGCTCGGCGGGAGGGCGACGGGGCGCTTGCCGTTCGGGGTGGCGAACACGGCGGTGTAACCCTGCCGGTCGCACGCCACGAGCGGTCCGAGCAATTCCTCCCCCCAGTAGCCGAATTCGGAAAGGACGAACAGGATTTTCTTGCTCACGATTTCTCCCGGGCTTGGTGGCGATTACCGCCAGAACCAACAGTTCAATCATCGCCGGCCGCGCGTTCCGCGACAAGGAATCGCGGCCGTTGTGGTGCCAGTCAGCGAGGTGGGGCATTTTCCGTGCAATCGGACCGGAAAAGCCACGTCACGGTGGACGCGGACAGGGTGAGCGGGCCGCCGTCGTGCGTGCCGGTGTGGTCGTCCTCCGTGGCCAGCAGCACGGTCCACGGACCGTCGCCGGTGTCCAGCGACTGCGGGACGCCGGAGAAGTTGGCCGCGCACAACAGGGTTCCGCCGGGTCCCGTCCGGAGGAACGCGACGAGGTTGCGTTCGGGATCGCTGGTGTGCCAGGCGAACGCGTCGGGGTCGTGGTCGGTGGCGTGCAACGCCGGCGTGCGCCGGTAGACCTCGTTGAGGCGGCGCACCAGGTCCCGCACGCCTTGGTGCAGCGGGTCCTCGGCCAGGTCCCACGGCAGGGACGCATCGCAGTCCCACTCGGACACCTGGCCGAACTCACCGCCCATGAACAGCAGTTGTTTGCCCGGATGCGCCCACATGTAGGCGAGCAGCGCACGCAGCCCAGCGGCCCGTTGCTTGTCGTCGCCGGGCATCCGTTGCCACAGCGAGCCCTTGCCGTGCACCACTTCGTCGTGCGACAGCGGCAGGACGTACCGCTCCTGCCACGCGTAGTCGATCGGGAACGTCAGCTCGCCGTGGTGGGCGGCGCGGTGCACGGGGTCGTGGCGCAGGTAGCCGAGCACGTCGTGCATCCACCCGAGGTTCCACTTGAAGTCGAAGCCCAGGCCGTCCGGCGCCGTGACGCCCGGCCAGGCCGTGGACTCCTCGGCGATCACCAGGGCGCCGGGGACTGTTCGGTGCACGGTGTCGGTGAGCTGTTCCAGCAGCGCCACGGCTTCCAGGTTCTCGTTGCCGCCGTGGGCGTTGGGCGTCCACTCCCCCGGTCCGCGCGAGTAGTCCAGGTACAGCATCGACGACACCGCGTCCACCCGCAGGCCGTCCAGGTGGAACTCGGTCAGCCAGTACAGCGCCGAGGCGATGAGGAAACCCCGCACCTCCGGCCGGCCGAAGTCGAAGATGTACGTGCCCCAGTCCGGGTGTTCGCCGCGCCGCGGGTCGGGGTGCTCGTACAACGCGGTGCCGTCGAACCGGCCCAGCGCCCAGTCGTCGCGCGGGAAGTGCGCGGGCACGAAGTCCAGCAGCACGCCGATCCCGGCCCCGTGCAGGTGGTCCACCAGGTAGCGGAAGTCGTCCGGGTCGCCGAACCGGGCCGTCGGCGCGAAGTACGAGCTCACCTGGTAGCCCCAGGAGCCGCCGAACGGGTGCTCGGCCACGGGCATCAGCTGCACGTGCGTGAACCCGAGGTCCTGGACGTACCGGGCCAGCCGGTGCGCCGCCTCCCGGTAGCCGGCGCCGGGCCACCACGAGCCGAGGTGCACCTCGTAGACGCTGATCGGCTCTCGCGCCCAGTCGCGCCGGCGGCGGGCCAGGTACTCCGCGTCCGTCCAGCGGTGCCGCGACCGGAACACCACGGAGGCGTTGGCGGGCGGGCACTGCGTGGCCTGCGCCATCGGGTCGGCCTTCTCCCGCCAGCGGCCGTCCGCGCCCAGCACCTCGTAGCGGTACCGCGTGCCGGGCCGTGCTCCGGGGACGAACAGCTCCCACACGCCCCCCTCACGCCGGCGCATCGCCCGGCCGGCCCAGTCGTCGAAGTCGCCGCGCACCAGGACCTGCCGGGCCGCCGGCGCGAGCACCGCGAACGACACGCCCTCCGATGTCGCGTGCGCGCCCAGCACGTCCCACAGCCTGGGGTGCCCGCCTTCGGCGACGAGCCGGAAATCGTGATCCGTCGGCATGTCATCCCGCCTTCCCCGACGCGGACGCGAACCCCTCGATCGCGCGCAGCGGGACGCCCACCCAGTCCGGGCGGTTGCGGGTCTCGTAGCCGAGCTCGTAGATCGCCTTGTCCAGCTGACAGGCCAGCAGCAGCGCGGAATCCGGCACGCGGCCCGCGCGGTTGGCGTAGCCCGCCAGGAACTCCCGTTCCGCCGCACGGACCCAACTGCGGTCGGGTGTGCGGCTGGCCGCGTAGTCGAGCGACCGCAGGACACCCGCCACGTCACGCACGGGCGAGTCCCAGGCCGCGCGTTGCGGGATGGGCGTCCCGGGCTCGCCCTCGAAGTCGATGAGCAGCCACCGGCGGTCGGTGGCCAGCACCTGGCCCAGGTGCAGGTCGCCGTGCACCCGCTGACGCGGGGACCCCGGCACGGCCGCACGTCCGGCCTCCGTCAACAGCCGCGCCAGGCGGTCGGCGTGCGGGGCCAGCGCGGGCACCTCGGCGGCGGTGCGTGCCAGGCGGTCGTGCATCCCCGCCACCAGTGCGGCGAGATCGGTCCGGCTCAACGGCGTGCTGCCGAACGCGTCGGCGAGCGCGGCGTGCGTGGTCGCGACCGCCTCGCCCAACGCGCGCAGCCGTCCGGCGAACCCCGGTGTCACGGCCAGGTCCCAGCCCGACACCGCGCCGGCCGCGAAACCCTGCACCACCGCCAGCGTCGCCCCGCGGTGCTCCACCACACCGGCGAGGGGCGCGAGCGTCGGGAGCGGCCCGAGCGCCCGCTGCACCTCCACCTCCGGGTTCACGCCGGGGAACAGCCTGCGGAAGAACTTGAGGATGTACCGGTCGCCGAACACCACCGACGTGTTCGACTGCTCGGCCGTGAGCCGGCTCGCCGGTCCCGCTCGACCGATGGCGGTCTCCGCGGTGAACCGGACCCCGTCCCGCTCACCGCCCGCTGCGACCAAGCCCAGCAGGTGGCGCATCGACTCCGGGGAATCGGTGGCGTCGAACGCCCACGCGCCGCCGAGGTCGGCGATCGCGTCCGGCCCCGGCCGTGACCGCACCACGAGCGGCAGCTGGTAGCGCCGGGGTTCCGGCTCGCCCGCCAGGCGCACGTCCGCGATCGCGATCACCAGGCCGCGGCCGAGGTCCGCGACCTCGGTCAGCTCGACGCCGGCGATCGGCCGGTCCTTGGCCGAGAACCAGCGGCGGGCGGGCAGCCAGTCCGGCAGGGCGGTGGCCAGCCGGGTCCGGTCCCACGCCGAGAGCGTCATGCCTTCCCCTCCAGTGCCGGCCGCACCAGTGACAGCCAGTAGAAACCGTGCCCGGCCACGGTGAACGCCTGCTCCGGCGCCTCCACCGCGCCGAAGGGCGCGCCGCCGGTCAGCTCCACCATCTCGTCGCCCAGGTGGGCGGACAGGTCGAGCCAGACCGCCTGCGGATTGCGGGACAGGTTGTACAGGCACAGCACGGTGTCGTCCTCGTGCTGCCGGACGAACGCCAGCACGCCCGGGTTGGACGAGGGCAGCTCCCGGTGGTCGCCGAGCCCGAACGCCGGGTGCGCGCGCCGCACCGCCAGCATCCGCCGCGTCCAGTGCAGCAACGACGACGTGTCGCGCTGCTGGGTCTCGATGTTGAGCGCCTGGTAGCCGTAGACGGAGTCCATGATCACCGGCAGGTACAGGCGTCCGGGGTCGCAGTCGGAGAACCCCGCGTTCCGGTCGGGTGTCCACTGCATCGGCGTGCGGACGCCGTCCCGGTCGCCGAGCCAGATGTTGTCCCCCATGCCGATCTCGTCGCCGTAGTAGAGGACGGGTGACCCCGGCAGGGCCAACAGCATCGCGGTGAACAGCTCCAGTTGGTTGCGGTCGTTCTCCAGCAACGGCGCCAGACGCCTCCGGATGCCGATGTTCGCTTTCATCCGGGGGTCCTTGGCGTACTCGGTGTACATGTAGTCGCGTTCCTCGTCGGTGACCATTTCCAAGGTCAGCTCGTCGTGGTTGCGCAGGAAGATGCCCCATTGCGTGCCCGACGGGATCTTCGGCGTCTGCGCCAGGATCTCCGTGATGGGGAACCGGGATTCGCGCCGCACGGCCATGAAGAGCCTGGGCATCAGGGGGAAGTGGAACGCCATGTGGCACTCGTCCCCGCCCACGGCCGGGTCGCCGAAGTACGCCACCACGTCGGACGGCCACTGGTTCGCCTCGGCCAGCAGCACGCGGTCGTGGTACTCCTCGTCGACCACCTGGCGGCACCGCTTCAGGAACTCGTGCGTGCGCGGCAGGTTCTCGCAGTTGGTGCCCTCCTCCTCGAACAGGTAGGGCACGGCGTCGAGCCGGAACCCGTCGATACCGAGGTCCAGCCAGAACCGCAGGACGTCCAGCATCGCCTCCTGGACGGCCGGGTTCTCGTAGTTCAGGTCCGGCTGGTGGGAGAAGAACCGGTGCCAGAAGAACTGGCCGCGCACCGGGTCGTAGGTCCAGTTCGAGGTTTCCGTGTCCACGAAGATGATCCGCGCGTCGGTGTACTTCGAGTCGTCGTCGCTCCAGACGTAGAAATCGCCGAACGGGCCGTCGGGATCGCTGCGGGACGCCTGGAACCACGGGTGCGCGTCGGAGGTGTGGTTGAGCACCAGGTCGGTGATGACCCGGATGCCACGCCGGTGCGCCTCGTCCAGCAGGTGCACGAAGTCCTGCACGGTGCCGAACTCCGGGAGCACGGTGCGGAAGTCGGAGATGTCGTAGCCGCCGTCGCGCAGCGGCGAGTCGTAGAACGGCGGCAGCCACAGGCAGTCCACCCCGAGCCACTGGAGGTAGTCCAGTTTGTCGGTGAGCCCGTTGAGGTCTCCGGTCCCGTTGCCGTCGGAGTCGGCGAACGCCCGCACCAGCACCTCGTAGAACACGGCCCGCTTGAACCACTCCGGCTCGTCACGGGCCGGTCTGGCGCTGCCCGGCTCGGTCCGGCGCGCCGCGGTCACGACCGCGCCTCCGTCCGCACGGCGGCGATGTGCGCCACGGCCTGGTTTGGGTCCAGCCGCACGTAGGTGTGGCCGGACCACCGGAACGTCCGCCCGCTCACCTCGTCCAACACGGTGAACTCCGCGGGCAGGCCGAGCCCGGCCGTGTCCCACCGCACGGTCCCCTCCTGCGGGTGCCCGGGGTCGAGCGTCACGACGACCAGCACGATCTCGCCGGTGCCGGGCGCGGTCTTCGAGTAGGCGACCAGGGAATCGTTGTCGACGTCGTGGAAGCGCAGCGTCCGCATCTCGCGCAGCGGCGCGTGCGCGCGGCGGATCTCGTTGAGCCGGGCGATCCACGGCTGGAGCGTCGGCCGGCCGCCGGCCCCGTCGCCGAACTCCCGGTGCACGAGCTGGTACTTCTCCGAATCCAGGTACTCCTCGCCGCCGGGCCGCAGCGGCTGGTGCTCGTACAGCTCGTAGCCGGAGTAGACGCCCCAGGTCGGCGCGAACGTCGCGGCGAGCGCGGCCCGGATGGCGAACACCGCGGGCTCGCCCGACTGGAGGTGACCGGGCAGGATGTCCGGGGTGTTGACGAACAGGTTGGGCCGCGCCTCGTCGGCGTGGTCGACCAGCTCGCGGCCGAAGTCGACCAGCTCGGCCTTGCCGGTGCGCCAGGTGAAGTAGGTGTAGGACTGGCTGAACCCGCGCCGCGCCAGGCCGTACAGCCGGGCCGGGCTGGTGAACGCCTCGGCCAGGAACACCACGTCCGGGTGTTCCCGGCGCACGCGGTCGATCAGCCACTCCCAGAAGTCCGGCGGCTTGGTGTGCGGGTTGTCCACCCGGAAGACGCGGACCCCGTGGTCGATCCAGTGCCGCACGACGCGCAGGACTTCCTCGTAGAGCCCGGCGGGGTCGTTGTCGAAGTTGAGCGGGTAGATGTCCTCGTACCGCTTGGGCGGGTTCTCCGCCGTGGCGATCGTGCCGTCGGGCCGGTGCGTGAACCACTCGGGGTGCTCGCGCACCCACGGGTGGTCGGGCGCGCACTGGAGCGCCAGGTCGAGCGCCACCTCCAGACCGAGCTCACGGGCGCGGGCGACGAACCGGTCGAAGTCGTCGAGCGTGCCCAGGTCGGGGTGGACGGCGTCGTGCCCGCCGTGGCGGGAGCCGATCGCCCACGGCGACCCGACGTCACCGGGTCCGCCCTCCGGGCTGTTGTTGGGACCCTTGCGCTCGCGCTCGCCGATCGGGTGGATCGGCGGCAGGTACACCACGTCGAACCCGAGCCGGGCGATGCGCTCCAGTTCACCGGCGGCGGTCGCGAACGTGCCGTGCGCCGGGCGGCCGTCGGGGCCGAGCCCGCCGGTGGACCGGGGGAACAGCTCGTACCACGCGCCGAACAGCGCACGTTCGCGCTCCACGAGCACCCGGTGCGGCGCGTCGCGCGTGACGAGTTCGCGGACCGGCTCCTCGGTCATCGTGTCGTGCACCGGACCGGACAGCGCCAACGCCACCCGATCGGCGAGCAGCAGGTCCTTGCGCCGCAACCGTTCGGCGGCCTCCAGCAGCCGGTCGGCCGCGGGTCCGCCGGCGGGGTGGCGCGCGGCGGCCCGGTCGAGCAGCCGCGCGCCCTCTTCGAGGTCGGGGTCCAGGTCCGCGGTGGGCCGCCCGGCCGCCAGGTTGACCGTCACCGCGTGCCGCCACGTGGCCCAGGGGTCGCTCCACGCCTCGACGCGGAACACCCACTCCCCCTGCCGGTCCGGCACGACGACCGCCTCCCAGCGGTGGTCCGGCCCCGGCGCCATCCGCGTGCGGCGGGACACCCGGTCACCCGGCCCCGACCAGACCACCTCGGCGGCGACCGCCTGGTGGCCCTCCCGCCACACGGTCGCCCGCACCGGCACGTGCTCGGCCACGACCGCCTTCACCGGCCGCAGACCCCCCGAGACCGCCGGACGGACGTCCTCGATCGCGATCCTCTGCGTCACTGGTTCCCCTCCTCGACCCCGTACCGACCCGGACGACTACCTGGCGTCCGGTCCGATCACCCAGTGCTCCGCCACGACCATCTCGTGCAGGTAGCGGTCCTGGACGAACGAACGCAGCTCTTCCTCGGCCCACTGGAACTGCGGCGACGCCTGAGCCGCGGCGAGCGCGTCCACGTCGTCGAACCACAGCTGGTACGCGGCGTCGAGGGTGGCCTCGCCGATGCCGTACGCGCCGTCGACGGTGTGGCCCTGCACGTAACCGCGCAGGCCCGGCACCTCGGCGACGAGTTCGGCGTGCTTGCCCAGGCTCAGCTCGCGGAACGACGCCAGCGACAGGCCCTCCCGCCGCTTCACCAGGCGCACGAGCTTCACGCCCTCACCCCGCGGCGGCTCCACGACCTCGTGGGCGTTCGTGTCCAGCACGAGGGACTTCCAGAACGCGGCCCACTTCGGCTCGTCCAGGCGCGCGCCCTCCAGGAACTCCGGCGTCTGCAACGACGCGATCTGCTCCTCGGGCCGCAACCAGATCTCGGCGATGCCGCTCCACAGGGGCTCGGCGCCGTTGTCCCCGACCGGGACCCTGGTGTCGATCTTGTACTTGCGGATCTGCGGGATCTTGCTCGCGTAGCGCACGGCGTGCTCTTCGAGCCAGTACCGCTGGAACTCCGCCTCGGTCATGCCGGGCTTGGGTGAGGCGAAGATGAGCTGGTGGATCACGGTGTCCTCCTCGGGGCGGTGGTGGATCAGACCTTGTAGCGCTTGATGACGTCTTCGGCGAACCCGAGGTAGTCGCGCAGCGGCCACACCTCTTCGAACTCCAGGTACTCGCGCATCGGCAGCCGGCCCAGCGCGGTGCGGTCCAGCTCCTCGGCGTTGGGCGCGTCGATGATGCCGATGACCCGCTTCTGCGCGGCCACCTTCCACAGGCCCACGGCGAACCCGGAGTCCAGGGTCTCCTGGGCGTGCTCGGCCTCCTCCTGCTCGATCTCCCACAGCTCGTCGAGCGTGATGCGGCCCTCGTGGTTCCACTTCATCTGGACGTAGAACAACATCTCGTCTGCTCCCGGGGTGTTCAGGCGGTGATCGGGCGGTGATCAGGCGGTGTTTCAGGCGGCCTGCGCGCGCAGCCGCTGGATCACGGGGTGGTCGGCGTCGAACACGTCGACGGCGACGTCCAGCGGCGTCTTGCCGTCGTGGCCGACGAGGTCCACCCGGGCGCCGGCGTCGAGCAGGATGCGGGCGCACTCGTCGTAGCCGTGCCACAGGGCGTCGTGCAGCGGCGTGTAGCCGTTGGTGGCGCCCTGGAAGTCGAGATCGACGCCGGGCGCGGTCACCAGCAGGGCGGTGATGTCCGCGTGTCCGTTGTAGACGGCCTTGTGCAACGGGCACGCGCCGAACGTCGGCTCGGTGGCGTTGACGTCCGCGCCGGCTCGCAGCAGCTCCCGCACGATTTCCACGTGGCCGTCGCGGGTGGCGACGAGCAGCGGCGTGTGCAGGTCGTTGAACCCGTTGCGGACCGGGAAGCGGGCGTCCACGTCCGCGCCGTCGGCCAGCAGCCGGGTGACTTCCGCCGTGTCGCCCGCGGCGGTCGCGGTCATGAGCCGCTGCTCGGTGGCGCGGCGCTCGTCCTCGTTCTCCCGCTGCCGCAACAGCTTCTCGGCCGCGAGCAGCTTCTCCTTGCCGAGCGAGTTGACGTTCAGCTCGAACTCGAAGTGCTCCTTCATGGAGAAGCCGTAGTGGGTGGACAGGTTCACGCCCGCGCCCTGGTCGAGCAGGTAGCCGACGACCTCGGGCCACTTGTACCAGAGGGCGTCCATGAGCGGGGTGTGTCCGGTGGTCGGCGCGACCGCGTCCACGAACGCGCCCGCCTCGACCAGGGTGCGCACGGTGGCCAGGTCACCGCCCTGGACGGCCTTGTGCAGCGCCGTGCACCCGGCGCGGGTGTCGACGCCGTGCACGTCCGCCCCGCCCGCCAGCAGAGCGGCGGCGGTGGTCGCGCGGCCGAGGCCGGCCGCCACCTGGAGCACGGTCAGGCCGCTGGCCGGGTCGCGGTGGTTGGGGTTGGCGCCGTCCCGCAGCAGGGTGCGGACCTGCTCGTCGTCCCCGGCGCGGACCGCGGCCAGCAGGCGCGGCTCGATGTCCGAGCGGAACAGCGCGATTTCCGGCGCGGAGTCGAAGAACGCGCGCCATTCGTGGATCAACTCGTCCTCGCCGACCTTGATGAGCATGGTGAACTCGAAGTCCACGGTCACGCCGGTGTCCCGGTGGGCGAGCTTCTGGTAGTTCAGCACGAACGCGCGGTCACCCTCCACCACGAGGTCCCGCTGTTCGAATTCCAGGATGTCGGTGTGCAGGGTGCGCAGCCGGAACGCCTCCACCACGTCGTCCTTGCCCCGCCACGTCCGCAGGTTGGGGATTACCGTGTTGAACTCGTTGCCGGGCAGGTCGAACACGATGTCCTCGCCCAGCGCGCGGAGCACACCGTCGAGGTCGCCGGACTGGACGTCGGCGAACAGCTTCTTCACGATCTCACGTGTGCGTGCGGTTTCCACCACAGCCGGCTCTCCTTTTGCTCTCGAAGTCCTGCCCCACCAAGAAAACCAGCGGGCGGACCGGGCGACAACGAATCGGGCGGTTGCGGCCGGCACTCCGGCCGGTGCGCCGGTTTCCGTGCAGTCAGCGGTATTTCGCATTTCCGGGAACACGCGGACGGACCCGCCGCGAGGTTTCGCGACGGGTCCGTCCGATGTGGACTTGCGAAGGTTCAGGCCCAGGGCAGCGGCGCGTACCGGGTGTCGGCCACGCCTCGCCGCACTGTCGTGCGGCGGTCCTCGATCGACGCCCACTGCACGCCGTACACGTCCCGCACGGTGACGTCCTGGCGCAGCAGGTCGTGCGGGTAGCCCAGCTCGAACTCCGCCGCGCGTTCCAGGCGGGCGACCTGGTCGTCATCGAGCACCACGTCCGCACCACCCAGGTTGTCCCGCAACTGCTCGACCTTCGTCGCGCCGAGCAACGGGATCACCACGCCCGGCCGCGTGCGCAGCCACGACAGCGCGACCTGTGCGGCCGTCCACCCGCCCTCGGCCGCGATCTTGCCGACCTCGAGCACGACGTCGTCACCGCCCGCCAGGCTGTGCTCGCGCGGCTGCACGGTCAGCCGGCCGGTGCCGCCGCTGAGGTACTTGCCGGTGAGGCGCCCCTCGGCCAGCGCGCCCCACGCGAGGACCGGGATGTCGAACTGCCGCGCCATCGGCAGCAGGTCGCGTTCGGCGGCGCGCTCCAGCAGGTTGTACCGGATCTGCAGGCCCACGAACGGGGACCAGCCGCGCAGCTCGGCCAGCGTGTTAGCCTGCGCGACCTCCCACGCGGGCCAGTTGGACGCGCCGACGTGCAGCACCTTGCCCAGCCGCACCTGGTCGTCCAGCGCGCGCATCAGCTCCGGCACCGGCATCAGCGTGTCGTGGGCGTGCACCCACAGCAGGTCGATCCGGTCGGTCTGGAGCCGCCGCAGGCTGTCCTCGATGGACCCGACCAGGTTCTTGCGGCTGTTGCCCGCGGAGTTCACGTCCGCCAGGTCGGTCTGGAGGGTGAACTTCGTGCCGATGACGAACCGGTCGCGGCGGTTGCCCTTCAGCAGCTCGCCGAGGTACTTCTCCGACGTGCCGCCGGTGTAGTGGTCGGCGGTGTCGACGAAGTTGCCGCCCGCCTCCTCGTAGAGGTCGAGGATGCGCGCGCTGGTCTCCTTCGGCGCGCCCCACCCCCAGTCCTCGCCGAACGTGACCGTGCCGAGGGCGAGTTCCGAGACCCGCAGCCCGCTCCGGCCCAGCACTGTGTACCGCATCTGATCTCCTCCTGTGTCGGGCTAGCGCTCGGTGGTGACGACGGGGCTGTACTGCTCGTAGAGCTCGATGAGCTCACCGGCCGGGCCGCGCACGAAGGCGACGCGCACCAGCATCTCCGGGTCGCCGTCGAGCGTCACGGTGGTGGGCTCGCCGGACCAGTCGCCGATGCCGAACGGCGCGCCGCCCGCCGCCAGGCAGCGCTCGTACGATTCGTCCACACTGGACACGGTCAGGCCGATGTGGTGGATCGGACCGGCGGAGGAGTCCTGGCCCGGCTCGCCGCCGGGGAACAGCTCCAGGTAGGTCTGGCCCTCCAGCTCGATGTAGACGCCGCGGCCCTGGTACACGGTCTGGCCGGTCGCGGTGTAGGTCTTCGTCCACTCGTAGGTGCGGGAGAAACCCAGTCCTTCGCGGTAGAAGCGGATCGACTCGTCCACGTCCGGGCAGAAGATCGCGACGTGCATCAGGGTCGCGGCGCCGGGTGGGCGGATGGACACGGGGCTCATGCGGTGCCTCCTCGGGCGGGTGTGGTCAACGGTTCAGCCAGGCGGCGAGCCGCTCGGGCAGGTCGGCGGCCTCGGCCGGCGGCGCGGTCAGGGCGACGTGGCCGTCCGGGCGGACCAGCACGGCGTGCGGCAGGTCGGCGTCCACGGCGACGGCGATCGGGACCCGACCGCGTTGCGCGCTCTCCTTCACGGCCGCGGTCTCCGCCTCGGACGGCAGCACGATCGACCAGCCGAGGCCCTCGGCCATGCCGGGGCGGGGCGGCATCCGGTCGCCGATCGCGGGCGAGGGACCGCCGTCGCCGCCGCCGTAGGTGATGGCCAGCTGCGCGAGCCGGCGGGCCAGCCAGCCGGAGAACTCGGGCAGCTCGCCGAGCACGCCGAGCATCCGGTTGCGCAGGTGGATGCTGTCCGGGTTGCTCATCGTGGACACGTCGTGCAGCTGCGCGGTGAACGACAGCAGGCCCTGCGCCATCGGGCGGCGCTCGCCGTCGTAGCTGTCCAGCAGCGCGGGCGCGGCGGTGCCGTCCAGCACGGCGGCGAGCTTCCAGGCGAGGTTGAAGGCGTCCTGGATGCCGGTGTTCAGGCCCTGCGCGCCGACCGGGCTGTGCACGTGCGCGGCGTCGCCGACGAGGAAGAACGGCCCCTTGCCGAACGCGTCCGCGAGCCGGTGCCGCACCCGCCAGATGGACACCATCTCCAGCGAGGCCACCCTGGCGCCGGCCGCGGCCGGACCGCGCGCGTCCAGCATTTCCTGCACCGCCGCCAGGTCCGGGACCGGCGTGTCGTCCTCGACCAGGGCGACCATCCGGTACAGCGGGCCGGGCAGGTGCGAGATCGCGGCGAGGCCGGCGGGCGAGAAGAAGAAGCTGATCTCGCCCTCGGGGCCGTCCCACTCCATGACGAACTCGATGAGCGCGAAGTTGTGCGGCCGGTCGTGGCCCTCGAACGCGATGCCGGCGCGTTGCCGGACGACGCTGTGCAGGCCGTCGCAGCCGACCACGTACCGGGCGCGGATGGCCCGGATCTCGCCCGTGGCGTCGTCGGTGACCAGGGCGCTCGCGCCGGGGTACTGCTCGTTGACGTCGAGCAGCGACCAGCCGCGGTGCACGTGGCCGCCCACCTCGGCGAGTTTGGCGTCCAGGATGCGCTCGGTGGTCTCCTGCGGGATCGCCAGGACGAACGGGTAGGGCGTGTCCAGCTCGTCGAACGGGGTCTGGAGCAGCACGCGGTCGCCGTCGCGGGCGGCGAACGCACGGCCCGGGCGGCCCGCGGCCACCAGGTCGTCGGCCACGCCCACGGCGGCCAACGACTCCAGGGTCCGGGCGTGCAGGGCGGCGGCGCGGGAGTTCGGCGAAGGGCTGTGCTGCCGCTCGACGACCACGTGGTCGACGCCGAGCCGGGTCAGGGCGAGCGACAGCGCGAGGCCGGTCGGCCCCCCGCCGACGATCAGGACGTCCGTGCTGCTCGGCAAGCGGCGCTTGCCCGGATCACCGGTCATGGATTCCCCTCCGATAGCGAATTCTGTTCCGGGCCGGGGATTCGCCGGCCGGACGGTCGCAGAACCAGTCTCGGCGGCCGCACGGCGGGGCGACAAGGACGACTGAACACACCCGGCCGGAAAACCAACAACGAGCCCGACTTGACGGAGTGTCGAAGTGCGGGTCACATCGCCTTCGACGCGCGCGCCGAAGTCCGGCTAGTTTCGGGTGAACCCCTTTGCGACACCACAGCGGAAGGTTGTGCGAAATGAACGACGAGTTGTCCGGCGCGGATCGCCGGGCCCGCAACGTCGCCACGCTGGAACGGTATTTCGACCGGCTCGCCGCACTCGACATCGGGTCGTGGATCGAGTTCTGGGCACCGGACTGCGTGCAGGTGATGCCGTTCGCGGCGGGCGGGGTCCCCGGCCGGGTCGAGGGCCGTGACCAGGTGCGGGAGCTGTACCAGGGGATGGCCGACGGGTACGCGGAACTGGCGTTCGCCGATCTGGAGATCCTGCCGTTGGCGGACCCCGACAAGGTCGTGGCGACATGGCGGCCACGCGGCACGATGACCGACGGGCGCGCTTACGCGAACGAGAACGTGGCGTTGTTCGAATTCACCGAAGACGGTCGGATCGCCACGTTCACGGAATACTTCAACCCGGTCGTCGTGGCCGAGTCCTTCACTTCGGAAGGGGTGTGACAGTGTCTGCTGAAAGCAATGTCGCCACGCTGCGCCGGTACTTCGAACTGCTCGGCCGCAAGGACATCGACGGCTGGCTGGAGTTGTGGGCCGATGACGGTGTCCAGTTCGTCCCGTACGCGGGCGAAGCGCTGCCGTCGGAAATCCGCGGCAAAGCCGAACTGGGTCGGTTGTACCGGGAAATCCTCGATTCCTACGCGAACATGCGGTACACGGGCGTCGAGATCCACGCGGTGCACGACGCCGAGCGCGTGTTCGCCCGCTGGCACCCGGTGGGCGTGCTGAAGACCGGCGGGGAGTACGAGAACGACAGTGTCGGCCTGTTCGACTTCGACGACGAGGGCCGGATCGTCCGGTACACCGAGTGGTTCAACCCGCTCGGGTTCGCGGAGAGCTTCGAGGTCAGCCAAACAGAGGTCACCCGGTAGCGCCACCCGGCAGCGGAGCCGACCGGGGCGGTTCGGGCGCACACACCCGAACCGCCCCGGTCCTCTGTCACCGCGTGCCCGTTGGGGGGGTCAGGACGCGGTGACCGCCTGCGACGACGCAGGGTCCGCCGCCCGGTCACCGCCGCCGGCCTGTTGCGGCTTGCGGAGGAACAGCAGGGCCACGACCACGCCGCCCAGCGTCACGATCGCCGACACCAGCAGGCCCGACCGCAGACCGTCGAGCGCGGCGGCCTCCGGCGCGGCCGGGTCGGGCACCGTCGCCGCGGCCACCACCGCCGCCAGCACGGCCACGCCGACCGCGCTGCCCACCTGCTGCGCGGTCTGCGCCAGGCCGCTGGCCAGGCCCGTGTGCTCGCCGGGCACACCCGAGGTCATCGTGCCGATGAACGACACGACGGAGAGCACGTGCCCGAAGCCCAGGGCGGCGGTCGTGACGGTCAGCAGCACCACGTCACCGTTCTGCGGCAGCAGCAGCATCGCGGCGGTGCCCAGGCCCTGCACCAGCAGCCCGATCACCAGGATCGCGGGCGTGCCCACCCGGCCGATGAACTTCGCGGCCAGGCTGCCCGCCACCATCGCGGCGATGCCCTCGGCGAGGAACCCGACACCGGTGACCAGCGGGCTCCAGTGCAGCACGTCCTGCATGTAGAGGCTGAGCAGCACCGTCGTGCCACCGCACATGCCGAAGGTGATCAACCCGGTCAGGCCGCCCCACTTCACCGTGCGCCGGCGCAGGATCGACAACGGCGCGAGCGGGGCCTTGACCTTGCCCTCCACCGCGAGGAACGCGCCGAGCAGCACGACGGCGGCGATCAGCGGCACGAGCGCGGCCGGGGAACCCCAGCCGACGTCGCCGACCGTGGAGATGCCGTACACCAGGGCCAGCAGCCCGACCGTGGCCAGCAGTGCGCCGGGCACGTCCAGCCGCGCCGGGTGCCGTTCCTCGTGCTTGTCCAGCAGCATCACCGCGCCCACCAACACGACCGCGCCCATGATCACCAGGATGAGCATGGTCCAGCGCCAGTTCAGGCCGCTGGTGATGACGCCGCCGGCGATGGTGCCCACGACGAAGCCGAGCGAGAGCAGCGCACCGCTCACGCCCAGCGCCTTGTCCCGTCGCGGTCCCTCGGGGAACGACGCGGTGAGCAGGGCGAGTGCGGTGGCGCCGACCATCGCCGAGCCGACGCCCTGGCCGGCGCGTGCCGCGATGAGCATCCACGGCGCCGTGGCCAGACCCGCGACCAGTGAGAACGCCGTGACGATGACGAGGCCGAGGATGAACAGCGGACGCCTGCCCACGAGATCGGACACGCGGCCGAACAGCAGCAGGAACCCGGCCGTGGGCAGGATGAACGCCGTCATCACCCACTGCAACTGGGAAGCACCGCCGAAGTCGAGGCCGCGGTCGATCGCGGGCAGCGCGACCGTGACGATCGAGAAGTCGAGCGAGATCATGAACTGGGCCGCGCAGACGGTGATCAGCGTGAGCCACCCGCGCAGGCCGAGGCCGGCTGTGGTCTCGCTCTCCGTGGACGCGGCGCCGGAGCCGGTCATGCTTGTCATGATTGCCTTTGCCCTCCAGAGCTGTTGCGCTTCACGGCAATCGTGACCCGCTCGCCCGGAGCTACCCAGTCCCCCGCGTAAGGTACGACCTCTGTTCCTAGCACTGTCAGTGTTAGTCCCAGCGTCGCGGGTTCCGCCACAATCGGGACATGGACCGGCTCAGCGACCTAGGCGAGTTCCTCCGTTCCCGGCGCGCGCAACTGCGCCCCGAGCAGCTAGGACTGGTGAACTACGGCCGCCGGCGGGTCGCCGGGCTGCGCCGCGAGGAGGTGGCCCAGCTCGCGGGCGTCAGCGTCGCCTACTACACGCGCCTGGAACAGGGGCTGACCGACCGGGCGTCGGACGCGGTGCTCGACGCGGTGGCCCGCGTGCTGGAGTTGGACGACGAGGCGCGTGCCCACCTGCACCGGCTGGCCCGCGGCAAGCGCGGCGCCCGGTTGAAGGCGCGCAAGCCCGAGAAGCTGCGGCAGTCGATCGCGCTGATGGTGGACTCGTTCTCGGCGGCCGGGGTGCCGGCGCTGGTGATCGGGCGCTCGACGGACGTGCTGGCGTGGAACCGGCTCGCGCACGCGCTGCTCGCCGGGCACCTGGAGTTCGACGCGCCGTCCCGGCCGGCGGACCGGCCCAACATCACCCGCATGGTGTTCCTCGACCCGCACGTCCGCGAGCTGTACCCGGATTGGCAGCGCAAGTGCCGCGATACCGTGGACGACCTGCGCGTGGTGGCCGGGCGGTACCAGGACGACGCGCGGCTGGCCGAGCTGGTGGGCGAGCTGAGCATGAAGTCGCCGGAGTTCACCGCGCTGTGGAACAACCACGCGGTCAAGGCCTGCGCGCACACCACGCGTGAGTTCAGCCACCCGGTCGTCGGCTCGCTCACGCTGGCCAACGAGCTGTTGGTGCTGCCGGACGACGACGGGCAGCGGCTGGCCCTGTTCCACGCCGAGCCGGGCTCGCCGTCGCAGGCCGCGTTGCGCCTGCTCGCCGACCTCACCCAGCCGGACGACCAGTCGGGAAGCCGGCCGAACGCGCCGGGACTGCCGGTGCCGCGGCGCTCGCTGAGCAACGGGGCGTGAGCGCGGTGACGACCAGGAAGCTCGGCGCCCTGGAGGTCCCCGTGCAGGGTCTGGGTTGCATGGGCATGAGCGCGTACTACGGCCCGGGCGACGACGTCGAGTCGGTCGCGACGATCCACCGGGCGCTCGACCTCGGCATCACGTTCCTCGACACGGCCGACGTCTACGGCCCGTACCTCAACGAGGAACTGGTCGGCCGCGCCCTCCACGGCCGGCGGGACGAGGTGGTGTTGGCCACGAAGTTCGGCGTGGACTCGGAGGAGAACCGCATCCGGGGTGACGCGCCCTACGTGAAACGGGCGTGCGACGCCTCGCTGGAGCGGCTGGGCGTGGACCACATCGACCTGTACTACCTGCACCGGCTCGACCTCGGCACGCCGGTGGAGGAGACGGTCGGCGCGATGGCGGAGCTGGTGGCGGCCGGCAAGGTGCGGCACCTGGGCCTGTCCGAGGTGAGCGCGGGGACGCTGCGCCGCGCCCACGCCGTGCACCCGATCGCGGCGGTGCAGACGGAGTGGTCGCTGTGGTCGCGGGACATCGAGCGCGAGGTCGTGCCGGCGTGCCGTGAGCTGGGGGTGGGAGTGGTGCCGTACTCCCCGCTGGGCCGGGGTTTCCTCACCGGCCGGTTCCGCGCGGCCACCGACTTCACGCCCGACGACTTCCGCGCCTCCGGCCAGCCCCGGCTGTCCGGCGCGAACCTGGACCGCAACCTGGAACTGGTGCGCGGCCTGGAAAACCTGGCCGCCGAATGGGGGCACACCGCCGGTCAGCTCGCGCTGGCGTGGCTGCACCACCAAGGCCCCGACGTCGCGCCGATCCCGGGTACCAGGCGGCGTGAGCGGTTGGAGGAGAACGCCGCCGCCCGCGCGATCTCGCTGTCCGCGGCGCAGATCACGGCGATCGAGGCGGCCGTGCCGGCGCACGCCGTGGCCGGGCCGCGCTACCACCCCGATGCGATGACCCACATCGACGTCTGAACGTCTGAGACGTCTGAGACGTCTGAACGGCGCCGGGGTGTCCGGGCCGCGAAGGTGGCCCGGACACCCGGAAACCCTTGTCACGGCACGATGTTCTGCCCCGTGGTCGTTCCCTCCACGCACGAGACGTAGGCGCGCGCGACGTCCCGCGCCGGGACGCCGCCGTCGGGGTCGCCACCCAACGCGATCAGCGTCTCGCGCACCCAGCCGGGGCTCACCACGTTCGCCCGGATACCGCGCGGCAGGTCGGGGACGGCGGCCCGGACGAAGCCCTGCAGGCCCTCGTTCACCAGCACGCCGATCGCGCTGCCCGGCGACGGCCGGGTGAAGTTGCCCGCGGTCAGCGTGACCGAACCGCCGTCGCGCAGGTGCCGCAACGACCGCGTGAGCAGCGTCGCCTGGCCGATCAGCTTGTCCCGCAAGCCTTCGGCGAACTGCTCGTCGCTCACGTCGGTCAACGACACCAGCCGCGCGTGGGCCGCCGCGCACACCACCGCGTCCACCTCGCCGACCTCCCCGAACATCCGGTCCACGGACGCCGGGTCGCCGATGTCGACCGCGATCTTCCCGGTGCGCGAAGCCCGCACGACCTCGTGCCTCGGCTCCAGCGCTTCGACGACCGCGCCGCCGATCGTGCCCGACGCACCGACCACCAACACCCGCATCTGCGTCCTCTCCTGGTTGCTCACACCATGGTCAGCACGAGTTTGCCCCGGCTGATCCCCCGGTCCACGAGCTCGTGCGCCGCCACCACGTCCTCCAGCGGCAACGCCGAGCCGACGTCCACGACGAGCCCGCCGCGGTCGACCTGCTCGGCCAGCGCGGCCAGTCCCGGCCCGTCCGGCGCGACGACGTGGCGCACCACCCGGACACCGGACCGCCCGGCCACGTCCTCCAGCTCCGTGGCACCGCCGGCCGCATCCGGCACCCGCGCGTGCACGCCGCCCGGCCGCACCGCGGCGACCAGGTCGTCCCGGCCGACGCAGTCCACCACGGCGTCCACCTCACCCACCACGCGCACGACGTCGGCCGACGTGTAGTCCACCACCTCGTCCGCGCCCAACCCGCGCAGGAAGTCGTGGTTCGCCGCACGCGCGACGGCCACCACCGTCGCGCCGCGCGCCTTGGCCAACTGCACGACCAGGTGCCCGACACCGCCCGCCGCGCCGTTGACCAGCACCCGGTCCCCGGCCCGGACCCCGACGCGGTCCAGCGTCTGCGCCGCGGTCAACCCGGACAGCGGCAGTGCCGCCGCCGTCGCGTGCCGCACCGTCCGCGGCTTCCGCGCCAGTTCCGCCGCCGGCGCGCTGACGTACTCCGCGTAGGCACGGGCCTGCGCGGGGAATCGGGGCATGCCGAACACCTCGTCGCCGGGCCGCAGGTCGTGCACGCCCTCGCCGGCCTGCACCACCACACCCGACACGTCCCAGCCCCAGGTGTGCGGCCCTTCGCCGAACCAGTCCTTCGCCTTGCCACCGCGGCACTCCGCGTCCACCGGGTTGACCCCTGCCGCCAGCGCCCGCACCAGCACCTCGCCCGGGCCGCACCGGGGACGCGGCACCTCCGCGACCCGCAGCACCTCCGGGCCGCCGTACTGCCGCGCCACCACCGCTCGCATCACGTCATCCACGTTCGCAGTCCCCACAATCGTCCGGAAAAGCCATTACCGAACCTGCCGGCGCGGCGGGCCGCGACCCAGTCCCCTGTCGGAGATAGCCCTGATCTGGGTACGCCTGTCAGGAGCAGGCACGAATCGGACACCTCCGCGATCCTGGTGTCATGGATCAACGATCGGAACTCGCCGAGTTCCTCCGGTCGAGGCGGGCCGGGATCAGCCCCGAAGAGGCGGGGGTCCCCTTGTACGGCCGCCGCCGGGTGCCCGGCCTGCGGCGCGAGGAGTTGGCCCGGCTCGCGGGTATCAGCGTCAGCTACTACGTCCGGCTGGAACAGGGTCAGCCGGTCAACACCTCGGACTCGGTGCTGGACGCGCTGGCCCGCGCGCTGCGCCTGGACCCGGACGAGCGGTCGCACCTGCGCAGCCTGATCCGGACCACGCCTGCGCGCCCGGTCCGCGCGCGCCCCGAACGCCTGCGGGACAGCGTACGGCAGGTGGTGCACTCGCTGGACCACCTGCCGGCGCTGGTGCTGGGCCTGTTCGGCGACGTGCTGGTCTGGAACCGGCTGGCGCACGCGCTGCTGGCCGGGCACCTGCCGTTCGAGGCGCCCGAGCGGCCCGCCGAGCGGCCCAACTGGACGCGGCTGTTCTTCCTGGACCCGCACATGCGCGAGCTGTTCACCGACTGGCCGGACAAGGCCCGCGACACGGTGGCCGACCTGCGGCTGATCGCGGGCCGGTACCCCGACGACACGCGGCTGGCCGAGCTGGTGGGCGAGCTGTCGCTGAAGAGCCCGGACTTCCGGGCGCTGTGGTCGGCGCACCCGGTGCGGCGGTGCGCCTTCCACGACCGCCGGTTCCACCACCCCGTCGTCGGCGAGCTGACGTTGACCGACGAGCTGCTGGCCCTGCCCGACGACGAGGGCCAGCGGCTGGTGCTGTTCAACGCCGCACCCGACTCGTCGTCGGCGGCGGCGCTGACGCTGCTGGCCGAGCTGGCCGCGGCGGACGCGGACGCCCGCCGCGGCCCCGGTGTCGCGGATGCCGGCGAGGACGGCCGGTCGCGGCACCGGGGCGGCTGAGCGCGGGACGGCTAGGCGAACGGCCGCCGCCGCAGGTCGCTCTCCAGCTCGGCGCGACGCCTGCCCAGCAGGTAGGCGTGCGCGAGGGAGGTGAGCGTGACGTGGTGGTGCCAGCCGCGGAACGACCGGCCCTCGAAGTGCCCCAGACCCACCTCGTCGTAGAGCCGGTTCGTCTCGCGGTCCACCTCCACACCCGCCCGGCTCAGCTTGATCAGGTCGGGCATGGCGGCGTGGACGTTGGTCAGCCACGCCTGCGCCGGGTACGGCTCACCGGGCAGCCACCGAGTGAGCAGCTTGCGCGCCCGGCGCGGCCCGGCCTGCGGCCCGCCCGGTCGGGGCGGCACCGACTCCACCACGTACCGCGAGGCCTGGTGCCTGCTGTTCTCGACCGCCCACCAGTTCATCACCGCCGCGGGCCTGCCCACCGTGCCCGGCGCGCGCTCGCGCGCCGCGCCGTCGGCGAACATGCCGGCGGCCGACTCGTAGGGCACCTGGACGAGGTAGCGCAGCCGCCGTTCCTCCAGGCCCGCGAGCAGCTGCTCGGTCTGGACCAGGTGCCGGGCGTCGACGACGACCGGCTGCGGCGGCAGACCCCAGTCCCCGACGAGTTCGTCCACCATGGACAGCACGGCCTGCCAGCGCTCCTGCCGCCGCTCGTCCTCCGGGACGTGCGCCTTCGCGCGCAGGTCCGGGTCGGAGTCCCAGCTCTGCGGCAGCAGCAGCCGCCAGTCCACCGGCGCGGCCTCGCCCTCGCCGACGAGGAACAGCGCGAGGCCGAGCTGGCAGTTGAGCAGCTTGCCCGCCGATGGGGCGAACTGCCGGGCGACGCCGACCGAGCTGTTGCCGTTCTTCGCGAACACCGCCTCGCCGATCGCCCAGGCGTGCGGCCGGTACAGCGTGCCCAGGTACCGGGCCAGGTTGAGCCGGATCGGCCCCCAGCGCCACGTGCTCTGGTTGACGAACTGCTGCAGGCCCTGCTCCGCCCGCCAGCCGGCCATCGCCTCGGCCATGCGGCGGATCGACTTCCGCCCCGGCAGCGACACCAGGCCGCGGACGTAGATTTCGCCCCACCGGCGCTGGTCGGACCTGGGCAGGGTGGTCAGCAATTCGTGGCAGAACTGCGTGAGCGTGTCCACCTCGGTTAACCGGACGGTGCGGGTGTTGCGTTCTGGAAAAACCATCGGACCTACGATCCCCCAATTTCGTTTATCACGGCCCATGAGTGGTGCGAATAATCGACCTGATCACCTCCGGGGTTCGTCGGGAGTGTGAGGAAATACACTCGACGCCTTCCTCTCAGCATCTTTCCTCGAAGCCTACGTAGAGCAACTTGACAGCGAGCGCGGACGCGGCCGGCGCATAGCGCGTGCGGCGGGACTGGAACTCGGCCCAGGCGTCGGCCGGATCACGTTCGACCCGCAGGCCCGCCTCGGTGAGCAGGCTCACGGTGTCGGCGAACGCCCGGTCCTCCCGGCCGTGCAGGCTGATCGTGCTGCGAGGCGGCTCCGCGCCCGTGCTCGCCAGGGCCTCGGTGATGCAGTCGGTGCCGTTGACCAACACCGCGGTGGTGTGGGGTGGAGCCCAGGCGGGGGCGATGGACTCGGCGAGCGCCGCCACGTCGAGCATGATGACGACCGTCTCCAACCAGCACCGCCGCTCGGAGGGCCGGGTGTAGAGCAGGGCGGGCCACGCCCGGTGCGCGCGGCGCAACTCGACGAGCCAGGCCGCCCACACCGCGAGCACGCGGTCGAGCCGTTCGCGGCCACCCACATCGAGGTAACCGGCCAACAGTTCCTCGGCCACGCGGACGTCAGCGCGCTCGGCGCACTGCCGTTCGCGCATGCCGTAGGCCTCACCGGTGCGCAGCACGTAGACGCCGAACAGCACGACCAGGGCCGTGCGGCCGGTGTGGGCGACCGGCGCGGGCACGTCCGCGCCGAGTCCGATGGAGGCCAGCAGCAGCCCCGCCTCCCAGGCCGTGAGCCAGGCCACCAGCACCACGACCAGGCCGACCGGGGCACTGAGCGCCATCGCCCGGGAGCCGAGGCGCGCGCCGAGGCGCTCACCGACCCACCGGAACCCCGCACCGGACCACCGCACCAGCCGGTGCACCGGGAGCGAGCCGCCGGACGTCGCCGCCGCCGCCCGCACACCGGTCACCGACACCGCGAGCAGCACGGCGGCACCCAGCGCCAGCAGCGCGGGACGCAGCACCGCGCCCACGTCGGAATAGACATCCATCCAGATCCTCCCCCACCACCGCGGCCGGCATACCGGCCGCCGCCCTCCCGATCCGGAAACCATTCCACGTCCCACGGCTAATTCGATACAGCGAGCGTTTATCGGGGAACTCGGAGTACCAGCCTGACTGCGGGAACCGAGCGGCGGACACCCCGCGTGACCACTTTGGGCTATTGGGGTGAAACCGCACCCCGGGGTGCCCCGGAACGACAGCTAACGGAATCCGGATGTGCTGACGGAGATGACCCCGGACTCTGTTAGCTGAATGCCCCGCGAATGGGTGGGAGGCACGATGAGGAACGTCCGGCGAGCGTGTGCCGGATTCACCTCTGTCCGGCGGGGCACCACGACGTCGGCAGACAGCACCGCGTCGGCCGGGCGTCCCCCGGCGAAAGGAGACCACGATGTCCTGGCGTTTGATCGCGCGTCCCGGTCTGCCCGACCTGCTGGCCGGCGCGCTCGCCGCGGCCCGTCCGGGGCCGCTGGTGCTGGCCGGCGAGACCGGCGTGGGCCGGTCGACCGCGCTGGAACTGGCCGCGCAGATGGTGGACGAGCGGGCCGACGCCCTGATCACCCTGCGCGGCAGGCCCGGTCACCTGGCGACCCTGCGCGGCCACCTGCCCGCGGACGTGCCGGTGCCGCGCACCGGTGGCCTGGACGCGGTGACCGACGCGCTGGAGAAGCACGCCGACGGGCGCCGTCCCGTGGTGCTGCTGGACGACGCGCACCTCGCCGACCACGCCACCGTCCAGGTGCTGCGGGCACTGCACGTGCGCACCGGCGCTCCACTGATCGTGACCCTCGCCACCGACGCGGGCCACGACCCGCTGGACTCCCTGCGCTACGAATCGGGCTTCCGACGCGTGAACCTCCCGCCACTGTCCGGGTCCGAAGTCGCCGAGCTGGCGTCGGCCGTGCTCGACGGTCCGGTGGACGAGGCGACCGCCGAGGCGTTGCGGGCCGCGACCGGCGGCAACCCGGACCTGCTGCGGCGCTACCTCACGGCGGGCGCGCTGAGCGCGGAGGTGCGGCCCGGAGGCCGGGGGCTGGCACTGACCGGCGTCCCCCGGCAGGGCGTCGAGCTGGACCCGCGGGGGCGGGCGCGGCTGCGTTCGGCGGTCGCGCGGGCGTGGCGGGACCTGGAGCTGGACACGCTGGACCAGCTGTGCCGCCTCGCGCTGCTGGCGGGCGAGGAGGGGGCCGTGTCGCTGGTGTGGCCGCAGGCCCTGCTGCTGCGCGGCCAGGTGGCCGAAGCGCTGCGGTTCCTGGACGCGACGGAGGCGGAGCCGGCCGAGGCACGGGTGCTCACGCGCGCGTTCGTGCTGGCGTTCGGCCCGTCCGGGGTGTTCGGCACGGAGAAGGCGTGCGCGCTGCTGGACGACGCCGCCCGCGCCAACCCCGCGTGGGCCAATCGGCTGGACGCGGTGCGCGCGTGGCTGCTCGCGCTGGCCGGGGACACCGCCGAGGCGCGGCAGGTCGTGGACGACCTGGCGGCCGGTCCGGACCAGCGGGTCGCGGTGTTCGCCCAGGCGGCGCTCGCGGCGATCGCGCTGGCCGACCACCGGCCCGCCGTGGCCGTGTCGGCGCTGCGCCGCGCGCTGATCGGCGCGGAACGCCTGCGCGACGAACTGCCGTGGCTGCCGCCGTACCTGACCGCCGGCCTGGTGGACGGGCTGTTCCTGGTCGGCCGGCTGACCGAGGCCACCGCGACCGCCGCGCAGCTTCGGACTCACGCAGGGCATTGGGCCGTCGCCGTTTCCCTGGGCGCGCCGGTGGACGCGGATTTTCAGCGCATGAACAGCAGGTAGCCGCGGCCCGGCCGAAAATTTCGCGGCGGGAGAAGCGAACCGATAGGTTGAGCGCACCGGGAGGGCTGGGGGAGATTGTGGGAACACGGAGAAACAGGCAGGAATTGGCGCAGTTCCTCCGTCGATGCCGGGAACGGACCAGACCTGCCGACCTCGGCCTGCCCAGCGGCGCCCGCCGCCGCACCCCCGGTCTGCGCCGCGAGGAGATCGCCGTCCTCGCCGGGCTGAGCCCGACCTGGTACACCTACCTTGAACAGGGACGGGACATCCGGCCGTCGACGGAGGTGCTGGCCAGCCTGGCGCGCGTGCTGCGGTTGAGCAACGACGAGCGCACCTACCTGTACCTGCTGGCGACGGGCAATCCGCCGTCCGATGAAAGACCGCGCAACGACACGTCCGACGACGCGGTGGTCAGTTCAGTCGTGGCGCGGATGGCGCACAACGGCCTTCCGGTGTACGCCGCCGACATTCACGGCGACATAGTGGCGTGGAACGACACGGCGGTCAATTGGTACACCGACTTCGGCGCGCTTCCGGATGATCGCCGGAACATGCTGTGGTGGATGTTGACGGCACCGGAGGCGCGTGATCGATTCGTCAACTGGGAGGAGGAGACCCGGGACGTCGTGGGCCGGTTCCGACGGGCGGCGGCGGCCCGCGCGTGGGACGCCCGGTTCGAGGAGTTGACCGGCATGATGCGCGACGCCAGCCCCGAGTTCCGCGAGTGGTGGTCCTCGCACTACGTCAGCAAGCAGCGCACCCGGCTGCGGGAACTGTGGGTCGACGGTGAGCTGCGGGTGGTCCAGCTCGCCGTGCTCAACCTGGCCGACTCGACGCGCTCGGTGGTCCTGCACCTCCCGCCCGACGAGACCGACGCGACGCCGGGGTAGACGTATCGCGATACGACTGTACGGTCGTGCGCCCGTACCGCCGTCCGGTGGTTCTCCGTTAAGTCGAGGTTGTCCCGCTCCGGTCGCACGACCGATCATGGGGCGTCTGCTGGATCGGATCGGGGGCCGGACTGGACACCGTCGTCGCGCGCCGTCGTGCGCCCCCGTGCGTGCGATGGGAGCAAAATGCGCGAGGAACTGCGGGATGCCCGGGAGCCGGTCGCGGTGGTCGGAATCGGCTGCCGGCTACCGGGGGCGTGCGGTCCGCAGGAGCTGTGGGCCGTGCTCGCGTCCGGGTCCGACACGGTCGGGGAGATCCCGGACCGGGTGGAGGTGGACGACCGGATCACCACGCGCGTGGGCGGGTTCCTCCCCGACGTGGACCGGTTCGACGCGGACTTCTTCGGCATCTCCGGCCACGAGGCGGCCCGGATCGACCCGCAACACCGGCAGATGATCGAGGTCGCGTGGGAGGCCTTCGAGGACGCGGGCCTCGGCGCGGAAACCCTGGCGGGCAGCCGGACCGGGGTCTACACGGCCTGCCTCAACGCCGACTACTGGGACGTGGTGCGCGCGGCGGGGCTGTCCGACATGCACGCGGTGGCCGGCAACGGTGCCTGGGGCATGCCCGCGGGCCGGCTGTCGCACCTGCTCGACCTGCGCGGGCCGAGCCTGGGCGTGGAGGCGACGTGCGCGACGTCGCTGCTGGCCGTGCACCTGGCGTGCCGCGATCTGTGGTCCGGTCAGGCCGACGCGGCGCTCGTGGCGGGGGTGAACCTGCTGCTGTCACGCGATTTCTACGTGGCCCTGTCCGACGCCGGTATCCTGTCGCAGGACGGGCGGGCGCGATTCGCGGACGCGGACACCGACGGGTACGTGCGCAGCGAGGGCGCCGTGGCGGTAGTGCTCAAACCCCTGAGCGCGGCACTGCGCGACGGCGACCGCGTGTACGCCACGATCCTGGGCGGCGCGGTCAACAACAACGGCCGGGGCAGCGACACCCTGATCACGCCGAGCGTGGACGGCCAGGTGGCCATGCTGCACGCGGCCCACGCCGACGCCGGCGTGACCGCCGACGAGGTGGACTACGTCGAGGCGCACGGCGCGGGAACACCGGTCGGCGACCAGGTCGAACTGAGCGCCCTGCGCGAAGTGTTCGGATCGCGCTCACGGCCGTGCCTGATCGGCTCGGTGAAGTCGAACGTAGGCCACATCGAGTCGGCCGCCGGCCTCGCGGGCCTGGCCAAGACCGCACTCGCCCTGCACCACGGAGTCGTGCCCGCAACGCTGCACGTGCACACGCCGCACCCGGTGCTGGCGGACACGTCACTGGAGCCGGTCCCGTCCGCACGCCCCTGGCCGAACACCGGGCGGCTGCCACTGGCAGGCATCAGCTCGTTCGGCCTGTCGGCAACGAACGTCCACCTGGTACTACGCGCCGCACCCGACAGCAAGGCCGCCTCCGCGACCCACCCAGAGGCCGTTGCGGCACGGGAGGCGCATCTCATCCCGGTGTCGGCGCGCAGTGAGGCCGCCGCCCGGGAACTCGCGGTGGCGTACGCGGAGCTGGTGGAGCGCCTGGGTGACGACGGGTTGGTGGACGTCGCCTACAGCGCGGCTACGCGGCGCAGTCACCACCAGAACCGGATCGCGGTGGCCGGTGCGGATGCGGCCGGTATTGCGGCGGAGCTGCGGGCGGCGGCCAGTGGGCCGAATACTGTTGGCACACAGCGGAAGTCTCGGGTGGTGTTCGTCTACTCCGGACAAGGGTCGCAGTGGAAGGGTATGGGGCGCGACCTGTACGAGACGGAGCCGACGTTTCGCCGGGTGTTCACCGAGTGCGCCGAGGCGATCCGGGCGGAGGCGGGGTGGTGGTTGCCGGACCGGCTCGACGAGCTGGACGGCCCGGCTGAGCTCCAGCCGGCGCTGTGGGCCTTCCAGGTGGCGCTGGCCTCGACCTGGCGGGCGTGGGGCCTGGAGCCCGATGCCGTCGTCGGGCACTCGATGGGTGAGATCGCCGCCGCCTGCACGGCGGGCGCGCTGACGTTGCGGGACGGTGCGGCGATCGCGTCCCGCCGTGGGCGGCTCGTCGAGCGGCTGCCGGGGCGGGGCGCGATGGCGGCGGTCGGCGTCGGCGAACAGGAAACCCGCCGTGCCATCGGCGAACGCGGGGACGAGGTCGCGGTGGCCGTGGTGAACGGGCCGGATTCCGTGGTGCTGGCCGGAGATCCGGACGCACTGGACGAGGTGGTGGCGCCGCTGCGCGCCGCGGGCGTGTTCTGCCGGCCCGTGAACGTCGATTACGCCTCCCACTCGCCGCAGATCGAGCCGGTCCGCGCCGAGTTGACCGAACTGCTGGCCGATGTGGCGCCGCGCGAGGCGGTGATCCCTCTGCGCTCCACCGTGACCGGCGACCTGGTGCGCGGTCCCGAACTGGACGGCGACTACTGGGTGCGGAACCTGCGCGAGCAGGTGCGGTTCGGGCCGGTGGTGGAAGCCGTGCTGGCCGAGGGCGGGCCGGTGACGTTCGTGGAGATCAGCCCGCACGCCGTGCTGGGCACGGTGCTGGAGGACCGGTTGCGGGACGCGGACGTGGACGGCGTGGCGATCACGTCGGTGTTGCGCGACGAACCCGCGCTGGGGACGATGCTGGCCGGCCTCGGCACGGCGTACACCCGCGGCCACACCGTGGTGTGGGACGCCGTGCAGCCGCGCGGTGCGTTGGTCGATCTGCCCCGCTACCCGTGGCAGGGACGCACGCACCGGGTCCCGGCGAAGGCATCGGCGGCACGGCTGACCGACGACGTGCGGACGTTCGACCCGGGCCGCACGGCACCCGCGCCCGACGACCTCGTGGGCGTGTGCCTGGACGTGGCGCTGTCGGCGGTGTCCCGGGTGATCGACGGTGGGTTCGAGCTGACCGAACCGCACCGGCACGGCACCGCGACGCCCGGCAGCCCGCTGCGGGTCGTGCTGCACCCGGCGGCCCGCGGCTGGGAGTTCGCGGTCCGTGCCGAGGAGAACGCCGAGGACGGCCTGTGCACGTGGACCACCGTCCTCAGCGGCCAGGCTTCCCCCGGCCCGGCAACGCTGCCGACCTACGACGTCACCGATCCGTTGCCCGCCTTCGCGTCACGCGCCGACCTCCTGTCCACCCTCGTCCCCACCGACCTCGCCGACCTCGATTCCCTTGTCCTGCAAAAGGATCGACCGGGCCCTTGCCGGACGTGCACCGGGACCGGACTGGTGCTGGACGCCGACGGGATCGCAGTGGGCGAGCTGCGCCTCCGCACGGCCGAGCCCGCACCCCGGCAGACGTCCGTGGCGGAGTGGTTCGTCGACGCCCTGCGCACGACACTGGGCGCGGACCACGTCGACCGCACCCGCCCCCTGTCGGACCAGGGCATGGACTCGATGCTCGCGGCCAAGCTGCTCGCCCGCATCCGCACGGAACTGGGCGTCCGCCTGCCGGCCCGGTCCGTGCTGGGCGCGAACACCGTGGAATCCGTGATCACCGAACTGTCCCACGCGATGGCCCAACCCCACGGATGACACGAGAGGTGCGGATCACCGGGTCGCCGGCGATCCCTTTCCGCACAACCGGACCTCCCGCTGCGGATGGGCCGGTGTCAGAAGTGGTCGGTCTCCGTCAGTTCGTGCTCGAAGGCGTCCGCGCTGGCGACGAGCATCTTGAGCGGGCGCTCGAACTCCTCCAGGACGCTCAGGTCCTCCAACGGCACGGTGTGCTTGAGCAGCGCGACGCCGTCCACCACCGCCGCGCCGCCGACGAGCGACGTGCCGGCGAGTTCGAGCAGCCGACCCAGGTCGATCGCGTCGGCCCGGCCGACCGCAGAGGAGATCTCCAGCCACGCCCCGCCGTGCGCCTCCGGCACGTGGTGCACCGCGACCTGCTGGGTGCGGCTGTTCTCCGCGTCGAGCCGGAACCGCAGCCAGCTGTCCGTCTCCTCCAGCACCTCGTACCGCGTGCGGACGTAGTTGATCACATCGGTCCAACCGGTCACCGTCATTGCCTCCCCGCGTACACCCGGCCACCACCGTACTGTGTCGGACTGCGCCTGTACGGGTGACCGCGAGAACGTTCGTGCCGGTGACCGCCCACATCGGCGGACAACGACGTGGTCTCGCCGCCGGGTAAAGTCGGCCGGGTGGGGGAGATAGTGCGCATCGGTGTGTTCTACGACGGGACGTGGTTCGCTTATCTGAGTGATTTCTACGCCACCGCGCATCCGCGCGCGGCCCGGATCTCGCTCGACGGCTTTCACGACGCGTTGCGCTGGTACGTCCACACCGAGACCGGCCGTGCGCTCGACGACTGCTCGGTGCACGAGGCGCACTACGTGCGCGGTCGCATCGAGACCCCCGCCACGTCCTTCGACGCCGCCCTGGCCGCCACCGGGGTGACCCGGCACGACCTCCCGCTGCACGGCGGCAAGGAGAAGGGCGTCGACGTCCACTTCGCACTCGAAGTGTGGGAGCGCGCCACCACCTGGCCGTTGCAGTGGGTCGTGCTGATCACCGGCGACGCCGACTTCACCCCGCTGGTGACCCGGCTGACCGGTCGCGGTGTGCGGGTCATCGTGCCGGTCGTCGATACGCAGTGGCCGGCATCGTCGGCTCCGCCCGCCTGGACGCCACGCACCGCGGCGCCACTACGGGCCGCGGCGACCCGGACGCCCGCTTTCGACGCGCTGTTCGCACCCGCCGACCGCTACGACTACCCGCTGCGGCGCCCGTTCGTGCGTTCCACCGAGGTCGTGGCCTCCCCCGCGGGCTCGCCGCGCGGCCGCCGTCGCGGGACCGTCAGCGGCTGGCGGACCGGGCAGCCGCACGGCTTCATCACCGACACCCGCGGCGGCTCGTGGTTCGTCTCCCGCGACGACCTGCCCGACGGCCACACCGTGCTCCCCACCGGCACACCGGTGTCGTTCACCGGATCACCCACGCCGGCGGCGGGCCGGAAGTACCCGCGGGCGTACTCGATCCGCCCCGAATGACCTCGGACGGGTCGCGGACAGGTCTTGGCTGAACGCCGGCTTGGCGCGCTCAACGGGTTCGGGGTCACTGCTTCCAGGTGATCGGCGACTTGAGGCAGTCGTCGGACCGTATCCGCGTTCGGGCAGGCGCACTGTCCGGTCGTTCGCACCACAACCGCAGGTCGGAGATCGGTTCCTCGCGACGATCAGCCAAGTGAGACCGGCAGGAGCACCAACAGCCTCCGGGCGCATTGACATGTTTCGATAACTTCCTCGAAATTTTAGGTCATCGGCATCCATGATCAACCGCGATAGCCGCCGTCGCGCCTTCACCCGGAAGGAGAGCCCTGGTGATCACCGACTCGGGCCGCTCTAAGGTCCGCCCGACGGTCGCCGGAGCGTTAACGGCGATAGCCAGAACCGGCGCGGGCATGACCCCCACCTGCTCCGCCAGGTAGTCCCCCGCGTTCGGCGAGTTCCTCAAGGGCCCGGTGTGGAGGCGCGACAAGCCTCCGCTCCGGGCCCCGCCTTTCACATTTCCGGGGCGCCCCAATCGGTGACGACCAGCTCGTCGCCGACGGTGAGCTTGCCGGGACGCAGCACGGCGAACTTGGTGCCGATCGCGACGCCACCGTCGGGTGCGCGGCGGTAGTCGGCGAGCGTGCGGAGCGGCTCCGGTCCCCTCTTCGTGCCGGTCTCCTGGTCGACCGTCGTGGTGACACAGCGGATCGCGAGCTTGGCGTAGCCGAGTTCGGTGTCACCGACGACGACCCGACGTGCTCCGTCCTCGCGGTGTGGCTCGGCCCAGCCGTCGATCACGATGTTGGGCCGGAAGCGGTTCATCGGCACCAGGTGGCCGCCCCGCTCGACGATCCGTTCGTTGAGGTGCCCGACCGAGGACGACGAGATGACGTGCACGGGGCAGCTGTCGGCGTAGGCCGAGGTGCCCGGCGTCAACCCGTCGGTGACGCGGTGCTGTTCCGGCGGTACCCGCACCAGTCGGCTCGGCACGCGCAGCACCTCGGTGATCCAGTCGGCGACGTCGTCACCCTGGTCGATGCCGTTGCAGACAGTGCCGAACAGCGTGACCTCACGGCGGGGAGCCGTCAGGTCCACGTCGACGTGAGCCTTACCGACACCGGAGGCGCGGAGGACGAGCTGGTCGCCGTCGGTGCTGATCTCGGGGCGGATCAGGGCCAACCTCGGATCGCGACGCTGGGTGCGGCAGGTCCCGCCCGGGCCGACGATCATGAAACTGCGGTCGTGGGCCAGCCCTGCGGGAGTGAGCAACCCGTCGCGTACCGAAATGCCGGCGCAACTCTTGACCGGGTGGTAGTGCAGCTCGGTGATCGTGGCTCGATCCATGAACGCCACGCTAATACGTTCACCAAGCCATTCGATCGCGAACGGCTACACGGCAAGGACATCGAGGAAGTGCCGGGTGGGCCGGCGGCGGTCGGGCTGGACCCGGTCGGCGAGCACGCGCACCGCCGAGAGCGCCTCGGGCCGCCGCTGTTCCGGCGCCAGTGCCAGGGTCGCCGCCAGGATGCCCGCCACATCGGCGACCGCCAACAAAGCGACTGCCGACGGGACCGGCGCGGTCGGGAAACCGCTGAAGAACCGCGGATTGACCGCCGCACCAGCGGGTGTGGCACCGCCGGAGGTCTCCAGCGCGAGGCTCCGGCCGTCGGCCGACTCGTGCACGGCGGACGAACGGAGATAGGTGCAGGTCTGTGTCCAGGAAATCATCGCGGACAACCTACGACCGGGCACCGACAAAGATCGTGAAGTGGCGGCACCACCTCGCGTCGCCCTGCCACCCGCCCAAGTCGCACCCGACCGTCGAGAGCCCTCCTGATCGAGGCTGGAATCGCCCTGGCAACGCTCGCGCCGGCGCGTCCCGCCGGTTCTCACGACAACCCCCGGCCTTCAGCGTTGGGCAACCGTGCGGTGACTCAACGGAATTGACTTCAACCGTGATTCCAGGTGTAGCGGATTGCGACCAAGTGGTCACCAAGCGACGCTTGAACCTGCATAAACAGTGAATCTGGCGCGGTTTACACCGTTTGTTCGACCCTGACCACGGGTATACGGTCCCGACCGGCGCCGAGAGGGTGTGAATCTTCATGAACATTCGTGACGCGTGGAACGACGTCATCCGAAACGTCGTTTTGTGGGCACCGAAAGTCGTCCTGTTCCTCGTCATCCTGATTATCGGTTGGTTGATCGCCGCGGCGTTGCGCAAAGTGGTCAACGCCGTCCTCGAACGCCTCCACTTCGACCGGGCGGTGGAGCGCGGTGGGGTGAAGCGGGCGCTGGAGCGGTCGCGCTACGACGCGAGCGGGCTGATCGCGACGCTCGTGTACTACGCGGTGCTGCTGATCACGCTGCAACTGGCGTTCGGCGTTTTCGGGCCGAACCCGGTCAGCGCGATCCTGACTTCCATCGTGGCGTGGCTGCCCCGGGCGATCGTGGCCGTGGTCATCGTCGTGGTGGTCGCCGCGGTGGCCAACGCCGTCGGTGACCTCATGACGGGCGCGCTGGGCGGGCTGAGCTACGGGCGGTTCCTGTCCAGGCTGGTGCAGGGCGTCATCATCGCGTTGGGTGTGATCGCCGCGCTGAACCAGATCGGCGTCGCCACCACCGTCACCACGCCGGTGTTGATCGCGGTGCTGGCCACCGTGGGCGGTGTGATCGTGATCGGCGTCGGCGGCGGTCTGCTCCGCCCGATGCAGCAGCGGTGGGACCGCTGGCTCAACCGCGCCGAGGCGGAGATCTCCGCCGTGCAGTCCGAGGCGTACCAGCGGGGTCGCGAGGACGCGATGCGCAGCCGCCAGGAGCGCGTCGGGGAACCTGCGGCCGACGAACCCGCGTGGCAGGAGTCGACGGCGTACCAGTCGGCGGGTCCGTCCACCAGGCCCGGTGCCGAGGGCGAGTTCGGTGAGCGGCGGACCCCGCCGCCCCGCGACAGGGGCCCGATGTGAAGCAGACGACCACGAGATGACCGGCACGGACTCCCGGCCCCGTCGGGCCGGGAGTTCGCCACGCCGACGACGAGTGGCGTCCGGAGGTCGGTCAGTTCTTGCCGGTGAGGATGAAGCGGAGGTAGCGGCGGTAGGTGACGGGGCGGAACGCGTCGGCCTGGGCGCCGCCGTCGGCGGCGGCTTGTTGTGCGCGTTCGAGGACGACGGCGGCTTCGGCGACCGCGCGGTCGTGGTCGACGCGGATCTGGGCGGTGGCGGTGTTGGCGGCTTTCATCTCCTCCGCCAAGGCGGCCTGTTCGGCGCGCAGGGCCTCCTGCAACGGCCGGATCGCCGTCTCGGCTTCCGCCAGCACCTGCTTGTACTCGGCGTCGAGCCTGATCTTCTCGGCGGTGGACCGGTCCTTGAGCCACCGCTGCGCGACGGGCGTCAACGACATCGGCTGATCGATCGCGGCCTGGGCGGTCAGGCGTTCACGCCATTGGTCGATGCGCCCCGCCTTCACCTCGCTGATCCCGATGACACGTACACCGCGGCCGTCGCCCCGGACGAAGACCGCCACGCGTTCGGGTCCTTGGTGCATGTCGTAGCGGACGCCGACGAAGTCCGCGGCGGTCCGGATGCCGACCGCTTCGAGGTTGGCGATCAGCCCCGGCCCCACACCGTCGATGACGGCGTTGCCGACCCGGAACTTCGCCAGCTGCGCGCGCACGTGTTCCTTCTGCCGCATGACCAGCAGCCGCTGCTCCTCCAGGTGCATCCAGGCCGCCGACGCCTGCCGCTCGCGGTCGATCCGGTCGAGTTGTTCCCTGACGGCCCGGTGGTGCGCCCCGAGGCGCTGGTTGTGCGCCTGCTGGAGGATGTGCCGCTGGTAGTCCTGCTCGGCCTTGGACTTCTCTGCCGCCTCGGCGATCCGCCGGGCCTGTTTCTCCAGCCGGGCGGCGCGGGCGGCGGCGGCCAGCCGGGCGCGGAGGAGCCGTTTGCGCTCGGCACGCGCGGCGCGGGCCGGTAATCGCTCGGGTTGGCGGCGGTAGCCCGACAACGTGAACGCCGTCCACGCCAGCACCGCCGACACGTCGACGGCCGCGATCACCTCGTCCACGAAGATCGCCGCCGGCACGCCGAACGGCAGCGCCACCAGCAACGCCCAGGTCAGCACGGCCAGTGCGGGCGCACGCCGGCTGAACCGCACCAACGGCGGTGGCGCGGGCATGTGCGGCTGGACGCGTTCGACCATCCACGACGGCAGGGCGGCGTTGACCGGAACGGGCGCCTTGACCGGCCGCACGGCGTCGAGCGGCCCGAGTGGTTCGAGCGGCGGGGGTGCGGCGCGGTGGTGGAGCAGGATCTCCTGGAAGCGCTCGGCGAGTCCGCGCAGGCGCGCGTCCGGGTGACCGGTCAGGGTGGCCAGCCGGAAGGAGGCCGCCGGGTCGGCGAAGTCGGACTCGGCCAGGATCAGGTGCTCGGCGTCCTCGTCGCGCAGCTGCCGCCACAGCGCGGGGTCGGCCGCCAGGGCCACGAGTGACAGGTAGACGACCCAGGACGAGAACCGGTCGACCTCCGGGCCGAAGTCGGACGCCGTGCGGTCGGGCGACTGGTAGTTGCGGTGGCCGCTCTCGGCCGCGGGCAACCCGGCGAGCGCGGGGACGTACACGCCGTCGTAGTCGACCAGCTTCATCGAGCCGTCGGCGGTGATCAGGATGTTGCCGTGCTGGAGGTCGCCGTGCCCGACGCCCGCGGCGGCGAGTTCGGCGGTCAGGCTCGCGAACCGCGCGGCGGCGTCGGAGAGGGCGGCGGGGTCGTCGGTGTTCTGCTCGATCCAGCGGATCAGGCTGACGGCCTCCACCCACTCCATCCGCAGCACGGGGTACCAGGTGCCCGCCACGAGGATGCCCTGGCCGACGTAGTCGAAGCCGACCGTCCAGTCGTCGTCCAGGCCCGCGAGGTGCTCGCCGACGGCGCGGTAGCGGGCCTCCTGCTCCCGCACCTCGCGGGTGAAGCACTTGACCGCGTAACGGGTGCCGTCGGCGACGGTCAGCGAGAAGACGCTGGCGAAGTTGCCGGAGATCGCACGGGGACGGCCCAACGCGTCGACGCGCACCTCGGCCCCGGCCAGGTCGGTGCCGCGGAAGCACAGCGCGGTGTTCTCCAGCGCCTCCACGTAGGCCGCGCCGGACGGGAACGAGCGGACGGGCTCGTCATCCGAGGTCCACGTGAACGACGGTGACGTCGTCATTGCGCATCAACCCCTCCCCCCGGGTCCGCTCCAACCACGCCGCGAACCGGTCGGGATCACCGGATCGCGTGAACTCGCACAGCACGTCCCACGGTTGGTTACCACGTTCGGCCTCGCGGAGGAACCACGCGGCGAGCGCGTCGGTGCAGAGGAAGAACTGGTCGCCCCGCTCCGCACGGCCCGACACCGTCCGCACGTGCCGCGCCAGCAGCGCGTGGTCCCGGTTGAACGCGTTGACCAGCCCCGGCGAGTTGTCGAACGCCTCCGACGACTCCACCGGGAACGCGCGCAGCAGCCGGTCGTCGCGGGTGTGGAACAGGCAGCTGTCGCCCAACGCGGCGACATCCCAGCTGGTCACACCCGACGAATCGGTGTCGAACCGGGCGGCGAGCACCGTGGCGTGCGGGCCGCGGTCCAGCTTGGGTTCCTCGTACCACGCGATCGGACGGCCGTTGGCCTCACGCTTGGCCACGTACTCGGCGAGCCACTCCCGCCAGGTGTCCCCGGCCTCCGCCAGGGCGGTCGCGAAGTGGTCGGCGTCCTTCAGCACGCACTCGTCGTCCTGGGCGGCGTCGATGACCGACCTCGTCAACAGGTCGGCCCACTCACCCGCGAGCAGGCTCTCCGACGCCCCGTCGGCCACGGCCGCGAACACGGGTCCGGCGAGCCCCGCAGCGTCGGACGCGGGCAGGACGTGGGCGGCGTCCTCGCATTCCCGCAGTGAGTTGCCCTGCTTGGGCAGGCGGAGAGAGGAGGTGACCATGCCGCCGCTCAGCGCAGGTCCGTCGCGCGCGTTCCGATGTCCAGGAACTGGACGACCGAGGTGATGTCCGCGTTGTAGACGAAACCGCGGGTCGTGTCGCCGACCATCACGCCCTGCTGCATCGCGTAGAAGCGCATGTGCGGCGGCAGGAGGCTGGACATGCCGAACAGGGTGCGCGCGTAGGCGTCGGGGAGCGCGGCGTCGGTGTCGGGGAACGTCACCGGGACCGCGTTGGTGGCCGAGACGTGCAGGTTGAACAGCAACGCCGCGCCGTCGGCGCTCACGTGCGTCTGCACGGCCCACGCGGCACTGACCGGGTCGCCGTCGGTGGACTCGCCGTCGGTCAGGTTCAGCACGATCGGCGGAAAGCCGTCCGGGTGCCGGGCCACCCACTCAGACACCAGCGACTCGGCCCGGGACAGCGCCCGGCACATCGGCGTGGCGCCGTTGGCCACCGGGTCCACCCAGACCGGGAACCGGGTGGTCGTCTCCACCAGCCCGCCGGCGCCGTCGGAGACCTTCTTGACCCGCTTCTCCACCCGCGCGGGCTTGTCCGCGACCTGGCTGAGCGGCACGAGGTCGCGTCCGGCGAGCGGCCCGGTGAACGCCGAGCCGACCGTGTGCCCGTACCCGATGACGGCGATGTGGAAGTAGTCGCGGACACCTTCCTCCTTCGCGCACTTCACGCTGAGCTCGGCGAGCAGCCGGTTGATGGCGTCGGCGACCACGTCCGACTTGCGCTGCTGCGCACCGCCCCCGATCGGGTCGGTCATCGACGCCGACTGGTCGACCAGGAACACGAAGCAGGACGGGTTGGCGCGACTGATCTCGGCCGAGTAAGTCACGTGAAGGTCCACCTCTCACGCGATCACCCCGCCGCGGCACGGGGCGTGATCGCGCTGACTCGACAGGCACTGCGTTGCGGTGTCACCATTCGAACGCGCAGCGTGACCGAACGTATGAGGGCGTTCGGGAACCGCTGTGGATCACGCGAAGGTTAGCGCTTGTCGACAACAGGTGACGACCTGCCCACCGGGGTGGGCCGAGGCTTGCGGAAAGCCTTGCCCCGCAGTGACACCGGCTCCGGCTCCGAACGCCGTGAAGCCGGGCGGTCGCCATCAGTGTCGGGGGGACGGGTCGTCGTCCATCAGGCACCCCCGAAACGAACCGCGCGGGCCGAGAAGCCGCCTCGGGGCCGTTGGACCTCCACCGTCAACGGTCATCACCCACTCGCCCGCGTCCGAAGCAGTGACATCGTCTGCGCGGCATCGAAACGCACGCTGTAGGGATGCCGCGGAGTTCGATGGTGGCCGAACCGTTGTGGTCACACCCCTGCGGGGGCAGGTCGGTCGCACTACCGTTCGGTGGCATGAGCACCGTCGTTCGGAAGAGAACGTCGGGTCTTCCCCTGGAGCTGAGCAGCTTCGTCGGCCGTCGGCGCGAGGTGGGCGAAGTCAGGCGTCTGCTGTCGACGTCTCGCCTGGTCACCCTCACCGGACCAGGCGGGGTGGGCAAGACGCGCCTGGCCCTGGAGGTCACCAACGCCGTGCGCCGGGTCTTCCCGGACGGCGTGGTGCTGGTCGAGTTGGACCAGCTGCGGGACCCGGAGCTGGTGGCGAGCACGGTGGCGGTGGCGGTCGGCCTGCGGGAACAGGCGGGTCGCGCGACGGTCGAGATGCTGATCGACTACCTGGCCTCCCGTCAGCTGCTGCTCGTGCTGGACAACTCCGAACACCTGGTCGAGGCGGTCGCCGAGCTGGCCGGCGCGCTGTTGCAGCGCTGTCCCGAGCTGCGAATCCTGGCCACGAGCCGGGAGTGGCTGGGCATCCAGGGCGAGGCCGCGATGCCGGTGCCGCCGCTGACGCTGCCGGACCTGCGGCGGCCACTCGTCGAGCAGGACCTGGCCCAGTCCGAGGCGGTGGCCCTGTTCGCGGAACGGGCGGCGTCCATCCGGCCCGGGTTCACGGTCGGTTCGCACAACGGGGCCGCGGTGGCCGAGATCTGCCAGCGCCTCGACGGGCTTCCGTTGGCGATCGAGCTGGCCGCTGCCCGGGTGCGCGCGCTGTCGGAGAAGGACATCCTGGCCCGGTTGTTGGACCAGCCGCACCTGTTGACCGCACGGCTACGCGGTGTGCCCGCTCGGCAGCAGACGTTGTGGGCGTGCATCGAGTGGAGTTACAGCCTGTGCTCACCCCAGGAGCAGTTGCTGTGGGCCCGGCTGTCGGTGTTCGCGGGTTCGTTCGAGCTCGACGCCGTGGAGGACGTGTGCGCGGGCGACGGCCTGAACGGGGACGAACTGACCTGTGACGGCCTTGCCGGTGGCAGCCTTGCCGGTGACGAACTGACCGGTGACGGTCTGACTGGCAACGGTCTGATCGGTGACGACGACGTGCTGTACACGGTGGCCTCGCTGATGGACAAGTCGATCCTGGTCGCGGAGCAGCACGGCGATGTGATGCGCTACCGGATGTTGGAGACCATCCGCGAGTTCGGCGTGGAGCGGCTCCAGCACACCGGCGAGTACGCCAAGCTGCGCCACCGGCACAGCGACTGGTACATGCGGCTGGTGGAGCAGGCCCGCGCCGACTGGATCAGCCCTCGGCAGGCAGACTGGTTCACCCGGCTCGACCGCGAGCACTCCAACTTCCAGGCGGCCCTGGACCACTGCACGACCGAACCCGGCGAACTCGAATCGGGGCTGCGGATCCTGATCGCGTTGTTCCACTTCTACTGGTGGGGGCGCGGGTGGACCCGCGAAGGCCGGCTGTGGCTGTCGCGGGCGCTCGACCGGCCCGGCCCGGCGGCTGTCGCCGGGGACGTGGACGGTGGTCGGGCCACCCTCGTCGTCCGGGCCAATGCCCTGCTCACCGACGCCACCCTGGCGTTGGGCGCCGGGGACATGGACGGTGGTCGGCAACGCATCGAGGACGCCAGGGCCATCCTCGACACCGTGCCCGATCCCGCCATCGAGGCCTTCATCTGCTGGGCGGCCGGGCACGTCGCGGAGTACAGCGGTGATCTCCCCACCTCGATCACGATCTTCGAGCAAGGGCTCGACGTGCTGCCACCCGGACAGCACCTGACGCTGCGGTTGGACATCCTGGTCAGCTACTCCATCGCCGCCGGACTCATCGGCGACACGGACCGCGCCAACGCCTGCCACGCCGAGGTGATGCGCATCAGCGAGCCGACCGGCGAACGCTTCCACCGCTCCTACGCGCTGTGGACGTTCGGCCTCTACGTGATGCAGCAGGGCGACCACCGCCGGGCCGCGGCGTTGCAGGAGGAGAGCGTCCGGCTGCGCCGGGACCTCCACGACGTCACCGGAGCCGGCTGGTCGCTGGAATCGCTGGCGTGGGCGGAATCGGCGTTCGGAGAACCGGAGCGGGTGGCGACGCTCCTCGGCACCGCGGACCGGCTCTGGGAGATCATGGGTCGTCCGTTGCGCGCCTACCAGCACCTGTACCCCTATCACGAGGAGTGCGAGCGCAAGACGCAGGAGCGACTCGGTGACAAGCGGTTCCGGGACGCGTTCGAGAGCGGGCGGGCGATGGACCTCGACGAGGCCATCGCGTTCGCACTGGACGAGCAACCCGTGCAGGAGCCGGTGGCGGCGGAGTCGCCGCGCGTGCTGACCCGTCGCGAGTGGGAGATCGCCGAGCTGATCGCCGAGGGGCTGACCAACCGGGAGGTCGCCGCACGGCTGGTGATCTCGGTGCGGACGGCGGAGAGCCATGCGGAGCACATCCTGACCAAGCTCGGGTTCAGCTCCCGGGTGCAGATCGCGACCTGGGTCGCTGAGCAACGCACCAAACCCGCTCCCGGTTAGTTCTTGGTTCGCAGGCGAGGTTAGGGCGCAGGCCCGGCGGTTGGGTGAGGGGCACGGGGACGCGACCGTGAGAACTACCCTGGGGCAGGGATGGGGTGGGAGGGAACGTGACGGACGAGGAGTTGGTCGTCGAGTTCGCGAACGTGCGCAGCGCGACCAGTGCGTCCAACGGCCAGTACATCGGCCAGATCGACTTCGACGACAGCTCCGTCACGTTCACCGTGCAGGCGCCCGGCGCGGGCACGTTCCCGGTGAGCGTGAACTACGCCAACGCGACCGGTGCGACCTCCACGCACAACCTCACCGTCAACGGAGCGGCCACGCCGATCACGGTGAGCTACCCGCGGACCGGCACGTGGGGCTCGTTCTCCGGCTCGCAGGCCGTGACGGTGCAGGTGCCGATGCAGGCCGGCGCCAACACCCTGAAGTTCACCAGGGGCACCGGGTACGCCGAGCTGGACAAGATCACCGCGAACCCGTACTTCAACTACCAGGCCTACCCCGCCACGCAGAACCGCGACGACACCAACTGCTGCCACTGGAACGGGCCCACCTGGCCGTTCGCGACCAGCACGACCCTGACGGGGCTGGCGAACCTGTTGCAGGACTACCCGGCGCAGAACCACGTCACCAAGCAGACCTACAACAAGCTGCTCAGCCAGTTCGCCACGCTCCAGCACAAGAACGGCGAGCCGTACGTGGCCGAGGCCGCCAACGGCGACACCGGCGAGTGGGTCTACGACGCGCAGGACTTCAGCGAGCACTACAACCACTCCAGCTTCAACGATCTCGTGCTGACCGGTCTGCTGGGCGTCAAGCCGCAGTCCGACAACACGCTCGCGCTCAAGCCGTTGGTGCCGGACAGCTGGAACTACTTCGCGTTGCAGGACATGCCCTACCACGGCCGCACGTACACGATCCTGTGGGACCGCGACGGCACGCGTTACGGTCAGGGCTCCGGCTTGCAGGTCTTCCAGGACGGCACCCGTATTCACCAGTCCGCCGGTCTCGGCAACACCACGATCCCGGTCGCGGCCCCGGTGACGCCGCCCGCGGCCACGCGGATGGAGAACGTCGCCGCCAACGCCTGGAACGCCGACCAGGAGTGGTTCAAGGGATGGGACAACCGCACCTACACCCAGACCTTCCCCAAGGCGTTCGCCTCGTACACCAACACCGGGTCCAACGGCAAGCGTTGTCGCAGCGCCGACAACCCCCGTTGCGTGGAGGCACGTGACGCACCTCTGAAGGCCACCGACGGTTTCATCCGGTACGACGCGATGCCCGACGACCGGTGGACCAACGCCGGTTCCACGAACGCCACCGACCACCTCGGCGTGGACTTCGGCTACCAGCGCTCGGTCGACGAGGTGAAGATCTACACCTACGACGACGGGCAGAACGTGCGCGCGCCGCAGAGCTTCGACGTGCAGTACCTGTCGGGCAGCACGTGGCAGTCGGTGCCGGGCCAGGTCAAGACGCCGGCCACGCCGGTGGCCAACAAGCCCAACGAGGTGAAGTTCACGACCGTGGTCACGTCCCAGCTGCGGGTCGTGTTCACCCCCGCAGGCCGGCAAGTTCGTCGGTGTCACCGAGTTGGAGTCCTGGTACCCGCAGCAGGCCGCCGTGCGGATCGTCAACCGCAACAGCGGCTTGGAGCTGGGCGTCGCCGGTGCGTCCCCCGATTTCGGCGGCGCGGTGGTGCAGCAGTCGGCTGACAGCAGCGTCAACCACCAGTGGCAGCTGGTGGCGGCCGAGAACGGTTACTACAAGATCTTCAACCGGAACAGCGGTCTCGTCCTCGGCATCAACGGCGCGTCCACGGCGGCCGGCGCGACCGCGCTGCAATGGGGTGACACCCTGACCGCGGACCACCTGTGGCGGGTTGTCGACGCGGGCGGTGGTTACCGGAAGCTGGTCAACAAGAACAGCGGTCTGGTGCTCGGCGTCAAGGACGGGTCGAAGACCTCCGGCGCGGCAACACTCCAGTGGAACGACACCGGCACCCTGGACCACCAGTGGAGTCTGGTGCAGGTGGGCTGACCGTTCCCCGGTCGATCCGACGCAGGCGCGGTCCCGTAACGGGGCCGCGCCTGCGGCCGTGATGGGATTCATCGGTCGGAGCCCCGTACTTGGGGGACTCCGGACGCCTGTGCGTAGCTGTTGACGGCGGCGTGCAAGGAGGCCCCCAACGCTGCACGCCGCCACCGAAGCGGCAGCGAAGCGGCAGCGAAGGGCTGATCCCTACTGTCCGTGTCACTGATCCGCGGTGAGAGGTGGGGCAAACGCATGGTGGCGACGGCTGCGATCGCCAGAACGACGGCCTCGGCGTGCGCATGAAGCTGACCTGGACGGACGGCACGGGGCGCACGAGCGGAAGCTCTGGCACCACAGCGGGCACCACAGCGGGCACCGCAGCAGGCACCACCCTGGCTCGGTGGCCCTGAGCTGCTCCGAGTACACGACCGACTTCACCATCCCCGAAGGCACGACGGTCTACCTCCAGTTCTGCGACACCGACACCGGCGTCGCCTGAACCAAGGACTAACCCGCCGCGCGTGCGGCGAGGTCCTCCAGCGAGCGCGTCGCGCGCCCCGCACCGGTGACGTGCCCGGTGGCGCGCCAGATGCGCAGGGCCTCCCGCAACGCGCCCTCGGCGCGGGCGGGCCTGCCGGATGCGGCCTCCACTGCCGAGGCGCTCATCAGCGCCTCGGCTTCGAGGAGCCGGTAGCCGCCCGCCCGCGCCGACTCCAACGCGGCGCGCGAGTGCTCGTCCGCCTCGGCCACCCGCCCGGCTTCGGCCAGCACCCGAGCCAGGGCCGCCGACGCCTCGGCCAGTTGGCCGCGCAGCCCGGACCGGGTGGTGATCTCCCACGCCTGCCGCAGGCGGCGTTCGGCCTCCGCGAGGTCGCCCAGGCCTTGCGCCGCACGTCCGAGCGCGATCAGCGCGCCGGCCTCGACCGGACGGTCACCGTCCTCGCGGGCGAAGGCCAGGGCTTCCTCGGCCACGCGGTGGGCCGACTCGTAGTGCCCGCACGCCTCGTGCAGCGCGCTCAGGCCGTTGAGCGCGGTCGCCTGACCGAACCGGGAGCCGAGGACGCGGAACGACTCCCGCGCGCGCAGCAACGTCTGCTCGGCTTCCTCGGTCCGGCCGGTGCCGAGCAGGACCAAGCCGAGGTCGGCGAGGCTCGCGGCCTCCCAGAAGTCCAGGTCGTCCGCGCGGCACAGCGCGATCGCCTCGTCCAGGCACGCCTCCGCCTCGTCCAGCCGGCCGAGTTGGCGGTAGTGGCAGCTCAACGAGTTCAGCCCGTGGTTCTCCCCCGACCGGTTGCCCAGTTCGCGGAACAGCTCGATCGCCCGGCGGCTGTGCTCGACGGCGTCGGCGAGCCTGCCGGTCCACTCCAGCATCGAGCCCAGGTTCGCCACGGCCGTCGCCTCGCACTCGCGCCACCCGCACGCCCGACTGGCCCGCACCGCCTCCGCCGAATGGTGGATGCCCTCCTCGTGCCGGCCCTCGCGGAAGTAAGCGCCGCCCATGCTCAAGTGCACCAGCGCCTCGGCGGGACGCGCGCCACGCTCCGCCGCGGCGTTGAGCACGATCGGGGCCAGCTCCAGCCACTCCGCGCGTCGGCCGTGGTCGTGGAAGAACCGCCGCAACGAGTCGGTGAGGTACCACGCCATCGGGTGCGGGCCGTGCACCGCCGCGTGCCGCAGCGCCGCGGACAGGTTCGGCACCTCGACGTCCAGCCAGGCCACCGCCTCGGCGCTGTCGGCGAAGCGGACCGGGCTGTCCAGTTCCGGCTGCTCGTCCCTGGGCAGCGACACGATCCGCGCGCCCAGCAGCGCGACCGCGGCATCGGTGGCGGCGAGGTAGGAGCCGAACAGCCGCTCCCACGCGCCGGTGCGCGCGGTCTCGTCCTCCTCGGTGCGGACGCGTTCCTCGGCGTAACGCCGCACCAGGTCGTGGAACCGGTACCGGCCGGGTGTGTGCGCCTCGACGAGGTTCGCCGCGGCCAGGCCGCGCAACCGCCGGGTCGCCTCGGCCGGCGGCACGTCCACCAGCGCGGCGGCCGCGTGCGGCGTGAAGTCGGGACCGGGCACCAGGGCGAGCAGCCGGAACGCCTGCCGCTGCTCGTGGGTGAGGGCCTGGTAGGAGACCGAGAACGCGGCGGTGACCGCGCTTTCCTCGGCGCCGTCCAGAGTGAGTTCGGCGAGCGGATCGCCCCGCAGCTCCGCCACGACCGCCGCGATGCTCGTCGCCGTGCCGGTGTTCGCGGCGGCGATGCGCAGGGCCAGCGGGTGGTGGCCGCACAGCCGGGCCAGCTCGGCGGCGGCCTCCGGCTCGGCGGCGATCCGGCCGCCGCCCACCACGGCCGCCAGCAGGGCGTGCGAGTCCCGCGCCGGCAGCTGCGCCAGCGTCAACGACCGGGCGCCGGTGCGGGCGACGAACTCGCCGAGCCGGTGGCGGCTGGTCACCAGCACCCGGCCCGATGACGGCAGCAGCGGGAGCACCTGCTCGGCGTCCCGTGCGTTGTCCAGCACCACCAGGGCCTTCTTGTCGGCCAGCAGCGACCGGTACAGCCCGCTCTGGTCGTCCTGGCCGGGCGGCACGTCACGCAGGTCCACGCCGAGGGTCCGCAGCAGCTGGGCCAGCGCCGCGGACGGCGTCAGCGGCTCGTCGTCGGCGTCGAAGCCGCGCAGGTTCACGTACAGCTGGCCGTCCGGGTAGCGGTCGCGCGCCGCGTGCGCCCACCGCACGGCGAGCGCGGTCTTGCCGACGCCCGGCGACCCGGTGATCACCCAGATGTCACCGGGACCGTCCAGCTCGTCCAGTTCCGTGGACCGGCCGGCGAAGCCGCGCACGTCCAGCGGCAGTTCGGCCGGGCGCTGCACCCGTGGTGGAGGTGGCGGTGGTGCCTCCTCCTCACCTCGCAGGATTCGCAGCCGCACGTCCTGCAACAGCCGGCCCGGCTCGATGCCCAGCTCGTCCACCAGCAACCGGTGCGCCTGGGCGTAGGTCTCCAACGCCTCGGGCGCGCGACCGCAGCGGTGCAGGGCCAGCATCAGCGCGGCGCGCAGCCGTTCCCGGAACGGGTGCTCGTCGACGATCCGCCCCAGCTCACCGACCACCTGGACGTGCCTGCCCGTGGCGAGTTCGAGCTCGTAGAGCTCTTCGAGGACCACGAGCCTGCTCTCGTGCAGGGGCGGGCACTCCTGCTCGGCGAGCTCGTCGCTCACCCCGTCCAGCGGCGCGCCCTCCCAGAGGGCCAGCGCGGCGCGGAACAGCTCGATCGCGGCCAGACCGGTCGTCGCGCGCGCCCCGGCCACCGTTTCCTCGAACACATCGAGGTCGCGCTCGCCGGGCGCAACCTCGATGACGTAACCGGAGGAACGGCGGGTGATCAGGTCCTGACCGAGCAGTTTGCGCAGCTCGGACACGATCACCTGGAGCCGGCCGCGCACGCTGCGCGGCGCGTGCTCGCCCCAGGTCAGATCGATCAGCCGGTCCTCGGAGACCACGCGGTTCGGGTTGAGCAGCAGCGCGGCCAGCACCGACGTCTGCTTCCGACCCCCAGGTCGGAACGCGGCCGCGTCGCCGATCACCGTCACTGGTCCCAGCAGGCGATAACGCACATGTGCCCCCAGAAGAGCCCGCCGAAGCGGATCGAACGACCTGCGCCGGGCCACGACCCCGGCCAGGGTGGATTACCCGATCTCCGCCTGAGCCGTGCAGCTGGAGCCGCCGCCGGCGAAGGACACCGTCGCGTAGCCCGTGTCCTCGCTGGGCAGTTTGACGTCGTCGGGGATGCTGTAGGTGCTCTGACCCGCACGAACACCGGTCTCCCGGTGGCTGTAGACCAGGGTCTCGGTGCCCGCCGCGTCGACGTGGACCAGCTCGATGTCCACCGTGCCCGAGTCACCGATGTAGGGGCCCAAGCCGCCGCGCATGCTGATCGGGTCGTTGTACTCCCCCTCGTACGCGTAAGACAGCGTGAACCTCCCGCTGAAGGAGCCAGAACGGCAGGTCGCCGAGGTCTGCTCCACCGCCGCACGTGCCTCGGGCACCAGCACCGCCGCCGCGACCAGCGCGACCACCGCGCCCTTCACCATGACAGCTTTCATCGCCGCCGCCTCCCCAGTGTCGTGTGTGGTCACCCTCTGTGTGCAGACGGGCTGCCAGGGCTTCCACGGCAGGTCAGGAGTAGAGCACATCGGGCAACTTCGGGATCAACCCACACCGATCTCACGCCACGACGGGAAAGGCCTGACGGAGTTCGGCGAACAGGATGTGGGTTCGACCGTGGCCGAAGGCGAAGGCAGCCGACCACACCGCGTCCAGGGCGGCCCGCAGCGGGTCTTCCTCGTGCTCGGAGAAGATCGCGGGTAAGGCCATCGCCTGCTGGAGGCAGTTGTCGAGTGTGCCGTCCGGTGAGGTCACCGACGTCTGCGGAACCCGGTCGTCGGTGCGCAGGAGGTCCCAGGCCTGGCGGTCGTCGTCGAACGGCGGGGGCAGGGCCTCACCCCGGTCCATCGCCGCCAGGGCGGGCGCGATCCACTCGACGTCGGTCAGCCGGGCTTCGGCTTGCACCGGGGTTCCGGTCGACGGCGGGCGTCGAACCGGAACCCCGGGAACAGCGAGGAACAGCGGGAGCGGGTCGGTCAGTAGATCGGGTTCCAGTTGTCGCTGCCCGCGAGGTAGCGCTGGGGCGTGAGGGTGCCCGCCTGCGTCGCGGTGAGCTGCGGCCGGTCGGTGGTGATCGTGGAGCCGGCGCCGGTGTTCTGGTACTCGAAGAACCGGGCGTCCTTCCAGGAGAAGCCCGACATGTCCGTCCACGGCGAACTCTTGATGTGCGCGCCCAGCACCGAGTCGCGGAACACGACCTGGGCGATGGCGTTGACATCGCCGCTCGGGTGCCACGGCCGTCCCAAATGGACAGTCTTGGCGGCGGCGCTGTTCGTGGTGAGCGTGCACCTGCTGAACAACAGGCCGTACGGGTTCGGCCGGTTGGTCGACGCCGCTGTGACGTAGCCGTTGTTGCTGGACGACCCCCGGCTCAAGGACTTGATCTCGCACTGGTCGAAGACCCCGGTGCCGCGGCCGAAGATGAAGTCGACATCGCCCTCCACGTAGCACTTGCGGAAGTACGCGCGGCCGACCGTGCTCACGTTGGCGCTGTTGTGGTAGAGCGTGTCCTGGTTGCCCAGGAACCGGACGTTGTCGAAGATCAGCCGGTCGGCGCGGGTCAGCACCGCCACGGCCTGCTTGCTGCTGATCTCCGGGTGCGCCGCCTCGTCGAACGAGTTCGAGAACGTGAGCGCCTTGGCGGTGAAGTCACGGCCGTCGATCGTCACCGACGCGCTGCCGGACGTGCCGTAGGTGCTGCCGTCGGGCTTCGGCGTGCCGCTGGCCCGGTCGTAGGTGATCACCACGTCGGCGGCGTTGCCGGTGCTGCCGACCAGCGTGATGAACGGCTTGTTCGACGGGACCGTGACCACTTCTTTGTAGGTGCCGGGCTTGATGGTGATGGTGAACCGGCTGCTGTTGTTCGCCGGGACCGCGTTGATCGCGGCCTGCACGGAGGTGTGGTTGCCGCTGCCGTCCTTCGCCACCACACTGCTGGTGGCCGCGGTGGCGTTGGGAGCGACGACGACGGTTGTGATGATCAAAGATGCCGTCACGAGAGTGGCACCGCGTAGCTTCATGGAACGCCCTTCATCAGCAGGAGTGCAGAAGCGGCGGCGGTGTCCTGACCCGTCGGCGAGTGTACTTCTTCTTTCGCCCCAAGGAAATCAGCACCGGTCGATCTCTCAACCGGCTGAACAACCTTGTCGAATTGTCGTCGATTCTCGTCGATGATTCCGTCGAACGCGGAAGCCGACGGAAGCCCGCGGAAGACCGCGGAAGTCAGGACCGGTCGTCCTGGAGGGGGTGCCACCGCCCTCCAGGACGACCGGATCACCTCAGGTGCCGATGTTGGCCTGCGGGCCGGCGTAGGTGCCCAGCAGGGACGGGACGTTCGCGGCCGGGTCGAGGGTGTAGGAGTAGAACGAGCTCGGGGTGAACGCCGAGCCGCCCGTCTCCTGTCGACCGGTCGAGTTGACCACGATGCTGCCGGACTGCCGCAGTTGGGCGGCGGCGTCCTTGTAGTACGGGTCCTTCACGTTGTCGAAGTAGCTGTTCTCCAGCACCATCTTCGTGGCGCCCCTCGACCAGTTGCCGGAGCCGGTGTTCTGGAGGTAGTTGTTGTACATGTGGGCGTAGGCGATGTTGTCGGCGCTCGGGTTGCGGCTGTTGGTGCCGCGGAACCAGTTGTGGTGGATGGTGATCCGCGAGGTGACGTTCTCGGTCCACCCGATGCCGAAGGTCTTGTTGTTCTCGGCCAGCACGTTCCACGACACGGTGAGGTTCGTGTTGTCCTTGCGGCTGTCGATCAGACCGTCGTTCATCCGGGCCAGGTGGTTGTGGTCGATCCAGATCCGGTTCGCGGTGTCCATCTGGATGGAGTCGTAGTCGTAGGCGTCGTCACCCGGGTCGTCGTCCGCCATGCGCGTGTCGCGGATGGTGAGGTTGCGGATGATCACGTTGCTGGTGCCGGCGCCGAGGAAGAACCCGCCGTTGACGATGTGGCCGCGGGTGCCGACACCGACGATGGTCTTGTTCGACGTCACCCTGATCTCGTTGCCGTAGGGGGTCGCGGTGAGAGCCCCGTCGACCCGGATCACGTACGGGGTGCTCGCCGTGGCGTACCGCACCAGGTCGGCGTAGGTCGTGACGGTGACCGTCGTGCCACCCGCGCCGCCCGTCGTCCCGCCGTCCGTGCCGGCGAACCCGTCCGCGGTGCTCGGCCACGTCCGCCCGCCGATCGGCGTGAACAGCCACTGCTTGTTGGTGTTGGCGGTGCAGCTCTCCTGGATGATGGCCACGCCGGAGGCGGTGGAGGCGTCCTTGTTGGCCAGGCACAGGCCGCTGACGACGTTGACCAGGGTGAACACACCTGATCCGGCGGAGTTGACGGTGAACTGCTGCCAGGTGTCACCGGAACAGCTCCACTGCTGGACCAGACCGCCGTTCGCGGTCGATCCGGCCGTCACGTCCAGGCACTTGCCGCTATTCGTCACGCTGACCTGGTAGGTCGTCCCGGACACCGGAACGGCCGCGTGCGCCGCCGGCGACCCCGGCGGCACGGACGCCGACGGCCTGGCGATGGGGCCGGGCTCCGGCACGGGCACCGTCATCCGGGGCTGCCGCACCTACGCCAACTCCGACGACGGCTTGGTCGTCGCCGACTTCGCGTCTCCGGTGACCATCGACGCCACCTGGTCGTTCGGCAACGGCGTCAACCGCTGGGACCTGCCCGCGACCGGCTCCGGCCACGGCTTCGACCTGGGCTCCGCCGCCGCCCACCGCGTGACGCGCAGCGCGGCGTGGAAGAACAACGGCCACGGCTTCACCGGAGCCGGCACCGCACCCCACGACCTCACCACCAACACCGCTTTCCGCAACGCCGGAGACGGCTTCGCCTTCCCCACCGCACCGGTCGTCCTGCGCGACAGTTTCGCCATGGGCAACCGGACCCAGGAGGTCCTGGCCGACACCGCCCAGGACGACGGCAACACCTGGAACGAGCAAGGTTGGAGCACGGACGTCCTCCGCTCCCTCGACCCCACCGCCGCCGAAGGCCCCCGCAACCCCGACGGCTCACTCCCCTCGACCACTTACCTCACCAACACCAAAGACTCCACCGTCGGCGCCCCCATGACCGCCTCCTGACCCCACCGGCAGGCGAACGTCGCGACGTAGGTCCGCACGCCGTCGAAGCAACCGCGACGCGCCTCGGCAGTGGCCTACCAGCGGCCACTGCCGAGGCGCCCGATCACACCGCCGCGGCGAACTGGGCCGCGTACAGCCGGTGGTACGCCCCCTCGGCGGCCATCAGCTCGTCGTGGCTGCCCTGTTCCACGATGCGCCCCGACTCCATCACCAGGATCACGTCCGCGTCCCGGATGGTGGAGAGCCGGTGGGCGATGACGAAGCTCGTCCGCGACGACCGCAGTGCCGCCATGGCGTGCTGCACCAGCGACTCCGTGCGCGTGTCCACCGAACTGGTCGCCTCGTCCAGGATCAGCAACGACGGGTTGGCCAGGAACGCCCGCGCGATGGTCAGCAGCTGCTTCTCCCCCGCGCTGACGTTCGTCGCCTCCTCGTCGATGACCGTGTCGTACCCGTCCGGCAACGTCCGCACGAACCGGTCCACGTAGGTGGCCCGCGCCGCGGCGATGATCTCCTCCTCGGTGGCCGAGGAGTTGCCGTAGGCGATGTTGTCGCGGATGGTCCCGCCGAACAGCCACGTGTCCTGGAGCACCATGCCGGTCTGCGAGCGCAGGTCCTCCCGCTTCAACGCGGTGATGTCCACCCCGTCCAGCGTGATGCGGCCCGCGTCCAGCTCGTAGAACCGCATGATCAGGTTCACCAGCGTGGTCTTGCCCGCACCGGTCGGTCCGACGATCGCGACGGTCTGCCCCGGCTCGGCCACCAGCGACAGGTCCTCGATCAGGGGCTGCTCGGGCCGGTAGGCGAAGCTGACGTGCTCGAACTCCACCCGGCCACGCGGTTCGGGCGGCAACGTCGCCTCCGCCGGGTCCGGTTCCTGCTCCTCGGCGTCGAGCAGCTCGAACACCCGCTCGGCCGACGCCACGCCGGACTGCATCAGGTTCGCCATCGACGCCACCTGGGTCAGCGGCTGGGTGAACTGGCGCGAGTACTGGATGAACGCCTGCACCTCGCCCAGGCTCATCGACCCCGACGTGATGCGCAGACCGCCCACCACCGCGACGATGACGTAGCTGATGTTGGACAGGAACATCATCATCGGCATGATCAGGCCGGACACGAACTGCGCGCCCATCGACGAGCCGAGCAGCTCGTCGTTGCGGCGCCGGAACTCCTCCTCCGACTCCCGCTGACGACCGAAGACCTTCACCAGCTGGTGGCCGGTGAACGCCTCTTCGATGTGCGCGTTCAACGCGCCGGTGTGCTTCCACTGCGCCACGAACAGCGCCTGCGACCGCTTGCGGATGCGCCCGGTCGCCACGATCGAGATCGGGATCAGCAGCAACGCGATCAGCGACAGCAGCGGCGAGATCGTCAGCATCATCACCAGCACGCCGATGACGGTCAGCAACGACGTCAGCAGCTGGCTCAGCGTCTGCTGCAACGTCGTCGCCACGTTGTCGATGTCGTTGGTGACGCGGGACAGCAGCTCGCCGCGCGGCTGGCCGTCGAAGTAGCGCAGCGGCAGCCGGTGGATCTTCTCCTCCACGTCGGCGCGCAGCCGGAACACGAAGCGCTGCATCACGTTGTTCAGCACCCGGCCCTGCCACCAGCCGAACGCCGACGACGCCAGGAACAGGGCCATCACCCACGCCAGGACCTCGCCCAACGCGGCGAAGTCGACGCCCGCGCCCGGGACGCCGCGCATCCGGCCGACGACGCCCTCGAAGATGATGTCGGTGGCGTAGCCCAGGATCTTCGGGCCCGCCACCGACAGCGCCACGCTGATGACCCCCAGCGCGAGCACGACCAGCAGCGCGGACCGGTCGGCCTGCATCCGCCGCACGAGCCGGCGGGTGGACGGGCCGAAGTTCTCCGCCTTGCCCACCGGAATCCCCATGCCGGGGATGCCGCCGCCGCCCAACCTGGTCGGCGCGGGCTTGGACTCGGTGGTCGTCGTGCTCATGCGACCTCCTCGCTGACGCTCGTCGGGGCAAGAGCACAGAACGCTGTGTTGAATGATTCGCTCGCAAGCTCGCTCATGCGGCCTGCTCCGAGGTCAGCTGCGACTGGACGATCTCGACGTAGGTCGGGCAGGTGTCCAGGAGTTCGCGGTGGGTGCCGATGCCGACGACGGTGCCGTTGTCCAGCACCACGATCCGGTCGGCGTCCAGGATCGTGGACACGCGCTGGGCGACGACCACCACGACCGCGTCACGCGTGTGCGGCCGCAACGCCGCACGCAGCCGCGCGTCGGTGGACAGGTCGAGCGCCGAGAACGCGTCGTCGAACAGGTAGATCTCCGGTTTGCGCACCAGGGCGCGGGCGATGGAGAGCCGTTGCCGCTGGCCGCCGGAGACGTTCGTGCCGCCCTGGGCGATCTCCGCGTCGAGCCCGCCGGGCATGTCCGTCACGAAATCACGCGCCTGCGCGATCTCCAACGCCTCCCACAGCTCGTCGTCGGTGGCGTCGGGGTTGCCGTAGCGGAGGTTGGACGCGACCGTGCCGCTGAACAGGTACGGCCGCTGCGGCACCAGGCCGATGCGGGAGCACAGGGTGTCGGTGTCGATCTCGCGGACGTCCGTGCCGTTGACGAAGACCTCGCCCCCGGTCACGTCGATCAGCCGTGGCACGAGGTTGAGCAGGGTCGTCTTGCCGGTGCCCGTGCTGCCGATGATCGCCGTCCGCTGCCCCGCCTCGGCGCGGAAACCGATATCGCGCAACACCGGCTCGTCCGCGCCGGGGTAGCGGAACTCCGCGCCGCGGAACTCCAGCGAGGCGTGTCGGGGCAGTTCGAGCACCGGCGTGGTCGGCGGGACGACCGACGGCTCGGTGTCCAGCACTTCTTTGATCCGCTCGGCGCTCACGGCGGCGCGCGGGACCATCATGGAGATGAACGTCGCGAACATCACCGCCATGAGGATCTGCACCAGGTAGCTCAGGAACGCCGTCAGCGCGCCGATCTGCATGGCGCCGCTGTCGACCCGGTACGCGCCGAACCACAGCACGGCGACGCTGGAGCCGTTGAACAGCAGCATCACCACCGGGAAGATCAACGCTTGGAGCCGCCCGACGCGCAGCGCCGTGTCGGTCAGGGCGCCGTTGACCTCGGCGAAGCGCTGGGTCTCCGCGCGTTCCCGGACGAACGCCCGGACCACGCGGATGCCCGCCAGCTGCTCGCGCAGCACGCGGTTGACCCCGTCGATGCGCTCCTGCATGAGCCGGAACTGCGGGACCATCCGGATGACGATCAGGCCGATCGCGACCATCAGTCCCGGCACGCAGACGGCGAGCAGCCAGGACAGGCCGACGTCCTCGCGCAGCGCCATCACGATGCCCGCCACGCACATGATCGGCGCGTTGACCAGCATCGTGCACGACATCAGCACCAGCAGCTGGACCTGCTGCACGTCGTTGGTGGTGCGGGTGATCAGCGACGACGGCCCCAGCGTGGCGACCTCGCGGGCGGAGAACGCCCCGACGCGGTGGAAGACGGCCGAGCGGACGTCGCGGCCGAAGCTCATCGCGACGCGGGCGCTGTAGTAGACGGCGCCGACGGAAGAGAGGATCTGGATGACCGACACACCGACCATCCAGCCCCCGGTGGACATGATGTAGCCGGTGTTGCCGGTGGCGATGCCGAAGTCGATGATGTCGGCGTTGAGGCTCGGCAGGTACAGCGAGGCGACGGTCCCGATCAGCTGTAACGCGAGCACAGCCGTCAGTTCACGTCTGTACGGCCGCAGGTGGGTGATCAACAGGCGGCTTAGCAACGATACTCCCCCATAAGAAACGGATCGTGTCTAATGTGTCAAGGTAGACCCGAACGATAAGAAACGCAACGTATCTAAAGGCTCTACGAAGGGGCAAGGTGTCGGAGACGAGGTCGCGCCGTCGCGGCGCGCAGCTGGAGCAGGCCATCCTGGACGCGGCCTGGGACGAGCTGCGCGAGGTCGGCTACGCCCGGCTCACCATAGAGGCTGTGGCGGCCCGGGCGGGAACGAGTAAACCCGTCATCTACCGCCGCTGGGCCGGTCGGGCCGAGTTGGCGCTGGCCGCGTGGTTCCGCCAGGTCCCCGTGCCGCAAGGGGTGCTCGACACCGGCACGCTGCGCGGCGACCTGCTCGTCCTGTTCTCCCGCATCGCCCGCCGCGCCGACTCGATGATGAACGAGGTCGTCGCCGGCGTCATGGGCGAGGCCTTCCGCCACCCCGAGATCGCCGCCCTGCTGCACGACCGCCTGACCCGACCGTCCCCGCTCACCTCGGCCGTGGAGACCATCGTCGGCAACGCCGTCGCCCGCGCCGAACTGCCACCCCTGGACCTTCCCGAACGGGTGAAGCGCCTCCCGCTCGACCTGATCCGCAACGAGTCCACCCTCTGCGGCACCCCGCTGACCGACGAAACCCTGGCGTCGCTGGTGGACGACGTCTACGTGCCGTTGCTGCACGGCCTGGCCGCCCTCCAGGAGCGGGCCCTCCGGAAGCGGGACTGACGCGGGCCGGCCCGCGTCAGTGGGCGAACCGTTCGAGGCCGGTCACGCGGAGGAGTTCCAGCGCCGACGCCTCGGGCGTGCCGGGCGCGGCCGAGTAGACCAGGACGGTCTGGTCGGCCTCCGGTTCCAGCAGGACGTCCCCGGCGTCCTGATGTCGCCGATAGGCCGCCGCAGCCGCGTCCAGCGCCGCCTCGATGTGCCCCAGCCACCACTCCGCGTCACTGAGGGCAAGGAGATCGGCCCCGCCGGCCCCGGGCGCGTCACGATGGGCCGACAGCAACGCCCGCGCGCGGCCCCAGTCACGACGCGCGTGCGCGGCACGCCCCTCGACCAGCGCATCAGTCATGGCAGCCGTCCGGATATCCGACCCGCGAAAGAGGTCGAGTATCGCACCGAAAGCCCATCCCCACCGCTCGTGACCAGCGACGTCAGGTAATGCCGCCCTCCAGGTCGCACCGACAGCCGGCGCTCGGCGTCACCGACGGCGGCACTGTGGCACGACGACGACGACGGCGACGGCGACCGTGACGGCGTCTCACCTCTGGTTGCGCGGGTGGTTGCGCGCGGTCCGCTCGTTGCCGCGCCGGTAGTTCCCGGTCCACCGGGCCATGACGAGCTGCGGTTCGGACCCGACCTCGTCCAGGAACTCAGCCGTCCGCGCACCCCGCAGGGTCGTGGCGACCCGACCGTGGTGACTGATCACCACGGCCCCGTCGCGTGACGTGTACGAGAACCCATTCGGTGCATTCACGCGACGAACCATCGTCGATCACCACCCGCACCCGCAACCGCATTGGCCACGGACCCACAGCGTCCGATCGGCCTTACATCCGAGCTATCGGCGTACCAGCACCCCGTTGACGACTACGAACGAACAGGCCGACCTGTCCCGAGGCCTGCGACTGGTCGGACGTGCCACCCGCCCGGTAGTCCAGCACTACCGCACCACCGTGGGCAAGCACCTGACCCGCGACGCGCTCATGACGGAGACCCGCTTCGCGTTCGCGGGCGACGGTGGAGCACGGGTCGACCTCGTCGTCCGGGCGGCAAAAGACGGGATCGCCTACCGCTACACGCTGCCCAAGAACCTGGGTCCGGTACTCGGCGAGGCATCGGCCTACCGGATTCCCCCCGACGCCACGTCATGGCTCGCGACCTACCGGCACCCGCGTGGGGGCTGCCCACCTGACATGCGTCACCCATCGGGGTCGTCAGGTGACCCGGAGCGGTTTCGATCTGGGCGGCAGGCGGAACCCCGGACGGTGAAGTGGTCTGCCGTCAGCGAAGGAGGCGCCGGTGAGCGCGCGGCTCGGCATAGACGACGTTACCCCGCTGGTGAACTGCGGCCGGTACCCGAGCAAGGCGGTGGTCGGGGAGTGCATCCCCGTCGGTGCGACCGTCTGGCGGGAGGGACACGACGCGGTGGCGGCGACGGTCGTGTGGCGAGGACCGGGTGACGACGGCGAAGCGTCCCTGCGCATGGTGCCGGACCTGAACGCGGTGGACCGCTGGGTGGCGACGCTGGTGCCGGACCGGGAGGGCCTCTGGTCGTTCTGGATCGAAGCGTGGAGCGACCCGTGGTTCACCTGGCGGCACGCGGTGGAAGCGAAGACGGCCGTCGGCCAGAGCGCGGCGGAGCTGGCGAACGACCTGGAGATCGGCGCCCGGCTGCTGGACGAGGTGGCCGCCCGCCCCCACCACGACGGCACGCCGACGGCCCAGTTGCTTGAACGAGCCGCCGCGACACTGCGGGACACCGACCGGCCGGTGCGGGAGCGGATCGCGTCGGCGTTGAGCGAGCCGGTGCACGACGTCATGACCCGCGATCCGGTCCGCGAGCTGGTGACCCGCGGCCAACCGCACCGGGTGCGGGTCGATCGGAGCAGGGCGCTGTTCGGGTCGTGGTACGAGCTGTTCCCCCGTTCGACGGGTGGCTGGGAAGTGGACGGGCAGCCGGCGCACGGCACGTTCAAGACCGCCGCCGAGGATCTGCCGCGGGTGGCCGCGATGGGCTTCGACGTCGTCTACCTCACCCCGATCCACCCGATCGGCAAGGTCAACCGCAAGGGCCGCAACAACTCGCTGGACTGCCGTCCGGGTGACGTCGGCTCACCGTGGGCGATCGGCTCGGACGAGGGCGGGCACGACGCGATCCACCCGGACCTGGGCACCCTGGAGGACTTCGACGAGTACGTGGCACGCGCCACCGAACTCGGCATCGAGGTCGCCCTCGACCTGGCCCTGCAATGCGCGCCCGATCACCCGTGGGTCACCGAGCACCCCGAGTGGTTCACCACGCTCCCGGACGGAACGATCGCCTACGCGGAGAACCCGCCCAAGAAGTACCAGGACATCTACCCGCTGAACTTCGACAACGACCCCGAGGGCCTGTACGCCGAGGTCCTGCCGATCGTCCTGCACTGGATCGGGCACGGCGTGAAGATCTTCCGCGTCGACAACCCGCACACCAAGCCGCCGGACTTCTGGGAGTGGCTGATCCGGCAGGTCAAAGAGGAACACCCGGACGTGCTGTTCCTGTCCGAGGCGTTCACCCGTCCGGCACGCCTGTACGGGTTGGCCCGGCTGGGCTTCACCCAGAGCTACACCTACTTCACCTGGCGCACGAGCAAGGAGGAGCTGACCGAGTTCGGCATGGACCTGGTCGAGCACATCGACGAGTCCCGGCCGAACCTGTTCGTCAACACGCAGGACATCCTGCACGCCTCCCTCCAGCACGGCGGGCCCGGCATGTTCGCCATCCGGGCCGCGCTCGCCGCGACCTTCTCCCCCACCTGGGGTGTCTACTCGGGGTACGAGCTGTTCGAGAACCTGGCGCTGCGGCCGGGCAGCGAGGAGTACCTGGACTCCGAGAAGTACCAGCTACGGCCCCGGGACTACGCCGGGGCACGCGCGACCGGCCACTCCCTGGAACCGTGGCTGACCCGACTCAACGAGATCCGGCGCGCGCACCCGGCCCTGCAACAACTACGCACACTCCGCTTCCACCACGTGGACAACCAAGCACTGCTGGCCTACTCCAAAGTGGACCCACTCACCTCCGACACGGTGATCTGCGTAGTGAACCTCAACCCGTTCGGCGGCGAACAGGCCACCGTCTGGCTGGACCAACCCGCACTCGGCACGCGCTGGGGCGAGGAATTCACCGTCCTGGACGAGGTAACCGGCGAACGCTACCGCTGGGGCCAAGCCAACTTCGTCCGCCTGGAGCCCTGGCGGGCCGTCGCCCACATCCTCACCGTCACGAGGTGAGACCGGAACGCACCGCCCAGCGAGCTACTCCGGGAGGCTGCGGCGCCGCTTGGTCTTGGCCACGTCCGGAAGCGGACGAGCGGACCCGTCCGCCGGGATCTCGTCCTGCCTCGACGCCGTCGTGCAGGAACGACGCGTAGCGAACCCGATCCGCGAGTCCCGGCAGCACCAGCGTGCCCGCCTGCCAACCGAACACGTGCACGAAGAGCCGGTTCCCCGACCTGGTCAGCCTGGTGTCCCTGCGCGCGGTGAACTCCGGCGCGGGGCCGGCACCGTGGATGGCGTCACCGTGCAGCGCCGTCCACGCGCCGACCTCGGCCAGCAACTCCAAGGCCCGCGGCTCGAACGCGCCCCGCTGTCGGGGCCGACGTTGAGCAGCAGGTTTCCCCCTTCGACGCGGAGTCGACGAACAACCCGAACCGCGCCTCAGTGAACCAGGAGACCAGCTCTTCAATCATCATCGGAGGTCCCTCGCGGGGCGCGGCCCAGACGGAGGGTGAGCACCTGGAAGGGGCGCAACGAGATCACACCGCCCGACAACGCCGACGCGTCGTCCGGCACGGGCCGTTCGAGGAGGTCCACGACCTCAGTCGTGGTGACCGGGAAACCGGTGCTCAACCTCGCGGTGGCCCTGCCGCCCAGCGCTTCGTACAGCCGGACGATGACGTCACCGGACCGGTCGTCGGCGAGTTTGACCGCCTCGACCACGACCGCCGGACTGTCGACGTTCACCAGCGCGGCGGGCGGTTGCGCGGCCGAATAGGCCACCCGCAGGGGCAGGTTCAGGGAGTACCCCTCGGCGACGGCGTCGGCGACGGACGCCGCGGGCAGCAGCGAGTAGGTGAACCGGTGCATCCCCTGGTCGGCGTGCGGATCGGGGCTGTGCGGCGCCCGGACCAGGCTCAGCCGCACCGTGGTGGTGGTGCCGCCGTCGTCCCGGCTGCCGCGCGCGATGTCGTGGCCGTAGGTGGAGTCGTTGAGCACGGCCACGCCGTAGCCGGGCTCGGCGACGTGCACCCAGCGGTGCGCGTAGACCTCGAACCGGGCCGCGTCCCAGCTGGTGTTGGTGTGGGTGGACCGGTGGACGTGGCCGAACTGGATCTCGGCCGAGGACCGGTCGGCGTGCACGTCGATCGGGAACGCGGCCTTGAGGATCTTCTCCGACTCGTGCCAATCGATCTCGGTCTCGATGTCGACGCGCAGGCTGCCCGCCCGCACCCGGATCGTCTGGGTGATCCGCGAGGCGCCGAACGACCGCTCCACCCGGATCGCACCGACGAGCGGGCCGTCCTCCACCACGCTGATGGAGTCCACTCCGGTCAGGTCGACGTGCCGGTGCCGGTAGTGCGCGTCGATGTCCCAGGCGTCCCAGTGGTTCGGGTGGTCCGGGTGCAGTTGCAGCAGGTTGCCCGGCCGGCCGGGGGCGAGCACCTCGCGGCCGGACGTGAGGTCGCGGACCGAGCTGAACAGGCCGTGGTCGTCGAACTCGACCCGGACCAGCCCGTTGTCCAGGACCCGGTCGGAGACGACCACCTCGCGGTGCGGGGTCAACGACGGCACCCCGAGGGACGCGATGCCCAACGCCGGCACCTCGGTGTGCACCGCAACCTCACCGCCGCCCAACGGCTGGATCAGACGCTCGGCGACTCCGCGCGCCGACGTCACCACTTCCGCACGTGGTCGCGGGCCGGCGTTGAAGGTCCACGCGACCGCGTCGGGAGCCGAGGCGTCACCGGTCAACGCGCCGATCGCGGCACCGATGATCTCTTCGAGCTCAACCTTCACCCGCGCGTAGGTGGCCTCGGCCTCCTGGTGCACCCAGGCGATCGAGCTGCCGGGGAGGATGTCGTGGAACTGCTGGAGCAACACGGTCTTCCACAACCGGTCCAGCTTGTCGTACGGGTACTCGAACCCGGCGTGGGTGGCCGCCGTAGCCGCCCAGAGCTCGGCCTCCCGCAACAGGTGCTCGCTGCGGCGGTTGCCCGCCTTGGTCCGCGACTGGGTGGTGAAGGTGGCGCGGTGCAGCTCCAGGTACAGCTCACCGGACCACACCGGCGCGTCCGGGTACTCGGCGAGGGCGGCGCGGAAGAACTCGGCGGGCGGCTCGATCACCACCTTCGGCGAACCCTCCAGGTCACGCAGCCGGCGCGCGCGTTCCATCATCTCCCTGGTCGGGCCGCCCCCACCGTCGCCGTGGCCGAACGGGACCAGCGACCGCGTCCCGCGCCCCTTCTCGGCGAAGTTGCGCACCGCGTGCGCCAGCTCCTCGCCGGAGAACGTGGCGTTGTAGGTGTCCACCGGCGGGAAGTGGGTGAAGACCCGCGTCCCGTCGATGCCCTCCCACCAGAACGTGTGGTGCGGCAGCTTGTTCGTCTGGTTCCAGGACAGCTTCTGGGTCAGGAACCACTGCATCCCGGCCAGCTTGGCCAGCTGCGGGAACGCGGCGGTGTAGCCGAAGGAGTCCGGCAGCCAGACGCCGTCGCACTCCACGCCGAACTCGTCGAGGAAGAACCTCTTGCCGTGGACCAGCTGCCGCGCCAGCGCCTCCCCACCGGGCAGGTTCGCGTCGGACTCGACCCACATGCCACCGACCGGAATCCACTGGCCCGCCTTGATGGCGTCGGAGATCCGCTGGAAGATCGCGGGGTGGTTCTGCTTGACCCAGGCGTACTGCTGGGCCTGCGAGCAGGCGAAGACGAACTCGGGGTACTCGGTGGCCAGCGCGGTGACGTTGGCGAAGGTCCTGGACGTCTTGCGGATCGTCTCCCGGATCGGCCACAGCCACGCGCTGTCGATGTGCGCGTGCCCCACCGCGGACAGCGTGTGCGCGCTGGCGTGCGCGGGCCGGGACAGCACGTCGGTCAGCTCGGCGCGGGCGGCCGACGCGGTGCCGGAGACGTCGGGGTTGTCCAGGGCGTCGAGCGAACGCTCCAACGCCCGCAGGATCTCGTGCCGGCGCGGGTCGGTGACGGCGAGTTCGGCCATCAGCTCGCCGAGCACTTCCATGTCGATGGCCAGGTGCCAGACTTCCTCGTCCAGCACGGCGAGGTCGGCGCGCGCCAGCCGGTACAACGGCTCGTCGCCCGCGGTGGCCTTGTCCCCCAACGGGGTCGGGATGAAGTCGTTGGCGAGGATGTCCGGGTTCGCCGCGGCCTCCACCAGGAACGCGACCTGTTCGCCGCCCTCGCAGGGGTTCGCCACCGGCACGTGCTGGTTGCGCGGGGCGACGCCCTTGACCGGCTGCCCGTCGAGGTCGTAGACGAGCGCTTCGGCCTGGTTGCCCGGCCAGTCCCCGATGAAGCCGAGGTCGATGACGGCCTCCACCCGCCGTCCGGCCCAGTCCGCGGGCACCGTCCCGCGCAGCCGGAACCAGCTGGTCGACCAGGGCGGACCCCAGCGTTGACCGACCTCGAACGGCCCGTAGTCGGCGGCGAGCGCGGCGCCCACCGGCACCGGCTCGTCCGGCACGTGCCAGACCTCCACCTGCAACGGCACCGATGCCTTGTACTTCGCCGGTCGGATTCGCTGGCTCAGCGCCCGCTGAAGCCTCTCCTCGACCATGCGGCGGTCGTCGTGCACGCCAACCTCCTACCGAGCCTGCGAAGCAGTGCCGTTCACAAGCGTGCTGTCCACCAACGTGCCGTTCACAAGCGTGCTGTTCGAGAGCGGTGCGTCCACGCGGGTTCAGGCCCGCAGGTACGCCAGTTGCGGGATGTGCCGCTGGTAGCCGTCCAGGAGCCGGCGGGCGACGTTGACCGAGTCGACCAGCGGGTGCAGGGCCAGCGCCTTGAGGGCCGTGGCACGGGATCCGCCGACCGCGGCCTCGATCACCGCCCGATCGACCGCCTTGACGCCGCACACGAGCCCTCGCGCGTGCTCGGGCAGTTGGTCGATCACGACCGGGCGCGCGCCGGCCGAGTCGACGACGCATGGCACCTCGACCACCGCGTCCGCGTCGAGGATGTCCAGCGTCGAGCGGTTGCGCACGTTGAGGATCAGGGTCGTCCGCTCATCATGGGCGATGGCTCGCATGAGCGCGAGTGCCACCTTTTCGTAGCCGCCCGACTCCAGATCGCTCGCGTCACGGCTGCCGACGCCGGCCATCGCGCGGTTGTCCGCGCCGTAGGTCTCTTCCCGTTCGAGGCGGGCGGATTCCCAGATGTCCAGCGCCGAACCGGGGTCGCGCCGCACGGAGTCGTAGAAGCGGTCCTGCTGGTCGGCCAGGACCGCGCCGCGGGTCTTGGCCGCGTCCCGCGCGACCGAGACCGCGTCCCTGGTGAAGTAGTAGTACTGCAGGTACTCGTTCGGGATCGCGCCGAGGGTTTGCAGCCACTCCGCGCCGAACATCCTGCCCTCCTCGAAGGAGACCAGGCCGTCCGGATCGGCCATCAGCCGCGGCAGGATGTCACGCCCGTTGACGTGCACGCCGCGCAGCCAGCCGAGGTGGTTGAGGCCCGCGTAGTCGAACCACGCGTCGGCCGGGTCGATCCCGAGCGCGTGCGCGACCCGACGGCCCAGCCCCACCGGCGAGTCGCAGATGCCGATGACCCGGTCACCCAGGTGGCGGGACATCGCCTCGGTCACCATCCCGGCGGGGTTGGTGAAGTTGATGACCCACGCGTCGGGGGCGATGGCGGCGATCCGCTGCGCGATCCGCACCGCCACCGGCACGGTGCGCAGACCGTAGGCGACTCCGCCGGCACCCGTCGTCTCCTGCCCCAGGACGCCCTCGTCCAGCGCGACCCGTTCGTCGATCACGCGGCCCTCCAGGCCGCCGACCCGGATGGCCGAGAAGACGAAGTCCGCGCCCCTGATCGCCTCGTCCAGGTCGGTCGTGGCGGTGATCCGCGGCGGGTCGGGCACCCCCTTCTCCTGCTGGGCCAGGACGTGGCCGATGGCCGCGAGACGGGCGGGGTCGAGGTCGTGCAGCACGAGTTCGGTGATCCGGCCGGGCGCGCGGTCGGCCAGCAGTGCCCGGTGCACCAGTGGAACGCGGAATCCGCCGCCACCGAGAATCGCAAGCCTCATCGGAGCTCCCATCGGCTCGCGGGTCGGGCGGATCGGGCGGGTCGGCCGAGTCGATCAGGTCGGCCCGGCCGGTCTCGGGCGTGGCGGCGGTGCGTGGCCGCGGTGGGAGGCTGGGTGGTCAAACCTCGATCACCTCGACGTCCGCCTCGCGCAGCGCCGCGGACGTCGGTTCGTCCGCCGGCGCGTTGGTGATCACCACGTCCAGGTCCTCCGGGCCGCACACCCTGGCGATGCCGCTGCCGGGGAACTTGCCGATGTCGGCGAGCAGCACGACCTGGTCGGCGGCCTTCAGCATGGCCCGTTTGAGGGGCACCTCGACCGCGGTGGTGTCCATGACGTGTCCGCCTGGCCGCACGCCGCTGGTGCCGAGGAACAGCCGGTCGGCGTGGACCTGGCGCAGGTTGTCCTCGGTCAGGAAGCCGACCAGCGAGTGGTAGCTGCGCCGCAGGACACCGCCCAGCAGCACGATCTGCACCTCCTGGTCGTCCTTCAACTCCTCGTACACCATGAGGTTGCTGGTGATCACGGTGAGCGAACGGCCGTGCAGCTTGCGCGCCAAGCGGTGCGCGGTGGTGCCGATGTCCAACAGGATCGCCTCGCCGTCCTTGATCAGCTCGGCGGCGCGTTCGGCGATCGCGTCCTTCTCCTCCATGCGGACCATCGCGACCTCGGCGAACGGGTCGTCGGTGTCCGCGGCGGACACCGCCCCGCCGTACACCCTGGTCAGCCGCCCCTCCCGGTCGAGCTGGACGAGGTCGCGCCGGATGGTCGCCTGGCTGACGCCGAGCCGCTCGGCCAGGACCTGCACGCCGGCGGGCCCCTCGGCCTGCAGCGTGCGCAAGATCAGCTCATGACGTCGCTGGGGTAGCACGGCGCTGACAGTAACAAAGTCGCTCATGTTGTGCACGAGTTTGATTCGTTGCTGAGCGACTATTGCCAAATCCGCTCAGGGCGCGCACGATTTTGCGCAATCTGCCCCGCCTGGGGGATCGCGGACGCAGATCACGGCCACAGCCAACGTCGGGGCCGTCCGCCACAGGAGCGGTCGGACGCACCGGCAAGGAAGGACAGGCGCGTGTCAGAGCAGGCGATCCCGGCGACCCGACTCGATCGCGGGACGGTCCGGGGGTCGTGGGACGAACGGCCACCGGACGCCCCCGGAGGGCACCCGGTCCACGCTCCGCCGGCCGCCATGCCCACGGCCGGGGGACAGGCCCTCGGCGGAGCCGGGAACCAGGTCGACGTCTTCCTGTCCGGCCTGCTCTTCTTCGACATCGTCTTCGCCGGGCTCGACCGGCCGCCGACCCCCGGCACCGAGGTGTGGACGCGCGCCACCGGTTCCGGTCCCGGCGGCATCGCCAACTTCGCGGTGGCGCTGAGCCGGTTCGGTCTGCGCACGTCGCTGGCCGCGGCCTTCGGTGACGACTTCTACGGCGAGTACTGCCGGCAGGCGCTGGCCCACACCGAAGGGGTGGACCTCACCTGGTCGAGGCGTTTCCCGGGCTGGGCGACTCCGGTGACCGCGTCGCTGGCCTACGACGGCGACCGCGCCCTGGTGACGTGCGGCGACGAGCCGCCGATGAGCGCGGACGAGATGATCGGCGAACCGCCGCGCAGCCGTGCCGCGATCGTGCACATCGGACCGGAACCCACCCGGTGGCTCGACCGCGCCCGTGCCGAGGGCAGCCTGGTCTTCGCCGACGTGGGGTGGGACCCGTCGCAGGAGTGGGCGACGGCGATCCTGGACCAGGTCGCGCTGTGCCACGCCTTCATGCCCAACGAGGGCGAGGCCATGAGCTACACCCGCACCGACACCCCGTCCGCCGCCCTGGCGGAACTCGGCGACCTGGTGCCGCTCGCGGTCATCACGCGCGGCGGTGACGGCGCGTTGGGCGTGGACGCCACCACCGGCGAGACCGCGTCGGTCCCCGGCCTCCCGATCGACGTCGTGGACCCCACCGGTGCCGGTGACGTGTTCGGGGCCGGCCTGGTCACCGCCACGCTCGCCGGCTGGCCGCTCGTCGAACGACTCCGGTTCGCCAACCTCGCGGCGGCGCTTTCGGTCCAACGCGTCGGCGGCGCACCCGCGGCCCCCGGCTGGACCGGCATCTCGCGCTGGTGGCAGACCACCCGCGCCGGACACGACCTCGACCTCCGCCGCGACTACGCCTTCTTGGACCGCGTCATCCCCGACGACGTCGAGGAGCGGTCCAGCCGGACACCCCGAACCGGCGAAGTCCTCCGAACCAACGACGTCCCCTCCTGAACTGGTCCCCTCCTGAACTGACGGCCTCGCGGCCACACCGCGTCCCGATCGATCTGACGGTTTGTCGTCAGCCGGGCGCGACACCGATCACGCTCCCCCCTTGAAGGGTAGGAACAGATGGAACTGTCCCGGCGGCGAATCCTGCGGCTCGGCATGCTCGGCATGGCGGGCGCGGCACTGGGCGGCACGGCCTCCTGCTCGACCTCGGCGTCCGGCGGCTCCAGCGCCGGTGGCAACGCCCTGGACCTGTGGTACTGGGCGGACGGGCTGAGCAAGAAGGTCGTCGACGAGGCGATCACGCGCTTCACCGAGGTGGAGCTCAAGCCGCAGCAGATCGGTGGCAACTTCAAGGAGAAGCTGGTCACCACGATGTCCAGCGGTGGCGAGTTCATCCCCGACATCACCGGGATCAAGGGTGAGGACTTCGCCTCGTTCACGCCGCAGTCCGACCGGTTCCTCAACCTGCTCGACCTGGGCGCGGGCAGCATCGCCGACCAGTACCTGCCCTGGAAGTGGAAGAAGGGCATGACCAAGGACGGCAAGCTGATCGGCTTCCCGATCGACATCGGGCCGACCGCGATGTTCTACCGCAGGGACGTCTTCGCCGAGGCCGGACTGCCCTCCGAGCCCGCCGCCGTGGCCGCGCAGATGTCCACTTGGGAGGACTACTTCGCGGCGGGCGTGGAGCTGAAGAAGGCCCGCGCCGACGCGTTCATGATCTCGGAGACCTGGGCGGTGTTCAACCTGATCGTCGGGCAGGGCACGGCCCGCTACGTGGACGAGAACGAGCGCTTCATCGGCGACCAGGACCACATCCGCCGGGCCTGGGACCTGGCGACCAGCACCATCGCGCTCGGCATCAACGCCAAGAGCCAGGCCAACACGCCGGACTGGAACGCGGGCCTCACCAGCGGCTCGTTGTCCACCCTGACCGGCGCCGCCTGGGCCGCCATCGACATCAAGTCGGCCGCGGCGGGCACCGCGGGCAAGTGGGGCGTGGCGGCCGGACCGGGCGGGGCGGCCAACATCGGCGGCTCGTTCCTGGCCATCCCGAAGGAGTGCGCCAAGCCGGACGTGGCGTTCAAGATCATCAGCTGGATCCTCTCCCCGGAGAACCAGGCCCGCGGCTTCACCGACTCGGCGCTGTTCCCCTCCACCCCCGCGACGTACACGGCGCCCGCGCTGACCGCGCCCGACCCGTTCTTCGGCGGGCAGATCACCACCGAGGTCTTCGGGCCGTCCGCGGAGAAGATCCCGGTCCAGTACGAGAGCCCCAACGACCAGGCGGTCTCGGCGCCGTTCCAGACGGAGTTGACCAACGTGGAGTCCAGCGGGAAGGACCCGAACGCCGCGTGGGCCGACGCCGTCGCCGAGGCCAAGAAAATCGGCCAGCGCCTCGGGCTGAGCTGAATTGGCGACGTTGCGGGCGGCCAGGCCGGTGCGGAAACCGGCGGTGGACCCGGACACGGATGTTCGTCGTGTCCCGGGTTCCCGCCGGATCCGGTCGTACTGGCCGCAATACCTGGCGATCTCGCCGTTCTTCCTGATCTTCGCGGTGTTCGGGCTGTTCCCGGTGCTGTTCTCGCTGTACCTGGCGTTCCACCGGTGGGACGGCTTCGGCGAGATGGAGTTCGTCGGGCTTCAGCAGTTCCGCTACGTGCTGGACGACGGCACGTTCTGGCTGTCCATGCGCAACACGTTCATCATCTGGGTCATCTCGACCGTCCCGATGCTGGCCATGGCGCTGGTGATCGCCGCGATGCTGAACTCGACCAAGCGGTTCAGCGCCTTCTACCGAGTCGCCTACTTCATCCCCAACATCACCTCGCTGGTCGCGGTGGCGATCTTCTTCGGTGCCGTGTTCAGCACGAACTTCGGGCTCGTCAACGCGGTCCTGCAGGCGGTGGGCCTGCCGACGGGCCGGTGGCTCACCGACCCGCTCGGCATGAAGATCGCGGTCGCGACCGTGATGACCTGGCAGTGGACCGGCTACAACGCGATCATCTACCTCGCGGGCATGCAGACGATCCCGTCGGACGTGTACGAGGCGGCGAAGATCGACGGCGCCGGCCCCGTGCAAACCTTCTTCCGCATCACGATCCCCATGCTGCGCCCGATCATCCTGTTCACGGTGATCGTCTCGACCGTGAGCGGGTTGCAGAGCTTCACCGAACCCCAGGTCCTGTTCGGCACCAACACCACGCTGAACCCCAACACCGGCGGCCCCGGTCAGGGCGCCCTGACCATGGTCCTCTACTTCTACCACCAGGCCTTCGACAACCGCGACTTCGGCTACGGCGCCGCGATCGCCTGGGTGGTCTTCGCGGTCATCGCGCTCTTCGCGGCCATCAACTGGCGCCTCGTCCAACGGCGTGAGAAATGAGAGGGGCGGCCGTGCGTACCAGGCCCATCGTGGGAGCCAAGCGGCCCCGGGGACTCCTGCGCCACCTGTTCCTGCTCGCCGGCGTGGTCGTCTCGCTGTTCCCGTTCTACTGGATGATCGTGATGGCGACCAACACGACCAGCGCGATCTACCGGTACCCGCCGACGCTGACCATCGGCTCCGAACTGTGGACGAACATCGCGCACGTGTTCGAGAAGATCCCGTTCTTCGCCGCGATGGGCAACACCATCGTGGTCGCGGTCTCCACCACCGTGTTGGTGCTCTTCTTCGACTCGCTGGCGGCGTTCACCTTCGCCAAGTTCGAGTTCCCCGGCCGCCGCGCGCTGTTCGGCCTGCTGATCGCCATGTTCATGCTGCCGGCGCAGCTCTCGCTGATCCCGCAGTTCCTGGTGATGGTGCAGTTCGGGTGGGCGGGGCAGTTGCAGGCGTTGATCGTGCCGGCGGCGGCCAACGCCTTCGGCATCTTCTGGATGCGCCAGTACATCACCGGAGCGGTGCCGGACGAACTGCTCGACGCCGCCCGTCTCGACGGGTGCGGCTTCTTCCGCCAGTACTGGCACGTCGCGCTGCCGGTAATCCGACCGGGACTCGCGTTCCTGGGCATCTACACGTTCATCATGGCGTGGAACGATTACGTATGGCCACTGATCGTGCTGGTCGACCCGGACCGACTCACCCTCCAGGTTGCACTGTCCCAGCTCAACAGGTCCTACGGCCAGGACTACAGCATGATCATGGCGGGTGCGCTGCTCTCGGTGCTGCCGCTGGTGATCATGTTCACGGTGTTCGCCCGTGGTTTCATCGCCGACGCGGTCAAGGGAGCGGTGCGTGGCTGACGTGTCGGACGAAAGGGTGCCCTGGATGAGCGCGTTACCGTATTACGAGCAGCCCACACCCGGCGCGCGCCGCTGCCGGCCGCGTGCGGCGTTCGGCTCGGACGCGGCGTCGCTGTCATTGGACGGGGACTGGAAGTTCCGCCTGCTGCCGCGGGCGGACGTGGCCGACGGCTTCGAGAAGGCCGCCTTCGACGACACGTCGTGGACGGAACTGCCGGTGCCGTCGTCCTGGCCCATGCACGGGCACGGCCTCCCGGCGTACACCAACGACAGGTTCCCCTTCCCGGTCGACCCGCCGCGCGTGCCGACCGAGAACCCGACCGGCGACCACCGCCGCGAGTTCGACCTGCCCCCCGACTGGCCGGACGGGCCCACGTCGTTGCGCTTCGAGGGCGTGGACTCCTGTTTCAAGGTCTGGCTGAACGACCAGCCGCTCGGCCACGGCAAGGGCAGCCGGCTGCCGACCGAGTTCGAGGTCGGCAACCGCCTGCGGCCCGGCCGCAACGTGCTGGTCGTGCGGGTGCACCAGTGGTCGTCCGGCAGCTACCTGGAGGACCAGGACATGTGGTGGCTGCCCGGGATCTTCCGGGAGGTCACCCTGCTCGCCCGACCGGTGGACGGGGTGCGGGACTTCTTCGTGCACGCCGACTACGACCACACCACCGGCCGGGGCGCGCTCCGCGTCGAGACCGATGCCGCTGATGCCTGGCTGACGGTGCCCGAACTGGCGATCGACGGTCCGGCGACGCACGAGCACACCGCGGACGTCGAGCCGTGGAGCGCGGAATCACCCCGTCTTTACGACGGCGTGCTGGCCACCCCGGGCGAACGCGTGCCGCTGCGCATCGGTTTCCGCACCGTGTCCATTGCGGACGACCAATTGCGGGTGAACGGCCGGCCGATCCTGTTGCGCGGCGTGAACCGGCACGAGTTCCACCCGGATCTCGGCCGGGTCGTGCCGGTCGAGGCGATGCGGACCGACCTGGAGTTGATGAAGCGGCACAACGTGAACGCGGTTCGCACCAGCCACTACCCGCCGCACCCCGCCTTCCTCGACCTGTGCGACGAGCTGGGACTTTGGGTCGTCGACGAATGCGATGTGGAGACGCACGGGTTCGGCGAAGTGGACTGGCGGGCCAACCCCAGTGACGACCTCCAGTGGCGGGGCGCCTTCCTGGACCGGATGCGGCGGATGGTGGAACGGGACAAGAACCACCCGAGCATCATCATGTGGTCGCTGGGCAACGAGAGCCACACCGGCCGGAACCTGGCCGCCATGGCGGACTGGGCGCGCGAGCGGGACCCGGGTCGGCCCATCCACTACGAAGGCGACCAGACGTGCCGGTACGTCGACGTGTTCAGCCGGATGTACGCCTCGCACGCTGAGGTGGAGGCCATCGGGATGCGCGCCGAACCGCCGCACTCCGACGCGGCGGACGACCCGGAGCTGGACGCCAGGCGGCGTTCGATGCCGTTCATCCTGTGCGAGTACGGGCACGCGATGGGCAACGGGCCGGGCGGCCTGGCCGAGTACCAGGCGTTGTTCGAGGCCTATCCGCGGTGCCAGGGCGGGTTCATCTGGGAGTGGCAGGACCACGGCATCCGGCAGCGCACCGCGGACGGGCGGGAGTTCTTCGCCTACGGCGGCGATTTCGGTGAGGAGCTGCATGACGGCAACTTCGTCATCGACGGTCTCGTGTTCCCCGATCGGGTGCCGTCGCCCGGACTGATCGAGTTCGGCAAGGTGATCGAGCCGGTCCGGATCGTCCCGGCAGTAGATGCGGACACGGCTGCGGTGACGGCTGCGGTGACGATCGCCAACCGGCACGACTTCGTCGACACCTCGCACCTGGCGTTCTCCTGGCTGCTCCAGCACGACGGCGTCACCGTCGCGTCGGATGGGCTGGACGTGCCCCCGATCGCGGCCGGTGAGACCGTCCGGGTCGCGCTGCCCGAGTCGAGCCGACGTGCGTCGGACACCGGTGAGCTGTGGCTGACGGTGCGCGCCGTGCTCGCCGCCGATCAGCCTTGGGCGCCGGCCGGGCACGAAGTCGCCTGGGGACAGGTGCAGGTGGCGCGCGCGACCCCCGCTGCGGTGGTGGGCGGTCCTGTTGACGTCACCCGCCGCACCCTCGGTTCGGGCACGTTCGACGCGGACGGCCGACTGACCTCGTTGGGCGGGCTCGACGTCGTCGGCCCACGTCTGGACGTGTGGCGCGCGCTGACGGACAACGATCTCCGGGGCGCGGGCTTCAGCGATCGGCCGTTGGGTGATGTCTGGCGTGAGATCGGCCTGCACCGGATGTCGCACCGCATCGACGACGTGAGCTTCGTGGGCACCGAGCTCGTCGTGCGCACGCGGGTAGCGCCGGCGGCCACCGACCTCGGCATCACCACGACGTACCGGTGGGCCGCGGAGGGCGACGGGGTGCGGCTGACCGTGGAGGCGGTCCCCGAGGGCCGGTGGCCCTGCCCGCTGCCGCGGTTGGGCCTGCGGATGGCCGTGCCCGCCGAGCTGGACCGCGTCACGTGGTTCGGCCTCGGTCCCGGTGAGGCGTACGCCGACACCCGACTGGCGGCGAGGGTCGGCAGGTTCCACCACGACGTAGACCAGCTGCAAACCCCCTACATCTTCCCCCAGGAAAACGGCAACCGCGCCGAAGTCCGCTGGGCGACCCTCCTGGACGCCGCCGGCACCGGACTGCGGTTCACCGGCAGCCCCACGTTCGACTTCACCGCCCGCCGCTGGACCAGCGAAGCCCTCGACACCGCAAGGCACACCACCGACCTGGTGCCGGACAACCGAATCCACGTCAACCTCGACCACGCCCAACAGGGCATCGGCAGCGCCGCGTGCGGCCCCGGCGTACTCCCCCAATACCAACTCGACGCCAAACCCGTCACCTTCACCGTGACGCTTCACCCGGTCGGGTCACCAACGGCGTGATGGGCGATCGTCGGTGCCACCGCGCTCGTACGGCGGCACCGACGATCGGTAGCGGGCGTCCGGGCCGTCACCAGCCCAGGTAGACGCCGTTCAGCCAGTCCGGGGGCTCCAGCTTGAAGCCGTCCTGGAGGACCTTCTCCGCGGTGGTCAGTGCGCCCTCGACCCAGCCTTGGACGCCCGAGTACGCCTCACCCGCGATGTAGAGGTTGGCCTCCGGTAGCGGGCGGCGTACGGCGGGCATGACTTCCTGGGGGTTGGCCTGCGGTTCCCAGAAGTTCCAGCCGCCGCCGAACGGGTCGAGGCTCCAGTCGGCATAGGCGCCGAACAGCGGCTGCGGCACCTGCTCGACCGGGATTCCGTGCAGCCTCGCGAGCTGCCGCCGGGCGTGGTCGATCATCGCCTCCGGGGCCTCGTGCAGGACCGGTGGCGGGTCGAACGGCGGGGCCTCCGCCGAGTCGAGGGCGAGCCCGGTGAAGCCGGCGAACACCTGGGCCATCTTGGCAGCCATCCCAGCGTCGTTCCTGGCCACCTCGCTGTCGGGCTGTTCGAGGCCTCGCCAGAAGTCGACCGCGGTCGAGTCGTCGTAGGAGGCCATCACCAGGCCGTACTCCGGACACGTGCCCTGTTCGCATGCGTCGGGCCGCAGGTAGTAGGTCTGCCGGATCGGCATGTCGGTGACCGAGCGGCCGTGCTCGATCCGCACGCCGTTGAAACCGTACTGCTCCCACCAGCGCTGTTCGTGCAGCAGGAACAGCTTGAACGCCGGGTACGGCCGCACCGACGACACGAGTGCGCGCAGCCGCTCGTCGGTGTGCAGGTCGAAGCTCTCGCTGGGGTCCAGCAGTTCCAGCGAACGGCGCGGCAGGCAGAGCACCACGTTGCGGGCGTGCACGTCGCCGGCCGGGCCGCACTTGAGCAGCACCGAGCCGTCGGACTGCGCCTCGAAGCCCCGCACCGGGGTGTCCGTGCGAATATCGCCGTCCAGGCCGCGGACCTTCTCCGCGAGCGTGCGCGGGATCTGGTCGAAGCCCTTGGCCAGGGTCTCGTACGCGGGGTCGGTGGTGAAGTCCAGCGACAGGGCCTGGAACGCCTCGGCCGCGTTCCAGTTCAGCGAGGTCGTGTAGTACCCGAAGGCGTCCACGATGTACCGGTACGCCTCGGGTGACAGCTTGTCGTACAGCAGGTTCCAGTAGCCCACCGTCCACAGCGGACGGCCGCGGTAAGTGAGCTTCGGCTTGAGCTCGTCCCAGCCCTTGCGGGTCGTGGGCACCTCGGTCACGCCGTTGTCCTTCAGCACCGCCTCGATCACGCCGTTCACCAGGTCGGCGGGCGACTTGTCCCGCTCGCCGTCCTCCAGCGCGTAGCGGCTGGACGCGCATTCGATGTCGCCCGCGGCGCAGCGGTTGCCGCGCAGGCTCCAGATCAGGCCCGGACCGGTGGTGTAGAAGGGAATCCGCTGGGCGGTCAGGCCGATCCGGTTGATCACCGCGGTGACCATCTCCTGCTGCGGGAAGAACCGCATACCGCCGAGTTCGGCGCGCAGGCCCGCGTTCTCGCCCGCCGGGTTCCAGGTCAGCAGTCGGCCCCCGATCCGGTCGGACGCTTCGAGTACGACCACCGTCCTGGTGGGGTCGTCGTCCAGCAGCCGCCACGCGGTGTACAGGCCGGAGACCCCTCCGCCGACGATGGCGTAGTCCACTGATTCGGTCATGGGTGCGCTCCTCGTTGCGGGGGGTCAGGGCACGACGACGACTTCGTCGAACCAGGTCCGGGCTTCGCGCGGCGGCAGGTCGGCGGTGGTCGCCACTTCGATGACGTACGACCGGGGCCGGCTGCCGCGCACCTGCTCCAGCCCTCTGGTCAGCGCGGCTTCGAGCTGGTCGGCGGCGGTGACGTGCTCGCCGTCGATCCCGTACCCGGCTGCCAGCTGCACGAAGTCGAGGTCCGGTGGCGGCGGGAGCCGGAGGTAGCCGGCGTTTCCGGTCGGGTACCAGCCGTACGAGTCGCCGATCTCGTCGAGGCCGATGAGCAGCGTCTTGTACGCCTGGTTGTTCAGCACCACGAACAGGATCGCCAGGTCCAGCTTGTCCGCGGTCCACCAGCACTGCGGGTAGAACAGCGCGGACCCGTCGCCGACGACGTTGACGACGGTGCGGTCGCCGTCCGCGAGCGCGGTGCCCAGGGCGGCCGGCATCGAGTAGCCGAGCGATCCGCCCTGGCCGACGAAGTAGCCGGTCGGCCGGTCGAACCGCAGGTGCTTCTGGAAGGCCCCGGAGTCCGACACGGCCTCGTTGACCAGGGTGAGGTTGGGTGCGAGGCCCTTGTCCTGCACCTTCCGCAGCGCCACCGCGACCGCTTCGCCGGGTATCCGGCCGTCCGTGCTCCGGGACGCGGCCTCGGTGACGGCGAGGGCGCGCTGCTCCCGTTCCCGCCGCCGGGTGTCGTCGGCCTCGGCGCGGGCATCGTCGAGGGTCGGTGGCTCGGGCATCAGGGCGGTGATCCGCGGCAGGGTGGCCTTGATGTCGCCGAGGATCGCGGCCTCGCCGTAGAAGTTCTTGCCCAGCTGCCACGGGTCGTTGTGCAGGTAGACCAGTGGCACGCCCGGTGGGATGAGCTGGCCGCGCGCCCAGTTGAACACCACGAGCTGGGCCTGGGCGTTGAACCCGCACAGGAACGCCACGCCGCAACCCTCGAACACCTCCCGCATGCGGTCCTGGAACGGGGGCAGCTCACCCTTCCAGCGCTCGTCGGCGTTGTTGTAGTTCATGAAGCTGCTCAACGGTTCGCTGTAGATGCGCGGGTTGACGAGCTTGTCCGCCAACGCGGACACCTCGGCCCACGCGTCGGCCGCGCCCACCCCGTCACCGACGATGATCACCGGGTTGGGCGCGCCGGAGAGGAGCCGAGCGGCCTTCTCCACCTCGGCCGGGTCGCCGATGAAACCGGGCGCGATGCGCGTGACCCGGCCCTCGCCCTCGTCCCGGGCGGGTTGGATGGTGAACTCCCACGGGATCGACAGGAACACCGGCCCCTGCGGCGGCGCGAGGGCGACCTTGAGCGCGCGTTGCATCGCCGGGCCGATCTCGTCGGGGCCGCGCACCTCGTAGGACCACTTGGTGTACTGCTCGGCGGTGCGGACCAGGTCGGAGGCCAGCAGCGGCTCCTGGATCAGCAGCTCGCTGTGCTGCTGGCCGCACAGCACCACCACGGGGATGTGCGATTTGGAGGCGTTGTAAAGGTTGCCGATCGCGTGCCCGGCGCCGGGCGTGACGTGCAGCTCGACCACACCGGGTTTGCCGGTGAGCCGGGCATAGCCCATGGCCGCGCCGAGCGCGATGTTCTCGTGCAGGCACGGCACGTACGAGACCAGGTTGGACGTCACGTCGGTGCCGTCGATGATCGGCACCTCGTTCGTGCCCGGCACGCCGAACATCTGGTCCACACCAGCGTTGCGCAGGTAGTCGAAGATGACGTCACGACCCAGTCCGGCCGCTGCCACCGTCTCCACATCCTGTTGTTGGGGCAACTTCGTGGTCGTCACGACGGTCCTCTCTCGGTATTCGCGGTGTTCGCGGTGACGCGCTGTTCGCGCTGTTCGGCTAGGACTCGACCGCGCCCAGCACGGTGCGCAGCGCGGTGATGGACGGCGCGAAGAAGTAGCCGCCGCCGGTGGGTGGGTGGCGCGGACAGCGGCACGGTGGTGCCGTCGGCGCGCACGACGGCCGCCGAGCGGGCCCGGTGTTCGCCCGGTTGGCCGTTCTGGCCGATCAGCAGGTGCTGCTCGTGGTACTGGATGATTTCGTCGAACCAGCCGGACACCGTGGTGTTCCACTGCGCGCGCTGGTCGGCGATGTGGTCGAAGTCGGTCATGTTCCCGGGCGGGTCGAACCGCCGTCCATCGGTCATGTCACACCCCTCTCGATCGGCTCGTCCGGCACCGATTCCGACGTCGGCGGCACAGTGGAAGCCGTTTCCGGGCGCGGGTCATCGACGGCTCCTGTCGTGATCGACCGAAAGCGTCGTGCATAATCCGGAGAAAGGCGCGCAGCGCGCTGATGGAGCGCGATCACATTGCGCGGCAGTTCTTCAGCAGCACCATTTCCGATTCGACGCCCCGCGTTTTCCATCGTGGCCACGCCGGAGCGCACTGACAAGGAAGCCGGCGATTAACCACCGAATAGTGGTGGCGAGCCACCCATAATCGCGGTGGCCGCTACGAGGAGCAGCGCTTCCCCGACGACGCCGCCACCTCCCGTCACCTCCGGGAGTGACACGTGCTCCCGCCCATACGGCAGTGGCACGCCTGGTCAGGGTTCAACAGGCCTCGTCGTTCACGGGCAGGACTACGGCGTGATGATCCGTACCGCGTCGGCGACGACGTATCCGTCGGCCGCGTCGGAGAGGGTGACGGTGGCGGTCTGGCCGGCGGTGAGCCAGAAGGAGCCCAACACGACCCATTGACCGCCGCGGTTGCGTTGGTCGACGCGGACGGTGGTGGAGCCGTTGGCGTGGTTCACGACGTACGGCGCATTCGACGCGCGATTGGTGTGCGCCGTGTACCAGACGGCCACCTGGTACATGCCGCTCGTCGGCACGTCCGGTCGCCAACGCGCTACCGCGCTGCCGGTGCCCGCCGGGTGAGTGCGGTAGTTGTGCCCGTAGTAGCCGTCGACTCCGGTCGCCGGGTTCCACTCCCCCGACACCACCTCATAGCCGGCCGCGTCGTTGTCCGTGACGGCACCCCGGTGGGCGAGGCGGATCGCATCGGCGACGACCAGGCCGTCGGCGGCGTCCGAGAGTTCGATCGTGCCCCCACCACCACCGGAGAACGCGAACTCGCCGAGCCGCACCCATCGTCCCCCGCCGGACCGCTGATCCACCCTGGTCGTCACCTGACCCTCAGCGTGGCGGATCGTGAAGGAGGCGTTGGACGCCTGGTTCGCGGCCGCCCGGTACCAGACCGAGACCTCGTACACGCCGCTCATCGGCACATCGGGCCGGAACCGGGCTTGGGCGCTGCCGGTCCCGGCAGGATGTGTGTGGTGGCTTTGGCCGTAGTAGCCCGTGACGCCCGTGACGCGTGTCCAGGAGCCGGAAACCGCCTCGAAGCTCGCGATGGAGTCGTTGTCCGCCACCACGCTCGGCGCGTCGGCCGGGTGCCCACCGGAGGTCAACGTCAGCTGGTCGGCGGCGATGACGCTGCCGCCGCCGCGTCCCCGGTCCGCCAGGGTGAACCGGATCGAGTGCCGCCCACCGGTCAGCGGGATCGTGCCCAGCCGGTAGACCTGGTAGCCCTCGCCGACCGTCATCGTCGGATCGAGCAGGCCTTGGGTCAGGTTCGTGCCGTCGACGCTCACCCGCACCCGTCCCCGGTCGGCACGGCGGTGCAGCCGCACGGCCACCTCGTACTCGCCCGCCTGCGTGACGTCGAACGGGACGTCGACGTGGTCCCCCACAGCGGGAGCCGGGTAGCGCAGCGCCTTGCCGCCACGGGCGTTGGCGTCGGACACGATCGGCACCGACGCCCCCGTGCCGGTACGGGCTTCTGCGGTGGCCAGTTCGTACTCGTGCTGGGAGAGCCCGGGACCGGCGGCGAAGCTGTCCCGTCCCCTGGTCAACCACTCCAGATCGAACCGGGCGATCGCGATCCGCTCGGGGAAGCTCGGCACGTCACCGTCCCGGCCGTAGGCCAGCAGGATCGTGCCGTCGGACAACCGGGCGAGGTCGGAGTAGTAGGACGCGCCGGGGTTGACCACCCTGCTGTACCGGTAGCTCGCGCCGTCGTCGTAGGAGATCGAGACGGTCATGTTCTCCCGGTCCGACGAATCCGGCCGGCTGAACAGCAGCCGGTCGACCGGGCCGCGGCTGTACTGGAGCATGCCCGCGTCGACCGAGACGAACTGCCCGGTGGAGCCGTCGACCACCGGTGCCGACCAGGTCTGGCCGCCGTCGAGGCTGCTCGTGGTGATGCGGTAGCGGGTACCGCCCGCGCCCCACCTGCCGTTGATCACGACCGCTCCGTCGCGGCGTTCGTACGCGCGGCTTTCGTTGATCGGGTAGCCGACGGCGAGCGGCGCCGGAGCACTTCGCCGCCACGACCCGGGTGCGCCGTGGGCGTCGCTGTAGACCGCGTCGATGCCGTAGTTCGGGTCGGGATCGGGCGCGCGGTGGTTGAGGGGCATCAGCAGCCGGCCGTTGCGCAACTGGATTCCGTGGCCGGGGGTGGGGCTGTTGCGGGTCCACCCGTGCGGGTTCGAGGCGAACAACGGGGTCAGGTCCTCGGCGGCGGTCCAACTGGCCCCGGCGTCGTCGCTCCGCTTGACGAAGAGCGATCCGTTGGAGCCCTTGTAGAACAGGCACACCCGGCCCGTCTGCTCGTCCACCACGGGTGTGGCGTTGCCCCAGCTGTGCGCCGGGTCGGACGGCACCACGGGTGCACTGGGCGACCAGGTGCGCCCGCCGTCCACGCTGCGGCGGACGAGCAGGTCCTTCGGTCCGGCGTCGGAGACGGCGAACCGGCCCTCGGTGAACGTGAGCACGACGTCGTCGGGCAGCGGCTGGCCATCCCCGGCCGGTGGCACGGTCCCCTTGGGGATCACCGCCAGACCCTGCACGTGGAAGTTGGCGTACGCGTCGTCGTCGGTCGAGTCCCACAGCTCGGATTCGGCGAACGAACCGACATCGGCAGCGGCCTGGACCGAACCCCCGGCCGGTGCCGCTTCCGCTTCCCGCACCGCCGTGGTCGGCGCGGCCAGGAGCAGCGCGACGATCAAGCACATCGCCGGCGTCCGCAGGGGAATTCCCGGTGAACTTCGGCGATACATCGCGCACCCCTTCACGGAAAACCGTCACCGCATCCGTCCACAGAGGATGGACGCGGACCCGTGACGATCTTACGCAAGCGAACGGCTCGTAACCGGGCACCGGCCAGGTGGTCAGCCGACGGACGCCTCGGCGGACAGGTCGACGTAGACCGGGTAGCCGGGGTTGCGGGCGGTCACGAGGGCGTCGTAGGCGTCGGTGTCGGCGGCGCTGTAGTTCTCGCCTTCGTCCTCGGCCAACAAACCGGCCTCCAGCGCCTCGACGTAGGTGCCCAGCCAGGCTTCGAAGGACGCGTTGGTGATCGGGCGGACGGAGTCGTCGTGCCGGAACTCCACAACCTGACCCGGCTGCCCGCCGATCGCCGCGCCGAGGTCGACGCAGACGTTGTCGCCCCCGGCGCCCGCCAGGAACGGCACCCAGTCCGGGCACCACCAGTTCGCCAGGTCGAACTCGCCACCGGCCGCCATCCCGGTCATGTCGTCCATGGTCTGCCGGATCCGCTGGACCGACATGTAGGTCCGGTTGTCCAGGAAAGCCTCGTCGTCGTTGCCGTTGCGCCACGCGAGCATCTCTCGCAACAGCGGCGGCACCGATTCGCCGATGAGGTGGTCGATCGTCTCCAGGGATGCACCGGGGGCGAGTCCGGCGTAGTAGTCGGCGCGGTTCTCGCGAATCCAACGGTCCAACCTGGCGACGAGCGGGTGCATGGTGAACCCTTCGATCTGATGATCAACGCACGAACTCGGCTTGATCAGGTCGGAGGCAATCACATCATGATCCGGCGAGTCGCCTCCCGGGCCCTCGCGGGTCTGACGCCTGATCGCGCCGGCCCGATCCCGACGACGGCCGGCGGCAGCTGATCTCGCTGAGCCCGGCCGGCCGCGCGGTGTTCGAGGACACCCGGCGCGTGGGCGAGGAGTGGCTGACCCGCGCGATGCAGGAGCACTACTCCGAGGCCGAACAGCAGACCCCGATCGAGGCGATCGCCCTGCTGGAACGGGTGACCGAGCCCTGACCCAGTTCTGACCCGGGTCCGCCACGGCGGGCCCGTCACCGTCGTCGACCCGGAACTGACCGGCGAGGGGCTGGTATCGGCGCTCGTCGGGTATCTCGTCATACAGGTCGTGACGACCGGACTATCACGCAGGGTGAAGAAAGGTTTGTAGATCGTTGCCGATAGCGTGGTCCGGGACCGTCTCGCTGACGATCTGTGACATAGGCCCGGAATAGCACATCGGCATGTCGTCACGGTTGCGGTCTAGGCCGAACGGCCGCACGATGGGGGACAATGACTGCGGTGATTGACGACGAACGTGTGATGCGATGAGGGGCATGCGGAAGTTCGGCATGCCCGCGCGACTACTCTCCGTAGGAATAGGCGCGGTGCTCGTCGCGGTGTTGTACGGCGTGAGCGTGGATGGCACGGCCTTGACCTCGGCCGCACCCCCGCCGGGCGCTTCCGGCCCGGAATCGTCGGGGTCCGGGTCGTCCGTTCCCGAGTCCTCCGTTCCCGGATCTTCCGTCACGGAGTCGGCGGCGCCCGCCCCGCCGGTGGACGCCTGTGCGGGCACGATCGCCGCACTGCCGCCGCGGGCGAGGCTCGCCCAGCTGCTCATGGTCGGGGTCAACCCGCGCGGGCCCGACGAGGCGTTGGGGCTCGTGCAGGGCGAGCAGGCGGGCGGCATCTTCATCGGCGGGGACGACGTCGGGCTGCTGTCCGGTGGGGCGTTGGAGCAGGTGCGCGCCGCCGCGGCCGTGCCGCTGACCGTCGCGGTCGACGACGAGGGCGGGCGCGTCCAGCGGATCGAGGCACTGGACGGTGACATGCCGAGCGCGCGGGAGATGGCCCAGGGCATGTCACCTGACCAGGTGCGGGCGGTGGCTCGGGAACGCGGTGAGGCGATGCGGGCCAGGGGTGTGACCACCGACCTCGCGCCGGTCGTCGACACCGCCAACGGCCCGGACCGCACGGTGATCGGCGACCGGTCGTTCAGCGCCGACCCGCAGGTGGCCGCCGCCTACGCGGTCGCGTTCGCGCAGGGCCTGCACGACGCGGGGGTGACCCCGGTGATCAAGCACTTCCCCGGCCACGGCAACACCACCGGCGACTCCCACCTGGGCGCGGTGCGGTCACCGTCGCTGGCGGAGTTGCGCGGCAACGATCTTGTGCCGTACCAGGACATCGCGCGGTATGGCGAGGCAGTGGTCATGCTGGGCCACATCGACGTTCCGGGGCTGACCGAAGGGCAGCCGGCCAGCCTCAGCCCGGCGGCGTACTCCCTGTTGCGCGACGAGTACGCGTTCGACGGCCCCGCGATGACCGACGACCTGGGCGCGATGCGGGCCGTGACCGACCGGTTCGCCCTGCCCGACGCCGTGGTCGTCGCCCTGAAGGCCGGGGCCGATATCGCACTGTGGACCTCGGGCGGCCGACTGACCGAGGTGCTCGACCGCCTGGAGAGCGCCGTGGCGACCGGCGAACTCCCCGCCGCACGGGTCGACCAGGCCCTGCGCAGAGTGCTCGCCGCCAAGGACGCCTGCTGACCGCCTGCTCTCCCGGCACCCGGCCCGGTCATGGGGGCGAGTCCGGTCAAGAGGTCCCGCGGGCCCGACGCCGGTCGGACGTCTAGTCCGGGTGCAGCCGACGGGAGCCTTCCACGAAGTGGACGTCCGGGTCGTCCGCCGCCGCCGCGAGGGCGGACTCGGCGGCCTCGGCGGTGAACAGGGTGTCGTCGATCCTCTTGCGCACAGTGAAGCCCGGCGGCACGTAACCGGGCTTCCGCACCTTGACGATCACCCGCCGCGGCGCGGAAGCCCGTTGCGGCTCACCCGCGGGTTCGAACCGCAGTGGTTGACGCCATGCTCGTCCCGGACTTGGACGCCACGCCGGCCGTGGTCCGCGAGTCGGCCGCGAGGACACCTTCGCGATGACCGCGACCCTCCCGCCCGTCGCGTCGGCCGCTTCGGCCGTGCCATGCCGCCTGCCGGCGAGGACGTGCTGGAGCCGGGGGTCCATCGCGACGGGGTTGTCGTCCTCGGAACCCGCGATGTCGAAGGAGTAGCGGGGATCAGGCATGTTCCACCTCCAGGGGGGAGCGTCTTACCCCTGGAGGTCGATGCCCGGGTGAAACGGTCAGCCCGAATGGCAACACACGGACAGGTGACCCACCTCAAGTGCCCGGGCGGCTACACGGGGTTGCTGTTCACAAACGTCCGGCTACGACAGGGCGCGCCAGGCGTCGGTCAGCAGTGATCGGAACTGGTCCACCTGCTGCGGCGACAGTTCGCTGATCATGCGGCGCTCCACGGCCGCGACGGCCTCGGCTTGGTCGGCGAGCAGTTTCCGGCCCTCGTCGGTCAGGTGGATCAACAGTTCGCGGCGGTTGGCGGGGTTTCGTTCGCGCTCGATGAGGCCGCGCTTCTCCAGCGCGTACACCATGTCCGCCATGGACTGGGCGGTCACGAACGAGTCCCGGGCCAGGCGTGCGGCGGGCAGGCCGTCGTGTCGTTCGAGCACGGTCAGCGCCGTGTACTGCGCTACCGTGATGCCCGAGGGGCGCAGCAACTCGTCGAGGTGTGAGCGCACCACCAACTCCACGCGCTTGACCGCGTAGAGCAACGAGGTCGCGTGCCGTCCCTCGTGGTGCTCCTCTTGGGCCGTAATGGTCATCCCCAACTCCCCCTCCGTCACCAAGCACAGTAAGCCATTGACAGGAAACCTGCTGATGTTAATACTTCGGCCATCAGGTTTCCTGTCGATTACGGACGGACGGTGGCCATGAGCAGCACGCGCAACGACGACGGCCTGCTCTTCATCGGTGGACAGTGGCGGGACGCGGCCTCCGGTGGCCGGATCGACGTCCTGGACCCGTCCACCGGCAGCGTGATCGGCACGGTCGCCGACGGCGGCGCGGCCGACATCGACGCGGCGGTGACCGCGGCCCGCGAGGCGTTCGGCCCGTGGGCCGCCCTCAGTGGACGGGAACGCGCCCGCGTGCTCAACCGGATCGCCGAGCTGATCCGGGAGAACGCCGACGAGCTCGTACGCCTGGAAAGCCTCGACGTCGGCAAGCCGGTGACGCTGGCCCGGGTCGTGGACGTGGCGACCGCCGTCGAGCAGTACGAGTACTGCGCGGGTCTGGCGCAGGGCATCGACGGCGCCACTCGCAAGACCCCGCTCAACGCCTTCGCCTACACCCGCCGGGAACCGCTCGGCGTGGTCGCGGCCATCACGCCGTTCAACTTCCCGCTGATCCTGTCCAGCACGAAGATCGCGCCCGCGCTGGCCGCGGGCAACGTGGTGGTCCACAAGCCGGCCGACGACACGCCGCTGAGCGCGCTGTTCATGGCCAAGCTGTTCCAGCAGGCCGGTGTGCCCGACGGCGTGGTGAACGTGGTGACCGGCACCGGGTCCGTCGCGGGCGACGCGCTGCTGCGCCACCCCGGCGTGGACAAGGTGGCCTTCACCGGCTCCACCGCCATCGGCAAGCACGCCGCGAGCGTCGCGGGTGAGGCGTTGAAGTCGGTCACCATGGAACTCGGCGGCAACGCCGCGCACATCGTCTTCGAGGACGCCGACCTGGACAAGGCCATCGGCTCCATCATCAAGGGATTCGTCTTCAACACCGGCCAGTTCTGCATGGCCGGCCCCCGGCTGCTCGTCGCCCGGCCGCTGTACGACACGGTGGTGGACATCCTCGCCAACGCCGTACCCGGTGTCCCCGTCGGCGACCCGCGCGACCCGGAGACCGTCATCGGGCCGATGGCCGCCGACCGGCACCTGAAGAAGGTGGAGGAGTACGTCGCCCTCGCCCGGCAGGAAGGCGGTCGCGTGGTCTGCGGCGGTCAGCGCCTGGAACTGAACGGCGGCTACTACTACCGGCCCACCGTCATCGCCGACCTGCCGAACGACTCGCGGGTCGTGCAGGAAGAGGTCTTCGGGCCGGTCCTCACGGTGCAGCCGTTCGACTCCGAGGACGAGGCCGTCGAACTCGCGAACAGCACCCAGTACGGCCTGGCCGCGGGTCTCGCGACGACGAACCTGGCCCGTGCGCACCGGGTCGCGGACCGGTTGCAGGCCGGGATCGTGTGGATCAACGACTGGGCGATGCTCGACCCGGCCGTCCCGTTCGGAGGGGTGAAGAACTCCGGTTTCGGCCGCGAGTACGGCCCCGAGGCGCTCGACTCGTACACCAAGGTCAAGTCCGTCGTCATCTCCCTCGACTGAACCCTCCGCTCGACTGAATCCTCCGATTGGGGAATCCCGCTCATGACCACCACCACAGCGGCGATCGTCGAGTCCGGCGGCGCACCGTTCACCCTGACCCAGATCGAACTCGACGAGCCGCGCGCGGGGGAGGTCGTGGTCCGGATGGTCGCGGCCGGCCTGTGCCACACGGATCTCGGTGTGGCGAGCGGCGGGCTGCCGTTCCCCCTGCCGGGGGTGCTCGGCCACGAGGGCGCGGGCGTCGTCGAGCACGTCGGCCCGGGCGTCACCGAGGTCGTGCCGGGTGACCACGTCATCCTGTCGTTCACCTCCTGCGGGCACTGCCGCAACTGCCGTGACGGCCACCCCGCCTACTGCGGATCCTGGCTCCCGCTCAACCTGCTCGGCGGCACGCGCGCCGACGGCTCCGCCACCATCACCCGTGACGGCACGCCGGTCGGCGGCCACTTCTTCGGCCAGTCCTCGTTCAGCAAGCTCGCCATCGTCGACGAGCGCAGCCTGATCAAGGTGGACCCGGAGATCCCGCTGGAATCGCTGGCGCCGCTGGGCTGCGGCGTGCAGACCGGGGCGGGCGCGGTCTGGCACGTCCTGCAACCACGACCGGGCAGCACGGTCGTCGTGCTCGGCGCCGGCGCGGTGGGCCTGTCCGCGGTCATGGCCGCGACCCTCACCCCCGCGACCACCATCATCGCGGTGGACAAGGTCGGTGAACGGCTCGACCTCGCCCTCGAACTCGGCGCGACGCACGTGGTGGACGGCGGCTCGGCCGATATCGCCGAGGCCATCGCGGAGATCACCGGTGGCGCGGGCGCCGACGGCATCGTGGAGACCACGGGCAGCACCGCGGTGCTGCGCAAGGGCGCCGACGCACTCGCCGCACGCGGCACGCTCGTGATCGTCGGCGCTCCCCCGTTCGGCTCCGAGGTCGGGCTCGACGTCAACGCGATGCTGGGCGGCAAGAAGGTCGTCGGCCTCACCCTCGGCGACGGCGAGACCAGGGCGTTCATCCCGGCCCTGGTGGAACTCGTCCGCACCGGCCGGATGCCGATCGGCAAGCTCATCAACCACTACGCGTTCGAGGACATCTCGTCCGCCGTCCGGGACATGTCCTCGGGCAAGACGGTCAAGCCGGTCCTGACCTTCTGAGCGCGCCGGTCACTCCGGTCGAAGCGAGGTTCTCCCCGCGATGATCAGCCCGTAGCATGCGGGCTGATCATCGCGGTTTGCGGACGGCGCAGTCCTGGCGTCGCACGGGCGCAGGCCGCGTCGGCGAGGACCGAGGTTGCCAGTGGGATTTGTCGACCGGCCCCGGAGGGTCGTCATCGTCGGGGCGGGCCTGGGTGGCACCGCCACCGCCATCCGATTACTCCGCTTCGCCCGAGACCCGTTGCAGGTCGTGCTCGTCGAGCGCCGACCCGAATACCGGAACTCGGGTGTGGCGTACCAGCGGGACAGCAACCACTGGCACCACATCTTCAACATCCAGGCGGGCCGGATGTCGGCGTTCCGGGAAGACGTGGACGACTTCGTGAACTGGGCCAACCACGAGGCGGACCGGACCGGCTGGCCCCCGGAGTGGTGTGACTTCACGTTCCACGAGTCCGGCCCGGCGCCCCGTCGGATCTACCCCGACTACCTCGCGAACCGCCTGGCCGAGGCCGCCCGCGAAGCGTGCGACGGGGTGAGGCTGATCGAGGCCGACGGTGAAGTGGTCGACCTGGAAGTCGGCACGGACGTCGTGCGCGTGATCGTCAGCGGTCCCGGTCTGCCGACCGGCGAGGTCGACACCGACGGGTCGGTCGTCGAAGCCAACGCGTCGGTCGTCGAAGCCGACCACGTCGTGCTCGCCACCGGCCTCGAACAGCGGTACCCGGCGTTCGCCGCCGAGGTGGCCGACCACCCCGCGTTCGTGCGCAACGCGTACTCGCAGGCCGGTATCGAGCGGGTCCTCGGTGTTCGGCCGGACGGCGTCGTCGCCATCATCGGCACGTTGCTCACCGCCTACGACGCGGCGACGGTCCTGCTGCGCCGCGGTCACACCGGCAGGATCCACATGATCTCGCGCTCCGGTCTGACGCCGCGGACCTATCCCGCGGACCACCGGCACCGCGTCATCGACCTGCCGCGCCCTCGACTCCTGGACGACGACACCTACGACGGGCAAAAGGCTTTCGTCCGCCGTTTCACCGAGGAATGGGGACGGGCCCGCGCCGTCATCGCCCGCGACCACCCGGAAGTGTCGCCGGACGTGGTGACCGAACGCATCGCCAAGGCGTGGGAGCCCTACTTACCCGAGGTCCTGGCGAAAATCCCGTCGGCCGAACTCCGCGGCCTCCTCAACCGCTACGGGAGCCTGTTGGCGGTGCTGCGGGTCAGCGCCATGGCGTACACCACCGAAGTAGTCGACGCCGCCATGGGCGAAGGCGGCCAGGTGGTGATCACCACCGGCGGCGTCGAGGAGATCCGCGCCACCGAGACCGGCAGGCTGGTCCTGTCCATCGCGTCGGAACAGGCGACGCAGACCATCGAAGCGGACCTGGTGATCTCGAACTTCGGCCGCGAATCGGATTACCGACGCGTCGACTCGCCGCTCTGGTCGAACCTCCTGCGGAAGAAGATCGCCGTCGCGCACGAGCGCACCGGTCGGGGCGTCGAGGTGGACGTCCGCGGAAACCTCCTCGGGCCGGGTGGCATCCCGTCCGGGCCGATCTCGGTGATCGGCAGTCCGCGTGAGGGCGACGAGATCGTTCGAATCGGCCGGACCGGCGCGTTCACGTTCAACCTCGCGGCGATCAAGAACCATTCCGTGGTCGTCGCCGCCACCGCGCTGCACCGGCTCGAACGCCGCTACGACGAACAGGCCGCCGATGTCGTCGCGATGTCGGCCGATCCGCCGGACGGGGAATTGGCCGACGCGGTGGCGCATTCCGTCGCACTCGACGTGCGGCGCATGGCCACCCGGCGTCGCGACGACCGCGAGGCGCTGGGAACCCGCGTCGAAGAGAGCATCCGGGCGATCCGCGAAATCACGACCCGCGATGACATGACCCCGGTGTCGGATCGCGCGTTGCGGTACGCGGTGAACGCGGCCGCCACGACGAAGTTGACCGATCTGTCCGTGACGCCGCGCGAACTCCGTTCCGTTCTCGGGCTCGACGAACCGGCGGAGTAGTCCGAGCGCATTGCACCGTCCACAGCGGGCACAACGGGATTCCCGCGAGCCCGCACTCGGGAAGATGCACGGTCCGTCGAACGGGTGCGAGGCTCGCCTCATGATCGGCTCCGACTCGGTAGGAGACGCCGTGCACCTTCGGGAAATCACCGGGGTACTGCTCGTCGGTTCGCCGTCGACCAGCGTCAGCGGTCTCTGCAACCACACCGGGAGACCCGTCGAGGGTTCCGTGCTGGTGGTCGAAGCGCTCGGCCCGGAACTCTACGACACCATCGTCGCCTCGGCCGCCGTGATCTGCTCCAGCGGAGGCCGGACCGGCCACATGGAGTCCCTGTGCCGCTCGCGGGGTATCCCGGTGCTCCGGGTGGCGCAGTCCGAACTCGCCGGCATGACCGGTCTGGTCACCGTACGGACCGACCGCCAGTCGGTCACGCTCGGCGAGGCCGACACCCTCGTCCGGGCCGCGCAACTCCCGGCGGTCGCCATCGGCGACCTCGGGTCGATCTGCGTGGTCATCGCCGACGCGACCGACATCCAGTCGACCAACGCGATCGCTCCCCGCGTCGAGCAGGTGACCTCCTTCTTCATCCGCGAGGAGTTCGTGTGCCTGTCGACCGGTCTGAGGCCGCTCGACCTGCTCCGGGAGGGGGTCGAGGGCGCCGAGGGCTACGGGGTCGCCATCGCGGCGGAGCTGTGCTCCTTCGTCAAGGAACTCCTCCCCGGCCAACGCCTGGTCATGAGGCTGCTCGACCTGCGATCGGACGACGCCGCACGGATCACCGACGTGGTCGACGTGGACCACGAGCCCAACCCCGAACTCGGGCTGCACGGCGCGCGGTGGCTGCTGCAAGAGCCCCACTACCCGCGGGCGTTCCAAGCCCTCCGCGCCCACGTGCGGGAACGCCTGGGCCCGGAAGCGGACCGGGTGAGCTTCGCGGTGCCGTTCATCAACGACCTGGACGAGTACCTTGGCCTGCGACAGCGCCTCGGACTGTCCGACGACGAGCCCCTGTCCGTCTTCGTCGAGACCCCGGCCGCCGTGCACTCCACGGCCGAGTTCTGCGCCGCCGGAGCCAGTGAGATCTTCGTCGGGACCAAGGACCTGACCCAGTTCTACCTCGCCGCGGACCGGGGCAACCACCTGGTCGCCGACTCCTACCAGACCCGGCACCCGGCGGTCATGGCCGGACTGCGCCAGGCGGTCGTGGCCGGCCGCAGCGCGGGCGTCCCGGTCCACGTCTTCACGCTCGGCGGCGACGCGGCCCACTACCTCGGGCAGCTCCCGGCGGACCGGTTCATGATGTGCACCGCCGAACTGGCGCAACTCGCCCAGCAGGGCGGACGACTCGCGGATCACCAGGACCGGGGCGAGCACGGTGCCTGCTGCTGCGGACCGCACGCCGGCTGAGCCCGTTCGGGGAGCCCCGATCGAACCGGGCTCCCCGAACCGGTCGGCGATCACGCGCAGGTGAGCTTGGGACTGCCCCAGTCGGCGTGGTCGGAGTCGATGCCGTTGCCGGCGTCGGTCACGACGAGCCGCAGCACGTCCGCGCCGGACACGGCGGCCGACAGCGATTTCGGCGCCGCCGCCCCCGTCAACGTCCCGCTGTCGGCGGTGGTGCGCGGCGGTGGTGCGTTCAGGCGGGCAGGCCCCAGCGGGCGCCCGGTGCGGAGATCGGCACGGGCTTGACGGCGAGATCGGGCGTGACGCCCTGCGGGTGCACGAGCACTTCACCGCCGCGCGCCAGGTCGATCTCCAGCGTCCCGTCACCGCGGTCACGGTGGGGAACGGGATCGCCGGCGGGGGTGCGCACGGTCACCGCACCCGTGATGCCGTGCCGCAGGCCAGCGGCTCGCCCGCCCGGCTGCGCACCAGGACGAACCGCGTGCGCCCGCCACGGCGGACCGCCGTCACCTCGAACGCGCCCTCGGCCAGGTGCCGGTCCAGCGCGACGTCGGCCCACGCGGTCGGCACGGCCGGGAACACCCGCACGATCCCGCCCCAGCTCTGCAACACCATGTCGTGCAACGTCTGCGCGGCCGACAGCGGGGTCTCCACCACCGGGCCGCCTCGGTGTACATGGTGTTCTCCAGCACCGGGTACCGGGTCGAGGTGTCGAACATCTGCACCAGGTACGCCAGGGCGTCGTCACCGCAGAACATTCGCGCGGCGATCGAGCCGGACCCGGAGTAGCTGTAGCCGCGGTGCGCGCCTTCCAGACCCATCCAGTGCTCCAGCGACGTCTCGATCAACGCGCGGTTCTGCGGCTGGTCCCAGTTCACCGTCGCCAACGGGAACACCGCGAGCATGTGCGAGTAGTGCCGGTGCGACTTCTCGAACGGCACGCCGGTGCCCACCATGAACCCGTTGGCGTCCACCGGATACGGCACCAGGGTGTCCAGGACCTCCTGCCACCGCTCGGCGAGCGGGTCGTTGATCTTGAGCAGCTTGGCGGAGTCGATCAGGGTCTGGCAGCCCCACCGGATGAGTTGCAGGTCGTAGTTGCAGTCCGGGGCGTTGCCGTAACAACCTCGTCCAGCGCGAGCCGGGCCGCGCCTAGGGCCACCGACTCGGCGCCGAGGGTCGAGATGATCACCTCGATCGGGAACAACGTCAGCCTGGCCAACTCACGCCGGAACGGCTCAACGATCACGTCACCACCCCTGGACATACCGCCGCCGAGCACCACGGCCTCCGGATCAACGGCCAGCGCGAGTATCGCCGCGCCCCGGGCCAGCACGGTCGCGAACTCGGTCAGCACGGCAATGCTCTCGGGGTCACCGGCAGCGGCCGACGCGATCACCAACTCACCCTCCCGGCCACCTTCCCGACCACCACCGCCGCTGCCGCCCTCACCGCTGCCGGCGGCGGCTAGTTCGGCGCCGCGCGCGTGCAGTCGGGCCACCGCCGCTTCCCATCCGAGTGCGGGCAGCGCGCCGATCTCGCCCGCCGCGCCGTGCCGACCCTCGTGCACCCGGCCGCCGAACAGCACACCTGCACCGGCGCGGTGCCCGGCGAACATGTAGACGAGGTCGGCGTGGCTCTGCGCGGCGCCCTTCCAGTGCTCGGCCAGGGCGGCGAGCTTGACGTCGTTGGCGACGGTGACCGGGCGGCCGGTGCCGGCCGACAGCGTCGCGGCGACGTCGACCTCGGTGAACCCGGGCAGCGAGTAGGTCGCGAGCCCGCCACCGGACCGGCCCGCCGACACGTCCCGTGCGCCGTGCTCGGCGCGCAACGCCCCCGTCACCCCGCACGCGACCGCGGTGACGTCCTCCGGGCGCAGCCCCGCGTCGGCCCAGCACGCCAGCGCGTTGTCGACCGCGTCCCGCAGCCGGCTCGGCGCGTCCTGGTCCGGGTCGAGTTCGCGGCGCCGCAGGGCCAGCGTCTCCCCGCGCAGGTCGGTGACCACGGCCATCGTCTTGTGCGCGCCGATGTCGATGCCACCGACGTAGCCGGACGTCGCGCGGAACCGGAAGTGCCGGGGCGGTCGGCCGGACCCGCGTGCCGCCGCCGGGGGCCCCACCTCCTCGATCCAGCCGCCGTCGAGCAGTTCGGCGAGCAGGTTCTCCGCGGTCGGCCGCGACACCCCGACGGCGGCCCGCAACTCACGCAGCGTCAGGACCGGCGCGTCGAGGAACGCGCTCAACGCCGCGGCGACGTTCAGCCGCCGCAACAGCGACGGGTCACCCGACCGGCCACCCGTCTCCTCGTCCCGACTCATCCGACCATTCCATCCCAAGTCGCGTCGGACGAGAAGTCGGGACACGCCGGAGGAACACACCGGAGGGACACACCACCGGTCTCGCGGCCCTGTCTACCGGGGAAACCTGTTCGCGAACTCGGCTGTCACCCCGTCGGGTGTCGTGGCGCGCGCCGACTACTGGACGGCCTCCTGGAGGTGCCCTACGGTGGGTGCTTGGTAAGCGCTTTCCAGAATCATCGCACCGGCACCGTGTCGCCGCCGCCCGCACGGCCGGTCGCCCTTTGGGCACCGACGCGGGAGGGTTGGCTTCGTGCCGCACAAAGAGTCGAACGGGTGGACACGCAGGTCGTTGTTGCGCGGAATGGCGGTCGCGGGGGTGGCCCCGTTGCTCCCCGGCCTCATGCCGGCGGCGGCCGGAGACCCGGGGCCCGATCGGGGCGCGTTCACCCTGGTGCGCAACGGCGTCGCCGTGGACCTGTTCGTGGACCAGGCGGACGATGCCGCCGTCGCGCGCACCGGAGGCGACCTCGCGGCCGACCTGGAACGGGTCAGCGGCGTGCGGCCGAGACTCCTGCGCACCACGTCAGGACTGTCCAAGCAGGCAGTACTGATCGGCACCATCGGTGCGAGCCCGCTCATCGACCGCCTGATCGCCGACGGCCGTCTGGACGCCTCGGGGGTGACCGGTCGTTGGGAGGCATCGGTCACGCAGGTGGTGGACCACCCACTACCGGGGGTGGAACGCGCCCTCGTGATCGCGGGCAGTGACCGGCGCGGCACGGTCTACGGCATCTACGACACGTCCGAACGGATCGGCGTGTCACCGTGGTACTGGTGGGCCGACGTTCCCGTCGAGCACCACGACACCGTGACGGTTCCGGCGAGCACGTTCAAGCGGCACGAACCGTCGGTCCGCTACCGGGGCATCTTCATCAACGACGAGCAGAACCTCACCACCTGGTCCAACCGCACCCAGGAGACCGACAAGCACATCGGACCCGAGACCTACAAGAGGGTCTTCGAGCTCCTGCTCCGGCTGAAGGCCAACTACCTGTGGCCCGCCATGCACCCGTACACCGACCACTTCAACAAGCACTCGGAGAACGCCCGACTCGCGGACACCTACGGCATCGTGGTCGGCTCCAGCCACCCCGAGGCACTGCTGCGCAACGGCGTGCACGAGTGGGCGCCGTGGGCGGAGGAGCACCGCAACGCCGACGGCAGCCTGCCGGCGTACGACTACACGGTGAACCCCGAGGTCATCGCCGACTACTGGAGAGCACGCGCGCGGCAGAACGCCGCGTTCGAGAGCAGTTGGACCCTCGGCATGCGCGGCCTGCACGACTCCGCCCTGGAGACCCGGTACGCCACCACCATCCCGGAGAAGGTCGTGGTGATGAACCGGATCATCTCCGACCAGCGCCGCATCCTGTCCGAGGAGGTCGGCGCCAACGCCACGCCGCAGATCTTCATCCCGTACAAGGAAGTCCTGGAGCTGTACAACAACGGCGTCCAAGTGCCCGACGACGTCACCCTGATCTGGCCGGACGACAACCACGGCAACATGCGGCAGCTACCCAACGACGCCGAACGCGGCCGCGCGGGCGGCAACGGCATCTACTACCACATCTCGTACTGGGGCCGTCCCAAGAGCTACCTCTGGCTGGACACCACGCAGCTGGCCAAGATCTGGCAGGAGCTGCGCCGGGCCTACGACCACCGGGTCGACCGGATGTGGATCATCAACGTGGGTGACATCAAGTCGCAGGAGACCGGCCTGTCCTTCTGCATGGACATGGCCTGGGACGTGAACCGGTGGGGACCGGACGACGTCGACGAGTTCCTGGTCGAGTGGGCCGGTCGCCAGTTCGGGCGCCGGCACGGCCGGGACATCGCCGCCATCCGCACGGAGTACTACCGCCTGGCCACCGAACGACGCCCGGAGTTCATCGACCGCGGCACGTTCTCGCTGGTCCACCACGGTGACGAGGCGGGTCGTCGGATGGCCGCCTACCGGCGTCTGCTGGACCGGACCGAGACGCTCGGCCGCACGTTGCCCCCCGTCTACCAGGACGCTTTCTACGAACTGGTGCAGTACCCCGTGCACGGGGCGTACCTGATGAACCTCAAGTTCCACTGGGCGGATCGCAACGCCCTCGCCGTCCGCCAGGGCAGAGGGGCGGGGGTGAACCGGTACGCGGAACTGTCCGACGCGGCGCACGCGGAGGAGGAGGCGATCACCCGGCGGTACAACACCGAGATCGCGGGCGGCAAGTGGAACGGGATCGTCAACCCGTACCCGTCGCAGATCCCGAAGGCACCCGGCCGGCCGCAGGTGGTCCGGGTGACACCGCAGGAGACCTCGGGCCTCGGGGTGGCCGCCGAGGGGAACGAGGTCGGGGTGGATCGACCGCTCGCCTTCTCCTCCTACCCGCGTGATCGCCGTTTCGTGGACGTGTTCAACACCGGCTTCCTCCCGTTCGAGTGGACGGCGTCGGCCAGTCATCCGTGGGTGCGGTTGAGTTCGACATCCGGCACGATCACCGACCACACCCGGGTGTGGGTGGGGATCGACTGGCAACGGGTGCCGGAGGGGCGGCACGACGCGACGGTGACGTTTGTCGGCACCGGGCAGAGCGTTTCCGTGCCGCTGCACGTGGTCAACGACGGGGAGCGGGCGCGGAACCGGTCCCGTGGGTACGTCGAGGCCAACGGCTACGTCTCGATCGACGCGGCGCACTTCGACGGCCGCGTGGCGCGCGGTGGCGCCGACTGGCGGAAGGTGCGCGGCTTGGGCCGGCGTGGGGCCGCCGTCGAGGCCGTCCCCTCTACTGCGGCTCCCATCACCACCGATCTGACGACCCGCGCGCCGGAACTGCGATACCGGGTGCGCTTCACCACCGCGGGCACGTTCCCGGTGAAGGTCTTCCGGCTGCCGTCACTGGACGAGCGCGGGAGTCGCCGGGTCGCCATCGCCCTCGACGACGGACCGGCCACCGTCCTGACCGGCCAGGCGATCGCCACCGGCAACCGGGGCGACGCCTGGGCGCGCAACGTCGAGGACGGCATCGAGAAAATGGCCGGCTCGGTGGTCGTCACCGCACCCGGCGATCACGTCTTCCGGTTGCTGATGGTGGACGCAGGCATGGCCGTGGACCAGATCGTCATCGACACCGGCGGACTCCCCGCCACCTACCTCGCTCCCCCGGAGAGCTACCACCCGTCCTTCGCCTCCCAGCCCGGCGCGAACAGCGACACACCGGACTGGGACGCACCAGCCTGGGACGCACCGGACTGGCAGGTGCCGGACTGGGAGATGCCCGACAAGCAGGCGGCGTCAGAGGGCAGCTAAGGCGACGTCCGACCCACCAGCATCACGGCAACCGGCCCGCTGTCTCGTCCGCTGTCTCGTCCGGCAGGGCGTACTGCAACGCGCCCGAGGGGCAACGGCGAACCACCTCGACGACGGCATCGGGCGCGGCAGCGTCCGGCCGCACCCACGGCCGAGCCTTCGGCTCGAAAACTTCCGGCAGGCCACGGATGCACTCCGTGGCGTGCCGGCACAGTGCCGCGTCGAACGAGACGGACACTCGTGCGCCGTGGTACGCCTTCGCCCCCGGTGGCGGGAACTGGCTGTCCATTGGCCGTTCCTCTCGGCTGGTCGTTCCTCGCGCCCGCCCGGCACTCAGTCCACGACCTCGCCGCCCGCCCGGCCCTCCGGGGCCGCGTACTCCGGGGCCGCGTACTCCGGGGCCGCGTACTCCGGGGCTGGGGTCGGGGTCGGTCGGGGGGGGTGGGGTCGGTCGGGGGGTCGGTCGGGGTCCTCGTTGTTTCAACCGACGTTTCAACCGCTTGATAACAGGGTTTTATTAGGTGGTCGGGTCATGATCACCCGATCGTGTATCCGGTCGCCGAGTGAGAACGCCTCGGTTGGCGGTGCGGGGTTGTGGGGCTCGGTGATCAGGTGGTGGGTCCTCCGGGGAGGTCGGTGTGCGGGAGGCGGGTGGCGGGGATGACTCCTAGCCGACCGGCCTGGTAGTCCTCGAAGGCTTGGACCAGTTCCTCGCGGCTGTTCATCACGAACGGGCCGTGGTGGGCTACTGGCTCGCGGATCGGCTGGCCGCCCATGACGTACAGGTCCAGCGTTGGTGTGTGCGAGTCCTGGCGGTGGTTGGCGGTGAAGCGCAGGGCGTCGCCTTCTCCGTGGACGGCTAGTTGGCCCAGTTGCACGGGTCGGGCGTCGGGGCCGATTGTGCCGCTGCCCGCTAGCACGTAGACCAGTGCGTTGTAGCCGGGCTGCCAGGGCAGATCCACCTGGGCACCGGGCTCGACGGTGATGTGGGCGAGGGTGATCGGGGTCTGCGTCGTTCCTGGCCCGTGGTGGCCGGCGACGTCACCGGCGATGACGCGGATCAGCGCGCCACCGTCCGGCGAGGTCAGCAGCGCCGACTGGGCACCGCGGATGTCCTGGTAGCGGGGCGGGGTCATCTTCTTCGCCCGTGGCAGGTTCACCCACAGTTGCGTGCCGTGGAACAGTCCTCCGCTCATGACCAGGCTCTCCGGCGGGGCCTCGACGTGCAGGATGCCCGCTCCCGCAGTCATCCACTGGGTGTCCCCGTTGGTGATGCGGCCACCGCCGCCGTTGGAGTCCCGGTGGTCGATGGTGCCGTCGATCATGTAGGTGACGGTTTCGAAGCCGCGGTGCGGGTGCCACGGCGTGCCCATCGGCTCACCCGGCCCGTACTCGATCTCGCCCAGCTGATCGAGGTGGATGAACGGGTCGAGTTCCGCCAGCGGCACCCCGGCGAACGCCCGGCGGACCGGGAAGCCCTCGCCCTCGTAGCCGGTCGGTGCGGTGATCATGCGGCGCACCGGCCGGTAGGCGGTCGCCACCGGGTCGAGTCGAGGCAGTCCGGGCAGGACGAGCACATCGTCGACGGTGATGGCGGGCATGGCGTTCCTTCGTCCGTGCGGGTTGAGGGTTGCGGGTCGCGGTCCTGGCGGTGAGGTCAGGCGCCGGTCAACGCGCCCTTGTTGTTCTCCAGCCACTGCTGGAACGTCTGGAGCTCCGGGTTGAGCCCACGCGCGAAGTCGACGTCACGCGCGGCGTTGAACTCCGGCACCTCGGCGTAGTACTGGAACATGTTCCCGAACTCCACCGCGGCGGGGAACGGCTGCGCGCGCAGCGTGTCGAACGGCACCGCCACGTAGACCACGTCCTCACCCAGCGCGTCGCTCAGGGTGGCGGCCATCTCCGCACCGGTCAGGTGCTCACCGGCCAGGCTCACCGTCTGCCCGATGAGTTCGCCGCCGCGCTTGAAGATGCCGTAGGCGGTCTTGCCGATGTCCTCCGACGCGACGCCGGCGAGCTTGCTGTCGGCCATCGCCATCGCCAGGACCAGCTTGCCGTCCTCACCGCGCTGCGGCGCGAGCAGGCTGAGCAGGTTCTCCCAGTAGAACGTCGTGCGCAGGAAGGTCGTCGGCACGCCGGCGTCGACGAAGACCTGGTCGGCCTCGGCCTTGGCGTCGAAGTGCGGCACCTTGTACGTGCCCATCAACGTCGGCATGCGGTCGTCGTCGAGCGGGATGTGGTCGCGGGTGTCCTCCAGCGTCGACCAGATCGCGTGATCGACGCCGGCGGCCTTCGCGGCCCGCGCCATGGTGGCCGCGTCCTGCTTCTCCTGCTCCGGCGACTGGTGCTCCCAGAAGTTGGTCATCAGGAACGCGCCGTGCGCCCCGTCGAGCGCCTTGGTCAGGGCCGCCTCGTCGCGGATGTCCACCTCGACCAACTCGGCGCCCAGGGCGGCGAGCTCCTGCGCCCGAGCCGAGGTGACGTCGCGGGTCAGCGCCCGGATCCCGAACTCGCCGCTCTGGTCGGCCAAGGCCGCGCGGGCCAGCCCGCCGCCCTGGGAACCGGTCGCACCGACCACAGCGATGATCTTCTTCTCCACAGCTCTCCACCTCACGATCGAACGTGCATGACATATCATGTACTACACCGATATACATGACACGTCAACTTCTCCGCTAGACTGGAACGCATATGGACGAGATGTCGCAGTGGCTCAGCCCGGCAGAGCAGCACGCCTGGCGCAGCTTCCTCCGGATGCAGGAGAAGCTGGCCGCCCGACTGGGCCGCGAGCTGCTGACGCAGTCCAAGCTGTCCCCCGCCGACTACGGCGTGCTCGTCGAACTCACCGACACGCCCGACGGCCGACGACGCCTCCAGGACCTGGCCAAGGCGCTGGAGCGGGAGCAGAGCCGGATGTCCCACCACATCGCCCGGATGACCAAACGCGGCCTGGTCACTCGGGAGGAGTGCGCCGACGACGGACGCGGGGTCCTCGTGGTCATCACGCCCGCCGGCCGCGCGGCCATCGAGGCCGCCGCACCCCACCACGTCGACACCGTCCGGCGACTGTTCATCGACCGGCTCACCCCGGAGGAGCTCGGCACGCTCACCCGGATCTCGGACCGCATCGTCGCCGAACTGGAGCGGGAACCCGCCGATCAAGCGGACCCCTCGGTGAACGGCTCAGCGGCAGCTCAGGCCGCCGGCCGGCAGCGTGCGCCACGGCGGCCGAAGCCCTGAGCACGGGCGACCGAGCTGCCGGGCCGCCGATAAATGGCGAACCCGACCGCTCGACGAACCACAGAAAACGCACAACCGACCAATTCCGGACGTTCCGCTCAACTCGAAGGTCCGAATAGTCCCGGAAATACCTCTTCCTGTTCACCCCGTGATAGGCGTGCAGGTCCGCGACCAGCTCGGCCACCTCCGACACCAGGCGGTCGTCACCGAGGACGCCGGTCTCGGCAAACCTGTTATCCGGGGCACCCGCCGGCCGTCTCCTGGGGGAAGGCAGGATGAGGTAGGCGAGGAGCGACGCAGTGGGCAACGGACAACCCGGGGCCGCCACGGTGGTGGCGGCACAGGCAGGCGACCAGAACGCGCTGGACGAGTTGGTGGCGGCCTACCTGCCGCTGGTCTACAACGTCGTCGGGCGGGCGCTGGCCGGCCACAGCGATGTGGACGACGTCGTCCAGGAGACGATGCTGCGCGTCGTCGACGGGCTGGCCCAGCTGCGCGACCCCGAGAGCTTCCGGTCGTGGCTGGTCGCGATCGCGCTGCGGCAGGTCCACGACCGGGGACGGCGGGTGGCGCGCTCCCCGCAGGACGAGCTGGCGCACGACGTCGCCGACCCCGGCGCCGATTTCGTCGACCTGACCCTGCTGCGGCTGGAGCTGTCCGGCCAGCGGCGCGAGGTCGCGGAGGCCACCCGTTGGCTGGACGACGGCGACCGTGAGCTGCTGTCGCTGTGGTGGCTGGAGGTGTCCGGCGAGTTGACCCGGGCGGAGCTGGCGGTCGGCCTGGGCATCACGACGGCGCACGCGGCTGTGCGGGTGCAGCGGGTGAAGGCGTCTCTTGCCGCCGCACGGGCGGTCGTGCGGTCGTTGCGGGCGGAGCCGCGCTGCGTCGACCTGAACGTGGTCGTGCGCGACTGGGACGGCCGCCCCTCCGCCACCTGGCGCAAGCGGATCGCGCGGCACACCAGGGACTGCCTGTGGTGCATGGCGGCGTGGCAGGAGCAGGTGCCCGCGGAACGCCTCCTCGCCGGGCTGGCACTGGTCCCCGTGCCGGTCGCGCTGCTGCCGGGCGTGCTGGGCGCGATCCGGCCGGACTTGCTGGGCACGTCGTCGGGCGTGTCGTCGGGCACGTCGGGCACGTCGGGCACGTCGGGCACGTCCGGTTCGTCGTCGGGTATGTCGTCGGGTATGTCGTGGAGCGGCCTGCTCGCGAAGCCGGTGGCCGTCGGTGTCGCGGCCATTGTCGCCGCGGCGAGCGCGATCGTCGTCTACACCTCCAACCAGGCGGAACCGACCCCGCAGGCGAACCTGGCCGAGCTGACCACAACCACGACCTCGGCCGTCACCACCACCCCGTCGTCACCGCCGCCGTCCTCGTCGATCGCGCCCACCACCACAACGACCACGACGACCACCACCACCACGAAGCCTGTTCCGACCGGGCCGCGCTACGGCAGCGTCGTGGACACCGTGGACGCCAAACCCGACCCGCGCACCCCGCCCGCACCCCTGCCCGTCCGACCCGCGGGTGAGGTCACCGCCGTCGGCGGCGTATACGAGAACGCCAAGCGCGGCTACATCGGCGGCAAGTACGTGATGATGCGCCGGGGCGAGCACGTGGTGCTCAGCGGACGCGGGTACTTCCGGGTCCGCTACGAGATCGCCTGGTTCAACCGGCCCGGCGGCATGGTGATGCCGACGTGGACGGGGCTGAAGGGCAAGCTGTTCCACGTCGCGTCCGGTGGTGGGCACAGGATGGACGACTCGGCGCCCGGCACCCCGCCGGAGAACACGTGGATGGGGTCGCCGACCGTGGGCCCCAACGGTCCGGCGTCCGGCTACGTCGGGCTGCCGCCGGGCGCCCAGCAGATGTGGCAGAACGAGTTCTTCTACCTCGACGGCGAGGTCACGCTCGGCAACAACGAGCGGGGCGCGGACTACAACATCACCGCGACGCCAGTGACGTGGGACGAGGTGACCAAGGACATCACCGCCCCGCCGCCGTCCGAACCGGGCGGCAGGGGCCCGATCCGCTATGGGCTGACCCGCGACACCGGCGACGACGGCGCACCCGTCCCCCAGTACCTCACGCGCGAGACCCCGGCCGATCGTGCCGCGGTCCCGCAGCAGTCCGCGGTGAGCTGAACGCCACAGCGCTCCCCCGTCCAGAGCTGTTTCCAGGAGTCATTCAGTGGGTGCATTCCGCTTGATCAGAGCGACGGCGGTGATGGCGGCCGTCGTGGCGTTGGTCGTTCCGCCGACCGCTTCCGCGCAACCCGGGGGCAAGGACGTCACGGCCGACATCAAGGCGAACCGGAACGTGGTCCTCACCGGCGACGCCGTCGTGCGGCTGACCGGTGGCACGACCACCTACACCGGGGTGATCTCCGGTGTAGGCACGTTCACCGTCGAGGGAACCGGCACGCTGGTGGTGGTCAAGAACAGCGACTTCACCCTGCCGGCCGACCGCAGGCGGCAGAAGATCGTCACCGTGGGCGGGAACCACCCGGTGACCACGATCGAGAACCCCGATCCACCCGGCGTGATCGTGCGACGCGGCGCGACGCTCCAGTACGGGCCGGGGACGGGCGGCGACGGTGTGATCGGGCACTTCACCCAGGCGCCCGAGGTGCAGATCAACAACCTCAACCACCAGGTCGACGGCACCCTGGACGTGGCCGTGCACCGGCTGGTGAACCTCGGCATCCTCACTGGCACCGGCCTGGTCAAGCAGCGCAGGTCGACGTGGCCCGGCATCGACCTGCCGGGCGCGCACCCGTTCTCCGGAATCCTGTACGTCGGCACCGGCGCGGGTTACGGCAGCCTGCACTTCGTCACCTCGACGCCGAATCTGCGCAAGGTGCTCAACCTCGGCTCGTTCATCCACCACGCGGCCGACAAGCAAGTGACCGCCAACCGCGCCGACGTGTACTCGCAGGTGTGGGGCAGCGATATCAACTTCCACACCTGGGGCTCGGGCGTGGTGCTCATGTCCGGCGTCTACAGCTGGTCGGACAACGGCTCGGACACCGACCCCGCGCTCGGCGACCCGGCCCGCAACTTCGCCGTGGTGCCGCACAACGACAACAAGCGCGGCATCAACATCGAGGGCGCGACGGTGCAGTGGGGCGACGGCACCCACAACCGGTTCTTCCTGCCGGGCAACGAGAAAACCGTCTACATCAACATGCACGCCGAGCGCAACGGCACCAGGAGCAGGCTGACGCTGGACTACAACGGCCCGGTCACCCTCGATGCCCCCATCTCCGGCGGCATCTACCACGACACCCTCAAGGACGTCGGCCGCGGCGACGTCGTCATCGCGGCCACCCCCGGCAACGCCGTCACCTTCACCGCACCGCAGAACTACGACGGCAGCACGACCATCGGCGCGGGCGCGTCGCTGCGCCTGGGTGACGGCACACCGCAGGGCGACAGTTCGTTGCTCGGTGGCGGGATCGTCGTGGACGGCGAGCTGATCCTCCAGAACGCCGCGCAGGGCGTGCAGCTGTCCGGCGTCGGCGGCGGGGGTTCGCTGACCCAGGCCGGTCCCGCCACCACCACACTGACCGGCGGAATCACCTACCAGGGCAAGACCACTGTCAAAGCCGGGACGCTCGCCGTCACCGGGGGCACTCTCGCGGGCAGCGGCGCGATCGACCTGACCGCGCCGGGCGCGACGCTGGACCTGGCGAAGGCGGGCGACCAGACCATCAACAACCTCGGAGGCTCCGACGGCAGCACCGTTCTGGCGGGCACCGCCCTGACCGTCCACGCCACCGCGGCGACGACCTTCGCGGGCGCGATCACCGCACCGGGCGAGACCGCGGTGGTGAAGACCGGCCCCGAAACTCTCACTCTCACCGGCGCGAACACCACACCGAACGGCCTGTGGACCGTCCGGGAGGGCGTGCTCGGACTCTCCGCGTCACTGCAAGCGCGCAGCCTGACCGTGGAACCCGGCGGGGCCCTGAACGCCGGCGGCACGGTCGAGGGCGCGGTGGAGAACTCCGGGACGGTCACCGCCGACGGCCTGACCGTGCAAGGCCCCTACACCCAGCGGCCGGGCGCCAAGATCGTCGCGGGCCGCATGACAGTCAGCGGCCCGGTGGTGCTCGCGGGCGCGTTCGAACCGGGTCCGGGGGCGTCGGGCGTCGTCATCGACAACACCGGCGCCGACGCGGTGACCGGCACGTTCGACGGACTGCCCGAAGGTGCGCAGGTCGGCGCGCTCCGGATCACCTACCGGGGCGGCGACGGCAACGACGTCGAGCTGACCGACAAGTCCGCCACGGCCGACGAGCTCGCCCAGAGCATCGGCGGATCGCAATCGCTCACGACACCGACGAGCGGGAACGTCCTGCTGTGGTCTGCGATCGCCGGGGTGTCCGCGTTGCTGTGCGGTGTCCTGCTGCTCCTGTTCCGCCGTCGCCGTCGCCGCCGACGTCACTGACGCCATCGGCGTTCCACGGATTCCGGAAGATCTTCCGCCATGTGTCGGGGGGGCCGCTGCCGCTGTGGCTGCCCACTTAGGCTTCGTGGCATGACCGTCGCGATCTTGGGCAGCCGGACGAAGGTCCTCCTCCAGCCCGGCGGGTGGTTCCTCAACAACGCGGGCTGGGTCGTCGGCGACGAGCGCGCCCTGCTGGTGGACACCCAGGCCACCGAGGACCGCAGCCGCCGCCTGCTCGACGCCGTCCGGACCGACACCGGAGCGCGACCGCTGACCGCCGTGCTGACGCACGCGCACGGCGACCACGCCAACGGCGCGCGACTGGTGGTCGAGCAGGGCGGGACGGTGCTCGCCACACCGCAGACCGCCACGACCGTCCACGCCGGTCCGCACACGTACCCGATGGCGTTCGACTGCTCGTCCTGGGGCGACATCACGCCACCGCGGATCACCGACACGGTCGGCGGACCGGTCGAACTGGACCTCGGCGGTGTCCGGGTCGACCTGCTGCCCATCGACGGGACCGCGCACACCGACGGCGATCTGGTCGCGCTGGTGCGCGAGGACGGTGTCCTGTTCGCGGGTGACCTGGTCTTCGCCGGCGTGACGCCGCTGGCGGTGTCCGGCTCGATCTCCGGTTGGCTCACCGCGCTGGACCGGATCGCCGACATCGACCACGCACACCTGGTGCCCGGCCACGGCCCGGTGCTGCCCGCGCACTCGCGGGAGGTCGACGATCTGCGCGCCTACCTGGAGTGGCTGCTGGACACGGCTTCCCGCCCCGACTACGACCACGCCACCGCGACACGGGACGCGAGTGCGCGCTGGGCGCACTGGACCGAAGGCGAACGGCACGCCGCCAACCTCCTCGTCGCCGAGGCGGACCTCAAAGGCGTTCCGGTGTCCCTGATCGCTGCCGTCGGCGCCATGCTCACCGTCACCGGCGGCCGTATCAAGCTTGACTTGTAAGAGAAGTCGCGTCGGTCGTTCGTGACTCAGTCCCAGCGATCCAACCCTTCAGAAGCCCCGGGTCCTCGATAGCTCTCGGGCCAGCGAGATCATGTCGGCCAGGAGCACTTCGCGCAGGTTCGGGGTGAGCCGTGCGGTCAGCAGGGTGACGCTCACCGCGGCCGGGGTCTCGACCTGGCCCGGTAGCGCCACGCTCAAGCACGTGATGCCCTCGGTGTTCTGCTCCTCGTCGACCGCGTACCCGCGCTCACGGGTCATCGCCAGATCGCGGCGCAGCTGGTCGACCGTGCGGTGGGAATTCGGTGTCAGCAGCGGCATCTCGTCCACGAGCGCCAGCCGGGCCTCCAGGTCGTCGGAGGGCAGGCAGGCCAGCATCGCCTTGCCGGGGGCGGTGACGACGGCGGGCATCCGGCGGCCGACGTCGCCGGCGAGCCGGACGGGCTGCGAGCCGTCGTGGCGGGCGAGGTAGACGACGTCGGTGCCGTCCAGGACCGCCAGCAGCACCGTCTCCCGCCCTCCCACGCACAGCGCCGCGACGGCACGCCGGAACTCCTGGACCACGTCCGTGCCGGCCAGGAACCCCTGCCCCAGCTCCACGACCTTGTGGCCCAACGCCCAGCGGCCGTCCACCCGGCGGATCATGTGGGTGGCTTCCAGCGCGGTGCACAGGTTGGCGATCGTCGACTTGGCGAGGTCGAGCGAGCGCGCGAGTTCGGCGAGCGCGACCGGACGCCGGGCGCGGGCCAGTTCCTCTAGCAACGCGACGGCGCGGGTCACGGCGGGCGATCTGCTGTCGACCGCGCGCAGCGACCGCTGCGGCGGCACAGCGCCCGAAGCCGGCATCTCGTCCCTCACCCTCGTTCAGCCCCGGTCGACGAAGGCGCGGATGGCGTCCTCGCCGACCGTTCGACGTAGATGGAACCGCGTTCCGCATACTGCACGCAAATCCCCAGGCCGCAGCTCGTCAAAGTGCCAGATACCCCCGACACCGCGCGATCAACATCACCGCTGGAGAGCATTGTCGGGTCGGTTCACCCGCAGCACGCCCCGAGGGCCGGAAGTCTGGGTGATCAACCAGGCCCGCTGCCGAAGGCGAAGTGAGCACTTGCGGTGTTCACGACAGGTGCGTCAGCAGGCGTGCCCGACTATGACGTGCTGCCCGAACCGCGCTAACGGGTGGTCCTCGGCGGGCACGCACACGAGCGGTTCGAAACCGGCGACCACGAGTTCCCGCCGCCAGTCGGCCGCCGTCGGCAGCATCCGGTCCGAGCCCGCGCGGAAGTCGGCGAACCCGGTGGACGGCGTCCCCGCAGGGGGCGACAGCAGGAACCGCGTGGAGGTCGTCGTCCGGTAGTGCTCGCGGGTCGTCTCGATGAACACGAGGATGCCGCCTGGTGCGAGCAGGGTCCGCAACGCGGTGAGCGCCCGGCCCACGTGTCGGGCGTCGTGCAGCACGTCGGTCACGAGCACGATTTCCGCCGTGCCGGCCGGACGTCCCGGCGAGTACCCGGTGACGCCGTCGACCTCGACCACCTCGGTCCCGACGCCCTGCTCCTGGACGAGATCGGCGATCAGGGCGGCCACGGCCGCGGCGCAGTACCGGCCGGCCACGTCACGCCGGTGGACGTCGACCATGTCGGCGGCGAAGTGCAAGGACCACGGATCGATTTCGTCGCGCAGGAGCTCCGGCAGGTACGCGAGGGCGGTGTCGAAGAACCGGACGAACCCCGGGCCGTGCTCGACCGCCGCGCCGGCGGTCGTGATCCGGCGGCGAGCGTGATCCAGGTCCGCGTCCGAGAAGTCCGCCAAGCGCCGGTAGCCGGCGGTGCCCTTGGTGAGCAGGCCCTCGGCCACCAGGATGTCCAGCCACCGGCGCACGATCGGCCGGTGTCGCGGCGCGACCCTGGGCGCGGCGTAGATCTCGGCGAGCCCGTAGGTGTAGCCGGGGGTGGTGAACAGGCCGTGGCGGCGCAACGTGCGGGCGATCGCGATCAGGGCTGCGCGGTCGAGTTCATCGGCGAGCCGCACGGCTCCCGCGAGGTCCGCGTCGCGCACCGCGTCCTCGCCCGCCTGCTCGGCGATCTTCTCCAGGGTTCCGAGCGACACCACGCCCGCCTTCCAGCCGACCGCGAGATCGGCGTTCATTCGACTCGGGTGTCCGCGCGCCACACCGCCCGCTGCGACATTCCTCCCGTTCGCCCGAATAATCCGAGCGTGGATTCCCGGACATCGGACGTCGGGGTTGCGCAGAAACGTGCACCTGCGATGTCCGCACCTATTGTCCGGATTTCGGAGCCGGTCCCGGCCACACCAAATCATGAAAGTGAAAGAAATTCATAACAGGCCCGCGACTCACCGCGTGGCGTCGACGATCATGGCCGCGATGAGCACCTGGGCCCCGCGTCCGCTGGTCGGGTCGAAGCCGGTGATCTGCTGGACGCGCTGGAGCCGGTAGTCCAGGGTGCTGCGGTGGATGAACAGGCTCTTCGCCGCCTTGTTGCGGTTGTAGTCCGCGTCGATCAGGGCGGTGAGCGTCTCCCACAGCACCGGGTGCGACCGCAGCGGCTTGATCACCGAGGCGAGGTTCGCGGCGACTTCCTCGTGCTGGGTGACGGCGTACTCGACCAGCACGTCGGCCAGGCTGTAGACACCGCTCGGCCGGCGGCCGGCGACCACGAGTCGCAGCACCTCGGAGGCCTCCGCGAACCCGGCCGCGATCTCCGCACGCGCGCGCCGGGCCGTCGCGATCCAGCCCGATCCGGCCAGCCACCGCGACAGCTGCCCGACGGCCCGCTCGGTGTGCTCGTCGCCGATGTCCGGCGCCAACAGCACCAGCACGCCCTCACGGGTGGTGACGAGCGCGTCCGGACCGGCGGCGTCACGCAGCGCCACCGCGCCCTGGTCGGGCGCCCGCACCACGGTGACCAGGTAGTTGGCCGCCATCCCGTCCAGCACGTCCTGGGCGATCGGGCGTCCGTCGATCAAATCGCCCACGAGGTCGCGCGGCGGCACGCCCACGCTGTCCTGGCGCACGGCCTCGTTGTGCCGGAAGCCGTCGAGGAAGTCCTCCACCAGCTGTCCGCCGACCCGGACCAGGCGCGCCAGCTCGGGATCACCCGCCGCCGCCTTGGCGAGCAGTTCGACCAGTTCACCCGGCCGTCCGCCGCCGACCCACCCCTCGCCCGCCGCCCGGACCTTCGCCCGGAACTCCGCGATCCTCAGGTGGTCGGTGTTCACCGGGTGCAGCCCGCGCCTGCGCGCGAAGTCGTCCGGGGATTCCCACCTGGCCGCTGATTCGATCATGTCCGTCACCGCCTCCCTCCGCTCAGGCCTGCTTGACGAAGTCGGGCTGGACGCGCGGCGGCCAACTGCCGGGATCGAGGATGCCCAGCGTGTACGCCCGGGAGACGAGCGCGGCGCGGTTGGCCGCCTTGAGCTTCCGCAGCATCGTGCCGACGTGGTAGTCCACGCCCTGCCTGCTCAGGTAGAGCCGGGTGGTGATGCGGACGGTCGACTGCCCGAGCGCGATCGCTTCGAGGATCCGGGCGTCGATGTTGCTCAGGATCCGCTTGCTGCCGTCGGCGGGGCCGGCGGACTTCACGGTCACCATGAGCCCGGAACGCACGGCCATCACGACCACTTCGACAGAGCGCGGTCCGCGGTCGTCCACGATCTCCGCGCTGTGCGCGAACCCGCCCTCGCCGTGGGCCAGCAGGCGCACGCACTGACCGCGCAGGTCGGACCGCGACTCGCCGTGGAAGAGGTCCGTGAAGTCCCGGCCGAGCAAATCGGCCGGAACCGCGCCCAACCGGGCCGCGAATTCCCCGCCCGCCTTGCGCAGCACCAGTTGGGCGTCGACCAGGCCGGCATTCGTCGCGTGCAGGTCGAAAAACCGCTCGACCACGTCCGCGGTCGGCTCCACCGGGAAATCGTCCTGGTCCCTCAGCAACGACAATCCGGTCATCGAGGACATCGTCGGCCCCCTCCCCAACTCATGCACAAGAACGCATACCGGCATACTGGTTACGCATGAAACCACCCGGTTCGGATGACACATCTAGTGGTTTCTCTGTGAATAATCCTAGGAAGTCGGAGATCACAGGGTCAACGTGGCGTACCAAATACTGTGGTGCCGTTCCGTTGATGGTTCGGTCGGTGCGGTCGGGGCCACACTGACGGACTGTGATGGTTCGGTCGGGCTGAGTGACAGAAATGCGCAGGTCGGGTCGATTCGCCCGGCGCGGGCCTACCGGGCGGTCACCCGGTGCAGGGCGCCCGCGAGATCGGCGCGCCCGCGCACGCCCAGTTTCCGGTAGGTGTTGGTCAGGTGCTTCTCCACCGCGCGGGACGTCACCGACAGCTCGTCCGCGATCTCCTGGTTGGACCGGCCGCCCGCCGCGAGGGCGGCGACCTTGCGCTCCGACGGCGTCAGCCGGGGACCGGACGGCGCCTGCCCGCCGAGGGCCTGGCGGGCCCGGTCGGCGATCGTGGTCGCCCCGCACTCGACCGCGACCTCCAGGCAGCGCCGCCACACGTCGCCGCGGGCGGACATCTCGGCCAACTGGCGCAGCGCTCTCGCCAGTTCCAGCCTGTTCGCCGTGCCTTCCAGCACCTCGACGGCCCGTTGCGACAACTCGACGCCGTGCCGTTCGGCCGAGAGCCGGCCCAGGACCCGCCACGCCCGTCCGATGCCGGCGGGCGCGCCCCACTCCTCGGCGATCAGGCGTTCCTCCTCGGCCAGCGCGAAGGCGGTGCTCGTGTCGCCGAGCTCGTTCTTGATCAACGCGGCCGACGTGCGCCACGGGAACAGCACCGGGTTGCGCCACCCGGCGTGGTCGAGTCGGTCGCCGCATTCCAGCACCACCGCCGCCGCGCCGGCCAGGTCGCCGCGCGTCACCGCCGCCAAGCCGCGCAGCAGCTCGACGATCACGGCGAGGCACCCGCTCACCGGCTGGTCGCCCAACGTGGTCAACAGCTGCTTGGTCAGGACCGGATCGCGCAGTTGCAGCGCCACCGCGCCGGACACGACCGCCGTGGTGCGGCTCGCGGTGTTCCAGTTCAGCGCGCCCATCCCGTACGCCTCGGCCGCGGCCGCACTGGCCTCGGCGAGCCGTCCGGACATCAGGTAGGCCAACGACTGCTCGGTGCGGATCATGGCCTGCTCGACCGCGTCACCGCACACCCGTGCCGACTCGTACGCCTCGTCGAGCCAGCCGGTGACCACGCCGGGAGAGTCGGCCGCGGCGAGCATGGAGACCAGCAACGGCGTGGCGGTGTGCACGTGGGCGGACGTCGCGGGCTCGTGTGCCAGCACCTGCTCGGCCAGGCTCGCCACCTCCGCGGCCGGACGGCGGGCGGTCAGCATCGCCCCGTGCAGCAGCACGGTCAACAACTCGCGATCGGCGCCCGTGGCCATGGGCGGTTCGGCGCCCAGGCCCGACAGCCGGGTCAGGGTGTCGGCCAGCTCGTACCGGTCGGCCTCGCCGAGGTGGCGCAGCCGCGCCTCGACCCGCAGCGCGAGATCGCGGTCGACGCCTTCGAGCTGGTCGGGGTCGCCCAGCTCGGCACCGATCCGGCGCAGCATCGCGGCCACCGGTTCGGGGGCGACGCCCATCACGGTCGGCGCCAGCCGGATCGCCGCCGCGGCCCGGTCGCGCGGCCGGGCGAGCAGGGCGGTCGCGTACCGGATGTGCCGCACCGCGGCGTGCACGTCGAAGCCACGCTCGACCGTCGCCAGGTCGACCAGCACCTTCGCCCGGTCCTCGCCGTCCACCGACGTCTCCAGCAGGGCCCGGCGCAGGTAGCGCGCCGCGACCTCGTTCGCCCCGCCGCGCACGGCGTTGTCGGCGGCGACGCGCAGGATGCCGACCACCCAGTCGCCCTGCGGGGTGGTGACGTCGATCAGCAACGTCGCGACCTGTTCGGCGGGCCAGCCGCGGTCGTGCAGCAGCCGTGCCGCGCGGAGCTGCGCGTCCTCCCGTTCGGCGGTGGACATCATCTCCTCGACCGCGTGCCGCACACCGGGGTGGGCGAACCTGTTGCCCGCGACCAGACCGAGGGTGCGCAGCACGCCCAGCGCCTCGGCGGTGGTGGTCTCGTCCAACCCGGCCAACAGGCCCGCGATCGCGGTGTCGCCGCAGTCGGCCAGCACCACCAACGCCTCCGCCAACGCCCGGACGGGCTCGGGCTGCGCCCGCAGGCAGGTGATCAGGCGGTCACGCGAACGACCCGGCCGCAGCGTGCGCACCACGTCGGCGTGGGCGGCGGTCGGAGCCTGGTCGCCGAGCGCCCAGTCCAGCGCCAGCGCGGTCAGGAACATCGGGTTGCCGTCGGTGGCCTCGTGGCACGCCGACCCGAACTCCTCGTCGCACTCGGGCCCGAGCCGTTCCCGCATCAACTCCAGCGAACCCGCCGGCGACAGGAAACGGGGACGCAGCTGGTGCACGGCCCTGGCCACGACCGCCATGACCTCCGGCCGGTCGGCCAGCGGGTCGCCCTCGCGCACGGCCGCGACGAACACCACGGGCCGCGCCCCGACGCACGCCGCCAGGTCCACGAGCAGGCGCGCCGACAGGTCGTCGGCCCATTGCAGGTCGTCGACCAGCACGAGAACGGGCTCGTCCCCGACCAGGTCGAGCGCCAGCGACTGCGTGCCGAACCGCACCGCCTGCCGAACGTCCACCTTCCCGAACGCGGAGTCGACCCCGCAGGCGGAGAACAACGGACGGGCCAGCGCGGCCGGTCCTCTCCACACGTCGGCGTCCGCACCGGCCAACACCGGCTCCAGCAGCTGGCGAACCACACCGCCGGCGAAGTCGCACTCGAACGGCGAGGCGGTCGCCCGCAACACCCGGAACCCGTCGGCCTCGGGCAGGTTCCCGAGGGTGTGCAGCAGCGCGGACTTGCCGTTGCCCAGCGGTCCGCCGATGACGATCACACCGCCGGTCCCCTCCGCGGCCAGCCGGAGGGCACAGCTCACCACACCGAACTCGTCCTCGCGTTCGAGCAGCACTCTTCGTCCACCTCCTTGCCTCAGGCGTCGGGGGTCCAGCCGAGCCGGCGCGCGCGCTCGACCAGACCGTTCGCGTGGTTGGCCAGCGCGATCGCGGCCGCTTCGCGCGCGAGGGGCGCGGCCCGCACCGGATCGCTCGCCTCGGCGAGTTCGAGCAGGGCGGTCGCGTAGCGGATCCGGTACGACGAGTGGCGCAGCGCCCGGACCGCGGCCCGCCGATGCCGGTCCGCGACGGCGCCCGTGTGCACCAGCGCGCTGCCGAGGTGGGCGCCGCCCAGGGTGCTCAGCGCACCCCACCGCCGCGCGAGCAGGACTTCCTCCTCGACGAGCCGCTCCGCGCGCCGGGTGTCGCCGGTGGCCCGCAACGCCATCGCCGCGACCGTCCGCCACGCGAGCACGGCAGGGTTGACCCACTGCCGGGAGAGCAGGCGGCGCCCGCATTCCTGGAACTTCGCGGCCGCCGACCACGCGTCGTCGGACAGCAGGGCGAGCAACCCGCGCGAGAACAGCAGGTGGATCCAGGCGAAGCCGCCGACGGCCTCCGCGTCCGCCGGCACGGTGTCCGACAGCTCCGCCGCGCGGTCCACCATGCCGCGTTCCAGGTTCAGCACCATGTCCAGCGCGACGATGATCGCGTGCGACTTGGGGTGCCAGCTCCGTCGCGGCAGCTCGACCTCCACCCGTTCCAGGTCCACGGTGGCCTCGTCCAGCCACCCCCGCCGCGCCTTCACCTTGGCGCGGGCGACCAGGGCTTGCCCGGCGACGGCGGTCAACCCGCGGCGGCGCGCCAGGGTCACGGCGGCGTCGAGCCCGGCGGTCGCCTCGTCCAGGTCGTCGGTCAGCATCAACGCCCGGCACGCCTGGATGCGCGGGGTCAACGTGGTGGAATCGCCCGTCAACGCCGCACGCGCGAGAGCGCGGGTGCCCTGGATGTCGACGCCGCGCACCGCGCACAACCACGCCGCCGCGCCCGCCTGGGCCGGGTCGGTCGGCGACTCGGGCAGCTCGGGCGCCTCCAACAGGCCCAACCCCGGCTCCTCGTGCGGCGCGTCGTCGGCGATCCAGTACAGCGCGGTGAGGGCATCGCGTTCGGCGCCCGTGGCCGACACCGCGCCGAACGTGCGCCGGGCCAACGCGCTGTCGCCGCGGGCCAGCAGCTGTTCGGCGGCGTCGAGGCGTTCGGCGGTGAACCCGGCCAGCTCCGGGTCCAGCAGCATCCGGGTGAGCAGGCGGTCGCCGATATCCGGGGCGTGGCGGGCCTCGGCCACACCGAGTTCCACGATCAGGCGCGCTTTCAGCTCCGGGGCGACCGGTTCGCCCAGCGCGTGGCCCAGGTGGCAGGCCGCCTCGCGGGACCGGCCGCCCTCGCGTTCACGTTGCGCCGCCGCACGCAGGAGCGGCACGACCCACGGCTTACCCGACGGCGGCGCGCCCACCAGCAGCCGCGCGACCGCGGACTCGGCGACGGCACTGCGGTAGCCCAGTTCCGCGGCACGGGCGTGCAGCTCCTGGCGCTGTGCCGTGGACATGCCCGCCAGCACGCGGTCCACCCCGATGTGCGCGGCCAGCTCCGGCCGCTCCCGCGAGGTGATCAGACCGGCGCCGAACAGCAGTTCCAGCGCACGGGCGGGGGTCAGCGCGCGCAGCCGGGCCAGTGCGAAGACCAGGTCGAGGTCGAAGTCCGGCCGGCAGACCGCGATGACCCGCAACAGCTCGACCGCCTCCGCCGGCAGCGTCCGCAGCGCTTTGGCCACGACCTCGCCGACCACCTCCGCGGTGCGGTCGGTCAGGTCGGGGACGTACTCGGCGCGCGGACCGAGCCCGGTCGCGGCCAGCCGGTCGAGCACCGGGCGCAGCAGCACGGGCCGGCCGCGGGTGTGCGCGGCGAGGGCGTCCAGGAACTCGCGATCGGCCGGCTCCCCGAACCGGGCCGCCACCAGCTCGGCGACGGCCGTGGCGCCCAACGGGCGCAAGGTCAGCACCGTCGCGCCGTCGAGGACCGTTCTCAGGCCGTCGGACGTCACGACGATCATGATCGGCGTGTCCCGACTCCACCGGGCCAGCGCGGCGAGCCGGGCCCGTGACGCGTCGTCCAGCCACTGCGCGTCGTCCACCACCAACAACAGCGGTGCGCTCCGGGCGTTGGCGGACTCGGCGGCCGGTTCGCGTGACGGCGGGCGTTCGAGCCAGGACAACAGGTCGGCCAGGACGTCACGCTCGGGGTCGGTCCCGTCGGGCGACGCCGTCATCGCCAGCACCACGACCCCGGCCGTGGCTCCGCTCGCCGAAACGTGGCGCGCCACCGCGCTGCGGCCCGCCCCGGCCGGGCCGACGACTTCGAACAGCGACGACCCGCCGGCGGCCAGCGCCCGGACGGCGTCGTCCAGGGCGGCCAGCTCGGCGTCCCGCGCCACGAGCCCGATCGTCACGGTCATCCGAGGTGTCCCACCAGACCGGTCCGGGTCTGCACGCCGAGCTTGCGGTAGGCGTTGGACAGGTGGCTCTCGACCGTGCGCACGGTGACGAACAACGCCGCCGCGATCTCCCGGTTCGTCCTGCCCTCGGCGGCCAGCACGGCGACGCGGCGCTCGCTGCCGGTCAGCATGTTCGCCGGCGCCGCGGTCAGGCCGGGCATCCGGCCGCCGGCGCGCATGAGCCCGGACCGGGCGGCGGCCGCCGCCGAGAGGTCACCGCACCGCACCGCGAGGTCCACCGCGGTCCGGAAGTGCCTGCGGGCGGGCTTCTCCCGGCCCTCGGCCAGCAGCGTGTGGCCGAGCACGGTCCGCGCCTCGACCTCGTACAGCCGGGCGCCGGACCTGGTCAGCTCACCTACCGCCGCCTCAAGCACGTCCGCTCTCGCCCGATCGGACGTGATCAGGCCCTGGGCCAGCAAGGCGTACCCGCGGGCGGCGGTGGTGTCCCAGCTCGCGGCCCACTCCGCGCCGCGCTCGACCAGGTCGACCGCGTCGGCGGGCCGGCCGAGGTCGGCGAGCAGCGTGGTCGCGTCGAGCCACCACGGCACCAGCACCGGGTTGCGCACGCTCATCGCGTCCAGCTCCCGGCCGCACCGCAGCAACACCTCCAGCGCGCCCTCGCAGTCGCCCGCGGCCACCAACTCGCGACCGCGCCCGATCATCTCGATGCCGTACTCCAGCACGCTGCGCGGCTCTCCGCCCGAGTCGGGCAGCCACTGCGCCGCAGCGCCGTTCCCGTCCCGGCGCACGCGCGCCGCGTCCACGACGGTCCGCGCCCACGCGTTGTTGACCTTCCACCCCGCCGCCTCCACCACGCCGAGCGCGTGTTCGGCGTCCGCCTCGGCGTCGGCCAGCTCGCCGGTGTCGAGTCGGAGGGACGCCCGCGCGACGAGGGTCAGGTAGTGGCTCCAGGCGTCACCGCGACGCGAGGTGTCGGTCAACGCCGTGTCCAACAGGGCCAGCGCGGCGCCCGGATCGCCGGCGAAGTGGAGCACGATGCCGGGGTACACGTCCCACCAGTCGTGCGGCTCGATCCGCCGGTCCGCGCCGAGGCCGATCAGCTCCAGCGCGCGGCGCGGCGAACCGCCGGACAGCATCTCGGTGCGCGCCAACTGGTGCGCCAGCCGCCGTTCACTCGTGGTCCGACCGGCCGGCGCCGCGGTCGCGCGACCACGCACCACCGCCTCGGCCGTCGTGCGGAGGTTGCCGAAACCGAGCACCAGCGCGGTCAGGTCGACCAGCACCCGCAGGTCGGCGTCGGCGTCGGCGGGCAGGCCCGTCAACGCGTCCAGGATGACCGAGACCGAGTGCGCGGACCGCCGCGCACCGAGGGCGACCATCGCGTACCGGACCGCGAGGGACGCCTTCACCACGGGCTCGGCGATACCCGCCAGTGCCTCGGTGAACGCGGTCAGCGCGGCGGCCGGGTCCGTCTGCGCGAGCACCATCGCCAGCTCGACCCGCGTGTCCACCTGGTCCGGCACGGCGTCGAGCACGCGGCGCAGGTACTCCACCGCGACCTCCGGCGTGCCGGCCGAGGCCGCCGACCGGGCGGCTCCGCTCAACGCCGACAGCATCCACGGCTCCGCCGGCGTCGGCACGGCCACGAGCTGACGCGCGATCTCCTCGTCGGGACGCCCCAGGTCGGCCAGCAACCGGGCCGCGCGCACCCGCAACGCCGCCATCTCCGCGGGGTCCAACGCGGCGAGCAGGCTGTCGCGCACGGGTTCGGTGCGGAACTCCACGCCGCTCGGAGCCAGGACGCGGAAGTACACCAGCGCGGCGCGTGCGGCCGACGCGACCGCCGTGGACATCCCGAACAGCGCCGCGATCACGTCCGGCGACGCGGCGTCGTCGAGCAGCGCCACGCCGGTGGCGTACTGGCGGATCGGTTCGCTCTGCACGCTCAGCCACGTCTCCGTGCAGGCGATCGCCCATTCGGAGCCCACCCGGGCGACGTCCGACGCGGACGTCCCGGCCGCCAGGTCCTCGGCTTGCAGGCCCTCGGCCCGCAGCCGGGTCAGCAGCCCGCGCATCATCATGGCGTTGCCGGCGGTCAGTTCCATGCACACGGCCACGAGTTCGTCGTCCGGCTGGATGCCGAGCTCCTGGGCGATGAACTCGGCGATCTCCTCGGCGCTCAGCGGAGCCAGGTGGACCAGGGTCGTGTGGATGGCGCCGTCCAGGTCGGTGAACCGCACGTCGCCCACGCCGTGTTCGCCGGACGGGAGCGCCAGCACGACGAGCAGCGGCAGGCCGGCCGCACGCCGGAGCAGGAAGTCGAGCCAGCGCGCGGTGGCGACGTCGCAGTAGTGGGCGTCGTCCACCATGAGCACGACGGGACGCTCGGCGGCGAGTACCGCCACGTGCCGGTAGAGGCGGTGCAGCAGCGCGTAGTCGTCCGGGCGCGCCTGGTCGGACGGCGGGGGCAGCAGGTCGTCGGCCCCCGCGCCCAACAGGGCCCGCAGCGGGGCGAACAGCGGCGCACCGGGCATGCAGATGGCGTGTGCGACCACGACGTCGTAGTTGTCACGCAGGGCGTCACGGGCGCGTTCGAGGACCGTCGAGCGACCGATGCCCAGCGGGCCGGTCAGCAGCAGCGCGCCGCCCGGCGCCCGGAACGCGACCTCCTCGACCCTGGCGCGGATCGTCGCGACCGCGGCGTCCCGCCCGACCGGTGCCCCGACGACCGCGCTCCGGCGTTCCGCCATCACCGCTCCCCGGCTCCTGCTGCGGACTCCACTCGCCCCGTTCCCGGTCGGCGTCCGAGCAGCGAGAGGATGTCACTGGTACGCAAGGGTTCCGGAAAGTCCACAAAGGCCGACAGTCCACCGTCGCCAGACTTCACCAGGCTCACGTCCGTTCCACAGGTGGTACAGCGTTCGATATGAAGAACAGACTAGTAGTGATGAAGTCCACTCCAACTCCACCTGCGCAAGACTGCGGTTCACACCGTGGATCGCGACGGACACGCTCTGAAGTCAGCTTAGCCCAATCGGAAGAGCAGTCTCAAAGAACGACCACGAACCCTACGATCGGCGGGTGCCCGACGGCTACGCTCCGTAAATCCGGAGTATGCCGGAGAACGATCGGCCCTGTCGAACGGGTGTCGAACGCAACGCGAGGGCGGCTCAGAAACGGGTCGGCCGGGACAGTTCGCCGGCCAACGCGGTGAGGTCCGAGACGAGGCCCACACGCAGCTCCGGCGTCAGCCGCGCGGTCAGCAGGATCGCGGCGACCGAGGTGGGGGTGTCGCGTCCCGGCACGGCGACGGCGAGGCACGTGACGCCCTCGGTGTGCTCACCGTCGTCCACCGCGTACCCGCGTGCCCGGGTGTCGTCGAGGTCACCGCGCAGCGCGTCGAACGTGCGGTGGGACTGCTCGGTGAGCACGGGCAACTCCCTGACCAGGGCCAGCCGGTCGTCGAGGTCGTCCGGCGGCAACGCGGCCAGCATCGCCTTGCCGACCGCCGTCACGACCGCGGGCATCCGCTTGCCGATCTCGCCGGCCAGCCACACCGGCTGCGAGCCGTCGTGGCGGGCGAGGTGCACGACCTCGACGTCGTCGAGCACGGCGAGGAGCACCGTCTCGCGCGACACCACCGTGCAGGTGTCCACGGCACGGCGGAACTCCCCGACGACGTCGGTGCACGCCAGGAAGCCCTGCCCCAGTTCGACCACCTTGTGGCCGAGCGCCCAGCGCCCGTCCACCCGTCGGATCATCCGGGTGCCTTCGAGCGCGGCGCACAGGTTGGCGACGGTGGACTTGGCCAGGTCCAGCGAACGCGCCAGTTCGGCGATGCCCAGCGGCCGGCCCTGCCGGGCCAGCTCCTCCAGCAGGGCGACCGCACGGGTCACCGCGGGCGCTCTGCTGTCCACCGAACGCCAAGAGGGCGTCTCGCCGACCGCCACGGAATTCTCCCTCGCATTCGAACCAGCCCGCGGAAACTACCCCGGGATCGTGAAGTCGAGCAGGACCTTGCACGAGCGCGCCGGGTCCCCGGCCAGCTCGAACGCCTCGGCCACGCGGTCGACCGGCGGCACCGCGCTCACCACCGGGTCGACGTCCAGCTCGCCGAGCCGGGGCAGCACCTCGTCCAGCTCGCCGTCGAACCGGAACGACCCGACGACCCGCAGTTCCCTGGTGACGATCAGGTTCGCCGCGACCGGCGCGTCACCCGGCGGCAGGAGCCCCAGGCCGACCACGGTCCCGCCGCGGCGCACCGAGCGCAGGCACGTCGAGAACCCGGCCGGGCTGCCCGACGACTCGATCGCGACGTCGGCCTCCACCTCCACCGGCTCCCCCGCCGGGAACGTGTGCGGCGCGCCGACCGCGCGGGCCACGTCGAGGGGGCGCGAGTGCACGTCGATCACCACGACCTCGGCGGCCCCGGACGCCTTGAGCACCGCGACGACGAGGCAGCCGAGGCGACGAGGCCTTCGGCCAGGCGCGCCCCGATCCCCTTGCCCGAACCGGTGACCAGCGCGAGCCGGCCGGTGAGGTCGAACAGGGAGGTCATGCGGCGACCTTTCCGGTGTGGTGGGGGCATCAGAGCGGCGCGGTCGGAGAGGTGCCCGTATATGGAACAGCGTCCCACTCGCTGGACGCAACCGACGCACCTTGCCAAAGCGCCATTCGTCGCGAAATACCGCGATACACGGAAAAAATTCCGGGCCGCTTCCGAATCCCGCGCAAATCCACTCCGCCAAGGCGTCCGGCACACCGCCATGTGGCGCAATGGCGCGGTGATCGAGTTGAAGCTGTCCCCGGAGAACCACACGGTCACCACACCCGACGGCGCCCGGGCGCGACTCACCCCGGCGGAGTTCCGCGTGCTGGCGTACCTGCTGGCCAACCGCGGCAGGGTGCTGACCGTCGAGGAGATCACCACCGCGACCGGGGTGCGCTGCATCCGGTCGGCCGTGAGCAAGCTGCGCTACAAGCTCGGACCCGCCCGTCTGCTCATCCACGGCGTCTACGGCATCGGGTACCTGCTGCGCGAACACGTCTGACCTCGGCGGCGCGCGACTCTAGGTGTCGGCGATCGTCCACAACGAACTCGGCGTGACCGCCAAGGCGTCGTCACGCGGCGGTCCGATCGGCAGCAGCGCCCGGACCGGGTGCGGTCTGCGGCCCGACTTCGGGGGACACCGCGCCGAGTGGTCCACCGCGGACAGGACGAACACGTCGTCCGCGTACACCTCCACGTAGTCGCCGACGGCCAACACGCGCAACTCCGCGGCCGGCTCGTCCAGCACGACCTTCCGGTCACCGAACGAGATCCGGCGCGCGCCCTCGGTCCAGGTGAGCGAAGGACCGTCGGCACGCAACACGACCTCGCCGGGACCGTCGCAGCCGATCCCGAGGAGCCCGTCGGTCGGCCCGGTCCGCGTCTGACCCGAGAGGTGGTCCTCGGTGCCGCACCACCAGCGCAGCCGGGGCCGGCCTCCGGTCGTGTCGAGGACCTTGGGTTGCGCCAGCACGCCGTCGGTCGAGCCGCCCCGCCTGGACACGGTGTGCAGCAACAGCATTGCGCCGTCGGCGTCGCGGACCAATCGCGGTGCGTGGCAGCCTTCGGGCGCGATCGGACCGCAGGGCTCCCACGGTCCGCCTAACTCCGGCGCGGCCCATGCCTCGATCCGGCGGGGCCGACCGACGACGGCCAGCAACAGCCACCCGTCCGGTGTCCGCTCCACCACGGGACCGCCGAGCCCGTCGAGGTCACCGGGCGGCTCCAGCGGAGGACGCACCTCCCACTCCACCAGATCGTCGGACACCGCGAGACCGATGACGCCGGCCCGGCTGTCCCGCCCGGTCGCGCCCACCACCATCGCCCAGCGCTCGGCGTCCCCGTCGACCAGGAACGGATCACGCCAGTCGTTCACGCCGTACCACCGCGGATCGGGTCGTACCACCGGGTCCGCGGACACCCGCAGCCAGCCCGAGCCGTCGCCGCTCGCGGTGAACGCCAACCCGGTCCCCTCGGTCCGCCGACCGTCGGCCAGTCCCGTGTAGAGCATCGCGGTCTGCACGCCCAACCCGAAGACGTGCGGGCCCCGGATCGCCGCGCTGTCGAACGCGCCGGGCCCGGCGACGCCGAAGCACGGGCCGCGCGTCTCCCACGACACGAGGTCGGTCGACACCGCGTGCCCGAACGACGTGAAGCCGGCGCGGTCACCGTGGTCCAGCGCTCGCTGGGCGTGCACGAGGTGGTAGTGAGCGCCGCGGCGCAGCACGGTGAAGCCGTCCAGGAGCGAGCCGGGTGGCGCGTAGCGCATGTGCTGAGCGTCTCGCCAGTGCCGCTAGGGAAATACCCACACTGTGTCTCAATTGGACGTTACTCGGCACGAGCAGCCGTTGGTGCGGGACGAAGACCGACGTGATCCGCCCCGCACCAACGGTTCATCCCGATACCAGCGCCAGGGGGCGCGGAAACGGCGCGGGTATCGGCGACGCCGTCCCCCAGATGTTCACCGAGGACGGCGGGCTTTGGTGTTTCCCGGCTGGACGGTTCGGCGCCGGCACCCGAATGTGACGCCGGCGCCGAACCAGTCCCACCGATCTCCGGATCGTCCGCCGGCGACCGAAGACGGCTGGCACCACCCTGCGTGCCACCCCCAACCTAGAGGCGGACCGCGGACGGGTTGAGCTGTTTCCGACCGATGCGCAGATTCTTCCGCGTTCGTCGCAAACCCGCTCTCACCGACGCGTCGACACCCGATGCCGCACAGACTGGGCTTGTCCTCGTAAATACCGACGCGCCCGCTGGAACTGCCTGGCAGATTCCCCGGTGCCGATTCCGGTACATGTCAAGCACACCGGACCGAACTTCGTGCGACGACACAGGAAGGCTCGCCGATGCCAGGAACCGCGACCGTGGAGAGCGAAGCCGCACACCTCTCCGGCACTCGTGACGACGGCAAGCCGCGTGTTCCGGTGAGCGCGCTGATCCGGCTGGCGGGCCTCCCGGTCTGTCTGCTCGACGCGGGCCGGACGCCGGAGATCCACGACGAGGACGCGGCACGGCGTGAGCACGACCGGATCTGCGCCCTCCCCTGGCGCATCCTGACGTCCTCGCCGTGGGCGGCCGAGGTGATCGGCTCCGTCGCGGCCGACGTGGTCGCCGAGATCCACGAGCGACTGGCGAACGGCGAGAACTGGACCGACAAGCGGCTGCGCCAGCGTGGCGACTACCTGTGGCGGGTGCTCGGCCGGGCGGCGGGCAAACCCGTACCGCGCGGCTGGCTCGGGCACGTCGGGCTGGTGCCCGTGGCCCCGCACGACGGCGGCGGGCTGCTCGCCGGGGACCTGCTCGCCACCGGCCACACCGCGCACCACGTCGAAAACGTCTGGCAGTTGCGCCAAGGCCCGGACGCCCACCGGCTGGGCCTGACCGCGCTGCACCACATCACCGACGAGCACGTGTGCTTCACCGACGCACAGGGCCGCCAAGTCCGCCTGCGGCTCAGCCCGGCGCTGCGCGTCGTGTGCGAGGCGCTGAGGGCCGGTCTCTCGGATGTCGACACCATCGGCGACGCGCTCGTGGCACAGCGGGCGGTCGGATCGGTCGATCTGGCCGACGACTTCCTCCAGCGGCTGGAAGTCGTCGGACTCCTCCAACGCTCACGCCCACCCGAGACCAGGCTGGTCGGCCGTGCGGCTCCGACGGCTGCTGCCCCCGAAGACGGGTTCACCGACGTCTACCGCACGATCCGGGCCGTGGTCCCGGAAAACGCCGTGGCCAGGGTGCGCCGCGCGGTCGCCTCGCTCGGGCGGGTCGCGGAGTTGATGCGGGCGGACCTGCCGATGGAACCCGATCCGGTGGCGGACGTGATCGGCGACGTGCCACGCTCCCTGCCCGAGTTGGTGGACGAGCTGAACCGGCACGCGCCCGCCCGACACGATCGCGGTCTCGGCTGGCGTCCCGCGAACGACCCCACGTCCGGCTACGGCCGGCTGCTGGCGTTCGTCGAGAGCCGGCTGGACGAGCCGGTGGTGGACCTCGCTCCGGGCTTGCCCGACGCGGCGGACGCCGGCTGGGACTGGCCCGTCGACTGCCTGATCCGCCCGCTTTCCGGGGCCGCGCCGCTCGGCGTGCTGGAGGCGGTCACCTCCGCCGGCGTGCTCGACGCGCGGTTCGCCGAAGGTCTCACCCTCGGGCACGGCGAGCCGCCGCAGGTGGCCGCGTACCGGCACTTCCTCCGCCAGGCCGCGGCCGAGGCGGGCGCCGAGCCGGTCGAGGTGATGGCGCCGCCGGTGGACGGGTCGGCGGCCAACGCCGTCCGCAGGCCGCGCTACACCGACCGGTGGACCGGCGATCCGGACGCGTCGGCGTACTGGCCCGCGTCCTGCGGTGAGCCTGCCGGTGGTTACGTGCCGCCGCACGAGATCACGTTGCGGCGCGTGGACGGTCGGGTCGTCGCTGAGTCGGCGGGCCGGGAGTTGTGGCTGCTGCACCACTCGACCCGTGTCGTGGCCGGGCCGTGGCGGCACCTGATGGCGTTGGCGCGGCATGCGTTCCCGGTGCGGACGCTGCCGGCCATGGAGTTCGGCGGGCTGCTCGGGGCGTTCCCGGACCGGGACCGCACTCCACGCGTCACCGTGGGCGGCGAGTTGGTGGTGTCGTGCGCGCAGTGGCGCGTCGAGGCCGACGCGTTGTGGCCGGCGGGCGGCTCACTCGCGGTGAAGTTCCGGACGCTGTCGGACCTGCGCGACGCACGTGGCCTGCCGCGCTGGGTCTTCGCCCGCGCCGAGGCCGGTGGCAAGCCGATCCCAGTGGACCTGGAGAGCCTGACCGCGATCCGCCTGCTGGACCGGGTCCGCCGATCGGGCGGCCCGCTGGTGCTGGAGGAGATGCTGCCCGCTCCCGACCAGCTGGTGATCCGCGACGAACGCGGGCTCCTCGCGGCTCAGGTGCAGTTGCGGCTGCCGCCCAACCCCTGAGCGCCTAACCCGCTGCCGTCCAACCCTTGAGTGCTCGGCCCGTGAACGCCTGGTGGAACCGCGCAGCGCCCGGCGAACTGGGGGTTCCGCCGGGCGCTGCGCGTGATCGGGGTGGACGGGGGCGGCGGCTCCGCCCACTCCGACATTCAGGCTCCCAGGAGAAGCCTCTGACCAGGGCGTCCGAACGGGACGCGGTCCCACTCGGCCAGGACGTGCACGGCATACACGGTGCCGGCCACGGGGTGCGCACTTTCCGGCATGGTGGCCAGTTCGCCACCGCACCGCGCCCACAGCGCACCCACCGCACCTATCGCACGCACCCTCGCGGTGATATCGACCGCCCGGAGATCGTCCCGGACGACCGCCGCCGCATCGACCGAAAGCACCTGGCGACGACCACCGCGGGCGTCGTCACGACGACTTCGCTTCCCACCATGTGCGCCTCCGGCTGCTTTCCGGCGAATTACCGGAACAACAGTGCTGCGATGCCCGACACCATTACACCGGCCCGACCGCGACCGAGCCACTGTTCCGGTCGAGTTCTGGTGATGCACCCAGAAAACGCGCCGGCCCTGAACGATCCCGCCGCCTTTCCACCGGACCGGTCACGTCACCGGTCGACGGGCGCGACATCCACGACCGGCCCTACATCCACAACGGGCGGTACACCCACGATGGGCGCGACGGCCTCGATCAACGCGCGGACCGCCGCCGGCTCGGGACGGAGTCGGTAGGTCCCCCGGAATCCGCGTTCCACCACGCCGGAGTCGAGCAGGACGTTGAGGTGGTGGTAGAGCCGCCCCGGCGAGGTCAGGCCCGCGGCCTGCTGGAGGTGCACCGCCGCCCGCGGTCCTACCTGGAGCAGGTGGGCGACCACGGCCATCCGCACCGGGTGGCCCAGGGCCGCGAAGACCTTGACGGAAGAGGCTGCCGCCCCGGACAGCGCCACATTCCCACGGGCCGCCGTTGCCACGGCGGACACGACCTCGTCAGCGAAATCCACCGGTCGATCCTCCCCAGGGACGTCACCGACTCCAACGGCTTTCCGCGCGGCGCGGAAATTGATCCGAACTCCACGGACAAATGGGATGCCGGTTTCCGCCCGGTTTCGGGCATATGGGTGTGACGTAGCCGACTTCGGGCCAAAAAATGACTGTCCGCAGTCGTTTTCGGCCGACCTCCCGTTCCACAGTGGACCCCCACACCACCCGATCGAGCAAGGACCCTGACCATGCGCAACCGCCACCTCACCCGAACCGCCGCCGGCCTCGCCCTTGTCGCCGCGCTGGCCACCGCCGGGTGCTCCGCACAGGCGGTCGGAACCACCAGCGAGCAGTCCACCCCCGCGTCCGCCGCGGCGCTCGCCAAGCCGACGTCCCAGGAGATCGCCGGCCTCTTCACCACCTGGAACGACGCGCTGGCCACCGGGAGCGCGGAGCAGGTCGCGGACCTCTACGCGCCCGACGCGGTGCTGCTGCCCACCCTGTCGAACGAGGTCCGGTCCGACCGCGCCGGCATCGTGAACTACTTCGAGCACTTCCTGCTCAACAAGCCGTCCGGGACGATCGAGCGTGAGATCATCAACGTGTTGGACGAGAACACCGCCGTCAACGCCGGCGTGTACGTCTTCACGCTGCACAAGGACGGGCAGGAGAGCAAGGCCCGCGCCCGCTTCACGTTCCTGTACGAGCGCATCGACGGCAAGTGGCTGATCACGGACCACCACTCGTCCCTGATGCCCGAGAGCTGAGCCGGACCGCGGCGCGTCGGTGACCACGGGCCCCGGCTGACGGAGGAGAACGTCATGGCCCAGGTTTCCGTGGTGACCGGCGCGGGTTCGGGAGTGGGGCGCGCGGTGGCCCGCGCGCTCCTCGAAGCAGGCCACCGGGTGGCGCTCGCCGGACGACGGGCCGAAGGGTTGGTCGAGACGGCCGCCGGTGCACCGGCGGCCGACGTCCTGATCGTGCCGACCGACGTCACCGTCGAGGCGTCGGTCGACGCGCTGTTCGGCGCGGTGCGCGAGCGGTGGGGTCGCGTCGACGTGCTGTTCAACAACGCCGGCACCAACGTCGCGGCCACACCGCTGGAGGACTTCACCGTCGAGCAGTGGTCGAAAGTGGTCGACACCAACCTGACCGGCTCGTTCCTGTGCGCCCGCGCCGCCTTCCGGGTCATGCGCGAGCAGACGCCCCAGGGCGGGCGGATCGTCAACAACGGCTCGATCTCCGCCCAGACCCCGCGGCCCAACGCCATCGCGTACAACGCGAGCAAGCACGCGATCACCGGCTTGACGAAGTCGATCTCACTGGAGGGCCGCCGCCACCGCATCGCCTGCGGGCAGATCGACATCGGCAACGCCGCCACGTCGATGACCGACCGGATGAGCGACGGCGTCCTCCAGGCGGACGGCTCGATCGCCGCCGAGCCCACGATGGACGTCGCGCACGTCGCCGACGCGGTCCGCTACATGGTGGAGCTCCCCCTCGACGCCAACGTGCAGTTCATGACGGTCATGGCGACGACAATGCCGCTCGTCGGTCGCGGTTGACCTGCTCCAGCCGGTAACCCACACCTCGTACGGCCTCGAACCGCACGGTATCGCCCAGCTTGCGGCGCAACGCCGAGACGTGCACGTCCACCGTCTTGGTAGGACCACTCCACCGCGGATCCCAAACCGCATCCATGATCCGCCGCCGCCCCACCACCGCGCCCAAGTCGGTGGCCAGCAGGGCGAGCAGGTCGAACTCCTTGGTGGTCAACGCCACCGGCTCCCCCGCCACCGCAACCCGCCGCGACCGCCTGTCGATCACCACCGCACCGCACTCCTGCACCGCCGGCACACCCGCCAACCGATACCGACGCATCACCGCGCGCATCCGAGCCACCAACTCACGCGGCCGGACGGGCTTGTCGACGTAGTCGTCGGCACCGATCTCCAACCCGGCCACCACGTCGGACTCCGACCGCCCATCGGCCAGGATGACGACCGGGACCTCCCCGCGTGCGCGAATCTCCCGGCACACATCGACGCTGTCCGGCATCCCGAGATCCAACAGGATCAGGTCGTACGCCCCGAGCCCGTCCAGCACCCGAGCCCCGCTCGACGCCCACTCAACCCGGATTTCGAAGTGCCGCAACGTGTCCATGACGAAGTACGCGCCAGAACGATCGACCCCGATGAGCAAGACGTTCACACCCGCGATTCCAACACGCCCCCCACCACGCCGGGCATCATCGAATCCCGGAAGTCCCTCCGCACATCGCGAACCGCCCACAGCCGCCGGGGGTCACCCCGACAACGCAGCCGCCAATTCCGCGATCATCCCCGGCCCCACCTGACAACAACCACCCACGAGCCGCGCGCCGCCTTCGACCCAGCCCGCCACCCGCACCGGTTCGAAGGCCGGGACACCGGTCCAACCACGCGCCGTGGCGTCCCAGACCTCACCACTGTTCGGGTACACCACGACCGGTTTGCCGGTGACGCGCCGGGCGATCGCCACCGCCTCCTCGACGTCGGCCGGGTCGCAGCAGTTGACGCCGACGGCCAACACCTCGTCCACTCCCCGCACGACCTCGAAGGCCTCGGCCAGCGGCTGACCGGCACACGTCCGCGTGCCGCGCGCGCTGTAGGACAGCCAGACCGGCACTCCCGACCCGGCGACCACACCGAGGACCGCCTCCGCCTCCTCGACGTCGGGAATCGTCTCGATCGCGAGCAGGTCGGCGCCCGCCTCCGCGAGCACTTCGATCCTCGGCCGGTGGAACGACTCCAACGCCTGCCGGCTCAGCCCGTACCGGCCGCGGTACTCCGAACCGTCGGCCAGCATCGCGCCGTACGGGCCGACCGACGCCGCCACCCACCGCGGTCCGTCCACTTCGGACGCGGCACTCCGGGCGAGGGTCACGCTGTCGCGCAGCAGGCCGACCGTCTCCTCCGCGCTGAGCCCACGGTCGGCGAAGCCCTCGAACGTCGCCTGGTAACTGGACGTGATCACGACCTCCGCCCCGGCGCGGTAGTAGGCGAGGTGGGCGGCCCTGATCGCGTCCGGGTCGGTCAACAGCAGCCGGGCCGACCACAGCGAGTCCGACAGGTCGTGCCCCGCGTCCGTGAGCGCGGTCGACAGACCGCCGTCCAGCACGACGACCCGCCGGGCCAGCACGTCGGCCAGGCGCAAGTTCGGAGTTCCCAGGTCTGCCACCACATCCCGACCGTACCCGTGCCCGGCCGCCCCTCTCAGCGCACCCCAAAGAACGTTGAACTCTCAACCACATACGCGTAGCGTCGATCTCCGGAGCGCGTTCGAACGACTACGACACGTCACGCATCCCGGAAGGACGCGACCACATGACGGATCAGATCTTGGACTTCAACCAGAAGATCATCGCGGAGTTCCGCGCCAACGGAGGCGTGGTCGGCGGCATGTTCGAGGGCCGCAACATCCTCCTGCTCACCACCGTCGGTGCCAAGAGCGGCGGGCGGCCCGTTCGACCCGTTCCGGCACGAGCGCGAGGACGGCCTGGCGACCCTGGAGCGGGTGGTGAAGCAGCCGTGGTTCGGTGACTCCATCGTGCTGGCCGGGCCCAGCTACCTCGGGTACGTGCAGTGGGCCGTGGCCGATCAGCTGCCGCCCGAGGTCAAGGCGATGATCCCCCAGATCACCACCTCGGCGCTGACGCTGGAATTCCTGCGCGAGGACGGGTTCTCCCTGGAGACGCCCTTCGGGTGGGGCACCATGGTCGCGGACCAGGAACGCCCCTTCCCGCTGGTGCGGCGGGTGCTCCAGGGCCGGAAGGACCAACGGGCGTTGACCACGCTCCCGCTCAACCGCGCCGACACGGCCGCCATCGGGCGCTCCTACGACTACGTCCAGGACATCCTGGTCCACCACGGCCCGGACGCCGAGCGCTGGGCCGGGATCGACCACCGACACCGGGTGGCGCAGGTCAACGTGCCGGTCAGCTCGATCGCCGGCTGGTACGACATCTTCCTGCCCGGCCAGCTCGACGACTTCCGCAGCCTCCAGGAAGCGGGCCGGACCGCCCGGCTGACGGTCGGACCGTGGACGCACCTCAAGGGCGACAACACCGCGATGAACGAGGCGCTGGAGTTCGGGCTCGCCCACGCGCGCGGCGAGGAGCCACCGCACCGCGCGCCGGTGCGCCTGTTCGTGATGGGGGAGGAAGCCTGGCGCGACTTCGACTCCTGGCCGCCGGTCGGCTACGCGCCCCGGCGCTTCCACCTCCAGCCCGGCGGCGCGCTGGCCGAGGAGCCGCCCGCCGAGTCGGCGCCCGACACCTACCACTACGACCCCATGAACCCGACGCCCGCGGTCGGCGGGGTGCGCATGGTGAGCGACAGTGGTCGCGTCGACAACGCCAAGCTGGAAGCACGGCCGGACGTCCTGACCTACACCACGCCGACGCTCGACCAGGACGTCGAGGTGATCGGCGAGGTGTCCGCCGAGATCTTCTTCCGCTCCAGCCTGCCCTACGCCGACGTGTTCGTGCGGCTCTGCGACGTGGACCCGAAGGGCCGGTCGGTCAACGTGTGCGACGGCCTGGTCAGCCTGACCGGCGCGAACGAGACGACCCGCGCCACCGTCACGCTGTGGGCGACCGCGCACCGCTTCAAGCGCGGCCACCACATCCGGGTCCAGGTGTCCAGCGGCGCGTTCCCGAGGTACGCCCGCAATCCCGGCACCGGAGAACCCCACGCCACCGCGACCACCCTCGTGGCCGCCGACCAGACCGTCCTCCACGATCCGGAGCACCCGTCGGCGATCATCCTGCCTGTACGCCGGGCGTAACCTCCTCCGACGACCGGACCATCCACTGTGGACGGGCCGGCCATCACGGAGCCGGGTGCCGTCCTTCGTGCCGCACGGTCCACCGGCCGGCCGGAGAACCAGGGCACGGCGGCACGCCCTGCTGCCACAAGGGCGACGGCGGCGGACGTGGGTGAGCACGTTGGTGCGCAACGTCCTGCTCGCCGAACCGCTGGTCGGTGACTTCGGCCGCTGTTTCACCGGGGGTGGTCCCGACGAGGCCGAGGCACTGGCCGTCGATTTCGCTTCACCGCGTGCATGCCGCGGGTGGCGCTGGCCGACGTCCTCCGCGAGCGCCCCGGACACCGGGGAGCGCCCTGACCGGACCGCATTGGTCCCGACTCGCCGTCGCGCGGTCCAGGTCGTGATACTGGACCCGTGACGACGAAAAAGCCCCGCCTGGAGATCGAGTACTGCACGCAGTGCCGGTGGTTGCTGCGCGCCGGCTGGACCGCGCAGGAGTTGCTGACGACGTTCACCACCGAGCTGGGCGAGGTCGCCCTGATCCCGGGCACGGGTGGTGTGTTCGACATCCGCCTCGACGGCGAAACCCTGTGGTCCCGCAAAGCACAGGAGGGCTTCCCCGATCTGGCCGCCCTGAAGCAACTGGTCCGCGACCGAATCGCCCCCGACCGCGACCTCGGCCACACGGACCGGAAGAAAGCACCGCAGCAGTGAACCGGCGGTTCCGGTAGACGACCGCAGTCCGATCAGGGCCGTGGTAAGTAGGCCGGCGAGGGTCTGGTCGAGCGCATCCCCAATCGCGGCGCGCGGGTCCGGGCGGTGTCCCTCGAAGAGGCCATCGAGATCACCGAGGTTCGGATGGCGCTCGAAGGCCTGTGCGCGGCGAAGGCGGCCGAACGCGCCACCGACGACGACCGGCGTGAACTGAGCGAGATCGGTGTGCGGATGCGGGCGGCGGTGGCCGGTGGTGACATGTTCGGTTACTCCGAACTCAACAAGCGGCTGCACGACCTGGTCCTGACGATCAGCGGTCAGGCCACCGCGCGGGCCGTGCTCGCGCGTCTGCGTGGGCAGAACGTCCGCCGTCAGTTCAGGCTCGCCATGCACCCCGGTCGCCCCAACACCTCCCTGCCTCAGCACCTGGAGATCATCGAGGCCGTAGGTGCCGGTGGCCCCGAGGCCGCCGAGGCTGCCATGCGGAAGCACCTGCGCAGCGTCGTCGAGGCACTGCCCGAGGTGGAGAAGTCCCGACCTCGCCGTTTCGACGCACTCTGAACCGGCGGAGGCACCCCGCCTGATCGAAGGTGTGGGGCGAGCTCCGGGAGGCGGCGGTGAAGCCCGACGTGGCGGTGCCCCGACCGGGTGCCGCCGCCGTGCCGTGAGGCCGGCTCTCGACTGACAAATGCTGTTGTTCGACGATTACGGAAATTGAATCCCCTAAAACTCACTCTTTCGAGTGACAAAAGGGAATCCATCGGCCGCAAATGGAGTCGAAAGTCCCTATTCCGGCCCTGGGCCTGCGAGAACACTAGCGGGCGTCATAACTCGTTCGGCGGGAACACCTCCCCCTGCTAGCGCGACGACCCTGCCCCAACGCCGCCCCCGCTGCGAGCCCGGAGCTCGATGAGGAGTGGGCACGCATGACTGCAATCGAACCGAATGCAGCCCTACAAGGAAGCACATCACTCGATCTCGAACCACGCACGTCCCCGGCCGACGCGGAAAGTTCCCTCGGCACCCAGACCGGTCGCGAGGCCGACCCCAGCGGGCCTTCGTTCGGCTCGGCGACGGTCGCCGACCGGTACGCCTCCGACCTGACCACCGCGGACCTCCTCGGCCAGACCGACGGCACCGCGCAACGGGAGGCGTTGGCGCCGGGTGCACCGGCGGCGGCGCCGATCCCCCTGCCGTTCCGCACGACCAGCGGCCGGTACCGGTCGCAGGCGGTCGGGTTCCAGCTGGAACTGCGCATCGACGTCGACGGCCGCCGCCCGCTGCGCAGGCTCAGCGGCGACTACTTCAACATCAGCGGCGGCACGGTGTCCTACTTCGGCTCGTGGACCGTCGACGCGGTGACGGTGACCACGAACGCCACGCACGTCAAGATCGTCGGCACCGCGCGCACCACGTGGACCACGACGTTCACCGTCGCCACCGTGACCGTGCCGCGCACCCCCATCTTCCAGCCCGCGGGACCCGCGACCATCCGGTGGTCGACGCCCAGCGGCGCCATCGGCGCGACCTACGTGTGCGGCTGGGAGGCCGGCGCGTTCCGCACGGTGGAGCTGGAGCAGGACTGCGAGTCCTCGGTCACCCCGTTCGCCCAGTACAACACCGGCGCGCTGCCCAGCGGCGGCCCGGCGCGCACCCTCAGCATCGGCACCGCCTACGCCGAGGCGGGCGTCCAGATGGTCGACACGGGCGGCGCGAACATCATCTCCACGCCGTCCAACCACGTCTGGAACAACGCCAGCCTGCACCACGCGATGGAGGCGCACTTCTCCCGCCGGCAGGAACGGCCGCAGTTCAAGGTGTGGCTGCTGCACGCGCAGCGGCACGAGTTCACCACGGCCACCTCGACGCTGCTCGGCATCATGTTCGACCAGCAGGGCCTGCAACGGCAGGGCTGCGCGACGTTCTACGAGCGCATCGCCGGCAACTCACCCGTCAACCAGCGCAGGCAGCTGTACACGAACGTGCACGAACTGGGCCACTGCCTCAACCTGTTCCACTCGTTCCACAAGAACCGGATGGACCCGCCGATGCCCAACCGGCCCGGCAGCCTGTCCTGGATGAACTACCCCTCGATGTACGACCCCGGGGGCGGCGCGCCCGCCGGTGACGGTCCGTTCTGGGCGGCGTTCCCGTTCCAGTTCGACGACCTGGAACTGGCGCACCTCAGGCACGGCTTCCGCAACAACGTGATCATGGGCGGCAACCCGTTCGGCAAGGGGGCCGCGTCGCAGGAGGGCGAGGAGTTCGCCGCGCTGCTCAGCGACACCACCGGCCTGAAGCTGCGCATCAGCCAGGCGGCGGGCGACATGCCGGTGCTCGGCACGCCCGTGGTGCTGGAGATCGACCTGACCGTCGAGCGGCCGCAGCAGGTCCACACCCGCGAACAGCTGCACCCCAAGTTCGGCTTCGTCCAGGTCGCGATCAACCGGCCGAGGGGCGACGTGGTCGTGCACGAGCCGACGGTGCGGCACTGCGCGGAACCGGACCTGCTGGCGTGCGACAGTGGCACGCGGCTGCCGATCAGCGCCTACATCGGTTACGACGCCACCGTCGGGCAGGTGTTCGAAGACCCGGGCACCTACCGGATCCGGGCGGTGTACGCGGCGCCCAACGGCAGCCTGGTGGTGTCGAACACCGCCACGATCCGCGTCGCCGCGCCGCGTTCGACCCAGGACGACAGGGCCGCCGACCTGCTGCTGAACAACCAGACCGGGATGGCGTTCGCCCTGCAGGGCACGGACTCGCCGTACCTGGTGCAGGGGACCGACGCGCTGCGGACGGTCGCGGACGAATACCGGGAGCACCCCGGCGCCGTCTACGCGCGGTTCGCCCTCGGCATGAATGCCGCCCGGTCGTTCAGCACGGTCGAGCCGGACGGCTCCGTGCACGTCCGCGAACCCGACCTCGGGCGCGCCGACAGCCTGTTGTGGGATGCGATCAACATGTCCCGCGAGGACGGCGGCCTCGACGACCTGACCGTCTACCAGGCCGGGGCGTACCTGGCCGAAGCGCACGCGAAGGCCGGGGACACCGACGGCGCGCACGGCGTGCGCGCCGAGATCCGACAGCTCGCGCAGTCGAAGAACGCGCCCGAGTCCGTGGTTCACTCGCTGGACGAGTGAGGAGGCGCGATGGAGCTGGCCGTCGAACTCGGCGAGGGTTTCGCCGATGACGAAGTGACCGTTCTCGTCGATGGTCAGGAGGAGTGGCACCGCACCGGTGTCACGACCAACTACTCGGTCGGCATCGCCGATGTCGCCAGGATCTCGGGTGAGCCCGGGGCGCTGGTGGAGGTCCGGGTGCGCGACCTGGCCGGCCGCCGTGAGGTGGGCGAGGACGCCCGGCTGCGGGCCGATATCGACGTCTCGGGCAAGAAGCTCGCCCTGGGCGCCGCCTCGCAAGGGGACATCTTCTAGCGGCTCCAACGGTTCAGCGGCTCTGGCGGTTCTGGCCGCCGTTCGCGGCGGGTTCACGGCCGGTGCCTGGTGCGGGGACGACGCGGTGCCCCCCGCACCAGGCGGGTCGGTCCGATCAGCTCGCGGAGCAGGTCGGCGTCATACCGGCGCCGGTGCCGTTGCCCTGGAAGCCGAACTCGGTCGATTGGCCGGCCGCGACGCGGCCGTTGTAGCTCACGTTCTTCCACTGGATGGTTCCGCTGTTACCGCTGCGGTCGGCGTTCCACGCGTTGGTGACCGTCGCGCCGGACGGCAGGGTGAGCGTCACCGTCCAGCCGTTGATGGCCGCCGACCCGGCGGTGACGTTCACCGTGGCGGTGAACCCGCCGGTCCACGAGTTCAGCGTCACCGACGCGGTGCAACCACCCGGACCGGGAACCGAGGTCGTGGTCGTGGTGGTGGGCCCGGTCGTGGTCGTGGTGGTCGACGTGGGCACGGTCGGGCCGGCGCTGTTGAGGGCGTTGAGGGTGGAGGTGTAGGCGGGCTTCTTGTTGCCCGAGCCGTCGAACAGCAGCGGGGTGCCCGAGGCACGCCACGAGTCGGTGTCGCGGATGCCCCACACGGTGATGCCGGTGCAGCGCGCCACCGCGAGGCAGGCCTTGACCACGCGTTCGTAGTTGGCCGCCTGCGCGGAGCCGGAGCCCTCGATGTCGAGTTCGGTGATCTGGACGTCGACGCCGAGGTTGGCGAAGTTCTGCAGGGTGGTCTGGTAGTTGCCCGGCACCGGGGACTGGGGGTTGAAGTGGGACTGGAGGCCGACGCAGTCGATGGGCACGCCGCGCTGCTTGAAGTCCTGGACCAGCCGGTAGACGGCCTGGGTCTTGGCGTGGGTCCAGTCGTCGGTGTTGTAGTCGTTGTAGCAGAGTTTGGCGTTCGGGTCGGCGGCGCGTGCGGCGCGGAACGCGGCCTCGATCCAGTCGTTGCCGGTGCGCTGGAGGTTGGAGTCGCGGCGTGCGCCGGAGCTGCCGTCCTGGAACGCCTCGTTCACCACGTCCCAGGCGTAGATCTTGCCGGCGTAGTAGCCGGCCACCCGCGTGACGTGGTTGAGCATCGCCGAGCGCAGCGCGGAGCCGGACATGTTCTGCATCCAGCCGGGCTGCTGGGAGTGCCAGGCCAGGGTGTGGCCGCGGACCCGCTTGCCCTGGGAGCGGGCCAGGTTGACGATGCGGTCGGCGTTGCCGAAGGTGAACTGGTTCTGGTTCGGCTCGGTCGCGTCGATCTTCATCTCGTTCTCGGCCGTGACCATGTTGAACTCGCGCTGGAGGAGTCCGGCGTAGGTCGAGTCGCCGAGCCTGCCCGCGGCTACGGCCGTGCCGAAGTAGCGACCCGACTCGGCCGCCGCGGTGCCGAGGGTGGTCCCGGCGTTGGCGGACGTCGCCAGGAGCACCGCGGCACCCGTGGTGGCGGTCACCAACGTCGACACGAGCACCGCTCGTAACACTGACCTCGATGTCAGCTTCATGTTTCGCACCTTCTGGGGAGCACCTGCGGGTGTGAAGCAGGTGGGTGGGTTGGTTGGCGGCCCGGACCACCAGGGCGGGGTGGTCCGAATCCCTGCACGCGGTGCGGGAGGGACCGGTGCCGCGGTCCCTCCCCCACCGACCACGGTGGGAAACCGTCGAGGCGTACCGACCGTGTTCAGGCCTGAAACTTTTAGCAGTATCGACCGAAACAGATAGGTCTGGCAAGCGCCGAACCAAACTGATTTTATGGACTCACGTAGACTCGTACGGCTTCACACCCTTACCTACCACGACACACGCGCGCCACAAGTTTCGAAATACTTCGAAAAAAGATTCGCAACTTTCCGATAAATCCAGGGGCGCAAGACATACCGGCACCGGATCCGGCCAGTGCGCGACGGCGGTTGTTACCGTGGCGTGTGACCAGCGAATCTCCTGCGGCGACACGGCGTCGTCGCGAGCAACTCCGCGACTTCCTGCGCACCTGCCGGGCTCGGCTCACACCCTCTGACGTCGGTATGGTGGCGACGGGCAGGCGCCGGACACCGGGGCTGCGGCGTGAGGAGGTCGCAGCGCTGGCCGGGGTCGGTGTGTCCTGGTACACCTGGCTCGAACAGGGCCGCGACATCAAGGTCTCGGGCGAGGTGCTCGACGCGATCAGCGGGGCGCTGCGGCTGACCGGCCCCGAGCGCACGCACCTGTACCTGCTGGCCGGTCTCAACCCGCCGCGAGTCGGCGGGGTGCACGGTGGCGCGGTGACCCCGGAGCTGCGGCACCTGCTCGACGCGTGGAGTCCGCGGCCCGCGATCCTGCGGGACCGGTACCGGAACCTGCTCGCGATCAACGACGCGACGCGGGCGGTGTTCGGCTACGACGACACCGACTACAACTGCATGATCTCGTTCTTCACCAACGCCCGGTACCGCGGCACGTACGCCCACTGGGCATCTGTCGCACCGACCGTCGTCGCCGCCTTCCGCGCCGACGCGGCACACTCTCCCGACGACCCGCGGTTCCGCCGCCTGGTCGACGACCTCAGCGCCGTGAGCCCCGAGTTCGCCGAGCTGTGGGCGCGCCACGAGGTGAGCCCTCCTGTCCAGGCGGTGAAAGCGGTGCGCCACCCCGAGGCAGGCGACCTGTTCTTCGACATGACGACCCTGACCGTGGCCGACCGCCCGGACTGGTACCTGGAGCTGTACAACCCGCGGCCCGACACCGGAACCGGGGACCGGCTCGAACAACTGCTGCGCATCCGGCTCGCCGCCCCTGCCTGACCACCCGCCGAAGGTGGTGGTGCCACTCCCGGGTTGAGTGCGCTCTGGTTGTGTCGCGCGCCGGTCGACACGCTGAGTCCCATGACGCACAACACCTCCCGATTCGACGACAAGATCGCGCTCATCACCGGCGGCACGAGCGGCATGGGACTGGCCACCGCGCGCAGGCTGCTCGCCGAGGGCGCACAGGTGGTCATCACCGGGCGCGACAAGACGCGGCTGGACGCCGCGGTCGAGGACCTGGCCGGCGGGGCCCGGGTCCTCGCGGTGTGCGGCGACGTGGCGAGTCTCGCCGACCTCGATTCGCTGACGACCGCGATCCGGGACCGGCACGGCCGGCTGGACGTGGTCTTCGCCAACGCGGGTGTCGCTTCGTTCCAGCCGAACGGTGACATCACCGAGGCCGAGTTCGACCGGGTGGTGGACATCAACTTCAAGGGGGTGTTCTTCACCATCCAGAAGACCCTCCCGCTGCTGTCCGAACACGCGGCGATCGTGATCAACGCGTCGTGGACGCTGCACCGCGGCTTCGCCGGCGCCTCCCTCTACGCCGCGACCAAAGCGGCGGTGCACAACCTGGCGCACACCCTCGCGGCCGAACTGGGGCCCAAGGGCGTACGGGTCAACTCCGTCAGCCCCGGCTACATCGAGACCCCGATGTTCCACGACAACATCACTGCCGACGCACGACCCGCGGTCGTCGCCGCGGTGGTCGCGGGCCGTCTCGGCACCCCCGAGGATGTCGCCGACGCGGTCGCCTTCCTCGCTTCCGGGGAAGCGTCCTACATCAACGGGCAGGACCTGGTCGTCGACGGTGGCCTGGTCGCGGCCGTCCCCGGCTTCACGGAGTAGCCACGGCCGCGGGGACGGCGTGCGGACGCACGCCGTCCTAGACCTCCAGCACCACGGCCAGCCCTTGGCCGACGCCGATGCACAGCGCGGCCAGGCCCCAGCCACCGCCGCGGCGGCGCAGTTCGTGGGCGAGTTGGATGATGACGCGCCCACCGGACGCGCCTAGCGGGTGGCCGAGGGCGATGGCGCCGCCGTTGACGTTGACGATCTCAGGGTCGAGTTCCGGCCAGTCGGCCAGGCAGGCCAGCGACTGGGCGGCGAAGGCCTCGTTCAGCTCGACCGCCGCCAGGTCCGACCAGCCGATCCCGGCCCGCCGCAACGCGATCTCCGCGGCCTGGACCGGGCCGATGCCGAACACGTGCGGATCGACGCCCGCCGCTCCCCGCCCGGCGATGCGAGCCAGGGGTGTCGCGCCGATCCGGTCGGCGGCGGCCCGGTCGCCGACCAGCAGCGCGGAGGCGCCGTCGTTGAGCGGGGAGGAGTTGCCGGCGGTGACGGTCCCGGCCGGGCGGAACGCCGGCTTGAGCTTGGCCAGCCGGTCCGGGTCGGTCTCGGGGCGGATGGCCTCGTCACGGGTCAGCTCGGTGCCGGGCACCGGCGTCACGTGGTCGTCGTAGAAGCCGTTGTCCCACGCCTTGGCCGCCAGTTGGTGGCTGCGCGCCGCGAACTCGTCCTGCCGCTCACGCGTGATGCCGTACTGCTCGGCCAGGCCCTCGGTGCTCTCGCCCAGCGACACCGTCCACTGCTCGGGCATCTTCGGGTTGACCAGGCGCCACCCCAGCGTGGTCGAGTGCAGCGTCTCGTGCCCGGCGGGGAAGCCCTTCGCCGGTTTGGGCAGCACCCAGGGCGCCCGGCTCATCGACTCCACGCCGCCCGCGACCACCAGCGACGCGTCACCCACGGCGATGGTGCGAGAGGCCTGCATGACCGCGTCCATGCCCGACCCGCACAGCCGGTTGACCGTGCTGCCGGGGATGGCAGTGGGCCAGCCGGCCAGCAGGGTCGCCATCCTGGCCACGTTCCGGTTGTCCTCACCGGCCTGGTTGGCGTCGCCCAGCAGGACCTCGTCGACCAGCGCCGGGTCGAGGTCCCGGCGTTCGGCGAGCGTCCGCAGCACGTGCGCGGCCAGGTCATCGGGTCGGACGCCGGACAGCCCGCCGCCGTAGCGGCCGAACGGGGTGCGCACACCATCGAGCACGAAGACGTCGTTCACGCGGAATCCTCCCTGAGCATCGTCGCTCAGAACTCGATCGGCCAGCCCGTGTAGGCCTCGGCCAGGTGGGTGGCAGCGGACGTGCTTGCGGTGACCAGCTCCAGCTCACCGAGCTGCCGTTTGAGGTCGAACGCCGAACCGGCCGGGTCGGTGTGCAGCATCGAGGTCATCCACCACGAGAAGTGCTGCGCGCGCCACACCCGCCGTGCCGCCGTCGGCCCATAGGCGTCCAGCAGTTCGGCGGACCCGGTGGCGAAGTAGCTGTCCAACGCACGAGCCAGGACTACCACGTCGGCCACCGCCAGGTTGAGCCCCTTCGCGCCGGTGGGCGGCACGGTGTGCGCAGCATCTCCGGCCAGGAACAGCCGACCGTGCCGCATCGGCTCGCAGACGTAGCTGCGCATCGGGATGACGCCCCGGTCGAAGATGCGGCCCTCGGCCAGGATGAAACCGTCGCCGGCGACCCTGGCGTTCAACTCGTCCCAGATCCGGTCGTCGCTCCAGTCCTCGGCGCGCTCGTCCGGGGCGCACTGGAAGTACATCCGCTGCACCTGCGGCGTCCGGGTGCTGATCAGCGCGAACCCGCGTTCGGAGTGGGCGTAGATCAGCTCCTTGGACGACTGCGGCGCCTCGGCCAGGATGCCGAACCAGCCGAACGGGTAGGCCCGGAAGTAGTCGGTGCGCTCGCCGTCGGGGATGGAACGCCGGCTGATGCCCCCGGACCCGTCGCACCCGGCGATCACGTCGCACCGCAGCTCGACCGGGGTGCCGTCGGCGTCGGTGAACGAGATGACCGGCTCGTCGGAGGTCAGCCCGTGCAGCGACACGTCGCTCGCCTCGAACCGGATGTCCGCCCCGGCGTCGAGCCGTGCCGCGATCAGGTCCTTGAGCACTTCGTGCTGCGGGTAGAGCCAGACCGCGCGCCCGGTGAGCCCGGTGAAGTCGATCCGGTGCCCCTGACCGCCGAACCGGAGCTCGATGCCCTCGTGCCGGGCGCCCTCGGCCAACGCCCGCGCGCCGACGCCCATCGCGGTCAGCAACTCCACCGTGCCCTGCTCCAGGACACCGGCGCGGATGGTCTGCTCGATCGCCGCACGGCCGCGCGTCTCGACGACCACGGAGTCGATGCCGCGCTCGGCCAGCAGGTGGGACAGCACCAGGCCCGCGGGACCGGCGCCGACGATTCCGACTCTCGTTCGCATGGGTCAACCCAAGAACGACACGCGCCCGTTCGCCAGGAAGGACTTCCACAGGGTGGAAGTGGTGGCGATCCCGACACCGCCACGCGGTTACGTTCGGCGTCCGGTGTTCGGTGTTCGGGGTGCAGAGAAGGAGAACCGGCATGGCGGTCAACAGCGACGTACCGCGGCGGTCGATGGCCGGGCGGGCGCTGGCACTGCTCGGCACGTTCGACGGCGGCCACCCGCGGCTCAAGCTCACCGAACTCGCCCGGCGCGCGGACCTGCCCCTGCCCACGGTCCACCGGTTGGCCGCCGAACTGGTGTCGTGGGGCGCGCTGGAACGCGACGCCACCGGGTACTACAGCATCGGCCTGCGGTTGTGGGAGGCGGCGACGCTGGCCCCGGTGGCCGGTCGGCTGCGCGAGATCGCCCTCCCGTTCATGCAGGACCTCTACGAGACGACCCGCGAGAACATCCACCTCGCCGTGCACGACGGCTTCGACGCCCTGTACGTGGAGAAGCTGTCCGGTCACCGCTCGGTGCCCGTCGTCTCGCGGATCGGCGCACGGTTGCCGATGCACTCCACGGGGGTGGGCAAGGCCCTGCTGGCCCGCGCCGACGCCGCGTTCGTGCGCGCCTACGCCGAACGCCCCCTGCCCCGCTTCACCCGCTACACGATCACCGAACACGCCCGGCTGCTGCGCGAACTGCGTGCCACCGCCGAACGCGGGTACGCGCTGACCAACGAGGAGATGACGCTCGGCACGTGCTCGGTGGCCGTCGCCATCCCGTCCGACGGCTACACACCCGCCGGCGCGCTGGGCATCGTGGTCCGCTCGGTGCGCACGGACCTGCACCGCCTGGTCCCCGACCTGCGGGCCGCCGCCGAGGCGATCGGGCGGAAGCTGGACGAAGCGGTGGACGACACCCAGCCGGGACGGGCCTGAACGCCGATCGTCGCGGGGCGGACGCCACCCGGTGGTGACGCCCGCCCCGCGACGATCAGGTCCGCACCTACCGCTCGTCTCCTCGCCCGGACGAACCGCCGGTCGCGAGCGCCCGGTCCGGTTCGTCGTCGAGCCGCCGCGGCGGAGGGGCGACCGGACGGCCGGACATGGGCAGTTTCCGCAGTTCGGCCTTGCGCACCTTCCCCGAACCGGTGCGCGGCAGCTGTTCGACCAGGTCGATGTGCACCGGCACCTTGTACTTCGCGAGCCGCGCGAGCAGGAACTCCCGCAGCTCCTCCCGGGTCGGACCGCCGGCCTCCCCGCACCGGACGAACGCCCGGCCGACCTCGCCCCACCTCGGATCCGGCACGCCGATCACGGCGGCCTCGACCACGGCGGGGTGTTCGACGATGGCGTTCTCCACCTCGGCCGGGTACACGTTCTCCCCGCCGGAGATGAACATGTCCTTGAGCCGGTCCACCACGTACAGGTGGCCCTCGGCGTCGAAGCGGGCGATGTCGCCGGTGCGGAACCACCCGCCCGGCAGGAACGCGGCGGCGGTCGAGACGGGGTCGTTCCAGTAGCCGGGGGTGACGTTCGGCCCCCGGACCAGCACCTCCCCCGGCTCGTCCACCCCGGCGTCCACCTCGTCGTCACGCATGACCCGGACGTCGGCGAAGAACACCGGCACCCCGGCCGAGCCGACCTTGCGGGTGCTCTCCCCCGCCTCCAGGAACGTCGCGCCGGGCGCGGTCTCGGTGAGGCCGTAGCCCTGGCAGAACGTCAGCCCGCGTTCCTGGTAGGTGCGGATGAGCGATTCGGGCACCGCCGCGCCGCCGCACAGCAGGTGCCGCAGCGACGACAGGTCGGCGGTGTACCAGCGCGGTGACGCGGCGAAGTCGGCGTACATGGTGGCCACACCGAAGATCAGGGTGATCCGCTCGCGCTCGATGAGCTCGTACACCCGGCCCACGTCCCACGACGCCGTGAGCACCATCTTGCCGCCCTTGATGAACGTGGGCAGCAGGGTCTGGGCGAGCGCCGCGACGTGGAACAGCGGCGCGGACACCAGGGTGCACTCGGTGCTGGTGACGTCCACCCCGACCAGCAGGTTGAACGTGTTCCAGATCAGGTTGGCGTGGGTGAGCATCGCCCCCTTGGGGCGACCGGTGGTGCCGGAGGTGTAGAGGATGACCGCGACGTCGTCGGGGTCCACCGGTTCGTCGATGGGCTCGGCGGACCCTTCGGCCAGCCAGCTCTCGTAGTCGTGCTGCCCGACGTCCGAGCCCTCGACCGCGACGACCACACCCGGCGCGATGCCCACCAGGTCACGCACCACGCCCGCGCACTGCGGCCCGAACACCAGCACCGAGGGCCCCGAGTCCGCCAGCACGTGCCCCACCTCGGGTGCGGTGAGGCGGAAGTTCACCGGCACGAAGGTGCCGCCGAGCACGTGCGTGGCGAACATCGTCTCCACGAACGACGGGTGGTTGGGCCCCAGGTAGGCGACCCGGTCCCCGGAGGACACACCCGCCGCCCGCAACCGGTCCGCCAGGCGCGTGACGCGCGTGGCGAACTCGGCGTAGGTCATCGTTCGTCCGGAGTGGACGATCACGGTGCGGTCCGGCGACATCTGCGCCCGCCGGTACGGCCATCCCCCGAGGCCCGCGTTCTGCATTTCGGTTCTCCTGTCAGGCTACGGCGACTGGTTGGAGTTCACGCGTGCTGGTTTCCTTCAACGCGAGCACGCACACCACGGTGAGCAGGCAGAACCCCGCGATGACCGACGAGATGAGGGTAAGTCCCTGTCCCCCGGTCGCTCGCTGGATCGCGGCGAACAGCAGCGGTGCGACACCCGCGCCGAGCCCGGCGATCTGATAGCCCAACGACGCGCCCGTGTAACGGTTCTCCGTGCTGAACAACTCGCTGTACAGAGCCGCTAGCGGTCCGTACATCATCGGGTGGATGAGGCCCTGCCCCACCACCAGCGCGAGGGTGAGCAACGCCGTGTCACGGCTGTCCACCATGGGGAACAGGACGAAACCGAACACCGCCATCGCGACCGCGCCGGCCACCACGACCGGCCGCCGGCCGAACCGGTCGGACGCGGCGGACCAGCCGAGGATGCCGACCACGGCGAACGCCGAGGACAACGTGAGCGCGTTGAGCACGGTCTGGCGCGCGTGACCGGCCTGCACGCCGTACGCCAGCGTGAAGGTGGTCAGCGTGGACTGCGCGACGAACGCGGCCAGCCCGACCCCGATGCCCAGCAGCAGCACGCGCGGGTGGTTGCGCAGCACGTCCACCAACGGAATCCGGCGCTTGACCCCGGCCTGCTCCACCGCCCGGAACGCCGGTGTCTCCTCGACCTTGTGCCGGACCCACAGACCGATGCCGAGCAGCACGATGCTGATCAGGAACGGAATCCGCCAACCCCACTCCAGGAACGCCCGCTCGCCGACCACCGCGGCGGTCGTGGTGAGCGCCAACGTCGACAGCACCATCCCGCACGGCGCGCCCGCGTTGGTGAAACTGGCCCACAGGCCACGCCTGCGGGTGGCGTGCTCGGCGGACATCAACACCGCGCCGCCCCACTCGCCACCGACCGCGATGCCCTGCACCACGCGCAGGATGACCAGGCCGACCGGCGCGAGGGTGCCCACTTGGGCGTACGTCGGCAGCAACCCGATGAGGAAGCTGGCCACACCCATCAGGGTCATGGTCAGCACGAGCATCCGCTTGCGCCCCAACAAGTCGCCGAAGTGTCCGAACAGGACTCCGCCGAGCGGGCGGGCCAGGTAACCGGTGGCGAACGTGCCGAAACTCGCGATGGTGGCCACGAGCGGGTCGAGGTTGGAGAAGAACACCTTGTTGAACACCACGGCGGACGCGGTGGCGTAGAGCAGGAAGTCGTAGTACTCGATCACGCTGCCGAGGAAACTCGACGCAACGGCGCGACGGAGTTGAACGTTGGGGACGTTCTCGGTGTTCGGCATGGTGACCTCGCGTCTATGCGTAGTGCCGGTACACGGCGCGCGCGACGCACGCCGGCTTGTCCGAACCGTCGATCACGACGGTGAAGTCCAGCACCATCTGGACGCCGTTGCCCTTGACCTCTTCCACCGACGCCACCGTGCCCGACAGCCTGATCTTGCTGCCGACCGGAACGGGGCTGGGGAAGCGCACCTTCTCCAAGCCGTAGTTGACGCTCATCCGGATGCCGTTGATCTCCAGCAGTTCGCCGAACATGGGGATCATCAGCGACAGCGTCAGGTAACCGTGCGCGATGGTGGTGCCGAACGGTCCGGTCGCCGCCCGCTCCGGGTCGGTGTGGATCCACTGGTCGTCGTCGGTGGCGTCGGCGAAGGTGTCAACCCGGCTCTGGGTGATCTCGCGCCAGTCGGTGTGCCCGAGGTCCTGCCCGGCCAGCGCGAGGATCTCGGCGGGCCCGTTCACGGTCGTGGTCATGTGCGCTCCGCGTGGTCGTCGGCGACGGCGAGGCCGAGCAGCCTGGCCGCGTTGTGCTTGAGGATCTTGGGTCGGACCGCGGGCTTGAGGTCGAGCGCTTCGAAGTCGGCCAGCCAGCGGTCCGGTGTGATCACCGGGTAGTCCGAGCCGAACAGCACCTTGTCCTGCAGCAGCGAGTTGGCGTAGCGGATCAGCTGCGGCGGGAAGTACTTGGGCGACCACCCTGACAAGTCGATGTAGACGTGCGGCTTGTGCGTGGCCACCGCCAGCGCCTCGTCCTGCCACGGGAACGACGGGTGCGCGAGGATGATCCGCAACTCCGGGAAGTCGACGGCCACGTCGTCCACCAGCATCGGGTTGGAGTACTTCAGCCTGATCCCGCCACCGCCGGGGACACCGGCGCCGATCCCGGTCTGCCCGGTGTGGAACAGCGCGGGCACGCCCAGTTCCTCGATGGCCTCGTACAGCGGGTACGCCATCGGGTCGTTCGGCGCGAAACCCTGGAGGCTCGGGTGGAACTTGAACCCGCGCACGCCGTGCTGCTCGACCAGCCTGCGCGCCTCCAGCACGCCCGCCCGGCCCTTCCACGGGTCGACGCTGGCGAACGGGATGAGCACGTCGGAGTGCTCGGCGCAGTTCGCCGCGACCTCCTCGTTGGCGATGCGCGGGTGGCCGGTGGCGTGCTCGGCGTCGACGGTGAAGACGACAGCCGCCATCCGCCGTTCCCGGTAGTAGGCGGCCATCTCGTCGATGGTCGGCTGCCGGTGGTTGTGCCCGCCGAAGTACTTCTCCGAGGCTTTGAGCAGTTCCGGGCTCAGGGACGCGTGGCCGTCCTTGGACACCTCGGCGTGGGTGTGGACGTCGATGGCCACGAGTTCGTCCAAGGGGAGGACCACGTCAGGCCGCCGGCGGGTTGGGCGCGGGGATGCCGTAGGTCTCCGGGCTCGCGCCGACGCCGGTCTCCCACGACTCGGCGATGGCGTCCGCGGACCACCCGCCGTCGGCGAAGGCCACGGCCTTCTCCTGCGGGTGCGACCAGAGCGCGAGGCGGTCGCCACCGATGCCGATGGCCTGACCTGTGACGCTCCGCGCGGCGTCCGAGGCGAGGAAGACGATCAGCGAGGCGACGTCCTCGACCGTGCCCAGGCCCTCGTCCTTGCGCAGCCACTCCGGGAACGGCGTGCCGGTGCGCTCCGCCTCCTCGATGACCGGCCCGAACGCCGGGATGGTCTTGGTCATCTCGGTGGCCGCGACCGGGACCACGGCGTTGACCGAGATCTCCGCGCGGGCCAGCTCCATCGCCCACGTGCGGGCCATGGCCACGATGCCGGCCTTCGCCGCGGCGTAGTTGGTCTGCCCGAAGTTGCCGCGCTGGCCGGCGGGCGAGGAGATCAGCACCAGGCTGCCGCCCCGGCCCTGTTCCCGCATCCGCACCGCGGCGGCGCGGGCGCAGGTGAACGTGCCGCGCAGGTGCACGTCGACCACCGCGTCGAAGTCCGCGTCGGACATCTTCCACAGCACCTTGTCGCGCAGGATGCCCGCGTTGGTGACCATCACGTCCAGCCCGCCGAACTCCTCGACGGCGGTCGCGACCAGCCGGTCCGCGGTCTCGGTCGGGCCCACCGGCGCGACCACCGCGACCGCCCGTCCCCCGTCCTCCTCGATGGCCTTCACGACCGTGCTCGCCGCCTCGGCGTCCACGTCGTTGACGACGACCGCGGCGCCGGCTTGTGCCAGTGCCTCCGCGTACGCCCGCCCAAGTCCCCGGCCGCTACCGGTGACCACGGCGACCTTCCCTCGCAAGTCCATGACGGCGTCTCCTCACACGTTGGCTACCGCGTTACGAACATACGGCAGTTTTGTGACGGCCGTCCAGACTGTGCCCAACATCGTTTCTCGACCTACACCCCCGCCGGCTACCCTGACCAAGTGACCGACCGCCGCGACGACCAGCCGCAGAACGCACGACCCCAGTCGCTGATGCTGTCATTCCTCGGCCTCTACCTGCTCGAACGCGGCACCCACGACCTGCGCTCGCAACTGCTGCGGGCCGGCTTCGGCAGGCTCCAAAGTGGACTGTGGATCGCACCGGGCACCCGCGACGCCGCCGGAATCGTCGAACAACTGGGCCTGACCGCCAACGTCACCGTCTTCACCGCCCAGCACACCAAACCGACCGACACCGCCGACCTGATCCACCGGGTCTTCGACACCGAGGCAATCGCCGCCCGCTACCACGACACGGCGTCCACCCTCGCGGCGGACGTCATCGAGGAAATCCCCGCCGCGTCTTCAGTACGTTGTCAGCAGCAACCGGATCGGGGAGGAGTACGGATGAGCACCAAGGCCAGCGACACGGTCCCTTCCGCTGATGCGTCCCGCGAGGAGGTCCACGCCTGGAACGCGGCCGTCCTGAAGGAGTACCAGGCCAACGCAGGCCGTGTCGGCGGTGCGCTGACCGGCATGGACCTCCTGCTGCTGACCACGACCGGCGCCCGGTCGGGCAAGCCCAGGACCATTCTCACCGTCTACTTCCCCGACCACGACCGCTATCTGCTGGTGGCCAGCAATTTCGGCAAGCCGCACCACCCCGGCTGGTACCACAACCTGGTATCCACTCCCGAGGTCACCGTGCAGGTCGGCGGCGAACAGTTCGCCGCCCACGCGGTCGTCCTCGACGGCGCCGAGCGTGATCACGCGTTCGACAGGGTGACCGCCCGGTACCCGTTCTACGCGGCTTACCAGGACGGCGTGACCCGCACGATCCCGGTGGTCGCGCTGACACGTACCGATCAGGCATGAGCGCAGACCAGTCAAGGCGTTCGCCGGTGCCGGCCGCGCCTCGGCCACCGCACCACGCCGTGCCCGCGCCACCGTGCGCACCGCCTGGTGCTCAAGGGCTTCACCGGAGGATGTGCGGGATGACCACGCCGGGACCGGCCGGCACCCGTTTGCCGGGCGGGCTGCACACAACGATCGTGACCTGGCTCATTCCTGGCAGGACGGCTACTACTTCCTCGCCTCGCGCGTCGCGTAAAGACCCCGTCATGCGCCCCGCCGTGGACGGCTGACCAGGGTCAGGCAGGCGGCGCCGAAGTGCTGTCGCGCAGCACCAACCGGGTCGGCACGAGGGTCGTACCCGGCTCGACCGGCTTGTTGCGCACCTGCCGCAGCACGCGTTCCACACACCGCCGGCCGACCTCGGCGAAGTCCTGGTGCACCGTGGTCAGGGGCGGGATGAAGGAGGTCGAGTCGGGGATGTCGTCGAAACCGACCACGCTGACGTCCCGCGGCACGACCTTGCCCTTCTCGTGGAACGCCCGCAGCAGCCCCAACGCCATCTGGTCGTTGGCCGCGAACACCGCCGTGCAGTCCGGCTCGTCGACCAACGCCAGCCCGGCGCGGTACCCGGACTCGGCGGACCAGTCGCCGTGCACGAGCGGCGGGACGGGTCGGCCGGCCTGTTCGAGCGTGGTCTGCCACCCCGTGGCACGACGTTCGGCCACGAACGACTCCTCGGGGCCCGCCACGTGCCAGACCGTGTGGTGGCCCAGCTCCAACAAGTGGCGCACGGCCTGGACAGCGCCGTCGACCTGGTCGGTGTCCACGACGACGTAGCGGTCGTCGGCCTCGGAGGCCACGACGACCACCGGCACACCCACCGGGAGGTTGACCGTGGCGGCGTCGAGGAGGTGCACCTCCATGCTCACGATCACCGCGTCGACCGCGAGTTCGCCGAGGCGGGTGAACGCCCCCAGCACACCGTCCCTCGTGGGCACGGCGACGGGGATCAGCGTGATCGCGTAACCCTCTTCGGCGGCGTGGTCGACTATGGCTTCCAACGTCCGGCTGTTGCCGACCGTGGCCAGCGTGAACAGGATGACGCCGATGGTCCGGAACTGGCCGTACTTCAACGCGCGCGCCGCGCTGTTGGGCCGGTAACCCAGCTCCTGCATGGCGGCCAGGACCTGTTCCCGGGTCGAGTCCACGACACCGGGGTGTCCGTTGGACACGCGGGAGACGGTCTGCGCCGACACACCGGCACGGCGAGCCACGTCCGCCATCGACACCCGTCGGGTCGGTCTCGCGGGCGGGTCCGCTGGTACGCCGGCATCCGACCTGGTCAGGCTCACGCTCCGCCCACTCCCTTCCGCGCCGAGCCTTGACGCCACGGCACCGTGCTGCAACTATAGCGCCGAAATGTTTGCGTAAACATCCACCGGCTCTCACAGCCGCGCCCCCGTGGTCGATTCGAGTCACGGGCAGGTGTGTGGGTTATGTTTGCGCAAACATCACGGCAGCCGCGACGATGCGGCGGGAAGTAGAGGAGCACAGTGGCACCACCTCAACCCGCCACAGTCGTGCCCGACGTCGACGAATCCGCAACCCTTGGGGCCGACAAGCCCGAGGCGCGCAAGACCCGCAAGACCGAGCAGCCGCGTCGGCGGCGCTCGTGGGTCGGCTGGCGGTTCGTCGCCCCGTTCCTGGTGGTCTTCGCGCTGGTCTTCCTGGCGCCGATCGTCTACTCGATCTACCTGAGCTTCTTCCAGAACCGCCTGGTCGGCGGCAACTCGTTCGTCGGGCTGGACAACTACGGGGAAGTGCTCACCGACCCGCAGTTCTGGTCCAGCGTCGGCCGGGTGTCGCTGTTCCTCGTCGTCCAGGTGCCCGTGATGCTGTTCCTGGCGTTGCTGGTGGCGCTGGCCGTCGACAGCGGACGGCTCTACGGCCGCAACTTCTTCCGGCTCGCGGTCTTCCTGCCGTACGCGGTGCCCGCCGTCGTCGCCACCCTGATGTGGGGCTTCATGTACGGCACCCGGTTCGGGCTGGTCGGCAACATCAACGAGGCGTTCGGCATCACCCTGCCGGACCCGTTGTCACCCGAGTGGGTGCTCACGGCCATCGGCAACATCGTGACCTGGGAATTCATCGGTTACAACATGCTGATCTTCTACTCCGCGCTCCAGGTCATCCCCCGATCGCTGTACGAGTCGGCGGAGATCGACGGCGCGAGCCAGCTGCGGATCATCACCTCGATCAAGCTGCCCGCGCTGCGCGGCGCTCTGATGATCGCCACGATCTTCTCGATCATCGGCAGCTTCCAGCTGTTCAACGAGCCGGCCATCCTGCAGAAGATCGCACCGAACGCGATCACCACCGACTTCACGCCGAACCTGTACGCCTACACGCTGTCCTTCTCCGGCCAGCAGTACAACAACTCGGCGACCGTGGCGATCGTCATGGGCGTGATCACCATGATCGTGGCCTACCTCGTGCAGTTGCGCGGCATGCGGAAGGACGGCTGACGATGACCGCACCCACCGGTACCCGGACCACGGGCACCCGACCCGCCCGCCTGCGCACGGTCCGACCGCGAGTCGCCCCCCTGCGCCCCGCCGGCCGGACCAGCAAGCCCCGACGCAGCGTGCTGCTGACCGTGCTGACCGGCATCGTCGTCCTCTACTCCCTGGTCCCGCTGCTGTGGCTGGTCATCAACGCGACCAAGACGCAGCCCAGCCTGCTCTCCTCGTTCGGTCTGTGGTTCGACGGCGACTTCGCGTTGTGGGACAACATCCAGCGCACCCTGACCTACAACGACGGCATCTTCGTGCGGTGGCTGTCCAACACCCTGTTCTACGTCGTGCTCGGCGCGGGCGGCGCCACGTTGTTGTCCGCCGTCGGCGGGTACGGGCTGGCGAAGTTCAACTTCCCCGGCAAACGCGGGGTGTTCGCCGTGGTCATCGGCGCGGTGGCCGTGCCGGGAACGGCGCTGGCGGTGCCGACGTTCCTCATGTTCAGCCAGATGGGGCTGACGAACACGCCGTGGGCGGTCGTCATCCCGAGCCTGATCTCGCCGTTCGGCCTCTACCTGATGTGGACGTTCGCGGCCGAGGCGATCCCCGACGAACTGCTCGAAGCCGCACGCCTCGACGGCGCCGGCGAGTTCCGCATCTTCTTCCGCGTGTGCCTGCCGCTGCTGGCGCCCGGATTGGTCACCGTGCTGCTGTTCACCTCGGTCGCGACGTGGAACAACTACTTCCTGCCGCTGATCATGCTCAAGGACCCGGACTGGTACCCGCTGACCGTCGGCCTGAACGCGTGGAACGCGCAGGCCATCACGGCGGGCGGTGATGTCGTGTTCAACCTCGTGATCACCGGCTCGCTGCTGACCATCGTCCCGCTCATCGCGGCCTTCCTGCTGCTCCAGAGGTACTGGCAGTCCGGTCTGGCCGCAGGCGGTGTGAAGGGATGACCCGTCCCGCAGCACCACATCTCCCCCAGCAAGTCCCCGCATCCGAAAAGGTCGCACCGTGATCAGACAACGCCGTCGCTCTGTGTTCACCGCCCTCGCGGGCGCCCTCGCGCTCGTCCTGGCCGCCTGTGGTTCCGGCGGCTCCGACACCGGAACCCAGGAGCAGTTCTCCGCCGAGGACGTGCAAGCCGCGCTGGACGCCGGCGGCACGATCAAGGTGTGGGCCTGGGAGCCGACGCTCAAGCAGGTCGTCGCCGACTTCCAGCAGAAGTACCCCAAGGTGAAGGTGGAGCTGGTCAACGCCGGCACCGGCGACAAGCAGTACACCGCCCTCCAGAACGCGATCGCGGCCGGTTCGGGCGTGCCCGACGTCGCCCAGATCGAGTACTACGCGCTGCCGCAGTTCGCGCTGGCCAAGTCGATGACCGACCTCAAGTCGTTCGAGGCCGACAAGTTCGAGGGCACCTTCAGCACCGGTCCGTGGACCTCGGTGCACGCGGGCGAGGGCATCTTCGGCCTGCCCATGGACTCCGGCCCGATGGCGTTGTTCTACAACAAGGAAGTGTTCGACAAGCACGGCATCGCGGTGCCGACCACGTGGGACGAGTACGCCACCGCGGCCCGCGCCCTGCACACCGCCGACCCCAAGGTCTACATCACCAGCGACACCGGTGACGCGGGCTTCACCACCAGCATGATCTGGCAGGCGGGCGGCAAGCCGTACAAGGTCGACGGCACCAACGTGAAAATCGACTTCTCCGACGAGGGCTCGCAGCGCTTCACCACCATGTGGCAGCAGCTCATCAGCGAGAAGCTGGTGTCGCCGGTCAACGGGTGGAGCGACCAGTGGTACCAGGGCCTCGGTGACGGGTCCATCGCCACGCTGGTGATCGGCGCGTGGATGCCGGCCAACCTCCAGTCCGGTGTCGCGGCGGGCGCGGGCAAGTGGCGCGTGGCCCCCATGCCGCAGTGGGAGGCCGGTGGCAAGGCCACCGCGGAGAACGGCGGCAGCGGGCTGTCCATCCCCACCGCCGGTGCGAACAAGGCGCTGGCCTACGCGTTCACCAAGTACGCCACCGCCGAGGAAGGCGCGACGACGCGGACCAAGGGCGGCGCGTTCCCGGCGACGACGGCCGAGCTGTCGTCCCAGGAGTTCCTGAACGCGGAGTTCCCCTACTTCGGCGGCCAGAAGGCCAACGAGGTGCTGGCCCAGTCCGCGAAGGACGTCGTCGGCGGCTGGTCCTACCTGCCGTTCCAGGTCTACGCCAACAGCATCTTCAACGACACCGTCGGCAAGGCCTACGTGTCGGACACGAAGCTGAGCGACGGCCTGAAGGCCTGGCAGGAGGCCTCGGCCAAGTACGGCAAGGACCAGGGGTTCGCGGTCAACTGACCCGGCCGCCACACCAGTAGAGAACACCACTGAGGAAAAGGACACCCATGGGCGTGCTGGGCATCACCGACGACGGATTCACCCTCGACGGCGACCCGTTCCGGATGATCTCCGGCGCGTTGCACTACTTCCGCGTGCACCCGGAGCTGTGGGAAGACCGGATGCGCAAGGCGAAGTGGATGGGTCTCAACACGATCGACACCTACATCCCGTGGAACCTGCACGAACCGCAGCGGGGTGCGGTGGGGGCGGAGGCAGGGCTTGATCTGCCTCGCTTCATCGACCTGGCGCAGGAGCACGGCTTGCACGTGCTCCTGCGGCCAGGCCCGTACATCTGCGCCGAGTGGGACGGCGGCGGCCTGCCGCCGTGGCTGCTCACCGAGCCGGACATCCGGTACCGCAGCACCGATCCCCGTTTCCTCGGCGCGGTCGAGTCGTACTTCGCGGCGCTGTGGCCGATGCTGGTGGACAAGCTCGCCACGCGCGGCGGCCCGGTGCTGGCCGTGCAGGTGGAGAACGAGTACGGCGCGTACGGTGACGACACCGAGTACATGCGCCGGCTGGCAGACCTGTTGCGCGCCAACGGTGTGGACGTGCCGCTGTTCACCTGCGACCAGCCCGCCGATCTCGCCCGCGGCGCGTTGCCCGGTGTGCTGCGCACGGTCACGTTCGGCAGCCGGGTCGCGGAGTCGTTGGCCGCGCTGCGCGCGCAGCAGCCCACCGGTCCGCTGATGTGCTCGGAGTTCTGGAACGGCTGGTTCGACGACTGGGGCGCACACCACGTCACCCGGTCGGCAGAGGACGCCGCCGCGACGCTGGACGAGATGCTCACCGCCGGCGCGTCGGTCAACCTCTACATGTTCCACGGCGGGACGAACTTCGGCTTCACCAGCGGTGCCAACGACAAGGGCACCTACCGACCGATCGTCACGTCCTACGACTACGACAGCCCGCTGAGCGAAGCGGGCGACCCGACGCCCAAGTACCTGGCGTTCCGGGACGTCATCGCCAAGCACGCCCCCGTTCCCGATGGGCCGCCGCCCGAGGCCGGTCCGAAGCTGGTCGTGCCTGAGGTGACGCTGACCTCCAGCGCGCTGCTGCTGGACAGCACGGACGTGCTGGGCTTCGCCAAGCAGGACGCGCAGCCGTTGACCATGGAGCAGTTGGGCCAGGCCTCCGGGTTCGTGCTGTACGAGACCGTGGTCGAGCGGGCCGGGCCCGCGCTGCTGGACGTCACGGCGTTCGGTGACCGGGTCCAGGTCTTCATCGCCGGGCAGCCGGTCGGTGTGCTGGAACGGGAACGGCACGAGCACGTGGTGTCGTTGACCGTGCCGCACGCCGGTGCGGTTCTCGCGTTGCTCGTGGAGAACCAGGGCCGGGTCGACTACGGCCAGGCGATCCACGACCGCAAGGGCATCACCGGTCCCGTGCTGCTCGACGGCGTCGTGGTCGAGGACTGGACCAGCCGGGCCCTGCCGCTGGACGACCTCACGGGGCTGCGGTTCGCCCCGACCACCGCCGCTCTCGTCGGTCCGGCGTTCCACCGCGGTGTCATGCACATCGACACCCCGGCCGACACGTTCCTGTCGTTGGCGGGCTGGACCAAGGGCAACGCCTGGGTCAACGGCTTCCACCTCGGCCGCTACTGGTCACGCGGCCCCCAGCAGACCCTGTACGTGCCGGCGCCGGTGCTGAGGCCGGGTGCGAACGAGATCACCGTCCTCGAACTGCACTCCACGCGCAGTCCGGTGGTCGCGCTGCGATCGCAACCGGACCTCGGTCCCACCGAGCGCTGATCTGCCGCTGATCTGCGGAAGCCGCCGCCGCAGCCGGAACACCCGCACCGAATGAGGAAGTCAACGATGAATTCTTCTCCCACCCGCCGACGGCGGACGACGCGCCTCGCGGCCGCGGTCGCCTGCGCAGTGAGCGTGGCCGGCCTGATCACCGCGGTCGCGCCCGCCGCGAACGCCGTCTCCACCGCCCAGTTCAAGGGCGTCAACTGGGCCGACCCGCGCGACAACTACGCCGCCGACGAGGTCGTACCCTCCGGTCTGTCCAAAACGGACAGCTACCGGACCACGTACGCCAAGGCCAGCGCGGTGATCGGCGAGTTCCGGGCCGAGCTGGGTGCGAACACCGTGCGGCTGCCGATCAACCCGGCCACCGTGAACGGCCCGTTCTGGAACTCCTACACCGGCGTCATCGACGCGGCGGCGGCCAAGGGCTTCAAGGTGATCCTGGCCTACTGGGAGTCGCCGGTCCCGTCCAAGGACGGCAAGATCGACGACGCCGCCGCGTTCGACCGGATGTGGAACCGGGTCACGTCGAAGTACGCGCGCAACGGCGCGGTGTACTTCGAGCCGATGAACGAGCCGTTCGGCTACAGCAGCCAGGAGTGGCGCGACATCGCCGCCCAGTGGCTCGCGACCTACCCCCAGGTCAAGCGCAACCGGGTGTTCATCGGCGGCATCAAGTACAGCGAGGACGTCAAGCCGGTGTGCGCGGACGCCCGCCTGAACGGCACCTACCTGGCGCTGCACCAGTACGGCTTCTGGCACCAGGACTGGACCGACCCGCAGCAGTGGGAAGACGACCTGCGCGCCCGAATCGGCACCTGCGCGTCCCGCACCGTCCTGGACGAGTTCGGCGCCTCGATGACCACCGGCCTCAACTACAACGGCCCGGTCAACGGCTCCAACGAGATCGCGTACATCCAGGCCGTCACCGACACCCTGCGCGACCTCGGCATGGGCTCCGTCTACTGGCCCGGCCTGCGCACCGGCGACACCTACTCCCTGACCACCCTCCAGGGCACCGGCACCAACCTGTCCCTCACCGTAACCAACCCCACCGGCCTCAACCGCCTCCGCTGGGGCTGGGGCGGCGGCGTCGGCAACAACTGACCCGCGCTCGGTGTGAGATGGCGGGCCGTTCTCCGGAGCGGCCCGCCTTCTGGCGTTCGTGCCGAGGGTGGACCGGCTGTGCGCGACGAGGCTACAAGCGGTTACAGAACGCTACAAGTGGGCTACAGGCTGAAGGCGATCGAGCGCAGGATCACCACTCCGATGAACACCGCGGTGAACGCCAGGTCGATCGACAGCCCACCGGCTCGCACCGGCCGCAACACCCGCCGCACCGGCCTGATCACCGGCTCCGTCACGACATGCGTCAACGCGCGGGCCCGCCCCACCCACCGCGGGACATCGGCCACCAGCCCGGCCCAATCCAGCACCATCCGGGCGATCAACAGCAGTAGGAACACCGTCAACGCGTATCCGAGCAGAGATCCGATGATGCTCATGGCGAACTCCTCCGTGGCGCCGGCCGTCTTACCCACATCAACGCGGCCGGACAAGCCTGCAGTGCCGCCTTCGCCGTGTTCTCAGCCGACTATCAGCTCAGGCCGGCACGCCGTCGGGTCGTCGGCGGCGAGGGCACCGGCGGCATGTCCCGCAGGATCGCCCGCTCCGCCTGCTGGTGCAGCTCCCGGGCCCGTTCACTGGTCGGTGCGGTGTCCGCGGCGGTGAGCAGCGCGTCCACGGCGGGGTTGTCGGCCGGGCAATCAACCGGGAAACGCCGCGGGTGGTCGCGCCGGTCGTCGAACCCGGCCCGACCACCCGCGAGGAGCGTGTCTAGCGAGCGAAGAAACCGTTCAGGGTGCCGAAGTCGAGCGCGCCGGCGAGTTCGTCGTAGGTGCCCTTGGTCAGCGCCTCGGCCGCCACGCGCTGGGCGAGGGTGTAGGCCGACTGGGTCACGGCGGTGCCGAGGCTGACCCGGCGGACCCCCGCCGCCTCGAACTCGGAGACGGTCGGCGCGCCCGGCCACGCCATCACGTTGACCGGCAGGGACGTGGCCTTCGCCAGCGTGGCCAGGGCGTCCAGGTCGATCAGGCCCGGCACGAACAGGACGTCCGCGCCGGCCTCCGCGTACACGGCGGCGCGGGCGATCACGTCGTCCAGCCGGCCCTCGGCTTCGCCGATGCCGAACAGGAAGACGTCGGTGCGCACGTTGAGCACCAGCTCGGGCAGTCCGGCCCGCTCGGCCGCGGCACGGCCCGCGCGCAGCCGCTCGGCCTGCTCCTGCGCGGTGAACAACGGCCCGCCGGGCGCCTGCGAGTCCTCGATGTTCACGCCCACCCCGCCGGCCTCGACGGTCTTGGCCACGTCCTCCGGCGTCGGGCCGTACCCGCCCTCCACGTCGGCGGTCACCGGGACGTCCACCGCGCCCGCGATGCGCCGGATCTGCTCGACCATATCCGGTCGGTTACCGGGCTCCGGCCGCAGCCCCGATCGCCGTCAGGCAGGACACCACGTCGGCCGTGGTGGCACCGCTGTCCAGCACGACAGTGGCGACTACCGATCTTGTCGGCAGTACTCGGGAATGGTGACGAACCGGATACACGGTGCGGCTCCCGGTCGGGAGCCGCACCGCGGGAATCACGGGGTCACAGAGCCCGCTCCAGGTGTTCGGACATCAGCCTGACGAAACGGGACGGGTCGGGCAGGTCACCGCCCTCGGCGAGCAATGCCATGCCATACAGCAACTCGGCCGATTCGGCCAGCCCGTCGTGGTCCTCCCGTTCGGCGAACGCCTTGTGCAGGACGGTGACCAGCGCGTGGCCGGGGTTGAGTTCGAGAATCCGCTTCACCGGCGGCAATTCCTGACCCATCGCCCGGTACATCTTCTCCAACGTCGGGGTCAGGTCGTGGGCATCGCCGACGACGCACGCCGGCGACGTGGTCAGGCGCGACGACAGTCGCACTTCCTTGACCTTGTCCGTGAGCGTCGTCGTCATCCACGCCAGGAAGTCGGAGAACTCCTTCTGCCGCTCCTCCGCCTGCGCCTTCTCGTCCTCGGTCTCCAGGTCGACCTGCCCCTTGGCGATCGACTGGAACGTCTTGCCCTTGAACCCGGGCACCGCCTCGACCCACATCTCGTCGATGGGATCGGTGAGGATCAGCACCTCGAAGCCCTTGGCCCGCAACGCCTCCAGGTGCGGCGAGTTCTCCACCGTGGCCCGCGAGTCACCGGTCATGTAGTAGATGTGCTGCTGGTCGTCCTTCATCCGCTCGACGTACTGGGCCAGCGTCGTCTGCTTCTCGGCGTCCTGGGTCGACTGGAACGAGGCGATGTCCAGGATCGCGTCACGGTTCTCGGTATCGCTGAGCAGGCCTTCCTTGACCGCCCCACCGAACTCGCGCCAGAACGTCTCGTACGACTCGGGCTTGTCCGCCAGCAGGCTCTTGACCGTGGACAGCACCTTCTTCACCAGCCGGCGGCGCATCAGCTGGATGTGGCGGTCGTGCTGGAGGAGTTCGCGCGACACGTTCAGCGACAGGTCCTGGGCGTCCACCACGCCCTTGACGAACCGGAGGTACTCCGGCATCAGCTCTTCGCAGTCGTCCATGATGAAGACGCGCTTGACGTAGAGCTGCACGCCGCGCTTGCGCTCGCGCATGAACAGGTCCAGCGGCGCCTGCGACGGGATGAACAGCAGCGCCTGGTACTCGAACACCCCCTCGCCGTGCATGCGGATGGTTTCCAGCGGCTTGTTCCAGTCGTGGCTGACGTGCCGGTAGAACTCCGCGTACTCGTCCTCGGTGACCTCGCTCGCCGGACGTGCCCACAGCGCCTTGCGGGAGTTGATCGTGGCCGGCTCGGCGCCGTCCTCCTTCGCCATCCGGATCGGCCAGGTGATGAAGTCGGCGTAGCGCTTGACGATCTCGATGATCTTCGCGGTGGACGTGTAGTCGGCCAGGTGGTCCTCGGCGTCCGCCGGCTTGAGGTGCAGCGTCACGGCGGTGCCCTGCGGCGCGTCGGCGACGTCCTCGATCGTGTAGGTGCCCTCACCGGTGGACTCCCACCGGACGCCCTCCGCCGAACGCGGGTGCTTGGTCACCAGCGTGACCTTGTCGGCGACCATGAACGAGGAGTAGAAGCCGATGCCGAACTGCCCGATGAGGTCCTGCGAGGCGGCGGAGTCCTTGGTCTCCTTCAACTTCTGGAGGAACTCCGCCGTGCCGGACTTCGCGATCGTGCCGATCAGGCCGATCACGTCGTCCCTGGTCATGCCGATGCCGTTGTCCCGGATCGTCAGCGTGCGCCCGTCCCGGTCGACCTCGATGGCGATGTGGAGGTCCGACGTGTCCGCGACCAGGTCCTTGTCGCGGAACGTCTCCAGCCTCAGCTTGTCCAACGCGTCCGAGGCGTTGGACACCAGTTCGCGCAGGAACGTGTCCTTGTTCGAGTAGACCGAGTGGATCATCAGCCGGAGCAGCTGACGTGCTTCTGACTGGAACTCCAGCGTTTCCACGTTCTTCCTTTCCTTCCGAGCTTCGTCAACCCACGATCGTACTGTGTTTGATTGCCGCTGCTCCGCAGACGGCGGGCGAGGTCGCCTGGGGGGTCGCGACCTCGCGGGCGCGGAGGGTGGCGCGTCACAGTGGGTGGTGGGGCGAAATCCGGTCGATCGTGGCGGCGCGTGGTCTCTATGGTTCTCGTGGAATCCAGTGGTGGGAGGGGTCATGCGCACGCAGTACCCGCGCACGCCGCACCTCCCGTGGTCGCCGGGTGTCGGCGGACGACGTGCGGGTCGCGGACCTGGACGGGCTGCGCGGCCGTGAAGTGGTGGTCACCGAGAAGCTCGACGGCGAGAACGTCTACGCGCGTCACTCGATCGTGTATTCGGACTTGGAAAGCTGGTTCTACGGGTTCTCCGTGTGGGATGGCGACCGCTGCCTCGATTGGGACCGCACTGTCCGGTTCCTGCGGGATGTCGGCGTGCCCACTCCCCCGGTGCTGTGGCGCGGGGTGTCGACGAGCGCGTGCTGCGGAAGCTGCGCATCGACACTGCGCGGCAGGAGGGCTTCGTCGTGCGGACCGTCGAGGGGTTCGAGCGCGACGAGTTCGGGCGGCGGGTGGCCAAGTGGGTGCGGGCCCGTCACGTGCGGACCGACACGCACTGGATGACGGCTCCGGTGGTGGAGAACGGGCTCGGGCCAACACCCGGGTGCTGCGGGACGGGCTCGACCGGCTCGACGCCGCGCTGCGCGCCCACCGGACCGTCGTGGCCGAACTGGCCGCGGCCGACGCGGACGTCATCGCGCTCCAGGAAGTCGAGGCCGGCCTCCTTGCCGCGCTCATCGCCCAGCCGTGGGTGCGGGCGAGCTACACGCTGGACGTCGACCCGCTCGGACCGGACGTCGACCGCACGGGTCTGGTGGTGTTGAGCCGCCTGCCGGTGATCGAGGCCGGGCGGTTCGCGCTCAGTGCGCACAAGGCCGTCAGCGCGATCGTGGTGGAGACCGGTGGCGGTCCGCTCGTCGTCGCGGCCACCCACCTGACCAGCGATCACACCGCGAACGGACCGTCGAAGCGGCGGGCCCAGCTGGCGCGCGTCGCGGAGGCGTTCGCCGGGGTGGAGGGCGATGTGGTGCTGGTCGGTGACTTCAACGACGGTGGACGGCGACCGGCCGCCGTGCTCGGGATGCGGGACGCGTGGCTCGAAGCGCGCTCGGACGAGACGCCGACGTTCGATCCCGTCGCCAACCCGCTGGCCTCCGTGTCCTCGCTGTCCGGGCGGGCCTCGCGGCTCGACCGGGTGTTCCTGCGCGGACGGCTCCGGTGCGTCGAGGCGGACCTGTTGGGCACCGGGCCGGCCGACTTGTTCGTCTCCGACCACTACGGCGTGCTGGCGAGGGTGGCACCTGTCGTGCCGTCCGCCGACGTGCTCGAATCGTCGCCGACACCGCGCACTGCGGTCGTGTGGTTGCCGAGGGCTGTGCCGCCGGCGGTCGAGCAGGTCCGCCGTGAGCACGACCCCCGTGCCGACCGCTGGCCGCCGCACGTGACGGTGCTGTTCGGGTTCGTCCCGGAATCGGACTTCGAGCGGGCCGTTCCGCTGCTGTCCCAGGCGGTCGCGGAGGTGCCGGCCTTTCCGGTGCGGGTGGAGACGCGGAGTCGAAGTCGTCCGGGTCGGGAACGGTGACGTACCGACCCTGCGCTGAGCTCGGCGACTCTACGGACCTCGCAGAGGTCGGACTCACGTGGGGGCCGGATCAGGCCGTTGAGGGTCAGGGCGAGCACGTCTGTTCATCGGCGTCGACCCCGGACACGGCCGAACCGGCACCACCCGCTGGCAACCCTTGACCTTCGACAGCGCCCACCTCGCCACCGCCACACCCAGCCCGCTCTAGCGCGGCCTGCGTACGGGTGTGCACTGCGCGGACGTGTGCGGGAGCGTGCTCAGGAGTGGCGTGCCCACGCGCCTTCGGCCACCGGTGAACGATCGCGCAGCGGCTCCCACCAGTCGCGGTTGTCGGCGTACCAGCGGACGGTCTCGCGCACTCCGGTCTCGAACTCCACCAGTGGCTCCCAGCCGAGCTCGCGGCGGATCTTGGCGGAGTCCAGCAGGTAGCGGCGGTCATGACCAGGACGGTCGGGTACCTCCTGCTTCAGCGACGTGGGCAGGCCCAGTTCGTCGAGCACCAGGTTCGCGATCTGCTCGACGCTGGCTTCGACGCCGGTGCCCACGTGGTAGGTCTCCCCGATCCGGCCCCGGTCGAGCACTGCGTCGATGGCGCGCACGTGGTCCAGGGCGTGGATCCACTCGCGGCGGTTGTCCTTGGAGGTGTAGATCGGCAGCGGTCGGCCGTCCAGCGCATGGGTGGTGAACAGCGGCAGCACTTTTTCCGGGAACTGGTGCGAACCGTAGTTGTTGGCGCAGTTGGTGATCGTGACCGGCAGGCCGAACGTCTCGTAGTAGGCGCGTACCGCGTGGTCGCTGCCCGCCTTGCTGGCGTTGTACGGCGTGCGCGGCCGGTACGGCGACTCTTCGGTGAAGGCCTGTTCGGCGTCCAGCGCGAGGTCACCGTAGACCTCGCAGGTGGAGATGTGGTGGAAGCGTTCGACACCGACCTGGCGGGCGGCCTCCAACAGGGCTTGGGTGCCCAGCACGTTGGTGCGGAAGAACCGGCCGGGATCGAGGATCGCGAGGCTGTTGTGCGACTCGGCGGCGAAGTTGACGATCACGTTGACGCTGTGGTCGCGCAGCACCTGCTCGGCGTCGGCGATGTCGGCGTGTACGAAGGTGATCTGCTCGCGCACGTCGGCGAGGTTGGTCTCGGTGCCCGCGTAGGTCAGCGCGTCCAGCGCGACGATGCTGTCGTCCGGGTGCTCGCGCACCCAGTGGCGGACGAAGTGCGAGCCGATGAACCCGGCTGCTCCGGTGACGAGGAGACGCATGTCAGCCTTCCTGTTCGGTGCTGGTGACCGGGGCGACTCCGGGTGGTTCGGCGCCTGCGGTCGCAGGCCAGCCGCGGAATTCCACCTCCAGCCGGAAGCGGTGTCCGAGGTAGCGGTGCTCGGACAGGGCGATCGGTTTGTCGTCCGGTCCCACGGCGAGACGGCGGACCAGCAGCACAGGGGTGGAGACGGGAACCTCGAGCAGGTCCGCAACGCGCTGGGAGGCGGCCGTGGCGGCGATGCTCTGGCGGACCACGGCAACCCGATGCCCATGGCGGCGCAGGGTTTCCCAGGTTCCCGGATCCTCGGCGTCCACGCGGCTGACCGGTGCCGCGAGTGCCAGCGGAACCCACTCGGTGACCACGTCCAGCGGGGTCGTGCCGGCCCGTCGCAACGCCTGGACCCGTAGCGTTTCCGTGCTGCCGGGAACGGCCAGCAGGTGGGCCACGCTGTCGGGTGTGGTGCCGTACCCGTACTCGACCACCGTGCGCGCGAGCGGGACACCGGCCTCGGCGACCGCCGAGCCGGCGTGCTGGAAGCTGCCCAGCGCCAAGGACTGCCCGAACGAAGCGCCGGAAACGACGTACCAGCCCGCTCCCTTGCGGGAGGCCAGCAGCCCTTCCGCGCGGAGTTGTTCCAGGGCCCGCCGCACCGTCACCCGGCTCACTTCGTACCGGCGACCCAGTTCGGCTTCGCTTTCCAGTGACCCGGACGGCCCGTAGTCACCGAGCGCGACCCGTTCCCGCAGCTCAGCGGCGAGCCACTGCGACCGGGAACCTGTCATAACCTGTATCATACAGACTGCGACAAGCAGCTACGAGTCGTTCGCGAACACACCCCGGCCCAGCCTCTGCGGTGGCCACAGGGACCTTGCTGCCCGTCGAGGATTCGAACCTCGGTCTCCGCGGTCAGAACGCGGTGTCCGTGCCAACTGGACCAACGGGCATCGGGTGGTGTTCGGCGGCTCCCGGTCCAGGGTTCGAACCTGGGCTGGACGGATCCAAAATCCGCCGTGCTGCCGACTACACCAACCGGGATCGGGGTGCCCCCACCGGGATTCGAACCTGGACTGGACGCGTTCTGAGCGCGTTGCCTCTTCCGTTGGGCTACAGGGGCTGAAAATTGGTGCCGGGAACTCCGTGCGGTTCCGGGGAGTCGAACCCCGACTGGACTGGCCCTCAACCAGACGCCTCTACCTATTGGGCTAGAACCGCGTCGCTCAGCGCGTGATCAATTCGATTTCAGGGTGCACCAAATAGCGAAGCCGCCCGGATCGGTTCCCCGATGGGCGGCTCCCTCGACATGACCGGACTTACGTCATGTCGGGAGCTCGCGCAGCTCAAGCAGCGGTTGCTGTCGCGATAGGACAGTCTGCGACAGGACGGCCCGCAGGCCTCGCTTCCGCATGTCCGCCATGACTTCCGCCCTTTCGCTGTGGTGTGGAGCAAGGATGCACTTGACCCATTGGGGAATGCAACGCTTTATCGACCCGCCCCGACCCGACGCGAAAACCGGGTACGCCGGACATCGGGCGCGGATGGCGTGAGAGGGCGCAGTTCCCGAGTCCGAGGCGTCGGCAGGGTGGACAGCGAGACCGCCAACGTCGCCAGGAGCAGCAGCATCCCCGTCGGAGCGAGGGCGGCCCACGGGGCGCGTTCCAGGTACGGCAGGGACTCGGCCAGCATCAGGCCCCACTCCGGGGCGGGTGGCTGAGCGCCCAATCCCAGGAAACCCAACGACGCGAGCGCCAACGCGATGCCCGGCAGCCGCAGGACGGCGTGACGGGCGACCGGACCCGCCACCGCCGGGAGGACGTGACGGGTCAGAATCCACGTCGGCCCGGCACCGAGCGCACGCAGGGCGGCGATGTGGGTGGCGGCTCGGATCTCCTGCACCAAGGCCGCCGCGTGGGCGGCGAGCGGTGGCCACGAGACCAGGGCGACCGCGATCGACGCGCCCACGGAACCGGGGCCGACGATCGCCGCGACGAGAATGCCCGCGATCACCGGCGGCACGGCGTTCGCGGTCTCGGCGGCGCCCTCGGCCAAACCCGGCAGGAAGCCGACGACCATGGCCACCAAGAACGACCCCAGGCACACCAGCAACGTGACGGTGAGCGTCGCCGCCGCCCCGTGCCCGACCCTGGCCAGCACGTCCCGCCCCAGCGAGTCGGTGCCCAACGGGTGCGCCCAACTCGGCGACGCGAGCCGGACGATCGGGTTCACCCGCAGCGGCTCCCCCAGCAGCCCCCAGCAGATGACGACCGCCGGCACGACAGCGCTGACCGCCACGACCGCGCGGTGCAGCCGGCTCACCGGAACCGACACCGGCGGCGGTGCGGACAGTGCGGCGTCACGCAGCGCCGGCCCGAGCATCCGACGCCGGACACCGGCCACGAGCACCCCGCCCACCAGACCGAGCAGCACCAGCGCCAGCACGGAACCTTGCAGCAACGGCAGGTCCTGCGCCTCGGCCGCGCCCAAAGCCGTACGACCCAGGCCCGGCACCGCGAACACCACCTCCACCGCGACCGCTCCCCCGGTCAACCCCACCGCGACCAGTCCGAACTGCGGCAGCACGGCAGGCAACGCCCGGCGCACCGCGGCCCGTCCGATGGCACCGGGCGAACACCCCCAGGACCGCCACAACACCACCCAACGTTCCTCGAAGACGGCAGGCAGCGAGTCGTCCACCAACCGTCCCAGGATGCCGCCGGCCGGAAGGCCCAGCGCCAACGCCGGCAGCACCAGGTGCTGCGGCCCCTGCCACCCGTACGGCGGGAGCCAGCCCAACCACACCGACAGCACCACCAGCAACAGCGTGGCCACCAGGAACTCCGGCAACGCCGCCAGCACGGCCGCCGCCGCACCGGTCCGCGTCCGTGACGTCCCCCGCGAACCGCGCACCAACGTCGACGCACACAGCGCACCGACCAACAGCAGCGCGACGGCCAGCGCCGCGCCCATCAGCGTCAGCGACACCCTCAACCCCGCCAGCACGGACGGCAGCACCTCGACACCACCGACCCACGACCGGCCGAGGTCACCGCGCAGCGCACCGCCCAGCCAGTCGCCGAACAACGCCATCGGCCCGGCGTCCAGGCCGAGTTCGCGGCGCACCGAGTCCAGCGCCTCCACCGTCGGCTCCTGCTCGGCGGAACGGGCCCTCAGCACCGACAGCGCCGGGTCGCGCCCGGACAGCCAGGGCAGCAGCCCGATCACCGCGACGACGACAGCGAGCCCACCGGCACGGGAGATCAGCACACCCGCGCGGGTGGACGACAGCGCGGTCACCGCAGGCGGGTGGCGGACGTGATCAGCGTCCTCTCACGCGGGTCCTTGGCCGCGTCGACCACCGAGGTCGCGTCGCCCTGGATGACGCGTTCGTGCAGCATCGGGATCGCGGCGTCGGTCTTCAGCACCGCCGCCTCGGCCGCCAGGACCGCCGCACGGCGCTGGTCGCCGGCTTCGGTGGCGGAGGCTTTCCGCACCGCCGCGTCCACGTCGGCGTCGCACAGCTGGGCGATGTTGAACGAGCCCTCGCAGGTGAAGTCCGACTGCAAGTACGCCACGGGGTCACCCGAGTCGAGCACCGTCGCCCGGGACAGGATGAACGCGTCGAACTTCCCGGCGAGCGCGTCCTCCTCGATGTGCGCGTACTCGCGGACGACCTGCGTCACGGTGAACCCGGCGTCCTCCAGCTGCTGTTGCAGCACGGAGGCGACTTCGGGCAGTTCGGCGCGGTCCGAGAAGGTGGCGAGGGTGATCGCGGTGCCCTTCGCGTCGGCGGCCCACGCCCGTGTCTGCGTGGTACGCCCCTCGGCGGCCCAGGGCAGCGCGGGCCCGAGCAGCCCGGCGGCGACGTCGGCCCGGTTCTCGTACACGCTGCGAACGATCTCCTCCGGCTTGACCGCCTCACGTGCGGCGGCGCGCAAACCGCTGTCCTGGAACGGTCCGGCCTTCGTGTTCAGGTACAGGGTGTTGGTGCGCGGCATCGGCACCTCGGTGATCGTCTCCGGGTCGAGCAGCGCGGCCTGCGAGACCGGCACGGCCTCCGCGATGTGCGCTTCCCCGCTGCGGATCGCGGCGGCCCGGGCGGTGCCGTCGGGCACGAACGAGACGTCGATGCCCGCGGCGTTGGCCTTCGACCCCCAGTAGCCGTCGTAGCGGTCCAGCGTGGCCGTCGTCGTCCCGTTCACCGCGACCAGCTTGAACGGACCGCTGCCGGTGCCGACCGGGTCGACCTTCCCGTCGGGCTTGTAGGCACTTTCGGCGAGGATCGCCAGCTGCGGCGAGGACAGGCGTTGCGGCACCAACGGGTCGGGGTCACCGGTGGTGACGACGACCTTGTCCCCCGACGTGCCCGACGTTTCGGCGGTCAACTTCACGCCGTCGAGGATGCGCGGCTTGGGCGAGGCGGCGGTGGCACGCGTGAGGGTGTTGACGACGGCCCCCGCGGTCAACGCGCTGCTGTCGTGGAAGGTCACCCCCTGGCGGATGGTGAACTCCCAAGCGGTGTCGGACGTCCGCTTCCACTCGGTGGCCAGGCCAGGCTGCGCGTTCCCGTCCGCGTCCAGGGTGACCAGCGTTTCCGCGGTGGACCAGCGCGAGAGCTTGAACGCGTCGTCGCTGAACGGAGTCAAGCCGGAACGCGGGGGTTGCAACATCGCGAGCTTGATCCGCCCACCGGACAGGTCCGCGGTCGCCCCGTTCTGGGCGAAGCACCCGGTCAGCAGGAGGGCACAGGCAGCCGTGACGGCGGCGGACAGGGGAAGGCGGTGGCGCACGGGGTCGTCCAAGCGTTGGGGTGAGGGGGCACCGCCAACCTAACAAGACGATTATCGTTTTCACAAAGCATGTGTGTCAGACCACCCCGGTCGGCACCGGGCGGTACGCCCGGTGCCCGACTCACCTCAGGTCGCCCTCCGCCGGGTGCGCAACACCAGGCCGACACCGGCGAGCAACGTGAGCAGCCTGCCCAGCGCGAGCCAGGTCACGTTCGCGCCCGTCGCTGCGAGTGGGGCCGCCGTGGGCTGCTGCCCCGGCCCGGCACCGGGCGCGGGTGGACTGCCCGGTTGCGATGCGTCGGGGTCCGGCTGGTCCCGTCGGCGACGAACGCGGGCTTGTCGAAGGCTACCGAGATCGTCAGGTCGACCGATCCCTCCGCCGGTTCCGCCGCCGGTTCCGCCGCCGGATCGGCGGGCTTGGCCGGGACTGATGGCTCGACCGGGACCGCGGGCTCGAACGTCGTCGGCTCCGTCGTGCTCGGCTCCGTCGTGCTCGGTTCGGTTGGTTCGGTTGCTGTCGGTTCGGTTGCTGTCGGTTCGGTTGCCGTGGGTGTCGTGGTGGGCTCGGTCGTGGTGGACTCGGCCGGTGCCGAGGTGTCGCCGAACGCGGGTCCCGCCGACGCCCCCGCTCAGACGACGACCGCCAGTAGCAGCGCACCGATGGATCGGTGTAATCGTGACATCATGTGATTCCCCTCCCTTGTATGTCGCCACAGCCCGCTGTTTGCGACACTTCTGGCGGGAGTACGACCATTTGCGCCGGCCACACGGCGCACCAGCTCGGTTCGCTACGATCGGCCTCATGCCGGAACCCCGGGCCCTGGTGGACCTGCCCTTCGCCTCGTACCTCGAAGACCACGACGAAGAGCACCTGGAACCGGGCGGCGACTACAACGTCGTCCGCATCGCCGACCGGGAATTCCCGGCGCAGACGGCGGGCAACGCGCGGTTCAGCGAATCGGTCCTGTCCACGGTCAGGTTCACCGACGGGTCGCTGCGGCGGTCCCGGTTCAACGACGTCTGGCTGCACGGGGTGCAGGTCATCGGCACCGACCTGGCCGAAACCGGTTGGCTCGACGCGGAGATCGCGAACAGCGCGTTCGCCGGGGTGGCCATGTTCGAGGCCGCGATGAGCCGCGTGACGTTCTTCGGCTGCAAGCTGGTCTCGATCAACCTGCGTGGCGCCACGCTGCGCGATGTCACCTTCGTGAACAGCATCCTGCGCGATGTGGACTTCACCGAAGCGGAACTGACCAACGTCTCGTTCCCCGGCTCGACGCTCGAAGACATCCGGTTCGAGCAGGTCAAGCTGAAGAAGGTGGATCTCCGCGACGCCACCGAGGTGGGCATCCGCAACGGTTACGCCTCGCTCCGGGGCGCCACGATCACCTTCACCCAGGCACTCGACCTCGCCCCGATGTTCGCCCAGACCCTCGGTATCACCGTGAAGGACAACTGACTCACGGCACGGGCAGCGTGATGCGGAACGTCGTACCGGCACCGGGTTCGCTGGACACCGACACCGTCCCGCCGTGCGCCTCCACCAGGTGCCGGGTGATCGCCAGACCCAGGCCGCTGCCGCCGGTCGTGCGGCTGCGGGACTTGTCGGCCCGCCAGAACCGGTCGAACAGGTGGGGCAGGTCGTCCGGCGCGATGCCGACCCCGGTGTCGACCACCTCGATCACGACCCCCTGGTCCAACCGGCCCTCGACGGACACCGTGCCGCCCGCCGGCGTGTAGCGGATCGCGTTGGTGACCAGGTTCTCCACCGCCTGGCGCAACCGCACCGGGTCGGCGACCAGGAACAGCTCCCCCTCGATCCGCGCGCTCACGGTGACCTCGCGGTTCGTCGCGTGCGCGGCCACCACCTGCTCGACCACGTCGGCCGCGTCGATCGGCTCCGGGTGCAGGCGCAACGTGCCCGCGTCGGCCTGCGCCAGGTCGTGCAGGTCGTCCACGAGGCGTTGCAGCACCAGCGATTCCTCCAACAGCAGCGCCACCAGCCGCTGATCGGTCGCCGCGACACCGTCCTGGGCCGCCTCCAGCCACCCGGTGACGTTGCTCAACGGCGTGCGCAGCTCGTGCGCGACATCGCCGACCAGCGCCTGGCGTTGCCGCTCGGTGTCGGCGAGCTTGGCCGACATGGTGTTGAACGACCGGGCCAACCCGCCGATCTCGCCCTTCGCCGCCGTCACCCGGACCTCCCGGTCGCCCGCGCCCATCCGCCGGGTCGCGGCGGTGAGCGCGCGGATCGGCCGGACGAGGTGGTTCGCCGTCAGCCAGGAGGCGAGCCCGGCCAGGGCGAGGATGCCGAGCGCCGTCCACGTGATGCGCGTGACGCCCGCGGTGGACAGGTCGATGGTCGGCGGTTCCGCTCCGGTCGGGGCGGTCAGGAACAGCAGGGCGGGCGGTGCGACGTACGGCGCGAGCTGTTCCCGCCGTGCCGAGGCCAGGCACTCCGCTTCCTCGGGCGATGCCTCCGCCCACGGCGAGCGTTGCCAGTCCGGTTTGGTGGTCGCGATCCACGGCAGGAACGGGGGCAACTCCACGTTCGGCGTGCGGCCGAGGCAGTCCCTGAGCAGCTCGATCAGCTCGGCGCTCGCCTTCTGCTCGGTCGGCGTCGGCTCGTACAGCAGTTCGTCGACGGCGCAGTCCATCGACGTCGGCCTCCGGCTCTGGCTCTGCCCGCGCAACACCGGACGTCCGCTCGACTCCACGACGACGGTCCGCCCGTCGCAATCGGCGACCGCCTGCGCCCGTGCGCGCAGTTTGTCGCTCTCCTCCTGGGTGAGCTTGAACGGGCCCACGGCGCGCGGGTCGATCTCGTCCACCTCGACGGGTTTGAGCACCGGGTTCACGTTCAGCGGGTCCACCACCACGGTGGGGTTGACCGGGAGCTGTGGTGAGCCCGCGTCACCGGAGTCCGCGATGGTCTTGCGATCCCACGCGGTCAACGCGATCCGCCGGCCGGTCTCCCGCGCAATGGTGTCCACTGTGGACTCGACGCCCGACCAGTCCGGGTTGGCCGCCGCGTACCCGAGCAGCCGGTCGTAGATCGAGGCGTCGGTGGCCAGGGCCTCGCCCTGCTCCTGCCGGATGCTGCCGGTGGTGGCCTGGGTGGCGAGCCAGGCGGTGACGGCGATGGACGAGCCCGCGATCAGCAGGGACACCGCGAAGAAGCGGAAGAGCAGACTCATACGAGCTTGTAGCCGATCCCGTAGACGGTCAGCAGCCGACGCGGCCGGCGCGGGTCGTGCTCGATCTTGCGGCGCAGCTTCACGATGTGCACGTCCACGGTCCGCTCGGTGGTGAAACCGTCCTGGAGCAGCTGGCCGCGGGTGAACACCCGGTGCGGTTGGGCGGCCAACGTCGACAGCAGCCGGAACTCCATCGGCGTCAGGCCCACCGGCTCGCCCGCCAACGTGACCTCGTGCCGGATCGGGTCCACCACGATGTCCCCGACCTTCAGCACGGCCGCGTTCGTGGTGCGGGCACGTCCGGCGCGGCGCAGGATGGTGCGGACCCGCGCGACGAGTTGGCGCGGCCGGAACGGCTTGGTCACGTAGTCGTCCGCGCCCAGGTCGAACCCGAGCAGCACGTCGTCCTCGGCCGACCGGGCGGTGAGCAGCACGATCGGCACGTCCGAGTCGGCGCGCAGCACGCGGACCACATCCAGGCCGTCCACGACTGGCATCATCACGTCGAGCACCAATAGGTCGGGGTTGCGCCGGCGCGCCTCGTCGATCGCGGAGCGGCCGTCGTGCACGACCACCACCGAGTGCCCGTCGTGCTCCAGGTAGCGGCGGACGAGTTCCGCCTGGTGGGGGTTGTCCTCGGCGACGAGGATGTGGGCGCACACGAGGGGCAGTATGCCGACCTTCACGGCCATCGAGCAGGACGGCAACAGGTTCTTCACAGTTGGTGTCGATCTTGGAGTCATGAACGTCCGCACGCTCCTGCTCGCCTGCGCCGTCACCGCCCTGGTGCTGACCGGCTTCCAGTTCGCGGGCGAACGCACCACCGCCGAGTCCGCTGTCACCGCCACACAGGCGACCACGACCACCACTACGGCGGCCCGGACAACGACGACCACCACCACGACCACTACCACTACCACTACCAAGCGGATCTACGCGTCCAGTTCGGATCTGCCCGACGGCGGCCCGATCCCGACGGACGGCAGCGGGACGTTCCACGCCGTGCCGGGGTCGTCGCCGGTCGTCGGAACGGGGTACGCGCGCACCTACGCGGTGGAGGTCGAGGACGGCGTGGTCTTCGACGAGCAGGCGTTCGGCGCGTTCGTGCAGGAGACGCTGTCCGACCCGCGCGGCTGGACGGCACGCGGTGACGTGGCGTTCCAACGGGTGTCCGGGCCGGCCGCCATCCGGGTCCGGCTGACCTCGCAGAACACCGCCCGCGCGGTGTGCGGCTTCCAGATCCCGGTGGACGTGTCCTGCCGCAACGGCGGTCTGGTGCACCTCAGCGCGGCCCGCTGGGTGCGTGGCGCGGTCGCGTTCGACGGCGACCTGGACTCCTACCGGCGTTACCTGGTCAACCACGAGGTGGGGCACGCGCTGGGCGAAGGCCACCGCCCCTGTCCGGCGCCCGGCGCGCCCGCGCCGGTGATGATGCAGCAGACGTTCAGCACGTCGAACGACGAGGTGGCGGCCATCATCGCGGGCGCGCCGCAGGGCGTGGTGATCCCGGTGGACGGCAAGGTCTGTCGCCCGAACGGGTGGCCGTTCCCCTAGGTCCTCCTAAACCTCGATCGTCTTGGGCGCCGCACGCATGCTGAAGTGCAGGTAGGGCGAGCCGTCGGGCAGCGTGTAGAAGACCACCGGCACCCACGGCTCGTGTTCGTTGCGGCGTCCGGCGAAGAGGCACTCCGTCACCGGCACGAGGTCCAGGTGGATCACCGGGTTGATCTGCGCGAGTTCACCGGTGTTCTCGCCGCGCAGGTGCAGCGCGCCGTCGCGGTTCGTCACCTCGACCTCGTAGCCCTCGCGCAGGTACGTGCCGACGTGCCGGGTGACGTCCACCGCGGGCGGGTCGGCCGGTGGGGCGAACCGCGGCACCGCGACGCCGGCGTGCTCGGTCAGCAGCTCGGTGAACAGGCGTTGTTGCACCTCGGCGGGCACGCCGCCGTTGGTGAGCAGCGCGACCGCGACCCGGGCCTCCGGCACCACCCGCAGGAACGCCTTCTGCCCGATCGTCGCGCCGTCGTGGCCGATGACGCGGCCACCGGGCCAGTCGTAGAGGACCCAGCCCAGGCCCCACTGCATACCGGAACCCTGTCGGATGGGCACGTCCACCTGCGGTTGGCGCATGGCGGCCACGTGTTCGATGCCGAGGACGCGCGTGCCGTCCGGCGTCCGTCCGCCGTCCAGGTGCAGGCGGGCGAAGCGGACGACGTCGGCGGCGGTGGCGTTGATGATCCCGGCCGGGCCCGCGGAGCGGTTGAGACCCCACACGGGCGCGGGCACGGGTTCCTCACCGGGTTCGCCCAGGTGTCCGAGGGCCGAGCGGAATCTCAGCACGTCCTCGGGCAGGGTCACCGTGCTGTGCGCGCCCAGCGGGTCGAGCAGGCGTTCGCGCAGCGCGACGTCCCAGACCTGGCCGGTGAGCACTTCGACGATCCGGCCGAGCACGGTGAACCCGCTGTTGCTGTAGGACATGGTGACGCCCGGCGGGTGGTTCTGGCCGAGCCCGGCGCACGCCGCGACGTACGCGGCCACGCAGTCGTCGCCGCGCCCGGTGTCGAGGAAGAAGTCGCCGTCGATACCGCTGGTGTGCGACAGCAGTTGGCGGGTCGTGACGGTCTTCGTGGCGACCGGGTCGGCGACGGCGAACTCCGGCAGCACGGACACCACCGGCGCGTCGAGGTCCAGCCTGCCCTCGGCGACCAACTGCATGATCAGGGTCGCGGTGTAGAGCTTGGTGATCGAGCCGATCTGGAACAGCGAGTCCGTCGTCGCCTCGACCCCGGTGCCGCGGTGCAGCACGCCGGTCGCGAATTCGTGGATCTCGCCGTCGACCAGCACGGCCAGCGAGGCGCCGGGTACTTGGTGCGCCGCACACAGGTTCGAGAGTCGGTGCTGCCAGTGATCCATGTCCATCGCCGGTTCCCCCCGGATGCGCGACAACGTCGTTTCGACCACGCTACCGATTCCGGTGTCCCACGGCAGGAGATTGTCCTCGGACCAGGTGCAGTCAGGGGTGGACGACCCGCAGAACACGCACACCCGCATGCGTTCACGTGGTACCCCTTGCCGGGCGGCGGGCGACAGCGCGCCGGGTTGGGCAGTTCGTGCCAGGGTTCCGATATTGGGACGTTTGCCGCATTCGGAGGACCTCTGTGGACGAACACCTTCGCGCCAAGTGGGACAAGTACGCGTCCAGGTACGACCGGGACGTCGGCGTGTTCGAACGGGTGCAGTTCGGCGGCGGCAGGCAGTGGGTGTGTTCCCAGGCCGGGGGCGACGTGCTGGAAGTCGCCATCGGCACCGGCCTGAACCTGCCGCACTACCCGCCCGACGTCCGGCTGACCGGCCTCGACTTCAGCCCCGCCATGCTCGACCGGGCCCGTGCCCGTGCCGCCGAACTCGGCCTCGCCGTCACCCTGCGCGAAGGTGACGCCCAGGCCCTCCCGTTCGCCGACGCGTCGTTCGACACCGTCGTGTGCACCCTCGGGCTGTGCGGCTTTCCCGACGACCGCGCCTCGATCGCCGAGATGCACCGGGTACTGCGTCCGGGCGGCAAACTCCTGCTCCTCGACCACGTCGGCAGCCACCACAAACCGATCAACCTCGTCCAGCGCCTGCTCGGCAAGATCACTGTCCGGATGATCGGCGACCACCAGACCCGCCGCCCGTTGCCGCTCGTCCGCGAAGCGGGCTTCACCGTGTGGCGCAGCGAACGCCTCAAGCTCGGCACCGTCGAACGCCTCGCCGCCGTCAAGCCGACCACCTAGCGCGGTCCCGCTGGGGTCGGTCGTCGTTGCTCGCGGTCCTCGGGACGAGGTCGGCGCGGACGTCCGGTGACGCCGGGTCGTCACTGGCCGCCATGGCGCGTGGTGGCGGGAAAGGCGACCACGCGCCATGGCGTCACGGTGGTCCGGTCAGCGGCCCAGGCCCGCGCCGCCGTTGACACCGATGACCTGGCCGGTGATGTGGCCGGCCTCCGGTGAGGTCAGGAACGTGACGGCGGCGGCGACGTCGGCCGGGGTGCCGGTGCGGCCGTTGGCGGGTTGGCCGACGAGTTTCCTGCGCCGTTCCTCGGACAGCGTGCCGCCGAAGAACTCGGTCTCCTCGGTGACGCCCGGCGCGACGACGTTGACCGTGATACCGCGACCGCCCAGCCCGAACGCCAGGTCCGCGGTCCACGCCTCGATCGCCGCCTTCGCCGCCCCGTAACTGGCCGAACCGCGCCGGGCCGCGATGGAGCCGATCGTGACGAGCCGGGCGTCGTCGGCCAGTCGTGGTTCCAGCGCCGTTGTCACCAGCACGGCGCTGAGCACGTTGGACTCGAAGTTCGCCAGCCACAGCTCCCGCACGTCCGCCAACCCCTCCGGCGCGGGACGGCGGCGGGCCATGTTGCCGCCCGCGTTGTTGACCAGCACGTCAACGCGTTCGGGCAACTCGGCCAACGCCGCCTCGACCTGTGCCGGGTCGGCGGCGTCGAACACCACCGGCCGCGCGCCGATCTCCGCCGCGGTGGCGGTGAGGACGTCCGCCCGCCTACCGGTGACCACGACGTCCAGGCCCTGCTTGACCAATTCGGCCGCCACCGCCTTGCCGATACCCGTCCCGCCACCGGTCACGACTGCTGTTCTCGTCATGTCATGGTCATATCAGCGCGATTCACGCCGGTCGATCCGCTTCCCGGCTCAATAATTCCCGCGATTGTTCACATTTGTGACGTCACCAACGGGTGGGCCGATCCCGGCACACCGGTGCAGTCGTGGGACCGCACCGGGACGGCGGCCCGAACCCGGGTGCTGCCGCGCCGCTGATCGCGGTTCGCCGGACACGGACACCGGACGCCTGGTCGATCCGGTCCGACGGCCGGACCGTCGAATGCGTTCGATTGATTTCGTCGAACCGGAACCGGCGCCCCGTCGAACAATTCGACAGCACACCGCGAAGCCCGCATTGACCCACCGTCTCAGCAGTCGAATTCCAGTCGAAACCCTTGCGCCACCCATCTGTTACCGCCAACATCATGCCGAGACAGCGTCGGCACGCGTTCGGTTCCCACCCTTCTCGCTGCCGCATGCGATTACGAGGAGCGCCATGTCCGATATGCGCGGCAAGCTGAGGAAAATTCGTTGGCGGGTCGGCCTGCTGGCCACCGGAATGGTGTCGCTACTCGCGAGCGCGGGTGTTGTCGCCGCGACCAACGCGGAGGCGGCGACGGGCTGCCGCGTCGCGTATTCGGTGCAGAGCCAGTGGCAGGGCGGCTTCAGCGCGAACGTGAGCATCACCAACCTGGGCGATGCGATCAACGGCTGGCAGCTGACGTGGGCCTTCCCGTCGGGCCAGCAGGTCACCCAGGCGTGGAACGCCTCGGTCACCTCGTCGGGCAGCCAGGTCACCGCGGCCAACGTCGGCTACAACCGGCACATCGCCACCAACGGCACGGTCTCGTTCGGCTTCAACGGGTCGTGGACGGGCACGAACACGAACCCGACCTCGTTCGCGCTCAACGGTGTCACCTGCACCGGTGACACGTCGACCACCACGACCACGACCACAACGACGACCACCACGACCGGCGCGCCGCCGGCTGGTGACGCGATGGCGCAGGTCGCGGCGATGCAGCCCGGCTGGAACCTCGGCAACTCGCTCGACGCGGTCGGCAGCGACGAAACGGCCTGGGGCAACCCGCGCATCACCGAGGCGCTGCTCGACAACGTCCGCGCGCAGGGCTTCAACAGCATCCGCATCCCGGTCACGTGGAGCGCGCACCAGGGATCGGCACCCGGCTACACCATCGACGCGGCGTACCTGAACCGCGTCAAGGAAGTCGTGGACTGGGCGTTGGCGGACGGCTTCTACGTGATGATCAACATCCACCACGACTCGTGGCAGTGGATCAACGCCATGCCGACCGACCGCACCAACGTGCTCGCCCGCTACAACGCGCTCTGGACCCAGCTGGCCACCAAGTTCCGGGACTCCTCGAACAAGCTGGTGCTGGAGAGCGTCAACGAGCCGCAGTTCGCCAACAGCTCCGGTGACGCTCAGAACGCGCAGCTGCTGCACGAGCTCAACACCTCGTTCCACAGCATCGTGCGCGGCTCGGGCGGCGGCAACGCCACCCGCCTGCTGGTCCTGCCCACCCTGCACACGTCGTCCGAGCAGGCCCGGCTGGACGAGTTGACCACCACGTTCAACTCGCTCAACGACCCCAACCTCATCGCGACCGTGCACTTCTACGGCTACTGGCCGTTCAGCGTGAACGTCGCGGGCGGCACGCGTTTCGACGCCACCGTCCAGAAGGACCTGACCGACTCGTTCGACCGCGTGTACAACTCGTTCGTCGCGCGCAACATCCCGGTCATCATCGGTGAATACGGGCTGCTGGGTTTCGACCGCCACGTCGGCACCGTCCAGCAGGGCGAAAAGCTGAAGTTCTTCGAATTCCTCGGCCACTACGCCAAGAGTAAGAAGATCACCACGATGTTGTGGGACAACGGTCAGCACTTCGGCCGCACCTCGTTCCAGTGGAGCGACGCGGAGCTGTTCGCCCAGATCAAGTCGAGCTGGACGACGCGGTCGGGCACGGCGTCGTCGGACCAGGTGTTCAGCGCCAAGGCCTCCGCGATCACGAACAAGGCGCTCACGCTCAACCTGAACGGCACGTCGTTCGTCGGACTGCGCCAGGGCAACACCGACCTGGTGCGCGGCACGGACTACACGGTCTCGGGCGACCAGCTCACGATCACGGCAGCGGCGATCACCCGGTTGAGCGGGTCGCGGGCGTACGGCACGAACGCCACGCTGCACGCCCGGTTCTCGGCGGGAGTGCCTTGGCGGATCAACCTGATCACCTACGACACGCCGATCCTCCAGAACGCGACCGGGACGACGAGCGCGTTCGCCATCCCGACCCAGTTCCGCGGTGACCAGCTGGCCACGATGGAGGCCAAGTACGCGGACGGCAGCAACGCCGGCCCGCACAACTGGACCTCCTACAAGGAGTTCGACCAGGCGTTCGCGCCCGACTACACCGCCAACACCACCAAGCTGACGACCGCGTTCTTCACCGACGTCACGGATGGTTCGCGGGTGACGCTCACGTTCCACTACTGGAGCGGCGCCACGGTGACCTACTACGTCACCAAGTCCGGCACGTCGGTCACCGGCACCACCACCTGACCCGACCTGCCCTGACCTGCCCCACGGCCGGCGGCCCGGAGCACCACGCTCCGGGCCGTCGGCCTTTCGCCGTCCCGAAGCACCCGTCACCGCCATGGAGCAACCGCCATGGAGCAACCGCATTTATCGGGGAACCACCCGTACGGCGAATCCCTTGTCCTCATGACCTGAAGTACGCCGGCGGACAACTTCCGGACACAAACCTGACACGAATTCGGTCGGCCCAGTGGTCCTTCCGGCCCCGGCTATGCTGGTGCACCACTATTCCAGTCGCCCTATTCAGCCGTAGGCCGAAGGACCGCCATGCGCAATCGGCTCCACTCGACACCCATGCTGTTACTCACGGCGGTACTGCTCACGAGCTGCACCGGGGACCCGGAGGAACGCGATCCCGCCCCTCCCGAGAGCGCCGATTTCGTGGTGTCCTACGCGGGCGCGGCCGGCCGGCTCAACGGACTGGACCCGGTGGAGACCAAGGCGCAGACGCGGGACTGGGCACGCACCGCGCTCGCCGCGCACCTGGAACTGGACAGCGCGAAGCTGAGGGACACCGCCTACGACACGCTGCCGATGCGTGACGACGGCTTCAGCGACCTGTCCCGCCAGAGCACCGGGCCGGGGCGCTCGCTGTTCGACGGCGAGACGCTGCACCTGCTGGTGGCCACCGACGACCCGCACCGCGCCCGCACCATCGGGCAGTTGCTCGACCAGCACCGCACCGACTCCGGCGGCGACCCGCAGCGGGTCCGCGTGCACCCGTACACGGTGCACCCGGAGACCGGCACGATCGACATCACCGCCGAGGAACCCGCGTCCGCCGCCGACATCCGGGCCGCGAACGGTTACGTGTCGATGCGCGTGGACGACAAGGCCGCGTTGACGGACTTCCTGGCCAAGACCGAGATGCTGTCCACGCTGGAGGCCCGCGACGGCGGGATCTGGGCGGGCGGCTGGAACTGGCCGGACGAGAACGGCGCCGGGCTGACGTTGGAGGAGGTGTCGACGCTCCAGCGCGGCTACCTGGGCCAGTCGTCGACCCCCGGCTTCTCGCTCGACCCCGGACCGCCGGAGACCCCCGAGGACCTGCGGGTCGCGCTGCCCAACATCAGCGGAGAGCTGATCGACCGGGTGCTCGGCGACGTCTGGGTCGGCTCGCCGTTCGCCTCCTCCGACGAACTCGCCGGCTACATCGAACTCGCCCTGTACGACAACAGCGTGCCGGCCGGGGAGCTGGCGCAGTTGGGGCTGACCGACGACCGGGTCCAGCTGTGGGGCCTGCTCGGCGCGATCAACGGCCAGTCGGTCTACAGCCAGGCCCGGTACGACGGCGGCTTGGCCGGCACCACCATCGGCGTCACCCTCTTCTACACCGACTACATCGCCAAGGACTGGTCGATCGGGGTGGGCACCGGCGTGCCCGCGAAAGCCGTGGAGGGCTTCCTGCCCGACCCGGACGCGCGGACGCCGTGGAGCCACTGCGACACCGGCGCGCTCAGCGAGAGCGGCCGACTGTGGCTGGGGCAGAACGACTCCGCGTTCGCGTTCGACGACAAGTCGGTCAGCATCGGCGCGCAGTCCACCCGGTTGTTCTCCCGGTCCGACGGTGGCGACGGCGGCGAGGTCGAGCCGAGTTACGCGTTCGGCCGGGGCCTGAAGTGGTGGGACCGCAACTACCAGGCGGTGGCCGACTACGAGCCCCAGTACCAGCGCCTGGACCAGATCATGCGGTGGAGCGGCGCGCTGGAGTGGCTGGTCGCGAAGACCTCGGCCCGGCTGCCGCAGCTGTCCGACTCGGAGATCCGGTCCGACCTGAGCTTCGCCGAGTGGTACGCGGGCAACGGGGACCTGCGCGAACGCTCGCCGATCCGGTTCATCAGCCCGCCGTCGGCCACCGAGGAGGCCGTCCTCCAGGCGCCGTCCAAGACGTTCGACAGCTGCGGCTACCAGACGATCTACGGCGGCGTGTCGCTCGGCGACGTGATCGCCCGCAAGGGCGCCGAGGCGGACCGCGCAAACCTGCCGGGACCGGTCAACCGGGCCGGCGCGGGCGGCGACTCCAGCTTCGACCCGGCGACCGGCAAGGGTTCGGTCAAGCAGAAGGCGTTGGACGCCGACGGCAAGGTGGTCGACAGCCTGGAGCACCGGATCGACACGTCGGGCGACGTGGTCACGGTCGAGGCGGTGGGCGGTCCGCGCAAGGTGGTGGCCCTCGGCGGCCTGAAGCTCATGGTGGACGGCACCCGTGCGGTGAAGACCCGGATCGACGCCAAGGACGGCCGGGTCTCGCAGCGTGCCGAGTACCTGGGTCACGAGGTCGGCGAGCTGACCGCGGTGAAGGACCGGGGGCTGGTCACGGTCGAGTGGCGGCGCGGTGTGCTGGACCGGGCGCGCATCGCGCTGGAGTCGTTCCAGAGCCGCCTGTCCGCGTCACCCGATGTCCTCCCGCCGGCGAAGGACGGTGTGCTGCACACGTTCCGGGACCCGACGGGCGGGGTGGAGCACCGCGTGGACGGCGAGTGGTCGGTGTCGATCGGCGGTGACCAGCCGCCACCGGGTGACGTGACGTTCCGGCTCGGCGCGCCCAGTCCGGGCGGCGGTGACCCGCGGTTCCTCTACGGCACGCTCAAGCGGAGCACCGAGCCGCCCGCCGACAGTTGGGTGGACGTCACGCCGGCCGCCGCGGACCAGGCCGCCGTCGCGGTGCTCGCGGACCGTCCGGCCGGCGACGCGCGGACCGTGAAGGTGACCACCAAGAACGGCGAGTCCTCGACCGTGCACGTGGTGGGCGATCACGTCCGCTACCCGGCCGACGACCCGGTCCTCGGCGGCACGGCGGAGGGCATGGCGCTGACCGCCGACTTCCCCCGCGTGCTGACGGCGGTGAACGAGGCCGTGGCCGCCAAGGACGGCCTCTACCGGCCGATCCGCCTGCTGGACGACGGTCTGGCGCTGGTCGGCGAGTCGGAGATCCGGTTGGTGTCGGGCAACGACGCGTGGGCCTTCCACGTGCGCAGCGCCGTGCACGGGGACGGGTCGCGGAAGATCCTGGTGCGGTTGGAGGGCGATCACGCGCTGCTGATCGACAAGGGCTCGCTGGACGTCGGGCCGCGTCGGGACATGACGCTCGGCGAGGCCGTCGACCAGCCCGCCACCGACCCGTACGTGCACGAGAGCTTCCGCTCCTCGCTGACGATGGAGAACGGCCGGATCGCGGTGGGCACGATTCCGCGGGACACGAAGGTGCGGGTCCGGGAAGCCGTCGTGGTGGGCCAACCGGTGCTCGACGTCGTCACCCGGCCCGACGTCCGGTCGCACGGCGGCGCCGAGTGGCTGCGGGTGAACCCGCCGCGCAACCTGACCAGCATCGCCAACGGCGGCAACCAACCCACCGTGACCTCGCCCGCGCCGACCACCACGACCGGCACCAGCGGCAGCACCGGCAGCACCACCGGCGCCGGGGCGACCGTCCTGCTGATCTGCCCGGACACCGACGACGAACCGGCCGGGTGCGATGACGAGTGACTTCGAGGTCGACCCGGGCAGCCTGATCGGGCGAGCGCTGGCCGCGGCACGGCAAGCGGTCGACCGGGCCGACGTCGGCAAGGCCGACGCCGCCTACGAAACCGTCTTCGAACTGGCGGACGGCTCGCTCGCCGAGTCCGTCGCCATCGACCACACAGCCACGCTGCTGGCACTGGGCGCGGTGACGCGGGCGGCCCAGCGGTGCGAGGAGTACTTCGAGCCGCTGGGTCGGGACCACGTCGAGCTGTTGTTGCTGCGCGCCGAGATCAGCAGCGCGGCCGGTGATCACGCGCGGGCCGGTGACGACGTGAAGGCGATCCGGGTCGCGCTCGACGGCGGCGCCATGCTCGACCGCCAGGACCAGGCGCGGCTGATGCGGTTGGAGGGCCTGGTCGCCGCCGACCAGGGCGATCTCGTGCTCGCCGAACGGACACTGTCCCAGGCCAGGGACGCGTTCCTGGGGCTGGACCACGAGAACGGCGTGGCCGGTGTCGACGGCGACTTGCTCATGCTCGCCGTGCGGCAGGGCGTGGAGTCGGCGGCGTCGGACGCGGTGTCCGGGCCGCCGCCGCGCACCACCGCCGAATATCTGGTGCGCGCCTTGGCCCTCCGGCGTGAGCTGCGGTACGAGCAGGCCTACCGGACGTTGCTGGAGTGCCTGGAGCGCACCGAGATCGACCCGTCGCTGCGGCTGCCCGTGCTGGCGGAGCTCACCGTGCTGCTGTGGCTGACCCGCCGGCCGGACCTGGCCGAGCGGCTGCGCCCGATGCTGCTCGACGCCGCCGCGCAGTCACCCGATCCGGCGGCGGCACGGCGGGAGGTGGACCGGTTGTCGCCCGAGGGCGTGGCCGATCCGACCAGGTCGCCCCGGTTCGAGCGGCGGATCGAGTACGCCCGCAGGCTCCTCGTCGCCGGGCGGTTGGCGCAGGCGGAGAAGCTGCTCCTCGAACTGCGCGACCGGGCCCGCGGCGAACGTGACGTGGCCGCGTGGCACCTGACCGCCGGTGAGCTGGAACTGGCCAGGCACCACGAGTCCGGTGACGAGGAGTTCCTGCGCGAGGCCGTCGGCCAGCTCACCGCCGCCGCCGACGGGGCCGGCTCGACCGCGCTCACCGAGACGCGGGTGTTCGCGTTGCGGCTGCTCGGCCGGGCGTTGTTCAAGCTCAAGGCCGACGACCGGGCGGACGCGTGCTGGGTGGAGGCGCACCGGCTGGAGGAGCGGGTGGCCGAACGGCAGGACAGCGACGCCGTGCGGGTGCGGATGCTGCTGTCGGCCGCCGACGAGCACGACGAGCGCCTCCGTGCGGCCGACGACGCGGTGACGAACGACAACCGGCAGGCCGTGGCCGGGATCGTGGTCGCCATGGAACACGCGCGTGGCGCGACGATCCTGGACGGCCTGCTGCCCGGCGGCACGGGTTTCGTCCGCGACCTGCCCCGGGTGAGCGACCTGGACGGCGCCTGGCGGTGGGTGGGCGAGGTGACCCGCGACCTGCCGAAGTCCCAGGTGGTGTGGATGCTGCACGCCACGCCGTACCGCGTGCACCACGTGGTGCTCGGTCGCGGCACGCTGCGCCACTGGTCGGTGGCGGTGGACCGGGACCGGCTGGTGGCCGCGGTGACCGGGCTGAAGGCCTGGTGGGGCGAGGAGGTGTTGGACCTGGGCATCGCCACCGGCCAGTTCGAGCGCAGCCTCACCGATATCGCCGAGGTGCTGGACCTGGCCCCGTTGGCGGAGGAACTGCCCGCGCACGTGGACCGGATCGCGGTGGTGGCGGGCGGCGTGCTGTCGGACGTGCCGTTCGCCGCCCTGGTGCTGCCCGGTGACGAGAAGCGGCGGATCGGCGACCGGTTCGCGTTGTCCGACCTGCCGTGCCTGTCCGCGCGGCGTCCGCTGCACCGCCGGTCACGGTCCCGGCGCGGCGACCGGATGCTGCTGGTCAGCCCACCGGACGCCCGGCTCACCGCGGCCGGGGAACGGCCCGGCCGGACCGTGCTCGACGGCGACCGCGCCACCACGGACAGGCTGCGTGCGGAGTTGGAACGCCATCGGCACCACCAGGTGCGCATCGACAGCCACGGCAAGCACGACCGCGACGACTCGGCCCTGTCATGGCTGCAACTCGCCCCGGAAGGGCCGGACGGTCGGCTGCGGTCCGACGACCTGCGGCAGCTGGACCTGAGCGGCTGCGGAACGCTCGTGATGGGCGCGTGCGAGTCCGGCATGGCCAACCGGGTCGGGCGGGACGAGCCGGTCGGGCTGGTGCGGGCCGCGGTGCAGGCGGGCGCGGCGTCGGTCGTCGCGGCCAGGTGGGTGGCGGACGACGCGGTCGCCGCGACCGTGCTGGACCGGTTCGAGGGCTACACCCGCTACCTGCCGCGTGACGTCGCGCTGAAACGGGCTCAGGACGACGTCGTGCGCCGCAACGTCGTGGTGCACGTGCGCGTCGACGGTGACCTGAAACCGTTGCCCGACCAGGACCACCCGGCCCGCTGGGCGTGCTGGACCGTCTACGGCGATCCCGGGTGGCAGACCGCGGCGGGGCCGGTCCGCCGGGTGCTGCGCCGCAACATCGACAACTGGAGGCGTCGTGCCGCACACCCCTGACCACCCGGACGTGTTCCTGTCGTTCGCCGGGAACGACCGCGACTCGGCCAGGCTGCTCGCCAAGGAGTTCGGCGCGCGCGGCTTCACCTCGTTCGTGGACGAGCTGAGCATCGAGCCGGGCGCGGACCTGCTGCTCGCGATCAACCAGGGCATCGAGGAGTCCGACCGCTTCGTGCTGCTGTGGTCGCGGCACACGGTCAACCGCAAGTGGGTGGCGGCCGAGTGGACCGCGGCACTGGCCCGTGACCTGGACCAGCGACGGTGCTTCCTGTTCGTGGTCCGGCTGGACGACACCCCGTTGCCGACTCTCCTCGCGCCGCGCAAGTACCTGGACGCCGGTGGTGACCTGGTGAAGATCGCCGACGCGCTGACCACGGTGTGGCGACGGGACTCCGCCGTGGGTACGCCCGTGCTGCCGCCGCCCGGCCTGCCCACCGCGGGTGGTCCGATGATCACGGTGTACGTGCGGAACAAGGCGTTGGCCGTGGCGCACCCGGTCGAGGTGCCCGCCGCGACCACCGGCCGGAACCTGAAGAACGCGGTGCGGTTGGCGCTCGCGTTACCGGATCAGGAGACGAAGTTCGACGGGGCCGTGGGGCTCAGGTTCGACTACGAGCTCCTCAAGGACGATCAGCCGATCCCGGACGGCATCGCGGCGCTGGCCGGTCTCGCCGATGGCGACACCGTCGATCTGAAGGTGGGGATGGAGTCGTTCGGGCCCGGCGGCGCCTTCGCCAAGACGGAGTTCCGCCAGGGCTCGTCCGGCGGCCTGCCGGCGGAGATGGTGCAGACGCTGGTCAAGTCGGCGTTCGACCACCTCATCCCCCGGCGTCGTGCCAGGTGATGCCGTAGGACAGGTTCGGCTTCAGGTCGGCGAAACTCAGGTGCACCTCACCGGAGGCGTCGGCGGTGACCGGTTCACGGCTCGACTCCGGGTCGTTCAGCTCGATCGGCAGCGTGTCCTGGAGCCGCCAGATCGCGCCGGGCGCCCGGCCGGGGCCGAAGCGGACGTGCAGGCGGAACAGCGCGCACGGGAAACGCGGGGTGCAGACGTAGTAGGGCGCGATGCCGCGTTCCGGCGAGAGCTTGATGCGGAACGAGTACTCGTGTTCGTCGTTGCGCCGCAACGGTTCCGGCAGGCGCAGCGCGAACCCGATCCGGTTGGTGGACTTGCGGGCCCGGTTGGTCAGCACCCCGCCGTACAGCACGTCCAGGCCGACGTCGCCCAGCGGACCCCGGCCGGGGTCGGGTGGCTCCAGCGTGACCGACAGCTCGACCTCGGTCAGCCCGTCCTGTTCGGCGACGATCCGCCGCCGCTCGACCACCTCCGGCACCGGCAGGTCCAGCACGACGACCGCGCTCAGTTCGGCGGTGCGCCACGGCAGGTCGGGGACGGGACGGCGGACGTCCGGGTCGAGCGCGCGTTGGGCGATCCGCAGCAGGGCGTCGTCGATGCGGCGGCGGGCGGTGCGGTCGTCGCGGTCGATCCGCAGCGCCACCGACCGGACCCGTTCCTGGTAGAGCCGGGCGTCGCCGTCGAGCCCGAACGCCAGGCTCGCCGCCGCCTTCAGGTCCTCGGGCAGGCCGCGGGACTGTGCCGTGAGCCAGTCCCGCAGCCGGCGCCTGACCTGCGCGGGCCCGTCGCCGTCCTCGATGCCGACGAGCCGGCGCAGCGGCGGCGCGACCCGCGAATCGACATCGGCGCTCTCGATGCCGCGCCCTTTGCGCAGCGATTTCAGGGCGGCGACGAGTTCGGCGACGCTGATCTCCACCCCGCACCTCCACCCGCGTAACGCTTGCCCGCACAGCGTGCCACGGACCGGTCCACGGCACGTGGAGATCGGCGCCGGCCGTGTGGTGTTTCCGGGTTTCCGATTGTTTCCTGCCCTTGGAAACCACTGTCCGGGCTTGACCGGAATCGGCATCCTTCTGGTTGTCGGGAATTTCGGTCCGGGCCGCGGACGTGGAGGTGAGCCGGTTATGCACACGCACGCCATCCTGGTGTTGATCTGCGGTTTCCCGTTCGGCTGACCATGCGCTGGGCGATAATGCGCCGGTGACCGATCGGGCGACGGAGTTCGGCAGACAACTGCGGCGGCGACGTGAGGCGGCGGGGTTGTCGCTGGCGGCGTTGACGGCGCGGATCCACTACAGCAAGAGCCACCTGAGCAAGGTGGAGAACGGCCACGCCACAGCGAACCGGGAATTCGCTGTGGCGTGCGACTCCGTGCTGGGTGCGGGCGGCGCGCTGGCGGCCCTGGTCGCCGCGCCCGAACCGGTGGGGTTCTCCGGGCTGCCGGCGGTGACGTCGCACTTCACCGGGCGGGACGCCGAACTGCGCCGGATCGGGGCGGTGCTGGTCGACGGTCCGGCCACGGTGTGCGTGCTCGACGGCATGGCGGGCGTGGGCAAGACGTCGCTCGCGCTGCGCGCCGCGTGGACGGCCGAAGCCCACTTCCCGGACGGCTGCCTGTTCCTCGACCTGCGCGGCTTCACCCCCGGTGACAGCACGCCGGCCGGTGACGACGTGCTGGACCGGTTGCTGCGGATGCTCGGTGTGCCCGCCGAGGACGCGCCGCGCGACGAGGACGACCGGGCCAACTTCTACCGCGACAGACTGCGGGGCAAGCGGATGCTGCTCGTGTTCGACAACGTCCGCAGCGCCCGGCAGGTCATGCCCCTGCTACCGGCCGAACCGAGGTGCCGAGTGCTGATCACCAGCAGGAACCGCCTGAACGCGTTGGACGACGCGGTGCACGTGTCGGTGGGCATGCTGTCCACCGCGCAGGCCGTCGAACTGTTCCGCGCGGTGGCCGGCGAACGGGTGCCCGCCCCCGCGTCCGCCTCCACCTCTGCCTCCGCCGACGACTTGGTGGCGCGCATCGTCGAGCACTGCGGACGGCTGCCGTTGGCCGTCCGGATCGCCGCCGCCCGGTTCCGGAGCAGTCCGATGTGGACGTTGGCGGACTTCGTCACGCGGCTGGCGGACGAGGCGGTCCGGTTGAGCACCCTGGACGACGGCGAGCGCAGCGTCACGGCCGCGTTCACCCTGTCGTACCGGGGACTTGAGGCCGACCAGCAGCGGATGTTCGGCCTGCTCGCCCTGCACCCGGGGCGTGAGGTGGGTGTGCGCAGTGCCGCCGCGCTGGCCGGGGTGGGCGTCGCCGAGGCCGAGCGGCTGCTGGCCCGGCTGCACGACGCGTACCTGGTCACGCAGCGCCCCGGTGGTTACACGGGTTTCCACGACCTGATGCGGGCGTTCGCGATCGAGCACGCGTTGCCCGCGCTCCCGGCCGCCGACCAGGACGCCGCCGTGCGCCGGTTGCTCGACCTGGCGTTGGCCACCACGGCGGCGACCGACGAACTGCTCGTGCCGCAGCGCTACCGGCCCGCGTTGGACCTGGACGACCCACCGCCGGTGATCGAGGGGTTCACCGACGGCGAGGCGGCGGTGGCGTGGCTGGACGTGGAGTGGCCGAACCTGGTGGCGCTGTGCGGTATGGCGTCGGCGCGGGGGTGGCACCGCAAGTGCTGGCAGTTGGCGTTCCTGCTGCGGGACTTCTTCTTCCGGACCAAGCTGTGGGACGCGTGGATCCACACCCATCGACTGGCGGTAGCCGCCGCGCGGGCGGCGGGTGACACGAACGCGTTGGCGATGACGTTGAACAACCTGGGCATGGCGCACGTGGACCGGGGTGACCTGGAGGCCGCGTCGGAGCACTACGAGGAGGCGCTGGCGCTGTTCCGGGCTTCGGCGGACGAGCACGGCATGGTCAGCGCCCTGTCGAACCTGGCCTGGGTGAACCTGTACCTGGGTGATCACGCTCAAGCGTTGCGGGACATGGGCACCGCCCTGGAGTCGTACCGCCGGACCGGCGCCCGGCGCAATGCCGCGATCACGTTGCGCGGGATGGCGTTGACCGAGACCGAACTGGGCGCGTTCGAGGACGCCCTGCGCCACGGCGTCGAGGCCCACGACGAATTCCTCGCCCTGGGCTTGGACTTGGACCTGGCCATGGCCCTGAACTGCCTGGCTTGGACCCACTTCCGCGCGGGCGGGCTGGAAGCCGCCGTGACCTGGTACGAACGCGCCGCCGACACCGCCGCCCGCTGCGGCAGCAGCCACGAGGTGGCCAGAGCCGAAACCGGCCTCGGCAACGTAGCCGCCACCACCGGCGACCACGAAACCGCCCAACGCCTCTGGACCTCCGCCGCGACCAACCCCCTCGACCCGCTCATGGTGGGCGAGGAACGGGTCAGGCGTGCGCTGGCGGCACGTCCCGCGTCGGAGTGATCCTTCTACGCATTCACCTACACACGCTCCCGATACGATTGCGTCGATCACAGCATTCCTGCCCGCCCCGCCAAGCCGGGAGCACCCGCCGCCCGGGAGTGCCCGAGCCCTTGGAGCAGGCGCTTATGTGGCGACGTGCATCGGTGTCAGGTGTCTGTGCGCTGGCGGTGTTGGTGCTGCTCACTCCACCATCACTCGCTGATTCGGCGATGGCCGGCAGTGGGAGGCGGACCCTCATCGCCCAGGACGACTTCCGTTCCGGCACGGGCAAGTGGACGGCCGAACTGCTCGCCGGCGGCACGGTCACCGCGTCGAACGGCCGACTCGACATCGACGTACCCGACGGCGCGACCGTCTGGTTCAAGCAGCCGTTCAGCGGCTCCTACGAGATCGAGTACACCGCGGTCCCGGTGTCGGCGGGCGGTCCGAACGACCGCGTCAGCGACCTCAACACGTTCTGGAGCGCACGCGACATCCGCTCCCCACGCGACCTGTTCGCCACCGAGCGCACCGGCGCTTTCACCGACTACGACTACCTGAAGGGCTACTACGCAGGCCTGGGCGGCAACACCAACACCACCACCCGCTTCCGCCGATACGTGGGCGAACCCGGCAACCGCCCCCTGATCTACGACCTCACCTCCCCCCTCCTGGAGCCCAACCGCCCGTACCACATCAGGCAGACGGTCCACGGCAACAAAATCCAGTACCGGGTCAACGGCACACTGCTGTTCGACTACACCGACCCCAGCCCCTACCGCAGCGGCTGGTTCGCCTTCCGCACGATCGACAGCCACTTCACCATCACCGACTTCAAGGTCTGGCGCCCGGCCACCGGCAAGGCCTGACCGACAGCAGCCCCGCCACCACATTCGACTCCATTCGACTCGAATGACATCGCGATCAATCCCTGTTGAGACACCTCCCGCCCTGGAATGGATTCCGGAGAACCGGCCGTTGCGCGGGTTACCCCGCCCTGTGTACGGTCCTGGACCAAGCCGCTACACACAGTCATCGACGCCTGAAGACTTCGCCGCCACTCCTTTCCACGTCGAAACAACGGGGTTATCGAAAATGTGGAGGTAACGTGCGTGCAAGCAATCTCGGTCGCGGGCTGGCCGCGGCCGTCCTGGTGGCGGCGTCCGTTTCGACGTCCACCGCCGTATCCGCCTCGGCCGCACCGGAACCGGCTGCGGCACCGGAGATCCAGCAGGTGGAGCGCCTGAACCGGGGTGTGGTCAGCGTCCGCACCGGCCAGGGCAATTACATCAGTTGGCGCGTGTTGGTGAGTGACGCGCCGGGCACCGCCTTCAACCTCTACCGCGGCGGCACGAAGGTAAACGCCACACCGATAACGTCGTCGAACTACGTCGACAAGGGCGCGCCGGCGAACGCCGACTACGTCGTCCGACCGGTCGTCGGCGGTGCCGAACAAGTCACCGCGTCGGCCGCCGACGAGTCCCTGCGATTCACCGCGACCGACGGTGATGTCGGCATCGCGGCGAGCACGCGGGACGTGCCGTTGCAGATTCCGGCGGGCGGCACCACACCGTCCGGGGAGAGCTACACCTACACCGCGAACGACGCCGGCGTCGGCGACCTCGACGGTGACGGGCAGTACGAGATCGTGCTGAAGTGGGAACCGACCAACGCAAAGGACAACTCGCAGGCGGGCTACACCGGCAACGTCTTCATCGACGCCTACCGGCTCAACGGCACCCGGCTGTGGCGGATCGACCTCGGCCGCAACATCCGCGCGGGCGCCCACTACACCCAGTTCCAGGTGTTCGACTACGACGGTGACGGCCGGGCCGAGGTGGTCATGAAGACCGCCGACGGCACCCGTTCGGGCACCGGCCAGGTGATCGGCAGCTCCAGCGCCGACCACCGCAACTCGTCGGGCTACATCCTGACCGGGCCGGAGTTCCTGACGGTCTTCCGGGGCAGTGACGGCGCGGTGCTGGCCACCGCGGACTACGTGCCGCCGCGCGGGAACGTGGCGAGCTGGGGCGACAACTACGGCAACCGGGTGGACCGGTTCCTGGCCGGCACGGCGTACGTGGACGGCTCGCGGCCGAGCATCATCATGGCCCGCGGCTACTACACCCGGTCCGTGATCACCGCGTGGGACTGGCGCAACGGCCAGCTCACCCGGCGTTGGACGTTCGACAGCAACAGCTCGACCAACGGCTCCACCTGGGCGGGCCAGGGCAACCACAACCTGTCCGTCGCCGATGTCGACGCCGACGGTCGTGACGAGATCATCTACGGCGCGATGACCATCGACGACAACGGCTACGGGATGTACACGACGCGGCTCGGCCACGGCGACGCGCTGCACGTGGGCGACTTCGTGCCCAGCCGGTCGGGTCTGGAGGTGTTCGACATCCACGAGAGCGGCACCACCGGCTTGGACCTGCACGACGCCCGGACCGGCGCGATGATCTTCACCAAGCCGAACAACACCGGTGCCGAGGGGCCCGGTCGCGGTGTCGCCGGCGACATCTACGCGGGCAACGCGGGCGCGGAGTTCTGGGCGACCGGCGGTGGCGCGCCCGACGCGCTGCTCAACGCCTCGGGCGGCACCGTGGGCCGCAAGCCGTCGTCGGTGAACTTCCTGGTGTGGTGGGACGGTGACGCACAGCGGGAGCTGCTCGACGGCACGCGCATCGACAAGTACGGCACGAGCGGTGACACGCGGCTGCTGACCGGGTCGGGTGTGTCGTCGAACAACGGCAGCAAGTCGACGCCCGCGCTGTCCGCCGACATCCTCGGCGACTGGCGTGAGGAGGTCATCTGGCGCACGTCGGACAACACGAAGCTGCGGATCTACTCGACCACCGACACGACCAGCATCTCGCGGCCCTCGCTGATGCAGGACCGCCAGTACCGGGTCGCCGTCGCCTGGCAGAACACCGCGTACAACCAGCCGCCGCACCCGAGCTTCCACATCGGCTAGGGCGCCGCGAACAGGCCGGGGCCGACGTGCTCGGCGGTGACGACGTCGCCGCCGAGCACGTCGGCCGTTCCAATCGCCGGCCGCTAGTCGCTAGTCGCTGGTCACTGGTCGCCGGAGGACCGCTGCATGGTCTGGCGGATCACGTCGCCGGCCCGGTCCATCATCGCCGCGTACGGTCCGACCAGCACGTTCGCTTTCGCGGACTCCACACCGGCGTGCGGGTGGGTGGGGGCCATCGCCTCGGCCGCCTTCACCGCCACGCCCATGGCCTTGAGCCGGGCGCTGCTGTGCGCCGCCTTGATGCGCGGGAACTCCTCCTGTTCCTCGTGTGCCGCGTGGTCGAGCACCGCGGCTTCCAGCGCGGTGAGCTTGCTGACGAACCCGGGCTCCGCCGGGTCCATCTGCTCCAGCTCCTCCAGCTTCCGCTTGGCCGCGTTCTCCTCCTCCAGCCGGGCGTCCACCACGCGGTCGCCGTCGTCCAGGACGCGCCGGGCGTCCGGGTGCACGATCATCTCCTCGGCCGTCTCGTGCACGGCCAAGAGGCGGCGCAGCCGGTCGAACGCCTCCCGGCGGTCGGACTCGGCGGCGTTGCGCACCTCGGTGAACAGTCGCCGGATCTCCACGTGCTGGTGCAGGAGCAGTTCGACCACGTCGTTCTCCGGCATGGTCTCGGGGCGTGTGCTCATCGGAACCTCCCACATCGGTTCGACCCGGATGGGTTCCCGCCGCGCCGACCGTTACACCTCCTCGGCTCAGCGGGCCGTCGCGACGTAGCGGTGGCCGGCCCGACCGGTGAACGTGGCCGAGTCGCCGTCCGTGCGCACCGGCACCTGCCGTCCGGTCTGCACGTCCGTCAGCCGGACGCCTGAGCGGACCAGGGTGCTGCGGAACGTGACGGTGCCGTCCTGGCCGGTGGTCAGCGTGACCTCCTCGGCCACGCCGTCCGCCCACTTCACGTCGACCGTGACGTCACCGCGGGCCCGCAGGCCCGTGTACGAGCCGTTGCGCCACTCCCCCGGCAGCGCCGGGAGGACGTGCACCACGCCGTCCTGGCTTTGCAGCAGCATCTCGGCCACGCCCGAGGTCGCGCCGAAGTTGCCGTCGATCTGGAACGGCGGGTGGGTGTCCCAGAGGTTCGCGGTCGTGCTGCCGATCAGCTGTTCGGCCAGCATCTTGTGCGCGTGGTCGCCGTCCAGCAGCCGGGCCCAGAAGTTGATCTTCCACGCCTTGCTCCACCCCGTGCCGCCGTCACCGCGCGCGGTCAGCGAGGTCTTGGCGGCTTCGGCGAGTTCCGGTGTCTTCAGGGTGCCGATGCCGTTGCCGGGGAAGAGCGCGAACAGGTGCGACACGTGCCGGTGCGTGTTCGTGGGGTCGTCCCAGTCCTGTTTCCACTCCTGCAGCTGGCCCCAGGACCCGATCCTGGTGCCGGGGTCGAGCCGGTCGAGCGCCTTGCGCACCTCGGCGCCGAACACGCTGTCACCGAGGACGTCGGCGGTCGAGACGACGTTGGTGAACAGCTGCCGGACGATCTGCTGGGACATGGCCGCGCCGGCGGAGAAGTCGCCCTGCTCCGGCGAGTAGCTCGGCGTGACCACGAGTGTGCCGTCACGCGGGTCCACCTTCAGCCCGTCCAGCCAGAACTGGGCGAGTTCCTTCATCACCGGGTACGCCCGCTCGCGCAGGAACCGCTGGTCCCGGGTGAACAGGTAGTGCTCGTAGTAGTGCTGCGCCAGCCACGCGCCCGCCTCGGGGAACCAGAACGCGGTCGCCCAGTCGTGCACACCGGTGAAACCGAACGGGTTGGTCTCGTTGTTGACCACCCAGCCGCGGCTGCCGTGCATCTGCCGGGCGGTGACGGCGCCGGGTTCGCGCAGCTCGTCCACGAAGGAGAACAGCGGCCCGGTGGTCTCGGAGAGGTTCGTGGTCTCGGCGGGCCAGTAGTTCATCTGGAGGTTGATGTTGGTGTGGTAGTCCGCGTTCCACGGCGGCGACACCGAGTTGTTCCACACCCCTTGCAGGTTCGCCGGCAGCGATCCCGACCGCGAGGAGGAGATCAGCAGGTACCGGCCGTACTGGAAGTACAGGGCTTCCAGCGCCCGCCGGGCCGTGGCCGGGGCGGTGGCGTAACCGCGCAGCAGCTCGTCGGTCGGCACGTCCACCGGCCGCTGCCCGATGTCCAGGCGCACGCGGTCGAACAGCCTGCGGTAGTCGCGCTGGTGGGCGTCGAGCAGGCGGGGCCAGCCCTTCGCCGACGCGGCGTCGACGGCGGCCCGCACGCGCTGGTGCGGGTCGGGGCCGCGGTAGGTCGGGTAGTCCTCGGCGTAGTCGGTGCCCGCCGCGAACACCAGCACCGCGCTGTCGGCGTCGGCCACGGTGACCGTGCCGTCGGCGTTGTCGATCCGCTGCCCGCTCCGGTTGAGCACCTGGAGCTGCGATTCGAAGCGCATCCCGTTGTCGTGCAGGGCACCGGTGAACGTCGAACGGCCGCCGCTCGCCGTGGTCCGCCGGGAGCGGTTGTCCGGTGCGGTGATCGAGGCGGTGAAGCCGATCCGGCCCGGCCGGTCGGCGGACAGCCGGGCGACGATCACGCCGTCGGCGGCGCTGGCGAAGTACTCCCTGGTGTACCGGACGCCGTCGGCCTCGTACGACACCGAGGCGACCGCGCGGGACAGGTCGAGGTCACGGCGGTAGTTCGTGACCGCGTCGGGCGGGTCGGTCAGTGCCAGACCGAGTTCCCCGAACGGCTGGTAGGCGCCGAAGCCCCGGCGTTGCTGGCCCAGCGCCGCCGCGACGGTGTCGGGCGCGACCCGGCCGTCGCGCTCGATCAGCTCCTGGACGCCGCTGACGGCGTCCGGTCGAGGACTGGTCCAGTTGCCGAACTCGTAGCCCTGCACCGAACCGGGACCGCCGGTCCACAGCGTCTTCTCGTTGAGCTGGACGCGTTCCCGCGCCACGGTGCCGAACACCCCGCCGCCGAGCGCGCCGTTGCCGATGGGCAGCGACTCCCGCTCCCAGTCCGCGGCCGGCTCGTCGTACCACAACGTGAGCATTCCTCGATCCACCGCCGCTACCGCCTGATCCGACTCGGGGACCGCGACGCCGAACGACAGGCCCACGACGACGACCGCTGCCACACTGCTGCGTATCCGTTTCACGCTTCCTCCACGACCGACGACCTCACCCGCGGGCGGCGATCGAGGCTGGCCGTGACGGTAACAAGACATCCGAACTCTCGAAACCTCCCGACGCAGGAAAGGCCCATTTGCCGTAGCGCTCGACCTCGATACATCGGATGGGTGGACATCTTTCGGTCGCACCGGGATTGACCTGCGGACGCACGGGAAGCCCCGGAGGAATTCCGAGTCGGAGGAGCCGGCCGTGGACAGTGAGATCCAGCTGCGCGTGGACGGGCGTCGCAAGCGTCTGCGCGTGGACACCAGGATGACCCTGCTGGACGCGTTGCGCGACGGGATCGGGGCGACAGCGCCCAAGACGGGCTGCGACCACGGTCAGTGCGGCTCGTGCACGGTGCTGCTCGACGGGCGGCGGGTGATCACGTGCCTGACGTTCGCGGTGGCGCACGACGGGGCCGACATCACCACGGCCGAAGGGCTCGCGGACGGCGAGTGGCTGCACCCGATGCAGCGGGCGTTCATCGAGCGGGACGCGTTCCAGTGCGGGTTCTGCACGCCGGGCCAGGTGTGTTCCGCGCTCGGAATGCTGGCCGAGGTGGAGGCCGGCCACCCGAGCGTGGCCACCGACGACCTGACCGGGCCGGTCGAGTTGACCGACGAGGAGATCCGGGAGCGGATGAGCGGGAACCTGTGCCGGTGCGGCGCCTACGTCAACATCGTGGACGCGGTGCGGGACGGTGCGCGGTGATCCCGTTCGACTACCGGCTCGCGCCCGACGTGGACGGCGCAGTCGCCGCCGCCACGGGTTGGGGCGGGGTGGCGTTCCTGGCCGGTGGGACGAACCTGGTGGACCACATGAAGCTCGGTGTCGCCGCGCCCGAGGTGCTGGTCGACATCAGCCGGCTGCCGCTGGACGCGGTCGAGGAACTGCCGGACGGCGGGCTGCGGATCGGCGCGACCGTGCGCAACAGCGACCTGGCGGCGCACCCGGCGGTCCGGCGCGACTACCCCGTGCTGGCGCGGGCGCTGCTGTCCGGCGCCTCCGGTCAGGTGCGCAACCTGGCCACGACCGGCGGGAACCTGCTGCAACGGACCCGGTGCGCGTACTTCCAGGACCTGTCGACGCCGTGCAACAAGCGGGAGCCGGGCACGGGGTGTTCGGCGATCGGCGGCTACACGCGCCAGCACGCGATCCTGGGCGCGTCCGCGCACTGCGTGGCCACGCACCCGTCGGACATGGCGGTGGCGATGGCGGCGCTCGACGCGCAGGTGACCGTGCTCGGCACGTCGGGGCGGCGGGTGATCCCGCTGGTCGAGCTGCACCGGCTGCCCGGCGACGAGCCGCACCGCGACACCGTGCTGTCCCCGTCCGACCTGATCACGGCGGTGGAGCTGCCGCCGCTGCCGGAAGGGACGCGCTCGCTGTACCGGAAGGTCCGCGACCGGGCCTCGTACGCGTTCGCGCTGGTGTCCGTCGCGGCCGTGCTGCGGGTCGAGGACGGCGTCGTGCGGGACGTGCGGATCGCGTTGGGCGGGGTGGCGCACAAACCGTGGCGGGCACGACGGGCGGAGGACGTGTTGCGCGGCTCGCCCGTCGACGGTTCGCCCGCCGACGAGGAGGTGTTCCGCCGTGCGGCGGAGGCGGAGCTGGCGGGCGCGGCGCCGTTGGCGGGCAACGGTTTCAAGGTGCCGCTGGCCCGCAACACGGTGGTGTCCGCGCTGCGCGGGTTGAGCCGGGAGGAACGATGACGGACCTGCTGCGGCCGCGTGTGCTCGGCCAGTCGCCGACGCGGGTCGACGGGCCCGCCAAGGTCACCGGCACCGCCCGCTACGCCGGTGACCAACGCGTGTCCGACCCCGCGTACGTGCACCTGGTGCAGGCGGACGTCGCCCGCGGTGTGCTGACCGAAGTGGACGTGAGCGCCGCGCAGGCCCTGCACGGTGTGCTCGCCGTGCTGACGCCGGACAACGCGCCGCGCCTGGCGTCCACCGACGACGCCGAGCTGGCGGCGTTCCAGTCGCACGAGGTGGCGTTCCGCGGGCAGGTCGTGGCCGCGGTGGTCGCGCGCACCCGTGAGATCGCCCGGCACGCGGCCGCGCTGGTCCGCGTCGAGATCGACCAACGGCCGCACGACGTGCACCTGAGCGCCGATCGCGATGATCTTTACGCGCCGGAGAAGGTGAATGGCGGCTCGGCGACCGACACCGAACAGGGTGACATCGGGACGGGACTCGCCCACTCCCCGTTCACGCTCGACCAGACGTACACCACGGCCTGGTACAACAACAACCCGCTGGAGCCGCACACCACCACGGCCCTGTGGTTGGACGGTGACCTCGCCCTGTACGAGTCGACGCAGGGCGTGCACACCACCCGCGAGTCGACCGCGAGGGTCCTGGGGCTCGCGCCGGAGCGGGTGCACGTGATCGCGCCGCACGTCGGCGGCGGCTTCGGCTCCAAGGGCACCGTGCACGTCCACGTGATCATCGCCGCGCTGGCCGCGAAGGCGGTGCCCGGCACGCCGGTCAAGCTCGCCCTGACCCGACAGCAGATGTTCTCCCTCGTCGGCTACCGGACACCCACGATCCAACGGGTCCGGCTGGGCTGCGACGCGGACGGGCGGCTGGCGGTCGTCGCGGTCGACGCGGTGGGCCAGACCGCCCGGATCAAGGAGTTCGCCGAGCAGACCGCCGTGCCCAGCCGGACCGTGTACGCCGCGCCGAACCGCCGCACGACCCACCGGCTGGCCGCGCTGGACGTCCCGGTGCCGTCGTGGATGCGCGCGCCCGGCGAGTGCCCCGGCATGTTCGGGCCCGAGGTCGCGGTGGACGAACTGGCGATCGCCTGCGGCCTCGACCCGGTCGAGTTCCGCATCCGCAACGAACCCGACGTGGACCCGGACACGGGCAAGCCGTTCTCCAGCCGCAACCTGGTCGCGTGCCTGCGTGAGGGCGCGCGCAGGTTCGGCTGGGAGCACCGCGACCCGGCGCCGCGCGCCCGTGCGGAATCGGGCTGGCTGATGGGGACCGGGGTGGCGGCGTCGACCTATCCGGTGAACCGGATACCGGGTTCGGTCGCGACGGTCCGCTGCACCGCGCCGGGGCGTTATCTGGTGTCGATCGGCGCCGTCGACATCGGCACCGGCACGTGGACCTCGCTCGCGCAGATCGCCGCCGACGCGCTGGGCGCGGACTTCACCGACGTCGAGATGCGGATCGGCGACACCGCGCGGCCCAGGGCGTCGGTGGCGGGCGGTTCGTCCGGCATCACGTCCTGGGGTTCGACCGTGGTGGCCGCCGCCCGGGAGTTCCGCCGGACGTTCGGCGATCATCCCGCCGAGGGCGCCGAAGCGAGCGCGGCGATGCCCGAGGACGATGTCGGCGAGGAGTACGCGATGCACGCGTTCGGCGCGCAGTTCGCCGAGGTCCGGGTACACGCCGACACCGGTGAGGTGCGGGTGCCCCGGCTGCTCGGCGTGTTCGCCGTCGGGCGGGTCGTCAACCCGCGGCTGGCCCGGTCACAGCTGATCGGCGGCATGACCATGGGCCTGTCCATGGCGCTGCACGAGCACAGCGTGCTGGACGAGCGCTTCGGGCACGTGGTCAACCACGATTTCGCCGAGTACCACATCGCCACCAACAGCGACGTGCCGCACGTGGAGGCTCACTGGGTCGAGGAGCACGACCCGCACACCAATCCCATGGGCACCAAGGGCATCGGCGAGATCGGCATCGTGGGCACCGCCGCCGCGATCGCCAACGCGGCGCACCACGCCACCGGTGTCCGCGTCCGCGACCTGCCCCTGACCTTGGACCACTTCTTGGAGTGACTTCTAGGGCAGGAGCACGTCCAGGAACGGGTTGCTGAACACCCGGTGCGGGTCGTAGGTGTTGAGGGTGGCGAGCGCGGCGTCCCAGGTCGGGTTCGGGCCCTGGCGGTAGGTGTCGGGCACGGTGGTGGTGAGCATCGTCTGGTCGGCCCAGGCGGCTTCGTTGGTGTAGGCCCAGCCCTTGGACCACTCGGCGCGGGTGGCCGCGTACGAGCCGGAGTAGTTGGTGAAGAAGAACTGCTCCAACTCGCGGTAGAAGGCCGCCGCACCGGGCGCGGTCGGGAACGTCAGCACGTCGAACCACACCGCGACGTCCCACTCGGGGTGGTCCTCGCGGGGGTGCACGGCCGACAGCGCGGGTGACTGCGCGCCGGGCACGCCGACGTGCGCCGGGTCGTCCAGTCCGCCGACGCGGATCTCCACCTGACCGGAGACGGGGAACAGCCCGCGTGCGGCGTAGGCGTGCAGGAGGTCTTCGTAGAACGTGGCGAACTCGCTGACGACGCGTTGCACCTCCGCGCGGCTGGTCAGCACCGCGTACCCGTTCGCGGTCTCGCGCAGGGTGGTCGGTTTGACGTAGAGCAGGAGGTTCTTCGACGGGCCCCACAGGTCCGTGCTGAGCGTCGCGGTCAGCCCGGTGGCCGCGGTCGTGTACTGCAATTGCCCGAACGTCGGGGTGAGCAGCCAGGAGCCGTTGATGAGCAGGTCGGCGAGGGCGGAGACGGGTTGGGGGACGTTGTCGGAGAAGACGTAGTTGTACGGCGTGGTGACCGGTCGGGACGTCAGCGGCTTGGTCGGCGACACGCTCCAGACCTTCAGCCACGGGTGGTCGGTGAAGACGAACCAGATCGCCTCGATCCGACCGGCCTGGTCGAGGAAGCTCGCGAAGGTGTTGGTGGCGCCGCTGCCCGGCGGGGCGAACAGCTCGCTGGTGGGGATGTCGACCCGGCTGACGCAGCGCAGGTTCTGGTTCGCGCCCACGCGCAGGGTGACCTCGGTCAGGAACGCGCGCCCCACGTGGGTGAGCAACGCGGCGCACTCCGGCTCGCTGCGCTGGAACGTCCGCAGCCGGTACTGGCTTCCGTCCCACACGACGGCGGTCAGCGAGATGATCATGTTGCTCAGCGAGCCGTAGCTGTGGCCGGGTGCCCGGGTCTCCCCGATCGCGGGGACGGACGTGCCGTGGCCGTTGATCGCCAGCACCCCGCCGACGGTCAGGTCGCCCGGCGCCGGGGTGTTGGTCACGCCGAGGCCCGCGTCCTCCAGGAACGCCAGCAGATCGTCCATCGACGCACCGGTCTGCACCCGCACCGCACCCGGCAGGACCGTCATGGCTTTGAGGTGCCGGGTGGTGTCCACCAACACGACCCGGTCCGCGCCGGTCGTGCCCGGTGTCACGGTGAGCGGCGCCCACCCGTGCCGGAAACCCCGTGGTCGCAAGGTGAAGTTCTGACTGTGCGCCCAGTTCGCGAGGACCACCACGTCATCGGCGGTCCGCGGCACGCACGTCCACAGCTCGTCGGTCCGGATCTCCCCGGCCCAGTTCTCGTACGCCTGGCGGTACAAGTCGATTCCCGCTGGAAACCCCGGCGGCGGATCACCCGCGACCTCACCCGGCGCCAGGGCACCGATGGGCAACCACGCGACGGCAGAGGCTCCGAGGAAAAGACGGCGGGAGAAGGCATCGCCGTACTGGCTCATGGTTCGTACCATAGGGGTACCCACACGCCCGTGCCCTCCGCCGGCGGGAGGTTAGGCCGAACAGCGGCAGCCCGTCTCGCTTGGCGCGCGCGTTCACCGTCGATCACCTGATCGAGCGAAGCCGAGATGAATGGAAGATCTGCGGAAACTTTCCGGACCGCTTTGTGGTGTCGGCAGGTTCGTCGGCGACGACCTCTTGGAGCAGGCCGTCCGGACGGGGTGTGAAGCGGTGGGTGGTCTTGTCCAGGTCGAAGGGCATGACGGTGCTGCCCTTCGCCGCGACCTCGGACTGACGCGCCGCCACGTCCGGGGTCGGCGTCGAGCACGCGGTCGCCGGGCGATCAGACCCGATAGCGTCGGCCTGGTGTCCCGGGTTCCCCGACGGACGGCGTCACGTTGACGACCGCCTTCGCTCCCCTTCGCCACCGGCAGTTCCGCATCTTCATCGCGGCCCGCCTGATCTCGACGCTCGGCAACGGCATCGCACCGATCGCGCTCGCCTTCGCCGTCCTCGACCTGACCGGCTCGGCCCTGCACCTCGGTGAGGTCCTGGCCGCGCGGACGATCGGCCTGCTCGCGTTCCTCCTCGTCGGCGGCGCGATCGCGGACCGCCTGCCGCGTGGCAAGGTCCTGGTGGCGGCGGGCGTGCTGTCGGCGGTGTCGCAGGGTGTGGTGGCGGCGCTGCTGCTCGGCGGACGGCCGCCGGTGTGGTGGCTGGTCGTGCTGGAGGCCGTCAACGGCGCGGCGACGGCGTTCGCCATGCCCGCCTCGCACGGTGTGCTCCCCCAAGTGGTCCCGAGCGACGTGCTGCGGCAGTCGAACGCGTTGTTCAGCCTGACCAACAACGGCACCCGCATCGGCGGTGTCGCGGTGGGCGGCGTGCTGGTGGTGACGGTCGGGTCGGGGTGGGCGATCGCGATCGACGCGTTCTCGTTCGCCGTCGCGGCGGTGCTGTTCGCCCGGTTGGAACTGCCTGCTACCGACCGGTCCGAATCCGGTGGGCTGCTGACCGGCATCCGGCGGGGGTGGTCCGAATTCGCTTCACGCCGCTGGCTGTGGGTGGTGGTGGCCGGCGCGTCGGTGACGAACATGGCCTACGCGGGCGCGTGGGTGACGCTCGGACCGGTGATCGCGGACCACACGTTCGGCCGCGGCTGGTGGGGCGTGGTGCTGGCGATGACGACCACCGGTCTCCTCGTCGGCTCCGCGGTGATGATGCGGTTCGACCCGGCGCGCCCGCTGCTGGTCGGTGTGTTCGGGCTCTTCGGGTACGTGCCGCCGTTGGGCGTGCTCGCACTGGCGCCCCATCCGGCTGCGCTGGCCGTGGCCGCGTTCGCGTCGGGCGTCGGAATCGGTGTGTTCAGCGTGGTCTGGCAGACCGCGCTGCACCAGCACGTGCCGACGAACGCCCTGTCCCGCGTCACTTCCTACGACATACTCGGCTCCTTCGCCGCGCTGCCGCTCGGACAGGTCCTGGCGGGTTTCCTCGCGGTCGCGTTCGCACCCGCCGGTGTCGTGCTCGGGGGCGCGGTGCTGTGCGTGGTGGCCGTTCTGGCGATGCTCGCCACCCGCGACGTCCGCGAGTTCCGCGCGCCCGCGGATCAGGACATCCGCTGACGGTCGTGGGCCGAGGGTTCGAAGTCCGGTGACACGACGGACCCGCGCAGGTGGTCACGGCGGAAGAAGGCCAGCCACGCCATCAGGCCCGCGAGCGCCGCGAACACCGCCGCGACGGCCAGTGCCCTGAGCGGACCGGCCGCGCCGACGACAGCACCCGCAGCCAGGACGCCGACCGTGCCGCCGCCGACGGTGACCGCGCCGACCGCCGCGAACACCCGTCCCCGCACCGCGTCCGGTGTCCTGAGCTGGACCAGGGCGTTCAGCGTGACGTTCTGCACCGAGCTGCACGCGCCCGCGACCAGCCACGCGGCCGCGTTGACCAGGACGTGCGGCACCAACGCCGGCGCGGCCAACGCCGGCGCCATCACCAGGCTGCCGGTGGCGAACGCCGCGACCAGCGCCCGAGCGGTGGTGAAGCGGCGGCTCAGGTTCGCCCCGAACAGCAGGCCGGCCGTCCAGCACACGAGCATGGCGCTGTAGGTGAACTCGTTGCCGCCGACCGGGCCGAGGACCAGGAACACCCCGTTGACCAGCGCGATGGCCACCGCGATGCCACCGACGGTCTGCGCCACCACCCGCCCCATCAGCAACCGGTCGCTGCGCAGCAGCACCAGCCCGCTCCACTGGCTGCTCGGCCCGCCCACGCTCCCGTCGTCCTGCCCCGGATCACGGTCCACCCGCAGCCGCAGGGCCAGCACGAGGTGCACGAACGCGGCCACCGCGTCGAGCAGCAACGCCACCTCGATCCCCGGCCCGGCCGCGATCACGCCACCGAGCACGATGCCCGCCACGGACCCGGTGTTCTGCGCGGACGACAGCCACGCGTAGCCGCCGACCGAGTCGTCCTCGCCGGTGGCGAGCGGGATCAGCACGGACGCGCACGTCCGCACCACGCCGCCGGACACCCCGAGCAACGTCACCAGCCCGTAGACGACCGGCAGGTCCGCGTGCCCCAACAGCAGGCCGACCAGCAGCAACACCTGCGTGCACACCGTCACCGCGAGCAGGTACCGGTTGTGGAACCGGTCGACCGCCCACCCGGCGACCGGCGTGCCGAGCACCGCGCCGAGGGCGACGGCCACGAACAGCCCGGCGACGGCGAACGCCCCGGCACCGGCGAGCTCGGTGGTGAACCCGATCAGCGTGAGCTGCGCGCCGAGGCTCGACACCCCCGATCCGGCGGCCAGCACCGCCAGGTCCCGATGCGCACCCAGACCGCCCCGCAGACCGCCCAGCACTGCGACCATTCCGCTCCCCCGCTGCGTCGCCGGATCGAAGTCGGCTACCGTCACCCGACCGGTCTCCTCGCCGTGCCGATCATGCACGCTGTGGCAATCATGGAGGCTGTGCCAATCATGAAGGAAGGCCGCCTCCGGCGACGGGCTCGGGGCACATCGGCCCTACGCCTCGTGACGTTGGCCCCTGACCCGCACCGACCCCGTCCGCGCACGCTTCAGGCAGCGGAACGGAGGACACCATGATCCTGGTCGGTGTGGATGGTTCGCCCGCGAGCCGCAAGGCGCTGCGCTGGGCGTTGACGCAGGCGGTGCGGACGGGGGACAGGGTGGAGGCGATGATGGCGTGGCTGCATGAGCCGGAGTTCGTGGTCGCGAGCTCGCTGGGCGTGCACCCGCACGCCGACACCCCCGGCCGCCGGCACCCCGCACGGGAGCTGCACGCGATCGTGTCCGACGTCCGCGCCACCGTGCCGGACGCACCCCGCGTCACCGAGGTCACCATCATCGGCGACGCGGCCACCACCCTGACCCAGGCGGCACGGCAGGCCGACCTGCTCGTGATCGGCACGAACGGCAACAGCCGCCTGCCCGAGGTCCTGCTCGGCAGCGTCGCCACGAACTGCCTGCGCCACGCCACCTGCCCGATCGTGGTCGTCCCGCCCGACACCCGGTAGCCGGCACCGCGGTCCTGGCCACCTGACTCCGCCGGCCCTGCACCTCCCCGACGAGCCGCCCTGCCCGCCGTGCCCCACAGGCCCACGACAGTCCATTTCGGACAGCCAGTCCCTCCCTCCACGATCCACGTGTGCCGCTTCCGCTGGCCAGGTCATGCCGTGATGGGGTACCCCGCCTGAAAGGCCAGCCTGCGGTCGGCATCCACGGAGATCCGACCAAGCTCGTCGTCCAGAGCGTGGACGGTTTTCCCGATGTCATGGGTGCCCGCGTGGTGGTGGGGCCGTGTGGGGCACCGCGGCACCGCCATTCGGAGGCGTCCATCGATGTCATACCAGGCGGATACGATCGTGGGTGTGGATCCCGCCGACGACCTGCTGGCCTGGGCGCCTCCGCCCGGCGAGGGTGCGGCGCCCGCCGTCGCGCTGCCCGGTTACAGCGACTTCCGGCTCGTCGCGCACGGCGGCGAGGGCACCGTGTACCGGGCCACCCAGGACGGCCTGGGGCGTGACGTCGCGGTGAAGGTGCTGGACGTGACCGACCAGGACACGATCAGCCGGTTCCACCGCGAGCTGGAGATCACCGTGCGGCTGGGCCGCCAGCACCCGCACATCGTGACGGTGCTGGACACCGGTGTGATCGCCGGTCGGCCGTGCATCGTGATGGAGTACTACGACCTGGGGTCGCTGCACGACCGGCTCCAGCAGCGCGGGCCGCTGCCGGTGCACGAGGTGATCGCGGCCGGGATCGCGGTGGCGGACGCGCTGTCGTTCGCGCACGGTCAGGGCATCCTGCACCGGGACGTGAAGCCGCAGAACATCCTGGTGCTGCCCACGTCGTACGTGCTGGCGGACTTCGGGATCGCGCGGGGCGCGGACGCGGCGCACACGGCGTCGTTGCAGATGGTCAGCTACCGGCACGCCGCGCCCCAGATGGTGGACGGCCAGGCGCCCGCCGCTGCGGACGACGTGTGGTCGTTGGGTTCGACGCTGTACACGCTGCTGGACGGCCAGCCGCCGTTCGCGTCGGCCACGCCCGGGGCGGACACCATGCTCGCCTACCTGGGGCGGGTGCGTGAGGCGCAGCCTCGGTCGTTGCTGCGGCGGGACGTCCCGGTCGAGCTGATGGCGATCATCCTGCGGTGCCTGCGCAAGTCGCGGGAGGAGCGGTTCCCGGACGCGGCGTCGGTGCGCGCGGCGCTGGCGTCGGTGCCGACCTGGGCGCCGCAGTCCACAGTGGACCCGGACCACACGGCGGCGGTGCGGCAGGAGGTGCCGGAGCACTACCCGGAGGGTCCGACGTCGCTGCCCGACTTCGGTCCCAAGCCGGTGGAGGAGGCCGTGCCGGAGCCGGTCGTCGCCGCGCCGGAGCCGGTGCGGACGTGGACCGAGGACCTGGCCGACCTGACCGTCCGCCACAACCCCACGCCGCGCCCGCCCGTGCCGCCGCCCGCGCCGCCGTTGGTGGAGTTGCCGGAGCCGCCGCCGTCACCACGCCGGTCGCGCCGGCCGTGGACGTTGGCCGCGGTGAGCGCGGTGTTCGTGGGCGTGGTCATCGGGGTGGCGTTGAGCCTGCCGGGCCGGTTGGACCAGGCCGCGGCGCCGTCGTCGGTGTCATCGATACCTTCGTCATCGATACCTTCGCCGACTGACACAACCACCACGACCGCGGCCGTCGTGCCGGAGGGCGGCGACCCGCAGTTCACGCCGGTGCTCAAGCGCCTGCAAGACGACGGCGACCGGATCGAACTGTTCTGGACCGATCCGAGCGAGGGCAACGCCCAGTTCGTCGTAGTGGACGTGACGGGCTCCTCGGCCAAACCGCTGGTGACGGTAGCCGCCGGTGCCACGTCACACGTGGTGGAGGGCCTGGAACCGACCGCGGGCCAGTACTGCTTCCAGGTCCTGGCGATCGGCTTGGCCGACCCGGCGACCCAACGCGGCGCCTCCGCCCGCACCTGCGCCGTGCGCAACGGCTAACGCCGCCACAAAGGCCGCGGGTCGACCGCCCAGAACACCCTGCGATACCAGGGAACCCCGCGCCGCAGCCCACGGCGCACCTGACGTGCCAACCGCCACGCCTGCTTCCCCGAATCCCCGGCCCCACCCGCCGCGCCAACCCCTCGACCAGCGCCCAGAGCAACGCCGGCACCCGCCGGCGGTTCAAACGCCGAGCCGCCAGGAGCCGGCCAACCACCACCCGCACCACCCGCACCACCCGCCGCCGCACCACCCGCCGGCCGAAATCCCGAACCACCACCGGGCGCCCCGACCAAAGCCATCGGTTGCCTGGGCGCGGCCACCGGTTGTCTGGGCGCGAAGGCCGCGTGGTCAGCCAACCGGGCCAGCTCCGCCGCCGGGGCCGACTCCAGGTCCGCCGCGATGTCCGGTGCGGTCCGGTCGCGTGGCGGGGTCCGGCCGGCCAACAACAAGCCGTCCAGCACGTAGGCCCACGCGCCGGTCGCACCCGCCGTCCGCAGACGTCTCCGCCGCACCAGCCGCGTCAAGCCGAGCACCAGCAGGATCACCACCGGCACCGCGCCGAGCACCGCGTACCCGATCCACCGCTGCGATTCCGCCGGAGCCTGCGCCGTCACCTGGCTCGACGGCGTCACCAACGGTGGCGGGGCGGACAGCGGGGTGCTGGTGGGGCTGGCCGTGATCGACGCCAACCGGTCCAGCACCTCACGCTTCTGCGCGGCACTCGAACCGCCCGACGACACGCCCGCCACCGGGTCGAACGGCACCCAACCCCACCCGGCGAAGTACACCTCGGGCCAGGCGGTCGCGTCGCTGCCCCGCACCACCCGTTCCTCACCCGCCGCGGGCTGGAAGCCCACGACCACCCGGGTCGGCAACCCCACCGCACGCCCCAGCACCGCGAACGCCGACGCGAACTGCTCCGCCGTCCCCGCGTTGGCCCCCGGCTCACCCGGACTGCCGAACAGGAACCGCTCCAACCGCGCGTAAGACGACCCGACCGGCGCCTGCGCGTCCGGCGTCCGCCCCTGCTTCACCACCTGCTCGATCGCCACCGCCCGCTCGTACGGCGTCCGGGCGCTCTGCACGATCTGCCGCGCGTACTCGGCCAGCGAGAACGGCAACCCCGGCAACGCCAGGTACCGACGCGTCTGCTCCCCGGTCGGCACGGTGGCGTCGAGCAGGTCCGTGTCGTCGGGCACGTCGAGCACGCCGCGCACCCGGTACTTCAGGCCCGGCGCCAACTCGTCCAGCAGCACCAACGACCCCGAATCCGGGTCGACCACGGCACCGTCCAGCGTGACCGCCGTAGGCCGCCCGACCGTGGGCAACCAACTACCGCGCAGCTCACCGATCGTGATCTCCACCTCGGCCTCGTCCACCCGCGTGCCGGCCGGGAGATCCGGAGCCGCCACCGCACCGATCGGCCCGTACAACGACGCCGCCTGCCACGCCGCCCCCGAGTAGTCCGACAAGGCCACCAACCGCACCGCCCGCTCCGGCCCGCGCACCCGGAACAGCTCCGTGTCGCCCAGATTCGCCCAAGACGCCAACTGCGGCAACGGACTGGCCAACCCGAGATCGCTGACCGGCGGCTCCACCAACTCCCGAGGCTCGAACGCGTCACCCGACGGCAGCACAGCGGCCAGCAACCCCACCACCGCCACCGGCACCGCGGGCAACCCGAGCAGCACCCGCCCACCCGCCTCCAGCCGGTCCACCACCAACCAGCCCACCGCGACCAGCCCGACCAACGCCACCGCGATCACCCCGTACCGGTCCGCCCGACCAGCCGTCAGCAACGCCGTGCACGTGTAGAGAGTCGCCACCCCCGCGACCGGCGCGAGCAACGACCGCCGGCCGCGCGCCACCGCGAGCACGACGACCAACGACACCCCGAACACCAGCAACGCACCGGGAACCAACAGCTCAGGCGTAGCCGGCGCAGGCCGTGCCGCGGTCAACAGCCGAGGCACCAGGTCCAGCAGCACGGCAACCGGGTCGGTGGAATCGATCGCCGAGTCCCGCGCGACCCAATACCCGCCGACCAACGCCAGCACCACCAACGCGAACGCCACCAGCCCGGCAGGCATCCGCCGCCACCGCAACAACGGCAGGCACAGGAACGCCACCACCGCCGCCCCCGCGAACACCAGCGACGGCACATACCCCTGCCACCCAGCGCCCAAGTGCAACGCCGCCACCACAAGCAGCAACGCCGCCCAACCCACCCGAGTACTCACACCAGCCACCGGAGTACCAGCCACCGGAGTACCAGCCACCGGAGCACCAGCCACCGGAGCGCTCACACCGACACCGCCAAGCCCCCGCGCGCTCACGCCCCCACCGCCCGAGCACGCCACGGGCCCCGAGCACCCCACAGGTGGCCCCGAGCGCCCCACAGGCTGGGTGCTGCGGCGTGCGGATCGCGACAGTCGCGGATCTCGACACCCGCCCGGACACACCGAGGGCCGGGGCGCCGCGCCTCCATACTTCCGGCAACAAAATCGGCACTTCCATTCATCCCCGAGACCGGTAACGCGATCGAGTGATCTCCGGGTGGTAGGGCGGAGGCTGCCGTGTCGCACGCACCCGGCAGTCCTTCAACGCGCCCCGATGCCGGCGCCCTCCCCAACCGCACGCTCACCACACCACCGCCACGTCCCACGTACCCGGCAGATCCCGACCCCAGCGCCCAACCGCCGCCGACCCCAGCCGCGCCCTCACCGCGACACCGCCGTGTTCCACGCGTCCAGCAGCCCCTCGGCCTTCGCTTGACGCAGCAACAGCACCGAACCCACCGCCGAGATCGGGTGCGTCGGCGCGGGATCGACGGCGAGCACTACGCCCACCGACGCCCGCCCGGCCTCCAGCATCAGTGCGGCCAGGTCGGCCTCCGCCCCGCACACCACGGCCACCACGTCGAGATCGCGGATCGGCAGCGGGCGGGGGGTGGAGGTGTCGGCGGCGGCCTTCAGGTCCGCCAGTGCGGCCAACACCACCGATGCGTCGGCGTCCACCGCGCCCGCCGGGAGCTCCACGTCCACCGCGCCGGACGACGACACCAGCCGCACCGGGTGGCCCTCGGCGATCGCGACCGTCACCAAAGACGCCGCCACCTCCACCGCGTCCTCGAAATCCTTGGTCTCCGCGTAACCATCGGCGTGGTCGTCCAACACCACCGCCAAGTGCGGACGCGCCGGATCGGCGTCCTCGCGGATCATCAACGTGCCGGTGCGCGCGGACGTGGCCCAGTGCAGTCGGCGCAGGTCATCACCGGGCACGTACTCGCGCAGCCCCACCAGGTCCGTGCCGCCGCGCTCCACCCGCTCGTCCGCACCCACATGCCCACGCCGCACCCCACCGGGCAGACCGCGCACCGGCAGCACACGCGGCACGACGCGGACCTCCACCACGTCACCGACGACAGTCCGGGCGTGGGCGAGACCGGCCATACCGCGACGGCTCAACGTCAGCGGACCGATCCGCAGCAGACCACGCGTGTGCGTCGGAATCGCGTACTCGACCTTGACCTTCTGCCCCGGCCCGAGCGGCGGGATGTCCACCGGCACGGCGTTCCCGGCCACCTCGTCGGTCGCGTCGAACAGCACCGGGAACCGCTTGCTGGTCCCCGTCAACTCGACCACGCCGGTGCACGCGCCCAACCGCTGCACGGTCCGCGGCCGCACGGTGCGCGACGGCGCGACCTGCGCCCGCGACAGCACCGACAACACACCGGCACCCACGAGCACCAACAAAGCGATACCCAACGCCGCCACACCCGGATAACGCCACCACAACCCGAACGCCACCAACGGCATGCCGAGCAGCACCGCGCCGATCCCCCGCGCGGTCAGCCGCACCCTGGTCATCGCGAAGCCGGTTTCGGCACCGCCACGCCCGCCAGGACGTCGGCCAGCACCTCCTCGGTCGTGGTGCCCGCCAACTGCGCCTCGCGCGTCAACACCAACCGGTGCGCCAACACCGGCAGGGCCAACGCCTGCACGTCACCCGGTACCACGAAGTGCCTGCCCTGCGAGGCCGCGTACACCTGCACGCACCGCACCAACGCCCGCAGCCCACGCGTGCTCGCACCCAACCGCAACCGGCCGTCCCCGCGCGACGCGACACCGATATCGCTGATGTACCGCAACAACGGGTCCGCCACGTGCAACGTCGCCAACCGACGCCCCTGCTCGGCCACCACGTGCGGGTTGCTCACCGTCGGCACCGCGCCGACCTGACCCGCGCCGCTGCCGGGCCGCAACACGTCGATCTCGTGCTCCACCGCCGGGTACCCGATGGACGTCCGCAGCATGAACCGGTCCAACTGCGCCTCGGGCAACCGGTACGTGCCGTCCAGGTCGATCGGGTTCTGCGTGGCGACCACCAGGAACGGCGAGGGCACCGAGTGCGCGACGCCGTCGACCGTGACCGTCCGCTCCTCCATCACCTCCAGCAGCGCCGACTGGGTCTTGGCGGCGGCCCGGTTGATCTCGTCGGCCAGCACGATGTTCGCGAACACCGGCCCCGGCCGGAACCGCACCTGGCCGGTCTGCGGGTCGTACACCGACGTGCCGGTGACGTCCGACGGCAGCAGGTCGGGCGTGAACTGCACGCGCCGCGACACCCCGCCCAACGCACCCGCCACGGCACGCGCCAACGTCGTCTTACCCGTGCCGGGCACGTCCTCCAGCAGCACGTGCCCGCCCGCGAACAGCGAAACCAGCACGAGGTCCACCACGTCCCGCTTGCCCCGGATCGCGGACTCGACCGCGTCACCGAGCCGCGCGTGCAGAGCGCGGAACGCCGCGATCTCGTCCTCACCGATCGCCGGAACCGCCGTAGTCGTCACTTCTCGCCCCTCGTTGCCGCTCGCCACTCACCCACACCGCCGCGACCTCGCCGGACGAAACACCCGCGCCGCGCCCGTAGGGGTGTTCGACACGGAAGCGCCCGCGGTTCGCCAATGTTCGCCAGAACGACCGGAAGCCGGCCGGTGGGGTCACCGGCCGGCCACCGTCACTACGACTCGTCGCGCCGGATGCGCCGGTTCCGCAGGGTCAACAGCCACGCCGTCGCCAACAGCCCGATCCCGCCGCTGACGAGGTTGCTCTCCCCTTCCGCCGGGACGCTGTGCGGCCGGCAGACCATGCCGCCACCGCAGGGCTGCTGCGGCTCCAGCACGGGCGCGCTCTTCGCCGCCGAATCCACCGAACCCGAGCCGGACGCGGCATGAGCGCGCACGACGATCGAGTTCGAGCCCTCCTCGACCGGCACCGTCACCACCCCGCCCGAACACGCGATCGCGACCGCGTACTCATAGGTCCTGTTGACGACCTCGCACCGACCACCGTGGCTCGCCCAGTCGGCGGGCGGCGCCGTGGTCACCTTCTTCTCGTACCGGTTCGACCCCGCGCCGACGGTGCTGATCACGCCGGCTCCCGCGGTAGGCAGGGACGGCGGCGGAGGTGTCGTGGTCGTCGTGGGCGGAGGCGCCTGGGTAGTCGTGGTCGTCGGAGGAGGTGCTTGAGTGGTGGTCGTCGTCGGGGGCGGCGCCTGGGTGGTGGTGGTCGGCTGCACGGCAGGCGGACGAATCGTCCACGACGTCGAGCCGGCCTCACCCGCACCGAACCGGTTGTACGCCGCCACGGTCACGTCGAGCTTGCCGTTGGTGCAGAACGACGTCCCCGCGCACGGCAACGTCAACTCCGCCGACGTGCCCGCCACCCGCGTCTCCCGATTGCCACCGGAGAACGCGCCGGTCGCCGTCACCGAATACCCGGAGATCGGCTCACCGCCGTCCGGCACCGCGCTCCAGCCCACCGTCACGATCACCGACGTGCCGTTGTTGCTGCGCTGCGACACCGTCACACCGGCCGGACGACCGGGCGCCGCACCCGGCACACCGGAACTCGGCGCCGTCGTCACCGGCACGGTCGTCGTCGGCACGTTGCCACCGTTGGGCGGGTTCGGGCCACCACGCGGGTTTTCCCGCGTCGGCGGTTCCGGACGCGGCGGCGGCGGGCTCGGCGGGCTCGGCATCGGCGACCGCTCCGGGTCCATGACCGGCAAATCCGGGCTGCGGACCACCACGTTCCGGGTCCGCCCGTCGGAGTCCACGATCACGCCCTCGTTCGCGCCAGGCGTGTTGATGAACAGCTTGCCGTCGTCGAACACCAGCGCCGGATCACCGGAACCACTCGTGCGCACGTCGTCCGCGCCACGCCGACCCGACCGGTCCAGCACGACGACCTTGCCCGAACCCCGGCACGGCACGTAGACGCGGTCGCGGAACACCGCCGGACGTCCCGGCGTGGGGCAGCTGAACTGCCCCATGTCCACCTGGACCACCTCGTCATTGCTCAACAACACGACCGCGGACGCGTCCGGCACCGACGCGGGCACCAGGCCCGTCGGGCTCGTCTGCGCGGCCAACACCTCGCCGGTGAACGACATGGTGCTCGCGGTGAGGTCGCGGCCGGTGCCGTCACGCACCACCACGCCGCCCTCCAACCCGAGCAACGTCACGCCGCGCTCGTGCGGCACCAACGCCGTGCGCGGACCGGCGCCCGCCACCGGCTTGTTGGACCGCTCCAAGAACTTCTGGTCTTCCTCGGACCACTCCAGCGCGTGCAGGTTGCCGCCGTGGTCCACCGCCCAGATCACGCCGTCGTCGTCGGCCACCACATCGGCCAGCGGCTGACCCGCCAGCCACGGCGTGCCGATATCGGCCAACGTCACCGGGTCGGCGTTGTGCACCGACCCCGTCGCGCGGTCGACCACGAACACCTGGTCCCACGCGATGAGCACCTTCGCCGACGGACCGGCAGGCGCCTGCCTGCGACCGGACGACAGCAAGGTGGCCAAGTCGATCACGGTGATCTGCCCGGTGCGGCGGTCGAGCACGATCAGCTTGTCGTCGGACTGCGCGATCTCCAGCTGCGCGTCCGCACCGCTGACCTGCAACCGCGTCTGCGGCTTGCCGGAGCTGGGGTTGACCTGCACGACCTCGCCGCGCTGGTCGTCGTTGAGCCACGTGAGGCCGTCGGACACGTCCACGGCGGTGCGCGAGATGCCGTCGCCCAGTGCGGCGCCGACCAACAGCAACAGCCCTAACGCGGCCGCGCTGACACTCGCCGACTCACGTCGGCCCGCGCCCATGACCCGGCGCGCGATCCTCCCCAACTTCGCTCCCACAGGGCGGATGCTAACCGTCCGGTATGACATTCTTGAGACGGCGCGCAACCCTGCTCCGCTCGGCCCACAGCCACTGCGCCGGATGCGTCCACATCGGACCGCCGTTCCCCCGCACGTGGGATGTTCCGACATCCGGCGACCGGGAAACCGCCGCCGCGAACCTCCGGGGAGCCGGGCCTAGAAGTCGGCGAACTCCTCGCGCACCTTCGCGCACTCCGACGTCAGCCCCGCGTCAACCGCACGGCTGATCTCGACCAACGATCTCAGCTGCTCGGGGGTCAGCACGTCGAACAGGTGCTCGCGCACCGCCGTCACGTGACCCGCCGCCGCCTGCTCCAGGACGGCGAACCCGACGTCGGTCAGCGTCGCGAACGAGCCGCGCCGGTCCGACCGGCACGCCCGCCGCTCGACCCAGCCCTCCTTCTCCAGCCGGGCCACCGCGTGGGAGAGCCGGGACCGGGACGACTGGCACACCGCCGCCAACTCGCTCATCCGCAGCGCCCGCCCGGGCGCCTCGGACAGCGCCACCAGAATCTCGTAGTACGCCATCGGCATGCCGGAGTCGCGCTGCAACTGCCGGTCCAGGTGTTCGGTGAACTTCGTCACGGCGGTGATGAAGGCACGCCACACCTGCTGCTCGTCGGCGCTCAGCCACCGCACGTCGCTCATGTCTCCCATCATACGGGCATTGTTGAACCCTCAACCAGGATGCGCTATGTTCGGTTGAGAGTTCAACCAGAAGCTACCCAGAAGGACCACTACATGACCACGCAGACTGTGCAGATCCCCGGCTACCTCGTCGGCACGTGGGCGATCGACCCGGTGCACTCGGACATCTCGTTCGTGGTCCGCCACCTCGGCGTGTCCAAGGTCCGCGGCCACTTCGGCACCTTCGAAGGCACGATCGTGACCGCCGAGAACCCGCTGGAGTCGACGGTCAGCGCGAAGATCGACGCCGCGTCGATCGACACCAAGAACGAGCAGCGCGACGGCCACGTCAAGGGCGAGGACTTCCTGGACGTCGAGAAGTTCCCGGAGATCACCTTCACCTCCACCGGCGTGCGCGCCAACGGTGAGGGCTTCCTCCTCGACGGCGAGTTCTCCCTGCACGGCGTGACCAAGGCCGTGACCCTGGAGCTGGAGATCAACGGCTTCGGCGACGGCTTCGAGGGTGCGAAGGTCGCGGGCTTCTCCGCCTCCACCGAGATCAACCGCCGCGAGTTCGGCGTGACCGGTGGCCCGGCCGGCGCCGTCGTCGGCGACAAGATCACCATTCTGCTGGAGATCGAGGCCGTCAAGCAGGCCTGAGCTCGGGATCGAGGCTCCGCTGGAGCCCTGAACCGAACTCACCGAAGGGCCCGCCGGAGTGTCGGCGGGCCCTTCGCGCTGCCCGCGGCCTACGCTCGGTAGGTCAAGTCGCCCGTCCGGGCGAACAAGGCCCTATATTCCACCCGAGCACGCATTTCGGTACTTTCCGGTTCGCCGTCGCAACCGCTCTGAACCGCACACCGTGTCCATCCGTAGTAGGTCGTGAAACCAGGGTTCTCTTCTCGATCGACACTGAAGCCGTCGGTGAATACTGAAGTTTTAGAACTCAATGCGGACACAGTCCGCTCACGGTCGTAGACCACGTGGGTGACACCGGACGCACTCATGGCACCATCTGGCGCAGCACGCGCCGGACGCAGGCGGAGGAGGATCGGTGTGAACGCCAAGACCGAACAGGTCGACGACCTTCGACTCGTCGCGCTGCCCACCGCGGTGAACGTCGCGGACTTGTTCGTGCGCTTCTCGCTCAGCGAGTGGCGCCTGCGGGCGATGCAGGACGAGGCCGCGCAGACCGTCCGCCGACTGGTCGGCGCCGCGGTCGACGTGGCGGACCGACGCGCGCCCGGCTTCCTGCTGGTGCGCCTGCGACTGACCGGCACCTACCTGGTGGTCGAGGTCGAGGGCAACCGCGTCGCGATGCCGCCGGAACTGGCCGGCTCCCGCGCGGGCCTGGTCGACCTCACCGCCGGCGGCCACCTGGCGTGGTGCGAACTGGCCCTGCCGTCGGGCATGAACGCCTCCGCCGTGCCGCTGCCGCGCCGCGAACCCCGCCGCTCCCCCGCCGCCGAGAAGCTCGGCGACGAGCCCGACGTGGACCCGGAAGTCATCCAGCGCATCCTCTACGGACTGGGCGGCGGCGCACACCGCCCCGACTAGTGCCGAGCCCGGAACGCCGGCCCGGCGATCGGCTCGGCGGTTGGCGGGCTGGTCCCGTAGATCGTCCGCGGGACCGGGACCGGGGTCGCGACACAGCGTCGACTAGTGCGGGATGACGTCTTCGACGGCTCGGCGCAGCGTCTCGCGGACCACCGCGGGGTCGTCGAGTTCCCCACCGTGCAAGGCGCCGTCCCGCAGCAGCACGAGCACGCGGGCGGCGTGGTCGGAGTCCGGGTGGCCCAGGTCGGCGGCGAGGTCGCGCAGAACCCCGAGGAACCACGTGCGGTGGTCGTCGATCACCGCACGCACCGGGTGGCCCGGGTCCGGGTACTCGGCGGCGGCGTTGAGGAACCGGCAACCCCGGAAGTCGTCTTCGCACGTCGCGTCGCCGATCACGGACATGGTGGCGATCAAGGCCTCCCGCGGTGCCTTGCCCTTCCGGACCCGGCCGACGACCTCGCGGATGGCCTCGCTCGCCGCCTTGAGGTAGGCGACCACCAGGTCGTCCTTGCCGGGGAAGTGCCGGTAGAACGTCGCCCTGGTCACCGCCGCCTCCGTCACCAGGCGGTCCACCCCGACGGCGTGGATGCCTTCGGCGTAGAACAGGCGCGACGCGGTGCGCAGCAACCGGTCCTTCGGGTGCGGTTCTCGGGCGGTCCTCACGTCTCAATCGTAGAGAAAGACCAGTCGTTCTGCATGGTCGCGCTCGTCACGTTGCCACCGCAGGGAGATCGACTAGTGTCACTAGCAGAAAGACCGATCGTTCTCCCTAGTGAGGTTGAAGATGAGCAGCAAGAACCCGACCATCGTCCTCGTCCACGGCGCGTTCGCCGACTCGTCCAGCTGGAACGGTGTGGTGCCCGGACTCCAAGACCGGGGCTACGAGGTCATCGCGGTGTCGAACCCGCTGCGCGGCATCGACAACGACGCCGCCTACGTCGCCTCCGTCGTCAAGGCCGTGGACGGCCCGGTCGTGCTGGTCGGCCACTCCTACGGCGGCGTGCTGATCAGCCGGGCGGCACAGGAGCTGCCGAACGTGCACGCGCTGGTCTACATCGCGGCGTTCCAGCCGGACACCGGGGAAAGCGCGCTGGAGCTCGCGACCCGCTTCCCAGGCGCCAAGCTGGGCCCGGACACCACCGCGGTGCTCGTGCACGACGGCGAGCCGGAGCTGCGGATCAAGCCGGAAGACTTCCGCGAGGTCTTCGCCGGTGACCTGCCCGCCGGCACGACCGAGGTGATGGCGGCGACCCAGCGCCCGGTCACCCAGAAGGCCCTCACGACCGGCCTGCCGGGCGAGCCCGCGTGGCGCAAGCTGCCGTCCTGGGCACTGGTGGCCACACAGGACAACGCCATCCCGGCACAGGCACAGGAATTCATGGCCGAACGCGCGGGATCGAAGATCGTCCGCGTCGACGCGTCCCACGCGGTCGCGGTGTCCAACCCGGACGCCGTCGCGGACCTGATCCTCGATGCCGCGAAGGCCGGCGCCTGACCACTCGTCCACGGGGTGCCACCACGGGCACCCCGCATCCGGTCACGGGCAGGCAAGCCGGCGCGTGACCGGGCGGCCCACACCCGGGTTCCGACGGCCGACTGCTTATTCGGTTGCGGCGCTCGGGTCGGCCCGTTGACGATCGCGCCCATGACGGACATCACGGACGACGCGGCCCTGCCCGAGCGGACGTTCGGCTGGTGGGACATGTGGGCCGATCCGGGGAGCGATCCGCGGGAGGCCGGTGGTCCGTACTCCGGCGAGCGCCAGACCCTGGTCCGCTACCTGCGCGACCGGCGGCTGACCCTGGAGATGAAGTGCGTCGGGCTGGACGCCGAGAGCATGGCGCGCCGCTCGGTGCCGCCGTCCGACATGTCGCTGCTCGGCCTCGTGCGGCACATGGCCGAGATCGAGCAGTACTGGTTCCGACGGGTGATGGCCGGCGAGGACGTCACCGCGCACTACACCGGGAACATGGCGTTCGACGGCGCGAAGCCCGATCCCGCCGTGGTCGAGGACGCGTGGACCACCTGGCGGGCCGAGGTCGCCTTCGCCGAGCGGTTCGTGGCCGAGGCGCCGGACCTGGACGTGCTGGGCACGGGCGACGAGGAGTCCGACCCGACCCCGCTGCGCGAGGTCCTCATCCACATGATCGAGGAGTACGCCCGGCACAACGGCCACGCCGACCTCATCCGCGAACGGATCGACGGCCGCATCGGCCAGTAACCGGCAGACACCGATTCGCGCCACGATCCGTCTCGATTGGGCTGCCACGCCTGCCCACCAAGCCTGCCCGCCGCGCCTGGACTGCCGCGCCTGGGCCGGTGGGCCGGCGCCCCGAAGGGCGGAGCGCCGGCCGACCGGGTTACGTCCGGGCGAGCGCGATCAGGGCGAGCGCCAACACGCCCATCCCCAGCCACGACACCAGCGGCAGCCGTTCGTGCAGGACGACCACGCCCAACACCGCCGCCACGGCGGGTTCGGCAAGGGTCAGCGTGGTCGCGGCGGCGGCGCTCGTGTGCCGAAGTCCGCGCCCGAACAGCAGGTACGCCGCGAACGTGGTGAACACCGCCAGGTGCGCGGTCACCACCGGCCCCGACACACTGGCCAACCACCCGACACCGAGCAGCCACAGCACCGGCAGCGTCAACACCGACGCACCGCCGAACACCGTCGCCACCACGGCCCGGGACGGGTGCCCGAGGCCGATCAGGTGCGCGCAGATCACCGAGTACACCGCGTAGGACAAGCCCGCGACCAGCGCCAACGCCACCCCGACCAGGTCGACGTGCGCGTCACCGCCGCCCAGGACGAGCACCGCGCACCCGACCACGGCGGTCACCGTGACCAGCGGTTGGGAACGCAGTCCCAGCACGATCGGCGCGGTGGCCAACGCCACGGTGGTGGCCACGGCCACACCGGTGCGCTCGACCGCCGGGTAGAACGTGAGCACATAGCCCGCCACGGTCACCGCACCGAGCAGCAGCAGCCGCCGGTCGGCGGTCCGCAGCACGCCACGCGTGCCGCGCGCGGTGAGGAAGAGCAGGCAGCCACCGAGCACGAGCCCCGCCGCCCCGACGGCCATGGCCGGTGCGGAGGCGGGCGCCAGTGAACTGGCCGTGCCGGTGGTGCCCCACAGGACGCACGCGGCCAGGATCGGCAGCGGTCCGCGGGTGAAACGAGCACGTGTTTGTACGACAGGGGTGGACAAGAGGTCTCCGTTCGCGAAACGAGAAGAGGGCGCGAACGGGCGCACTGTGCGATCAGACAGGCGTGCCGGTGTGTGTCAGCGAGTGCGCCCGGTCAGGCGCACGGCGGCGGAAGAACCACGTGCCAATGGGTGTCCACGACCGGCATCCTAGCCGAACGCGACCGGCGGTATCGTTGATCTCATGGAGATCGGCGTCGCGGACGACCTGCTGCGGCGGTCCCTCGTGGTGTACAAGTTCGCGGTCGACGAGCTGATGACGAAGCTGCGGATCCTCAGTGAGGAGTTCGACCTCGTCCACCGGCACGACCCCATCGAGCACGTCACGCAGCGGGTGAAGCGGCCGGACGCGATCCTCGACAAGCTCCGGCGCAAGGGGCTGCCGGCGGACCTGTCGCTGGCCGCCGAGCACCTCGACGACGTGGCGGGCGTGCGCGTGGTCTGCCCGTTCGTGTCCGATGTGTACCGCGTGCGCGACATGCTGGCCCGGCAGAACGACGTGGAGATCCTGAAGACCAAGGACTACATCGCCGCGCCGAAGCCCAACGGGTACCGCAGCCTGCACCTGATCGTGCGCATCCCGGTGTTCCTGTCCGATCGGGTGGAGCACGTGAAGGTCGAGGTGCAGCTGCGGACCATCGCGATGGACTTCTGGGCCACTTTGGAGCACAAGCTGTACTACAAGTACGACGACCGGGTGCCCGCCGGTTTCGTCGAGGAGCTCACCGCGACCGCCGCCATCGCGGCCGAGCTGGACGCCCGGATGGAGTCCCTGCACCACGAAGTCCAGCGCGACCAGCCCCCGGGCCGGTAGGGCGCGCCGACGATCCAGCCGCCGACCCGCTCCGGCAGGGCGTCGGTCGGCACCGGCGACGACCTGGCCGCGGCTGGACCTGCGCGACGGCGAACTCCACCGGCACACCACGACCGACGCCCCCGAGGCGACCGCCGCGCTGGCCGCCGTCGCCGCCGAGGCGATCGACCTGTTCACCGGAGCGGACCGAGCGCTGCTGCGCGCCTGTTACGCGCCGGGCTGCGTCCTGTACTTCCTGAAACCACCCGAGACGCGCGTGGTGCTCGACGGGGTGCGGTAATCGGACACGCGCCGCCCGGCACTACCGGCGGACCTCCGCAGCTACGCCCGAGTAACGTCAAACGACTTCCGCCGAAGAAGGTTACGGTCGACGCAACAATTTTTCGCAAATCCCTCTGAATGGAGCATGGTGAACATTTCGTGCCCACTGGATGGACAACCTACGGAGTACCGCAGCCAGGTGACACGCAACTGCGAATAACGCTCGCATCTGCGAATCTTTACGAGACTGTGTAGTCCAAACCAACCGATCGAGTGAATCCCGGGAACTTCTTCCAACGCAGGGTCGCACTTCCGCAAAATAGGGAATGTCTATTTTGCGAATGCTCCATTCGGCGGTGGCGAAGATCCGGTGCGCCCGTCAACGTTGGCCCGCAGCCCTGTTGCTCATCGATACTGTGGCGCGTTCTCAGAGGATCAACCATGGACACCGACCGGATCATCACCCGATTAACGGCGCTGACCCGCGCGCACCTGGTGCCCGGCTCGCAGCTCGCCGTGCACCACGCCGGGCGCACCTGGACGTACGAGGTGGGGCTGCCCGCCGATGCCGCCGTGCCCATCGGCTCGGTCACCAAGACGTTCACCGCGACCGTGGCCATGGCGCTGGTCTCCGACGGCGACCTCGACCTGGACGCGCCGCTGTCCGACCACCTCCCCGGCGTGGCCGACGAGCTCACACTGCGCCACCTGCTCAGCCACACCGGCGGCCTGCCGTCCGATCCGGAGGACCCGGACGACGTGCGCGCCACGTCCCTGCGCCGCCACGTGCGGCAGGCCGTCCGCGAACTGCACCCGCTGCACCGGCCCGGCGCGGGCTTCTCCTACTCCAACCTCGGCTACACCCTCATCGGCCACCTGATCGAGGTGGCGACCGGGATGTCCTGGTGGGAGGCGGTGGACGCGGTCCTGCTGCGCCCGCTCGGCCTGCGCGCCAGGTTCACCACCGGCCCCGCCGACGTCGCCGCCGGCCCCGCCGACATCGTCACCGGCCACGCGGTCAACCCGGCGACCGGCCGGGTCGTCCCGGTGCGGCAGTCACTGGCACCGGTGGACGCGCCCGCGGGCGCCCTGGCCGCCAGCGCCACGGACCTGGTGACGTTCGGCCGGATGCTCGGCGGCGCCGCACCGCACCTGATCGACCCGGACGGCCTGGCGCTGATGCGCGCCCCCGTCCGGCACGCCGAGCCGTTCGGCATGGCCGACGGGTGGGGCCTGGGCCTCGCGCTGTTCCAACGGGACGGCGTCGGCTGGGTCGGCCACGACGGCACCGCCGACGGCACCTCGTGCCACCTCCGGATCAACCCGGCCGACGGCACCGCGGTGGCCCTGACCACCAACGCGAGCAGCGGTTTCGCGATGTGGCGCGATCTCGTGCCGGATTTGGTCGACGCGGGCCTGCCGGTGGCCGATTACGACGGAATGCGGGGCCTGCACCACCGCATCCCACCACCGCCGGACTGCACCGGCAGGTTCCGCAACGGTGAGGTCGAATACGCCGTGCGGGCGGTGGACCGGGAGCGCCTGGCGCTCACCGTGGACGGCGAGCCGTTCGCGGACCTATCGCTGTTCGACGGCCTCGTGTTCGCGATGCGTGATTCCGACACCGGCGACACCAACCAGACCGGGCGTTTCCTGCGCGACCCGGGCGACGGCGGGATCCGCTGGATCCAGATCGGCGGGCGACTGGCCCGCAGGCAGGTCACGACAATGTCCTGAATGCACGTTTGAACCTCCGCGCAACGGGTAAGCCGCGGCCCGCTCAGCCAGAAAGGCACCTCTCGCGATGACGCATGCCCGCACTCTGCCGGAACTGATCGCCGCCCAGGCGCTGCGCACCCCCGACGCGCCCGCGGTCGTATCCGCCGAGGGGGTGGTGAGCTACCGGGAACTCGACGATCGGGCGAACCGGCTGGCACACCTGCTGATCGCCAAAGGGACGCGCCGGGAACGCATAGTGGCGCTGGCCATGCCGCGCTCGGTGGACAACGTGGTGGCGCGACTCGCGGTGCTCAGAACCGGCGCGGCCTACCTGCCGATCGACCCGGACTACCCGGCCGACCGGATCGCGTTCATGATCGACGACGCCGACCCGCTGCTCGTGCTCGACGGCCCACCGGACCTGGCGGACCAGCCCGCCACCGCACCCGACGTGACGATCCGGCCGGACGACCCGGCGTACGTGATCTACACGTCCGGCTCGACCGGCCGCCCCAAGGGCGTCGTGGTGCCGCACAGGGGTTTACCGGCGTTCTCCGCTGCCGAGATCGCCCACTTCGACGTGCGGCCCGGCGACCGCGTGCTGCAGTTCTCCTCGCCCAGCTTCGACGCCTCGGTGCTGGAGCTGTGCATGGCGCTGCCCGCCGGCGCGGCGCTCGTGGTGCCGCCACCCGGCCCGCTGCTCGGCGACCAGCTCGCCGCGGTGATCAACGACTTCGGCGTCACGCACGCGCTGATCCCGCCGGTCGCGCTGGCCACCGTGCCCGATGTCGAGCTGCCGACGTTCCGCACGCTCGTCGTCGGCGGTGACGCCTGCCCACCGGACCTGGTGGCGAAGTGGGCGCCCGGCCGCCGCATGATCAACGCGTACGGCCCGACCGAGTCCACTGTGGTCACGTCGTGGAGCGAGCCGCTGGCGCCGGGCGGCACGCCGCCGATCGGCCGGCCCATCCCCGGCACCGAAGTGCGGGTGCTGGACGACGAGCTACACGCTGCCACCGAGGGCGAGCTGTACGTGACCGGCGTCGGGCTGGCGCGCGGCTACCTGGGCCGGCCGGGACTGACCGCGCAGCGGTTCGTGGCCGACCCGTTCGGCCCGCCCGGCTCCCGCATGTACCGCACCGGTGACGTGGTCCGCACCCGTGACGACGGCCAGTTGGAGTTCGTCGGCCGCGCCGACCACCAAGTGAAGATCCGCGGCTTCCGGGTCGAGCCCGGCGAGATCGAAGCCCTGCTGCGGGCTCACCCCGACGTCGAGCACGCGGTGGTCGTCGCCCGGGACGAGCCGAAGCGGCTGGTGGCCTACGTGGTCGGCGAGACGGCGGGGTTGCGCGAGCACCTGGCCTCGAAGCTGCCGGACTACCTGGTGCCGTCCGCGTTCGTCGCGCTCGACGCGTTCCCGCTCACCCCCAACGGCAAGCTGGACCGGGCCGCACTGCCGGCGCCGGTCGTCGGCGACACCCCGGAGGGCTACGTCGAGCCGCGCACCCCGGCCGAACGCAGAGTCGCCGACGTCTGGTCCGACGTCCTCGGCGTGCCGAAGGTCGGTGCCCACGACGACTTCTTCAGCCTGGGTGGTGACTCCATCCTGGCCGTGCGGGCGTTGTCCCGGCTCGGCGGGCTGCCGGTGCGGGCGATGTTCGAACACCGCACGGTCGCTGTCCTCGCCGAGGTCCTACCCGGCGAGGACAGCGCGCCGATCCCCCGCGTGCCGCGCGGGAAGCCGGTGCCGCTGTCCTCCGCGCAACGCCGGTTGTTCTCGCTGGACGGCACCGCCGAGCAGAACACGGCGGTGGGCGTGCGGCTGACCGGACCGCTGGACGTGCCGAGGCTGGCCAAGGCGCTGGACGCGTTGGCCCGCAGGCACGACGCCCTGCGCACCACGTTCGACGTGCGGGACGACGAGCCGGTGCAGGTGGTCGCACCCCACGGCACGATCCCGTTGCGCGTGCTGCCCACGCACGTCGGCGATCTGGGTCTGGACGAGCCGTTCGACCTGCGGCGCGGCCCGCTGACCAGGGCCGTGCTCAGCCCGCTCGGGCCGGACGAGCACCTGCTGGTCCTGGTGCAGCACCACATCGTCACGGACGGCTGGTCGGTGCAGGTGCTGCTGGCGGAGCTGGCCGAGCTGTACGCGGGCGGGCAGCCGGGCGACCACGCCGAGGCAGACCACACTGTGCAGTACCCGGACTTCGCGGTGTGGGACCGGGCCAGGCCCGAGGGCGATCCGGCGTACTGGCGCGACCGGCTGGACGGCATCGAGACGCTGGACCTGCCCACCGACCGGCCACGCCCGCCGCTGCGCACCACGTCCGGCGACGTGTTGCGCCGGGTCCTGCCCGACGACCTGGTCCGACGGCTGGCCGGCGTGGGCCGCGCGCACGACGCCACCCTGTTCATGACGCTCACCGCCGCCGTCCAGGTGCTGCTGTCCGCACGCAGCCGGCAGCGGGACATCGCGGTCGGCACGGTCAGCTCCGGCCGTGACCGCGCGGACCTGGAACGCACGGTCGGGTTCTTCGTGCGCACGCTGGTGCTGCGCTCGTGGGTGGACCCGGACCTGCCGTTCACCGCGTTCCTGGACCAGGTGCGGACCACGACGCTGGAAGCGTTCGCGCACGACGACGTCCCGTTCGACCGGGTCGTGGCGGAAGTCCGGCCCGACCCGGACCCCAGCCGCACGCCCCTGGTGCAGGCCGTCGTCGCACTGCACCAGCCGCTGCTGCGGGACCCGGCGTTCGGCGAGCTGACCGCGACCGAGCACGACCTGCCGCGCCCGGTGGCCCGGTTCGACCTGGTGGTGGAGTTCTGGCCACGCGGCGACGACCTGGCGCTGACCGTCGAGTACAACAAGGACCTGTTCGACGCCAAGACGATCGAAGCGTTGAGCGACGACCTGGACGCGTTGCTGCGCCTGGTCGTGGACGACCCGGACCGCCCGCTGCGCGGCCTGGTCGAATTCGCCTCCCCGGCAGACGACCAGCCCGCAGACGTCGTCCGCATCCGCGGCTTCCGGGTCGACCTCGCCGAGGTCGAGCAAGCCCTCCGCCGCCACCACGAGGTGACCGACGCGGCCGTGGTCGCGGTGGACAGGCGGCTGGTCGCGTACGTGACGCCCGCGGTCAACCCTGCCGCCCTGCGCGGGTTCCTCGGCCAGGCGCTGCCCGCGCACACCGTGCCCACGACGTTCGTCGGCCTCGACCACCTCGACCGCGGCGCGCTCCCCGAACCACCGGACGAACGCACCGAAGTCCGTTACGTGGCACCGCGCACGCCCGTCGAGGCGGTGCTGGCGGACGTGTTCGCCGACGTGCTCGGCGCGGCTCGGGTAGGCGTGCGGGACAACTTCTTCGCCCTCGGCGGTGACTCGATCCTGGGCATCCAGGTGGTCACCCGCGCCCGCCGCGCCGGCCTGGTGCTGACCTCGCGGGACATCTTCGCCCACCAGACCATCGCCGCGATCGCACCGCACGTCACCCGCGACCTGCCACCCACCGCCGACCAGGGCACGGTCACCGGCGACGCCCCGCTCACCCCGATCCAACGCTGGTTCTTCGACAGCCACACCGTGCGGCCCGAGCACTTCGACCAGTCCGTGGTCGTCGACTTCGACGACCTGGACCTGCCCGCCCTGCGCACCGCCCTCACCGCGCTGGTCGACCACCACGACGCCCTCCGCACCCGGTTCGAAGGCGATCACCAGGTGGTCGCTCCCATCCAGCACGCGGACCCGCTCACGCTCGACCACTTCGACCTCGCCCGAGGCCCGTTGCTGCGGGCACAGGTCCTCGACGGACGGTCCGTGCGGCTGACCGTCCACCACCTGGTGGTGGACGGCGTCTCCTGGCGCGTCCTGGTCGAAGACCTGGCCACCGCCTACCACCAGGCCCGCGCCGGCCAGACCGTCCACATCGGACGCAAGACCACGTCGTTCCGCGACTGGGCGATCAGGCTCGCCGAGCACGCCACCGACGGCTTCGACGACGAACTGGACCACTGGACGACCGTGGCCGCCACTCCGACCAACATCCCGGTGGACCGGCTCGGCCCGAACACCGTCGGCTCGCAGCGCGAGGTGACCGTCCGGCTCACCGCCGAGGAGACCGCCGCACTGCTCCGCGACGTGCCCGGTGTCTACCGGACGCAGGTCAACGACGTGCTGCTGACCGCCCTGGGCCGGGTGCTGGCGGACTGGACCGGTCGGCAAAAGGTGCTGGTGGACCTGGAAGGCCACGGCCGCGAGGAGCTGTTCCCCGACATCGACCTCTCCCGCACGGTCGGCTGGTTCACCACCGTGTTCCCCGTCGCGCTCGACCTGCCGGACGGCGACTGGGGCACGGCCCTCAAGCAGGTGAAGGAGCAGCTGCGCGCGGTGCCCCGGCGCGGCATCGGGTACGGCGTGCTGCGCCACCTCACCCGCACCGCGCCCGCCTGCGGCCCGCGTGTCGCCTTCAACTACCTGGGCCGGTTCGCCGAGGACCAGCGCGACCTGGAGCTGTCCGCCGATCCGAACGCGCCGCGCCCGCACCTGCTGGACGTCGTCGGCCAAGTACGCGGTGACCGGCTGGAGTTCAGCTTCCACTACAGCGAGAACACGCACGACCGCAACACGATCACCGGCTTGGCCGACGGGTTCGCCGCCGCGCTGCGCGGCATCGTGGCGCACTGCGCCGAGCCCGGCACGGGCGGCCGCACGCCGTCCGACTTCCCGTTGGCCGATCTCACCCAGGCCGAGGTGGACCGGATCACCGGTGCGGACGCCTACCCGCTCACCCCGATGCAGGCCGGCATGGTCTTCCACGGCCTGGGCGACCAGGGCGTGTACTTCCAGCAGACCACGTTCGTGGTGGACGGCGTCACCGACCCGGCCGAGTTCGCCCGGGCCTGGCAGCGGGTGGTCGACCGGACGCCCGTGCTGCGCAGTTCGGTGCTGTGGGAGGGCGTGCGGGAGCCGTTGCAGGTGGTGCACGAGCACGCCCGCGTGCCGTTCACCTTCCTGGACTGGAGCGACCTGGACGAGACCGGCCGCGCCGACCGGCTGCGCGAGTTGCTGGCCGAGGACCGGGCGCAGGGCATCGACCTCGGTGTCGCGCCGTTGATGCGGGTCGCGATCGCCCGCCTCTCCCCCACCAGCGTCCAGGTGCTGTGGACGTTCCACCACGTGCTGCTGGACGGCTGGAGCATCTTCCACGTGCTGTCCGACGTGCTCAACCCCGGCGACCTCCCGGAACGCCGACCGTTCCGCGACTACGTCGCCTGGCTCGCACAGCAACGGGACGACGACGCGGCGGAGGCGCACTGGCGGGGCGTCCTCGGTACGTTCGACTCACCCACCCCGCTGCCCGCCGACCGCCCGGCGCCGCACGGCACCTCGTCCGAACGCGTCCCGGTCGAGCTGACCGCAGCCGAATCCGAAAAGCTTTACGAGTTCGCCCGCCGGCACCGACTCACCCCGAGCGCGATCGTGCAGGGCGCGTGGGCGCTGCTGCTGGCCCGCTCCAGCGGCCGGCGTGACGTGTGCTTCGGCGCGACCGTCTCCGGCCGCCCGGCGGACCTGCCCGGCGTGGACGCGATCACCGGCATCTTCATCAACACCCTGCCGGTGCGGGTCCAGGTCGACGGCGCCGCGCCGGTCGCGGACTGGCTGCGCTCGGTGCAGGACGGCCAGGTCGAGTCGCGCCGGTTCGAGCACGTGCCGCTGACCCGGATCCAGGGCTGGAGCGGCGTCGAGCGCGGCACGGACCTGTTCGACAGCGTCGTGGTGTTCGAGAACTACCCGGCCGACCTCGCCGAGGGTATGGGGCTGCGCGAGCTGTCCGCCGTCGAGACCACCAGCTTCCCGCTCAGCGCCACCGTCTACCCGGCCGAACGGCTGGGCGTGCTGCTCGGGTACGAGCCGGCGATGTTCGACGTCACCACCGTCGAACGGCTCGGCGCACGGCTGCGCACCCTGCTGGTCGGGCTCACCGCCGACGCCGACCGGCCGGTGGCCGACGTGCCGTGGCTGTCCGACGCCGAGATCCGGCAGGTGCTGGTCGACTGGAACGGCTCGTCCGCCCCCACCCCGATCACGGACACCATCCCGTCCCTGTTCGCCGCACAAGCCGCGCGCACACCCGATGCGGTCGCGGTGACGTGCGAGGGCACCAGCCTGACCTACCGGGAACTGGACGAACGCGCGAACCGCCTGGCACACCACCTGATCGCGGCGGGCGCGCGGCCGGAAACGCTGGTGGCGTTGGAGTTCCCCCGATCGGCGGATCTCGTCGTCGCGGTGCTGGGTGTGTTGAAGGCCGGAGCGGCCTACTTGCCGCTGGATGTCTCGTACCCGGCAGACCGGGTCTCGTACATGGTCGACGACTCCCGGCCGGTGCTCACGCTGGACCGTCTGCCGGACCTCTCGGGTCTGCCGGCCACCGCGCCGAACGTCCTGGTACGCCCGGACAACGCGGCGTACGTGATCTACACGTCCGGTTCGACCGGTAGGCCGAAGGGAGTGGTCGTCCCGCACGCCAACGTGGTTCGGCTGTTCAGCGCAACCGACCACTGGTTCGGCTTCGGCCCCGACGACGTGTGGACCCTCTTCCACAGCTACGCCTTCGACTTCTCGGTCTGGGAACTGTGGGGCGCGCTGCTGCACGGCGGACGGCTCGTCGTCGTGCCGTACGACGTCTCGCGGTCGCCGCGCGACTTCGCCCGACTCGTCGCCGACGAACGCGTGACCGTGCTCAACCAGACCCCGTCGGCGTTCTACCAACTGCTGGCCGAGGCGCCCGATCTCGACGTCAGGTACGTCATCTTCGGCGGTGAAGCCCTCGACGTGCGCAAACTCGACGCGTGGCGCGGGCGTGGGCGGCTGGTCAACATGTACGGCATCACCGAGACCACGGTCCACGTCACCTGGAGCGCTGTCTCCTCTTCCGGGCGTGACGGCTCGATCGGCGAGCCGATCCCGGACCTGCGGGTCTACGTGTTGGACGACGACCTGAAGCCGGTACCGGCCGGTGTGCCCGGCGAGATGTACGTAGCCGGTCCCGGTGTGGCGCGCGGCTACCTCAACCGGCCCGGTCTGACCGCGCAACGCTTTCCGGCCGATCCCTTCGGTCCACCCGGCGAACGGCTGTACCGCACGGGTGACCTGGCGCGATGGGTCGGCGGTCGGTTGGAATACCTGGGCCGACTGGACCAACAGGTGAAAATCCGCGGGTTCCGGGTCGAACTCGGCGAGGTGGAGGCGGCGCTCCGGGCGCATCCCTCCGTCTCCCAAGTCGTTGTAGTGGCGAACGAGCACCGCCTGGTGGCGTACTTCGTGCCGGACAAGCCGACAACGGCATCGGAGTTGCGCGACCACACGGCCAGGGTCCTGCCCGACCACATGGTCCCGGCGGCGTTCGTCGCACTGGACAGCTTGCCGCTGACCGCGAACGGCAAGCTGGACCGCGTCGCGCTCCCCGCGCCCGAGCGCGACGCGGTCACGTCCAGCGACTACGTGGCACCGCGCACCGAGACCGAAGAGGCGATCGCCGCGATCTGGGCCGACGTGCTCGGCGTCGACCAGGTCGGCGTGGCGGACAGCTTCTTCGCCCTGGGCGGCGACTCCATCCGCGGCCTGCACATCACCGCTCGCACCAAAGCGGCGTTCGACGTGGACCTCTCCCCGCGAGACGTCCTCACCGCGCGCACCGTTTCCGCGCTGGCCGACTTGGTCGAAGACCTGGTCCTGGCCGATCTCGAAGCACTCGCCAACGATCTCGAAACCATCGCGGACGGAGAGGCGTGACCAACCGATGACCACGTCCAAGCACGATCGCATCTCCGCGTTGCCCGAGCACCTGCGGGAACGGCTCCGCGACCGGCTCGCGGGACGGGCCGCACCCCGCGCCGACGTCATCCCTCTCGCGCCACGGGACGAGCCGCTGCCGCTGTCCGCGGGTCAGCAGCGGCTGTGGTTCCTGGCCCAGTTCCAGCCGGAGAGCACCGAGTACACCAGCGCGATCGCGTTGCGGCTCACCGGTTCCCTCGACCTGCCCCGGCTGACCGGCGCGCTGCGCGGGCTGGTGCGGCGGCACGAATCGCTGCGCACGACGTTCGAGCAGGTCGACGGCCGCCCGGTGCAGGTCGTGCACGAAGACGTCAGCCTCGACGTGGTCGCGACCGACGACCTGCGCGCGGAACTGGACCGGCCGTTCGACCTGCGGCACGGCCCGCTGTTCCGTGCCGCGCTGCTGACCGAGTCGGCCGACGTGCACGTGCTGCTGCTGACCTCGCACCACATCGTGGTGGACGGCTGGTCGCTCGGCGTGCTGGCGGACGAACTCGGCGCGCTGTACCGGGGTGAAACGCTTGCCCCACCCCGGTTGCAGTACGCCGACTACGCCGTTTGGCAGCGCGGACGGCCGGTCGACACGGGCTTCTGGGTCGACCGGCTCGCCGGGGTCGCGCCGCTGGACCTGCCCACCGACCGGCCGCGCCCGGCGGAGCGCACGTCGGCCGGTGCCACGCACGAGTTCACCGTGCCCTCCCGGTTGGCCGGCGACCTGGCGGAGCTGGCCCGGATCAACCAGACCACGCTGTTCACCGCGCTGATGGCCGCGTGCCAACTGCTGCTGGCCCGCTACACCGGGCAGGACGACATCGCGATCGGCACCGTCACCAGCGGGCGCGACCGGCCGGAGCTGGCCGGGCTGGTCGGGTTCCTGGTCGGCACCGTGGTGCTGCGGTCCACTGTGGACAGATCGCGGTCGTTCGCCGAGTTCCTGGCCGAGGCCAACCGCACCGCGCTGGACGCGTTCGCGCACGACGACGTGCCGTTCGACCGGGTGGTGGAGGCGGTGGGCGCGTCCCGCGACCCGAGCCGGACGCCCCTGTTCGACGTGATGGTGGTCCTCCAGAACGCCGGCCGCGCGTTGCCGGACCTGCCCGGACTGCACGTCGAGGAGTACCCGCTCACCCGGCAGTGGGCGAACTTCGACCTGAGCATCGACTTCACCGAGACCCCGGACGGCCTGCACGGGTCGGTCGAGTACAGCACCGACCTGTTCGACGCGGACACGATCGACCGGATGACCCGGCACCTGCTCGTGCTGATGGGCGCGATCACCGCCGACCCGTACCGGCCGATGGCCGAGCTGTCCATGCTGCTCGGCGACGAGCCGGACGGTCGGGGCCCGGTGCTGGCCGTGCCGGACACCACGTTCCCGGCGTTGTTCGAGGCGCAGGCCCGCCGCACGCCGGACGCCACGGCGCTGGTGTGCGACGGCACCAGTCTGACCTTCGCCGAGGTCGACGCGAGGGCGAACCGGCTGGCCCACCACCTGCTCCGCGAGGGCGTCGAGCCGGAGCGGATCGTCGCGCTGTCGTTGCCGCGCGGGGTCGACTGGGTCGTCGGCATCCTGGGCATCCTCAAGGCGGGCGCGGTGTACCTGCCGGTCGATCCCGGTCTGCCGGACGCGCGCCGGCAGTACCTGTTGGAGGACTCCGGCGCGGTGCACGTGATCGACGCGCCGATCGACACCTCCGGCCTGCCCGAGACGGACCCGCTGGTGCCGCTGCGGCCCGACCACGCGGCGTACGTCATCTACACGTCCGGCTCGACCGGCAAGCCCAAGGGTGTCGTGGTCGAGCACCGGCAGTTGGTGAACCTGCTGCACAACCACCGCGAGGACTTCGCCCGCGAACACCTGCGGGTCGCGGTGTCCGCCGTGTTCTCCTTCGACACGTCGTGGGAAGGGCCGCTGCTCATGGCCGACGGCCACGAGCTGCACGTGCTCACCGACGAAGTGCGGCTGGAGCCCACCGCGCTGGTGCGGTACGTGCGGGAACACCGGATCGACTTCCTCGACCTCACCCCGTCCTACGTCCAGCAGCTCATCCCGGCCGGCCTGCTCGACGGCGAGCACCGGCCCAAGGTGTTGATGCTCGGCGGCGAGGCCCTGGGCACGGCGCTGTGGCAGGAGCTGGCGCGGGCCGACGTCGCGGCCCACAACTTCTACGGACCCACCGAGACCACGGTCGACGCGGTGTCCTGCGTGATCACCGGCGACCGGCCGGTCATCGGCCGGCCGTTGAGCAACCTCACCGCGCACGTGCTGGACGACGACCTGCGGCCGTTGCCGGTGGGTGTGCCCGGTGAGCTGTTCCTCGGCGGCCCCCAGGTGGCCCGTGGCTACCTGAACCGGCCGGGGCTGACCGCGGACCGGTTCCTCGCCGACCCGTTCGGTCCGCCCGGATCGCGCATGTACCGCACGGGCGACCGGGTCCGGTGGGTCACCGTCGGCGGAGCCGACAACCGGACGCAGTTGGGCATCCTTGAATACCTGGGGCGGACCGACGACCAGGTCAAGATCCGGGGCTTCCGGATCGAGCCCGGCGAGGTCGAAGCCGCGCTGGTGAGCCACCCGGACGTCACCGAGGCGGCCGTCGTCGCCCGTGCGGACAACGGGCACACCCGACTGGTCGGGTACGTCGTCACGACCGGGCCGGTCGACCTGCGCGAACACCTGCGGCACCTGTTGCCGGACTACCAGGTGCCATCGGCGTTCGTGGAGCTGGACCGGCTGCCGTTGACGCCGAACGGGAAGCTGGACCGGGCCGCGCTGCCCGCGCCGCAGGCCGTCGCCGACGGCGAGTACGTCCCGCCGCGCACGCCCGTCGAAGCCGAGCTGGCCCGGATCTGGGCCGAGGTGCTGGGCGCGGAACGGGTCGGTGTCGAGGACAACTTCTTCGCGGTGGGCGGCGATTCGATCCTGTCCATCCAGCTGGTGTCCCGCGCCCGCCAGGCCGGGCTGCACCTCACCTCGCGGGACGTGTTCCGCCACCAGACCATCGCCGAGTTGGCCCTGGTGGTGTCGGCGGCGGTCGAAGCCGAGCCGGAGCCGCTGTTCACCGGACCGGCCCCGCTCACCCCGATCCAGCGCTGGTTCTTCGCCGAGCACGGGCCGTTGCCGCACTTCACCATGTCGCTGCTGGTCGAACTGGAGCCGGAGGTGGATGCGGCGGCGCTGCGGGACGCCGTGCGGACCGTCGTCCAGCACCACGACGCGCTCCGGCTGCGGTTCCGCGAGATCGACGGGCAATGGGTGCAGGAGGTCGCGGACACCGAGGTAGACGTGTTCGAGGCCTCGGCGGACGTGGAGGCCACGGCACGGGAGGCGCAGCGCAGTCTGGACTTGGCCTCAGGGCCGTTGCTGCGCGCGGTGTTCTTCCCGGGTGAGCGGCCGAAGCTGCTGCTGACCGTGCACCACCTGGTGATGGACGGTGTGTCGTGGCGGATTCTGCTCGGTGACCTGGAGCAGGCCTACCGGCGCGTGCCGTTGGAGCCTGTCGGGACGTCGTTCACGCAGTGGGCGCACCGGCTGGCCGAGCACGTGCGGTCCGGGGCGTTGGACGACGCGCGGGAGCACTGGGATTCGTTGCCGGAACCGGAGGCGCTGCCGGTGGACCGGGGCGGTCCGAACACGGCGGGCTCGGTGCGGAGCGTGTCGGTGCGGCTGGATCGTGCGACCACGGACGCGTTGCTGACCGCCGTGCCGCCGGTGTACCGGACGCAGGTCAACGACGTGCTGCTGAGCGCGGTGGGGCGGGCGTTGGCGGAGTGGACCGGTCGGGACGCGGTGAGCGTGGCGCTGGAGGGCCATGGTCGCGAGGAGCTGTTGCCGGGCGTGGACCTCAACCGCACGGTCGGCTGGTTCACCACGCAGTTCCCGGTGGTGCTGGAGACCTGCGATGACTGGAGCCGCACGCTCAAGTCGGTCAAGGAGTCGCTGCGCGCGGTGCCGCACCGGGGGTTGAGCTTCGAGGCCTTGGGCGGCGGTCGACTGCCGCAGGTGTCGTTCAACTACCACGGTCGGTTCGACGTGGCCGACGGCGGCTTCTACCGGGCCCGACAGGACTCGGTCGGGGAGGACCTGGCGCCCGAGGAGACGCGGAGCCACCTGCTGGACGTGACGGGTCTGGTCGAGCGCGGCGAGTTGGAGCTGAGCTGGCAGTACTCGGAGCAGGTGCACGACGAGGAGACCGTGCGGCGGCTGGCCGAGCGGACGCTCGACGGGCTGCGGGAGATCGTGGCGCACTGCGCCCAGCCCGGTGTCGGTGGGCGCACGCCGTCGGACTTCCCGTTGGCCCGGCTCACCCAGGAGCAGGTGGACGCCCTCGCCGGCCCCGATGTGGAAGACATCTACCCACTAACGCCCCTGCAAGCGGGCATGGTGTTCCACAGCCTGGTCGAGCCCGGCACGTACGTGGACCGGATGCGGCTGGTGCTCGACGGGGTCAGCGATCCGGCGGCGTTGCGGCAGGCGTGGCAGCGGGTGGTCGACCGGACGCCGGTGCTGCGGTCGAGCGTGGTGTGGGACGGGGTGGCCGAGCCGGTGCAGGTCGTGCACCGGCACGTGCAGCTGCCGGCCGGACCGGTGGACGGCCCGTTCGACCTGGGTGTCGCGCCGCTGCTGCGGGTCGGCGTCACGCCGCTCGGCGGTGACCGGGTGGAGCTGGTCTGGTCGTCGCACCACGTGATCCTGGACGGCTGGAGCACCGCACAGGTGTTCGGCGAGGTGCTGGAGCAGTACCGGTCGATCACCACCGGCACACCGGCCCGACTGCCCGCACGGCGGCCGTTCCGGGACTACCTGCACTGGTTGGCCGCGCAGGACCGAGGCGCGGCCGAGGCGCACTGGCGGGCCGTGCTGTCCGATGTGGACGGACCGACGCCGTTGCCGTTCGACCGGACGCCGACCAGGGCGCACCGCTCGGAGGCGTCCGAGTCGGTGCGGTTCTCGCTGGAACTGGGTGACGCGGTGCAGCGCGCCGGCCTGACCGTGAACACGGTCGTGCAGGGCGCGTGGGCGTTGCTGCTGGCCCGCGCCTCCGGTGAGGCCGATGTGGTGTTCGGCAGCACGGTGTCCGGCCGCCCGGCCGAGCTGGCCGGGGTCGAATCCATGGTCGGCATGCTGATCAACACCGTGCCGACGCGGGCGGTCGTGGACGGCACCGCCGAGGTGGGCGCGTGGCTGCGTGACCTGCAGGCCGCGCAGAGCGAGTCGCGGCGGTTCGAGCACACGTCGTTGGCCGAGATCCAGTCAAGCGCAGGTACCCGGCTGTTCGACAGCGTCGTGGTGTTCGAGAACTACCCGTTCGAGCGGGACGGCGCCGGGCCACGCGTGGTCGAGGTGGACGCGGTCGACAACACGACGCTGCCGTTGACGCTGAGCGCGTCGTTCAGCGACCGGCTCGACCTGGACTTGGCCTACGACCCGGAGCTGTTCGACGCCACGACCGCCGAGCGGCTGGCCGGCTGGCTGCGGGAGCTGGTGCGGGCGATCGCGGCCGACCCGAGGACCACGATCGCGGACCTGCCGTGGCTGTCCGAGGTCGAGCGCCACCAGGTGCTGGTGGAGTGGAACCGGACCACGCGCGACATGCCGTCGGCGCTGTACCCGGAGGTGTTCGCCGAGCAGGCCCGCCAGACTCCGGACGCGACCGCCTTGGTGTTCCACGACACCTCGCTGACGTTCGCCGAACTGGACGCGCGCACGAACAAGCTGGCGCACCACCTGCTGGCCCACGGCGCGGGCCCGGAACGCACGGTCGCGGTGAAGCTGCCGCGTTCGGCCGACCTGGTGGTCGCCGTGCTCGCCGTGCTCAAGGCCGGTGCGGTGTACCTGCCGATCGACCCCGAACTGCCCGCCGAACGCATCGACTTCCTGCTCAGCGACTCCAAACCGACGTTGGTGCTGGACGCCGTACCCGACTTGAGCCGTCGGCCGGACACCGCGCCCCCGGTCCAGCTGCGCCCGGAGTACGCCGCCTACCTGATCTACACGTCCGGGTCGACCGGCACGCCGAAGGGCGTCGTGGTGGAGCACCGGCAGTTGGCGAACCTGTTCTACGCCAACCGGGAAGCCCTGATGGGCGAGCCGACGAGGTTCGCGGTGACCGCCACGTTCTCGTTCGACACGTCCTGGGAAGGCCTGCTGTTCCTGGCTGCCGGCAACGAGCTGCACGTCATCGACGACGAGCTGCGGCTGGACCCGCCCGCACTGGTGCGGTACGTGACCGAGCACGGCATCGGGACGGTCGACCTCACCCCGTCCTACGCACGGCAACTGGTGCAGGCCGGGCTGCTGGAGTCCGGGTTGCGCCAGGTCATGCTGGGCGGTGAGGCGGTCGACGCGGCTCTGTGGCAGGAGATCGCCGACTCGCCAGTGGCCGGGTTCAACCAGTACGGGCCGACCGAGGTGACGGTGGACTCGGTGGCGACGCGGGTCGTCGGCGAGCAGCCGGTGATCGGCCGACCGCTGCCCAACCTCGCCGCGTACGTGCTGGACGCCGACCTGCGGCCGGTGCCGCCCGGGGTGCCCGGTGAGCTGTTCATCGGCGGCCCCCAGGTGGCGCGCGGTTACCTGGACCGGCCGGGGTTGACCGCGCAGCGGTTCGTGGCCGACCCGTTCGCCGCGCCCGGCTCGCGGATGTACCGCACGGGTGACCGGGTCCGGTGGGTCGACGGCCTGTTGGAATACCTGGGGCGCGCGGACGACCAGGTCAAGATCCGGGGCTTCCGGATCGAGCCCGGTGAGGTCGAAGCGGCACTGCTGGACGTGCCCGGTGTGCTCCAGTCTGCCGTCGTGGTCCGGCGAAATCGCCTGATCGGGTACGTGACCGGCACGCCGGAGACCGATCCGCGTGCCGCGCTGGCCCGGACGCTGCCCGACTACCTGGTGCCGTCGGCGGTCGTGGTGCTCGACGCGCTTCCGTTGTCGCCCAGCGGGAAGCTGGACCGTCGGGAATTGCCCGAGCCCGATCTGACCGGCGATTTCGTCGCGCCGCGCACCGATGCCGAACAGGTCGTCGCCGAGGTGCTGGCCGACGTCCTCGGGCTGGAGCGGGTCGGCGCGCTGGACGACTTCTTCCGCCTCGGCGGTGACTCGATCCTCAGCATCCGCGTGACCTCGCGGTTGCGCGCGGCGTTCGGCGTGCAGCTGTCGCCGCGCGCGGTGTTCGAGCACCCCACGGTGTCCGGGCTCGCCTCCGCCATCCTCAGCGGAGCGGGCCTCGGCAAGGTCGGGGTGGACGCCATCCCGGTGATCCCGCGTGATGGCGTCCGTCCCGTGTTCGACCAGTCGCCCGCGCAGCGGCGGCTGTGGTTCCTGGACCAGTTCGAACCCGGCAGCACCGAGTACGTCACGCCCACCGCGCTGCGGCTGTACGGGCCGCTGGACCTGGCCGCGCTGGGACGCGCCCTCGACGGGCTGGTGGCACGGCACGAGTCGCTGCGCACGACGTTCGACGACGGCGTGCAGATCGTGCACGAGCCGTTCGACGTGCCGCTCGCGGTCGAGGACGGGTCGTGGGAGGCGGTGTTGCGCGAGGAGGTGAGCACACCGTTCGACCTGCGCCAGGGGCCGCTGCTGCGAACCAGGCTGGTGCGGGTCGCGCCCGAGGAGCACGTGTTGGTGCTGACGCTGCACCACATCGTCACGGACGGCTGGTCCACCGGCGTTCTGGCCCATGACCTCGGAGCTTTGTACGCCGGTGAGGAGCTGCCGCCGCTCGCCGTGCAGTACGTGGACTACAGCGCATGGCGGCCGGAGCCGCCGGTCGACTACTGGGCGACGCACCTGGCCGGGGTGCCGGCGCTGGAGCTGCCGACCGACCGACCACGTGCGGCGGTGCGCGGCACGGCGGGCGCGATGCACGAGTTCACCGTGCCCGCGCCGGTCGCGAAGGCGGTCAAGGCGTTGGCCGCCGAGCACGGCGACACCCTGTTCACCGCCTTGCTGACGGCCACGAAGGTGCTGCTGGCCCGTTACGCCGGCCAGGACGACATCGCGGTGGGCACGGCGGTGTCCGGGCGTGGGCGGGCCGAGTTGGACGACGTGGTCGGCCTGTTCGTGAACACCGTCGTGTTGCGGTCCACTGTGGACCTGCGGCGGTCGTTCGCGGAGGTCCTGGCCGACGTGCGGACCACCGTGCGGGACGGTTTCGCGCACCAGGACGTGTCGTTCGAGCGGGTGGTGGAAGCGGCGCGCCCGGAGCGCGACCCGAGCCGCAACGCGTTGTTCGACGTCATGGTGCTGCTCCAGAACACCGGCACCGAGGTGCCCGACCTGCCCGGACTGCGGGTCGAGGAGGTGCAGCTGCCGCTGGTGACCTCGACGTGCGACGTGACGTTCGAGTTCGGCGAGGAGGACGGCGTGCTGCGCGGCGCGGTCGAGTACAGCACCGACCTGTTCGACGCGGACACCATCGACCGGATGTCCCGGCACCTGGTCACCTTGCTCGCCGGCATCACCGCGCGGCCGGACCGGCCGTTGGCCGAGGTGTCGTTGCTGCTCGGTGACGAGCCCGACGGCCACGGCGTGCGGCTGGACGTCCCCGACACCACGTTCCCGGCCTTGTTCGAGGAGCAGGCTCGGCGGACTCCTGACGCCACCGCGCTGGTCTGCGGCGACATCCGACTCACCTACGCCGAGGTGGAGTCGCGGGCCAACCGGCTGGCTCACCACCTGATCGCGGCAGGGGCGGCCCCGGAGCGGACGGTCGCGGTGTCGTTGCCGCGCTCGGCCGATTCCGTGGTGGCGATCCTGGCCGTGCACAAGGCGGGCGCGGTGTACCTGCCGATCGACCGTGACCTGCCGCGTGAGCGCGTCGAGTTCCTGCTCCGCGACGCCGACCCCGCGTTGGTGTTGGACGCTGTGCCCGATTTTTCCGGCCAGGACCTCACCAGCCTCCCGGACACCCCGCCGAACGTGCCGTTGCGACCGGACCAGGCCGCCTACGTGATCTACACGTCCGGCTCGACCGGTATCCCCAAGGGTGTCGTGGTCGAGCACCGCCAACTGGTGAACCTGCTGCACAACCACCGGAGTTCCTTCGCGGATCGACCGTTGCGGGTGGCGCTGTCGGCCGTCTTCTCCTTCGACACGTCCTGGGAAGGCCCGCTGCTCATGGCCGACGGCCACGAGCTGCACGTGCTCGCCGACGACGTCCGCCTCGAACCGGCCGCACTGGTCGGGTACGTGCGCGAACACCGGATCGACTTCCTCGACCTCACCCCGTCCTACGTCCAGCAGCTCGTCCCGGCAGGCCTGCTCGACGGCGAGCACGTGCCGAGGGTGCTCATGCTCGGCGGCGAGGCGTTGCCGGACTCGCTGTGGCGTGAGCTGGCCCGGTCGCGGACGATCGCCCACAACTTCTACGGCCCCACCGAGACCACGGTGGACGCGGTGTCCACGCCGGTCACCGGCGACCGCCCGCTGATCGGCCGGCCACTGGCCAACCTCGTGGCCCGCGTGCTGGACGACAACCTCCGGCCCGTGCCGGTGGGCGTGCCGGGTGAGCTGTTCATCGGTGGCGCGCAGGTGGCCCGCGGCTACCTCAACCGACCGGGCCTCACCGCGCAACGGTTCCTGCCGGACCCGTTCGGCCCGCCCGGCTCGCGCATGTACCGCACCGGTGACCGGGTTCGCTGGGTCGGTCACCAGCTCGAATACCTGGGCCGTGACGACGACCAGGTGAAGATCCGCGGGTTCCGGGTCGAGCTGGGCGAGGTGGAAGCGGCCCTGCTGCACCACCCCGACGTGACGCAGGCGGCCGTGGTGGCACGGGAGCACAACGGCCACCAACGGCTCGTCGCCTACACCGTCGGCGCGGCCACCGACCTGGCCGGCTGGCTCAAGCAGCGGCTGCCGGACTACCTGGTGCCGTCGGCGTTCGTGGTGCTGGACGCGCTGCCGATGACACCGAGCGGCAAGGTGGACCGGCGGGCACTGCCCGCGCCGACGTTCACCGACGCCGGGTACGTGGCGCCCGAACCCGGTGTCGCCGCCACGCTCGCGGACATCTGGGCCGAGGTGCTCGGCGTCGAACGGGTCGGCGCGCGGGACAACTTCTTCGCCCTGGGCGGCGACTCCATCCTGAGCATGCAGGTCGTCTCCCGCGCCCGACAGGCCGGTCTGAAGCTGACCTCCAAGGACGTCTTCCTGCGCCAGACCGTCGCGGACCTCGCGCTCGCGGTCACGGACGACACCGGCGCGACCCACGAGGTCGTCACCGGACCGGTGCCGCTCACCCCCGTCCAACGCTGGTTCTTCGCCGACCACGGGCCATTGGCGCACTTCACCATGTCGGTGGTCGTGGAGGTGGGTGACGTCGAGCCCGCCGTGGTGCGCGACGCCGTGCGGGCCGTTGTCGCCCACCACGACGCGTTGCGGCTGCGGTTCACCCAGGTCGACGGCGGGTGGCAGCAGGAGGTGGCGGACGTGGAGTCCGCCGAGGTGTTCCGCCTCGCCACCACCGCCGACCTCGCCGCCGAAGCCGACCTGGCCCGGACGGGCCTGGACCTGCGGCACGGCCCGCTGCTGCGCGCGGTGCTGTTCGGCGACGGCAGGCTGTTCGTCACCGCGCACCACCTGGTGGTCGACGCGGTGTCGTGGCGCATCCTGCTGGCCGACCTCGATACCGCGCTGGCAGGCGGTGACCTCGGACCCAAGAGCACCGCGTTCACCGACTGGGCACGCAGGCTGGACGAGCACGTGCGCGACGGCCGATTCGACCACGCCCTCACGCACTGGGACGCCGTGCCGGTGGAGGAACCCGTTCCGACGCCGGCGGGCACCGCGCGCAGCGTGTCGGTGCGCCTGAGCCGGGCCGAGACGGACGCGCTCCTGCACGCCGTGCCGGACGCCTACCGCACGCAGGTCAACGACGTGCTGCTGACCGCGTTGACCTCGGCGTTCGCCGGGCGGGCGCTGGTGGCGCTGGAGGGCCACGGCCGGGAGGAGCTGTTCGAGGGCGTGGACCTGTCCCGCACGGTCGGCTGGTTCACCGCCCAGTTCCCGGTGGCGTTGGAGCTGCCCGACCAGGCCGACTGGGACGCGGCGCTCAAATCGGTGAAGGAGCAGCTGCGCGCCGTCCCGGACAGGGGGTTGAGCTACGAAGCCCTCAAGTACCGGGGCCGGGGCGTGTCCGGCTCGCTACCCCGCGTGTGCTTCAACTACCTGGGCCAGTGGGACGACGAACCCGCCGAGGCCGACAACGGCCGCGAGGTGCCGGACGACCTGACCCGCCCGCACCTGCTCGACATCACCGCCGCCGTGTCGGCGGGTGAGCTGGTGGTGGACTGGGAGTACTCGACCGAGGCACACGACGAGACCGCGGTGCGGGCCCTGGCCGACCGGATGGTGGACGCGCTGCGCGAGATCGTCGCGTTCTGCGCCCGCCCGGACGCCTGGGGCCGGACGCCGTCGGACTTCCCGCTGGCGCGGCTCACCGCCGAGCAGGTGGACCGGATCGCCGACCGGGACGTGGAGGACGTCTACCCGCTCACCCCGTTGCAGGCCGGCATGGTGTTCCACAGCCTGGTCGACGACGGCACCGCGTACGTGAACCAGCTGCGGGTGCGACTGTCCGGTGTGGACGACCCGACGCGGTTGGCCTCGGCGTGGCAACGGGTCGTGGACCGCACGCCGATCCTGCGTTCCAGCGTGGTGTGGGAGGGCTTGGACGAGCCGGTGCAGGTCGTGCGGCGCGGGCTGACCGTGCCGGTGACCTACGCCGACGTCACCGACGAACTGGTGGCGGCCGATGCGGCGGCCGGCGTCGACCTGACCACCGCGCCGTTGATGCGGCTGGTCATCGGGCGGGTTTCCGACACCGAGGTCGATCTGTTGTGGACCTCGCACCACGTGCTGCTGGACGGGTGGAGCACCGCGCAGGTGTTCGGCGAGGTGCTGAACGAGTACGCGGGCGGCACCGCTCCCGCACGGCGGCCGTTCCGCGACTACCTGGCCTGGTTGGGTGGGCTCGACCAGTCGGCTGCCGAGTCGTACTGGCGGGGTGTGCTGGCCGGGTTCGACACGCCCACGCCGCTGCCGTTCGACCGGCCGCCCACCGAGGCGCACCGCGCCGAGTCGTCCGCGCAGGTCGTGCTGGACCTGCCCGCCGACCGGCTGGACGCGGTCGCCCGCACCCACGGCCTGACGGTGAACACGCTGGTCCAGGGTGCGTGGGCGCTGCTGCTGGCGCGGACCTCGGGACAGCGGGACGTGGTGTTCGGCAGCACGGTGTCCGGTCGGCCGGCCGAGCTGCCCGGCGTCGAGTCGATGGTGGGCATGTTCATCAACACCGTGCCCACCAGGGTGTCGGTGGAGTCCGACGCTTCGGTGGTCGCCTGGTTGCGCCGGTTGCAGGAGGCGCAGATCGAGGCCCGGCGGTTCGAGCACGTGTCACTGGCCGAGGTGCAGGGCTGGGCCGAGATCGAGTCGGACACGGGCGCCCGCCTGTTCGACAGCATGCTGGCGTTCGAGAACTACCCGGTGGACAAGGACACACCCGACGGCGCGCCGCGCGTGCACGAGGTGGACAGCCTGGACACCACCTCGTTCCCGCTCACCGTGCTGGCGCACATGGGCGATTCGCTGCACGTGGAGTTGACCTACGACCCACGGCTGTTCGACGCCTCCACCATCGTCACGATGGGTGACCGGCTGGGTCGGCTGCTCGACGGGATCGGCGCGGACCCGAACCGACGGGTGTTCGAACTGCCGTGGTTGTCCGACGCCGAGCTGGACCGGGCGCAGGCGTCGTGGCACGGGACGTCGTCCAGTGTCGAGGACACCATTCCGTCGCTGTTCGCCGCGCAGGCCGCGCGCACGCCCGATGCGGTGGCGGTGACGTGCGAAGGCGCTCACCTGACCTACCAGGAGCTGGACGAACGGGCCAACCGGTTGGCGCACCACCTGATCGGGGTGGGTGCCGGGCCGGAATCGTTGGTGGCGTTGAAGTTCCCGCGCTCAGCGGATCTGGTCGTGGCGGTGCTGGGTGTGATGAAGGCCGGGGCGGCTTACCTGCCGTTGGATGTCTCCTACCCGGCGGACCGGGTCTCGTACATGATCGACGACTCCCGACCGACCACGATCCTGGACTCCCTCCCGGATCTGTCGGGGCTGCCCACCACCGCACCGGAGGTGGTGCTGCGGCGGGAGAACGCCGCGTACGTGATCTACACGTCCGGGTCGACCGGTCGCCCCAAGGGCGTGGTGGTGACGCACGCAGGTCTGGCGACTTTCTCCGCCGCAGAGGTCGCGCACTTCGACGTGTCGCCGGGGGACAGGGTGCTCCAGTTCTCCTCCCCCAGCTTCGACGCCTCGGTGCTGGAGCTGTGCATGGCGCTGCCCGCCGGCGCCGCACTGGTCGTGCCGCCACCCGGCCCGCTGCTCGGCGACCAACTCGCCCGGGTGATCAACGACTTCGGCGTCACGCACGCGCTGATCCCGCCGGCCGCGCTCGCCACCCTCCCGGACGTCGAACTGCCCACCTTCCGCACCCTGGTCGTGGGCGGCGACGCGACTTCGGCCGAACTCGTGCGCCGATGGGCTCCCGGGCGGCGGATGATCAACGCCTACGGCCCCACCGAGTCCACCGTCGTCACCTCGTGGAGCGAGCCGCTGGAACCCGGTGGTGTGCCGCCGATCGGGCGTCCCATCCCCGGCACCCGGGTGCGCGTGCTGGACGACGCGTTGCGGCCCGTTCCGGTCGGCGTCACCGGGGAGTTGTACGTGTCCGGTGTCGGGTTGGCGCGCGGGTACCTGGACCGGCCGGGGTTGACCGCGCAGCGGTTCGTCGCAGACCCGTTCGGGGCGCCCGGCGAGCGGATGTACCGCACCGGTGACCTGGTCCGCATCCGTGACGACGGCCAGTTGGCGTTCGAGGGTCGCGCCGACCAGCAGGTGAAGCTACGGGGCTTCCGGATCGAACTGGGTGAGATCGAGGCCGTGCTGGTCGCGCACGCCGCCGTGGCGCAGGTCGCCGTGGTGGTGCGGGACGACCGCCTGGTCGCCTACTACGTGCCGGTGGAGTCGGGTGCCGTCGCCGAGTTGCGCGCGCACGCCGCGCGGGCGTTGCCGGAGTACATGGTGCCCACCGCGTACGTGGCGCTGGAACGGTTGCCGCTCAACGCGAACGGCAAGCTGGACCGGGCCGCGTTGCCCGCGCCGGAGCGGGAGGCGTCGGCGGCCGGTGGGTTCGTCGCGCCGCGCACCCCGGCCGAGCGGTTGGTGGCTTCCGTGTGGGCGGAGGTGTTGGGGTTGGCCGCGGTCGGGGTGGAGGACAACTTCTTCGCGCTCGGCGGGGACTCGATCTCCAGCATCCGGGTGGTGTCGCGGTTGCGGGCGTCGTTCGACGTGTCGCCGCGTGACCTGTTCGACCACCCGACGGTGGCGGCGCTCGCGGCTCGGCTGTCGGCGTCGGCTGGAGCTGCGGTGATTCCGCGGGTCGAGGGTGAGACGCCGTTGTCGTTCGCGCAGCAGCGGTTGTGGTTCCTGGACCAGTTCTCGCCCGGTGGGACCGAGTACGTGACGCCGCTGGCGGTGCGGTTGCGTGGCGCGTTGGACGTGCCCCGGCTGGAGCGGGTGCTGTCGGCGTTGGTGGCGCGGCACGAGTCGCTGCGCACGACGTTCCCGGCGGTGGACGGGTTGCCGGTGCGGGTGGTGCACCCGGCCTCGGACGTGGTGCTGCCGGTGGTCGATGAGATGCCGGCGTTGGAGCCGTTCGACCTGTCCGAAGGGCCGCTGTTCCGGCCGGTGTTGGTGCGTGTCGGGCCGGACGATCACGTGTTGGCGTTGACGATGCACCACATCATCACCGACGGGTGGTCCGGTGGGGTGCTGATGTCCGATCTCGCCGCGCTGTACGGCGGTGAGCAGTTGCCGCCGCTGCCCATCCGGTACGGCGATTTCGCGGCCTGGCAACGGGAACAGCCGCTCGACGTTCAGCTGGACTTCTGGCGTGAGCAGCTGGCGGACGTGCCCGCGTTGGAGTTGCCGACCGACCGGCCCCGGCCGGCCGTGCAGACGACGGCGGGTGCGCAGACCGAGTTCGTCGTGCCCGCGCCGGTCGCGGAACGGTTGCGGGAACTGGCTCGGGGCGTGGACGGCACGCTGTTCATGGCGTTGGTGGCGGCCTGCCAGGTGTTGTTCCACCGGTGGTCCGGGCAGGACGACTTCGCGGTGGGCACGGTGGCGTCCGGGCGGGACCTGCCGGAGACGCAGGACCTGGTCGGGTTCTTCGTCAACACCGTGACGTTGCGGGCGCGGATCTCGCCGTCGGTGACGTTCCCGGAGTTCCTGGCCCGGACGCGGGAGACCGTGCTGGACGCGTTCGCACACCAGGACGTGCCGTTCGAACGGGTGGTGGACGCGGTGCAGCCGGACCGCGACACCAGTCGCACACCGCTGTTCCAGGCGGTGGTGGCGTTGCAGAACGCGCCGCAGGCGCCCGGTTTCCCGGGGCTGGAGGCGGCGGACGTCGCGCAGCCGGTGGTGAGCACCGGGTTCGACGTGACGGTGGAGTTCACCGAGGAGGACGACGGCGGGCTGCACGGATCGGTCGAGTACAACACCGACCTGTTCGACGCGGGCACGGTCACGCGGCTGGTCGAGCACCTCGGCGTGCTGCTGTCCGGGATCGCGGCTGACGCCGACCGTCCACTGTGGGCGTTGCCGGTGTTGCCCGACGGTGAGCGGGAGTTGTTGGCGGCGTGGGGTTCGACCGGTCCGGCCGTCGATGGTCCGGGGTTTGTGGAGCTGGTCGAGGCGCAGGTGGCGCGGACGCCGGACGCGTTGGCGCTGACCGGTGCGGCCGATGTGACCTACGCCGAGCTGAACGCGCGGGCGAACCGGTTGGCGCACCACCTGATCGGGTTGGGCGCCGGGCCGGAGTCGTTGGTGGCGTTGAAGTTCCCGCGCTCGGTGGACCTGGTGGTGGCTGAGTTGGCGGTGTTGAAGACCGGCGCGGCGTTCCTGCCGGTCGATCCGGAGTACCCGGCCGAGCGGATCTCGTTCATGCTCGCCGACGCCCGGCCTTTGGTGGTGCTGGACGGGCCGGTCGACGTCTCCGGTCAGCCTTCCGTGAATCCGGGGGTGGTGGTGCGGGCCGAACACCCCGCGTATGTGATCTACACGTCCGGGTCGACCGGACGGCCGAAGGGTGTGGTGGTGTCGCACGCGGGTCTGGCGACGTTCTCGGCGGCGGAGATCGCGCACTTCGAGGTGTCGCCGGGTGATCGGGTGCTGGAGTTCTCCTCCCCCAGCTTCGACGCGTCGGTGCTGGAGCTGTGCATGGCGCTGCCGGCGGGCGCGGCGCTGGTCGTGCCGCCGCCCGGACCGCTGCTCGGCGACCAGTTGGCCGAGGTGATCGATGCGTTCGGGGTGACGCACGCGTTGATCCCGCCGATCGCGCTGGCGACGGTGCCGGAGGTGGCGCTGCCGACGTTCCGCACGCTGGTCGTGGGTGGTGACGCGTGTTCGGCGGACCTGGTGCGGCGGTGGGCTCCCGGGCGGCGGATGATCAACGCGTACGGGCCGACCGAGTCCACTGTGGTCACCTCGTGGAGCGGGCCGCTGGAACCCGGTGGGGTGCCGCCGATCGGACGGCCGATCCCGGGCACGCGGGTGCACGTGGTGGACGGCGAGTTGCAGCCCGTTCCGATCGGGGTGGCCGGTGAGCTGTACGTGTCCGGTGTCGGGTTGGCGCGCGGGTACCTGGACCGGCCGGGGCTGACCGCGTCACGGTTCGTGGCCGACCCGTTCGGGCCGCCGGGGTCCCGGATGTACCGCACGGGTGACGTGGTGCGGTGGAACGCCCACGGGGTGCTGGAGTTCGTCGGGCGGGCCGACGAGCAGGTGAAGATCCGGGGGTTCCGGATCGAGCTGGGTGAGGTCGAGACGGCTCTGCTGCGGCACCCGGACGTGCGTGAGGCGGTCGTGGTGGCCCGGGCCGACGCGCGTGGGCACAAGCGGCTCGTGGCGTACGTGGTGGGCGAGGTGGCCAAGGTCCGGGAGTTCCTGGGCGAGTCGCTGCCGGACTACCTGGTGCCGTCGGTGCTCGTGCCGGTGGACGCGTTGCCGATCAGCCCGAACGGGAAGGTGGACCGGTCGCGGCTGCCGGCGCCGGACTTCTCGGCGGTGGTCGACGCCCGGTATGTCGCGCCTGCCGGGCCGGTGGAGGAGGCGTTGGCGGCGGTGTGGGCCGACGTGTTGGGTGTGCCGCGTGTCGGGGCGGAGGACAACTTCTTCTCGCTCGGTGGCGACTCGATCCTGAGCATGCAGGTGGTGGCGCGGGCACGGCAGGCCGGGTACCGGTTCGCGACGCGGGATCTGTTCGTGCACCAGACCATCGCGTCGTTGGCGCCGCACGTGTCGGTGGAGGTGGTGTCGTCGGCCGACCGGGCGCCGGTGGTGGGTGACGTGCCGTTGACGCCGATCCAGCACTGGTTCCTGACGTCCGGGCGGCGCAACCCGCACCACTTCAACCAGTCGCACCTGGTGGAGCTGGATCCGGCGGTGGACGTCACGGCGCTGCGGCGGGCGTTGGGGGTGCTGGTGGAGCACCACGACGCGTTGCGGCTGCGGTTCACGTCGGTCGACGGGGTGTGGCGGCAGCACAACGACGACGTCGGTGAGGTGGACGTGCTGACCGTCGTGGACGGCGTGTCGGAGTCGTCGGAGTCGTCGGAGTTGGAGGCGGTCGCGGACGAGGTGCACGCGTCGTTCGACCTCGCGTCCGGGCCGCTGTTCCGGGCGGTGTTGTTCCGGGCCCCGCAGCCGCTGTTGTTGCTGGTGGCGCACCACTTGGTGGTGGACGGGGTGTCGTGGCGGATTCTGCTGGACGACCTGGAGACCGCGTACCGGGGTGACGACCTGGGCGCCAAGACGACCTCGTACCGGGAGTGGTCGCGGCGGTTGGAGGCCCACGTGCTCGGCGGTGGGTTGGACGACGAGGTCGAGCACTGGACCACGTCGTTCCCACCTGCGCCGACGCCTCGCGGTACTGCGGAAGCCGTGACGGTGGAGTTGTCGGCGGAGGACACGGAGGCGTTGTTGCGCGGCGCGCCCGTCGCCTACCGGACACGGATCAACGACGTGCTGCTGGCCGCGCTGGCGTGGTCGTTGTCCCGGTGGACCGGGTCGTCACGGGTCGCGGTGGATTTGGAGGGTCACGGGCGGGAGGACGTGCTGGACGTGGACCTCTCGCGGACCGTCGGCTGGTTCACCACGGTGTTCCCGGTGGCGTTGGACGTGCCGGAGGGGAGTTGGCGCGATCGGGTGAAGGCGGTGCGGCGGCAGTTGCGGGCCGTGCCGGGCAACGGTTTCGGCTACGGCGCCCTGCGCCGGCACGGTCTCGTGCCCGACGCCGGGCGGCCGGCCGTGTCGTTCAACTACCTGGGCCAGTTCGACGCCGGCTCAGCCGAGTCGACCGGCCTGTACCGCGCGGTGCTGCCGTCGATCGGCCACGAACACGACCCGTCGGACGTCGGCGACCACGTGCTCGACGTCGTCGGCGAGGCCGGCCGAACCCTCGGCTTCACCTGGTACTACTACCCGTCGGTGCACTCGGGCGCGGAGATCGAAGCGGTAGCCGCCGACTTCGCCACCGCCCTGCGCGCCATCGCCGCGGATTGCCGAGGTGCGCTGTGACGACATCCCTGGCGCGCAATCGGAACTACACGTTGCTGTGGAGCGGTCAGGCGTTGGCCGAGGTGGGGTTCAGTGCCTCGATGATCGCGTTTCCGCTGCTCGTGCTGGCGGTGACGGGGTCGCCGGCGGCGTCCGGGCTGGTGTTGGCGGCTGACGCCACCGCACAGCTGTTGGCCGGGTTGCCGGCCGGTGCGTTGGTCGATCGGTGGGATCGGCGGAGGATCATGCTGTGCTGCGAGGCGGCTCAGGCGTTCGCGCTGGGTGGTCTGGTGGTGGCGGTGTGGGCGGACGCGGTGTCGGTGGTGCACCTGGTCGGGGTGGCCGTTGTGCTCGGGGTGTGCCGGGCGTTGTTCGAGCCGGCGGAGGACGCCTGTCTGCCGCGGCTGGTGCCGGACTCGCAGTTGGCCACGGCGGTGGCGATGAACGCGGCCCGGTCGTCGTTGGGGCAGATGTCGGGGACTGCGTTGGGTGGCGTGTTGTTCGCCGTGACGCGGTGGTTGCCGTTCCTGGTGGACATGGTGACGCACGTGCTGGCGTTCGTGACGCTGCTGTTCCTGCGGGTGCCGCCGGTCGAGCGGGTGGCGTCCCGGCCGCACATCCTGCGTTCGATCGGGGAAGGGCTGCGGTGGGTGTGGGGGCGGCCGGAGATCCGGGTCACCGCGGTGTGCGCGGTGGTGCTGAACCTGTTCTTCACCGCGTTCTACCTGGTCGTCATCGTGCTGGTGCAGGGGCGGGGGGCGTCGTCCGCCGAGATCGGCGTGATGGCGGCGATGCTCGGGGTGGGCGGTGTGCTCGGTGCGCTGGTCGCGCCGTGGCTGCACCGCAAGCTCGGGCCGCACCTGTCCATCGCGTCGGTGTTCTGGGTGCTGAGCCTGTTGACGCCGCTGGCGCTGGTCGTGCAGTCGGCTTATCTGCTGGGCGGGTTGTTCGCGTTGATGACGTTCCTCGCGCCGACCGCCAACACCACCATCGGCACCTACCAGCTGCTGCTCACCCCGGACTCGCTGCGGGGACGTCTGAGCGGCGTGATGGGGGTGGTCGTGGGGCTGGCCGGGGCGTTGGGCCCCCTGGCCGGCGGTGTGCTGACCGAACTCCTGTCCGCCCGCACCGCAGTCGTGGTGTGCGCGGTAGGGATTGCCCTGATCACGGTATTCGTCACCGTCAGCCCGACGCTGCGCGGGTATGCGGCGGTTCCGGTCGAAGTCGAAGAGGAGGAGAAGGCATGAGGGACGACATCGCCTACCAGGTGCTGGTGAACGACGAGGGCCAGTACTCGCTGTGGCCGGCGCACCACGACGTGCCCGCCGGGTGGCGGTTCGAGGGCACCAAGGGCACGAAGGACGAGTGCTCGGCGCACGTCGACGAGGTGTGGACGGATATGCGGCCGGCCTCGTTGCGTGCCGCGATGGACTGAGGCCGGTCGGCGGCCCACGGGCGTGGCGAAGCCCGTGGGCCGTTCCGGCGTCAGAACAGGCCGATCAGTGCCCCGATGACACCGCACGCCACCAGTGCGGTCACCACGCCCCGGCGCAGGACCAGCAGCCACAGCGCGGCGACGCCGAGCAGGACGAACTGCCACGGCTCGTGCAGCGACCAGGCCAGCGGCACGGTGGAGCCGGCGATCGCGCCGATGGCCGCCGCGCCCGCGCCGGTGAGGAACGCCTGCGCCTTGTCGTTGTCCCGCAGTCGTTCCAGCCTCGGGCCGCCCGCGATGACGAACACGAACGAGGGCGCGAACGCGACGAACGCGGCCAGCAGCCCGCCACCCAGCCCGGCGGCGGCGTAGCCGACCACCGCGACGGTCTGCACCACCGGTCCCGGCGTGATCTGGCCGAGCGCGACCGCGTTGAGGAACTGGGCGTCGGACATCCACCCGTACGTGTGCACGGCGTCCTGCCGCATCAGCGGGATGATGACGAACCCGCCGCCGTAGGACAGCGCGCCGACCTTGGCCGCCACCCACGCCAGCGCGCCGAGGCCTCCCCCGGCGGCGGGCAGCGCGAGCACGACGGGCCACGCCGCACGGCGGCCGGACGGCGTCCGCACCGCGATCTCCACCAGACCGGCCGCGATGAGCACGAACACCAGCCACGGCCCCGTCACCGCCGCCGCGACCCCACCGACCACCAGGTACAGCACCCAGCGCACCCGAGCCGCCCACTCCGTGCCGATGCGCTTGCGGCTGCCGGGAACCAACCCCCACGCCGCGTGCACCGCCACCGCCGGCACAGCCGCCCCCGCTCCGGCCGCCGCCCCGGTCACCCACGCCGGGGCGTTGTCGGCCAGGAACAGCACCGCCAGCGCAAGGATCAGCAACAGCCCGGGCACGATGAAGCACACGCCGCCGACCAGGGCACCAGCCGTGCCGCGCAGCCGCCACGCGCACAGGATCGCGAGCTGCGTCGAGGCCGGCCCCGGCAGCAGGTTCGTCACCGCGATGCCGTCCTCGAACTCCCGGTCGGTCAACCAGCCACGGCGGGTGACGCACAGGTCCCGCAACAGCGCGATGTGCGCGGGCGGCCCACCGAACCCGATGCAGCCGATCCGCCCCCACTCCCGGGCGATGGTCCCCAACCCCACCCGGTTCACGGTGCACTCGCGATCGCCACGAGCCGGTCACCGGGGCCTAGTTCTTCGTAGTCGATTTTCATCGAGGCAACCGTCGCCGAGGTGCTCCCCCCTGGTCAAGCTGACCAACTGTCGTCCGCACCTCCAACCCGCAGGAGGCACCCGGGACGGCCTGAGCCGGTGGTCGCCGAGCGCTGGAGCGGTACATGCGCGACCCGGTCCACCTGAGGGGTGACGACACGATCCTCCCCCCGCCTGAGCAGGTTCGCCGCCGTGCGGTTCTCCGACGACGGCGACCCGGACGTCTCCGCGAAGGTCCTCGCGCTGCACTTGGCCAAGGTCGCGAAGTACCCGGAGTGGGGTCGGCAGCTCGACTCGCTCCCCCGCCTGACCCCTCGCACGCCTACGTCACCGGCACGATCCGGGCCGTGACCAGGTCGCCGTCCTCGATGTCGAGCAGGCCGACGGTGCCGCGGGGCTGGCGGCGGCGGTCGGTGGGCGAGCCGGGGTTGAACACGCGCACGCCGTCGCCGGTGACGTCCATCGGGATGTGGGAGTGGCCGAACACCACCAGATCGGCCTCGGGGAAACGGCGGCGCATCCGCGCGGTGCGGCCGGTGGCCTGGCCGCTGTCGTGGATCATCGCCACGCGCAGGCCCGCGAGGTCCAGTTCGACGGTCTCCGGCGCGCCCCACTCGGCCACGTCCGGGCCGTCGTTGTTACCGCACACCGCGGTCACCGGCGCGTACTGCGCCAGTTCGTCGAGCACCGGCGCCACGCAGACGTCACCGGCGTGCAGGATGACGTCCGCGTGGCGCAGGTGCTTCGCCACTTCCGGGGGACACGACTTCCACCGCCGAGGCGCGTGGGTGTCGGCCAGCACGACTACCCGCACTGCTCGGGCTCAGGTCACGGCCGGGCCGGCGTCGCCGCTGGTGGCCAGCTCCTTGAGGAACTCGTGGCACTGCTTGGCGCGCGCGGAGTCCTCCTTCATCACCTGGCGGAAGAAGTCGGCGATCTCGGTGCGGCCGGCGTTCTCGGCGTCGCGGACGTACTGCCCGTAGTCGTGGCCCGCCTTGAGCGCGTGGTACTGCACGGAGATGAGGTCGTAGCTGACGTCGTCGAACCCGGTCTCGCCGGTGGCCATGGTCCCTCCTCGGTGTCGAGTGTGGTCGTCCAGTGCCATACCCGGCAGTCGCCCGATCAACCACCGGGCGCTCGAAGTGGCAGGGGGCCGGGATTGCTTGTACGGTGCGAAATTGGGTTGAGACGACAGCCTGGTCAGGCGTGACGCGGCGACATCATCCGCATCCGTGGCTGGAGGAACCCATGAAGATCGCGGCCGTTTCGGCGCACGCGAGCCCATTGCCCGTCCTCAGCGAGGCCGAGGAGGGCGGCCAGGACGTACACGTGGCCGACTTGGCGGCGGCTTTGGTCGCATCCGGACACGACGTCGTCGTGCACACCCGGCGCGACTCCGTGCGGATTCCCGACGTGGTGCGCACCCGGCACGGTTACGACGTGGTCCACGTGCCGGCCGGGCCACCGACTCCGGTTCGCCCGAACGAGCTCCTACCTCACCTGGACGAGTTCACCCGGTTCCTGCGCGGGCAGTGGCGGGCCGAACCACCGGACGTGGTGCACGCGCACTACTGGACGTCCGGGGTGGCGTCGGTGTTGGCCGCCAACGGTCTCGACGTGCCGGTGGTGCAGACCTTCCACTCGTTGGGTGTGGTGGAGCAGGCCGGCGGCGAGGACGTGCCGGAGACGCGGTTGTCCACCGAGCGGCTGATCGGGCGTGAGGCGAGCCGGGTGGTGGCCGGCTGCACGGACGAGAAGGCGCAGCTGGTGCGGCTGGGCGTGCCGCGGACGCGGATCGCCGTCGTGCCCGCGGGCGTGGACGTCCAGCGGTTCAAGCCGGACGGCCCGCGACTCAACCGCCCGCTGCCGCACCGGCTGGTCACGCCCGCGGCCGGCGCCGAGGACGTGATCACCGCGTTGCGATCGGTGTGGGACACCGAGCTGGTGGTCGTCGGCGACCGGCCCGGCGACGTGCGCAGGTTGCGCGAGCACGCCCGCGCCCAGGAGGTCGGCGACCGAGTGCGCCTGGTCGGCCGGGTGCCAAGGGTGGCGATGCCCGCGCTGTTGAGGTCCGCCGACGTGGTCGTGTGCGCCGCTCCGGACGAGTCGGGCGTCGTGCCGCTGGAGGCCATGGCGTGCGGCGTGCCGGTGGTCGCGGCGACTGTCGGCGCATCGACCGACACGGTCGTGGACGGCGTCACCGGCCTGCTCGTCCCGCCCAACGACCCTCGGACACTCGCCCGCGTACTGCGCCCGCTGTTGGCCGACGACGCCCGCCGCGACGCGTACGGCATCGCCGGCACCGATCGGGTGGAAGCGCGCTACAGCACGGTCCGCATCGCCGCCGAAACGATCCGGGTCTACCGGCAGGCAACCGGTCAACCGGAGACCATGGAGGCGTCAGCCCAAGACGCGTAGCCACCGCGAGCGGCCACGACGAACCGTCACCGAGACGGGCAGGCACCGCGAGCGGTCACGACGGATCGCCACCGAAACGGTTCGAGGCCAACCGGCAGACGGGCCGGTATCCCAGCCCGTCCAGGCGTCGACGCAGGGCGGGTGGCCGCCGGGCGCGGTCACGGCGGGTAGGTGCTGAGGCGGTCCACGAAGTCGTCGGCGGCGCCGTACGCGCGCAGCCGGATCGGGCGGGGGTCGCCGGGGTGCGCGTCGTGCAGCAATGCGGCTAGGAACGCGGCCACGGCCGCGGGCGTGGACAGGACGTCGCCACCCAGGTAGCTGATGACGATCGGCGGTTCGCCCGAGCGGGTTTCCACGGCGGCGGCCCAGCCGTACTCCTCGTCCCACTGCAACGCGAGGTCGCGGTCGGGGAAGGAGGGCAGGTTGCCGTCCACGGCGAGGTAGGCGGTCGCGGGCGGGCCGGGGTCGGCGTACGTGCACTCGCCCGCCAAGCCCAACTCCACCGCGACCGCCTTGACGTACCGCTGGAGGCCGCGGGTGGGCGCGTCGTCGAAGTCGAGGTCCGGGTCCGGATCCACCGCCTCCACCCCCCGTTGTCGCCGACGGCGGCGGCCGGACGCAGGTCCCGTCGCCGCCGTCGTCCCGTCATCGGGTTCGTGGCACGTCGCCGGGTCGGATCGAGCGGCCCAGCGCGAAGCCGAGCGCGAGCATGCCGAGGCCGAGCACCAGGTGCAGCCAGTTGTCGGCGGTGTTGACCGGCACGAAGTTCGCCCCGCTCTCATGGTCGATGACGAGGCCGTACAACCACAACACCAGGTAGACCACGCCGCCGCCGATGAGGAAGAAGTACGCGCCCCGCGCCGTCCTGGCCAGAGCCAGACCGACCACACCGAACGCCAGGTGCACGATGTTGTGCAGCATGGAAACGGCGAACACGCCCAAGAGCATCGCCCGGGACTCGTGGCCCGCGAATTCCAGCATGTCGTAGTCCGTGGTCAGCCCGGGGATGAACCCGGCTATACCGACCACCAGGAACACCGCGCCCACGGCCGTGGCGGCCAGTTGGACCGGTGTGCGCGTCGTTGCTGTACCCGGTCTGGACATGTCGACTCCCGTCGCTTCACGGAACTCACTTCGGTTGTCGTCCCGACTACCCGGCGTCCGTGACGGCAAACGACGAAATGCGAAGTTCGTCCGCGTGTGAGTGGTTCGTGCCGATTTTTCGGTTCGGCGACCCGACCAGGGGTTACGCGTCCCGGCAGCGTCAGTGCGGCGGCTCGAACCGGGCCAGCCACGTGGTGAGGATGCGCTCCAGCCGTTGGGCGTCGTCGGCGTCGAGCGCGTCGAGCAGTTGGCGCTCGTTGGCCATGTGCTCGGTGAACGCCTGGTCGATGACGCGTTTGCCCGCGTCGGTCAGCGCGACCACGCGCCGCCTGCCGTCGTCCTGGCCGGGTCGGCGGGTCACCAGGCCGTCGCGCTCCAACCGGTCGATGCGCTTGCTGATCGCACCCGTGGTGACCATCGTGTGCTGCGCCAACTCGCCCGGCGCACGCTCGTACGGCTCCCCCGCGCGGCGCAGTGCGGCCAGCACGTCGAACTCGCCCTCCCCCAGGCCGTGCCGCCGGTAGACGACGGCCAACTGCTCGGTCAGCACGGCCGCGAGGCGGTGCAGCCTGCCGATGACGCCCTGGGGCGTGACGTCGAGGTCCGGCCGTTCCCTGGCCCACTCGGCCTGGATCCGGGCCACGCGGTCGAGGTCCATGGCACAGAGTGTAGCTTCCACGGAAGCTACAATGTCTTCCGTGGAAAATATCCGGTGGGTGCTGGTCACCGCGATCGCGCCGATCGCCTGGGGTTCGACCTACTACGTCACCCACCACTTCCTGCCCGCCGACCACCCGCTGTGGGGCTCGGTGCTGCGCGCCCTGCCGGCCGGGGTGCTGCTGCTCCTGCTGCGGCGCAAACGTCCGCGTGGCCGGTGGTGGTGGCGGTCGCTGGTGCTCGGCACGCTGAACATGGGCGCGTTCTTCGCCCTCGTCTACCTCGCCGCGCAGCTGCTGCCGACCAGCCTGGCCTCGACGATCATGGCCACGTCACCGGTCGCGATGATCGCGTTGGCGTGGCCGATGCTCGGTGAACGCCCGCGCGGTCGGGCGGTGGTGGGCGCGGTCACCGGCATCCTCGGCGTGGTGCTCATGCTCGCTTCGGGCGTGGATTCCGTGGACCCGGTCGGGGTCGTGGTGTCCGTCGCGGCGATGGCCATGTCGGCGTTCGGCCACATCCTCACCAAGCGGTGGGGCGCGGGCACGGACGTGCTGTCCGTGACGTCGTGGCAGCTCATCGCGGGTGGAGCGGTCCTCGTGGTGCCGGCACTCGTGGTCGAGGGCGCTCCGCCACCGCTCACCGGCAGCAGCCTGCTCGGTTTCGCGTTCGTGTCGGTGGTGGCCACCGCGATCGCGTTCGCCGCGTGGTTCACCGGCCTGCGTCACCTGCCGGCCGGAACGGTGGGGCTGATCGGCCTGCTCAACCCGGTCACCGGGGTCATGCTGGGCCTGCTGCTGGCCGGCGAACCGCTCACCGGCCAGCAGGTGCTGGGACTCGTGCTGGTGCTGTCCGGCGTGCTGCTCGGGCAGACCACCCGGTCACCGATGTCGAGGACCTGCGCGTGTCCAACGTTCAGAACACGCGAGTTGAACACTCAGAACGCGAGAGTCGAACGCTCAGGTCCCGAGAGTCGAACGTTCAGGACCCCTGAGTTCAACGCTCAGGCATGCGGCCGGCCACCAGGGACAGACACACGTAACTGAGGGCCTCACCGTCGGACTCAGCAGCAGTGTTCGCCGCGCCAGGCTTCGCGGCCTTCCTTGACCGCGACGCCGGCGATGACCAGGGCGACGATCGGGTCGGCCCAGGACCAGCCGAACAGGGAGTTGAGCAGCAGGCCGACCAGCAGCACGCCGGACAGGTAGGTGCACAGCAACGTCTGCTTGGAGTCGGCCACGGCACTGGCCGAACCCAGCTCCCGACCGGCACGGCGCTGCGCGACCGAGAGGAACGGCATGACCAGCAGCGACACCGCCGCCAACACGATGCCGACCGTGGAGTGGTCGGCGGCCTCGGCGCCCAGCAGCGAGCGCACCGACTCGACGGTGACGTAGGCGGCCAGCGCGAAGAACGACACCGCGATGACCTTCAACGCCGCCTGCTCGCGCGCCTCCGGGTCCTTGCCGGAGAACTGCCAGGCCACCGCGGCGGCCGAGGCGACCTCGATCACCGAGTCCAAGCCGAACCCGATCAACGCCGTCGACGACGCGATCGTCCCTGCCGTGATCGCCACGATCGCCTCGATCACGTTGTAGGTGATCGTCGCGGCGACCAACAGCCGGACCCGGCGCGTGAGCACCGCCTGCCGCCGCGGCTCCAGCTTCGGGGTGTCGGCAGGCGCGCAGCAGCCGTCCGCGCACCCGTCCCCGGCCGATGCCGAGACGGCGGGCGACGGCGTCAGTGACAGGTCGATCCGACCCTGATCGGTGCTCACCTGCTCGCCTCCGCTCCGGTCACGGCAACCGCCGGCTGCTCGTCGTCGAGGCACGGCTCGGCGGTGTCGACGGCGAGCACGACCTCGACCAACTCGCTCAACGCCCGCGCCAGGTGGGCGTCGGCCAGGGCGTAGCGGACCTGGCGACCCTCGTAGGCGGCGACCACCAGGCCGCACCCCCGCAGGCAGGACAGGTGGTTGGACACGTTGGAGCGGGTCAGCCCCAGGTGGTCGGCGAGCTGGGCGGGATAGCTGATCCCGTCCAGCAGACCCACGAGGATGCGGCAACGGGTCGGATCGGCCAGCGCCTTGCCCAGCCGGGCCAGCGCGTCCTCGCGCGTCTCACACTTCAGCATGGCCAGAACAATACAGTGAGTGCTGTACTACAGTCACGGCTGAATCACCTGCTAAGGACCGCATAGGAACTCCACAGGCAACGCACAGGAACGGCAGTCAAGGTTGCCCCCATGACGCCCATCCACGACCGCGGACTCGCCTTCGACCTGGCCACGCTCACCCGCAGGCGGGCCCTCACGCTGTTCGGCGGCGTGGGCATCGCCTCGCTGACCGCGTGTGGCACCGGAGGCGGTCAGTCGACATCCACCACCACATCCACGACCACCAGCACCGCCACCACTGCCGCGAGCACCGCCGCGGCGGCCGAGTGCGGTGACGTGATCCCGCAGGAGACGGCCGGGCCGTACCCCGGTGACGGGTCCAACGGCCCGAACGTGCTCACCCAGTCCGGCATCGTGCGCGGCGACATCCGCACCAGCTTCGGCACCGGTTCCCGCACCGCCGAGGGCGTGCCGCTGCGCATCGAACTGACCGTGCAGAACACCGGGTCGGGCTGTGCGCCGTACGCGGGCGCGGCGGTGTACCTGTGGCACTGCGATATCGACGGCAAGTACTCGCTGTACTCGTCCGGTGTGACGAGCGAGAACTACCTGCGCGGCGTGCAGGAGGCCGACTCGTCCGGCAAACTCGCGTTCACCAGCATCTTCCCCGGCGCGTACCAGGGGCGTTGGCCGCACATCCACTTCGAGGTCTACCCGAGCCTGGCCGAGGCGACCAAGGCCGGCACGATGATCACCACGTCCCAGCTCGCACTGCCCGAGCAGATCTGCAAGACCGTCTACGGCACCACCGGGTACGTGCAGAGCGTGCGCAACATGGCACGGACGCCACTGTCCAGCGACATGGTGTTCAGCGACGGGCACGACGAGCAGATGGCCGACGTCACGGGCGACGTGAACGCCGGCTACACCGCCTCGCTCACCGTGCGGGTGTAGCCCGTCACGCCAGGTTCAGCACCAGGTGCACCGCCACCAGCAGACCGCAGGTGACGGTGTGCGCGATCGGGTTGTGCGTGAGCAGCGCGGCGAACTCGCGCAGGAACGCGCTGGGCAGGAAGTACCACGCCGTCGGCGCGCCGATGATCTGCATGCGCAACCGGAGCCTGCGGGCCAGGACGGCGGCGCGGAACACGTGGAAGTTGTTGGTCACCGCCACCGCCCGGCCGGTCCAGCCGCGTTCGGCGAGCAGGTTCGCGCTGTAGCGCAGGTTCTCCTCGGTGGTGGTGGCCCGGTCCTCCAGCACGATCACCTCGTCGGGCACCTCGCGGCGGAGCAGGTAGTCGCGCATGGCCGCCGCTTCGGAGACCTTCTCGTCCGGTCCCTGCCCGCCCGAGACGACCATCAACGGCGCACGGCCGGCGCCGACCTCGCGGCGGTACAGGTGCAGGCCCCGGTCCAGCCGGCCGGCCAGCAGCGGCGGGACGCGGTCGCCGATCAGGCCCGCGCCGAGCACGACCACCGCGTCGAAACCCGTGCGACGGCCGATGCTGCCGTAGACGATCGAGTAGAGCAGGAGGCTGACGAACAGGAACGCGACGTAGGCCGCGACGATCAGCAGGGACCCGATCGCGGCGTCGACCACCGGGCCGGTGTGCGCGGTGGCGAACCCGAACGCGAAGACGACACCGAAGATCGCGAGGCCGGCGAGCAGCGAGAGCAGGTTCGCCGGCCGGAAGCCTTCCCGGCGCAGCATCAGCACGCCGTTGGCGATCAACGCGATCGGCAGCACGAACCCCAACCCGAGCAGCACGGCCACGAACGCGTACTCGACCACGACCGCGAGCGCGCCCTCGCTCATCGAGGCGCGGAAGAGCAGCCCCAGCAAGAGGAACACCAGCGTCACGCCGAGCCACACCGCGTTGCCGATCCGCCGGCGGTCGCGGATCACGCCGATCGTGAAGAACAGGGCGGGGACGATGGCCGCGATCCCGAAGATCATGCGGGCAATGTAGGCGGACGGCCACCGCGATGCCTAGCCGCAATCCGTTGAGGACGTCACCTCCCGCGTCAGTCGATCTCGGAGACCTCCGCCTCGGCGTCCCGATCCGGCAGCACGGTGGCGAGGTAGGACCGCAGGGCGGCGGTCGTGCCGACGTCGCGGCCCGCGTGCTCGGACAGGAACCAGCGGTGCACCAGGACCTCGTGGAACAGTTCCGCCGGCGCCAGCACGCCGAGCAGGTCGGGCGGGACGGCCGCGACCACGGGGTCGTAGACCTCGTTGCGCCACAGGTGACCGGCGGTGGTCTCCGGGACCGGTGCGCCGTCGCGCTGTTCGAGGTACGCGCGGAACGAGCGGAGGTCGTTGAGCAGGCGGCGGGCCTGGCCCTCCTGCACTTCCAGGCCGGTGAGCTTGAACAGCTCACGGCGGCTCTGGCCGATCTCGGCGACCCGGATGTCCACCCGCAGCCGGGCGCCGCTCTCCGAGGTGACCAGTTCGACCTCGCCGACGTCGAAGCCCAGGTCGTTGAGCCTGCGCAGGCGTTCGGCGACGCGGTAGCGCTGTTCGTCCAGCCGGAAGAACTCCTCGCGGGTCACCTCGTCCCACAGGGCGGCGTAACGCCGGGGCACGCTGTCGGCCACCTCGACCGGGTCGATGTCGGCCGGCAGCAGGCCGCCGGCTTCGAGGTCCATGAGTTCGCCGCCGATGCGCTCCCGCGCCAGGTCCACGTCGTAGGTGCGCTGGCCCGTGGACAGGATCGGGTGGCGTTCGACGGTCTCGGCGTCGACCAGGTACGCGGCCAGGTTGCCCGCGTCGAGGCGGAACAGCGTGTTCGACAGCGAGCAGTCGCCCCAGAACGTGCCCGACAGGTGGAGCCTCACCAGGAGCCCCACCAGCGTGTCCACGAGACGATCCGCCGAGTGCTCGCCGCGCGGGCTGGAGAACAGGTAGCGGTAGGACATGGAGTATTCGAGGTAGCGGGTGACCAGGATGGCCTGCTGGTCGTCCGGGCGGTCGACGCACAGCCCGAGCACCGATACCGAGGGCATGCCCTCGTTCTCCATCTCGCCGAGCACGGCGTACTCGTGCCGGGCGAGCGATTCGGCGATCTCCTTGAGCGCGTACACCTGGCCTTCGCTGGCGACGAACCGCACGACGTGCCGCGAGATGCCCCGCTGGGGGACGGTCAGCAACAGCCGATCGTCCCACTCCTCCAGCGGTTGGGCCCAAGGCAGTGTGAGCAGCCCACCGGCCTCGGTGACGGGTGGGCGGAACAGGAATCGCATGGGCTCCCCGGGGCTGGTGCACGGACGACGGGAAGCTACCCGTTCCCAGGTCGGCTATCCAGGCGGCCGTCTCACGCCTGACGTTCCAGGCGTTCGACCCGCTCGACGATCGGCTGGAGTTCCTTGCGGACCACCGCCGCGATCGTGGCGGTCGGGTCGGCCGGCGCGGAGGCGGCTTGGAAGTGCGCGAAGCCGCTCAACGCCGCCACCACGGCCTGACGGGCGGAACGGGCGTCGACGCCCAGGTCCCGCAGCACGGTGCCGGCCGTGCCGTCGGGTTCGGCGGCCAGGCCGATCAGCAGGTGCTCGCAGCCGACGTAGTTGTGGCCCAGCGTGATCGCCTCGGTGACGCTCAGCTCCAACGCGACGGCCGCCGCCGGGCTGAACGCCGTGGGTGCGACGTCGCCCGCGGTCCGCTCGGGCAGGGTGACGCGGTCGGGGTCGACCTCCATCGCCCGCAGCACCCGCAACGCCAGGTTGGCGCCTTCCTCCAGGACGCCGGCCAGCAGGTGTTCCGTGCCGACAGTCGCCGAACCGTCCGCGCGGGCCCGGTCGGTGGCCAGCCGCAGCACGGTGCGCACCCGGTCGGTGAACCTCGACTGGCGCGCCGCCGCGTCCTGCGACGCCGGGTCGTCCAGCCTGATCGCCCGGATCGACCCGATCCGCCGCACGGCCTGCTCCAGCGCACGCTGGCACACGGCCGACACCGGCACGCCCGTCTCCTTGACCTGCTCGGCCAGCTCGTCCGGCAGGTACACGTTGATCTTCGGCATTGCGTTCCCCCTTCGGCAAATCCGTCTAACCCCATGTATACCCCCATATAGGGTTAGAAGCGAGGAGTGTCGCAGGTCACACCCGCTTGGTTCAACGTGGCGCGTCCTCCAAGGGGTTTCCCGACCGCAATCGAACCGACAGCGGCAGAAGGGGGCGACGTGCCGGACGACGACTACGACCAGTTCGTCACCGATCGTCTTGATCGACTCTTGCGCTACGCCACGGCGTTGACGTGCGACAAGTACCTGGCCCAGGACATCGTCCAAGACGTGCTGCTGCGCGCACGGCAACGGTGGGCGCGGATCGGGGCGGTGGACGTGCCGTACCTCTACGTGAAGCGGATGGTGACCAACGAGTACCTGTCGTGGCGTCGCCGCCGGGCGGCCCGGGACGTCTCCTCGACGCACACCACGCTCGACGAACTGGCGCCGGTGGTCGCCGACCCGGCGGTCCGGCACGCGGAACGGGACGCGATGCGCGCCCGGATCGCCGTGCTGCCGCGCAAGCAGCGTGCGGCACTCGTGCTGCGCTACTACGAGGACAGCACCGACGCCGAGATCGCCCAGATCCTGGGCTGCACGGAAGGCACCGTGCGCAGTCACATCTCCCGCGCGCTCCAGAAGCTGCGGATCAACGAGAACACCCCGTCGGAGGTGCTGCGATGACCGAACAGGAAGCCCTCATCCGCGAGGCGATCGCGGCCGAGGCGGACCAGGCGGTCGACTACCGGTCCGTGCTGGCGAACCTGCACGGCAAGCGGTCCCGACGTCGGCCGATCGCGTTGATCGCCGCCACGACGCTGACCGCCGTGGCGGCGGCCGTCGCGGTGATCGTGCCGCTGAGCGTGGACCGGAGCGCGGCGCCGCCACCGCCGATCGAGCAGGCCGCGCCGCCGACCGGGCAGACCGTGCTGTTGATCGGCTTGGACGACAGCGCGAACACCGACTCGGTCGTCCTGGCGCGGTTCAGCCCGGACGGCTCGATCGCCGCGGCATCGCTGCCGCGCGACTCGTGGGTCGACATCCCGGGCGTGGGCATGGGGAAGCTGAACTCGGCCTACGTCCAGGCGCACACGGCCGCGCAGGCCGAGGGGCGGGACGGGGACGCGGCGGGCGCGGAGGCGCTGGTCCGGACGGTCGAGGCGCTGGCGGGCGTGGAGATCGACCACTACGCGGCCGTCGACATGGCGGGCTTCGCCGCGTTGGGCGACGCGGTCGGCGGTGTGGAGGTCTGCCTCAAGGCCGCGACGCGCGACGAGTACTCCGGTGTCGACCTGCCCGCCGGGCGGCAGACGCTGTCCGAGGACCAGGCGTTGGCGTTCCTGCGGCAGCGCCACGGGTTGATGCAGGGCGACCTCGACCGGGTCGTGCGGCATCAGGCGTTCCTGCGCGGGCTGGTCGCGAAGGTGACCGGCGAGGTCAAGAACGATCCGGCGAAGCTGGCGCGACTGGTCGGGGCGGCACACGCGCAGGTGCGCACCGATCCGGGCTGGGACCTGCTGGAGTTCGCCGGAAGGCTGACCCGGAACATCTCGGTCCGGACCGCGACCATCCCGGTCGGCGAGCCGATCGAAGTGGCTTCGGGGTGGGGTTTTCCGGTCTCCCCGGACCTGGTCCGGTCCTTCGCTGCGGGCTTCCTGGCCGACTGGCCCGGCAGCACGATGGCACCACCCGCCACCGGCGAGCCCAGCTCCGACGAGGGCTGCGTGAACTGAGGTGAGCCAGCACGGCAACGGTTCGATGATCCGCAGGCCGGCGTCCACGCAGGAGTGCGTGGACGCCGGCTGGGTCATGACCTGTTCTCCGGCGACTCGGGAACCGACGCCCGCTTAGAGGCGCCCAGGCGTTCGATGAGGGAGAGCAGCGGTCCGGTCATGGCAGTGGTCACCAACGCCATCACCACCAAAGCCAGGAACAGCCGCACGGAGAGCAGGCCGGCGGTGTACCCGGCTTGCAGCACCACGATCTCGGTCAGGCCGCGGGTGTTCACCAGCACGCCGATCGTCACCGCCGTGCGGCGGTCCCGGCCCGCCAGCCGCCCGCCGAGGTAGCCACCGCCGATCTTGCCGACGATGGCCAGCACCAGCGCGATGGCGATGGCGCTCCACGGCACCGAGCCGCGCGGCGCGTTCGCCACCCCCATGCCCGCCACCACGAAGAACACCGGCACCAGCAGTCGTCCGAACGACATCACCGGGCGCACGGCCCCGGCCCACGCCCCGCCGGGGATGGCCAGGCCGACCACGAACGCGCCGAACACGGTGGTCAGGCCCCAGTGCTCGAACTGGAACGCCACCAGCAACGCCAACGCGGAGATCGCCGCGGCGGTGGCGCGGGGGAAGCGTTCGGCCCACGACATCGGCACCCGGCCGCGCAACAGGATGCGGCCGACGACCGTCACCGTGACACCGAGGACGAGCAGCACCAGGGACACCACGAGCCCACCGGAGATGCCGACGGCCACCACGAGCAGCACCCACGCCGCCGAGTCGGTGACCACGGCGGCGGCCATGGCGAGCTTCCCCGCCGGGCTCTCCACCATGTCCCGGTCTTCCAGCACCCGGGCCAGCACGGGCACGGCCGTGACGCTCAACGCGACCGCGATCATCAGCACCAACGCCGGCGTGGGCGCGTCGCCGCGCAGTTCCGGATCGGCCACCCAGACCACCCACGCGGCCATCACCAGGCCGGTGAACAGCGCGGGCAGGAACGAGCCGGCGGTCACCCAACCGACCGCCCGGGCACCCAGACCGGTGCCGCCGTGCCGGAGTTCGTGCGCCACGCCGACCAGGAACAGCACCAGACCGACCTGGCCGATCACCCTCAACGGGCTCACCACGTCGGTGGGCAGCACCACCGCGAGGGCCGGCGCGCCGCCGACCGCGAGCACCACGGGCACCACCAGGATGCCCGCCAGGATCTCGCCGATGACCTCGGGCTGCCGCAACGCGCGCGCCGCGAGCCGCCCCGCGTACGCGGCGACCAGCACGACCGCCAGGACGGCGACGATGTGCCCCGCGCGTAACAAGACGTCGGTCATGTCCGGGCCCCCGATGATCCGGGGACGTGGTGCGTGGTCGTGCGGCTTCTCGCGGAGTTCGGGATGCGCATGCGCACGGCCGATTCCCCCTCACCGTTCGGTCGGGCGTCCGACGAGGTCGAAGGACACGTCGTCGATGCTGGCAGCCCGCGTCGACCGGCCGTTGACAGATTTGTGTTGGGGTACGGACTTCCGCCAAATCGGTCCGGACTTCGCCTGGTCCCGGATACTCGTGGTGTGAGATCGGCGCGACGTCGAATCGGATGGCGGTAGAGCATGACGAGCTGGTAAGCCTCTGCGGTTCGATCACCTCGGGAGGCTGCCGCATGGACCCACGTCGCATCGTCATCCTCGGGGTCAGCGGTGTCGGGAAATCGACGTTGGCGCGCGCGTTGGCCCCGCTGGTCGACGGCGTGCACGTCGAGTTGGACGCCATCGACCACGGCCCGGACTGGACGTCGCCGCCGGTGGAGGAGTTCCGGGCGCGGGTCGTGGCGGCGACCGAGGGGCCGGCGTGGGTGACCGACGGCAACTACATCAACCAGACCGCGGAAGTCCTGTGGCACCGCGCGGACCTGATCGTCTGGCTCGACCTGCCGTTGTGGGTGACCGTGCTGCGGTTGGTGCGCCGCAGCACGGGCCGGATCGTGCGCCGGACCGAGCTGTGGAACGGCAACCGGGAAACGCTCGGCATGCTGTTCGGGTCGAATTCGGTGGTGGCGTGGGCGTTGCGCGCGTGGCGCAGGCAGCAGGCCGAGTACCCGGACCGGTTGCCGCGGATCGGCGTGCCGTGGGTGCGGCTGCGGTCGTCCGCCGAGGTGGAGCGGTGGCTCGCGGAGTTCAGCGCGGCGAGCCGACGGTGAACAGGCCACGCGTGGTTGGCCTACCTGGTGGCCACGGTCAAACCGGTCCGCCGTGGCGTGCTGCCGCGTGACCTGGCGTCTTTCTGGGCGACGCGCACCGGCTGGGTCTGTTGCGCGCGGTGGGGCCTGTTCACCGGTTTCGGCATGCCGAACTTCAGGATCACCTGGCCGGCGGTACCCCCTCGCCAAGCGGTTCAGGGGCGATCAGCGAGACTTGAGGGTATGAACGACGAGCCCGACGACCGGACCAGCTTCGCCGACCTCGGGTTGCGCCCCGAACTCCTCCGGGCGCTCACCGGCCTCGGCTACGAGGAGCCCACCCCCATCCAGCGCGAGGCCATCCCGCCGTTGACCGAAGGCCGCGACCTGCTCGGACAGGCCGCCACCGGCACCGGCAAGACCGCCGCGTTCGCGCTACCCGTGTTGGAACGCCTGGCAGGCGGCGGTGAGCGGAGCTCACGGGCGCCGTTCGCGCTGGTGCTCGTGCCGACCCGGGAACTGGCGGTGCAGGTCTCCGAAGCGGTGCACCGGTACGGCCGGGAGTTGGGCGCGCGGGTGCTGCCGATCTACGGCGGCCAGCCCATCGGGCGGCAGTTGCGGGTGCTGGAGCAGGGCGTCGACGTCGTGGTGGCGACCCCGGGTCGCGCGGTGGACCACCTCAGCCGGGGCACGCTGAAGCTGGAGAACCTGAAAGTCGTCGTGCTCGACGAGGCCGACGAGATGCTGGACATGGGCTTCGCCGAGGACCTGGACACGATCCTCAACGAGACGCCCGAGACGCGGCAGACCGTGCTGTTCTCCGCCACCATGCCGGGGCGCATCGACCGGCTGGCCCGCCAACACCTCAAGGACCCGGTGCGCATCGCCATCGGTCGCGAGGAGGCCGAGCCGGGCGAGGCGCCGCGCGTGCGGCAGAGCGCGTACGTCGTGCCGCGCGCCCACAAGCCGGCCGCGCTGGGCCGGGTGCTGGACGTGGAGGCGCCGACCGCGGCGATCGTGTTCTGCCGGACCCGTGACGAGGTCGACCAGCTCACCGAGACGCTGAACGGGCGCGGCTACCGGGCGGAGTCGCTGCACGGCGGCATCAGCCAGGAGCAGCGCGACCGGGTGATGACGCGACTGCGCAACGGCACCGCCGACCTGCTGGTGGCCACGGACGTGGCGGCGCGCGGCCTGGACATCGAACAGCTGACGCACGTCGTCAACTACAACGTGCCGTCCGCGCCGGAGTCGTACGTGCACCGCATCGGCCGGATCGGTCGGGCGGGCCGCGAGGGCGTGGCGATCACCCTGGCCGAGCCGCGTGAGCACGGCATGCTCAAGACCATCGAGCGCGTCACCAAGCAGCGCATCCACATGGAGAAGGTCCCGACCATCGCCGACCTGCGGGCTCGCAAGTTGGAGCTGACCAGGGCCGCGCTGCACGAGAGCCTGCTGGAGGACGACCTGGAGCACTTCCGGGTCGTGGTGGAGACGCTGACCGACGAGTTCGACGTCATGGAGGTGGCACTCGCGGCGGTCAAACTCGCGCACGAAGCCAGTGGCGCGGCGTCCGATGAAGAAGAGATCCCCGAGTACGTGCCGCGGGCCGGGGCCGGTGAACGCCGTGGCCGCGAGGCCGGCGGCGACCGCCGTGAGCCGCGCAAGCCCCGCAAGCCGTCCGCGGGCATGACGAGGCTGTTCGTCGGCGCGGGCCGCAGCTCGGGCATCCGGCCGCAGGACCTGGTCGGCGCGATCGCGGGCGAGGCGCGGCTGAACGGCCGAGAGATCGGCGCGATCGAGATCGCGGACCGGTTCTCGCTGGTGGAGGTGCCGGAGGCGTCGGCGCAGCAGGTCATCGCGTCACTGCGGGGCGCCACCATCAAGGGCCGCAAGGTGACCGTGCGCCGGGAGCGCGACGACCCGCGCTGACTTTCCCACTGAATTTGACAAGTTCGTCCTACGAACTAGTATGGTTCGTAGGGCGAACTTGGCAACCACTGGGGAGTGTGCGCAATGGGCCGTGCTGTCGTGGTAGTCGGCGGAGGGTACGGGGGCGCCGCCATGCGGCACGCCGAGGTGGTGGCGGAGAACATCGTGGCGCAGGTGCGCGGCGAGCAGCCGACGGCCACCTACCGACCCTCCCCCGCGCCGTCGATCCTGCTGCCGCCGGGTCCGGAAGGCGGCGTCGGCCAGGTGCCGGCCCCGGACGGCGCAACCGTGCCGCCGGCCGCGGCGGTCGTGCGGTACGAGGGCGCGGACCTGTTCACCGGGCGGTTCGTGGAGTTGCCCGGGCTCAGCCCTGCTCGTTCAACACCATGAAGACCGGCGGCACCTCGTTGTCCCGCACGACGCGGGCGAGCAGGTCCGCGAGGGTGCCGCGCTCGGTGTCGTCGAGTCCCGAGGGCAGCTGCTCGATCCGCCGGCAGGTCTCGGCGTAGAACCCGTCCGCGAGCCGACTGCCTTCGGCGGTGAGCTCGACCCGGACCGCCCGGTTGTCCGACGGGTCCGACTCGCGGCGGACCAGGCCACGCCGGGCGGTCCGGTCCACCAGACCGCTGAGGCTGGATTTCGCCAGGCCCAGCACCTCGCCCAACTCGCCCATGCCGTACGGCTGCGCCATCAGCACGCAGAGCAGCTGCCCCTGCTGCTGGGTCAGCCCGTATTCCCGGGCCGTGTCGGCGTACACCGCGTTCACCAGGAATGTGGACCGGACCAGCGCGGTGACGACACCCATCTGTTCACCAGCGGCCTTGGCCATGTGGTCACGATACGCCACCTGATTCGGACCACGAACTAATCCCTTTGAGAGGAACACCGATGTCGACACGGAAGCCGCTGTTCGGAGTCGGCGTGAGCACCGCGGTCGGCGAGGCGCGGGAAACCCTGCGGCTCGCCGTCGAGGCGGATCGCGCCGGCCTGGACCTGTTCACGGTGTCCGACCACCCCTACTTCGGTGCCCGACTCGACGCCTACTCGATCGTGGGTGTCGCGCTCGGCCGGACCACGGACATCTCGGGGCTGGTGAGCGTGACGAACCTGCCGAGCCGTCCCGCGCCCATGCTGGCCCGCACCGTCACCTCGCTGTCCGCCCTGTCCGGAGGCCGGGTCGTGCTGGGCATGGGCGCGGGCGGGCTGTGGGACGACATCGTCCGGCTGGGTGTTCCCCAGCTGACGCCCGGAGCCGCCATCCGCGCGTTGGCGGAGGCGATCACGCTGGTGCGGGCGCTGTCCGGCGGTGGTGAGCCGGTGACGTTCGACGGCGAGTTCTACCAGGTCACCGCCCTGGAACCGGCTCCGGTGCCGGCCCCGCCGGTGTGGACGGGCTCGGTCGGGCCGAAGTCGTTGGCCGTCACCGGCAGGCTCGCCGACGGGTGGATTCCGGGGCACGCCGCGGACTGGCTCAGCGAGCGGTACCGGACCTCCCGCCCGGTCATCGACGAGGCGGCGACGGCCGCGGGCCGGGACCCGCGCGACATCGCCACGATCTACAACCTGCCCGGTGTCATCTCGCCGACCCCGCTCACCGCCACCCGTGACGCGCGGGGCCGGTGGGTCGGCGGCTCGGTCGGGCAGTGGGTGGAGGAACTGACCGGCGCGGTGCTGGAGCACGACGCGTCCGGTTTCGTGCTCTTCCCCGTCCGCGAGCCGTTGACGGACGTCGCGCTCGGCACGTGGGCGCGGGAGATCGTCCCGGCGGTCCGCGAGGCCGTCGCGGCGGGGTGACCGGATGTCAGCGCGGGCGCCCGTTCTTGCCGGCGTCGATCAACTCCCGCAACCGCACCCCGACCAGGCCACCCAGCACCGGACGGCGGTACTTCGGGCACCACACCACGCGCAAGCCCAAGTCGTACGCGGCATCGCGTACTGCCGAACCTTCCGGACCACGGCCACATGATCGCTATACAGGCTGCACACTTATAGCGAAGCTCCACGCGATTCCCATCGACCCGGGCCGATGGGCCCCGCCCCGGTTACCTTTCACTGATGGGCGATCCGCTGAACGCTAGGGACGACGCCGCCGAGGCGTTGGGGATGGTCGCGCGGGCCGCTGGGCCCTACCTCGACGCGCTGCCGCACCTGCCGGTGCGCGACGCCACGCACGCTCACCTGCTCAAGGACATGGACGGGCCGTTGCCGCGGTCCGGTGACGGGACGATCGCCGCGATCGCGGACCTGCTGCGCATCGGCACGCGGGCGGCGACGCACTCGTCCGGGCCGCGGTTCTTCCACTTCGTGGTCGGCGGCGCGACACCGGCCGCGCAGGCGGCGGACTGGGTGACGTCGCTGTTGGACCAGATGAGCGGGTTGTGGGTGTGCTCGCCGTTCGCCGCGCAGGCGGAGACGGTGGTGCTGCGGTGGCTGAAGGAGATGGTCGGCCTGCCCACGTCGTTCGGCGGGGTGCTCACGCCGAGTGCGACGTTCGCGAACCTGACCGGGTTGGCGTGCGCGCGGTACTGGTGGGCGGAACGGCACGGGGTGGACGTGACCGCGGACGGCCTGGCCGGCCTGCCGCGGATGCCGGTGTTCTCCAGCGGGTACGTGCACCCGAGCAGTCGCAAGGCGCTGCAACTGCTGGGTCTGGGCCGTGACTCGGTGCGGACGCTGACCCGTGACGACGCGGGCAGGCTCGACCTGGACGCCCTCGACGGCGCGCTGGCGTCGTCCGGTCCGGCGGTGGTGATCGCCAACGCGGGCGAGGTCAACGGCGGCGACTACGACCCGATCGACGAGATGGCCGACCTGGCGGAACGGCACGGTGCGTGGCTGCACGTGGACGGCGCGTTCGGCCTGTTCGCCGCCCTGTCCCCGCGCACGGCGGGGCTGGTGCGCGGGGTGGAGCGGGCCGACTCGGTGGCGGCGGACTGCCACAAGTGGCTCAACGTGCCGTACGAGAGCGGTGTCGCGTTCGTGCGGGAGCGGTCGTTGCAGGGCCGTGCGTTCGGCAGCTGGAACGCCCCGTACCTGCCCGATCCGAACGAGGAGTTCGTCAACTACAGCAACCTGGGCCCTGAGTCCTCGCGCCGGGCGCGGGCCATCCCGATCTGGGCGACGCTGCGCGCCTACGGCCTGGACGGGCACCGGGCCATGGTCGAACGGCACCAGGACCTGGCCCTGCGCCTGGGCCGCCGGATCGCCGAGGCACCGGACCTCGAACTGCTCGCCCCGATCAACCTGTTCATCGTCTGCTTCCGCTACCGGCCCCCGGGCGTGCCGCCCGAAGCCCTCGACAACCTCAACCGCAGGTTGGGCGAGGAACTGATCGAGGACGGCCGGGTCTACGCCGGCACCACGGTGTACCGGGGCATGGTCGCGCTGCGTCCGGCGATCGTGAACTGGCGGACCACCGAGGAGGACGTCGATCTGCTGGCCTCGGTCGTCCGCGAGATCGGCGCACGCCTGCTCACCTCCGGTGAGTGACGTCCTAGGCGAACAGCGCGGCCACCTCAGGGTTGCGCAGGTAGGCGGTCGCGGTGTGGAAGTCCCACTCGCCGATCACCACCGTGATGTCCCGTTCCACGCCGTCGAAGTGCTCCCGCAGCCCCGTCCGGGGAATGGCCAGTGGGCTGCCGATGGTGATGAGCAGGTCGACGTCGTGGTCCTGGTGCGCCCACAGGGTCTCGTAGGTGACGACGCTGCCCAGCGAGTGCGCGACGATCACGTTCGGGCGGCGCTGGGTGATGGCGTCTGCGACGGTCCGGCGCACGGCGGCCCGACGTGGCGAGTCCGGCGTGGACAGATAGGTGTGCACTTCGCGGCAGAACGCGATGGCGAACACCCGTGCGGCGGCGCCGAAGTTGCGCGTGATCCAGTCCACCGCCTGGCGGGCACGGGCGGTACGCGGCCCTTGCGGGATGCTCAGGCCGGGCCGCAGCAACTCGGTCCAGTCGACCAGCAACTCCTGCGCGCCCGGCTCCAATGACGACGGATCGTCCTGAGCACCCTGAGCGGTGCCCCGGTGCAGGTGGTGGGCGTAGAAGGCCACGTCGACGTCTGCTCCGAGGGCCTCACTCCACTCCCCCGCCAACAACCAGTCCTCCGCCCTGATCCCTTGACCGGCCATCGCCCGCGTCGCAACGTGCGTTGCGCGACGATGCACCACCGCCGTTCCGCCCGACCTGCCGGATACCGATGATCACCCGGACGGTGTAGCGGGGCCGTCTGTTCCGTAGCATCGACGGCGTGCGGAACTCGATCACCGACGTGCCCGGTGTGCTGGTCGGGCACGTCACGCGGATCGGGGACGGCGCGTTGACCGGCACCACGGCCGTGCTGTTCCCGCCCGGCACGCTGTCCACTGTGGACGTTCGCGGTGGGGCTCCGGCCACTCGGGACACGGCCGCGCTCGACCCCCGCTACGGCGGCCGGGAAGTGCGCGGCATCGTGTTGACCGGTGGCAGCGCGTACGGGCTCTCGGCGGCCGACGGGGCGGCGCGCGAACTGGGGACGTTCGTGCCCGCCGCCGCGCTGTTCGACCTCGGCCGGGGCGGTGACTTCCACACCCATCCCGGACCGGACGACGGCGCGCAGGCCGTGCGCAACGCAGGCATCGAGGTCGCGCAGGGCAACGTCGGCGCGGGCACGGGCGCCCTCAACGCCACCCTGAAAGGCGGTCTGGGCACCGCGAGCGTCGAACTGCCCGGCGGTGTGATCGTCGGCGCCATCGCGGCCCTCAACGCGGTCGGCCCGTCGGTCGACGTCGGCACCGGCCTGCCGTTCGCCACGCACCTGGGCCTGCCGGACGAGTTCCCCGCGTACCAGGGCGATGACCTCGACATCGCGAACACCGGCCACGCGCGGCCGTTCAACACGGTCATCGGTGTCATCGCCACCAACGCCCGCCTGCCGCACCTGTTCGGTCTGGCCAACGCCGCCCAGGACGGCCTCGCCATAGCCGTCCGCCCGGCACACGGCCTCACCGACGGCGACACCGTCTTCGCCGCCACCACCGGCACCCACGACGCCGACCCGGAACAGGTACTCACCGCGGCACGGGAAGTCTTCGCCCGGGCACTCGTGCACGGTCTGCTCCGAGCCGAGTCCGTCACCACACCCTGGGGCCACCTCGCGGCCTACCGCGAGCTGTACCCGCGCACCGCAGCCACGTACCGGGGGAACTGACCATGCACGCCATGCACTACGAGATCACCCTGCCCGCCGACTACGACATGGGGATCATCCGCACCCGCGTCGCCACGCGCGGTTCCGCGCTGGACGACTTCCCGGGCCTGGGCTTGAAGGCGTTCTGCATGCGGGAACGCGGTGTCGACGGCTCGCCGGTCAACCAGTACGCCCCGTTCTACCTGTGGCGCACCGCCGAGGGCATGAACAGCTTCCTGTGGGGTCCGGGTTTCCGGGGGCTGAGCGCCGACTTCGGCCGCCCGACCGTGCAGCACTGGGTCGGTCTCGCCTTCGAGCGGGGCACCGCGACGACGCCCACCGCCGCCACCAAGCGCACCGAGCACATCCCCGCCGACACGGACCCGACCGAGGCCGTGGACCAGGCCCTGGAGGAGCTCAAGCAGCGCAAGGACCACCCCGAGGTGTACGCCACCGCGTTGGCGATCGACCCGAGGCACTGGGAACTGGTGCACTTCACCCTGTGGAACACGGCGCCCCACGACGCGGACGTCCGCTACCAGGTGCTGCACCTCTCCCGCCCCGAACTGGACGACCTCAGCGCGGGCCGCCACTGGTAGGCCGCGACCGGCCCACGCCGGGGTTGCGGGCGCGTTCGGCGTACGGCACGGAGACGTACCCGATGAGGTCGAGCACGCCGCCGCTGGTGCGGTCCAGTTCGCGGGCGAACCCGAGGATGCCGGGGTCGGTGCGGTCCATCAGCCACGCCAGCAGCACGACCACCACGTCCGCGAGCAGACCCACCTGGAACGGCATGTCCTCGCGGTTGCCGGCGGTCACCGCGCTGGCGAAGTCGGTCATGCCGCGTTCGGTCAGCTCCAGCGGCCCGGTCTCGATCGCCCGCTTCATCGAGTCGACCACCAGCGGCACGATCGACGCCCACACCTCGCGCGGCGCGACCTCGCAGATCAGGCCGCCGCACAGGGCCGCGGTCCACAGCGCCTCCGGGTCGTCGGCCCGGACCGCGCCGACGGCCAGGTGCGGCAGCAGTTCGGCGCCGCGCTCCCACGCGCCGGTCGCGACCAGCTTCTCCACCGCGTGCCGGTAGTGCTCCAACGCCTTGCCGTGCTGGCCGCGTGCGGTCAGCACGCCGCCCAGGTCGTCGTGGAACGACGCCACCTCGGCCGCCGCGCCCACCTGTTCGGCGCGGGCGAGGCCGACCACGGCGTAGTGCTGCGCGGTCTCCAGGTCACCCCGGTCGTGGTGGCACGCGCCGAGCCGGCGCAACGCGGCCAGCTCCTGCCGGTCGTCGCCCTCGGCCCGGAACAGCTCCACGGCCCGCGACCCGGCGTCGATCGCTTCGGCGAGGTCGCCGTTCTCGCGGTGCCGGTCGCACTCGGCGAGTTTGAACGCGGCCTGCCGGGCGCGGTCGCCCAGTGCCTCGGCCAGGTCGTGGCCCTCGACGGCGTACCGGAGCGCGGTCTCGGGGTCCGCGTCACCGAGGCCGTCGAGCACGGTGATCGACTCCAGCAGCCCTGATCTGTTCCCGTTCGCCCGGTGCTCGTCGTGCGCCAACCGCGCCGCCTGTCCGGCCTCGTCGGTCCTGCCTTCGTGCATCAGCAGCCTCGCCATCCGCAGCAGGACGCCCGCCCGGTCGCGGCACGCGTCGCCCAAGCCCACACACCGTTCGAAGTCCACCAACGCGGCCGCGTATTCCCCGCGCCGCTCGGACCGTGTCCCGGTCAGCTCGAACCTGGTCGCCCACAGGATCTCGACCTCGTCGTCGGGCAGGTCGAGATCGGGCAGCAGGGCGTCGATCCGCTCGACCAGGTCGGCGGCCCGTTCGTCGTCGTCCTCCAGCCGGAGTTCGGCCAGCAGCACGTCGGCGTACGACGGGGTGTCGGTCGCGTCGCCCTTCTCGGCGACCTTGCGCAGCGCGGAGATCTCCCGGCGCAGCACCGGCGACAGCGACCCGGCGCAGTCGCGGGAGGCGGCGGCCAGCAGCTCGCACCCGGTCAGCGCCGCCTCTGCGTCGGTGGTGGACCGGTCGCGCCACTCGTCCAGCCTGCCGTTGACGGTGCCCACGTACAGGTAGGACCGCTCGATGCCGCCGGGGGTGCCGGTGTTGACGATGGCGCGCGCGGCGGGCGTCTCCTCGGCGGTGAGCCGCCGCACGACGGTGCGTGCGAACCCCGCCGCCAGGTTCGCCGGGATGGTCCACAGCGTGCCGATGTAGCCGCGCGCGCCGGCCCGGACGAACTCGCGGCCCAGGTCCGTCCACGACCGGCAGGAGTTGTTGAACACGATCGGCCGGTGCCGCAGGGCCACCGGGATGTCGGCGTCCGGCAGCCCGTGGCCGCCGAGCAGGATCGCGTCCTCGGCGTCGTGGATGTTGAAGAACACCAGCTCGACGGGCAGGTCCTCGACCAGGTCGCGCAGCGCGTCCGGTGACGCGTCCTGGTCGGACAACACGATCGGGTGGGTGTGGTGTCCCAGGGACCAGTGCCCGGGCAACTCAGTCTCGGGCACCTGTGTCCGATTGTCGGCTCCGCCGACGGCTAGGAACGCCCCGGAGTCGAACACCAGGCTGAACGCGCCCGGTTCCCGCGCCACGCCGGCGCGGTGCAGCTCGGTGAGCACCACCAGCGCCGGGTCTGCCACCACGTGACCGATCGGCTTGCGCGCCCAGTTCACCGTCTCGGTGTGCACGAACGAGTAGGGCAGGCCGGTGGTGAACGCGGTCAGCCCGCGGTCGCCGACCTCCGCGATCACCTCGGCGGGCACCTGCGCGGTGACCACGGCCTCGACCGCCGCGTACGGGTCGTGCCCGCCGGTGGACAGGTACCGCCACAGCGCCTCGACGAACCCGATGCCCTTGACCGCGTCGCCGATCGCGCCGGCCGCCGCGGTGACCCGGTCCTGCTCCTCGGCCACCACGGTGCCCACCTCGGCCAGGTCCGGCTTCGGCGTGATCACCAGACGGGCGCCGCGGTGGTGCGCGTAGAGGGCGCCGGTCAGGTCGTCGACCTCGCCGGTGTGCTCGACCAGCACGGCCTCGTCACCGTCGTCCGGGTTGTGCTCGGCGAACGGCACCGACGGCGCGCCCTCGTCCACGCGCAGCGCCGAACCGGTGCGCAGGGCGGTGAACAGGGCGGCGACGAAATCGGCGTCGGGCGCGACGTCGAGCGTGCGCTCCGGCTCACCGTCGCCGCGCAGCAGCTCCCACGCCTTGCCGGTCAGGCCGACCGGGTCCTCGCACGGCAGGTGCAGGCGTTCGGGCAGGTCGGGGAACAGCGCGGCGGCCAGGCCCGTCCCGTCCGGCTCGGTGTCGCCCGGTTCGGCGAGGAACACGGCGCGCCGCACGCCCATGGCGGTGAGCATGTCGGTCATCAGCTCGTCGTGCCGGTGGGACGACACGCCTCGAGGTCTCAGCGCGACGACGGGGGTGAGGCGGTCGGCGGGCAGGCAGGACACCACGACGGCGGCCTCCCGCACCTGGTCCGGGCGGCACACCACGACCGTGTCGCCGACCTCGAACACCGGCTCGCTGGTCACCGTGACGCTCAGCTCGGACTCGCCGGCGGGCAGCTCCACGGCCACGCCGCCGTCCTCGACCAGGCACGGCGACGAGCCGGAGACCAGCAGCGACACCGAGTCCGGCAGGGCGAACGCCACCCCGTCGTCGGTCTGGGTGGCCGGCGCGTCGACGGCGAGCCGCCAGCGGGCCGGCGCGGGCAGGTCGAAGCGCTGCCGCAGCACCGCGCGCACGTGGCCGTCACGGGTCTCGTCGACCAGCAGGTCACGGGCGCCCGCCTCGGCGGTCAGCTGCTCACCCGCCTCGACCGGCGATTTGCGGTGCACGTCGAGCAGGACGGCACGCAGCAGCCCCGCTTCGAAGCGGAAGCGGATTCCGTGCGGAGCACCGAGGTCCACTGGCTCACGACCCTTGCAAGCGAATGATCCACCGTGTGGTGGTGGCGGGCAGAAACTACGCCACCCGGGGCCGGACCTGTAGGAGATCCGGCGGTTGGCCGCGGTTGTTATACGCCGGGGCGTTCCGATCTGGCCGCCGGCGTCCACCGCGAACGGCGCACCCGGCCCGCCGCCTGCACCTGGTCCCGACCGAGCCGCTTCGCCTCGTACAGCGCGGAATCGGCCGCCGCGAGCAGTCCCTCCACGGTGTCCTCGGCGACGTCCGGCCACACCGCGATGCCGATGCTGACCGTGAGCCCTGCCACCACCGCGCCGTTGCCGTCGTCCACGAACACCCGGTGCACCTCCGAGCGCATCCGCTCGGCGATCGCGACCGCCTCCTCGTGCTCCACGCCGGGCAGCAGCACGGCGAACTCCTCGCCGCCGAAGCGGCCCACCGCGTCACCGCGCCGCACCGTGCACTCCAGCGCCGCCGCGATGCGCCGCAGCACCAGGTCACCGGTCTGGTGGCCGTGCGTGTCGTTGATGTCCTTGAAGTGGTCGACGTCGATCATGAACAGGCCGACACTAGCGCCGGGCGGCTGCTGGCGGGTGCGCTGCAGCTCCAGGGTGGCCTGCAGGTGCCAGGCCTCGGCGTTGAGCAGGCCGGTCTTGGTGTCGGTGCGGGCGGCCAGCTCCAGCTGGTGGATGAGCACGGTGCGGTGCAGGGCGACGGCCGCGACGACCATCGGCACCGCGAACCCGGGCCACCACGCCACGCCGAGGGCGACGAACCCGCCCATGGCCAGCTGACCGGCTTCGAGCAGGTTGTCCGCGCCGCTGCCGATGGAGTCCTTCACCGAGCGCGGCCGGACCGTCAGCAGGATCACCGCGGCCACCAGGGCGGTGTTGACCAGCCACTGCGCGGTGCCCGCGCCCACGAGTCCGACGAGGTCGAGCGCGCCTCCGGGCTGCCCGGCCTGGAGGTGGTCACGCAGGCCGGTGAAGCCCGCCACGGTACTCGCGGCGAGCGCGGCCAGCACCATCATCGCCGTGGTGAACACGCACCGGTGCGGTGGGCGTGACGCGTCCCAGCGGCCGACGACCCACCAGCGGTGCGCGTACATGAGCACGACGAGCGCGACGGCGAGCGTCGGCGGCAGCACCAGCGCGCCGGCCACGATCCAGATGCTGCACAGGTCGACGTGCGGCAGGTGGCTGTGGTCGCGGCGGATGCGCTCGATCCAGCGCGAGCAGTGCAGGTGCAGCGCGGCACAGCCGGCCAGGACGGCGAACGCGATCCACGAGTCGGCGGGCACCGGCCAGGCGGTGGTGGCCGCGATCGCGACGACGGCGAGCAGATCCACCGACAGCACGTACACCAGGGCCTGTCGCGGCAGGGACCATAGTGACCAGCGTCGAGCGCCCCACGACCTCGAACGCGCTGTGCCCATGGTTCCTCACGACTGTCTATCCCGGACTGTCATGGTATCCGAACGGAGGGTCACGGTAATGGTGACCTGCCCGGATGTCAGCCGCTACCGGGGTGAGGCAAACCGCTGGAGGTGATCGCGGTGCGCGACAAGATCTGGTGAAACCGCTGATCAACAGCCCTGTCGAGACGGACGGAGGTGCGGTTGTGCGCGACAAGATCTGGTGAATCCCCTGGTGACCGAGTCCGAACCGCAAGCCATGCCCAGGGGGGTGCGCCGCCATGCGCGACAAGATCTGGTGATGCCGAGTGCCACAAGCGACCGTGAACGACTTCCGAGGCCAGGCGCGGGCCGCGGCGAGCTCTCCGACTCCCGCGGCCGGCGCGGTCAGCCGACCCGTGTCCGGACCAGCCACAGGCACGCCGTCGCGGCGCCGACGCCGCTGAGCACGAGCGTCGCCCGCAGGCCGACGACATCGCCGAGCAGCCCGCCCACCAGCGCGCCCGCGGGCGCCGTGCCCCAGACCACTGTGCGGATGGTCGCGTTGACGCGCCCGTGCAGCTCGGTCGGAGTGGTCTCGTAGCGCACCGGCACCTGGTGGACGTTGTAGATCTGGAGGGCGAACCACATCACCGCCACCGCGCCGATCAGCAGCTGGTCCACCGCGACCAGCGCCTGCCCGCTCCCGGTGACCAGGATGGCGGCGACCATGGTCCGGCGACGCCCCCACCGTTCGCCCAGTCGCGCGGCGGCGAGTGCGCCGAACAGCCCACCGACCGCTCCGACGGACAGCGTCAGGCCCAACTGCGCGGCCGACATGTTGAGGTCGGTGACGAGGTGCAACAGGACCACGACGGTGAAGGCGTTGAACCAGAAGATGTGCGTCGCGGTGCACAACGTGACCCGCCGCAGCGCCCGGTGACCGAAGACGGCCCGCACACCCGCCGACATCCCCGCGCTCGCCTGCGGCCGTTCCACCACCCGCACCCCGACCAGGGTGGCCGCCGCGACGAGAAAACTGACCGCGTCGGCCAGCAACGCGCCCGCGGCCGTGATCGCCCCGACCAGCCAACCGCCCAGCGCGGGCCCGGCAACCTGCGCCGTCGCCTGCCCGACCTCGACCGCCCCCTGAGCCCGCGTCAACTGCTCACGCGGCACCACCATCGGCACCAACGCCAACCCCGCGATGTCCCCGAACACCGCGAACGCCCCCGCCACCGCCGCCACCACGGCCAACAACCCCACCGACAACACCCCGACCGCCGCGGCCGCCGGCACCACCCCCAGGCTCACCGCCTGCCCAACCGCACACACCCCCGCCACCACCCGCCGAGGCAACCGGTCCACCCACACCCCCGCCGGCAACCCGAACACCAGGTACGGCAACCGCCCACAAGCCGCCACCACCCCGATCTCCCACGCCCCTGCACCCAACGTCAGCGCCGCCACCAACGGCACCGCCACCACCGTCACCTGCGACCCGATGAGGGATACGGACTGCCCGGACCACAACAACAGAAACGACCGGTTGCGCCACAGCACCCCACCATGATCCCGACGACGGCCGCAGCAACCACGGCCGGCCGACGGCACCGAGTGCGCGGACGCGCTCTCCATGGCATGAACAGCGCCGTTCGGACCCGACCAGGGTGCACATCGGTCCGTTCCAAGCCGCGTTGGACGGCCGCCTCTCGCCACGCTTGGCCGGTGACATGCCCAGGCCGGCGTGCGGCGGCGACCGGAGCCGGGCGGGTTCAGCTCACTGCGGCGGGTGCGATGCGGGACCAGGCGGTGGTGGCGGTGAGGGCCAGGACGGTGCCGATGATGCCCGCGACGGCGATGGCGGTGGTCGGGGAGCCGGTGGCACTGGCCAGCAGGCCGCCCGCGGCCACGCCGATGCCTTGTGCGGCTACCAGGCCGCTGCGGGCGAAGCCCAGCGCCTGGCCGCGTTGCTCGTCCGGCACGAGGCGGACGAACGTGGCGCCCGCCGTCACCTGGTACGCGCTGAACACGCCGCTCACCGCGAGCAGCGCCACCGCGCCGACGAGGTTCGGCGCGAGCAGGTAGCCGACCAGGGGCAGCGCCGTGGCGACGGCCAGCAGTCCGAGCAACCGCACGCGCAGCGACGTGGGCAGGAAGCGCAGCAGGATCGTCCCCAGCACCATCCCGGCCGGGTCGGCGGCCAGCAGCAGACCGACACCCGCCGCACCGGCACCGACCTCCGCCGAGAACGGCGCGGCCAACCCCTCCGGCACCACGGTGAACAGCGCCAGCCACCCCAACCCGACCAACAGCCGCAGCCGCCGATCCCGCCACACCAACGCCGCACCGGCCCGGATCCGCACGTGCACGGCGGGCACGAAAGCCGGAGCGGGACGTAGGCGCAGCCCGAACCGCAGCAGCAGAGCCGACAACGCGAACGTCACCGCGTCCGCCAACAACGCCCCCGACGTCCCCAGCCACGCCACCACCAGACCGCCGCCGATGAACCCCAGCAGCAGCCCCGCCTGGTGGGTGATCAGGTGCACCGACTGCCCGGCCTCGTACCGGTCCCCCAGCACGGACGGCAGCAGCGCGCCCTGCGCGGCGGCGAACGGCGGCTCCGCGAGCTGCGCGACCACCAACAACGCCGCCACCAACGGCAGCGGCACGCCCGGCACCGCCATCACGGCCAGCAGCACGGCCCGCACCACGTCCGCGACCACCATCACGGTCCGCCGCGGGTACCGGTCGGCCAACCCGCTCAACAGCACCCCGGACACCAGCGCGGGCAGCATCGTCAACGCGTAGGTCAACGCCGTCCACGCCGCGGACCCGGTGCGCTGGAACACCAGCACGGACAACGCCACCCGGGCCAGCTGGTCGCCGACGGTCGACAGCACCGCCGCCGACCACAGCACCCGGAACTCCGGCACCGCGAACACCGCGCGGAAACCCGTGCCCTCGCCCAAACTGCCACCCCGATCCGACGTGACCGATGAGTTTCGCGGGCCGGTGGCGTCACATGACATGTTGTGCGGCGTGCGACCGGCACGTCACCGTACAAGCCCGGAGGGTGACCATGAGCGAGGTTGCGGCGATGACGGTTGACTTCACGCAGGAGGCCGAGCGGTACCGGCACGAGCTGCGGGTGCACTGCTACCGGCTGCTCGGCTCGTTCGACGAGGCCGAGGACCTGGTGCAGGAGACGTTCCTCAAGGCGTGGCGTGCCAGGGACACGTTCGAGGGACGTTCGTCCTACCGCGCCTGGCTGTACCGGATCGCCACGAACGCGTGCCTCGACGTGATCAACCGCCGTCCCGAGCTCGCCACGACCGACGAGATGCCCGCGGCCGACGTGCCGTGGCTCCAGCCGTTCCCGGACGCCCTGCTCGACGCCGAACCGGACGCGGAGGTGGTGGCGCGGGAGACGATCGAGCTGGCGTTCCTGGCCGCGGTGCAGCACCTGCCGGCCAAGCAGCGCGCGGTGCTGGTGCTGCGGGACGTGCTGGGGTGGCCTGCGAGCGAGACGGCGGCGCTGCTGGGGGACACCGTGCCCGCGGTGAACAGCGCGCTGCAACGCGCCCGCGTCACCATGCGCAAGCACCTGCCGGAACGGCGTGCCGACTGGTCGGGCGAGCCGAATCCCAGGGAGAAGGCGGTGGTGCGGAAGTTCATCGAGGCCACCGAGCGCTGTGACATGGAGATGCTGGCCGCGGCGCTGCGCGAGGACGCCACGTGGACCATGCCGCCGCAGCCGGAGTGGTACCGCGGCCGGGACGTGCTGGTCGGCTTCTGGGCGCCGGTCATGGTGGGTCCGGAGGCGTTCGGCGAGTGGAAGGTGCTGGAGACCAGGGCGAACCGGCAGCCGGCCCTCGCCAACTACGCCCGCAAGCCCGGTGAGGAGTTCTTCAAGCCGGTGGCGCTGGACGTGCTGCGCGTCGAGGACGGCGAGATCACCGAGGTCATCACGTTCCCGCCGGACCGGTTCCCGCTCTTCGGCCTGCCCGCGACGCTGTGAGCTTCGACGTCCGCGTGGTCACCGTCGCGGGCTCCCGCCCCTACGACGCGCGGGAGTGGCGGGACGCGCTGGTGGTCGTGCTCAGCGGCGGGCTCGACCTGGACGGCGAGGTGTTCCCGGAGGGGTCGGTGCTGGCGTTGGCCGGGCTGCCGCTGGAAGTGCTGCGCCAGCACGGCGGGCAGCCCGCCGTGCTGGTCGCGGTGACCAGGTCGACCAGGTCAGCTCCCCCGGACCACGCCGCGGGCGAAGGCGACGAACTCGGCGGGCGCCGTCTCGGGGGACCCGGCGTCGTAGGGCGGCCGGGGGTCGTACTCGATGACGAGTTGGGTGAACTCGGCCCGCTCGTCACCCCAGATCCGGCCGACCAGGGTGAGCGCCATGTCGATCCCCGCGGACACCCCGGCCCCGGTGACCAGATTCCCGTCGATCACCACCCGGTCGGTGCTGACCACCGCGCCGCGCGCGGCCAACTCGTCGCGCAACGCCCAGTGCGTGGTCGCGGGACGTCCGTCGAGGATGCCCGCCTGCGCCAGCAGCGTCGACCCGGTGCACACCGACGTGGTCCAGGTCGCGGTCGGGTGCACCTTGCGCAACCACGCCGCGACCACGCCCTCCTCCAGCACCGCCGCCCAACCGCCGGCGCCGGGCACCACGATCACGTCGGCGCGGTCCAGCGCGTCGAACGTGGTCGTGGGCACGATCGTCAGCCCGGCGTCGGTGCGCACCGGGTCGAGTGACGCGGCCACGAAGTGGGCCGTCACCTCCGGCTGGTGCGCCAGCACCTCGTACGGCCCGATCAGGTCCAGCGCCGTCATGTCCGGGTAGAGCACGAAAGCCACATCCATCACTTGTCCCCCTGTTCACGCCGCACCGGAAGTGCGGAACCTGTGGCGGTAACCGCCCGGCGTCACGCCGAGCACCCGCAGGAAGGCCCGGCGCATCGTCTCCGCCGTGCCGAAACCACTGCGTCGAGCCACGACGTCCAGCCCCTCGTCACCCGACTCCAACACTCCCGCCGCCGCCTCGACCCGGACCCGTTCCACGTACCGGGCGGGCGGCGCGCCGACCCGGAGCGGGAACACGCGGGCGAAGTGCCGGGGGCTCATCGCGGCGCGGCGGGCCATCTCCTCGACCGTCCAGCCGGCCGCCGGGTTGTCGGCGACGGCGTCGAGCACCGCCCGCAGACCCGGTTCGCGGACCGGCGGCACGCGGGCCCGCACGCTGAACTGCGACTGCCCGCCGGGCCGTTGCAGGAACACCACCATCCAGCGGGCGACCAGCCGGGCCACCGCGGCGTCGTGGTCGCGTTCCACCAGCGCCAACGCCAGGTCGATGCCCGCGGTGACGCCGGCGGACGTGGCCAGCCGCCCGTCCTGCACGTAGATCGCGTCCGGCACCACCTCCACCGACGGGTGATCGGCGGCGAGCCGGTCGCAGAACGCCCAGTGCGTGGTGGCACGGGCGCCGTCCAGCAACCCGGCCGCCGCCAGCAGGAACGCACCCGTGCACACGCTCGCCACCCGCCGTGCGTCGGCCGCGACCCGCCGCAGGTGGTGCAGCAGTTCCGCGTCACGTGCCGCCTCGCCGAACCCGAAGCCGCCGACCACCACGACCGTGTCCACCGCTCCGGACAGCTCCCGCAGGTCCTCGGCCTCCATCCGCAGCCCGCCCGACACCGCGAACGCGCCGCCGACCGCCGCCAGCCGCACCCGGTAGCCGCCGCGGACCCGGTTGGCGCCGTCGAAGACGTCCACCGGGCCCGCGATATCGGTCAGCGTCGCCCCCTCGTGCCCGACGACCAGCACCTCGCGTTCCACACCATCACCCTCTCCACCAGCCGGCACGGCGGCAACGACCTACAACCCTCGATTCCTGCCACGCTACGGTTGCGTCCGTGCTGAGGATCGAGATCGACGGCGGGCCACCGACCATCGAGCGGCTCGCGGCCGGTTCCCTGGCCAACTACGGGCACTTCACCGCCATGCAGGTCCGGGACCGCCGCACCAAGGGCCTCGACCTGCACCTGCGCCGGCTCGACCAGAGCACCCGAGAGCTGTACGGCACGGGCCTGTCCGGCGACCGCGTCCGCGGCCTGGTCTCGCACGCGCTGGGCGACGACGTCCTCGACGCGGCCGTGCGGGTCGTCGTGTTCGGTGTCGGCGTGCCATCGGTCATGGTGGTGGTGCGGCCGCCGTCCACTCCCCCGGCGAGGCCGCAGCGCCTGATGTCGGTCGACTACACCCGCCCGCTGCCGCACGTGAAGCACCTCGGCGGGTTCGGCCAGATCCACCACGGCAACCGTGCCGAGCAGGCCGGTTACGACGACGCGCTGCTCACCGCCGACGGCGTGGTGGTGGAGGGCGCGATCGCGAACATCGCGTTCCTGGACGACGGCGACGAGCTGGTGTGGGCGCAGGCCGACTGGTTGCACGGGATCACCATGCAGTTGCTGGAACGGGAGTTGCCGTCACGCCGGGAGGTGGTGCGGCTGGCGGACGTCGGCCGCTACCGCGGCGCGTTCCTGACCAACTCGGTCGGGGTGGTCGCGGTGTCGCGGATCGACGACGTCGAGTTCGAGGTGGACGCTGCGGCCATGGCCCGCGTGCAGGCCGCCTACGACGCGATCCCCGCCGACCCGTTCGAGTAGCTGTTGAGTAGATCCACCGATGCCCGGTGGCCGCGCCTCACGGGACCGTGTGCGGTGTGATCGACTTCCGGGTGCCCGTGCAGATCGCCGTGGTGTGGCTCGTCATGGGGTTGTCGGCGGTCGTCGTCGGCTGGTTGGTGGTGTTCGGGTTCTTCATCGGGAGCGCCGGGCTGGTCGCGGTCGGCATGATCGGGCCGTTCGCGATGGTCTTCCTGATCGGCACGTTCACCGCCAAGGCGAGCCCGTTGACGGCGACCGTGTTGCCCCGCCTCGGGTGGGCGGCGCTGGTGAGCGTGTTCGGTCTGGTCGGCGCGGTGTTCTACTCGTCGGTGCTGGAGGCGAGCGAACCGGTGGACCTGCCGTCGTGGCTGGCCATCCCGGGTATCGGGGTATCGTTCGCGCTCGTCGCGGCCATGCTCGCGCACGGCCTGGTGGTGCGGCTGGTCGCGGTGGGTGTGACCGTCGCGGCGGTGGCCTTCGGCATCTGGCTGCCCACCACGATGCCGGCCGACGACGCCGCGTCCCGGATCGCGCACGCCAAGCTGCCCGGCGGGGTGCTGCTGATCGCGACGCCCGAGGGGTACGACTTCCCGCGGCTGATCATCGCCGAGGGCCACGCCGAACTCGCCTACGTCTCGAACAGCGACAGCCGGGAGTTGGACGCGTTCCCGCGCCTGGTCGTGCGGCCGGCGACGGTGGAGACCACCGAGTTGGTGTACCGACCGGACTCCACCGACCACGTGTTCGTGCGGCGGATGGGCGACGTCGAGGCGGTGGCCGTGGTCTCCGATTGGGCGGACGTGGAGGCGGTGCGCGAGTTCGTGCTCTCGGTGCGGCCCGCGACCGACGACGAGGTCAGGCGATTGCTCCCGCAGGCGCCCGATCGACGTGACCGCGACGTGCTCGCCCGCTTCGCGAACACGTGGAACCGCTTGTTCACCTGACTTCACTCGACTCCACGTGACTTCACGTGACGCCTGCGGGTCAGACCGCCGGCGGCCGGTCCTCGTACGGCGTGGACAGCACCACCGTGGTGCGGGTGGACACGTTCGCCACCTCGCGGATCTGCCTGAGCAGCTCCTCCAACGCCGTCGGCGAGGCCACCCGGACCCTCAGCACGTACGAGGCGTCACCGGCGACGGAGTAGCACGCCTCGATCTGCGGCAGGTGCTCCAGCCGCTTCGGGTAGTCGTCCGGAGCCGCCGGGTCGATCGGGGTCAGCGAGATGAACGCGGTCAACGGCAGGCCGACCTCGTCGCCGTCCAGCCGCGCCGCGTAACCGCGGACCACGCCGCGCTGCTCCAGCCGCCGCACCCGCTGGTGCACGGCCGACACGCTCAACCCGACCCGTTCGGCGAGATCGGTGAAGCTGCACCGGCCGTCCGCGGCGAGTTCGCGCAGGATCGCCCGGTCGATCTGCTCCAGGTTCGTCACGTCGGCAACACCACCAGCTCGTGCGGTTGGTTGTTGACGCTCTCCACGCCGTCCGCGGTCACCACCACGATGTCCTCGATCCGCGCGCCCCACCGGCCGGGCAGGTAGACGCCGGGTTCGACGCTGAACGCCATGCCCGGCTCCAGCGGCAGGTCGTTGCCGCCGACGATGTAGGGCTCCTCGTGCACGTCCAGCCCGATGCCGTGGCCGGTGCGGTGCACGAAGTACTCGCCGAAACCCGCGTCGGCGATGATCCGGCGGGCGGCGGCGTCGACCGCCTCACACGTGACGCCGGGCCGTACCGCCTCGACGGCCGCCTGCTGTGCTCTCTGCAGGACGGAGTAGGTCTCCCACACGTCGGCGTCACGCGGCTCGCCCAGCACGTAGGTGCGGGTGGAGTCGGAGTTGTAGCCCTCGGCCACCGGGCCGCCGATGTCGATCACCACCACGTCACCGGCCTGGATCACCCGGTCGGACACGTCGTGGTGCGGCGAGGCGCTGTTCGGGCCGGAGCCGACGATGACGAAGTCGGCCACGGTGTGGCCCTCGGCGACGATCGCGGCGGCGATGTCCGCGCCCACCTCGGCCTCCGTGCGGCCGGGACGCAGCCACTCCGCCATGCGCGCGTGGACCCGGTCGATCGCCGCACCCGCCGTGCGCAACGCGGCCACCTCGGCGGCGTCCTTGCGCATCCGCAGCTCCCGCAGCACAGGGCCGGCCAACACCTGATCCGCACCGACCACGTCCCGCAACCGCAGGGTGTGCAGGGCGGGCATCATGTCCGAGACCGCGGTCCGCGTGCCCTTCAACGCCCGCTTGACCAGCGCGTACGGGTCCTCGCCGTCGACCCAGGTGGCGACCTCGACACCGAGTTCGCCGGTGGGGACGGCGGCGTAACCGGGCTGCTCCAACTTCGGCACCACCAGCACGGGCGAACCACCGACCGGCAGCACCAGACACGTCAACCGCTCGAACGACGACCCGCCCGCGCCGATGAGGTAGCGGAGGTCGGAGCCGGGCGCGATGAGCAACGCGTCCACGCCCGCGATGGAGGCCGCAGCAGTGGCCCGGTCGAGGCGCGCGCGCAGGGCGTCCACGTCGACGGGCCCAACTTGGGTCGACATGACCGGCAGCCTAGTGGTGCACGGCCCGCCGCACGCGAACGAGCTTCGCCCCCACCCCCGTGCCGATGGTCTAGTCGGTGGTCTTGTCGGTGGTTTCTGGCAAGCTGTCCGAGGTGAGCAAACCGCTGGTCCTGATGGACGCCGCCAGCCTGTACTTCCGGGCGTTCTACGCGCTCCCCGAGTCGATGACCGCGCCGGACGGCACACCGGTGAACGCGGTGCGCGGGTTCGTCGACACGATCGCCAGAGTCATCACCGAGCGGAAGGCCGGACGGCTGGTGGCGTGCCTGGACGCGGACTGGCGCCCGGAGTTCCGCGTAGCCGCGCTCCCGTCGTACAAGGCGCACCGCGTAGCCGAAGGCGCGATGGACGGCGCAGAGGAAGTCCCCGACACCCTCACCCCACAGGTGCCGATCATCCTGGATGTCCTGGACGCAGTAGGAATCGCGACCGCCGAGGCCACCGGCTACGAGGCCGACGACGTGATCGGCACACTAGCCGCCCGCGAAACCACCGACCCGGTCGAAGTGATCACCGGCGACCGCGACCTGTTCCAGGTAGTGCGCGAGGAACCAACCCCCGTACGCGTGCTGTACCTAGGGCGTGGCTGGGCAAAAGCCGAACTACTAGGCCCGCAAGAGCTAGCCGCCAAATACGCCCTACCAGTCCACGACGCCGGACGCGCCTACGCCGGCATGGCCGTCCTACGCGGCGACCCATCGGACGGCCTGCCCGGCGTAGCAGGCATCGGCGAAAAAACCGCGGCAAAACTGATCACCGAATTCGGCTCCCTACAAGCCGTCCTGGACGCAGTCCACGACGGCCGAGACCGCAAACTGACCACCCGCGCCCGCACCGCCCTGCTCAACGCCCAGGCCTACCTCGCCGTAGCACCAACCGTCGTCAACGTGGCAACCGACGCCAAGATCATCATGGACCGCCCCGACCCAGTCCCCACCACCCCAGCCGACCCCGACCGCGTCGCCGAACTAACCCGACGCTGGGGCCTCGGCAGCTCCCTGCCCAGGCTCCTAACCGCACTAGAACGCCGCTAGTCAACCAGCCGTCCACCCCGCCACCCCGCCACCGCCCCTCACCCGGCCACCGCCAGCCCACCCAACCCGGCAACCGAACGCGACTCGACAGCGCAGGCGGAACCGGGCGCAGATCGGCGCGCGGCCGGTAGCCACACGCGGCTCGGCAGGCGCCTGGCAGAACCGGGCGCGAATCAGCACGCGCGCCGGCGGCCGGGCGAGGATTGGCACGCAGGCTGGCAGCCAGGCGTGGACCGGCAGGCAGCTGACGCAGATCGGCAGGCGGCTGGTGGCTGGCGGAGCCGGGCGTGGATCGGCGAGTGGGGCGGCAGTCGGGCCAGGTCGGTAGCTGGAGGCGGGGTGGCGTTGTATGGCGGTCGGTGGGTGGTCGGGGTGGGTGGTCGGGGGGTGGTCGCGGGCCTCGTTGTTTCAACCGACGTTTCAAGTTGAGGATAACGGCGTTTCTGTATGTCGTTGGGGCATGATCACCCGATCGTGTGGGCTAGAAGAACGAACCGCTCCACGGGACCTCGTTCACCGCGAACAGCACATCGGCACGCGCTAGCGCCTCAGCCTGCACCACGTCCAGCCGACGGGTGGCGGCTAGCGTCGAGAACGACACGTCACCCAGGTAAACCGACGCTAGCGCGTCCACGTCCAGCACCAGCTCGGGCGCGTCCTCCACCCGCGTCACGCCGTCCGCCGACACCCGGTACGACCCCGAGTTCTCCGGCAGGTACGCGTCGCGCACGCCGATCACCACCGGTTCGCCCTCGCGGTACGTGCGGGCGGTCAATGCGGCAGGGACATCCAGTAGCCGCAGCCACGTCTCGTCGGACTCGTCCGTGATCCGGCACGCCCGTCGATCGCCCAGCAGCCACTGCACCGGCTCGTCGACCGGCCGTCCGAACGCCGTCACCTCGACCACCAGGTCGATGCCCAGCACGAACAACCACAGGTCGGCCCACGCCTCCGCGTCCCGCGCCCACAAATCCATCACGGTCAACGTGGTCGGCTTGTCGGCACCCGGATCGTGCTCACCCAGCTCCACCTTGTACACCACGTAGCCGTCATCACCCGAAGAACCCGACCGCACCGCGATCTTCATGTTCTCCTCGGCGAACACCCGCCGGAGGTTCAACGCCCACCACGCGGGCCACCGCGAGATCGTGCCCGTGCGCCCCGGCGACAGCTCGTCGAACAGCTCCCGCGCGATCCGCTCCCCCGCCTCGCCCTCGACCAGCCGCACCCGACCGACTGGGCGCATCCGAAGCGCGGCACGGTGCCGGTCGATCCGCAGGTACCGGTACCGGGACGCCACGCCGTACCCGTACCGCCCGTAGATCACCGTCTCCGACGCCCGCAGCGACGCCACCACGTCACCCGCCGACCGCATGGCCCGCAGCTGCTCCCGCTGCAACGCGCTCAACACACCCCGCCGCGTCCAGTCCGCCCGCACACCGACCCGGCTCACCGCCGCGTGCGGCACGACCGCACCACCCGGCACGGCGAGCCGAGACGAGAACGAATGGGCCGTCCCGATCATCTCCCCGTCGGCGAACGCACCCAGCGCGCGACCCGGCTCGTACGACTCCTGCGCGAACTTCCACTGATCGTCCGGCGCGGGCGAGTAGTGCAGGGTGCCGCGGAACAACGTGTGCGCGGCCCGGTACTGGGAATCGTCCAGGACGCGGATGTCGTGGTCGGTCACCCCGGCATAGTGCCGGCGAGATCGCTAGAACCGCTAACGAGTTTCGCGCACGGCGCACGGCGCACGGCGCACAGAACAACCACAGACGAACCGAGGCCACCCCGGCACAACACGGCGGGGGTGGCCTCGGGAACGGAACGCGGATCAGCCGGCGGGCTGGCCGACCTCGTACTCGCCGTCCTCGGTCTTGACCGTGATCTTGACCGTCTTGTCCTTGCCGCCGACCTTCACCTTGCACTCGAAGGTCGTGTTCGGCTTGACCTCCTGGTCGGCCGGACAGGTCGCGCTCTCCACGTCGGAGATCTTGTAGTCGTCCTTCAGGACGCCCACGACACCCTGCTGCACGGACGCGTTGTCGAAGACCTTCGTGGTGAACCAACCCGGCGTCACGAACCCGAGGATGCCGACCGCACCGACCAACAGCACGACCAGCGCCACGATGACCCACACCACGGCGCTGGACTTCTTCGGCGGCGGCTGCTGGCCGTACTGGCCCGGCTGCCCGTACTGACCGGGCTGCTGCCCGTACTGGCCCGGCTGCCCGTACTGACCAGGCTGGCCGGGCTGCCCGAACTGACCCTGCTGCGGCTGCCCGTACGGGTTCGACTGCGGGTTGTTCGGGTCGTACCCGGCGGGGTACTGCTGCGTGTACGGCTGCTGCTGGGGCTGCTGACCCCATTGCTGCTGCTGTGACGGATCCGGCTGCCCGTAGGGGTTGGGCTGCTGAGCGGGGAAACCACCCGACGGCGTGCCGGGGTACCCACCACCGTAGGGCTGTTGTTGCTGGCCCCACTGCGGCTGCGGGTCGTTCCCTCCGGACGGTCCGTACGGACTGGTCATGCTCGGCCTCCGACGGTCGGTCTGGAAAACGGTTCGAAACTGTGCTGATGTGCAAAGCCTTGTTCAAGCCTTGCGGGCGCGATCAAACCACAGCTGCGCAGGCGATACCCACCCACCCCGCAAAGCTTTGTCAAACGGTGGCCATCGCCACCACCCCACGGCGCAACGCGTCCACCGCCTTTCGGGCGGCCGCACCCACCGGGTCACCGCCGCCGACCACGTCCCGGATCTGGTCCAGGAAGTCGATCACCTGCCGGCACCACCGGACGAAGTCGCCCGCGCCCAGCTCCGCGCCGTTCTCCTCGGCCGCCGACAACACCTTCTCCAACGACTCGCCGCGTGCCCACCGGTACACCGCCCACGCGAAACCAGGGTCGGGCTGCCGGGTCCGGCCGAGCCGGTGCCGGCGCTCGTCGTCCTCCAACTCCGCCCACAGCCGCGCGGTCGCGGTCAACGCGTCCGACACCTTCCCCGGTGGCAACCGCGCCTCCAGCGGACCGTCCCGACGCGCCTCGTACACCAGCGCCGACACCACCGCGGCCAGCTCGGCCGGATCGAGGTCGCGCCACACGCCGTGCCGCAGGCACTCCGCGGCCAACAGGTCCGACTCGCTGTAGAGCCTGGTCAGCCGCTTGCCGTGCTCGGTGACCTCCTCGCCCGGCCCGTTCTCCTCCGCGTGCAGGTAACCGCGTTCCCGCAGCAGGCCCCGGATCCGGTCGAACTCGCGCGCCAACGAGTGCGTGGTGGCCGCGACCTTGCGCTCCACCTGCTCGGTCTCGGCCAGCAGCCGGTGGTACCGCTCGCCCCACCGGGCGTGATCCTCGCGCTTCTCGCAGCCGTGGCACGGGTGCGCCCGCAACGCCCGCCGCAACGTCGCCAGCTCCGCGTCGTCGTCCGCGGTGGACCGCCGCTTGCGCATCGCGGGCGCCACGATCCCGGTGGCGCGCAACGACGCCGCCAGGTCGCGCCGCGACTTCGGCGACCGCGTGTCCACCTGCTTCGGCAACCGCATCTTGCCCAGCACCTCGACCGGCATCGGGAAGTCCGCCGACGACAGCCGACCCGCCCACCGGTCCTCGGTGACCACGAACGGACGCGCCTCGCCCAGCGGCTCCAGACCGGGGTCGATCACCACGGCCAGCCCGGTCCGGCGCCCGGACGGCACCGCGATCACGTCACCCTTGCGCAGCCGCTCCAACGACTGCGCCGCCTCGGCCCGCTTCGCCGAGGTGTTCTGCCGCGCCAACGCCTTCTCCCGCTCGGTGACCCGACGGCGCAGCGACGCGTACTCGGTGAAATCACCGAGGTGGCACGTCATCGCCTCGGCATAACCGCCGAGGGCCTCCCGGTTGCGCTCGATGCGCCGCGCCAGACCGACCACCGAACGGTCCGCCTGGAACTGCGCGAACGACTGCTCCAGGATCTCCCGCGCCGCCGCCGCGCCCAGCTGGTTCACCAGGTTGACGGCCATGTTGTAGCCCGGCCGGAACGACGACCGCAGCGGGTACGTGCGGGTGGACGCCAGGCCACCCACCGCCTTCGGGTCCACGCCCGGCTGCCACACCACCACCGCGTGGCCCTCGACGTCGATACCGCGCCGCCCCGCCCGGCCGGTGAGCTGCGTGTACTCGCCGGGCGTCAGGTCGACGTGCGCCTCGCCGTTGTACTTGACCAGCTTCTCCAGCACGACCGTGCGCGCGGGCATGTTGATGCCCAGCGCCAACGTCTCGGTGGCGAACACGACCTTCACCAGACCGCGGACGAACAGCTCCTCCACGGTCTCCTTGAACGCGGGCAGCAGACCGGCGTGGTGGCTGGCGATACCGCGCTCCAGCGCCTCGCGCCACTCCCAGTAGCCCAGCACCATCAGGTCACCCTGCGGCAGGTCCTTGGTCTTCTGCTCGATGACCTCGCGGATCTCCTCGACCTCGTCGTTGGAGTTGAGCCGCAGCCCGGCCCGCACGCACTGCGTCACCGCCGCGTCGCACCCCGCCCGGCTGAACACGAAGTCGATCGCGGGCAGCAGGCCCGCGCCGTCCAGCCGCTGCACGATGTCCACCCGTGACGGCGGCTTGAACCCCGACCCGCGCGGCGGCCTGCCGCGTTGGTCCTTGTTGTTGCGATTACGGCTCCACGGCACGTGAAAGCGGGACAGGTCCTCGGTGTGCCGCAGCAGCTGCGGGTTGATCCGGGCGTGCCCGTCGGGCGCGTCGCCCGCGAACAGGTCCATCATCCGGCCGCCCGCCATCATGTGCTGCCACAGCGGAACGGGCCGGTGCTCGTCCACCACGACCGTGGTGTCGCCGCGCACCTCGACCAGCCACTCGCCGAACTCCTCGGCGTTGCTGACCGTGGCGGACAGGCCGACCAGCCGCACCGACTCGGGCAGGTGCAGGATCACTTCCTCCCACACCGGGCCGCGGAACCGGTCGGCCAGGTAGTGGATCTCGTCCATCACCACGTAGGCGAGGGTGTTGAGCGTCGAGGAGCCCGCGTACAGCATGTTGCGCAGCACCTCGGTGGTCATCACCACGATCGGCGCGTCGCCGTTGACCGACGTGTCGCCGGTGAGCAGGCCGACCTTGCGCGGGCCGTAGCGGGCCACCAGGTCGGCGTACTTCTGGTTCGACAGCGCCTTGATCGGCGTCGTGTAGAAGCACTTGCGGCCCTCGGACAGGGCCAGGTGCACGGCGAACTCGCCGACGACGGTCTTGCCCGCGCCCGTGGGCGCGCAGACCAGCACGCCGTGCCCGTCCTCCAGCGCCTCGCACGCGCGTTGCTGGAACGGGTCGAGTTCGAACGAGATGACCCCGAGGAAATCGGTCAGCTTGGGCCAGGTGGAACGACGGCGGGAATCCGCGTACGCCTCGGCCGGGGACCGCGAAGTGCTTGACACCTGTCCAGGCTGTCATACGACACCGACAAAATCGCTTCAGATCCGCGTCGGACCGCGGAACCTCACTTTTAAGCAACACTGAAGCTATAAAGACCACCGGGGTCGACCATGCGGCACACTCTCAGGCGTGGAGGCGATTCCGCTGTCGGAGGGCGACCTGCGGTGGGTGTTCCCCCACCTGGTCGACGTCGATCCGGTCTTGGACGTGCTGCGGCTGGCCGCGGTGCGGGTCGAACGGCTGGCCGACAACCTGGGCAGACCCGGCACGGGCCTGGTCTTCGACCACCTGCCCGGCGCACCCTACGCGGGTCTCTCCGGCCTCGCCGAGATCGAGGAGGTGACCTTCCACGTCCACGTGGCACTGCCCCGCGACCCGCACCGCCACGTGGTCACCCCGCCACCGCCGTGGCAGGTGGCGGGCGAGATCTCGGTCCGCTGCGACGCCATCCGGGACTGCGGCAGGCACGAGATCGAGAGCGTCGAGTCGGAGCACGACACGCCGTTGGACGCGGCGAACGGGGTGCTGACCGTCGCGGGGTGGCTGTTGGACCGCGGCCTGACCGAGCCGCACGCCTCCTGGCGCAAGCGCGACGTGCTCAGCCGACACCGCTGACAGGCGCGGGAGCATCGCCGACGGGCCCGTCGGCACTGGGCTCGGCGGCGGCGGTGACGGCGCCTGTGACGGCGGTGAGCGCGCCGGGCACGCACGTGACGGTCAACGGCACGCCGCTCAGCCGCTCACCGTCGGCGTAGGCCACCCACGACGGCCCGGACAGCCGCACGGACCGCGCCTGGAACGTGCGCACCGCCGGGTGGTCCACGTGCCGTCCGGTGCGCAGTGTGGGCAGCATCCGCAGCAGGGTGCGCCGGGGCGCCGCCCGCACCACGGTCAGGTCGAACAGGCCGTCGGCCGGTGAGGCGTCCGGGCACACCGGGATGCCGCCGCCGTAGCTGGTGGTGTTGCCGACCGCGACCAGCAGCGCGTCCAGTTCCAGCACGTCGTCGTCGGTCTCGACGACCAGCCGTTCGGGCCGCAGCGCCGCCAGTTCGGCCAGGATCGCCAGGTCGTAGCGCCGCGGGCCGGCGGGCCGGCGCATCGCGTTCGCCCGCTCGTTGACCGCCGAGTCGAACCCCGCGCACAGCACGGTGGCGAACCACGGTCCGTCCTCGACCCGTCCCAGGTCGAGTGTGCGGCGGGTGCCGTTGCGCAACGCGGCCACCACGTCGTCCACCGAGGTGGTGCCGAGCGCGGTGGCCAGGTCGTTGCCGGTGCCCGCGGGCACCACGGCCAGCGCGGTCGAGGACTGGGCGCAGGCCTGCACGGCCAGGTGCGCGCCGCCGTCACCGCCGAGGACGACCAGCACGTCGACCCCGTCGGCCACCGCCCGGCACGCCACCTCGGCCGTGCCCGCCGCCGAGGACGCCACGTGCAGGTCGAGGTGGTCGACCACGCCGCGCAGCCGTTCCGCGACGGTGCCCGCCACGCGCGCCGCCCTGCCCTTGCCCGAAGCGGGGCACACCAGCAGAGCCGCCCGCGTTGACGTCGCCATGGTCGGGGAGCCTACAAACTCCCCGACCCGATCAGGTCACGTCGTCGTAGCCGGCGCGCCCCGGCGGCTGCTCCGGTGCGGGCACCGGCTGCGGCCTGGCCTGAACCTTGGGCTCCGGCTCAGGCTCGGGGTCGTCGATCGAGGACGGCGTGTACTCGAACGGCGCGGCCTCGTCGTCGGACAGCTCCTCCAGGCCCTCGGCCTTGCGCCTGCGCTCGGCCCGCCGGTCGTGGATGCGGGCGATCTGGATCGCCAGCTCGAACAGCAGCGACAGCGCCACCGCCAGCGCGATCATCGAGATCGGGTCGGTGCCCGGCGTCGCGATCGCGGCGAAGATGAACAGGCCGAACGTGATGCCGCGACGCCATCGCCGCAGCTTGTCGTAGGTGAGGATGCCGACCTGGTTGAGCATCACCACGATCAGCGGCAGTTCGAAGCTCACGCCGAAGATCAGCAGCAACGCCAGCACGAAGCTGATGTACTCCCCCGCCGTCAGCGCGGTGATGAACTTCTCGTCACCGAAGCTGACCAGCACGGACAGGCCCTGCGGCACGACGTAGAACGCGAGCGTCGCACCCGCCACGAACAGCACCGACGCGAAGGCCACGAAGACGACCGCGAACCGGCGTTCCTTGGCGTACAGGCCGGGCGCGATGAACCGCCACACCTGGAACAGCCACAGCGGCGCGGTGAGGGCCATGCCCGCGCCCGCGCCGACCTTCAGGCGGATCATGAAGATCTCGAACGGCTGGGTCTGGAGCAGCTGGCACCCCACACCGCCCTGGGTGAGCCGCTGGTTCACCGGGATGCCGCAGTAGGGCGCGATCACGATGTCGCCGAGGCTGGGCAGGCCGAAGATCCGCCAACCCCACCAGAACCAGCCGAAGATCGCACCCAACGCGATGAACAGCATCGCCAGCCCGAGGCGGTGCCGGAGGTCGTAGAGGTGATCCTTCAACGACATGGTGCCGTCGGGGTTGCCCCGACGGCTCGTGACCTTGCGGCGCTCCCGGCGCTGGGACCACCACCGGACCGGACTTGCCCCCACCGTGCGGACCGTCCTTCGGCTCTAGTTGGTGCGCTGGCTCGTCAGTTGCTGTTCTTGTTCTGGAGGTTCTGCGCCGACTGCTCGATGGGCTGGGCCACCTGCGGCTGCGGCTGCGCGACCGGCTGCTGCACGACCTGCGGCTGGGCGGGCGGCAGCTGCTGCGGCGCCTGCACCTGCGGCGGGGGCGTGTCCTGCGCCTTCGGCTGCGACGGGTCGTCCTCGTCGCGCAGGCCCTTGGTCTCGGCCTTCAGGATCTTGGCCGAGCGGCCGAGCGAACGCGCCATGTCGGGCAGCTTCTTCGCCCCGAACAGCAAGATGATCACCACGGCGATGATGATCAGCTCAGTAGCTCCGAGGTTACCCACGGTGATCCTCCTGTCTGCCCCGGTCCACCGATGGTACGCGGGGTTCGCCCTGGCGGGCCTGGTCCGGACGCCGTTCGGCGAAGGCCACCCCGAGCGCGGCGAACCGCGCCCGCAGCAGACCGACGCCGTCGCCGACCCTGTCACCCACCAGAGTGCTGGCGGCGCGGAATCGACGCAACGATCCGATGACTCGGACTCCGGTCGCGACGAGCACGACCACTCCGAACAGGATCAGCGCCAGGATCGGCAAGTACGGCACGGCACCACGGTACTTGGCCTAGGTTGACGGGAGGTGATCCGCCCGGCGCAACGCCGCCTCCGCCTGCCGGGCGACCTCGGCCACCAGGTCCGGCGGTTGCTCGACGTGCACTTCACCGCCCAATCCGAGCAGCAACCGCACCATCCACGGTGTGTCGGCGTATCGCATGAGCACGCGGGCCCGGCCCTCGGGCAGCTCGACCAGCCCGTCGGTCGGGTAGTACTCGGCCACCCAGCGCGCGTCCGGTTCGAGCACCAGCACGGCCGTCCGCTGCGACGGGTCCGGCTGGAACAACCCCTCCGATGTGTCGGTGGGCGTGGCGTGCGGCGGCGGGGCCGCGGGCTCGTCCAGCACCCGCACGGCGTCGATCCGGTCGAGCCGGAACAGCCGCACGCCGTCCGCCGCGCGACACCACGCCTCCAGATAACTTCGGCCTTCCACGAGCAGCATCCGCATCGGGTCGACCACGCGATCGGTGATCTCGTCCCGCGACGGGGTGTAGTAGCGCAGGTGCAGCGCGCGACCCCTCAGCACGCCGTCCGACACCGCGTCACGCACGCGTGCCGTCTCCGGCGCCTCCCGCACGGCCAGGCCCACGGCCACCCCGGCGGGCTGCGCCTGTCCTACCGCAGCCTCGATCTTCGCCACCGCCCGCTGCACGGCGGCCTGGTCGGCGACGCCGGGCGTCTCGGCCAGCGCGCGCAGCGCCACCAGCAGCGACGTGGCCTCCGCGGCGGTCAGCCGCAGCGGCCGGCTCATGCCCGCGTCGAACGTGACGGTGACCGTGTCGCCCTCGAACGACAGGTCGATCAGGTCACCGGGCCCGTAGCCGGGCAGGCCGCACATCCACAGCAGTTCGAGGTCCTTGCGCACCTGCTTGGGCGTCACCTCGAAATCGGCCGCGACCTCGTCGATCGGGATGCCCGGCCGGGCGAGCAGGTACGGCACCAGGGCGAGCAGCCGGGGCAGCCGGTCGGTGGCGGCGTTCACGCGCGCACCCCCGCACCGCGCAGCGCGCCCAGCAGCTTCTCCCGCACCGTCTTGGCCAGCACTTCGGGCTCCAACACCACCACGTCCGGGCCGAACCCGGCGATCCACGTCGCCGCCGAGTCGGGGAACCGGAGCTCGATCTCCAGCAGGTCGCCCGGCTCGCCGTCGAACTCCCGCGTGCCGACGACCGTGGCCCGCCTGCGCACGCCCAGCGCCCGTCCGCTCGCCACCCACAGCTTGGCGGTGGCCACGGTCTGGTCGGTGGCGGGCTGGGTGCGTGCGACGAACGACAGCAGGTCGATCTGGTCCGGCCGCTGCACCTCGCCGGGCTTGCCGACGACGCGGACGTCGCCGACGATCCGGGACAGCCGGAAGCAGCGCGGCGCGTTCCGGTCCCGGTCGTGGCCGACGAGGTACCACCGGCCGCGCCAGGCGACCACCCCCCACGGCTCCACGGTCCGGGTGCGCACCTCGACCGGCACCGGGCGGCGGTAGTCGAACTCGACCACGCGCCCCTCCTGGACGGCCGCGAGCAGCGGCGGGAACGCGGGTTCGCTGGTGCGGACCTTGGGCTCGACCGGCACGTGGACGTCCTGGTCGACGTCCACGCCCGCGGCGCGGAGCTTGATCAGGGCGCCGTGCGCGGCGCCGGTGAACTGCGGCGAGTCCCACAGCCGGGCGGCCAGCGCCACGGCGGCGGCCTCGTCCGGCTCCAGGTCGATATCGCCGAGTTCGTAGTCACGGCGGGCGATGCGGTACCCGTCGATCGCGTCGAAGCCCGCGCTGCGGCCTGTCTCCAAGGGCACGCCGAGGTCGCGCAACTCGGTCTTGTCGCGTTCGAACATGCGGAAGAACGCCTCGTCCGTCGCGGCGTCGGAATAGCCGGGGACGATGGCGCGGATGCGCTCGGCGGTCAGGTACTGGCGGGTGGAGAGCAGGCACAGCACCAGGTTGACGAGCCGTTCGGCACGTGCGATGGCCACACCGGAACCCTAGCCCCGGACGAACGCCCGGTGACGCCATCCCCGCCCGCAACGCGGCTGAATGGTCCATTCAGCCGATTGCAGACCGGGACAACCGCAGTTCTGCGGCCGGCTCCCGGGCACTCTTCCCCCGCCGGACGCCGCCCGCACCGCACGCCACGCCAACGCAGACCACTCACCCGGCGACCCGCAGAAACTCCCGCAACTCCGCCGCCAACTCCCCGGGCACGTCCTCCGCCAGGTGGTGCCCGGACCGCATGCCGTGCCCCCGCAGGTCGTCCGCCCAGTCCCGCCAGACGCCCAGCACGTCGCCGTAGAGGGTCGGCAGGTCGCCCTCCGCCCACAGCACCAGCACCGGGCACCGGACGCGCCGGCCCGCAGCGAGGTCCGCGTCGTCGTGCGCGCGGTCGACACCGAGGCCGGCGCGGTAGTCCTCGACCATGGCGTGCACGGTCGCCGGGTCGTGCATGGCCCGCAGGGTGTCGTCGTCCACCGGCTTGCGGTCGGTGCGGTACCAGGCGTCGGGGTCCGCGCAGATGACCCGCTCCGGCACCTCGGGTTGGGCCAGGAAGAACCAGTGCCACCAGCTCCGGGCGAACTCCGCACCGCAGCGGGCCAGCGCCGACCCGATCGGCACCACGTCCAGCGCGACGAGGTGCGTGACCAGGTCCGGGTGGTCCAGCGCGAGCCTGGTGGCGACGTACCCGCCGCGGTCGTGCCCGACCACCGCGAACCGCTCGTGCCCCAACTCGCGCATGAGGACGACGAGGTCGCGTGCCATCGCCCGCTTCGAGTACGGCGCGTGGTCGGGCGTGGTCTCCGGCTTGGACGATTCGCCGTACCCGCGCAGGTCCGGGCACACGACGGTGTGGTCCGCGGCGAGCAGCGGCGCCACGTGCCGCCAGGTGGTGTGCGTGCGCGGGTGCCCGTGCAGCAGGAGCACCGGCGGCCCGGAACCGCCGACGCTCACCCGCAGTTCCGCCTCGCCCGTGTCGATTCTCGTCAGCGTGAAGTCGGCCACCCGTCCCACCTACCCGGGACGGCGGACGATCAACCGCCTCAGTCGCCGGTGAGCATGCCCTCGGGCAGCCCCGGCACGTCCGGCTGGAGCCAGATCGGCCGCCAGTCGGGCAGTTCGTGGTACCGGCGCAGTTCCGCCACGCCCGACAGCCAGCCCGCCCACGCGCCGTACGGCGGCTGACCGGTGTCGAACCCGCTCTGCACGAACGTCAGCCGGGTGCCGCCGCCGGACTCGGCCAGTTCCCAGGTCGACACCATGCCGCCCCAGTCGACGCCCATCCGCCGGCCCGGCTCGAACTCGACCACCTTCGCGGGCTCGGGGTTCATCTCGAAGCCGCCCATGGCGACCCGGCCGCCCTCCCACGCCTCGATGTCGATCTTGGCGCCGAACCACCGCGAGTACTCCTCGGCGTCGACCAACGACCGCGCCACCACGTCGACCGGCGCGCCGATCAGCACCTCGCCACGCATCTCCGTGCTGCTGAAGTCGACCTTCGGGGTGAGCGGGCGGCCTTCGAGGTGGTCCACCAGGTTGGCCAGCGACAACGCCCAGTACGTGTAGAGCTGCCCCAGCACGCTGCTCTCCGCCACGGCCGCCTCCCAGCCCGGGAAGTGGCTCTGCGACACCGTCACGACCGTGTCGGCACCGTCGGTGTCACCCTCGGCCGCCCAACCGATCTCGACGGTGGTCCGCTCGCCGCCGACCAGCCAGCCGAACCGCAGCGACCGCTCGTCGAGGTGCTCCAGGGTCTGGTGCGGCTCGGCGCCCTCCGGGGTGTAGCGGCCCCAGAACTCGAACCGGTCGGGTGGATCGACGGCCGCGTGCTCGGCCAGCCACGTGCTCAGCTCGCCCGCGTCGGTCAGCGCCTGCCGCACCCGGTCGACGGGCGCGGTGGTGCGGACGCGAAGGACCACGGTCTCACTCATCGGTCTTCTCCTCCTTCGGGTAGCACGCCACGGCCAGGCGGAAGGCGTCGCCCTCGGCTCCGCCGTAGCGGCCGAACAGGTCCTGCAAAGTCGTCTTCAGGTCGTCGAAGAACTGCTGCCGCTGGTCGGGCGGCACCCGGATCTCCCCGGACACGCCCAACGACGGCAGCTCGGGCCGGGTCCGGTCCAGGCCCGCGATGTCCGACTGGACCTGCTCCACGAGGTCCAGCAGGTATCCCAGACTCAACTCGTCCTGCGCCCGGCGCAGTCCGAGGCGGCCGACCAGGCCGGGCGACAGCCAGTACGAACGCGCACTGGCCTGGTACACGCCTTCGTTGATGCCACGCACCCGCCGTTCGCTCACCTGGGTCACCAGACCGGCTTCGACCAGGCGTTTCACGTGGTAGTAGACCCGCTGCGGGGTCTGGTCGAGCGCCGTCGCCACCTCGGTGCACGACCGCGGCTCGGCCAGTTGCCGCAGCACCTCGATGCGCTGCGGCTTGAGCAGTGCCTCGGCCTGCTCGATCTGCTCCAGGTACAGGACGTCTCTCATCGCAAAAATCATCTTGTACGTAAAAATCCATTTTGTCAATCGGGCCGGAGAAGACCCCGAGCCACCAGGGCCCGGGGTCTTCCGATCAGCTATAACGCCTGGTCAGCACTAGAGGGACGAGATCAACCGTTCCACGCGCTCGTCCACCGCGCGGAACGGGTCCTTGCACAGCACGGTCCGCTGCGCCTGGTCGTTCAGCTTCAGGTGCACCCAGTCCACGGTGAAGTCACGACCCGCGGCCTGCGCGGCGGCGATGAAGTCACCGCGCAGCTTGGCCCGCGTGGTCTGCGGCGGGGTGTCCTTGGCGGCCTCGATCTCACCGTCGTCGGTGACCCGTTCCACCTGGTCCTTGCGCTGCAGCAGGTCGAAGATGCCTCGGCCGCGGCGGATGTCGTGGTAGGCGAGGTCGAGCTGGGCGATGCGCGGGTTGGACAGGTCCATGTCGTGCTTGGCCTGGTAGCGCTCCATCAGCCGGTACTTGATGGCCCAGTCGATCTCGCGGTCGATCTTGGACAGGTCCTCGGCCTCGACCGCGTCCAGCGTGCGGCCCCACAGCTCCAGCACCCGCTCCGCCATCGGGTCCGGCGCGCGCTTGGCCACGTGCTCCACCGCGCGCTCGTAGTACTCGCGCTGGATGTCCAGCGCCGAGGCCTCCTTGCCGCCCGCCAGCCGCACGGTGCGCCTGCCGGTCAGGTCGTGGCTGATCTCGCGGATGGCGCGGATCGGGTTGTCCAGGCTGAAGTCCCGGAACTGCACGCCCTGCTCGATCATCTCCAGGACCAGGTTCGCGCTGCCCACCTTGAGCAGCGTGGTCACCTCGGACATGTTCGAGTCGCCGACGATGACGTGCAGCCTGCGGTAGCGCTCGGCGTCGGCGTGCGGCTCGTCGCGGGTGTTGATGATCGGCCTGGACCGGGTGGTGGCGCTGGACACGCCCTCCCAGATGTGCTCGGCCCGCTGCGACAGGCAGTAGACCGCCCCGCGCGGCGTCTGGAGCACCTTGCCCGCGCCGCAGATGAGCTGCCTGGTCACCAGGAACGGCAGCAGGACGTCGGCGATGCGGGAGAACTCCCCCGCCCGCGCGACCAGGTAGTTCTCGTGGCAACCGTAGGAGTTGCCCGCGGAGTCGGTGTTGTTCTTGAACAGGAAGATGTCTCCCCCGATGCCCTCGTCGGCGAGCCTGCGCTCGGCGTCGACGAGCAGGTCTTCGAGGATCCGCTCACCAGCCTTGTCATGCGTGACGAGCTGGGCGAGGTCGTCGCATTCCGCCGTCGCGTACTCGGGGTGCGAGCCCACGTCCAGGTAGAGCCGAGAGCCGTTGCGCAGGAAGACGTTCGACGAGCGTCCCCACGAGACGACCCGGCGGAACAGATAACGCGCGACCTCATCCGGGGACAGCCTGCGCTGCCCGTGGAAGGTGCAGGTCACCCCGAACTCAGTCTCAATGCCGAAGATCCGCCGCTGCATCCCTTAACAGTAGGCGCATTCGGGCTTTTCTTCAGTGATCCAATCGGGCGTCGCGCCGTTTTCGCGGATAACGTTCTTGTGTGCTCCGACGAGTGAACCGCCTGGACCTGGCCCTGATGAGGCGTTCCGGCGCCCTGCGGGCGTCGCATGTCGATCACGGGATGAAGAGATTGTCACGAGCCGCTAACCACAGCGTCTTGTGGCTTGCCGTGGCCGGCGTGCTGGCCATGCGCAAGGGCGTGACCAGGCGTGCCGCGTTGCGCGGGGTGGCCGCGATCGCGGGTGCGAGCTTCAGTTCGAGCCTGGTGGCGAAACGGCTGTTCCCGCGCCGCAGGCCGGCCGCCGACCTGCTGCTGGTGCCGCGCCGGCTGACCAGGCGGCCGAAGTCGTCGTCGTTCCCGTCCGGGCACGCGGCGTCGGCGGCGGCGTTCACCACGGCGTTGGCGATGGAGTCGCCCGCGCTGGCGGCGGTGGTCGCGCCGGTCGCGGCGGCGGTGGCCTATTCGCGGGTGCACACGGGCGTGCACTGGCCGTCGGACGTGGCCGCGGGCACCGCGATCGGGATCGGCGCGGGCCTGCTGACCAGGCGTTGGTGGCCGCTGGGGCGGACCGACGCGGCGTCGGCGCGCGAGCACCAGGAGCTGGAGCCGCTGATCGACGGCGAGGGTCTGGTCGTCGTGGTGAACCCGAGCGCCGGCCTGGGCGGGGTGGACCCGACCGAAGCCCTGGCGCAGGAGTGGCCGAAAGCCACGATCGTGGGAATCGAGGATCTCGACACCGTGATCGCCGATCACGCTCCGCGCGCGTTGGGCGTGGCGGGCGGTGACGGCTCGGTGGCCGCGGTCGCGGCGTTGGCGGCGGCGAACCGGCTGCCGTTGGCGCTGGTCCCGGCCGGGACGTTGAACCACTTCGCCCGGGACGTCGGCGTGCGTGGGCTGGACGACACCGCACGGGCGGTCGCGGACGGTGAGGGCGTGCTGGTGGACCTGGCCGCTGTGTCCGTGGACGGCGCCCCGCCGCGCTGGTTCGTCAACACCGCGAGCCTCGGCGGCTACCCCGACATGGTGCGGCTGCGGGAAAAGTTGCAGGACCGGTGGGGCAAGTGGCCGGCGGCGGCCATCGCGCTGGCCCGCGTGCTGCGCACGTCGCGACCGTTGCGGGTGGAGCTGAACGGCGAGCCGCAGTTGGTGTGGATGCTGTTCGTCGGCAACGGCCCGTACCGGCCGAAGGGCTTCGCGCCGACCATGCGGCCCGCCCTGGACGCGGGCCTGATGGACGTGCGGTACATCCGCGCCGACACCCGGTTCTCGCGGGCGCGGTTCTTCATCGGCGCCCTGCTCGGCTCCCTGCACCGCAGCCGCACGTACCGGCACCTGGAGACGCGGTGGCTGGACGTCCGGCTGCTCGACGACGCGGTGGCGATCGCGACGGACGGCGAGGTCGGCCCCACGGGCTCCACGTTCGAGTTCCGCGCCCGCCCCGCGGCCTTGGCCGTGTACCGGTCCCCGCTGTGAGCCGCCGCCTTCCGGTGGTCCGCGAAGCCGCACTCCCTGAGACCCGATTGGCCGCGTCGCGTCGTCACGCGGCCAACCGAGGCCGGTCAACCGAGCGGGATGCTGACGACAGTGCCGCCTCCCGGGCACACGCCGCAGTTGGAGACGTACGCCTCGTGGTCCCGGATCGTCAGGCCACCGGGCATGGTCAGCCCTTCCTGCGCGATGATCGTGCGCGAGCCGTCGTGGTTCACCCGGATCAGCGCGCCGGTCGGGTCACCCGAGAGCAGCCCGTTGTGCGAGATCTCCAGCACGTAGAGCCGGTTCTTGTGGTCGAAGGCGATGTCGACGATGTTGGTGAAGCCGTCGGCGATCACCCTGGGCCCCTGCCCCGGCACGACGCGGTGCACGCGTGCCTTACCTGGCGGGAACGGGAAGCCGGTGAGCTCACCGACGTAGAAGGCGCCGTCCCGCTCCACGACCGAAGTGGGCACCGACTGCACCGGTTGGCCGTCGATGGTCCGGGTGTCGAAGACGGCGAGGGTGCGGATCGCGTGGCGGCCGAAGACCCGCAGCAGGGAGTTGCCGCCCGCGTCGACGACCACCTGACCGGCCGACGTGGCGACCACCGAGTTCGGGTTGGTGTCCGGCAGGCCGCCGTCGGGGTTCTGCTCCGCCTCGAACGCGCCGATGTCGGCCACTTGCTTCCAGCCGCCGTGGCCGTGCCGGCGCAGGAGCCAGCCGGACGCGTTCCGGCCCAGCGGCGGGAGGTCGTTGCGCACGGCGGGATCGGCGCCCAGGCCGACGGTGAAGTACAGCCCGCCGTGACCTTGCGGGTCCACGTCGCTCGGGCCGAGCGCGGCGGAGCCGTCCCGCCCGGCGATCGAGGGCAGGCCGGTGATCACCCGGCTCTGCTCGCCCTTGGCGACTCTGGTGATGGCGCCGGTGGCGCCGAAGCACACCTCGTCGCCTTCAGGGCCGGGGATGCACGGCCCTTCCCCGCCCCGGCCGGACTCGGCGACGTAGAGCGCACCGTCATGGGCGAACGCCAGGCCGCGGGGGTTGTTCAACCCCTCGGCCACCACTGTCCACGGTTCTTCGGCAGTCGCGGTCGCGGGTGTCAGCACAGCTGCGACGATCGCGCCCACGGCGGCGAGTATTCGGGTTCTCATCCGTCGACTCCTCTCGTAGTGACACCCCCCGAGGGAGTCTGCGCCGAACGGCCTAATCCGGCCATCGATCCACCCGGTCGGGCGACACCCACGCCTGGGCTCCACCCGACCAGAGAGTTGAGGTTTGACGCCGGACAACAGCGCGCCGGAACGCCTGTTCGGCCGTGACGTGGAAGCCCGGACCTGGTCACTCGATCTCTAGCCGGTCTCCCGGATCGACAGCAGGTGCTCGACGCCGCCGAGGAAGTTGTCCAGCCCTTCGCCGTACACCGCCTCGGCGATCGCCATCCCACGCTCATGCGCGGCGCGTGCCTCTTCGGTCAGGTCGAGGTCGAGCAGCACGCGGGCGAGGTAAAGCGAGATGGCGGCGACGCGGGGATCGTCAGGTCCGCCGACGACCTCCAGCGCGCGTTCCAAGTGCGTCCGAGCCTCGACCGACCGCCCCTCCGCACGCAGGGTGAGCGCCAGGAACTGCCGGATCGAGACCACCTCCGGGTGTTCCGGCCCGAAAGCGCCCTCGTAGATGGCGACCGCACGTTCGTAGGCCGGTCGGGCTTCGGACAGCTTGCCGAGCATGAAGGAGATGTTGGCCGACTGTGCCAGGAGACCGGCCACGTGGGGGTGCCCGGCACCCAGCGCGGCCTGCTTGATCTCCAGTGCGCGGGCGTACGTCCGCCGGGCCTGCTCGAAGCGACCCTGCCGGAACAGGTTCGAGCCGACGACGCCGAGCACGTCGGCGACCGCCGGGTGCTCCGGCCCGTGTACGGCCTCGGCGATGCGCAAGGCGCGTTCCAGGACCGGCAACGCCTCCGCGGGTCGCCCCAATCCGTCGAGAGCCGCGCCGAGGTTGGCCAGCGGTACGGCCAATTCGGCGTGGTCGGGCCCGTGGGCGGCCTCGACGCACGCGACCGCGCGTTCGAACAGCGGTAGCGCCTCCGCGAACCGCTCCAGATCGCACAGCGCGACGCCGAGGTTGCCGATGCGGTCGGCCACGACCGGGTGATCAGGCCCGTACGTCTCCTCCGCCATGGCCGCCGCACGCTGGTGCAGCGAAATCGCCTTGGCCGGGTGTCCCGCGACCCGCCACGCGTTGGCCTGGCTGTTGAGGGTCGCCCCGAACTGCGGGTGAGTGGACCCGTAGACCGCTTCGGTGATCTCCAGCACTCGTCGGAGGTATGGCTGGGCGCCGATCGAGTCACCCACGGCGATCAGCACATCGCCGACGGCGCTCAACGCCGCGACGACGCCGGAGTGCTCGGGCCCGTAGGCGCTCTCCACGATGGCCAGGGCGCGTTCGAGCAACGGCCGGGCCGAGGTGGGTCTGCCGAGCAAGCGGTGCGCTTGGGCGAGGAGTTGGAGGACGCCTGCGGTCTCCAGGTGATCCGGCCCGCGTGCCACCTCGGTGGCGGCGACACCGCGTTCCAGCAGCGGCACGGCTTCGGCATACCTGCCCTGTGCGAGCAGGATTCCGCCGTAGTGGGTCATGTGGGAAGGGCCGAGGTCGAGGTTCTTCCCGGCGATCCGAAGCGCCCGGTCGAACAGCGATCTCGCTTCCTGGGGACGTCCGGCCGACTGCAGTGACGCGCTGAGTTGGATCAGCGCCATGGTGAGGTGGTCCGCGTGGACGTCGGGAGTGGCGTTGCAGAGCGCCAGCGCCCGCTGGGCGAGGCCGAGCGCGTCCGTGTGCCTCCCGAGCGCGTGTAGCGCGCTCCAAAGCTTGTTCATCACGACGATGGGGCGCGGGCCATCGGGATCCAGCGCCGCCAGCGCCCGTTCGAGCAAGGTGTGGGCGTCCGCCACCCTGCCGTGTTCCAGCAGGTAGGTGCCCGCGCGCTCCAGCAACATGGCGTCCACCGACGAGTCCTCGCACACGGCCAGCACGTGCGGGAGGAGTGCACGCCACCGAGGCCAGTTCTCCGGGGTGCCGACGACCTTCTCGGGCAGATCGGCCAGCAGCAGCTCCTGGCAGGTTGACCGGTCGCCCGGCGAGCGGGCGACCAGTGCCTGTTGGAGCAGCCGGTGGACGATCGTCACCTCGCGACCGGCCCGCCGCACGAGGAACCGGTCCACCAGGACGCCGACGGTGTTCGCCCAGGCCAGCGGGTCGGTCACCACCTCCGCCAACGGCGCGGGCAGCACCTCGGAGTGCTTGGTGAACAGGTCCAGCGGCACGGGTTCGGGCGCGAGTCGGGCCAGCAGGTCGAGCAGCGGCACGGCGGCCGGCGCCTGCTCCGCCACGGCGGCCAGCGACAGGTCCCACAGCGTCGCCAGGGTGTCCTGCCGGTCGGCGATCCGGCCGTGCCCGATCATCTCCGCGGTGCGGGTGCGCAGCAGGTCGAGGTAGTCCTCGACCGGCAGTCCGGACGCGTCCAGGTAGGCGGAGGCCTGCTCGATCGCCAACGGGAGGTCGCCGAAGAACTCCGCCAGCCCGGCGGCCGACGGTTCGGCGATCTCGGGCACGCGCCGCCGCAGCAGTGCCACGCTCTCCGACCGGCTCAGCACGTCCACGTCCAGCACCGCACCCAGGGCCGTGAAGCCCGCCCGACGGGTCGTGATCAGCACCCGCCCGCCCGAGGGCAGGAACTCGCGGACGGCGGCCGGGTCGTCGGCGTTGTCGAAGACCAGCAGCGAACGCCGCCCGTGCAGCGCGGCCAGCACGACGGCGGTCATCGCGACCGGGTCGTCCTCACTCGGCAGCCCGAGCGCCCGCCCGAGGTCGGCCAGGTGGTCCGGGATGAGAGTGGATTGTTCGGCAGGCACCCACCACACCACGTCGAAGGTGGCGGCGACGCGGTGTGCGTACGCCAGGGCCAGCTGCGTCTTGCCCACGCCGCCCATGCCCCTCAGCGTGAGCACCGACGGAACGTCGTCCAAGGCGGCCAGCAGCTCGGTGCGGCCGGTGAAGTTCGGGTTGGGTGGCGGGAGGTGCCGTGCGACCCCGTTGCGCCTCGGGTGGACGTGGACGTGGATGTCCCGGCCGGCCTGGTAGACGGTGGCGCCGTCGGAGGCCGTCGCCTGTTGGGACACCCGGCCATCCGCTCCTCGCACCGCCCCATCCAACCCGACAACCCACCTTCGCCGCCCGCAACTCTGCGGACACGCGCACCATTCGACATAGTCGAACAGATTCGCGCTAGAGTGACCGCGTGCCCGGTCCCATTCAGTCCATCGAACGGGCAGCCGCGGTGTTGCGGCTGCTGGCCAGTGGTGCGCGGCAGATGGGGGTCGCGGAGTTGGCGCGGGCCCTCGAACTGCCCAAACCGACCGTCCACGGCATCCTGCGGACACTCCAGCTCGTCGGGTTCGTGGAGCAGTCGCCGGACACGGGCAAGTACCAGCTCGGCGCGGCCCTGTTCCACATCGGCAGCAGCTACCTCGACGGCAACGAGCTGCGCACACGTGCGCTGAACTGGTCGGACTCGCTGGCCTCGCGCAGCATGGAGAGCGTCCGCATCGGCACCCTGCACGAGAACCAGGTCCTGGTCGTGCACCACGTGTTCCGCCCGGACAACTCCCGCCAGGTCCTCGAAGTCGGCGCCCTGCTCCCCTCGCACGCCAGCGCGTTGGGCAAGGTCCTGCTCGCCGACGACCCCGTCGGCCTCACCGACGACGAGCCGCTCAAGGCCTACACGCCCGCCACGATCACCGATCCCGATCGGCTCGGCGACGCGTTGGAGCAGGTGAGACAACGTGGCTGGGCTTCGGATGTCGAGGAGCTGGTGGAGGGCGAGGTGTCGCTGGCCGCGCCCATCCGGGACCGGCGGGCGGTGACGGTCGGCGCGGTCGGGATTTCGGGACCGGTCGAGCGGCTGTGCGACGAGAACAAGCAGCCGCGCACCGAACTGGTGTCCTACGTCCGCGAGGCCGCGCGGTCCATCTCGCGTGAGCTCGGCGCCATCCCCTGGTAAAGCGGGTGTTTCCGAGGGTTGACAACTTGTGAGCGTCGGCACAGGATTCACGCGCACCGTACGACATTGTCGAACGGCATTCAGGCCAGAGAGGGCGCGTGGATGACCAACCAGTCGATCTTCATCGGTGAGTTCCTGGGCACCGCACTGCTGTTGCTGATGGGCAACGGCGTCGTGGCGGGCGTCGTGTTGGCGAAGTCGAAGTCGAACGGCGCCGGCTGGGCGGTGATCACGTTCGGCTGGGGCTTCGCGGTACTCGCGGGCGCCTACGCCGTCGCACCGCTGTCCGGCGCACACCTCAACCCGGCGGTCACCCTCGGCCTGGCCATCCACAACGGCGACTGGAGCACCGTCCCGCTGTACCTGGCCGCCCAGTTCCTCGGCGCGTTCACCGGTGCCGTGCTGTGCTACCTCGCCTACCTCGGCCAGTTCCGCGCCAACACCGGCGAGGTGCTCGGCATCTTCGCCACCGGCCCCGAGATCCGCCACCGGGTGCAGAACCTGACCACCGAGGTCATCGCCACGTTCGTGCTGGTGTTCGTCATCCTGGCGACCGGCCAGACCAAGGGCCTGGAGACCTCCGGCACCGGCGTGCTGATCGTCGCCCTGCTGGTCGTCGGCATCGGCATGTCCCTCGGCGGGCCCACCGGCTACGCCATCAACCCCGCGCGCGACCTCGGTCCCCGCATCGCGCACGCCGTCCTGCCGATCCCCGGGAAGGGTGCGTCGGACTGGGGATACGCCTGGATCCCCGTCGTTGGTCCGCTGATCGGTGGAGCACTTGCCGGTCTGGTCGACATCGCCGTCTTCTGAGCCAATGAGGAGCAAGCCCGTGAACACTTACATCGCCGCCATCGACCAGGGCACCACCTCGTCGAGGTGCATCGTCTTCGACCACGGGGGCGCGATCGTGTCCGTGTCCCAGAAGGAGCACCGGCAGATCTTCCCCAAGCCCGGCTGGGTCGAGCACGACGCCGAGGAGATCTGGGCCAACGTGCTGGACGTCGTGCACGGCGCGCTGCAGAAGGCGTCGCTGACCGTGCACGACCTCGCCGCCGTCGGCATCACCAACCAGCGCGAGACCACGCTGGTCTGGGACAAGGCCACCGGCAAGCCCGTGCACAACGCGATCGTCTGGCAGGACACCCGCACCGACCAGCTCGTCAAGGAACTCGGCGAGCAGAACCGGTTCCGGGACAAGTGCGGCCTGCCGCTGGCCACCTACTTCTCCGGCCCCAAGGTCCGCTGGCTGCTCGACCACGTCGACGGCCTGCGTGAGCGCGGCGAACGCGGCGAGGTGCTGTTCGGCACCATGGACACCTGGCTGATCTGGAAGCTCACCGGCCGCCACGTCACCGACGTCACCAACGCCAGCCGCACCATGCTGATGAACCTGGAGACGCTGGACTGGGACGACGAGCTGGTCGACGCGATCGGTGTGCCCAAGGCGATGCTGCCGGAGATCCGCTCGTCCGCCGAGGTCTACGGCACCGCGACCGGCACGCTGGAGGGCGTCCCGGTGGCGTCCGCGCTCGGCGACCAGCAGGCGGCGCTGTTCGGCCAGACCTGCTACTCCCCCGGCGAGGGCAAGTGCACCTACGGCACCGGCAGCTTCCTGCTGGTCAACACCGGTGACAAGCCGGTCGTCTCGGAGAACGGCCTGCTCACCACGGTCGGCTACAAGATCGGCGACCAGCCGGCGGCGTACGCGCTGGAAGGCGCGATCGCCGTCACCGGCGCGTTGGTGCAGTGGTTCCGGGACAAGATGGGGCTGATCTCCAGCGCTCCCGAGATCGAGACGCTGGCCCGGTCGGTGGAGGACAACGGCGGCGCGTACTTCGTGCCCGCGTTCTCCGGTCTGTTCGCGCCGCACTGGCGGTCCGACGCACGCGGCATCATCGCGGGCCTGACCGGCTACATCGACAAGGGCCACATCGCCCGCGCGGTGCTGGAGGCAACGGCCTGGCAGACCCGCGAGGTCGTGGACGCGATGAACGCCGACTCGGGCGTCGAGCTGGTCGCGTTGAAGGTCGACGGCGGCATGACGGCGAACAACCTGCTCATGGGCTTCCTGTCGGACGTGCTGGACGTGCCGGTGGTGCGGCCGATCGTCGCCGAGACCACGTGTCTGGGCGCGGCCTACGCGGCGGGCCTCGCGGTCGGCTACTGGTCGGACACCGAGAGCCTGCGCGAGAACTGGCACAAGGCGGCCGAGTGGCTGCCGACCATGGACGCGCGGACCCGCGACAAGGGCTACCGCAAGTGGAAGAAGGCGGTCGAGCGGACCGTCGGCTGGATTGACGAGGACGACAACGATGAGTGAGCAGCGATGAGCGAGCAACGGGCCAGGGCGCGCGAGGCGCTGGGACACGGCGCCTTCGACCTGGTCGTGATCGGTGGCGGTGCGCTGGGCATCGCCACCACGTGGGCGGCGGCCCGGTCGGGCCTGCGGGTGGCGCTGGTGGAGGCGGGTGATTTCGCCGGCGCCACCTCCAGCGCGTCGTCCAAGCTGGTGCACGGCGGGCTGCGATACCTGGCGATGGGTCCGAGCGCGGTGCCGATGGTGCGGGAGAACCACGCCGAGCGGCGCGCGTTGGGCGACCACCTGGCGCCGCACCTGGTCCGGCCGCTGCCGTTCCTGGTGCCGGTGTACCGGGGCGGGCCGCACTCGCGGTCGGTGCTCGGCGCGGGCGTGGTGCTGTACTCGGCGCTGTCCGGGTTCGGCGACGGCATGGGCAAGGTGCTGTCGGCGCGGCGGGCCGTCGAGTACGTGCCGCACCTGCGCACCGACGGGCTGCGCGGAGCAGCGCTCTACTACGACCACCAGATGAACGACTCCCGCGTGGCCATCACGGCGGCGCGGGCGGCGGCCGAGGCCGGTGCCGTGCTGCTCAACCACGTCGAGGTGGTGGCGCTGCGCAAGCGCGGTGCTCTGGTGACCGGTGTCGAGCTGCGGGACCGCGTGGACGGCTCGACGTTCGGCCTGGACGCCTCGGTGGTGGTCAACGCGACCGGGCCGTGGCTGGACGCGCTGCGGCGGATGGAGGACCGGTCGGCCGCGCCGAGCATCCGGCTGTCCAAGGGCTCGCACCTGGTGCTTCGGACGGACACGCCGTGGCGTGCGGCGATGACCATCCCGGTGGACGACGTGCGGGTGTCGTTCGCCATCCCGTGGGAAGGGCAGTTGCTGCTCGGCACGACCGACGAGGCGTACGAGGGCGACCCGGCCGACGTGCGGTGCTCGCCGGCCGACATCGACCAGATCCTGGGCGAGGCGTCGGTCGGCATCTCCGCCGAAGCCCTGGACCGCTCGCGGTTGGCTTACACGTTCGCCGGGCTGCGGGTGCTGCCCGGCGGGTCCGGCGACACCAGCCACGCCAAGCGCGAGACGGTGATCAGCAGCGGGCGCGGCGGGATGATCAGCGTGGCGGGCGGCAAGTGGACCACGTTCCGGCGCATCGGCGCTTCGGTGCTGGCCCGGGTCGGCGAGGCGTTGGGGCGCGATCTGTCGCACGCGTTCGACGGCGTGCCGGCGGCGTTGCCGGGTGCGGCTCTTCCCGAACGGGTGAGCGCGCAGCTGGGTCGTGAGCTGCCGTCGTTGCCGGACGACGTGCTCAGGCACTTGGCCACGCACTACGGCACGGTGAGCCACGAGGTGCTGGCGTTGGCGTTGGACGACCCGTCGCTGCTCGACCGGGTACACCCCGACGGGCCGGACATCTGGGCCCAGGTGGCGCACGCGCAGCGGTACGAGTGGGCGACCGAGGTGGACGACGTGCTGCGGCGGCGGACCACGGTCGTGGTGCGCGGGCTGGACACGCCTTCGGTCCGTGAGCGCACGGGCCGGTTCTTGGCCAAGGCCATCGCGTAGCGGGCGGGCGAACGGGTGATGTCCACGCGGGCTCGCGCAGCCGGAGTCCCAGCCGTGCGGACCGCCGACATCACCCAACGCCCGCATACTCGACAGATGCCCTTCACGACCACCACCCACGTGCGCTGGCCGGACGTGGACCAGAACGGCCACATGCGCACCACCGCGTACCTGGACGCCGCCGAGGACAACCGGATGCGGTACTTCGCCTCGGCGGGCTTCCCGATCGCGGAATTCGCCGCCCGCCGCATCGGACCGGTCTCCCACGGTGACGACCTGCGCTACCGCGCCGAACTGCGGCTGCTCGCCGTCCTCACCGCCCTGGACCACACCGAGGACTTCGTCGAACTCCCCTCACCCCTGGCCCGCACCTGAGCCGGTCCACTCTTCCGCTGACGGCAGGTCCTCCAGCCGCGTGACACGCGGGATGGGGCACTCCCCGAGTGCCCCGTCCGCTCCTCTTCACCTGCGGCGCGATCCCAGGGGCGCGATCAGCTGGTCAAGATCTTCCTGTAGGACACGAGGAAGGCCCCCGGCATCAGCCGAGGGCCTTCCTCGTCGTGCGAGTGCGGGGTCGTGCGAGTGCGGGAACCTACGCCTTGTCGTCGTTCGGGGGCAGGTTCACGTCCGTCACCGGCTTCTTGCCGCCCTTGGCGGGCGGGGTCGGCTCTTCGGTTTCGGCTGCCTCGGGGGCGGGCTCGTCGCCGGGGAGCAGGGCGGCCAGGGCGGCGCCCGTGATGCGGCGGAACGCGCGGCGCGGGCGGTCGCGTTGCAGGACCGCCACTTCCAGCTTGCCGCGGTCCAGGAGGTCCGGCTTGCCGTTGCCGGTGGTGGTGCTGCCGGCGCTGAGGGCCTTCACCGCGACGCGGACGGCGTCGGCCAGGGGCTCGCCTTCGGTGTACGCGTCCTTCAACGCGGTACTCGTCGCCTCGGCCTGGCCGCCCATCACGACGTACTGCGGCTCCTCCACGATCGAACCGTCGTAGGTCAGCCGGTACAGCGTGTCCTGCTCGGGCGCGGTGCCGACCTCGGCCACGCAGATCTCCACCTCAAGGGGCTTGATCTGCTCGGCGAAGATCGAGCCCAGGGTCTGGGCGTACACGTTCGCCAGTGACCTGCCGGTCACGTCGCGCGGGTCGTTCTGGTACCCGCGGATGTCGGCGAACCGGATGCCCGCCTGCCGCAGGTTCTCGAACTCGCTGTACCGACCGACCGCGGCGAACGCGATGCGGTCGTAGATCTCGGACACCTTGTGCAGGGTGGCGGACGGGTTCTCCGCCACGAACAGCACCCCGTCGGCGTACCGGAGCACGACCACGCTCCGGCCGCGGGCGATGCCCTTCCGGGCGTACTCCGCGCGATCGCGGAGGATCTGCTCGGGTGAGGCGTACAACGGCATCGTCACTGCTGCGGCTCCCGGGCTCGGCGGATGCGGGTGGGGATGGGGATCGGCACGGCGCTCAGCCCGCCGGCTTGCTGCGGCGGCCCTCGACGACCGACTCGGCCAGCGTGGCGGTGTCCGCGTCGGACAGGTGGGTCGCGCCATCGGCGGTGATGGTCACGACGACGGGGTAGATCTTGCGGATCACGTCCGGACCGCCGGTGCCCGAGTCGTCGTCCGCGGCGTCGTACAACGCCTCGATCGCGGTCCGGGTCGCCAGCTCGGCGTCCGCGTCCGGGTCGTAGAGCTTCTTCATCGCCGACTTCGCGAACAGCGAGCCCGAGCCGACGGCCTGGTAGCCCTGCGACTCCTCGTAGCGCCCGCCGGTCACGTCGTAGGAGACGATGCGGCCTGCCCGTTCCGGGTCGGCCGCGTCGATGTCGAAGCCCGCGAACAGCGGCACGACCGCGAGACCCGCCAGTGCGGCGTCAAGGTTGCCCTTGATCATCGCCGAGAGCCGGTTCGCCTTGCCGTCCAACGACAGCGAGACGCCCTCGATCTTCTCGTAGTGGCGGAGCTCGACCGCGTAGAGCCGGACGATCTCGACCGCGATGCCCGCCGTGCCCGCGATGCCCACCGCCGAGTAGTCGTCGGTGATGAACACCTTCTTCATGTCACGCTGGGCGATCACGTTGCCCATCGTGGCGCGCCGGTCGCCCGCGATCACCACGCCGCCCTTGAACGTGAGCGCGACGATGGTGGTGCCGTGCGGAGCCTGCACCGCGCTGCCCTCCGGCAGTTTGCGGCCCGACGGCAGTAGTTCGGGGGCCTGGGCGCGGAGGAAATCGGTGAACGACGACGACCCCGGCCTGAGGTAGGCCGGGGGCAGCGACGCGGCCGGGTAATGCCCGGTCGAGCTGTGGTCCATGTGTGCGTTCTTCTCCTGTCCCGCCGGCGGCTTCTTACTCGCCGCCCTTTTGCACGTACGCGCGGACGAAGTCCTCGGCATTCTCTTCGAGCACGTCGTCGATCTCGTCGAGAATGGCGTCGACGTCCTCGCCGAGCTTCTCCCGGCGCTCCTGGCCGGCCGCCGCCGCGCCGTCGCCGCTCTCGTCGCCGTCACCGCCGCCTTGGCGCTGAACCTGTTCCTGGGCCATGTCGACCTCCCGGTCTTCGGGTCCTGCGAGTTAAACACTACCCACCAGGTACGACATTTTGCGCCTGCCACTCGGGTCTGATGATCAGCCCCTGGTCAGCGCCTCCACCAGTTGCTCGGCCGTGTCCGAAGCCTCCAGGAGGGCCCCGACGTGCGCTTTTGTGCCACGCAGGGGCTCCAGGGTGGGAATGCGGACAAGTGATTCGCGACCCAGGTCGAAGATCACCGAATCCCAGGACGCGGCGGCCACCGAGGTCGGGTAGCGCTCCAGGCAGCGGCCGCGGAAGTAGGCGCGGGTGTCCTCCGGTGGCGCGAGGATGGCCGCACGGACCTCCTCCTCGCTGACCAGGCGCTTCATCGAGCCGCGCGCCACCAGCCGGTTGTACAGGCCCTTGTCCAGCCGCACGTCGGAGTACTGCAGGTCGACCAGCGACAGCCGGGGCGAGCCCCAGGCCAGGCCGTCCCGGGCGCGGTAGCCCTCCAGCAGCCGCAGCTTGGCCACCCAGTCGAGCCGGTTGGCGCACTCCTGCGGGTCGCGGGCCAGCGCGTCCAGCACCTCGCCCCACACGCGGAGCACGTCGCGGTCGCCGTAGCCCTCCTGCTCCACGAACGCGGCGGCGCGCTCGTAGTAGGCGAACTGGAGGTCCAATCCGGTGAACTTGCGCCCGCCGGCCAGGTCGACCTTGGTCTTGAGGGTCGGGTCGTGGCTGATCTGGTGCACCGCGCGGACCGGGTCCTGCAACCGCAGGTCGTCGAACCGGCGGCCGGCCTCGATCATGTCCAGCACCAGGGACGTGGAGCCGCACTTGATGTAGGTGGAGTACTCGGCGAGGTTCGCGTCACCGATGATGACGTGCAGCCGGCGGTACTTGTCCGCGTCGGCGTGCGGCTCGTCGCGGGTGTTGATGATGCCGCGCTTGAGCGTGGTCTCCAGGCCGACCTCGACCTCGATGTAGTCCGAGCGCTGGGACAGCTGGTAGCCGGCCTCCTCGCCCGCCGCGCCGATGCCGACCCGGCCGGAGCCGGTGATGACCTGGCGGGACACGAAGAACGGCGTGAGCCCGGCGATCACCGCGGTGAACGGCGTGCTGCGCTGCATCAGGTAGTTCTCGTGGGTGCCGTAGCTGGCGCCCTTGCCGTCCACGTTGTTCTTGTAGAGCTGGAGCCGGGGCTGGCCGGGGACGGTGGCCGCGCGCATCGCGGCCTCCTCCATCACCCGCTCCCCCGCCTTGTCCCAGATCACCGCGTCGCGCGCGTTGGTGACCTCGGGCGCGGAGTACTCCGGGTGCGCGTGGTCCACGTACAGGCGCGCGCCGTTGGTGAGGATGACGTTGGCCGCGCCCAGGTCCTCGACATCGCTGTCGCCGGGGTGGCCGCCGGGCGTGCCGAGGTCGAAACCGCGCGCGTCGCGCAGCGGCGATTCGACCTCGTAGTCCCAGCGCGCCCGGCGCGCCCGCGGTATGTCGGCGGCGGCCGCGTAGGCCAGCACCACCTGTGTCGAGGTGAGCACCGGGTTCGCCGTCGCGTCACCCGGCACCGAGATGCCGTACTCCACTTCGGTTCCCATGATCCGCCGCATACACGCAGCCTACGACCTACCACCGACACACCGCCGGGACCCAGGTCACGTTTCAGCCGGCCGCGAGTCCGGCGGCGGGTCGGATCCGGGACGCCCCGCGGGCCGGTCCGAACGCCGCGACGACCGCCAGCACGACCACGCCGGCCCCGCCGACCAGCAGCGGGAGCACCGCCGCGGTGGGCCACGCGAACACGCCGATCGCGGCCAGCGTCAGCTCCGCGTAGACCAGGCCGAAGACACCGCCGCCCAGCACTCCGACCAGCGCCAACAGCACCGCTTCGGCCACCACGCCGCCTTGCAGCCCGCCCTTGGTCACGCCCAGCGCCCGCCGTAGTGCCAGCTCCTTGCGGCGCTCCTGCACGGAGATCGTCAACGCGGTCCCGATACCGGTCACGGCGACCGCGACGGACAGGCCCAGCAGCACCATCAGCATCACGATGCCCAGGTCGAGGTAGCGCTGACTCTGTGCGCTCTCGTCGGCCTTCGTTTTCACCAGAACGGTGGGTGAACCGGTCAGGGACGCCCGCACGCCCTCCTGGTACGCCGCCGGGTCCGCGCCCGGCCGGAACGACACCAGCACCTTCGACGGGGGCGCCAGGCCCGGGTCGGGGAGCACCACGTCGGCGTCGTCGAGCAGCGAGCCGGTGAACGTGCCGACGACCGTGGCCGTGCGCGGCCCGCCGGGCAGGCCTTCGACGGTGAACGGCCGGCCGAGCTGCGCACCGAACCGCTCGGCGTACCACTCGTTGAGCAGCACCGTCCCCGTCTTGAAGTCGGCGTTCACGTTCTGCCTGGTCAGCCACTCACGCATGCGGTCGGGATCCGCGCCGACGACCTGGGTCGGGAACCCGAAGCCGTCCACGTCACGCTGCTGCACGTCGATGCCGTGCACGACGACGGTGCTCGCCGCCTCCGGCCGGTCGGCCGCCGCGCCGACACCACCGTCGAGAGCGCGCCCACCGGAGTCCACCACTACGGCATCGGGCTTCGGCTCGTTGCTGAACTCGTCCTCCATCCGCTGCGCGGAACCGACCGTGACGGCGAAGAACGTGACCATCGCGGCGGCCAGCAGCAGCGGCATCGCCACGGACGCGGACCGCTGCGGCACCCGCCGCACCTCGGCGGCGGCCAGCTTCCACTGCGCGCCGCCGAACCGACTCGCGACCGAGCCGAAGATCCGGCCCAGCGCGGGCACGATGACCGGCCCGAGCACGCCGAACAGGCCGAACACGGCGGTGATGCCGGAGAACAGGACCAGGAAGATGGCCGGCAGCGAGCCGTTGAAGAGCACCGCCAGCGCCGCCATGGCCGCCGCGGCGGCCACCAGCGTGATGCCGAAGACCCGTCGGCGGCGCACCACGGCCTGGTCCGACGTCTGGCCTTCGGACGTCCGCAGCGCCGCGAGCGGCGAGATGCGGGCGGCGGCCAGCGCGGGCCGGACCGCGGCGAACGCGCTGAGGGCGGAGGCCGTGACGACCCCGATCACGAGCTGGCCGACGGTGGGCAGCAGCGGCGGGCTCAGCTCCACCGCGCCGAGCAGCGCGGACAGGCCGGTGGTGTCGAACAGCCTGGCCAGCAGCCACGCCACCGACCCGCCGAGCACCGCGCCGACCGCACCGGCGACGGCGCCCGTGAGCAGCGCTTCGAAGAGGTTCGCCCAGACGAGCGGGCCGCGGTGCGCGCCGAGGCACCGCAGGAGCGCGGTGTGCCGCTGGCGTTGCGCGTAGACGGCGCGGTAGGTGGCCGAGGCGACGAACACCGAGGTGGCCAGCGCCAGGATGCTGAACGGCAGCAGCATGACCGCCAGGTCGTTGTTCGGCGGCTCGGCGACGACCGAGGCCCTGGTGTCCACCCGGAACCCCGCTCCCGCGGCCTGCGCGACGGCGTCCAGGTCGCCGCCGACCACGTGCAGCGACTGGAACCGGGGCGTGCCGTCGAGCTTGGCGGCCAGCCCCTCCCCGACCACGATCCGCGGTTCCTCGCCGAGCGAACCGCGCTTGGTGATGCCCCGGACCACCACGTCCAACGGCTTGCCGGCCGCGTCCGCGAGCTTGACCGCGCCACCCGGCTTGAGCCCGTGCTCGTAGGCGGTGACCCGGTCGATGGCGATCTCGCCGTCCGAGCCGGGCGAGCGGCCCTCCAGGATCGGCACCCGGCGCAGGCCGTCCCGGTCCAGCTCGACGTCAGCGGTGGCCCGGCGGTCGTTGGCCCGGCCGCCGTCCAGCAGCAGATCGGTGCGGACCTCGCGGACCGGGTGCACCTGTGTCACCCCGGCGGCGTGAGCGACCCGGTCGGCGGTCGTCTGGTCGAGCACGGCGTCGGAGTCGTAGACCGGGCGGACGACGAGGTCCACGCTCTCGGGGACGACGGGCGTACCGTCGTCCGTCGCGCGGACCATCGCGTCGCTGAGCATCAGGGCGGCCAGCAGGCAGGCGACGCCGACGACCAGGGCGACACCGGGCAGCACGGCGCGACCGGGCCGATTGCGGAACTCGGCGACCGCGAGCCGCAGGGATGTGGGCACAACTCCTCCTCGTGACGCGAACGCCACGACGGTAGGAAGCGAGGCCGTCGGCAGTCGTCGGCCCGAGGTAGCACTCGCCGGTAGTACCTGGGGAGGATCTTGGTGTGGAACACGTGGTGGTGGTCGACCCGGACGGCACGCCCATAGGCACGGCGACGCGCGCTCAGATGCGGGCGGAAGGGCTGTGGCACGTGTGCGCCGCGATCGTGGTGCGCTCTCTCGACGGGACGCGGGTGTACGTGCACCGGCGCACCGACACCAAGGACGTCTACCCCGGTCTGTACGACCCGACGTGCGGCGGTGTCGTCGCGGCGGGTGAGACGCCGGACGAGTGCGCGGTGCGTGAGCTGGCCGAGGAGTTGGGCATCTCGGCCGTGCCGGAGTTCCGGTTCAAGACGCCGTTCGTGGACGGAACCATCCGCTACATCGCGCACGTTTACGACGTGCGCAGCGACGGACCGTTCACCCATCAGCCGGAGGAAGTGGCCTGGGGCGGCTGGATGGGTCTGGACGAGGTGCGGGCGAAGGCGGAAGACCCCGGGTGGCCGGTCGTGCCGGATGGTCGGGCCCTGATCCGAAGGTGGTTCCGATGGGCATGATGTTCGCGATGTCGATCCCCGGCCTCGCCGTGCTGTTACTCGTCCTGGCGGCGGGTGAGCGGCTGTGGAAGGCGATCCGCCGCCGCAAGGGCCACCCGGTGATCTCCGCGACCGCGCTGGACGAGTTCACCACCCTGTTCAGCGGCGGCAAGCACATCGAGCTGGAACAGCGCCAGATCACGCTGATGCTGGGCGAGGACGAGGAGTCCGGCGCCCCGCCGCGCGGCCCGGTCGACCTCGACTCCGGGACCGTCCGCCTCATTCCCAAGCCAGCGACGCCCGAGTAGCCCAGTACTGGTCGGTGGGCTCGGCGCAGTCGGCCAGCTCGTCCGGCTCCAGGTCGATGTCACGGGCCTTCAGGTTGGCGTGCAGCTGTTCGGGGCTCGCCGCCCCGGACAGGACCACATCGGCCCACCACTGGGCGCGTACGGCGGCCAACGCGATCGCGTCCGGCCCCACGCCGTGCTCGGCGGCCAACTCGCGCACGCGCGGCGGCGGGTCCACGGCCAGCCTGCCGTTCGCCATGCCCTCCTTGACGAACACCTCCGCGCCGGACTCCTTCGCGTACGCCAGTGCCGGCCCCACGGACGTCTCCAGGACGTTCCAGGTGGACTGGACGCTGTCGAACAGCCGCCGTCCCTCGACCATCAGCTCCAAGGCGCGGCGCACCGTCTCGGCCTGGTGCGGGCCGGACGTGGAAAATCCCAGGCGGACGCCCGAGTCGCGCAGCCCGCCCAAGGCGAGGAGCAGGTCCGGGTCGCCGAACAGCGGGCTGTCGGGCGTCAGCGAGTGCACCTTGTAGAGCCCGACGTGCACGCCGAGCAGGTCCTGGGTCTCCTGCCACTGCTGGGTGAACCGGTCGACCGAGTGCTCCTTCACCTCGTGCGTGGCCACGTCCCGCCGCCAGTCCGCGACGTAGGCGTACCCCCACTTGCTGGACACCCGCACGTCCTCGTGGCCGCGCGAGGCCAGCCACTGGGCCAGGAACTCCTCCGCCCGACCGTACGAACGGGCGGCGTCCACCCGGCGCACACCCGCCTCGTAGGCGGCGTCCAGGACGGCGTGGCACTGCGCGCGCATGGCGTCCACGTCCCGGTCGTCGGGCAGCGCGTGTTCGCGGCCGAGGTTGATGTACGCGGGGCGGCCGAGGGCGGCCAGGCCTAGGGCGAAATCGGGCACGTACGACACGGTAACCGGCGGCCCGGAAGGCCGCCGGTCACCGTGATCAGCACGACTAGCTGCTCGGACGGTGATCCACTGGTGGGACGGTGGTCAACTGGTCGGGAAGTTGTCGGCGGTGCGGATGCGGTCGCGCACCCACACACCGGCCGGCTTCAGCACGCCCGTCCCGGAGAACGAGCTGCCCGAGCACGTGCCTTCCTTGAACACGGCGCCCGACCGGTGGTCATCGGAGAAGTTCCAGTTCACCCAGCTGATTTTCTTCTGGTTCATCAGATCGATGTACTGCTGGGACCTGGTGAAGTTGTTCGACCCGTCACCCGACGAGGTCTGCGTGCCGAACTCGGTGACGAACACCGGCACCTGGTCGGCGACCTTGGACAACGTGTTGAGGTACGAGGTGCCGTGCGAGGCCGCGTAGAAGTGGAAGGTGTACATCACGTTCGACGCGTTGACCTTGTTGTTCACCACTTCCTGCGGGTCACGGCCGTCCGACAGCCCGAACGTCGACCAGCCGTGCGTGCCGACCAGCACCAGGCTGTCCGAGTCCTCCGCCCGGATCACCGGGATGACCTGCTCGGCGTAGGACTTGACCCGCGACCACGTCACGCCGTTCGGCTCGTTGGCGATGTCGTAGATGATGTTGGTCTTGTCCTTGTGCCGGTTGGCGATCTCCTTGAAGAACGTCTTGGCGCGCGAGGTGTTGTGGTTGGGGTCGCCCGGCGAGAGCTGGTGCCAGTCGACCAGCGCGTACAGGCCGCGCTTGGTGGCCTCCTCGATGTAGCCGTGCACCAGGTCGGTGAACTTGCGCGGGTTCGTCTCGTACCCGTCCTCCTGGATGTACATCGAGATGCGCAGGACGTCGGCCTTCCAGTCGTTCGCCAGCGCGTCCAGCGACGCGGTCTTGACGCACTGGGCGTACCACTGGATGCCGTGCGTGCTCATGCCCCTGAGCTGGATCGGCTTGCCGTACCGGTTGCACAGCTTCACGCCGCACACCCGCAGTTGGCCGTTGATCGCGGCCGGCGATCCGGCGGGCAGGGCCGCCGCCACGACATCGGTGGACGGCGCGACCGGCGCCGCCTGCGCCGCGCCGACGAGCGTGACGGGCAGCGCGAACGCGGCCAGCAGCGCTAACAGGGTCTTGAGCCTTGCCATGCGGCTCGCTCCTCTCGGTTTGGGCGGCGGCATCCCTGAATTAGTTAAGGAAGTTTCCTTACCATTGCAGCGAAAGTAACGGCCACGCTGCGCACACGTCAAGACCTCAAGCGTCACGACGCAGCAGCGCGGTCGCGCCGGCACCCAGCGCGAGCACCAGGTACGCGAGCATCACCAGACCGGCGCCCAGCGGCGATAGCGGAGCGTCCGGCAGCTCACCGGACAGCTGTGGCGCGAGGGTCGGGAGCATCACCGAGTACGCCCGGTCGTTCCACGGGTGCGGCAGTAACAGCGTGAGCGCGGGCAGTACGAACAGCAGGCCGCACAGGGTCACCAGCGCGCCCGCCGTGGACCGGAGCAGGAAGCCCAGACCCAGCCCGACCAGGGCGAGCAGCACCAGCGACGCCGTGTTCGCCGATAACGTCGGCACGGCGTCGCCGAGCGAGTCGTACGCCGAGATCGGCCGCGGCCGGTCCCCCGTGATCAGTTCGCCCGCCTGGTAGGCCAGAAAGGACGTCACGAGGGCGACGACCAGGGACACACCGGCCACCACGAGCGTCTTGGCCAACAGGTAGGCCTTGCGGCGCGGAACGGAGACCAGGGCGGTGCGGATCATGCCGCTGCCGTACTCCGAGGTGATCGCCAACGCGCCCAGCACGCCGAGGCAGAACTGGCCGAACGGGACCACCATCACGCCCGGGTCGGCCGCGCCGAACTTCTGCCGGAGGTCCGGCGGCGAGGTGTCCCAGTCGGCCGTCATCAGGTACGAGATCAGCGCGCCGGCCAGCAGGGAGGCGGCGATCGCCAGCAGGACGTAGGTGGTCGAGCGGACGGACCGGAGCTTCAGCAACTCCGAGTTCAGCACGTCGGTCATCGGACGGTCTCCTTGGTGCGGTACTCCACGCTCTCCTCGGTGAGTTCGAGGTAGGCGTCCTCCAGGGACGCGCTGCGCGGTGTGAGTTCGTGGATGGGGATGCGGTGGTGCGACGCGAGGTCGGCGATGCCGGGGGCGTCGAGCCCCTGCACTGACAGTGCGCCGTCCTCGGAGCGGGCCGTCGCGCCCGCCGCGCCCAGCACGGCGAGGAGTGCGTCCGGCGAGGGCGAACGCACCAGCACGTCCTTCTTGAACTTCTCCTGGAGGTCCCGCATGGACGCCTCCAGGATCAACTTGCCCCGGCCGATCACGATCACGCGGTCGGCGGTCAGGGCCATCTCGCTCATCAGGTGGCTGGACACGAGGACCGTGCGGCCTTCCCGGGCCAGGTCGCGCATCAGGTGGCGGATCCAGCGGATGCCCTCCGGGTCCAGGCCGTTCACCGGCTCGTCGAACAGCAGCACGCCGGGATCGCCGAGCAGTGCCGCCGCCACGCCGAGGCGTTGCTTCATGCCCAGGGACAGCGATCCGACGCGTCTGCTCGCCACCCCGGCCAGGCCCACCTGTTCGAGGGTCGCGACGACCCGGGCGTCCTTGATGCCGTTGCTGCGGGCCAGCACGCGGAGGTGGTCGTAGGCCGACCGGCCGCCGTGCACCGCGCCCGCGTCCAACAGCGCGCCGACGTGGTGCATGGGACGCCGGATGTCGGCGTAACGACGGCCGTCCACCAAGGCTTCGCCGCTGGTCGGGCGGTCCAGCCCGAGGATCGCCCGCATGGTGGTGGACTTGCCCGCGCCGTTGGGGCCCAGGAAGCCGGCCACGTAGCCGGGTTCGACCTCGAACGAGAGGCCGTCCACCGCCCTGGTGGTCCGGTAGCGCTTGGTCAACTGCCGCACTTGGATCATGGGGACGAGCGTGCCCCGTCGGCGCGCTCCGCGGATCGGACCGGGGTCTGTGATTGGAGGTCGGACCGTGGTCCGACGCGAACCCGCCGGGACACCGAATACCGTGCCGATCGTGACGTCGCGAGTCCTGCGGTTCCTGCCGACCGCCTACCTGTACGCGCTGGACCTGGCGGTCGCGGTGGTCGTCGTCATGGTGTACCTGGCGTTCGCCGAGATCAGCACCGGCCCCGCGCCGTTGTGGCTGGGCTACCTGCTGGCGCTGCTGGTGGGGGCGCCGCTGGCGGGGCGGCGGAGCAAGCCCCTGCTGACGCTCGGGATCGTGCTGATGGCGCAGAACGTCGCCACGGTCGCCCACATCACGCTGGAGCCCTACACCGCCACCGCCTTCGCGATGTACGTGGTTGCGTCGACCTGTTCACGCCGGGTGGCCGTGGGTGCGCTGGCCGGTTCGCTGGGGTCGGCCTGGCTCGCGGTGTTCATCGCCGAGCCGTGGCCGGACGACGCCGGGCTGGCCCTGTTCGTGGCGTTGGTGGTCGGGGCGGCGTGGGCGCTGGGCCGCACGACCCGGATCCGCCGGTCCTACGAGGCTCGCCAGGCCGCCGAGGCGGCGGCCAAGGCGATCGCCGACGAGCGGATGCGGATCGCCCGCGAGTTGCACGACGTGGTGGCGCACAGCCTGAGCCTGATCACGGTCAAGGCCGGTGTGGCGGCCCACGTGGCGTCGTCGCAGCCCGAGCAGGCACAGGAGGCGCTGCGGGTGATCGAGAGCGCCTCCCGTGGCACCCTGGTCGAGATGCGGCGGTTGCTGGGCGTGCTGCGGTCGGAGGACGCGGCGGCCGAACTGGCGCCCATGCCCGGTATGGACGATCTGCCCGAGCTGGTGTCGCGGGCGTCGCTGGCCGGGGTGCCGGTGTCGCTGTCGGTTTCCGGATCGCTGCCCGAGGGGTTGGGGACGACCGTGTACCGGATCGTGCAGGAGTCGGTCACGAACGTGGTCAAGCACGCAGCCCCGGCCTCCTGCACGGTGTCGATCGTCGTGGAGGATGCTTCCGTCATGATCTCGGTGATCGACGACGGTCCCGGGGAGCGGGTGTTGGCCGGCGGTGGAGGGCACGGGTTGATCGGGATGCGGGAGCGGGTGGCGGTGTACGGCGGGACGTTCTGGGCCGGCCCGCTGGCCGGGGGCGGGTTCGCGGTGCGCGCCGAGGTGCCCCTGACGTGATCGACGTGGTGGTCGTGGACGACCAGGCGCTGCTGCGCGGCAGCTTCCGGGTGCTCGTGGACTCGGCGCCCGACCTGCGGGTGGTCGGTGAGGCCGGTGACGGCACCGAGGCCGTGTCCGTGGTGCGCTCGACCTCGCCGGACGTGGTGCTGATGGACGTCCGGATGCCCGGCGTGGACGGCATCGCGGCCACCCGGGAGATCAGCTCGTTCGCCACCGCCAGGGTGCTGATCCTGACCACGTTCGACCTCGACGAGTACGTCTACTCGGCACTGCGCGCGGGCGCGAGCGGGTTCCTGCTGAAGGACACTCCCCCGACCGACCTGCTGGCCGCGATCCGCGTGGTGGCCGCCGGCGACGCCCTGCTGTCGCCCTCGGTGACCCGCCGCCTGGTGGCCGAGTTCTCCCGAACCCCCACACCACGCGTGGTCCAGCTGGACGGAATCACCGAACGTGAGCAGGAAGTACTGGTGTTGATCGCACGCGGGTTCTCCAACACTGAGATCATGCGCGAGTTGCACCTGTCGGCCGGCACGGTGAAGACCCACATCGGCCGCCTGCTGCACAAGCTCCAGGCGCGCGACCGGGCCCAACTGGTGATCGCCGCCTACGAGTCCGGGCTGGTCACAGCCCGGTCCTGAACTCCGGGGACCTGAGGCCCCGGGACGCGGAAAGCCCGCCCAGCCGACTGGCTGGGCGGGCTTTCCTGACAGGTGCCGTTACAGGTACTGACCGGTGTTCGTGGCCGTGTCGATGGCCCGACCCGACTCCTGGTTCTTGCCGGTCACCAGCGTGCGGATGTACACGATCCGCTCGCCCTTCTTGCCCGAGATCCTGGCCCAGTCGTCCGGGTTCGTGGTGTTGGGCAGGTCCTCGTTCTCGGCGAACTCGTCCACGATCGCGTCCAGCAGGTGGCGCACCGACAAACCCGGCTGCTTGGTGTCCAGCAGGCTCTTGATGGCCGCCTTCTTCGCGCGGTCGACGATGTTCTGGATCATGGCGCCCGAGTTGAAGTCCCGGAAGTACAGGACCTCCTTGTCACCGTTGGCGTAGGTGACCTCGAGGAACCGGTTCTCCTCGGACTCCTCGTACATCCGCTCGACCGTGTGCTGCACCATGCCGTCGATGCAGGCCACCGGGTCGCCGCCGAACTCGGCCAGGTCGTCGGCGTGCAACGGCAGGTCGGGCGTGAGGTACTTGTTGAAGATGTCCTTCGCGCCTTCGGCGTCCGGACGCTCGATCTTGATCTTCACGTCGAGCCGGCCGGGACGCAGGATGGCCGGGTCGATCATGTCCTCGCGGTTGGAGGCACCGATCACGATCACGTTCTCCAGGCCCTCGACGCCGTCGATCTCGCTGAGGAGCTGGGGCACGATCGTGGTCTCGACGTCCGACGACACACCACTGCCGCGGGTCCGGAAGATCGAGTCCATCTCGTCGAAGAACACGATCACCGGGGTGCCCTCGGAGGCCTTCTCACGGGCCCGCTGGAAGATCAGCCGGATGTGCCGCTCGGTCTCGCCCACGAACTTGTTGAGCAGTTCGGGACCCTTGATGTTGAGGAAGTAGCTCTTGGCTTCGCGGTGGTTCTCGCCACGGGCGGCGTGAACCTGCTTGGCCAGGGAGTTCGCCACCGCTTTCGCGATGAGCGTCTTCCCGCAGCCGGGAGGGCCGTACAGCAGCACACCCTTCGGTGGGCGGAGCTTGTACTCGCGGAACAGATCGGCGTGCAGGAACGGCATCTCCACGGCATCGCGGATCTGCTCGATCTGCCGGAACAGGCCACCGATGTCCTCGTACTTGACATCGGGCACCTCCTCCAGCACCAGGTCCTCGACCTCGGCCTTCGGCACGCGTTCGTACGCGAAGCCCGCCTTCGAGTCGACCAGCAGGGAGTCGCCGGCCTTCATCGGCGAGTCCATGAGCGGCTGCGCGAGCCAGACGACCCGCTCTTCGTCGGCATGACCGACGACCAGGGCGCGGCCGATCGAGCCGTCCTCGGTTTCGGAGTGCAACACCTCACGCAGTGTGCAGACCTCGCCGGTGCGCTCGAAGTCGCCGCCCTCGACCACGGTCAACGCCTCGTTCAGGCGCACCGACTGGCCCAGGACCAACGACGGCGTCTCGACCGCGGGCGAAACCGACACACGCATGCGCCGGCCGGAGGTGAACACGTCCACCGTGCCGTCGTCGAACCGCGCCAGGAACACGCCGTAACCGCTGGGCGGTTGGGCGAGTCGGTCCACTTCCTCGCGCAGCGCGAGGAGCTGGCTCCGTGCTTCTCGAAGGGTGTCGATGAGCTTCGTGTTGCGCTCGGTCAGTTGGCTGACACGTTCCGTCGCCTCAGCCAACCGCTGCTCCAGCAGCCGGACGTGTCGTGGGGATTCCGTCAACTTGCGGCGCAGCAACGCGATCTCGTCCTCGAGGAACCGGATCTGCGCAGTCAGCTCACCAGAGTTATTGCCCTTGTTCAGCTCGCCACCCTCATCGGGCTGGCTGCCGGGATGACCGTGCTGCATGTCGGCACCCTCCTCCCGTGTTCGTCCCACAACGGTACCGGCGATCACCGACAAAAGCCGCCACCCAGCGAGTTCCCGGGCGTCGTGTGATCACACATTCCGCCCGCTCGGCCGGATCAACTGCTCCAACCGGTGTCAACCTGGACCTCCAACCCGCTACCGTGCGTCCAGTACGAGTTCCCACGTGAGTGGTCCGGGCAGTGTCCACTGCCACCAGCGGAAAGTTCTAGGAGAACGTGATGTCCGTCCCGCCGCAGCAGCCGGGTCCCTACGGTCAGCAGCCGGGTCAATTTGGCCAGCAACCAGGCCAATTCGGCCAGCAGCCGGGGTACGGCCAGCAGCCCGGCGGGTACCCGCCGCCGCCCCAGGGCTTCCCACAGGGTGGGCAGCAACCGGGGTATGGCACGCCTCCTGGCGGCTACCCGCAGCAGCCCGGCCAACCCGGTCAGCCCGGTCAGCCCGGCCAACCCGGTTACGGCCAGCAGCCCCAAGGCCAGCCCGGCCAGTTCAACCAGCCCGGTTACGGCCAACCGGGTGGTTTCGGCGCCCCTTACGGCGCGCCCCGCAAGAAGAGCCCCCTCCCGTGGATTCTGGGTGGTGTCGGCGCCCTCGTCGTGATCGGCGTCGTGGTCGCCCTCATCGTGACGATGGGTGGCGGCAGCAACAGCACCGCCAAGGACGCCGCGGACGGCTACGTCGCCGCCGTCAACTCCCGGGACTTCGACAAGCTCAACGCCCTGACCTGCGCCGAGAAGCGGGCCACGATCGAGGACATCAAGAAGGCCACCGACCCGGGCGCCTTCGCCGCGGAGCTGGAGAAGGAGCTGGAGAGCCAGGACCTGCCCCCGGAGTTCAAGGAGCAGATCGAGCAGGCTCAGGAAGCGGCGAAGAACATCAAGGTCAACCTCACCCTCGACGGCGTCCAGGAGAAGAGCGACACGGAGGCCACGGCCACCGTCTCGCTCAAGTTCACCGGGGTGCCGGACAGCATGAAGGAATACGTGAAGGACCAGACCGACGAGCTTCCCCTCAAGAAGACCGACGACGGCTGGGTCGCCTGCCCGAAGAACTGATCCACCAGAAGCGCGAACGGCCCCGCACACCTTGGTGTGCGGGGCCGTTTCAGCTGGTCAGCGCCCTGATCAGCCCTTGGACGGTCGGCGCTGCGGCCGGGGCGGGGTGACACCGTCGGCCAGCCTGCGGGTGGTCAGCAGGAACGCGGTGTGCCCGATCATCCGGTGCTCGGGCCGCACCGCAAGGCCCACCACGTGCCACGGCCGGACGAGGGTTTCCCACGCCTGCGGCTCGGTCCAGTGCTGCTGCTCCCGGATCGCCTCGGTGACCTTCGACAGCTGGGTCGTGGTCGCCACGTACACCACGAGCACGCCGCCGGGGATGAGGCTGCGGGACACCGCGGGCAGCACGTCCCACGGCGCGAGCATGTCGAGGATGACCCGGTCGACCTCGCCCTCGTGCTCGTTCACGTCGCTCACGGTCAGTGACCAGTTGCCCGGCCGTTCGCCGAAGAACTGCTCGACGTTGCGGATGGCGTGGTCGGCGTGGTCCTGGCGGACCTCGTACGACGTCACGCTGCCCTTCTCGCCGACCGCCCGCAGCAACGAGCAGGTCAGCGCACCCGACCCGGCGCCCGCCTCCAGCACCCGCGCGCCGGGGAACACATCGCCGTACATCACGATCTGGGCGGCGTCCTTGGGGTAGATCACCTGCGCGCCGCGCGGCATCGACAGCACGTAGTCGGCCAGCAGGGGCCGCAGCGCCAGGAACGACGTGCCGCCCATCGAGACGACGACGGACCCCTCGGGCTGCCCGATCAGCTTGTCGTGCGACAACGCGCCGCGGTGGGTGTGGTACTCCTTGCCCGGTTCGAGCACGATCGTGTAGTGCCGTCCCTTCGGATCGGTCAACTGCACCCGGTCTCCCGGCTGGAACGGACCACTGGCGGTGCTCACCGCGGCGAACCTCCTGCTTAAACGCGTGTCAACAGCGCACGATGGTCGCACGGTGGCCGCACGCGTCCCGGGGCGGCCTACCTGCGGGACTTCTCCGGGTTGACCAGTTCGCCGACCGAGTGCCACACCGGCCAGCCGAGCAGCCAGACCACGCCGACGACCGTCATCCACCGCATCTGCCCCCACAGCACCTGCGTGCGCTCGGGCGTGCTGACGACGTACATCAGCAGCAGCATCACCCCGCACGCGATCGCCCAGGCCACGAGGAACTTGCCCCACTCGCGCCACTCGTAGCGGACCTTCGCCGGTCCGCGCTTGGGCGGCTTGGTGGGCGGCGGCCCGCCCGCGAACCGGTGGGCGAACCGCTGGTCGGCCCACCGGAGCATGGTGTGCCCGAACGCCACGCTCACCCCCAGGTAGATCGCGGCGATCCCGTGCACGGTCTTCGCCTCACCCCCCGACCGCAGGTCGAAGACGGTCGCGACGAGCAGCACCACGTCCACCAACGGGGTGCAGACCAGCAGGATCGCGCCGAGCCTGCGCATCCGCAGCGCGTACCGGGCCAGCAGCCCCGCGCCCAGCACGACCCAGAACCCGATCTCGCACGCCACGATGAGGACGACCAACGGTTCAACCACGGCTCAAGCCTGCGGGTCGCGTGCCCTCACGCGCGTCGTCGGACCGACCCACCTCGCGTCATCAGTTCGTAGGACGCCCGGTCCGCCGGTCGTGTGCTGTGATGGCCGGTGTGACCGCCCCGAGACGCCGTGACGTGCTGCTCGCGGCGGCCTTCTTCACCGCCGGCGTGCTCGCCTACCTGCTGGACCTGGACTTGGTGCTGGGCGACCGGGACCGCAGGACACCGATGGACCTGCGGCTGGTGGTCCTGGGGCTGGCGTGCGCCGGGCAGCTGTTCCGGCGCGGCGCGCCCGTCGTGTCGCTGGTCGTGGTGGTCGCGGCGGCCGCGGTCGACTTCTACCTGGGCCTGAGCCTGCCGGTGCTGATGGTGTTCATCGACGTGCTGTTCGTGACGTCGCTGCACGGACCGCGCGCGCTGCACCGGGCGATCGTCGGGGTGGTGGCGACGACGACGGTCGGCGTCACGGCGGCGGCCGCGGTGGCGGGCGACTGGCGGCTGTCGTTCTACGCCGGGTTGCAGGCGTTCTCGCTGCTGGCGGTGCCGGTGTGGTGGGCGACGGACGTGCGGCAGCACCGGGAGAGCGTCGAGCAGCTCACCCGGATCGCGGAGCTGGACCGGCGGGCCGCGGTGAACGCAGAGCGCAACCGGATGGCCCGCGACCTGCACGACGTCGTCGCCGGGCACTTGTCGGCGATCGCGATCCAGTCCGAGGCGGTGCTGTCCATGCGCGAGGGCGATCCGGAGACCGTGCGCACGGTGTTGAAGTCGGTACGCGAGAACAGCGTGCGGTCGCTGGCCGAGATGCGGATGATGATCGACGTGCTGGGGGCCGACGAGCCGGTGGACGAGCCGGTGACGGTGCGGCTGGCGGACGTGGACCGGCTGGTCGAGTCGGCCGCCGCGGGCGGGCTGGTGGTGGAGTTCCGCGGCGCGGACGTGGACGGGCTGCCGGTGGGTGTGGACGTCGCGGCGTACCGGATCGTGCAGGAGGCGTTGACCAACGCGTTGAAGCACGCGCCCGGATCGCGCACGTCCGTGGTGCTGGAACGGCTGGTCAGGCGGTTTGCCGTGGAGGTTCGCAACACCGTGGTCGTTCGTAGTAAGGCACGAGGTGGACCGGAGGGTTCGGGGACGGGGTTGGTGAGCATGGCGGAACGCGCCCAAGTGGTCGGCGGGACGTTCTCGGCGGGTCCGGACGGCGCCGGCGAGTGGGTCGTGCGGGCGGAGTTGCCGCTGTGATCCGGGTGCTGGTGGCCGACGACCACGCGGCGATCCGCGCGGGCCTGGTGATGATCCTCGGCGGCGCGGACGACGTCGAAGTGGTCGGCGAGGCGGCGGATGGCGAGGCGGCGGTGCGGCTGGCGACGCGGCTGAAGCCGGACGTGGTGCTGATGGACATCCGGATGCCCGGTGTGGACGGCATCGAGGCGACCAGGCAGCTCAGCGGCGTGTGCGAGGTGCTGGTGCTGACCACGTTCGACCTGGACGAGTACGTGCACGGCGCGCTGCGGGCCGGCGCGGCGGGGTTCCTGCTGAAGTCGGTGGAGGCGCCCGCGCTGGTGGACGCGGTGCGGCAGGTCGCGGCCGGTGACGGTGTGCTGGCGCCGAGCGTGACGCGGCGGGTGATGCGGGAGTTCGCCTCGTCCGCGCCCCGGTCTCGCCCGGTCGGGTTGGACTCGTTGACCGAGCGTGAGGTGGAGGTGCTGCGCTGCCTCGGTGAGGGGCTGTCCAATCACCAGATCGGGCGAAAGCTGCACATCGGTGAGACGACGGTGAAGACGCACGTGTCGCGGGTGCTGACGAAGCTGGACCTGCGGTCGCGGGTGCAGGCGGCGATCCTGGCGCAGGAAGCCGGGTTGCTCAGCGGCGGTCCAGCGCGGCCTTGAGGTCTTCGCGGCGCAGCACGCCCGCAGGCCGTCCTTCGAGGTCGACCACCAAGTACTCCCAGGCGGCGGTGCCGTGCACGCGTTCCACCACCTCCGCGCCGGTCTCGTTCTCCAGCAGCACGGTCTCCGGCCGGATCGGCACGGCCGCCTGCTCGGCGGGCGCGTGCGGCGAGGTGCTGGCCAGCCGGCGCGCCATCTCCCGGTCGAGCAGACCGGCCGCGACACCGTCCGCGCGGACCAGGACCACGCCCCGGCCGGCGGACGCGGTGAGCGCACCCGACACCGGGCTCTCGGCGGGCAGCTGGAGCACGGGGCGGACCAGTTCGCCCAGCGTGAGGCCCTCCGGCCAGGTGCTGCGGCGTTCGGCGGTGGACTCGCCGCGCGCGCCGGCCAGCACGAACCACGCGGTCAGCAGGCACACGCCGAACCGGATCCAGCGGTCTTCGGCGCCCTCCATCACACCCCAGACGGCCCACACCACGAGCAGCGCCGCCACCACGCCACCGCCGATCACGGCGGCCTTCGTGCCCGCCGCGCGGCGGCCCGTGACGGCCCACACGCCCGCGCGCAGGATGCGGCCACCGTCCAACGGCAGGCCGGGGAGCAGGTTGAACACCGCGACGGCGGCGTTGGCGAAGGCGGTCTGGGCGATCAGCAGCCAGAGCGCGTCCGGCTCCGGGATGGCCGAGGCGGCCAGGGCGAACAGCCCGGCCAGGATGATCGAGACGATCGGTCCGGCGGCGGCGATCGCGCCCTCGTGACCGGGACGGGTCGGGGTGCGCATCACCTCGGACACGCCGCCGAGCAGGAACAGGCGCAGCCGGCGCACCGGCAACCCGAGGCGCAGGGCGACCAGGCTGTGGCCGAGTTCGTGCGCCAGCACCGAGAGACCGAGGAAGACCGCGAAGGTGGCGGCGAGGGCCACACCGGTGAGGCCGCCCGTGCCGGGCGCGATCTGGCCGACCAGCGGCGCGTAGAGGACCACGATGGCCGCCGAGCCCAGCCACCACGAGGGCGCGAGCAGCACCGGTATGCCGGCCGCGCGGAACAGCGGTAGCCCACCCTCCCGGCCCACCTGCCGCCGCCAACTCCCCGTCGTCGCCACGCGCAGAGCCTAGGGGTCGGCATGTATTAGTGCTGTGTTGAATTGCGCCGCCTCCGGCGTCGCGGGCTCGGTCGCCTGGAAGTCGACCTCGCGGCGAGGGTGCGGAGGGGGCGAAGGGGTTCGGCGGGGAGCGGAGGGGGTTCGGTGGGGAGCGGAGGGGGTTCGGCGGGGAGCGGAGGGGGTTCGGTGGGGAGGGGAGGGGGCAGAAGGGGGTTACGGGTACCTGGGCTTGTCGGGGGTGTGGGAGGCGATTCGGGTGCGTAGACCGGCGAGGATGAGGTCCAGGCCGAAGTCGAAGGCCTCGTCCTCGCCGCCCTCGGCCATCGACTCCGTCAACGCCGCCTGCACGGCGGGGTACCGGTCTCCTCGTTCGCGCACCACCTCGAACAGCATCGCGCCGAACTGCGCTCCTGGATCGCTGCCCGCTGTTGCCTGCTGGGCGATGCTGCGGACGTGCCCGGCGAGCACGGCCAGCACGTCCATCCGTTCGCTGCCGCCCAGGCCGGTGCCGTCGAGCACGGCGAGCGCGGCTTCCATCCACGCCAGCTCGTTGGGGCCGACGACGCGCGGACCTGTGGTGGCCTCCGGTACCCAGGGGTGGCGCAGGAAGCCTGGGAGCAGCGCCAGCGTCCACGCGCGGAGTCCGTCGTGCCAGTCGCCGTCGCGCAGATCGGTGGGCGGTGTGCCCATCGCCAGGTCGGCCATGAGTGCGACCAGCTCGGCCTTTCCGGGCACGTAGCGGTAGAGGGACATCTTCGTGAAGCCGAGTTCCGCCGCCACGCGTTGCATCGACACGGCGGCAAGCCCTTCGGCGTCGGCGATCCCGATGCCGGTCTGTGCGATGAGTTCGTGGCTGAGCGCCGGTTTGGGACCGCGGCGAGGTCCCGGGCGGTCACCCCACAGCAGTTCGAGGCTGCCGGCCAGGTCCATCGCCACCTCCGGGTGTTGCCCACACGAAGAACTGCGTCTACCGTACACAAAAAGAATTGCTTCCAGTGGACACAGTTTAGGGGTGGCGATGTCGAACAAGCAGGTCCTGGTCTCCGGCGCGAGCGTCGCGGGACCGGCGTTGGCGTACTGGCTGGCGCGCTACGGCTTCGAGCCGACCGTCGTGGAGATCGCTCCCGCGCTGCGCGGCGGCGGGGCGGCGGTGGACTTCCGCGGCGAGACCCACCTGACGGTGCTGGAACGCATGGGCGTCCTGGACCGGTTGCGCGAGATCCAGACCGGCGGCAGCCCGATGACGTTCGTCGACGAGCACGGGCGCACCCTGCTGCACCTGCCGGCGGACTTCGCGGGAGGCGAGTTGGAGGTGCTGCGTTCGGACCTCTCGCGGGTGCTCTACGAGCACAGCAAAGGTCTGGCGAACTACGTCTTCGGTGACTCCATCGCCGGGATGACCGAGACGCCGGACGGGGTGGACGTGACGTTCGCCAGCGGGGCGCAGCGCACGTTCGACCTGGTCATCGGTGCCGACGGCATCCACTCGGGCGTCCGCGGCCTCGCCTTCGGTCCCGAAGAGCGGTTCGTCAGCCACCTCGGTTACTACGTCGCGAGTTGGGACCTGCCCAACCACCTCGGCGTCCCGTTCGAGTCGTTGAGCCACAACGTGCCCGGACGGCTGGTCTCCACCGGCGGTGATCAGGACGGGGCGAGCGCGTTCGTGGCCTTCAAGTCGCCTCGCCTGCACTACGACCGGCGTGACGTGGCCCAGCAGCACAAGCTGATCAGCGACGCGTTCGGCGGGTTGGGTTGGGAGACGCCCCGGCTGCTGGCGTCCTTGGAGGACACGACGGAGCTGTACTTCGACTCGATCAGTCGGGTGGACGTCCGGCCGTGGTCACGGGGTCGGGTCGCGCTGGTCGGGGATGCCGCGTGCGGCGCCACCATCGGCGGGATGGGCGCGGGCACCGCCATCGTCGGCGCCTACGTGCTTGCGGGCGAACTGGCCGCTGCTGATGGAGATCACGAGGTGGCGTACCGGCGTTATGAGGACGTCATGCGGGGTTACGCGGAGGGGTGCCAGCGAGGCGGTGACCGCGCCGGGAAGTTCCTGGCGCCTCCGAGCGCGTTCGCCCTGCGCATGCGCAACGGCTTGCTGAGCAACCGATTCCTCCTCAACCTGATGCTCAAGGCAGGCAAGGATGTGAGCAGCAAGATCGATCTGCACGACTACACGCACGCCGACACCGTTTGAAACGATCTTGTCGGGGTGGTGGCCTATCGTTTCGGCCATGGCAGTGCCGACGATCACCGAGCGCCCTGTTCGCAGGCCCGCGCTGTCGCCCTCGCGCGCGGGCGACTTCAAGCAGTGCCCGCTGCTCTACCGCTTCCGCGCCGTCGACCGGCTGCCCGAGAAGCCGACCAGAGCGCAGGTGCGCGGCACGGTGGTGCACGCGGTGCTGGAGGACCTGTTCGGGCTGCCCGCCGCCGAGCGGGTGCCGGAGACGGCGCGGGCGCTGGTGGGTCCGGCGTGGGAGCGGGTGCGGGCGGAGCGGCCGGAGTTCGCGGAGCTGTTCGCCGAGGGCGACCCGGAGCAGGAGGAGTGGCTGGCCTCGGCGGAGGGCCTGCTGGACGGCTACTTCGGCTTGGAGGACCCGCGCCGGTTCGACGCGGACGCCCGCGAGCTGCTGGTGGAGTGGGAGCTGCCGTCGGGTGTGCTGCTGCGCGGGTACATCGACCGCGTGGACGTGGCGCCGACCGGCGAGATCCGGGTGGTCGACTACAAGACGGGTGCCGCGCCGCGCGAGGTCGGCGAGGCCAAGGCGTTGTTCCAGATGAAGTTCTACGCGCTGGTGCTGTGGCGGCTGCGCGGCGAGGTGCCGCGCCAGCTGCGGCTGATGTACCTGGCCGACCGGCAGGCGTTGGCCTACCAGCCGGACGAGGCGGAGCTGACCCGGTTCGAGCGCACGCTGGAGGCGATCTGGGACGCCATCCTGCGCGCGGCGAAGTCCGGCGACTTCCGGCCCAGCCCGAGCAGGCTGTGCGACTACTGCGACCACAAGGCGCTGTGCCCGGCGTTCGACGGCACGCCGCCGCCGTACCCGGGCTGGCCGGAGCCGGACGCGGGGGTGGAGACCGTGTTGGACCGAGCCGATTGATGGAGCGCCGACCGATGGATGCGTTCTACGAGCGGCTCGACGAGGACCGGTTCGCCTCCACCGGGCACACCTCCGGGCCGTGGAACAGCGAGAGCCAGCACCTGGGGCCGCCGTCGGCGCTGCTGGTGCGGGCGTTGGAGCGGTGCGCGCCGCGGCCGGAGATGCTGCTGTCGCGGGTGGTGTTCGAGGTGCTGGGTCCGGTGCCGGTGGCGGAGCTGACCGTGACGGCGTCGGTGGAGCGACCGGGGCGTTCAGTGGAGCTGCTGACGGCGGAGTTGGCGCACGACGGCCGTCCGGTGCTGCGGGCCCGTGCATGGCGGATCGTCGTCGGTGACACGGCGGCGGTGGCGTCCGGCACGGGTGAGCCACCGGCGTCGCCGCTGGGTTGTGCGCCGATGGTCATCCCTGAGCACTGGCAGGGCGGCTACCTGAACGCGATGGAGTGGCGGTCGGTCAGCGGCAGCATCTTCACGCCCGGTGACGCCGTGGTGTGGGCTCGGGCGGCGGTGCGCGTGGTGGCGGGTGAGGAGCCGAGCGCGACGCAGCGCCTGTTCACCGTGGCGGACTCGGCGAGCGGCGTGTCCAGCCGGTTGGACATCCGCACGTGGTACTCGATCAACACCGACCTTACCGTGCACCTGCACCGCGAGCCGGTCGGCGAGTGGTTCGCGCTGGAGGCTCAGACCGTGATCGGGCCGTCCGGCGTCGGCATGGCGACCAGCGTGCTGCACGACGAGCGCGGGCCGGTGGGGCGGAGCGCGCAGTCGCTGTTCGTGCGGGAGCGCTGAGCCCTGCCATCCGCGCATTAAGCGCGCACCATGGAGGCGTGAGGTTCGCGGACCGCTACGACGCCGGTCGGGTGCTCGCCCGAGCGCTGGTCGGCGAGTCGTGGACCGCTCCCCTGGTGCTCGGCCTCGCCCGCGGCGGGGTGCCGGTGGCGTCCGAGGTGGCCTCGGCGTTGCACGGTGAGCTGGGCGTGGCCGTCGCGCGCAAGATCGGCGCACCCGGCCACCCGGAGTTCGGCATCGGCGCGGTCACCGCCGAAGGCGACCCGATCTTCGACGAAGAGGCCCTGCTCACCCTCGGCCTCACCCGCGCCGACCTCGCCGAACGGTGCGAAACCGAACGGCGCGAGGCCCGGCGGCGGCTGGAGCTGTACCGCAACGGCCCGGTGCTGCTCGCGGGCCGTGACGTGCTGGTCGTGGACGACGGCCTGGCCACCGGCGTCACCGCCCGGGCCGCGCTGCGTGAAGCCCGCGGCCACGACCCGCGCCGCCTGGTGCTGGCGGTGCCGGTGGGCGCGGCGGAATCGGTGCGAGCACTGACCGCCGACGCCGACCTGGTGGTGTGCCCGCACCCGCGAACCGATTTCCGCGCGGTCGGCCGGTTCTACCGGCACTTCGACCAGACCACGGACGACGAGGTCATCAAGCTGCTGCACCAACACCGCGACCACTGACGACACTCAGACCGCGCGGTAGTGCTCGACGGTCGGGAACGGGTCGTAGAAGTGGTGCAGCAGCGCCTTCCAGCGCGGGTACAGCGGTCCCTGTCGGAAGCCGACCGTGTGGTCCTCCAGCCGTTCCCAACCGACCAGCAGCAGGTACCGGGACGGCCGCTCGACCGAACGCCGCAGGTCCAGCGAGACGAACCCGGGTGACTGCGCGATGACCTCGCGTGCCTCCTCGAACGCCCGCTCGAAGTCCGCCTCCAGACCGGGGCGGACGTCGAGTGTGGCGGCTTCCAGGATCACAGGTGCTTGTACACGTCTTCCAAGGTCAGCCCGCGTCCGAGCATCAGCACCTGCACGCGGTACAGCAGCTGGGAGACCTCTTCGGCCAGGCGCTCGTCGGACTCGTGCTCCGCGGCGATCCAGACCTCGCCCGCCTCCTCCAGCACCTTCTTGCCCTGCGCATGCACCCCGGCCTCCAGAGCCGCGGCGGTGGCAGAGCCCTCAGGGCGGGTGCGTGCGCGTTCGCTCAGCTCGGCGAACAGCTCGTCGAAGGTCTTCACGGGATCTGATCCTCCCATCCCCCGAACGGCCGCAGGCAAGCAGACCCCCGGTCAGCCCGACACCGCTCGCGCGACGCGAACCCGCGCACGCAGACCGACCGCCTGCACCACCACGGACGCGAACACTAGATCCCGTACTGCGGGCTGGTGAAGGGCCACGCCTCGGCGATCCACTTCGGCACGAACGCGTCCAGCGCGCGCTCCAGGTCCGTGTCCACGTACTCGTCCACGACCCACCACGAGATCCGCGCGTCGTCGGCAGGGTCGATGTAGACGCACCCCAACAGTTCGGTCTCGTCCGCGTTGAACAGGGCGTAGTTGAACGACTTGTGCGCATCCTGCTCGCGCTCGTGCCGGGCCAGGTCGACGCGGTCGTCCTCGTGGGTCATGTCGGCGGGCGGCCAACCCCACTTCTCGCCGTACTGCGCCCACAGCCGCTCCCGTGAACCCATCACGGCCGGGTAGTCGATGTCCACATCGGACTCGCGGATGGGCCGCAGGTGGTGGTCGGCGTCGAGCGGGACGTGCGTCGGGTGGGCGAAGTCAGCGGGGAGCCACAGCATGCGCGGGATTCTGCGGTGGCGCGGGCCGGACCGCCACCGAAAATCCGATGGCGCGACGTGGGACGCATCGGGACACTGCCCCGATGACCGATGGGCTGGTGCTGCGGACAGCGCGCCCGGAAGACCTGGACCAGATCGGCGCGCTGCTGGCCGACCGCGGTGAGCCGGAGGACGCGATCGGCCACCGCCTGGTGGTCGAGGACCCGGACGCGGGCTGGGAGGCGTGCGCGGTCGTCGTGGACGGCGACAAGGTCGTGTCCACCGCAACGCTGCTGGACGAGACGCTGGTGCTGAACGGGCTGGAGATCCCGGCGAGCCAGGTCGAACTGGTCGCGACCGACCGTGCTCATGAGGGACGCGGGCTGGTGCGCGCTTTGATGGACTGGGCGCACGAACGCTCCGCCGCACGCGGTCAGCTGGTGAACGTGATGCTCGGCATCCCGTACTTCTACCGCCAGTTCGGCTACACGTACGCGATCCCGATCTCCGCCACCCGGCCGGTCACGAGCCGGCCCGACAGCGCAGGTCACACCCTGCGTGAGGCCACCGTGGACGACATCCCGACGATGGCCCGCCTCCAGGACGCCGAGCAGGCGCACGCCGACCTGCGGATGCCGCACTCCCCCGGCCTGTGGCGGTGGCTGGTGGCGCGGGACGGCAGCACGGAATGGCTGGTGGAGCGCGACGGCGTGCCGGTAGCCACCGGTCGCACCACCCCGCCGGACGAGGGCGTGCGGCTGTGCGAGGTGGCGGCGGTGGACGAGGCCGCGGCGCACGCGCTGCTGGCGTTGACCGAGGCCACCGAGATGAACGAACGGCCGGGCACGGTCGCGGGTGAGGCGTTGGAGCCGTTCCTGGGGCCCGCGCCGGAGGAGGCCAACTCGTACTACGTGCGGATCGGCGACCCGATCGCGCTGCTGGAGCACCTGCGGCCGGTGTTCGGCCGGCGCTTGGCGGACGGTGGTTTCGCCGACCAGGAGGGCGAGGCGGTGGTCTCGTTCTACCGCTCGCACGTGCGGCTGCCGTTCAAGGCGGGCGAGGTCGGCCCGATCGTGCCGGGCGGCACCATGCAGGCGCCGGGCGCGGCGGGCGGCGCGGGCGTGGCGCCGGACATGCTGGCATCACTGCTGTTCGGCCCTCACGGCCTCAAAGGCCTGACCGCCCGGTTCCCGGACGTCTACCCCGGCCCGAACGCCGAACTGATGCAGACCCTGTTCCCGCCGGTGCGCGGTGACCTGATGACGTTCTACATGCCTTGAGCCTGTACTCGGGACTACCGGCCCGCCGCTCGCACATCCTGTCGAATCGGTCAGATAAAGACAAAGACCTAGTCATGGGGATGGTTTCGAACCAAAGCGCGGACATCAGATCAAAACCTCGCGAAGAAAGATTCTCCCGATGGACGCCCCTCGGCGTGCAGCATGGCGTCTCGAACCCGCTCCTACCGCTCGGGCGAACTCGCGTCGAGTTCATGGACGGACAGCCCCGGCATTGAAGAGGTGTGGCTGGAGTTTCTTGCGGAGTTGCACTGCGTCGACTAATCCGTGTTTCATCAGATCATCTACATCCTTTAGGGCGCGAATTCGACGCCCATCACAACGCCGACGAGCACGAGCAGCACGCCGGCGGCGGTGAGGGCGCGGCGGTAGCCGGTGTCTCCGAGGTGGCGGCGGCCGCGTGCGACGAGCAGGGCGATCACGACCTTGCCGCCGACCAGGGTCAGGTAGAACCCGATCAGGAACGCCGTGCCCGCGACGGCCGACGCACGCCACGCGGTGATGGTCAGCGGGCCCAGGGCTGTCGCCCACGCGATCCACGGGTGGGGGCTGAGCAGGTTCACCAGGACTGCTCGGCGCAGCGCGAGGGCGAGGGCACCGGAATTGTCGGACCCCGTCGGTAGAATTGAATTCAGGGTTCCCCTGGGCGGCGACCCCTGCGAAGCACGGCCTTCGGCCTGTTCGTGCGGCGAGTGCCGGCCGTCGGCACTGCCACCGCTCAGCGACGCCGACCGCGCCTCCCGGACGGTCTGCACGCCGCTCCACACCACGAACGCCCCGCCCACGACGCCGAGCACACCCAGCGCCCGCACGGGCAGGCGGTCCAGCAGGAGCAGGGTCGCCGCGACCACCACGGCGTCGGACAGCAGCGGTGCGCAGGCGGTCAGGGCGCCGGCTCTCCAGCCCGAGCGCAACGCCGACGTCACCACCAGCACCAACAGCGGGCCGGGGCTGATGCTGGCGGCCAGGCCGAGGGCCAGTCCCAACCCCAGTGCGTCCACGGCGGCAGACTAGGCCACGTGTCCGAGTTCGCCCGAGTCCTGGCCACCCTGCGGCAGATCCGCGGCCTCAGCCCGTTCTTCGCCCTGGACGTCGGCCGGCCCGACGGCAGCTGGCACGACGGCGAGGAGCTGCTGGACGGCCCCGCCCTGCCCGACGCGCTCGACCGGATCGCCGCCCGGTACCGCACGTCCGAACGACGTGTCGCCGCGTCGCTGTTCTTCCTGAGCTACACCGCGCGCCTGCTCAGCCCGGTCGTCGCCGCACGTGCGGTCGACGGGGTCGCGCCGGACGTGCGGCCGGGCAACCTGTGGTGGCGGTACGTCCCGGAAGGCCTCCAGGTCCGTCTCAAGGACCCGCTCCAAGGCGTGGACATCGCCGAGTCGCTGGAGCCGGTGGTGGAGGCGGTGCACGCGATCACGCCGGTGGCGCGCGGCCTGCTGTGGGGGAACGCGGCGTCGTCCATGGCGGGCGCGCTGCGCACGATCAGCCGCAGCGGGATGGCGACGGACTGCGTCGCGCTGGGTGAGGAGCTGTTCGCCGGCCCGCCGCTGAAGGGCACCGGCGAGTTCATCCCGTTCCCCGGCGAGGTCGTGTTCCGGCGGCGCAGCTGCTGCCTGTACTACCGCCTCGACGGCGGCGGCACCTGCGGCGACTGCCCACTGCCGGCCCGCTGACCCCGTGGCGTGACGAAGACGACAACTCGTCTGGTCGGTTGTGCCGGCCCACGATCCACATCTACGGTTCGGGCGCCGCAGTGGACGGGAAGCCGGTGTGAATCCGGCGCGGTCCTCGCCACTGTGACCGGGGAGCCAACCCGCCGAGAACGTCACTGGTCGCGTGGAGCGGCTGGGAAGACGCGGGGACGGTGTCGATCCGGGAGTCAGGAGACCGGCTGCGGCGCGATGTTTTGTTGACCTTCCACGAGGTATGGAGGAGGCCGTCATGACGAGCCCCGCGCACTCCCCTGCAGTTTCCGACAACTGGGTCATTCCCATCCCCAAATGGGCCTATGCCGTCGCACTGGTCGCGTTGACCGTGACGTGGCTGGTGCTCCAGGAGAACGGCATCGCGCTCGGCCACGCCGCCGAGACCGTGCACGAGTTCTTCCACGACGGGCGCCACGCGCTCGGCGTCCCGTGCCACTAGGCGCAGCCAGGATGCCAACCAACACCGACATGCCCACCTACAAGGGGCTACTGCTGCGCGGTGTCGGCGCGGGCGCGGTGTCCGGGCTGTTCGCGGGCCTGGTCGGCGTGCTCGTGGTCGAGGCGCCGATCCGGGCGGCGCTGGCCGTCGAAGCCGCACGGCCGACCGAAGCCGCTGGTCACGAGCACGGCGAGTTGTTCAGCCGCGGCACGCAGGTGGTCGGCGGTGTGCTCGCCGCGGTGGTGGTGGGCATCGCCGTCGGCGCGTTGTTCGCCACCGCTTACGCCGGGTCGCGGCGCTGGTTCACGTCCAAGGCGCCGTTCGTCCGGGCGGTGACGCTGTCGGCCGCGGTGTTCGGCGCGGCGGCGCTGCTGCCCGCGGTGAAGTACCCGGCCAACCCGCCGGCGGTGGGTGATCCGGACACGGTGGAGTACCGGACGGTGCTCTACCTGGGGTTGATCGCGGCCGGGTTGCTGGTCGCGTTCGGCGCGAGTTACCTGGCCTCCCGGTTGGGCCACCTGTCCCAACCGGTCCGCTCCACCGCCGTGGCGTTGGCCGTGGTGGCGGCGGTGGTCGTGCTGCTGGTGGCGTTCCCGGCCACCCCGGACGCGGTCCCGGCGGACATGCCGGGCAGTGTGCTGTGGGACTTCCGGTTGGCCTCACTCGCCGAGACGGCCACCCTGTGGCTCGGCCTCGGCGTGGGGTTCGGCCTCCTGGTGGATCCAGCCGTGCGCAAGGTTCGGCAGGTGTCAGCGGTCTAGCAGTTGGGCGAGTGTCGCGCGGTCTACACCCACAAGGGACTCGCGGAACACGCGGCGCTCGCCCTCGCCGACCGGCACGTCGCACGGAACCACTAGAACCGTGCACCCGGCGGCCACGGCGGAGGCTGTGCCGGTCGACGAGTCCTCTACCGCGACGCAGCGGGTCGGGTCGACGCCGAGGAGCCGGGCGGCTTTCAGGTACGGCTCGGGCAGTGGCTTGTTGAGGCCGTCGACCTCGTCACCGCACACCGTGACGTCGAACAGGTCCCGTCCGATGGTGTCCAGCGCGACCTCGGTCAGCCGCCGCTCGGTCGAGGTGACCAGGGCCATCGGCACGCCGGAGTCCCGCACCGCGCGCAGCGCCTCGGCCGCGCCCGGCCGCCACGGCAGTCCCGCGCGGAACAGCTCCTCGGTGCGCCTGCTGATCCACGCCGCGCCGTCCACGAGGTCCTCGTCGGTCGGCTCGACGCCCGCCTCGGCGAACAGCAGCCCCATGGTGCGGGCCGTGCTGGAGCCCACCAGTGCCTGCCTGGTCTCGTGCGACAGCGTGCCGCCCAGTTTCTCCACGAACTCGTTGAGCGGGATGTCCCACAGCTTCTCCGAGTCCAGCAGCGTGCCGTCCATGTCCCACAGCACAGCCTCGACCGTCATCTACTACGTCCCCCAGTGATCACGCGTTGAAGTACTTCGCTTCCGGGTGGTGCGCCACGAACGCGTCCGTCGACTGCTCGGGGTGCAGCTGCAACTCCTCGGACAGCTCCACCACGTCCACCTCGCCCGCCTCGCGGGGCCGCCAGAAGTCGGCCAGGCACAGCCGCCGGTCGCGCTTCTGCCTCGGGAACGTGAACCTGGTCCGTTCCGGCGCGTCCACCTGCGGCTCGCTGAGGATCACCAGGTCGTCACCCTCGGACACGCACGGGAAGTAGCCGTAGACGACGGCCGCGTGCGCCAGCACGCCCTCGGTGGCGAGCCGGTCCAGCCAGTAGCGCAGCCGGGGCCTGCCCTCGGTCTCCACCAGCTCTTCGTAGGTGGGTCCGTTGCCGCGTGAGCCCTTCAGACCCCACTGGCCCATGAACGTGGCGCGCTCGTCGAGCATCGCCGAGTACTCGGCCACCGGCACGCCCTTGACCACCCTGGTGCCCCAGAACGGCGGCGTCGGGATCGGCACGTCCACCGCCACGTCCGAACGGCCGGCGGCGGGTTCCTCCGCGCGTGCAGCGTTGCGTTCGGCGGCGATGCGCAACGACCGCTCGCGGCGCGTCTTGCGTTCGGCGGCCTTCCGTTCGGCCTCCGGGTCGATCGCCGGCGTCTCGCCGCGTTTGGCGGCCATGATCGCGTCCATCAGCCGCAGGCCTTCGAACGCGTCACGGGCGTACCGGACCTCGCCCAGGTACAGCTCGCTGAGGTCGTTTTCGACGTATGCCCTGGTCAGCGCCGCGCCGCCGAGGAGGACCGGCCACCGTGCGGCGACGCCGCGCGCGTTCATCTCCTCCAGGTTCTCTTTCATGATCACCATGGATTTGACCAGCAGGCCGGACATGCCGATGGCAGCGCCGCGTCCAGGTCGGCTTCCAGGCCGTTGCGCTCACCGTCCACGATCCGCCGCTCCAGCCGTGCGAACAGCGGCAGCGCGGCCAACTCCTCGGCGCGGGAAGCCCTGCTGGACGACGTGCTGACGCCCTCGAACAGCTCCATCAGCCGCTGGAGCGGGTCATACCCGTCACGGCGGCGGTCGTAGACCAGGTCCAGCGCCACGGCGCGCTGCTCGTCCGGGATGCGGGCCATCGGGACGATCTCGGAGGCGTGCACGATCGCGGTGTCCAGCCCGGCCTGCACGCACTCGTGCAGGAACACCGAGTTGAGCACCTGGCGTGCGGCCGGGTTGAGGCCGAACGAGACGTTGGAGATGCCCAGCGTCGCCTGCACGTCCGGGTAGCGGCGCTTGAGCTCGCGGATCGCCTCGATGGTCTCGACGGCGTCGCGGCGCACCTCCTCCTGGCCCGTGGAGATGGGGAAGGTGAGCGTGTCGATGATGATGTCGCTGGTCCGGACGCCCCAGTTGGCGGTCAGGTCCTCGACCAGGCGGGTCGCCACGCGGACCTTCCACTCGGCGGTGCGGGCCTGGCCCTCCTCGTCGATGCACAGGCCGACGACCGCCGCGCCGTGCTCGCGGACCAGCCGCATGATCCGCTGGAACCGGGAGTCCGGGCCGTCGCCGTCCTCGTAGTTCACCGAGTTCACCGCGCAGCGCCCGCCCAGGCACTCCAGCCCGGCCCGCAGCACGTCCGGCTCGGTCGAGTCGAGCATGATCGGCAACGTCGAGGCGGTGGCCAGCCGGCCTGCGAGCGCGCGCATGTCCGCCACGCCGTCACGGCCGACGTAGTCGACGTTGAGGTCGAGCAGGTGCGCGCCGTCGCGGGTCTGGTCGCGGGCGATCTCGACGCAGTCCTGGTAGCGGCCGGCCAGCATGGCCTCGCGGAACGCCTTCGAGCCGTCGGCGTTGGTGCGTTCGCCGACCATCAGCACCGACGCGTCCTGCCGGAACGGAACGGCCTGGTAGAGCGACGACACGCCGGGCTCGGGACGCGGGCGGCGGGGCGTGGGCCCCCGCTTGGCGCCGGTGATGGCGGCCTTGGTCTGGAGCAGGTCCTGGGACGTCTCCACGATCACCGCGTCCACGCCGCCGTCGAGCAGGCCCTTCACCTGTTCGACGTAAGCGTCACGGAGAGTGGCGAACGGGACGTGGCCGAGGGTGGGCAGTTTGGTGCCGGGTCCGACCGAGCCGAGCACGAACCTGCCGCCGAACTCGTCGGCCGTTTCGCGCGCGAGTTCGGCACCCCGACGTGACAGCTCGAAGATCTTGTCCTCGATGCCGTACTCCGCGAGGTTGGCCAGGTTCGCCCCGAACGTGTTGGTCTCCACGGCGTCCGCGCCGGCTTCGAGGTAGCCGCGGTGCACCTGCCGGACGACATCGGGCCTGGTCACGTTCAGGATCTCGTTGCACCCCTCGTGACCTGCGAAGTCGTCGAGAGTCAGGTCGGCGGACTGGAGCATGGTGCCCATCGCGCCGTCCGCGACGACCACGCGGTCGGCGAGCGCGCCCAGGAAAGGGGGCGTGACACGATCCGACATGCGCCAAGCCTACGGCGTCGGGTGTGCGGCGGTGGTCGTAGTCTGACGCCGTGACCGATCCGGACGAGGCCGCCCAGACCCCTTTCGACCCCAGCAAACCGCTCACCAATCCGATCATGGTGGCGGCGTTCGAGGGGTGGAACGATGCTGGCGACGCCGCCAGCACGGCGATCGAGCACCTGCAACTCACGTGGGATGCGACGCCGCTGGTGGAGATCGATCCGGACGATTATTACGACTTCCAGGTGACCCGCCCCACAGTCCGCATGGTGGACGGCGTCACCCGACGGGTTGAATTTCCGACCACCCGGCTGTCGGTCTGCCGCCCGCCGGGGTCGTCCACCGACGTGGTGCTGGTGCACGGCATCGAGCCGAACATGCGCTGGCGGAAGTTCGCCGCCGAACTGCTGGGCCACATTGAGGACCTGGGCGTGACCACCGTGGTCACGCTGGGTGCGCTGCTGATGGACACCCCCCACACCCGGCCGGTGCCGGTGACCGGTACGGCGTACGACGAGGCGGCGGCGGCGAAGTACGGGCTGGAGCGGTCCCGCTACGAGGGGCCTACCGGCATCGTCGGCGTGTTCCAGGACCTGTGCGTGCAGGCCGGGGTGCCGGCCATCTCGTTCTGGGCCGCCGTGCCGCACTACGTGTCGCAACCGCCCTCGCCGAAGGCGACCCTGGCCCTGCTGCACCGGGTGGAAGAGGTGCTGGACGTCGAGGTGCCGCTGGGCGCGCTGCCCGAGCAGGCCGAGGAGTGGGAGCGCACGGTCAGCGAGATGGCCGATGAGGACGAGGACGTGCGCAACTACGTGCGTGCGCTGGAGGAGCGCGGCGACGCGGAGATCCAGATCACCGAAGCCAGCGGTGACGCCATCGCCGCCGAGTTCGAGCGATACCTGCGGCGACGCGGCCGCGGACCGGGGCGCGGACCGACCGGCATGTGACCCGCCCCGACCGGCCGGCGGGACGCAACGGCTACGCAGGGGTCCTCGCCAAGGGGACCCCTGCTTTTACCCTGCCGGAGAGGGCCGACAATTTCGCTGGTGAGGCCGGCGCCTGTGGACGAGTCCCGCTCCCGAGTTCGGTTGGCCGCGCTGTACGCGGGCGGGTTTCTGGGGCCGTTTGGCGGCGCGATGACATCGTCCGTGTTGCCTGAGGTCGGTGCCGGGTTCGGGGTTTCGGCGGGGGTGGCGGCGGGGACGTTGACCGGGTACATGGTGCCGTTTGCGCTGCTCATGGTGGTGTCGGGCACGTTCGGTGAGCGGTGGGGGGCGCGGCGAACGGTTCGGGTCGCGTATGGCGTTTATGTCGTGGCGTCGGTGTTGTGTGCGGTGGCGTGGTCGTTTCCGGTGTTGATGGGTGGGCGGGCGCTTCAGGGGGCGGCGAATGCGTTCACCAGCCCCCTGCTGTTGGCGGCGATTGCGGCGGTGACGCCGAAGGCTCGATTGGGGCGGGCGTTGGGGGTGTTCGCGTCGATGCAGTCGGCCGGGCACACGTCGGCGCCGCTGCTGGCGGGGTTGGCGGCGGAGGCGTCGTGGCGGTGGGCGTTTGTCGGCGCGGCGGTGGTGGCCGGGGCGTTGGCGGTGGTGGGGTTGCCTGCCGACCCGCCGCGCGGCGGTGAACGGCCGCGGCTGCGCAGCGCGTGGGAGCGCCGGACGTTGCGGGTGGCGGCGGTCGGGTTTGTGGCCTGGGGGTGTCTGGGCGGGTTGTCGTTCCTGGTGGCGCTGAGGTTGGGCGACTCGTTCGGGCTCGGAGCCGGGCAGCGGGGGCTGGTGTTGACCGGGTTCGGGCTGGTCGGGATCTTCACCGCGCGGCTCACCGGGTGGGCGATCGACCGGTTCGGGGCACAGCGGTCGGTGTTGTCCGGTGCGGTGGTCGGCGGGGTGTTGCTCGTCGGCGTCGGGCTGCTGCCGTCGGTGGTGGCGGTGGCGGCGCTGTGGGCGGCGGCCGGTGCGTTCAGCCAGGCGGTGATCGTGGGGCTGAACGCCCTGGTGCTGTCCGCGGAGGGCGGTAACCGGGGTGGGTCGGTGTCGGTGGTGCAGTCGTTGCGGTTCCTGGGCGCCGCGGTGTCGCCGGTGGCGTTCGTGCCGCTGTACCACCTGGACCCGGTGAGCGCGTTCCTCGTGCCGGCCGGGTTGGTGCTGGTCGTGCCGCCCGTCCTGCTGTTCCACCGCGACCGGTCACGCACGGTCGGCACGCACCGCTGAACGTGCCCGCATCAGGCCTCCCAGCCGGACCGGTCAAATCCCGGCACTGGTGAGGGAGCCGATGATCAGGCGTGCGGTGTTGCGAGCCAGTGGCAGGGGATCGGCGGGAGCGCCTCGGAGAAGGCTGCTGAGCGCCCCGTTGTAGAGCAGCAACAGCATCGACGCCACGGTGGCCGGGTCGGTGCACCGGGCTTCCTGGGCCAGCTGGGCGAGCCGTTCGGTCACCAGCCGTGTGTCCTGGCGGATCAGCTCGAACACCGGGTCGGCGCGATCGTCTTCCGGGGTGGGCCGTTCGGAGGCGGTGGCCAGGAAGCAGCACCACTGGGTCGGGCCGGCCTCGGCGCGGAAGGTCTCGACGGCGTCGAAGATCGCCAGCAGGCGTTCGTCCGGGGAGTCCGCGCCGGCGATCGCCGCGTCCCAGTGCGCGGTCCACGCCTCCAGTCGGCGGGACAGCACCTCGCGCAGGAGGTTGTCCTTACCGCCGAAGTGCTTGTAGAGCGTCACGACCGCCACTCCGGCTGAGGCGGCGACCTGGTCCACACCGGTGACCGCGATGCCTTCCTGGAAGAACAGCGCCTCGGCGGCGTCCAGGATGCGCTTCCTGGTGTGTTGGGGAGAGGCCACACCTGGAGTGTAACGTTCGTTATGCCAAAACGATCGTTATGCCGAATCGAGGTGGTGGGATGGTGGCGACGACCGCGGACCAGCGGCGCGGGTCCGGCTTGGGGGCGGCGGTGGCGGGGATGCTGCTGACCGCCGCCACTTACGGGATGGCCCGGTTCGGGGTCGGCCTGTTCGCTCCGCGGCTGGGTGCGCAGCGCCCGGACCTGACCGACGTCCTCGGCTGGGCCGCGGCTGCGCAGTTCACCTCCTACGCCCTGGCCGGCGCGGTGGCCGCCAGGTTGGTCGACCGGCGCCCTCGCACCGGACTGGTCCTCGCCGGCGCCACCTCGACCGCGGGGTGTCTGGGGGTGGCGGTGGCCTCGGATCCGGTGGTGTTCGTGGTCGCGGTCTTCATCGGCGGGATGGGGGGCGGATTCGCTTCTCCTGCGCTGGTTCCGGTCATCGATGCGGTGGTGGCGCGCCGCGCGACCGCGACGGCTCAGTCCGTGGTGAACTCGGGAACGGCCGTGGGCGTGATCGGTGCCGGCGTGGTGGCCTCGGTCGCCGCTTCGACCGGCCCGGCATGGGCGTTCATGGCACTGGTGTGCGCGGTGACCGCGGTGGCGGCTTGGTATCCCGTGCGAGCACGCACCGATCTGGCTGCCCCCACGACGGAGCCGTCGTCGGGGTCGTGGCGTCTTCTCGTCGTGCCGGGTGTGGCAGCGGTGGTCGCCGGCGCCGGGTCGGCCCTGATCTGGACGTTCGGGCCCTTGTTGGCCACCGAGTCCGGTTCCGTGAGCGCCGACCGGGTGGGGTGGCTGTGGATCGCCCTGGGTGTGGGAGGAATGCTCGGAGCGCTCACGGGAGTGGTGGTCGAGCGGTGGGGACGACGAGGTGGATGGGTGCTTTGTGCCGGTGTCCTGGCGCTGGCCGGCGCCGGGCTGGCCTGGTCCGTGGTCGCGGTCAGCGCCTGGGCGGCCTACGCCGGCATGGCGTTCTTCGGTGCCGGGTACATGGGCCTGTCCGGTGTGCTCGTCCTGTGGGCCCGGCAGGTCTGGCCCGACGCCACGGGAGCGGGCACCTCGGTGCTGTTCATCGCGCTGGCCATCGGACAAGCTCTCGGCTCCGCCGGTTTCGGGATCATCCGGGACGCCGTGAGCCCGGGACCCCTGGCACTGCTGGCCGCTGGCTTGTGCGTCCTGGGCGGTCTCGTCGCGTTGATCAGAACATCGCGTTGATCAGAGGTGACCCGGCTCGACCTCACCGTGCTCGACGGCTGAGCAGCGGCCTCGCGTCGACGGTCGCCAACACCAGCACGCCGGCCGCGAGGTAGAGCGCGGCCTGGGCGTTGAGCAGCACGGACAGGCCGAGAACGGGCGTGAGGACGCCGGCCAGCACCATGCCGAGCGCCTGACCGCCGTCGGAGAGGCTGACGAACGTCGCGATCACCCGGCCGCGCACCTCGTCGGCCGTGTGCAGCTGGAGCACCGACATCATCCCGGCACCCGCGATCACGCCCGGCACGCCCACCACCACGAACGCGGCCACGTAGAACACCATCGCGGTGGTCACGTACGGGCCGTTCCAGCCGAGCGCGGCGACCACGCCGAAGCTCAGCACCGCCACGCCCAGGAGCCTGCCGGGCGCGAGTTTGCGGGCCAGCACGCCGACCAGCAGACCGCCGAGCAACCCGCCGACCGCCTGGACACCGCGCAGCAGCCCGACCTCGGCCGCACCACCGCCGAGCCGTTCGGCCACGAACACCACGAACAGCACCACGAACAGGCCTGGCTCATCGCCATCAGCCCGACCGCGGCCACCATCGGCCGCAGCGGACCCCGGATCTCGCGCAGGCCGTCCAGCCAGGCCCGCCACGCGGGTTTGCCCGCCTCACGCGCCGAATCCCTGGTGCCGAGCGTGGCCAGCAGGGCCGCCGCCAGCAGGAACGACACCACGTCGGCCAGCACCACGCCCGGCAGCCCGGCGTAGCCGAGGATCAGCCCGCCCAGCGACGCGCCGACCAGCCGGGCCAGGTTGCTGCTCAACCCGACCAGACCGTTGGCCGCCGGCACCTGCTCACGCGGCACGAGCGTCGGCAGCAACGCGTTCTTGGCGGGCTCGAACAACGCGGCCAACCCCACCTGCACCGCCGCCACCACGTTCAGCAGCACGAGGTCGCCGGTCAGCAGCGGCAGCAGGGTGACCGCCTGCGCGAGGCTGACCAGCAGCATCAGCTTCCGCCGGTCCCACCGGTCGGCCAGCACCCCGGCCAGCGGGATCTGGAGGTCAGCCGACGTCCCGCCGGCGGAGCCCGGCGAACCCGACCGCCACCAACCCCGCCGCGACCAGCGTCAACCACAGCAATGGAGCCGCGGTGACGTCCGCGCCCGGAACCTTCGGGATGTGCGTGAACGGCGACAGATCCATCGCCCACTGGTCGAGCTGGAGCAGCGGCCCGAGCTGGCCGAGCACCAGGAACACCACGATCACCGCCCAGCTCGCCGACGACAGCTTCGGCACCAGCGCGAACAGCACCAGCGCGAGGCCCGCGACCACCCACACCGCCGGCACGTGCGTCAACGCCGCGCCCACCAGCCGGACGACCTGCCCGCCGACGTCGCCGACCCGCACGCCGTGCACCACGCCCGCGCCCACACCGGCCGCGGCCAGCACGACCGCCGTGCCGACGGTGGCGAACAGCAGGTGGCTGCCGACCCACGCGAACCGGCTGACCGGCGTGGCCAGCACCGGCTCGGCGCGGAACTCGGTCTCCTCGGTGCGCAGCCGCAACGTCGCCTGCACCACGTAGATGGCGCTGAACAGGGCGATGATGCCGACGATCGACGCCAGGTAGACGTCCACGATCGCGCCCGCGCCGCCCATCTGCGAGATGATCTTCTCCAGCGCCGGGTTGCCGTTCAGCATCTCCTCGACGCCGCCCGCGACCGACCCGTAGACGACGCCGAGCACCAGCAGGCTGAGCGTCCAGCCGATCAACATCCCCCGCTGCAACCGCCAGGCCAGGCCGAACGCGCTGCTCAACGAGCCGGGCGCGCGGGCCGGGCCGAGCCGGGTCGGCAGCAGCCCACCGCCGATGTCCCGCTTGGTCACCAGCGTCGAGGCGGCCACCAGCAGCACCGCGAACAACGCCACCGGCAGCAGCAGCACCCAGTACCGGTCGCCCGCGAACGCCCTGGCCTGCTGGAACCACCCCAGCGGCGACAGCCAGCCCAGCCAGGTCGGACCCTCGTCACCCGCCGCGTCGCCGACGGCGCGCAGCAGGTAGGCGACGCCGAGCACGGCGCCGGAGATCGAGTTCGCGGTGCGAGCGCTCTCGGACAGCTGGGCGCTCACCGCGCCGACGCCGGTGAACACCCAGCCGACAGACGCGAACGCGAGGCCGAACGCGAACGACCCTGCCGCCGACTGACCCATGCCCGTCAGGCCCAGCGCGACGAGCAGGCCGATCACCGTGCTGGCCAACAGCGCCACCACCACGGCCGCGGCCAGCGGCGCGTGCCGGGAGACGACGGCCGAGCCGATCAGCTCCAGCCGGCCGCTCTCCTCCTCCGCCCTGGTGTGCCGGGTGACCAGGAACATGCTCATCAGGCCGACCAGCAGCGAGCCGAACACACCCCACCGCCAGGCCAGCACGCCGCCGATGGTCGACGCGTCGTACAACGGGCCGAGCATCGCCAGGAACGCCGGGTTGGCGCCCGCCGTCGCGGTCAACTGCTGCCGTGCCTCGGCCCCGCCGTACAGCTGTTCCATGGACGACGCGGTGGACAGGGTGATGCCGACCAGGCCGATGATCCAGACCGCGAGCAGCAGCCGGTCGCGCCGCAGGGCCAGGCGCACCAACGAGCCGAGCCCGGTCACGACGACATCGCCTCCTTGGCCCCTCCGGCCGGCACCTCGTCCTCGTAGTGGCGCAGGAACAGCTCCTCCAGCGTGGGCGGCTGGCTGGTCAACGTGCGGACACCGCTGCCGACCAACGCGCGCAGCGCGGTGTCCAGGTGGTCGGTGTCCACCTCGAACTTCACCCGCCGTCCCGCCACTTCCAGGTCGTGCACCCCGGGCAGGCCGGCCAGGCCGTTGGGCGCGCCGACCAGCTCGGCGGAGACGCTGGTGCGGGTGAGGTGGCGCAGGTCGCCCAGCGTGCCGGTCTCGACCGTGCGGCCGTTGCGGATGATGCTGACCCGGTCGCACAGCGCCTCGACCTCGGCCAGGATGTGGCTGGACAGCAGCACCGTCCGCTTGCCGCGCAACTCGTTGACCGCCTCCTGGAACACCGCCTCCATCAGCGGGTCCAGCCCGGAGGTCGGCTCGTCCAGGATCAGCAGTTCCACGTCCGAGGCGAGCGCCGCGACCAGGGCCACCTTCTGCCGGTTGCCCTTGGAGTAGGCGCGGCCCTTCTTGCGCGGGTCCAGCTCGAAGCGCTCCAGCAGCTCGGCCCGACGCTGCTCGTTCAGGCCGCCGCGCAGCCTGCCCAGCAGGTCGATCACCTCGCCGCCGGTCAGGTTCGGCCACAGGCTCACGTCCCCCGGCACGTAGGCCAGCCTGCGGTGCAGTGCGGCGGTGTCGCGCCACGGATCGCCGCCCAGCAGCGACGCGGAGCCCGCGTCGGCGCGCAGCAGACCCAGCAGGACGCGGATGGTGGTCGACTTGCCCGACCCGTTGGGGCCGAGGAAGCCGTGCACCTCCCCCTCGCGGACGGTCAGCTCCAGACCGTCCAGTGCGCGCGTCGGGCCGAACGTCTTGACCAGGCCCGACACAGATATCGCAGCAGTCATGAGCGGTAAGCTACAGTCATTTCAGAAATTCGTGAAGTTAAGGAAGCGTATAAACTGCCCGCCGTTCGGTGGACTACGAAGGGATGATCCGGCGGTGACACAAGTGGGCGAGCGTGACGATCAGGCGGTGCTGCGCTTCATCGAGCGCTTCTCCTCGGTGTTCGCCCAGTCCGGTATGCCGAGGATGCCGTCCCGGGTGTTCGTCGCCCTGCTGGCCAGCGACTCCGGCGAGATGACCGCCGCCGAGCTGGCCGACCTGCTCCAGGTCTCCCCCGCCGCGATCTCCGGCGCGGTCCGGTACCTCACCCAGGTGAGCCTGGTCAGCCGGGAACGGGAGACCGGCTCCCGCCGTGACCTCTACCGCGTGCTCGACGACCTCTGGTACGAGGCGCTGTTCCGCCGTGACGAGATGCTCCGCCGCATGACGGGCCCCCTCAAGGAGGGCGTCACCGCGCTCGGCGCCGAGACGCCCGCGGGCAAGCGCATCGCCGAGACGTTGATGTTCTTCGAGTTCTTCCACGCCGAGTTGCCGAACCTGCTCAAGCAGTGGCGGGTGTACCGGGACGAGCACCTGGGCTCGGATCGGTCCTGGATCCACCCGATCGGACCCGATTCACCGTAGTGATCGGGTGCGATTCGACGTAGTTACGACTAACGGGGCTACTCGGGAGTCGGTTTTGTCCCGACCATGCATATGACCAGGTCGCTCCACCCGTTCGCGCGAACGTCCCCAACCCTGCACGCCCGGCCGACCGCCGCACCCGCCGCGCTCGGCCGCGCAGCCCTGCCCTGAGGGAGAACCCTGACATGGGAGACGCCCGCACAACCAGACGATTGGCCGTCCTCGGCTTGGCCGCTGTGTCGGCCGCCGCGTTGGCCTTCGCGAACACCGGAGTGGCGGCGGCCGAGGGCACCGTGCTCGGCGCCGAACGCGCCGACGCCGTCCCCGGTTCCTACATCGTGGCCCTGAACGAGGCCGTGTCGCCGCGGTCGGCGTCCGCGTCGGCCGCGTCCTCGCTGGTCGACAAGTACGGCGGCCAGGTCCGCGTGGCCTGGCAGCACGCGATCAACGGCTTCCACGCCACCCTGTCCGCCACCCAGGCCAGGCGGCTCGCCGCCGACCCGCGGGTGGCGTTCGTGCAGGCCGACCTGCCGGTGTCGCTGGACGCGACCCAGCCGAACCCGCCGTCGTGGGGCATCGACCGGATCGACCAGCGCGACCTGCCGCTGGACGCGTCCTACACCTACTCGACGCCCGCGAGCAACGTGCGGGCGTACATCATCGACACCGGTATCCGGACCACGCACCAGGACTTCGGCGGCCGCGCCACCTGGGGCTTCAACTCCGTTGACACCAACAACACCGACTGCAACGGCCACGGCACCCACGTCGCCGGCACCGTCGGTGGCACCGCGCACGGCGTGGCCAAGGGCGTGCAGCTCATCGCGGTCAAGGTGCTCAACTGCGCCGGCTCCGGCACCACGGCGGGCGTGGTGAACGGCGTCAACTGGGTCACCCAGAACGCCGTGAAGCCGGCGGTCGCGAACATGTCGCTGGGCGGCGGCGTGGACACCGCGCTGGACACCGCGGTGCGCAACTCCATCGCCTCGGGCGTCACGTACGCGGTGGCGTCGGGCAATTCGAACGCCAACGCGTGCAACTACTCCCCGGCGCGTGTCGCCGAGGCGCTGAGCGTGAACGCCTCGACCCGCACCGACGCGCGTGCGTCGTTCTCGAACTTCGGCACCTGCACCGACATCTTCGCGCCCGGCGAGGGCATCACGTCGGCGTGGATGACCAACGACACCTCCACCAACACCATCAGCGGCACGTCGATGGCGTCGCCGCACGTCGCCGGCGCGGCCGCGCTGTACCTGGCGGCCAACCCGACGGCGACCCCGCCGACGGTGAACGCGGCCGTCGTCGCCGCCGCGACCTCGGACAAGATCACCAGCCCGGGCACCGGCTCGCCGAACAAGCTGCTCTACACCGGCACCGGCGCCCCCGGCGCCCCGTCGGTGGTCAACCCGGGTAACCAGACGACCACCGTCGGCACCGCGGTCAACCTGCAGCTGACCGCCGCCGGCGGCACCGCGCCGTACACGTTCTCGGCCACCGGGCTGCCCGCCGGCCTGTCGATCAGCGCGGCCGGCGTCATCTCCGGCACGCCGACGACCGTCGGCTCCTCCTCGGTGACCGCGACCGTGACCGACTCGGCGTCCGCCACCGGCAGCGCCACCTTCACGTGGACGGTCGCGGCGGTCGGCACCGGGTGCGACCCGGTGACCAACGGCACCGACGTGGCCATCGGCGACAACTCCGACGTCAGCAGCACGATCACGCTGAGCTGCGGCGGCACCGCGTCGGCCACCACGACCGTGGCGGTCGACATCCGGCACACCTACAAGGGTGACCTGATCGTGGATCTGGTCGCGCCCGACGGCACCGTCTACAACCTGCACAACCGCACTGGTGGCGGCACCGACAACATCATCCAGACCTTCACCGTGAACGCCTCGTCCGAGGCCGCCGCGGGCGCCTGGAAGCTGCGCGTCCGTGACCAGGCACTCCTGGACACCGGCACGCTCACCAGCTGGACGCTCGACGTCTGAACCGACTGACAGGTGGGGCCGCCTCTTCGGGGGCGGCTCCATTCTCGTGCGGCGGAATCCTCGTGCGGCGGAATCCTCGTGCGGCGGACGTCCGCTACAGCTCGACACCCAGCAGCGAGTCGACGGCCGCGCGGAACAGCGTCGGTCCCGTGGCGTCCGAACCGCCGGTGGACAGCGCCTGCGCCGCCCACGCGTCCAACGCCGCCAGCGCCCGAGGCGTGTCGAGGTCGTCGCTCAGGTGGTCGCGGAGGCGGGCGACGGTGTCCACCGCGCTCGGGCCCGACGGCAGCGCCGCCGCACGACGCCACGTCGCCAGTCTGGCCTCGGCCGAGGCCAGCAGCTCGGCGCTCCACGGCCGGTCGGCGCGGTAGTGGCCGGCGAACAGCGCCAGCCGGACCGCGTTCGGATCGACCTTCTCCGCCCGCAGCTTGGACACGAACACCAGGTTGCCGCGGGACTTGGACATCTTCTCGCCGTCCAGCCCGATCATGCCCGCGTGCACGTAGTGCCGCGCGAACGGGTGCTCGCCGGTCACCGCCTCGGCGTGCGCGGCGGAGAACTCGTGGTGCGGGAAGATCAGGTCCGACCCGCCGCCCTGGACGTCGAACGACGTGCCGAGGCGGTTCAACGCGATCGCGCTGCACTCGATGTGCCAGCCGGGCCGGCCCGCGCCCAGCTCTGAGGGCCACGACGGTTCGCCCGGTCGGGCGGCACGCCACAGCAGGGCGTCCAACGGGTCGCGCTTGCCGGGCCGGTCCGGGTCGCCGCCGCGCTCGGCGAAGAACCGGTTCATCGTCTCCAGGTCGTAGTTCGACTCGTAGCCGAACCGACCCGTCGCCGACCGGTCGAAGTACACGTCCGGGTACTCCGGGTCGTCCACCTTGTACGCGACGCCACCGGTCATGAGCTTCGCGATGGCCTCGACCACCTCGGGGATCGCCTCGACGGCCCCGATGTACTCGCGCGGCGGCAGCACCCGCAGCGCCACCATGTCCTCGCGGAACAGCGCGGTCTCGCGCATGCCCAGCACGACCCAGTCGTCCTGGTCCCGCTCCGCCCGTTCCAGCAGCGGGTCGTCGATGTCGGTGACGTTCTGCACGTAGTGCACGTCGTGGCCGTTGTCCAGCCACACCCGGTGGACCAGGTCGAACGCCAGGTAGGTGGCCGCGTGCCCCAGGTGCGTGGCGTCGTACGGGGTGATGCCGCAGACGTACAGCCTGGCGGTGTCACCGGGGGCGGTCGGGCGCACCTCGCCGGCGGCGGTGTCGAACAGCCGCAGCGGACGCGGCTCTCCCGCTACCCGCGGGACTGGAGTAGATGACCAGGTCTGCATGTGAACGACCCTAACTCGCCCGTGGACCGACGGGAGAACGTCCACCTGCCGGGACGTCGGCGTACCCTCTGACCAGGAGACCTGGGAGATGGTCGCGATGATCCTGGACATCGTCATCGGCGTGCTGAGCGTGCTCGGGCTCGGGCTGGCCAGTAGCGCCCGCGTGGTGAAGCAGTACGAACAGGGTTTGATCTTCCGCTTCGGCAGGGTGCGGCCGGCGCTGCGCGGGCCGGGGTTGACCATGGTGGTGCCGGGCATCGACCGGCTCCGGAAGGTCAACCTGCAGATCGTCACCCAGCCGATCCCGGCGCAGGACGGCATCACCCGCGACAACGTCACCGTGCGCGTGGACGCGGTCGTCTACTTCAAGGTGGTCGACCCGGTGCGGGCCGTGGTCAACGTCGAGGACTACCGGTTCGCCATGCTCCAGGTCGCGCAGACGTCGTTGCGCTCGATCATCGGCAAGAGCGAGTTGGACGATCTGCTGTCCAACCGGGAACGCCTCAACCAGGGCCTGGAGCTGATGATCGACAACCCCGCGGTGGCCTGGGGCATCGAGATCGACCGGGTCGAGATCAAGGACGTGGCGCTGCCGGAGAGCATGAAGCGGTCCATGTCGCGGCAGGCCGAGGCGGAGCGGGAACGGCGGGCGCGGGTCATCACCGCGGACGGCGAGTTGCAGGCGTCGAAGAAGCTGTCCGAGGCCGCCGCGGCGATGGCCGCGACACCTGCCGCGCTGCAACTCCGGCTGCTCCAGACGATCGTGGAGGTGGCGGCGGAGAAGAACTCGACGCTGGTGCTGCCCTTCCCGGTCGAGTTGCTGCGCTTCCTCGAACGGTCGTCCAACGCGATAGAACAGCAGGTCAAGGCAGCCGCGCCGGAACAGGTCACGGCGACCGCGCCGGAGCAGGGCACGGCACCGGAACGGGAGCGGATCACGGCGCCCGAGCGCCGCTGAGCGTTTGCCCCGTGCCCCCGACCGGAGGAGCATGTGGGCTGGCTCACGTCGTTGGGACGAGGGAGGCGGCATGACCGCTCTCAAGCCGGAACCGGTGATCACCCACCCGGGCGCGGCCCGACGACGGCCGAAGGGCGCCGTGCTGCTGGGTCTGTTCCGGACGACGGACCCGAAGCAGATCGGCCTGCTCTACCTGACCACGTCGTTCATGTTCTTCATGGCCGGCGGCGCGATGGCGCTGCTGATCCGCGGCGAGCTGGCCCGGCCGGGCCTGCAGTTCCTGTCGACCGAGCAGTACAACCAGCTGTTCACCATGCACGGCACGATCATGCTGCTGCTGTACGCGACGCCGATCCTGTTCGGTTTCGCCAACTACATCCTGCCGTTGCAGATCGGCGCGCCGGACGTGGCGTTCCCCCGGCTCAACGCGTTCTCGTACTGGCTGTTCCTGTTCGGCGGGCTGACCGTGATGGCCGGGTTCCTCACGCCGGGCGGCGCGGCGGACTTCGGCTGGACCGGCTACACGCCGTTGAGCAGCGCGGTGCACGCGCCGGGCATCGGGCCGGACCTGTGGATCATGGGCCTGGCGGTGTCCGGTCTCGGCACGATCCTGGGCGGCGTCAACATGGTGACCACGGTGTGCTGCCTGCGCGCGCCGGGCATGACGATGTTCCGGATGCCGATCTTCACCTGGAACATCTTCGTCACCAGCATCCTGATCCTGCTGGCGTTCCCGATCCTCACCGCGGCCCTGATGGGACTGGCGGCCGACCGGCACCTGGGCGCGCACGTGTTCGACCCCTCCAACGGCGGGGTGATCCTGTGGCAGCACCTGTTCTGGTTCTTCGGCCACCCCGAGGTCTACATCGTGGCGCTGCCGTTCTTCGGGATCGTCAGCGAGATCTTCCCGGTGTTCAGCCGGAAACCCCTGTTCGGCTACAAGGGACTGGTGTTCGCCACGTTCGCGATCGCCGCGCTGTCGGTGGCGGTGTGGGCGCACCACATGTTCGCCACCGGCGCGGTGCTGCTGCCGTTCTTCTCGCTGATGACGTTCCTGATCGCGGTGCCGACCGGCATCAAGTTCTTCAACTGGATCGGCACCATGTGGAAGGGGCAGATCACCCTGGAGACACCGATGCTGTTCAGCGTCGGGTTCCTCATCACGTTCCTGCTCGGCGGGCTGACCGGCATCATCCTGGCCTCGCCGCCGCTGGACTTCCACGTCACCGACACGTACTTCGTGGTGGCGCACTTCCACTACGTGCTGTTCGGCACGATCGTGTTCGCCACCTACGCGGGGCTGTACTTCTGGTTCCCGAAGATGACCGGGCGGATGCTCAACGAAGCGCTGGGCAAGCTGCACTTCTGGACCACGTTCCTCGGCTTCCACCTGACGTTCCTGATCCAGCACTGGCTGGGCAACATCGGCATGCCGCGCCGGTACGCCGACTACCTGCCCAGCGACGGTTTCACCCTGCTGAACACCATCTCCACCATCGGGGCATTCCTGCTGGGCGCGTCCGTGCTGCCGTTCGTGTGGAACGTGCTGCGCAGCTACCGGTTCGGCGACCCGGCCGAAGGCGACGACCCGTGGGGCTTCGGCAACTCGCTCGAATGGGCGACGACGTGCCCGCCGCCGCGGCACAACTTCACCGAACTGCCCCGCATCCGGTCCGAGCGGCCCGCGTTCGAGCTGCACTACCCGCACATGGTGGAGCGGATGCGCGACGAGTCGCACTTCTCGCTCACCGCCAGGGGAATGCGCCGGGCACACCCGGACGAGACGACCGAGAAGGCCCTCGCCTCGACCGAACGTGAACGCGAGACGAAGGACGAGGTCAAGGACGACCGGCGCGACTGAGCCTGCGTGGTGTAGGGCGTTCGCCGGACAGTCGAGCGGTCGTCGCCTTCCTACTGTGGTGTGGCCTGCCGGGACGAACCGGCTTGCCACGTATCACAGGACCATGGGGAGGACCTCGAATGTCACAGGGGAGAACGGCACGATTCCGAGCCGCCACCAGTGCTTGTCTGATCGCCGCGACCGGACTGGCGTCGGTCGTCTTCGCGTCACCGGCGCACGCGGCGCCGTCGTTCCAGCTGCCGTTCGAGTGCGGGCAGGAGTGGCGGCTGGACACCTGGGCGCACAGCCCCGCGCTGGACATGGTGCGCGAGCCGGACCAGGTCGGCACGCTGGGCGCGGCGCTGCTGGCGCCGGCGGCCGGCACGGTGAACAAGTCCACCTACCACGACAACGCCGGCCACATGATCCAGATCAACCACGGCGGCGGCCACTTCACCACCTACCTGCACCTGGACTCGCGTGCGGTCGGGGTCGGCGCGCGGGTCGCGCAGGGCCAGCTGATCGGACGGGTCGGCAAGAGCGGGCCCACCTCGAACGGCCACCCGCACCTGCACTACGAGCAGGGTTTCGACGCCAACGGCGACGGCAGCGCCACCTGGGGGTACGCCGGCGCGGAACGCGTCGCCGCGGTGTTCGACGGTGTCACCTACACCGGGTCGTCGCGAACCTGGCGCAACGTCACCAGCCGCAACTGCGGCGAAGAGGCCGACCTCGAACGGGTGTCGGACTTCAGCGGTGACGGCCACTCCGACGTGCTCGGCGTCAACGCCGCCGGTGACCTGCTCTACTACCCGAACAACGGCCTGGCCCTCTCAGCGCCCAAGGAGATCGGGCACGGCTGGGCCGCCTTCAAGCACGTCATGGCCGCCGACTTCAGCGGCGACGGGCACGCGGACGTGCTCGGCGTCGACGCCGCGGGTGACCTGCTCTACTACCCGAACAACGGCTTGGCGCTCTCCACGCCCAAGGAGATCGGACATGGCTGGGGCGGGTTCAAGCACGTCATGGCCGCCGACTTCAGCGGCGACGGACACGCCGACGTGCTCGGCGTCGACGCCGCGGGTGACCTCTGGTACTACCCCAACAACGGCCTGGCGCTCTCCACGCCCAAGCAGCTCGGACACGGCTGGGGCGGGTTCAAGCACGTCATGGCCGCCGACTTCAGCGGCGACGGACACGCCGACGTGCTCGGCGTCGACGCCGCGGGTGACCTCTGGTACTACCCCAACAACGGCCTGGCGCTCTCCACGCCCAAGCAGCTCGGACACGGCTGGGGCGCGTTCAGCCAGGTCTTCGCCTCCGACTTCAGCGGCGACGGGCACGCCGACGTCCTCGGCGTCAACGCCGAAGGCGACCTCTCGTACTACCCCAACAACAAACTGGCGCTCTCCACGCCCAAGCAGCTCGGACACGGCTGGGGCGCGTTCCCGCACGTGATGTGAACTCGGGGTGGCGCGGACCCGGCCGGGAACGCGCCACGTCCCCCGTCAACGACGCTTTCGCGACCTCAGGTAGTCGCTGACGACCGCCGCGCCCAGACCGTCCTCCCCCGGCGCGACGACCCGACCACCGGACCGCCGGGCCACCGTGTCCACGAACCTGGTCAGCCTCGGGTCGTCGCCCAGCCGGAACACCGTGATCGACGCGCCCAGCCGGGCCAGCGCGTCCACCTCGACCAGGGTCTTGCCGATGGTCCGCTCCAGCGGCGGGTAGTGGAACTCCGCGTCGCCGGTCGCCTCCAGGTGCGCGGTCGGCTCGCCGTCGGTCACCACCAGCACCACCGGCTGCGCGTCGGGGTGCCGGCGCACGTGCCGACCGGCCAGCAGCAGCGCGTGGTGCAGGTTCGTGCCCTGCTCCCACACCCCTTCCAACGCGGTCAGCCGGCCGATGTCGACGGTCTCGGCGTGCCGGCCGAACGTGATCAGCTCCAGCGCGTCGGTGCGGAACCTGGTGCGCACCAGGTGGTGCAGCGCCAGCGCGGTGCGCTTCATCGGCACCCACCGACCGTCCTGCACCATCGACCAGGACGTGTCCACGCACAACGCGACCGCCGCGCGCGACCGCTGTTCGGTCTCGCTGACCTCGACGTCCACCACGTCCAACTTCACCGGGCGGCCGGCCGACCGCAGCACCGCGTTGGTGACGGTGCGCGGCACGTTCCACGGCTCGGTGTCGCCGAACTGCCACGGCCGCGTGGACCCGATCAGCTCACCGGCGGCGCCGGCCGACGAGTTGTCCCGCTGCCCCTGCTCCCGCGCGCTGTCGATCACGCCGCGCAACGCCGTCTCGCCCAACCGCCGCAACGCCTTCGGCGTCAACCGCAGCGAACCGTCCGGCGCGCGTTCCAGCAGGTTCTGCTGTCGCAGCTCGCGTTCCAGCTCGGCCAACCGCCGCGCGTCCACCCCGGCCTCGTCACCGAGCTGCCGGACCAGCGCCTCCAGGTCGATGTCCTCCAGCCGCGCGCCCGGGTAGGACTGCGCCAACTGCTCGGCCAACGCGTCCAGCTCGGCCAGGTCCGCCATCGCCTGCGCGCCTTCGCCCAACCCCATCGGGTTGTTGCCGCGGAACCGCGCCGACCCGTCCCAGTCCTCCCCCGGCCGCAGCCCCTGCAACAACGAGTCCAATTGGGACAGCTGCGAGCCGACGCCGGTGTTCCCGAATGCCTGCTGCGACAACGCCGACAGCTCCTCGCGCTGCTGGTCGGTCATCGAGTTCATCATCCGCTGGGCGGCGGCGGACCGGGCGGCCAGCGCGTCGATCAGCTCGTCCACCGAGCGCGGGTTCTCCGGGAAGAACTCGCCGTGCTCGCGCATGAACTGCTCGAACCGCTCGGCTGTGTCCTCACCGGCGGCGTGCGCGGCGAGCAGCGCGTTCAGGTCGTTCAGCATCGACTGGATGCGCTGCACGTCCTCGGGCCGGACGTTCTCCATGGCCTGTTTCATGCCCTGGAACCGCTGGTCCATCAGCTCGCGGCCGAGCATGTTCTGGATCTTCTCGTAGGACTCGCGGGCCTGCGGCGACCGCCAGTCGTACTCGCCCAGCTCGCGCACCGCCGCCGCGGTCGACTGCGGCAACGCGTCCAGCTGGGCCTCGCGGAACCGCGCGTCGTCGTCCGGGTCCGGGAACAGCGCCGCCCGTTCGGCCTCCAACGCCTGCTCCAGCAGCCGCTGGATCTCCTGCAGCGTGCCGTCCAGCCGGTTGCGCCTGGTCAGCGCGGCGCGTTTCTGCCACAGCCGCGCGGTCAGGTCGTCCAGACCGCGCGTGCCGGTCACGCCCCGGCGCAGCAGCTCGCGCAGCGCCGAATCGGGTGAGGCGCCCTCCATGACCTCGCGGCCCAGCTCGTCCATGGCCGCCCGCAGGTCCGTCGGCGGGGCCAGCGGGTCCGGCCCGTCTACGTAGCGGCCGTACCGGTAACTGCTCATCCGTACACCGTCCGGTCGTCGTCGCTGTCCTTGGACAGCTGACGGGTGAGGTAGAGCGATTCCAACGCCAGCTCGACGGCCGACGCGATGCGTCCCGCCGGGTCCTTGGGTCCCGCGCCGACCCGCTGCGCCACCTCGTGCAGCACGGGCAGCTCCGGCAGGGCGGCCAGCAGGTCGAGGGCGGGCACGCGTTCACCGGTGGCCACCGGGTGGCCGTCGGACACCAGCTCGGCCAACGGGCGCAGGTTGATCCCCGCGAACGTCGAGCGCGCCGTGTCCGCGATCGCCCGGCGCAGCAGGTGGGTCAGCACCTCCTGCTCGCGGCCCTCCTCACCGGCCTCGAACTCCAGCTTGCCGCGCAGCACCTCGGGCACCGACTCCAGGTCGATCGGGCGGGCGATGGGCGGGTTCTCGCCGATCAGCGCGCTGCGCCGGAGGGCACTCGCGGCCACCGTCTCGGCCGCCGCGACCGCGAACCGGGCCGACACGCCGGAGCGCTGGTCGATCGCGGACGACTCGCGCAGGTGCCGCACGAACCGGGCGATGACCTCCAGCAGGTGGTCGCCCACCTCGGCGACGAGGCCGGCCTCCTGGCGGACCAGGTCGATCTCGGCGCCGATCTCCAGTGGGTAGTGGGTGCGGATCTCGGCGCCGAACCGGTCCTTGAGCGGGGTGATGATCCGGCCGCGGTTGGTGTAGTCCTCGGGGTTGGCGGTGGCGACGAGCAGCACGTCCAGCGGGAGCCGCAGCGTGTAGCCGCGGATCTGGATGTCGCGCTCCTCCATCACGTTCAGCAACGCCACCTGGATGCGTTCGGCCAGGTCGGGGAGCTCGTTGACGGCGATGACGCCGCGGTGCGAGCGCGGCAGCAGGCCGTAGTGGATGGTCTCCGGGTCGCCGAGGCTGCGGCCCTGCGCGACCTTGACCGGGTCGACGTCGCCAACCAGGTCGCCGACGCTGGTGTCCGGCGTGGCCAGCTTCTCGGCGAACCGCTCGTCGCGGTGCTTCCAGGTCACGGGCAGCTCGTCACCCAGCTCCTGGGCCCGGCGTTTGGACTCGGGCGTGATCGGGTCGAGCGGGTGCTCGTTCAACTCGGCGCCCGCGATCACCGGCGTCCACTCGTCCAGCAGCCCGACGAGCGTGCGCAGCAGACGGGTCTTGCCCTGCCCGCGTTCACCGAGGAGCACCACGTCGTGGCCCGCGAGCAACGCGCGCTCCAACTGCGGGAGCACGGTGCGGTCGAAGCCCACGATGCCGGGCCACGGGTCACGGCCCTCACGAAGGGCGGCCAGCAGGTTTTCCCGGATCTCGGCCTTCACCCCGCGCGGCAGGTAGCCTGCCGCCCGGAGCGCGCCTGCGGTGGTGGGGAGCTCAGAGGTCACTCCAACGAAGTTACGCACCGATCGCCCGTCGGTCGATGTGGAGCAGCTCCACCCGGGCGGAACGCAACGGGGGCGTAACGAAACCCCAGGTGAAGACGTTTCGGCTACCGACGCTTGACTTAACGAAGACCTCGCCGCCCGGACGCTCCGCCGCGATCACCTGGAAGTGATGCTCGGGGAAGCGACGCCCTGAAAGCGCTGCCTGGACATGACTCGCCAAAGCGACGGCCCGGAATTGTCGGACCTCGCCGGTGAATCACGAATAGCGATCTCCCTGGCGGGGACTCCTGCGCAGCATTCGCCGGGTTGGCCGTCGCCGAGTGCGCCGGGGCGAGCGTCAGCGGGCCAGGGTGAGTAGTTCGGTCAGCGCGGGTTTGTTGTCCAGGTAGGCGATGGCGTTCATCGGGGCCAGCACCCGGCACCACTCGTGCAGGCGGTCGGGGTCGAGGCCTGCGGCTTTGGCGACGCGTGTGCCGCGTGCCTCCACGCCCTCGCGGCCGGCGGCGTCCAGGACGTAGTCCACTACGTCGAAGCACGGGTCGCCTACGCACGCCCGCGGATCGATCGCCACCAGGCCGCGGGATGGGCCGCCGTCCAGGACGTTGCCCAGGTGCAGGTCGCCGTGCAGCAGCACGCGTGGCTGGGTGTCGAGTAGGGCGCGGCAGCGGGTGAGGGCTCGGTCCCAGGTGGGCTGGGTGATGTGTGCGGCGACGGCGGGGTCGGACAGGCGGCGGCCGATCCGGGTGAAGGCCTCCTCGCAGCGGTCGCGCAGGTCCAGCCGGTCGCCGTCGGGATCGGGCACTGTGTGCAATGCCGCCGCCAGCTCGGCCCACTCCTCCGGTGACGGTGGGGTCGGCAGTTCGTCGGCCATCGTGCCCGGTCGGATCGCCTCCATCAGCAGAACGCCGGGGGCCTCGGCCAGGACGGCGGGTACGCGTCCGGACGGGGCGAACAAGCGCAGCACGGCGGCTTGTTCGGCGAGGAAAGTGACGTCCGGGCTGAGTTTGAGCGCTGCGGGCAGGCCGTCCGACGAGCAGGCCACGACGACCGACGACGCTCCCTGCGGCATCATCCCGCCCAGCGTGAGGCCCCAGCGGTCGGCGACACGGGAGGCCAACGCGGGTGCATCCGCGCACCACTCGGCGACGGACGGGCCGAACCGGAGCGCCAGTCGGGCGGTGATCTCGTCGATGTCCACTCAGGCCACGCTATGACCGGGCACAAGCGAATTAACGCCCGTAGGCGGCGTCCGGAGTGGACGCCGCCTACGGGGAGTGCGGTTGTTCGGTTGTGGTGCCAGTCAGCCGATGGTCACAGCGCCGGGTAGGCGTTGCGCATGAGCTCCTGGAACTGGGCCGAGAACCAGTGGCCCGACAGCGGGGCGTTGGCCAGCGCACCGGAGAGGTTGTTGCCGTTGCGCGGGTTGCCGGTGTACGTCGGGTCGCACATCCGGTCGAAGCCCTTGCCCTCGTCGTTCGGGATCTGGGTGCTCGAACCGTCGGACTCACCCGGCGGCTTGATCCAGACGTAGGCGTCGATGTTCGGGCGCGGCGCCGCCTTCGGGCGCTCGCCGAGACCGGCACCGGACTGGTTGCACCAGTTGCCCTTCTGGATGCGGCGGTCGATGCGCGACTCGTTGACGTAGGTCGTCGGGTCGGTCGAGGTCGACTTGGCCGTCGGCCGGGCGGAACCGCCCCAGCCGTTGCGCGAGGTGTCGATCAGCATGCCGATGTTGGAGTTGAAGCCGTTCTTGATCAACTCGTCGCGGAACGCGGTGGCGAAGCTGAGCTCACCGTTGTGGTCGTTCCAGTCGACCCACTTCGACACTTCCTTGACCGGACGGCCGCCGACGACGTCGTCGACCTTCCAGAACGGCTCCTCCAACACGGAGTAGTTCGCGGTGTTCGTGATGAACCCGTGGACGTCGTCCTTGGTGGCGCCTTCACGACCGATGACCGAAGCCATCATCCTGGCCGAGGCCTGGAAGTTGTCGTACTCCGGAACCGGGTCGCTCCAGCCGATCCAGCCGTGGTGGCCGGAGTCCAGGTAGTTGTAGACGTTCGGGATGTCGCCGAGCTTGGACACCGCGTACGCCACACCGTTCTGGTAGTTCTGGTTCGCCTTCATCGTGTCGCAGTTGGCCGTGGCCGTTGCGCGCGGCGAGACGTTGGTGACGAGGTTCGGCAGCGAGTCGATCTCGATCACCGCGACGATCCGCAGCCGGGCGTAAGCCGGCCGGGCCAGGATGCCCGCGATCTTGTCGATGTACTCGGTGCGGTAGCGGCCGATGTCGTTCGGGCCGAGCTCGCCGTTGGACGCCAGCGCCGCGCAGTCACGACCGGGCAGGTTGTAGATCACAACCTGGAAGACCAGCTGACCGTTGGGGTTCGCGGACAGCTGGGTGACGGCCTCGTCGAGGTGGTTCGCCAGCCCCATGGTGCCGGTGGTCGGCGAGCCGTTGCCGTCGATCGCGCTGATCCGGTCCATCCACACACCCGTGGGCTGGTTCGCGATCCGCGAGCCACCGGACTCCGCACGGGCACGAGCCGCCCACTGCGGGTTGACGTACACGCCCGCACCGACGTACGGGTTGTCCACGCGGGTGCCCGGGTTCGGGTTACCGGTGGTCGTCGTCGTGGTGGACGTGCTGGTCGACGTGGTGGTGCTGGTGGGGACGACGTCCCCCGTGCAGACCGTCCCGTTGAGGCGGAACTGCGCGGGCACCGGGTTGGACCCGGTCCACGAGCCGTTGAAGCCGGGCGTCACCGACGTGCCGGTGCCCAGGTTCGGGCTCCACGAGGGGTTGCGGACCGTCACGCGGCTCCCGGACTGGGAGAACACGCCGTTCCAACCGCTCTGGACCGTCTGGCCGGCGGCGAAGTCCCACTCCAACGTCCAACCGCCGGAGATGGCGTCACCCAGGTTGGTGACCGTGACGCTGGCGCCGAATCCGCCTTGCCACTGATTCGTGATCGAATACGCCACCCGGCAACCGGGAGCAGCATTGGCAGTGGCTCCTGAAGCCACCACCCCGGCAACGGACAGGGCCGCCACCGAGGTAACCGCCAACGCCCCGGTGAGTTTCCGGGAACGTACAAACGTGCGCAGACTCATGCATCGCCTCCTTGCGAGCAACCCGCCATCTGGGAGCGCTCCCAGCACATCCCGCCGAATCGGGATTCGACGCAAGACCGAAACAGCCGCCTGGGAGCGCTCCCAGACGTACGGTAACGCACGACATGTCCTGTTGACGAGGGGTTGACCTGGACATAATCCGCGTCTATACCCGTGCGCGTACCCTGCCCCAGGCCGCTGACCTGCAGGTTTCAGCACTTCGTTTACCGATGGGATTATCGGTTCGAGGTCAGCCGGAATCGATTCGGAGGGCAAACGGCGGCGACTCGGATCACCTGTTCAGCCGATTACGCGCAATGTTCCGGGAGCAGTTCGCCGTCGAATATTCGACACGGCGCCACGCGATCAAAGAACCAGGCAATCAGAAGATCATCGAATGGTTGTCGAACATTCGACGACCAATTCCGCCTAATGGCGGCCGGCCGCCTGATCCGAAAGGACCCGGACGGCTTCGTCCACCGCCGCCAGCCGTGCCCGCCGCACGGCCTCGGACAACGGCCGCAGCGCTTCGTCCCGAGCCCGCGTCGCGGTCGCCGAGACCGCCCCGCCGGGCGCGTCGGAGGCCGCCACGGTGAGGATCGCGGCGACTTCGGAGGCCCGCTGCAGAACGCGCAGCGCCCGCGGCGGCATCCCGGCCGGCCACTCCACCTTCGAGTGCTCCGCGGACAGCCCGGCGATCTCGGCCCGCACGTTGGGCCGGTGCCGCGCCACGTCCAACGTCACCAGCGCGGTGGCGGCCTCGCGCATCGCCGACGCCAAGCCGTGCTCGGCCTCGCCGATGGGCACGTACTCGGCGGTGGGCGCGCCCGGCAGGTCGAACACCGTCCACCGCATCACCCCGTCGGCCACCAGGTTGGGCACCAGGCCCACGCCGACGTCGGGCAGCACGGCGGCCTGGCCCGCGCGCAGCGCACACTTGTTGAGCGGACCGTTCCCGCCCAGCCCGCGCACGTCACCGGGCACGGGGATCACCAACCGGGCGGTGGTGGCCGAGGCGCGGCGCAGCGACGCCAGCAGCAGGGCGGGGCCTACCGGGACCTCGTCGGGGCCGGGCAGGTCGAGCGCGGTCGCGGTGCCGTCGTCATCGGCGACCACTTCGTGCATCTCGGCCCAGAACCCCAAGGCGTCGAGGACGTCGTCGGCCGCGGCCGCACCATGCAGCCAGGCTGACGTCCAGACGACCAGCGTCGCACTCGCACAGGACACGCCTACCGAGGGTACGCGGGCACCCGAACGGGTCAGGCCGCCGGGCCGACGTGTTCGACCAGCAGGGAGCGGAACTCCGCCACCGCGTCGGCGTCGGGGAACGCGCGGTGCGGCACGGCGTACACCGCGGTCGTGCCGGTCCTGAGCACGAAACCGCGCGCCGTCTCCACCCAACCGGGCAGTTCGGCCCAGCTCAGTTCGCTGCGCGCCGCCTCGCCGACGGACATCCGCAGCGAGTGCTCGTCCGCCGTGCCGGTCACGGTCTTGGCCGCCAGCGGGTGGTTGTGGAAGTTCACCGCGGTGCCCACCGGGACGAGTGCGATGATGATCACAGCGAGGACGAGCCCGAACACGCCCGCCAACGTCATGCCCATCACCAGCACGACGACGCCCAGCGCGGCGAGCGCCGCGGCGAACCACGGCGCCCACCGGTACAGCGGCACCGCGATGCGCAGCGCGTCACGCCAGTCCCCCGGTCGGGGCGACCAGCTGAAATCCACGCTCACCGGCGAGCCCCCGGCGTCGGCCGCTTCGCGGGCTCGCAGCACAGCGTGGCGCAGAACGCCCCGTTGGTGGTGCACCCGAGGGCCGGGAAGTCCGACAGCTTGCGCACGGGTGCGTCCGCCAGGTGCTCGGCGACGAGTTCGGCCACGAGTTGGGCGAACCGCGGGTCGTCGTTGGGCGTGGCCGCGCGGGCGAAGCCCATACCCAGCTCCTGGGCACGCTCACGGGCCTCGGTGTCGAGGTCCCACACCACTTCCAGGTGATCGCTGACGAACCCGATCGGGCACACCACCACGTTCCGCACACCCTTGTCGTACAGGGTCTCGATGTGGTCCACGACGTCCGGCTCCAGCCACGGGATCTGCGGCGGCCCGGACCGCGACTGCCACACCACGTCGTAATCGGACAGCCCGACAGCCTCCGCGACCAGCCGGGACGCCTCGGCGACCTGCCGCGAGTAGAGGTGCCCGCCGCCCTCGGGCGGTCCGGCGGCCTTGTCCGCCGACACCGGCACCGAGTGCGCGGTGAACACCAGGCGGTACTCGTCACCCGGCCCGACGGGCAGGCGGGACGCGGCGGCGCGCACGGAGTCCGCGAACGACTCGACGAACAGCGGGTGGTCGAAGAACTGGCGCAGCTTCACCAGCTCGGGGGCGTCCTCGACGGCCGCCCGCGCCCGCAGGATGTCCTCGTCGTACTGCCGGCACGCCGAGTAGCCGCCGTAGGCGCTGGTCGGGAAGACGAGGGCCCGCTTGACACCGGCGGCCTTCATCTCGGCCAGCGTGTCCTCGACCATCGGGTGCCAGTTGCGGTTGCCGAAGTAGATCGGCAGGTCCACCAGACCGCGCACCGCCTCGATCGCGGCGAGGTTGAGCGCGTTGATCGGGGACACGCCGCCGAAGTGCTGGTAGTGCTGCTCCACCTCGTCCAGCCGCTCGGGCGGGACACCCCGGCCGCGGGTCACGTTCTCCAGGAAGGGGCGGACGTCCTCGGGGCCTTCCGGTCCGCCGAAGGACAGCCAGAGCAGCGCGTCGTAACTCACCCGGACATCCTCGCGCCGGCACCCCGGGGCCGCACAACCGGGTCGGCGTGATCGTCCGCACGCCGACCCGGACTCCGTGCGTTACCGGGCTTGGAGAACCGGGCTTCAGAGCCCGAGGAAGTGCACGCCGCCGTCGACGAACACCATCGAACCGGTGGTGGCCGGGAACCAGTCGGACAACATCCCGCACACCGACTGGGCGACCGGCGTCGGGTCGTCCACGTTCCAGCCCAGCGGCGCCTTCTCGGCCCACATGGACTCCAGCTCCGCGAAGCCGGGGATCGACTTGGCGGCCATCGTGCGCACCGGGCCCGCCGAGACGAGGTTCACCCGGATGCCCTGCGGGCCCAGGTCACGGGCCAGGTAGCGGTTGATCGACTCGAACGCCGCCTTGGCCGCGCCCATCCAGTTGTAGGCGGGCCACGCCTGGCGGGCGTCGAAGTCCAGGCCGACCACCGACGCGCCGCGGCCCATCAGCGGCAGCGTGGCCTGCACCAGCGCCTTGTAGGAGTACGCGGAGACGTGCATGGCCGTGGCCACGTCCTCCCACGGCGCGTCCATGAACGGCGCGCCCAGGCACGACGGCGGGGCGTAGCCGATCGCGTGCACGACGCCGTCCAGACCGTCCACGTGCTCGCGCACCCGGTCGGCCAGCGAGTCCAGGTGCTCCTGGTTCTGCACGTCGAGCTCGACCACCGGCGCGACCTGCGGCAGGCGCTTGGCGATGCGCTCCACCAGGCTCATCCGGCCGAAGCCGGTGAGCACGACCTGGGCGCCCTGCTCCTGCGCGACCCTGGCCACGTGGAAGGCGATCGACGCGTCCGTGATCACCCCGGTGATCAGCAGCCGCTTGCCTTCGAGCAGTCCCGTCACTGAAACGTCCTCCGAGAATGTTGTGCTTGGTACTTCGAAGTACTTCGAGCCCGGTGGCTCTCAGTGGCCCATGCCGAGGCCGCCGTCCACCGGCAGCACCGCGCCGGTGATGTAGGCGGCGGCGTCGGAGGCCAGGAACGTGACGGCGGCGGCGATCTCGTCGGTCGTGCCGTACCGGCCCGACGGCACCTGGGCCAGGATCTGCTTCTTGCGGTCCTCGGGCAGCGCGTCGGTCATGTCCGTGGTGATGAACCCGGGCGCGACGACGTTCGCGGTGATGTTGCGGGTGCCCAGCTCGCGGGCGATCGACCGGGCCACGCCCACCAGGCCCGCCTTGCTGGCCGCGTAGTTGACCTGGCCCGCGCCGCCGGTGAGGCCGACCACGGAGGAGATGAACACGATCCGGCCGTAGCGCTTGCGCAGCATGCCCCTGGACGCGCGCTGGGCGACCCGGAACGCGCCGGTCAGGTTGGCGTCGAGGACGCGGGTGAACTGCTCGTCGGTCATCCGCAGCAGCAGGGTGTCGTCGGTGATGCCCGCGTTGGCCACGACCACCTCGACCGGCCCGTGCGCGGCCTCGACCTCGGCGAACGCCGCGTCCACCTCGGCGGAACTGGTCACGTCGCACTTGACGCCGAGCAGCCCCTCGGGCGCGCCGGAGCCGCGGTGCGTCACCGCGACCTTGTCGCCCTGCGCCGCGAACGCCCGCGCGATCGCCAGACCGATGCCCCGGTTGCCGCCGGTGACCAGAACGGACCTCGACACGCTTGCTCCCATCGCTGCTGGTTGATGCGGGTGCGAGGCTATCCCCTACCCCTAAGTACGCCACCATTGGCCGGGGGTGGATCACAATGGTCAGGGTGACCGCTTTCGCCGAACACCTCCGGGCCGCGGTGGACGGCGACGTACTCGCCGATCCCGCCGACCGCGCCCTCTACTCCGTCGACGCCTCCAACTACCGCCACGTGCCCTCGGTCGTGGTCCGGCCCCGGTCGGTGGAAGGGGTGGTGGCGGCGGTCGGTGTGGCGGTCGAGCACAACGTGCCGATCACCAACCGGGGTGCGGGCACCTCGATCGCGGGCAACTCGGCGGGGGCCGGGTTGGTGATCGACTTCTCCCGTTATCTCGATCAGGTGGTCTCGGTGGACCCGGTCGAGCGGATCGCGGTGGTGCAGCCGGGGCTGGTGCTGGACCGGCTGAACGACGCCGTCCGGCCGCACGGGCTGGTGTTCGGGCCGGACCCGTCCACGCACTCGCGCTGCACGCTCGGCGGGATGATCGGCAACGACGCGTGCGGTTCGCACTCCGTCGCCTGGGGCAAGACCAGCGACAACGTGCACGCGTTGGACGTGCTGCTGGCGGACGGCCGGCGGTTCGACACGCGCACTCCCCCGCCGCTGGACCTGCCGGCCGTGGACCCGGCGTGGTTCCCCGCGCTGGACCGGCGGGTGTCCGGGTACCGGCTGGACGCGCTGCCGGACCTGACCAGGGCGTTGGTCGGCTCCGAGGGCACGTGCGTGACCGTGCTCGGCGCGACGGTGAAGCTGGTGGAGGCGCCGCCGCGCCGGGTGCTGGCGGTGCTCGGGTTCGACGGCCCGTACGACGCCGCCGACCTGGCCCCGGCGCTGCGCGACCTGGACGTGCTCACGGTCGAGGGCCTGAACATCGAGCTGGCGCGGGCGGCGGGTGACGGGCTGCGGCTGCTGCCGCGTGGCGACAGCTGGCTGTTCGTGGAGACGACCGAGGACGCGGTCGCGCACCGGGCCGCCGGGCTCGCGCCGCACTCGGTGGTGGTGACCGATCCGGGACGGCAGCGCACGCTGTGGCGGGTGCGGGAGGACGGCGCGGGTCTGGCGACCCGGATGGCGGACGGTGGCGAGGCGTGGGCCGGGTGGGAGGACGCGGCCGTGCCGCCCGAGCGGTTGGGCGCGTACCTGCGGGAGTTCGACGCGTTGTTGGCCGGGCACGGCAGGCGCGGCGTCACGTACGGGCACTACGGCGAGGGCTGCGTCCACGTGCGGATCGACTTCGACTTCGCGCGCGGGCACCGGTCGTTCCTGGAGGACGCGGCGGATCTGGTGGTGGCGCACGGCGGGTCGTTGTCCGGTGAGCACGGCGACGGGCAGGCCCGGTCGGAGCTGCTGCCCCGGATGTACCCGCCGGCCGCGATCACCGCGTTCGGGCGGTTCAAGGCGGCGTTCGACCCGGACAACCGGATGAACCCGGGCCGGATCGTCGCGCCCGCGAAGCTGGACGAGGACCTGCGGGTGCTGGTCGCTCCCCCGGTGATCCCGACCCGGGCCCGGTTGGCGTTGCACGCCGACAGCGGTGATTTCGCGGCGGCGACGCGGCGGTGCGTCGGCGTGGGCAAGTGCCTGAACACGTCCGGTGGGGTGATGTGCCCGAGCTACCGGGCCACGCGGGAGGAGAAGCACTCCACCCGCGGCAGGGCGCGGTTGCTGTTCGAGATGATGGGCGGGCAGGTGGTGCGCGACGGGTGGCGGTCGGAGGAGGTCCGGGACGCGCTGGACCTGTGCCTGGGCTGCAAGGGGTGCAAGCGGGACTGCCCGGTGGACGTGGACATGGCCACGTACAAGGCGGAGTTCCTGCACCACCACTACCGGGGGCGGGTGCGGCCGGCGGCGCACTACTCGATGGGCTGGCTGCCGTTGTGGTTGCGGCTGGGGTTGGTGAACGGGGTGAGTGCCCGGTTCAGCCGGTTCGGCGGTGTGACACCGGAGAGGTCGCTGCCGACGCCGGTGCGGTCGTTCCAGTCGCGGTTCGCCCCTGTCGTCCACGGCGGAACCGTGAATCGGGCAACGGCCGGTGATCGGGTGCTGCTGTTCCCGGACACGTTCACCAACCACTTCGAGCCGGGGATCGGCTTCGACGCGGCGGCGGTGCTCGGGCACGCCGGGCAGGGGGTGGAGGTGCCCAAGTCGGCGGTGTGCTGCGGGTTGACGTGGTTCTCCACCGGGCAGTTGGGCATGGCGCGGCGGGTGATCCGGCGGACTGCCCGGGCGCTGCGGCGGTGGACGGCGGACGGCGTGCCGGTGATCGGGTTGGAGCCGAGTTGCACGGCGTTCCTGCGTTCCGACGCGTTGGAGGTCGCCGGCGACGACCCTGATGTGATGCGGCTGGCGAAGTCGGTGCGGACGTTCGCCGAACACGTGTCGCCGCTGCTGGAGCCGTTGTCGGGCAGCGAGCGGGCGGTGGTGCAGCCGCACTGCCACCAGTACGCCGAGCTGGGGTTGGACGCCGACCGGGAGTTGCTGGCGAAGGCCGGGGTGAGCGCGTCGATGCTGGAGGGGTGCTGCGGTCTGGCGGGCAACTTCGGCTTCGAACGCGGGCATTACGACGTGTCGATGGCGGTGGGCGAGCAGACCCTGTTCCCCGCCGTGCGGGCCGCCGATGCGGACACGGCGATCGTGGCCGACGGCTTCAGCTGCCGCACCCAGGTCCGCCACGGCTCCGACACCGAACCCGTCCACACCGCCACCCTGCTACGGCGCCGACTAGGCATCTGACCCACCCGCGTGTCCAACACTCAGAACGCGCGTGTCCAACGTTCGGAACGGCCGTGTCCTACGTTCAGAACGGGCGAGTTGAACGCTCAGAACACGCGAGCTGGGGGATTTGCGCCGTAACAGCACGCTGGAACCTGAAGGTAGGACACGCGCGTTCTGAACGTTGGACACGCCCGTTCTGAACGTTGGACACGCGGTTAGGTGGGGCGGACGCCGGTTAGGGCGAGGGTTAGTAGGCGGTCGGCTTCGGTGGGGTTGCCTTCGGTGGACAGGGAGATGGCGCTGGTCAGTTTGAGGAGGTCGACTACGGCGACGTCGGGGCGGACGTCGCGTGTGCGTTGGGCTGCCGTGACCAGGTCCTCGGCGGCGGTGGTGATCATCGCGTGGCAGGTGGCGCCCAGGGACGGGTCGGCGCCGCGCATCAGGGACGCGGCCAGGCCTCGGTTGGCGGCCGCGTGCCTGCCTACCGCACGCAGCCAGGCCGCCAGTGCGGGTCCGGGTGGAAGTTCGGCGGCGATGGAACGGGCCTGGTCGCACAGGGCCTCGACGCGGTCGCGGAACACGGCTTCCAGCAGCGCCTGACGGGTCGGGAAGTGCCGGTGCAGGGTCGCCGAGCCGACGCCGGCGCGTCGGGCGATCTCCTCCAGTGACGCGTCCGCGCCGTGCTCGGCGATCGCGTCGCCGGCGACGGCGACGATCCGCTCCTGGTTGCGGCGCGCGTCGGCACGCATCAGGCCTCCGAGAAGAAAGAACTGGACTAAGCGGGGTGGTCCTCCATATCGTACCGGCAAGCAAACGGGGGGCCACCCTGTTTATGGGCGAGGAGAACCGTGGACAAGACGATTGCGGTGGTGGGTGCGACCGGCCTCCAGGGCCGTGCGGTGGTGAAGCGCCTGCTCGCCGACGGTTGGCAGGTGTGTGCGTTGACCCGTGATCCTGGGAGGGCAACGGCACCGGCACCACTCGTGCGGGCCGATATGGAGGACGTGGACTCCCTGGTGGCCGCGATGGACGGCGCGCACGGCGTGTTCAGCGTGCAGCCGACCGTAGGTTCACCCGGCACCGCGCCGGACTTCACCGCCGAGGACGAGGTCCGCTGGGGCGTCAACGTCGCCGAAGCCGCCCACAAGACGGGCGTGGCGCACTTCGTCTTCAGCTCCGTCGCCGGCGCGGGCCGTCACGCCACCGAGGTGCTGCCGGTGAACCTGGTCAGCAAGCACCGGATCGAACAGCACATCGCCACCCTCGGCCTGCCCGCCACAGTCCTGCGTCCGGTGTCGTTCATGGAGAACTTCACCGGTGGCTACGCACTCCACGACGGCGCCGTGTCCACCGGCATGGCCCCGGACGTCCCACAGCAGTTCATCGCGGTAGCCGACGTCGGCGCGTTCGTCGCACTGGCGTTCGCCGACCCGCACACGTGGATCGGCCGCACGGCGGACATCGCGGGCGACGAGCTCACCCCGGTCCAGATCGCCGCAGCCATCTCGGCGGCGATCGGCCACCGGATGCCGTACGCACAAATCCCGATCGACGTGATCAGGCAGCTGAACGAGGACTTCGCGCACGCCAACGAGTGGCTGAACGAGCGCGGCTACCGGGCCGATGTCGCGGCCACCCGCCGGCTGCACCCCGGTCTGCTCGACCTGCGCACGTGGCTGGCCACCACCGGTGCAAAGCAGATCACCGCGTTCCTCAGCGGCGCGTCTCCTCGGTGAGCCACGCCAGGTAGTCCGGGTTGCCGCCGAGCACGGGCAGCGCCAGCACCTCCGGCACGTCGTAGGTGTGCCGGGCCTTGACGAACTCGGTCAGTTCGTCCACCCGGTCGTAGGCGGTCTTGATCCAGAGCTGCCACTCGGGGTCGTCGTGCACCTCGCCGTCCCACCGGTAGACGCTGCGGATCGGGCTGCTGATCTGCACGCACGCGGCCAGGCGGGCCTCCACGATCGCCCGCGCCAGGGTGCCGGCCGCGTCCTCGCTGTCGGTGGTGGTGATGACCACGACGTGGTTGTCGTTCATCCACCGGAGGGTAGCGGCGGCGCCGGTGCCAGGGCCGCGACGCCGAACCGTGCCGGCGTGACGGAGTCGGTGGCGGTGGCGCCGGTCAGCAGGTCGACGTGCACGCCGGCACGTCCAGCCGTGCCTCGGAGGGACCGTGGTTGACCAGGAACAGCACGTCGCCGCGGCGCACCACCTCCACGCCGCGCGGCGGGCTGAGCACCGGTTCGACACCACCTGGTGGCCGTCGCGCCAGTCGAAACCGCCCGTGATCTCGCGAAGCCCGTCCGGTGTCCCTCTTGGTCGAGTCGCACCGTTTCGAAGCGGTGCGCGGTACCCCGCGGAACGGCACGCGGGGTGTCAGCGCGTCGTGCTCGCCCGCTCGGTGAGCCGAGGCGGCAGCAGCGTCAGCGGAGGTGTCGGGGTCCGGTCCAGCTTGGCCATCAGCAGCGCCACCGCGTGGTGGCCCAACTGCTCGGCGGGCACGGCCACCGAGGTCAGCGGCGGCATCAGCCGCTCGGCCTGGTCATCGGGGCATATCGCGATCACCGCCACGTCGTCGGGCACCTTGCGGCCCAGCGACCGCAGCACCTCGACCACGGACGGCAACGCGGCCTCGTTGTGCACCACCAGACCGGTCACCGACGGGTGCCGTTCGAGCAAACCGGTGATGGCCACCCGGACCGACTCGTGGTCGGTATCGGTGGGCAGGGTGGTGGACGAGACACCCCGGCGCATCGCGGCCGCGCTGAACCCGGCCATGGTGCGGTGGGCGAACCCGGTGTCGCGCTGGTAGACCGCGCGGGGCGCGCCGACCAGCGCCACGTAGGTGTGCCCGAGGTCGGCCAGGTGGTCCACGCACCGCGAGCCCGCCTCGGCGAAATCGAGGTCCACGCAGGTCAGGCCGGCCGCGTCGGCGGGGAAGCCGATGAGCACCGACGGCCGGTCCAGGTCCCGCAGCACCGGCACGCGCTCGTCGTGCATCTCCACGTCCATCACCAGCAGGCCGTCGACCTGGGCGCTGCCCGCCACCCGGCGCAGGCCCGCCGCGCCCTGGTCGGCGGTCACCAGCAGCACGTCGTGGTCGTGCCGGCGGGCCGCGTTGGCGACCGCGACGACGAACTGCATCAGCACCGGCATGTGCATGCCCTCGCGCATCGGCAGCACCAGCGCCAGCACGTTGGCGCGGTTGCTGGCCAGCGACCGGGCGCCCGCGTGCGGGTGGTAGCCCAGCGCTCGCACGCTCGCCTCGACCCTGGCCTTGGTGGCCGTGGAGATCGAGCGGCGACCGGTGAGCACGTACGACACGGTGCTGGGCGCGACCCCCGCGTGCCGCGCGACATCGGCGATGGTGACCACGTCAGCCCACCTCCCGCACTCGCACGCCCGCCACGTCCGCGATGAGCACGAGCGATGCGCCGTCGACCGAGATCTTGGTTCCCGGTGGCGCGGACCGGTACTCGGAGGTCACGTCGTGGAAGGCGATCCACGCGCCGGCCCGGGTGAACACGACCTCGTCGTCCACCAGCCGCACGCCGTCGCAGTCGTCGAAGTCCAAGGCGGGCAACACACCCGCGCGCGACCCGATGGTCTCCCCCGGCACGTCCACGACCACCCGCGACCGGATGTCCCGCGATGACGAGCCCGCGCTCAGCTCGTACCGCCCGGCCTCGACCACCCGGCGTCCGGTGGTGACGTCCCAGTGCCACAGCTGCTCCGCGGCCAGTTCGACCACGGCGGTCTCACCGGGCGCGAGGTGCACCCGTTGGAACGACTGGAGCTTGCGCACCGGCTGCCGCACCCGCGAGTCCAACGCCGAGGAGTACAGCTGCACGACCTCCGCGCCCTCGACCGGCCCGGCGTTGGTGACCGACACCCTGGCCACGCCGTCGGACCACTCCAGCTCGGAGTACTCGAACGTGGTGTAGCCCAGCCCGTGGCCGAACGGGAACAGCGGCTCACCGGTGAAGTACAGGTAGGTGCTGCCCGCGCGGATGATGTCGTAGTCGAACACGTCCGGCAGGTCGGCGTCGGAGCGGTACCAGGTCTGGGTCAGCCTGCCCGACGGCGAGAACACCCCGAACAGCGCTTCCGCGACCGCCCGGCCCTGCTCCTGCCCGCCGTGCGCGGTCCACACGATGCCGGGCAGGTGTTCCTCCTCGCCGTCCAATGCGTACGGGTAGCTGCTCACGAGCACCAGCACCGTCTTGGGGTTGGCCTCGCGGACCGCCCGCACCAGGTCCAGCGACGGCAGCCGCAGGGTCGTGCGGTCCTGGGTCTCGCGGCCGTTGATGTGCGGGTCGTTGCCCAGCACCAGCACGACGGCGTCGGCCTGGGCCGCCACCTCGACCGCGGCGGCGATCCCGTCCACCACGCGTTCGATGGCGAAGGCTGTGACATCCAACCGGTTGCCCTGCACTGTTGCCGGATTGTCGGCTCCGCCGACGATGTTGTGCAGCACCACACCTTCGTCGGTCGAGCGCGGCTCGAAGAGTTCGCGCACGTCCCAGCCGCCCGGCATGGCCGCCGTGGCGACGAGCGAGCCGTCCTCGGCCACACCGAGGAAGCGGCGGGACCCGACATCGCGCAACGTCCACACGCCGTCGCCCCAGTCGAAGCGGTCGAACAGCGCCCGCTCCCCCATACCCACGACACCGCCGCGCACCCCGAGGTAACGGCCGTCCGCCGCGCGCAGCGCGATCCGGTCGACCCCCTCGGTGCAGGAGACGGAGGTGAACTCCTCCAGTCCCCTTCGGACGGTCACCTGGTACGGCAGGGTGCCGCTGTACCAGTCCTCGAACAGCGTGTCCGCGTGCGTGCCGATGACGGCGAGCTTCGTGCCCCGCTCGAACGGCAGCACGGAGTCGTTGCGCAGCAGCACGACGGCCCGCCGTGCGGCCTCCAACGCCAGCTCGCCGTGCGTGCCGATCACGTCCGAGGTGATGGACGCGTACGGGTTTGCGTCAGCCGGGTCTTCGGTGGTCGGACTTTCGGCCGGCGGGTCGAACTCGCCGAGCCGGAACCGCAGCGAGAGGACCCGGCCGACGGCCCGGTCCACCACGGACCACTCCAGCAGGCCGTCCTTGATCGCGGTGGTGACGCTCTCGATCATCAGCGTCGGGTCGGCGTCCTGGTCGGTGAAGCTGTCCAGCCCCGCGTTGAGCAGCGCCGCGTGGCCCTCGGCCTGGGTCGGCAGGTACGCCTGCAGACCGGCCACGTTCGACGGCGCGTAGGCGTCGCTGACGACCGCGACGCCGTCCGGCGACCAGGTCTGCAACTCCTGCTCCAGCAACGGGCTCAGGTGCGCGGGACGGCCGTTCACCAGGTTGTACGACGGCATCACGGCCACCGCCGCACCCGTCTCGATAGGACCCCGGAAGCACGGCAGCTCGTACTCGTGCAGCACTCTCGGCCGCAGGTCGGACGACGTGACGCAGCGGTCGTCCTCGTTGTTGTAGCCCAGGAAGTGCTTGAGCGTCGGCGCGGTGCGGAGGTAGCGCGGGTGGTCGCCGCGCAGGCCGGTCGCGTAGGCCGTGCCCATCGCCGCGGTCAGCGTCGGGTCCTCGGAGTAGCCCTCCTCGTTGCGGCCCCAGAGCGGGTGGCGCAGCGGGTTCACCACCGGCGCCCACACGTTCAGCCCGTGCGCGACCGGGTCCCGGTGGTGGAAGCCCCGGGCCTCGGTGCCGACGGCCTCGCCGACCCGCCGCACCAGCCCTGTGTCCCAGGTGGACGCCAGCCCGACGGCCTGCGGGAACACCGTGGCCACACCCGACCAGGCGACGCCGTGCAGCGCCTCCATACCGGTGTGGAACGCCGCCAACCCCAGTCTCGGCACGGCGGGCTGGTGCTGGTGCAGCAGCGCCACCTTCTCCTCGTCGGTCAGCCTGCCGAGCAGGTCGGCAACCCTGGCCTCGACCGGCAGACCCGGATCGCGGAACGGCAGCGGGTCCACGGCGCACCTCTCGCGGTCGTCGAATTGTTCGAATGTGCAGCTCACTGAATCGAATCGTTTCGATCGCTGCGAAAACATCGCCGACCGGAGTCAGCGGGGCGGGGTGCCAGAAATGTGGCACAGCTCTCTCACCCGAGTCAACACCGAAGTTTCAAGGTTGTTTCATTCGCGACGTTGACGTCGAATGCGTTCGACTATCGAGACAATGCCGAACGGCCCGCCGAACACCGGCGAACGCCACGCCGAACACCCCCCTCACCACGTCGTGAGGGGGGTGCCGGCGACCTTCGGTGGCCTACCCGAACAGTTCCACGTGCAGCTGGAACGCCGTGGCGATCTCAGCTTGCGCCCAGAACCGGTGGTAGGTGAAGGTCGGCACTGGGCCGCCGTTCAGGTACGACTGCACCTTCGGCCATTCGGGGTCTTGCTTGAACATCGACCGCATGTCCACGAAGGACACGCCCGGGCGGATCTGGTCACCGTTGGGCATGGTGCCCGACCAGCCCGTCGGGACGTACGGGCCCTCGCGCGTCGACGTGTTGTACGTGTCGTCGAAGCGGTTGTAGTCCGCACGCGTCTCCGGCACCGCGATGCCCTTGCTGTCCTGGTGCGCCAGCAGCGCCGTCAGCAGCCCCTCGCCGACGGTCTTCGCCTGGGCGTTGCCCGACTCGGCCGCGTAGTTGAGGAGCGTCTTGGCGTAGGACGCGGCGATGCCGACGTCCTGGCTGTGGTTGGCCACCGTGACGCGCAGGTTCGCGTTGGCACCGGGGTTGGTGGCGTTCCAGTTGTCCGGAGCGCCGGTCCAGGTCAGGTCGTTCGGGATCTGGAACTGGCCGCCGGTGCCGACGGTGGTGTTCGCGATGGCCCAGGGGACCCACTTGTCGAGGATCTTCTTGGCCGCCGCGTTACCGGTCTTCTCGTACAGCGCCGCGGTGCGCTCCATCTGCCACGCCTGGAAGCCGAACCAGCGGTTCGACGGCGGGTCGCGCCACACCGGGTGGGCGTCGTAGTACATGCCGTAGAAGGTCGGCGTGCCGGCGGGCGGCGCGCTGTAGGAACCCTCCCAGCTGTTCGTGACACCACCGGCGATGGCGCCGTCGGCGGACTGGAGCCACTGGAGCATCTCCAGCTGACGGGTCATCGACGTGGCCCAGTCCTGCTGGCCGGTCGCCGACTTCGGCTTCAGCGCGGGCACGTTCGCCAGCGCGTAGGCCGCCAACGGGTTCTGGTAGCCCTGGTGCGAGGCACCGTCACCGATGCGCCACGCCCAACCGGCGGACGTGTCGGTGGCGCCACCCCACGCGTAGTACCAGGACATCAGGTAGTGCGCGCTGTCCTTGCCGGTGCCGGCCGGGCAGCTGGTGCTGGCGCAGTTGCCGATCTTCTTGAAGTACTTGTCGAACATGGCGTAGCGGAGGTAGTCGCCCATCTTCGCGGCCTTCTCCAGCTCGGGCGCCACCTCGGCGCCCTTGCCCTGCTCGGTCGCCCACTCCTGCGCCAGCATGGCCACCTGCACCGCACGCGCGTCGGCGTCCGGGGCGTTGGTGTACTTCCACTGCTTGGCGTAGCTGGCGTCCTTGGTGAACAGGTCGAGGAAGCCGTTGGGGCCACCGTGCGCGAACGTGTCGCAGGACGGCTGCGGGATGGTCTCCCACACCGACTCCGAGGAACCGCGCTGGTAGGTGTTGATGTACGCGGGCAGGGCGTCGGACTCGTCGCCGCACCGGCCGAAGCCGTAGGTGTTGTCGACGTCGAGCAGCCAGTGCATGCCGTAGATGTCGCTGTTGCCGTACGCCGACCGCAGCTCGGCCGCGATCGGGTCGCGCCCCACCGACACACCGGAGTCCAGCACCGACGGGTACTGGTCCATCCGCGGGTGCTCCGGGGCGTAGGTCGCGGGCTTGGACGCGTCGTACTTGTCGTTGGTCGGCTGGTCCGCCTTGGCCGGGATGATGTACTTCTCCATCGACGCCCAGGCCTTCTTGAACGGCGCCCAGTCACCCACGATCTTGCCGTAGCTGGCTTCCAGCCACAGGTAGTAGCTGAACGCCTCGGACGTGGTCTGGTGACCGTGGTCCGGCGCCTCCACCATCAGCGTCTCGATCGAGTGGTACGGCACCTTCAGCCCGTCGGGGAAGGTCCGGTAGTAGCCGCTCGCCGGGTCGTTGATCTTGGCGTACTGGTCGAGGAAGGCCTGCTCGAAGTCCGACGCGGAGTCGGAGATCTCCTTGACCTCGACCGTGGCCGCCGTGGCGCCGGTGGCGCTCGCGGTGAACGTGGCCGAGGCCAGGTCGCCGCCGTTGGCCGCCGAGGTGACCGTGACGTTCTGCTTGGTCGCCCAGTTGGCCGTGGTGAACGTCAGCGACGCGGGACCGGCCGTCAGGTCGGTGCTGCCGGCCGAACGCGCGACGGCGACCGTCACCGACGAGGTGGGCGCGGTGGCCAGCGAGACGCCGAAGGTGTTGGTGCCACCTTGACGCACGCTCAGCGACGGCGGGCTCACCTGGACCGCCTGGCCCGCGATCACCCGGACGCCGACAGCCGTGGAAGCTCCCACGCCGCCCTTGTCGTCCGTCGCCCGCGCGACGAGGGTGTGCTCACCGGCGGTCGCGCCGGTCCACGAACCGTTGTACGGGGACGAGGTGTCGGTCGCGACGACCACGCCGTCGGCCAGGAAGTCGACCTTGGCGATGGTGCCGTCGGTGTCGGCCGCGGTGGCCGCCATCGGGATGGCCTGGCCGACCTGGAACGCCGTGCCCGAGACCGGCGACGTCAGCGACGCCGTCGGGTCGGCGTTGACGTTCGGCCCGGTGCACCGCGTGCCGTTGAGCGCGAAGTCCGTCGGCGGCCGGTTCTGGCCGGTCCACGAGCCGTTGAAGCCGGGCGTGACGGTCGCGCCGGTGCCGAGGTTCGGCGCCCAACCCGGGGCCGCCACGGTCACACCGGCGCCGCTCTGCGTGAACGTGCCGTTCCAGCCCGACTGCACGCGCTGGCCGTCCGGGAAGGTCCACGTGAGGCGCCAGTTGTTGACCGCGTCACCCTCGTTCCGGATGGAAACGCTGGCGCCGAAGCCACCCTGCCACTGGTTGGTGACCTGGTAGTTGACCGTGCAAGCCACGGCCGCGTTCGCCACCGGCGCGACGAACGGCATAACACCCGCGGCGGTAGCCGCCGCGGCTATCAGCGCGAGTGGTCCGGTGCGCAACCGTCCCGCTCTGGTGCGGTACCTCATGCGTCCTCCTCCTGCACGGATCAGCCATTGACCCGCGAGCTAAAAAGGGCGTGGCGGTCGGTGGGGTCGGCACGGGACGCCTGGGCGCGCAGAACGTCCCGTGCCGAGTCCGGGTGCTAGGGCTCTACGCCCCAGGCGAGGGTGCCGCCGGTGTACGCGGTCACCCGGTCGAAATCGGTCAGCGTCGCGCTGACCCGGTAGCTGTGGTCGTCGGCCTGGTTGAACGTGGACCAGTCGGACTTGGCCACCCGCAACTGGATGTCACCGGTGCCAGCACCCGCGGCGAGCGTGCCCGCGGTGAACGACACCTGGAGGTAGGAGTCCGCGCCGGGGCGCGCGTTGGGCAGTTTCACCACGGTGGCGCGCACGTTGGCGCAGCCGACCACCGCCCAGTCGCAGAACACCTGGTAGTTGGCGTTGGCCGTGTCACCGGTGAACCAGTACCTCGTGGTGATCGTGGACCGGTCCACCGCCGTGGTGCCGCGGTTGACGACGGCGAGCGTCGCGCCGATCTGGTTGGCGCTCGCCGAGCCGTTCCCGCGCTGCTGCACGGCGATCGCGCCTGCCGTGCCTTGCGTGGTGCGGAACGCGACGGCGGTGCTGGGTGCGGAGACGTTGCCGGAGGTGTCCTTGGCGCGGACGGTGAAGGTGTACGCGGTGTCCGGGGTGAGTCCGGTGAGCTGGTAGCTGACCCCGGTGGTGGTGGCCGCGACCGTGCCGTCCGAGCGCAGGATGTCGTAGCCCGCCACGCCTTCGTTGTCCGTGGAGGGCGCCCAGGTCACCGTCGCGCCGGTGGCGGTGATCGCGGAGGCGAACGGTCCACCCGGGACGGTCGGCGGCTGGCTGTCGCCGTTGTCCGTGATGGTGAAGGAGATCGCGGTGCTGGGCGCGGAACGGTTGCCGGCGGCGTCCCTGGCCCGCACCGAGAAACTGTGCGCGCCGGGGGTCAGACCGGTGAGGTGGAACGTCGGGGTGACCGTGGCACCTGCGACCGTGCCATCCGCCCGAAGCACGTCGTAGCCGGTCACCCCGACGTTGTCGGTGGAGGCCACCCAGCCGAGGGTGGCGCTGGTCGCGCCGAGGTTCGAGACGCGCAGTCCCAGCGGGACGGTCGGGGCCTCGCGGTCCTCGACCGCCGGGCCCGGTTCCTTGCCCCACAACACCTGGCCGTCCTGGGCGAGCACCAGGCGGTCGGTGAGCGCCACCGCGTTGCCGGTGCCCAGGCCCGCGTAGGACCAGTCGTTGGTCGGGTCCCAGGTGCCCGCGCTGGTGATGCGGAACTGCACCTCGTGCCGGTGCGCGGACTGGCCTCCGGGGTAGACGCCGGGGCACGGCACCTCGACGTAGTACACCGAGCCGCTGTGCTGCTTGGGGCCGCTGACCGTGCCGCACTGGTTGTAGTTCGTGGCGACGGTGATCTGGTTCGGCGTGGTGGCGCCGTCGAGGGTGAAGTAGTAGCGCAGCGAGCCGTTGAACATCCGGGCGGGCCACGCGGTCTTGTTGAGGATGAACGACTTGATCTCGGTGAAGCCGGGGGCGCTCTGGTTGATCGAGGCCTGCACGGTCAGCTCGGGGCCGTCCGTGGTCTCGGCGACGGGGAAGTTCGTCAGCGGCGTGCCGCCGAACTCCTTGTACAGCCGGGCGAGCGCGCCGGTGAACGCCGCGTTGTAGTCCAGCGCGACCTCGTTGGCGACGAAGTCGGTGCGGTCGTCCTTGTACGCGTCGTTGTTCGTGCCGGGGCCGCCGACGAGCGCGCCGTACAGGATGTGCCTGCTGGTCACCGGTTCCTGCATGGTGTCGGCCCACGCGCCGTGCGCGGTGCGGTGGTGCGGGTTGCGCGGCGGGTTGGCGCCGAAGCCCACGACGTAGCTGGAGCTGCGCGGGTTGTCGCCCAGCGCGTAGTTGATCTGCCGCACGCCGAAGTCGTGGTAGGTGGTCGCCTTGGCGGCGTCGCGTTCGCGCAGCCAGTCGCTGTAGACCAGCGCGACGAACGCGGTGTTGGCCGCGTACCGCAGCGAGCCCCAGGTGTCGAGGTGGGCTTGGCCGCCGGGCGAGTACCGCACCCGGTTGCCGTTGTAGCCGGTGGTCCAGTAGTCCAGCCACCGGTTGGCGTCGTTGACGTATTCGGTCTCACCGGTCAGCTTGGCCAGCAGGACGTACGCGCCGTACGACTTGTCGTCCCAGGCGATGGTCCACTTGTAGGACCGGGTGGTGCTCTGCGGTTCGGTGGACAGCTTCGAGTACTCCGCCTTGGCCTTGGCCAGGTAGCTCGCGTCACCGGTCGCGCGGTACAGCCAGATCGCGCCCCACACGAGCTCGTCCTGGTAGCCGCTGTGGGAGTTGTAGAAGTTGGCCGCGTCGGTGATGCAGGAGCTGTACTTGCCGCGGTAGGTGTCGGCGAAGCTGTAGAGCTGCTTGGCGTGGGTCAGCACGGTCGCCGCGTAGGCGGGGTCGGTCTGCTTGAACACCATCGAGGACGACGCCATCGCGGCGGCGTACTCGCCCGCGAGGTCGGAGCCGGGGCAGGAGGTGTCCACTTTGTACGACGGCCGCGCCATCTGCATGACCTCGGCCGCGCCCCACCACTTGTGGTCGTCGTTGCCCGAGCCGACCTGCCCGTAGACGACGTTGGGCGACGGGTGCGCCTTGATGATCCAGTCCGTGCCCCACTTGAGGTTCGACATCAGGTACCGCAGCTGGCCCGAGCTCTCGTACGCGTCCCGGTTCTCCACCGCGCCCCACGCCAGCATCGAGACCGTGGACGCGAACGGCAGGCCGAACTTCACGTGGTCGCCCGCGTCGTAGAAGCCGCCCGACAGGTCCAGCCCCACGTCGCTGCCGTCGCGCAGCGCCGAGTCCCCGCGCCAGTTCACCCGGTTGTCGGCGGGCAGGTCACCGGACCGCTGGGCGTCGTAGAACCAGATCGACTTCTGCAGGGCCTCGCCGTAGTTGAACGCCGGCGCGGCCGTCGCGGACGGCTGGAACGGTGTCAGCGTCAGGGCGCTGACCAGCACGGCTAACGTGCCGGCCAGCGCTCCGGACATGCGTCGTCGCATGCGGTCCCTCCAAGGGGGGCAGGGCTGGAGGTTCTGGGAGCGCTCCCAGTGCGGGACTGTAACGGCATCGAAACACCGTGAAAAGAGGGTTCGACCACAAAGGCTTGACAAGTTCGACTCAGCGGAGTCCACCTTCTGGGCCGAACGTTGGCCACCACTGGACCGAATGACGCAGCGTAGGACAGCACCCCCGGAACGTGACGCCGGCAGGCTCCCGCCCTCGCCCGCCAGGTCAGGCCCCGAATGGTGACCCGACCGGTCGCGGCGCACCCGAAGGATCCCGAAGCCGCAGATTCGGGGCCGCCCTTCCACTCGTTTCTGATCATTTGGTCGTCCCGCTTGACCCAAGTGACCGCCCGATCATTCAGCGCTGAACTGTTCGGCGTAGCGCGGTTTCTACCCTCCGGCGTAATTCGGCGATTTTTCGACATCAACTTCGATCGGTCGGTGACCTGAATCTCACTCACCCTGTTGGCGCATACGTTTGCGCAAATATCTACACAGCGTCACCGGCTCGGCGCTCGCCAGCCTTCGCACTGTCTCAACCACTGATCATCCGGCCGTTTCTTCACGGAACGTGAGAAACGGCGGGACCTGCCCGTCGGCGAGGCCCTCTTTTCCTCAACGTTTCCCACTGGCTACAGTCCTGCCACCTGGGAGCGCTCCCAGCCCAATTCAGACCCCGTTGCACCGACGCTGCGAGGACCTTCTGATGCGATCACCCCTTCCGGCGCGACCACACAGCGCTCACGACTCCGGCCGTGACCGCCGCCGACCACGCGACAGGGCGAGGTTGGCCGCGGCGAGCGCGCTGTCCAGTGCATTGGTCGCAAGCGCAGTCGCCCTGGTCTTGGGCGGCGGCGCGACCACCGCGCAGGCGGCCGACTCGGCGTTCTACGTCGATCCGAACACCTCGGCGGCGAAGTGGGTGGCGCAGAACCCGAACGACTCGCGGACCGCGGTGATCCGCGACCGGATTGTCAACACGCCGCAGGCGCGCTGGTACACCACGACCAACACGTCCGAGGTCAGGGGCCAGGTCGACGCGTTCGTGGGCGCTGCGGCGGCGGCCGGGAAGATCCCGATCCTGGTCGTCTACAACGTGCCCAACCGCGACTGCGGCGGCGCGAGTGGCGGCGGTGCGCCCTCGCACTCGGCGTACCGGGCGTGGATCGACCAGGTGGCGGCGGGTCTCGCGGGCCGTCCGGCGTCGATCGTGCTGGAGCCGGACGTGCTGCCGATCATGAGCAACTGCCAGAGCCCTGCCCAGCAGAACGAGACCATGGCGTCGATGGCCTACGCGGGCAAGAAGCTCAAGGCCGGTTCGGCGCAGGCGAAGGTGTACTTCGACATCGGCCACTCGGCGTGGCTGACCCCGGCCGAGGCGGTGGAACGACTGCGCGGCGCGGACATCGCCAACAGCGCCGACGGCATCGCCACCAACGTGTCGAACTACCGGTACAGCCGGGACGAGATCGCGTTCGCCAAGGCCGTGCTGAACAACCTGGGCATCTCGCGGCTGAAGGCCGTGATCGACACCAGCCGCAACGGCAACGGGCCGTTGGCCGACCAGTGGTGCGACCCGGTCGGCCGGGCGATCGGCACGCCGAGCACCACCAACACCGGTGACGCGCAGATCGACGCGTTCCTGTGGATCAAGCTCCCCGGTGAGGCCGACGGCTGCATCGCGGGCGCGGGTCAGTTCGTGCCGCAGCGGGCGTACGACATGGCGATCGCGGCGGGCCCGACCAGCACCACCACTTCCACCACCACTTCCACGACCACCAGCTCGACCACGACGACCACCACGCCGTCCCCCGGGAGCGGCTGTCGGGTGACGCATCGCGTGACGAGCCAGTGGTCCGGCGGTTACTCCGGTGAGATCGTCATCGAGAACCGGGGCCCCTCGATCAACGGCTGGACCCTGACGTTCTCCGCACCCGGTGTGACCGTTTCCCAGGGCTGGAACGGGACGTGGACCGACACGGGCGACACCGTCCGCGTGGTCAACGCTTCCTGGAACGGCGCGCTCGCCACCGGTGGTACCGCGACCATCGGCTACAACGCGAGCTACAGCGGCAGCACCCCACCGTTCAGTTCTCCCACTTTGAACGGTGCGGCGTGCGGCTGACGCCGTAGCCGGCCCTCGAAGCGGCTCCCCTCCCCGACTGGCAGTCAACGGGAGGGGAGCCGCTTCCCCTTATATCCTTGTCGTCGTGACCGAACCGATGCCCGTGGCGCAGGGCGTCGCCCTGGCCCGCGACCCGGACGACGCGGTGCGCGAGGCGCTGTCGACCGACCCGACCGCGCCCGCCGAGGCGTTGGCGCTGCTCGCCGACGACCCGCGCCCGGCGATCCGGGCGAACCTGCTGACCCACCCCTCCGTGCCCGCCGACCTGCGCTACCAGGTGCACGCGGTCCTCTCGGCGGAGGCCGCCGCCGGGGACCGTGAGGCGGAGAACGCGCTGGCCTGGGTGCGCTACGACCGTTCCGGCCGCACCGCGTGCGACCGCCCGGAATGACCCGCGCCATGACCACCCGCTGCCCCTGCGGCCAAGGCGACCCGTACGAGACGTGCTGCGCCCCGTTCCACCAGGGCCGCCGCAAAGCCCCCACCGCCGAAGCCCTCATGCGCTCCCGCTACAGCGCCTTCGCCCTGGGCGACGAGGACTACCTCCTGTCCACCTGGCACCCCACCACCCGCCCAGCGTCCCTGGACCTGGACCCGGACCAGCGCTGGACCCACCTGGAAATCCTGTCCCGAACCGACGGCACCCCGTTCCAGACCACCGGCACAGTAGAGTTCCGCGCCCACTACCGCTGGCAAGGCCAACGCGACGTCCTCCACGAGAACAGCCGCTTCATCCGCGAAAACGGCACCTGGCTCTACCTCTCCCCCGCCTGACCCCACACCCCTTTCCGAACGCTCAACACGCCCGTTCCCAACGTTGGACACGCGCGTTCTGAGTGTTGGACACGCGCGCGTGTCCAACGTTTGCGTCGGGCGTGTCCAACGTTCCGGTGCGGTGTGTCCAACGTTGGGAACGCGCGTGTCCAACACTCAGAACGCGTGAGTTGTACGTTCAGGACGCGAGAGTCGAACGCTCGGGTAGGCCGAGTTCGACGTTCGGGTTTAGCGCGGGGCGTTTTGGGAGCCTCGGACGCCGGTGGCCGAGCCTCGGGGGAGGGTGCAGCCGGCGGCGGTGTTGAAGGGGCCGGGTGAGGTGTCGAGGCCGGGTTTGCGGGGTGTGGTCTCGTAGCCGGCGTGGCACGGTGGGGGTTCGAAGAAGGTCAGGGCGAGGCCGAACTGGGCCTGGCCGCTCGCCACCGTCGAGGCGCCCACTGACACGGCGTCCGGCACGGTCACCAAGATCTCCTCCAGCGCGCCCTGCCGGGTGACCAGGACGTCGGCCGTGGTCAGGAGGTTGGCCAGGACGATGCCGAGGTTGGGGCCGGAGTCCCGCAGCAAGGCGCTGACCTCGGACGCCGCGCCGGGCGCCGCCGCGATCAGCCGGCGCAGGTCGCCGTCCGACTCACGCAGCCGCGCAGCCACCAACAGCGCGCTGTCCGCGAACGAGTTGATCGCGGCCGAGTGGTCCATCTGGGTTTGCAGGACCACCAGGGAGTCGTTGAGCAGGCGCGTGGTCTGCGGCAGGTGCGCACCCGCCGTTCCGATGAACTCGGAAGTCGCGTCCAGCAGCACCTGCAGATCCGGCCCGGTCCCCCGCAACGCCTGGTCCAGCTCGTCCACGACGGTCCGCAGCGACTCCACCGGCACCGAGCGCGCCAGTTCGTCCAGGCTGGTCAGCACCTGTTCCACCGGCAACGGCAGCTTGGTCCGCGATCGCGGGATCACCGACCCGTCCTCCAGGTACGGCCCGTCGTTCCCGCGCGGCCGCAGGTCGACGTACTGCTCCCCCACCGCCGACCGGTTCGCGACCACGGCCTCCAGGTCCGTCGGGATTCGCGGTGCGCCCGCCCCGATGCGCAACTCGACCTCGACCTGCCCGTCACCCAACCGGATCGGCCCGACCCGCCCCACCGGCACACCCCGGTACGTCACCTCACCGCCGGTGAACAACCCACCCGTCCGGGCCAACTCCAACCGGACCACGTACCCGTCGTGGACCACCACCAGCCCGACGTACCGGGCGCTCACGTAACTGACGCCGAGCAGCGCGATGACCGCGAACAACGCGATCTGCAACCTGATCCGCCGGGTGATCATCAACGCCCTCCGGGCTTCAGGGTCAGGTACGTGTTGAGGTAGTCGCCCTTCACACCGTCGAGCACCGCGTCGGTGAACGGGAACGTCAGCAGCAGTTCCAGCGACTGCGGCAGGTTCTGCCCGGACTCGGCCAGCCGCCGCAACGTCGGCTCCAACGCCCGCAGGTCGGCCACCAGGTCGTCCCGGCTCCGGTTCACCGTGTCCACCGCGACGTCGGACAGGTCCCGCAACGCGTTCAGCAGCCCGACCAACTGCCCGCGCTGCTCGTTCAGCACCCGCAGTCCCGGCTCCAGCCCGTCCAGCACGTCGCCGATCTCGGCCTTGCGCGATTCCAACGACGACGCGAGCTTGTCCATCCCGTCCAACGCACGCGTGATCTCGCCCTTGTGCGAATCCAGGGCACCCACGAACGAGTCCACAGTGGACAGCAGCGATTTGACCGCCGCCTCGTTACCCGACAACGCCGCGCTCAGCTCCCGCGAGATGTCCTGGATCTGCGCGATCCCACCGCCGTTGAGCAGCATCGACAGCGCGCCGAACACCTCCTCCACCTCGGGGTTGCGGTTGGTCCGCGTCACCGGGATGACCGCACCGTCCACCAGCGGCGACGCCGACCGCTCGTCGGGCGCGGCCAGCTCCACGTACTTCTCCCCCAGCAGGCTCGACTGCCGCAACCACGCGGACGCGTTCGCCGGCAGCAGCACGTCACCCCGCACCACGACCCGCACCAACGCCGTAGAACCGTCCTCGGACAACGCGATGTCCTCGACCTTGCCCACCGGCACGTCGTCCACCTTCACCCCGGCGTGCGGCACGAGGTCGAGCACGTCGTCGAACTCGACGGTCACCCGGTACGGCCGGTCACCCAGGTCCGCACCACCGGGCAGCGGCAGGTCGTACGCGCTAGGAATCGCCGAGCACCCGGTCAGCACCAGCACGAACCCCAACGCCGCCAACCGCCTCACCGCACACCTCCCGGCACTCCTACTTGGCCAGGCACGCTCAGCAGGTCGGTGACGAACTCGTTCAGGTTGGCCCGAGCGTTCAACGTCCCGGTGGCCGGGTCGTAGGCGTTCACCACGTTGTGCAGCGCGACCGGCGCGACCTCCAGCATCTCGGTCAACGACTGCTGTTGCTGCACAAGAGTCCCGGTCAGCACGGCCAGGTCCTCCACACTGGACTTCACCCGGTCCCGGTTGTCGTGCACGAACCCCCGCACCTGCTCCAACGCCGAGGCCAACTCCCCCAACGCGGCGCCGAGGTCGTCCCGTTCGGCGGCGAAGAACCCGGACACGTCGGCCAACTGGTCGGCCAGCCGACCCACCTGCTCGTCGTTCGCGGCCAACATCGACGTGAAGGCCTGGAGGTTGTCCACGGTCCCGAACAGGTCCTCCCGCGACCCGGCCAACGTCTTCGCCGCGTCCGCGAGCTGCCGGATCGACTCGTTCAACGCGCCGCCGGTCCCGTCCAGGTTCGCCGCCCCGGTCTGCAACAGGTCGGACAACGCGCCCTCGCGGTTGGCCCCGTTCGGGCCGAGCGCGGTCAGCAACGTGTCGAGGCTGGAGTACAGCTCGTCCAACTCGACCGTCCCGGCCGTCCGCACGCTCGTGATCACCGCGCCGGACACGATCTTGTCGCCCCCGGTGTACACGGGCGTGAGCTGCACGTACCGGTCGGCCACGATGTTGGGCGACACGACGACGGCACGGACGTCCGCCGGCACGTCCACGTCGTGGTCCAGCTCCAGCTCGACCCGCACCGCGCCACCGTCGGGCAGCACGCCGACCACCTGGCCGACCTTCACCCCCAGCACCCGCACGTCCGACCCCTCGTACACGCCGACCGCCGCGGTGAAGTAGGCCGCGATCCGCGTCGACGATGGCCGCAGGAAGATCCACCACACCACAGCCGTCGCGACGAGCACCAACGCCAACCCCTGCGCCAACGCCACGAACAACCGCCGACGGCCCTTCGTCCGCACGAACATCAGCGGCCTCCCGTCGGGCAGTCACGCCGCGCGCCGGGCTCCACCACGAGCCCGCACACGTAGGTGTCGATCCACTGGCCGTTGCCCAGCGAGTTGTTCAGCAGCCGGTAGTACGGCCCGGCCAACGCCAGGCCCCGGTTCAGCGCGTCCTGGTTGTTCCGCAGCACGTCGGTGACCCGTTCCAGCTGCTCCAACGCGGGCCGCAGCTGCTCGTTGTTGTCCGCGACCAGGCCGGACAGCTGCTTGGACAGCGCCCGCGTCCCGTCGAGGAGCTTGCTGATCGCGTCACGGCGGTGCCCGATCTCCTCCAGCAGCAGGTTGCCGTCGGTGATCAGCGCGGCGAAGTCGTTGTTCCGGTCGGCCAACGCGCGGCTGACCTGGTTCGCGCCCTTGACCAGCGACGCCAGCTGCTCGTCCCGCGAGGAGATGGTCTTGGACAGCGAGGACAGCCCCTCCAACGCCTGCTTCACGTGCTCCGGCGAGTCGCGGAAGGTGTCCGACAGCACCTGGAAGCTCTCCGCCAGCAGCTCGGTGTCGATCTCGCCGAGCGTGGTCGACAGATCGCTGAACGCCTCGATCACGTCGTAGGGCGAAGTGGTCCGCGCCAACGGGATGGTGCCGGTGAGCGGGTCGCGGCCCTCGGAGTCCAGCGCCAGGTACTTCTGCCCGAGCAGGGTCTTGATCCGGATCTCGGCGCGGCTGCGGTCGCCCAGCTCCACGCCGGCCACCCGGAACGTCACCAGCACCTTGCCCTCGTGCAGCTCGACGTCGGTCACGTTGCCCACCTTCAGGCCCGCGACGCGGACCTCGTCGTCCACGCGCAGGCCGGCCGCCTCGGTGAACTCGGCGGAGTGCTTGACGCCGCCGCCGAAGAACGGCAGGTCCTCCAGGAAGAAGGTGAGCGTGGCGATGACCGCGATGACCAGGAGCCCGACGGCTCCCAGCAGCACCGGTCTGCGTGTCATCGGTGACACCTCGATTCGGTGACGGGGATGCCCACCGGTGGTCCGCCGGGCGCGGGCGGGGCGTCCGAGGAGGCCAGGCACAGGTAGAAGTTCAGCCAGGAGCCGTAGGACGCGGTGCGGCCGATGGCCTCGAACTTCACCGGCAGGTTCCGGATGAACGGCTCCAGCTCGGGCGCGTTGCCGAGGTTGCCGGCGAGCAGCCCGAGCGCGGCGATGTCGTCCTTCAACGGCTGCCGGCCCTGTTCCAGCAACGACGCCGTGCTGTCGCTCAACGCCGCCAGGCCGGTGATGGCGTTGCCGATCGGCTGCCGGTCGGCGGCGAACCCGGACACCAGCTGCCGCATCGAGGTGAGCAGCGAGCCGAACCGGTCGTCCCGGGAGTTGACCGTCTCCAGCACCGTGTTCAGGTTGTCCACGACCTTGCCGATCACGTCGTCCTTGGCGGCCAACGTGGAGGTGAGCGAGGCGGTGTGGGCGAGCAGGCTCTCCATCGTGCCGCCCTCGCCTTGCAGGACTTGGACGATCTCGTAGGACAGCTTGTTGACGTCCTCCGGGTTCAGCGCCTGGAACAGCGGCTTGAACCCGTTGAACAGGGTGGTCAGGTCGAGCGCCGGGCTGGTCCGCTCGACCGGGATGAGCCCGCCGTGCGCCAGTTTCGCGCCGATCCGCCCGGCGGGCTGCTCCAGCGCGATGTACCGCTGGCCGACCAGGTTGCGGTACTTGATGGTCGCGGTGACGTCGGCGGACAGGGATCGGCCGTCGGCGACGGAGAACTCCACGTCCACCAGCTCGTCGTCCACCAGTTCCATCGACTCGACCTGGCCGACCTTCACCCCGGACATCCGCACGTCGTCGCCCTCGGCCAACGCCGTGACGTCGGTGAACCGGGCTTTGTAGGTGCCCTCCGCGTCGACCTGGCTGCCCGCGATGGTCGCCGCCAGGAACCCGGTCGCGGCCACCGTGACCACGACGAACACGAGGAACTTGGTCAGCGGCGCGGCGATCCCTCTCATCTGTGCCCTCTCATCTGACCCCCATCAGCAGGCCGGCCCAGTCCGGCACCTGGTCCGGCGTGACGGCGTTGACCGGACCGGCAGGGCAGTGCGGCGTGCCGTCCTGGCGGTTGACCGGGTCGTCCCGGCCGGGCAGGTACGGCTCCCCCGGCGGCACGATGGTGACCTGCGCGTGCACGCCGGGCTGGTCGGTGCCCTTGCCGAGCATCTGGTCCATCCGCGGGCGCAGGGCGTTGACCGCGCTCAGCACGCACGGGAACTCGGGCGAGTAGGTGGCGAACAGTTCCACCGTCGGCCGGGCCCGGTCGGACAGCGCGACCACCGTCTCGCCGTTGTCGCGGAGGAACCCGGTCAGGTCGGCGGACGCGGTGGTGAGGCTGCCGTAGACGGTGTCGAGGTTCGCGCGCTGCTCGGCGATCGTGCGGCTGACCGAGGTCGCGTCCTTCAACGCCCGCACCAGGTCCGGGCCCGCGTCGGCGTACACGCCGGTGACGTCGGCGAACTTGGTGATGTCCTGCGTGAGCACGGGCAGCTGCGGGTTCAGCTCCCGCAGGTACGCGTCGAGTTGCACGATCGTCCGCCCGAGCGTCTCGCCGCGCCCGTCCAACGCCTGCGCCATCGACGTCAGCGCGGAGGCGAGCTTGTCCGGCCGCACCGCCTGGAGGGTCGGCAGCAGGTCGGTGAGCACCCGTTCCAGCTCGATCGCGCCGGACGTGCGGTCCTGCTCGATCACGTCGCCCTGGTCGAGCGTGCCGGTCGGGTCGTCGGGGAGTTCCAGGCTGACGAACCGCTCCCCGAACAGGGTTTTCGGCAGCAGCCGGGCGGAGACGTTGGCCGGGATGCGGCCGACCTGGTCCGGGTGCAGGCCCAGTTCCAGCTCGGCGCCGTCGCCGTACGAGCGGATCGCCCGCACCTCGCCGACCAGCACGCCGAGCAGCTTCACGTCCGACTCGGATTGGAGCTGGTTGCCGACGTGATCGGTGCGCAGCAACACCGTCACCCGAGGGGTGAACACCTTTTGGTACGCGGCGACGGACAAACCGCACAGCGTGACCAGGAGGGCCGCGAACACCAGCCCGAGCAGACGTCGCCGCAATGCCACGGGCATTCTCCGGAACGTGTCGTGAATATGCCAGAATTAACATTACCGACGAGTACGTTACTAACGGACGCCCAACCGCACAAGCAACCGAATGCTCTTGTCAGTCGAGTGACAAAGACCGCGACCGGAACACTCACCCTCGTACGAAAATCGGTCTGGACACCCGTTCGGAGCAACCTGATCACCTGAATGCCCCGGTTGACCGCGTTCATGATCAAAAATACAGTCTTCGGAATCACACCCAACCGTTTGGTGGTGGGCGAACAGCATGAACAGAACCGGAGAACTCCGAGCCTCCGAGTTGACGCTCATCGGGAACGCGGACCTGTGGGAGCAACTGCCCGCCGATCTGGCGCCGAAGTTCCGAGCCAGAGCCGGCGACGTGGCCGTCGACATGGTCCGGGAAATCCAGAACCAGATCGCCGAATACTCGCAGAAGCTGGAAGGGGTATTCGGCCAAGTGGTGGTGGAAGGGGTGGAACAGGCGATCCACCAGTTCATCGACCGAATGGTCGACCCGACCGTCCAGCGCGAGGACCGGGCCAAGCTGTTCCGGCTGCTGGGCAAGCTGGAAGTCAGCGCGGGCCGCAGTCTCGACCTGCTCCAGACCGCCTACCGGATCGGCGCCCGGGTGGCGTGGCGGCGGATCTCCGAATTCGGCCAGAACGAACGCGTGCCGCTGGCCACCATGTGCCTGATCGCCGAGGCGATCTTCGCCTACATCGACGAGCTGTCGCTGCGGTCGATGGAGGGTTACGCCGAGGCTCAGGCGCGGCACGCGGGCGCGTTGCAACGGCGGCGCAAGCGGTTGCTGGAGCTGCTCCTGGGCGAACCGGGCTACCACCCGAACGCGCTGGCCGAACTGGCCGAGGCGGCGCACTGGCCGTTGCCGGAGAAGGTGCTGGTGGTGGCGTTGGAACGGCGCACCGACCAGCACCAGCTGCCGATACCGGCGCTGCACGAGGACATCCTGATGGACCTGGAGGGCAGCGAACCGTGCCTGCTGCTCACCGAGCCGGAACGGCAGCTGGTCGCGTTGGAGCAGAAGCTCGGCGGGTGGCGCGCGGCCGTCGGGCCGATCGTGCCGCTGGGCTCGGCGCGGCAGTCGCTGCGCTGGGCACGCCGCACCATCACGCTGATCCAGTCCGGGGCGATCGCGGACAGACCGATGGTGGACACCACCGAGCACCTGTCGACGTTGCTGCTGCTGGGTGACGAGGAGCTGGTGCACGAGCTGGTGAAGCGGACGCTGGCGCCGCTGGACGGGCTGACGCCCAAACAGCAGCACCGGATGCTGGAAACGATGACCGCGTGGGTGGAGACGCGGGGCAGCGCACCGGAGGTCGCGTCGAGCCTCGCCGTGCACCCCCAGACGGTCCGCTACCGCTTGCGGCAGTTGGAGGAGCTGTTCGGGGAGAAGCTGCACGACCCGGACGCGTTGTTCGACATGGGCATCGCGCTGCGGGCACTGCGGCTGCTCACCGGAGCGACCGGGGCGGCGGGATCGGCAGTTGGATCGGCGGGGTCCGCGGCGGGCGTCACGGGGTCGACGGGAGCGCGGTCAGCGTGATGTCGATCGTGTTGCCGGGCCCGGAGATCAGGCCGGTCATCAGCGCGTCGAGCCGTTCCCGGCCTTGGCAGCCACCGAAGGGCGGGATCGTGTAGGGGGCGCCCTTCATCGGCATCAGGTTCAGGTCGAACTCGCCTTCGAGGTCGATTGACGCCGGCTCGACGGTCTGGCACGTCTGGCCGACGTCGAGCGGCTGCCGGTCGACCGCGACCTCGCTGAGCTTGATGTCGACGTCGACGTGGGCCTTGATCTGACCGTCCTTGATGGTGCCGGTCACCTTGCCGACCGGGGTCAGGTCGGCGCGCGCGGTGTTGGGCACGAAGCCGAACGCGATGAAGTAGCCGTAGGACGGCGGCAGCCACAGGTCGCCGGTAATGGTGCCGTTGATGGGGTCGATCTCGGCGTCGAGCGTGCCGGGACCGAGCACGAGCTCCGACTGGAGCTTGAAGATCCGCGTCACCCCGTCGACCCGGTACTTGACCTTGATGCCGGCGACCGGCTGCGGCGCGCGCACTTCCGGGTAACGCACGACCAAGGTCGGGGTCAGCACCGCGCCCAGCAGCGCGGCGATCGCCGCGACCGCGGCGACGACCACCGCGACCCTCACCGGCCGGCTCCACTCATTCTGCAAAACTACTTTCGCGAACCTCCTCCCCACAAGCGCCGACCGACGATTTGTCATGCGCGTGATAAACCTCCGAGCGGGTTTTGTCGCCTGCCTTACATGACGCCGAAGAATGTGAAAAGAATGCTTGCCGCAGCCGTTCGGCATAGCTACTTTACTCACCAGTAGCTCTTGCGAAACATCGCAAACCCTGGTTTCGCACTGCTCTCGACGAGGAGACGCACATGCTGAAACGAACTGGTCGGGCGGCCGTCGGCGGGCTCGCTGTCGCCGCCGCGGTCGTGGGCTCGGTCGCGTTCGCCGGAGCGGGCACCGGCACGGCCGCCACCGCGAGTCTGACCCTGGTCTACAGCTGCCCGTTCCCGCTGATCGGCACGCAGGACATGAGCGTCAAGATCGATGTGGCGAACCTGCCCGACTCCGCGGTGGTCGGCGAGCCGATCCCGGAGTCCCAGGTCACCGCTACCGCGACCGTGCCGCCGACCGCCACCCAGGGCCTGTCGCTGGTCGGCGCGACGACCGTGGAGGGCTCCGCCAAGGCGCAGACGCGGATCGACAACGCGGGTGCGGTGGTGGACCTCGCGCCGGACCTGGTGGTGGCCAAGACGAACGTGCCCACCTCCGGTTCGTTCGACACCGTCGCCACCGGCACCACGCCCGCGGTCACCCTGACCAACGAGGGCCTCACCACCATGACGGTCGGCAACTTCAGCACCACGTTGACCCCGCGCAAGGCCGACGGCACCGAGACCGGCCTGGGCACGTTCACCTCGGACTGCACGCTGAAGCCGGACCAGAACACCCTGCTCTACCAGTTCACCGTGTCACCGGCGACCACCCCCACCAGCACGACCACAACCACGACCACCACAACCACTGATCCGACGACCACCACTACCACCACCACGACCACTACCGACCCGACCACCACTACGACGACGACCACCCAGCCGAACGACCCGCTGCGGATCAACTTCGGCGTCAACGGTTCGTCGACCATCAAGAAGCTGAACTCCGGCCTGCCGCTCGGACCGGGCACGCTGAACACCGAAGTGGACCTGCTCGGCGGGAAGTTCGCGGGCGACCTGGCCCTGCCCGACGCGTCCGGCAACTTCAAGCTGTTCGGGTTCGTGCCCACCACGGCGACCGTGCGGCTGATCCCGCAGGGCCGGACGACGGGCACCATCGCCGCGGGCGCGGTCACCGCGCAGACCACCGCGTCGATCAAGCTGACCGACGTGCGGGTGCTGGGCATCCAGGTCGTGAAGCCGACCGACCGGTGCACGACCGTGACGCCGAGCGCCATCGCCCTGACCTCGACGGCGGGCTTCGACCCGCTCAACGGCGGCGGTCTCGTCGGCACGTACGACATCGCGCGATTCGCCGGCTGCGGTCTGGTGACACCCGTGGTCAACGGCACCATCCCCGGTCCGGGCAACACGCTCGACCTCACGATCGCCAGGCAGTGATCCCACCAGCCCATTCCAGCGGGTCGGCGATAGCGCCGGCCCGCTCGGGCGTTGTGCGCAGAAGAGAGAACCTGACATGAGATTGCGACACCGGGTGGCCGCGCTGGGTATCAGCGCGGTGGTGGTCGGCGCTTCGGCCCTGTGGGGCACGGGCGTCGGCAGTGCCGCGACGGCGACGCTCACCCTCGTCTACAACTGCCCGTTCCCGCTGATCGGCGCGCAGGACATGAGCGTCAAGATCGTGGTGGAGAACCTGCCCGACTCCGCGGAGGTGGGCGTCCCGATCCCGGAGGCCCGGGTGACGGCCACGGCGACGGTGCCGGAGTTGGCGACGCAGGGCCTGGCGCTCGTCGGCGCGGCGTCCGTGGAGGGCACCGCGAAGGCTCAGACACGGGTGGACAACGCGGGTTTCGTGCTGGACATCGTGCCGAACCTGACCGTGGCGAAGACCCCGGTGCCGTCGTCGGGCACGTTCGACACCATCGCCTCCGGTACCACGCCGCCGGTGAGCTTCCCCAACGCGGGCCTGACCACCATGACGGTCGGCAACTTCGAGACCACGCTGACGCCGCGCAAGGCCGACGGCACCGAGACCGGCCTGGGCACGTTCACCTCGCCGTGCACGCTCAAGCCCGGCCAGGCGACGCAGTTGCACCAGTTCACCGTGGAGCCGGAAACCACCACAACGACTACTACTACGACAACGACCACCACCACGACCGACCCCACCACCACGACGACCGATACGACCACCACCACCGATCCCACGACCACGACAACGGATCCGACCACCACGACCACGGACCCGACGACCACCACGACCGACCCCACCACCACAACCACTGACCCGACCACGACCACCACCGAGCCGACGACCACCACGACTACAAGTCCCACCACCACAACGACGACAACAACAACAACGACTCAGCCGACCACCACAACGACAACCCCGACGACGACCTCCACCACCACGACAACCACGACTCCGACTTCCACCAGCACGAGCGCCCCGACCAGCAGCACCACCGGTTCCAGCACCACGACGTCGCCCACCGGCACCACGACCACCACGACGACGACGCAGAGCCCGGTCCCCGTCGCCGTGACGTACCCGGACAACGGCAAGCTGGCCAACACCGGCTCCTCGATCCAGGGTCCGCTGGTCCTGGGCGGCGCCCTGCTGGCCATCGGCGCCGGTGTGCTCCTCTACCTGCGCCACACCCGCCGCCGCGCCTGAGCCTCTCCCGCGGCACCAAAGGCATCGGCCCCCTCCGGTGAGGAACCCGGAGGGGGCCGATCCACGTGACGCGACCGTCAGCCCGGCAACGTCGGCAACTCGCTGATCTGCTCCGGCGTGGGCGGGGTGATCTCGACCGGCGTGCCCCAGTCCCGGTAGTTCGCGACCACCCGCACCGAGTCGCCGCCCTCGACCGGCGTGCTCACCTCGGTCTTCACCGGCAGGTCCTGGTCGTCCACCCACAGCTTCAGCACCGACGCCTGCCCGGCCACCTTCACGTGCGCGGTGTACCGGACGGTCTGCTTGCCGGACACCGACTCCTCGGCCTTCTCCACGATCTCCGCGCCCTCGGGCAGCGCCTTGCGGATGTCGGCGGTGTCGCGGATGTGCACGGCGACGTCCGCCATGGCCCGGCCGAGAGCGTTGTCGGGGTCGTCGGGGACGAGCTTGAGCCACGGCTTGTCCGGCTGCGGCGCCTGGCCCTGCGGTATCCGCACGAAAATACCGTCCGGCACCATCACGTACGCGACCTCGTCGGCGTCGGCGGTGGAGATCCGGCACGACGCCGCGAAGTCGTCGGTGCGCAGCGCACAACTGCCCTTGCCGTTGGTCGCGAGGTCCAGGTCGACGGTGACCGACCGCCTGGCCTCGGCCGCCACCCGGTTCGCCTCGGCCAGCGCCTGCGGCGTGTCGAACGTCCTCATCGTCGACGACGGGGCACCGGTGCACGCGGAAAGCGCAGCGGAAACCACGACGGCGAAACCCGCCGCGGCGACACGGTTGTGGCGCATGCTCCTCCTCGGACCAGAATGGGGAAATCGACTTTCCCGAACACTCTAACCGCACCGAGAAGCACTCGGGCCGACCAATTCACGGCTGTTGCGAAAGCCAAAAACCGAATACCGCTTTTGTCAATCCGGTGACAATCACCGCCGGGGGGCGGTCAGGGTCTGCGCACGGACGCGAGCAGGTTGCGGGCCACGTCACGCAGCTTGGTGTTGCGCTGCTGCGACTCGGTCACCAGCCGGGAGAACGCATCCTCGGCGTCCACCCCGTGCGCGGCCATCAGCACGCCCTTGGCCTGGTCGATCTCGGCACGCGACTCCAGCGCGCGCTGCAGGTGCTCGACCAGCCGGCGGGACCGCTCGTACCGGCGGAACCCGGTGATCGAGGTGGACGCGGCGGTGACGAACAGCCGCAGCAACGCCTCGTCGAACGGGTCGAACGCCCGTTCGTCGGAGCTGTAGAGGTTCAACGCGCCGATGACCTCGTCCTCGATCACGATCGGCGCGGACAGGTACGCCTGCACGCCGGCGGCCTCGGCCGCCCGGGCGAACTCGGGCCACTTCACCCGGCCGCCCTCCAGCGTGACCCGCACCGGCCGCTGGATGCGTGCCGCCTCCAGGCACGGCCCCTGGCCCGCCTTGTACTGGTCGATGTCGATGTCGACGACCTTCTCGTCGGTCATGGCGGCCGTGTGCGGGCCCTGCGGGCCGACGAGGGTGACGCTGACGTTCTCGGCGTCCGGGATGACCCGCGACGCCGATTCGACCAACTGCTGGAGCGCGTCGTTCAGCGTCTGGCCGTCGGCCAGCACACCGGCCAGTTCCTCCAGCGCCTCGCTGGCCTCGTCCAACAGCGACGCCGGAACGTGCTCCTCGATGCTCACGCCCAATTTCTACACCTTGGAGGCCATAATCGCCGCAACACAAGGGGGTGGTGGGGTGCGCGTGCTGCTCGTCGAGGACGACGACGGAGTCGCAGACGCCCTGGTCGAGGCGCTGGAGTCGAACGACCACCGGCCGAGCCGGGTGGCCCGCGGCGCGGATGCGCTCCTCGTCCACCGCGATTACGACCTGCTGCTGCTCGACCTGGGTCTGCCCGACACCGACGGGTTGGAGGTGCTGCGCAAGATCCGCAAGGTGTCGCCGGTGCCGGTGCTGGTGCTCACCGCGCGGGGCGACGAGCGGTCGATCGTGCGCGGTCTGCGCCTCGGTGCGGACGACTACCTTGTGAAACCGGTCCGGCTCGGTGAGTTGCTGGCTCGGATGGACGCGGTGGCGCGGCGCAGCGCGGCGCTCACCGGCCCGAAGGACCGCACGGTGCGGGTCGGTGACGTGGAGATCGACCTGGAGGGCAGGCGGGTGGTGGTCGGCGACGCGGAGATCTCGTTGACCACCAAGGAGTTCGACGTGCTCGCCGCACTGGCCAGCCGCGCGGGCACGGCGGTGAGCCGTCAGCAGCTCATGGACGAGGTTTGGGGCGACGCGTACCTGGCCGTGTCGCGGTCGTTGGACGTGCACCTGGCGGGGCTGCGGGCGAAACTGCACCGGCCGGGCCTGCTGACCACGATCCGCGGCTTCGGCTACCGGTTGGGTGGCTGAATGCGCCGCCGCCTGCTGCTCGTGCTGCTGCTGTTCTCCGCCGCCGCGGTGGCGGGGTTCGCCGTGCCGCTGCTGTCGACGTCGGCCGCCGAACGCACGCAGCGGTTCGTGCTGACCCGCACCGGCGATCTGGACCGGTTCGCCGCGCTCGCGCAGCAGGCCGAGACCACGGGCGACAACGCGGCTCTGGAGGACGAGGTCCGCGCATACGTCGAGCTGTACGGCGAGCCGGTCGTGGTGGTGAACGCGCGCCGGCAGCCGGTGGCCCAGGCCGGTCTGACCGCGGATGACCCCGCGTTGGCGCACGTGTTGGACGCCGCGCTGCGCAACCAGCCCGCGCCGTCGGTGGCGACGGTGAAGCCGTGGTCGTCCGGTCACGTGGTGTTCGCCCGCCCGGTCGGCACGGGGACCCGGGTGGCCGGGGCGGTGGTGCTCAGGGCGTCGGTGGACCGGGCGGCGGCGGACGTGACGACGCAGTGGCTGTTGGTCCTCGGTGGTGCGCTGGCGGCGGCCGTGATCTCGATCCTGCTGGTGCTGGCCGTCACCAGGTGGCTGCTGAAACCGTTGGCGGAGTTGGCGATCGGTGTCCGCGCGGTCGCTGCCGGTGAACGGCGGGCGCACGTGGCAGGCAGCAGCGGACCGCCGGAGGTGCGGGAGCTGTCGGAGTCGTTCAACCGGATGTCGGACGCCGTGACGGAGGCCGCCGACCAGCAGCGGCGGCTGATCGCGGACGCCTCGCACCAGCTGCGCAACCCGATGGCGGCGTTGCGGCTGCGCATGGACACGTTGAGCGGTCAGGTGAAACCCGATGGTGTGCGGGCGTACACGGCGGGCGTGGCCGAGATCGAACGGCTGGAATCGCTGTTGGACGGTCTGTTGGCGTTGGCGGCGGCGGAGAGCGTGGCGACCGAGGTCGCGGCGGGTGGGCGTGAGCCGGAGTTGACCGACGTGGGTGCGGTGGCGGTGGACCGGGCCGGGTTCTGGCAGGTGCCGCTGCCGGTGACGTCGGGGTTGGCGGTGCTGGTGCGGTGCCCGGAGTCGGATCTGGCGCAGGTGCTGGACGTGCTGCTGGACAACGCGGTCAAGTACGGCGGGGCGGTGCGGGTGTCGCTCGGCGCGGACCGGGCGGCGGGTGTGGGGTGGGTCGAGGTGCACGACGACGGGCCGGGGCTGAAGTCGGAGGAGCTGGCGTTGGCCACGTCGAGGTTCTGGCGGGGCCGGTCCGGGAAGCCCGGCACCGGTCTGGGCCTGGCGATCGCGGACCAGTTGGTCAAGGCGCGGCAGGGCGTGCTGAGCCTGTCGTCGGTGGACGGGTTCACCGCCCGCGTCACCCTGCCGCTGGAGCCGGCGCTGTGAACCGGCGGACGTTCCTCCTCGGACTGGCCGGTCTTTCGGCTGGCTGCACGCCCGGCACGCCGTCGGGTGAGCTGGCCATCGCCGCCGGTGAGCGCGGCGGCATGTACTTCGACTTCGCCACCCTGCTCGCCGAGCAGCTGACCGACGTGCGCGGCCGGGTGCTGGAGACGGAGGGCAGTCTGGCGAACCTGGACCTGCTCGCCGACGGTCAGGCCCAGGTCGCGCTCACCCTCGCCGACTCGGCCCGCGTCGCCGACCCCGGTCTGGAGCTGCGCGCCCTCGGTCGGGTCTACGAGAACTACCTCCAGCTCGTGGTGCGCGAGGACGACCCGGCGCAGGCGCCCGCCGACCTGGCCGGGCGGATCGTGTCGCTGGGCGCGGAGGGTTCGGGCGCGTCGCTGTCCGGTGAACGGATGCTCGCCGCACTGGACCTGGGCGACTCCGTGCGGGTGGAGCACTTCCGGATCGGCGAGGCCGCGCAAGCGTTGGCGGACCGGCGGATCGACGCCCTGCTGTGGTCCGGCGGTGTGCCGACGCCGATGCTGGACCGCCTGTCCGGCATCCGCCTGCTGCCGTTGGCCGAACTGGTCCCCGTACTCCGTGCGGCGCACGGTTCGGTGTACGAACAGGTACCCGTACCGGCAGGCGTCTACGGCGCGACCCGCGAGGTGCCCACCATCGGCGTCGCCAACCTGCTGGTCTGCCGTGCCTCAATGCCGGACGCGGTAGCCGCCGCGATCACCCGCACCCTGGTGTCGCGCGCCGCCGCCCTGGTACCGCGCCAAACCCTCGGCACCCAGTTCCTCGACGTCCGCAGCCTCATCGGCACCGCCGACCTCCCACTGCACCCCGGCGCCGCCGCCACCTACCGCGACCTCCACGGCTGATTCACCCGAAACGCGCGTGTCCAACCTCCAGAACACGCGTGTCCAACGTCCAGAACCCCCGAGTTGAACACTCAGAACAGCCCGACGCCGGTCCGGGGAATCCTGAGCGTTGAATTCGGGGGTCCTGAACGTTGGACACGCACGTTCCCAACGTTGGACACGCGCGTTCTGAACGTTGGACACGCGGGGGTGGAGGTTCGACTCGCGCGGGTTGGGTGGGGGGCGGGCGCTTAGGGGAGGCGTTGGCCGAAGAGCAGGGCGCCGGCTATGGCGATCAAGCCCAGGACGGTGCCTACCGCGACCCACGGGCGGGAAGCGTCGGACTGCTTCTTCTCGTAGCCGATCTGCTCACCCAGCGTGTCGTACACCCGGCGCAGTTCCTCGGCGCTCGCGGCCTTGAAGAACTCGCCGCCGGACAGCTTGGCGATCTCCCTCATGGAGTCGTCGTCCACCGGCACGTCCTGCGACCGCCCCTCGATCTCGACCACACCGTCCTCGGTGCCGAACGAGATCGTGGAGATCGGGATACCGGCCTTCTTGGCGTCCTCGGCCGCGTCGAACGCCTTGCGGGTGCCGACGGTCTCCTTGCCGTCGGTCATCAGCACGACGCGCGCGGGCGGCGGCCCGTCCGCACCGCCGACGACCTTGCCGAACGAGTCGATCGCCGCCAGAGCGGCCACGATCGCGTCACCGGTCGCGGTCGACTGGGCCAGCTTGAGCCCGTCGATGCTCTGCGTGACCGCACCCCGGTCGGTGGTCGGCGCGACCATCACGGTGGCCGAACCGGCGAACGAGATCAGCCCCAGGTTGATCCCCGGCGTGAGCCCGTCCGCGAACGACTTGGCGGCCACCTGCGCGGCCTCCAGCCGGGACGGCTTGACGTCCGTGGCCTTCATCGACAGCGACGTGTCGATCACCAGCATCACGGTGGCGCGGTTGCGCGGCACCTTCTGCTCGGCGGTCGGCCCGGCCAGCGCCACGGTCAGCAGGACGAACGCCACCAGCAGGAACGCCGCCGGCACGTGCTTGTACCAGCCCTGCCGCTTGGGCGCGACCTTCTCCAGCATCGGCAGGTTGGCGAACCGCAGCGTCCGCTTGCGCAGCACGCGTTGCAGCACCACGTAGAACGCGGCCAGCGCCGCCACCGCGACCAGCAGCAGGAACCACCACGGCGCGGTGAACCCCGTCAGGCTCATCAGGCCACCCCTCCCGACCAGCGACGCTTGCGGGCGACCACGAAGCGCACGGTGTCCGCGATCCAGTCCGAGTCGGTGCGCAGCACCAGGTGGCCCGCACCGGCCCGGCGCAGACCGGCGGCCACCTCGGCACGGTGCTCGGCCGCCGCAGCGGCGAACTCCCGGCGCAGCAGCGGTGAGGCGACCACCTCGCGCTGCCGGCCCGACTCCGGGTCGGCCAGCACGACCGTGCCCACCTCGGGCAGGTCGATGTCACGCGGGTCGACGACCTCGATGGCCACCAGGTCGTGCCGGGCGGACAGCGCGCGCAGCGGGCGCTGCCACTCCGTGCCGCCGAGGAAGTCCGAGATCACCACGACCAGGCCGCGGCGACGTGGCGGGCGGCGCAGCTGCTCGACCACGTCGGCCAGCGAACCGCGGGTGCCCTCGGGAGCGCGCGGCGTCTCGGCGACCTTGCGGATGAGACCGCGCGAGTGCGCCAGACCGCCGCGCGCGGGCACCCGGACGAGCTCGGCGCCGGTGGACACCAGGGCGCCGATCCGGTTGCCGCCACCGCGCGTCAGGTGCGCCACCGCGGCCGTCGCGGCGACCACCAGGTCGCGCTTCTCGCACACCGCCGTGCCGAAGTCGAGGCTCGGCGACAGGTCGATCGCCAGCCACGTCTCCAGCTCGCGGTCGGCGACGGTCTCCCGGATGTGCGGCACGGTGGTGCGGGCGGTGACCGCCCAGTCCATCCGCCGCACGTCGTCACCGGGCTGGTAGGGCCGCGCCTCGCCGGGCTCGGAGCCCGGTCCGGGGACCAGGCCCAGGTGGTTGCCCTGGAGCAGGCCGTCGAGCCGGCGGCGGACCTCCAGTTCGAGCGTGCGCAGCGCCGCTTCGATCCGGCTGCCGGCCAGGATCGGCGGCGCCCAGCTCGGGCGTTCCGAGGTCGCTTCGGCTGGCTCGGTCACGGCCTGCCCGCGGGCTGCGGGGTCTGCGGACGGGCCGAGACCTGCGGCAACGGCACGGTCTGGAGCACGCGCGTGATGATGTGGTCCAGCGGGACGCCGTCGGCCAGCGCGTCGTAGGACAGCACCAGGCGGTGGCGCAGCACGTCCGGCACCACGTCCACGATGTCCTGCGGCAGCACGTAGTCGCGCCCGCGCACCAGCGCCAGGGCGCGGCCGGCGGCGATGATGCCGAGGCTGGCACGCGGCGAGGCGCCGTAGGCGACCCACCCGGCGACGTCGGTGAGCTGGTGCTCCTTGGGCGCGCGGGTCGCGATGACCAGCCGCACCACGTAGTCGACCAGCGCGTGGTGCACGAACACCCGGGAGGCCACGCCCTGGAGGCGGACCAGCTCGTCCGGGCCGAGCACCTGGGCGGGCACCGGCGGCTCCACGCCCATCCGGTAGACGATCTCCCGCTCCTCCTCGGCCGTCGGGTACTCGACCTGGATCTTGAACAGGAACCGGTCGCGCTGGGCCTCGGGCAGCGGGTAGACGCCCTCGTTCTCGATCGGGTTCTGGGTGGCCAGCACCAGGAACGGGTTGGGCATCGGGAACGTCTTGCCGCCGATGGACACGTGCCGCTCGGCCATCACTTCGAGCATCGCCGACTGCACCTTGGCGGGCGCGCGGTTGATCTCGTCGGCGAGGACGAAGTTCGCCACCACGGGGCCTAGCTCGACGTCGAACGTCTCGCTGCCCTGGCGGTAGATGCGGGTGCCGAGGATGTCGGCGGGCACCAGGTCGGGGGTGAACTGGACGCGGGAGAACGAGCCGCCGACGACGTTCGCGAACGTCTCCACGGCCAGCGTCTTGGCCACGCCGGGCACGCCCTCCAGCAACAGGTGGCCCTTGGCGAGCAGGCCGACGAGCATCCGCTCGACCAGCCGGTCCTGACCGACGATCACCCGCTTGACCTCGAACACCGTGCGTTCGAGCAACTGGGCGTCACGAGCCGGCGTGTTGGGCGCCTCGGCGGCGGGCTCGGACAAAGGTCCTCCTCGAACAGGGTTGTGCGGCTGTGGTCCAGTCTCCCCTGCCGGCGGTATGGCTCTTGTGAAGGGGTCGGCACCCGAATCGGGCAGCGACGCAGCTCACGCCGTTCTCACACGATCTTGGGGCCCGCTGCCGGCGGTCGTCGGCGGGCGAGGTCCTGCGGGGTGTCCACGTCCCCGGCCTCCCCCGGTCGGGCGGTGACGGCCACCGGGTCCAGCGGGCCGAGGACCGACCGCATGGAGGCGTTGCGAGGGTCGGCGGGCAGGGCTCGGCGCAGCTTTGCCGTGCGCCACGCGCCGGTGAGCCACTGCGACCGGCCGTCGTCGTCCACGAGCACCGCGCCCGCGTCGCCGACAGCCGCCAGCAGCCGGTCCACTGTGGACCGGGTGATGCCCGGCTGGTCCACCGCGAGGACCACCACCAGGCCGGTGTGGACGTGCGCGAGACCTGCGGCCAGACCTGCCACCGGTCCCCCGCCTGGCGGGTCCTCGCGGGCCCACGTCACGGCGGGGACGTCGGCCTTCCGCGGTCCGACGACGACGGTCTGCCGCGCCTGCGCGACCGCGTCGAGCACGTGGTCGAGGAGCGTGCGGCCGTCCACCACGACGGACGCCTTGTCCACCCCGCCCAGCCTGCTGCCACGACCACCGGCGAGGACCACCGCCGCCCAGGACTCCGGTTCGGACACGGCCCCCACGGTAGCCCTAGGCGGCTTCGCCCAGCGCGTCGTCGTTGTCCGAGGTGAGGAGCATCAGCGAGCCGATGACGGAGACGACGAAGGCGAATACGAAGGTGGGCCAGCCGGCGGAGAAGTGCTGCATCCAATCGTGGTTCACAAGGGCACCGATCCCTGGTTTCAGGCAGGAGCGCTGAAGTGCGCCCCGCGCTTGCCCGAAAGCCCAACGGCGCCCTTTCTTCCTAACCCCGCGTGCCTACCTTCACCACATTGGCCCAGCCGTATTGACCGATTCGCAATCCGGCGTCCCGTTATCTCTACTGCCGGTAGTTTCCTACTGCGCTGAATGGACCATTACAGCGCTGTGCGGGTGAGCCAGTGATCCAGCAGGCCCCTGTCGCCGCCGACGACGACCTCGGGATCGTCGGCCGGCAGCCGCCGGGTGAAGACCAACAGCAGGTCACGGGCCGTCGCGGTGACCGTGACGGCCACGTCGTCCGCGTCGTCCGCGTCGTCCGCGTCGTCCGCACCGCGTCGCCAGGTCGGACCGGCGGGCCCGCGGGTGATCAGCCACGGGGTCGTGTCGTGCGGGCGCAGCAGGAGGGTCTGGCCGTCGCCGCGCAGTTCGCCCAGCGCCGGCTTCACGACGGCAGTGCCCGGCGCGGTCAGCAGGTCCAGGACCTCGTCGAGGGCGCCGGCCGCGAGGTCGGTCGGGATCGCGGGCGCCCGGCCGGCGAGGTCGGCGTGGTGCACGGTGGTGTCGTGCAGCATCCGGCTCAGCCAGAACCGGGCGGGCCGGTCGCCGAGGTAGGTCCACACCGGTGTCGAGCTGCGGTTCACCGCGTCGATCAGCTCACGCGCGCCGTCGTGCAGCCAGTCGGCCCAGTTCTCCGGAACGTGTTGGGCACGGGGATCGGGCACCTCGACCGGCCGGCCCGTGCGCACGATCTCCGCGGCCCAACGGTGTTCCTGACCGATGTGCGCGACCAGGTCCCGCACCGTCCACTCCGGACAGGTCGGCACCGGTTCGGCGAAATCACGCACGTGTGCGGTAAAAGCGGCGGTCTGCTCGCGCAGCCATTCGGCGAGCCGGTCGGAGTTCTGCATGGCCGTACCGTAGGAACGGCACCGGGGTGGAGGTTCAACAGATGGTGACGGGGGACACACTGCTTGGCATCGGCGACCTCGCGCGGCTGACCGGGGTGCCGGTGCGCACGATCCGGTTCTACTGCGACGAAGGCATCCTGGAGTCCCGGCGCAGTGCCGGCGGGCACCGCAGGTTCGACCGGGCGGCGGTCGAGCGGTTGGAGACGGTCCGGCGGTTGCGCGGGCTGGGGCTGGGGTTGCCCGCGATCGCGGACGTGCTCGCCGGGCGGCGGTCGCTGGACGATGTGGTGGCGGCGGAACGGGCCGCGCTGGACGTGTCGTTGGCCGGGTTGGCGTGGCGCAGGGCCTCCCTCCGTGCGGTGGAGCACGCGGCCTCACCCGCCGTACGGGACGCGCGGCTGGCCCTGTTGGCCGGCGCGCAGGACGGTCGGGCCGTGCGCGAGTCGCTGACGTCGTTCTGGACCCGGTGCTACCTCGGGCCCGCGCCACCGGAGACGGTGGAGATGTTCTTGCACGTGAGCGCGCCACCGCCGCCCGCCGACCCGACGCCCGCGCAGGTTCTCGCCTATGCCGAGATGGCCGTGCTGACAGCGGACCGGTCGCTGCGCCACCGGTTGTCGACGCGTGAACGTGTGCCGGACCAACGGGCCCTGCACGACGGCGTGGGCCGGGCGTGCGAACTGGCTCGTCCACTGGTGTCGGCGGGCCGCGCGCCGGAGCCGGGGCCCGCGCTGGACCTCTTCGTGGCGTCGTACGCGGCGGTGTGGGGTACGCGGGACACGCCCGCGTACCGCAGGGTTCTGCGTGGGCAGACGGAAGTCGACCGCGACCCCCGGCTGCGCCGGTACTGGCAGTTGGTCGCAACGGTGACCGGCGAGGCCGTCACGGTGGGGGTTGCGCACTCGTGGCTGCTCGACGCCCTGACGTCCTGACCAGCTCGACCTCGTTCGCCGCCGCACCGACCACTGTGCGCACCTCGACGCTTCGCAGGGGTCCCCGGCAAGGGGACCCCTGCTTTGATCTTGCCGGCCGGGACCGACAATTTCGGTCGGCCGAGGGCAGCCTGTGGATAGGCGGATCGCCTGTGGACAACTGTCGGACGCGGACCGCTGTGGACGACTGTCGGACGCCGGCCGGCCGCGGTGCGTGCACGGCGCGTCAAGCGCCCACCCGCCGTCCGATCACCCGGTTGCGGCCGGCGTCCTTGGCTTCCAGGACGGCCACGCTGGCCTCCTCCACCGCGTCGGTGACCGAGGCGCCGGGCAGGACCTCCACCGCGCCGATCGACACCGTCACCACCCCGCCGGCGTTGCCCCGGTGTTCGACGCCGAGCCGTTCCACCGCCTGCCGGATCCGCTCCGCCAACGCCAGCGCGCCGTCCAGCCGCGTGCCGGGCAGCAGCACGGTGAACTCCTCGCCCCCGTACCGGTACGCCCGGTCGGCGGAGCGGGCGGTGCGGCTGATGGCCTGGCCGACCCGGCGCAGCGTCTCGTGCCCGGCCAGGTAGCGGTACAGCGTGTTGTAGTTGTGGAAGCGGTCGATGTCGATCAGCAGCAGGCTGTACGGCTCGCCGGCGCCGTTGTGGCGGGCGTGGTCGGCGTCGAAGGTGGCCGGGTTCGGCAGGCCGGTCCGCTGGTCGATGGTCGCGGCCTCGGCCAACGCCCGGTTCTCCGCGTGCAGCTCCTCCAGCCGTTCGGCGAGCCGGTCCACCTGGTGCTTGCGGGCCAGCGCCCAGTCCTCCAGGTCCTCGTCGTAGACGGCCACGCCGACCGGGCCGATCGTCTTCGCCCGGTACATCGCGAGATCCGCCTGGTGCAGCAGGTCTTCGGCACCGTGACCGGGCCGGACGAACGTGATGCCCGCCGACACCGACACCCGGATCACGCCCTCGTCCAACGTCACCGGCGTGGCGATGACGGCCAGGATCTCGCGCGCGGCGGCGATGGCCTGCTGTTCGTCCAGTTCGTCGAGCAGCACGGCGAACTCGTCGCCGCCCAACCGCGCCGCCGTGCCCCGGCCGTCGACAACGGCGGCCAGGCGGGACGCGACCAGGCGCAGCACGTGGTCACCGGCGGCGTGGCCGTGGCGGTCGTTGACGTCCTTGAACTGGTCCAGGTCGAGGAACACCAGCACCGGCCCCGGCGCGCCGCGCACCGCCTGCTCCAGCCGGGGCAGGAACCCGGTGCGGTTCGCCAGGCCGGTCAACGCGTCGGTGTTGAGCCGGCCGCCGAGCTCGTCCGCCGTCTCCGCCCACCCGGTGACGTCGAGCGCCACCACCACCAGACCGCGCACCTCCGGGTCCGTGCTCAGGTCGCGGGCGACCAGGTCGACCCTCCGGTACGCGGAACCCTCCACAGGCACGGCACACGTGCAGCGTGACGCCCCCGTGTGGCCCGCCGCCTGGAGGAACGTGCCGACCGCCGCCGCGTCACCCGTCGCCACCAGATCGGGCAGCAGACCGGACGCGCCGCCGAACAACCGCCGGGCCGCCGGGGACGCCCACCGCACGCCCAGGTCGTTCGGGTCGACCACCAGCACGGCGGCGTCGGCCCGTTCGAGCACCGCCTGGTGGAAAGCGCCGTTCATCGCGCCGCTCTGAGGAACCGCAGCAGGGCCCGGTCGAACTCGGCCGGCCGGTCGAGGTCCACCAGGTGACCGGCGCCTTCGATGCCGAGCTGTCCGTCCCACGTGACGCCGCTCAGCCCACCGCCGTGCGGCGGCACGACCGGTGGCCCGTCACCACGTCGCTCACAGCCCGATTCGCCGTCGTCGAGCATCAAGCGGCCGGCCGTCATGGTCCCCCCTGGACATTGACTTCCCCCGTCAGGTCTCCAACGCTACCGAATCCGCGCCGCGCATTCGGGTGATCACGACCAATACCCGCATTTCCGGGGTGCGAATTCGCCGGAACACACCCAATGGGGTTCATATCCACCCGCAGTCCACAATGGATACACCAATTGAGACGGACGGAAAATCGGTGGACGACGTGACAGGGCCGCCCTAGCCTCGCCCGCGATCCGTCCTCACCGTCTTCGAAGAGGTGCATTTGATGTCCGTCCGAGTCACGGCCGCCGAGCGGTCGTTCACGCAGACCTTTCCCTTGGACGTGAGGACAACCGGAAGTGGACATACCCCGTAGCTTCACCATCCGCGAGAGCGGCCACCGCATCCACAACCCGCTGGACGGCACCAAGGTGGCCCTCCTCGGCGAGGTGCTGCGCCTGACGCCCGGCTCGCACATGCTCGACCTGGCCTGCGGGTCGGGCGAGATGCTGTGTACGTGGGCCCGTGACCACGGGCTGACCGGCACGGGCGTCGACCTCAGCGCGACGTTCCTGGCCGGCGCGAAGGCCCGTGCCGCCGAACTGGGTGTGGCCGACCGGGTCGGGTTCGTGCACGGCGACGCGGCGGGTCACGTCGCGGACGAGCCGGTGGACATCGCGGCGTGCATCGGCGCGGCGTGGATCGGCGACGGCGTGCCCGGCACGGTCGACCTGCTGCGGCGCAACCTGCGCCCCGGCGGTCTGCTGCTGATCGGGCACCCGTTCTGGCGGCTCGACCCGCCGGACCAGGCCGCCGTCGAAGGCAGTCACGCGACCAGCCGGGACGAGTACCTGCCGCTGCCCGAGCTCGTCGAGCAGTTCGGCGGGCTGGGCTGCGACGTGGTGGAGATGGTGCTGGCCGATCAGGACAGCTGGGACCGCTACGCCGCGGCGCAGTGGCTCAACACCCGCCGCTGGCTGGACGAGAACCCGGACGACGAGTTGGCGCCCGCGATGCGCGCCGAGCTCGACACCGAACCGGCCCGGTACGTGCGCTACCAGCGCGAGTACCTGGGTTGGGGGGTGTTCGCCCTGATGGACCGCTGATGCGGTGCGCGGGTCCCGATCTCCGGGGCCCGCGCCATCATGGACCCATGGGTGATCATCGACTGCGCGTCGAAGTGGTGTCCGGGCCGGCCATCGCCGACCGGTTGCGCGAACTGGACGTGACCGGGCTGGTGACCGTGCTCGACCGGCCCGGACCCGCCGCGCTCGTCGTGGCGGGTGTCGAGAACGGGCACGCGGACGTCGTGCTGGACGACCTCCGTCAAGTGGACGCCCTGTGGTCGGATCGCATCGCGCCGTTCGCCCGTCGGTTCGCGGGCATCGACCCACCGCCGCGCACACCGCCGGTCCTGGAAGAACACGACCCGAGACTGCCCGTGGCCGCACGACGCCTGCTCGACCGGCTGCGCGTGTATCTCCACGAGCAGTCGTGGACCTACGACCACATCGGCTCGACCGCCGTGCCGGGGTTGCGCGCGAAGCGGTTCATCGACCTCCAACTCGGCGTGACCGCGTTGCCGAACCACGACTCAGCGTTCGACCGCACGGTGGCCGCACTGGGTTTCCGCGTCGCGAAAGGTGCCCGGCCGGACTCGCCCGGCGTGGACCGCGACTGGAACACCGACCCGGCGATCGCACCCGACCTCTACCGCAAACGGCTCTACGTCCGCCCCGACCCGGCCGAGCCCGCGATCCTGCACGTGCGGCGGCTCGGCAGCCCGTGGCCCGAGGCGACGGTCCGGTTCCGCGACCGGCTGCGCGCCGACCCGGCCGTGCGCAGCGCGTACGAGACCGCGAAAGCCCGTGCGGCCGAAGCACACGCCGACGACGACGATTACGACGACTACACCCGCGCGAAATCGGATTTCTTCCGCTCGACCAGGTGAATCGGCTCAAGCCGTACGGACCGCACGCCGATGGGGCGGTGCTCGATCGACCAAGATCCCCGACACGTGCGGAAGGAGTTCGGCATGGCTCTGCGCGACCGCGTCCGCGATGTCGTGGACGGCAAGCGCTGCCAGCGGATGATCATCGGGGTGATCGTGGTCAACGCGGTCGCCCTCGGTTGCGAGACGTCACCGGCGCTGGTCGCGTCCTACGGCGGCCTGTTCACCGTGCTGGACCACGCCGCCCTGGTGATCTTCGTCGCCGAGTTGGCCGCGCGGTTCTACGCGCACCGCCTCCGGTTCTTCCGCGACCCGTGGAACTGCTTCGACTTCGTCGTCGTCGGCATCTCCCTGCTGCCCGCCGCCGGGCCGCTGTCGGTGATCCGGTCCCTGCGCATCCTGCGCGCGCTGCGGCTGGTCGCGATGGTGCCGAGCATGCGCCGCGTGGTGACCGCGCTGGTGAAGTCGATCCCCGGCCTGCTGTCGCTGTCCGGCCTGCTCGTGCTGCTGCTGTACGTCGGCAGCGTGGTCGCGTTCAACCTGTTCCGCGCCAGCGGCGACGCCCGGTTCGACGACCTCGGCTCGACCATCCTGACGCTGTTCCAGATCACCACCGGCGACAGCTGGTCGGACGTGATGCGCGACCTGATGGCGACCCAGCCGCTGGCCTGGATCTTCTTCCTGGTCTACCTGCTGGTCGGCACGTTCACCATGCTGAACCTGTTCATCGCGGTGGTGTGCAGCGCGATGGAGTCCGAGACGCAGGCGCCGCCGAGCCCGCCGGACGACCGGCTGTTGGGCGAGATCAAGGCACTGCGCGAGGAAGTGCGTGCGTTGCGCCTGGACCCCGTGGGCGATCGCGGTTGACGCCCGCCTGAACCTCCGGCCGGCCGCTACAGCACGCGGGTGGCGTAAGGCATGATGCCGCCGTAGCGGACCGGGGCGATGCGGACGGACGAGCCCGAGAACGGGGCCTCGATCATCATCCCGCCGCCGAGGTACAGGGCCACGTGGGTGCCGCCGCCCGGACCCCAGAACAGCATGTCGCCGCGCTGTGCCAGGACGAGCGGCACCTTGCGGCCCACGTTGTACTGGTAGCCGCTGAAGTGCGGCAGGTACACGCCCGCGCCCGCGAACGCGTACATCATCAGCCCCGAGCAGTCGAAGCCGACGTTGTGGTAGTCGCCGTGCGCATCGCCGACGCCCCCGTCGCGGATGCCGACGGTCGGGCCGTTGTGGTCGCCGCCGCCCCACGAGTACCGGACGCCCAGCTGCCGCATCGCGCGGGCGATGGCGATCTCCACGCCGGCACCGCTCGGCGCCACCACTGACCGCGGGTTCGGCGCCGCCGCGGCGAGGGCGGCCTGGCGTGCGGCTTCCTCCTCCTCGCGACGCTTGTCGTCCAGCCACTGGTTGTACTGGACGCGTTGGCCTTCCAGACCTTCGACGGCGCTCAACGCCCGGGCGAGTTCGGCCTCCACGCGGGTCTTGTCGTCCTGGATGCTCTGCGCGGCGGCGGCCTGGCCCTGCTGGGCCTGCACGGCGGCGGCGCGCGCGGCGTCGGCGGACCTCATGGCCTGGTCGGCGGCGGCCTGCTTCTGGTTGGCCAGGTCGAGGGCCGCACGGGCCGCGGAGTCCTTGTTCGCCTTCTCCCCACGGCGGCGCTCGACGTCCTCCAGCGCGTCGAGGCCGGATTCGCCGACGGCCTCCAGCAGCTGCGCGCGGGCCAGCAGGTCCTGCGGGCTGGACGCGCCGAAGTAGGCCGCGACGGAGCCGATGAGGCTGCCCTGCTGGAAGCTGGCGGCGGCGAACTCGTCCAGCTGCGCGCGGGCGTCCTCGACGGCCCGCCCCGCGGCGTCGGCCTCGACCTTCGCCGCGTCCGCGTTCCGGCGCGCCTGGTCCGCTTCGCGCTGGGCGGCCTCCAGGTCGACGCGCGCCTTGTTGGCCAGCTCCATCTTGAGCGCGACGTCGTCGGTCAGCTCCTGCAAGCGCGCCTCGGCGGCGGTGAGCTGACCGGTCAGCTCACCGACGCGGGCGGCCTTGGCGTCGGCCTGCCGCCGACCGGCGCTGATCTCGTCGTCGCCGGGGTTGGGCAGCGGTGGCGCGGCGAGCGCCGTGCCGGTCAGACCGAGGACGGCGGTCAGCGTGACCAGGACCGAAATGACCCATCGACTCACTGCTCCCATCCTCCCCGCCCACTTGGCCGTTCCGCGTTACGCCGAATGGCGTCACACAGAGCGACTGTGCCACTACCGCTTCACCGGCTCCAGTCGATCAGGCGTGAACGTCAGCCACATGGGTCACGGCAGGCACGGGGGAACCACTCTCCGGTGGAGTGGCGGGAGGACTCAGTTGACCTTGCGCTCCAGGTCGGACCAATACGGCGCGCGGAGCTTGAACTTCTGCACCTTCCCGGTGGCGGTGCGCGGGATGGCGTCGCGGAACTCGACCGACGTCGGCGCCTTGTACCCGGCCAGCCGGGTCTTGCAGTGCGCGATCAACTCCGCCTCGGTCACCTCCGCACCCTCGGCGACCACGATCAGCGCCTTGATCGTTTCGCCCCACTTCTCGTGCGGCACCCCGATCACCGCCGCCTCGGCCACCGCGGGGTGGCTGAACAGGGCGTCCTCCACCTCGATGGACGACACGTTCTCCCCGCCGGTGATGATCACGTCCTTCTTGCGGTCGGAGATGGTGAGGTGGCCCTCGTCGTCCAGCACGCCGCCGTCACCGGTGTGGAACCAGCCGCCCTCCAGCGCGTCGGCGCTAGCCTCCGGGTTCTCCCAGTAGCCGGCCATGACGACGTTCCCGCGGGCCAGCACCTCGCCGCTCTCGGACACCTTCAGCCGCACGCCGAGCCCCGGCGCGCCCGCCCGCGACAGCTTGCGCGCCCGCTCGTCCGGCGACAGCGCGTCATCACCCGGCCGTGAACGGTTGAACGTGAGCAGCGGTGACGTCTCGGTCAGGCCGTAGAGCTGCAGGAATTCCCAGCCCAGCTCCTCGCCGACGCGGGCGATGGTGCGGCTGGGCGGCGGCGCGCCCGCGCAGATGATGCGGACCCGGTCACGGCCGGGGATCTCGCCGTCCCACTCCTGGGCGGCGTCGAGGACGGCGTTCCACACGGCCGGGGCGCCGCACATCAGCGTGACGCCGTGGTCGCGGACCCGGTTGAGGATCTCCGTGCCGTCCACCTTGCGCAGCACGACCTGCGGCACGCCCAGCCCGGCGAGGCCGAACGGCATGCCCCAGCCGTTGCAGTGGAACATCGGCAGGACGTGCATGTAGACGTCCCGCTCCCAGGCGCGGGCGTGCATGGCGAAGGTGACCGCGTTGATCCAGATGTTGCGGTGGGTCATCTGGACACCCTTGGGTCGGGCGGTGGTGCCGGAGGTGTAGTTGATGGTGGCGGTCGCGTCCTCGTCCGGCTCGCTCCACGGGCGGGGTTCGGTGTCGAAGCGCATCAGTTCCGACTCGGTCTGCTCGCCGAGCACGAAGCGGTGCCGGGCGGTGACCTCGTCCAGCTCCAGCTCGGGGTCCACCAGCAGGACGGACGCGCCGCTGTGCTCGACGATGTAGGACACCTCGTCGGGGCGCAGCCGGAAGTTGACCGGGACCGCGATGCGGCCGGTGGCGGGCACGGCGTGCAGCAGTTCGAGCAGCCGGGCCGAGTTGTGGCTGACCACGGCGACCCGTTCGCCCTCGGCGAGGCCGAGCGCGTCGAACCCGGCCTGCCAGGCCCGGACGCGGGTGGCGAACCCGCCGTAGGTCGTGGTCGGCACGGGCGCGGCGGGCTGTTCGGGTTCGTCGACGGTGGCCGTCGTGTCGGCGAAGACCTGCTCCGCCCGGTAGAGGAAATCGGCGACAGTCAGGGGTACGCGCATGCGAACTCACCTTATTGACGGGCCTCGGCTCCGGCCAGCGCCGGCTCGGCCCGTGGTCAGCCGGTCGTCAACCCGCGGTCGGCCGGTGGTCAGCCGGTGGTCAGCACGAACCGCCGGTTGACCGGCTGCACGGAACGGGCGTGGTCGGCGTGGGCGCGGATGAAGGCGCGCAGGGCCGGGTCCTCCACGTGGACCGGTTGCTTCATGACCACCCAGCTCACCACCTCGTCGAACGCCCCCGTGGTCAGCGAGCCCTCGTAGCGGTGGAAGCCGCCGTCCGGGAACAGGGCGGCCAGGTCGATGCCGCTCGGCGGCTTCCCGTCGGACCCGCCCGGCTCACCGAGGTCGACGAACACCGCGATCACGCACGCCCGCAGCGCGTCGTCCGCCCTCAGGTGCACGGCGTGCATCTCCGCACCCCGCGCCCGGCCGTCCACCCAGTGCTCGCTCGGCCGGTGGAAGTGGATGTTGTCCAGCCGGAACTCCCGGTCGGCCAGGCACACCAGGTGCTCGCCCTTCGGGCGGAAGCGCCAGCCGTCGCCCTCCTCACTCGCGCTGAACTGGTCGGCGCGCCAGCGCACCTGCAGTTCCTGCTCCAGCGACGGCACCACCACCGCGTCGCGGATGTTGATCGGTGACTGCTGCTCTCCCACGCCGTCGATGCTGCCACCGCGAGCCGATCACGAGAGGATGGTTGAGCTGCGCGAACGGGTGATCACCGGGTGCCGTGATCACCAGGTGCTGGGGTCGCCCCAGGTGCGGATCGGGCCGGTGGCCACCACGGGCACCGCCGCCAACTCCGGCAACGCCGCACCGGCCGGTTCCCGCACCACCGCGGCCGCCAGCGAGTCGTACGGCGTCGGCTCCAGGTTGCAGATCACCACCGTCGCGCCCGCCCGTGCCGCCAGCGGCACCAACTGCGCGGCGGGCTCGACCGTGAGCGACGTCCCGGCCACCAACATCACGTCGCAGTCCAACGCCGCCGTGCGCGCCGCGCGCAACACATCCGGTTGCAGGGGCTCACCGAACGCGACCGTGGACGGCCGGAGAATCCCGCCGCACACCAGGCACTCCGGCGGAGAATCCCCGCTACGCACCCGTTCCAAGGCCTCACTCATCGCACTGGTGGCACCGCACGACACGCACACCACGCGCGACATCGACCCGTGCAGCTCCACCACCGACGACCCGGCCTGCTGGTGCAACCCGTCCACGTTCTGCGTCAACAACGACCGCACCCGCCCCGCCCGCTGCAACCCCGCCAACGCGCGGTGCGCGGCGTTCGGCGCGGCCGTCCACAAGGGATCTTCCAGCCACGATCCCCACGCCGCCCGCCGAACCTCCACCGATGTCAGGAACGACGACGCGTCGAACCCGAACCGCACCACCCCCGACTCGACGGACACCCCGGCGCCGGTGAGCGCGGTGATCCGCCGCGCGACGGCCATCACGTCCCGTGCACTCATGCCCCCACCGTTTCACACGCCTGCGAGCATGTCCGAATGCGCAGGAAATGGACGGGCGCGGTGCTCGGAGTTATCGGTTTGATCACGGCGGTGGTCGGGACCTTCCTGCCCTGGCTGCGATCCGGCACCGTCACCAGGACCAGTTACGAGGTGCTCGCTCTGCGTGGTTTCGCCGGGTTGAACGGCGTGTCGGGCGAGATCGTCCGCGGCGTTTGGGTGGGACTCACCCCGTTGGCGGTGTGCTGCGTGCTCCTCTGGGCGGTGCGATTTCACCGGTTCGCCGCGTGCCTCGCCCTGCTTTTTGACACGATCGTGGGAACGGTGGCGGCACTTGCCGCCGTCCAAGGGGGCAACGAGGCGGCACTGGTCGGGATCAGCCTGATCGGACCGGTGGTCACCCTCGGTGGTGCTGTGCTGGGGATCGCAGGGGCGATCACCGTGCTCACCGCGAAAACCCGCACAGCGATCAGCACTCCAGGAGGAGCACCGTGACGTACCCAGGTGGCGGCGGAGGCGAATGGCCACCGCAGAACAACCCGTACGGCCAGCCGCAGCAAGGCCCGCAGCAGGGCGGTTACCCGCAGCAGGGCGGCTACCCGCAGACCGGCCCCCAGCCGCAGCAGGGTTACCCGCAGACCGGTCCGCAGCCGCAGCAGGGTTACCCGCAGACCGGTCCGCAGCAGCAGGGCGGCTACCCGCAGACGGGTCCGCAGCCGCAGCAGGGCTACCCGCAGACCGGTCCGCAGGGCTTCTCGCAGCCCCAGCAGCCGGGCTACCAGCAGGAGTTCGGCCAGCAGCCCTACGGCCAGGCGCCGTACGGCTTCGCGGGCGGTCAGCCGCCGAAGAAGAAGCGCACGGGCCTGATCGTCACCGCGATCGTCGCCGTCATCGCGCTGGCCGCGGGCACGGCCGCCACGGTGTGGGCGCTGCGCAGCTCCGACGACGTCGCCGCAGGCTCCGAGAGCCCGTCCAGCGCGGCGAACAACCTGCTCAGCGCGCTGGGCAGCGGTGACATCCTCGGCATCATGAACGGCCTGGCGCCCGCCGAGGCCAAGATCAGCAAGGACTACACCGAGGCCACCATCAGCGAGGCCAAGCGGCTGGAGATCCTCAAGCCCGACGCCGACCCGAACAAGGTCAGCGGGGTCCAGATCAAGAGCGAGGGCGTCAAGTTCGACGACGCCGCCGCGGAGAAGGTCAACGACCACCTGACGATCAACAAGGTGGTCGAGGGCAAGATCACGATCACCTCGGACGTCAAGGACGTCCCGTTGACCGACAAGCTGGTCGACGCGCTGGGCGCGGAGGCGAACAAGGGTCCCCAGACCGAGACCATCGACTTCGCCAAGGAGATGGCCGACCGCAAGGGCAAGCCGATCGGCATCGCCACCATCAAGGTCGGCGACGACTGGTACCCGAGCCTCTTCTACACCATCGCGAACGCCGCGCTGGAGGAAGAGGACCTGAAGTGGCCCGCCAAGGGCATCACGCCGGCCGGCGCGGGCTCGGCCAACGACGCCGCGAAGAACATGGTGGAAAAGGCGCTCGCCGGTGACATCGAGGGCGTCATCGCGCTGCTGCCCCCGGACGAGATGGGCGTTCTCCACGACGTCGGCCCGGTGATCCTGGAGCAGATCGGCCGGGTGCCCGCGACGGACGCCAAGCTGATCGAGCTGGAGACCGACTCCAAGGACGTCACCGGCGGCACGCTGCTGACCATCCGCAAGCTGGTGCTCGAAGTCGAGGGCGAGACCGGCGAGATCACCCGCGACGGCGACTGCTACACCGCCAAGGCCCAGGGTGAGACGCAGCGGCTGTGCGCGGACGAGATCACGCAGCTGGTCGAGCAGCAGGGCGGCCGCAACATCCCGTCCGCCGCGATCGACGTGATCGCCCGGGTCGGCGCGCAGGTCCTCAAGGACGGCGTCGGCGTGGTCGCCACCGAGGTCGACGGCAAGTGGTACGTCAGCCCGTTCCGCACCTACAGCGAGCTGGTCCTGACGCTGATGCGCGGCCTGCAGCCGTCCGACATCGACGAGCTGATCAAGGCCATCAAGTAGGTCAAGTCAGTCGTACACCCGGTCGGCCCCCGTCGCGCGCACTACCCTCGGCGGGGGCCGACCGCTGTGCCGAGCCAGGTCGCGCCGACCACGAACAGCACCGCGAGCACACCGGACAGTGTCAACGCGGACGTGACGCCGTCGTCGTGGGACAGCGACCAGAGCACGTTGCCCACGGGTGGAGTGCGGCCGAACAGGAACACCAGCACGACCAGTGCGGTCGCGGCGAGCACAGACCAGCCGACCTGCGTGATCACGGGACGGCTGCACAGCACGCCGACACCCACACCGACCAGCGCGCACACCGCCAGCGCCACGAACCCCTCCACCACCGTGGCGAGCGGGTACGGGCGGGCTTGCGTCACCACCGGCACCAGCGCGGCGACCAGTGCGAGCCCCAGCGCCGCGAGAGCGGACAGTGCGGCCACGGCCGCCTGGGCGCGTGCCCAACCGCCCGCCGTCACCACCGTGATCGTCCGGCGGACCGGGTCCTCGGCGGTCGCGACCACCACCGTCAGCCACACCGACACCGGGTAGACCAGCACGCACGTCCCCGCGTAGGCGGGCAGCGGCGGTCCGGCGTCGGAGGCGTAGAGCATCCCGAGCACGCCCACGTACAGCAGCAGCGGCGGCAGCCAGCGTTGCGTGCGCAGCACGTCCACCAGCAGGTACTTCACCAGCGCCGTCACGACCGCACGCTCCGCACCGAGCAGCCCAGCCGCAACACCTCGGCCAGCACGCCGTCGCTGAACCCGGCCCGCACCTCGACCCGGGCCCCGCCGCCGACCTCGCGTGCCGCGAACACCCCTTCCAACGAGCTGATCAGCGTGAACGCCTCTCCCACCCGGTCCAGTTCGATCACCACGCCACCCGACCGGACCGCACCGAGCGCCACCTCGCGCGCTCCCGGCACGTCGTGCCCGTGGTGGTCGGTCAGCACGACGGCCGCCTCCGAGGACGCCACCAACTCGCCCAGCACCCCGGCCGCGGCGGCGTCGAGCCCGGACCACGGCTCGTCCAGCACCAGCAGGTCGGTCGCGTGCAGCGCCTGCGCCAGCGCGATCTTCTGCGTGTTGCCCTTCGACAGGGTGGCCATCGGCGCGGACGGGTCGCCGACGAAACCGAGCGCCTCCACCAGCTCCCACCGCACCGGCACGCCCCGCACGGCGGCGAGGTGGCGCAGGTAGTCGCGCGCGGACAGCTTCACCCCGGTCGGGAACCGCTCCGGTACGTACCCGACCGACGACCCCCGGCTCACCCGGCCGCTCGACGCCGCCATCACCCCCGCGGCGATGCGCAGGAGCGTCGACTTGCCCGAGCCGTTGCCGCCGCGCAGCACGACCACTTCACCGGGCTCCACGGCGAGCGAGACGTCCCGCAGCACCCAGGGACCGCGGCCGTAGCGCTTACCGATTCGATCAAGACGCACCACGGGTGTGATGATGCCCGGATCAAGGTAGGACCGGGTTGAAGCGGAATACAGGACACGCGTACTGTTTGGGGTGAGAGGGCGCCGCACCACACGGTGCGGAAGACTCGGCAGTAGTTCCCCTACCGACTTTGCGCGTCACCAGATGGAGTTTCACGTGACTGCACCAGCGAGCAAGGACAGCTTCGGCGCCCGCGGCACGCTCACCGTCGGCGACGCCTCGTACGAGGTGTTCCGGCTGAGCGCGGTCGACGGCGCCGAGCGCCTGCCGTACAGCTTGAAGATCCTGTTGGAGAACCTGCTGCGGACCGAGGACGGCGCGAACATCACCGCCGACCACGTGCGCGCGCTGGGCAGCTGGGATCCTTCGGCCGATCCGAACACCGAGATCCAGTTCACGCCCGCCCGTGTGGTGATGCAGGACTTCACCGGCGTGCCGTGCGTGGTCGACCTGGCCACCATGCGCGAGGCCGTGACCCAGCTCGGCGGCGATCCGACGAAGGTCAACCCGCTGGCGCCCGCCGAGCTGGTCATCGACCACTCGGTGATCGCCGACATCTTCGGCCGGCCGGACGCGTTCGAGCTGAACGTGGACCTGGAGTACCAGCGCAACAAGGAGCGCTACCAGTTCCTGCGCTGGGGCCAGACCGCGTTCGACGAGTTCAAGGTCGTCCCGCCGGGCACCGGCATCGTGCACCAGGTCAACATCGAGCACCTGGCGCGCGTCGTCATGGTCCGCGGCGGCCAGGCGTACCCGGACACGCTGGTCGGCACCGACAGCCACACCACCATGGTCAACGGCATCGGCGTGCTGGGCTGGGGCGTCGGCGGCATCGAGGCCGAGGCCGCGATGCTCGGCCAGCCGGTGTCCATGTTGATCCCGCGCGTGGTGGGCTTCAAGCTGCACGGCGAGCTGCCCCCCGGCGCGACCGCGACCGACCTGGTGCTCACCATCACCGAGATGCTGCGCAAGCACGGCGTGGTCGGCAAGTTCGTCGAGTTCTACGGCTCGGGTGTCGGCGCGGTACCGCTGGCCAACCGCGCCACCATCGGCAACATGAGCCCCGAGTTCGGCTCCACCTGCGCGATCTTCCCGATCGACGGCGAGACCATCGACTACCTGAAGCTGACCGGCCGTTCGGCCGAGCAGCTGGCGCTGGTCGAGGCCTACGCCAAGGAACAGGGCATGTGGCACGACCCGGCGGCCGAGCCGGTGTACTCGGAGACGCTGGAGCTGGACCTGTCGACGATCGTGCCGTCGATCGCCGGCCCCAAGCGCCCGCAGGACCGCATCGAGCTGACCAACGCCAAGGAGGCGTTCCGCCAGGCGCTCGGCGCCTACGTCGCGCACACCGAGCCCACCAGCACCTCCCCGGTGGACGAGGCGTCCGACGAGTCGTTCCCGGCCAGTGACGCCCCGGCCTACGGCCACCCGGAGAACGGCGACGGCATGCCGCGCGTGTTCGCCTCCGCCGCCGAGGGCGCGGAGGGCCGGCCGTCCAACCCGGTCAAGGTCACCTTGGACGGCGCGGAGTTCGAGCTGGACCACGGCGCGGTCGCGATCGCCGCGATCACGTCGTGCACCAACACGTCCAACCCGTCGGTGATGCTCGGCGCGGCGCTGCTGGCGAAGAAGGCCGTGGAGAAGGGCCTGGAGCGCAAGCCGTGGGTCAAGACCACGCTCGCGCCGGGTTCCAAGGTCGTCATGGACTACTACGAGCGCGCCGGGCTGCTGCCGTACCTGGAGAAGCTGGGCTTCCACCTGGTCGGCTACGGCTGCACCACGTGCATCGGCAACTCGGGCCCGTTGCAGGACGAGATCTCGGCGGGCATCGGCCACGGCGACCTCGCCGCGGTGTCGGTGCTGTCGGGCAACCGGAACTTCGAGGGCCGGATCAACCCGGACATCAAGATGAACTACCTCGCGTCCCCGCCGCTGGTGGTGGCGTACGCGCTGGCCGGTTCGATGGACAAGGACATCACCACCGAGCCGCTGGGCGTGGACCAGGACGGCAAGCCGGTGTACCTGGCCGACATCTGGCCCTCGCCGCAGGAGATCTCCGAGGTCGTCGCGTCGGCGATTTCGCCGGAGGGCTTCACCAAGGGCTACGCCGACGTGTTCGCCGGTGACGAGCGGTGGCGGTCGCTGCCCACGCCGACCGGCAAGACGTTCGAGTGGGACCCGCAGTCCACCTACGTGCGCAAGCCCCCGTACTTCGAGGGCATGCAGATGGAGCCGGCTCCGGTGACGGAGATCAGCGGCGCGCGCGTGCTGGCGCTGCTGGGCGACTCGGTCACCACCGACCACATCTCGCCCGCCGGTTCGATCAAGGGCGACTCGCCCGCGGGCAAGTACCTGACCGAGCACGGCGTGGACCGCAAGGACTTCAACTCGTACGGCTCGCGCCGCGGCAACCACGAGGTGATGATCCGGGGCACGTTCGCCAACATCCGGCTGCGCAACCTGCTGCTGGACGACGTGCAGGGCGGGTTCACCCGGAACTTCCTGGAGGAGGGCGCGCCGCAGACCACCATCTACGACGCGTCGGAGGCGTACGCGGCGGCGGGCGTCCCGCTGGTCGTGCTGGCGGGCAAGGAGTACGGCTCCGGCTCGTCCCGCGACTGGGCCGCGAAGGGCACCTCGCTGCTCGGCGTGCGGGCCGTGATCGCCGAGTCGTTCGAGCGCATCCACCGCTCGAACCTGATCGGCATGGGCGTCCTCCCGCTCCAGTTCCCCGACGGCTCGTCCGCCGCGGACCAGGGCCTGGACGGCACGGAGACCTTCGACTTCACCGGCATCACCGCACTGAACGACGGCGACGTGCCGCGCACGGTGCACGTGGTGGCGACGAAGACGGACGGATCGAAGGTGGAGTTCGACGCGGTCGTCCGCATCGACACCCCCGGTGAGGCCGACTACTACCGCAACGGCGGCATCATGCAGTACGTGCTGCGCAAGATGGTCCGCAGCTAGTCATCGCGCGTGAAGGGCCGTCCACCTCCGGGTGGGCGGCCCTTTTGTCGTCATCGGACCAACGCGTCCAACGCGATGTCCACGGGGAACGGAACACCGGTCTTGAGCCGGTCGTGGAAGATGCCGGTCAACGCGTAAGTCGTGGTGGCGGGGTCGAGTTCGTACACGTAGACCACCGGCTGCCCATCGCTGTTCTCGACACGCCAGTAGTGCTTGATGCCGCCTTGCGCGTATCGCTTCGACTGGCGCATCACGCTCAACGGCGACGCCCTCGTCTACGGCGTGGACGCGTCGGGCAACCAGTCGACGCCGGTGACCTGCCTGGTCCCGCCGCCGCCGAAGTAGCACGACCGTGGACGTGAGGGGCGCCAACCCGGTGTCCCTCACGTCCGCACACCCCGGTGTCTCATAGGCCGCTAGGGTTTCGGCCCCATGGGGGCAGTTGCGTGGTCGTTACCGGTGTCGGTCGGGCTCGTCCTCCCGCTGTGGGAGAACGGTCCGCCGATCGAAGCCACCATCTCGCTGGTGATCGCGGGCTTGCTGGTGAAAGCGCGCGAGGTGCACGCCGGGAAGCCGGGCGTCTGGTTCCCGTTGCTGGTGACCGGATCCACCGCGTTCGCACTCGCGCTGTCCGGTGGGTTGGCCGACGGGTGGGAGCTCTCGATCGGGTCGTCCACGTTCGGTTTGTGGCGGTTCCTGATCGGGCTGGCGGTCGCGATCGGCCTCGGGTTCTGGGCTTGGCGGGCGCGCAGCTGGACCGTCGCGATCACGGCGTCGGGTTACCTGACCGCGGTCTGGTACCTCCAGCAGGTCGTCACCGGGCCCGACGGCGTGCACTCGTTGTCCGCCGAGGAGATCCGGGCGTTGGAACCGTCCTTCGACACCCAGCCGTACCCGGAGCTGGTGATCGTCGCCGGTGCCGTGCTGGCGTACGCCAGGCTGGATCGCGTGCGGCCCTGGCACGGGTTCGCGATCGCGGGGCTGGTCGGTTCGCTGTGGCACCACGGTGCGTTGACGCTGGTGGTCGTGGCCGTGGTGTTCGCGGCCTACGACCTGAACGCACGACGTCCCGGCGTCTGGTTCCCGTTGCTGCTGACCGGCATCGGCCTGGTGGCGTGGCCGGTTCTCGGCTGGTGGACCGCGCCGCAGTGGCCCGACGCGGGGCTTGAGGGTCTACCCGAGGACCACGACGGGGCCGTGAGGCTCTACGTGATGAGCGACGCCGCTGTTGCGACCTCGTACGTCCACTACGACGAGCTGTTCCCGGCGTTCGGGATCGGGCCGGTGGTCCTGGCGGGTGCGGCCGTCGCTTTCGCGGCGGCCGCACCCGGACCCACTAGAACGGTTGGGCGTTCGGCTGGAACACCTGACCGTTGGCCGGGGCCTTGAGGTTGACCAGGTAGTCGGTCACCGCGGTGTCCGCGCCGGCGCTGTCACCGAGGATGCAGTGCCCGAACGAGTCCACGCTGATCAGCCGCGCGTTGCCCAGCTGACGGGCCATCCGCTTGGAGAACTCGTACTGCGTCGCCGGGTCGTAGTAGTTGCCCACGACGACGACCGGGTTGGGCGTGCGCTTGTTCCACGGCCCGGCCCAGCGGTCCGGGTGGGGCACCGGCCACGTCGGGCACGTCATCAGGTCGGACGCGGCCTGCGCACGGCCGAACGTGGGCGACTCCCGCTCCCACTTGGCGGCCAGCACCGGGAACAGCTGCGGAATCCGCAGGAACGGCTTGTCGGTGCAGTTCACGCCGTAGTACGAATCGTCGTACAGGTACTCGGTGTCGCCCGGGAGCCCGGCCCGCACGTCCGCCAGGCCGCGCTTGTTCGCCAACGGCGGCAGCAACTCGACCTGCTCCTGCACCGCGACCCCGGCCGTGCTCGGGTGCAGCACCGCGTAGATGCTCTGCAACCACGCGGCCAGCGCCTTGAGCCGGGGCGCCGAGTACAGGTCGCCGCCGACCTGGCCGATGTAATCGTCGTAGGTCACGACCTTGCCGGACGGCAACGTGATCGACTGGGTGCGCAGGTGGTCGCGCACCTCGTCGAACTTCGCCCGCGGGTCACCGTCGCTGTACGCGCACTTGTCGCCCTCGGCGTCGCAGCGCTTCAGGAACGCGTCCAGGGCCAGTTCGAAGCCCTGCGCGCGCTGCCGGTCGTACTCCGCGCCGTTCGACGTGCGCAGCGCCGGGTCGACGTTGCCGTCCAGCACCAGGGCGCGGGACTTCGACGGGAAGATGTTGGCGTAGGTCGCGCCGAGCAGCGTGCCGTAGGAGAAGCCGACGTAGGTGAGCTGCTTGTCGCCGACGCCCTGCCGGAACAGGTCCAGGTCACGCGCCACGGCCTCGGTGGACATGTGGTCCAGCAGCGGGCCCGCGTTGCGCGCGCACGCGTCCGTGTAGTCCACGGTCGCGTCCATGGTGTCGCGGATCTCGGTGCGGGTGATCGGGATGGCCGACATGCGGCCGAAGATCTCGTTGGCCTCTTCGAGGGTCTTGAAGCAGCGCAACGGCGAGCTGCGGCCGACGCCGCGCGGGTCGAACCCGATCAGGTCGAACCGGTTCATGATCTCGGGCTGGAAGAACGAGCCCCCGTACGCGGAGTAGATCAGGCCGGGGCCGCCGGGGCCGCCGGGGTTGATGAACAGCGAGCCGATCTTGTTGGCCTGGTCCGCGGCCGGGCGCTTCATCAGCGCGACGGTGATCTTGGCGCCGTTCGGCTTGCTGTGGTCCAGCGGCACCGGGTGGTTGGCGCAGCTGACCTTGTCGCGCTCTGCGGCCGGGATCTCGGCGAGCACGTCCGCCGCGCAGGTCGACCACGCGATCGGGGTGGCGCCCTGAGCTTGCTGTCCCCCCTGTGCGTCCTGGGCCTCCTGGGCTGCGGCCGGGCCGGTTCCGACGAGGCCGGACACCGCTGTGCCCACGGCCAGCGCTATAACCAGCGCTCTGTTGCGGAGTTGCATGTGATTGCGCTCCCTCGGTTCACTCGACGTCGCCCCTCAGTGACTTTGCGACGTCATCGCGCGAGGCTTTCACTCGATCGTGTTGAGCAACACCCGCATTAGGAGGATTCGTGTCTGACAAAAGGTTCGTGCCGGGCCTGGTGTTGGCCGAACGCTTCTACCGGGACGCGGTCGAGCCGCTGGTCAGGGCGTACTTCGGCGAGGTGCCGCACAGCGCGGCCCGGATCGGGGCCGGTTCCGAGGTGCTGGGCTACGACACCGAGCGTTCCGCCGATCACGAATGGGGACCTCGGCTGCAACTGTTCCTCGACCCGGACGACACCCGGGCCGACGACATCCGGACGGCGCTCGCCGAGCACCTGCCCAAGACGTTCCTGGGGTACCCCACGCACTTCGTCGGCACGGAGGACGGCGATGTCCGGCGCATGGCGCACACCGACGGACCGGTGCACCACCGGGTGGACGTCACCGATGCGGGCACCTGGTTCGACCGGCACCTGGGGTTCGACCCGCGTGCCGGCGTGACCGTGCGGGACTGGTTGAGCGCACCGACGCAGCGGTTGGCGGAGACGACGGCGGGCGCGGTGTTCCACGACGGGCTCGGCGTGCTGGCGACGGCGCGTGCGGCGTTGAGCTGGTACCCGGACGACGTGTGGCGGTACGTGCTGGCCTGCCAGTGGCTGCGGATCTCGCAGGAGGAGGCGTTCGTCGGGCGTTGCGGTGAGGTCGGGGACGAGCTCGGGTCGGCCGTCGTGGCGGCCCGGTTGAGCCGTGACCTGATGCGGCTGCGGCTGCTGCTGGACCGCCGTTACCCGCCGTACGGGAAGTGGCTGGGGACCGCGTTCGCCCGGTACACCGATCTGGTGCCGGTGCTGCGGGTCGTGCTGGCGGCGACGGACTGGCACGAGCGGGAGGACCACCTGGCCAAGGCGTACGAACTGGTCGCGGCCGAGTGCAACGCGCTGGGCCTGGCCGCACCGGTGGACCCGACCACCCGCCCGTACCACGACCGACCGTTCCGGGTACTGCGCGCGGACCGCTTCACCGCCGCCCTGCGTGCCGCGATCACCGATCCGGAGGTGGCCGCCCTGCCGCCGTTCGGTGCGGTCGACCAGTACATCGACAGCACCGACGTCCTGGAGCACCCGGCCCGGATCAGAGGGCTGACGAGCTGGTGAGATAGAGGGAGTTGAAGCCGTCGCGGACTGAAGGCGGCGGTATCAGGCGAGGTGCCGGGAGAAGAACCTCAGCGTGCTGTCCAGCTCGAAGGCCGGGGTCTCCCCGTGCTTGCCGGGGTTGGCGTGCAACGTCTTCTCGGCTGAGGCCAAGGCGTCGAACAGCGCCAAGCTCTGGTCACGCGGCACTCGCTCATCGTCCCACTGCATCAGGAACTCCACCGGGACGGTGATCCGCGCGGCGTCCTCGGCCGAGGCCAGGGCCCCGCACAGGCCCAACACCGCCGCGCGGACCCGGGGTTCGGCTGCGGCGCGCCGGATTCGGTGAGACGCAGACCACCGCCGGAACGAGGACACGTTCGCGGACCCTCAGTCGAGACAGAACTCGTTGCCCTCGACGTCCTGCATCGCGATGCAGGACTCGTTGTCCTCATCGGCAGACAGTAGTTGCACGCGTACCGCGCCGAGCGCGACCAGTCGTGCGCACTCGGCCTCCAGTGTGGCGAGGCGCTCTTCACCCACGAGCCCGGTGCCGACCCGCACGTCGAGGTGCACCCGATTCTTGACGACCTTCCCTTCGGGAACGCGCTGGAAGTACAGTCGCGGGCCCACACCTGAGGGATCAATGCAGACGAACGCCGAACCCTGACGCTCGGGCGGCAGCGAGCGATCGAAATCGCCCCAAGTGGCAAACCCCTCCGGTGGCGGCGGTACGACGTACCCCAACACCTCGCACCAGAAACGAGCGACGCGCTCAGGTTCAGCGCAATCGAAGGTGACTTGGAACTGCTTGACCGACGCCATAGGTCCACAATAGTGGCGCGTGCTCACGACGACGGCCCCCGCGCTCGGTGGTGCGGGGGCCGTCGTCCGACACGGCTAATCGGACACAGCTAATCCGACACGGCTAACCCACGGCGCGGGCCAGGGACAACGCGAACCGGCCCGCCGAGTCGGTCCACCAGCGGTGCAGTTCGAAACCGGCGGCGGTCAGCTCGCGGGTCACGCCCTCACGGCGGAATTTCGCGGACACCTCGGTGCGCAGTTCCTCGCCCTCGGCGAACGCCACGGTCAGGTCGAGGGCGGCGACGTGCGCCTTCACCGGACGCAGGGCGCGCAGCCGCATCTCGATCCACTCCTCCTCCGCGTTCCACAAGGCGACGTGCTCGAAATCGTCCGGGTCGAAGTCGGCGTCCAACGTCCGGTTGATCACGCGCAGCACGTTCCGGTTGAACTCGGCGGTCACGCCCTGCGCGTCGTCGTACGCGCGCACCAGCACATCGGGGTCCTTCACCAGATCCGTGCCGAGCAGCAACCACTCCCCCGCGTCCAGCACCTCACGCACCGAAGCGAAGAACTTGTCGCGCTCCTCCGGGATGAGATTGCCGATCGTGCCGCCGAGGAACGCCACCACCCGCGGCGGCACGCCGGGCAACAGACCGAGGTGTTCGGTGAAGTCGCCGACCACCCCGTGCACCCGCAGGCCCGGGTAGTCGGCCATGATCGCCTTCGCCGCGTCGGTCAACGCCGACGGCGATACGTCCAACGGCACGAACTCGTTCAACGTGCCGTGCTCCCGCAATGCGCTCAACAGCAGCCGGGTCTTCTCCGACGAGCCGGAACCCAGCTCCACCAACGCGTGTGCGTTCGTGAGAGCGGCGATCTCCGGCGCCCGCGACACCAGGATCTCCCGCTCCGCGCGGGTCGGGTAGTACTCGGGCAGCCGGGTGATCTCCTCGAACAGGTCGCTGCCGACCGCGTCGTAGAACCACTTCGGCGACACCCACTTCGGCCGCGCGGTCAGCCCCGCCCTCGCCTCGGCGCGCAGCGCGATCGCCGCGTCCTCGGGGGTCAGGTGCACGTCCAGCACTGGCTCGGTCATCGTCGTCCAATCCGTTGAACGTCCACAGCGGACACATCAGCCGTGACGACGTGCCCGTCGGGCACTTCCCTCCAGCGCGGGTCGTCGTCGAGCGGCTCAGAGGCCAACGTCACCGCGCCGTCACCGAAACGCACCCACAGCGCGTGGGTCCACGTGGTGCCGACGAGCACGGTTCCGTTGGTGAGCAACAGGTTCAGCCGCGATCCGGGCGCGGCGGCAGATACTTCGGACACCACGTCGGCGAGCGCGGCGGTCGGTGCCGCACCCGCCGCGAGACGCGACCGCACCAACGCCCACAGCAGGGCCGCGTCGGTCGGCGCCTCCAGCGTCAGCAAAGTCGACACCGGCAGCGTCTTGGCGATGTCCACCACGGACTCCGGCCAGTCCGCGATACGCCCGTTGTGGCTGAACAACCACTGCCCGTCGGTGAACGGCGCGCACGCCGTGTCCACCACGGGCATGCCGACCGTCGCCGACCGCACCGCGGCCAACACCGCGCCGGACAGCGTGACCCGGCTCAGCGCGAGCAGGTTCTCGTCCGACCAGATCGTGCCCGCCCGGCGGTAGCGCAGCGCCGGACCGCCCGGCGCGGGGTACCAGCCCACGCCGTAGCCGTCCACGTTGACCGTGCCGCCGCCGCGCATGTCGCCAGGCGCGTACGACTGCCGGACCAGTGAGTTCGGCGGGTCGTGCACCAGCGCGGCGACGGACACGGCGGGGCCCAGGTAACCCAGGTGGCGGCACACCGTCAGGCCGATTCGTCCCGCGAGGCGTCCCGCGCGCAGCGGAAGCCGGCGAAGATCTGCCGCCGGATCGGGTAGTCCCAGTTCCGGAACGTCGAGCGCACCGCCGACTGGTCGCTGCCGAACGACCCGCCGCGCAGCACCTTGTAGTCCGGACCGAAGAACACCTGCGAGTACTCCGCGTACGGGAACACCTCGAACCCGGTGTAGCCGTGGAAGTCGGAACTGGTCCACTCCCACACGTCACCGATCAGCTGGTGCACGCCCAGCGGCGACGCGCCCGCCGGGTACGCGCCGACCGGCGCGGGCGCCAGGTGCCGCTGGTCGAGGTTCGCGTGCCGCTCGGTCGGCTCCTCGTCGCCCCACGGGTAGCGGCGCGAACGGCCGGTCGCCGGGTCGAACCGGGCCGCCTTCTCCCACTCCACCTCGGTGGGCAGCCGCTTGCCCGCCCACTTCGCGTACGCCTCGGCCTCGTAGTAGCAGACGTGCACCACCGGCTGGTCCGGGTCGAGCGGCGCGGTGCGACCGAACGCGGTGCGGTGCCACTGGTCTCCGACGCGCTCCCAGAACCGCGGCGCGACCAGCGAAGCCTTCCGCACGTGCGCCCACCCGGCCTCGCTCCACCAGCGCGGGTCGGTGTAGCCGCCGTCGGCGATGAACGCCGCGTACGCGCCGTTGGTCACCGGGGTGGTGTCGATGAAGAACGGGTCGGTGAGCACCTGGTGCGCGGGCCGTTCGTTGTCCAGCGCCCACGCCTCGGTGGAGGTGCCCATGGTGAACGGCCCGCCGGGGACCAGCACCTCGGCCGGACCCACCGGGCCACCGCGCGGCGGCGGTGGCGCGTCCAGCACCGGCTCGCCGACGCGCAGCTGGTGGGTGGCCAGCATGGTCTCGTCGTGCTGCTGCTCGTGCTGCACGATCATGCCGAACGCGAACCCGCCGTCGATCAGCCGGTGACCTTCCAGCGGGGTGCGCTCCAGCACGTCGAACACCTTGTCGCGGACCTCGCCGACGTACCGGCGGGCCTCGGCGGGGCCGAGCAGCGGCAGTTCCGGCCGGACCGACCGGGCGTGCTTGAACGCGTCGTACAGCTCGTCGATGTCCGACCGGACCGGCTCACGGCCGCCCACGTCGCGCACCAGCCACAGCTCTTCCTGGTTGCCGATGTGCGCGAGGTCCCACACCAGCGGTGACATCAGCTTGGAGTGCTGGCGGACGAGGTCGTGGTCGTCCACCGCGTCGGTGAGCAGCCTGCTGCGGTCGCGGGCCCTGGTGAGCTGGGCGGCGACCTTGTCTCGAAGGTTCTCGGTGCTGGTCATGAACGGCCCCCTCCGGTCTTCTCAGCGAGCGTGCGGTGCAGTTCTTCGGCGATCGCGTCGGTCTGGCCGATCGACAGGTCGGTGCCGGACAGCGCGGCACAGCCCACCTCGACCACGTCGCGCGCCGCACGGGCGAGCACCGGGTCGTGCAGGCCGTAACGCGCGGCGGCCAACCAGCGGTTCGCGGCGGTCTCGGTGGCCGCGAGCACGCCGTCCACCGTTTCCGGGGTGCTGAACAACGCGGCCATCAGCACGACCGGCGGCAGCCACCGGCCGTCCGGCGGCGTGTCGAGGTAGCGGACCTCCAGGTACCCGCGCGGGCGGACCGGCGGGAACTGGAGGGTGAGGTGGTAGTCGAGGTCGTCCGCGGTGGCCGGCTGGTCCAGGGCGCCCGCGATCCAGTCGGCGAACGTCAGCGGGCGCGGCGGCAGCCAGTTCGGTCCCGGTCTGCGCACCGCGATGACCGGAGAGTCGAGCACGCGCTTGGCCCAGGCGGCGGCCGGATCGGCGCACACCGCCGCCGGCCGGGTGCGCACCGGATCGGTGCCGTAGAGGGCACGCATCCGGGCGCTGGCCCAGTCGGTTCGGCGGCCGTTGACGCCGGGCGAGTTGGCGAACAGGGCGTTGAGCACCGGGCCGAGGGCGTGCACCGCGGCCCACCGCTTCGGCAGGTCACCGGCCAGCCCGGAATCGAGGCAGACCTGGAGGCCGGCGGTGCTGCACATCATCGTGATGCCTTCGGGCCCTAACGGGGCGAAAGCGTGTTCCATGGCCGCGTAACGGGGAACCCGGAGCATCCGGAGCGGCGGGCGGAACGGGTCCGCGCCGTGCTGACCGAGCCGGAGACCGGCCGGTTCGAGCAGGTTGCGCAAGTGGTCGATGTCCGCCGCGACGGTCTTGAGCAGATCGGTCAACGATTCGCGCGGCGGAGTGGAGATCTCGACCTGGCCACCCGGTTCCACGGTCAGCGGGGTGCCGGAGGGCAGTGGCCGCTGAGGGCTGTCGGGGACGAGGGTCGGTGGGGCGTGCTTGCCGAGCGCGGACGCGAGGGTCTTCGCGTCGAGCGGTCGGGTGGGATCTTCGACGTGGTGGACGGTCCATTCGAGTTCGACTCCGAGCAGCCTCGGAGGCCCGTGCTTGAAGCAGACCGAGGCCACGTAGGCCTCGGCCTCCGCTCGATCCCGGAACACCGCCGGGGTTGGCCCCGGAGCCGGGGCATTACGGACAGCAGTCACTTGGCGCACTCCCCGTGATCATTCTGGTCGGTTCGACGCTACACGGGGGTACCGACACTCGCAGCCGTGCGAAACCCTTGCGGATCAACGACATGGCGCCGATCGGCACCAGCGGTGACGGCCGAACGGACGGTGCCGGACGCCGGCTGCCCGGCGTCCGGCCGCCACCCCGTTGCTCCGAGTGGACGCTTCAGCTTGCCTGGGTGGGTGACTTGGAATCTCTAGGTGAACAACTGACGGCCTGCCGGGTACACGATGTCGACGTGCAGGAGGCGGTCGTTGCCGGCCGTGCCGTCCTTGTCCGTCGAGGTCGTCAGCCAGATGTCACCGTCGTGGTCCACCTCGACCGTGCGCAGCCGCCCGTACGAGCCCTGGAAGTAGATCTGCTGCTCGACCAGGTTGGAGTTGCCGTCGATGCGCAGCCGGTAGATCCGCTGCCCGGCCGTGGTCGCCACGAACACGTGGTCGTTGATGACGGTCAACCCGCTGGGTGACGCGGACGACGTCGACCACGTCTTCTTCGGGGCCACGGTGCCGCCGCACGACCCCGACGTCCCCTCGCACGCGGGCCAGCCGAAGTTGCCGCCGCGCTGGATCAGGTTGACCTCGTCTTGCGAGCTGTTGCCGAACTCCGACGCCCACAGCCTGCCCTTCGAGTCGAAGTCCAGGCCCTGCACGTTGCGGTGCCCGTAGCTCCAGATCGCCTTGCCCGGGAACGGGTTGTCCGACGGGATGGACCCGTCGGGGTTGATGCGCAGGATCTTGCCCGCGTTGTTGTTCATGTTCTGCGCGTTGTTGCCGTTCTGCGCGTCACCGGTGGAGATGAACAGGTGCTTGCCGTCCGGGCTGAACCGCAGCCGGCCGCCGTTGTGGTACCGGTTCTTGGGGACGCCGCCGAGCAGCGTGGTCCAACCGGACAGGGCGTTACCGGACAGCTTGGCCCGCACGAGCTGGTTGCCACCGGAAGCTGTGTGGTAGATGAACACGTACCCGTCGGTGGCGAACGTGGGCGACACCTCGACTCCCAGCACACCACCCTCGCCGTTGGTGCCCTGCGCGCCCGGCACCTTGCCGACGTTGGTCCGCTTCCCGTCCGGGGAGAGCCGGTAGAGGGTGAACTTCTCCCGTTCGGACACCAGCGCCGAGCCGTCGGGCAGGAACGCCACGCCCCACGGCACGTCCGTGCCGGTCTGCAACGTCGTCACCGCACCGGGGTTCGGCACGCCCACCGGTCCCGTGCCGCCGGGGGTGGCAGTGATCTCGTTGCTGACCGGCGAGAGGTTGCCCGCCGTGGCGCCGTCGACCGTCACGGAGAGCGGGCGGTCGATCGTGGTTCCGTTGGCGTAGCGGAAGACCAGCGTGTGCGGGCCCGCCTGGGCCGCGCTGACGGCGTACTCGATGTAGCCGCCGGTGACGTTGTCGTAGTTGACGAATCCGGAGCCGGTGAACCCGGCGTGGTTGGACTCGACCACGCCGCGCGAGATCGTCGCGGCCTCGGACTGGACGTCCGCGAGAGCGTGCGCGGTGCCGGGGGCGGCGAGCAGGGAAAGAGCCGTCGCGACGGTCACCGCGCCGACCGCGAGCCGCCGTCGTGGGATGCCTGGTGCCAGTCCGCTTGATCTCATCGGGTGCCTCCTGCGCAGGGGTAAGAAGGCGGCGGTATTAAAAAGGAAAGTTTCCATACTTTCTCGGGTATCCCGCGCGGCTGTCAAGGCTCGCCTAGCGGTCCCGGTAGCGCCCGGCCCAACGGCGGAACTCGGCCCGCGAGGACGGCACGTCGAGCGCGATCCGGTCCAGCACCTCGGACTGGCGCCGCCCCGCGGGCAGGGCGAACGACGACCGCAGCACGCCGACGTGGCCCGCCGAGAACGGCACGAGCCGGACCGGCGCGTCACCCCCGGCCGCGAGGACGTCCAGCTGGTCGGCCATGACCGCTCCGTCGCCGACGCGCGCGTGCAACGCGGCCTCGTGCACGAAGAACCGCGCGGCGTCCGGAACCACCGCCGAACCGTCGCCCGCCTCGTCACCGAGCGCCAAGGCGTACGCGGGCGTGCGCAACGGCTCCGGGACGCACAACGTCTCGAAGATCACCATCTCGCACCCGGTCGGGCTGTCCGCGCCATCGCCGGGTCGGCGACCGACGAGCCTGATCAGATCGATCAAGTCCGGTCCGCGCCGATCGCGGTCCACGGTGGACGGTCCACTCGACCAGCCCAATTCCGGCACCAGCCTCAACGGCGGCCGGATGTCCTCACCTGCGGTCACGGTGCGCCACCGTAGTGATGGCGACCTGGGGTTTCGAGCCGAGACCGGCAAGATCACCCCAACGGGGACGTGACCAAGCCGTACGTACTGATTGGATTTCCCCAGGCGGCCCTGGCAACATCGACAGGTGCCCAGGGTGAGCCAGGACCACCTCGATGCCCGCCGCCGCCAGATCCTTGACGGTGCGCGTGCGTGTTTCGCGCGTTTCGGCTACGAAGGCGCGACCGTGCGTCGCCTGGAAGAGGCTACCGGCCTGTCCAGGGGCGCGATCTTCCACCACTTCCGGGACAAGGAGTCGCTGTTCCTGGCCCTCGCCGAGGACGACGCGCTGCGGATGGCGGAGGTCGTCGCCGAGCAGGGTCTGGTCCAGGTCATGCGTGACCTGCTGTCCGCGCCCACCGACAACGACGTCGAGCACCCCGCGGACTGGCTCGGCACCCGGCTGGAGGTGTCGCGCAGGCTGCGCACCGACCCGGAGTTCCGGGCGCGGTGGGCGGAGCGGTCGCGGCAGCTCACCGACGCGACCCGGCAGCGGTTGGAGCGCCAGCGCGAAGCCGGGAACCTGCGCGACGACGTGGACGTGACCGTGCTGACGTCGTTCCTGGAGCTGGTGCTGGAGGGCCTGGTGTCGCACCTGGCCATGGGCCTGCCCGCGGACGACCTCGAACCCGTGCTCGACCTGGTCGAGGAGAGCGTGCGCCGACACCGCCGCACGGGGTGATGGGGCGGTACCTCTGGTCCGCCGGCCTCGCCCGTCTCGCGGACGAGATGATCGTCGTGGCCGTGGTGCTGTTGACGCTGTCGCGCACCGACTCGGCCCTGCTGTCCGGCGCGGTGATCGCCGCGTACACCGTGCCGTCGATCCTGTCCGGGCCGCTGCTCGGCGCGTGGCTCGACCGCACCCGGCGGCCGGTGTACGCGTTGGCCGCCAACCAGTTCACGCTGTCCGCGATGGCGTTGGCCATGGTGTTCGCGACGGGGCCGTGGCTGGTGGTTGCGGCGTTCGTCGCGGGCATCACGCTGCCGATGACCAGCGGCGGGTTCACCAGCCTGGTTCCGCGGCTGGCCACCGACCTGCCCCGGGCCACGTCGCAGGACGCGTTGCTGTTCAACGTGGCCGCGATCGGCGGTCCGGCGCTGGCGGGGGTGCTGAGCACGGTCGCGTCACCGACCGTCGCGGTGGCCGTGGTCGCCGCGCTGTCGCTGGCGGGCGGGCTGTGCACGACCACGTTGCGCGTGCCGGCGCACCCGCCCGCCGAGCACTCGTCGTTGCGCGCTGCGATGAGGCGGGGTGTGCGACACCTGATCACCACTCCCCCGTTGCGCGGCGCGACCGTCGCATCCACGGTCGGGTACGGGTCGGTCGGCATGCTCGCCACGGCGCTGCCGCTGCACCTCGGCACGCTCGGCGTGGACGAGAACCAGGCCGGGATCGTGTGGGCGGCCGTCGAAGTGGGCTGCGTGGCGAGCATCCTGACGGTCCGCCGGTGGCTGCCCCGGTGGCGTCCCGAGCGGGTGGTGTTCACGACGGTCGCGCTGTACGGGGTGACGCTCGCGCTGTGGCCGGTGACCGCGCACTTCCCGGTGCTGCTGGGCTTGGCGCTCGTCAGCGGCGTGGCGCTGGGGCCGACGCTGACCGCCACGATCACCGCCCGGCAGCGGTACACGCCCGAAGGCCTGCTGGGGCAGGTGTCGACCACCGGGGCGAGCCTGAAGCTCGCCACGTTCGCGGTGGGCGCGGCGGCCGGCGGTGCGTTGCTCACCGCGTGGCCGCCGTCGTCGGTGATCTTGCTGGTCGCGGGCGGCCAACTGGTGGCGGCGTCACTCGGAGCAGTCACCGCTAGGCCGAAGCGCACCGTCCGGGTGACCCCATAGGATCGCCGACATGGCTGACCCGCGACCTGCCCACGTACACCGGGTGCGGGTGCGCCCGGTCGACTGCGACCAACAGGGAATCGTGCACGCCTCGCGCTACCCGGTCTTCTTCGAGGCCGCGATGGTGGAGACGTTGCGGTCGCTGCTGGGCTCCTACAAGGAGCTGGAGAAGCACGGCATCGACTTCGTGATGGCCGAGACGTCCATCCGGTACCTGAACCCGGCCCGGTTCGACGACCTGGTGCGGATCTCGGTGCGGGTGCGGACGCTCGGCACCACGACGTTGACCATGGGTTTCGACGCCGATGTGGACGGCACGCCGGTCGCCACCGGCTGGAACCGCTACACCTCGTTCGGCACGCCGGAGCTGCGCAGCACCCCCATCCCGGCCGACTTCCGCAAGGTCTTCGAACGCCGTCCGGTCACCACCAGGTCCGCGCCTAGGTCCGCACCCTCGCCCCGGAGCTGACCGCGTGACCCGCGCCTGAGCCCTCGGCGCGCGCCACGATCCGGCCGCGTTCGACGCGGATCGCGGTCTCGGTCTCGTCGCTCACGGCCGGCACGCCCGCCGCGCCCGCCAGCGCGCCCGTCTCGTCGCACACCACCCGAACTCGTGGCCACGCCTCGGTCGGGAACGCCTGCCGCAGGCTCATGCACAACTGCGCCAACACCAGCCGTGCCAACGGTGCCAGCTCCTGGGGCGTGCCGGTGACCATCGCGAGGGTGACCCGCGCGCCGGTCCGCACCGCCTCCTCCACCGCGGCCAGGCGGTTGAGCCCCAGCACGACGATCACGCCGTCCCCGTCCGGCGTGATCGGCTCACCGCGCACGAGGTCGACCACGGTCGGCGGCGTCCACGGGCTGTCGTCCTGCTGCACCGCGGCCCCGCGCGGCGGCGGCCACCAGTCGCCCAGCTCCAGACCGGCGAGCTGTTCGCACGCGCTGACCACGTCGAACGGCTCCAGGAAACCGGGCGCGGCGGTGGCCAGTTGGCTCGCGCCGTGCAGGGTGGTCAGCACGATCTCGGCCTTCCGCACCATCCGCATCGGCGGTGCTCCGGGCGGCGGCACGACCGGGTCGAGGGCTTCCATCGCGAGGCTGAGCAGCAACGCGTCCAGCTTCAGCAACTGCGTGAACGGTCGCCGCGTCACCTCCTCGGCGACCACCTCGGGCATGAGGTCGCGGGCCAACGGGTCGTGGCCGAGCGAGGTGACCCACGCGCGGGCCAGCGCGCCGAGGGCGGTCCGGAGATCGGGACCGCGTTGCGGGTTCGCCGGTGTGGCCGTGCGCTCCGCCAGGTCGGCCAGCACCGCGAAGTAGAGGGCGCGTTTGCCGGGGAAGTTCGAGTACACCGCGCCCCGGGTGAGCTCGGCGCGCTGGGCGATCGTGTCGATCTTGGCGTCCCGGAAGCCGCGCTCGGCGAACTCCGCGCGGGCGGCGTCCAGCACCCGCGCCCGGTTGCGCTCCTGCGTCTCCGCCCTGCTCAGCCGCACCATCACACTCCCCGTTTGCCAGGTGTCGCGCGGTCAAGATACCGTGACCATTCAGATGACGAGAACATCTGATCTGAACATCTAAAGCTTGGAGACACGCGTTGAGCGTCACCCGGATCGACCCCGCCAACCCCGAAGTGCTGCTCGACCCGTTCACCGCCTACGGCGAGGCCCGCGAGAAGTCACCGGTCGCGCGGATGTCCCTGCCGGGCATGGGGGACCTGTGGATCCTGACCCGGTACGACGACGCCAAGGCGATGCTCGCCGACCCGCGCTTCGAGCTGAACGCGAACAGCTTCATGACCATGCCCGGCTTCCCCGACGACTGCCTGCCTTACCTGCGCAGCACGATGTCCGAGATGAACGGCGCCGAGCACGCCCGGCTGCGCAAGCTGGTCGCGCCGGCGTTCACCGCGCGCCGGGCGGCGGAGTTCCGGTCGCGCATCGAGGTGATCGTGGCCCGGCTGCTCGACGCCCTGCCGGACGGCGAGACGGTGGACCTGCTGGCGCACTTCGCCCGCCCGCTGCCGATGGACGTGATCTGCGAACTGGTCGGCATCCCCGACGAGAACCGACCGCGCTGGCGTGAGTACGGCGTGGCGGTGGCGGCCGGCTACGGCCCGGCGTTCGTCGCGGCGATCCCGGAGATCATCGCGGACGCGAAGGCGACCGTGGAGCTGCGTCGGACGTCACCGGCGGACGACCTGATCTCCCATCTCCTGAGCGCGCAGGACGAGGACGGCGACCGGCTCAGTGACATCGAACTGGTCACGCTGGTCTGGCAGCTGGTGACGGCCGGGCAGACGCCGACCAACCTCATCGTCAACGGCCTGGAAACGTTGCTCACCCACCCCGACCAGCTCGCGGCGCTGCGCGCGGACCCCGGCCTGATGCCGCGTGCGGTGGAGGAGTTGACCCGGTGGGTGGGCCCGCAGTTGCTCACCGTGCCCCGGTACGCGCGGGAGGAGGTCTCCTTCGGCGACTTCGTGATCGGCAAGGGCGAGGCGGTGATGGCGGCGATCGTGTCGGCCAACCGCGACCCGCGCAAGTTCACCTCGCCGGACGAACTCGACGTCACGCGCACGCCCTCAGTCGGGCACCTCGGTTACTCGCACGGCGCGCACTTCTGCCTCGGCGCGGCGTTCGCCCGGGCGCAGACCGAGGTGGCGCTTTCGGCCGTGCTGCAACGGTTCCCGGACCTCGCGCCGGCGGAAACCCCGCAGCGGACGCCGGACGGCGGCACGTGGCGGTTGGCGTCGCTGGTGGTCAAGCCCCAAAAAGGTTAGTGCCGAAAAGGTGCTGAAGGCCCAGGGGGTGGTGCGGCATGTTCCGGTGCGGCGATCGGGTTTCCGGTCTTGAACCTTTCTCGCGTTCACGTCACCGTGGTGATATGCCGTCCACGGTCAAGAACGCGACGCTGCTGTTCGTGGGACGCACCGTCGTCCGGGCGCACGCGCTCCTCGGTGATCCCGCCGCCCGGTTGTTCGGGATGAGCCCGGCCCGCGACCCGTACCCGGTGTACGAGTTGTTGCGGCGGCAGGGCGTGTTGGTGAAGAGCAAGATGGGGCTGTACCTCACCGCGTCGCACGAACTGTGCTCATCGCTGCTGCGCGACCCCGGTTTCGGCACGCTGCCGCCGGGCGCGCTGTCCCCGGTGGACTCCTCCGTCCGGATCGACGGGCGGCGGCTGGTGAACCCGGTCGAGGAGTCGTTCCTGGTGCGCAACCCGCCCGACCACACCCGGCTGCGGCGGCTGGTCGCGCCGTGGTTCACGCCGCGCGGGCTGCGGGCGCGGGCGGCGACGGTGGAGCGGGTGGTCGAGGAGTACCTGGACGAGGTGGCGCAGCGGCGGACGTTCGACCTGGTCGGCGATTTCGCGGCACGGGTGCCGATCCAGGTGATCGCGGACCTGCTCGGTGTGCCAGGCGCGGACCCCAAGTCGTTCGCCCGGTGGGGCAGCGCGTTGGTCAACGCGCTCGACGGCGTGCGGGACATGGGCGAACTGCGGGCGTTGCAGGCGGGGTTGCGGGAGTTCGAGGACTTCCTGGACGACCTGATCGCGCACCGGCGGCGGCACCCGGGCGGTGACGACATCGTGTCCGCGTTGGTGGCGCACGAGGACCTCAGCCGGGAAGACCTGATCGCCACCACGGAACTGTTGCTGGTGGCCGGGTTCGAGACCACGGTCAACCTGATCGGCAACTCCGTGCTGGCCGTGCTGGGCGATCCCGACATCCGCGCACGGCTGCTGGCCGACCCCGGTCACGCCGAGGCCGTCGTGGAGGAAACCCTGCGCCACGACCCTCCGGTGCAGTACACGGTGCGGGTACCGTTCGAGTCGACCAGGGTCGCGGGCACGTGGGTTCCCAAAGGCACGCCGATCATGCTGATGCTGGCCGGCGCCAACCGCGATCCGGCGGTGTTCGCCGATCCCCACCGGTTCGACCCGGGCCGCGCGGACGTCCGCGAGCACTTGGCGTTCTCGTCGGGCATCCACTACTGCCTGGGCGCGGGTCTGGCCCGGATGGAGGGTGCGGCGGCCCTGCGCGGCCTGTTCCGCCGCTTCCCCGATCTGAAGGCGGCGGGCCGGGTCCGTCGCCGACCGTCCCGCGTGATCCGGGGCGCGGCCCGGCTTCCCGTCACCACGGGCGTGACAAAAACACACCCGATCGTGGAAACCATCAGCTAAGCGTCAGCAATGTGGTGCATGCTTGTACCGCGCGCGACCCGCCGCACCGCCGCCGCGGCGGGTCGTTGCGTTTATCCGCACCAATGCGGAAACCACGTCCGGGAATCCCCGCACATTCGCGCGCCGCGGCGGAACGTCAGTCCACGCCCTGCATCAACCGGTGGATGGTCTTCGTGGCCGCGACCAGGGCGACACCCAGGCCGATCGCCACGGCGCCCAGCACGCCGAAGTACGCCACCGCGTTCTCGTCGCTGTAGAACCGGACCACGATCGCGCCGACACCGGAACCGGCCGCCGTGGCCAGGAACCACAGGCCCATGGTCTGCGAGGCGAACGCGCGCGGTGCGAGCTTGGTCGTCACGGACAGGCCCACGGGTGACAGGAGCAGTTCGCCGCACGTCATGACCAGGTACATCACGACCAGCCACAGGAAGCTGACCCGCACCGACGGGTCACCCTGACTGGCGACCATCATCAGCAGGAACGACAACCCGACCAGCAGCAGCGCGTAGCCGAACTTGCGCGGCGTCGCGGGCTGGCGCTGGGCCAGCTTCACCCAGAGCAGGGCGAACAGCGGCGCCACCGCGATGATCATCACCGGGTTGATCGACTGGATGAACGACGGCGGGAACTCCAGGCCCAGCAACGTGTTGTCGACCCGGGTGTCCGCGAACGCCGCGATCACCGTGGCGCTCTGCTCGAACAGCAGCCAGAACATCGCCGCCGCGATGAACAGCGGGATGTAGGCGATCACCCGCGACCGCTCCACCGGCGTGGTGCGCGGGCTGCGGATCATCACCGCGAAGTAGCCGACCGGCAGCAGCACCGACAGCAGGCTGATCAGGTTGATCACGCCCTCCGCCCCCAGCACCCCGAGCCCGACCAGCAACGCCACCACGGCCACCGCACCCACCGTGACGCCCACGATCCGCCCCAGCACCCGACCGCGTTCCTCGGCGGGCAGCGGGTACGGCGGCACGGCGGCCGAGTCGCCGAGGCCACGCCGACCGAGCCGGTAGACGACCAGGCCCAACGCCATGCCGACCGCCGCCGCGCCGAAGCCCAGGTGCCAGTCGTAGGTCTCGCCGAGGAACCCGCACACCAGCGGCGCGAGGAAACCGCCGAGGTTGATCCCCATGTAGAAGATCGTGAAGCCCGAGTCGCGCCGCGGGTCCTGCCGGTCGTACAGGCCGCCGACGACGGTGGAGATGTTCGGCTTCAACAGGCCGGTGCCCAGCACGATCAGGATCAGGCCGGAGTAGACGCCCGCCACGTCGATCGGCAACGCCAGCGCGATGTGCCCGAACATGATCAGCACACCGCCGTAGAACACGGCCCGCTGCCCGCCGAGCACCCGATCGGCCAACCAGCCGCCCGCCACGCCGGACATGTAGACCGACGCACCGTAGATGGCGACCAACGACAACGCGAAGCTCTTGTCGAGCCCGAGCGCACCTTCGGCGGTGGAGCGGTACAGGTAGTAGGCGAGGATCGCCTTCATCCCGTAATACGAGAAGCGTTCCCACAATTCGGTGAAGAACAGCGTGGACAGTCCTCGGGGTTGACCGAAGAAGCCCTGCTGCGGGGCGGAGACGGCGCTCGTGGCGCTCACTGACGTCCTCCTCTATGTCAACGTTGTCACCCTCGACGCCGGATCACGTTACGCCGTACGGGTGTACCGGAAAAAATCAACGAGCGTCCGAGTGGCCCAGCGCACAGCCTCGGGGTGCGCTTCGCTTCAACGTTTGGTGCACTCGTGTGGTGGATCTGATCGAGGCTCACGGACGCGCGATGACGGAGTTCGACTCGCGGGTGCGCCAAGTGCGCCCCGAGCAGTGGGACTGGGACACACCCTGCAAGGAGTGGTCGGTCCACGACCTGGTCAACCACCTGGTCAGAGAGCAGCTGTGGGCGCCGGAACTGCTGGCCGGCTGCACGATCGAGCAGGTCGGCGACCGGTTCGACGGCGACCAGCTCGGCGACGACCCGCTGCACTCGTGGGTGCTGGCGGCGGCCGCGGCGCGCGAGGCGTGGATCGCACCAAAGGCCCTCCAGAAAACGGTGCACCTGAGCTACGGCAAGGCGGCGGCGGCCGAGTACGGCTGGCAGATGACGACGGACCTGGCCGTGCACGCCTGGGACCTGGCCCGCGCCATCGGTGCGGACGAGCGGATCGATCCGGACCTGGCCGAGGCGGTGCTCGACTACATCGCGCCGAACGCCGAGGCGTGGGCAGCGAGCGGACTGTTCGACCCGCCGGTGCCGGTGCCCGACGACGTGGACACCCAGACCAGGCTGATCGCCCTGCTCGGTCGAACCCCGTAACCACCGTACGCCCGCCGGGTGTTCACCGTGGGGAGAGCCCATCCGAGGCTCCCCCCACGGGCCATTCCTCGGCCCGGGCGGGGCCCCGGTGACCAAGTCTCGTGCGTCCCGTCCCGCGCAGCTCCCGACTACGCGGGACAGGACGCACCTCCCCCTCACACCGTGCGGAGTCCCCGACGTCTCGACGCACAGGACAGTGATATCCCGGCGGGCGTTGTCAGCGGTCGGTCACCGGACAGCTGACAACGTTTTCCGGACAACGACGCACGGACCGGTCAGGGACCGTTGACGCCCGGCTCCCAGCTCTCCGGCCGACCGGTCTCGGTCAGCAGCAGCTGCCAGTCGCCGAAGCCCATCGGCGCGTCGTGGTGCCACGGGAAGCGGCCCTCCGCGGTGGGCAGGATGATCTGGACGGCGGCGAAGTCGCCCTTGCCGTAGAGCAGGAACGCGCTGCCGAAGAACTCCGGGTAGAAGCCCTTGAAGACGCGTTCGAACGTGACCGGCAAGCCCTCGAAGAAGTCGTAGTAGAGCCTGCCCGGCACGAACCGCTCGCCCTTCCGGGCCCGGTCGACGTAGGCGCGGATGAGCACCTGGGCGTGCTCGGGCGGCAGCCCGAGCACCACCGCTTCGGCCACGCCGAACCGGCGCCAGGCACCCACGGAGAACGCGTATCCGGCGCCTTCCTCGTCCTCGGGCACGGTGACCACTGCATGGCCGTGCTGCTCGGCCTGCGACAGCAGCCAGTTGCGCAGGTTCAGGTCCTGGGGAGTGGGTGCAGCGGGATTCGACACCACGCCATTGTGCCCGTTCCTCCTGGCGTCCCCGGACGCGCACGGCCGCAGAGGGTGCTCCGGACAGACGACAGCCCCGCGCCGGCACGACCGACGCGGGGCTGCGGAACCACAGGAGAGGTCAGTCGACCTCCGCCATCACCTCGTCGGTTACGTCGAAGTTGGCGTAGACGTTCTGCACGTCGTCGCAGTCTTCGAGCGCGTCGATCAGCTTGAAGATCTTCCGCGCGCCCTCGGCCTCCAGCTGCACCGACACCGACGGCAGGAAGTTCGCCTCCGCCGACTCGTAGTCGTACCCGGCGTCCTGCAGCGCCTTGCGGACCGCGACCAGGTCGCCGGCCTCGGACACGACCTCGTAGCTCTCGCCCAGGTCGTTGACCTCCTCGGCGCCGGCGTCGAGCACCGCCATCAGCACGTCGTCCTCGGCCAGGTCGCCCTTCGGCACGATCACCACGCCCTTGCGGGTGAACATGTAGGCCACCGAACCCGGGTCGGCCATCGAGCCGCCGTTGCGGCTCATCGCGGTGCGGACCTCGGACGCGGCCCGGTTGCGGTTGTCGGTCAGGCACTCGACCAGCACCGCCACGCCGTTGGGGCCGTAGCCCTCGTACATGATGGTCTGCCAGTCCGCGCCGCCCGCCTCCTCGCCACCGCCGCGCTTGCGGGCGCGCTCGATGTTGTCCAGCGGCACGGAGTTCTTCCGCGCCTTCTGGATGGCGTCGTACAGCGTCGGGTTGCCGTCCGGGTCGCTACCGCCGGTGCGAGCCGCCACCTCGATGTTCTTGATCAGGCGCGCGAAGAGCTTGCCGCGTTTGGCATCGATTGCGGCCTTCTTGTGCTTGGTGGTCGCCCACTTTGAGTGGCCGCTCATTTGTCCTCCGTCAAATACTCAGCCCGCGGCACGGACCATGTCCACGAAAAGGCGGTGCACTCGCCCGTCGCCGGTCAGTTCCGGGTGGAACGAGGTGGCGAGCACGTGCCCCTGCCGAACCGCGACGATCCTACCGGCGGCCTCTCCCGAGTCCTCGGATTCGGGCACCCGGGCGAGTACTTCCACTTCGGAACCCGCCGATTCGACCCACGGGGCGCGGATGAACACCGCGTGCACTTCGCCCACGTCGGTGAAGTCGAGGTCGGCTTCGAAGGAATCCACCTGCCTGCCGAAGGCGTTGCGCCGCACCACGATGTCGAGCCCGCCGAGTTGGTGCTGGTCGGGCCGCCCGTCGAGAACGCGGTCGGCGAGCAGGATCATCCCCGCGCACGAACCGTAGGTGGGCATGCCTTCCTTGATGCGCGCGCGCAGCGGCTCCAGCATCTCGAACGTGGCGAGCAGCCTGCTGATGGTCGTCGATTCGCCGCCGGGCAGCACCACACCGTCGACCTCGGCCAACTCCTCGGGCCGGCGGATCGGACGGGCCAGCACGTCGGCTTCGGCCAACGCGACCAGGTGCTCACGGACATCGCCTTGCAAGGCGAGGACTCCGACGACGGACACGGCTGTGGGTTCCTCTGTCTGGTTGTCGGCTCCGCCGACGGTCTCGTTGAACTCCCACCAGCCTAGGTGACCGGGTCGGACGGGTGCTCGTGGCACCCGTCCGACCCGGTCGGTCTTCCCCGGCGCGCTAGTCGCGCACCGCGACCCGTTCGGCGGCCTGGTGGGCCGTCGAACGACGGACAAGGCCCGCTCGCCGGCCGATGGACAGCGCCGGGGCGAGCACGGGAATGGAGCGGAAGGCGACCGGACCGGCAACGGACTTCGGTTCGCCGAAGAGCTTCACCGAGAGCAGGTCAACCACGGCCGGGAATCCGGGCGTGGTGCGCGCGGCACCCCGTTGTGGCAGGTCCGGGAGCCGTACCGGGCTTTGGTGTAGCCGCCGGCATCCGGTTCCGCACCCCCTGCTCATTCATCGAGACCAAACATTAGTGGCTGACGGCGGGCTCACGGAAATCGCTTGAGGAAGACTTGATGTAATGCTGTTCACAATGCCCGGAAAGGGCCTGGTCGAGATCGACCCAAATGTCTTCGACGTCCTCCAGGCCAACACTGAGGCGCAGCAGGTTCACGGGCACACCGGAGGCCTCGCGGTCGGCGGCGGGCACCAGTCGGTGAGTCGACGCGGCCGGGTGCTCGCGGGTGGTGAACGCGAGCACCGCGGTCGTGAGCCGGATCGGGCGGGTCGGGTCATCGCGCGCGGCCCCGACCCGCGTCCGGTCAGACGGTGATCCGGACCGACGACGTTCCCGCGCCGTGTGACCTGCCCGGCGAGCGGACGTCGTTCACGGTCGAGGTGTCGAAGGCGAACGTGATCACCGCCGTGGCGACGGCGTCGGCGTTGACGTCCAGTGCCTCCGCGTTGACGTTGCCGCGCAGGTCGTACGCCGCGTCCAACTGCGCGTACAGCGCGGCGTCGGCACCGTCGGCGACGGGCGTGAAGCTGTCGCACGGCTGGTGGTAGCACGGGTCGTACGCCGCGCCCGCGACGCCGCCGTACAGGGCCTGCTGTGCCGCGGTCTTCACGCCCTCCGCCCCGGTGAACAGGCCACCGGCCGGGATGCCCACGGCGATGAACGGGCCGTAGTCGGACCGGCCGGAGAACTCCGTGTCCTCCGAGGGCAGGCCGCGGTCGGCGTAGAACTTCTCGAACACGTCCTCGATCTGCGCCGAGCCGGGAGGGATGAAGTCGGGCGGGGCGGTGCCGCTGGAGTTGTCACCGTCGTAGATGCCGTAGAGGTAGTTCGGCGAGCCGACCATGTCGAAGTTCAGGTACAGCGCGATCCGGTCGCGCTCGGCCTGCGGCAGGGTGGCGATGTAGTGCTCCGAGCCGAGCAGCCCCTCCTCCTCGGCGCCCCACCACGCGAACCGGACCAGGTTGTTCGTCTTGACCTTGGCCATCCGGACCGCGATCTCCAGCAGCGCGGCGGAGCCGGTGCCGTTGTCGTTGATCCCGGCGCCATCCTGCACGCCGTCCAGGTGCGCGCCGGCCATCACGGTGTTGTCGGCCAGACCGTCACGCGACTCCGCGAACACGTTCCACGAGGTGCGGGTCTCCGATGTGAAGTCGACCTTCACCCGGACCACGCGCTGAGGGTCGACGGGTGCCAGTTCCGCGCCCACCTGGAAGGTGGCGAAGACGACCGGGATGGTCAGGCCGGGCGTGTCGCCGACCGGCCTGGACAGACCGGTGCGACCCGGCTGGCCCTCGTTGAACAGGATCACGCCGGACGCGCTCGCCGCCTGGGCGTTGAGCACCTTCTGGGTGAACCCGCACGTACCGCGTTGGATCAACGCGATCTGCCCCGCCGGGAAGCCGGCGAAGTCGGCGGCCTCGCAGCCGCTGGTGTTGGAGTTCGGCTCGGGTCCGGGCGGGAGGACGACGTCCACCGGGTAGAGCGGGGCGGTGACGTCGCCGAGAGCGGTCGGGGTGAAGCCGTTGCGGGTGAAGTCGCGGTCCCGGGCGTAGGTCGTCGGCGTGGGCGAGATCTGCCGCAGCTCGGACCTGTCCTCGACGTACGGGAACTCGAACTCCTGCACCGAGGGCGCGTACCCGGCGGCGGTCAGGGTGCGGACGACGTAGTCCACCGACGCCCGGTAGCCGGGCCTGCCCGCGGCGCGGTCGCCGTGGATGTCGGCGAAGGCCTGGAACGCGGCCATGTGCCGCAGCACCCCGTGGAGCGTGACGGCTTTGGTGAGCTTGGCCGGTGTGTTGTTGTTGGGATCGGCGGCGGCCGGGCCGACCACGAGCAGTGGTGCGGTCAGGACGAGCGCGGCGACGGCGAGCCGCCTGCGACGGGGACGTGCGGACATGACTTGCCTCCATGTGTGACAGATGCCACTCATGTGGTCGCCCGAACGCCGCCCTACCGTTACACCGATCGGCCCAGCACGCCACGCGTGGCGTTACCCCTGCCAGGGACGCACGTTGCCCCAGTCCCAGGTCGGCATGGGTTCGGCGGGGTTCGGCCGGGCGCCGGGGCTGGAGAAGATGACCGCCATCCGGGTGCCCCACTCCAGGTAGCCGACGAACGTCGGGTCGCTCGGGCATGGGGATCACCGTTGGCGGAGCCGACAATCGCCGAGTACGGCGGCCGGGACGACGTCGGCGGCTCGGTGGTGGCGTTCGACGTGTTCAACGCCGCGCAGGACCACGTGCTGCACGCCGCGCGGGCGCACGTGGACCCTAGTGGACGCGTTCGGCATCCCGGAGACGTGGCTCACCGCACCGATCGTTGCCTGAAAGGTCCAGAATAGGACGCATGGACAACAGCGCGCTGATCAGCATCGGCCTGGCCCGGTATGTGAAGGCGGTGGCCGAGGAGATCGGTGTGCCGCCCGAGGGCACCGAGTTCGAGGTCAGCGACACCGCCACCGCCTACCTGGGCCTGGAGGGGCCTGGCCCCGACCTGATGCTGTTGTGGAACGAGAAGCGCGGCTGGTCGATCGCGGTGGAGACCGACCCGACGGAGGCGCCGCTCGTCATCGCGCACCTGGGCATGCCACTGGTGCCGCCGCCGGACGCGGTGGCGCGGTTCGTGGACGACGTGTTGGCGGGCAAGCCGGGCAGCCCGGAGCCGGAGTTCGGTGTGACGCACGACCGCAATCGGCTGGCGACCCGGCTGAGCGACTACCTGTAGGCCGTCACCCGCGGCCGGTGATCTTCCCCCAGAGCGAACGCTTCCGCGGCTCGGGCTCGGGCTCGGGTTCGGGCTGCGGCTTCGGCCTCGGGGGTTGTGGGATCGGCGACGGCAGCGACTCGGTCGCGCCGATCACCGGGGGCGCTGCACTCCACAGACCCGCGTCCTCGTCGGCGTCGAGCAGGTACCGACTGCCCCCGCCGGCGCCTTCGAGATCCATCTTCCTGGCCAGTCCCGGTTCGACGGCGCGCGAGTGCAGGAACTGACCGCCGGGTTGCCGGTAGGAACTCCCTAGTGACACCTCGGACGGGTCCGGCTCGCCGTAGGCCTGGGCGGGCGGCGGAGGCACGGCTTGCGGGTGGACGAACTGGCCCCCCAGCCGGCCGTCCCCCTGGTCATATCCCGGCTGCGGTTCGGTCGGGCGCCAACCGGCCCCGGAGACCTGACCGCCTACCGGAATGCCCTGCGGTGGAGTGCGGTCAGGATCGTCGTCGTACGTGGACACCGCACGTACCTCCCATACGAGTGTGCCGTCACGGTTACGCTACGCGAACCTGTAGCGCCCGTGGGAGGAGAACAGTGCCGACCAGTTTGTTGGGGCTGGTGCTGTTCCTGGTCCTGCTCGCGCCGGGCTTCGCGTTCACAGCGCGTCGGGAGCGGGTGCGGTCGGGTCGGACGCTGTCGGCGTTCCGGGAGACCACCACCGTCGCGCTGGTGAGCGTGGCGGCCGACGGTGCCGTGCTCGGGTTGTTCGCGGTGCTGCGCATCGTGTTCCCGTCGTGGACGCCGGACGTCGGCGCGCTCGTGCGGGCACCCCAGCGGTACGCCGTCGAGCACTACGCGCAGCTGCTGAGCTGGGGCATCGGGCTGTTGGCGGTGGCCACGCTGGTGGCGTTCGCGGCCGGTGGCCGGCGGGGGAAGGAGCACGAGTCGGGTGTCTCGGCGTGGACGCTGCTGTTCACCGCGCACCCGGACGCGGCGGTCTTCGTCGGCTGCCTGCTGGACGACGGGTCGTACGTGGCCGGTCGGCTGCTGTCGTTCAGCCGGGCCGCCGAGGACGTGGCCGATCGCGAGCTCACGTTGACCGGCCCGATCACCTACCGGGCCCCGGAGAAGACGGAGACGTCGCTGCTGCCCGACGTCGGCGCGACCGCGATCAGCGCCCGGCGGATCGTGCTGCTGAACGTGTCGTACGTGCCGGAAGACGCACCGGCCTAAGACAGGCCGACGAACCGCAGGGCGGCGGTCGTCACGGCGGCCAGCACGACCACCACCACGAACGGCGCCTTCCGCCACGCCGCCACCCCGCCGACCAGCACACCGATCGGCAGAGCCAGGCCCGCGAACCCCTGGCCCTTGGTGAGCGTGGCCGTCGCGACCAGGGCGAACAGCAGGACCGTCGCCGACGTCGACATCAGCAGCTTGATCCGGTCGGACAGCTCCAACCGGTCGCGCAGCAGCGGTCCGGCCAGGCGGAACGCGTAGGTGCCGGCGGCCAGGACCAGGACGGCGGTCAGCGTCACGCCTGCACCTTCTGTCGTGCGGTGATCAGCAGGCCGCCCAGCGCGAACAGCACCGGGACGCCCGCGGGCAGGAACGGCGTGGCGGCCAGCGCGATGGCCGCGCCGAGCAGGGCGGCGTGCCGGGTGGTCTTGTCCTTGAGGACGGGCAGCAGGAGGGCGAGGAGCGCGGCGGGGAACGCCGCGTCCAGGCCGAAGGCGTTCGGGTCGCCGATGTTCTGGCCGATCAGCGCGCCGGCGACGACCGCGACGTTCCAGGAGATGAACACCACGATGCCGCACGACCAGTAGGCCGCCTTGGCCTTGCGCGGGTCGCTCTGGGCCAGCGCGAACGCGGTGGACTCGTCGATCAGCAGGTGGCTGCCGACGAGCCGTTGGAGCAGGCCCTTGCCCAGCACGTCGCCGACCGCGAGGCCGAACGGCAGGTGGCGGACGTTGAGCAGGAGTCCGGCCAACACCGCCGCGGCCGGGCTGCCCCCGGCGGTGATCACGCCGACCGCCATGAACTGCGAGCCACCCGCGAAGACCAGCAACGACATCACCACGGGCAACCACCACGCCAGACCCGCGCCGGTGGAGATCGCCCCGAACGAGGCACCGCTGACCGCAGCGCCGGCGGCCACCGCGGAGACGTCACGCAGCAGCTCAGGGTCCCAGGTTCGCCATATCGAACGCATCGCCTTCTAGAATGAACAGTGGATAGGCGTTCGTCAACCCGAACGATAGGACCGCTATGTCGAACACAGGCGCGCCGCTCCAGGTCATCGCCGCGTCATTGCGCCGAGAGCGTGAACGCGTGGGGCTGTCGTTGAGCGAGTTGGCCAAGCGCGCGGGGATCGCGAAGTCCACGCTGTCCCAGCTGGAGTCCGCGAGCGGAAACCCCAGCGTGGAGACCCTGTGGGCACTCGGCGTGGCGTTGGGCGTGCCGTTCTCGCACTTGGTCGATCCGCCGACCCCACGGGTCCGACTGATCCGCGCGGGCGAGGGCCCGGCGATCTACTCGGAACGCGCCAACTACACCGCGACACTGCTGGCATCCTGCCCCCCGGGCGCCCGACGCGACATCTACCAACTCCACCTGGAACCGGGCACACCCCGCGAGTCCGAACCGCACATGGCCGGGACCGTGGAACACCTGATCGTCAGCACCGGCCGCATGCTCGCCGGTCCGCAGCACGAAGAGATCGAACTGGGACCAGGCGACTACCTGCTGTACCCCGGCGACATCCCGCACACCGCCCAAGCACTGGAGCCCGGCACGACCGCCCTGCTGGTCTCAGAGCACGTCTAGAACACACGTTCGAGCGATCCAGTCGATGCGCACCACCGCCGATGGATCACGCATGTCACACACGACCACCCCATTAGCCTGGGCGACGTGAACTACGGACCAACCTGCGGCGACGACCCCTTCGGCCTGCACGCGCAGTTCGAACGCCAGTGGGCCGAGTTCGCCGACGGACCGACGATGGCCGACCTGCTGACCGACCTCGACGACTTCCGCAACGAAGCGGCGGGACCTGACGTCGTCTCAGCCCTGCACGAGAGCCGCGCCGAGCGCGACGCAGATTCGGCCGAGCCGTGGCGCCGGTAGTGATCGATGCGTCCGCGCTGCTGGAGATCATGATCGGCGCGGACCCGGCCCAGGAACTGCGACACAAAGTCATGACCAGAGAGCTCGTCGCTCCGGAGCTGGCCCTGACCGAGGTACTCGACGTGCTCCGCCGCCGAGCGCGCCTCGGCCACACAGGGCAACGGCAGGCCGACCGCGCCGCCCGGTGGTTGCCCCAAGCGCCGGTAGTGACGGCGGGCCACCGGGCGTACCTCGACCGCGCGTGGGCCCTGCGCGGCAGTGTCACCACCTACGACGCCCTCTACATCGCACTCGCCGGGCGGCTCGACGTACCGTTGATCACCTGCGACAAGAAGCTCGCCGGCTCGAACGGGCACCAGGTCGACATCGAGGTCTACCCGCTCCCCTGACCGAAACGACTGCGGCCCGCCGGAGGTCCGGCGGGCCGCAGTCGTCGCAAAGCGGGGAAAGTCTGAGCCTTACCAGCCGCGTTCGGCCAGGCGGTGGGGTTCGGGGATCTCGTCCACGTTGATGCCGACCATCGCCTCACCGAGGCCGCGCGACACCTTCGCGATCACGTCGGGGTCGTCGTAGAAGGTCGTCGCCTTCACGATCGCCTCCGCGCGCTGCGCCGGGTTGCCGGACTTGAAGATGCCCGAACCGACGAACACGCCCTCCGCACCGAGCTGCATCATCATCGCGGCGTCGGCGGGGGTGGCGATGCCGCCCGCGGTGAACAGCACGACGGGCAGCTTGCCGGCCTCCGCGACCTCGCGGACCAGCTCGTACGGGGCCTGGAGTTCCTTCGCCGCGACGTACAGCTCGTCGGCGGGCAGGTTCTGCAGCCGCAGGATCTCGGCGCGGATCTTGCGCATGTGGGTGGTGGCGTTGGAGACGTCACCGGTGCCGGCCTCACCCTTGGAGCGGATCATCGCCGCGCCCTCGGTGAGTCGGCGCAGCGCCTCGCCCAGGTTGGTCGCGCCGCACACGAACGGCACGGTGAACTGCCACTTGTCGATGTGGTTGGCGTAGTCCGCGGGGGTCAGCACCTCGGACTCGTCGATGTAGTCCACGCCGAGCGACTGGAGCACCTGCGCCTCGACGAAGTGGCCGATGCGAGCCTTGGCCATCACCGGGATGGACACCGCGTTGATGATGCCGTCGATCATGTCCGGGTCGCTCATCCTGGACACGCCGCCCTGCGCGCGGATGTCGGCGGGGACCCGCTCCAGCGCCATGACGGCCACCGCGCCCGCGTCCTCGGCGATCTTGGCCTGTTCGGCGTTGACCACGTCCATGATCACGCCGCCCTTGAGCATCTCCGCCATGCCCCGCTTGACGCGGGAAGTGCCGGTGACCTGGGTGCCGGCGTCGGGTGAAGTGGTCACGACCAACCTTTCTCGAAACGGTGGACCAACACCACCATGGTACGTCCGACGTGGACCGCCGAAGCATGCCAATCACGCCCGTTCTCAGCAGTCCACTTCCGCTCCCTTCGCAGGTAGTGGCCTACGCCACCCGCTGGAACAACCGTGTCGCCACCAGCGAGCCGACCCGGTGCCGCGGGCCCCGTCCACGACTCCGTCCGGGTTCCTCCTGCCGGTCGGTTGTGCCTGCTTGGGGTTGTCCCGCACGGCCCACGGGTGTGAGATCGAACACTAAACACTTGTGGAGGTTGATCCCATGGGTAGCAAACACTCGGACAACGGCCACTCGGCAGGCGCGGTCGCTGTGGACGACCCGGCCAAGGTCCGCAACGTCGTGCTGGTCGGCCCGTCCGGCTCCGGCAAGACGACGCTCGCCGAGGCCCTGCTCGCCAGCACCGGCGTGCTGACCCGAGCCGGATCGGTCACCGAAGGCAACACCGTGTGCGACCACGACCCTGCCGCGGTGCGCCAGCAACGGTCGGTCGGCCTGTCGGTGGCCCCGATCCGACACGGTGACATCAAGATCAACCTGATCGACACCCCCGGTTACGCGGACTTCGTCGGCGAGTTGCGGGCCGGGCTGCGCGCGGCCGACGCGGCGCTGTTCGTGGTGAGCGCGGCGGAGGGGGTGGACGCCACCACGGTCGCGCTGTGGGAGGAGTGCGCGACGGTCGGCATGCCGCGCGCGGTCGTCGTCGCCCGCACCGACCACCACCGCGCCGACGTGCTCACCGAGATCGCGTCCTGCCAGGCGGCGTTCGGCGCGGGTGTGGTGCCGCTGTACCTGCCTTCTCCGGACCGACCCGGCGACGAGCTGGTCAACCTGCTCACCACCGACGACCCCCGCTACGAGGAGCAGCGCAACGCGCTGATCGAGGGGATCATCGCGGAGAGCGAGGACGAGACTCTGATGGACCGCTACCTCGGTGGCGAGGACATCGACCAGGCCACGCTCATCGCGGACCTGGAGACCGCGGTCGCGCGCGGCTCGTTCCACCCGGTGATGCCGGTGTGCGCGATGACCGGGCTCGGCCTGCCCGAGTTGCTCGACGGCATCGCCCGCGCGTTCCCCTCTCCCCTGGAACACCCGCTGCCCGCCGTGACCGGCGTGGACGGCATCCCGCACCCGCGCATCGAGGCCGACCCGGACGGCCCGCTGGTGGCCGAGGTCGTGCGGACGGCCGTCGACTCGTACGTGGGCCGGGTGTCGCTGGTGCGCGTGTTCTCCGGGACGCTGCGCCCGGAACGGCCGGTGCACGTGTCCGGTCACGGCATGGCCGACCGCGGTCACGAGGACCACGACGTGGACGAGCGGGTGGCGCACATCTACTCGCCGCTGGGCGCGAACCTGCGCGAGGTGCCGTACTGCGTGGCGGGCGACCTGTGCGCGTTGACCAAGCTCGGCTCCGCCGAGACCGGCGACACGGTGTCCGCACCGGAGAAACCGCTGCTGATGGCGCCGTGGGAGATGCCCGAACCGCTGCTGCCGGTCGCGGTCGTGCCGCGCAGCCGCAGCGACGAGGACAACCTGGCCCGCAACCTGGGCAAGCTGGTGGCGGGCGACCCGACGCTGCGGCTGGAGCGCAACGCCGAGACCCATCAGCTGGTGCTGTGGTGCATGGGCGAGGCGCACGCGGACGTCGTGCTGGCCCGGCTGCGCGCGGGTGGCGCGGAGGTCGACACGGAGCCGGTGCGGGTGGCGTTGCGCGAGACGTTCGCCGGTCAGGCCAAGGGCCACGGGCGGCACGTGAAGCAGTCCGGCGGGCACGGCCAGTACGCGGTGTGCGACATCGTGGTCGAGCCCGTGCCGCGCGGGGACGGCTTCGAGTTCGTGGACAAGATCGTCGGCGGCGCGATCCCCAACCAGTTCATCTCCAGCATCGAGAAGGGCGTGCGGGCGCAGCTCGAACGCGGCCTCCACGGCGGGCACCCCGTGGTGGACATCCGGGTAACGCTCGTCGACGGCAAGGCGCACTCGGTCGACTCGTCGGACGCGGCGTTCCAGACGGCCGGTGCGCTGGCGTTGAAGGACGCCGCCGCCAACGGCAGGACCGTGTTGCTGGAACCGGTGGACGAGGTGATCGTGCGGCTGCCGGACGAGCACCTGGGCACCGTCCTCGGCGACCTGTCCAGCCGACGCGGCCGGGTGCTCGGCACCGAGGCGGACACCGCCGGCTACACGGTGATCCGCTCCGAGGTGCCCGCCACGGAACTGCTCCGCTACGCGGTCGAACTCCGCTCGCTGACCTCGGGCACCGGTACCTACACGCGCCGGTTCACCAGGTACGACCCACTACCCCACGCGTTGGCCGCCCAGGTGAAGTAGTCGCCGCGGGGACGAGCCGGGCCGGACACCGAACCGGCCCGGCCCCCGGCCTGCTCAGGTGTTCTGCGGGAAGCCGAGGTTCACCCCGCCGTGTGACGGGTCCAGCCACCGGCCGGTGATGACCTTGGTGCGGGTGAAGAAGTGCACGCCTTCCGGGCCGTACGCGTGCGAGTCGCCGAACAGGGAGTCCTTCCACCCGCCGAACGAGTAGTACGCCACCGGCACCGGGATGGGCACGTTCACGCCCACCATGCCGACCTCGACCTCGTTCTGGAACCGCCGCGCCGCGCCGCCGTCGTTGGTGAAGATCGCGGTGCCGTTGCCGTACTGGTTGGCGTTGACCACGTCCAGCGCGTCGTCGTACGTCGGCACCCGCAGCACCGACAGCACCGGACCGAAGATCTCGTCCCGGTAGATCGACATGTCCGTGCCGACGTGGTCGAAGAGTGTCGGTCCGAGCCAGAACCCGTCCGCGGCGCCGTCGATCAGGTGCCCCCGCCCGTCCACCACCAGCGACGCGCCTTCCGCCTCACCGGCGTCCACATAGGACGCCACGCGATCGCGGTGCGCGCCGGTCACCAGCGGGCCCATCTCGCAGCCCGGACGGCGGCCGTCGCCGACGTGCAGTTTCCGGATGCGATCCACGACCTTCGACACCAGCTCGTCGCCGACCGGGTCCACCGCGACCACGACCGAGATGGCCATGCACCGCTCCCCCGCCGACCCGAACCCGGCCGACACCGCCGCGTCCGCCGCCAGGTCCAGGTCCGCGTCCGGCAGCACCACCATGTGGTTCTTCGCGCCGCCCAGCGCCTGCACGCGCTTGCCGTGCCGCGTGCCGGTCTCGTAGACGTACCGCGCGATGGGTGTGGACCCGACGAACGACACCGCCTTCACGTCCGGGTGTTCGAGAATCCGGTCGACCGCCACCTTGTCGCCGTGCACGACGTTCAGCACGCCGTCCGGCAACCCGGCCTCGGCGAACAGCTCGGCGATGAAGTTCGATGCCGACGGGTCCTTCTCCGACGGCTTGAGCACCACCGCGTTGCCGCACGCGATCGCGTTGGGCACGAACCACAGCGGCACCATGGCCGGGAAGTTGAACGGCGAGATCACGCCGACCACACCCAGCGGCTGCTGGATCGAGTACACATCGACCTTGGTGGACGCGTTCTCGCTGAACCCGCCCTTGAGCAGGTGCGGGATGCCGCACGCGAACTCCACGGCCTCCAGCGCGCGCTGCACCTCCCCCGCCGCGTCGGACAGCACCTTGCCGTGTTCGGCGGTGACGATCGCGGTCAGCTCACCCTTGCGGGCGTTGAGGAGCTCGCGGAACGCGAACATCACGGTGGACCGCTGCGCCAGCGACGCGTTGCGCCAGGACGCGGCCGCCGACCGTGCCGCCGTCACCGCCTCGTCCACAGTGGACACGTCGGCGAAGTCGACCCGCGTCGCCACCTGCCCCGTCGCCGGGTCGTACACGTCGCCGGAACGCGCGCTCTCGCCGTGCCACGGCTTGCCGTTGATCCAGTGTGTGATCCGTCCGGGCGAGATGCTCACAGCACGTCCTCCAAGATGCCCAACGCCTCTTCGACCTCGTCCTCGGTCAACGTCATCGGGGGGGCGAGGCGGATGACGTTGCCGTACAGGCCGCCCTTGCCCACCAGCAGCCCGCGTTCCCGCGCGCCCTCCAGCACCGCGACCGCCTTCGCCGCGTCCGGCGCGCCGTCCGGGCCGACCAGCTCGACGCCGATCATCAGGCCCTTGCCGCGCACGTCCCCGACCGCCGGCCGGTCCGCCGCCATGTTGCGCAACCCGTCGATGAGCCGCGCGCCGAGCTTGGCGGCGTTGGCCTGCAGGTCGTGGTCGAGCAGGTAGTTCAGCGTGGCCAGGGCGCCGGTCGTGGAGATCGGGTTGCCGCCGAACGTGGACAGCGAGTGCGCCGTCAGGCAGTCCATGAGGTCACCGCGCGCGACCACGCCGCCGATCGCGAGACCGTTGCCCAGTCCCTTGGCGAACGTCATCGCGTCGGGCGTGACGCCGTGTGCCTGGATGCCCCAGAAGTGTTCCCCCGTACGGCCCCAGCCGGTCTGCACCTCGTCGGAGATGAACAGGATGCCGTACTCGTCCAGCACTTCCTTGAACGCGGCGAACAACCCGTCCGGCGGCGAGGAGAACCCGCCGACGCCCTGGATCGGCTCGGCGATCATGCACGCCACGTCGCCCGCGGTCGTCGTCTCGATCACCTCGCGCAGGTCCGCCACGCACGCCTTGACGTAGTCGGCGTCGGAGAGGTCCTTGAACGGGCTGCGGAACCGGTAGCCGCCGTGCACCCAGCTGACCTTCACCGGGCTGAGCGAGGACGCCGACCACGCGCGGTTGCCGGTGATGGCGACGGTGGCGAACGCGCGGCCGTGGTAGGAGTTGCGCAGCGCGAGGACCTGGTCGCTGCGGCGGAACTGGGTGGCCAGCATGAGCGCCGTCTCGTTGGCCTCGGTGCCGGAGTTGGTGAAGAACACCTTGGCGTCCGGGATGCCGGACAGCTCGGCGATCTTCTCCGCCAGCTCCACCTGCGAGCGGATCAGGTAGAGCGTGGAACTGTGCAGCACGCCGGTCGCCAGCTGGGACCGGATCGCGTCGGAGATCTCGGCCACGTCGTAGCCGATGGCGTTGGTCAGGATGCCGGCGAAGAAGTCCAGGTAGGTGCGGCCTTCGCGGTCGGTGACGCGGCGTCCGCTCGCGCTCGCCAGCTCGATCGGCCGGTCGTAGTAGAGGGCCATCCAGTCGGGCATCACGGCGCGGTGCCGGGCCAGCAACTCCTCGTGTCCCATCGCGTCCTCCGGTCGTAGTCCCTGACTACAGGAGTGTGGTCGGCGGTGCGGTAGGCCGCCATGGACAACCTGTACCGCTTTCGGGCCTGGCGCATTACGTTGTGTCCATGTACCCCACGGTCGCCGAAGCGCTCGCCCTGTCGGTGGTCCGGCGCGGGCAGCCCGCCGTGGTCGCCGGCACGGCCGGGATGGGCCGGCGGGTGCGGTGGGTGCACGTCGCCGAGGTGGCCGACATCGCGCATTTGCTGCGCGGCGGCGAGCTGGTGCTGACCACCGGGATCGTGCTGCCCGACGACCCGGCGGGGCTGCGCGAGTACGTCGCCGACCTGGCGTCCGTCGGGGCGTCCGGGCTGGTCGTGGAGCTGGGGCGGCGGTGGAGCGACGAGGTGCCGGGCGCGCTGGTGACCGCCGCCGAGCACCACGGGCTGCCGCTGGTCACGCTGGCGCGGGAGACCCGGTTCGTGTCGGTGACCGAGGCCGTGGTGGCGCTGATCGTGGACGCGCAACTGGCCGAGCTGCGGGCGGCCGAGCAGGTGCACGAGGCGTTCACCGCGTTGACCGTGGCCGGGGCCGAGCCCGCCGAGGTGCTGCGCGAGGTGGCCCGGACCGCCGGGCTGCCGGTGGTGCTGGAGACGTTGGGGCACGAGGTGCTGGCCTACGACGCGGCCGGGCAGGACCCGACCGCGCTGCTCGCCGATTGGGGGCAGCGGTCACGGGCGGTGGCCGTGTCCGAGCGGACCGCCTACCACGAGCAGACCGGGTGGCTGGTGACGGTGGTCGGCGCGCGGGGCGCGGACTGGGGGCGGCTGGTGCTGCTCAGCCCGGAGGCGCCGCCGCACCGGCACGTCGTGGTGGCCGAACGCGCGGCGTCGGCGTTGGCCGTGCACCGGTTGGTGGCGCGGGACCGCGAGTCGTTGGAACGGCAGACCCACCGCACGCTGCTCACCCAGCTGCTCGGCCAGCCGCCACATGACCTGCCGACACGGGCGGCGGCGCTCGGCGTACCGCTGGAACGGCGGCAGCTCATCGGGGTGGCGATCCGGCCGGGCACGGCCACCGCGCCCGCGCAGGCGTTGGCCTCGCAGGAGGTGCTGCGGGACCTCGCCGAGGCGACGGCGCTGGCGGCTCGGCGGGTGATGGTGCCCGCGCTGGTCGGCGTCGTCGACGACACGAGCGTGCGGGCGTTGCTGTCGTTGCCGCCGCAGGCCGGTCTGGACGGTGTGCTGCGGCGGCTGGCGCGGGAGGTGCACGGGAGGGCGGCGGCGACACCGCACGCGCTGCCCGTGGTGGTGGCCGTCGGCACGACCGTGACCACGCTGTCGGAGGTGCGGCGGTCGTTGGGCGAGGCGGCGCACGTCGCGGGCGCGGCACTGCGGTCGCCGGGAACCCGGCTCTACCACCGGCTGGACGATGTGCGGCTGCGCGGGCTGCTGCACCTGCTGCGCGAGGACGAACGGGTGCTGGCGTTCGCGGACCGCGAGCTGGGGTCGCTGCTGTCGCGGGACGGTGCCCAGGGCAGTCGGCTGCTGGAACTGCTGCGCTGCTTCTGCGAGCACGGCGGCAACAAATCCGCCGCTGCGGCCGCCGCCCACCTCTCCCGGACCGCGTACTACCAGCAGTTGAGCCGGATCGAGCAGGTGCTCGGGGTGTCCTTGGAGGACCCGGAGTCGGTGCTCTCGCTGTACGTGGCGTTGCTGGTGCAGGAGATGGGCGAGCGGGACCCTCAGGCGCCCCGCCCGCCCACGTCCACGACGTAGTCCGACGTTGCGGCTAGCCCAGCGTCGGCGCCTGCGCCGGCAGCGCGCCCAGGTCGGGGAGGGCGGGCGCCTCCGGGCCCACGGCCGGCGGCTGCACGCCCGGCAGCGCCGGGGCCGCGGGCAGGGTACGGGCCTGCGGCGCGAGCGCGTCGCCCACCGCCGGCAGGCTCGGCGCGGCCGGGGCCTCGATCGCGGCCGGGGCCGCCACCTGCGGCGCCCGGATGTCCGGCGCGCTGCCGGGCAGTGGTGCGGGCAGCGGTGCGGGCAGCTTCACGGCCTGACCGCTGAGCAGGTCGGTGGCGGGCTTGGTGGCGTCCAATCCGATCTCGGGGGCATTGCCGAATTTGCCGTCCACGATGTCGGTGGGGGCCTCGGCTGCGGACGCGGCGGACGCGAGCAGCGGAGAGGTACCGACGGCGAGCAGGGCGGCGGCACGCAGGAGTCCGCGCGTGCGGTTTCCAGACACGGTTTTCCTAACCTGGTTGGGGACCTGCAAGTTGACCTTTATGGCATCGACCGAAACCGCGCACTTCCGTAGCCGCTCGATCAGGTGATCTGTCGATCACGATCCGTGAGTGCTCCTCGGACGTCCGGGGCAGGCGGGAACGGCCGTTCGAGAGCCGGTCGAGGGCCGCGCGGACCGCATTGACCAGGGCCTGGGGTGGCAATGGGCACAGTGTGCGCTGATCATGGGAAGCGTGGACACTTTGCCACTCCCGACGCACGCGGGCCGACCGGAGGATGCCGGGATGGAAATCGCGCCGAATCGCCCGTACAAAGGGTGTTTCACGAGCGTAACAGGGAAGTGACTGATGGTCCTTGACCCCGCCGCAGCCCAGGCAACCCAGGTCACAGCCGATCCCGACGGCCGCGTCGAGCTTCGTGATCACTCCGCCATCGCGGACAGCCCGCACTACAACCCGGAACTGGCCCCGGTGCCGCTGGAGCAGCGCACCTGGTCGACGTACAACTTCTTCGCGCTGTGGATGGGCATGGCGCACAACATCCCCAGCTACACGCTCGCCGCGTCCCTGGTGGCGCTGGGGATGGACTGGGTGCAGGCGTTCCTGACCATCACCCTGGGCAACCTCATCGTGCTGGTCCCGATGCTGCTCAACAGCCACGCGGGCACGAAGTACGGCATCCCGTTCCCGGTGTTCGCCCGGGCGTTCTACGGGATCCGCGGCGCGAACCTGGTGGCGTTGCTGCGCGCGTTCATCGCGTGCGCGTGGTTCGGCATCCAGACGTGGGTCGGCGGCCTGGCGCTGCACGTGATCGTCGGCCGGCTGGCCGGTGACGGGTGGGTCAACGCCCCGGTCGTGCTGGGCCAGGTGTGGACGCTGTGGCTGTGCTTCCTGGGCTTCTGGGTGGTGCAGATGCTGATCATCTGGCGCGGTATGGACGCCATCCGGCGGTTCGAGAACTGGACCGCGCCGCTGGTCAGCGTCGGTTTCCTGATCCTGCTCGGGTACGTGGCGATCAAGGCGGGCGGGTTCGGCCCGATCCTGTCCGAGCCGTCCAAGCTCGGCTGGGGCGCGGACTTCTGGAAGGTGTTCTTCCCGTCGCTGATGGGCATGATCGCGTTCTGGTCGACGCTGTCGCTGAACATGCCGGACTTCACCCGGTTCGGCGGCAGCCAGCGCAAGCAGGTCGTCGGCCAGATCCTGGGCCTGCCCACCACGATGTCGTTCATCGCCATCGTGGCGATCCTGACCACGTCCGGCGCGATGGCGCTGTACGGCGAGGCGATCTGGGACCCGGCCGCGTTGGCCAGCCGGTTCGACAGCACCGCCGTGGTGCTGGTGGCCCTGGTGGCGCTGGTGTTGGCGACGGTGTCGGCGAACCTGGCGGCGAACGTGGTGAGCCCGTCGTACGACTTCTCCAACGCGTTCCCGAAGAAGATCACGTTCGCGGTGGGCGGCCTGATCACCGGCGTGATCGGCGTCGCGATCCAGCCGTGGCGGCTGATCTCGGACCCGGGCATCTACATCTTCTCCTGGCTCGGTTTCTACGGCGGCCTGCTCGGGTCCGTGGCCGGCGTGTTCATCGCCGGGTACTGGATCCTCGGCCGGACCAAGCTGGAACTGCCGGACCTGTACCTGTCCGGACGGGGCGCGTACTGGTTCAAGGCAGGCTGGAACTGGCGGGCGGTGGTGGCCACGCTGGTGGGCGCCGTGCTCTCCGTCGGCGGCGCGTACGGCGGGCCGTTCCCGGCCGACGGGCTGATCCCGTTCCTCAAACCGCTCTACGACTACAACTGGGTCGTCGGCATGGTCGGCGGCATGCTCGTCTACCTGGCGTTGACGCCACGGAGGGAGAACGCGTGAGCAACATCGTCCGAGCAGGTCTGGTGCAGCAGAAGTGGACCGGCGACAAGGAGTCGATGATCGCGAACGCGGTCGAGGCGGTCCGCTCCGCCGCGTCGCAGGGCGCGCAGGTCGTGTGCCTCCAGGAGTTGTTCTACGGGCCGTACTTCTGCCAGGTGCAGGACGCGGACTACTACTCCTACACCGAGGGCATCCCCGACGGTCCGACCACCGAGCTGATGTGCGAGCTGGCCGAGCAGCTGGGTGTCGTGCTGGTCGTGCCGATGTACGAGGAGGAGCAGCCGGGGGTGTACTACAACACCGCCGCGGTGATCGACGCGGACGGCACGTACCTCGGCAAGCACCGCAAGAACCACATCCCGCAGGTGAAGGGGTTCTGGGAGAAGTTCTACTTCAAGCCCGGCAACCTCGGCTACCCGGTGTTCGACACCGCCGTGGGCAAGGTGGGCGTCTACATCTGCTACGAGCGGCACTTCCCGGAGGGGTGGCGCGCGCTCGGGCTCAACGGCGCGCAGATCGTGTTCAACCCGTCGGCGACCAGCCGTGGTCTGTCGGAGTACCTGTGGCGGCTGGAGCAGCCCGCGGCGGCCGTGGCGAACGAGTACTACGTCGGCACGATCAACCGCGTCGGCGTGGAGCCGTTGGGCGACAACGAGTTCTACGGGCAGACGTACTTCGCCGACCCGCGCGGTCAGCTGGTGGGTGAGGCGGCCTCCGACACGGAGGAGGAGATCGTGGTCCGCGACCTGGACATGGACCTGCTGGCCGAGGTCCGCGACCTGTGGGCGTTCTACCGCGACCGCCGCCCCGACACGTACGAATCGCTGGTGAAGCCATGACCATCCTGATCAAGGGCGGCACGGTCGTGAACGCGACCGGCGCCGTCGCGGCCGACGTGCTGGTGGACGGCGAGAAGATCGCCGCCCTGCTGACGCCGGGTTTCCCGCTGGACGCCGACGAGGTCATCGACGCGACCGGCAAGTACGTCATCCCCGGTGGCATCGACGCGCACACCCACATGGAGATGCCGTTCGGCGGCACGTTCTCCGCCGACAGCTTCGAGACCGGCACGATCGCGGCGGCGTGGGGCGGTACCACCACGATCATTGACTTCGCCGTGCAGGTGAAGGGCACTTCGCTGCTGTCCACACTGGACAAGTGGCACTCCAAGGCCGACGGCAACTGCGCGATCGACTACGGGTTCCACATGATCGTCTCCGACGTCAACGACACGTCGTTGAAGGAGATGGAGTCCTGCATCGACGCGGGCGTGAACACGTTCAAGATGTTCATGGCCTACCCCGGTGTCTTCTACGCCACCGACGGCGAGATCCTGCGCGCCATGCAGAAGGCCCGGGAGACCGGCGCGACGATCATGATGCACGCGGAGAACGGCATCGCGATCGACCAGCTGGTGGCGCAGGCGTTGGCGCAGGGCCGCACGGACCCGGTCGAACACGGTCTGACCAGGCCCGCCGAGCTGGAGGGCGAGGCCACGTCCCGCGCGATCACGCTGGCCAAGGTCACCGGGTCGCCGCTGTACATCGTGCACCTGTCCGCCGCGCAGGCGTTGGACGCGGTGACGAAGGCGCGCGACACGGGGCAGAACGTGTTCGCCGAGACGTGCCCGCAGTACCTGTACCTGTCGCTGGAGGACCTGGCGAAGCCGGACTTCGAGGGTTCGAAGTACGTCGCCTCTCCCCCGCTGCGGCCCAAGGAGCACCAGTCGGAGCTGTGGCGCGGCCTGCGCACCAACGACCTGTCGGTGGTGTCGACCGACCACTGCCCGTTCTGCTTCAAGGACCAGAAGGAGATGGGTCGCGGGGACTTCTCCAAGATCCCCAACGGGATGCCGGGCGTCGAGCACCGGATGGACCTGCTGCACCAGGGTGTGGTGAAGGGCGAGATCACCCTTGAGCGGTGGGTGGAGATCTGCTCCACCACGCCCGCGCGGATGTTCGGCCTGCACCCCCGCAAGGGGATCATCGCGCCCGGCGCGGACGCGGATGTCGTGGTGTACGACCCCGCCGCGCAGCAGGTCATCTCGGCGGCCACTCACCACATGAACGTCGACTACTCGGCGTACGAGGGCATGGAGATCACCGGCAAGGTCGACACGGTGCTCTCGCGTGGCCGGGTGGTCGTGGACTCCGGTGGTTTCCGCGGTGCGACCGGGCACGGGAAGTTCCTGTCCCGCGAGCTGAACCAGTACCTGGTGTAGGAGGCGGAAAGTGGACTTCGGTGTAGTGCTCCAGACCGACCCGCCCGCGCGGGACGTGGTCGCGGGGATGAAGGCGGCGGAGGACAACGGTTTCCGGAACGGCTGGACGTTCGACTCGGTAGTGCTCTGGCAGGAGCCGTTCGTCATCTACTCGCAGGTGCTGGCGGCGACCAAAGAACTGACCATCGGCCCGATGGTGACCAACCCGAGCACCCGGGACTGGTCGGTGACCGCGTCGCTGTTCGCGACGTTGAACGACATGTTCGGCAACCGCACGGTGTGCGGTATCGGGCGTGGCGACTCGGCGCGACGGGTGATCGGGCAGAAACCGGCGTCGTTGGCGACCCTGGGTCAGGCCATGACGGTGATCAAGGAGTTGGCCGAGGGTCGCGAGGTCGAGCACCACGGCACACCGGTGCGCATCCCGTGGGTGCGCGACGGCAAGCTGGAGATGTGGATGGCCGCGTACGGGCCCAAGGCGTTGAAGATGGTCGGCGAGCAGGCGGACGGGTTCATCCTGCAGACCGCCGACCCGGACATCGCCCGGTGGACGATCGGGTCGGTGCGGGAAGCGGCGGTGGCCGCGGGCCGTGACCCGTCGGCCATCACGATGTGCGTGGCCGCGCCCGCGTACGTGGGCACGGACCTGCCGCACCAGCGGGACCAGCTGCGCTGGTTCGGCGGGATGGTCGGCAACCACGTGGCCGACCTGGTCGCGCGCTACGGCGACTCGGGTGCGGTGCCGGCGGCTCTGACGGAGTACATCAAGGGCCGCGAGGGCTACGACTACTCCCACCACGGCAAGGCGGGCAACCGGTCGACCGACTTCGTGCCGGACTCCATCGTGGACCGGTTCTGCCTGCTCGGCCCGGCGTCCGCGCACGTGGACCGGTTGCAGGAGCTGCGGGAGATCGGTGTGGACAACTTCGCGCTCTATCTGATGCACGACGACAAGGACAAGACCCTCGCCGCGTACGGGCACGAGGTGATCGGCCGAGTGTGACCCGATCGGGGGGTGTTTCGACCTCGGCCCGCGCACCCCCCGACCTCGGCCACCCGGTTTTGTCGGACCCCGTCGGTAGAATCGCTGCAAGGGTTCCCCTTGGCGGGGACCCTTGCGAAGCGTTCAGAGCTGGGCGGGGCCGGGATTGTCGGACCTCGTTGCTAGCGTCGCCGCATGATCCTTCCGACCGCTGCTGAAGAGGCCCGTTTCTGGGCGTTGCTGGAGACCGCGTGGGCGGGCGTGGGCCCCGAGGCGAACGAAGCCCGTGCGGCGCTGACCAAGCGCGATCCGTCCGATGAGGAGTTCGCCGCCTTCGACGTGGTCGCCGAGCTGGAGGAGCACCTGGACGCGGTGCTCGTGAACCTGAAGGACGCGGTCGCCGACGTGACGAGCGAGGAGCTCATCGCCCTGGACCGCGTGGTGGAGCGCAAGCTGTACGAGATCGACCGCAAGGACGTGCACGCGGTCACCGACGGCTCGGACGACGGGTTCCTGTACACGCGGGGCTTCATCGTCGCCTTGGGCCGTGAGTTCTACGAGGCTGTGGCGCGCGACCCGCGCGTGGCCGTGGAGGACGCGACCTTCCAGTCGCTGTGCTACTTCTTCGCCCACCTGCACGCCAACCGGTTCGGCGACTTCCCCAAGACCGGCTCGGGCATCTCGCGCGAATCGTTCTCCAACCCGGCGGGCTGGACGTCCTGACGCACGTCCGGGGCGTGGTGAACCCACGCCCCGGAGGTCACCTCACGGTGCCAGCGGGTTGCGGTAGGCCTTGCTGTCACACTCGGGGATGAACGTGTCGCGGCAGACGTAGATCGTGATCCACCGGATGTTGTCGATGTCGCTGGCGTGCACGTTGGTCCAGTAGGTCGAGGTGTTGCAGCCGGAGTTCAGCGTGCGCTCCTGACCGGTCCAGCGGTAGTCGACGTCGATGTACCAGAACACGGGCTGGCTGTCGCAGGCCAGGTCCGAGATGTTCGCCCTGGCGATGTTGAAGCTCTTGGCGCTCTGCCATGTGATGGTGCCCCACACGCGGGCGTGCCTCGTGCCGTTGGTCTCGTAGATGTCGTAACCCGACGACTCCGCCAACGCGGGCGTCGCGCCGACACCGACGACGACGCTCAGCGCGAGGGCCATCGACGTCAGTGCCTTGATGATGAAACGCACGGTTCTCCCTCAATCTTCCACTCACCCATTCGGGCGACCAGGAGAGTTAACACGTGAGCACCACTCATGATCAACCGATCACACTTGACTCGAACACCGGTGATCAGGGCCCACCTCCGGGGCAACCCTGACGCGGACCGGTGCACCCGGTGCTACCGTCGAACGGGTGATCGACTTCGAGAAGCAGTCAGTGTTCAAGCTGGCGCCGTGCCGGCCCGAGGACATCGCGTCGCAGGTGTCGCCGATCCTGATCCAGGGCGAGCAGATCGTGTCGAGCTTCAAGACCGTGCGGGACTTCGTGGTGTTCACCAACAAGCGGGTGATCGCGGTGAACGTCCAGGGCATGACCGGCCGCAAGAAGGACTTTACGTCACTGCCCTACAGCCGGGTGCAGGCGTTCTCCATCGAGACGGCGGGCACGTTCGACATGGACACCGAGATGGACCTGTGGTTCAGCGGCCTGGGTCAGGTGCGGCTGGAGTTCAAGGGTCACGCCGACGTGCGGTTGCTGGGCCAGATGATCGCCACGTTCATCCTCTAGCCACGGGCCGGGTCATCGCACCGAACGAGTGGTGCCGTCCCACTCGGTCAGGGCGCCGGGCAGCATCTCGGCGAGCTGCACGGGGTACACGGTCGCGTCGGTGGACGCGAGTTCCTCCGCCGACCACCACCGGTGGCGGCGGATGGTCTGTTGTTCGATGGCGTTGAACCCCGAGGTGTCCAACTCCAGGCCGGCGGTCACCCGCGCGACGAAGAACCACTCGGTCGCCGCCAACGTCACGCCGTCGAACGTGACCACGGCGTGCCGCTTCCACACCGGGCCGACCAGGTCGTCGGCGGCGATCTTCGCGCCGGTCTCCTCGAACACCTCGCGCACCGCCGCCGCCCGGAGCTCCTCCCCCGGCTCGACCCCGCCGCCGACGGTGAACCAGAACAGTTCGTCCGGTTTGCTGGGGTCGAAGCCCTCGAACATGAGCACGCGGTCCTCGGGGTCCAGCAGCACGACCCGCGCCGCCACGCGCTGGGTCGTGGACGACTCGACGTCCACTTCCGGCTCGGCGATCTCGAAGTACGACGGCGTGGGCGCGGTGCCCGCGAGTCGCAGCCACCGCACGGACCGCCGCCGGCGCAGCGCCAACGTGTCGCGCACGGCGTCGTTGTGCACCCGCCGCGCCAGCACGACCCGCTGTTCGGCGTCGGACAGCTCGGCTGCCAGCGCGGGCTCCAGCACCGTCCGGTCGAGCGCTTCCAACAACGCCGAAAGCCGGTTCTCCGCCGCCTCACGGTCGGCCCGCGCCGCCCGCTCCGCCCGGTCCGCCGCCGCACGCAGGTCCGGCTTGCCGCACACCACCGCCACCGCTCGCGTCACCACCGACCGCCGCGCCAGGGCCGCGTCGAGAGCCGCCCAGGCCGCGTCCGTGCGCACGTGCAGCCGGTCCAGCCGGTTGGCCGTGCCGAGCGTCCACGGCCCGATCAGCACCGCCAACCCCAACAGCACCAGGAACGTCGTCGCGACGCCGGAACTGGTCACGCCTCACCCACCTGGCGCGGGTCGGCCGCCATGGCGCTCTCGTAGACCCGCAGCACCTGCGCCGCCACCACCGACCAGTCGAACATCATCACCCGCTGCCGCGCGGCGTCCACGTAGTCCGCCCGCCGCGTCGGATCGGTCAGCAGGCCCCGCAACGCCGTCGCCAACGCGTCCGGGTCGCCGACCGGGGTCAGCACGCCGGTCTTGCCGTCGTCCAGCACGCGCCGGAACGCGTCCAGGTCGCTCGCCACCACCGCCGCCCCCGCCGACATCGCCTCGGTGAGGATGATCCCGAAGCTCTCGCCCCCGGTGTTGGGCGCGCAGTAGACGTCCACGCTGCGCAGGGCACGCGCTTTGGTCTCGTCGTCCACCATGCCGAGGAACACCATCCGCGACGCCAGTTCCGGTCCCGCCTGCTTGCACAGCTCTTCCTGGTCGCCGCGCCCGACCACGAGCAGCCGCACGTCCGGCAGGTCCAGCGCCCGCAACGCGTCCAGCAGCACCGGCATGCCCTTGCGCGGCTCGGTGAACCGGCCGACGAAGCCGACCGTGCCGCCGGGGCGCGGGTAGCCGTCCAACGGCGCCGCGTCGGCGAAGAACCCGACGTCCACGCCGTTGGGGATCTCCACCGCGTCACCGCCCAGGTGCTCCACCTGCACGCGCCGGGCCAGCGCGGACACCGCGATGCGGGCGGTGATCTTCTCCAGGAACGGCTGGAGCACCACCTGGAACGCCGACAGCATCTTCGAGCGCGGCGTGGAGGTGTGGAAGGTGGCCACGATCGGCCCGTCGGCCACCATCAGCGCCAGCATCGACAGCGACGGCGCGGTGGGCTCGTGCAGGTGCAGCACGTCGAAGTCGTGTTCGGCGATCCACCGCCGGACCCGGGTGAACGACACCGGTCCGAACGACAGCCGCGCCACCGACCCGTTGTACGGGATGCCGACCGCGCGGCCGGCGGACGTGACGAACTCCGGCACGGGTGTGTCGTCGTCGGCGGGCGCCAGCACCTCCACCTCGTGCCCGAGACCGCGCAGGGCGCGCGCCAGGTCGACCACGTGCGCCTGCACGCCTCCGGGTACTTCGAAGGAGTACGGGCAGACGATGCCGACCTTCACGCTGTTTCCCCCCGGCGGGCCAGCACCCGGCGCAGCGCCTTCTGCCTGCTCTCCGGCAGGTCGGCCACCCACAGCTGCTGCATCATGTGCCAGTCGGTGGGGTGCGCGGCGATGTCGGCGGCGAACACATCGGCCATCTGCTGGGTCGCGGCCGGCACGCTGGCCGTGCCGGCGACCCGGATCGGCGGGTGCAGCCGGATGACCCAACCGTCCTCGGTGAACCACAGACCGGCCGGGATCAGCGCCGCGCCGGTGGTCGCGGCCAGGTGCGCGGGACCGGCGGGCATCATCGTGCGCTCGCCGAAGAACGTCACCGGCACACCGCCCGCGGTGAGGTCGCGGTCGGCCAGCAGGCAGACGACCTTGTTCGCGCGCAGCCGTTCGGCGAGCACGAGCGCCGGGTTGCGGTCGCCGCCGGTCAGCGGCACCACGTCGAAACCGAGGCTCTCCCGGAACGCGATGAAGCGCCGGTAGAGCGATTCGGGCTTGAGCCGTTCGGCGACGGTGGTGAACGTGCCGCAGTGCCCGACCAGCCAGACGCCGGCCATGTCCCAGTTGCCGCAGTGCGGCAGCGCGATCACCGCGCCGTGGCCCTCGGCCAGTGCCGCGTCCAGGTTCTCGACGCCGCTCATGGTCCGGTCGCACTCGGCGTAGGCGGCCTTCAGGTCCAGCGACGGCAGCCGGAACGCCTCGCGCCAGTACCGCGCGTAGGAGCGCACCGACAGCCGGACCAGCTCGTCCAGTTCCGCCTCGCCCGCCTGCGGCACGACCCGGCGCAGGTTGGCCCGCAGCTGCCGGACGCCACCGCCGCCGCGTTTCGCGGCCCGGTCGGCGACCGCGTCGAACAGACCTCGGGCCACCTTCTCGGGCAGCAGCCGCACCAGGCGCCAACCGGCCGCGTAGCCGAGGTCGGCCAGCCGTTCTTTCACGTCCCGAACTCCTTCGCGGCGCGGCTCACGGCCAGGATGCGTTGCACCACGGTGATCGTCACCAGCGCCGCCAGCAGGTACAGCGCGATCGGCAGGATGTAGGGCACGCCGAGCCCGTGCAGGCCGACGCCGACCAGCGCGACGATGAACCGCTCGGCGCGTTCGGCCAGCCCGCCGTCGGCGGAGAGCCCGGACGCCTCGGCGCGCGCCTTCACGTACGAGGTGACCTGCGCGCCGACCAGCGACACTAGCGTCGCCGCGGCCAGGCCCCGCTCGTCCGCGTCGAACGCCCACCACGCGATGGCGGCGAACAGCGCGCCGTCGGCGATGCGGTCGCAGCTCGCGTCCAGCACGGCGCCGAACTTCGTGCCGCCGCCCTGCGCGCGCGCCATCGCGCCGTCGATCAGGTCGAACAGCACGAACACGGTGACCAGCGCCGCGCCGGTGAACAGCTGTCCGCGCGGGATGAACCACAGCGACACGGCGACGGAGCCGACGGTGCCGAGCACCGTGACGGTGTTCGGGGTGAGGCCGCGGCGGAGCAGCCACCTCCCGATCGGATCGGTGACGCGCGAAACCGAGGCGCGGGCGAAGATGTTCAGCATGGGGTGGCGAGGCACCTACCGACGGGGACGAAGTGGTCCCCGGCAGCCTAACCACCCAGCTCAGCCGAGCTTGCGGTGGTCCCTGGAGATCTGCTCCAGCAGGTCCTCCAGCGCGTCGCCGCGCACCGCCAGCCGTTCGAGCCTGCCGAACAGCGCCAGGTACTCGCGCACGTCGTGCGGGTCGGTGATGGTCGCGTTGCCGGTCAGCACGCTCAACGTCACCACACGCTCGTCGTAGACCTGGAACCCGTGCAGGGCCACCATGTTCGCGTCCGCCGTCCACGGCACCACGCCGAGCTGCACATTGGGTCTTCGCATGATCTGCGTGAGGTGGTCGATCTGCTCGCACATCAGGTCGGCCGACCCCATGCGCCAGCGCAACGCGC
>NZ_MTQP01000067.1 GCF_001984175.1 Saccharothrix sp. ALI-22-I
CAGGCGTCGCACAGTCGCGTCGAGCCTGCCAGACCGGCCGGGGCCGCCCCCACCAGGTGGTGGAGGCGGCCCCGGTTCGTCGTGACGCTCTTACTTGAGCCAGCCCGGGATGCCCGGGGCCGGACCCGTCGGCACCGGCTTGGCGTCCGAGGACTCCGTGCCAAGGGACGCGGTCGGCTCCGGCGGGGGCTCCACCGCGGCGCAGCGGGCGCCGGCACGCGGGGTCTTCAGGTTGATCAGGTAGTCGTCCGTGGTGCCACGCGTGCAGTCGCTGCGGTCGTAGACACCGTGGCCCCAGCCCTCGTAGGTCAGCAGGACCGTGGTGTCACGGCTCTGCCGGTGGGCGTTGGCCGCCCACTCGTACCCGGTGGCGGGGTCGTAGAGCGAGTTCATCATCAGGATCTTCGGCGCGTTCTTGATCTTCAACCGGTGCTGCGGGTTGTTGACCTTCTCCGGTAGGCCGATACAGCCCGCGATGGCGTAGTGGCCCAGCGACGAGCCGCGCATGTGCGGCGCGATCTGGTTGGCGCGGTCCACCAGGGCGGAGAACTCGCGGTAGTTCTTCACCCGCATCGCCCAGTCCTGGCAGAACACGGCCGGGAACGGGTTGCGCGCCGTCTCCGCCGCGAAGGCGACCGGGGCCGCCTTGCCCGCGCCCAAGTCGACCAGCCAGGACGCCAGCGACTGCCAGTTGGGGCCGTAGAACGAGCTGAACGCGACGCTGATGATCTCCTCGGAGGTCACCTTGACCTCGGGGTCGAACGGGTCGACGATCTCGCCGCGGTCGGCGCGGTCGAGCAGGTCGTCCCACACCTTCCCGACGTCCTGACCGTGCAGGGCGCACAACTCGTTGCGGTCGCACCACTTCACGAACTCGCCGAACGAGTCCTCGGCGGTCTTGGCCTCGGTCTCGTTGAACCGCCACGTGCCCAGGCTGTGGTCCATGTTCGAGTCGATCACCATGGCGCGGATGTTGCGGCCGTACTCCTCGGCGTACTGCTGGCCGATGAGCGTGCCGTACGAGACGCCGTAGTAGTTGATCTTCTGTTCACCGAGCGCCTTGCGCAGCGCGTCGATGTCCTTGACCACCGCGCCGGTGTCGGCGTGGTCGTACATCGGGCCGGTCTGCGCGCGGCAGTCCGCGGCCAGTTCGCGGTTGTACGCGGCGAGGGTGTCGAACTGCTGCTGGTTCGTCGGGTAGATCGACGGCTGCCGCCGCAACACGTCGAGCGAGCACTGCACCGGCTGACTGCGCGCGACACCGCGCGGGTCGAAGCCGATGATGTCGAAGCGCTCCTGCACCTCCGGGCTGAAGTAGCCGGCCGCCGCCAGCGCGAAGTTCACGCCCGAACCGCCCGGACCACCGGGGTTGATGACCATGATCCCGACGCGCTTGGACGGGTCGGTGGCCTTGCGGCGGGCCACGGCGAGGTCGAACTTCTCGCCGCGCGGGTTGGCCCAGTCGATGGGCAGGCTCAGCGTGCCGCACTCCACCTCGGCCAGCTCAGGGCACGGCTGCCAGGCGATCCCCGCCGTGCCCTGCGCCTCCGGCTCCGTTTCGGCTGACGCCAACGACGTCGTCCCCGTGACGAGCGCGAGAGCGGTAGCCACACCGCCGAGCGCTCTGATGATCGGTCGCACAGGTTCCTCCCTAGATCCTGTTCACCCTTTCGGGTATCCGCAGGCTTCCAGGGCGGTTGAACACCTCACAACCGACTGAAGTCGTAGACAGAGTCAGCCCATGGACTGACGAATTTCCCTCCGATTAAGCGAAATCGAGGTAGCGCTGGGTGATTACCCTGAGGCCGTCCGCGGTCAAGCCGCCGAACAGCCGCAGGCGTGCCATCCCGCCGTCCGGGTAGATGTCGAGCCGCGCGTGGGTGGCCTCGGCGTCGTGCTCGACGCGGAAGCGGTGGCGGGTGTCGGGCTGGAGGCGGGTGCGGGGCAGCACGTCGAACTCGGCGCCGGTGCGCGCGTCCCGGGCCCGGATCGACGCCCAGCCGGGCGCGTTGCCCTTGAAGTGGCTGGTGTCGAGTTCCGCGAGCCGGATGACGCCCGGCGCGGCCAGTTCCACCTCCACCCAGTCGTTGCCGTCGTCCCGCCGGCGCGCGGTCTCCCAGCCCTCGCCCATCACGGTGGCCTGACCGGGCGCGATGAGGTTGCTCGGGTCGCTGTAGAACATGTTGCTGCACCCGGTGATGCACGCGCCGTTCTCCAACGCGGCCAGGTCCAGCGCCTCGGGCATGATCAGCTCCGGGTCGGCCACCGGGTTGCCGAACACGCGCAGCCGGGCCACGCCGCCGTCCGGGTAGATGGTCAGCCGCACGTGCGTGTAGCGGCGGCGCGCGGACACCTCGAAGTAGTGCTTCTGATCGCCGCCGAGCGGTGACTTCGGCAGCACGGTCTCCCAGTCGGTCAGCTCCTCCGGGTTCGGGTAGCCCTTGGCGGCCGTCGCCTCGACCGACGCGAACGGCGGGTAGTTGCCCTTGAAGAACGCGGTGTCGATCACGACGCCCTTGATCACGCCCGGCAGGCCGAGCCGGACGATCGCCCGGTCCTCGCCCGGCTCACGCCGGCGGCGGGTCTCCCACCCGTCGTAGACCTGGCCTTTGTGGCCGAACGTGTAGGTCTGGTACTCCGGCTCGGGCTTGCGGATCAGGTTCTCGCGTTCGGCGAACAACTCGTCGTTGGCCCACACCACGCTGCCGCCCACGGCACGGCAGGCCAGGTCGGGGAGTCGGGTCCAGCCGGGCGCGTCGGTCATGCGTCTCCTCTAGTCAACAACCGCCCACGCGGTTGGTCATTGATCGGCCGCCCGTGCAGCCACGTCTGCCGCACGACGCCCGCCAGCGGACGGCCGTGGTAGGGCGTGACGGGGTTGCGGTGGCGCAGGCGGGCGCGGTCCACCACGAACGCGTCGTCCGGGGCGAACACGCAGAAGTCGGCGTCCGCGCCGGGCGCGATGCGGCCCTTGGTGGGCAGCCCGACCAGGTCGGCAGGGTTGGTGGCCATCCACCGGACCACGTCGGTCAGCGCGTGGCCCCGCTGCCGGGCCTGGGTCCACACCGCGGGCAGGCCCAGTTGCAGGCTCGCGATACCGCCCCAGGCGGTGGCGAAATCGCCTTGTTTCAGATCCGGGGTGCACGGCGAGTGGTCGGTGACGACCAGGTCGATCACGTTGTCGCGCAACGCCTGCCAGAGCCGTTCGCGGTTGGCCGCGTCACGGATCGGCGGGCAGCACTTGAACTCGGTCGCCGCGTCGCCGATCTCCTCCGCGACGAAGGTCAGGTAGTGCGGGCACGTCTCGGCGGTGAGCCGCAGCCCGAGTTCCTTGGCGGTCCGGACGTGGTGCAGGGCCTGCCCGCTGGACAGGTGCAGCACGTGCAGCCTGGCCTTGGTCTCGTTGGCCAGGTCCACGACCGTGGTGACGGCGTGCGACTCGGCCGTGTGCGGTCGCGAGTCGAGGAAGCTGCGGTAGCCGGGGCCCGACTCGGTCACCTCGTGCGGGTCCTCGGCGTGCACGATGGTGAGGGCGTCCCTGGACTGGAGCCGCAGCAGCGCGGCTCGCAGCTCGTCCTCGCTGACGTGCGGGAACTCGTCCACGCCGGAGTGGATCAGGAAGCACTTGAAGCCGAACACGCCGGCGTCGTGCAGCTGCTCCAGGTCGTCCAGGTTGGTCGGCACGATGCCGCCCCAGAACCCGACGTCGACGTGCACCTTGTCGCGGGCCGACTCCTGCTTGGCCTTCAGGGCGGCGGTGGTGGTCGTCGGCGGCAGGCTGTTGAGCGGCATGTCGATGATCGTCGTGACACCGCCGGCCGCCGCCGCCCTGGTGGCGGTGTCGAAGCCCTCCCAGTCGCTGCGGCCGGGGTCGTTCACGTGGACGTGCGTGTCGACCAGGCCGGGCAGGAGCACTTCGTCGTCGGCTAGTTCGACGACGGTCTCGGCGTCGAGGTGGTCGGCCACCGCGACGATCCGGCCGTCCGCGACACCGACGTCGGCACGGCGTTCACCGTCGGGGGTGACCACTCGGGCAGCGCGTAGCACCAGGTCCATGCGCGTCACTCTCCCAGCCGATCGGCTGTGAAGCGACAGATCACGTGCCACGTCACGGAAGCGGTTCGAACTCGCGTATCGAGGCGATCGACGTGCCGTTGGCGGTGTTGCCCTCGCGTTCGATCATGATCTCGACCAGGACCGGGCGGCTGGTGCGGTCGGCTTCCTTGCGGGCCCATTCGAGGCTGTCACAGATGCGGCCCGGCTCGGTGACCCTGGTGGCCGAGCAGCCGTAGGCCTCCATGATCTTGACGTTGTCCGAGCCGACGGTGTCGTAGTGGATGTCCACCTCGAACTTCATGTCGTAGCCGCCGTGGTCCTCGGCCATCCGGATCAGGCCCAGGTACTCGTTGTTCAGCATGATCAGCACGAACGGCACGTCGTACTGGGCGCCGACGGCCAGTTCCTCCACCAGGAACTGGAACGAGTAGTCGCCGACGATCCCCACGACCTCGGCCGACGGCTCGGTGTTCTTGAGCGCCTTCTTCACGCCGATCGCGGCCGGGATTTCCCAGCCGAGCGGTCCCGCCTGCCCGCAGACCTGGTAGTGCCGCGGCCGGTGCGCCTTCTGGTGCTGTCCGGACCAGATCTGGTAGAGGCCGATCGCGGTGACGAAGTAGGTGTCCGGGCCGTAGAACTCGTTGATCTCCTTGAACACCCGTGGCGCCTTGACCGGCACGGTGTCGAAGTCCTCGCGGCGCAGCAGCGTCGCCTTGAGTTCACGAGTCCGCGCGGTCCAGGCGTTGTCCGGGCAAGGGCCGGTGCGGGTCTTGGCCAACGCCAGGATCGCCCGCAGGAACGCCTTCACATCCGAGACCACGCCCAGGTCCGGGCCGAACACCTTGCCGATCTGGGTCGGCTCCACGTCCACGTGGATGAACTTCCGGTCACCGCGGTAGGTGGCCAGGTCACCGGTGTGGCGGTCGCCGAACCTCGCGCCCAGCGCCAGCACCAGGTCGCTCTCCAGGAACGACGCGTTGCCGTACCGCTGGGACGTCTGGATGCCGGTCATGCCCGCGTAGAGCGGGTGGTCCTCGTCGATCGCGCCCTTGCCCATCAACGTGGCCTGGATCGGGACGCGCAGGTGCTCGGCCAGTTCCAGCAGCTCGTCGTGCGCCTCGGCGAGGATCACGCCGCCACCCGCGAGCAGCAACGGGCGCTGCGCGGCCAGGAGCATGTCCAACGCCCGTTCGACCCGCGCCGGGTGCGGTTCGGGTTTGGCCACCGGGAGCGGGGCGTCGATGGTGTGGTCCCACTCGATCTCCTGCTTCTGCACGTCGATCGGCAGGTCGATCAGGACCGGTCCCGGCCGGCCGGACCGGGCCACGCGGAACGCCTCCCGGAAGATCCACGGCGCCTGCGCGGCCTCCTTCACCTGGACCGCCCACTTGGTGACGGGCGCGGCGATGGCCACGATGTCGACCGCCTGGAACGCCTCCTGGTGCAGCTTGGTCGTCGCCGCCTGCCCGGTGATGCACAGGATCGGCACCGAATCGGCCTGCGCGGCGTAGAGACCGGTGATCATGTTGGTGCCCGCCGGGCCGGACGTCCCGATCGCCACGCCGACGTTGCCGGTCGTGCGCGACCAGCCGTCGGCCATGTGGGTGGCGCCTTCCTCGTGCCGGACGATCAGGTGCTCGATCGTGCCGTCTTCCTCCATCGCCTTGTAGAGCGGCAGGATCGCCGCTCCCGGGCAGCCGAAGACCGTGTCGATCCCCTCGCTCTTCAGCACTTCCACGACCGCTTGCATGACGGGCACCCTGGCCATCAGGTCCTCCCGGAGAAGTTCTCGACGACCTTCAACAACGCCGAGTGGTCGAGGGATCCGTACCCCTGTGCCCGCCCGGACGCGATGAGCTGGGCGATCAGCCCCGTCACCGGTAGTGCGACGTCGACCTGACGGGCCGCGGCGAGCGCGATGCCCATGTCCTTGTGGTGCAGGTCGATGCGGAACCCCGGCCGGAACTCGCGCGCGATCATGGTCTCGCGCTTGAGGTCCAGAATCCGGTTGGCGGCCAGCCCGCCCGCCAGCACGTCCAGGCCCGCCTTGGCGTCCACTCCGGACGCTTCCAGCAGCACGATGGCCTCGGCCACCAGGGCGTAGATGCCGCCGACCACGAGCTGGTTCGCGGCCTTCACCACCTGGCCCGCGCCGTGCGGGCCGACGTGGACGACGGTCTTGCCGAGGGTGTCGAGGATCGGCCTCGCCGCGGCGAAGTCGGCCTCCTCACCGCCGACCATGATCGACAACGTGGCCTGCTCGGCGCCGGTCTCGCCGCCGGAGACCGGCGCGTCGAGCACGCGCACGCCCCGCTTCGCGCCTGCCTCGGCGACGGCGAGGGACGTCTCCGGGCGGATGGTGCTCATGTCGATCAACAGCGTGCCGCGCGCGACCTCGGCGAGGACGGCGCCGAGGACGACCTCTTCCACCTGCGGGTGGTTCGGCAGCATGGTGATGACGACTTCGGCGTCCTTGACCGCGTCACGGGCGCTCGCCGCCGCCGTGCCGCCCGCGGCGGTGAGCTTGGCCAGCGCGTCCTGACTCAGGTCGAAGCCGGTGACCTGGTGGCCCGCGGCGACCAGGTGGGCGGACATGGGCGTACCCATGATGCCCAGGCCGACGAACCCGATCCTGCTCATGCCCACTGCCCCTTCCCTGCGGCACGGTCCTTCTCGGGAAGCCAGTCGAAGCCGCCGGTCTGCGCCTTGTACTCAAGGCCGACATAGCCCTGGTAGCCGTTGGCTTCGAGCTTCGCCAGGTAGCCGAAGACGTCGAGTTCCCCGGTGCCCGGCTCGCCGCGGCCCGGCGCGTCGGCGATCTGCACGTGGCCGATGCGGTCCACGTGGTCGGCGACGACGGCGTCGAGGTCGTCGCCGTTGACGGCGAGGTGGTAGAGGTCGGCGAGCAGCGCGATGTTGTCGCGGCCGACCTGGTCGATGACTTCCAGCGCGTCCGCGGCGATGAGCAGCGGGTAGTCCGGCGCGCCGGAGATCGGCTCCACCAGGACCACCGCGCCGATCTCGGCGGCCACCTCGGCGGCGTACGCGAGGTTGTCCAGCGCGGTGTCCGTGGTGGGGAAGTTGCCGTGCAGCGCGTTGAAGGCGCGGCAGCCGAGCCGGGTGGCGATGCCGGCCGCGATCTCCACGTTGGCGCGGAACTCCGACTGCCTGCCCAGCCACGCCACCAGGCCGCGGTCGCCGGCGGGGATGTCGCCCGCGAAGAAGTTGAGCCCGACGAGCTGGACCCCGGCGTCGGTGACGGCCGCCTCGAACGCCTCGATCTCGCGGGACGGGGGCACGGCTTCGGCGAACGGCCACCAGAACTCGACCGCGTCGAACCCGGCCGCCCGCGCCGCGGCGGGCCGCTCCAGCACCGGGAGGTCGGTGAACAGGATCGACAGGTTGACGTCGTACCGCATGGAGGCTTCCTTCCACCGGCCAGATCTTCCGCAATACGGAATCTATCTTCCGTACAACGAGAGAGTAGGCAGGTTTTCCGTGGCGGCGCAAGACTGTTGACACGCTCGGAGGGCGCTCGTACCGTCCCTCTTTGCGGAAATGAGATTCCGCGATACAGAAAAGGGAGCCTTAGTGCCCGATCTAGAGGGGTTCAACTCCGCGCCTCCGGAGCAGCTCCGGCCCCTGCTCACCGAATGCCTCGCGGTACCGCGCTGGGCCGACGCGCTGCTGGCCGCCCGCCCCTACGCCGACGTGGACGCGCTGCTCGCCGCGTCCGACCGGTTCGCCGACCTCAGCGACGAAGAGGTCTACGCGGCCATCGCGGGCCACCCGCGCATCGGGGAAAGGGCAGCGGGACACGGGGTGTCCGCCAAGTGGTCCGCCGACGAGCAGTCCGGCGTCACCGCGTCGCTCGCCGACCGGCTGCTCGCGGCCAACGCCGCCTACGAGGACCACTTCGGGCACATCTACCTGGTGTGCGCGACCGGGCTGTCCGGCGAGCAGATGCTGGCCGACCTCGCGTCCCGGATGGACAACCCGCCGGACGTCGAACTGCGCGTGGTGAACCGGGAGCTGACGAAGATCGCGGCACTGCGGCTGAGGAAGGTGCTGGCATGACCACCCTCTCCACGCACGTGCTCGACGCCGAGGCGGGCCGGCCCAAGGTGGGCGTGCCGGTCCGGTTGGAGCGCGACGGCGCGCCACTGGCCGAGGGCGTCACCGACGACGACGGGCGGCTGAGGTTCACCGAGCGGCTGTCGGCGGGCGACCACCGGCTGGTGTTCGACGTCGACACGCCGTTCTACCCGGAGATCGCCATCGCGTTCCGGGTCACCGACGAGGAGCACCTGCACGTGCCGATCCTGTTGAGCCCGTTCGCATTCACGACCTACCGAGGGAGCTGACCGATGGCCATCGTCCTGGGGCCGAACCAGTACGGCAAGGCGGAGAACCGCCTCGTCACGGTGACCCGCAACGGCGCTGTGCACACGATCAAGGACCTCACGGTCAGCACCTCCCTGCGCGGCGACCTGGCGGACACCCACCTCACCGGCGACAACACCAAGGTGCTGGCGACCGACACGCAGAAGAACACCGTCTACGCCTTCGCCAAGCAGTCGCCGGTCGGCGAGATCGAGGACTTCGCGCTGCGCCTGGGCCGGCACTTCGTCTCCTCGCAGGAGGCCATCACCGGCGCGCGGGTGCTCATCGACGAGCACGCGTGGGAGCGGATCGAGGGCAACGACCACTCGTTCGTGCAAGGCAGCAACGAGAAGCGCACCACCGCCGTGACCGTGGACGGCGAGCGCGCGTGGGTCGTCTCGGGTGTGCGGGACATGGTGGTGCTCAAGTCGACCGGGTCGGAGTTCCACGGCTTCCCGCGCGACGAGTACACGACGCTGAAGGAGACCGACGACCGGATCCTGGCCACGTCGGTGACCGCGCGATGGCGGTACCAGGGCGTCGGCGGAGCCGACAGTCAGACCGCCGCCGGGATTGACTGGGCGAAGAGCTTCACCGAGATCCGGCGGCTGCTGCTGGCCACGTTCGCGGCCAAGCACAGCCTGTCGTTGCAGCAGACCCTGTACGCGATGGGCGAGGCGGTGTTGCTGGGCCGGCCGGAGGTGGCCGAGGTGCGGCTGTCGATGCCGAACAAGCACCACTTCGTGGTCGACCTGTCCGCGTTCGGGCTGGAGAACGACAACGAGGTGTTCTACGCCGCCGACCGGCCGTACGGGCTCATCGAGGGGTCCGTGCTGCGTGACGACGCCGAGGACGCCGGGTCCGCCTGGTACACCCTGCCGTCGTTCTGACCTCTTCGATCGCTGCCGACCGTGCTCCCGCGCTCGGGGGCACGGTCACCGCTCGGTCATCTTCTGGCCGGCGCCATTGCGGTGCAGGGCCATCCGCTGCAACCGCCAGGCGTGGAACAGGTCGGCCTCCTCGTACCAGTCGACGACGGTCGGCCGGCGGGCGGTGACCATGAACTCCAGCAGGATGTCGCGGTACGTCGCCAGCGGCACGCCCACGCCCGGCGGGAAGTCCGTGTACGCCTCGTCCACGTACGGCGCGTCCGGATCGCCCTTCGGCCAGCCGGTGAACTCGTTGTCCACGTAGTTGAGGTAGCCCCACCGGCCGCGGACGGCGAGCACCAGGTTGTGGTCGCTCTCCCCTTCGGCGTCCAACTCGCGGCCGAAGTGCTCCAGCATCCCGTCGTTGCACTCCGGCCGCGCCAGCGCGGCGATCAGCACGTCCACTTCCGCCGGGCACGCCACCACCTGGTAGCGGAACTCCGCCCGCTCCAGGTCCGGCAGCCCGGTCCACAACCCGGCCCGCATGGTCATGCACACACCCTGACCGGTGCGGCGGAAATCGGCCTTTCGCCGGTTCGAGGACCACCCGATCCAGCGATGCGGCGGTCATTCCCTCCGAGCGAGTGCCTGGAGATCGGTCACGGTGAGTCCGGTGGCGCGGCGGACCTCCCTTTCGTCCAGGGCACCGCAGTCCAGGGCGCGGATGAACGACGTGGACAGGGCCTGGGCGGTCGCGGGCTCGTCCAGGACCGAGCCGCCGGCCCGTTCCACGTACGCCTTGAGCCTGCGGGCGTCCGCCTCCACGCCTTCCAGGTAGAACGCGTGCACGGCCGCGTACCTGGTCACGAGCTGTGCCGGGTGCAGGTCCCAGCCCTGGTAGAAGCCGTGCGCCAACGACCGGCGCACGAGCCGGTAGTGCGTGCGCCAGCCCTCGTGGACGTCCTCGCCGACCGGCAGCACGTTGGTCGAGCCGTCCGACAGCGCGACGCCGGTGCCCGCCGCGGACACCTGCATGACGTTGCGGGCGAAATCGCACGCGCCGTGCGCCAGGTGCTGGTGCGCCGCGCCCAGACCGCAGCCCGCCGTGTAGTCGTACGTGCCGAAGTGCAGTCCGGTGACCCGGCCGCGGCCCGCCTCGATGAACCTCGGGATGGCCAGCCTGCCCTGCGGGTCCACGATCGACTGGGTGGTCTCGATCTGGATCTCGAACCGCAGCGGCAGCCCGAACAGGTCCAGGACGTCGCCGAACACCTCCACCTGCGCCACCGAGGTGACCTTCGGGAACGTGATGACGAACGCCTCGGGCGCCTCTCCGAGAGCGGTGAGGAAGACGTCCAACGTCCGGATGCCGCGCTCGCGCAGCGCCTTGGTGTCGAACGACTTCATCCGCAGCCCGAACCGCGGCGGCGCCACACCGTCCCGCAGCCAGTCCCGCACCACGAGCGCGGTGCGTTCGGCGTCCGCGTCCTCCTCCTCGTCGGAGCGGACGCCGTAGCCGTCCTCGAAGTCGATGCGCAGGTCCTCCACCGGCTCGGTGACCAGCTTCGACCGCACACGGCCGTGCACGACCTCCGCCACCTCCGGCGACAGGCCGAGCACGTCCGCCAGGTCGTCGGGGGCGTGCTCGGCCAGCGCCGCAAGCGCTTGCGCACCCCAGTCACGCACGGTGGACGACGTCACGCGGTCGGCAGGGACGTAACAGGTGTGCACCGGCTGCCTGCCCGCCGGCGCACGCAGCTCCACATCGGGCAGGCGTGCCGTGAGCGCCCGCACCGCTTCCGCCGACAACGACGTCCGCGGCACGTCAGCCGATCCGCTCGTAGGCGGGCAGGGTCAGGAAGTCCACGAACTCGTCGGCCAGCGCGACCTGCTCGAACAGCTCCACGGCCAGGTCCAGGTGCTCGCCGTCGAGCTTTTCCCGGACGTCCGCCAGCACCGTGCGGACCAGGTCCGCGGTGACCGGCGTGCCGTCGTCCAGCACCACGTCGTTGTGCACCCACTGCCAGAGCTGGGAGCGGGAGATCTCGGCGGTGGCCGCGTCCTCCATCAGGTTGTGGATGGCCGCCGCGCCGTTGCCGCCCAGCCAGGACAGCAGGTACCGCACACCGACATCCACAGCGGACTCCACGCCCGCGCGGGTCGCGTTGCCGCCGGCGGACTTGAAGTCCAGCAACTGCTCGGCGGTGACGGACACCTCCGGCCGCAGCACGTCGAGCTGGTTGGGCTTGTCGCCCAGCTTCGCGTCGAAGATCTCCTGGCACACCGGCACCAGGTCGGGGTGCGCCACCCACGAGCCGTCGAACCCGTCGCCCGCCTCGCGGTTCTTGTCCGCGCGCACCTTCTCCAGCGCCTGCGCGGTGACCTCCGGGTCACGCCGGTTCGGGATGAACGCCGCCATGCCGCCCATCGCGAAGGCGCCGCGCTTGTGGCACGTGCGCACCAGCAACTCGGTGTAGGCGCGCATGAACGGCGCGGTCATGGTGACGCTGTTGCGGTCGGGCAGCACGAAGTCGGCGCCCGCCTCGCGGAAGTACTTGATGGCGCTGAACAGGTAGTCCCAGCGGCCCGCGTTCAGGCCGGACGCGTGGTCGCGCAGTTCGTAGAGGATCTCCTCCATCTCGAACGCGGCGGGGATCGTCTCGATGAGCACGGTCGCGCGGACCGTGCCGTGCGGGACGCCGAGCCGTTCCTGCGCGGCGGTGAACACCGAGTTCCACAGCCGGGCTTCGAGGTGGCTCTCCATCTTCGGCAGGTAGTAGTACGGCCGGCCGAGTTGCGCATTGTGGAAGAAGTGCAGGCCGAAGTCGACCAGCGCGCCCACGGCGGGCCTGCCGTCGATCTCCAGGTGCCGTTCGGGCAGGTGCCAGCCGCGCGGCCGGACCACGATCGTCGGGCGGGCCACGTCGTCGCGCAGGGCGTAGTGCTTGCCCTCCGGGGAGGTGAAGTCGATCGTGCCGCGGGCCGCGTCGTAGAGGTTGACCTGGCCGGAGACGACGTTGTGCCAGTGCGGCGTGTTGGCGTCCTCCAGGTCGGCCAGCCACACCTTCGCGCCGGAGTTCAGCGCGTTGATGGTCATCTTCCGCTCGGTCGGGCCGGTGATCTCCACCCGCCGGTCGCGCAGCGGCTCGGGCGCTTCGGCGACCCGCCAGTCACCGTCGCGGACGGCCTGCGTCTCGTCCAGGAAGCCCAGCGGACGGCGCTGTTGGCGGCGGCGCATCAGCGCGGCGTGTTCGAGCGCGAACGACCGGTGCAGCCCGGCCACGAACTCCAGCGCGTCCGGCGTGAGGATCTCGTCCCCGCGCTCCACTTCGCCCCCGAGGACGCGAACACCGGACATGGAAGTCCACCTCGATTCCGATCGGTTTCTACTTCGCGGACTATAGTTTTCGCAACGCGGAACGGCAATGAAGGAGTGATCGACGTGGCACGAGAGTCCACCGGCGGCGTCCAGTCACTGCAACGCGCCTTCGACCTGCTGGAACGCCTGGCCGACGCGGGTGGCGAGGCGAGCCTGTCCGAGCTCGCCGGCACCTCCGGCCTGCCGTTGCCGACCATCCACCGGCTGATCCGCACCCTTGTCACGCTGGGGTACGTGCGGCAGAACAGCAACCGCCGCTACACGCTGGGGTCCCGGCTGATCCGGCTCGGCGAGAGCGCGTCACGGCAGTTCGGCACGTGGGCGCGGCCGTTCCTGGCGCAGTTGGTCGACCAGGTGGAGGAGACCGCGAACCTGGCCGTGCTGGACGGCGACGAGGTGGTGTACGTGGCGCAGGTGCCGTCACGGCACTCGATGCGGATGTTCACCGAGGTCGGCCGCCGGCTGCTGCCGCACGGCACCGGCGTGGGCAAGGCGATGCTCTCGCAGCTGCCGCGGGACGAGGTACGCGCCCTGCTGTCCCGCACCGGCCTGCCCGCGTACACCCCGAACACGATCACCAACGCGGACGAGCTGCTGGCGTCCCTGGACCAGATCGCCGTGCAGGGCTACGCACTCGACGAGAGCGAACAGGAACTCGGCGTGCGGTGCATCGCCGTACCCCTGCACGGGGCCCCGACGCTGTCCGCCGTCTCCGTCTCCGGCCCCGACAGCCGCCTGACCAAGGAGTCCGTAGCCCGCATCCTCCCCGAGGTCCTGGCCATCGCCAAACGCCTCACCGACCAGGCAACCCGCACCTGACCCCCGCGTGTCCAACGTTGAGAACGCGCGTGTCCAACGTTCGCGTCGCGCGTGTCCTACGTTCAGAACACCCGAGTTGAACGCTCAGAACACCCGAGGTCGGCGTTCAGGCCGCGCGGCTCGCACCTGAGCGTTGAATTCATGCGTTCTGGAGGTAGGACACGCGCGTTCCGAACGTTGGACACGCGCGTTCTGAGTGTTGGACACGCGGGTCAGTTGAGGAGGGCGTCGACGAAGGCGGTGGGTTCGAAGGGGGCCAGGTGGTCGGCGCCCTCGCCCAGGCCGACGAGTTTGACGGGCACGCCGAGTTCGCGTTGCACCTGGAAGACGATGCCGCCCTTGGCGGTGCCGTCGAGCTTGGTCAGCACGATCCCGGTCACGTTCACCACCTCGGCGAACACCCGTGCCTGGGTCAGGCCGTTCTGGCCGGTGGTGGCGTCGAGGACGAGCAGGACCTCGTCCACCTTCGCCTGCTTCTCCACCACGCGCTTCACCTTGCCCAGCTCGTCCATCAAGCCGGTCTTGGTGTGCAGGCGGCCGGCCGTGTCGATCAGCACGGTGTCCACGCTGTCGTTCACGCCCTGCTTGACCGCCTCGAACGCCACCGAAGCCGGGTCCGCGCCCTCGGGGCCCCGGACGGTCGACGCGCCGACGCGCGAGCCCCACGTCTCCAGCTGGTCGGCCGCCGCCGCGCGGAAGGTGTCCGCCGCGCCCAGCAGCACGGTCCGGCCGTCGGCCACCAGCACCCGGGCCAGCTTGCCGGTCGTCGTGGTCTTGCCGACGCCGTTCACGCCGACCACCAGCACGACGGCGGGCTTGACCCCGTCCGCACCGTCGGAGTGCGGCAGGGCGTTCACCGCGCGGCTCATCTCGGGGTGCAGGGCATCGACGAGCACGTCCCGCAGCAACGCGCGGGCGTCATCGGACGTGCGCACCCCGCGTGCCACGATCTGCTCCCGCAGCGCGGTGACGATCTGGTCCGTGATCGCCGCACCCAGGTCGGCCATCAGCAGCGTGTCCTCGATGTCGGTCCACGAGTCCTCGTCCAGGTCACCCGCGCCCAACAGCCCCAGCAGGCCCTGCCCGAACGTCGACCGCGACCGGGACAGCCGTCCGCGCAGCCGCTCCAGCCGACCGGACGTCGGCTCGATCTCGTCGATCTCGGACGCCTCTTCGGGCAGGTCCACCTCGACGAACCCGCGCTTGACCGAGTCGCGCGGCACGGCCGCGTCGTCACCGACGCCCGGCTGGCCGTCGACCTCGGTGCGGTCGGCCACCGGGTGTTCGACCGGCTCGATCACCTCGACCGGTTCGACCACCTCGACCGGTTCGGCCGTCTCCACGGGTTCGGCCGTCTCGACCGATTCAGCCGTGTCGGCGGGTTCAGCCGTGTCGACGGGTTTGGCCACCGGCGGCGCGGGCGCGTTGAACGTGATGGCGCCGCCGGCCTGGTAGCCACCCTTGACGGGCTTGTCCTGCTCGGGCTCGACGAGGCTGATCCGCCGACGCCGCGCCAGCACGACGCCCGTCACGATGGCGACCGCGAGCAGTGCCGCGACGACGACGATGATCAAGATCAGGGACGTGGTGGACACGTCGCAATCCTCGCACGCCACGGTATGTTGACTATCGACGAACTAGGTTGATTTCCGGCTACTTTCCCACCAAGACTCTTGCGCCTGCGGGCAGTGTGGAATAGACCACAGGGCGTGAGGGTGATCGGGCTCATCTCCGGCACGTCGATGGACGCCATCGACGTCGCCGTGGCCGACCTGTCCCTGGACGGCCCGACCGTCGTGCTGACCCCTGTCGAGCACGCCGAGCACCCGTTCCCCGAAGAGCTGCGCAGGCCGCCCACCAGCGCCGCCGACCTGTGCGTGCTGGACACCCGGCTCGGGCAGGCGTTCGCCGACGTCGCCGCCCGGTACCGCGGCGACCTCGTGTCGTCACTGGGCCAGACCGTGCACCACTGGGTCGAGGACGGCCGCTGCCTGGGCACGCTCCAACTGGGCCAACCAGCGTGGATAGCCGAAGCCACCGGACTGCCCGTGGTGGCCGATCTACGGGTCCGCGACGTCGCCGCGGGCGGCCAGGGCGCGCCGTTGGCGAGCACGTTGGACGCGCTGTGGCTGGCCGGCTTCGCCGAACGCGAGGGCAGGCCGGCGGTCGCGCTGAACATCGGCGGCATCGCCAACATCACCAAGATTTCGCCCGAAGGTGTGATCGCCTACGACACCGGACCGGGCAACGCGCTCATGGACGCGGCGATGACCGTGCTGTCGGGCGGCCTGCGCACGCAGGACACCGACGGCGAGTTCGCGCGCCGCGGCCAGGTGCACGCCGAACTGCTGGACCGCCTGCTGGCCGACCCGTACTACGCCCGGTCGGCGCCCAAGTCGACCGGCAAGGAGCATTTCAACCGCGCCTACCTCGACCGGGTGGCCGAGGGCCTGACCATCCAGGCCGAGGACTTCCTGGCCACGCTCACCGAACTGACCGTGCGCACGATCGCCGCCGAGTGCGAGGGCACCGTCATCGGCTCCGGTGGCGGGATGCGCAACCCCGTGCTGGTCGAGTCGTTGGCCCGACATGCGGACCTGCGCACGAGCGACGAACTGGGACTGCCCGCGGCGGCCAAGGAGGCCTACCTGGCCGCCCTGCTGGGCTTCCTGACCTGGCACGGCCTACCCGCGAACGTGCCGTCCGCCACCGGCGCCGCCGGTCCGCGCCCGCTGGGGTCGATCACCCCCGGCCGCTACCCGCTGCGCCTGCCCGAGCCCGCCCTCACCGCCGTGACCGCACTGACGATCAGCACCACCAGCACGATCAGCACGATGGGCCGCCGGGGGCGGCAGTCGGATGGAGGAGACCATGCGCGCACTTGATGTCGGCATCATCGTGCTGTTCCTGGTGGGCATGCCGCTGCTGGGCGTGTGGATCGCCGGGCGGCAGCGCTCCGCGGCCGACTACTTCGTCAGCGAGCGCCGCATCTCGTGGTGGGTCGTGTGCGTGTCGGTGGTGTCGGCGGAGACGTCCACGCTGACCGTGCTGAGCGTGCCGACGATCGCCTACCTGGGCCCGATGACGTTCCTGTCGCTGTCGATCGGCTACCTGATCGGCCGGATCGTGGTGTCGTTCGTGCTGCTGCCCAAGTACATCGCGGGCGAGCTGATCACCGCGTACGGGTTCCTGGGCAAGCGGTTCGGGCCGGGGTTGCAGAGCACGGCGTCGATGACGTTCCTGGTCACGCGGTTGCTGGCGGACGGGCTGCGGCTGTTCGCCACGGCCATCCCGGTCAAGGTCGTGCTGGCCGCGTACGGGGTGAACGCGTCGTACTGGGTGATCGTGGCGGTGCTGGGCGTCGCGATGGTCGTCTACAGCTTCCTCGGCGGCGTGCGGGCCGTGGTGTGGGTCGATGCGATCCAGATGCTCTGGTACGTCGTCGGTGCGGTCGTGGTGATCATGGTGTTGAGCGGGAAGCTGCCCGATGGGTGGTTCGCGAGCGCTGCCGACGCGGGCAAGTTCCAGATCTTCGACTTCGACGCCAGCCCGTTCACCTCGCAGTACGCGATCGTCACCGCGTTCGTCGGCGGCGCGGTGCTGTCCATGGCCTCGCACGGCGCGGACCAGCTGATCGTGCAGCGGCTGATGGCCACCAAGGACGTGCGCGCGGCGCAGAAGGCGCTGATCGCCAGCGGTGTGGTGGTGTTCCTCCAGTTCGCGCTGTTCCTGTTCATCGGCGTGATGCTGTGGGCGTTCTACAAGGCGGCCCACCCCGTCAACGATCTCGGGCTGAACAACAACGACGAGCTGTTCGCGAGCTTCATCGTCAACGAGTTGCCCTCCGGGCTGTCCGGGTTCGCGATCGCGGGCATCCTGGCGGCGGCGCTGTCGTCGTCGCTGGGGGCGCTGGCGTCCTCGACCGTGACGGACGTGGTCCAGCGGGTGGTGCGGCGGCCGATGAGCGAGGCCGAGGTGTTCAGGCAGGGCCGGATCTGGACCGTGGTGTGGGCCGGGTTGCTCATCGTGTGCGCCGGGCTGTTCGCCACGCTGACCCGGCGCGGTAACCCGATCGTGGAGCAGGGGCTGTCCATCGCCGGGTTCACCTACGGCGCGCTGCTCGGCGCGTTCCTGCTCGGGTTGTTGTTCCGCAAGGCCAAGCAACTCGACGCGATCGTGGCGTTCGGCGTGACCGTGGTGGTGATGGCGTTCGTGATCCTGGGCGTGAAGTTCGTCGGACCGGACGCCCAGCTGGAGATCAACTTCTCGGCGGCGGCGCCGGCGAAGAAGATCTTCTCACTGGCCTTCCCCTGGTACACGCCGCTGGGTGTGCTGATCACGTTGGTCGTGGGTGGGCTGATGTCGTTGCGGCACAAGGGTTACCAGCCGCCGGGCGTCGAGGACGACGTAGTGGCGGTCAAGGCGGCCTGAGAACGGCTCAGGCGGCGGCGTTGGCGCGGTAGGCGACGAGTTCGAGGTGGAGGCGGAAACCGAGCCGGTCGAACAGCCGTTGCGAGGAGCGGTTGCCGGCCAGGATCGCGGCGGTGGCCTGCGGTCGTGCGCCGGACTTCTCGGCCAGCTTCCAGACCAGTTCGGTGACCAGCGCCGCGCCGACGCCGTGCCCGCGCACGTCCGGTTCCACGGCCACGAAGTCCAGGTAGAACTCGCCGGGTTCGGCCTTGCCGGAGGCGTAGCCGAGGACCCGGTCACCGTCCATGGCGACGACCACGGTGTGCGGACGGCTGCCGTCCACGAGTTTCCGCCCGGACAGATAGGTCTTGGGGAAGCACCGCTCGTGCAGCACGGCCACCGCCTCGTGCACGGCCGGGTCCGTCGGCAGCACGCGCATCTCGCGGGCCGGTCCGGTGCGCGGGCAGCTCGCCTCGCGCAGCAGCAGGCCGCGCAGGCCGTCGCCGCCGAGGACGTGGATGCCGCACGCGCGGGCGGCGGAGAAGCCGTGCCGTTCGGCGAACGCGGCCAGCCGCCGGTGCCCGGTGTGACCCAGCAGCTCACGGTCCGCGACACCGTCGAGCAGGTGCCTGGCCTGGGCGTACAGGGCGTCGGCGGTCTGGTCCCAGATCCGGCTGCCCGCCGGGTGGTTGACCGGCACGTCGACGAACGGCCCGTGCAGGTAGGCGCGGCCGGTATCGGGATCGACCTCGACGCTGAGCGCACCGCACACCCAGCCCGAGTCGTCGGTGGCGACCACGGTGCACGTGGCCCAGTCGGGCTCGAACTCGGCCAGCTCCGCGGAGATGTCGCCGAGCGCCTCGCCGAGGTAGCCGATGTGGTGCGCGTCGTCGGCCTGCAGACGCAGGATCAACGCAAGAACGGCGTCCAGGTCGTTCTGGGCGGCGGGACGGATGTCGTACATGTCTGGAATGGTCACCCGCGAGGTCGGACGAATGCGAGGGAGTTTTCGGTGCTGGACGGGCGGGACGTGACGGAGGTCGCCGAGCAGTGCGCGGCGTTCCTCGAAGGCGCTGTGGCAGCCGACTGGACGGCGGTCGTGCCGGAGGTGGACTGGACGGTCGCGAAGACCGTCGCGCACATCTCGGACTGCCTGCTCTGGTACTCCACAGACCTCCTCGCCGGGCCGAGCCGGCTGAGCACGGCCGACGTCGCGGTGCGGCCCGACTCGTCGCCGGCAGACCTGGTGCGGACGCTGCGGACGTTCGCGTCCGTGCTGGCGGCGGTGGTCGCGGCGGCGCCGGCGGACGTGCGGGGCTGGCACCCGTGGGGCCTGGCCGACGCGGCCGGGTTCGCCGGGATGGGGTGTGACGAGATGCTGGTGCACACCCACGACGCCGCGCGCGGCCTCGGGCTGGAGTTCGCGCTCCCGCCGGAACTGTCACGGAAAGTGCTGGTCCGGATGTTCCCGGACGCGCCGACCGACCGTGATCCCGGGGAAACGCTGCTCTGGGCGAACGGCCGCATCCCGCTCGGCGAGTTGCCCAGGCGCACCGGATGGCGCTGGCACTGCGCTCCCCCGGCCTCCTAGCGTCGAGGTCATGACGGACGACGTCCTCGACATCCCCTTCGCCGACGCCTTCGCCTTCGACCCCTCTCCCACGTGGGCGCGGTTGCGGGACGAGGCGCCGGTGGTCCGGGTCCGCACCCTCGCGGGCGCGCTGGTGTGGCTGGTGACCCGCTACGACGACGTGAAACTGGTGCTGGCCGACCCGCGGTTCTCCCGTGCGGGCGTGGTGGCGGCCGGTGCGCCGCGGGTGGGTGTGTCCCGGCCGTTGCCCGGCACCCTGCCGACCACCGACCCGCCCGAGCACACCCGGCTGCGCAAGCTGGTGTCCGGAGCGTTCTCGCACCGGCGGATGGAGCAGACCCGGACGTGGGTGCGGGAGCTGTGCGAGGAGCTGGCGGACGACGTGGCGGACGGCGTCGACCTGCGGCAGGTGTACGCGCTGCCGTTGCCGATCCAGGTGATCTGCACGCTGCTCGGCGTGCCGTACGCCGACCGCGAGCGGTTCCGGGAGTGGGTGGAGCTGGCGTACAGCCTGGAGATGTCCGAGCAGGTCCGGGTCGAGGCGGCGATGGCGAGCCTGCTGGAGTACATGGGCACGTTGGTCGCGGCGAAACGGCGGGAACCGCGCTCGGACGACCTGCTCGACGAGCTGTGCGCGACACCGCTGACGCACGACGAGCTGGTCGCGTTCGCGTTGAACCTGCTGGTCGCGGGGCACGAGACGTCGGCCAACCAGATCACCAGCTTCGTCGCCACCCTGCTGCGCGAGCGGTCGCAGTGGGAACGGCTGGTGGACGACCCGTCGCTGGTGCCCGGCGCGGTGGAGGAGCTGATGCGGTTCACCCGGCTCAGCGAGGTCGGGCAGCTGCGGGTGGCGCTGGAAGACGTGGAGATCGCCGGTGTGGTGATCCGCGCCGGTGACGGCGTGATGGCGTCCATCGGCTCGGCCAACCGCGACCCGCGCGCGTTCACCGCACCGGACCGCCTGGACCTCGCGCGCACGCCCAACCAGCACCTGGCGCTCGGTATCGGCCCGCACTTCTGCCTCGGCGCGCAGTTGGCGCGGATCGAGCTCCAGGAGGCGCTGTGGGTGTTGTTGCGGCGTTTCCCGGGGCTGCGGGCGGCGCGGCCGGTGGAGGAGCTGGCGTGGCGGCGGGTGCTGGTCAGCGGCCTCGCCGAGCTGCCGGTGCGGGTCTGATCCCGCCGCCTCCGGCCCGGCGGGTGACATCGCCCGGGAGGTCACCGATCCACGACATCTATTGCCGCGCGTTTCACGTTGGGGAACCCTGGGAGGGTGAGCGAGGAAACGATCCAACTCGAACTCAACGACAGCGGGGTGGCGGTAGACCTACCGATGCCTGCCAACCAGCGGGACACGGTGCAAGAGGTCCCCTATCGACCGGTCGAGTTCCGTGACGATGACCTGCCCAGCGCGTTGGAGCGCGCGGCCTCCTGGCTGAGGCAGACCCAGGACTGGCTCGGTGAAGCGGTCGACGTGATCGCGGTCCACCTGGACTACGACGACACGAAGGGCTCGCCGTATTACGCCCTCAAGTTGCTGTGCAACGAGGAGGACCTGGCGGGCGTGCCGAAGGTGGTGCGCGAACACGAGGGCACTACCGACGAGTAACGTACGCTGGTGACATGCCAGATCGCGTGTACCCGCCGGTGATCGCCGCGGCCAAGTTGATGTTCCGCGTACTCGACATGCGGATCAACGTGGAGGGCGCGGACAACGTGCCGACCACCGGCGGGGCCGTGCTGGCCTCGAACCACGTCTCCTACCTCGACTTCATCTTCGCCGGCTACGGCGCGCAGCCCGCGCGCAGGCTGGTCCGGTTCATGGCCAAGCACGAGGTGTTCAAGCACTCCGTGTCCGGCCCGCTGATGCGTGGGATGCACCACATCCCGGTGGACCGGGCCGCCGGCCAGGCGTCCTACCAACAGGCGTTGGACGCGCTGCGGGCCGGCGAGGTCGTCGGGATCTTCCCGGAGGCCACGATCAGCCGGTCCTTCACCGTCAAGGAGGTGAAGAGCGGCGCGGTCAGGTTGGCGGCCGAGGCGGGCGTGCCGTTGCTGCCGACGGCCCTGTGGGGCACGCAGCGGCTGTGGACCAAGGGTCGGCCGAAGTCGCTGACACAGCGGCACGTGCCGATCACGATCGCCATCGGCGAGCCGATGGAGCCGACCACGGACGACGCGCTGCGCGAGCGGATGCAGCAGATGCTGGACGACGCCCAGGCCCGTTACCCGGAGTCGGGCGAGGGCCAGTGGTGGCAGCCGGCGCACCTCGGCGGGGTGGCGCCGACGCCGGAAGAGGCCAAGCAGCTGGACGCCCGCTGACCCCTTCCCAGGCCCACTTCTCGACTTTCTAGGCCCACTTCTCGACGACCTCCGCCAGCCGCCGCTCGAAGGTCATGAACGCGTTGCCTTCACCGCCGTCGCAGACCACGACGAGCTCGCCGGATGCCGTGACGCAGCAGGCGAGCCCGCGCGGGCTGCGGCGGATGCCGACGACGTCCTCGATATCGGCCCGATCGTCCGCCCGATCGCGGTACAGGCAGACGGAGAGGGCGTCGTAGGTGAAGTCGCCTTCGTCCAGGAAGCCTGCGAACGGCACCGGCCGGTCACCGTCGACCTCGACCAGCTCACCGCGAGTCGTCACCGCCACACCGCCCTCGACGAACAGCACGTCGTGCTCCCACAACGTGACCCGCTGGATGAAACGCTTCTTCTCCTTGTACTCAGCCGAGATCCGCTCCGACCCCATACCGATCTCAGCCGCGACCCGCGCAAACGCCCGAGCCTGAGCCCGCCACACCTCGCGGTGCTCCGGCAGGTGCGCCACCACGTCCGCACCGAGCCGCTGCACCCGACTCCGCTCCCACCGCACCTGTTCGACCCGTGCCCGGAGCCGGTCCTCCAAGTCGCCCGTGCCGAAGTCGCCCATGACGCGACCATACGCAGCGCCCAATGGGCCGGCAGCGGACAACGGGAGGAGCGGGCAGCGGGCGGGCGCAGTGCTTCGCAGGCGTCCCCGCCAGAGGGGTCCCCTGATTTCATCCTGCCGGCCGGCAGCGACATTCCGGCCCTTCGGGGCCGAGCCTGTGGACGACTCGTCCGGCTAGGCGGGCGGGGCAGGCGGGGTTGGCTCGGCTTCAGCTTCGGGCGCGGTTTCGGCGGGGGTGGGGGCTTCGACCTGGGCGGCGACGGCGGCAGCGGCCAAGGCTTTTTTGGGCTTGGTTTCGCCGCGTAGGCGTTGCGAGATGACCTGGCTGATGCCGTCGCCGCGCATGGAGACGCCGTACAGGGCGTCGGCGATCTCCATGGTGGGCTTCTGGTGGGTGATGATCAGCAGCTGGGAGTGTTCCCGCAGTTGCTCGAACAGGCTGATCAGCCGGTGCAGGTTGGTGTCGTCCAAGGCCGCTTCGACCTCGTCCATCACGTAGAACGGCGACGGGCGGGCGCGGAAGATGGCGACGAGCATTGCCACCGCGGCCAATGACTTCTCGCCGCCGGACAGCAGGGACAGGCGCTTGACCTTCTTGCCCGGCGGGCGGGCCTCCAGTTCGATGCCGGTGGTCAGCATGTCGTCCGGCTCGGTCAGCACGAGCCGGCCCTCTCCGCCTGGGAACAGGACCTTGAACACGATCTCGAACTCGCGCGCGACGTCCTCGTAGGCCGACGTGAAGACCTCCAGGATCTTGTCGTCGACATCCTTCACCACGGTCAGCAGATCGCGCCGCGTCGCCTTGATGTCCTCCAGCTGGTTGGACAGGAACTTGTAGCGCTCCTCCAGCGCCGCGAACTCCTCCAACGCCAGCGGGTTGACCTTGCCCAGCAGCGACAGGTCCCGCTCGGCCCGCTTGGCCCGCCGCGCCTGGGTGTTCCGGTCGTAGGGGATCGGCTGCGGCGCGGTCACCAACTCGCCGCGCTCCTTCGCCGCCTCGTACTCGGCGATCTCCTGCTGCGACGGCGGGATGAACACGTCCGGGCCGTACTCGGCGACCAGGTCCTCCAGGCCGATGCCGAACTCCTCGGCGACCTTGGTCTCCAACTGCTCGATGCGCATCCGCTGCTCGGCGCGCAGCACCTCGTCGCGGTGCACGGCGTCGGTCAGCTTCTCCAGCTCGCCGGACATCTCGCGGACCAGACTGCGGATCTGGGCGAGGAACGCCTCCCGCTGCGTCTTGCGCTCCTGCGCCGCGTCACGTTCGCGAGCCGCACGGCCCAACGACGCGGCGATCCTCTCCAACGCGATCTCGCCGCCTCGCACCACGGCCTTCGCCACGACCGCACCCCGTGCCCGCGCCGCGTGGGCACGCTGGGCGCGTTCCCGTGCCTCGCGCTCGGCACGCGCCGCACGACGCAGGCCCTCGGCCTTGCCCTGCAACGCACGGGCGCGTTCCTCGGCGGTCCGCAACGACAACCGCGCGTCCACTTCGCCCTGACGGGCAGCGGCCAGCTCGGCGGCCATCTCGTCACGGTGCGAGGTGTCCGGCTCGTCGTCCAGCGGCTGCTCCTGCGCCACCAGCAGCCGTTCTTCCAGCTCACCGAGCTTGAGCAGGTTCTCCTCGCGGGCCGCCTCGACCTTCTCCCGCTGCGCCCGCACCCGCTCCACCTCGGCCTCGGCCGAACGCACCGCCGCCGCCAGCCGGTTGAGCCGCTCCGACGACCGGGCGCGACGCACCTTGGCCTCGTTGAGCTGCTCCTTCACCGCGGCGACCTCGGCACGGCGGGCCTGCTGCTCGGCCCGTGCGCCCTCAAGAGCGGCCGCGGACTGCTCCAGCGCGCGCTCAGCCAGCACCAGCTTCTCCGACGCCTCGTCCACCGCGGCCTGGACCTCGATGACGCTCTGGCTGCGCCCGGACCCGCCGACCGCCCAGTCCGCGCCGAGCACGTCACCGTCCCGCGTCACCGCCCGGACCGACGGGTGCGCGTCCACCAAGACCCGCGCGGTGCCCAGGTCGTCCACCACGGCGACCTTGTCCAACGCCCGGTGCAACGCGGGCCGCAGCCGTTCGGGCGCCTGCACGACGTCCACAGCCCACCGCGCGCCGCCAGGCAACACAGGCCACCCCGACCGGTCCACCGTCGCCGCCGCACCGCCCACCAGCACTCCGGCCCGACCGGTGTCCTGCTCCTTCAACAGCTCCAACGCCGCCACGGCGTCCGCGCCGGAGGCCACCGCGACCGCGTCCGCGATCGGCCCGAGCGCCGCCGCCAACGCGACCTCGGCCCCCGGCTCCACGGTCAGCAACGCCGCGACCGACCCCAGCAACCCCGGCAGCCGGGACGCCAGCAACGCCCCCGCGCCGTCCTTGCGGGTCAACCCCAGCGACAGCGCGTCCACGCGTGCCTTCCACGACGCGATGTCCCGCTCCGCGGTCCGCTCGGCCTTCACCAGCTCCTCGACCCGGCGCCGCGCCGCGTCGTCCGCCTCGACGGCCAGCCGGTGCCGCTCGTCCAGCCCGACGTCGTCCTCGTCCTCGGTCCCGGTCACCTCACGGGCCTCGGCCAGCTCCTGCTGCACGACCTCCGACCGCTCGACCGCCTCTGCCAACGCGGTCGACATCCGCTCGATCTCCTCGGCGGTCGCGCTCGTCTTCGACCGCAGCGCCTCGACCTGCCCGGACAGCCGGGCCAGCCCCTCGCGCCGGTCGGCGATCGCCCGCACCGCGGCCAGGTGCGCCTTCTCCGCCGCGGACACCATCCGCTCCAGCTCGGCCCGCGTCTCCACGGCCTCGGCCAGCCCCACCCGGGCCTCGGTCACGCCGTCCTGCAGTTCCTGCTCCAAGACCGCGGTCTGCTCGGCCTCGGCCTCCAGCTCGTCCGGGTCACGGCCGCCGCGCGGCGCGTCCACGGCCGCCGACAGGTGCCGTTCCCGCTCCACGGCCAGCCGCACCGTGCCGCGCAGCCGCTCCTCCAGCGCCGACAGCCGGTACCAGGTGTCCTGGGCCTGCTGCAGCTTCGGCGCGTCGGCCGTGACCTGGTCCTCCAGCTCGTTCTGCTGGAACTGGGCCTGCTGGAGCGATTTCTCCACGTCGGCCCGGCGCGCGCGGGCGACGGCCTCGTCCTGCTCCTCGCGGGCCAGCGCCTCGCGCTGCGTCACCAGGTCGTCGGCCAGCAGGCGCATCCGGGCGTCCCGCAGCTCGGACTGCACGACCTGGGCGCGGCGGGCGATCTCGGCCTGCTTGCCCAGCGGTTTGAGCTGGCGGCGCAGTTCGGCGGTGAGGTCGGTGAGGCGGGTCAGGTTCGCCTGCATCGCCTCCAGCTTCCGCAGCGCCTTCTCCTTGCGCTTGCGGTGCTTGAGGACGCCCGCGGCCTCCTCGACGAACGCGCGGCGCTCCTCGGGCTTGGACTCCAGGATCGCGGCGAGCTGGCCCTGGCCGACGATCACGTGCATCTCGCGGCCGATGCCGGAGTCCGACAGCAGTTCCTGGATGTCCATCAGCCGGCACGAGTTGCCGTTGATCTCGTACTCGGTGGCGCCCTCGCGGAACATCCGGCGGGTGATCGACACCTCGACGTAGTCGATCGGCAGCGCGCCGTCGGAGTTGTCGATGGTCAGCGTCACCTCGGCGCGGCCGAGCGGCGCGCGGCCGGACGTGCCGGCGAAGATGACGTCCTCCATCTTGCCGCCGCGCAGGTCCTTGGCGCCCTGCGTGCCCATCACCCAGCGCAGCGCGTCGAGCACGTTGGACTTGCCGGACCCGTTCGGCCCGACGACGCACGTGATGCCCGGCTCGAAGCGCAGCGTGGTAGCCGAGGCGAAGGATTTGAAGCCCTTCAGCGTCAGGCTCTTGAGGTGCACGCCGGGCAGCGTACCCGTGAACGGAGAGGCCCAGTCTTGGGCGGGCCGGCGCTGACCAGCCGCGATCAAGGTCGGACCGAGACCAGCACCTTCATGTCGACCACCAGGTCCAGCCGTTCGATCTGGTCCACCGGGAACGAGGTGGAGCCGGGGATGCGCTCGTCCGCCGAGTGGTCGCTGGCCCACCAGCCGCCGATCTCGGTGCGGCCGGCGCGGTCGTGGACGATCAGCTTGCACCTCATGCCCTTGGGCATGTTCTCGATGGTCATCCAGAGTTCGGTGCCCCAGGACTTGCGGACGAGGTCCGCGCTGGCCGCCACGCCGGAGCCCGTGTCGGTCGCCTGCCAGGTGACGGCGGCGTCGTCGTCGACCCTGTCGTTATCGATAAGTCTCGGCACCAGCAACCCCGATACGATGATCAGCAGGATCAGTACCGCGGCTCCGACCAGCAACAACCGGCGACGCTTGGGTGGTGCCGGCGCCGGTTCGGGCTCCGGCGCGGGCGGCAGCGGCCACAGGTCCGGGTCGGGCACGGGGTCGTCGAACGGCAACTCCAGGTCCGCCAGTTGGACCTGGCCGAGCAGCCCCGGCAACGGCGCGAGCCGCACCATCTCCCGGCGGCAGTGGGAACAGCCGTGCACGTGCCGCTCGAACGACGACCGCTCCGACGGGTCGAGCGAGCCGAGCAGGTAGGCGCCGAGCGCCACGGTCTGGCCGCAGCTCATGATTCTGTGACCCCCCGCTCCTCCAACGCGTCGCGCAACGCCCGGAGGGCGTAGAAGCAGCGCGACTTCACCGTGCCGGGCGGGATGCCCAGCACCACTGCCGCCTCGGCGACCGAACGCCGCCGGTAGTACAGCTCGACCACCACGTTGCGGTGGTCCGTGGTCAGCGTGCGCAGCGCCTCGGCGACCTGCCAGCTCTGTAGGACGTGGTCCACCTCGTCCGCGACCGGGGGGAGGTCCCCCGGCTCGATCGGCACCTCGGAGTTGCGGCCGCCGCGCTTGCGGAAGCCGGAGATGACCAGGTTCCTGGCCACCGTGTAGAGCCACGGGCCCGCGTCGGCGGGAGTCAGCTCGTCGGCGTGCCGCCAGGCCCGCAGGAGCGTTTCCTGGACCACGTCCTCCGCCTGCTGGTGGTCACCGCCGACCAGACGCAGGACGTAGCCGTGCAGTGGGCCGCGCCAACGGCCGTACAGCTGCCTGACGACATCTTCGCCACGGTCCACATCGAAGTAGTACGCCACCGGACCCTTATGCGTTCAACGCTCGACGAAACCGGTGAGGCCGCCGCGGGCCTCCGACCAGCGCTCCACGATCGAGTCCACCCGACCGGGGCTAGCGCCGGAGCGAAGTGCGGTCAACAGGTCCCGGCACGCCGATTCCGGACCCTCCGCGTTCACCTCGACCCGACCGTCCCTCAGGTTGGACGCCGAACCGACAAGTCCCAGCTCAAGGGCTCTGGCGCGGGTCCACCACCGAAAGCCGACACCTTGCACCTGCCCTCGCACCCACGCGGTGAGGCGCACGGTCCGCTCTACTCCAGCCACAACAGCCATCCTGACATTTCACCCGTTAGTGGTACGGTGCGCGACCGTGACAGCACGGCGCGGTAACCGATCCGTGATCGGCGGACTCGTCGGCCTGCTCCTCGGCGCGGCCGGTGCGACCGGTGTCGCCATGGCGAGTCCGGAACAGCTGGCCCCGTTCATCGGGGAAAGCGCAGCACAAGGCCGGGATTCCGACAACATCGGCGTCGGTGGAGTGGGTGGCGTCGGCCGGCCCGCTCAGAGCGGCGAGCCCGAAATCCTGCCGACCACCATCGAGCCTCCGTCGTCGCCGGAGACCACCGCCGAAACGACGACGACCACCACCGAGACGACCACCACCACGACTGAGACGACGACCACACCGCCGTCGGAGCCGTCCGTCGAACCCACCACGACCACCGCGCCCGCCGACGTGCCGCAGGCCCAGCAGGTCGTGAACCTGGTGAACGAGGCGCGCGACCTGGCCGGCTGCAAGCCGCTGGAAGTGGACGCCCGAGTGGTCAAGGCCGCGCAGGGCCACAGCACCGACATGGCCGAGCGCGGGTACTTCTCGCACACCACCCCTGAGGACGTGGACTTCGCCGCGCGGATGCGCGCGGCGGGCTACCCGAGCCCCGGCGGGGAGAACATCGCCATGGGGCAGCGCTCCGCCGACCAGGTCATGCGGGCCTGGATGAACTCCGACGGGCACCGGCGCAACATCCTGAACTGCGGTTTCACCACCATCGGCGTGGGCCTGGACACCCGCGGCTGGTACTGGACGCAGAACTTCGGCTGGTAGAGACCTCAAGCAGAACTTGGGAGAACCGTTGTACGAGACCCCGGAGCCCGAGCGCCCCCGCCTGCGCGTGTCCCCACACGTGCTGTTGGCCGCGTCCGGTGTCGCCGTGTCGACGATCTTCGCCACCGTCGCCTCGCTGGCGGGCGCGACACCGGCCGCCTCGTCGGGCGAGGAGGTGCCGCGTCAGGACGTCGTGAACCGCAACACCCTCACCACGACGCCACGCGACTCGTTCGGCCCTTCGGTCACCCTGACCACGACGACGGAGTCCACCACCACGACGACGGCCGAGACCACCGAGACGACGACCACCTCCCGTCGTACCCGCGTGACCACGGTGACCAGGCCGGACGGCACCACGACGACCACCGTGGTCGACGACGACCCCCCGCCGCAGCCGACCACGACGAAGCCGCCCGTCGTCACGACCGTTCCGACGACAACGACGACGACCGTCGCGCCGACGACAACGACCACGACGGTGCCGGTCACCACGACGACGACGGAGCCCGAGCCGACGTAACGAGGTCGTCCGGCAGGGGTAACGGTCCTCCACACCATCGTGTGGAGGACCGCTCGAACGATGAGGTGCCCGGCGCGATCCGCCGATAACTCGAACACGTGACCATCCATCCGGGTCTCCACAGGGAGATGGTGTGTTCGAGGAAGATCATCATGCGGCACCGAAGAAGAAGCTCTCCTCGGTGGTGCTGCTGGCCGCGGGCGGCGCTGTCGTCGCCACCGTGATGGCCACCCTCGCGTCGGTGCTCGCCACCGGCGCGCCGATGGCCGGCCCACCGCAACCGCGGGCCGAGGCGACGTCGATGAACGGCCTACCGCACGGCAGCACGGCCACGGTGGTGGTCACGGTGTCCACTCACGTGCCCGCCAAGCAGCGCCGCGAGGCGGCCGGCTCGAAGCCGGAGGACTCGAAGTCCGAGGACTCAAGGCCCGAGGACTCGATGCCGGAGGAGCAGGCGCACCGGATGCCGGAGACCGCGACCGCGACGTCGTCCGAGCCGCAGCCCGTCACCCAGCCGCCGAGCAACCCGCCGACCTCCTACGACCCGCCGACGTCGTCCTCCTCGTCCACCACCACGGCGACGACGACCGACAGCCCGTAGCTACCAGACGTCGCCGTCACGCCAGTCGCAGGTGAGGTCCCCGGACAGGTCGAGCGGCGCCACCGGCAGGACGAAGATCGCGTCGTCCTCCTCCTCGGTGCGCTCGACCCCGGCGGGCGTCAGCACGAACGTCCTCCCCCGCCACCGCTGCCACCCACGCGCCGCGTAGAACTCCAGAGCGTCCTCCGACGCGCTGAGGGCACCGAGGGGGTACGCACCGCGCACGACGTCCTCCAGAGCCGCCATCACCGCCGCGCCGACACCCTGGCGGCGGCGGTCCGCCCGCACCCCGACACCCTCCACGTAACCGGCCCTGAGCGCCCGACCTGCGTGGATCAACCGGCGCTGCACCACGGCCCCGTGGCCGACCAGCTCGTCGCCGTCCCAGACCAGGGCGTGCACGCCGCCCAGGCTGTGCTCCCAGTCCTCGTCGCCGAAATCGCCGTCGAACGCCTCGTCGAGCAGCTTGCGGACCGTAGTGAGCGTCGCCGCGGGCACCTGCCAGGTGTGGAGCACAGAGACACGTGACACGGTTCACACCCTATTCCCGTCACGACCACCGCCCCCGTCTCGCTCCCCCTGTGACGAAAGGACGGGGACATGACAGAGCACATCGTGGTGGTCGGTGCGGGTTACGCGGGGTTGGCCGCGGCCAAGCTGGCGGCGAAGTGGACCGATTCCCGGGTCACCCTGGTCAACGCGCGGGACCGGTTCGTGGAGCGGGTCCGGCTGCACCAGTTCGTAGTGGGGCAGCCGATGCGCGACCTCCCGCTCGAAGACCTCCTGAAAGGCACCGGCGTCGAACTGGTGGTGGACCGGGTGACCGGTATCGACGCCGACACCCGCAAGGTCCAGCTCACCGGCGGGGTGCTGGCCTACGACCGGCTGATCTACGCCCTGGGCAGCCACGCGAACCTGGACGGCGTCCCGGGCGCCGCCGAGCACGCGCACGCGGTGTCCACCCGGGATGACGCCGAACGGCTGGCCGTCGCCCTCAAGAACGCCCGCACGGTCGCCGTCACGGGCGGTGGGCTGACCGGCATCGAGGCCGCCACCGAGCTGGCCGAGTCACGCCCGGACCTCGACGTCGTGCTGGTCACCGGCGGCGGGTTCGGCCAGGCCCTGTCGGAGAAGGGCAGGCGGTACCTGACCAAGACGTTCGACCGGCTGGGCATCCGGGTGCGCGACCACGCGAACGTCGCCGAGGTCCGCGCCGACGGCCTGGTGCTCGACACCGGTGATCTGATCGCGGCCGACACGGTCGTCTGGACGGCCGGTTTCCGCGTGCCCGACCTGGCGGGACAAGCCGGGTTCGAGGTCGACGCACGGGGTCGCATGGTCGTGGACGAGAGCCTGACGTCGATCTCCCACCCGGACGTCATGGCCGTCGGCGACGCCGCCGCGATCAAGCGGCACGACGGCCTCGAACTGCGGATGGCGTGCGCGACCGCCCTGCCCACGGCGCAGAAAGCCCTGCGCGGCCTGGCGAAGCGGCTCAAGGGCGAACAGCCCGGTCCGCTCGACTACCGGTTCTTCAACCAGTGCATCAGCCTGGGCCGCCGGGACGGGTTGATCCAGTTCGTGCACGCCGACGACAGCCCGAAGGAAAGCATCCTCACCGGGCGGCTGGCGGCGCGCTACAAGGAACTCGTCGTGCGCAGCACGATCGTGTTCGAGCGCCACCCCACCATGCCGCTGAGCTGAGCCCGCAAAGCCCTACTCGCTCAAGCTCGATTCCCCAGGGCTGGATTTCCCAGGGCTGGATTTCCCAGGGCTCGATTCTCCCTAGAGCTCGAACCGGTACCCCATCCCCGGCTCCGTCACCAGGTGCCGGGGATGCGCGGGCTCGGGCTCCAGCTTGCGCCGCAGCTGGGCCAGGTAGACCCGCAGGTAGTGGGTCTCCTTCGCGTACGCGGGCCCCCACACCTCCTGGAGCAGCTGTTTCTGCGCCACCAGCCGCCCCCGGTTGCGGGCCAGGATCTCCAGCAGGCCCCATTCGGTGGGCGTCAGGTGCACTTCGACACCGTCCCGGCGCACCTTCTTCGCCGCCAGGTCCACGGTGAACGACGCCGTCTCCACGACCGCGTCCCCGCCCTCCACGACCGCCGAACGGCGCACCGCGGCACGCAGCCGGGCCAGCAGTTCGTCCATCCCGAACGGCTTGGTCACGTAGTCGTCGGCGCCCGCGTCCAACGCCTCCACCTTGTCCGCGGAGTCGACCCGCGCGGACAGCACGATGATCGGCACGCTGGTCCAGCCGCGCAGGCCCGCGATGACCTCGGTGCCGTCCAGGTCGGGCAGCCCCAGGTCGAGCACCACCACGTCCGGCTTGCCCTCGGCCGCCGCCTTGAGCGCGGCCGTGCCGTCGTGCGCGGTCAGCACCGAGTAGCCGCGCGCGGAGAGGTTGATCCGCAACGCCCGCACGATCTGCGGCTCGTCATCGACCACCAGCACCTTTGTCACGCTGAGACACTACGCCGAGCCCTCTCGCCACGACCGTGCCCGACTACGTTCGGCGAACTTCCTGACGCCCCCTTGATGGGCGTACGAACACCTTTGATGCCGTTTTGACGACCCCAAGTCCGCATCGGTGCGGAAAGGGGTGAGTACATCCGGGTGCGAATGAATCCGTTTACTGGACAGCCGTACTGCGAAAGTGCGAATGTCCTGTCCGAATTCGGACACTTGCTCACTCACGGTGAGCGACGAGGAGGTCTGATGACCACCAGTATGACTAATCAGGATGCGTTACAACTCGTGGTCGCCGTGCACCGGCTGATCCGGAGCCTGCGCCAGTCCTCGTCCGTTCGGCGGCTCCAGCCGACCCAGCTGCTGGTGCTCGCGGAACTCGCGTCCCAGGGACCGATGCGGATCGGTGAGATCGCGGTGCGGGCGCTGTGCTCGCAGCCCACGGCGACAACGGTGGTGACGGGCCTGGAGTCCGGCGGTCTGGTGCGGCGCGAATCCGATCCCGCCGACGGGCGGGCCACCATCGTCGAGCTGACCGTCCTGGGGCGGGACACCATCCTGTCCCTGGCGCACGGCGAGGCGGAACTGCTGTCCGAGCGGCTTGCCCAGCTGTCGGCCGAGGAGTACGACTCGTTGAGGTCGGTCACCCCGCTGTTGCGCAGGCTCGCCGACCCGCGCTGAGCCGGCGTGAGCCCGCGTGGCCCGCGCGTGATCAGCCGCGAGGACGTGGCTGGCAGCGCGGGCACGAGTACGAGGAGCGGTTCATGAACGGCTCTCGCCTGATCGCCGTCCCGCACCGCCGGCACGGCTCGTTCTCCTGCCCGTACACGGCCAGGGCCCGGTCGAAGTAGCCCGATTGGCCGTTCACGTTGACGTAGAGCGCGTCGAACGACGTGCCGCCCTCACCCAGCGCCTCGTACATCACCCCGGTGGCGTGCGCCAGCAGCTCGGCGGCCTTCGGCCGGGTCAGCCGGTCCGCCGGACGCAGACCGTGCAGCTTGGCCCGCCACAGCGCCTCGTCGGCGTAGATGTTCCCGACACCGGACACCAGCGTCTGGTCCAGCAGGGCCCGTTTGATCTCCGTGCGCCGTTTCCGCAACGCCGCGATCGCCGCGTCCGGGTCGAAGGCCGGGTCCATCGGATCACGCGCGATGTGCGCCACCGGTTGCGGCAGCGGGGTTCCGTCCACCTCGACGATGTCGGCCAACGCCAGACCGCCGAACGTGCGCTGGTCCACGAATCGCAGTTCCGGGCCGTCGTCGGCGAACCGGATCCGCACCCGCAGGTGCTTCTCGTCCGGCGCGTCGACCGGCTGGACCAGCATCTGGCCGCTCATGCCGAGGTGCGCGAGCATCGCGTCGCCGCCGGACAGGTCGAGCCACAGGTACTTGCCGCGTCGACGCGCGGCCTCCAGTCGCTGACCGGTCAAGCGCACGGCGAAATCCGCCGCACCGGTCAGGTGACGGCGGATCGCTCGTGGGTGGAGGACCTCGACCGCGGCGACGGTCCTCCCGGCCACGTGCTCGTGCAGACCTCGGCGGACGACCTCTACCTCGGGCAGCTCGGGCACGGGCGGGTGATCAGTCCTCGGAGTCGCGCTCGGCCGCGGCGGCGGCCGCCTCGGCCTGCTCCAGCTCTTCGAGCATCTCGTACGCGGCGGCCTGCGGCTTGGTCGGCTTGAGCATCCAGCCGCCCGCCTGGGCGGTGTCGCGCACGAGGACCAGGCCCTGGATGCCGCCGTTGCGGCTGGCGTTCAGCGGGCGGGAAGGACGCGCGTGGCGCGCGCGCCGGTTCGTCCGGACGTTCGTGGCATACATTTCGGCGTCAGTCTTCCTGAGTAGGTGCAGCCTGAGGTGAAGCCTGGGGTGGAGTCTGTGCCGTCGCCGAGTTGGGTGCGTGGCCGTTCCCGGACGCGCCGGTTTCCTCGGCGCGGACCCGTTCGTGCAACACGCGGTAGGCGGCCTCGGCCGCCTTCTGCTCGGCTTCCTTCTTCGTGCGCCCATCGCCAGTGCCGTAGGCCTGACCACCGACGAACACCGTCGCGGTGAACTCCTTGCGGTGGTCCGGGCCCTGGTCGTCCACCCGGTACTCGGGTACGCCCAGACCTGCCGAGGCGGTCAGCTCCTGAAGACTGGTCTTCCAGTCCAGCCCGGCGCCTCGCAGCGGCGCTTCCGCCAGCAGCGGGTCGAACAGGTGGTGAACCAGTTGACGCGCGGTGTCGATGCCGAATTGCAGGTATACCGCGCCGATGACGGCTTCCAGGCCGTCCGCGAGGATGCTCGCCTTGTCCCTGCCGCCGGTCAGCTCCTCGCCGCGACCGAGCAGGAGATGCCCGCCCAACCCGTCGTCACCCAGGCCCCGGGCCACGCCCGCCAAGGCGTGCATGTTGACCACGCTCGCGCGGAGCTTGGCCAACTGCCCCTCGGGCAGTTCCGGGTGCGCTTGGTACAGGTGGTCGGTGACGACGAGGCCGAGCACCGCGTCGCCGAGGAATTCCAGTCGCTCGTTCGGCGGCAGACCGCCGTTCTCGTACGCGTACGACCGGTGTGTGAGTGCGAGCGTCAGCAGCTCGGCGTCCAACGGGACGCCGAGCGCTTCGATCAACGGGGCGCGGTCGGCAGAGCGACCGCGCGACGACCTACCCCCCACGATTCGCCGCTACCTTCGCCAGAGGAGGGATCAGGCCGGCTGGACGACCTGGCGGCCGTCGTACTGGCCACAGGCCGGGCAGGCGACGTGCTGCGGCTTCGGCTGGCGGCAGGCTCGGTTCGAGCAGGCCACCAGGTGCACGGCAGCGGTCTTCCACTGAGCGCGGCGCGAGCGCGTGTTCGAGCGCGACATCTTCCGCTTCGGGACGGCCACGACTAGTTCTCCTCTGGATTGTCACGATTCCCGTCGAACCGCTCTTGAAGTGCGGCCCACCGGGGGTCAATCGTCTCATGCCCGTGGTCGGGGCCGAGATCAGCAAGCTTTCCGCCGCAGTCGACGCACAGCCCGAGGCAGTCCGGCGAGCACAGCGGCACCTGTGGCAGCGCGAGCACGATGGCGTCGCGCACCACGGGTTCGAGATCGAGCAGGTCGTCGTGCAGACGACTGACCTCGTCCTCTTCGGTGGTCTCATCGGTGGAGCTGTGCGGGTACGCGTACAGCTCCGTCAACTCCACCTCGACGTCCGCGGACAACGGCTCCAGGCAGCGCGAGCACTCCCCTTCAACCACCGTCGCGGCCGTGCCCGTCACGAGCACGCCCTCGACCACCGATTCCAGCAGGAGGTCGAGCTCGACGTTGCCCCCGGCCGGCACCTCGATCACGCCGGCGAGGCCGAGGCCCGCCGCGGGCACCGTCCTGCTCAACCCGCGGCTGGAGCCCGCACGACGCCCGAGGTCCCTGGTGTCGATGACCCAGGGCCCGGTCGCTGTGGGACGCGCGGAGGCGTGACGATGCTCAGACATGATGTTTGGTGTGCCGGCGCGGACCTACCACGACCAGCCGGTCAAGGGTACGGGACAACCGGCGTCGGCGTGAAATCGGCAGGTCGGACAGTGTTCGGTCGAGTCTCACTTGGTCCTAGTCGTGGTAGTCGAACGGTGCCGCGGCGCTCGCCACGGCCGGGCCGCGCAGGTGCGAACGGCCCTTCCCGACACTACGCAGGGTGTGGGCGAGCAGGTCCTCGAAGTCGGCCAGCTTGCTGTCCACGTACGCGTCGCACTCGTTGCGCAGCCGGATGGCCTCCGTCTGGGCGGCCTCCAGCACGCGCGCCGACTCGGCGTGCGCGGCCTGCACGACCTCGGTCTGGTCGACCAGGCGCACCTGCTCCGCCCGGCCCTCCTCGATCGCGCGCTCGTAGTTGGCCCGGCCGGCCTGGACCATCCGGTCGGCCTCGGCGTGCGCACGGCCCACCAGGTCCTCGTACTCCTGGCGGCCCGCGGAGACGGTGCGCTGCGCCTGGTCCTCGGCCTCGGCCACCATCCGCTCGGCGCGGGCACGCGCCTCGGACAGCATCCGCTCGGCCTCGTGCTGCGCCTCGGCGACCATCCGCTCGGCGTCGGCACGGGCCTTGCTCAGGCTCTGGTCCGCGTCGTGCTGGGCCTTGCCGACCAGCTCGTCGCGGTGGTCCAGCACGTCCTGCGCGTCGTCCAGCTCCGCGGGGATGGCGTCGCGCACGTCGTCGAGGAGTTCGAGCACGTCACCGCGCGGCACGACGCACCCGGAGGTCATCGGCACGCCACGCGCTTCCTCGACGATCGTGACCAGCTCGTCGAGAGCCTCGAACACCCGGTACACGTCACACTCCTCGCGCCCACAGCAGTACCCGTCCTAGTGTGCCCTGTCGATCTCGTCGTCGCCGGGAGATCGACAGGGCGTGTCCGGCTACCGGGTGATGTCCACCAGGACGAAACTCGCGTAGTGGTCGGCCGTGTAGAAGTACAGCTTCGGGGTCGCGTTGCCGGTCACGATCCGCCGCGCGCCGCGGGTGGAGACACCGGGCGTCTTGACCGTGTACTCCTTGTAATAGCCGGTTGAGCAGGCCGGGAGGATGCCCTCGCGGTTGTAGAAGGTCTGGTTGTCCTGCGAGTACGGGTAGGGCCCGCCGCGCTGGATCAGCCGGACGGTGTCGGTGGCCTGGGCGGGCAGGCTGGACAGGGTGACCTTGCGGAAGCCCGACGTATCACCACAGGCCGCCTGAGCTGCGAGGACAGGCTCGACAGCGGAGGCCGCGGCGGACGTGGCGGACATGCCGGCGAGAACCAGCAGCAGGGAGAGCAGCACCTTGACGGTGCGCGATGTGATCTCGCTCATGGTCTTGAACGTAACCACACCGAGTGACACTTGGGCAGTGGCTGAGTTAACCAGGTGTGACCGGTCAGCGACTCTCAGCGAGCCGTGCGATGAGCCGGTCCTTGATGGTGGGCGGCAGCAGGCTGGTGACGTCGCCGCCGTAGGTGGCCACGTCCTTGACCAGGGAGCTGGCCAGGAAGCTGTAGATGGGGTTGGTCGGCATGAACAGCGTCTCGACGCCGGTGAGCTGGTGGTTCATCTGCGCCATCTGCAGCTCGTAGTCGTAGTCGCTGACCGCGCGCAGGCCCTTCACGATGGCCTTGATGTCGTTTTCGAGGCAGTAGTCGACCAGCAGACCGTGCCAGGCGTCGACGCGGACGTTCGGCCACTGCGCGGTGACCTCGCGCAGCATCTCGGTGCGCTCCTCGACCGAGAACAACGTCTTCTTGTTCTTGTTGATGAGCACGGCGACGACGACTTCGTCGAAGAGCTTCGCCGCTCTGCCGATGATGTCCAGGTGTCCGTTGGTGGCCGGGTCGTAGGAGCCGGGGCACACGGCACGTGTCATGGTTTCGGACGGTAGCACCCGATCGGACGCATCCACTCAAGCGCGTGGTCCGCATCACCCGGTGGCGTCAACGTGTTCGGCCCAATGCAGCGCTGTGTCGCCATATCGCTTGCTGCGCAAGGATTCCACGGCGCTTGGCCAGATCGGTTCAGGGCTGCGCGCGCCGCGTTCCACGATGATCAGCGAGCCCGGTTTCGTCCAACCATGGGTGACCAGCGCGGCGAGGAGCCGGTTGAGCTGTTCGTCGGTGACCGCGTAGGGCGGATCGGCGAAAACCACGTCGCACGGAGCGTCCGGCGCGGTGGCGACGACGGCCTCCGCAGTGCGGTTGAGAACCGTCGCGCCGGGCAGCGCGACCGTTCTGGCGTTGGTCTTCAAGACTTCGGCAGCCCGCTTGTCCGATTCCACGAAAGTGGCCTTGGTCGCCCCCCGCGACAGCGCTTCGAAGCCGAGCGCGCCGGAACCCGCGTAGAGGTCGAGCACGGTGGCGCCGTCGAGGTCGAAGAGCGCTTCCAGCGAGCTGAACAACGCCTCGCGGACGCGGTCGGACGTAGGTCGGGTGCCGCGTGGGGGCACTTGCAGTCTTCGGCCACCGGCGGCGCCCGCGACGATCCTGGTCACCCCGTCATCGTCCCATCGGCGTCATCGCCCGAGGTGCGCCCCACCGTTGACGGCGACGACCTGGCCGGTGATGTGCCCGGCCTCCGGCGAGGTGAGGAACGCCACGGTCGCGGCGACATCCGCGGGCGTGCCGGCCCGTCCGTTGGCGGTCTGCGCGACGAGCGTGCTCCGCCGCTGCTCGGACATGTCGCCACCGAAGAACTCGGTGTCCTCGACGAAACCCGGCGCCACGACGTTCGCGGTGATACCCCGGTCCCCGAGCTTGAACGCCAACTCCGCCGTCCACGCCTCCACGGCCGCTTTGGCCGCGCCGTAGCTACCGCCACCCCGCCTACCCGCGATGGAACCGACGGTGACCACACGTGCCTGCTCGCTGAGGCGCGGCTGGAGGGCCGTGGTGACGAGAACCGCGGTGACGACGTTCGCCTCGTACATCGCGAGCCACTGCCCTTTGAGGTCGTCGCCGCCAACCAGGCCGCCCGCGTTGTTCACCAGGACGTCCACCCGCTCGGGCAAGTGCTCCAAGGCGGCGTCAACGGCCTCCGGATCGGCCGCGTCGAACGCCACCGCCCGCGCGCCGATCTCGTCCGCCGCCTGCTTGAGCACGTCCTCACGGCGTCCGGTGATCACCACGTCCAGGCCGCGCGCGACCAGTTCCCCGGCGATGGCCCGCCCGATACCCGTGCCGCCGCCCGTGACCACTGCCGTCCTCGTCATACGAGTGCCTGCCACCATCCGTCGACCGCCGGGGGTTGATCCACATCGATCCTCTCACCGGGTCGCGGAACGGCAAGCGGGATTTCGTGCGCCTTGGCCTCCCGCCACACCCGGTCCACGGGCTCGGACCAGTCGTGGAAGGCGAGGTTGAAGGTGGCCCAGTGGACCGGGATCAGCAGACCGCCCTGAACGTCGCGGTGCGCGGCCACGCCTTCCTCCGGCGTCATGTGGATATCCGGCCAACCGGGCCCGTACGCGCCGATCTGGATCAGCGAGGCGTCGAACGGCCCGTGCTGCTCACCGATCCTCTTATAGCCGTCGAAGTACCCCGTGTCACCGCTGTAGTAGACGCGGTGCTGCGGCCCTTTCACCACCCACGACGCCCACAACGTGTTGTCCCGCTGAAAACCCCGACCGGAGAAGTGCTGAGCCGCAGTGGCGGTGAGCGTGACGCCGGCCACCTCGTGCGACTCGTCCCAGTCCAGTTCGACGATCCGGTGCTCCGGCACCTTCCACCGGCGCAAGTGCGCGCCGATACCGAGCGGCACCACGAAAACCGCTTCCTGGTCCTTGGTCAACGCACGCACCGTAGGCAGGTCGAGGTGGTCATAGTGGTCGTGCGAGATGACCACCGCATCCACTCGCCCCACCTCGTGCAACTGGTGCGGCACCGGGTGCAACCGCCGAGGACCGACCACTGGGGACGGTGAACACCGATCGCTCCACACCGGGTCGACCAAAACACGCGCACCGTCGATCTCGATCAACGCCGACGCGTGCCCGTACCAGGTGATGTGCAACCCGTCCGACGTGCCCGCAACCGGCGGCACCAACGGCACCTCACCTGCCGGGTGCCGCTGCTGCCCACCGAAGAGCATCTCCCGCAACGTCCCGGCAGCCCCGTCCGGCACCATCCGGGTCTGCGCGGCGTTGCGGAACTTCCCATCGCGATACTGCGGCGACCGCCGCACCCGCTCACCGTCGGGCTTACCGCCCAACGCCGAGGGCACATCGCGTGCAGCCCAGGCAACGGCCCCGGCCGTGAGGGCGAGCAGTGCAGCGGTGACCTTCTTCATGCCTCCTCCAACGCCAGGCCCGACGACCCGGTTCCCACCGGATCACTATGTGGCGGCGGACACCCACGAGCCCGTCGCGATCACTCGCCGGGCCGGACACCGTCATGGTGTCCGGCCCGGAGGAGTGCCCGTGTCGACCGCCGGGGGCCGGGTCGCGCCGGACCCGGCCCCCGGCGGTCGTCAGCCGGCGAAGTGCTCCGCCTCGATCGCCGCCGCGCGGTCGACGGACAGCCAGGTGAGCGAGAGCGGCTGCCCGTACCAATCGACCACGCCGCGCTCCAGCTCGGCACCGGTGTCGTAGTCCGCCGGGTCGGCCCGGTCGGAGTACTCCCACTCGCCGTCCTCGGACCGGATCACCAGCGCGAGGTCCACCGAGGGAGCCCGCTCGCCGGACACCTCGTCCACCCCGTGCCACTCCCGGACCATCAGGTAGCCGGTGCGACCCCGGGCGTCCACGACCGACGCGATCCGACCGCCGTATTCCGCCACCTCACCACCACCTCCTGTTGTTGACGTGGTAGTTGTTGGTCATTTTGCCCTTGCTGCCGGAGCGTGACTCGAAGTTGGACTGGTAGCCCCACTTCTTGCCCTTGTACGCGGGCGGCCGGTACTGGCGCAGGCCGTTCTTCGAGAACAACCGGTAGCCGGTGTCGGCGACCCGCTTGGTGGCGCCGCGCCCCACCCACATGCGGCCGGCCAGCCAGGTGGTCGCCCGCGTCGCCCGGATGCCGCCGCTGAGTCCGGAGGCGGACTTGGCCGCGCGGACGATCCGGTACGCGCGGTACGCCCACGCCGCCGCGCCCAGGCCCGGGATGAAGCCCGCGACGGTCAGCGCGATCTCGACCTTGTTGTTCTTGACGAACTCCTTCGTCTTGTTCCACAGCTTGCCCCAGTCGGGCCAGCGGCCGTCGATGTCGGTGTCGTTGACCGGATCGCCGTTGACGTAGTCGTAGTCGTTGGCGCTGCCGCCCTCGACCGGGTCCACGGACAGGAAACGACCCAGCAGCGGGCTGTACGGCCGCGCGCCCATCTGCACGACGGACAACCCGCCCGCGTGCTCGTGGAGTCGCTGGTGCTGTCCGAGCCACCCGTGGTCGGCCTGCCCCGGCAGGTTGTCCGGGACCTGGTCGGAGTCGACCGCTCCGGCCGCGCCCAGCGGCTCGCCGAACGGGGTGTAGCCCAGCAGCGGGCCGACCTGCTTGCCGTCCGCGCCGGTGGTGAGCACCAGGTCGCCGCGCACGGTCGGGTGGTCCACCGATGCGGTCACCGCGCCCGGCTTCCAGGTGTGGAGGACGCCGCCGGGCAGGCTGATCGTGCGGGACAACAGCTTCTTGTCACCGCCGGCCAGCGCGAGGTCCGCCGTGTCACCGGCGCCGGTGTAGCCGTAGAAGAGATCGGTCTGCCCGTCGCCCGCCGCGGTGCTGCGGCGGGTGATCCGATCAGCGGCGTCCCGGACGTACGTCACGTCGGCCGGGTCGGCGCCCGTCGTGCGCACCGCGACGTTGCGGTCCGAGCTGTCCCACGTGAAGGACGTGGTGGAGCCACCGGCGGTGTACTGGGTGGTGTTGCCGTGGTCGTCGTACCGGACGTCGCTCACCGCGGTGGCGCCCACGGTGCCCAGCAGCCGGTCCGCCGCGTCGTAGCAGTACCCGGTCTCCGCCACGCCGGCCGCGGTCTCGTCGAGCAGGCGCACCCTGTTGGTGTTCAGCCCGGCGTCCGCCTTGGCGCCGACGGCGCACCCGGCGGGTGCCGACGAGGCGAAGTCGTAGGTGTAGTGGTGCCCCGCCGCCCATGCCTCGGTCAGCCTGCCCACGGCGTCGTAGACGTAGTTCGGGCCGTTGGGACGCGCGTCCACCCCGGCCAAGGACTCGTCCACGATCGTGCCCGCACGTGTCCTGGTCACGTTCGACACCACCGACACGCCGTCGCTCGTCCGCCACGTGTGGGACGTGGTCGCACCGGTGTCGTCCCGGCCGATCGCGGACAGCGAACTGCCGTTGGCGTAGGTCACCGACGCGGACTCGCCCGCCGTCGTGTAGGTGACCGTGGCCAGTGTCGTCGTGTCCAGCGCGACGGTCGTGAGCCGCCCCGCGTCGTCGTGGCCGCGCTTGAGTTCCTGCGGCGCGTCGGCGGGGTTCGGCGGGAAGACCTTCTCCGCCAGGACCCGGCCGGCCACGTCGTAGGAGGTCTCCGTGCGGACGCCGTTGGCGTCGGTGTACTCGACCACCCGGCCGAGCAGGTCCACCCTCGTGGTGACGGTGCCGACGTGGTCCGACACGGACGTCACCAACGGGTCGCCGTCGACCGCGAAGTTCGTGTCGACGACCCGCTCTCCCGCGGACCCGACGGCCGGGTACTTGACCGACACGACCCGGTCGCGGACGTCGTAGGTGGTGCACACCCACTGGCCCGACGTGCCCTTGGCCGCGACGCGGCCGGACGCGTCGAACACCTGCTCGTCAACGCGCGCCGCCCCCGTCGCGGGTGCCGCGGAACGCGTGGTCCGGGCCATGCCGCCCTGGTTGACCGGGTCCGCTGCGGGCGTGCACGGGTTGTCTCGTGCTTCAGTGTCGCCGTAGTACTCGTAGGTGGTCGTCCCACCGTTGGGCGCGCTCTTGCCGGTCTTGCGCAGGTACCCGACGCCGACCGCCTCGTACGTGCTGCGCGTGGTCAGGCTGCCGGTGCCGGTGGAGGTGACGAGGCCGAACACGGCGTCCGACCCGTTGCCGGTGTAGGCGGTGGTGGTCGCCTGGTCGGGCACGCCCGCCGACTCGCCCTCGACCGTGGAGGTGGTGAGGCCGTAGTTCGGCTTGAGGTACTGGCCGGGGACCGGTTCGTACACGCCGTCGGGTGCCCGCCGCCAGTTCAGGTGCAGCTGTCCGGGGCCCGCGCCGTTGAAGTACTCGATGCGGATGCGGTGCGTGGATCCGGCGACGGTGTTGTTGTAGTCGCCCTTGGCGGGACGCGAGCCGCCGTCGGCCCACATGTCCACGACGAGGGTGTCGTCGATCCACATGCGGGCGCCGTCGTCGACGTGCAGCTCCATGTTGTAGTTGCCCGCGTTCGGGAAGGTGATCAGGCCGTTGAGCCGGATCGAGAACTTCCCGGCCGGGATGCCGGGGCCCGGCGAGGTGGTGTCCGTCCAGTCCGACCGGACGACACCGTCCGCGGAGCCGAGACCGGTCCGGCTGATCTTCGGCGCGCCGATCAGGGCGGCGTTGTCGTAGACCGCGGCCGTCAAGCCGGACAGGCCCTCGTCGTAGTTGGTCCGGGTGTGCGGCACGGTCGCCGCGCACGCCGCCGTGGGCGTCCGGCCGTCGAAGCACGACGCCCGCGCCGGACCGTAGTTGTCGGTCGGCCGGTCCAGCGCGTCGTAGACCGTCGTGGAGACCCGCCCCGCCGCGTCGGTCGAGGTCAGCTTCAGGTCTTTCGGGTCCCAGGTCTGCGAGGTAGTGCGCCCGGTGGCATCGGTGGTGGACAGCAGCCGGTACGCGTCGTCGTAGACCACCTTGCTGAAGAACCCGGTCGCCGGGGTCAGGCCCGCGACGTCGACGTACGTGGTGCGCGGCTCGGGGCCGTACCGGTACGTGTGCCGCGCCCGTTCCCGCCCCGGTGCGGGCACCGGGCTGATCACGGTGAGGGCGTACGGCTTCGCGCCGATGGTGGTGTAGCCGATGCCGGACGAGGCGGCGAAGGCGTCGCGGTTGGCCGGGTCGGCGGCGAGCCAGTCGTTGGCCAGGCTGTCCCGGACCCGGCTGAGCAGGCCGTCGGCGTTGTAGGCGTAGTCGGTGTTCTCCGAGCCCGGGTCCTCGAAGCGGACGAGCCTGCCCTGGCTGTACCAGAGGCGGGTGTCGGTGCCGTCCCAGTAGCTGATGCGGCACAGCATCTGCGTGGGCGGCGCGGTGTCCATGCCCGGCGGCACGGTCACGCCGCCGTAGCAGTCGTCGCCGGCCCGGCCGTAGTGCAGTCGGTGCGAGCGCTGCGACACCGGATCCTTGATTTCGCGCAGGCGTGACGGCGAGCCGTCGTAGACGTTCTGCAACGCGGCGGGCTTGCGCGTGTCGTGGACCGGTGACACCGACTCCAGCTTGCCGTCGGCGCGGAACACGAACGTCTCGGCGCCCTCGACGAGCGTGATGCGGCCGGACGCGTCCAGGGCGAGCACCCCTTCGGCGCCGCTGGGCGCGGTGTAGCCACCGGCGCTCTTCTTGGTGTAGGTGTGCTTGGCGCCCGTGCCGTCGGTCAGCACCACGTTCTGGTCGGTGACCTTGGCCTCGGTGTAGGTCGAGCCGTCACCGTCGAGGTCGGCGGACAGCGTCCACCCCTTCGGCAGCGCGGGCAGGTCGGAGGAGTACAGCCAGTCCGCGGGCACGATCTGCGACGGCACGGTGGCGCCGTCCGTCGTGCGCACGAACAGCCGCAGGTACGCCCACCCGGTCTGCTCGGCCAACTCCACCTTGATCGGCACGCGCTGCCCGGCGGTCAGGTTCACCGTGCCCGCGACGCTCCAGTTGACGTCGGAGCAGCACGGCTGGTCGTAGACCGAGTTGCCGTTGAGCCACACCTTCAGGTGGTCGTCGTGCACGCCGGCGAACTGGTAGGTCCCCGTTGCGGGCGCCTGGAAGTAGCCCTCCCACCGGGCCACGAACCAGTCCTTCGGCAGGGCCGGCTCGAACGGGGAGGTGTCCGCCCAGTCCACGTTCACCTGCGGCTCGGTGCGCACCAGCACGGGCTCCTGGCCCGTGTTGATGTTGCCGTTGTGCGACAGGTCCGGGAAGTAGGACGCCCGCAGGCCCTTCGGCTCCTGCTGCTGCGAGTTGTACGACATCGACACGCCCGCCGAGCCCGCGACGGTGGTGAACGTCGGCGACGACTGCGAGGTCATCACGTTGCCGTTGGCCAGGTTCATGGTCAGCGTGCCCAACTGGTCCACCGGCGCGGGGCCGCGGTCGCCGACGCGCTGGTCGATGCGGAACTTGCGGACCGGGCTGCCGACCATCGCCACACCGCTGGAGGCGTGCGCCTGCCAGGAGTAGGTGACGCCGTCCTGGAGCACCGACCGCGGCACCGTCCACGTCGGACTGTCCAGGCAACCCGAGTCCACCACGACACCGGACTTGGCGTCGACGCCGGTGGCGACCTTGAAGCAGTACTTCACCGGATCGCCGTCCGGGTCCGCCACCGGCGAGACCTGGAGCGTCGGCGCCAGGTGGGAGATCACCGCACCGTCCGCCGGGGCGACGGCCGCCGGCGCCGGCGGGGCGCTGCCCGTGTCCACGGTCAGCGTCGCGCTGAGGTTCTTGTAGGTCCACGTGCCGGCCGACTCGTGGCCGACGACGAGGAACGTGGCCATGTGCTGGATGTCCGCCACGTGTTGCAGGAACGACACCAGACTCGCGCCGGTGAGCGTGCCGACCTGGCCCACCATGCCGGTCGCGAGCAGGCCTCCCACTCCGTTGAAGTCCAACGCGGACGCGTGGTACATGGACGCGGGCCAGGTCTTGTCCGGGCTCAGGGGCGAGCGCTGGTTGTTCACGTCCAGCTTCGCGCCGACGATCCGCTTGCCGTACAGCGACTGGTAGTCGAAGCGGAACGAGCTGCGCCAGTACTTGTCGCCGTTGTCCAGGCTGTTGCCGACCTGCAGACCGCAGTTCTGGCACCAGTAACCGTCGGACTTGTAGGACTCGGCGTAGGCCACGCCGAAGGTGACCGTCGGGTCGACGCTCACCGGGTAGACACGGGCCGGGTCGCGGAGCCACGCCTCGTCCACCGAGACGGTCAGGACCCACTCGTCACCGGACTTCTCCAGCCCGTAGGCGCCGCCGGTGTGGGCCGGGGGCTTGTCCTCGCCACCCGACGAGTCCCACGTCACGATGGGCGGCATCACGATCTTCGGGGTGCCCGACCCGTCCCGCAGCTCCACGGCGCCGTGCCCGGTCACGACCGGCTCCAGGCCACCGGTGCTCAGGGTGAAGCGCCACGACGGCTTGGCGGGCGCCTTCGCCAGGACGATGGTCTCCTTGACCGAACCCGCCGTGACCTCGTACTTCAGGTCGGCGTCCTCGATCACGTCGGCGTACTCGACGGACTTGCCGCCCACCTCGGCCTTCTTGCCGCGCGCGGGCTGTTCGACGCCGAGCGAGACCTTCCTGCCCTCGAACTCGACCGCGATCAGCGACGGGTCGTCGGCGGTCGCGCCGAGGGTCGGCTTGAGCGGGTGGCGCTTGGCCTTCACCCGCCGGGTCGCGCCGTCGACCTCCAGCGTCGGGTCGACCGGGCTCCACCGGCCCTGCTGGTCCTTCACGTTCAGCGGCTCGGTCGACTGCTTGACCGTGCGGGTGCCGTCCGGGTTCTCGTACTCGGTGATGAACGTCGACCGCGACACCACCTTCGACCGCTCCGGGTCGAAGCTCGAACCACCCGGCTGCTTGGCCAGCGGCGCGAAGTCGGCCTTCGGGTCAGCCGCGGCCACCGGCTCGGCGTTCGGCCGCTCGCTCGACAGCGGCGGCAACTCGCGCACGTCGACCGCGTTCGGCTTGTCCGACGCGGCGACGGCGGGCGTGGCCGCAGGTGACAACACACCCGCCGCGAGCGCCGCGATCAATGTGACGGAAACTGTGTTGACAACACTTCTTCGGCGCACGCCAAAGCGCACGCCATGAGTGAACGATTTCACCTAATCCCCCCGGTTACCCCAGGTCAGACAGGCAGGAATGCCTGTGCGCAGCAGAGCATCCCCGACTTGAACGCGATTACACAATAGGCTTTTCGGGGGCAGTGCGAGCACATTGTCCCGCGGCGGGACAAAGACAGTTCTGATTCACCGGACCGCCACTCTTCCGGTGGGAAACAAGCAAGGAGCCGGGCGCCCTCGGGCACCCGGCTCCTCGTCGACGAACCGTCAGTCGAGCACGATCAGCAGATCGCCGCCCTCAACCTGCTGCACACCCCGCACGGCCAACCGCTTCACCCGACCGGCCTTGGGCGCGGTGATCGCCGCCTCCATCTTCATAGCCTCGATAGTCGCGATGGTCTGACCCACCTCGACCTCGTCCTCCTCCGCCACGCTGGGCGTGACCACCCCCGCGAACGGCGCCGCGACGTGACCCGGATTCCCGCGGTCCGCCTTCTCCGCCACCGGCACCTCGGCCGCGATCGACCGATCGCGCACCTGAATCGGCCGGAGCTGCCCGTTCAACGTCGCCATCACCGTGCGGATACCGCGCTCATCCGCCTCACCGATCGCCTCCAGCCCGATCAGCAGCCGCACCCCCGGCTCCAGATCGACCTGGTACTCCTCCCCCGGCTTCAACCCGTAGAAGAAGTCCTTGCTACCCAGCACACTCGTGTCGCCATACGCGTCCCGGTGCGCCTGGAACTCCTTCGTAGGCGCCGGGAACAGCAGCCGGTTGAGCGTGCTGCGGCGATCGTCCTCCAACCCCTTCACGTCATCATCGGTCAGCTCCGCCACACCCTTCGGCGCCGCACGCCCCTGCAACGCCTTGCTGCGGAACGGCTCCGGCCACCCGCCAGGCGGGTCGCCCAGCTCACCGTGCAGGAACCCGATCACCGACGCCGGGATGTCGTACCGCCCCGGGTCCGCCTCGAACTCCTGCGGCGACACACCCGCGCCGACCAGGTGCAACGCCAGATCGCCCACCACCTTGGACGACGGCGTCACCTTCACCAGCCGACCCAGCATCCGGTCCGCCGCCGCGTACATGGACTCGATCTCCTCGAACTTCTGCCCGAGCCCGAGCGCGACCGCCTGCGTACGCAGGTTCGACAGCTGCCCACCAGGAATCTCATGCGAGTACACCCGACCGGTAGGCCCGGGAATCCCCGACTCGAACGGCGCGTAGACCTTGCGCACCGACTCCCAGTACGGCTCCAGGTCGCACACCGCCCGCAGGTCCAAGCCCGTAGCCCGCTCGGTGTAATCGGTCGCCGCCACGATCGCCGACAACGGCGGCTGCGACGTCGTGCCCGCCATCGACGCCACCGCACCGTCCACCGCGTCCACACCGGACTGGATGGCCGCCAGGTACGTGGCCAGCTGCCCACCCGCCGTGTCATGCGTGTGCAGGTGGACCGGCAGGTCGAACTCCTTGCGCAGCGCGCTCACCAACCGTGCCGCAGCCGGCGGGCGCAGCAGACCCGCCATGTCCTTCACCGCGAGCACGTGCGCGCCCGCGCCCACGATCTGCTCGGCCAGCTTCAGGTAGTAGTCGAGCGTGTAGATGCGCTCGTCCGGGTTCGACAAATCAGACGTGTAGCAGAGGCACACCTCCGCGACCGCCGTGCCCGTCTCGCGCACCGCCTCGATCGCCGGCCGCATCTGCTCGACGTCGTTGAGCGCGTCGAAAATGCGGAAGATGTCGATCCCGGTCTTCGTCGCTTCCTCGACGAACGCGCTGGTCACAGCCTCGGGATAGGGCGTGTAGCCGACCGTGTTGCGACCGCGCAGCAGCATCTGGAGGGTGATGTTCGGTACCGCCTCGCGCAGTGCGGCGAGCCGTTCCCACGGGTCCTCGGCGAGGAAGCGCAGCGCCACGTCGTACGTCGCGCCGCCCCACGCCTCCAAGGACAGCAACTGCGGCGCCATACGGGCCACGTGCGGCGCGACGGCGAGCAGGTCCTTGGTGCGCACGCGGGTGGCGAGCAGGGACTGGTGCGCGTCGCGGAACGTGGTGTCCGTGACCCCCAACGCCTTGCTCTCCCGCATCCAACGGGCGAAACCCTCCGGGCCCAGCTCGTCCAGCCTCTGCTTGGACCCCGCCGGCGGCTCGGCGTTCAGGTCCACCACCGGCAGCTTCACCTTCGGATCCACAACGGACGGACGCGGGCCGTTCGGCTTGTTCACCGTCACGTCGGCCAGGTAGGTGAGCATGCGCGTGCCGCGGTCGGCGGAGTGCCGGGCGGTGAGCAGGTGCGGGTGCTTCTCGATGAACGAGGTGGTGACACGGCCCTCGTAGAAGTCCTCGACGTCCAGCACCGCCTGGAGGAACGGGATGTTCGTGGACACGCCCCGGATGCGGAACTCGGCCACCGCGCGACGGGCGCGGGCCACCGCGGCGGAGAACGTCCGTCCGCGGCAGGTGAGCTTGACCAGCATCGAGTCGAAGTGCGCGCCCACGGCCGTGCCGACGCCGATGGTGCCGCCGTCCAGGCGGACGCCCGAGCCGCCCGGCGAGCGGTAGGCGCTGATCATGCCGGTGTCCGGGCGGAAACCGTTGGCCGGGTCCTCGGTGGTGATGCGGCACTGGAGGGCCGCGCCGCGCAGCTGCACGGTGTCCTGGCTCAGGCCGAGGTCGTCGAGGGACTCACCGCCCGCGATGCGCATCTGCGACTGCACCAGGTCCACGTCGGTGACCTCTTCGGTGACCGTGTGCTCGACCTGGATGCGGGGGTTCATCTCGATGAAGACGTAGTTGCCGTGCGGGTCGAGCAGGAACTCGACGGTGCCGGCGTTGCGGTAGCCGATGTGCCGGGCGAACCGGACCGCGTCGTTGCACATCCGCTCGCGCAGTTCGGGGTCGAGGTTCGGCGCGGGCGCGATCTCGATGACCTTCTGGTGCCGGCGCTGCACCGAGCAGTCCCGCTCGAACAGGTGCATCACGTTGCCCTCGCCGTCGGCGAGGATCTGCACCTCGATGTGCCGCGGCTCGATCACGGCCTGTTCGAGGAACACCGTCGGGTCGCCGAACGCGGACTCCGCCTCGCGTGATGCGGCTTCCAGGGCTTCGCGGAGCCCGCTCTCGTGCTCGACGCGACGCATGCCACGTCCGCCGCCGCCCGCGACGGCCTTGACGAAGACGGGGAACGTGATGTCCTCGGCGGCCCGGAGCAGGGCGTCGATATCGCTCGACGGGTCGCTGGACTTGAGCACCGGGAGGCCGGCTTCACGGGCCGCGGCGATGGCACGGGCCTTGTTGCCGGTCAGTTCGAGCACGTCCGAGGGCGGGCCGACGAACGTGATGCCAGCGTCCGCGCAGGCCTTGGCCAGCTCCGGGTTCTCGGACAGGAAGCCGTAGCCGGGGTAGACCGCGTCGGCACCGGCCTTGCGGGCGGCCTTGATGATCTCTTCCACGGACAGGTAGGCCCGGACGGGGTGGCCGGGCTCGCCGATCTCGTAGGACTCGTCGGCCTTCAGCCGGTGCAGGGAGTTGCGGTCCTCGTGCGGGAAGACGGCAACCGTGCCGGCGCCCAGTTCGTAGGCGGCGCGAAAGGCCCGGATCGCGATCTCGCCGCGGTTGGCGACAAGAACCTTGCGGAACATGCGGCGTTCCCTCCCGGTTACTCGGCGAGTCCGGCCCGACCTCGCGCGCAGGACTCGGTGAATCAAGGCACGCTACCGTGCGCTTCCCGACCCTCGGGAGTTCCATCTCACGTGACGGACGTCATCGTGATCGGTCACTCTCCCGGTCGAGGTGGGTGCGACCTCCGGGCCACGTCCTGGGATTCTCCCTTGCCCGGACGGCTTGCGCAGCCCCCGCCGGGGTCGTTGCCAGTGGCGTATTGACGATCTCGTACAGCGATGTTTAGCGAGCGCCCGTTCACCCCACACGCTGGATCACCGACCCGTTACGGTGCGTTCCCCATATCGGGTGACTACCACAGGCGACTTCTCGGTAGGGTTGGCCGCATGGCCGGGGCTGAAGGGACTGGGCAGCCTGCTGCCCGCACCCATTTCGACGTCGTTCTGCGCGGGTACAACCAGCGCCAGGTGAACGAGCGGGTGACACGACTCGAGTTCGACCTCAAGAACTCGAACAGGGCGCGGGAGACCGCGTCGGCCCAAGCAGCCGAGTTGGGCAAGCTGCTCAGCTCGACACGTGCCGAGTTGGACAAGGTGAAGGCGCAGCTGAGCAAACTCGCCTCCAGTCCGACCAGCGCCACCAACGTCACCGAGCGCGTGCGCGTGATGATGACGTTGGCCGAGGAGGAGATCGCCGACATCCGCAAGGACGCCCTGGACAAGGCGAACGCCACCCGGGCCCAGGCCGATCGCGAGGCGGCCGAGGGCAAGGCGATGCACCAGCGGGCGATGGGCGAGCTGGAGGACCGGCGTCGGCAGCTGGAGGCGGCCCACCAGCAGCGGACCAAGGAGCTGGAGCTGCAGTACGACGAGCGCCGCACCGAGCTGGAGCGGTCGCACGAGGAGCTGCGGACCAAGCTGACCGGCGAGCACGAGGCGCTGATGGCCGAGGTCCGGGCCGACCGCGAGCGGCTGACCGCGGACTTCGAGGCGAAGACCGCGGAGCTGGAGGCCAAGCGGGTCGAGCTGGAGCAGAAGTACAAGGGCTACCACGACGACCTCGACAAGGAGTACGACGAGCTGCGCACCAAGCTCCGCAAGGAGCACGAGGTGCACGTGGTCGAGGCCAAGGCGGAGGCCGCGAAGCTGCTCGAAACCGCGCGCACCGAGACCGCGGAGCTGCGCGCCGAGACCGAGAAGCAGATCGCCGAGCTGGAGGCCGAGGCCCGGGCCAAGGCCGAGAAGGCGGTGGCCGAGGCCAACGCCAGCGCGGAGAAGACGATCACCGAGGCGGACGCCCACGCCGACCGCCGCACCACGGCGGCGGACGCCAAGCTCGCCGAACTGCACCGCGTGCACCAGGAAGTGAGCGCGCAGTTCGCCGCGGCCCAGGCGGCGGTGTCCCGAGCGGTCGCCACCCTCACGCCGCTGGACGAAGAGGCAGCGGCCGACGCCTCGACCGAGCCGGAGCCGGCGACGAAACCGACGGCCGACGCGAAGCCGTCCACCAACGCCAAGCCCACCGACGCCAAGCCCACCGACGCCAAGCCCACCGACGCCAAGCCCACCGACGCGAAGCCCACCGACGCGAAGCCCGCCGCAGCCAGGCCCGCGGCCACCAAGCCCGCAGCAGCCACCAAGGCGGCCGGCACCAGGGCCACGGACACCAAGGCGAAGGACGCCGACCCGTCCGAACAGCCGACCGCCCAGCTGCCGATCCCCAAGTCCGGCAAGCAGGTCAAATAGACCGGACGCGCCCGACCCGCCCGAAATTGTCGGACCCCGCCAGTAGAATTAAAAACAGGGGTCCCCTAGGCCGCGACCCCTGCAGAGCACTGCTTGCACGGCCCGAGCACTGCTCGCACGCCTTTCGGCATACCGGCTCGGGCTACCGACTTTCCGGACCACGAACTACCGGACCCCAGGACCCCGGACCACCGGTCTTCCGGGCTACTGGGGCAGCTGGTCGGCCGGGACGACCTCGCCTTGGTCCGGCACGGTGATCTCGACCGGCTTGCCCCAGTCGCGGAACCGGGTGGTGGACTGCTTGACGACCTTGCCGTCCAGCTCGAACCGGTACTCCGCCTTCAGCGGCGCGTTCGTGTCGTCCACCCACACCGTCGCGGCGATCTTCACCCCGTACTCGGCCAGCTGGGTGTGCTGCAACTGGATGTCCTGGTTCTCGATGACCTTCGCCATCTTCAACGGGTCCACCACCAGGTCGAACCGGGTAGCCGGCACTCCGTCCAACTGCTCGGTCCCCTTGTTCACGATCAACGCCGCCCGCGGCTGCACGTAGTCGAGTTCCGCGCCCACCGTGGCGCTGGGCCCGAAGCCGCGCAGCAACGCGGACACCTCACCGCCGTTCGCCGCCGTGTAGAAGCCCCACTTCTTGCCCTCGGGCATCGGCGCGCCCTCGACCTGCACGTACATGCCGTCGCGGACGACCACCAGCGCGATCTTCTTCGGCTGCCCGCCGGTCGACACGTCCATCGTCATCGACCCGGCCTGCCCGTCGGCGTCCTGCCGCACCGCGCCGTCCACGACGTTGCGCACCTCGGTGGCCTGCCCGTCGGACGCGAAGCCCTCGGTGTGGAACAGCGCCGTCCCCAGCTCGGCCCGCCGCTGCTCGATGCGCTCGGCGAGCACCGCCAGATCGCCCTTGGGCAGCGACGACGTGGTGGGAGCCGGATCACCGGCCGGAGCGGCCGTGCAGGCCACCAACGCCAGCGGAACGAGGGCGAGCAGGAATCGGCGCACGAGTCAGGGTACCCAGCCGCGAGATCGCAACTTCCAGGCGACCAGCCCACCGTCTGCGAAGCACGGCCCACCCACCCCGCGAGGTCGCGACTTCCCAGGCGACCTCGCCCCGCCGTCTGCGGAGCAGCGGCAATTCAACACGGCCATTCAAATCAAGCCTTCTCCAGGTACTCCGCGCGCTCGTCGTCCAGCAGCCCGGCCACCAACCCGGCCAGACCGGGGTGCGCGGCCAGTTCCGGGTCCGCCTCCACGACTTCCTGCGCCACCACCCGTGCCTCGGCGATCACGTCCTCGTCGCGCAGCAGCGACAGCATCTTCAACCCCGACCGCCGCCCGGACTGGGCCGCGCCGAGGATGTCGCCCTCGCGCCGCAACTCCAGGTCCAGCTGCGCCAGCTCGAAACCATCCAAAGTGGACTCGACCGCGCGCAGCCGTTCCATCGTGGAGGTACCGTCCGGCATCTCGGTCACCAGCAGGCACAGCCCCGGTGCGCTGCCCCGCCCGACCCGGCCGCGCAGCTGGTGCAGCTGGCTCACGCCGAACCGGTCCGCGTCCATGATCACCATCACGGTCGCGTTCGGCACGTTCACGCCGACCTCGACCACCGTCGTGGCGACCAGCACCTGCACCTCGTTCGCCGCGAACGCCCGCATCACGGCGTCCTTGTCGTCGGCGGGCATCCGACCGTGCAGGATGTCGATCCGCAGCCCCCGCAACGGCCCCTCCGCCAGCCGGTTCGCCACGTCCACCACGGCCAGCGGCGGCCTGCGATCCGAACCATCCTCCTTCGGCGGCTCCGCCGACCCCGAGTCCTCCGACTCGCCGTCACCGATGCGCGGGCACACCACGTAAACCTGGTGGCCCTTGCGCACCTCCTCGTGGATGCGCTGCCAGGCCCGGTCCAGCCACCCCGGCTTCGACGCCACCGGCACCACCGACGTGCTGATCGGCGACCGCCCCTGCGGCAATTCGCGCAGCGCGGACACCTCCAAGTCGCCGTACACCGTCATCGCCACCGTGCGCGGGATGGGCGTGGCCGTCATCACCAGCACGTGCGGCGTGGACCCGCCCGCACGCCCGCTCAACGCGGCCCGCTGCTCCACCCCGAACCGGTGCTGCTCGTCCACCACGACCAGCCCCAGGTCGGCGAACTCCACCTTGTCCTGGATCAACGCGTGCGTGCCGACCACGATCCCGGCCTCACCGGACACGATCTCCAACAACGCCCGCTTCCGCGCCGGCGCGCCCATCGACCCGGTCAGCAACGTCACCCGTGTCGCGTGCTCGGCCCCGCCCAGCTCACCGGCCTGCCCGAGATCACCCAACAACTCCCGCAACGACCGCGCGTGCTGAGCCGCCAACACCTCGGTCGGCGCGAGCATGGCCGCCTGCCGCCCGGCATCGACGACCTGCAACATCGCCCGCAACGCAACTATCGTCTTCCCCGACCCGACTTCCCCCTGGAGCAGCCGGTTCATCGGGTGCTCGCCGGACAGGTCCTGGGCGATCTGCTCGCCGACCTCGCTCTGCCCCGCTGTCAGCTTGAACGGCAGCCGCGCTTCGAAGGCGTCCCGCACCAACCCGGACCGGGGTGGGCACGCGGGCGCGGGGCGGGCCGTGGCCGAACGGCGGCGTTGCGCCAGGGCCAGCTGCACGGCCATCGCCTCGTCCCACTTCAGCCGCTGCTGCGCGACGGTGATCGCCGCCCAGCCGTCCGGCCGGTGGATGTCCCGCAGCGCCTTCTCCAGCGGGATCAGCCCGCGGGCGGCCCGCAGCGACTCGGGCAGCGGGTCCTCGGTCACCCCGTCCCACACCGCGAGCACCTGCTCCACGCAGTTGGACACGTTCCACGACTGGATGCCCTGCGCCGCCGGGTAGACCGGGATGAACGCGCCCGCGAAGTCGGCAGCGTTCTCGTCCTCGCCGTCGAGCACCTGGTAGTCGGGGTGGGCCAGTTGCAGCTTGCCGTTGAACATGCCGACCTTGCCCGCGAACATCGCCTCGCGCCCCGGCAGCAGCTCCCGCTCGATCTTCCGCGAGCCGCGCCCGAAGAACACCAGGTGCAGGTCGCTGGTGCCGTCGGTGATCACGGCCTCCAGCAGTTCGCCGCTGCGCGATTTCATCCGCCGCTGCCGCGCGCTCTTCACCCGCGCCTGCACCGTGACGTGCTCGCCCATCTCCAGCTTGGCGATCTCGGTCAGCTTGCCGCGCTCGTCGTAGCGGCGCGGGTAGTGCCGCAGCAGCTCACCGACCGTGGCCAGGCCGAGCCCGGCCTCCAGCGCGTCGGCGCTCTTCTTGCCGAGCACCGACACCAGCTTCTCGTCGAAGGTCGTCATCTCGGCCCATTCAACTACTCGACACCGACAACCAGCAGCGCGTCCCGCTGTCCGCCCTGGTAGGCGGCCAGTTCCACCTCCGGGTGGGCGACGCGGAGGTGATCTTCCAGCACCCGCTCGACCCCGTCCGGGGCGGCCCGCCCCAACAGCACGGTGACCAGTTCGCCGCCGCTGGCCAGCATCCGGTCGACCAGCCGGCACGCCAGGTCGCCGACGTCGGCCCCACCGGGTTCGATGAGCACGACCTCGCCGTCCACCATGCCGAGCAGGTCACCGGGCTGGCACCGGCCGACCCAGGTGATCGCCTCGCGCTCGGACACCGCGACCTCTCCGCGCCGGGTGGCCGCCGCGGCCTCGGCCATGGCCACCACGTCGTCACCGGCACGCCGTGACGGCGAGTGCACGGCCAGCGCCGCCAGCGCCTGCACCGGCGAGAACGTCGGCACGACCACGACGTCCTGACCTGCGGCGACGGCCTGCGCCACGGCTTCGTCCAGCGGTTCGCGCAACGCAGGCTCAGCGGGCAGCACGGTCACCTGCCGCGCCCGCGTGCTCACCACCACGGCCAGCAGGTCGGCGGCCGTCACCGTGTCACCGGGCTCGAACACCACCGCGCCCTCGGACCGGAACAGCTCGGCCGCGCCCTCGCCGTCGACCAGCACGACGATCGCCCGGTCGCGCACGAACCGGGGCGCCTGGGCGGCGATCTGGTCGGCGAACCGGGCCACCGTGATCCGGTGCGGCCGACCGGTCCGGATGCCCGCCTCGACGGCCGCGCCGATGTCGTTGCAGTGCACGTGCACCGTCCACAGCCCGGCGCCGTCGCCGACCACGGACACGCAGTCGCCGATCGCCTGCAACTCGCCCTTCAGCCGCTCGACCTGCGGCGACCCGTCCTCCGCCCCGGTCTCTGCCCCGTCCGGCACCCCGTCCAGCAGGTACATGACCTCGTACTCGAACTCCGACGACCCGGCCTCACGCGCGGTGGTGAGGGAGTCGCGCGGCACCGTGACGGCCACCGGCGCGTCCTCGACCGCCCGCCCGGTGATCACCGCCGCCAACGTGTCCAGCAGCACGACCAGCCCGCGCCCACCCGCGTCGACCACACCAGCGCGCGCCAGCACGGCCAGTTGACGGGGTGTGTTCGCCAACGCCTCCGCACCGGCCTTGGCCGCGACCGTCACGACGTCGTCCAGGTCGTCGGACGCGCAGTCCCGAGCCGCCTCGGCCGCCACGTGCAGCACGGACAGCACAGTGCCCGCGACCGGTTTCGACACGGCGGCGGTGGCCAGCACGTCGGCCCGCAGCAACGCCCGCCGGAACGAGGACCCGGACATCGTGGAGGCGCTCTGCGCGCCCTCGGCGAGGCCGCGCAGCACCTGCGACAGGATCACCCCGGAGTTACCGCGCGCCCCGGCCAGCGCCCCTCGCGCGAGGGCCCCCAACGCCGCCCCGACGTTGTCCACCGGTGTCCTCAACAACGCGTCCAACGCCGACCTCATGGTCTGGAGCAGGTTCGTCCCGGTGTCCCCGTCCGGTACCGGGAACACGTTGATGCGATCCAGGTCCTCCCGGTTGGCGTCCAGGGATCGAACGCAGGCGTCCGCCCACTGGCGCACAGCGACCGCATCGAGAGCCTGCATGGCGGCGAGAGTATTCGACCCGGTTTGGTGGCAGAACGGCCCACCGGCTACCCTGACTGGGTTGCCATGCCCGGCTGAGGCTTGTGCACGCTTGCGCGCCCGCCGGGGCGTGAGTACCGATCAGAAACCTTAAGGAGTGGCTGACGTGGCTGCCGTGTGCGACGTCTGTGGCAAGGGGCCGGGCTTCGGCCATTCTGTCTCGCACTCCCACCGGAAGACGAACCGCCGGTGGAACCCGAACATTCAGACCGTGCGCGCGAAGGTTTCCTCTTCGACGCGGCAGCGGCTGAACGTGTGCACCTCCTGCCTGAAGGCCGGCAAGGTGGTGCGCGGCTGAGACCCGCGCCTGAAGCTTGTCGAAGGCCCCCGGGATTCACATCCCGGGGGCCTTCTGGCGTTCTACGCGTTCTGAACGTTCAACTCACGCGTTCGGAGCGTTGGACACGCGCGTGCTGGACGTTGGACACGCGGGTTAGGGGAGCTTCCAGTCGACGGGGGCCGCGCCCTGGCGCATGAGCAGGTCGTTGGCCTTGCTGAACGGCTTGGAGCCGAAGAAACCGCCCGCGGCCGACAGCGGGCTCGGGTGGACCGACTCGACGCAGCGGTCCGCGCCCAGCAGCGGCTTGAGAGCGCGCGCCTGACTGCCCCACAGGATCGCGACCAGTGGGGCGTCCCGCTCGGCCAACGCCTTGATCGCCTGCTCGGTCACCGGCTCCCAGCCCTTGTTCCGGTGGGAGTTGGACTTGCCCGGCTGCACCGTGAGCGCCCGGTTGAGCAGCAGCACGCCCTGCTCGGTCCACGGCGTCAGGTCGCCGTTGGACGGCTTCGGGTGCCCCAGGTCGGACATGTACTCGGTGTAGATGTTGACCAGGCTCTTCGGGATCGGCCGGGTCTCCGGCGACACCGAGAAGCTCAGGCCCACCGCGTGCCCCGGCGTCGGGTACGGGTCCTGGCCGACGATCAGCACCCGCACGGAGTGGAACGGCTGTTGGAACGCGCGGAGCACGTTCTCCCCGGCGGGCAGGTATGTCCGCCCGGCGGCTACCTCCGCCCGCAGGAACTCGCCCATCGCGGCGATCCGATCGGCCACGGGCGCGAGTGCCGCGGCCCAGCCGGCTTCCATGATTTCCTCAAGCGGACGTGCCACGGCGGGACCCTATCTCAGTCCAGCCGTCGCAGCCCCTTGCGGTACAGCAAGATGTTGTCCACGTACTTGTCGACCGCGAACTGCCAGGCGCCGTCCGGCACGACGTACCCCTCGCGCACCTTCGCGGGCACGCCGAGCGCCATCGACCGGGCCGGCACGTGCCCGTCGAACGACACCACCGCGCCCGCGCCGACGATCGCGCCGGTCTCCACCACGGCGCCGTTGAGCACCACCGCTCCGGACGCGATCAGGCACTTGTCGGCGATGGTCGCGCCCTCGATGTGCACGTTGTGCCCGATGACGCACTCCGCGCCGATCAGCGTCGGGTGGACCTCGGTGCAGTGCACCACCGTGCCGTCCTGGACCGACGTCCGCGCGCCGACCTCGATGCGCCCGTAGTCCCCGCGCAGCACGGCCTGCGGCCACACGGACGCGTGCGCGCCGATCCGGACGTCGCCGATCACGGTCGCGTCGGGGTGCACGTAGGCGTCCGGGTGGATCACCGGCTCCGAGTCGCCCAACGCGTAGATCGCCATCGCGGTTCCTCCCCGACCCTGAGTTCGTTCAGAGCTCCTTCGCGAAGCACAGGCTTTCCGGATGATGCCGGTAGACACCGAAGTTGTCGATGCGCGCGTACCCGCTGGACTCGTAGAGCTTGATCGCCTCGGGCTGCCGCAACCCGGTCTCCAGCACCATCCGCCGGCGCCCGGCCTCCAGCGCCGTGGTTTCCAGCGACGCCAGCACGACCCGCGCCAACCCGCGTCCACGCAGGGCGTCCGCCACGTACATGCGCTTGATCTCGGCGTCGCCGGGCCGCAGCGAGTCCCGCGCCTCGTCGTGGGCGCGCCACCCGCCGCAGGCCACCGGCTCGCCGTCCACGTACCCGACCGCGAAGTACCCCAGGGGTGGGGCGAACTCGGCCGGGTCGACCGGCGTGACGTCACCGTCGCCGTAGCGGTCCACGAAGACCTGCTGGAGATCGGCGATCAGCTTCATCGAGTCTGGATGATCATACGCGAGCGTGAATAGTTCCACACTCTCCAGGCTACCTAGCGCCAGTGCTCCCAGCCAGGGGGTTTCTCGTACGCCCGGCCGTCCACGGTCACCCCGCTGCCGTGCCGGACCGTGCCGATCGTGCGCCACCCCTCGGGCACCGCCGCCGGCTCCGGGAACGTCGCCGCCAGCGCGTGATCCTCGCCACCGGTCAACGCCCAGTGCCGGGCGTCCGCGCCGAGCGCCGCCGCCACGTCGATCAGTCGCGGGTGCACCTCCAGCAACTCGGTGCGGATGTCGATGCCGATACCCGACTCGTCCGCGATGTGCCCGAGATCGGCCAGCAGGCCGTCCGAGACGTCGATCATCGCCGTCGCGCCCGCCGCCGCGGCCTGGGGTCCGGCGGCGTATGGGGGTTCGGGATTCCGCTGCGCGCCGACGACCGCGACCGGCGACCGGAACCCGCGCTGGAGCACGGCCAGTCCGCCCGCCGCCCAACCGAGCCGCCCGCACACCGCGACGACATCACCCACTTGTGCCCCCGATCGGGTGACGGGCTCCAACCCGCCCATATCGCCCATCGCGGTAACGGAGATCACCAGTGTCGCGGACGACACCATGTCGCCCCCGACCACGCCGGCGCCCGCGACCGTCGCCTCCTGCCACAGGCCGGCGGTGATCCCCTCGACCACAGAGGACGGCGTGTCGGCCGGGCACGCCAAACCGATCAGCAGGGCGGTCGGCATCGCGCCCATGGCAACGACATCAGCCAGGTTCACGGCCGCCGCCTTGCGGCCCACCTGCTCTGGGGACGACCAGTCGAGTCTGAAGTGGACACCTTCGACGAGCACGTCGGTGGACACCACCACGCGGCCGTCGGGCGCCGCGACCACAGCCGCGTCGTCACCAGGCCCGAGCAGGGTGGTGGGCGGCTGCGTCCGACCTGCCGTCACACGGCGGATGAGACCGAACTCACCCACTTCAGCGACCGTGTCCGCGTTCCGCGGCGGCTCCGGACGCAAGATTGCCTCCCGTTCTGAGCATTCGGAACCCCAACTGGGGTACGTTGCTGTGCAGTTCCTACCCCGACCTAACCTGTCGCGACGAAGGGGCACGCCGTGGTGCACGCATACATCCTCATCCAGACCGAGGTCGGGAAGGCAGCCGCCGTTGCGGCAGAGATCTCCGGCATCCCCGGGGTGGCCACCGCGGAAGACGTCACCGGCCCGTACGACGTCATCGTCCGGGCCGACGCCGAGACCGTGGACCAGTTGGGACAGCTCGTGGTCGCCCGTATCCAGAACGTGGAGGGCATCACACGAACCCTGACCTGCCCGGTGGTCCACCTGTAGGTCCGTGTTGTCATAACCGGGTGGCACAGGAACCGGAACCCGCGTCGCTGCTCCCCCGTCCGCTGCTCGCCGTGGCCTTGGGCCTGCCGGCGCTGCTCGCGGCGGGTGTCGCGGCGGTGGGCCTCTTCCTCGGCGCGGGTGGCAAGGACGACCCCGCCGACCCGTCCGCAGAACGCTCCGGACCCGTCGCGCTGGTGCCCGTGCCGGCCCCGAAGGCCGAATCGGACGAGTGCAAGGCGCTGTTGAGCGGCCTGCCGATGCAGCTGGTGTCGAACGGCACCACGTTTCCGCGGCGGGAGTTGGCGTCGTCCGCGCCCGCCGGGGCTTTGGCGTGGGGTGACGCGAAACACGAGCCGGTCGTGCTGCGGTGTGGTCTGGACCGTCCGGCTGACCTCACGCCGACCTCCGAGCTGCGGACGATCTCCGACGTGGACTGGCTGGTGGTGTCCGAGGCCGGGTCGTCCACCTGGTACGTGGTGGACCGGCCGGTGTACGTGGCGCTGACCGTGCCGTCGGACGCGGGCACGGGACCCCTGCAGGACATCTCGACCACGATCCGAGACACGCTCGCCAAGGGCCCCGTGCGCACCACGGGTTAACGCAGGCCGGTGCCGCGGGCGATCGCGGTGTCGACCAGCGTGGTCAGCAGGGTCGGGTAGTCGATGCCCGTCTCGGCCCACATCCGCGGGTACATCGAGATCGGCGTGAAGCCGGGCATGGTGTTGACCTCGTTGACGACGAGCTCGTCGTAGTCGGTGACGAAGAAGTCGACCCGGGCCAGGCCCTGGCAGTCCAGCGCGCGGAACGCGGTGACGGCCATCTCGCGCAGGTCGCGGGCGACGTGCTCCTCCAGCTTGGCCGGGATGTCGAACTCGCACACGTCGTCGAGGTACTTGGCGTCGAAGTCGTACCAGTCGACCTCACCGCCGACGATGCGCAGCTCGGCGGGCAGCGACGCCTCGACCCGGCCGTCGGGGAACTCCAGCACACCGCACTCGACCTCGCGGCCGGAGACGGCGGCCTCGATGATCACCTTGGGGTCGGTCTTGCGGGCCAGGGCGATCGCGCTGTCCAGGTGGGCCCAGTCCACGACCTTGGAGATGCCCACCGACGACCCGGCGCGCGCCGGCTTCACGAAGACCGGCAGCCCCAACCGTTCCCGGTCTTCCTCCGTCAACGTGTCCTGCTCGCGGCGCAGCACCGCGAACTCGCCGACCGGCAGGCCCACGCCCTTGAGCAGGCGCTTGGTGAACTCCTTGTCCATGGCGACCGCGCTGGCCAGCACGCCCGGTCCCACGTACGGGATGTCCGCCAGTTCCAGCAGGCCCTGGATGGTGCCGTCCTCGCCCCACGCGCCGTGCAGGACGGGGAACACCACGTCCACGTCGGCCAGCACGTCGTTCGGCGCGACCGGCACGAGTTCCGTGCCGGACACCGGGACCAGCGAGTTGACAGTGGGCAACCGCCGGTCGCGCACCTCGAGCGCCTTGGTGTCGTCGGCGCCGATCACCCACGCGCCGGCGTCGGTGATGCCCACCGGCACGACGTCGAACCGGTCCCGGTCCAGGTGCGGCAGGACACTGCCGGCGGACAGGCAGGAGACCATGTGCTCACTGCTGCGCCCACCGAACACCACGGCGACCTTGGTCTTGCGCTGTGTCATGGCTCGGACCATACCCGGATGGCGTAACCCACCCACCGACCTTCGCCCACCCGAGCACCGAATCCGCCCCACCCCAACCCCCGAGAGTCGAACCCTCAGGCCCCCTGAGTTCAACACTCAGAACGCGCCCAACCCGACCTGAACGTTGAACTCGACCTACCTGAGCGTTCGACTCTCGCGCGTGTCCAACGTTCAGAACGCGCGTGTCCTACGTTCGGGACGCCCGAGTTGAGCGTTCAGGATGCGTGGGTGGGGGCGTTGAGGATGCGGATCAGGGTTGGGAGGGCGGAGGTCAGCTGGTCGCGGGAGCAGGCGCTGTAGCCGATGGCGGCGCCGTGGACCTTCGGGCGGCCGGCGTGGTGGCGGCTCAGGCCGTCCAGGCGCAGGCCGTGGTCGTGGGCCTCGGCCAGGACGTCGCGTTCCGCCTGCGCGGAAGACAGCGGCACGACGATGTGCGCGCCGGCGTCGTCGCCCAGCACGGGGATGCCCGCGTCGGCGAAGGCCGCCGAGAGCAGGGCTCGGCGTTCGGAGAGTTCACGTCGGAGCTTGCGGAGGTGCCGGCCCAGGTCGCCGTTGCGCGCCAGCTCCACCAGGATTCGCTGGCCCGCCGCGGACGGGCTGGTGCCGGTCCGGTCGCGGTGCGCGAGGACTTCGGCGGCGATCGGTTCCGGCGCGACCATCCAGCCGGCGCCGAGGGTCGGGGTGAGGATCTTGCTCGTCGTACCCAGGTGCACCACGACGTCCGGAGCCAGAGCCGCCAACAACGGCAACGGCGCCACGTCGTACCGCAGCTCGCCGTCGTAGTCGTCCTCGACCACCAACCACCCCTCCGCACGCGCCCGCTCCACCAACGCCACCCGCCGCGCGGCCGACATGCGCCCACCCAACGGGTACTGGTGCGCGGGCGAGCAGTACACCCCGCGCACCCCCGGCGGCACGGCCTCCACCAGCAACCCCTCGGCGTCGACGGGCGCCTGCACGACCCGCACCCCGGCCGACCGCAACGCCCACACCGCCCGCTGGTACCCCGGCTCCTCCACCGCCACCGCGTCACCGGGCCGCAGCACCGCCGACCCCAGCTCCACCAACGCCGCCGTCGTCCCGCCGGTCGCCAGCACCAGCTCCTCCCGCAACCCACCCCGCACCGCCAACCCCCGGTGCCGCAGCAGGTGCTCCGCCACCACCGCCCGGTACTCCGGCAACCCACCCCGAGCCGGCCGGAACATCGGCTGCACGTCCGCCGCCGCACGCCAAGCCCGCCGCCAAGCCGCGCGATCCAGCCCCTCGGCCCAAGGCGCCCCCGGCGCGAGATCGACCACGTCGGCAGGCACAGCCGCCACGGCAGCACGCCGGGTCCGCGACTTCAACGCACCCGGCGGCGTCGTGGTCACGTACGTCCCGGAACCGTGCCGCCCCGCGATCCAGCCCTCGGCGTGCAGCTGCTCGTACGCCGCCGCCGTCACGGTCCGGCTCACGCCGAGCCGTTCGGCCAACGCCCGCGTCGAGGGCAGCCGGTCACCGCTGCGCAGCCGTCCGTCGGCCGCCGCCGCACGCAGGGCGACCGCGAGTTGAACGGCCAACGGTTCGGCCGACGTGCGGTCCAGCACGACCGCCAGTGCCGTCTCCGACAAGTGGCCTCCTCAGAACGCCGAGAATTGGTTCTTGAAGGAGTCCACTTTACCCGAAAAGCTGACCGCATGACGCTGTCACCGACGGACCGCAGCACCATCAAGCGGGGACGCAACCGCGCCGTGACCGAACGCGAGGCGCTGCACGCGGTCCTCGACGCCGCCCTCGTCTGCCACCTGGCCGTCGTCGTGGACGACGCGCCGCTCGTGCTGCCCACCGGCTACGGCCGCGACGGCGACACCCTCTACCTGCACGGATCGACCGGCGCGCGCAGCCTCCGCCAGGCCGCGACCGGCGTGCCGGTGTGCGTCGGCGTCACGATCCTCGACGGCGTCGTCTACGCCCGCTCGGTGTTCGACCACTCGATGAACTACCGCGCCGCCGTCATCCACGGCACGGCCCTCCCGGTCACCGGTGACGACGCCAAGCGGCACGGCCTGCGCGTGATCACCGAGCACATCGCGCCCGGCTCCTGGGACTACGCCCGCCAACCGACGCCGAAGGAACTCGCCGCCACCGCCGTGCTGTCGCTGGACCTCGCCGAGGCGTCGGTGAAGATCCGCAGCAGCCCGCCCGGCGACGAGCCCGAGGACGTCGTGCGCAACGAGAAGTGGGCGGGTGTGCTGCCGGTGCGCACGGTCTGGGGCGAGCCCGAGTCGGACCCGTTGCTGATCGGCGACTGGGACGTGCCGCCGCACGTCACCGCACGGACGTAGTCCCCGACACCGGGTCGTACCGGACCGGCCGCATGGTGCGCCCGCCGTCGCGGTAGACGTGGATCGTGACGGCGGGGTCGACGCCGTCGTTGCGCACCTGGTGCGCGTACGAGGGGCCGAACACCCGCGACTGCCCGGCGACGAGGTGGTGCAGCACCTGGGTCGGGCCCGGTGTGACGATCTCCGTCAACGAGCCGCTGACCACGGTGAACGCGCCGGTGGTCACGCCGTGGTCGTGCAGGTCGGCGTGCTGGCCGGGCAACCAGCTCATCAGCCACACCTCCTGCTCGTCGGTCTTCTCCACCAGCGCGGCGAAGCGGGTGTCGGGGTCGTAGCGGAGCAGGTGGGCCCAGCGCTCCCGCCGTGCCGCCGTGTCGAGCGCGATCCGCACGGGGTGCAGCGCGGCGTGCGACTGGGGCAGGGCGATGGTGTTCTCCGGAACGGCGAACATGGTTCCTTCTCGGGGTGAGTGCGCGGAAGTGAGCGAACCCTCAGGGGCTCGCGGGACGCGGGACGATCACCGAGAAAGACAGAGCGCGCTGGCGACGAGGCTGAGGTCGATGTGACCCCGCCCGTCGATCATGGCGCGGAAAGACATGCTGACGAGAGTGGCAGCACCCCCGTCACCGCGCAACCACGTCCCACGAAATGGACCCATCAGAGGGACTGGAACACGTCTTCGACCAGGTCGGCGGTGTCCTCGCAGCCCGCGGACAGCCGGACCAGGCCCTCGGGCACCGGGTCGCCCCACTGAGCGCGCCGGTCCAGGCTGGTGTGCAGGCCGCCGAAGCTGGTGCTCGCGAACACCAGCCGGGAGCGCTCCAGGAACGCGGCCACCGCGTCCACACCCGCCAACTCGAACGTCAGCACCCCGCCGAACCGCCGCATCTGCCGCGACGCGACCTCGTGCGCCGGGTCCTCCGGCGCGCCCGGCCACCGCAGCCCGGTGACCGCCGGGTGCGCCTTCAGCACGTCGTACAGGGCCGCCGCGTTCGCCGCCTGCCTGCTCAGCCGCAGGTCCAGCGTGCCGAGGCCGCGGTGCGCCAACCACGCCTCGAACGGGCCGGGGATCGCGCCACCGGTCGTCCGCGCCGCGCGCACCCGTTCCGCCAACGCCGGGTCCGAGGTGGACACGTGACCGAGCAGCACGTCGCTGTGCCCGGCGACGGCCTTCGTGTCGCTGCTCAGCACCGCGTCCGCGCCCAGGAGCAGCGGCTGCTGGCCGAGCGGCGTCGCGGTCGTGTTGTCCACCGCGACCAGCGCGCCCGCCGCGTGCGCGGCTTCGGCCAGTGCCGCGATGTCGCACACCTCCAGCCCCGGGTTGGACGGCGATTCCAGCAGCACCAGCCGCACCCCGTCGAACGACGGGTACGGCCCGGCGGTCGGCACCTCGACCACCCCCACCGGCATCTCGGCGACCAGCGTGCGGGTCAGGTAGTAGCCGTCGCTCGGCACCACCACGACGTCACCGGGCTTGAGCACCACGCGCAGGAACGTCGAGATCGCCGCCATGCCGGACGGGAACAGCACGGTCGTGCCGCCGTCCAACCCGCCCAGCGCCACCTCCAACGCGCGCCACGTCGGGTTGTGCGCCCGGCCGTACGTGTCCTCGCCGCCCAGGTGGTAGGCCGAGGCGAACACCGGTCCCGCCAGGAACGGCTCCCCCGGCGCGGCCGGCGCGGCCGGCGTCGAGTGGACGACGCGCGTGCCGTCGCCCCAGGTCACTGCCGTTCCGCCTTCCGTTCACGCCCGAGCAGCGCGGCCGTCAGCACGCGCGGGTCCAGGCCCTCGTGGCACACCTGGTGCACGCCTTCGGTGATCGGCATGTCCACCCCGACCTGCGCGGCCAACTCGCGGATGGACGAACACGACTTCACGCCCTCGGCGACCTGCCCGTGCGCGGCCTCCTGCGCCTGCGCCAGCGTGTCGCCGCGTCCCAGCCGTTCCCCGAACGACCGGTTGCGCGACAGCGGCGACGCGCACGTGGCCACCAAGTCGCCCAGACCGGCCAGACCCGCGAACGTCAACGGGTCCGCGCCCAGCGCCGCGCCCAGCCGTGCGGTCTCGGCGAGGCCGCGGGTGATGATCGAGGCCATCGTGTTGTCGCCGAACCCCATGCCCGCCGCCATGCCGCAGGCCAGCGCGATGACGTTCTTGCACGCGCCGCCGAGCTCGCAGCCCACCACGTCCACGTTGGTGTAAGGCCGGAAGTAGGAGTTGGAGCACGCGTGCTGGAGGTCGACCGCGCGGTCGTGGTCGGTGCACGCGATGACCGTGGCGGTCGGCTGCTCGGCCGCGATCTCCTTGGCCAGGTTCGGCCCGGACACCACCGCGACCTGGTCCTCCGGCACGCCGGCGACCTCGCGGATCACCTCGCTCATCCGCTTCAACGTGCCCAGTTCCACGCCCTTGGCCAGGCTCACCAGCGTCGCGTCCGCCGGCAGCGCGGAACGCCAGCCGCTCAGGTTCGCGCGCAACGTCTGGCTCGGCACCGCCAGCACCACGGCCTGCGCGCCGTCCAACGCCTTCTCGGCGTCGGAGGTGGCGGTCAGGTTGCCGGGCAGGGTGACGCCCGGCAGGTAGTCGGTGTTGACCCGGCTGTTCGAGATGGCGTCGGCGACCTCGGGGCGCCGCGCCCACAGCACCACGTCCGTGCCGGAGTCGGCGAGCACCTTGGCGAAGGCGGTGCCCCATGACCCGGCGCCCAGCACCGCGACCCGGTCCACGTCAGGCCTTCTTGGAGTAGAAGCCGTCGGGCGCCTGCTCCTCGCGGATGTCCGCGAGCAGGCCCTTCACCTCGTTCATCAGCACGTCGGTGACCTCGCGCAGCAACGCGATGCTCTGCGGCTGGGACCGGTAGGCGGACAGGTCGATCGGCGGGCCGACCTTCGTCACCACCGCTTTGCGCGGGAGCGGGCGGAACTTCTTGCGGTAGTGGTCGTAGACGTCACGGGTGCCCCAGCGGGCGACGGGCAGCACGGGCACGTCGTGCTCCAGGGCGAGCCGGGCCACGCCGGTGCGCGAGGTCATCGGCCAGCCGTCCGGGTCGCGGGTGATCGTGCCCTCGGGGTAGATGATCACGATCAGGCCCTGTTCCAGTGCGTCGTGCGCGGCGCGGAGGCTCTGCTGGGCGTCGGCGGTGCCGCGGTAGACCGGGATCTGCCGGGCGCCCTTGAGGACGGCGCCGAGGACCGGGACGTTCCACAGGCTGTGCTTGGCGAGGAAGTGCGGCACGCGGCCCTGCTTGTGCGTGAAGACGGCGTCGTAGACCGGGTCCAGGTGGGACACGTGGTTCATCACGACGAGCGCCCCGCCCGTCTTGGGGACGTGCTCGGCGCCCTCGATGCGCCGCCGCGCCATCAGCGCGGTGGCGGGGTAGAAGATCGCCGCGGCGAACCCGACCCAGAAGCCGCCCTTCTCCTTGGCCACGTGCACTCCCTCTTCGTCGTGGACCTGGAGTCTTCCTCGGAGCCCCCGGCCAGGTCCAGCCGGCATCGGGGAGTATGGCGGGGTGGGAGCCGAAGTGGACCTGGTGGTGCCGGTCAAGACCCTGGACCGGGCCAAAACGCGGCTGGTGGGCGCCCGGCTGGACCGGCCGGCGCTGGCGCTGGCGTTCGCGTTGGACACGATCGCGGCGGCGCTGCCGGTGGTGCGCGGTGTGTTGGCGGTCACGTCCGACCCGGCGGTGGCGCTGGAACTGCGGGCGCTGGGGGTGGAGTCGGTGGCCGGGCCGGAGGGGTTGAACGAGGCGCTGCGGTTCGGGTTCGGGGTGCTGCGCTCTCGTGACGCGGGGTCGGTGGTGGGCGCTTTGCAGGCGGACCTGCCGGCGTTGCGGACGGACGAGTTGGGGGCGGCTCTGGCGGCGGCTCGCGGCCGGTCGTTCTGCCCGGACCGTCAGGGCACGGGCACGACGCTGCTGCTGTCTTCAGCCGGCGGTGACCTCGCCCCGGCTTTCGGTGTGGGCTCGGCGGCGGCGCACGCGGCCTCCGATGCGACGGCACTGGTCGGTCCCTGGCCGTCGCTGCGCCACGACGTGGACACCGCGGAGGACTTGCGGCTCGCGGCAGACCTGGGCCTCGGCACGCGCACGGCCACGGCTATGACACCTGTGTGCGGCTGAGACCGCGGTGTGCGGCGGAGATCTCAGCGGACAGTCGTCCACAGCCTCGATCCCAAGAACCCCGGCGAAAACATCAGCACCAACAGTCAACCTCGCAACCCGACCGCTCCTTCTTTCAGTAACGGAGTCGTCGCTGATGTGGCAACAACGCCTGATCGGCCACTGGCTCCGATCGGCTAGCTTTGGCTGGTGACAAAGCACGTGACCGAGCAGGCGACGGTGAGCGCACATCATCCGGACGGCTCAGCGACCGTGCTGCGGGACGACGGTGTGCTGATGGACGTGTCGGCCGAAGCGGTCGCGGAGGGTGGTTGGCGGTCACTGCGCGCAGGCCAACGAGTCACTCTCGTGCGCAATACCGCGGGTGAAGTGATGGGTGTGCTGCGGCCGGTGTGACGGGGAGTTCACTTCATCGTCGGCTCCGATCAGCGCGGAGTCGCCCGATGTGGGGAACAATGCTGATCGTGAGCACGGACAACACTCCCGAGCAGCCCGCGCCGAAACGACGGACGAGGACGCCGCGGGCCACGCCCGCTGCGAGCACTCCCCGCCGACGACCGCGCCCGGCCACCCGACGCGGCGGCGGCACACGTGCGGGCACGACGGCGGCGCAGCAGGCGGCGGACGCGACGACCCGGTCGTTCCCCAGCTCACCGCCCGCCGCCACGGCCACCGAGGCGCAGGCCGACCTGCCCGACGACCGGTACTTCAACCGGGAACTGTCCTGGTTGGACTTCAACGCCCGGGTGCTGGCGCTGGCCGAGGACGCCTCGCAGCCGCTGCTGGAGCGGGCGAAGTTCCTGGCGATCTTCGCCTCGAACCTGGACGAGTTCTACATGGTCCGGGTCGCCGGCCTGAAGCGCCGCGACGAGACCGGCCTGTCGGTGCGCAGCGCGGACGGGCTCACCCCGCGCGAACAGCTGTCCAGCATCGCCAAGCGCACCCAGGAGCTGGTCGAGCAGCACGCCAGGGCGTTCCTCGACCACGTCCAGCCGGAGCTGGAGAAGCACGCGATCAGCATCGTCAACTGGGCGCAGCTGACCGATTTCGAGAAGCTGCGGCTGTCGAACTACTTCACCGACCAGGTGTTCCCGGTGCTCACGCCGCTGGCCGTGGACGCCGCGCACCCGTTCCCCTACATCTCCGGCCTGTCGCTGAACCTCGCCGTGACGGTGCGCGACCCGGAGGGCGGCGCGGAGCGGTTCGCGCGCATCAAGGTGCCGGACAACGTGCCGCGCCTGGTCCGGGTGGAGAGCGACCGCACCAGCCCGACGGCGACGTTCCTGCCGTTGGAGGAACTGATCACGGCGCACATGAGCGAGCTGTTCGCGGGCATGCAGGTGATCGAGTGCCACGCGTTCCGGGTGACCCGCAACGCGGACCTGGAGGTCGAGGAGGACCAGGACGAGGACCTGCTCAAGTCGCTGGAACGGGAGCTGGCGCGGCGCCGGTTCGGTCCGCCGGTGCGGCTGGAGATCGCCGACGACATGACCGAGCACATGCTGGAACGGCTGCTGCGGGAGCTGGAGGTCGATCCGCACGACGTCGTCCAAGTGCCCGGTCTGCTGGACCTGTCGTCCCTGTGGCAGCTCTACAGCGTGGACCGCAAGCAGCTCAAGGACGCGCCGTTCGTGCCCGCGACGCACTCGGCGTTCGGCGAACGCGAGACGCCCAAGAGCATCTTCGCCACGCTGCGCGAAGGTGACGTGCTGGTGCACCACCCGTACGACTCGTTCTCCACCTCCGTGCAGCGGTTCATCGAGCAGGCGGCGGCCGATCCGCGGGTGTTGGCCATCAAGCAGACGCTGTACCGCACATCGGGCGACTCCCCGATCGTGGACGCGTTGATCGACGCGGCCGAGGCGGGCAAGCAGGTCGTGGCGCTGGTGGAGATCAAGGCGCGGTTCGACGAGCAGGCGAACATCAAGTGGGCGCGCCAGCTGGAGAAGGCGGGCGTGCACGTCGTCTACGGCCTGATGGGGCTCAAGACGCACTGCAAGACCTCGCTGGTGGTGCGGCAGGAGGGCTCGCGGATCCAGCGCTACTGCCACATCGGCACCGGCAACTACAACCCGAAGACGGCGCGGCTGTACGAGGACATCGGCATCCTCACCGCCGAGCCGACCATCGGCGCGGACCTCACCGACCTGTTCAACGTCCTCACCGGGTACGCCAGGCAGGACCACTACCGCAGCCTGCTGGTCGCGCCTTACGGGGTGCGACGCGGGATCGTGGAGCGCATCGAGCGGGAGATCGAGCACGCGCGGGCCGGTGAGCCCGCCGGTGTGCGCATCAAGGTGAACTCGCTGGTGGACGAGCAGGTCATCGACTCGCTGTACCGGGCGTCGCAGGCGGGCGTCCAGGTGGACGTGGTGGTGCGCGGGGTGTGCGCGTTGAAGCCGGGCATCAAGGGGCTGTCGGAGAACATCCACGTCCGATCGATCCTCGGCCGGTTCCTGGAGCACTCGCGGGTGTTCCACTTCGTCGGGTGCGGCGAGCACTGGATCGGCAGCGCCGACATGATGCACCGCAACCTGGACCGGCGGGTCGAGGTGCAGGTGCGGGTGACCGACCCGAAGCTCACCGCGCAGTTGGACGCGATGATGGACTCGGCGATGGAACCCACCACGCGGTGCTGGGTGCTGCAGCCCGACGGTGAGTGGGAGGCGTCGCCGGCGGACGGGTCGCGCGTGCGCGACCACCAGACCGAGATGCTGCGCGGCCACCGCGCGTTGGGGTGAGTCGTTGATCCGGGCTGCCGGCGCCGTGCTGTGGCGCGATGGTTGCGTGGCCGTCGTGCACCGGCCGCGTTATGACGACTGGTCCCTGCCGAAGGGGAAGGTGGACCCCGGCGAGACGGTGCCCGCGGCGGCGGTGCGGGAGGTGCTGGAGGAGACGGGGTTCCACGCCGTGCTCGGGCGGTACCTGTGCCAGGCGTCGTACGAGGCTTTCGGCAAGCCGAAAGTGGTGGACTACTTCAGCGCGCGGGCCGAGTCGGGGGCGTTCGTGCCGTCCGACGAGGTCGACGAGCTGCGGTGGGTGCCGTTCGCCGAGGCGGGTTCCTTGGTGACGCGGGACGAGGACCGGTCGGTGTTGGCGGCTTTCACGGCGGCGCCCGCGGACTTGGCGACGGTGTTGCTGGTGCGGCACGCGAAGGCGGGCAAGCGGGACCACTGGCAGGGTGACGACGACCTGCGGCCGTTGAGTTCGGCGGGGTGGCGGCAGGCGTCGGGGTTGGGTGCGATGCTGCCGTTGTGGAAGCCGGTTCGGGTCCACTCCGCGCCCCGGGTGCGGTGCGTGGAGACCGTTCAGGGGGTGGCGGAGGACTTGGGCTTGGGCGTGCTGCTGGAACCCCGGCTGTCCGAGGAGGGGTACTGGCCGGACCGCGAGGCCGGGCTGGTGCGGCTGCTGGAGATCGCGGACGGGGTGGGCACGCCGGTCGTGTGCAGCCAGGGCGGGGTGATCCCGGACATCGTGTCCACCCTCGCCGACCTGGGCGGTCTGTCGTTGGGCGGGACGCCGTGCAAGAAGGGCAGCACGTGGCTGCTGGCGTTCCGCCGACCGGGGCCGGGGTGGTCCACTTCGGACTCGCACACCTCCTGGCCGAGGCTCGTCTCGGCGCACTACTTCCCGACCGCTCTGCCGACTCCCACTACCTGATTCCCGCGCTTCGTTCGCTCAAACTCGCCGAATCGGCCACTCGCGCGCCGTGACTCGGCCGGTCGGGTCACGGCACGGGTTCACTTGAGCACATTGAGTTGTCCACAGGCGGCAACCGTTACGCCAGAAATGTCAGACCGCGCCGGCAGTATGAGAACTGGGGACCCCCCTGGCGGGGACCCTTGCGAAGCATCTCCGTCGCATCTCCGTCACGCGCGAGCGGTGGGTTCCTCGGTGTCCGAGTGACGGGTTCACCGTGCCCGAGTTGCCCCACCGGAGTGTTCCGAGCGTTGAACTCGGGGGTCCTGAACGCAGGACTCACGGCACCTGAGCGTTCGGCTCTCGCGACGCGAACGTACGACTCACGCGTTCCGAATGTGGGACTCACGCGTCCTGGACGTAGGACTCACGCGTTCCGAACGTAGGACACGGCCGTTCCGAACGTAGGACACGCGTGTTCCGAAGGTGGGAGGTGTGGGGTTGAAGAGGGGCGCGCGGGGTTGGGAACGACTTGGGGGGGTTGAGAGGGTGGGGTGGGGGGTGGAAAGCGCTCAGGGCCCGGTGCGCGTCCGCATCGGGCCCTGAGCGTGTGTGTTGCTTACCTGGCCGGCGATCGCCCGGCCTGGTTTCACTTCTTCTTGGCCGGGGCCTTCTTCGCTGCCGCGGGCTTCGCGGCAGCAGCAGTGGTGGCCTTGGCCGGCGTCGCCTTTGCCGCCGTGCTGGTGGTGGCCGCCGTCTTCTTGGCCGCCGGCTTCGCCGGAGCCGCCGCCTTTGCCGCAGTCGCCTTCGCGGCGGCCGGGGCCTTGGTCGCGGTGCTCTTGGCAGGCGCGGCCTTGGTGGCGGTGGCGGCGGGCTTCGCAGCCGCGGCGGTCCGGCGGGTTGCCGGTGCCTTCGTGGCTGCCGCAGCGGCGCGCGTAGCGGTGCCGGTGCTACGCGTCGCACGCGTAGTGGTGGCGCGCGCGGTGGTGCTGCGAGTGGCCGGGGCCTTCGTCGCGGCGGCCGGCTTGGCCGCCGCACCGGCCGCGGGCTTCGCGGCCGTGACGCGCGGCAGCTTCTTCGTGCCGCTGATGACGTCCTTGAACGTCGAACCCGCGCGGAACGCGGGAACGTTGGTCTTCTTGACCTTCACGGTCTCACCGGTGCGCGGGTTGCGAGCGGTGCGGGCCGCACGGGCACGCTTCTCGAACACCCCGAAACCGGTGATGTTGACCTTCTCGCCCTTGTGGACGCTGCGGACGATGACGTCGACGAGCCCGTCGACAGCGGCAGCGGCGTTCTTCTTGTCGCCAAGGCGCTCGGCGAGCGCCTCGATGAGCTGGGCCTTGTTCACCTTCAGTCCCTCCCAGGACGCTCACGGCCCTAGTCGGGCCGACTGATTGCCCACGGTAAGCCCATATGCAAGGAAATACCAATCGCCACGCCAGATTTTCCGTTGTGGCGTGGGCAATTACGACCTGTCGAGGGACACCTCAGCGGCCCCGGAGGGTTCGAAGGGGCCGGATTCCCGCTGTTCGGAGGGGAATCCGACCCCTTCGAGTCACCCTGCGGGCAGCGGATCGGTAGTGGGCAACCAAGTCGCCCTGTGCTGCTCGAACTCGGTGATGTCATCGGCGTGCCGAAGGGTCAGCGCGATGTCGTCCAATCCCTCCAGCAGCCGCCAGCGGGTGTACTCGTCGACCGTGAAGGGCGCGGTGAAGTCCTTCGCCACAACGGTGTTGTTCGTCAGGTCGACGGTCACCTCGGTGCCGGGCTCGTTCTCCAGCAGCTTCCAGAGCAATTCGACATCGGACTGCGAGCACTCGGCGGCCACGAGGCCCTGCTTGCCCGAGTTGCCGCGGAAGATGTCGGCGAACCGGGAGGAGATGACCACCCGGAAGCCGTAATCCATGAGCGCCCAGACGGCGTGCTCGCGGGACGACCCGGTGCCGAAGTCCGGCCCGGCGACCAGCACGCTGCCCGCCCGGAACGGTTCCTGGTTGAGCACGAACTGCTCGTCGCCGCGCCAGGCGGCGAACAGGCCGTCCTCGAAGCCCGTGCGGGTCACGCGCTTGAGGTAGACGGCCGGGATGATCTGGTCGGTGTCCACGTTGGACCTGCGCAGCGGAACGCCGACCCCGGTGTGCGTGGTGAACGCTTCCATGTTCGTAGAACTCCCTCAGACCAGGTCGGCGGGCGACGAGAGCGTGCCCCGCACGGCGGTGGCGGCGGCCACGAGTGGCGAAACCAGGTGGGTGCGGCCACCCTTGCCCTGCCTGCCCTCGAAGTTTCGGTTGGAGGTCGACGCGCTGCGCTCGCCCGGCTTGAGCTGGTCCGGGTTCATGCCCAGGCACATCGAGCAGCCGGCCTGGCGCCACTCCGCGCCGGCCGCCAGGAACACCTCGTGCAGTCCCTCGGATTCGGCCTGCGCGCGAACCCGCATTGAACCGGGCACCACGAGCATCCGTACCCCGTCGGCGACCTTGTGCCCGCGCAGGACGTCCGCCGCCGCGCGCAGGTCCTCGATGCGGCCGTTGGTGCAGGAGCCGAGGAACACCGTGTCGACGTGGATGTCGCGCAGCGGGGTGCCCGCGGTCAGCCCCATGTACGTCAGTGCCTTCTCCGCGGCCACGCGCTCGTTCTCGTCGACGATGGTCTCGGGGTCGGGCACGCTGGCGCTCAGCGGCAGGCCCTGGCCGGGGTTGGTGCCCCAGGTGACGAACGGCGTGAGCTCGTCGGCGTCGAGGCGGACCTCGGCGTCGAACTCGGCGTCGTCGTCGGTGCGCAGGGTCTTCCAGTACTCGACGGCCGCGTCCCAGTCCGCGCCGGTCGGCGCGTGCGGACGGCCCTGGACGTAGTCGAACGTGGTCTGGTCCGGCGCGATCATGCCCGCGCGGGCGCCCGCCTCGATCGACATGTTGCACACGGTCATGCGGGCTTCCATGGACAGCGCCTCGATCGCGCGCCCCCGGTACTCCAGGACGTAGCCCTGGCCGCCGCCGGTGCCGATCTTCGCGATCACCGCGAGGATGATGTCCTTGGCCGTGACGCCGGGCTTCAGCTCGCCGTCCACCGTGATGGACATGGTCTTGAACGGCCGCAGCGGCAGCGTCTGGGTGGCCATCACGTGCTCCACCTCGGACGTGCCGATGCCGAACGCCAAGGCGCCGAACGCGCCGTGCGTGGACGTGTGGCTGTCACCGCAGACGACCGTCATACCGGGCTGCGTCAGGCCCAACTGCGGGCCCACGACGTGCACGATGCCCTGTTCGGCGTCGCCCATGGGGTGCAGCCGGACGCCGAATTCCGCGCAGTTCTTGCGCAGTGTCTCGACCTGCGTGCGCGACACCGGGTCGGCGATCGGGAGCTCGATGTCGATCGTCGGGACGTTGTGGTCCTCGGTGGCGATCGTGAGGTCGGGGCGGCGGAGCTGTCGCCCCGCCAGGCGCAGGCCGTCGAACGCCTGCGGGCTGGTCACTTCGTGCAGCAGGTGGAGGTCGATGTAGAGCAGGTCCGGCTCGGCGCCACTGCCGTGGCGCACGACGTGTGCTTCCCACACCTTCTCCGCGAGCGTGCGGCTCATCGCAACTCTCCCAAGATCTGGACAGTCGATAGATCTGGACTTCCCAGACAGTGGGAAGTTAGTATCGGCTTGTGGGACAGCATAGCGGGATCGGCGTGCTGGACAAGGCAGTGGCTGTCTTGAACGCCGTCGCAAAGGATCCGTGTGGGCTCGCCGAGTTGTGCAACCGGACGGGCTTGCCGAGGGCTACCGCGCACCGGTTGGCGGTCGGGCTCGAGGTGCACCGGTTGTTGCGACGGGGTTCGGACGGTCGCTGGCGTCCGGGCGCGGCACTGGGCGAGTTGGCGGGCGGGGCAACCGACCCGTTGCTCGACGCGGCGTCCTCGGTGTTGCCGAGGTTGCGCGACATCACGGGAGAGAGCGTCCAGTTGTACCGGCGGGACGGGATGCAGCGGATCTGCGTGTCCTCCGCGGAACCACCGAGTGGTTTGCGCGACACCGTGCCGATCGGCGCGCGATTGCCGATGACGGCCGGTTCGGGTGCGAAGGTATTGGCCGCGTGGGCCGATCCGGGAACTCAACGTTCCGTTCTCGCCGATGCCGTTTACGGCGAACGGACATTGTTGGAGGTCCGGCGTCGTGGATGGGCACAGTCCGTCGCGGAACGAGAACCGGGAGTCGCTTCCGTTTCCGCGCCGGTAAGGGACAGCACGGGCTCCGTGGTCGCGGCGGTGTCCGTTTCCGGCCCCATTGACCGCATGGGGCGCCGTCCGGGCGCACGGTGGGCCGCAGACCTCCTAGCAGCCGCTGAGGCCCTCCAGACGCGCCTGTAGACCACACGCACCCCCGCCACCCGACCAGTGGCGGGGGTGCAGGGGTCGGGGGCAGGGGTGCAGGGGCGAAGCCCTCCTGCCCGGGGTTTGGGGGTCGGACCCCCAATGTGAAATGCGAAAAGACCCTTGTTCTGCTTACGCAGAACAAGGGTCTTCCGGTCTGTAGCCCCGATGGGATTCGAACCCACGCTACCGCCTTGAGAGGGCGGCGTCCTAGGCCGCTAGACGACGGGGCCAGGAACTTCTGTATTTACTTTATCAGATCTTCTCTTGCTGTCCTGCGTTGCTCGGGAAGTAGTCTAGCACATCTACTTTTGACCCTTGCAGCTGGGGTACCAGGACTCGAACCTAGACTAACTGAACCAGAATCAGTCGTGCTGCCAATTACACCATACCCCAATGGTTTCCCGATCAACTTACCCGACCGCCAGGCGCTTGTCCGTGGCTTTGGGGGCTGTCCGTTCCGCCGGGAGGAATACTAGACCACGTCCCCGGCGGAACGGAAATCGGGGTCACGCCGAGGCGGCGGACAGCTCGCAGACGAGCAGTTCGGGCAGCTCAGCGAGGCTGCTGATGGCGGAGATGCCCACGGGGAGCGCGCCCTCGCGCGGGCCCTGGCGGTTCAGCCACACGCCCTTCATGCCCGCGTCACGCGCGCCGATCGCGTCGGCGTGCAGGCGGTCGCCGATGTGCACCGTGTCACCCAGGTCCACGCCCAGGTCGGCACACGCGGTGTCGAAGATCACGCGGTCCGGTTTGGCGGCGCCGACCTCGCCGGCGATGAGCACGGTGTCGAAGTACTGGGTGAGCCCGAGCGAGGCGATTTTCACCCGCTGGTGCCGCCCTGAGGCGTTGCTCACGGCGGCCATGGGCAGACCGGTGGCCCGCAGCCACTCCAGGCACGGGACGACGTCGGGGAACAGCCGCCAGCCGGACGCGAGGACTTCCTGCCGGCGCAGTTCCCGGCGGGTCGCCTCGTCCTGGTCCAACTCCTCGCCGAGGGCCGCGAAGAAGGCGCGCGTGCGGATGTTGCGCATCGTCTCGTATTCGAGTTCGCCGGCGAGGAGGCGTTCGCAGTGCTCGTCGGTGATGCGCTGCCACAGCGGCCAGGCGTCGGCGTTGCCGACCATCGCGGCCAGGGCGGCCCGGGACGAGGTGCTGTAGTCGACCAGGGTGTCGTCGACGTCCAGACACACGGCCCGGATCTCGCCGGTTCTCCGAGGGGTGAAAGTCGGGGCTGCGGTTGTCACCCCGTGAGGCTAGGTGCGGTCACCCCTCGTCCGACTCGACCAGAGAGGTGATATCTGACGGTTCTTGCACGGTCAAGCATCGCACAACCGCCCGAACGCACCAGTCAGATTGCCCCGAGCGCGCGACGCAATCGCCCGATCGAGCGACTTCGACCGACCAGTTCCATGGATTCGTAGAGCGGAGGCGAGACGGTACGGCCCGTCACGGCAACCCGCACCGGGGCGTAGGCCTTGCGCGGTTTGAGGCCCATTCCGTCCACAAGAGACACCTTCAGCGCCTCCTCGATCGAGGCGGCCGTCCACTCCGGAAGCGATTCCAGGGCGTTGATGCTCGCCTCCAGGACCGGCCGGGCGTCCTGGCCCAACGCCTTGGCCGCGGAGTCCTCCTCCGGGGCGAAGTCCTCTTCGGCGACGAACAGGAACCGGACCATCCCGGACGCTTCCGACAGCACGACCAGGCGCTCCTGCACGAGCGGCGCGACGCCGGCCAGCAGGGCCACCTGCTCCTCGGTCGGCTCGGGCGGCAGCACCTCGTCCTTGATCAGGTAGGGCAGCACGCGGCTGACGAAGTCCTCGACGGGCAGCGCGCGCAGGTGCGTGGCGTTGATCGCCTCGGCCTTCTTCAGGTCGAAGCGGGCCGGGTTGAGGCTGACCTTCTCCAGCTCGAACGCCTCGACCAGCTCGGCCACCGAGAAGATGTCGCGGTCGTCGGCGATGGACCAGCCCAGCAGCGCCAGGTAGTTCAGCAGGCCCTCGGGCAGGAAGCCGCGGTCCCGGTACAGGAACAGGTTCGACTGCGGGTCGCGCTTGGAGAGCTTCTTGTTGCCCTCGCCCATCACGTACGGCAGGTGCCCGAACTTCGGCGTGAACGACGTCACGCCGATCCGGATCAACGCCTGGTACAGCGCGATCTGGCGCGGGGTGGACGGGAGCAGGTCCTCACCGCGCAGCACGTGCGTGATGCCCATGAGGGCGTCGTCCACGGGGTTCACGAACGGGTACAGCGGGTCGCCGTTGGCGCGCACCAGCACCGGGTCGGGCGTGTTGCCCGCCTTGAACGTGATCTCCCCTCGCACGACGTCGACCCACGTGATGTCCTCGTCGGGCATCTTCAGGCGCAGCACGGGTTCGCGGCCGTCGGAGCGGAACGCGGACTTCTGCTCCTCGGTCAGGCCGCGGTCGTAGCCGTCGTAGCCGAGCTTCGGGTCCTGCCCGGCGGCCTTGCGGCGCGCCTCGATCTCCTCGGCCGTGGAGAACGACTCGTAAAGCTCGCCGGCCTCGAACAGGCGCTTGGCGATGTCGACGTAGATGTCGCGGCGCTGGCTCTGCCGGTACGGCGCGTGCGGTCCGCCGACCTCGGGGCCTTCGTCCCAGTCCAGGCCCAGCCAGCGCATGGCTTCCAGCAGCGAGAGGTACGACTCCTCGGAGTCGCGGGCCGCGTCGGTGTCCTCGATCCGGAACACCACTGAGCCGCCGGTGTGGCGGGCGTACGCCCAGTTGAACAGGGCGGTGCGGATGAGCCCCACGTGGGGCGTGCCGGTCGGCGACGGGCAGAACCGGACGCGGACCTCTGGAGATGCTGCTGATGCGCTCATGACCCGATCAGCGTATCGGGCTTGACCTGTGCCCCGCTCAGGAGCATCCTGAGTTTATTCAACTGGTGTTGAAAACGTGAGAGGTGGATCATGGAGAGGACTGGTGTCGCGGTCGTCGGAGGCGGCCCGGCGGGCATGGTGGCCGGGTTGCTGCTGGCCCGGGCCGGTGTCGAGGTGACGGTGCTGGAGAAGCACGGCGACTTCCTGCGCGACTTCCGCGGCGACACGGTGCACGCGTCCACGCTGACGCTGCTGGACGAGCTGGGGCTCGGTCCGTCGTTCGCGGACGTGCCGCACCAGCTGGTCGACCGGATGCAGGTGTTGCTGGACAGCGGGCCGCAGACGATGGCCGACCTCAAGCGGCTGCCCGGACCGCACAAGCACATCGCGTTCGTGCCGCAGTGGGACTTCCTGGACCTGCTGGCCGACGCGGGCAAGCGCGAACCGTCGTTCGAGCTGCGGATGAACACCGAGTTCACCGGCCTGCTCAAGGAGAACGGCAAGGTGACCGGCGTCCGCTACCGCACGGCGGGCGGTGGGACCGGTGAGCTGGCGGCGGATCTGGTCATCGCGGCCGACGGGCGGCACTCGTTGGTGCGCGAGCAGGCCGGGCTGCCGGTGCGGAAGTTCGGCGCGCCGATGGACGTGTGGTGGTTCCGGGTGCCGCGCGAGTCGGGTGAGCTGAGCGGCGCCACGGGCCGGTTCGGCCGTGGCCACGGGCTGGTGCTGATCAACCGGGGCGATTACTTCCAGTGCGCCTACCTGATCCGCAAGGGCACCGACGAGTTGTTGCGGTCCGAGGGCGTGGCGGCGTTCCGGCGGCGCATGGCGGAACTCGTGCCGTGGCTGGCCGAGCGGATGGAGGCGGTCGAGTCGCTGGACGACGTGAAGCTGCTGGACGTGAAGCTGGACCGGTTGGGGCGCTGGCACCGTGACGGGTTGCTGTGCATCGGTGACGCGGCGCACGCCATGTCGCCCATCGGTGGTGTGGGCATCAACCTGGCCGTGCAGGACGCGGTGGCCGCCGCGACGATCGTGGCCGCGCCGCTGCGGCGGGGTGAGCTGAGCCCGAAGGTGTTGGCGAAGGTGCGGCGCAGGCGGTGGTTGCCGACCGCGGTGACGCAGGCGGTCCAGCGGCGCATCCAGGACTCGTTCCTGAAGCCGACGCTGGCGGGCACGTCCGGGGTCGCGCAGGGCAAGGTGCCCCTGCCGATCCGGCTGCTCCAGCGGTTCCCGCGGTTGCAGGTGGTGCCCGGCTACCTGGTGGCGATCGGGCTGCGGCCCGAGCACGCACCGGGGTTCGCCCGGCGCGCGCCCGAACACATCGAGCGGAGTTGAGCGACCGCGTCAGCGGTTGGTGACGGTGTTCGTCAGCGTGCCCAGGCCTTCGACGGTCACCGAGACGGTCTGCCCGGCGGTCAGCGGAGCGACGCCGGCGGGCGTGCCGGTGAGGATCACGTCCAGCGGTCGCAGGGTCATCACCGCCGAGATGTACTCGATCAGCTCGGGGATGTCGTGCAGCAGCAGCGAGGTCCGCGAGTCCTGCTTGACCACGCCGTCCACCACGGTGCGGATGGCCACGTCGGACGCGTCGAACTCGGTCTCCACCCACGGTCCCAGCGGGCAGAACGTGTCGAAGCCCTTGGCCCGCGTCCACTGCCCGTCGGCCTTCTGCAGGTCGCGCGCGGTGACGTCGTTGGCGATCGTGTAGCCGAGGATGGACTGGCGGGCGCGTGAGGCGGGGATGTCCCGGCCGCCGACGCCGATCACCACCGCCAGCTCACCCTCGAAGTCCACCCGCTCGGACACGGCGGGCAGCTTGATCTCGGCGTTCGGGCCGATCACCGTGGTGTTGGGCTTGAGGAACATCAGCGGGTTGTCGGGCACCTCGTTGCCCAGTTCCGCGGCGTGCTCGGCGTAGTTGCGGCCGATGGCCACGATCTTGGGCGGCAGGAACGGGGCGAGCAGGCGGACGTCGGCCAACGGCCAACGCCGACCGGTGAAGGTCGGGTTGGCGAAGGGCTCGTCGGCGATCTCGACCGCGGTCAGGTCGTCGCCTTCGCCTTCGATCGCGGCGAAGGCGAGGCCGTCGGGTTGGGCGATACGGGCAATGCGCACGGAGATCACCCTAACCCGGCAGCTCGAAACGCCACTGGACGTCCCCGGGGTTCACCCTCGTGACGGGGTGAGCCGGCTCGCCTTGTGCACCAGCGCGTCGCACAGGGCCAGCCAACTGGCCTCGACGATGTTCCCGTGCACGCCCACGGTGGTCCACTCGCGCTCGCCGTCGCTGGACTCCACCAGCACGCGGGTGACGGCGTCGGTGCCGTGCTGGTCGAACAGGATGCGGACCTTGTAGTCGGTCAGCTCCACCGCGTCCAGCCAGGACAGGTGGGGCAGCAACGCCTTGCGCAACGCGGCGTCCAGCGCGTGCACCGGGCCGTTGCCCTCGGCGGTGGCGATGACGCGTTCACCGGCCACGTGCACCTTCACCGTGGCCTCGGACACGATCACGCCGTCCTGGTGGTGGTCGAGCACTACCCGGTACGACTCCAACACGAACGGTGGCACGTCCAGTTCGGACAGCTCGTCCTTGATGAGCAGTTCCAGGGAGGCGTCGGCGGCCTCGAACGACCAGCCGCCCGCTTCCAGGTCCTTCACCTTGCGCACCACGTTGGTGAGCGCTTCGGGCCGGCGGGTCAGGTCGATCCCGAACTCACGTCCCTTGAGTTCGAGACTGGCCCGACCCGCCATCTCCGTGACCAGCACCCGCATGTCGTTGCCGACGGTGTCCGGGTCGATGTGGTTGTACAGCTCCGGATCCACTTTGATCGCGCTCGCGTGCAGCCCCGCCTTGTGGGCGAAAGCCGACGACCCGACGTAGGCCTGGTGGGCTTCGGGTGCGATGTTCGCGATTTCGGCCAACGCATGGGAGACCCGGGTGAGCTCGGCCAGCGATTCGTGCGGTAGCACCTGCAGGCCGAGTTTGGTCACGAGGTTCCCGACTACCGCGAACAGATCGGCGTTGCCCGCTCGCTCACCGTAGCCGTTCGCCGTGCACTGGACGTGCGTCGCCCCGGCCTGCACCGCGGCGATGGTGTTGGCCACCGCGCAGGACGTGTCGTCCTGGCAGTGGATGCCGACCCGGAAGCCCGTGCGGGCGACCACGTCGGCGACGGTCTCGGCCAGGCCCAGGGGCAGCTGGCCGCCGTTGGTGTCGCACAGCACGACGACGTCCGCGCCACCCTCCACTGCGGACTCCAACACGCGCAGTGACGTGTCGGGGTCGAAGGCGAAGCCGTCGAAGAAGTGCTCGGCGTCGAGGAAGACGCGGCGGCCCTCGTCCACCAGGAACCGGACGGTGTCGCGGACCATCGCGCAGTTCTCCGCGACGTCGGTGCGCAGGGCGAGTTCGATATGCCTGCGGTCCGATTTGGCGACCAGCGTCACGACCGGCGTCTGCGCGTCCAGCAGTGCCCTGACCTGCGCGTCTTCCTGCACTTTGACGCCTGCCTTGCGGGTGGCGCCGAAGGCGACGAGCTGCGCGTGCTTGAGCGTGAGCTCCCCCGCGGCGGCCCGGGCGAAGAACTCGGTGTCCTTCGGCATGGCGCCCGGCCAGCCGCCCTCGATGAAGCCCACACCCAGCGAGTCGAGCAGTCGGGCCACGGCCAGCTTGTCGTTGACCGAGTAGGAGATGCCCTCGCGCTGGGCACCGTCCCGCAAGGTCGTGTCGAAGACGTGGAATGAATCGCCGAGGGGGGTCACGAGGGGGCTCCTAGAGATCTTGGAAAACAAAAAGACCCCCCGCAGGATGCGAGAGGTCAGCGCGCCGGGTGCTAGGGAGCACTAGCCGGCGCGCTCAGAAATAATGATCACGGTGTGGAGAGCCACGCCGCTGATGGTGCCACAACCCGCCCGCCGATACCAAGCCACGGACGGGTTGTCCCATATCTTGAGTTCAGCTACCGACAGTTCAGCTATCGCGGTTCAGCTACCGCGGTTCAGCTTTCGGCGAGGAACTTGGCGAACGCCTCGATCGCGGCCGGGTTGCGCGGGCTCTCCACCAGGGCCGCGTAGGGCAGCACGAAGAAGCGCTTGTCCTTGATCGCGGGCACGTCCGCGAGTGGTTGGTAGGACTCCAGGAACGCCCGCTTCTCGTCCGGTGTGGTCGCTTGTCCGTCCGCGTAGTCGTTGATCAGGACCACTTCCGGGTCGCGGGCGACGACGGCCTCCCAGCCGACCGTGGTCCAGCTGTCGTCGAGGTCGCCGAAGATGTTGTCGCCGCCCGCCTTGCCGATGATGTCGTGCGGCGCGGCGTTGCGGCCCGAGGTGAACGGCTGGTCGAGTCCGCTGTCGTAGAGGAAGACCTTCGGGCGCTTGTGCCGGACGAGCTTCTCGGCCGCCGAGACTTGGTTCTGGTAGCCCGCGATCAGCTCCTCGGCCTTGGCCTCCACGCCGAAGATGCTGCCCAGGTTGCGCAGGTCGGTGTAGAGGGCGTCCAGCGGCGGCATGATGCCGCGCTGCTTGCCCACACCGTTCCGGCACGCCTCGGTGAGCTGGTAGGTGGCGATACCGAGGTCCTTGAGCGCGTCGGGGGTGAAGCCGGTGCTCTCTGAGAAGCCGTAGTTCCAGCCGGCGAAGACGAGGTCGGCTTTCGCGCCCTGGACGAGTTCCTTGGTGATCTGCTCGCCGAGGTTCGGCACGCGTTCGAAGTCCGCTTTCCACGGTGACGAGTCGACGTCGTCGGCCTGCCCGCCGCCGATCACGTAACCGGCCATGCGGTCGGCCAGGCCCAGCGCGAACATGAGTTCGGTGATGCCGGTGTCGTTGGTGACCACTCGGGACGGTGTGGCGTACTCGACCTGCCGGCCGCAGTTGGTGACGGTGACGGTGTCCGTCGCCGCGGTCGGCTCGATCCGGGCGCCGCAGCCCGCCGTGAGCAGGACCATGGTCAACGCGACGAGCCTCTTCACTGAACCTCCTGGTGTTCGAACAGCAGCTGGGGAACGCCGCTGGTGGGGTGGCGCACGACGTGGGCGCGGACGTGGAACACCTCGTGCAGCACTTCGGGGGTGAGCACTTCCTCGGGCGTGCCGCTGCGCACCACCCGGCCGTGGTCGAGCACGTGCAGGCGGTCGCAGTAGGCGGCGGCGAGGTTGAGGTCGTGCAGGACGGCGAGGACGGTGACGTCGAGGGCGCGGACCACGGTCAGCACCGCGAGTTGGTGGCTGATGTCGAGGTGGTTGGTGGGTTCGTCCAGGACGAGGACTTCGGGCTGCTGGGCCAGGGCTCGGGCGATGAGGACGCGTTGGCGTTCGCCGCCGGACAGGCTGAGGAAGCTGCGGTCGGCGAGGTGTTCGGCGTCCACTCGGGACAGTGCTCCGGCCACGATTTCGGCGTCCGTTCGCGGGGTGGTGCGGTGCGGGAGCCGTCCCATCGCGACTACTTCGGCAACGGTGAAGTCGAATTCGACGTGGCTGTCCTGGGTGAGCGCGGCGAGGTCCCTGGCGGTGTCGCGGATCTTGGTGCCGGCGATGTCCCGGCCGTCGAGGCGGACCACTCCCCCGGACGGTTCGAGGGCGCGGTAGACGCAGCGGAGCGTGGTGGATTTGCCGCTGCCGTTGGGGCCGACGATGCCGTGCACCTCGCCTGCGGGCGCGTGCAGGTCGATGCCGTGGAGGATGTTGTCGACGGTGACGTGGTCGAGTCGGACGTCCATCAGCGACCGCCGAACACGTAGCCGCGGCGGCGCATCAGCAGGATGAAGCACGGCACGCCCAGTGCGGCGGTGATGACGCCGAGGGGCAGCTCTTCGGGGGCGGCGAGCAGGCGTGCGGCGACGTCCACCCAGATGAGGAAACAGGCGCCGGCCAACGGTGCCACGGCGAGCACCTTGCGGTGGTCCGCGCCCACGGTGAGGCGGACCAGGTGCGGCAGCATCAGGCCGACGAAGCCGACCGCGCCGCTGACCGCGACCAGGACGCCGGTCATGGCGGCGGTGACGAGGAAGAGCACCTTGCGGGTGCGGGAGACGTCGATGCCGAGGGTGATGGCGGTTTCGTCGCCCATGGAGAGGGCGTTGAGGTGCTTGGCGCGGCTCTGGAGGTAGACGGTGCCGGCGAGCACTACGGCCGCGGCGATCGGCAGTGACGCCCACGTGACGCCGCCGAGGCTGCCGAGCAGCCAGAACATGGCGGCGCGTGCGGCTTCACCGCGTGGTGATTGGAAGACCAGCAGCATGGCGATGGCGGAGAAGCCGTAGGCCATGGCGGTGCCGGTGAGCACGAGGCGCAGCGGGGTGAGGTTGCGGCCGGCGACGAGGTAGACGATGGCCATCGCGGCGAGGGCGGCCAGGAACGCGGCCGTGGACAGGGCGTAGATGCCGAGGGAGGCGAACAGGCCCGTGGTCGCGACGGCGGTGGCGCCGACGCTCGCGCCCGAGGAGATGCCCAGGACGTACGGGTCGGCGAGGGCGTTGCGGACCATGGCCTGGATCGCGACGCCGACTGTCGAGAGACCCGCGCCGACGACGGCGGCGAGCAGGACGCGCGGCAGGCGGATGTCCCACACGATCCGGTAGGGGCCCGCTTCGGAGGCGTCGATCGGGCCGTTGGTGAGGGCGGCGCGGAGGAAGCGGAGGACGTCGCCGAACGGGATGCTCACCGGCCCCAACGCGACACCGCAGACGACCGAACCGGCCAGGACGGCGGTGAGGACCAGGCACAGGACCGTGGTGGACGGCCGGCGTGGCGTGGGTGGTTCGCGGCCGGCCGGGGTGCGATCGATCCGGGTCGGACTGCTGGTCGAGGTCACCGGTCGCCTTTCGGGCAGGTGGCCTCGACCGGTCGGCCGGCACCCGCTCGCGGCAGGCCGGCGCACCGTCCCGCAGACCACGGCAGGAGTGGAGCTACTTCCCACCGCCCACGGGTGATCGGGCTCGCCGAGCGGGGTGCTCGGCCTACCGTTGCGGGTCAGCGCCGGGTTTCGACCGGACTTCCCCCACGGGCGGTAGCGCGGACCCTACGGGCCGGAAAGCGATCAGGGCCACCACGACGAGGTCGTGGTGGCCCTGATCACTGTTCTGAGCGTTGAACTCGGGTGTCCTGGACGTAGGACACGCGCGGCCTGAGGGTTCGACTCTCGGGTCAGCCGGTTCGGACGTTCGACGAGACGAGGGCGGCCAGGCGGTCGCCCACCGCGTAGGTGGCGCCGGGCGACGAGTGGTCACGAGTCGCCAGATCGAAGGCCACCGACGCCTCGATCCGCCGGGCCGACTCGGACTCGCCGAGGTGGTCCAGCATCAGGGCGACGGAGAGGACCGCCGCCGTCGGGTCGGCGATGCCCTGGCCCGCGATGTCCGGCGCGCTGCCGTGCACCGGCTCGAACATGCTCGGGTTGCGCCGGGTCACGTCGAGGTTGCCGGACGCCGCGAGACCGATGCCACCGGTCACCGCCGCGGCCAGGTCGGTCAGGATGTCGCCGAACAGGTTGTCCGTCACGATCACGTCGTACCGACCGGGGTCGGTGACGAGGTGGATCGTCGCGGCGTCCACGTGCTGGTAGGCCACCGTCACGTCCGGGTGCTGCAACGACACCTCCTCCACCACGCGCGACCACAACGACCCGGCGTGCGTGAGCACGTTGGTCTTGTGCACGAGCGTGAGGTGCTTGCGCGGCCGGTTGGCGGCACGGGCGAACGCGTCGCGCACCACCCGCTCCACACCGAAGGACGTGTTGATCGACACCTCGGTGGCGATCTCGTGCGGCGTGTCCTTGCGGAGCAGGCCTCCGTTGCCCGCGTACAGGCCCTCCGTGCCCTCCCGCACCACCACCATGTCGATCTCGGGCGGATCGGCGATCGGGCTGCGCACGCCGGGGTACAGCCGGGCCGGGCGCAGGTTCACGTGGTGGTCCAGTTCGAACCGGAGCCTGAGCAACAGACCGCGTTCCAGAATCCCGCTGGGCACCGACGGGTCGCCCACGGCGCCGAGCAGGATCGCGTCGTGCTGGCGGAGTTCCCCGAGCACGGACTCCGGCAACAACTCACCTGTGGCGTGCCAACGCGCCGCGCCGAGGTCATAGCGGGTGATCTCAGCCGCTGGAACGACCTCACCGAGCACTTTCAGAGCCTCGGCGACGACCTCGGGCCCGATCCCGTCTCCTGGGATCACTGCGAGCCGCATCCACACACCTCCCAGGTATCAGTCCCATAGCGCGGGACTAGTTCTCATTGCGAAAGGCTACCGGTCCGAGGCCGTGAAACCGCACTCGGAACACCCCTCCGTGGCCATATCTCCCGGACTGCGGGACACCCGAACGGTCCAAGGCCCCCGTTTGGTCGTCACCCGAAGTGCTTAAACGGCTCTGGCCGGTCGGGGGAACCCCCGACCGGCCAGAGCGACGCACGACGGTCAGTCCGCTGAACGGCTGCTCGTCCGCGCCCGAACCTGCACCACGTCCGCCTTGTCACCCGAGGCGTTGTGGTGGTTGAGCACCAGCAGGCTGTCCGCGCCGTCGAGGGCCAGCGACGCGGCGTCGCGGTTGACCACCAGCGCGGTGCCCGGACGGGACTGGTAGGACAGCGCGGCGTCGCCGCCACCCTGCACCCACAGACCCGGCTTGAGCGGGTCGAACGACAGCGCGTTCGGGATCGAGTCGATCAGGCCGTTGTCCGCGCCCGGCGCGACGTAGTAACCGGACACGCCGACCTTGTAGCTGATCCGCGAGGTGTCCGCCGACGCGTCGATGCCCAGCGCCGACAGCAGCACCGGCAGGACCACCACGTTCGTGTCGAACACGTTGGTGTCCACGTCGCCGAACTGGCCGTTGACGCCCTGGAGGCCGACCGTGGCGCCCGTCTTCAGGTCCACCGTGGCCGCGACCAGCAGGTCGGTGTCGGCCAGCTTGGTCGCGTAGACCTCGTAGTCGAACGCGCCGTCACCGTTGGTGTCGATGTCGATGAACGGGATGGTGTTGTTGCCCAGGTTGTACCAGTTGCCCCAGGTCGTCACACCGAACGCCAGCAACGCGTTCTCCGGCGTGCCCTGCGCCTTGGCCAGCGGCGCGGTGGACGCGACGCCGACGTGGCGGAGGTCACCGCCCTTGGCCGTGTTGTTCAGCACGCAGTTGGTGGTGACGTTGCGGCGGCACTCCGGCAGCCGCGGCGAGGACGCCTGCAGCTCCAGGACGCTCACCAGCGACTGGTAGGCGCCCTGGTTGACGGCCCGGCCGGTCAGGTTCAGCACGCCCTGGCCCGAACCGGAGACCCGGACGCTGCTCGGCGCGTGCATGTCGGCCACCGGCTTGGGCGCCGAGTACACCGGCACCCTCAGCGCGACGGCCGAACCGCTCTTCGGCGTCAGCACGACCCGGCCCGACGCGTCGGCCAGGAACTGGCGCGGCACGTCGAGGTGGTTGGCCTCGATCGTCGGGTCGACCGTCTTGCGCAGCGCGGCCGGGTTGTCGATCTTCAGCGTGACGGTGATCCGGGCGATGCCGCGCGGGCTGAGCCGCACGGTCTTCGCGGACAGCTCGTAGCGCACGCCCGGGATCTCGGTCAGCGCCTCGTAGCCGACCGTGTAGTCGACCCACTTGGTGGACTTGTTGACCACCTTGATGGTCTTGGTCTTCGACACCGGCTGCTCGACCTCGACCACGCCGAACGACGCGGACACGGCGCCCGGGTCGTCCTGCACGTAGGCGAGGACCTGGTTCTCCACGGCGGCCTTGCCGTCGACGCGGCCGGCGCCGACGCGGTTGGGCGCGTAGATCTTGCCGCCGGCCTTGACGTCGGAGCCCGCGCTGTTCATGACCGCGGCCTTGACCTCTTCCGGCGTCCAGTCCGGGTGGACCTGGCGCACCAGCGCCGCGATGCCGGAGATGTGCGGGGCGGCCATCGACGTGCCCGAGTTCACCTGGGTCTTGTTGCCCGAGCCGACCAGCGCCGAGGCGATGGTGTCACCGGGTGCGGCCACGTCCGGCTTGACGACCGGGCCGCGCACGCCGCGAGAGGTGAACGAACTCGGGCTGTCGGTGATCGCCGGGTCGTAGGTCGGCACCGAGGTGCTCAGGGCGCCCGCCTGGCGGATCACCAGCGTGCCCGCGGCCAGCGCCGGGCGCAGCGCCGCGGTGGCCGAGCCGGTGAGCTGGAGCACCGGGATCGCCGCGTTGCCCGCGATGCCGGCGTTGAAGTGCTCCAGGTTCGAGGTGAACAGCGCGCCGACCGCGCCGGCGGCGGTCGCGTTGTTGCTGCGGCCGGCCGAGCCGCAACGACGCGTGGCGTCGTTGTCGTCCCATTCCAGCCACACCATCTTGCCCGCGACAGCCGCCTTGTCGGCGGCCGAGAACGGCAGACAGCCGTCCTTGTTGGCCGCGTCGGTCATCGCGACGACGGGCGCGGTGACGTCCTTGCCCTCGTAGTTGAAGTTCTGGCTGTACTGGCCGGTCTTCGGGCCCGCCAGGTCGGCCGGCGCGGTCACCTCGACCGCGTCGCGCAGCACGTAGGAGTCACGGGTGCTGGCCACGGTCAGCGCCTCGGGAGTGCTGCCCGGCGAGCCGCCGATGTCGTACAGGTCGCCGCCGTTGCCCGCGGAGAACACGGTGAGCACGCCGGAGGCGTTGAGCTTGCGCACGAACAGGCTGTCCGGGTCGTCCGGGGCGCCGTAGTCCGAGCCCAGCGACAGGTTGACCACGTCGAGGTGGTCGGAGAAGTCGCCGTCGCCGTCGGGGTCGAGCGCCCAGTCGAGGGCCTGCGCGGTGACGTTGGTCGAACCGTCGCAGCCGAACACCTTCAGCGCGTACAGCAGGGCCTTCGGCGCGGTGCCGGGGCCCATGCGCATCGCGTTGAGCGCTTCCGGGGTGAGTTTGGTGTAGTCGCCCTCGAACGTGGTGCCGTCGGCGTTGACGCCGAAGCCCGCCGCGGTGCCGCCGACGTGCGAGCCGTGGCCGTTGCAGTCGAGCGGGTTCGGGTCCGGCTTCGGCGTGTTCACCGCCGGGTCCTTGCTCGCGCCGTCGTAGGCGTTGCCGACGAAGTCGTAGCCGCCGACGACCTTGGCGGTCGGGAAGTACGCGGCGTCGACCTTGGTCGGGTCGATCGCCTTGAACGCCTCGATGGTGCCGGGGCCCGCGAAGTCGGCGTGGGTGTAGTCGATGCCCGTGTCGATGATGCCGATGCGGGTGTTGTCACCGAGCTTGCCGTACTCCTGCCACGCCTTGAGCGTGTTCGTCAGCTGCACGGCGCTGGAGTTCTGGCGGGACTTCGGCACCACGGTGCGCACCGACTTCACGTCCGCGCGCTGCGCGAGTTCGCGCACCTTGGCGGCGTCGGCCTGGACGACCACGCCCGGCACGCCGTTGGCGGTCCGGTACAGCTCGGTGGTGGCGGAGTCCTTGCCCTTGAGCGCGGTGACCACCTGGTCGACGACCCGGCCGGTGTCGTTCTTGGTCGCCTTGGCGGCGTCCTTGGCCTGCTGCTTGCTCGCGCCCTGGCTGGTCTGCTCGGCGAACGTGTCGACGGCCGGCTTGGCCTCTAGCTCCACGAACGCGGTGACCCTGCCCTTGGCGGCGGTCAGCCGGTCGGACACCTTCAACTGCAACTTGCCCGCATCCAGCCCGCGCGCGGCGACGACGGACGGTGCCAGTGGATCTTCCGCGGCCAGCGCGGTACCGGCGGTGGACCCGGCGACGAGTATCGCGGTCAATACCGGTACGGCTGATCTGGCGATCACGCGAGATCGGCTCACAACTTGCCCCAAACGAGGTCGGATTCGACCTGGCAGGCAGAGTCGTCCATTGAGGGAACTGCCCGCGTGGTGCCGTGCCCTCTACGGCACCGGGTCAACCTCGTGGGGAGGAACCTAATCGCTCTACGGAGCTGGTCAATTACACCGAACGAGTGACGGTACCCACAGTTTTGCTCACTAACAGTTAAACGTGACACCGCCGAGACCTGCGGCGATATACACCGACAGGTCTCGGCGGCATTAGCCCCTTTCGGGGACTACGTCCGGGCGGTAGATCAGTCGAAGTTGACCGAGCGCACCGTGCGCGCGCCGACGGCCGCGCCGATCGGGTTGAGCACCGCGGTGTCCACCGGGCGGTCGACGCGCAGCAGCATGAACGCGTCCGCGCCGTCCCTGGTCTGGCTGATCTGGGCGGCCTCGACGTTCACGCCGGCCTCGCCGAGCAGGGTGCCGACGGTGCCCATCACGCCCGGCCGGTCCGGGTACTCCAGCAGCAGCACGTTGCCCTCGGCGCGCAGGTCGAAGCTGCGGCCGTTGATGCCGACCAGCTTCTCGACCTGGTCCAGACCCGTGAGCGTGCCGGACACGGTGATGACCGCGCCGTCCGCCTGCACCGCGCGCACCGTGACCAGGCTGCGGTGGTTGGCGCTCTCCGGCTCCTTCGCCAGGTCCACGCTCACGCCGAGCGAGTTCGCCAGCGCCGGCGCGTTGACGAAGGTGACCTGTTCCTCGACCACGCTGGAGAACACGCCGCGCAGCGCGGCCAGCGGCAGCACCGCGACGTCCTCGCTGGACAGCTCGCCGCGCACCTCGACGGTGACCGCGGTCGGGGCCTTGGCGCTCAGCGCCGCGACCACCGTGCCCAGCTTCTGCACCAGCGGCAGGTACGGGCGGACCTCCTCGCCGACCACACCGCCGCCCTGCACGTTCACCGCGTCCGGCACGAAGTCGCCGGCCAGCGCCAGCAGCACCGACTTGGCCACGTCGGTACCCGCCCGGTCCTGCGCCTCGGTGGTGGACGCGCCCAGGTGCGGGGTCACGACGACGTTCGGCAGGCCGAACAGCGGGCTCTCGGTGGTGGGCTCGGTGGAGAACACGTCGATGCCCGCGCCGCCGACCTGGCCCTCCTTCACGGCATCGGCCAGCGCCTGCTCGTCGATGAGACCACCGCGGGCGGCGTTGACGATGATCACGCCGCGCTTGGCCTTGGCCAGCTGCTCGGCGCCGATCAGGCCCTTGGTCTCCGGGGTCTTGGGCAGGTGGATCGAGATCGCGTCGGCGCGCTCCAGCAGCTCCTCCAGGGAGACCAGCTCGATGCCCAGCTGGGCGGCGCGGGCGGCGCTGACGTACGGGTCGTAGGCGATCAGCGTGGTGCCGAAGGCGGCGATGCGGGCGGCGAACAGCTGGCCGATCTTGCCCAGGCCCACCACGCCGACGGTCTTGCCGTTGATCTCGACGCCGTTGAACTTGCTGCGCTTCCACTCGTGGTTCTGGAGGGTGGCGTGCGCGGCCGGGATCTGGCGGGCGGTGGCCAGCAGCAGGGCGACCGCGTGCTCGGCGGCGCTGACGATGTTCGAGGTGGGCGCGTTGACCACCATCACGCCGCGCTCGGTGGCGGCGGGCACCTCGACGTTGTCCAGCCCCACGCCCGCACGGGCGACGACCTTCAGCTTGCTGGTGGCCTTGAAGACCTCGGCGTCCACCTTGGTGGCGGAGCGGACCAGCAGGGCGTCGGCGTCGGCGACGGCTTCGAGCAGCGCGGGACGGTCGGTGCCGTCGACGTGGCGCACCTCGATGCCATCACCGAAGACGTCGAGAACGGACGGTGCGAGCTTCTCGGCGATGAGGACAACGGGCTTGGTCACGGACGTCGCTCCCGGAGGTGTGATCAGGTGGGGAGCGCGGGGGCCGTCGAGCAGGTCGTCACCCGCGCCGGCCGGCCACGGCAATGTGTCCGGATTGTTAACGAGCATAGTCAGCGCCCGCTCGGCGGTTGACACCCGGGTGCCGCGTATCACCTGCTGGAACACGGTACGCGCGTCATGCAAGACACCTCCCGATCACGCGGGGAGAAGGCCCGGTCTCGGGGAAGCCACTTTCGGCACACACCCGGCCACGGCGTATCACGGGCGGCGTCACCGGCATCGAGCCTCACATGAGGCGACAACCCGTTCCGGCCCACGGCCGAGGAGCGGCGCCGGGTGACGATGGGGGTGGCATGACCGACCAGGAGCCGATCAACTGGCGACCGACCTCTAGGGAGTGGACCGAGGGCACCACGATGGCGGTGCAGTTGGTGTCGACGCTCGTGCTGGGCCCATGGGGTCCGCCGGTGGCGTTCCTGGCGCAGTACCTCTTCACCCGCCGCGCGCTGCTGTTCGACTCCTACGGCGGCCCGGCGCAGGCGGTGAACGCCTCCGGACAGGCGGTCTCCCTGCCCGCGTTGCGCGCGGCGCCGGCCACCCGGCAGGGCGTCCTGTCGCTCAACGCGAGCCTCACCGACTCGGCCCGGCGCCAAGGGCTGCGCATGGGCGACCCCGTCGGCCTGGTGGTGACCAACCACACCCCGACCGCGTCCGCCGGCGGGATTCCCGGTGGCCGGCTCGTGGTGCCCGCGCGGATCGGCGAGCGGGTCGACGTGACGGTCCCGCAGGGCACCTACTCGCTGGGCGCGTTCGCCGGACAGCGCGCCGTGCTGTTCTCGCGGCCGGACCCGTTCACCGCCACCACCGGGCACACCGCCGTGCTCGGCGGGCGACGGCTGGAACTCGGCCTACCGCTGGCGGCCCGGCCGGCCACACCGCCATTCACCAGGCTGATCACACCGGTGACGGCCACCCCGCCGGTCATGCTCGGGCCGGCGGTCCGCGCCACGCGCTGCCACCTGTGCTCGGCGACGTACAGCGGGTACGAGGCCCAACAGGCCCACCACCGCAACGCGCACTCCCGGACGTGCTGGGCCTGCGGGTACACCGAACTCCACTGCGACTGCCTGGTCGGCTCCCTGCGGCGCTACTGGAACGGCGGAACCTGAGCCCGACACGCCCGCCGCACCGACCCGAGCGTTCAACTCGGGTGTCCTGGACGTAGGACACGGCTGACGCGAACGTTGGACACGCACGCGTGTCCAACGCTCAGAACGCGCGTGTCCAACGCTCAGAACGCGCGTGTCCAACGTTCAGGTGCCCCGAATTCAACGCTCAGGTGCTTTGGGTTGCGGGACGCGGTCTTCGACCGTGGTCCGCCGGTGGTTCGAACGGCCGGCGTGGCCCGACCGTCAGACTCCCACCCTCCGGGCGATGTTCGCGAGCCGCTCGTCGCGGACGAGCGGCTTCGCCAGGCCGAACACGTCGAGGCTGCCCGCCTCGTCGTAGCTGTTCGCCGCCCACTCGGCGTCGAGGTCGCCGTCGACGACGAGGTCGCGCCAGCGGCGCACGTGCCAGCCCTGGTCGGGGCGGAACGCCGGGCTCTGGGCGACGCGCACGCCCTGTTCGGCCTTGCGCTCCAGGTCGGCCCGGCTGCGCAGGGGCGCGTGCAGGCAGGCGATGTCCTCGACGCGCTCCTGCGGGCCTTCGAGCCCGGACACGCCGTGGTTGCCCGGGTGGACCTCGATCGTGGAAACCGCGCGCGAGATGCACTTGGGCGGGTACTGCATCTCGATGAAGCCGATCTGCCGTGACGTGACCAGCTCCACGGTCCGGTCGACGGGCCCGACAGCGCGCTCGACGCGGTGGTTCATGCGGAGCAGGCCCTGGCTCGCGTTGCGCCGACGCCCGCGTTCCTGGACGAAGTTCACGACCGGGCACTGCAAGACGTCCGCACGGGACGCGGCCAGCCGCGTGCGCAGGTCACCGTCGACGTGCCAGAACTCGTCGGCGTCGATCACCACGATCCAGTCCGCGCCGCGGTCCACGGCCTCGCGCGCCAGCGCCGTGGTCACCTCCGACTGCCGGAACTCGCCGTCGTCGCGGGTCCAGTGGACCCGGCCGGTGCTCCGGCTCATGCCGCGCAGGATCCGTCCCGTCCCGTCGGACGAGCCGTTGTCCACCACCAGCACCTCGTCGACACCGATGGACAGGTGATGACCGAGGGTCGTCGCTAGGACGTCGTCCTCGTCGCGCACCATCGCGACGCCGACCACCTTCACGGTTCCGCACCCCCGCCCACCGACCTGCCGATCAGGTCCGCGGCAGCATAGCGAGCGGGTGTGCGGGGAAGTCCCATGCCGCGAGGAGGGTGCGAACACCTCGACCGTCAACCAACCGATGACATTCTGGTGGTGGGCTTTCATCGCGCCCACCACCAGAATGCTTCGGATTAGCGGGTGGGCTTGGCGCCGATGCCGTCGACCACCGCCGTGGTGATGGAGGAGTAGCCGGTGACGGTGCCCTTCGGGATGCCGGCGAACATCGAGTCGGACACCGTGCGTTCCCCGATCACCTCGCCGGTGCCCGGGTTGAGGATGATCTCCTGACGCTCGCCGTCCTCGGAGATGCCCAGCGCCACGCCCTTGTTGCCGTCGAGATCGGCGGCGCCGTCGGTGACGTCCAGTCCGGGGAGGTAGGTCAACGCCCGCAGCAGGTTCGCGCGGGCAGCGGCGGGCACCAGACCGGTGCGCAACGCGTCGGCGGCGTAGACCAGGGATTGCTTACCGCCGCCGCTGTCCTGGCGCAGCCGCTCGTACAACTGCTCGGGGTCGGTGGGCAGGCCGGCGAGGAACTCCGGCTTGGGGAACTGCCAGTTCCCGTGCTCGGGAGCGCCCTGGACGAACTCGCCGCCCTTGGCGCGCTGCTCCGGCCACGGCGTCTCCTCGATCACGGCCCCGGCCGCCTGGGCTTCGGCCTCGGTGCCCTTGACCCATTTGCGGTTGCCGGTCTCCCCGCGCCGCCGCAGCCACTCCCCGTTCGGATCGGCGGGAATCCACGTCTCGATCAGGTGCTCGTTGAGGAACGAAAAACTCTCGTTCTCCGCGCCCGTCGTCATCATCCACCAGGCATGGGTGGCGCGGCGTGCTACAGAACCGCCGCGACCCTGTCCGCCGTGTGCAACATCAAGCCGGGTGCCACGGCCGTCACCGCGAACGGCGCGATCAACATCCCTGCGGTCAGCTCGTCCGCATCACCGTGGTCAGCCCGGCCGTCCCGGTGAACTGCTGACGGCCCCGGGTGCCGAGTCGGGCTGAGAACGGACAAATCCCAGTTCGACGGCATTAATTCCAACCAGGCGCCGAGATCATCGGGAATGCGCCACCGAAATCAGGACCCCACAGGCGGGCACCTGCATCACCAGGGTTCGTCGAACTCGCCGTCCTTGACCCCGAGGATGAACGCCTCCCACTCGGCGGGCGTGAAGACCAGGACCGGGCCCTCGGGGTGGGCGGAGTTGCGCATCGCCGTGTACGTCACGCCGTCGGTGTGCTCGACGAACGCGATCTCGACGTGCTCCTCCTCGTCCTCCGCGCCTTCGTCGCTGCGGATCCACTCGGCGGCGGTGAGGTCGAGGTTGCCTCGGACGTGGGCCTTGTCGTCGTAGATGGGCGCGCTGTCGGTCATGGCCCCTAGGTATACCGGAGCCCGCGGTGTCGGAGAACACCGCGGGCTCCGGTTGGCCGAACAGCTGGTCTCAGGCCGTTTCGGTGATGGGGCGGTCCACCCACGACATGAGGCCGCGCAGCTTCTTGCCGACCTCCTCGATCGGGTGCTGCTCGCCCTCCTGCTGCAACTTCTTGTAGTTGCCGCGGCCGGCGTCGTCCTCGTTCACCCACTCGGTGGCGAACGTGCCGTCCTGGATCTCGCCCAGGATCTTGCGCATCTCCTCCTTCACCGACGGGGTGATGACGCGCGGGCCCCGGGTGAGGTCGCCGTACTCGGCGGTGTCGGAGATCGAGTAGCGCATGCGGGCGATGCCGCCCTCGTACATCAGGTCCACGATCAGCTTCAGCTCGTGGAGGCACTCGAAGTAGGCGACCTCGGGCGCGTAACCCGCCTCGGTCAGCACCTCGAAACCGGCCTGCACCAGCGCGGACGCGCCACCGCAGAGGACCGCCTGCTCACCGAACAGGTCGGTCTCGGTCTCCTCCTTGAACGTGGTCTTGATGACGCCCGCACGCGTGCCGCCGATGCCCTTGGCGTAGGACAGCGCCAACGCCTGGGCGTTGCCCGAGGCGTCCTGCTCGACCGCGATCAGCGCGGGCACGCCCTTGCCGTCCACGAACTGGCGGCGGACCAGGTGGCCCGGGCCCTTCGGCGCGACCATGGCGACATCCACATTGGACGGCACGGTGATCAGGCCGTAGCGGATGTTGAAGCCGTGGCCGAAGAAGACCGCGTCGCCGTCCTTGAGGTTGGGCGCGATGTCGTTGGCGTAGATGTGCCGCTGGGCGGTGTCCGGCGCCAGGATCATGATCAGGTCGGCCTCGGCCGAGACCTCGGCGGGCGTGCCGACGGGCAGGCCCTCCTCCTCGGCCTTGGCGCGGGACTTGGAGCCCTCGGGCAGGCCGATCCGGACGTCGACGCCGGAGTCGCGCAGGCTCAGCGCGTGCGCGTGGCCCTGGCTGCCGTAACCGATGACCGCGACCTTGCGCCCCTGGATGATGCTCAGGTCGGCATCGTCGTCGTAGAAGATCTCGACGCTCACTGGTGGTACTTCCTTCCTCGGAACTGGAAAATCAGCGCACCGCGGTCGCGGTGATGGAGCGGGCGCCACGGCCGATGGCGACCATGCCGGACTGGACGATCTCCCGGAGCCCGTAGGGCTCCAGCATCCGCAGCAGCGCGTCGAGCTTCTCGGACGTGCCGGTGGCCTCGACCGTGACCGCCTCCGGGGAGACGTCGACGACCTTCGCGCGGAACAATTGCACCGTCTCCAGGACCTGGCTGCGCACCGTCGCGTCGGCGCGCACCTTGACCAGCAGGAGCTGCCGCTGAACCGACGCGGCGGGCTCCAGCTCGACGATCTTGATGACGTTGATGAGCTTGTTGAGCTGCTTGGTCACCTGCTCCAGCGGCAGCTCTTCGACCGAGACGACGATGGTCATCCGGGAGATGTCGGGGTGCTCGGTGCGGCCGACGGCGAGCGACTCGATGTTGAAGCCGCGCCGGGAGAACAGGCCCGCCACCCGGGCGAGGACACCGGGCTTGTCCTCGACCAGAACGCTCAGGGTGTGCCTAGTCATCTCGTCACTCGTCCTCGTCGAACAGCGGGCGGATGCCACGCGCGGCCATGATCTCGCTGTTGCCGGTGCCCGCGGCGACCATCGGCCACACCTGGGCGTCCTTGCCGACCACGAAGTCGATGACCACCGGCCGGTCGTTGATCTCCATGGCCTTCTGGATCACCGCGTCGACCTCTTCGCGCGACTCGGCCCGCAGACCGGCGCAGCCGTACGCCTCGGCGAGCAGCTTGAAGTCGGGGATTCGGTGCTTGTGCGTGCCCAGGTCGGTGCTGGAGTAGCGCTCACCGTAGAACAGGGTCTGCCACTGGCGGACCATGCCCAGGTTGCCGTTGTTGATCACGGCGACCTTGATCGGGATGCCCTCGATGGCGCAGGTGGCCAGCTCCTGGTTGGTCATCTGGAAGCAGCCGTCGCCGTCGATCGCCCACACCTGGACGTCCGGCACGCCGGCCTTGGCGCCCATCGCGGCGGGCACCGCGTAGCCCATCGTGCCGAGGCCGCCGGAGTTGATCCACGTGCGCGGCGTCTCGTACTTCACGAACTGCGCGGCCCACATCTGGTGCTGGCCGACACCCGCGGTGAACAGGGTCCCCGGCGGGGTCAGCACGCCGATCCGCTCGATCGCGTACTGCGGCGACAGCGTGCCGTCCTCGGGCCAGTCGTAGCCCAGCGGGAACGTCTCGCGCAGCGCGTTGAGCTGGTTCCACCAGGGCGTCAGGTCGACGGCGGCGACGTTCTCCCGCTCCGCCCGGACCGCGTCGATCAGCTCGCTGATGATCTCCTTGCAGTCGCCCACGATCGGGACGTCCGCGCGGCGGTTCTTCGAGATCTCCGCCGGGTCGATGTCGGCGTGCACGATCTGCGCGTCCGGCGCGAACGAGCCCAGCTGCCCGGTGACCCGGTCGTCGAACCGCGCGCCGAGGGCGACCAACAGGTCCGACTTCTGCATCGCGGCGACCGCGCCGACCGTGCCGTGCATACCGGGCATGCCCATGTGCTGCGGGTGCGAGTCGGGGAACGCGCCGCGCGCCATCAGCGTGGTGACCACCGGGATGCCGGTGGACTCGGCCAGCTCCAGCAGCTCGGCCGACGCCTCCGCCTTGATCACGCCGCCGCCGACGTACAGGACCGGACGGCGGGCCGAGGCGATCAGCTTCGCGGCCTCGCGCACCTGCTTGCCGTGCGGCCGGGTCGTCGGCCGGTAACCGGGCAGGCGCATCTCCGGCGGCCAGGAGAACGAGGTCATCTCCTGGAGCACGTCCTTGGGGATGTCCACCAGGACGGGACCGGGTCGGCCGGTGGAGGCCAGGTGGAACGCCTCGGCGATGGCGCGCGGGATGTCCGCGGCGTCGATGACCAGGAAGTTGTGCTTGGTGATCGGCATGGTGATGCCGCAGATGTCGGCTTCCTGGAACGCGTCGGTGCCGATCAGCGGCCGGGACTGCTGGCCGGTGATGGCGACGACCGGGACGGAGTCCATGTTGGCGTCCGCGAGCGGCGTGACGAGGTTCGTCGCGCCGGGACCCGAGGTCGCCATGCAGACGCCGACCTTGCCGGTGGCCTGGGCGTACCCGGTGGCGGCGTGGCCCGCGCCCTGCTCGTGGCGGACCAGGATGTGGCGCACCTTGGTGGAGTCGAGCAGCGGGTCGTAGGCAGGCAGGATCGTGCCGCCGGGGATGCCGAAGACCACTTCGCAGCCCACCGCTTCGAGTGAACGGACGAGGGACTGCGCACCGGTCATGCGGACGGGGGCGCCGCTCGGCGGGGCCGGTTTCGGCCGCGGTCCAGGGCGGGACGACGGCGGCTCACCGGGAGCCGGTCGCGAGGTTGCGCTGGTCATCTGTCTGCCTCGTGGGTAAGGAGAATGCACGGTCCGGGCACGAAAAAACCCTCGCCAACCCGAACGGGTCGCACGAGGGTCGCGCGTCGACGCAAGCTCGAATGCCTAGGCGTCGACGCGCCTGGGAAGTACGAGAACGAGGTTGCGCTGCATGGCGCTGACGTTAACCGCCCTGGGTGTGAAGCGTCAACTCTGCGGGACAGCACTCCCGGATGGTGGAAGTGCCGGGTGCGTGGACGTGGGCCGGAGTCACCCGCTCGGAGGAGCGGTGGCAGCATCTCGTGACGTGCCGAAAGTCGTGTTCCGCATCCCCACCCCCGCCCTGCTCGCCGCCGGTCTCGCCGCGATCGGCGCGACGCCGTTCGCGTTCGCCGCGCCCGGTCTCCAGGCCGTCTACCTGCTGCCGGCGGCGTTCGTGGTGTGGGTGTTGCGCAACCGGACCACGGTGGACCACGAGCGGCTGGTGGCCCGTTCGACGTTCGGCCGACGTGAGGTGGCGTGGGCGGACGTGAAGGCGATCAAAGTCACGCCGAGGGGGTGGCTGAGCGCGGTGCTGACCGACGATTCGCTGGTCCGGCTGCCCGCCGTCCGGGCCGGTCACCTGCCCGCGCTGGCCGCGGTGAGCGGTGGCCGCATCCCCGACCCGAAGGCCGCCGCGGCTGACGAGCAGGCGGAGACCGAGGTCACGCCGGATGAGTAGGCCACCCACGCCGCGAGGTCGCGACTTCCAGGCGACCGAGCCGCCGTCTGCGGAGCAGCGGCCCATTAAACTCCGGGAGTGAGTTCGAACACGCGGACAATCAGCTGGGTGCCGGTCGTCAGCCTGGCGCTGTCGCTGGCGGGCCTGGCCGTCTCGACCTACCTCACCATCGCGCACTTCACCGCCGGCGCGCTGCTGTGCGCCGAGGGCGAGGTGATCGACTGCGGCACGGTCACCACCAGTGAGCAGTCGGAACTGCTCGGCATCCCGGTCGCGGTCCTGGGGCTGGCGTTCTTCGCGTTCCTGACCGTGGTGTGCCTGCCGTTCGCCTGGCGCGTCGAGGCGCTGCACTGGGCGCGGCTGGCATCGGTCGGCGTCGGCGTGCTGTTCGTGGTCTACCTCGTGGCCGCCGAGTTCCTGCTCATCGGCAAGATCTGCCTGTGGTGCACCGCCGTGCACGTGATCACACTCGCGCTGGCGGGCGTGCTGGTCACCGGGGCGTTGCGGCGGGAGTAGCCTCTGAGGCACCGCTCCGAGCCTCCCGCGCCCACCCCGCGCGTGCCGTTCTCGACTCACTTTCTGGCAGAGACTTCTGGAGGAGCCGTGCCACCGCTCCGTTCCCGCACCACGACCCACGGCCGCAACGCCGCGGGTGCGCGCGCGCTCTGGCGCGCGACCGGCATGACCGACAGTGATTTCGGCAAGCCGATCGTGGCCATCGCCAACTCCTACACGCAGTTCGTGCCGGGTCACGTGCACCTGCGCGACCTCGGGGACATCGTGGCCGAGGCGATCCGCGAGGCGGGCGGGGTGCCGCGCGAGTTCCACACGATCGCGGTGGACGACGGCATCGCCATGGGGCACAGCGGGATGCTCTACTCGCTGCCGTCGCGGGAGATCATCGCCGACTCGGTCGAGTACATGGTCAACGCGCACCAGGCCGACGCGATCGTGTGCATCTCCAACTGCGACAAGATCACCCCGGGCATGTTGAACGCCGCGATGCGGCTCAACATCCCGGTGGTGTTCGTCTCGGGCGGGCCGATGGAGGCGGGCAAGGCGGTCGTGGTGGACGGCGTCGCCGTCGCGCCGACCGACCTGATCACCGCGATCTCGGCGTCCGCGTCGCCGAACGTGGACGAGGCCGGGTTGACCGAGGTCGAGCGGTCCGCGTGCCCGACCTGCGGTTCGTGCTCGGGCATGTTCACCGCGAACTCGATGAACTGCCTCACCGAGGCGCTGGGCCTGGCGCTGCCGGGCAACGGCTCCACGCTGGCCACGCACTCCGCGCGCCGCGAGTTGTTCGCCGAGGCCGGCCGCACGGTGGTGGAGTTGTGCAGGCGGTACTACGAGCAGGACGACGAGTCGGCGCTGCCGCGTTCGATCGCCAACCGCAAGGCGTTCGAGAACGCCATGGCGCTGGACATGGCGATGGGCGGCTCCACGAACACCGTGCTGCACATCCTCGCCGCCGCGCAGGAGGGCGAGGTCGATTTCACGCTGGCGGACATCGACGCGGTGAGCCGGCGGGTGCCGTGCCTGTCGAAGGTGTCGCCGAACTCGGACTACCACATGGAGGACGTCCACCGGGCGGGTGGAATCCCGGCCCTGTTGGGTGAACTCTGGCGGGGCGGGCTGCTCAACGAAGACGTGCACACCGTGCACAGCCCGGACCTCGCGTCGTGGCTGGGCGAGTGGGACATCCGCGCTTCCGCGCCTTCACCGCGCGCTGTCGAGCTGTTCCACGCCGCGCCCGGTGGCGTGCGCACGACGCAGGCGTTCTCCACCTCCAACCGCTGGTCGAAGCTCGACACGGACGCGGCCGGCGGCTGCATCCGCGACGTCGAGCACGCGTACACCAAGGACGGCGGCCTGGCCGTGCTGCACGGCAACCTGGCCGAACGCGGCTCGGTGATCAAGGCCGCAGGCATCGACGAGGAGCTGTGGCACTTCGAGGGGCCGGCGCGGGTGGTGGAGTCCCAGGAGGAGGCCGTCTCGGCGATCCTGAAGAAGGAGATCCAGCCGGGTGACGTCCTCGTGGTCCGCTACGAGGGTCCCGCGGGCGGGCCGGGTATGCAGGAGATGCTGCACCCGACGGCGTTCCTCAAGGGCTCGGGCCTGGGCAAGAAGTGCGCGCTGATCACCGACGGCCGGTTCTCCGGTGGGTCGTCCGGCCTGTCCATCGGCCACGTCTCGCCGGAGGCGGCGGGCGGCGGTGTGATCGGCCTGGTCCAGAACGGCGACCGGATTCTGATCGACATCCACGAGCGGCGGCTGGAGCTGCTGGTGGACGAGGCGGTGCTGGCCGAGCGGCGGGCCAAGATGGAGGCGTCCGAACGGCCGTGGCAGCCGGTGGACCGGGTCCGCCCGGTGACCGCGGCGCTGCGCGCCTACGCCCGGATGGCAACCGACGCGTCCACAGGCGCTGTGCGCGACGTCAACAAGTAGGAGTTCGGGGAAACCGGCCGGCAGAGCTTTGCGTCGGCCGGTTTCCGCTGTTCAGGACCTGTGCAGTAGCCAGGCGAGGCCGAGTGAGGCGAGGAACACCGCCCACCCGGCCAACGGCCCGGTAACCGGTCTTCGCGCCCTCGGCGCGAGCAGCCCGCCCACGACCAAGCCCGCGAGCAGCCCGACAGGCGGCAGCAACGACCGCGCGGTGAGGCCGATCGGGAAGGCGATCAGGTAGACCACCGGAATCCCGACCACCACCAGCGCCAGCTGTGCGCCTGCCGCGGCCACCCCGCGAGGTCGCGTCGATCGTTCGCGACGCCGGAGGCGGCGCAATCCAACACAGTTCACCGGAAGACGTAGAGAGTGGCGGCGGTGGCACCGGCGGCGACGATGAGGCAGATGAAGCCGGCCATCAGCGGGTGACGGAACCAGCTGCGGTTGTAGTCGATGGCGGCTCGACCGGGGCCGGCGAACAGGACCGCGAACGCCATCGCGGCGTAGACGGCCTCCATCTCGACGCCGTTGGGTGCGAAGAACCCGCCCCGGTACTTCAGCGCGATGACGTTGGCCATCACGCCGAGCACGCCGGCCGCCGCGAGGGGCGTGAACAACCCGAGGATCAGCAGGGCGCCGCCGCCCAGTTCGGTCACGCCGGTGACCCACGCCAGGATCCGCGACTCCCGGAACCCTGCCGACTGGAGGTGCTGGGCGAACCCGTCGATGCCCGGCCCGCCGAACAGGCCGAACACCTTCTGCAGGCCGTGCATGACGAACGCGCCGCCCAACGCCAGCCGCAGCACCATCAGGCCGATGTCGGCACTGGCGCTCCAGCGGAACGGCTTGCGCTCGTCCTCGAAGGCGTCGTAGTGGGCCGGTTTGTTCTCGTCCAGGCTCGCGACCGGCGTGTACCCGGTCGAGTCGAAGCTCTGCGTGTCCTTGTCGAACGCGCTGCTGTTGATCGTCCGGGTGCCGTCGTCGAAGTGGTGCACTCCTCCGCCCACGCCACTCGTGGAGTAGAACCCGTCGTCGGAGTAGCCGCTCGAAGCCCTTGAGCGGTCGTCGTGAGTAGCCACGCACCCGCACGTTAGGAGGTTCGGACGACGACCGCGAGCGTCCGTTCAGTCGTACATATTCGCCCGAATGGCCTAGTATTCGCCCTTGACCAGGTTCGCCGGGAGCTCACCGCGGGCGAATCGGGCGACCTCGGCGGCCGCCACGGCGTACGCGCGCTCGGCGTGCCCGGTGCAGCTGCCGGCCGTGTGCGGCGTGAGGAACAGGCCCGGTGCCGTCCACAGTGGATGGTCCGACGGCAGCGGTTCGGGCTCGGTCACGTCCAGCGCCGCGCGCAGCCGTCCGGACGTCAGCTCGGCCAGCAACGCGTTCGTGTCGACCACCGCGCCGCGCGCCGCGTTGATCAGGATCGCGCCGTCCTTCATCCGGGAGAGGAACTTCGCGTCCACCATGCCGGTGGTCTCCTCGGTCAGCGGCACCACGACCAGCACCGCGTCGAAACCGCCCAGCAGGTCGGGCAGCTCGTCCACGCCGTGCACACCGGGTCGAGCGGTGCGGCCGACCATGGTCGCGGTCGCGTCGAACGGCTCCAGCCGACGCCGGAACTGCTCGCCGAGGTCGCCCGCGCCGACCACGAGCACCTTCTTGTCCTGCAACGTCTCCGTGATGTGGTAGTCCCAGCGCCGCTCCTGACGGGCCCGCTCGAACACCGGGAAGTCGCGGTAGATGGCGAGCAACGCGCCGATCGCCCACTCCGCCGTGCTGCCGCCGTGCGCGCCCCGGCACGTGGACAGCATCACACCATCAGGTACGACTCCGACGAACCGCTCGGCACCCGCCGACAGCAGCTGCACCAGCTTCAAGGACGGCAGCTGCGCGAACACGTCACGCGGGTCGGCGCCCTGGAGGAACTTCGGTACCAGCACTTCCGCCTGAGCGGCCTCGGCCGGCAGCGGCTGCCCCGGCTCGTAGCGGACGGGCCGCACCCCCTCCACGTCGGACAGCACGCGGATGCCGAGTTCATCGGGGACCAGAACGGTGAGACTCACGGGTTCGCACGTTACGGCACACTTGCCGCCATGCGGGAGCACGACGTCTTCTCCGCGGACGGCACGCGGATCAGGTTGTGGCGCACCGACGCCGACGGGCCGGACGTGCTCCTGAGCCCCGGCCTCGGTGTGGTGCCGGAAGTGTGGCCGGAGCTGTCGTCGGCGCGGGTGCACAGCTGGTACCACCGCGGCACCATGGAGTCCGACCGGCCCGCCGACCCGCGCCGCATCGAGTTGGACGACCACGTCGCCGATGCGCTGGCCGTGCTGGACGACGGCGAGGTCGAGCGGTGCGTGGTGATGGGCTGGTCGATGGGCGTGACGGTGGCCGCGGAGCTGGCGTTGCGGTACCCGGACCGGGTCAGCGGCCTGATGCTGGTGGCGGGCGCGCCGGGCGACACGTTCGCAAGCGTGCTCGGGCTGCCGGGCGTGCCGGTGGAGCTGCGGCGGCTGATCGGGGTGTCCGGCGCGACGGCGTTGAAGGCGGCCGGGCCGCTGCTGGACGCGGTGCTGCACCGGGTGCCGGTGCCGGACGTCGGCGGGCCGTTGACCGGGTCGCTGAAGCGGTACCTCAAGCACGACTGGCGCTGGTACTTCACGCTGGCGCTGGCCCTGGGCCGCGCGCCCCGGCTGGACCTGACCGGCGTGACGTGCCCCACAACGGTGCTCGCCGGGCGGTACGACCTCCTGGCGTCCCCGGACGGCGTGGTCGGCCCGGTCTCCGGGTTGCCGCAGGCCAGGGTGCGGATGCTGCCGAACACGCACTTGCTGCCGTTGGAGGACCCGCAGGTGGTGGTGGAGGAGCTGGAACTGCTGCTCGACCGGGCCGACGCCGTGCGCCGGGCCGTGGACGAGGACGTCGAAGGGCCGCTCACCTCGCGTTCACGGCCGCGCGCCTAACCTGGGGTTCGTGTCGCGACTGCGTGGAGTGCTGATCGGGTCGGTCCTCGGCCTGCTGGCCGCGGGCTGCGCGAGCTTTCCCGAGCAGCCGGGACCGGGTGGGTGGAGCGCGGCCCAGCAGCTGACGCCGCAGGCCGGGCCGGTGCCCGAACTGCCTGGCGAGCTGCCGAAGGGACCGGCCCAGGGCCAAGAGCCCGGCCCGCCGCCGACCCCCGTGCCGCCGCCGCAGGGCTGCAAGGACTTCAACCCGGCCGTGGTCGGGACCTGCCTGAACCCGGTGTCCGGGGTGGCGATGACGGACGTGAACCAGACGACCGGCGCGGTGACGGCGTTGGCCACCGAGCGCACCACCGGGCGGCTGCTCAGGCTGACCAAGGACGTCGACCCGGTCGAGGTGGCGAAGTTCGAGGTGGACGCGTCCACCGACGGCGGGCTCAGCGGACTCACGCTGTCGCCGACCTACCCCGAGGACCAGCTGGTCTACGTGTACCTGACGACCGCGACCGACAACCGGGTGATGCGACTCGCGCCCGGTGACGTGCCCAAGCCGGTGCTGACCGGCATCCCGAAGGGCCCGTCCGGCAACCGCGGCGTGCTGGCCTACGACCGCACCGGGGCGTTGCTGGTGGCGACCGGTGACGCGGGCGACCCGGCGTCGGCGGCCGACCCGAACTCGCTGGCCGGGAAGGTGCTGCGGATCGACGGCAACGGACAGCCCGCGCCCGGCAACCCCACGGCGGGGTCGCGGGTGCTGGCCGGCGGCCTGAAGTCGCCCGGCGGACTGTGCGTGTCCGGCGACGGCACGAAGACCTGGGTGACCGACGCGGGCGCGTCGGCCGACCTGCTCTACCGGGTCGAGGCCGGCAAGCCGCTGGGCGTCCCGGCGTGGTCGTGGCCGGAGCGGCCGGGGATCGGTGGCTGCGCGTCGTTGTCGAACGTGGTGTGGCTGGCGACCGGCAACACCCCCGGCACGCTGGCCTTGCCGATGAACCCGGACGGCAGCTTCACCGGCAAGCCCGAGGTGAGCCTGGAAGGCGAGGACGGCTTCGGCCGCCTCGGCCCGATGGTGATGCTGGACGACACGACCGCGCTGGTCGGCACGGTGAACAAGAACGCGGGCGGCACGCCGATCTCCAGCGACGACCGCGTGGTGATCATCGTGCGTCCCCCGGACGGCCCGGGCGGCGGCAGGGACTGAGCTTCCGGGTGCGGGCTCAGGGCGCGGCGGTTCCGCCCTGGCCCGCGGTGCGGTAGATCGCGTCGGCCACCTGCCAGTACAAGCCCTTCGGGTGGTCGCGGAACAGGGGTTCGGTGCCGAACAGGACCGCCCTGGCGCCGCGCGGTGACGTGCCGGCCACGACCGCTGCCTGACCGGCCGCCTGGTCCTGGCCGCCCGACCCGTCGGCGCGGACGGTCCAGTGCCCGGCGACCAGGTCCTGGTACCGCTGCCGTGCGCTCACCCCCGGCCCGAGGTCGGTGAACCAGTACGGTGCGTACACGAACGAGTGGCTGACGCCACCGGCCTCGTCCACCACCGACACGACGCCGTTCGCGTCCTCCCGCCCGGCGACCGCCCGAACCGGCAGCACTCCGGCGTCGGCGTTGAACCGCGCACCCGTCGCACCGCGCGTCACCACGCCACCGCGCGCCAGGAACGCGTCCACCGCAGCCTTGCCCGGGGCGTTCAGCTGGTCGTACCGCAACCCCGACGACACGAACAGCACGTCCACCCCGGACAGGTCGAACCCGGCGTCCACCACCGCCGTGGACACCGGCCGCACGTCGAAACCCATGTCCCGCAACGCCTTCAGCTCGTCCGCCGCGACCGCGCCGGCCACCACCGGACGCCGCAACGGCACCCCGCCCGGCCCTGCCGAGGTGAACTTGACCCCGTACCGGTCCGACACCTCCTCCGCCGCCGACCGTGCCGACGCGGGCACCACGATCGTGCCGTCGTCCTGCCGACGCAGCTCCAGCCCACGCTCCAGCAGGTCGTTCACCGCCGCCGCGTCCTTGCCGTCGGCCAACACCAACGCCAGGTCACCGCCCTCGGCCGCCGGCACCGAACCGGTCGGCGACGCCGCCGCCGCCACGTCACGCCCGAACACGTCCACCCGCCCGTCGCGCACGACGTCCACCGACGCACCCCACAGCAGCCGGTGGCTCCAGCCGCTGATGTCGTACATGACCGGCACGTTCTCCGAGATGTCCCGCCCCGCCTCCAGCATCACGTTGGCCAGAGCCCGTTTCGGCTGGTGCATGTCCACCACGTACGACCCCGCCGCGTACACCTGACCGCCCAGCCGGAACGGGCGGTCGGCCCGCTTCACCCGCACGTCGTGCGCCACCAGGTGGTCGACCAACCGCGCCGCGGCCGGACCGGAGCGCTGGCCGGCACCGACCGGGATGACGTAGGCGCGCGGGAACTCCGTGGTGTAGCGGTCTTCCGGGCCGAACCCCGGCACGAAACCGTCCGGCACCAACCGCTGCGGCTCCCCCGCCAGGCCGCGCCGGAACATCTCGATCTGGTTGTCCACCATCGAAGTCCGGTGGTCCTTCACGTACGTGAGCGCGCTGCGGATCGTCGCCTCGACCACGTCGGTGTTGATCGCCGAACGCCGCCGCAGTTCCTCCACCGGCTGTGTCGTGTAGTCGCCCCGGTTGACCCGCATGGGGATCTCGATCGTGTAGGACACCGCGCCGTGGTACATCGAGTACTGGGCGGTGTAGATCGGCGCCCAGCCGTCCCACACGCCCGGCTCGTAGTCGCGGAACGGGATCTCCGGTGTGGCCGCCTCCGGGTGGCCGAGGTCCTGCACGGCGTCCTCCATGTGCAGGCCACCCGCGTACCCGTGCTTGATGTAGAGGTCGAAGTCGTAGTTCTGGCCGTGCGGCGGGGTGGTCGGCTCGATCAGCGTGTTCGCCACGTACCCGTGCTCGTCGAGCATGAGCAGCGGCTGGATGCGCTTGACCACGTCCCGCATCGCCCGCGACTCCGGCTGCGACGAGGTGACGAAATCGCGGTTCAGGTCGAACCCGCGCGCGTTGGCCCGCGTCCCGGCCACCCGCCCGTCCGGGTTCGCCGTGAGGTTCACGTAGACACGGTTACGTCGCAGGAATTCCGATGTGAACCTGTCGGTTCCGAAGGCGAGATCTTCGATCACGCGGAGCGCGCCGTCGGTGCCCTCCCACTCGTCGCCGTGGATGTTGGCGTTGATCCACACCGGCGCTTTGTAAGCGCTGCGGAGGAAGACGTCGCGGGCGGCGGCGACGGGGTTGTTCTCGATCTTGTCGCGCCACGCCTCCTGCTTCCTGGTCTCCACCGGGCTCTCGGGGGCGGTGAGAGTCACCAGGTAGAGATCACGTCCCGTGGCCGACTGGCCGACGACCTCGACGGACACCCGGTCGCTGCGGCGCTGGAGGTCGTTGAGGCGCGGCGCGAGCGAGTGGTACGGCGCGAGGCCGAGCTTGATCGTCCGGTCGGACGGGTCCTCGGGGTAGACGCGCAGGTCGGTGCGGCGCGGGTAGCCGGGGCTGGCGTCGGGCCAGTTGTCGCCGCGCGCGGTGGCGTGCAGCGGTGGGTCGACGGCGGCGACGTGGTTGCGCTCCGGGCCGTTGCCCGGCTCTTCGGCCCGGCCGACCGCGGGCGCGGCGGTCGCGGGTGTGGTCATCGTGGCCAGCAGCAGCACCGTGAGCAACAACGAACGCACCGGGCCCCCTCCGATCGATCGCCGAAGAACTCCTCCACCCTGACTAGCGGGTGCGGGTGATCGCGGTCAACCGTGCGAAAGGCTGGTCAGCCGTGTTAACCAGAGCCAAGACACACGAACGGGCGACGCAACGGGTCCAAGGACACCGCGTCGGCCAACGCGACCGCGGGCGACGCGCCGCCGGCGAGGTTGCGGTGGAAGTCGGCCATCGCCGCCGCCGACGGCTCGTCACCGACCCGGCTGGACGCGGCGATCACGGTCCGCGCGCCGCTCGCCAGCAGCGCACCGGCGAACCCCAGCGGTTCGTCACCGGGTCGCACGCGGTTGAGCGCCAACTCGCACGCGGCCAGCACGACCTGGTGCGGCGGGCGGCGGACCCGGCCGACCTCGTGCGCGAACAACGCGCCGTCCGCCAGCTCCAGCCGCGAGAACAGCGCGTTCTCCGGCTCGTGCTCGCCGTGCGCGGCGATGTGCGCCAGCTCCACGCCGTCCAACGCCTCCAGCACCGCGCTGACCTTGGCCTCGACGACGCCGAGCAGCTTCGCGTCACCGTGGTAGCCCGCGAGCCGGTCGATCTCGCCCTGCGCCGCCTGCAACCCGGGACCGCGCACCAGCAGCACCCCGTTGGCCGCCTCACGGTCCTCGCGGATCGCCGACACCCAGGCGGTGGCCGACGGGACGGCCGTCGTCGGCCGGTTCGCGCACGTCGGCAGCACGCCCCACGGCACCACGTACAGCGCGCCCGTCGGCACGACGACCAGTTCCCGGTCGCCGATCATCGGCGCCAGCGGGCGCAGCAGCAGCCGGTCCAGCTTCTCCGCCTCACGGCGCGCGGACGCCGAGATGACCGCCACCAGCGGCGGCTGGAGGTGGTCGGGGGCGAGCGCGTTGAGGTCGGCGTGCAGCCGGCGCGCGCCCTCCGTGACGGCGGCGGCCGACCCGAGGCGCACCATGCGCACCCGTTCGTCGGCCAGCACCACGGCGATCAGCTCGTCGTCGGACACCGCGAAGCTCACCATCGCCCGCCCGCCCAGCCGGGCCAGCACGTCGTCCGGCGTGACGACCGGGCGCGGCGTGCCCCACGGGCTGGCGCTCCACCCCATCCGGGTGGCGGCGCGCTGGCTCGCCTTGAGCCGCACTTCCAGCTTGGCGGTCGGCAGGCCGTCGAGGCGTGCGCGCAGCAGGGCGCGGCTGAGCCGGCGCACCTCGGTGATGCGCTCACCGAGCTCGGAGTCCACGGTGGATTCCGCCGGGTCGTACCGGTACAGCTGGGCCCTGGTGCGCTCCAGCCAGGTGAACAGGCGCTTGGCGTTGGCCGCCGAGTCACGGCCCTCCAGCACCAGCCGCACGGCGAGTTCGCCCAGCTCACGGCCGTGCACGGCGGTGCCGGACACCAGTTCCAGCCCGCCCAGCCGGTCCCGCATCCGGCCCAGCTCGGCCAAACCCGCCTTCGCCTGCGCCAACGCCACCCGCTGGTTGCCGCGGGCCAGCGCCAGCTCCGCCCGGCACAGCCGCAGCAGCATCCGGTGGTCGATGGGCGCGATCCGGCGCGACTTGGGCACGCTGCGCAGCAGCTCGGCGCCCCGCTCCGGGGAGCCCCGGCGGATCTCCAACCGGGCCGCCAACACCAGCGCGAACGCGGCCTGGTCGGACAGCTTCAACCCGGCCAGCTCGGCGGACAGCGCGATCGCCGCCGCCACCACCTTCGCGACCGGACGCCGTGACGCGTCGGTCCGCAACGCGTCCACGCGCAACGTGATCAGCCCCGCCACCGCCGCCCACGCCGGGCTGCCGCGCCGGACCAGCTTGCGCTGCGCGGAGTTCGCCATCCGCTTGGCCAGCACGAGATCGCCGTCCTGCAACGCCGCCGCCGCGCGGAACAGCTCGGCCTCGGCGACGTCCTGCCCGATGCGCTGGCGGCGCAGTTCCGGCAGCACCTCGTCCAGCAGCCGGCCCGCCTCGTCGGCCAGTCCGACGCTGATCATCGCCTCGGCCTGGTCGATGCGCAGGCGCAGCAGCAGGCCGGGTTCGAGTTCTTGGAACGCCCGGTTGGCCTCGTGGTAGTGGCGCAGGGCGACCGGGATGTCACCGGCGCGCTGCACCGCGTTGCCGAGGGCGTGCTTGGCGATCGCGGCGCGCAACGGCAGGTCGTGCGCGTCGGCCAGTTCGACGGCGCGGTTCAGGTCGCGGACGGCCTTGTCGTGGCGGTGCACCTCACCGTGCGCGTTGCCCCGGTTGGACAGGGCGAGGGCCAGCATGTCGACGGCCTCGGGGTCGGGGTGCGCGGCGAGGCGCCGTTCGCTGCGGTCGATCTCGCGGTCCAGCTGGGCGATGCCCTCGTCGATGCGGCCGACCCGGCACAGCAGCGCGGCGCGTTGGAGGTTGACCCGGGTGGACAGGTGCGCTTTCAACGCCTCGTCGCGCAGGCCCGCGAGTTCCTGGTCGACGCCGGCGAGCTGGGTGAGGCCGTCGTCCACCTTGCCGGTCTCGGCGAGGCAGAAGGCCAGGGTGTTGAGCAGCCGGACGCGGACCTCAAGCCGTTCCTGGGGGTCGATTCCCGGGGTCTCCAGCAGCGCCAGGCCCTTGCGCATCTGGCGGATGGCGGACGGGTGGCGGTCGGCGGTGGCCGCGTCCAACGCGCTCCGGTGCAACTGCCGGGCCAGTTTGACCGCGTGATCCGGTCCGGAGGAGCCGCGCGTCCCGCGTGGTCCGCGATCGGGTGGTTGCGCAGGCACATTCATATGAGATCACAGGCAGCACACGAATGCTGCCGGCCAAGCGGCCGGCAGCATTCGCGCAACGTCACTGCGATGTCACGTATCCGGTAATTACCGGGTCTGCGTGGCGGCGGCCGGCTCGTCCGTGGTGGGCTTGTACGGGCCACCGTTGGTCTCCGGGTCACCCGTGGGCTTGTACGGGCCGCCCATCGGCTTCACCAACGGATCACCGGTCGGCTTGTACGGGCCGCCCATCGGCTTGACCAGCGGGTCGTCGGTCGGCTTGTAGGGGCCGCCCGTGGGCTCCTCGCCCCCGCCGTCCACCGGCTCGGTCACGGTGTCGGTCGCCACGTCGACGATCTCGTCCTCGATGGCGTCGATCTCGGCGACGAGCTTCGGGTCGGTAGAAGTCATGACGTTGTCCTCCCCTACAACGAACCCCTGTGACAGGGGTCATCTGCGTCTGATTGATCATTCGGTGGCCCCCCGGCCCTGCCGAACGTGGACAAGCGTGACACAGATGGACGCAGCCATGAGGGGAAAATTTACTAAGCGCAATCACCATGCCGATCTTGAGCCTCGCTGACCAGCACCGAAGCAGCACTTCGGGTGGCGTTACCACTCGAATGGGCGAATGCGTTAACAGGTTGGAGGCATCCAGCGGCCGCAATAGGGCGACTCCACCGGGTCCGTCCAACCTGGAATCACCGGGGGTCTCCGGCCGGAGAACAGCAGTGGGGCAGGGCCCGCGAACGAGCCCTGCCCCACCGTCGAACCACCCGCTACGAGCAGCGGGCGATGATCAGCTCACGCACGCGCTTCGCGTCCGCCTGACCCTTCGTCGCCTTCATCACCGCGCCGACGATCGCACCGGCCGCCGCGACCTTGCCGTCGCGGATCTTCGCCGCCACATCGGGCTGCGCGGCCAGCGCCTCGTCCACCGCCTTCTCCAGCGCCGAGTCGTCCGAGACGACCTTGAGCCCGCGCGCCTCGATGACCGCCTCGGGCTCGCCCTCGCCCTCCAGCACGCCGGTGACGACCTCGCGCGCGAGCTTGTTGGTCAGCTCACCGGAGTTCACCAGCCCGATCACCGTGGCGATCTGGGCCGGCGTGATGGCCAGCTCCGACAGTTCGACGCCGCGGTTGTTGGCCTCCTTGGTCAGGTAGGCCACCCACCACGACCGGGCCTCGGCGGGCGTCGCGCCCGCGTCCACCGTGGCCGCCACCAGGTCCACCGCACCGGCGTTGACCAGGTCGCGCAGCTCCGCGTCGGTCAGCGACCACTCGTCCTGCACCCGCTTGCGGCGCTCCCACGGCAGCTCCGGCAGCGTCCCGCGCAGCTCCTCGACCCACTCGCGCGACGGCGCGATGGGCGTCAGGTCGGGCTCCGGGAAGTACCGGTAGTCCTCCGCGGTCTCCTTGGTGCGACCCGGCGAAGTGCTGCCCGTGGACTCGTCGAAGTGCCGGGTCTCCTGGGTGATCTTGCCGCCCGCCACCAGGATCGCCGCCTGGCGGGTCATCTCGAACCGCACGGCCCGCTCGACGCTGCGCAGCGAGTTGACGTTCTTCGTCTCGGTGCGGGTGCCGAACTCGGTCGCGTCCTTGGCCATCAGCGACACGTTCGCGTCGCAGCGCAGCGAACCCTGGTCCATCCGGACGTCCGACACGTCGAGCGCCTTCAACAGGTCGCGCAACGCCGTGACGTAGGCGCGCGCCACCTCGGGCGCCCGCTCGCCGGTGCCCTCGATCGGCTTGGTGACGATCTCGATCAGCGGCACGCCCGCGCGGTTGTAGTCCAGCAGCGAGTGCTCCGCGCCGTGGATGCGGCCGTCCGAGCCGCCGACGTGCAGCGACTTGCCGGTGTCCTCCTCCATGTGCGCGCGCTCGATCTCGACCCGGAACAGCGAGCCGTCGTCCAGCGTGACGTCCAGGAAGCCGTTGAACGCGATCGGCTCGTCGTACTGCGAGGTCTGGAAGTTCTTCGGCATGTCCGGGTAGAAGTAGTTCTTCCGGGCGAACCGGCACCACTCCGCGATCTCGCAGTTGAGCGCCAACCCGATCCGGATCGCCGACTCCACCGCCTTGCCGTTGAGCGTGGGCAGCGCGCCGGGCATGCCCAGGCAGGTCGGGCAGACCTGCGTGTTCGGCTCGCCGCCGAAGACGTTCGCGCAGCCGCAGAACATCTTGGTGTTGGTGTGCAGCTCGACGTGCACCTCCAACCCCAGCACCGGGTCGAAGCGCTCGATGACCTCGGCGTAGTCCATCAGCTCGTACACCGACGTCATGCCTTCCCGTCCTTCCGCAGACCCCGCACGGCCAGCGCCGCGCCGGTGATCGCCACCAGGATGCTCGCCGCGGCGTTGACCAGGGCGAGCTTGTCGTTCTTGCCACGAGCCGACTTCAACGTGGAGAACGCGCTGGTGGCCGCACCCGCGGCGCCGACCAGCGCGAGAATCCCGCGTGCCCTCTTCATCGGGCAGCACCCGCCAACTGCGGCACGCCCTGGATCAGCGGCGCGCCCGCGGCCGCGTCGCGCGCGACCTCGTACGCCGCCGCCACCCGGTACATCCGGTGGTCCTGCAACGCCGGCGCCATCAGCTGCAGGCCGACCGGCAGACCGTCCTCATCGGACAATCCGCTCGGGAGGCTCATGGCGGCGTTGCCGGCCAGGTTCGCCGGGATCGTGCACAGGTCGGCCTTGTACATGGCCAACGGGTCACCGGTGCGCTCGCCGATCCGGAACGCGGTGGTCGGCGTGGTCGGCGAGACCAGCACGTCCACGGTCGCAAACGCGGCCTCGAAGTCGCGGCTGATCAGCGTGCGCACCTTCTGCGCCGAGCCGTAGTACGCGTCGTAGTAGCCCGACGACAGCGCGTACGTGCCGATCATGATGCGCCGCTTCACCTCGGGGCCGAAGCCGGCCTCACGGGTCAGCGACATGACCTCCTCGGCGCTGCGGGTGCTGTCGTCGCCGACCCGGATGCCGTAGCGCATCGCGTCGAAGCGGGCCAGGTTGGACGAGGCCTCACTGGGCGCGATCAGGTAGTACGCGGGCAGCGCGTAGTCGAAGCTCGGGCACGAGACCTCGACGATCTCCGCGCCCAACTGCTTGAGCTGCGCCACGGCCGCCTCGAAGCTGCGCAGCACGCCCGGCTGGTAGCCCTCGCCGCTGAACTGCGTCACCACGCCGACGCGCACGCCGGACAGGTCGCCGTTCGCGCCCTCGCGGGCCGCCGCCACCACGGGCGGGACGGGCGCGTTGATCGAAGTGGAGTCCATCGGGTCGTACCCGGCGATGACCTCGTGCAGCAGGGCCGCGTCCAGCACGGTCCGGGCGCACGGCCCGGCCTGGTCCAGCGACGACGAGAACGCCACCAGCCCGTACCGGGAGACACCGCCGTAGGTGGGCTTCACGCCGACCGTGCCGGTGACCGCGCCGGGCTGGCGGATCGAGCCGCCGGTGTCCGTGCCGATCGACAGCGGCGCCTCGAACGCGGCCAGCGCCGCCGCCGAGCCACCGCCCGAGCCGCCGGGGATGCGGTCCAGGTCCCACGGGTTGCGGGTCGGGCCGTAGGCGGAGTTCTCGGTGGAGGAGCCCATCGCGAACTCGTCCATGTTGGTCTTGCCGAGGATCACCACGCCGGCTTCCTTGAGCCTGCGGGTGACCGTGGCGTCGTAGGGCGGCACCCAGCCTTCGAGGATCTTCGAGCCGACCGTGGTCGGCACGCCCTCGGTGGTGAGCACGTCCTTGAGCGCGATCGGCACGCCGGCCAGCGGACCGACGTGGGCGCCGGCGGCGATGTCGTCGTCCACCTCGCGGGCCGCCTTGAGGGCGCCCTCGGTGTCGACGTGCAGGAACGCGTTGACCGCGCCGTCGACCTCGCCGATCCGGTCGAGGTGGGCCTGCGTGACCTCGACCGCGGACACCTCGCGGCTCGCGATCCTGGCGGCCAGTTCGGCGGCCGTGCTGCGGATGAGATCGCTCATGCTTCCTCTCCCAGGATGCGGGGCACGCGGAAGCGGCCGTCCTCGGCGGCGGGGGCGCCCGCGAGCGCCTGCTGCTGACCGAGGCTGGGACGCACCACGTCCTCGCGGAACACGTTGGTCAGCGGAACGGCGTGCGAAGTGGGCGGGATGTCCGCGGTGGCGATATCGCCCACCGTGGCCACCGACTGCAGGATCACGTCCAACTGGCCGGCGAACAGGTCCAGCTCGTCGTCGGTGACGGCGAGCCTCGCCAGGCGGGCCAGATGCGCGACCTCGTCGCGGGAGATGCTGGGCACCTCGTCAACCCCCGTGGGTCGGATTTTCGTATTTTGGACCTGCCGAGTCTATTGGCTGGTCAGGCTGGCCCTCGACCGGGTTGCCCGCGCTCGCGCGCGTGGGTGCGCGATTTTACCGGTGTGCAACGCGCCTGGTGGGTCGGAAAGCGAAGCTGCGTCTGCGAGAATCACCGACCGGCGAGTTCGACCCGATGTTCCACCCACAGCCTTGGAGGCGTGCACAGTGTCCTTCCTGATCCGGGTCCAACTCCCGGACCGTCCCGGCACACTGGGCGCCGTCGCATCCGCTCTCGGCGCCATCGGGGCCGACATACTGAGCGTGGACGTGGTGGAGCGCGGTGGGGGCGTCGCCATCGACGACCTGGTGGTCGAACTGCCCTCCGGGCGGCTGCCCGACGTGCTGATCACCGCCGCGGAGTCCATCGACGGCGTCGAGGTGGACGCGGTCCGGCCGTACGCGGGTGTGCTGGACACCCACCGTGAGCTGGAGCTGGTGGAAGAGGTCGCCGAGGAGCCCAAGCACGGTCTGGCGGTGTTCACCGAGGGCGTGCCGAAGATCATCCGGGCCGGCTGGGCGGTGGTGGTGTCCTGGGACGGCAACACCGTGCACCGCCTCACCTCGTCGTCCGCCGCACCCGAGACAAAACTCGAAACACCCCCGTGGATGCCCCTGGCACGGGCGACCGTCCTGGACGGCGAGGACGAGTGGGTCCCCGCAACGTGGCAGGAACTGGGCACCGAACTGGCCGCCACCCCCCTCGGCAAACCCGACCGCGTCCTCCTGGTCGGCCGCCCAGGCGGCCCCATGTTCCGCGCCGCCGAGGTAGCCCGCCTGGCCCACCTGGCCGGCATCGTCTCCGTAGTCCTCCCCGACTAACCCGCACCCCCGCGTGTCCAACCTCCAGAACGCGCGTGTCCAACCTCCAGAACGCGCGTGTCCAACCTCCAGAACGCGCGTGTCCAACCTCCAGAACGCGCGTGTCCAACCTCCAGAACGCGCGTGTCCAACGTTCCGGTACCCCGAGTTGAACGCTCAGGTCGTCAGCCCCTGTTCTGAGCGTTCAACTCGGGTGTTCTGAACGTTGGACACGCGCGACCGGAACGTTGGACACGCCGGGTGACCTGCGGTTAGTCCTTGCGGCCGGTGGTGGCGATGGTCACGCCGAGGCCGATCATGGTCAGGCCGCCGAAGCCACCGACCAGGGCCAGGCGGCGCGGGGAGCGGGCGAACCAGTCACGCGCGGTGGCGGCGACCAGGCCCCACACGCTGTCGGAGGCCAAGGCGATGATGTTGAAGATGAGACCCAGCAGCAGCATCTGAGCCACCACGTGGCCCTGGGCCCGGTCCACGAACTGGGGCAGCACGGCGGCGAAGAAGACAATGGTCTTGGGGTTGGCCACGCCGACGGCGAAGCCCTCCCACAACGTGCGCAGGCCGCCGTGCGCCGGACCGCCGCCGTTGAACGAGGCGTGCAACGCCCCGCGCTGCCGCACCGCCTTCACCCCGAGGTACACCAGGTACGCGGCGCCGACGAGTTTCAGGGTCGTGAACACGATCGCCGAACGCTCCACGATCGCCCCCACGCCGACCGCGACAGCCACGACGGCCGCGTAGGCCCCGAGCGTGTTACCCAGCACCGTGATCAGCGCGGCCCGCTTGCCCTGCGCCAACGCCCGCCCCACCACGAACAGCACGCTCGGCCCGGGGATCACGATCAGCAGGAACGACATGGCCGCGAAGGCCAGCAGCCGGTCAGTGGACACCATGCGGTCAACGAAACCACGCCGACACCCGCGCTACCAGCGCTTTTCTTCAGCCGGCCAGCTTCACGAGCTGCGCGTTGTCGAGAGCACGCGTGCCGTCACGGGCGGTGAGCGTGTCCTCCAGGCCGATGCGGGTGTCGAGCCCGTGTGACAACGCGTAGTCGAGGATCGGCCACGCGCTGTCATCCTCACCGTGCAGCAGGATCGGGACGCCGAGCGGCGCGAGCAGGTCGAGCAGCCGTTCGGCGTGGCCCGTCGTCTCCCCCGGCCGCACCTCGGCCAGCACCCGGATCGTGCCCTCCGGCACACCGGCGTCCAACAGGGTCCGCGCCGCCTGCCCGTGGAACACGCCCAGCTCGATGCCGATGCCCGCGTCGCGCAACGCGGCGGCGGTGTCGAGCCAACCGTCCTCGTGCACGTTGACCGAGGCGAAGTCTGGACGTCCGGCGGCCAGGCCCGCCCACCCGCGCACCAGTTCGGCCCGCCGGACCGGGTCCGGCACGATCCACGCGGCCGTCGTAACGCCGATCTCCACGTGCGGCAAAGCGGCCCGCACCACGGCGACCGCGGTGGCGACCTCCGGACCGGCCAGCACCTCCAGGCCCACCACGTCACGCGGGTGCAGGTGGAACGACGTGACGCCCAGCTCGGCGCACTCCGCGGCGGCAGCCGCCAGCTGCTGCGGGGTGATCGGCACACTAGGGTGACTGCCCGGCTCGCGGGCACCGTTCAGACAAGCCTGGAGCACGAAACCCACCGAACCACAAGGTGTTGGATACCGCCATGCCGACGCTGACCTCAGCCCTGCTGCGCCACCACGCGGGCGCCAAGTCGTACTGGCGCGGGCTGACCTACCGGGACGCCGTGGTCGAGCTGACCGTGCGCTCCCGGCACGTGGAGGCCGTCGTGACCGGCGCGGCCGAGTACCGGGTGACGTTGGAGTGGGAGGACACCCACCTGGCGGGCGACTGCTCGTGCCCGTACGGGTCGCAGGGTTTCTTCTGCAAGCACTGCGTCGCGGTCGGCCTGGTGCTGCTGGAGCGCGGCCTCACCGTGCCGCCGCCGGACGCGGAGGACGAGGAGCTGCGCGTCCGGCTCGCCGAACTGGACCACGCGACGCTGGTGGAGCTGCTCTACGACCGGGCGTCGCGGGACCGGTCGCTGCGCGACGAGATCATGCGAGTTCGAGGCTGAACCCGAGCGCGGTCACGTCCGCGCCCGGCACCGGGTGCCAGTCGCGTTCGGGCAGCCGGCGGAAACCCAGCCGCCGGTAGAGCCGGTGCGCCGTGGTCATGTGCTCGGAACTGCTCATCACCAGCCGACGTGCACCGAGTTCCCGCGCCCGCACGATCGCCGCACGCACCAACGCCTCGCCGACACCGCGGCCGCGGGCGGACGGGCTCACCGCGAGCATCCGGAACTCGACCTCGCCGTCCCGGCTGACCTCCGCGTACGGGGTGCCCGGCCGGACCACCGTGACGGTGCCCAGCACGGTGTTCTCCACGTCCACCGCCACCAGCAGCTCCGCCTGGTTGGCGCGGGTGCGTGCATCGGCGAGCGTGTCCGCGTACCCGCCGGTGTGGCTGTCTATGTGGCGGTCGGCCTGGTAAGCGGCCACGGTGATCGCCCCCGCCGCCGGCCACTCGTCTTCCCTAGCGGGCCTCACCACGATGTCGGCCATCTGGTCCCCCTCCACCCTCGCTGAACCTCCCCGATTGTCGTCGAAGACAACTGCGCCGGAAGGGTTCGATCAAGGTTTGGGGCCGTTGCGGGCCGGATTCTCCTTCGGTGAACCCTTTCCGCCCGCAAGACTGCGGGGCGCGATGATGTCGGCATGAGCCTTCCCGGTGCGATCGAACTGCCCGACGGTGCTCTCGTGCGCGGTCGGGGCCTGCGCAAACCGACTCCCGACGGGACCCCTGACTACGGGCTCTACCTGGGTTCGCCGCGGATGCGGCGGGCGGTGCTGGCACGCGTGGACGGCCTGCCGTGGCCGCACGAGTGGGTCGAGTGGCCCGACTTCCGGCTGCCCAAGTCCCCGGAGCGGGCCGTGACGCTGATCCTGGACCTGCACGCGCGGGCCGTGGCCGGTGAACGGGTCGAGGTGGCGTGCGGCGGCGGTGTCGGGCGGACCGGGACGGTGATCGCGTGCCTCGCCGTGCTGGCGGGCGTTCCTTCGGGTGAAGCGGTGGCGTGGACGCGGGCCCACTACAACCGGCACGCGGTGGAAACGCCCTGGCAGAAGCGGTGGGTGGCGCGCTTCCCGAACGTGACGTCCCCGCGTTAGGCCGCGTTAATCGGTTGCCGGGCCTCCCTGCCGGCTGCTTTGGTGCTTGGCGTCCCACCGGTCGAGCGAGGAGAAAGCCCGTGCGAGCTGTCATGTCCTTCCAGAAGGTCGTAATCGCCTGTCTCGAAGAGGACATGACGCTTGGTACGCACACTGAACCTGGGAATCCTGGCGCACGTCGACGCCGGTAAGACGAGCCTGACCGAGCGGCTGCTCCACGCCGCCGGTGTCATCGACGAGGTCGGCAGCGTCGACGACGGCAGCACCCAGACCGACTCGCTGGCCCTGGAACGACAGCGCGGCATCACCATCAAGGCCGCGGTGGTGTCGTTCGACGTGGGCGGCACTTCCGTCAACCTGATCGACACACCCGGCCACCCGGACTTCATCGCCGAGGTGGAACGGGTCCTCAGCGTGCTCGACGGCGCGGTGCTGGTGGTGTCGGCCGTCGAGGGCGTGCAGGCGCAGACCCGCGTGCTGATGCGGGCGTTGCGGCGGTTGCGCATCCCGACGCTGGTCTTCGTGAACAAGATCGACCGGGGCGGGGCGCGGCCTTCGTCCGTGCTGCGCGATATCGCCGCTTTCCTGACTCCTTCCGTGGTCGCGATGGGCCGGGTGTGTGACGCCGGAACCCGTGCGGCTTCCGTCGTGCCGGGCTTCGGGGACGGCACGGTCGAGGTGTTGGCCGAGCACGACGACGCGGTGTTGGCCGCTTACGTCGAGGGTCGGGCGTTGCCGTATCCCGGTCCGGTGGTGGCGGCGCAGACGCGGCGGTGCGCGGTGCACCCGGTGTACTTCGGTTCGGCCATCACGGGCGCGGGCGTGCCGGAGTTGGTGGCGGGTGTGGCGGCGTTCCTGCCCGCGTCGTCCGGTGATGCCGACGGGCCCGTGTCCGGGTCGGTGTTCAAGGTGGAGCGCGGGCCGGCCGGTGAGCGGATCGCGTTCGTGCGGATGTTCTCCGGGACGGTGCGGGTGCGTGACCGGGTTCAGGTTCGTGACGAGGAGAAGGTCACCGCGATCAGCGTGTTCGCCCAGGGGGCCGCGGTGCGCTGTGGCGCTGTTCGCGCGGGTCAGGTGGCGAAGCTGTGGGGGCTGGAGGACGTCCGGATCGGTGACGCGATCGGCGTTCCGCCTTCCTCCCGCGAGCACCGGTTCGCGCCGCCGACGTTGGAGACGGTCGTCGTGCCGTCGCGTTCTTCCGATCGTGGGGCGTTGCACGCGGCGTTGACGCAGCTGGCCGAGCAGGACCCGTTGATCAACCTGCGGCACGACGGCGTGGAGACGTGGGTGTCGCTGTACGGGGAGGTGCAGAAGGAGGTCGTGCAGGCGACGTTGGCCGCCGAGTACGGGCTTGAGGTGGAATTCCGCGAGACGACCACCATCTGCCTGGAGCGGCCTGTCGGGGTCGGGTCGGCGGTGGAGTTCATCAAGCAGGGCGACAACCCGTTCCTCGCCACGGTGGGGTTGCGGGTGGAGCCGGGCGACGGGGTGACGTTCCGGCTGGGCGTCGAGTTGGGGTCGATGCCGTCGGCGTTCTTCACGGCGGTCGAGGAGACCGTGCGGGAGACGTTGGGGCAGGGGTTGTGCGGGTGGCAGGTCAGTGATTGCGCGGTGACGATGACGCACGCGGGGTATTGGGCTCGGCAGTCGCACGCGCACGGGACGTTCGACAAGAGCATGTCCAGCACGGCGGGTGACTTCCGGTTGCTGACGCCGTTGGTGCTGCTTGCTGCTTTGCGTTCGGCCGGGACCGAGGTGCTGTCGCCCGTGCACCGGTTCTGGTTGGAGGTGCCGAGTGATGTGCTCGGTGTGCTGACGCCGGCGATGGCCCGGGTGCGGGCGGTGCTGTTGAGCACCGTGGCGCGCGGGCGGACGACGGTGGTGGAGGGCGACATCCCGGCCGCGTTCGTGCACGAGTTCCAGCGGAAGCTGCCCGCGCTGACCCGTGGTGAGGGTGTGTTGGAGACGTCTTTTTCGCACTACGCCCCGGTACGGGGTTCGGCGCCTGAGGGTTCGGCGCCCGTTCGTGAGCGGACCGACCAGAACCCGCTCAACCGCAAGGAATACCTGCTGCGCGTGACGCGGCGGACCGACTGACAACGGAGGCAGTGTTGCCCAGTCCCTCTTCATCTTCATCTTCATCTTCGTCCAGCTACGACGTAATCGGCGACCCAGCCTTCTTCGGCCGTGTGTGGGCAGAGGACTACGACACCGGAACCGAGCTGGACCCGACCCCCGCAGTCGACTTCCTGGCGTCGGTAGCCGGCGGCGGAAGGACCTTGGAACTAGCCATCGGCACCGGCCGCGTGGGACTGCCGTTGGCCGCACGCGGCGTGCCCGTGGAGGGGGTCGAGGGATCGGAGTTGATGGCGGCCAAACTCGCGGCCAAACCGGGCGGCGCGGACGTGCCGGTGACGATCGGCGACATGGCCGACGTCCCCGCGTCCGGCCGCTTCACGTTGGTGTACCTGGTGTTCAACACGATCTTCAACCTGGTGGACGTGCGGCGGCAGGCCGACTGCTTCACGAACGTGGCACAGGTCCTGGAGCCGGACGGCGCTTTCGTGATCGAAACCTACGTCCCCGACCCGTCCCGCTTCCCGAACGGCAAACGGGTCCAGGCCCTGTGGGCGGACGCGGAATCAGCGGCAATCGAGGTGTACGACGTCGACCTGGCGGCACAGCGTTTCGTCAGCCAGAAAGTCATCTTCACCGCAGACGGCATCCGCCTGAAGCCACACGCCCAGCGCTACACCTTCCCCAGCGAGCTGGACCTGATGGCGGAGCGAGCCGGACTGCGACTAGCCGAGCGTTACGAGTCCTGGGACCGCCGCCCGTTCACCGGCAGCAGCCCAAGCCACGTATCGGTCTACCGACCGACGTAACGCTGTACCGGCCGGTACAGCGGCGGGTCGGCGGGTCGGCGGGTCGAACGGCTTGGCGAGGTCAGGTGCGACGCGACGCGACGGGACGGCACGGCGCGGGAGGGGGCGCGACGCGGCGGGACGGCGCAGGACACGACGCGACGGGACGGGGTGCCATGCGACGCGGCGAGGTGGCGCAGGACGCGGCGCGGCGGGCGGGTGGCGCAGGACGCGGCGGGCGGGTGGCGCAGGGCGGCGGGCGAGGCGGGGTGGCGCAGGGCGGATGGCGCGGGGCGGCCCGAGCGCTGGATCCGCGTGCCCGGCCCGTTCGCCGCCCGGTTCCTGGACCACACGTTCGACACCACTTGGGAGGCACGCTATTGGGAGCGTTGTCCGGGCCGGTCGTGGCGGTCGGATCGGATCGGATCGGTCCGGCCTGGGTGGGTCGTGGCGGGGTAGTCGGGTCTGGCAGGGGGTGGGGCGGGAGAGGCGGTCGGAGTGGGCGGGTGGTTGGTGCGGGCCTCTTTGTTTCAACCGACGTTTCAGGTTGTCGGTAACGGTGTTTTTTGTAGGTCCTCGGGGCATGATCACTCGATCGTGTACCGCCTTCGTGGGGGAAAGCGCAGGTCAGGGGCTGGATGGGAGGTGGGGATCAGGTCTCGGATGTCGCGGATTCCGGGTCTGGTGTTGCGGCTTCGGGGGCTGGGTCTTCGGCGATTGTGGCTACCTTGGTGGCGGCTTCGGGGCCTTCTGTCAGCAGGGTGCGGAAGCCTGCTTCGTCCAGGACTGGGACCTTGAGCTGTAGCGCCTTGTCCGCCTTGGAGCCCGGTGACTCGCCCACCACTACGAACGCGGTCTTCTTGGATACCGAGCCGGCCGCTTTGCCGCCGCGGGACAGGATCGCTTCCTTCGCCTCGTCGCGGGAGAGCGTCTCCAGTGAACCTGTCACCACGATCGACAGGCCCTCCAGGTTGCGGGGGATCGAGGTGTCGCGTTCCTCCGCTGTGCGGACGCCTGCGGCTTGCCATTTGGTTACGATCGTTTGGCGCCATGGGGTTTCGACCCATTCGCGGACAGCTGTCGCGATGGTGGGGCCGACGCCTTCCGCGGCCGCCAGTTCCTCCTCGGTGGCCGACATGATGTGGTCGAGGGAGCCGAACTGCTGAGCCAGTGCGCGGGCCGCGGTGGGGCCTACGTGGCGGATGGAGAGGGCTACCAGGACTCTCCACAGTGGACGGTGTTTGGCCGTTTCCAGGTTGTCCAGCAGCTTCACGGCGTTCGCGGTGAGCTCGCCGTCCTTGGTGCGGAAGAGGTCGATCTGGGACAGTTTGTCCGCATCGAGGTCGAACAGGTCGCCCTCGTCGCCGTACACCGGGGAATCGACCAGGGCCGTCGCCGCCTCGAAGCCCAGCACCTCGATGTCCAGCGCCGAACGGCCCGCCAGGTAGGCCAGGCGTTCGCGCAGCTGACCCGGGCAGCCCGCCGCGTTGGGGCAACGGATGTCGACGTCGCCCTCCTTCATCGGGCGCAACGCGTGGCCGCACTCGGGGCAGGCCAGGGGCATCTCGAACTCGTAGGCATCGGCCGGGCGGGCGTCGATGACGGGACCCAGCACCTCGGGGATCACGTCGCCCGCTTTGCGGATGACGATGCGGTCGCCGATCAGCACGCCCTTGCGCTTGACCTCGCTGGCGTTGTGCAGGGTCGCGCGCGCCACCGTGGAACCGGCCACCTTCACCGGCTCCATCACCGCGTACGGCGTCACCCGGCCGGTGCGGCCGACCTGGACCTTGATGTCCAGCAGGGTCGTCGTCGCCTCCTCCGGCGGGTACTTGAACGCGATCGCCCACCGGGGCGCGCGGGACGTGCTGCCGAGACGCCGTTGCAGCGACACCTCGTCCACCTTGATCACGATGCCGTCGATCTCGTGCACGGCGTCGTGCCGGTGCGCGCCCCAGTGCTCGACGTGCTCCTTGACCTCCTCGAACGTGCTCAGCACGAGCGTGTGCGAGGACACCGGCAGCCCCCACGCCCGCAGCGCCTCGTACGCCTCGGACTGCCTGGTCAGCTCGAATCCCTCGCGCTTGCCCAGCCCGTGGCAGATCATCCGCAGCCGGCGGGACGCGGTCACCTTCGGGTCTTTCTGCCGCAACGACCCGGCGGCGGTGTTGCGCGGGTTCGCGAACGGCGGCTTGCCGGCCTCCACCAGGCGCGCGTTGAGTTCCAGGAAGTCCTCCACGGCGAAGAACACCTCACCGCGCACCTCGACCAGCGCGGGCACCGGGTAGGCGTCGGTGCCGGTCAACGTCTCCGGCACGTTCTCCAGCGTGCGGACGTTCAGCGTCACGTCCTCGCCGGTCCGCCCGTCACCTCGGGTCAGCGCCCGCACCAGCCGCCCGTGCTCGTAGAGCAGGTTGATCGCCAGCCCGTCGATCTTCAGCTCGCACAGGAAGTGGACCTCGGAGCCGACCTCCTTGCGCACCCGGTCGAACCAGCCCTGCAACTCGTCGGCGGAGAACACGTTGTCGAGGCTGAGCATCCGCTCCAGGTGGTCGACCGCCCTGAACTCGGTCGAGAACGTGCCGCCGACGAGTTGGGTGGGCGAGTCGGGTGTGGCCAGCCCGGGGTGCGCCGCCTCCAGCGCCTCCAACTCCCGGAGCAACGCGTCGAACTCACCGTCACTGACCGTCGGCGAGTCGAGGACGTAGTAGCGGAACTGGTGCCCGCGCACCACCTCGGCCAACGCGGCGTGCTCCGCCCGCACGTCGGCGGGCACGTCCTCGACGCCCTCGGCGGGGGCCTGGGTCGGGTTCAACGAGTCGCTGCTGGTCACGGCATGAGCCTAGCCAGGGGGTCCGACAATTTCAGGACTGCTCCCCGACCATCGCCCGGACCAGGTCGCGGAACTCCAGCAGGCCGATCGTGCCCTCCGGCTCGGCCGACGCGGTTTCCACCCGGCCCAGCCGTTCGCCCGCCAACCGCTCACCCAACGTGACGTCCAACGGCAGGAACGTCATGGTCTGCCTGGCCGCGTCGTCCAGGTTCGCGAACTCGGGGTGGTAGACCGCGACGTCGACCAGGCCGTCGGACACCTGCGCCACCACCCGCACGTCGGCCAGCCGGATGCGGCGCGGGCCGAGGTTGATGGTGACCTGGGTGGGGTCCGGTACCGGCGGCACCGAGTCGTGGTACTCCCAGATCATGTCCTCGGGCGGCGCGGCGTTGATCCACGCGTCGGTGTAGGGCCGCAGCTTGGGGTCCTCCTGGCTGGTGATCACCAGTGCGTAGATCGCCCGGTGCCCGCGTTCCAGGGAGAACTCCAGGTCCGGGTGGATGTCGGCGACCAGCGCCCCGATCTCGCCCTCCACCCGGTGCGGTTCGCCGTCGCCCAGGGCCGCGCTCACGGTCGGCAGCAGCTCGAACCACTCCTGCCAGAACGCGACCGCGGCCTCGTCCGGGTTGGGCAGGTGGACGGGCACGGGCTCGGGCTCGGTGCGTCGGCGGAACCAGCTCATGCCCCCATTGAACTACGCCTGCCGGCCACCGCGAGGAGTTCTGCGGCAGGTCCGACCAACCTCCGCCCGCCCGGCCACACGGCCCGCAGCACCCTCCGCAGGTCCAGCTCCACCTGCACCTCGATCAGCCGCCCCTCGGCCAGATCGGTGGCCACCGCGAGCACGCTCAGCACGGCCGGCGCCACCCCGGCGACCACCGCGCCGCGCACCGCCGTGGTCGAGCCCAGTTCCAAGGCGGGCGCGCACGCGTCCACGGCCACCTTCCGTGCCGTCGAGGGCAGGGTGGACCGCGAGGACGAGCACGTGGCCACGAGCATCGCCCTGGTCACGCTCTACGGCGCCGTGGCCATGATCGTGCTGCCGCTGCTGAACGCCTCACCGCAGTGGATCGGGCTGAGCGTGCACGAGGTCGCGCAGGTGGCCGCCGCCGCGCCGACTTCGAGCGTGGCGACGGCCATGGCGGTGAAGCTCGGTCGGGTGGCGCTCCTCGCACCGATCGTGGCCGGTGTCGGCGCACGCGGGCGCGCCACCCCGCTGGTGCCCGGTTTCCTGCTCGGTTTCCTGGCGTTGATGCTGGTCAGCCCGCTCGTGCCGATTGTCGTCCTGGACCACGCCAAGACGTTGACCACGATCGTGCTGGCCGCCGCGCTGTTCGGCCTCGGCACGTCGGTCCGCCCCAAGAGCCTCCTGCGAACCAGCCCCAGAGCACTCCTCCTCGGACTGCTCTCCACGCTCTTGGTGTGCGGGACGGGCTACCTGTCGCTGCGGGTGGTGTGAGCGCGCAGCAGGTCGGCGTTCAAACGGGCGATCGTGGTCAGCGGGATGCCCTTGGGGCACGCGGGCGTGCACTCGCCGGTGTTCGTGCAGCCACCGAAGCCCAACGCGTCGTGCTCGGCCACCATGTCCCGCGCCCGCGAGTACCGCTCCGGCTGCCCCTGCGGCAGCACGCCCAGGTGCGTGGCCTTCGCGGCGGTGAACAACATGCCGGACCCGTTGGGGCACGCCGCCACGCACGCGCCGCACCCGATGCACGCCGCCGCCTCGAACGCCGTATCCGCGTCCGGTTTGGGTACCGGCGTCGCGTGCGCGTCCGGCGCGGACCCGGCGGGCACGCTGATGTACCCGCCCGCCGCCACGATCCGGTCGAACGCCGACCGGTCCACCACCAGGTCCCGCACCACCGGGAACGGCTCCGCTCGCCACGGCTCCACGGTCACCACGTCCCCGTCCCGGAAGTGCCGCAGGTGCAGCTGGCACGCCGTGGTCGCCTTCTCCGGCCCGTGCGCCATCCCGTTGATCATCAAGCCGCACATGCCGCAGATGCCCTCGCGGCAGTCGTGGTCGAACGCCACCGGCTCCTGCCCGGACGTGATCAGCCGCTCGTTGAGCACGTCCAGCGCTTCCAGGAACGACATGTCCGGCGACAGGTCGTCCAGCACGTAGTCCACCAGCCGCCCGGTGGCACTGCTCTGCCGCCAGATCCGCAGGGTCAGCTTCATGAATAACTCCGCGTGCTCGGCGTGACGTGCTCGAAAACCAGCTCTTCCTTGTGCAGCACGGGCGGCTGGCCGACGCCCGTGTACTCCCACGCGGCGACGTACGAGTAGTTCGCGTCGTCGCGCAACGCCTCGCCGTCCGGGGTTTGGCTCTCCGACCGGAAGTGGCCACCGCACGATTCGGCGCGGTGCAGGGCGTCCACGCACATCAGTTCCGCCAGTTCGAAGAAGTCGGCCACCCGTCCGGCCTTCTCCAGCTCCTGGTTGAGCTGCTCGCCGGTCCCCGGCACCTTCACCCGCTGCCAGAACTCGTCGCGCAGCTCCGGGATGCGCTCCAACGCCTTGCGCAGCCCGGCCTCGTTGCGCTCCATGCCGCACTCGTCCCACATCAGCCGGCCCAACTCGCGGTGGAACGACTCGACCGTGCGGTCACCGTTCACGGCCAGCAACGTCTTCACCCGACCGCGCACCTCGGACGCCGTGTCGGCCACGGCCGGGTGACTGTCGTCAACGGCCTCGAACGGCGCGTCGGCCAGGTAGTCGCCGATCACGCCGGGCAGCACGAAGTAGCCGTCCGCCAAGCCCTGCATCAGCGCGGACGCACCCAGCCGGTTCGCGCCGTGGTCGGAGAAGTTCGCCTCACCGATCACGAACAGGCCGGGGATCGTGGACCGCAGGTCGTAATCGACCCACAACCCGCCCATCGTGTAGTGCACGGCCGGGTAGATGCGCATCGGCGTCTTGTAGGGGTCGTCCCCCGTGATGCGCTGGTACATCTCGAACAGGTTCCCGTAGCGCTGTTCGACGGCGAGCGCGCCGAGGCGCTCGATGGCGTCAGCGAAATCGAGGTACACGCCGCGCTTCTCGTCGGAGATGTTCTTCGCCGCGCGCGAAGCGATGTCGCGCGGCACGAGGTTGCCGAAACTCGGGTACATCCGCTCCAGGAAGTAGTCCCGCTCGGCCTCCGGGATGTCGTTCGGCGCACGGGTGTCGAGCGGGTTGGACGGCACCCACACGCGTCCGTCGTTGCGCAGCGACTCGCTCATCAGGGTCAGCTTCGACTGGTGGTCGCCGCTGATCGGGATGCACGTCGGGTGGATCTGGGTGAAGCACGGGTTGGCGAACAGCGCGCCGCGCCGGTGCGCCCGCCAGATCGCGGTGGTGTTGCAGCCCTTCGCGTTGGTGGACAGGTGGAACACGTTGCCGTAGCCGCCGGTCGCGAGCACGACGGCGTCCGCGAAGTGCGTGGACACCTCGCCGCTGACGAGATCGCGCACGACGATCCCGCGAGCCCGGTCGTCCACGACGATCAGGTCCAGCATCTCCGTGCGCGGGTGCATCTCGACCCGTCCGGCGGAGATCTGGCGTTCCAACGCCTGGTAGGCACCCAGGAGGAGTTGCTGTCCGGTCTGGCCCCGGGCGTAGAACGTGCGGGAAACCTGCGCGCCGCCGAAGGACCTGGTGTCCAGCAGGCCGCCGTACTCGCGGGCGAACGGCACGCCCTGCGCCACGCACTGGTCGATGATCTCGACGCTGATCTGCGCCAACCGGTGCACGTTCGACTCCCGTGAGCGGAAGTCGCCGCCTTTGACGGTGTCGTAGAACAGCCGGTGCACGCTGTCGCCGTCGTTGCGGTAGTTCTTGGCCGCGTTGATACCGCCCTGCGCGGCGATGCTGTGCGCGCGGCGCGGGCTGTCCTGGTAGCAGAACGACTTGACCTGGTAGCCGAGTTCGGCCAACGTCGCCGCCGCCGCGCCGCCCGCGAGCCCGGTGCCGACCACGATGACGCTGCGGTTGCGCCGGTTCGCCGGGTTGACCAGCCGGGCGGAGAAGCGGCGGCGGTCCCAACGGGATTCGATCGGGCCGACCGGAGCGCGTTGGTCGGCGATCGGGGAACCCTCTAGGTACATGTCAGCTCACCAATCCGGTGAAGACGGCGAAGGGAACGGAGAGGAACCCGGCGCAGACCACCACGGCCACGCCGAGGCCGATCACGCGCGAGGTGGTGACGCCCAGGGTCTGGGTGGCGCTCCACACGCCGTGGCGGATGTGGAAGCCCAGGGCGAGCACGGCGACCGTGTACGCCAGCACCACGTACCAGTGCTGGAAGTCCGCGACCACGTTCGCGTGGATGTCACCGGGCACGCCGTTGGGGTTGAGCCACCCGACGGTGAGGTCGAGCAGGTGGTAGACCACGAACAGGGCGAGGATCACGCCGCCCCAGCGCATCGTGCGGGCCGCGTAGCTGCCCTGGACGCGTCGGCGGTGCTCGTACCGGCCTTTGGCCTTTCTGGCGCGCGCTGTGAGTTGGTAGGCGGCGACGAAGTGCAGCGCGATGCACACGAGCAGCACGACCCTGGTCGGCCAGACCGCGCCGATCTCGCGCAGCCACCGGCCGTAGTCGTTGATCGCGTCCGCGCCGGAGAAGATCGTCAGGTTGCCGGCCATGTGCGCGACGACGTACAGCAGCAGCGCGACACCGGTGACCGCCATGACGGCCTTCTTGCCGATGGTGGTGTGGTAGAGCCCGATCGTGTCCACGTCGCTGACGCTAGGAACGGGCGTGACGAGTCGTCCAATACATCGTGAGCTGCTGGACGATAGCCTCGGACTATGACGCTCCAGCAGCTGGTGTACTTCCTGGCAGTGGCCCGGACGCGGCATTTCACGCGCGCCGCCGCGGAGGTGCGTGTGGCGCAGCCCTCACTGTCCAAGCAGATCCACGCGTTGGAGAAGGAGCTGGGCGCGGAGCTGTTCAGCCGGGCGCGCGGGAACGTCACGTTGACGCCGGCGGGTGAGGCGCTGTTGCCGGTGGCCGGTCGGATTCTGTCCGATGTGGACACCGCACGGCTGGAGGTGGCCGAGCTGGTGGGGCTGCGGCGCGGGCGGGTGCGGGTGGGTGCGACGCCGAGCCTGTGCGGCAGCCTGTTCGCGGACGTGATCAAGCGGTACCACGACGCTTATCCCGGCATCCAGGTGTCGGTGACCGAGGGCGGGTCGCGTGACCTGGTGCAGGCATTGGAGGCCGGTCAGCTGGACCTGGCGCTGGTGATCGTGTCACCGGCGGACGCGGAGCGGGCGTTGACCGTGGTGCCGGTGCTGCGGGAGGAGCTGCTGGTGGCGTCGGCCACGCCGTTGGGTGTGTCCCGGATGCGGCTGACCGACCTGCGCGACCAGCCGCTGGTGATGTTCCGGCCGGGGTACGACCTGCGGGAGACCACGCTGGCGGCTTGTCGGCAGGCCGGGTTCGAGCCGCGGTTCGCGGTGGAGGGCGGCGAGATGGACGCCGTGCTGCGGTTCGTGGAGGTCGGGTTGGGGGTGGCGATCGTGCCGAGCACGGTGTTGGCGACGCGGTCGTTGCACGGCACGCCGTTGGCTCCGAGCACGTCTCGGACGGTCGCTCTGGCGCACCGCACGGATGTCGCGCCGACGTCGGCCGGGCGGGCGTTCCGGAACATTTTGCTGGGGTTCCTGCGTGAGGCGGAAATGCCTTTGGGGGTGCACCTGGTGAAGTCGTAGGGTGTTCTTTTGTGCTTATCCGACGCGAGACCCCGGCCGACGTCGAGGCCATTCACAAGGTGACCGAGGCCGCGTTCGCGGCGCGGCCCGGCGGTGAGGCGTGGCTGGTGGGTGAGCTGCGTGCGGATGCCGGGTGGATTCCGGCGCTGTCGCTGGTGGCCGAGGTGGACGGCGAGGTCGTGGGGCACGTGGTGTGCACGCGCGGGACCGTGGACGGTGCGCCGGCGCTGGGTCTGGGGCCGTTGAGCGTGCTGCCGGCCAAGCAGCGCACGGGCGTCGGCAAGGCGTTGATGCACACCGTGCTGGGTGCGGCGGACGCGTTGGGCGAGCCGTTGGTGGTCCTGCTGGGCGACCCGGCCTACTACTCCCGTTTCGGCTTCCGCCTGGCCTCCGAGTACGGCATCACGCCGCCCGTCGCAGACTGGGCCCCTTACTTCCAGGTCCGCACCCTGACCGCCTACACCCCGGCCCTCACCGGCCCATTCCGCTACGCCGCCCCCTTCGACCGCCTCTGACCGAGCCCTGCCCGAGAGTCGAACCTCCAGACCCCGCGTGTCCAACGTCCAGAACACGCGTGTCCAACACTCAGAACGCGCGTGTCCAACGTTCCGGTACCCCGAGTTCAACGCTCAGAACACAGGCGGGCCGGTGCGACGTCGGCCTCACGTGTTCTGAGCGTTGAACTCGGGTGTTCTGAACGTAGGACACGTCGTCCTCCGGCAGCCGCCACACGTCGTGGTCGCCGAGGAACCCGTGCTCCGAGCTACCCGTGCCGATGCCGACCTGCGCGTAGAGCACCTTCCGGTCGGCGGCCCCAGATCTTGTCCAGCCACCTCAGGCCGAACCGCGACTCCGCCTCCAGAGCGGACGTCGAGCGGTCCCGTTGGGCGAACAACAGCGACGCCGTCGAGTACGCCGACGCGTGGGTGAACTTCACGAAGTCGCCCGCGTCGAACCACCCGCCCTCGACGTCCACCGTGACGTCCAAGGGCCGCAAAGGCTCGGCCAGCTCGTCACCGCCCTCACCGACGAACACCGGCGTGTCGTACACCGTCGCCGCACGGTCGGTGGCCTTAGTAAAGAGACTTCCCTAATTAGTCGGGAAGACTAGCCGCCGGCCTCGCGGGGTCACCAGCCCTCGGGCGGTTCCACGAACGCCTTGCCGACGTCCCGGGTCAACGCCAGCGCCCGCCGCACCCACTTCTCACTCGCGCCGGCCATGCCGCACGTCGGCGTCGGCACCGCGTGCGTGGCGAGGATGGTCCGCGGGAAGCCCAGCCGGTCCACCAGGTCCAACGCCGGTTGCGCGAGTGACTTGAGCTTGCCCGGGCCCGAAGGGTCGGTGCTCGGCGTGAGACCGAGGAACAGCTGGGTCTTCTCCTCCCACGCCTCGCCGATCTCGTCCCACATCGTCTCGTCCAGGACCGTGACGTCGAACGAAACCGCCCGTGCGCCCGCCTGACGGATCAGCGTGATCGGCGGCTTCGGCGCGCAGCAGTGCACGATCACGTCCGCGTCCACGGCGTCGATCACGGTCTGGAGCACGGCGCGCGCGTCCGGCCCCGGGACGGCGGCGACCGTGCCGAGCTTGGACGGCGTCGGCAGCAGGCCCTTGAGCACGGCGGGCAGCGCCGGTTCGTCCAGCTGCACGACGACCTTCGCGCCGGTGCGCTTGGCGACCTCGGCGACGTGCCGGTTGAGGCCTTCGCTGAGGGATGCGGTGAACTCGCGCAGCGCGCCCTTGTCGGTCAGCACGCGGTGGCCGCGCATCAGCTCGATGCTCGCGGTGAGCGTCCACGGTCCGGCGACCTGCACTTTGACCACCGACGGCGGCGCGGGCTCGGCGGCCTCCTCGAACGCGTCCAGGTCGCGGCGCAGCAGGTCCACCGCGCGCCGGTGGTCCCGGCCGGGGTGCGCGGCGGTCCGGTAACCGGACGGGACCACCTCGACCGGCAGGTCGACCAGGAGCGCGGCGGTGCGGCCGATCATGTCCGCGCCGACGCCCCGCGCGGGGAGTTCGGGCAGGTGAGGGAGGTCTGGGAGTTCGCCGAGAACGATCCTGGCGGCCTCCAGCGGGTCGGTTCCGGGTAGCGAGCCGATGCCGGTTGCGGCGCCGGCGGACCAAGGGAGGGCATCCACCCGGACAGTCTCCCACTCGGGCGGTTGGGCCGTTCGGGGCCGAAAAGGTCTAGACCCATTGACGATCGTGGTCCAGTCCACTTACGGTCACCTTGCAGGTGCTCACAGTTGCCGGGCACCGCCGAGAACGTGGTGTGGGGGGCGCGACGCGCCCCGCGCTCCCACACCACTCCCACCAGCTTCGCCGGACAACCCTGCAAGCAGCGGGGGCGGTGCCCGCATCGAGCACCGCCCCCGCTGCCTTCCCGCGCTCGGTCCGGCACCCGCGAACCTTAAAGTTCAGGGATGAACGGACCCGCGGACATGCTGGCCAACGACGCCGCGTCGGCCGCGCTCGGCATCCGGGCGCTCGAACTCGGCGAGGGCACCGCCCGGCTCGCCATGACCGTCACCCGGACCATGGTCAACGGACACGGCATCGGGCACGGCGGGTACGTGTTCCTGCTCGCCGACACCGCCTTCGCCTGCGCGTGCAACCGCCACGGCTCGGTGACCGTGGCGGCGCAGGCGGAGATCGATTTCATCGCTCCCGTGCACGAGGGCGACGAGTTGGTGGCCGAAGCGGTGGAGCGGGCCAGGTTCGGGCGGAGCGGGATCTACGACATCACCGTGCGCCGGGGCGACCAGGTGGTGGCCGAGTTCCGCGGCCGGAGCCGGACCCTCAGGCCGAACGGCGCAGACCCAGCACCTGAAGGGTGATGAACCCCATCACCGCGACCGCCTGGGCGAGGATCAGGAAAACACCCAGCCCGGTCACCGGGAACCACCCGGCGAACGCGGTGAGGAAACTGTCCAGCACCCACACCGAATTGCCGATCACCACTACGGCGACCAGTGGCCGAATGGGACGCATACCCAGCAGGAAAACACCCACGCCGTAGACGAGGAGAAAAACGCTGAGCCCGATCACCAGACCGCTGGGCAATCCCGTCGGGAGGTCGTTGAACAGCAAGGCCACCAGGCCCAGCCCGCCCGAGGCGACACCGTCGAGCTTGAGGGCGAACCGGAGCAGACCGTCGTTGCGAACCTGAGTTGTCGTCATGGCTCGAAAGCTAGGGTCCGATCCACTGCCGGCGGTACGTCAAACACTGCCAACGGCTGCCAATCACTCCGCCTCGACCTGCGCGGACAAGTCCTCGGCCACCAGCTTCGCCCCCGCGTTCTGCCAGTTGTGCAGCGTCCGCTCCGGCACCTGGTTGACGAACCACGCCAGCGCCCGACGCCCCTCCGGATCGAGGTCCTCGCGCTTGGTCCGCCTGCTGTACGGGCGGATGCCGACCACGTAGTAGAAGTACAGCGCGTTGTAGTGCCGCCATTCGTCGCTGGTGCCGAATTCCCCGTCACGGGGTTTCAACCGGCAGATGCTCTCCAACAACAACGACTTCAACTCGGCCGCGCGTTCCAACGGTTGGTCGGACGCGCCGCGGGCGGCGAGCCGGGCGTCGATCACCGGCAATTCGGTCAACGGGCTGGCGACCAGTTTGCCGAGGTCACCGTAATTGCTCAGCGCCCGCCTGGTCAGCTTCACGAATTCGGCCCGGTCGAATTCGGCCCGGTCCAGCGGCGCACGGCGGGGCAGCGCGTCGGCGGCGTCACGCAGCTCGGCCCGGGACGCGGCCACCTCGGGCACGGCCACCTTGTCCACCAGCAGCGCCAGCGGGTTGGCCAACACCTGCACCGCGATCGCGGCGGCGACCGAGCCGTACAGCAGCGGCACCAGCCGGTCGTCCAGGAACAACGCCACCTGCCCGCCGAACACCCCCGCCAACCCGGCCGACGTGAGCAGCGAGCGCACCATGTCCGCCCGGATCGCCTCACCCTCGTCGAACGCGTCCGCCACCGCCACGATCACGCCGAACACCAGCAGGTCGAACCCCGCCGAAGCGAGCACGAGCACCGGCGGCAGCACGTCCAGCAGCAGGACCGCACAGCTCAACCCGAACAGGATCGTCGCCGCACCCAACAGCGCACGCCGTGCGCGCAGGCACAGCACCAGCGCCGCGGCCAACGGGATCAGCACCACCACGGGCGCAAAGTAGGCCGCCACCAACAACGGCAGCGCGCTGTACCGCCACCAACGGTCATACCGCACCGGCAGCCAGCACACGATTACCCCGGTCCACGCCACCGCGGGCACCGCCATCGCCATCGGCGGCACCGGGAGGATGATCACCAGAGCGTAGGCGAGCAACCCGATCGAGGCTCGCTGGAGCAGGTGTTTGCGGGGGTCGCGCACGAGCAGGTAGAGACCGAGCCACCAGGCCAGTCCGAAGGTCACCACCGATACTGCGATCACCGGAAGATCGTAGGGTTGCGCGGGCTGGGACCATGTTGCTCATGCCGGTCGAGCGGACGCTCCAGAAGGCCGCCGAAGAGCTCGAACGCGGCGATCTCGCCAGTGTTCTACGGGCGCGGCAGCGGCTGGTCGGGCTGGTCACCAGCTATCCCGACCGGCTGGATCTACGCGACCGGCTCGCGGCGGTGTACCGGGTGCTCGGGGACGCGGCGCAGGCCGGCCGGTGGAGCTACCTGCTGGAGGTGCGCGACGAGGCGGAGGTGGCGGCGTTCGAACGCGCCTACCGCACGCCGCTGGCCCGGTTGGAGGCGATGAACTGGGTGAACGGCGAGTCCGGCGCGGTCACCCGGACCGCGCGGGAGCGGCTGGTGGCGTTGCAGAGCGCGGTCGGCGAACAGCTGCGGGCGGAGCTGGCGGTGGCCGACGACCGTGACTCGTCGTGGGGCACGAACGTGCTGGTTTTACTCGGCCTGGTGATCGTGCTGCTGTGCTTCGTGGTGGGCGCGGTGACGCTCGTCATGTGGGTGTACAGGTGGTTCGCCGGATGAGTGCATGCTGGTGGGATGACCCCGGACGTCGCCGCCGCCGCTGACCGCATCCGCCCGCACGCCCGCCGCACCCCGCTGTGGCGCACGGAGGTCGACGGCAGGCCGATCGTGCTCAAGCTCGAACACCTCCAGCTCACCGGCTCGTTCAAGCTGCGCGGTGCGCTGAACACCCTGCTCGCCGCGGGTTCACCGGATCGTGTGGTCACGGCGTCCGGCGGCAACCACGGTCTGGGCGTGGCGAAGGCCGCGCAACTGCTCGGGCTGCACGCCACCGTGTTCGTGCCGGTCAGCGCGCCGGAGGGCAAGGTGCGGCGGATCGAGGCGTCGGGCGCGAAGCTGATCCGGCACGGCGACACGTACGCGGAGGCGGTGCTGGCGGCCCGCGAGACGCCCGGGTTCTACGTCGAGGCGTACAACGACCTGATCGTCGTCGCCGGTCAGGGCACGGTCGCGGCCGAGGTCGTCGCCGACGCGCCGGACGTGGACGTGATCGCGGTGGCCGTGGGCGGCGGTGGGTTGGCGGCCGGCACGGCACTGGCGTCGGGCCTGCCGACGGTCGCGGTGGAGCCCGAGCGGTGCTGCTGCCTGCACCAGGCTCTCGAAGCGGGCGAGCCGGTCGACTCGGAGGTGCGCTCGGTCGCCGCGTCCGCGTTGGGCGCCACACGGGTGGGTGACGTCCCGTTCGAGATCCTGCGCTCGCACCCGGTGACGTCGGTGCTGGTGCCGGACCGCGAGATCCTGGCCGCCCGCGACCGGCTGTGGGAGGAGTTCCGGCTGGCCGTGGAGCCGGCGGCGGCCGTGCCGTTCGCCGCGTGGCTGGCCGGGCAGGTGCCGGGCGAGCTGGCGTGCGTCGTGCTGTGCGGCGCGAACACCGACTGGACCCCGTGAGGTTTACGTCCCACGGCGTACGCCGCAAGGCCGCCCTGCGCCGGACGACGTGACGCGGTCGGGTGACCACCATTCGGTGGCATGACGTCGACTCGCTTCGCCTACCGGGTGGCCGCGTTGCTGTTCCTGTCCGGCCTGTTCCACCTCGGGGTGTTCGCGGTGGGCGGCGGGCCGTGGGAGGGGCCGGTGTCGTGGCGCAAGGCGGTGACGTTCGGGCTGTCCTTCGGCCTCACGCTCGCCACCTACGCGTGGGTCGGCGCACGGCTGCGGCTGCGCCCGGGGTGGGTGTGGGTGTTCACCGGCGCGTCCGTGCTGGAGGTGACGCTGACCAGCCTCCAGGTGTGGCGGCGGGTCCCGTCGCACTTCAACGAGGCGACGACGTTCGACCAGCTGGTCACCCGCGGTCTCACGGTGGGCGGCGTGACGATCATCGTGTCGGTGCTCGCCCTGACCGTCGCCGCGTTCCGGGCCCGGCACCTCGCGCCGAGCACGTGGCTGGCGGTGCGGGTCGGCGCGTCGACGCTGGCCGTGGCGATGGCGTTCGGCGGCCTGATGATCGCCGAACGCGGCGGCTCGTGGAAGCTCGCGCACGGCGTGGCGATGCACGGCGTGCTGCTGCTGCCGGCCCTGGCCTGGGCGTTGAGCTTCACCACGTGGAGCGAGCGGCGGCGCACCCGGGCCGTCGCACTCGCGTCGGCCGGCTACTGCGCCCTCATCGCCGCAGCAGCCGGTTACAACGCGCTGACCTGAGCGCGCCCTGTGCCACCGGCCTCGGATCCGGCGCACGGGCGTCAGTACCGGTGTTGGTTCAGCGGCACTCCGGCACGCGCTCGTCCACGTCCACGCCGCGCGCCTGCCTCGGCACCTCGATCTCCCGGGCGAGTGCCGGGTCCAGGCCCTCGACCCGCTCGACCAGGACCTCCACCTCGGCGATCAGGTCGGCCCACTCCGGCCGGTGCAGGCGCTCCCGGACCACCCAGCGCAGCGTGCGGACCTCCGCCCGCAGCCGTTCGAACTGCTCCACGTCGAGACGTTGCGCGGACGGGTGGTCCAGCTTGCTCGCGACCACCCTCACCCGGGTCCCTACATCCACCAGTGACCTCCGGCGTCGTGCGTTGTCATGCGGCACAGGCGCAGTCTGTCAGGCCGCACCGACAAAACGATGACGCGGGACGTCAGCGGGTGGAACTGATCGTGGCGCTGGCCAGCACCAGATCGCCCGCCGAAGCGTCCTCGCGGTACACCGCGACCGCCTGACCAGGTGCGACACCGCTCAACGGCTCACGCAGGTGCACCAGTAGCTCACCGTCGACGAGTTCGGCCACTGCGGGCGCGAGACCGCCGTGCGCGCGCACCTGCGCCACGCACTCCACCGGCCCGTCGAACCCGATCCTGGTCACCGGCCGCCGGGCGACGATCTCGGTGACCTTCAGCTTCTCCGCCGCGCCGACCCGCACCGTGCCGCTCACCGGCTCCAGCGACAGCACGTACCGCGGCCGGCCGTCCGGCGCGGGCGCGTCGATGCCCAGGCCCTTGCGCTGGCCCACGGTGAACTCGTGCACGCCCAGGTGCCGCCCGAGCACCGCGCCGGTCGCGTCGTCCACCAGGACGCCGGGCTGCTCGCCGAGCTTGCGGGTGAGGAAGCCCTGCGTGTCGCCGTCGGGGATGAAGCAGATGTCGTGGCTGTCCGGCTTCTCCGCCACCTGCAAGCCGCGCTCGGCCGCCTCGACCCGCACTTCGGCCTTGGTCGAGTCGCCCAGCGGGAACATGGCGTGCGCCAACTGCTCACGGGTCAGCGAGGCCAGCACGTAGGACTGGTCCTTGCCGTCGTCGGCCGAGCGGCGCAGTTCGATCACACCGTCCACAGTGTCCAGTCGGGCGTAGTGCCCGGTGCACACCGCGTCGAAGCCGAGCGCGATCGCCTTGTCCAGCAACGCCTCGAACTTGATCTTCTCGTTGCAGCGCAGGCACGGGTTGGGCGTGCGACCGGCCGCGTACTCGGCCACGAACTCGTCCACGACCTCTTCGGTGAACCGCTCCGCGAAGTCCCACACGTAGAACGGGATGCCGAGCACGTCCGCCGCGCGCCGCGCGTCCCGGGCGTCCTCGATCGTGCAGCAGCCCCGTGCGCCGGTGCGCAACGTGCCGGGCTTGGCCGACAACGCCAGGTGCACGCCGGTCACCTCGTGCCCCGCCGCCACCGCTCGCGCCGCAGCCACGGCGGAGTCCACTCCACCGCTCATCGCCGCCAGCACCCGCATGCCCGTCACACCTCCGCTATCGCCTGACCGCCGGCCCTGCCCGCGGTCGCCGCACTGCCGGCCCTGCCGGCAGTGCTCGAATCACCGGCTCGGCCGGCAGTCGTCGAATTGTCGGCTCGGCCGACGGAAAGCCGCTTCAGCCCCGCGATACCGGCCGTGCGGGCGCGTTCGACCACCGGGCCGATCACCTCGGTCAACTCGCGCACCTCGGCCAACGTCGACGTGTGGCCGAGCGAGAACCGCAGCGACCCGCGCGCCAGCACCGGGTCGACGCCCATGGCCAGCATCACGTGGCTGGGCTGCGCCACACCCGCCGTGCACGCCGAGCCGGTGGAGCACTCGATGCCCTTGGCGTCCAACAACATCAGCAGGCTGTCGCCCTCGCAGCCGGGGAACGTCAGGTGCGCGTTGCCGGGCAGCCGGTGCACCGGGTCGCCGTTCACGGCCACGTCCGGTACCACCCGCCGCACCGACGACACCAACTCGTCGCGCAGCGCGGAAAGCGTTGCCGCCGCCGAAGCCTGGTGCTCCACCGCGTGCCGCACCGCCGCGGCGAGGCTGACGATCGACGGCACGTCCAGCGTGCCGGACCGCACGTCCCGCTCCTGCCCGCCGCCGTGCAGCACCGGCGTCGTGGCCACGTCACGTCCGAGCAGCAGCACGCCCACACCGTAAGGTCCGCCGACCTTGTGCCCGCTCAGCGTCAACGCCGAGACGCCCGACTCCGTGAAGTCGACCGGCACCGCGCCGACGGCCTGCACCGCGTCGGTGTGGAACGGCACCGACCGCTCCGCGGCCAAGGCCGCCAACTCGCGCACCGGGTTGACCGTGCCGACCTCGTTGTTCGCCCACATCGCGGTGACCAGGGCCACGTCGTCGTCCAGCGCGTCACGCAGGACTTCGGGCCGGATGCGGCCGAGCCCGTCCGGCTCCAGCCAGGTGACTTCGGCGCCCTCGTGCTCGACCAGCCACTGCACGGCGTCCAGCACCGCGTGGTGCTCCACGGACGACGCCACCACCCGACGCCGCCGGGACGTGCGCCGCGACCAGTAGACGCCCTTGACCGCGAGGTTGTCGCTCTCCGTGCCACCGCTGGTGAAGATCACTTCGGAAGGCCGCGCGCCGAGGGCGTCCGCGATGTCCTCCCGGGCCTCCTCGACCGCCCGCCGCGCCCGCCGCCCCGAGGTGTGCAACGACGAGGCGTTGCCCGTGGTGGACAACGCCCGGGTCATCGCCTCGATCGCCTCGGGGAGCATGGGGGTCGTGGCGGCGTGGTCGAAGTAGGCCATCAGTTTTCCAGGGTAGCCCGGCGCAGGCGGCCCGCGAGCACCGCACCGAGCACCGAGACGCCCGCCATCAGCAGGTCGAACGGCAGCACGGCGGCCGTGGGCGCGGCGGCCGAGGCGACGGCGGTGATCAGCACGCCGCCGAGCCCGACCAGCAGCGCGGAGCCGAGCATGTCGCTGATCTGCAGGGCCGAGGAGTTGAACCCCCGGTCGACCTCGGACGACGCGCCCAGGGTGAGCACGCTGAGACTTGACATGGCCAACCCCATCCCGGCTCCACCGATCGCCCACAGGATCGGTGTGGCCCACGCGGGGCCCCACGAAGGTGCGATGAGCGTCACTCCGGAAATACCCACGGCGTTGAGCACGAACCCCCACCGCACCAACTTCTCGCGCGGGATGTCCGGCTTGCGCGACTGCCACCAGGCCGCGCCGGACCAGCCCAGCGCGCTCAACGTGAGCGGGATGCCGGCGGCGATGGCCGAGTAGCCGTGCACGGCGGTCAAGGTCAGCGGGATGAACGCCTCGGCCGCGAAGAACGAGCCGGCCAGCAGCGCCCGCGCCAGGATCGTCATCGGCAGGCCGGGACGCGCGGTGAGCGTGCCCTTGGGCAGCAGCACCCGCAGCGCGGGAGCCAGCACGACCAACCCGACCACGCCGATCGCAAGGTTGACGCCACGCGGGTGCTGGGCCGCCCAGCTCAGGGCCGCGACACCGAACCCGGCGCCGAGCGCGGCCAACGGCAGCCCGCGCCGGGTGTTCCGGTCAGGCGTGTGCGGTGGCAGGTTCCGCAGCACGGGTACCAGCAGCAGCACGCCGACCAGCACGAACGGCGCCAAGCCCAGGAACACCCACCGCCAGGTCAGCACCTCGGTCATCCACCCGGCCAGCGCCGGCCCGACCAGCGACGGCACCACCCACGCCGATGCCAGCAGCCCGAACACCGCCGGCCGGTCCCGCTCGGCGTAGACCAGGCCGATCAGCACGTAGAGCGCGACCACCTGGGCCCCGCCGCCGATGCCCTGGAGCACCCGGCCGAGGAGCAGTTGGGTCATGTCCTGGGCGAATCCGGCGACGATCAGGCCGATCAGGAACAGCGCCGGCCCGATCAGCAGCGACGGCCGGGGTCCGCGCAGATCGCTCAGCCGGCCGGACAGCACGGTGGCCACCACGCTGGCGGCGAGGAACGCCAGGAACGGCCACGCGTACAGCTCGTTGCCGTCCAGGTCGGCGACCATGCGCGGCATCGCGGTGCTGACGCCCATGTTCTCGAACGCGAGCAACGTGACGAGCAGGATGATCCCGACCGTCGGGCCCCGCCGCTCGGGTGTCCACAGGTCGGTCTTGGCGGGCGTCTCCGTTGTCGTCGTCACGGATCAATGGTTCAACCTCGACCGGGGTGTAGGTCAAGGCCATTTGACCCAGTCCGGCTCAGGCCACCCGAGTGGCCGTTCCGGCAGCGTGCACCCGCTGCGCGGGCACCTCGACCGCACCGGCTGTGCTCCCTCCTCCGGCGACCCGCTCGGCCTCCTGCTGCACGAGCGCCGCGAGTTCCCGGCGGCTCGACGCGCGGCCGGGCGCGACCTCGTCCAGCACGTGCACCTCGACCACGAGCCCGCGCGCCCGCAGCACCCGCCGCATCGAGTCGACCAGCGTGTCGGACCCGATGAACGCGGGCCGCGTGGACGGCGTCGAGTCCTGGAGGTACCGCAGCACCACGGGCCGCACGGGCACACCGGCGTCCAGCGCCGCCTGGAACAGCGCGGGCCGGTAACGCCCGGAGGCCACGCCGCACCACGTCGTCCCCTCGGCGTGGATGCCGACCGCCGCGCCGTCCCGCAGCGCCACGGCCAACTCGGCCACGGTCGCCGGCAGCAGCGACAGCCGCTCCCGGTCCAGGTACACCGTGCGCGCGGCGGTGATCAGCCGGCCGAGCACCGGCCAGTCCCGGATGTCCCGCTTGGCCACCAGCCGGATCGGCTGCACCGCGTCGATCGCGAGTTCGTCCAGCCACGACACGTGGTTGGACACCACCAGCACACCGCGACCCGGGTTGTCCTGGAACACCGGCCCGATCACCCGCAGCCGCACGCCGAACGCCCGCAGCAGAACCCGGAACCACTGCCGGAGCAGCACCGCGCGGGCCGGTCCGCGAACGCAGAAGACGGCGAGGACCACGAGCGCCCCGGACAACATCACCGTCGCCGCCGCGAGCAGTCGCCACGCCGCCCGCACCGGCCCGACGGAGGCCGTCGAGTGGTCGACACACCCGTCACCGCAGGGCGAGACGGGCATCCACGCGTGCTTGCCGTTCATGCCGTCTCCCCGAGGAAGAACTTCAGGTACCGCTGGTCCACCCGGTCCATGCCCAGCAGCACCGGCAGGTCGGCCACGCCGAAGTCGGCGTCCAACGCGGGCGGCCCGCACACCCACGCGCCCAGCCGCAGGTAGCCCTTCAGCAACGGCGGCAGCACGGTCTTCTCCGGCCGCTGCACCGACGCCACGTCCCACGGCGTCAACGGCGTCACCCGGTACTCGTCGGGGGCGTGGTGCTTGGTCCGCACGGCGTCCCACACGCCCGCCGCGAACGACCCGCCGTCGTGCAGCGGCACGGAGGCGCAGCCGATCAGCCACGAGTGCCCGGACAGCAGCATGTACCGGGCGATACCGGCCCACACCAGCGACACCACGGCGCCGTTGCGGTGGTCCGGGTGCACGCACGACCGCCCGGTCTCCACCAGGGAGGGCCGCAGGGCGTCCAGCGCGGACAGGTCGAACTCGCCGTCGGAGTACAGCCGCCCGGCGTCGGCGGCCCCTTCCGGCGGCAGCATCCGGTAGGTGCCGACGATGTCGCCGGTCCGGTCGTCCCGCACCACCAGGTGGTCGCAGAACCGGTCGAAGTAGTCGACGTCGTGCTCCGGCACGGAGGTGTGCAGCACGGCGCCCATCTCGGAGGCGAACACCTGGTAGCGCAGCCGCTGGGCGGCCACGACCTCGTCGCTGTCACGCGCGACCAACAGGGAGTAGCGCGGCGCGTCGGAAGCGGCGTCACCGGTGCTGGCCAGCAGTTGCGGCTGCGTCATGGCTCTGGTCTACCGACCGGTTGGCGACCGGGAGCAGGTTGTTCCGATGACGCCTCAGTGGCAGGTCGGTTAAGCCCCGGTGAGGTCGCGAACGCCACGAGGGCCGCCCCGCCTCCGCGGAACGGCCCTCATGAGCATCTTTCGGACGAACCCTCAGGTCAGCCCTTGCGCTTGCCGACCTCTTCGGTCAACTGCGGCGCGACCGCGAACAAGTCGCCCACCACACCGAAGTCGGCGATCTCGAAGATCGGCGCCTCCGGGTCCTTGTTGACCGCGACGATGGTCTTGGACGTCTGCATGCCCGCCCGGTGCTGGATGGCGCCGGAGATGCCCAACGCGATGTACAGCTGCGGCGAGACCGTCTTGCCGGTCTGGCCGACCTGGAACTGGTGCGGGTAGTAGCCGGAGTCCACCGCGGCACGGGACGCGCCCACCGCCGCGCCGAGGCTGTCGGCCAGCTTCTCGACGACCTCGAAGCTCTCCGCGCTGCCCACGCCACGACCACCGGACACGACGACCGACGCCTCGGTCAGCTCCGGGCGGTCGCCGCCGACGATCGGCTCACGTCCGGTCACCTTGGTGACCAGCGCCGGGTTGGCGGCGGGCAGTTCGACGACCTGCTCCACCGCGTCGGCCGGGGACTCGGAGGCCTCCACGCCGCCGGGGCGGATCGCGATGACCGGTACACCGTTGGTGACCTTGGACTTCACCACGTACGCGCCACCGAAGATGGACTGCGTGGCGACGCCCTCACCGTCGAGGTCGACGGCGTCGTAGAGCAGACCGGAGCCGAGGCGCACGGCCAGCCGACCGGCGACCTCCTTGCCCTCCAGCGTCGCGGCCACCAGCACGGCGGCCGGCGACGCGGTGCCCGCGACCGCGGCGAGCGCGTCCACCTTCGGCGTGACCAGGTAGTTGGCGGCGTCCTCGGACTCCACCGCGTACACCTTCACCGCGCCGTAGCGGCCCAGCGATTCCCTCACCTTGCCCGCCGTGCCGGGCGATCCGACCACCACCGCGGCCGGCTCGCCGAGACCGCGCGCGGCGGATAGAAGCTCGTAGGTGACCTTCTTGACCTCGCCGTCGACGTGGTCGACGAGGACCAGGACCTCAGACATTCGATTCCTCGCCTTCAAATGAGCTTCTGGCCGACCAGGTACTCGGCGATCTTCGAACCGCCGTCACCCGAGTCCTCGACACGCTGGCCCGCGCTGCGCGGCGGCTTCGGGGCCGCCTCCAGCACCTGCGTCCACGCGGCGGTCAGACCGACCTCGCCCGCGTCCAGCCCGAGGTCGGCCACGGTGAGCGTGCTGACCGGCTTCTTCTTGGCCGCCATGATGCCCTTGAACGACGGGTACCGCGGCTCGTTGATCTTCTCGGTCACGCTGACCACCGCGGGCAGGGTCGCTTCGAGGTGCGCGACGCCCTCGTCGGTCTCCCGCTCGGCCTTGATGGTGGAGCCCTCGACGGTCACCTTGCGGACCTGCGTCACCTGCGGCAGGCCCAGCAGCTCGGCCAGGATCGCCGGAACAGCGCCCGCCCGGCCGTCGGTGGCCTCGTTGCCCGCGATGACCAGGTCGAAGCCCTCGACCGTGCCGATGGCCTTGGCCAGCACCTTGGCGGTGGTGAGCACGTCGGAACCGTGCAGCGCCGGGTCGGAGACGTGGACGGCCTTGTTCGCACCCATGGAGAGCGCCTTGCGGATCGCGTCGGTCGCGCGATCGGGACCCATCGCGACGACGGTCACCTCGCCGCCGTGCGCCTCCTGGAGCAGCAGCGCCTCTTCCACGGCGCGCTCGTTGATCTCGTCGAGCACAGCGTCCGCGGACTCGCGGTCGAGGGTGTGGTCGGCGTCGGCGAGCTTGCGCTCGGACCAGGTGTCGGGCACCTGCTTGACCAGGACGACAATGTTCATAGGTCCTCTTCGACCTCCTGCGGACGGGCGGCGACGGGGTCGGCGACGGTGACTGCCTGTGGTCGCCAGATTGTTCGTGACCCTGCCATGTCATCGCCGCGTTGGCATGGTGGTGTCGGCCACTCGAATGTTACCCGCCAGTAGCAGGGGTGCAAACGACAGCAAGCACCCTGGGCGCGTGATGATGCTCACTGGGGTGTCAAGGCGATTCCGGAAACGGCGGACATCCGTGACCGGGGCGTTACAGACGGTCCCCCTATTGGGCTAAGTTCGATCGCATGCCCCGGCGAGTAGCGATTGTCACGGACTCCACCGCGTCCCTGCCGCCGCAGTTGACCGAGAAGCTCGGCGTGGTGGTGGCCCAGATCCAGGTTCGCATCGGGGACTGGGTGGACGACGAGGTCCGGGTGCCCGTGCCGAAGCTCGTGGACGCCCTGCGCGCACGGGTCGACGTCGTCACCTCGCCGCCGGACGCCGGCGCGTTCTTCTGGGCGTACGCCGACGCGGTGGCCTCCGGCGCGGACGCGATCGTCTCGCTGCACGTGTCGACCGGTCTGTCGCAGACCGTGGAGGCGGCCCGGCAGGCCGCCTCGCAGGTGCAGGTGCCGGTGCACGTCGTGGACACCCAGACGTGCGGCATGAGCCTCGGGTACGCGGTGGTGGCCGCCGCCACCGTGGCCCAGGCGGGCGGTGACGCGAACCGCGTGCTGTCCGCCGCGCAGCACATCATCCGGCACAGCACCGAGCTGATCTACGTGGACACGCTGGAGTACTTGCAGCGCGGCGGGCGGATCGGCAAGGCCGCCGCGATGCTCGGCTCGGCGCTGTCGATGAAGCCGCTGCTGACCGTGACCGACGGGCGGATCACGCCGTTGGACAAGGCGCTCGGCGCGGAACGCGCGGTGCGCAAGCTGATCGACATCGCGGTCAAGCGCGCGGGCCGGGAGGCGGTGGACATCGCGGTCGAGCACTTCGACGCGGCCGAACGCGCCGGGAACGTGCTCGAACAGCTGCGCGCGAAGCTGCCCAACGTGCGGCGGTTCCTGGTCACCCAGGTCAGTTCGGCGATCGGCGCGCACGTCGGCCCGGGCGCGCTCGGCGTGACCGTTTCGCCCGTCTAGGAACTCCGTGCGGGGTTTGGGCGTTGGTCGGACAGGGAAGGAGGTGGACATGGCTTCTCTGTTCAGCAAGATCGCCGCGTTCGCCCGCAGTCCGCAGGGCCGCCGGGTCACCGAGCAGGTCAAGCACGCTGCGCGCGATCCGCGCAACAAGGCGAAGGCACAGCAGCTGCTGCGCAAGTTCCGCAAGCGCTAGGGCAGCGGTTCCCAGAGCCGACGGTTCCTAGAGCTACGACTTGCGGCGGGCTGCTTCGAACGTGCGCAGGTACCGCCTGCGGAACTCGCCCGCGTCCGGCACGTGCACCGACCGGTGCACGGCCGGCGCGGGCTGGTCCGTGACGAGTGCCGGCGCCTCGGCCCCAGCCGCAAGCTCGGCGTAGGCCGGAAATTCGGCTCCGGCCGCAGACTCGGGCAGGGCCGCCAGTCCGGTTCCGACCACAGGCGCGGTTCCGGTCGCAGGCTCGGGCAGGGCTGTGGGCTTGGGCAGGGAGTCGGGCTTGGCCTGGGGCTGGATCGGCAGCGCCGCCAGGGCACGCTCGGGTTCAGGTGTGTCCCGCACCACGTGCATCCGGCGCACTTCGTCCTGCCGCACGGGTACCTCGGGCTCCGGGTCCGGTACCAGGGCCAGCGCCGGCCGCGAGGGCGCGGGCAGTGCGGCGGGGATGCCCATCACCGGGTTCCGGTGGATCGGCTTGGTCGTGTAGTCCTCCGGCGGCCACACCAGGTCGAGCGTCGGCAGGCGCACATCGACCACCGGCTCGGGCGCGGGTTCCGGTGTCCGCTCGCGGCTGAGCATGACGGCCGTCAGCGCGCAGCCGGCGGCGAACGACAAAGCACATAACCCGAACACGAACGCGACCGCGCCAGACATCACCGCACCCCTACCCGACGAGCACGTCGACTTGCGGGCCGCCGTCGGACGGCGGGCCCCAGACCGGGTCGACCACGCCCCTGGTGCTGATGGCCTCGGCCGACACGCCGCGCCCGATCAGGAACTCCCGCACCAACTCCGGTGCCGGCGGAGCCGGCGTGGCCTCGACCGGTTTGACCGTCGGCCGCACCGGCAGCTTCGTCGGGCGCGTGATCACGGGGCTGGGCGGCGCAGGCGCGGCCGAGGACGAGAACGGCATCGCGCCCGCGATCTCGTCGCCGTAGACCACGAAGCCCGACGCGGTGATCGCGGCCGGCACGACCACGAGCCCCACCACCAGCGGCAGGACGGGCAGTCCCGGCCGGACCGCCATCAAGCACCGACCCTCTCGTCGTCGGTACTGGTCTGCTCCGTCTGCTCCGCGCTGGGCTGCTCCGGGATCAGGCTCGGCACCCGGTCCGCCGCCGCCTCCAGCGCGATCCGTGCCGCGGTGAGCTCAGTGGCCACCGTCCGACGCAGTTCGCGCAGGTCGTCGGCCTGCTGCTGGATCTCGCCGATGCGCCGCTGCGCCTCACGCGCGGCCAGTTTGATCAGGAACGAGGCCCGCGCCTTGGCCAGCTCCTCCTGCTCGGCGAAGTGCTGCGTGGCCTCGTTGTGCCGCCTGGTCATGGTCAGCTCGAAGAAGTTCTGCGCCTTGGCGCGCTTGGCGTCGGACTCCGACTCCAGCCGGTTGCACTCCTCGGCGGTCTCACGCAGCAGCCGGTCCGCGTCCTCCTGCGCCCGCGCGAGGGCGGCCGCGCACTCGGCGTCGACCTGCTCGGTGCGGGCCTTGAGGTGCGCTTCGACCTCGGTCCGGCGGCGTTCCAGGTCCACCTCGCGCTGGTCCAGCTCGGCGGCCCGGCGGTTGGCGGCCTCACGCTGCTCGCGCGCGTACGCGTCGGCCTTGGCGCGTTTGGCGGTCAGCTCCTCCTCGACCTCCCGCCGACGGTCGGCCAACTCCGCCTCGGTGCGCTCGCGCAGCGCCTTGACGTCCCGCTCGGCGCGCAGTCGCAGTTCGTTCGACTCGTCCTCGGCCAGCATCAACATCCGGTGCAGCCGCTCGCTGGCACCGGAGGTCGTGCTGGGCGACATCTCCATCCGCTCGATCCGGGCTCTGGCCTCATCGAGGTCGCGCCTGGTCATCTCCAGCAGCTTGCGGAGGTCGGCCGCCTGGGCCAACGCCTCGGCGCGGTCGACGGTCGTGTACTTGAGCTGTTCTTCCAGGTTCTCGAGGTGCTCGATCACCTGCTTGCGGTGGAAACCTCGGTAGACGACATCGAAACCCGCGTGCAACGGAACAATCTCCGGCTCTTTCGCACCCATGGCGGCCCCACTCGTTTGAAGATTGGCCGAGGGTACCGAGCGTATGGCACTCAACCGCCACTCGACCACTCATGACCACCCGCACGCGTGATCGCCACACGCTCACCTTGCAGCGAGAACACCATCATGCAAGATCAACGAAAGATTGGCGCAGGTCACCCGATAGTGTTATTTTTCCGGTTAGCGCGAGCCTTGAAGAATGCAGCCGGCAATAAACTCGGACCATCGGGTATTGATGCATTCACACGAAACAGTGAATCCGCAGCGGACGGGCGATGGCTACCCGTGAGTAACGGGGAACTAGGCTGGTCGGGTGACCGTCGAGCCGCTGCCCCTCACCGGTGAGCGCACCGTCCCCGGCATCGCCGAGGAGAACTACTGGTTCAGGCGCCACGAGGCGGCGTACCTGGACCTCGTCCGGCACTGCGTCGGCGCGGTGGTGCTGGAGGCCGGCTGCGGCGAGGGCTACGGCGCCGCGCTGATCGCCGGGCACGCCGCGCGGGTCGTCGCGCTGGACTACGACGAGCTGACCGCCGCGCACGCCGGCCGGGCGTACCCGGAGCTGGCGGTGCTGCGCGGCAACCTGGCCTCGCTGCCGTTGCGCGACGCGAGCGTGGACGTGGTGGCGAACCTCCAGGTCATCGAGCACCTGTGGGACCAGGAGGGCTTCCTGGCCGAGTGCGCGCGGGTGCTGCGGCCCGGTGGGCGGCTGCTGATCACCACGCCGAACCGGATCACCTTCTCCCCCGGCCGCGACACCCCGCTCAACCCGTTCCACACCCGTGAGCTGGCACCCGCCGAGCTGGCCGAACTGCTGGTCGGCGCGGGTCTGCGGGTCGAACTGCTGGCCGGTCTGCGGCACGGTCCGGGGTTGCGCAAGCTGGACGAGCGGTTCGGCGGGTCGGTCATCGAAGCACAGGTGGCCGTGGTGGTGGACGGCGGTGAGTGGCCCGACGACCTGCTCGGCGCGGTGGCGTCGGTGCGCAGTGCGGACTTCGAGATCACCACCGACGACCTGGACGCGAGCCTCGACCTCGTCGCCGTGGCGGTGCGCGAGTGACAACACCCGACGAGGGGACGTTCTGCCTGGTCCTGCACAGCCACCTGCCGTGGCTGGCGCACCACGGCGCCTGGCCGGTCGGCGAGGAGTGGCTGTACCAGGCGTGGGCGCACTCGTACCTGCCGGTGATCGACCTGCTGGAGCGGTTGGCCGCCGAGGGCCGCGAGGACGTGCTGACGCTGGGCGTGACGCCGATCCTGGCCGCGCAGCTGGACGACCCGTACAGCCTGCGCGGCGTGCACGACTGGCTGGGCAACTGGCAGCTGCGCGCGCACAGCGCGTCGTCCCGGCTGCCGGACCTGGCCGCGCGTGAGCACCGTGCGTCGGCGTGGGCGTTGGAGCGCTTCGAGACGCGGTGGCGGCACGGCTTCTCGCCGTTGCTGCGGTCCTTGGTGGACTCACGGGTGATCGAACTGCTGGGCGGACCGGCCGCGCACCCGTTCCAGCCGCTGCTCGACCCCCGGCTGCGGGCGTTCTCGTTGCGCACGGGGTTGGCGGACACCGCGCTCCGGATCGGGTCGGCGCCCGACGGCATCTGGGCGCCGGAGTGCGCCTACGCGCCGGGCATGGAGCACGACTACGCGCGGGCCGGTGTACGGCGGTTCCTGGTGGACGGTCCCTCGCTGCACGGCGACACGGCCGCCGGCCGGCCCGTCGGCACGTCGGACGTGCTGTGCTTCGGGCGTGACCTGGAGGTGTCGTACCGGGTGTGGTCGCCCAAGGTCGGCTACCCCGGCGACGCGGCGTACCGGGACTTCCACACCTACGACCACCCCAGCGGGCTCAAGCCGTCCCGGGTGACCGGGAAGAACGTGGAGCCGTCGGACAAGCGGCCGTACGAGCCTTCCCTGGCCGCCGAGGCGGTCCAACGGCACGCGGCGGACTTCGTGGACACGGTGGTGCGGCGGCTGCGGGCGTTGAAGGAGCAGCACGGCCGGCCGTCGCTGGTCGTCGCCGCGTACGACACCGAGCTGTACGGGCACTGGTGGCACGAGGGCCCGGCGTGGCTGGAGGCGGTGCTGCGGCTGCTGCCGTCGGCCGGGGTGCGGGTGACGACGCTGCGCGGCGCGGTCGAGGCCGGGCACGTGGGCGCGCCGGTGGAGGTGCCGCCGTCGTCGTGGGGCGCGGGCAAGGGCTGGCACGTGTGGAACGGGCCGCAGGTCAGCGACATCGTGCACAGCAATGCCGAGGTCCAGCGCGACCTGCTGGCGCTGGACCTGTCCGGCGTGGTGCGCGACCCGGTCGCGGACCAGGCCGTGCGGGAGGCGCTGCTGGCGTTGTCCAGCGACTGGGCGTTCATGGTCACCAAGGACTCGGCCGCCGACTACGCCCGTTACCGGGCCAAGGTGCACGCGGACCGGTTCGCCGAACTCGTCGCCCTGCGCCGCAACGGACGCGGGCGTGACCGGGCGGCCGAACTGCGCCGGGTCGACGGACCGTTCGGCCACCTCGACGCGCGGGGGCTGGCCGGTTGATGCTTCCGCCGAATTCGGAACCGCCGCGCCGGTCGAGTGGCTCCGCCACCCCGGTCGGTCCCCTGTTCCCCTTGGTCATTCCCGGTGCCGGGGCGCGGAGATGCGAGGATGGCCCATGCGCGTGCTGATGTTGTCCTGGGAGTACCCGCCGGTCGTCGTGGGCGGGTTGGGTCGGCACGTGCACGCGCTGGCCGGGCACCTGGCCGCGCAGGGGCACGACGTGGTCGTGCTGTGCCGTCAGCCGGCGGGCACGGACGCGGTGACGGACCCGACGTCGGATCTCGTCATCGACGGGGTGCGGCTGATCCGGGTCGCCGAGGACCCCGCGCACCTGGTGTTCGAGCGTGATTTGGTGGCGTGGACGTTGGCCATGGGCCATGCGATGACGCGGGCTGGGTTGGCGTTGATGCGCGACTGGCGGCCGGATGTCGTGCACGCGCACGACTGGCTGGTCACGCATCCCGCGATCGCGTTGGCCGAAGCGTGCGGTGTGCCGTTGGTGGCGACGGTGCACGCGACCGAGGCGGGCAGGCACAGCGGATGGCTGTCGCAGACGTTGAACCAGCAGGTGCACTCGGTCGAGTGGTGGCTGGCGAACCGGGCGGACGCGCTGATCACGTGCTCTTCGGCGATGCGGACCGAGGTGGCGCACCTGTTCGAGGTGGAGCCGTCGTCCGTCACGGTGCTGCACAACGGCATCGAGCCACGCCGGTGGCGGGTCCGTTCGTCCGACGTGGCCGACGCCCGTGCGGCGCACAGCCCTGACGGTGCGCCGCTGCTGCTGTTCTTCGGGCGGTTGGAGTGGGAGAAGGGCGTGCAGGACCTGATCGCCGCCCTGCCCCGAATCCGGCGCGCGTGGCCGGGCACCCGGTTGGTCGTGGCCGGAACCGGCACCCACCGGGATTGGCTGGTGGATCAGGCGCGCAAGCACAAAGTGCGGCGGGCGGTGGACTTCGTCGGCCACCTGTCCGATCGTTCACTCGCGGCCGCGCTGGCCGCGGCGGACGCCGTCGTGCTGCCGAGCAAGTACGAACCGTTCGGCATCGTGGCCCTGGAGGCCGCCGCTGCGGGCACCCCTCTGGTGGCGTCCACCGCAGGCGGCTTGGGCGAGGTCGTCCTGGACGGCGTGACCGGCTTGTCGTTCACGCCGGGCGATGTGGACGCCCTGGCGGCCGCCGTCCGGTCCGTTTTGGACGATCGCCCTTCGGCGGTCCACCGAGCCCGTGCCGCGAAGTCCCGCCTGGCAACCGACTTCGACTGGTCGAAGATCGCCACCGACACCGCGGCCGTCTACGAAGCCGCCACCATCCGCGACCACCAGCCCTTGGGCCGCCCCAAAATCCCTACTGGCAACGTGTTCCTCTGAGGAAGCCGCAGTAGTCGAATCAGCTCTTGAGGCGGTAGAAGTGGAGCCGGTCGGCCCACCGGTTACGACGGCAGTTCGGGCACGACCCTCTACCGCCGGTGGGGTACCCGGGAGGCCCTGTTGCTCGACGCCATCCGCACCCGAGCGACCACCGAGGTCCCCATCCCGGACACTGGGGAGCTGCGTGGCGACCTGCTGGCCTTGGTCCGGGACGCGATCCGCAACCTGACCACGGTGGAAGTGCAGGCCATGGTGCGAGTGGCCGTCGCGCTGTCCCCCACGAGGAGGCGGTGGGCGCCATCACCCGGATGTGCTGGACCGAACGCCTGGCCGTGGACGCGGAAGTGGTCCGACGTGCCGTCGAACGCGGCGAGATCGACCCAGTCGACCCGGAGCACGTGATCGAGGCGGTGCTCGGGCCGCCCTACTTCCACCTGCTGGTGACCGACCGGCCGGTCAGCGACGACTTCCTCGTCGCCACCGTGGACCTGGTGGTCCGCGGCCTCAGACGGTGAGCACGATCTTGCCGGTGGTGCGGTTGGCCTCGCCCAGCTCGTGCGCCTTGACGACGTCCTCCAGCGGGAACGTCTCGGCGATGAGGACCTTCACCTCGCCGCGCTCCACCAGCTCGGCCACGCGCTCCAGAACGGCGTGGTCCGGGGCGACGAACACCGTGGCGGCGCGGACGCCCAGCTTCTCGGCAGCGGCCTGGAGGTCGGGGAGCGCACCGGGGTTGGTCATACCGATGTACAGCCCACCGGGCTTGAGGACCCGCATCGAACGGCTCTCGTAGTCGTCACCGCCGATCAGGTCGACCACCACGTCGACCTCCCTCAGGTCACCGAAGTCGGCCGTCCTGTAGTCCACCAACTCGTCGGCGCCCAGCTCCCGCAACAGGTCGTGCTTGCCCGCACTCGCCGTGCCGATCACCCACGCCCCGAGCGTCTTCGCGATCTGCACGGCGAGGTGCCCGACGCCACCGGCGGCGGCGTGGATGAGCACGCGGTCACCCGGCTTGATGTGGGCGGCCTCGGTGAGGGTCTGCCACGCGGTGAGCGCGGCCATCGGCAGGGCGGCCGCGTGGACGTGATCGACAGTGGCCGGCTTGCGGGCGAAGTGCCGGGCGGGCGCGGCCACGTACTCGGCGTACGCGCCGGCCGGGCGCGGGAAGTGGGGCATGCCGAACACCTCGTCGCCGACCGCGAACCGGTTCTCCCCGGCCGGCACCGACACCACCACGCCGGACACGTCCCAGCCCGGCACCCACGGCGCGGTCAGCCAGTAGCCGTTCCGCCGGACCTTCCAGTCGGCCGGGTTCACGCCGGCGGCGCGCACCTCGACCAGGATCTCGTCCGACGCGGGCTCCGGTCGCGCGACGTCCACCACCCGCATGACCTCCGGCTCGCCGAAGGCTTCGACCATCACCGCTCGCATCTCGTTCGTCATGGTCAAAGGATCACGGTGAGTGGTACCTGTTGTGAAGAAGGCACCTAGATGGTATCTAGGTACCTTATGTATACCGTTCCGGACCTGCGCGCTCACGGCGGCGCGGACGCCTTCCTCCGTGGCTGCGCGTCACGAGCGGTTCTCGACCTGCTCACCAACAAGTGGGTGTGCCTGGTCGTGGGCGCGCTGCGGCCGGGCACGTTGCGCTTCGGCGAACTCCGCCGCCGCCTCGACGGCATCACCCAGAAGATGCTCACCCAGACCCTGCGGGACCTGGAACGAGCGGGCCTCGTGCACCGCGCCGTCTACCCGAGCGTCCCGCCACGGGTCGAGTACAGCCTCACGCCGTTGGGCGACAACGTGGGCGGTCTGATGGACGCGATCCGGACGTGGGCCGAGTCGCACATCGACGACATCCGTGCCGCGCAGGAGGTGTACGACAAGAAGGCGGGCGAGGAGCTGCAACCCGTCTGAGGGCTCAAGAGCCGTTCTGCGACCGCTCCAGGGCTTCCCGTGCCTTGCGGGCCATGTCGGCGACGGCGGCACGGCGCACGGCGTCCGCCTCGTAGTCCTCGCGGCGGTCCTTGACGACCCGTGCCGGGATGCCCACGGCGATCTTGAAGTCCGGCACGTCACCCCGCACCACGGCGTGCGCGCCGATCACGCACCCGCGCCCGATCCGCGTGCCTCGGGTGACGGTGACCTTCGTGCCCAGCCAGCAGTCCGGTCCGATGCGCACCGGCGACTTCACGATGCCCTGGTCCTTGATCGGCTGGGTGATATCGGCCGTCACGTGGTCGAAATCGCAGATGTAGACCCAGTCGGCGATCAGCGTGGCCGCGCCGATCTCCACGTCCAGGTAGCAGTTCACCGTGTTGTCCTTGCCGAACACGGCCTTGTCGCCGATCCGCAACGACCCCTCGTGACAGCGGATGGCGTTGCCGTCGCCGATGTGCACCCACCGACCGATCTCCAGCCGCCCGTAGCCGGGACGGCAGTGCAGGTCGACGTTCTTGCCCAGGAACACCATCCCGCGCAACACCACGTGCGGATTCGCCATCCGGAACCGCAGCAACCGCCAATACCGCACCAGGTACCACGGCGTGTACGCCCGGTGCCGCAACACCCAGCGCAGCGAGGCCACCGTGAGAAACCGCGCCTGTGCCGGGTCCCGACGCGACCTGCGCCACCTGGTCCACACCGGGGAACCCCACATGCTCGTCACGCGGGCACTCTAACTGTGACATGGCCGCTGCTCCGCAGACGGCGGCCATGTCACAGTGGTGCAGGTGACGACCCCTCTCATCATCGACACCGACCCCGGCGTGGACGACGCCTTCGCCCTTGCGCTCGCCGTGGCCAGCCCCGAGGTGGAGTTGATCGGGGTGACCACGGTCTTCGGCAACGTCTCGCTGGAGGACACCACGCGCAACGCCCTGCGGTTGCTGGCGCTGCTGGGTCGCGAGGACGTGCCGGTCGGCGTTGGCGCGTCCCGGCCGTTGATCCACCCCCACCCGCACCTGTCGAGCGCGCACGGCTCGGACGGCCTCTCCGGTTTCGCCCACACGTTGCCCGAAGCGACTCGCGGCCCGGATCTGCGTGACGCCGTGACCCTGATGCGGGAACTCCTGGAACAGGCCGACCGGCCCGTCACCATCGTCCCCATCGGCCCGCTCACCAACATCGCGTTGCTGCTCGCCGCACACCCCTACCTCAAGCCCAAGATCGGTCGGCTCGTGGTCATGGGCGGCGGTGTGAACGGCGGCAACGTCACGGCCACCGCCGAGTTCAACCTGTGGAGCGACCCGGAAGCCGCCCGGCGCGTGCTGGTCGAGGAGGACGTGCCGACCACCCTGGTCACGATGGACCTGACCCGCCGGTGTGCGGTCAGCGCCGAGTGGCTGCAGGCCCTGGCGGGCAAATCCGAGGTCAACGCCACGCTGGTCGGGCTCACCCCCGACTACCTGGCCACCTACCGCCGGTTCCTCGGGTGGGACGGCATGGCGATGCACGACGCGGTCGCGGTGGCCGAGGCGGTCCGGCCCGGCATCCTGCGGGCCACCGGCTTCCCGGTGGACGTGGACTGCTCCTACGGCCCCAACCGGGGCGCGTTGCTGGTCGACCAACGACTGGAGGTCAGCAACCCCAAGACGCTCGACATCGCGCTGGACACCGACCTGGACGGGCTGCGGCAGTTCATCCTCGACCGGCTGTGAGCCCCGAACACGACCGGACGTCGTCCGCGCGGTGCGCAAGGTCGCACCCGCCTACACCGAAACCGCCTAGTGGGGACACGCATGGACGAGGGTACGAACATCGTGATGGTCAACTCCGCGGAGCAGGTGCTGCTGTACCTCCGGGACGACAAACCCGCCATCAGGTTCCCGAACACGTGGTGCCTGCCGGGCGGCTACCTCGAAGCGGGCGAACAACCGCACGAGTGCATCAGGCGGGAGATCGAGGAGGAGATGGGCGTGGTGCTCGCCCCCGAGGCGGTGCGCCCGCTGGTCTCGGCGCAGCGCTCGTACGGCGTCGAGCACACGTTCTGGACCGAGGTGGACCTGGACCTCGACCAGGTGGTGCTCACCGAGGGGCAGCGGCTGAAGTGGTTCACCAGGGCGGAGATCGCCGCGCACGAACTGGGCTACGAGGACAACGTGATCCTGGCGGAGTTCTTCGACCGCCGCGACCGCGACGACCTGGTCCGGTCCGCCGAGAGCCGCACATGGGGGTGACCGAGTTCGTCGACGAGGTGCTGCGCGAGGCGGGGCCGGCTGCTGGACCTGCAGGAGGGCAGCGTCTCGCCGGCGGCCCGCTGGACGGCACGGGAATTACGTGCGCGGATGCGCCCGTGGGGTGTGACGATGGCACTCGTGGTGCTCGGTGAGGTGATCGTCGGCGGGTCCCACGACCCGCTCGCGGGCACCACGGTCGTCGCGGAACGCGGTGGCGGCGCGTGGTCGGACGGGCGGCGGCTGGTGGCGGGCGGCCTGGCGTCGGTGGCGTCCGGTGGTCTGTCGGCCTTCGTGGAGATCGACGGCGGGCCGTGGGACTACGCGGCGGGCTCGTTGGCCGTCCGTGAGGCCGGCGGCGGGCCACCACGTTGACGGGTGGCGAGGTCGACCACACCAGCACTTCCGTGCCGGCGGCGGCGGACGCGGCCTTGCACGCGGACCTGGCCGGTCTGGTCGGCCGGGTTCGGGGGAACGGATGAAGGGGGAGTCGGTGGAGGACACGACGGTGGAGAGCGCGACGCCACGCCGGAGCAGGCTCAAGGTGGCGGTGTACGCGGTTTTCTTCCTGATGGGCTGGAACCTGGTCCTGCTGCCTTCGCTGGTGCGGTCGCTGTTGACCGATTTCGGGCGCGGCGACGCGGACTTCGGGCTCCTGCTGCTGGTCGGAGCCCTCCTCTACACGCTCGGCGCGGTCACCAGCGGCTACCTGGTGGACCGGTTCGGCCGGCCGATCGTGCTCGGTTCCGCCCTGATCGCCTACCCGGTGAGCCTCGCGCTGATGGTGGCCTGCCAGGACTGGACGCTGCTCGTGGTCGCCGCCGCGCCGAGCTACTGGGCCACCGGCATCCTGGAAGGCGGTATCAACGGCCTCTTCCTGGACCTGCACCGCGACGAGCGCGGGCGGGCGATGAACCGGCTGCACCTGTACCTGGCACTGGGCGCGTTCGTCGGCCCGCTCGTCGTGGGCGGTCTCTCCCTCGTGGACGTCGGTTGGCGCCCGGTCCTCATCGGCACGGCGGTGGCCGGTGCGGCGGTCGCCGCCGTGATGCTCACCGGGTCGATGCCCTCGGGCAAGGGCGGTGACCGCGGGGCCTCCACGCACCGGGACGCGCGTGGGCTGCGCATCGCGGGCAGCCTGATCCCGTTCGCGGGTCTGGCCGTCGGCATCAACCTGTACGTGGCGGCGGAACTCTCGGTGTCGAACTGGGTGGTGCGGCTGCTCGACACCGGCACGGTGGCCGAGGCGACGCTCGTGCTGTCGGTGTTCTGGGCGGGGTTGGCGATCGGCAGGCTCGGCGCGGACTGGTTCGTCGAGCGGATGAGCTACTACACCTTCACCTACCTCTGCGTGATCGCCTCCGGCGTGTTGCTCCTGACGGCGCTCGCCGTGACCGGGCAGGTCGAGCGGATCGTGCTGTTCGGCCTGGTCGGCGTCTGCTACGGCCCGGTCTACCCGATGATCATGGCGCTCGGCGGCGGCCTGTTCCCGGACCGGGTGAACCGGATGAGCGGCGCCCTGTCGGCGGCGGGCGTCTCCGGTTCGGTGCTCTACCCGCCGTTGATGGGCCTGGTCGCCGAGACGGTCGGGCTGCGCGTCGGGATGCTCGGCGCGGTGCTGCTCACCGTGCCGATCGTGGTGAGCGTGGTGCTGGTGCAACGCCGTGCCCGACACCTGCCCGTGGGCCGGTGATCCGCGCTCAGGTGCGTTCGGCGTGGGCGAGGAGGTAGACCGGGCGTCGGCCGATCCTGGTCAGCGCCACGGTCGCCTCGCCCGTCCCGGACAGCTTCAGCCTGGGCCGCAGCGCGTTCGGGTCCACGTCCAGGCCGCGCACCAGGATCTCCAGCCGACCGATGTCGTGCGCCCGCAGCACGGACCGCAACGTCTTCTCGCTGTAGTGGCCGTGCTCCACCACCCGGAACGCCCGCACGCCGGGCGGCGGCGTCGGACCGGTCAGGTAGGCGATCCGCTCGTCCAGCTGCGCCAGCCCGTGCCGGGCCGCGTAGTGCCGCACCAGCCCGGCCCGCACGACCGCGCCGTCCGGGTCCACCAGCCACTCCCCCGGCTCGCGCACCGGGCAGTCGTCCGGCTCGGCGGAGGTGATCGTCCACTCCGGACCGTCGGACCGCAGCACGGTCGCGCGCCGCGACACCCCGGGAGTGGCCAGGCCGCGCGTCCACAGGCACGCCTCGCGCACCTGCCCGTCCAACGACACCAGCTCGACCTCGTCCGCCCACGGCGCGACCGCGAAGTCCACACCGGGCGCGCACTTCACCGCCAGGTCGCGATCGGCATAGGCCTCGGCGAGCAGGTCCAACGGCGGCGCGAAGTCCGCCGGGTGCCACGTCCGCCGCCCGGTCGCGTCCCGCCGCGCCGGGTCCGCGATCACCGCCGTGCCGCGCGACACCGGCCGCAACGCGTCGGCCCGCACCAGCGGCACCGCGTCACCGAGGTTGTGCCGGGCCATGGCCAGCCGCACCGGGTCGAGGTCCGACCCGATCGACCCCTCCGGCAACGCGGCCAGGTCCGCGCCGATCGAGCACGTCACGTCGTGCGCCGGCCTGCTGAACCGCCGGGCCCGGTGCACGGCCACCGCGTGCGGCGTGGCCTGCTGCAAGGCGTCGGAGGTGAAGAGACCGTCCGTAAATCTTACTTTCGCAGCCGCCTTGCGCCGCAACAACAACGTCTCCAGCACCGCCGCGAAGTGCGTCGGTGACACTTGCTTGGTAAGCCTGACATCGTCAAGCCTCGACGCGGGCGTCAGCGGCAGGTCGGCCAGCGTCGACAACGCGGCGGACCCGGCGTCAGAGCGCAGGTACGCCACGTCGTCGAGGCTGAACGCATAACCCATTGGACGCCGCCCACTAGACCGGTTTGCGGCCCGTCACGGAGACGTTGTAGAACACCTCGCGCGGCAGGACCTTGGTCAGCACGTTCTCGTCCACCCAGGACAGCCGCTGCCAGGTGCGGTAGGCGAACATCGCCCAGCCGAAGCCCAGCTTCTCGCGCGGCACGGCGGCCTCGAAGGTGCGCACCGGCCAGCCGAACAACGCCGCCGACAGCTCCTCCGTCACCGCCCGCACGCCGACCGCGCCGGCCGAACGCGCCGTCCGCTCCAGGTCCGACGGGTCGAACGTGTGCAGGTCCACCACCGCTTCCAGCGCCGCCGCGCGCGACGAGGAGTCCAGCTCCTCCTGCGGCCGACGCCAGTCGTTGAGCGGGGCGAGCTTGGTGACGTTCGTGGTCAGCCACCACGTCAGCTGGCCGAGCTTGCGCGCGTAGAAGTTGCCCACGTTCGTCGGGTCGCCGGCGAACACGAACTTCCCGCCCGGCTTGAGCACCCGCAGCACCTCGCGCATCGCGGCGGGAATGTCCGGGATGTGGTGCAGCACCGCGTGCCCGACCACCAGGTCGAACGTGTCGTCGTCGTACGGGATGCGCTCCGCGTCGGCCACCCGGCCGTCGACCGGCAGGTCCAGCTGCTCGGCGTTGCGCAACGCCACCTCGACCATGCCCGGCGACAGGTCGGTCACCGACCCGCGCTTGATCACGCCGCCCTGCATCAGGTTGAGCAGGAAGAACCCGGTGCCGCAGCCCAACTCCAACGCGTGCTCGTACGGCCCGACGTCACCCGCGACCGCCCGGAACCGGTCCGTGGCGTAGGTGATGCAGCGCTCGTCGTACGAGATCGACCACTTCTCGTCGTACGTGCCCGCTTCCCAGTCGTGGTAGAGCACGTTGGCGAGTTTCGGGTCGGAGTACGCCGCCTGCACCTCCTCGGCGGTGGCGTGCGGGTGAGGCTTGGGATCGGCCGGACGGGCGGACTGCGGATCTACAGGATGGGCGGAATCAACGGCCACTGAACTTCGCCTTTCCCGGCCCGTTCTCGATGAACGAGGCCATACCGGTCTTCTGGTCCTCGGTGGCGAACATCGCCGCGAACAGCTGGCTCTCCAGCTTCAACCCGCTGCCCAAGTCGGTGTCCAGCCCGCCGTCGATCGCGGCCTTCGCGGCGGCGTACGCGCGCACCGGGCCGTTCACGAACTGGCCGGCCCACCGCTTGGCCGCCTCGTACACGTCGTCGGGTGCGACGACCTCGTCCACCATGCCGATCCGCAACGCCTCCTCGGCGCCCACGAACCGGCCGGTGTAGATCAGGTCCTTGGCCTTGCTCGGGCCGACCAACCGCGGCAGGCGCTGCGTGCCGCCCATGCCGGGGATGACGCCGAGCAGGATCTCCGGCTGGCCGACCTTGGCGTTGTCGCCCACGATCCGCCGGTCCGCGCACAGCGCCAGCTCGAAGCCGCCGCCCAGCGCGTACCCGGTGACGGCCGCGACGGTCGGCTTGGGGATCTCCTCCACCGCGCGCAACGCCGACGTGAACGCGCCCGCGCGGGCCGCCATCTCGGCGTACGACAGCTCGGCCATCTCCTTGATGTCCGCGCCCGCCGCGAACACCTTCGGCCCGCCGTACACGATCACCGACCACACGTCGGCCCGGTCGGACGCCTCCAGCGCGGCGGACCGGATCTCCTCCTGGAGCTGCCGGTTCAGCGCGTTCATCGGCGGGCGGTCCAGCCGGATGGTGCCGATCCCGTCCTCGACTTCGAGCCTCACGAACTCAGCCACGCCGTCCTCCTCGACCTCGGTGCGCCTCGCAGGTTACTCCTGGGTAGCCTTGCGTCGGGCGAAGTACCGGTCACCCGACCGTTGGAGCTCCAGCGGCTGGTCGAACGTCTTCGACAGGTTCTCCTCGGTGAGCACGTCGTCCAGCAGACCCTGCGCCACGATGCCGCCGTCACGCAGCAGCAGCACGTGCGTGAACCCCGGCGGGATCTCCTCCACGTGGTGCGTGACCAGCACCGTCGCCGGCGCGTCCGGGTCCATCGCCAGCTCGGAGAGCCGCGCCACCAGGTCCTCGCGGCCACCCAGGTCCAGGCCCGCCGCGGGCTCGTCGAGCAGCAGCATCTCGGGGTCCGTCATCAACGCGCGGGCGATCAGCGTGCGCTTGCGCTCGCCCTCGGACAGCGTCCCGTAGGTGCGGTCGGACAGGTGCTCGATGCCCATCGAGGCCAGCAGCTCCTTGGCGCGGCCGGTGTCGAACTTGTCGTACTCCTCACGCCACCGGCCCAGCACCGCGTACCCGGCGCTGACCACCAGGTCGACCACCTTCTCGTCGGCCGGGACGCGCCCGTTCAACGCCGACGAGGACAGGCCGATGCGGGTCTTCAGCTCGGCCATGTCGGTCTTGCCGATCCGCTCGCCGAGCAGGTGCACCTTGCCCTTGGTCGGGTGCAGCTCCGCGCCGGCCAGCCGGAGCAGCGTGGTCTTGCCCGCCCCGTTGGGACCGAGCACCACCCAGCGCTCGTCGAGCTCCACGCTCCAGTCGACGTCCCCGACCAGCGTGGTCTTGCCCCGTCGAACCGAAACACCCTGCATGTGGATGACCAGATCTTCGTTTTCCACGCTGTCCTCGCCCCGATCGACACCAACCCGCGGCAGTGTTTCATTTCCCCGGCTCCGCACCGGCGGCGAGGTCGCGTCGTACTTCATACCCAAACTGTCGGTGCGTCCTGGAAAGATCCAGGGGTATGGCTGCCGACTCGATCCTGCTCGCGGGCCGACCGTTCCCCCTGGGGGCCCACCCCGAGGCCGGAGGTGTGCGCTTCGCGGTCTCGGCACCGCCCGCCAGCGCGGTCGAAGTGTGCCTGATCAGCGAAGATGGCACGGAAGAGCGGGTGGAGCTGACCGAACGCACCTTCGGCGTCTGGCACGGGCTGATCTCCGGTGTCACGCCCGGCCAGCGCTACGGCTACCGGGTGCACGGCCCGTACGACCCGGCGCGCGGCCTGCGGTGCAACCCGGCGAAGCTGTTGGTCGACCCGTATGCGACGCGGATCACGGGCTCGCTGACCGACCTCGACGCGGCGCTGGGCTACGTGGGCGACCCGATGCTCGGCGGCCCGTCCGCGGTCGACTCGCTGGGCAGCGTGCCGCTGTCCGTGGTCACCTCGCCGGGCGGGCCGGACACGGGCGTGAAGCCCGACGTGCCGTTCGAGGAGGCGGTGGTCTACGAGCTGCACGTGCGCGGGTTCACCCGGCTGCACCCGGCCGTGCCCGAGCACCAGCGCGGCACGTACCTGGGGCTGGCGCACCCGGCCGTGGTCGAGCACCTGGTGCGGCTGGGCGTGACGTCGGTGGAGCTGCTGCCGGTGCACGCGTTCCAGGACGAGCCGTCGTTGATCCACGCCGGCAGGCACAACTACTGGGGCTACTCGCCGCTGAGCTACTTCGCGCCGCACCCCGGTTACGCCAGCGAGCCCGGCCGGGAGGTGGAGGAGTTCCGCACGATGGTGTCCGCGATGCACGCGGTGGGCATCGAGGTGATCATCGACGTGGTCTTCAACCACACCTGCGAGGGCGGGCCGGAGGGTCCCACGCTGTGCTACCGGGGGTTCGACGCGCCCGGCTACTACCTGCACATCGAGGGCGGCGGCACGCTCGACATCACCGGCTGCGGCAACACGACGGAGGCCGGTTCGCCGCAGTTCGTGCGGCTGGTGACGGACTCGCTGCGGTACTGGGCGACCGAGATGGGCGTGGACGGGTTCCGGTTCGACCTGGCCTCGACGCTGGGCCGGCCCGGCGGCGGCCGCTTCGACCGGGCGTCGGCGATGCTGACCGCGATCACCGCCGACCCGGTGCTGTCGCGGTGCAAGCTGATCGCGGAACCGTGGGACGCGACCGGCGACGGCTACCGGGTGGGCGACTTCGGCGTGCAGTGGGCGGAGTGGAACGGCCGGTACCGCGACACGGTGCGTGACTTCTGGCGCGGCATGACCGGCGTGCGAGACCTGGCGTACCGGCTGTCCGGGTCGTCCGACCTGTACTCCGACGACCTGCGCCGGCCGTGGCAGTCGATCAACTTCATCACCGCGCACGACGGGTTCACGCTGCGCGACCTGGTGTCGTACAACGACAAGCACAACGAGGCCAACGGCGAGGACAACCGCGACGGCACCAACGACAACCGGTCGTGGAACTGCGGCGTGGAAGGCGAGACCGACGACGCGTTGGTGCTGGAGCTGCGTGCCCGGCAGGCGCGGAACCTGTTCGCCACGCTGATGCTGTCCACCGGCACCCCGATGCTGACCGCGGGTGACGAGCAGTGGCGCACCCAGGGCGGCAACAACAACGCGTACTGCCTGGACGACGAGACGTCGTGGGTGGACTGGAAGCTCACCGACGAGGGCGACGCGATGCTGGCGTTCGCCCGTCGGGTGATCACCCTGCGTGCCGCGTCGCCGGCGTTGCGGCAGCCGCAGTTCTTCGACGGCCGCACCACGTCGTCCGGGGCGCCCGACCTGGTGTGGTTCCGGCCGGACGGCGAGGAGATGGCCGAGACCGACTGGTTCGACGAGGGACGCCGGTTCCTCGGCATGTGGATCGACGGGTCGAACAGCCTGTCCCGTTCGCGGGACGGCGAGCTGGTGTCCGACGACTCCTGGCTGCTGCTCCTGCACGCGGGGGCGGAACCGATCGAGGTCACCCTGCCGGGGCCGGAGTACGGCGGCCGGTACGAGCCGACGATCGACTCCACCACCGCGGACGGCTCGCCCTGGCTGACGGAGTCGCTGGCCGCCGGCACCACCGTCGTGCTGTCCGCCCGCTCCCTGCTGCTACTACGAGTGCCGAACTGATCCCTTCGTCACCGCGGACATCCCTTTCGCCGCCGCGCGGGAACATCGGCCACCGAGGCAATCCTGGCTGGTGAGAGCAGCCCTGCGCGGGTCGCGGATTCGTGACACGATCCCGGCGTGGCCCGTCCGTTGCTGACCTGGCGTGACCGCACGATCGACCTCCTGCTGGTGGCGTCGTGCGGGTGTAGCCGGACGCGACGCGGCCGGTAGACCACACTTCGTTCGACCGACGCCGCGTCGCGTCTTGATCGCTACCCCGCCCGATCCCGTAGCCATCAGGAGCGACCACCGTGACCGCGACCATCGCGCGCACCGACCTGCACTCGAAACTGGACGTGCGGTTCCTGCGCGACCTCATCCACCCCGAACGCGACCTGTGGACGCCGCGCGAACTGCGCGAGTTGACCTCCACCGTCGCCTCCGAACTGACCACCCCGTTGCTGGACGTCCTCGAATACGACCCGGACCGGCGCTGGTGGACGCGACTCGGCCTGACCGAGGGCGTCGAGCTGTGGCTGCTGAGCTGGCTGCCGGGGCAGGGCACCGAGCCGCACGACCACGGCGGCGCGGCGGGCTCGTTCACCGTGCTGACCGGTGAGCTGTCCGAGGACTACCGCTACCCCGGCGGCCCGATCCGCAGCGCGCGGCGGCCCGTCGGCAGCGCTCTGGGTTTCGGCGCGGGTCGTGCGCACCAAGTGCTCAACCGGGGCACCGTAGGTGCGGCGAGCGTGCACGCCTACTCGCCGCCGTTGGTGCCGACGCGCGAGTACCCGAGCCTGGCGGACATCCCGCAGGAGATCCCACCGCTGCCCGCCCGGCGGCTGCCGTTGGCGGAGCTGCGCGTTATGGCCGACCAGGAGGGTCCATGAGTGCCGAGCAGTTGCTGGACGAAGCACGCCTCACCCTGAACCGCGTGGAGCCGCACGACCTGGCCGGCCTGTCCGACGTGCTGGTCGTGGACATCCGCCCGGCCCACAACCGTGCCGCCGAAGGCGAGATCCCCGGCTCGATCCCCGTGGAGCGGATCGTCCTGGAGTGGCGCCTGGATCCCAACGGCGAACACCGCATCCCCGGCTTCACCGCCGACACCACCGTCGTCGTCCTGTGCAACGAGGGCTACGCCTCCAGCCTCGCCGCCCGCGACCTCCAACGCGTAGGCCTACCCAAAGCCACCGACCTGATCGGCGGCTTCCGCGCCTACGCCGCCACCGGCCTCCCCACCCGCCCCGGCCCCACCCACCCCATCACCTAACCAACCCCACGTCCCGAACGTTCAACTCACCTGTCCTGAACGTTGGACACGCGCATTCCCAACGTTGGACACGCGCGTGTCCAACGTTCAGAACGGGCGTGTCCAACGTTCAGAACGGGTGAGTTGAACGCTCAGGTTGGTGGGGTGGGAACCGGGGGTGGGTGGATAGCGTCTTCAGGGTCGTGTGGAAAGTGCTGACCGGGTTGGTCCTGGTCGTTCTGGTGGTCTGGCGGCCTGGCGTGGCGTCGTTCGGTGGGGCCGTGTGCGGCACGTGGGTGGTTCTCGCGCTGCTGCAAGTCGGGTTGCTCCTGGGGGCGGTGTTGTTCCGGGTGCGGGTGCCGTTGGTGGTGATCGGCATCGGCGGTGAGGTGCGCACGTGGAACCGGCCGCACCTGCGGGTGGTGTGGCGGACCATCCCGTTGCTCGTCTCGGTGGGTCTGACGTCGATCAAAGCGCCGGTTCGCCGTCGGCTGTGGCTGACCGGGCTCACGTCGGTGGTGCTGTCCACGGCGGCGGTGGGCGCAGTCTGGCTGGGTGCGCTGGTCTGGGCGGACGGGGACCAGCCGTTCCTGCGCGGGTTCGCGATCGCGGGCACGGCGGTGCTGGTCAACGGCCTGTGGCCGCGACGCGGCGCGGGCACCACCTCGCCCGGCTGGTTCGTGTTCGCGCTGCCCCGCGTGTCGGCCCGGACGGCGGCCGAGTTCGAGGCGACGCCGCTGGTCAACAAGGTGTCCGACGCGCTGGAGGTCGGGGATCTCGACCGGGCCGAGGCGATCGCGGACGAGCTGGTCGAACGCCACCCGACGCTGCTGGTCGCGATCGGCGCACGGATCGCCGTGCTGACGTTGCGCACCAAGTACGGCGAGGCCCTGCACATGGTCAGCAGCCTGGTCGGGCGCACCGACCTCGGCCCGCGCGACATGGCGTTCGTGCTGGCGGAGATGGCCAGTTCCACCGCGATCGCGATCGAGGGCGGCCAACTGCCCGCCGACATCGGCCTGCCGGCGGCGAAACGGGCCGCGGACGGCGCGATGCAGTGCGGCTACCCGCGCTACCGCTGCACCGGCACGTTGGCGCAGCTCGCACTGCTGGAGAACGACCACGCCGCCGCACTCGTCCTCGCCAACCAGGCCAAGAAGACCAGCGAGAGCGGCTTGGCGCGCGCGGACGCGTTGGCCACGATCGCCCGCGCCCAGATGGCGGCCGGGGACAACGCCGCGGCCCGTGCGACGTTGGTCGAGGCCCAGGAATTGGCCGGCTGGATGCCCCGCGTCGCGGAAACCACTGCCCGCCTCAACATTGCCTGAGCGACCCAGCGGATTTCACCACGACGGAAGCGACGCCCAAAAGACGGACGCACCACACTCGGCTACGCAGGCGGCTTCGGCATGGTCGGCAAACCGCCGGGCGGCGCGGGCAGACCGCAGTTCTTCACCATGTCGTTCAGGGTCTTCAGCAGCGTCGACACTTCGGCGACCACTTTCGTCGGTTCCGGCGGCACGGCGCCGGGCACAACCTTGATCAACACGCTGTACACCCCGGCGAACGCGGCCATGGTGTTGGACAGGCACAGCTTCGGCCCCTGGAACTCCTGCTCGACCGGTGCGCTCACCGGCGGCAGGGGCAGGCACTTCGCGCCTTGCAACGCGGCCAGCAGGCCGAGCACGTCACCGAGCGGCGCGGCGGCGTTACCCGGGACGGGCGGCGTCGTGGTCAGCGGCTCGATCACCTTCTTCAGCGTCTGCGCCAACTGCTCGACCAATCCGGCACACGCGGCAGGAGGTTCGGCCGCTTCCCGTTCCGCCGTCGCGGCCGGCACGACCGCCAAGGCGAACAGCACGGCGAGCAACGAGGCGGTTGTCGCGAATTTCCTCACCGGCACACTCTCTCTCGCGCGCACGAATGTTCCCGAGCGTGAATACCCACGCCTACCCGCGAGAAGACAGAATTCGCCCGACCGAGAAAAGCGGTCCGGAAGTGTCCAAAGGAACACGACCGAAGATGACCGCCGGTCACCCCGGCGGTCATCTGATCGGGCGATTCAGCCGGCCAGCACGACCCGGCCGAGTTCAGCGGGTGACGCGAGCAGGTCGTGCCGGGGCAGCACGCGCACCGTGTAGCCGACGGCGCCCGCGTGCGGCAACGGCACCTCGATCTCGTAGTTCCCGTTGCCCGCGTACCGCATGCTGTGCGTGACCACGTCGTACAGCTCGTCCGAGTCGCCGACCCGGCCGAGCGCGACCTGCACGTCCACCTCGGACGGCTCCAGCCCGGCCAGCTCGATCCGCGCCCGCACGCCCACCGGCGAGCCGAGCTTCGGCGTGACGGACCCGTGCAGCGACATCTCCGAGTCCAGCACCCGCACCCGCGTCCACGACGCCCGCAGCCGCTGCCGGTAGGACGCCAGCTCCTTCGCGCCCCGGTAACCCTCGCCGACCACCGAGGCGGCCGACGACGCGGCGGGCGCGTACAGGTTCTCGACGTACTCGCGCACCATCCGCGACGCCTGCACCGCCGGCCCGAGCGACGCCAACGTGTGCCGCACCATCGCCAGCCACCGGGTCGGCACGCCGTCCTCGCCGCGGTCGTAGAACAGCGGCGCGACCTGGCTGCCGAGCAGGTCGTAGAGCGCGGCGGCCTCCAGGTCGTCCCGCCGGGTCGGGTCGGTGATGCCGTCCGCGGTCGGGATGGCCCACCCGTTGCTGCCGTCGTACAGCTCGTCCCACCAGCCGTCGCGGATCGACAGGTTCAGCCCGCCGTTGAGCGCCGACTTCATGCCGGACGTGCCGCAGGCCTCCAGCGGGCGCATCGGGTTGTTCAGCCACACGTCGCAGCCCCAGTACAGGTACCGGGCCATGGACATGTCGTAGTCGGGCAGGAACACGATCCGGTGCCGCACGCCCGCGTCGTCGGCGTACCGCACGATCTGCTGGATCAACGCCTTGCCGCCGTCGTCGGCGGGGTGCGACTTGCCCGCCACGACCAGCTGCACCGGCCGTTCGGGGTGCAGCAGCATCGCGCGCAGGCGTTCCGGGTCGCGCAGCATCAGCGTGAGCCGCTTGTAGGTCGGCACGCGGCGGGCGAAGCCGACGGTCAGCACGTCCGGGTCGAACACCGAGTCGGTCCAGCCCAGCTCCAACGCGGACGCGCCGCGCTGCAACCAGGACGCGCGCGTGCGCCGGCGGACCTCCTGGACCAGCTTCGAGCGCAGGTCGTTGCGCAGCTCCCACAGCCGCTGGTCGGTGACCGGCTCGAACCCGCGCAGGCCCACGCCGGAGTCCTCCGACTCACCCAGCAGCCGGCTCATCTCGGTCGCCGCCCAGGTCGGGCCGTGCACGCCGTTGGTGACCGAGCCGATCGGCACCTCGGAGGCGTCGAAGCCCGGCCACAGGGCGCGGAACATGTCCCGGCTGACCGTGCCGTGCAGCTTGGACACGCCGTTCGCGCGCTGGGCGAGCCGCAGTCCCATGTGCGCCATGTTGAACAGGCCGGGGTTTTCCTCCGCGCCGAGGGCGAGGATGCGCTGGGTGTTCACGCCCGGCAGCAGCGTCTCGGGGCCGAAGTAGTGCTGCACCAGGTCCACCGGGAACCGGTCGATACCCGCCGGGACCGGCGTGTGCGTGGTGAACACCGTGCCCGCGCGGACCGCCGCCAACGCCTGGTCGAAGTCCAGGCCCTCGCCGGTGACCAACTCGCGGATGCGCTCCAGGCCGAGGAACCCGGCGTGGCCCTCGTTGGTGTGGAACACCTCGGGCGCGGCGTGGCCGGTCAGATCGCAGTACGTGCGCACGGCCCGGACGCCGCCGACGCCCGCCAGGATCTCCTGCCGGATGCGGTGGTCCTGGTCGCCGCCGTAGAGGCGGTCGGTGACGCCGCGCAGGTCCTCGTCGTTCTCCTCGACGTCGGAGTCGAGCAGGAGCAGCGGGATGCGGCCGACCTGGGCCTTCCAGATCTTGGCGCGCAGCACGCGGTCGCCGGGCATGGCGACGTGCACCAGGATCGGCGCGCCGGACGGCTCGGTGAGCAGTTCCAGCGGCAGGCCGCGCGGGTCGAGGACGGGGTAGTGCTCGATCTGCCAGCCGTCCAGGCTCAACGCCTGCCGGAAGTAGCCGGACCGGTAGAGCAGACCCACCGCGATCAGCGGAACGCCCAGGTCGGAGGCTGCCTTGAGGTGGTCGCCCGCCAGCACGCCCAGGCCGCCGGAGTAGTTCGGCAGGGCCTCGGTGACGCCGAACTCCATGGAGAAGTAGGCGATCGCGTTCGGCAGCGGCTGGAGGTCGTAGTTCCCGTGCTCACGACGCTGCTGGACCTCGTCCTGGCGGCGTTGGAACCAGCGTGGACCTGTGGTGTAGCGGTGCAGGTCGTCGGCCAGCGCGCGGGCGTGGGCGAGGAACTGCTCGTCCCGGGACAGGGCGTCGAGGCGTTCGGGGGCGACGACGGACAGCAGGCGCAGCGGGTCGCCGCTGTCCACCCACAGTTCCGGGTCGACCGACGCGAACAGGTCCTGGGTGGGCTGGTGCCACGTCCAGCGCAGGTTCGTGGCGAGGGTGCCCAGGGCCGCCAACGGCTCGGGCAGGCTGGCTCGGACGGTGAACCGGCGAAGTGCTCGCATGGCGTCGGACCTTATCCCCCATCCAGCGGTGCCGAGCAACGGCCACCCGAACCGATGCAGGGACCGATACAGCCCGACCTGGGCTTACGTACTCACAGGTGTTCTTTCGTACGCAGTCCGCAAACGTTAACGAGACGGTCTCACCCGTTACGCCGGTCGGTCGCGAGGATGATCGTCTCGCTGACGGGCGCGCGGCCGTCGGCACGCCGTTCGAGGAGCGTCACGCCGGCGGCGATGGCCCGGAAGTCGTCCGCGACCTCGGTGGCGGCGCTGTCGTCGGCCTCGATGGCCAGGCAGAGCGCGCCGATGCGGAGCGTGGTGGCGAGGTCCGCGGTCATCGGCTGCTCGCCGGTGAAGAAGGGTTGTCCGAGGTCCCACAGGACGTTCGCCACCTCACGCCCCAGGCCGCTGCGGACGCCGAACGTGTAGTTCAGCCTCGCGGAGCGTGCGTGCTGCACGAGCCGGTACGGCGACAACACGAAGTCCCGCGTGTCGACGCGGCTGCGGTTGGCGAACGCTTCGACCACCGGGCGGTCGAGTTCGATGTGCAGCCTGATCAGGATCGCTCGCAGCGCGTTCTCGCGCGCGGGGCGCTGTCCTCCCGACGCCGACGGCCTGTAGATCCACTTCATGTCGACGGCGATGTGTTCGATCAGCGTCTTCGAGTCCACGCCGTGGGGGTGTGGCGTGCCTGGCGGTGTCCACAGTTCGGCTTCGTCCAGCCACACCGAGCGGAGCGGCGGACGGGACAGCGCGCGCTGGACGGCCGGGTGGTCGAGTTCGGCACGGCGGGGCAGGCGGTATGCGCGGGAGATGGTGTTGGCCCACTCGCCGAACCGGAGCGCGTCGGCACCGTCCATGCCGAGCACCGGCTCGCCGTCCGACTCGTACTCGTTCGACTCGTGCTCGCGGTAGAGGGCGTAGAGGACGTTGGTGATCGGTTTGGTGCCGATGAAGATGCCGTCGCGGACCTGGATCTTCTCGCGTTGGTGGCGGGTGAGCATGACTCCGGCGATGAGCCTTCGGCGTTCGGGGTCGTCGGTTTTGGGATCCAGTAGATCGTCCAGGCGTTTGCGCAGGCGAGGGGCGAGTTCGGCGGCTCGTTCGGCGCAGTCGAAGGCCAGGGAAAGGGCGGTGACGGTGCCGGAGGACAGGCAGACCGCGACGATCGGGTCGGCGTCGGCGCGGGCGACGTAGAGGAGGGTGGTTTCACGCCACCAGTCGTTGTCGACTTCGTCGACCAGGAGGTGACCGAGGCCCTTTTCGCGGATGTGGGCGGCGGCCAGGTACTCCTGGAAGGTGAAGTGCGCGAATGAATACAAACCGCTTTCACGTTCCACGAGCAGGCCGCTGGAGGTGACGTCCTCCAGCAGTGCCTCTTCGGTGAGGTTGGTGGCCATCCGGCTGAGGGCCGGCTTGAAGTCGCTCAGCACGGTGTCGCGCGAGACGTCCCGCACTCCGCGTTGCATCATCGTGAGCGCGAGGCCTCTGAGGAGCACTTCCTTCTTGTCGCCGTCGAGGTGGACGGGCAGGCGTTTGGCCTCGTGCCGGCGCCAGAGCACGACCTCGCAGATCTCCCGGTACAGCTCGGCGCGGCTGTCGGGGAGCTTGCTGCCGAAGCGGTGGACGTTGGCGACCATCGTCAGCAGGAGCGGGTTGGCGGTGAGGTCGTAGAGGTCCGGGTTCGAGTGCAGGCGGGTGAGCAGTTCGTCGGCGGCCTGCTCGGCGCGGAGTCGGACGGCCTCGCCGGTGGCCTGGGTGCTGAGCTTCTCGATCGCCAGGTACCAGTTGCGGACGAACCTGGTGACCTGCTCGTCGGTGAAGTTGCGGACCTGGAGGACCTGGGCGCCCGCGACGGGCGTGGAGCGGTAGCCGTGCGGGCGGGACGTGACGACGAAGTCGTTCTCCGGGTACTGGCGGGTCTGGCGTTCGACCCAGTCGGCGACCAGGCGGCGGTCGTGCCGGCGGGCGACTTCGTCCAGGCCGTCGAGGAGGATCGTGCAGGCGCCTTCGGCGAGGCGGTGCTCGAACCAGCCCGGTGGTTCCTGCGTGCCGTAGCGGCCGAGTTTGACCCGGAGCAGAGTGGTGAGCGGGACTTCGGGGTCCTGGGTGATCGCGGTGACGTGGTCGCGCAGGTAGAGCAGGATCGGCACCCGCCTGCGGCCGTTCGAGCGACTGATCGTCAGGGCGAGGTGGCGCAGCAGGGTCGTCTTCCCGCTGCCGGGCACGCCGATGATCGCCAGCACGGCGGGCAGCGGTCGGTCGAGGAATTCGGTGATCGGCAGCCGGTCGTCAGTCGGGAGCCGGGCGAGGACACCGGCGGGCGCGTTGTGCGGTGTCTGGTGGACGAGGCCGACGTCGACGAAGACGTCCTCGAATTCGGGGGTGTGGAACCCGACGACGACGAGCCCTTTGAGATCGATGTAGCGCAGACTCGCGCGCACGTACTCCCGGTACACCCGCTCAAACCGCTTGGACCGCGCCCAGCCGAGGTTCACCCGCGTCAGTCAAGTGCAGACCGGCAGCCGATACCAAGTGGACTCGCAACGACAACCCGGACGCCACTATCACCTGCGATGATCGTCCCGCATGACAGATCGGGGCCATCGCGGACAGTGACCGATTGGCTCGATCACCACCCGAACGAGACTGGCTTGACAACGGAACGGTAACGATCAAGAGATGGAAATGTGATCTCCCATCGCGAGACGGACGCCGTCACCAAAGTGTGCAATCCAATCAGAACGGGTAGGAAGACCAGGCAGGAGTCCCAGTGGCGGCCGTCCCGATCGCTGCGGGCAGACTTGAACGTGCAAGCGTCACACCAGTGAGAGGGGCGCTGCTGCGGATGAGCGGACGACTCGGAATCGACGATGTCTCCCCGACCGTGAGCTGCGGTCGCTACCCGGCGAAGGCCGTGGTCGGCGAGCACGTTCCGGTCGAGGCGACGGTGTGGCGGGAAGGCCACGACGCCGTCGCCGCCACGGTCGCGTGGCGGGGACCGACCGACCGGGTCGCCAGACAAACACGCATGGTGCCTCTGGGCGTCGGCCTGGACCGCTGGGCCGCCACGATCGTCCCCGACGCCGAAGGCCCCTGGACCTTCCGCGTGGACGCGTGGAGTGACCCCTGGGCCACCTGGGAGCACACCGTCGAGGTCAAGATCGCCGCAGGTCAGGGGCCTGAGGACCTGGCCAACGACCTGGAGACCGGCGCGCGCCTGCTCGACCGCGTCAGCCGCCGCCCGGACCGGCGCAAGGACAAGCCCCTGCTGGCCAACGCGGCGAGCGCGTTGCGCGACGAGCACCGTCCCCTGGCCGAACGGGTCGCCCCCGCCCTGGCCACCGACGTCCGCCAGATCATGCACGACCACCCGGTGCGCGAGTTGATCACCAAGGGCAAGCCGCGCAAGGTGTGGGTGGACCGGAAGCGAGCGACTTTCGGGTCCTGGTACGAGTTCTTCCCCCGCAGCACCGGCGGCCTGGACGAGTCGGGCGTCCCGGTGCACGGCACGTTCGTCACCGCGGCCAGGGAACTCGACCGCATCGCGGCCATGGGCTTCGACGTCGCCTACCTCCCGCCGATTCACCCCATCGGGCGGATCAACCGCAAGGGCCCGAACAACACGCTCGTGGCCACCGAGGACGACCCCGGCTCGACCTGGGCCATCGGCGCGGACGAGGGCGGGCACGACGCGATCCACCCCGAGCTGGGCACGATCGAGGACTTCGACGCGTTCGTGGCCCGCGCCCGGGAACTCGACCTGGAGGTGGCGCTCGACCTGGCCCTCCAGTGCGCGCCCGACCACCCGTGGGTGTTGAAGAACCCGGAGTGGTTCACCACCCGCCCGGACGGCACGATCGCCTACGCGGAGAACCCGCCGAAGAAGTACCAGGACATCTACCCGGTCAACTTCGACAACGACCCGCAGGGCATCTACAACGAGGTGCTGCGCGTCGTCCTGCACTGGGTGGACCACGGGGTGAAGATCTTCCGGGTCGACAACCCGCACACCAAGCCGCCGGACTTCTGGGCGTGGCTGATCTGGGCGGTCAAGGACCGCCACCCGGACGTGCTGTTCCTCAGCGAGGCGTTCACCCGTCCGGCGAGGCTCTACGGCCTGGCCAAGCTCGGGTTCACGCAGAGCTACACCTACTTCACCTGGCGCACGACCAAGGAGGAGCTGACCGAGTTCGGCACCGAACTGGTCGAGCACTGGGACGAAGCGCGGCCCAACCTGTTCGTGAACACCCCCGACATCCTGCACGAATCGCTCCAGCACGGCGGTCCGGGCATGTTCGCGCTGCGCGCGGCGCTGGCGGCGACGATGGCGCCGACCTGGGGTGTGTACTCGGGCTTCGAGCTGTTCGAGCACGAAGCCGTCCGACCGGGCAGCGAGGAGTACCTGAACTCGGAGAAGTACCAGCTCCGCCCCCGTGACTACGCGGCGGCGGTGGCCGAGGGCCGGTCGCTGGAACCGTGGTTGCGCAAGCTGAACGCGATCCGCCGGGCGCACCCGGCGTTGCAGCAGATGCGAACACTCCGGTTCCACCACGTCGACAACCCGGCGTTGATCGCGTACTCCAAGCAGGACCCGGGCACCGGTGACACGGTCGTCGTCGTGATCAACCTGGATCCGCACGACGCGCAGGACGGCACCGTCTGGTTGGACCTGCCCGCGCTCGGTGTCGACTGGCACGAGCGGCTGATCGCGCACGACGAGGTGTCCGGGGAGACCTGGGACTGGGGTCAGGCCAATTACGTACGTCTGGAACCCTGGCGCGCTCCGGCGCACATCGTGGGCGTGCAGCGCAGGTTCAGCAGCTAGCGAAAACCCAGCCCGGTCCCCTTTACCGAGTCCCCGCGCCCGCCGAAGAGCACGAGGGACGATCGAACGCACCCCCAATGAGGTGGGACGAGGTGGAGCACACATGCAAGAAGAGGCCCGACCCGACGCCGCTCTGGTAGGCCTGGAGAACGTGCCGCACACCGGCGAGGCCATCGGCGCCGACGGCCTGCTGGTGGAGCCGCAGGCCGAGGACTTCCGGTCGGCCAAACTCGTGCCGCGCGAACGAGACTGGTTCAAAGGCGCGGTGTTCTACGAGGTGCTGGTCCGCGCGTTCAGCGACTCCAACGGCGACGGCACCGGTGACCTGCGGGGCCTGGCGTCCCGATTGGACTACCTGGAGTGGCTCGGCGTGGACTGCCTCTGGCTGCCGCCGTTCTACGCGTCGCCGCTGCGCGACGGCGGGTACGACATCTCCGACTTCCGCGCGGTGCTGCCGGAGTTCGGATCGGTCGAGGACTTCGTGTACCTGCTGGACGAGGCGCACCGCCGGGGCATCCGGGTGATCACCGACCTGGTGCTCAACCACACCAGTGACGCGCACCCGTGGTTCCAGCAGTCGCGGACGGACCCGGACGGGCCGTACGGCGACTACTACGTGTGGGGCGACGACGATCAGCGCTACGCGGACGCCCGGATCATCTTCGTGGACACCGAGTCGTCCAACTGGACCTACGACCCGGTGCGCGGCCAGTTCTACTGGCACCGGTTCTTCTCGCACCAGCCCGACCTGAACTTCGAGAACCCGCACGTGCAGGAAGCCATGCTGGACACGCTCCGGTTCTGGCTCGACCTGGGCATCGACGGGTTCCGGCTGGACGCCGTGCCGTACCTGTTCGAGCAGGAGGGCACGAACTGCGAGAACCTGCCGCGCACGCACGACTTCCTGAAGCGCTGCCGCAAGGTCGTGGACGACGAGTACCCCGGCCGGGTGCTCCTCGCGGAGGCGAACCAGTGGCCGTCGGACGTGGTCGAGTACTTCGGCAACGCCGAGGTCGGCGGCGACGAGTGCCACATGGCGTTCCACTTCCCGCTGATGCCGCGCATCTTCATGTCGGTGCGGCGCGAGTCCCGGTTCCCGATCTCGGAGATCCTGGCCCAGACGCCGCAGATCCCGGACGGCTGCCAGTGGGGCATCTTCCTGCGCAACCACGACGAGCTGACGCTCGAAATGGTGACCGACGAAGAGCGCGACTACATGTACGCGGAGTACGCCAAGGACCCGCGGATGAAGGCCAACATCGGCATCAGACGCCGGTTGGCCCCGCTGCTGGAGAACGACCGCAACCAGCAGGAACTGTTCACCGCGATGCTGCTGTCCCTGCCCGGATCGCCCGTTCTCTACTACGGTGACGAGATCGGCATGGGCGACAACATCTGGCTGGGCGACCGCGACGCGGTGCGCACGCCCATGCAGTGGACCCCGGACCGCAACGCGGGGTTCTCCAACTGCGACCCCGGCCGGATCTACCTGCCTGTGATCATGGACCCGGTGTACGGCTACCAGGGGCTCAACGTCGAGGCCCAGCTGAACAACCAGTCCTCGCTGCTGCACTGGACCCGGCGGATGATCGAGGTGCGCAAGCAGCACCACGCGTTCGCGGAGGGCGACTTCACCGATCTCGGCGGCTCCAACCCGAGCGTGCTGGCCTACCGGCGGCGGTGGCGGCGGCCCGACGGCCACGAGGACGTCGTGCTGTGCGTCAACAACCTGTCGAGGTTCCCGCAGCCGGTCGAGCTGGACCTGTCCGAGCACCGCGGCAGCAGGCCGGTCGAGTTGACCGGCGGGGTGGTCTTCCCCACTGTGGGCGATCTGTCCTACCTGCTCACCCTGCCCGGTCACGGCTTCTACTGGTTCCAGCTCGCGGAAGCCGACGACGACAGCGAGGCGAGGTGAGGGACGTGACCGAACCGCACGACCTGGTCGACAAGGTGATGACCGAACTCCCCGGGTGGCTGCCCGCACAGCGGTGGTTCGGCGGGAAGGACCGGCCGGTCACCTCGATCCGTCCACTCCGGACGTCGGTGCTGCGGGCCGAGGAGCCGGTGCTGGTGCACCTGGTGGTCGAGGTCGAGCAGCCGGACCGGCGCGAGCCGTACCAGTTGCTGGTCACCGACCACGTGGAGCACTTCGACGCGACCTCCGTGCCGGAGTTGACCGGCACGCTGCTCGACCTGATGGCCGAGGGCGCCGAGATCGACGGTCTGACGTTCGCGCACGAGCCGGACGTGGAGCTGCAGACGGGGTTGCGCGGCCGGCCGATCACCTCCGAGCAGTCCAACACGTCGCTGGTGTTCGGCAACCAGTACATCCTCAAGCTGTTCCGCAAGCTGACCCTCGGAGACAACCCGGACCTGGTGTTGCACCGCGCGCTGCACCGGGTCGGCTGCGAGCACATCGCCCAGCCGCTCGGGTCGATCACCGGCCGGCTGGACGGCCACACCACCACGGTCGGCATGCTCCAGCAGTTCATGCCCGACGCGGTGGACGGCTGGGCGATGGCCACCACGAGCGTGCGCGACCTGATGGCCGAGGCCGATCTGCACGCCGACGAGGTGGGCGGCGATTTCGCCGGCGAGGCGCAGCGGCTCGGCCATGCCGTAGCCACGGTGCACGCGGACCTGGAGCGCGCGCTCGGCACCCAGCACGCGGACGCCGAGGACATCGACCGGACCGTCCGGACGATGGTCTCGCGGCTGGACGAGGTCGTCGCCGCGGTGCCGGAGCTGCGGCCTTACGTGCCCGCGCTGCGGGAGGCGTTCGAGCAGGCCAGGGACACGCACGACGCGATCGCCATCCAGCACATCCACGGCGACCTGCACCTCGGCCAGGTGCTGCGGACCGTGCACGGTTGGTTGCTGATCGATTTCGAGGGTGAGCCGGGCTCGCCCATCGCGGAGCGGAAGGCGCTGCGCTCGCCTTTGCGCGACGTGGCCGGGATGCTGCGATCCTTCGACTACGCGGCACACCAGATGCTGGTCGGCCAGCCGGAGGACCACCAGCTGACCGTGCGGGCGCTGGAGTGGTCGCGGCGCAACCGCGCGGCGTTCACCGAGGGCTACGCGGAGGCGGCGGCGGAGTCGGTCGGCGACCCGCGCAAGCGCGGCTACCTGCTGCGGGCGTTCGAGCTGGACAAGGCCGTGTACGAGGTCGCATACGAGCACGCGAACCGGCCGGAGTGGTTGACGGTCCCGTTGTCGTCGATCGCCCGGATCACTGGAGAGGGAGCGGTGCAGTCATGATCTCGCCCGAGGACGTCGACCGGCTGCTGGCCGGGGCGCACCACGACCCGCACTCGGTGCTCGGCGTGCACCACGTCCCCGAGGGCGTGGTCGCGCGGGCGCTGCGTCCGGGAGCCACCGCGGTGGCCGTGATGGCGGGTGACAAGCGATTCGAGCTGGACCGGGTCACCGACGGGTTGTTCGCCGGTGACCTGCCCGAACACCCCGGCGACTACCGGCTGGAGGTCGAGTACGGCGACACGGTCGTCGAGGTGGACGACCCGTACCGGTGGCTGCCGACGGTCGGCGAGCTGGACCTGCACCTCATCGGTGAGGGACGGCACGAGCGGCTGTGGGACGTCCTGGGCGCGCAGGTGCGCACCTACGACACGCCGAACGGCGCCGTCTCGGGCGTCTCGTTCGCCGTCTGGGCGCCGACCGCGCGCGGTGTGCGGGTGTGCGGCGATTTCGACGGGTGGGACGGGCGGGCGAACCCGATGCGGTCGCTCGGCTCGTCCGGCGTGTGGGAGATCTTCGTCCCCGGCATCCCGGCGGGCGCCCGGTACAAGTACCGCATCCTCGGCCGGGACGGCGCGTGGCACGAGAAGGCCGACCCGATGGCGTTCGCCACGGAACGGCCGCCGGCGACGGCTTCGGTCGTCACGCAGTCCGCGTACTCGTGGGGTGACGTGGAGTGGCAGGCCAAGCGCGACGCCACGCAGTGGATCAACGCCCCGGTTTCGGTGTACGAAGTGCACCTGGGCTCTTGGAAGCCGGGCCTGGGCTATCGGGAGCTGGCCACGGAGCTGGCGGACTACGTGGTGAGCGCCGGGTTCACGCACGTGGAGCTGATGCCGGTGGCCGAGCACCCGTTCGGCGGGTCGTGGGGCTACCAGGTGACGTCGTACTACGCGCCGACGTCCCGGTTCGGTTCGCCGGACGACTTCCGGCACTTCGTCGACATGCTGCACCAGCGCGGCGTCGGCGTGATCATGGACTGGGTGCCCGCCCACTTCCCGCGCGACTCGTGGGCGCTGGCGAAGTTCGACGGCTCCGCCATGTACGAGCACGAGGACCCGCGCCGGGGCGAGCACCCCGACTGGGGCACGCTGGTGTTCGACTTCGGGCGCAACGAGGTGCGCAACTTCCTCGTCGCCAACGCCCTGTACTGGATCGAGGAGTTCCACATCGACGGCCTGCGGGTCGACGCGGTGGCGTCGATGCTGTACCTGGACTACTCGCGCAAGGAAGGCCAGTGGCTGCCCAACCAGTACGGCGGCCGGGAGAACCTGGACGCGGTGCGGTTCCTCCAGGAGCTCAACGCCACGGTGTACAAGCGGCACCCCGGTGTGCTGATGGTGGCGGAGGAGTCGACGGCGTGGCCGGGCGTCACGCGGCCGACGCACCTGGGCGGCCTGGGCTTCGGGTTCAAGTGGAACATGGGGTGGATGCACGACACGCTGCACTACCTGTCGCGTGAGCCCATCCACCGGGCGTACCACCACAACGAGATCACGTTCTCGCTGGTGTACGCGTGGAGCGAGAACTTCGTGCTGCCGCTGTCGCACGACGAGGTCGTGCACGGCAAGGGGTCGTTGTGGCAGCGGATGCCCGGCGACGACTGGAACAAGGCGGCCGGGCTGCGGTCGTTGCTGGCGTTCATGTGGGCGCACCCCGGCAAGCAGCTGCTGTTCATGGGCGGCGAGTTCGGGCAGCGGGACGAGTGGTCCGAGGGCCGGCCGTTGGACTGGCACCTGATGGAGGAGCCGCTGCACCGGGGCGTGCACGGGCTGATCTCGGACCTGAACCGGGTCTACAAGTCCTCGCCGGCGCTGTACAGCGTGGACAACAAGCCCGAGGGGTTCTCGTGGATCGACGCGAACGACTCGGCGGGCAACGTGCTGAGCTTCCTGCGGATCGGCGCGGACGGCTCGGTGCTCGCCTGCGTGGCCAACTTCGCCGGCATGCCGCACCACGACTACCGGGTGGGTCTGCCGGTGGCGGGGCGGTGGCGTGAGGTGGTGAACACGGATTCGGAGGTCTACGGCGGGTCCGGCGTCGGGAACCTCGGTGGCGTGCTGGCCGAGGAACACCCGTGGCACGGCCGCCCGGCCTCCGCCGTGCTCCAACTACCGCCGGCGGGCGTGCTCTGGCTGGCCCCGGACACCACCGTGGCGCCGGACAGCCTGAACGACCTCGACAACGACTGACCGGGCCGGCAACGGCTCACCGACAGCACGCTCCGGCAGGGGTCCTCGCCAAGGGGGGACCCCTGCCGGCGGCTTCAAGCACCCTGCCGCCGACCTCCACAGCACGATGAGGCTCGCCCGACAGATCCACAACGTTCCTGACGATGGTGTCGTGGCGGTGGGCCAGGCGTGCGATCCTCGGCCGGTGACACAAGAGGTGTGGGCGGTTGGTGCGGCGTACGAGGCGTATGTCGGGCGTTGGAGCCTGCCTGTGGCGGACCTGTTCCTCCGCTGGCTGCAGGTGCCGGCGCGGCGGCGTTGGCTGGACGTGGGCTGCGGCACCGGGGCGTTGGCGACCACCGTGCTCGGGGCCGCGGAGCCTGCCGAGGTCGTCGGGGTCGACCCGTCCGAGGGGTTCCTGAACACCGCCTCGGCCCGCATCACCGACCCGCGTGCGGCCTTCCACCTCGGTGACGCCCGCTCCCTGCCCCTGCCCGACCACCGGTTCGACGCCGTGGTCAGCGGCCTGGCGCTCAACTTCGTGCCCGACCCGGCACGGGCCGTGGCCGAGTTCGCCAGGGTCGCCGCGCCCGGCGGTGTCGTCGCCGCCTACGTCTGGGACTACGCCGAGGGCATGGCGATGACGCGGTACTTCTGGGACGTCGCCACCGACCTCGACCCCGCCGCGACCGACCTCGACGAGGGCCGGCGCTTCCCGCTGTGCCGGCCGGAACCCCTGCGGGCGCTGTGGACCGATGCGGGCCTGGACGCGGTGGAGGTCCGGCTGCTGGAGGTACCGACGGTGTTCGCCGACTTCGACGACTACTGGCGGCCGTTCCTCGGCGGCCAAGGCCCGGCGCCCCGCTACACCGCGTCCCTGCCCGAGGACCGCCGCCGCGCCCTGCGCGACCTGCTGCGCACCCGCCTGCCCACCCGCGCCGACGGCTCCATCCCGCTCACCGCCCGGGCCTGGGCCGTGCGGGGCACCACCAGCCGGAACTTTCCGGGCTAGGCGTCAAGCACCCCACCGTAGGGGTTCGCAGCAGGCACAATGAACGAATGCGGCTCGCATCGGCTCGATTGGTCCTGCTGGCGACAGTGCTGGTCACGATGACCGCGTGCACCCAGCTGGTGCCGGGCAAACCACTGGCGGGCGAGGCCGTCACCAAGGGCACCGTGGACCCGGGGTTCATCCGGGGCACCGACGGCGGCCCCATCGACCAGCTCGCGGCCACCGCCATCACCGATATCGACAAGTTCTGGGAGGAAGCGTTCCCGGACGCGTTCGACAAGCCGTGGCAGCAGCTGGAAGGCGGCATCTACTCGGTGGACACCGCCGACCCGTCGGCCAAGCCGCCGCCGTGCACCGAGAAGGCCAGTGACGTCGAGGGCAACGCCTTCTACTGCCCCAGCGCCGACGCCATCGCCTGGGACCGCGCCGCGCTGCTGCCCGTCCTCAAGGACCGCTTCGGCGACGCCGCCGTGGTGATCGTGCTGGCCCACGAGATGGGCCACGCCGTGCAGAACCGGATGGGCATCACCCCGGAGGCCGAGCGGCGCAACCCGGAGCGGTTCCCCACGATCCTCACCGAGGCGATGGCCGACTGCTTCGCGGGCACGTTCATCAAGTGGGTGAACGACGGCAAGTCCGAGCACCTGGACATCGGCTCCGACACGCTGGACGCGGCGCTCGGCGCACTGATCACGTTCCGCGACCCGGTCGGCACCTCGCAGACCGACCGGTCCGCGCACGGCAACGCGTTCGACCGGGTGTCCGCGTTCCAGGACGGCTACCAGCAGGGCGCCGAGTTCTGCGGGGCCATGTCGGTGGAGAACCGGGTCTTCACCCAGCAGGCGTTCACCTCCGCCGCCGACCGCGACCGGGGCGGCAACCTGCCGTTCGACGAGATGCTGGAGAACATCACCCCCGACCTGAACCTCTACTACAAGACCATCGTCACGCAGTCGGGCCGGACGTGGACCGATCCGAAGGCCACGCCGACCCAGCAGGAGCCGGACTGCTCCGGCGACCAGGGGCCGGTGGCGTACTGCCCGGCGGACAAGTCGGTGGAGTTCGAGGTCGAGAAGGACCTGCCCGAGCTGCACGCCGAGATCGGCGACTACGCCACGGGTCTGCTGCTGGCCAGCCGTTACGGCTTGGCCGCGATGGCGGTCGTGGGCGCCGACGTCAAGGGTGAGGGCGCGGCGACCAGCGCGTTGTGCCTGGCCGGCTCGTACACGCGGGAGGTCTTCACGCGGCAGGAGGGCTTCGGGCTCTCCCCCGGTGACCTGGACGAAGCCGTCCAGGTGCTGCTCGCCTACGACTACGCGGCACGGGACGCGACCGGGTCGGCGGCGCTCGAACCCGGGTTCAAGCGGGTCGAGGTGTTCCGCGGCGGCGTTCTGGAGGGCATCAAAGCCTGCGGTTTGGCCTAGCCGCGCCGGCCGGCCAAGTAGGGTTCGGACTTGGATCGGCACGACTGGGGATGGGGCTTGGGCATGGCTCGACGAGCATGGGTGGCCGCGACGCTCGTCGCCGCGATGGCGTTGACCGCGTGCACCCAGACCGTAAGCGGGTCGGGTCGGTCGGAGCGGCCGGACGTCACCAAGGTGGCCGGGTTGGACATCACCACCGGGGAGAGCGGCGCGAAGCCCGGTGTCCCGGACGCCGACCTCCAGGTGGAGAACGGTGACGGCGGCGAGATGGACCGGCTGGCGATCAACACGCTGGCCGACGTCGAGGAGTACTGGGCCGAGCAGCTGCCCGCGCGGTTCGGCAAGGAGTTCGAGCCGGTGAAGCGGTTGGTGTCCTACGACTCCAACGGCGCGGGCGTGGACATCTGCCGCACGAACACCGCTGGTGTGGCGAACGCGTTCTACTGCTCCCTGGACGACTCGATCGCTTGGGACCGCGGCGAGTTGCTGCCGATGCTGGACGACGCGTTCGGGCCGATGTCGGTGGTGACGGTGCTGGCGCACGAGATGGGTCACGCGATCCAGTACAAGCTCGGCGCCGAGGGCGGGGTCACCCAGGCCACGCCGTCGATCATCAAGGAGCAGCAGGCCGACTGCTACGCGGGCAACTTCTTCCGGTGGGTGGCCGAGGGGAAGGCCAAGCACTTCCGGATCTCGACCGGGCCCGGGTTGAACCAGGTGCTGGCGACGATGTTCTTCATCCGGGACGCGGCGGGCACGTCGGCCGAGAAGCAGGGCGCGCACGGCAGCGCGTTCGACCGGGTGGCGGCGTTCCAGTTCGGGTTCGCCGGTGACCCCAAGCGGTGCGCGCAGATCGACGAGGCGGAGATCAAGTCCCGGATCACGCAGCAGAAGTTCGATTCGCAGGAGAAGGACACCGGGCTGGGCAAGGGCAACCTGAAGGTGGACGACCCCGCGTCGCTGGAGGCGCTGGAGGAGTCGTTGCGGGACGCCTACAAGCAGTCCGGCGCGACTCCGCCGTCGTTGTCGACCACCGAGTCGCCTTGTCAGGACGTCTCCGAGACCTCGCCCGCGTCGTACTGCCCGTCGACCAACTCGATCTCCATCGACCTGGTCGACCTGGTGAAGATCGGCACGCCGCCCAAGCGCGGGCAGAAGGGCGGGATCGGCGACTTCGCCGCTTTCGCCGAGATCGCTTCGCGGTTCGCGCTGTCGATCCAGAAGGCGACCGGGTACGGGCTGGAAGGGCCGGCGGCCGGGTTGCGCACGGCTTGCCTGACCGGGTCGTGGGCCGGGGCGACGAACCAGAGCAGCGCGCGGCTGCGACTGTCGTCCGGCGACCTGGACGAGGCGGTGGCCGAGTTGCTGGCCGACAAGAGCCTGATCGCGGCGGACGTGAACGGGACCACCGTGCCGTCCGGGTTCGCCCGGGTGGAGGCGTTCCGGGACGGCTTCTACCAGGGCTCGGGCCTGTGCACCCGCAAGTACGCCGGCTGATCTCGCCCTGAACGCTCCCCGTGGCGCTTTCGCGGTGGCGCTTGCGCAGCCGCACTTACGCAGCCGCACCGGCGCAGTGGCACCGGCGCAGTGGCACCGGCGCAGTGGCACTTCGCAGCGGAGAGCTCTCGCAGTGAAGTTATCCACCAACCGCGACCGGGCGCACCGGTTATCCACAGCCGACGCCCGACCCGCCCGTGAATGTCGGTCCGCTGCGGCAGGATTAAAAACAGGGGTCCCCCTGGGCGGAGGACCCCTGCGCAGCGATTCGGTACGTGGGTCGATGTCTGAACCCGGTCTCTGGACCGGGTGTCTGGACTCGGTGGGTCTCTAAGTGCTGGTCAGAAGAGGGCGCTGGCGAGGTTGCGGCGGGCCTTGGCGACCCGGTCGTCCTCGGGCGGGAACAGTTCGAACAGGCTCACCAGGTGTTCGCGGACCTTGTCGCGGTCGTCGCCGTACACCCGGCGGACCGTGTCGACCAGGCGCTTGAACGCCTGCTCGACGTCGTTCGTCGCCAACTCCAGGTCGGCCGCGGCGAGTTGGGCGTCGAGGTCGTCGGGATTGGTGTCAGCCTTGGTGATGGCGTCCGCCGGCACGGCCTCGGCGCGCGCGGTGAAGCGGACCTGGGCCAGGGCTGCCTTCGCCTCGGCGTTGGCCGGCTCTGCCGCCAGGATGGCCTCGTACGCGGCCTCGGCGGCGGCGAAGTCGCCCACCTCGAAGGCTTCCTCGGCGGCCGTGAAGCGCGGGTCCTCGGGCTCGGCCAAGGGCTCGGCGCCGGGGGGCGCGGCGAGGTTCGCCTCCGCGGCCTTGATGCCGGGCAGGCGGTCGCGGAGGGCGTCCAGCAGGCGGTTGATCCACTGGTCGAGTTCGGCGTCCGGCAGTGGTCCGGCGAAGGCGTCGATGGGCTGGCCGCCGGCGATCGCGACGACGGTCGGCACCGACTGCACGCCGAACACCTGGCCGATGCGCGGACTGGCGTCCAGGTCGACTCTGGCCAGCAGCCAGGTGCCGCCGCCCGCCCTGGCGGCGCGTTCGAGCACGGGTGAGAGCTGGCCTGCCTCGGGGCTCCACGACGCGGTCAGCTCGACGACGACCGGTACTTCCATCGAGCGCTCGACCACCGACTGGAACGTCGCCTCGGTGACGTCCAGCACCCACGGGCTCGGACCGGCGTCCGAACCTCCGGCCCCGCCACCGGACGGCGGGGGTGTGGTGGTGGCGCGCTGCCTCGCGGCGTCGGCCCGGGCCTTCAGCGCGCCGAGGTCGACCGCCCCGGACAGCGCGGCGGACAGTGCGGCGTTCTTGCGGGGGTCTGGCCTTGTCACGCCTTCCATCCTGACACGAGACGGACCGTGAGCCGCGCGCGGCTAGCCGGGGAGTTGCGCGACCGGGTCGATACCCATCGGGTTGGTCCGCATGGCGTCGTTCAGGTGCCCCAGGCGGCGGGCGATCGGGGTCATCAGGTCCACGAACCGCGCCGTGCCCGCGTCACCCAGGACCTGCCACGGACTGGTGGCGGTCTCGTCGGTTCGCCGTTCGACGTCCTCGCGCAGCGCCCGACCGGCCGGGGTGAGGCCGCCGTCGAACAGGCCGCGGTCGGTGAGCGTCGCTTCGGCATCCCGCCACTCGTCCTCCGACCAACCGCGCGCGGCACGCATGTACGCCGGTTCGAGGCCCTTGTCCGCGCTGAACAGCACCAACGTCTCGCACGGGCTCAGGTCGGCGGCCACCAACGCGGCGATGTGGCCGTCACCGCGCGATTCGCGCAACGTCGTGCACGCCTGCCACAACGCCAGGTGCGGCTCGTCGGGCACGGGCAGGGCGCGGTTCGCCGCGGCCAGCACCCGCCCCGGCAACGGCGCCGCCTCGGCCGCCTGCCCGGCCAGTTCGGCGGCTTCGGCGACGTCCAGGCTCTCCAGCATCCGGCGCAGCGCGCGGTCGACGCCCTCCAGGCGTGCGTCCAGGAACCTGGTGGGGCCGGCCACCTCCCACGCGTCGGGCAGCGCGCGGGACACCATGCGCGGGTGGAAGCTGAAGAAGGCGGCGGTCACGATCTCCGGCGGCACCGCGCCCAGCGGTGCCGCGCGCTGGGCGAAGTAGCCCATCCAGCCGCCCTTGCAGCCCAACTCGTCGGTGACCGCTCGCGACTCCGGCGAGAAGTACGTGACGTCGTGGTAGGTCTCGAAGCGCAACCACAGGTCTCTCGGCGTCATGCCCAACAACTTAATTGGACGCCCCGAACCCGAACCCGCTCCGCTCGCCGCTCGACGCCGCTCGACGCGCACGTACTGGAGCGTGACCTAGTCGCCGGCGAGGTGCTGTTCGACGCGCTCGACCTTGGCCGTGAGCTGGCCCGTGTAGCCGGGCCGGATGTCCGCCTTGAGCACCAGGCTGACCCGCGGCGCGGTGGCCTGCACGACCTCCGTCGCTTTCTTCACCACCGCCATCACCTCGTCCCACTCGCCCTCGACCAGGGTGAACATGGCGTTGGTCTCGTTGGGCAAGCCGGACTCGCGGACGACCCGCACGGCTTCCGCGACGGCCGCGGCCACCCCGTCGGACTCCCCGCCGAGCGGGCTGACACTGAACGCGACGAGCACTGCTGCCTCCTGCTGGACGGGTACTCACTGGTAGCTTCGGCGCATGACGTCCCAGCCGCTGCCGTTCGACCCCATCGCGCGCGCCGCCGAGCTGTGGGAGAAGCGGATCGGACCGTCGACGGCGATGGCGGCGGTCACGAGCGTCATGCGAGTACAGCAGATCATCCAGTCCGCCGTGGACGCCGCCCTCAAACCGCACGGGCTGACGTTCGCGCGGTTCGAGGCGCTGGTGCTGTTGACGTTCGCCCGCACGGGCAGCCTGCCGATGCGGGTCATGGGCGAACGCCTCCAGCTGCACCCGACCAGCGTCACGAACATCGTGGACCGGTTGGAAGCCGACGGGCTCGTGCGCCGCAACCCGCACCCCACCGACCGGCGCACCACGTTGGTGGAGATCACCGAGGCCGGGCACGCCCGGCGTGAGGCCGCCACGGAAGCCGTGACGAGCGTCGAGTTCGGGTTGCGCGGGTTGACCGACCGGCAGACCGAGCAGCTGACCGACCTGCTGGCGAAGGTCCGGCGCGCGGTCGGCGACTTCGAGGACTGAATTCGTTCGACAGCGGTCCGGTGGTTTCGTCACGCTGCACGCGTGCGGGAGATCAGGGCTCTGGTGACGGTCGGCGGCCGGTACGTGGGCGAGACCGAGCCGTTCACGGTGGACAGCCCGTGGTGGAACGACGTCGAGCCGGTGACCGGGCACCTGGACCGGGTGCTGGGCGTGACGACGAGCGTGTTGCGACTGGTCGGCACCACTGCCCCGGCTATGCGTGACGGCGTGGTGACGTACCAGGTGGAGGCCGACCGGGTGCCGGACGGCTTGTCGATCACCGAGCAGCACGAGTTCCCGGACCACCCGCTGCGGCTGCCGTGGGCGCGTCCGGGTGGGCCGGCCGCGTTGGTGGAGTGGGCGCGGCGGCACGTCGACGTGACCGGTCCGGCCGTGCAGGTGAAGACGTGGAACCTGTCGTGCCTGTACCGGTTGCCGACCGCGGGTGGGACGGTGTGGGCCAAGGCCACGCCGCCGTTCATGGCGGACGAGGCCGCGGTGATCAGGCTGGTGGCGTCGGTCGACCCGTCCTTGGCTCCCGTGCTGATCGCGTCGGAACCCGGTCGGGTTCTGCTCGCGGAGGCGTCCGGGGTGGACTGCTGGCGGCCGAGCGACGAGGTGATCTCGCGGATCGTGCCGCGGTGGGTGGCGGTGCAGGCGGCGTTGGCGGGTGAGCCGCGGTTGCGGGTGCGCGGGGTGCGGGTGCCCGACTTCGGGTTGCCGGACACCTTGCTGCACGGCGACTTCCACCCGGGCAACTGGCGTTCCGGTGGGGTCGTGCTCGACTGGGGTGACGCGCACTGGGGCCACCCGGCGTTGGACGCCGGGCGGTTGATCGGGTTCGTGGCACCGGAGTTCCGCCCGGCGATCGAACGGGCGTGGGTGGAGGCGTGGCTGAGCCACTACCCGTCGAGCGATCCGCTGAGCGCGCTGCGGCACGCCCGCCCGGCGTCACACCTCGTGGGTGCGTTGGTGTACCAGGAGTTCCTGGACAACATCGAGCCGAGCGAACGCGTCTACCACCTCGGTGACCCGGAGGCGGAGTTGGAGCGCGCTCAGTCCTTGGCGGTCTGAACCTCGCCCTGAACCTCACCCTGGACCTCGTCCAGCCGCCCGGTCCGGTTCGCCCAGCGCTCGAACACCACCGTGCCGAACGGCGGGATGCTCGCGACCAAGCCGAGGATCAGCGTCCGCCGGTCCCAGCGCTGCGCCAGCATCAACGTCACCAGGACGTACCCTACGAAGATCACACCGTGCACCGGCCCGAAGATCTTCACGCCGATCTCGTTCTCGACCACGACGTACTTGAAGAACATCCCGATCAACAGACCGGCCCACGACACCGCCTCGGCCAAGGCGAACACCCGAAACCGACCAACAGCGCTGCTGAACATGCCCCCATTGTGGCCAGTGACCCCCCTCACCCCCCTTCCGGCCTCCCCCACCCGCGTGTCCAACACTCAGAACACGCGTGTCCAACCTTGAGAACGCGCGTGTCCAACACTCAGAACGCGCGAGTTGAGCGCTCAGAACGCACGACCTCCACGTTCGGCGACATCCGCGCGAACCTGAGTGTTCAACTCGGGTGTTCTGAACGTTGGACACGCGCGTTCTGGAGGTTGGACACGCGCGACTTGAACGTTGGACACGCGCGTTCTGGAGGTTGGACACGCGGGGTTCAGTCTTCCCAGCGGAAGACTCGGGCGGCGATGAAGCCGATGGTCAGGGTGAAGGCGATCAGGACGGCGGAGGGGAGCAGGAGGGCTTCGATGCCCTTGCCGCGTACCAGGACGTCCAGCATGCCGTCGTTCATGTGGCGCAACGGGAAGGCGTTGGAGACGGCCTGCAGCCAGGCGGGGGCGTTCTCCACGGGGAAGAACGTGCCGGACAGGAACGCCATCGGCATGATGATGAGGTTCGCCGCGCCGGACGCCGCCTCCTCGGTCTTGCAGAACGCCCCGACCAGCATCCCGATCGCGAAGAACGCCATGGTGCCGAGCACCAGCAGAGGCAGCGCGAGGTACCACTGGCCGGTCAGTTGCAGGCCGAACAGCGGGAGCATGGCGACGGCTACGAACACGATGCCCTGAGCCACTGCGGTGCCCACGCTCACCAGCACACGGGAGGTGAGCACGGTCGTCGTGCTGACCGGAGCCAGCCGGATGCGCCGCAGCACCTGCTTCTTCCGCCACGACACCATGGTCAGCGCCGACCCGAACACACCCGAGATCGAGATCGCCCACGACAGGATGCCCGGCGTCAGGTACTGGATCGGCTTGAGCGACGCGTCCTCCACCGAAGTGGCCTCCACCGTGAACCGCGGCGGCACGCCGGCCGCCGTGAGGTTCATCTTGTCGACCACACCGGACACGATCCCGATCACGGTGCCCGCCGCGACCTGGTCGCTGGCCGCGAACACCACCTCGACCTGATCGCCGTCCACCACCACGACAGCCGGCAGGTCGCCGTCGTTCACCTTCTGCCGCGCGGTGGCCGAGTCGCCGTACTTCTCCAGCTCCAACGCGCCGGTCTGCTCCAACGCCGACAGCACCGGCCCGTCACCGACCGTCCCGATCTTCGTCTTGTCACTGCCCGGGTCGCTGAACAGCAGCCCGAACACGACCAGGAACATCAACGGGAACAGGAAGACGAAGAACAACGTCATCCTGTCCCGCAGGAACCCCTTGATCATGGCTGTCGACAAGCTCCGGAACGCGGTCATGCGCGGTACTCCCGTCCGGTCAGATCCAGGAACACGTCCTCCAACGTGGCCGTGCGCACCTGGAGCCCGTCCAAGGTGCCGCGTTCGGCGAGCGCCGACAGGACCGGCGCGGGCTTGCGGGTGGAGATGGTCAACGAGACCTCGTCCTCCTGGGCGTCCTCGACCCCGGTGATGCCACGGGCCGCCTCACGCGTCAGCAGACCCTTCTGGAGCACCACGTGCGTGGGCGCGTCGAGACCGCGGACCAACGTCGCGGGCGCGTCCATGGCGAGGATGCGCCCCCGGTCCATGATCGCCACCCGGTCGCACAGGATCTCGGCCTCGTCCAGGTAGTGCGTGGTGTAGACGATGGTCTTGCCCCTGGCCTGGATGGCGCGCAACACGTCCCACAGGTTGCGGCGGGCCTGCGGGTCCAGCGCGGCGGTCGGCTCGTCCAGGAACACGATGTCCGGGTCGTGCACCAGCGCGCACGCGATCGACAGCCGCTGCCGCTGCCCGCCGGACAGCTTGTTCTCCTGCACGTCCGCCTTGTCCAACAGGCCGACGAGCTCCAGCATCTCGTCGGCTCTCTGTCTGCTCACGCCGTAGAGCGACCCGAATGTCTGGAGCTGTTCACGCGCCGTCAACTTCTCGAAGAAGCTCGATGCCTGGAGTTGGACGCCGATCCTCGGCAGCAGCTTCGGGTTGCGCGGCCACGGGTTCTCGCCGAGCAGCGTGACCTGGCCGGTGTCCGCCTTGCGCAGGCCTTCGACGATCTCCAGCGTGGTCGTCTTGCCTGCGCCGTTCGGCCCCAGGATGCCGAAGAACTCCCCTTCGGCCACGGTGAACGAGACGCCGTCCACCGCTTTCAGCTCGCCGTAGCTCTTTCGGATGTCCGCAGCCACAACGGCCGGAATGCGTGCCCCAGTCATAGCGGCACGCTATTACGGCGTGCGGCCCGACTGCGGTGCTTTCGTCGTTCGACTACCAAAGTAGATCGAGGATTGCGACTTTCGGTCGATCGGGTGGTAGCTGTGCGCGTGCCTCCGATTACGAGACGTACTCACCTGTGCACAGTGAGGCCGGCGCCGACGCCGAACCGGTAGCCCACGTCGCCTTGGACGGGTCCGTCGTCAGGCGGTAGTCGAGGTGCGCGCCGTGCCGGAGTTGTTGGTAGTCCAGGTAGGCCTTGTCACGTGACACGGTGCCGAGGCGGAGCGACTGCACGTACTGGAGCTTGGTCGAGTCCGCGCCGGCGGCGGTGATGGTGATGTCACGCCCGTTCTCCAGGTGGACCACCGCCCGGCTGAACCTCGGCGCGTTCAGCACGAACTGCCCGGTGCCCGGCGTCACCGGGTACAGGCCGAGCGCGCTGAACACGTACCAGGCCGACATCTGCCCCAGGTCGTCGTTGCCGGTCACGCCGTTCGGCGCGTCCACGAACAACGTCTGCGCCGCACGCACCACCGCCGACGTCTTCCACGGCTGCCCCACCAGCGCGTACATCCACGGCACGTGCAGGTCCGGCTCGTTGTTCGGGTTGTAGCGGTACTGGTTGTAGTAGTTGTACGGCCCGACGACCCACTTCTCCCGGACCGTCCTGGCCGGGTCCGCGACCAGGTCCGGGTAGGCGAAGAAGTCGTCCAGCCGGGCGAGGGACGCGTCCTTGCCGCCCTGCCGCTGCACCAGTCCGGCCACGTCCTGCTGCGCCAGCCACTGGTACTGCCACGCCGTGCCCTCGTGGAACCCGTCCTGGCCCTGCGGCGTGAACGGGGTCAGCCACGCGCCGTTGCCCAGCTTGGGCCGGGGGAAGCCGGTGAAACCGCGGTCCGACACCGTGCCGTCCCACAGCACCCGGTAGTTCAGCCCACGTCCGCGCAGTACCGACGCGTCGTCCTCGTGGCCCAGCGCGTCAGCCATGATCGACAGCGAGCAGTCCGCCAACGCGTACTCCATCGTCGCCGACGCGCCGTGGTGCGGATCGACGTCCTGCCCCTTCTTGGGGAAGTCCTTGTCGTACTGCACGAAACCGTTCGCCAGGTACGACGTGTTGCCGACCCGTCCCTCGAACGGCGACGACGCCGGCGGCACGGAGGTGGCGTTCTGCCACAACGCGCGGTAAGCCTGCTCCGCCAACCCCTCCAGAGCGCCGAACCGCCACAGGTCCACCAGGAACGGGGTGACCGGGTCGCCGGTCATGGTGTTGGTCTCCTGGTTGGCGTACGCCCACCGGGGCAGCCAGCCGCCCTGCTCGTGGATCGCCAGCACGGACCGCGCGATGTCCTTCGCCCGCCCCGGCCGCAGCAGCGCCAGCAACTGGTTCTGCGCCCGGTAGGTGTCCCAGAGCGAGAAGTACTCGTAGTACGTCCAGCCGTCGGCCCGGTGCACCTGGTTGTCGAACCCGCGGTACCGGCCGTCCACGTCATTGCCCGTCAACGGCTGCAACAGCACGTGGTAGAGCGCGGTGTAGAAGACGGTGCGGTCGGCCGCGTTCGCCGTCTCGATCTCGATGCTCGACAACTCCTCGCGCCACGCCGCCTGAGCCGCCGCACGGAGAGTGTCGAACGACTTGCCCTTGGCCTCGCCGAGGTTCTTCGTCGCGCCTTCGGCGTCCACGTGCGAGATCGCGGTGGCCGCGGTGACCGGGCCGCCGTCGAACGTCACCCACTGGCCGCGCAGCCCCGCGCCACCGTCCGCACCGCCCCAGTTGCCGGTCGTCTTGAACGGCTGGTCGAACGTGGTGGTGAAGTACGTCGTATACGGCTTGCCGCCGCAGAACGCCTGCGACACCACGGTCCCGGCCAACGTCCGGTCGTCCACCACCCGGATGCCGCTGGCGAACACCGGCTCCTTGTCGTTCGCCTGGCCCACGTTCACCAGCACGTGCGGCGTCACACCGTCCGGGAACGTGAACCGCTCCACGCCGGAACGGGTCGTCGCCGTCGACTCCGCGGTGATGCCGGACGCCAGGCCGACGCGGTAGTAGCCGGGCTTGCCGACCTCGCCGTCGTGCGTGTACCCGACGCCGTAGGAGCGGTGGTCGAAGCTGCCCGGCAGGCCCGTGGTCGGCAGGATCGACACCAACCCGCCCTGTTCCCAGCAGCCCGCGCCGGACAGGAAGAAGTGCCCGAACCCGCGGATCACCGGGTCGTCGTAGCGGTAACCGGCGTAGTGCGAGCCGATCGGGCTGGAGTGCGCCATGCCGAACGGCATCGACGCGCCCGGGAACGTGTTCCCGTCGTCCTTGGTGCCGATGAACGTGTTCACCGACTCGACGGGATCGAACTGCTCGGGCTGGGCCGTTGCCGTCACGGGACTCACCATAACCGCCACCACCAGGGACGCCAGGATCATGCGGCGCACTAACCGTAATCGCATACTTGCGGAGAGTGCGGGGGTGGTGTCAACCCCGAGGCCGATGGTTGTCCGTTTTGAGACAGTTCGAGTCGTTGACATACGTGGGGTCGGGGTGTGTGATTCGGCCACTATGACAACGTTGTCCCCGAACGGCGCGGCAGGCGCCCGCAAGGTGCGGCGGGCCACGATGAACGACGTGGCGCGGCTGGCGGGCGTCAGCATCAAGACCGTCTCACGCGTGGTGAACGACGAGGCCGGTGTGCACCCGACGACGGCCGAACGGGTGCTCGCGGCAATAGACCAGCTCGGCTTCCGGCGCAACCTCAGCGCCCGCAACCTGCGACGCGGCTCGTCCACCGGCACCATCGGCCTGGTGCTGGAGGACGTCGGCAACCCGTTCTACTCGGGCGTGACGCGCGCGGTCGAGGAGATCGCGCGGCTGCGCGGGCGGCTGGTCATCACCGGATCGTCCGATGAGGACCCGGTGCGGGAACGTGAGCTGTCGCTGGAGTTCTGCTCACGGCGGGTGGACGGGCTGCTGATCGTGCCCGCCGGGTTGCAGCACGGGTACCTGATGCCGGAGATGCGCGCGGGCACGCCGGTGGTGTTCCTGGACCGGCCGGCCGGTGACGCCGTGGCGGACACCGTGCTGGTGGACAACATCGGCGGCACCGTCGAGGCGGTGGCGCACCTGGCGTCGTTCGGACATCGGCGGATCGCGTTCCTCGGTGACGCGCCGGACATCTTCACCGCCAACGAACGCCTCCGCGGCTACCGCGAGGGCTGCGCGCGGACCGGCATCGGCTACCACGAGTCGCTGGTGGTCATGGGGCCGCACGACGAGGAGTCGGTGCGCAAGGCGTTGCAGGGCCTGCAGAACTCCGCCGACCCGGCCACCGCGGTGGTGACCGGGAACAACCGGATCACCGTGCACGCGGTCCGGGCGTTGGCGGGTTCTTCCGTGCGGCCCGCTTTAGTGGGCTTCGACGACTTCGAGTTGGCCGACCTGCTGTCGCCGCCGGTGACCGTGATCGCGCACGACGCGAGCGCGCTCGGCAAGGCCGCGGCCGACCTGCTCTTCGCCCGACTGGACGGCGACGGCTCCCCACCCCGCCGCGTCGTCCTGCCGGTTCGTTTGGTGGCCCGCGGATCAGGAGAGGTACGACCATGACCGACACCGAACCCATCACGCTGGAGGCGAACCAGCCGCGGCAGTTCTACCGGGGCGGGGCGGCTATCGCGGCGTTCCGGACCCAGGACGAGGCCGATCGGGGACCGGAGGACTGGGTCGCGTCGACCACCACGCAGTTCGGCAAGGACGAGGCCGGGTTGACCCGGCTGCCGGACGGGCGGTGGTTGCGTGACGCGGTGGCGGCGGACCCGGTGTCGTGGTTGGGCGAGGAGCACGCGGCGGAGTTCGGCGGGGACACCGCGTTGCTGGTGAAGCTGCTCGACGCGGGGCAGCGGTTGCCGGTGCACTGCCACCCGTCCGACGCGTTCGCGTCCGCGCACCTGGCGTGCCGGCACGGGAAGACCGAGGCGTGGATCGTGATCGGCACGTCGGGGCCGGCCCCGACGGTCTACATCGGGTTCCGCGAGGACGTGCCCGCCGCCGTCGTCGCCGCGTGGGTGTCCACTCAGGACTCGGCGGCGATGCTGGGCGCGTTGAACCCGGTGAAGGTCTCACCCGGTGACACGGTGTTCGTGCCCGCCGGCGTGCCGCACGCGATCGGGGAGGGCGTGTTCATCGTCGAACTCCAGCAGCCGACCGATTTCTCCGTCACGTTGGAGTGGCGGGGTTTTCTGGCCGACGCCGAGGCCGGGCACCTGGGTCTGGGCTACGACAAGGCGTTGGACTGCGTGGAGCGCCGCGCCCAGTCGGCCGACGACCTGGTGCGGCGGACGCGGGCGTTGACCGGTGAGTCGGTGAACCTGTTCGACGCGCAGGCCGACCCGTTCTTCCGCGCCGACCGGCTGCACGTGTCCGGCACGGCGGCGTTGGAGCCCTCGTTCGGCGTGTTCGTGGTGCTGGAAGGCGCCGGCACGCTCGGTCCCGTCGCGGTGCACCGGGGCAGCACGGTGGTCGTGCCGCACGCGGCGGGTGAGGTCGTGGTGACCGGCGACGTCGTCGCCATCCGGTGCAGGCCGCCATCGGTGTCGAGCCTCAGGAGCTGAGACATGCCGTTACCGCTGCTGGACGCACGAGAGTTGGTGAAGCACTACGACCCGGCCACCGGGTGCGGTCACCGGACCTCCGCCTCGGCGAACTCCCGGAAACTACGGGCCGGGCGGCCGGTGACGCGTTCGACGGTGTCGGTGACCCGGTCTTCCGACCCCGCGCCGATGTCGGTGTCGAGCGCGGCCAGCACCTCGGCGTAAGCCGCAGACATTCCGCGTTCGGTGAGGTGCCGCGCCAGTTCGGCCGCCGTGACGGCCCGGTGGCGCACCGGCCTGCCGATCCGCCGCGCGACGATCGCGGCGGCTTCGCTGTAGCTCAGCGCCTCGGGACCGGTCAGGACGTGCTCGGTGTTGTGCGACACCTCGTCGACCAGCGCGTGCCCGGCGACGGCGGCGATGTCCGTCGCGTCGACGAACGCCACCCGGCCCTCGCCCGTCGCGGTGACGATCTCACCGGCGCGCACGTCCGCCGCGAGGGAGTGCTCCCCGGTGAAGTTCTGCATGAACCACGACGGCCGCAGGACCGCCCACTCGGGCGTGGTGGCGCGGACCAGGCGGTGCACCGCGCCCAGTCCCGGCGCGCCCTCCGGCACCGCGGACGAGCTGAGCTGCACGACCCGCCGGACGCCCTGGCGGGCGGCCTCCGCCAGGAACGGCTCCACCCACGGCACGGGATCGGGCTCCGCGACCGGCGCGACGAGGTAGACCGCCGACACCCCGTGCAACGCGGGCGCATGGGTCTCCCGGTCCGCCCAGTCGAACCGCACGTGCCCGGCGGCCGTCGGCGTGCGGGTGGCCACTCGGGTCACAACACCGCGCCGGGTCAGGAAAGCGGCGACTCGCGAACCGGTCGTGCCGGTCGCGCCGAGAACCAGGACGTCAGGCATGCGCACCACCGGAGAACGCGGCGTTCAGGTCGTCCGAGCCGCCCATCGCCTCGGCCGCGGCCAGCGGGTTCCAGTAGTCGCGGTAGTGCCGGACCTCGCCGTCCCGCACGGTGACGACGGCGATGTAGCGCAGCCGGTACGGCCGCCCGGTGGCGACCACGACTCCGGCGGCCTCGAACTCGACGATCACCACTTCGGGGTCCACGGTCCGGTGCACGACCCGGTCGGCGATCTCCCGCACGTCGAGCAGGTCCGGGTAGCCGCGCACGTACTCGTGGATCGCCGTACGGCCTTCGACCCGCTGCGGATAGCCGGGCGGCGCGAACGGGAACTCGATCACCCCTGTCTCCGCCCACAGCCCGGCGAAGGCCGCCATGTCCTTGGCGAGCAGGAGTTCCAGAGCGTGGTCGACCACTTCGCTGGCGTTCACAAGGACTACTCCTCAGGTTGGACGATACGGTCCCGTCCCGTCCAAACGTACACGGGACGGGTCCGTATCGTCCAATCGCTAAGATCCGGGGATGAGCCCCCGCACGCCCACCGGCGCAGCCGTGCTGCAACCCGGCGTCACCCAGGCCATCACCGAAGCCGTGCTCGACGAGTTGGCCGAGCACGGCTACGCCCGGCTGTCGATGGAAGCCGTCGCGAAACGGGCGGGAGTCGGCAAGAGCGCGCTCTACCGCCGTTGGCCGTCCAAGCAGGAGATGGCGATCTCGGTGATCTCCGAGTTCAGCGTGGCGCGGACCCCGGCCGCGGACACCGGCTCACTGCGGGGCGACCTGCGCGAGACGGTGGACGCGCTCATGGCCTGGCTGACCCACCCCCGCTTCTCGCGGATCCTGCCCGACCTGGTGGCCGAGATGGGCCGCAACCCGGAGCTGGGCGACATCGTGAAGACCATGATCGGCGAGCCTCGGCGGGAGCGCGCCGCGGCGGTGTTCCAGCGCGCGGTCGAACGCGGCGAACTGCGTGCGGACACCGACCTGGAGATCGCGCTGGACCTGTTCGCCGCGGCGATCTACTGGCGGCTCACCGTGCGCGCCGCCGAGGCGGAACCGGACTACGTCGACAAACTCACCGACACGATCCTGCGGGGGATCGGTGCCTGAACGGCGGCGGACCTAGAGGTACTTGTTCGCCAGCTCGGAATACTCTTTCTCCAGGTCATCGGCCAGATAAGCGACATACGCCCACGGCACCTCGTGCACGTGGTCGCGCATGCCGAGCAGGTGGCGTTTCGCGCGGGGCGCGTCGTCGGCCAGGGCGAAAGCAGCCGCGAACAGGTTGTGCGCTTGCAGGGCGCGGGGATGGGGCTTGGTGGGGGTGGAGTCCCACTTGTCCGCCGCCGTGGCGATCTCGTCGCGGTTCCGGCTGAAGTAGCGCATCTTCAGCGTCGCGATCTTCAACGCCGAACGCGACTGCACGGCATCCTCGAACTGCTCCAGGAAGATCTCGAAATGCGCCAACGGCAGCATCGCCACCACCGGGTCGCCGGGCGGTGCGGCGTCGACGCTGCCCTGGGCGAACGCCATCATCTCCTCGGCCGACCCACCCCACTTGGTGGCCAGGATCTGCAACCGGGTCCAGTGCGCCGGGTACAGCGTCGCGCACCGCGCCACGATCTCCCGCCACACCTCGTCCTTCTGGTCCCGGTCCACCTGCAAGCCGAGCCCCGCCGTCTGCAACTGCGCCCACGGCACCGCGTCCCGCGGCAGGAGCTTCGCGGCCTCGTGGAGGGGGCCGACGGCCTTGCGGAGGGTGCCGAAGAAGACCTTGAACCGGTCCTTGCCGACGCTGTCCGCCCGCCCCGAACCGCGGATCGCCCACGCCTCCCGGATGAACGCCGTGCCGGCCAGCAGCCACAGGTCGGGGTCGGTGTTGTTCTTCGCCAGCTCCAGCAGCTCGTCGGCGTGGCCGATGGCGTGCTCGCCCAGCACCTCGACCCGCAGCGCCCGCAACTCGGGCTGGTCACGGCACTCCGCGAGCACCGTCGTCGCCGCCCTCAGGTGGCCCGCGTCCATCTCCTCCGCCGCGATGTCCAGGATCGCGTCGTCGTAGGTGTGGTCCCGCACCACCTCGCGGGCGACCGCGGCAGGCCGCTTCCTCCGGAAAATCCCCACTCCAGCGACCTTACTTTCCTCCGAGCCCGAGTGGCTTAAGTCTTTCGTAGAGCCGAACAGGGCCGTTCTGCGGTTGCCCACCAGCCTACGGGCGCGGTCGAGTAGAGGCCTCGACCGGAGGGGGACATCCATGCGAGTAAGACTCGCCTCAGCCGTATCCGCTGCCCTGCTCGCCGCCGCGTTACCGACGTACGCGCAGGCCGAGCCGGAGCCACGGCTGAACCACACCATCACGGCCCAGACCATCACCTGGTCGGCATGCGCCGACATCCCGTACCCCGACCTGGAGTGCGGCACGTTCCAGGCGCCGTTCGACTGGCGCAAGCCGGACGACGGCCGCACCGTCACCATCGCGGTGAGCCGGCTCAAGTCGAAGGACGGCGTGGCCAAGAAGGGCTCCGCGCTGACCAACCCGGGCGGGCCGGGCGGTCCCGGCCGGACGTTGCCGCTGATCTACACCGGTCGCGCCAAGCTGGTCGACACCATGGAGATCATCGGCATCGACCCGCGCGGCACGGGCGCGAGCACGAACGTCACCTGCGGCGGGTTCTACTGGTCCTCCATCACCGACCCGCGCGACCGCAGTCGGGCCAACACCGAACTGCTCTACGACGCCGCCGAGCTCCAGGCCACCGCCTGCCAGACCCGCTCCGGCGAGCTCGGTCGCGTGGTGAACACCGAGCAGACCGTCCGCGACCTGGACCTGCTGCGCGGGCTGCTGGGCCGGGAGAAGATCAGCTGGATCGGCTACTCGGGCGGCTCCTGGATGGGGGCCTACTACGCCACCTACTTCCCGAACCGGGTGGACAAGTTCGTGCTCGACTCGAACACCGACTTCACCAGCACGTTCCAGGACATCTTCGACAACTTCGGCTACGGCTTCGAACGCCGGTTCCGCACCGACTTCCTGCCGTGGGCGGCCAAGTACGACAGCGTCTACCACCTGGGCACGACCGGTGAGCAGGTCCGGCAGGTCTACGAGACGACCCGCGCCAAGTTGGCTGCCAACCCGCTGACGCTGCCGGACGGGAGCGTGGTCGACGGCGTCCGCCTGGACTTCGTGCTGATCCAGGCGCAGTACAGCAAGCTGCTGTTCCAGGACGCGGCGGACTCGCTCGCCTGGCTCACCCAGGCGGTGGACTCCGGCGTCACGGCACTGGCGCAGCCACCGCAAGCCCTGACCCAGTACCCGGACGCGCAGAGCGCCACGCTGTACGCCGTCACGTGCAACGACACGAAGTTCAAGCACAACCGCGCCACGCTGGCCGCCGAGGCGGAACGGCTGGGCCGGCAGTACCCGCTGGTCGGCTACTACCAGACCCTCGCGCCGTGCGCGTTCTGGAACCGGCCGCCGCTGGAGCTGAAGAAGCCGACCGGCAAGGGCGTGCCGCCGATCCTCATGGTCCAGTCGGTGCGCGACCCGGCCACGCCGCTGGAAGGCGCCCAGCGCGCCCACCGCAACTTCGAGGGCTCACGGCTGCTCACCGTGAACGACGAGGGCGACCACGGCGTCTACGGCTTCGGCAACCCGTGCGTGGACGACATCGTGGAAGCGTTCATCGTGGACGGGAAGGTACCGCCGCGTGACCTGACCTGCCCGGGTATGCCACTACCGGACCCGACCGCGCCCGCCGCCGCGACCACTCCGATGCTGGTCGGTTGGCCGCTGTAACGGGCTAGATCCCGGACCCACCGTTCTGCCGCCTGCGGGCGGCGTAGACACCGGCCTCGGTCCGCCGGTCGAAACCCAGCTTGTGCAGCAGCGAGGAGACGTAGTTCTTGACCGTCTTCTCGGCCAGGTACAGCCGGTTCGCGATCTGCCGGTTGGTCAGGCCCTCGGCGATCAGGTCGAGGATCCGCCGCTCCTGCGGGCTCAACGCCGCGTAGCGCGGGTCCTCGACCGGTCCGCCGCGCAGCCGTTGCAGCACGGTCGCGGTGACGCCGGAGTGCAGCAGCGACCCGCCCGCGGCCAGCGTGCGGATCGCGGACACCAGGTCGTTGCCGGAGACCTGCTTGAGCATGTACCCGGCCGCGCCCGCCATGATCGCGCCGAACAGCGCCTCGTCGTCCGAGTACGAGGTCAGCATCAGGCACGCGGGCGGCGGCTGGACCGTCGAACGGATCTCCCGGCACACCGTGACGCCGTCGCCGTCCGGCAGCCGCACGTCGATGACGGCCACGTCGGGCCGGTGGAACGCGGCGGCGGACACGGCCGCGACCGCGCTCTCCGCCTCACCGACCACGTCGATGTCGGACTCCACCGCCAGCAGCTGTTGCAGACCACGCCGCACGATCTCGTGGTCGTCGACGAGCAACACCGAAATGGACATGGCCCTCCCCTGCCTCTACGCCTACACCAACGGCACGCACCACGTCACGGTCACGCCCCGCCCCTCGGCCGAGTCGACCTCGCAAGAACCGTCCCACCTGGCGGCCCGCGCCGCCATGTTGACCAGCCCTCCGGTGTGCCTATCGCGCCGGGACGGCAGTCCGTCACCGTCGTCCCGCACAACCAGCCGAAGTTCCGTCGCCGCGCGGTCGACCGCGACCTCCACCTCGACTTTCTTCGCCGACGCGTGCCGGGCGGCATTGGCCAACGCCTCGCGCAACGTGGCCAACAGGTCCGGCCGCACGTGGTCGGGCACCACCGAGTCGACCGGCCCGTCCATGGCGAACGCGGGCTCGAAGCCGAGCAGCCGGGACGACTCCTGCACGACCTTCATCAGCTGCGTGCGCAGGTCGGCCGCGCCGGCGGGCGGCTCCTGCAACGAGAAGATGGTGCGCCGGATCTCCCGGATGGTCTGGTCGACCTCGGTGACGAAATCCGCCAGCCGCTGCGCCACCACCGGCTGCTCCACCAGCCCGTTCATGCTCTGCAACCCCAGGCCCAGGCCGAACAGCCGCTGCACGACCAGGTCGTGCAGGTCGCGGGCGATCCGGTCGCGGTCCTCCAGCACTGCCAGCCGCCGCCCCGCGCCGGTGGCCCGGGTGAACTCCAGGATCAGCGCGGCCTGCCGGGCGAACGACTCGACCAACGCCACGTCCGACGCGTCGAACGCCCGCTGCTCACGGGCCCGCGCGACCATCAGCACACCCAGCACCCGATCGCCCGCGGCCAGCGGCACAACGACCACCGGGCCGATCCGGTCGGTGTGGCCGGGCAGCCCGTCGAGCACTTTGGCCTTGCCGGTGTCGAACACCTCCTGGGCCGCACCGCCCTCGCGGGACACGCTGAACCCGCGCAGCTCGCCGTCCATCACCCGAACGGCCAGCTGACCCTGCACATCGGGCAACGCCAGCAGCGCGCTCACGCCGTCCGCGGCCAGGCGGGCGCGCACCGCGACCAAGCGCAGCGCGTCCCGGTCCGGGGTGCCGGTGAGCAGCGCGTTCGTCACCTCGTTGGACGCGCGCAGCCACACCTCGCGCTGCCGCGACTGCTCGTAGAGCCGGGCGTTCTCGATCGCGATACCCGCCGCCGCGGCCACCGCCACCACGATCTCCTGGTCGGCGAGGGTGAAATCGGCGCCGCCCTCCTTGTCGGTCAGGTAGAGGTTGCCGAACACCTCGCCCCGCACGTGCACCGGCACGCCCAGGAAACCGGGCGCGGTCGGGTCGAACGTGGTCCCCTCGAAGTCGGTGTGGTGGTGGCCGTCGCCGAAGGTGAACTCCAGCAGCTGCCGGTTCGGCCCGACCACGGCCAGCGCGCCGTAACGGGCGCCGACCAGGCTGCACGAGGACTCCACGATGCGGCGCAGCACGTCCGGCAGCGACAAATCGCTCGCCAACGACACGACCGCGGCCAGCAGCCGGTGCAGCCGCTCCTGCGAGACGATCACCTCGGCGGTCCGGTCGGTGAGCTCGCGCACCAGGCCGTCCAGCCGCACCGCGGCGTTCGCATCCGGGGATCCAGCCACCCGAGACCACCCTCCGGGTCGGAGGTATCCGAGGTTAACGTCTTCCACTACGGGATGCGACGGCCGGACAGGACCTCTAGATCGACGATCAGGTAGCGATCGCGCCCGCCGTACCCGCGCGAGGCCAGCGGCAACTGACGCAGCCGTTGCAGCTGCCTCTCCTCCTCGACCTCGGTGACGTGCCCGACCGCCATCACGGTCCAGCCTCGGGACAGGTCGGGCGCGACGTCGTCGATCTGGAACGCGACGATCGTGTCCCGGGCGACGAGGGTCGCGCTGCCCTCGGGCACGCGCAGCACGACGCGCTCACCGTCGAGCACGAACACGACAGGGTGCACCACCGGCAGTGCCCGGTCCGTGTAGACCAGCCGACCGATGGCAGCCGTGCCGAGCAGCTTCAGACATTCCTCGCGAGAGAGGACCTGAAGCCCAGCGGAGTCGTACATCGTGCCCCTTTGTCCCCCAGTCGCTGGCTAAAACGTTCGGCTCTGTGATCGCTCTTGCCTAGAGTCGGAAGTCCCGGCTTCGCCGACCCACCCGGACGGGGGATTTTCAACATGGCCGCGCTTGATGTCCACGCCTTCCTCCGCCGCCTCGGCCTGACCAGCGCCGAACGCCCCAGCACCGAGGCGTTGACCCGCTTGCACCAAGCGTTCGTGGAGCGCGTGCCATACGAGACGGTCGAAATCCAACTAGGCCGGATGACCTCGCTGGACCCGCACGACTCGGTGGCACGCGTGCTGGCCGGCCGCGGCGGCTACTGCTTCCACCTCAACGCCGCCTTCGCCGAACTGCTGCACGCCCTCGGCTACCACGTGACCAGACACCCCGGCGGCGTCCAGATGACGGAGGACGACACCCCGGGCATCACCCGCAACCACCTGGTCCTCACCGTGCGCGACCTACCGGACTCCGATGACGCCTGGTTGGTGGACGCCGGTCTAGGCGACGGCCTGCACTCGCCACTACCACTGCGTGAGGGCACCTACCAACAGGGCCCGTTCACCTTCGGTCTGCGCCCGTCGGTGGTAGCGCCAGGCGGTTGGCGCCTGACGCACGACGTCCGAGGCAGCTTCCTGGCCATGGACTTCGCACCGCAGTCGGTCACCCTGGACCACTTCGCCGACCGACACGTGGACCTCTCCACGTCACCGGAGTCAGGCTTCGTACGCACGTTCGGCGCACTACGCGCGGACGGCAAGGGCTGGGACGTCCTACGCGCCCTGACCCTGTCCCGCATCGAAGAGACAACCACCAAAACCCTGCTGGACGACCCGTCCGACTGGTTCGCCGCCCTAGCCGACGTCTACGGCCTAGTGCTCCCACCCGAAGACCGCGACCACCTGTGGCGCAAGGCGGTCTCCCAACACGAGGCACACCTGGCAACGACGCCCTAACCACCGCTGAAGTGCGGCACGAACCCCCGGTAGAGCTGCGGAGCAAACCGCCGCAACCCCAGGTCCAACAACTCGCCCCCGCTGTCGTCGACCAACTGAATCCAGTGACCGTGCACGGTGGACGGCACGCTCTGATAGGTCGCCGCAAAGGCCTGCGGGTCCACCGGAACCAAATGCACCCACAGCGACCGCTTGTCCCCACCGCTAACCGCCAGCGCCACCGCAGCCAACTCGTACCACGGCACCGCCCAAGACCCGCCCTTCTCCTCCCAACGCAACCCCTCCTGTTCCACGATGAGCCGCCGCACCCGAGCCCGCCGCCGCCAGACACCACCACCGACCAGCCCACCGAGCGCCACCAGCGGCCCAACGACCATCGCCGCCACATGACCATCGGCGTAGGACAGGAACATCAGCAAGGCACCAAAAAGGGTGAGCCCGAGCTGAATCGCCAACGCTGCCCGTCGCTCAGCCCGGTTGCCGAACGGAATCTCAATCGCGTTCACGACAACCCGACCGTGAAGCCCTCGTCCTGCACCCCTCGGTACAGCTGCGGCGCGAACGCCATCACCGCCCGCTCGACCACCGGAATCAACGCCGCCGCGTCACCCAGCGGAAGCCGGTAGGCGCCGTCCTCCCGGACCAGGTGCGCCATGTCAGCGTGCCGCGCCCGAAACGCCTGCTGATCGGCAGGCAGCAGATCGAGCCGAACCATCGTCCGGCGCACGATCGCATCAGCCGGGTTCACAACCCGTTCCCGCGTCCGCGAGATCCGCACCGCACCCAACTCCTGCCACGCCACCGCCCAAGGCGCACCAGCCGGGTCGTCCCACCGCACCCCAGGACCCTCGAACACGAGCTTCCGAGGCCGAGAAATCCTCTTCCAGTTCACCACCGCGCCCACCGCGATACCGGTGAGCCCCAACCCGATGACCAGCGCGATCGTCCCGCCGACACCCTCGCCATCGGAATACGCGCTCACCGCCCCCACCAGCGCCAACACACCCAGCACGCCCGACACCACACCACCGATGACCACCCGACGCGTATCCCGCGTCCCGATGTCCACCACCACCGGCGCCATACCCCCTGGCATCACGCGCTCACCCCCTCGACCAGTCGATCAGCCGCAGCGTAGGGGTCCAGCTCCCCCGCCACGACCCGTTTGGCCAGCGTTTCGAGCGCCGACGCACCACCCAATCCGCCGATCCGGGACCGCAGCCGCTCCAACGCGATGGCCTCGATCTCGCCCGCAGCCCTAGTCGCACGCCGTCGTTCCAGCTCACCGCGTTCCACCAGCCACGCATGGTGCGCGTCGATGGCGTCCACAACCCCGTCCAGCCCTTCAGACCGCGACGCGACCGTCTTGACCACAGGAGGCCGCCACACACCCCCCTCCCGGTCCCGCCGCCCCATGGAGATCATGTGCTTGAGCTCCCGCGCCGTCCGGTCGGCACCCTCACGGTCCGCCTTGTTCACCACGAACACGTCCGCGATCTCCAGGATGCCCGCCTTGGCGGCCTGTATCCCGTCACCCATCCCAGGCGCGAGCAGCACCACCGTCGTGTCGGCCAGCGACACCACCTCGACCTCGGACTGCCCCACCCCGACCGTCTCGACCAACACCACGTCACAACCCGCCGCATCGAGCACACGCAGTGCCTGCGGCGTAGCCCAAGACAACCCACCCAAGTGACCACGCGTAGCCATGGACCGGATGAACACACCGGGATCGGTGGCGTGCTCCCCCATCCGCACCCGATCACCAAGCAGAGCCCCGCCGGAAAACGGTGACGACGGGTCCACCGCCAGCACACCGACCCGTTTCCCACGCGCGCGATAAGCCCCAACCAGCGCAGACGTGGACGTGGACTTCCCCACCCCCGGCGCCCCCGTCAACCCGATGACCTGGGCGTTCCCACAAAACGGCGCCAACGCGCCCGCCACCTCCCGCAACTGCGGGCTGGCGTCCTCCACCAACGAAATCAGCCGGCCGACCGCGCGCGGTTGTCCCTCACGCGCGCGGTCGACCAGCTCTGCTACATCAACAGTGCGAACCACACCGCTAGACCTTAGGGACGCGCACGATCAGCGCATCGCCCTGACCACCACCGCCACACAGGGCAGCCGCGCCCACTCCACCACCACGGCGCTTCAACTCCAACGCCAGATGCAGCGCGATACGAGCACCCGACATGCCGATCGGGTGCCCCAAAGCAATCGCCCCGCCGTTGACGTTGACCTTGTCCTCGGAGATCCCCAGTTCACGCGTAGAAACCACACCGACAGCCGCGAACGCCTCGTTGATCTCGACCAAATCCAGCTCAGCCGGGTCGATGCCCTCCTTCGCGCACGCCGCCTTGATCGCGTTCGCGGGCTGCTCATGCAGGCTGGCGTCCGGACCGGCCACCACCCCGTGCGCGCCGATCTCCGCGAGCCAGGTCAGCCCCAACTCCTCGGCCTTGGCCTTGCTCATCACCACCACAGCCGCCGCGCCGTCAGAAATCTGCGACGCCGAGCCCGCCGTGATCGTGCCGTCGGAAGCGAACGCCGGTCGCAGCTTGGCCAGCGTCTCCACCGTGGTGTCGCCGCGCACACCCTCGTCAGTGCTGAACAGCACCGGGTCGCCCTTGCGCTGCGGAATCGAAACCGGAGCGATCTCCTCGGCGAACACACCATCGTCCGCAGCCTTGGCGGCCAACTGGTGCGAACGAGCCGAGAACGCGTCCTGCTCCTCCCGCGTCAGGCCGTACCGGGCGTTGAACTTCTCCGTCGACGACCCCATCGCGACCTGGTCGAACGCGCAGAACAGCCCGTCGTAGGCCATGTGGTCGATCATCGACACGTCGCCGTACTTGAACCCGCCGCGCGACTTCGGCAGCAGGTGCGGCGCCTGGGTCATGGACTCCTGACCACCCGCCACCACGATGTCGAACTCACCCGCCCGGATGAGCTGGTCGGCCAACGCGATGGCGTCGATACCCGACAGGCACACCTTGTTGATCGTCAACGCGGGCACGGTCATCGGGATGCCCGCGTTCACCGCGGCCTGGCGCGCCGGGATCTGGCCCGCGCCCGCGGTCAGCACCTGGCCCATGATCACGTACTGCACCTGCTCGGGCGCGACACCGGCCCGTTCGAGGGCCGCCTTGATCGCGACGCCGCCGAGCTGGGCGCCGGAGAAGTCCTTCAACGATCCGAGCAGTCGCCCCATCGGGGTTCGGGCCCCGGCGACGATGACGGAACCGGACACAGCAGCCTCCACAGCGGGTGTAAGCGGTCGGTGTGAGCGTGTAAGCGGTTGTTAACACGCCACGATACCCACGGTTACCGTGGAGTAGCCGTGTGAGGCGTCGCACAGCGGGACCTGCACCGATTCGGTCACTACCCTTTGCTGCCATGGAAGAACTCCGCGGGTTCGTCACCGCCATCGACCACGTCGGCATCGCCGTGCCCGACCTCGACGACGCGATCGCGTTCCACCGCGAGCACTTCGGCCTGGAAGTCGCGCACGAGGAGGTCAACGAGGAGCAGGGCGTCCGGGAGGCGATGCTGCGCGCGCCGGGCGACGACGGCACGGGCACCGCCGTGCAGCTCCTCGCGCCGCTGACGCCGGAATCGACCATCGCGAAGTTCATCGGCCGGTCCGGGCCGGGGCTCCAGCAACTGGCCTACCGGGTGTCCGATGTGGACGCCGCCGCCGAGGCGCTGCGCGCCAAGGGGTTGCGGATGCTGTACGAGCAGGCGCGGCGCGGAACGTCCGACAGCCGGGTCAACTTCGTACACCCGAAGGACGCGGGCGGCGTGCTGGTGGAGCTGGTGGAACCGGCCGCGTCACCTGCTCACTGAGGTTGTACGGGCTGTTCGTGGGCGGGTTGCACGAACACGACCGGACCCGACGCCGGCTGTTCGAGCGCGGAGGCCACGAAGGTCAGCTCCAGGTCCATCCGGTCGTCGTCCGGCGCGTGCCGGGCGACCGAGTGCCGGTAGCTGACCGCGAGCGCGAGCAGCGCGGAGGCGCTGTCGACGTCCTTCGTCGCCACCGCCGCCCCACCGGCGGCGATGATGACGTTGCGGATCTGCCGCGCCACCGACTGGTAGCGGTCGTGCAGCGCGTCGCGGACCGCCGTGTGCGTGTCCGCCTCACGCCACAGCAGGTGGCTGAGCAGCGGTGACGCGTTGAGCCGGGCGTCCAGCGCGGCGACCAGCCGGCGCAGGCTCTCCGCGATGTCGCCCACCACCACGACCCGGCGCGCGTCCACGGTCCCGTCCGGCAGGCGCTGCACGAGTGCCGCCAGCAGGTCGGTCTTGCGGCGGAAGTAGTAGTGCACGAGCCCCTTGGGCACCGCGGCCCGTTCGGCGATGCGCGAGGTGGGCGTGGCGTCGAAGCCCGACTGGGCGAACAACTCCTCGGCCGCTCGCAGGATGCGTTCACGGGCCGACGAGTCCTCTGCCAATGGTGTGCCTTTCGGTGTAATCGGTGTAATCGGACCCACGGCTCCCGCCGTGGGCCCGGTCGTCTCACTTGCTCACGCGGTTCCGGCGATCCGACCGCCGTGCGCCGCGTTCGCCAGCGGCACCGCCATCGCGCCTGCCGCGACGGTCAGCACGCCGCCGACCCACGACACCCACGAAGCCGCCGTCAGCTCGCTGTAGCCGATCACCCACGGGGAGATGAACAACAGCGCGCCCAGGACCATCTGGAACCACTCGCCGTACACCATCCCGGGCATCGCGAGCGACACGAGGCCGTCGATGGCGATCAGTGCGCCGAGCACGATCATCGTCCACATGGCCCCCGTGGTGGTTTCCACCACCAGGGGCGAGAGCAGCACGAGGACGCCGATGACGACCTCGGCCCAGTCCTGCCACCTGGTCCACGCCTTTGCCATGACCTGCACCTCCGTCCTGTGACTTCGGACAACGTCGATGGTGCGCTTGGTTGGCCGCCCGGTCAAGACGCCCCGATCAGGCCAAGTGACCCGATCGGGCGAAATGGCAGTGCGGTGTCTCACAGCACGCGTTCTGAATCGGTTACCCGTGGGTAACCTCCGGCAACCTCCGTGGACCTCATCCAGCGCCACACCACCATCCCGAAAGCCCCCATTGGGAGGGAACGCCGTGCAGAAGATCCTCGACGCGATCCTCGCGGACGAATTGGACGCGATCGGATCACTCGACGTACCGGAGAGCTACCGGGGCGTGACGGTGCACGCCGACGAGGTCAAGATGTTCGAAGGTCTGCCGACCAAGGACAAGGACCCGCGCAAGTCGCTGCACGTCGACGAGATCGCCACGCCCGAGCTGGGCCCCGGTGAGGCACTGGTCGCGGTGATGGCCAGCGCCATCAACTACAACACCGTGTGGACCTCGATCTTCGAGCCGCTGCCGACGTTCGCGTTCCTGAAGAAGTACGGCGGCCGGCACGACCAGCCGTTCCACGTGGTCGGCTCCGACCTGGCGGGCGTGGTGCTGCGCACCGGCCCCGGTGTGAACGCGTGGAAGCCCGGTGACCGGGTCGTCGCGCACTGCCTGGACGTGCAACTGGAGCACCACGACGGGCACAGCGACACCATGCTCGACCCGGAGCAGCGCATCTGGGGTTTCGAGACCAACTACGGCGGGCTGGCCGAGGTCGCGCTGGTCAAGTCCAACCAGCTGATGCCGATGCCGGACCACCTGACCTGGGAGGAAGCCGCGTCGCCCGGGCTGGTGAACTCCACCGCGTACCGGCAGCTGGTGTCGACCAACGGCGCGAACATGAAGCAGGGCGACACCGTGCTGATCTGGGGCGCGTCCGGCGGTCTGGGCTCGTACGCCACCCAGTTCGCGCTCAACGGCGGCGCGACCCCGGTGTGCGTGGTGTCGTCACCGGAGAAGGCCGAGATCTGCCGCAAGATGGGCGCGGAGCTGATCATCGACCGCAGTGCCGAGGGCTACAAGTTCTGGAAGGACGAGCACGAGCAGGACCCGCGCGAGTGGAAGCGGCTCGGCGCGCGGATCCGCGAGCTGACCGGCGGTGACGACCCGGACATCGTGTTCGAGCACCCCGGCCGGGAGACGTTCGGCGCGTCGGTGTTCGTGACCAAGCGCGGCGGAACGATCGTCACGTGCGCGTCCACCAGCGGGTTCATGCACCAGTACGACAACCGGTACCTGTGGATGCACCTCAAGCGGATCATCGGCTCGCACTTCGCCAACTACCGCGAGGCGTGGGAGGCCAACCGGTTGGTCGCCAAGGGGAAGATCCACCCGACACTGTCCAAGGTGTACTCGTTGGCGGACACCGGGCAGGCGGCGTACGACGTGCACCGCAACGCCCACCAGGGCAAGGTCGGCGTGCTGGCGCTGGCGCCGTCGGAGGGCCTGGGTGTCCGGGACCACGAGCTGCGCGCCGCGCACCTGACCGAAATCAACCGTTTCCGGGGCGTGTAAAGCGAAATCACCCACGATGTGCGGCCGGCAGGTGCCGGTCGCACATCGGGAGCGGGTAGCGTGCACGGCATGGGCCTCGCCGACGACCGTGACCTCGTCCCCCTGGGATCCGGCTTCGACATCGTCAAGCGCGGTTACGACCGCGCCCAGGTCGAGGACCACCTGGAACGGCTGGACTCCGATCTGCGCCTGCTGGCGGCCGATCGGGACGCGGCGGTGTCGCAGACCAACGACCTGGCCCGGCAGCTGGAGGCGGCCCGGTCGGAGATCGCCGAGCTGCGCGGCCAGGTGGAGCGGCTGTCGTTGCCGCCCACGACGTTGGAGGGGCTGAGCGAGCGGTTGCAGCGGATGCTGCGGCTCGCCCAGGACGAGGCGAACGAGATCAAGGCGCGGGCCGAGGCCGAGGGCGGGCACATCCGCGCCAAGGCCGAGTCCGACGCGGGGGTGCTGCGCACCCGGTACGAGAACCTGATCGCCGAACTCGACCAGCGGCGCACCGCCATGGAGGCCGAGCACCGGGGCGTGCTGGAGAAGGCGCGCGCCGAGGCCGACCGGATCGTGGGCGAGGCCCGTGCCGAGGCCACCCGGTTGGACCAGGAGTCGCTCCAGCGCCGGACCACGGTGGAGGAGGACTTCGAGATCGCGATGGCGGCGCGCCGGGTCGAGTCGATGAAGACGCTGGCCGAGCAGGAGGCGTCGTCGAAGGCCGAGGCCGACCGGCGCGTGCGCGAGGCCGCCGAGGAAGCCGCCCGCGTCCACGCCCAGATCGCCCAGGAGAAGGCCGCGTCGAACGCCGAGGCGCAGCGCCTGGTGCGCGAGGCCACCGAAGAGGCCAACCGCCGCCGTCACGACTCCATCAGCGAGGCCACCGCCCGCGTCCAGGAGGCGACCGACGAGGCGAACCGCCGAGTGCGCGAGGCCACGGAGGAATCCAACCGCCGCGTCACCCAGGCCACCCAGCAGGTAGACGCCCTCAAGCAACTCCGCAACCGCCTCTCCCAGCAGCTGCACTCCGTCCGCACCGCCCTACACGACGTAACCCCCCTCCTGGACCCACTGGAAGAAGAACGCCCCCAGCCCCCCACCACCCACGCCCCCACCCCCCAACCCACCCAAACCGAGACCCCCTCCACCCCCAGCCCCACCCCCGCCAAGCCCGCACCTGCACAACCCACCCCCACCCCCACCCCCACCCCCGGAGCAACAGCCACCACCCCCGAAGCCGAAAAGCCGACCCCGGACGCCCCCACCCAAAAAATCGCCCGCCCCAACCCCAAACCCCAAACAGCCAAGCGCTAACCCCACCCACCCCGAGAGTCGAACCCTCAGGTCGGGCGTGTCCTACGTTCAGAACGCGCGTGTCCTACGTTCAGAACAGGCGTGTCCTACGTTCAGGACCGCCGAATTCAACGCTCAGAACACGTGAGGCCTGCGCCCCCGCCCCGTGAGTCGACCGATCGGCACGCCGCCGTCACACCCCGACGCGCCGCCGCCAGTCCGCCACGGCCGAGGCGAACGCTTCCGGTGCCTCCAACGGCGTCAAGTGCCCGGCGCCCGCCAACTCGACGTACTCCGCACGCCACAGCACCCCCGCCAACTCCCGGGCCAGCGCGGGCGGTGTGAGGGCGTCGTGCTCCCCCACCAGCACCAACGCGGGCACATCCACCCCCGACAGCACCTCCGCCGAATCCGGCCGCGCAGCCATCGCCCGCTGCGCCCACGCCACCTCAGCCGGGTCCTGCCCGAGGATCAACTCCCGCACCCGCCCGGCCACCGCCGCGTCCACCCCGGGCGCGAGCAACCCACCCACCACGGCGTCCGGCACCCACCCGAGGCCCTCCGCCTCGACCCGAGCGGCCATCGCCAACCGATTCGCCCGCGCCTCGTCCGTGTCCGCCCCGGCCCGCGTGTCGGCCAGCACCAGCCCCGCCACCCGCGACGGATCACGCCGCAGCACGGCCATCGCCACGTACCCGCCCATCGAGCACCCGCCGAGCACCGCCCGCTCGATCCCCCGCTCGTCGAGCAGCCTCAACACGTCATCCGCAACAGCCACCAGATCGGGTGAACGATCACCGCCCCGCTGGTCCGGTGTGATCGGTTTCAGCAGGTCACGCACCCCGTCCCACATGCGCGAGTCGAGCGGGAAGGCGTGCAGCAGGACAAGCGGAGCAGATTCCATGCCCGAAATTGTCGGACCCCCTCGCTACCTTCGCCCCCATGACCCCCAACCCGGAACCGGATGAGAGCGGAGAAGCTGGGCTTCGCGCACGTGGGCGACACCACCACCGCCCTGGGTCCGGTGCTGGTCTGGCGGCTTCAGGAGGCCACGATGGTCACCTGATGCCGCTCGTGGGGGCCGGACCAGGTGCGCGGCAACGGCGTGGGCACCTCGGGCACGGCCGCGGACACGATCGCGTCCAGCACCTCGTCGGCGTGCCCGACCATGAGGTGCTTGGCACCGGGGAAGTCGATCACGTCCGCGGTCGGGATGTCCGCGCCGAACCGCCGCCTGGCCTCGGCCGGTGGCAGGTAGGTGTCGAACTCCGGCACCAGGCACACCACCGGTTTGCCCGCACGCGCCCAGACACGCAGGTGCTCGGTCCCGCTCCACCGCAGAGGAGGTGAGATCAACACGGCGCCCTCGACCACCGGGTCGCACCCGTGCATCAGCGCGAGGTCGGTGCCGAACGACCAGCCCACGAGCCACACCGAGGGCAGTCCGCGCTCGGCCGTGAACGCCAGAGCGGCGGCGACATCCAGCCGCTCGCCGACGGCGTGGTCGAACGCGCCCTCGCTGCGCCCTGCCTCACTGGCCGTGCCGCGCGTGTTGAACCGCAACACCGCGAGGTCGGCCAACGCGGGCAGCCGCCACGCCGCCTTGCGGTAGAGGTGGGAGTCCATCATCCCGCCGTGCGTCGGCAACGGGTGCAGCAGCACCAGCGTGGCCCGTGGTTGCCGGTCGACCGGCAGCGCCAACTCGCCGACCAGCGCGAGCCCGTCCTCGGTCCGCAACGTCACCGCTTCCCGGCGCGCTGGGAGCACGGTGTTGGCAGTGATCGGGCCGTCCTGATCCACACGGGTCTGATCCACACGGGCGTCGCGCACGGCGACATCGTGCCACCCACCGGACACCCGGACGGCACGCCGGGAGGGCACACACCGTCACCAACGACGGGACGTGGGGCCTCTCCGGCCGCGTGACGACCAGCAGGCCTGGTGCCAGTGGCGGCGGTCCTCGACCGAGCCGTAGTCGGCGGCGGGCCAGGCGACGACGTGCGCGGTGCCGGGGCGGATCTCGTGGTCGCAGCCCGGGCAGCGGTAGGTCTTGGTGGTGGCGGCGCCGGAGACGGTGCGCACCAGCCACTCGCCGTCCGGGGCGCTCTCGGCGCGTGCCCAGCCGTGCCCACCGATGGGTGACGGCTCGTCGGGGCGTCGCGGGCGGTTACGGCGGGGCACGGGAAGCGAGGGTATCCGGGCTCGCCGAGGGCGATCGCCTACGGTCCACTGGGTGAGCAAGTGGCAGCGGGTCCTGTTAACCGTGCTCCTGATGGCGGAAGTAGCGGTGACGCTGCTGCCGGTGGTGCGCGGGCTGCTGGTCGAACCGTCGCCTACGGATGTCCCGCCCGGTGGCCGGGTGCGGCCGGTGTTCCAGGAGCGCGATGCGCCGGTCGGTCAGCCACCCGGGATCAGCCAGGGCGTGCTGCTCGGCACGACGATGTTGTTGCTGGTCACAGCCGCTTCCGCACTGGCTCCGGTGTGGTTGCGACCGAGAGCGCGGACGTGGGTGGCGACGTTCACCGGCACCCACGTGGCCGCCGCGGGTCTGGGCTGGGTGCACAGCCTGCCGTTGTTGACGTTGCTCGCCGCGGTATCGGCGGTTGGGGTGCCCTTGCTGGTGCTGGCACCGCCGCGCCGGGGAGAATGAGCGACGTGCCCACCTACGAATTCCGTTGCAAGGCGTGCGGTTCGACCTTCGACGTGAAGCGGTCGATGAGCGAAGCCTCCGCCCCCGCGCCGTGCCCGAACGGCCACGACGACACCGTGAAGCTGCTCTCCATGGCCGGCCTCGGCGGCAAAGCCGACGCTCCCGCCGGTGGCGGCGGTGGCGGTGGGTGCTGCGGCGGCGGCTGCTGCGGCTGACGGCTGACGGCAAGCCCTCCAAGAGCGCCGAGGTCAGCTCCCAGAGGGCCAAGATCGGATCAGCGAGGTCGGACAGGCCAGGGATTGGTGCCGGACAAGTCGCCGGCCGCCGCGCATGGCTTCGGGGCCGGGGAGCGGCGGCCGGGATGTCGGCTCGCAGGACGCGTATCAGGCGCGGGTCAGCCTGGCCGATCACCGGTCGCCGGTCGCCGGTCACCGATCGCCGGTGACCGGCGACCGGAGGCAGGTGACCGGGCAGCCCGGCCGGTGTCAGCTGGCCGGTTCCTTCTCCAGCAGCACCTCGGCCACCTTCTTGCCCTGGTCGCAGATGCCGCCGAAGCGGGCCGAGCCGTCGATCACGATGATCCCGATCCCGCCACCGGCGTAGTCCATCACCAGCACGCACGACGGCTGCACGGACGTGTCCGTGGTCCGGTCGAAGTACTTCACCTTCCGGTCCGCCAGGTCGTACTCGCCGTTGCTCTGCTCCAGCGTGATCGCCCGCCCCTCGCGGAACCGGAGCGTCACGCCCACGTCCAGCGAGTCGACCGACGTCTGCCACTTGCACGACTGGTCGAACGTGTCGTCGTACCCGGTGTCCGTCGGCTTCGCGTTCTTGTCCGGCACGTCGTAGGGCAGGTCCTTCCACCCCATCAACGCGCACACGTCACCGACCGCCCCGGACGGCTCGTTGGACGGCTTGGCCGACCCCGTCGGTGTGGGCTGCACCGAGGTGAACGGCGGGTCGACGTCGAGCACCTGCTCCGCCAACGGAGTGCCGTTGACCGTGTACGCACAAGCGCTCGTCAGACCGAACGCCACCACCAGGAGCGAGATCGCCACACGCCGCATGGTGTCCACGATGCCAAACCCCGAATCCCGCCACACCATCAGGCCACACAACCGGCGAGCAACCGGCGAGCGACCAGGGAACAACCGGCGAGTCAGACCGAGTAGTCGCGGAAACCCTTGCCGGTCTTGCGGCCCAGACGCCCGGCCTTCACCAGGTGCTCCAACAGCGGCGCCGGGGCGAAGCCGGCCTCCCGGAACTCCAGGTACAGGGTCCGCTCGATGGCCAGCGACACGTCCAGCCCCACCACGTCAAGCAGCTCGAACGGCCCCATCGGCAACGAGCAGCCGACCTTCATCGCGTTGTCGATGTCGTCGGCCGACGCGTAGTGCGCCTCCAGCATCTTCACCGCGTCGTTCAGGTACGGGAACAGCAGCGCGTTGACGATGAACCCGGCCCGGTCGCCGCAGTGCACCGGCACCTTGCCCAGGTCCAGGCACACACGACGGGCGCTGGCGACGACCTCGGCCGACGTCGAGATGGTCTCCACGACCTCGACCAGTTTCATCACCTGCGCCGGGTTGAAGAAGTGCAGGCCGACCACGTCACCGGGCCGCGCGGTCGCGGCGGCACACTCGATCACCGGCAGTGACGACGTCGTCGTGGCCAGCACCGCACCGGGCTTGCACACCTCGTCCAACGCCTCGAACACGGTCTTCTTGATCGACAGCTCCTCGGCCACCGCCTCGACCACAAGATCGCAGTCGGCCAAGTCCGAGAACTCGACGACGGGCGCAATGCGGGCCAACGCCGCGTCACGGTCCTCCGCCGAGAGCTTGCCGCGCGACACCGCCTTCTCCAACGACTTGCGCACCTTGGCCACCGCCGCGGAAGCCTTCTCCGCCGACCGCGCCCGCAGCACCACGTCGTACCCGCGCTTGGCGAACACCTCCACGATGCCGGTGGCCATGGTGCCGGTGCCGATCACGCCGACCCGCTGGATCTCCCGCGCCGACACGGCGTCCGCAGCAGCAACAGGCGTGTGCACGTCCGGCACCACGACCGGCGAGTCCGGCCCGTCATACGTATAGAAGCCGCGCCCGCTCTTCCGCCCCAACAAGCCCGCCATGATCATCTGCTTCAGCAACGGCGCCGGCGCGTGCAGCCGGTTGCGCGACTGGTGGTACATCGTGTCGAGGATTTCGTACGCGGTGTCCAGCCCGATCAGGTCGAGCAGCGCCAGCGGACCCATCGGGTAGCCGCAGCCGTAGCGCATGGCCGCGTCGAGGTCTTCCCTTGTCGCATAACGGGATTCGTACATCCGCACCGCGTGGTTGAGGTACCCGAACAACAGCGCGTTGGCGATGAACCCGGCCCGGTCGCCGATGACGACGGGCGTCTTGCCCAACCCCTCGGCGAACGCGACCACGTCGGTCACCACGTCCGGCTCGGTGACGACCGTCCGGATCACCTCGACCAGCTTCAACACCGGCGTGGGGTTGAAGAAGTGCATGCCGACGACCTTGCCCGGCCGTCCGGTGTGGACACCGATCTCGGTGATCGACAGCGACGACGTGTTGGACGCGAAAACCGTGTCCGGCCCGCAGATCCGGTCCAGCTCGGTGAACACGGCGGCCTTGAGTTCCATCCGCTCCGGCACGGCCTCGATCACCAGGTCGACCCCGGCCAGCGCGTCCAACGACGTGGCGTACGAGATCCGGGCCAACGTGGCGTCCCGCTCCTCCGAGGACAGCTTGCCGCCCGCCACCGCGCGGTCCGTCGAGTGGTGCAGGTGGCCGCGTCCGCGAGCCAACCCGGCCTCGTCCACGTCCACCGCCACGACAGTGATGCCGGTCCGGGCGAGGACCTCGGCGATACCGGCCCCCATGGTGCCGAGACCGACGACTCCGACCGTGCTGAACTGGCGCGTCACTGTTTACCTCCCACTCACCGGAGTGGCTACCAGACGGTAACTTGTCGCGACTATCCCACGGTGGTCACGCGTCGTTAGCGTGAGCTTCACCATCGGTATCGAGCAAGTAATCGGTCCAGCGACGCAGGTCATTCACCGAACTGCCGCGCGGCCAACTCCTCCACCCGCCGCACGGCTTCCGCAGCGTCCGCACCGCTCGCCACGACCTCGACCCGCGCACCTCCCGGCGCACCCAACCCCATCAACGCCAGCACACTCTTCGCATCCGCTTCTTCCTCGCCGAACCGCACCACCACCGAGGCGTCCAACGGATCCAAAGCCCGCACCACCAACGCCGCCGGCCGCGCGTGCAACCCGACCGAGTTGGTCAACTCCACCTCGACCCGCACCGAATCCCCCACCAGCCGCAACACAGGCGGCGAGCCAGAATCCGACGACACACCGGCAGCCGACGCCGCAGCCGCGGCCACCTCAGCCAACCCGGCACCACCCTGAGCCCGAACGGCCGCCGCCACCGCCCCCTCGACCAACGGCGCGTCCACGACCATCACCGACCCGTCCGCCTCCTCGGCAGCCATGTCGGCAACCATCTTCGCGCTCCCCAGGTCGAACAACACGACCACGCCGTCACCCGAATCGGCCTCCGCGATCGCCTCCCCAACAGCCAGGAAATCTGTACCCAGCCCACCCTCCCCATCCCCACCGGACGGCACGATCGCCACCGTGGGCGCCATCTGCCCGGCCAACTCGGCCACGCCCAACGCCAACTGCCGACTGTGCGACACCACCACGAGCCCGATCACCGCGCACGCCCCGCGAACGTCCGCAGCAACAACGACGTCGAGCGCGCTCCCGGATCGAGATGCCCCGCACTGCGCTCACCCAGGTACGACGCACGCCCCTTCCGCGCCACCAACGGCACCGTCGAGTCGGCCCCCAACTCGGCCGCGTCAGCCGCCGCCGACAACACCTCGGCCACCCCACCACCAACCGCCACGGACTCCGCCATCGCCACAGCCGGCGTCAGCGCGTCCACCATCGTCTTGTCCCCCAGCTCGGCCTTACCCCGCGCCACCACACCGTCCAACGCGGCCCGCAACGCCGCCGCGACCACCGCACCGTCCAACGACGCGACGTCACCGACCGACGTGGCCGCACGCAGGAACGCCGTCCCGTACAACGGCCCCGCCGCGCCACCAACCGTGGAGATCAACGTCGTGGCCACCAACTTCAGCACCCCACCCGGCGACGACGGCACATGATCATCCAATTTGGACACCAGCGCGGTGAACCCCCGGGCCATGTTCTCGCCGTGGTCGCCGTCACCGATCGCCCGGTCCAGCCGGTTCAGCTCGTCCCGGTGCTCGACCACGACCGCCGCCACCGCCCGCAGCGCCTCCGCGACAGACTCCGCCGTGCACTCCATCAGACGCCCCACCGCAGCGCCGGCGTGTGCACGGGCGCGTCCCACAACTCCACCATCTCGTCGTCCAGCTTGAGCACGGTCAGGCTCATGCCCTGCATCTCCAGACTGGTGATGTACGGCCCGACCAGCCGCCGTTCCACCGCAACCCCCCGTTCCGCCAGCAGCGTCTCCGCAATGCCGTGCGCGAGGTACAACTCGATCAACGGCGTCCCACCCATCCCGTTCGTGAACAGCAACACCCGGCCCCCTTCACCGAGCGGCATGTCCTCCAAGATCGGGTCCAGCAACGCAGGCACCAACTCATCCGCCGGCCCCACCGGCACCCGCCGCCGCCCAGGCTCGCCGTGAATGCCGATGCCCAGTTCCATCTCGTCGTCGCCCAGCGTGAACGACGGCTCCCCCGCGTGCGGCACCGTGCACGCCGTCAACGCCAACCCCATAGACCGCACCTGCGAGACAACCCGCCGCGCCAACGCCTCACACCCGTCGAGATCGACCCCACGTTCAGCCGCGGCACCGACGATCTTCTCCAACAGCACGGTCCCACCCACGCCACGCCGCCCGGCCGTGTAGAGCGAGTCCTTGACCGCGACATCGTCGTCGATCACAACCGTTCGCACGTCCACGCCGTCCGCAGCACCCAACTCAGCCGCAGTCTCGAAGTTCAGCACGTCACCGGTGTAGTTCTTCACGATCAACAACGCCCCCGCGCCACCATCCGTACGCGCAACGGCCGCCGCCACCTGATCAGGCGTAGGCGACGTGAACACCGCACCCGGACAGGCGGCATCAAGCATCCCCCGTCCCACGAACCCCCCGTGCAACGGCTCGTGCCCCGACCCGCCACCCGAGATCACGGCCACCTTGCGCGGCACCGGCGCGTCCGCCCGCACCACCACAGCCGGGTCGTACTGGACGTCCAAGAGATCGGCGTGCGCGAGCGCCATCCCGCGCAACGCATCCACCACCACGGTCGCCGGGTCGTTGATGATCTTTTTCACGGGTGACCTCCCGATCGACGCTGATCACCCATTACTACTCCTCCACGATCGACCCGGAAAGCGGAAGCTATGGTGAGGCAACCCTAATAACAGCAGGTCAGTGACCTGGAGTAGTGGAGGATCACCAGAGTGTCTACCACCAGGATCGCGGTCCTGCTCACCGCCGCACTAACCCTCACCGCCTGCGGCCAGTCCGACACCCCGACCGACAAGCCCGCAGTCGCCCAAGGCGGCTCCGAGTTCGGCCAAGCAGGCGAGAAGAGCGCCGGCTTCGGCACCGACGCCAAGCCAGGCCAGTTCCCCCGCACGATCAAGCACGCCTTGGGCGAAACAACCCTCGAAAAACGCCCGGAACGCGTAGTCGTCCTAGACGGCGGCGAACTGGACAACGTGGTCGCACTGGGCATCAAGCCAGTCGGCGTCGCCTTCCCCGACGGCGCCCCCACCATGCCGTCCTACGTCGGCGACAAAGCGGGCACCCCGGAGAACGTAGGCGGCATCACCAGCCTCAACCTGGAAACGATCGCCAAGCTCCAGCCAGACCTGATCATCGGCTCGCAACTACGCGCCGAACAGCAGTACCCCAAGCTCTCGGAGATCGCCCCCACCGTCTTCGCCGCCCGCCCCGGCTACACCTGGAAGGAAAACTTCCGCCTCAACGCAGCCGCCCTGGACAAGACCGCCGAGGCCGAGAAGCTGATCACCGACTACGAAACCCACGCCAAGCAGGTCGGCGAGAACATCGAGCAAAAGGCGGGCAAGCGCCCCACCGTCACCATGCTCCGCTTCATGCCCGGCAGGACCAGGCTCTACGCCAAGAAGTCGTTCATCGGCACGATCCTGATCGACGCAGGCATCCCCCAACCCCAGGCCAGCCAGGCAGACGACCTAGCCGTAGAGGTCAGCACCGAACAGATCGCCCAAGCCGACGCCGACTGGATCCTCATCGGCACCTACGGCGACCAGACCAAGACCGCCCAAGACCAGGTCCTCGGCGGCCCCCTGTGGCAGACGCTGAGCGCAGTCAAGGCCGGCCACGCCAAGCCCGTCGCCGACGAGACCTGGTTCCTAGGCCTAGGCGTACTGGCCGCCGAGAAGGTCTTGAACGACCTTGAGCAGACCCTGACGAGCAGCTGACCAAGGCCAGCCACTCATCTGACGTCGACAAAAAGTTGGCACCGGACCCAAACCGCCGCAGGCCAACGAGTCCACCAAATCCCCCGCACCCCACACCAAACCGCCGGGGGCCGACGAGGCTCGATTTGACATGGGTTCGGGTGCCTTAGGCCGGCCGTAAGGGCCTCATGTCAAATCGAGCCGGACTTGAGCTACCGCCCGTAAAGAAAACGAACCAGCCGCAAAACGCGCCGAATCGTCCGAGACCCACGGTCATACGTCATCGGATTGAGCAACGCCCCAAACCGCTTACGCGTCACCGAATGCGCGTAAGTGAACTCACGCAGCCCATCATCCCCGTGAATCCGCCCAAACCCGGAGTCCCCAACCCCGCCGAACGGCAGCCCAGGCACCGACGCATAAGCCAGCACCGCATTAACCGCCACCATCCCGCACCGAAGCTTGTCCGCCAGCTCCTCACCCCGGTTGCGCGAGAACACCGTCGCGCCCAACCCGTACGCGAGCGAGTTGGCCTGCCGAACCCCCTCATCGGCATCCGCAACCCGGTTGACCACCAGCGTCGGCCCGAACGTCTCCTCAGTAGACGCCGTCGAATCCGCAGGCACGTCCACCAGCACCACCGGCTCCACATACGGCGGCCGGATCGACTCCAGCCCACCCACAACCGCTCGCCCCCCACGCTCCAACGCGTCGGCAACGTGCGACTGGATGATCTCCACCTGCTTGGGCATGGTGATCGGCCCAAAATCAGCCGTCGCCTCACCACCAGGCCGCAACTTCCCCGCCTTCTCCGTCACCAACGCAATGAACTCGTCGTAAACCGCGTCGGCCACATAAACCCGCTCCACACCAGCACAAGTCTGCCCGGCGTTAAAAATCCCGCCCCACACCGCACCCTCAGCCGCCGCCCGCACATCGGCGTCCTCGGCCACGATCATCGGATCTTTACCGCCGCACTCCAACAACACCGGCGTCAACGTAGCCGCACACGCCGCCATGATCTTCTTACCTGTAGGCGTAGAGCCGGTAAACGCCAGCTTGTCGACTCCCGAAGTGCACAACGCCGCACCGGTCTCACCAAACCCGGTAACCACCTGCAACACCGGGAACTCAGGCACTACCTCGGCAAACGTCGAGCCGAGAAACACACCCACCCCAGGCGTGTACTCGGACGGCTTGAACACCACCGTGTTCCCCGCAGCCAACGCATACGCAATAGACCCCATGGGCGTAAACGCCGGATAATTCCACGGCCCGATCACGCCAACCACACCCAGCGGCCGGTACTCCAGCGTCGCCGCGTGGTTGTACATCAGCATCCCCGACGAGACCTTGCGCTTGCCCAACACCTTCGAAGCGTGCTTGGCCGCCCAGTGCAAGTGGTCGATGACCAGCGCCAGCTCGGTCCGCGCGTCGTCAGCGGACTTGCCGGTCTCCGCACTGATCAGCGCCTGGAACTCGTCCAGCCGTTTCACGAGCAGCCGCCGCCACGCGTCCAGCCGAGCGCGCCTGCCGTCAAAGCCCAACTCGGCCCAGAACGCCGCCGCGTCCCGCGCCACCCGCACCGCCTCGCGCACGTCGGCTTCCGACGCCACCGGATGGTGGGCGATGATTTCACCCGTGCGGGGGTCGAGCGAGGCGAACCGCCGCTGCCCGTCGTCGGCCCGCGCAGGAGTGGTGGGAGCGGTCTGCGTCATCGAGCCCTCCAAGCACAAGCACAACGCGGGTGTTACTGGACAGTAATGGCAACTGGGGGTGGTGTCAGCCCCCGTTCAGCTCTTCGGGATCTTCCCGACCACCGTCCTGGCGAACGTCACAGCCGTCGCGCACCGGTCGAACTGGCTGGTCTTCGGCCCGGCGGACTTCACCTCGACCAGCTCGCCGTCGTTGTCGTCGCCGACCAACTGCACCCACTTCACCTCACACGCCGGGAACGCCGTGCTGCTCTGCACCTGGTACCCCTTGACCCCGCCGCCCAGGTCGACCTCGGTCTGGTTGGCGTCGAACTCGCGGTCCTCGGGGATGAACGTCTCACGGAAGCCCAGCGACAGCTCGCGGTCGTCCCCCACCCAGGCGCAGTTGTGCAGCCCATACGGGTACACCCTGGCATCGGCGCCCGCCCCGGCGTCGATCGCCGCCTTGTCCGGCAACGCGCACGGATCGATCGTGATCAAAGACCCCTTGGCGGGCGTCCGGGTCGCCGCGCGCGCCTTGACCTGCTCGACCACCGACTCGGCCACCACCCGTCCGGGCGTGCACGCGTCGCCGTCCTTGTAGCCGATCTGCACCGTGATGCCCAGGCCCGGCTTCTCCTGGGTGATCACCGAGACGAAGCAGGCGCTGTTCTCCAGGGTCTGCTCGTAGCTGCGCAGACCGGCCAGCTGCCGGTCTGCTTTCTGGAGTTCGCTGGTCATGGTCTGGCCGAGTTCGACGGTGACCGCGAGGTCCTTGCCCGCCTTGTCCTTCATGAAGTTGGAGCACCGGCTGAACCCGCTGCGCGACTCGTCGCCCGGCGTGCCCAACCGCTTGAGCACGTCCTCGTCGAGCAGCTCGCACGGGTCGGTCAGGCGCAGCTTGTCCGGCGCGAACGCCGGGTCGACCGGCTGGCCGTCCGGCGACGGCGTGTTCTGACCCGTCCCGGACGGGTCGGCGACGTTCTCCGCGTTGGCCGGGATGGTGGTGCGCGGGAACCGCTGCTTGGTCAGATCCGCCCCGGCGCAGCCGGCCAACAGGAGGATCGCGCTCAGGACGGCGACGAGACGGGGCACGACGTGCACGGTAGCGACCGCCTGAGCCATTCGTGGCCGGAACCCTGTGTCAGTCCTCACGACGGCCTTCGGGAACGATTCAGAAGATCAACGCGCTGAACCTGGTGACCCTGCTGAACCCAACGAGAGGAACATCGAATGCGCAACCGCATCCGACGCGCCGTCCGCTGGCTCGACGCCTGGACCGTCGAGGCGTTCAACCCGGTCTACCCGAGGCGTTAGGCCTTCTCATCCGGCGCCGACACATCCCGCTCTGACTCATCGAGCGCCGACGCGTCGGGCATGATGACGGGCCGCACGGTCGCCCACACGGTGAACACCGCCGACAACGCGATCATGCCGACACCGGACCACAGGTTGATGTTGAGCCCGTCCGCTTTACCCAGGTCGGACTCGTCGGTGAAGCCGAGTCCGACCACCACCAACACCACCCCGTAGATGCCGAACAGCACCGCGATCACCAGTCGCAGGTCGAACAGACCGGCCTTGTGCGCCATGACGACCCAGACCTCCCTCAGCCGAAGACGATGTTGAGCACGAAGGTCAGCACCAGCACGCCGACACCCAGCAGCAGCGGCGACCGGTACCACCCGGCGTCCTCGCCCGTGGTGGAGTGCCGCCGGTCCTCCTTGGGCGTCAGGCTGTAGACCAGCCCGACCAGCCGTTCCTCCGGCACCGGCCGGGTGAACGAGGTGACCGCCACGCTGACCACGATGTCGACCACGAACGCCACGCCCGCGCCGAGGAAGCTGGCGCCCTGGCCCGGCAGGTCGAGCACGCCGGTCTCGGCGAGCACGAACACCGCCACCGCGCCGAGCGTGCCCGCGACCAGGCCCGACCAGCCCGCCGCCGCCGACATCCGCTTCCAGAACATGGCCAGGATGAACGTGGCGAACAGCGGCGCGTTGAAGAACGAGAACAGCGCCTGGATGTAGTCCATGATGTTGCCGTACCCAGCGGCCAGGAACGCGGTCCCGATGGCGACCACCGTGCCGCCGATCGTGGCCAGTCGCCCGACCCGCAGGTAGTACTCGTCCGGGCGGTCCTTGCGGATGTAGTCCTGCCACAGGTCGTAGGTGAACACCGTGTTGAACGACGACACGTTCGCCGCGACACCCGCCATGAACGACGCCAGCAGGCCCGTGATCGCGATGCCCAGCATCCCGTTGGGCAGCAACTCGCCGATCAACGCCGGTAGCGCGTTGTTGTAGACCACACCGGAACTGTCGTCACCGGCCTTGAGCGCCGCCATCTCCGGCACGATCAGCGCGGCGATGACGCCCGGGATGATGATCACGAACGGGATCAGCATCTTGGGGTACGCGCCGATGATCGGCGTGCGCCGGGCGGCGGACATGCTCTTGGCCGACAAAGCACGCTGCACTTCGGCGAAGTTCGTCGTCCAATACCCGAACGACAACACGAACCCGAGCCCGAACACGATGCCGATCACGCTGAGCACCGGGTTCTGAATCCCCGTCAACTCGGTCGCCGGCCACGCCGACAGCTGCTCGGACCCACCAGGACCGCCGGTGACCTTGTCCACCAGGCCCTGCCAGCCGCCGACCTTGTGCAGGCCGACGATGGTGAGCGGCAGCAGCGCGGCCACGATGACGAAGAACTGCAGCACCTCGTTGTAGATGGCCGCGGACAGCCCACCCAACGTGGTGTACGCGAGCACGATCAGCGCGGCGGCGACCACCGAGAACGGGATCGGCCAGCCGAGCATGAGGTTGAGCAGGAACGCCAGCGCGTACAGGTTCACGCCCGCGATCAGCACCTGGGCCGCGGCGAAGCTGATCGCGTTGACCAGGTGCGCGCCCTTGCCGAAGCGGCGGCGCAGGAACTCGGGGACGCTGCGCACCTTGGAGCCGTAGTAGAACGGCATCATCACCAGGCCGAGGAACACCATGGCCGGGATCGCGCCGATCCAGTAGTAGTGCACCGTCGCCATGCCGTACTGCGCGCCGTTGGCCGCCATGCCGAGCAGTTCGATGGCGCCGAGGTTGGCGGAGATGAACGCCAGACCCGTCACCCACGCGGGCAGCGAGCGGCCGGAGAGCAGGAAGTCCAGGCTGGAGGAGACCGATCTGCGGGCGAGGAAGCCGATACCCAGCACGAACACGAAGTAGACCGCCAGCAAGGTGTAGTCCAGCGGTCCGGCGTCGAGCCTGAGATCCACCTGGGCCAGCACGGGCATCCTCCGCCCACCTCCCCTGATCAAACGCCGATCAAACGCACATCAAACAATATCCCACATCACTCAACAGCCGACCTTGCCGACGCCGGTGCACCCCGCGCACGCGCCGCCGGTTTGAACTACCCAGGGCTAAACCTCGTACTACCGGAGGTAACTCCTGGAGGTGATCGTGCCGACCGTCACTGCTTACGGCGCCGACTACGCCGCACGCGAGCTGATGCCGTGGGAGCTGGCCGAGTACACCCGCGCCGGCGGGTACGACCTGCGGTTCCTGATCCGCCACATCGGCTACCCCGGCAACCCGAGGTGCGTCAGCCACCGCCCCGGAGCGCTGGCCAAGCACCGGGCCGAGGGCCGGCTCGTGCTGCTGTACCACCAGATCGGGGAGGACGACTTCGCCGGCGGCCACGACGCCGGGCGGGCGCACGCGCTGGCCGCGTTGACCGACGCGCGGGAGGAGGGCTACCCGGAACACCTGCCGTTCGTGTTCGTGTGCGGCTCCGCGTTGTCGTCGTCGTTCACCCTGCCGACCGCGTTGGACTACCTGCAAGGCGCGGCGGAGATCGTCGGTCTGTCCCGCACCTGGTGCTCGGCGGGCGCCGACATCGTGCACGCGGCCCAGGACCGGGGCGCGGCGGCCGGGTTCGTGCTCAACGGCGACGAGTCGAACATGCGCGAGGGCATCGCGTTCTACCGCTGGAGCAACGGCCGCATCTACCCAGGCCGGATCGAGGCAGGGTTGCTCAAGGCGTACGTGGACCTGGCCGAGTTCGAGGGCGAGGGTCCCGAGGTGCCCGAGGTGGCGCGGCTGGCCGACCACCTGGCGGCCCGGTTCGCGCTGCGCCGGGACGAGGTGCTGGACGAGCTCTACCGGGTGAGGACGAACGGCGTCTCGGCGTAGACCGGACCGGACGTGGCACCGATGGTGAACTGCGTGCCGGGAGCGGAGTCTCGGAACGTGTCCGGCACCCGCACCGGGACCTCGACGAACCGGCCGACCGCGTCCGCGGTCGTGTCGCCGACCTGCAAACCGTGGAAGGTGAACACCACTCGACCGTGCGCGGGATAACCCTCACCACTGAGCCGGACCTCACCACCGGCGTGCCCGGCGAGCGGCTGGGCCGCGAGATGCGCGGCCGAGGAGGAAACGGCGGTGGAACTCAACGCCGCGACGACGGGCTTCGGCAGGGGGCTTTCCTCGGCGCAGCCCGTCAACGCCAGGGAAGCCAACAGGACCAGGACTGGTGGACCGGGTCTTCGTCTTCGCACAGCGCGCCTTCCCAGGTCCGATGACGGGGGAGTCAGCGTATATCGCCGAATCCACCCTGCCACGCACCCAAACGGCTTACCCGCCAGTCCGCAATTCGCGGACCGGCGGGCGTGCGTTCGGCTGGACGCGCCGTGCGGCTGGACGCGGGTGCGTCCGGCTAACTGTTCCTAACAAAATGATCAACGCGGTGGCATCGAGTGTGTCCGTTGTGGATCATTTTGGGTCGTGAGGAGGGGTGAGTCGCCGCCGTGGATCGTCCCGGACGATCTGTGGGAGCGGATCGAGCCGTTGTTGCCGGTGGTGCCGCGCAGGACCCGCAACCCTGGCCGTAAGCGGGTGCCGGATCGTCAGGTGCTGTGCGGGATCCTGTTCGTGCTGCACACCGGGATCCAGTGGGAGTTCCTGCCGCAGGAGCTGGGATTCGGCTCCGGTATGACCTGCTGGCGGCGGTTGCGCGACTGGAACGAGGCGGGCGTGTGGTCCAGGCTGCACGAGGTACTGCTCGCCGAACTGCACTCCGCGGGAAGGCTGGACTGGGACCGCGCGGCGATCGACTCCTCGCACGTCCGGGCCGCGCGTCGCGGCCCAAAAGCGGTCCGAGCCCCGGTCGACCGCGCCCGACCGGGCTCCAAGCACCACGTCCTGACCGACGGCGGCGGCATCCCGCTCGCGGTGATCCTGACCGGCGGCAACCGCAACGACGTCACCCAGGTGGAACCGCTGCTGGACGCGGTACCGAACGTGCGCGGCAGACGGGGGCGTCCCCGTCGACGCCCGAGAACGGTCTACGCCGACCGCGCCTACGACCACGACAAGTACCGCAGGCGCCTGCGCGCCAGGGGAATCGGCACGCGGATCGCCCGCCGCGGCCAACCCCACGGCTCCGGACTGGGCACGGTCAGGTGGGTGGTAGAGCGCACGATCGCCTGGTACCACGGTATGAGACGCCTGCGCATCCGCTGGGAACGCCGCGACGACATCCACGAAGCCTTCCTCGGCCTCGCCACCTGCATCATCTGCTACCGACACGTCCAGCGATTCTGTTAGGAGCAGTAAAAGGCCTGCGCACCGGGCACGTGTGAAGTTGTCGGCTCCCGAGATCAAGAGTGTCCTGTGGGGAGCCCGGCGGGCGACCCAAGTGTGCAAGGCCAAGCAGAACGACGAGAACGCAACCCAGAGGATTCCTGAGCCTGTCATCGGTGCCCTGCTGCGGTGGGCGCTGTTCTACCTCGATACCGCAGCGGAGAACATCCTGGCTGCCCGCGACGAACACCAACTCCTGCGTTCTCGGAAGCTGGTCTACACAGCTGGAGCGGCCATTGAGCGGCTGACCGAGTTCATCGCTCGTCGACGCGCCGACGGCCGGGGCATGCCTGGGCGCCGGCCGGACTACCCTGCCGCCAGGTGGCGCGTGCAGGGAGTCGACCGCAATGTCAACGTGACCCTGCTATGCCGACTCGCCGGTCTCGACCGCAGTGTCTACATGCCGCGCAAACGCGGTCACGAGAAGGTTCTCAAGCTCATCCAGGACGGAGTGGACGAGTTGGGCTTGGAGCCAGGAGGGTACGACACTCCGATCACGGTGTGCGAGGACACCGGCCTGCCTTGGCGGGAGCCGTTCGACTCCAAGCGAATCACGGAGGAGTCCAAACACCTGCTGGCCGCCTGCTACATCGTCGTTGCCTACCTGTCCGGGATGCGCGACAGCGAGGTGCAGGGCCTTGAGCGCAGCTGCCATTTCACCGAGCCCAGCGGCGACGGCGTACTGATCCGCCACAAGCTCCGAGGTTGGGTGGTCAAAGGCCGCCGCAGGGAACGTAGACGCGCAACCTGGGTGGTGCTGCCCGAGGTAGCGCGCGCCATCGAGATCCTAGAGACCCTCACCGACCAGGAGTCGCTGTTCATCAGGCCCGGACACAGCAGCCAGGTCCCGGCCAGTGAGATCGTGCAGATGATCAACGACTTTGCGGAGCACGTGAACACGCTCGCGGGGCGCACCGGGCTGCTGCCGATCCCACCAGTGACCCAGAAGAGCATCGACGGAGAGACGACCACCGAGGCGTGGTGGTTCACCACCCGACAGTTCCGGCGCACGCTGGCCTGGCACATCGCCCGCCAGCCGTTCGGCCTGGTCGCTGGCAAGATCCAGTACCAGCAGACGTCAGTGGCTATCTTCGAGGGGTACGCTGGCACCAGCGAGTCGGGATTCCGCGCCGAAGTGGAGAAGGAGCGCGCCGAAGCCCAGCTCGACGACATCGTGGAGCGTTACGAAGACGACCTACTCGGCAGGCCGTTCACCGGCGGAGCGGCACCGCGGCTGAAATCCGACTTCGCCAAGGTCCGCGCTGAGCTGGGCGATTCCCCTGTCCGACGCGCGGATCGTGCGCGGGTGCGGGAGATGCTGCGCGGGATGGCCCGCACCTATCGGGTTGGCGTGCTGGCCGACTGCGCGTTCGACGAGGCCAACTTGGACAAGGCGGTGTGCCTCTCGGAGAGCAGCAGCAAGGCCAAGCGCGTTCTGCCGATCCTGGACGCCTGCCAGCCCGCGAATTGCGTCAACGCCTGCCAGACCGAGAAACACCGCGAACCCTGGCGGCGCATGGTCACCGAGGTCGACGAGCACCTGAAGGACAAGAAGCTCAACGATGTCCAGCGGCAAGTGCTACTGCGGCAGCGCAAGGCTTGGCAAGGCATCCTGGACCGTCTCCAGAGCGCTGAGGGACAGGAGAGCACGTGAGTGTCAGCGCCGCCACCGACAAGAAGATCCGCGCCGCAATGGAGCGCCTGCTCAACGGCGAACCGACCCGATGCGACGGCAAGCTCACCTACACCAACCTCGCCAAAGAGGCCAGTGTCGGCTACTCCACTCTCTGGAAGGCCGACACCAGCCTACTGACGGAGTTCAAGCGTCGGGCCGCCGGTTCCGATGCCCCGGCTCCGCCCGCGGTGACGGTGGTCGGCAAGCTCACCCAGCAGCGCGACAAGCAAGCTGCGAAGATCACGAGACTCCGCGCCGAGAAGGCGGAACTCGAAGAGTTGGTGCGTGTACTCAAGCACGAGATCGCCGCCTTGGTAGTCGACAACGAGCACCAACAGGCGGAACTCGAGCGGCTCCGCGCTAGGATCCGCCGATTGGAGGGCGGAAACGTGCGCACGTTGCCTCAGCCTCAGACCGAGACTGATCCCATGAACGGCGGACCCGACGTTGGCGCACCTGCGTGATCGCTGGATGCACCACCGCGACAGGCTGGTTACTGAGCATGTCAGGTCAGCGTCCTCCTGCGACCGAGCAGCACAAGGATGGCAACCGCGGCAACAGTCATCCACGTTTTGCCGATGATCTGCCCCGGCAGGAACTCGAAGGAGCCGAAAGCCAGCTTGAGGAAGATGAGGCTGTCCGCCAACAGGCCGACGATGTTCGAACCGACCACGGCGACGATGAGGCCGCGTTTCCGCAGCGGTTCGTACACCGCGAAGTCCAGGAGTTCAGCCACGATGAACGCAGCGGCCGAAGCGGTGGCGAGTGCGGAGTCGGCCAGGAGGTAGGAAAGGACGGTACCTACCACGATGGCGGCCAGGACCGCTCCTCGTCCAGCGCTCTCACGGGCCAGGTCCCGGAGGACCAGAGCCAACCCGGCAAAGTAGACAGCTGCGGGCGCGATGAAGCCGAAACCGACCGGAACGGCACCGAAATGGGTCACGACGAGGTTCGCCAAGGGGATGGTGGCGACGTAGGCGGCGAGCAGGATCACCCCGCTCGGAGTGATCTTCTTCAAAGGACCTTCTTTCGATACAGGCCGGTCGGCCGACTTCTGAGTGACGGATTCGCGCTCGACCCTGCAGCACGAAGCGATTGACGGTGCGCCGTCATCCGGTGATCACGGCCACGGCGTCGTGGCTGTGGATGCTTTCGAGGTTGCGCACCCTGACTTCGTGGACCAATCCGCGGGTGCGACATGCGAGGGAGATGTCACGCGCCATGTCCTCGACGAACACCGGGTGGTCGTAGGCCTGCATCGTTAGCGTGCGCTCGTCGACGCGCTTGACCAGCGGAACCACTGGGGCCGACCCGCTGCCGCGGATGATCCCGACCGCGTCCAGCACCGGCAGGGGGTACAGGTCGTCCCCACGACCGGTGACCGACAGGGTGACCTTGCTGCGCTGGTTGTGCGCACCGTAGTCGGAGATGCTCTTCGAGCACGGGCACAGGCTCGTGACCTCCGACGTCACCGCCGTGGTCACCCGGCAGGAGCCGTCCTGCCAGGTGCCGGTCACATCGACGTCGTGGACCGACACGGACTCCAACCCGCTCGTCGGCGCGGACGTCACCTCCGAGATCGGCATGCTCAAGGACACCGAGACACCGGGCGCGTCCAGCTCGTCGGCGCCCGCCTTCAACACCTGGGCCATGTCCCGCGGATCGAAGGCCTGCAAGCGTTCATGGACGAGTGAGACCATCCGACTCATATGCGTGCCCCGACGGTCCGCTTGGAGCCGGACGGTGACCGACACCTCGGCGATGCTCCGCTGACTCGTGACGCCATCGTCGAACACCACCGGGTACCGCAAGCCGGCTATGCCGACCTGGTCGACCTCGATCCCCCGGCGGTCCACCTCGGCCTGGATGTCGTGCACGTCACCGCCCCCGATAAGTGCACCCGGAAGTGCAGGTCTCACGCACCGTCACAGCGGACAACGTGGGCAGTTCCGGCGACAGGCAGTCCCAGATCCACACCGCCAGGTTCTCGCTCGTGGGGTTCTCCAACCCCTCCACCTCGTTCAGGTAGTGGTGGTCGAGTTGTTCCTCGAGAGGCTTGAACGCGGTCTTCAGGTCACCGAAGTCCATCACCCAACCGGCGCGTTCGTCGACGGGCCCCTCCACGTGCACAGTCACGCGGTAGGAGTGGCCGTGGAGACGAGCACACTTGTGCCCCTCCGGCACTTCGGGAAGCCGGTGAGCGGCCTCGAAGGTGAACTCTCGGAAGATCTCCATCAACGGATCCCCAGGTACTTGTGTGTCTGCAGGGACAACGACCAGCGCGGGTTCTTCATGCAGTACTCCACCGCCGCCCGGGTGTGGCTCTCCCGCTCCCGGTCGTCGAGGGGCTGGAGCCGGAACGAGCGGAAGTCCAGGTGCTCGAACTGCGCCGGATCGCCGCCGACCTGCGGGTAGACCAACTTCAGCTCATCACCCGAGGTCACCACCAGGTCAGCTCCGATCTTCGGGCTGACACAGAGCCAGTCGATCCCAGCCGGGGGGACGCGGGTCCCGTTCGTCTCCACGGCGACCTCGAAGCCCCGGACGTGGAAGGCGTCGACGGCGGCCGCGTCCAACTGCAACAGCGGTTCCCCGCCTGTGCACACCACGAAGCGGTTGTCCCTGGCATCCGACGGCCATGCCCGTTCGACCGCCTCGGCCAGCTCGTCGGGCGTGGCGAACCGCCCGCCCCCGGTGCCGTCCGTACCGACGAAATCCGTATCGCAGAACTTGCAGATCGCCCGGTACCGATCCTTCTCCAAGCCGGTCCAGAGGTTGCACCGGGAGAACCGGCAGAAGACAGCCGGGCGGCCGGCGTGGCTGCCTTCTCCCTGCAAGGTGAAGAAAATTTCCTTGATGAGGTAGGTCATGCGCTCGCGCTTCGGTACGTCACAGGATCGGCGACACCAGCCTCGGAGAATCCCTTAAGCCGCAGCAGACAGGTGTCACAGCGACCGCACGCCCGTCCTTGCTCGTCGGGGTCGTAGCAGCTTGAGGTGATCGAGTAGTCGACCCCGAGGCGGAGGCCCTCAAGGATGATGTCCGCCTTCGACAGGGTGATCAGCGGGGAGTGGAGGCGGATGCGGGACTCGCCCTCGACGCCCATCCGGGTGCCGCGGTTGGCCGTTTCCTCGAACGAGTCCATGAACTCGGGTCGGCAGTCCGGGTAACCGCTGTAGTCGACCGCTGTGACTCCGGTGAAGATGTCGGTGGCACCAGCGGTCTCCGCGTACGCGACCGCGAACGAGAGGAAGATCAGGTTGCGAGCCGGCACGTAGGTAACGGGGATACTGTCGGCATCAACCTCGTCGACGCTGTCGTGCTTCGGCACGGCGATGTCCGCCGTGAGCGCGGAGCCGCCGAAGATCCCGATGGGGACGTCGGCGACCACGTGCCCGGCCGCGCCGAGCGCCTCGGCGACGCGCGCGGCAGCTTCCAACTCCACACTGTGGCGCTGTCCGTACCGGAAGCTCAGCGCGTACGGGGTGAAACCCTGGTCCTTCGCTATGGCCAGTACCGTCGTCGAGTCGAGACCGCCGCTGAGCAGTACGATCGCCGGTCGTTCCATCGACGTCACCCTTCAATTGGTGGACAGCTGGGCAAGATCATACCGAGCTAACTAGGTTGTAGAGTAAACCGCATCGGATGCGAGTTAGGGCCCAAGGGAGCCAGCGAGGCGTGAAGAAACTATCCGTGATAGTGACCTGCACGGACCGTAAGATGTTCGTCCCGCCTCCGGCTCTTCGTGTGAGCTCCCTCCCGACGGGCACGGTGAGCAGTCGGCTCGGAACGTGGACGGACCGGATCCATGCCGAGACGCACCGCACTCCCCTGAGCGGTCTTTACAAGGGTGAGCACTGGCTCCAGGCGCACGCCGTGGTCGATGCGGCAGCCCGAGCGGGGTTCACGGCCGAACTGTGGGTCGTGTCCGCAGGACTGGGCCTGCAGCCTGTGACCGCCTCGTTCCCGACATACGCGGCAACCTTCAACGCCGGCCACGAGGACAGCGTCGCGCCGACCGGTGTCGACCGGCGGCTGTGGTGGAGAGAACTCCAGGAACGCATGGGCACATCGACCCTGGCAGAACTGGGCTCCCGCGGCCCCATGCTCCTGGTGTTGTCCGAGGTCTACGGAAGTGTCCTGACAACGGAACTGCGCGAACTCGGCCAAGCGGGCACCGATGCGCTGCTGGTCGGCGGGACCGAAGACATCTCCGGTGTGCAGCGCGTACCAGCCAACGGATCGCTTCGCAAAGCGCTGGGCGGTACCCTCACCGGGCTGAACGCGCGGATGGCCGTTTCCTGGCTGGCCCACTGCGAGGACGGTGTACTCACCTCACCTGCCACGACGGAGTCGTGGACACGCTGGGTCGAGCGTTCGGCACACCGCGAGACCTACAACCGCACGCCCATGACGGACGCGGAGGTCAAGGACTTCATCCGGGCTTCAGCAGCCGAGCAACCCGGCGTCTCACGGACCAGGTTGCACCGGTTGCTCAGAGAAAGCGGCAGGGCTTGCGAGCAGAAGAGGTTCGCCAACCTCTACTCCGAGACGATGGGAGAGCGGTGAACCTCAAGCGCAGGGCGTTGAAGGTACTCCAGCACCCGACGATCCCCCTCTACATCTTCACCCTCGCGGCCGAGGAAGTCGCCCTGATCGCCGACGTGGCGCGGATCTCCCGGGACGATGCGGGTCGACTGATTGGTTACCAGCGCCCGGAGAAGAAGCAGCACGTGAACCAGATCCTCGAGTACCTCGATGGCGACGAGGTACTGTTCCCCAATGGTTTGATCATGGCCCTGCCGAACTCCGTCCGTTTCCGGTCCAGCCCCGGTCCAGCAGCCTCCGACAAATTGGCTATCAGCGGCACGATCGAGATCCCCCTCCCGCAGACCCCGGACGAGCCGCGCCCGGCATGGATCGTGGACGGCCAGCAGCGGAGCCTGGCCCTCGCACGGACGAAGAGGACACGCCTGCCCGTGACGGTCGCCGGGTTCGTGGCCGAGGACATCGCCACCCAGCGCGACCAGTTCCTGCGGGTGAACACGGTGTCCCCGCTGCCCGCCAACCTCGTGTCGGAACTGCTGCCCGAGGTGGGCACGGCCCTGCCCGCGAAGCTGTCCGCACGCAAGTTGCCGTCCGCCCTGGTCACCATGCTCAACCAGGATTCGGATTCGCCTTTCCGCGGGTTGATCAAGCGGCCGTCGACCAGTCCCGAACAGCGCGGCACCGCCGTCGTCACCGACAACAGCCTCACAGCCGCGGTCGAAGAGTCCCTCAACTCGTCCGCTGGCATCTTGTTCCTCTATCGCAACCTGTCGAACAGCACCATAGACACGGGTGCGATACGCAAGATCCTGGTCTCCTACTGGACCGCCGTGCAGCACACCTTTCCCGAAGCTTGGGGTCTGCCGCCGACCAAGAGCAGGCTGATGCACGGTGTCGGGATCAGGGCCATGGGGCGACTCATGGACAAGATCGTCCCGAACGTGGACCTGGAAGCGACGGATGTCGTCGAGCAGATGAGGAGGGAACTGACGTTGATCGCGGACCACTGTCACTGGACCAAGGGGCGGTGGGGTGAGTTGAACATCGCCTGGAACGAACTCCAGAACACTCCGCGACACATCAGCGTCCTGTCCAACTTCATCATCCGCGTCTACGTCAAGTCTCGGGTGAACGCGTCGTGAAGTTCTACTTCCCCGACAGCCAAGACCTGGTCAGCCCGACGTACGACTTTCTCAACGACGAGTACCTGCCCACGCGGGTTCGCCAGCGCGACGACGTGTACGCACACGAAGTGGTCACACCGTCTCCCTACGACGGTGTCCTCGTCAGCAAGGCGATCGTCGACGGCTCGGTAAAGGGAGCGGGCAAGTACACCGCACCGCAGCGCGCCAGGCTCTACCGCCTGGGAGTGCGTAAGTTCTTCAGGCTGCCGTCGGGCACCGCGAGCCTCGGCGACTGCGGCGCCTTCAACTACGCTGACGAGGAGTATCCGCCCTACTCGGTCGACGAGGTCCTCGACTTCTACGACGAATGCGGGTTCGACTCGGGCGTCAGCATCGACCACGTCATCTTCGGGTACATCCCGGAGGCGGGCGAGGACGACGTGGACCCCGCCTGGGCGAAACGGCGGCACATCTCCCTGGACCTGGCGGAAAAGTTCCTCGCCGCCGTGCAGGAACGGGACAGCCTCGTCGAACCGGTCGGCGCCGCACAGGGGTGGAGCCCCGCCAGCTACGCCGACAGCGTGGCCCGCTTGCAGGAGATGGGGTACCGCAGGGTCGCGCTCGGTGGCATGGTGCCGCTCAAGACCCACGAGATCGTGGCGTGCCTGGAGGAGATCTCGACCATCCTGCGACCGGAAACGCAGTTGCACCTCCTCGGGATCACCAGGGTGGATAGCATGGAGCGCTTCGCCGAACTCGGGGTGACCAGCTTCGACAGTACATCCGCTTTTCGGCAGTCGTTCATGGACGAGCGGAACAACTACCACACCGCCGACGGTGCCTATACGGCCGTGCGGGTTCCCCAGGTCGACGGCAACCCGGCGCTGAAGCGGTCGATCCTGTCGGGAGCGGTGTCGCAACGCGACGCTATCCTCGCCGAGCGGGAGTGTCTGAGCGCCCTGCGGGGGTACGACCAGGGCGCCGTAGACCTCGAAGACGTCATGACTGCCTTGACCGCTTACGAGGCGCTCGTGCTGGGGGATAACCCTGCGAAGAAGAAGAGCTACCTCGTCCAGTACCGCAGAACGCTGGAGGCGCGCCCCTGGAAGTCCTGCCCTTGCGCGTTGTGCAGGGAGCACGGTATCGAGATAGCGATCTTCCGAGGTACGGAGCGCAACAAGCGGCGTGGGTTCCACAACCTGGCCGTTCTGGAAGCCAAGATGCGCAAAGTCACCCCGCGACCGGCCCGCGGTGAGTTCGTTCCCTCAACTAGGAGAGATAGTGGCTGACAGGTACACCCTGCGACTCCCTGCCCTCGAGGTCCGGCAGGGGCGTCGACGGATCTACTGCTTCGCCGTCGACGGCAAGAAGCTGCACAGCTTCGCAGCGGTGTCGCGCATCCGCCGTGACGATGGCGAACAGTTGCACGGCTACCAGCGTCCGGAGGTGCTCAGCCACATCCGCGGTATTCGCAAGTACCTCGAGTCGGGCGGGGCGATGCTGCCCAACGCGATCGTCGTTGCCTTCGACGAACGCGTGCAGTTCACCCCGTCCTTGATGATCCCCTCGGACACGGTCGACTACTCGGTGCCCGGGGAGCTCGTCATCCCGGTGGACGAAAGCCTCTCCGAGGCCGAGAAACCCGCCTGGCTCGTCGACGGCCAGCAGCGCAGTGCCGCGATCCGCGATGCCGACCTCGCCGAGTTCCCCATCGCGGTCGTCGGGTTCATCACCGACTCGGAACAGGAGCAGCGCTCGCAGTTTATCCTGGTCAACTCCACGAGGGCGTTGCCGAAGGGCCTCATCTACGAACTGCTGCCCGACACCACCGGCCACCTGCCGGACTCCTACGTGCGCCGGCGTCTGCCCGCCCAGTTGATGACCCGCCTGAACGGCAGTCGCCGCAGCCCGTTCTTCCGTATCATCGCGTCGCCGACCGCCCCGGACGGCTACATCAAGGACAACAGCGTCCTCAAAATGGTCGAGCACAGCCTCTTCGAGGGAGCGCTCTACCAGTACCGCAACCCCGTCGACGGCTCCGGTGACGTAGACCGGATGCTCAGCCACCTGATCGGTTTCTGGTCAGTCGTGCGCGAGGTGTTCCCCGAGGAGTGGAGCAAGCCGCCCCGCCAGTCGCGCCTCACCCACGGTGTCGGCATCCAGTCGCTCGGCTTCGTCATGGATACCCTGACGGACGACGTACCGGCCGAAGGGGTGAAAACCGTGGAACTCCGCGAGATACTCGAAAGCCTGCGCCCCCACGTGGCGTGGATGTCCGGAACGTGGAACTTCAGTGACGGCGAACGGCGTTGGAACAACCTCCAGAACACTCCGAATGACGTCCGCCAACTGACCACGCACCTGTTGAAGTTGTTGCGCAAGCACACGCGGTAGTCCATGCCGAAGGACTCCGACACCGGTTCCGACAACGAGCCGATCGGAAGAGCGGTGCGATGAACTGGTTTGCTTCTCGCACCGTTCTTCCGTCGCGTCGCTCCCTCGTTACCGGACATGACGCCGATCGTCGTTCGACTCTCAGGCGCACAGCACCGGCCGACCCACGAGTGACCGGGGCGAGCACGAACACCTGACCGGCCACGGGTAGACCGGCGCACCGACCACGAGCAGTCGGTCGGATCAACCCTCGGATCGCGATGGTGTAACGATGGAAGCTACCTCGACGAAACAGTAGGGGATGGAGTCCAGACTCCATGCAGGGCCCATGGATCGGAGGTGGCAACACCGTGCATGATCGGCCGGGCACGAGGTCCGGTGCACACCACGCCATTCTCTTAGGTCGACCACGCCGCGACAGGCCGCAATATTGCGGTGCGCAAATTGCACAAATCGATCAGCATGGTCGATACGCGACCGGAGGACGGAGGACCGTTCCACCGGATGTGCCATTCAGTTCAAGCGGGCCAAGCCGGAACACCGGTACGACGTATTGAGCATTGCGAGCCTTCGATTGTTGAACAAGCATTCCTCGCCGGAGAGGTACGTTCGCCGGTGGGTGCGGTCCCGGGCCAACGATTACGGCTTCGGTTTTTGCACGGAGAAGCGACCGGATGGCGCCTTGGTCGTGTACACCGACGTACCGAGGGTCCGCGAGAAGCGGGTGATCGTTCCCTTCGAACACCTGGACGTGGTGCAGGTACCCAAGGGCACCCGCGTTTGGTTGAAGGGTGACCCCTACGGGTGGCACGCCGCGGAGATCACCGCCCCGGCGGGGTTCAACGCGTACCACGTGCGGGTTCCCGGTATCCCGCATGACGTCAAGCTGACGGGCGATCGCTTCGTCGTGCGGTGGAACCGCCCCCTCGCCGATCCGGTCGAGGCGTTGGCCAACGGCTTCTGCGACTCACCCGAGTACTACGAAGCTCGGCGGGATTTCCGCGACGAGTTACTGCGCCAACGCCAGACCTCCCGAGGGTTCACCGCAGTCCTGTCCGCACCGGTCGAGTTCTACCCACACCAACTCGACACCGTGGCCAGGGTCCTGTCCGATCCTGTGCTTCGATACCTCCTGGCCGACGAAGTCGGTCTCGGCAAGACAGTCGAAGCGGGTCTGATCCTCCGTCAACTACTCCTCGACGACGCAAGGGCCACTTCATTGGTGGCGGTGCCGACATCGTTGCTACAACAGTGGCGCGGCGAACTGCGCGACCGCTTCCTGCTGGGCACAGCTCTGTCCCGAGGTCGAATCCGGTTGATCGCTCACGAGCAGTTGTGCGCAGAGGGTGACCTGCGTGCTCATGCGGTGGTCGTGGTGGACGAAGCACACCGCCTGATACCGCACCTTGACCGGACGCCGATGCTCCGGACGGCGTTGCTCGCCACACGAGGGCTTCTGCTGCTGTCCGCCACTCCCATGCGAGGAGACCCCCGTATTCTCCTTGAACTACTGCACTTGATCGACTCCACCGCGTTCCCGCGCGACGCTGTCGATGCCTTCCGGGAGCGCATGCGGGCACGCGAGAGGGAAGCGACGAGCCTTGAGGTGCTCACCTCGAGCCGGGCCGGTCTCCTGCTGCGTTCCGGGGTGCTGGACGAATTGAGTACCGCACACGGCAACGACCCGGTCCTGGTCCACTTGGTGGACTCCTGCCGCGTCGCCGCGGAACCCGACGATCCCGCCTGGTCGAAGCTGGTCAACTACGTGCGGGAGACTTACCGCATCAGCCGACGCATCATCCGCCACCGGCGCAACACCGACGCGACCGTGGAGTACCCGGTCACCGGTCGCGAGACGACGTTCATCCCTCTCGACGACCCGGCTCGTGATGTCGTGGACGAGTTCCTCGACCAATACCGGGACCTGCTCGACCAGGGGTCCGACCCGACCGTGTTCGGTCGTGCCGTGGTCTCCGGCCTGGGTGGACCACGCGCGTTGCTCCGATACCTGGACCGCAGGTTGAGTGCCCCGGAGAGCAGCGATCTCTTCGTGCCGGAGCACCACCGAGCCCTGTTCCGCACCACGACAGCGGAACTCGAACTGATCGGCACCGGGGCACGCACCGCTCTCGCGCTGGACCTGGTGGAGAACGCATTGCGGGATGGGCTCAAGGTGGTTGTCGTCGTGACGTCGACGGACATCGCACAGGAGTTCATCCAGGCGGCTCGATCACGGTGGCCTAAGCAGGTGGGCGGGCATCTCGGTTCGATGTCGCCAGCCGACCGTGAACAGGACGTGGAGCACTTCCTGGCTTCTCACGGTGGTCGCGTGCTCGTCGGCGACCACACGGTGGAAGAGGGACGCAACCTTCAAGACGCGCATGTCCTGCTGAACCTCGACCTCCCCTTGGACCCGAACCGCCTGGAACAGCGGATCGGACGCCTCGACAGGTTCGCCAGCAGGTCGGGAGAACGGGCGAACGTACTGGTGGTGACGGAGCCGAACAGCGAATGGTTGACGTCCCACCTGCGTCTACTGCGGGACGGCATCGGCATCTTCAGCACCTCGGTCGCCACCTTGCAGCAGAAACTAAGTGAGATCTTGGGCGAGTTGGCCCGCGATCTGCCGTCGAAGGGCAGCCTGGCGTTCGAGATGGACCTCATGGCTCTCCGGGAGAGCCTGAAGGACGAGGAGACGGACGTAGACCTGCTGGAAGAACTGGAATCCGTCACCGTCGCTTCAGATTTCGACCCGGCCGGCGTAGCGGAACTCCGGGAGGAGGAAGAGGACTCCCGTTCGCTCAAGGAGGCGTTCACCCGATTGACGTCCATGCGGGGTGGCTTGGACCTGCGTCCGGTCGAGCACCCCGCCACCGGAGTCGTCGAATTCGACGGTTCGGCAGGCAGGTCGATCTTCGGTGTCTCCCAGGACGTTGCCATCCAGGTCCTGCCGTTGCTCAAGCGCCGACGCGCATACGCCCGAGCCGTGGCGACGAGCCATAGCGGAATCGCACCGCTGCGGCTCGGTGACCCGCTGATCGACTGGCTCGAGGAGTACCTCCGCATCGACGAGCGCGGCCGTGCCCGGGCCGTCGTACGCCCGTATCGCGAGGTCAAAGTGCCCACGCTCTGGCTGTCGTGCGATTTCCTCGTGGAGTTCGACGCATCCCGCCTACAAGCGGAGAGCGAGGCAGTACGTCGTCGCCTGCGTCGACGAGGCGATGCCCTGTTGCCCCCCGTCATCGAGCGCACCTGGACCGATAGCGCCGGTCCCGCCGACCACACCCTGCTCGAAGTGCTGGAGAAGCCCTACGAAGGCGGTTCGGACCGCCTGCTCAAGGGAAGGGAGTGGACTCAAGTGCTGGCCGAACTACCCGACTGGAGGGTGTTGTGCGAGGCAAGCGCTGAAGCGGCCTGGGACAGCTTGCGGGCCACGCCCGCGTTGACGACCGCTCCGGTGGCGGCAGTCGAACGAGCACATGAGGAGACCGAGCGACGGCGTGCGGTCCTCACGACGCGATCACAACGGCTCCCGTTCGCGACCGAACGTCAGGGCGCGTTGCAGGAGCTGCGCCGCGAAGAGGAACTCGGCGCGGCTTTGCTCGGCGGAGTACGGGAACCCGCAGTATCCATCGTCGCATGTGGGGCCGTCGTGCTCTGGCCGGCGCTGTGATCCGGCATACCGAGGAGGACGCCGATGAGATCCTGCTGCGTCTGCTTCGAGACCCGGAGGGAACGGAACCCGTCGCATTCCGGGACGACCTGCACGCCAGGTTGGCACACGCCATCACGTCCGACGGGGTGAGCGACCTGGATCTCGGGGTGTTGGTGCGTCACCTGCTTCGACGCTGGTCGCTTCGAGACCGGCGCGACGTGCGGGTCACGACGGCCGCGGTGATCTCCACCCGCCTCCGCTGCGTACGGGACGCGGTGCTCCTACGAGAGGACACACCGGACAGGTGGTCGGCAGATCCCTGGGAACCGGGTTGGTTGGGTCCGGGTACACCGGACGCGGCGGCAGCCGCCGGTATCGAAGCCGGGAGGAGATTCCGCAGCAGCGAACTGATCGCGGATCCGTTCTTCGAGCGGTGCACGGGTTACGCGTACTACCGCACACCAGGGCAACGTGCAGCGTGCCGCGCAGTGGTCTCGGCACCCGCGGGTAGCACGATCATCGCGATGCTACCCACCGGTTCCGGCAAGACCGAGGTCGCCCTGTGCCTCGCGGACCAGCGGAAGAATTCCCTGACGCTGGTGGTCGTACCGACGGTCGCGTTGGCGTACGACTTCGAACGCCGGTTCAGGGAGCACTACGCCAGGCGCAATCCGGCGGTCGACAAGTCAGCATTCAAGTTCGCTTGGACGGGCGACACCCCCGCCGAGACACGAGAAGTGTTCAAGTCCCGGGTGCGCGAGGGACGGCAGCCGCTGCTCGTGACTTCACCCGAATCGATGACCCGATCGTTGCGCGAACTGCTGCTCGACGCCGCGAAGACCGGTCGGCTCGGCGGCCTGGTGATCGACGAAGCGCATCTGGTCACCCAGTGGGGGCGCGACTTCAGGCCAGAATTCCGCACATTGGCCGACTTGCGGCGTGACCTCCTGCGACGTGCGGCCGAACGCGAGCACCCGGAACCCACGACTTTACTCCTCAGCGCGACACTCGGTTCGTACGAGCTCGAGGACCTGCATTTCCTGTTCAGCGAGCCCGGACCGTGCACCCTCATCGCCGCGAACGCGTTGCGTGCGGAGCCCGAGTTGTGGATCTCGGCCGCTGATGACGAGCAGGTCCGACAGGACCGCGTGCTTGAGGCACTCGCGCGCTTGCCGCGCCCGGCGGTGCTGTACCTCACCTCACCGGAGATCGCCGAGCAGTGGGCGGCCCGGCTAAGGGAACACGGCTATCGCCGCCTCGCCACGGTGACCGGGCAGACCAGCGCCGAGGACAGGATGCTTGTGCTGGAAGGCTTGCGGAACACGGAGCACTCCCCTGCGTCGATCGACCTGGTTGTCGCCACTTCGGCGTTCGGACTCGGGATCGACTACCCCCACATCCGTACCGTGGTCCACGCCTGTCTCCCCGAGACGGTCGACCGCTGGTACCAGGAACTGGGGCGCGGTGGTAGAGACGGTCACGTCTCGGCAGGTCTCCTGATCACCGCACCGAAGGACGAGGCCGAAGCGGGCAATCTGACGACCAAGGTCCTCAGCCCTCCAACCGCCCAGGACCGCTGGAACGACCTCTGGGGACACAGGCGGACGCATTCCGGCAAGACGTTCGTCGACTTGGAGGGCAGCCGCGGCGTCGCGCGGGGTTCCTACAACCGGCGGTGGAACGCTCAAGTGGTCCAGGCACTGGTCGAACTGGATGCATGCACACGTGTTCAGTCCGACTTCGAGGAACGCGCGGAATTGGCGGCGAGCGTCGACGAACCGTCCGACTGGGTGGCGGTCGAACTGCGTCGCGGCGACCTGCGTGCCGCGACGTTCTGGACCGAGACGTGGCAGAAGTGGCAAGCAACGGAGATGATGCGGTCTCGGCAATCGTTGGACGCCGCTAAGGCGGTCGCCTCACTGTCAATCAGGGCGTGCGAGGGTATCGCTCGCTACTACAAGGCTTCCGATCGAGTGTTCGGCCTGTTCGGTCGTGCTGCAGAGGGCACGGCCCCGACGGCACCGTGCGGCAGGTGCCCCGGATGCCGGCGTGATGGAACAGCTCCTTCGGAGGATTCGTCTCCTGGGCTGCCGCAGTCTTGGCCGCTGGCCCGCGACGCCACTGCGGATCTGGCACGCCTGGCTGCCGCCTCCGGAGCCCATGACGGTTTGATCCTGCTGACCACAGACGACCACGAGCGGGTGGCGTCGACCCTCGCACTCGCCCTGATCCGGCGAGGCGTTCGGCACATCGCCGGTTCGCTTGACGTCGATCTGCCCGCCGACCGGTGGGTCTTCCGCGACGCTGAACCAGTCGGCCCCAGTGAACTGACACCCTGTTCGTCGTTCGTCATCCACCCGGCCGGTTACCGGGTGCCGGGCACCTGGCTGGTGCCGAGTGCCAGGGCAGCACAACGGCAGCAGATCGAGCAGATGTACGACGTGCTGCTCGTGGAACACGGCACGTCGATCAACGGGCGCCAGGTCGGGCGCGAACTCGCGGCCCTCGACGCCTGGACCGCTCTGGAAGTCATCAGGAGTTGATCGTGACGTATTTGAAGAACCAGGTGGTTGCGAGTGCACAAGCCTTGTTCGTGATCTGCCGCTACCTCGCCGAGCACCGCGACGGCGAGTCGTTGGACCTCCTGGTGAAGGAACTGGTTCCACCCGCGAACAGTGAGGTCGGACGTGGCAGCCGGACGGCGGACGTGCCCACGATGCTGACCGACTCCCTGTCCATCGGCGTTGACCTCGGCATTCTCGACGCCCAAGGAAGTGGCGCCCGTCGGCTGTGGTCGCTGCGCGGCGAGTACGTGGCGCCTGTCAAGGCGGTCCCCACGACGGATTCCCGTGGGTTCCGAAACCTCCTCCTCCGGCTGTTCGGCGCTCGGGCACTGGCGTCGGTGGCAGAGGGGGAGCGTCCTCCAGATGTGCCGTTCGCCCTGGTCTGGCTCATGACGAAGGACCCGCTGTCGACGTTTCCCCAAGTGTGGGACGAAGAACTCCAGAGGACCTTCGACCAGGCGGGCATGCGATCAGCCGTTTACAACGAGGAGCAGTGGCGCCCGTTCATCCGCTGGGCACGAGCGCTCGGCCTGATCACGATGGTTTCCGCGGGCAACAAGCCACGTGTGCTGATCGACCCCACTAAAGCGGTCGAGGGTGTGCTCGACGAGCTGCCGCAACAAAGCTCGGCCGTCGAATGGCTTAAGCATTTGCACACTGCGGTGCCACTGCTTGGCGATCCGCGCTTGCTGGAATCGCTGCCGGCCGGTCAACAAGCGGAGACCACCCCTTTGGCCGCGACGGTGTTGGCAATGTTCAAGCTGGAACGCGCTGGCCGTCTGCGACTGATCTCCTCGGATGACGCCGCAGACACCGTGGCGCTGCGCTTGGGCGACCGCGTTCGCCGCATCGCCCAGGTTCACACGGTGAAGGAGTCCGCGTGACCATCTCGATGAAGACCTTCCGATGCTGGACGGCGGAGTCCGTGCGGCAAACGGTGTTCTCCGACATCGGTGCCATGCCCACCGACACCGATGCGGTGTTCATGGCAGCGCACACCCCAATGGTGTTGGAGCACTTGCGGGGTTCCGAGATCCGTGACGGCGACACCGGTGAACGCCGAGTGCTGAACGCACTGCTCGCGACCATGGGGGACAATTCGCGGAACACGCTGATCGCGATCACCGGAGCTTCGGGAGCAGGCAAGAGCCACGTGGTCCGTTGGGTTCACGCGAACCTCGACCGCGAGGACGACCGGTACCACGTCCTCTACGTACCCAGGGCAGTCCAGACGATCCGCCAACTGCTCAAGCGGATCGTCGAGGGACTGCCCGGCGGCGGCGGGACAGAACTGATGGAGCGGGTTGACGCGGCAGTCGGCAAGACGACTCCGGGCGAGTTGCGAGACCGCTTGCTGGCGGAGATCCGCTTGGTGTTGACCTGGACGTTGGAACCGGCGCCCGCACGTCCGGGTGAGGACAAGCACGAGGCTCAGGCCCGCGAGATGCGCACCAGCCTCCTCGGGTTGGCGGACGAGCAGGGCAAGCGGCGCAACGGCTTGGCTGATCTCCTCGAACTGCCGCCCGTGAACCAGGCCCTGCTGCGTCCGGGTGGACTGCTCGACCGGTTCACCGGTTCGGTGTACGAAGAGACGTCCAGTCGCGACGACCAGCAGGAGGGCTTCACGAGAGACGACCTGCCTCTGCGTGAGGCTCGCATGCGGCGGGCGCTCGCCGACAACAGAGAACTGCGCGACCTGTGGAACGTCATCGAACTCGCCCCTGATTCGGCGATGCAGTTGCTCAACGAAGCGCTGGCGCAAGCGGCGCCGCGGGCTCTGGGCTTCCGCGGTCACAACGGTGAAACGCTCGCTTCACTCTTCCACCGGTCACGACAGATCCTCCGCAGTGAGAACAAGGAACTGGTCCTGCTCTTCGAGGACCTGGTGCAGTTCGGCCTGATCGACGGCGAGTTGTACGACCAGTTCACCATTCAGCCCGGTGACGATATGGCGCCGCTGCGCGTCGTCTTCGCGGTGACGAACGGTGCGTTCGACCGTCTCCACGAGACGGTGACGACCCGGATTACCCACAGGTTCGCAGTCACGCCGAACGCGACCACCGACCGGGAGCAGTTCATCGGGCGTTACCTCAACCTCGTTCGAGTCGGCCGTCCCGACGTGGAAAAAGCGTGGGCCGAAGCCGATCGGGACGGCAGTTGGATGCGGAACGCGTGCGACACGCTGGAGGACGGCAACCCCTGCCGCTTCCGCGACAAGTGTCATGCGGGATTCGGTGCCGTCGACATCGCGGGGTTGGGCAGGGTCGGCCTCTACCCCTACAACGACGTGGCGTTGACACGAGCGCTGAAGGGCCAGGGGGAAAGCCCCACACCCCGCGAGGTGCTGGACGTGTGCGTGACCCAGGAGTTGATCGAAGCCGACGCTCGCATCGAGGACGGCACCTACCCGCACGAAGGGGTACGTGAGCGTTTCGATTTCACGGTCCAGCGCGCGAAGGAGATGGTGCTGAGAGGCCGGTCCGGAGAGCAGGCCGAACGACTGTACCGCGCACTCGTCCTGTGGGGTGATGAACGAGAATTGCCGCCTGCGGTGGCCGAGGCTTTCTCCATACAGCCGACCTCCGGAAGTGTGATCAGCGCTCCTGCGCTGGCCCAGCCCGGGCGACAGGGCGGCACACCGAAGGCCGAAGCACCCACCGCTTCGCCCGCAGTCAATCCACTCCTTCCCCTGTACCAGTGGCAGAATGGTGAAGAACTGCCTGGCCGCGACGCCGACCAGTATCGATCAATCCTGTACAAGCTGGTCAGCGAGCGACTCGATCTCGATCAGGACCTGTTCCACACCGCGGGCAACGGCACCGGCGGGACGTTGCTCAAGAAACTGTTCCGCAGCTACTCCTTCGTGATCGAGGACTCCAGGGGAAGGATCCCTTCCGGAACGAACGTGCGATTCGATTTGACCCGCGACCCGGAAGACGTCCGAGCCATGATCGCGGCGAAGTGGTTCGACGACCACAGTCGGTGGAACGCACAGGACGCCGACTGGGTACCGGAGGACTACGATCTGGTCGACCTGATGCTGACGCTGGAGGACCGACTGGATCGGTGGGCCGCAGAGGTTCGACGTCGTTTCCTCGAACAGGTCGGTGAACGCGAGGTCGTCCGCGCCGCCATCGGGCTTCGCGCGGTTGCACTGCTCGCGCTCGGCACCATTCCCGACCGGCTCAAGAGCACCAACAGCGTCCTGACCGGAAAACCGAAAGTCGGTGATGCCCTCCCAGGGTGGGCCGAGGTGGACAGGACGGCGCGTGATGTCCTGAACGCCGTTTCCGCCGCAGACCTGATCGCAAACTTCGCGGCGGTGCGCCAGGGCGACACTGGCGGGCCCAAATTGATCGACGCGATCGGATTGAAGTTCGACCTCAGAACAGTAGTCAAACGGCCGGTCGAGTACCTCCGCGGGTTGGAGAGTTCGGCTGCGGAAGGCAATGCCGACGTGGCCAACTGGGCCAAGAAGTTGGCCAACGCCGTCGAGAAGGCGGCGAGTGCCCGGTCACCCGAACTGACCGAAGCCGTCGACTATATTTCCACGGAACTGCATGGATACGCGCCCAAGGACGTGGCGGACAGCGCTCGAGAAGTCGCCAGAGCCGCTCGCGATCATGGTCTGTTCCGCCCCGGTGACGGGTTCGAAAGCTTCATGGAAGCAGCCACCGTGGTCGAACAGATCCCCTCCTCCCTGCCACGCAGGTGGCCGGAAGACGATGATCGATCGCCCGCAGACCAGGTGCTCGCGGCGCAGGGATGGGCGAGCGCTGCGATCAACGGCGCGAAAGCGCTCACTCAACTGAAGAACAACATGGAAGCGACACGTGCCGAGTGCGCGCGCAACGACGCGACGGCGGAGGACTTGGAAGCCAGGATTCGGGCGGTGCGCACGGCTCTTGGCGACATCCGCGGACACTTGGACGAACTGCGCACGCCGGAGGGCGGCCTTGACTGACAACGCACCCGAATGGATCACGGCGACAGGCCGTGCGGTGAGGAGGGCCGGCGACGCGGTCCAGGCGCAGGACGAACTCAAAGCCTTGAACGACGCGCTGCGAGAACTCGAGCAGATCCGCGCCGAACTGGAACGGCTCAAGGCAGCAGGCGCGCTCGGGCGTGGTTCGTGGTGGTCGGGTCTTGTGATCGGTGGACCGCTCCCTCCAGGAGCCGAGGTCACCGACGGGGAGTTGGAACGCCGACAACTGCCCATCCTGGTGCGGAACCTGAGGGAACTCACGAGAAAAGCCCAGAAGTCGATCCTGGAGGCGTGGCGGAACCACGTGAACTCCTATTTCGGTGCTGCCGCCGACCTGGGGGAACTGGTCGACTTGATGGCGGGCGAAGGACGATTGGCCCAAGCCGCCACCGACTTGAAACGAGCACTGGGTTCGCTGCCGAGCCTCACCACACGGATACCCGACGCAGCATCGGTACGCGCGTTGGCCGACACCGTCGCGTTGTCCGAGGCGTTCGAGGCTGCTCTGCCCAGCACGGTGAGGGCGTTCATCACGGCCGCAGCCCGTGGAGGCGCACCCGTCACGATGCTGAACGCCGACGTCATGCAGTGGCTCCACGACAACGACGCGGTGGGGAACTTCAAAGTGACCGCCGGCAACCCATCGGGAGTGGCACGTGGATGACGTGACCCTGGAGGCGCTCACCGCTGTCGAACTCAGCGAGGCGCGACTCCTGTCCTGGGGCGCGGTGGGCGCCGAGTGGGAGGAACAGGAACTCCTCGCCATACTCGGTGAGCACGGTCCTGCGGAAAAGTTGCTCGCCGAACTGCTCGACGCGGCGCTCATCGTTCGGACTCCGAACAACGGGTACCGCTCGCGAAGCGCCGAGACGGTCAGGTTGATCGCCAACGTCCGTCAGTCGTTCCGTGGGCAGCGGGTCAGCGAGGGGAAACCGCTCGTACTGGACCACCGGTTCCTGCACCGCCCGCGGCGCCGCCCCGAACGGAACGTCCCGGTACAGCACATGTTGACCGAATTGGGTGGATTGATCGGTCCGGCCGCTCTGAGTGCAGTTCACCACCTCGCTCCGCCGAAACTGTCCGGCTTCCAGTGCAGAAGCACCCAGGCCGTTCTGGAAGCGCTGCGAAGCGATCAGCCCGCAGGCGTGATGGTCACCGCCGGTACCGGTAGTGGCAAGACCCTTGCCTTCTACCTCCCCCTGCTGGCCTGGCTGGCCGATCGGACGGCGTCAGGTCACCGGGGCGGAACGCTCGGTTTGGCGCTCTACCCCCGCAATGAACTCCTCAAAGACCAACTGAAGACCTTGCTTGGGTACGTCATGAGCCTGCACGCCTCCGCTCCGGATGCACCCGTGTTGAGCCTGGCCACCTGGTTTGGGCCGACTCCGCACTCGGCGTACGCGGTGGGCAAGGGGTGGTCCGAGAATTGGGAGAGGCGGGCGGCGGGGGTCGCGTGCCCCTACCTGCGATGCCTGGTGTGCGACAACGAACTCATCTGGCCCAATTCGGATCTCACGAGAGGTGTGGAGCGACTCGTCTGCGTCGATCGCTCTTGCGGCGCGGAGGTGGACGGCAAGTTCCTCAGGCTGACCCGCGAGAGTGCCCGGCGACGTCCCGCCGACCTGATGCTGAGCACCACGGAGTCGCTGAACCGCCAGTTGTCTGCACCAGGCAATCTCGTGGCCTTCGGGGTGCGGCCGAGCACGCTCGCCGCCGTCCTGCTGGACGAAGTCCACACCTACGAGGGCACGACCGGCGCGCAGAACGCCCTGCTGTTGCGCCGACTGAAGCACATGCTCAACCGCGTACCGGTGTGGGTCGGCCTGTCTGCGACCCTGAGCAACGCTGGCGAGTTCTTCGCCCGACTGGTGGACCTTCCCCCAAGCGCGGTCGGTGTAGTGCACCCACGACTGGAGGAACTCGAGGAAGCGGGCGCCGAGTACCTGCTCGCGGTCAGGAGCGACCCGCACTCGAAGGCCGGCCCGCTGTCGACGAGCATCCAGACGACCATGGTGCTGGCTCGCAGCCTCGACTCGCTCGCGGACGATCCCTTCAACCCACCATCGTCCTCTGGAGGGGTGTTCGGCAGCAGGTTGTTCGTGTTCACCGACAAGCTCGACAGCACGAACCGCCTCTACTGGAGCCTGCTGGATACCGAGGGCTGGCTGTGGCCGGGCAAAGCCGCCGACAGGACCCCTCTCACCCTCGCCCACCTCCGAGCCGAGGAGCAGGAGCGGCTCAAGGGTGACCACCAGGAGAAAGCGGCCGATCGGGATGCCGACGGGCAGTGGTGGTGGATGCCGGAACTTCTCGGTCACGGTGTCGAGGCCGACCGGCAGTTGCGCCTGGGGCGGACCAGTTCCCAAGACCGGGGCGTGTCCGGTGACGCCCAGGTCATCGTGGCGACGGCCACGCTCGAAGTGGGGTTCGACGACGACCGCGTAGGCGCCGTGGTGCAGCACAAGGCACCTCACGACGCGGCGCAGTTCCTGCAGCGCAAAGGGCGTGCGGGGCGCAACCAGGCAACGCGACCGTGGACGGTGGTCGTGCTCAGTGACTGGGGACGTGACCGCCAGGCGTGGGAAGGGTACGACGCTCTCTTCGACCCCGACCTGCCGCCTCGCAACCTTCCGATCGAGAACCTCTACGTGCTGCGCATCCAAGCCGTCTATGCCCTCATGGACTGGCTGGCCGCTGAACTGCGGTACGACGGACAGGAGTCGACGTGGGCGGACCTGTCGGGCCCTGCCTCGGCGTTGTTCCCGAATGGCCCTGAGCGGCAGGCAGCAACCGCCCGGCGCCAAGAGGCCATGGCGGACCTGCTCAGCAGGCTGCTCAGGTCCGGCCCCGAACGGCAGCGCCTTCGCCGGCACCTGCTCCTCGCGCTCGGTCTGGGCAGCGGTGAGATCGCCGAGTCGGTGGTCGACAGCCTGTTGTGGGACGCGCCGCGGCCATTGCTGCTGGCGGTCGTGCCGACGATCCGGCGCCGACTGGTCGACCAGTGGCGCGGCGAGGAACCGAGGCCGGACGACACCGGTCTGAGAACGCGGACCCCGCTGCGGTCGTTCGTCCCCGGCAACCTCTTCGACGACCTCCTCGTTCCCGACGTGGAGTTGGTCGTGCCCGGCAAACAGGGCAAGCGCGATGTCGAACACCTCCCCGCACTCCGCGCGCTCCGGGAGTTCACGCCGGGCAACGTCACCCGCCACTTCGGTGTGTGGGCCACCCACAAACGACACTGGCTGCCCCTCCCCGCCGGGACGGACGACGCACAATTGCGGGTCGACATGAGCAAGACCTACGCAGTGGTGAGTCCGGTCGACCTCCTGGACCTGGCGGGCACGCGTGTGGAGGTCTACTCCCCGGTGTCGGTCGAACTGCAACCCGTACCCGCTCCGGTTCGGGATTACTCAGCGGTGCAACCCGACTGGGAGTTCCACGTGTCGAGGCTCGGGTCGGGAACTCCGATCCGGGTGGACAGTGGCGCCCGCGAACTGTTGACCTCGCTGACCGCCCACGTGCACGCGCAGGGCGGCGGCGTCCGCACCATCCGGTACGCCCGCACCGCCGTCGGCACCATCTGGCAGCCACAAGCGCGTGTGGTGCGGCTCCACTACGGGGTGGGCGACGGCGACGCGTGGCGTCCCGCTGCCATCGGTGTGGACGTTCACTGCGACGCGCTCGAAGGCGAGGTGCGGTTCCCGGAGACCATTCACCGGCCGGATCCGACCGAGCGGACCAGCCGACTGCGGCACAACATCCTCGTTGAAGCGGATTTGCCCGACGAATTGTCGTCGTTCGACCGGGAATCGTTGACCGAGATCGCGTTGCTGGCGATCGTCTCCTCCCGATTGAAGGGCGAGGACCCTGCCGACGACCAGCAGTGGGCCGACGCACTGGTCGATGCGGCCCGCACACTCGGCCTGACCCCGGATGACGACGATCACCAACCGTCGGACCACGGTATGAAGTGGGTCACCTGGTGCAACGACCACGATGTCATCTCGGCTGTTGCCACCGCTGCCACGGAAGTGCTCGAGGAAGACCGTTCCCCCGCCTGGACGACGTGGTGGAGGCGGCGCTACACCCTGTCTGTGGCGCACCTCGTCGTCAGCGCCCTGTCGTCTTTGGTCCGGGGCGTGGACGTCGAGGAGCTAACGATTGATCTCGCACCGGACGGCGACACCCGATTCTGGGTGTCGGAACCGTCACCGGGTGGCACCGGCCAGGTGGAGACGTTCCTGCGCCTCTTGGTCCACGAACCCGAAGCCTTCTCCCGTGCGCTTGAAGACGCGCTGGAGCCGACCTCGGTCGACACGCTGGACGAAGAACTGGTCTCACTGCTGACCAGCGAGTCTGAAGAGGTGCGCGCCTCCCTCGTGGGACTTCGCGAGGCGTGGACCGCAGGTCACACCGCGGTCGGCGCCGCCGTGCAGCAGGTCGACGCGGCGGCGCATGAACAGGGGTTGACGCTTGGCGGCCCTGCCAGGTCGTCACTGAGCACCCGACTGGCGGGTCCCGGCGCCCACCCCCGCTTGCTGGAGGACGTCATCTCCTGGCTCGACCTGCGGAACACCGCTGTCGAACTCGCAGGCCTGGACGTGGGCCCGAGAACACTCGGCGCATTGATGGCGGACGATGAGCGACTCGACGAAGTGCTGCACCTGGGTGATCACGCCGCTGCACAACGCAGGGCACGAGCGGTGGCCAACGTGCTGTGGCCCTGGGGCGAGTCGGGTTCGGGCTCGTCGCTCTACGGCCCTCCTCTGGAGCCGTCGACGAGCGTGATCAGGGCGCACGTGAAGCTAGGACCGCCGGAGTTCGGAGTCGTCCCGTGGGACGACGCTCGGCGGGTCGCGTTGCATGATGCTCTCCGCGAACATCGTGAAGTCGTGCTCCGGGCAGGGCACGCCGAACGGCTCCACCTGCGCGCCGCTCTGGTCGACTTGCAGGTGCACCCAGTAGAGGTGGGACCGCTTTTGTGTCATCCGGTCGTGGTCGGGCAACGGGCCACGGCCCGGTATCGGGAATGTCGCCTCCTGCTCAGGGAGGCGCTGTGAACCGGGTCATCCGGAAGTCCCGGGCGCAGAGCTCGAGCGAGGTGCTCGAGATGCTCGCGGCCCTGTTCTCCGCCGAACTGGTCTCTCCCAGTCGATGCCTCTGGCTGGTCTCTCCCTGGGTGTCGGACGTCGAGGTGCTCGACAACAGCGCGGGCACCTATTCAGCGCTGGCCCGCTTCGGCCACAGACCGATCCGCCTGGCGGAGGTCCTTGTCACGTTGGCCTCGGCCGGCGCTCGCGTCATCGTGGCCACCACACCCGATTCTCACAATGACCTGTTCCTGCGCCGACTGGACCTGCTGAAGCAGGATCTCCGGGTTGCCGAGCACGTCGAAGTGATGATCGACCGGACAGGCAAGTTGCACACGAAGGCCCTGACCGGGGACGACTACGTGGTGGCGGGCAGCATGAACATCACATACACCGGAATCAACCTGCGCGAGGAACAGGTGGAACTGCACACCGAGCAGTCCTACGTCGCTCAGGCTCGTATGGACGCGTTCGACCGCTTCGGCGGTGTGATGTGACCGCAGCCGAGACGTTGCTCGACTGCGTGGGCGACCCCGCCCGTTTCGGCGTCCTCCGAGAGCGGGTCGAACTCCTGGTCGACGAGCAGGCACGGACCTGGGTCGGGGGCAACAGCGGTTGGCTGATCGTGCCGTTGAACCGCAGTCCTCAAGGTTTCTACCTCTTGTCCGAGGACCGCGAAGGTCAGCGTCGCGGTCGTGAGGTGTTGGAGGCGTTCCTTGGGCCGGCGGTGTCCGTGACCTCCAGTACGCCGGCCCCGGAGTCCCAACGGGTGGATCGGCTGCTCGAACTCGAGGGCTTGACGCACATGTCCCGCGTAGCGCGGATCGCCAGCACGGCCCAGGACATGCTTGAGAGGCTCGAGGATGCCGTCGCAACGATGAAGGGCAAGGACGCCCGTCTTCGGCCCGTGCGCCCGTCGCACGTCGACCTGCTGCGCGATCTGCGGTTGGCCCTGCTCCAGCGCGACGGGCGCCTTGCTGATCGCCTCCTCGGAGATCTGAGGTTCACCGGTCGTCTCAGTGCTGAGAACCTGCGGTTCCTCACGGTCGAGATGCTTGGCAGGCTTCACCGGTGGCGTGAACTCGCCGATCTCCCGCACGTCGGTGAACTGCTGCGGGCTCGGCGCCCGCGCGTCGTCAACGAGGTGCTACTCGAGATGGTGTGGCACACCGAGGTTGCTGACCTCGTCAACGCGGGTCTATCGCCTCGGGCGATCTACGCGCAGATCGATCTCGGGGCCCGGTACGGCTCGCTGGTCAGCGCGGTGGAGGTGCCATCCACTGCGGCCGGCCGCGGTGTCGGCCTCATCGCCGCGTCAGCGTTGGGTGACCTCGAGCGCGTGCAGCGACTCGTGACTGCCGCCGAGGACGAGCTGGAGCGCTCACTCCTCAACCGGTTGATCGCGCTGGAACCCACGGCGGCCGCCGGTGACGTCCGTGCCGGGGTGGATGTCCGGGATCTGCACGCCCAGGGCCGGTACGGCGCGTTCATCCGCGCTTTCCTCGATTCACCGGAGCCGTCCATCGCCGACCTGGCGGTGCAAGCCACGCTCGACAGCGACGACTTCACCCACGCCCCTGATGTCCTGGACATCGTCGACCGTTTCAAAGCAGATGGCCGCCTCCGGCTCGATCGCCGACTCCAGCGCGACCTGGAAGACCTTGGTCGTTTGGTCAACGGTTCGTGCGGCGGATGGCAGGAGTGGTGCGAGCGGTTGGCACGCTCCATCCGCTGGTCGGATGCGTCGAAGGTCGCTCGGGCGCAGTATGACCAGTGGGAAGTCCCCTCTGCACTGTCGACCGAAGACTCGAAGGCCTCCGCCGACGCGCTGCTCGAGGCTTGGGGAGGCGTCAACCAGGACCAGGTCATCGCGAGTCTGGACGTGCTGTGCCGAAGCGTCGCCGCCGGTGGTGGTGGTTCCGGTGATCTCCGCGAGGCCGTCCTGCTAGTGCTCGCGGAACAGGAAAACCTCAGTTCGCCCGTGAGGAACGCCTACCTGCTCCTCCTGGAGCACGTGCTCGAGAGCGGTCCTGGGGAGTCCACCTATCGAAGCGTGGTGGAGTTGACCGCGAACCTGTGGCGCCGGGTGGCTGCGCCGGCGTCGGTCGACTGGGGAATCGCCCTGGTCGAGATCGTGCTGAACGCCCCGACTCCAGACGCCGATGTACGGCTCGCGGTGACCGCAGACGTCCTGACGCGGGTTCACGACTTCCAACAACGGCTCAGCATCCGGCAACTGTCCGAACTGACCGCTCTAGGAGAAGAGTGCGGCATTCCGACGCACTTCGTGGAGCGAGCCTCAGATGAGACGGAGTCGCCGTGGCGGCGCCTTGATGGCAAGACCATCGGCGTATATTCACTCCTAACAGGTGCAGCCCACTCCCTCGACAGACGGCTGTCGGCGCTCTGCACACCACGATCGATCGAGGCTAACTCGGACACGGTCGCCACCCCCGGGCTGCGTTCATTGGCCGCTCGTGTCGATTACCTGATCGTCGACACGTGGCACGCCTCACATTCAGCGACTAACGGCATCGACGCGGTGCGTCCCCGCGACAGGCAACTGTTCCCGACCGGAAGGGGCGTGAGCGCATTCCTGCAAGCCCTGGAGCACGTTCTGACTTCCGAGGGCACACGCTGAAAATGGCTCGGTTCACACTGCGCTCTTCTCGGTCGCACCCGACGATCAATCTGCAGGAACTCTAGGTCACCCGGTCTTCGCCTTGACCTGCCTGGCCACGCCGGTGGAGTTGTAGCGATACCTGGCCATCTCCGTCGTGACGTTGTACCGCTTGGCGATCTCATCAGGGCCCCAGCCTTGATAGGCGGCGGCGGTCAGCAGTGGGCGAGGGAGCAGGAGGGTCCCACCGAATGCGGTGGCCTGCTCCTCTTCGTCGGGCTTGCAGGTCCGAAACGGGATGCCCTCGATCTCACGGACCTCGGATAGCTGGTGGTCGAGCAGGCGGTGGGCCACCTCGTGCGCGACATCGCTGGCGAGGCGACCGGGGCTTCGAACCGGGTTCAAGACGATGAACAAGCGGCCCGCGATCTCGAAGGTAGCCGCTGAGAACGCGAAGGCTTGGATGCGCTCCAGTTCATGCAGCCGCTCGATGTCCACAAGCTTGTCGGCCCCTACGACCTTCATCTGCAGGTGCTCGGCAAGCTGGGCGACATCGACAGGGGCACTGCTCTGGAGACCCATCTCCTTGCGCAGCCGTACCGCTTCGCGCTCGGCGTGCGCCTTGAATCCGCGCGGCAGGCTCACAGTTCACCCGCCTCGACGAGTTCCCGGAGCCCATCGTGCATGTCGACGAGAAGCGGCCCCAGTCGCTCAGGCACCCCGGGCCGCATCGTCGGTGCGGCTCTGAGATGACAGGCGACGAGCGGCTGCGTTGGCTGAACTTCCTCTGCCAACGCCTCGTACATCTGCCGGATGACAGACGCGATGCTCGACGCAGCCTCCGGCTTGAGCCGAGGGTCCGCGCTCAGATGCGAGATCGCTTCTTCTAGCGGCGTTTCGCGGCGTTCGGCGACCGGTGAGAAGAAGCGGCTTGGCGGAACACCGATCCAGGCACAGATCGCCGTGAACGAGGCGAGGTCCGGCTGGGCGCCACCTTCAACGCGAGAGAGCGTGCTGAAGCTGACACCCGCTTCTGCTGCGGCTTGCCGGAGGGACTGCGCGCCCCGGTGCTGCCGAACGAGGGCACCGAGCTGCGCACCGTCCAATCGTTCGGCAGGAGTCGCCGCCTGCTTGCCGGAGCTAGCCACGTGTGTTTCGCGCGCGCGAGGGAGCCATGGGTCACATCATAGGCCAATAACGCAACTTTGGTGCAACAACGTGGGTAGTTGCGGATACCCGAACCTCGTGTCACTCTTATGTCAACAGCCAGGGAATGCATCTCTGCTGACACGGTCAGATTGGAGCTGGAGATGAGCGACACCGGCCGCACCGAGCACACGGTCCAGATCACCATCGACGGTCGTCCGTTCCAGGTCGAACCAGGTCACCACCTCACCGCTGCTGTACTGCTGGAGCTGGCCGGGCTCGACCCGAGCGGCTACGACCTCGCAGAGATCCGAGGGCAGGGGGAGATCGTCAAGTTCGAGGACGCGGAGATCGTCACTGTCCGCCCGCGTAAGAAGTTTGTCTCGATCCGCCAGGTCGCCCCGGTCGCCTGATGACTGCCACCATCCCGACTGTCGGGGCCGACGCGTTCATCGCCGGACTCAGTCGCTGCGGCGTTGCAGCTGCCCAGCAGGCTGCGGTTGTGACCTTCCCGGTCGAAGCAGTGACCAGCTCTGGACCTCAGATCGTCCAGACCGGTGTCGCTGCCGCCGAACTGCAGGCGTGGCCAGCGGTACCCCCACACTGGGTGCACTTTCCGGACAGCATCCAGTTCACGAACACGAACGCGAACGCCACCGAGACCCTGCCGGGATGGACGCGACATTCCCGGGATATCCGGAACTGGGGCAATGCTGCTGAGGCAGCGCAGGCATGGCTTGCCCACGTCCGCTCGGTTCTGCTGGACGCTCGGTGACCGTCTCCGCCGCCATGATCGACACCGTCGATCATGAACTGCAGCGGCACCTCCTTCGCGACGACGGTCAAGAAGACGTCTGCCTGGCGATCTACAACCCGTCGACCGGGCGAACGCGCATCACTGCTCTGATCAACGCTCCGCTGCTGCCTAGACACGGCGAGCGCGCCGTCCATGGAAACGCCTCATTCACCGGCGACTACATCGTGCGGGGCGCGATCGAAGCCGCTGCTGCCGGAGGCGGACTCGTCCTCCTCCATTCACATCCTGGCGCTGACGGCTGGCAGGGTATGTCGCAGCCCGACTACACGACCGAGCGCTCGTACGCCCACCTCGTCCAGGAACTGACCGGCCTGCCAATGATCGGCATGACGCTGGCAGGAAGCGGCGACTGGTCCTGCCGCCAGTGGTCCGCCGATGGCGAACCAACCCACGGCGAATCCGTGCGGGTCCTCAGCGACCGCCTCCGGATCACCTGGAACGACCGCCTCCGCCACGCGCCAGCTACGACTGCCAGCCAAGAGCGCGCCGTCTCCTCGTGGGGCGAAGCCACGCAGGCATGCCTGGCGCGGACCCGAGTACTCGTGGTCGGTGCTGGCAGCGTCGGCCTCGATGTCGCACTGCGACTCGCGGCCACCGGCCTCGTGAACATCGCCGTGATGGACTTCGACAGCCTGGAGATCGTCAACCTCGACCGCATGATCGGGGCCACGCGAGGCGATCTCCTGCTCGCGCGCAGCAAGGTCGAAGTCGCGCACCGCCTCATGATGCGCGCCGCCACAGCGGACAGACCTGAGTTCGCGCTGCTCGACATGAGCGTCTGCGAACCCGAAGGCATGGCCGCCGCGCTCGACTACGACGTGATCATTAGCTGCGTCGACAAGCCATGGGCTCGAGGCGTCCTCAACACCCTCGCCTACGCCGACCTCATCCCCGTGCTCGACGGCGGCATCGGGATCGACACCTTCGACGACGGCACCATGCGCAGCGCAACCTGGCGAACGCACACGATCATGCCTGGGCAACCGTGCATGGTCTGCAACGGCCAACTCGATCCAGCGACTGCGCAGAAGGACAAGCTGGGGCTCTTCGAAGACGAGACCTACATCCGAGGTGCTGGCAGGACGCTCACTCCCGCACGCCAGAACGTCGCCGTCCTGTCGGCGAGTGTCAGCGCCGGGCTCCTTGCCCAGTTCGTCAGCCTCATGGTCGCGCCCGGCGGGGTGGGAATACCCGGCCCGCTCCGGTACGCCCTCGCCCCGCACTGGCTTGAACACGTCCGAGTAACAACCCTTTCGAACTGCGCGTTCGAAGCCGCGACGGCGACTGGCGACTGCCGCCTTCCCCTTACTGGCCCGCATCCGCGCGTCCACGACAGTCAAACGGCACGCAACCTGCGCCAGCGTGGGCTAAAGACCCGCGTCCTGCGCAAAGTGATCTCGTGGGCTGAAAGGCACCTGCCGCTCTGATCCCAGCTACCTCACCGTCCCGGTCGCAGCGGCTTCAGGAGGCCCGAGCGGTGACGACCTCGGTCGCGCGCACCGCTGCCGCCTGTCGACAGACCGCAGATAGCCTGGGGCCGTGTCAAAACAGGCGGAACTCGTTGGAGTCGGTGCCGCGCAGGGCGTCGTAGTCCAGCACCACGCATCGAATGCCGCGGTCCTCAGCAAGGGTGCGGGCCTGGAGCTTGATCTGCTGCGCAGCGAAGACCCCTTTCACGGGGGCCAGTCGCGGGTCGCGGTTGAGCAGTTCGAGGTAGCGGGTCAACTGCTCCACCCCGTCGATCTCTCCGCGGCGCTTGATTTCTACCGCGACGCTGCCCCCGGCCGCGTCCCGACACATCAGGTCCACCGGACCGATCGCGGTCGGGTACTCCCTACGCACCAAGGTCCACCCCTCTCCAAGGGTGGTGACGTGCTCGGCCAGCAACTCTTGGAGGTGCGCCTCGACGCCGTCCTTCTGCAAGCCGGGGTCGACGCCTAGCTCGTGCTTCGAGTCGTGCATGACCTCGTCGATCGTGATCACGATCTTCTCGCCTGCTTTGTTCTGCACCGTCCAGATGTCCGGATCCTCGATCAGCCAGCAAGGTGGCGACATCCAGTTGAGCGGCTTATAGGAGCCGCCATCCGAGTGCACAAGAACGGACCCATCCGCTTTCACCATCAATAGCCGATTAGCCATCGGCAGATGGGCAGTGAGCCGACCGAAGTAGTCAACTTGGCAGCGAGCGATCACGAGCCTCACTGTGCGTACCCCCCAGCGAGCGAGTATCCGGCGAGCCCTCGAAGGGCACCAAGCGCCGACGCAGCGAACAGAGACAGGTGTTTCAACCCCGGATAGAGCGGCTTGAACGCGCGGTCGTCGGAGTGGATCGACACCGAGCCGTCGGCCTTGATCAGCAACAGCCTCTGGGCCATCGGCAGATGGGCGGTGAGGCGTCCGACGTAGTCGACCTGGCAGCGAGCGATGACGAGGCGCACGGCCGACAGGCTACGGGGTGCGGGACCCGATCCACCGGCAGGTACCGTCGGCCGACGTGTCACCGCGGTCAGGACTGGGGCAATGACGCCCGCCACGTGGTCCGCCTTCGGCGTCTGGTCCGCGGGGGGCTTGGTGGTGTACTTCGGGTACGGGCGGCGGCGATCGGAACTGGCCCGGTCGCGGTCCGGCCCGGAGCAACCGGCACAGGGAGAGTGATCGTGGAAACCCTCGGATCGCGTGAGGTGTACGCGAACCAGTGGATGGTGGTCCGGGAGGACGCCATCGGGCGGGCAGACGGGACCACCGGGATCTACGGTGTGGTGGACAAACCCGACTTCGCGCTGGTCATCCCCATGGACGGCGAGCGGCTGCGGCTCGTCGAGCAGTACCGCTACCCGTTGGGGCTGCGGCGCTGGGAGTTCCCGCAGGGCACCGCGCCGGAACGAGCGGACTCGGACCCGATGGAGCTGGCGGCGCGGGAGTTGCGGGAGGAGACCGGGTTGCGGGCGGGCAAGCTCGTGCAGCTCGGTCTGCTGGACGTCGCGCCGGGCATGTCCAGCCAGCGCGGCCGGGTGTTCCTGGCCACCCAGCTCACGGAGGGCTTCCACGAGCGGGAGCACGAGGAGCAGGACATGCGCTCGGCGTGGTTCCCCCGGGCGGACTTCGAGGCGATGGTCGCGCGCGGCGAGATCACCGACGCCCAGTCGATCGCCGCCTACACCCTGCTCCTGCTGCACGAGCACGCCCAGCCGTGAACTGTGTTGGATTGCCGCTCCTCCGGAGACGGCGGGCTCGGTCGCCTGGAAGTCGACCTCGCGGGGTGGTCGGGGTCTGCGGGCAGCGGGCGACGGCGGTGTCTGCAAGGGTGGGTTAGTCGGTCCACGTGGCCGGGCGCTTTTCCAGGAACGAGGACATTCCTTCCTTGGCCGCCGGGGTCTGTGACGCGGCCGCCATCACCTCCACCGCGATGGCGTACGCGTCGGCCTCGGGTCGGTCGAGCTGGGCGTAGATGGTCTGCTTGCCCAACGCCTTGCTGGCCCGACTGCCGCGGGTGGCCCGGCGCATCAGGTCGTCCACCGCCTCGTCCAGCTCGGCCAGCGGCACGACGCGGTTCACCAGGCCCCACTGCTCGGCGGTCCGCGCGTCCACCGCGTCACCGGTCAGCGCCATCTCCATCAGCCGCTTGCGCCCCACCGCACGTGCCACCGGCACGGCCGGGGTGTGGCAGAACCAGCCGCCCTTGCCGCCGGGCAGGGCGAACGCCGCCTCCTCGGCCGCCACCGCCAGGTCGCACGACGCCATCAGCTGACAGCCGGCCGCGGTGGCCAAGCCGTGCACCCGGGCGATCACCACCTGCGGCACGGACTCGATGGTGCGCATCAGGTCCGTGCACAGCATCAGCAACTCGCGCACGCCCTCCAGGTCGCGCGCCGACACGTCGGCGAAGTCGTGCCCGGCGGAGAACACCGGCCCTTCGGCCGCGAGCACCACACCCACCGCGTCCGACGCGGCGACGTCGCGGAACGCGGTCAGCAGTTCCGCCAGGTGCTCGGCGGACAGCGAGTTGCGCCGTGCGGCGCGGTCCATGGTGATCCGTACGACGTCATCCGTGCGGTCGACGCGGATGTGCTGGTATTCGGCCATGTTGTGACGGTAACCGGCCCCGCCACCACCTGCTTGCGGACTAGCGTCCACGGACTATGAGACTTCGTCTGTTAGCCCTCGGCGTGCTGTTGGCGGGTTGCGGGTCGACCGGCGCGCCGGTTCCGCCCGCCTGGGCGCCAAGCACGCCGACCACTCCCGCCGCGGTCGACTTCCCGGTGGCCGCCGTGCCGCGCCCGATCGTGCTGATGGGCCCGCCGCTGGTGAACGTGGTCGGCTACGGCAGCGACGCGGAGAAGGTGGCGGCGAGCAGCGGCCGGTTCTCGTTCACCGGGGCCGAGCCCGCGACGCCGGGGCCGACGTCGGTGTTCCTGCCCGACGGTCGGGCGACGTTCCCGCTGATCGGCGCGCGGGACGCGGTGGCCGCGATGTCCGCGGACCGCGGCGAGGGGATGACGCTGGAACTGGTGAGCGCCGAGTTGAGCACCGTGGTGTTCCAGACCGACCGGGGCGCGTTGGAGCTGCCCGCGTGGAAGTTCCGCACGCCGTCCGGCAGCGTGTTGGCGTGGCCCGCGATCACACCGGACGCGTTCTGGAAGTTCGGCGAGGTGCGCTACGCGCTGCACCACGCCACCACCACTGGCGACGGGGTGCAGCTGGAGGTGGAGTTGCCCGCGCCCACCCCGCCTTGCCCCGGTGAGGCGGAAACCGTCACCGAGACCGTGGTGGTCGAGGCGGCGACGTCCGTGACGGTCGGTCTGCGGACGGTGAGCGAAGGCGACGGGAACTGCGCCCGCGACGCGATGTACCGCACTCGGACTCACACCGTGAGGCTGAAGGAGCCGTTGGGCGCGCGGGTGTTGTTGGACGAGAACAACGGCGTCATTCCCGTAACCACGCGGTAGGTCGTTTGCGTTTGCCGTGCCGGGCGTCGTTTCGCGGGGATCGGCCGCGATGACTTACTCACCGGAGACCACCGACAATCTCCGGCCGTCAGGCCGAGCCTGTGGACAACTGCCGAACCCGAGCGCCGGTCAGGAAGTGGCGGGTACGCGGAACGTGCGGCGGTAAGCGTCGGGGGCCACGCCCAGTTCGGCGCGTAGCCGGCGGCGGAGGTTCGTGGGAGTGCCCAGGCCCGAGCGCTCGGCCACGCGGTGCACTGGCAGGTCCGTGGTCTCCAGCAGGCGTTGCGCCAGCTGCACGCGCTGCACCGGACCGAGAACCGCCTCAGACTTGACCCCATGACCGACAAGGCCAACACCGTCCTGATCCTGATCGACGTGCAGCGCGGCTTCGACGACCCGTTCTGGGGCAAGCGCAACAACCCCGACGCGGAGGCGAACATCGCTCGCCTCCTCGATTCCTGGACCGGTCCGCTGGTGCTGGTCCGGCACGATTCGACCAAGCCCGGCTCACCGCTGCGCCCCGGCCAGGACGGCAACCGGTTCAAGCCGGAACTCGACCGGGCCAACCCCGACCTCGTGTTCGCCAAGAACGTCAACTCCGCGTTCCACGGCGAAGTCGACCTGGACGGGTGGCTGAAAGCACGCCGGATCACCGACATCGTGCTCGCCGGCATCCAGACCAACATGTGCGTGGAGACGACGGCCCGGGTCGGCGGCAACCTCGGCTACCGCGTCCGCGTAGTCCTCGACGCCACGTTCACGTTCGGCCTGGAGGACCTGACCGCCGACCAGCTCGCCCAGGCCACCGCCACCAACCTGCGTGGTGGCGGGTTCGCCGAGATCGTGACCACCCCGGAAGTGATCCAGCTGTGACGTGGTCTAGAGCCCGTTCGCGGTGCGCACGACGGTCACGATCTCGTCCATGATCTGGGTGAGCTCGTAGTCCTTGGGCGTGAACACCCGCGCCACACCGCGGTCCCGCAGCTTGTCGGCGTCGTCGGGCGGGACGATCCCCCCGACGATGACCGGCACGTCACCGGCCCCGGCCGCACGCAGGCCGTCGACCACGGCGGGCACGACCTCCAGGTGCGAACCGGACAGGATCGACAGGCCCACCACGTGCACGTCCTCCTGCACGGCGGCGGCGACGATCTGTGCGGGCGTGAGCCGAATCCCCTGGTACACGACCTCGAAGCCGACATCGCGGGCCCGCACGGCGACCTGCTCGGCGCCGTTGGAGTGCCCGTCCAGACCGGGCTTGCCGACCAGAATCCGCAGCCGCTCGCCCAGTTCTTCACCCGTGGCCCGCACGCGCTCGCGCACGCGACCGATCTCGACACCCGCGTCACCGGACGCCGACGCGGCGGAAACACCCGTAGGAGCACGGTATTCGCCGAACGTCTCACGCAACGCGGACGCCCACTCACCGGTCGTCACCCCGGCGTGCGCGCACGCGATGGTGGCCTCGACCAGGTTCCGGTCCGTCTTCGCCGCCGCCCGCAGGTCGTCCAAAGTGGACTGCACCAGCACGTCGTCGCGCGAGGACTTCCACGCCCGGATCGCCTCGACCGCGTGCTGTTCCACGACCGGGTCGATCTGCAGGATCGCGTTCGCGCCCTCGGCCTGCAACGGCGACGGCTCGGTGGTGGCGAACTTGTTCACGCCCACCACGACGTCCTCACCGGACTCCACCCGTCGACGCCGCTCCGCCAGCGACGACACCAGCGCCGACTTCATGTACCCGGACTCGACGGCCGCCACCGCGCCACCCATCGCCTGCACGCGGTCGATCTCGGCCCGCGCGCCCTCGACGATCTCGTCCACCTTGGCCTCGACGACGTGCGAGCCGTCGAAGATGTCCTGGTACTCCAACAGGTCCGTCTCGTAGGCCAGCACCTGCTGCATGCGCAGCGCCCACTGCTGGTCCCACGGCCGGGGCAGTCCCAGCGCCTCGTTCCACGCGGGCAGCTGGATCGCGCGGGCCCGTGCGTCGCGGGACAGCGTCACCGCCAGCATCTCCAGCACGATCCGCTGCACGTTGTTCTCCGGCTGCGCCTCGGTCAGCCCGAGCGAGTTCACCTGCACGCCGTAGCGGAACCGGCGGTGCTTGGCGTCGGCGATGCCGTACCGGTCACGGGTGATCTCGTCCCACAACCGGACGAACGCCCGCATCTTGCACATCTCCTCGACGAACCGCACCCCGGCGTTGACGAAGAAGGACATGCGGGCGACGACCTCACCACGCCGCTCCTCGGGCACCTGGCCGGAGTCGAACACCGAGTCCAGCACCGCGATCGCGGTGGACATCGAGTACGCGATCTCCTGCACGGGCGTCGCGCCCGCCTCCTGGAGGTGGTACGAGCAGATGTTGATCGGGTTCCACTTCGGCACGTTCGACACGGTCCACGCGACCATGTCGGTGATCAGCCGCAGGCTGGGGCCGGGCGGGAACACGTACGTGCCGCGGGACAGGTACTCCTTGATGATGTCGTTCTGCGTCGTGCCCGAGAGGGTGGCGCGGTCCGCGCCCTGCTCCTCGGCGACGCTCACGTACAGCGCGAGCAGCCACATGGCGGTCGCGTTGATGGTCATCGACGTGTTCGCCTCACCCAGCGGGATCCGGTCGAACAGCTTGCGCATGTCGCCGATGTGGCCGATCGGCACGCCGACCTTGCCGACCTCGCCCTTGGCCAGCTCGTCGTCCGGGTCGTAACCGGTCTGCGTCGGCAGGTCGAACGCCACGGACAGACCCGTCTGCCCCTTGGCCAGGTTGCGGCGGTACAGCTCGTTGGAGGCGGTGGCGCTGGAGTGGCCCGCGTACGTCCGCATCACCCACGGGCGGTCGCGCTCTCGGTCGGCCGGGTACGGCACGGCAACCTCCTACGGTGTTGGATTGCCGCTGCTCCGCAGACGGCGAGCTCGGTCGCCGGGGGAGTCGGTCGTTCGTGACTCGTTTCCGACCATCGAAAAGCGTGATCGCCGGAAACGAGTCACGAACGACCGACGCGACCTCGCGTTGTTCCCCCGTAGCGTACTGACGGGTAACACGGGCCGCGCGTGCCGTTGCTCACTGAATCGAGCCTGGTGGAGCATGGACGGCGTGACCGTGCTCACGTCGTTCCTGCTGCTGGTGGTCGTGTTCGGAGTGCTCGGCGGGGTGCTGTTCTGGGCGTTCGGCAACGACCGGCGGGCCGTGCCCGACTACACCGGCGACGACTTCGGCCTGCTGACCGAAGTCGCCGCGGTGCCCACGGGGGCGGCGGCCGACGTGCTGGCCAAGCGTTTGCGGGCGGCCCGGATCAAGGTGACCGTGGTGCGACGCGGCGGCCTGCACCGACTCATGGTCTTCCCGGCCGACGTGCCCGACGCCAAACTGCTGCTGCGAGGGGAGCCTTCCTGATCGAAGACCGGGAAGGCTCCCACCCGGTCAGGCGCTGACGCGGTCCACGGTCGCGCCGAGCTTGCGCAGGTTCTCCACGAAGCCCGGGTAGCCGCGCTCGATGTGGAAGATCTCGTACACCTCGGTCACGCCCTCCGCGCACAGCCCGGCCAGCACCAGCCCCGCGCCCGCGCGGATGTCCGACGCCCACACCGGCGCGCTGGACAGCCGCTCCACGCCCCGCACCACCGCGTGGTGACCATCGGTGCGCGCGTCCGCACCCAGCCGCACCATCTCCTCGATGAACCGGAACCGCGCCTCGAACAGGTTCTCGGTGATCATCGACGTGCCGTCGGACACCGCCGACAGCGCGATCGCGAACGGCTGGTTGTCGGTGGCGAAACCCGGGTAGGGCAGCGTCACGAAGTCCACCGACAGCGGCCGGTCGCGCTGCACCACGCGGAAGCCGTCGTCGAACGTGGTCACCTCCGCGCCCGCCATCCGCAGCTTCTCCAGCACCAGGTCGAGGTGGTGCGGGTTCACCCCGCGCACGGTGATGTCACCGCGCGTCATCACCGCGGCGAACGCCCAGGTGGCGCCGACGATCCGGTCACCGATGACCCGGTGCTCGGTCGGCTGCAACGACTCGACGCCGTGCACGGTCAGCGTGGACGTGCCCGCGCCCTCGATCTTGGCGCCCATCTGCTGGAGCATCACGCAGATGTCCACGATCTCCGGCTCGCGGGCGGCGTTGTCGATGACCGTGGTGCCGTTGGCCAGCACCGCCGCCATCAGGATGTTCTCCGTCGCGCCCACGCTGGGGAAGTCGAGCCAGATCTGCGCGCCGTGCAGGCCCTCGGCCTCGGCGACCACGCAGCCGTGCTCGATCTCGCTGGTCGCGCCGAGCTTGCGCAGGCCGTTCTGGTGCATGTCCAGCGGCCTGCTGCCGATCGCGTCACCACCGGGGAGGGCGACCACGGCACGCCGGCACCGGCCCACCAGGGGGCCCAGGACGCAGACGGACGCGCGGAGCTTGCCCATCGCCTCGGAGTCGGCGCGGTGGTTCAGCTCCTTCGGCGTGGTGATGGTGACGACGCCGCCGTCGAGGACGACCTCGCAGCCCAGGCTGCGCAGGACGTCCGCCATCAGCGGCACGTCCAGGATCTCCGGGCAGTTGGTGATGGTGGTGGTGCCCTCGGCCAGCAGTGCCGCCGCCATCAGCTTGAGCACGCTGTTCTTCGCGCCTACGACGTCGACCTCGCCGACGAGGCGCGCACCGCCGTGAACCCGGAAGTGCTCACTCACGTAAGGAACTCCTTGCTCGTTGTGGCGCAATCCTACGTACGGGATTGGATCCTGCACGTCCGCGGTGGTTCGCCCCGGTGTCTACAGTGCTGTGCATGGCCGTGCACCTGACGAAGATCTACACCCGTGTCGGCGACGACGGGACCACCGGGCTCGGCGATTTCTCCCGGGTGCCGAAGACCTCGCCCAGGATCACCGCGTACGCCGACGTGGACGAGACCAACGCCGCGCTGGGCGTGGCCCTCGCGCTCGGCGCGCTGGAGCCGGACGTCGCCGAGGTGGTGCGGCAGGTCCAGAACGACCTGTTCGACGTCGGCGCGGACCTGTGCACGCCCATCGTGCCCGACCCCAAGTACCCGCCGCTGCGGGTCACCCAGGCCTACGTGGACCGGTTGGAGTCGTGGTGCGACTCCTTCAACTCCCGACTGGGCAAGCTGGAGTCGTTCATCCTCAACGGTGGCACACCCGGCGCGGCCCTGCTGCACCAGGCCCGGACCATCGCCCGGCGGGCCGAGCGCGGCACGTGGGCGTTGATCGAGGTCGAGGCGGAGCAGACCAACGTGCTGACCGCGAAGTACCTCAACCGGCTGTCCGACCTGCTGTTCATCCTCGCCCGGGTGGCCAACCCGGACGGTGACGTGCTCTGGCGGCCCGGCGCCAACGCCTGACACCGGTCGGCGAGTCAGGCCACGGGGACGGCCACCTTCTCGGCGCCGATGCGCTGGATGCGTTCGGTGCCCCACGCCCCCAGCGCGGCCAGCGCGTGGTTGAGCGACACCCCGTGCCCGGTCAGCGAGTACTCCACCCTGGGCGGCACCTCCGGGAACACCTCGCGGTGCACGAGACCGTCCTCCTCCATCTCCCGCAACTGCTGGACCAGCATCTTCTCGCTCACCCCCGGCAGGCCGCGGCGGAGCTGGGCGAACCGCCGCACCCCGTACTGGTCCAGCTCCCAGAGGATCAGCGACTTCCACTTCCCGGACACCACGTCCATCGCGGCGTCGATACCGCAGAAGTAGGGACCACGTCGCGCCGTCGTCGCCATCCGCCCTCCTCAAACCCTCACTTACCAAAAGGTGTGTACTGCACAAAATAGTCCGTACTGGTTGAGACTACCGGCACCGACGACGATCAAGTCATGACGAACACGAACACGAAGGTGACCGTTCTCGGGCTGGGCGAGATGGGCAGTGCCCTGGCCGCCGCCCTGGTGCACGCGGGGCACACCACCACGGTCTGGAACAGGTCGCAGGGCAAGGCCGACGCCCTCGTCGGCCTGGGCGCCACCGCCGCCCCCACGGTGCGCGACGCGGTCACGGCGGGCGACGTGGTGGTCGCGTGCCTCTACGACGCCGCCTCGGTCCACGAAGTCCTCGACCCGGTGGCCGACCTGCTCACCGGCCGGACGCTGGTCAACGTCACCACGACCAACCCGGAACAGGCCAGGGAGATCGCCGACTGGGCGGCCGGGCACGGCGTGGTGTACCTGGACGGCGGCATCATGGCCGTGCCGCCGATGATCGGCGGGCCCGGCTCGTCGGTCCTCTACAGCGGCTCGGCCGCCGCGTTCGAGCAGTACCGGCCCCTGCTGGACCTGTGGGGCGAGAGCGCGTACTTCGGCGAGGACGCCGGCCTGGCATCGCTGTACGACATCGCCCTGCTCGCCGGCATGTACGTCATGTTCGCCGGCTTCATGCACGGCGCGGCGATGGTCGCGGGCGCGGGCGTGTCGGCGACGGAGTTCGCCGGGCGATCCGCGGCGTGGCTGTCCGCGATGACCAGCGCGTTCGCCGGGCTCGCCGCCGTGATCGACGGCGGTGACTACACCGTCGACGACCAGCAGAGCCTCGAATTCTCCGACCTCGGCAAAATGGTCGAAGCGAGCGCCGCGCAGGGCATCAGCACAGAGGTGGTCGACATGGTGCAGAACCTGATCCGCCGCCAGATCGACGCCGGTCACGGCAAAGAGGGCTTCGCCCGGATCATCGAGAGCATCAAACAACCCGGCTGAGCCACCCCGGCTGAGCTACTGAGCCACGGCTGAGCTACGACGCCCCTGGCGTCAGGAGGCCCAGGGAATGGATCGGCCCGGAGGCGCTGACTCCAACCAGGACAGGAATCCTGTCAGCGCGTCCGGGCCCATCGCGATCTCGACCTCGCCCCTGGTGCCGCGACAGCGGAGTACCACCGCGCCCGCGGGCATCGCGTACGCCTCCGGCGCGGTGGGCTCACGGCGATCGTCGATCTCGAAGCCTTCACGGGAGATGACCATGTCCGGGCCGGAGCGCAGGCTCAGCACGCGGAACCAGGTGAACTCGTCTCCCCGGTAGTGCCCGACGCCCAGGTGCCAACCCCGACCGGAGTCGTCGAGCCTCGACCTCAGCGCGACGTGCACACCACCGGCGCGCAGCAGCCGGACGCGGCGCCACGTGACGTACGCGAGGACCACCACCGCAGCGAACAGGACCACCCCGACAAGTTCGGCGATCCCCACGGCGTTTGTCCGTTCGTCCGCGTCAGGCCGAATGTCCCGCGGCGCGGAGCCGCGCGATGGCCCTTGCCCGCTGGACGTCGTCCGAGTTCTGCACGTCCGCGCGGGCCTGTTCCACGTCGATCTCGTGGGAGAGTTCCGCATCCTCGGCGAGGATGCTCACGCCCTCACCGGTCACGGAGAGGAACCCGCCGTGCACGGCCGCCGTCACGAGTTCGTTGTCGGTGGTCCGGACCCGGACCACGCCGCCCTCGACCAACTGCCCGAGCACGGGCTCGTGGCCCGGCAGGATGCCGATCTCGCCCTCAAGGGTCTGTGCGACCACCGAAGTGGCCTTGCCGGACCACAGGCGGCGTTCCACGGCGACCAACTGGACAGTCATCTCGGCCACGCGCATCTCCCTCGTCGACTGGAGTCAACCGCAGTCTAAACGGTCACCGGAACACCCCGCCGCACCAGCCACCCCCAGGCGCTCTTTACGTGCGGTCCGGCAGCAGTCACCGCAGGTCGTGCGGACGGGTGCACCCATGAAGCCGGTGAGACGAGTCACCACCGCATCGGCGGGCGACAATTCCGGTGAGTGGAAGACTGGACTCGTGTCGACACCGAAGTCGCTGCTGGAGCGCGCGTTCTCACTGCTGTCCGTGTTCACCGTGGACCGACCCGCGGTGACGCTGTCCGAGCTGAGCCGCCACTCCGGCCTGCCGCTGAGCACCACGCACCGACTGGTGGCGTCCCTGGTGGAGCTGCGCGCCCTCGACCGGGACCCGGACGGGCGGTATTCCGTGGGCCTGAGGCTGCTGGAGCTGGGCGCGCTGTCCCGGGGCAGCCTGGACCTGCGGGACCGGGCGTTGCCGTTCCTGGAGGACCTGCACGAGGTCACGCGGCACAACGTGCAGCTGGCCGTGCGGGACGGCACGGAGGTGGTGTACCTGGAGCGGATCTCGGCGCGTGACGCGGTGAACGTGGTGACGCGCGTCGGCAGCCGGATGCCGTTGCACTGCACGGGCGTCGGTCTGGTGCTGCTGGCCACCGCGCCGGTCGCGGTGCAGGAATCCGTGCTGGCGGCGCCGTTGAAGCGGTTCACGCCCAAGACGATCGTGTCGTCCGGTGAACTGCGCGAAGTGCTGGCCCGCGTGCGCCGCGACGGTTACGCCATCAGCGACCGCCAGATCGAGATGATCACGTACTCGGTCGCCGCACCCGTGCGCGGCCAGGACGGTGACGTGGTGGCCTCTGTGTCGGCCGTGGTGCCCACGGGGACGCGCACGGACACCCTCGTGCCCGCCGTGCGGACGTGCGGCCTGGCGATCTCCCGTGCCCTCGGCTGGGCCTCCGGCTGAAAGCCCCGACCAAACCCCTGCCAAACCCCGGAACGAGCCGAAGGGCCGTCCCCGCAACGGGAACGGCCCTTCGGTGTGACTGGCGGACTTGTCAGCCGGTGAAGGCTTACTTGCCCGCGAGCTTCTTGGCGTTGGCCTCGACGTCGTCCAACCCGCCGCAGGAGAAGAACGCCTGCTCCGGGTAGTGGTCGAACTCGCCCTTGCAGACCCGGTCGAACGCCTCGATCGTGTCCTTGATCGGCACGAACGAACCCGGCTGGTCGGTGAACTTCTCGGCCACGATGAAGTTCTGGCCGAGGAAGCGCTCCAGGCGACGGGCGCGACCGACGAGGACCTTGTCCTCTTCGGACAGCTCGTCCATACCGAGGATGGCGATGATGTCCTGCAGTTCCTTGTACTTCTGCAGGATCCGCTTGACCTCCTGCGCCACCCGGTAGTGCTCCTCGCCGACGATCGACGGCTCCAGGATCCGGGACGACGAGGACAGCGGGTCCACCGCCGGGTAGATGCCCTTCTGGGAGATCGGACGGGAAAGCTCCGTCGTCGCGTCCAGGTGGGCGAACGTGGTGGCCGGCGCGGGGTCGGTGTAGTCGTCCGCGGGCACGTAGATGGCCTGCAGCGAGGTGATCGACTTACCGCGCGTCGAGGTGATGCGCTCCTGGAGCTCACCCATCTCGTCCGCCAGCGTCGGCTGGTAACCCACGGCGGACGGCATGCGGCCCAGCAGGGTCGACACCTCCGAGCCCGCCTGGGTGAACCGGAAGATGTTGTCGATGAACAGCAGCACGTCCTGGCCCTGCACGTCGCGGAAGTACTCCGCCATCGTCAGCGCGGACAGCGCGACCCGCATACGCGTGCCGGGCGGCTCGTCCATCTGACCGAACACCAGGGCGGTGTCGCCGAGCACGCCCATCTCCTCCATTTCGAGGAGGAGGTCGGTGCCTTCACGGGTGCGCTCGCCGACGCCGGCGAACACCGACGTGCCGGAGAACTCGCGGGCGATACGGGTGATCATCTCCTGGATGAGCACCGTCTTGCCCACGCCCGCGCCGCCGAACAGGCCGATCTTGCCGCCCTTGACGTACGGGGTCAGCAGGTCGATGACCTTGATGCCCGTTTCCAGGATCTCGGTCTTGCCCTCCAGCTGGTCGAACGCCGGAGCCTTGCGGTGGATGCCCCACTGCTCGCCGTCGCGGCCGAGGCCGGGCTCGTCGAGGCAGTCGCCCAGCGCGTTGAACACGTGGCCCTTGACGACGTCACCGACGGGCACCTGGATGGCGTTGCCGGTGTCGCTCACAGCCGCGCCGCGGACCAGGCCGTCGGTCGGCTGCATCGAAATGGTGCGGACCAGGTTGTCACCCAGGTGCTGGGCGACTTCCAGGGTCAGCGTCTTGGCCACCGCTTCCGCGGTGATCTCGGCGTGCAGTGCGTTGAACAGCTCCGGCACCGCGCCACGTGGGAACTCCACGTCGACGACGGCACCGATCACCCGGACCACACGGCCGGTGCGGGTGGTGGTGGCAGTAGCACTCATGTCACTCATCACTTCCTGCGCCCCCGGTAAGCGCGGAAGCGCCACCGACGATCTCGCTGATCTCCTGGGTGATCTGGGCCTGGCGCGCCTGGTTCGCCTGGCGGCTGAGCGTCCGCACGAGTTCGGTGGCGTTGTCCGTCGCCGCCTTCATCGCGGTCCGTCGCGCCGCCGACTCCGAGGCCGCCGCGTCCAGCAGTGCCGAGAAGAGCCTGGTCTTGACGTACTTGGGCAGCAACGCGCCCAACAACGTCTCCGCGTTCGGTTCGAACGAGTACACCGACTGGAGCCTCTTCGGCTCCGGGTCGTATTCGACCTCCATCGGCGCGATCCGCTTGGCGACCGGCGTCTGGCTCAGCATGGACTTGAACTCGGTGTAGACCACGTGCAGCTCGTCCACACCGAGGATGCCGTCCGGACCCGGCTGGTCACCCTCGTCGTCGCTGCCTGCGACGAACGCCTTGACCAGCGCGTCACCGGCCTCGACGGCGTTGATGTAGTGCGGCAGCTGCGAGAAGCCGCTCCACTCGCCCGCGACCGCGCGCCTGCGGAACTTGTAGTAGCTCATGCCCTTGCGCCCGATGACGTAGAGCACGGGCTCCTTGCCCTCGGACCGCAGCAGGGTCAGCAGCTCCTCGGCGGCCCGCAGCACGTTGGCGTTGTAACCGCCGCACATGCCCTTGTCGCTGGTCACGACCAGCACACCAGCCCGACGGGAGTTCGTGCGCTCGGTCAGCAGCGGGTGGTCGAGGTTCGCGGACGCCGTCGCCAGCGCGGAGAGGACCGAGGTGATCTCCTCCGCGTAGGGCCGGGAGGCCGCAACCCGCGTCTGCGCCTTGGCCAGGCGGGACGTGGCGATGAGCTCGTACGCCTTGGTGATCTTCTTGGTCGAGTTGACCGTGCGGATCCGTTGGCGCAGCTCGCGAATCTGTGCTGCCATGCCTACGTCACTTCTTGGTCGGAGCGGGTCGGTTGACCTTCACCGACTCCTGTCCGACCTTGTCGGCGTCCATCGCGTCGGCCGGCGCCTCGTTGACTACAACCGTGGCGCCGTTCGAGGCGGTGAACTGCTGCTTGAACGCGTTGACAGCGTCCACGATGCCCTGCTCGGCGTCCTTCGACAACGTCTTGGACTCGCGGATACCCGAGAAGATCACATCGTGGCTGCGCCGGACGTGGTCCAGGAACTCCGACTCGAAGCGGCGGACGTCGGCCACCGGGATGTCGTCGTAGTACCCGTTCGTACCGAGGTAGATCGAGACGACCTGCTCCTCGACCGGGACCGGCGAGTACTGGCCCTGCTTGAGCAGCTCGACCAGGCGCGCGCCGCGCTCCAGCTGGGCACGCGAGGCCGCGTCGAGGTCCGAGGCGAAGGCGGAGAACGCCTCCAACTCGCGGAACTGCGACAGGTCCAGGCGCAGCGAGCCGGCGACCGTCTTCATCGCCTTGATCTGCGCGGCGCCACCGACGCGGGACACCGAGATGCCCACGTTGACGGCCGGGCGCACACCGGCGTTGAACAGGTCGGACTCCAGGAAGCACTGGCCGTCGGTGATCGAGATGACGTTGGTCGGGATGTACGCCGACACGTCGTTGGCCTTGGTCTCGATGATCGGCAGGCCGGTCATCGAGCCGCCGCCCATGTCGTCGGACAGCTTCGCGCAGCGCTCCAGCAGGCGCGAGTGCAAGTAGAAGACGTCGCCCGGGTACGCCTCACGGCCCGGCGGGCGGCGCAGCAGCAGCGAGATGGCGCGGTACGCCTCCGCCTGCTTGGTCAGGTCGTCGAAGACGATCAGGACGTGCTTGCCCTGGTACATCCAGTGCTGGCCGATGGTCGAGCCGGTGTAGGGCGCGAGCCACTTGAAGCCGGCCGAGTCGGACGCGGGGGCGGCGACGATGGTGGTGTACTCCAGCGCGCCCGCCTCCTCCAGCGCGGTCTTGACGCCCGCGATGGTGGAGCCCTTCTGGCCGATGGCGACGTAGACGCAGCGGACCTGCTGCTTCGGGTCGCCCGACTCCCAGGCCTTCTTCTGGTTGATGATCGTGTCGATGCAGACCGCGGTCTTGCCGGTCTTGCGGTCGCCGATGATCAGCTGGCGCTGGCCGCGGCCGATCGGGGTCATCGAGTCGATGGCCTTGATGCCGGTCTGCATCGGCTCGTTCACCGGCTGCCGCTGCAGCACCGACGCGGCCTGGAGCTCCAGGGCGCGGTTTTCGTCGGCCACGATGTCACCGAGGCCGTCGATCGGCTGGCCGAGCGGGTTCACCACGCGGCCCAGGAAGCCGTCGCCGACCGGCACGGAGAGCACCTGGCCGGTCCGCTTGACCTCCTGGCCTTCTTCGATCTTGTCGAAGTCACCCAGGATGACCGCGCCGATCGTGCGGACGTCCAGGTTCAGGGCCACGCCGAGCACGCCGCCGGGGAACTCCAGCAACTCGTTGGTCATGGTGCCGGGCAGACCCTCGACGATGGCGATCCCGTCGTAGGTCTCCGCGACGACGCCGACCTCTTCCCGGCTCACATCCGGGGAGTAGGCCGAGACGTACTTCTCGATCGCACTGCGGATCTCGTCCGACGAGATCGTCAGCTCCGCCATGTCGTTCCTGCTCTCACTTCGTTCTGGGAAAGGGGCTTGTGGGCCGCGGTTCCGGTCGGTCAGCCGGCGAGGTCGCGGCGCAGTGACGCCAGCCGACCGGCCACGCTTCCGTCGATGACTTCGTCGCCGATCTTGATCAGCAGGCCGCCGCGCAGCGTGGGGTCGACCTCCACGTGCAGTGCGATCGGCCTGGAGTAGATCCGGGTCAGCGTGGCTTCGAGGCGGTCCTGCTGCGCCGCGTCCAACTCGACAGCGGTGCGGACGTGGGCGACGGAACGTTCCCGGCGCTTGGCCGCGAGTGACGCGAGGTCGCTCAGGCCACTGACGACCGTCTGGCCGCGCGGCTCGCGGACGAGTTGGTCCACCAGGGTCTTGGTGGTCGCTTCGACCTTGCCCGCCACGAGGCTGTCGACCAGCGCGACCTTGCCGGCGGGGTCGGCCGCCGGGTCGGACAGCGCCAGCTCCAGGTCGTGGTTGCCCGCGATGATGCGGCCGAGCCGGAACAGCTCGTCCTCGACCGAGTCGAGGACGCCGTCCCGCTCCGCCCGCACCAGCAGCGTGGTGCGGGCCAGCGACTCGATGCCGTCGACCAGCTCGCGCGGGCTGGACCAGCGTGCGATGACGACCGTGACCAGCACCTGCACGGTCACGTCGTCGACCTTGCCGTCGAGCAGGCCGTGCAGCAGCTGTTCGCGGGACTCGGGGTCGGAGGAGTTGTCGGCCAGCGCCCGGCGCAGCTGTGGCTGCGCCGAAAGCAGGCTCACGACGGCGAACAGCTCGTCACCCAGCTTGCCCAGGGCCGCGCTGTCCAACGTGGCGTCGACGACCTCCAGCAGCCGCAGTTCGGCGGCGGCCAGGGCGTCACGGCTTGCGGCGTGCAGCGTCATCGGCGTTCCCTCACTTGGCTACCGGAGCCGACGTGCCGTCGAGCTCGGAGAGGAACCGGTCGACGGTGCCCCGACGACGCACCTCGTCCTCCAGCGACTCGCCGACGACCCGGTCCGCCAGGTCGATGGCCAGCCGGCCCAGCTCACCGCGCAGCTCCGCGACGATCTGCGCGCGCTGCGTTTCGAGCTGGGTCTGCCCCTGGGCGATGATCCGCGCCGATTCCTCCTGCGCCTTGGTGCGCAGCTCGGTGATGATCTGCTCGCCTTCGATGCGGGCGTCATCGCGGATGCGGGCCGCCTCGGCACGGGCCTCGGCGAGCTGCGCCCGGTACTCGTCCAGCGCCTGCTGCGCCTGAGCCTGGGCCTGCTCGGCCTTCTCGATCCCGCCCTCGATCTTGGCGGCACGCTCCGCGTACAACGTCTCGAAGCGCGGCGTCACGAACTTCTTGATGACGAAGAACAGCAGCAGGAACGAGACCAGGCCGAGGATGATCTCCGACGTGTGCGGCAGGACCGGGTTGATGGCCTCTTCCTGCGCCAAGATGAGGGTATTCATCACAAACCTCTCTGATGCGATGAACTGGAGATCAGCCGGCGGCGAGGAAGTAGACGACGAAGCCGAGCAGCGCCAGCACCTCGACGATGGCGAACGTGGTCCACGCCAGACCCAGCAGCACGCCGCGGGCCTCAGGCTGGCGGGCGGTGCCGCTGATGACCGAGGAGAAGATCAGACCCACGCCGATGCCGGGGCCGATCGCGGCGAGGCCGTAACCGATCGCAGCCAGACCCGCGTTGCTGACTCCAGTCGCGGCTTCCTGCGCAAGAACGATAGCGCTCACTTGTGCTGTTCCCTTTCCAACTCGGTCCGCGAACTCTCGCGGATCGGAGGCTTGTGATTTCTCAGTGCTCTTCTGCCAGCGCCGCGCCGATGTAGTTGGCGGACAGCAGGGCGAAGATGTAGGCCTGAAGCACCATGATCAGCGCCTCCAGGAACGTCAACGCGATGGCGAAGGCGAACGCGATGGGCGCGACGATGACGGTGATACCGCCGGAGAAGAGCAGGTACTCACCGGCCAGGGTGAACACCAGCAAGAGCAGGTGACCCGCGAACATGGCCGCGAAAACTCGGATCGCGAGCGTGAGCGGGTTCAGGACGAACTTCTGGAAGAACTCGATCGGGATCAGCAGGATGAGCACGTACCACGGCGCGCCCGGCGGCATGGTCTGGTGCTTCAGGTAGCCCACGAATCCGTGGCGCTTGAAACCGACGAAGTGGTACACGGGGTAGATCACGAGCACCGAGACGGCCAGCGGGAACCCGATGTGCGACATCGTCGGGAACTGGACGATCGGGATGAGCCCGAACAGGTTGTTCACCAGGATGAAGGTGAAAACCGTGAGGATCAGCGGGACGAAGGGCTTGAAGTCCTTGGCGCCGATCTGCTCCCGGGCGATGGAGTTGCGACCGAGGTCGTACACCGACTCGGCGGCGAACTGGAACTTGCCCGGGACGAGCTTGAGGTTCCGGGTCGCGGCGATGAAGAAGGCGCCGATGATGATGATCGACAGCACCAACAGCGCCATGGGCTTGGTGACCTCGCCGAAGATCGGTGGGAGGAAGAAGTCCTTCACACCGGGTGCGACGAACTCATCACCCGCAGCCAGCACCATCGTGGTCACTGTGTTCCTTCCGGTTCTCCCGGCCGGCGTTCACTCCGCCGGGGGAATCGTCACGATCGGGACTTAACGTACCTTACGGACCGCAAGCGCCTGCGAGAGGCACCCCACCTACCTGGGTGTCCCGTCTTGCGCGCACCGTACCAGCCGGTAGATCAGGTGTTTCCAGGGGTCGGGATGACCATCTGACTGCGACTGCGCTTGGAGGCGCGCACCTCCATGAAGGTGGTGACCAGGATGGTCGACACCATCGTGATGGCGAGCGCGTTGTCGTTCAGCTCCGGGAACCTGCGCACGACCAGCAGCGCCGCGACCAACAGCAGGATCTTGCCGAGGAGGCCGGCGAACGCGGCGACCATGATGATCTGCAACGGCAGCGCGGCGGTCTTGCGCATCACCACCAGCGTCAGAACCGACGACAAGCAGGCGAGCGCACCACCGATGAGGGCGCTGACCAGGCCGGGGACACCGGCCAACACAGTCCAGAGAACCACGCCGACGGCAACCGTCGCGAGCGTCGCCCACAGCGCGCCGCGGTACATCTCGCCGGCGAGCCGCTGCACAACGGCCTCGTGGGTCCACTCGGTCTTGCCCTGAGAGCTGTCCTGGCCCATGTCACCCCCCACTGGTCGAATGCAGTCCACTGGTCGAGACCGAGTGTAAAGAGGTCTTGGTACTCACCCCACCATCGGGGGGTCACGGACGGCGTACTTCGCGAAGTCTTGGTATCGCGGATACCAACAGTGCGAGAAGAAGTCCGATACCGAGGCACCACACGACCACGCCCACGTCGAACAGCGTCAGCGCCACCGCGCCGAACGCGAGCACGCCCGCCCACAAGTAGATCAACAGCACCGCGCGGCGCTGGGAGTGGCCGATCTCCAGCAGTCGGTGGTGCAGGTGCATCTTGTCCGCGGAGAACGGGCTCTCGCCGCGCCGGGTGCGCCGGACCACGGCCATCAGCAGGTCGAGCATCGGCACGAACAGCACCGCGGCGACCACGACCAGGGGCGAGAGCAGGCCGAGGACGTCGGTCGCGCGCACCGACTCGTAGTTGATCTTGCCGGAGGCGGAGATGGTGGCCGCGGCGAGCATCAGGCCGATCAGCATCGACCCGGAGTCGCCCATGAAGATGCGCGCCGGGTTGAAGTTGTGCGGCAGGAAGCCCAGGCACGCGCCGGCCAGCGTGGCGGCGATCAGCGCGGGCGGGTACGCGCCCACGTCACCGCCGTTGTTGGCCAGCAGGCCGATGGAGAACACGCAGGTGGCGGCGGCGGCGATCAGACCGATGCCCGCGGCCAGGCCGTCCAGGCCGTCCACGAAGTTCATCGCGTTGACCATGGTCACGGCCAGCAGCACGCTCAGGATCGCGCCCTGGTTCTGGTCCAGCGACAGCAGCGAGCCGGTGCCCTCGCCGTCGTCGCCCCACGGCACCCAGAACAGCAGCCACTGCAGGCCGAACAGCACCAGGATGCCCGCCGCGGTGACCTGGCCTGCGAGTTTCGTCAGGGAGTCGAGCTCGAACCGGTCGTCCAGCACACCGACCAGGACGATCACGCCGCCACCGACGATCACCGCGTACGGGTCGTAGGAGAAGTCGAACGCCGCCCGCAGCACCGGCAGCTGGTGGGCGAGCAGCATCCCGCCCAGCACGCCGCCGTACATGGCGAGCCCGCCCATCCGCGGCATGGGCTTGACGTGCACGTCGCGTTGGCGCGGGTAGGCCACCGCGCCGATGCGGAACGCCAGCGCGCGGACCAGGCCGACGAGCAGGAACGTCACGACCGCGGAGGTGAGCGCGACGAGCAGGTACTCCCGGACGGGGAGGACGTTGGACACGGCAGGCAACTGGCCCACGGCAGGCTAGCCCCTCGGCAATGGGGTGTCGGGTGGATCGACGCGGTGCGGTTCAGTCGATAGGACCACCACGCTACTCCGATCGGGAAGATCCACTAGCGGGCGACCTCGACTTCGACTCCGAGCGCCTTCGACACCTCGGCGATCGGCACCGCGCCTTCGCGCAGCACCACCGGGTCCGGGCCGGTCAGGTCGACGATGGTGGAGGCGATGTTCTCGGTGGCCGGACCGCCGTCCAGGTACACGCTGACGTCTTCACCCAGCTGGTCCACGGCCTCCGCGGCGGTGCCGGCGGGCGGGAAGCCGGACTTGTTCGCGCTGGAGACGGCCATCGGGCCGACGTCGCGGAGCAGTTCCAGGGCGACCGGGTGCAGCGGCATGCGCAGCATGACCGTGCCGCGGGTGTGACCGAGGTCCCACGCCAGCGACGGCGCGTGCGGCAGGACGAGGGACAGCCCACCGGGCCAGAACGCTTCGATCAGCGCGCGGGCCTGCCGGGGGACGCTGAGGACCAGACCGTCGATCGTGGTCCACGAACCGACCAGCACCGGTACCGGCATGTCCGGGCCGCGGCCCTTGGCTTCCAGCAGGGAGCGGACGGCGGACGCGTCGAACGCGTCGCAGCCGATGCCGTAGACGGTGTCGGTGGGGAGGACCACGAGGCGTCCGGAGCGCACCGCGCCCGCGGCGGCGGCGAGGCCTGCCGCCCGATCAGCCTGGACGCTGCAATCGTAGACCGTGCTCACCTGGGTGATCCAAGCACAGCGCGACGGCGGTCACGCCCGAGGGCGGCGGAATGCGTCCTCGGCGTCGACCGCCCACTGCTGTCGGCGGTGCGCCATCACGAACCCGAACACCAGGGCGCCGCCGACGAGCACGCCGCCCGCGGTGACGACGGGGTTGTCGATCGCGCTGCCGACGAACGGCAGCACCAGCACCGCGAGGGCGACGACGGCCGCCGTCCACACGTTCGGTTCGACCCAGCGCCAGCGCCCGGCGCGGTCCAGCCGGCGGTTCAGGTCGGCGGCGAACGCGATCAGCTCCGGGTCCGGGCTCAGGGCGAGGATGTCGCCGGCCAGGGCGCGGCACTCGGCCAGCCGGCGGCGGTCGGTGACGGCGAGGCCGCCGTCCGGGGTGACGGCGCGGACTTCGGTGGTGCGCGCGGCGAGTGCGATGGCCAGGTGTGTGCTCAGGATGTCGTTGGCGCGCGGGCTGCCGCCGAGGTCGAGCTGGCCGCGCACGACGTCGGGCGCGGTGGAGCCGACGTCCAGCGCGGTGGCGAGGGCGGCGAGCGAGCGGGTGAGGCGGGCGCGGTCGTGTTCGGCGAAAGCGGCGAGGTCGATCGGCCGCGCGATGCGGGCCGCGAGCCATTCCCGCAGTTCGGTCCACTCGTTCGGCCCATTGACAGGCATCGCCGGTGCTCCGATTTACTCGCCGCAGTGTTGACGTCCAGATTATCGGCGATGGCGAGGCGTCCGGTGAATGCGAAAAAAACGATCGGCGCTCTACCGCTGGCATTGTCCTTCGCCGCCGTGTACGTCGTCGTGGCCGGCGCGGCGGGCTATCTGACGCTGGACGCCCGCCCGTCCGAGCCGACCGCTGCCGCCGCGACGACGACACCGGCGCTCCCGGTGATCACCACGACGACAACCACCACTGCGGAGCCCTCGCCGCCCGCCCCGCCCACCGTGGTCACCACCACCGCGGACCTCCCCCCGGATCTCAAACGCGTGGAGGCGGCGAACGGCCTCACCACGGCGATTCCGGTCGAGTGGCAGGTCACCGCCGGAACGGTCGACACCACCTTGGTGGCCACCGACCCGACATCCCCGCGCCGCGAGGTGCGGCTCGGCGGAGCACCGGTCACCAACTCGTCGAAACCCCTGCTGGACCGCATCACCGAGGCCGCCACGCAGCAAGAACGAGAGCCGGGCCACCGCCGGGTGACCCTCTCCGCGACGACGATCCGAAGTCACCCGGCGGTCAGTTGGGAATTCGACGAAAACACGACCTCCGGCCCGAAACGCGTGGCCACCGCGTTCTGGGAATCGAACGGCGTCGAATACGTCCTCTACTCGGCCGGCCCACCCGAAGAGTGGGACCTGACCCGGTCACGACTGGCCCGGATGGTCGACTTCGCCCGCCCCTGACCTCCAGCGGCCGGTCACCAGACTCGGCGGGCGGTGGCGAAGCGGGGGCGGCCGGCGAGGTCGGGGTGGTCGGTGGCGTCGGTGAACAGGCGGCGGGCGGCCAGGAGGGCGGGGACCGACTCGCCCTGGGTGTCGTCGTGCTCGATCGCCACGTGGCCGCCGGGCTTGAGGAGGCGGGCGGCCAGGCCGACTACGTGGCGGATCACGTCCAGGCCGTCCGGGCCGCCGAACACGGCCTGGCGGGGGTCGTGGTCGGCTACTTCGGGCTGGACCTCGGTCGCGTCCGGGACGTACGGCGGGTTGCACAGCACCAGGTCCACCTGACCGTCCAGATCGGACAGGACGTCCGGTGCGGTGACGTCGCCCGCGTGCAGGGTGATCGGGGTGTCGCCGGCGGCGGTGCGGATCTCGGCGTTGCGGCGGGCCCAGGCCAGTGCGGAGTGGTCGCGCTCGATCGCGTGCACGGACGCGCGGGGCAGCCGGTGCGCCACCGCCAAAGCGAGCGCGCCGGAGCCCGTGCAGAGGTCCACGACGACCGGTGCGGCCGCTGAAGGGTCCAGTGTGGATAGTCCCCATTCGAGCATCAGCTCGGTTTCCGGGCGTGGGACGAACACGCCCGGACCCACCTCCAGGTCCACGCCGCCCAGGTGCGACCGGCCGGTGATGTGCTGCAACGGGATGCGCTTCGTGCGCTGCCGCACGACCTTGTGCAGCGCGTCCACCACCGGCGGGTCGACCAACGGGATCAGCGGCAGGCGCGACCGTTCGACGCCGAGCACGTGGGCGGCCAGGAGCTCGGCGTCCACCCGCGGACTGTCCACACCCGCCGCGGCCAGCATGCGTTCCGCTTCGAGAATGGCCAGCCGCAGCGGGTGTCGGGTCATGCGACCCAGGGTAGGGCAGATCAGAAGTTGATCATGTGGCCGGCCAGGCCGTGGACCGCTTCCTTGACCGCCTCGCCCAACGTCGGGTGCGCGTGCACGTTGCGCGCCACCTCGTGCACGGTCAGGTCCCACTGCTGCGCCAACGTCAGCTCCGGCAGCAGCTCGGTCACGTCCGGTCCGATCAGGTGACCGCCGAGCAGCTCGCCGTACTTGGCGTCGCTGATCAGCTTCACGAACCCGGCCGAGTCGGCGATGCCGTGCGCCTTGCCGTTCGCGGTGAACGGGAACTTCGCCACCTGGACGTCGTAGCCCTTCTCCCGGGCCTGCGCCTCGGTCCACCCGAACGACGCGATCTGCGGCTGGCAGAAGGTGGCGCGCGGGATCATCACGTAGTCCAGCTCCATGGTCTCCGCGCCCGCGATGGTCTCCGCGGCGATGATGCCCATGGACTCGGCGGCGTGCGCGAGCATCAGCTTCGCCGTCACGTCACCGATGGCGAAGATGTTGTCCACGTTCGTGCGGCACAGGCCGTCGACGGCGATCGCACCGCGCTCGGTGAGCTGGACGCCGGTGTTCTCCAGGCCGTAGCCCTCGACCCGCGGCTGGAAGCCGATGGCCTGCATGACCTTGTCGGCCTCCAGGACCTCCTGCTTGCCGTCCTTCGACACGGTCACCCGCACGCGCGAGCCGGAGTCGTCGATCGACTCGACCCGGGTGGACGTCCGGACGTCGATGCCCAGCCGCTTGTACCGCTTGGCCAGCTCGGTCGAGACCTCGACGTCCTCCAGCGGCACCACGCGGTCCAGGAACTCGACGATGGTGACGTTCACGCCGTAGTTGTGCAGCACGTACGCGAACTCGACGCCGATGGCGCCCGCACCCGCGATGATGATGCTGTCGGGCAGGTCCTGCGACATGATCTGCTCTTCGTACGTCACCACCCGCTCGGACAGCTTCGTCCCCGGCAGGAGGCGGGTCGTCGCGCCGGCCGCGATGATCGCGGAACCGAACGTGACCGTCTCGTCGCCCACCTGGATGGTGTTGGCGTCGACGAACGCCCCCCGACCGTGGTACTCGGTGATGCCGTTCTTCTTCATCAGGAAGTGCACGCCCTTGACGCGCCCGTCCGCGACCTTGCGGCTGCGCTCGTACGCGACGCCGTAGTCGAACTTCACCGTGCCCTCGACCTGGATGCCGTAGGTCTTCTGCTCGTGGGTGAACAGGTGGGCGAGCTCCGCGTTGCGCAGGAGCGCCTTCGACGGGATGCAGCCCACGTTCAGGCAGACCCCGCCCCAGTAACGCTCCTCGATGATCGCCGTCTTCAGGCCCAACTGGGCCGAGCGGATCGCGGCGACGTACCCGCCTGGCCCCGCACCGAGGACCACGACGTCAAAGTGTGCGCTCATGGGCGACACATTAGGTGCCCAGTTGGTCGGACAAGAACTCAACCGTGCGACGCCAGGCGTCGGCTCGGGCGGCGGCCGTGGCGGCGGGCGTGCCGCCCACGGAGAACCGCACGCCGGGACCCGGAATGACGGCATCCGTGGTCGGCCGGTGCGGCGGGCCCGCGATCAGGTGTCCTGCCTCGGGGTACACCACGTGCTCGTGCCGGTGCGGGTGCCCGTGCTCGGCCAACCGGCGCGCGGCGACCTCGCTCAGCTCCAGGCACGGCCACGACTCGTCCTGCCCGGATGAGAGGAGCAACACACCCCCGGCGATCCGCTCCACCGGGATCTCGGTGTCCTCCGGGATGCCGTCGGTGAGGTCGAACGCCAGCCGCAGCGGCACCGGCTCGCCGTCCACGACCCGGCGACGCAGCTCGTCCGGGATCGAGTACGGCAGGTACGGCAGCGGCCTGCCCTTGAACGTCCACGACGCGGCCTCGTGGTCCAGCTTCGTCAGCAACCGGGAGCCGGGCCCGATGCACTGCGTCACCACGCCACTGCCGACCACGCTCACCACGGCCCTGACCTGTGGGAACGTCGCACCGACCAACAGCGCCAGCTCCCCGCCGCGCGAACCGCCGATGACGCCGACTTCACCCGCCCGCGCCTTCAGGAAGTCGATGCCCCGGCCGACGGACTCCAACGGGATCTCGACCAGGTGGTCCGGGGTGCCGGGCACCCCGAAGTAGGCGAGGGCGAACGCGGCGAACCCGTGGCCCGCGAGCAGCGCGGCGTCCAGCTCGTGCAGGCCGCCCTCGGACCCGCTCAGCACCACCACGCCGGGGTGGGTTTCGTCGTCGTCCGGCTCGAACAGCACGCCGACCAGGCCGTTCTCGGCGACCTCGGTCCGCCGCACGCCCACGGGCACGGTGCGGCGGTCCAGTTCGACCCGGCCGACGCCGACGGCCTCGACGATCGTGCACGGGAGCGGCTTGTCGGGGGTCGGCATCATCGACCAGAACAGGCCCATCGGATCGACGCCCGCGTAGGAGCCCCGGAGCGGGGCGTGTCGCGTCACGTCCACCGTGCCCCGGTCGTCCGCCTGGAACACCGCCGCCGCGGCACGGTCACCGGTGGTCGCGCGCAGCGTCACGTGCTGGTCCGGCGGCAGGCCGGACACGACGATGTCCAGCGTCGTGTCGACCGGGGCGTTCTGCGGGTTCACCAGGAGTTTCGCCACGGCCGCGCCCCTCTCGTCGCGTCACCCGCCGGCGAGTCGCTCCGCACGGTCGGCCGCCGCCAACGCGTCCAGCACCGCGTCCAGATCGCCGTCGAGCACTTGATCCAGGTTATGCGCTTTGTACCCGACGCGGTGGTCGGAGATGCGTGATTCCGGGAAGTTGTAGGTGCGCACCCGTTCGGATCGGTCCACCGTGCGGATCTGGACGCGCCGGGCGTCCGACGCCTCCTGCTGCTGCTTCTCCTCGGCCAACGCCGTCAGCCGCGCCTGGAGCACCTGCATGGCGCGCGCCTTGTTCTGCAGCTGGCTGCGCTCGTTCTGGCAGGACACCACGATGCCGGTGGGCAGGTGCGTGATGCGCACGGCCGAGTCGGTCGTGTTGACGCTCTGGCCGCCCTTGCCCGACGAGCGGAACACGTCCACTCGCAGGTCGTTCTCGTCGATCTCGACCTCGACCTCGTCGACCTCCGGGAACACCAGGACACCGGCGGCGGAGGTGTGGATGCGGCCCTGAGACTCGGTCACCGGCACCCGCTGCACGCGGTGCACGCCGCCCTCGTACTTCAACCGCGACCACACGCCGTCCGGGGTGACCGAACGGCTCTTGATGGCCACCGTGACGTCTTTGAAGCCGCCCAGGTCGGAATCCGTGCCGTCGAGCACTTCGGCCTTCCAGCCGTGGCGTTCGGCGTACCGCAGGTACATGCGCAGCAGGTCGCCCGCGAACAGGGCCGACTCCTCGCCGCCCTCACCGGACTTGATCTCCAGCACGACGTCCGCGCCGTCGTGCGGGTCGCGCGGCAGGAGCAGTTCGGTGAGCTTGGACTCCAGCGCCGGGACGGCCTGGGCCAGCTGTTCGGCCTCCTCGGCGAACGTCGAGTCCTCGGCGGCCAGCTCACGGGCCGTCTCCAGGTCCGACTTCGCCTGCTCCAGCTCCCGGGCGGTCTTCACGATCGGGGTCAGCTCGGCGTAGCGCTTGCCGAGTTTGCGCGCGCCCGCCTGGTCGGCGTGCACCGAGGGGTCGGCGAGCTTGATCTCCAGCTCGGCGTGCTCGGCCAGCAGGGCGTCCAGCGTCACGATCTCGCTCCGGTCTTGGGTTTACGACAGTGGTGCGGAAACGACAACGGCGCCCACCCGCGAGTCGGGGTGGACGCCGTTCTGGCAGCTACTTGGCGCGCTTGCCGTAGCGGGCCTCGAAGCGCGCGACCCGACCACCGGTGTCCATGATCTTCTGCTTGCCCGTGTAGAACGGGTGGCAGTTGGAGCAGATCTCGACGTGGATGGTGCCGGACGTCTTGGTGCTGCGGGTGGCGAAGGTGTTGCCACAACCGCAGGTGACCTCGGTCGTCACGTACTCGGGGTGAATGCCGGTCTTCAACGTCTCGTCCCTTTCCTCGTTGGCCGCCGGGTCCTCGTCGAGAAGTTCTTCGAGGTGAACCGGAGCCGGACTCGACCCGACAGTGTGCCAGATCGGCTGTCTACGACTGCAACGCCAGGTCAGGTGCGGTTGTTCCCATGGCCGGTATCACACCGCTCGCCGATGGCGGTCGACCATTTGGCGCACGAGGTAACCGTTGGGCTACTGAGAGCATCACCGACCGTTGCGTGGACGCCACACTTGGCGCGTGTTCTGCCCTGATCGACGCCCGATGCCGCTGGCCAAGTGGCTGGCTGTGCCGTTCTTGTTCAGCGCCGCCGCCCTCGGCCTCACCGGGCTGGGCTGGCTGCTGGTCGGTGCTACCGGGTACCTGCCCCTGTCGGGCCCCGTGTTCGGCGCCGGTGTCGCCGTGGGCGTCGTGTCGTCGGACTCGGTCGGGTGGACCGCCGCGTGGCAGCGGGTCTGGCTCCGCTGGCCCTACCTGGCGGCCCTGCTGGTGGCCGGGCTGCTCCTGGACGGCGTGCCCGTGCCCGTGGTGGCCGTCGTGTGCCTCGGCATGCCGGTCATCTTCGTGTTGATCGCCCAGTACTTCCTGGAACGCCGCCGCACGGCCGAACTCGTCGAGGCCGGTCTGCAGCCCACGTCCCGCTGCTGACCTGCCGGGGTCGGCTCTTCGGACCGCTGACGCCCGAGGGCCCGCCCGGCGTGCTGCCGGACGGGCCCTCGGTGGTCGGACGCGGTCAGTCGTTGTCCGCGCCCGGCGTGGTCTTCGCCACCTGCATCAGGAACTCGATGTTCGTGCGGCTCTTGCGCAGGCGGTCCAGCAGCAGGTCGATGGCCTGCTGGCTGTCGAGTGCGTGCAGCACCCGGCGCAGCTTGTGCATGACCGCCAGCTCGTCCGGGGACAGCAGCAGCTCTTCCTTGCGGGTACCGGACGAGTCCACGTCCACCGCCGGGAAGGTCCGCTTGTCCGCGATCTTCCGGTCCAGCTTGAGCTCGGCGTTACCCGTGCCCTTGAACTCCTCGAAGATCACGCTGTCACCCGCGGACCCGGTCTCGACCAGGGCCGTGGCGATGACGGTGAGGCTGCCGCCGGCCTCGATGTTCCGGGCCGCACCCAGGAACCTCTTCGGCGGGTACAGCGCGGTGGAGTCGACACCACCGGACAGGATCCGGCCGCTCGCGGGGGCCGCGAGGTTGTAGGCACGGCCCAGTCGGGTGATCGAGTCCAGCAGCACGACCACGTCGTGACCCATCTCGACCAGGCGCTTCGCCCGTTCGATGGCCAACTCCGAGATCGTGGTGTGGTCCGACGGCGGGCGGTCGAAGGTGGAGGCGATGACCTCGCCCTTCACCGACCGCTGCATGTCGGTGACCTCTTCGGGGCGCTCGTCCACCAGCACCACCATCAGGTGGCACTCGGGGTTGTTCTTCGTGATCGCGTTCGCGATCGACTGGAGCACCGAGGTCTTGCCCGCCTTCGGCGGCGACACGACCAGGGCGCGCTGGCCCTTGCCGATCGGCATCACCAGGTCGATGACGCGCGTGGTGAGGATGTGCGGTTCCGTTTCGAGGCGCAGGCGCTCGTTCGGGTACAGCGGCGTCAGCTTGGTGAAGTCCGGCCGGTTGCGGGACTCCTCCGGGTCGAGGCCGTTGATCTTGTCCACCCGCACCAGGGGGTTGAACTTCTGGCGCTGCTGCTCGCCGTCGCGCGGCTGCCGCACGGCGCCGATCAGGGCGTCGCCGCGGCGCAGCCCGTACTTGCGGACCAGCGACAACGACACGTAGACGTCGTTCGGCCCGGCCAGGTAGCCCGAGGTGCGGACGAACGCGTAGTTCTCCAGCACGTCGAGGATGCCCGCCACGGGCAGCAGGACGTCGTCGTCGCGCACCTCCGTGTCGGTGGTGGGACCGCCGTCGTCGGTGCGTCCGCCACGGCGGCGACGGTCGCGGAAGCGACGGCCGCGACGGCCGCCGTCCTCGTCGTCGTCGTTCGGGCCGCTCTGCTGGCGGTTGCGGTCCTGGCCACGGCCACTGCGGTCACCGCGGTCGTCACGGCCGCCCCGGTCGTCACGACCACCTCGGTCGTCACGGCCGCCGCGGTCCTGCCGCTCACTGCGGTCCTGCCGGTCGCCGCGGTCCTGCCGGTTGCCGCGGTCGCCCCGGTCCTGGCGCTGTTCGCGCTGCTCGGAGCGGTCCTGACGGTCACCGCGGTCGGGCCGCTCGGCCCGCTCGCCCTGCTGGCGGTCGGCCTGCTGGCGGTCGGCCTGCTGGCGGTCACCGCGGTCACTCTGGCCCCGGTCGCCCTGGACGCGCTCGGTCTGGACGCGCTCGGCCTGGGGCCGCTCGGCCTGACGGTCCGCCTGGGCGGGCCGTTCGGCCTGCGGCTGGGCCTGCTGCCCGTCCGCGGCCGGCGCCTCGGGGCTGCCCGCGGGGCGGTTGGCGGAACGGCGGCGGCGGTTGCCGCGGCGGTTGCCGTCCTCCTCCACAGCGGGCCGGTCGGCCACGTCGAGCTGCTGCTGGACCGCCTTCTCGGCCGGCGCGGGAGCCTCGGCGGCCTTCACCGCCACGGGCGTCTTCTCGACGACCGCCTTGGGGGCTTCGGCCTTCTTCTCGGTCTTGGACGGCGTCGCGGCACTGCCCCGACCGGAGGTGCCGCCCTGCCGCTCCTTGATGGCCGCGATCAGGTCGCCCTTGCGGAGGCCGGCCGTGCCGGTGATGCCCAGCTGACCTGCGAGTTCACGGAGTTCGGCCAGCACCATTCCAGAGAGGCCCGCGCGCTTGCGGGGCGTGGCGCTGCCGTTCGAAGTGGTGGTCAGAGCGTTCTCCTCGGCTCCGGAACTGCCGGCAGCGGGATTGGGAGCAGCAGGAGCTTGGCTGCTCAGTACATCGGTGTTGGTCACACATGTCCTTCCTGACCGGAGCGCGCCTCCTACGCGATCCAGCGGACCTGCCGTCCGACGGAATGCGGTGCGGCAGTTTCGTCCCGGTTCGGGTGGACTCGGACGGCGCGGAACGCGCACGAAAGCGGAGTCCTCCGGTACGGGACTTCGGTCACACGGCGAGCGGGTGCCTTCCAGCGTCGACCCCGTCCATACGGCACAGAGTCAGCTGACTGGAGGAATGCGATCCGGAACGAACGTCCGGGCACCACACCGGCGCCCGTGCGCGCGGTGACTGATGGCCCCGAGGGTAGACGCCGGTAGCGCTGGGTGCAACAACCGGGGCATGGCGCGTCGCATCACTCAACCGAGTGGCGCAACCCGCACCCCGCCCAGGTCGACCGGTACCCGACGCGCCTCGAACCCGGTCAGGTCCACCCCGGACGGCAGTTCGCCGTCCACCGGGAGGGCCAGGACCGTCGGTCCCGCACCCGACACCGCGGCCGCCACCCCGGCCTCCCGCAACGCACCCACCAGCCGCGTCGTCGCAGGCCAGGCGGGTTCCCGGTACGGCTCGTGCAGCCGGTCGTCCAACGCGGCGAGCAGCAGCGAGGGGTCCGCGGTGAGCCCGTGCACGGCCAGCGCGGCCCGGCTCACAGCGAACGCCGCGTCCTCGTGCGGCACCTTCGACGGCAGCAGGCCGCGGGTCGTCCTCGTGGAAGATTCCACCGCCGGCACCAGTACGACCGGCATCACACCCGGATGCGGGTCCACACGTACTGCCCGGTAGCGGTCACTCTCCGTCCAAGCGATCGCGACACCGCCGAACATGCTGGCCGCGGCGTTGTCGGCGTGCCCCTCGAACGCCGCGGCGAGTTGCAACGCGCTTGTGTCCAACTCGCGATCGGCCAGGGCGAACGCGGCCGCCACACCGGCCACGATCGCCGCCGCCGAGGACCCGAGACCGCGAGAATGCGGAATCGTGTTGCGGCACCGCAGCCGCAGCCCCGGCACGTCCGACGCGACCAGCTCGCACGCCTCCCGGAAGGCCCGCACGACCAGGTGACTCTCGTCGGTGGGCACGTTCGCGGCGCCCTCGCCGGAGACCTCGACGACCAGGCCCTCCTCGGCCACGACGAAATCCAGCTCGTCGTACACGCCCAACGCCATGCCGAGGGCGTCGAACCCGGAGCCGAGGTTCGCCGTGGAAGCCGGCACGGTGACCCGGACGCCGGTCACCCGTTCGCCCGTCACGCCAGTTCCAGCGCGGTGGCCACGGCGCCCGGGTCGACCGGCACCGGCTTCACCTCCGGCATGCCGAGCAGCGCGGTGTCCGGGTCCTTGAGGCCGTGGCCGGTGACCGTGCACACGACCGTGGAGCCCTTGGGCAGCCGACCGTCGGCGACCGTGGCCAGCAGGCCCGCCACGCTGGTCGCGGACGCGGGCTCGACGAAGATGCCCTCGGTCGCGGCCAGCAGCCGGTAGGCCTCCAGGATCTTCTCGTCCGTCACGGCCTCGAACAGCCCGCCGGACTCCTCCTTGGCGGCCACCGCGCCGGTCCACGACGCCGGGCTGCCCACCCGGATGGCGGTCGCGATGGTCTCGGGGTTCGTCACCGGCCGGCCCAGCACCAGCGGCGCGGAGCCGGCGGCCTGGAAACCGAACATCTTCGGCGTGGCCGGGATCACGCCGTCGTGGTAGTAGTCGGAGTAACCGCGCCAGTACGCGGTGATGTTGCCCGCATTGCCCACCGGCAGGCAGTGCACGTCCGGCGCGCGGCCGAGCACGTCGCAGATCTCCCACGCGGCGGTCTTCTGGCCGATCAGCCGCACCGGGTTGACCGAGTTGACCAGCGTGATCGGGTACTCGATCGACGTCTTGGAGGCCAGCTCCAGGCAGTCGTCGAAGTTGCCGTCGATCTGCAGGATCTTCGCGCCGTGCGCGACCGCCTGGGCCAGCTTGCCCAGCGCGATCTTGCCGCGCGGCACCAGCACCGCGGCGGTGAGACCGGCCTTGGCCGCGTACGCCGCCGCGCTGGCCGACGTGTTGCCGGTCGAGGCGCAGATCACCGCCTGGACGCCGCTGGCCAGCGCGTACGTCATGGCCACGGTCATACCGCGGTCCTTGAACGAGCCGGTCGGGTTGGCGCCCTCGACCTTGATGTAGACCTGGCAGCCGGTCAGCTCCGACAGGTGCCGGGCGGCCACCAACGGCGTGCCGCCTTCGTGGAGGGTGACGACCTCGGCGCCCTCGGGCAGCGGGATCCGGTCCGCGTAGGCGTTGATGATGCCGGGCCACCCCGGCCGCACGCCGGTTGCTTGGGTCGTCATAGTTCTTCGCCTTCCACCCGCATCACGCTGACCACTTCCCGAACCACGGGCAGCCCGCCGATTTTGTCCACGGTCGACCGCAGTGCCGCATCGGTCGCGGCGTGGGTGACGATCACCAGGCTGGCGTCGTCGACCCGGCCTTCCTGCCGCACCGCCGCGATGCTCACGTCGTGCTCCGCGAACACCGCCGCCACCTGCGACAACACGCCCGCCCGGTCGGCGACGTCAAGGCTGATGTGATACCGCGTGGGGGTCTGGCCCATCGGCCGCACGGGCAGGCCCGCGTACGCCGACTCACGCGGGCCGCGGCCGCGGTGCACCCGGTTGCGGGCCACCGCGACGAGGTCGCCGAGCACCGCGCTGGCGGTCGGGGCCCCACCCGCGCCCTGGCCGTAGAACATCATCTCGCCGGCCGCGTCGGCCTCCACGAACACCGCGTTGAACGCGCCGTGCACGCTCGCCAGCGGGTGGGACGTGGGGATCATCGCCGGGTGCACCCGCACCGAGATGCCTTCGACACCATCCGTGATCACGCGCTCGCAGATCGCGAGCAGCTTGACCGTGCGGCCCAAGGCCTTGGCGGCGGCGATGTCGGCGGCGCTGACCGACGAGATGCCCTCGCGGTGCACGTCGGCCGCCGTCACCCGGCTGTGGAACGCCAGTGAGGCCAGGATCGCGGCCTTGGACGCGGCGTCGAACCCGTCCACGTCGGCCGTCGGGTCCGCCTCGGCGTACCCGAGCTGGGTCGCCTCCTCCAACGTCTCGGCGTAGCTCGCCCCGGTCGAGTCCATCCCGGAGAGGATGAAGTTCGTGGTGCCGTTGACGATGCCCATCACCCGGGTGATGCGGTCACCGGCCAGCGACTCGCGCAACGGGCGCAGCAACGGGATCGCGCCCGCCACCGCCGCCTCGAAGTACAGGTCCGCGCCGGAGGCGTCGGAGGCCTCGAACAGCTCCGCCGAGTGCTCGGCCAGCAGCGCCTTGTTCGCGGTCACCACGGCCTTGCCCGAGCGCAACGCGGCCAGCAGCAGCGTGCGCGCGGGCTCGATGCCGCCGATGACCTCCACGACCACGTCGACGTCCGACTCGACCAGCGCCTCGGCGTCGGTCGTCAGCAGCTCGGCGGGCACGTCCCGGTGCTTGTGCGGCCGGCGGACGGCGATGCCGGCGATCTCGACCGGCGCGCCGACGCGCGCGGTCAGGTCGGCGGCCTGGTCGGTGAGCAGCCGGACCACCTCGGTGCCGACCGTGCCGCAGCCCAGCAACGCGACCTTGATCGGTTTGCCGTGCTCGCCATTGTTCTGGCTAGCCACTCATACCTCCAGGCGGAACAGGTCTTCCTCGGTCTCCCGGCGCAGCAGCAACCGGGCCTCGCCGTCCACGACCGCGGCCAGCGCCGGCCGGGGAAGTCGGTTGTAGCCGCTGGCCATCGAGTAGCAGTACGCCCCGGTCGCGGCCACCGCGATCAGGTCGCCGGGAGCGAGGTCGTCGGGCAGCCAGCAGTCGCGCACGACCACGTCACCGGACTCGCAGTGCTTGCCGACGACCCGGCACAGCACGGACTTCGTGCCCTCCTCGGCGGCGCGCGACACCAGCTTGCAGTCGTACACCGCGTCGTAGAGCGCGGTGCGGATGTTGTCGCTCATGCCGCCGTCCACGCTCACGTACCGGCGGACCACGCCCGCGTCGAGCTGCACGTCCTTGATGGTGCCCACCTCGTACAGCGTCACCGTGCCGGGGCCGACGATGGCCCGGCCGGGCTCGACCGCGATCGTGGGCGTGGGCAGGCCGGCGTGCTCGCACTCCTTGCCGACGATGTTGCGCAGCTGCCGGGCCAGTTCGGCGGGCGGCGGCGGGTCGTCGTCGGGGGTGTAGGCGATGCCGAGGCCGCCGCCGAGGTCCACCGTGGTGACGTGGTCGAGGATCGCCTCGCCGTGCTCGTCGCGCAGTTCCGCGAGCAGCCCGATGACCCGGCGCGCGGCGACTTCGAACCCGCTGGCGTCGAAGATCTGCGAGCCGATGTGGCTGTGCAAGCCGGTCAGCCGCAGCCCGTCGGACTTCAGCACCCGGCGCGCCGCCTCGGCCGCGTCACCGGAGGACAGCGAGAAGCCGAACTTCTGGTCCTCGTGCGCGGTGGCGATGAACTCGTGGGTGTGCGCCTCGACGCCCACCGTCACCCGGATCATCACCGGCTGCACCCGGCCGCGTTCACGCGCGATCTGGTCCAGCCGGGCGATCTCGTAGAACGAGTCCAGCACGACCGCGCCGACACCGGCCTCGACCGCGGTGGTCAGCTCGGCCACGGACTTGTTGTTGCCGTGCAACGCGATCCGCTCCGGCGGGAACTCCGCGCGCAGCGCGACGGCCAGCTCGCCGCCGCTGGCCACGTCGATGCTCAGGCCCTCCTCGGCGACCCACCGGGCCACCGCGACGGACAGGAACGCCTTGGACGCGTAGTGCACCCGCGTGGGGTCGCCGAACGCGCGGGCGTGCTCCTGGCAGCGGGCGCGGAAATCGGCCTCGTCCATCACGAACAGCGGCGTGCCGTGGTCCTGGGCGAGCTGCCGCACGTCGACGCCGGCGAAGCGCACCGCGCCGTCGTCGCCGCGTTCGGCGTTGCGCGGCCACACCTGCGGGTGCAGCGCGTCGAGTTCCTGAGCTGTCGCCGGGCGGTTACCGGCCGTGTTCGAGGGGATCATGACGTCGGCGTGCCGGGGACCGGCGGGGTGGGCGCGCATCACATGCGCTCCGGAGCCGTCACGCCGAGCAGGACGAGGCCGTTGGCGAACACCTGGCGGGTCGCCGCGCACAGCTGGAGCCGGGCGCGGTGCAGCTCGGTGGTCTCCTCGTCGCCGCGCGGCAGCACCCGGCAGGCCTCGTAGAACCGGTGGTAGGTGCCCGCCAGCTCCTCCAGGTAGCGCGCGACCCGGTGCGGTTCGCGCAGCTCACCGGCGGCGGCGACGACACGCGGGAACTCGCCGATGGTGCGGATGAGGTCGCCCTCGCGGTCGTGGGTGAGCAGGTCGAGCGCGTCGCCCGGTGTGACGCCCAGGTCGGCGGCGTTGCGCAGCAGCGAGGCCAGCCGCGAGTGCGCGTACTGGACGTAGAACACCGGGTTGTCGTTGCTGTGCTTGCGCAGCAGGTCGAGGTCCAGGTCCAGGGACGAGTCCACCGAGGAGCGGGACATCGCGTACCGGGCGGCGTCCACGCCGACCGCCTCCACCAGGTCCTGCATGGTGATGACGTTGCCCGCGCGCTTGCTCATCCGCACCGGCTTGCCCTCGCTGACCAGGTTCACCATCTGGCCGATCAGCACCTCGACCGAGTCGGGGTCGTCGCCGAGCGCGGCGGCGGCGGCCTTGAGCCGGCCGATGTAGCCGTGGTGGTCCGCGCCGAGCATGTAGATGCACAGGTCGAAGCCCCGCGACCGCTTGTCCACCAGGTAGGCGATGTCACCGGCGATGTACGCCGGGTCACCGTCGCTCTTGATGACCACGCGGTCCTTGTCGTCACCGAATTCGGACGACCGAAGCCACCACGCGCCGTTGTCGAAGTACAGCGCGCCGGACTCCTTGAGCTGCTCGACGGCCTTGGTGACGGCGCCGGACTTGTGCAGCGCGTCCTCGTGGAAGTAGACGTCGAAGTCCGTGCCGAACTCGTGCAGGTCCTTCTTGATCTCCTCGAACATGAGGCCGACGCCGATCCGGCGGAACACCTCGTGCGAGTCCTCGGCGGTCAACGCGCTGGGCTCCTGCCGCAGCACCTCGGCGGCGATGTCGCTGATGTAGCCGCCCGCGTAGCCGTCCTCCGGGGCGGGCTCGCCCTTCGCGGCGGCGATCAGGGACCGGACGAACCGGTCGATCTGCGCGCCCGCGTCGTTGAAGTAGTACTCGCGGGTCACCTGGCCGCCGTTGGCCTCCAGGATGCGGCCCAGCGCGTCGCCGACCGCCGCCCAGCGGGTGCCGCCGAGGTGGATCGGGCCGGTCGGGTTCGCCGAGACGAACTCCAGGTTGATCCGGGTGCCGGTGAGCGCGTCACCGCGGCCGTACGCCTCGCCGGCCTTCAGCACGTCGCGCACGATCTCGCCCTGGGCGTCCGCGGCGAGCCGCAGGTTCAGGAAGCCGGGGCCCGCGACCTCGACCGAGGCGATGGCGTCGGTGCCGGTCAGCGCGTCGGCCAGCCAACCGGCCAGGTCGCGGGACGTCACGCCGACCTTCTTGGCGGTCTGGAGGGCCACGTTGGTGGCGTAGTCGCCGTGCTCGGGGTTGCGGGGGCGCTCGATCGTGACCGCTGTCGGCAGAGCGGTGGGGTCGAGGCCGCGGGTGGACAGCACGTCCACGGCCGTCGCACGGACCAGTTCAGCGAGCGCAGCGGGAGTCACCCGGCAAGTCTAGGGAAGCGTTCCCGCTGGTCTCGACCGGGATGGGCGTCCCGCGACGTGAGACCGGCAACTGTTGACGAACACCCGCTGTGACGGGCAGTTGACGGTGATCAGACACGTAGTCCCTACACTGGCCCGCGGCATGGGCGTATGACGAGGACTGAGGCGGACATGACCAGCGGCAAGAAGACAAAGGCCGCGCGCTCCAGCGTGGCGGCGGCGCGCTCCTCGGTGGTGGCGAAGAAGCCGAAGCCATGGGGAACGATCATCGCGGTGATTGCCGTGCTGGCCCTGGCGGGCGGCGTGTTCGGTTACGCGTACACCAAGATCGCCGACCAGAACGCCAAGGAAGCGGCGCTGGCCAAGTGGGTCCCGTCCGACGAGAACAAGGACCCGTCGGACCAGATCCAGGGCGTGGTGAAGAAGGAGTACGAGGCGAGCAAGCACGTCAACGCCACCCAGCGGGTCGCCTACGACCAGTCACCGCCCTTCGGCGGTCCGCACGACAACGTGTGGGCCGACTGCACCGGCACGGTCTACGCGACCGCGGTCCGCACCGAGAACATGGTCCACCCGCTGGAGCACGGCGCCGTGTGGATCGCCTACAACCCGGACCAGATCACCGGTGAGGCGCTGGACAAGCTCAAGGCGCGCGCCGACGGCCAGCCGTACACGATGCTGTCGCCGTACCCGGGCCTGGACAAGCCGATCTCGCTGCAGTCGTGGGGCCACCAGCTGAAGCTGGAGAGCGCCGACGACGAGCGCATCGACCAGTTCATCCAGTCGCTGCGCCGCAACCCGAACACCTACCCCGAGGTCGGCGCGTCGTGCGAGTCGCCGACGTTCGACCTGACCAACCCGCCGCCGTTCGTGGCGGAGGCTCCGGGTCCGGACGCCGTCCCGATGGACGGTGGCACCGCGGACCCGGCGGAGACCGGCGCCCCCACCCCGCCCGCGACCGGTACCGACGCCCAGGTCCCCACCACGGTGCCGAGCAGCTGACCATGACGGGCACCGAGCCGGAGGAGGTCACCCCCCGCGGGGTGACCGTGACCAGGACTGTCGTCGTGACGATCGCGGTCCTGGCCGTCCTCCTGCTCGGTGCCGCCGTCGGGCTGCTGATCAAGCTCCCCGGTTCGGACACCAGCTCCACGCCCGCGTCGGACTCCGTTGACGTCGGGTTCTCGCAGGACATGGCGGCACACCACCTCCAGGGTGTGCAGATGGCCAACATCGCACGGGACAAGTCCACCGACCCCGCCATCCGCCAGCTCGCCTTCGACATCGAGTCGACGCAGCTGGAGCAGGTGGGCCGGATGAAGGGCTGGCTGTTCCTCTGGGGCTACCCCGAGCAGTCGGTCGACGGCAAGCACATGTGGTGGATGACCTCCGCCACGCACGGCCACTCGGACAGCGGCTCCGGCTCCGGCACGTCCGATGACACCGGCCGGATGCCCGGCATGGCGACGGCCCAGGAAATCGCCCGGCTGCGCTCGTTGAGCGGTACCGAGTTCGACGTGTACTTCCTCCAGCTGATGCTCCGGCACCACCAGGGCGGCGCCCCGATGGCCGAGTACGCCGCCACGCGCGCCGGTCAGTCCGTCGTGCGCACGCTCGCCGACAACATGCTGAAGTCGCAGACGAGCGAGAGCGTCTACATGACGAAACTCATCGCCGACCGCGGCGCCGCTCCCCTGCCGAGCTGAAGGCCACCCGGCGTTTCGCGTCACCCGGATGGGGCTACCCGCGAGTAGTAACGTGGGAGGCCCCTTCGTGGAGGTCAGCGATGACCGCAGTGGATCCCGACAAGCACGTTGACGAGCGCACCGCCCGCAAGGTCGCCGAACAGGCCCGCGAGAAGCGCTGGCGCCAGCCCAGCTTCGGCAAGGAGCTCTTCCTCGGCCACTTCCGCCTCGACCTGATCCACCCGCACCCCAGTGGCTCCGCGGAGGACCGGGAACGTGGCGAGACGTTCCTGACCGCCCTGCGCGAGTTCTGCGAGAACTCCGTGGACGGTGCGCTGATCGAGCGCCAGGCCCGCATCCCCGACCACGTGCTGACCGGCCTCAAGCAGCTCGGGGCGTTCGGCATGAAGATCAAGCCCGAGTACGGCGGGCTCGGGTTGTCCCAGGTGTACTACAACCGGGCGTTGATGATGGTCGGCTCGGTCAGCCCGGCCCTGGGCGCACTGCTGTCCGCGCACCAGTCCATCGGTGTCCCGCAGCCGCTCGCCCTGTTCGGCACGGACGAGCAGAAGCGCGCCTACCTGCCCCGCTGCGCGACCGGCGCGATCAGCGCGTTCCTGCTCACCGAGCCGGACGTGGGCAGCGACCCGGCCCGCCTCGGCACCACGGCCACGCCCACCGACGACGGGTACGTGCTCGACGGCGTCAAGCTGTGGACGACGAACGGCGTGGTCGCCGACCTGCTCGTGGTGATGGCCCAGGTACCCGGCAAGGGCATCAGCGCGTTCGTGGTGGAGGGCGACTCGCCGGGCATCACGGTGGAGAACCGGAACGAGTTCATGGGCCTGCGCGGCCTGGAGAACGGCGTCACCCGGTTCCACCAGGTCCACGTGCCCAAGGCCAACCTGATCGGCAATGAGGGCGCGGGCCTCAAGATCGCGCTCACCACCTTGAACACCGGCCGGCTGTCGCTGCCGGCCCTGTGCGCGGGCGCGGCGAAGTGGTGCCTGAAGATCGCTCGCGAGTGGTCCGCGGAACGGGTCCAGTGGGGTCTGCCGATCGGCAAGCACGAGGCCATCGCGGGCAAGGTGGCGTTCATCGCGGCCACCGCGTACGCGCTGGAGGCCGTGCTCGACCTGTCCAGCGAACTGGCCGACGCGGGCGGGCACGACATCCGCATCGAGGCGGCCCTGGCCAAGCTCTACGGCTCGGAGATGGCCTGGCTGGTCGCGGACGAGCTGGTCCAGCTGCGCGGCGGTCGCGGCTACGAGACGGCGGCGTCCATGGCCGCCCGCGGCGAGCGCGGCGTGCCAGCCGAGCAGATGTTGCGCGACCTGCGGATCAACCGGATCTTCGAGGGCTCGACCGAGATCATGCACCTGCTGATCGCGCGGGAGGCGGTGGACGCGCACCTCGCCGTGGCCGGGGACATCATCGACCCGGAAGCGGACACCAAGCGCAAGGCCCAGGCGGTCGCGAAGGCCGGTGGGTTCTACGCGAAGTGGTTGCCGACGCTCGTGGTCGGCAAGGGCCAGGTGCCGCGGGCGTACGCGGAGTTCGGGCCGTTGGCCGGGCACCTGCGGTTCGTCGAGCGGGCCAGCCGCAAGCTGGCCAGGCAGACGTTCTACGCGATGTCGCGCTGGCAGGGCCGGATGGAGCGCAAGCAGCGGTTCCTGGCCCGGGTGGTGGACATCGGCGCGGAGCTGTTCGCGATCAGCGCGTCGTGCGTGAAGGCGGCGGCGGACGGCGACCGGGCGGTGGAGCTGGCGGACGCGTTCGCCGCGCAGGCACGGGTCCGGGTGGACGAGCTGTTCGACCGGTTGTGGCGGAACTCCGACGACTCGGATCTGAGGCTGGCGCGGCACGTGCTGGAGGGCCGGTTCACGTGGCTCGAAGAAGGCGTTCTGGATCCGTCCAGCCCAGGGCCGTGGATCGCGGACTCGACGCACCGGGCCTCCACGGCGCGCAACGCGCACCGCAAGACTCCGTAGTCGGAAGTAGTCCGGGAGTAGTTGCACGGGGCAGGTGTTTGCGGGCGCGGCACCTGCCCCGTGTCCGGTCGAAAGGGGACTACGTCCCCCGTACTCCCCTTTCGACTCCCCTAGCAACTATCGGAAGGACACACACACCCTCCAGGAGGAGGTGCCGGTAACGCTAGGTCATTACTCACCAGTTAAGACTTACGACAATCGAGTGAATCACCAGGTGAGGGGCACTCGACTACTCTCAGAGAATGACTACTCTCCGTCGATCGAACACCAGTTCGCGGGCCGAGCGCAGCCCGATCGCGACCGCGCCGCTGAGCACCGCGCCGTCACCGAGCTCGCCCGCCACGATCCGCGGCACCAACGGCGTCATCCGGCGCAACGCGGCCTCCATCGGCTCCTGGAGCAGGTCGGTGTTGCTGCCGATGCCGCCGCCGAGCACCACCAGCTCGGGGTCGATCACCGCCACCACCGACGCCACCACGAACGCCAACCGCTCCGCCTCGTCGCGCACCGCCAACAGCGCCCGTTCGTCACCGGACTTCGCCGCCGTGAACACCTCGCGCGCCGACTTCACCACCAGACCGCGCTGCTTCGCCAACGCCACCACGGATTCCGCCGCCACGGCCGCCTCGACCTGACCGCGCTGCCGTCCGTCCTCTTCGGACTGACCGGTGTAGGGCAGGTAGCCGACTTCGCCCGCCGCGCCGTGCGCGCCGCGGAACAACCGGCCGTCCACCACGATCCCCATGCCGATCCCAGTGCCGACGGTGACGCACACGAACACGTCCACGTCCCGTGCCACCCCGTACGCCTGCTCGCCGACCGCGGCCAGGTTCGCGTCGTTCTCCACCACCAGACCGGGACCCAGCTCGGCCTCCAGGTCGTCCAGCAGGCCGGGTCGCTCCCACCCTGGCAGGTTCGGCGCGTGGTGCAGCGTCCGGTCGTGCGGATCGGGCACGCCGGGCGTGCCGACCACCTTCACCACCAGGTCGGCCAACGACAGGCCGGCATCGGACACCGTCCGCTCCGCCAGCTCGCGCACCGTGCGGACCAGCGCCGACGCCGAACGGCACCGGTTGCGCTCGTCCACCCGCGCGATCACCGAACCCGCCAGGTCCGCCACCGCCACCCGGATCCGCTGCCGGCCGATGTCCACGCCCAGCACGTGCCCCGCCGCCGGGTTCGGCTCGTAGAGCATCGCCGACCGGCCCGGACCGGCCGTGGTGCGGCCGATGGGGCGCACCAGACCGTGCTGCTCCAGGTCCAACAACGCCTGGCCCACCGTCGGTTTCGACAGCCCGGTGTCCTTGGCGATCTGCGGCCTCGTCGCCGGACCGTCGGCACGCAGGCGGTCGAGCACCGCGCGCTGGTTGAGCACGCGCATCCCCGCGGGGGTGCCCACCGGGGGCGACTTCCGGACCGTCACAGCGAGTGAGTCTAGATCGGTTGGAGCAACCTCCGGACAGGCTTGCGGACAAGTTGGCGAACCACCCTTGACAACGATGTCAGATTCCCCCTTTGCTCGCTGAGGATCGGCTGTTCACCGGCGGAGGGCGTGCGCAATGGGGCACATGCGAAATCGGAGATCGCTGGCGGTCGTGGCGACGATCGCACTGGTGTTGGGAGGCGTGGGAGGCTGGTTCTCCGCGACCGCCGCACCGGGGGAGCCAACCGTGAGAGAGACGCTCTTCGCCACGTCGTTCGAGGACGGGCAACCGCAGCCGAAGTGGTCCAGCACGGTGGAAACCGGCCCGGACGGCAAGCCGAAGACTTCGGGCGTCAACGGCTCGGACTCCACCAGCATCCCCGGCAACGTCACCGATCGGGTGATCGACGTGGCCGCCAACTCCGAGAACACCGGATCGAGTGAAGTCAAAGAGAACCTGGTCGACGGCAGCGTGTTGTCGAAGTGGCTCACCTTCACCTCGACCGGCTGGGTCCGGTTCACCTTCGCCGAGCCGGTCGCGGTCAAGCGCTACGCGATGTCGTCGGCCAACGACGCGCCCGAGCGCGACCCGAAGGACTGGACGCTGCGCGCCTCCAACGACGGCACGACGTGGACGACGATCGACACCCGATCAGGTGAAGTGTTCGCGAAGCGGTTGGAGACCAAGGCCTACGACATCGCCAACACCGAGGCGTTCCGGTTCTACCAGCTGGACATCTCCGCGAACGCGGGCGGCGTGAACCTGATCCAGCTCGCCGAGGTGCAGTTCTCCGACGGCTCCACCACCCCGCCGGCGCAGAACATGCGGACCACCGTGGGCAAGGGCGCCAACGGCGGCTACAACGCCAAGGCGTGGGCGGGGTTCACCGGGCTGAAGGCGTTGCGGTACCAGGGGACGCACGTGGTGGCTGACAGGGGCTACTCGTACAACAAGGTCTTCGACGTCGACATCCCGGTCACGCCGAGCACCGAGCTGTCGTACCTGATCTTCCCGTCGTTCACCACGGACGACCTGAACTACCCGGCCACGTTCGTGTCGCTGGACCTCGCGTTCGCCGACGGCACCTACCTCAGCGACCTCGGCGCACGCGACCAGCACGGGTTCGAGCTGTCACCGCGCGGCCAGGGCGCGGCGAAATCGCTCTACACCAACCAGTGGAACCGGATCGCGTCGGTGATCGGCGCGGTGGCGGCCGGCAAGACGATCAAGCGCATCCTGGTCGCCTACGACAACCCCAAGGGCCCGGCCGGGTTCAACGGCTGGATCGACGACATCGCGGTGAAGTCGGCGCCCGTCGTCGTGGAACGACCGCGTCCGTCGGACTGGGTGCTGACGACCCGCGGCACGAACTCCAGCGGCTCGTTCTCGCGGGGCAACAACTTCCCGGCCACCGCGGTGCCGCACGGCTTCAACTTCTGGTCGCCCATGACGAACGCGGGCTCGATCAGCTGGCTGTACGAGTACGCGAAGACCAACAACCGGGACAACCTGCCCACGTTGCAGGCGTTCACCGCGAGTCACGAGCCGAGCCCGTGGATGGGTGACCGGCAGACGTTCCAGGTGATGCCGTCGACGGGCACGCCGACGGCCGACCGCGCGGTGCGCGCGCTGCCGTTCCGGCACGAGAACGAGACCGCGCGGGCGCACTACTACGGCGTGACGTTCGAGAACGGGATGCGCACCGAGATCGCGCCGACCGACCACGCCGCGCTGTTCCGGTTCACCTTCACGGGTGATTCGTCGAACCTGGTGTTCGACAACGTCAACAACAGCGGCGGGCTGACGTTGGACCCGGCTTCGGGTGTCGTGACCGGTTTTTCCGACGTCAAGAGCGGGCTGTCCACCGGCGCGACCAGGCTGTTCGTGTACGGCGTGGTGGACAAGCCGGTTACGTCGAGCGGGCGGCTGACCGGAGTGGGTCGGGACAACGTGGCGGGCTTCTTCCAGTTCGACACGTCGGGCGACAAGACCGTGACGATGAAGATCGCCACCTCACTGCTCAGCGTCGACCAGGCCCGTCGCAACCTGGAGCAGGAGGTGTCCACTTCGGACACGTTCGACTCGGTGCGCGACCGGGCGCAGCAGGCGTGGGACCGCGTCCTGGGCATGGTCGAGGTCGAAGGGGCCTCGGAGGACCAGCTGACCACGCTGTACTCGAACCTCTACCGGCTCTACCTCTACCCGAACTCGGGCTTCGAGAACACCGGCACCGCCGCCGCGCCCAAGTACCAGTACGCGTCGCCGGTGCAGGCCGCCGGGCCGTCCACCCCGACGCAGACCGGCGCGAAGGTCGTGGACGGCAAGATCTACGTCAACAACGGGTTCTGGGACACCTACCGGACCACCTGGCCCGCGTACAGCTTGCTGACGCCCAAGAAGGCCGGTGAGCTGGCGGACGGGTTCGTGCAGCAGTACCGCGACGGCGGGTGGGTCTCGCGCTGGTCCTCCCCCGGTTACGCGAACCTGATGACCGGCACCAGCTCCGACGTGGCGTTCGCCGACGCGTACGTCAAGGGCGTGCGCGAGTTCGACGTGAAGGCCGCCTACGACGCGGCGGTGAAGAACGCGACCGTGGCGCCGCCGAACGCGGGCGTCGGGCGCAAGGGCCTGGACACGTCGATCTTCACCGGCTACACGTCCACCGCCACCGGCGAGGGCATGTCGTGGGCGATCGAGGGTTATGTCAACGACTACGGCATCGCGAACATGGCCCGAACGCTGTACGAGCAGACCGGCGACGCGCAGTACCAGGCGTCTTACGAGTACTTCTCGAACCGGGCTCAGAACTACGTGCACATGTTCGATCCCGCGACCGGGTTCTTCCAGGGCCGCAACCCGGACGGCACGCGGCGGGCGTCCCCCGAGGAGTACGACCCGCGCGAGTGGGGTCACGACTACACCGAGACCAACGGCTGGAACATGGCGTTCTCGGTGCCGCACGACGGCCAGGGCCTGGCCAACCTGTACGGCGGCCGGGACGGGCTGGGCGCGAAGCTGGACGAGTTCTTCGCCACCCCGGAGACGGCGAAGTTCCCCGGCTCGTACGGCGGCGTCATCCACGAGATGACCGAGGCGCGGGACGTGCGGATGGGGCAGCTGGGGCACTCGAACCAGGTGTCGCACCACATCGCGTACATGTACGACTACGCCGGTCAGCCGTGGAAGACGCAGGAGAAGGTGCGCGAGATCCTGTCCCGGTTGTACCTGGGCAGCGAGATCGGGCAGGGCTACCCCGGGGATGAGGACAACGGCGAGCAGTCGGCGTGGTGGCTGTTCAGCGCGATGGGGTTCTACCCGTTGCAGATGGGCAACGCTTCGTACGCGATCGGGTCGCCGCTGTTCAAGAAGATGACCGTGCACCTGGAGAACGGGCGTTCGTTGGTGATCAACGCGCCTCGTAACAGTGCGGGGAACATCTACGTGCAGTCGTTGAAGGTGAACGGGAAGAAGTGGGACAAGTCGTACCTGCCGCACTCGGAGATCGCGTCCGGGGGCGTGCTGGACTTCGAGATGGGATCGTCGCCGTCGCGGTGGGCCACCGGGCCGGACGCCGCGCCGCCGTCGTTGACCACGGGTTCCGCCGTTCCGACGCCGCTGCGGGACGTGACCTCTTTGGGGACGGTGACCGGGGCGCCGTCGTCGTTGCTGGACAACACCTCGCAGACGTCGGGGGCGTTGTCGTGGTTGCAGGTGAGCCTCCCGGACAAGAAGGAGAGCGCCACGTTCTACACGCTCACGTCCGGTAAAGACGCGGGTGATCCGGCTTCGTGGGTGCTGAAGGGCTCGTACGACGGTGTCGCCTGGACCACTGTGGATGAGCGGTCCGGGGAGGAGTTCGCGTGGCGGCAGCAGACGCGGGCGTTCAAGATCGCCCGACCGGGTCACTACCAGCACTACCGGCTGGAGTTCCCCGGTGCGTCGACGTTGGCCGAGTTCGAGCTGCTGGCGAAGCCGTTCGTGACTTGCTCGTCCGTGGTCACCGGTGAGCACGCCGGGCCGTTGCAGGTCTCGGGCATCACCTGCCTGGATGGAGCTTCCGTCGCCGGTCCGGTGACCGTGTCGGCGGGCGCGTCGCTGTACGTGTTCGGCGGGTCGGTGCGCGGTCCGGTGTCGGCGGCCGGTGCGGCGGCGGTCGTGCTGGTGGACACGTCGGTCGGCGGGCCGGTGCACATCACCGGGACGTCCGGTCAGGTGTCACTGGAGCGGGTGAACGTCGGCGGTCCGGTGAGCCTGGCGGGCAACAAGGGCGGGTCCGTATTAGCCGGCAACACCATCGGCGGACCGCTGTCTTGCACCGGCAGCGACCCGGCGCCGGTGGACAACGGGTGGGCGAACGAGGTGCGCGGCCCCAAATCCGGACAGTGCTCTTCGCTGTAGTTCCTGGTTCGGGTCACCAGGAGATTTCGCGACACCTCTCCGCGGAATCTCCTGGTTCGACCTGAAGCGTGGCGTGCTCGATGTGGTAGCGCTGGGCCAGCAACGTCTGGGCGGCGTGCAGGACTTCGGCCGGGTCGACGTAGTCGCGGGTGGTGAGGTGGGCGGAGGCGACCTCCATGCCCGAGGTGAGCGTCCAGACGTGCAGGTCGTGCGCCTCGGCGACGCCCGGGAGGCGGCTCAGGTCGGCCTGCATCTCGGCGACGTCCACGCGTTCCGGGGCGTGCTGGAAGAGGATGCGCAGCGCGCTCGCGGCCAGTTTGTAGGTGCGCGGGAGGACCCACAGGCCGATCGCGACACCCATGATGGGGTCGGCGTAACGCCACCCGAAGATCAACGTCACCGCGCCGCTGATGAGCACACCGACCGAGCCGATGAGGTCGGCCAGGACCTCCAGGTACGCGCCCCGGACGTTGATGCTGTCCTTGGCGCCCTCCCTCAGCATGAGGAACGAGACAACGTTGGCCACCAGGCCCGCGGTGGCGGCGAGGATGACCGGCAACCCAGGCACCTCCGGCGGGTTGCCGAACCGTCCAACGGCCTCGTACACGACATAGCCCGCAACGCCGAACAGCAGCACGGCGTTGGCCAGCGCGGCCAGCACCTCGGCCCGGTAGAGCCCGAACGTGCGACTGCCGCCCGTGCGGACGCGGCGGGCCAGCATGATGGCGGCGAGGGCCATGCCGACGCCCAGGACGTCGGTGAGCATGTGGGCGGCGTCCGAGATCAGCGCCAGCGACCCGGTGGCGATGCCGACGACGAACTCGACGGCCATGAAAGCCGCACCGATGCCGAAGGCGATCCACAGCCGGCCGAGGTGCTTGGCGCTCCCCGACGACACACCGTGGCCATGTCCGTGACCCATCCTCGGAACATATAGTCACATGCGCATGAGTGCAACTCGCCTGTCAGTCGCACCACACCCGTCCCACTACCCGGACGCACTCGTCCTCATTTACCCCCACCCACACGGTCAATCACATCCTCGATGTGCCGGGCGACCTCCTCCGGATGCGTCCGAGGCGCCCAGTGACCGGCGTGCAGCACGCTACGACTGAGTTCCCCCACCCACGGCTCAGCAGCCTCCAGGTGCTCCCGAACGACGTACGGGTCGTCGGTCAACTCAACCTGGTGCACCGGCACCCGCACCGACACCGGCCGCGCCCGCCGCCGCCCCACGTTGGCCCGGTACAACCCCAACCCGTTGACCAACTCCCGCCGCCCCGCGTGCAGCCACCGCCGCACCACCGGAACCCTCCACACCAGCTCAGGCACCACTGGAACCTTGAACCCAGCGATATACCAAGACCGCCGCACCACCCCGAACACCTTCACCGGCCGCGACCGGTTGCGCCGAACCCAGTCCGCCACATGCCCCAAATCAGGCCCCGAGATGCTCGTGAACGACAGGAACAGGTCAGGCCGAGCCGCAACCGCCGCCCACCCCTGCGTAGACCCCCAGTCATGCCCCACCAGGTGAACCGGCCCGCCGACAACCTCCCTCACCACAGCAACAAGGTCCTCAACCAACCGCTCAACCAAATACCCCTCCTTCCCCCCACCAGGAGCCCCAGACCCCCCAAACCCCCGCACGTCGTACCGGATCACATGGAACCGCCCACCCAACCGCCCAGCCACCTCCCCCCACACCGCAGAGGTGTCCGGAAACCCATGCACCAACACCACCGGCACCGCCCCCACCACCCCCTCCTCCCAAACCCAAACCCGCAGGTCACCACCCTGAACAAACCGCCCACGCCCCGGCTCCACACCCAGAAGGGTAGGGGGTGAAACCCCCTGGCCCCCGTACGCTAAGCTTCTCCCCGTAGCTGCGGCCCCCGTAGCTCAGGGGATAGAGCACCGCCCTCCGGAGGCGGGAGCGCAGGTTCGAATCCTGCCGGGGGCACCACCACAAAAAGCCCGCTAAGCAGCACAAATGCTGCCCGGCGGGCTTTTTGCTTGTCCGGCTGTGTCCGGCCAGAAACGGCCGTTTGCGGGTGTCTGTACCGATGGTGTACCGACGAGATCCCGCCGATCCTGATCAAGGGCGCGGATCAGGCCCCGTGGAGGGTGACCTCGGTCACGTCACTCAGAGTCGTCCGAAGCCCCCTTGAGCCCGGCCTCGACCAGCGCGCGGATGGCGTCGTTGGAGCCGCTGAGCACGTGGGCGTAGATCCGGAACAGCACCTCCAGTGAGTGCCCCGCCCACTCGGCGACCTGCTTCGGCGGCACGCCGGAGCTGAGCCACAGCGAGACGCCAGCGTGGCGCAGGTCGTAGGGCGAGGCGGCCAGGTCGGTCGCCGCCAGCTCGGGCGGCAACGCCTTCTCCCTTGCCTTGCGCCACGCCCGCAGGATCGTCAGCTTGGGCAGCTCGTCGTTGTTGCGCTCGCCGCGGAACAGGCGGCCGTCCTCGGCCGTGCCGTACACGCGCATGTGGCGGTGCAGCAAGGCGGTCAGCTCAGGCGGACTGGGGACCGGGCGGATCGTCCCGGCGTCGCGCTGCTTGAGCTGGCGCTCGTCTCGGTTCTTCCCGCTGTCGGTCCACTCCTTGCCCGCGTGCGGGCGGGCGGTCTCCAAGTGGATCTCCCCCCAGCCCTCCTCGGGCAGCGAGAGCTGGTGCTTGGACAGCGCCGCCGCCTCCTCCGGGCGCATCCCGGCGTAGTAGAGGCAGCCGAAGAACGCCACCAGGCGCGGGCCGCTGCGCTTCTGCACCCGCACGGCGTCCAAGAGGTCGCGCACCTGCGCCGGGTTGGCAACGCGGCGCTGGTCGATGGCCTGGACCGTCTTCCGCGGCGCGATCCACTTCAGGGCCGGGATGGGGTTGGTGTCGAGGAGCTTGCGCTCCACGGCGTACTCCATCGCCGTGCCGAGGATCTTGCGCTGGCGCGAGACGACGCTCGGCGCCGCGGGCTTGCCGTCGAGCTTGACCGCGAGCCTGTCGAGCAGGGGCCGCAGCACCTGCGCGTCGCGCAGCGCGGTCACGGGCAAGGTGTTCGCCTGCACCCACTTCAGCGCCCGGCGCACGTCCTCGGGCACGTCGGCCCCGGCCCGGCGGGAGGTGTTGAATCCCCAGCGGGTCAGCGCACTGCGGATCAGCGCGTCGTCCGGCTTGCCCTTGGTGGAGGAGAACATCGCCGGGGTAGCCCTGGTCAGCGCCTCGGCGTGCGTCCGCCGCGTCGTGGCCGCGACGTGCGGCCACTTCATGTCCACGAACGCGCAGGCGAACTCGTACCAGGACATCTCGTCGGACTGCCGGGCCATCGACACGGGCAGCCCGTCGAAGACCCGGAACGCCTCGCCCTTGCGGGCGGCAGCGATCAGGTCGGACCGGAATCCCTCGGCGAGCGCCTTGGTTGCGTACTTCTGCTTGAAGCGCTTCCTGATGACCCTCCACTGCACCCAGTAGGTGAAGGTGTTCTTCTTGCCCTTGTGCGGGTACGCATCGAGCACAAAAATCTGGACGTCGTAGCTCGTCTCGTCCGTCATGCTGATTCCTCCAGTTCTTCCAGCCACCGCTCGTAATCGGCGACCCGGATTCGCAGCTCGCCGTTAGGTAGGCGGATGCACTTCGGGCCGCGCCCCTTCGCGCGCCAGTCGTAGAAGGTGGACCGGCTGATTCCGAGGTCGGCACACACGTCAGCGACAGTGAGGCGGCTAGGGGTCAAGGGGTGGTTCTCCGATTCGAATTCGAGAAGGGGTGCGGGGCGCCCAAAACTGGAGCGCCCCGCCTTCGTTCAGCGCCTCACAGACTGGAGACGATCTTCGCCACGTTCGACGACTGCGGGAGGATCGCGAGGTGCCAGGGCGCCATCACTCGCACCTCGTCGAACTCCACCCAGACGTCGATGTGGCCGCCGTCCGGCGCGTTCGGCCGGAACCTGACCCGTTGCCCCTTACCGAGGCCGATCGGCACGTCGGCGTAGGGGTTCAGCACCGCGTCCGACTCCTCGGGCCGGGTGGTGAGTCGGGCCTCGTCCGCGCGCTGGTCGGCCGCAAGGACGTCGAACGCGGCGTTGCGGACCGCGCGCCGGAGGCGCTCCATCCGATCGCGAGCCCAGCGCGGGAGCTTCTCCTCTCGCGAGTCGGCCTCGATCAGCTCTGCGAGCCTGGCGTCGATCACGCCTCGAATGCCCGCGCCTGGCGCAGGCTGCGCAGCAGCTCGGCGTCGCCGTCGTGCTCGGCCAGGCGCTCGTAGGCGGTCACGTGCACGACCATCTCGCCTGCGCCCTTGGCGATCCCGTCGTGCAGCACCTCCAGGAGCCGGTCGAAGCCCTGGATGCGCATCGCACCGTCCGTGTAGTACGCCCGGCGGAAGCGGCGCCCGATCAACTGCCGCGTCAGCGGTGATGCGGCGGCGTAGACCTGCTGGTGCCGGAACTGCTGGAAGTCGAGACGCTCCTCGCGGAAGCCGACGATCAGGATGTCGGCCTCGTGGGCGAGCTCGGGTGCCTTGCGGGTGACAGGGGCACTGGCGTTGGTCACGGAGAGGGGCCGTCCTTCGGTGGTGGTGGAAGGCCAGACGGTCTGGCCTGGGCGGAAGTGCAGGGACTCGGTCACCGGGCGCGCTCCTCGGCGGCCTGGAGCTCGATCTCGTCGGCAACGTCGCGGAGCATGGAGACGAGCGCGGCGTCAGAGTCGGCCGCCAGGTTGCGGCGGTCGAAGTAGCCGACCGTCTGGCCGGGCAGGTCGCCGACCTTGATGAAGAAGGGCACGCGGCGGTGGGGCGGAATGCTCACCAGCCGCGCTCGCGGAAGTCGATGCGCTCACCGAGTGGGCTGGGCGCGAAGCCGTCCGGCGGGAGGCCGCGGAGCATGGCGTTCTGGCGCCGCATCGCGTCCACCGCGTTGACGACCCGGCGCATGTTCAGCGGGGACCAAGTGTGGTCGATCATGTCCTTGGCGAGGTCCACGCCGACCAGACGGCCGATCTCCATCACCAGGGCGCGGGCTTCACCACCGCGGGCGTTCTCCTCGTAGACGGCGTGCTCGACCGCGCGCAGCGCCCGCTGGAGCTCGGCGCTCACGCGGCCACCCGGCACTCGGCCTCGTGGTCGGCCAGCACGCGCCTGGAGCTCTCGACCTTGTCCTTGGCGGTGGCCACGAACCCGAGGTTGCGGGCCGTCTCGTTGCGCGCGGCTCGGCGCGCGACGCGGCCGAGGTTGGCGCGCTCCATGCTGAGCGAGGCGCGGTGTCGCGTACAGGTCATGCAGCTCACGCGGCCACCCCCGACCAGCGCGCAGCGCGGGCGTTGTGCGCCCGGCGCGACAGCTCGGTCAGGTGGAGCAGGCCCGCGGGGCACTCGTAGACGCGGTTCTCCCGCTTCATGCCGCGCCGCGAGCCGGGGGTGTTCTGGTCGGCCCAGCGTTCACGACGGGCGCGGGCGCGGCCGAGAGCCTTCTCGGCGTCGTGGTCGTCCAGGAACCCGCGCTTCTGGCAGGTGTCGCACCACTCGTACGGAACCGTCTTGGTGTTGCTCACAAGGTCACATCCATTGGGTCGTGCACTCAGGCCGTCTCGGGAACGGCCTGAGCGGGGGACTACGTCGGGAGGGGGCTACTTCACGTCTTGCTTGCAGGCGCAGCCGCGGACCGCACATCGACCGCCGAAGGTGGGGTGCTCGTGCGCTCCGTGGGGGTGGTTGCAGGTCGCGCAGCGTTCGCTCGGCGCGATCTGGTTCTTGCCCAGCCGGGCCAGGAACGCGCCCGTGCTGCACAACTTCAGCGACATGGCCTCGCCGCCGAGCTTCGCCTTGTTGGCGAACTTGACGACTTCGGCGTCCGAGGTGAACGGGCCCCAGGCGATCTGGAGCTGGCCGGGGCCGAAGCGGTGCACGAAGGCGTAGAACTCGCGGTCGGCGAACAGCTCGGCGACGCGCTTGATCACGTCCTTGGCGAGCGCCTCGGCCGAGTCGTAGCCGTCGCTCTCCAGGAGCTGAACGACGGCCGCGACCTCGTTCTTGCGGGGGGTGATCTTCACGAGATGAACCGGCAACCTCTCAGGTTACACACTCAGCCCTGCGAAACGGGCGGGACGTAGACGACAAGGAGCCCCTCGGCGATCTCTTCAGCCGCTTCGATGGTGTAGGTGCCGGACCAGCCGGGCTGCAACCAGCGCCCCGTCCCGTCCTTAACGAAGACCTGCCCGCTGACCTCGTTCACGATCACCGCGCCGGGACGCAGGGCCGTCAGGTCGGCAAAGTCGAGCACCTTCCGGTAGGTGGGCGCGTCGGTCAGCACCACCAACTCCTTCGCCCGGAAGGGGAAGACGATGGACGAGCCGTCGAGCTTCACGTACACGAAGCCGAACTCGATCTCCCGCACCGTGCCCGTGGTGCCCCGCGGCGCAGTGCCGGGGGTCGCGTCGGACATCACGCGGACGCGGTCGCCCACGGCGATCGAGGGGGCGTACTCGGCGGGCGCGGCCTGGATCTTGACCGGGTCCAAGAAGACCGTGCCGCCGGTCTCGGTCCGGGCGAAGTAGTGCTTGCCCCCGTCCGACACAGGGTCGTCCGCCAGCTCGATGATCGTGAAGACCTGGGCGTGTGGGTGGTCGCGCAGCACGACCTCGTCCCCGGCCTCGAAGACCGGGAGGACGTCCTGCCTGGGCCCGGTGGTCGGATCGCCGTCGATCGTCACCGAGCCGAGGGTCCCGACCATCACGACCGCGCCCCCCGTCTGACCACTCAGGTTGTTCTCAACGTACACTGTGGACTCCTTCGCTCCGTTGTCTCTCAGGTTACACACTGCGTACTGGGTGTGCAAGCTGGGATACGTGAAAAATCAGGCCGATCGCTTGGGCGAGTCGAACCGGTCATCGGTGCCGATGTCCCGGAGCTGGAACGACAGCATCGCCAGGCAGTGCCAGGCGGCGTGCGCCAGGTGCGGCAGGCCGCTTTCCGGGTCGAGCTCCTCGCCCGCCCAGAACGCCAACAGGTGCCGCTGGCAGGCGTCAAAGCTCAGGCTCCAGGCGTAGCCGCGCAAGTAGTTGTGCTGGTCGTACTTCGCGGCACCGAAGCCGGACGCCTCGGCCAGCACGAGCAGGGCCTTGGGATCGAGGCTGCCCAGCGAGGCCAGCTTCTTGCCCTTCGCCCCGCCGGTCTCCGACACGACGCGGACCTCCTCGCCGCGCTTGAGCGGCGCGGCGGCCTCCGGCAGTCGCAGGCGCACGCGCTCGATCCGCGGGGACGCCTCTCGGCCGCTCTCCAGCAAGATGTTCACGCGCCAGCGGTCGTCGTCGTCGCGCCACATCACCGGACCCGAGGCGGGGACCGTGCCACGCACGTGACCGAAGTTGCCCGCGAAGACCTCGACGTCGTCACCAGCCCCGAAGGGGAGGGAGGGGCTCTTGGTCATCAGGCGGCCCGCAGCTCGCGCAGCTCGATGTACGGCGCCCACTCGGGGTGCCGCGACACCAGCTCGCGGGCGTAACGGGAGGTGTAGATGTCGTTCAGAGCGAACGTGCCAGGGGCAACGGCCTTGCTCCGCTCCCACCTCATACGCTCCCAGAGCATCTTCACTCCAAGCTTGCGCTTGCCTGCCTCGAACCACTCGACGGCCAACCGTTCCAGGGTTTCGAGCACCTCTGGGTTGTCCAGGTGGAACTGCTCGAACCTCTGCTGGATCGTCTGCTGCACTAGGCGCTCCTCCTCATGGCAGGCTCATCAGCGGTGGGATGCCAGCCCACCGGACCGTCCGCGCGGGACGGTTTCGCCTCAGCTCTGCGGCTTGGACTCGTTGTAGTAGCGGGCCCAGAAGTTGGTGATCGTCGCGTCGATCACCAGGTGTGGCACCTCGACGATGCGCGCAACGAGGCCGCGCACCAGCGCCGCGTCGCCCGCCTCGCGTGCCAGGCGTGCGAAGTCCTGGTACGCACGTTCCTTGCGTGCCAGCAAGGGCGCCGCTCGCTCGTGCAGCTCCCCGTGGGACAGCGCAACCACATGGCGCACATAGGCACTCATCGCCCCGTCGTTCACCAGGCGCAGGTCCCACACCACCTGCGGAATGGCCGGGATCAGGACGCTGATCGCGTCGATGCACCCGTTGCACCGGTTGCGGTCGTTGCCCGCGTGGTAGATCGAAGACCCCATCGCGTTGGTCTCTGGGCAGCCCGGCGTGTAGCACAGGCCGCCGAAGTTGCCCCTTACCCCAGCGGTCGCGGTCATCTTGCTCCCCTCGTTTTGGCAGGCTCATCAGCGCAGGGATGCCAGCTCTGCGGACGCCTCACGGCGTTTCGCCTTGCTCAGGACCCGTCGAGGCCCTTGAACTCGGCCAGGGCCTGCACTCGCGCCTCGTCCGCGTCGTCGGCCTCGACACCGAAGAACCAGCCCCTGTCGTGCTGGTCAACGATGTTGACCTGGCCGCGCGTCACGGCCGCGACCGTGAGGTCTTCGCCGTCCTCGCTGGTCACTCCGATCACCGTGTAGAAGTCCATCTCGCTCACTCCTCCTCTTGGCAGGCATCATCAGCACGGACACGCCAGGTCCGTGAACCCCCGAGAGGGGGTTTCGCCTTGGTCAGGCGGTGGGGCCGGGGTCCGCGTAGCCCGCAATAACCCCGTTCGCGTGGTGCACGTAGACGTGCGGCCCCTCCAACTCCAGGTAGCCCACCTCCGGGACGAGCTCCTCGGCCGGAGTGCTCCCGTCCTCGACGGTCGGCACGTCGTAGCCGCCGCAGCCGTCGAAGTCCTCCGCCAACTGCCACCGCTCACCGCAGCAGGTGTCCGCGTCGTCGAAGTTCAAGCCGATCTCGCTGGCCCGGCGGTTGGCCTCCTCGGCGGAGGTTGCCTCGATCACCACGTGCTTCGTGATCCCGCGGGCCCGGTCGAACACGAACCGACCGCCCGTGTTGGTCTGCCGGAACTCGTAGAACTTCATGGGTCACTCCCTCTTGGCAGGCTCCTCAGCACGGACATGCCAGGTCCGTGGACCCCGCCAGGGGGTTTCGCCGGTTACCGCTCCACCTCGCTCAGGTCGAGGAAGTGGCGAATGCCGAGCGGTCGCGTGACGCGGCGCCACTCGGTGCCGTAGTGCTCCCTGGCGTGCCGGTCGCACAGCGCGACGTTGTCCGAGCTGCCCTCCAGGCACGTCCCTCGTGCGTCGCAGTAATCGCAGATCGGCCGGACCTTTACCGACTCCACGAACGCGGCGTCCGACCACTGCCCTTCCGCGTGGCAGACCAGCACCTTGGCGTCGGTGGAGCTGAACGCCAGCGTGTGGACCGTCGCGGACTCCTTGCCACGCCTCAGCGTGACGGCGTACTCCCTGACCAAAATGCTCATGGGTGACCTCTCGCTCGGCAGGCATCCTCAGCACGGGAATGCCAATCCCGTGGACCGCCTCCGGGGAGGCGGTTTCGCCGGTCTTAACGGGTGCCACTGGTACTGGCGCACAGGCAGCACAGGGCCGGCCCTCCTTTCCGTCCACAGCAGACTCATCGGCGGCGGGATGCCAGCCCGCCGGACCCCGCGAGGGGGTTTCGTCGTACGCCTCAGTCGGCGGCGTTGATGCGCGTGGTCACCCGCTCCTGGAAGCTCGCCCATGCGCGGTGCAGGTTGTCTCGCGTCGAGACGCTGTCGAAGTAGCGGCCCCAGGACCACTCCCGTGGGGCGTGTTCGAACACCGACACCACGCCGGTCGCGTACTCCAGCCCCAAATCCCCGGACCTGGCCAGCAGGAGCACGCGCTCGCCGGAGCCGCCCAGGAAGTCGAAGTGCGCGACCACTCGGTAGGACCCGACCCGCTCGGGTACGGGCGCCGCCTTGGCAACCTCGGTCGTGGCGCTCACGGGCTCACCCGGCCAGGCAGCACGCGCTTACGCACGCCGGTCGGCTCGCCGTTCTCGTCGAAGTGCACGAGGATCACCACGTGGGGGTTGTCGGAGTCCACGAAGCCGCAGTCCCGGTTGCCCATCAGGTGGCACTTCCAGCCGGGGTCGTCCTCCTGGAGCGTGCGCTCCGGGATCGCCACCAGGCTCGCCACAGCTAGGCTCGCCGCGAAGGCGAGCGCCGGGATTCTCCACAGCAGCCACTTGCGCACGGCCGCTCTCCTTCCGTTGGGCAGGCTCGTCAGCCGAGGGATGCCAGCCCTCGGGACCACCGCACGGGGTGGTTTCGCCGTCAGTGCTCGTCCATGAAGTCGGTGAACAGGCGCCGCGCCTCCCGGAGCAGGGCGAGGTACCCGTCTCTGGTCAACTTCGGGTCGTCCTCCGCGCCGCAGTAGTTCGCCCAGGGCTCGGCCCTGCCAGCGGCCACCTCTCGCTCCAGCAGCTCGACCGCGTCGCAAACCACGTGTCCGAGGTCGATGGCGAGCGTCGGCGTCGTGGTCGCGGGGAGGTTCCCCCGCTTCTCGATCTCCATCTGTCTGTCCCTTGCTCTCGGCAGGCTCATCAGCCGAGGGATGCCAGCCCTCGGGACCGCCCCCGCGGACAGCGGGGCACGGTTTCGCCGGTTCATCTGAAGAACCACTGGTCCTGGCGGATGGGGGGCATCAGTGCCTGATCTCCCCGAAGCACGCGATCTGTGTGACCACGTCGCCCGACACGGGGTCGAGAGCGGCCGTCTCGATGCCGTGCTCGCCTCTGGTCTCCCACGCCCAGTGGAAGCGCTCCCCGGTGCGCCGGTAGGTGAGCGTCTGGCCGTGCTCGGCCAGCGCCAGGAAGGCGAATCGGATGTCGTCGCGGCTCAGGTGGAACACGACTCCTGTGTCCCTCTCCACGATCGTGAAGCTGGCCCACTCCGGGGTTTGGTCGTCCGGCCCGAGCAGCTCCGCGCCGTTCGGCGTGGCCCAGTAGCCGATCCCCGTGTCGGCTTGCTCCATGAGCTCGTCCACGTTCTCGTCGGTGATGACGCTCCGGTCCTGGGCGGCGACCCACCCACTGATCGTCTGGACCTTCAGGTCGTAGACCTGGGCGCCGGACTCCCGCGCGAAGCCACCGTCGCCCCGCACGAACACCTTGGCGAAGCCGTTGTGCTCGGTTCCCCTGGTAACGCTGACGAAGGTCGCTACCTCGCCACGGAAGTTGACGATCTCGTCCCCCTCGTTGACCTGCTTGCCGTTCTTGTCCGTCACGCGGTACGGCATCTCGTTCTCCCCTCGTTCGGCAGGCTCGTCAGCCGGGGGATGCCAGCCCCCAGAACCACCGCGCAGGTGGTTTCGCCGGTCAGCACCAGTAGTTCTCGCCGTCGTCGGCCGCGTCCGAGTGCAGGGCGCAGTAGCCGTCCCAGCCCTGACCGTCGTTCGCGTCCCCGTCGCAGTCGTCGGCCCGGCACGGCTCGTAGCCCTCGGTGTAATCGGGGCCCTCGTCCTCGTGGTCGTCGAGCTCGTCCGTCTCCACGGCCGGGGCGGTCATGCCTGCACGCCCTCGTGCTGCGAGGGCTCGCCGCCGTCGAACGCCTCGTTTCTGGCGTCCTCCCTGGTGCGGCTGTGGTCGTACTCGTCTTCGTCGTCCTCCTGGCCGCGCATCTCGGCGACCGCGTAGGACTCGGCACACTCCGCGTCCTCGGCCTGCACGCTGGTAGCCCAGCGCGAGAATCCGTCTGACCCCCATTCGGAGTCCGCCATCATGTGTTCGCCTTCGACCACTCCCGCGACCAGCGGCTTGTCGTCGATCCACAGGCCGATCACGGTGAAGGTGGGCAGCTCGACCGTCGTGGTCATCGTTCGTTCCCCTCTCGTTGGCAGGCTCATCAGCGCAGGGATGCCAGCCCTACGGACCCGGTGCCAGCCGGGTTTCGCCTTATCTGGGCTCGGGCTTCCGCTCGTGGGTGTCGAGCGCCCGGAGCAGGGAGATCAGTGCCGCGTTCCAGCCCAGGCCCCACAGGGAGGTCGGCTCTCGCAGCAGCGTCTTGCGCAACGTCGCGGTCAGGCTCGCGGCATCGACCGCGCGCAGCTCCTCGACCACGGTCATGACGACCTCGCCGACCAACGTGGAGACGTCCCAGTCGGGGTCCTTGGCGCGCGTCGCCGCGACGACGTTCTTCAGGTGCGCGGGACCGGCGACGACCGCCGTCCACACCTCGTCGGGAACCTGCGCCACGCGCGGGCTCGGGGCGTCGTCCTCGGACTCCTCGGACTCCTGGCCGTCCTCGCCCTTCAGGGCGTCAAGGGCCCGCTGCCCTTCCTCCTGGGCGTACTTCTCGTCGTAGAAGCCCCAGCAGGACTCCACTTCCTCCCAGGAGTCGCGCACGTCATCGGTGTCCGCACTGAGCCACACGGCCTGGCGCTCGATCACGTAGCCGACTGCTTCGCCGCGCGCCCACGTGCGGTACTCGGCGCGCTCGGCCTCCAGCATCTTCAGCCCGTATGCCTCGCGCCCTTCCGGCGCGTAGGCCAGGTTCAGGGCGTCGGGCATCGCGTACCAGATGGCGCGGGAGCCGTCCGGGGACGGGTATTCGAGCAGCACGGCCGCGCCGTGGATCACCCGTGCGTAGCGCTCGAAGATCCGCATCGCCGTGCTCGTGTCGTGGCGGTTGTCCAGCTCTCGCCACTGGTCGGCCAGCGGGCCGAAGTCGTCGTCGATCGGGATGTACTCGCGCAGATCGACCGTGATCACGTTCGCGGTCTGCTCGAACATCTTGCGCGGGTTCTCGGCGTCCTCGTCCGGTTCGATCCGCATCCGGTAGGTCGGAACCAGGGTGCTCGTCATGGGTCCCCCTTGCTCATGGCAGGCTCGTCAGCGGTGGGATGCCAGCCCACCGGACCCCTCTCGGGGTTTCGCCAGCTACGCCACGTAGGCGTGCGCGACCTTCAGGAAGTCGCCGTAGGTTCTCGGCGTGGCCTCCAGAAAGCGGCTCGGGTCCACGACGGCCATCGACGACCACCGGTCACGGCCCGGTGCCTTCATGCCGAACATCAGGCCCGTCGTGCCGCGCACGTTCACGAGCTGGAACCGACACCCGTTCTCACCCGCGCTCCACTCCACGCCGAAGGCGGCCGGGTTGCTGACGTTGGCGAACTTCACTTCGCTCATGGCTGTCCCTTGCTCTTGGCAGGCATCATCAGCCGAGGGATGCCAGCCCTCGGGACCGTCCACACCGGACGGTTTCGCCGGACATCAGGGGTTCTCGACGCACACCCGGTACGTGGTGCCGTCCGGCGTGGCGGACCGGTACTCGCCAGCGCACATGACGCCGCTGACCGTGTCGGGCGAGACGGCTGCGACAAGGAAGACCATTCCGACCGCCGCAGCGACGGAGATCATCCAGACGATCACGAACACCGACAGGGCACGCCGAACTGTCACGGGAACTCCTCGGTGAATGGCGGGCTCATCAGCACGGGAATGCCAATCCCGTGGACGGGAGACCTCTCCCGTTTCGCCGTGGCGGTTACTTGGCGACGTACTTGCACCGGACCCGCACGCCGTGGTGCAGTCCCTTGCACTTGATCTCCCCCAGGGTTCGGCCTGGAACCAGCAGCTTCTTTCGGGAGATCGCCTCCAGGTCGTCGATTTCCCCCTTCCCCAGCGCCTCGTAGTGCTGGCGGTTCTCCGCGCTCACCACCGGGACACCGGGGAATGCCTGGGCCCACATGCGGAAGTAGAGGCCCATCGCGGGCATTTGCAGGGGGGCGATCGTGCTCATGTAGGAGCACAGGCAGCACACCTCTGCTGCCGTGCCGGGCCGCGTGTCGGCACCACTGACCACGCGCTTGAGCAGCTCCCGGCAATGTCCCCTGTAGACCAGCTCCACAGCCATGCGTGGGTTGTCCGTCTTCAGCAAGGGGAAGCTGTGGTAGAGCTCGTTCGCCTTGGACGGACTTCGACGAATCGCGCGCCGGATCTCGTCTTCCGCCCACTCCAGTTGGTTGAAGGCGGTGTCCAGCACCTTGACCGTGTCGTAGCCCAAGAGCTGGACGATGGCTGGGGTGTCGATCATTTTGGGCATGTGAAAGCCACCCGTCATTTCTCGAATTGGCAGGCTCATCAGCACGGGAATGCCAATCCCGTGGACGGGAGTCGCCTCCCGTTTCGCCAACCGGCTGTGTGGGGGCGACTCGACGGTCAGAGCTGACCGATCGCCTTTGCCAGGAGGACCGCCAACTCGGGCGTGGTCTCGATCTTGAACTTGACCGAGCCGTACCGGGGGTCTACCGAAACCCGCGTGTGACCGTTCCAGCCACCGAGGGTCACCTCGTGGTCCCGCTCGCTCACCTTGGCGTCCTGGCCCATCGCGGCGCGGATCTCCTCCGCCAGCGCCGCAATGCGGGCCTCGTTCTCCTCGTGCGCCCGCTTGCGCTTCTGCGCCTCCGCGAACACCGGAGCCGCGACGGGCAGGAGTCGGCGCGTGATGTCGCCCGCGACCTGCTTGGGCGTCTTCTTGATCGAGACGTTGATGTCGCCCGTGCTCGCGTCGTAGGGCTTGAAGTGGTGCAGCTCCCCCAGCGCGCCGGAGATCGACATGTGGGTCTTGCTGGTGTAGTGGTTCTGCGCCATGTGCAGGCGCACGCCGTCCGGGCCGTCCAGGTAGGCGTCCTGCGCGTGGGACCAGTGCCCCTCGGACGCGCTCCACCCGTCGCCCAGCTCCACGGCTACGTCCTTCGCGATTGCGAACACGTCAACCCGCGTTTCGGTCATCATCAAGATCACTCCTAGATGGCAGGCATCATCAGCACGGACACGCCAGGTCCGTGGACCCCCGCAGGGGTTTCGCCAGTTACGCGGCTTCCAGCTCGGTTCTGACCATGAAGTTCTGCGCCGACTCCATGTCCGGGAACTCGAAGACGTCCGGGGGCAACCCGTCTTCCAGTGCCGTGATCACCACGTACGTGTCGTGGCTGGTGTCGCGCTCGTGGATCGAGACGATGCGCCCGTCCGGCAGCTCGACCCAGTCACAGCGCCCCAGCTCCGTGCCCTCGTCCACGCCGCTCACCCCTCGTGCCGGTCGTGGACGCGGACCGCGAACCCACCGGGGAGCAGCGCGTCGAACCGAGAGTCCGACGAGTCCGCGAAGTTCCCCCCGTGCATCCACCAGCGCCCATCCGGCTGCCAGGTCTCCTGGTCGGCTGGGATGATGTAGCGGTCGTTCGGGCCGTGTCGCCCGATCACCAGGTAGACGGCCGGACGGTCCTCGGACGGCGCGGAAACCTGGCTCCCCTTGTCCAGTGGACTCACCGTGGGCTTCACGCCAGGGGCGTAGATGTTCAGGTAGCTCACGGTGCCGATCAGCACGCACTCGTCGTGCCGTGCGGAGATTCCGCCCAGGGTGTAGTCCCCACCCCGTGCGAGCCGGTAGAAGTCCAGCCTGAGGCCCTTGGGCTTCTCGCTCATGAAGATCCCTTCGTCATGGCAGGCTTCATCAGCACGGGAATGCCAATCCCGTGGACCGTCGCGAATGGACGGTTTCGCCGAATGATCAGGAGGCAAGCGGGAGCGCGAACTGGTCCGGGTCCACGTACGGAGCCCGCCAGGCGTCGCGGATGGTCTCGATCACGTGCTCCACGGCCTCGTCGTGGCCGTTGTTCGTGATCTCCGTCGCGCCCTGGAACTCCCAGTCGTTGCCCTCGAACTCGAAGTAGAGGGACTTGATCTCCTCGTCGCTGAACCCGAGGTCGTCCGAGTTGTAGTCGGTGAGGTCTTCCAGCGCGGAGGACAGCTCACGGGCGTAGTAGTTGACCCAGGTGTCCTCGATCACCGCTTGGCGGTGGTCCTCCAGGACGTCGTCGTCAAGGCACACCACGTCGCCCTGGGTCAGTGCCTCGACCACCTCGACCAGGGTCTTCAGCCGCTCGATGCCGACGTCGATCGTGTCGTCGGTGATGACCGGGAGCTCTCCGAGCTGGACCCAGGCGGCCTGCCACCCGTGCGACCCACCTCTGGTGTTTAGGCCGTACTGGTCCTCCAGGACCGCCACGTTCGCGGCGTCGTACTCGTCGCCGTTGTAGTCCGAGTATTCGGCGACGGTCACGGTCACGGCCGGGTAGTCGTACGTCTCCGCGCCGTCGCTCATGACGAGCTGGTAGAGCCACTCCGGCTCGATCTTGTCGAGCCCACGGCCGTATCTGTCCTCGGACAGGCCAACCCGGTGGCAGCTCAGCAGGCGCTCCCACAGCTCCACGACCTGGGCGTACTGGTCCGGGGAGTAGGCGTGGTAAATCCGAATCTCAGCGCTCATGATTCCCCTTGGGGCGAAGGGCAGGGCATCGTCAGCGCGGGGATGCCAGCCCCGCGGACAGGGGTCTCCCCCTGTTTCGCCCGGTCAGTTCTCGCGGTCCTCGCGGGCCCACTTCAGGCGGGCGTCGTAGATCAGCTCGGAGATGTCGCACTCGTGCGTCATGGCGTCTTCGATCAGCGCTTCCGCACGGTCCAGTCGCCCTTCGGTCAGAGCGAGGGCGGACTTCAGTAGCGCGGCCCGGACGTGGGCGTGGGGAGACAGCTCTCCCCGGTCGTCCGTGAGGTAGTAGTCCCCGACCAGCTCGACGTCGGACTTGTCGAGCGTGAGCAGGGTGCCGATCAGGGAGTCGGCCATCTGGAGGTGCTGCTCCAGCGCATCGTTGGCCCACTTGTCCCGCATGACGCGGAGGTTGAAGGCCACATCCTCGCCGTTGTCGATCAGCGAGTCGTAGAGCTCCTCGGCGCGCTCCGAGGAGCCGACCAGTCCCGTCAGGGACAGGCGCAGCGCCTGCTGGACCAGGGCCCACGGCTTCGCCGCGTAGAAGCCCTCGGACTCCACGACATGGGTGTTGTCGTTCTCGTAGAACCCAGGCAGTGCCCCGCCCGACATGTTGAACTCGTAGAGCAGCTCACGCAGTCGGTCCGCCAAGCGGATGTGCGTCGCCTCCGCAGCGGCGGAAGGGGTCGCGGTGGTGGTGCTCATGGATACCTCATCTCTCAGGTTACACACTCGGTCCGGAAAAAAGACCCACCGCTCCGATGGGTCTCCGACCTTGCGCCCGCCGCCGCTTCCGAGGCACGCCGTCCGATTTCGACGGTAACGACAGGCTAATCTCAGGTTACACACCTGGGACTAAGAATTCGGCAGCATCGTTCCTGCCTGGGCTCCGCACGTGATGGTCTTCCACGCGCTTCCCAGGGGTATCGGCTGGCCCTTCCACGTGCCACCCGCAAGGGTGGCTATCGGGCTGCCCGTATGCGATGCCGCATGTCCGGTTACTCGCTATTTAGTTCAGAAAGAACAAGCCTTTAGCGGCTAGCCGAGGGACGCTCCGGACTTAGCGGCCATTTCTGGCGACCAGTATCCGGTCCCTCTCTTTCGTGCTGTGTCAAACCTTAGCAGGCCCGACTCGAATTCTCAACTTACACACTTGGTAGCGCTTGTCTGGCTTTCGTTGCCTCAGTGCTGGTGCCTCACCGTTCGGACCGTTCCGCATGTCTTCCCAGGTCAGCCGGTCAACCTAACCCCCGCCCGTTGCGGAGTGATCCAACCGACTTCACAACGGTTGCCCGTTGCGCTGGTCTAACTCGCGTCCCGTTCGCTCCCGTTGTGGCGGTCGCTTTCGGCGTTGGTGCAACCTTAGCAAGTGACTGCCAGGTGTGCAAGTTGAGAATTCAGTTCTTAAGGACCATGCGCCGGAACTTCGTTCCCCCTGGTGGGGGGCCTTCGTTCTGACACGGCAAACATTACTCAGGTTGCACACCTGAGTCAAATCCGGACCATTTGCGCTGGTCGGACACGGTTTTACCCCCATAGAGAGACATCTCAAGTTACCCAAACAGGCACGGCCACAGAGGGCCCTAGCGTGGCCGTAGAGGCGATTTTTCGACGGTCCGGTACCTCTACCCACCCCCATTCACGACAGGGCCTCTGAGACGTTTCCGCTGGTAGAGGCAGCCGTATAACGGCGTTTCTATGGGTTCAAGATCCACATAGGCAGGGCCTGTCACACGCGCCCGGCGCTGCCCTCCCACTTGCTGTGACCTGGCTCACGCTGTGGCCTGTGCCTGCCCTGCCTTCCGCGCGCTGGTCGGTGCTCGCTGGTCGCTGCCTGCCTCGCTGGTGGCTTCGCTCCGCGATGAAAGGGAACCGCGCGAACGGGCGCGCGACCGTACACCATGCCGAGCGCCTTTCTACCCCCTGGGGGTATGACCCCTTGCGAGCCAGGAGCGGTACCGCCATGTCTTAGCGGCTGAGATCCCGCCACAGTTCCAGGGTCGCTCGCAAGCTTGAGAGCGGAGGCCACTCACCGTGTCGCCGCAGCTCAGCGCGGATCAGCGGAGGCTTACGCCTCGCGCGGCGGCGAGCAGAATCTCGCCGTTTCGCTCGATGGGGGCCTGCGGCCCACGGCGGCAGAAGGGAGCCTCCACACGGGCCTCTGCCTGCTCGGATACGCCTGCGGAGGCTCGTGCGGCGCCGAACTGGTGCTCGCGGAAACGGGCGGTTTCGGCCGCCGCGGCAGTGCCGGTCGCCCGTTCGCTGCCCATGCCCGCGACCGCACCCAAGGTGTGCAACCTGAGATAAGCTGGGTGGGCCCGCCAGGGCCCAAGCCTTCGAGGCTCCTCCTCACGTGGGCCCCTCCGGGGCCCCATCGCCAAGCCTTCCCAAGGAGGCTCAGCCCTTCGCCGCCGCGGGCCCGCCAGGGCCCCAGCCTCCACTCAGACCTTCGCCGCCGCTCAAGCCTGAAGGCATGTGGCCCAGGTCACAGCAAAGCCCGGTTCTAAGACCATGATCAACAACCGTATATATAAGTGAAAGCCTGAAACGCCAAGACGAAGTGCTGAAGGCTTAGGCCCCTTCGGGGCCTACAGACGAAGTCACTTAGGCAAATACAAGCCTTCTGCGCTTGTGCCTTCCAAGTCGCCTCGGGTCGGCAGCGGGTCCTCCTCTCCCCGCGAACGTCGTCGAGGCTCCTTCTTCCACGTCGTGAGGCGGTATTCGCCATGCCCCAGTGGTCCGGTTCTGACCGGCGTTCGCGCCTCCCGGCCGACTGGGTTCGCATCCGCGCCCGCATTCTGCGGCGCGACGGTTACCGCTGCACCCACCTCGACGACCTCGGGGAGCGGTGCGCGGAACCGGCGAGCGACGTGGACCACGTTCTGCCCGGTGACGACCACCGAGACGCCAACCTCACCTCGCTCTGCGGGTGGCATCACCGACAGAAGTCCTCCAAAGAAGGGGCGGCGGCGAAAGCCGCCAACTGGAGGCGGCAGAACGCGAAATTCCGGCGCACAGAGGATCACCCCGGCCTTCTGTGAATTCCTGCGGACGAGGGCGCCGGCCCCTCGTCTTGCTTCAAAGGCGTGTAGCTCAGCGGCAAGAGCAACGGTCTCCAAAACCGTGTGTCGCGGGTTCGAGTCCCGCCGCGCCTGCGCGCGATAACCCCCGTCAGCGAATCGGCTGGCGGGGGTTTTTGTGCGCCCTGCGAATGGAGATGAGCGTTTGTCCTACCTCCTGGCGCCCGCACTGGTGACCCTCCGGTCCCAGTTCGACCAGAAGTTCCCCGGCCGGAACAAGGCCAGCGACGGCTGGATCGGCGACGCGGCTCACCGCGCGCAGGGTTCGGCGTCCGATCACAACCCGTGGGTCGTGATCGACGGCCAGGCGTACGTGACCGCGCTGGACATCACGAACCACCCCGAAATCGGCCTCGACCTCAACAAGTTCACGGACCAGCTCCGGGTGGCGTGCCGCGACCAGGGCGAGAACCGCCTGAAGTACGCGATCCACCGGGCGCTGATCATGGACACCCGGCCCCAATTCCGTCCGTACCAGTGGACGGCCAGCTCGGGCCACTGGTCGCACGCGCACTTCAGCGTGATGAACGACCGGCGACTGCTGGACCCGCGTCCGTGGAACATCCCGATGCTGACGGGCACCAGCGCTCCGGCACCTGCTCCGGCGCCCGCGCCCGCCCCGGCGCCGCCCAAGCCCGCCGTTCCCGGCTGGCCGCTCCCGGCTGGGCATTGGTTCGGCGACTGGCGCGGCCCGAACGCCCAGCACGGTGGCGCTCCGGGCGCCCAGTACGACTGGGAGCGCCCGCACATCCGGGCGATTCAGGTCAAGCTCCAGCAGCTCGGCCTCGCGCCAGGCCACGCGGGCTGGGCTGACGGTCGTTGGGACCCGCCCACGACCGACGCGATGGCGGCCTTCCAACGGAAGTACCGCCCGAACCAGACGACGATCTGGGGCAAGTGCTACAGCGACGACTGGCAGCACCTGTTCAGCCTCTGATCGACGCGACCACGCCCGCCCCGTCTCCTCTCCACGGGGCGGGCGTCCCCTACTTCGCGAGGAGGTGATCGAGATGCCAGGTCCCGTGCCTGACCGCGAGGACAACCTCGCCCGGCCGCGTGAGCGGAAGGGCGGCGACGCCACGCCGGTTACCCGCGGCGTCCTGCGCTCGGTCACCGTCCCGCATCCGGACAAGGACTGGCACCCGATTGCGATCCGCCTCTACAGGGCGTTGAGGAGCTCGGGCCAGGCCGACTTCTACCAGGACAGCGACTGGGCCTTCGCCTGGTCGCTGTGCGAAGACCTCTCGTACTACAAGCGGGCGCCGGGTGGGAAGCGGTCGGGGCAGATGCTCCAGACCATCTACTCGGCGTTCGAGCGGCTCCTCGTCACCGAGGGGGACCGCCGCCGCGTGCGCATCGAGCTGCACGAGCCGGAGGAGGAGAGCACTCCCGCCTCCGTCACGGCGATTGCCAGCTACCGCGCGGATCTCGGCCTCGCCTGAGCCTGACCCACTGCCTCGCGGTTCCCCGCCTGAGGAGGTGTGACCAGTGGCGAACGTGCTGACCGCCGAGGAGATCGACGGGCTTGAGCCGTCGTTCCTAGGCCCCACCTGGCGGCGCAATCCGCTCGGCGCCTGGGAGCTGCCGCGCTACACCCTCGGCTGGCAGATCGCCGGGTGGTGCGCGGAGTACCTGCTCGCCGAGGACGGCGGGCCGTGGAAGTTCACGCCGGAGCAGCTCCGCTTCATCCTGTGGTGGTACGCGGTCGATGAGACCGGCCGTTTTATTTACCGCAAGGGCGTCCTCCAGCGCATGAAGGGCTGGGGCAAGGACCCCCTGCTCGCGGTGATGTGCCTCGTCGAGCTGGTCGGCCCGTCGCGGTTCTCGCACTGGGACACCAAGACGATGGAGCCGGTCGGCATCCCGCACCCGCAGGCGTGGGTGCAGGTGACCGCGGTCAACCAGTCGCAGACCACCAACACGATGGCGCTGATCCCCTCGCTGATGAGCGAGCGGTTCAAGAAGACCTACCGCATCCGTGACGGCGCGGAGCTCATCCGCGCCAACGGCGGCAAGTGCCGCCTCGAAGCCGTCACGTCGTCGTACCGCGCCATCGAAGGCAAGCGGACGACGTTCGTGCTGCTCAACGAAACCCATCACTGGGTGAGCGGCAACAACGGCCACAAGATGTACGAAACGATCGACGGCAACGCGACCAAAAAGGACAGTCGCTACCTCGCGATCACCAACGCCTACCTGCCCGGCGAGGACTCCGTAGCCGAGCGGATGCGCGATGCCTTCGAGAAGATGCTCGAAGGCCGCGCGGCTGCGATCTCGTTCCTCTACGACTCGATCGAGGCGCACCCGAGGACCCCACTGACGCCCGAGGCGCTGCGCATCGTCATCCCCAAGATCCGGGGTGACGCGATCTGGCTGCGCGTCGAGGCGATCATCGAGTCCGTCCTCGACACGACGATCTCGGCCAGCCGGTCCCGCCGGATGTGGCTCAACCAGATCGTCGCCGAAGAGGATGCCCTGTACGGGCCCGCCGAGTGGGCGGCCTGCCTGTGCGAGGGCGCGGTGCTGCGCCCCGGCGACGAGATCGTCCTCGGGTTCGACGGCGGCAAGTCTGACGACGCGACCGCCCTCGTGGCGATCCGCATCTCCGACTTCACGGCGTTCGTCATCGACGTCTGGGAACGCCCGGACGGCCCACAGGGCGAGAACTGGGAAGTCAACCGCGCGGCCGTGGACAGCACGGTGCACGAGACGTTCCGGCTATACGAGGTCAAGGCGTTCTACGCCGACGTCGCCCTGTGGGAGAGCTACATCGCCGACTGGGCCGAGGCGTACGGCGAAGGGCTCTCGGTCAAGGCACCGGGTAGCAACGCCGTCGCGTGGGACATGCGTGGTTCGCTCCAGCGTTCGACGCTGGCGCACGAGCGGCTCATGCGGTCGATCTTCGACGCGAAGCTGGGTCACAACGGCGACCTGGCCCTGAAGCGGCACGCGCTCAACGCGCGTCGCCGCACCAACAACTACGGCCTGAGCTTCGGCAAGGAGTCGGCCGATTCCCCCCGGAAGGTTGACCTCTACGCGGCCTTGATGCTCGCGCACGAGGCGCTCTACGACCTGCGCACGCGGGGCAAGAAGACCAAGAAGCGCACTGGGCGCGGTTACTTCATGTAAGGCGGTGAAACCCCTTGGCAGACACAAGTCCCGCGTCCCTCGCGAAGCAGCTCCTGGGCATCCTCTACAAGGACAAGGCCCGGCTGGAGCGGATCGACGACTACCTGCACGGGCGGCACGACGACCCGTACATGCCGGAGACCGCCGACGCGGAGTACAAGATGCTGGCGAGGCGGGCGGTGTCCAACTGGATGCCGCTACTCGTCGGCACCCCCGCCCAGGCGCTGTGTGTGGACGGGTTCCGGCGCGGTCGGCCCGGCGAGCTACCCAAGGGTGGCGACGGCGCGACCCTGCCCGAGTGGGATCACTGGGAGCGCTCACGCCTGGGCGCCCGGCAGTCCGCAATCTATCGCGGCGCGCTGGGCTACGGCCACAGCTTCACCCTGACCGAGAAGGTCAAGGGGCGCGTCCGCTCCAAGGGCCTGTCCGCGATGAAGACCGCAGCCCTGTTCGAGGACCCCGCCAACGACGAGGTCCCCTTCGCCGCGCTGACGATCGTCCAGCATCCGCGCGGGGACGAGCGCGGCATCGCCCGCATGTGGGACTCCCGCAACGAGTACAAGGTCACCTTCAAGTCGTTGTCCGACCTGGACAGCGTGAAGGTGCAGAACGGCCGTCGTCACGGCTCCAGCGAGTGTCCGGTCACGAGGTTCGCCGCCCTGGTGGACTTGGAGGGCCGGACGATCGGCGTGATCGAGCCGATGATCGAGCTCCAGGACCGTATCAACCAGACAGTCTTCGACCTGCTCATTGCCCAGACCGGCGGGAGCTTCAAGGTCCGCTACGCCTCGGGCATGGCACCGCCGGTTAAGCGCGACCCGGAGACCGGCGAGCCCGAGCTCGACGAGCAGGGCAACCCCGTGCCCCTGCCCATCAACCTCAACGCCAAGCGGTTCCTGTTCGCCGAGGACGCCGACGTGAAGTTCGGCTCCTTGGACGAGACGCCGCTCGGCGGCTACATCGAGTCCATCGACATGAGCATCCGCCACCTGGCGGCCGTGTCTCAGACTCCTCCGCACCACCTGCTGGGTCAGATCGCCAACCTGTCAGCGGAAGCCCTGCTGGCCGCGGAGACCGCGCTGTCGCGCAAGATCGAGGAGTTCCGCCGCGTCTTCTCCGAGGCGTGGGAGCGGGTCTTCCGTCTCGCCGCCGAGCTCGCGGGCGACTCCGCGTCGGCCGACGACTGGCATGGCGAGGTCATCTGGCGCGACATGGAGCAGCGCTCCCTGGCGCAGTCCGCGGACGCCCTGGGCAAGCTGGCTGACCAGCTCGGCGTGCCGAGGCGCGGCCTGTGGCGGCGCGTTCCGGGCGTCACGCAGAACGAGATCGACGACTGGGAAGACCTGCGCGAGCAGGAGGACGCCGAGCTCCAGCTCGCGCAGTCCATCCGCCGCGCCACCACCCCGGCACCCAAGGTCGAGTTCTCCGACGCCTCGCAGGTGGCTGCGTGACGGCGCCCGTCCCGGCCTCCGAGTCGGACGCCGCGTCGGTCGCCTTCCACCTGGCGCTGACCCAGATCGGCGTCGCCACAATCCAGGACGCCTTGGATCTGTGGTCGAACGTCCCGCCAGCCAGGACCACCGCGCTCAGCGCGGCCTGGCTGGCGCGGGCCGTCCGGTTGGTGATGATCCGCAGGCGTCAGTCGCGGGACCTGGCGATGGCCTACTACCGCCTCGCCCGCGCGCTGCGCACCGGCACGACGATCGCCGACCCTCGGCGACCCGCCCCGCCCTACGTCACCCTCTCCATGCTGCGCGCCGAGTTCACCGCGCTGACAAGCCCTGAAGCGCCCCAGGAGGACGCCGAGGAGCCTGCCGGTACGACGAGCCGGCCCATCCCGGAGAGGCCCGCAGAGAGCGGGCCCGAGCCCGAGAGCCGGCCCACCGACACCCCCGAGGAAGACCGAGTCCCCGTCGAGACGATCGACGGCCTCGACCGCGAGCTGGAGCGCCTGGAGCGCGAGGCAGAGGCCGAGGCCCGCCTCGTGCTTGAAGTCCTGGGACTGGACAACCTCGACAGCAAGCTGAACGAGATCGACGAGGAGCTGCCCGCGTCCGAAGTGGACGCGATGCGCGCCGAGGCCCATCGCAAGGCCGGAGCACACCAGGCCGCCGCCGCCGAGCGCGTCGCCATGAACGGTGCCAGGAGCACCACGTGGGCGACGGCCGAGCGCGACCGGCGCGTCCTGGGGTACGTCCGTCTGTCCCGCACCGGGACGCCGTGCGGCTGGTGCGCCATGTTGATCTCGCGTGGGGCGGTCTACCGCTCCGAGCAGTCCGCGATCTACGCGGACGGCGACAAGTACCACGACGGCTGTCACTGCTACTGCGAGGTGATCTACACCCGCGAGCAGTTCGACCAGTCGTCGCTGACCTCCCTGAACCGCCGCTACAGGGCCGAGTGGAAGACCCACATCGCCGACAAGGGGTTCAAGGGCAAGGCGGCGCTCACGGAGTGGCGTCGCCGCATCCGCCGGGAACAGCGCGAAGCCGCGCGCCTGGCCCGTGCGCGTCCAGGTGACGCGGCGTGATCCACCCCGAGAACGTCCAGGAGGCGTCCCGTGCCCGAGTCCGTCCAGCCCGACAAGTCCGCCGAGGAGTCGAAGACCGATGACCAGCAGGCCACGGGGAGCGCAACGACCCCCGAGGGCGGCGAGGTATCCGGCGACGGTTCGACGGCCCCCGAGGTAGAGGGCGACGACGCCCGCGAGGACGAGCTCCCGGCCTGGGCGCGCAAGAAGCTGGAGAAGGCCAACGCGCAAGCCGCGAGCTACCGCACCCAGCTCCGTGACGCGCAGACGGCGCTGGAGAACGCCAAGACGCCCGAGGAGTTCCAGGCCGCCACGGCGACGCTGACCGAGAAGGTCGCGGAACTGGAGCACCAGCTCGTGCGCGAGCAGGTCGCCCGCAAGTACGAGCTGCCCGACGAGCTGGCCACGCTGCTCACGGGCAAGACGGCCGACGAGCTGGAGGCGGTCGCCAAGACGCTCCAGAAGTACGCGCCCACAACGGAATCCGTCGTGCTGGGCGGGGGTCTGACCCCCGACGACGGCGACGACGGCGAGATGGACCCCCGCAAGCTCGCCCGTCGCACCCGGCGCTAGCCGACCGCTAGCCGAGCACACCCCCGCCCACCAGCCCCCGAGCCGATCCGGCCGGGGGCTTTGTCATGCCCCGGAGGAGCCACACAGTGCCCACCCCTCAGCACCAGGTAGTCAAGCCGGAGAAGCTGGTCGCGACCGCGATCGGGATGCTGGAGCAGGAGCTCGTCCTGCCGAACCTCTTCCAGAAGGAGGGGGTTGACCAGTTCAAGGGGTCCAAGGACGACACCATCACCGTCAAGGTCGAAGGTGTGCTGCCGTTCCACGAGTACGCCTGGCGGAACGACCGCTCGACGGGCATCCAGTTCGACGAGTACGCGGAGCGGAAGATCCCCGTCACCTTCGGTGGCAACTTCTACAGCGCCGTCAAGCTGACCGACGAGCAGAACGACTTCGACATCGACCAGTGGGCGAAGTTGCTTCGCCCCCAGGTCAAGGCGGTCGCCCGCGGCCTGGCTCGGCGCTGCGTCACGACCCTGACCGGCGCGGCCTACAACGTCGTGATCGGCAACACCGAGCGGAACCTGCGCGGCGCGCTGGTCGAGGCGCGGCGCGTGCTCAACGCCTTCCGCGTGCCGGACGGCGCCCGCTACATCGTGGTCGGTTCCGACTTCGAGGCCGCCCTGCTCAACGACGAGAAGCTCAACCTCGCGCAGTACGTCGGCGACGACACCGCGGAGAGCGCGCTGCGCTTGGCCTCGCTGGGTCAGAAGATGGGCTTCAGCTTCGTCGTGGACCAGACGATCGCCCCCGGCGACGCCTACGCCTTCGCCAGCTCGGCGTTCATCCTGGCGACCGCAGCCCCGTCTGTGCCGCAGTCCGTCCCGTACGGCGCGACCACGTCCTTCGAAGGCTTGGGCCTTCGCTGGGTGAGGGACTACGACTCCGAGTACATGCAGGACCGCTCGGTCGTGAACTGCTACGCGGGCACGCGGAACGTCAAGGACGTCCTGGTCGGCTGGGACGAGGTGAACAAGACCGAGGTCATCTCGGCCTCGGAGCACTTCGTCCGCGGCATCAAGCTCCAGCTCGACGGCGCGTCGAACTACCCGGCCGCTTCCTCGGAGCTGGCACAGATCACCGGCATCAGCGACGCCAGCGTCTGGACCCCGACCGGCCGCAAGGTCGAGACGGACCCGGCCAACGCCTGATCCCCTGAGCACGGCGGCACGTCCACTTCGGGCGTGCCGCCTGCTCGCGTGCGCAAGGAGACACGAACATGGAGCCCTTCGCCACGCTGGACCAGCTCAAGGCCCGTCTGGACTGGACGCTCGACGACGACGAGGAGCGCCTCGGCGCTGCCGCCCTGGACGACCTGTCGGGCTGGGCCCGCCACTACGGCCGCCCGTGGCCCGACCCGCTGGCGGCCCCGCAGCTCGTCCGCACACTGGTGCTGGGCGCGGCGGTGCGCTACATGCGCAACCCCGAGGGGTACGTCACCTCTCGCGCGGGCGACGAGACGCTCACCTGGGCCGAGCTCGGTGACAGGGCGGGTTCGGCGCACTTCAACCGCGACGAGCTGCGGGCGCTGACCGCGATGTCCGGCAAGACCGCGCTGCTGTCCGTGCCGACCACGAGCTGGGCCGCGCGACCCAAGCCGGACGCCTCGTACGTCCCCGTGACCGGTGGCGGCAAGCGGCTCCCGATGTTCTCCGACCCGGAGAGCCCCTGGTGAGCCACCAGCGCAAGCGCGGGCAGCCCGCCCGCATCTGGAAGACCGTTCAGACCACCGACCGGCGCGGCAACCACGTGACCCGCGCTGAGCCCTCCGGCCCGCACGAGGTGCGCGCGGCGTTCATCCCGCAGCGCAGCTCGAAGGCCGAGGTGCCCGGCCAGCAGCAGATCAACGTGACCCGCATGATCGTGTCCGCGGACTTGGAGGGCGTGAACCTCTGGTCTCGCGTGGAGTGGCGCGGCAAGCAGTGGGACATCGTCTCGCCGCCGCAGTACCACCACGGCACGCGCCGCACCCGGCACTGGTCACTCGACATCCGAGAGAGGCCGTAGTGGCTGAGGTGTACCGGCGCGTTGGGCGCCACAAGATCGAGAAGCTCATCGCCCTGCACCGAACCGTGCAGGACGACCTGGACCGCATCGCCCTTGACCGCGCGGAGAACGCCGAGGCCAGGCTCGCCGAGCACCGTCACGACGGCGACGCGCAGATCAGCATCGACGTCGGCGACATCGACCGCTACGTAGTCCTCGACGACGAGCGCGGCCTCATGGCCGCCCTGTCCATCGAGTTCGGCCGCGCGCCCGTCCCGCCGACCGAGGACAACCCGGACGGCCGCGCGGGCATGGAGGGCCTCGGGGTTCTCCGCGACGCGATGGGCATGCAGCGCAAGCCCCGCAGGGGCAGGCGGTGATCGACCTCCCCGCCAGCGTGCTGGCCCTGGTCGAGCTGACGCCGATCGAGGACATCTGCCTGCGCATCCTGCGCGACGGCCTGCCGGACGTCCCCGTGGTGTCGCTCATCGCCGACGACGCCCCCGGCCTGTTCATCCTCGTACGCCGCCTGCCCGCGTTGGGCGCCTGGCGCGGTGACCCGCGGTTCACCGACGCCGCGCGGTTCAGCATCAACGTCTTCACCCAGGACCCGGACGGCGACGAGAAGGGCGCCCTCGTCAGCGAGGCCGTGCGCGTGGTGATGCGCAACGCCTGGCTGGCCCACGCCTCCTACCCCGGCCTGGGGTCGGTCATCTCGATCAGGATGCGCGCCGAGCCGAGTCGCAAGCCCGACTGGGCGACCAGTTCGGGCCCGGTCCAGTACGCCGACCTGCCCACCGGCATGTGGCGTTACGAGAGCACCTACGACCTGGAGATCCGCAAGCCGCGTAGGCGCTGACCCTCTCCCCCTCACCCCGCCCTCGTCGAGGAGCGGGGTCTTTGCTGACCCCCGATTCCCTTGGGAGGGAACGACTTTGGCACTCGACGACGGCGCCACTCTCGTCATCGACACCGGCAACTACCTGCTGGCCCCGACCGGCACGGAGATGCCGTCCGACCTGACTTCGCCCGCGGCCCCGTGGGAGAACGTCGGCCACACCTCGCTGGAGGAGCTGCTCAGCATCACCTCCGAGGGCGGCGAGGCCACGGTGCTGGCAACGCTCCAGAACAAGACGCTGCGCACGCGCTACAGCGCACGGACCGAGCGGATGACGTTCGTGCTCCAGCAGTTCGACATCAAGGGCCTGCGGCTGTTCTACGGCGCGAACGCGCCCCTGCTGGCCAACGGAACCCTGGGCGTTCCGACCGACCCGAAGCCGACCGTCTCGGCGATCCTCATCGTGTTCGTGGACGGCGACAACACCTTCGCCTTCTACGCCCCGAAGGCCGAGATTTACCGGGCGGACGACCTGTCCCTTTCGGACACCGAGTCCCTGGCGGGTATGCCGATCGGCATCACCCCGCTGGTTCACGGCACCAACAACTGGACCTACGCGGTGACCCCGCTGACCAGCACCCCGGCCTCCGTGGTTGCCACGGGTGCGACGGCGGGCAGCCCCGGCGCCTTCACCCCGATCGGCGCGGCGCTCCCGGCCAGCCTCACGGCGCTGCGTGCGGCCTCGATCACCGCCTCCCCGGCCACGGCGTGGGCCACCGGCCAGTACGTCGTGCTCGGCGACTCCACCCAGGCCCACTGGGACGGCAACTCCTGGGAGTCCGGCGCGGCGGCCTGATCCGCGTCTCCCCCTGACGCCCGGCGCGCACGTGCCTTGCGGACCCGCGTGCGCGCCGGACCACCGCTCGCGGTGGTCCTTCCCCGGTCCGCTTCCCCCTGTGCCACAACAACCCTGGAGGTCCGCAAACCGTGTCCAGCTTCTCCCTCGACGACATCCGCGCCGCCGCCGACCGCAAGTACGGCAGCACCGACATCGAGGTCGGTGACACCGTCGTCCGCCTGCTCAACCCGCTCCGGATGCCCAAGGCCCAGCGGGACAAGCTCATCGGCATTCAGAAGGAGATGGAGGTCGAGGGCGAAGAAGTGGACCAGGTCGTGGTCTTCCAGAACGCCATCCGCACCATCGCCCAGACCGCCACGCAGGCCAACGCGCTGATCAAGGCCATCGGCGACGACTTGGGCGTGCTCGCCGAAGTCTTCGAGCGCTACACGGAGGGCCAGAGCGTGGGGGAAGCCTCGTCCTCTGCCGCCTGATCGACGACTACGGGCGGGGCCTGTATGCGGACCTGCGCTTCCACTACGGCATCGACCTGGTGGACGTCATCGAGTGCCGCGGACCGGCCCCGTCCTTCGTCATCGCTCTGGTGCAGAGGCTGCCCGACACCTCCATGACCCGTGCACTCGCCAACGGCGGGATGCACCACTTCGGCTGGGGCATCGACCGGCACATGGCTGCCGACACGTTCGACGCCCTCAACCAGAACACCCGCGCCACCGGCAACTGGGGCAAGAAGCCCCCGATCTTCCCGGAGTGGCCGCGCCCCACGGACAAGCCCAAGGACACGCCCGCAAAGAAGCGGGTCTCCGTGGCGGATCTGCACGCCCGCATCTCCAGGAGGTAGCCAATGTCTGGCACACAGATCATCGGCCGCGTGGCGGTCAAGGTGCTGCCGGACACCGAGGAGTTCCGGGCCGACGCCGAGCGCAAGCTCACGATCGTCGAGAAGGCACTAAGGGACGTCAAGGTCGTCGTCAAGCCGAACCTCGACATGACGGGCGTCGCCGCCCAGGCGCGCAAGGTGCGGGAGACCGCGGCCAAGCAGCTCGACGGCATCACCCTGCGCGTGAAGATGGACGACCAGGGCTCGGTGCAGCGGGGCATCGCGCGCCTGCGCGCCGAGCTGGACAAGCTCGACGAGAAGGAGATCAAGGTCGGCCTCAATCGGGCCGACCTGACCGCCAAGCTCGGCGCTCTGGAGAAGCAGCTCGCGCAGATCGCCACCCTGGACCTGAAGGTCCGGCCCGGCAGCGCGGCGTCCCTCCAGCGCGCCGTGGCCAAGATCGACGCCGAGCTGGAGAAGCTCGCCGAAGTCGATCTCAAGGTCAAGATGGACAAGGCGTCGCTAGAGAAGGCTCGCAAGGAGCTCCAGGACCAGATCAACGCCGCGGCGACCATCGACCTGAAGGTCAACAAGGCCAGCAGTGCGAGCCTGAGCTCGGCCATAGCGAAGATCGACGCCGAGCTGGAGAAGCTCCGCGAGGTCGAGATCAAGGTCAAACCCGACCGCGCCTCGCTGGAGAAGGCCAAGGCCGAACTGGAGCAGAAGCTCCAGTTTCAGCACCGCCTGCAACTGGTTGCCAACTACGCCAAGGCGGACGAGATCCGCCAGCGCGTGCAGGCGCGGCTCGACGGCGTCAAGATCGCGCCGACCCTCGACCAGGCCACCGCCGCCAAGACGATGCGCCAGATCGAGGCGTACGCCGAGAAGGTCGAGCAGCTCAAGGCGCAGATCAAGCCCGAGCTGGACCCGGTCGCCCGGCGCAAGCTGGAGCGCGAGATCGAGGACATCGAGGACCGCATCAGCGGCCTGACCGCCGAGATCCACACCGACGTCAACGCCGTGGCGCAGAAGGCGACCCAGGCCAAGCTGGCGGCGTTGGCCCGTGCCCGCCGGGTACAGATCGTCGTCGAGCTGAACAAGGCAGCAGCCGCGCGAGTGAGCGCCGCCCTGGCCGCGCTGTCCGGCGCCCGCGTTGCGGGCAACTGGATTCGTCGCCTCGGCGAGGCGTTGTCCAACCTGGACAAGAGCGTCCCGATCATCGGCTCGATCGCCCTCGCAGTCGCCGGGCTGGCCGGTTGGGCGATCACCGCGGTCTCCAACCTCTTCGCGCTGTCGGCGTCGCTGGCGCAGATCGGCGGAGCGGCGCTTGCGCTGCCCGGCATCTTCGGCGGCATCGCGATCGGCGTGGGCGTGGCCATCGCGGTCCTCAAGGACTTCAACGAGGTCATCCCCGAGGTCAAGGAGCGGCTGAGCGCCCTCCAGGACCAGCTCTCCGAGCGGTTCTGGAGCGTGGCCGAGGCCCCGATCCGCCGCCTGGTGGACAAGCTGTTCCCGTCCCTGGAGAAAGGGCTCGGGCGCACGGCCGACGCCCTTGGCACGTTCTTCGCCCGGCTCGCCGACTCCCTGACGAGGGCACTGCCCGCAGAAGTCCTCGACGGGATGTTCGCCGGGCTCATCGCCTCGATCCGCATCGCGAGCGCGGGCACGGACGCCTACGCCGGAATCCTGGCGAAGCTCGGCACGGTCGGCGCGTCCTACCTGCCGCGCCTGGCGGGTTGGTTCGTTGATGTCTCCCGGCGCTTGGACGAGTTCCTCGGGCAGGCCGCGGCGGACGGCCGACTCCAGACCTGGATCGACCACGGCATCCAGGCGCTGGCCGACCTCGGCACGGTGATCCTCCAGATCGGACGGATCTTCGCCGGGGTCATGAAGGCGGCCGAGGCCGCGGGCGGCTCGACGCTGAGCACGCTGGCCGACGCGCTGACCCGCATCGCGGACATCGTCAACGGCGACCGCTTCCAGCACGGCCTGACCGAGGTCTTCCGCGCCGCCCACGAGGCGATGGACCTGATCTCCTCGAAGTCGGGCCCGGCGGTCGCCCGCCTGCTGGAGAGCCTCGGTCAGACGCTGACGTTCATCCTGCCGCTGGTAGGCAACGCCATCGGCACGCTGCTCGACAGCGTCGCCACGGCCCTGAGCCAGCCCGCCTTCCAGGGCGGCCTGGTGCTGATGTTCCAGGGCATCCACGACGCCGTCGTGGCGCTGGCCCCGGCCTTCGAGCCGCTCGGCCGCGCGCTGGGCGTGGTGGGCATGGTCATCGGCGAGATCGCCCGCGTCCTGGGCCCACTGCTGGGCGAGGTGCTCACCACCGTCGCCGACGTCGTGGTGAAACTCGCGCCGCGCATCATCCAACTGGTCGACGTGCTGGGCGACGGCCTGCTGCGCGTGGTCGAGGCCCTCTCGCCCGTCTTGCTGCGCCTCGCCGACGCGCTCGCGCAGGCAGCCGACGAGGGCCTGATCCCGGCACTCACCAAGGCGATCAACGGCTTGGTGCCTGCGCTGGAGAAGGTGCTGCCGATCATCGGCGAGGCACTGATCACAGCGTTGGAAGCGCTGACCTCGGGCGACCTTCTACCCAAGCTCGCCGACCTGTTCTCAGACCTGGTCGGCATCTGGGCGGACACCGTCGCCGACATCTTGCCGCAGCTCATCGAGCTGATTCCGACCGTCGCGGATGGCCTGATCAGGATTCTCGACGCGATCACTCCGCTTCTGCCGGACCTCGCGGAACTGGCGCTCACAATGGCCGAGACGCTCGTCCCGGCATTCGTGAGTTTCGTGCAGAAAGCGCTTCCCGGCCTCATTGACGGAATCGTGAAACTGGTCGAGGTAATCGACCCGATGATCGAGAAGTTCAATCAGGTCAACAGCGAAATCCTGCCGATTCTGCTTCCCGCGATCCTGGAACTGGCGAAGTACCTCGGCGAGAACCTGTCCACCGCCCTGTCCGGGATCGGTGACATGTTCAAGGGCACCTTCGAGACCATGAAGGGTGCCTGGGACATCTTCTCCGGGTTCCTCACGGGCGACTGGGACAAGGTCTGGAACGGGATCAAGGAAGTCGGCAAGGGGATTTGGGACGGAATCGGCGGCCTGTTCGATCTGTTCCTCGGCGTCACCATGCTGGCCCCCCTGAAGAACAAGCTCGTCGAGATGGCCCAGAAGTGGGGAGAGTCCTGGGACGAGAAGAAGCGGAAGCTCGGCGAAGTCGCCAGCGAGATGGGGCGACGCTGGGGCGAGTTCTGGTCGAACCTGGGCTCCACGTTGCGCTCCAAGGCCGAAGAGGTCAAGAGCAACATGGCCGAAGCCTGGGAGAACATCAAGCAGAAGGCGTCCGACGCCTGGCGCTCGATCCAGGACACCGTCCGGGACGGCGTGCAGGGCGTCATCGACTGGGTGAAGGGCATTCCCGGTCGCATCGTCGAATCCCTCGGCGACCCCGGCCGAATCCTCGTCGAGGCGGGCAAGAAGGTCATCGACGGATTCCTTAGTGGAATCCGGAATGCCTTCCAGCGCGTGAAGGACACGCTCTCTGAGCTGACTTCCCTGCTGCCCGACTGGAAGGGGCCGGCCTCTCGGGACCGGACGATCCTGTTCGGTGCCGGACGCCTTGTTGTTGACGGCTTCATCGACGGTCTGGAATCGCGTTACGACGCGGTACGCGCCTCGCTGAAGGGGCTCACTGAGGATGTAGCCGGAACCGAATTCATCGCCCCCGACGTAGGCGCTCCCGGCGTCGCACGACGGATCGCGGGAATCGCGGACGGCGCACTGTCGAACGGCGAGCGCGGCGCTCAGAAGGTTCTCAACTACTACGCGGCACCCGGCTCGTCCATTTCCTCCGAGGAGGATCTGTTCGCCGCCTCGGGTCGCGCACGAATGGTGGGCTGGTAAGTGCCACGTCTTCAACTCGAATCCGCGACGGACGTCTTCGACCTCGACGACGCCCTGAAGAAAGGGAGGGGGGTACAGGCCCTGTCCGGCGCGACCGGGCTCGGCCTGCCCCCCGTCGCCGTCCAGTGGCTCAGCGGCGCGGGCGACGGCGCGATCTACCGTGGCAAGCGCGTACTGCCGCGCGACGTCGATCTCCCGTTGCTGCTCGAAGCGCCCGACCGCGTCGAGCTCCAGCGCCTGGTGACCCGGCTGGCGGTCATGCTGGCCGAGCCCTGCACGCTGCGCTGGGTCGAGGACGACGGAACCTCGTGGACCACCACCGTGGTCCGTGTAGGCGGCGGCGACTACGCCTTCGGCGCCGACACGATCGGTGAGACCGACCTCTTCCTGGTCGTGACGTTGCGCGCGGGAAATCCCTTCTTCACCTACTCCGTGCCCACGCGCAAGACCATCGGCGAGCAGGCCACCACCCGCGGCCTGCTCGTCGGCGGCTTGGCGAACATGAACGTTGCCAGCTCGCAGGCCATCGGCCAGATCCAGTTGGAGAACACGGGCGACGCCTCGGCCTCCCCCCTGTGGGAGGTCATCGGCCCCGGCCGCGACTTCAAGGCGATCTCGCCGACCGGCGAACTGCTGCACTGGCGCGGCACCCTGGACGTCGGCCAGAGCCTGATCCTGGACGCCAGCCTGGGCACGGTCGTCGATCACCTCGGCGCGAACCGCTACGGCGAGCTCGCGCCCGCCCCCAAGTTCTGGTCCATCCCTCCCGGCACGACCACCGCGACGGTCAGCCTGGAGGACGTCATCCCCGAGTCGCGCATCGTGTGCACCTGGCGACCCCGGAAGTGGATGGTGATCTAGCAGTGCAGCTCGCCGACCTCACCGTGGAAGTGCGTGACCGCGACCTCAAGCGCCTGGGCCTGATCCGGCCCGAGGAGCTCAACCTCCGCATCGAGGGCGAGCACAACGGCATCGGCACGTGGAAGCTGGAGCTGGCCGCGGAGCACCCCCTCGCGAGCGTCCTGCGCCAGCCCGGCTCCGGGATCATCGTCACGGGCCCGCAGGACATCCTCATGTCCGGGCCGACCGTGAGCCCGGTCGTGGTCACCTCCGCGGACGACCCGGAGGGCATGGTGTCCGTCGAGGGCGTCAGCGACTCCGTCGTGCTGGCCGACATGCTGGCCTGGCCCCAGCCGTCCAACCCGGACCCGACCACGCAGGCCCTCTCGCACGACGTGCGCCAGGGCGACGCCGAGTCCGTCATCCACGGCTTCGTCAACGCCAACTGCGGACCCGCCGCCCCGGCCGCGCGCCGCAAGGCGAGGCTGCGCATGGGGACCAACCTGGCCCGCGGTCCCCAGGTGAAGAAGTCCGCCAGGTTCCCCGTACTGGGCGCGTTGATCGCCGACGTCGCCGTCATGGCGGGTCTGGGGTTCCGGGTCGTGCAGCGCGGCACCGAGTTGGTCTTCGAGACCTACCAGGTGACCGACCGCAGCCTGGACATCCGCTTGGACGTGCTGACCGGCACGCTGGCCTCCCAGTCGGTCGCCGTCGCCCCGCCGGGCGCCACGCAGGTGATCGTGGGTGGCCAGGGTGAGCTGACGAACCGGAGCTTCCTCGCGGCCACCACGCCTGAAGCCCTTGCGGCGGAAGCGGAGTGGGGGCGCCGCATCGAGCGGTTCGTGGACCAGCGGCAGACCGACGACCCGGCCGAGTACCAGCAGGCAGCGGACGAGGTGCTCGCCGAGGAAGGGTTCACGGCGGTCGCCATGCGCGCGGTCCCGACCGACGACTTGACGATGCGCTTCGGCATCGACTGGCACCTGGGCGACCGCGTCGCGGCGGTCGTCGGCTCGGGCGAGCTCACGGCCGTGGCGACCGGCTACGTCCTCGTGGTCGGCGCGGGCGGCGTACAGCTCGGCGCGATCCTCGGCGACCCGAGGCAGTTCGACCGGAACGAGACGCTCAACCGGCGCTTGGAGGACGCGCGCAAGCGCATCTCGGCGCTGGAGCGCAACGCAGAGATCGGAACGACCGCCACGGACGACGCGGCGGTCATGAGCCTGATGGGGGTGTGGTAGCGCGTGGCGGCAACGCCGAAGGTGCTGGCACGAACGACGCTGTCCAACACCGGGAGCTTTCCCGTGGCGACCGTGCCTACGGGCAAGCGCTGGGTACTGACGAACCTGATCATCACCCACAGCGGGAGTATCAACGCCGCGAGCGTCTACGTATGGGTCTCGCTCAACGGCACGCCACTCGTCGCCTGGTACGTGCTCGCGCCGGGCAGCGTCTTCACCCTCGACTGCGCCCAGGTGTTGGAGAGCGGCAACCAACTCCAGGCGTGGAGCGACAGCGTGGGACTCGTCGCCATCAACGCCTCCGGAGTGGAGATGGACCTCTGATGGGCATCCATGTCTTCAACGCTCGAAACGGCCCGTTCGTCAATACCACCAAGATGCAGTTCGCCTTGACCGGTGGTGGTGTCAAGTCGGTCGCCTCCGACCGGAGTGTGGCCTGGAGCAGGCGGTTCTTCGCCATCAGCCTGGGCAAGGGGCGCAACTGGACCACGGACGGGCGCTTCGAGATTCTCATGCCCCCTGATGGCACGGTCATCCCCAGCGGATCAGGCGGAACGGGCGTCACCGTGACGTCCGGGCGCATCCCCATGCCCCTGTTCTCGTCGTTGTGGTACGTCCTGCCCCTGGGTCGGGACAAGGTCACACGCAACGACAACTTCCGCATCACCGACTACCTCGACCCCGGAACCTGGGACACCCCTGATCACTGGATCTTGTTGGCCACTCGCAACGAGGACGCCAACGGCACGCCCCCGGTCAAGTGGGGTACGGGCGAATTCGGCGACTACTGGCGTCCGCTGTCCTTGCTCAACGGCTGGGTCAACTACGGCGAGGAGTGGGCCACCGCGGCGTACCGCGCGGGAGGTGGCGGCCTGGTGGAGGTCCGCGGCCTGGTCCGCTGGGGCACCGCCAACCACGTCGCGACCCTTCCGGCCGGGTACCGGCCCTCGGCCACCCTGCTCACCGTCCAGAACCAGGCCGACACCTTCAACCGGATCGACGTCCGCGCCAACGGCGAGATCCTGCGCCTGGGCAGCGGCAACAACTACATCACGCTGAACGTGGTCTTCCACGCCGACCAGTAGGAGCTGCTGCCCGTGACCGCCCCGAACGCGAGTGCCGTCCCTGGCGTGCCGCTGCGTCTGCTCGGCTGGGAGTACGACCACGCTGCGGACATGATCCTCGGCGTCTTCACCGACGCCCCCGCGGCCGACGACCCCAACCCTGCGGCCTTCCAGCCTGCGCTGCGCTACGTCGTGGCCCTGGAGGTCATCGCGAGCGAGATCCACGCGCTCGCCGAGCAGCCGGAATCCCCGGCGCCCGAGCCGGCCCCCGCCTAGCTTCCCGTCCCCGAAGCCCCCTGCGCCACGTTGCGCGGGGGGCTCCGCCTTGTCTCCAGGAAGGCCCGCAGTGGCAGTTACCTCCTTCCCGTTCGACGACCAGAGCACCACCGAGGCCCAGTACAGCGCGCTGTTCCGCGAGCTCCAGGACTCCGGTGTCGTGGACTCGGCGACCGGCTCCGGCTTCGCCGTCTCCGCGGACGCGGGCGGCATGTATGTCTGGGTCCAGCCCGGCTTCGCCATCGTGCGCGGCCATGCCGTGCTGAGCACCGCCGTGGAGCAGATCCCTATCCCCGCCGCGGAGTCCCTCGCGCGCACCGACCGCATCGTGCTGCGCCTGGACCCGACGCAGAACAAGATCAGCCTGGAGCCGCTGAAGGGCGAGCCGGGCGCAGGCCCGCCCCCGCTGACCCAGACCGACTCGGGTGTCTACGAGGTGCCGCTGAGCAAGGTTCCGGTCACGGTCGGCGCGACCAACATCGGCACCACCACCCCGCAGGACGACCGCCAGTTCGTCGGCAGCCGCGTGCGGGTGTGGCGCACCGAGACTCGGCCGAGCGACCCGCGCCTGGGTGTCTTGGGCCTGAACCAGAGCACCGGACGGTGGGAGTGGCACAACGGCACGACGTGGGTCGATCTCGCCCCGGTCATCGTGTGGGAGACCATCGAAGGCAAGCCGGGCACGTTCGCCCCGGCCCCGCACCGCCACCACTGGAACGACCTGGACGGCAAGCCGACCTCGTTCACCCCGGCCGCGCACTCCCACACCTGGGACAGCGTCACGGGCAAGCCCTCGGCGTTCCCTCCGACCGGCCACACGCACGGCAAAGGCGACATCTCCGGACTTCAGGCCGACCTGGACTACCTCGTCAACAGCAAGTCCTGGGCCGACCACGGCCACGGCCAGTACGCCACGTGGGGTCACCGGCACGGCGGTGGCGACATCGACGGCCACGTCTCCCGCGCCTGGGGCACCGACCGCGTCCACACCAACGGGCCGGGGCCGGGGCCCTGGTACGCCGCGTGGGTGGACGGCAACCGCAACTTCTGCCAGAACACCAGCGCGAGGCGGTTCAAGGAGAACATCCGGGACTACTGGATCTCCCCTGAGCGCGTGCTCGCGCTACGCCCGCGGGTCTACGACCGCAAGAACACCGACCACAAGGACGAGCTCGGCCTCATCGCCGAGGAGGTCAACGAGACGCTGCCGGAGATCGTCCAGCGCAACGAGGACGGCGTGATCATGTCCCTGCGCTACGACCTGCTCGGCGTCGCCCTCCTCCCGGTGGCGCAGGACCAGCAGGCGCGCATCGAGCGCCTGGAGCAGCTCGTCGCCGACCTCCTGGAGCGTGGCGCGTGAGCGACGCCGTGATCACCGCACTCATCACGTCCGGCTTCGCCTTCCTCGGCATCGTGGCGGGCCTGCTGAAGCGGCAGGACAAGAAGCTGTCCGAGGTCAAGGAGCACACCGCCGAGGCGCGCAAGCAGGTGCAGAACAGTCACTCGACGAACCTGCGCGACGACCTCGACAAGGTCATCTCCGGCCTGGGTCAAGTGCTCGCCGGGCAGGCCCGCCACGACGAGGCGCTGCGGCAGCACGGGCAGGAGATCGGCGGACTGCGCCGCGACCTGACCCACGAGCGGGCCGAGCGCCTGGCCGTGTCCGAGCGGCTCGACCGGCACATCGACAGCGTCGAGCGCTGACCCGCCCCACTTCCGCGAGGCCCTGCCACCAGCTCGACGGCGGGGCCTCGCGGCGTCTTCACCGACCCCACATTGAAGGAGAACGCCACCGTGGCTTCCACCCCGACCACCCCGACCAAGGCCCTCGTGATCCGCGGCGCGATCGTCACCGCGATCACCGGCCTCATCCACACCCTTGTCGTGCTCGGCGTCCTGCCGCTGTCCACGGAGGCCGAGGGCGCCATCGCTGACGTTGTCGATCAGCTCGGCACCGCCGTACTGATCGTCTGGCTGGGCGGCGCCGTGATCCCGTCCGGCGACGGCACCGACAAGGGCTGACGCCGGATACGCGAAAGCGCCCCACCTGCTGGTTCCTCCAGTAGGTGGGGCGCTTTCGTCGTCTGCCGGGTCAGGCCCTTTCGGCCTTCTCCCGCTCGATGTCCTCCATAGTCTTGACCTGAATGTCTCTGCGACGCACGGCTGCGGTCTTGGGCCTTGTGGCCTTGGTCTTGGACGTTGTGGCCTTCTGCGGCTTCGGCTTGGGCACGTCGGTGGCGAACAGGGCTTCGAGGGGTGCAGCGTGCTCGTCGCACAGGTCCGGGTTCGCCGTCGCGCCGTCGTCCAGGCGTCTGATCTCATAGCTGTTGGCCGGTTTGTCCTGGTCCTGACACACGTCGCACACGGTGAGCGTGAGCTTCATGACTGTGTTCCATCTCCCTCTGTTCACTCGAACGGACTAGGCTCACCTACTCGCAGGTGTGTAACCTTGACAGTCAGTTGATCAACGTGTCAAGGTTACACACATACGGTAGCCGAGTCGCAACTAACACAGCGGAGAGGGGAAGTGTCATGCCCGCGTCGAAGATCCAGGACGCGCAGGAGGTGGTTCGTTGGATTGAGGAGGGCAAGACCTACGCCTGGATGGTTCAGCAGTACAAAGAGAAGTACGGCATCGACACCACGATCACGATGTTCTCCAACTTCCGTAGGCGACGCGGATTGGAGCCGCGCATCGCGCGTGACCCGAACCTGGTCCCGTGGAAGGTCGAGGACGAACACGGCTGGAAGACGCCGCTGACACTGCTACGCCTGGAGGGGCGTCGGCGCAGCGGCCTCCCCCTGCGGCCGATCGACGTGACCCGCCTGGACAACTGGCTCGAATGGTTGGCGGAACAGGGCGCGGTCGTCCACTACGACCCCGACACTCCGGAGGGGTTCCACTACGTGAAACGTGAGGAGGGGGATGACGACATCATCCGGCGTCCACCCGACGAGCGTGACGGGCTTCGCCCATCCGATGACATTGAGTGACATGAGACCCCTCCCCCGATCGAGACGCATCGTCACACAGACCGCAGTTTTGCGGCAAGCGCTATCCGACACCATCTTGCATCCTCGCAGCGCCCCGAGCCTCGGCCGGGGCGCTGTCCGTTTTCCGCCGAACACCTGTGCGAAAGCTACTGCGCCGTAGGGGGTAACACGAGTCGCGCAGTTGCCGATGTTCGAGACAAACCATCATCACGTAGAGCGATCAAGGTCGTGGTTGTTTGCGCTAACACCGCCTCGCGTCTCGGACCCGTTGACACGTGATCGACGGACGGGTAGAACTGCCCCTGAATCTCTCAACTTACACACCGGAGGTTGTGCCCTCGTGCGCACTGCACCACCTTCCCCCGCGGCGTCCCGCCAGCGGGACGAGCTCGCCTCCACTCGGCCGCCCCTCGCCAACGAGGCGGGCGCCGTCGCATTGCTGACCGCCGAAGCTGTCGGTCAGGTCCGAGTCCACCTCGACGTCGAGGCGTTCGACTTCCACATGGATGTCGCACCCGACGCCGACATGCGGTGGGTGAGGGCCTCCCTCGCCTACCTGAAAATGCTCGGCTACGAACCAATCCCGCTGGACGAGGCCGACCCCGAGCTGCTCGACGACGACTGGGTCCGGCGCTACTTCGTGCCGATCGAACCGGTCGAGCACCGCAGTGAGCTCGTGATCGTCGCGCCGCGGGTGGCCGCTTGACCATCGAGGTACCGAGCCGCCTGTCCTATTCCTCTCTCTCCTCCTACGCCGAGTGCGGCGAGCGCTGGCGCCTGGAGCGCGGCCACAAGCTCAACGCCTCGACCTGGTTCGCCACCGTCGCAGGCTCAGCGGTCCACGAGATCACCGAAGCGCACGACCTGATCGAGGTCGGCCGCCGCGACGGCGACGTGCCCGAGTTCAAGCCGGTCTTCGATCGCCTGCTTGCCAAGGAGCGCGAGCTCGGCCGCGAGGTCAAGCCCTCGGGCAAGAAGCTCAAGAACATCGGCCCGTCCGGCGGGCCGAACAAGAAGGACTACGACTGGTGGCTGATCTACGGCCCCCTGTACGTGGAAAAGTGGCTGGCCTGGAAAGCGGCCAGCGACTGGAAGATCGCGATCCTGCCGGACGGCAGCGTCGGGATCGAGGTCATGGTCAACGACTCGATGGCGGGGGAGGACTTCCTCGGCTTCATCGACCGGGTCTACATCACCCCGCAGGGGCAGATCGTGATCATCGACCTCAAGACCGGGTCGGTGCCGATGTCCTCGCTCCAGCTCGGCAGCTACTCCGTGGCCCTGTGGCGCAAGTACGGGCTGTTCGCGGAGTGGGGCGCGTACTGGATGGCGAGCGACGGCGAGCTGACCCCGCTGAAGGACCTGACGGCGTACTCCGACGAGTACATCGACGAGCAGTACGCGATGGCCTGGCGAGGCATCCGTAACGGCGTTTTCCTTCCGAACGTGACGTCACTGTGCAACGGCTGCGGCGTACGCGCCTACTGCCGCGCAGTCGGCGGCCTGCGCTCCAACGAGCTGCCGATCCGGGACGACCTGATCCTCAAGCCCGCTGTGAACCAGGTCACGGACTCTCAAGTTGCACACTCTGGTCCAGGTGTGTAAGTTGAGAGATACCAAGCGAGAGGAGCTCACAGCCCAGTGAGTAGCGAGAGCAAGGCCCGCGGCATCACGGTCACCATCAAGTACGGCAAGGGCTACGAGGAGACCTGGGCGGTCTTCAACGGCCTGCCGGACGAGGTTCGCGCGGACCTCATCAGGTACTTCGGTCTGGACGAGTACGCGGCGAGCGGCCTGACGCTCAACGAGCTGGTCATCAACGCGACCAAGGTCGCGCACGGCGGCCCGATCCCGATGCCCACACAGGCAGCGCAGGCCGCGCCCGACGAGGCGCAGGTGATGCAGCTCCTGAAGGACGAGCTCGGCGCCCGCCCGATCCAGGAGCCGGCCCCGAAGGGCGACCCCTGGGCGGACGCCGGAAGCTCGGCCGGGTCGCCGCCCTGGGACATCTCGGAGAAGCCCGCCGTGAACCCGATGCTCGCCCAGATCGAGGCGTGCAAGTCCGTGCCGGAGCTCCAGCGCCTGTGGGCCGAGAACCAGGCCGCCTTCCAGGACGGCGCCCTCATGGACGCCTACAAGGCCAAGGGCCGCGCGCTCAAGGCCGCGGCCTGATCCCAGGCCCATCTCCCCGTCCTTCCCGCTCGTACCACAGAGGAGAACCTCCACCCGTGCTGAAGAAGCTGCTGAGCGGCCACCCCGCCGAGCCCGCCGAGCCCAACCTCGATGAACGTTCCGCCATCGCGGCGGCCCGAGCCGAGTCCGCGAAGTCCGTCTTCAAGACGACCATCGACGAACTGGAGGCCGCGGCCCGCGAGCAGGAGCTCGTCGCGCAGCTCGCGCAGGAGGAGATCGAGGAGCTGGCGGGCACCGCCTCCTCGGCCGCGTTCCAGGCCGCGGACAACCGCGCAGCCGCAGACAAGCTGCGCCAGCTCATCGCCTGACAGGGCTTGCCTTTTCACCGCCGGGTGTGTAAGTTGAGAAGTGCATCCGGCGGCATCTGGCCCGCCCTTTTTTAGAAGTGAGTGTGTAACCTGAGAGGTTACCTCCTTCACCGCATCACCTTTCCTCATCGCCGAACACAGGGAGTACCCACACAGTGCTGAACTTCGTTGACATCCCCCAGCAGTCCGGCGGCTGGTTCAAGCCCTCGGAGCACCAGGGGGCAGTCGCGATCCTCGTCGAGGTCAAGGGCTTCGACCGGCAGCGCCCCACCCCGAACGGCCCGAAGGACAGCGCCCTCACGGACCTGTCGATCTTCAACTCGCAGGCCGACCTCGACGCCGGTACCCCGACCGAGGTCAAGGGCGTGCGCATCGAGCAGACCGTCCTGGCTCGCGACCTCGCGGGCCTGGTCAACTCGGCCACGGTCGTCACCGTGACCCAGGTCCCGAACAAGAAGCCGGGCGCCCACCCGGCGTGGGTGTGGCGGCCGGTCGAGCGCGCGGTCATGCAGAAGGTCGTCGAGTACGCGAACAAGCGCGAGCAGGCTGTCCAGGCGGCCGTGGCGGCGGCGCCGGACTTCGACTGATGGCCGAGGCGCAGCAGGGGACGAGGCGGGCCTCCCGGTCCGCCTCTCCCCCTGTCCCCAGCGTGAGTCGGCTCGTGCACTACTCGACCGACCCGGACGGCGCGACGCGCGCCGCGCTCATCACCGACGTCCACGAGGACGGCTCGACGGCGGACCTGTTGGTGTTCAACCAGGTCGCCCCGTACGTGCACCCGCTGCCCGGCGTGCCGTTCGCGATCGAGCCCGCCCCCGGTCACTACAACTGGCCCCCGCGGGCCTGAGAGGAGGCGTAGCAGTTGCTCACGCCCTCGCGGTCGCTGAGCCTGCACGCCGAGTCCGGCCGTGAGCTCCCCAGGGTGGCGGCATTCCAGTCTCTCTACGACATGGGATGCCGCCCCCGGCACGGGGAAGTCATCATGATCGCCGGACGAAGCGGCACGCAGAAGTCGGGTCTGGCCCTGTTCTGGGTCGCCAGCATGAACCGCCCCACCCTCTACTTCTCCGCGGACATGAGCGCCTTCACGGCCTCGTCGCGGCTCGCCTCTATGGCGTCGGGCGACACCACGGAGATGGTCGAGGCGGGCATGGCGGCGGGCGGTCACCACCGCCAGCGCTACCTGGACGCCCTCGCCGGAAGCCGCCTCACCTTCTCGTTCGGCTCGCCGATCACCTGGCGCGCGGTAGACGAGGAGATCGAGGCGTACATCGAGCTGTGGAACGCCTACCCGGAAGTGATCGTCTTCGACAACCTCATGGACTTCGAGGGCGCGGAGAGCGACTACACCGAGCAGATGGCGGTGATGAGCTCGGCGACCGAGCTCGCCCGCGCCACGGGCGCAACGGTGATCCTGCTCCACCACGCCAGCGACAAGTCCTGGGAAGCCAAGAGTGACCCGTGGGCGCCGCCGTCGCGCGACCAGGTCAAGGGCGGCCTGTCGGAGAAGCCGGAGCTGTCGCTCTCGGTGGCACTCGACCCGACGTCGCTGATCTACAGGATCGCCGTCATCAAGCAGCGCATGGGGCCCTGCGACCCCACCGCTCGCACCTACGCGACGTTGCGGTGCGAGCCCGACAAGACCCGTTTCCACGCCCTCGACGCCACCAACCCGGCGCTGGTCGGGGTGTCGCTGTGATCTTCAACGACCGCACCGGAGGTGTGACCCAGTGACCGACATCGCGAAGCGGAACGCCGCCAACCGGCGGCGCGGCGCGCAGTGGCAGAGCGACCTCCGCAACGGCCTGCGCGAGCACAACCTCGACGTCGAGCGCCTCGTGCTCACCGGCAAGGAGGACGAGGGCGATCTCGTAGTGCGCGACTTCGCGCGGCCCGGCGAGTTCGTCGTGATCGAGGCCAAGGCGGGCCAGCTCCACGTCACGGACTTCGTCCGCCAAGCCCTGATCGAGGGCGGGCACTTCGCCGCCCACCGCAACCTCGACCGGGCGCGCGTCGCCAGCATCGCCGTGGTCAAGCGCCGCGGACTGAACTGGAAGGACGCGCTCGTGCTCACGACCGTGGGCGACTACTTCGGGTTGACCAGGTGACGGACGAGCACCTGGAGCCCTACCTCGACGTCATCGACAACGTGGTGGACCAGCTCCTCCGCAAGGCCCACCTGTTCGGCGGCGAGTGGGAGGAGTGGCTGGCCCTGCGCGACTGGCCGCAGGGCGGCAACAACTCCGCGACCGTGAACTTCGAGATCGACGCCCTTCTGGCGGCCGACGACGACGGCGAGCACTGGGGCGTCCGCCAAATCCGCGCCGCCGAGATCCTGTTCGACGTCGAGCAGCCGCCCCCGACGCTGGCCGAGCTCGGCTACGACCGCGCCACCGGAACCCTGCGGGGTCGGAGGCTCGCGTGAGCGACGACCAGCGCCCGGACCTCGGCGCGTTGCTCGACCACTACGGCGTCGAGCACACCGACCGCGCCACCCAGATGGTCCGGTGCCCGCTCCACGAGGACAACACCCCCTCCTGCTCCATTCACCTGGAGAAGGGCCTCTGGCGCTGCCATTCATGCGGCGGAGGCGGGAGCAGTTACGACCTGATCATGCGGAAGGAGAACGTCGATTTCCTCGGAGCACGAGCCTTTGCAGCCTCTCTCAACATCCCAGCGGGAAGCGCTGGAGGAGGCGGTGAGCTCGTATCAGGAAGCGCTTACGGCGGACGCCGCAAGGTGGCTGGCCGGAAGGGGGCTCAACCGGGAGCAGGCGGTTACGTTCCGGCTTGGCGTCGTCGGTGAACCCCACCCCGGCCACGGCAAGTACCGCGGGTTCCTGGCGATCCCGTACCTCGACCACAACGGGAAGCCGCTGACCGTGCGGTTCCGCTGCCTGGCGGAACACGACCACAGGGCGTACTTCCACGGCAAGTACATGACCCTGAAGGACGACCCGCCCCGGATGTTCAACGTGGGCGCGGTGCACCGGGCAGCCGACGAGATCCACGTGACCGAGGGCGAGCTCGACGCGGTCGTCCTGACGATGCTCGGCCTGCACGCGGTTGCCATCCCCGGCGCCGAGATGTGGATGCCCCGACACCGCCGGATGCTTGCAGGCTTCTCCCGCGTGTGGGTCTGGGGCGACCCGGACGACGCGGGCGCCGAGTTCACCAACCGGGTCGCGCGCTCGCTGCGCGCGGCCAAGGGCGTCCGCCTGACCCTCGGCGACGTCACCGACACCTACCTGAAGGCCGGGCCCTCGGCCCTGCTCGACCTGATCAAGCCCAAGGAGCTGGCCGCCGCGTGACCCTTCGCAAGGCGCTGCGCGTCCTGACCGGACGACCCTCGTACGCCGTCACCGTGACCCTCGGCCACCGCTTCGACGGAAACCCCGGCGTCACCCTCTCGGTTGGTGGCCGAGACCCGTGGTGCTTCGACGATCCCGAGGCGCTCCGGCGCCTCCACGACCAGCTCCTTCCCGCGATCGACCACCTGGAGGGCAACACCCCGTGACGCTGACCTACGACGAGCTCGTCCGCCGCAACGAGGCGGTCCGGCTGACCAACAACACCCTGTCCCTCGTGCGCGGCGAGCGCATCAGCCAGGACGCCCAGTGGGGCGTGCTGGACCATCCGGACGGCACGGGCCCCGCGTTCGCCGCGATGCTCAAGGACTGGCGCGAGTACGTGGACATGGCGGCGACCTACGGGATGCTCACCTGGCGCGACATCCTCGTGGAGGAGCTGTTCGAGGTGCTCTGCGAGCAAGACCCCGAGCGCCTCGGCACGGAGCTGGTCCAGCTCGCTGGCGTCGCGGTGGCCTGGCGCGAGCACCTGCACCGCCGCGGAGCCGCGCCCGTCGTGGCGGCAGCGTGACCGCCGGTCTCACGCACGGGGCCATCGCCCAGGTGCGCCGGGCCGAGACGCCCGACGAGCTGGTGCTCGCGCAGTACTGCGACCACGACGGCGACGGCGACGCGCACTGGTGCTACTTCGGCACCGACTGGACCGACCGCCCCGAGGACGTCACGGTTGTAAACCGCGCCCTGGTCGTCCTGCTGTGATCGCAGGCTTCTCGCATGGCGACCTGGCCTACGTCCTGCGCTACGGCGAGGACGAGCCCGAGCTCGGCCAGTTCAACTTCACCAGCCAGGGCGGCTACTGGGCGTTCTTCGGCTCCGACCAGATCGACTTTCCACAGGACGTGACCGTCCTCCGACGAGCGGTGGTGCTTCCCGAGTGACCGAACAGCTCAAGGACTGGCGCGGCACTCCGATCAAGGAGTGGCAGACCGTGATCTACGGAGCCCCGGTCGGTCGCAGCGTCGCGATGGTGGAAGGCACGGTCGTCGGCTTCACGCCGAGCGGTCGCGTGTGGATCGAGGTCAAGCACCGGGCGTACGGCGGTTGGGGGGCCGAGCGGAAGCCGCGCGTGCACGTCGGCCCTGACCGGCTGACCGTCGTGACCGAGCTGCCCCCCACCAGCCTGCCGACCGAGGCCGAAGCCGCCGCGGCCGAGAAGGCGAGGTTGCGGGACAGCTACCTGGAGCGGCTGGCCGAGCTGAAAGCGGGCGCAGCGCCGCGCGGGGCGTGGGAGACCACCGAGTACGTCAGCCACCAGATCGCGCGGTACTCGTGACCGAACCCCTTCCCGGCGCGCCGGGCCCCACCCTCGCGGCCCTCTGGGACGGCCTCAGCCCCGTCCAGAGGGCCGCTCTGCGCCCGCACCTACTCGGCAACACGTCAGCCGACTGGCTGACCGCCGTCCTGCGTGAGCACGGGCACACCGTGTCCGCCTCCACCATCCGCAACTACAGGCGAACACATCGCCAGAAGGGGGGTGTCCACATTGGCTGACAACCTGACGGAGCAGCTCCTCGCCAAGCCGGTCGGCCCCACCATCGCCCCGCGAGCGACCAATCCCGAACGGGACTTCACGCGCCAGGTCGAGGTCTCCGGCGACACCGCCGAGGTCACCGTTCGCAGCGACGTCCAGGTGGACGAGAGCGCCGCGGCCAACTTCCTACGGGAGCAGGGCGAAGACCCCTTGCTGTGGGAGGTGACCGGGTTCCGCGCCTCGGAGTGGACGATGGCCAACGGCTCGACCGGCGTCTCCACGAGGTACTCCTTTGCCCGACGCGGCACCGTCGCCAGCGCCGAGCGCCCGCCGCTCGACGAGCTGTTTGCCGAGATCCGCGCGCAGAAGCCGGCCGCCAAGCGCGCCGAGGGTGACCACGGCTTCATGGTGGCACTGGGCGACACCCAGTTCGGCAAGATCGACGGCGACGGGGTTGAGGGCACGCTGAAGCGCGCCATCGACGGCATCGACCGCGCGGCCGAGCTGCTGGAGCTCCACCGCCTGCGCTTCGACATCGGACACGTTCACCTCGCCTGGCTCGGTGACCACACCGAGGGCTTCGTCTCGCAGGGCGGCTCGAACGTCTGGCGAACCCGGCTCACGCAGACCGAGCAGATCCGGCTGCACCGCCGCGTGATGCTCCACGCGCTGCTGACCTTCGCCCCGCTCGCCGAACGGCTGACCCAGGCCGCGGTGCCCGGCAATCACGACCAGGCGGTCCGCATCCAGGGCAAGGGACTGACCCGCTACGACGACAGCCACGACACCGAGTCCCTGATCGCCGTCGCCGACGCCGCGCAGCTCAACCCCGAGGCGTTCGGGCACGTGGAGTTCTTCGTCCCCGAGACGGACGAACTGACCGTCGTGCTGCCGGTCGCCGGGACCGTCGTGGCTCACGCGCACGGCCACCAGTGGAAGCCCGGCAAGCACTTCGAGTGGTGGAAGGGCCAGGCGTTCAACACAGCCTCCCCGATGCACCAGGCGGACCTTCTGTTGGCCGGTCACCTACACCACGAGCACATCGACAGCGACGGCCGTCGCCTGTTCATCCAGCCGCCCGCACTGGAGTCGGAATCCACGTGGTGGCGGCACGCCAAGGGCACGACCGGCCACCCCGGCTTGATCGTCGCCGTAACCAAGGACGGGGCTGTAGGGCCCCTGGAGGTGGTTCGTTGATCGACCTGATGGACTGGGACCTGGCCCAGCTCGAACCGGTGCGCGGAGCGATCGACATCGCCGCCACCAGCGTGGTCAGGGACTTCGGGCACGTCGTCGAGCTGGACGACCTGAAGCAGGAAGCGGCGATCCTCGTCGCCAGCAACCCGGCCAAGGTCCGCGACTACCTGGCGGACGAGGAACACCCGAGTCACCTCATCCGGTGGATCTGGTCGCGGCTCAGGGACCAGATCCGACCCCTGGTCCGCAGGGCCAACCAGACCGTGTCGCTGACGCGCGTGGAGGCGACGCACCAGTGACCTACACCCCGGAGCAGGTCGAGCGACTTCTGCCGACCGTCTGGGGCGGGACGTGGGCCTGGGGGCGGCAGAACCCCCAGGCCCCGGACCCGGACATGCCCCGAGCAACGAGCGTGGCCTCCCAGGGCGGCACCTACTGGGCCCACCTGGCGGACATCCGCATGGCCTGGCGCACCGCCTGGGCCCTGACCCGTGAGATGCGGGTCGCGCTCCTCCTGACCTACGGCTGGGGCTGGACGCAGGAGGAGATCGCCGAGCACGAGCAGGTCAGCCAGCGCGCGATCAGCAAGCGCATCGCCCGCGGCTTGGAGCTGCTCGCATACGCCATGAACGAGCCGGACGCCAGGAGGACTGCCGCGTGACCGCCCAGAACACCTCGATCGACCGGCGCCCGCCGGGCAGCACGCCCCCGATCGCCCCCACCGTGTACGCCAGCCGCGTGCCGAGCCGCTCGCCGAACTGGAAGGTGCACACCACTCTCGGCCGGGCCCACGCCGCGGTCGCCTGGAGTCCCTACAGCGGTGCGCGCGGCGGCGAGGTGTGGAAGCTCGTCGAAGGCGAGTGGAAGCTCCTCGACACCGTCGAGTCCGGAACTTCTGCCGACGCGCTGCCGTGGCACGCCGGAACTTCCGCTCGCTGAGCCTCGCCGAGAGGCCGGAAGGACGAAGCCCCCTACCCCTGACTCGGGGTAGGGGGCTTCCGTCGTTTGGGGAGGAAGTACGTGGTGCGGCAGCTCGACGCCGGGAAGCCGCCGGACCTTGTCCAGGGCCTGGCGATGTGTGTAACCTGAGATGGTCTTAGTGAAGCGAGCCCAGGCGGTGCCGCCAGCACCGGTCCTGGGCTCTTGATCGGGAGAGGTCCCCGACCCATGCAAGAGCGTACTTCGGCGTGCCCTGGCACGCCCAAACGGAGCCGTACGGAGCGCGCCGAGCGCGCCGTGCAGGTCTCCATCCTCGCCCTCGTCGGCAGTGCCGCGGGCGTGGTGAGCTTCTCGCACGTGCACCAGTGGTCGATGACCCACCTACCCGCAGGGACTCCCAGCGCCTTCGGCTGGGTCAACGCGGCAGTCTCCGAGCTCGTGCCCATCGGCGCGCTGATCACCATCCGCCAGCGGCGACGGACCGGGCGCAGCATCATCTACCCCGCCGCGATCCTCGTCGGCGCAAGCTTGCTCTCCCTCGCCGCTCAGCTCGCCGTCGCCACGCCGAGCCCTTCGGGCTGGCTGCTGGCCTCGGTTCCGACGCTGGCGTTCATGGCGCTCTCCAAGCTTGTCCTGGCCGAACTTCCGGTCGGTACTTCGGGGCCAAGTGGACAGGTTGGGGACTCGGGCTTGCCCGAGGTTCCGGCGCCGTCCGAGGTTCGCCATGTTCCGGTTGCTCAAGCTCCGCAGAAGCGGGCGCCGGAACTTCCTGCCACCGAGCCCGAGGCGGAAGTTCCGGCCAAGACACGGGGGCCGGAGCCGCGCCGCGTGGAGCCGGAAGTTCCGGCCGTGGCCGTCGTGCCGATCGAGCAGGCGCAGGAAGGCAGGCGCAAGCGCGTGCCCGCGGAAGTGCTGCGCGCCAGGGCGCTGGAACTCCTTGCGTCCCCGGACAGGCCCACCAAGGCGGCCGTGGCCGCCGAGCTCGGCGTGTCCGACCGCAGGCTGCGCCAGGTCTTGAGCACAGACGACGGAAGGGGGGTCGAGGGCGCCGAGCTCGCCTGGACCGCCACGGCGAGGTAGCCGGAAACGCAATAAGCCCCCTCTCGGCATCGAGAGGGGGCTTCTGTGTTCCGTTGATCAGCGGACAGCCGCAGGGCTTCGCGGGCATGCAGCACCGCCGGTCACGAGCTGCCATGAGCGGCACGCTCGGTTGAACGCAGCGAAGCCCCCACCCTGAATCGGGTGGGGGCTTCGCTGTTCGAGGAGGTGCAACCGGGATCGCTCGTAGAACACTGGGGCGCCTGCGACCAGTTCAGGCCACTTTGAGTACTTGGGTGATCTTCAGACGAAGGTCGGAGGCCCCCGGCAGGGCGACGTGGCGCGTCAGCGCCGTGTGAATCTCCGCAAGGTCGTCCCTCGCCCGCTTCGACTTCAGCGGGGCTTCAGCGCTCAGTGCGTCACGGGCGTGTGCAACGCCCTGGCTGGCGTCGCCGACCTTAAGCTCCAGGATGGCCAGCTTGCTGAGCGCGAACGCCCGTGCACGCGCTTGCGTTGGCGTGTAAGAGGCGACCGACTGCCGCAGGCGGTTGCGAGTGTCGTCGACATGGCCGCCTGTGAGCGCCACATCAAGGAGGCCATGTCCGGTGTCACCGGCCAAGGCGGCTGAACTGAAGTACGTAATCCACGGCGGATCGTCGTTGGGATTCCGGTTACTGAAATGGTCTTCGGCGGCGAGCACCGCACCGTAGGCTTCTTCTCCCCGATTACCCATCTTCGCCAAGGCGCGAGCGCGCACAGTGGACAACATTGCGCGAACAGTCGCGGTTTGCCGATCCTGGCGAACCTGGGCGAGCTCGATGAGGCTTAGCCCGTCGTCGGGGCGACCGACATAGATTGCTTGACGGGCCATGTCGGACAGGACGTTGGCTCGTAGGCCCCAGTCGTTCGCCTGCTCAGCGCAGTACAGCGCCAAATTAAAGTGCTGGCGCGCGTCATCGTGGTAGCCCGCGTCAAAAGCCCCCCAGCCAGCGATGTCCGCCAAAAAGCCAACCGAGCGGTACAGGTCATCTTTTACACGGCCTGTCGAATCCGCTTTCAACAAGCCTGTCGCCCATTTCACCTGTTCGGCAATCGCAGCTCTGCACGCGCCGCCGCCGTACAGATCTTGCCAATCACCGAAGGTGCTGATGGCATGGTCTATCTGCTGAACGTCGGTAGCGCCTACACGCGATGGAGTGTCTCCAGCGGCGGCACGGCTGAGCGCCTCGGCGACAGGGTTGCCGAGAGCCGCGCTTGCCACGGTGGCGACCACCCCACGAAGAAACATCTGCCGCTTCACGTCGTCACCCTCTCGGACATCCTCGAACGGACCCACTACCGGGCCTCCGACGGTAGCCGCTTTGCGGCGAGCCGGGTAGAACCCGAGGTCGGCATCCGAGCGCGCCCCCAGCACGACGCACAGTGCGCGCCTGTAATGCCGGTTAGGCCACGTATGGACGCCGCGTTCCAGCTTGCTGATGTAGTCGGCGTCCATCGCGCCAGGCGCGCCCGTATCTGCCTCCACCTGCGCGTTTGCACGTTCGGCCAACCCCGCCTGCGTCAGCCTGAGCGCGGTGCGAAACGTGGTGAGTCGCCGATTTGGCACGCTGGACACCCTGCCACCCCTCTGTGCTCGCCTCCTAGCTCAGCGTAGCCCTTCGGCAGGTCGAACAGGCGCACCTGCGACCAAACCTCCGTCCAAGCCTCCTAGTAGGGCTCTGGGCATCCCTGCCATCCAACACGCCTACAGGCGTGTTCCGCATTCACCTGGCCAACCTCTGTTCCTGGTCACACCATTCCACAGCAAAATTGCTTAGGCGGGCCGGTAAATGAACGACAGTCGGCATCCGCCTAATTCGAGAAGCATCCGGTTTGGAGACCTGAATGAACGCTGACGTGCAGTTCGGCAGAGGCAGGGGCGGGGCCGGAACGGGGCCAACCGAAGGCCACGGAAAGGATGGTGGGGAAAAGACCCCGAGCGGCAAGAACCCAGGCCCGCCGAGCCTGCCGCCCAACCCTGACATGCCCGGCAAGTAGTGAGCCGGCACCGCCGCGGAGCGCAGCGCGATTGCGTCGTGCGCGGCGGGTGGGGTCGTGTGGCGATCAGCTATCCACCAACACAGCCACACGGCCCAACTCGTCCAGGCAGCGCCTACGTGTCTTCGCTATCTCGGTGGCACCCGCCCGGAGATCAACCGGCCGGGTAGCCGCCGCCCGACTATGCAGAGTCGCCGCTTTCTCGACCTTTCAGCAAGGCCAGAATTTCGCTTACGTCCTTGCGCAATTCGGCGACTTCTTCAGTGAGCTTTGTGAGCTGCTCATCGTTTTTACCGTTCAGTTCGGCCAGTCGGGACTCTAGACCCTTGACGCGGAACTCCAGCCTACTTGTCATATCGAGCATTCTAGCGAGTGGGGCTGATCCGCGGCAGGGTGAGGCCGACGAAGTTGGCCAACGGGCAGGCGCCCCCTAGCTACAGATAAGAGGTCTGGCGGTTTGCCTTCCGACCGGTTACCGGACCGCAACCACGAACGAGGCCGACTGGAGGTGGGTCACCCGATGTTCACGTACCTGCTTGACCACTGGGCTGCCGTCCTGGGTGTGGTAGTTGCTCTCGCCCTGTTCGGCCTCTTCATCTGTCTCCTGCGCACGCCCGCTGGCCAGCACGCCAACATCAGGGGCGCGGCGCTCACCGTGGAGCGGGTGCTGCAAATCAGTGAGGCTGAAGCGCTGGCGAGGCGAGCACGCGAGACAGATGAAGCTGGCGTCGATCCCGACGCGGACACCCTGTTCATCTCGGCGGTCGTACGGCCGTATCTGGCTTACGCCGAGAGACGTCGGGCGGCAGAGCCACCCCTCCGGCGCGGGCGGCTCGGCCCTGCGTTCGCGCAGGAGTGGGCGGCGCAAACGGCGGCCCGGCGCAACACCCCTTTCGGTCAACCGCAAACCCCAACCTGGCTGGATGATCAGACGGCAGCCTGTTCGTCGCCGTAGCGCGCATCGAAGGTTCTCGTCGGGACATCGCCACACCAATCCCCCGGCGCATCCCGCGCCGGAGGTACGGATGAGAGGAACGCACGCATGACGACAGCACTCACCCCGCCGCCCGAGCTCGATCCGTTCGCCCCGGTCAGCGGCCAGTTCGCCCTTCGGGGGTCGACGTCGGTCGAGCAGGTGACCGACATCCCGTCCCCCGCGGGCATCCGTCCCTTCGGCCTCCGTCGCGCCACCCCGGTCAGGCCGGGCGTGACGATCCAGGAGTGGACCTACGACAGCGAGGCGCAGAAGGCCGTTGACGCCTTCGGTGTGCCGCTGATCGACCTGCCCCACATGGGTCCCCCCACGGCCAACACGACTTCGAGCGTGGACGGGGAAGACCCGCCCAGCGCCGAGGACTGGAACAACGACTGATGACGGTCCTCATCCTCGCGCCCGAACTGGATCTCACCGCTGACCGCATGGTCAAGGCGCTGGAAGACCGCGCTGTGCCCGTGGTCCGCATGGACACAGCCTGGTTTCCACAGAGAGCGGGCATCGACGCGGAACTGCGGAACGGGCGGTGGATGGGGACCTTGTCCGCCGCCGAGCGGACTGTAGAGCTGGAAGGGCTGCGGTCGATCTGGTACCGCAGCCCCTCCGCCTTCGGCTTCCCCGAAGGCATGACCGCGACCGAACAGCACTGGGCCATGACCGAGGCCAAACTCGGCCTCGGCGGGGTGCTGGCGTCGCTGCCCGTGAAGTGGGTAAACCATCCGGCGCGAAACGCTGACGCCTCATACAAGCCGGTACAGCTCGTCACCGCGGCGCGATGCGGTCTGACCGTGGCCGAAACCTTGATCACGAACAGTCAGGCCGCGGTGCTGCGCTTCGCCGCAAGTGGCCAAACCGTGACCAAGGCGCTCGGGGCGCCCTCGATTCGCGAAGAGGGGGGACGCAAGACGGCCTTCACCCAACTACTGGCAGCCTCCGACTTGAGCGATCTTCGTGGCGTCGAGGTCACCGCGCACCAGTTCCAACGGTGGGTGCCCAAGTCCTACGAAGTCCGCGTGATCGTCGCTGGAGGCAGCCTGTTCGCAGCGGCGATCCACTCGAACAACGCGGAGACATACATCGACTGGCGCAACGACTACAAGGCGCTGAGTTACAACCGCGTCGACCCGCCACCAGGCGTTGCGACCGGCGTCCGCGAATACTGCCGCGAACTGGGTCTGGCCTACGGCGCGTTCGACTTCGTGGTTCGCCCAGACGGGGAATGGGTCTTCCTGGAGTGCAATGCAGGCGGCCAGTACGGTTGGCTCGAAGACGCGGCCGAGCTGCCGATCACCGCGGCACTCGCGGACCTCTTGGAGAAAGGGAACGGCGCATGACGGCAACCGTCCTGCCGTGGCGAGACCTGGCCCGGAAGCTCGCCGACGAGATCGTGGCGGAAGGCGTCCTTCGGACCCCTGCGCTGCGTCGGGCGGTAGAGGAGACCCCCAGGCACGTGTTCGTGCCGTACTTCTTTGCCCAGCAGCCGGACAGGTCGTGGGCGCAGACGACCAACGAGGATGACAACTGGCTCACCGCTGTCTACCGAAACGAGCCGCTGGTCACCGACTTGGCCACGACTGCCAACGGCGATCGGGTCACGGTGTCGTCCTCGACCAAGCCGGGCCTGATGGTCCGAATGCTGGAAGCCCTGAACCTGGCTGACGACCATCGCGTGCTGGAGATCGGGACTGGGACCGGCTACAACGCAGCCCTTCTCTGCCGTCGCCTCGGGGACGGGCAAGTCTTCTCCGTTGACATCGGGGCATCGCTGGTCGAAGCCGCTGGCGAGCGCTTGAACTCACTTGGGCTAACCCCCACCTTGGCGGCCACCCACGGCGTGCGAGGGCTGCCCGAACACGCGCCGTTCGACCGGATCATCGCCACGTGCTCCGTTCCCGCGATCCCGTGGACGTGGGCTGAGCAGGTGCGCGAGGGTGGCCTCGTGCTCGTTGACCTCAAGCCCAGCGTGCACGCCGGGAACCTCGCACTGCTGACGCGGCACGCCGACCGGCTCGAAGGTCGGTTCCTGCCCCGGTGGGCCGGGTTCATGGCGATGAGGGGCGCCGACCAGGCGCCGGAAGGCTTGCATGTGCACGGCGACGGCGCGTCCGGAGATCGGTCGGAAACCCGCCTGCCCGCAACGCCGTGGACCCAGCTCGTGCCCTGGTTCCTGGCCCAGGCGGAGATGCCCGGCGAGGTGTCCGTCGGGTACCGCGGCGCGACCGGCAGCGGGCCCGAATGGGCCACGCTCAGCTCCTCGGACGGCTCATGGGCGTGGGCCCGAATGCAAGCTGACGAGTCCGGCACCCGCGAGGTGTGCCAAGGCGGGCCCGCGAAACTGTGGGAGCAGGTAGAAGCAGCACATGAGGCGTGGCAAGCACTAGGGAGCCCCGACTGGGATCGCTTCGGCCTCACCGTGACCCCGGACGGCCTCCATCGCGTGTGGCTCGACGAGGCAGATGGCGACCACAAGTGGGTTCTGCCTCAACGGTCCAACCTATCGAGCTAGGACGAGGCGTCGCCCATAGCGGAGCCAAGCACAACACTGAGTAACCGGCTTGCCAGGTGGGTGGCGCGGGCGGCAGCCCGCAACAGCGAAGTCGCTCGCGCTCCCGCTCGGCCGCTCCTCGCGCCCCTGCCGATCGTGTACCGACGGGAAGATCATATTCAGTATCCGTGCAGGTCAGAGTCGGTGTGTATACCGCCCTCCGGAGGCGGGAGCGCAGGTTCGAATCCTGCCGGGGGCACATCGTTTGAACCGCACGAATAAGGCCCTTGACCGGCATTGATCCGGTCAAGGGCCTTATTCGTGCGGCGCGTGGCCAGGTCGGACGCTGGTCAGCGGGGTCGGATGGGGTGGCCGCGGAGGATTACGGCGAGGGGGTGGGCTAGTTGGTTCAGGTCCGTGCGGGGGTCTTCGGCGTAGATGACGGCGTCTGCTGGTGCTCCCGGTTCGAGGCCGGGGAGGCCGAGGTAGGCGCGGGCGTCCCAGGAGGCGGCGGCCAGGGCGTCGTGTGGTCGCATTCCGGCTGCGGACAGGGCTTGTACTTCGTCGATGATCCGGCCGTGCGGTAGGGAGTCCGTGCCGGCTAGGACTCGGACGCCTGCTTCGGCTGCGGCGGCGACCAGGGAGGCGTGTGCTTGGGCGCCTTGGACGTACCACTGCTTGTGAGGGCTGTCGGGTCTGCGCAGTACCTCCGGCAGCGACCGTTCGCACACCGACAACGTCGGCGTCAGCGCGGTGCCCTGGTCGGCCATGCGGGTGAGGAGTTCGGGGTCCAGCAACATCCCGTGCTCCACCGAGTCGACGCCGGCGGCCACTGCGGCTGCGCCGCCTGCGGCCTGCTGGGTGTGCACGGCGACTCGGCCTCCTACCGCGTGTACCGCCTCGACCACGGCGGTCAGCACTTCGACCGGGATCGGCTCGTCGTTCGAGCGCCAGTCGGCGATGATCTTGGCCCAGCCGGTGCGCCCTGCTTGGGCGGCTGCGACGGCGGGCATCTCGGCGTGGTCGGCGCGGCGGCCCCAGCCGTCGAAGAACTGGCCGTGTTGCGCCAGCCACGGACCGGCGTGCCAGGCCCTGGGTGACTCGGGGTCCGTGCCGAACCACGGCGGCGGTTCGCCGGCCAGGCCCGGTGAGCGGATCACGGTCACGCCGGCGTCGACGTGCTGCCGGAGGTGGTCGCGGAGCAGTCCCTCGTCGAGCGGGTCGCCCGCCGCCTCGACGCCGGGGTGGGTGTGCGCGTCGACCAGGCCGGGTAACAGCCACCCCTCGGCGACCAGGTCCGCGTTCCGCACGGGGTCGGTGGTCCACCTGTCACCGTCGGCGTACAGGTCTACGTACTCGCCGTGAGGTAGGGCACGGCCTCGAATTCGGGCGATCGCCATGGTTCCAGCTCTACGCGCCGAGTCGTGCGGGGGCAAGGTCGGTTCAGGGTGGACTGACAATCGCGGCCGGGTGTGCCGGTGCTCAGCTTTCCGGTGGGATTTCGCCGGAGCCTCGGCGGATGAGGGTGGCTGGGATGACCGCGTGCGACGGGGGGAGGTGGTGGTTCTCGATCCGGGCGAAGATGAGGTCCGCTGCCTTGCGGCCGAGGCCGGGGACGTCTTGGCGGACTACCGTGATGCCGGGCTCCAGCATGTCGGCCAACGGGAAGTCGTCGAAGCCGATCTGGGCGATCCGGTGGTGCATGCGGCGGGATCTCAGGACTCGCATCGCGCCCACCGTGACGAGGTTCTGCGCGGTGAACAGGGCGGTGGGTGGGTCGGGCAGGTCCAGGAGCGCCGCGGTTGCCTGTTCGGCCAGGTCGGGGCCCTTGAGGTCGGTGCAGACCAGGTCTTTGCGGAGCTTGAGGCCGGAGTGGGCCAGGCCCTCCAGGTAACCGGTGTAGCGCTCGTGGCTGGTCCACAACGTCTGGCGGTCGCCCAGGAACGCGATGTCGCGGTGGCCCAGCTCGGCCAGCTGCACGACCGCCTCACGGGCGCTCTCACGGTTCGTCGTCGTCACGCTGTCGGTCTCGCCGAACGTCGGCGGCCGGTCCACCAGGACCATCGGGGTGCCGCGCTCGCGCTCCTGCTGCAACGCGTCCTGGTGGCCGCCGACGGCCATCACGACCATGCCGTCCACCCTCCGTGACGCCAGGGACGCCAGCAGTTCGCGCTGGAGGCTGGGGTCGTCCTCGCTGCTCCCCGCCAGCACCAGCACCCCGCTCTGCCTGGCCCGGTCCTCCACGGCCCGGAGCAGGGCCGAGTCGAAGGGGTTGGACAGGTCCTCGAACAGCACGCCGATGGTGGCGCTGCGCTTGTCCGACCGTCGCAGGCTGCTCGCGGTCAGGTTCGGGCGGTAGCCGAGGGTGCGGGCCGCCGCACGGACGCGCTCGATGGCCTCCGGCCCGACCCCGGGCTGGTCGTTGATCACTCGCGAGACCGTTTTGGCGCTTACCCGGGCCAGCGCGGCGACGTCGCGCATCGTCGGTTCGGGGCGCCGTCCGGCTCCTGAGTCCATCGTTGATTGCTCCAACCCGAGTAACGCTTGCGTAACGGCGACTTGTCGTGACTTCACGCACAAAGCTAGCGTCAACGATGACTTAACGGAATCCCCGAGGTTGCGACGCTCGGCCCGACTGGGCGCGTAAGCCCAGTGTTCCTACCCGAAAATCTCTGAGATCAGGCCCGAACGGCCGGATCCGCGCCTCGCGGCGCACTACGTCAACGTTGACTCAGGAGGAAGCGTGTCGAAGCGGAAGCTCACCGCGGTGGCGTCCTTGGCGGTGGTCCCCCTGATGGTGTTGTCGGCCTGCGGTGGCGGCGACACCGCCCAGGACGGCGAGGGCGTGCTGGTCGGCCTGGTCACCAAGACCGACACGAACCCGTTCTTCGTGAAGATGAAGGAAGGCGCGCAGCAGGCCGCCGGCACGTCCGACGCCAGGGTGCAGTCCTTCGCGGGCAAGCAGGACGGCGACAACCAGTCGCAGGTCGACGCGATCGAGAACCTGATCGGCGCGGGCGCGAAGGGCATCCTGATCACGCCCAACGACTCGAAGGCGATCGTGCCGTCGGTGGACAAGGCCCGCCAGGCCGGGCTGCTGGTCATCGCGCTGGACACCCAGCTGGAACCGGCGGACGCCGCCGACGCGACCTTCGCCACCGACAACTACCAGGCCGGGAAGCTGATCGGCGAGTGGGCGAAGGCGAAGTTCGCCAAGGACGGCAAGCAGGCCAAGATCGCGATGCTGGACCTCAACCCGAACCAGGTGTCCGTGGACGTGCAGCGCGACCAGGGCTTCCTGGAGGGCTTCGGCATCGACGTGAAGGACAAGACCAAGATCGGTGACGAGAGCGACCCGCGGATCGTGGGCCACGACGTCACCGACGGCGATCCCTCAGGAGGCCGGACGGCGATGGAGAACCTGCTCCAGAAGGACCCCGGCATCAACCTCGTCTACACGATCAACGAGCCGGCCGCCGCGGGCGCGTACGAGGCGCTGAAGGCCGCGGGCAAGGAGAAGGACGTCACCATCGTCTCCGTCGACGGTGGCTGCCCCGGCGTGGAGAACGTCAAGACGGGCATCATCGGCGCCACCTCGCAGCAGTACCCGCTGAAGATGGCGCAGCTCGGCGTCGAGGCCGTCGCCAAGTTCGCCGCGGACGGCACTAAGCCGCAGGCCACCCCGGGCAAGGACTTCGTCGACACCGGTGTCACGCTGATCACCGACCAGCCGGCCGAAGGGGTGGAATCGCAGGATTCCGCCTGGGGTCTCGAGAACTGCTGGGGCTGACACATGTCGACCACGTTGTCCTCCAAACAGGACCCCGGCCCGCTCGGCGGCGACCACGTAGACCGCTCGCCGCTGAGCCGGATCCAGCACCTGCTGCACGCGCAGGCCACCATCGGGCCCGCGGTGGTGCTGCTGGTCTCGATCGTCGTGTTCGCCCTGATGTCCGACCGGTTCCTCCAGCCGGGCAACATCTCCCTGATCCTGCAACAGGTCGCGGTCGTCGGCACGCTCGCCGTCGGCCAGACGATCATCATCCTGACCGCGGGCATCGACCTGTCGTGCGGCGCGATCATGGTGTTGACGTCGATCGTGATGGCGAAGGTGGCGGCGGAGACCGGGCTGCCCGGCGTGCCCGCGCTGCTGCTCGGTTTCCTCGTCGGCACGGCCTGCGGCCTGATCAACGGGATGCTGATCACGCGGCTGAAGTTGCCGCCGTTCATCGTCACGCTGGGCACGTTGAACGTGTTCTTCGCGCTCAACCTCTGGTACTCCGAGAGCGCCACGATCCGCGGCACGGAGATGCCGTCGTTGCTGCTGTGGACGGGTGAGACGTTCACGATCGGCGGCACGCGCATCACCTACGGGTCGATCATCATGGTGGTGCTGGTCGGTGTGATGGCGTTCGTGCTCAAGAACACCGCGTGGGGCCGGCACGTCTACGCGACCGGTGACGACGCGGAGGCGTCCCGCCTGTCCGGTATCCGCACCGGTCGGGTGCTGCTGAGCGTGTACGCGACGGCGGGCGCGGTGTACGCGTTGAGCGCGTGGATCCTGATCGGCCGGATCGCGTCGGCCAGCCCCCAGGCCGGGCAGCTGGAGAACCTCGACTCGATCACGGCGGTCGTCATCGGCGGCACCAGCCTGTTCGGCGGTCGCGGCGCGATCATCGGCTCGCTGCTGGGCGCGCTGATCGTCGGCGTGTTCCGCAACGGTCTGGCGTTGGCCGGGGTGGACGTGCTGTGGCAGACGCTGGCCGTCGGCGTGCTGATCATCGTCGCGGTGTCGCTGGACCAGTGGATTCGGAAGGTGAAGCCATGACCACGCCGGTGCTCCAGGCCCGCGGGCTGGTCAAGCGCTACGGGAAGGTGACCGCGCTGGCGGGGTCCGACCTGGAGTTGCTGCCGGGCGAGATCCTGGCCGTCATCGGCGACAACGGCGCCGGGAAGTCCAGCCTGATCAAGGCGTTGTCCGGCGCGGTCGTGCCGGACGAGGGCGAGATCATGCTGGACGGCGCCCCGGTGTCGTTCTCCACGCCGATCGACGCGCGGAACGCCGGTATCGAGACGGTGCACCAGACCCTGGCCGTCTCGCCGTCGCTGGACATCGCGAGCAACCTGTTCCTCGGTCGCGAACGCCGCCGCAAGGGCGTGCTGGGCACGGTGTTCCGGATGCTCGACCGCAACGGTATGCGCGACGAGGCACGTCGGCAGCTCGACGCCCTGGGGATCATGACGATCCAGAACCCCGGCCAGGCGGTGGAGACGTTGTCCGGTGGGCAGCGGCAGGCGGTCGCGGTGGCGCGGGCCGCCGCGTTCGGCAGCCGGGTGGTGATCATGGACGAGCCGACGGCGGCGTTGGGCGTGCGCGAGTCCCGTGCCGTGCTCGACCTCGTGCTCCAGGTGCGGGAACGCGGCCTGCCGGTGATCCTGATCAGCCACAACATGCCGCACGTGTTCGAGGTGGCCGACCGCATCCACATCCAGCGGCTGGGTCGGCGCAAGGCGGTCGTGGACCCGAAGACCGTGTCGATGTCGGACGCGGTCGCGATCATGACCGGCGCGATGGAGCCGCCCGAGCAGGCGGCCTGACCCGGGCCGCTTGAGTCTCCCGCAACGGGAGGCAGCAGAGTGGAGGGCATGGACGGCGCTGTGTTGGATTGCCGCTCCTCCGGAGACGGCGGGCGAGGTCGCCTGGAAGTCGCGACCTCGCCCGGCGTGCGCCGGACAGCCCGGCGCCCGCGTTCGACTGGTTCGTCCGGGCCCTTCGTGCTGGTCAGGCGCGCGCTTCGGCCAGCACCGGGTAGTCGGTGCGGCGTCACGCCAGCGCTTCTTCGATCTTCCGGTTGGTGGCGGCGGTCAGGCCGACGAGTGCCGTGAGCGATACGGCGGTCATGATCACGAAGACGGCGCGCAGGCCGAAGAACTCCGCCAGCGCGCCCCCGATCGCCGCGCCCACCGGCAGGGAACCCCAGGCGACCAGGCGGTAGGCGCTGTTGACGCGGCCCAGGAGACGGTCCGGCGTGACGTGTTGGCGCAGCGAGACCGCGACCACGTTGAGGACGGCGATACCCGCACCCGCGACCACGAACGCCGCCGCGACCACGAAGGGGTTGCTTGTCGCCGCCGGTGCACCGACGAGCAGGGTGCCGACGACGAAACCGACCGCCAGGGAACGTCCCCGGCCCAGCTTGGCGATGACGCGTTCGGCGGCCAGGGAGCCGACGAGGCTGCCGACGGCCGGGGCGGTGAGGAGCAGGCCGAAGAGCTGCCCGGTCAGGCCCATCGCCGAGGTCGGCCCCACGGCGTAGAGGACGAGGACCGCGCCCGACGCGCCGCCGGAGAGGTTGAACAGGCCCACCACGGCGGCGAGGCTGCGCAAAACACGGTGGTGGAGCAGGAAACGCAGGCCTTCGGCGATGTCCGCGCGCAGGGTGGTGGGGTGTTCTCGCGGGATCTTGAACGTGCCTTTCACCGACCACAGGACGGCCAGGGCCACCAGCCAGAGGGCCGCGGGGGCGGTGAAGGCGGCCAGTGCGCCGGCGGCGACCAGGAGACCGGCGACGGGTGGGCCGATGAACTCGTTCGCGGTCAGTTCGACGGCGTGCAGGCGGGAGTTGGCGCGGGGCAGTCGGTCGCGGTCGACCAGTTGTGGCAGCAGGGATTGGGCCGAGGTGTCGTAGAGGGTTTCGGCGACGCCGGCGGCAAGCGCGATGGCGTAGAGCAGCCAGATGTTCGCCCAGTCCAGCGCCACCGCTCCCGTCAGGGCCGCTAACAGGGCGGCTCTGACTGCGTTGGCCCCGACCATGGTGCGGCGGCGGTCGAGGCGATCGGTCAACGCGCCTGCCGGGAGGGCGAAGACCAGCCACGGCAGGGTGAGGGCGAAGACCAGGCCGGCGATCAGGGTCGGTTCGCGGGTGGTCTGGATGGCCACCAGGGGCAGGACGACCTTGAACGTGCCGTCGGCGAGGTTCGACAGGCCGGATGACGTCCAGAGACGCCAGAACGCCGTTCCCAGGGGTGCCATTGGTCGAGGATGGCACATCGATGGGGATTTCTCCATCGGTGTGCTTGTCCATCGGTGGACTAGATTGGCGGCATGGCTCATCGGCAACGGCGTCCGGCGACGGTGGAGGAGACGAAGGCGCTGGCCCACCCGTTGCGGCTGCGCATCCTGCGGTTGTGCGGGCAGCAGGAGTTGACCAACAAGCAGTTGGCCGAGCGGTTGGGACGCGACCCCGGAACGGTGCTCTACCACGTGCGGCAGCTGGCCTCGGCGGGATTCCTGGAGCCGGGCGAGGTGCGGACCGGGGCCAGTGGGGCGTTGGAGAAGCCCTACCGGTCGACCGGGATGTCGTGGTGGTTGGACGGGCCGCTGGCGGACAGCGGGCTGGTCGCGAACACGGCCCCGTTGGAGGCGTTCCAGGAGGAGTTGCAGGAGGCCGGGCCCGAGTCGGTGCAGACGTACGCGCGGTTCGCGCTGCACCTGTCCCCGGAGGACGTGGCCGAGTTGGACCGTCGGATCGGAGCCGTGCTGGACGAGTACGTGGCCACCGACGACGAGCGACGAGACCAGCCGCTGCACGGCGGGATCATCGTGGTGCACCGGCTCAAGGAGTAGCGCTCACCCGTCCAGCGCAGGGTTTCGCCGGCACCATCGGGGTTATGACGGGTGTCGACGTGATCGCGGATGAACTGCACGTGGCCGTGTTGTCGCGTTTTCCGGTGTTGGGCACGCTGCGCGGGATTCCCGGCTACGACGACCAGCTCACCGACTACCGCGAAGAGGCCGACGAGCGGTTCGCCGCAGTGCTGGAGGACATCGCGAAGCGGGCGGACGCGATCGATCCCGAGCCGCTGACCAGGACGGATCGCGTCACCCGGACCATGATCGGGTACCAGGCGTCCGCGTTGCGCGATCAGGTCGTCGAACGGTGGGTGGAGTTCACCGTCAGCGATCTGATCTCGACGCCGGTGCCCATCGTGTTGCACACGTTGGACGACACGCCGTCGGACGCTGAACGGCAGCGGGCGGATTACGAAGTCCGGTTGAGCAGGCTTCCCGCATTTTTCGGGGCATTGGCACAACGGCACCGCGACGGGATTCGGGCCGGGCGGTTGCCGGTGGCGCGGTTGGTCCGGGCGGCTATCGCCCAACTCGACGGGAAAGCGGAGCTGCCCGGAGTGCGCGAGTACCGGGACGCGTTGGCGGCCGACGTGCTGCCGCACGGACGTGAGGACGACCGGGCCGGTGTGTGTTGGCTGCCTGACGGCGAGCAGCTGTACGCCTCGGCGGCTCGCCGGCACACCACCACCGGCCGGACGGCCGACGAGCTGCACCGGATGGGCCTCGAAGTGCTGGACGGCCTCGCCGCCGAGTACGCGACGCTCGGCAAGGAAGTGTTCGGGACGTCGGACGTCAGCGAGGTGTTCACCCGGCTCCAGAACGGTCCGCGGTGGCGGGACGGTGCGGAGATGGTCGCCGCCGCCCGCGCGATCGTGCGCAAGGCCGAAGCCGCCGCGCCGCAGTGGTTCCGGCAGGTGCCCGAGGAGAAGTGCGTGGTGCGCACCTATCCGGACGGCACACCGGCCGCGACGCCTCCCTCGTACCTGATGGGCGCGGTGGACGGGTCGCGGCCGGGCACCTACTCCGTCAACCCGGCGCAGTTGTCCGGGAAGCACAACGCGGAAGCCTTGGCCTTTCACGAGGCTGTGCCCGGTCACCACTTCGACGGCGCGACCCGCATGGCGCGCACGGATCTGTCGGTGTGGCGGCGCACCGCCGGCGTGAGCGCTTTCGCCGAGGGCTGGGCGCTGTACGCGGAACGCCTGGCCGACGAGATGGGCCTGTACTCCGACAGCCTGGCCCGGTTGGGGATGCTCACGTTCGACTCGATGCGGGCCGGGCGGCTGGTGGTGGACACCGGGTTGCACGCGTTCGGCTGGAGCCGTGCGCGGGCGGTGGAGTTCCTGCTCGCCAACACGCCGATGGCACCGGATCTCGTCGAGTCCGAAGTGGACCGTTACCTGGCCAATCCGGGGCAGGCGTTGGCGTACATGGTCGGGCGGCTGGAGATCCAGCGGCTGCGCCGGGACGCCGAGACGCGCCTGGGTGACGCGTTCGACGTCCGCGATTTCCACGAGGTCGTGCTGTCCGAGGCCCGTGTTCCGCTGTCCACGCTGGCCGACCTGGTGGAGGAGTGGATTCAGTCGCTGATCCGCCGCCGGTAGAGGGCGGTGGCCAGGACGAAGGACGCGATGAGCAGTCCGACCGACCAGGCCAGCGCGATCCAGCCCTGGTCGCCGATGGGCGTGCCGGTGAGCAGGCCGCGCACGGTCTCGATGACGGGGGTGATCGGCTGGTGTTGGCTGATGCCCCGGAGGAACGACGGCATGGTCTCCGTCGGCACGAAAGCGCTGCTCAAGTACGGCAGGAACAGCATGAAGAAGCTCAACGCGCTGGCCGACTCGACCGACTTCGCGATCGAGCCGAGGCCCGCCGCCAGCCACGACATCGCCAGCACGTAGAGCAGGAGCAGCCCCACCGCGGCGACCCACTCCACCAGCGAGGCCGACGGGCAGAAGCCCATGGCGATCGCCGCGCCGATGACGACCGTGGTGGACAGGGCGTTGCGGGCGACGCTGGCCGTCACGTGGCCGGTCAGCACGGCGAAGCTGCGGATCGGCATGGAGCGCAAGCGGTCGATCATGCCCTTTTGCATGTCGTCCGCGACGGACATCGCGGTGGACGCGGCGCCGTAGCCCACGCACAGTAGGATGATGCCGGGCACCACGTAGTTGATGTACGCGGTGCCGGTGTTGATCGCGCCGCCGAAGACGTAGACGAACAGGGCCATCATCAGCAGTGGCAGGACGATGGACATGATCAACGTGTCGACGTTGCGCCTGCCCAGCCGGATGCTGCGACCGATCATGGTCATCGAGTCGCTGATCGCGTAACTCATGCGGGCACTCCTTCACGGGTGGTCAGGGCGAGGAAGACGTCGTCGAGGGTCGGGCGGTGCGAGGAGACCTGAGCGGGGACCACGGCGGCGGCGCGCAGGTCGTCCAGCACGGAGTGCAGGTGGGCGGCGGTGCCGTCGGACGGGACGCTGAGCACGAGCCGTTCCTGGTCGGCGAAGCCGCCGAGCAGGCCGGCCGCGGCGCCGAGGGCGGCGGCGGAGGTGAAGCGGAGGTCCAGGCGGTCGCCGCCGACGCGGGCCTTGAGGTCGTCCGCGGTGCCGTAGGCGGCCACTTTCCCCTGGTCCAGCACCATGATCCGGTCCGCGAGGCGGTCCGCCTCCTCCAGGTACTGGGTGGTGAGGAAGATCGTGGTGCCGGTGCGGACCAGGTCGCGGATGGCGTCCCACATCGTCGTGCGGCTGGCCGGGTCGAGGCCGGTGGTCGGCTCGTCCAGGAAGATCACCTTCGGTGCGGCGACGAGGCTCATCGCCAGGTCCAGCCTGCGGCGCATACCACCGGAGTAGGTCTTGACCCGGCGGTCGGCTGCGTCGACCAGGTCGAACCGCTCCAGCAGTTCGGCGGCACGGGCTTTCGCCCCCGGCCGGCCCAGGTGCATCAGCCGGCCGGCCATGACCACGTTCTCACGACCGGTCTGCTCGTCGTCCACGGCGGCGTACTGGCCGGTCAGGCTGATCACCCCGCGCACCTTGGCCGGTTCGCGCACCACGTCGAACCCGGCCACCCGCAGCTCGCCGGCGTCCGGCCGGGTCAGCGTGGACAGGATGCGGATCGTGGTCGTCTTGCCCGCGCCGTTGGGACCGAGCAACGCGAAGACCGACCCCTCGGCGACCTCCAGGTCTATCCCGTCCAGCACCGTGGTCGAGCCGTACGCCTTGCGCAGGCCGGTCGCCTCAACGATCACGACTTCCCCCTTGTGTGTATTCGATACGCTAAAGAGCGTAGCTCATACGCAGTTTCCGGCGGAAGCCCTAGACTGGACGACGGTGGTGACGAGAGGGCGAAGATGACCGACGAGTACGGCCTGCCGGACGACATTGCCCTGCTCTGGGGCCTGCGCGAGATGCCGCGACGTGGCCGGAAACCGTCGTTGACGATCACCGACATCACCCGGGCCGCGATCGAGATCGCCGACGCCGAAGGACTCGGGGCGGTGTCGATGGCACGGGTCGCGCAGCAGCTCGGCAACTCCACGATGGCGCTCTACCGGCACGTGAAGAGCAAGGACGAACTGCTCGCGCTGATGAGCGAGGCGGCGTTGGAGATGCCGCCGGAGATCCCCGCGGACACCGACTGGCGGACCGGGCTCACGTTGTGGACCAACAGCGTGCGCAAGACGCTGAGCAGGCACCCGTGGTACGCGCACATCCCGCTGAACGGACCGCCGGCCGGGCCGCGCAACCTGGCGTGGCTCGACTCCGCGTTGGGGACGCTGGCCGACACACCGCTCGACGAGGGCGACAAGATCCGCATCGTCATGGGGCTGATCACGTTCGTGCACGGTGACCTGCGGTTCAGCGTGCAGGTGATGGAGGGGTTCCAGGAGAACCCGGAGGCGTTCGGGCGTTCGTACTCGCAGGCGTTGAAGGTGGTGGTCGACCCGCGGAAGATGCCGGCCCTGGGTCGGCTGGTGGCGGCTGGGGTGTTCGACTACGACAACCTGTACGACGAGCAGTTCGTGGAGGACGACTTCGCGTTCAGCCTGAACTTCTACCTGGACGGCGTGGCCGCCCACATGGCCCGCAAGGGCTGATCACCCGGTTATGGGGAACTCTCCGGCCGGCGTGACGGGGCCGAAGAAAGCGCCCGTGCCGGCCACGGCCCACGCGGCGCGCCACCACTCGGCCTGCTCGGCCGTCTCCACCCCGTCCACCAGCACGTGCGCGCCCGTGCGCCGGACCAGCGAGACCAGGTCCGCCAGGTACTCCGCCTCGCCCCGGGCCTGCCGCTCGACCAACCGCCGGGCCACCCACACCGACTTGATCGGCAGCTCCGAGGCCATGGCCAGGTCGTCCGGGCCCAGGCCGAAGTCGTCCAACGACGTCCCGACGCCCAGTTCGGCCAACACGGTCAGGTTGTCCACGGCGTCCGACTCCGCCAGCACGCCCACCGGCATCCCCACCGTGAGCCGCGACGCGTCCAGCCCGGTGTCGTCCAACGCCCGACGCACCCGGCGGACCAGATCGCCGTCGCACGACTGGTGCCTGGTCAACCCCACGTACAGCGGCGCGGTGAAGCGGGCGCTCTGGCTCCACCAGCCCACCTGGCCGCACACCGTCGCCAGCTGCCACTCCCCCAACGACAGGATCAGGCCCGTCCGCTCGGCCAACTCCACGCACGCGGAGTGGTCCAGTGAGTCCTCGCCGCGGTCCCAGTGCAGCCGAGCCGCCACGCCGACCAGCGCACCACCGGCCAGCTCCCCCACCGGCTGGTAGCGCACGCCGATCTCCCCGTGCTCCCACGCCCCGGGCATGGCCACGGCAAGGGTCTCCGCCCGCCGTTCGGCCTCGTCCTGCCCAGGGTGGAACAGCTCCCACTGCCCCCGACGACCCGACTTCGCGCGCCGCAACGCCTGTTCCGCCGCGCGCATCACGTTCGCCGGTTCCCAGTCCGACGGCGGCCGGCGCACCACGCCCACGCTGACCGACACGGCCAGCCCGTGATCGTCGAGGTACACCGGCTCCGACAGCTCCCGGTTGATCTCGGCGACGGTGCTGCCGACGTCCGGCGTGGTGGCCGTGTTCTCCACCAGGATGGCGAACTCGTCACCGTCGAACCGGGCGATCATCGCCTTCTCCCGCGCCATCACGGCCCGCAGCCGCTGCGCCACGTGCACGAGCAGCCGTTCACCGGTCTTGCGGCCGAGGCTGTTGCACACCATGCCGAACGCGTCGATGTCCAGGTGGAACAGCGAAATCCCGCGCACCGGATCGGCCCGCCGCAGCGCGCTCTCCAGGTACGTGGTGAAGTACTGCCGGTTCGGCAGCCCGGTCGCCACGTCGTGCAGCGCCTGCCGGTTCAGCTCGGACTGCAACAGCATCAGCTCGGTGCCGTCCTCGATCACGGCGACGAAATGACCCGACTGCTCGTCCGCGCCGCGCAGCAAGGACACCGTCAACGAGATCCGCGCGACGTCCCCGTCCTTGCGCAGCAACCGCTGCGGCTGCCGGATCCGCTCCTGCCCGCCGTCGACCAGCGCCCGCATCGCCTCGCCGAGGATCTTGACCGAGTCCGGGTGCACGAGTTCGAGCAGGGAGAACCCGGTCAGCTCCTCCGTCGTGTACCCGAGGATCTCGCCGATCGCCGCGTTGGCCCGCACGATCCGCGCGGCCAGGTCGACCACCAGGATTCCGCTGGCCGACGACGTCGCGACCTCCTCGAACCGCGCCTCGCTCTCCTTCAGGTTCCACTGCGCGTCGCGGACCGCCTTGAGCAGCGACAGCTGCATGGACTCCTGCTGCTCGAACACCGCGCGCCTGCTCGCCGCCAGGAAGCCGGCCGACAGCGCGCCGAGCGTCGACACGATCCGCTGCGCGTAGCGCTCGACGGGCTGGAACTCGGGCAGCGCGAGCAGGCCCTTGCCGAGCACTTCGAGGGTGACGCGCAGGCCGTCCTCACCGACGTAGCCGAGCGCGACGAGGCGTTGACCGAGCTGCTCGATCGACCGATTCGAGGCGGACTCGGCGGACGACTCGGCGTGCACCGCGCGGCACAGCTCATCGAGCTGTTCGCCCATTTCGCGGTCGAGTTCGTCCCTGGTCAGCGGGACGACTACAGCTCCGCTGAGCAGGTACGACCACTTCCGCGCGAGGAGTTCCCGGCCACGTTCAGGTGGTGGTGTGGCCTCTGGTCTACGACTTGGGGTCGGCATTCCCGTTGCCCTGCTGTGGTATTGAGGATTCGCGGCAGTTTACCCACCCCCCGCTGGTCAACACTCGACCGGAAGTGTGAATCCCGAACACCTCCGGTGACTTTCCGTCAGACAATTCACGGTTTTCGTCCGACACCCGCGTAGACCAGCATGTTCATCCCCGGCTCGGCGGCGATGTCGGCGGGTCCGGTCGGCCGCCACTCACCGCAGCCGACCAGCCCCGGCTCGACGAGTTCGTAACCCTCGAACAATCCCATCACCTCGGCGTGTGAACGCAAGTTCACCTGGTCGGGGCTCTTGCTCCGCTTGATCACGTCGGTCGCCTCGGCCAGGTTCTCGCCCTGGTGGTCCGCGGTGACGTGGGTGATCGCCAGGAAGCTGCCGGACGGCAACGCGTCCCGGTACCGGCCCAACAGGCCGCGCGGGTCGGACGAGTCGGGCACCCAGTGCAGCATCAGCAGCATGAGCAACCCGATCGGTTGATCGAAGTCGAGCAGCCGACGCGCTTCGTCGCTGCCCAGGATGGCCTCCGGCTCGCGCATGTCGGCCTGCACGACGGCCGCGTTGTCGTTCCCGACCAGCATCAACTCGCTGTGCGCGACGGCGACGGGGTCGCGGTCGACGTACAGGACGCGGCACTCCGGCGCCTCCGCCTGGGCGACCTCGTGCACGTTGCCGACGGTCGGGATACCGGAGCCGACGTCGAGGAACTGCCGCACGCCCTGGTCCACCATGTACCGCACGACGCGGGCGAGGAACGCCCGGTTGACCCTGGCTGCGTTGCGCAAGCCGGGCATGGCGGCCTCGATCTGCTCGCCCACCGCGCGGTCGACCGCGAAGTTGTGCCCGCCGCCCAGCATGTAGTCGTAGGTCCGGGCCATGCTCGGCACGGAAATGTCCACGCCGGATGGAATCCATTCGCTTTGCGTCATATCTGCGGATACCTCTTCACGTCGCGGGCCGACAACAGTACCGGGTGGGCGGGACCAACGTTCATTGAGCCGTCAGTGTGACACCAACCCACCCGAACGGACACTGTCAACCTCCACCGAACGGGTCCTATTGTGAGCCGTCCCTTTCGACGGCCTAAGAGGAGCGGACATGGCTGTCCCGGTGGCCCCCGGCCGCCTGCCATTCCTCGGCCACACCGTGGAGATGGTCCGCCGACGACATGAGTTCACCTCGTCACTGCGTGATCACGGTGATGTGGTAAAAGTCGATCTGGGACCGATGACGACATATTTTGTGAACAGTCCTCGACTTGTGCACCAAGTGCTGGTCACGGACGGCGCGCGTTTCCGCAAAGGTGCGATGTTCGACAAGTTCCAGCCGTATCTGGGCAACGGTCTACTGCTCTCCAACGGCCCGTTCCACCTGCGGCAGCGGCGGATGATCCAGCCCGCGTTCCACCGCGACCGCATCGCCCGCTACGCCGAGACCATGGCGCGCGCCGCCACCGCGTTGACCTCGTCGTGGACGCCCGGCGAGGTGCGGGTGGTCGAGGACGACATGCAGGGCCTGGCCGTCACGATCGTCGGCGAGGCGCTGTTCTCCACCGAGTTGGGGCGGCGGGCGATCGCCGAGGTGCGGCGGTCCATCTTCGTGGTGATCAAGCAGGGCATGGTCCGCGCGTTATCGCCGTCGTTCGTGGAGAAGCTGCCGCTGCCCGGCAACCGCGAGTTCGACCGGGCCATCGCGCGGATGCGCGCGATCGTGCTGGAGGTCATCGCGAGCAGGCGGGCCGACGGCGCGAGTGACCACGGCGACCTGCTGTCGACGCTGTTATCGGCGCAGGACGACTCCGGTGACGGCATGACCGACCAGCAGACCTACGACGAGGTGCTGACCCTGCTCACCGCGGGCATCGAGACCACCGCGCTGGCCCTGGCCTGGGTGTTCCACGAGATCGCCGAACACCCGGACGTCGAGGAACGGCTTGTCGCCGAGATCGACGAGGTGGTGGGCGGCCGTCCGGTCACCTTCGCCGACGTGCCGCGGCTGACGTACACGGCGGCCGTGGCCAACGAGGTGCTGCGGATGTACCCGATATGGATCCTGATGCGCCGCACCACCGCGCCGGTCGACCTCGACGGCGTGGAGTTACCCGCGGGCGCCGAGGTGATCGTGAGCCCGCACGCGCTGCACCACGACCCGACGTCCTTCCCCGAGCCGCACCGGTTCGACCCGGACCGGTGGGCCCGCGCCGATGTGCCGCGCGGCGCGTTCATCCCGTTCGGGGCGGGCGGGCGGCAGTGCATGGGCAACGTGTTCGCCCAGACCGAGATCGTGATCACCCTCGCCACCGTGCTCGCGAGGTGGCGCTTGGTCCCGGTGCCCGGCAAGCCCGTGCGCACCAAGTTCACGTCCGCCGCCTATCCCAGCGGTCTGCTGATGACGGCGGTTCCCCGTTGACCCGGCGAGGTCGCGTCGGTCGTTCGCGAGCGGCCGACTTCGGGGCGGCCGAGCCCGCCGTCCGCGGAGCAGCGGCAATCAAACACAGGAGGTCGTTCAGTCGTGCGTTGGTCGCGTTCCCGGTTGTCCACGGTCACGAAGTCACTCGCGGTCGCGCTGCTCGCCGCGGGCCTGGTGCCTGCGCCCGCGAGCGCCGCGCCCGTCACGTGTGAGCAACTCGACGTGCCGGTGACGGTGTTCGGCACGCCGCAGTCGATGCACGGGACGCTGTGCACACCGTCGGGCGCCTCCACCGTGCAGGTGTTGATACCCGGCGGCACGTACAACAGCTCGTACTGGGACATCTCCTACGCGCCGGAGAGCCGGTCGTACCGGCAGGCGATGAACAAGGCCGGTATCGCCACGCTCGCCGTGGACCGGCTCGGCACCGGCCGCAGCTCCCGGCCGTTGAGCGCGCTCGTGACCGCGTCCACCCAGGCCCACGCGGTGCACCAGGTGATCCGCAAGATCCGGCCCCGGTTCGAGAAGGTGATCGTGGGCGGCCACTCGATCGGGTCGGCCATGGCGTTGATCGAGGCCGGGCTGAACCAGGACGTGGACGGCGTGCTGGTCACCGGGTTCACCCACCGGATGAACCTGGTGACCGTGGTGCCCGTGTTGGCGGGCATGGTCCCGGCGGCGCTCGACCCGCAGCTGCGCGGGTACGCGTTGGACCTGGGCTACCTGACCACCGCCGCCGGCACCCGCTACGGCGCTTTCCACACGCCCGGCCCTCAGGTGCCGCAGGCGATCGGGTTGGACGAGGCCACCAAAGACGTGTTCGCGACGTCGGAGGCGGTGGACACGATCACGTTGAACAACGTGGTCATCCCGTTCACCCGACTGGTCGACGTGCCGGTGATGATCGCGGTGGGTAACGACACCCACTTCTGCGGGCAGCCGCTGGGCAGTGACTGCACGTCGGCGGAGGCGTTGCGGGCCTCGGAGGCGCCGTTCTTCTCCGACGCGGCGCGGCTGCACACGTACGTGCTCGACGGCTACGGGCACTCGATCAACTACGCGCCCAACGCGCCCGACTACCACCGTGCCGTGGTGGAGTGGGCGCGCGGGATCTGAGTTACCTCGCCGAGTAGGAGTAGGCAGCGGCGCGTTCACCACTCCCCCGCGTGTCCAACACTCAGAACGCGCGTGTCCAACCTTCAGGTCACGCGTGTCCAACACTCAGAACATCCGAGTTGAACGCTCAGAACGGCGAACTTCACGCCTGAGTGTTCAACTCGGGTGTTCTGAGTGTTGGACACGCGCGTTCCGAACGTAGGACACGCGCGTTCTGAGTGTTGGACACGCGCGTTCTGAGTGTTGGACACGCGCGTTCTGGGGGTAGGACACGCGGGGCTGGGCGGGAGTGCCTGCGTGTGGTCGTGGCGGCGGGCTTACTCGTCGCCCAATGACTCCAGCAGTTGCTTGAGGGTGTTGGCCAACGCCGCCCGTTCCTGTTCGCTCAACGTGCCGAGCAGGCCGTTCTCCGTGGCGAGGTGGTCGGGCAGGGCGCGGTCGATCAGGTCGCGACCGGCGTCGGTGAGTGAGACGACCACGCCTCGGCCGTCGCGCTCGTTCGGGGTCCGGACGACGAGCCCGCGTGCTTCGAGCCGGTCGAGTCGTTGCGTGACCGCACCCGAGGTGACCATCGAGGCGCGCATCAGCTCGGTCGGGGTCAGCCGATGGGGCGGGGCGCTGCGGCGCAGGGTGGCCAGGACGTCGAACGAGGCGTTGTCCAGGTCGTGCCGGGCGAAGGTCTTGCCCAGTTCGCCGTCCACCAGGCGGGCCAGGCGCTTGAGCCTGCCGATCACCGCCATCGGGGAGACGTCGAGGTCTGGGCGCTGCGCGTGCCACTGACCGAGGACCAGGTCGACGTGATCTGCCACCGAACTAGCTTAGCGGTGAGGTAAGTCACGTCCAGGATAGCTTAGCGGTGAGCTACTTTGTCTTAGTGCTAAGCAAATGGGTGACCGCGTTCGCCCCCGCTGTGTGGGGCACGACCTACTTCGTCACCACCGAGTACCTGCCGCCCGACCGGCCCCTGCTGGCCAGCGTGCTGCGGGCGTTGCCGGCCGGGTTGTTGCTGGTCGCGGTCACGCGGCAGTTGCCGCGCGGCGACTGGTGGTGGCGGTCGCTGGTGCTCGGCGCGCTCAACATCGGGGTCTTCCTCCCGCTGCTGTTCCTCGCCGCGTACCGGCTGCCGGGTGGTGTCGCGGCGACGGTCGGCGCGGTGCAGCCGTTGGTGGTCGCCGGGCTGGCCGCGCTGCTGCTCGGGCAGCGGATGACGACGCGCACGGCGCTCGCCGCGATCGCGGGCGTGGTCGGTGTCGCGCTGCTGGTGCTGAGGGCGGACGCACGGCTTGACGCGGTCGGCGTGGCCGCGGCGCTCGGTGGCGCGGTGGCGATGGCGGCCGGGGTCGTGCTGAGCAAGCGCTGGACCTCCCCCGCGCCGCTGTTGGCCCTCACCGGGTGGCAGCTCGTGGCGGGCGGTGTGGTGCTGCTGCCGGTGACGTTGCTGGTCGAAGGCCTGCCGCCCGCGCTCACCGCGACGAACGTCGGCGGCTTGGCCTACCTCGGCACCATCGGCGGCGCGCTGGCCTACGCCCTGTGGTTCCGCGGCATCCGCGTGCTGCCCGCCACCCAGGTCACGTTCCTGGGCCTGCTCAGCCCGGTCGTCGCCACGCTCGTCGGGTGGCTCGTGCTCGACCAGGGGTTGAGCGCATTGCAGGTGCTCGGCGCGGTCGTGGTGCTGGGAGCACTCGTCGCGGCCCAGAAAACTCAGCAGCAGAAGGGGGAAGCCATGCGGATCACCGTGTTCGGAGCCTTCGGTAGCGTCGGCCGGCGGGTGGTCGAGGAGGCACGGCCACCCTCGTCACGCCCAAGGGGCACACGGTCGAGGAAGCGCCGGACTTCCCGGCCGAGTTGAAGCCGATCGCCCGGGCGTGCGCGGAGCAGTTGGCGGTGTGCCGGGCGGATCGCGTCGCCGACTGGACCTACCTCAGCCCGCCGGCGGTGCTGGAGCCCGGCGAGCGGACCGGGGGTGTTCCGGCTCGGCGGCGACGCGCAGGTGGGCTCGGCGATCTCGGTGGAGGACCTGGCGGTGGCGTTGCTGGGCGAGGCCGAGACGCCGAAGCACCAGCGCACCCGGTTCACCGTCGGCTATTGAGTGCCGGCAGGCGTTGCTTCGCAGAGGTCCCCGCCCAGGGGATCCCCCGTTTTTGATCCTGCCGGCCGGCACCGACAATCTCGGGTCGTCGAGCCGCATCTGTGGACAACTGCGGCTGTGGTGGTGACGAACAGGGGGCGGGCCCGGATCAGGCCCGCCCCCACGTGCTAGCCCAGTTCGGCGCAGGTCTTGGCGTCCGGATCGGCTGCTGCCTTCGGGACCCAGCGCACGTTCGCGAACGACGCCTGGAACGCGCCCTCGGTGTAGACCAGGAACGGGGTGTTGACGTTCTCCAGGTCCAGCCCGCCGTTGCCGAAGCAGGAGATCGGGATCTTCACCGTCGACTTCACGCCGGTCGGCAACCCGCTGAACACCCCGGTCGCGTTGACCTCGGCCAAGCACGGGTACACGCAGTGCGCGCTCACGACCGTCCGCGCGGCCGGTGCCTGGTGCACGATCACGTCGAAGACCAGGGCCGCGTTGGCGTTGAGGTAACCGCGCAGGTCGCTGCCGCCCGCCGGGTCCTGGAGGTAGAGCTGGCCCGGCCCGGTGCCGGTCCAGGTCGTCTTCATCGCGTCACCCTGGACGTTCACGTCCGCGGGCACGACGTTGATCGAGCTGTGCGCGGCCTCGCCGTCCGGACCGATTTCGGTGCCGCCCCAGTTGTCCGGTGAGCCGATGAGGCTGCGGTACGGCGCGACGTCCGTGCGGTTGTGGATCTCCAGGTCCTCGGTGGCGGTGCCACCGCCACCGTTGCCCGAGCAGCCGAACTCGGGTGAGGTCTCGTCGAGTCGGCCGACGTTGCCGGTCTCCCAGCTGCGCAGACCGTAGCCCGGCTTGAAGAGCGGGTCGCCGCCCGCGTTCACCGGGGTCTGGCAGGCGCTGCGCGGCCACGAGAACGACAGCTTGCCGGTGAAGCCGGGGTAGGTGTGCCGGCCGCGGACCAGCAGGTCGGCCACGCCGGCGCCCTCGGTGCCGGGCAGCCACGCCGCCACGAACGCGTCCGAGCGGTTGAGCTCCTTGTTGACGTGCAGCGGACGGCCGGACACGTACACCGTGACGACCGGCGCGCCCTTGCCGCTGACCTTGTCCAGCACGGCCAGGTCGTTCGGGTACAGCTTCGCGGCCTCCAGCGAGCGCTTGCCGATATCGCCGACGCCCTCCGCGTACGGGGTCTCGCCGATCACCGCGATCACCGCGTCGAACCCGGCCGGGTCGACGTCACCGGTCTCGCTGAACACCACGTTGTCCGCACCGAGCGCCTCGTGCAGCCCGCCGAGGATGGTCTGGCCGGTCGGGAAGTCGGCGTTGGTGTTGCCGGTGCCCTGCCAGCTCAACGTCCAACCGCCGGTCTGGTTCTGCATGCTGTCCGCGCTCTTGCCGACGACCAGCACCTTCGACCGCGGCTTGAGCGGCAGCACCCGGTTGTTGTTCTTGAGCAGCACCTGCGACTCGCGCACCGCCTCACGGGCCAGCCTGCGCGCCTCCAACGCCTCCGCCGAACCGGCGTGCGCACGCGATGACGGCTTCACGCCGTCCAGCACGCCCGAGCGGAGCTTGACGCGCAGGATGCGGGTGACCGCGTCGTCGATGCGGGCCATCGGGATCTGGCCGCCCTCGACCTGGGCGATCGTGTTGGCGATGAACGCCTTCCAGTCGTTGGGCACCATCACCACGTCGATGCCCGCGTTGATCGCCTGCGGGCAGCTCGCGTTGGTGCAGCCGGCGACCTGGCCGATGCCGTTCCAGTCCGACACCACCAGGCCGTCGAAGCCCATCTTGCCCTTGAGGATGTCGTTGACCGCGAGTTTGCTGCCGTGCAGCTTGCCCTCGTTGATGCCGAGGTCGGAGTTGGTCCAGCTGTTGAACGACACCATCACGGTCTGCGCGCCCGCGGCGAGAGCGCCGTAGTAGCCCTGGCCGTGCACGTTGATCATCTCGGCTTCGGAGGCCGGGTTGACGCCCTGGTCCTTGCCGCCGATCGTGCCGCCGTCACCGATGAAGTGCTTGGCGGTGGCCAGCACGCCGACGCGCCGCTTGCTGTCGCCCTGAAGACCCCGGACGGCCTCGTAGCCGTAGGCGCGGGTGATCCGCGGGTCCTCGGAGAAGCCCTCGTACGTGCGGCCCCACCGGTCGTCCAGCGGCACGGCCAGCGTCGGCGCGAACGCCCAGTCCTGGCCGGTGGCGCGGATCTGCTCGGCGGTCGCCTCGCCGATGTCCCGGATCAGGCACGGGTCGTGCGCCGCGCCGAGGCCGATGTTGTGCGGGAAGACGGTCGCGCCGTAGACGTTGTTGTTGCCGTGCACGGCGTCGATGCCCCAGATCGCGGGCACCTTCGTGCGGCTGGCCTTGGACGCGTCGTAGTACGCGTCGGCCAGGGCCAGCCACGCCTCGGGTGCGGCGTGCTTGTCGCGGTTCGGCCACGAGCCGCCGCCGTTGAGCACCGAGCCGATGCCGTAGTCGCGCACCTCGTCCGGGGTGATCGCGCCGATCTCCGGCTGTGTCATCTGGCCGACCTTCTCGGCCAACGTCATACCGGCGAGGATGTTGCGGATTCGCCGCTCGTCGGCCGGGTTGGACTTGACCCGGCTGTCGACCTTGGGCCACTCGGCCAGTTCCGGGAGGTTCTTCTCGATCCGGGCGCAGCCGTGTTCGGTGCGCGGTTCGCCGATGACCGGCTGGGGCGAGGTCGAGTCCGGGGAGGCGCCGGCTGCGGCGGCTCCGGTGATGAGACCGGCGGCGAGCACCGCGGCCAGCGCGGCGCTCAGGTGTCTGCGGGACATCGTGCGGGACATCGGCGTTCCGTTCGTCTGCAGGGCGACGGCTCTGTCGCGCCCGATCCTCGTTACCGGGCCGGGTCGTGGTCAAGAGTCCGTGAGAGCGCTTCCATGAACGCCCTGTTCAGAGGCGTGAATCCCGGAAGATCCTTTTTGGAAAGCGCTTGCCAGAGCGGAAACATGTGCGTTACGGTCCGGCTGGGAGCGTTCCCAGAATCGTGTTCGCAAGGAGGCGAAGCATGAATCTGCGGTATTTCCTGAAGGCGCTCGTGGTCGCGTTGCTGCTGACGACATCGTTAACCGGCGAGGCGATGGCCTACCCGTACCCCGGTGTGGTGACGGGGGACATCAGCGTGCACGACCCGTCGTTCGTCAAGACGCCGGGCGGCACATACCTGGTAGCGCACACCGGGGACAACATCGCGCTGAAGACCTCGACCGACCGGACCGCGTTCCGCAACGCGGGCCAGGCGTTCCCCGGCGGCGCGCCGTGGACGACCACGTACACCGGCGGCAGCCGCAACCTGTGGGCACCGCACCTGTCGTACCTGAACGGCCGGTACTACATGTACTACTCGGCCTCGACGTTCGGCTCCAACCGGTCGGCGATCTTCCTGGCCACCAGCACGACCGGCGCGTCCGGCTCGTGGACGAACCAGGGTCTGGTCGTCGAGTCGCGGACGTCGGACGACTTCAACGCCATCGACCCGGACCTGTCCGTGGACGACCAGGGCCGGTGGTGGCTGAGCTTCGGGTCGTTCTGGTCCGGGATCAAGATGGTGCAGATCAGCCCGAGCACCGGCAAGCGCGCGGACAGCACCATCCGGTCCATCGCCGGGCGGGGCGGCGGCGCGATCGAGGCGCCGACGATCGTCAAGCGCGGCTCGTACTACTACCTGTTCGTGTCGTTCGACCTGTGCTGCCGGGGTGCGTCGAGCACGTACCGGGTGGTGGTGGGTCGGTCGAGCAGCATCACCGGGCCGTACGTGGACCGGAGCGGGCGGGCGATGACGTCGGGTGGCGGCACGGAGGTGCTGGCCGGTCAGGGCAGCGTCCACGGGCCCGGTCACCAGGACGTGTTCACCGACACGGACAGCGACGTCATGGCCTACCACTACTACACCGACAGCGGGGCTTCGCGGCTCGGCGTCAACTGGCTGGCCTACGACTCGGCCGGCTGGCCTTACCTGCACTGACCGGGTTGGGGGCACAACCCCTGTCGTGCCCCCAGCCGTTCCGGCCGTTCCCGTGGCGCACGGCGGGCGTTCACGGGTTCGAGGGGGCCGTCGCCAGCGTGACGGACTTGGTGAGAGCGCTCTCGTCGGGTCTTTCGGAGGGTCTCAACGGTGAGATCAGCCTGCTGGCGGCGGCCGCTCAGGGTGCGGCGACTTGGGGTGCGGCGGCGCTTGGGGGTGCGCGCTTACGGTGGGGGCAACACTTCCTCGACCGGCGGGCACAACGGGATATGACGACCGATGACCCTGACGACCGCACCCTGTGGTCACAGGCCGCGGCAGGGAGTGGACCCGCGTTCGGCGTGCTGTTCGACCGGCACGCCAAGGCGGTCTACAACCACTGCTTCCGGCTGACCGCGTCGTGGGCCGCGGCCGAGGACCACCTGCAGAACACGTTCCTGGTGGCCTGGCGCAAGCGGGACCGGCTGCGGCTGGAACACGACTCGGCCCTGCCGTGGCTGCTGGCCGTGGCCACGAACGTGGTGCGCAGCGACCGGCGCACGGTGGCGAGGCGATTGCGGCTGTTCCGCAAGGCGCCGGTGGAGACCTCGGTCCCCGACCACGCCGATCAAGTGGCCGAACGGGTCGACGACCAGCGGCGGATGGCACAGCTGCTGGCCGCCGTGGCGGAACTGCCGCGCAACGAGCGGGAAGCGCTCGCGCTGTGCGTGTGGTCCGGCGTGTCCTACGCGGACGCCGCCGGCGTACTCGGCATCGCCGAGGTGAGCGTCCGGGCCAGGGTCAGCAAGGCGAAAGCCCGGCTGACCCGCAGGTTCGGCGCGACACCGGTCGTCGCCGTCCCCGCGATCACCCTGGAGGACCGATGAACACCACACTCCCCCCGGCCCGCGACCTGCCGCCGCACCGTCACCACGAGATCCGCGCCAGGCTCGAACGCGAGGTGGCCGGCGGCCGTCGTTCCATCCGGTTCGCACCGCTGATCACCGCCGGGGTCGCGGTGGCGGCCGCGATCGCCCTGGTCACCGTTGTTGTCGCGCCGTGGCAGCAGCCCGGCGGCGTGGGGCCTGCCGCGTCCGGCAGCGCGGTGCACCCGACCACGGTGCGCCTGCCTCCGCCGTCACCTGCGGAAAAGCCGGTCATCCCGAACCTGTCCCCGGAGCGGATCGCCCAGATCGAAGAGGGGTGCCCTAAGAGCGCCGGCGTTCCCGGCAAGGCCGTGCTGCACCAATACCTCACCGACGCCGCCGGGACCTTCGGGTTGCTCTACACCGGTGACACCGCGTTGGGCTGCACGATCGACATTCCGACCATGCCGTACAACGCGGGGTTCAGCTCGGGTTTCGACGTCGAGTGGCTGCCCGGCGAAGCGTCCGTGGACCACGTCGGTGCGAAGCCCGGCGGCGACGTGGACAAGGCCGAGTACGCGGGCCTGGCGGGTTACGACATGGCATACGGTCGCGTGTCGGCGAAGGTGGCCAAGGTGACCTACACGTTGCACGGGCAGACGGCGGAGGCGACGGTCGCCAACGGCACCTTCGTGGCCCGCATCATCCACCCGTCGAACTGGGAGATCCCCGACAACTTCGAGGCGGGCGAGATCCAGGCGTACGACGCGCAGGGCAACCTGATCAGCTCGGCGGCCGACAGGTACGGGCCCTGCTACGTCAGGCCGGGGGACTACAAGATCGTCGTGGGGGACAAGACCTCGGACCCGAAGACCTGCTGGCCGGCGGTGTCCTGGCGGAACAAGTGACCTCGTCGGAACGGGGTGTGTCCCTTCATGTCGGGGACACACCCCGGTACCGCAGGGTCTGGCTGTAGACGATGTTCGTGGTCGTGCTGCCGAAGCCGGTGAGGTCGTTGACCACCTGCTCCAGGTGCGTCATGGACGTAGCGGCGACTTTGAGCGTGTAGCAGTCGTCGCCGGTGGTGCGCAGGCACTCCAGGATCTCGGGGCGTTCGGCGAGGAGCGCGTGCAGCGGGTCGTGCCGGTTGCCGGGGTACTTCAGGCGGACGACGGCGAGCACGGCGTAGCCGACCTTGTCCAGGTCCACCTCGGCCCGGTAGCCGGTGATGATCCCGGCGGACTCCAGCCTGCGGACGCGTTCGGTGGTCGCCGACGCGCTGAGGTTGACCCGGCGGCCCAGCTCGGTGAGCGCGATCCGGCCGTCCCGTTGCAGCTCGCCGAGGATGGCCCAGTCGGTCGGATCGAGGTTCCCGGTCATCGGGGCAGAGTACCGTGGAATTCACGGTGAGTCGGGCGCTGTGCCGGGATGAGTCTCTTCAGGATCGGGCGACCAGTACCTAACCTTGGTCCGGTGGAAATCGGTGTGAACGTCCCGAATTTCGGTCCCGGCACCTCGCCGGACGTGCTGCGGCGCTGGGCGCTGACGGTCGAGGGGCTTGGGTTCGACCTGTTGATGGTGTCCGACCACGTGGCCGTGACGCCGGACGTGGCGAGCCAGTACCCGGCGCCGTTCTACGAGCCGTTCAGCGTGCTGTCGTGGTTGGCCGGGGTGACGTCGCGGGTTCGGCTCGGTACGACCGTGCTGGTGCTGCCGTACCGGCACCCGTTGCTGGTGGCGCGGATGGCGGCGAACCTGAACGAGCTGTCCGGTGGGCGGTTCGTGCTGGGGGTCGGGGTCGGATGGGCGCGGCAGGAGTACTCGGCGTTGGGGGTGCGGTTCGCGGACCGGGGTCGGTTGACCGATGAGGGGCTGCGGGCGGTGCGGGCGGCGTGGCGGGATGAAGAGGACTACCGGGGCGGGCGGATTCCGATCTGGGTGGGTGGGCACTCGGATGCGGCGTTGCGGCGGGCGGTGCGGTTGGGAGATGCGTGGCACAGCTTGCGCCTTACGCCTGTGGGGTTCCGGGAAGGGTTGCGGCGGTTGGAGGTTGTCGCGGAGGAGGAAGGGAAACCTTTGCCTGCGTTGACTCCTCGGATTCTCTTGAACATCACGCCTGATGAGGTGGGGCCGGACCGGCGGTTGGGTGAGGGCACGGTGTCGCAGGTCGTGGGTGATCTGGCGGAGTTGCGCTCGCTGGGCGCGGAGGCGGTGGTGCTGGACCCGTTCGTCGGCGATCCGCAGGAGACGGTCAATCCCGAGGTGGCGTGGCAGGCGTTGGCGACCGTGCGGAAGGAGTTCCGATGAGTTCACAGATGAGTTCGCAGAGTTCGCCGATGAGTTTGCAGAGCTTGCGCAGGGCGATCGAGCTGGCGGCGGAGGCTCGGGCGGGCGGGAACCCGCCGTTCGGATCGTTGCTGGTGGGGTCGGATGGCGCGGTGTTGGCGGAGGAGCGCAACACGAGCGTGACGGACGATGACATCACCGCGCATCCGGAGTTGAAGTTGGCGCGGTGGGCGGCGCGGTCGTTGTCCCCGGAGGTGGCGGCCGGGACGACGATGTTCACCAGTTGCCAGCCGTGCGGGATGTGCGTGGGGGCGATCGAGCGGTCGGGGTTGGGGCGGGTGGTGTTCGCGCTGTCCACCGAGCAGTTGAACGCGTTGAAGCCGGGTGGCGGTTTCGCGGCTGTGCCGCAGGAGGGGCCGGCGCTGCTGGAGGAGGCTCGCGTTCCGGTCGTGGGGTACTACCGGTAGCCGGTGTTCGCGTTGGTGCTGGTGGGGGTGTGGGGTGGGGCCGTTTGGAGCTGGCGGGACGGCGAAATAGCTTCGTTCGCTTATGGGGTTCACAGATTGTGCCCGGTTCGCTACCTTGGGGTCTGGGAGCGCTCCCAGTCAGTACTCCGTAATCCTCAACGTGGAGGACAAAACACATGACCTTCAGTCGCGGTCTCCGAACGGTGTTCGGCGTCTTCAGCTCGGTCTTGGCGGTTCTCGCTGCCAGCGTCGTGGTCCTGGTGAGCGCAACGGGTACCGCGAGCGCACACGGCTCGGTCACCGACCCGCCGTCGCGCAACTACGGCTGTCACCAACGCTGGGGCAGCGACCACCTGAACCCGAACATGCACCTGACCGACCCGATGTGCGCACAGGCCTGGAAGGCCGACCCGAACGCGATGTGGAACTGGAACGGCCTGTACCGCAACGGTGTCGGCGGCAACCACCAGGGCGCTCTGCCGAACGGCCAGCTGTGCAGCGGTGGCCTGGCCGAGGGTGGTCGTTACCGGGCGCTCGACGCGGTCGGCGCGTGGAACACGGCCACCAAGCCGCGCCAGTTCACCCTCACCATCACCGACCAGGCGAGGCACGGTGCGGACTACCTCCGCATCTACATCACCCGGCAGGGCGTGAACACGGCGACGTCGCCGCTGAACTGGAGCGACCTGGAGCTGGTCACCACGACCGGGCGTTACCCCACCACGGGGCTCTACCAGGCTCAGGTCAACGCGGGCAGCCGGACCGGTCGCCACGTGGTGTTCACGATCTGGCAGGCCAGCCACATGGATCAGGCGTACTACCTGTGCAGTGACGTGAACTTCCAGTAGTGACGGGGTTCTGAGTCCTCAGTGGACTGTTCGGCTCAAGTCCGGCTCGATTTGACATGGGACCCTTACGGGTGCCATGTCAAATCGAGCCTCGTCGGCCGGTGGCGGATCCGTTGTGGCCGGTGGGGTGGTGGACTCAGATTCCCACGGGTAGGGACGGGATTCGTTCGTTTGCCAGCAGTGCTGCGGCGCCGATGAGGCCTGAGTCGACGCCCAGTGTTGCCGGGCATACCTCGACTCGGCGCATGAAGTCCAGGCCAGCGTAGTCCGCTAGCGGCTGGGTGATGGCGGGTTCCAGTAGGTCCCAGGCTTGGGCTACGCCGCCGCCGATGACGACGCGGTCGATTTCGCACAGGGCGGCGGCTACGGTGATCACTTGGGCCACTGCTGCGCCGGAACGTCGGAACGCTGCCTGTGCGGTTGGGTCGCCGGCCCGTGCTGCGGCGGCCAGGGCGACGCCGTCCGCTGTGCCGCCTAGTGGTTGCCAGCCTTGTTCCAACGCCCAGCGCACCATCGATGGGCCGCTGGCGATGGCTTCGGAGCAGCCGTTCGCGCCGCAGCCGCACAGTGGGCCGGACGGGTCGACCACGAAGTGGCCGACGTGGCCCGCGTTGCCGGTGGTACCGAAGTGGGGTTGGCCGTCGAAGACGAAACCGCCGCCGATGCCGGTGGAGACGACCATGCCGAGCAGGCACTGGCTGCCCTGGCCGTTGCCGTGGTGGTATTCGGCCAGGGCCATGCAGAGCGCGTCGCCGCCTAGCCGGACTGGGAGGCCTGGCAGCACGTCGCGGACGTGAGTGGTGATCGGGAAGTCGCGCCAGCCGGGGATGTTGACGGGACTGATCGTGCCTTCGCGCAAGTCCATCGGGGCGGCCGAGGCGATGCCTGCGCCGAGGATGGTGCGGTCTGCGGTGAGGCTGAGGAGTTCGTCCAGCACGCCCGCCAGGCCGCGCCAGACGGCTTCGGCGTCACCGGCCGGTGTCGGTGTGGTGCGGCGGGCCAGGACGGTGCCGTCTGACTCGACCAACGCTGCGGCGAGTTTGGTGCCGCCGATGTCGATCGCGACCGCGATCGGGTCGAGTGCTTGGCCCATGGGACTTAGTTAAGCGGTTAAGCAAAGTTCCGTCAAGCGTTGCGTCTCCAGGGTCCACTTGAGACGTATTGGACCGTGAAGTGGTTGACTCCCTGTGGATTGAGGATGACCGGTAGTCGTTACGAGCGGTGGCGAGCGGTGTTACCTCGCGGTAAGCGAGTACGCCGATCGGCGGGTTGGGCGCTCCGCCGTCACCGTGAGCACGTTGTTCTGCACCTCCACTGTGGATCGCGCCGGCGAAGTCGCGTACCACCGCCATGAGCGAGGCCCGCCTGGGCGGTGCGGATCAACGCCCAGGCGGGGGTTCAACGGGGCTGTGGACGTCAGAGGTACTGCTCGATCTCCGCCAGCTCCGCTACCTCGAACGACAGGTTCGCCGTCGCGGCCACGTTGTCGTCCAGCTGCTTCACGCTGGACGCGCCGATCAGAGCGGACGTCACGTTGCGGAGCACCCAGGCGATCGCCAGCTGCGCCAGCGTCTGGCCGCGTCGCTTGGCGATGTCGTTCAGCGCCTTGACTTTCGCCAGCTTCTCCTCGGTGAGGTTGGACGACGAGAGGAACGGGGAGGCGCCTGCCGCACGCGATCCCTCGGGGACGCCGTTGAGGTAACGGTCGGTCAGCACGCCCTGGGCCAACGGCGAGAACGCGATGCTGCCGGCACCGACCTCGGTCAGCGCGTCGAGGAGGCCGTCCTCGATCCAGCGGTTGAACATCGAGTACGACGGCTGGTGGATGAGCAGCGGCGTGCCCAGGTCGCGCAGCACTCGGGCGGCTTCCAGGGTCTGCGAGGCCGAGTAGTTCGAGATGCCTACGTACAGCGCCTTGCCCTGCCGCACGATCGCGTCCAGTGCGCCCATCGTCTCCTCGATGGGAGTTTCCGGGTCGGGCCGGTGGTGGTAGAAGATGTCGACGTAGTCCAGACCGAGCCGGGTCAGCGACTGGTCCAGTGAGCTGACCAGGTACTTCCGCGAACCCCACTCGCCGTACGGGCCGTTCCACATGTGGTAGCCGGCCTTGGTGGACACGAGGATCTCGTCCCGGTACGGCTGGAGGTCCTGGGCGAACAGCTTGCCGAAGTTCTCCTCGGCGCTACCGGGCGGCGGACCGTAGTTGTTGGCCAGGTCGAAGTGCGTCACGCCGAGGTCGAAGGCGCGGCGCACGATCGCGCGTTGGCCGTCCAGGTGCTTGTCGTGGCCGAAGTTGTGCCACAGGCCCAGGGACACGGCGGGCAGCTTGAGCCCGCTGCGGCCGGACCTGCGGTAGGGCATGGCTTCGTACCGCGACTCGGCGGCTTGGTGGGTCATGTCGGTCCTTTATCGGTGCTTTCCCGCGGGATGAGCGTGGGCTTGGGCGACCAGCGCTCGGCGACCTCGCGGCCGTCGATGAGTTCCAGCACGGACTCGGCGACCGTGACGCCGAACTGGTGGACGTCCACGCTCATCGTGGTGAGCGCGGGGGACGTGAGCCGGCACAGGGACGAGTCGTCCCACGCCACCAGGCTGAGCCGGTCGGGCACGGCGAAGCCCAGTTCCTTGGCGACACTCAGGCCCGCGACGGCCATCACGTCGTTGTCGTAGAGGATCGCGGTGGGCGGCTCGGGGGCGTTGAGCAGCACGGTGGTGAGCTTCGCCCCTGACTCCTCGGAGTAGTCGCCCTCCAGCACGGTCGGCTCGATGCCCGCTTGCGCGCAGCCTTCGAGCAGGGCCGCGGTGCGGGCCCTGGTGTGCAGCAACGTGTCCGGGCCGCTGACCCGGGCGATGCGGCGGTGGCCGAGGTCGAGCAGGTACGCGAGGGCTTCGCGGACCGGGCCCGCGTCGTCCGTGCGGACGGCGGGCACGGCGATCTCGTCCGGCTCGCCGACGTACAGCGCGGGCAGGCCCATCTCCCGCAGCACCGCCGGGCGGTGGTCGTCCACGGTGCGGTTCACCACCACCACCGCGTCGACCAGACCGCCCGCCGCCCACCTGCGGTAGGCGGCGATCTCGGCGTCCTCGGTGGCCACGATGTGCAGCAGCACGGAACGGTCGCCTTCGGCCAGCCGTTCCTCGATGCCCGCGATGAACTCCATGAAGAACGGCTCCGCGCCCAGCAACCGCGCGGGGCGGGCCAGGACGAGGCCGACGGAGCCGGGGACGGAAGTCACGTCCGCACCGCGCAGAGGCTGTTGGCCGATCGCAGCACCAGCGGTCCGGTGAGGACGGACGGGTCGGCCAGCGTGGTCGCGGTCCGGACCAGGAACGAGTGCGACTGGCCGGCGGCGAGGGTGACCAGGGTGTCGTCGGCCACGGCGTCCTCGGCGACGCGGTCGGCCAGCACGGCGACGTCACGGGAGAAGGAGGACGCGGTGACGTCCACCCGGTAGCCGTCGGCGAGCCGCGTCACCTCGGCGGTGAGCGGCGCGGGGTCGTAGCTGAGCTCCAGGTCCTCCCGGAACAGGTGCGCGGTGCGCGCGTCGGCGGTGCTCACCACCAGGACCTCCACCTTCGGGTCGCCCGGCGTGACCAGTTCCGCCGCCAATTCCAGCTGCGCGACCGACCGCGCCGGCACGTCGAGGCGGAGTTTAACCGCCGCGAGCACGTCACCCGCGAACGTCTGCCGCTCCAGTGACACGTCACCGGTCCAGGTCTCGTCGGTGTCGTTGACGGCGAACAGCGCGTCCACGCCGTCGCGCGGCTGGACGGTGAGCAGGCGTGGCGCGAAGGCGTGCTTGAGCGCGTAGTACAGCGGCTTCGGGCGCTCGTCGCCGTCGATCGCGGCCCACGACGTGACCGGCCAGCAGTCGTTGAGCTGCCAGACCAGCGCGCCGGCCGTGCGGGGCCAGTGCGAGCGGAAGTGCTCGACGCCGAACGCGACCGCGCGGGCCTGGTTGAGCTGGGTCGCCCAGTGCCAGTCCTCGAAGGCCTCCGGGGCGGGCAGGTGCGGCGCCAGGCCGCGGTCCAGCTTGCCGTTGCCGTCCTCGGCTTTCTGGTGCAGCAGGAATGCGGGCGAGGTCGGGGTCATCGGCTCGTCGTGCACCCACTTGGTCAGCGTCGCCCAGGTCGGCGGGCCCTGGAAGCCGAACTCCGAGCAGAACCGCGGGGTGAAGTCGCGGTAGTGGGTGTAGTCGATCCGGTTCCAGACCTCCCACTCGTGGCGGGTGCCGTGGGTGTCCACGTTCGGGTGCAGGTCGCTGTCGGGGCTGTACGGGCTGCCCGGCGCGTAGTGCCTGGTCGGGTCCAGTTCGGTGACGATCTTGGGCAGCAGCTCGGTGTAGTAGCCCAGACCCCAGGTGCGACCCTGGAGCTGTTCCGGCCAACCCCAGTCGGCGAAGCCCCACAGGTTCTCGTTGTTGCCGTTCCACAGCGCCAGGGAGGCGTGCGAGGTCAGCCGGGCGACGTTCTCGCGGGCCTCGGCCTCGACCTCCTCCCACAGCGGCGACTCCTCGGCGTACGCGGCACAGGCGAACAGGAAGTCCTGCCACACCAGCACGCCGCGCTCGTCGCAGACGTCGTAGAAGTCCTCGGTCTCGTAGATGCCACCACCCCAGATGCGAAGCATGTTCATGTTTGCGTCCACGGCCTGCTCGACCCGGCGGACCAGCCGGTCACGGGTGATGCGGGTGAGGAAGTGGTCGTCCGGGATCCAGTTCGCGCCCTTGGCGAACACCGGCTTGCCGTTCACGACGAAGGTGAACGGGGCGCCGACCTCGTCGGGCGTCGTGTCGACGGTGATTGTGCGGAAGCCGATGCGACGCATACTCCGGTCGACGTAATCGTCGCCGGACTGGAGGATGACGTGCAGGTCGTAGAGAGGGTGATCGCCGTAACCCACGGGCCACCAGAGGTCGACGTCCGGCACCTCGACGGTCACCACAGCGGTGTCGCCGTCGACCTGGACGCGCTGTTCGACGCCGCCGACACCGGCGATCACGGTGAGGTCGGTGCTTTGGGCACGGTCGACCTCGACGTGCACTTCGACCCGGCCCATGCCGTTCTCGTCCACCGTGACCAGCGGTCGGACCTGGCTCAGTCGCGCCTCGGCCCAGCGTTCCAGGCGGACGGGCTTCCAGATGCCGGCGGTCTGCAGGTCGGGACCCCAGTCCCAGCCGAACGAGCAGGCCATCTTGCGGAGGGCGTTCATCGGGTGCGGGTAGGCGCGGTCGCGCCAGCCCAGCACCTCCTCCTGCTCCTCTGCGTAGGCGAGGGCGGAGCGGAACGTGACGACGAGGTCGTTAGCGCCGTCCTTCAGGTGCGCGCGCACGTCGAAGCGGTAGGAGCGGAACATGTTGGCGGTGCTGCCGAGCAGCTTGCCGTTCAGCTCGACCGTGGCGACGGTGTCGAGGCCGTCGAACGCCAGCTCCACCTTCTCGCCCGGTTTGGCGGCCTCGGCCTCGAAGGTGAGGGCGTAACGCCAGTCGGCGCGGTGCATCCAGGCCAGCTCGGCTTCGTTCGTGTCGAGGTACGGCTCCGGGATGAGGCCTGCCGCGAGCAGGTCGAGGTGAGTGCTGCCGGGGACCTCGGCGGGCACCTCGCGGCCGGCGACGGTCTCGGGGATCGGCCCGGCCACCGCGCTCATTCGCCACCCGTTGTGCAAGGTCGTGCGGATCATCGTTCCCCTTTTCCGGCGGCGCGGTGGGTTCAGCAGTATGAACTTCAAGGTATGGCGATTCTTACGCCAGCAACTAAAGTAAGTCAACGAGGTTCATCACCAGAGAGGAAGACCACAAGTGGCAGACGTGACGCACCTGCGGGCGGCAGGTGTAAGCCTGGTGCTGGACTTCTCCGGGAGCACACTCCCCCGAGTCCGCTATTGGGGCGCTGAGCTGGGCGAACTCGATCCGGGGGAACTGGACGCGGTGCTGTTGGCGCAAGCCCCGCACCCCATCGGCTTCTCGGTGGACGGCGCGGTCGACGTGGCCGTGCTGCCGGAGCAGTCGGCCGGCTGGCTCGGCACGCCCGGGATCATCGGCAATCGGGGCGGACGGGACTTCTCGACCGCGTTCCGCGTCGTGTCGGTCGACGGCCCGGTGGCGGGCCGATCGGTGGTGCACGCGGTGGACGAGGTCGCCGGGCTCGGGCTGGAACTGGTCATCGAGCTGACCCCGTCCGGGCTGGTGCGGCAGCGCGCCGTGCTGTCCAACACCGGTTCGTCGGAGTTCGCCGTGGACGCGGTGAACCTGACCCTGCCGGTGCCGGGGCAGGCGGTGGAGATCCTGGACTTCACCGGGCGGTGGACGCGTGAGCGCAGCCCGCTGCGCACCCGGTGGACGCAGGGCCTGCGCGTGCGGGAGAACCGGACCGGGCGGACCGGCTACGACTCCGCGTACCTGTTCGCGGCGGGCACCGCCGGGTTCGACAACCGGTCGGGCGAGATCTGGGCAGTGCACACGGCCTGGTCGGGCAACCACCGGACGTTCGCCGAGAAGACCTACCACTCGGTGTCACTGCTCGGGTCCGGCGAGTTGCTGCTGTCCGGTGAGGTGGTCCTGGCGCCCGGCGAGTCCTATACGTCACCGTGGCAGTACGCCTCCTACGGGCACGGGCTGGACGAGGTGTCCGGTCGGTTCCACCGGTACATGAGGTCGCGCCCGTCGCACCCGAAGTCACCGCGCCCGGTCGTGGTGAACACCTGGGAGGCGGTGTACTTCGACCACGACCTGGGCCGGCTGAAGGCCCTGGCGGACGCCGCCGCCCTGGTCGGCGCCGAGCGGTTCGTGCTGGACGACGGCTGGTTCGGGTCGCGGCGGGACGACAGCCGAGGTCTCGGCGACTGGTACGTGTCGGACGAGGTGTGGCCGGACGGTCTCAAGCCGCTGACCGACCACGTGACCGGGCTGGGGATGCAGTTCGGCATCTGGGTCGAGCCGGAGATGGTCAACCCGGACTCGGACCTGGCGCGGGCGCACCCGGACTGGATCATGGCGGCGGGCGACCGGCTGCCCGGTCCGGCGCGTCGCCAGCAGGTGCTGGACCTGGCCCGGCCGGAGGCGTTCGAGTACATCCTGGAGCGGCTGGACGACCTGCTGTCCACGTACCCGGTGTCGTACCTGAAGTGGGACCACAACCGGGACCTGGTGGACGCCGGGCACCGGCCGACCGGGCGGGCAGGGGTGCGCGGTCAGACGTTGGCCACCTACCGGCTGCTGGACGAGCTGCGGCGGCGTCACCCGACGGTGGAGATCGAGTCGTGCTCGTCCGGCGGCGCGCGGGTGGACCTGGAGATCCTGGAGCGCACCGACCGGGTGTGGGTGTCGGACTGCATCGACGCGCTGGAGCGGCAGTCGATGCAGCGGTGGACCAACGCGCTGATCCCGTTGGAGCTGATGGGGACGCACGTCGGCTCGGGAACGTCACACACCACGCACCGGCAGCACCCGATCGACTTCCGGGCCGGGACGGCGCTGTTCGGGCACTTCGGCATCGAGTGGGACCTGACCAAGGCTTCCGAGGAAGATCTCCAGCGGCTGACGTCGTGGGTGGCTCTGTACAAGGAGTTGCGGCCCCTGCTGCACACCGGCGTGTCCGTGCACGGCGATCACGCCGATCCGGCGATCGAGGTGCACGGCGTGGTGGCGGAGGACGGCTCGGACGGCGTGTTCGCCATCGTCGCCCTGGCCACGTCCGAGTTCTACCCACCGGGCGCGGTCCGCCTGCCGGGCCTGTCCCCCGACCGTTCGTACCACGTGCGGCCGCTGGCTCCCGGTGACGTCCCGGACGGCAACGCGGACAACTGGGGCGTACGCCTGCCTTGGTGGACGCCGGAGGGCGTGACGCTGCCCGGTCGTGTGCTGGAGAACGCCGGTGTGCAGGCCCCTGTCCAGTACCCGGAGCGGTTGGTGCTCGTGCGCGCAACGGCCGTCTAGAGGTATTCCTGAACGAGTGCCGCACGCCTTTTCGGCGTGCGGCACTCGTGTTTATCCCCCGATTGAGCCGCGCAGGCGGTGGAGCAGCGGCAATTAGACCCAGTCGTACGCGGCGGCGGCTCCGGCCTTCTCGACGTCGGCCGGGTCGATGTCCACGGCCCGGCCGCGCGCTTCGGGGTTCGGCGCGGCGGAGGCCAGGATGCGGGTGTACGGGTGCTGCGGGTTGAGGATCACGTCGTCGGCCGGTCCCCGCTCGACCACGCGCCCCTTGTAGAGCACGAGGATGTCGTCGGAGAAGTGCCGGGCGGTGGCCAGGTCGTGCGTGATGTAGAGGACGGCCAGGTTCTCCTCGCGTTGCAGGCGCGCCATCAGGTTGAGCACGCCCAACCGGATCGACACGTCCAGCATGGACACCGGCTCGTCCGCCACCACGACCTTCGCGCCCGGCGCCAACGCCCGCGCGATGGCCACGCGCTGCCGCTGACCGCCGGACAGCTCGTGCGGCCGACGTCCGGCGATGTCACGGCCGGGCAGCGAGACGCGTTCCAGCAGCTGCACGACGTCGTTCCAGCCGTGCGGCTTACCGTGCAGTTTCAACGGCCGGGCCAGGTGGTGCTCGATGGTGTGGAACGGGTTCAGCGAGGCGAACGGGTCCTGGAAGACCATCTGCACGTTGTCCCGGTACCGCCGGTCCGCCACGCGCTGCCCGTCCGGCCCGGTCACCGTGATGGCGCCGCTGCTCGGCTTCTCCAACCGGGCGATCATCCGGGCGATGGTGGACTTGCCCGAGCCGGACTCGCCGACCAGCGCGACCGTGCGGCCGGGGGTGAGGGTGAACGACACGTTGTCCACCGCCCGCAGCTTCACCCGCCGCAGGCCGACCCGGACGTGGAAGTCCTTGACCAGTTCGCTCGCTTCCAACGTGGTCATCGGACGCCTCCGAACGCGGTGGGCTCGCCGGACCGGTCGACCGGCGTCATCTGCTCGCCGGAGCGGACGAACGCGCCGCGTTCGCCGGTCAGGCTGGGGAACGAGTCGAGCAATTGGCGGGTGTAGGGGTGCGCGGGCTGCTCGTACATGTCCTGCGCGGTCGCGTACTCGACGACCTCGCCTTCCTTCATCACCGCGATGCGGTCGGCGAGTTCGAGCAGCAGCGGCAGGTCGTGGGTGATGAACAGGACGGCGAAGCCGATCTCGTCGCGCAGCCGCAGGATCTCCCGCAGGATGCCGCGCTGCACGACCACGTCCAGCGCGGTGGTCGGCTCGTCCATGATCATCACCTGCGGGTCGAGCAGCAGCGCCATCGCGATCATCACGCGCTGCCGCATACCGCCGGACAACTCGTGCGGGAACGAGCTGAGCCGCCGCACGTCCACGCCGACCAGCTTGAGCACTTCCTCGCACTTGGCCTTGCGCTGCGCCTTGGTCATCTCCGGCCGGTGCGTGGTGAGCACGTCGTCCAGCTGCGCCCGGACCGTGATGACCGGGTTCAACGCGTTCATCGCGCCCTGGAACACCATGGACAGCTTCGACCAGCGGAACGCCCGCAGCTCGCCGGGCGTCAGCGCCAGGACGTCGATGTCACCGCCCTCGCGGTCGTGGAACGTCACCGAGCCGGTGGTCACCTCGGCCGGCGGCCGGTGCAGGCGGTTGATCGCGTAGGCGAGCGTCGTCTTGCCGCAGCCGGACTCACCGGCCAGCCCCAGGATCTCGCCTCGCCGCAACGTGATCGACACGTCCTTGACCGCGTGCACCGGCGTCTCCACCTGGTAGACGACGGACAGGTTGTTCACGGTCAGCACCACATCGTCGTCCGTCCGCGAAACGGGCTCGGCCACCTTCGAGACCTCCGCCTTGCGGCGACGGGGGATGTCGCGCAGCTTGGGGTTGATGATCTCGTCGATGCTGAAGTTCACCAACGCCAGACCGCAGCCGAACAGGGCGATGATCAGGCCCGGCGGCACGAACCACCACCACGCCTCGCGTTGCAGCGCGAAGCTGTTCTGCGCGTAGTAGAGCATCGTGCCGAGCGTGGACGAGTTGGACGCGCCCAGGCCGAGGAACGACAGGCCCGCCTCGCTCAGGATCGCGTAGATCACCGAGAACACGAACTGCGAGGCCAGCAGCGGCAGCAGGTTCGGCAGGATCTCGACCGTGATGACCCGCCACGGCTTCTCGCCGGACACCCTGGCGGCGGCCACGTAGTCCCGGTTGCGCAGCGACAACGTCTGCGCGCGCAACACCCGTGCCGACGCGGCCCAGCCGGTGATCGCCAGCACCACCGCGATCGTCCACATGCCGCGCTGGTCGGCGGGCACGAACGCGGAGATGACGATCACCAGCGGCAGGCCGGGGATCACCAGCATGACGTTGGAGAACAGGTTGAAGCCCTCGTCCACGTACCCGCCGATGTAGGCGCCGACGATGCCGAACAGCGCGGACAGCACCGTCGCCATCACGCCGACCATCAGGCCGATGTAGAGCGACCCCCTGGTCGCGTGAGCGAGCTGGGCCACGACGTCCTGGCCGGTCCACGTCGTGCCCAGCCAGAAGTCACCGCTCGGCGGCGTCAGGCTGATATCGCGGATCGTGTTCGGGTCGCCGACCAGGAGCGGGCCGATCACGCCGATGAACGTGATCAGCCCGACCAGGGCCAGGCCGACGCCGAGCTTCGGCGACCAGCGCGGCAGCATGGACCGCCACCCGGCCCGGCCGCGCGGAGGCTCGACGGTGACAGCACTGAGATTCGTCACGGTGTCCGTTCTCCTTCTCAGCCGCTGACGCGGGTGCGCGGGTCGATGACGGCGTACAGCAGGTCGACCACGAGGTTCGCGCCGAGCACGGCGACCGTGATCACGAGGAAGACGCCCTGCATGAGTGCGTAGTCGTTGTTCTGCACCGCTTGCAGGAGCTTGGACCCGATACCCGGGTAGGAGAACACCTGCTCGGTGATGACGGCGCCGGACACCACGAACCCGAGGGAGATCGCGAAACCGGCCACCGACGGCAGCACCGCGTTGCGGGCCGCGTACTTGATCATGATCCGGGAGTCGCGCAGCCCCTTGGCCTGCGCGGTCAGCACGTAGTCCTCGGAGGTCGCGGACACCATCATGTTGCGCATACCCAGCAGCCAGCCGCCGACCGACGAGATCACGATGGTCAACGCGGGCAGCGTGCCGTAGTAGATCGCCGAGCCGATGAACTCGCCGTTCCAGCCGGGCGAGAGCAGGATGTCGTAGCCGCCCTGGAGCGGGAACCAGCCCCACGCCGAGGACAGCACCGCGACCAGGAGCAGGGCCAGCCAGAAGTACGGCACGGCGGACAGCACGGTGGTGGCGGGCACCAGGCTGTCCAGCCAGGTGCCGCGCCGCCAACCGACGAACGTGCCGAGGATGATGCCGAAGGCGAACGACAGGAACGTCGCGATGCCCACGAGCATCAGCGTCCACGGCAAAGCGCCCGCGATGACCTCGGACACCGGCGCCGGGAACGCGCTCACCGAGATGCCGAGATCACCGCGGAACATGTTACCCAGGTAGGAGATGTACTGCTGGAAGAGCGACTCGCTGCTGTTCGTGCCGAGCATCAGCTCGTACGCTCGGCGGGCCGACGGGTCCACGGTTCCGCCGCGTTGCGCGAGCTTCGCCATGAGGATGTCCACCGGGTTGCCCGGCATGAGCCTCGGGATGAAGAAGTTCAGCGTCAGCGCCGCCCAGAGGGCGACCAGGTAGAACCCGAACTTGCGGGCGTAGTACCTCATCGGTCCGCCTATCGCCTCACTCAGTCGATCACTGGCCGGCCGGCTTGAGCTTCATGATGATCTCGGAAGCGTCCGGACGCCCCCAGAGGGCCGGGAACGCGTACAGGTCTTCCTTCGTGGGCCAGCCGGTGAACTTCTTCGCGTTGTACTCGCTGGTCGTGCCACCGGTCAGGATCGGGATGTACGGGATCGACTCCTCGATCTTCGTCTGGATGGTGTCCAGGTACGGCTGCCGGGCGGCGTCGTCCTCCGGGTCGATGCCCTTCAGCGCGGCGAGCGCGGCGTCGACGTCCGGGTTGGAGAAGCGGGCGAAGTTCGGCTGCGCGGTCTCGCCGACCTTGGCCGTGTTCGAGGTGCTGAAGAAGTAGGACGCGTTGTAGAACGGGTCGGGCGCCGGGCCCTGGTAGATCGAGTCGATCAACAGCTCGTAGTTGCCGCGACCACGCGCGTCGGACCACTCGTTCCAGGAGAGCTGCTGGGCGGTGATCTTGATGCCCACCTGCTGGAGCTGCTGGGTCATCGTGTCCACGGCGGTGATGTAGTCGGTCCAGCCGGCCACGACCTTCAGCGTCAGGGCCAGCGGCTTGCCGTCCTTCTGGTAGATGCCGTCACCGCCCTTGGTGTAGCCGGCGGCCTCCAGCGCCTGCGTGGCCTTGGCCGTGTCCGGCTGCATCGGCGCGGTCTTCTCCTTGAGCTTGCCGGAGATCTGGTCCTTGTCGCGCTCCAGGAGCGCCGCGCCGGGGGAGATCTCGCTCGCGGTGTTCTCGAACGCCAGCGCGTTGAGCTGCGTGCGGTTCATGCCGTAGTAGATGGCCTTGCGGACGGCCACGTCGGTCTGCGGGCCCTGGCAGCCCAGAGCGGCGTTCGAGCAGGTGAACAGGGCGACCTGGTTCATCGGGATGGTGACGGCCTTGTAGCCCGGGTAGTTCTTCTCGACGTTCTTGATGTCCGGGACCGGGCCCGTCTGCCAGTCGATCTGGCCGGCCTTCAGCGCGTCGACGGTCGCCTGGTTGCCCGACATCGAGATGTAGCGGACCTTCTTGACGGCGGGCTCACCGCCCCAGTAGCCGGGGTTCGCCTTGAGCGTGAACGCCTGGGCCTTGAACTCCTCCAGCATGAACGGGCCGGTGCCGACCGGCTCCTTGACGGGTTCGGTCGCCGGGGTGCCGAAGTCCTTCCACTTGTGCTCGGGGACGATGTAGATCCTGCCGAGCACCTGCGGACCGTCCATGTAGGACGGTTCAGCGAACTTGACCGTCACGTGGGTGTCGTCGACCGCGGTCGCCGTGCCCTTGTAGCCCGTGCCGTTGATGGCCTGGTTCTTGGTGATCATGTCGAGGGTGAAGGCGACGTCCTGCGCGGTGAACTTCTCGCCGTCGGCCCACTTCACGTCGTCCCGCAGCTCGATGTCGAGCTGGGTGCCGTCGGCGTTCCACTTGAACGTCTTGCCCAGCCGCGGCCTGGGCTCGACGTCGCGGATGTTGTTGAAGAAGAACAGCGGCTCGAAGATCGTCCCGGCGCCCTCCAGCGAGGTGGGGGAGAACGGGTTGAAGTTGATCTGGAAGTCGCCGGCCGGGCCGGGCAGGACCAGGGTGGCCTTGTTCGCGTCGCTCTGCGCGCTGGATCCACCACACGCTGTCGCCAGCATGGCGACCGCGGCCAGTCCGGCCGCCGCCGTGCGCGTCCGTGAGAAGCGCCTTGCCTTCAGGAACATCATTGATTCCTCTCGTGGCCCGAGACCGGCCGCGGTCCCGCGTTGAGGTGGATTGTTAAGTCATCAAAGAAACGAAGTCAACACCTCGGCGTCATCTGCCGGCCAAGTTGCTACGCTTTGTCCGACGAACGAACTAAGACGAACGCGGGTGACCCACGTGAGCGGACCGGCGCGAGCGACGCAACACGCGAGCAGCAAGTCCGCCGTGCTCGACGTGATCCGCGCGGCGGGCACCATCAGCCGGGTCGGCCTGATCAACGCCACCGGCTTCACCGGCGCCACCATCTCGACCGTCGTGCGCAAGCTCATCGACGAGGGTCTGGTCGTGGAGACCGGGCGCGCGGAATCGACCGGTGGCAAGCGGAGAGTGCTGCTCCAGCTCAACCACTCCTCCCGCTACGCCGTGGGCGTGCACCTGGACCACGCGGGCATCACGTACGTGCTGACCAATCTCGGCGGGTCCGTGGTGGCCCGCATTTCCAGGGCCGGCGCGGGCACGGCCGAACCGCAGACCGTGGTCGGGCGGATGGCGGCCGAGGTGAAGGGCCTGATCGACAGCGTCGGCATCGACCACAAGCGCGTTTTGGGGCTCGGCCTGGTCTCCCCCGGACCCCTCAGCACGAGCACCGGCATGGGCCTGACCCCACCGGCCATGCGCAAGTGGGAGGACTTCCCGCTCAACCAGGCGTTGGAACAGGCGACGAGCCTGCCTGTGGTGCTGGACAACGACGCCACGGCGGCGGCGCTGGGCGAGCACTGGTCGGGCGGGATCGGCGGCACGGCCATCTCGGCGGCGTTGTACATGGGCACGGGCATCGGCGCCGGCCTGATCATCAACGGCATCACGTACCGCGGTGGCAGCGGGAACGCCGGGGAGATCGGGCACATCTGCGTGGACGCCAACGGCCCCGAGTGCTGGTGCGGGGCGCGCGGGTGCGTGGAGGTGTTGGCCGGTCCGGCTGCGGTGGTCGCGGCGGCCCGCGCGGACGCGGCGCTGGCCGGGTCGGCGGGCTTGACCGGACGGTCCCGATCCGTGTCGTCGGACTTCGCGGCGGTGAGCCGGGCGGCACGGCGCGGCGAGCCTTCGGCGTTGGCGATCCTGGAGCGTTCGGCGCGGTACATCGCGGTCGCGGCGCGGACGTTGGCGAACATCATGGACCTGGAGGTCCTGGTCTTGACCGGCCCCAGCTTCGCGATCGCAGGCTGGGTGTACCTGCCGGTGGTCCGCGACGAACTGGACCGCACGTTCTTCTCCCGTGCGGCGCACAACGTCGACGTACGCCTGTCCCGCTCCGCCGCCACCGCGTCCGCGATCGGCGGCGCGGCCCTCGTCCTGCAATCCGAACTCGTACCACTGCACGAGGGCCTCAGGCTCCCCGACAACCTCGCCGACTCCGAACCGGCCGCTCTTCCGGCCTCCGGTGCGTGAGCGTGGGACTCACTGTGTCCTGAGCGTTGAACTCGCGGGACCTGAACGTCCGACTCGCGGGACCTGAACGTTCGACTCGCGGTGCACCCGCGCGGAGTTCGGCGGAATTGTCGGACCCCGCCTGCAGAATGAAGACAGGGGTCCCCGGGCGGGGACCCCTGCGAAACGCTCGTCGGTTGCTTGAGTTCCGCCTGCCACTAGGCGTGGTGGCTGGGCGCGCGGCGGGAACGTAGCCGGTGGCCCAGGGCCACGGCCAGGCCGAAGGCCACGAGGAGAGCGGCGACGGCGAAGGTGCGGTGGGTTCCGCGAGCCACTTCGGCTGACGCGGCCGCGGTGATGTCACTCGTGCCGGCGGCGAAGGCGAAGACCGCGCCCATGACCGATGCGCCGGTCATGAGGCCCAGGTTCCGGGAGAGGTTCAGCATGCCCGACACGAGGCCGCGCTGCTGTGCGGGGACGTCCTTCATGACTGCGGTGTTGTTGGCGGCCTGGAACAGCGCGTAGCTCGCCGTGACGACAACCAGGGGCAGGACGTATCCGATGACGCCGGCCGCCGTGGGCATCAAGGCGAGCACCACAGCTCCGCCGATGATGCCGACCAGCCCGACGACCACCATCGCCCCGGCTCCGAAGCGGTCGGTGGCGCGGCCTGCCGGGACGCCGATGAGGGCGGACACCGCGGGGCCTGCCGACATCACCAGGCCGACGAGGGCCGGGTCGAGGTCGAGGGCCAGAGCCAGGTGGAAGGGGCCCACGACGAGAGTGGCCATCATGACGGTCGAGACCAGGGCACTCGTCGTCAGGCCGGCAGCCAGGACGGGGTCGCGGAACATCGAGAGGGTGACCAGCGGGGACGAGACCCGGCGCTCGGTGATGACGAACAGGACGAAGCCTGCCGCCGAGGCGATGAGCAATCCGATGGCAAGCGGGCCGAACGAGTTGCCCTCGATCGTCATGGCCAGCGCGTAGGCGCCCAGGGTGATCGCCAGCAACGCCATGCCCACGGTGTCGAACCGCCTGCGCGCGGAAGTCGCCGGTGCGGAGTCGGGCAGCACCCGGAATGTGAGCACGAGCGCGAGAAGGCCGAGCGGCACGGCGGCGAGGAAGATCGCACGCCAGCCGAAGACCGCGATCAGGGCTCCGCCGAGGGAGGGTCCCAGCGCCGTACCGACTGCCGACATCGTGCCGAGCAGTCCCATGACCCTGCCGGTGCGGTCCGCCGGCACCGTCTCGCCGACGAAAGCCATGGTCAGCGCCATCATGCACGCGGCACCGACACCTTGCAGCGCCCGGCCGGCGATCAGGAGGGGGAGGTTGGGGGCGAGACCGCACAGCAACGTCGCGAGGGTGAACACGGCGATGCCGCCCAGCAGAAGGCGACGCCGGCCGGCCAGGTCGCCGAGTCGGCCCACCCCGATGATCAGCGTCGTGATCGCCAGGAGGTAGGCGATCACCACCCACTGAACCTCGTTGAAGGCGGCGTCGAAGGCCACCGCCATGGCGGGTAGGCCGATGTTGGCGATGCTGATGCTCAGCGAAGGCAGCAGCACGGATAGCGACAGTGCGGTGAGCGCCCAAGCCAGTGGTGGACGGCGCGCAGGCGGTGCCTGGTCGGGCTCGGTGCCCGGAGGAGTTGCTGGTCTCATGAGGATGGCCACTTCTTGGAGTCGACGCCGGTCGTGACGAACGGTCGTCAACGAACGTAGGTCTCGTTCGGATCTGGCGGAACGCGCAAAGATCGCAACCCACTTGTGCACGAAACGCCATGTCCCGGCGGATCCGTGACATCGTGGGCGGATGGCCCGCCCCGATCTGAACTTGCTGGTCACGCTGGACGTCCTGCTCCAAGAGGGCAGCGTGACGCGGGCCGGGGAACGGCTTGCGCTCAGTCCGTCCGCGATGAGTCGCGCGCTCGCGCGGTTGCGTCGCGCCACGGGTGACCCGCTGCTGGTGCGGGCCGGCCGGGGCTTGGTGCCCACGCCCCACGCCTTGGCGTTGCGCGACCGGGTGCGCGGCCTGGTCCAGGAGGCCGAAGAGGTGTTGCGGCCGGCCGAAGAACTGGACCTGGCGACGCTGGCGAGGACGTTCGCGTTGCGCAGCAGCGACGGGTTCGTGGAGCGGTTCGGCCCCGCGTTGGTGGCCGAGGTCGGCAAAGAGGCGCCTGGCGTGCGACTGCGGTTCCTGCAGAAGACCAGGAAGGACACCGCTCGCTTGCGAGATGGCGTTGTCGACCTGGAGACGGGCGTCATCGAGCACGCCCTGGCGCCGGACGTGGTGAGCCGGCCCCTGTTCACCGACCGGTTCATCGGGGTAGTGCGGAACGAACACCCGCTGAGCGCGGGGAAGGTGACGACAGCCCGGTACGCCTCCGCGCGGCACGTGCACGTCTCACGGCGAGGTCTGACGGAGGGGCTGGTGGATGAGGCCCTTCACCCGACGGGCCGTCACCGGGAGGTGGTGACGGTCGTCGACGGCTTCAGCGCCGCGTTGGCGCTGGCGAACGCTTCGGACCTCGTTGCCACGGTTCCGGAGCGTCACACCGCGAACCTGCGGCAGGGGATGTGCTCGTTCGAGTTGCCCTTCCGCGCACCGGAGGTGACGGTGTCGCTGCTGTGGCACGTCCGGCTCGACGCGGACCCGGCGCACCGGTGGCTGCGCGACCGCGTGCTCGATGCGTGCCGCTTCGACGAACCGCGTTGACGGCTCGGCACGTGGAGATCAGCGGGTGGTGGAGCGGGCGGCCCAGAGGAGGCCGCGTTCTACGAAGGTGCGGACGGGTGGGAGGGCCAGGTCGGCTGGGTGGTGGCCGATCGTGCAGGCGAAGACGCGGCCGGTGCCCCATCGGCGGGTCCAGACCGCCGGGACGGTCAGCTGTGCTTGCCAGGGTGGGGTGGCGGCGAAGGTTGTGGTCGCGTGGACGTCGTTGAGGTCGTCCGTCAGGACCCAGTACTGCTCGGTGCGCAGTGAGAAGCCGGAAAGGCCGTCCACTACGGGGTGGGTGGAGGTGATCTCCACCCGGTGGTCCACGAAATCACCTGGGTGGGCGACGAACTGGCCGCCGACCAACTGCATGTAGCCGCGGGAGTGGCGGAACGAGTCGACCAGGCCGCCGTGCCACCCGGCCAACCCCGTCCCGGACCGCACCGCCGATTCCAGGCACGCGAACTGGTCGTCGGTCAGCACGCCGTCGCTCCAGCACTGCAGGATCAGGTCGTACGCGCCCACGCCGGCGTCGTAGACGTCCAGCGAGTCCGACACGTCGACCGAGAACCCCGCGCCGCGCAGGAACGGCAGGAACGCGTCGGTGGCCTCCACCGGCGAGTGCCCGGCCCAGCCACCACGAACCACGAGTGCCTTCACAGATCAGCACCCTAGGCGACCGGGCCGGGCCGGCGCTCAGGTCCGAACGCCCACGCCCAGGTGATCGCGCAACGTCGGCCCGGTGTAGTCCGCCCGGAACACCCCGCGCTCCTGCAACAACGGCACCACCCGGTCGGCGAACGCGTCCAGCCCGGCGGGCGTCACGTGCGGGACGAGGATCGTCCCCGCCAGCCCGAGCCGCGACGTCACCGCTGCCAACATCGCCAGCACCGAGCCCGCGAAGTGCCGCGCCGACCAGTTCTAACAGACCGCCGGCCTCTTGCCGGGTGGGCGACGGGCACCATGGATGCTTGGTGGCGCGCAACACGTGCTTGGTGAAGCCACTTGGGGTAGCCGAGGTTGGTGCAAACGTTCCTACCGTGTCCTACATTTGGCCGTAGCGCCGCTGCCCTCGACACGCAGCGGCTCGGTAAGCAGCGCGTCGAGACGCTGCAAATCCTGCGCGCCCTGGTGTGGCCCGAGTACGGCTGGAAGCGGCACCCGGCGGTCCTCATGTGGCGCGGCTTCACGCCCGCTCTTGTCGCCTACGGCGTGGCCATGTGCGACGAGTGGCGAAGCCGTGGCCATCGGGACGGGATGCGTGCCGTGCTGCTCGAATACACGGGTGGCCGGCATCCGACGTGGTCGTGGTGCCTCGCCGAAGGCCTGCTGCCGCCGTGGCTGGGCGACGACGCCCTGCACCGCAGCCACCAGTCCGCTCTCCTGCGCAAGGACTCCGCGTTCTACCGCCCGCTGTTCCCGGACGTCCCGGACGACCTGGACTACGTCTGGCCGCCGCCGGTGTTCCCGATGGACGTCCCCGACACCCGCGGCCTGATCGCGTGCCGGCTCGACCGCCCGCCCCTGCCCGACGAGCACTACCCGCTGCTGCTGGGACCGCTCGACCACCGCTCCGGCCCGTCGTCCGCCCGCGTGCCCAGCGAGGCCGACCTGGACGCCATGCTCACCGAGGCGATCGACCCGAGAAAGGTCCGGTTCTTCCGCCGCGGTCAGCCCTTACCCGCTCCGACCAGCCGTTTCACCCTCGAACTCGACTTCTCGGAAAAACTTCGGCGGACGTGCCGATCCGGCAGGAGTCCCGTTCGTCGGGTCGGTAAGACCACCGAAGAGGGACCCGCCGAACCACGCCGAACCACGCCGAACCACGCCGAACCACGCCGAACCACGCCGGATCTGAAGCACTTTCGACGGCGCACTTCCACCCGGAGGTGCGCCGTTGGCGTGTTCAGGGGGTACGGACGTGGGCACCCTCCGGGCATGGTGGAGCCCAAGGTGAAGTACCCAGGTCTGACCGACGACGTCCGACCCACTCCAGACCACGGCGAGGCGACTTACCGCGGCACAGGACGGCTCGTCGACAAGAAAGCCGTCATCACCGGCGGCGATTCCGGTATCGGCCGCGCGGTAGCCCTCGCGTTCGCCCGTGAGGGCGCGGACGTGCTCATCTCCTACCTCGAAGCGGAGGAGAAGGACGCCCGCGACACCGCGCGCCTGATCGAGGACGCGGGCCGCACCGCCGTCGTCGTCCCCGGTGACCTGGTGGAAGAGTCCCAGTGCACCGCGGTCGTGGCACGGGCCGTGGAGGCGTTCGGCGGGATCGACATCCTGGTCAGCAACGCCGCCTACCAGATGGCCGCGCCGAACGGCCTGCTCGACATCACCGACGAGCAGTTCGACCGCGTGCTGAAGACGAACGTCTACGCGATGTTCTGGCTGTGCCGGGCGGCCGTGCCGCACATGGCGCCCGGCTCCTCGATCATCACCACGTCGTCCATCCAGGCGTTCCAGCCGTCACCGCAGCTGCTCGACTACGCCACCACCAAGGCCGCGATCGTGAACTTCACCAAGGGCCTGGCGCAGAACCTGGCCGACCGGCGCATCCGGGTGAACTCGGTCGCGCCCGGCCCGGTGTGGACGCCGCTCATCCCGGCCACCATGCCGGCGGACTCGGTCGAGGGCTTCGGCGAGCAGGCGCCGCTGGGGCGTGCCGCCCAGCCCGCCGAGCTGGCGCCGCTCTACGTCTTCCTGGCCTCGTCCGACTCCAGCTACATCACCGGCGAGGTCATCGGCGTGACCGGAGGCTCACCGATCACGTGAAACCGCTGGTCAGCGCCCCGCGAAAAAATCTTGGAAAAATCTCGGCCCGCGTGTCGATCCCAGCCGCTCCCCGTTCGTCGCGTCAGCAGAGGCCAGGATGGACCGGCCGGACGAATCGACAGGGAGAAAGCACAATGCGTTTCATGGTGATCGTGAAGGCCGACGAGGACACCGAGGCCGGGGTCCAGCCGAGCGAGGAGATGCTCAACGCGATGGCCGCCTTCAACGAGGAGCTGGTCAAGGCGGGCGTGATGCTGGCCGGCGAGGGCCTGCACCCCAGCTCCAAGGGCGCGCGGGTCTACTTCTCCGGTGACAAGCGGACCGTGGTCGACGGCCCGTTCGCCGAGACCAAGGAGCTGATCGCGGGTTTCTGGCTGCTGGAGGTCAAGTCGCTGGAAGAGGCGATCGAATGGGTCAAGCGGGCGCCGAACCCGACCGGCGAGGAGTCCCAGATCGAGATCCGGCAGGTCTTCACCGAGGACGACTTCGTCAACGCCTCGGAGGAGCTGAAGGCGCGCGAGCGCGAGCTGCGCGCGGAGTTCGACGCCCGCGCCAAGGCGGAGCTGAACCAGAACGGCTGAACCGGCGGGGCCGCTCGTCCCCTCGTCTTGCCGACGTGCATCGGTAGCTGATCTGATCCCAGGTCGTGGTGGCTACCGATGCGCGTCGTGCGGTCGAAGCGGTGTGGCGGATCGAGTCCGCCCGCCTGATCGCCGGGCTGGCGCGAATGGTGCGGGACGTCGGCCTGGCCGAGGAACTGGCCCAGGACGCGATGGTCAGCGCCCTGGAGCAGTGGCCGGAGCACGGCATCCCGCGCAACCCCGGCGCGTGGCTGATGACGGCCGCGAAGAACCGGGCCGTCGACATCATCCGGCGCAAGCAGAACTACCAGCGCAAGCTGGAGCAGATCGGCCGGGACACCGAGTACGACCACGCACCGGACGCCGAGTCCAAGGTCGGGGAGATCGACGACGACCTGCTGCGGCTGGTGTTCACCGCGTGCCACCCGGTGCTGTCCACCGAGGCGCAGGTGGCGTTGACCCTGCGGATGCTGGGCGGCCTGACCACCGACGAGATCGCCCGCGCGTTCCTGGTGCCGGAGTCGACCGTGGCGCAGCGGATCGTGCGGGCGAAGAAGACGCTGGCCAAGGCCGGTGTCCCGTTCGAGGTCCCGGCGGAGGACGAGCGGGACGCCCGGCTGGCGTCCGTGCTCGGCGTGATCTACCTGATCTTCAACGAGGGCTACTCGGCCACCGCGGGCGACGACTGGATGCGCCCGGCGCTGTGCGAGGACGCGCTGCGGCTGGCCCGCGTGCTGGCCGGCCTGATGCCGCGCGAACCCGAGGTGCACGGGCTGGTGGCGTTGCTGGAGATCCAGGCGTCCCGGGCCAAGGCCCGAACCGGCCCGGACGGCGAACCCGTGCTGCTGCTGGAGCAGAACCGGGCCCGCTGGGACCAGATGCTGATCCGCCGCGGCCTGGCCGCGTTGGCGAAGGCGGAGTCGTTGCGCGGCGCGGGTGGCCCGTACGCGCTGCAGGCGGCCATCGCCACGTGCCACGCGCGGGCACGCGTGCCGGAGGACACCGACTGGACCCGGATCGCCGGCCTCTACGAGGCGTTGTCGCTGGTCGCGCCGTCACCGATCATCGACCTGAACCACGCGGTGGCGATCGGGATGGCGTTCGGCCCGGCGGTCGGGCTGGAACTGGTGGACGAACTGGTGGACGAGCCCGCGTTGAAGGACTACCACCTGCTGCCGAGCGTGCGCGGTGACCTGCTGGCCAAGCTCGGCAGGCACGCCGAGGCCAAGGTCGAATTCGAGCGCGCGGCCGCGCTCACCCGCAACGCGCGGGAACGCAAGCTCCTCCTAGACCGCGCTGCGTTGAATTGCGCCGCCTCCGGCGTCGCGGGCGAGGTCGCCTGGAAGTCGACCTCGCGTGGTGGTTCAGGTGGGCTCGCCGGGCGTGTGGCGGGTGAGGCGGATGCGTACGGCGGTGGCGGCGCAGAGGATGACGGCGACACCGCCTAGGACGGTCGGCCAGGTCAGTGCCTCGTGCAGCAGTAGCGCCGCCCACGTGATGGTCAGGACGGGCTGAACCAACTGCACCTGGCTGACCTGTGCCATCGGGCCGATGGCCAGACCTCGGTACCAGGCGAAGAAGCCCAGGAACATGCTCACCACCGCGAGGTAGGCGAACGCCGCCCACTGGACCGGTGTCCCCGACGGGGTCCGCTCGATCGTCGAGACGACCACCAGTGCGATCATCAGCGGCGCGGCCAGCACGAGCGCCCAGGACACCGTCTGCCAGGAGCCGAGTTCGCGGGAGAGCAGCCCGCCCTCGGCATAGCCGATCGCGGCGGCGGCGACCGCACCGAACAACAGCAGGTCCGACCAGTGCAGCCGGCCGAACCCGCCGCCCTGCAAAGACGCGAACACGAGGGCGGCGAGCGCACCGATCCCCGCCGTGATCCAGAACGACGGCGGTGGACGTTCCTTGCCCCGGATGACGGCCATGACGGCGGTTGCGGCCGGAAGCAGCGCGATCACCACGGCACCGTGACCGGCCGAGGCGGTGGTGAGCGCATACGAGGTCAGCAGCGGGAAGCCGATCACGACACCGCCGGCGACGACGGCCAGCCGTGCCCATTGGCGGCCCGTGGGCAGCCGCTGCCCGGTCAGGACGAGCGCGGCGGCCGCGAGTAGCGCCGCGATGACGGCGCGCCCCGAGCCGATGAACAGCGGGGAGAAGCTGCCGACGGCGACGCGGGTGAAGGGGACGGTGAACGAGAACGCCGCCACGCCCAGCAGTCCCCACCAGAGGCCGGCGCGCGATGGCGATAACGTTGCCGTCGTATCCAGAGTAGCGCTACTGTTCCCTGACATGACCGACGATAGCACTGCGCGTATCGTGGCAGGTCTGCGCGCATGGATCGCGCAGGCACCGCCGGGCGCGCAGGTGCCGTCCAATCGGGCCCTGGTGGCCGAGTACGGAGCGAGCCCGGTCACGGTCCAGAAGGCGATGCGCGCGCTCGGCGCGCAAGGGCTCATCGAGAGCCGCCCCGGAGTGGGCACGTTCGTCCGCGCCGTGCGGACCGCCCGCCCGCTCGACTACGGCTGGCAGACCGGCGCCCTGCGCTCCCCCCAAGCCCGCATCCCGGCACTGTCCACGCCGATGCGCAGCGCCTCGCCCGACGCGATCGGCCTGCACGCCGGCTACCCGGACCGCGCACTCCTCCCCGAACGGCTGGTGCGCGCCGCGCTCGCACGCGCCGCCCGCAGCGACGCGACACTGGCCCGATCCGACGCCGCCGGACTGCCGGAGCTGCGAGCCTGGTTCGCCAACGAGCTCGCCGAGGCCACCCCCGTCGGCGTCACCCCGCCGGCAGCGCGGGACGTCGTGGTCCTGCCCGGCAGCCAGAGCGGCCTGAGCTCGATCTTCCGCGCCCTGGTGGGCTTCGGGCACCCGTTGCTCATGGAATCGCCGAGCTACTGGGGCGCCATCCTCGCCGCCGCGCAAGCCGGCGTGCACGTCGTCCCCGTGCCCTCTGGACCGAGCGGCCCGGACCCGGACGAACTCGCGCGTGCGTTCGAGGAGACCGGTGCACGCGTGTTCTACGCGCAGCCGAACTACGCCAACCCCACCGGCGCCCAGTGGTCACCCCAGCGGGCGGAGCAGGTCCTCGACGTCATCCGCGCGCACGCTGCCTTCCTCGTGGAGGACGACTGGGCCCACGACTTCGGGATCGACACCACCGCACGGCCCCTCGCGGCGCACGACGACGCGGGCCACGTCGTCTACCTGCGCTCGCTCACCAAGAGCGTGTCCCCGTCCGTCCGCGTCGCCGCCGTCATCGCCCGCGGCCCCGCCCGCGACCGCATCCTCGCCGATCGCGGGGCCGAGTCGATGTACGTCAGCGGCCTGCTGCAAGCCGCGGCGCTCGACGTCGTCACCCAGCCCGGGTGGCGCACCCACCTGCGCGACCTGCGCCACCAGTTGCGAGCCCGACGCGACCTGCTCGTCGACAACCTGGCCGAGCACGTCCCGCAAGCCCACCTCGACCACGTGCCCCACGGCGGCCTGCACCTGTGGGCACGACTACCCGACGCCACCGACCTGGACCGACTCGCCCGCGACTGCGAAGCCGAGGGAGTGCTGATCGCCCCCGGCACCGAGTGGTTCCCCGCCGAACCTTCCGGCCCCTTCATCCGGCTCAACTACTCCGGCCCGAACCCCGACCGGTTCCCCGACGGCGCCCGCATCATCGGACGTGCGCTCGCCCGTTCCGCGGATCAACGAGCCGACGCACGACCGACGAACCGCTAGTGTCCGCGCGGAGCCGAGCCGTGAGGCCGAGCCGTGAGCTCGAACCGGATCAACTCGTTGAACAGTGGTTTCACCGGCAGCCGCGGCCGCGTCCTGCTCACCATCCCCGACTGACGCACGGGCTCATCCGGCCTCGGCGACGGCCTTGACGTGCTCGTTGCGGGCGCTGATCAGCCGGGGCATGTACCGGTTGAGCACGGCGAACTCGGCCACGACCCCGAGCGGACCCAGCGGGGCGGCGAAGTCCACCACGTCCCGCATCAGCGTGCCGCCGTGCCCGTCCGGCTCGAAGTGGTGGGCGTGGTGCCAGCGCCTGAACGGTCCGCGCACCTGTTCGTCGACGAAGTGCCGCGGTGGGTCGAACGCGCTGATCCGGGAGGTCATCCGCCAGCGCAGGCCGAAGTGCGTGGCCTGCCAGGTGACGGTGTCGCCGGGCCGGAGACGGCCGGAGGTCACGCCGCCGACGGCCCGCTCGGCGGCGTCGGCCATGGAGGCGGTGTGCACCTCGACGTCCAGTGAGACGTCGAAGACCCGCTGCGGGGGCGCGGCGATGGCGGTGACGACCTCGAAGCGCGTCATCGGACGACCCTACGGCCGAAATCGGCTCGGCAGTCGGACATCGCCCGCGTACCGTCCGCGGCGGACGTTGGTCGAGGAGGCATCCGGTGCGCAGGACTCCGCAGGAGAAGAAGCGGTTGAGCTACGCCAAGGACCGCCGCAACGTGTACGGGGAGAACGACAAGAGCTCCCGCAAGAACATCCCTCGCGGCAGGCAGCGCGCCCACCGGGCCAATCGGCGCGGCGCCGACCAGGCCCTGCGCGCGGCGCTCGGGCCGGCGGACGAGGCGGTCGCCGACCGAGCCGAGCAGGTCGTCCGGACCCGGCGGCCGGCGGTGTTCCGGAAGGCCCCCGACGCGCCGTTGGGTGAGGTCGTGGCAGGCCGGTTGCGGCGGCGTGTGCGGTTGGGCATGGACCAGGCAGAGCGATCGGAGGCCCGCGTGGAGCGAGTGCACCGCCATTGGCCCACGCCGTGACCGCCGGACGGCGTGGCTACGCCCCTGTCAGCCTGGCCAGCGCGGCCGTCGGCTCGGCCAGGTCCCAGCCCTTGGCCTCGACCCAGCGGTTGTCGTAGTAGGTGTCGGCGTACGGCACGCCCGAGTCGCCCAGCAGCATCACCACCGCTCCCGCCTCACCGCGCTCACGCACCCCCGCACCCGTACTTGAGGCTGCCGGTGGGTCGGAGCGACTCGTCCTTGACGAACAGCCCGACGGAATCGTCCCCCGGCAGTGGGAAGCGCCGCAGGGGTGTCGGCTGCTCCTCCGCACGGGTCGTGACCAGGGCTTCTATCGCGGCACGCGCCCAGCTAGACGGCACCCCGGACCCCCATTCCGTCACGGATGCGATGCTAGACAACCTGCGCATGATCACTTGCTCACGAATTGCGAGCGAGGGCAGTCTCGGAAGGGTAGGAATTCGACCATGAACGAACCCGCCCACCTGGCCGCGACCAGAACGTCCTACGACACCGTCGCTGAAACCTTCGCCCAGCGCGAGGACTTCGGACTGGGCCACCGGCCGTTGGAACGCAGCCTGCTCATCGCCTTCGCCGAGCTGGTCGCGCCCGGAAAGCCGGTCGCCGACATCGGGTGCGGCCCGGGCAAGGTCACCCAGTACCTGCACGAACTCGGCCTGGACGCGTTCGGCGTCGACCTGTCGCCGCGGATGATCGAGATCGCCCGCCAGGCCTTCCCCCACCTGCGGTTCGACGTCGGGTCGATGACCGCGCTGGACATCCCCGACGGCGAACTGGGCGGCATCGTCGCCTGGTGGTCGATCTTCCACACGCCACCCGCCGAACTGCCGGGCGTGTTCGCCGAGTTCCACCGGACCCTCGCACCGGGCGGCCAACTCCTGGTCGGCTTCCACGTCGGCGACGACCACCTGCGCCCGCTCCAGTCCTACGGCCTCCCCGTGACCTACGACGCCTACCTGCTCCCACCCGACCGCGTGGTCGAGTGGCTGGCCGACGCCGGACTCGTCGTCACCGCCCGGATGCTGTGGGACGGGAAGCAACCCCAAGCGTGCCTGCTGGCGAACAAAGACGGTGCTTAATTGCCGCTGCTCCGCAGACGGCGGGCTCGGTCGCCTGGCTGTGATCGACTCGACGCTCCGCGTCGGGGCAGACCGCTCGCGCCTCATTTCCGACGATCGAAAAGCGTGATCGCCGGAAATGAGTCACGAACGATCGACGCGACTTCGCGTGGTGGACGCCCGGCCGATCAGCTCGACCACGTCGTGGCGTTCCGCCGTGCGGACCCCAACCTCACCGAGCGGGAAGCCGCCCTGCTGATCGAGGCCGGCTACCTGGTGCGCGCCAACGTTTGAGAAGGTGGTCATGGGGGTGGCCGCATGAGCGATCGCACGATCAAACTGCTGAACCAGCGGGATTTCGTCCGCTTCTGGACCGCCGACACGGTGTCGTTGGCCGGCACGCACGTCACCACGTTGGCGCTGAAGACGGTAGCGGTGCTGACGCTCGGCGCGTCGGCCACCGCGGCGGGCATGCTGGAAGCGGCACGTTGGCTGCCGTACATGCTGTTCGGTCTGGTCGCGGGCGTCGTGGTGGACCGCCGCCGCAAGCTGCCGATACTCGTCGGCACCGACTTCGCCCGAGCCGCCGTGCTGGCCCTCATCCCGCTGATGGCCTTCACCGGCACGCTCACCATGCCGCTGCTGACCGTCCTGGTGGTGGTCTTCGGGACGTTGTCCCTGTTCTACGACGCGGCACACCAGTCGTTCCTGCCCCTGCTCGTGCCCACGGCGCAGCTCACCGACGCCAACGCCCGGCTGGAGCAGACCCGGTCGGCCGCGCAGGGCTTCGGGCCGCTCGTCGGCGGCGCGCTCGTCAAGGCGATCGGCGGACCGCTCGCGTTCCTCGTCGACGCCTTCTCGTACCTGGTCTCCGGCTTGGTGCTGGCTACCCTGCGCACCGCGGAACCGCCGGTCGAGGCCCCGAAGCGCGACTTGCGCGCCGAGGTGCGGGAAGGGCTCCGGTGGGTCTACCACCACGAGGTGCTCAAGCCGCTCGCCATCGCCTCGCACGCCTGGTTCCTGTTCACGTCGATGGTCACCATCGTCTACACCATGCTCGTGCTGGACGAACTGGGCTTCGACGCGTTCCAGTTCGGCGTGACGTTCGCCGTCGGCGGGTTCGGCGGGTTGCTCGGCGCGTCGCTGTCCGGCCCGGCGGGGCGACGGTTCGGCGTGGGCCCGGTGATCGTGACCGCCCGCTGGCTGACCCCGGTGGCCTACGCGCTGGTCCCGTTGGCCACGTCGAGCGCGACCGGGTTCGCCCTGCTGTGCGCGGCGCAGTTCCTGTTCTTCCTGTCGATCGGCCTGGACGGCGCGGTGGAGATGGGCTACCGGCAGACCATCACGCCCGCCCGGCTCCAGGGCCGGATGAACGCCACCACGCGGTCGGTCAACCGGAGCATGATCGTGATCGGCGCGCTGGTGGGCGGCACGCTGGCCGACTGGCTGGGCAACCGGCCCGCGCTGTGGATCGCGGTGGTCGGCCTGATCGGTCAGGCGGTCGGGATCGCGTTCTCCGCCGTCCGCCACGCCCGCCTATAGCCTCGGCACGGTGGAGCTGCGCACCGCCAAAGCCGCTGACCTCGACCGGATCGCCGCACTGGACGACTCGTTCACCACCGACACCGTGTTCGAAGTCGTGGTGGAGCCCGAGGGATTCGCTCTCCGCCCCACCCCGGTCGACCCGCCGCTGCACAAGGTCTTCCCACCGGACGACGACCCGGACGGCACGGTGTTCGTCGCCGCCGACGGTCCACGCGTGCACGGGTTCGTCGTGGTGGACTTGGAGGACTGGCACCGGCGGCTGGTGATCCAGCAGGTCACCGTCGCACCGAGCCACCGGGGGCGCGGTATCGGCCGGGCGCTGGTGGACCACGCCTGCGCGCACGGCCGCGCGCACGGCGCGCTGACCGCATGGCTGGAGACGTCGACCGTGAACGTCCCCGCCGTGCGCGCCTACCAGCGGATGGGGTTCGCCTTGTGCGGCCTGGACACCACGTTCTACCGGGGCACACCGACCGAAGGCGAGACCGCCCTGTTCTTCGCCCGCGCCCTCTAGCAGTACGTGGCCGCCGGCAGGTTCCCCGCCAGGTACGCCACCTGGGCCCGCGAGCGCTACCCGAAGCCCTGACGCAGCACCTCGGCCACGAGATCACGCCACCCAGGCGACCAACCTCGCGAGGTCGCGACTTCCCCGGCGACCGAGCCGCCGTCTGCGGAGCAGCGGCAATTAGACTCAGCCCGACGCGCCCAGGTGTCGGACGGCCTCACGCGCGATGTCCGTGCGCGACCGGACCCCGAGTTTCGCCAGCACGTGTGACACGTGGGTGGCCACGGTGCGGCCGGACAGGAACAGGCGTTCCCCGATCTGGCGGTTCGACAGGCCGGTCACCACCAACTCGGTGACCTTCAGCTCCATCGGCGTCAGGCTCTCCCACCCGTGCGTGGCCCGCCGGTGCTTGGCGTGCGGGCCGCGGCGGATGCCGTGCACGCGCAACCGGGCCAGCAACTTGGTCGAGTCCCACTCCGCGCCCAACTCCGCGTGCGCGTCCACCGCGTGGCTCAACGCCGCCCGCGCCGACGACCGGTCGCCCGACGACGCGAACAGCTCCGCCGCCGCGGACAACGCCTTGGCCCGGAACAGCGGACGCCCCGCCACCCGGTACTCCTCGGCCGCGTGCAGCAGCCCCACTGGATCGGCCGACACCAGCGCCCGGCAGTAGGCCGCGGACGCCCGCCGGTGCGGCACGTCCAGCTCCGCTGCCAACGCCTCGGCGTGGGCAACCGCGGCGGACGCGTCCTCACCCAGCTCCACGGCCAGCCGCACGAAGTCCGGCAGCAGGTCCTCCACCGAGTCCCACCCGGTCAGCACCGACCACGCCTCGCGCACCCGCCCGCCCTGCTCCAGCTCCAGGCTCACGGCCAGCGCCAACGGCCCGATCACGTGCCCTTCCAGCCCGGTCCCGGCCACATCGAGGTGCCGTCGCGCACCTTCCGCGTCGCCCCGGTGCAGGTGGATCAACGCCGCCACGCCGTGGTCGCACCGCGACACCATCGGGTGCTTCAGGTCGTCGGCCAGCAGGTCCACATCGACCAACGCCTCGTCCCACCGACCGGCGTCCAGCAGCAACTGCCCCAACGCGCTCTGCGCCTGCGCCAGCCGCACCAGGTTGCCGACCTGGTCGGCGGCGTGCCGGACCACCTGCGCGGACGCGATGGCCTCCGCGCCCCGGTCCAGCTCGCCCAGCGTCACGGCCTGGTTGATCTGGAGCAGCAGCCGCAGATCGGACGTGGCCGGCTCACCCATCGCCACCGCCAACGCCCGGTCGAACAGCGGCAACGCCTCCGCCATCCGGCCGCGCGCCATGGCCACGATCGTGCGCACGTGCAGGGCCCAGCTCGTGGCCCACCGGTCGCCGTCCACCAGCGCCGCCTGGGCGAGCCGTTCGGCGGCGTCCAGCTCACCGATGTCCCAGTGCGCGCGGGCGGCCACCACGAGCAGCCGCGCCCGGCCCGAGGACGTCAGGCCCGGCGCGGCGAGCGCGCGCTCCACCTCCACCAACGTCTCCGCCGAACGCCCGGTCATGCTGCGGCACTGAGCCAACGTCCAGTGCAGGTCCACGAGCGTCCCGTGCTCCAGACCGGCCAGCGCGACGGCCTCGGCGCCGTGGTGGTCGCCCAGCCGGAACCGCGCCTCGGCCAGGTGCGCCAACAGCACACCGCGCCGCGACCCGGCGTTCGGCGCGGCCACGACCCGGCCGAACAGGTCCACGGCGGCCTCGGGAGCGTGCGCGATGAGCATCGAGCCGTGCGCGACGAGCCAGTCCGCCACCCAGTCGGGCATCCGGTCGTCGGCGGCGAGCAGCTGGCGGGTCACCCGGTCCACGCCCGCGTCCGTGTCGACCAGCGCGCGGGCCGCCTCGACGTGCCACGCACCCCGCGCGGCCTCGGGCACCTCGTCGTACAGAGCCGTGCGCACCAACGGGTGCCGGAACGACAGGCCGGCCGTGCCGTCCACCAGCACGCCCGCCACCGTCGCCTCCTGCAACGCGGGCAGCAGCTCCACCACCCGCGTCCCGAGCACGGCGGCCAGGTCCGCCACCGGGAAGTCCACGCCGAGCAGCGCGGCGGCGACGAGCACCCGCCGCACGTCCGCGCCGAGGAACCCGATCCGGTCCGCGATCGCGGCGGACAACGACGGCGGCACGCCGGAGTCGATCAGCCGGGCGGCGCCGGTGGCGTCCACCTCGATCGCGCCGCCGCGTAACAGTGCCTCGACCAGTTCGACCAGGTAGAGGGGGTTGCCGCCGGCGTCCTCGGCCAGCCGCGCCAACGCCTCGTCCGGGGTGCCGCCGGCCAGCTGACCGGCCAGCTCGACCACGTCGGCCGGCGCGAGGCGCGGCAGCGGCAACCGGGTCACGCCCTTGCGCAACGCGGCCAGGTCGTCCCGGCGCGGCAACGGCCGCAGCACGCCGATCAGCAGCAGCGGCAGTTGCGGCACGAGCCCGGCCAGCCGCCGCCACACCGCGACGCTCGCCTCGTCCGCCCATTGCAGGTCGTCCAGCAGCAGCACCATGGGGCCGATCGCGCACAGGTCGTCCACGCGGGCCAGCAGGCGTTCGGCGGTGACCGCGGAGCTCTCCGACCGGGCCACGGCGAGCGCGTCTAGCAGCGGTAACAGCGGGAGGGGACGGCCCAGCTCGTCGCCCGCGCCCCGGCACACCCGGAAGCCGCGGGCCGCCGCCGCGTCGCACGCCGCGCGGACCAGCGCGGTCTTGCCGATGCCCGGCTCACCCTCCACGAGCAGCGCGGTGCCCCGCCCCTGGGACAGGTCGTCCACCAGCGCCAGGAGGCGGCCAAGCTCTCGCTCGCGGCCCGCGAGACGCAGTGTGACGGCGCGCACACATCCAGAATACGGCGCTAACGCCAGGTTAACAAGATGTTACATTATTTCCCAATTAACCTGATCTTCGCACAGCTTAGCCCTTTGTTCACGCCGATTCCGCTCCGCGTCCCTCCGACTGCTGCAACGGTAATCGCCGGAATTCTCCGACCCCGACGACTGGAGAACGCATGCGAATCGGACGAGTGCTCATCGCCGCCCTGCTGGTCACCGTCTTCACCACCGCCGCAACCCTGTCCACCAGCCCGTTCGGCGGAATGCCCTACAACTGACCAGCGATATTCCAACCCGTTTGGCGATATTCCAACCCAAGTGGTGTGAATAGCGACGAATAGGGGTCGTCCGGACAACGGAGTCCGACGCTCCCGTCCGTCCGACGAACATTCGTCCTTCTTCCGCAACAGTCCCGACCGGCACTAGGCTGCACAACCGTGGCCCCAGCCCCGACCCGAGGCGCCGCACGCGTGGTGCGCTGCGGTGCGGTCGGGCTGTCCACCGGCCTGCTGGCCGTGCTCGCGCACGCGGGCAGCGGCGGTCACCTCCCCTCCCTCCCGCACGTGCTGGGGTTCGCGCTGGCCATCGCGTGGACGTGCGCGCCGCTGACCGACCGGCAACTCGGGTTCGCCGACCTCTTCGGCCTGGTCGGCGTGGTACAGGTGGCCGCACACGTGTTCCTCACGCTGCTGTCCCGTGAGCCGGGCGAGATGCTGCCCGCGCCTTCGGCACTGCTGGCCCACCTGGCGGCCACGGCGATCGTCGTCGCGGCCCTGGCGGGCTTCGAACAGGCCGTGTTCCGGCTGGCCGCCGTCCTGGCGTCGGTGCTGCCACGCCGGATCGGCCCGCCGCCCGCGTTCGCGCCGCTGCGCATCCCGATCGCCGCGCACCCCCAGCACCCGCTGTCCGAGGTGCTGCGCCGCCGCACGCTGCCCCGCCGCGGCCCGCCCCACTCCTAGGTATCCGCACCTCCCCACCACCGGTCCCGCTCGCGGGGACCGGTGGCATCTGCCCATACCTAGGAGTTCTCGCCATGACAGAGTCCTGGCGCGGCCTCGTGCTGCGCTTCCACTTCTACGCGGGCGTGCTCGTCGGCCCGTTCGTGCTGATCGCCGCCCTGACCGGCGTGCTCTACGCCGCGACTCCGCAACTGGAGTCGTGGGTCTACTCCGACCAGCTCCGCGTGCCGGTGTCCACGTCGTCGGTGCCGCTGGCCGACCAGGTCGAGGCCGCCGTGGCGACCCGACCCGGTGACGAGCTGGTGGCCGTCCGCCCGGCGCCCGAGCCCGGCGCGACGACCCGCGTGCTGTTCGCCAGTGACGGCGACGCGCGGCCGACGGTGTTCGTGAACCCGGCCGACGGCACCGTGGTCGGCGACCTGATGACCTACGGCACCAGCGGCGTGCTGCCGCTGCGCACCACGATCGACCAGATCCACCGCAACCTGCTGCTCGGCGAACCCGGCCGGCTCTACAGCGAGCTGGCCGCGTCCTGGCTGTGGGTGGTCGCGCTGGGCGGCGTGTTCCTGTGGTTCAGCCGCCGTCGCACCCAGCGGACCAAGCCCGCGACCAAGCGGCACGCCGTGCTCGGCCTGTGGGTGCTGGTCGGCGCGCTGTTCCTGTCCGCGACCGGGTTGACCTGGTCCGCCTACGCCGGCGAGAACGTCTCCGACCTGCGCAAAGCGCTCGACTGGACCACGCCGTCACTCGGCGCGGGCGACGGCCACGCCGGGCACGGCAGCGGCACGACCGCGCCCGCGTCACCGGACGACGTGGATGCCGTGCTGGCGACCGCTCGGTCGGCGGGCATCGACGGGGACAAGGTCGAGATCAGCCTCCCCGCGTCCGCCGACGCGCCGTGGACGGTGACCGAGGTCGGACGCGGGTGGCCGTCGCAGGTGGACGCGGTGGCGGTCATGGGCGGTGACGTGGTGGACCAGGTGCGGTTCGCCGACTACCCGTTGGCCGCGAAGCTCACCCGGTGGGGCATCGACGCGCACATGGGCATCCTGTTCGGCTGGCCGAACCAGCTGCTCCTGCTGGCCATCGGGCTCGGCCTGGTGACGCTGGTGGTCCTGGGCTACCGGGTGTGGTGGCTGCGCCGGCCGACCCGCGGCTTCGGCCGTCCGGTGCCGCGCGGCCAGTGGCGGAAGGTGCCCCGCGGGCAGTTGATCGCCGTGCTGGTGGTGGCCGTGGGCGTGGGCTGGTTCGTACCGCTGTTCGGCCTGAGCCTGCTGGCGTTCCTGCTGGTCGACGCCGCGCTGAGCACGCGCCGCAAACAGGTCCCCGAGCCGGTCTGACGGCACCGGTTTAACCGTGTGACGGCCGAGCCGGAGGCGGGTTAGCCTGGGCCTATGCGCTTTGGTTGACACCCTCTACCGCCCCCGGCTCGGCCGCTGGCCCGTCTCGCGGTGGGCTGGTCCGTGCTGTCCGACACCGTGCCGATCTACCAGTTGTACGCGCTGCTGTTCGTGGCCACGGGGTTGTCGGACGCCGAGGTCTCGGCGCTGTTCGCGATCTGGTCGACGGTCGCGATCGTGGCCGAGGTGCCGTTCGGGGCGTTCGCGGACCGGTTCTCGCGGAAGTGGTCGGTCGTCGGGTCGGGTGTGTGCCAGGCGGCCGGGTACGCGGTGTGGACCGCCTTACCCGGCTTCACCGGTTTCGCGGTGGGGTTCGTGCTGTGGGGCGTGGGCGGCGCGATGTCGTCGGGCGCGCTGGAAGCCCTGCTGCACGACGGCCTGGTGGCGGCGGGCGCCCCGGAGCACTTCGGCCGGGTCCTCGGCCGCGTCACGGCCAGTGGCCTGCTGGCGCAGATCCCGGCCGCCCTCCTGGCCACGGTGCTGTTCGCGACCGGCGGTTTCGCGCTCGTCGGCTGGGTGAGCGTGGCGGCCTGCCTGACCGCGGCCCTGGTGGCGACCCGGCTGCCGGAGACGCCGCGGCCGGAACCGGAGAGCTACCTGGCCACGTTGCGGTCCGGTTGGTCGGAGACCGTGCGGGTGCGTGACGTCCGGCTGGCGGTGCTGGTGGTGGCGATGTTGGCCGCCATCGACGCGTTCGAGGAGTACTTCCCGCTGATCGCGGCGGACTGGCGGGTGCCGACGGTGTGGGTGCCGCTGGCGACGTTGGCCATCCCGTTGGCCGGTGCGGCCGGTGCCGCGTTGGGTGGCACCCGGCTGCCGTTGGGTGTGCTGCTGGGCGGTTCGGCGGTGTTGTTGGGTGCGGCGGGTCTGGTCGGTCACCCGGCGGGGTTGGCGGTGGTCGCGGTGTTCTACGGCGTGTACCGGCTGGTGCTGGTGACCGCCGAGGCCCGGTTGCAGGAGCGGATCACCGGTGACGCGCGGGCGACGGTGACGTCGGTGGCGGGGCTGGGCGGCGAGGTGTTCGCCATGGGCGTGTACGTGGCGTGGGTGACGGGTGGTGTGAGCGCGGTGTCGATCGCTGTTCTCATGGTGGCGTTCTTGCTGCCGCGCGCACTCGGACGAGCCGGGAAACACGGTCGTTCACCTGCCCGACCGGAACCGGACGATGCGGTCGTTTCCCGACCGTGATCTTCATTGACGACACTGGTCCAGACCACATAACTCTTTGCCCTGCAAGGGAAACTGGACCCGAGAGTCGAACACTCAGGCCCCCTGGGTTCAACGCTCGCGCCGGCCCACCTCCGTCCTGAGCGTTGAATTCGGGGTACCTGAACGTTCGGCTCTCGCGCGTGTCCAACGTTCAGAACGCGCGTGTCCAACGTTCGGAACGGGTGAGTTGAACGTTCAGAACGGGTGAGTTGAACGCTCGTGCGGTGTGGGCGTTGGTGTCGCAAGGGGACAGTGCGAGGATTCGTGCATGCGGGTGCTGCTGGTGGAGGACGACGAGCCGATCGCCGAGTCCCTCACGCGAGGTCTGAGCAGGTACGGGTTCGACGTCGAGTGGGTGAAGACCGGGGCCGAGGCGCTGGCGGCGGAGCCGACCGACATGGTCCTGGTCGATCTCGGCCTGCCCGACATGGACGGCCTGGACGTGTGCCGTGAACTGCGGGCCCGCGGCGACGTGCCGATCATCGTGATCAGCGCGCGGGCGGACGAGACCGACCGCGTGGTCGGGCTGGAGATCGGCGCGGACGACTACGTGTCCAAGCCGTTCGGGGTCCGCGAGGTGATCGCCCGGATGCGCGCGGTGATGCGGCGGGTCCGGCCCGCGGTCGCCCAGCCGGACGCGACGAGGTCGAGCAGGCTGACGATCGACCGACGCGCCCGCCGGGTGCACGTCGACGGCATCGAGATCACCTTGACGCCGAAGGAGTACGACCTGCTGGCGTTCCTCGCCGAGGCACCGGGCGCGGTGTTCACCCGCGAGCAGATCATGGAAGCGGTCTGGGACGCCAACTGGTTCGGCCCGACCAAGACCCTCGACGTGCACGTCGGCGCGCTGCGGCGCAAGCTCGGTGACGCGGCCGCCGTGGAGACCGTGCGCGGGGTCGGGTTCCGGCTGGTGCTGACGTGACCCGCCAGCTCGCCGCGAGTTACGTGCTCCTGGTGTTGGTGGCCATCGCCGCGTTCACGGTCCCGGTCGCGTTCACGCTCACCGACCAGCTGTACACCGACGAGGAGAACTCCGCGCGCCGGGAGGCGAAGGTGGCCGCGCTGCTCCTGGCCTCCGACCACGCGCCGTCCCGGCAGGCGCTGGCCCGGCTGGTGGACGCCTACCAGGACCAGACCCTCGGCCGGTTGGACGTCCTGACGGCCGAACGCACCGCCGTGGACCCGATGCCGCTCCCGGTCGCTGTCGACGATCCGGCGTTCACCGACGCGCTGAACGGCCAGGAGTACTTGGAGTGGCGTCACGCCGACGCGTTGCAAGCCGAAGGTCTCGTGCTGGCGGTGCCCGCCAAGGCGCCGGACGGCACGGTCGTCGGCGCGATCCGGATCAGCTACCCGTCCGCGCCGGTGATCAACCGGTTGTGGCAAATCTGGGGTTTCCGGGCCGCCTTGGCCGTCACGGTGCTGATCGTGGCGGCAGTGGTCGGCGTCCTGCTGGCCCGCCGGCTCACCCGCCCGCTCCGCGAGCTCAACAGCATGGCGGGCCGGCTGCGTGACGGCGACCTCACCGCGCGCGTCGCCGAGACCGGGCCGCCGGAGACCCGGACGCTCGCCGGCACGCTCAACACCGCGACCGAGACCATCGGCACCCTGGTCGGGTCGCAGCGCGCGTTCATCGGTGACGCCTCCCACCAGCTCCGCACCCCGCTGACGGCGCTGCGCCTGTCCCTGGACAACATCGCGGACGGCGTGGAGGACCCGTTCGTGCGCGAGGACGTCGACCACGCCACCGCCGAGGTCGTGCGGATGAGCAGGCTGGTCAACGGCCTGCTCGCACTCGCGAGGGCCGAGTCCACGGTGGCCACCCCGGAGCCGATGCGCATCGTCGACGTCGTGGCGGACCGGTTCGACACCTGGCGTGCCGCCGCCGACGAACACGGCATCCGGCTCCGGCACGACGCCGCCGACCCGGACCTGCGCGCCCTGGCCGGCCACGGGCACCTGGAGCAGGTGCTGGACAACGTGCTGTCGAACGCGCTGGGCGTGTCCCCGGACAACGCCACGATCACCGTGGTCAGCAGGCGGAAAGCCGACAAGGCGGTGATCGACGTGATCGACCAGGGGCCGGGTTTGCCCGCTGCCGACCGGCAGCGGGCCTTCGACCGGTTCTGGCGTGGTCCGGGGCTGACGGGCCGCTCCGGCTCAGGTCTCGGGCTCTCCATCGTCAAACAGCTGGTGACCGACGACGGCGGCACGGTGAGCCTGCACGAGCCCGAGACGGGCGGGTTGTGCGTCCGCATCGTGCTGCGAGCTGCCTAGAGTCAGATCTTCTCGGGCATGGCGGACGAGTGGTGGTTGACGATCAGCCACTTGCCGTTGACCTTCTCGTACACGTAGGCGTAGCGGGCGTCGACCTTGCTGCCGTCCTTGCCGAGGGTGAACCGGTAGGTACCGGTGTCGATCGCGGAGTTCGACCCGAGCACCTTGACGTGGCGCTCCAGGATCTCGCCCTGCGGCTTGTTCTCCAGGAAGTGCTCGAAGTAGTCGACGATCTCGGCCCGGTCGGAGCGGACGTTGTTGGACAGCGTGGGCAGCAGCACGGCGTCGGGGGCGTAGAGGTCGGCGACCTTCTGCGGGTCCAGCGTGGCCAGCGCCTTGTTCCAGTTGTCGAACAGCGTCTCGATCTCCTTGTTGTTCGGCTGAACGACGCTGACAGCGTTAGGGGCGGAGTTGGCGGCCGGCGTTGACGGCTGGGCGCCGGCACCACCGCACGCGGTCAGCGTGAGAGCCAACGCCCCGGCGGCGGCGACCGCTCCCAAACGAACACGACCAATGTTACGCATTGTCATCTCCTGCGGTTGTTGAACTTGTGTGACACCACTTTCGCGTGACACGCAGAAGCAGCAGCGCAGGAGAACGACAACGCTAAGTAAGGATTCCTCCAAGAAATCACCGGACCGGCCAACCGAAGGTAAACGACCAGGTGAACGGCGTGGCCGAGGCGGCCACGCCGTTCACGACGAGGATCAGCTCCCGATCTTCCCGACGCCCGCGCCCGCCGTGACGATGGCCTTGACGCTGTTCGGGTCGTCCAGCGTGTAGGCGTAGTAGTCCCGCGCCTCCTGCACGCTGCCGCTGCAATCCGGCTGGCCCGCTTCATCACCGGCGAACACGTTGTTGCGAGCCACACAACGCCCGCCCGGACCGGCGTAGCTGTTGCTCACCGGCTCTTCCACGTCCTCGAAGTAGTTGCCCTCCACCAGGCAACCCCCGTCCGCCTGGCACGCCACGCCGACGTCGGTGTTGTGGAAGTAGTAGTTGTTGTAGAGGTGCACCGGCTCGCCGAACCTGACCCGCGGGTTGCGCTGCGGGGTCTCGTTGAACCAGTTGTGGTGGTAGGTCACCTTCAACCGGCCGATGTCCTGGGCGCCGTTGCTGTCGTCGTGGCCCAGCAGCATGTTCTTGGCGTGGTCGTGGGTGTGGTTCCAGGAGACGGTGACGTAGCTGGACCCGCGCTTGATGTCGATCGCGCCGTCGTAGCCGTTGGACAGGTCGTTGTGGTCGAGCCAGACGTGGTGGGAGAACATCTGCACGTTGATCGCGTCGTCCGCCCAGTTGCGGAACACCAGGTTGCGGACGATGACGTTGTGCACCGCGTCGGCCGGTGGCGCGGTGATCTCGGAGATCGGCAGGCCGATGTTAAGCCCGCCCCCGGTGAGGCCGGAGGCGGAACCGATGCCGACGATCGTCTTGTCCGACGTGACGTCGTGCATGGGGCCGGGCAACGCGATCATGCCGCGCACGCAGATGTTCAACGGCCCGGCCTGCGCGATCGCGGCCAGGAACTCCGCCGCCGTGTCGACCTCGATCGTCGGCCCGCCCGCGCCGCCGGTCGTGCCGTTCTGGCCCCAGGCGTCGACCGAGGCGAACCCGGTCGGCGTGCCCGTGGTGGGGCAGGTGCCCGGCTGCGGCGGGGTGGTGGTCGTGGTCGTCGTGCTCGTGGTCGGCCCGCCGGGGCCCGCCACGTCGGTCACCAGCACGTCGTCGAAGGACGCGGCGGCGTAGTAGCTCGCCAGGCCGATCCGACCGCTCGCGAACGTGGTGTCGGTCGCCGTCACGACCTGGGTGCCGTCGAGGAAGCCGCGCAGCGTGCTGCCGAACACCTCCAGCCGCAACGTGTACCAGGTGCCGACGGTCACCGTGGCCGGCGCGGACGCCAGGGTGGTGAGCCCGCCACCGGCCCGTTTGCCGAGCACCACCGATCCCGCGTTCGACAGGCCCAGGTAGTAGTAGTTGCCGGTGTTCTGCACCCGCGCCGTCACGGCGACGTGCCGGTTCGCGCCGTTGAACGCGGTCGGCTTGACCCGCACTTGCGCCGTCTGGCCGGACCAGACCGAGCCCGCCAACGCCCTGGCGTCGGAACTGGTGCCGGACTGCCGCCAGGCCCGCGACCCGTCGGTGACCACCGACCAGCTACCGCCGCTGGAACTCCAGCCGGTCGAGTTGCCGTCCTCGAAATCGTCGCCGAACAGCGTGGCGGCCGACGCCGTCGGCACCACCAGAACGGCCACCGCGAAGATGAATCCGCTCGCCACCGCGGCGAGCGAGGCCAATCTGTGCTTGCTCAATCGAGCCTCCTGTTGCGAATACCCGGAAGTTCACGCTGGTGAATGCGTTCACACAGGTGAACCCGGTTGCCGACAAACGGAGGCGGCGGTTGGCGGCACGCTATCGAAATGCGGTCGATTCCTTACCGGCGACGTTAATCACTTGTTTCCACAGCGTCAACGCCGCATTGAGGCGCCGACGAGCACCATGCGCAGCACGCGCTCGGTGGCATCGGTGAGCAGTTCCGCCGCGTTGTCCATCGCCTCGGCCAGCGGCACGGGAGCCGCCAGGATGCCCGCGTACGCGTCGATGCCCACGTCGTGGCTGCGCCGGGCACCGCGCCCGATGGTGCCCGCCAGCGCGATCACCGGCTTGCCCTGCCGCTTGGCCCGCCGGGCCACCTCGGCGGGCACCTTCCCGTGCGGTGTCTGGAAGTCGATCGCACCCTCGGCGGTGATCACCAGGTCGGCGTCGGCCAGCCGGGCGTCGAGGTCGACGTGGTCCAGCATCACCTCGAAGCGGGGCGTCAGCGTCGCGCCGAGCACGGCGGCCAGGCCCGCGCCGAGCCCACCGGACGCGCCGCCGCCGGGCACGTGCCGCACGTCCACGCCGAACGTCGAGTGCAGCACGCCCGCCCAGCGGTCCATCGCCGCGGCCAACTGTTCGACCTGTGCCGGGCCGGCTCCCTTCTGCGGTCCGAAAACCCTGGCGACGCCGCGGTCGCCACACAGCACGTTGTGCGGGTTGCAGGCCAGCGTGAGCTCGATCTTCTCCAGCCGGGAATCGAGTCCGGACACGTCGACGTGGCGCACGTCCACCAGCGCGCTCCCACCGGGGACGAGGTCCTCGCCCCGTTCGTCGAGCAGCCGGACGCCCAACGCCCGCAGAGCGCCCGCGCCGCCGTCCGAGGTGCCGGAATCACCGCAGCCGACCAGGACCCGCTCGCAACCGGCGTCCAGCGCCGCGCCGATCAACTCGCCGACGCCGTAGGTCGTGGTCGCACCCGGGTCGCGGGCGTCCGGCGGCACCAACCGCAGCCCGGCCGCCGCCGCCATCTCCACCACCGCGGTACGCGGGCCGGGACCGCCGAGCACCGCGAAGTGCGACCGCACCGGGTGGCCGAGCGGTCCACTGACCACCACCGGCACCAACTCACCGTTGGTGGCCGCCGCCAACGCCTTCGCCGAGCCCTCGCCGCCGTCCACCAACGGCACCTGGTCGACCACGGCGCCGGGCACGACGCGGCGCACGCCCGCCGCGATGGCCTCGGCCACTTCCTCCGCGTCGAGGCATTCCTTGAACCCGCTCGGTGCAACGACGAACTTCAGCGGCATCATGACTTTTCCTCCACAGTGGACAATCAGCGGAATGGTCGGCAGGGCCGGGACGTCCGCTGGTACGGTCGGTGTACTCCCGCCGTGCGCCGGCACCCCAAGCCACGTCACCCGAGTGAGCGACTTGAGTGTCAATGGAAGATTTTTGGGAAACTTTCCGCGCACCATTGACGTTGCCGGGTTAAGAAGGAGGCGGCGGCGCGGCGGGGACAGGCACCAGGTTCACTCAGCAGGTCCACTCAGCGCAGTGGCAGGCCGAGGTGCGGCCAGACGACGAGTGCGAACCCGAGCACGAGCGCGGCGTTGAGCGGTGCGAGCAGCGCCGAGAGCTTGAGCAGATCGGACCGGATGTACGTGGCCGTGCCGGGCACGGCGGCGAAGATCGCCACCGGCTTGGCCGAGGACGGCATGGTGTGGCAGAACCCGGCAGCCGCGGTCGAGACGAAAGCCACCGCGGCCGGGTTCAGCCCGAGCGCCGCGGCGAGCGGGATGAGCACCGGGACGAGCACGCTCGACCGCGCGGACCGGGACTGCACCAGCAGGTGCGCCGCCGTGCTGACGCCCACGACCGCGGCCAGGAAGACGAGGTCGCCACCGCCGAGACCCGCCATGTTCCCGGTCAGCCAGGCAGCAGCCCCGGAGCCCGTCAACGCCGTGCCGAGGGCCGCGGTGGCGGCCATGAACAGCAGCAACGACCACGGCACCCCGGCCAGCGCGGGGCCGAGCGCGACGGTGCCCAGCTTCGGCGACGTGATCACCAGCGCGGCGGCCAGCGCCACCACCGCGGCTGGCACACCGTGCCAGGGCTCGCAGATCCAGGCCGCCGACGCCAGGCCCAGCACGATCAGCGCCCGGCGTTCCGCCGGTTCGAGGTGACCGGAGCGCGGGGCGTTGGCCAGCCGGCCCAGCCGGTCGGCGTCGACGCGCAGGCGTCGCACCCGGTCGGATCGGCGGGTGAACAGCAGCAGCACGACTTCGGCCGCCGCGTGCGATGAGATCACGGCGAGCGGCAGCCCGAGCAGCAGCCACTGGCCGAAACCGATGCCCGCTCCGGTCGCGGTGAGCAGCAGGTGGCTGGTGATCAGGTGCGCGCCGGCGCCGATCAGGGTCGCGACGGCGGAGAGCAGGATGACCGTGGGGAACAGCAGGGACAGTGCGCGAACCACTCGCGGCCGGTCGGCCAGTCCTTTGGCCAGTGCGAGGAACACGGGCAGGACCAGCGCGGCGCGTCCCGAGGTGGCCGGCACCGCGAACGCGGTCAGCACGAGGGCGACCGTGACCAGGTGCGCCAGTTGCCGGACGCTGCGCGCCCTGGCGACCAGACCGACCGCCACCCGCGCGGGCAGGCCTGTCGCGCCGACACCGGCCGCCAGGACGAACGCGGCGATCAACAGCCAGATCGTGTCACCGCCGAGCGCGCCGAACAGCTCGTCACCACCGAGCACGCCGAGCAGGACCAGCAGCAGCGCGGCGGAGAGGGCGACGTACGTGTCGTCCAGCCCGGTGAACACCCAGGCGGCGACCGCGACGGCGAACACGAGCAACGTGGCCTTGCCGTCGGCAGGCAAGCCGGTGCCACCGACGAGGAGGAACAGCGCGACCGCGCCCACACCCAGCACACCGATCACGGCCTTCACCACGGCTCGCTTGCGCCCCGGCACTGCGGTCCGCCTGCGCCCCGGCCGGCCCGACGCGTTCCGACCCGGCGCATTCCCGCCCGAAGCATTCCGACCCGGCGCGTCCCTGCCCGGCGCGTCCCTACCCGGCGCGTCCCTACCCGGCGTGGTCAGGTTCGGCGTGTTCAGGTTCGGTGCGGTCCGGTTCGGCGTAGTCCCGGCCTGAGAGGTCCCGGCCTGAGAGGGCTTGATCGGCACAGTTCTGGCCGACGTCCAGGGTGGCGTCGTGTTCCCGTCTGTCGCGACCTTCATGACGACCAGCCTGTGGCCGGCGGCTGAACGATCCGTGAGCGCTTGATGAAACTGCCCTCATGTGTGGACGGGTCGCCCGACCGCAGTGGTCTTGCCGGGATCAGACCCCGAGGCGGTAGCCCATCCCCCGCACCGTCTGGATCCGGTCGTTGCCGATCTTGCGGCGCAACGCCCGCACGTACACGTCGACCACGTTCGAACCCGGATCGAAGTCGTAGCCCCAGACGTGCGAGAGCATCTGCTCCCTGGACAGCACCTGGCCGGGATGCCGCAGGAACAGTTCCAGCAAGGCGAACTCCCTGGCCGTCAGGTCGACGACGGCATCGGGCAGTCGGGCCCGTCGGGTGCGCAGGTCGAGTGACAGCTCGTCGTGCCGCAGCACGGTCACCTCGGGTGCCCGGTCCGCCGGCCGCAGTCGCAGCCGGACCCTGGCGAGCAGCTCCTCGAACCGGAACGGCTTGGTCATGTAGTCGTCCGCGCCGCCCTCCAGGCCGGCGACCGTGTCGTGCACCGAGTCCCGGGCGGTCAGGATGACCACCGGCGTGGCCACCTTGGCCTCGCGCAGGGCGCGCAGCACGGCGAACCCGTCCCGGCCCGGCAACCCGAGGTCCAGCACGACCAGGTCGAAGTCACCGGTCAGCGCCCAGGCCAGCGCCGTGTCGCCGTCCCCGACCACGCTGGTGGTGAACCCGTTGGCGCGCAGCCCTTTCTCCACGAACGACGCGATGCGCTGCTCGTCCTCGACGATCAGTATCCGGCCGCTCATCCCACACCACCCTCCACAGCAGACGGTCCGGTCGGCAGTTCGATGCCCACGGTGGTGCCCTTTCCCGGTGAGGAGAGCACCTTCACCGTGCCCCGGTGCCCTTCGGCGATGGCCTTCACGATCGCCAGCCCCAGCCCGGCGCCGCCCCGGTCGGCGGGCCTGCTCGAACCCCTGGCGAACCGCTCGAAGATCCGCTCCAGGTCGGCGGGCACGATGCCGTGGCCGTCGTCGCTGATCCACAGGGACACCGCTCCGTCCCCCAACGCCGAACCGAGACGGATCTCGTCACCCGCGGAGGTGTGCTGCACCGCGTTCTGGGCCAGTTGCACGACCGCCTGGGTCACCCGCTGCGGATCGAGCCGCACTGTTCCCTCCCCCAACGCCTCCAGCACCCACCTGCGCGGGCCCAATGCCCGGACCTTGGCGTCGATGTCGCTGGTCAGCTCCGCGAGGGACACCGGTTCCGGGCGCAGGAAGTCCGGCCGCTGCGCCTTGGCCAACAACAGCAGGTCCTCCACGATGCGGCTCATCCGGTCCAGTTCGTCGGTGCACAGCCGAACCACCTCGGCCCGTTCCACCGGGTCGTCCCCCATCACTTCCAGGTGCCCGCGCACGATCGTGATGGGGGTGCGCAGTTCGTGGCTCGCGTCGTCGATGAACTCTCGCTGCGCCCGGAACGCCTGTTCCAGCCGGTCGAGCATGGCGTTGAACTGCTCGGCCAACGCTGCGATGTCGTCCCGGCCGTGCACCGGGATGCGGCGCCTCAGGTCCTCCTCGCCGATCTGCGCCGCGGCCGACCGGACCATCCGCAACGGCGCCAGGATCTCGCCCGCGACCAGCCACGCCACCACGGCCGCGACCACCAGTCCCACCGCGCTGACCAGCACCATCAGGTCGATGGTCTGGCGGTCCTGCGCGCCGAGCCCGGTCAGGAAGTAGCCGGTGACGAACCACCCGCCCGCGCCGTCGCCCGTCCCCTCCCGCGGCAGGGCGTGCACCTTGCCCCAGCGGAACGGCCCGGCCGGGGTGTCCGCCTCGCCGTAGGGCGTCGGGGAGGCGACGATCCGCCGCAGCAGGGCGTCGTCGGCGCCGATGTCGTACGGTGGTTCGCCCTGACGCAGCGCGCGCAGCCGGTCACCGGTCTCGGTGATCCCGAGGTGCACCTCGAACGCGTCGGGGTACTGGGCCCGGAGATGGGCCTCCAGCAGTTGGTGCGGGTCGCTGATCGGCTGTCCGGTGGACGGGTCCTTCGCCACGCCGGCGAAGTTGCCGAACTCGCCCGCCTCCTGCTCGATCGCCCTGGCCACCCGGTCGTCCATGCCGGAGGCGAGCAGCTGCCAGACCACGAGCACGACGGTGGTCAGCACGAGGACCATCAGGCCGAGCATCCACGCCATGATCTTCACCCTGGCCGGGATGCGGGTGCCCCGCACGGGATCAGTCGTCGTCATCGTCATCGTCTCCGACCGGCGGTGGCGGGGGTACTACCGTGGTCAGGGGCGCTTGCGGTGGCGGTTCCTGGGTGGCCGGTGGCGGCGATGTGGTCGGCGCCGACGACGTGGTCGCACTGGGCGGCGGGGCGGACTCGCCGATCGTCACCTCGGCGGGCATCCGGGGCGGCTCGGCCTGTCCGGCGAGCGTGAAGACGACGAAGACCGCGGCGAACAGGGCCGCCGCTGCCGCGAGCAGAGCTGCGGTGCGCCGCGAGGGGATCACGCGTCCGAGCATCGTCGTCGACTCCGGCGGAACCATGAAACGACCATGAGGATTTCTTCATGGAACGACGCGGCGGCCCGTCGACCGCCCGCGGCCCTCATGCGCCGGTCGACGGGCCGTCGACCGGGATGGTGTCCAGCACCGACTCCGCGATCGACCGGGCCGGCTCGCGGTAGGCCTCGGCGAGGCCGTGGAAGACCTGTTCGGCGCGGATCGCGGGCCAGTCGGCGGGCAGGTGCTCGGCGGGCAGCCGGGGGTCCTGCCGGACCAGTTGCAGCCATTCGGTGTGCAGCAGCAGTTGCCGGGCCAGGTCGTCCGGGGCGTCGGGCAACGGGAACTCGCCGTCCCAGCGGCGCAGGAACGCGTGGTAGCGCTCCGCGATCGCGGGCACGTCGAACGCGGCGTGCACGATCTGGTCGGCCTCGGTCGGCTTGGCCGTGTGCGCGGTGAACACGTTGAGGTGGTCGTTGAGGTCGAGGTCGTCGACCAGGTTGGGCACGTCCACCACGCCGGGGGCGACCCACAGGCCGTTCTGCAACGGGCCGAACCCGCCCCAGACCAGACGGGAGCGCAGGTCGTGCCGCTGGCTGCGCCAGGATTCGGGCAGGGAGAACCCGACCATCGTCCAGGTGCCGTCCCAGTCGCTGTTGACCGCGCCGCTGTACCAGACCCGGTGCTCGCCGTCGTCCAGCACGGCCGCCGAGCGTGCGGTCAGGCCGAAGTACATCCGCCTGCCGTTGCGGTGCCGCACCAGGAGGTCCCGCTTGACCATCCGGGTCAACGTCGAGCGGACCGCCTCCTCGGAGACGCCGATCCGGGCGAACACGTCGATCACGCTGCCGGAGAACACCGCGATGCCCCGGTTGAGCACGTGAACGCCCAGGAAACTGAGCATGAGCGACTGCGGCCGCGCCGACGCCTCCTGCCCGGCACCCCGGACCGGCGGATCGTCGTGCGAGGTCACCGGGCTAGCGTAACCGGAGCCGTTCACGGGCGTCCTCCTTCGTCGAGACGATGTTAGGCACATTCTTGACGGCCGACACGTAGGAGCCTAACTTCGACGGATACCCCACCTCGCCACACCTGGAGGTAACAGAGTCATGACGTTCGCACGCAACCAGTGGTACGTGGCGGCCTACGGCCACGAGATCGGGCGCGAGCTGTTCGGCAGGACGATCCTCGGCGAGCCTCTGGTGTTCTACCGCAGTGAGGAGACGGGCGAGGTCGTGGCGCTGGCCGACCGGTGCGTGCACCGGCGCTACCCGCTGTCGGAGAGCAGGCTCGAAGGCGACACGATCGTCTGCGGCTACCACGGCTTCACCTACGACAAGACCGGCACCTGCGTGTTCGTACCGGGGCAGGCACGGATTCCGCGCACCGCCCGGGTGGCGTCGTACCCGGTGGTCGAGCAGGACACGTTCGTCTGGGTGTGGATCGGCGAGCGCGACAAGGCCGACGAGGCGCTGATCCCCCGGGCGCCCTGGCTGGCCGACCCCGCGTACACCACGGTGTGCGGGATGGAGCCGCTGGCCGCGCGGTACGAGCTGCTGGTGGACAACCTGATGGACCTGTCGCACGAGACCTACCTGCACGGCGGCTACATCGGCACGCCCGAGGTGGCGAACACGCCGATCACCACCGAGGTGGACGAGGACAACAAGGTCATCTACGTGAGCAGGCACATGGCCGACGCCGCCTGCCCGCCGTTCTACTCCAAGTCCACCGGCATCGAGGGCCGGATCACCCGGTGGCAGGACATCGAGTACCACCCGCCGTGCCTGTACCTGCTGCACAGCCGGATCGCGCCGGTCGGCGTGCTGCCCAACGAGGACGGCACGGACCCGGACGCCTTCCACGTCGAGGTCGTCTACGCCATCACCCCGGAGACCGAGCACAGCACCCACGACTTCTGGGCCGTGGCGCGGGACTTCGCCCTCGGCGACCAGGAGGTGTCGGACTTCCTGCGCGAGAACAACCGCACGGTGGTGATGCAGGACGTCGTCGCGCTGGACATCCTGGAGCAGGTGATCCAGAAGGAGCCCGCCGACTACCAGGAGCTGTCGGTCAACATCGACACGGGCGGCCTGGCGGCGCGGCGCATCCTCAAGCGCATGGCGGCCGAGTCCGACGAGCCGGTGAAGGCGGCCAGGGCATGAATGACCGGGTCGCGATGCTGCGCGGCAACACGGTCTACCGGATCCACTGGGAACTCGGCACGGACGTGTTGATCGGCGTGTGCCATTGCGGCGCGGAGCACGAGTCGGAAGACCCGATCGAGCTGTGGGAGTGGCTGCTGGCCCACCCGGAGGGCCACGAACCACCGGCCGCCGACCGGCAGCCCGACCAGCCTCCCGCCGATCAACCTCCCGCCGACCGTGAGCCCGTTGTCGACCGGCAGCCCGTCGGGGCCCAGGCCTGAGGAGAAGTGCGGATGACCACGTTCACCGAGCCGCGCGCCGTGGTGGAGTTCGACGTCCTGCTGGAGCACAAGGAGGTCGTGGCCGACGGCGTGGTGCGGCTGACGCTGCGCCACCCCGACGGCGAGCCGTTGCCCGCCTGGGAGCCCGGCGCCCACCTCGACCTGGTGCTGGGGCCTGATCTCGTGCGGCAGTACTCGCTGTGCGGCGATCCGGCGGACCGTTCGGTGTTCGAGGTGGCCGTGCTGCACGAGCCGGCGGGCCGCGGTGGCTCCCGGCACGTGCACGAACAGCTCGCGACGGGCAGCACGCTGCGCATTCGCGGGCCGCGCAACAACTTCCCGCTGGTGCCGGCGGAACGCTACCTGTTCATCGCGGGCGGTATCGGCATCACGCCGATCGTGCCCATGCTGGCCGCCGTCCACGAGCGTGGGGCGGACTGGCGGCTGCTGTACGGCGGGCGGACGCGTTCCTCGATGGCCTTCGTCGCGCAGTTGCGGGAGCAGTACGGCGATCGGGTGATCGTCGCGCCGCAGGACGAGACCGGGCTGCTGGACCTCGACTCCTTCGTTTCGTCGGAGGCGCCGGAGACCGCTGTGTACTGCTGCGGGCCGGAGCCGCTGCTCACCGCCGTGGAGCAGCGGCTCCCACCCGGTCGCGCGCACGTCGAGCGCTTCACGCCCAAGGCGGGCGCCGACAGCGGTGAGCGCACGTCGTTCGAGGTGGAGCTGGCGCAATCGGGTCGGACGCTGGTCGTGCCGGAGGACAAGTCGATCCTGCACACCCTCGAAGAAGCGGGCGTCACCGTGCTGTCCTCCTGCCAGGAGGGCACCTGCGGGACGTGCGAGACGGGCGTGTTGGAAGGAGTGCCGGACCACCGGGACTCGCTGCTCAGCGAGGAGGAGAAGCAGGCCTGCGACGTGATGATGATCTGTGTGTCACGGTCGTGCGGGCCGCGATTGGTGCTCGACCTCTGACCTCGTTCGCTTGTGCGACGCCGTTGATCCGCTACGCTGAACGTGAAACGTCTTCATCTTCGGCGGAGTGAGAGGCGGACGTGCTCGTGAAGCGATCGATGCTCGTGGTTGTGCTGCTGTTGATGTCACTGACGACACCCAGCGTCGCGGTCGCGGAAGGCCTCCCGTTCGACGGCGCCACGCTGGTCGTTGCCGACGGGACGTTCCGCGATCAGCACGGGCGTGAAGTCGTGCTGCGCGGGTTCAACGTCTCCGGCACCGCCAAGCTCGCCGAGAACCGGGGCCTGCCGTTCGCCGGCACGGCGGACGCCCGGTCGTCGGCGGTGGCGATGCGCCGGCTGACCGGTGCCAACGCGGTGCGCTTCCTGCTCACGTGGGCGTGGGTCGAGCCCGAGCCGCGGCGGATCGACCACGCCTACCTGGACCGGGTCACCGAGCAGATCGGCGCCTTCACCGACCAGGGCATCCGGGTCTACCTCGACTTCCACCAGGACCTGTACTCGCGGTACATCTTCAACCGCGACAGCTGGTACACCGGCGACGGTGCGCCGGAGTGGGTCGTGCGCGCGGGCAATTACCCCAAGGAGTCGTGCGGGATCTGCGCGCACTGGGGCCAGAACATGAAGAACAACAACGCGGTCACCGCCGCCACGTACGACTTCTGGCACAACCGCGAGGTGACCACGTCCGCGGGGTCGATCCGCATCCGCGACGAATTCCTGTACCAGGCGGGCGAGGCGATGCGGCACGTGAAGTCGCGGCTGTCCGCCGAGGCGTTCCGGCTCGTGCTCGGCGTCAACCCGCTCAACGAGCCGTACGCCGGGAAGTACGACCAGGGGCAGGACGGCGTGAGCTGGGAACGTGACCTGCTCTGGCCGTTCTACCAGCAGTTCCGGCAGCGGATGGACGACGCGGGGTGGGCGGACAAGCCGGCGTTCGTCGAGCCGCTGGTGTTCTGGAACCAGAACGTGGACTTCTTCGCCGAACCCGGTGGGTTCCCCGGCATTTCCACCCTCGGCAACCGTTACGTGTTCAACTCGCACTTCTACGACGGCGCCGCGCAGTCCGGTGTGCTCAAGCCGGGCAAGGCGGCCGACGGCGAGTACACGGCCGCGTTCGGCCGGATTCGTGACCGGGCGAGCGCGCTCGGCACGGCCGGGATCGTGTCGGAGTTCGGGCACCCGGTCTCGGGTTACACCTCCGACAAGAACCCGACCGTGCTGAAGGCGATGTACCAGGCGTTGGACTCCCGGCTGTCGGGCGCACGGTGGTGGGCCGGCGCGGCGGGGTCCGGCCCGGTGCTGTCGGGCAGCCAGTGGCACTGGGACGTGAACTACGGGCGGCACCACGAGCTGATGAACGACAACCCGGACAAGGTGCGCACCGAGGGTGACGCGATGAACGACGAGCACTTCTCCGCCGTGCGCCTCGACGACAGCGGGAACGCCGTGCTGACGGTGGAAAGCCGCGTCGTCGACCGGCTGTTCCCGCGCGCCGTCGCGGGCAAGACGCTCGCGTTCACGTACGAGGACCGCGCCCGGGACGGCAGTACCGTCCTCTCCTGGAACAAGATCCCCGACACGATGCCCGCCGTGCGCGCCCTGGTCGGCACTGGCCAGTTCGGCGTGCTCGTCTGGCGTTCCAGCGGCCTCACCGCCCCGACGGAACTGCACCTCCCGTCGTCCTTCACCCCTGCCTCCACGACCGTCGTGAGCACCCTGGCCACCCTCACCGGCCTCCCCTCCTACACCGGCACCGAGCGCGTCTCCGTCGCACCGGAACCCGGCACCCCCGGCGTGAACCGCCTACTCCTGTCCACCCCCACCCCCGGCCTGCACTTCGCCCTGATCACCAACACCCCGTCCCCCGGATCCCCCACCGCCGCCGCCGCCGAACTAGCCACCTGGGCAGCAGCCACCTTCCCCAACTAACCCTCCCGAGAGTCGAACCCTCAGGCCCCGCGTGTCCAACGTTCACGTCGCGCGTGTCCAACGTTCAGAACAGGCGTGTCCAACGTTCAGAACAGGCGAGTTGAGCACTCGGAACGTTCGGGCCCCGCGCTCGCCTGTTCTGAACGTTGAACTCGGGGGTCCTGAACGTTGAACTCGGGGGTCCTGAACGTTGGACACGCGCGTTCTGAACGTAGGACACGCGCGTTCTGAACGTAGGACACGCGCGTTCTGAACGTTGGACACGCGCGACGTGAGGGTTCGACTCTCGGGGTTTGGGTTATGAGGTGGGGGTTAGGGACTGGATTTGGTTGTAGGTGGGGATGTTGGTGGGTGTGGGGGTGCCGTCTCGGACGGCTTCGGCGGTTCGGACGGCCTCGCCTAGTGCGGCGCGGAAGAGTAGTGAGCCGGTGCTGACTCGTCGGACGCCCAGGTCTTGCAGGGTCTTGATGTTCAGCTGTGCCAGGACGTTCAGGGGGACGGGGACGGCGGCGACCACGTCGGCGATTCGCCGTTCGTCGTTCAGTCCGGGGACGAAGATGCCGTCGGCGCCTGCGTCTACGTATCGCAGGGCGCGGTCTACTGTGGAATCCCGGTCCACGGTCAGCCAGTGCGTGTCGACGCGGGCGTTGACGAACAGTCCGGGTGCGGCCTCCTTGAACGCCCGCACGATCGCGGCCTGATCGGCGGGGTCGGCCAAGCCTTCGCCGCGTCCGTCCTCGACGTTGACGCCGGCCACGCCCAGCTCCCAGAGCTCTGCCGCCAACGAACGCACGTCACCGCCGAAGCCGGCTTCGACGTCCACCGTGACCGGCACGGGCAGGCGGACCAGCATCCGGGCCAACGCCAACGTCTCCGCACGCGCCGCCCCCGCCGCGTCCGGGATACCGTGCGCCGCCGCGACACCCAGGCTCGTCGTGCCGACCGCAGGGAACCCCGCCCGCACGAAAGCCGCCGCCGACGCGAAGTCCCAGGCGTTCGGCAGCACCAGGAACCCGTCGTGCAACCGGTGGAACGCCCGCGCGCCCTCGACCAACGCCAACGCGTGCGCCCGCCCCGGGCACTCGTGCCGCCCGGCCCCGAACCAAGCGTCACGAAGATCCACCTCGACCACCGCACCATCAGGCGCGACCCGGCGGGTGATGGGGACCGGCGGCTCGACCCCGGCGATCAACGCCCGCGTCGCGTCACACGCCTGCACCAGCAACCCGATCCGGTTGGCCGTCTCCTCGTCCCACACCCCACCACACGCGGCGACCAGCCGTGCCACCGCCTCATCGGCCTCACGTGTCACCGCAACATGCGGCTGATAGCAGGTGGCCACCACCGCCACATCCGACGCGACCGACCGGGGCAGCCCCAACGCCTCCGCCAACACCGCCACCGGCATCCCCGCCCGCCGCAACGACTGAATATCCACAGTGGACAGAGTCCGTCGCGCGAACGCCCGCCGCCGCTCGTGGTCCGCACCCTCGCTGAACCGCGCCCCACCGGCCCGCAGCCACGCCACCCCGGACTCCGCTGCGGGCACTGGCGTTACGACGTAAGCCTTGCTGTGCAGAACTTCCGAAGTCATGCTGCGAACATAAGCCTTACTTACTTCGGCGCACACCGAAGCGTCGGGCGCGCACAATGGCGGGCATGGCAGCCGACGAACTGGCGAACCTGGCCGCGTTGCTGGCCGACCGCAGCCGCGCCCGGTTCCTGCTCGCGCTCATGGACGGCAAGGCGTGGACGTCCAGCGAACTGGCCAACGCCGCCGAAGTCGCACCCTCGACGGCCAGCGAGCACCTGACCCGGCTCGTTCAAGGCGGACTGCTGGTCGAACGCCGCCAGGGCCGCCACCGCTACGTCCAACTCGCCGGCCCGAAGCAGGCCCGGCTGCTCGAAGACCTGCTCGGCTACCTGGGACCGACCGAACCGCCGAAACCCACGCTCAGCGCGTCCGCCGCCAACCAGGCCCTCCGACGCGGCCGCACGTGCTACGACCACTTGGCCGGACGGCTGGGCGTGGCCATCACCGACGCCATGACCGCACGCGGCCTGCTCACCGACGACCTCGCGGTCACAGACCAGGGCCTCGCATGGCTCAGGGACGAACTCGCGTTCACCCCACCGAGCACTCGCCGCCCGCTCGCCAAAGCATGTCTGGACTGGACCGAGCGCCGCTCCCACCTCGCGGGCACGGCGGGCGCGCACGTGTGCGCCCAACTCCACGCCCGCAACTGGGTCCGGAAGATCGGCACGAGCCGCGCCGTGCGCCTCACCCCGACCGGCGAGGCGGCACTGCACGACCTGCTCGGCGTCTCAACGCCCTAGACCCTGGCTCAACGCCCTAGGCCCTGGCTCAACGTAGACCCTGGCTCAGCGCCCTAGCCCGTCCTGGCGGCGTGGACACGGATCAGCACCCTGGCTCTCAGCGCTCTGAAGCCAGGGGTCAGCGGGTCAGCCACTTCGGCAGCCACGAGGAGTTGCCCGACGGCAGCACGTCGATCACGACGCAGGTGATGTTGTCCGGTCCGCCGCCCGCGTTCGCCGCCTGGATCAACGCCTGCACGGTCTCGTCACCGTCCGAGGTGGCCGCCAGCAGTCCGGCGATCTCGGCCGCGCCGACCACGTCGGACAGACCGTCCGAGCAGATCAGGTACCGGTCGCCCGCCTCGACGTCCTGGAAGAACAGGTCCGGGTCGTGCGCGCTGCCCGCCTGGAGCGCGCGCATGAGCATGGACCGGCCGGGGTGCTCGGCGGCCTGTTCGGCGGCCATCCGACCGTCGTCCACCAACGCCTGGACCATGGTGTGGTCCCTGGTGATCTGGGTCAGCTCGCCCTCGCGGACGAGGTAGCAGCGCGAGTCGCCGATGTGCCCGACCGCGAACCGCTCCCCGTCCCACACCAGCGCGGTGAGCGTGGTGCCCATGCCGCGCATGTCGAAGTTCTCCTCGGCCAGGTCCGTCAGCCGGATGGCGATCTCCCGCGCCGCGCCGGACAGTTCACCGAGGGGGTCGTCGGCCTCCACGTCGAGGTCGGCCAGCACCGCCACCGCGATCGAACTCGCCACTTCGCCGTACGCGTGACCGCCCATGCCGTCGGCGACGGCGAACAGGCGTTCGCTGAAATACACCGAGTCCTCGTTCGCTTCACGGCGCAGGCCGGGGTCGGTGCCGACGGCGTACCGGAGCGCATACATGCTGCACAGTGAATCACCCGCACGGGTGCCCGTGAGCAGGGCATCTCCAAATCAGTCACCTAGGGCGGCCGTAGAACTCGCTCAGGAGGAGCATGGCCGCACCCGCCGCGACCACATCGTCACCCAACGGGGTGATCGACACGTCCACCGGAAGCCACTCGTCCTTGGGCAACCGGGCCCGCACACCATCCAGGTAGGCGGCGGGTTCGGCGAGCACCGCGCGACCGGCCAGCACCACGTGGTCGATGTCGAGCAGCTGCACCAGATCGGCCACGGCCACGCCCACTATGGACGTCGCCTCCACCAGGTCACCGCGTGCGGCGGCGAGGTTGTGCAGCGCCTCGATGCACCCGCTCCGGCCGCACACGCACGGCGGGCCGTCGAGCTGGATGGTGGTGTGCCCGTACTCGCCCGCGTTGGTCCGCACGCCCCGGTGCACGCGGCCGTCGAGCAGCATCCCGATGCCGAGACCGGTGCCGACGAGCACGAGCACCGCGTCCCGCAGCTCCTCGCCGCGCCGCCACGCCTCGGCGACAACCGCCGTGTTGGTGTCCTTGTCGAGCACGACCGGCAGGCCCAGCCGCTTCTCGGCCAACGCGCGCAGCGGCACGTCGTGCCACGCGGTCAGGCCGGTCGGGTAGTGCACCACGCCGGTGCGGTGGTCGAGCGGTCCGACGAAACCGATGCCCACCCCGAGAAGCCGGTCGCTGCGGAGCCGGTCGCTGCGCAGGCCGTCGACCAAGCGGTTGAGCTCCTCCACGAACGTCGGCGGGTCGAAGTCGCGCGGGAGTGGTGCGACGGCGCGGTCCAGCACGGTGCCCGCGAGGTCGGTGAGCACGACGCGCAGTTCGTCCCGTTCGACCTGGGCGCCGAGCGCGAGCCTGCTGTCCGCGACCAGCTTGAGCAGGGTGCGCGGCTTGCCGACGCCGACGTTGCGGGTGCCGGACTCGACCAGCAGACCGTCGACGATGAGCCTGCTCACCACCTTGGACACCGCTTGGGGGGTGAGGCCGCTGCGGTCGGCCAGTTCGACCCTGGTGACCGCGCCGGACCGGGCCAAGCCCAGCACTACCGCGTCGTTGTACCCCCGCAGAAAGCGCAAGTTGGCCACGGGTCCATCATCGCACCTGGCTTTTTACTACACGGCGTTGCTTTAATCTCCCTCATGTCTCTCCGCACCGGACTGCTCGGCTACGGCATCGCCGGCCGCGTGTTCCACGCACCGCTGATAGCCGCCACTCGCGGCTTGGAGCTGAGCGCCGTCGTCACCGCCGATCCGGTGCGACGTGAGCAGGCTGGGGCTGCCTACCCCGGTGTCGAGCTGCCTTACACGATCGAGGACCTGTTCACGCTGGACCTGGACCTGGTCGTGGTCGCCACCCCGAACCGGACGCACGTGCCGTTGGCGCTGGCGGCGATCGAGGCCGGTTTGCCGGTCGTGGTGGACAAGCCGTTCGCGCCGACGGAGTCGGCGGTGCGCACGCTGGAAGTCATCGAGGCGGCGTTCACCTCCGCCCGGACCGGACAGGTGGTGTCGCTGTGAGCTTGCTGGAGACGTTGGTCGAACAGGAGTCCCGGCTGGTGTTCACGTCGTTCGACAACGAGGTGGCGCTGGCACTGGGCGCGTTCCTGCTGTCCGCCGCCCGGGACCAGGCGTTGCCGGTGACGATCTCGGTGCGACGCGGGCAGCAACGCCTGTTCCACGCCGCGCTGCCGGGGACTTCCGCGGACAACGACGAGTGGATCGACCGCAAGAGCCGCGTGGTCGACCGGTACGCGCAGAGCTCGTACCGGGTCGGCGAGAGCTTCCGTGCGAGCGGCAAGACGTTCGAGGAGCACTCCCGCCTTGACCCCGACCGCTATGCCGCGCACGGCGGCGTGTTCCCCGTGAACGTGGTCGGCGTCGGCATGGTGGGCACCGTCGGGGTGTCCGGCCTCCCCCAAGCCGAGGACCACGCGTTCGTGGTGCAGCAGTTGGAGACGTTCCTGGCCTCGACCTGACCCGGGCGCACCCGGCTGTCCACTCAGCCGCGCCCCTCTCCCGACGCCGTTCTGCCCCCGGACGTGCCGTCGGACCGGCGTGCGGGGCTTCCCACTCCCCCCAGGGGAAGCCCCGCACCGCCTTCTACGCCCAGTGCTACCGAATTCGCATTACCGACTCGTCGTGATACTCAACCCGCCCTTGGGTATCACCAGCCAGCGCTCCGACCCTGACCGCACGCGTCAGCAGAACACCTCCTCCAGCAATGCGCCGACCCCGCCGAGTTCGCCCGGGTCGGGTGCGGTGGTGATCGAGGCGGTCAGTCGGGTCTTGGTGTCCTCGGTGCTCGACATCATGCTGATGTAGCCCGGAATCCCGCCGTCGTGTCCCCACACGGTGACGCCGCACGACAGGTCGGCGCGGGAGATCCCGAGGCCGTAGCCGTCCGAGTACGGGAGCACGGCCGTCAGCTCCGCCTGCTGTGCGGGCCGCAGCAGGCGACCGTCCAGCAGGGCGTCGACGAACCGGTCCAGGTCCGCCGTCGTGGAGATCAGCTCACCGGCCGCGTACGCGACCGACGGGTTCAGCTCCGTCACGTCCACGACCTGCCCGCCCACCCGGTAGTAGCCGTGCGCGTGCGGGCCGGGGATGCCGGTCCGCGTGCCGGGCACGGAGGTCGAGGTGAGCCCCAACGGGCGCAGGATGCGCTGCGTGAGCGCCACCGCGTACGGCCGTCCGGTGACCTTCTCGATCAGCATCCCGGCCACGACGTAGTTGGTGTTGGAGTAGCGCCAATCCGTGCCGGGCGGGAAGTCCAGCGGCTTCGCCGTGGACAGGGCGACCAGCTCCGCCGGCGTCCACGTCTTGTGCCGGATCGTCTCGAAGCCCTCAGGCCCCAGCGGCAGCGCGTCGGTGTAGTTGTACAGGCCGCTGGTGTGCTGGAGCAGGTTGCGCACGGTGATCTTGTCGCCGTCCGGCAGCAGCCCCGGCAGGTACCGCTGCACGGACGCGTCCAGCTCCACCTTCCCCTCGCCGACCAACTGGAGCACGACGGTCGACACGAACGTCTTGGTGATGCTGCCGACCCGGAACCGGCCGTCGGTCGGCACCGGCCGCGGCGAGTCGACCAGCGCCGTGCCGCTGCGGGCGGTGAACTGCCGCCGCCCGTCGGTGATCCGGACCTGCACCCCCTGCGCACCGGTGCGCGCCATCTCGTCCAACGCCCGCTGGACGACCTCGCGATCGATCCGGCTCGCCTGGTCGGTGGTCGGCTCGGCCACCGCCGTCCCACTGAGCCCTAGCGCCGCCAACCCCACGACGGCCGCCAGGGCGATCCCCCTCTTGCCCATCAACGTTTCCTCCCTCTCGACGTTGAGGACTCCGAGTCTGACCGTTCGGCGGCGCTCCTACGTCGGACCCTGGTCTAAGAGGTGATCAGACTTTAGGCTCGTCCACCCTTAGTGGTCGTCCAGCCGCTGAACCGGTTCCGAGGGCTCTGGCGCTAGTCCTTTCGAGTGACGAGAATGGTCTAGACCTTGACCGTGAAGTGGTCTGAACCACATCGTGATCTCACCCTGCACTCCTTCCCTGCACGAGGAGCACGATGTCCAAGATCCGATGGCATGTCACAGCGTTGTTCGTGGCGGTCGCCACGTTGGTGGTGGGGCTGGTCGTCGCGCCCGCGGCGAGCGGCGCGGGCGGCGTTTCGGCCACCTTCGGCAAGAGCTCGGACTGGGGCACCGGCTACGAGGGCAAGTACACGATCAGCAACGGCAGCACGTCCGCCCTGACCTCGTGGACGGTGGAGTTCGACCTGCCCGCCGGCCACAAGATCAGCTCCCTGTGGGACGGCTCCTACACCGCCAGCGGCCAGCACGTGACGGTCAAGAACACGTGGAACGGCTCCGTCGGTGTCGGCGGTTCGGCGAACTTCGGCTTCAACGTCACCTACACCGGCACCTACAGCGGACCGGCCAACTGCAAGCTGAACGGCGCCTCCTGCGACGCCGGCGGCACCAGCCCGACGTCCACAACCACGACCACTACGACGACTCGACCGACGACGACCACGACCGGCCCGACCACGACCACCAGCAACCCGCCGGTCGGCTCGCGGAAGAACCTCGGCTACTTCACCCAGTGGGGTGTCTACGGCCGCCAGTACTTCGTGAAGAACATCCACACCAGCGGTTCGGCCGCGAAGCTGACGCACATCAACTACGCGTTCGGCAACGTGCAGAACGGCCAGTGCACCATCGGTGACGCCTACGCCGACTACGACATGGCCTACACCGCCGCGAACTCCGTCGACGGCGTCGCGGACACGTGGGACACCGGCGCCCTGCGCGGTTCGTTCAACCAACTGCGCAAGCTGAAGAAGATGTACCCGCACATCAAGGTGCTGTGGTCGTTCGGCGGTTGGACCTGGTCCGGCGGCTTCGGCCAGGCGTCGCAGAACGCGGCCGCGTTCGCCGAGTCCTGCTACCGGCTGGTGGAGGACCCGCGCTGGGCGGACGTGTTCGACGGCATCGACATCGACTGGGAGTACCCGAACGCCTGCGGTCTGACCTGCGACACGACCGGCTTCAGCTCGTTCAAGACGCTCTCCCAGGCGCTGCGCACCCGGTTCGGCGCCAACTACCTGGTGACGGCGGCCATCACGGCGGACGGCTCCAACGGCGGCAAGATCGACGCGGCCGACTACGGCGGCGCGGCGCAGTACCTCAACTGGTACAACGTCATGACCTACGACTACTTCGGCGCGTTCAACGCCCAGGGCCCGACGGCTCCGCACTCCCCGCTGACCTCGTACGCCGGCATCCCGCAGGCGGGCTTCAACTCCGACGCGGCGATCCAGAAGTTGAAGAGCAAGGGTGTTCCCGCGGCCAAGCTGCTGCTCGGCATCGGCTTCTACGGCCGTGGCTGGACGGGCGTGACCCAGTCGGCTCCGGGCGGCACGGCCACCGGCGCGGCGCCCGGCACGTACGAGGCGGGCATCGAGGACTACAAGGTCCTCAAGACCAAGTGCCCGGCCACCGGCACCGTCGCGGGCACGGCCTACGCCCACTGCGGCAACCAGTGGTGGAGCTACGACACCCCGGCCACCGTCGGCGGCAAGATGACCTACACCAAGAACCAGGGCCTCGGCGGCGCCTTCTTCTGGGCCCTCGACGGCGACACCACCAACGGCGAACTCATCACCGCCATGGGCAACGGCCTCAAGTAACCCCACGCACCACCCCGAAGGGCCCTGCGGACACCTGCCCGCAGGGCCCTTCCCCGTCCACCCGAACGTTCAACTCACCTGTTCCGAACGTTGGACATGCCCGTTCCCAACGTTGGACACGCGCGTTCTGAACGTTGGACACGCGCGTGTGTCCTACGTTCAGGCGCGGTGTGTCCTACGTTCAGGTATGCCGAGTTCGACGTTCAGGACGGGATTAGACGGTCAGGCTCCAGGAGTTGATGCGGCCGGTGTCCGCGGAGGCGACGTCTTGGACGCGGAGCGTCCAGGCGCCGTTGCGGGCCTCCGAGGAGACGTTCGCGGTGTACGTGGTGTCGATGTTGTCGGCTGAGTCGTTGCCCGACGCCTTCAACCGGTACGCCGTGCCGTCCGGCGCGACGAGGTCGATCACCAGGTCACCCCGGTAGGTGTGCACGATGTGCACCTCGACCTGCGACGACGACGAAGCGTTGCCCGCACACCCGGCGATGGTGATGGTGCTGGTCACCGCGGCGCCGTTGTCCGGGATCGCCACGTCGGTGTCGTTGGTGGCCTTCGCGCACCCGACCGGCGGGTTGCCACCGCCGCCGCCGTACGGGTTGGTCGCCTTCTTCGCCGCGTACATCAGCATCGGCTTGACCTTCGGCCAGAACGTCGACGTCTGGCACGAGAACGCCGGGAAGAACCCGGAGCAGGTACCGGACGAAGGCCCGACCTCCCACACGAACGACGCCACGCCCAGGTCGTCGTACACCCAGTCGTCCGTCGCGCCGGCCGCGTTGTACAGCACCTCGCCCGGCTGCCCGTACTGCCAGCCACCGGCCAGCGACGCCAGGTCCGCCGCCATCCCGCGCAGCGACGCGTCGTTGCCCGCCTTGGAGGCCGTGGTCCAGCCCCACGGGAACAGGATCAGGTTCGAGTAGCTGTGCATGGACACCACGACACCGGTCGTGTCGGCGGGCGCGGCGTCGGTCGTGCCGGTGCCGCGGCGGTCGCGGTAGAGGTTGCGCCACAACGACTGCAGCGACCGCGTCTCGACCTCGGAGTTCGCCGACGGGCCCTTGTAGGTCTGGGCGCACGGGTCGGTCGACGTGCCCGCGCCGCCCCAGTGCGAGTCGGTGTTGCGGTTGAGGTCGACGCCGACCTGCGACGACGACGTGCCGGAGCAGTTCGAGCCGTTGGTGGTGTTGGCGTTCTTGCGCTGGTAGCGCGGCGAGTTGCCGCCCTGCTGCACGATGTTCACGCCGTCCGGGTTGGCGATCGGCACGACCCACACCTCGGTGGTGTCCAGCAGCGCGGTGACCTCCGCGTCGACGCCGTAACCGGTGGTCAGGTGGTCGATCCAGCGCCACGCCATGTCACCGGTGGTGAGCTCGCGGGCGTGCAGCTGACCCATCACGAAGAACCGGGGCTTCGGCGCGGTCGGGCTCAGCGCGCAGTCGCCGGCGTTCTTCTTGGTGATGCAGATGGCGCGCAGGTCGTACCCACCCGAACCCTGGGTCTTGCGCCACGAGTCGCCGTAGTCGACCAGCGTGGTCAGGGCCGGGTACTGCTGCCCGACCAGGTCGAGGTGCGACCAGTGGGCGTTGATGGTGCGGTAGCCGCCGTAGTACGTCTCGTTGATGTCGGCCGCCTCGAACGTGGGCGACTGCGACTTCTTGGCGGGCGGCTGCCACTCCGGTGCGGGCAGCACCTCGTCGATGACGGCGGTGAACCCGGCCTGCTTGAGGCCTTGGCCGGTGGTGGCGTCGCCGAGCACGAACAGGTAGTCACCGTCCCGGTCCTCCAGCACGTCGAAGCCGCGCCCGAGCAGGTTCTGGGCGGCGGCGCCGAGCGGCGCGTGGACCTTGTAGACGTAGGTCGGCCCGGCTTGCACCGCGGCGACCTCGGGGGCGGGACCGGCGGTGCCGGGGGTGCCCCCGGTGACCACGGCGGCCGCCGCGACACCGGCTATCGCCAGTGCCAGCAGGGAGCGTCTCCTCGACTTCACAGTTGTTCCTCCTAGGCAGGGTGAATCGGAGGATGGGCCACGGAAGCCGCCCGCAACACCCGCCAACCGGCCATACCTCACCCGTTACGGCCTCGGGTTTTGACGGATACTCGTGAGGTACCCCGGATCTTGGTCCGGATGGAGGAGGAGTCGTGACGGACGAAGAACTAGTCGCGCGCATAACGCAACTGGTGGAGGAAGAGCACCGGCTGGAGGGCTCGCGCATCGGCGAGGGCCTCAGCGACGGTGACGCCCGGCGGCTGCGGGACCTCGAAGTGGCCCTGGACCAGACGTGGGACCTGCTGCGCCAACGCCGGGCACGCCGGGCGGCGGGCATGGACCCGGACGGCGCCGAGGCCCGTGACCCCCGCACCGTGGAGGGTTACCGCCAGTAGCCGCACCACCGCCGCGGCCGACTGGGAGACCGGGCAGGCGGGAAAGCCGTTGGAAAGCCACTGCCGCCTCGGCGCTCACCAGGCCGGTCAGCAGGCTTGGCCCATTATCGCTCATGAGCCCCCACAACGCCTGTGACCTGAGGATTCTGCCCACACCGGGGTCGGCTTCGCAGGCGTTCGACGCGGTGACCCCGTTTGGCGGGACGCGCCGCTTGACCCGTCCCTTGGGGCAGCCCGCAAGGTCGTCGGCATGGAGGATGCGGGGGTGGCACGGCTACTGGGCATCGGCGAGTTCGCCCGCCGGTCGCGGCTGTCGGTGAAGGCGTTGCGGCTGTACGAGCGACAGGGGTTGCTACGGCCGGCCGAGATCGACTCGGGCAACGGCTACCGGCGTTACCGGGAGGAGCAGTTGGCCGGGGCACGCCTGGTCGCGCTGTTGCGCAGGCTCGACATGCCGCTGGCCGTGGTGGCGAGGATCGTCGCCGCGCCCGAGGACGACCGGGCTCGGCTGGTGGCCGACTACTGGGCCGAGGTCGAGCACCGGATGGCCGTGCAACGCGGTCTGGCCGCCCACCTCCGCGTCGTGTTGTCCGGAGGAAAGGGATTGTTGGACATGTACGAGGTCAAGCAGCGTGAAGTGCCCGAACAGGTGGTTCTGACCGAGCAGCGGCACCTGCTCCAGCCGGCGCTGGAGGAGTGGATCGGCGACTCGATGGGCAGGCTGCTCCGGGCGGCCGAGGGCTACGGCGGCACGTCGGCCGCGCCGTTCTACGTCTACCACGGTGAGGTGAACGACGAGAGCGACGGACCGGTGGAGGCCTGTTTCCCGGTGGGCACGGACGGGCCGCCGAGCGGTGTGGCGGCGCGGATCGAACCGGCGCACCGGGAGGCGTACGTGCGGCTGACGAAGGCTCAGGTGGTGTTCCCGCAGATCCTGTCGGCCTACGACGCCGTCGCGGTGTGGATCAAGGAGAACGGGTTCACGATCCACGATTCACCGCGCGAGATCTACTTCACGGACTTCGACAGCGCGGGCCCTGAAGACGAGGTCTGCGACGTCGCGTTCCCGATGCGCTAGCGGGCCGCGACCGCCCGCAGGAACGCCGCGAACGACCGCGCGGGGACGGCAACATGCCCACCCGCGCGGAACTTCGTGTCCCGCACGGCCGCAAACCCCGGCACCACGGCCACTTCGACGCACGTCCCGGTGCCGTCAGTGCGGCTGGAGGTCTTGAAGGTGGCGGCGGAGAAGTCCGGAGTCATGCGGGGATCACCTCTCGGATCAGGCGTAGTGATCAGCCACGCTTTGGATGAACTTCCTCGATTGTTCCAGGTTCAGAGCGTCGGCCGTAAGGCTGCTCCACAGGTCTGTGTAGTCGGCGACCTCGTTAGCGCCGTCGAGGTAGTCGGCGTCGTGCAGATTCTCGACGTAGACCATCTCCAGCGGCGGCGCGCTCGTCGGAGCCGGAATCCGCAGGATGGTGAAGCTGAACGGGACACCGCCGCTGACCGGTGCGTCGAAGGGGAGGACCTGGATGCGGACGTTCCGTCGTCGCGCGAGCTTGTCCAGGTGGATCATCTGCTCGTGCATGACCGCGTTGCGGCCGAACGACCTGCGCAGGCAGCTCTCGCTCAGCACGAAGCCGGCTGTCGCGGGCACCTGGCGGAACAAGATCTCCTGCCGCTCCAACCGGGTGGCCACCACGTCCTCGACCACCTCCGGTGAGTCGATCTTGAAGTGGTTGCCCAGTGCGGTCCGCATGTAGTCCTCGGTCTGCAACAGGCCGGGGATCATCTCCATGCCGTAGTGCTGGATGACGTTCGAGTCCTGCTCGAAGTCGAGGTAAGCGCGTTGCTGGAGCGGCACGATCGCCCGGTGGTTGGCCCAGCGCCCGCGTTGCGAGCGGGTTCGCGCCAGTTCCATGATCTCCAGCTTCTGCTCCTCGGTGTGCACGTCGTAGCGGTCGAGGAGCATCTTGGCGTCGCCGGGGGTCAGGCCCTCTCGACCCTTCTCCATCTTCGTGACACGTGTGGTGTCGCGGCCGAGGAGTTTGGCGACCTCTTTCGGCTCAACGCCCGCACGCTCACGCGCCTCGCGCATGTAGATCGACAGGAACTTGAGCCGAACAGTCGGCGTCATGGGCATCGGGATCATCCGATCGTGTCAATTGCTGTGCAGCAGTTGCGTGGAGACCTGACTCAGTCCAGGCTAGCAATCAGGCCGGTCGGAACGGGCCTCAGCAGACTTCGAACCACTCGAAAGGGGACACCATGGAGAGCAAGCGGGAGTGGCTGGTGCGGTGCACGGACAACCACGACCAGCCGTCCGTGTGCTCGATCGCGGTCAGTGCCGGCATGGTGGAGATCTGGGACACCAACGGTCACGTGATCAAGCTCGGCGGCACGGAGATCGCCGACTTCCGCACCGCGTTCGCCGAAGCGGCCGACCGGGCGGCGTTGGACGAAGGCATGCTCCAGAGCAGCTGAAGTCTCAGAGCAGCTGAGCCAGCCGGTGGTCCAGCGCCGTGTGCCGACGTCCCGCGCCCACGGTGCGGACCGCCTGTCCGATCGCCTTGCGCGATCCGACCAGCACCACCAGCTTCTTCGCCCGCGTCACCGCCGTGTACAACAAGTTCCGCTGGAGCATCATCCACGAGCTCGTCGTGAGCGGGATGACCACGCACGGGTACTCGCTGCCCTGCGAACGGTGGATCGTCATGGCATACGCGTGCGTCAGCTCGTCCAGCTCGCCGAACTCGTAGTCGACGTCCTCGTCCTCATCCGTCCGCACGGTCAGCTTCTGCTCCACCAGGTCGATGTCCGTCACCACACCGAGCGTGCCGTTGAAGACGTTCTTGTCGTAGTTGTTGCGCATCTGGGTGACCTTGTCGCCCACCCGGAACACCCGCCCGCCGAACCGACGTTCCGGCATGTCCTGTTTGGACGGTGTCAGCGCCTCCTGCAACAACGCGTTCAGCCCGCCCGCGCCCGCCGCTCCCCGGTGCATGGGGGCGAGTACCTGCACGTCGGTGCGCGGCTTCAGGCCGAACTTGCGGGGGATGCGGTTGGCGACGACGTCGACCACCAACGTCGCCGCCTCCTCGGCCTCCTCCACCGGGAACAGGAAGAAGTCCGGCATCCCTTGCACGATCGGGTAATCGCCGTTGTTGATCCGGTGCGCGTTGGTCACCACGCCGGACTGCTGCGCCTGCCGGAAGATGTGCGTGAGCCGGACGTTCGGGATGGGACTCCGCTCGGACAGCACGTCCCGCAGCACCTCACCGGCGCCGACGGACGGCAACTGGTCGACGTCACCGACCAACAGCAGGTGCGCACCGGGCGCGACGGCCTTGACCAGCTTGTTCGCCAGCAGCAGGTCGAGCATCGACGCCTCGTCCACCACGACCAGGTCCGCGTCGAGCGGCCGGTCGCGGTCGTAGGCGGCGTCACCGCCCGGCTTCAGCTCCAGCAGCCGGTGCACCGTGCGGGCCTCGTGCCCGGTCAGCTCGGTCAGCCGCTTGGCCGCCCGGCCGGTGGGCGCGGCCAGCACGACCTTCGCCCCCTTGGCCACGGCCAGCTTCACGATCGACCGCACGGTGAAGCTCTTGCCGCACCCCGGCCCACCCGTCAGCACGGCGACCTTGCTGGTCAGCGCGAGTTGGACGGCGTCACGCTGCTTGTCCTCCAGTGACGCGCCCAGCCACGCGAACGCGCGTTCCCAATCGACCTTCTGGAACGCGGGCATCCGCTCGTCACCGGTCTTGAGCAGCCGCAACAGCTGGTTGGCCAGCGAGATCTCGGCCCGGTGGAACGCGACCAGGTAGATGCCGGGCTCGCCGTCCGGCATGATCTCGCGGACCACGCCCTCCTCCGCGACCAGCTCGGCCAGGCACTCGATGACCAGGCCCGCGTCGACCTGGAGGATCTTGATCGCGTCACCGATGAGTTCGTTCTCGGGCAGGTAGCAGTTGCCGTCGCCGGTGGCCTCGGACAGCGTGAACTGGAGCCCGGCCTTCACCCGTTGCGGGCTGTCGTGCGGGATGCCGACGGCCTTCGCGATCACGTCGGCGGTGCGGAACCCGATGCCCCAGACGTCGTTGGCCAGGCGGTAGGGCTCCTGGCGGACGACGTCGATCGCCTTGTCGTCGTACTGCTTGTAGATGCGCACGGCCAACGACGTCGACACGCCGACGCCTTGGAGGAAGACCATGACCTCCTTGATGGCCTTCTGCTCCTCCCACGCGGCGGAGATCAGCTTGGTGCGCTTCGGGCCGAGCTTGGGCACCTCGATCAGGCGCTGCGGCTCGTTCTCGATCACGTCCAGCGCGTCGACACCGAAATGGGTGACGATCCGGTCGGCCAGCACCGGCCCGATGCCCTTGATCAGGCCCGATCCGAGGTAACGCCGGATGCCCTGGATGGTGGCGGGCAGCACGGTCGTGTAGTCGTCCACGTGGAACTGCTTGCCGTACTGCGGGTGCGACCCCCACCGCCCGCGCATCCGGATCGACTCGCCGGGCTGCGCGCCGAGCAACGACCCGACCACCGTCACCAGTTCCCCGCCGCGCCCGGTGTCGACGCGGGCCACCGTGTAGCCGGTCTCCTCATTGGCGAACGTGATCCGCTCCAGCACCGCTTCCAGGACCGCATCAGCCACCGGGTCACCCTAAGCCGTCTCTGTGACGTCCCGCCCGCGGCCCAGCAAAGCAGGTGACGACTGGGAGCGCTCCCAGATTCGGCCGTTCGGCCGCGACGAGGAGCGGCCCACGGTGGACGCCCGGGACCGCGCCGCGGTCGAAGCGCGCCTCACCCCCGGCTTCTGACGGCGGCCGACAACGCGACCTCGCCGGACGGGGACCGGTGAACCGCGCGGTTCGGGGTCTCCACAGGACGTTCACAAGTCACGGCGGCCACCTCCACAGCTCGCACATAGAGTCGGTCGCATGACACGCCGGGTTCTGGTGGTCGAGGACGACCTGACCATCGCCGAGTCCGTGGCCGCACGGTTGCGCGCCGAGGGGTTCGAGGTGGAGTTGGCGCACGACGGGCCGTCCGCCGTCAGGCGTGCCCGCGACATCCGGCCGGACCTCGTGGTGCTGGACGTGATGCTGCCGGGGTTCGACGGGCTGGAGGTGTGCCGGCGGATTCAGGCCGACCGGCCGGTGCCGGTGCTCATGCTGACCGCACGCGGTGACGAGACGGATCTGCTGGTGGGGCTCGCGGTCGGGGCGGACGACTACCTGACCAAGCCGTTCTCGATCCGCGAGTTGGCCGCTCGGGTGCACGCGTTGTTGCGCCGGGTGGAGCGGGCGGCGTCGGCCGCGTCGGCTCGGATCACCGTGGCGGATCTGGAGATCGATCTGGAGGAACGACGGGTCATGCGTGGTGGGTCTGAGGCGCACCTGACGCCGACCGAGTTCGAACTGTTGGTGCACCTGGCCGAACGTCCGCGTGCCGTGCAGTCGCGGGAGCGGTTGTTGAGCGAGGTGTGGGGGTGGTCCGACGGGACGGGGACGCGGACGGTGGACAGCCACATCAAGGCGTTGCGGCGGAAGCTGGGGACGGACCTGATCCGGACCGTGCACGGCATCGGCTACGCCTTGGAGGTGCCCAGGTGAGCCTGCGGACGGCGTTCGAGACCACGGTCGAACTGCTGCCGCGCCCGTTGGACCCGGTGCGGTCGATCAAGTTGAAGCTCGGGATCTTGCTGGTGTCGGCGATGGCGTCCGGGTTCGCGTACTTCTGGTACCGGATCGGGTGGCTGGCGCCGGGCACGACGTTCGGGACGATCGCGATCGTGCTGGTGACGTCGCAGATCCTCGCGCACGGGATGACCAGGCCGTTGCGGGAGATGACGGCGGCGGTGCGGGCGATGCGGGCCGGTGACTACAGCCGGCGGGTGCGGGCGACGGCCCGGGACGAGGTCGGCGAGTTGGCCGAGGCGTTCAACCAGATGGCGGACGACCTGGGTGCGGCGGACCAGCAGCGGCGCGAGTTGATCGCGAACGTGTCGCACGAACTGCGGACGCCGATCACCGCTTTGCAGAACGTGCTGGAGAACGTGGTGGACGGGGTCGCGCAGCCCGATGCGGCGACCATGCGGACGGCGTTGGCGCAGACCGAGCGGCTGGGCCGGCTGGTGACCGAATTGCTGGACCTGTCGCGGATAGACGCGGGGGCGCACCGGTTGGACAAGGCGGATTTCGCTTTGGCGCCGTTGTTGGAGGAGGTCGTGGCGGAAGCCTCGGTGGCCGCTCGAGGGGTGCGGTTCACCATCGACGTCTCGCCGCCCGACGCGACGGTTCATGCCGATGAGGCCCGGCTGGCCCAGGTGGTCGCGAACCTGTTGGACAACGCCGCCCGACACGGCCCGGCCGGTGGCGAGGTGCGGATTTCGGCTTCGGTGAACGCGAATCTGGTGCTGGAGGTCGCGGACGACGGCCCGGGAATCGCGCCACAGGACCGGGTACGGGTTTTCGAACGCTTCACCCGAGGTGAACGAGCCGCCGGCGGCGGCACCGGCCTGGGCCTCAACATCGCCCGCTGGGTCGTCGACCTGCACGGCGGCACCATCGCCGTCGTCGACGGCCCAGGCTGCCGAATCCGGGCCACCATCCCCGCCACCACCGCCGGCCCGACCCCCACCAGCTCAGCCACCACCAGCCGCCGCGCCGCAACCTGACCCACGCGAAGGCACAGCGCAGCAGAGGTCCCCGCCCAAGGGGAACCCCGAATTCAATTCAACCACCGACCACCGACAATTCCGCCCCACCACCACACCACCCACGCGTGTCCAACATCCAGAACACGCGTGTCCAACGCTCAGAACACGCGTGTCCAACATCCAGAACACGCGTGTCCAACGCTCAGAACACCCGAGTTCAACGCTCAGAACACGCGCACTCAGCCACACCAATCCCACACAGCCACGAACCGCCGCACACTCGGCGGGCGATGGCGCACGCCCTGGAGGCAAGACCCGATGACCCCCAACCGCGTACTGCTCACCGGCACCGCAGCCGGAATCGGGGCGGCCGTTCTCCTCCCTCTCGACAAACCCGGCCTGGGCTGGTCCCTCACCGCCGTCGTCGTCTTCGCGCTCCTGCGCAAAGTCAGACCGGCGTGGGCGGTCCTCTCCGTCGCGCTGTTCGCCGTCGGCGCGTTCGTCGCGGCCGAATGGCTCTTCGTGCTCAGCGCGATCGCCGGCTGCGCCGCCGCGTCACTCGCGGTCGTCGGAGGGCGGACGGCGACCGGCCTCGCGTTGGGCGCGGGAGCAGTGCCGGTGTCCGCGGTAAGGGCCCTGCCGTGGCTGGCACGCGGTGTCAAGGAACGCGGCGCCCCACCGATGACGCGCCCCGTCCTCGCCACCGCCGGCCTGCTGGTGGTCTTCGTCCCACTGCTGGCCGGCGCCGACGCCGCGTTCGCCGACCTGCTCGGCTCGGTCGTCCCCGACGAATCGTCGGGCCAGCCGATCATCCTGTTCCTGGCAGTCGGCCTGTGCACGGTCGGCGCGTGCTACCTCCGGGTCTCACCGGTGAATCTGGAGAGCGCCGCCGTTCTCGACCGCACGGTCGCACGACGTGACTGGATGCTCCCCGTAGGCGCGTTGGTACTCCTCTTCGCCACCTTCGTGGCGGTCCAGATCAACACCCTCTTCGCGGGCGACGAGCACGTCATCACCACCGCCGACCTCACCTACGCCGACCACGCCCGCAACGGCTTCTGGCAACTGCTCGCCGTCACCGTGCTCACCCTGGGCGTCATCGCCATCGTCGCCCGCCGTGCCCACCTCGACTCAGCCACCGACCGCAAGTGGCTGCGCGGCCTCCTGGGCGCACTCAGCGGGCTCACGCTGGTGATCGTCGCCTCCGCCCTCACCCGCATGTGGCTCTACCAGCAGGCGTACGGCTTCACCGTGCTCCGCGTCCTCGTTTCCGCCTGCGAACTGTGGCTGGGCGTGATCTACCTGCTGGTCCTCGCCGCGGGCGTGCGGCTGGAAGCCGGGTGGCTGGCCCGCGCCGTCGTGGGCACGGGGTTCGCCACCCTGGTCGGACTGGCCGCGCTCAACCCCGACCGGTTCATCGCCGAACGCAACATCGACCGCTGGCACGAGACCCAGAAGATCGACATCTGGTACCTCGGCCGGCTCTCCGACGACGCCCTACCGGCCCTCGCCTCACTCCCGCCCGACCTGCGCGACTGCGCCCTGGCGTTCCGCCGCGTCGAGCCTGACGACTGGCGCGAGTGGAACCTCGGCCGCCAAGAGGCCCGCGCCACCCTCGCCGGTCTCAACCTCGGCGCGTGTAGGCGGTGACGCAGTAGGCGCGGCGCGGGTGTCGCAGCAGGTCAGCGCGCCAGCCAACCACGTTCTGAGCGTTCAACTCGCCTGTTCCGAACGTTGGACACGCGCGTTCTGGGCGTTGGACACGCGCGTGAGTCGTACGTTCGGGTCGCGAGAGTCGAACGCTCAGGACGGAGAGGTGGGTGTGGAGGCTGGGCTCGCGTGTTCTGAGTGTTGAACTCACGGGGCCTGAGCGTTCGACTCTCGGGGCCTCGGAGTTCGGCTCACGGGGATGGGGTGGGCGGGTGGGGTGAGGGGTGGGGAATGTCGCAATTGGCGGGGAAGAGGGGGAAGGTGGGCTGAACTGCTCCATTCGTGGGTACGGGGACTGGAACGTCCCCGCACGAGGAGGTGCCCGTCCGTGCTTGCAGCCGTCCTCACGTTCGCCGGCTCGCTGCTGGTCGCACTGATCGCCGTCACGCTCGTCCACCGGGTGGTCAGCCGCATCGGCCGGCGGTCGGCGTTGTTCGCCGGGCTCGCCCGGTACGCGCACCGGCCTGCGCTGGCCGTGGCGGTGTTGGTGGCCGTGCAGTTCTCGTTGGGTGTGGTGGCGCGGGGCGACTGGCGGCCGGTCGCGCTGCACGTCACGGGTATAGCGCTGATCCTGGCCGGCGCGTGGCTGCTCGCCTCACTGCTGGTGGTGATCGAGGACGCGACGCTGGCTCGCATCAAGATCGACGTGTCGGACAACCGGCACGCCCGCCGCGTGCACACGCAGATCACGCTGGTCCGACGGGTCACCGTGGTCGTGGTGAGCATCCTGGCGGCAGCCGCGGTGCTGATGACGTTCCCCGGCGCCCGTGCCGCCGGGGCGAGCATCCTGGCGTCGGCCGGTGTCATCGGCGCCATCGCCGCGCTGGCGGCGCAGTCGTTGCTGGGCAACGTGTTCGCCGGCGTGCAGATCGCGTTCAGCGACGCCCTCAGGCTGGACGACGTGGTGGTCGTGGAGAACGAGTGGGGCCGGATCGAGGACATCACCCTCACCTACGTGGTCGTGCACCTGTGGGACGACCGGCGCCTGATCCTGCCCACCTCCTACTTCCTCGGCAAGCCGTTCCAGAACTGGACCCGGACCCAGTCGGCGCTCCTCGGCACGGTGGAGCTGGACCTCGACTGGACGGTGCCGGTCGAGGACATGCGCCACGAGCTGCGGAACGCGCTGGAGAGCAGCGACCTGTGGGACGGCCGGGTGTGCGTGCTCCAGGTGACGGACGCGGTCGGGTCGTTCGTGCGGATTCGGGCACTGGTGAGCGCGTCGGACGCCGGGCGGCTGTGGGACCTGCGGTGCGTGGCGCGCGAGCACCTGGTCGGCTGGCTGCGGTCGCACCACGCGGGCGCGCTGCCGCAGATCCGGGTGCGTGACCTGCCCCGAGCCAACGGTCAGGCGTCGGTGCAGCCGGCGAACGGGTCGTCCGACAACCGCGTGTTCGGTGAGAGCGCGGACGGCCAGGAACGCGTGCAGGCGTTCAGCGGCCCCGACCACAACTGAGACACCACAGCTGAGGCAACCGAAAGCGCCTCCTGGTCCGTCCTGGGGAGGAGGATCGTGGCCGGGAGGGCGCATGCGAAGACTGGTGGTGGCGGCGGTGCTCGGGGCGGTGGCGCTGGGAACGGCGGGCTGCGGGCAAGCCGCGCAGCAGAGCGGCGCACAGCAGACCGGCGCACAGCAGACCGGCGCGGAGGTGACCGCGTCCCCGCACGTGCTCACGGGTCCGGCTTCGGCGACCTCGGAGGTCCAGGTGTCCCCCAAGCTCAGCCCGCACGGCAAGGACGTCCTGGCACAGGCCGAACGCGCCGGCGCGACGTCGGTCGTGCTGACCATCGCCACCGAGCCCGGCGCGACCGAACGAACGGTCGCGGACCTGCAACGACTGGGCGCGACCGTAGAGGCGTCCGACGCCACGATCGGCTACGTCCGGGTGTCCGTGCCGATCGCGTTGGCCGAACGCGCGGCCTCCGCCGAAGGCGTCCGCCAGGCCGACGTGGACGAACCCCTGTCCTACGGCGACCCCACTCCTTAGCAACAGCCCAGCATCTCCGGTTTCACCGTGCGACCGGACGGGTATTGCCCGTCCAGCACGGTGCAAGCGCCTCCGCTCCACCGGCGGTTCCAGGGGTGAGGGGTGTTGGCGATGCACTGGTCTCTGCAACTGGCGGTCTCGGTCACGAGCGGTTTGCTCGTCACGGCGGTGGTGGCGGGCGTGCGCGCGTTACGGGCGCGCAGACGGATGCCCGACGCGTCGTCCCAGAAGGTCAACCGCCGCAACTACTTGTCCGCGATCCTCCACGCGTCCCAGGACAAGGGGGTGCGGCGGTTGCACGCGTTGGTGCCCAACCTGACCCCGGCGGCCGGCAACGAGCAGCTGACCCGCATCCAGCAGGCGTGGGAGGCGATCAACCGCCGCGGCGAGATCCGGATCGTCACCAGGGAGAGCCACGAGGGCATCGTGGCCGCCGCCGAACTGGCCGCGCGCGGTATCGAGGTCCGGGTCGACCGGTCCCACAACACCAACGGCCTGTCGTTCCACATCTTCAGCGGCGAGCGCGACAGCGTGGTGATCAACCACCGGGACGGCAGCCGCGACCGGCCGTCCCGGCTCAACGGCCCCGAGCCGGCGCAGGTCTTCCAAGGCGGCTTCGACCAGGCGTGGACGCAGGCCGTGCCGCTGGAGTCGGTGCTGGCCGAAGAGGTCCTCCGGCCCGGTGACAGCGTGGCGCGGGCGTGCGCCAGAACCCATGGCGTGCGGGCGAAGTACCGGCTGGACGACGACGTGACCGCGTCGCTGGTGCGGCACGTCGCGTTCCGGCACTCCGCGTCGGTCGTGTTCATCACCGGGCAGCCGGGGGTCGGGAAGTCGACGGTGCGCCGGCACCTGGCGGCGAAGCTGCGCGCGCTGCGGTTCCAGGTCGACGAGTTCACCGACTACCCGTTCGCCTTCCACGACCACGTGCACCGGCAGATCGCCCTCGAAGGGACGCGCGGCGAGGGGTTCACCGCGCACGCGGGCGGCGCGTTCCACGTGCGGGACGAGCGGGACCTGGAGCCGGCGCTGCGGTCGTTGTCCAACAAGGTGTGGGAGAACCGCGGCCACAGCCGCATCACGCTGGTGGAGTTCGCCCGGTCCGACCTGGCCGCCGCGTTCCAGGTGTTCGGCGACGAGGTGCTGGCCGCGGCGCAGGTGATCCACGTGTCCGCGTCCGCCGCGACCCGGTCGGCACGCCTGGAGCGCCGTGCGCAGCCGCCGAAGCTGGCGATCGTGGGGCAGGACATAGTGATCAGCCCGTCCGACGACCACCAGCTGCCGAGCACGGCGGCGAACTCGCTCTACGCCTCCGACGACGGCGACCGCCAACTCGACCGCATCGGGTCGCTGAAGGCCCGGGTGCACCGGATCGACAACGAGTACGACGACATCAACCTGGAACGGGCCGACGAGAAGCTGGACGCGTTCATCAAGGCCGTCGTGCGGCCCTACAAGTCCTCGCTCACCGTTGCGGCGTAAGGACAGCAGAGGAGATAAAGGCTCAGGGCCACCCCCGCGTCGAGCGCGTGAGTGGCCCTGAGGTCTGTGTGGCGTCGTGGCGTTGTTGCGTCAGGCCACGTTCTGGATGATCACCGAGCTGCGGCCGACGATCGCGCCTTCCGCGGTCTGCACGGTCAGCTCACCGCGCAGCACCCGACCGGCACCGGCTGCACCGGCTGCGGTCACCGTGCCGGGGACCGTCCACGTCGCACCGGCGACGCGTTCGGCGTCGGCGTCGGTCACCGCGACCGTGCCGAGGCCCGGAGCGGTGAACACGTCGACGTAGTCGTACTCCGTGGTGCCCGAGGGCACCTCGTAGCCGTCCACCCGGACCTGCCACGCGCCGGCGACCGGGTTGTTGATGGTCACCGACTCCTCCGAGTCGCCGTCCGCCTGCTGACCGGCCAGCACGCAGGTGCCGGAGGTGCAGTTGTAGACGAACAGGTCGAGGTCGGCGGAGACGTCACTGGTCTTGCCGATCGTCGCGCGCAGCGACGTCGAGCCCGGCGCCACGACCAGGTCGTACGCCTGGACCGTCGCGTCGGCGATGGTCGGGCGCGCGATCCGGGCGCTGGCAAGCGAGCCGCCCACGAGCCGGCCGTTGAACGCCGCCAGCGAGTTGGTCACCGCGTACTCGCGGCTGATCGGCGTGCCGATCGTGGCCGACGGGATGGTGTCCGGGTTCGGGCTGACCGTCGTGCCCAGCACGGACGCGGTCACCGAGAACGGGGCCGCGTCGGCGTCCGAGGTGCGCCGCGCCTCGACCACGATCTCCCACACGCCCGGCAGCGGGTTGCTGACCGTGCGGCTGGTCGGCGTGCCGTTGGTGCAACCGGCGCCCGCGTCGGGGTTGTAGCAGTTGGTCGAGGACGTGACGTCGAACGGCACGCCGTACGGGTCGTAGCGCAGGAACCGGACCTGGCCCTTACCGGCCTCGGCGCCGCCGGCCACCATGTCGATCTTCAGCGCGCTGGCGCCCACGGGCACCTTCACGAAGAAGCTCTTCGACTGGTTGCGCGGGATCGTGCCGGTCTTGGTCACCGCGAACTTGCCCGCCGTGGTGAACTCGTCGGCCGCGAACACGGTGTTGAGCGTGAACACGTCCAGGCCGGTGGTGGCCGGGTTGTCCAGCTTCAACACGGCCGAGTGCGCGCCCGCCGTGGTCGGCTTGACCTTGACGTCGAACTTCACCGGCGTGTTCAGCGGCAGGCTGACCAGGGACTTGGACTTGAACGTGCCGTCGTTGCCCTGCCAGTTCACCATGAACTGCTGGTTGGTGTTCGGGCCCGTGGTGCGGGTCAGGGTGTACGTGCGCACGTACTCCTTGCCCACGACGACGCCCTCGCGGTCGTGGATGCCGACACCGGTGTTCGGGGTGGCCAGCAGGCCGGACAGCGCGGTGTTCACGGTCACCGAGGTGCTGACCGCCTGCGTCTCCGGGTGCTCGTCCAGGTGCTCCCACGCGTGCTTGGTGTCGAACAGACCCGCGCCCTGCTCGTAGGCCTGGAGCGTGGAGACCCACTTGGTGCTGGACTGGATCGCGTTGCGCAGCGCCGCGACCGGCGGGCGCTCGCCGTTGTGCTCGGCCTTGTACGCGCTGACGAGCAGTGCGGCGGCGCCGGTGGCCTGCGGTGCGGCCATCGAGGTGCCGTTGAACATCCCGTAGCCCGCGGGCAGGGCGAAGGTGCCCGCCAGCGGACCGGGCTGCTGCCACTGCGGCGTGGTGGAGACCGCCGAGCCGGGCGCGACGATGTTCGGCTTGAACCCGCCGTCCTCACGCGGACCGCGAGAGGAGAAACCGTGCAGGCCCTCGCGCTGCGCGGTCACCGAACCGTAGTTGGCCAGCCAGGTGTCCTTGGTGATGTACGAGCCGACGCTCACCGCGTCCGTGGAGACCGACGGGTCGCCGACGGTGTTCGCGCCCGCGCCGCTGTTGCCCGCGGAGATGAACACCTGCACGTTGTACTCGGCGATGGTGCGGTTGTAGAGCTCCGCACGCGCGTTGTTGCCGTCGTTGAGCGCCGGCAGGCCGCCGATGGAGATGTTGATGACGTCGGCGCCGTTGCGCGCCGCGTACAGCAGGCCGTCGATCAGACCGCTGTTGGTGCACGACGGGGTCGAGAGGCAGACCTTGACCGCCATCAGCTTCGCGCCGGGAGCGGCGCCGGCCATCTTGCCGCCGAACATCTTGTTCGCCGCGGTGATGCCCGCGACGTGCGAGCCGTGCGCGGCGGCCGAGATGCCGAGGTTGACCCACGCGGTGCCGGCGGCGTCGTAGATCGACTTGTCGGTCTGCACCACGAACGCCACGGTGTCCAGCACCGGGGTGGCCGGGTTGTCGACGCCGAAGTGGCCGACGTCCTTCTTGTACTTGTAGTCGATCATCGCGGTCTGGTCGGTGAAGTCGCCGTCACCGTCCACGTCCACGCGGACTTCCTTGGTGGTGATGTCCTGCAGCACGCCGAAGGCGTCCGTGCGGTCACCGTCGCGGTTGATGTCACCGCCGGTCTCGCTGTTGCCCAGGCCGAAGTCGCCCGCGGTCTCGCGGAACAGGCCGAAGCTGAACGGGCCGCCGGTGGCGGGCGCGGTGTAGGTCGCGCCGCCGGCGGTGAACGCGCCGTTGTAGCGGCCGGAGACCTGGAGCCAGGTGCCGTCACCGGAGTTGGTGGCGTTGGCGTTGTACCAGTCGACGATCTTGCGCTCACCGGTCGAGGTGGTCGCCAGCGCCGGGTGGTCCAGGTCGATGCCGGTGTCCATGATGGCGATCGTCGTGCCGCGGCCGTCCCACTGGGGGTGCTCGTCGGTGAACTGCGCCGCCTTGGTGTCCTGCGTCGGCATGTACGGGTTCTTCTTGGGCGTCTTCGCGCCCGGTGCCGGCTGCGGCAGCGGGCTGCCCATGCCGTCGGGGCGCGGGTCGTCCAGGGCGACCAGGCCGTCCACGTCCACCGCGTTCACGGACGCGAGCTTGGCGGCCTGCTCGGCCTTGTCCCGCGGTACCGAGACCTTGAGGTAGTCGACGTCACGCTCGGTGGACTCGACCACGCCGCCGAGCGCCTTGAGGTCGTTGGCGGCGGTGTCCAGCTTGCCCTCTTCGGCGGCGACCAGGAGAGTGACGTTCGCCTGACCGGTCTTCTCGGCCTCGGCGATCTGCTCCAGGTCCTGCTTGTCGAGCTGCTTGTCGGCGGGCGCGGGCGCGGTCGGCGCCTCCTGCGCGACGGCCGACCCGGCGGCGAAGCCGAACCCAGTGGTGCCCAGCACGGCGGCCAGTAAGGCCGCACTGGTGCGGTGTCTCCACCGGCTTCCTGAGTTGATCACGGCACAACCCTTCGTGGCGGAAAGATTGCGCAAGCACATCCCCCCGACCACCGGGTGACAATCAGACGAACAGCCCAACCCGTGAGTCCACATGGGACTGAACGGTGTATTGCGCGAACGCGCGGAAAGTGCCGCACCATAACGGAACGGGCGCGACTACTCCAGTCAAGAGCCGACCGGCCGGAATGTCAAACACTGTCAACGGTGAAGCGCCCGGAAGCGTGGGAAATCCGTAACAAATCGCACATCAACGCGATGGCGAGCACACTGGTCGGCATCGTGGACACCGCACCGATCGACCGGATCGCCGACGAGCTGTACGCCCTGCCGCCGGCGGAGTTCGTCGCGGCCAGGGACGCCCACGCCCGGCTGGCCGCCGAGCACGGCGACAAGGCGTTGGCCAAGCAGATCTCGGCGCTGCGCAAGCCGACCATGTCGGCGTGGGCGCTCAACCGGCTGGCCCGCGACGACGCGTCCGACCTGGCCGAGGCGATGACACTGGGCGACGAACTGCGCACCGCGCAGGAGGAGTTGCGCGGTGGGGCGCTGCGGCAGTTGGGGGCACGTCGGCGGGCCGTGCTGAACGCCCTCGTGCGGCGGGTCGAGGTGCTGGCCAGTCACGGGGGCCAACCGCTCGGACCGGACGCCGTGCAGCAGGTGCGCACCACGTTGAACGCGGCGCTGGCGGACGCGGTGCTGGCCGCGCGCATCCGGGCCGGGCGGCTGGTGAAGCCGGTCGAGCAGTCCGGGTTCGGTCCGTTGAGCGAGACCGCCGTGCCGGTGCCCGACGACTTGGCCCCGCGCCGTGAGCAGCGGCGGGAGCGGCAGCTGGCGCGGGCGCGGGACGACATCAGCGCCGCGCAGGCCGACGTGAAGAAGGCGGACAAGGCCGTCACCGAGGCCGAGCAGGCGTTGGCCGAACGCGAGGAGCACAGCGCCGCGCTGCGCGCCGAGCTGCGTCGGGCCCAGCAGGCCGAGCAGGAGGCGGCGGTCCAGCTGTCGAAGGCCAAGCGCCGTGCCGACACCGCGCGGGACAAACTCGCGGGCGCCGAGGCCCGGATGACCGAGCTGCGCGGTGACGCCTGACCGCCGGTCGGGTTGCGTGGTGACACTCCGTAGTGATACCCGACACCTCAGAGCCATCCGGGGAACACCTATCAGAACCCGTCCGTTCACCTAATAGTCGGCACGTGGACGCCGCACCGGACGTCGGTCCCGCAGGGCACCTCCCCCCAGGCCCCGCGCGGCACCTCTCCCCGAGACGTTGCAGGTGCGCCCACGCACGCCCGACCGCCGTCGGCCGAACGGTTCCCCCCACCGAACGGCCGACGGCCACTAACCTGGCCGACTTGGCTGATCTGGCTATAGCGGCAGCTCAGACCATGTACTGGTCGTGCCGGGCGTACAGCTCGGTCCACTCCTGCGGGCTGAGCTGCCGCCCGGATTCGCCGATCTCCGCCAGTTCCCGGAAGTACTCCTCGCGCGGCGGCGCGGGTGCGAACAGGATCAACATCGACGCGGGCTCGTCGGCGTCGTTGCGGAAAGCGTGCACACCGCCCTCCGGCACGTACAGGAAATCGCCCGCGACCGCGTTCACCCACGTCTCGCCGTTGAACAACCGGACCGTCCCCGAGATCACGTAGAACGACTCCGAGAACGTCTTGTGGAAGTGCGCGGCCGGGCCACCCGCGTGCGGCTCCATCCGCCACTCGAACAATCCGAACTGCTTGCGCGTGACGTCGCCGGTGCCGACCAACCTGGCCTGGGTCAGCGGCCGGTCGATGGTCGGCACCTCCGCCACCGGCCGCCACACCGCGCTGACCTCGCCGACGTCGCCCGTGTACGACACCGTGACCAACCTCCTAAGGTGAAATTTATTCAAGTCTCGTCCGGACGTGCAGTTCGATCTAGACTCGCCCGATGGCACATGACGCGGATGTCATCGTCGTCGGCGCCGGCCTGGCGGGTCTCGTCGCCACTGCCGAGCTGGTCGACGCCGGACGCAAGGTCATCCTGGTGGACCAGGAACCCGAGGCCGCACTCGGCGGCCAGGCGTTCTGGTCGTTCGGCGGGTTGTTCCTGGTCGACAGCCCGGAGCAGCGGCGGCTGAAGGTGAAGGACTCGGCGGACCTCGCCTTGCAGGACTGGCTGGGCTCGGCCGCGTTCGACCGGGACTGCGACCACTGGCCGCGTCAGTGGGCCGAGGCGTACGTGAACTTCGCGGCGGGCGAGAAGCGGTCCTGGCTGCACGCGATGGGCGTGCGCTGGTTCCCGCTCGTGCAGTGGGCCGAGCGCGGCGGGTACCTGGCCAACGGTCACGGCAACTCCGTGCCGCGCTTCCACGTCACCTGGGGCACCGGGCCCGGCATCGTGGCGCCGTTCGAGCGGCGGGTGCGCGAGGGCGTGGCGCGCGGGCTCGTGCAGCTGAAGTTCCGGCACCGCGTCACCGAGCTGACCACGACCGGTGGTGCGGTGGACGGCGTGCGCGGTTCCGTGCTGGAGCCCAGCACGGTCGGCCGGGGCGAACCCAGCTCGCGCACCGTCGCCGGTGACTTCGAACTGCGCGCGCAGGCGGTCATCGTCACCTCCGGCGGTATCGGCGCCAACCACGAGATGGTGCGCCGCAACTGGCCGTCGCGCCTGGGGACGCCGCCCGAGCACATGCTGTCCGGCGTGCCCGACCACGTCGACGGCAAGATGCTGAAGGTCGTCCAGGACTCGGGCGGCGAGATCATCAACGAAGACCGCATGTGGCACTACCCGGAGGGCATCGCCAACTACGCCCCGATCTGGGGCAGGCACGGCATCCGCATCCTGCCCGGACCGTCGTCGCTGTGGCTGGACGCCACCGGGCAGCGGCTGCCGATCCCGCTGTTCCCCGGCTTCGACGCGCTGGGCTCGTTGGAGCACATCGTGAAGACCGGGCACGGCTACTCGTGGTTCGTGCTCAACCAGCGCATCATCGGCAAGGAGTTCGCGCTGTCCGGGTCGGAGCAGAACCCCGACCTGACCGGCAAGGACGTCAAGGCGGTGCTGAAGCGCGCGCTGCCCGGTGCCGTCGCGCCGGTGGAGGAGTTCGCGAAGCGGTCCGAGGAGTTCATCTTCGGCCGCACGGCGGCGGAGCTGGCGGCCGGCATGAACAAGCTGACCGGCACGTCGATGATCGACGCCGACGCCCTGCACCGCACCATCGTGGAACGCGACCGCCAGGTGATCTCCGGCCTCGGCAAGGACATGCAGATCAACGCCATGCGCGAGGCCCGCAAGTTCATCACCGACAAGCTGATCCGCGTGGTCGAGCCGCACCCCCTGCTGGACCCGAAGGCCGGCCCCCTGATCGCCGTCCGCCTCTCCATCCTGACCCGCAAAACCCTGGGCGGCCTGCACACCGACCTCTCCGCCCGAGTCCTGAAGCACGACGGCACCCCCCTGGACGGCGTCTACGCCGCAGGCGAGGCCTCCGGCTTCGGCGGCGGCGGCGTCCACGGCTACCGAGCCCTGGAGGGCACCTTCCTGGGCGGCTGCATCTTCTCCGGCCGAGTAGCCGGCCGAGCCGCCGCCAACGCCACCCGCTAACCCCACCCCACGCCTGTCCTGAACGTTCAACTCACCTGTTCCGAACGTAGGACACGCCCGCGTGTCCAACGTTCAGAACGCGCGTGTCCAACGTTCAGAACGCGCGTGTCCAACGTTCAGAACGCGCGTGTCCAACGTTCAGAACGCGCGTGTCCAACGTTGGGAACGCGCGTGTCCAACGTTCGGGATACCCGAGTTGAGCGTTCGGGGTCAGGGGTAGGTGGTGACGTCGAGTTTGCGGGCGAGGTCGTCGGCGTCGGCCAGGCGGAGGTCGTGGTAGAGCTGCAGGGCGGCCAGCCAGTGCGGTCTTGCGGCGGCTGGGCCTTCCGATTGCTCCAGGACGTCGCCGATCGCGCGGTGGCACAAGGCCTCTTGGTAACGGTCGCCGAGGCGGGTGGCCAGCGCCAAGCCGGCGCGGTACGACTCCAAGGCCTCGTCGGCACGGCCCAGTTGCTGCGACGCCGTGCCCACGGTGTGCAGGGTCGCGGTGTGGGCCTTGGACGGCGCGGACGGGAACAGGCTCAGGGCTTCGGTGGCGTGGCGCAGGGCCTCCTCCGGCTGGTGCTTGCGCAGCAGCACGTTGGCCAGGTTGTTCTGGATGCTCGCCTGCGACCGGTTGTCCCCGACCTCCCGCGCCACCTCCAGCGCCTCCAGGATCGTCGCCTGCGCCCGGTCCAGCTGGTCGTCGGCCATCAAGCAGTAACCCAGGTTCGCCAACGCCGCCAGCTCCAGGTGCCGATCACCGTCGGCCAACGACGCCGCCCGCGTGCACGCCTCGATCGCCTCGTCGATCCGCTCCAGATCCGCCAGCGTGGACCCCAACCGCAGCAGGAACGTCGCCTCCGCGTGCCGGTCACCCAGGTCATGCGCCGCGGCCAGCCCGATCCGGCACAACGTCAACCGGTCCAGCCGGTTGCCACGCCGGAAGTGGAACGCGTCCAGGCACAACGCCAGCTGCCAAGTCCGCTCCCGCTGCCCACCGTTCAACGCGATGTCCAGCGCCAGCCCCAGGTTCGCCTCTTCCAACGTGAACCAGTCCAACGCCGCCGCGTGCGACGACAGCTCCGGGAACGACGCCGGCCGGTGCTCGGCCGGCCCGAACGGCCGGACGTGGTCGGACAGGTGCGCCCGCGCATGGTCCGCCACGTGCAGGTAGTAGTCCAGCAACCGGTGAGTGGCCATCTGGTTGTCCACTTCGGACTCGGTGGCCGCCAGGTGGTGGGTGAACAGCCGCACCAGGTCGTGCCGCGAGTACCGGTCCGGCGTCGACTCGTGCAGCAGGTTCGCGTAGGCCAACGTGCGCAGGTGGGTGCGCGCGCTGACCACGTTGATCTCCAGCAACGCCGCCGCCGTGTAGCTGTCCAGTTCCGTGCCGAGGTGCAGCCCGAGCCGCCTGAACAGCCGCGCCGCACCTTCGGGCAGCTCCCGGTAGCTCACCGCCAACGCCGCGTGCACCCCGCGTCCCGCCTCGGGCAGCGACAACGCCGACAGCCGCCCCTGCTCGTCACGCAGCTCGTCCACCAGCGACTGGATCGTCCACCGCGGCCGTGACGCCAACCGCGCGCCCGCGATCCGCAACGCCAACGGCAGCCGGTCGCACAGCTCCGCCAGCTCGGCCACCGCGTCCGGCTCCTGCTCGATGCGCTGACGTCCGAGCAGCGCCGCCAACAGGTGCTCGGCGCTCTCCTCCGGCAACGTCGGCACGTGCAGCGAGGACGCGCCCTCCATGACGACCAGGTCGTCCAACCGGTGCCGGCTCGTCACCAGCACCAGGCACCGCGCCGACCCCGGCAGCAGCGGCCGGACCTGCTCGGCCGACCGGGCGTTGTCCAGGAACACCAGCACCCGGCGTCCGGCCAGCAGCGACCGGTACTGCGCGGCCTGGCCCTCCAGGTCCACCGCGATCTGCGAATCGGTCAGCCCCAACGCCCGCAGGAACCCGATCAACGCCGTCCGCGGGTCCAGCGGCTCGGTCTCGTCGAACCCGCGCAGGTTCACGAACAGCTGTCCGTCCGGGAAGTCACCGGCCACCCTGTGCGCCCAACGCAGCGCCAGCGCCGTCTTGCCCACCCCGGCCGGGCCGACCAGCAGCCCGATCGCCGAGTCCTGCCCGCTCAGGCTCGCACCGAGGTCCGACAGCTCCATCTCCCGGCCGACGAACCCGCGGTGCTCGCGCGGCAACTGCGCGGGCGCGTGGTCCACCGGCGTCGAAGGCGCGGTGTCGCCGGCCAGCACGGTCTGGTAGGCGTCACGCAGCTCCGGCCCGGGGTCCACGCCCAGCTCGTCGGCCAGCCGTTCCCGCGTCCGGTGGAACAACGCCAACGCCTCGGCCTGCCGCCCGGTCCAGTGCAGGGCCAGCACCAGCCGTGACACCAACGCCTCGCGCAGCGGGTTGGCGTCCACCGCGTCACGCAGCCCGGACACCGCCTCGGCCGCCCGGTCCAGCCGCGACAGCCGGGTCGCCAACTCCTGCACGGCCACCAGCCGCAGCTCCTCCAGCCGCGCGGACACCGCCTCCCGCAGGTGGTCGCCCGGCACGTCGGCCAGCACCGGCCCCCGCCACAACGCCAGCGCGTCCTGGAGCAGCTTCGCGGCCTCTTCGTCGGTGGCGTCACGTGCGGTGGCCAACAGGTCCTCGAACCGGAACACGTCCACCCGCGCCCGTTCGCCGGTCAGCACGTAACCGGGGGCACGGGTGACAAGCGCTACACCGTCGGTCAGGACCTTGCGGAGTTGGGCGATATGTCCTTGAAGGGCGGCTTTCGCCTGCGGCGGGGGTGATCCGTCCCACACCAGATCCAGGAGTCGGTCACCGGACACCACCCGGTTCAGTTCCAGCGCGAGGGCCGCCAGGACCGTCCGCCGCTTGGCCGCGCCCAGCCGGACAGTGTCACCACCTGCGGAAACCAGCTCAACGGGGCCAAGCAGGTTCACCCGCATCCTGAAGACCTTTCGGCATTGTCACCGTGTAGTCGAAGAGTTTCGCACAGTCGTCGTCGCTGACCGGAGGGCCGCGTTGGGGTGACGTTGGCCGGGCGTTGGAGCACACCGGGAACGTGGGTTTCGTCCAGCAGGCTGCCTTCGCGAGGGATACCCGATGTACATCGCCGAATCCGGGGATGAAGTGGCCCCGCCCCAGGAGGTCCCGACCGTGAACGGTCAGGTCGTGGCACTCTCGGAGACCGTCAACTCCGGGCGGGTGTCGCTCGATCCCGCCACCGGCGAAGAACTGCGCAAGATGCTCCTGGAGCAGATCGACCAGGTGGACTCGTGGCTGGAGCGCGCCGGCCGGCTCGCCCGCCCCGCGCCGATCGGCGCGAACCCCGTCGGCGACAGGTTGGCGCAGAAGTTCGAGGCGCGCGCGGACGGCGACCCGCGGTCGTTCGTGGCCGTGATGACCGCCTACCGCGAGGTCCTGCAGCAGACGCACGACTCGGTGCAGAACGCGATCCGCAACTTCACCGCGATCGACGAGGAGCACGGCGCCGAGCTGACCAGGCTGAGCGGGAACTGAGAGGGCTGGGGACGATGGCGATGCAGCAAGACGACCGCGAGATCGACCTGGTCCTGACCGACACCCAGAACTGGGCGTCCCGGTCGCACCGCGAGTTGTACGAGGCGGTGCACAACAACAACGACCCCGGCCAGACCGGTGAGATCGGCTCCGAGTGGGGCCAGTTCGGCACCGAGCTGACCGAGTCCGCGCGGCTGATCAACGAGCGGGTGGCGGTCAGCGAGTCCGGGTGGACCGGTGACGCGGCGGACGCGGCGCGGCTGGCGATCAAGCGGCTGGCCGAGTGGGTCACGCACACCGCCGAGACCGCGGTCGAGGTCGGCAAGCGGGTGCAGGACGAGAGCCAGATCATGGAGAACGCCCGGGCCAGCATGCCGGCGCCGGTCGAGTTCAACTGGGACCAGGCCACCGGGGCGTTCACCGCGGGCGGCATCTCCGGGTTGGCCAGTTCCGCCGCCGACGTGCAGGCGGCCAACGACCACGCGCGGGCGTTGCACGAGCACGCCGTCACGGTCATGGGCACGATGGAGCGGGAGTCGCAGGCGGTCGACCAGACCACACCGCAGTTCACCGCGCCGTTCAACCCGGTCACCGGCCGCACCGAAGAGCCGCAGGTCGCGATGATGCGCGCGACGGCCACCACCACGTTGGCCGGCGTGGCGGACAGCGCCGGTGGTGGCGGTGGGGACGCCGCGACCAAGCCTTCGGGCTACGTGACGCAGCAGGCCCAGCCGGCGCAGATGTCGCAGGCGGGGCAGCCGATGGAGCGGACGCAGGCGCAGGCGGGGCAGCAGATGACGCCCGCGCAGCCGGCCGCGTACACGCCGGCGGCGGCTTCGTACTCGCCGGCTTCGTCCCCGACCGGTACTTCCGGTTCGTACTCCGGTGGCGGCGGCACGTACACGAGCGGCAGTGCGGCGCCGACGACTCCGGCGACTCCGATGTACCGGCCCGAGGGCACCACGGCCGCCGCCGCGGCGGCTCAGGTGCCGGTGGCGAACCCGTACACGCCGTCCAACACCGGTTACACCCCTTCCGGTGGTAACTACAACCCTCCCGGCGGCGGGTACAACCCGCCCGGCAGCAGTGGTTACGTGCCGCCGTACCAGCCGGCCAACCCGAACGCCGTGCCGCGCCAGGGCGGTGGCACCCTGCCGCCCGGCGTGCGGCCGCCGAACTACATCCCGGCCGGCAGCCCAGGCACGCCTCCCGTGACCGGCACGCCCGGTGGTGGCGGTGCGGGTGGCGGTGGCGGCGGTGGTGCGGGCGGTGGTGCCGGCGCTGGGCGGATGCCCGGTGGTGGCATGCCTCCGGGTGGGTTCGGCGGCGGTGGCGGCGCCGGTGGCTTCGGCCCCACGGGGTCCGGTGGTGGCGGTGGCTCGATGTCCGCCGGTGGTTCGACCGGCGTGGTCGGCCCCGGTGCGCGTGGCCCGATGCAGGCCGGTGGTTTCGGTCCCGGTGGCGCGGGCGCGGCGGGGGCCCCGATGGGCGGCGCACCGATGGGTGGCGGCGCGCCCGCGGGTGGTCAGCAGGGCGAGGACAAGGAGCACCGGGCCGCGGCGTACATCCGCGGTGAGGACATCTTCGACGTGCCGGGCGAGAACCTGCCGCCGTCGGTGATCGGTGGCGCGAAGCCGCGCAAGAAGGGCGACTCGCAGTGATCGAGCCGGAGTTCGTGCTCACCCCGCGTGAGCTGGACGTGCTGTGGCACCACCTCGACCTGGGACGGCTGCCGTACCCGTTGGACGTGCCCAGCCAGGGCTCCACCGAGGAGGAGCGCAAGCGTTTGCGGGAGGAGGTGCTCGCCGCGTACGGCGAGCCCGACCCCCGGCTGCTGGGGCTGCTCCGGCTGCTCGGCAACCACGAGGTGGCGGTCGACGCGGTCGCCCACGTGGACCGCGCGGTGCGTGCGGTGGCCGTGTCCAACGGTGAGCGCGGTGCGTTGGCGGTGATCGACAGCGGCTCGATCGGCGTGCTGGAGATCCGGCCGACGGCGTTGGCGCGGTCGATCGTCGAGGTGCTGCCGGACGGGTCGGCGGGGCCGGGCAGCGCGTTGTCTCTGCGACTGGAGACGTTGAACGCGGCCGTGGCGTTGCAGGACGAGCAGCCGGACGACGACGAGGACGACCCGTGGGGCAGCGGCGGCGAGCTGGACGAGCGGGAGGCGTTGCAGAAGGCGGGGTTGTCGCGTGAGGACGCGACGGTGGTCAGCGAGCTGGCCACCAGCCGGGTCGCGGGCGGCCAGTTCGGCGTCATGGTCGGCGGCGGCTACCGCCGTGAGCGCGCCGGCGCCCTGATCACGTGGTTCGACACCCACCAGGGCCGGTACCTGATGGTCCACGAAGACGGCTGGCTCAGCCTCGCCCCAACCGACAACGACCGCATCGCCACCCGAATCGCCTCAGTCCTCTCCACCGTCTCCTGACAACACCCGAGAGTCGAACCCCCAGACCCCGAGAGTCGAACGCTCAAGACCCCCGAATTCAACACTCAAGACCCCCGAATTCAACACTCAGGACCCGCGTACCCCGTCCTGAGTGTTGAACTCACCCGACCTGAGCGTTCGACTCTCGCGACCCGAACGTACGACTCACGCGCGTGTCCAACGTTCAGAACGCGCGTGTCCAACGTTCAGAACGCGCGTGTCCAACGTTCGGAACGGGTGAGTTGAACGCTCGGGACGTGTGAGTTGGGGTGGGGTCGCGCAAGGGTTCCCGAACGGTGGACTGGGTTGAGTGGGGTGTGGGGCGTTGCCATGCTCGGGACGTGACCCAACCACTCGACCTGCGCGCCGCACGTCGATCGTATGCGCGCACGACACCGTCCGGCCAAGGCAGTCCGCGATTTGGACACCCGTCGAACCCCCGTTGACGATGCCCCCGCACACCACTCCGCCGACCCCCTCGCGCGTCTCCCTCAACATCGTTGGCGCGTCGGCGTTTCCCCCCGCTACGGAAGGTACTGACGTGCCTGTTGACTTCCCGGGATCGGCGGCCCCAACGACGGTTCGGAGACGCACCCGGAAGCCCGACCGGCGCAGATCGGGGCCCTGTCGGAACGCTTCGCAGGGGTACCCGCCAGGGGACCCCTGCTTTCATTTTACTGGCGGGGTACGACAATTCCGGGCTGTTCGACCGCACCGACCGGCAGGCTCACCACGAGAAGCGTGGTCGCCCTGACCGCCCTGCTGGCGCGCGTCGTCTCCGGCTGGGGCGGCGCGGCCGATGCGGGCCGGTCTACCTTGCAACAGCGGCACATCGACGTGGTGATGAGCACGGTCAACGGACTGCGTTACGCCCCCGACAACCAGCCCAACCGGGAGTTTCTCGCCTGAACCCGGCCCAGGGTGGGTAACGGGGTCGGTCGGATCGGGGCACTTCGCCTCCCCCGGTCCGACCGACGGTCCGATCAACAGTCCGATCGACCCCTCATGTGGCCCAGGAAGTCTTGATCGCCTTGCCGTTTGCCCGTCGAGGGCAAGTAAGCTGAATGGGACCGACGGTCCACCCTTACACCATTCGAGTGACAATGGGCCGGAAATGCGCACATCGGCGTATCGCGGTGATCTGCTCTCGCGCGACACGTCGACAACCACGGTGACCCTCGACGATTGGCCCGCAGAGCTGAATGAAGATGGGCGAACAGGCAGGTGTGGCGGGGCTCGGTGACGAACCCGGGGCAGCCCGGGCCGGCTTCGCGCGCCGTTGGGCCGCGGCCATCGCCCCCACCGTCCCGGCCGACGCGGTCGCCGGCCTGGAGGAGCTGCTCGCCGGGTTCACCGCTGACCTGTGCGCGGCGGTCCGGCCTGACGGGCAGACGTCCGCCGCACAACAGGTCGGTCGTGGGCTGATCGGGCACGGCCTGGTGTCCGCCGAGACGTTGGAGCGGACGCTCGCGTTCGTCGGCGAACACCTGCTCACCGATTTCGACCTGCCCGACGAGCCCCGACGCCTGATGGCCGTGCTCGGCGCGCTCGCCGCCGGGTTCAGCGACGGCCTGCTCAAGCGCACGCTGGACGAGCAGGAGCACCACCGGGCCGAGGCGCTGCGGGCCGCCCGATCGGCCGAAGCGGCGGTACGGGCGGGTGAGGCGAAGTTCCGCGCCGTGTTCCAGACCTCGGCGCTGGGCATCGCGGTGTCCGACGTGAACGGCGTGATCCTCGACTGCAACGACGCCTTGCTGGGCATGCTGGACCGCACCGTCGAGGAGTTGATCGGGTCGGTGAGCCGCGACCTGGTCCACCCCGACGAGCGCGCGGTGATCTCGCGGACCGCCAACCAGTTGATGGCCGGCCACGAGCACGTGCGCGTGGAGACGCGGCTGGTGCGGGCCGACGGCGACATCGTCGACGTGCTCATCGCGCTGGCCCTTTTGCGGGACGACGACGGTGAGCCCGCCTACTACGTGACGATGGTCGAGAGCATGGACGAGGTCCGTGCTCTCCAGTCGCAGCTGCTCAGGCAAAGCCTGAACGACGTGCAGACGGGCTTGGCCAACCGCACGCAGTTCGTCGGCTGGCTGGAGAACGCGGTCGGCTCCCAGGGCCCGGCGACGCTCGCGCTGGTCGTGTTCGACCTCGACGGGTTCCGGGTGGTCAACGACGCGTACGGGCACGAGGTCGGCAACATGATCCTCACCGCCGTCGCCCGGCACCTGCGGTCGGTGTTCGACGGGATCGGGCTGTGCGCCCGGATCGGGCCGGACGAGTTCGGCGTGCTGATCCGCGACCCGGCCGACGTGCCGACCGTGGTGGCGCTCGCCGAGGAGGTCGTCGACCGGCTCGCCGAACCGGTGTGGGTCGATGACGACGGCATCGGCGTCACCGCCAGCGTCGGCATCGTGGTCCAGCCCGCGCGCGGCGCGGACGCGGCCGAACTGCTGCGGCGCGTCGACCTGACCGTGCGGTGGGCCAAGGACGACGGCAAAGCCCAGTGGGCGCTCTACGACCAGGGCCGGGACCAGCGGGAACGGTCCCGGATGCGGTTGGCCGCGTCCATCTCCGGCGGGCTGGAGCAGGGCGATTTCCAGGTCCACTACGAGCCCGTTCGCTCACTTGAGGACGGCACGCTGCTCGCCGTCGAGGCGCGGTTGCTCTGGGACCACCCGACCGAGGGCCTGTTCGACCCGCAGACGCTGGTGTCGCTGTCCACGGCCACCGGCATGGCGGTGCGGCTGGGCAAGTGGGCGATCGAGCAGGCGTGTGCCGACGCCGGTCGGTGGTACGCGGAGTTCGGCGAAGCCGCGCCGGTGCTGAGCATGGACCTGAGCGCCCGGCAGTGCCAGGAGCCGGAGCTGGTGGCGACCGTGCGGCGGGCGTTGCGGGAGAGCGGCCTGCCGGCGCGGCTGCTGCAGTTCGAACTGGGCGAGCAGCTGCCCGTGCTGATCAGCGACGACCAGGTGGACGAGTTGACGTTCCTGGCCGAGCACGGTGTGCGGCTGGTGCTCGACCGGATGGGTGGCGGCAACGTGCCGGTGGAGCGGTGGCGGCGCATCCCGTTGACCGGGATGAAGTTCCAGGGTTCACCGGTGCAGGGGTTGGGCGAGCGCGCCAATCGGGTCGAGAAGAGCGCGGCCGTGGCGCTGCTCACGTGGGCGCGGACGTTGGGCATTCCTCTCTATGCGGCGGGTGTGCGGACCGGGTTCGAGGCGCGGCGGCTGGTGGAGCTGGGTGTGACCGGGGCGCAGGGGCCGCTGTACGGGTCGTCGCTGCTGGCGTTCGACGAGGTTTCCGCGATTCTTGGCAAGTCCTGACGGGACGCTCAGGCTGTTCATAGGGTCCGGGGCGAGTCTGGGGTCATGACACAGGACTTCACCGCGTTGCGCGGGTCGTTGGAGGAGCGGGCGCCGTTCTGGCGGCGGCGCACGGGCACGGTCGTGACGGCGGCGGCGCTGGCCGCCGCGTTGTTCGGCGGGGTCACCGGTGGGGTGGTCGGCGCGCTGAACGCGCCGGACGCTTCGGTGACGGCGGTCAGCAGTCCGGTCGCGCTGAACGCCTCGTCCACTTCGGATGTTTCGGCGATCGCGGCGAGCGTGCTGCCGAGCGTGGTGCAGGTGAACGTGGTGTCGGCGCAGGGGCAGGGCGTCGGTTCCGGCGTGGTGCTGACCGCGGACGGTCGGATCCTGACCAACAACCACGTGGTGGCGGGCGCGCAGCAGGTGACGGTGACGCTGAGCGACGGGCGGACCGTGGACGCCACCGTCGTGGGGACGGACCCGTCCAGCGACCTGGCGCTGGTGCAGGCGTCCGGGGTGAGCGGGCTGACGCCGGCCAAGTTCGGCGACTCCGACCAGGTGAAGGTGGGTGACCAGGTGGTGGCGATCGGCTCGCCGGAAGGCCTCCAGGGCACCGTCACGTCGGGGATCGTCAGCGCGTTGGACCGCACGGTGACCGTGCCCGGCACGTCGACCGGACGTCGTGGCTCGTCGGCGGTCAGCTACCAGGCCATCCAGACGGACGCGTCGATCAACCCGGGCAACTCGGGCGGGCCGCTGATCAACTCGGCCGGCCAGGTCGTCGGCATCAACTCGGCGATCTACTCGCCCGCGTCGGAGAGCGGTGAGGCGGGCAGCGTGGGCATCGGCTTCGCCATCCCGTCCAACCAGGTGCAGCAGATCATCGGCCAGTTGGGCTGATACCCCTCGAATATCCCTCGCAACCGTGCCGGCCCGCGAAAGGGCCGGCAGGTTCGTGCGCGGGATGGGACACCGAACCGGGGCGCGAGGCGTACTTCATCGAGGCCGGCGGCGAACTCGCCGGGTTCGCACTGGCCCGCACCAGGCTCCGGTTCCGGGTGGCGTGACCGACGGCCACGCCACCCTCACCAGGATCAGCTCAACCACTCGGGGCGCAACGGCATCCCCGACGTGGTGCCGTCCAACTTCACGCCCAGCACCTGGTGCAGCTGGATGTTGTTGCGCTCGAACCCGAGCCGGGACGCGGCCAGGTACAGCCGCCACACCCTGGCCCGACCCAGCCCCACCTCGGAGACCGCCTCGTCCCAGTGCTTGTCGAGGTTGGCGCACCACGCCGCCAACGTCATGGCGTAGTGCTCGCGCAGGTTCTCCTCGTGCCGCACCTCGAACCCGGTGTCGTGCATCAGCGACACGATGTGCCCCGGCCCGACCAGCTCGCCGTCCGGGAACACGTACCGGTCGATGAACCCGCCGGTCCGCGCCGGGTGCCGGTTGTCCGGCCGGGTGATGCAGTGGTTGAGCATCCGCCCACCGGGCCGCACCTTCCGGTACAGGGCGCGGAAGTACGCGGGCAGCTTCGCCTTGCCGATGTGCTCGGTCAGGCCGATCGAGCTGACCGCGTCGAACCCGTCCTCCCGCACGTCGCGGTAGTCCAGGTAGCGCACCTCGGCCAGCTCGGACAGCCCGGCCTCGACGATGGCCTTCTGCGCCCACTCCGCCTGGTTGCGCGACAGCGTCACGCCCAGCGCCTTCACGCCGTACTCGCGCGCGGCGTGCATGACCATCCCGCCCCAGCCGCAGCCCACGTCCAGCAGCCGCATCCCCGGCTTGAGGCCGAGCTTGCGCGCCACCAGGTCGTGCTTGGCGAACTGCGCCTGCTCCAGAGTGGACTCCGCGGTGGGGTACACCGCGCACGTGTAGGCCATCGACGGCCCGAGGATCCACTCGTAGAACGTGTTCGACACGTCGTAGTGGTGCGCGATCGCCTCGCGGTCACGCGCCTTCGAGTGCCGCAGACCGCGCAACCGGCGCTCCTGCGGCGGCACCTCCACCCGCGTAGCCAGCCGGGTACGCCCGAGAGTCGCCAACAACTCCAACCGCTCGCCCCAGGGCACCTCCCTCAGCGACATCTCGGACAGGTGCGTCAACGCCCCGTACACGTCGCCGATGATCTCCAGGTGCCCGGTCACGTACGCGCGGGCCAACCCCAGCTCACCCGGCGCCGATGCCAGGTACGACAACGCCTCCGGTGTGCGCACCTCGATGCCTACATCCGCGTCGGCCGGCCCAGCCTTGCTGCCGTCGTACGCACTGAACCGCACGGACGCGTCTCCTCCGACCGCCCGCTGGAACACCTCCGCCAACCGCATGACCCCGGCTCCCTTCACCTACGGAGAACACACTTGGCGTACAAATCGGGCAGCCGGCCCGCCGGGTCGTACCGCTTCTTCAGGTCCTGGTACGTCGGGCCGTTGTAGTTGTCCCAGAACTCCTCCTCGCCGTAGTACGAGTCGGAGTACAGCGACTTGTGCCCACCCAGCTCGGTGACCTTGTCCTCGATCAGCCGGTTCCGGCTGCCCAGCTCCTCGTCGGGCCGCAGCGACACCGTCGACCAGAAGCCGACGTTGACGTACAGCACCTCCGCGTCCATCGGGTAGAGCGGCCAGCCACCCGTGCGGTCCTTCAACCGCACGGGGCACAGCCACACCGGGCTGATGCCGATCTCCCGGTGGAAGAAGTCCAGGAACTCGGCGAGCCGGTCCACCGGGATCTCCACGTCCTGGATCACCGGCTCCTGCACCGCCTTGTTCAACCGGTCCGACAGCTTGTGCCGCCGGTCCCACGCCACGACCTTGCGGTAGACGTCCGACCGCAGGTACCGCTTGGGGATCAGCCGGCGCACCACCGGGTGCTGCACGCCGAACGCGCGCGAGCACCAGAACCAGTCGGTGTCCCACCGCCACAGGTAGTCCCGCACGGTCAGGTAGTCGGTGCGCCGCTCCTGGATGGACCGGTAGTAGATGTGGTTGCCGGTGTAGTCCGACGTCCACGGCGCGGTGTCGGCCCAGTTCGCCAGCGTCAGGTACTGCTCTCCGCCGGAGAACACCGTGCCGTCCACGAAGTCGACCGGCTCCCCCTGGTAGGCGCCCTCGGCACAGACCGCGGAGATCACCTCGGCGCACTGCGCCGCGTCACCGAACGGCACGTGCCGCAGCCGCACGAACGGCTTCACCGGTTCGAGTTCGATCTCCAGCCGCAACGCGTAGCCGAGCGTGCCGTAGGAGTTCGGGAATCCGCGAAACAGATCGTCCTCCGGGCCGACGACAACGACCTCGCCGTCACCGGTCATCACCTCCAGTTCGCGCACGGACTCGTGCGGGAGGCCGTTGCGGAACGAGCTGGACTCGATGCCGAGGCCGGCCACCGCGCCGCCCAGGGTGATCGTCTTGAGCTGCGGCACGACCAGGGGCATCAGGCCGTGCGGCAGGGTGGCGTCCACCAGGTGCTCGTAGGTCGTCATGCCCTGTACCTGCGCGGTTCGTGCGGCGGGGTCGACCGACAGCACCTGGTCGAACCGGGCGACGTCCAGCCCACCGGACTGGTCGGCGCGGAACCTGAACAGGTTCGACGTCGACTTGGCCAGGCGCACGGGTGCGCCCGCCGGAATCGCCGCGTACTGACCGCGCAGCGCGGCCACCGCCTGACTGTGCTCCGATACGCGGCTCCGCCGAGGGTGATCGCTCACCGGGACGACGTTAGGCCGCCGAAGCTTGATCAGCACGCCTAAATTTCACCGGTCTCGAAGTTACCGACGGGTAGTACCCTCCAGGACTATGACCCACACCACTCACGAGGTGACCAACCAGGTCCCGCCGATGGAAGGCCACGACGTTTCCGCCGACCCGGTGCTGCTGGACGGGTTGCACCGCGGCGGGGCGGAGTGGGCCGAACCGGAGCTGCGCTCGCTCGGCGTGCTCGCGGGCACCGCGCACGTCCAGGCCCTCGGCCGGCAGGCCAACGCGCACCCACCCGTGCTGCACACCCACGACCGGTACGGGCACCGGATCGACGAGGTCGAGTTCCACCCCGCCTGGCACGAGCTGATGCGGACCGCGGTGTCGAACGGCCTGCACGCGGCGCCGTGGCGGGACGACCGGCCGGGCGCGCACGTCGCCCGCGCGGCCAAGTTCTTCGTCTGGATCCAGGCCGAGGCCGGGCACGGGTGCCCGATCTCGATGACCTACGCGGCCGTGCCCGCGTTGCGCCATACGCCCGCGTTGGCCGAGCGGTTCGAGCCGCTGCTGGCGTCCCGCGAGTACGACTTCGGGTTGCGCGCGCCGTCGTCGAAGCGCGGGCTTCTCGCGGGCATGTCGATGACCGAGAAGCAGGGCGGCTCGGACGTTCGGGCGAACACCACGCGCGCCGTGCCACGGGGTGACCACTACCTGTTGACCGGGCACAAGTGGTTCACCTCGGCGCCGATGTGCGACCTGTTCCTGACCCTGGCGCAGGCGCCGGGCGGCCTGTCGTGCTTCGTGGTGCCGCGCGTGCTGCCGGACGGAACGCGCAACGCGATGTTCCTGCAACGGCTCAAGGACAAGCTGGGCAACAAGTCCAACGCGTCGTCCGAGGTGGAGTACGACGGCGCGGTCGGCTGGCTGGTCGGCGAGGAGGGCCGGGGCGTGCGGACCATCATCGAGATGGTCAACCGGACCCGGCTGGACTGCGTGCTGATGTCGGCGGCCGGGATGCGGTTCGGGCTGACGCAGGCCACGCACCACGCGGCGCACCGCAAGGCGTTCGGGGAGTACCTGGTCGACCAGCCCGCGATGCGCAACGTGCTGGCCGACCTGGCGGTGGAGTCGGAGGCGGCGACCACGGTGGCGCTGTGGCTGGCCGGGAACCGCAGCCGGCTGGGGCTGGCGGTGACGAAGTACTGGGTGTGCAAGCGGGCTCCGGTGCACGCGGCCGAGGCGTTGGAGTGCCTGGGCGGGAACGGGTACATCGAGGACTCGGGGATGCCGCGGATGTTCCGCGAGTCGCCGTTGTCGTCCATCTGGGAGGGGTCGGGCAACGTCGCCGCGTTGGACGCGTTGCGTGCGCTCGGGCGTTCGCCGGAGGCCGTGGAGGAGTTCTTCTCCGAGTTGGACGCGGCACGCGGCGCCGATCGGCGGCTGGACGCGGCGGTCGACGGGATCAAGGATGAGCTGACCGATCTCGATGACCTCGAACTGCGGGCGCGCAGACTGGTGGAGCGGATGGCGTTGGTGTTCCAGGGGTCGTTGCTCGTGCGGCACGGGCACCCGGCGGTGGCGGACGCGTTCTGCGCGTCCCGGCTGTCCGGTGACTGGGGCGTGGCGTTCGGCACGCTGCCGCGCGGGGTGGACTTCGGTGCGATCGTGGAACGGGGGCTGCCGAAGCTGTGAGTTCGGTACGGGTGGAGCGGTCCGGGCCGGTGTTCACCGTGCTGCTGAACCGGCCGGCCGTGCGCAACGCGGTGGACGGGCCGACCGCGCACACGTTGACCGAGGTGTTCCGGGAGTTCGACGAGGACCCGACGGCGGCGGTGGCCGTGCTGCACGGGGAAGGCGGCACCTTCTGCTCGGGTGCGGACCTGAAGGCTCTCGGTACGGCCCGCAGCAACGACCCCACGTCCCCGTCCGGCCCGATGGGCCCGACCCGGCTACGCCTGTCCAAGCCGGTGATCGCGGCGGTGTCCGGGCACGCGGTGGCGGGTGGGCTGGAGTTGGCTCTGTGGTGCGACCTTCGGGTGGCCGACGAGGACGCCGTGTTCGGGGTGTTCTGCCGACGGTGGGGCGTGCCGCTGATCGACGGCGGCACCGTGCGGTTGCCCCGGCTGATCGGCGCGTCCCGCGCCATGGACCTGATCCTGACCGGCCGCCCCGTCCAAGCCGACGAGGCCCTCCACATCGGCCTGGTGAACCGCCTCGTCCCGCCCGGCACCTCCCGCACCGCCGCCGAGGCCCTAGCCCTCGAACTAGCCGCCTTCCCCCAGATCTGCCTACGCGAGGACCGCCTCTCCCTCCTGGAACAAGAAGACCTCCCCGAGCAGGACGCCCTGACCAACGAACTAACCCACGGCCTGACCTCTCTCAACGAGGTCGAAAAGGGCCTCCACCGCTTCCGCTCCGGCGAAGGCCGCCACGGCCACTTCTGACCCCACACGCGCGTGTCCTACGTTCCGACCGCGCGTGTCCAACGTCCAGAACAGGCGTGTCCAACGTCCAGAACACCCGAGTTGAACGTTCAGAACGGGCGTGCGAAGTCCTGAGCGTTCAACTCGCCCGTTCCGAACGTTGGACACGCGCGTTCCGAACGTTGGACACGCGCGTTCTGAACGTTGGACACGCGCGTTCCGAGCGTTGGACACGCGGGTTAGTGGAGGCCTAGGTCGCGGGCGATCAGGATTTTTTGGACCTCGCTGGTGCCCTCGCCGATTTCGAGGATCTTGGCGTCGCGGTAGAAGCGGCCGACGGGGTACTCGTTCATGAAGCCGTAGCCGCCGAAGATCTGGGTGGCTTCGCGGGCGTTGTCCATGGCCGCCTCGGACGACACGAGCTTGGCGATGGCGGCTTCGCGCTTGAAGGGCTCGCCGCGCAGCATCTTCGCCGCTGCCTGGTAGTAGGCCAGGCGGGCGGTGTGCGTGCGGGCCTCCATCTCGGCGATCTTGAACTGGATCGCCTGGTACGAGCCGATCTTGTGGCCGAACGCCTCCCGCTCCCCGGCGTACCGCAGGCACTCGTCCACGCATCCCTGCGCGAGGCCGACGCCGATGGCGGCGATGGCGACGCGTCCCTCGTCCAGAGTCTGGAGGAACTGCGCGTACCCGCGCCCCTGCTCGCCGACGAGGTTCGCGACAGGCACCCGGCAGTCCTGGAACGACAGCTCGCGGGTGTCCGAAGCGTTCCAGCCGACCTTGGAGTACTTGCGCGACACCGAGAAACCGGGCGTCCCGGCGGGCACGATGATCGCCGAGATCTCCGGGCGACCGTCCTCCCGCCGCCCGGTCACCGCCGCCACCGTCACCAATCCGGTGATATCCGTACCCGAATTGGTGATGAACGCCTTGGTCCCGTTGATCACCCACTCGCCACCGTCCAGCCGCGCGGTCGTGCGCAGAGCACCGGCGTCCGACCCGCTACCGGGCTCCGTCAACCCGAACGCCCCCAGCGACGAGCCAGAGCACAGCCGGGGCAGCCACTCGGCCTTCTGCTCGGCCGAGCCGAACCGGAACAGCGGCATCGCGCCCAGCGACACCCCGGCCTCCAGCGTGATCGCCACCGACGAGTCGACCCGCGCCAACTCCTCCAACGCCAGGCACAACGCGAAGTAGTCGCCGCCCATCCCGCCGAACTCCTCCGGGAACGGCAGCCCGAACAGGCCCATCCGCCCCATCTTGGCGACGATCCCGTACGGGAACTCCTCGCGCTCGTAGAACCCGCCGATGACCGGCGCGACCTCCTCGCGCGCGAACTCCTGCACGGTCTTGCGCAGGGCCTCGTATTCCTCGTCAAGGCGGAAGTCCAACATCGCTCACTCCTGGTGGGACACGACGACGGCTAGGGGTTGGTCCAGCGCGACCTGTTGGCCCGCCTGGACCCGCACTTCGGCGAGCACGCCGTCCACGGGTGAGGTGACGGTGTGCTCCATCTTCATCGCTTCGACCACGAACAACGCCTGGCCGGCGGTCACGTGCTCGCCCTGCGCGGCACGCACCACGAGCACCGTGCCGGGCATCGGGCTGGTTACCGGACCACCCCTGCCCGCCACCGCCGACGACGACACCTCCGACGGCAGGGTCTCGGTCAACGCCCACGCGTGCCCGTCCGCACCCAGCCACAGCACGTCACCGGACCGGGCCATCGCGTACCGCCGACCGCCGACCACGAGCGCCGAACCGTCGAGAAAAGCCCGCAACCGCAACGGTTCCCGGCCATCGACCGACACCTCGTCACCACGCACCCGGACTTCGACACCGTCGATCAGCCACTTGGTCCACGCGTGCTCGCCGATCCGCCACCCGCCGGACCACTCCCACGGGTCGTCACCGCGCACCGCGAGCTGCCGCTCCAACGCCGCCGCCGCCAGTACCTCGTCCGGCACGTCGTGCCGCACCAACGACTCCAGCTTGCGCTCCACCAACCCGGTGTCCAACGCACCCGCACGCACGTCGGGGTCCGCCAGCAACGCCCGCAGGAACGGGATGTTCGTCGTCACGCCGAGCACGACCATCCGCCCCAAAGCGGAGTCCAACCGGCGCAACGCCTCCGCCCGCGACGACCCGTGCGCGATCACCTTGGCCAACATCGGGTCGTAATCGCTGCCCACGGTCAACCCGACCCGCAGCGCCGAGTCCACCCGCACGTCCGACGGCTCGTGCAGCGCCAGCACCGTGCCACCGGTCGGCAGGAACCCACGCGCCGGGTCCTCGGCGTAGACCCGGGCCTCCACGGCGTGCCCGGACAACGTCACGCTCGTGAAGCCGAGGGGTTCACCGGCCGCCACCCGGAGCTGCCACTCGACCAGGTCGACGCCCGTCACCAGCTCGGTGACCGGGTGCTCGACCTGGAGTCGGGTGTTCATCTCCATGAAGTAGTAGTCGCCGGACGCGCCGTCCACGATGAACTCGACCGTCCCGGCGCCGACGTACCCGACCGCCTTCGCCGCCTCGACGGCCGCCGTGCCCATGGCCTCCCGCATGGCCTCGGAAACCAGCGGCGACGGCGCCTCCTCGATGATCTTCTGGTGTCGCCGCTGGAGGCTGCACTCCCGCTCGCCGAGGTGCACCACCCCGCCGTGCGCGTCGGCCAGCACCTGGATCTCGATGTGCCGCGGGTTGCCGACGTACCGTTCGATCAGCAACGCGTCGTCACCGAACGACCCGCGCGCCTCCCGCCGTGCCGACTCGATCGCGTCCCGCAATCCCGCGGGCGACTCCACCAGCCGCATACCCTTGCCGCCACCACCGGCGGACGGCTTCAGCAGCACCGGGAACCCGATCTCCGCGGCGGCGGACACCAGGTCGTCGTCCGTCATCCCGACCTCGGTCCGCCCCGGCACCACCGGCACACCGGCCGCCGCGACGGTCAGCTTGGCGCGGATCTTGTCGCCCATCGCCTCGATCGCCTCGGCGGGCGGCCCGATGAACACCAGCCCGGCCTTCTCGCACGCCCGTGCGAACTCGGCGTTCTCGGCCAGGAACCCGTAACCGGGGTGCACGGCCTGCGCCCCCGTAGACAACGCGGCCTCGACGATCCGCTCCACCGACAGGTAGCTCTCCCGCGCCGACGCCGGCCCGATCCGCACCGCCACGTCGGCCTGCCGCACGTGCAGCGCGTCCACGTCCGCGTCGCTGTAGACGGCCACCGACCGAATCCCGAACCGCCGCAACGCGCGGATCACGCGCACCGCGATCTCACCGCGGTTGGCCACCAGAACGCTGTCGAACATCTCTTGGCGAAACATCTCGCTGTTGAACATCCCCGTCACATCCGGAAGACGCCGTAGGAAACCGGCTCGATCGGGGCGTTAGCCGCCGTGGACAACGCCAGGCCCAGCACCATCCGGGTGTCGAGGGGGTCGATCACGCCGTCGTCCCACAGCCGCGCCGTGGAGTAGTACGGGTTGCCCTGGTCCTCGTACTGCTGCCGGATCGGCGCCTTGAACGCCTCTTCCTCTTCAAGCGACCACGCGTCGCCGAGCTGGTCGCGCCGCACCGTCGCCAACACCGAGGCGGCCTGCTCACCACCCATCACGGAGATCCGCGCGTTGGGCCACATCCACAGGAACCGGGGCGAGTACGCCCGCCCGCACATGGAGTAGTTGCCCGCGCCGAACGACCCGCCGATGACCACGGTGAACTTCGGCACCCGCGCGCACGCCACCGCCGTCACCATCTTCGCGCCGTGCTTGGCGATGCCCGCCGCCTCGTACTCGCGGCCCACCATGAACCCGCTGATGTTCTGCAGGAACACCAGCGGCACGCTGCGCTGGTCGCACAGCTGGATGAAGTGCGCGCCCTTCAACGCCGACTCGCCGAACAGCACCCCGTTGTTGGCCACGATGCCGACCGGGTGACCGTGGATCCGGGCGAACCCGGTGACCAGCGTCGCGCCGTACTCCTTCTTGAACTCCTGGAACCGGCTGCCGTCCACCACCCGCGCGATCACCTCGCGCACGTCGTAGGGGGTGCGGCTGTCCGTCGGCACCACCCCGTACAGCTCGGCGGGGTCGACGGCGGGCTCCACGGTCGGCTCGACCTGCCAGGGCCTCGGCAGACGCGGGCCCAGCGTGCTGACGATCGAGCGCACGATCCGCAGCGCGTGCGGGTCGTCCTCGGCCAGGTGGTCGGTGACGCCGGACGTGCGCGAGTGCAGCTCGCCGCCGCCCAGCTCCTCGGCCGTGACGACCTCACCCGTCGCGGCCTTCACCAGCGGCGGGCCGCCGAGGAAGATCGTGCCCTGGCCGCGCACGATCACCGCTTCGTCCGACATCGCGGGCACGTACGCGCCGCCCGCCGTGCACGACCCGAGCACGGCCGCGATCTGCGGGATGCCCCGACTGGACATGGTGGCCTGGTTGAAGAAGATCCGGCCGAAGTGCTCGCGGTCCGGGAAGACCTCGTCCTGCTTCGGGAGGAACGCGCCGCCGGAGTCCACCAGGTAGACGCACGGCAGGTGGTTCTGCAACGCCACCTCTTGGGCGCGCAGGTGCTTCTTGACCGTCAACGGGTAGTAGGTGCCGCCCTTGACGGTGGCGTCGTTGGCCACGACCACGACCTCGCGGCCGGAGACGCGGCCGACACCCGTGATGACGCCGGCGGCGGGCGCCTCGTCGCCGTACATGCCGTCGGCGGCCAGCGGGGAGAGTTCGAGGAACGGCGAGCCGGGGTCGAGCAGCGTGTCCACCCGGTCACGGGGCAGCAGCTTGCCGCGCTCCACGTGCCGGGTGCGTGCCTTCTCCGGGCCGCCTCGGGCGGCCTTGCGGAGTTTGGCGCGCAGGTCGTGCACGAGCCGGGCGTGCTCGTCGTGGTAGCGCCGGAAGGCGTCGGCCGACTTGTCGGCCGTGCTGCGCAGCACCGGGGCGTCCATCGGGCTCCTCGCGGTTAGCAGTCGTTAACCTGAGGAGATGTTAGCGCCTGTTAACTCCGGTTCACAAGGCGAAGGGGGCCGTGCGCACGGCCCCCTTCAGACCGTGGACGTCAGCCCGTGACGGCGGTGAGCTGCGGCAGGTAGCCGAGGCGCTGGCCGTTGCGGTTGGGGTGGTAGGACTCCTCGACCGGCCAGGACAGGCTGTTCAGCCACCAGTCCGACGAGCAGATCTCGTGCCCGACGAACGCCGTGCGCAGGTCGCGGTAGGAGAACGCCTTCGCGCCCGCCCGCGCGGAGATGACCTGGTGCAGGGTGTCGGCGGCGGAGTTGATCGCCGAGCGCTTGGTGTCGCTCAGGCCGACCGAGCAGCTGCCCGGCACCTTGTACAGGCGCGGGTAGCCGAGCACGACGACCGTGGCGGACGGCGCGCGGTTGCGGATCTGCGTGTAGACGTTGTCCAGCAGGCCGGGCAGGGTGCCGGTGGCGTAGGCCTTGGCCTGGTTGACCCGGTTGACGCAGTCCTGGTCGGACCCGAACGTACAGGTGGTGATCACGTCGGTGAAGCCGGCGTCGTTCCCGCCGACCGAGATGCTGACCAGGGACGTGCTCGCGGCCAGCGCGCTGACCTGGTTGGCGAGCACGTCACCGGTCCGGGCGCCGGAGCAGGCCACGAACTTGAACGACGCGGGCGCGTGCGAGGCGGCCCAGAGGGCGGGGTAGCTGTACTGGCTGCGCTTGCAGCTGCCGGAATCGCTGTAGTACGAGCCGGTGCCCGTTCCGGAGGAGTAGGAGTCGCCGAGCGCGACGTAGTTGGCGGCGGCGGCTTCGGCCGGCACGACGAGTGCCAGTGACGCGGCGAATGCCAGCGCCGCGCTGGACAGGATTCGGACAAGGCGCATCGGAGCCTCCCGGAGGGAAACAACGCAGGGTGTGATGCGGGGCACAACAAGAGTTACCAGCAAGTAGCGCCAAATAAATAGAGTGGGTCAAGAGTTAACAACGTGTTTCCGATGCAATTGGTGATCTTCTGACGGCCAGCAGGTTAACGCCCGTTTACGTGCACTGGGCCGGCCGTTTAAGATGGGCGGCGTGCCAGACGAGCCAGCCAAGCAAACCCGCCGGGAGCAGATCCTGTCCGCCGCCGCCGAACTGTTCGCCCGGCACGGTTTCCACGGCGTCGGCATCGACGACATCGGCGCGGCGGTGGGGATTTCCGGACCGGCGCTGTACCGGCACTTCCGCAGCAAGGACGCCATGCTGGGCGAGATGCTGACGTCCATCAGCGAACGACTGCTGGAGGGCGGGCAGCGCCGGGTGGCGGCGTCGACCGACCCGGCGCACGCGCTGCGCGAACTCATCAGGTGGCACGTCGACTTCGCGTTGGACGATCCGGCGTTGATCACCGTGCAGATTCGGAACCTCGCAAACCTGACCGATCCCGACCGGCGGCGGGTGCGAGCGCTCCAACGCCGTTACGTCGAGGTGTGGGTGGAGATGATCCGCAAGACCTCGCCCGAAGTGGAGGAGCCGACCGCCCGTGCCGCCGCGCACGCCGTCTTCGGTTTGATCAACTCCACGCCGCACAGCGCGCACCTGGACCGCGACCAGATGGCCACCCTGCTGTCACAGATGGCCCTGGCGTCGCTCTCCGGAGCGCTTCCGTACCCGCGGGTGGGTGTTTGACTCTGGGGTGGGGATGGCTGGCGGTCGGGGGTGGGTCGTCCGTACCCTCGGCTATCAATGGGTGACGTGGCAGTGAACACCACCGGGGGATGGCCGGGGCTTCGGTTGCTTGCCCGCTTACCGGCCTGGTTCAGGTTCGTGCTGGTGGCACTGGCCGTTTTCGTGTGCGGGGTGATCGCGTCCCGGCCTGCGGGCGCCACCGACACCACACCGCTCACCGGTGACATCGCGACCGCCGCCAGGGCGGTCGAGGCGATGGCCAACCCGTCCGCGGTCAACCCGCTGGTCGAGTTCCCGGCGGATTTCAACGAGGTGACCAACCGGAAGCCGGTGGTGGTCACCACACCGGACGGGACCAAGCGCGCGATCGACCCGGCCGGTGGCTGTTCGGGACCGGCCGGCGACACGGAGTGGGACTTCGGGCCCGGCTGCAGGGCGCACGACCTGGGTTACGACCTGCTGCGGTACGCCGAGCACAAGGGCCGTCCGCTCAACCAGGAAGCCCGCAAGGTCCTGGACGCCCGCCTCGCCCGCGACATGCACGCCCAGTGCGATATCAACCCGCGCGGCCACGGCACCCGCTGCCACGCCACCGCGCAGCTCTACGCCGCCGGCCTGGAGTTCAACTCCTGGCGGCAGCGCTGGGGCCCGCCGGGCCACGAACCGGTGCTCGCCTGGGGCTTCGGCAGCGCCGTCGTGGTCTTCCTGCTGCTCGCCCGGCTGCCCGGGCTGCCCCGCCGCAAGGAAGGTGACCGGGAGCCCGAACCCTCCGACACACCGCGACCACGGGTCACCAACGACCGTTACGCCACCTTCCTGCGGCTGGCCGCGCTCGGCCTGGTGGTCCTGAGCCAGTCCCTGCTCACCGTGCTGCACTGGGCGGGCGTGAGCGCGAACTGGCTGTGGCTGCTCACCTGGGCCCTGCAGGCCATACCGGTGTTCTACTTCGCGGGCGGCCACGCGAACCTCACCAGCTGGCACGCCGTGCAGGCCGACCACGGCGGCTACGGCCGCTACCTGTCCGCCCGCATCTCGTGGCTGCTCCGCCCGGTCCTGGCGTTCGTGCTGGCGTGGCTGGTCCTGCCGCTGCCCCTGGAACTGCTCGACGTGGACAAGTCCCGCGTCGAGATGTTCGGCCGGCTGATCGCGTACCCGCTGTGGTTCCTCGGCCTCTACCTGGTCGCGGTGGCCGCCACCCCGGTCATGGCCTGGCTGCACCGCCACGCCCGCCTGGTCACGCCGGTCGCGCTGGTCGCCGTCATGATCGTGGTGGACGCGTTGCGGATCAGCCTGCACTGGCGCACCGGCGGCTACCTCAACCTGGTGCTGGGCGCGCTCCTGCTCCAGCAATTGGGCTTCCACTACGCCGACGGCAGCCTGCACCGCATCTCGCGCAAGGTGCTCGGCGCCCTCGCCCTCACCGCCGTCCCGGTGCTACTCGCGCTGATCACGTTCGGCGGCTACCCGCGCACGATGATGACGCTGCCCGGCGAGGGGAGCTCGAACCTCAGCCCGCCCACGGTGTGCCTGCTGGTGCTCGGCCTGGCCCAGATCAGCCTGGTCCTGCTGCTCCGACCGCGCGTCACGGGCTGGCTCGCCGGCCACCGCCAGTGGCGGGTCGTCGAGTACGCCCGCTCCGCGCCCATGACCGTCTACCTCGGCTACCTCACCGTGCTGGCCGCCGTGATCGGCGTGCTCGGCCTGCTGGACGCGCCCGCCGCGTTCGACTGGGTCGCCACCCGCCCCCGCTGGCTGACCGTGCTGGTGCTGCTGCTCCTGCCGGTCCTGCTGGTGTTCCACCGCTTCGAGCGCAACGCCGCGCTCAGCCCCTCCCGCACCAGGGAGACCCACCGCACCCGGCTCGCCGTCACGCTCGGCGCCGGCTACGGCGTGCTGGGCGTGCTCGGGTTCGTGGTGACCGGTTTCGCGGGCGCCGCGGGCACCCTGCTGGTGTTCAAGGTCGATCCGCTGCAGAACCTCATCCACCTGCTGCTCGGCTGGTACCTGCTGCACACCGCACACGCCGGCACCTGCCACGGCCGCCGTCCCTGGCTGCTCACCGCGCTGGCCTGCGTCCCGCCGCTGCTGGTGCTGGAGCCCACCGGCGCGATGGTCGTCCTGCACGGCGCGACGATCGCCGCCGCGCTGCTCGCGGCGATACCGAAGCAGTACCAGGCACGCACAACCGAACACCGGCAGCCACGTCCCGCGCTCCAACACCCATAGCGCGTCCGACGGCGGCGTGTGCAGACCGCGCAGCGAACCGAACACCGAGCCCACCAACGTCACCACCAGCAACGCGCTCTGGTGCACCAGGAAGATCGGCAACGCCCGCGCGTTCAACGCCTTGGCCTGGAACGACGGCCGGATCAGCAGCACCAGCCCGACCTGCGCCAAGGCCAACGCGAGGGCGGCGGCCGACGGCGGCGACAGGTTCGACTCCGCCGCGCCCGGCACCCCGACCGCGCTGGCCGGATAACCGGCGCGCAGGAGCAGGGCGAACGCCCCGGCACCCGCCACGAACAGCGCCGCACCCCACGAACGGTGCTGTCCTCTTTGGGCATGCCCGCGTTGGGCGAGGAGCACACCCACCTGCCACGGCGCCCACCACACCGCGACCACGTTCACCCAGCCGACGTCCAACGCCACCAACACCACCGGGATCACCACGCCCCACCACCCCAGCCGCAGCAGCAGCGGCGTGAACGCCGCCAGCACGACGTAAACGGCGAGGAACCACAACGGCGTGACGACGAGGTAGCCGACCGTCAGCACCGTCTGCTGCGGCAAGCCACGCATCGACAGTCCGAAAAGGACCGCAGCCCACAACCCCAGCAGCACCGCCACCGGCAGAACGAGCTTGCGCACCCGCCGCCACCAGGGCGTACCCGATCGGGCGGCCCCGAACCCCCCGGTGAAGAAGAACAGCCCCAACGTCTGGAGCACCCAGCTGACCGGCGCCAACTCGGGCATCCACCGCAGCGGGCTGTCCACCACCAGCCCGTCACCGGTCAGCACCACGGCCGTCACCAGCCAGTGCCCCAACACCACCCCGCCGATCGCGATCGCCCGCGTCGCGTCGATAACCGGGTCCCGCGTCATGGCCCCTCCCCCACCGCGATCCGGCCGAGAGCGCGCAACGACGGCGTGCCCTCCCGGAAGTACTCGTCGTGCTTGGCATCACCGACGTCGAACACCCGAGCCCCGAACGCCGGGTCGACCGGGTCCGTCCCGTGCCCCAGGTCCCCGAGCCGCACCGACGGCACCCACCGGGTCCAATCGCGACCACCGCGCGCCGCCCACACCCGCGCACCCGCGTCGACCGAATCCACCCGCACTCCGGGTGAGCCGAGGAACACCACGTCATCGACGGGCGGCTGGGCCAGCGCGCACACCACCGACCCGTAGCTGTGGCACATCAGGTGCACGTGACCGGGCAACGTTCGCACGTACTCGCCGAGCGCGACCGCACCGGCCCGCGCCAACCGCCCGCTCGCCGCGTCCACGCCGAGCCCGGACGGCGTCCGGTAGCCCATCCACGCGACCACGGCGACGTCGTCCCGGCCGACGGACGCGTGCAGGTCACGGGCCATCCGCCCGACCGTCGCCCCGAACCGCTGATCGTCCACATCGGACCCCGGCACGACCACCGCGACGTGGGCGGCACGCGCCAGGTCCCCGTGCACCTCGATCCGGGGCGTGAACGCGGGCGGGTCGCCACTCGGCGTGACCAGCACCAGCAGCGCGGCCACCAAGGCGATCTTCTTCGGCATGGCACCGAAACTAGGAAGACCACGTCCGCCGGATCGTCACCCCGTAGTGCCGATCTTGGAGCCCTACCCCGGTACCACCAGACCGGACTCGTAGGCCGCGATCACCGCCTGGGCCCGGTCGCGCAGTCCGAGCTTCATCAACACGCGGCTGACGTGGGTCTTCACCGTCTGCTCGGCCAGCACCAGGTGCCCGGCGATCTCGCCGTTGGACAGCCCCTGCGCGATCAACCGCAGCACCTCGGTCTCCCGCTCGGTCAACGCGCCCAACGCGGCCGGTTTCACCACCCGCACCGGCTGCGACTTCACGAAGTCCTCGATCAGCCGCTTGGTCACCGAGGGCGCCAGCAACGCCTCGCCCCGCGCCACCACCCGCACCGCGGCCAGCAACTCGCTCGCGGGCGCGTGCTTGAGCAGGAACCCGCTCGCACCCGCCCGCAACGCCTCGTACACGTAGTCGTCCAGGTCGAACGTGGTCAGCACGAGCACCTTGACCGGGTCGTCGGCCAGCAGCCGGGTCGCGGTCAGCCCGTCCATCTCCGGCATCCGCACGTCCATCAGCACCACGTCCGGCCGCAGCCGGCGCACCCCGCTGACGGCCGCGACACCGTCACCGGCGGACCCGACCACGGTGATGTCCGACTGGGCGTCCAGCAGCGCCGAGAACCCCTCCCGCACCATCTCCTGGTCGTCCGCCACCAACACCCGGATCACCGCCGCACCCCCACCGGAATCTTGGCAAACACCTCGAAACCCCCGTCCGGGGTGGGCTCGGCGGTCATCGAACCGCCGTGCACCGCCACCCGTTCCCGCATACCCCTGAGCCCGTGCCCACCGCCACCGCCCAGCGACGGCCCGCCGGCCGTGTTCCGCACCAGGACCCGCAGCTGTCCGTCCACCAGCTCCACGGTCACCGACGTCGTCGCGCCCGGCGCGTGCCGACCGGCGTTCGTCAGCGCCTCCTGCACGATCCGGTACGCGGTCAGGCCGACCGCCTCCGGCACCTCGGCCTCGGTGACCGACGCGTCCGCGTGCAGCGCCCTGATGTCGGCCAACCCCGGCTGCGGCGTCCGGTCGGCCCGCTGGTCCTCGGCCCGCAGCACGCCCAGCAGCTGCTGCATGTCGGTGATCGCGGCCCGTGCCGCCGCGCCCAGCTCGGCGAACTCGCGTCGGCCCGCCTCGGACAGGTCCGTGATCCGGTAGGGCGCGGTCTCGCACCGGACCACGACCAACGACATGTGGTGCGCGACCACGTCGTGCATCTCGCGGGCGATCCGGGCGCGTTCGACCAGCGCCGCCTTCTCGTCCCGTTCGGAGTGGAACCGCTGCTCAGCACGCCCGCGCGCGCCGAACGCGTACCCGAGCAGGAGCACGAGAAGCAGGATGCCGATCGTCGGCACCAGGTACTCGGTCCAGCCCGACCCGGTGATCAGGACCACCATCCCGGCGGTGACCAGACCGACGACCAGCGCCACCCGGCCGCTGTGGATCATCCCGACCGCCAACAGCACCGGGATGTACCAGGTCAGCGGCCACAGGCCGAGGAGGTCGGGTTCGGATGCCATCAGCATCCGCGTGACCAGCAGACCCGCCGTGGCCAGCCGCCAGGCGGCGAGCGTGGAGTGCAGCATCAACACGAAGCTGCCGCCGTAGATCGCGAACAGCAGCGGCCACCAGCCGTCCGGCTCCTCGGAGTCGACGTACTCCTGGCTGATCCCGATCGCCATGATCAGGCCGTAGACCAGCACCAACGCGTTCAACACCCGGCGGTAGCGGAAGCCGTCGAAGACCCGCGTGCGGTCGCGGAGCAGCACGACCTGGAGGAGAGTGCGGATCACGGGCCCGATGCTAGGCGTCGGGCCGTACCGGCACATGCCCCTACGGGCTGTCATACCCGGGTAGCACGGACGCCCGGAGCACCCATACCCGAGAGTCCCCCACCCGGACAAGCCGTTGCGGCAGGCGAACACCACCGGGTAGGCAATACGACAGAGCTGTAGAGCTGTGCGCCCCTACTCCGTGTTGGAAGATGGCTGAATGCACCCGCAGCAAGATCCGGATCGCTGGTCACGGCTCCAGGCCGTGGCCGCCGAGGCCCTGGCCGCCGCCAAGGTCGGGGAGGACGCTGTCGCGGTCGACCTGGTCACCGGCTACCTCAGCGGCTCGCCCGAGGGGAACGAGGAGATCCGGGAGCTGGTGCTCCTGCTCTTCTCCGAGTGCAGCGCGATGGTCGCCGCCCTCGGCTCGGGCGGCGCGACACCGGTGAAGATGCAGGTCTTCGACGAGGACGGCCAGGAGGTGCCGATCGACGACGCCGACCCGCCGGTCCGCACCGCGATCCGCACACTGCTCGCCGAGGTGCACGGCGACCAGGAGGCGGCGGCCGAGCAGATCGAGATCGCGCTGGCCAACGGCCGGCCGCAGGAACTGGCCACGGTGGTGCTGCAAGCGCTGCGGTGGACGGTGAAGCTGGCCGCGGAGTGCGAGACGCGCGACCTGCCCGTGACCCCGTGGATCTCCGCCGCGCTGGAGGACTAGTCAGACGCGTCTGGCCAGTCACGTCTGGCCAGTGGCGTCTGGCCAGTGGCGCCGAATTGCCGCGGCATCACCCAGCCGGGCTGGGAGTTCACCCGCATCACGGCCGGCTTCCAGCCCGGTCCCCCGGCTTCGGGGGTTGCTCGCTTCGCAGGGGTCCCCGCCAAGGGGACCCCTGCTTTGATCTTGCCGGCTGGGCCGGCGGTTCGCAGTGGTCGAGGGCTTGGCTGTGGATGGACAGCGCGGACCATGGATAACCCGGCGCGAGGGGCGCTTAGGGTTCCGGCATGCGCACCGCACTGATCGGTTACGGGCTCGGCGGAGCCGCGTTCCACGCACCGTTCCTGTCCACCACGCCCGGCCTGACCTTGTCGGCGGTCGTCACCGGCAATCCCGAACGGCGGGCGGAAGTGGCGTCGCGGTACCCCGAGGCGGAGCTGATCGCGTCGGTGGACGAGGTGTGGCGGCGGGCCGACGAGTTCGACCTGGTCGTGGTGACCACGCCGAACCGGTTCCACGCCGCGCACGCCCGTACCGCGTTGGAGCACGGACTGAACGCCGTGGTGGACAAGCCGTTCGCGGCGTCGGCTGCCGAGGCGCGCGAGTTGGCCGACCTGGCGACGTCACGCGGGCTGCTGCTCGCGCCGTTCCACAACCGGCGCTGGGACGGCGATTTCCGCACGGTGGCGCGGCTGGTCGGTGAGGGCGCGTTGGGCGACGTGCACCGGTTCGAGTCGCGGTTCGAGCGGTGGCGGCCGGAGGTGAAGGACGGCTGGAAGGAGTCCGGCGACCCGGCCGACCTGGGCAGCATCGTGTTCGACCTGGGCACCCACCTGGTGGACCAGGCGGTGGCGTTGTTCGGGCGGCCGACGAGCGTGTACGCGGAGGTGCGGGCGCTGCGGCCGGGTGCCCAGGCGCACGACGACGCGTTCCTGGCGCTGACCCACCCGTCCGGCACGGTGTCGCACCTGTGGGCGTCGGCGTTGGTGGCGTCACTCGGGCCGCGCTTCCGCGTGCTGGGCAACCGGTCGGCGTTCGTGAAGTACGGGATGGACCCTCAGGAGGAGGCGCTGAAGGCGGGCGTGGTGCCCGGCGGCGAGGGCTGGGGCGAGGACCCGCAGGACCGGTGGGGCGTGCTCGGCTCGGAGGCCGTGCGCACCGAGCCGGGGACGTACCAGGCCTTCTACGCCGCCATCGCGGCTGGTCAGGCGCCCGTTCCGGTGGCCGACGCGGTCACCGGGCTGGAGGTCTTGGAAGCGGCGTTCGAGTCGGCGCGAACCGGGAGCACCGTCTCCCTTGTCTAGAGAGTCTCTTAGCTACTAAGATTCTTAACCATGGGAGACAAGCGCGTACGAGTACTGGTGGTCGGTGCGGGGCTCGGCGGGTTGTCCGCCACGTTGTTCCTCGCGCAGCAGGGCATCGAGGTGCTGGGGATCTCGAAGCACAGAGGGACGTCACCGCACCCGAAGGCGACCGGGCAGACGCACCGGACGATGGAGTTACTGCGCCGGGCCGGGGTCGCGGACGAGGTGCTGGCGGGCAGCGCGGGTCTCGACGGCGGACTGGTGATCAAGGTCGCGGAGAGCCTGCGCGGCCGGGTGTTCCACACGATCATGCACGAGGACGACGAGTGGGACACCGCGCTCAGCCCCGAACGTTCCGGCATGGCCAGCCAGGACCACGTCGAACCGGTGCTGCTGCGGCGGGCACGTGAGCTGGGCGCGGAGGTGCTGTTCGAGACCGAGTTGGTGGCGTTGGCGCAGGACGCCGACGGGGTGACGGCACGGGTCCGGTCGGCCGGGCGCGAGTACACCGTGCGGGCGGACTACGTGATCGGCGCCGACGGGCACCGCGGCGTGGTGCGCGAGTGGGTGGAGATCGGGCGGCAAGGGCCCGGAGAGCTGTCGCACCACATCGGGGTGGTGTTCGACGCCGACATGTCCTCGCACATCGTCCCGGACAAGCTCACCCTGTACTACCTGCGGAACCAGGCCTTCACCGGCACGCTCGTGGCGACGAACACCGAGCGGCGCAACGTGTTGACGGTCGAGTACGACCCGGCGCGGGAGTCGGCGGCGGACTACCCGCCGCGGCGGTGCGTCGAGTTGCTGCGGATCGCGACGGACGTGCCGGACCTGGAGCCGGAGATCCTGGAGATCACGCGGTGGGAGATGGCCGCGTGGCTGAGCGACCGGTTCCGGGCCGGGCGGGTGTTCCTGGTCGGTGACGCGGCGAAGGTGACGCCGCCGACGGGTGGTCTGGGCGGCAACACGGCGATCGGCGACGGGTTCGACATCGCGTGGAAGCTGGCGGCGGTGCTGAAGGGCGAGGCCGGCGAGGGCCTGCTGGACAGCTACGAGGCCGAACGGCGGCCGTACGGGAAGCTGGTGGTCGACGGGTCGTTCGCCAACTACGTGCAGCGGTTCGCCCCGCAACTGGCGGGCCCCGACGTGCCCGACGAGGTCGACCACCTGCACCTGACCCTCGGCTACCGCTGCCGTTCGAACGCGGTCCTGATCGACGACGCCGACCCGGCCCCGATGGAGAACCCCGCCGACCCCAGCGGCCGACCGGGCTTCCGCGCACCGCACGTGGTGGTGGAGCACCAGGGCACTTCCAAATCCACTTTGGACCTGTTCGGCACCTGGACGTTGCTCACCCTGAACCCGGTCTGGGCGGCGGCCGACGTCACGTCGGTGGAGATCCCGACTTTGCAGGACCCGACCGGTGACCTGGCCAAGCGCTACGGCATCGGCCAGCAGGGCGCGAGCCTGATCCGCCCCGACGGCGTGATCGCCTGGCGCACTACCGAAACGGTGAGCGATCCCGCGAACCGCATCGCCGACGTGGTGGCAACACTGCTGGCCCACTGATCCAGGGTCACCCGCGTGAACGACGACAGCTGACGCCACTAACGCGTCGTGACCTCGGCCGAGCGGCGGAGGGTTTCACCGATCGCCAGCAGGCACGTCGCGCTCATCAGGGCGCCGGCGATCAGGTACAACGAGATCGGCCACGAGTCGTGCGTCGGCGTGGCTCCCAGCAGCCACGTCGCCACGACCGGGGACAAGCCGCCGCCCAGGACCGCGCCCAGCTGGTAGCTCAACGACACCCCGCTGTACCGCACCCGCGTGCCGAACAGCTCGGCGTAGTAGGCGGGCATCGGGCCGAAGATCGCGGCGGAGCCCGTGAACGCCAGCACCATCGCCAGCACCACCAACCCCGGTGACCGCGTCTCCAGCAGCCAGAACAGCGGGAACGCGAACACGCCGAGGAACGCCGCCCCGCCCAGCATCACCGGCAGCCGCCCGATCCGGTCGGACAGCCGCGCGAACACCAGGATCGCCACCGCCTGGGTGAACGCCCCGATCAGCCCGGCGTTCAGCAACGTCCCGCGCGCCATCCCGAGCTGCTTCGTCCCGTACGACACCGCGAACGTGGCCACGACGAAGATGAACATGTTGAACCCGAGGTTCACACCGGCGCCGAGCAGCACCCGCCTCCACGAGTCCCGCAGCACCACGACCAGCGGCAACCGGACCGCGCCCGCCGTGGCCCGCGCCTCGCGGAACACCGGGCTCTCCTCCACAGACAGCCGCACGTAAAGCCCGACGCCCACCAGCACCAGGCTGAACAGGAACGGCACCCGCCAGCCCCAGCCGAGGAACGCGTCCCCGGACACCGCGGTCGACGCCGCCATCGCGCCGTTGGCCAGCAGCAGCCCGATCGGGGACCCGAGGAACGTCCAGCTGCCGTACCAACCGGTCCGCCCCGCCGGCGCGTGCTCGACCGCCATCAGGGTCGCGCCACCCTGCTCACCACCGAGGAAGAACCCCTGCACCAACCGCAGCAACACCAACAGCAGCGGCGCGGCCAACCCGATCGACGAGTACGTCGGCAGCAACCCGATCGCCGCCGTGCACACACCGGTCGCGGTCAACGTCAGCACCAGCATCGACCGCCGGCCGATGCGGTCGCCGAAGTGCCCGATCACCACCCCGCCCAACGGCCGGGCCAGGAACCCCGCGCCGAACGTGGCGAACGCCAGCAGCGTGCCGATGCGCGGGTCGAAGGAGGGGAAGAACAACTTGTCGAACACCAGCGCCGAGGCGGTGCCGTAGAGCAGGAAGTCGTACAACTCCACCGCGTTGCCCGCGGAACTGGCTAACGCCACCCGGCGCACCTCGGATGCCATCCACCCACCCTGGCCCGTCCCCTGAGATGCGGGCCTTGACAGTGAGATACCTCACAGACACTATCCGTAAGTCCCTGCCTACTCGCGAGTAATGAGGTCGACGATGACCCTCCGCCTGCCCGCGGTACTCACTCTCGCCGCGGCGTTGCTGGTGCCCGCCACCGCCACCACCACCGCTGCCGCCGCGACACCCGGAACCCCGGCGTACGGGAACTACGTCGCGCTCGGCGACTCCTACGCCTCCGGTCCGTTCATCCCGCACCAGCGCACCGACCCGCTCGGCTGCTTCCGGTCGACCAGGAACTACGCGTCCCTGGTCGCCGAACGCCTCGGCACGAAGCTCACCGACGTCACCTGCGGCGGCGCCACCACGGTGGACATGACCGCGCCGCAGGACGTGCTGTTCGGCCCGAACCCGCCGCAGCTCGACGCGCTGACCCCGGACACCGACCTGGTCACCGTCACCATCGGCGGCAACGACATCGGGTTCTCCGACATCATCCTGACCTGCGCCCAGGACAGCGTGCTCGACCCGTTCGGCAACCCCTGCACCAGGCGTTACACGGCCGGCGGCACGGATCGGCTGGCCGCGCGGATCGACGCCCTGGCGCCCAAGGTCGCGGCGGTGCTGCAAGGCATCGCGCAGCGCGCGCCCGAGGCCCACGTCGTCGTAGTGGCCTACTTGCGCATCCTGCCGCCGTCGCACGGGTGCTGGCCGGTGGTGCCGATCTCGGTGGGCGACGTGCCGTACCTGGACGCCACCCAGCGCAAGCTGAACGGGATGCTGGGCGCGCGGGCCGGTGCGGCGGGGGCGACGTTCGTCGACCCGTACCCGAGCAGCCTCGGCCGGGACGTGTGCCAGCTGCCGGGCGTGAAGTGGGTGGAGGGCCTGGTGCCGACCGCGCCCGCGTTCCCGGTGCACCCCAACGCCGCCGGCATGCGGGCGGTCGCGGACCTGGTCGTGGCAGCCGTCTAAGAGCAGCCGTCCAGCAGCCGTCCAGGAGAGTGCCGGTCCGTAAACCACCCCCGTGGGGACCACACGATCCGGTGAGTTCGCTGGAGCGAGTGGTGCCAGGCGGCCAGCCTGGGAAGCATGGCACCACTCCCCCTGTTCGCGGCGATGGCCGCTTTGGTCCCGGTCTTCTCCGCACCGGAGTCGAGCTTCGTGCTCACCGTGGTGCGCGACGAAGAGGTCCAACTGGTCAGCCTGACCTGCGAGCCGACCGGCGGTCTGCACCCCAAAGCCGACCAGGCCTGCCTCGCGCTGTCCGAAGTGGACGGCCAGATCGAAGGCCTGTCGAACGGCCAGGGCCTGTGCACGCTGGAGTACGACCCGGTGCGGGTGACTGCGTCCGGCAGGTGGCGGGGCGAGTCGCGCACGTTCGAGGCGACGTTCCCGAACTCGTGCGTGATGCACGCGGAGACCGGCCCGGTGTTCGACTTCTGATGCGGCACGGCCTCGGCGAGACACCCGTAGAGGGGCTCACGACACCGCCGCCGAAGTCGTGGACCCCTCTACGGGGTTTCTGCGAAGGTCCTCGGACCTCTGGGCTGACCGTAGGGACTCCGGACGGTAATCGTCAACAATCTTCACATTCGTGAAATGCGGTCGCAGCAAGGATCTGCGAATACCCTTACCGTCAGGCACTCCGGCCTGACCCATCCGAGTGATCCGATCTTTAATATCGGCACGCTGCGTTTCAGATAAGCCGCTTCACTCCCCGCGCGAACCGCTTGAAGGATTCATCCGGGTGATTTCCTGCCCGGTTGACGCAGCTGCTTTGCACTGCAAACCTGGCTGCATGACAGACCTGTTGGGGGATCTGGCGGAGTTACGCCGTCGGGCGCGGGAGGATCGGCACGCCTACCCGTTCCCGCTGCTGTTCTTCGGCATCGCGTCGTTCCTGGCGATACCGCTGTACGCGCCGTCGAACCCGGTCGTGCGGCAGGTGGAGTGGAACCCGCTGTCGGTGCTCGGCGCGCACACCGAAGTGCGGCACCCATTGCTGCTCGGCCTGTACTGGCCGGTCGTGCTGCTGGTGGGCGCGCTCGCCACCGCGTGGTGGTACCACAGGCGCGGGGCGCGGGTCGGCATCGAGACGTCCACCAGGGGCTACCTCGGCGCGTTGGCAATCGGCCTCGGCTCACCCCTGGTCAGCATGGGCCTGATCTGGTTGCTGCCCAGGACCGCGATCGGCTTCTGGGGTCAAGGTCCGGCCACCGGCATCGGTGCGATCGTGATCGCGGCGGCCACGGTGCTGTGGCGCTGGCGAGCACCACGCGTCCTGACGTTGACGGCGGCCGTGCTGGGCACGGCGGTGCTCCAGTACGCCCAGAGCGCGATCGGCCAGTTCATCGCGATCGGCCTCGGCCTGGTGGTGTTGGCGGCCGTGGAGCGCAGCACCCGGTTCACCACGATCACCGCGGCCTACCTCGTCGCCCTGTGCTTGTCCGCCGCCTTCACGCCGCTGACGTTGACGCCCGCCACCGCGTGGTCTCTGGGCAGCGTGGTGATGCTGCCGGGATTTGCGCTCGTCGTCGGCGGTCTGGTGGGCTTGCGGCGTGGCTGATCACCCGACCGCGTCGCTGGACGACGTAGTGCACCAGAGGCACCGGCTGGGCATCCTGACCGTCGCGGCCGAGGCGAAGCGGGTCGAGTTCGGCTACCTGCGGTCCACTTTGGAGTTGACTGCCGGAAACCTGTCGCGGCACATCGCGGTGCTGGAGCAGGCCGGGCTGGTGGCGGTGGAGAAGGGTTACGACGGGAAACGACCTCGGACCTGGGTGAGTGTGACGGAACCGGGCCGTGCCGCGCTGGCCGTGGAGATGAAGGCCTTGCGGGCGCTGGTGGAACGGCACGTAGCCTCGGAGGCATGAGCATCCACGAGATCCCCGTGCACACCTTGGCCGGCGAGCCGTCGAACCTGGGCACGTTGGCGGGCAAGGCACTGCTGGTGGTGAACGTCGCGTCCAAGTGCGGGCTGACGCCGCAGTACAAGGGCTTGGAGCGACTCCAGGAGCGGTACGCGGCACAGGGGTTCTCCGTGGTCGGGTTCCCGTGCAACCAGTTCGCCGGGCAGGAGCCGGGCACGGCGGAGGAGATCGCGACCTTCTGCTCGACCACCTACGGTGTGACGTTCCCGATGTTCGAGAAGATCGACGTCAACGGCCCGTCCCGGCACCCGCTCTACGCGGAGCTGACCGAGTTCGCCGACGTCGACGGCACGGCCGGCGACGTCCAGTGGAACTTCGAGAAGTTCCTGATCGCCCCGACCGGCGAGGTAGTGGCCCGGTTCCGACCGACCACCGAGCCGGAGGACGACACCGTCGTCAAGGCGATCGAGTCCGTGCTCCCCTAGCTCCTCCGGTTCACCGGCTCCCCACCACCGACGGCACCCGAGCGCGCAGAGTGACCCACCCGATCTACCCCCGACCGACGCGGGAGGTGGCCCAACCCCGGGACCACCTCCCACCCCGTTCAGCACTCGATGACGTTCACCGCCAGGCCGCCGCGTGCCGTTTCCTTGTACTTGCTCTTCATGTCCTTGCCGGTCTCACGCATGGTCTTGATGACCTTGTCCAGGGACACGAAGTGCGAACCGTCACCGCGCAACGCCATCCGTGCCGCCGTGATGGCCTTGATCGACGCCAACGCGTTGCGCTCGATGCACGGGATCTGCACCAACCCGCCGATCGGGTCGCAGGTCAGACCGAGGTTGTGTTCCATGGCGATCTCGGCCGCGTTCTCCACCTGCTCCGGCGTCCCGCCCATCACCTCGGCCAGCCCGCCCGCTGCCATGGAGCAGGCCGAGCCGACCTCGCCCTGGCAGCCGACCTCGGCGCCCGAGATCGACGCGTTCTCCTTGAACAGCACGCCGACCGCGCCCGCCGTCAACAGGAACCGCACCACCCCGTCGTCGGACGCGCCCGGCACGAACCGGGTGTAGTAGTGCAGCACCGCGGGCACGATCCCGGCCGCGCCGTTGGTCGGCGCGGTCACCACCCGGCCGCCGGCGGCGTTCTCCTCGTTCACCGCCAGCGCGAACAGCGTCACCCAGTCCATCACCCGCAACGGGTCGGTGGCGTAGTGCTCGGCGGCCAGCCGCCCGCGCATCTCGGCGGCACGCCGGCGGACCTTCAACCCGCCCGGCAGCACACCGGACTCCGTGCAGCCGCGTTCGACGCACCGCTGCATGACGTCCCAGATGTGCAGCAGACCCGACCGCACCTCGGCTTCCGATCGCCACGACTGCTCGTTGGCCAGCATCACGTCGCTGATCGACAACCCGGTCTCCCGAGTACGCGCCAGCAGCTCGTCGCCGGTCAGGAACGGGTGCGGGAGTGGCGTCTCGTCGGCCTTGATCCGGTCGGTCCCGGTGGCCGTCTCGTCCACCACGAACCCGCCGCCGACCGAGTAGTACACCGCCGAATCGACCAGAGCGTCACCCGAGTAGGCGGCGAAGCTCATCCCATTGGGGTGCAACGGCAGCGACTTCCGCCGGTGCATGACCAGATCGGGGTCCTCGGTGAACGCGATCTCCCGCACGCCGCCCAACCGCAACCGCCCGGTGGCACGGATCTCCGCCACCCGAAGCTCGGCCTGCGCCGGATCGACGTCCTCCGGCCGGTGCCCTTCCAACCCGAGCAGCACCGCCTTGGGACTGCCGTGCCCGTGACCGGTCGCACCGAGCGACCCGAACAGCTCCACGTGCACCCGGTCGACCGACTCCACCACGGGCCGCAGCCGGGCGGCGAACATCGTCGCCGCCCGCATCGGACCCACGGTGTGCGAACTGGACGGTCCGATCCCGACGGAGAACAGGTCGAACACGCTGATCGCCACGACGTCAGTCCCCGGTCAGTTCCGCGTACTTCGCGGCGGTCAACAACCCGGTCGCGTCGGTGACGACCACCTTGAACAGCCACCCCTGGCCGTACGGGTCGTTGTTGATCAACGCCGGGTCGTTGACGGCCAGCTCGTTGACCGCCACCACCTCGCCGCTGACCGGCGCGTACAGGTCGCTCACCGACTTGGTCGACTCCAGCTCGCCGCACACGTCGCCGGACTTGACGACGGCGCCGAGCTCGGGCAGCTCCACGAACACGATGTCGCCCAACGCCTCCGCCGCGTACGAGGTGATGCCGATCGCCACGGGCTCCTGGGTACCCGGCGCCCAGTCCACCCACTCGTGCTCGGGCGTGTACAGCAGGTTGTCCGGAAAAGTCACGACAGCGCTCCCTAATGGCGAGGTCCGGATCCCCACTCTGTCCTGGGACCTGAGAGCTTCGCCGGGGCGACGGCTGAGACGTCGATCCACCCGGCTTGCACCGTGGGTGCGCGCCGAAGCACGCTTTCCAGAGTCGCCTCACCCGAGCGGTTCTCGCTGCCTGAGAGTGTGCGGGGTACTTGCTCCTTCGGCGCCTCGGCACGAACACCGAGGTCTCTCCCGCGCGGGTTCCGGCGCTGACAGCGCGCCGCGGCCGTTGTTCAGTTGGTTCCGCGAACGCTAGGTCCCCACGCGGACGGGTGTCAACGGACCGCCGGACTTGTTCACACAGCACAACACGACCCCTGGTCGTTAGTGCCCGCAGGACGATGACACCGAAACCCCCGTACCGGACCTTTGGTGTAACAACGGCTGAAGGAGCCCACCGTGCGGATCGCAGTCCCCCGTGAGATCAAGAACCACGAGTACCGCGTCGCGCTGACCCCGGCGGGCGCCCACGAGCTGACGCAACGCGGTCACGACGTGCTCGTCGAGGCCGGTGCGGGCCTCGGTTCGGCCATCACCGACGAGGAGTACCTGGCCGCCGGCGCGAAGGTCCTGGCCACCGCGGACGACGTGTGGGCCGAGGGCGAGCTGGTGCTCAAGGTCAAGGAGCCCATCGCCGAGGAGTACCCGCGGCTGCGCCGGGACCAGGTCCTGTTCACCTACCTCCACCTGGCCGCCGACCGGCCGCTGACGCAGGCGCTGCTGGACTCCGGCACCACCGCGATCGCCTACGAGACCGTGCAGACCGCGAACGGCGCGCTGCCGCTGCTGGCGCCGATGTCCGAGGTCGCGGGCCGCCTCGCGCCGCAGGTGGGCGCGTTCGCGCTGATGAAGCCCTCCGGTGGCCGCGGCGTGCTGCCCGGCGGGGTGCCCGGTGTGCACCCGGCGCGTGTCGTCGTCATCGGCGGCGGCGTGGCGGGCCTGAACGCGGCCGCGATCGCCGTCGGCATGGGCGCGGACGTGCAGATCCTGGACACCAACGTGGACCGGCTGCGCCACATCGACGCCCTCTACCAGGGCCGCCTGCGCACCGTGACGTCCAACCGGTACTCGGTCGAGCAGGCCGTCCGCGAGGCCGATCTGGTGATCGGCGCGGTGCTGGTGCCCGGTGCGAAGGCGCCGAAGCTGGTCAGCAACCAGCTCGTGGGGGACATGAAGCCCGGCTCGGTGCTGGTGGACATCGCGATCGACCAGGGCGGCTGCTTCGCCGACTCACGGCCGACCACGCACGCCGACCCGACCTACCAGGTGCACGACTCGGTCTTCTACTGCGTCGCGAACATGCCGGGCGCGGTGCCGCGCACCTCCACCTACGCGCTGACCAACGTGACCCTGCCGTACGCCGTGGCGCTGGCCGAACAGGGCTGGCAGGCGGCGCTGCACGCGGACGCGTCGCTGGCGCTGGGTCTGAACGTGCACGACGGCCTGCTGACCAACCTGCCGGTGGCGGAGGCGCACGGCCTGACCCACACCCCGCTCGACCTCTGAGCCGTCGCACGGACCCTCTACGCGAGGTCGCGGACTTCCCCGGCTGCGGAGCAGCGGCCATCCAACACAGCGAAAAGGCCCCGCTCACAGCACGTGAGCGGGGCCCTTCGGCAATAAAGACGGCCCGCTCAACCAGCCTGGGGGTCACTGGGAGCGGGCCGCGCTACCAATCTTAGCCGGACAAAGGCTGCCGTGCCCAGCCACCCCACCGATCCGGGCCAACATTTCCTCGCCGGCAGGCAACGGAGTGTGGGCGGCCTCAAGCGAAAGAGTGAATTCCCGTCGTAACGGGTAAGTCACGACGTCCTCCGGCCGATGCACAAGACGGGAACTCCGCAGCTACGCAGCGGGGTCGTCCGTTCGCGCGGCGTGCTGCCGCGCCACCCGGCGATCGGAGCGCAATGGCTGAACCTCAGGGTTGGATCGACTGCCACGACCCGTTCGGGCGGGACCGGTCGATGACCGTGCTCGTCGAGAACGACCGAGTTCTGCTGGTCGCGCCACCCGGCGAGTCGGCTGTGATGTCAGTCACACAGACACGCAGGTTGCACCGACTGCTGGACCAAGCCGCCGACAGGATGTGAGCCCGCGTGGACGAGGCACTGCGGGCGGCAGTACTGCGCCGGCTGGCGTTGCTGGACGAGATCGCCGAACGCGGTGAGGCGGACGCCCTGCTGCCGCTCGCGCGCTCCGAGATCCACCGCCTGGCCGACGGATGGCGCCTGCTGTTGACCGTGCACCAGCCCGATCCCGACGGCCGCTGCGGCGCGTGCCCCGGCATCCTGCGGCACAAGAAGTGGCCGTGCCAGGTGTGGACGATGGCCCACCAGCACCTCATCGGCGACGGCCTGCCGCACCGCGAACGCCGCCGTCCCCTGCGCCAACTGCGCCGTCCCAACGACGCCGAGGTGACGACCGAGATACCGGTGGTGCGATCGAAACCGCGACACGCCCTCCCCGAGTGACCTGCCTAGGGCAGGATGACCCCCGATAGGAGTACTCGGGAGGGACGCGCGTGCACGACGGCACTGGCCGCATCGTGGTGCAGAACTTGACCAAGCAGTTCGGTCCGGTGGCAGCGGTGCAGAATCTCAGCTTCACGGTGGAACCCGGTTCGGTGACCGGCTTCCTCGGTCCCAACGGGGCGGGCAAGACGACGACGCTGCGCATGCTGCTCGGCCTGGTGACCCCGACCGCGGGCATCGGACTGATCAACGGCAGGCCGTTCAACCAACTCGGCAACCCGGCCCGGGTGGTCGGCGCGGTGCTGGAGGCGCAGGGTTTCCACCCCAAGCGCACCGCCCGCAACCACCTGCGGGTCTACGCCGCCGCGATCGGCGTGCCGGACTCGCGCGCCGACCAGGTGCTGCAACTCGTCGGGCTCGGCGCGGCGGGCGATCGCAAGGCCGGCGGGTACTCGCTGGGCATGAAGCAGCGGCTGGCCCTGGCCACCGCGCTGCTCGGCGACCCGCAGATCCTGGTGCTCGACGAGCCGTCCAACGGGCTGGACCCGGAGGGCATCGCGTGGCTGCGGACGTTCCTGCAGTCCTACGCGCGCAGCGGCCGGACCGTGCTGATCTCCAGCCACCTGCTGGCCGAGATCGAGCAGACCGTCGACCAGGTGGTCATCATCAGCCGCGGTCAGACCATGTACTACGGGCCGCTCGACCACCTGCGCGACCAGCAGCAGGGCCGGGTGCTCGTGCAGCCGTCCGATATCGGCGCGCTGGTCGCGGCGCTGCGCGAGGACGGGATCAACGGCATCGAGCAGCTGCCGGACGGCCGGATCGCGGTCACCGGCGTGGAGGCCAAGCAGGTCGCGGACACCGCGTTGAAGGCGGGCGTGTCGATCTACGGCATCCAGGAGGAGAAGGTCGACCTGGAGCGGCTGTTCTTCCAGCTCACCAACGGCCAGTTCGCGGCGCCGGGCCAGAAGATGGGCCCGGACCCGTACGGGCAGCCGCAGGGCGGCTACCCGCAGCCGGGTTACCAACAGCCGGGTTACCAACAGCCCGGCTACCAGCAGCCCGGCTACCAGCAGCAACCGGGCTACCAGACCCCGTCGCAGCCGTTCCAGCAGCCCGGGTATCAGCAGCCTGGCTATCAGCAGCCGCCGCAGGACTACCAGCAGCAGCAGTACCAACAGCCTCCGCAGGGCTACCAACCACCACCGCCGGGCACCCAGCAACCGCCGCAGGACAACCCGTACGGTCAGCAGCAGGGCCAGGGCGGACTCGGGGGCGGTGCGTGATGCTGGGAAACCTGATCAAGGCGGAGTTCCGCAAGACCACCACCACCGGTCTGTGGTGGGGCCTGATGATCCCGACCGTGCTGCTCGCGTTCGGCTGGGCGTTGGGCACCGGCGCCATCTTCACCAGCGTCTCGGAGTTCATGAGCAGCGACGAGGCCGAAGAACTGGCCCTCTTGCTCGGGGTGGAGGACCCGACGCAGTGGCAGATGTCGCTGTTCGGGATGGCCCGCAGCATCAACGTGGCCACCATCTTCCCGATGATCTTCGGCGGGCTGGCGATCTCGAACGAGATCAACCGCAAGACCATCACCACCACGTTCCTCACCGCGCCGACCAGGGTCTCCGCGATGGCCGCGAAGATGATCGTCTACATCGTGTGGGGCGCGATCTTCGGCATCGCGATCGTGGCTTCGGTGAGCATCGGCATCGCGCTCACCTCGGACGCCGGCGCGCTGCCGGACCCGGCGGGGTGGCTCGCGCTGGCCGCGGTCGGCGTGCTGGCGTCGATCCTGATGACCATGTTCGGTGTCGGTGTCGGCGCACTGATGACCAGCGTCGTGGGCACCACCGTGGTGCTGCTGCTCTACGTGCTGATCGTGGAGAACGGCATCCAGCTGGTGCTGGCCTCGCAGGGTCTGCCGGAGATCATCGGCTTCCTGCCCAACGGCGCGGTGAACGGCCTGACCGGTTCGGTGGCGTCGTCGCTGTTCCTGGCGAACGCCGGCGTGGTGCCGGACGACCTGGTGGACGGGCTGCGGGCCATCGCGGGCGCGCTGGGCGCGTTCGACTGGTGGCTGAGCGGCCTGATCTTCCTGGCGTGGACGGCGCTGTTCTTCCTCGGTGGCTGGGCCACCACTCAGCGCAAGGACATCACCTAAACGCGTGATCTTGAAAGTGTGATGAAGGCCGTCCCCGTGCTTGGGGGGCGGCCTTCATCACATCAAGCACACCAAAACCGTCGGTGGTCCGACCTATGTTGGATGCGTGACTACTTCCGACGGCTGGATTCGCAGACTTGCCACCGCGTGCTGGAAACACCGTGCACTGGTGGTGTGGTCCGTGTTGGCCGCCGTCGTGGGTGTCGGGTTGCAAGCCGTCAGCCCGTTGCTGATCAAGGTCGCCGTGGACGACGCCATCGCGGGCCGCACGGATCGCCTCACGTGGCTCGCGGTCGCGCTGGTCGGGTTGGAACTGCTGACCTTCGGCACCGCGTTCGTGCGCCGGTTCCTGGGCGGGCGCCTCGCCGTGGACGTGCAGCACGACCTGCGCCAGGCGGTGTTCGGCGCGGTGCAGCGGTTGGACGGGCCGAAGCAGGACGCGTTGCGCACCGGGCAGGTGGTGTCCCGCTCGATCACCGACCTCCAGCTGGTCAACAGCCTGCTGTCGATGACACCGCTGGCCTTCGGCACGGTCGTGTTCGCGGTGGCCGCGCTGGTGGCGATGTTCTGGCTGTCACCGCTGCTGACCGTGATCGCCCTGGTGATCGTGCCCGCCGTCGGCGTGGTCGCGGCCCGCAGCAGGCTGACGCTGTTCCCGGCCACCTGGTCGGCGCAGCAACGCGCGGCGGACGTGGCGCAGCAGGTCGAGGAGACCGTCACCGGCGTGCGCGTGGTCAAGGGCTTCGGGCAGGAGGCGCGCGAGGTCACCCGGCTGGAGTCGCGGGCCAAGCTGCTGTTCGCCGAACGGATGCGCGCGGCACGGCTGACCGCGCGCCCGTCGGCGACGTTGACCGCCCTGCCGTACCTGGGGCAGGTCGCGGTGCTCGCGCTGGGCGGTTGGATGGCGGTGCGCGGCGAGGTGACGTTGGGCACCTTCCTGGCGTTCTCCACCTACGTGGCGACGCTGGTCGGCCCGACCCGGCTGCTGTCGAGCCTGATGGTGACCGCCCAGCTGGCCCGTGCGGGTGTGGAGCGGGTGTACGAGCTGATCGACTCGCAGCCGGACGTGGTGGACGGCGACCGCGACGTCCCGCCCGGTCCGGTGGCGGTGGAGCTGCGGGACGTGAGCTTCGGGTACACGCGCAGCGACCCGGTGCTGTCCGGGGTGTCGCTGCGGGTCGAGCCGGGCGAGACGCTGGCCATCGTCGGCACGGCCGGATCGGGCAAATCGACGGTGTCGCTGCTGTTGCCCCGGTTCTACGACGTGCACGAGGGCGCGGTGTCCGTCGGCGGTGTGGATGTGCGGGAGCTGCGGCTGTCGTCGTTGCGGCAGACCGTGGGAACGGTGTTCGAGGAGGCGTTCCTGTTCTCCGACACCGTGCGGGCGAACATCGCCTACGGCCTGCCGGACGCCTCCGACGAGCAGGTGCGTGCGGCGGCACGGGCCGCCGAGGCGCACGGGTTCATCGAGGCGCTGCCGAACGGTTACGACACGGTCGTCGGCGAGCGCGGCCTGACGCTGTCCGGCGGTCAACGCCAGCGCGTCGCCCTGGCCCGTGCGCTGCTGTCGGACCCGAGGGTGCTCGTGCTGGACGACGCGACATCGGCCGTGGACACCGCGACCGAGGCCGCGATCCACCGCACGCTGGCCACCGTGACGGCCGAGCGCACCACGTTGCTGATCGCGCACCGGCGCTCGTCGTTGACGCTGGCCGACCGCATCGCCGTGCTCGACGCGGGCCGCGTGGTCGACGTCGGCACGCACGCCGAGCTGCACAAGCGCTGCCGCCTCTACCGCGAACTCCTGGCCGGCCCCGGTGAGGCGATCGAACAGGTCGCTCCCCGTGCCGACGCCCGGCTCGAACCGGGACCGGACGGCACGACCCCCGACCTGTGGCCGGAGTCCGACGAGGACGAACTGGCCGTGCGCGCGGCGAACCGGGCCGTCGGCACCACGAAGGTGTCGCGGAGCAGTGGCGGCGGCGGCACCACGTCGGCACTGCTCGGTGGCACCCCACCGACCCCCGAACTCATGGCGCGGGTCCACGCCCTGCCGCCCGCACTGGACGTGCCCGTCCTCAACGGCGAGGACCCACGCGCGCCCGACCCCGGCTTCCGCCTGCGCACCCTGCTGCGCCCGGTCCGCTGGGCGATGCTCGGCGTGGCCGGTCTCCTGCTGGTCGACACGGCGCTCGCGGTCACCTCGCCGAACCTGGTGCGCCTGGGCATCGACCGGGGCGTGGTCGGCGGCGAGATCGGCTGGCTGTGGACGGCGGTCGCGATCAGCTTCACGCTCGTACTGTTGGGCTGGGCCTCCGCAGCGGCCGGCACGGTGGTGACCTCGAAGATCGGCGAGCGCCTGCTGTACCTGCTGCGCGTGCGCAGCTACGCCCACCTGCAACGACTCGGGCTGGACTACTACGAGCGCGAGATGGCCGGCCGGATCATGACCCGGATGACCACGGACGTGGACGCCCTGTCCAGCTTCCTCCAGACCGGCCTGACCACGTTCGTGATCAGCGTGCTGACCGTGGCCGGGATCGCGGTGGCGCTGGTGGTCACCGATCCGGGCCTGGCGCTGGTGGCGTTGAGCGTGCTGCCGGTCCTGCTGGTGGCGACAGTGATCTTCCAACGCCTGTCGTCCGCCGCGTACGGGGAGGCGCGGGAACGCATCAGCGCCGTCAACGCCGACCTCCAGGAGAACGTCTCGGGCCTGCGCGTCTCCCAGGCCTACACGCGGGAGGCGCGTTCGGCGGAGGCGTTCGCCGAACGCAGCAACGCCTACCGCCGGTCCCGCATCCGGGCCCAGCGCTACATCGCCACCTACTTCCCGTTCCTCGCCCTGCTGTCGGGCGTGGCGCAGGCCGGGATTCTCGTGGTCGGCGCGTACCGGGTGGCGGACGGCACCCTGTCACCCGGCGTGCTGCTGGCGTTCGTGCTGTACCTGGGCCTGTTCTTCTCGCCGCTGTACCAACTGTCCGGCGTGTTCGACGGCTACCAGCAGGCCAGGGTCGGCCTGAGTCGAATCGGCGACCTGCTCCGAACACCCACCACCGTCCCCCCTGCCGACGACCCGGTGCCCGTGACGGCGCTGCGCGGCGAGGTGGAACTGCGCGACGTGACCTTCGCCTACCAGGGCACCACCCGGCCGGCCGTCGAGCGGATCTCCCTGCATGTCTCGCCCGGCGAGACCGTGGCGCTGGTAGGCGCGACCGGTGCGGGCAAATCGACGCTGGTCAAGCTGGTAGCGCGGTTCTACGACGCCACCGAGGGCACGGTCTTGATCGACGGCGTGGACGTCCGCGACTACGACCTGTCGGCGCTCCGCCAGCGCCTGGGCATCGTCCCGCAGGAGGCCCACCTGTTCGGCGGCGACATCGCGGAGAACGTCGCATACGCTAACCCGGACGCCACCCGAGCCGAGATCGAAGCCGCCGTCCGCGCAGTCGGCGCCCTACCGATCGTCGCCGCCCTGCCCGCCGCCTTCCACCAACAGGTAGGCGAACGCGGACAAGCCCTCTCCGCCGGACAACGCCAACTGGTAGCCCTGGCCCGCGCCGAACTGGTCCAACCCGCCCTGCTCCTACTGGACGAAGCCACCGCCGCACTGGACCCGGCCACCGAGTCAGCGGTCCTGGAAGCGAGCGACCACCTAGCCGGCGCCCGAACCACCTTCGTAGTAGCCCACCGCCTGGCCACCGCCGCACGCGCCGACCGGATCATCGTCCTGTCCGAAGGCCGGATCGTCGAACAGGGCACCCACACCGAACTGCTGGAAGCAAACGGCCACTACGCCCGCCTCTGGTCCCACGGCGCGGACCTGGGCACAACCGAACTCACCGCCACCCACTGATCCGGAAGGTCGACCCGGCCTCAGGTTTCCAACAGCGCGCTGCGGCCGGGTCAGGCGTGTGCGCGCACGAGGCAGCCCCGCAGCCGGTGAGGCGTGCGGGGCGGAGTGGTGGGTTCAGGCCTCGGCGAGCAGCTCGTCCAGCTGCTCGTAGCCCTCGACGACGCCGGTCTCCATGCCGCTGGCCATCGCCATGTCGCGGGCCTCGGTCGTCTCGAACACGCTGACCGTGTGCAGGCGCGTCCGTCCGCCGCCCAGGTCCTCGAACGTCAGCGTCTCCAGCGCCACACCGTCCGGGTAGCCCTCGAACGTGAACGTCTGCACGATCCGCTCACTCGGCCGCACCTCGTGGAACGAGCCGTAGAACCGGTACTCCTCGCCACCGTGGGTGTGCATGTACCGGTATGCCCCGCCGGTCGTCGCGTCCCACCGGTCGACCCGCATGGTCACCGAACGCGGGCCCAGCCACTTGACCACCAGCTCGGGGTCGGTGTGCGCGCGGAACACCGCGTCGACCGGGGCGTCGAACTCGCGGGTGATGTGGATGGTCGGCACGGCCGGGTCGGCGCTGATGGTGGTCTCGGGGTGCGTGGTCGTGGTCATGATGCTTCTCCTCGAACTCTGGGCACTCGGTTACTCGCTGGGTCCGTGTCCTCGACCGCCATCTCGGCTAGCACGGCGTCCAGTCGCTGGTAGCGCTGTTCCGCCTCCTGCCGGTAGCGCTCGATCCACTTCGTCATCAGGTCGAACACCTCCGCTTCGAGGTGGACGGGCCGCCGCTGCGCCTGCTTGCTGCGGCTGACGAGCCCGGCGTCCTCCAGGACCTTGAGGTGCTTCGACACGGCCTGCACGGTCACGGAGTAGGGCTCGGCCAGCTCGTTCACGGTCGCGTCACCCACCGCCAGCCGCGCCACCATGTCGCGCCGGATCGGGTCGGCCAGGGCCGAGAACACCCGCGACAGCTGGTCGTCCACCACCATCTCCTTAATCAACCGTTCGGTTGAACACAACATACGAAGTCTGGCCAGTCAAGTCAACCCTAAGGTTGAACATGCAGGTCAGAGTGCCACAGGAGCTCCACGAGAGCTCCGGGTTCAGTCCACTGAACACCCTCACACCGAGATCACCGCAACAGTGCGCACACCTACTCCAAGTCGTGGCCAAACGAGACATGTGACGGGCTTAACCTCAAGTCATGCTCAAGCACCCATAACAGGACCGATGCCCTGATCGATCCTGTGAGAGAACACTCGCCGCCCGGCACCTCCTGTGTGTGAACTGCACCAGACGGGGGACTAGCCTGACCATGAGTGAGTCATTACCAAGAGCGAGATGGATAGAGGCGAGCGCCAGCCGTGTCCAGCAGCAGTCCTGCTTCACAGTTCGGCCCGAATGAGTGGCTGGTCGAGGAGATGTACGAGCAGTTCCTCGCCGACCCGTCGTCGGTAGACCCGGCCTGGCACGACTTCTTCGCCGACTACAAGTCGTCGACGCAGCGGTCTGGCAACGGGGCCGCGACGGCCGCGGAGAACGGCACCACGACCGCCACCAAGCCGGCTCCGGTCAAGCAAGCGCCCGCCACACCGGCGCCCGCGCAGCAGCCGAAGTCCCAGGCGCCGGCCCAGAAGCCCACGAGCAAGCCCGCGCCCGCCCAGGCCGCCAAGGCCGCACCGGTGCAGCCGGCGCAGGGCGAGGAGCAGAAGCAACTCCGAGGCGCTTCCGCCGCCATCGCGAAGAACATGGAGCTGTCGCTCTCCGTTCCGACCGCGACGAGCGTGCGTGCCGTGCCCGCGAAGCTGCTGGCCGACAACCGCATCGTGATCAACAACCACCTCAAGCGCACCCGCGGTGGGAAGGTTTCCTTCACCCACCTGATCGGCTACGCGGTGGTCCGTGCGCTCCAGGCGTACCCGAACATGAACCGGCACTACGCCGCCGTCGACGGCAAGCCGTTCGTGGTCACCCCCGAGCACGTGAACTTCGGCCTGGCGATCGACCTGCCCGGCAAGGACGGCTCGCGCACGCTGGTCGTGGCCTCGATCAAGGGCTGCGAGAACATGACGTTCACGCAGTTCTGGCAGGCCTACGAGGACCTGATCCGCAAGGCGCGGACGGGCTCGTTGACCACCGAGGACTTCTCCGGCACCACGATCTCGCTGACCAACCCCGGCACGATCGGCACCAACCACTCGGTGCCGCGCCTGCAGGCTGGCCAGGGCACGATCATCGGTGTCGGCGCGATGGAGTACCCGGCGCACTTCCAGGGCACCAGCGAGCAGGCCCTGACCGACATGGGCGTCAGCAAGGTCATCACGCTGACCTCCACCTACGACCACCGCGTCATCCAGGGCGCGGAGTCCGGCGAGTTCCTGCGCCGCATCCACCAGCTGCTGCTGGGCGAGGACGACTTCTACGACGACGTCTTCACGTCGCTGCGGCTGCCGTACGAGCCGATCCGCTGGGTCGCCGACATCCCCGAGGGCGCGGTCGACAAGACCGCCCGCGTCATCGAGCTGATCGACGCGTTCCGCACCCGCGGCCACCTGATGGCCGACACGGACCCGCTGAACTACCGCCAGCGCAGCCACCAGGACCTCGACGTCCTGTCGCACGGCCTGACCCTGTGGGACCTGGACCGGGAGTTCCCGGTCGGCGGGTTCGCGGGCCAGGAGCGGATGCGGCTGCGCGACATCCTGGGCGTGCTGCGCAACTCGTACTGCCGCACCGTCGGCGTCGAGTACATGCACATCCTCGACCCGGAGGAACGCCTCTGGATCCAGGAGCGCGTGGAGGTGCCGCACGACAAGCCGCCGGCCACCGTGCAGAAGTACATCCTGTCGAAGCTCAACGCCGCCGAGGCGTTCGAGACCTTCCTGCAGACCAAGTACGTCGGCCAGAAGCGGTTCTCGCTCGAAGGCGGCGAGACGGTCATCCCGCTGCTGGACGCGGTGCTGGACAAGGCCGCCGAGCACGAGATCGACGAGGTCGTCATCGGCATGCCGCACCGCGGCCGGCTGAACGTGCTGGCGAACATCGTCGGCAAGCCGATCTCGCAGATCTTCCGCGAGTTCGAGGGCAACCTCGACCCCGGCCAGGCGCACGGCTCCGGTGACGTGAAGTACCACCTGGGCGCCGAGGGCAAGTACTTCCGGATGTTCGGCGACGGCGAGACCAAGGTGTCGCTGACCGCGAACCCGTCGCACCTGGAGGCCGTGGACCCGGTGCTGGAAGGCATCGTCCGGGCCAAGCAGGACATCCTCGACAAGGGTGGCGAGGGCTTCTCCGTGCTGCCGGTCGCGATGCACGGCGACGCCGCGTTCGCGGGCCAGGGCGTGGTCGCCGAGACGCTGAACCTGGCGCTGGTGCGCGGTTACCGCACCGGCGGCACGGTGCACGTGGTGGTCAACAACCAGGTCGGCTTCACCACCGCGCCCGAGCACTCGCGCTCGTCGAAGTACTCGACCGACGTGGCGAAGATGATCGGCGCGCCGGTGTTCCACGTCAACGGCGACGACCCGGAGGCGTGCTACTGGGTCGCGAAGCTGGCGGTGGACTACCGGCAGGCGTTCAACAAGGACGTCGTGATCGACATGGTCTGCTACCGCCGTCGCGGCCACAACGAGGGCGACGACCCCTCGATGACGCAGCCGGCGATGTACGACGTGATCGACACGAAGCGCTCGGTCCGCAAGACCTACACCGAGTCCCTGATCGGTCGCGGCGACATCTCCGTCGAAGAGGCCGAGAAGGCGTTGCAGGACTTCTCCTCGCAGCTGGAGCACGTGTTCAACGAGGTCCGGGAGCTGGAGAAGCACCCGATCAAGACCTCGCCGTCGATCGAGCAGGAGCAGCAGGTCCCGGCCAAGCTGCCCACCGGCGTCGACCGGTCGATCATCGAGAAGATCGCCGACGCGCACGTGGACCTGCCCGAGGGCTTCACCCCGCACCCGCGGGTCAAGCCGGTGCTGGAGCGGCGCGCCAAGATGGCCCGCGAGGGCGGCATCGACTGGGCGTTCGCCGAGCTGCTGGCGTTCGGGTCGCTGGTGCTGGAGGGCCGCACGGTCCGCCTGGCGGGCCAGGACTCGCGGCGCGGCACGTTCGTGCAGCGGCACGCCACCCTGGTGGACCGCAAGAAGGGCTCCGAGTACACGCCGCTGCAGAACCTGGCCGACGACCAGGGCAAGTTCATGGTCTACGACTCGGTGCTGTCGGAGTTCGCGGCGCTGGGCTTCGAGTACGGCTACTCGGTGGCCAACCCGGACGCGCTGGTGCTGTGGGAGGCGCAGTTCGGCGACTTCGTCAACGGCGCGCAGCCGATCATCGACGAGTTCATCTCGTCCGGTGAGGCGAAGTGGGGCCAGGTCTCCGACGTCGTGCTGCTGCTGCCGCACGGCCACGAGGGCCAGGGCCCGGACCACACCTCCGGCCGCATCGAGCGGTTCCTCCAGCTGTGCGCCGAGGGCTCGATGACGATCGCGGTGCCGTCCACGCCGGCGAACTACTTCCACCTGCTGCGCCGGCACGCGCTGGACGGCGTGAACCGCCCGCTGGTGGTGTTCACCCCCAAGTCGATGCTCCGCCTGAAGACCGCGGTCAGCCCGGTCGAGAACTTCGTGGAGGACCGGTTCCAGTCGGTGATCGACGACGTGACCGGTGTCGACCCGAACGCGGTGACCAAGGTTCTGCTGTGCAGCGGCAAGATCTACTACGAGCTGGCCGCGGAGCAGGAGAAGCGGGCCGAGAAGGACGTCGCGGTGGTGCGCGTCGAGCAGCTCTACCCGGTGCCGGCGCGCAAGCTGACCGAGGCGCTGGACCGCTACCCGAACGCCACCGAGGTCCGCTGGGTCCAGGAGGAGCCGGCGAACCAGGGCGCGTGGCCGTTCTTCGGTCTGGCCCTGCCCGAGCTGCTGCCCTCGCGGTTCGCCGTGAAGCGCGTCTCGCGTCGCCCGATGGCCGCGCCTTCGGCGGGGTCGTCCAAGGTGCACGAGGTCGAGCAGCGCGAGCTGATCGCGAAGGCGTTCGAGTAGACAGACCCGTCGGGTTCGCCGAGCCGTCGAGACCTCCGGGTGTCGGCGGCTCGGCCGTTTCCTGTTCGAGTTCGTGTTCGTGTTCGTGGAGGAAAGACCGTGTACTTCACCGATCGTGGCATCGAGGAACTGGAATCCCGCCGAGGCGAGGAGGAGGTGACCTTCGCCTGGCTGGCCGACAAGCTCCGCGCGTTCGTCGACGCCAACCCCGACTTCGAGACCGCCGTCGAACGCCTGGCCACCTACCTGGCGCGTGACGAGGACGACCTCGACGACTGACCGGCCACCGGCCGCGCTGAGCGCGCCTGCTGCTCCCCAGTGCGCAGACGGGGCAACCCGAACGTCCAGTTCAGGTTGCCCCGTCTCGCGCTCAATGGCGGTTCCTCTACCAGGCGTAGGCCTCCGGGGCGGGGTTGCTGCCGTTGGGGCCGGGGGCGGGGAAGAGGTCGTCGAGCTTGGCCAGGGTGTCGGCGTCGAGCTTGATCTCGGTGGACCGGAGTGAGCCGTCGAGCTGGTCCTGGGTGCGGGGGCCGATGATCGGGGCGGTGACGCCGTTCTGGTGCAGGAGCCAGGCCACGCCGACGTGGGCCGGGTCCTCGCCGAGGTCGGCGGCCAGTTTCTCGTACGCCTCGATGGCGTCCCGGTGCTTCTCCAGGGACTGGAGGCTGCGGCCGGACGTGCCGCGGACCGCGCCGCCCTCGCGTTGCTTGCGCAGGACGCCGCCGAGCAGGCCACCGCCCAGGGGGGACCACGGGATGACGCCGACGCCGTAGTACCGTGCGGCGGGTAGTACTTCCAGTTCCGCGAAGCGGTTGACCAGGTTGTAGATCGACTGCTCGCTGACCAGGCCGAGGAAGTGGCGGGTGCGGGCGGCCTCCTGCGCCTGGGCGATGTGCCAGCCGGCGAAGTTGGACGAGCCGAAGTAGATCACCTTCCCCTGCTGCCGCAGCACGGAGAAGGCCTCCCAGATCTCGTCCCACGGGGTGTCGCGGTCCACGTGGTGCATCTGGAACAGGTCGATGTAGTCGGTCTGCAACCGCTTCAGCGACGCGTCCGCGGCCCGCCGGATGTGCAGCGCGGACAGCCGCTTCTCGTTCGGCCAGTCCCCCATGTCGCCGTACAGCTTGGTGGCGAGCACGGTCTTCTCCCGCCGCCCGCCGCCCTGCGCGAACCACCGGCCGATGATCTGCTCGGTGATGCCCTCTCCCCGCTGCCACCCGTACACGTCAGCGGTGTCGAAGAAGTTGATGCCGTGCTCGTGGGCGCGGTCCATGATCTTGTGACTGTCGTCCTCGGACGTCTCCGGCCCGAAGTTCATCGTCCCCAGGCACAGACGGGACACGGACAGGCCGGAACGGCCGAGCTGCGTGTACTCCATACCGACCACCCTGCCTCAACTCGACCCTGTTCGGCCAACCTTGATCCGGTGGTCGGTTGACGGGTCGCCGAGGGCTGGTGGCAGGTCAACGGCAAAGCCCGCTGTTAAGGACGTGTTCGCGTCAAACCGCTCCGTGGCAACGGGATCCGCGGTTAAGATCCGCCCGACCCTGCTCAGGCAGGTTCGAAGCCGGGGAGGGCTTGCATGGGGGGAGTTGCGCACGACCGTGTCGTGGCACCGGACGGGGTCTCTCTTCCGCACGGCGTGCTGCTCCTCCTCGCCGCGATCGCCGCCGCCGTCGTCGCCCAGGGCGGCTACTACCTGCCCGGACGCCTCTTCACCGCCGCACTGGTCGGGTCAGCCCTGGTCCTGGCCTTGCGCAGCCGTCCGGTCAGCCTGGGAATCCTGCCGCTTGCGTGCGCCGGGTTCGCCGCGTGGGCCGTCCTGCGGGCGATCCTGAACGGCACCTTCTCCAACGCCCTGCCCACTGTCGCGGCCGTCGGCTGCCTGGCCGCGGCGGCACTCGTGGCCCAACGCGCGGACGCGGGGCAACGGGAGCTGTGCGCCTCGGTGGTCGTCGGCGTCGGCGTGCTGGTGGCGCTGACCGGCTGGGCCGCCGTCGTGTGGCGCATCCCGTCGTGGTCCATGGTCGCCGATGGCCTGACCCGCGCAGCATCGACCCTCACCTACCCGAACGCCGCCGCCGCGTTGCTCGCCGCGCTCGCCGTCCTGGCGATCGCCCTGAACATCACACGGCCGCATTCGTTGCCGCTGGCTGGTGCGGTGTACGCGCTGCTGATCGGTGTCGGCGCGACGCTCAGCCGGGCCGGTCTGCTGGCCCTGCTCGCGGGCTTGGTGGCGCTGGCCGTGTTCGCCGGTGTCCGCCCGACCCTGCGGCACGCCGGTCCGGCCGGCCTGGGCGCGTTGATCGCCTTCGGCACGCTCATGCCGTCGTTCCCGGTCGCCGAACCCGCCAACACCGGGCTGGCGGTGCTCGGGCTCGTCGTCGGTCTGGCGGTCACTCTCGGCCTGAGCCGGGCGGGCGCGGTGTTCCGGCTGTTCGCCGTGGTGGTCGGGTTCGCCGCCACCGTCGTCGGCGGGCTCGTCGTCTACCGCCGTGACCTCACCACGCTGCTCGAAGGCCGGATCTCGACGAGTTCACCGGACCGCAGCGGCGCGACGCGGGCGGCACTGGACCACGTCGCCGCGCAGCCGTGGGCGGGCACGGGACCGGGTCGCGGGTGGTTCGTGTTCACCGGGCCCACCGGCGAGGCCCGCGTCATGCGGTACGTGCACAACGAATACCTCCAGGTGCTGGTCGAACTGGGCGCGATCGGCCTGGGCCTCCTGCTGCTGGTGCTGGTGGCGTTGGCCGTCACGGTCTGGCGCGGTCGGGCGGACGCCTCACGGCCGCTGTGGGCCGGTGCCGCCGCCGCACTGGTCGTGCTGCTCGTGCACAGCGGCTTCGACTTCCTGTGGCACCTGCCCGTGATCGTCCTGACCGCCGGGCTGCTCGCCGGCCTGGCCGCACCGCCGGCCCGCGACCACACAGCTCCCCCACCCGCTGCCGAAACACCCGTGGAAGCAGCCGCAGTCCCCACAACTGATGCAAAGGAGAATCCGTGAAGCTTCCCTCGTTCCGGACCGTCGGCCCGGCGAAGGTCCTCGCCGTCCTCGCCGTGGTCGCGGGCGCGGTGTTCGCGTCCGTGCTGCCTTCCGCGGCCGACGTCAGCGCCCAGTCCCCGTCCCAGCCGGCACTCCAGGTCCAGTCACCTGCTCAACGACTGGCCCGCGGTGCGGCCATCAGCGTCGACGTGTCGGTGGTCTGCCCGGTCAACTGGGCGAACTACGTCAACCTCAGAGTCACCCAGCGCGTCGGCCCCGGCATCGCGAAGGGCTACGGCTACGCGCAGTACACGTGCACCGGTAGTCCTCAGACGATCACGATCAACCTGCACGCCGAGGACCACGCGTTCCGGGCAGGCATCGCCTTCGCCTCCGCCAACATGAGCGGCGGCCAGGTCATCGACGAGCGCGAGATCGCGATCGTCAACCCGTGAGGCAACGGGGTGGGCCCGCCGACCAGGTGGGTCCCGCCCCGTCACCGGGCCCCGGAACCGCCAACCCGAACTCGTCGAACCCGTCGATGATCCGGATGACCCCGTAGGCCAGGACGAGCAGCGGGGCGGCGATGAACGCCGGTCGACTGACTGTTCTCATGCCGCAATCCTGCGGATTCCGTCGCCGGAACTGATCGCTCGCACCAGCGGTCTTCCGTCTCACTCTCAAGAGTGAGGAGCCAGGTAGGCGTTGGTGGAGGTCTCCAACGCGGCAACACACGCCGCCACGGCCGGATGGCTGCCTGCACCCCGCCGGTAGGCGATGCGCGTGCGTCGGCGGACGCCGAGCGGGAGCAGCCGGACATCCGGGTTCGTCACGCCGAGTTCCGGCACCAGTGCCACGCCTTGACCGGCTGCGACCAAGGCGAGAACGGCGGTGAAGTCGTCGGCGTGGTGACGCACCCTCGGCGTGAAGCCCGAAGCCTGGCAGACCCGCATCGCCACGGTGTGGCAGAGCGTGCCGGGACTGCCGACGATCCAAGCCGCCTGCCGTGCACCGCCGATCGGATCGCCCGCTTCGGCCCACCCGTCATCGGGCACGGCCAGGAACACCGTCTCGTCCAGCAGCCGCACCGAATCCACACCGGGGTCGGGTTCGACGGGCGCGATGTCGTAGTCGTGCCACAGCGCCACGTCGAGCCGACCGTCGCGCAGCGCGTCGGGCATGTCGATCGGATCCAACTCGGTGACCATGAGGTCGAGCGCCGGGTGATCGCGCCCCAACGCGACCAGCGCCGCCGGCAACAACGTCGGCACCGCGCTCGGGAACGCGCCGATGCGAACCGTTCCGGACAGTCCCGTGCGTGCGGCGGCCAACGTGGCGGTCGCGGCTTCCAGGGCGGCGAGGATGGTCTCGGTGTGCTGGACGAGCGCCGCGCCGGCGGGCGTGAGGCTGACGCTCCGACCGGTGTGCTCCAGCAGCGGGACGCCCGCTTCCCGTTGCAGCGCCGCGAGCTGCTGCGACACGGCCGACGGCGTGTAGGCGTGGGCCTGGGCGACTGCCGCGATGGTGCCCAGGTGCGCCAGGTCTCGCAGCAGGCGGAGGCGTCGAACGTCGAGCATCAGTTCAGCTTACGGTTCTGTTGAGAAAAGTGAACTGGTCCTTCACCGATCGCGCGGGCAGAGTGCGATCCATGACCCTCTCCGGTTTGTACGTCCCGTTGATCACCCCGTTCGACCGGTCCGGTGCGGTAGCCCTGGACGCCCTGGAAACCATCGCCCACCAGGCCTTGGACGCCGGCGCACGCGGCCTGGTAGCCCTGGGCACCACAGCCGAGCCCTCCTCCCTCACCACGGCAGAACAGCAAGCGGTGATGGACGTGACCAGCCGCGTCTGCCACGAACGCCACGCGCAGTTGTTGGTCGGCGCGAACACCGCACAGGCCCTGGACGCACTGGCCGACCGCCCGGAGGTGGTGGCCGCACTGACCGTCGTGCCACCGTTCGTACGCCCAGGTGAGGAGGGCGTACTCGCCTACTTCACCCGTCTGGCCGCCGAGAGCCCGGTCCCACTGGTCGTCTACGACATCCCCCACCGAACCGGCCAGTACCTGTCCGCCGCCACCTTGCACCGCCTGGCCGCCGTGCCCGGTGTGATGGGCCTGAAGTACTCGCCGGGCGGGATCAACGCCGACACCATCGCCCTGTTCGCCCAACCGTCCGACCTGGCGATCCTCGGCGGCGACGACACGTTCATCTCGCCGCTGCTGGCGCTCGGCGCGCACGGCGGCATCCTGGCCTCCGCACACCTGGCCACCGGCGGGTTCGTCCGGCTGATCGAGGCCTGGCACACCGGCGACACCACCACGGCCCGCCTCATGGGCGGCCGACTCGCCGCCCTGTCGACCGCACTGTTCGCCGAGCCCAACCCCACCGTGATCAAGGCCGTCCTGCACGCCCAAGGCCAAATCCCCACCCCGGACGTCCGACTCCCACTACTACCGGCTCACCCGCACACGACCAAGACCGCCCTTGACGCCGTCACCGCTGTCGCACGCCCGCTCGCCACACAGCGTGGGTGAGCGGCACACCCGGCCGATAAGCCAGGTGGGTGGTTGATGGGGCGTTCAGGACGTGAATGTCGGCCCTCGCGCCCGGTGACAGGTGGCCGACATCGGTGCGCCCCAACGCTTTCGCGCCGTTCAAAGTCGCGGCGGTGACGGCTTCCTCGATGGTCATGCGCATCTGGAGAACGGCGGTGGTGATGCAGTAGGCCATCGAGGTCGTGTACGAGCTGCCTGGGTTGCAGTTGCTGGCCAGGGCAACCGTCGCACCCGCGTCCAGCAGTTGACGGGCCGGCGGCAGCGACTGGCGGGTCGACAGGTCGCACGCCGGGAGCAGGGTGGCGACGGTGGACGAGTCCGCCAACGCATCGATGTCGGCGTCGGACAGGTACGTGCAGTGGTCGACGCTCGCCGCGCCCAACTCCACTGCCAGCCGAACACCCGGCCCTTCGCCCAACTGGTTGCCGTGCACCCGCAGCCCCAGCCCCTTGGCCTGAGCGGCTTCGAGCACGGCCCGCGACTGGTCCTCGTCGAACGCGCCCTGCTCGCAGAACACGTCCGCCCACCGGACGTGCGGCGCGACCGCGTCGAGCATGTCGCCGATCACCAACGACACATACGAGTCCGGATCAGCCCCCGGCGGCACCAGGTGCGCGCCCAGAAAGGTGACCTCATCGGCGTGCCCAGCGGCGATACGGGCAGACCGCACTTCGTCTTCGACAGTGAGCCCGTAACCGGTCTTGGTCTCGATCGTCGTGGTGCCCTGGGCAACGGCTTCGGCAACGTGCCGACGCAGGTTCGCCGCAAGCTCCTCGTCCGACGCCGCCCGCGTAGCGCCGACGGTGACCGCGATACCGCCCGCCGCATAAGCCTGACCGGCCATGCGGGCTTCGAACTCGGCGGTCCGGTCACCCGCGAACAGCAGGTGGGTGTGGCTGTCCACCCACCCAGGCAGGACGGCCCGCCCCTCCACATCGACCCGCGAATCCGCATCCGGCGCGGACGACGCGGACCCGACCCACTCGACCCGGCCGTCGGTGAAGACGAGCGCGGCATCGGTGAGCCGACCGAGTCCGGGATCGTTGGTGGTCAACTCACCGATACCGGTGATGAGCGTGCTGGTCATGGCAGCAGTACTCCAGTCAGCAGCCGCGCGACGTCGCCCAACTGTTCGTGGACGCCGTCACGTGCCACGACCTTCCCGCCGGCCACGACGACAGCCACGTCGGACGCCGTGGCGGCCAACACGACCTGCTCGGGCTCAGCCCCGGTGGTCCGCACCGAATTCACCCGAACGGATACGAAATCGGCCGGTGAGCCGACCGCGATCCGGCCCGCCTCCGGCCACCCGATCGCCGCGTGATTCGTCAGCGCGGCAACGAGTTCGACCGGTGTGAAGCGACCGCGTTGTCCCGTGCGCAACCGCTCGTTGTGCTCCAGAGCGCGCGCCTCCAACAGCGGATCGAGCACGGCGTGCTGGTCACTGCCCAACGACAACGGCGACCCGGCGTTCGCCAACTCCCGCGCCGGACCGATCCCGTCCGCCAGGTCGGCCTCCGTCGTCGGGCAGAAGCACACCCCGGTCCGCGTCGAACCCAGCAGCCCGATGTCCTTTGCAGACAAGTGCGTCCCGTGCACGGCCGTCGTCCGGGGCGTCAGGGCGCCGGCTTCGGCCAGCAACTCGGTCGGCGTCAGCCCGTACGACTCCAAGCACGCCTCGTTCTCGGCCGGTTGCTCCGACAGGTGGACGTGCAGCGGCCGATCGGGGAACGCGCCCGCTACCAGCGACAACGTTTCACGTGGCACAGCGCGCACCGAGTGGATCGCCGCGCCGATCCTCGTGTTCTCGTCATCGCGCAGCTCAGCGACCCTGTCGAGCCACCTGTCCCCGGTCCCGTCCGAGAACCGCTCCTGCACCCCCCGCACGGGTTGGTCGATCCCACCCGCCAGATAGCAAGCGTCCAACAGGGTGAGCCTGATCCCGGCGTCACGGGCGGCCTGCCGCAGGGCCTCCGCCATCTCGTTCCCGCCGTTGTGCAGGTAGTGGAACTCCCCCACCGCCGTCACCCCGGCCACGGCCATCTCCGCGTACACGGCCGTGGCCAACCGGAGGTACGAGTCGGGCGTGAGCCGCTCCGCCGCCGCGTACATCCGGTCACGCCACGTCCAGAACGTGCCGCCGTCCGCGTGCGTGCGTCCGCGCAACGCCCGGTGGAACGCGTGCGAGTGCGCGTTGGCGAACCCGGGGAACACCAAGCCGTAGAGCCGTTCCACGGCCAGCGGAATGGTGTCCACAGTAGACACCGAGGTGATGACGCCCTTGTCCACCCGCACCAGCACCCGGGACGCGATCCCGTCCGGCAACCACGCCCGCTCGCACCAGAAGCTCTTCATCGGGTCAAGTGCTCCAAGGTCGTCGCCAACGCCACCACGCCCGCCGCGCAGTCGTCCGCCTCGGCGAACTCCTCCGGCGCGTGGCTGATCCCGGTCGGGTTGCGCACGAACAGCATGGCGGTCGGCACGTGCGCGGCGAGGATTCCGGCGTCGTGACCGGCCCCGGTGGGCAGGGTCGGGGTGTTCTCACCGAGGGCACTTCGGATGTGGGAGATGAGACTGGGATCGAAGAACACGGTCCCGCCCCAACTCTCCTCCGTCACTCGGACGGAACAGCCCTCCTCGGCCGCCGCCGCACGAGCCGCCGTCGTGATCCGCTCGACCACCTCACGGGTGCGCTGTTCGTCGTCGGCCCGCGCGTCCAGCCAGACGTCCACGGACGAGGCGATGACGTTGGTGCCGCCGGGGTTCGGGACGAGTCGGCCGACGGTCGCGCGGGCGCCGTGGGTGGCCGTACGGCGCGCGGCCAGCACCATCTGCGCGGCGGGCAGCATCGGGTCGCGGCGGTCCTCGATGAGGGTCGCGCCGGCGTGGTTGCCCTCACCGGTGAACGTGTACCGCCACCGGCCGTGCGCCAGGATCGAACTCGCCAAACCGATCGGGACGTCCAGGCCCCGCCCTTGCTCGACGTGCAGCTCGACGAAAGCGCCAATGGACGTCAGGGCTCGGTCGTCCCGCCCCATCCGCAACGGGTCGAAGCCCGCGGCGTGGGCGGCCTCGCCGAAGGTGATCCCCTCGGCGTCGACCAGCTTGCACGCGGCTTCCGGGGTGATCGCGCCGGTCATCAGGCGGGACCCGAGGCAGGCCACGCCGAAACGTCCGCCCTCCTCCTCCACGAACACCACGATCGCCAGCGGCTTCGACGGCCGGAAACCCTGCGCGCGCAACAAGTCCACCGCTTGCAGCGCCGAGACCACGCCCAGCGGACCGTCGAACGCGCCGCCGCCGGGCACCGAGTCGAGGTGGCTGCCGGTGATCACGGCGTCCCGCCCCGGCTCCCCCCACCACGCCCAGATGTTGCCGTTGCGGTCGGGGTAGACGTCGAGATCGCGCCGCTCCGCCTCCTCCACGAACCACTCGCGCAGTTCGCGTTCGACCGGGTCGAAGCCGTGCCGCGAGTAGCCGCCGCGTCTGGGGTCGCGGCCGACGTCGGCGATGTCCGCGAGGTCAGTCATCGGAGTCGGCGCTCATCGGGATGGGGACGTTCCTCTCCGCGGCGACGTCGACCGCCCGCTGGTACCCGGCGTCGACGTGGCGGATGACGCCCATGGCGGGGTCGTTGGTCAGCACCCGTTCGATCTTCTGCGCCGCCAGCGGTGTGCCGTCGGCGACCGTCACCTGACCGGCGTGGATGGACCGGCCGATACCGACGCCACCGCCGTGGTGCAGCGACACCCAGGTGGCGCCTGACGCGGTGTTGACCAGGGCGTTCAGCAGCGGCCAGTCGGCGATGGCGTCCGAGCCGTCGGCCATCGCCTCGGTCTCCCGGTACGGCGACGCGACCGAACCGCAGTCCAGGTGGTCGCGGCCGATGACGATCGGCGCGGACAGCTCGCCGGACGCCACCATCTCGTTGAACTTGAGGCCGGCCAGGTGCCGCTCGCCGTAGCCGAGCCAGCAGATGCGGGCGGGCAGGCCCTGGAACTCGACGCGTTCGCCCGCCATCTTGATCCAGCGCGCCAGCTGCTCGTTGTCCGGGAAGAGTTCGAGGATGGCCTGGTCGGTCTTGGCGATGTCGGCCGGGTCACCGGACAGCGCGGCCCAGCGGAACGGGCCCTTGCCCTCGCAGAACAGCGGCCGGATGTAGGCGGGGACGAAGCCGGGGAAGTCGAACGCGCGGTCGTAGCCGCCCAGCTTGGCCTCACCGCGGATCGAGTTGCCGTAGTCGAAGACCTCGGCACCGCGGTCCATGAAGCCCACCATGGCCTCGACGTGGTCGGCCATCGACTCGCGGGCGCGGTCGGTGAACTCGTCCGGCTTGGCGGCGGCGTAGTCCGGCCAGTCCTCGACCGGCACGCCCTTCGGGCAGTACGCCAGCGGGTCGTGCGCGGAGGTCTGGTCGGTGACGATGTCCACCGGCACCTCGCGGCGCAGCAGCTCGGGCAGCACGTCGGCGGCGTTGCCGATCAGGCCCACGGACAGCGCCCGGCCTTCGGCCTTGGCTTTGAGCACGCGGGCGATCGCGTCGTCGATGTCGTCGGCGACCTCGTCCAGGTAGCGGGTCTCGACGCGGCGGCGAGCGCGCTGCGGGTCGACCTCGATGCACAGCGCGACGCCCTCGTTCATGGTGACGGCGAGCGGCTGCGCGCCACCCATGCCGCCGAGGCCGGCCGTGACGGTCAGCGTGCCGCGCAGGGTGCCGTTGAAGCGCTTGTTGGCCACGGCGGCGAACGTCTCGTAGGTGCCCTGGAGGATGCCCTGGGTGCCGATGTAGATCCACGAACCGGCCGTCATCTGGCCGTACATGGTCAGGCCCTCGGCTTCGAGGCGGCGGAACTCGGGCCAGTTGGCCCAGTCCGGCACGAGGTTGGAGTTCGCGATGAGCACGCGCGGGGCCCACTCGTGGGTGCGCATGACGCCGACCGGGCGCCCGGACTGGACGAGCAGGGTCTCGTCGTCGGCGAGGTTCGCGAGTTCACGGCTGATCGCGTGGAAGCTCGGCCAGTCGCGGGCGGCCTTGCCGGTGCCGCCGTAGACGACCAGGTCTTCGGGGCGCTCCGCCACGTCGGGGTCGAGGTTGTTGTGGAACATCCGCAAGGCGGCCTCGGTCGACCAGCTGCGGGCGGTGAGGTCGGTTCCTCGGGCGGCACGCACCATCAGAGGGCTCCGTTCCGGATCAGTTCTTCGGCGGCGGCGATCTCGGGCGCGAGGTGTCGGTCCGGGCCGGGGCCCTCGACGTACTCGCGCAGCTTGGCGACGGCCGCTGCCGTCGCGGGGGCGGGGTTGAGCGGTTTGCGCAGGTCCAGGGCGCGGGCGGCGGTCAACAACTCGATCGCGAGGACCTTGCGCAGGCCGTCCACGGACTGGCGCAGCTTGCGGGCGGCGGACCAGCCCATGGAGACGTGGTCCTCCTGCATCGCGCTGCTCGGGATGGAGTCGACCGACGCGGGCACGGCCAGGCGCTTCAACTCGCTGACGATCGCGGCCTGGGTGTACTGGGCGATCATGTGGCCGGAGTCGACGCCCGGGTCGTGGGCGAGGAACGGCGGCAGGCCGTGCGAGCGGTTCACGTCGAGCATCCGGTCCGTGCGGCGTTCGGCGATGCTCGCCACGTCAGCGGTCGGGATGGCCAGGAAGTCCAGCACGTAGGCGATCGGGGCGCCGTGGAAGTTGCCGTTGGACTCGACCCGGCCGTCGGCCAGCACCACCGGGTTGTCGATGGACGAGGCCAGCTCGCGATCGGCGACGGTCTCGGCGTAGGCGACGGTGTCGCGCGCGGCGCCGTGGACCTGCGGTGAGCAGCGCAGCGAGTAGGCGTCCTGGACACGGGTGCAGTCCGGGCCGCGGTGGCTGTCCATGATCTCGGAATCACGCAGGATCTCGGCCATGCGCTGGGCGGACCGGCCCTGGCCGGGGTGCGGGCGCAGGGCTTGCAGGTCGGCGGCGAAGACCCGGTCGGTGCCGAGGAGGGCTTCCACGCTCATCGCGGCGGTCAGGTCGGCGACGTCCAGCAGGTAGTGCAGGTCCTGCACGGCCAGGATCAACATGCCGAGCATGCCGTCGGTGCCGTTGATCAGCGCCAAGCCCTCTTTCTCGGCCAGGCGGACGGGCTGGAGACCGGCCTTGGCGAGGGCCTGTGCCGCGGGGACCAGGTTGTGGTCGGCGTCGCGGACGTTGCCTTCACCGGTGAGGGCCAGGGCGGCGGCGGACAGCGGCGCGAGATCGCCCGAGCAGCCGAGCGAGCCGAACTCGTGCACGACCGGGGTGATGCCGGCGTTGAGCATCGCGGCCATCGTCTCGGCCGTCTCCAGCCGGATACCGGTGTGACCGCTGGTCAGGGTCTTGAGGCGGAGCAGGACCAGGGCGCGGACGACCTCGCGTTCGACCTCGGGGCCCGCGCCGGCCGCGTGCGAGCGGACCAGGGACTGCTGGAGAGCGGCTCGGCGGTCCGGCGGGATGTGCCGGACCGCCAGCGCACCGAACCCGGTGGAGACGCCGTAGGTGGGCTTCTCGGCCGTGGCCAGGCGTTCGATGTGCGCCCGAGCGGTGGTGACCGCCTCGCGGGCCGCCTCCGAGATCTCCACGCGCGCGTCGCCTCGGGCCACGGCGTGGACGTCCTCGCGGGTCAGGGGTTTCGGACCCAGCTGCACGGGTTGCTGCATGTGCTCATCTCAACCCGGCAGCCGGGTCCGCACGACCCGGGGTACGCCGATCGTGTCTGGTATTTCAGATGGCCGTCCAGGACATGTCCGGGTTCGGCTCGATCTCGATCGCCTCGGCCGCGGCGATCAGCGCCTCCACCGACGCGGTGCCCGGGCCGGAGCCCACGACCAGCAGGTGCAGCTGCGGGCCCAAGTCGACGCGCAGGTAGCCGTTCAGCTGCCCGAGGTACTCGGCGGGCACGCCGCGGGCGGTGACCGCGACCGGCGCCACGCCGGGGTTGCCGATCGGGGGGTCGATGTAGGTGCTCAGGTTCGCCCCGTAGCCGACACCGCCGATCTCACCGCTCGTGGACACGAGCCAACCGCCGTTGCCATCCGCACGGGCCTGGTAGGCGACCGCGTCGCCGACGGACACCGGCGCGCGGAGCGGCGTCGTGTCCGGCCGCAGCGACTCGGCGATCCGCAGCGCGAAAGCGCGTGCGTCCGGCTCGTTCCACAGGGTCAGTGAGAGGTAGAGGCCCGGCTCCGGGTTGAGGATCACCTCCGCGTCCGGCGGGGTCCCGTCCGGTTGGCTCGGCGGTCGGGTGTCGCCGGACTTGGGCGCCATGACCGCCGACGGGTCCCTGATCACGGCCGGCGTGCCGTTGATCGTCACGCGGTCGGCGGCCGGCGCGTTCGCCAGCTCCTGGCGCAGCCTCTCCTGCATCTCGCCGGGTGTCAGGACGACGAACATCTCGAACGTCGACGCGTCGACCTGCTTGCTGCGGTGCTTCCAGACGCGTTGCACCCCTCCGTCCGCGCCGACGTACCGGTTCCGCTCGGTCTGACCGTCGGGCAGCCACGTCGGGCTGTAGCGGAAGGTGCCGTTCTGCGTAGTGGTGGTGGATGCGGGTGCGGACGTGGTCGGGATGGTGGTGCTCTGACCGGCGGGTGGGGCCTCGGCGCTCGGGCGGCCGACCGTGGTGGCGACGACGGCGACGGCCGCGGCGGCGGTGGCCGCGGTGATGGCGAGGAACAGCGGCTTGCGGCTCCTCTTGGGCCGGTACAGCGCGGCCAGGACGTTGCCCTCCGGCGGGGCTTGCTCGGCACGCAGTTGTAGCGCGTCCCTGATCAGGCGTTCGGTGTCCATCACAGTGCCTCCTTCACCCGGTCGTTCGCGCGCAGCGTGGCCAGCGCGCGGGAGATGTGGCTGCGGACCGTGACCTGGGAGCAGTTCAGGGTCTCGGCGATTTCGAGGTCGTCGTAGCCCTCGTAGTAGCGGAGCACGACGCAGGCCTTCTGCTTGCGCGGGAGCTTGTCGATGCGCTGGAGCATCGCTTCGCGCTCGTCGTAGAGACCGGACGGGTCCGGGCTCGGCGGGTCGACGTCGTGCAGCGGTGTGTGCGGCTTCCAGCGGCGGCGCCAGCTCAGGTACTCGTTGGTGACCATCCTCTTCAGGTAGGCGGCGGGCATGTCGACCTGGGTGATGCGTGTCCAGCGCTGTTGGGCTCTGAGCAGGCATTCCTGGACGACGTCCTGGGCGAGGTGCGGGTCACCGGTCAGCACGGTGGCGTAGCGCAGCAGCGGGGTGACCTGCCCGGTGGCGAAGTCCTCGAAGCTGGTCGTCATAACCCTCCAATGCGCTTTGCCGCGGTTTTGTTGAGAATGGCTTTCGTGGGAGGCAGCAGCGACGTGCCGGCGTTGCGCCGAGGGCTCGCGGTGCTGCGCCTGCTGGCCAGCAGGCCCGGTCCGCTGTCGGCGGCGGCGGTGGCGCGTGAGCTGTCCCTGCCCAGGTCCACGACGTACCACCTGCTGGCGGAGCTGGCGGCGGCCGGGTTCGCGACGCACTTCCCCGAGGAGCGACGCTACGGGCTGGGTGTGGCGGCGTTCGAGCTCGGGTCGGCGTACCTGCGGCACGACCCGTTGGAGCGGTTGGCGCGGCCGGTGCTGCGGCGGTTGGTGGATTCCGTCGGTCGGACCGCTCACCTGGGGGTGCTGCACGGTTCGGAGGCGTTGTACCTGGTGCGGGAGCAGCCTCGGCAGCCGACCACGATCGTGTCGGATGTGGGGGTGCGGCTGCCCGCGCATTTGACCGCGTCGGGGCGGGCGATGTTGGGGCGGTTGCCGGCGGCGCAGGTGCGGGCGTTGTTGCCGGGTTCGTTTGTGGACCGGACCGGGCGGGGGCCGCGGAACCTGCCGGCGTTGCGGCGGTTGTTGGCGGTGGAGCGGCGGCGTGGGTGGGCGGTGGAGGACGGTTACGTGACGGCCGGGTTCGCTTCGGTGGCGGCGCCGGTTTTCGATCACGGCGAGCGGCCGATCGCGGCGATCACGGTGACGTTCCGGCACGTGTGCGAGGTGGAGTGCGGCGAGACGTGGCCGGAGCTGGCGGCGGAGATCCGCCGTGCGGCCGACGAGCTGACCACTCGGATCGGCGGGCGCGGGTTACCGGCCTAGGCTGTCGCATGGCTTCTTTGCAGACGCTCGAACGTCGCATCCTCGCGCTTGAGGCACGCCTCGCTGAGGTCGAAGGCGGCTGCTACGGCAACACGTTGTACCAGCTCCACCGCGCGAGCGTGAAGACCGACCCGCGGCTGGCGAAGCTGCTCAACCACCTCGATGTCACCGACGTGACCGACTAGGAGATCGACGCGGTCCTCGACGAGGAGTGACCTCGACGCGTCGTTCCGAACAGCACAGCGGCCCGGCCCCAACAGGAGCCGGGCCGTGAGTGCGGGAACTAGAGGGAGACGGTCTTCAGGAAGTCCGCTGCCACGTTGGCCGCGGTCTCCTTGTCGACGTCGACGCGCTTGACGAGGTCGGCCAGGTTCTCGGTGGTGAGTGCGGCGGAGACCTTGTTCAGGGCTTCCTTGCCCTTGGCGTCCACGGCGTCCGAGCGCAGTAGCGGCACGATGTTCTGGGCCGGGTACATGGTCTTCGGGTCTTCGAGCTCCACGAAACCGTTCGCCTTGATGTCGGCGGAGGTCGTGTAGAGGTTGATCACCTGGACGGTGCCGTTCTTCAGTGCGTCCACGGTGATCGGGCCGCCCGCGTCGGTGGTCTTGATCTCGGTGAACGTCACGCCGTACAGCTCGTTGATCTTGGTCTGCCAGCGCTGCGCCCACTCACCGGCCGCACCGAGCACGTACTTGCCCGAACCGAGGTCGGCGATCGACTTCACGCCGCCGTCCGCGGTCGCCTTGGTGACCACCAGGACGTCCTTGTCCTCCGCGTCCGACTTCTCCAGCACCTCCAGGCCCGCCGGCGCCTTGGACTTCAACGCCGTGTAGACCTCCTCCGCCTCCGTGGTGGTGTTGGTCTTGTCGAAGTAGTTGAGCAGGTTGCCCGTGTACTCCGGCACCACACCGAGCGACTTGTCCTGCAATGCCTGCACGATCAGCTCTCGCGCGCCGACGCCGTGCCGCAGGGACACGGTGGCGCCGGTCGTCTTCAACGCGGCGGCGTAGATCTCGGCCAGGATCTTGTTCTCGGTGAAGTCGGCCGAACCGACCACGACCTCACCCGACGCGGCCTGCTGGCCGGCTCCGCTCAGGTCCTCCTTGGACCCGCACGCGGAGACGACCAGGGCAGTCGCTGCGACGATGACGGCCAACGTGCGCTTCATGCCGTGCTTCCTCCAGATTCGACGGGCACCGGCATTTCCCGGCGCCTCGGCGGTGTCCTTCTCGACCGGGATCGGGCCGTCAGCCGCAGGCCCGCGGGCACGACCAGTCGGCCGACGCCCGCGAGGACGCCGTCCAGCACGACCGCGAGCAGCGCGATCAGGATCGCGCCGCCGACGAACTGCCCGTAGTCCAACACCCGCAGGCCGTCCAGCAGAGGACGGCCCAACGTCTCGATACCCACGTAGGCCGCCACGGACGCGGTGGCGACGACCTGGAGCGTGGCGTTGCGCAGACCGCCGACGAGCAGCGGCAACGCGTTGGGCACCTCGACCCGCCACAGCCGCTGCGCCCCGGTCATGCCCATGCCGCGCGCGGCGTCCACCACGCCCCGGTCCACGTCCTGGACGCCCGCGTAGGCGCCGGCCAGGATCGGCGGCACGGCCAGCACGATCAGGCCGATGAGCACGCCGACCGTGCCGCCGCCCGCGATCAGGTACAGGAACGTGACCAGCCCCAACGTCGGCAACGCCCGCAACGCGTTGCTGCCGCCGACCAGCACCACGCCACCGCGGCCGGTGTGGCCGACGTACAGGCCTAGCGGCACGGCGATCAGCGAAGCACCGAGGACGGCACCGAGGCAGTAGAGGAGGTGGATGCCGACCCGTGTCGGGATCGACTTGCCGCCGGACCAGTTCACCGGGTCCAGCAGCCAGGCGAGGGCGTCCGCGAAGATCACGGCTTCACCACCCGGGCCCACGGCGTCAGCCGGTTGCGCAGCAGCACCAGCAGCAGGTCGACCACGAGCGCCAACACGAGGGTCAGCACGATGCCGATGATGATCGGCGCCAGGTAGCGCTGGCGGAAGCCGTCGGTGAACAGCGTGCCCAGACCGCCGGTGCCGATCAGCGCGCCCACGCTGACCAGGCTGATGTTGCTCACCGAACCGACCCGCACCCCCGCCGCGAGCACCGGTACGGACAGCGGCAGTTCCACGGTCAGGAACCGGCGCAGCGGCCGGAAGCCCATCGCGGTGGCGGCGGCGGTCACGTGCGCGGGCACGGCGGCCAGGGCTTCGGCGACCGGCCGGACCAGCAGCGCGGTGGTGTAGACGGTCAACGCGATGATCACGTTCAGCGGGTCGAGCACCCTGGTGCCGATGAGCGCCGGGATGATCGCGAACAGCGCCAGCGACGGGATCGTGTAGACGATGTTCGACAACCCGATCAGGGTCGCGTTGAACTGGCGGAACCGGTGGCACAGCAGGCCGAGCACGATCGCCAGCACCACCGACACGACCAGCGGCACCAACGACAGGTAGACGTGGTCGAGCAGCATGTCCAGCAGCGCCGCCCTGGTGCCGGCGTCGCTCAGGTACTTCGCGATGTCACCCACGGCGGCTCTCGATCACGTCCAGCACCTGCCGTGCCGTGACCACGCCGGCCAGCCGTCCCTCGGCATCGACTACGACACCCAGTCCGGACGGCGAGGACAGCGCGGAGTCCAGCGCGCCCCGGATCGGCGCGCCCACCTCGTACAGCGAGCCGCCGGGCACGACCGAGGCGTCCGGCGCGACCCAGCCCTGCGGGCGTTTGTCCGCGTCCACCACCAACCGCCAGTCCGAAGTGGACTCGAACGCGGAGCCCTCGGCGATCGTCGCGACCTCGGCCACCTCGACGCCCGATGAGTCCACAAAGGACAAGCTGCGGTAGCCGCGGTCCTTGCCGACGAAGCCGGCCACGAAGTCGTCCGCGGGCCGGGTCAGCAGTTCGGCGGGCGGTGCGTACTGGGCCAGCACGCCGCCGGTGCGCATCACCGCGACCTTCTCGCCGATGCGGATGGCCTCGTCGATGTCGTGCGTGACGAACACGATGGTCTTGTCCAGCTCGGCTTGCAGCCGCAGCAGCTCGTCCTGAAGGCCTTCCCGCACCACCGGGTCGACCGCGCTGAACGGCTCGTCCATCAACAACACCGGCGGGTCCGCGGCCAACGCCCGCGCCACGCCCACGCGCTGCTGCTGGCCGCCGGACAGCTGCACCGGGTAGCGACGACCGAGTTCGGCGGGCAGGCCGACGAGTTCCAACAGTTCGGCGGCGCGCTGCCTGGCCTTGCGCCGGGTCCAGCCGGTGAGCAACGGCACAGTGGCGACGTTGTCCAGCACGGTCCGGTGCGGGAACAGGCCCGCCTGCTGGATGACGTACCCGATGCCGCGCCGCAATGTCGGCGGGTCCACGCCCAGCACGTCCTCGCCGTCCACCAGCACGGTGCCCGAGGTGGGGTCGATCATCCGGTTCACCATGCGCAGGGACGTGGTCTTACCGCACCCGGAAGGGCCGACGAAAACCGTGATCGTGCCCGCCTCGACCACGAGGTTCAGGCCGTTCACCGCGGTGGTCCCGTCGTCGAACCGCTTGGTCACGTCGCGGAACTCGATCACCCGTGGTCCTCCTGCCGATGGGATCAAACGTCGATCGACACTAGCCCGTTAGCCCGACCGTGGCACAGCGTTTCAGCATCCGGTCAGTACGCTGCTCCGTTTGTGGCAACCGAACTAGTGCGCGCTCTCCTGGCCGAACGCGGTCCGCACGCCCGCAAGCTGCGGCGCGTGCTCGATCTGCTGGCCGGTGACTGGCACACCTTGGCCGAGTTGGTCCGGCTTCCCGCCGTGCCCAGGCGCACCGTGCAGGAACTGCTGACCGCGGTCGGCGACGACCTGGAGTCCAGCGGGGACCGGTTCCGGCTCGCACCTGCCAAAGCCGCCGACTACGCGGAGTTCGGCGCCGGTGACGACCTGGTCGACCCGGTGGACGCGCTGGTGTCGCGGCACACCGCGCACCTGCGGTCGATCCTGGCCGACATCGCGGACGTGCCGCCGCCGTTGTCCGCGCTGGACCACGTGCAGGCGACGGCGGAGACGGCGTTGAAGCGCGCGCTGTGGTTGAACACGACCTACGACCTGGCCGGGCGGACCCTGCTGTGCCTGGGCGACCACGACCTGACGTCACTCGCGGTGTGCGCGGTGAACCCGGACGTCGAGGTCGTCGTGGTGGATGTGGACGACCGGCTGCTGGAGTACATCTCGGTGCGCGCCGAGGAACGCGGGTGGCCGGTGCGGACGGTGCACGCGGACTTCCGGTTCGGCCTGCCGCCCGCTCTCCTGGAGTCGGCGGACCTGGTGTTCAGCGACCCGCCCTACACGCCGGAGGGCATCGCGTTGTTCGCCGGGCGGGCGATCGAGTGCCTGGCCGACATGGGTCGCGGGCGGGTGCTGCTGGCGTACGGGTTCAGCGACCGGACGCCCGCGCTGGGGCTGAAGGTGCAGCAGGAGTTGCAGCGGCTGGGGTTGGTGTTCGAGGCGATCCTGCCCGCGTTCCACCGGTTCGACGGCGCGCAGGCCATCGGCAGCGCGGCCGACCTGTACGTGTGCCGGCCCACGTCCCGCCGTTCGGTCTCGCCCGCGGCGGCGGCGAAAACCGCCATCTACACGCACGGGCCGCAGTCCGTGGAGGCGTCCGGGCCGGGTTCGACGGCGTTGGCGGCCTTGGTGGACCTCGCGCCGAGGCCGGAGTCCTCGCCGCCGCCGAAGCCGCGTGCGCCGGGGTGGGCCGACCCGATCGGCAAGGGCGCGGCGTCGTTGGCGGTGGACCTGTCCGGTGATCCGGGGCCGTGGTTGCTGCGGACGTTGCTGGCGTGCTCGCCGGGTCGGATGGCGGCGCTCGTGCCGAACAACCACCCGGACGTGGCTTCCGGGGCGGGTCAGCAAGGGCTGAGGTCGTTGGTGGACACCAGGTTCGCGCTGCGGTTCCTGCGGTCCACTCCGGACGGCAAGCACTGCGTGGTGGTGGCCGACCAGGTGTTGGCGGGCACGTTGGACGTCGGCGGGTTGGCCGTGCGGGAGGTGCTGATGCGCGCGCACGGCAAGCTCGGGAACGTGTGGCGCGAGGCGTTGGTCACCGCGACGCACGGCGCGTTGACCAAGCGGGAGGCGCGGGAGCGGATCGGTGATCACGACGACCTGGAGCTGAGGCTGATCGACTTGCCGCGGCACCGGATCGCCGCGCTGCTGCCGTTGATCCGGGCGTCGGCGTCTCAATAGCGGCGGAAACGGCGGGATTCAGCCGGAATTCCGCCGAAGTCCGGCGTCCCGGCCGCTGTCGGCGGTAACTTGCGCTCGAATCTGGAGGCGCGCTCATGAACCAACCCGACGGCGGCTGGCCGCAGCAGCCCAACCCCGGTCAACAACCACCGGCTCGGCAGCAGTACCAGGGCCAGCCGCTCTACCCGGGGCAGCCGTACCCGGGCCAGCAGCAACACCCCGGCCAGCCGCCGTACCCCCAGCCGCCGTATCCCGGCCAGCCGCCGTACCCCGGTCAACCGCCGTATCCCGGTCAACCGCCGTATCCCGGCCAGGCCCACCCCGGCGGACCGCGCCCGCCGAGCAAGGCGATGGCCATCGTGGCGGCTCTGCTGTACCTGCCGGGTGTGCTCATCGCCTTCCTCGGCGCGATCTCGCTCGTCGTCGGCCCTTCGATGGTGTTCACCTTCTCGCGCGGACTGCTCATGCCGCCGTTCTCCGGCTCCCTCCTCCGGAATTTCGAACTCTTCCAAGCGATCTCGTTCGTGCTGCCGTCGCTGGCGCTGATCCTCGTCGTGCTGCTCATGTGCCGGGTGCCCGGTGTGCGCTGGGCGCTGGTCCTGATCTCGCTGCTGGCCGCGGTGCACTACGGGTCGCTGCTCGCCGGCATCTCGGACCTCCCGCCCGTCTTCGGGGTGATGCCGGTGATCGCGCTGCCGTTGTGGCTCATCGCGGGTCTTGTCGCCGCGTTGCCGCCGGTGGGTCGTGCGATGCGCGGTGCGAAACCGAAGATGCCGCCGCAGATGGCCGGTCCACCTCCGCCTCAGGTTCCCGGCCCGCCGCCTCAGGGCCAGTGGGGTTGATCGGCGCGGCTCAGTCGTCGAGGTAGCCGGTCCGGCGCTGGAACGTCGCTCGGACCGGCTGCGGCCCGCTGTCCTCGCCGAAGCGGGTGATGGCCTTGAGCATGTCGCGTGCCTTGCCGAACAAGGCCTTCAGCGCGCTCAGGATTCGCGCCATCACACCGACGAGCGCCACCAGCTGCCCGGTGATCCGGTCGAGCACGACCGCGCCGCGTTCGACCGCCCAAGCCGCGAACGCCGACAGCGAGGTGCCCGAGCTGATCTCCACCGCCGCGAGTGCGATGGTGGCGTTGCGCACGACCTCCCACACGAACATCGCGATCAGGTCGCGGAACACGCCCTGGATCGCCGCGTTGATCCGGCCTGCCGCGGCGACGTGCGACGCGACGTCGAGGCACATCAGGCTCATCGCCGCCATCTCCACGGCGAGCCGTCCACCGCCCGCACGTCGCCGCGCGATGCCGCCCAACGTCGTGGCGACCTGCTTCCAGGTGGCGACGGCGTCCTCGAACCGGTCGCCGTGACCCGCCAACCAGTCCAGCGGCTCGCGCAGGAAGTCGACGTGCTCGGTCAGCCACCCGAGCCCGGCCGTGGTCAGCAGCCCCAACGGGTCCAGGTCCGCGCTCAGCACGCCGAGATCCGCCTCAAGCGTGTCCGGCTCTCGCGGCGTGCTCGCCACTGAGCCCGAATCCGAGTCCGCCGCCAAGTCCAGCACCTGGAACCCGGTCACCGAGCCGCCGTCCCGGTGTCGGGCTCGTCATCCGGCGCCCACAAGCTCCGCGGCAGCGGCAGGTCCGAATCCCCGGAGTGCACAGTCACGGGCGCAACGGGCCGCGCGGGTTTCTCCGGTTCCGCCGGCGGCATGGAGCCGGTAAGGAAGTCCATCGCCGCGGTGCCGCCGAACTGGGGCTCGACGATCGACGCCACCTGCCGCGCGGCCTGCGCCTGCGCGCGCCGCACCGTGGCCATCACGACTTCGCTCAGCTCCACGTGCGAGAACGCCGCGGCGCCCGGTGAGAACTCGATGTGCTGCAACGACCCGTTGGACGCGACGGTCGCCGTCACCACGCCGTCCGGCGACTGCTGCGTGGCCGCCGCGCGCCGGATCCGGTCCCGCATCTCGCGCGACCGCCGGGTGAGGTCCCGGGCTCTTGCTTCGAGGTCGGCGATCATCCGTTCCGGGTTCACCGGATGGTCACCATTGTTGCGACATCCATCGGGACAGGAGTATCTCGGATCAGCCGGCGCGGGGGATGTGTAACGGACCAAGTGCCAGCACCGCGCGGAATTCCTTCGGCGGCACCGGGCGTGAGAACAGCCAGCCCTGGTAGGCGTCGACGCCGACACCGCGCAGCACGTGGAACTGCGTCGCGGTCTCCACGCCTTCCGCCACGCACTTGCGGCCCATCGCGCGGGACATGTCGACCACGGCCTTCGCGACGGCGAAGTCGGACGAGTCGTTGCCCACACCGGAGACGAACCGCCGGTCCACCTTGATGATCTGCGCCGGGAGGTCCTTGAGCCGGGCCAGCGACGAGTAGCCGGTGCCGAAGTCGTCCACCGCGAACCGGATACCCCGGTCCACCAGCTCACCCATGGTCTGGCGCACCCGCGACGGCAGGTCCACCAGCGCGGTCTCCACCAGCTCCAGCACCACGCGGTCCCACGGGATGCCCGCCTCGGCGATCGCGTCGGCCACGATGTCCACGAACTCCGGGTCGCCCGGCACCAGACCGGCCAGGTTCACCGCGACCGACACCGGCTGACCGCCCGGTTCGGGCCAGGTCGAAGCTTCCTTCAACGCCGTCCGCAGCACCCACCGGTCCAGCTCGCGCAGCAGGTCGCCCTGCTCGGCCACGGGCAGGAAGATGTCCGGCGGCAGCAGGCCCCGGTCCGGGTGCGGCCAGCGCACCAGCGCCTCCGCGGTCTGCACCACGCCGTCCACGCCGACCACCGGCTGGAAGTGCAGGGTGAGGCCGTCGTGCTGCAACGCCTCCCGCAGCTGGCCTTCCAGGTGCACCTGGCGGTCGGCGGACGCGATCAGCGCCGCGCTGGCCAACGACACCCGGCCCGCGCCGGACCGCTTCGCCTCGAACATCGCCGCGTCGGCGAACCGCAGCAGGTCGTTGCCGGTGGCGCGGGAGCCGTTCGGCACGGCCGCGCCGATCGACGCCGACACCCGGACCAGCTGCCCGTGCACCGGCACCGCGGTCCGCAGCAGACCCGCGACCTTCGTGGCCAGCGCGTCCACGCCGCCGACCTTGTCGATGTTCTCGCAGATGATCACGTACTCGTCGCCGGACAGCCGGGCCGCCGTGCAGCCCTCCGGCAGACCGCCTTCCAGCCGCCGCGCCAACGCCACCAGCAGCTCGTCACCCGCGTCGTGGCCCAGCGAGTCGTTGACCCGCTTGAAGTTGTCGATATCGCAGAACAGCACCGCGACCTTCGACCGGTCCGGCGACTCCAGCAGGCCGCCCAGCATCTCCTTGACCAGCGCCCGGTTCGGCAGGCCGGTCAGCTCGTCGTGGGTGGCCTGGTGGCGCAACGCCTCGGCGGCGCGGCGGCGCTCGGTGATGTCCTGGAACACGATCAGCCAGAACCGGCGGCCGTCGTCCTGCACGGACAGCGCGATGTGCAGCTCGCAGTACACCTGCACGCCGTCGCGGCGGACCAGGATGCGCTGCGGGATCTTGTGCGTGCGCTCGGCGTCCGACGCGGACATGCTGCTGATCGACGGCAGCGGGTTGCCGCTGTCGTCCGGGTGGGTGAGCTGACTCGCGGTCATGCCGCGCAGCTGCTCCAGGTCCATGCCGAGCAGGTCGCACAGCGCGTCGTTGGCGTCGACCAGCTGCTCGCCCTCGTCGAACAAGCCGATGCCGACCGGCGTCAACGACACCAGGTCGGCGAAGCGCTGGCTGGACCTTTTCATCCTGGTCTCGGCGGCGCGCTGCTCGGTGATGTCCTGCGCGGTGCCGACCGCGAGCGGGCGACCGTCCGGGCCCTTGACCACCACGCCGTAGCTGCGGAACACGCGCACCTTGCCGTCACGGCGCACGATCCGGTGCTCCAGCTGGATCGGCACCTCTTCGGTCGCCAGCTGCTGCCACAGGTCGTCCACCCAGGCGCGGTCCTCGGGGTGCACCAGGTCGAGGTAGGTCTGGTAGCGGGTGGCCTCGTCGCGCGGCACGCCGAACAGGGCGGTCAGCATGTCCGACCACACCACGTCGCCGGTCTGGAGGTTCCACTCCCAGACGCCGAGCTGCGCGGCCTTCTGCGCGTCGGCGAGCCGGCGGCGGTCGTCGCGCAGCTGCCGTTCCAGCGCGCGGGCCTCGGTGACGTCCTGGATGGTGCCGTGCAGCCGGCTGACCTCGCCGCCCTCGAACTCGGCCCGCGCCCGGCACACGTAGACGCGGTCACCGAACTCGCTGCGCACCTCGGCCTCTAGTGTCCGGCCTTCCTTGGCGTTGCCACCGTCGTCCGCCCGGTCGTCGGCGCTGCGGACAACTGTCCGACTGTCGGCGCTGCCGACATCCGTCTGATCGTCAGCTGTGCCGACGGTGGCGTGCAGGAGCCGTCGCCGCAGGTCACCCACCGCGGCCCGGTCCTCCGGGTGCACGCCGCACAGCAGGTTGTCGTCCGGGACGACGCCGATCTCGGCGTACATCTCCAACAGCACCTCGCTGCGGTGCACGGCGCCGGACGCGATCTCGTAGCTCCAGCTGCCCATGCGCGCGATGCGCTGCGCCTCCAGCAGCCGGGCGCGCTCGGTCTCCAGCGCGAGGTCGGAGCGCAGCTGGTCGGTGATATCGCGGATGTAGCCGGTGATGAACTGGGTCCGGCCGTCCGATCTGAGCTTGGCCTCGGCCACCCCGCGGATCCAGCGCAGCTGCCCGTCCGGCCGGGTGATGCGGTAGACGATGTCGATCGGGTTGCCGTCGAGTTCGCGGTTCGCCCAGTAACTGGCGACCATCTCGTAGTCGTCGGGGTGGACGATGTCGAGCACGGCCTGCGCGCCGGGGACGACCTCGCCGGGCCGCATGCCCAGCATCTCGTAGTGCGACTCCGACCACACCGTGACGCCGGTGTCCGGGTCGTACTCCCACGAGCCGATCTGGGCGACCCGCTGCACGGTGCGCAGCCTTCGCTGCTCGTCACGCAGGTCTTCGGCGGCCTGGGCCAGGTCGGAGACGTCGACCATGAGCACGGCGTGCAGACCGGTGCCGGGGACCTGGGTGCGCACCACGCGGACCGGCAGCAACGAGCCGTCGGCCTGGTGCAGGCGGAGGTCGTCGGCGCTGCCGAGCAGCAACTCGCCGAGGGATCTGCCGATCAGGTCGTCGGCGGACTTGGCTTTCGTCAACGTCACCGCGGCGGAATTGGCCTGCATGACCACGCCCTTGCGGTCGCACAGCAGCGAGGCCGCGTCGGGCAGCGCGATACCGGCCAGCGCCACCTCGCCGTTCTGCGGACGCGCAGGGTCTAGCACCACTGGAGCGCGTCCCACCCGCTTGGGCACGGTCCCACCTTCCCGTGTCTACGGCAGGGATGACCGGCCCGACCGCACCCGATAGCGGACCCCTACTCCTACAGGGGCGTCCCTCTCCACGGGCAATATTCACCCGAGGAGAGGGACGGTATCGCTTCGGAGCGTCATCGCCCACCCCTCAACGGGCTAACGAAACAACACGTTAGCGGTTTCGTTGCCTGAGGACGGGTACGGACGGATGCGGCCGGAGCTCTCCCAACTCCGACAGAGGTCAGGCTACTCCGTCTTGACGAGCTGCCAAGGCCACAGCGGCCGCCACTTCCGGCCCGACCCGCGGGTCGAGGGCGCTGGGCACGATCCGGTCGACCGCGAGGTCCTCCGAGGCGACCGCGGCGATGGCCTCCGCGGCGGCGAGCTTCATGCCCTCGGTGATCTTCTTCGCGCCCGCGTCCAGCGCGCCGCGGAAGATGCCGGGGAACGCGAGGACGTTGTTGATCTGGTTGGGGAAGTCGCTGCGCCCGGTGGCGACCACGGCGGCGTGCCGTCCGGCCACCTCCGGGTGCACCTCGGGGTCGGGGTTGGACAGCGCGAACACGATCGAGTCGCCGGCCATGCTCGCGATCAGCTCTTCCGGCACCCGGGACGACGAGACGCCGACGAACACGTCCGCGCCGCGCAGCGCCTCGGCGATACCCCCGCGCAGGCCGCTGCCGTTGGTGATCTCGGCCAGCTCGGCCTTCACCGGGTTCAGCCCGTCCCTGCCGACGTGCACGATGCCGCGCGAGTCGACCACGGTGACCTCGCCGATGCCGGCGGCCAGCAGGATCTTCGCGCAGGCCACACCGGCCGCACCGGCGCCGGAGATGACCGCGCGCTGGTTCTTGACGTCCTTGCCGAGGACGGTGTTCGCACCGCGCAGGGCGGCCAGCACCACGACCGCCGTGCCGTGCTGGTCGTCGTGCATGACCGGCACGTCCAGCGCCTCGATGAGCCGGGCCTCCAGCTCGAAGCAGCGCGGCGCGGCGACGTCCTCCAGGTTGACCGCGCCGAACGACGGGCGCAGCCGGACCAGCGTCTCCACGATCTCGTCCACGTCCGTGGTGTTCAGCACCAGCGGGATGGAGTCCAGGCCGCCGAAGGTCTTGAACAGCGCCGCCTTGCCCTCCATCACCGGCAGCGACGCGCTCGGGCCGATGTCGCCCAGGCCCAGCACGGCGGTGCCGTCGCTGACCACCGCGACCAGCCGGTGCGCCCAGGTGTACTTGGCGGCGAGGCTCGGGTCGTCGGCGATGGCCCGGCTGACCCTGGCCACGCCGGGCGTGTAGGCGATGGCCAGCGCACGCGGGTCGGCCAGGGACGCGGTCGCGCCGATGGCGAGCTTGCCGCCCTCGTGTGCGCGGAAGATCTCTTCGTCGCTCAATTCGGTGGCCGTGTGGGGCGGGTCGTTCAATGCGGTCACGGAAAGTCCCTCCTGCGGTGCGCGATACCTGCGGCGCACCGGGACCGGCGTTGTCACGCGGGTCGACGGGGCCTGGCTGTGGGCTCGGCCGCGCGGTCTGCGCGGCGACCCTGGGATGGTGTGCGGGCAAGCATGGCAGTGTCGCCGGCGGCTGTCTGCGGTGGGGATCACAGTTTTTCCGCAGGTCAGAGGCGGTTTCACAGAACGTACGTCCGGTTTTCTGCACCGACCGGTCAGTTTCCGCAGGCAGGATCGGTCAAGAGCGAGCGCGTTCTAGGGTGTGCACCATGCAGGTTCGTGAGCTGAAAATTTCCGGTGCTTTCGAGTTCACCCCTTCGGTGTTCCCCGATGACCGCGGTTTGTTCGTGGCGCCGTTCCAGGGGTCGGTGTTCGCCGAAGCCGTCGGCCACCCGCTGCGCGTCGCCCAGACCAACCACAGCGAGTCCAAGCGGGGCGTGGTGCGCGGGGTGCACTTCGCCGACACGCCGCCGGGACAGGCCAAGTACGTGCACTGCGCGCGCGGGCGGATGCTGGACGTGGTGGTCGACCTGCGCGTGGGTTCGCCGACGTTCGGCGAGTGGGAGGCGGTGGAGCTGTCGGCGGAGGCGTTCAACGCCACGTACCTGGCCGAGGGGTTGGGGCACGCGCTGATGGCGCTGGAGGACGGCACGGTCGCGTCGTACCTGTGCTCGGAGGGGTTCAACCCGAAGGCGGAGCGGGGGCTGCACCCGCTGTCGCTGGACCTGCCGTGGCCCGCGGACGTGACGCCGGTGTTGTCACCGAAGGACGCCGCCGCGCCGACGTTCGAGGAAGCCCGGGACTCCGGCCTGCTGCCGTCGTACGACGAGTGCGTGGCCTGGTACGCGAAGCTGCGTTCCTAGCGGAACCACCTCGGCCGCGGCCAGACCCGGACCCTGATCACCCCCAGCACCTCGGCGGCGCCCAACGTGCGGGAGTCGGTGGAGGCGAACGGGTTGTCGCCCTCCACGTGCCAGCCCCCGCCGTCCCGCCGGACGGCCCGCTTGACCGACAGCTGATCCGGCCTGGCCGGCCACCTGACCAGCACAAGATCGTTCGACTCCGGCGGCTTCCCGTAGTTGACCAACACCACGTCACCGGTCCTGAGCGTCGGCACCATCGAGGGTCCGACCACCCGAACCAGCGGCAACGGGTTGGCTTGCGGCCGTGCCAACGATCACCTCCACCTGCTCACGCCGAAGCCCCGGAGTAGGGTTCGTCACGTCGGAGCATCCACTGTCAGGGAGGAAAGATGCGACTTCTGTCGCGCATCCGTTCACTCCGCCGCCCACTTCTGGAGGCCACCGCGCACTGCGACCTCCCGTGCGGTGTGTACGACCCGGCTCAGGCCCGGATCGAGGCTGAGTCGGTCAAGGCGGTCCAGGAGAAGTACCAGGCGAACGAGGACCCCGAGTTCCGCGCCAGGGCGGTGCTGATCAAGGAGCAGCGCAGCGAGCTCGTCAAGCACCACCTCTGGGTGCTGTGGACCGACTACTTCAAGCCGCCGCACTTCGAGAAGTACCCCGAACTCCACGACCTCTTCAACCGCGCCACCAAGGCCGCCGGCGCCTCCGGCACGAAGGGGACGATGGACCCGGCCAAGGGCCAGGAACTGCTCGACCTGATCGCCCAGATCGACAAGATCTTCTGGGAGACCAAGGCCGCGGCCTGATCACCTGCTTGAACCGGCGCTGACCAGCGGATTCCTTTCGGCTGGTCAGCGCCGTTTTGCGTACGGAGTTTTCCGTTCGGCGATCCGGCAAATCGTTCGACATTGGTCAATTGCTGCAATAAGCACATCCCTGTTCGGCACTCGCCAAAGGTGATCCGGCCGCACAGTGCGACGGTTCACACACATCGGTTCGGGCTACCGGCCGGGAGTTCGATCGGGTCGGCACTACCATCGAAACCGTGATCTCACACGTCTACCTGCTCCGGCACGGTCAAACCGAGTGGTCCGAGAGTGGGCGGCATACCGGGGTGACGGATATTCCGTTGACCGAGACCGGTGTGCAGCAGGCTCGGCGCGCGGGGGCCGTGTTGGCTCGGCTGCGCGGGACTGATCGGCCGCCGGCGTTGGTGCTTGCCAGTCCTCGGCAGCGGGCTTGGCGGACGGCTGAGCTGGCGGGGTTGCACGATGTCGAGCGGACCGAAGAGCTCGGGGAGTGGAACTACGGCGACTACGAGGGCCTGACCACGCCGCAGATCCGGGAGACCGACCCGGGCTGGACGGTCTGGAGCCACGCGGTGCCGAACGGTGAGACGCACGACGAGGTGCACGCGCGCGCGGCCAAGGTGCTGGAGCGCGCACGGCACGCGTTGATGAGCGGTGACGTGGTGCTGGTCGGGCACGGGCACTTCAGCCGCGTGCTGATCGCCACCTGGCTGAACCTGCCGCCGAGCGAAGGTGTCCACTTCGGACTGGACCCGGCGGGCACGACGGTGCTCGGTGACGAGCGCGGCGACCCGCAGGTGCGCCGGCTGAACGTCCCGGCCTGGGATTTCGATGTCGACTGATCCTCACGTTCGCCGCATCCGCGAGGACGACGTGCCGGCCGTCGTCGGGCTGGTCGAAGAACTGGCCGAGTACGAACGCGCCCGGCACGAGTGCCACCTGACCGCCGAGCAGCTGCACGACGCGCTGTTCCGCCCCTCCCCCGCCCTGTTCGGCCATGTGGCCGAAGTGGACGGTCGGGTCGTCGGCATGGCCTTGTGGTTCCTCAACTTCTCCACCTGGCGCGGTACCCACGGCATCTACCTCGAAGACCTCTACGTCCAGCCCTCGCAACGCGGCAGCGGCCTCGGCCTGGCGCTGCTGCGAGCTCTCGCGCAGGAGTGCGTCGCCCGCGGCTACGCGCGGCTGGAGTGGTCGGTGCTCGACTGGAACGCCCCCGCGATCGGCTTCTACAAGTCGCTCGGCGCGCTGCCGATGGACGAGTGGACCGTCTTCCGCCTCACCGACGACTCCCTCACCCGACTGGGACAGGACGGCTGACGGCGGCCTGCCGGATCAACCCGACCCACCACACGAACGTGAACGCGATGACGGTCGGGTTCTTCACGAACAGCAGCACGGCCAGGTAGGTCTGCCGCGCCGTCTCGGGGAACAGGCCGCCCACGACCTGCTCGGCCCCGAAGTCGAACACCACGACCGCCGCCGCCAGCAGCACGCCCTGCCACAGCAGGCTCGGCCAGTGCCGCGCCGCGAAGGCGCGAGCGTTCGCCCACCTCAGCCGCTCACCACGAGTCGCCAACCGCCAGATCGCGACGACCAGCACCACCCGTGCGGCCATCACGACGACCTCCGAGGCGAACGCCACCCCGCCCGGCACCGCGTCGGTCCAGTTCACCACCACGAGCCGCTGCACGGACGCGACCAGCGACAACCCGACGATCAACACCCAGTGCCGCAGGTAGAACCGCCCGGCCCAGCGCGGCACCTCCAGCGCCAACCGAAACTCCGACATCCACAACCCCCTCAGTCACCAAACCTTTTAGTTCAGTGTACTGAAATATCGACCGAGGTAAAGTGAGTGCATGGACGGGCGGGACTTCGGACGTGAGCTGAGCACGGCGGTGGTCGCGTTCCACGAGGCCGTCGGCGCGCGCCTGGGCGTGACGGCGGTCGACCAGCGCGCACTCGCGCTCATCGCCGGCAAGGGCCCGATGTCGGCGGGCGAACTGGCCAAGGAGATCAACCTGACGCCCGGCGCGGTCACCGGCGTCGCCGACCGACTCGAACGCGCGGGCCTGGTGCGGCGCGAACCCGATCCCGGTGACCGCAGGCGCGTGGTGATCAGCACGATCCCCGGCGCGTTCGGGCAGGTCTTCGCGGGGCTGAGCGCGGCGATGGACGAGGTCGTCGCGCGCTACAGCCCGCAGGAACAACAGGTCATCGCGGACTGGGTCGTCCGCACGGTCGATGTGTTGAAGGAGCAGACCCGACTGCTCAGCGCGGGCGATACCCCGCCGCGCGCTCCTGGTCGACCGTGATCCGGTGCACGACCACGGCGAGCGCGGCGGCGGCCACGGCGAGGCACAGCGCGCTCGCCCAGGTCGATCCCAGACTGAAGCCGATGTAGAACGACGTGTCGGTGCTCGTCTTCTGGAAACCGGTCGGGAGCGCCAGCACCCAGGCCGTCCACCACACGGCGACCGGCACGGTCACCGTCGCCCGACGCCCCACCGGCGCGCCCGCCCAGCCGATGTCCAGCACCACCCGCACCGGGATGTAACAGCTGGCGAACGGGATGAACCAGCCGCCGATCTCCCACCCCGGCGAGAACTGGTGCTTGCCCCCCAACGCATTGCGCCGCGCGCGGTAGAGCCAGATCACCAGCACCACGGCCGTCGCGATGAACAGCAGGAAGAACCCGAGACTCGCCGGCTGCGAGACCATCATCAGCGACGCCAACACCGTGTCGATGCCCAGCAGGATGATCAGGAGCAGCCGCAACTCCGAGACGTTGTGCCACCGCTGCGGCATCGGCGGCCCGTAGCCCGACGGATACGCCGGCGGCCCATACACCTGAGGCCCATAACCCTGAGGCAACGCGTAACCCTGAGGTGCGTAACCCGGCGGCGGGCCGTAACCGGGCGTTGGCCCGTGCGGCGGCTGCGTCACGGGCGCCATGTCCGGCATGGAAGGCATGGCGGGCATGTTCGGCATGACCGGTGACACCCGGGTCACCGGTGGGGCCTCGTACACCGACCCGGACGGCTGCGTCAGCGTGATACCGCAACTTCTACAGGTCGACACACCGGACAAGATGGGCGTGCCGCAGTTCGGACAAGTCATGGTGATCCCCCCGCAAGAACCACCGCGAATGCGGTTGCCGAATCCTAGACCGCCCCTGTGACCTGCGAAATCAGCCGTTCGGACGTTTCACGCCGACCGCGCCGTAGGCCACTGCCTCCGCACCGGTCTCCGGCTCGTCCTCACCGCGCCAGGACGTCGCCAGCACCAGGCCGGGCTCGACCAGGTCGAACCCGCCGAGCATGGTCTCGACGTCCGTCTTGGACCGCGCCACGATCGGCGTCAACGTCTCGGCGGCCACGCCGACCAGCTTCTGCACCATCTCCGGCTGCTCGTCGCCGGTCAGGTGGCTGATCACCAGGTAGCTGCCGTCGACGATCGCGTCGCGGTAGCGGGCGACCAGTTCGACCGGGCGGTCGTGGTCGGCGATGTACGGCAGGATCGCGACCATCAGCACGGCGACCGGCCGGGACAGGTCGAGCAGGCCGCGCACCTCGGGGGTGGCCAGCACCGCGTCCACGTCCCGGATGTCGGCGTCGGCGATGGCGGCGCCCGGGTTGTCGCGCAGCATGGTGCGGCTGTGCGCGACGGTGGCGGGCTCGTTGTCCACGTACACCACGCGGCACGTCGGGTCGGCCTGCTGGGCGACCTCGTGCACGTTGCCCGCGGTCGGGATGCCGGAGCCGAGGTCGAGGAACTGGCGGATCCCGTCCGCCACGCACAGGCGCACGGCCCGGCGCAGGAACGCGCGGGTGTGCTGGACCATCGCGGCGGTCGGGATGTGCTTCATCGACTGCTCGGCGAACTCCCGGTCGACCGCGAAGTTGTGCGCACCGCCGAGGTAGTAGTCGAACAGCCGGGCCACGTTGGGGCGCTCGACATCACCGTTGGTCGACACCCACCTCGGGGGGTTCTGCACTGCGCACCTCACCCTGCCTGCACCCGGAGCGGCGTGAACGCCTGCCAGACCGTAGCTGGCTACTCCGTTCGTGTCCATCCGCCAAATGTGAACACGCTGGGTGATTGTGACTGGTGAGTGACCCAAAATTCAAACCGCGGTACCCCGGCCGAGGGGGCGGCGCAGGGGGTGAGGTTCGTCAGCCCCCTCGGCCGGGGAGTTCGGTCACACTCCGGCGTAGGAGCGGATCCAATCGCGGTAACGGGTCACGGCGGTGTAGTTCGACCGGGTCGCGCGGTCACTGGTGGACGCCACGCCGACCTGGTAGCGGCGACCGTCGACCGGGCTGGTGGCGAACATCGGACCACCCGAGTCGCCGCCCGCCGCGATTCCGTTGACGCGGGTCACCGAGATGGCGATGCCGCCGCGGTAGTCCCGCCCGTTGACCGACGTGACGCGGGTGTCGGCGTACTTCAGGTAGCGGGACTGGCAGTTGATCTCCGACTGGTTGGTGCAGGTGGCGCCCCAGCCGTAGAGCTGCACGGTCTGGTTGACCGCCACGGCGCTGGTGGTGCCGAGCGGCGCGTAGGTCCCCGACACCGAGCGGTCGATCCGCGCCAGCGCCAGGTCGACCGACGGGTGCTGGATGATCTGGGTGGCGGTGACCAGGGTGCCGCCGGTGGTCTGGTCGAGGCTGCCGACCCGGAAGGTGTACGTGCCCGAGCCGGCCACGCAGTGCTGCGCGGTCAGGATCCAGGTCGGGGCGATGATGGTGGCCGAGCAGTTCTGCTGGCCGTTGCGGAACAGGCGGGCCGCCCACGGGGCGTTGGTCGCCGTGCCGCCGCCGATGATGAACGGCTGGATGTCGGTCTCTTGAGCGGAGGCCGTCGGCGCGAACGCGGTCAGCGCGAACGCCGACAGCAGCGCGGTAGTGGCTCCGACCACCGCGGACAGGGCGCGAGTGAATCGCATGGAGTTGTCACCTCAACGAACGCAGGGAGTGGTGAATTCACCACCCACAGCGTCACCTGTTGGAGTGACGCTGTGCACCCTCCGTTAGTCGGCGAACACCCAGACGATGGTCGGCGACCGAATGCCCTACCGACGATCAGGCGCCCGACTCAGGCGTCGTCGTCCTCGTCCACGCCCAACGCCCACCGGCGCACCGGATTCGTGAACAGCAGCACGAGCGTGCCCACGACGTACACGCCCAGCAGCCCGCCCCACAGCTGGCGACCGGACGGCCCGTACATGTACCAGGCGACACCCAGCAGGAGGAGCTGCACGACCACCGCCGGCGTCCGCCCCCAGTGCTTGCCGAGCACCAGACCGCCCCCCGCCGCGACCACACCGGCCGACAGCACCACGAAGTAGGCGGCCTCGCCGAGCACCGCACCGGAGTTCTCCGCGCTGAACGACCGCACCACCAGCGCGACCGCGAAGGCCAATCCGGCCAAGCCCTGCAACGCGGTGAGCGCGCCGGCTGCCCGGACCGCCGGTGGGACCTTGCTCTGCGTCGACACGCCGTACCTCTCAGCTGGGCCTTTCCTCACGGTGCGTACTCGTCACGCATCGTAGGCCACCCGGTTGGCGTGTCCCTTTTGGCCGCCGCACGAGCGATGATCAAAGGAAGTCTTCGGCGAGCCGGCGGTCGGGTCGGGGTGCACTTGTCGCGAGACTCACGGCAACGGGACGTGGAAAGGAGACGTGGACCACTTTCGTGCGTTCTGGACCCGCCTACCGGGTGACGTGCGACCTGTCCGAGGTCACGCACTGTCTTACCCTTCAGTAGTGCGCGCACTTCTGGTGGTCAACCCGCAGGCGACGGCGACCACGCCTGCCGGCCGGGACGTGCTGGCGCACGCGCTGGCCAGTGATGTGAAGCTCGACATCGTCGAGACGGACTACCGCGGGCACGCGGCGAACGCCGCCGCGCGTGCCGTCGTGGACGGGTACGACCTGGTCGTGGCCCACGGCGGCGACGGCACCGTGAACGAGGTGGTCAACGGTGTGCTGCGCGAGGGCGCGCAGCCGGGCCTGCCCATGCTCGGCGTGGTGCCCGGCGGGTCGGCGAACGTGTTCGCGGGCGCGCTCGGTCTGCCGCGCGACCCGGTCGAGGCCACCTACCGCCTGCTCCAGGCCATCGAGCACGGCACCAGCCGCAAGGTCAGCCTCGGTCACGTGGCGTCCACGGGCTGGGGCACCGACCACGACCGCTGGTTCACCTTCAACGCGGGCGTCGGCTGGGACGCCGACGTGGTCGCGGGCGTCGAGGAGCAGCGCGCCAAGGGCCGCCAGGCTTCGCCCGGCCTGTACGTGCGCACCGCGTTGACCAGCTACTTCACCGAACGCAGGCGGCCGTCCGCGCTCACCGTGCAGATCCCCGGCGAGCCGGCGTTCGAGGACGTGCGGCTGGCGTTCGTCTCGAACACCGACCCGTGGACGTACCTCGGTGACAAGGCCATCCGACTCAACCCGAGCACCTCGTTCGACGGCGGTCTGGGCTTGTTCGCGCTGCACGGGATGGGATTGCCGACAGTTCTTCGCTACGTCACGCATCTTTTGGCCACGGACGGGAACCCCAAAGGAGGGAACCTGCTCCGGCGCGACGACGTTGAGTTCGTTCGGGTGACGAGTCCGGACCCCGTCAACCTCCAGGTGGACGGGGACCTGCTCGGTGCCTGCACCGAAGTGGAGTTCACATCTGTGCCGGGTGCACTGACCGTAGCTGTGTAACCATGGTGTAACCGGCTCGGTACCTGTCCGCGATCTTGCAACCTGGTGTGACACCCCTCAGTGAAACCCCAGGTGAACTTAGTCGATCTTTCGGGTGAGTTCACTCACCGGGTTGGTGCTAAACCCTTGACATCCCCGCCGTTCGTGAAAGCATTCACAAGCACCCCAAAACCGACCGCTGACGAGTGGCGCGCCTTCGCGCGCGCCTAGCTGAGGAGTAGTTCCAATGGACTGGCGCCACCGCGCGATCTGCCGCGACGAGGACCCCGAGCTGTTCTTCCCCGTGGGGAACAGCGGTCCTGCGCTCTTGCAGATCGCCGAGGCGAAGACCGTCTGCCGCCGTTGCCCCGTCGTCTCCGACTGCCTCGCGTGGGCGTTGGAGAGCGGCCAGGACGCCGGTGTGTGGGGCGGGATGAGCGAAGACGAGCGTCGCGCCCTGAAGCGTCGCAACGCCCGCACCCGGGCTCGCACCAACGCCTGAGTGCCACACAGAGCACAAACGAAAGGCCCGACACCGTGCCAGGTGTCGGGCCTTTCGTCTTTCGTTGCACACCCTCCCGCATGACCACGTGACTCCGCTGAGGCAGGTCGTCACGTGTGCACGGGAGCAGTCTAACGCCGCGCTCTGAGCGGTACGCGCAGGACCGCCTCTGTACCGCCTCGGGGCCGGCGCCGCAAGCTCAACGAGCCTCTGAGTTCGGATTCGACGAGCGTTCGAACGATCTGCAGTCCGAGCCGGTCGGTGCGCTCCAGCGAGAACCCCGGCGGCAGGCCGCGGCCGTCGTCCGAGATCACCACGTCCAGCCACTTCGCCGAGCGCTCGGAGTGCACGACGACCTCACCGCGCTGGCCCGCCGCATACGCGTGCTCGAACGCGTTCTGCACGAGTTCGGTCAGCACCATCACCAGCGGGGTGGCGAGCTCGGCCGGCACGATGCCGAACTTCCCGTCGCGGCGCACCACGACCTGCGATTCGGTGGCGGCGACGTCGGACATCATCGGGATGACCTTGTCCACGACGTCGTCGAGGTCCACCCGCTCGTCCACCGACATGGACAGCGTCTCGTGCACCAAGGCGATCGACGTCACCCGGCGGACCGACTCGGCCAGCGCCTCGCGCGCTTCCTCGCTGCTGGTCCGGCGGCTCTGCAGGCGCAGCAGCGCGGCCACGGTCTGGAGGTTGTTCTTCACCCGGTGGTGGATCTCGCGGATCGTCGCGTCCTTGGACATGAGGGCGCGGTCGCGGCGGCGGACCTCGGTGACGTCCCGGCAGAGCACGAGCGCGCCCGCCGCACTGCCCCGCGGCCGCAGCGGCAGGGCGCGGAACAGCACCGCCGCGCCACGACGCGACTCGGCCTCGATGCGCATGCTCGGCTGGCCGTCCAGTGCCGCCCGGATGCGCTGCGCGACCTCGGTGGCGTCGAACGGGTCGCCGATCAGGGACCGGGTGAGCGGGGCCAGGTGCACGCCGACCAGGTCGGACGCGTGGCCCATGCGGTGGTAGGCGCTCAGCGCGTTGGGGCTGGCGAACACCACCGCGCCGGAGGCGTCCAGCCGGATCAGGCCGTCACCGACGCGCGGGCTGGTGTGCACGTCCGGGGACGGCTCGGTGGTCGGGAACGTGCCGTCGGAGATCATCTGGCACAGGTCGGCGGCGCTGCCCAGGTAGGAGATCTCCAGCGGGCTGGGCACGCGCGGCACGGCCAGGTTGGTGTTGCGGCTGAGCACCGCGATGACCTCGTCGTGCCGCTTGACCGGAATCGCCTCACGGCGGACCGGCACGCCCAGGTGCCAGCGCGGGTCCTCCTCGCGGCAGATCCGCGACTCGGTGATGGCCCGGCGCAACTGGGGGTGCTCCTCGACGTCGACCATGCTGCCGACGACGTCCTCGGGGTGGGCCGTCGGCGCGGTCGTCGGCCGGGCCTGGGCGACGCACAGGAACGTGGTGTCGTCCAGCGGCACCCACATCAGGAAGTCGGCGAAGCTGAGGTCGGAGAGCAACTGCCACTCCGCGACCACCAGTTGCAGGTGGTCGACGGCGGCTCCGGAGAGCTTGGTGTGCTCGGCGAGCAGATCGGTGAGCGTGGACAGCTACTCCACCACCGCGATGAGGTCGCCCTCTTGGACCACGTCCCCGGTGGACACGGCGATGCGGGTGATCCTGCCGGCGCTCTCGGGGAGGACCGGGATCTCCATCTTCATGCTCTCCAGCACCACGAGGGTGGTCTCGTGCGTGACCTCGTCACCCTCTTTGACGGCGATCTGGGCCACGTTCGCCACGATCTCCGCCCGGATTTCCTCGGCCATGGTCCTCCTTAGTCCGGGCCCATCCAACCACGATTCAGACCCGGTGCCATGGCCAGGTGACCGCGTGACACACTGTGGTCAGGTAGTTCGAGCACTAGGAGAACCCCATGTCGAAGCGTGCCCGCAAGCGCCGCGACCGCAAGAAGGGTGGCGCCAACCACGGGAAGCGCCCCAACGCCTGATCGACTTCACGGCGTGCGAAGGGCCCCGGAGCACACGCTCCGGGGCCCTTCGACTTTCCGGCGTCAGGTGCTCGACGTCTCGGGCGCCGTCGTGCGGATCTCGACCTCGACCGTGGTCTGGTAGAGCCGCGCGCGCAGCCGCTGCTTGAGCTCCTCGGGTGCGTGCTCACCGCCGCACTTGCGGGCCAGCAGGTCCTTCAGGTGCTCCTCGATGCCGTACTGCTCCAGGCACGGGTGGCACTCCTCCAGGTGGGTCTTGAGCAGGTGCTGCCGCTTCTCGTCGCACTCGTGGTCGAGGAACAGGTACACCTCGGCCAGTACCTCGGAGCAGTCCGTTTCGTGAGGTTTCCCGCAGCTCATCAGCCCGCCACCTCCTGCTGACCGTCGCGGAGGAAGCCGCGCTCGCGCGCGGTGTCCGCCAACTGGTCCCGAAGCTGCCTGCGGCCCCGGTGCAACCGGGACATCACGGTGCCGATGGGGGTGCCCATGATGTCTGCGATCTCCTTGTACGCGAAGCCCTCCACGTCCGCGAGGTAGACCGCGATCCGGAACTCCTCGGGCAGCCGCTGCAAGGCTTGTTTGACGTCTGAATCCGGCAACCGGTCCATCGCCTCGACCTCGGCCGACCGCAGACCGGTCGAGGTGTGGCTCTCCGCCTGCGCCAACTGCCAGTCGGTGATCTCGTCCGTCGGCTGCTGGATCGGCTGGCGCTGCTTCTTGCGGTAGCCGTTGATGTAGGTGTTGGTGAGGATGCGGTACAGCCAGGCCTTGAGGTTCGTGCCCGCCGAGAAGGACGCGAAGGCGGCGTATGCCTTGAGGTAAGTCTCTTGGACCAGGTCCTCGGCGTCGGCAGGGTTGCGGGTCATCCGCAGGGCCGCCGAGTACAACTGGTCGAGCATCGGCATCGCGTCGCGCTCGAACCGCGCCGCGCGTTCGGCCGTTGTCTCGTCAGTCGGCGTGACCTGCGTTCGGGTGGCTGGCACCGCGCTCCCTTCCCACCGGCTGGTGAGCGCGGCGGACGGAACTGTCTGGGACGCAGTCGAGGATACGCGGCGGTCGCCGGGACGGCAGTGAGCCGAGCCACGCGGCGGTCGAGCCTTGACCGTCCTGCTGACCTGCTGATCCATCACCTCGGTAGCCACGTTCGGCACCAACGCGACAAGCCCGCCGCACATTCCCGCCCACGGTTCCTGCACTAAGGTGCGCGATCATGGCCGGACGTGGGACGCCCGCCACCGCGTTGCTGGACAAGCAGAAGGTGGCGTACACGCTGCACGCGTACGAGCACGATCCCCGCCACGAGTCGTACGGGCTGGAGGCCGCGGAAGCGCTCGGGATCGCGCCGGAACGCGTGTTCAAAACGCTGGTCGCGGACGTGGACGGGAAGCTGGCGGTCGGTGTGGTGCCGGTCACGGGGCAGTTGGACCTGAAGGCGTTGGCCGCCGCCGTGGGCGGGAAGAAGGCGAAGATGGCCGACGTCGCGGGTGCGGAGCGGGCCACCGGGTACGTGGCGGGCGGTATCTCGCCGTTGGGGCAGAAGAAGCGGCTGCCGGTGGTGTTGGACGCATCCGCCGAGGGCTTCGCGACCATCTACTGCTCGGCCGGACGGCGTGGGCTGGAAGTCGAGATCGCGCCCGAAGACCTGGTCAGGCTGACGCAGGGCGTCGTCGCGCCGATCTCGGCCTGAGCGCGGTCGGACGCCACGAGCCGGTTCTCCGTTGGCTGTGGTCGTGTCTCAGACTTCGAGGGGCCGCAGCACGCGGGCCAGCCACTCGCCGACCGTGCGGCCCACCGCGTCCACGTCGGCCTTGAGGTTGTGGTCGCCGGGCAGCAGCACGACGTCCCGGTGGTGCCGGTGGTGCGCCGGGTCGGGTCGGCCGAACGGGTCGTTCTCGCCCTGCACCACCAGGACCGGGACCTCGACGTCGTCCAGCTCCGACATCCGGGACTTCTCCGGCTTGCCCGGCGGGTGCACCGGGAACGCCAGGCACAGCACCGCCACCGCCTGGCCCTCGGACGCCGTCCGGCACGCCACCCGTGCGCCGGACGACCGGCCGCCGAACACCATCGGCAGGTCGTCGAACCAGCGGGTACCCAGCTCGTCCACCACCGCGAGCCACGCCGCGTCAAGCTGCTTGGCGGGCGCGGGCGCGCGGCGGCCTGCCACCCGGTAGGGCTGCTCGACCAGCGCCACGTGCACGCCGGCGTCCACCGCCGCACGGGTCGCCGCCACCAGGTCCGGCGCGGCGATCCCGCCACCGGCGCCGTGCCCGAGCAGCAGCACCGCCCGGCCCTCGGCGGCGCAGTGCAACTCGGCCCGCGCCGGCCCGTACGGGGTGTCGACCAGGCGCGAGGTCATTTCAACTCGAACAAGGTGGGCTCCGGTTTCTCGGATTCCCCCAGGCGAACCGCGTCCATCAGGGACGGGTCGTTGTTCTTGATGCTGTTGACCTTCATCGACACCGGGCGCAGCTCCAGCGCGTTGACCAGGTCGAGGTCGGGCGCGAGCAGGTCCTTCGGGTCGGCGTTGTCCGGGTCGAGCCACGCCGCCCAGCGGTCCTTCGGCAGCACCAGCGGCATCCGGTGGTGCACGGAGGTCATCTCGCCGATCGCGTCCGTGGTCAGCACGGCGCAGGTGATGATCGGCTTGCGCTCGTCGCCCTCCTGCTGCCACCACACCGACCAGATGCCGGCCATCGCGATGCTGGAATCGTCACCGGGGTTGATGAAGTACGGCTGCTTGCGGCCCTCGCCCGGCTGCCACTCGTACCAGCCGGAGGCCGGGACGATGCACCGGCGCTTGGCCGCCGAGTCGCGGTAGGCGGGCTTCTCCAGCACGCTCTCCGCCCGCGCGTTGATCATCTTCGCGGCGCCGGACAGGTCCTTGGCCCAGTGCGGCACCAGGCCCCAGCGCATCACGCGGACGCTGCGCTCGGTGGTGTCCGGGTCGGGGTTTCCCTCGTCGTCACGCGGGTGGCGCTCGACGACGGCCAACACCGGCTTGGTGGGCGCGACGTTGTAGTCCGGGCTGGGGGCGTCACCCTCGGTGGCGTCCACCGCGTCGAACTCCGCCGCCAGCAGGGCGGGGTTCTTCGTGGAGGCGTACCTGCCGCACACAACTCTTCCCCTCTGCCGATCTCTGTTCCGAATGGCCATCGTCGCACGTCGTAATGCCCGGTGCGAGCTGTCGCACACCCGATGCGGAATCATCGAGCCATGACTCAGCAGTGGTCCGCTCCCACCGCCGACGGCCCCGTGCACGCGACGGTACCCGTTCCCGGTTCCAAGTCGATCACCAACAGAGCGCTGGTGCTGGCCTCGCTGGCCGACCGCGCGTCCACCGTGCACGCGCCGCTGCGCAGCCGCGACACCAACCTGATGGCCGCCGGGCTCGGGTCGCTCGGCATCGGCCTCGACGACGGCCCGGACGGATCGTGGCTGGTCACACCTCATGCGATGCACGGTCCGGCGCACATCGACTGCGGCCTCGCGGGCACTGTCATGCGGTTCCTGCCGCCCGCCGCCGCTCTGGCGGTCGGCGACATCACGTTCGACGGGGACCCGCACGCGCGGACCCGGCCGATGACCACGATCCTGGACGCGCTGCGCGCGTTGGGGGCCGATGTGGAGGGCGCCGGGCTGCCGTTCACGCTGCACGGCAAGGGCGGTGTGCCCGGCGGCGAGGTCACCATCGACGCGTCGGCGTCGTCCCAGTTCGTGTCCGGTCTGCTGCTGTCGGCGGCGCGGTACGAGAGCGGCGTGACCATCCGGCACTCGGGTAGGCCTGTGCCGTCGCTGCCGCACATCGAGATGACCGTGGCCATGCTGCGCGAGGCGGGGGTCGTCGTGGACGACTCGACGCCGAACGTGTGGCGCGTCGAACCGGGGACCATCACGGGCCGCGACTGGCACGTGGAGCCGGACCTGTCCAACGCCACCCCGTTCCTCGCGGCGGCGGCCGTGACCGGCGGTGAGGTGACCATTCCCGGTTGGCCGGCCGAGACCACCCAGCCCGGTGGTGCGGCGCGTGAGCTCTTCGAACGCATGGGGTGCTCGGTGCGGCTCACGTCCGCCGGCCTCACCTTGTCGGGCCCCGAAAAGCTGGTCGGCGTGGACGTGGACCTCAAGGACGAGAGCGAGCTGACGCCGACCGTCGCGGCCCTGGCGGCGCTCGCCGTCGGCCCGACCCGCATCCGCGGCGTCGCGCACATCCGCGGCCACGAGACGGACCGGATCGCCGCGCTCGTCACCGAGATCAACCGGTTGGGCGGCAACGCCGAGGAGACCGAGGACGGTCTGGTCATCTCGCCGCGACCGCTGCGCGGCGAGGTGTGGCGGGCCTACGCCGACCACCGGATGGCCACCGCGGGCGCGATCATCGGGCTGGTGGTCGAGGGCGTGTCCGTGGACGACATCGGGTCGACCGCCAAGACGATCCCGGACTTCCCGGGGATGTGGGCCGCCATGCTGGGGACCTCGCTGTCGGGGACCTCGATGGCGGGGACGCGCTGACGTGGCACGCGGCGACTGGCGGCGGTTGGACGAGTCCGACGTGCGGGTGCGGCCGGGCAAGGGGACCCGGCCGCGCAGCAAGCGCCGGCCCGAGCACGCGGACGCCATGCCCGCCATGGTCGTCGGGGTGGACCGGGGGCGGTGGACGTGCGCGATGGACGACGACCCGACACGGCTGGTCGTCGCCATGCGGGCGCGGGAACTCGGCCGCACGCCGGTCGTCGTGGGCGATCACGTCGGTCTGGTGGGTGACACCTCCGGTCAGCCGGACACGTTGGCGCGGATCGTCCGGGTCGAGGAGCGGCGCAGCGTGCTGCGGCGGACCGCGGACGACACCGACCCGTTCGAGCGGGTCGTGGTCGCCAACGCCGAGCAGCTGGTGATCGTGTCGGCGTTGGCCGATCCGCAGCCGCGCCGGGGTTTCATCGACCGCTGCCTGGTCGCCGCGTACGCGGGCGGGCTGGAACCGCTGCTGTGCCTGACGAAGTCCGACCTGGCCTCACCGGACGACCTGCTCGCCGCGTACGCCGAACTGGACCTGCCGGTGGTCGTGACGCGCTCCGACCAGGACCCCGACGAGCTGCGGTCACGCCTGGTGAACCGCCTGTCGGCGCTCATCGGCCATTCAGGCGTGGGCAAGTCGACTTTGGTGAACAAGCTGGTACCCGACGCCCGCCGCGCCGTAGGAGTGGTCAGCGGCGTAGGCAAAGGCCGCCACACCTCCACCCAAACCGTCGCCCTCCCCCTCCCGGAAGGCGGATGGGCCGTGGACACCCCCGGCATCCGCTCGTTCGGCCTGGCGCACATCACCCCCGACGACATCGTCGCCGCGTTCCCCGACATGAAGGCCATGGCCGAGGAGTGCCCCTCCGGCTGCGGCCACCAGGGCCCTCCCGAAGACCCGAACTGCATGCTCGACGACCTCGTCCGCACCGGCGAAGCCTCCCCCGGCCGTCTCGCCTCCCTCCGCCGCCTCCTGGAGTCCCGCGGCAAACTGGAGGAATACGACTAGCCCTCGACGGTTGTCGGGCACGAACGTCTCCTCCACCGAGCGCGGGCTGATCCGGCGCTGGAGGCGTTCGCCTTCGAGTCGGGCCACTCGCCGGAGCGGAGAGTCACGGTCGGCACTGCCGGGTGCGTACGCTCGCGCCGTTTCGTTAACCGGTTCGGGTGGCGACGTGACCGCGTCCATGGGCTCCTCATGGCACGCGGTAGTACGGTGCGCAGCCGTGGCGAAGGTGACTGGTATCGGCGGCGTTTTCCTGCGCGCCCGCAATCCCGAACGCATGGCCGAGTGGTACCGCCGGCACCTCGGCGTGCCGATGAGCGCGAGTGGCGCGATCACGTTCCACTGGGTGGAGGCGGAGACGACGACGTTCGCGCTGTTCGCGAACGACACCGATTACTTCGGCGAACCCGGACAGCGAGCCATGATCAACCTGCGGGTGGACGACCTGCCCGGTCTGTTGGAGCAGTTGCGCGGGCGCGGAGTCGAGGTGCTGCCGCAGACGGAGGACTCGGAGTTCGGCCGGTTCGGCTGGTGCGTCGACCCCGAGGGCAACCGCATCGAACTCTGGCAACCACCGCCCGGCATGTAGCGCCGCCACGGCGAAGCAGAGGTCCCCGCCAAGGGGACCCCTGCTTTGATCTTGCCACCAGGGCCCGACAACTGTCGTCGCCGAAGCCGGTTCCTGTGGATAACTCGGGCGCCTGTGGACAACTTCCGTGGCACCGGGTTTCGCGATCCCCTCGACTGAGAGGGCGTTCCGCGAGACCGGGCTACATCAGCTCCAGCAGGAACGGCAGCTCCTGTGGCGCGTACCAGGCCAGTTCGTGGTCCTCGGCCCCGCCCAGCGCGAACTCCGCGTCCGGATCACCCAGATCCGCCGCGTCGATCACGTCGGCCGCCGCCCGCACGTCGTCCTCGGCCTCCAACGTGTCCAGGTGGATCGCGGCCACCAAACTCATCGGCACCGGGCCCGACAGCTTCACCACCGAGAAATCCAGGTCCGGCCGCAGCGTCACGTCCGGCACGTCCGCCGACACCACCGCACGCCTCGGCACGGCCTTCTCGTCGCCCGCGATCAGCCGCAGCGAACCACGAGCGGCGTCGAGCATCGCCGAGTACTCGAGCTCCTCCGTATCCCCGGTCGCATACGACTCGCGCAACGCGGGCGTCAGGGCGAACCCCGTCCCACCCACCGCAACGAACTCACCCTTGTCCGCCAGATCGCGCAACATCGCGACAGTCGCCGGGAGGTACACCCTCATGTGGACACCGTTCCCATCAGTTCCTCCACCGACTCCTCGACCATCGCCGCCAGGACGTCCACATCGGACATCGCGTCACGGTCGGCGTTCAGGCCGAAGTACACGCCACCGTCATAAGACGTCACGCCGATCGACAACGCCTGGTTTTTCGCCAACGGCACAACCGGGAACATCTCGATCATCTTCGCCCCCGCCGCGTACAGCGGCACCTGCGGCCCCGGCACGTTCGTCACCACGACGTTGAACAACCGCCGCGAGAACGACGACGCCGCCCGTGCACCCAGCGCGTGCAGGGTGGGCGGCGCGAACCCCGAGAACCGCACCAACGTCTGGGCCGCCACCGACTGCCCCGACTCCTGGTGCGCGCGCATCGCGTGCGACACGTGGTGCAGCCGCACGACCGGGTTCGGCTCCCCCACCGGCAGGTCCACCAGGTACGCCGACACCTGCGTCTCGTCGTCGCGCACCGACATGGGCGCCATCGCCCGGATCGTGGTCCCCGCCGTCACGACCTCGCCGCGCGACAGCAGCCAGTTCCGCATCGCACCGGACAGCGCGGCCAGCACACCGTCGTTGACGGTGCCGCCGTGCGCCCGCCGGATCGCCCGGAACTCGTCCAACCTGGTCCGCGCCACCGCGAACCGCCGCTGCGGCGAGATCCGCACGTTCAACGGGCTGCCGGGCGCGGGCGTGGCGGCGGTCCGCACGGCGGACGCCAGCCCGCCGAACACACCGACGACCTTGCGCACCGTCGCCACCGTGTCCATGGTCGCCGACCGGACGTTCTCCACCATCTCACCGGGCCGCTGCACGGCCTCGGCCACCGCGTCCGCCACCAACTGCAGCCCGCTGGGCTGGGGCGAAGGCATCCACAACGCCTCCACCGGCGGCCGGGGCGTGGCGGACACGTCCAGGATCACCTGCCCGATCTCCGGCGCGCCGATGCCGGACACCATCGCCTGGTGGGTCTTGGTGATCACCGCGGTCCGGTTCCGGGCCAGGCCCTCGACCAGGTAGATCTCCCACAGCGGGCGGGTGTGGTCCAGCGGGCGGGACATCAGCCGGGCCACCAGGTCGTGCAACTGCTGGTCGCTGCCCGGCTTCGGCAACGCCGACCGCCGCACGTGGTACGTGACGTCGAAGTCCGGGTCGTCCACCCACACCGGCCGCGCCAGCCGTCCGGGCACCTGCGCGACCTTCTGCCGGTACCGGGGCACCAGCGACAGCCGCTGCTCGATCAGGTCGACCAACCGGTCGTAGTCGAACCCGGTGCGCGGCCTGCGGAACACCGCCACCCCACCGACGTGCATCGGCGTCGTGGAGTCCTCCAGGTACAGGAACGAGGCGTCCAGCGCGGACAGGCGGTCGGGCATGCCGCCCAGGCTAGTCGGTGCAATCGGCCACGAGCCTGCGCACGGCGTTGACCTCGGCATCGTCGCGTTCGTGCCGGGCCAGCCTGATCGCCGCGGCCGCCGGCATGGCCCGCCGGGCCTCGACCCGCACCGAGTGGTCCATCCCCGACAGGAACCCGCGCACCAGCCGTGATCGGGCGAGCCGCTTGAACGGCCGCAACGGCGCCACCGCGATCGCCAACCAGCTCAGCGCGACGTCCACCTTGCGGTCGCCCTTGCGCGCACACGCCCAGTCGACGACCACCGCGCCCTCCGGGCCCATCACCACGTTGCCGGGGTGCAGGTCGAGGTGCAGCAGGTCGCCGTCGCCGTCCAGGAACGTCGGCGCGGGCACCTGGTCCAGCTTGCGGTGCAGTTCGGCCAGCTCACGGCCCAACGCGCCCGCGCGCCACGGCTTGGCGTCCAGCTCCTGCGACATGCGCGGACCGGGGACGTACTCCATGACCAGGTCGTTCTCCGACGCGTCCGCCACCCTCGGCACCGGTATGCCGTGCCGACGCAGGTAGCGCATCAGCTCGGCTTCGGACGTCAGGTCACGGCCCGCACGGCTGCGCTTGACCAGCAGGCCGTCCGGACGCAGGTAGATGTCCGCCTCCCGGCCACTGGCCAGCAGACGGTGCGCCTCGTCGCGCGATGTCATGTGACGATCATCATGATTGACAGCGCCGGCACAACCCCCATTCGGGTAGAGCACACTTACTCCGTGGATGTGTCACCCAAGGACAAGTTCGTCACCGTGTACGGCCGCAAGCCCGTGCTGGAAGCCCTCGACGACCCGCGACTCGAAGTCGACAAGGTCATGCTCGCCGACACGGCGCGCGGCCAGGCCGCCCGGGAGATCCTGGACGCGGCCCACCGCCGGGGCGTCACGGTCCAGCGGGCGACGGCGCAGCGGGTCAAGGTGCTGGCCGGGAACGGGAAGCAGGACCAGGGCGTGCTGGCGGACGTCGTCGCGCCGCGGATGCGTCCGCTTGAGCTGGGTCTGCGCGACGGGCCGCGGAACGTGCTGGTGCTCGACGGCATCACCACGCCGGCGAACGTCGGCATGATCCTGCGGACCGCGACGGCCGCCGGGATGGACGGCATCGTGGTGCCGCGCCGGGGTGTCGCGTCGATCGACCCGATGGTGGTGAAGGCTTCGGCGGGGGTGGCGTTCCGCGCGCCGGTGCTGCGGTGCGCGACGGCTGCCGAGGCGGCGGCTTCGCTGAGTGCCGCCGGTTACCCGATCTACGCGCTCGACGCGAACGCGTCGGAGTCGGTGTACTCGGCGGACCTGGCGGGGCGGGCGGCGTTCGTGCTGGGCAGTGAGACGGCGGGCATCTCCGACGACGTGCGGCCGCACGTGACCGGGTGGCTGTCGATCCCGATGGCGGCGGGTGTCGAGTCGCTGAACGTGGCGAGTGCGGCGGCGGTGCTGTGCTTCGAGGTCGTGCGGCGGCGCACCACCGGCTGAACCTTTAGTTCTCTGGGCTATCTAGGGTTCTTCGGGTTCTTCGGGCGCAGCACGGGCGCCGGAGGGCCGCTCCGACACCCGCGCTGCCTGCCACTGCCATTTATCGAATCCGTGACATTCACCGATGTTGCTTAGAACGTACGGGGACGGTCGAGCGAGCGGCAATTCACCGCACGGGTGGGTTTTCGGTAGCCGTTCGTCACCGATTAACCCTGGAGGGGGATCTGGAGCAGTATTTCCAGTTCCTGAAGGGTGGATTGCACGGACTGGTGGTGCACACCCACCATTCCGGCTGCCGCGGCGCCCCGGACGTTGACCGCGAGGTCGTCCACGAAGACGCATTCGCGTGCCGGGAGGCCGAGTCGTTCGGCGGCGAGCAGGTAGATGCGCCGGTCCGGTTTCGCCATGCCGACTTCACCGGAGGTGATGACGACGTCGAACAGGCCGGCCCACTCGCTGGGGGGACTCCACAGGCCGTCGGCGTTGGACAGCACGGCGGTGAGAATGCCCTGGTCACGCGCTTGGCGGGTGGCCGTGAGCAGGGGCGGTTCGAGAGCGGTGTAGTCGTCGCCCAGGTCGGTCAGGACGCCGCCGAAGTCGAGCACCAGTCCCCGCACCCATGCCTCCATCAGGTGATCTTGGTACGCAACTCCGCCTGTTGGCACTCGGTTCAGCATGCCACCTCAACTGCGCACCCTGTCGTCAACAAGGCCCGCCACCACCCAACAGCTCCCGACCGAGCCCTCGGCCCCACCAACGGCCCACTCGCCCCTGGACGCCCGCCACTTCCTGTTCCCCCTGGTAGAAACCCTGAACGGCCGCCGCCCACCACGCCAACTGTCCGGCACGTTCACCCCACACGCCCTGACCACCCTGACCGACGCCACAACCCGAACCCAAACCCGCCTAGGCCGCTACCGCCTGTGCCACGTGTCGCCGGACGCGGCGGAGTTGGCGGGAACCCTCCACATGCCCACAAAAGTCCGAGCCTTCGCCGCCCGAGTAGAACGCCAAGGCTCACGCTGGCACTGCACCGAATTCCACCTACTCCCCTAACCACGCCTTAACCAGCCCCTGACCATGCCCTGACCAACGGTGTCCGAGTGGAAGGCCGACCAACCCATGCCGACCTTCCACTCGACCCCCAGGACCACCACTCACACGATCGGGTGGCAATACCCCAAAAATGTACGGAAACACTGTTCCCGTACATCGGTTGATAACACCGAGCCGCCAACCACCCCGAACCCCCGACTACCCACCACCCCGAACCCCGACTACCCACCACGTCACCCCAGCCATCCAGCTCACCCAGCCACCCGCCGCTCCACCCCGCCACCCCGGCAAGCCCGCCCCCGCAAGCCCGTAAGCGCTGTGCCCCGCTCAGCGCGAGCCCCAGCCCAGCCCGGCGCCCCAGGCGGCAGGACCGGCCCAGGAAGCTGACGGGCCGGGCAGCGGACAAAGCGGGGTGGCACACGGCCAAGCAGCGGACATGTCCAGGTGCCCGGAGCGGCGGCTCGCGCGGGCGGGCGACGCGGGCGGACGGGCGGCTGGATGCGGACGGGCGGCTGGATGCGAAAAGCGGGGCGCCGACTGACGTCGGTGCCCCGCTTTCGCGTGTGGAGTTGCTACTGCTGGCGCGGACCCTTGCGCTGGCCCTTGGCCTGGGCGCGGGCGGCGGCGCGGCGTTCCTTGCGGGTGCCGGCTTGGTTGCCGCCCTGTTGGGGGTTGTTGTCGCTGGTTTCGGCGTCGCCGTTTTCCGACGGGCCGGAGTAGGTCAGGCCTTGCTGGGCGCGGCCGTCCAGGCCCTTGCCGCGTAGTGCGGGCGGGATGGCGTTGCCGCTTTGGAGTTGCGCCAGGGCCGGGCCGGCGGGGGCCTGGTCGGCTTGGGCCTGCTGCTGAGCGGCTGCTGCGGCGGCGGCTCGGGCTCGGGCGCGGCTGCCGGCCAGGGGGCCGCCGTTGGAGATGGAGACCTGGACCGGCGGTTCGGTGGCGGCGGGGGGCTGGGGTTCGGCGGCTTCTACCTGGAGGTTGAACAGGAAGCCGACGGTCTCCTCCTTCAACGCGTCCAGCATCGCGTTGAACATGTCGAAGCCCTCGCGCTGGTACTCGATCAGCGGGTCGCGCTGGGCCATCGCCCGCAGGCCGATGCCCTCCTTGAGGTAGTCCATCTCGTAGAGGTGCTCGCGCCACTTGCGGTCCAGGACCGAGAGCAGGACGCGGCGCTCCAGTTCGCGCATGGCGCCGGGGCCGACGCGGCCGTCGATGTCCGCCTCGCGGGCCTCGTACGCGGCCAGGGCGTCGGCTTGCAGCTTGGCCTTCAGCGACTCGCGGGTGACGTCCTCGTCGTCCTCGACGAGCGCCTTGTGGTCCAGCGTGACCGGGTACAGCGTCTTGAGCGCCGTCCACAGCTGGTCGAGGTCCCAGTCCTCCGCGTAGCCGTCGGCGGTCGCGCCGTCGACGTAGTCGCCGACCACGCTGGTGATCATGTGCTCGACCTGCTCGCGCAGGTCCTCGCCGTCGAGCACGCGGCGGCGCTCGGCGTAGATCACCTTGCGCTGCTCGTTCATGACCTCGTCGTACTTGAGCACGTTCTTGCGGATCTCGAAGTTCTGCGTCTCGACCTGCGTCTGCGCGCTGCGGATGGCCCGGGTGACCATCTTGTGCTCGATCGGCACGTCGTCCGGCACCTTCAGCCGGGTCATCACCGACTCGACCATCGCCGCGTTGAAGCGGCGCATCAGCTCGTCCTTCAACGACAGGTAGAACCGCGACTCGCCCGGGTCGCCCTGACGGCCGGAACGACCGCGCAGCTGGTTGTCGATGCGCCGCGACTCGTGCCGCTCGGTGCCCAGCACGTACAGGCCGCCGGCCGCGCGGACCTCTTCGGCCTCGGACTTGACCTCGGCGGTGATCTCCTCGATCAGCTTCGCCCAGGCGGCTTCGTACTCCTCCGGGTTCTCCACCGGGTCCAGGCCGCGTTCGCGCAGCTCGTGGTCGGCGAGGATGTCCGGGTTGCCGCCCAGCACGATGTCGGTACCGCGACCGGCCATGTTGGTGGCCACCGTGACGGCGCCCTTGCGGCCGGCCTTCGCGATGATCAGCGCCTCGCGGTCGTGGTGCTTGGCGTTGAGCACCTCGTGCGGGATGCCCTTGCGCACCAGCAGCTTCGACAGGTACTCGGAGCGCTCGACGCTGGTCGTGCCGACCAGCACCGGCTGGCCCTTCTCGTGCCGCTCGGCGATGTCCTCGGCGACCGCCTCGAACTTGGCCTCCTCGGTCTTGTAGACCAGGTCGGCCTCGTCCTTGCGCTGCATCGGGCGGTTCGTCGGGATCGGCACCACGCCGAGCTTGTAGGTCTGGTGGAACTCGGCCGCCTCGGTCTCGGCGGTACCGGTCATGCCGCCGAGCTTCTCGTAGAGGCGGAAGTAGTTCTGGAGCGTGATCGTGGCGAGCGTCTGGTTCTCGGCCTTGATCTCGACGCCTTCCTTGGCCTCGATCGCCTGGTGCATGCCCTCGTTGTAGCGGCGACCGGCCAGCACGCGGCCGGTGAACTCGTCGACGATCATGACCTCGCCGTTGCGGACGATGTAGTCCTTGTCCTTGGCGAAGAGCTCCTTGGCCTTGATCGAGTTCTGGAAGTAGCCGACCAGCGGGGTGTTGGTCGAGTCGTACAGGTTGTCGATGCCGAGCTGGTCCTCGACGAACTGCACGCCCGCCTCGGTGACGCCGATGGTGCGCTTGCGCTCGTCCACCTCGTAGTGGGTGTCCCGGCGCATCTTCGTGGCCAGCCGCGCGAACTCGACGTACCAGCGCGACGACTGGTCGGCCGGGCCGGAGATGATCAGCGGCGTGCGGGCCTCGTCGATGAGGATCGAGTCGACCTCGTCGACCATCGCGAAGTAGTGGCCGCGCTGGACCATCTCCTCGCGGCTCCACGCCATGTTGTCGCGCAGGTAGTCGAAGCCGAACTCGTTGTTCGTGCCGTAGGTGATGTCGGCGTTGTAGGCGACGCGGCGCTGCTCGGGCGTCATCTCCGACAGGATCGCGCCGACGGTGAGGCCGAGGAACCGGTGGATGCGGCCCATCCAGTCGGCGTCACGTTTGGCCAGGTAGTCGTTGGTCGTGACGACGTGCACGCCCCTGCCCGCGATCGCGTTCAGGTACACGGGCAGCACGGAGGTCAGCGTCTTGCCCTCACCGGTGCGCATCTCGGCGATCTGACCGAGGTGCAGCGCCGCGCCGCCCATCAGCTGGACGTCGAAGGGCCGCTGGCCGAGGGTGCGCTTGGCGCCCTCGCGGACCACCGCGAAGGCCTCCGGCAGCAGCTCGTCCAGGGATTCGCCGTCGGCGTAGCGCTTGCGGAACTCCTCGGTCTTCGCGCGCAGCTCCGCATCGGAGAGGTCGACGACGTCGTCTTCGAGGTTGTTGATGTGCGCTGCGATGTTGCGCAGGCGCTTGAGCATCTTGCCCTCGCCAGCGCGGAGCAGTCGGGACAGCACCATCCGGGTCGACCTCATTACCTCATCGCGACGCGCCCGGGGGACGGGCGCCTTCCACAGGGCTCGCCATGGCCATGGCGAGCCGTCTCCACCTGCCATCGTAGGCAAGTCGTGAAGCTGTGTGCACAGACACAGGTAGGAAGAGGTGCGGAACGCCGCGTGACGGCCCCTGCCGGGTCGGTCCGCCGGCCTGCGGAAGGGGCTCCCACCGGCCGGTTTCAAGATCGCGTTGCGTGACGGTGCGTGGCGCGGCCGACCGGGGGCCGCTCCGGTGAGATCCGACGATTCACCCGATTTCAACGCCAGGTTGACGCCATCGGGACCATCACACGAGGTCCGAGGCGGCGCCGTCGGACGCGGCAACCCCCGACGTGCAAGGGACGCCGGGGGTTGCGAAGGTCGGGTGCGGGGACGGTGGTCAGGTGGCGCTCAGGCCAACCTGATCACGCCGTAGTCGAATCCCTTCCGGCGGTAGACGACGCTCGGACGCCCGCTATCGGCGTCGGAGAACAGGTAGAAGTCGTGGCCGACCAGTTCCATCTCGTAGAGAGCCTGGTCGACGGTCATCGGCTTGGCCGCGTGCTCTTTCTCGCGCACGACCTGGCCGGGCAGGTTGTCCTCGACGCCGTCTTCCCAGCGCTGCGCGGGCACTTCCGCCATGCCCTCGTACGCGGGTTCCGGTTCAGCCGCTTCCAGCACCGCGGTGTGGCCGAGCCACATGCCTTGTGCCTGGCCGCCTTGGTCGGCGGGGCGGGGCAGCGTGTCCCCTAGCCCGCTGGTCGCCTCGGCGACCGACGTCGGGCCGCGCCGCCCGTGGTGCACGCGCCTGCGGTCGTGCGAGCGCCGCAACCGGTTTTCGAGCTTCGCCACCGCGGAGTCCAGGGCGGCGTAGAAGTCGCCCGCACACGCTTCGGACCGAACCACCGGGCCGCGTCCCTTGCCGGTGATCTCCACACGCTGGCAGTTCTTGGACTGCCTGCGGTTGGGTTCGTGGAAGAGCTCCACGTCAAAGCGGATGACCTTGCGGTCGTAACGCTCAAGCCGGGCCAACTTTTCGGCGACGTGAACCCGGTAGTGATCGGGCACCTCGACGTTGCGGCCTTTAACGACGATGTCCATACACGACTCCCTCGCTTTGCTGCGAGCAATGGCTTTGGATCGCTTGGGCGCCGGATTCGCGATCATGTTCGCGACTTGTCGCTGAGGGTTGCCCTCAGCGCTCCACCGGCGCCAGGGACATGGGCTGTTCGCCTCCTCCCCGCGTGCCGGGAACGCTGATAGCGGTGCACGTTAGCCCGGTATTCGCCGCTGCGACAGCCCCTGGGGCGGGAGAACTCCAAGATTTTCTTATGATTACGCAGAGTGACGAGAAACCGGTACCGGCTGTGCGGAAGTTGGACACATTAGGACACCCCGCTGACGCGTGCTCACCCGAACAGCCCAGCCCGATACCGACACCTGTCGGCAGAGTGGTTAGGGCGAACGACCTCTGCAGGGGCGTCATATCCGGCCAACGGACGAGCGTCCCGGGAGGTTCCCGGTGAAGTTCACCCGTGTGGGTGGGTTCGGCGGGCAGTTGTCAGCGTGAGCACGGCGGGTACCCGGAACCCGCCGGTTTTCAACACCGAAACGCACTCGCGTGCTGTCGATCCTGTGGTCACCACGTCATCCAGCAGGACAACCGGGGTTTCCGGTGGTGGCAGGCCGTGCGGAACGAGTCGCACCCGACCCGCGAGATTCGCCTGTCGAGACGCCGCGGTCAACTTCGCCGAATCACGAACACCTCTCGTGAATGCGAGTGCGGGGGCCGTGGAAAAGCCGGACGCGCGTGCCATTCTCAACACGTGGGAACCGCCGCGGGCACGGGCGGCGGACGCGCGCGACGGCGCGGGCACCAGCCACGGTTCGGCTCCCACGCCCGGCAGCCGGGGCAGCGCGGCGGCGACCAGCGCGCCGAACACGGCCGCCAGTTCGCGACGCCCGCGCTCCTTGAACGCGAGCACCATCTCACGCGCCGCACCCGCGTACGCGGCCAACGCGAACACCGGCGGCCCGACACCGGGCACGCGTGTCGGAGGGCCGAACAAGGCCAGGCAACGAGCACACAGGCGCACGCCCCACGTGCCACAGCCGGGACAACGGGGCGGGAACAGCAGGTTGATCAGCATGCGATCGACCATGCCGGCCACCCCCGACAATCCAGGCCCTCCGCTGAGGTCCCCGCAACTCTCGATCGGGTGAACTCGCGCTCCCGCGAGGTCGCGACTTCCCAGGCGACCGAGCCGCCGTCTGCGGAGCAGCGGCAATCAAACACAGTCAGCCGGGGTAGAACGCCTTTGTGCCGGCCTCGACCTTGGTGGTCGAAGCACGCCAGACGTCACCGACGTCACTCGCGCTCCACAGCCCGCTCTGGTCCACCGCCAGCACGTTCCGACCGGGCGCGGCGGTCACGGAGTTCACCGGAACGGTCAGGTTGGAGGTGTTGTACCGCTCCATCCGCATCCCGTCGATGTTGACCTTCGCGATCGGCCACGCGGCCAGCGACGTGCTCACCACCACCACGTCCTGAGCCAGCCAGTCCAGCGCCAGCGCGCTGTTACCGAGCACGGACGACTGGAGGTGCCGCGGCGACCTCAGCGACACGGCCGAGTCCTGGCCCCGCACCACCGCCGCCACCACGAGCTTCCCGCCCACCACGGCCGCCACCCGCGCACCGTCACGCGACAGCCGCAGCTCGGTGATGCTCCCGAGCACACCCAGCTCGGAGGCGTTGACCGTGTTCGCCGTCCACCCGCTGTCGGTCCGGATCACGCGCACCACGTTGGTGCCGTCGACCACCGTCCACACCTCGGTGCTCGGCTCGCCCTGCCGCCCGCTGAGCAGCCACGTCGGTCTCGTCATCGTGGCCGCGGGCAGTTCGACCAGCCCCAACGGCCCCTGCAGCGCACCCACCCGCAGCCGCACGGAGTCCTCCGCGATCCGGCTCACCAGGGCCAGCTCGCTGCCGTCCATCGACTGCGCGGCGCTGATCACCTGGTACTCGCCCGTACCCGCGGGCCCCGGCACCGCCTCGCCGTTGATCTGCTTGACCTGGCCGCTGCCCACCAGCAGCCCGTTCAGGTCGGCGTTGGGCATGGTCAGCGCCTCACCGGTCTGCATCTGCACGTCCGCCGGCCGCCACTCGTCCTGGTCGGGGTTGATCGACTGGCCCTCGACCAGCACCCGGATCCGGCTGCTGGTGACACCCGCCAGCGACTTCACCACCTGGGCCACGATCTGCTTGCCGACCTGCAGCGTGATGTCGCCGACTTTCGTCAGATCGACTTCCAGCGCGCCGTCATTGGCCTCGGAGGTGCTCCTGCGCTGCGCCGCGCCGTTCGGGATGGCCGTCGCCAACGCGCCCCGCATGCTCGTCGCGGGCCCCTTGAGCAGCAGGTTCGTCACCCGGCTCGGGATCGACGTGGACGGCGCGATGACCACCCACCGCGGATCGGGCACGAGCACGTCGAAGTCCGGGTTGTAGAAGAACAACGTCACGCGCCGGTAGTTCTGCTGGAACCCGCCCAACGGCACGTAGATGCCGTCCGGCGGCTCCGAGATGCGCCACTGGTTCTCGCCGTCGCGCTCGATCCCGATGGGCGTGTCCAGGTTCCCGATCTGCTGGATGAACGAGTTGTCCTCCAGCTGGAGCCGGCCGATGTTCTTGCCCTGGAGCAGCACCGTGCGCTGCTTGTCGTCCGCCGTCACGGCGGGGGCGGGCACGGTGTTGAACGTCGCGTCGATGATCGTCGGCGTGCCCCTGGTGTCCCAGGCCTTCTTCGCCTCGTCCGTCAGGTACGCCTTGGCCGCCGCGTAGTCGCCCTCGGGGTTGGCGGAGGCGTTGACGAACTCGCGGACCAGGGTCAACGGGTCGATGTCCTTGACCGGCTCGGGCGCCGCGGCCTCGGTGGCGTTGCCCGCCGACGGGTTGACCGGGATGGGCGAGGTCTCGGTCGGGATCGCGGCGCAGCCGGCGGAAACACACACGGCCAGGAGTGCCGCGAGGAGCCTCACCGGACCTCCTCGCGTTCGCCGGTGACCGGTTGCGCGGGCTGCCACGTGATCTCCTCCTCGGTCAGCTCGACTTCCTCCACCGGCTCGGGCGCGTCCGGCTCCGGCGCCACCACGGGCGGCAGGTCGGGCGGCTCCAGCGGCAGCGGGCTGGACGTCAGCTCGTGGCCGTGGCGACACGGCAGGGTCATCCGGAACACGGCGCCGTGGCCGCGTTCGCCCCACGCCTGCAGCCAGCCGCCGTGCAGCCGGGCGTCCTCCAGGCTGATCGACAGGCCGAGGCCGGTGCCGCCGGTGCGCCGGTTGCGGGACGGGTCGGCGCGCCAGAACCGGTTGAACACCAGTTCCGCCTCGCCGGGGCGCAGGCCGACGCCGCGGTCCCGGACGGTCACCGCGATCGCCTCACCGTCACCGCGCAGCTTCAGCTCGACCGGCATGCCCTCGCCGTGGTCGATGGCGTTGGCCAGCAGGTTGCGCAGGATGCGCTCGACCCGCCGGGCGTCCACCTCGGCCATGACCTCGTGATCGGGCAGGTCCAGCACGAGCGTGCTGCCGCTGCTGTTGGCGATGGCGCGCACCGCGTCGTGGGCGCGCCGGACCAGCACCCGGACGTCGACCAGGTCGTCGGCCAGTTCCTCCACGCCCGCGTCCAGCCTGCTGATCTCCAGCAGGTCGCCGAGCAGGGACTCGAACCGGTCCAGCTCGTCCACCAGCAGCTCGGTCGACCGGGCCAGGCCACTGGGGAACTGCTCGCGGGACGCGTGCAGCACGTCCGCGGCCATCCGGACGGTCGTCAACGGTGTGCGCAGCTCGTGCGAGACGTCGGAGGTGAAGCGGCGTTGCAGCTGGCCGAACTCCTCCAGCTGGTGGATCTGCCGCTGGATGCTGGCGGCCATCTCGTTGTAGGACTCGGCGAGCCGCGCCACGTCGTCCTCGCCGACCACGGGCATCCGCTGGTCCAGGCTGCCGTCGGCGAACCGCTCGGCGATCTCGGCGGCCTGCCGCACCGGCCGCACCACCTGCCGGGTGACCAGGTTCGCGATGAGGGCGAGCAGCAGGAGCAGGGCCACGCCGCCGATGACCAGGGTGCTCTGCACGACGTCGGCGGTGGCCTGTTCGCTGGTCAGCGGGAACAGCAGGTACAGGTGCATGGCGCGGGCGGAGCTGTTCACCGGTTTGCCCACGACCAGCAGCGTGGTCGGCCCGGTCTCCCGCTCGACGGTGGTGATCTGGTAGCCGGTGCTGCCCTCTTCGAGCATCTTGGACAGCCCGGCCGGCACGTCGCGGTACTCGCCGACGGCGATGGGCAGGCCGTCCGACCCGGTCCCGACCGGGTCGTAGAGCACCGGTTCGAACGCGCCCGCGCCGGAGCTGGTCGGGTCCAGGTCCACCCCGGAGGTGTTGATCTTGTTCAACGCGGTGGTGAACCGGGTCTTCACGCTGTCCGGGCCGGGGTTGAGCCCCGCCAGGTCGGGCTGGATCGCCGCCGCGCTGGCCTCGGCCTGCCGGACCGCGGCCTCGATCTTGGTCTCCAGCAGCTGGCCGGTGATCTGCACCTGGAGCACCATGCCGAGCACGAACACCACGGCGGACGACAGCGCCAGCGTGCTGACCACGACGCGCAGCTGCAACGAGCGCCGCCACACCTCACCGAACGTGACAGCCTGACGACGCGCGTGCTCGACCCAGCGGCGCACCTCACGCACCGCCAAGTCGAACCAACGCTGTGTCATATGGCCGCTGCTCCGCAGACGGCGGGCTCGGCCGCCTCGAAGTCGGTCGTTCGCGCCTCGTTTTCCGACGATCGAAGAGCGTGATCGCCGGAAAACGAGGCGTGAACGACCGACGCGACCTCGCGTGGTGGTCGCGTTCGGTTTCCCGAACGACCGATCACGGAGGACCGGCCTTGTACCCGACGCCGCGGACGGTCAGCACCACCTCGGGGTGCTCGGGGTCGCGCTCGACCTTGGAGCGCAGCCGCTGCACGTGGACGTTCACCAACCGGGTGTCCGCCGCGTGCCGGTAGCCCCACACCTGCTCCAGCAGCACCTCGCGGGTGAACACCTGGCGCGGCTTGCGGGCCAGTGCCACGAGCAGGTCGAACTCCAGCGGGGTGAGCTGGATCGGCTTGCCCTCGCGCAGCACCTCGTGGCCCGGCACGTCGATGGTCAGGTCGCCGATCTGCAACACCTCGGCGGGCTCCGCCTCGGTCCGGCGCAGGCGGGCGCGGATGCGCGCCACCAGCTCCTTCGGCTTGAACGGCTTGACCACGTAGTCGTCCGCACCCGACTCCAGGCCGAGCACCACGTCCACGGTGTCGCTCTTCGCGGTGAGCATCACGATCGGGACGCCCGACTCGGACCGGATCGCCTTGCAGACGTCGATGCCGTTCATGCCGGGCAGCATCAGGTCCAGCAGGACCAGGTCGGGCTTCAGTTCGCGCAGCGCGGGCAGCGCGCGTGCGCCGTCGGCCACCACAGCGGTGTCGAAGCCCTCGCCCCGCAGCACGATGGTCAGCATCTCCGCCAGAGCGGGGTCGTCGTCCACGACGAGCACGCGTGCCTTCATACTCAACATCGTCCCACTAGTGGTCGGAAGTCCACGCACCGCCCAGCGGTCATCGCTGCTGGTCGCCGGCCGCGTCCACTCCGTAGCCAGTCTCTGTCGCCGATCCACGAGCCCACCTCGTCTCGCTGCACGGGAATCGTCAGCGACTAATCGGTGAACCGGTGACGTTTTGTTACTTTCCTACACTAATGGCCGAGCCACCGGTCGAGCAGCGGCTCGACGCGCAGGTCAGCGGTGCCGTCGAGCACCTCCCACGGCGAGAGCCACCCGGACGTGGCCAGCCCGTCGTACACGGCGGCGCAGCGCGCCTGGAGGCCTCCGTCGGACTCGTACAGATCCCGCCCCCTGGCCTCTTCCGACTCACGGTGGGCCGCACGGTCCGCCGCGACACCGACCGGCACGCGCAGCAGCAGGTGCAGATCCGGGATCGGCAGCCCGAAGCGGTCCACTTCCAGCGACCGCAGCCACGCCACGAACTCGCCGTCGGCCGACTGGTTCAGCCGGGCCGCGCCGTAGGCGGCGTTGGACGCGATGTACCGGTCGAGCAGCACCACGTCGTACTGGTCCAGGTCGGCGCGGATCCGGTCGGCCGCGCCGCGCCGGTCGAGTGCGTAGAGGACCGACATGCCGTACACCGAGTCGGTCAGGTCGCCGAGCCTGCCGTGCAGCGCGTCGCGCACCAGGTCGGCGTGCACGTCCTCGTCGTAACGGGGGAACGCCCCGGTGGCGACTTTCGCGCCGCGCGCGTTCAGCGCTTCGGTCAATGCCTTGGCCAGGGTGCGCTTGCCGGCGCCGTCCAAGCCCTCGATCACGACGAGTTTTCCCACGAGAACACCCTAAGGGGCACTGGCCATCCACGATCGGCCGCATGACATCGCCCAGTCGGGTGAAGAGAGATCCTTTGCGTCACCAGAATGAGTGACTACGGTGAACCCCATTTCCGGTTGCGCGAAAGGGTGGTGCCGCGGTGACCGCGGATTCCGGGCACGCCAGACCGGTGGACGAGCCGGCGACCCACCCGCCCGGGGGCCTGCCCAGCGGCCTGGCCGAAACGCTGCGCTACGGACCGTTCCACCGGGCCCTGCACGACGCCATAGCGCACCGGGGCCTGTCCCTGGCCCGGCTGCGGGCCCATCTGGAGCAGCAGGGCGTGCAGGTCGGGCAGTCCACTCTGAGCTACTGGCAACGCGGCCTTCGGCACCCCGAAGTGCCACGCGCCATCGCCACCGTGCGGGCCTTGGAGGCCGTCCTGAGGCTGCCGCCGGAGTCCTTGGTGGCGCTCGTCGGCAACCGACCGCAACCACGGCTGACCAGGCCCCCCGGCTGGGTGTCACCCGTGCCTGTGCTGAGCGAGTTCGAGGCCGTCACCGACGTCGGCGCGAACACCGACATCGAGGTGCTGTCCGTGCACGACACCGTCACGGTCGGGCCGGAACGGGAACAGCGGTCGATCAGCACGCGGATGGTGGTGCGGGCGGCGAAGGCCGGACCGGACCGGTTCCTGGCCGTGCACCAGGGCGACGAGGGCTGCCTGATCGACAACGCGCTGGTGCGGCCCGGCGAGGGCTGCCGGCTGGGACGTCTGCGCAGGCAGCTGGTCACCCGCGGGCTGGCGTTCGAGCTGCTGTTCGACCGCAGGCTCGCCGAGGGCGAGGAGCACGTGTTCAGCTTCACCGTGGTGGACGACACCGGCGGGCCGACCCCCGGACACCGGCGGACGTTCCGCGAGCCGTGCCGCGGCTACCTGGTGCAACTGGCGTTCAACCGGCGCGCCCTGCCCGCCCGGTGCACCAAGCAGTTCCGGATCAGCGCCGAGGCGATGCCGGTGGACCTGGAGGAGCTGGTGTGCGGGCTGGGCGGGTTCGCCAGCGCCTATTTCGAGGACGTCGGCCCGGGAATCGCCGGAATCGGCGTCGAGTGGACATGACGGAACGGCCGGGACCCTGAGGCCCCGGCCGTTGTCGAAGAAGCAGACTCAGTAGCGGTAGTGCTCGGGCTTGTACGGGCCCTCGACGTCCACGTCGATGTACTCCGCCTGGTCCTTGGTGAGCTTGGTGAGCTCGCCGCCCAGCGCCTCCAGGTGGATGCGGGCGACCTTCTCGTCCAGCACCTTCGGCAGGCGGTAGACCTCCTTGTCGTACTCCTGGTGCTTGGTGAACAGCTCGACCTGGGCGATCACCTGGTTGGAGAACGAGTTGGACATCACGAAGCTGGGGTGACCGGTGGCGTTGCCCAGGTTGAGCAGGCGACCCTCGGACAGCACCAGGATCGAGTGGCCGTCCGGGAACACCCACTCGTCGACCTGCGGCTTGATGTTGATCCGCCGGATGCCGGGGAAGCGGGCCAGACCGGCCATGTCGATCTCGTTGTCGAAGTGGCCGATGTTGCCCACGATCGCCTGGTGCTTCATGGCCGCCATGTGCTCGATGCGCACGACGTCCTTGTTGCCGGTCGTGGTGATCACGATGTCGGCGCGGCCGATCACGTTCTCCAGCGTCTGCACCTCGTAGCCGTCCATCGCGGCCTGCAACGCGCAGATCGGGTCGATCTCGGTGACGATGATCCGGGCGCCCTGGCCGCGCAGCGAGTCCGCCGCACCCTTGCCGACGTCACCGTAACCGCAGATCACGGCCACCTTGCCGCCCATGAGCACGTCGGTGCCGCGGTTGATGCCGTCGATCAGCGAGTGCCGGATGCCGTACCGGTTGTCGAACTTCGACTTGGTGACGGCGTCGTTGACGTTGATCGCGGGGAACAGCAGCTCACCGGCGGCGGCCAGCTGGTACAGCCGCATGACGCCGGTCGTGGTCTCCTCGGTCACGCCGCGGATGCCCTCGGCGATCTTGGTCCACTTGCCGGTGTCCGCGGCCAGCGAGGCGCGCAGCGTGCCCAGGAAGATCTGCCACTCCTCCGAGTCGTCCGCCTCGGGCTGCGGGACGACACCGGCCTTCTCGTACTGCAAGCCCTTGTGGACGAGCATCGTGGCGTCGCCGCCGTCGTCCAGGATCATGTTCGGGCCGCCGCCGTCGGGCCAGGTCAGCATGGACTCGGCGGTCCACCAGTACTCCTCCAGCGTCTCGCCCTTCCAGGCGAAACAAGGAATGCCCTTGGGCTCTTCCTCGGTGCCGTGGGGGCCGACGACGACCGCGGCGGCGGCGTGGTCCTGGGTGGAGAAGATGTTGCAGGACGCCCAACGGACCTCGGCGCCCAAGGCGACCAGGGTCTCGATCAGCACGGCGGTCTGCACGGTCATGTGCAGCGAGCCGGAGATCCGCGCACCCTTGAGCGGGTAGACCTCCGAGTACTCGCGTCGCAACGCCATCAGGCCGGGCATCTCGTGCTCGGCCAGCCGGATCTCCTTGCGGCCGAACTCGGCCAGGGAGAGGTCCGCCACGGCGAAGTCGATGCCGTTGCGGGTCTGGAGCCTCTCGGCGGTCATCGCGGGTTCCTCCATCTCGGGTTCGCCCGACCCTACCGCCCGCCACGCCGGGCCACGGACGTCGCCTGCAACTGAGCACCGATGGAGCACTATGGCGAGGCTGACGTGAGGTTCGCGGGAGGTTGAGTGTGCTGATTCCCGGCCCCGACACACGGGTGGTCGAACTGCGGGTGCACGGTGTGCAGGGCACCACCCCGCAGTCTCTGGTCGACGCGGTGGCGGCGGTGGACGTGGCGGGCGACGGGCTCGGCCGCGTCGTGCGCCCGGCCGACCGGCTGCGCAGACCCGCGCCCGGCCCGGTGTTGCAGGCCGCGGGCCGTCCGGTGACGCGGGTCGTCGAGGGCTACGTGTGGGGCGGGATGACCTCCGGTGGCTGGGCCAAGGCGACGTGGGCGCTGCTGTTCCCGTTCTCGCTGGCGAACGTGGCGCACTGGATGCTGCCGCCGGTGACCGCCGGGTCGGTGCCCGCGCACCTGCTGGGCATCGGGCTGCGCGCGCTGCTGCGGTTGGCGGCGCTGCTGCTGACCGTGCTGCTGGTGGCGCAGCTGGAAGTGATCAGCCTGGACCTCGTGGCGGCGCAGTGCCTCGCGCCCGGTTCGACGTGTCTGTGGAGCTCGTCCTGGGCGAGCACGACGCCGTGGGTGCGTGCGCTGGTGGGTCTGGTGCCGATCGCGCTGGCCATGCTGGTGCTGCACCGGATGTCGAGCGTGGACTGGCGGATCGAGCGCAAGGAGGTGCCCGCCCCCGAGGGTGGGCGGACCGGGCTGCCCGGCGCGCACGTGGCCACCGATCCGGACACGCCGGCGTTGCGGGTGCTGCACATCGTGGCGGGGTTGGGCACGGCCGTGGTGATCGCGTTGGGCGGGCCGCCGGGTCCGATGCTCGCGCCCGGCTGGCACGGGGTCGCGATCACGGCGTGCTGGGTGTCGGGCGTCGCCCTGGTGGCGGTGGCGGCGATGGGCGCGATGCTGCTGGACGACCCGACGGGCGGCGCGCCGCACCGGGGCGGACGGTGGCTGCGGGCCGCGTTGGGGCGCGGACCGCGGCGGGTGTTGCAGGTGCTGTCGTGGCTGTCGTTGCTGGTCGCGACCGGGTTGCTGGTCCGGTTGCCGGTGGAGCTGACTGGCGCGGACCTGGCCGTGCAGATGGTGGCCGCGCTGGTGGCGCTGGTGTGCGTGCTGATCGGGTTGCTGCTGGTGCCGGCCGCGTTGCTGGCCCGGCGCACGTGGTCGGCACAGCCGCGTGACCTGCGGCCGTGGGCGGGTGGCTGGATGGCCGCGCCGGTCGTGGCGGTGGCCGCGCTGCTCGGCGGCGGGTTCGGCGCGGGTTTGGCGCTGACCGTGCGGCGGGTGCTCGGGCACGGCGAGCTGCCGCGCGGGTACGACTACATCGCGCTGCTGTGGGGTGTGGCCGGGGTGCTGGCGTTCCTGGCCGGGGTGGCGATGGCGGCGACCACCGGGATGATGCGGTGGAGTTCGCTGCGCCGGAACAAGGAGTGGGCGCGTGAGGCGTCCCTGTTGCACGCGGGGCGCGCACGGGACGTGAAGCGCGCTGCGCGGGCGTGGTGGTGGGCGCGGTGGCAGCGGCGGCACAGCCACCACGTGGTGCTGATCATGTCGTCGGTGCTGGCGGTCGGCGCGGTGCCGGCGGCGTTCCTGCGGTTGCGCAAGGTCGATCAGCCGGAGTGGACGTGGCCGATCTCCGGGTTCGGCGTGGTCGTGCTGGCCGTGCTGGCGTTGTCGCTGCTGCGGGCGGTGTACCTGGCGGCACGGCGGCCGGACAAGGCCCGGCAGGTGGGGGTGTTGGCCGACCTGGCGGCGTTCTGGCCGCGTGAGGCGCACCCCGTGGTGCCGCCGTGCTACGCGTTGAAGGTGGTGCCGGAGCTGGTGGCACGGGTGCGGGAGCACTTGGCCGATCCGGGCACGCGGGTGGTGCTGGCCGGGCACAGCCAGGGCAGCCTGCTCGCGGCGGTGGCGGCGGCCCGGTTGTTGGAGGAGCTGCCCCCTGCCCAGGCCGAACGGCTGGGACTCGTCACGGCGGGGTCGCAGTTGCAGTGGGCGTACCCGCGAGCGTTCCCGGCGGTGGTGCCGCACAGCTCGTTGGAGTCGTTGGCCGGCGCGTTGGCCGGGCGGTGGCGCTCGCTGTGCCGGGGCACGGACGCGTTGGGCGGTGCCGTGATGACGTGGAACCGGCAGGTGTTCGACGGGATGCTGCTCGGCGCGGGTTTCCGGCCGGACGGGACGTCGGGCGCGCTGCCGCCGGCGTTGCGCGGTCCGACGGGTGCGCTGGTGCTGGGCGGTGACCACTGGCTGCCGGACCCGCAACGCGGGCCGTTCCCCGGTCGGCGGTGGGCGCCGGGCGTGAACCGGCACGCGGACTACACGTCCGATCCCGAGTGGGACCGGGCGATCGCGATCGCGGCCGGTCTGGAGACGACGGACCCGCCGGCGCCCGTGCTGCCTATCGCCCGGCAGGCGCCGATGTCGTCGCCGTTTTCGTCGCCGTTTTCGTCGCCGTCGTGGGAACCGAAGCGAGGCGGCTGAGCAGGCGGTCGGCCGCGGCGGTGCGACCGGTTTCGGCGAGGAGGCCGGCCGGGGCCAGCACGTAGTCGCGGTCGACCATGACGGCTGCCGTGCGCAGGATCGGGCGCAGCACGGGGTCGGCGCGCAGCACGCGTTCGACGTCCTCAGTGGACTCGGCGTGCCGGAAGACACCACCGGACAGCACGAGCAGGCCCGCGCCCTGCGGTCCGAGTTGGCCGTCGACCAGCCTGAGGTGGCGGCGGATCGCGAGCACGGCGGCGAGGGCGGCGATCCGGAGGTCCACGGTGGGGTCGTCGGGCAGCCAGGTCACGTCGACAGTCCGTGCGGCGGCTTCTTCTTGCAGGACAGTGGCTTCCGCCTTGTCGATCAGCTTCTCCGCCACCGCCTCGGCCACCACTCCGGGCGCGGACCAGCGCATGCCCAGGTCGCCCTCGACCGTGCGCCGGTCCGGTGGCAGCGCCACCGCCCGTTCCGGACCTTCCACTGTGGACACTGCCGAGTAGACGTCCGTGGTGGCGCCGCCGACGTCCACGACCAGGACCGCGCCCTCCCGGTCCTGCATGGCCAGCCGGGACACGCCTCTGAGCACGGCGTCCGGCGTGACGGCGCGGACGAGGTTGCGGAACCTCGGTCCGCGTGACAGGCCCTTGCCTCCGATCACGTGCTCCAGGAACACCTCGCGGATCGCGGCGCGCGCCGGGCCCGGTGCGAGTTCGCCGACGTCCGGCAGCACGTTGGCGGTGCGCACGACGGTCCGGCCGCTGAGCAGGCTCAGCGCCTCCGGCTGGGCCTCGACGTTGCCCGCCAGCACGATCGGGCAGGCGACGCGGTTCGCGCCGATCTTGCGGGCGTTGTGCAGGAGCACCGACGCGTCGCCGCCGTCCGTGCCGCCGACCAGCAGCACCAGGTCCGGTTCGGCCGCGCGCAGCGCCCGGATGCCCGCGCCGTCGAGCGGGCCGGCCGAGACGTGAACCACCTTCGCGCCCGCCGACAACGCCACCCGGTACCCGGCCTCGGCGCTCACCAGCCGTTCCTGCCCGACAACAGCCAATCGGAGGCCGCCGCCGGCGGAAGAACATGCGAAGGTGTTCTCGGCGGGGCCGAGGGCTCGTGTGACGACGTCGATGCCTTGAAGCACCTCCGGCGGGGTAGTCGTGTGCTGCGCGGTGCCCAGCAGGTCACCGGCTTCCGACACCAGGGCGCCTTTGGTCCACGTCGAGCCGATGTCCAGGCAAAGCACCGTCATACGGGCAAAACTACCGGTGGCGCCGATTGTCGGACCCCACCTCTACGCTGAACGGACCAGTCAACACAGGAGGCAACCGTGCCGGGGAACGGGCTGTGGCGCACCAAGTCGATCGAGCAGTCGATCGCGGATACCGACGAGCCGGACACCAGACTGCGCAAGGACCTCACCGCGTGGGACCTGACGGTGTTCGGTGTCGCGGTGGTGATCGGCGCGGGCATCTTCACGCTCACCGCGTCCACCGCGGGCAACCTCGCCGGGCCTTCGGTGTCGTTGGCGTTCGTGCTGGCGGCGGTGGCGTGCGCGTTGGCGGCGTTGTGCTACGCCGAGTTCGCCTCGACCGTGCCGGTGGCCGGTAGCGCGTACACGTTCTCCTACGCCACGTTCGGCGAGTTCATGGCGTGGATCATCGGCTGGGACCTGGTGCTGGAGTTCGCGGTCGGTGCCGCCGCCGTGGCCAAGGGCTGGTCGGTGTACCTGCAGACGGTGCTCGGGCAGGCCGGTGTGACGGTCAAGACCACCGCGTCGGTCGGCGGGGTGGACGTCGACTGGGGCTCGTTGCTGCTGATCTCGGTGCTGACCGTGCTGCTGGTGGTCGGCACGAAGCTGTCGTCGCGGGTCAGCGCGGTGATCACGGCGGTGAAGGTGGCCGTGGTGCTGCTGGTGATCGTGCTCGGCATCGGGTACATCAAGGCGGCGAACTACAGCCCGTACATCCCGCCCGCCGAATCCGGCGGCACGACCGCGTCCGGCTTGGAGCAGTCGCTGTTCTCGCTGGTCACGGGCTTCGAGGGCAGCACGTACGGCGTGCTGGGGCTGCTGGCCGCCGCGTCGCTGGTGTTCTTCGCGTTCATCGGCTTCGACGTGGTCGCGACGACCGCCGAGGAGACCCGCAACCCGCAGCGGGCCGTGCCGCGCGGCATCCTCGGATCGCTGGCGATCGTGACCGTGCTGTACGTGGCGGTGTCGCTGGTGATCACCGGGATGCTGCCGTACGACCAGCTCAAGACCCAGCCGGACGGCACGCGTGCGACGTTGGCGACGGCGTTCTCGCAGAACGGGGTGGACTGGGCGGCCACCGTCATCTCGGTCGGCGCGCTGGCCGGCCTGACCACGGTCGTGATGGTGCTGATGCTGGGCCAGTCGCGAGTCCTGTTCGCGATGTCCCGTGACGGCCTCCTGCCACGCGGCCTGGCCCGCACCGGTCAGCACGGCACGCCGTTCCGGATCACCATCGCCATCGGCATCCTGGTCGCCATCGCGGCCGGCTTCTTCCCGGCGGGCAAGCTGGAGGAGATGGTGAACGTCGGCACGCTGTTCGCGTTCATCCTGGTCTCCGCCGGCGTCCTGGTGCTCCGCAAAACCCGCCCGGACCTGCCCCGCGGCTTCCGCGTGCCGTGGGTCCCGTTCGTGCCGATCCTGGCGATCCTGGCCTGCCTGTGGCTGATGCTGAACCTGACCGCGCTGACCTGGGTCCGGTTCCTGGTGTGGATGGCCCTGGGCGTCGTCGTGTACTTCGCGTACAGCCGACGGCACTCCCTCCTCGGCAAACGCGGCACCACCGCCGTCCCCGTCGTGAAGCACGACGAGATTCCGTAACCCCCCGACGACGAAGGGCGACGAGCCACAACGGCTCGTCGCCCTTCGTCGGGAACAGCGGAACTACGACTTGGCCAGCGAACGGTCCAGGTCGGGTTCCAGGTAGATCAGGCGGGCGGCGGGGACCTTGTTGCGGACGCGCTGCTCGGCGTCGTCGATTGCCTCGGCCACCTCGTCGATCGACAGGCCGGGGTTCAGCGCGATCTTCGCCGCCACCAGCAGCTCGTCCGGACCGATGTACTGGGTCCGGATGTGGATGACGCGCTGCACCTTGCCCGCCGCGAGTTCGTCCACGATGACGTCCAGCTCCGCCGGCGCCGCGCCCTCGCCGATCAGCAGCGACTTCATCTCCACGATCAGGATGACCGCGATGATGCCGAGCAGCACGCCGATGCAGATCGTGCCGATCGCGTCCCACACCGGGTCACCGGTGATGGTCGACAGGCCCACGCCCATCAGCGCCAGGACCAGGCCGAACAGCGCGCCCGCGTCCTCCAGCAGCACGACCGGCAGCTCGGGCACCTTCGACTGGCGGATGAACTGCCACCACGTGGCGTCACCCTTGATCTTCTGCGACTCCACGATCGCGGTGCGGAAGCTGTAGGTCTCCAGGCCGATCGCGACGACCAGGATGACCACCGCGACGATCGGGCTGCTCAGCGCCTCGTGGGACTCCAGCTTGTGGATGCCCTCGTACAGGGCGAACACCGAGCCCAGGCTGAACAGCATCAGCGCCACGATGAACGAGTAGAAGTACCGATCCCGGCCGAACCCGAACGGGTGGTTCAGAGTGGCCTTGCGCCGCGCGGTCTTCTGCCCCAGCAGCAACAGGCCCTGGTTGGAAGTGTCCGCCACCGAGTGCACCGACTCGGCGAGCATGGACGACGATCCGGTGATCAGGAAGCCGACGAACTTCGCCACGGCAATCCCGGCGTTGGCCACCAGTGCGGCGATGATCGCCTTGGTCCCGCCCCCTGCTGACACGGTTGCTCCCTAAGCGCCCAAGTCCGATTGGTCGGTTGTGACCCTACTCAACCCCAGGGGTGGCGCGGAAAAGCTGGGTGTCCACATCCGCCGTGACCACCACCGCCGGGTCCTGCGCGGGCAGCCACACGGACTGGCCGCGTTCCAGCACCAGCGACTCGCGACCGGTCGACAACTTCGCCCGACCACGCGTGCAGAGCAGGATCTGCGGCCCGCTGTGGTCGACCTGGACCTCGGCCGAAGCCGAAGCCGAAGGCCCGACCTCGATCCGCGACAGCTCGAACTCCGGACACCCCGTCCGGTACGCCCACAGCCCCGGTGACGTCTCCGAGCCGCGCTGCACCGGCATGTCGCCGCACCGGAAGTCCAGCACCCGCATCAGCTCGGGCACGTCCACGTGCTTGGGCGTGAGCCCGCACCGCAGCACGTTGTCCGAGTTCGCCAGGATCTCCACCCCGGTGCCGTGCAGGTACGCGTGCAGGTTGCCGGCGGGCAGGTAGATCGCCTCACCGGGTTGGAGCACCAGCCGGTTGAGCAGCAGCGCAGCCAGCACGCCCGCGTCACCGGGGTACGCCTCGCCCAGCTCCAGGATGGTCCGGCACTCCAGGTCGAACTCGCCGTGCTCCTTCACGTGCAGCACGCACGCGTCCAGGACCTGTGGCAACAGCATGTCCAGCGAGGTCTGCGGCAGCGTGATGAGGGTGGTGAACAGCGCCCGCAGCCCGCTCCCGTCCGGCTGGGCCGCCAGCAGCTCGGCGTACGGGGCGAAGTCCGGCGCGTCCAACGACCGCAGCAACGCCACCGTGCGCTCCGGCTCGCGGAACCCGGCCAGCGCGTGGAACTCGGTCAACGCGCAGATCAGCTCGGGCTTCGCGGACGGGTCCTTGTAGTTGCGCACCGGCGAGTCCATCGGCACGCCCGCCGCGTCCTCGGCGGCGAACCCGTTCGCGGCCTGCTCGGCCGACGGGTGCGCCTGCAGGCTCAGCGGCTCCTCCGCGGCCAGCACCTTGAGCAGGAACGGCAACCGGCTGCCCCACCGGTCGGCGTGCCGCGTGCCCAGCTGCCCCTCCGGGTCGTCGGCGAGCATCTCCAGCAGCGAGCGCGACTCGCCGTCCGGACCCACCACCCGTGACGGGTCGCCGGGGTGGGCGCCCATCCACAGCTCAGCCTCGGGGTGCGGTGTCGGCACCTCCCTCCCGAGCAGCTCGGCGATGGCGGTGCGCGATCCCCACGCGTACGCGCGCACCGCGTTGTGCAGCAGCTCCACAGTCATCCCTTCAGACGGCCGGCGCGTACAGCCCGGGCCCGCCCAGCGTTCCCGCCGCCAGACCCAGGTACAGCGCGGCCAACTCGAACCGCAGGGCGAGCAGCGCGGCGCACACGGCGTCCCCGCCACTCACCTCCTCGGCCGGTTCGAGCACGTCGGCTCCGGACAAGGTCTCCATCGCGACCCGCCGGGTGAACTCGGCCTGCGGGCCCTGGCGCACGGCCACGAGCAGCACGCGGACCAGGCCGTCCTGCTCGTCGTCCGGGTCGGCGAAGATGTCGGCGCCGGACGTGCCACGCACAGCCCGGCGGTGCAGCATCGACCGGGTCAGCGCCTGAGGATAGCCGGCCACGTCGCTCACCACGCCCGCATAAGTCGCGAAAACGCCCGCGCCGTGCCCGGCGACGGCGGTCGCCAGGTCGTCCAGACCCCACAGCAGCGGGATGCGCTCGTCGACCCGCAGCGCCAGCGTCTTGGCCGGGTTCACGAACGACTCGTGCATCGGGTGGCACCGCTCGGCCTCCCGGTCCAGCTCGTCCGCGACGGCCTGCACGTCCACGTCGAGCAGCCGCAGCGCGTTCAACGCCACCACCCACGCGGCGAAACCGCGGGGGAAGCCGAAGCCCGGCGGCACCGGCACCCGCGGCGGGATCAGCAGCGCCTGCTGCGCGGCGGACGCGGCCACCGGGCCGTCCGGTTCGGCGGTCAGCAGCACCCGCGCGCCACGCCGGGCCGCCCGGTCCACCGACTCGGCCATCTGCACGTCACCGGGGTCCTCGGTGTGCGCGAGGACCACGTCCAGCGCGCCCACCCACGTCGGCACGTCGTCGGAGACCACGACCGGCACCGGGCAGCGCGGCCCGAGCAGTGCCGTCACCACCCCGGCGATGGCCGTGCCGACGCCGGGCCGCGTGACCAGCACCAACGCGCGCGGGCGTTCCTGGAACACCCGGGCCACACCTAGATCGGCGGCCGCCTCGGCGGTCGCCCGGACCTGCGCGCCCGCACGTGCGGCCGCGCGCAGCAGACCTTCCCGGTCAGCGTCGCCGAGCCGGGACTGGTCGTCGAGGAGACTGTCGTCGAGCACCCGGCATCACCCTGCCGTCGGCTCGACAGCCTCGTCGAGCAGCAGCACCGGGATGCTGTCCCGAACCGGGAACGACCGGCCGCACGAGGTGCAGGTCAGGTAGTCCGCCAGCGGGTCGGACGCGGTGCCGACCTTCAGCGGCGCGTGCTCCGGACACGGGCAGGCCAGGATCTCCAGCAGCTGCGCGTCGAGTTGGACTGCCACGGCGCTCATCCCCTCACGATCGCCAGGACCTCGTCGCGCAGAGCCGCGACCGAGGCCGCGTCGGCGGCTTCGACGTTGAGCCGCAGCAGCGGCTCGGTGTTGGACGCACGGAGGTTGAACCAGGAGCCGTCCGGCAGGTTCACCGTGAGGCCGTCGAGCTCGTCGAGCACGACGCCCTCGCGCCCGCCGAACTCGGCCTTGATCGCGGCCAGCCTGCCCAGCTGGTCCTCCACCGTGGAGTTGATCTCACCGGAAGCGGCGTAGCGCGAGTAGTCGCTGGTCAACGCGGACAGCGTGCCGTCCTGCTCGCCGAGCGCGGCCAGCACGTGCAGCGCGGCCAGCATGCCGGTGTCAGCACGCCAGAAGTCGCGGAAGTAGTAGTGGGCGGAGTGCTCGCCGCCGAAGATGGCGCCGGTCTTGGCCATCTCCTCCTTGATGAAGGAGTGGCCGACGCGGGTGCGCACCGGGACGCCGCCGTGCTCGCGGACGATCTCCGGCACGCCGTGCGAGGTGATCAGGTTGTGGATGATCGTGCCGCCCGGGTCCTTGGCCAGCTCGCGCACCGCGACCAGGGCGGTGATCGCGGACGGGGACACCGGCTCGCCGCGCTCGTCCACCACGAAGCAGCGGTCCGCGTCGCCGTCGAACGCCACACCCGCGTCCGCGTTCTCCGCGCGGACCCTGGCCTGGAGGTCGACGATGTTCTTCGGGTCCAGCGGGTTGGCCTCGTGGTTCGGGAAGTTGCCGTCCAGCTCGAAGTACATCGGGACGACGTCGATCGGCAGGCCTTCGAAGACCTTCGGCACGGTGTAGCCACCCATGCCGTTGCCCGCGTCCACCACGACCTTCAACGGCCGACTGGTGCTCAGGTCGACCAGTTCACGCAGGTAGGCGGCGTAGTCGGTGAGCATGTCCTGCTCGGTGACGGCGCCCTTCGTGACGCCCTCGGCGTCCGGGACGCCCTGCTCGGCGTCGGCGCGGATCTGCGCCAGGCCGCTGTCCTGGCCGACCGGGGCGGCGCCCGCGCGGCACAGCTTGATGCCGTTGTACTTGGCGGGGTTGTGGCTCGCGGTGAACATCGCGCCGGGCAGGTCCAGCTTGCCGGAGGCGAAGTACAGCATGTCGGTGCTGGCCAGGCCGATGCTGACCACGTCGACACCCTGCGCGGTGACGCCCTCGGCGAACGCCGCGGCCAGGCCCGGCGACGAATCGCGCATGTCGTGGCCGATCACCACGGCGGGGCCGCCGACCAGGCGCGCGAACGCCGCGCCGAAGTCCCGTACGACGTCCGCGTCGAGCTGTTCCCCGACGACACCGCGGATGTCGTAAGCCTTGACGATGCCGGACAGATCGCGCACGGCCACACTCCCAAGTTGGCTCTTGACACTGCCTTGGGAAGCCTACCGGCGCGCGCGTGAGCGTCGTGTCCGGTCCGTTCAGTCTTCGTTAGGGTCGGGCAGAACTCGCAGGTGGCCGCGTCGGATCGTGCCTGCGGGCATCTCGGGGACCTCGATCGGCGGAGTGGCCCGGCCGGCCTCGCGGACCGCCTCGGCCAACGCGGTCAGGTCGTCCACGGTCGGCTCGGGTGCCCGGAACTCGCCCTGGTGCCGGACGACCTCCCAGCCGCGCGGCGCGGTGAGGCGCAACGCGTGCTCTTCGCAGAGGTCGTAGGAGTGCGGTTCGGAGTAGGTCGCGAGGGGTCCGACCACCGCTGTCGAGTCCGCATAGGCGTACGTGAGCGTGGCGACTGCCGGGTTCGCGCACCCGGTTCGCGAGCACCGTCTCACGCTCCGCACGGCGGGGACGATATCGCGTCCCGCGCGGCGTGTGTTGGATTACCTCCGGCGCGGCGTTGGAGGTGGCGTCGTACTTCGGCAAGTTGCCTGGTCGCACCGGCACCTCACGGGGGTCGGGCGGCGTACGGAGCCCGACGGCGGACAACTACGCTCTACCCCGTGGTGATGGCTCGGGGTTCACGGCGGCAGGGCGCTCCGCGGCGGCGCAACCGCGACCGGCACGGTCGAGGGCTGCGCGGACCGCTGTACCCGGCCACCCTGCCCGCGGCCCGCAGCCGTGCGGAGCGGTTCGACGCGCTGGTACTGGAGGCGTTGGAGCCGATCGAGGCCCGGTGGCGGACCGAGCTGACGCAGCTGGACGTCGCGGTGGACGACGTGCCGGACATCCAGCCGCCCGACGAGGACGGTGACGTGGTCGAGGACGGCAACGTCCCCTTGGCGCGCCTCGTGCCCGCCGGCGCGGACCGCCGTGCCCGGATCGTCCTGTACCGGCGGCCCCTCGAAGCCCGCGCCAAGGACGGCGCCGACCTCTCCGACCTGGTGCACGACGTGCTGGTGGAGCAAATCGCCAACTACCTGGGCCTGGACCCCGACGTCATCGACGGCGAATAGCCCCTCCGCCCGTCCCGAACGTTCAATTCACCCGTTCTGAACGTTCAACTCACCCGTTCCGAACGTTGGACACGCGCGTTCCGAACGTAGGACACGCGCGTTCTGAACCGCTGAGTTCTACGTTGGGGAGGGTTAGGGGCGGCGGCGGGAGGGGATGGCGGTCAGGAAGGTGAAGAGGGCGGCGGCGGCTTGGAGGACGAGGAGGAATTCGCGGAGGGCGGAGGAGGCTTCTACGCGGACCTCTGAGGCTGTGGTGGGCACTGTCACGCCGACCAGGTGGCCCCAAGCGCGGACGATGGTCACCTCGCGGCCGTCTATCCACGCCCGCCAGGTTGGTTCCTCTTCGGCGGCCAGGACCAGGAGGCGTCCTTCGGGGCCTTCGGAGACGCGGACGCCTACCTCGGGTGGTGCGGCTTCGACAGGGGCGATGCCGGGTGCGCCGAGCTCCACAGGCGGGTTGCCGCCGGTCCGGGCGCGCCGGGCCTGCTCCGGGGACAGCAGCACGGCGTTCCCGGCCGCCAACTGCACCCGCAGCACCGGCCGGCCGTCGGACATCGCCGGCGTCACGCCGACCAGGTCACCGACGGCGTCCCGTAGCCGCTGAGACGTCGGCAGGTCCGGCACCACGACGAACGCCACGCCGGAAGCCGCCGCCTGCGCCAACGCGACCCGCGCGGCCTGGGCAGAACCGCTGGTCAGGTCACGGGACCACCGCTCCAACCGCGTCGTCGCCGTCGGCACGGGCACGTAGTCGTCATCCCCGAACGCCGGCAGCCGCCCGGCCACCAGCCGCGTCGGCGTGCCCAGCACCAGCACCGACCGCCCGGTCCGCGGCAGCTCCTGCGCCAACGTCGACGGCAACCGCACCGCGTCCGCCGTCAACGCCCCCGACCGCAGCCCGATGAACCCGGCACCGGCCAGCCCGACCACCGACAGCACCCCGACCACCGACACCACCCGCTGGAACGGCACCGGAGCCACATCACGCCGGAACGCCGACAGCACCACCCACAGCAGTCCCCACCCGACCACCACCAACGGCCCACCGGTCCACCCCGGCGACGAGTCCCCACCGGCCAGCGGCGTCACCGACACGGTCCGCAGCACGATCACCGCGAACCCGCCCAGCACCACCACCCCGAGCCCGGCCAGCATCGACCGGCACGGCCGCAGCACCAGAGCCAGCAGCGCGAACCCGACCACCAGGAACCCGACGAACGGCAACGCCCCCGTCCCACCGGGCCGCAACGACAGCAGATCCACCAACCCCACCGCGGGCGACGCCACGAACGCGCCCACCCCGTGCAGCACGACGGACGGGTTCTGCAACACCACCGCCGGCCACGGCAGCAGCAGCGCCATCGGCAGCAGCACGATCATGAACAGCGACGCCACCCGCCGCCGCCCGTCACCGTGCCGCCCCGGCACCACCACGAACCCGACCAGCGCCGCCAACGCCGCCAGCCCGTGCACGAACGGCGAGAACGCGCCCACCACCGCCATCGCCAACGCCGTCCCCGACGCCACCGGCAGCCACGACGCACCCGCCACGCCCCGCAGCACGGACACCACCCCGGCGAACACCACCGGCACCATCACGTGCACCACGACGACGTCCAGCCGCCCCTGGCTCACCGCCGACGTCGCCGCCGGCAGCAACGCGTACGCCGCCGCCACAAGAGCACGAACGGGCCGCCGCACCGGCACCCGCCGGGTCGCCACGTAAGCGAACAACCCGGCCAACGGCGCGTCACCGATGAACAGCAACGCCACCAGCGCGGCAGGCGATCCGAGCAGCACACCGACCGTCCCCAGCACGGCCAACGCCGCCGGCGCGGGCGCCGTCGTCCCGCCCGCGACCGGGTGCCAGGTAGCCAGGTACGACGACCAAGTAGCCGCCAAATCGCCCACCGGCAGCAGCCGACCACCCGCCAGATCGAGCCCGATCCGCGAGGCGTTGGCCAGAATCCCGAACACGGCCAGCCCGAGGACCAGCAGCAACGGCGGTCCGAGCACCACCGATCGCAGCATCCGGGCCCGGTCCACCTCCACGAACACGATCCCCGGCGCGGTCGAGCCGCGCGGCACCGGCGAAGGACGCGGCCGGGGCGAGGGCCGCAGCGCGGACGGCAACGCCTCCACCGGCACGGCCACCGAGGGCTGTCGCAAACCTCCCGTGGCCCGCACGGGTCGACGTCGGGACAGCACACCGGCGGGCAGTGCCGCCGGACCGACCACCCGACGCTCCACTTCGGACGGAAGCGACCACGCGCCGGGCCGCACGTCGTCCTCGGGCAGCCGCCCCAACGCCAGGTCGGCCTCGACGCGTCGCCGGATCAGGGCCGCCGACGCACCCCGGATCGCGTTGCGGAACCGGGTGATCCGGCTGGTGAACAGGCCGCGCACGACCCCGTGCACCGGCCGCTCGGCACGTCCGGCCCGCAACCGCGCCCGCCCGCTCAGCAGGTACCGCAGCGCGCCCATCTCGGCGTGCGCGTCGGAAAACCGCCGCAGCAACAAGAACCCGAAAGAACGCAAGAAAGCGAGCACCGCGATTCGCGGCAGCCCGAGGACGAACGAGATCGTCCCGCAGTTGACCAGGAACGTCCGCAGCCCGTGCGCCCGGTCCACACCCCGCGGCGCGGGCCCCGGTCGTGCCGCCACCGCGTCCAATCGCCGCACACCGCGCCCGATCGCGCGGGCGTGCCGCATCCGGGCCACCGGAACGGACAGCACGAGGTGGCCGGCGAGGTTGGCGCGCCAGCCGAAATCGATGTCGTCGCGCAGCAACGGCATCGTCCGGTCGTAGCCGCCGAGCGCGTCCCACACCGAGCGGCGGATCAACGACCCGGCCGACGACACCGCCAGCGCCTCGGTGCTCTGCTCGAACGACCCGGCCAACTCGACCCGGCCCATACCGGTCTGCCGGTGGCCGGACGCGTCGGTGGACAGCCCGGCCTCCACCACCAGCCGCGGGTCGGTCCAGTCCAGACTCAACGGTCCCAGCACGGCCGCCGACGGCGACACGTCGGCCGCGGTCAGCAGAGCGGACAGGCAGTCCGGTTCCGGCGCGCAGTCGTCGTGCAACAACCACAGCCACGCGCCCGGATCGCCCCACCGCTGCACGGCGTGCTCGACGGCGGCGTGCACCGCCGCGCCGAACCCCGTGCCGCGCGGCAGGGTGAGCACACCGTCGATCACCCGATCGGGACCCTCGGCGGCCTCCGCGAGCAACTTCGCCGTGCCGTCCACCGAACCCGTGTCGACCGCGATCACGTGCCGCGGGCGCGGCTGTTGACGGCGCAGCGAGGACAGCGCCGTGCCCAGCCACCGGTCGCCGTCGTGGCACACCAGCACCGCCAACACGGGCGCGGTGCGCAGCCGCGGAGTGGCCCCGCTCGTCAAGTGCCGCTCCTCGTTGCTCCGACTACCCCGTGGGAGTACCACGGTAAGCCGGCGCGACTACCTCAAGCGATCACACTTCGCGGACGATCACCCGCAGATCACACCGCCCCTCACACCGCGCGCTTCTTGAGCTTCCTCCGCTCGCGTTCGGACAGCCCGCCCCAAATGCCGAAGCGCTCGTCGTGCTGCAAGGCGTACTCCAGGCATTCGGAGCGCACCTCGCAACCGAGGCAGATCCGCTTGGCCTCCCTGGTCGAGCCGCCCTTCTCCGGGAAGAACGCCTCGGGGTCGGTCTGCGCGCACAGGGCGCGCTCCTGCCAGTCCTGCTCATCGGCCGCGTCGAACAGGTCGAGTACGACCGGCTCCGGTGCCGGGACGTCCCCGTCCACGATGCGACCCCCGTCGAATTCCTGCATAGTCCGCCTCCTCGCCTTCCGCTCTCCCCGGTTGGCGGACACCACTCGTCGTCCCCACAACGATGAATGACACCGATGTGATTACACCTGTGTCACAACACGCGGTCAAGCGGAGTCCACAGGACGGGGGATATTCGCGCGGATGGCCGGAAAAGCCTTGACTAGCAGCACAGACGGTGATTGGGGCCTCGCGCCCAGCGATTATCGCTGCGCGGACGGCCTACGGGCCACTGGATCCGGGAGGCCACACTGGTGGGGTGAAGCGATCAGCGGTGCGTCCGAGTCCACTGTTCCTCAGCCTGCTCGCGGTGACGGTGGCAGGCGCCGTGCTGACCCTGTTCGACGACGACTCCAGTCCCGGCAGCGGCCCCGCGGTGACGGCCGGCACGGTGCTGTTCGTGCTGGGCGGCTGGGCGGTTTCGCTGTGCCTGCACGAGTTCGGCCACGCCATCGTGGCCTACCGCGGCGGCGACTACGCGGTGAAGGCGAAGGGTTATCTGACCCTCGACATCCGCCGGTACACCGACCCGGTGTTCAGCATCGTGCTGCCGTTGGTGCTGTTGGCGTTCGGCGGTATCCCGTTGCCCGGCGGCGCGGTGTGGATCAACCACCACGCGTTGCGCAACAAGCGGGTGGAGTCGATGGTGTCGCTGGCCGGACCGCTGAGCAACCTGGTCCTGGGTGTGTTGTTGGCGATGTCGGTGATTCTGTTCACGCCGCCGGCAGGTTTGGCCGCCGCGTTGTCGTATTTGGCGCTGCTCCAGATCCTGGCCTTCGTGCTGAACATCCTGCCGATCCCCGGCCTCGACGGGTGGGGCGCGATCGAGCCGTACATGTCGTACTCGGCGCAGCAGTTCGGCGCCAAGGCGCGGATGTGGGCGCCGTTCGTGCTCTTCGCGGTGCTGATCGGGTTCCCGACCATCGGTCGGATGTTCTTCGACGCCGCGTACTGGGTGTTCGAGCTGATCGGCGGCAACCGGTTCGACGCCGCGGACGGCGCGAGGACCTTCCGGTTCTGGCAGTGACGCCAGGTGGGAGGATGGCAACCCGTGAAGGTCGTCGTACTGGTTGGCGGGGTTGGCGGGGCGCGGTTCCTGGTCGGGCTGAAGAGCCTGCTGGCCGCGCCGGAGCACGAGATCACCGCCGTGGTGAACACGGGTGACGACGTGTGGATGCACGGGTTGCGGATCTGTCCCGACCTGGACACCTGCATGTACACCCTCGGGGGCGGGATCGACGCGGAGCGCGGCTGGGGCCGTGCGGGCGAGACGTGGGCGGTCAAGGAGGAGCTGGCCGCCTACGGCGCGGACCCGGCGTGGTTCGGGCTCGGCGACCGGGACATCGCCACGCACCTGGTGCGGACCCGGATGCTGCGCGCGGGGTACCCGCTGTCGGCCGTGACGGAGGCGCTGTGCCACCGCTGGGAGCCCGGCGTGCGGCTGCTGCCGATGTCGGACGACCGGGTCGAGACGCACGTCGTCGTGACGACCGAGGAGGGCGAGCGGGCGATCCACTTCCAGGAGTGGTGGGTCAAGCACCGCGCCCAACTGCCCGCGCGGTCGTTCGCGTCGGTCGGGGTGGAGACGGCGACGGCCGGGCCGGGTGTGCTGGACGCGGTGCGCGACGCGGACGCGGTGTTGATCGCGCCGTCGAACCCTGTGGTTAGCGTTAACACGATCCTGGGCGTGCCGGGGGTGAAGGACGCGCTGCGCAAGACCGAGGCGGGCGTGGTGGGGCTGTCGCCGATCATCGGCGGGAAGCCGCTGCGCGGGATGGCGGACGCGTGCCTGTCGGCGATCGGCGTGGAGACCTCCGCCGAGGCCGTGGGCCGGTACTACGGTTCGCGCAAGACGACGGATCGTGGAGTGCTGGACGGCTGGCTGGTGCACACCGGCGACCGGTGCGACGTGCCGGGCGTGGCGGTGCGCGCGGTGCCGCTGCTGATGTCCGATGTGGACGCGACGGCGGCGATGGCGCGGGCGGCGCTGGAGTTGGCCGGGGTGGAACTTGACTGATCACGCCTCCTCCTCGGGGATCACGCTGCTGCCGGTGACCGGGCTGCCGGAGTTCCGGCCCGGTGACGACCTGGCTTCGGCGCTGGCGTCGGCCGCGCCGTGGTTGCGCGACGGTGACGTGGTCGTGGTGACGTCCAAGATCGTGTCCAAAGTGGAAGGACGGCTGGTCGCCGTGCCCGCCGATCCGGAGGCGCGTGACGCCGTGCGGCGGGAGTGGGTCGAGGCCGAGTCGGTGCGCGTGCTGGCTCGGCGCGGCCGGACGTTGATCACCGAGAACAAGCTGGGGATCGTGCAGGCGGCGTCCGGAGTGGACGCGTCGAACGTGGCCGGTGACGAGATCGCGTTGCTGCCGGTCGACCCGGACGGGTCGGCGGCGGCGTTGCGGGCGGCGTTGGCGGCGCGGCTGGGTGTGTCGGTCGCGGTCGTGGTGACCGACACCATGGGTCGGGCGTGGCGGGTCGGTCAGACGGACGCCGCGATCGGGTCGTCCGGGTTGGCCGTGCTGCACCGGTACGCCGGGTCGCTGGACCGGCACGGCAACTCGCTGGTGGTGACCGAAGTCGCGGTGGCCGACGAGATCGCCGCGGCGGCCGACCTGGTGAAGGGCAAGCTGGGCGCGGTGCCGGTGGCCGTGGTGCGCGGGCTGCCGGTGGCCGACGACGGTTCGACGGCCCGTGACCTGGCCCGGCCGGTCGAGGAGGACCTGTTCCGGTTGGGCACGGCCGAGGCGGTGGCGCAGGGGCGTGCGGAGGCGGTGCTGATGCGCCGTTCGGTGCGGTCGTTCACGTCGTCGCCGGTGTCGGTGGATGTGATCCGGCGTGCCGTGGCCGCCGCGTTGACCGCGCCCGCGCCGCACCACACGCGGCCGGTGCGGTTCGTCCGGTTGGCGGCCAAGCGGGACGTGCTGCTGGACGCCATGCGTGACCGGTGGCGGTCGGATCTGCGGGCCGACGGGTGGTCGGATGAGCGGATCGCCGCACGGGTCGCGCGTGGGGACTTCCTGCGGGACTCGCCGGAGATCGTCGTGCCGTTCCTGGTGCGGACCGGTGCGCACGCGTACCCGGACTCGCGGCGGGCGACGGCGGAGCTGACGATGTTCACGATCGCGGGCGGTGCGGCGGTGCAGGGGCTGTTGGTGGCGTTGGCCGCCGAGGGGCTGGGGTCGTGCTGGGTGTCGTCCACGATCTTCTGCGCGGACGTGGTGCGTGACGTGCTGGACCTGCCGGACGACTGGGAGCCGCTGGGTGCCGTGGCGATCGGGCACCCGGAGCAGGAACTGACGCCGCGTGCTTTGGGTGACTTGGACGAAGGGTTTCTGGAACGGTGAGCCTGCACGCCGACACCGTCTCGACCTTGGGCGCTTGGCGTCCCGCCGACCGGACGCAGGAGTCGCTGCGGCAGGCCTACCTGGGCTTCCTGGCAGCTCGCGAGGACGCTTGCCAACGTGCGTGCGAGCCCGGCCACATCACCGCCTCGGCCTTGGTCCTGAACGCCACCGCAGACCAAACGCTGCTGACCCTGCACCCCCGAGTCGGCCGCTGGCTCCAGTTGGGCGGCCACTGCGAGCCGTCGGACACCACGCTGGCCGCTGCCGCGCTGCGCGAGGCGACGGAGGAGTCCGGCATCCAGGGCCTGCGCATCGAGCCCGTGCCGATCCACCTGGACGTACACCCGATCACGTGCTCGCTCGGCAAGCCGACCCGCCACTACGACGTCCGCTTCCTCGTCCGCGCCCCCGTCAACGCCCGCCCACACCGCAGCGCCGAGTCCGTAGACCTCCAGTGGTGGCCCCTCGACAACATGCCCTCCAACGTCGACGACCTCCACCCCATGATCCAAGCCGCCCTAACCCACCTCCGCTAACCCGCGTGTCCAACCTCCAGAACGCGCGTGTCCAACACTCAGGCACCCCGAGTTGAACGCTCAGGTTCGTCCGCCGCGTTCTGAGCGTTCAACTCGGGTGTTCCGAACGTAGGACACGCCTGTTCCGAACGTTGGACACGCGCGACGTGAACGTTGGACACGCGCGTTCTGGAGGTTGGACACGCGCGGGGGTGGGGGGGTTAGCGGTCGCCGTTCAGGCGTTGGGATAGGCCTGGGGGGCGCTGGTCGGGGCCGCCGGAGAGGCGTTGCGACAGGGTGGGGCGCGAGGTGGGGACCTGTTGGACCGTGGGGACCGGGCCGGGGGCTACGCGGAGTTCCGGCTCGGGGTCGGGTACGGCAGGTGGGGGTGGCGGGGCTGGCTGACCTGCGGCGATGTGGGCGGCCAGGACCATGGTGGAGTCCGGGTCTTCGCGCGGGTCGACCGCGTTGACCATGGCGCGCGGGATCTGCTGGGTTGCCGAGGAGTCCATCGGCGACGTCATGTTGTCCGGCGTCACGACGTGGATGCCACGTGCACGAGCACGGGCCAGCGCCGCGTCGGCCCGAGCGCGAGGGTCCATCCGGATCTCTCCTGCGTGTGCCTTGGGCCGGCTGGGAGCGCCGGCGTGCCGATCGGTGCCGCTCGCCGACACGGGACCACTGCCCGTGCCGCCCGAGCGCTCATGCCAGAGTATTCGCAAACTACGGGTGGAAGTAAGCGGAGGAGGAAAAACGGCATGTCGGAGCTGCAAGGCGCCGAGGCAGTGGTTCTGGTCGGGGGCAAGGGAACCCGACTCCGACCACTGACCCTGTCCGCCCCCAAGCCCATGCTGCCGACCGCCGGGGTGCCGTTCCTCACCCACTTGCTGTCGCGGATTCGGGAAGCGGGCATCACCCACGTCGTGCTGGGCACGTCGTACAAGGCCGAGGTCTTCCAGGAGCACTTCGGTGACGGCGCGGAGCTCGGTCTGGAGCTGGAGTACGTGGTCGAGGAGGTGCCGCTGGACACGGCGGGCGCCATCCGCAACGTCGCCGACAAGCTGCGCGAACGCGACGTGATGGTGTTCAACGGTGACATCCTGTCGGGCGTGGACCTGCGCGCCCTGGTCGACACGCACCGCAAGGCCGAGGCCGACGTGACGCTGCACCTGGTCCGGGTGGACGACCCGCGCCGGTTCGGCTGCGTGCCGACGGACGCGGACGGTCGGGTCACGGCGTTCCTGGAGAAGACGGAGAACCCGCCGACGGACCAGATCAACGCGGGCTGCTACGTGTTCCGCCGCGAGGTGATCGAGGGCATTCCCGCTGGTAGGCCGGTTTCGGTGGAGCGGGAGACGTTCCCGGGGCTGTTGGCGGCCGGTGCGCGCGTGCAGGGTTACGTGGACGCGTCGTACTGGCTGGACCTCGGCACGCCGGCCGCGTTCGTTCAGGGTTCGGCGGACCTGGTGCGCGGTGTCGCGCCGACCGCCGCGCTGGCGCTCAAGGGTGACGCGGTGCTGCTCGAAGGCGCGAAGGTGGACGAGAGCGCGGTGGTGACGGGCGGCACGACGGTCGGCGCGGGCTGCACGGTCGCGGCCGGCGCGGTGGTGGACGGCTCGGTGCTGTTCGACGGCGCGGTCGTCGGTGAGGGTGCACGCATCGAGCGCAGTGTGCTCGGGGCGAACTCGCTGGTCCAGGCCGGTGCGGTGGTGTCGGACGCGGTGATCGGTGACGGCGCGGTGGTCGGCGCGCGGTGCGAGTTGATCAACGGGGCCCGGGTGTGGCCGGGTGTCGTGCTGCCCGAGGGCGGGGTGCGGTTCTCCGCCGATGTCTGAGTGTGATGTGTGCTGATGCGTGATGCGTGATGCCTAGGACGTGGTCGCCGCCGTTCCCGCTGGATCTCGGCGCGGTGCTGAGGTCGTTGCGGCGGGGACCGGGCGACGTGACGTTCCAGGTTGGGGACGGGGTGTGGTTGACCGCCAACACCCCGGCCGGGCCGGGCACCCTGCACGTCCGCCGCACCGATGTGGTGCAGGCGGACGCGTGGGGTGCCGGCGCGGAGTGGCTGCTCGACGGCCTGCCCGCGTTGCTGGGCGCCGGGGACGACGACTCGGCGTTCGAGTGCCACCACCCGTTGATCGCCGAGACGCGACGACGTCGGCCGGGCATCCGGCTGGGCGCGACGGGCCGGGTGTGGGACATGCTGCTGCCCGCGATCCTGGAGCAGAAGGTCACCGGCATCGAGGCCAACCGGTCATACCGGGAACTGTGCCGCCGATTCGGCACACCGGCGCCGGGGGTCAGCGAGATGTACGTCCCGCCGACGCCACGCGCGATCCTGGGCATCACGGACTGGGAGTGGCACCGCGCGGGCGTGGACGGCGGGCGCAGGCGTGCGCTGATCGCGGCCGCCCAGGTGGCGCACCGCCTGGAGGGCGCGTTCGCCCTGGGCGGCGAGGACGGCCGGAACCTGCTGCGAAAGGTGCCCGGCATCGGCGTCTGGACGGCGGCCGAGGTGGCACAGCGGGCCTGGGGTGACCCGGACGCCGTGAGCTTCGGCGACTACCACCTGTCCGGGATAGTCGGCTGGGCGCTCAAAGGCGGCCCGTTGGACGACGACGGCATGGCCGAGGTCCTGGCCCCCTACGCGCCCCAACGCCACCGCGCGGTCGTCTACGTCCTCGCGTCCGGCGTCAAGAAACCCCGCCGCGCTCCCCGCTTCTCACCCCGCGACTACCGCGCGATGTGAGGACTTCCGACGGACCGCCACGTCGGAGGTGCTCGATCCCCAGCATTTCGGTCAGGCTGTCCCACTCCCCCTCGGCGAGTTGTGACTGCCACAGCAGCGTCAGGGCTCGCCACGTCGTTCGTTCCGGTTTGTCGCGGTCGAGGTCCAACACGGCCAACCGCCCACGCACCACCACGGCGAGGACGACCAGGTTCGCCGTGTACGCCGCGATGCGACGGGCGGTCGGCAGGACCTGCGGCGCGTACTCCGGGTGTTCGGCGCCGGGCTGGTGGTGTTGAGCCGCACCCACCAAGTCGGTGAACTGCTCGTTCAGCTCTGTCCTGTCGGCCTCGGAAGTTCCGTCGAACAGTTCCCGCAGGAACGACACCACGGGCGTGCGGGCGGTCAGCGGCACGAACGACAACAACGGCTCCAGCCAGCCCGGACTGCTCACCGGACGGCTGTAGAGCGAAGACGTGGTCATCCGCGCCCTGGTGAGCACTTCCATCGACGCCCGGTGGACCAGCCGGGCGACGAGGTACTCACCGAACGTGGCGTGCAGGAACTCGTAGGTGCTGAGCACCCGGCCGTCGTAGGCGGCTTGGGCCGCGTGGACGAAGAAGAACTGGCCCACGACCAACTGGGCCGGACTGAGCCGGAACCGCCGGTCCTGGGCACCTCGTACCGCCATCGGCAGCAGGGCGTTCAGGTCGTGGTCCAACTCGGTCTCGTCGACCCACCGCGCTCCGCGGTTGAACATCGCGAAGGCGACCACCGAGAGCCTGATCAGGTTCTCTTCCACGGCCCGGTCGACTTGGTGGCCGAGCGGGCCGTGCAGGCGCTTGAGGACCTCGCGGCGGGCGAACTTGGTCAACAGCTGCTCGTACAAGCCGGCGTGGGCGAGTTCGGCGCCCTCCTGGTGCAAGGCGTTGCCGTCCGCGTTGTACAGCGCCAGCATGAACAACAGCAGCGGCTGGCCGGCGAGGTCGTCGAATCTCAGCGCCACCTCCGGATCCAACACCGCTCCGGGGTTGGCGGCGTTCCACACCTCCAGCCAGTGCCGCACCTGGTCGTGGCTGAACGGCTCCAGCTTCAGCACGATCGTCGAACTGGCGAACCGCGCACGGTGCGCCACGGCGGTGCGGCTGGTCACGACGACGATCACCCCTCGCCCCTGGTCCGACTCGCGGCGCTGGAACTCGCGGACCCGCGCCAGGTAGTCCGACCTGCTGGTGCCCGTGGCCTGGAGCAGTTCGTCGAAGCCGTCCAACAGGACGACCGGGACGGCCGACGCCGCCGCACGGGCCAGGTCGGGCCAGGCCAACCGCTCGCCCGTCGTGTGCATGATGGCGCCTTCGATCTGCTCCTCCAGGGTGGCGTCGGCCGGCGCGTCCCGCAGGACGACCCTGATCGGCAGGAAATCCTCCGCGGGCAGCTGCGCGGCCAGCATCTTCGTCAGCAGCGACTTGCCCGCGCCGGGCTGCCCCAGCACGACCAGGGGCGCCGAGGTCGCCTGCGAGGAGGTGAGGTAGCCGGCGAGGTAGTCGTCCAGGTCGACGCGGACCGGCTTCTCGGACCACCAGCTCTCCTGGCTGACGTCGTCGCCCTGACCGACTTCGATGACCTTGAAGCCCGGCGACACGTACGCCTGTTCCAACGTCGGCAGGACGAGCCCCGGCTGGACGTCGCCTTCCACGATCGGACGACCGAGGGCCGCGCGGTAGCCCCGGGCCAGGGCGGTGCGGCGGCTGTCGGGTGGTTGGGCGCCCACGACCTGCTGCAACAACTCCCGCATGTCTTCGAGGGCCGTTCGCTGCCTGCCGATCTCGGAGCGGATCGCTGCGGACTCGATGCCGCTCATCCACACCGAGAACTCCGGGAAGTCGGCCGCCAGCCGTCGATACAGCTCTTGGTAGTGGACCAGGGCGCGGCGCGGCACCTCGTCAGAGGCCGTCGTGCGGAAGCGATCGCGCTTGTCCTCGGTGAGGTCGTCCCACGCGGCGAAGCCGCTGAGGAAGCCGACGACGTCAGCGGCCATGCGGTCGTAGAACGACAAGAGGTCCACGACGATGGCGTCCGGTGGCCGTTCGGCACTTGGCACGGGAATCCTGGTGTCCAGCAGGACGTGGACGAGGTCCAACTCGCTGTTCCACACGGACGGACCCGCACCGGCGAGGGCGAGCTGCTCGCGCTTGCTGATCTCCAGTGTGAACGGAAGCCCCACGTCGTCGATCGCCTCGAAGAACGCGGTCACCACGATGATGCCGTGCGCGGCTTCGAGCAACCGGGTCCGGTCGACGCGGTGCAGGCCTGTCACCCGCGCACGCAGCGACGACACCAGCTGCTTGCCGAGTCGGACCACCTCGGACCGGGCGTCCAGCAGGTCGATCCCGCCCGTGGCCAGCACCGCCGCCGCCGAGGCGTGGTCCAGGAGCTTGACGAGACCGGTGTCGCCGCCGAGCAGCTTCACCGCGTCACCGTAGGAGAAGGAGACGCGCATCGGGACATTATCCGAATCGCGGCACCCCGGGGACGCCGGTACGCCCGCGATCACCAGAACGGCCCAACGAGGGGTTAGCGGGACATCAGCTTCAGCCGCAGGGAGAGGCCGGCGCGGATGGCCAGGAGGACCGGGGCCCAGAGCAGACCGCGGTGGCGGTCGGCGAGGTAGCGGTAGGCGCTGGAGTGGTGGGCGGCCAGCATGCGGCCGGACGTGCGTCGGGTGGAGTGGCCGCCGATGTGCACGACCTCCGCCTCCGGCACGTACACGTTCAGCCACCCGGCGCGACCGAGCCGGTCACCCAGGTCGACGTCCTCGAAGTACATGAAGTAGCGGGGGTCGAAGCCGTCGACCGAGTCGAACGCCTCGCGCCGCATCAGCAGGCACGACCCGGACAGCCACTCGGCGGTGCGCTCCTCCGGTGACGCCTGCGCCTGCCGGTAGTCCCGCGACCACGGGTTCGACGGCCAGACGTGCGCGAACAGCGCGTGCCCCAGCCCCCGCCCCAACGACGGCAGCAGCCGGGCCGACGGGTAGACGTTCCCGGACGGTTCCCGGATCAACGGCCCGAACGCCCCGCCCCGGGGCCACCGCTTGGCGGCCTCCAGCAGCGCGTCCAGGCTTCCCACGCCCCACGACAGGTCCGGGTTGGCCACCACGACCCACCCGACCGACGGCGGCAGCGACGCCACACCGCGGTTCGCGGCCGCCCCGTACCCGAGGTTCCCGCCGGTCGGCACGAACGTCACGTTCGCGTGCTCGGCGGCGGCGCGTTCCGGCACGCCGTCGGTGGACCCGTTGTCCGCCAGCACCACCGACACCGGCCGTGTGGTCGCCGAGGACAGCGTGGACAGGAAGTTGTCCAGGGTTTCACCGGGCGAGTAGGTGACGGTCACCACCGCCAACTCGTCTCCGTAACGCGTCACGCCGGTCACCTTAGTGGTGGTGCGCGTGATGCACGACGGCATGTCCCTTGCCGCGCGAGATCAACCACCGGTTCACCGGCACGGTCAGCACGAACGCGACCGCCAACGAGAACGCCAGCGCGCCCCAGAACAGCAGGCTGGACACACCCGCGTCCATCGCGCCCGGGACCACCAGCATGATCGCGTTGTCGACGACCTCCATCACCGCGATCGACACGGTGTCGGCCGCCAGCGCCACCTTCACCGCCGCACCGAAGCCGAGACCCGTCTTCAGCACTCCACGCAGGGTCAGCGCGTAGCCGAAGAAGAACGCCAAGGCCACGGCGAGCACCACGGTGCCCCAGTTCGGCAGACCGATGGCGGTCCCGATGACCATGCCCAGCACTTCACCGATGGCACAGCCGGTGAGGCAGTGCAGCGTCGCCGAGATTGCCATCGACCAGGTTGTCTTCATGCTCAGGACAATACCCCCAGGGGGTACCCAGAGCGCAAGGGGGGAAGACAGCGCCAGGAAGCAGGAAATTAACGCCGGTGCGAGCGCGCGGCCCGCTCATAAGCCAGCCGGTGCCGGGCCGCCGACGTGGACCACGAGAAGTCCTTCGCCCGCACCACCGCCGACGCGGCCAGCTCGTCCCGCCGGGCCGGATCGTCGAGCAGCTCACCGAGGGCAGCCGCGATGTCACCCGCGCCGACCCCGCAGTACGCCACCGCGTCGCCGCCGACCTCGGGCAGGCTCAACCGCCGCGTCGTCAGCACGGCCGCACCGGAAGCCATCGCCTCCAGCACCGGCAGCCCGAACCCCTCGCCGAGCGACGGGTACGCCACCAGCTCCGCGCCGCCGAGGAACCCGGCCAGCGACGAGAACGGCAGGTAACCGGCCCGGATCACGCGGATGCGGTGCGGCACGGCGTCCAGCGCGCGTTCCACCTGGCTGTCCCAGCCGGGCTGACCGGCCAGCACGAGCGCGGGCGGGTTCGGCCGATCCCGGCACGCCTGCGCGAACCCGCGGATGAGCGCCGGAACGTTCTTCCGCGGCTCCAGAGCACCCAGGAAAGCCACGTAAGGCGCGTCCCCCAGCGACAGCATCCGCCGGACCGACGCCACTTCCTCGGCCGTCGGCGGGTGGAACCGCTCGGTCTCCACGCCGTGCTGGGCGATGTGCAGCAACCGCCTGTCCGCGCCGGCCACCCGCGCCAGCTCGTCCGCCGTCGCCCGCGACGGCACGACGCACAGCGTGGCCCGGCGCAGCGAAGCCCTGGTCCAGGCCCGGAAGAAGCGCGCCTTGACCGACGAGTGCAGCACCGGGTCGGTGAAGAACGTCGCGTCGTGCAGCGTCACCACCGACGCCGCGCGGTTCGCCAGCGGCACGGTGTAGTGCGGCGAGTGCACGACGTTCACACCGAGCCGGTTCGCCAGCCGGGGCAGCGTCGTCTGCTCCCACGTCAGCCGGGCCGTCCGGGTCGCCACCGCGTCCGCGGCCGGGATGATCCGCGACCCGGGCGCCAGCGACGTGTAGAGCGCGGCGTCCCGCAGTTGGCACACCACGCTGAGTCGGGCACCGTCCGCGTCCAGCGCGGCCACCAGGGAATCGACATACCGCCCGACGCCACCTCGGTCGGCCGGGACGGCGGTGGCGTCGATCAGCACACTGGGCTCGACGGGTGACACGCGGTGAAGAGTACGGCGGACGACCGACAGGTTGCCTGGGAATGCCGTAAACGGTTCGTCAGGCCGACAGCCCGAGGTGGATGCCCCACACCGATCGCGCGGCGTTTTCCCAGCTGAACGCCTTGGCGCGGGCCCGACCGACAGTGACCAAACGCTCAATCAGGCCGATATCGGACAGCACCGAGCGCAGCCCTGTGACCAGTGCCGCACGGTCGCCGCGGGCCACGACGACCCCCGCGCCGCCGGCCACCTCGACCAGCGCCGGCGCGTCCGAGTGGACCACCGGCACACCCGCCGCCATCGCCTCCACCACCGGTAGCCCGAACCCCTCGGCCAGGCTCGGCGCGGCCAGCACGGCTGCCCTCCGCAGAACGAAGGCCAGCTGGGCGTCGCTCAACCGTCCCAGCAAGTGGACGTGCGGCGCTCGGATGTCCACCCCGCCCCACCCCTGCGGACCGACCACGACCAGCGGCACGTCCAGCTCGGCGGTCGCGGACGCCAGCAGGTCGAACCCCTTGCGCGGCTCGATGGTGCCGATCGCCAACACGTATCGCGGCGGGACGTCCACCGGCTCCTCCGCCGGGAACGCCGTCACGCCGTTTCCCACCACGTGGACAGGGGCCGATCCGGGCGCGTACCGCCGCAGCTCGGAGGCCACCACCGACGTCGGCACCACGATCGCACCGGCCCGCGACACGGCACGGCTGATCACGCGCTGGTGCCACGAAACCCCGCGCGGCGTCAACGTCGACGGGTGGGTCCACGGCACGGTGTCGTGCACGGTCACCACCACCCGCCCGCGCGGAGGCGCGAACGGCGTGAACGCGTGCACCGAGTCGCCACCGGGCCAGTACGGCACACCCCGCTCCCACGCCGCGATCAGCGCACGTCGGGGCAACGGCAGCACGCGCGGCCCGAGCACACCGGGCACCACGGCCGCCGACACGTCCGCGTGCCTGCTCACCACCCCCGTCACGGTCCACCCGTCGGGCGCGGTGGCGGCCAGCGCGGCGGCCAGCTCGCGGGTGTACCGGCCGGTGCCACCGGGCACCGGCGTCAACAACTGCTCGGTCAGCACAACCAGATCGGGCACGTCGCGTACCGTCTCACGCCGTGTCGATCCCCAGCACGACGGTGGTCGTGGTGACCTGGCGGGGCCGCGCGCACATCACCGCGTGCCTCGACGCCCTGGCCCGGCAACGTCCACACCGGACACTCGTGGTGGACAACGCCTCCGACGACGGCACGGCCGAGCTGATCGCCGCGCACCCCAGCCGTCCGGAGACCCTGCGCCTGCCGGTCAACCGCGGTTACGCGGGCGGTCTCGCGGCGGCGTTGCCGAGGATCACCACCGAGTACGTGGCCTGGCTCAACGACGACGCGACGCCCGACGACGGCTGGCTCGCCGCCCTCGAAGACGCCCTGGACACCACGCCCGACGCCGCCGCCGCGACCCCGTCCATGCTGTTGGCCGACGGCTCGACCCAGTCGGTCGGCGTCAAGCTCACCGCCGACGGCCACGGCGCCGACCTGGTCCTGGCCGGGCGCGAGGTGTTCGGGTTCTGCGGTGGCGCGGCCCTGCTCCGCCGTGCGGCGCTCGACCACGTCGGCGGCGTTCCGGGCAGCTTCTTCTGCTACTACGAGGACACCGACACCGCGTGGCGGCTGCGGCTGGCCGGTCACCGGGTGCTGTCCATCGGCCCGGCCCGCGTCCATCACCGGCACGGCGCCAGCACCAACCCCGGCTCCCGCCTGTTCCACCGCTGGAACGAGCGCAACCGGCTGCTGATGCTCCTGCGCTGCGCGCCCCTGGCCACGGCGGCTGGGGAACTGGCGAGGTTCGCGGTGATCACCGCCCTGCTGCCACTGCGCAAGAACACCCCGGACGCGGAGAACTTCCGCGTCCCGCTCCGCCTCCAGGTGCTGCTGGAAGTGCTTCTCAGGCTGCCGAACACACTCGTTCAGCGGACGGAGATCGGCCGACGTGCCAAGGTGGCCAGGCGCGAGGTGTGGCGCGAGTGGGCCGGCCGTTAGTCGGCCCGTGAAGTCCGCGGACGAGGAGTGAGATGGCCGAGTACGTCGAGGTGCGCACGGAGGACGGCGAGCTGCTGCCGTTCGAGCTGGACGATGAGGACGACGGCCTGGTGCGCGCCGGCCGGCGGTGGGACGCCGCCGTCGAACGGGCCGAGGAGACGCTGGAGAGCGGTATCGAGCGGGCGAAGAAGGTGGCCCAGTCGGTGGCCGCGAAGATCGGCAGCATGCCGTCGCCGCGACCGGACAAGGTGGCCGTGGAGATCGGCCTGAAGGTCAGCTCCAGTGCCGCGCTGGCGATCGCCAAGTCCTCCGCCGAGGCCCACGTCAAGATCACCGTGGAGTGGCACCGCGACAGCCTGCCCGCCGAGCCCCCGCCCGAGGACAACGAGTCGAAACCGCAGTCCGAGCCGGAACCGGGGTCCGAGCCGGGGTCCGAGCCGGGTCGGGAGCCCGCCGCAGAGGCGTAAGACACCTTGACGGGCCGCTGCGGAGCGTGATGAGGCAGAGTTAGCACGTGGAGCAAGGGAGCCTGCCCGAAGTATCGGTGGTCGTCGTGAACTACCGCGGCGCCGAGGACACCATCGCCTGTTTGCGCGCGCTGTTCGGCGACCTCGACTACCCGGAGGACAAACTCCAGGTCATCGTGGTCGACAACGCATCGGGCGACGGCAGCGCGGACCGCATCCGGGCCGCCGCGCCGAACGCGGAGGTGATCGAGGCGCCGGCCAACCTGGGCTTCGCGGGCGGCTGCAACCTGGGCGTGCGTTCCGCCCGTGGTTCGGTCGTCGCGTTCCTCAACAACGACGCCCGCCCGCACGCCCAGTGGCTGCGCGAGGCGGCGCGGGTGCTGCGCGTCGAGCCCGCCGTGGGCGCGGTGGCGAGCAAGGTGCTCGACTGGGACGGCCGCGAGATCGATTTCGTGGACGGCGGCCTGACCTGGTTCGGCATGGGCTACAAGCGGCACGCGGGCCGGCCGGACGACGGCACCCACGACACCCCGCGTGACGTGCTGTTCGGCACCGGCTCGGCGCTCGTGGTGCGGACCTCGGTGTTCCGCGAGTTGGACGGCTTCGACGAGCGGTTCTTCATGTTCTACGAGGACGTCGACCTCGGCTGGCGGATGAACCTGCGCGGCTGGCGCATCCGTTACGTGCCCACGTCGCTGACCTTCCACAAGCACCACGCCTCGATGTCCACTGTGGACACGAGCCGTGAGCTGTACCTGCTGGAGCGCAACGCCCTCGCCTCGCTCTACAAGAACTTCTCCGACGAGACGCTGGCCAAGGTGCTGCCCGCCGCGCTGGCCCTGGTGGTCCGCCGGGCCACCGCGCGCGGCGAGTTGGACGCCACCCAGCTGGAGATCACCCGCCGTCCGGACAACCCCGCCAACGACCGCGCGCCGGTGCCGGTGTCGCGGCAGGCGCTGGCCGGGTTCCTGGCGATCGACCAGTTCGTGGAGATGCTGCCGTCGCTGGCCGAGTCGCGGCAGGCCGAGCAGGCCGCGCGCCGGCTGTCGGACGCCGACCTGCTGCCGTTGATGCGCAAGGCGATGGAGCCCGCCTACCCGCTGCCCCGCTACCTGGCCGCGCACGACGTGCTGGTCGACGTGTTCGGGCTGGAGGAGGTGTTCGGCCGGCCGCGCCGGGTGCTGGTGATCACCGGTGACGCCATCTCGGAGAAGATGGCCGGCCCCGCGATCCGGGCCTGGAACATGGCCGACGTGCTGGCCGGCGAGCACGAGGTCCGGCTGGTCACGGTCAACCCGCTGTGCGCGCCGCCCGACGCGCCGTTCCCGGTGCTGAAGGTCCAGCGACGGGACCTCGGAGCGCAGGTCGAGTGGGCCGACGTGATCGTGCTGCAGGGTCACGTGCTGGAGTTCCTGCCGGAGCTGAAGAAGCCCGAGTCCGGCAAGATCGTGGTCTGCGACATCTACGACCCGATGCACCTGGAGCTGCTGGAACAGGGCAAGGACGACACCGACGAACAACGCGGACTCGACCTGGTCGGGGTCACCAAGGTGATCAACAACCAGTTGGCCCGCGGTGACTTCTTCCTGTGCGCGTCGGAGCGGCAGCGGCACTTCTGGCTCGGCCACCTGACCGCGTCGGGCAGGCTCACGCCCTCGCTGTACGACAACGACCCCACCACGCGGTCACTGCTGGCCGAGGTGCCGTTCGGGTTGCCCGGCAAGCCGCCGCAGCGCACCGGGCCGGGGTTGCGCTCGACGTTGGGCATCGCCGAGACGGACAAGGTCGTGCTGTGGGCCGGCGGCGTCTACAGCTGGTTCGACCCGCTGACCCTGGTGCACGCGATGGACCAGCTGCGGACCCGCCGGTCGGACGTGCGGCTGGTGTTCCTGGGCATGAAGCACCCGAACCCCGAGGTGCCGGACATGGACATCGCCGGGCAGACCCGCGCGTTGGCCAAGCGGCTGGACCTCGTGGGGTCGCACGTGTTCTTCAACGAGACGTGGGTGCCGTACCAGGAGCGGCAGAACTGGCTGCTCGACGCGAACGCGGGCGTGACCACGCACTACGAGCACGTGGAGACGACGTTCGCGTTCCGGACCCGGGTGCTGGACTACCTGTGGGCCGGGCTGCCGATCGTGACCACGGACGGTGACTCGTTCGCCGATCTCGTGCGGCGCGAGGACCTGGGCGTAGTGGTGCCTTCGGAGGACGCTTCCGCGTTGGCCGATGCCCTCGAAAAGGTCATGTACGACGCCGATTTCGCCGCCGGGTGTGTCGAGCGGATCGCTGTGGTGCGGGAGCGGTTCACCTGGGAGAACGTGCTCGCGCCGCTGACGGAGTTCTGCCGCAACCCCCGGCCCGCCGCCGACCGCCTGCCGGGGTCGTCGTTCATGGTGCGCAACCGGCCGCTCGGACGGCGGGAGAAGGTGCAGCGGGACGTGCAGCTGGTCAAGGAGTACCTGAACGCGGGCGGTGCCGGCGAGGTGGCGCGTCGGGCGACCGGTCGGGTGCTGAAGAAGTTGCGCGGCCGTGGCTAGGCCGTTGCGGGTGCTGCTCGACGGCACCCCGCTGCTCGGGCAGCGGACCGGGATCGGCCGGTACACGGCGGCGTTGGCCGAGGAGCTGGCGTCGATGCGGGACGAGGTCGACGTGCGGGCGGTCGCGTTCACGTTGCGCGGGTGGCGGGCGTTGCGGACCGTGCTGCCGCACGACGTGGTGGCGCGCGGGTTGCCGGTGTCGGCTCAGTTGCTGCGGCAGTTCTGGCTGCGCATGCCGTTCCCGCCGGTGGAGTTCCTGGCCGGGCCGACCGATGTCATGCACGCGACGAACTTCATCCTCCCGCCCGTGCTCAGGGCGGGTGGCGTCACGACCATCCACGACCTGGCGTTCCTGGACACGCCGGGTGACCTGCCGCCGTCGGACCGCCGACTGCCGGAGTTGGTGCAGCAGTCGGCTTCCCGGGCGGACGTCATCTGCACACCGACGCGTGCGGTGGCGGAGGTCGTGATGGAGCGGTTGGGCGTGCCGGAGTCGAAGATCGTGGTGACGCCGCTGGGTGTCGATGCCGCGTGGTTCGCCGCTCGGTCGCCGTCGCCTGCTCTGCGTGCGCGGTTGGGGCTGCCGTCGGAGTACTTGCTGTTCGTGGGGGCCGGCGGGCCGCGCAAGGGCTTGGGTACTCTGCTGACCGCCCATGCGGCGCGGCCGTCGTTGCCGCCGTTGGTGCTGGCGGGGCCGCACGTGGTCAGTTCGGATGATCGCGTGATGCGGACCGGGTACTTGAGCGATGTCGATCTGAGGAGTGTCGTGGCGGGGGCGGCGGCTTTGGTGCTGCCGTCGCGCGACGAGGGGTTCGGGCTGCCGGTGCTGGAGGCGTTGGCGTGCAACGTGCCCGTGGTGTGCACGGACGTGCCGGCGTTGCGCGAGGTGGCCGGTGGGCACGCGGTGCACGTGCCGGTGGATGACGTGGAGGCGTTGGCTTCGGCCATGGTGGACGCGGTGGAGGCCCCGCCCACGCCCGCCGACCAGATGGCACGGCGGACGCACGCGGCGGAGTTCACGTGGCGGAAGACGGCGGAGAAGACGGTGTCGGCTTACCGGCGTGCCGCGGGGCAGTGACAGGCGCGGACGGTCGCGGCGCCACGGGACATGGGAATCCACTGTTCGCCGGTGTCCAGGCAGTCGTCGCAGTCGTAGCCGGTCGGGTCGAGGATCTTGAGTTCGCGCTGGACGGCTTCGAGTAGTCGGCACGCGCCGCGCTGACTGAGCCCGAGGACGACCTGGCCCGGTGGTGGGCCGAGGGAGAGACACACGGTCTCGGTCTCGTCGTCCACCCACGCCCTCAGCGGCGTGTCCCCTCGCACGTGTGCCATCTGAACAGCCACAACACCCTCCTCGATCGTGTGGAAACTGTTCTGTTAGGTTGCTGCGTACCGTCGTGGTAGCGCAAGCTAAGCGGGAACATTGTTCCTGTTTCCACTCGATCGGGGAATACATGGCCACGACCGCGAAACAACGCCGCCTCGCCCGCCGCCTGCGCCAGCTGCGCACCCAGGCCGGCAAGACCGTCGAGGACGCGGCCAGTCAGCTCGACTGCAAACACCCGAAGATCAGCAAGATCGAAACCAACCAGTCCGGGGTGAAGCCCGAGGAAGTGCGCTTGCTCTGCCAGCTCTACGGCGCGAGCGACCACACCACCGAGAGCATGGTCACCCTGGCCCGCAACGCGAAGACGCGCGGCTGGTACTTGAGCTACCACGGCGTGGCGAACCCGGAGAACATCGACTTCGCCGAGCTGGAGACCGACTCGGTCAGCGTCTCCAACTTCCAGATCGACCTGATCCCCGGCCTGCTCCAGACGCCCGACTACGCCCGCGCCGTCATCCGCACGGGTCTTCCGCAGATCACCGAAGACCTCATCGAGCACCGAGTCGAACTCCGCACCACCCGGCAAGAGCGCGTACTGGCCGGCGATCTGTCGGTGTGGGCGGTCATCACCGAAGCGGCGCTTCTCCGCGCGATGGGCGGCCGGGACGTGCACGTCGCCCAACTCTCACGGTTACTGGAACTCGCAGCGCTGCCGAACGTGCAGTTCCAAGTGATTCCCACGCGTGCAGGTGAGCACGTATCGATGGGCGTGCCGTTCGACTGCTTCCAGTTCGACGACGGGTTCGGTGCGGTGGCCGTCGATCACCTCACGGGCACCCTGTTTCTCGAAGAAGAACCTGATGTTGAGCGGTATAGGCTGGCCTTCCTACACCTGTGCAGCACCGCGCTGAGCCCGCAGGACTCGCTGACGTTGCTGCGCAAGTACCTCAAGGAGGAGCACAGCGAATGGGAGCGTCGGAGCTGACCTTCGGGATGTGGCACAAGTCCACCTTCAGCGGTGCCAACTCCAGCTGCGTCGAGGTGGCGCACTCCTCCACCGTCGTCGGCATCAGGGACAGCAAAACGCCCACCACCGGCACCCTCACCGTCCCCCGCACCACCTGGGCAGCCTTCCTGGCGGCCATGAGGTGACGGCTGGACGTCCGACGTGCGTGGCGTGGAGCGGCGTGAGGTCCTATGAGGGTCCCGGCCGGCCGTCTGCCTGCGGGGTCTTGAGCACGCTCCACGAGATCTGCCGTGAACCGGTCACGGCACAAACGCGACGCAGGAACCGCTGACGCTCGCCTTCAGGACGAGGTGCGGTCGCTTCAGGGGATCGCCCGAGCGCGGACATGGGCGAAAGGTTCTCGCACCGCTTGAGGGCAAAACTAGTGCGTTTTTCCGACTCCACCCCAACGGCCCAACGGCACCCCTCAGGTGGTCACTCACCGCGTCCACTGCGATGATCCTGGCCATGAGTTTCACGGCTGTGTGGCCGACCATCGACCAGAACGACGCCGACGCGGCCGACGAACTGACCGTCAGCACGCCGGAGGACGTCGACACCCTCCTGAGCCGCCTGGCCGACCCCGGGGCGGGCCCGGCCGTGATCGAGCACCAGGACCGCGAGCTCATCACCGACACCGAGGGCCTGCTGGGCGAGCCCGGCACCACCAAGATCCCCGACCACGACGTCGCCGCCGCCATCCACAACGGCTACGGCTACCTCACCTACGCCGACCCGGACCACGACTACTCGACGCTGAAGGGCGAGCCCTCCTCCCCCGAGTACCGCTCCGAGTACGTCGACTACCCGGCCGGCGCCGGCGTCCCGGTCGAAGCCCTGGCCGCCGCCCTCAAGGACTTCCTGGCCACGGCCAAGCGCCCCACCGGCGTCGACTGGCAGCCCGCCTGAGAGGCTGCGCTGTGTCGATCATGGTCAGGGCAGCCGTGCGAGAGGACGTGGCCGCGCTGGTCCGCCTGCGTCTGGCGAATGCTGAGAGGCACATCCAGCTCGACCCCGCCGTCTACCGACTGCCCGACGCCGACGTCGTCCGGAGGCACTTCGAGGACGTCCTCTCTGGCGGGTCGGACGTGCTGATCTTCGTAGCCGAGGTGGACGGCGGGATCGCGGGCATGGCGGAACTGGTCCCCCTACCGGACCCACCCGAGCATCAGATCGCGGTGCCACGCCGGGCAGCCGACGTCCACACGGTCGTTCTGGACGGATATCGCGGCCGGGGCGTGGGAAAGGCGTTGCTCAGGGAGGCGGAACGAGCCGCCTCGGAACGAGGTGTGTCGACCATCTACGCCGGCATCCTCACGCTGAACCAGAACGCCGTCCGCTTCTACGCATCAGCGGGGTTCGGACCACGCGGGACGATGCTGCGCAAGGAACTGGGCAAGCCGGCGCCCGACTGACACCGCCCCGCCCTCAGGACACCAAGGTCGGCCGGTCGACGTCCCACCGGGCCTGCGAGAACGCTCTCATGCCGCTGACCAGCCGTTCCACGTCCGCCTCAGGCCGTACGACCAGCCTCAGGTACTGGCCGCTGAGCCCCAGTTTGTTGGAGCACTCCCGTACGAACACCTGGTGTTTGAGCAGCAGGTAGTCCCGCATCTCGGCCCCGGTGACATCGCCCGGCAGCTTCACCAGGATGAAGTTCGCCTGCGACGAGAAGACGTCCAGCTCCGGGATGCGACCCAGCTCGATACCCATCCGGTACCGGTCCATCGACAGCTTGACCAAGCTCTCCGCGTACTCGTCCGCGTGCTCCTTGAACATGAACACCACGGCCTCGGCCAACGAGTTCAGGTTCCACTTCGGCAGCGACGAAGCCATTTTCCGCGCCAGCCCGGGGTTGGCCACCATGTACCCGAACCGCACCCCGTGCAGCCCGAAGTTCTTCCCCAACGACTTCAGCACCACCACGTTCGACCGGATCGCCGCCTCCGCCGCCACCGACGGGTTCCGCTCGACCTCCACGAAGTCGATGAACGACTCGTCGACGATCACCAGGTCCAGGTCCGACAGCTCGTCCAGGAACCGCACGACCTCGCGCCGCGGCAGGTACCCGCCGTCGGGGTTGTTCGGGTTGCACAGCACCGCCACCCGCGACCCGCGCGAACGGATGAAGTGCACGTACGCGTCCAAGTCCAGCTCGAACCCGTCGCTCTCCGGCAGCAGGAACATGTCCACCCGCTTGCCGGTCTCCAGGAACTGATCGGTCCACCGCCCGAAGGTCGGGATCGGGATCGCGATGGACTCGTGCACCCACAAGTGGTCGATCCACGTGATCAGTTCGGTCGACCCGTTCGACATCGCCACCGTCGCCGGGTTCAGCCCCAACACCGACGACAGCTTCGCGGCGATCGCGCCCGAGTCGCTCGGGTAGAACTTCAACACCGATTCGAGGTTGCGCGACAGGAAGGAGAACATCTCCGGGCTGGGGAAGTACGGGTTGCACGGGATGCAGAAGTCCACCAGCTCCCGCGCACCCTCCCCCAGTTTCCGACTCAACTCGAAGTACGACGGGCTGTGGGCGGTCTGCCGAAACACATCCGTGTCCATGCTGTGTCGCATGCGACCTCCCAGCTCATCCGCGAATGACTCACTGGGATGTACGGCCCGTTCACACAACCGGTTCAGGGCACCGCGTGGGCGGCCACCGCGGCCGTCAGCGCCTCCCGCCAGTGCCGCAGCGGCGTCAACCCCGCGTCCGCCCACGCCTTGCCGGACAGCACCGAGTACGCCGGACGCGGCGCGGGCCGTGGGAAGTCGGCGGTGGTGCACGGGCGCACGCGCTCCGGGTCCAGGCCCAGCTCGGCGAAGATCGCGCGGGCGAACCCGCACCACGTGGTCTCGCCGTCGCCGGTCGCGTGCAGCACCCGTGACGGCGTGGCGCCGGAGGACACCAGGGCGGCCAACTCCACCAACCCGTGCGCCAGGTCCAGCGACCACGTCGGCGAGCCGACCTGATCGTCCACAACGGACAGTGTTTCCCGGTCGGCGGCGAGACGTGCCATCGTCTTCACGAAGTTCGCGCCGTGCTCGCCGTAGACCCACGCCGTGCGCACGACCCACGCACGGTCCCAAGTGGACAGAACGCGTTCCTCGCCGGCGAGCTTCGTCCGCCCGTACGCCGACCGCGGCCCGGTCTCGTCGGACGGCTCGTACGGCCGCGTCCCGTCACCGGGGAACACGTAATCGGTCGACACGTGCAGCAGCGGCACGTTGTGCTCACGGCAGCTCGTGGCCAGGTAGCCCGGCCCCGAAGCGTTGACCGCGAACGCCCGGTCGAAGTCGGTCTCCGCCGCGTCCACCGCGGTGTAGGCCGCCGCGTTCACGACCACCGGCCGGAACCCGGCATCACGCGCGGTGGAGGCGAACACGGCCACCGCGTCCGCCACCGCCGACGGGTCGGTCAGGTCCAGCTCGGCCGACGACGGCGCGTGCACCAGACCGTCACCGGAGGTACCGAACGCACCGGATGCGCTGGAGGCCGCCGCCACCACGTCCTGCCCGAGCTGGCCGCGGCCACCGGGCACCAGGAGTGCGAGCGCCATCAGCCGGCCATCGCGGCGCGCTGCTTGAGCGGCTCCCACCACGACCGGTTGTCGCGGTACCACTGGACGGTGGCCGCCAGGCCCTCGGTGAAGTCGACCCGGGGCGCGTACCCCAGCTCGGCGCTGATCTTGGTGATGTCCACCGAGTACCGCCGGTCGTGGCCCTTGCGGTCGGTGACCGGCTCGACGAACGAGTCCCAGTCCCGCCCGGTCGCCTCCAGCAGGCGCCCGGTCAGCTCCCGGTTGGTCAGCTCGGTGCCGCCGCCGATGTTGTAGATCTCGCCACCGCGACCGCCCTCCACCACCAGCTGGATGCCCCGGCAGTGGTCGTCCACGTGCAGCCAGTCGCGCACGTTGAGCCCGTCGCCGTACAGCGGCACCTTCCTGCCGTCCAGCAGGTTGGTGACGAACAAGGGGATGACCTTCTCCGGGAACTGGTACTGACCGTAGTTGTTCGAGCACCGGGTGATGCTCACCGGCAGCCCGTGCGTGCGGAAGAACGACCGGGCCAGCAGGTCCGACGACGCCTTGGACGCCGCGTACGGCGAGTTCGGCTCCAGGATGTGGTCCTCGGTCCACGAGCCCTCATCGATGGTGCCGTACACCTCGTCGGTGGACACGTGCACGAACTTCGCCACACCGCCCTCCAGCGCGCCTTGCAGCAGCGTCTGGGTGCCCAGCACGTTGGTCAGCACGAAGTCCGCCGAACCGGAGATCGAACGGTCCACATGGGACTCGGCGGCGAAGTGCACCACCACGTCCGTGCGGCTCATCAGGTCGGAGACCAGCTCGCGGTCGCAGATGTCGCCCTGGACGAAGGTCAGCCACGGGTCGTCCGCGACCGGCGCCAGGTTCGCCTCGTTGCCCGCGTAGGTGAGCTTGTCCAGCACCACCACCTCGGCGTCGGCGTAGGCCGGGTACGCACCGCTCACCAACTCCCGCACGTAGTGCGAACCGATGAACCCGGCCCCACCCGTAACCAGTACGCGCATGCTCAGTGCCCTCCTAGAAGTTCCGCCCCGGCGGCAAGTCTGTCACTAGCCTTAACCGTGCAACCCACCTGGTTGTTACAGCGTCTCCCGTATAAGAGGAATGTGCGATGCGGTCTACCGCTCCGCCATTGATCTCGACCAGACAGCCTGGACGCACGGGGGAGGCAGGCAGTGGACAGGAGTCCGCCCGAATCAGCCGGTGGATCAGCTGGTGGATCGGCTGGTGGATCGACTGCGCTTCGTGTCCTGGCGATCACCGGCCGTTCACTGTTGGCGCTCGTATCGGCGGCTGTGCTCGTCGTCACGTGGTACGGCTGGTACTACCTCGGCAACATCGACGACGACATCACGACGACCGACGTCATCGCCTCCTCGGTCACCGAGGATGCCGACGGTGTGCCCCGCAAGCCCCTCGACGGCGCGGTCGACATCCTGCTGGTCGGCGTCGACAGCCGCACGGACGCGCAGGGCAACCCGCTGTCCGACGAGGTGTTGGCGCTGCTCAACGGTGGTGTGGCGGACGGCACGCTGAACACCGACACGATGATCCTGGTGCACATCCCCCAGGACGGCACGCGTGCGGTGGCCATCTCGTTCCCGCGCGACGCGTACGTGGAGATCGCGGACGGGTTCGGCAAGCACAAGCTGAACTCGGCGATGGCCCGGCAGAAGAACGAGACGGCGCAGCGGTTGCGCGACAACGGCGTGACCGACGAGGCCCGCATCGAACTGGAGTCGACGCTGGCCGGCCGCGTGACGTTGCGCAAGACGATCGAGGGCCTGACCGGTGGCGCCATCACCGTCGACCGGTACGCCGAGGTCAACCTGGCCAGCTTCTACGAGGTGACCAAGGCTCTCGGCGGTGTCGAGGTGTGCCTGACCAACCCGACGCGCGACCGCGACTCGGGCGCGAACTTCCCGGCGGGCCGGCAGACCATCGCGGGCGCGCAGGCGCTGTCGTTCGTCCGCCAGCGCGGCGGGCTGCCCGGCGGCGACCTGGACCGGATCGTGCGGCAGCAGGTGTTCATCGGGGCGCTGGCGCGCAAGGTGCTGTCCACCGGGACGTTGACCGATCCGGCGGCGTTGTCCGGCCTGCTGGACGCGGTGAAGAAGTCCGTCGTGATCAGCGAGGGGTGGAACATCACCGAGTTCGCCGGGCAGATGCAGGGGCTCGCGTCGGGCAACATCGAGTTCCGCACGATCCCGGTCGGCGACCCGATGGACACCTGGACCGACGGCAACGTGCTGCCGGTCGACCCGGCGCAGGTGCGGCAGTTCATCAAGGACCTGGCGACCGACAACAGCCCGTCGAAGGCGCCCGCCACCACGACCCCGGTCGGACCGCCCCCGTCGGCGATCACCGTGCACGTCTACAACTCCGCCGGGGTGGCCCGGATGGCGGCGAGCGTGCTGGACATGTTGGTGCAGCAGGGATTCGGCCGGGGTGAAGCGGCGACCGGGACGTACGCGGACACGACGTCCGTCCGGTACGCGCCGGGTGAGCGTTCCAGTGCCGACAGGGTGATCCTCGCCCTAGGCGGTAACGCCGAGGCCGTCGAGGACGACTCCGTGCCAAGAGGGCAGGTTCAGGTGTACGTCGGTGCCGACTACGCACCGCCGGACCAGTCCGACCCGGCGTCGGCGGGCGATATCGGAACGACGACCGTGCCGACGACCACCTCCACCCCGCCGATCACCGCCGACGGTGTGGTCTGCGTCAACTGAACACCCAACTCCTGGTGAACCCGACGTCCGATCGGCTGGAGGTGGTTAGCCTGATCGGACATCCCACTCGTAGGAGGAAACGTCGGTGAAGGCCGCGGTGATCGTCGGGCGCGCGCTGCTCGTGCTGCTGTCCGCGGCGGTGTTGGTGGCGTCCGGGTACGGCTGGTCGACGTTGAAGCGCGTGCAGGAGAGCGTGAACACGACCGACGTGCTGGCCGAGCTGTCGGACGTGCCCAACGCGCCACCCGTGGCCGACGGCGCGACCGACATCCTGCTGGTGGGCAGCGACAGCCGCACCGACGCGCAGGGCAGGCCGCTGCCGGATCAGGTGCTGCGGCAGTTGCGCACCGAGGCGACGGACACGCTCAACACGGACACGATCATCGTCATGCGGGTGCCGCACAACGGCGGCAAGGCGCACGCCGTCTCCATCCCGCGTGACACCTACGTGCCCATCCCGGACCACCGCGAGGAGAAGATCAACTCGGCGTACGGGGTGACCAAGTTCTTCACCATGGAACGCCTGGCCAGGGAGGGCGTGTCCGACCTGACCGAGCGCTCCAGGCAGGGCGACCAGGCCGGGCGCCGGGCGTTGGTGCAGGTGGTGCAGGACCTGACCGGGGTGCGGGTGGACCACTACGCGGAGATCAACCTCTACGGGTTCTACCTGCTCACCGAGGTGATCGGGGGCGTGGACGTGTGCCTGAAGCAGGCCACCTCCGACCCGGACTCGGGCGCGAACTTCCGCGCCGGCGTGCAGTCGATCTCCGGCGGTGACGCGCTGGCGTTCGTGCGGCAGCGCAAGGGCATCCCGAACGGGGACCTGGGGCGGATCACCCGGCAGCAGGTGTTCATGTCGGCGGCGATGTCGAAGCTGATGTCGGCCGGCACCCTCACCGACCCGGCGCGCCTATCCGGCCTGCTGGACGCGGTGAGCAAGTCCATCGTGGTGGACGAGAAGCTGGACCTGGCGACGTTCGCCTCACAAGCGCGCGGCCTGGCCGGCGGCAACGTCGAGTTCGGCACCATCCCGGTGACCGGCGTGGGCGCCCGCAACGACCGCGGCCAGAGCATCGTCACCGTGGACCCGGCCCAGGTAAAAGCCTACGTAGCCCAACTACTGGGCGAAAAAACCACCACCCAAACCCCCACCCCCACCACCACTCCCACGCAGAAGTTCGGCGGAGACCGACTGGTGTCCCTGGACGGCCGACCACGGGCGGCGGCGGCTCTCCAAGGCCCACCCTGCGTCGACTAACCACAAGCCCCTCGAGAGTCGAACCCCCAAGTCCCGCGTGTCCAACGTTCAGAACGCGCGTGTCCAACGTTCAGAACGCGCGTGTCCAACGTTCAGAACGCGCGTGTCCAACGTTCAGAACGCGCGTGTCCAACGTTCAGAACGGGTGAGTTGAACGCTCGGGACGGGTGAGTTGTGGGCTTGGTGGGTGAGGGTCGGCGGGTGGGTTGGGGGCGGGCGTGGCAAGGTTGGCGCATGACCGTCACGGATGCCCTGTTCGCGCCCTTGTTCGCGGCGAATCCCGGCCGTCCCCTGATCACTCACTACGACGACGCGGCCGGCACGCGGGTGGAGCTGTCGCGGGCCACCATCCGGAACTGGGCGGCCAAGACGGCGAACTGGCTGCGTGACGAGCACGACGTGGAGCCGGGCGACCCGGTGGCCGTGCTGCTGCCCGCGCACTGGCAGACGGCCGGCGTGCTGCTGGGCGCGTGGTGGTGCGGCGCGGCCGTGACGGACGACCCGGCGGGCGCGAAGGTGGCGATCGTGGCACCCGGCGGCGAGGCGCCCGGCGCTCTGGTGACGGCCGTGGCGTCGCTGCACCCCATGGGGTTGGGCAGCGGCGCGGCGGTGGACTACAACGACGACGTGCGCGTGTTCGGTGACGACTTCACGCCGTGGGAACCGGTTCCCGGCACCACCCCGGCGCTGCTGAAGTCCACTGTGGACGAGGTGGTGGAGGAGGCACACCAGCGGGCCTCGACCTTGGGCATCACCGCGACGTCCCGTGTGCTGTCCACTGTGGAGTGGACTCTGCCGGACGGTGTGCTGAACGGTTTCCTGGCCGTGCTGGCGGGCGGCGGTTCGCTGGTGCAGTGCAGCAACCCCGCACCGGACCTGCTGGCCGCACGCCGCGCCAGTGAGCAGACCACCCTCGACTTGGTCGGCTGACTCCCGGCCGCTAGGCGGCCTGGTGGACCTTCTTGCCCTTGACCAGGCGGGCGGCGGTCAGCGCCCCGCCGTTGAAACCGACCGCGATCGCGGCAGTGCGCCGCCCGCGAGTTCGACGATCGTGGCGAACCAGGCGGACAGCGTCGGCAGCGGCACGCCCATGCCCGCGAAGGCGGTGGCGGTGCCGTCGAGACCCCACTCGGTGACCTTCTGCCAGCCGTGGGCGATGAACACCACTCCCACGCCGATCCGGCCGATGAGGGCTGCCACGTCCTTGAGCATTGCGATTCCCCTTCGCATTGGCGATCAGTCACGGCGACGTTATATGAAATTTCAACCACTTCTCGCGCTGACGAGCGGTCTTGACAGCGGATCTACAGGCGCGTAGAAAACCAGTCAGTTAGATAACCAACTGGTTAGGCAGCCATGGCGGACGACGCACTGAGCATCACCTTCGCGGCCTTGGCCGACCCGACGCGCCGGGCCATCCTGGCCCGACTGGCCGAGGGCGCGGCCACCGTGAAGGAACTCTCCGAACCGTTCGCGATGAGCGGCCCGGCGGTCTCCAAACACCTGCGGGTGCTGGAGCGGGCGGGGCTCATCACGCGCGGTCGTGATGCGCAGTGGCGGCCCTGCACGCTGGACGCGACACCGTTGCGCGAGGTCACCGAATGGGCCGACGGCTTCCGCCGGTTCTGGGACGACAGCTACCGACGCCTGGACACCTACCTGGAGCGCATGAAGGAGCAGGACCATGACCACTGACACTTCGCGGTGGAGCACCCCGTCGGACGTGGAAGTCGCCGTCACCAGGACGTTCGACGCGCCGCAGGAGCTGGTGTTCGAGGCGTTCACCAAGCCCGAGCACGTCGTCCACTGGATGCTCGGCCCCGACGGCTGGACCATGCCGGTGTGCGAGATCGACCTGCGGCCCGGCGGCCAGTGGCACATGGTGTGGCGGCGGGCCGACGGCACCGAGATGGCGATGACCGGCGAGTACCTGGAGGTCACGCCGTCGTCGCGGCTCGTCCAGACCGAGTCGTGGGGCCCGGAGTGGCCGCCGACCGTCAACACGACCGAGTTCATCCCCGACGGCGACCGCACCACCGTCGTCCAGACGATGAAGTTCCCGTCACGGGAGGCGCGCGACCGGGCCACCGAGACGGGCATGAAGGACGGCGCCGACATCAGCTATGACAGGCTGGCGACGTACCTGGTCACCTACCTGGCCAGCACGACCTGACCGCGTCCGTTCGGCGGCACCGTGTTTGACGGTCACGCGGAGGGGTTAATGAGCGGATTGACCTTACGTCGCGGAACGGTGAACCGGATCGGTGGACATGCTGAGCTCGTACCTGGAGTCGGTTCGGACGGGCTTCGCGGCGTTCGTGGGCGTCGGTGCGCTGGTCCTGCTGCCGTTGATCGCGGTGCACTACTACCGCTTCGGCCGGGTGGAGCCGCGTCGTGCAGTGGTTTTGTACGGACTGCTGGCGTACGGCCTGGTGGCGTTGGCGCTGATCTTCCTGCCGTTCCCGTCGCCATCGGAGGTGTGCTCCGGCGAGGAGATGCTGTCCACCACGCCGTTCCAGTGGGTGACCGATATCCGCAACAACATGGCGGCCAACGGGCGTTCCGGCGTCGGGGCCGCGGTCACCTCGACCGCGTTCCTCCAGCAAGCCCTCAACATCGCCCTCTTCATGCCATTGGGCGTGGTGCTGCGCAAGTCCTACGGCCGCGGTCCGCTCGCGGTGGTCATGACCGGCTTGGGCATCTCACTAGCCGTCGAGGTCGTCCAGTACACCGGCAACCTGGGCGCATACCCGTGCCCGTACCGCATCGCGGACGTCGACGACCTGATCTCCAACACCACGGGTTCCCTGCTGGGCTGGATGATCGCCCCGGCCGCACTCGTCGTCCCCGCGGTACCCCACCCGGACACCTCAACCGCCCCGTCCGACACGGTGACCGTCCCCCGCCGACTCCTGGCCTTGGCAGTGGACCTCGTGACGCTGGTGGTGATCACCCACCTGGTCTTCGCCGACGACCGCTGGTGGGCAGTCGCCCTGGCCGTAACGATCCGCATAGCCCTACCGTCCGTGACAGGCGGCCGAACACTGGGCGGCTGGCTGCTGCGCTACCAAATCCGCCGCGCAGACGGCGCCCGCGCCAACCCCCTACGCATCGCCCTACGCGAACTCCTGGGCGTCACGGGCCTGATCACCTACGCCGCCCTGGCCCCAGCCGCGTGGTGGTTCGCCGTGGACCTGTGCGTCCTGGCACTGATCCTCCTGGGCACCTTCTTCGTCCCAGTCTTCCGCCGAGACCAACGCAGCTGGCCAGACCTAGCCGCCCAAACCCGCGCCATCCCGACGCCGAAGCGCCCCAGGCCGGAGAACACCGAGGCCCGACAGCCGGCAGCCCGACTCCCCGAGTGATCAGGAAGCCGGGCCACCTCCAGCTCTAGCGGTTGAGCAGAGCGCGACTCATCACAACGCGCTGGATCTGGTTCGTGCCCTCGTAGATCTGGGTGATCTCTCACCTGGTCAAACGCGACCAGATCGTATGACCTGGAATCAGGCGTCTACCTGGGCTTATATCTCTCGATAGTTCTCGGCGGTTCTCGCCATCGCCCAACGTCTGACGGCCTGTAGACGGCCTGATCTCGGACGCTCCACCACCTCGACACGAAGTTGATCTTATGGCCAGCGGCACCGGACCAAGGCACGCTCAGCCTGTCTTGGCCCGGTGCCGCTGGCCGTTGCCGATCATGGCGTGTTGATGTGATGCCCTTCGCCGTCGTGGGCCTGGTGCTCGTCGCCAAGTAGCCTCCTCGATGGCAAGACGGCGAAGCCGTCGCGGCAGTCGATCGCCGTGCCCAGCTCCGAGGAGCTGCGTGATCGCGCGATCGTCCCGAGTCCGGTCGCCGGAAGTAGGCTCGTCGCTCACGGCCCGCCTGGTAGCGCGCCGCCATCCCGACCACGTGCACCGACTCCGCGCGCGGCCGACGGGCGGAGCGGAGCGGGAGCCCGGCGTGCCGCGATGCGGGAGGCGGTGCCAACATGAGCCGGTGTCTGACCGCGCGCCGCCCCAGGCGGCGCGCCTTGATCCCATAGAGCCAAGTTCGGCAGAACACGTGGAGCAGACACCGCGTTACTTGCTATCCGCTGGCAGAACGGGAAGTGGTGGCAGTGATTTTCGAACCCTCAACTTGTCCTCGTTCACAAGCTCCTCTAGCTTTTCGCGAACCGATTCGATAATTTTTTTAGCACCTGGATACTCCGGATCGATATTCAGGTTTACACAGACTGGATACAGAGCCTTAATGTAAGGGATCGCTTGGTGCTGCAAATCCGGAGGAAGAGTGTGGAAATCGGAGTGCGCAAACATGACACCCATTTCCCAGCTGTTCGCATTGTACGTGTCGACAAACCACCCTCTCGGCCAACTCCAGCGCCGAATCAGGAGGCATGCATACAAGTAGATCGCCACATAGGCGATCAGCACCGATCCGACTCCGATTAATACCGACGACGCTGCGGACGGCTTTTTAAGCGATGAAAGAACGAACAGGGCCCCCACAAACGACACCAGGAAAGCAAGCATAGCGGACCCGGCAAAGAATCGCCCTACCAGGAGACTGAGAACATGTGCCCGCCCTGGAGACTCTATCCGTAAAAGTTCCGACTTGCCGCGCCCACGCTTAACTATTGGCGACTTTTTCATGCTTTCGGATACTTGTTGCGATATCTGCTCGTATCCGAGCTTGGCGATCTCGGCCATTACCGCTTGCCTCTCCGCAGCGCGCGCGGATTTTCGAGCATAGCGCAGACCGACTACAGAAATGATAACAGAGGCCGCTGTCACGGTAGCAGCCCCTAACGCAATCCAGTCAGATGCCTGCACCGAATTCTCCGACCTCTTGAACACGATCCGACTTTAAAATAGGTTGTACAACTTCCAGCAATCCTGGAAGCACTCCCGGCGCTACGGCAATCGTATGCATTGACCTCGACGAGTGGTCGAGTCCTGAACTGTCAACCACCCGAGCGCCTGCTTCACGAGCAATCAAAACTCCGGCCGCTACATCGTGGATCTTATTAGACAAGATCACAGCACCGTCAATTCTTCCTTCAGCCAACCAAACGAGATCATGAGCCGCTGAACCAAACATACGTATGCGTTCAACCCTAGCGGCCAGAGCAGCCGTCAATGCGACTCGCTGCTTATTTTTCTCCGCTGCCGCTACACCAACCGCGTAATCCCCTATGGCGACTATCGCCTTTGGCAAATCAGTTGTCTTGCTAACCCTGATGGGCTTTCCATTAACGAACGCCCCTTGCCCAGAAACAGCCGAGTAGTAGAAGTCTAGGTATGGAAGCACGATCGCGGCAACCACTGCGCGATCTCCACGCATCAGTGCCAGCGAAACACCACAAAGTGGTACACCATGCACAAAGTTGGCCGTCCCGTCGATCGGGTCGAGCGCCCAAATGCATTCATCATTGCCGACCCGAAAGATACCTCCTTCTTCTTCGCCAAAGAATCCAATTTCCGGCGTAACATCGTCGAGATAGGAACGAACTGCACGCTCAATCTTTACATCAACGTCGGTAAACGTATCCCGTTCAGCCTTTTCCGTAATAGTTTGCGGGCGGGTTGTCTTGATCAGGTCGTTGCCGATGCTGACGGCCTTCTCTGCGATCTTGGCCAACTGGTCGAGCGGTCGCATCACCCGGTCTCCTTCGCGCGGTCCCACATTGAGTCGAACACCTGGGAGAAGGTGGCGAACAGGCCTGGTACCGCGTCGTCCTTCTCGATCACGAAGGTGGGGGACTCGACACCTCGGGCGTCGGGCAAGTAGGGCTGGACCACGCACTTGGCCCGGTCAGTGATCAGGATGTTGTAGCGGATCGGTTCGTCGTAGACGCGGATGTCGAGCTGGCCGCGCGCGTCCGGCGAGACCTTGGAGCCGACTCGGCGTAGGGCTTCGATGCTGAGGCGGGTGAGCATGGAGAGGTGGCCTTCGGGTAGGCCCTCTTCGTGTTCGCGGGCGGTGATGTGGTGGCCGTTGGGGTTGAGGAACAGGGCCTTGATGACGGTGCCGGTCTCGATGGAGTCGAGTAGGGCTTTGTCGGAGTACTGCTGGCACAGGACGTTGAGCGACAGGCCAGCGATGTGGATCTCCTGTGCGCCCTCAAACAGGTCGCGTGGGGTGACGTTGTGCAGGAACTCGGAGCGACTGGGGTAGACGGCGGTGACGTCAGCCAGGCGGGTCTGTTGGGGCATCTGGACCGGGCGCGGTACCGGGTGGGTGGAAGCCTCGGGGCGTTGGGGCGGGGTGATGAGGCTGTCGGTGTCGCCCTCGTGTGGGGTGAGGAGTTGTTCGGCGGTCCAGCCGGGGAACATCTTTTCCAGGATGCGGCAGTGGTCGGCGTAGGGCAGGCCGAGTAGGTCTCCGGAGAGCCAGCGGTAGAACTGGGCCTTGCTCGGGTACTTGCCGATGAGGTCGGTGTCGAGCTGCTTGGCGATGCGGTCGTACTCCTTGCAGAAGGTGCGGTACCCCTGCATGTGGCGTTGCCGCAGTAGGACTCTCAACAGCGTGGACTCTGTGGCCATGTGGTCTCCCCCCACGTGGTGCGTTCGGTCGAGACTAGCACCGAGATGAGACCAAGACGAGACTCTTTTGAGTCCGACACGCGGTAGGCGCGCGGCAGGTGAGACTGCGGCGGATCTGGGACGGGACGAATCGCCAACGAATCTGGATGGGCAAGCCGCACAAGAGCGGCCCCGGTCAGAGGAGTTGACACCGATGGCGATCAGCAAGGGGTACCGGTTCCCCGTCTCGTTCGATGACGCCTTCCCGCAGGGCCTGGTGATGGTCGGGGAGGTCATGCCGGATGTCGAGTACCAGACGCGGGAGGAGAGGGCGGCGGGTCGGCCGGTGCGTCAGCGGGTGGACGAGTCGACCGGCAAGCGGCAGTGGAAGGTGACGGTCACCGACCCGCACGAGCCCAACGCCAAGCGCAAGAGCTTCGAGGTCACCTTGCTGGCCGACGTGCAGCCGGTGCCGACCACGGGTGAGGTGCTGCCGGGGATGCGGCCGGTGGAGCTGGACGGGCTGACGGCTGAGCCTCGGGTCGCGGGCAACGGGGAGTTCAAGTACCAGTCGTTCCTGTTCCGGGCTACCGGGTTCCGGGCGGCGGGGAAGTCGGCGGGGTCGGCTCCGAGCGGGGGCAAGTCGAACGCCGGCAGCGCTGACGCCAAGGCGGCATGAGCCGTGGCCGAGCTTGAGCAGTTGGTGGCGCGGTGGCAGAGCGCGTACCGGCGCTACAGCGAGGTGCACGAGACCAACCGCTACGCCAACGCCGATGATCCGGAGGCCGCTGCTCGGATCGCTCCGTCCTACCGGGAGGTCGCCTGGTTGTGGCGGCAGCTCGCTGCGCAGGAGGCATCCCCCTGGTGGGCCAAGGCTGCGGCGCTGCACGCGGCGGACACCTTCGACCACCAGGCAGGCCTGAACGAAGCGGTTATCAAGGGCAGTCGTTCGACCGGTGAGGTGGAGCGGTGAACGGCGCGGCAGCCACGGCGGTGCGGCTGTTTCCCGAGCTTGGTCGTCTCGCGGAGCTGGAGGCGGCGGGATGGTCGTTCATCCACCACCGGGACGGAGAAGGCGTCAAGCAAGTCGACGCCTTCCGCTCCTGGCCTGGCGGATGGCTGGACTGTCTACGGGTGCGGTCGGCAACGGAGGCAATGGGTCTTCGGTCGAACGGCGGCGATCCGCCGGGGCTGCTGTGGGAGCGGACCGGGGCGCTGGCGGAGGTGGTGGAGGCGTTGATCGGGCTTCCGGCTCCGGGTGCCCGGACGGCTCCGCGTCTGGTGTTGGGGACTGCTCCGCAGTTGTGGATGCCTGGGAGTCGGCGGTGAGCGAGGAGCGTAAAGCCGCACGTCAGCCGGCACGGCGCTCGGTGTACTACCAGGTGTTGGGCGCTCATCTTCGGCAGTTACGGCGTCGGCGGGGTGTCTCGACGGTGGACATGGCCGAGCGGTTCGGGGTGTCGGTGGCGATGTTCTCGAAGATCGAGCACGGGTCGCGGGGGCCGAGTCCGGCGGCGTTGGAGATGTACGCCGAGGTCACGGGTGTGCCGCTGCTGGAGCTGTTGGCGGGCGCGGCGGCTCGGCACCGGGAGGAGTTGGACCCGTTCGACCTGCTGTTGCGGGTGGAGTTGCCTGAGCATGTGCGGGCGTTGGACGGCCTGGCGCTGTACGCGGGCATCCCGGCGCGACACATGCCCCGGTCGCTGCCGCTGCGGCTGACCGACACCTCGGGCGTGATCTTCGGGGCGGCCGACGCCTACACGCGCAGGAGCAGCACGGAAGCGGGTGACAGCTGATCTGAGTCCTGTTTAGACAGACCGCGTGATCCGCTGTGGGTCATGTGGCGATGCCGCACGTCCTGTTGCGGCTCAACGCTTTCCGTAAGACGCAGGAGCGGTACCGGGCTACCAACCTCGCCGCTCCTGCGTTGTCCACGCCGCGTGGGAGTGAACAACGATGACGGTAAGGCATGGGCGCAAGCGTGCGCCACAGTGGGTCACCCGAACGCGCTGCGAGACCTGCAAGAGGTTCGCGCGGCTGCTGGTCGGGCAGACCGAGTGCAACCGCTGCCTGGGGGCGCTGGAGCTGGACTTCGGCGGTGCCCGATGAGCGGCGGCAAGTGGGTTGATCTGGCTCCGTTCGAGGGTGTGCGGCCTCGTGTGCCGTGGTGGATGTTGGTGCCGGGCAAGGCCAAGTGGATTGCGGCCCTGGTAGCGCTGGTGTGGCTCGTGGTCGTCGGGGCCGTGCGCCTGGTGCTCGGCGTTGTGCGCTACCCCGTCGTCACGCTCGTGCCGGCGTCGGCGGCCTGGTACTGGTGGCGGTTCGGGCTGTCGCCGCTGGTGTTGGCGTTGTTGTCGCTGGTCGCGACACTGGCCATGTGGGCTGGGTACGACCGGGCGTCGTTCCTGCGGCACTGCTGGTACCGGCTGGTGACCGAGTGGCGGCGGGCGACGGTGTACGCCCCGAAGTGGCGCACGGTCGTACGCCTGGCGGACCTCGCCAAGCGGGACCGTGGGCGCGAGTACCGGCCGAAGCTGCGGCGCGTCCGGTCGGAGGGTTGGCGGGACCGGGTCCGGGTGCGCATGGTCCCGGCCCAGTCTCCGGAAGCCTGGGAGCTGCGGCGGGACGGCCTGGCGCACTCGTTCGGCGCTCGGTCGTGCCGTGTGCGAGTACTGCGGCCTCGGGTGATCGAACTGGACTTCGTCCACCGTGACCCGCTGGCGCGTCCGCTGCCGGTGCCCGCGCTGGAGGACTCGACCGACGTGGATCTCAAGCGGGTGGTCGTCGGTCGGACCGAGACCGGTAGGCCGTGGCGACTGCGACTGCTCGGCTCACAGGTCCTCGTCGTCGGCGTACCCGGTGCGGGCAAGGGATCGGTCCTGTGGTCGATCGTGTGGCAGCTCGCCCCGGCCATTCGTGCGGGCCTGGTGCGGCTGATCGGGATCGACCCGAAAGGCGGGATGGAACTCGGGCAGTGCCCCGACGCCTTCGACCGGGTCGTGTACGACAACGGACCGGAAGCCGTTGCCCTGCTTGAAGAAATCGCTACGGAGGTCAAGGAGCGGGCGACTCGGTACCGGGGTATCCGGCGGCTGTGGGCACGGTCGACCGGGGAGCCGTTCACGGTCCTGGTGGTCGATGAGCTGGCGGACTTGATCGCCTACCAACCGGACAAGCAGCTCCGCGAGCGGGCCGCGCGGGCCATCCAGACCATCACCTCACAGGGACGTGCGCCCGGCTACGCGGTCGTGGGCCTGGTGCAGGACCCGCGCAAGGAGGTCGTCTCCTTCCGGCACCTGTTCACCACTCGTGTTGCGCTGCGCCTGGACGAGCCGCAACAGGTGGACATGGTCCTTGGGGACGGTGTCCGTCAGCGCGGGGCGGCGGCGCACGAGATCAGCGAGAACACGCCCGGCGTGGCGTGGGTCAAGCAGGACGGCCAGCGGGAGCCGGAACGGGCTCGGGCCTTCCACGTCACCGATGCCGATCTTGTCGAGCTGGGCGTCTACCTGGCGGACGCGACCGTGCACGACTTTCCGAACCGACCGGACGGCACCGAAGGGAGGGATGCGGCATGACCGGCGAGACTCGCGCGGAGCGGATGCGTCAGCCCATCGCCGTGGACGTGGCCAAGGCCGCCGCCGAGAAGTACGGCGTCTGTGTGCGGCCGTTCACGATGGAGGTCGAGGACCGGGGCAGCTACGAAGTCCGCTACGTCGCGGTGCCGTGCGGGTCGACGGTCGAGAGCGTCTGTGCGCCGTGCGCCAGGAAAGCCAAGGCGTTGCGGATGGCCCAGTGCCGCGAGGGCTGGCACATGGCCGAGGAACCCGACTTCACCCCGCGTCGGCCGTCGCAGGACGAGACGGAGCTGATGACGTTCCGGGCCGACCTGGTCAAGGCGTACCGGGACGCGGTCGAGCTGGGCGAAGCGGGCCACGCGGACGAGCTGCGGGAGGAGATCCACTCGGTCGACGCGGAACTTCGGCAACTCGGTGTCCGGGGCCGTTTCCCCTCGCCCGACGCACCCTCCAAGCGGCCGGTGAAGCGGTCCACGAAGCGGCGTCAGGACGCGCCGAATCTGCCTCGGCGGCGCGTGGAGAAGCGGACGGTGGGGCGGGAGTACGCGGGTGGGTTCCGGCCGTCGATGTTCGTCACGCTCACCCTGGACACGTACGGGCGGGTGCGCGATGACGGCACCCCGGTGGACCCTGACTCGTACGACTATCGGCGGGCTGCTCGGGACGCGGTGCACTTCGCCTCGCTGGTTGACCGGTGGTGGCAGAACCTCCGGCGGGTCGTCGGCTGGGACGTGCAGTACTTCGCCACCGTCGAACCCCAGCGACGAGCGGCGCCGCACCTGCACGCGGCAGTCCGCGGTTCGATCCCGCACGAGACCATCCGCCTGGTCACGGCGGCCACCTACCACCAGGTGTGGTGGCCCAAGCACGACGAACGCGTCTACAGCGGTGACCACCTGCCGGTCTGGGACGCGCGCGCGGAAGCGTTCGTTGACCCGGACACGCGTGAGCCGCTGACGGCCTGGGCGGATGCGGTCGAGGCGGCGGAGGAGCCAGCGCACGTGGTGACCTTCGGCCGTCAGGTGCACTCCAAGGGCATCCTGGGCGGCTCGGAGGAGGCCGGACGCCACATCGGCTACCTGACCAAGTACCTCACCAAGTCCATCGGTGAGGTGGTCGAGCAGAGCACCGACCGGCAGCGTAGGCACGCGGACCGCCTGGCGGACGAGTTGGCCGTGACGCCCTGCTCGGACCGCTGCCCGGTCTGGCTGCTCTACGGCGTCCAACCACGCGGAGCGGGCTCCCGAACCACTCCGGGGCACTGCAAGGGGCGGGCGCACCGGCCGACCACCCTCGGCCTACCCGGTCGGCGGGTCCTGGTGTCGCGCAAGTGGTCGGGCAAGACGCTGGCCGACCACCGGGCGGACCGGAAGCGGTTCGTCATCGAGGCCTTGGCGGCGGTCGGCATCGAGAAGCCGGAACCCGACACGTCCCAGCTCGTCTGGCACAAGGTCCGGCCCGGTGACCCCAACGTGCCACCACGGGCGCACCTGCTCATGCACGCCATCGCAGAGCGAACGCGGTGGAAGGCGGAGTACGACCGGGCGATGCTCGCGGCCGGTGAGCCTCCTGAACTTTCGGCAACTTCGATAGCGGCTTGACAGCCTTGGGGGGAAGTCATGACCAGCATTGAGCCTCTGTGGGGTGTGGAAGAGGTCTCGGAGTTCCTGGGCGTACCGATCAAAACGCTCTACCAGTGGAAGTGGCAGCGCATCGGACCGCCCGTGAAGAAGGTCGGGAAGTACCTGCGGTACGTGCCCGCAAAGGTCCGCGCCTGGGCCGAGCAGCCGGACGAACAGGCTGCCTAGAAGTTTCGGCAATTCGGAAGACAGGAGAAGTGTGCCGTGGGGCATGTTCAAGATCGCTGGTGGAAGGAGGTCGAGGACCCGGTCACCAAGAAGGTGACCAAGGTCAAGACCTCGGTGTACGGCCAGGGGCTCCGCTACCGGGTCCGCTACCTGGACCCGAGCGGAGTCGAGAGGAGCAAGAGCTATCCGGACAGACAGAAGAGGCGGGCTGATGACTTCCTGCTGGAAGTGGAGTCCAACAAACTGGAGGGCAAGTACGTCGACCCGAAAGCGGGTAAGCGCAAGTTCAAGACTCAAGCGGAGAACTGGATCAAAGCCCAATCGCCGGATGCCGCAACGCGGGAAGCACTCAACAGTCGGCTGGAGAGTCGCATTTACCCGCACTTCGGCGAACTGCCGGTTGGCAAGATCAAGCCTGCAACCGTCCGGGAATGGCTCGGCGTGCTGGAGCAGGAACGACTGAGCGAGAACTACAAAACGGTGCTGTTCACCATCGTGTCGTCGGTGATGGACTCGGCCGTTGAGGACAAGCTGATCACGGAGAACCCGTGCAAGGCCAAGACGATCAAGCGGCCGACGTCGGTCAGCCCTGACATCGTCGTCTGGCCGGAAGACCGCGTGTTGGAGATCGAAGGGGCGATCGAACCGCGCTTCGCGATCGTCTGCCCTCTCGGCGCTGGCTGCGGTCTCCGGCAGGGCGAAATCCTCGGCCTGTCACCGGACGACGTGGACGACGCCGGGATGGTGCTGCGCGTCCAGCGGCAACTGAGGGTGGTTCGCGGTCAGCTCGTGTTCGCGCTCCCCAAGGGTGGGAAGCGGCGGGTGGTGCCGCTGGCCAGTGGCGTCCTGCGGGCGATCAGGGAGCACATGCGGCTCTTCCCACCGGTCGAGGTGACCTTGCCGTGGAAGGACCCGGAGGGCGACCTGGTGACGGTCCGACTGCTGGCCACTGGGGACGGTGGGCGGCTCTACACCGGCGACCTGTTCCACAAGGTCGTCTGGCTGGGCGCGTTCCGGGAGGCCGGTCTCATCTACCGCAAGCGGGCGGACGGGATGCACGCGCTGAGGCACTTCTACGCCTCGGTACTGCTCTCCCAGGGCGTCTCGGTCAAGGAGCTGGCGGAGTACCTGGGCCACTCCGACCCCGGCTTCACGCTCCGGACGTACACGCACCTCGTCCCGTCCAGCCACGAGCGGGCACGGCTTGCCATCAACGGGGTGTTCGGGTCTCAAAATCACGGCCTGGAGGCGGCATGATCATGGAAATCATGCGTCTCCAGGCCGTGGTCAAGATCGTTGATCTAGCGGTTGAGCAGGGCGCGGGACATGACGACGCGCTGGATCTGGTTGGTGCCCTCGTAGATCTGGGTGATCTTGGCGTCACGCATCATGCGTTCCACGGGGAAGTCGCGGGTGTAGCCGGCGCCGCCGAACAGTTGCACGGCGTCCGTCGTGACCTCCATGGCCACGTCGGAGGCGAAGCACTTGGCCGCCGCGGTGATGAAGCTGATGTTCGGTTCGCCTCGCTCGGCCTTCGCCGCGGCCACGTAGACCATGTGTCGGGCCGCTTCGATCTTCATCGCCATGTCGGCCAGCATGAACTGGACGCCCTGGAACTCGGAGATCGTCTTGCCGAACTGCTTGCGGTCCTTGACGTAGGCGACCGCGGCTTCCAGGGCACCCTGGGCGATGCCCACGGCCTGGGCACCGATCGTGGGACGCGTGTGGTCCAGAGTGCGCAATGCCGTCTTCAGGCCGGTGCCGGGCTCGCCGATGATGCGGTCCGAGGGGATCGTGCAGTTCTCGAAGTGGATTTCGCGGGTCGGGGAGCCCTTGATGCCGAGCTTGCGCTCCTTCGAACCCACCACGAAACCCGGGTCGTCCTTGTGCACGACGAACGCCGAGATGCCCTGCGACTTCTTCGGCGCGTCGGGGTCCGTCACCGCCATGACCGTGTACCAGGTGGATTCACCCGCATTGGTGATCCAGCACTTGGTGCCGTTCAGCACCCAGTGGTCACCGTCCAGACGGGCCCGGGTGCGCATCGATGCCGTGTCCGAACCGGCCTCGCGTTCGGACAGCGCGTACGACGCCATCGCCTCACCCGACGCGACGGACGGCAGCACCTGCTGCTTCAGCGACTCCGAGGCCGACAGCAGGATCGGCATCGTGCCCAGCTTGTTCACCGCCGGGATCAGGGACGACGACGCGCACACGCGCGCCACCTCCTCGATCACGATGCACGTCGCCACCGAGTCGGCTCCCTGGCCGTCGTACTCCTCGGGCACGTGCACGGCCGCGAAACCTGACTTGACCAGCGCGTTCAACGCCTCGACCGGGAAGCGCTCCTGCTCGTCCACGTCCGCCGCGTGCGGTGCGATCTCCTTGTCCGCAAGGGACCGGACCGCCTCGCGCAGCGCCTCGTGCTCCTCGGCGAGCTGGTAGGTACCGAAGCTCGGGTCCACGTTAAGTTACCTCCCGGTAGGGCGTCTTACCAGGATGTTAGCGCGCGTTCACTCACTTGTCCGCTGTGCGGTCCGCAACAGCCCGCAGCGCCGCGTCCTTCTCCAGCACGAGGTCCGAAAGCGACGCCTGGAACGCCTCCATCCGCTTCTGCAGGACCAGATCGGAAGCCGCCAGCACCCGCACGGCCAGCAGCCCCGCGTTGCGCGCACCACCGACGGACACCGTGGCCACCGGCACGCCGGCCGGCATCTGCACGATCGACAGCAGCGAGTCCATCCCGTCCAGGTACTTCAACGGCACGGGCACGCCGATCACCGGCAGCACCGTCGCCGACGCCACCATGCCCGGCAGGTGCGCCGCCCCACCGGCACCGGCGATGATCACCTGCAACCCGCGCCCGGCCGCCGACGACGCGTAGTCCAGCATCCGCTGCGGCGTGCGGTGCGCCGAGTACACGCCGACCTCGTAGGTCACGTCGAACTCGGCCAGCGCCTCGGCCGCCGCCTTCATCACCGGCCAGTCCGAGTCGCTGCCCATGATCACGCCGACCTGCGTCACTGCTGTCCTCCGTGGATGTCGTACCCGTCCAGCCACACACCGTCGGACAGCCAGTGCGCGGCGAGCCGAGCCCGCTCACGCACCTCGTCCATCCGCTCACCGAGCAGCGTCACGTGACCGATCTTGCGTCCCGGCCGCTCCGCCTTGCCGTACAGGTGCACGTGCGCGTCGGGGAACCGGGCGAACAGGTGGTGCAGCCGCTCGTCCGGCCCCATCGCGGGCGCGTCCGACGCGCCCAGGACGTTCGCCATCACGACGGCGGGCGCGGCGAGGTCCGTCGCGCCGAGCGGGTAGTCGAGCACGGCACGGAGGTGCTGCTCGAACTGCGAGGTCCGGGCCCCTTCGATGGTCCAGTGACCGGAGTTGTGCGGGCGCATCGCCAGCTCGTTGACGACCAGCCCGTCGGCGGTGTCGAACAGCTCCACCGCCAGCAGCCCGACCACGCCCAGCTCGGCGGCGATCTTCAGCGCCAGCTCCTGCGCCTGTTCGGCGGGCCCGTCCGGGGCCGGGGCCAGCACCTCGACGCAGATCCCGTCCGCCTGCACGGTCTGCACCAGCGGCCACGACGCGCCCTGCCCGAACGGCGAGCGCGCGACCAGCTGGGACAGCTCACGGCGCATGGGCACGCACTGCTCGACCATCAACGGCGTGCCGGCGGCCAGCAGCTCGGGGACGACCCGCTGCGCGCTCTGCGGCGTGTTGAGCATCCACACGCCACGGCCGTCGTAGCCGCCGCGCACCGCCTTCAGCACGCACGGCCAGCCGTGCTGGGCGCCGAACTTCAGCACGTCCGCCGCCTCCAGCACGGCCGAGAACGGCGGCACCGGCGCACCCATCTCGGCCAGCCGCACCCGCATGACCAGCTTGTCCTGCGCGTGCACCAGGGCGTCGGGCCCGGGGAACACCTTCACGCCGTCGGCGACCAGCGCGTGCAGGTGCTCCTGCGGCACGTGCTCGTGGTCGAAGGTGACGACGTCACACGATTTGGCGAACGCCCGCAGCGCGTCCAGGTCGGTGTGCTTGCCCAGTTCCACATCCCGCGCGACGAGCGCGGCGGGGTCGGAGTCCGACTCGGCGAGCACCCGCAGCGACTGGCCGAGCGGGATGGCGGCCTGGTGCGTCATGCGGGCGAGCTGGCCGCCGCCGATCATGCCGACGACGGGGAGACGAGTTCGGGAGTCCACGGTTTCGTGATTCTACCTGCACAAACAGCATGGTCCCGACCGGACCGCCCGACCGTGTGGGAAGTCGGCAGGTCGGCCCCGGTTCCACGACGGCCGCCGTAGATCGGGTACCGACCCGCCGACAGAGCCGCACACACCGCCAAGGCGTGCGAGCCCCCTCAGACGGGCCGTCGCGGTGCGAAGGCGGCAGGCCCGCTCCCGATCAGACCGGACGCGCCCGGCGCACCCACACGAAGGTCAGCGCGAGCAGTCCGGCGGCGAGCACGGCGAAGACCCCGAACTCGAACCACTGGAACGACACGAGCCGGTCGGCCGGGTGGTAGTCGCGGAAGGTCTGCATGCCGTTGTCGGCTATGCACTTCACGTAGTTGTCGTTCGACTGGGCGCTGTTACACACCCGGGTAAAATCGATCTCGTTGCCCGAGGCGTCGGCGTAGCCGGAGTTCACCGTCCAGGAGCCGTCGTTCCCGGCGTTCCAGTACAGAGCCGAGTCGTCGTACGGCTCCACCTTGCGCAGCGGCTCCTGGAAGTACGGCCGCCAGAACCCCGACACGAGCAGGCGCGCCAGGAAGAACCCGCCGAGGGTGAGCCCCATCGACAGCACTGTGCGGCGGGTGATCGCGCTGAACGCCAGGCCGAGCGCGAAGCCGAACACCGCGTACCCGACCTGCACCTGCGGCGCCGCCTCGAACGCCACTTCCTCGAACGGCTGGAACGGCACGTGGTCCGTCGTGGCGGCGTTCATGCTGTTCATCATCCTGATCAACGCCGTGCCAAGGCCGGCGGCGAGCACCACGGTGATCGCACCGAGCAGCACGATCTTGCCCACCAGCCAGCGGATCGAGGTGAGGTCCTGGCTCCACACCACGAGGTGCGTGCGCTGCTCGTACTCGCGGGAGAGCAGGGGCGCGGTCCAGAACACCGCGATGACCACGCCCAGCGCCGTCGGCGTCAGCGCGAGTAGCTGGCTCACGTCCACGTAGCTCGACCGGTCGAGCCGGTCGTGGTTTTCGGCGGTGGCGTCGGCGTGCCAGGCGAAGCCGAGCGCCACGGCGACGATGCCGACGACGACCACGGCCGTGCCGAGGATCGTCCAGCGGTGCTGTCGCCAGGTCAGCCACAGCAGGTCACCCCAGCCGACGCGGGTGCGAGTGGCCACCGGTGCGGCGGTCGTGACGTCGGTCGTCGTGGTGGTGGTCATGCTCGGGCCCCCTTCCGGGTGGCTTCGAGCTGCGCGAGCACGTAGTCCTCCAACGTCAACAGGCGCTCGGTCCACGGGCCCGCCACGACCGGCCGCGGCTGCCCCTCGGGCAGCTTGACCACGAACGTCGACTGGTTGTCGGTGTGCCGGGCCTCCACGATGTCGCCCAACGCGGGCGGCACGTCCGAGCGCGGGCCGGTGTAGCTGACGTGCCGGCCGAGCAGTTCGTCCAGGTCACCGCCTGCCAGCAGCCGCCCGTGCGCGAGGAGCAGCAGGTAGTCGGCCACGCCCGCCAGCTCGGCCACGACGTGCGTGGACAGCAGCACCGTCATGCCGGTCTCGCCGACCTCGCTCAGCAGCTCCGCGGTCACCTCGCGGCGGGCCAGCGGGTCGAGGTTGGCCAGCGGCTCGTCCAGCATGAGCACGTCCGGCCGCGAGCCGATGGCCAGCGCGAACGCCACCTGGGCCTGCTGGCCGCCGGACAGCCTGCCGCACGCCTTGTCCAGCGGGATCTCGAACCGCGCCAGCCAGCGGCGGGCCCGTGAGTCGTCCCACACGACGTTGAGGCGTGCCCCCAGGCGCAGCATGTCGCCCGCGGAGAAGTTCCGGTAGACCGGCTTCTCCTGCGATACGAACGCCACCCGGCCCGTCGCGCCCGCCGACCCCTCGTCGGCGTCGAGAAGGCCCGCGAGGACGGTCATCAACGTCGTCTTGCCGGCGCCGTTCGCGCCGACCAGTGCCGCCACCTTGCCCGCGGGCAGGTCGAACGTGCACTCCCGCAGCGCCCACTTGCTGCGGTACCGCTTGCCCAACGCCTGTGCGCGCACCGCGATCGCAGTGCGGTCGACAGGCTCGACAACGGTCGTCATGCGACCGCCACCCCTTCCCCCTCGGAGAGGACAGACCGCACAAGAGCGTCGATGTCCTCGATGTCCAAACCGGCCTCACGGGCTTCACGAACCCACTCGGCCAGGCGCGTCCTGAGCGCCGCCATCACCTCCGGGTCGGTCGAGCCGAGCCGAGCCTTGATGAAGGTGCCCGAGCCCTGGCGTGCCTCGACCAGGCCGGACAGTTCCAGTTCGCGATAGGCCTTGAGCACGGTGTTCGCGTTCACACCACTCGTCGCGACGACGTCGCGGACGGTCGGCAACCGGTCTCCTGGCGCCAGCCAGCCCAGGCGCAGCGCTTCCCGCACCTGGCGCACCAGCTGGAGGTACGCGGGAAGGCCGCTGGACCGGTCGATGCGGAACTCCACCCGGCGCCTCCGAATTGTTCTAGTCAACTAAGACACTAGAAGACCATCACGCCCCTGCGGCTGTCAAACGCGCAGGATGCTCGGGAAAAGTGAGAAGCCCGGTGCGCTGGGCACCGGGCTTCTCGGGGGAGTGGAGGCGATGACGGACGCCGGACAGGGGTTGGGGTGTGCTCGGCGGCCGACGTGTCAGCGTCCGAGACCGGTGATCAACCTCACCGCGTCCTCGCACGTCTCGGGCAGTTCCTGCAACCGGACCCGGACCGGTCCGGCCGGCGCGATGTGCGGGTCTGAGGCCAGTCGGTCCGCTGCGAGCACCCGCAGGTTGGCCAGGGCCCGCGGCAGGTGCCGGTCACGGCGCAGCAGCACGCACGCCACCGAAGGTCCGACCGAGGCCACGGTCTCGCCGGCGTCGAACACCTCCATCAAGGCATCGGCCAACAAGGTCATCGCCACCACGCGCGACCACCCGGACGTCCGGGTCAGGTCGAGCGACACCAGCACCAGCAAGTGCTCCTGACGGCCCGCGGTCCGCGTCTCGGCGTACACCTCGCGCAGCCTGGTCCGCAGGTACGCGGCGGTGGCCAGGCCGGTCAGCGGGTTGTCCGCCCCGCAGTTGCCCGCCTGCTTGCTCATCACGTCACCCCAGCCCAGCGCGGTGGTCCGGAGCATCCGCGCCGGAATCGCGTCGACGTTGGGCGAGACGATCCCGGTCGACCCGGGTGGCTCCGCCAACACCGCGTGCAACGCCGCCAGGTCCAGCAGCGTCTCGGCCAGCCCGGTCCCGGCCTCGGCCCGCGCGCTGCCCAACCCGTACAGCTGCGGGCTCGGATCGCCCGGACCCAGCATCGCCCGGCAGACGTCGTCCACCTCTGCCAACGGCCAGTCCGCCGGGAACGCCCAGCCCGCGGCCATCGTGGCGGTCCGCCATCTCGACCGCAGCGCGCGCGCCCCGTCCGCGCCGGAGCGCCGTGTGACCGCTTCCCGCACACCCACTCGGATGCCTCCTCGACGTCGGTTCCGAGTACGGGACGTCGCCGCGCTTCATCCATGACGGCATTAGGTCGCCCCGTGTGGGGGGTTTGAGGTGACGTTTCACGACTCAGTGCGTCAGACTGGCGCCGCGCGAGTAAGGGGAAACACGTGGCGATCGTTCCTGCCGAAGTCCAGGGACCGAGCGACGCGGAGCTGATCGACTCCGTGCGCGGCGGGGCGATCGACGCCTACGGGCAGCTCTACGAACGGCACGTCTCCGCCGCGTACAACCTGGCCCGCCAGCTCGCCAGGTCGTCCGCCGAGGCCGACGACCTGGTCTCGGACGCCTTCGCCAAGGTCCTCGACACGCTGCGCGCGGGCCGGGGCCCGGACATCGCGTTCCGCGCCTACCTGCTCACCGCGCTGCGCCACACCGCCTACGACAAGACGCGCCGGGACAAGAAGCTCGAGCTGTCCGAGGACATCGCCGAGGTCGCGCCCGAGGCGACCAGCGTGCCGTTCAAGGACACCGCCGTCGCCGGGCTGGAGCGGTCGATGGCCGCCAAGGCGTTCGCCCGGCTGCCCGAGCGCTGGCAGACCGTGCTCTGGCACACCGAGATCGAGGGCCAGACGCCCGCCGAGGTCGCGCCGCTGCTCGGTCTGAGCGCCAACAGCGTGTCCGCGCTGGCCTACCGGGCCCGTGAGGGCCTCAAACAGGCCTACCTACAGGTGCACCTGGCCGAGACCCAGGCCGAACGCTGCCGCGCCACCGTCGACAAGCTCGGCGCCTGGACCCGCGGCGGCCTGTCCAAGCGGGAGACCACGCAGGTCGAGGCGCACCTGGACGAGTGCACGGCCTGCCGCGCGCTGGCCGCCGAACTGGCCGACGTCAACGGCGCGCTGCGCGGGATCATCGCACCGCTGGTGCTCGGTATCGGCGCCTCCGGCTACCTGGCCGCCGCTGGCGCGGGCACCGCCAAGGCCGCCACCGTCGCCGCCGCCGCGGGCACGGGTGGTGCTGCCGGTGCCATCACGTCCGTACCGCGTCAGCTCCTCGGCGCCGCCGCCTCGGTCGCGGCCCTGGTGGTCGCGGTGGCGATCGGCCTGGCGTCCGGTGGCGACCAGGACGTGCCCGCGGCGCAGATCGCGCCGCCGCCCACGACGCAGATCGACTCCACCACCCAGCCGCAGGTGCCGACTCCCCAGCCGCCACCGCCGGCTCCGGAACCCACCACCGAACCCACGACCACGACCGAACCCACCACCGAGTCCGCGCCCACTACCGAACCCACCACCGAACCTGCGCCCACTACCGAACCCACCACCGAACCTGCGCCCACTACCGCGCCCACCACCGAACCTGCGCCGACTACCGAACCTGCACCCACGACCGCACCCACCACCGCGCCTGCGCCCACCACCGCGCCCACGACCGTGCCCACATCAGCACCAGTGCCTAAACCGGAGCCGACACCGGCGAACCTCGTGCCGACGGCGCCCAGCGGGTTCACCCTGACGCCCGGCACGGAATCGGCGGACCTGACGATCACCGTGCGCAACTCCGGTCAGACGGCCTCGCAACCGGCGAGCGTGGTGCTGAACCTGCTGCCCGGCGTCCGGTCCGTCGGCCCCGGCCCGTCGTTCACGGGAACCCGCCTGACCAGGCTCGACGGTGCCGCCGCGCAGTCCGTGACGTGCCCGGCGGGCACCGGCACGGTGACGTGCGGCACGACGCAGGGCATCGCGCCCGGCGGGACGGCGACGTTCGTGTTCCGGCTCCAGGCCGACTACGAGGCGGTGACCGGGCGGATCACCGGCACGGTCAGCGCGGGCACGTCGATCAGCGTGGCGATCGCGGTCGACGTCGAGGTGCGGCCGGTGGACGACGACCTGGAACTGCTGGTCCGCAAGTGGCAGCACGGGTTCTGGGACCCGCGCCTGGACATCAAGGCCATCAACACCGGCGGCCGGCCCGGCGACCTGAGGCTGGTCGTGGAGTCCGACGAACACATCACGCTGGTCGCGCCCGGGTACGGCTGCAAGCGGTGGTGGCGCCGAGTGGTGTGCGAGGTTCCGTTGGCGCGCACCGAGTCGTTCCGGCTGACGGTGTGGGCGTTCGGATCGCCGCACCACAGCGGCGTGGTGCGCGTCAGTGCCACGCTCGGCACCGCCTCGGAGACCGTCGAGGTGCCCATTTCGCTGCGTCCAGGTGACGACGATCAGCTGCCGGTGCCGCCGATCGACAACCCACCGACGCCGCCGCTGCCGACCGCCCCGTGGCCGCTGCCGACGACCACGACCACGACCACGACCACGACCACGACCAAACCCACCACTCCGACCACGACGCACACTCCCACGACGCCCACCGAGCCGCCGTTGCTGCCGCTGCCGACGGAACCGTCAACGCCCGCGTCGACACCGAGGACCGAACCGACCACCACCGAGCCGACCCCGACGGAACCACCGCCGACCGGTGACGAACCGTGTCAGCCCAGCCAACCGTGGCTGCCGCCGTTGCTGGACGACCTACTCCCTGATCGCTGCCGCACCCCTTCGTGATCGTTCGATCACCGTGTCGGTAGCCTGCCCCGGTGCTGCCACTAGTGCGCAAGGTCTTCGGCCTTTTGCCGGAACCGATCCGGTTCCTGATCAACAAGCACCGTGAGCTGATCCGGTTCGCCGTCGTGGGCGGCACGACCTTCCTGATCGACAACGGTGTCTGGTACGCGCTGAAACTGACCGTCCTGCAGGACAAGGTGGTCACGGCCAAGGCCATCGCGGTGCTGGTGGCGGTCATCTCGTCGTACGTGCTGAGCCGCGAGTGGTCGTTCCACACCCGTGGCGGCCGTGAACGGCACCACGAGGCGGCGCTGTTCTTCCTGGTCAGCGGTGTGGGTATCGGGGTGAACCTGTTGCCGCTGTACGTCTCGCGGCACGTGTTCGACCTGCACTCGGAGGTCGCGGACTTCCTCACCGGATCGGTGATCGGCATGCTGCTGGCCACCGGGTTCAAGTTCTGGGCGATGCGGAAGTTCGTGTTCCCCGAGGCCGACGCGCGGCCGTCGGTGCGGCCGCTGCACGTCGTCGCGGAGCAGCGCGAAGTCGCCTGAACTGGCCATTCATCCGTTTTCCGTACACTGCTCTGGTGTCCGTTGTGGAAAACGTGGTCCGCCGCCTGCCCGAACCGCTGCGCTCCCAGGCTCTCAAGCACAGAGAGCTGCTGAAGTTCGCCATGGTCGGCGGCACCTGCTTCGTGATCGACACGGCCATCTTCTACGCGCTCAAGCTGACCGTGCTGACCGAGAAGCCGGTGACCGCGAAGATCGTGGCGACGCTGGTGGCCACCATCGTGTCGTACGTGCTCAACCGCGAGTGGTCGTTCAAGACCAGGGGCGGCCGCGAACGCCATCACGAGGCGGCGCTGTTCTTCCTGGTCAACGGCATCGGCATCGCGATCAACTCGATGCCGCTGTGGGTGTCGCGCTACCTGCTGCACCTCCAGGAGCCCAACATCAGCAGGCTGGGCGAGGAGTTCGCCGACTTCGTCAGCGCCCAGATCATCGGCACCCTGCTCGCCATGGCGTTCCGCTGGTGGGGCTACAAGAAGTGGGTCTTCCCCGAAGCCGACTTCCGCCCGCGCCGCGTGACCAGGTCCTACGACAGCCCGAACGACGGCTCGGACGACGAAGCGCTCGGCCGCTCCTGACGTGTGGCCGGAAGCTGTCACGTCGGCACGCGCGTGCCCGTGGACGGCCAGGCTGTGTCCCGAGAGCGGGAGGCGGTCGTGGAAACCGAGCAGTTGGGCAAACGCGTAGGCGAACACCGGACCGACAACGGCAGGCGGCGCAGAGCGGCCGTGGCGTTCCTGGCGGTGGCGGCTATCGGGCTGGGTGCCGGAGTGCCGCTGAGCATCGTCTTCTTCACCGACCCCACGGCGACAGCCCAGTCGGGGGCGCTGCCCGGTGGGCTGGTGGCTCTTGGTCTGGTGTGCCTGTGCTTCGGGTGCTCCCTGTGGACGAAGGCCGTCCGCACGAAGGGTGCATTCTTCGAGGTTTACGAGCACGGGATCGTGCACCACGTAGGTGGTGCCGTCTCGGTGATCAGGTGGTCCGACATTGTTTCGGTGCGCCCGTACGGTGTGGAGAAAACAGGCGGTCCCCACGTATTGGGTATCGATTTCTACTGCGTGCTGCGGCTCAACGACCGTCGCCGGCTCAAGTTCAACACTTACACCGCCGACGCGCCGAAGCTGGCGGCGACCATCGACGCCGCGGTCAACCGCGGAACTCCACCCGGCTAACGCGCGAGCACCTTCAACGCCGCGTCGTGCAGGTGCCCGTTGCTCGACAGCACGTTGCCGCCGTCGAAGCGCTCCACGCCGCCGAGGTCGCTGAACCGGCCACCGGCCTCCGTCACCAGCACCTGGAACGGCGCCACGTCCCACGCGTTCACGATCGGCTCCGCGGCCAGGTCGATCGCGCCCTCCGCGACCAGGCAGTGCTGCCAGAAGTCGCCGAACGCCCGGTTCTCCCAGCACGCGTCCACCAGCGCCAGGTACGCCTCACGGGAGTGGTACTCGACCCACGTGCCCAGGTGCGTGGTGGACAGGTAGGCGTCGGACAGCTCGTGCACACGGGACACGCTGATCGTCCGCTCACCCGACGCGTCCGAAGTGTGTGCTCCGCCACCCGTCGAGGCCCACCAGCGGCGGCCCAACGCGGGCGCGCTGACCACGCCGACCACCGGCACACCGTCCACGACCAGCGCGATCAGGGTTGCCCACACCGGCACGCCGCGCAGGAAGTTCTTCGTGCCGTCGATCGGATCGACCACCCACGCCCGGCCGGCGCCCGCCGTGCCGCCGCGCTCCTCCCCCGCGACCTGGTCGTCCGGGGCGTCGACCGCGAGCACCGCGCGGATCGCGTCCTCGACCGCCACGTCCGCGTCCGTCACCGGCGTCCGGTCGGGCTTGCGCTCCACCACGAGGTCCCCGGCGCGGAACCGCGCGGTGGTGATCTTGTCGGCCTCGTCGGCCAAACGGATGGCAAGGGACAAATCGGCACGTAGGTCTGACACGGAACGGATCGTGCCACGCCTACGCTGAGCGGCGTGAACGTGGTCTTGTTGGCCGAGGACGATCCGGCGATCGCCGAACCGCTGTCCCGTGCGTTGCAGCGGGAGGGCTACCAGGTGCATGTGGTCACCGACGGCCCGAGCGCCTTGGACGCCACCGCGCACGGCGGCATCGACCTACTGGTGCTCGATCTCGGCCTGCCCGGGATGGACGGGCTGGAGGTGTGCCGGCGGCTGCGCGCGAGCGGTCGGGGCATCCCGGTGCTGATGCTCACCGCCCGGTCCGACGAAGTGGACTTCGTCGTCGGGCTCGACGCGGGCGCGGACGACTACGTGGCCAAGCCGTTCCGGCTGGCCGAGCTGATGGCCCGCATCCGCGCCCTTCTCCGACGCCGCGCGCCCGGCACTTTGGAGGTCAACGGCGTGCGGATGGACCTCGCGGCCCGCCGCGTCACCGTGGACGGGCTGGAGGTGCAGCTGGCGAACAAGGAGTTCGAGCTGCTGCGCGTGCTGATCCAACGCGCGGGCCAGGTGGTGCACCGCGACGAGATCCTGTCCGAGGTCTGGAACGACCCGGAGCTCAAGAGCAGCAAGACGCTCGACATGCACATGTCCTGGCTGCGCCGCAAGCTCGGTGACGCCCGCTCGGTGGAGCGCCGCATCGCGACCGTGCGCGGCGTCGGCTTCCGCTTCAACACCGCCGACTGATGCGCAGCCGCATCCTGCGGGCCATCCTGCTCGCCGTCGCCGTCACCGGGTTCGCCCTGGGCATCCCCCTCGGCTACACGGCCCTGCGGCTGGTGGAGGACGGCGCGCGGACCGCCCTCACCGCACAGGCGCAGCAGATCGCGGCGTCCATCGACGACCAGATCGCCGGCGGACGACCGATCGACCTCGGACCGGTGGAGGTCGGCGTGCCCGAGGGCGGGCACCTCGTGGTCACGTCGTCCAGCGGGGTGCATGAGTTCGGCGAGACACCCGGCGCGGACCCGTTGTCGGTCGAGGTGCCGACCGCGCAGCAGGGCACGGTGCGGCTGGAGGTGTCGTCGGCGCCGATGCACACCTCGCAGTACCAGGTCGCGGCGCTGGTGGTGCTGCTGGTCGTGCTGTCGGTGAGCACCGGCACGGTGGTGGCCACGGTGACGGCGCGCAAGCTCGCCGCGCCGTTGCGGCACGTCGCGGCACGTGCGGCCCGGCTGGGCGCGGGTGACTTCCGGCACGACGACCGGCGGCACGGCGTGCCCGAACTGGACCTGGTCGCCGATGCGCTGGACAAGTCGGCGGGGGCGTTGGCGCAGCTCGTGCAGCGGGAACGGGAGCTGGTCGGTGACGTCTCGCACCAGCTGCGCAGCAGGCTGACCGCGTTGCAGCTGCGGCTGGAGGCGCTGTCCCTGCACCCGGAGCCGGACACGGCCGTCGAGGCGCGGGCCGCGTTGGAGCAGGCCGAACGGCTGGCCGAAGTGCTCAACGAGATGCTGGCCGCCGCTCGGGCCGCCCGCGCGGTCGGCGCGGAACCGCTCGACCTGGGTGCGGAGTTGTCGACCATCGCCGAGGAGTGGCGTGAACCGCTGCGCCGGGCCGGGCGCGCGCTGCGGGTGAAGGTGCCCGACGGTCTGCTGGCGCGCGCCACGCCCGCGCGGCTGCGTGAGGCGATCGGCGTGCTGCTGGACAACGCCCTGCGGCACGGTGAAGGTCAGGTCGTCGTCACCGCGCGCAGTGATGACGGCACGGTCGTCGTGGAGGTCTCCGACGGTGGCGCGGGCGTGCCGGACGAGTTGGCACACCACATCTTCGAACGCGGCGTGTCCGGTGGCGGGTCCACCGGCGTCGGTTTGGCGTTGGCGCGCGCCCTGGTGGACGCCGACGGCGGGCGGCTGGAACTGTCCGCCGCCCGGCCCGCGACGTTCGCCGTGTTCCTGCCCGTGCCGAAGGCCGAGGACGTGGTGGGCGTGCCCTGGCGGACCGACCTCACGCCTCGGTAGACGCGGCCTCCGGCTGTGCGGCCGGCGGCTGTGCTGGGGCCGGCCGTGCGGCCGGCGGTTGGGCGGCCGGCGGCTGTGCGGGTTCCGGTTGGGCAGGTTCCGGTTGGGCGGCTTCCGGTTGGGGCAGTACACCGACCGCGCCGCGCACGACCTGTGCCCACACCAGGCGGCCGAACAGGTAGTGGCAGGCGACGTCCTCGCTGGTGAACGCCGCCCAGTCGTACCGGTTGCCCTGCTCCCGCCAGAAGACCTCGAAACCCTCCTCGGTCGGCAGCAGGCACCACGTGTTGTCGGCTTCCGCCCCGATCGACACGACCTCGGCGGGCACGCCCACGGCCAGCAGCCAGCCCTGGATCGACTCGGCGTTCATCCCATTTCCTCCAGGTAACCCAGCGCGAGCAGGTCGGCGACCGGGTAGGTGGTGCGGTACCGGACGCCGCCACCGGGCTGTCCGAACCACTCGGCGGACAGGGTGAACCACACCGGCAGCACCTTGACCACGCGGTAGCGGTGGTAGCCGGCGTCCACCAGCGCGGGCGGCAGCGAACGTGCGGCGTACGCGGTGCCGGCGTGGGACAGCACCCGGCCTTCGGCCGCGCCGAACCGGTCCAGCTCCACGCCGACCGCGAGCACACCGGCCTGGCCCGCCTCGTAACCGCCCTCGGGGAACAGCTCACCGGGCGGCCAGGCGTACTCGGGCGGGTCGGCGCGGACCAGGAACCGGTGGTCCCAGTCGCGTTCGTGCATCCCCGCCAACGGGTCGTAGCCGTCGAGCAGCGCCTGGTCGGGCGCGGTGCCGGGCGTGACGACGAGGCGCGGTCGGTTGCGCGCGGGCACCGGGTCGGTCGACACCGGACCTCGTGCCGGCGTCGGCTCCGCACCGGAGAGCCGCGACCGCAGCCCGCCCTGGCCTGCGGTCCGGAGGTCCAGGCCGAACTGGGCGGACGCGTCCACCAAGTGGCCCTCCGGGTGCCCCTGCGGCTCGAACCTGAGGCCCGCCGCGAACGTCTCGTCCGCGGACGGCCGCGGCAGCTGCCGAGCGGGCTTGGCGCTGGGCTGCGGGAGCATCCCGCCGGGGAACATGTGCAGCAGGAACAACGCCGCCACGTCGGTGGTCGGCTGTGCGGTCTGCGCGGCCTTGACCGGACTTGGTGCAGGGGTGTCGACCGTTTCCGCCGGCAGGACCCCCGACGTCGAACCGGGCAGGAGCGCGGGGCCGCTGATCGTGTCGCGACCGCCGACCGGAACGGGGATGATCGCGAAACCGAGCGTGCCGTCCGTGACCTGCTGGGCGACGGCGGCCAGGGCGTCCTTGAGGTCCTTCGGCTGGACGTCCTTGATCTCGCCCTTGACCGCAGCCTCGCCCTTGGCCTGCCCCTCGCTCTTCGCCTGGCCTTCCGCCTTGGCTTGGCCCTCCGCCTTCGCAGCGGCCTCGCCCTTGGCCTGACCTGCGCCGGCGTCCTTGGCCTGACCGCCCTGGCCCTGCCCTTGCTGGCCCTGGCCCGACTGGTTGGACTGCCCTTGGCCGGCCTGCCCCTGACCCGCCGGCGCCTGACCAGGCTGAAGCTGACCGGGCTGACCGGGCTGACCGGGCAGTGCGGCTTGAGCGGCTTGGGCGGCGCGCGCCTCGGCTTTCGGTGCCGCCTGCTGAGCCGGGGCCTGGGTGTTCGCAGCGGCGTTCGCGGCCGGGTTGGCGGCGGCGTTGGCGGCCGGGTTCTGCGCGACGGCCGCCGCAGCGGCCGCAACCGGGGCCGCGGCGGATCCACCGCCGAGGGACGGGCCGCTGAAGTTCGGTCCCTGCGGCGCGGCCTGGTTCGCGGCCGGAGCCGCAGGTTGCGCGGGTGCGTGCGGGGCATCGGTGGTGGGCAGCAGCGGGCGGTCCACGACCGCCGCCGACGACTGGCTGACCGTGCCCTCGGCACGGGTGACTACGTCCACGATCGGAGCCGCGGCGGCCGGAACGGCACCTAGGACCGGGTTCACCACGTCACCGATCCGGTTCCCCAGGCCGGGCGGGGTGCCGGGCTGGCCCGGTGCGTGATCGCGTCCAGGTGCGACGGTGTCGGTCGCGCCTTGGACCGTGTCCGCCGCGCCCTGAACGGTGCGGCCGACCGTGTTGTCGACGGTGTGGCCGACGTCCTGCACGACCTCGCCCGCCGTGTCCAGCGCCGGTGCCACCACGGCCGCGACCGGTGGCACGACCGCGCCGACCGTCTGCACGACCGGCTGGGCCACCGCGCCCACGGTGTCGGTCACCGCACCGACCAGCCCGCCGACCAGGCCCGGCGTCTGGCCACCAGGGGCACCGCCGGCCGGACCACCACTGGCCGGACCAGCACTGCCGAGCAGACCGTCCACCAATCCACCGCCCGGAGCCTGGCCGCTGCCGGCGCCACCGCCGGCCGGGCCACCACCGCCGAGCAGACCGTCCACCAGCCCACCGCCTGGGGCCTGACCGCCGCCCAACAAGCCACCGCCACCGAGCAGGCCGCCCTGCGACGGGCCGGAACCGGGGCCCTGACCAGGGCCGGCGTCGGGCGCGTGCACGCCGGGGTTGGCGTTGACCGGGGGCTGGTGGCCGCCGATCTGCACGCCGCTGTCCAACCGCACCGCGCTGGTCAACGTGTCGGTCAGGTGGGCGACGTTCGCCGCCGCACCGCGCACGGCCGTGTCCAGCCCGAGCAACGCCGTCGGGTGACCCGCACCCGCGGCCTGCTGCGCGGCGTCGTTGTTCTTGGCCAGGTTCACCAGCTCGCGGACCAATTCGACCTTGGCCGCGCCGACCTGCTCGGCCGCGTGGTCCAACCGGTCGGCCGCCGCGTTGCAGCCGCGCACCACCGAGTTCAGGGTGCCGTCGGGCGCGGTGAACTTGTTCCAGTGGCCGCGCGCCGACTCGGCGGTCGAGCCGGACATGGCGGCCAGCGCCTTGCCCGCCGAACCGTCGGACTCGCCCGCCAACGTGGACAGCTTCGTGCCCGCCTCCCGCCAAGCGGTGGCGGACGTGCGGAGGGCGTCCTCGTCGGCCTGCGGCCACGACACCCCGGCTTTCGCGGCGACCTCGGCCAGTTCGGCCGGCAGCTCGATCCCCATCACGGCCCCCCGGGTCAGATCGCGCCGAGCGCGTTGCGGTTGCCCTCTTCGACTTCGCGGTACGTGCGGGCGGTCTCGGCGAAGCGCTCGCCGACGCCGCCGAACCCGGTGCTCAACCCGCTCAACCCGCTCAACACGTCACCCGACGGCTGCACGTGGCTCGCCGCGAAGCTCTGCCCGATCGCGTCACCGCCCCAGCAGTCGCCCAGCGAGTCCAGGACGCCACCCAGATCGCCCGCGATCTTCGCGGCACGCTCGGCGAACGCGGTGAAGTCGTCGACGCCTTCGGCGAGGCGGGCGAGGTCGGTCTCGAAGCCGTTCATCTCGTTCTCCTCGAAGTGGCCGTGCGCGGGGTGGCCGGTCGCGGGGTGGCGACCTGGGCCCCAAGCCAGTCGCGCTGCTCGAAGTCCTCGTCATCGTCAACGACCGGACGCCGTCGAGGTCGCTCCGCCGGTTCGGTCTCCTCCGGCTGGATCTCCTCCGGACGCAGGTCGGCGGTACCGCGCAACAGCGCCTCGGGGTCCGTGCCGGCGGGCAGCACCGGGCTCAACGTCCGGTAGGTGCCCTCGGCGGCCTTGGCCACCGCTTCCCGCGTGGTGCGCACGATCAGCTGGGCGAGCTGGGCCGGCCGCAGCCGGTACGCGTTGTCGCTCAACTCCAGGTCGGTGAGCGTGCCCTTGGCGTCGACCACGGCGGTCACCGAGCCGTCCGGGCTGGTGGCCGACCCGGACACCTTGGCCAGGTCGCGCTGCACGGACGCCAGATGGTCGCGGCTGCGCCGGTAGTCGGCGAGCAGTTCGTCCACCTGGGCGCGGTGATCGGTCGTCACGGCCACCTCCGGTCTTCGCCGTCGCCAGGCCTGGTCGTCGGTCGCGCGTTGGACGTTACGACCCCTGAGCCGGTTCCCGACCGTTCGAGGGAATCACGGCGGGCGTCACGGGCGGGGTTCACGGGCTGAGCCGGACGAAGGCCCGGTTCACGCCTCGCCGTTCGACCACCTCGAAGCCCGCGTCCGGACTACCCCCGCAGCGCCCGCACCACCCGGGACGGGCTCGGCCGTCCCAGCCGTTCCGCCATCCACGCGCTGGTGTCGGCGAGCTTGTCCAGGTCGAAGCCGTGTTCGACACCCAGCCCGTCGAGCATCCACACCAGGTCCTCGGTCGCCAGGTTGCCGGTCGCGGACTCCGCGTACGGGCAGCCGCCGAGGCCGCCCGCCGACGAGTCGACCATGCGCACGCCCGCCTGCATCGCGGCCAACGTGTTCGCCAACGCCTGCCCGTACGTGTCGTGGAAGTGCACCGCGAGCCGGTCGACACCGTCGAAACCGGCGAGCAGCGCCGTCACCTGACCGGGCGTGGCCACGCCGATCGTGTCGCCCAGCGAAAGCTGGTCGCAGCCCATGTCCAGCAAACGTTTGCCGACGCCGATGACCTGGTCACGGGGCACGGCGCCCTCCCACGGGTCGCCGAAGCACATCGACACGTACCCGCGGACCAGCAGGCCCTCGGCCTTGGCGCGGGACGCGACCGGGTCGAACATGGCGAACTGCTCGTCCAGCGACCGGTTCAGGTTGCGCCGGGCGAAGGTCTCGGTGGCGCTGGCGAAGATCGCGATGTGCTCGACACCGGCCTGCAGCGCCCGCTCCAGCCCGCGTTCGTTGGGCACCAGCACCGGGTAGCTCACGCCGGGGCGCTTGACCAGGCCCGCCAGCAGCTCCTCGGCGTCCGCCAACTGCGGCACCCACTTGGGGTGCACGAAACTCGTGGCCTCCAACACCGTGCCGCCCGCGTCGGCCAGCCGGTCCAGGAACTCCAGCTTGGTGGCGACCGGCACCACCTCGGACTCGTTCTGCAGACCGTCCCGCGGCCCGACCTCCCAGATCGTCACGCGGTCCGGGAGCCCGTTCGCGCCGACTGTCTCCGGCAGTCCTACGTCACGTGAGCCCATCGACCCGGTCCTCCGGCTGGTGGTCGTCCGCGGGGTTGTCGTTGATCTCCCGGTAGAGCATCGAGTGCACCTTCTCCACCCCCGGGATGTCGTCGAACTCCAGCGGCTCGTCCGAGGCCGACTCGATGATCAGCGTGCCGCAGCCGAGCACCCGGTCCAGCAGGCTGTGCTCGAAGCGGACGCTGTTGATGCGGCTGAGCGGGATGTCCAGGCCGGTGCGCTTGAACACGCCGATCCGGTACATCACGCGGTCGCTGGTGACGATGAAGTGCGTGGTGCGCCAGCGGGCCACCGGCGCCAGGGTCAGCCAGGTGACCAGCACCACGACGACGACGGTGAGCACGATCCAGACGATCGACGCCCAGCTCTGGTCCGACACCAGCGCCGCGAGATAGGCGCCACCGCCGACCGCGACGAGCAGCACGAGCACCGGGACCAGCAACATCTTCCAGTGCGGGTGCTTGTGGATCACGACGTGCTCACTGGGGCTGAGCAGGTCGTCCGGGTAGGCCACGACGGTCCCTTTCGGTGGCTGGGCTCGCCTCGAACCGGGCAGGGCTCACCGTACTCGCAGGTGCACCACGTCCCCGGCGGAAACGGAGTGGTCGTTGCCCGCGTCGTCGCGCACCACGAGCGTGCCGTCGGTCTCCAGGTAGCGGGCCGTGCCGAGCAGGGGCTCGCTCCTGGCCAGTTCCACCCGCACCGGGCGGCCGAGCGTGGCGCAGTGCTTGCGGTACTCCTCGCGCAACGCCGGCTCGTCACCGCCCGCCCGCCGCCACTGGCTTTCGAGCGCGGCCAACTCGCTGAGCAGGGTGATCGCCACCTCGGTGCGGTCCAGCGGTCCGGCGTGGTCTTCGAGGCTGGTCGGCATGAGGCCGCCGACGCCGGGCTCGACGTCGGCGGGCAGCTCGGCCACGTTGAGCCCGATGCCGACGACCACCGCCTGCGCCACGCCCGCCGTGACGTCGGCCAGCACGCCGGCCGCCTTGGCGTCACCGATGAGCAGGTCGTTCGGCCACTTCAAGGCCGCTTCGACGCCGACGCTCTTCGCGGTGCGGACCAGCGCGACGCCCGCGAGCAGCGTCAACCACGGCAGTCGGGCCGGCGCCACCCCGCTCGGGCGGAACAGCACGCTGAGGTAGAGGCCACCGGTCGGCGACACCCAGCCCCGCCCCCGTCGTCCCATGCCGGCGGTCTGCTGTTCGGCGATGAGGACGGTGCGGTCGTGCGCGCCCCGACTGGCGGCGACGCGCAGGTCGGCGTTGGTGGAACCGGTGTGCGCGACGACGTCGATGGCCGCGTAGGGGCCGATGAGCTTGTCGCGAAGTGCCGCAGCATCGAGGGTCACGGTTCGAAGGTTAGAAGCGACCCGCCCCACGCGCTTCGTCGGAGCGGTGTGGATGGTGGGGCAGGCCGCCGTGACCAAGCCTGCAACCTCCACCGCACTGGAGGTCAACCGGCGTGATCGTGACGTGAGCTACTACGCCCGGCCCCGTTGTGAAGAGCTGGTTAAGCTGCCCGGTCATGAGCAGTGCGACCGCCCCCATCGGCGAGGAGCCGGACGTCCACACCACGGCCGGGAAGTTGGCCGACCTGTACCGGCGCAACGACGAGGCCGTGCACGCCGGTTCGGCGCGCATGGTGGAGAAGCAGCACGCCAAGGGCAAGAAAACCGCCCGCGAGCGGATCGAGCTGCTGCTCGACCCCGGCTCGTTCGTGGAGCTGGACGAGCTGGCACGGCACCGCTCCACGAACTTCGGGCAGGAGCGCAACAAGCCCTACGGCGACGGCGTGGTGACCGGCTACGGCACCGTCGACGGCCGCCCGGTGTGCGTGTTCAGCCAGGACGTCACCGTCTTCGGCGGCTCGCTCGGCGAGGTCTACGGCGAGAAGATCGTCAAGGTCATGGACCTGGCGATCAAGACCGGCCGGCCGATCGTCGGCATCAACGAGGGCGGCGGCGCGCGCATCCAGGAGGGTGTGGTCTCGCTCGGCCTCTACGGCGAGATCTTCCGCCGCAACGTGGCCGCGTCCGGCGTCGTCCCGCAGATCTCGCTGATCATGGGCGCGAACGCGGGCGGCCACGTCTACTCGCCCGCGTTGACCGACTTCGTGGTCATGGTCGACCAGACCTCGCACATGTTCATCACCGGCCCGGACGTGATCAAAACCGTCACCGGCGAGGACGTCGGCTTCGAGGAGCTGGGCGGCGGGCGCACGCACAACACCAAGTCCGGCAACGCGCACTACCTCGGGGACAACGAAGAGGACGCCATCTCCTACGTCAAGGAGCTGCTGTCCTACCTGCCCGCGAACAACATGTCCGAGCCGCCCGTCTTCGACGCGCCGGACGACGTGGTGCACGGCTCCGTCGAGGAGTCGATCACCGACGAGGACCGCGAGCTGGACACGCTGATCCCGGACTCGGCCAACCAGCCCTACGACATGCACGAGGTCATCACCCGGGTGGTGGACGAGGGTGAGTTCCTGGAGGTCCAGCCGCTGTTCGCGCCGAACATCCTGGTCGGCTTCGGCCGGGTGGACGGCCACTCGGTGGGCATCGTGGCCAACCAGCCCACCCAGTTCGCGGGCTGCCTGGACATCGACGCCTCGGAGAAGGCGGCGCGGTTCGTGCGGACCTGCGACGCGTTCAACATCCCGGTGCTGACCTTCGTCGACGTGCCAGGCTTCCTGCCCGGCACCGACCAGGAGTGGAACGGCATCATCCGGCGCGGCGCGAAGCTGATCTACGCCTACGCCGAGGCGACCGTGCCGCTGGTCACCGTGATCACCCGCAAGGCGTACGGCGGCGCGTACGACGTGATGGGGTCCAAGCACCTGGGCGCGGACATCAACCTGGCGTGGCCGACGGCGCAGATCGCGGTCATGGGCGCGCAGGGCGCGGCCAACATCGTGCACCGCAAGACGTTGGCGAACGCGTTGGCCGCCGGCGAGGACGTGGACGCGCTTCGGGCCCGTTTGCAGCAGGAGTACGAAGACGCACTCTGCAACCCGTACGTGGCGGCGGAACGTGGTTATGTTGACAGCGTGATCCCTCCATCTTTCACGCGCTCCTACGTCGCACGGGCGTTGACGATGCTGCGCGACAAGCGCGAGGTGCTGCCGCCCAAGAAGCACGGGAACATCCCGCTGTGAACGGGGTACCGCACCTCCGGGTGGTGCGCGGCAACCCGGACGACGTGGAACTGGCCGTGGTGACGGCGGTCGTGGCCGGTCTGGCGGCAGGTGCCGGTCCGACCGAGGACGAGCCGCGCCGTTCGGCGTGGGCGGACAAGTCACGCCTGGTCAGGCGCGCACTACCACGCGGCCCCGGCGCTTGGCGGGCATCCGGCCTACCCGGCTGAACACCCTTCCGGACCACTCTTCCGACCACCGCCAGGCCTACGGGCTCGGCGGTGGTGGGCTACCTAACAATCCACTCGACGTGAGTTGACCTGCACCCCTGTGTCGCCCAGCACGGAGATCTCGCGGCAGCGGGTCCCGTCCGGCACCTGCATGCGCACCCGCATCCACATGGTGCCGACGCCGATCCGCGCCTCCAGCACCTCCACGCCCTCGGCGGCCAACGCCGACGGCACCGCGTCGAGGCGCCGCATCGCCCGCGCGATGGTCGTCACCTCGCCCATCACCCGGTATTCGACGCGGTCGCTGCCGTTGGCGAACGGCCAGAACGGCACGCCGTAACCGACCGGGTCGGTCGACACGACCCGAGCCGTCAGGACCAGGACAAGAACGGCCGGCACCACCAAGAGCCACCGGTACCGACCTCGACCCCGGTCGATCCGGCGGACCACCAGAGCCAAACGCTGCACGTATCCGAGGGTGCCGAAGCTCTTCACAACGCGCATCGGTAGTTCTACGCAGCGCTCGCAGTGCGGCACCTCGAAGTCCGTTTCGCACCGATTTCGGGTTCGGGACCACGCATCTTCCCCGCACCGCCTGCGTCCACTAGGACGCGTCCTAGGCTGCACGCCGTGCGCTTCGTTCTCGCTTCCCAGTCCTCCGCCCGCCTGAACGTCCTCCGCGCCGCCGGAGTCGATCCCGTCGTCCGGGTGTCCGGCGTCGACGAGGACGCGTTGGCCGCCTCCCTCACCGATCCCACGCCGGAAGAGCTGGTCACCGCGCTGGCGATCGCGAAAGCCGAGGCGATCGCGAAAGCCGAGGACGAGGACGCGGTGATCGTCGGGTGCGACTCGATGCTGCTGACCGCCGACGGCGAGGTGCACGGCAAGCCCGGCACGGTCGAGGTCGCGCGTGAGCGCTGGAAGAAGATGGCCGGCACCACCGGCACCCTGCTGACCGGGCACGCGGTGCTGCGGATGCGCGGCGGGCAGGTCGTGGACCGGGCCGTCGGGCACGAGGCGACGCTGGTCCGGTTCGGCCGCCCGACCGACGACGAACTCGATGCCTACCTGGCGACGGGCGAGCCGCTGCACGTCGCGGGCGCGTTCACGCTCGACGGGCTGGGCGGCTGGTTCGTGGACGGCATCGACGGCGATCCGTCCAGCGTGATCGGCATCAGCCTGCCGCTCACCCGCAAGCTGCTGCGTCAAGTCGACGTCGCGGTGTCCGACATCTGGTAGCCGTTGTCACATTTCCCCTGATCCGGGAAGCTCCAAGAAGGAGTTTCACGTTGGGGGAACTGTGGGTGAACTGCTGACGCGCCGCCGTCACATCGACTTCGGGCGCAGGACGAACACGGGTTGTCGGGGCTGACGCCGCCCCGTCCCCATCCCCTGCGCATCCACCCGGAGCAGTCGTGTCGTTGTCGTTCGTCCGCAGTTACACAAAGCCGAAGGTCTTCGGCATCACCGTCCTCGCCGCGCTCGTGCTGGGAGCGCTCGCGGGCTACCTCGCACAGGCCACCGACCAGGCGTGGCTCACCACCACCCTCGGCTACACCGGCGACGTGTTCACCAGCCTGTTGCAGTTCACCGTCATCCCCTTGGTGTTCACCGCGATCGTCGTGGGCATCACCAGCCTGCGCAGGCTCGGCAGCTCGCGCGCGGCCCGGCTGGGCGGGAAGACGCTGCTGTGGTTCGCCACCACGTCGCTGATCGCCGTGCTCATCGGCCTCGCGATCGGGTTGATCTTCAAGCCTGGTCTTGGCGTCCAGGTCGAGCCGTCACAGGCGGCCGTGGACCGGCTCGCCGCCCGTGACCAGGGCTCGTGGAGCACGCTGCTGGAGACCCTGATCCCGTCGAACCTGTTCAGCGCCTTCACCGAGGGTGAAGTGCTCCAGGTCGTGTTCATCTCGGTGCTGGTCGGCTTCGCCGCGTACGCGCTGGGCGAGAAGGCCGCGCCGTTCGTCACGCTGACCCGGTCGGCGTTCGACCTGATCCAGAAGATCGTCGGCTGGATCGTGCTGCTCGCCCCGATCGGCGTGTTCGGCCTGATCGGCACCGCGTTCGCGACGTACGGCAACTCGTTCGTCCGGCCGCTGTTCTCGCTGATCGCGGCGGTGTACGGCGGGTCGCTGCTGGTGCTGTTCGTGGTGTACCCGCTGCTGCTGCGATTCGTCGGCCGGGTGTCGCCGGTGACGTTCTTCAGCAAGGCGTGGACCGCGATCCAGTTCGCCTTCGTGTCGCGGTCGTCGGGCGCGACGCTGCCGTTGAGCCGGCAGACCGCCGCCAACCTCGGCGTGGACGACGACTACGCGTCGTTCGCCGTGCCGCTGGGCACCACCACGAAGATGGACGGCTGCGCCGCCGTGTACCCGGCCATCGCCACGGTGTTCATCGCGAACCTGTTCGGTGTGCAGTTGGGCGTGTGGCAGTACGTGGCGATCGTCGCCGTCGCCGTGTTCGGCGCCCTGGCCACCGCCGGCACCACCGGCTGGTTCACCATGCTGACCCTGACCCTCGGCGCCGTGAACATGCCCCCCGAGGTCATCGCCACCGGCGTAGCCGTCGTCTACGCGATCGACCCGATCCTGGACATGGTCCGCACCGCCACCAACGTGGCCGGCCAGATCACCGTCCCGGTCCTGGTAGCCCGCACCGAAAACCTCCTCGACGACGAGATCCTCAACGCCCCCAGCGAGCCCCCGCTCCTCACCACCCCCCGCACCCCCATCCCCGCCTGACCCGCCCGGAACGTAGAACTCACCGGCCCCCAACGTTCGACTCTCGCGTGTCCAACGTTGCGAACGCGCGTGTCCAACGTTCAGAACAGGCGTGTCCAACGTTGGGAACGGGCGAGTTGAACGCTCGGAACGGGCCGGTGTGGGTGGTCAGGCGCCGCACTGGCGGAGGGTGGAGGGGTCCGGGGTCACCTCGGGCCAGCCGGGTAGGGACTCCCGTGCCGGGAACATGGGCGTGCAGCCCAGCTCGCCACCGCCGCCGGCCGGCGAGAACACCTGTGCGAACCAGTGCGCGCAGTCCACCCCCGCCGGGCACGCCCGCTGCACCGCCACCACGTCGGCGACCGCGTCCTGGTTCACGTCGAGCAGCGCCAGGTACGACCCGCTCGACACGTACGGCACCTGCGCCCGCGTCCAGGCCCCCGACCTGCGCACCAGCACCTCACCCAGCACCTCGCCGCCGACCTCGCCCCGCACCAGGCACACCCCCACCTCCGCGTCGACGCACTGCAGCGACTCGTCGGTGATGGCGGCGCCCGACGACGCGATGGTCAACTCGAAGATGTTCGGCCCCGAAGCGCCGTTGGTCCGGATGCGGCCCGCGCCCTCGCCGACCACCAATTCCACTGAATCGACCCCGACCTCCTGCTTCACCACCGAACGGCACGCCGTCGTCCCGCACCTCAATTCGTCCTGGGACGTGGCGGCACCGGTGTCGGACGGCTCGGGAGGACGCAGTGACCAGGCGATGACCAAGCCCGCGATAGTTGTGAGAACAGCTGCACAAGCAGTCACAAGCGCGGCAGTCGGCGGGCGTGTCACGATTGCCGATTGTTCCACCCAAGCGTGAGCTGTCTCTCGGTCGCCGGGTACTGACGGGTCACTAAACTCCCCGACCAATGCCACTCCAGTCCAGCGTTGCCAGGAGGTAGGACGTCGTGTCGCTGCGCAAGGTCCTTGTCGCCAACCGTGGTGAGATCGCCGTCCGGGTCATCCGCGCCTGCCGGGACGCCGGTCTGGCCAGCGTCGCCGTGTACGCCGACCCGGACCGGGACGCCCCGTTCGTCCGACTGGCCGACGAGGCGTTCGCCCTGGGCGGCAGCACGCCCGGGGCCAGCTACCTCTCCGTCGACAAGCTGCTCGACGTCGCCAAGCGCGCCGGCGCGGACTCGGTGCACCCCGGCTACGGCTTCCTCTCCGAGAACGCCGACTTCGCGCAGGCCGTCCTGGACGCGGGCCTGATCTGGATCGGGCCGACCCCGCAGGCCATCCGCGACCTGGGCGACAAGGTCACCGCGCGGCACATCGCGATGCGCGCCGGCGCGCCGCTGGTGCCCGGCACGAAGGACCCGGTCAGCGGCCCGGACGAGATCATCGCGTTCGCCGAAGAGCACGGCCTCCCGGTCGCGATCAAGGCGGCGTTCGGCGGCGGCGGCCGCGGTCTGAAGGTCGCCCGCACGATGGAGGAGATCCCCGAGCTGTTCGACAGCGCGGTGCGCGAGGCGGTCACCGCGTTCGGTCGCGGCGAGTGCTTCGTGGAGCGGTACTTGGACAAGCCCCGGCACGTCGAGGCGCAGGTGCTGGCCGACCAGCACGGCAACGTGGTCGTCGTCGGCACGCGTGACTGCTCGTTGCAGCGCCGCCACCAGAAGCTGGTCGAGGAGGCGCCCGCGCCGTTCCTCACCGACGAGCAGCGCGCGGCGATCCACACCTCCGCGCGCGCCATCTGCAAGGAAGCCGGCTACCACGGCGCCGGCACGGTCGAGTACCTGGTCGCGGTGGACGGCACGATCTCGTTCCTTGAGGTCAACACCCGTCTCCAGGTCGAGCACCCGGTCAGCGAGGAGACCGCCGGCGTCGACCTGGTCCGCGAGCAGTTCCGCATCGCGGCCGGCGAGGAGCTGCGGTTCACCGAGGACCCGACCCCGCGCGGCCACTCGATCGAATTCCGCATCAACGGCGAGGACGCGGGCCGCAACTTCCTGCCCGCCCCCGGCACCGTCACCACGTTCACCGCGCCGTCCGGCCCCGGTGTCCGGGTGGACGCGGGCGTGGAGAGCGGCACGGTCATCGGCGGTCAGTTCGACTCGCTGCTGGCCAAGCTGATCGTCACCGGCGAGGACCGCACGCAGGCCCTGGAGCGGGCCCGCCGCGCGCTGGACGAGATGGTCGTGGAGGGCATGGCCACCGTGCTGCCGTTCCACCGCGCGATCGTGCGCGATCCGGCGTTCGTCGGCACCGAGGACGGCTTCACCGTGCACACCCGGTGGATCGAGACCGAGTTCGACAACACCATCGCGCCGTTCACCGACGGCGCGGAGGCCGAGGAGGACGAGCCGCGGCAGACCCTGGTGGTCGAGGTCGGCGGACGGCGGCTGGAGGTCTCGCTGCCCGGTGACCTGGCGTTCGGCGGTGGTGGCGGCGCGGCCAAGGCCGGCGCGAAGGCCAAGCCGCGCAAGCGCGGTGGCGGCAAGGGCGGTGCGGCGGTGTCGGGTGACGCGGTGGCGGCGTCCATGCAGGGCACGATCGTGAAGGTCGCCGTCGAGGACGGTCAGCAGGTCGAGGCCGGCGAGCTGATCGTCGTGCTGGAGGCCATGAAGATGGAGAACCCGGTCACCGCGCACAAGGCGGGTGTGGTCACCGGTCTGGTGGCCGAGGCGGGCGCGACTGTCACCCAGGGCACCGTGATCTGCGAGATCAAGGAATAGGCTCACCCGTGTGAGCGAGCGGGACATCCGGATCGGCGACGCGGAGCGCGAGCAAGCGCTCGAACTGCTCGGCACGCACCTCGGTGAGGGGCGGCTGAGCGTGGACGAGTACGGCGAGCGCTCCGCCCGCGTCGCCACCGCGAAAACCCGCGGTGACCTGTACGGGTTGTTCAGCGACCTGCCCGCACCACGACCGAGGTTCACCCAGGTGGAACCGCTGGTGACGCCGGACACGACCGTTCGGCGGACCTTCCAGCTGGACCCGCGCGCCACCGGCACCGTGGTGATGGCGGTCGCGTTGCTGAGCGTGCTGCTGTTCTTCGTGGTGAAGACGCCGTTCGTGTTCCTGTTCATCCCCGCGGCGATGCTGCTCGTCGGCCGGATGGGCAGGCGTTGAGCGGGCCGTCGCCGTCGCTGCTGCTACTCGACCTGGACGGCGTGCTGCGGCGGTTCCCGCCGGACGGGCCGATCGAGGACGGGTTCGGCCTGCCGCGCGGCACGTTGGCGCGGGTGTCGTTCCCGCTGGCCGGTCCCGCGACCGCCGGTCGGGCCACCGACGAGGAGTGGCGCGCGGCGGTACGGGAGCAGTTGGTCGCCGAAGGGCTGTCGCCATCGCGTGCGGCCGAGGCGGTGGCCGCGTGGAGCCGGACCGGCGAGGTGATTCCCGAGGCGTTGGATCTGGTGCGGCGGGTTCGCAAGCGGTGCCGGGTGGCGTTGCTGTCCAACGCGACCGACCGGTTGCCGAGCGACTTGGCGGCGTTGGGGCTGGACCGCGAGGTGGACGCCGTCGTGTCGTCCGCCCGGATCGGTGTCGCCAAGCCGTCACCTGAGGCGTTCCGGCGCGCGCTGCGGGTGCTCCAACACTCGCCGTCGGGGACGTTGTTCTGCGATGACAACGCGGTGAACGCGGACGCGGCGCGCACCGTCGGCATCGACGCCGTACACACACCGGACTTCCCCGCGTTGCACCGGGCGTTGTCGTCACGGGGTCTGCTGGACGACGGCGTCGGCACCGGTTCGGCCGGGCCTTCGGGCTCGTTGTTGCTGGTGCTGCACGAGCGTGACGACGCCGAGGAAGCCGCGCGGGAACTGGCGGCGGCGGGGTGGTCGCCGTGCGCGGTGCACAAGGACCTCTTGGCAGGTGAGGACGACGCCGAGGACGCCGACTGGGTCGTCGAGTTGATCACCGGCCCCGACGACCAGCCCGCTTCCGCCCACCGCGGACTGCTCGAAGGGCTGGCCGGGCGCTACGACGGGTTCGTCACGGACTAATCTGCGCCACCATGGAGGCGGTCGAGATCAACGCGGGTGAGTTCTACCTGCGCCAACTCCGCGCGGACGACCGCATCGACGACCGGGTGGCGTTGGTGGCCGGCGGCCTGTTCCCCGATCTCGCCACCGCGGGCGCGCACATCGCCGAACGCACGAAAGAGTGGCACACCGAAGAATCCTGCTCTTGGGCCGTTTGCGACCAGCTCACCGGAACGGCCGTGGGCGAGGTCGCCCTCACCAGCACCGGCGAACTCACCTGCTGGACCACCCCTGACCTGCGCGGCAAGGGCATCGCGACACACGCGACAGCGGCCGTGCTGCGGTTCGGGTTCGGTTTCCTCGACCTCCCGCTCATCACCGCCAGACCGCCGGACGGCCCAGCTCGGCGTGTCGCCGAGAAGTGTGGCTTCACAGCCGAGGGTCCACTTGGCGTGTGGACCCGGCTACGGTAGGTGCCCATGAGGGCTGCCGGGCTGATCACCGCCACGCTGTGCGCGTTGGCGTTGGCCGCCTGCACGCCCTTTCCGGAGGAGAAGGCCGACGGCCGGGTGGACGAACCGCTGCCCGCCACGACGACCACCGCGCCGTCGTTGCCGCCCCGGCCCCGGGACATCCTGCTGGACGACGTGGACCCGTGCGCGGTGCTCTCCGCGGACCAGCGGATCGCGTTGAGCCTGGACAACCCGCCCAGCGCTTACGTGGATTCCGCCTTCGGCAACGCGAAGGCATGCACCATGCGCAGCAACATCAGCGGGAACGTGGTGCGGCTGGCGCTCGTCACAGTCGAGGGCGTCGGTGTGTGGCTCAGCGAGAACGCCCAGGTCGACGCCGAGTTGACCACGGTCGCCGGATTCCCCGGTCTGACCGTGCGGACACCCGGCATGGACCACGTGTGCAACGTGGAGGTGGACGTCGCGGACGGGCAGTTCCTGGACGTGATGTTCCGCGACGGCGGTAACGAGAAGGCGGCAAAACAAGACACTCTGTGCCAGGGGGCGCAACGGGCGGCAGAAGCGGCGGTAGCCGGTTTGCTGCAGCGGCGCTGATCCACGCGGGGGATGTCCGTCTCCACCTACTCCCCGCTGTCGGACCCTGTGGTTAGAGTGACCGAAGCGCGACGGGAACGAGGAAGGCGGGGAGGTCGTCCATGCCGTCGGAAGACCAAGGCCAAGGCGCTGACAACGGTCAGGGCGCGGACACGGGCTCACCACCGCCGCTGTCGCACACCTTGAACGTCGAACCCGGCGCGATCCCCGGCCTTCGCAGTGCGTTCGCGGGGGCGCTGACCAAGCTGGACAAGCAGATCGAACTGGCCATCACCGAGGTCAGGGTCCGCCCGTGGGCCGGTGACCCGGTGAGCCGCGACGCGGCGGAGAAGTTCAACGAGCGGTCGCTGGAATCGGGCGACTCGGCGCTGATCGCGTTGGAGAACTACCAGCGACAGCTCAAGTCGGCCATGGACGCGCTCGCGCTCGTCGAACAGCAGTACCAGTCCATCGAAGAAGACAACACCGGGTTGATGGGACAGCAGGGCGGCCGCTGAGCACCCGGCGCAGGCAAGGGGAACCGTTCATGCCCGATGGACACCGCTGGAGCGGGTACAGCCACGAAGAGCTGTACGAGCAGATCAACTCCGGGCCGGGCCCGAAGGCCTCGCACGCCTCGATGGAGCGGTGGCAGGGCGTCTCGGCCGCGTTGACCGAGATCAACGCCGAGCTGCACAGCGGCGTGCTGCGCTCCGGGGCCGAGTGGGAGGGCTCCGCGGCGGACAAGGCCCGCGTCGGCATCAACCCGCTGGCCACGTGGGCGGACGACGCCCGGGCCGGCGCGGAGGTGATGCGCATCTCGGCCGAATTGCAGGCCGACTACATCTCCAAGGCCCGCTCGGACATGCCGCCGCCGGTGAAGGTGACGGCGGAGGAGCCGAACCTGCTGGTCAGCACGCTCACGAACCTGGTGGGCGGGCAGACGGACTACGAGAAGCAGGAGAAGGCGCAGAACGCGGCCGAGCAGCGTGCGCGTGAGGTGATGACGACGTACGCCTCCAGCACCGTGTCGAACACCAGCACGTTGGGCCAGTTCCACCAGCCGCCGCAGTTGGTGATCAGCGCGGCGGACGTGGCGCGCAACGACTCGGCCGGCGTGTCCGCGCCCGGTTGGGGGTACGGCGGTCCGCGCGGCGGTGGTCGTGGTGGTGGGCGCGGCGGCCGTGGTGGTCGTGGCGGGCGTGGTTTCGTGCCGCCGCAGCGTCCCGTGTCGGCGCCGTCCGGTGGTTCCACGGGCACGTCCTCGTCTTCGCCTTCCGCCCAGGCCGGGTCGACTCGTCCTTCCAACGCGGGCGTGCCGACGGGGCCGGGTTCCACGTCGTTCGGGCCGGGTGGCGTGATCGGCGGTGCGGGCGGCCAGCAGGACAAGGACCGACGCAAGTCGTCCTCGGCTTCCTCCTCTTCCTCCTCTTCCTCCTCCTCCGACACCACCACGACCGAGCAGGTTTCCAACAGCCCTCAGCAGTCGGTCCCGAGTAGTGGCCCGGCGCCCAGCGGCACGACGTCGGTGAGCTCGGCGGAGTTCGGGGCGTTCGCGGCCAACGCGCAGCACGCGGCGACGGCGGCTCCCGGTGGGTCGACGGGCGGGTTGGTCGGCGCCGGCCAGGTCGGCGGCAACGACACCGTGCACAAGCGCAGCACGCCCGCTCCGGCGCAACCCGCGTTCGACCCGTTCGGCGGACTGGGTGGTCCTCGTGGCGCGGAAGAGGAAGAAGATGCCACGCACGACGCCGCCGACTACCTTCGGGAGACGGACGACATCTACGGCGTTGGCGGGATCATCTCGCCTCCGGTGATCGGGGAGAGCACGACCCACTGATGACGACGTTCGGTTTGGACTTGGGCAGCAACGATCTGCGCGAACCGGTGACCATCTCGGCGCTGGAGTTCGACGTGCTGTGGGAGCACCTCCGGCTGGAGACCATGCCGCTGGTGCTCAAGGTGCCGTCACCCGGCAAGACACACGCGGAACGCGCCGAGCTCGAACAGGGGGCGTGGGCCGACCTGAGCCGTCGGGGTCTGGGCCGCCCCGTCTCGCTGGACCCGATGCTGGAGGACCTGCTCCACCTGCTGAACCGCCCGCAGCACGAGGTGGACGGCCGCCTCTGGCTGGGCCGCAGCGTGCGCGTCCTGGCGGCCGCCAAGGGCCAATCCGGCGTCCTGGCGGTGTTGGACAACAACCAGCTGACCCTGCGCCCCGCGTCGAGCGAAGGCCTCCCCCGCGAAGCCCTCTCCGTGCTCCCGCCCCTCCACGCCGGCCCAGGCCACTCGGTAACCCTCCCCAGCGCCGACCTGGACGCCGCCGCGTCCGCCGCCAACACCCCTGACGACCTGCAGACCGCGCTCCTGTCCCGCGGCATCCGCCAGGAAGACGCCCGCGCCCTGGCCGACATGTTCCGCGACGCCGGCAACCGCGGCCAGTTCGGCACCGCGACCCGCGACAAGTGGGGCAAACGCGTCCGCCCCGACCGCGTGGTCTCGTTCTTCGACAACCCCCACGGCCGCTACATCCAACTCCGCCGTGCCACCCCCGGCCAGCAACCCTGGAGCACCGTCTCCCCCGTAGACACCCGCCGCCTGATCCAACACCTAGAAGACCTGGCCACCACCCCCGCCTAACCGCGTGTCCAACGTTCAGAACGCGCGTGTCCAACACCCAGAACGCGCGTGTCCAACGTTCAGAACACCCGAATTCAACGCTCAGAACGCCGAGCGCCCACGATCGGGTGAAGCGAGTACGGAATCAGCGTCCCGGCACTCGGTTCTACGTGATCGAATTTCCTCCTGGCCTCCACGGCGCCTACCCACGTACTCGCCTGCACGACCAGCTCGGCTTGCAAGCACTGCGCCGGGCCCTCAGCGACGGCCGCTTGGTCAGCTACTGCCGCACGGTCGTCGTCCAGCGGGAACGGATGACGAGCCTGCACACCCGTGCCGCCGCCGCGCTGCTCATGGCCGGGTCGGACGCGGTGTTGACCAACCACACGGCGGCTTGGCTACACGGCTGCACGGCCGCCGAAACCAATCGGGTCCACATCCTCCTGAGCCACGACCGCAGGGTCCGACCGCGCCCGGACGTCGCCGTCCACTACCACCACTACGACCCTGCGGACGTGGTCGAGATCGATGGCCTACGCACCATGGCGCTCGACTACGCAATCGCCGAACTCCTCTGCCGAGGCCGCCATCGCGCCACCGCTCTGGCCTGCGCGGATCAAGCACTCGGCGCTCTCCCGCCGCAGCAGCGAGTCGAACTCAAGGCCGATCTCACCGTACGCATCGCAACCCGCCGTGACTTGCGCGGACGGCGGCAAGGCGTGTTCCTCCTGGACCTCGCCACGGGTCTGCCGGAGTCCCCTGCGGAGAGCACGCTCCTGCTGATCATCGCCGAAGCGGGCTTCCCGCTACCCGAACCGCAGTACTCCGTCCGGGACTTGGACGACCGCGAGGTCTGGCGACTGGACTTCGCCTGGCCGGACGCACGCGTAGCACTGGAGTACGACGGCTACGCGGCGCACGTCGACAAGGCCGACGCAGACCACGCCCGTGACGAGGACCTGCGGCGACGCGGCTGGAAGGTGCTCAGGGCCGACGTCTCGGACCTCCGGAACCCCACCCGACTGTTCCGACACCTGAGTGCTCAACTCGCGGGTCCTGAACGTAGGACACGCGCGTTCCGGGTGTAGGACACGCGCATTCTGAACGTTGGACACGCGTGTTCTGAACGTTGGACACGCGGGAGGGTTAGGGGCCTATGCCTTGGCAGGGGCGGGTGCGGAGGTCGGCTACGTAGTCGTCTGGGGCGCCTGCGGCTTCGGCGGCGTCGGCTACGACGCCGATGTAGCGGGCGGAGGGGAGACCGCCTTCGTAGGCGTCCAGGACGTAGAGCCAGGCGGTGACCGAGCCTTCCAGGGTCTGGACGCGTAGGCGGATCTTCTTGTACAGGCCTAGGGCGCCTTCCCAGCGGTCGAGGCGGGACTCGTCACGTGGGCTGACGTCGTAGAGCACGCAGAACACCTGCGAGTCGGGGTCCTCGACGATGGTGGCGAGCGCGCCCTCCCAGCCCAGGTCCTCGCCACCGAACGTCAGACGCCATCCGGCGAGCCACCCGGTCCCCGCCATGGGGGAGTAGGGGGCTCGCTCCATCATCTGGTTCGGGTCCATGTTGGACCCGTACGCGGCATAGAGCGGCACGACGACAGCCTAGCGACCTCGCGATCACCGCGAGGTACCAGAAGACCGGACGACACACTCCGACACCCGACCGCGTACGGTTGTGCGCGGCTGTCAACAGCGCCGACAACCACTAGGAGGACGTGTCGTGACCCGCATCGTCATCATGGGCGGTGGCCCCGCAGGTTACGAGGCGGCACTGGTCGCGGCCCAGCACGGGGCCGACGTGACCGTCGTGGAACGCGAGGGCGTCGGTGGCGCCTGTGTGCTCTACGACTGCGTGCCGTCGAAGACGTTCATCGCCTCCGCGGGCGGGCGGAGCAACTTCCGCAACGCCGGTGAGCTGGGCATTCGTATGAACAACGCGGAAGCCGCCGTCGAACTCCCGGTCGTCCACGGACGGGTGAAGGGGCTTGCGCTCGCCCAGTCCGCCGACGTCCGGGCGCGCCTCCAGCGCGAGGGCGTCCGCATCATCAACGGCTCGGCGAAGTTCTGCGACAACCGCCGCGGGCTCGCTCAGCACGAGGTCGTGGCGATCACGAGCGACGGCACCAAGGAAGTCCTGCCGGCCGATGTGGTGCTTATCGCAACGGGCGCGACCCCGCGCGTGTTGCCCGGCGCCGAGCCGGACGGCAAGCGGGTGCTGACCTGGCGGCAGATCTACGAGCTCCCGGAGTTGCCGGAACACCTCGCCGTCATCGGATCGGGTGTCACCGGTGTGGAATTCGCCTCCGCGTACACCGAACTCGGCGTGAAGGTGACCATGGTCTCCAGCCGCGATCGGGTGCTCCCGCACGAGGACGCCGACGCGGCCGTGGTGCTGGAGGACGTCTTCGCCGAACGCGGCACGGCCGTGGTCAAGCACGCCCGCGCGGAGCGGGTGGAGAACGTCGGCGACAGCGTCCTGATTCACCTGGAAGACGGTCGCACGATCGAGGCAAGCCACGCCCTGATGACGGTGGGAAGCGTACCCAACACCACCGACATCGGGCTGGACAAGATCGGCATCGAGTTGGGTCGCGGCGGGTACATCCCGGTCGACCGGGTCTCGCGCACGAACATCTCCGGCGTCTACGCGGCGGGCGACTGCACGGGCGTGCTTCTGCTCGCGTCGGTGGCCGCCATGCAGGGCCGCATCGCCATGTGGCACGCGCTGGGCGAGGGCGTCAGCCCGATCAAGCTCAAGACGGTCGCGGCGAACGTGTTCACCAACCCGGAGATCGCGAGTGTCGGCATCAGCCAGCAGGCGATCGACTCCGGCGAGGTCCCCGCGCGCACGATCATGCTGCCGCTGGCCACCAACCCGCGGGCCAAGATGGAAGGCCTGCGCCGCGGCTTCGTGAAGCTGTTCTGCCGCCCGGCGACGGGTGTGGTGATCGGCGGTGTCGTGGTCGCGCCGAACGCCAGCGAGCTGATCCTGTCCATCGCGCTGGCCGTGCAGAACCAGCTCACGGTGGAGGACCTGGCCACCACGTTCTCCGTCTACCCGTCGCTGACCGGCTCGATCACCGAGGCGGGCCGTCAGCTCATGCGCCACGACGACCTGGACTGAACGGCACCCGATCGGACCCACGTGGTGTGATCTCCACCACCTGGGTCCGATCGGGTGAGGGTGCCGTCGCGTGATCGGCGGCGCCCCTCGTTACGTCACTCGACCCAGTCGAAGGTCCTGGTCACGGCCTTCTTCCACTGCGCGTACGTCTTCGCGCGGGCTTCGTCGTCCATTGCCGGGTCCCACTGCTTGTCCTGCGCCCAGTTCTGCCGGATGTCGTCCTCCGACGCCCAGAACCCGACTGCCAGCCCGGCCGCGTAGGCGGCGCCCAGCGCGGTCGTCTCGCTGACCACCGGACGGATCACCGGCACGCCCAGGATGTCCGCCTGGAACTGCATCAGCAGTTCGTTGCCGACCATGCCGCCGTCGACCTTCAACGACTTCAGCGGCACGCCCGAGTCGGCGTTCATCGCGTCGATCACCTCACGGGTCTGGAACGCCGTGGCCTCCAGCACCGCGCGGGCCAGGTGGCCCTTGTTCACGAACCGGGTCAGGCCGACGATCGCGCCGCGCGCGTCCGACCGCCAGTACGGCGCGAACAGGCCGGAGAACGCGGGCACGAAGTACGCGCCGCCGTTGTCCTCCACCGTCCGGGCGTGCTCCTCGATCTCGGCGGCCGTGCTGATCATGCCGAGGTTGTCGCGCAGCCACTGGACCAGCGCCCCGGTCACCGCGATCGAACCCTCCAGCGCGTACACCGGGTCGTTCGAGCCGATCTTGTAGCAGACCGTGGTGAGCAGGCCGTTCTCGCTCAACACCTTCTCGTTGCCGGTGTTGAGCAGCACGAAGTTGCCGGTGCCGTAGGTGTTCTTGGCCTCGCCCGGCGACAGGCACGCCTGGCCGAACGTCGCGGCCTGCTGGTCGCCGAGGATGCCCGCGATGGGCACACCGGCCAGCGAGCCGCGTTCCCGGACGTTGCCGTAGACCTCGGACGACGACCGGATCTCCGGCAGCATCGACAGCGGGATGCCCATGTCCGCCGCGATGCCCTCGTCCCAGTTCAACGTGTCGAGGTCCATCAGCAGCGTGCGGGAGGCGTTGGTCGGGTCGGTGACGTGCACGCCGCCGTCCACCCCGCCGGTCATGTTCCACAGCACCCAGGTGTCCATGTTGCCGAACAGCAGGTCACCGGCTTCAGCGCGCTCCCGTGCGCCCTCGACGTTGTCGAGGATCCAGCGGATCTTCGGGCCGGAGAAGTACGTGGCCAGCGGCAGACCGGTCTTGTCCCGGTACCGCTCCTGATCACCACCCAGAGCCGCCAGGTCCTGGCAGATCCTGTCGGTGCGGGTGTCCTGCCAAACGATTGCGTTGTAGACGGGTTGGCCGGTGGTCTTGTCCCAGACCAGCGCGGTTTCGCGCTGGTTGGTGATGCCCACCGCGGCGATGTCGGCGGTGGTCAGGTCGGCCTTGGCCAACGCGCCGGCGGCGACCTGCCTGGCGTTGGTCCAGATCTCGTTCGCGTCGTGCTCGACCCACCCGGCCTGCGGGAAGATCTGCTCGTGCTCCTTCTGGTCGACGGAGACCACCCGACCCGAGTGGTCGAAGATCATGCACCGGGTCGACGTCGTGCCCTGGTCGATCGCGGCCACGTACTGCGTCATGCGATGGAGTCCTTTCAGACGACCGGGAGAACCAGGTACAGGAGTGCGGCGAGCGCCCCGCCGATCAGCGGACCGACCACCGGCACCCAGGCGTAGCCCCACTCGGCGCTGCCCTTGTCGCGAATGGGCAGGATCGCGTAGGCGATCCGGGGGCCGAGGTCACGGGCGGGGTTGATGGCGTACCCGGTGGGGCCACCGAGCGAGGCGCCGATGCCGATCACGATGAACGCGACGGCCGCGTAGCCCAGGGCGGAGTTGCCCAACTGCGGGAGGCCGCCCTCGGTCTCCTGCGCTCCCGGACTCAGGAGGATCCACGCGACCAGCACGAACGTGCCGATCACCTCGGTGACGACGTTCCAGACGGGACTGGGGATCGTCGGGCCGGTGCAGAAGATGCCGCGCGTGCCCGCCGGGTTGTCGTGCGCGTCGAACTGGGCTTTGTAGGCCAGCCAGGCGAGCACGGCGCCGAGGAACGCGCCGACCATCTGACCGGCGAAGTAGACGGGGACTTGACTCCACGGAGTCTTGTCCGGGTTCGCGATCGCCAGGCCCAGGGTCACTGCGGGGTTGAGGTGCGCACCGCTCGGTGCGGCGATGCTGGCGCCCGCGAAGACCGCGAAACCCCAGCCGAAGTTGATCAGGAGCCAGCCGCCGGTGTTGCCCAGCGTGTCTTTCAGGACGACGTTCGCCACGACGCCCGCACCCATGAGGATCAGGATGCCGGTGCCCAGCATTTCCCAAACGAAGATCGAGCCACTGCTCACCTGCCGACCTCCTACCTTGACAGGAGGCAGCACGGTCCGGGTCCGGCGGCGCTGCCCACCCCACAATGTGGCATGACGCTAGTTCCGGCCTGATCACTTGTCCACAGGTGGCGTACCAGCGGGTAACGTGGTCGAGTCAACCCTGGTGGACCAGTCCAGTCGAGCATCAGGAGGCGTCAGTGGTCACGCGCAAGCACCCCGCCACCGCAGGCCGGCTCGGACCTCTCGAACGCTCGGAGGCGTGGGAACGCCTCGGTGCGGAGACCTTCGACCTGGTGATCATCGGCGGCGGCGTGGTCGGTGTCGGCACCGCGTTGGACGCCGCGACCCGTGGTCTGCGGGTGGCGCTGGTCGAGGCGCGCGACCTGGCCTCCGGAACGTCCAGCCGGTCGTCCAAGCTGTTCCACGGCGGGCTGCGGTACCTGGAGCAGCTGGAGTTCGGGCTGGTCCGCGAGGCACTGCGGGAACGCGAACTCATGCTGACCCGCCTCGCGCCGCACCTGGTGAAGCCGGTGTCGTTCCTGTACCCGTTGACGCACCGCGGGTGGGAGCGGCCCTACACCGCCGCCGGGTTGTTCATGTACGACACGATGGGCGGCGCGCGGTCCGTGCCGGGGCAGAAGCACCTGACCAGGGCCGGCGCGCTGCGGTTGGTGCCGGCGTTGAAGCCGTCCGCGTTGATCGGCGGGATCCGGTACTACGACGCGCAGGCCGACGACGCCCGGCACACCATGATGGTCGGCCGGACCGCGGCCCACTACGGGGCGGTCGTGCGGACGTCCACGCAGGTCGTGGGCTTCTTGCAGGAGGCGGACCGGGTTTCCGGCGTGCGGGTGCGGGATGTGGAGGACGGGCGGGAGACGTCCGTGCGGGCGCACGCGGTGATCAACGCGACCGGGGTGTGGACCGACGAGTTGCAACGGCTGTCGGGTAGTCGCGGGCGGTTCCGGGTGCGGGCGTCCAAGGGCGTGCACATCGTGGTGCCGCGCGATCGGATCGTGTCCGAGTCGGGGTTGATCCTGCGCACGGAGAAGTCGGTGCTGTTCGTGATCCCGTGGCGAAATCACTGGATCGTGGGAACAACCGACACCGATTGGAACCTGGATCTGGCGCACCCGGCGGCGACCCGGTCGGATATCGACTACATCCTGACGCAGGTGAACTCGGTGTTGGCGACGCCGTTGACGCACGACGACATCGAGGGCGTGTACGCGGGGCTGCGGCCGTTGTTGGCGGGTGAGAGCGAGTCGACGTCGAAGCTGTCGCGTGAGCACGCGGTGGCGCGGGTGGCACCCGGGTTGGTGGCGATCGCCGGCGGGAAGTACACGACATACCGGGTGATGGGCGCGGACGCGGTGGACGCGGCGGCGGTCGACCTGCCGGGGCGGATCCAGGCGTCGATCACGGACAAGGTGCCGTTGATCGGGGCGGACGGTTACCACGCGCTGGTCAACCAGGCCGATCAGCTGGCCACGCGGTACGGGCTGCACCCGTATCGGGTGCGGCACTTGTTGGACCGGTACGGGTCTTTGGTGCACGAGGTGCTGGAGTCGGCTGATCCGGAGTTGCTCAAGCCGGTGCCCGGTGCGCCGGACTACTTGCAGGTCGAGGTCGTTTACGCCGCTTCACACGAGGGTGCGTTGCACTTGGAGGACGTGCTGACGCGGCGGACGCGGATCTCGATCGAGTACCCGCACCGGGGCGTGGAGTGCGCTCTGCCGGTGGCTCGGCTGATCGCCGGCGTGCACGGGTGGGATGACGCCATGGTGGCGCACGAGGTCTCGGTCTACACGGCTCGGGTCGATGCGGAGCGCGCTTCGCAGACCGAGCCGGACGACCAGGCGGCGGATGCCGTGCGGTCTTCCGCGCCGGAGGCCAGGCCGGAGATCGTCGAGCCGGTGAGCTGACGGCCAGCGCTCACCACGTGACCGGGCGCTCGCCGCACTGCGACCGGGTACTCGCCGCACTGCGACCTGACGCTCGCCGCACGGTGACCGGGTGCTCCGCCGCGCTGGTCCACAGCAGGCCGTTTGTCCACAGCCGGCTCACTTGTCCACAGGTCGTTCTGGACGGCCCGTGATTGTCGGACCTTTGTGGCAGGGTAAAAGCAGGGGTCCCCTTGGCGGGGACCCCTGCGGAGCATGACGGCGGTTGAGCGTCCGGCGTACCGGTAACCGAGCGGGTCGCGGCCCGCCCGGACCGGTCAGGCGAGGGAGGCCAGGGCGGCGTGGACCATGACGCGGACGCCGACCAGGAGGGCGCGTTCGTCCAGGTCGAACCCGGGCTGGTGCAGGTCGCGTTGCTTGCCGACGCCGTCCCAGACGCCCAGGCGGGCGAATGAGCCCGGCACGTGCTCCAGGTACCAGCCGAAGTCCTCACCGCCGGACGACTGCTCGGTGCCCGCCAGCGCGTCCTCGCCCAACGCCGCCTCGATGCCCGCCCGCAGCAGCATGGTGCTCTCGCGGTCGTTGACGACCGGGGGGACGCCGCGCCGGTGGTGCAGGTCGAAGCCGACACCGGTCGGCGCCAACAGCGCGCCCACGAGTTCCTTGATCAACGGCTCCAGCTCTGCCCAGATGTCGCGGTCGCCGGTGCGCAGGGTGCCGCGCAGCACGCCGTCCTGCGGCACGGCGTTGGGCGCTTCGCCCGCGTGCACCGCCCCCCACACCAGCACCGTGCCCGATCTGGGGTCCACGCGGCGCGACAGCAGGCCCGGCAGGCCCGTGATGACCGTGCCCAGCGCGTGCACCAGGTCCGCGGTCAGGTGCGGCCGGGAGGTGTGGCCGCCGGGGGACGTCAGGCGCAGTTCCAGCATGTCGCTGGCCGAGGTGATGGCGCCGATCCGGGTGCCGATCCGGCCGACTTCCAGCCGCGGGTCGCAGTGCAGCCCGAAGATGCGCTCCACCCCGTCGAGACCGCCCGCCGCCAGCACGTCGAGCGCGCCACCGGGCATGACCTCCTCGGCCGGCTGGAACACCAGCCGCACCCGGCCGGGCAGTTCGGTGGCCGAGGCCAGCGCCAGGGCCGCCCCCAGCAACACCGAGGTGTGCGCGTCGTGTCCGCACGCGTGCGTCACGCCGTCCACTGTGGACGAGTAGGGCGCGCCGGTGTTCTCCGGCAACGGCAGGGCGTCGATGTCCGCGCGCAGCGCGACGCACCGGGGGCCGGAGCCGACGTCGCAGACCAGGCCGGTCCCGCCGGGCAGGATGCGCGGCTTGAGGCCGGCCGAGCGCAGCACACCCGCGATCAGCTCGGTGGTGGCGTACTCGTGCCGTGACAGCTCGGGGTGCGCGTGGACGTGCCGCCGCCAGGCGACGACCTCGGAGGCGTTCGCCGCCAGCCAGTCGTCCAGCCACGAGGGGCCGCGCCCCTCACCGGGATCATCCACAGGGGCAATGCTGACCCCACGATCGGTCAACAGCACCTCGGCACCTTCCTCCGGTAGACGCGAGTCCAGGACCGTCATGCCGCACCCGCCAACAGTCGAGAGCGCTGCGCACCGTCCGTGGCAGCGGAAATTGTGGTCCAGGCGAGGGCGAGTGCTCCGTCGAGCACTGCTCGGTCGGCGGAGGCCGACGCACAGGCGGTCGCGAACTCGATTTGGTGGTTCACCGCGTCTCCGCAGTCGATGGCGATGGTCGGGTGGATGGCCGGCAGCGCACGGGTGATGTTGCCCATGTCCGTGCTGCCGATCTTCTCCTTGAGCTCCTCCTCAGGGCTCAACGGATGCCTGCCCAGCTCGACCGCGGCACGCCGGTAGGCGTCCGCCAGCCAGGGATCTGGGGTCAGCTCGGCGTACACCGGCGAGACTTTCACGACCTCGTGGGTGCAGCCGGTTGCCAGCGCGCCGGCCTCGAAGCAGCGGTTGATCCGCTCCTCCAGTCGGCGCAGGGAGTCCAGGTCGTCGGCACGCAGGTCGAACATCGCCGACGTGTTGGCGGGCACCACGTTGGGCACGGTGCCGCCGCGGGTGACGATGCCGCTGACCATCTGGCCCGGTTCCAGGTGTTGGCGGGCCAAGCCGATCGCGACCTGGGCGATGGTGATCGCGTCCGCCGCGTTCACGCCCAGGTGGGGCGCGGCGGCGGCGTGCGATGGCTTGCCGGTGTAGTGGACCTCGACGTCGGTGATGGCCAGCGAACGGGCGGCGACCGCCTCGTACGGGGCCGGGTGCACCATCATCGAGAACGCCACGTCGTCGAATACCCCGCGTTCGAGCATCAGCACCTTGCCGCCGCCGACCTCCTCCGCCGGGGTGCCGATCACCCGAACAGTGAGGTCCAGCTCATCGGCCAGGTCACGCAGCGCGAGGGCCGCTCCGGTGGACGCGGCGGCGATGACGTTGTGCCCGCACGCGTGGCCGACCTCGGGCAGCGCGTCGTACTCCGCGCACAGGCCGAGCACCAGCTCACCGGAGCCGAACGTCGCGGTGAACGCCGTCTCCAGGTCCGCGACGCCGCGTTCGACCTCGAAGCCCTCGGCGGCCAGCAGGTCGGCGACCTTGGCCGCGCTGCGGTGCTCGGCGAACGCGGGCTCCGGTTCGGCGTGGATGCTGTGGGATAGCCCTACCAGCGCATTCGAGTACCGCTCGACGGCCGAGCGCGTGCTCATCTTGAAGTCGGTACCCATTTGCTTCCATCCTGCATCACGGTCTGGCGGCCCCGGCGCACCCCGCGTTGATCAACCGGCCACCGGTCACGAGGATGCGCCAAGCGGTGCTCGAATTTCGGTCAGACCGATCAAGTCTGCGCAGGCCACGCTAAAAGGCGACCATATACCGCCGACAAGCTCCCACTAGCTGGGATTCACCCGGCCTTGCGACCCGCCCGCCACTTCGACCACCGCTTCTTGTTGCGCCAGTAAACGAGGGCGAACAGCAGCACCGCGATACCACCGATCCACAACTTCCTGCGGGTTTCGGCACTAGTGGCGGGTGCGGGCTGCTCCTGCGGCGCGTCGATCTGGGGTCCCGGCTCGGTGGTGCCGCCGGGTGCCGGCGTCTCCGTCGGCTGGGCCGCGAAGTGCGGCGATGTCGTCACGGCAGACCCTGTGCCGGACACGGTGAGAACACCGGCCAGTACCAACAGGCACACCGCGAGCACAGATCGCCACATGGTCGCCAAGCCTAGCTACCCCCTTTCGTGGATACCACTGCCAGTGGTCAGCCAAACCGGTGAGCGTTGACGTGGCGTGAACGACGGAGCGCGTTCACGTTTCGTGAGTTTTCTCAGTTTCGGGAGAACGCTCACGGAACGCCGCCAAGATCCGCTCCGCGGCCAGCGTGGCGGTCAGCTCGCCGTCGCGCACCTGCTTTTCCACCTCGGGCACGACCGCGCGCACCGCGGGCGCCGAGCGCAGGCTGGTCAGCAGCTGGTCGTTGACCATGGCCCAGGTCCAGTCGACCTGCTGGCGACGCCGCCGTTCGGCCAGCTCACCAGCCTCCTCCAGGGCCGCCCGGTGCTTGCCGATCTGCTCCCACACGGTGTCCAGCCCGGAGCCGTCCAAGCCGCTGCACGTCAGCACGGGCGGGTGCCAGACGGCGTTCGGGGGGCGCAGCAGCCGCAGCGCGCCGGCCAACTCGCGCGCCGCCTTGCGGGCGTCCATCTCGTGCGGACCGTCGGCCTTGTTGACCGCGATCACGTCGGCCAGCTCCAGCACGCCCTTCTTGATGCCCTGGAGCTGGTCACCGGTGCGGGCGAGGGTCAGGAACAGCGAGCAGTCGGTCATGTTCGCCACCGCGACCTCGGACTGGCCGACGCCGACCGTCTCGACCAGCACCACGTCGAAACCGGCGGCCTCGACCAGGATGATCGACTCACGAGTGGCCTTCGCCACACCGCCGAGCGTGCCGGAGGTCGGGGACGGCCGGATGAACGCCGCCGGGTCGACCGCGAGCCGGGCCATCCGGGTCTTGTCGCCCAGGATCGACCCGCCGGTGCGGGTGGACGACGGGTCCACGGCCAGCACCGCGACCCGGTGACCCTGCTCGGTCAGCATCGAGCCGAACGCGTCGATGAACGTCGACTTGCCGACACCGGGCACGCCCGTGATGCCGACCCGGTGCGCGTTCCCCGAGTGCGGCAGCAGCTCGACCAGCAGCTCCTGCGCCAACGCCCGGTGGTCCGCGCGCGTCGACTCGACCAGCGTGATGGCGCGTGCCAGCGTGCCGCGGTTGCCGGCGAGCACACCCTTGGCGTATTCGCCGACGTCGATCGGCCTAGCCATCGTGTCCGGGCTGGTCAGCGGCCAGTTCGGCGTGGCCGAGCTGCTCGGCGAGTCGGCGCAGCAGGTCGCCGGCCGCGTCGGCGATGACGGTGCCGGGTGGGAAGATCGCCGCCGCGCCGGCCTCGCGCAGTGCGTCGAAGTCCTGTTTCGGGATCACGCCGCCGACCACGATCATGATGTCCTCGCGGCCCATCTCGGCCAGCGCGGAGCGCAGCGCGGGCACCAGTGTGAGGTGGCCGGCGGCCAGGGACGACACCCCGACGATGTGCACGTCGGCTTCGACGGCCTGGCGTGCGACCTCGTCCGGGGTCTGGAACAGCGGGCCGACGTCGACGTCGAAGCCGAGGTCGGCGAACGCGGTGGCGATCACCTTCTGGCCGCGGTCGTGCCCGTCCTGGCCCATCTTGGCGACCAGGATGCGCGGGCGACGGCCCTCGGCCTCGGCGAACGCCGCCACCACCTCGCGCGTGGCCTCCACGTTGGACACGGAACCGGCCTCCTCCCGGTAGACGCCGGTGATGGTGCGGATCTGCGCGGAGTGCCGGCCCCAGACCTTGCCCAGCGCCTCGGAGATCTCGCCGACGGTGGCCTTGGCGCGGGCCGCGGAGATGGCCAGCTCCAGCAGGTTCCCCTCGCCGCCGGCCGCCCGCGTCAACGCGTCCAGCGCACTGTCTACAGTGGACTGATCGCGTTCCTCGCGCAACCGGGCCAGTTTCGCCAGCTGCTGCGCGCGCACACCGGCGTTGTCCACCTTGAGCACGTCGATGTGCTCGTCGAACTCCACCTGGTACTTGTTCACGCCGATCACCGGCTGCCGGCCCGAGTCGATGCGCGCCTGGGTGCGCGCGGCGGCCTCCTCGATGCGCAGCTTCGGGATGCCCGCGTCGATGGCCTGCGCCATCCCGCCCGCGGCCTCGACCTCGGTGATGTGCGCCCACGCCCGGTGCGCCAGGTCGTGGGTGAGCCGTTCCACGAACGCGCTGCCGCCCCACGGGTCGATCACCCGCGTGGTGCCCGACTCCTGCTGCAGCAGCAGCTGGGTGTTGCGGGCGATGCGCGCGGAGAAGTCCGTCGGCAGCGCCAGCGCCTCGTCCAACGCGTTGGTGTGCAACGACTGCGTGTGCCCCTGGGTCGCGGCCATCGCCTCGACGCACGTGCGGGCGACGTTGTTGAACACGTCCTGCGCGGTGAGCGACCAGCCGGAGGTCTGGCAGTGCGTGCGCAACGACAGGGATTTCGGGTTCTTCGGGTCGAAGCCCTTCACCAGCTTCGCCCACAGCAGGCGGGCCGCGCGCAGCTTGGCGACCTCCATGAAGAAGTTCATCCCGACCGCCCAGAAGAACGACAGCCGGGGCGCGAACGCGTCGACGTCCATCCCCGCGTCACGGCCCGCGCGCAGGTACTCCACGCCGTCCGCCAGCGTGTAGGCCAGCTCCAGGTCGGCCGTCGCGCCGGCTTCCTGCATGTGGTAGCCGGAGATGGAGATGGAGTTGAACTTCGGCATCCGCCGCGAGGTGAACGCGAAGATGTCGGAGATGATCCGCATCGACGGCTTCGGCGGGTAGATGTAGGTGTTGCGGACCATGAACTCCTTGAGGATGTCGTTCTGGATGGTCCCCGCGAGCTGTTCGGGCGCCACCCCCTGCTCCTCGGCCGCCACCACGTACAGCGCCAGGATCGGCAGCACCGCGCCGTTCATCGTCATCGACACGCTCATCCTGTCCAGCGGGATGCCGTCGAACAGCTGCCGCATGTCGAGGATCGAGTCGATCGCCACGCCCGCCATGCCCACGTCACCGGCCACCCGCGGGTGGTCGGAGTCGTAGCCGCGGTGGGTGGCCAGGTCGAACGCGACCGACAGGCCCTTCTGCCCGGCCGCGAGGTTGCGGCGGTAGAAGGCGTTGGACTCCTCGGCGGTGGAGAACCCGGCGTACTGCCGGATGGTCCACGGCTGGTTGACGTACATCGTCGGGTACGGGCCGCGCAGGAACGGCGCGATCCCCGGATAGGTGTCGAGGAAGTCGAGGCCTTCGGTGTCCGCGGCCGTGTAGACGGGTTTGACACCGATGCCCTCCGGCGTCTCCCACGTCAACGCGTCCGCGCCCTTGCCGGTCGCCTCCTGCAGCGCGGCCTGCCACTGCGCGGCGGTGACGGTCGTGGGCTCCCCGAGATCGACCTCGGCGAAGTTCGGGATCATCGCTGGACTCCGAGTGCCTCGAAGGTGTGCTCCAGCACGTCGAGCGCCGGGCAACCGGTGAACACGTACTCGTCGATGTCCGCTTCAGAAGTCTTGCCCGCCAAGAGGATTCGCTCCGCGCCTGCCTCCCGCAGTGCCCGCGCGACGGGCGCGGCCAGTTCGGCGTAGCTCTTCTCGCTGCCGCACAGGCACGCGACCCGAGCACCGCTCGCGCGGAACCGCTCGACCACGTCCTGCACCGTCTTGGTCGGACCGGCGTCCGGCGTCTCGATCCCGCCCGCCTGGAACAGGTTCGCCGCGAACGAGGCCCGCGCGGTGTGCGCGGCGACCGGGCCGAGCGTGGCCAGGAACACCCTGGGACGCTCCGGGCACGCGTCAGCCGCGTCGCGCAACGCCTCGTAATCCTGCGCGTACCGGATGCGCGGCAGCGGCCGAGACGCCGAAATTGTCGGACCCCTCTGGGAGAATGAATTCAGGGGACCCCCTGTGGGGGACGTCTGCGGAGCCTGTCCGTCGCCCGGCTCCTCGGACGCGGGCAGCCCGGCCACCGGCTCGTCCGGCGCGGACGGGCGGACCACCGGCTCCTCGGGTGCGGACGGCCGGATCACGGGCTGCTCGGCCAGGTTGGGGAACTCGCTGACGCCGGTGATCGCGTCGGACCGGTCGGCCAGGTTCGCCCGGCGCCGCTCCCAGGTGACCGCGATCCGGTCCGCGACCAGGTCGAACGCCTTGGTCAGCCCGCCCGCGGCCTCGATCTCGCGGAACCACGCCCACGCGGCGTGCGCGAGGTCGTCGGTGAGCCGTTCCACGTACCAGGAGCCGCCGGCCGGGTCGATCACGCCGGCCAGCTTCGACTCCTCCAGCAGCAGCGACTGGGTGTTGCGGGCGATGCGCCGGGAGAAGTCGTCCGACAGGCCGATCGCCGCGTCGAACGGCAGCACGGTCACCGCGTCCGCACCGCCCAGGCCGGCACCGAAGCACGCCAGGGTGGTGCGCAGCATGTTCACCCACGGGTCGCGGCGGGTCATCATCGCGGGCGACGTGACCGCGTGCTGGAGTTGCGGGCTCGGCGCTCCGGCGACCTCGGTGACCCGCGCCCACAGCCGTCGGGCGGCGCGGAACTTGGCGATGGTGAGGAACTGGTCGGCGGACGCCGCGTACCGGAACTCCAGCAGCCGCACGGCTTCCGCGACGCTCAGGCCCGTCTCGGTCAGGTGCCGCAGGTACGCGACCCCGGCCGCGAGGGACGCGCCCAGCTCCTGCGCGTCCGAACCGCCCGCCTCGTGGAACGGCAGGCCGTCCACCACGACCACGCGCAGCTCGGGGAACTCACGGGCCTTGCCCAGCAGGTCGGTCAACGCCTTGAAGTCGGCGGCCTGTCCCGTGCGCGCCTGGACACCGAGAGGGTCCGCGCCGACGTTGCCCCGCACCTCACTGGCCGGCACCGGCCGCTGGTCCCAGACCCGCAGCATGGCGCGGCCGGCCTGGAGGAAGTCCGCGCCCGCGTCGATCACGACCGGCGCCAGGTCCAGGTAGACGTCGGCCAGCACGTCGTCGTAGGTGGTCGGGTCGAGGCCCTTCAGCCACAGCGACGTGACGCCGTTCTCCAGATCGGCCATCACCGCGTTGCGGTCCGCGACCCGGTGCTGCTGGCGCACGTCCCAGCCCTCGACCGCGCCCTGCGGGCGACCGCCCCTGGTGAACGGGACCAGGCCCGGGAAACCGGCGTCCGGCGCCCGGTCGGCTTTCGTGTAGAGGGGTTGCACGTCGATGCCGTCGTAGGTGGTGGTGATCAGCGAACCGAAATCCGCGCCCGACTTCCGCAGCACGCCCCGGACCAGGTCGAGCCACTGTTCGCGGTCGGGGGTGGGGAATTCGGCGGCCAGCGCCAACTCGCCTGACGGCTCCATCATGCTCCGCAGTGTTACCCACTAGTAGTACGACGGCTATGTGAGGTTCACCGCCGTGAACGATGCAGAACCAGTCTTCCACGCTGGTGAATGATGGCGAAGTGGAGGAAGAGCGACCGGTTACCGGTAACGACCGCCTCATTGCCGGCCGTTACCGGCTGCGGCACGTCCTGGGGCGCGGCTCGATGGGCACCGTGTGGGCCGCGCACGACGAGGTGCTTCGGCGCGACGTCGCGGTGAAGGAGATCCTGCGACCTGGGGGAACGCCGGGCGACGAGGCCGAGGTGCTCCGGGAGCGGACGCTGCGCGAGGCCCGTTCGGCGGCGGCGCTCGCCCACCCGAACCTGGTGACGCTGTACGACGTGGTGCAGGTCGACGGTGACCCGTACGTGGTGATGGAGCTGGTGCCGTCGTCGTCGCTGGCGGAGGTGGTGCGGCAGCGCGGGCCGTTGACCGACGTGCAGGGCGCGGTCGTGGCGGACGCGGTGGCGGCGGCGTTGGAGGCCGCGCACCGGGCCGGGATCACGCACCGGGACGTGAAGCCGGGGAACGTGCTGGTCGCCGACGACGGCCGGGTGAAGTTGACCGACTTCGGCATCGCCCGCAACGTCGCCGAAGCCACGCTGACCAGCCGCGGGATCACGTTGGGGACGCCCGCGTTCATCGCGCCCGAGGTGGCGGCCGGTGCGGCGGTGTCGTTCGCGGCCGACCAGTGGTCGTTGGGCGCGACGCTGTTCGCGGCGATGACGGGGCAGCAGCCGTACGAGGGCGCGAACGTGCTCCAGACGATCAACCAGGTGGTGCACGGCGAGGTGCCGTCGGCGGCGGCCTGCGGTGCGTTGGAGCCGGTGGTCGCGGGGCTGATGACGAAGGCACCCGCCGAGCGGATGACGTTGGCCGAGGTGCGCCGATTGGTCCGGCCGCTGCTGCCCGAGTTGGGGACCGATGTGTTCCCCGCTGCGGCGTCCTCCCGGCCACCGGTGCAGATCGTGCGCCCGCCCCTGGTCAACCTCAAGCCGACGATCCCGCCCGATACCCCGCTGGCCGCCGACCCCGGGCCCCTGCCGTTCTTCTTGACGGACGCGCCGACCCGTGAGCTGCGCCGTCGTCCGGCGGTGAGCGTCCTGGTGGCCCTGTCGGCGGTGGTGCTGTTCGTCATCGGCAGCGCGTCCGGGTTCGCGCTGACCAGGACGGTAGCCGGCGCCCCACTCCTCCCGCCGCCCGCCCAGACCACCCGCTCCCTGCCGGGCATCACCGAGACACCGTCCTTGCTTCCCACCACGGCGTCAGCGGCGACCGCGAAGGGCGAGCAGGGGGCCGAGTTCACCATCGAGGTCGGGCCGAACTGGACCAGTTTCCTGGAGCAGCGGACCAACAACGGGCTGGGACCGAGCACGGTCGTGCACCTGGTCGAGCCGAACGGCGTGTACGAGGTGACGGTGCAGCGGTTCCCGGACTACTACGGGAAGAACACGATCAAGGACTACATCGAGCTGGTCCGGTCGCGGTGGGCGGAGGGCCAGTACTTCGCCGAGGCGCTGGACGCCACCGACGTCCTCCCACCCGGCGGCCGGGAGTCGGGCGTGCAGTACAGCTACCGGACGGTCGAGCGAGCCACCACCTTGGCCCGCGGCGCCGCCCCTGCAGGCCCTGACCTGCGACGCAGCCGCTATTCACGCGTCCTGCCCCGTGGCACCGACCTGTGGGTGGTGGAGGTCGTGGTACCGACGGAACAGGAGGAAATGGGCCGCGACCGGCTGTTCAACACCATCGCCAACACGTTCAGCGTGAAGGATTGAGAACGACGGCCTGCCCGCCTCGACTGCTCACGCTTGTCCCATCGCGGTATCAACGGGAGCCGCAGCGGTGCGGACAACGCCGAGTGGCGGCTATTAGGCTCGCCGCCGTGACCGCTATCAGTGAGAACACCACTCCCGAGGCCCTGGCGACCGACGCGGCGAAGGCGTTGGCCGAGCGGACCGGGGTGGAGAAGCACGACATCGCCGTGGTCCTCGGTTCGGGTTGGCGGCCGGCTGCCGATCTGATCGGGGAGCCGACCGCCGAGGTGCCGATGGGTGAGCTGCCCGGATTCGAGGCGCCGACTGCCGTCGGGCACGGTGGCACTGTCCGGTCGGTGCCGGTCGGCGACAAGAACGTGCTGGTCATGCTCGGCCGCACGCACGGCTACGAGGGCAAGGGTGTGGCCAAGGTCGTGCACGGGGTGCGCACCGCAGCCGCTGCGGGCGTCGGCACGGTGGTGTTGACCAACGCGGCCGGTGGGTTGCGGGAGGGCATGGCGGTCGGCCAGCCGGTGCTGATCAGCGACCACCTGAACTTGACGGCGTCGTCGCCGCTGGTCGGCGCACGGTTCGTGGACCTCACCGACCTGTACTCGCCACGGCTGCGCAACCTCGCACGGGAGATCGACTCCTCGCTGGAGGATGGCGTCTACGCGGGTCTGCCGGGGCCGCACTTCGAGACGCCCGCCGAGATCCGGATGCTGCGCACGATGGGCGCGGACCTGGTCGGCATGTCCACCGTGCTGGAGGCCATCGCGGCGCGCGCGGAGGGTGTGGAGGTGTTCGGCCTGTCGCTGGTGACGAACCTGGCCGCGGGCATCACCGGTGAACCGCTCAACCACGAAGAGGTGCTGGAGGCCGGCCAGGCCGCCGCGAGTCGGATGGGCGCGTTGCTGCGCGAACTGGTGGACCAGGCTTAGAACCGACGTGCTTCTCCCAGCGTCAGCGGAGGTTCCATGAAGACCAGTCTGACCCCGGCCCTGCGCGACGCGGCGTTCCGCTGGATCGCCGACGACCCCGACGCCGAGACGCGGCTGGAGTTGCAGACCGTGCTGGCGCGGGCGATGGGCGGGGACGCCGCCGCGGCCGACGAGTTGGCGGACCGGATGGCGGGGCCGTTGACGTTCGGCACGGCGGGGCTGCGCGGTCCCGTGCGGGCCGGGCCGAACGGGATGAACCGGGCCGTGGTCATCCGCACCACGGCCGGGCTCGCCGCGTGGCTCAAGGCGCACGGGCACGTCGGCACGGTGTTCGTCGGCCGGGACGCGCGGCACGGGTCGGAGGACTTCGCCGCGGCGGCGGCCGGTGTGCTGGCGGGCGCGGGGTTCACCGTGCGGGCGCTGCCGGAGCCGTTGCCGACGCCGGTGCTGGCGTTCCTGGTCAAGCGGCACAACGCGGTGGCGGGCATCCAGATCACCGCGTCGCACAACCCGCCCGCGGACAACGGCTACAAGCTGTACCTGGCCGGTGGCGGGCAGATCGTGCCGCCGGAGGACCGGGAGATCGAGGCGGCGATCCGGGGTGTGCCGGCCGCCGTGTCGGTGCCGTTGTCGGACGACTACCTGCCGGTGTCGGACGCGGAGGTGGACGAGTACCTGGAGCGGGTGGCGTCGTTGCCGCGCGGTCTGTCGCGGGACCTGCGGGTGGTGTTGACGCCGATGCACGGTGTCGGCGGTGCGACGGCGGTCGAGGCGTTGCGGCGGGCCGGGTTCACCGACGTGCGGGTGGTGCGGGAGCAGGCCGTGCCGGACCCGGATTTCCCGACCGTGGCGTTCCCGAACCCGGAGGAGCCGGGGGCGGCGGACCGGTTGTTGGAGCTGGCGGCGGCCGAATCGGCCGACCTCGCGATCGCCCTGGATCCGGACGCGGACCGGTGTGCGCTGGGCGTTCGGGAGCGTGACGGGTCGTGGCGGATGCTGCGCGGTGACGAGACCGGTGTGCTGCTCGGCTCCTTGATTCTGTCTACTGTAGACAGTCCCGATCCGTTGGTGGCTACCACGATCGTGTCGTCTTCGTTGCTGAAGTCGATCGCGGCGGCGCACGGGGCGCGTTACGCGGAGACGTTGACCGGGTTCAAGTGGCTCGTGCGCGCGGGCGAGGGGTTGGTGTTCGCGTACGAGGAGGCGTTGGGCAACTGCGTCGACCCGTCGTACGTCAACGACAAGGACGGCATCTCGGCGGCCGTGGTGGCGTGCGACCTGGCGGCCGGGTTGAAGGCGTCCGGCCGGTCCCTGCTGGACGCGCTGGACCAACTCGCCGTCGACCACGGCCTGCACCTGACCGACCAGATCTCGCTGCGGTTCACCGACCTGAGCCGGATCGGGGCGTTGATGGCCCGGTTGCGCGCCCAGCCGCCCGTGAGCTTCGCCTTCGAAGATCTACTTCCCGAAGCTGACGTCGTCAGGCTCACGAAGGAAGGCGTGCGGGTCGTCGTGCGGCCGTCCGGCACGGAGCCGAAGCTCAAGGCGTACCTGGAGGTCGTGGAACCGGTGTCCGACGACCTGCCCGCCGCCCGCGTGCGCGCCCAAGCCCGGTTGGCCGAGCTGCGGGCTCAGGTGTCGGACCTGCTCACGACGCCATAGCCAGCAGCAGGCACAGCACGGCGACGACGAGCGCACCGCCCGCCACCAGGTAAGGACGCCTGGTCGGCGGGCTCACCGGGTTGTGCCGGTTCTGGGTGACGGCCGCGACCGAGATCCGGCCGGAGATGTAGCTGATCGTGCACAGCGCGACGCCGGCCGCCAGGATCATCGTGTTGACGTCCCACGGGCTGTGATCGACCCCTGGCCACAACGCGACGAGGACCAGCGGCAGACCGATGAGCCCGACCCCGATACCGACTCCGGCTCCCCAGGTGATCCGCCGGTTCCGCTTGATCGTGGCGATGCTGCGAGTGTCCATGACTCCCTCCCGGTCACTACTACTGAGGACGTGCGGCGACCTCACCGGTTCCCGCAGCCCGTCAGTCGATCTTCCTCCGGCGGCCACCGGGCCCGCGACCCGGCCACACCTAAGCCGTTGACCTGCGAGTTCCCACCCGCCTCGGTCCCACCATGCTACCGACCGGTTGCACCTTCGCACGGCGGGCGGCAGCGTGTGCGGCGTGTCCCGCCTGTTGATCGTCCACCACACCCCGTCGCCCGCCATGCAGGAGTTGTTCGAGGCGGTCTTGAGCGGTGCGACCGATCCGGAGATCGAGGGCGTCGAGGTGGTGCGTCGACCGGCGTTGTCCGCGACCGTGTCGGACGTGCTGGAAGCCGACGGCTACCTGCTCGGCACGCCCGCCAACATCGGCTACATCAGCGGAGCGTTGAAGCACTTCTTCGACACCATCTACTACCCCTGCCTGGACGCCACGCGCGGTCGGCCGTTCGGGGCGTATGTGCACGGCAACCTGGGGACCGAAGGGGCGTTGAAGGCGTTGCGGGACATCACGACGGGACTCCAGTGGCGACCGGTTGTGGAGCCCCTGTCGCTCACCGGGGCACCGGACAGCGCTGCGCGGCAGCAGTGCTGGGAGTTGGGGGCCACGGTTGCGGCCACGTTGATGTGACCCGGTTGGTCGGCATCGGTGACCTACCGGCCGATCGAGGACCGCATCACCTCGGCCGGGTAACGGGTGCCGGCCACCGCGTCGGCGGGCACGGCTTGGGCGATGCGGGACAGCTGCGCGTCGGTCAGCTTGAGGTCCGCGGCGGCGGCGTTCTCCTCCAGGTACTTCACCCGCTTGGTGCCCGGGATCGGCACCGCGCCCTGGTGGTGCACCCACGCCAGCGCGATCTGCGCCGGCGTCACGTCGTGCTCCCGTGCGACCGAGCGCAGCGACTCCACCAGCGCGAGGTTGCGCGCGAAGTTCTCCTCCGCGAACCGGGGCTGGTGGGTCAGCCGCACGTCACCGGCCGCGAAATCGTCCTTCGACGTGTACCGGCCGGTGAGGAAACCCCGGCCCAGCGGCGAGTACGCGACGATCCCGATGCCCAGCTCACGGCACGTCGGCGCGACCTCGTCCTCGATATCGCGCGACCACAGCGACCACTCGGTCTGCACGGCCGCGATCGGGTGCACGGCGTGCGCACGCCGGATCGTCGCCGCGCCCGCCTCGGACAGGCCGATGTGCCGGACCTTGCCCTCGGCGACGAGTTCGGCCATCGCGCCGACGGTGTCCTCGATCGGCACGGTCGGGTCGACGCGGTGCTGGTAGTACAGGTCGATGTGGTCGGTCCCGAGACGCCGCAGCGACGCGTCGGCGGCCTGCTTGACGTACTCCGGATCGCCGCGCAGGCCCCATTCGGAGCGCGGCAGGGCGGGGTCGCGGACCACGGCGAACTTGGTCGCCAGCACGACCTCGGCACGCCGGGACTTGATCGCCCGACCCACCAGCTCCTCGTTGGTGAACGGCCCGTACATGTCGGCCGTGTCGAGGAACGTGACGCCCAGGTCCAGGGCGCGGTGGATGGTGGCGGTGGACTCGGTCTCGTCGCCGGGGCCGTAGAACTCGCTCATGCCCATGCAGCCCAGGCCTTGCGCGCTCACTTCGAGCGCGCCCAACCGGCGGTTTTCCACGATCGTGATCTCCCTTGGTGGACTTACCTGTTCGACAGCTTCAGGAACTCCGGCGAGTACCGGTCGCCCGCGACGGTGGGTGCGGCGTCCTCGATCGCCCTGAGGTCTTCGGCGCTCAACTCCAGATCGGCGGCGGCGACGTTCTCCTCCAGGTACTTGATCCGCTTGGTGCCGGGGATGGGGACGACGTGTTCGCCCTGGTGGTGCACCCAGGCCAGGGCCAACTGGCCCGCGGTGACGTCGCGCTCGGCGGCGAGCTCGCGCAGGGCGTCGACGATGGCCGTGTTGCGGGCGAAGTTCTCCTCGGCGAACCGGGGCAGGTTGCGGCGCATGTCGTCCTCGGCCAGGTCGGCGACGGACGTGACGCGTCCGGTGAGGAAACCCCGGCCGAGCGGCGAGAACGGCACGATGCCGATGCCCAGCTCACGGCACGTCGGCGCGATCTCGGCCTCGATGTCGCGCGTCCACAGCGACCACTCGCTCTGGAGTGCGGAGATCGGGTGGACGGCGTGCGCGCGCCGGATCGTCTCGGCGCTCGCCTCGGACAAGCCCAGGTAACGGACCTTGCCCTCGGCGACGAGTTCCGCCATCGCGCCGACGGTCTCCTCGATCGGCACGTCCGGATCGACCCGGTGCTGGTAGTACAGGTCGATGTGGTCGGTCCCGAGCCGGCGCAACGACTCCTCGACGGCCTGCTTGACGTAGCCCGCGTCACCGCGTGGCCGGCGGTCCGGGTCGGCGAGGGCGAACTTCGTCGCGAGCACGACCTGGTCACGGCGGGACTTGATCGCCCGGCCCACCAGCTCCTCGTTCGCGCCCGCGCCGTAGACGTCGGCGGTGTCGAGGAGGGTGACGCCCAGGTCCAGGGCGCGGTGGATGGTGGCGATGGACTCGCCTTCGACGCCGGCGCCGTACGACTGGCTCATGCCCATGCAGCCCAGGCCCTGCTTGCCGACCTGGAGTTCGCCCAACAACGTCACGCGGTGATCCCCTCGATGAAGGTGTGCTCGATCTCCCCGTAGTGGGAGATCTTGTAATCGAGTACTTCCAGGCACGACTGGAGTTCGGCGATGCGCGCGCGGACCGAGGCGCGGTGTTCGAACAGCATCTGCTTGCGCCGGCCCGCGGTGGCCGCGCCGCGATGCCTGAGCTGCGCGTATTCGCGCATCATGCGGATGGGCATACCCGTGGTCCGCAGGCGGGTCAGGAACACCAGCCAGCCCAGGTCGTCGTCGCTGTAGCTGCGCCGCCCGCCCGAGTCCCGGGCGGGCGGGTCGACGAGGCCGATCCGTTCGTAGTAGCGCAGCGTGTCGATCGACAACCCGCTGTGCTCGGCCGCTTGAGCGATCGAGTAAGTCACGGTGTTGACGGTAGGAGCTGGAGTGCACTCCAGGTCAACCCGATTCGGGGTACTAGGTGTAGTTGCCCGGCGTTTCGGGTGGGTTCTGGATCGATCGGTGCCCGGTCAGTCGTCCTTGGGCATGCTCCAGGCCTCCAAGTGGGCGGCCATGCCGGCGACGTCGATCTGTTCCCTGCCCAGCGCCCGGACCAGGTCCAGGGCCTCGTCTTCCTCCGCGTCGATCCACCAGCCGTTGATATCGCACAACGTCACGGCGGCCACCCAGCCCAGCCGCCAGTTGCCCTCGGCCAACGGGCGCGTGCGCACGATGGAATCGAGCAGCGCGGATGCTTTGAGCCAGAGCGTGTCGTAAGCCTCGACCCCCAGCACTGTTGCCCTGGGGCGGTGGGCGGCGGAATCGAGGAGACCTAAGTCGCGCACGACCAGGTCCCCGCCGGTGACGGCGGTCGCCAGCACGAGCAAATCGCCGGCGTCGAGGTAGTTGACCACTGCTTGACGCGCTCCCTGTCCTGAGGGGCGGGGATTCCGGCGCGGCCACGCCGCCTCCGGGACGCCGCTCGCGCCACCACCCACCCCCTCAGGTCCGTATCGCCTCCCCGCACAGCCGGCGGCGAGGATGTTGTCGGCCGCGTTGTGCACCGAAGCGCAACCTGAACGCAGCCCGATCTTCAACGGCGCACCATACCGGGGTGCTTCCGGTCGCCGTGGGCGTTCACACAGGTGTAGTGGTGAACGGTCGCGGTGACAGCGGTTGAGCTGCATGGATTGATGATATCGAACATACGTTCGAACGGCGAGGGTGTGCCGGGTCGATCACCCGAACGTGGGGCGCACGTCGTCGACGAGTGCGGGTCCCCGCACCCTTGGCGGAACCGGCGTCAGGCGGAACCCAGGCGGTCGAGCAGGCCCCGGTACTTGGGGAGCACGCGTCCCAGCACCTCGGACAACTGCTCCTCCTTCTGCAACCGGGCCCAGCGGTCGGCCAGCGCCAAGCGCACGACCTCCTGCTTCGAACGCCCCTCAGCTGCGGCGAGTTCGTCGAGCCGCCGGTTCTCCTCGTCACTCAGACGCAGAGTCATCGCCATGGAATAGGACGGTACCAACTTGATACCACGATGGCCAGGGTGAGTTTTATAACACTGTTGCGATACGATGTCCCGGTGCCACGACCGAAAACCCACGACGACGCGCTCCGCGGCCGCCTGCTCGAACGCGCAGGCGAGCTGCTGTCCACCGAGGGACCCGACGCCCTGAGCTTGCGCAGGCTGGCGGCGGATGTCAACACCTCGACCACCGCCGTGTACTCGCTGTTCGGCGGCAAGCCGGCGCTGCTGAACAGCGTCTACGAGGAGGCTTTCCGCCGATTCGGTGAACGCCTCGCCGCCGTGCCGAAGACCGACGACCCGGTGGAGGACATCGTCCAGACGGGCCTGGCGTACCGGCAGAGCGCACTCGCCGACCCCCAGTTCTACCTGGTGATGTTCAGCAAGGTCGTGCCGAACTTCGAGCCGTCCGACGAGACGAGCGAGGCCGCCGCGGAGACGTTCCTCCCGCTCGTCCGGGACGTCGACCGCGCCGTGGAGAAGGGGATGTTCGTGCAGGCGCCGCGCGAGCAGATCGCGTTGGCCATGTGGGGCATGGTGCACGGTCTGGTGAGCCTCGAACTCAACGGCAACCTGCCACCGGGCCTGGAGATCGCTCCCGTCTACGAGCGCGCGCTACGCGCACACGCGGACGGTTGGCGGGCCCGCTGAACGTCCGGGGTGGGCCCGGGGAGGTGGCCGCCGCGTACCCTCCCCGGACCCCGTGAACTGCCCCGATCAGGACAGTCCGCTGGTGAGCGCCTTGATCAGCTCGCCGTCGGCGGTGTCACCGTCGAGCGACCAGATCATCGCGCCGCCAAGGCGCCGTTCCGCCACGTAACGCCCCTTGCGCTTCATCTCGACCGCGTCGTCCCAGGTCCAGAACGTGGTGCCGTCGAACAGCCACGCGTGACCGGCCTTGACGTCCCGGTGCACGGTGAACTTCGAGAGCTGCGCCTTGAGGAGCTTGTAGTCCTCGTACCCGGCCTCATAGGTGGCCGGCGCGGGCCCGGTGGCGGGCTGGAACAGGCCGTTGTTCTCGTTGCGCACACCGGTCCAGCCGCGGCTGTAGAACGGCACGCCCATCACGACCTTGCTCCTCGGCGCACCGGACTTCAGGTAGTGGTCGATCGCCACCTGCGAGCTGAACGGCGGCGTGGTCGGGTCCGCCGCGGGCGTGCGGATCGAGGACTGCTGGTTGGTCAGCGGGTCCCAGGCGCCGTGGTAGTCGTAGCCCTGGATGGTGCCGAACGTCAGCAGGCCGAAGACCTTGGACACCTCGAAGCCCCGGTCGACCTGGCGCGGGTCGGCGGGCAGGAACGCGGTGAGGTCGTAGCGCTTGCCGGTCTGCCAGGTCAGCTTGCCGAACTGCTGGCGGTACTCGGCGAGCAGCGCGGTGAAGTTCTGCTTGTCCTCCGGCCGCACGACGTTGCCCGGCGCGGCTTCGGAGGAAGGCCACTCCCAGTCGAGGTCCACGCCGTCGAACACGCCGGCCGCCGCACCGGGTGCGCTGTCGGGCAGGTTGCCCTTGAGCCACATGTCGATGCACGACGCCACGTGGGCCGCGCGCGACTCGGGCGTGAGGGCCGCGTTGGAGAAGTACTTGGAGCCGGTCCAGCCGCCGAGCGAGATGTTGATCCGCAGCTTGGGGAACTTGGCCTTGAGCTGCTTGAGCTGGTTGAGGTTGCCGGACAGGGGCTGGCCCGCGACGTCCGCGGTGCCGTTGACGCTCTGCTCGGCGCTGAACGGCCGCTGGTAGTCGGCCCACGGGTCGGCGCTGACGCACTTGCCCGTCTCGTCGAGGAAGCCGAACGCGTAGTTCAGGTGGGTGAGCCGCGGCGCGGTGCCGTTCGCGACGAGGTCGCGCACCAGGAAGTTGCGGCCGTAGCCGCTCCACTGGGTGTAGTAGCCGACCGTGCGGGTGGTCGTGTCGTGCGCGACGGCTTGCGGCGCGAGCGACACGGTCAGCGCGGTGGCCAGGAGGGCGGGGAACACCCATCTCCTGCTCGACATGCTTCTCCTCGGCGTTGCGGCGGCAGCCTTGGTTGGTCCAGACCACGGTAGTAAGAAGGTCTAGACCACATCTACGGCCGAACGGCCTAATCCTCGTACTACGGAGGAGTCCCCCGGGGCTCTGCAAACTTTTGCATGTGCGCGGTGGGCGGGGGTCGCGCTAGCTTCGCTATTCAAATTTGAAGTCTTTCGGCATGAGGGGGAAGCACGTGACGATCCTGGTAACCGGAGCCACCGGGACCATCGGCGGCGCCGTGGTGCGGCAACTGGCGGCGGCGGGTGTGCCGGTGAAGGCGTTGACCCGCCACCCGGCGAAGGCGGTGCTGCCGGCCGGAGTGGAGGTGGTGGGAGGTGACCTGACCCGACCGGGTGAGCTGCCGTTGGTGGGCGTGACGGCGGTCTTCCTGCTAGCCGCGATCGAGTCCGACGGGGCGGCGACGCACGCTCAGGCGTTCCTGGACCACGCGCCGGACCTGCGGCGGGTGGTGTACCTGTCCAGCAACGCGGTCACCGTGCGGCGGCCGGGGAGCTACGAACTGCACCACGACGTGGAGCGGGTGATCGAGGCGTCCGGGGTGGCGTGGACGCACGTCCGGCCGGGTGAGTTCATGGCCAACAAGCTGGTGTGGGCGCGGACGATCAAGGCGGACGGCGTGGTGCGGGCGCCGTACCCGGAGTCGGTCGGCGCGCCGGTGCACGAGGCGGACGTCGCCGAGGTAGCCGTGCGCGCACTACTCGACGACGGTCACACCGGCAAGGCGTACACATTGAGCGGTCCCGAGGCGTTAACCCACCGTGAGCAGGTCGAGGCAATCGCCCGAGGCCTGGGCCGCCCCCTCCGCTTCGAACACCTGACCTACGGCCAAGCGCGAGCCTCCCTAATCCGCGACGAAGGCCTCCCGTCGGACGTGGCCGAGTACCTGATGGGCTACATGGCACAGCACGCCGAGGAACCCGCAGTCCTAACCCCCGACTTCACCCAAGTAACCGGCAAACCCGGCCGCACCCTCTCCACCTGGGCCACCGACCACACCCCCGACCTGACCTGACCCCGCGTGTCCAACCCCCAGAACACGCGTGTCCAACGTTCCGAACGCGCGTGTCCAACCTTCAGAACGCGCATGTCCAACGTTCACGTACCCCGAGTTGAACACTCAGGCACGTCGGTGCGTGTTCTGAACGTTCAACTCGCCTGTTCTGAACGTTGGACACGCCTGTTCTGAACGTTGGACACGCCTGTTCTGAACGTTGGACACGCGCGTTCTGAACGTTGGACACGCCTGTTCTGAAGGTTGGACACGCGGGGGTGGGTGGGGGGTTAGTGGACGGCGCCGTATTGGCGGTCGCCGGCGTCGCCCAGGCCGGGGACGATGTAGCCGGAGTCGTTGAGGCGTTCGTCGATGCTGGCGGTGACCAGTCGGACGGGGAGGGCGGAGTCTTCCAGGTGCTTGATGCCCTCGGGTGCGGCCAGGGCGCAGACTGCGGTCACGTCGGTGGCGCCGCGATCGGTGAGCAGGCGGATCGTGTAGGCCATGGAGCCGCCGGTGGCGAGCATCGGGTCGAGGACGAAGACCGGGCGTCCGGCGAGGGATTCGGGTAGCGACTCCATGTACGGGGTGGGCTGCAAGGTTTCCTCGTCGCGCGCGAGACCGACGAAACCCATTTGCGCGTCGGGGATCAGGCGGTGTGCCTGGTCGGCCATGCCGAGGCCGGCGCGCAGCACGGGTACCAGCAGTGGCGGGTTGGCGAGGCGGTAGCCGGTGGTCCGGGCGACGGGCGTGTGCACCCGCTCCTCGGCCACCGGCAGGTCGCGCGTGGCCTCGTAGACCAGCATCACGGTGAGCTCGTGCAGCGCGGCGCGGAACGCCGCGTTGTCGGTGCGGGCGTCGCGCATGGTGGTCAGCCGCGCCCGGGCAAGTGGGTGATCGACAACGAGGACGTCCATGGTCGAACAGTATGTGGTACCTCTAGTCGATGCCCGACGGCTCGTTACCCACCTCCGTCGTCCGCTTCACCGACACGGCGGGTCACGTCGTCGGGGTCGGCGTTCTGGTGGGCAAGCGAGAAGTCCTCACCTGTGCGCACGTGGTGAACCTGGCGTCGGGCCGGGACAAGCTCAGCGGTGAGCAGCCGCGCGAGCCGGTCGTGGTCGACTTCCCCGGCCGGACGGCGGTCAGCGCACAAGTCCGGCAGTGGCTGCCACCGCCACCACGCGAAGGCACACCCGGTCAGGACGTCGCGGGACTCGAACTCACCGAAGACGCCCCGGCCGACGTCACACCGGCGAAGCTGATCACCACGCTGCCCGGCCCCGGTCACGAGGTGGACGTGTTCGGCTACCCCGGCAAACCCGCCCGCCCGGACGGCGCCTGGGTGCGCGCGGTCGTCCGCCGGCAGGTCGGCAACGGCTACCTCCAGCTCGACGCGAAGTCCGCGCTCCAGGTGCAACCCGGCTACAGCGGCAGCCCCGTGTGGGACCCGGTGACGGGCCGGGTCGTCGGCCTCGTCGCCACCGCCGGCCGCACCACCCCGGACAGCTACGCCATCACCGCCGACCTGCTGCGACTCAGCTGGCCCCGGGCGCTGGACCACCGACGGCGCGGCGATGACAAGGGCCTGGACCGGCTCAACGTCGTGCACCTGGCCGGCGCCCGGTTCGGCGGCGGCGACCGGGACCACCTGATCGAGGCGCTGCACCAGGACCTCGACCACCTGACCAGGAACGAAGGCCTGCGCCCGGACCTGCTGGTGGTCGCGGGCGACCTCACCGAACGCGGCCTGCGCACCGAGTTCGAGCAGGCCGTCGCGTTCCTGGACGGTCTGGCCGAGGCGGTCGAGCTGCCGAGGGATCGAGTGGTGGTCGTGTCGTGCTCCGAGGTCATCAGGGCGCGGTGGACGCTGTCGCGTTCTCGCCGGACAGCCTGCGCGTAGCCACCGCGTCGGGTGACGGAACCGCGTGCGTCTGGACACTCGACGGCAAGCTGGTCGCGACGCTCACCGGGCACAACGGACGGGTGTTCGCCGTGGCGTTCTCACCGGACGGCAGGCACATCGTCACCGGTTCCCAGGACAACACCGCACGGATCTGGACCGTCGACGGTGCCCCGGTCGTGACGCTCCACAAGCACTCCGACCTCATCAACGCGGTGGCATACTCGCCCGACGGCAAGCACATCGTCACCGCCTCCCGGGACGGCACCATGTTCCTGTGGACCACCGACGGCGCCAGCACGGGCACCATCCATCACGGCATGGGCCTCCAGTCGGTGGCCTTCTCACCTGATGGCTCCGAGATGGCGACCGCTTCCTCCTACAACGCGATGTTCTCGACCCTGGAAGGCGTCCTGATCGGCACGTACCGCGGTTACGTGCTTCCGGTGAACGCGGTCGCGTTCTCGCCGGACGGCACCGCCATCGCCACTGCCTCGGCCAACGGCGCGCACGTGTGGAAGGGTGCGGAATCGCTCATGATCACCCCGCCGGACGCGGTTGACTCGGTCGCCTTCTCGCCGGACGGCACACTCGTCGCCACCGCGTCGTACTCGCACAAGGGCGCGCGCGTCTGGGCCCTCGGTAAGGGCATGCACAGCTACTACCAAGGCCACGAGGCCTTGGTCAGCTCGGTCGCGTTCTCCCCGGACGGCAAGCGCCTCGCCAGTTGCGCGTACGACGGGACGACACACATCTGGCCGGTCGACGGTGGCCGGGCGGTCACCGTCCTGAAGGGCCACGCGAGTTGGGTCAACTCTGTCGCGTTCTCCCCGGACGGCAAGCACATCGTCACCGCCTCCGAGGATGGAACCGCGCGCTTCTGGAGCACCTCCGGCCGCCTCGTGACCACCTACTTCGCCCACGAAGAGGCACTCACAGCCGTGGACTTCTCCCCCGACGGCAAATACATCGTCACCGCGTCCAAGGACATGACCGCCCACATCTCAACGCCTCGCGGGCACATCGTCATGGTCCTGCGCGGGCACGACGACCGGGTGCGCGCCGCCGCGTTCTCGCCCGGCGGCAAGCGCGTCGTCACCGGCTCGGACGACGGGACCGCCCGCGTCTGGAACTTCCACGGCCACCAACTGTCCGTGCTCCGTGGACACGTCATAGGGTGGGAGGCGTGGCTTTCTCCCCCGATGGCGAGCGCATCGCCACCGCGTCGGACGACGGGACCACCCGGATCTGGACCAGGGACGGTGAGGAGTTGGCCAAGTTGATCACTACGGAGGAGGGGTGGGCCGTGCTGCTGCCCGACGGGTCGTACCGGGTCTCGGGCGACCTGAGCGACAACCTGTGGTGGGCGGTCAAGCTGAGCAGGTTCGAGGTCGGCGAGTTGGACCCGTACGTGCCGGAGATCAGGAAGATACCGGACGACATGCCGATTCCGGGCATCGCGCCGGTAGCGTCTTGAGCATGGCCGAGCACGTTCGGATCGGGGTTCTGGGGGCGGCGCGGATCGTGCCGGCGGCGTTGGTCCGGCCGGCTCGGGGGTCGTCGGCGGTCGAGGTGGCGGCGGTGGCGGCTCGGGATGTCGGGCGGGCGCAGAAGTTCGCGGATCGGTTCGGGATTCCTCGGGTTCATTCGACGTACGAGGATCTGTTGGGCGATCCGAATGTGGATGCTGTCTACATTCCGCTGCCCAACGGGTTGCACGGGAAGTGGACGTTGGCTGCTTTGGCGGCTGGGAAGCACGTGTTGTGCGAGAAGCCGTTTGCGGCCAATGCCGAGGAGGCCGCTGTGGTGGCTGAAGCGGCGGCGGCGAGTGGACTGGTGGTGATGGAGGCGTTCCACTACCGGTATCACCCGTTGGTGTTGCGGTTGCCTGAGGTGGTCGCTGAGTTGGGGCAGTTGCGGCATGTGGAGGCGCGGTTGAGCTTTCCGTTGCCTCGGTTCGGGGACATCCGGTACTCGATGGAGTTGGCCGGTGGGGCGTTGATGGACGCTGGGTGTTACGCGGTGAACCTGGTGCGGTTGCTGGGTGGTGAGCCGGAGGTGCGGTCGGCGCGGGCGTTGGTGAAGGGGCCGGGGGTCGATCGGGCGATGCGGGCGGAGTTGCGGTTCGAGGGTGGGTACACCGGGACCGTGGTGGCGTCGATGTGGTCGCGCTCGTTGCTGCGGATGTCGGCGAAAGTGTTGGGGGACAACGGCGAGATGCGCGTGTTCAACCCCTTCGCACCGCAGATGGGCCACCGGCTCACGGTGAAGCTGAAGGGGCATCGGCGGGTCGAGCGGTTCGAGCGGCGGCCGTCGTACGAGTACCAGTTGGATGCTTTCGCGAACGCCGTCCTGCACGGCAAACCGTTCCCGACGACGGCGGACGACGCGGTGGCCACGATGCGGGTCGTGGACGACATCTACCGGGCCGCCGGCCTGCCCGTGCGTCAGCCCAGCTGATCCGTACCCGGGCTCACCCAAACCCCGGAGTACTCCCGGACGGTCATCCGAGGAGGCAACGGCGCCCTGTCGGCTGGTCGGTCTTCAGCCGTTGACGCGGTTACGTCGTGAAACCGGCCTCACGCTCCTAGACTCACCGGTGTGAGCGACGAGCTGGTGCCGGACCCCCGTCAGATGCGCGCCTCGGACGCCGACCGAGAGAAGGTCGCCCAAGTGCTCCAGCGGGCGCACGGCGAGGGCCGGTTGGACCTGCATGAGCTGGACGAACGCCTGGGCGCGGTCTACGCGGCGAAGACGTACGGCGACCTCGTGCCGCTGACCGCCGACCTCGGGGTGCCGGCGCCCGCCGTGCTGCCGATGCCGGTCCAGCACAACGCGCCCGCCTCGCGCATCGGCGGAACGCCCGGCTCCACGGCCTCGTTCGCCTTCTGGTCGGGCGTGGAACGTCGGGGCGAGTGGGTCGTGCCGCCGGCGCACACGGCGGTGGCGGTCATGGGTGGTGTCGAGCTGGACCTGACGAAGGCCCGGTTCGCGCAGGGTCAGACGACGATCAACGCCTACGCGTTCATGGGCGCGGTGGAGATCATCGTGCCCGAGGACATCACCGTCCAGGTCGACGGCTTCGGCTTCATGGGCGCGTTCGAGGACGCCACGCACAAGGGTGCGCCGACCATCCCGGGCGGGCCGGTCGTGCGCATCACGGGTTTCGCGATGATGGGCGCGGTCGAGGTGAAGCGGCCGAAAAAGAAGAAGCTGAAGAACCGGCAGCGCGACGAGTTGGAGGGTTAGGCGAGCAGCGGCGCGATCCGCCGCCGGTCGTCCGGGCTCGCGGGCACCTGCATCACCAGCAGCAGGTCCGGGTACTCGACGGGCCGCAGTTGGAACACGTCCAGCGTGCTCGGCGGGATCGAGCCGCAACGCCCGCGCGAGGGCGTCGACGACCTGGGCGGACGCCGTGATCGGACGGCCCTGTTCCAGCCAGGTGTACCAGGTGGTCGAGACGCCGGACAGCTCCGCGACCTCTTCGCGGCGCAGGCCCTGCGTGCGTCGACGGCCGTGCTCCGGCAGGCCGACGTCGGCGGGTCTCAGTCGGGCCCGTTGCGCTCGCAGGAAGGCGGACAGCTCGGTCCGGTCCATGTTGTCCGTGCCCCATCTCGTCCGCTGTCGTCCACCGCCCGGGTAGCAGCATTCGTACCAGGACCGCCGACGCCGTTCCGGTTAGCGTGACGTCGCGGTGATCGACGGACCGGCTCATCGTTTATCCACAGTGGACGATTGATCAGGCCGCGATCACGGCACTGCGGGCGCGCCACGACATCGAGCAGCTGACCCCCGCTCATCGCGCGTCGTTAGGTCTGTTCGCCGGCTTCACCTGGGGCTACCCTTCGGCGTCCCGCCCCCTCGCGAAGCCGAAAGCCCGAATGACCAGTCCTGTGTTCGTCGACCCGTCCGGCCGCCGCCGGTGGGTTCTGCGCATCCTGATCGGCACGGCCGTGACGTGCGTGCTCGCCTACTTGACGCTGCTCGCCATCGCCTTGGCGGGCGGGCCGGTGAACCCGTCCGCGCTGCTGCCGATCCCGGACGACGAGACGCCCGTCGTCATCACGACCACGGCGGTCGCCACGACCACCCCCGAACTCGCCCCCGGAGACAGCACCTCGATCAGAACCACGACTACCAGCGAAAACGCGCCGACCACGGTCACTGACACGACGACGACGACCGCCACTGCCAAGCCGTCGCAGGGCCGTCGCTCCGAAACGCCGCCGGGCGCGTCGAACCGGCCGACTTCGGTCGGCAGGGGCTGATGCGCGCCCACCTGCCGTCACCGCGCGCGCACTGGCTGTTGTTGGCGTTGTCCTTGGTCGTGCTGCTGGGTTTCCTGCTGCTGGACGTCCTGGTGGTGCAGCGGGTCGGCCAGGGTGAGGCGCCGTCGGCGGGACCGGCGGACCGGGTGCCCGAGCCGGTGCGCACGGGTGGTCCGCTGCTCGGCTCGGACGGCAACGGTCTGACGTCCCGTGCCGTGCCGGACGGCGCGGTGGTGCTCACGTTCGACGACGGTCCCGACCCGCACTGGACGCCGCAGGTGCTGGACGTGTTGCGGCGCAACGGCGTCAAGGCCACGTTCTTCGTCACCGGGGTCGCGGCGGCCCGTTATCCGGGGCTGGTCGAGCGGATGGCCGACGACGGTCACGAGGTGGGGCTGCACACGTTCACGCACGTCGACCTCGGCAAGGTGGACGAGGGCCGCACGGCGGTGGAGCTGGGTCAGACGCAGCTCGTGGTGGCCGCTTCGACCGGTCGCGCGAGTCGGATCGTGCGGCCGCCGTACTCGTCGAGCCCGGCCGGGTTGGACAACGAAGACCTGGCCTCCGTCGAGCGCATGATCGCTTCCGGGCACCTGGTGCTGCTGTCCACCCATGACACGGAGGACTGGCGCAACCCCGGCGTGGACGCGATCGTCGCCGCGGGCACCCCTGCCGACCCGCGCGGCGCGGTGGTGTTGGCGCACGACGGCGGTGGTGACCGGTCGCAGACCGTGGCGGCGCTGGAGCAGTTGATCCCGAAGCTGCGCGAGCAGGGCCGTCAGTTCCGCACGGCGAGCGACGCGTTGGGCGTGCCGATCGCCCGGTCGGCGAGCTTCGTCGAACAGGCCGAGGGCACGGCGGTGTCGCTGGCGGTGCGTGCTGCTGCCGCGACCACCGAGCTGGTGACGTGGCTGGTCGTCGTGTCGAGCGTGTTGGCGCTGCTCCGCGCGGTCCTGCTGCTGAGCACCACCGGTATCCACGCGCGCCGCACCCGCAACGTCGGCCGGCATGTGCGGCGGCTGCGCCGTCAACCTGTCACCGTGTTGGTGCCCGCGTACAACGAGGAAGCGGGTATCGAGGCGACTCTCCGCACAATCCTGGCGAGCACGGCCGACGTGCGGGTGATCGTGGTGGACGACGGTTCGACGGACCGCACCAGCGAGGTGGTCCGGTCGCTGAACCTGCCCGGTGTGGAGCTGATCCGGCAGGTCAACGCCGGCAAGGCGGCCGCGTTGAACACCGGTCTGCGGCACTGCCGGACCGAGCTGGTGGTGATGGTGGACGGTGACACGGTGCTGGAGCCGGACACCGTGGCCGAGCTGGTGGAGCCGTTCGCCGATCCCGATGTGGGTGCGGTGTCGGGCAACGCGAAGGTCGGCAACCGGGACGGGCTGCTGGGGCGTTGGCAGCACATCGAGTACGTGATCGGCTTCAACCTCGACCGGCGGATGTACGACGTGATGGAGTGCATGCCGACCGTGCCGGGTGCCGTCGGCGGGTTCCGGTTGAGCGCGTTGCGGCAGGTCGGGGGCGTGCCCGAGGACACGCTGGCCGAGGACACCGACCTCACGATGGCGCTGGAACGCGCGGGCTGGGCCGTCACGTACCGCGAATCGGCCCGCGCGTGGACCGAGGCGCCGTCGACGCTGGGCCAACTGTGGCGCCAGCGCTACCGCTGGTGCTACGGGACGCTCCAGGCGATGTGGAAGCACCGGGGCGCGATGCGTGAACGCGGCCTGGGCGGGCGGTTGGGGCGGCGCGGCCTGCCGTACCTGGCGCTGTACCAGGTCGTGCTGCCGGTGCTGGCGCCGGTGATCGACGTGTTCGCGCTGCTCAGCCTGTTCACCGACCCGGTGCGCGGCGCTGCCGCGTGGCTGGGGTTCCTGGTGCTGCAACTCGTGCCCGCGGTGATCGCGTTCCGACTGGACCGGGAAACCCTCCGACCGCTGTGGGCCGTGGCCCTGCAACCGGTCGTGTACCGGCAGTTGATGTACCTCGTGGTGATCCAGTCGTTGATCACGGCGATCGCGGGCGCACGGCTGCCGTGGCAGAAGCTCAAGCGCACCGGCACAGCAGCCCAACACGCACCGGAACTCGCGCCGTCGCCGGAGGTCGAGGTCGAGGTCACCAAGCCACTGCGCACGGGGGGACGTGTGGTCGAGGAGGTCACCAAACCCCTGCACGTGGGCTGACCAGGCACCATTGACGTTTCGCTTAGACGGAAGATGCCTTCGGTTTAAGCGAAGCGAGACACCGGCCCTGCTTGAGGCCATTGCTTCGCAAGGGTCCCCCCGCCAAGGGGAGCCCTTGTTTTGATCCTGCCGGCAGGGACCGACAATTCCAGGCGCTCAGGGCCGGCCTGTGGATAAGCGGGGAGCGCGCCTCGCGAGGGTGCGGGCAGCCGGCCAACGGGCTGCCGAACACACGCCGCAACCCGTCTGACCTGCCCGAAGTCGCTGACTTAGGACGGCCGTCCCATTCCGCCTAGACTCGGCGACATGGCTGCTCCAACGACATCGCCGTCGCTACCTCCGGCGCTCGCGGACGCCGTCCGCGACGACGCGTCGCTGCGGCGGTTCCTGCACGGGCTGCCGGGTGTGGATCAGGTCGGCGTCGAACAGCGCGCGGCCGGTTTGGGCACCCGGAGCATCAAGAAGGCCAGCAAGATGTGGGCCATCGACACCGCCATCAGCATGGTCGACCTGACCACGTTGGAAGGCGCGGACACGCACGGCAAGGTCCGGTCGTTGGCCGCGAAGGCCCGGCGGCCCGACCCGGAGCGCGCGGACGTGCCGAAGGTCGCCGCGGTCTGCGTGTACCCGGACATGGTCGAGACGGCGGTCAAGGAGCTCGAAGGCACCGGCATCAACATCGCCAGCGTCGCCACCGCCTTCCCGTCCGGCCGGTCGAGCCTGAAGGTGAAGCTGGAGGACACCGCCTACGCGGTCGACGCGGGCGCCACCGAGATCGACATGGTGATCGACCGAGGGGCGTTCCTCTCCGGCCGGTTCGGGCAGGTGTTCGACGAGATCGTGCAGGTCAAGCACGCCTGCGGGGACGCGCACCTCAAGGTCATCCTGGAGACCGGCGAGCTGGCGACCTACGACAACGTGCGCCGCGCGTCGTGGCTCGGCCTGCTCGCGGGCGGCGACTTCATCAAGACCTCCACCGGCAAGGTGTCGCCCGCGGCGACGCTGCCGGTCACGCACGTGATGCTGCAAGCCGTGCGCGACTGGCACGCGCAGACCGGCCAGAGAAGGGGCGTGAAGCCCGCCGGTGGCATCCGCACCACCAAGGACGCGATCAAGTACCTGGTCGCGGTGCACGAGGTCGCGGGACCGGAGTGGCTGACCGCGGACCTGTTCCGGTTCGGCGCCTCCACGCTGCTCAACGACCTGCTGATGCAGCGGCGCACCCAGTTGGAAGGCCACTACAGCGGCCCCGATTACGTGACGGTGGACTGACATGTGGGAATACGCGCCCGCGCCCGAATCACGGGACATCGCGAACCTCAAGCCCAACTACCGGATGTTCATCGACGGCCAGTTCGTCGAGGGCGCCGGTGAGCCGCTCAAGACCGTCAACCCCGGCACGGAGGAAGTGCTGGCCGAGGTCAGCACGGCCGCGCCGGCGGACGTGGACAAGGCCGTGAAGGCCGCGCGTCGCGCCTACGACCGGGTCTGGGGCAGGATGCCCGGCTCCGAGCGCGCCAAGTACATCTTCCGCATCGCGCGCCTGATCCAGGAGCGCGGGCGGGAACTGGCCGTGCTGGAGTCGTTGGACAACGGCAAGCCCATCAAGGAATCGCGTGACGTGGACGTGCCCACGGCCGCCGCGCACTTCTTCTACCACGCGGGCTGGGCCGACAAGCTCGGCTACGCGGGCTACGGCCCCGACCCGCGGCCACTGGGCGTCGCCGGTCAGGTGATCCCGTGGAACTTCCCGCTGATGATGGCGGCGTGGAAGATCGCGCCCGCGCTGGCCTGCGGCAACACGGTGGTGCTCAAGCCCGCCGAGACGACGCCGCTGACCGCGTTGGTGCTGGCGGAGATCATCCAGCAGGCCGATCTGCCACCCGGTGTGGTGAACATCCTCGCCGGAGCGGGTGACGTCGGTGCGGCGGTTACCTCGCACCCGGATGTGGACAAGGTCGCGTTCACCGGTTCGACCGAGGTCGGCAAGATCATCCAGCGGCAGCTGGCCGGCACCGGCCGCAAGCTGACCCTGGAGCTGGGCGGCAAGGCGGCGAACATCGTGTTCGACGACGCGCCGCTGGACCAGGCCGTCGAGGGCATCGTCAACGGCATCTTCTTCAACCAGGGTCACGTGTGCTGCGCGGGTTCCCGGCTGCTGGTGCAGGAATCCGTGGCCGACGAGCTGCTGGAGAAGCTGCACGCCCGCGTGTCCACGCTGCGCGTCGGCGACCCGTTGGACAAGAACACCGACGTCGGCGCGATCAACTCCCGCGAGCAGCTGACCAAGATCCAGCAGCTGGTCGAGACGGGTGACGCCGAGGGCGCGGAGCGGTGGACGTCCGCGTGCCCGTTGCCGGACAAGGGTTTCTACTTCGCGCCGACCGTGTTCTCCAACGTGTCGCAGGCGATGCGGATCGCCCGTGAGGAGATCTTCGGACCGGTGCTGTCGGTGCTCACGTTCCGCACCCCGGACGAGGCGGTGGCCAAGGCGAACAACACGCCGTACGGGCTGTCGGCCGGTATCTGGACCGAGAAGGGGTCGCGCATCCTGTGGGCGGCGCAGAAGATGCGCGCCGGCGTGGTGTGGGCCAACACGTTCAACCGCTTCGACCCGACCGCCCCGTTCGGCGGCTACCAGGAGTCGGGCTTCGGCCGCGAGGGCGGCCGCACCGGGCTGGAGGCGTACCTCGATGTCTGATCGGATCTCGGTCGCGAAGACGTACAAGCTCTACATCGGCGGCGCGTTCCCGCGGTCGGAGTCGGGGCGGTCGTACCCGGTGGTCGACGCGAAGGGCACGTTCCTGGCCAATGCGGCGCAGGGGTCGCGCAAGGACGCCCGGGACGCGGTGACGGTGGCGCGCAAGGCGTTCCCCGGCTGGTCCGGTGCGACGGCGTACAACCGGGGGCAGGTGCTGTACCGGGTCGCCGAGGTGCTGGAGGGTCGGCGGGAGCAGTTCATCGCCGAGGTGGCCGCTGCCGAGGGCGTCGCGGTGAAGAAGGCGCAGTCGTTGGTGGACACGGCGATCGACCGGTGGGTCTGGTACGCGGGGTGGACCGACAAGGTCGCCACCGTGCTGGGCGGGTCGAACCCGGTGGCGGGGCCGTACTTCTCGTTCTCGTTGCCGGAGCCGACGGGTGTGGTCGCGGTGCTGGCGCCGCAGCAGTCGTCGTTGCTGGGGCTGATCAGCGTGGTGGCGCCGGTGATCGCTACCGGCAACACGGCGGTGGTGGTGTCTTCGCAGGACCGGCCGTTGCCGGCGGTGACGTTGTCGGAGGTGCTGGCGACGTCCGACCTGCCGGGCGGTGTGGTGAACGTGCTGACCGGGCGGACGGCGGAGATCGCGCCTTGGCTGGCGTCGCACGCGGACGTGAACGCGCTGGACCTGACCGGTGCGCCGGAGTCGACGCGGGCGGACTTGGAGCGTTCGGCGGCGGGGACGGTGAAGCGCGTGCTGCGGGCGCGTCCTTCGGAGGACTTCACCCGCGAGCCGGACTTGGCCCGGCTGCGGGCGTTCCTGGAGACGAAGACGGTCTGGCACCCGATGGGTGTCTAACGGCGGCAGCCGAACAGGCTGTAGGCGAGCAGGCCGGTGCAGCCGAGCACGACCGCGGTGATGGTGGCCGAGGTGGTGTCGGCGGGTTGCACCGGCCAGCTCAGCAGGCGGCTGAGCCAGTGGTCGTGGCCCGGCGGGATGACGAGCGTGACGCCGGCCCACCCGATCGGCAACGTCCACGCGGCGCGTGAGCCGAAGAGCAGCGCGCCCAGTGCGGCGAGGCCGCCGAGTCCGGCGACGTCGCGCAGCACCAAGGCGTCCGGCGCGATCGGGTCGGCGAAGGTGTCGACGGCGAGCAGCAGCGCGGCTGTGACCGTGCCGCCGACCAGCAGGTGTGCGGCCCGTCGGGGTGGCCAGCCGAACGCGGCCGTCCGGTCGAGCGCCAGGTCGTGCCCGCCCAGGCCGGTGGCGAGGGCGGCGACACCGATCGCGGCGGCGAACGCGGCGAGCTGCGGGCTGCCGTCGGGCGGGGCGAGGGCGGCGAGCGCGGCCACACCCGCCACGACGACGGCCGCCGACACCGGGATCTGCCGGGCGCGTGCGTAGAGGAACAACCACCGCGTCACGCCACACCCCCGTGACCTGCTGAAGCCGATCGACTCCGACGCGGACCCCCGAAATTGTCGGACCCCGCCGGTAAAGTGAAACCAGGGGTTCCCCGGCGGGGACTTCTGCGAAGCTCGCGGGTCATGCGGTGCCGCCGGTGAGTGCCGCGAGGGGGTCGCCGTCGCACGCGGCCAGCACTTCACGTGCTGCCTGGACTCGGGCCGCTTGTGAGGCCTCGGGCAGGGCGCGCAGGTCGTCCCAGGCCCTGCCGGCCAGCGCGGCGATCTCCTCGGCCAGCCACAGGTTCCCCGGCAGCGATTCCAGGCGGCCGGTCAGCCATGCCATCGTGACCGTGCGCGCGGCGGCCTCGCGGGCCATCATGTCCGAGCTGTAGTCGCCGTAGCACGTCCGCGTCCCGGCACCGGCGAGCAAGTACGTCGTCACCCGCTCAGGCGTCGGCGGCACACGGCGGAAGTACGTGAAGTCGTCCAAGTCCACCCACACGGCATCCATCGGCTCCGGCCCCCGTGCGTCCTCCCACACCGGCGCCACCACCGCCACCTCCCGCACCGACGTCGGTGGCGACGGCAGCTTCGTCAGCAGCCGCAACGCCTCCCGCGCGGGCCCCGCCAACGCCGCCCGTTCGTGCTCGTGCGCCCGCGTCAGGCACAACTGCTCCTCGCACACCAGCTCCGCGGCCACCGGATCAGGCCTCATGGCCTCCCCCGGCGTGGCAGGCAACAACGGCACCGCGACGGCACCCGCCACCAACACCGGCAGCACGCCCAGCCACCGCCGCCGCAACGCCACCAGCAGGAACCCCGACAGCGCCACCCCCGCGAACCACACCGCCTGCACCGCGCTCACCGAACCCGCCACCGACGCGAACACCGTCCTCGGGAACGGCACCGTGGGCAGCAGCACGGTCCAGCGGAAACCGTCCCCCGTGATCTGCCCCAACCCCAACGACATCAACGACATCCCGCCGACCGCCAACACCGGCGGCACCAACGGCGACGGCACGAGCCGGCCCAGCCCCATGCCCAACCACGCCGCACCGACGAGCGCGAGCACGCCCACCAGTGCGATCGGCACCCAGCCCCAGTGGAAGTAGTCCGTCGCGAAAGGCACCTGCACCGCCCCGACCGCGAGCACCACCACGTACGCCGCGATCAACGCGACCGCCAACGCGCCGAGCGTCCACCCGACCCGCTGCGCACGCGGCCGTGGCGTGGAGGCGAACAGCTCCTCCACCCCGGACCGCCGGTCCCGCAAGCCCTGCAACGCCCCCGCGGCCAACGTCAACGGCCACGAGAACACCAGCATGAATCGGACCCACTCGGCCAACGTCGTCCACTGCCGCGTCCACGCCGTGCTGTTCTTGGTCGACGGCCCCCAGTACAGCAACCCCACCATGACCAACGTGACCAGCGCGCCGAGCAGCAACGCCGTGGTCCGCCTCAGCTCGATCCCGAGAATCCTCACCACGCACCGCCCAGCAGTGCCGAGTAGCCGCGCTCGATCGGGCTGTCGCCGACGTCGTCCGGCCCACCGGCCGCGGCCAGCTCGTCGGGCGTGCCCTGGAACACCAGCTTGCCGCCGGAGACCAGCACCACGTCCGTGCAAGCCGCCGCGACGTCCTCGACCAGGTGCGTCGACACCACCACGCACGAGTCGGAGCCCAACTGCTGCAACAACTCCCGGAACCGGACCCGCTGCCCCGGATCGAGCCCGGCGGTCGGCTCGTCCAGCAGCAGCAACTCGGGATCGTTGACGATGGCCTGCGCGATACCGGCCCGCCGCACCATGCCACCGGACAGCGTCTTCATCCGGGAGTCCGCGCGGTCAGCCAGCCCGACCCGTTCGACGGCCCGCTGCACCGCACCCGGCACGTCCCGCTTCGGCATCTCCTTGAGCCACGCCATGTACTCGACGAACTCGCGCACGGTGAACCGCTTGTAGTAGCCGAAATCCTGCGGCAGGTAGCCGAGCGCGCGGCGCAGCCGGCGCAGATCCAGTCGCCCGGACACCGGCGAGCCCAGCACTTCCAACGTCCCGGACGCCGGCCGCAGCACGGTCGCCAGCGACCGGATGAGCGTGGTCTTGCCCGCGCCGTTCGGCCCGAGCAGACCGTGCACACCGCGCCCCAGCCGCAGGTCGAGCCCGTCCACCGCCATCTTCCGGCCCGCGCGCACGCGCAGGCCCTCCGCCTTGACCTGCCAGGCGTACCCCGTCGGCGCGACTTCCGCCGCGCTCACCGCACGTGCCACTTCGCCTCCCTCCAACACAGTCCTTCCCTCCACCACAGCCCCTCCGTCACAGTCGCGCGTAGGCCGCGGACCTGAAGAACACCGCGGCGGCGCCCCCGACGAGCACCGCCGCCCACACGGGCGCCGCACCCGGCGTGAGCACGCCGGGCACACCGCCGAGCACCACCGCCGGACCGATCACCAGCACCGCCCACGAGGCGGCGGTGGCGACGGCGGCCCGGCGCACCCCGATCACGCCGCCGAGCGCGAGGGTCACCGAGGTGACGCCCAGGCACGGCAGCAGCCAGTACGCGGGTGACGCGCCGACCACCCAGCCGCCCAGCAGCAACACGGGCAGCACCACCACCAGCACCGCGAACGTCCGGCGCAACACGAGTTGCAGACCGGCCCGCGGCGTGGACACCACCAGCTCGTAGGCCGGGTCCATGGCCCGCGACCAGGCCGCCGCCACACCCAGCACGGGCACGATCGGCGCGATCAGCAACACCGCGGACGACAGCGCGTCCACCGGCAGCACGCCGTCCACGAACAACGCCGCCAGCACCACGAACGCCGTCATGGCCAGCCACGGCAGGAACGACGGCGTCGCCCACTGAGCGAACCGGCGACGTCTCCTCACGGGCGCACCGGTCGGCTCCAACTCCGCCCACACGGCCGCCGTCAACGCCGTGACCTGCGGCGGAGCCACGTCGGCCAACCGCAGCCGGCACAGCTCGCAGGTCTCCAGGTGCGACTCGACGGCCCACAACCGGTCACCGGGCAGGTCGTCGCCCGCCGCGTAGCGGGCGATCAGCTCGGCGGACGCGTGCTCGCTCATGACAGTGCCTCCCGCATCGCGATCCGAGCCCGCCGAGCGCGGGTCTTGACGGTGCCCTCGGGCACCCCGAGCAGCACGGCGGTCTCCCGCACGGTCAGCCCGTCCAGCACCATCGCCTGGAGCACCTGCCGCAGCTCCGGGGCCAGGTCGCGCAACGCGCCACCGACGTCGTCGCTCAACGCGCCCGCCAGCACCTCGTCCTCGGCGGCCGGCGCGGTCTGGGCCACCGGCAACGGCCGGGCCTGGTGCGCACGGCGGCGGAACGCGTCCACCAGGCGGCGGGCGGCGATCGTCCACAACCACCCGACCGCCGTGCCGTCGACCGCCGCCCCCGCGAACGACCCCGCCGCCCGCCACACCGCCAGGTACGTCTCCTGCATGACCTCGGCGACGACCTGGTCGTCGGCGCAGCGGCGGCGCAGGCGCACCGCCAGCCACGGCGACGTGCGCCGGTAGAGCTCCTCGAAGGCCGCGCGGTCGCCACGGGCGATCGCGCGGACCAGCTGCTCCTCGTTCACATCCGGCAAGACGACCGCCCCCGGGAAACGGTTCTCAGATCCGAGTGACTTGCATCACACCATTAGGCCGGGCTCGACACCGCGTCGAACAACTCTCGCAGCGCGTCGTTGGAGACGGTCATGCTCTGCCGGTTGGCGTCGATGAACGCCGTCCGGTCCAGGGTGTGCAGGGCGACGCGCCACCCGGCCTCACGCGCCAGCTGCCGGAAGAACGCCCGCTGCGTGCGCCCGTTGCCCTCCCGGAACGGGTGCAAGGCGTTGACCTCGGCGAAGTAGTGCGTGAACCGGTCCAGGAAGCGGTCGCGCCCCAGGTCGCGGAGGTACCGCTCCTTCTCCAGCTCCTCGAACAGCTCCTGCCCGAACGCCTCGATCTGCTGCCACACGGCGAACATGGCGGACTTCGCGATGTTCACCCGCCGGATCTCGCCCGCCCAGGGGTAGATGTCGCCGAAGATGCGGCGGTGGAAGGCCTGCAGGTGGGCCAGGTCGTAGAGGCCGGGCAGGGGCGTGGTCGCGAGCTGTTCGACGCGCATGGTGCTCAGCCGCATCTCGGCGAGATCGCACTCCTGGCGATCGGTCAGGCCGAGGGTGTTGCGCAGCACCCCGGACGCCGGGTCCAGGTAGGGGTCCGCAAAGGTCACGAGCGGCGCAGCGCCTCAAGCTCCCTGGCAATGGCCTCGTCCGCGGTCAACTCGCCCGCCGCGACCGCCCGCATGGTCGCCACCACGTCGTCCGGGACGTCCAGGCCCTCCAGCCGGGCACTGCCCACGGCCTCCGCGATCGCTTCCTCCGGACCGCTGGTCAGCCGGCGGAAGTACCGGGCCATCACACCGTGGGACAGCGGCACACTGCTCGGCTCGGACTCGGGCAGACCGCCCCGCGCCGCGCGCCACGGTTCCTCCGCGTGCGCCATATCGCTGAGCTCGTGGCGGCTGAAGTGCCCGTACCGCTCGACCACGGAGCGCACGACCGCGCTCTCCCGCTCGCTCAACCGGCCCGGATCGCCCTCTTCCCAGGCACACACCTCGGTCTGCCCCTGGTGGCGGTGGTAGACCTCCGGCACGACCGGCCCCCGGCGCCACGCCTCGATCGGGGCCTCGAACAGCGGCTCGCCCTGCTCGGCCAAGTGCCACGCCTGGGCGTAGTAGAGCAGCTTCTGCAACTTCATCGGCGATTCGGGCCCTGTGGCCGCGAGCACCGCCGCCGCCACGTCGTGCACGTTCGCCATCCCGACTCCACTGTGCTGACCTGCGAGAACCCGTTACCACGATGATACCGGAACGGCCGTTCGAAGGCAGTCACCCGATCAGTTGGTGCACCAGCCGAGGCGGCCGTCGGTGGTGACCAGCGGCTCGCAGTGGCCGAGTCGGCTGCGGTGCTCCAGGGCCGTGGCCACCTGGTCCAGCATCTCGTCCAGGCTGGTCCACTCCGGTTTGAGCATCTCGCCCGCCTCGCGGTCCCACTCGACGATGCAGCCGGACAGCACGCCGGGCCGCAGGTCGACGGCCAACGCGTCACCGCACCCGTCGAACGCGATCGGCAGCCACATCGGGTGGAAGCCCACCGTCGGCGTGCCCGCCTCCGTGTCGAGGTCCGCCGGCCAGAACCGCTCCTTGAGCCGCCACGACCGCAGCGCGTTCGACGGTCCGAGCGGCGTGTAGAACGGCGGCAGCACCTCGGCGAACGCCAAATCGGCGGTCCCACCGCACACGGCCCACCACGCACGCAGGTCGTCGGGCGGCACGAGCCCGCTCGCAGCCGCCAACGCCTCGACCGCGGCGCCGTCCTCGGGGGGCACGAACGCCGATCCGGTCAAGGGGGCGTGGTGGTCGAGCCACGCCACAATCCGTTCCCAATGGCGCAAAACACCCACAGACACATGATCAGGTGACGACACCGCGCGTGGTACCGCCCATTGGGGCAGGATCTGGCCGAACGGCGCACAGTGCGGTTGCGCATGGGGCAGGATCGCCGTCGCACGGCCCCAAAAAGGGGAGACCCGAAGAGGGGGACAAGGGTGGAACGGGGTTTCGGCGTCGACACCGCGGCGCTGTCGGCGTACGGCAGCACGGCTTCGGGTCTGGCGAGCGAGGTCGGCGCGGTCGGCACGTCCACGTTGGCGGGCACGACGTCGTTGGCCGCGGGCAGTTTCGGCAAGATCGGGGACGAGGTCGGGTTGGGCGCGGCGTTCCAGCGCGCGGCACAGGCCCAAGTGGACGGTGTGGCCGCCGCGTCGGCCGGGTTGTCGGCGTTCGCCGCGGAGGTCCGCAAGACCGGCGAGGCGTACGTCGAGCAGGAGGCGCGCACCAGCGCCGACCTCGACCGGGCAGCCCAGGTCTGACGTGGACGTCGGCGGCTTCCTGGCGGCTCTGGTCCAGCCGATGAAGGACCACTTGGCCAAGCTCGACGGCGACACCGGTGGCGCGACGGGCGCGGCGGAGAAGTTCGGGCGGGCGTCCTCGGCGTTGACCGAGATCGACGGCAGGCACACCGGCGCGGCGAACTCCGCGCTGGGCAACTGGTACGGCGAGAAGGCGAACGCGTTCCAGGCCCGCGTCTCGACGTTCTCCGGTGGCGTGGGCACGTTGGCGCGCAACGCGACGACCACTCAGCAGGCGGCCACCACGGCCGTGAACGCGGTGGACTCCGGCAAGACCGCGATCCAGGGTCTGATCGACGAGTTCACCGGCTGGGCGTGGCCCCGGTTGGCGGCGGCCGTGGCGGCCGGGGTGTTCGGCGGGATCGGCGCGGTGCTCGCGGTGGCGGCGGAGGTGACCGCCAAGGCCCGTGAGTACGAGGGCAGGACCGGCCAGGAGCTGGAGCGGGTCCGCACCGAGCTGACCGCCGTGGTGACCCAATTGCAGGGTTTGCAGCAGCCGGACTTCGCCGGGCTCGGCGCCCCGTTGGGTGTGGAGAGCGGTGGCACCACCTCGACCTCGTCCGCGAGTGGCGACGACGGGAGCCAGTCCTCTTCGTCCGGTGGCAGCAGCGGAGGCAGTAGCAGTGGTGGTGGCGGAGGAGGCGGCGGCGGTAGTGGCGGCGGGGGCGGTGGTGGAGGCGGCGGTGCCGTCGGCCCGCGTCTGCCGGTGGCCATCCCGCCGCAGCCCGGCACCGGCGTGGGCGTGAACCTGCCGGACGGCAGCTCCGCCGAGGCGCCCAACGAGACCGCCGCACGGGCGGTGCGCAACGCGTTGTCCGCCTTGGGTACCCCGTACGTGTGGGGCGGCGCGAACCCGCCGCAGGGCACGGACTGCAGCGGCCTGACCCAATGGGCGTACGGCGGCGCCGGGTTCGACATCCCCCGGCCCGCGTCGTCGCAGGCGATGGGCGCGTCGGTGCCGGCCGATCAGCTGCTGCCCGGTGACCTGGTGGTGTGGGACGGGCACGTGGCGATGGTGATCGGCAACGGGCAGATGGTGGAGGCGGGCGACCCGGTGCAGGTGGGCGCGATCCGCACGAGCAACAGCGGCATGGGTTTCATGGGCTTCTACCGACCGACGGGCTGAGGGCGTGGACGAGACGCAGCGGGCGGCCCAACGGGTCGCGGACACCGAGCGGCAGGTTTCCGAGCACGTGGCGCGCACCGGACCGGTGCTCGGCCGGGCGTCGTCCCCGGACGGCGCGGTCACGGTCGTCGCCGTGCCCGGCGGCCCGCCGCAGGAGGTGCGGATCGCGCCGGCGGCGTTGAACATGGGGCCGAGGGCGTTGGCGGACGAGATCCTGCGCGTGTCGGCACGCGCCGCCCGTGACGCATCCTCGCGGATGCACCGGACGCTGGAGCGCGTGGCCGATCCGGCGGCGGTGCGGGCGTTGAGCGAGATCGGCTTCGAACGCGGTCCGGACGACGACGACTTCGACGGCTCGTACCTGAGGGGTTCGCGGTGACGCAGGAACAACGACTCGCGGCGGCCGAGGGCCTGACCGAGGTGCTGGCCCGCACGACCGGCGCGGCCGAGCACCCCACCGGTCTGGCCCGCGCCACCGCGACCGCCACGGGTGAGCTGAAGGCGCTCGACCTGCACCCCAACGCGTTGGCGCAGGGCCCGGACGTGGTCGGCAGGCTGGTCGTGGAGACGGCGCGGCTGGCGACGGACGCGGCCGTGCAGAAGAGCTACAACGAGCTGGCGAAGTCGTTGGGCGACAGCATGGCCATGGCGGTGGAGGCGTTCGCCGGCCCGCCGCCCCTCAAGACCGCACCGGCGGTCGAGCCCTTCGCGGGCCCAGCGCGGCCCACGGCGGCTCCGGTCGCGCACCGGCAGTCCGGCGAGCAGGCTTGGGCCGATGGGGAGCGGTCCGGAGGGCAGCCGCGGACCGCCACGCCGCCCGCCGGACCGCCGCCGCCACCGTGGGCCGGGCAGCGACCGAACCGACCCGCACCACGCCCGGAACCACAGGAAACGGACGACGACGACTACTTCGCCGACCCTTTCCGTGGTCAACGGCAGTAGTGCCTGATCGACCCCGTAGTCTTGCCCCCGCATCGCAAAGGGGCATGGCGTGACCGGGAGGTCGGATGGCACAGGACATCGTCCCGATCGAGCTGGGGCTCACTCAGGGTGATGTGGTCACCCTGTGGGCTCCGCGCTGGCGGGAAGAGGGCGAGGAGTGGGAGGCATTCCTCGGCCACGAGGAGGACCTGTACGCCTTCCCGGATGCCGCGCACCTGGCGGCGTTCGTGCGCAAGGCCGAAGAGCACGACCTGACCGACCACCCGGCGTGGCACGTGGTGCCGGCGCTGTCGGTCGGTGAGCTGTCGCCCGACGACAACCACCAGTTCGACCTGGTCGGTGTGCCGGAGCTGGTCGCCGAGGAGCCCGACACCTGGGTCATCGGCGAGCTGGCCGACGTGGTGTCGATCGTGCGGTCGCTGGCGGACGTGTGCGACCTGGAGAAGGTGCACGAGATCCTGGACTCGGCGGAGGGCTTCGCGCTGCTGCCGCAGGGCACGCTGCCGTTCACCGGCCGCGAGGGCCAGGCGCTGTGGACCGAGATCTCCGAGGTCGTCGCCGAGAAGTGGGACGAGGTGCTGGACGCGATCGACGAGGTCGTGACCACGCCGGAGGTCGACGAGACCGCGCTGAAGGCGGCGCAGGACGAGTTGGCCGCGTTCGAGGAGGCCAACGCACTCGCGGCGGACGCCAGGGCCGAGTCCGACGAGGACGACGACGAGGAGCCGGTCGGGTTCTGGGGCGAGGTCGGCATCGACCCGATCAAGATCATCAGTGGCGCGGGCGAGTACTACACGCTGCGCTGCTACCTGGACGACCAGCCGGTGTTCCTCGGCCGCAAGGGCAAGATCGACGTGTTCGGCTCGCCGCGCGCGTTGGCCCGGTTCATCGTCGAGGCCGACGACAACGACCTGGCCGAGGTGTCGACCTGGGGCGAGCTGGTCACCAAGGCGACCGGCGGTGACCTGGAGGTCCAGGTCGACCCGGACAACGTCTACGTGCTCACCGGCCTGGACGAGGACATCGCCGACGGCCCGGACGGGGTGGACCCGACGCAGCTGGACCTGGTGGTGGAGCTGCTGGAGGACGCGGGCGAGTGGGCCCACGACGACACCGTGAAGGTGGCGCTCAACCAGTCCGAGCGGCTGGGGTGGCTGGTGTCGTACGTGCTCAAGCCCGACCCCACCCGCCTGGCGCCCAGCCCGCCGTTCGACGACGAGCAGGTGGCGTGGCGGAACCTGGTGGCGGCGTTCGAGGACCGGCTCAAGGTCCACTAGCCGTCCGGTGAAATCGAGTCGGTGAAACGTCGAAGGTCGCGGGCCCCGGTCGGAGCCCGCGACCTTCGCGTTGTGAGGCCTACTTCTGGAGTGCGGCGTACGCGGGCTCGATCACGTCCTGGATCAGGGCGCGGCGCTCGTCGTGCGAGATGAACGCGGCCTTGGCGGCGTTGACGGTGAACTTGCGCAGGTCGTCCCAGCCGAAGCCGAAGTGCTCGACCACGGTGGCGAACTCGCCGGTCATCGACACCTGGCTCATCAGCCGGTTGTCGGTGTTGACGGTGACCCGGAAGCCCAGGTCGGCCATCCGCTTGATCGGGTGCTCGGCCAGCGACGCCACCGCGCCGGTGTGCACGTTCGACGTCGGGCACATCTCCAGCGCGATGCGCCGGTCCCGCACGTACGCGGCGAGCTGCCCGACCTCGTTGCCCTTGATGTCCTCGGCCAGCCGCACGCCGTGGCCCAGCCGCTCGGCGCCCGCGAGCTGCACGGCCTCCCAGGCCGACTCGGCGCCCGCCGCTTCGGCGGCGTGGATGGTGAAGTGCGCGTTCTGCTGCCGCAGGTACTCGAACGCGGACAGCTCCTTGCTGGGCGGGAACCCGGCCTCGGGGCCCGCGATGTCGAAGCCGACCACGCCCGCCTCCCGGTAGCGGACCACCAGGTCCGCGATGCGCTGCCAGCCGTCGTTCTGGCGCATCGCGCACAGCAGCGTGCCGACCTTGATGCGGCCGTCGGACGCGGCCTCACCCTGGCGGAAGCCCTCCTGCACCGCCTCGATGGCCTGCTCCATGGTCAGGCCCTTGTCGGTGAACAGCTCGGGGGCGTAGCGGATCTCGGCGTAGACCACGCCGTCGGCGGCGAGGTCCTGCACGGCTTCGGAGGCGACGCGCACCAGCGCGGCCTCGTCCTGCATGACGCCGCAGGTGTGCGCGAAGCCTTCGAGGTAGCGGACCAGCGAGCCGGAGTTGGCGTTGTCGCGGAACCACGCGCCGAGCGCGACGGGGTCCGTCGTGGGCAGGCCCTGGTGGCCGCAGGCTTCGGCGAGTTCGATCACCGTCTGAGGGCGGAGGCCACCGTCGAGGTGGTCGTGCAGCAACACCTTGGGCGCGCTGCGGAGGGCCTCCTGGTTAAGCGGGGTCGGCATGGGCGTCACCGTATACCGGTGACACGCCGTGTCGGTCCGTGCGCGAATGATCTTGTTCGGGTATGATCACCTCCGAGTTACCTGGCGTGTCCGGAACCACTCTCTTGGGTGCGGCTTTCGCCGTTGTGCAGTCGTGATGCAGAACTTTCCGCTACCGGCAACCGGGCTTTAGTCACTCACACGGCGGATGCTTACCAGGCGCAGTCATAGGCGCGCTGGGGGTTACGTTGGGGTAGGGTCGGCCGGTGTCACTCCAACGGAGTACACGCAAGGCCGATACAGGCGGTCCCCTCCGGGGGGTGCTACTGCCCGCCGCTCCAACCTGGTTAGGCTCCCGGAGGTCTCCCCTCCCCTGGACGAAGGCACCCGAGCCGTGAACGAGAACAACAACTCCACGATGTCCTTCGATCGGATGCGCAACATGCTCACGCGCGCCGCGGAGATCCGTGAGAGCGAGCAGCAGCAGATCTTCGACGCACTGGACGAGATCCACGCGCGGATGTCCCCGCTCGAGTCGCTGGGTTCGGTTCGCAAGCGCCTGTCCGAGCTGCCCGACCGGACCGAGGTCAGCGTGCTGGCCGAGCGGCTGGACGAGGCGCTGTCCAGGCTGGAGGCGCAGGACAACGCGGTCCAGGGCATCGGGCGGGCCGTCGAAGGCCTGGTCGACAAGCTGGCCAAGCCGTTCGCGCAGCTCGACGGTCGGCTCGACGGGGTGGCGGGCCGGTTCGAGGGCGTCGCCGGGCGGATGGACGGGCTGGAGGACAAGCTCTCCCACATCCACAAGCGGCTCGACGACCTCGACGGTCACCTGGACAAGCAGGACGGCAAGGTCGAGCAGGTGCCGGGCGCGGTGACGGGGCCGCTGCGCGAGCGCATCGAGGCGTTGGAGGCCGCGCTGCGCGGTCGCCTGGACGAGGTGGACGAGGGCGTCCACGAGCACCTGGACGGCACGCGTGAGGCGTTGCAGCGTTCGGTGACGGACTCGACCAACAACCTGCACGGCAGGCTGGACGAGACCCGCGACAACCTCAACAGCACGCGGGACGGGCTGCACTCGTCGCTCACCGAGACCCGCGACTCGCTCGCCGCGTCGTTGGCGGACACCCGCAGCACGATGAACGGAAAGCTGGACGAGGCCCGCGAGGCGCTGCACGCGGCGCTGGACGAGACCCGCGACCAGGTCGACGCGACCGACCGCTTGGAGGCGCTGGCGCAGCGCCTGGAGCAGGTCACCTCCCGCCTCGACACCATGACCACGCGCCTGGACTCGGTGGAGGACGACTTCGCGGCCCGCCTCGGCGAGCTGTCCGGCGTGGTGGAGCAGGGCATCGCCAAGGTCGAGGGCACCCTGGCCACGAGGCCCGACACCGAGTCGCTCACCGGCCTGGTGCGCAAGAGCAACCAGGAGTCCGAGCAGCGCATCGGCGGCCAGCTGGACGAGGCCATGGCCACCTTCGCCGAACTCATCCTCGGCGGCGGCTCCCCCACCCCGCCCCCGCCCCCCACCGCACTCCCCCGGCCGCAGCGCCGGACCCGGAAGAACGGCCCGAAGCCGAGCGACAACCGCAACGTGGACGACGAAGACCTGGCCGCCGAAGGCGCCTGATCACGTACGCCACACGTACACCGAAAGGCCCGGCCCGCTTCCCGCGGACCGGGCCTTTTCGCGCTTCACGAGTCATCCCCGGGCGGTCGTCGAATCCGCCGGCCACACCTCGCCGAACTCGATGACCGCCCGATCCCAAGGTATTCGACCGGCAGGTTCGCGCTGCCCCACCGGCACGTTCGCGATGTGCCCACGCATGCTTCGCAGCCGTCCCCGCCAGGGGACCCCTGTTTTTATTCTGCCGGCAGGGTCTGACAATTCCGGTGGGAGAGCTCAGCCTCGGATGGTCTCGATGACCAGGGGGCCGCGGGTCGGCGGGGCTTCGCCTACCGCGTAGCCGCCGGCCAGGGTGTCGAGGGCGGAGGGGATGGCGTCCGGGGTGTCGGTGTAGAGCTCCAGCAACGGCTGGCCCTTGGTCACCTGGTCGCCGGGCTTGGCCAGGCACAGGATTCCGGCGCCGGCCTGTACCGGGTCTTCCTTGCGGGCACGGCCGGCGCCCAGGCGCCATGCCGCTACACCTACCGCGTAGGCGTCCAGCTCGGTCAGGTAGCCGTCCTCGGGAGCGGTGACGACGTGTTTGTGCCGGCCCACCGGGAGAGGAGCGTCCGGGTCACCGCCCTGGGCACGGATCATCCGCGCCCACGTCTCGTACGCCTCACCGGACGCCAAGACCGCCGCAGGGGAAGCGGAGATGCCGGCACGGGACAGCATTTCCTCCGCCAGCGCCACCGTCAGCTCCACCACGTCCGCCGGTCCGCCACCGCGCAGGACCTCGACCGACTCGGCGACCTCGACCGCGTTGCCGACCGCCCGCCCCAACGGCACGGACATGTCCGTCAACAGCGCACTGATCTTCAGGCCGTGGTCCACGCCGATCGACACCAGAGCCTCCGCCAGATCCCTGGCCTGCTCCAGCGACTTCATGAACGCCCCGGAGCCGACCTTCACGTCCATCACCAGCGTCTCGGCGCCCTCGGCGATCTTCTTCGACATGATCGACGACGCGATCAACGGGATGGCCTCGACGGTCGCCGTCACGTCGCGCAACGCGTACAGCTTCTTGTCCGCCGGCGCCAGACCGGAGGTGGCCGCGCAGATCACCGCCCCGACGGACCGCAACTGCGACGTCACCTCGTCCACCGACAGCTGCGCCCGCCACCCCGGGATGGACTCCAGCTTGTCCAGCGTCCCCCCGGTGTGCCCGAGCCCGCGCCCGGACAACTGGGGCACCGCCGCACCGCAAGCCGCCACCAGCGGGGCCAACGGGAGGGTGATCTTGTCGCCCACCCCGCCCGTCGAGTGCTTGTCCACGGTGGGCCGGCCGACGTCCAGCGTCAGCTGTTCACCGGAGAGCACCATGGCCCGCGTCCACCGAGCCGTCTCGGCGGAGTCCATGCCGTTCAGAAAGATCGCCATGGCCAACGCCGACATCTGCTCGTCGGCCACCACCCCGTGGGTGTAGGCGTCGACCACCCAGTCGATCTGGGAATCCGACAGCCGGAAACCGTCGCGCTTGGCCCGGATCACGTCCACAGCGGTATGGCTCACGGCAGGTCCTCCGGCCCGAAAGCGTCGGGCAGCACCGAGGTCATCGGTCGCACCCCGGCGGGCGTGTCGATCAGGCACGCCCCACCGCCCAACTCGTAGATCACCTGACGGCAGCGCCCGCACGGCATCAGCAGCTCACCCGTACCGCTCCGGCACGCCAGCGCGACCAGCTTCCCGCCACCGGTCAGGAAGAACTGACCGGCCAACGTGCACTCGGCGCACAGCCCGACGCCGTAGGCGGCGTTCTCGACGTTGCACCCGACCACGATCCGCCCGTCGTCGCACACCGCCGCCGCACCCACCCGCAACCCGGAGTACGGGCAGTAGGCGGCCTGAGCCGCTTCGACCGCCTTGGCACGCAGCAGCTCCCAGTCGACCACGACATCAACCACGGCGGTACACCACGCCATCCGCCGCGGGCATGCGCAATCGTTGGGACGCGACCGCGAGCACGATCAACGTCACCAGGTGCGGCGCGTACGTGGTCAGCTCGCTCGGCACCTCGTCCACCGAGTAGTACACCGCGTACAGAAGACCGGCGGCCACGATCCCGAACGCGGCGGCGAACCAGCGACGGCGAACCAGCTGCCAGATCACGATCACGGCCAGCAGCAGCACCGCGCCGTAGATCAGGGCCAGGAACGTCTTGCCACCGGACCGCAGCTGCAACCCGTCGGCGTACCCGAACAGGGCCGCGCCGCCCAGCAGCCCACCGGGCCGCCAGTTGCCGAAGATCATCGCGGCCAGACCGATGAACCCGCGCCCGTTGGTCTGCCCCTCCAGGTAACCGGGCTGACCGGGGTTGAGCACCAGCGCGGCGCCGCCGATACCGGCCAGCGCGCCGGAGGAGATCACCGCGACGTACTTGTACAGGTAGACGTTGACGCCCAGCGACTCCGCGGCCACCGGGTTCTCGCCGCACGACCGCAGCCGCAACCCGAACCGGGTCCGCCACAGCACCAGGTAGCTGCCGATCACCAGCAGGATGGCCAGCATCGTCAACGGCGACACCCCGGTGACCAGGCCGCGCAGGATGCCGGCGACGTCGGACAGGCCGACCCGCTGCTGCGCCTCCAACTCGCCGAGCCACTCCGACAGCCCGCCGGCGGAGTACGTGTCGAACTTCGGCACCGCGGGCGACTCGCGCGGGTTGTTCGACAGCGGGAAGAAGATCAACGTGGACAGGTACTTGGTGACCCCGGCCCCGAGCAGGTTGATCGCCACACCGGACACGATGTGGTTCACGCCGAACGTCACGGTCGCGATCGCGTGCAGCAACCCGCCCAGCGCGCCGAACACGGCGGCCGAGACGAGCGCCGCCCACGGGCCCCACTGGTACCCGGCCCACGCCGCGCCCCACGTGCCCATGATCATCATGCCTTCGAGGCCGATGTTCACCACGCCCGCGCGTTCCGCCCACAGGCCGCCCAACGCGGCCAGCAGGATCGGCAACGCCAGCCGCACCGCGGTCTGGATGGTGCCGGTGGACGTCAGCTGCGGCACACCGGTCAGGTACGACGTGGTGGACAACAGCACCACCGCGCCGGCCACACCGAGCGCGCCGACGGCCCACCCCGGAATCCGACGCGTCTTGCGCGGAGGCGGAACCGCCAGCGGAGCCTCGGCGGGATTCATCAACGAAGTACTCATGCCGCATCCACCGTCCCGAGCTGCCGGCCGACCTGCCGCTGTTGCGCGGCCAGTTCGAACCGGCGGACCACCTCGTACGCGACGACGACCGACAGCACGATCGCCCCCTGCATGATCGTCACGATTTCCCGCGGCACGCCCACGTTGTCCAACGCGAGGCCCGACTTGTCCAGGAACGCCCACAACAACGCGCCGAACGCGATACCGCCCGGGTGGTTGCGACCCAACAACGCGATCGCGATCCCGGAGAACCCGATACCGGCCGGGAAGTTCAGGTTGTAGGTGTGGTCACGGCCCAGGATCTCGGGCATCGACACCAGACCGGCGATGCCACCGGAGAGCAGCATCGCGATCAGCACCATCTTCTTGGCGTTCACGCCACCCGCGGCGGCGGCCGTGGCCGATTCGCCGGACGCGCGCAGTTCGAAGCCGAACCGGGTGCGGTTCATCATCACCCAGTAGCCGATACCCAGCAGCGCCGCCAGGAACACCAGGCCGAACACCGTGCCGGACGAGCCGAACGAAATGCCGGGCACCCAGCCGCTGTGCGGGATCTCCGGGGTGCGGATGTTGTTGCCGCGCAGCTCGCCGAACACGTCCGCGCCGATCAGGTAGGCCGCGAGCCCGAGCGCCAGGCCGTTCATCATGATCGTCGAGATGACCTCGTTGACGCCGCGGGTCACCTTCAGGATCGCCGGGATCGCCGCCCACAGGGCGCCCGCGACCGCGGCCGTCAGGATGATCACCAGGGCGTGCAGGCCGGGCGGCAGCACGATGGAGCCGCCGACCACGGCCGCGACGACCGCCGCGACCCGGTACTGGCCCTCGACGCCGATGTTGAACAGGTTCATCTGGAACCCGATCGCCACCGCGAGCGCCGCGATGTAGTACGTGCCGGTGCTGTTGATGATGTCGACCGCGGTGGTGCCCTGACCGACCTGCCCCAACATCACCCCGAACGCCCGCAGCGGGTTCGCGCCGGACACCACCAGGGCGATACCGCACAGCAGGGCGGAGAACAGGATCGCCAGCACGGGCGGCAGCAGTTTGCCGCGCAAGATTCCCATTACTCGCCTTCCGATTCCGACGCCTGGTCCGAGGCCTTCGAGGCGCCCGGGGCGTGCTCGGCGACGGCGGCGCTCGTGGCGCCCGCGCCGGTCATGGCACTGCCGAGGTCTTCCGGGGTGACCGTGGCCGGGTCGGCGTCCGCGACCAGCCGACCGCGCAGCATCACCCGGATGGTGTCGGACAGGCCGATCAGCTCGTCCAGGTCCGCCGAGATCAGCAGCACGGCCAGGCCGCGGGCGCGGGCGTTCTTGATCTCGTCCCAGATCAACGCCTGCGCGCCGACGTCCACGCCGCGGGTCGGGTGCGACGCGATGAGCAGCACCGGGTCACCGGACAGCTCCCGGCCCACCACGAGTTTCTGCTGGTTGCCGCCGGACAGCGCGACGGCGGCCACGTCGATGCCCGGCGTGCGCACGTCGAACTCCTCGACGATGCGCGTCGTGTCCTTCTTCGCGCCCGCGAGGTCCAGCCACTGGCCCTTCGACACCGGGCGGCGGGTCTGGTAGCCGAGGATGCGGTTGGCCCACAGCGGCTGTTCGAGCAGCAGGCCCTGGCGGTGCCGGTCCTCGGGGATGTAGCCGATGCCCGCCTCGCGCCGCGCCAACGTGCCCAGCTTGGTGAGGTCCCGGTCGGCGAGCAGCACGCGACCGTGGTGCGCCTTGCGGATGCCCATGATGGCCTCGACCAGCTCGGTCTGGCCGTTGCCCTCGACGCCCGCGATGCCGACGATCTCGCCCGCCCGCACCACCAGGTCGATGTCGTCGAGCACCGGTCGGGTGCCTTCGGCCGCGACCAGGCCCAGGTTCTCCACCTTCAGCACCACGCGGTCGGTGACGGTGGACTCGCGGGTCTCCGGGCTGGGCAGCTCGCTGCCGACCATCATCTCGGCCAACTGGCGCGAGCTGACCGCCTTGGGGTCCGCGGTGCCGACCGTGGTGCCGCGGCGGATGATCGTGACGGCGTCCGCGATCGCGCGCACCTCGTCGAGCTTGTGCGAGATGAACAGGAAGGTGAAGCCCTGCTCCTGCATCCCGCGCAGGGTGGTGAACAGCTCGTCCACCTCTTGGGGCACGAGCACCGCGGTCGGCTCGTCCAGGATGATCACCTTGGCGCCGCGGTAGAGGACCTTGAGGATCTCGACGCGCTGCCGGTCGGCCACGCCGAGGCGTTCGACCAGCACACCGGGGTCGACGGTCAGGCCGGTGGCCTGCGCCAGCTCCAGGATGCGCTTGCGCGCCTTGCCGCCGATGCCGTGCAGCGACTCCGCGCCGAGCACGACGTTCTCCTGCACGGTCAGGTTGTCGGCGAGCATGAAGTGCTGGTGCACCATGCCGATGCCGGCCTTGATCGCGTCGGCCGGGGTGCGGAACCGGACCTGCTTGCCCGCCACCTCGATGGTGCCCTCGTCGGGCTGCTGCATCCCGTACAGGATCTTCATCAGGGTGGACTTGCCCGCGCCGTTCTCACCGCACAGCGCGTGCACTTCGCCGACCTGGACGCTGAGGTGCACGTCGCTGTTGGCGACGACACCCGGGAAGCGCTTGGTGATGCCCGACAGGACGACGGCAGGGGTGGTAGTGCTCATGGAAGCTCCGTCTGATCTCCGGCTGCGCCGGGGCTAACCACGCACTGGGCCCCGCGAGGGTGCTCGCAGGGCCCAGTGCGCCGGAGGCCGGATAGGACTACGGCTTGTCGGTGACCTTGATCTTGCCCTCGATGATCTGGGCCTTGTAGCCCTCGAGGACGCTCTTCAGGCTGTCGTCGATCTTGCCGCCCGAGGTGGCGTAGCCGACACCGTCCACGGACAGGTCGAACACCTTCGGCAGGCTGGCCAGGTCGTTCTTGGCGACGGCCTTCACGAAGTCGTACACCGCCACGTCCACGCGCTTGAGCATGGACGAGACGATGACGTCCTTCGACTCCTCGACCGTCTTCTGCAGGTACTGGTCGGAGTCGACGCCGATGGCCTTCACGCCGGCCGTCTTCGCGGCGGAGAACACGCCCTTACCCGAGGCGCCCGCGGCGTGGTAGAGCACGTCCGCGCCGGACTCGATCTGGCCGGTCGCGGCCTCCTGGCCCTTGGTCGGGTCCTGGAAACCGGTGAAGTCGCCCGCCGGGGTCAGGTACTTCTTCTCGATCTTGATGTCCGGGGCGGCCGTCTTGGCGCCCTGGGCGAAGCCCGCGTCGAACTTCTGGATCAGCGGGATCTCCACGCCGCCGACGAAGCCGACGTGGCAGGCCTTGGACTGGTAGGCGGCGATGACGCCGGCCAGGAAGGAGCCCTGCTCCTCGGCGAAGACCAGCGGCGTCACGTTCGCCGCGCCCTCGACCGCACCGTCGACGATGGCGAACTTGACGTTCGGGAACTCGGGCGCGACGACCGCCAGCGACTCGGCGTAGGCGAAGCCGACACCGATGATCGGGTTGAAGCCCTCGCCCGCGAGCTGGCGCAGCCGGGTGAGCTTCGCGTCCTCCGGCTCGTTCGGGGCGGCGGTCAGCTCCTTCAGGTTCTCCGGCTTGATGCCCAGGTCGCTCTTGGCCTTGTCGAGGCCCGCCGCGGCGGAGTCGTTGAACGACGCGTCGCCACGACCGCCGATGTCGTAGGCCAGGCCGACCTTGAGGGCACTGCCGTCGACCTTCTCGTCCGACGCGGTGGTGCTGGAGGTCGCGGCGGCGGCCGCCGGCTTGTCAGCCAGCTTGCAGCCCCCGGCGGTGTTGGTCGATCCGGGGCTGGTGGGCCCGGTGTCCTTGGCACAGGCGGCCATCGACAGAACGCTGGTCAGCGCGATCGCGCCTACCGCGAGGCCACGCATTCGACGACGCACGGCTCGTCTCCCTCCTGCTCATCTAGGAGCAGACAAATCCCGACGACAGGCGTCAGGGCTTCCGAGTGGCGAACCGTACCCCGTAGTAATGACACCCGCGCACGTACCGGTCCGCCGTGACCTAATCGTTGGTGCCATCGGGCGACTCCGCCACTCGTAGTGATCCACTGATCTCGCGCTGTCGTAGTCGGTTACCCGCCGTCAATACGTGAACCGGGTGACGTGGCCGTTTCGGGAATGCGACATCAAAGGATTCGGATGCCCGCAGGCTCTACCCGTTGGTGAGGCGTTGGGCCGGCGTTGGCGGCGTCCGTTGCACTCCAGCCTGCACCGGTATCCATCCCAGGAGGTTGAGACCTTTGGACCCCCAGCAGTGGCTCGACAACTTCGAGGCCAAGCTGGCCGATCTCCAGAAGAAGTCGGCCGACCTCCAGGAGAACTTCGAGAACTCCCAGGCCACGGCATCCAGCCCGGACGGAGCGGTGACCATCACGGTCGGCCCCAACGGCGGACTGCTGAACATCCAGCTCGGCCACCGCGCCACCGAACTCGGCTCCGCCCGCCTCACCGCCCTGATCATGCAGACGGCCAAGGTCGCGCAGAAGCAGGCCGCGCAGAAGGTGATGGCCGCGTTCGAGCCGCTCGGTGAGGGCACCGACGCCATGCGGATGGTCAGCGACGCCATCCCGGACGACGAGCAGTCCGACGACGAGCAGCCCGACGACGGCGGCCGCGCCTACGCGGAGTACTACACCGAACCCGTGCCGGAACCCGTCCGCCCCGCCGTGCCGCAGCCGAGCACGCAGATGCAGATGCCGTCGCGGCCGGTGCGCGGTAAGCGTCCGGGCGACGACGAGGACGACGAAAACCAGCCCTGGTGACGAGGAGAGCCTGAGCGATGACCGCCCCCGATACCCCGATCTCCTCGCCTCCGGGCATGGAGATCACCGAGAAGAACAAGTTCAAGGGCTCCATGTTCATCTCGGCCTGGGACGAGATGATCACCACGATCGGCAAGGACGCGGAGACCGAGACCGAGAAGGCGCTGGACATCACGTTCGCCGCCATCGGCACGGCGTCGTCCATGGCGATGCTCGCGGTCGACCCGTTCGGCACGATCCTCGGCGCGGGCATCGGCTGGCTCATCGAGCACGTGTCGTTCCTCAAGGAACCGCTCGACCAGCTGATGGGCGACCCGGACGAGATCGAAGCCAACGTCGAGGCGACCAAGGCGCAGGCCGCCGAGCTGCGGGTGCTGGCCGAGGACCACCGGCGTGGCCTGGTCACGTTCGACGGGTGGAGCGGCGCGTCGTCCGAGGCGTTCAAGGTCAACATGGACTCGCTGGGCCAGGAGCTGGACTCGCTGGCCAACGCGGTCGAGCAGAAGGCCAAGATCGTCGCCATCTGCGGTGTGCTGGTGTCGGTGCTGCGCGACATCGTGCGCGACCTGATCGCCCAGCTGCTCGGCTCCCTGCTGGCGGGCGCCCTGATCGCCGCCGCGAGTGCGTTCATCACCTTCGGCGCCTCGGTCGTGGCGTACATCGGCTTCGCGACCGGCAAGGCCGTGGCGCTGGGCGTGAACATCTCGTCCCGGATCGCCCGGCTGACCGCCGCCCTGGCCCGGCAGATGGGCCGGATCAAGAACCTGGACGAGATCACCGAGAAGGTCGGCAAAGGCTGGAACCGGTTCGAGAACGTCGCCGACGTGGCCGAGGTCGGCTACGAGTCGTGGAAGGCGCAGAAGGGCGTCGACCGCAAGATCGACGAGGCGCTGGCCACCGACGCGCAGAACGACAAGGTCACCGACGCCAACAGCAAGGCCAAGGAAGCCAACGAGAAGTACACCCAGGCCAAGGAGGCCGAGACCAAGGCCTCCGAGGAAGCCGCCAAGGCCAACGAGGGGCTGAACGCGGCCTCCCAGAAGGCGAGCGACGCCAACGACCGGGCCAGCGCGTTCGCCAAGGAGGCCGAAGCCGCCGCCGCGCGTGGCGACCAGGCCGGGTTCGACGCCGCGAACGCCAAGTTCGAGGCGGCCAAGGTGGACGCGGACGCGGCGCGTGCCGAGGCGGCGCGCGCGGCCGAGAAGGTTGCCGACGAGAGCCGGGACGTCGCCGACGCGGCGAAGTCCAGCAACGACGCGTTGAACGCGACGAAGCCGTCCGACGAGGCCTCGAAGGCCGCGTACGACGAGTACAAGCGCAACAACCCGGGCACGGACGACCCGGCGCGCACCTCCGCCGAGAACGACATGTCGTCGAAGAACGACGCGGCCAAGCAGGCGAACGCCCAGTACGAGCAGGCGAACGTTGACTTCACGGCGGCCAACGCGGCGGCGGCCGAGGCCAACGCCAAGGCGTTCGCGTCCGGCAGCGATGCCGACATCAAGGCGGCCGAGGAGGCTTCGCGCAAGGCGGAGCAGGCCGGTTCGACCGTCGAGAAGGCGGCGGACGACGCGAAGTCGGCGGGTGAGGCGGCGAAGTCGAGCTACGACTCGTTCCAGTCGCAGTACTCGAAGGAGAGCTCGTCGAACACGCAGTCCGGCAGCTCCAACAGCTCCGTCCAGGTCTAGTAGAGGTCCGGAGAAACCAGACATGGCACGCGGTGGTGGCTCAGACGCAAACCCGACTCCCACAGGCAACCCGTCTTCACCACCACCGCCCTCCGCGTCGCCGCCGCCACCGTCACCGGGTGGGCCGACGGGCAACTCCGGGTTCGGCATGAACGAGTCGTCCATGCAGGGGTTGCAGAGCAAGGCGGGCGACTTCCAGTCCCGGCTGGCGGCGATCTCGTCCGGGCTGCAGGGGTTGAAGCTGGCGCCCAACGCGTTGGGTCCCATCGGGATCGCCGCCGTGCCGGCGTTGAACAACTCCAACGACGAGTCCGTGAAACAGGCGAACAACGCCTCCACCGCGATGGGCAACGTGCAGTCGGGGCTGAAGGCCACGGTTCAGACGCACGTGCAGAACGACCAGTTCAGCCGTGACCAGTTCCAGAAGATCGACCCGAACTCCAACGCCCAGCGGCCGCCCGGGTCGCCCGGCAGCGGTCCGATCGGGTCCAAGGGGCCCGGTGGGCCTTCCGTCGCTCCGGTCAACAACATCGCCGGGGGTACCGGGCCGAATCCGTCCGGTGGGCCCAAGGGTCCCGGCGGGCCTTCGGTCGCGCCGATCAAGAACACTCCCGGGGGTACCGGGGCCAATCCGTCCGGTGGGCCCAAGAGTCCTGGCGGGCCTTCGGTCGCGCCGGTCAAGAACCTTCCAGGGGGTACCGGGCCCAACACGCCTGGTGGGTCGAAGGGGCCGGGTGGGCCTTCCGTCACGCCGGTCGGCAACATTCCGGGTGGTACCGGACCCAACACGTCCGGTGGCACGCGTGGTTCCGGTGGGCCTTCGGTCGCGCCGATCACGGGTGTCCCCGGTGCCGGCGGCTCCAACAGGCCGGGCGGCACTTCTGGTACGGGTGGGCCCTCGGTCAGCCCGATCAAGAACGTGCCCGGTGCTACCGGGCCTAGTGCGCCTGGTGGTTCCAAGGGGCCTGGCGGTCCGTCGATCGCGCCGATCACCGGTCTCCCCGGTGCTCCCGGGACCAGCACTCCGGGTGGGTCACGCGGTACCGGTGGGCCTTCGGCCAGCCCGGTCACGGGTGTTCCCGGCTCCCCTGGTGGCGCGCGCGGCGGCGGTGTGCCCGGCGGTGGGGTGCCTGGTGCTGGGGTGCCTGGCGCTCCGAGCGGCAGCGGTTCGTCGGTCAAGGGCGGCACCCCGCCGGGTGCGGGCCCGGTGACCGGTGTCTCCACGCCTCCGGGCGGGAGCACGGCGTCGTCCCGTTCCATCTCGGGTGCGCTGTCCGGTGGCGCGGGTGCCACGCCGCCCCCGATGGCGGGCGGCAGCCCGATGGCTCCCGGTGCACCGGGTGCTCCGGGCGCCGGGGGTGGGTCGGACCGTTCGAGCAAGTTCACCGGCGGGCCGGGCAAGGGCGTCTTCGACGCGCCCAAGCCCCCCACGGCGGACGGCAACATCACCAAGGCTCCGCCTTCGTCCACCTCAACCCCGCCACCGGCCCCGAAACCGACCGTCGGTGCCCCGAGCATCCCGAGCGCTCCAAGCGGCGCCACTCCTCCTTCGGCCACGCCACCTTCAACGACCCCACCCTCGGCCACGCCACCTTCGGCGACCCCGCCCTCGACGACTTCACCGACGACGACCACGAAGCCGACGACGCCCGGAGCCATGCCACCGGTAGGCGCTCCAGCCGCCGGCGTGCCGCCCATGGCCGGACCGGCAGGTGCTCCGGCCGCGCCAGGCGCCGGTGGGACGGACCGTTCGAGCAAGTTCACCGGCGGGCCGGGCAAGGGCGTCTTCGACGCGCCCAAGCCCCCGACGGGCGACGGCAACATCACCAAGGCTCCGCCGACGTCGTCCTCGACCCCGCCCCCGGCTCCCAAGCCGACCCCGACCACCCCTCCGCCGACCACCCCTCCGGCAGGCACCACCCCACCGACCGCTTCCCCGGCGGGCACCCCGCCGCCGACCACCACTCCGGCAGGCACGCCGACGACGGCCCAGCCACCGTCCGCCACCCCACCGCCTGCGGCCAAGACGCCACCGGTGATCAGCACCCCACCGGCAGCCGGCCCACCCGCAGCCAGCCCATCTGCGGCAACGCCACCCGCAGCCACCCCGCCTGCGACAGCGCCATCTCCGGCGACGACACCGGCAGCCACCTCACCGACGGCGGCGCCCTCCACCGTCCCCCCAGCGGCGGCACCTCCCGCAGCCACACCGCCGGCCGCCGGCACGCCGAGCCCGACAACGGGCGGCGACCGCAACACCAAGTTCACCCAGCCCGGCACGCCCGCCGGCGTCTTCGACGCGCCCAAGCCCCCAGCCGGCGACGGCACCGTCAAAACCGCACCACCCGCAGGCCAAGTGCCTCCCAGCGCTCCCCCGACGCCCTCCACACCACCCACCAGCACACGGCCCGTCGGCACGCCCCCGGTCGCCGGCCCACCCGTCGACAACGCCCCCGCTCCCCAGACCAAACCCGCTCCGCCAGCTACCCCATCGGCCGCTCCGCCGTCGAGTCCGGCCGTCACGTCGACGCCGGTCAACTCGCCGCCCGTCGGCCCGGTCACGCCGGCAGCGCCTCCGGTGAGCACCGCACCACCGGTGCCCGCGGCGAACACGCAGAGCACGAGCCCCACCGTCCAGCCGCCCCGGGCCGAGAACACCGCACGCGACGCCGACACCTACGTCCAGCTGCCGAACGCGCCGCTGCGCAACCCGTTCCGGTCCGCCCCCACCCCGCAGCCGCCGACGATCTCCGCGCCGATCCCGATGGTGAACCTCGCCAACCCGACGGGGGTCAACCCGGCGGCTAATCCGACGGCCAATCCCGTGCCGAACCCTGCGCCCAACCCCGCACCCAACCCCGCACCGAACCCGGTGCTCGGGTCGCGGAACCTGCCGGACTTCTTCCAGGACGGCAAGGCGTTGGGCACGATCGCGCCCACGGACGTGCGGGGCGCGGGGCAGGTCACCGGTGTCATGACCGGGATCACGCCGGCCGACGCCAAGGTCATCGAGAGCGCGCTGGAGAACAATTTCGAGTCGTTCCTCGGCCAGGGCCGCAACTTCCAGGTCAAGATCGGCAAGGACTGGTTCGAGGCCAACGTCCAGGCCACGATGATCCCCCCGGCGAACGGCGCCGCGGTCACCAGCACGCCGTCCACCACCACCAAGGTGGACATGGCCGCCCAGTCCGGCACCGCCACGGGCACCGCCACCAACCTCACCACCGCCAACGACATCGGTTTCGGGGCAGCGGCGACCGCCGGCGTCGGACCGTACGGGTCGCTGGCCGGCAAGGCGCAGCTCGCCACCCCCGCCACCACGCTGAACACCTCCTCGGGCACGGTGGACCAGCGGGTCATCCGCGGCGGCGAGAGCTCCACGAACGTCGACGTCCCGGTCTCCTACCGGGTCACGCTGACCGCCGCGAACGGCACCGTGCGCCCTCCGCAGGCGGTCAACGGCGGCGTCACCCTCGCGGTACCCAACGACCTGGAGACGATCGCCAACTCCGGCAACGCCCAACCCGCCGCGGCACTGCCGCCCGGATGGGGGACCAAGCTGGAGCACGCGTTGCCCGAGGCGGTCACCGACTTCGACACCAACCAGGCGTTCACGGACGTCGCCGCGAAGCTGCACCCGTCGATCACCAAGATCGGCGCGCCCGGCCGCACCGCGTTGCAGGACTTCCTCAACGCCACCACCGTCCGCGACAACATGGGCGCGATGCTGGGCGGCTGGGTCACCTCGCCGGACCTGATCAGCCCGCACGGCAGCAAGGCCAACGCCGTGCAGATGAAGGCCTCCCTGCTGACCGCCGAACTGATCGGCACGACCGACGCCGCCCAGCTGCGGCTGCACGAGTCCCAGGCCACCGGCAGCTCCGTCACTTCCACCACCAAGACGGGCTTCGACGCCTCGGCCGGTGTGGGCGGCGGCGTGGGCCTGCCGGGTGTGATCGGCGGCACGGCGGGCATCACCGGCGGCTACTCGGCCCGGACCGCGGAGACGTCCGCGGCGGGCACCAGCTCCAGCACCCGCACCGGCATCCAGCTCAAGGGCGACACCGGCCTGTACAAGGTGACCGCGAACGTCCACATCAGCACACCCAACGGCGCGGACGTCGTCGTGCCGGTCACCACCTACATGCGCGTGGGCCTGCCCGAGGCCGCCGCGCTGAACCTGCCGGTGCCGCCGGGCACCGACGCCGGGCTGACCAAGCCCGGCACGGCGAACACCAAGTTCCTCCCGCCCTACCTGGCGGCGGACCTGGCGGCGGGCAACGTCAAGGTCGGCGAGTTCGGCCCCGGCACGCAGGTGCAGTCGCAGGTCCAGGCCACGTTGAAGGACCTGCCCGGCTTTGCCAAATTCCTACCCGGCTGGAACGACCCGGACGTGAACCCCCGCAAGGGCCAGAGCCTGGCCGACGTCGCGGAGGCCATGGCCAACCAGCGCAAGCTCGACGCGGAACTGTCGCCGACCGCGCTGAAGACCAAAATGGACAGTCTGCTGGGCCCCGGTGTCCAGGTGCAGCTCAAGAAGCGCGGCCTGAGCACCAACGAGTACGTCAACATCACCGTCCGCGCCAGGCCCGCCAACAACCAACACCTCGGCCAGGTCGACGCGCGCAACGTGCGCGGCTCGGCCAACACCGCGCCGAAGCTGGACAGCACCACCGCCACGCAGAAGTCGGTCAACATCGGCGTCGAGGGCAAGGCGACGTTCCCCGCCAAGACCGGCGACGCCTCGCTCACCCCGACGCCGCAGCTCGGCGCGAAGTACACCCACGGGTGGGGCACGAAGAACACCGGCGGCCCGACCGTCACCAGCACCGGGCTCAACGTCGGCAGCCCGAACGCCCAGGTGTTCTCCCAAGACCTGGAATTCGACGTCGAGATCACCACGTTCAGCCGCAACCGGGCGTGGGTCAAGCGGGTGACACCCGGCTCGCCGTTCCTCCAGGTGCCCGACCCCAAGCTGGTCGCCAAGACCGGCGGCCCCAACCCGCCCGGCGTGGCCAACCTGGACCAGATCTCCGGCCCGGTGCACCTGTGGGTGTCGGACAGCTCCTCGATGGACAACGACCCGTCCGGCTTCCGACCCGGCCCGCCGACGTCAACCAGGCTGGACAACCCGCCGACGATCAAGAACCTGCTCAACCCGCCCACACCCCGCCCGCCCGCGCCGGACTTCCTGCACGTCGAGGCGGTGGTCAACACCGAAACGGTGCGCGACCAGGCCATCGCGGCGCTCGACGCGGCGGCCAAGGGCGACTCGTCGCTGACCGTGCCCGGCACGGAGGCGCGCAACCAGATCGACAAGCTGTTCAGCCCGGAGAGCATCAAGGCCAACCTGCGCAAGCTGACCGAGACCGGCATGCAGGAGAACGGCCTGAAGTACGGCCGCCGGGTCACCGACCGCACCGGCGCCATCGGCATGGCGATCGAACTGGGCAACCCGAAACTGGTGTCGATCTCCGACAACACCGGCACCGAGAACGCGACCACCGGCGGTTACAAAGCCGGCGACGCGAAGTCCAGCAGCCACACCATCGACCTCACCGCCGGCCTCAACCTGCCCATCAAGCCGAACACGACGCCGCCGCCCGCGGGCGAGCCGACCCCGGCGAGCGGGTCCAGCGGTGTGGCCGTGACCGGCAAGGTCACGCCGTACTCGTCGTCGAAGACCAGCGCGAACGAGATCAGCGGCAGCGTGGACCGCAACGTCGTCACCCCGCCCGCCGCGCGGACCGTGCTGATCCAGCTCGACGCGGACGTCACCGTGGTCGGCGAGACCCGGTCGGGCAACGCCGTCTACGGAGGCACCCCGCGCGTGGAGGGCGCCACGGTCACCCTGCCCGGCGGGGTGTTCGTGCGGGTCAGCGAGGACGTGGCGCGCGAGTTGGGCGTGCTGCCCGACGTGAAGCCGAAGACGACGCCACCCCCGTTCGGCGCGATGACGCCGCCCGCGACACTGACCCCGGACCAGCCCAGCTCGCTGGGCCTGAGCACGCTGGACACCGCGCCGGACCTGACCGGCATGGTCTCCGGGCTGATCACCGACCTCAACCGGCAGACCGGCGGTCCGTTCAAGAGCGACCTGGTGCCGGACTCGGTGCTCAAGGACTCGATGAACAACTTCCAGCGGCTGGTCGACTTCACCTCGCCCACCAGCGTCAAGGCGATGATCGACAGCACGTTGGACGGCGGCGTGCCATTGCTGCTGCACCAGCCGGGCACGTTCGGCAAGGACACCTACCAGGTCACGCTCAAGGCCCGGATCACCAACACGCCGACCTTCGACGGGGTCGTCAACGACGGCGTCGACATGGAACACACCATCGCCGGCGCCCAGAAGGTGACCGACGGTCAGGGGCGGTCCACCGGCTGGGGCGTCGGCCTCAAGTCACCCGGCCTCGCCCAGCCCGGCAGCGCGAACAAGAACGTGTCCGGCGGCGTGGGCGTGATCGCCTCGGCGAACGTCGGCCAGCAGCACAGCAGCACCGAGACCAAGGCGACCACCGAGCAGTTCGGCCACCTGCGCGCGGGCGGCGGCCCGGCGGCGAAGTACACCGTGCCGATCGAGTTCGAACTGGTGGTGGAGAAGGGCGACCAGGTCGTCGCCAGGGCCACCGGCCAGCCGCAGGACGTCGGGGTACGGCTGCACGGGGACAACCAGAAGGTGTTCACCCCCGCCGCCACGCCGCCGCCCGGCTACGTCTCGACCACGACCACGCCGCCCGCCGCGCAGGGCACGCCGGCCGCCGCGACGGCCTGGCAGCAGAACGGCAACCCGGCGACGCTGCCGCCCAAGGCGTCGGTGGAGAACCTGCGCGGCGCGGCGGACCTGCGTGCCGCGGCGATCCAGGCACTGGCCGACGCGGGCGCGAACAAGGGCATCACCGGCAAGGGCACCGGCCCGCTCAACACCCTGCTGTCCACGCTCAGCTCGGAGAACCTCCAGCCCAGCCTGCCCGGGATGCTCAACGGCCCCCTGGAGGTGCCGGGGCTGCACGAGGCGGCGCTCACGTTCGGCCAGCACGCCGACGTGAAGGTCTACGCCAAGCTGGTCAACCCCCGCCTTGGCGGCCTGAGCGACGGCGTGAACCTGGAGAACCCGAAGTCGTCGGTCACCACGACCTCGTCCGAGGCCAAGCACAGCGAGACCGGTGACGTGTCGGTGGGCTGGGCGACCGGCAGCGCGTCGGTCAAACCGAACACCGACCCCAAGGACACCGCCGGGTTCTCCACCGGCGGCATCGAGACCCGGCACGCGTCCGAGGACGCCGAAGCGGTGTCCGGCGGCGCGACCAACAACAAGGTCAACAACCTCAAGCCGCAGGGCCGCACCGGCCTGGTCGACTTCGACGTCGAGTACCGCGTCGTGGCCACGGTCGGCGGCAAGACCAGCGTGGTGGACCTGGACATCCCCGGCTCGGCGTCGGTGCGGATGCCGTCACCGGAAGCCGAGACGGTGCTGGGCCGCGACTTCGACGCGGAGCTGAGCGACGCGCAGACCACGGTCAAGGACACCGCCAAGGCGTGGCGTGACGCGGAACTGGCGGTGGACGGCGCGCGGCACGACGCCCAGGCCGTGATCAACCGCGTCGCCGCCGAGGTCGCCCGGCTCCAGGCCGACCTCACCCGCGCGCAGACGCAGCACAACACCGCGATCGGCGCAGACCTGACCGAGGCCGGCCGCGTGCCCAACCTGGAACAGGCCGTCCGGGACGCGCAGACCGCGCGGGACAACGCGACCACCGCGGTCAAGGACCTGGGCAAGCAGATCGCCGGCCTCGATTCGGACCTCCAGGACGCGCGGACCGCGCTGGGTGACGCCGACATCGACGTGCGTTCCACCGGGGGTGACCTGGCAGGCGCGAACGCGGAGGTGGAGGCGGCGCAGGGCAGGCTGGACGCCGCGCAGGCGGCGTTGGACGTCGCCCAGGCCAACCTCGACGCACACCTCGACAACCGCCCCGAAGACGCACCACCGATCGCCGCCGACCCGGTGGCCAAGGACCTCGTCGGCAAGGTCGACACCGCCCGTGCCGCGCGTGACGCCCGTGAAACCGAGGTCGAGACGGCGGTCGGCGTCGCCGACAAGGCGCAGACCGCGAACACGAAGGCGATCGAGGAGCAGACCGCCGCACAGCTCAAGGTCGACAAGACCGGGCTCGCCGCGGACAAAGCGCGGATCGAACTCGGCAAGGCCAACGGCCACCTGAACACCGCGCAGGGCAACCTGCAGACCGCCGAGGGCCACCTGGGCACCGGCCGTGACGCCGCTCAGCTCGCGGCGGACGCGCGCGAGATCGCGCGGCAGGAGCAGCAGCAGGTCGAGAACACCATCGCCGACCTGGAAGCGGAAATCACCGCGGCCGAGGTGGAACTGGACAACCGTCGCACCGAGGCCGACGCGCGCCAACTCGACTGGTGGAACGCCCGCATCGTGGTCGACCAGCGGGTCGCCGACTTCAACCGCGGCCCGACACCCCCTCCCCCACCGCCCGGCACCACACCGACCATCACCGTCACCCCACCCGGCACCACACCGGTCGTGCCGACGCCGCTGCCCGACAACACGATCACCTCGCCCGACCCGGGCACCCCGCCCACCGACACCCCACCCACCAACACCGCACCCACCGACACCCCGCCGGCCGGCCAGAAGTCCACCGACCTGCCGCCGACTCCGAAGTCCACCCCGGAAACCGTGACACCGGCCAACCCGCCGATCACGACGAACGGCACCCAGCCCCCCGCCGTCACCACCCCCGCGACTCCCGCCGCAGACCTGAACACGCGCCCGGACATCGTCGCGGCGACCGCCGAACTGGACGCCGCGACAACCGCGCTGGAACAGGCGAACAGCAAGTACGGCCACCTGCCCACCTCGTCCAGCGCACCACTGCACCCGGCGATCGCCAACGCCCAAACCCGGCTCCAGCTGGCCGAGGCCGACCTGGACGGTCTCCTCAACCCGCCCACCACCCCACCCGCGCCGCCCAACACCACCACGCCGGCGGTACCGCCCTCCGCACCCACGCCGTCCACCACCCGATCGGCCACCGACACCAACGCGCCGCCGGCACCGACCGCACCGCAGGCACCGACCGCGCCGACCGCCGCACCGGCATCCGCACGTCCGTACCAGACGCCGTCCCCGGAACGGTCCTTCGACGTCCCAGCCGGAGCGCAACTCGACGGCACGCAGACCGCCGACCTCGACTCGCTGGCCGCCGACATCGCCGAGTCCAACGCGATGCGCGACCGGAACGGCTACCAGCACGCCGTGGTCGAGGTCTCCGGCCCCAACGCGCAGGTCGTCGCGGACGCGCTGGCGGCCAAGGGCATCGACGCGGCCATCCGCGACACCAACGGCCCCACCACCGACGTGCACGTGAACCACGACCTCGAGCGCCCCGACGGCTGGACACCGCCGGCCGCGCCCGTAGGCGTGAAGGTCACCGACACCGTCATCACCTCGCCCGAACCGCAGGGTCCGCACCCGGTCCTGGACAACCCCGACTGGCGACACAGCCCGGACTCCAGCGCGCCCTGGTTCGACGCGCAGCCGAACGCCGCGTCGAACCAGAGCATCGAGGACGCACGGGCGAACGCCCCCGTAACCAGCACCGTCCGCGGCGAGGACGGCGGTGTCCTGAACACCACCACCGTGGGTCCCGACGGCATCGACATGAAGGCGTGGCGCGGGCCGATCGCGTACGACACACGCGTCATGGACGTCAACGGCATCCCCGTACGCGACTTCACCGTCAAGGTCTTCATCGACCCCAACGGAAACGCCAACGCGACCCCCGACCAGGTCGCCGACCTCCAGAGGCGCACCAAGCAGGGCGTCGAGACCTTCTACAACAACGGCAACCGGCTGCCCGGCGGCGAGCAGTTCCACGTCACCGTCGAATTCTCCACCGACCCCGCCGACGCGCACGCCACCGTCGCCGTCAGCGCCCCCAAGGGCCGCGCCAACCAGCTGAACTGGCCCGTCGACTCCGACCCCGCCGTCCTCGGCCACGAAATCGGCCACTTCCTCGGCCTGCACGACGAATCCTTCGAGAAGAGCGACGTCAAGCCGATCTTCCAGCACAAGGACGGCAAGGGCCGCGTCGTCGATGACAACGGTCCCATGGCCGACGGTTTCGACGAGCCCGGCGCGGGCGTCAAGCCGCGCAACCTGTGGCTGGTCGAAAACCGGATGCACGCCCTGGAGTCGTTCAACCCGCCGCCCGCACCGGACACCACCAACCCGGCCGCCACGGACACCTCGACCACCCCGACCAGCTCGGACGCCGACGTGCAGCCGCCGAACGCGCCGCTGCGCAACCCGTTCCGCCGCACCACCCCGAACCCGGTCGTCCCGCTGGCCACGATCACCCCGCCCAACCCCGGCCCGGTGCTGGCCACCAAGAACCTCCCGGACTTCTTCCAGAACAACCAGGCCCTGGGCACCATCGCCCCGGTGGACGTCCAGGGCGCGCCCAAGGTCACCGGTGCCGTCAACGGCCTCAAAACCGACGACGCGACCAAGATCGAAACCGCTCTGACCAGCGACTTCGAGTCGTTCCTCGGCCACGGCCGCAACTTCCAGGTCAAGATCGGCAAGGACTGGTTCGAGGCCAACATCCAGGCCACGATGCTGCCGCCGGCCGACCCCGCCGCGGCGGTGAGCACGCCGTCCACCAACACCAAGGTGGACATGGCCGCGCAGAGCGGCGCGAGCACGTCCACCACCAACACCCTGGCCACCGCCAACGACATCGGCGCCGCGGCCACGGCCGGCACGGCGATCGGCCCGTACGGTTCGCTCGGCGGCAAGGCTCAGCTCGCCACCCCGGCCACCGCCAACACCAGCTCGACGTCCACAGTGGACCAGCGGATCATCCGCTCCGGCGAGTTCTCCACCCAGGCCAACGTCCCGGTGAGCTTCCAGATCACGCTGACCGACGCCCAGGGCAACGCGCAGCCGCCGATCACCGTGGACTCCGACCACACCGGCCCGGTGGACGTCACCCTGCAGATCCCGAACGACCTGTCCACGATCGCGGACTCCAACCCGACCATCGCGGACAACCCCACAGCCCCGAGCGCGGACTGGGGCGCGCGGATCGAGCACCCGGTGCCCGAGGCCGTCACGGTGGTCAACCCGAACCAGGCGTTCACCGACGTGGCGGCCAAGCTGCACCCGTCCATCACCAAGATCGGCTCGCCCGGCCGCACCGCGCTCCAGACGTTCCTGAGCCCGACCACGATCAGGGACAACATGGGCGCGATGCTCACCGGCTGGGTGACCTCACCCGACCTGATCAGCCCGCACGCGAGCAAGGGCGCCGCGGTCCAGATGCACGCGAACCTGCGCACCGCCGAACTGGTCGGCGTGCACGACGCCGCGCAGCTCCGTCTGCACGAGGCCACGTCGTCGAGCACCGGGGTCACCGCGACCACCAAGACCGGGTTCGACGCCACCGGTGGGTTCGGCGGCAACGTGGGCGTGCCCGGCGCGGTCACCGGCCAGGTCGGCGCCACGCTCGGCTACTCCGCGCGCACCGCGGACAGCTCGAACGCGGGCACGAACACCACCAACCGCACCGGCATCCAGCTCAAGGGCGAGACCGGCCTCTACAAGGTGACCGCGGACGTCGAGGTGCGCACCGCCAGCGGCGCGAACGTCACCGTGCCTGTGACCACCTACGTGCGGTTGGGCCTGCCGGAGGCGGCGGCGCTGAACCTGCCGACGCCCGAGGGCACCCAGGCGGGCATCGCCAAGCCGACCGCGGAGCCCCGTTGGGCACCTCCGTACCTGGACGCCGCGATCGCCGCGGGCAACGCGAAGATCGGCGACTTCGAACCGGCCAGTCGGGTGCAGCCGCAGGTCGAAGCGGCGCTGAAGAACGTCAAGGGCTTCGAGAAGTTCCTGCCGAGCTGGAACGACCCGAACGCCGACCCGCGCAGCGGCAAGGGCCAGAGCTTCGCCGACGTGGCGCAGCAGCTGGCCAACCAGCGCAAGCTCAACCAGCTCTCGCCGACCGCGCTGAAGTCCAACGTGGACAGCCTGATGGGTCCGGGTGTCCAGATCCAGCTGAAGAACTCCGACGCCACCAGCAACACCTACGTCAACATCACGGTCAAGGCGAAGCTCACCAACTCCACCCACCTCGGTCAGGCGGACGCGCGCAACGTGCGCGGCTCGTCGTCCAGCGGCCCCAAGCTGGACAGCGCCACCGCCACCACCAAGGGCTGGAGCGGCGGCATCGAGGGCAAGGTCCTCATCCCGAACAAGACCGGCATCGCGACCGTGACGCCGACGCCGCAGTTCGGCGTGAAGTACAACCAGTCGTCGACGGTGAAGAACACCGCCGGCCCCACGGTGAACAGCACCGGGTTGAACGTGGGCAGCCCGAACGCCCAGGTGTTCGCCAACGACGTCGAGTTCGAGGTCGAGATCACCACGTTCACCCGGCCGAGGTCGTGGGTGCAGCGCGTCACCCCCGGCATGCCCGGGCAGCAGGCGCCTCAGCAGCAGGTCGTCGCCCGCACGGTCGGCGCGTCGCTCGACCCGACCGCCCGCGACAACCCGCAGATCCTGCCGCAGATCAGCGGCAAGGTGAACGTGTGGGTGTCGGACAGCTCGGTGATGAAGTCCGACCCGGCGGGCTTCAAACCAGGCGACCCGGTGGTCACCAGGCTGACCGAAGCGCCCACGGTGAAGGACCTGCTCACCACCCGGCCGGAGGAGAAGTCGCCGGAGTTCCTGCACGTCGAGGCGGTGGCGAACACCACGACGTTGCGCGACGAGGCGATCGACGCGCTCAACCGGGCGGCGAAGGGCGACTCGGCGCTGACCGTGCCGGGCACGGAGGCGCGCAACCAGATCGACCGGATGTTCAGCCCCGAGAACATCAAGGCCAACCTGCGCAAGCTGGTCGAGACCGGCATGCAGGAGCAGAGCCTCCGCTACGACCGGCGGATCACCGACCGCACCGGCTCGGTCGGCATGTCGATGAAGCTCGGCAACGCCAAGCTGATCTCGATCTCCAACGACACCGGCACCGAGAACGCGGTCACCGGCGGCTACAAGGCGGGCGAGAGCAAGTCGGTGAGCCGGTCGGTGGACGTCACCGGCGGCATCAACGTGCCGGTCAAGCCGAACGCCACCCCGCCGCCGGCGGGCGAGCCGACCCCGCCGAGCGGGTCCGGCGGCGCGGCCGTGACCGCCAAGTACACGCCGTGGGCGGACTCGAAGTCCGAGGCGCGGGAGATCAGCGGCAGCGTCGACCGCAACTTCGTGACGCCGCCCGCCGCGCGGACCGTGCTCGTCCAGTTGGACGCGGACGTGACGATCGTCGGCGAGAGCCGGGCGGGCAACGTGCTCCACGGCGGCACCCCGCGCGCCGAGGGCGCGACGGTGAACCTGCCCAAGTCGGTGTTCGTGCGGGTCAGCGAGGACGTGGCACGTGAGCTCGGCGTGCTGCCGACCGTGTCGCCGAAGGTGCCGCCGCCCGCGTTCCCGCAGATGGCGCCGCCGAAGACGCTGGCGAACGGCGAGCCCGGCGCGCTCGGCCTGTCCACTGTGGACAATGTGCCGGACCTGTCCGGCGTGGTGAACGACCTGGTCGCGGACGTGAACCAGAAGACGTCCAAGCGCTTCGGCGACCCGCTGGTGCCGGACTCGGTCCTCAAGGACTCGATGAACAACCTCCAGCGGCTGGTCGACTTCAGCTCGCCGACCAGCGTCAAGGCGATGATCGACAGCGCCTTGGACGGCGGCGTCCCGCTGCTGGTGCACCAGCCGGGCACGTTCGGCAAGGACTCGTTCCAGGTCACGCTGCGCGCGAAGACCACCGGCGACCCCAAGTTCGACCGGGTCGTCAACGACGGTGTCGACATGGAACACACCATCGCCGCCGCGCAGAAGATCACCGACGGCCAGGGTCGCGGCAAGGGCTGGGGCGTCGGTGTGAAGGCGCCGGGCCTGGCCCAGCCGGGCAGCGCCAACCCGAACGTCTCGGGCACGGCCGGCGTGATCGCGTCCGCGGGCTTCAACCACGCGCAGAGCAGTTCGATCACCGACTCGACCACGCGGCAGTTCGGCCACCTGCGGGCGGGCGGCGGCCCGGCGGTGAAGTACACCGTGCCGGTCGAGTTCGAACTGGTGGTGGAGAAGGGCACCGAGGTCATCTCGACCGCCACCAGCGGCCCGCAGGAGATGGGCATCCGGCTGCACGCGGACAACCAGAAGGTCGCGGGCGGCACCACGCCGAACCAGCCGTACATGGCCGCGGCGATCAAGCGGGGCCCCGAACTCGGCACGCCCACCGCCGCCCTGGCGTGGCAGCAGGCGAACACCCCGTCCGCGCTGCCCGCGTCCGCGTCGGTGGAGAACCTGCGCGGCGTGAAGGACCTGCGGGACGCGGCGGTGCGCGCGCTGACCGAGGCGGGCGCGAACCAGGGCATCACCGGCAAGGGCACCGCGCCGCTGAACACCCTGCTGTCCACGTTGAGCTCGGAGAACCTCCAGCCGAGCCTGCCGGGCATGCTGGACGGGCCGCTGGACGTGCCCGGACTGCACGAGGCGGCGCTCACGTTCGGCCAGGACGCGGACGTGAAGGTGTACGCCAAGCTGGTCAACCCCCGGTTGGGTGGCCTGAGCGACGGCGTCAACCTGGAGAACCCCAAGTCCACCGTGAGCACGACCAGCGGTGAGGCGAAGGTCAGCGAGAACGCCGACGTGTCGGTGGGCTTCGCGACCGGCAGTGCGGGCGTGAAGCAGCACGGAGACCCCAAGGACACGATCAACTTCAGCACCGGCGGCGTCGAGGTCCGGCACGCGGCCGAGGACTCACAGGCCGTCTCCGGTGGCGCGACCGACAACAAGGTCAACAACCTCAAGCCACAGGGCCGGTCCGGGCTGGTCGAGTTCGACGTCGAGTACCGGGTGGTCGCCACCATCGGCGGCAAGACCGGCGTGATCGACCTGGCGGTGCCCGGCTCGGCCGCGGTGCGGATGCCCGCGCCCGAGGCGGAGGCCGTGCTCGGCCGCGAGTTCGACGCCGCGCTCAGCGACGCGCAGAACGGCGTGAAGACCACGGCGAAGGCGTGGCGGGACGCGGAGATCGCGGTCGACAAGGCCCGCAACGACGCGCAGGACACCATCAACGAGGTGGCGGCCGAACTCGCCAAGACCGACAACGCGCTGACCGGCGCCCAGATCACGTTGAACAACGCCATCGAGGCCGACGTCGTCGAATCCGGCAAGGTCCCCGGCCTGGAGACGGGCATCGAGACCGCCACCGAGGGCGTCGGCAAGGCACAGGAGACCTACAAGAACCTGACCGGCCAGGTCGCGGAGCTGGAGATCGCGGCGCAGATCGCCGACGACGTGGTCGGCGACCGGGCCGACGACGTGACGGAGAGCGCCGACGTCGTCGCCGACCTGGAAGGCCGGCTGTCCGACGCCGACGCCCGCCTGACCGAGGCGGACAAGGCCGTCCAGCTCGCCGAGCAGAACCTGGCCGCCCACCAATCGGCGCCCCCGCCCGCCGAGGGCGCGCCACCGGTGGACCCGGCCGTGGCGCAAGGCCTGCAAGCCGAGATCAACGACGCCGTCACGGTCCGGGACGGCATCAAGTCCGAGGTCGACGGCCTGGCCGTCGAGCTGGGCAAAGCGCGGACGCAGCACGAGACGAACGTCAAGAACCACGAGAAGGCCGAGGACGCCGCCGCGAAGGCCCTGGAAGACCTGAACGGCGTGAAGGAGGCCCAGGCCAAGGCGCGCGACAACCTGACGGACGCGGGCAAGGACCTCAAGACGGCCAAGGACAACCTCCGCGACCAGCAGAAGATCGTCCGCGATGCCCAGACGGCCCGCACCGACGTGCAGAAGCAGTACGACGGCCTGGTCGGCGCCCGCGACGCCCAGGACGCCCGCATCACCGCCGCCGAGGTGGAACTGGACGCCAAGCGGCGCGAGGCGGACGCCCGTCAGCAGGAGTGGTGGGACGCCAAGATCGCGGTGGACCAACAGATCGACACCTACAACACCCCCGCGCCCGCGCCCACCAACGGCACCCCGCCCACCAACGGCACGCCACCGACCAACGGCACCCCGCCCACCGACGGCACCCCGGAGATCGTGGTCACGCCGGAGATCGTGGTCACGCCGGAGATGGTGGTCACGCCGCCAAAACCGGCCCCGTCGACCACGAACGGCAACCCCCACACCGCACCGCCGAGCGTCCCCGCCCCGACCCACACCGACACGCCCAGCCCCGTCCTCACCAGCACCCGCACCAACCCGCTGCCGCCGAGCACAGCCGCCCAGCCGAACGTCGGCATCGAGCCCGCCCCCAACCACCCGCCGGTGGCCCCCGAGCACGTCGGCGAGGCCCTCAAGCACCTGAGGTACACCGCCACCGACCTCCTCCCGACCGCCCCACCACCGGCGATCGGTGGCCTGTACGCGGCCATCAGCCAGGCCACCGGCATCCCACCGGCGACCCTGCGCCAAGACGTGGTGACCACGGCGGGCGGCATCCCGCAGCACGTCGCGGACTTCACCGTGACGCACCCCATGCGCAAGAACCACCTATACGGGGCGCTGGTGGAGAACCTGAACTGGTCGCTCAAGGACGCGCCGGAGAACACCAGGGCGGGCAACGCCCGTGACCTCACCGGGCGGCTCATCGCGACCCGGTTGGGCGCGAACCTGGTCATCCACCTCCCCGGCACGCCCCAGCCGGTGCGGCTGGCGCCGTTCACCGGGCAGGTCCAGCCGGAGATCCACATCGATCTCGTCATCGTCAACGGAGTGGCCACCTACCGGTCGCGCTGATCCGCAGTGGACGGTGCCGGTCACCCGCCTGGGTGACCGGCACCGCACAGCCGACCAGCCGGGACTGTGAGCCGGAATCGATCCAGTGCCCACCCGGTGTCTCGTCGCTCACAGACGGGTCAGGCCGTTGGGTCGGGTGCCGCGCGCGGGACTAGCATCCGAGGGTCAAGGTCCGAGTACGCACGTACCGGAGACCAGTCCACCACTGACGCTGGAGGCCGTTGCGCATGGCCGGCACCACCGCACCCGAGCGGGCGGGCACCTCTAAAGGGGGCGGAACGCTCTACCGCGGCGACCTGGGGATGTGGTCCTGGGTCGCCCACCGCATCACCGGTGTGTTGACGTTCTTCTTCCTGTTCGCGCACGTCCTGGACACCGCGCTGGTGCGGGTGTCCCCGGACGCGTACGACAAGGTCATCGAGACCTACAAGAACCCGATCGTCAACCTGTTCGAGGTCGGCCTCGTCGGCGCGGTCCTCTACCACGCGCTCAACGGCATCCGCGTGATGCTGGTCGACTTCTGGGCCAAGGGCCCCCGGTACCAGCGGCAGATGTTGTGGGCGATCCTCGGTGTCTGGGTGCTGGTCATGGTCCCCGGCACCTACTTCATGATGGTCCGCACGGTGTCCGACCTGTTCGGAGGTCAGTGATCATGAGCGAGCTGACCCTGGCCAAGCCGCGCACCCCGCGCCGTCCGGCCGCCCGTCGCAACAACTTCGAGCTGCACAGCTGGCTGTTCATGCGCATCTCGGGCATGGCGCTGGTGGTGCTGGTGCTCGGGCACCTGTTCATCATGAACATCCTCGACGGCGGTGTGCACCGCATCAACTTCGGCTTCGTCGCGGGCCGCTGGGCCTCGCCGTTCTGGCAGTTCTGGGACCTGACCATGCTGTGGCTGGCCCAGATCCACGGCGGCAACGGCCTGCGCACCGTGATCAACGACTACGCCCGCAAGGACGCGACCCGGTTCTGGCTCAAGGTGCTGCTCTACGTCTCGATGGTGCTGATCATCGCCCTCGGCACGTACGTGATCTTCACCTTCGACCCGAACATCACCGACTGACCCGCCGCGGGGAGTACTAGAGCCATGCAGTTCCACAAGTACGACGTCGTCATCATCGGCGCGGGTGGCGCCGGGATGCGCGCGGCGATCGAGTCCGGCCAGCGGGCCCGCACGGCGGTGCTGACCAAGCTCTACCCGACCCGGTCCCACACGGGCGCCGCGCAGGGCGGTATGTGCGCCGCGCTGGCGAACGTGGAAGAGGACAACTGGGAGTGGCACACCTTCGACACGATCAAGGGCGGTGACTACCTGGTCGACCAGGACGCGGCCGAGATCATGGCGAAGGAGGCCATCGACGCGGTCCTCGACCTGGAGAAGATGGGCCTGCCGTTCAACCGCACGCCCGAGGGCAAGATCGACCAGCGGCGGTTCGGCGGCCACACCCGCAACCACGGCGAGGCGGCCGTGCGCCGTGCCTGCTACGCGGCCGACCGCACCGGCCACATGATCCTGCAGACGCTGTACCAGAACTGCGTCAAGCACGGCATCGAGTTCTTCAACGAGTTCTACGTGCTCGACATCTGCATGACCGAGACCGCCGACGGCCCGGTGTGCACCGGCGCGGTGGCCTACGAGCTGGCGACCGGCGAGATCCACGTGTTCCAGGCGAAGTCCGTGGTGTTCGCCACCGGCGGCTTCGGCAAGGTCTTCAAGACCACGTCCAACGCGCACACGCTCACCGGCGACGGCATGGGCATCGTGTTCCGCAAGGGCCTGCCGCTGGAGGACATGGAGTTCTACCAGTTCCACCCGACCGGCCTCGCGGGCCTGGGCATCCTCTTGACGGAGGGCGCGCGCGGTGAGGGCGCGATCCTCCGCAACGGCTCCGGCGAGCGGTTCATGGAGCGCTACGCCCCCACCATCAAGGACCTCGCGCCGCGCGACATCGTGGCCCGTTCCATGGCGTTGGAGGTGCTGGAAGGCCGCGGCGCCGGTCCGAACAAGGACTACGTGCTGCTGGACTGCACGCACCTGGGCGCCGAGGTGCTGGAGAGCAAGCTGCCCGACATCACCGAGTTCGCCCGCACGTACCTCGCGGTCGACCCGGTGAAGGAGCCGGTGCCGGTCTACCCGACCGCGCACTACGCGATGGGTGGCATCCCGACCAACGTGCACGGCGAGGTGCTGCGGGACAACGACAGCGTCGTGCCGGGGTTGTACGCGGCCGGTGAGTGCGCGTGCGTGTCCGTGCACGGCGCGAACCGCCTGGGCACCAACTCGTTGCTGGACATCAACGTGTTCGGCCGCCGTGCGGGCATCGCCGCCGCCGAGTACGCGCTGGCGCACGAGCACGTGGAGCTGCCGGAGAACCCCGCCGCCCAGGTCGAGGCGCAGGTGGCGCTGGTGCTGTCCGAGCACGGCCAGGAGCGCGTGGCGGACATCCGCACCGAGTTGCAGGCCACGATGGACGCCAACGCGTCGGTGTACCGCACCGAGGACACGCTCAAGACGGCGCTGCACGACGTGCAGGCGTTGAAGGAGCGGTACCAGCGGATCACCGTGCAGGACAAGGGGAAGCGGTTCAACACCGACCTCCTCGAAGCCGTCGAACTGGGCTTCCTGTTGGAGCTGGCCGAGGTTCTCGTCGTCGGCGCGCTGGCGCGCAAGGAGTCCCGCGGCGGTCACGCGCGCGAGGACTACCCGAACCGCGACGACACGAACTTCATGCGCCACAGCATGTACTACAAGCAGGGCGACGGCTTGGCGGCCGACATCCGGCTCGACTACAAGCCCGTGACGTTCACCCGGTACCAGCCGATGGAGCGCAAGTACTGATGACCGCTACCGCTGAAGTGTCCACCGGCTCGCGCGGGAACCAGCCCCCCGTGCCGGACGGCGCGATCACCGTCACCGTGAAGATCCGCCGGTTCAACTCGGAGTTCGACGACGAGCCGCGCTGGGACTCGTTCGAGATCCCGGCCCTGCCGTCGGACCGCGTGCTGAACCTGCTGCACTACGTGAAGTGGTACCTGGACGGGACGCTGACGTTCCGTCGGTCGTGCGCGCACGGCATCTGCGGCTCGGACGCCATGCGCATCAACGGCGTGAACCGGCTGGCGTGCAAGGTGCTGCTGAAGGACCTGCTGGCGTCCGGTGGCAAGCCGACCACGATCACCATCGAACCCATCAAGGGTCTGCCGGTCCACAAGGACCTGCTGGTGGACATGGAGCCGTTCTTCGAGGCGTTCAAGGCGGTCAAGCCGTACCTCATCACGTACGGCAACGAGCCGACGCGCGAGCGGGTGCAGTCCATCGCCGACCGTGAGCGGTTCGACGACACCACGAAGTGCATCCTGTGTGCGGCGTGCACCACGTCGTGCCCGGTGTACTGGACCGAGGGCTCCTACTTCGGCCCCGCGGCGATCGTGAACGCGCACCGGTTCATCTTCGACAGCCGTGACGAGGGCGCCGAGGAGCGGCTGGACATCCTCAACGACATCGACGGCGTGTGGCGCTGCCGCACGACGTTCAACTGCACCGACGCCTGCCCACGTGGCATCCAGGTCACCAAGGCCATCCAGGAAGTCAAGCGCGCCCTCCTCTTCAAGCGCGTCTGACCCCACGCACTGCTGAGGGCCCCTGAGCGGTGCTCAGGGGCCCTCAGCACGTTCTGAGCGTTCAACTCACCCATCCCGAACGCAGGACACGCGCATTCCGAACGCAGGACACGCGCGAAAGTCGAACGTTCGGGACTCTCGGGGTGGTCAGGAGGTTTGTTGGCGGGCTCGGGCGGCTCGGGCGGCCTTGGCTCGGCGGCTGCGGAGGTACATGACCATGGCCAGGAGGATGCCCAGGCCGGCTACGGCGGTGATCGGGCCGCCGACGTTGCCGAAGGCGGTCTGCATGGCGGAGGGTTGGGTGCCGTCGGGGGTCGAGTTGGCGACTTCGCCTACGCCGGCGCTGGTCGGCGTGGGTTCGACGGTCTTCTTCTTCGCCTGGGGCGCGCCTTCGACCAGTCGGCCGACGGGGTTGCCGGACGCGGCCGGCTCCAGGGCGAAGCCGTAGTCCAGCAGGCGGGCCGCCTGGTCGGTCATCCGGACGGGCTGCTGCTGGCCCCGCAGCAACACCACGACGAGCTTCTGGCCGTTGCGCTCCGCCGCACCGACGTAGGTGTGCTGGGCGTCGTCGGTGAACCCGGACTTCCCACCCAGAGCGCCCTGGTACGCGGTCAGCATCCGGTTGTCGTTGACGATCGGCACGGTCCCGTTGCCGTTGGCCGCCGGGAAGTCGATGCGTTGCGTCATGACGGCCTTGACGAAGTCCGGGTACTTCATCGCCTCGCGGTAGATCAGCGCCACGTCGTAGGCCGACGTCGACGTGCCGGGCGCGTCCAGCCCGGACGGCGTCACCGCCCGCGTGTCCAGCGCACCGAGTTCGATCGCCAGCGCGTTCATCTTGCGGATCGCCGACGGCACCCCGCCCAGCCTGCGGGCCAACGCGTGCGCCACGTCGTTGCCCGACGCCATCACCAGCGCCTGGAGCATCTGCTCGACGGTGTACTCGGCGCCGTTGCGCAGACCGATGCAGGTGCACTCCTGCGCGATGTCCTCGGGCGTCGCCGCCACCGTCGCGTTCGGGGCCAGCTCCTTGGCCACCACCGTCGCGAGGAGCACCTTGATGACCGAGGCGGGCCGCTGGCGGCCGTGCGGGTCGAGCGCGGCCAGCACGGCGCCGCTGTTCAGGTCCGCCAGGAGCCAGCTCTTGGCGGTGATGCCGTCCGGCGGCACGGGCGCGTTCGGCGGCAGCACGAGGCCGCACTCGCCGAGGCGCTGTCCACCGACCGGGTTCTCCGGCACTTCGAGCGGTGAAGGCGGCTTCTCGCCCGGCGCGACCTCTTCGGAGGTGTCGACCGGAGGTGGCGGTGAGACCTTGTTCTCACAGGCCGGCTGGGCCACTGCGACCGGTGCGGCCGCGAACGCCGCGGTGGCCATCAGCGCGCAGGCAGCCAGAACCAGGGCAACGGGCCGTCGGAACGCGGAGGAACGCACCCGCCCAGGCTAGCCACCCCGGATGAGTGACCTGCACCCGCCACGTCCGATACTGCTCCGGTGAAGCTCTCCCGCGGCATGTCCGTGTTCCTGCTTGCCTTCGGGGTGTGGTCCTGGGTGATCTGGCCGACCTTCCTGCAGAACATCTGGAATGACCCGCGCTCGTGGGACGCCGGCCCGACCGCGTTCTTCACCGTTCACCTGCTGCTCGTTGTCGCGTCGCTCACATTCGGCACGGTCATCGGCGTGCTGGGCGTGCGCGGTCTGCGCGCCCTGCGTGCCGCGAAAAGCGAATAACCCACCACACCTGGAGGCTCCGCCGTGGAGTTCGTGCGCCTACTGCTGGTGTTCCTGCACCTGCTCGGCATGGGCATGCTCATCGCGATGTTCTTCGTCCAGCGCCGGGCCGGGGCGGACGCCCCCCTGAACAAGGGCTGGCTGCACGGCAGCGCGCTCCAACTGTTGACCGGCGTGGCGCTGATGGGTCTGGCCCCGCTGACCGACCAGGACTACGACAACATCAAAATCGGGGTGAAACTGCTGGTGCTGGTCGTGATCGGAGGTCTGGTCGCGGTCAACCTGAGCAAGCCGAAACCCGCCACGTGGCTCACCCCGACGCTCGCCGGTCTGGTGGTCGTCAACGTCGGCATCGCGGTGTTCTGGACGTAAACCCGCGACGTAAACCCCGACGTGAACGCCGCGGTCACCGCCGCCGGAACAACGCACCCAGCAGCAGCCCCACGCCGACCAGCCCGACGGCGGCGCGGGGGCTGGGGCCGGACCGGACCTCCACCACCGGCCGGATCACCGCGGGCGGCGGTGGCGGCGGCAGGTCCTTCCTGGCGTTCTCCCGCGCCGTGGCGGTCCACGCCGTGATGAACAGCAGGAACTGGGCCACCAGATTCGCGAAGAACAGCACACCGATGATCGGCCCGAACGCGGCGCCGGCGGGCGAAGACGTGACGGTGCTCAGGTAGAGCGTCCCGGCCTGCTTCAGGATCTCGAACCCGATCGCGGCGGCGGCCGCACCCTTCACCGCGCTGCGCCACCCCACCGGCTCGCGCGGCAGCTTGGCCAGCACCCACAGGAACACCAGCCAGTTCGCGACCAGGGCCAGCACGATCGTGCCGACCTTCAACATCGCCTCGGCCCACCCCACGCCGTCCAGGCCCACCCACCGCAGCACCAGTTCGGCGAACCCGCTGCCGACCGCCGTGAGGCCGAACGACACCACCAGGGCCACCCCGAGGCTGATGAGCGCCAGCAGGTCCTTCAACGCCGTCTTCAGGAACGGCAGGTCGGCCTTCGCGTGGCCCCACTGCGCGGTCAACGCGTCACGCAGGTTGCTCATCCAGCCGAGGCCGGAGTAGGCGGCGGTGAGCAGGCCGAGCACACCCACGGTGCCCTTGGACTGGATCGCCTGCTCGACCACCTCGTTGATGGTGTTGCCGAGCGTGCCGGGCACCGCCTCGGTGATGCCGGCCTTCATCTCGTCCAGCAGTCCGGGCTGCGAGGACAGCACGAAACCGGCGACGGCGAAGCCGATCATCAGCATCGGCACCAGCGACAGCACGCTGAAGTACGTCACGGCCGCCGCGTAGTGCGCCCCGTACTGCTCGCTGTACCGCTGGGCGGCGCGGAACAGGTGGTCCAGCCACGGCCGCTCGCGGCGCATCCGGTCGAGCTTCGACCCGGCCTTGGCCCCTACTTCTTCCGCCACACGGAAAAAGTTAGCCCGTGAGGTGATCACACGCCACTGGAGAGGAAGCCGATTCGCTCGTACGCCCTGGCCAGCGTCTTCGACGCCACCGAACGCGCCCGTTCCGCGCCGCGCGCCAGCACCTTGTCCAGCTCGGCGGTGTCGTCCAGGTACTCGGCCACCCGCGCCCGCACCGGCGTGACGAACTCGGTGAACACCTCGCCGAGGTCCTTCTTCAGGTCCCCGTAGCCCTTGCCGTCGTAGTCGGCGACCAGCGACTCGACCGACCGGCCGGTCAACGCCGAGTAGATCACCAGCAGGTTGCTCACCCCGGCCTTCGCCTCCGGGTCGTACACGATCTCGCGGCCGGTGTCCGTGACCGCCGACCGGATCTTCTTGGCCGACCGCTTCGGGTCCTCCAGCAGCTCCACCACGCCCGCGGGCACGGACTTCGACATCTTCGACGTCGGGTCCTGGAGGTCGTAGATCTTGGCGGTCTCCTTGACGATGTACGGCTCGGGCAGCCGGAACGTCTTGCCGTACCGGGTGTTGAACCGCTGCGCCAGATCCCGGGTCAGCTCCACGTGCTGGCGCTGGTCACCGCCGACCGGCACGTGGTGCGCCTGGTACAGCAGGATGTCCGCGGCCTGGAGGATCGGGTAGGTGAACAGGCCGACGCCGACGGACGACTCCTGCCGCGCGGACTTGTCCTTGAACTGGGTCATCCGGCTGGCCTCGCCGAACCCGGTCAGGCACTGCATGACCCAGCCGAGCTGGGCGTGCTCGGGCACGTGCGACTGCACGAACAGCGACGAGCGGTCCGGGTCGATGCCCAGCGCGAGGAGCTGCGCGGCGGACATGCGGGTGTTCTGCCGCAGCACCTTGGGATCCTGCTCGACGGTGATCGCGTGCAGGTCCACGACGCAGTAGAACGCGTCGTGCGTCTCCTGCAACGCCACCCACTGGCGGATCGCGCCGAGGTAGTTGCCGAGGTGGAACGACCCCGCGGTCGGCTGGATACCGGACAGCACGCGGGGACGGCTCACCGGAGCCGCGTTCTCGACAGGCTGCCCCACGGGCGCGCCTGCGGCGTTCTCAGCGGAGTTTTCGACGACCACGGGAGTGATTCTCCCAGGCGGATCAGACCGCCGTGGTGGCGGGCCGCACCTCGGTCTGGTTGTCGACCTCGACGACGACCGCTACCGCGGCGGCGGCTGCTGCGGCAGCACGCCCCACCGCGGCCCGGCGGTGCCGGACCAGGCCGGCCACCAGACCGATCACGCCGAACGCCACCGCCGCGATGCCGACCGGCGCCTCAAGGGAGACCGGGATCGCCACCGAACCGTCGGCTGCCACCGCGACACCTTCGATGACCAGGGATGACGCCGCGCCCAGGACCAGACCCAGGACCACACCGCGACCGCGCAACTGCCCAGCCTCCTCACCAACACCGTGTCACCCACGATGGAGTGAACCTTGTTGACGGACGGCCGCGAACCTACCGAAGCTATGGGGCAGGTGTGTTCGGATCGGGTTAACGCGACCGGCGGCAGAGTAACCAGAGCCGATCAAGCCCTCCAGCCCAGGGGTCGGCTCACGACGTCCACTCGGCCATACGTCGTAGTGCGCTGCCTGGCCGTTCGACCGGCCAGGGCCGCCGTGGTGTGCAGCTGCTCGGCGGTGCGCGCGGAGCCGTGCTCGGAGCCGGCCATCCGGCTGATGGTCTCCTCCATGAGCGTCCCGCCCAGGTCGTTGGCGCCGCCGCGGAGCACCTCGGCGGTGCCCTCGTCGCCGAGCTTGACCCACGAGCACTGGATGTTGTCGACCCGCCCGTGCAGGGCGAGCCGGGCGAACGCGTGCACGGCCCGGTTGTCCCGCCGCGTGGGGCCGGGGCGGGCCACGCCCGCCAGGTAGATCGGCGCGTTGCGGTGCACGAACGGCAGGCCGACGAACTCGGTGAGCCCGCCCGTGCGGTCCTGCAACGCCGCCAACGCCCGGAAGTGCCCGAGCCAGTGGCCGGGGTGGTCCACGTGGCCGTACATCATCGTGGACGACGAGCGGATGCCGACCTCGTGCGCGGTGGCCACCACGTCGAGCCAGGTCGCGGCGGGCAGCTTGCCCTTGGTCAGCACCCAGCGCACGTCGTCGTCCAGGATCTCGGCGGCGGTGCCGGGGATGGTGTCCAGGCCCGCGTCGTGCAGCTCGGTCAGCCACTCGCGCACGCTCACGCCGGCCTTGGCCGCCGCGCTGACGATCTCCATCGGGCTGAACGCGTGGACGTGCATCCCGGGGACCCTGGTCTTGATCGCCCGCACGACGTCGGCGTAGTAGGTGACCGGCAGCTTCGGGTCGATGCCGCCCTGCATGCAGACCTCGGTGGCGCCCGCGTCCCACGCCTCCTGGGCGCGGTCGGCGACCTCGGCCACGGACAGCCGGAACGCGTCCGCGTCCCGCTCCCGCTGGGCGAACGCGCAGAAGCGGCAGCCGACGTAGCAGACGTTGGAGAAGTTGATGTTGCGGTTGACCACGTAGGTGACGTCGTCGCCGACCACCTCGGCGCGCAGTTCGTCGGCGAGCCTGGCCATGGTCTCCAGGGCCGCGCCGTCGGCGGTGAGCAGCGCCATCGCGGCGTCCGTGTCGTCCAGGATCTTGGCCGGGTCCGACTCGGCGAGCCTGAGGGCGCGTGCGGCGTCCTCGGGCAGCCTCTCGACGGCCTTGGGGACGCTCAACGACGCCCAGTCGCCGTAGACGCTGTCGAAGTCGCCACGGCGGTCCTCGGTGCGCCCCTCGGTGTCGATGGCGGTGTTCAGGTCGGCCCGGCCGTAGGTGTCGAGCCCGCCGTCCGGCTCCTGCCAGTCGCGGCCGACGACCGGGGCGTCCGGCTCGGCCAGCCCGTCCTCCCGCGCCAGCGCGGAGACGTGCGCGGTGAGGCGGGTGTCGATCCACTGGCCGGCGGTCGCGGTCACGTACCGCGGGTAGACGGCGAGGCGTTCTTGCAGGTCGAAGCCCGCTTCGCGGGTGTGCTCGGCGAGCGCGTCCACCTGCGGCCACGGCCGTTCGGGGTTGACGTGGTCCGGCGTCACCGGCGACACGCCACCCCAGTCGTCGATGCCCGCGCGCAGCATCAGGCCGAACTCGCCGCCGACCAGGTTCGGCGGCGCCTGCACGCTCGTGGACGACGGCATGACCAGCCGTGCCACCGCGATCGTGGCGGCCAGTTCGCGCAGGTCGGCGTCCGGCATGCCGCGCATCGCGGTGTCCGGCTTGGCGCGGAAGTTCTGGATGATCACTTCCTGGATGTGCCCGTACTGGCGGGCGATACCGCGCATGGCCAGCAACGACTCGGCGCGCTCTGTGATCGTCTCGCCGATGCCGATCAGGATGCCGGTGGTGAACGGCACGTTCACCCGGCCCGCGTCGGTGAGCACCCGCAGCCGAACCGCGGGTTCCTTGTCCGGGCTGCCGTAGTGCGCGCCGCCCTTCTCCGACCACAGCCGCTCGGCCGTGGTCTCCAGCATCATCCCCATGCTGGCCGCGACCGGCCGCAGCCGCTGCAACTCCTCCCAGCTCAGCACGCCGGGGTTGAGGTGCGGCAGCAGTCCGGTCTCCTCCAGCACGGCGATCGCACTGGCCCGCACGTAGTCCAGCGTCGAGGAGTAGCCGCGCGCCTCCAGCCACTCGCGCGCCTGCGGCCACCGCTCCTCGGGCCGGTCACCCAGCGTGAAGAGAGCTTCCTTGCAGCCCTGGGCGGCGGCCCGGCGGGCGATGTCCAGCACCTCGTCCCGTTCCAGGAACGCGGCGGGCAGCTTGTGCGGGACGGTCGCGAACGTGCAGTAGTGACAGCGGTCCTGACACAGGCGGGTCAGCGGGATGAACGCGTTGCGGCTGTAGGTGACGACGCCCGGCCGCCCCTCCGCCAGCAGGTGTGCGTCGCGCACCCGGCCCGCGGCGTCCAGCAGCACGTCCAGGTCGTCACCGCGGGCGTGCAGCAGCACGGCGGCCTCGGTGACGTCCAGCACGGCGCCGTCGGCGGCACGGCGCAACGCGCGTCGCATCGCCGACGGGCTCGGCGTCGGCTCCGGCGGGGTGATCGAGATGTCCACGGCCACGACAACGACCTTATGTGCGGAAAATTCCTGATCAGGCCAGGAGTGATTTCCAGCACTGCGGACTTCCCGCGTTCTACCGGTGCTCTAGCGGTGCTCTTGTGGTGTTCTAGTGGTGTTCTAGCGGACCGGTGCCCTCCCGGCGACGAGGAGTTCGGTGTTGCGGTCAGTAACCGCGCCGACCGCGTTCGGGTCGGCGTGCGGGTCGTTGAACGCGAACTCGCGGGCCAGTGCGGCGAGGCCGCGGGGCGAGAAGTCGTCGTAGTCGGCCTGGTAGGGCGCGTCACCGTCGACCAGGGTCGTGAACAGGGACGCGGAACGCGACGATCCGATTGACGTCCGGATGGCCGACGCGAGCTCGGCATCCACCTTGCGAAGCTGGTTCAGGGCTTCACCGATGATCTCGAACTGCCGCTCGACCGCCGACCTCAGCATGGCGTCCGACTCGTAGTCCGTGAACGACTTGCCCGCACTGAACTGACGCAGCAGGTCAACGGCGTGCAGCGCGTCCCAGAGGTTAGGCGCGGGGATCAGGCCGCATACAGCTGTTCCCTGGTTTCCATCACGCGCTGCCGGAAGTAAGGGTTGCGGATGCTCGAACCGCTCACGAGATCGACCTGTCGGTTGAAGATCCGCTCCAGCCCTTCCTTCAGGGCGAAGTAGTTGCCGAAGTGGTCGAAGCCCGGCCGAACGTCGAACTCCACCAGAACGTCAACGTCACTCGACACCAAGTCGAACGAGTCACCGACAGCGGACCCGAACACGTCCAGACGTCGGACGCCCAACGCACGGCACAGCTCCTCGACCTCGGACAGTCTGGCTGCGATGATCTCGTGCACGGACGTCACCTCCCGCTCACGATTGTGCCTGATCTCCGGCCTGCGGCCAGTCAAACGTCACCGTCACGGGAGCGTGGTCCGACCAGCGCTCGCCGTAGGTGGCGGCGCGTTCGACCACGGCGGTCTTCGCGGTCCGGGCCAGGCCCTCGGTGGCCACGTGGAGGTCGATGCGCCAGCCGGAGTCGTTGTCGAACGCCTTGCCGCGGTACGACCACCAGGTGTACGGGCCGGTCGCGTCGGGGTGCAGGGAGCGCACGACGTCGACATACCGGGCCTCACCGAACACGCGGTCCATCCACGCGCGTTCCTCGGGCAGGAACCCGGACGACTTCTGGTTCGTCTTCCACGCCTTCAGGTCCTCCGGCCGGTGCGCGATGTTCCAGTCGCCGCAGACCAGCACCTCGCGCCCGTCGGCGGCGGCCTTGTCGCGCAGTTCCACCAGGTACGGCAGGAACGCGGCCATGAACCGGTCCTTCTCGTCCTGCCGCGGCGTGCCGACGTCACCGCTGGGCAGGTAGAGCGACGCCACCACGACGTCGGCCAACTCGACCTCGACGTACCGGCCGGAGTGCTCGAACTCCGACACCCCGAACCCGATCCGGACGGCCTCCGGCGCGACCCGCGTCAGCACCGCGACCCCGTTGCGCCCCTTCACCTCGGAGTGCGCGTGCGCCACGTGCCAACCGGAAGGTGCCCGCACCTCGTCGGACAACTGCCCCGGCTCGGCCCGCACCTCCTGCAGGCACACGACGTCCGCGGACGTCGCGGCCAGCCACTCCAGGTAGCCCTTCTTGGCGGCCGCACGCAGCCCGTTGACGTTGATCGTCGAGACAGTCAGCACCGGCGCAGCCTATCCGCGCTCGGCCACCGCCCAGCCGTACGGGTATTCCGCGCCACACCGCGCGCAGAACGCGACCAGCCCCATCATCAGCACCAACGGACTGCTGCCCTCGGGTGACGGCACCCCGGCGATGTCGTGCCCGTCCACCGACGCGCGCAGAGCGGGCCACTCCGGCTCGCACGCGCACGTCACCACGTCACGGCGGAACGGCCGCCACTTGAAGAACATCCACCAATCACATCACGCGCAACTGCTGTCCGAGGTGGGCGTCACGAACTCGTCCTTCACCCACCGCCCGTCGGACAGCAACCGGAACCCGTTCACCACCTGCCGTTCGGCCCCCGCCACCGCGTCACGCCGCATGGTCGCCACGATCGGCTGGGTGTCGGCCGGCCCGGACCGGACGTTGAGGATGTCGGCGATCACGGTCACCCTGCACTCGCGGGCGGCGACTTCCTCCACCCCCAACTTCTTCACCTCGTTGGTCACGTACATGAACCCGGCCGCCGCCAGCACCCCGACGACGACCAGACCACGCGTAGGAATCCCGAACATCACGCCTCCCCGGCACCTCTTCTGAAGTGCAGATATAGCGCGCCGGACACCGGCCTACACCGGCCCCGGCCACAATCCACTCCACCGGGAAACCGAACGGGTGAGCCCGCTACCCGGACAGACCCGGACGGGACCGGACGGACCCGGACAGTGCTCCGGAGACGGATCAGGGGACCGCCCGGAAGCGGTCCCCTGATCAACCTCGCGAAGAACAGGCGTCAGCCGGCCATCTTCTTCTGGAGGTTCTCGTCCAGCGTGCCGAGGAAGTCCTCGGTGGTCAGCCACTCCTGGTCCGGGCCGACGAGCGAAGCCAGGTCCTTGGTCATCCGGCCGCTCTCGACGGTCTCGACGATGACCTGCTCCAGCGTCTCCGCGAAGCCCGTCACCTCCGGCGTGCCGTCCAGCTTGCCGCGGTGCTTCAGACCACCCGTCCACGCGAAGATCGACGCGATCGGGTTGGTGGAGGTCGGCTTGCCCGCCTGGTGCTGGCGGAAGTGCCGGGTGACCGTGCCGTGCGCGGCCTCGGCCTCGACGGTCTTGCCGTCCGGCGTCATCAGCACCGACGTCATCAGGCCCAGCGAGCCGAAGCCCTGCGCGACCGTGTCGGACTGCACGTCACCGTCGTAGTTCTTGCAGGCCCAGACGTAGCCGCCCTCCCACTTCATGGCGGCGGCGACCATGTCGTCGATCAGGCGGTGCTCGTAGGTGAGGCCCGCCGTGTCGAACTGCGCCTTGAACTCCTCCTCGAACACCTTCTGGAAGATGTCCTTGAACGCACCGTCGTACGCCTTGAGGATGGTGTTCTTGGTCGACATGTACACCGGGTAGTTGCGCTGCAACCCGTACGAGAACGAGGCCCGCGCGAAGTCCTCGATGGACTTGTTGAAGTTGTACATGCCCATCGCCACGCCGCCGTCGGGGCCGTAGTTGGCGACCACGTGCTTGATCGGCTCGGAGCCGTCCTCGGGCGTGAACGTGATGGTGAGCTCACCCGCGCCGGGGACCTTGAAGTTGGTCGCCTTGTACTGGTCACCGTGGGCGTGACGGCCGATGATGATCGGCTTGGTCCAGCCCGGCACCAGCCGCGGGATGTTGGAGATGATGATCGGCTCGCGGAACACCACGCCGCCGAGGATGTTGCGGATCGTGCCGTTCGGCGAGACCCACATCTTCTTCAGGCCGAACTCCTCGACCCGCGCCTCGTCCGGCGTGATGGTGGCGCACTTCACGCCGACGCCGTGCTTCTTGATGGCGTGCGCGGAGTCGATCGTGACCTGGTCGTCGGTCGCGTCCCGGTGCTCGATGCCCAGGTCGTAGTACTCGAGGTTGACGTCCAGGTACGGGTGGATCAACTTGTCCTTGATGAACTGCCAGATGATCCGGGTCATCTCGTCGCCGTCAAGCTCGACGACGGTCCCCTGAACCTTGATCTTGCCCATACTCAGGGCGCTCCTCTCGCGACAATGCAAGCAAGACAAGCGTACTGCTATGTCGGGTTGCTTGCGTCCACCTCGACTGAAAAGGGAACGGCGTCACACCGGCAGGACGCCGCGGACGGGGTGGCACGGGTGTTCTCCCGCCCAATACAACCAGCCGCGCCGCCGGTCCGCTCCACGGGGACGATCCAGGGCCGGAATCGAACACGCGTTCGCGGTTGCCGCCGCCGCACGCCGACAGCCCGCTAACCTCGCATCCGAACGAGTGAACAAGGGGGCAGCGTTGTCGACGGGTCCAACCCACGCCATGAGCGGTCTGCTGGCCTGGGCCGCAGTGACCGCCATCGCGGAGAACCACCCCATCGGCCAGCTCACGCCGCAGAGTTGGGCGGTCGGCGCGGTGCTCGCCACCGGCGCCGCCCTGCTGCCCGACCTCGACCACCCGTCGTCCACCATCTCGCGCACGTTCGGGCCGATCAGCGCGGGCGCGTCCGCGCTGATCAACACGATCAGCTCGTTCGTCTACCGCACCACCCGCACCCGCAAGGACTCGAACCGGGACGGCGGCCACCGCGGCCTCACGCACACGCTGGTGTTCGCGCTCGCCGCCGCGATCGGCACGACGGCCGTAGTCCAGCAGTCGCAGAAGTGGGCGCTGCCGGTGCTGATGTTCGTTTTCGCGGGCCTGGCCGTGCGCGGCATCATGAACGACTGGTGCCCGCAGAGGGACGCCCTGCTCATCACCGGTGTCTCGGCCGCGATCACCTTCGCCTGCGTGGCCTGGACCGCGCAGACACCGGCCAGTGCGGCGGCGTGCGGCGTGGCGGTCGGCGTCGGCTGCGTGGCCCACTACCTGGGTGACGCGATCACCGAACAGGGCTGTCCGATCCTGTGGCCGATCCCGCTGATGGGCAAGACGTGGTTCCCCGTCGCACCGCCGAAGATCATGCGGATGCAGACCGGCGGCAAGGTCGAGATGGCGATCGTCGGCCCGTTGATCACGATCCTGAGCGTCTGGCTGTCCGCCGCGGCCCTCCAGCAGGCGGGCGCGATCCCGTTCCTCGAAAGTTTCGACCTGCTACCTATCTAGATTTCAGATAACGGCCATTCGGCGGCTACCACTTCATCACCCGATCGGACTAGTCTCCACGAAATCCCGTCCCGCGCTGACCCGCGTCGAGGAGGACTTTCGTGCCCCACCACACGCACGACAACGATGTCGAGGCGGCCGGATGACCACCTGGCTCGGCTTGAACGCCGGTCACGAGGACCAGGTGACCGCCGACACCATCGCGGTGTCGCTCTACGAGACTCTGCTGTTCCACGCCCAGATCGTGTGCGTGCACGACGTGGGAGGCCGGCACGCGATCTCGTTCCGACTCACCGACGAGCCGTCCGAGAACACCGTGTCGACGCTGCTCGAACGCGGTTACGGCGTGGCCGTGCACAACGGCAGCCTGCAACGGCTCGCCGGGCCCGAATCGCTCACCCGCGGCGCGCTGCGGGCCGCGTTGGCCCACCGCGACCGGAGTGAGGGACGGGCGTTGCGGTTCCCCGGTCAGCGCACGCTGCGCGGTCGCTACGGCGTGTCGGACATCCTCGCGTTCAGCGCGATCGAAGAGGTCCTGCCGCACGGCACCAAGAGCGTGGACGCGCGCGGCGACCTCCAGCCGGTGTTCGTCAACGGCCGCCTGGTGCTGGACTGCGGTTAGTACCGACCCGCTGACCTGCCGGACTTGCCGAACCGCGGTCAGCCCGGGTGGGCGCCGACGGTGTCCCTGATCTCCGCACCGAGGCTGTCCGCGCTGCGCGCGCAGTGGGCGCAGCAGAAGAACCGGCCCTGCACCTCGACGCCGTGGCCGAGGATGCGGCAGTCGCAGTGCTCGCAGCGCGGTGCCAGGCGTTGGGCCGCGCACTCGAAGCTGTCGAACGTGTACACACCACCGCCGACCGTGCGGACCTCGAAGGCCATCCAGTAGTCGTTGCCGCAGACGTCGCAAGTCGCCATGGCGGAAGCCTGCGCCGGCCCGCGCACCCCGGCAACTCGGGTTACTCCAGCAGTGCGACGAGCCGTTTGGGCGCGACCTGGCGGTAGGCGTCCCGGACGAGTTCGGCGACGGCGTCCCAGTCGACGTCCACGTCGAGGTAGACGCCGAGCCAGCCGCGGTGCCCGACGTAGGGCGGGCGGAAGTACCGGTCCGGCTCGCTGCCGACCAGCGCCTCCTGCACACCGGGCGGCGCCGCGCACCAGAACGCGACACGGTCGTCGTGGTGGTGGTCGTTGAACGTCACGAACAGCTTTTTCTCGCGCACGAACCACGCCGGCCCACCGTGGCTGAGCCGTTCGCTCGCCTCCGGGAACCCCAGGCACAACTCCCGCAACCGCTCCAGCGATCCCACGCCTGCCATCCTCACCACCGAGCGGACCAGGCCGGACTCGAACCGGCGTCCTCCCTCCACGCAGGAGGGCGCGTCAACCACTGCGCTACATGGTCCCGAGCCGGGCCGGATTCGAACCGGCGTCCTCCCCCCGTGCAGGGGGCGCGACAACCACTGCGCTACCGGGCTCCTACCCCAAACCTAACCATGACCACGGGCCGGGAGACAGTGCCGCTAAGGTCTGCCGCGTGCGCGGGGTCGACTACTACGAACTCCTCGGGGTCGGTCGCAACGCGTCCGAGGCGGAGATCAAATCTGCCTACCGCTCCCTGGCCAAGGTCATGCACCCGGACGCGGGCGGGTCCTCCGGCACCTTCCGCATGCTGCAAGAGGCATATGACACCCTGCGAGATCCGTCCCGCAGACGTGACTACGACCGGGGTTGGGCGTTCACCCGTCCGGGCGCTAGACCGACGTCGCCGACCCGTCCGCCGCGCTCCGGCCGGACCGGTCGGTTGCGAAACTTCGGCGAAGATCCCGACTTCGTACCTCCGAAGCCCGCGGTGGACCTCGGCGGCATCGCGTGGTGGCACCTGGTCGACGTGGCGCAGCGGATCCGGTACGTGCCCAACCTCGCTCCCGGCCACGCGCCCGCGTTGGCCGCCATATGCGGGTGGTTCTTCCTGCTGCTGCCCGTCGTCACGCTGGACTTCTCGCCGCTCGCGTTGGGCGTGTGGCTGCTGGTCGTCGCCGCCGCCGCGGCCGCGGCGTTCCGGTTGGTGCGGCGGTACCTTGCGGCGATCCGGGCCGACCGGGCGTTCACCCTGGACCACGACACCGGCGTGGTGCACGGGACCACCGACGACCGGGTCTGCGAACGGCTCACCGCGGACCTGCTCAGCCAGTACCTGACCCGACTGCCCGGTGTGCGGATCTTCCACGGGCTGGCCTGGCCGGGCTCGGTGTTCGCCGACGTCGACCACGCCGTGCTGTGCGGGCGGAAGCTGGTGCTGATCGAGTCGAAGTCGTGGCTGCCCGGCCACTACGAGGCCGAGGACGACGGCACGGTGTGGCGCAACGGCCACCCGTTCCGGGGCGGCGGCATGCGGATGCCGCGCAGCCTCGCCGTGTACCGGAAACTGCTGCCGTGGCTGGACATCCGGACCGCGCTGCTGGTGTACCCGAGCCGCGCCGGCGTGGTGACCACGGAGGAGCCGGCGGACGCCGTCGTGCCGCCGATGACGCCCGCCCAGTTCGTCGAGGAGATCGGCGACTGGCTGGCCGAGGACCCGGCCACGGTGGACCGCGAGGCGTTGCGCCTGCTCATCGGACAGGTCGTGCCGATCGTCCGGCAGTGATGACCGGTTGACGCCGGGCGGTTGGCGCCGGGCGGTCAACCGAATGGCGCATGTCTCGGAGTCGGTGGCGAGCTACGTTTCGGCCAACCCACCGGGGAGGAGCGGGGGCGGATGAAGGTCGACGTCTTCAACGAGGTCCAAGACCCGCGCCCGTGGCCGGAGGGGCACCAGAACGCGCGCATCACGGAGGCGTTGGAGCAGATGCCGGAAGCACCCCTGACGCGATAGTTGTTCGGTACAGTTAGCTCCCCTTGATCCGAACAACTTCGAGGAACCACGCGGCTGGACGCCCATCACGAGCGGTCGTGTACCAGCGGTTGGACGAGGCCGTGGCCGAACTTCGCGTGCGCCCCGGCGGTCTGCCCGCCCCGGCCGAAGCCGAGGACATCTGGTCCAACATCTGGCATCAGGAAGCCCACAACAGCACAGCGCTTGAAGGCAACACCCTTGTCCTGCAAGAAGTCGAGAGACTCCTCGACGAGGGACGTGCAGTGGGGCGCGAAGCCGCTCAGGGACTACATGGAGGTGCGCGGCTACGGCGACGCAGCACAGCGGGTGTGACGCGCGACTGGGTCGGAGAGACGAACAAGCTTCGTGACATCGGCGACGAGCCACTACCGGGAGCACTGGTCCGAGCCCACAACTCGTTGGAACAGATCCACCCGTTCCTCGACGGCAACGGCCGTGCGGGACGGTTGGCGCTCAACCTGTTGCTCGGACGGCTCGGGTACCCGCCGGCGATCATCTTCAAGCGAGACCGGGACAAGTACCTCCAGGCGATGAGGTGTGCGGATCGCGGGGAGTACGGCCCACTCGGCGAACTGATCGCACGCAGCGTCACTGCCAACCTCTACAAGTTCGTCATTCCAGCCGTGGCCGGTCCGGTGAAGCTCGTACCACTCGCCGCCCTCGCCACCAGCGAGTTGAGCGAGAACGCGCTTCGCGTGGCATCGATGCCCGGGCGCTTGCGCGCGATCAAGGGCGACGATGGTCTGCGGCGCAGCAGTAAGAACTGGGTCGACGAATACCGACAGAACCGACACCGGCGCGTCAGCGACCGCTCCTCTTGACAGCGCGCGACTACGCCCGTGCCACCATTACCGCCATGACGCGCAAGGTGTGCCTGGCCCAGAACCCGGAAGCGGACGAACTGCTGGCCGACGACATGTTCGCGCTGCTCTTGGGCATGCTGCTGGACCAGCAGATCCCGTTGGAGAAGGCGTTCAGCGGGCCGAAGGTGTTGGCCGATCGGCTTGGGGCGTTGTCCCCTCAGGTGATCGCGGACGCTGATCCGGAGGGGTTCGCTGCGGTGATGGCTGCGCCGCCGGCGGTGCATCGGTTTCCTGGGTCGATGGCCAAGAGGGTGCAGGCGTTGGCCCAGGCGGTGGTCGAGGAGTACGGCGGGGACGTTTCCCGGATGTGGGCGGACGGGGACGGGGCTGTGGTGTTGAAGCGGCTCAAGGCGTTGCCGGGGTTCGGGGAGCAGAAGGCTCGGATCTTCCTGGCGTTGCTGGGCAAGCAGTTCGGGGTTCAGCCGGACGGGTGGCGGGAGGCTGCTGGGGCGTACGGGGAGGACGGGTCGCGGCGCAGTGTCGCGGATGTCGTGGACCAGAAGTCGTTGCTGGAGGTGCGTGCCTTCAAGAAGGCGGCCAAGGCGGCGGTCAAGAACGGTTAGGCGGGGTTGTCGGGCTTGTCGGGCCTGGGGAGTTGATCTTGTAGTTGGTGAAGACCAGGTCCGAGCTGACGCGTTTGGTCGATTGCAGGTTGATGTCCCTGCGGGTGGGCATCTCGAAGACGTCGAACTCGGCGAATGTGTTTTTTGTTTCATCGGTATTGCTGTTGGTGAGGGTGAGGAAGACGCCGCGAGATGAAGCGTCGCGCATCGCTGCGGCCAACCTCTCGTGGTCTGCGCAGCCGAATTGTTCGGCGGTGTAGCGCTTGAAGTCGGAGAAGCCGCCGACGGGGATGTAGGGTGGGTCCAGGAAGACCCAGTCGCCGGGCTTTGCGCGCTGTAGTTGTACTTCGAAGTCGTTGGTCGATATCTCGGCGAAGGCCAAGGCCTTCGCGGCGGCGAGCAGGACGTTTCGGTTGTAGTAGGGGCGATCGTAGGCGCCGTACGGGGCGTTGAACCGGCCTTTTTTGTTCACGCGCCACAGGCCGCGGAACGATGTCTTGTTGAGGTAGATCACCCGGGCGGCGCGCTCGGCGGCGGTGAGTTCTTCGGGTTCGAGGCTTTTGACTTCCTCAAAGAAATCGCGACTGTTGGGCATCCTGTCCAGGTGCTGCATGACGACTGCGGGGTCCCGGGCGACGACCTGGAAGCAGACGACCAGCTCTTGGTTGGAGTCGGACAAGAAAGCCTCGGCGGGGCGGTGTGCGAAGAATACGGCCGCACTTCCCATGAACGGTTCGAAGTACCGTCCGCGGTAGGGCGGCGCGATCGCCACTAGTTGATCGACGTAGCGGGTCTTGCCTCCAGCCCATTTGAGGAACGACCGGCCATCACCGCCGGCGCTACTCGCGGATTGGAGGCTCGTCGTCATCACCTGGGCATCTTCGCGCACAGGCGGCGGTGGCCGGGTAGGTCGGTGCACGGCTTCGCGAAGGCGGCTGAAGCGGGCGGTGAGAGCGGCGGTGAGCGGCTAGAGTCCCGACGTGCAGTTGCCGGGACTCTCCGATCTCACGCCGTTGGGCCAGGGTGGTTTCGCCACCGTGTACCGCGCCCGTCAGGTCCAGTTGAACCGCGAGGTCGCGGTCAAGATCGATAACCGGGTGTTGCAGACGGAACGCGATCGGCGGCGGTTTCTGCGGGAGGCGCACGCTGCTGCGCGGCTGTCCGGGCATCCGCACGTCGTGTCCGTGCACGACGCCAACTTCACCCCGCAGGGCACGCCCTACCTGGTCATGGAGTTGTGCACGGGTGGGTCGTTGGCCGACGTGATCCGGCGTGACGGGCCGTTGTCCGCGGACCGGGTGCGGCAGTACGGCGTGCAGTTGGCGGACGCGTTGGCCGCCGCCCACGCGGAGGGTGTGCTGCACCGGGACATCAAGCCGGGCAACATCCTGCTCGACCGGTACGGCACGGCGAAGCTCGCCGACTTCGGGCTGGCGGCGCTGCTGGACGCTGAAGGCTCCAGCACGGTCACGCGGGACGCGTTGAGCCCCAGCTATGCGCCGCCTGAGGCGTTCGCGATGGCTCAGCCGACGCCTGCCGCGGACGTCTACGCGCTGGCCGCGACTCTGTACGACCTGCTCGCGGGCAGGCCTCCTCGGCCGGTGCCGTGGCCGGTTGAGTCGTTCGACCACCTTGGGGACGTGCTGCGGTCGCCGGTGCCGGCGGTGCGGGGTGTGCCGCAGGAGCTTCACGACACGTTGGTGCGGGCGCTTGAACCGGATGTCGCCCGACGTACGCCCAGTGCGGTGCAGTTTCGGGACGAGTTGAGCCGGATCGTCATGACGACGGTCGCCGGTCCGACGGTTCCGGTGGTGGGTGCGGTGGGCGGGCCGGCCGCAGGTGCGATGTCCGGGCCCGATGCGGTGGGAGGGTCGGCCGCGAGTGCGGTGGCGGGGTCTGGAGCGGTGTCGGGACCGAACGTGGCGTCGTGGCCTGGCGCGGGGGTGAATGCCGGGCCGGGGATGACGCCGGGGCAGCCGCAGGTCGGCGCCGGGCCGCAATTCAACGGGCCTCAGTACTCGGGACCGCAGAACTCCGGGCCCCAGTACGCGGGTCCGCAGTACTCCGGACCGTACGGCGCGGGTTACGTCCGTCCGCCCACCAAGAAGCCGTGGGCGCTCGTCATCGGAGCCGCGGTGCTGGCCACGGTGGTCGCCATCGGCACGTGGTGGTGGGCGACGAGGTCACCCGACACCACCACCTCGCCGGGCGGGCAGACCACCACTAGTACGACCGGTAAGACGCTCCCGCCGCCGCACCTCAAGGAGTGCGCGACGGGGTACTGCGTCGCCGAACCGACCTGCTACCGCGGCATCACCTCGATCGGCGGCTTGGCGTCTACCGCACGTCGGGTCGGCGACTGTTCAGAGGAGCACTACTGGGAGGCGTTCGCGGGCGGCTGGTTGTCCGGGCCCGTGCCGAAGGTCGACAGCGACGAGTTGGTGAGGGCACCAGAGGTCGCCAGTGTCTGCACGGCCGAGGTGATGAAAGCCAACACCCGGCCGGCGGTGGACACGTCGACCTGGGAGTTCACCGCGGTCGGGTTCGAGGACGGCGAGGAGACGTACTTTCACTGCTTGGCCAGTCCGACCGAGGGCGGCGAGCTGACCACCAGCGCGTTCGGCGGGTCCTGAGGCTTCAGCGCGAAGATCAGCATCACCAGTGCCACCAGCGCCAGCAGCGCGGCGATCGGCGCCAACGGCAGCAGACCGGCCCAGCTGATCACCAGCCCGCCGATCACGCCGGACAGCCCGACGCCGAGGTAGATCGCGGACGCGTTGAGCGACAGCAGCAGGCCGCTGTTGGCGGGCGCCAACTCGATCAGCCAGCTCTGGATCGGCGGGTTCGCCGACCACGTCAGCGCGCCCCACACGAACAGCGCGATGCCGGCCGACACCGGGGTCGTCGTGGTCAGCGGCAACGTCGCCAGCACGACGGTGAAGCAGCTGAACAGCACGACGAGCAGTTTGCGGGTGTCGAACCGGTCGGTGAGACGTCCCGCGGCCCAGTTGCCGAGCGCCCCGCCCAACCCGTACGCGACCAGGAGCACGCTGATCACGGCGCCTTCCACGCCCGCGGTTTCGGTGAGCAGCGGTGCGATGTAGTTGAAGACGCTGAACACGGCGAGGCACGCGAGCACGGTCAGCCCGAGGACCATCAGCACGCGCCGGTCGGCGGCGGGGGCGAAGCGCTCACGCAGTCGGACGACCGGTGGGGCCTCGACGCGCGGCAGCCAGAGCCGGACGGCGACTGCCGCCAGCACCGAGACGACCGCGATCAGCGCGAACACGCCCTGGTAACCGAGGGGTCCGCCGAGCAGGCTGCCCGCTGGGACGCCGAAGACCAGCGAGAACGTCAGTCCGCCGAACACGAGCGCGACAGCTCGGCCGCGGTGTTCCGGTGGGGTGAGGACGGTGGCGACCAGCGTCGCGCCGGGCGTGTAGACGGCCGCACCCAGGGCGCTGATGACCCGTGCGACCAAGAGCAACGGGTAGTTGGGCGCGATGGCGGCGAGCAGGTTGCCGAAGGCGGAGACACCGAGGGCGGTGACGAGGAGTGTGCGGCGTTCCCACCGGCCGGTGAGCGCGGCCAGCAGCGGTGACGAGATGGCGTAGGCGATGGCGAACGCGGTGAGCAGTTGTCCGGCGGTGGCGTGCGAGACGTGCAGTTCCTCACTCACGGCGGGCAGCACGCCGGAGACGATGTACCCGCTCGTGCCGATGGTGAACGCACCGGCGGCGAGCAGGTAGGTGCGGGCGGACATGGGTGCTCCCCGATCGAGTGACGGTTCGACGAGCACCGTACTACGACATCCGTCAAAGTTCGACCGATGTCGTAATATGCGGGGTATGACCACCTTGCTCGCCCACCCGGAGCGGGACGAGATCCGGATAACGGCGGTGCTGCACGCGCTGGCCGACCCGGTTCGACTCCAGATCGTGCGCGCGCTCGCTTCGAAGGAAGAGGGCATTTCGTGCGGTGTGCTGGACCTGGGTGTGACGGCGTCGACCCTGACGCACCACGTGCGGACGTTGCGCGAGGCGGGGGTGGTGCGCGTCCGACCGCAGGGGACGGCGCGGATCAGCTCGCTGCGGCGGTCTGATCTGGACGCGCTGTACCCCGGTCTGCTCGACGGAGTGCTGGCGGCGCGGCAGTGAGCGACGCGAACGACTGGGAGTGGGTTCGCGTGCTGGCTCAGGGGCGGGTGTACGACGAGGAACGGTCCGCCGCGAATCGGTTGGCGTGGGCGGCGGTGGCGTTGGCGGCGTCGCACGGTGGTGAGCGGAGTGGGGTGCCGCGGTCGCGGGCGGTTGCGGATCGGTTCGCGTTGCGGGCTCGGTTGGTGCGGTCGTTGGGGGCTTGGGCGGCTGATCCTGATGTGTTGACGGCTGACGTGCTGGCCGAGGTGCTGGCTGAGGGCGGGATTCCGGGGCGGTACCAGAAGCTTGTGGCGCGCGCGATGGAACCGGTTGTGCCGCAGGTGCGGAATGGTGCGTTGCGGGAGCGGGCTGAGCGGTGGCTGGCCGGGGTTGGGTCCGGCTCGATTTGACATGAGCACTTAATAAATGCAGTTGCGGTCGTTCCTAAGGTGAATAGACGTGCGCGCTTACACCCGTCTAGCGCTGGCCGGCTTCCGCAGATACTCCACCTACCGACAGGCGATGGTCGCCGGGATGGCGACGAACATCGCGTTTGGGCTGCTCAGGATGGCCGTACTGGTCGCGGCCATTGGGCAGGGGCCCATCGCGGGCTATGACGTCGCGGCTACGGCCACGTACGTGTGGCTTGGCCAAGGGCTCATGGCCTTTGTCCTGCTCTACAGCGACAAACAGCTCTCTGACCGCATTCGCAGTGGCGATGTGGTGATCGACCTCTACCGGCCCTGGCATCTTCAGCTGGCACTGCTCGCCGAGGACGTCGGGCGGGCCGGGTACGCGGCGGTGGTACGGCTTGTTCCGCCTGTTGCCTTCGGCGCGGTGTTCTTCCCGTTCCGGTGGCCGTCCGCCGGCACGCTGCCGCTGTTCGCGGTCAGTGCTGTGCTTGCGCTGGTCATCAGCTTTGGGATGCGATTCCTGGTCAACGCGACCACCTTCTGGTTGCTCGACAACCGCGGCGTCCACGGGCTCTACATGTCCTGCACCTGGGTGCTCTGCGGGTTGGCGGTGCCGATCGCGTTCTTCCCCGACTGGGCGAGGGACATCCTCTGGTCCACGCCTTTCCCTGCCATCTTCCAAGCGCCGATCGATGTCTTCCTCGAACAGGGGGCGCCGGGGACGATCCTGGTCAACCAGGCGTTCTGGGCTGTCGTCGTTCTCGTCGCGGGTCATTTGGTACTGAACCGTGCGGTGCGGAAAGTGGTGGTTCAGGGTGGCTGAGAGTGTCTACGTCAGAATCATCGGCGCACGTTTGCGTGGCCAGATGTCCTACCGCACCTCATTCGCGTTGCAGTGCCTCGCCCAAGCGGTCACGCAGCTCGGCGAGTTGTTGGTCATCCTTGTCCTGTTCAACCGGGTCAGCGCTCTTGGTGGCTTCTCGGTCAATGAGGTCGTCCTGATGTACGCGATCGCGGGTACCGCGTTCGGCATCGCCGATATGGTCGCGGGACAGCTGGACCAACTGCCGACCTACATCCGCACTGGCACGTTCGACGTCGTCCTACTGCGGCCGCTGGGCACGCTCGCTCAGATGATGACCTCTGACGTGCAGCTGCGGAAGATCGGCCGGGTTGGCGCGGGGCTGGCGACACTGGTCTACGCCGTGAACCACAACGACATCGGGTGGTCACCGTTCACGGTGTTGCTGGTCGTGGCGGCGCCCATTGGCGGCGCGGTGATCTTCGGGTCGATCTGGATCATGGCCAATGCGATTTGCTTCTGGCTGGTCGACGGTCAGGAGCTGGCCAACACGGTCACTTACGGCAGCAGCGCGTTCACCTCCTATCCGGCCACTGTCTACGGACCGTGGCTGCGGCGCTTCTTTGCGTTCGTCATTCCTGGTGCGTTCGTTGCCTACTACCCGAGCCTTGCGTTACTTGGCCGTCCGGACCCGTTGGGCGGTCCTGCGTTGTTGGGGTGGATTTCGCCGTTGGTCGCCGTGGTGGCGGCGGGGGTTGCAGGATTGGTTTGGCGGTCGGCTGTTCGGCACTACCGGGGGACTGGGTCATGATCGAGGTGCGGGAGCTGCGTCGTGAGTTCACGTTATCGACGAAGGTCGGGCGGTTCAGGAGGGAGAAGCGGACTGTCCTTGCGGTGGACGCGGTGAGCTTTGACGTTGCGGCGGGTGAGGCCGTCGGGTACGTCGGCCCGAACGGCGCGGGGAAGTCCACCACGATCAAGATGCTCACCGGAGTCCTGGTGCCGACGTCCGGGCACGTCCGGGTGTCCGGTGTGGACCCGTCACGGGGCAGGCGGGAGCTGGCCAGGCGGATCGGCGTGGTCTTCGGGCAGCGCAGCCAGCTCTGGTGGGACCTGCCGCTGAGGGACAGCTTCGACCTGCTGCGCGCCATCTACCGGGTGTCGCGGGGCGACTACGAGGCCCGGCTGCGGGAGTGCGTCGAGCTGCTCGACCTCGGTCCGTTCCTGGACACCCCGGTTCGGCAGCTGTCCCTTGGCCAGCGGATGCGTGGCGAGGTCACGGCGGCCCTGCTGCACGGTCCTGAGCTGCTGGTGCTCGACGAACCCACGATCGGGCTCGACCTGGAGTCCAAGGAACGCCTGCGCGAGTTCCTGGCCGACCTCAACACCCAGCGCGGGACCACGCTGCTGCTCACCACGCACGACCTGGACGACATCGAGCGGTTGTGCCCCCGGCTGGTGGTGATCGACCGTGGCACGGTGCTGGCCGACGGGCCGCTGGACGAACTGCGTGCCGAGGTGGCGCCGGAACGCGTGCTGGTCGTGGACCTGGAGAAGCCGGCCGAGGGACTGGACGACCTGCCCGGCGTCACGGCGACCCGGACCGAGCTGAACGGACTGCGACACCACCTCACGTTCCGTCGCGCCGACACCACGGCGGCGGCGCTCATCTCGGCTGTCGCGGCCCGTGCCGAGGTGCACGATTTGGTGGTCGTCGAGCCCGAAATCGATGACGTGGTGCGTCGTTTGTACGCACGTCGGTAGAGTCGGACGAAACGGTCAGCTTAGAACGGGAGCCCTTATGCGTGCAGGTCGTCCGGTTGCCACCCTCCTTCTGGCGCTGGGGCTCGTCGGCGCGGTGTCCGGTTGCGAGGCCGTCCAGCAGGCCTCGGACACGGCGAACCAGGTCGGCCAGGCCGCGGACAAGGCAACGCTGTGCATCGAAGCGCTCAAGCTCGCGGGCTTCACCCCCGACGCCACCGACCCGCAGAAGGCGCTGGAGGAGACCCAGAAGAAGGCCCAGGAGCTCAACGACCTCGCCGCGAAGGCGGGCGACACCACGCTCCAGAACGCCATCACCGGCGTCTCCGACACCATGAGCAAGGTGACGCTGGAGGACCTGAACCCGGCCAACATCGCGACCTGGTCCCAGGCCAAGCTGGACCAGGTGGCGAAATTGACCGCCGCCTGCGGCTGAGCGGAAATGCCAGGCTGTCGGTACCTTCGGAACAGTCCTACGCTGTGACGCACCGGAGGTGTTGCAGATGCACGCGACAGTAGGCGACCGGTTGCACGTCCACAGCCGCGCGGTGGGTCTCGACGATACGATCGGCGAGATCCTGGAGGTACGCGGCTCGGAAGGTGCACCCCCATATCTGGTCCGCTTCTCCGACGGCCATGAAGGGCTGGTCTACCCCGGCCCCGACAGCCTGGTCGAGCCTCGGACCTCTTCCGAATCAACCAGGAGCAAGGACTCGACCTCGGCGCGGTAGAGCAGCGCCGGGTCGATGCCCATCGGCCCGAACTGCCCGGTCACCTCCAGGCTGAGCACTCCGTGCAGTCTGGTGAAACCGCGCAGGCCGGTGAGCAGCACGGCGGGGGGCACGTCGCCCTCGCCGCGCGAGTCCGCCCACGCCACGAGCTGAGCGTCCAGTGTGGACGGCTCAGCCGTGGCTCTCCCCGGTGCTGCCCCTTCGTGCGGCAGCACGCTCAGAAACGCGCTCATGGTGCGGTGTGCGGCCATGAGGGTGTCGTCCGGCGCCTGGTAACCGGGTAGCGGCGTGCCGAACAGCAGCATGTACCGGTGCGGCTGGCCGACCCCCCACGACCGGAACGCCTCCCCGAACGCACGCACCCGATCGGGCGGTTCCGCGCCCTCCGACGCCGCGACCGCCGCCTCGACCGTGTCCGCGAGGTCGTGCCACGCGTCCCGGACGAGGTCGTTCAGCAGGTCGTCGCGCCCCTTGAAGTACCGGTAGAGCGCCGGACCCGTCACGCCCATGCGCTTGGCGATGGCGTTGACCGAGATCCCGGCGATCCCCTGCTCCGCCAACTGCTCCAGCGCGATGCGCTTGGCTTCGACCTTCGTCTCCTCGCGGAACCGCTCGCGGCGAACGTTGACCACTTCTCCCCACCTCCTTGACAAACATACTCTAACTTGTGTTAGAAACTCTAACAAGAGTAAGAGGCTAACACTAGGGGGAGCCGTGACGGTGGTCGTTCTGGGAGCTGGTCGGGGCATCGGTCGCGAGATCACCCGGCAGCTGGTGGCCGAGGGCCGAGAGGTCCGCGCTGTCACACGTTCGGGTGGAGTTCCGGAGGGCGCGCAGGACGTGCGCGGCGACCTGATGGACCGGGCGTCCGCGCTCGACGCCGTCAAGGGCGCGTCGGTGATCCACCTGGCCGCGAACGTGCCGTACACGAGCTGGGCGGACACGCTGCCGACGATGGTCGAGAACACCATCGCCGCCGCCGAGGCCGTGGGCGCGAAGATCGTCTTCGCGGACAACCTCTACTCGTACGGCCCGGTGTCGGGCCCGTTGACCGAGACCACGCCGGAACGGCCGGTGGGCCCGAAGGAGAAGCTGCGCAGCGAACTCGGCCGGCGCTTGCGGCAGGCGTCCGTGCCGGTGACGACCTGCCGGTCGTCGGACTACTACGGGCCGGGCGGGATCGGCTCGCTGCCCGGCGAGCTGGCGATCAAGCCGATGACCCAGGGCAAGGGCGCGACGTGGTTCTGGTCGCTGGACGTGCCGCACACGTTCGCCTACCTCGCCGACACGGCACGGGCGCAGATCGTGCTGGGCGACGACGAGCGGGCCGACGGGAAGATCTGGCTCACGCCGGCCGCCGAAACGTTGACCGTGCGGGAGTTCATCGCGCTGACCGGCCGGGTGCTGGGCAACACGCGCAAGCCGCTGCGGCTGCCGTCGGTGGCCGTCACCGTGAGTGCGTTGTTCGACAAGAGGTTGCGCGGTATGGGCGAATTGCAGCACCAGCGGACCAAGCCGTGGGTGGTGGACCACTCCGCGTTCGACGCCGCGTTCGGGCCGTTTCCGGTCACGCCGCACGAGCAGGCGATCGCGGAAACGGCGCAGTGGTACCGATCCGCGTGAACACCGGCGCGGCGGCGTGAGCGAAACGGCAACCCGGGAACGCTCCCGCCGCCGTCAGCCGAGGATCGTGGTGATCAGCTCGTCGGCGAGCGCGGGCGTCGCGGCGGCGATGCCCGACCACCGGCGGGACAGGTCCAGGTCGAAGGTCAACGGCCGGCCGCGCAGGTCCAGCAGCGCTCCCCCGGCCGCGGGCACGGTCACCAGTGCGGCGATGAGGTCCATCAGCCGGTGGGTGTCCGAGCCGGGGTCGGCGAAGGCGTCCACCGAGCCCTCGGCGACCAGCGCCGTCTCCAGGCACGTCGTGCACAGCACGCGAATCCGGTCGGCCTGGTTCGCCACCCGCATCCAGGCTTCCTCGGTGCCGCGCTTCGGCCGCATCATGCACACCGAGGCGCCCTTGAGCTGCGTGCGGCCGGTCGTGCGGAACGGCGTGGGCTTGCCCGCCTGCGCCGACCACGCCCGGCCGGTGTCGAACCAGACGGTGAGGGCCTCGACCGGCTGGTCGTCGATCACCAGGGCACCCGCGAAGCACGACAGCGGCACGCCCAGCGCGGCGTTCGCCGAACCGTCCACGGGGTCGATCACGAGGGTGGCGGCGGAACCGTTGTCGATGAACCCGGCTTCCTCGGACAGCAGGTTCGCGCCCGCCTGCGCGGCGGCCTCGGCGATCGCGGCCTCCACGATCGCGTCCACCCGCATGGTCGGCGTGCCGTCCGCGCCGTCGGCGACCTCCTCGCGCAGCTGCACGCGGGTGAACTCACGGCGGGCTTCGCCGTAGGCGCGGGAGGCGGCGAGCGCGGTGGCGGCGAGCGCCGGGTGCACGTCGGCGGGCAGGTCGGCTGCGGGCACGGGCCACTTGTTCATGACCCCCAACATGCCACGAGAGGGCCACCCGTGGCGGCCCTCTCGTGGGGTACGACTCAGCTGCGGACTCAGATCAGGCCGAGGGCCCTGACCGCGTCGCGCTCCTCGACCAGCTCGGCCACGGAGGCGTCGATGCGGGCGCGGGAGAAGTCGTCGATCTCCAGGCCCTGCACGATCGAGTACTTGCCGTCGGTCACGGTGACCGGGAAGGACGAGATGATGCCCTCCGGCACGCCGTACGAGCCGTCCGACGGGATGGCCATGGACACCCAGTCGCCCTCGGCGGTGCCGTTGACCCAGTCGTAGACGTGGTTGAGCGCCGCGTTCGCCGCCGACGCCGCCGACGACAGGCCGCGCGCCTCGATGATCGCCGCGCCGCGCTTGGCGACGGTCGGGATGAAGTCGTTCTCCAGCCAGGCCTGGTCGTTCACGGCCTCGGCCGCGTTCTGGCCGTTGACCTCGGCGTGGAACAGGTCGGGGTACTGGGTGGCCGAGTGGTTGCCCCAGATGGTCAGCTTCTTGATGTCGGTGACCGACACCCCGAGCTTCTTGGCCAGCTGCGCCAGCGCCCGGTTGTGGTCCAGGCGGGTCATCGCGGTGAACCGCTCGGCGGGCACGTCGGGCGCGTGCTGCTGGGCGATGAGGGCGTTGGTGTTGGCGGGGTTGCCGACCACGAGCACGCGCACGTCGTCCGCCGCGCCCGCGTTGATCGCCTCACCCTGCGGCTTGAAGATGCCGCCGTTGGCCTCCAGCAGGTCCCCGCGCTCCATGCCCTTGCTGCGCGGGCGGGCGCCGACCAGGAGCGCCACGTTGACGCCGTCGAACGCGGTCTTGGCGTCGTCGGTGATGTCGATGCCGGTCAGCAGCGGGAACGCGCAGTCCTCCAGCTCCATCGCGGTGCCCTCGGCGGCCTTGACGGCCTGGGGGATCTCCAGCAGACGGAGGCGGACCGGGACATCGGCGCCGAGCAAGTGGCCGGAAGCGATGCGGAACAGCAGTGCGTAGCCGATCTGGCCGGCCGCACCGGTGACGGTGACATTCACGGGCGTGCGGGTCATGAGCCTTCCCGAATGTTGTGGCTTCAGTCCTCGGGCACGACCACTAGGCAGGCTGACGACCTGTCAGCGGCGGTCTCTACTCCGGGACCGCGCACCGGGCGGTTACCCGGCAACCGGAGGTTACCAACTGGCGAACGATGACAAGGTGTGACAGTGGACATCATCGGCGAGGACTACTCCGACGCGGTCTTGTACGAGCAGAAGTGGGCGGGGCGGTCGTTCGTCCAGTGCGACTTCACCGAGGCCGATATGCGCGGCCTGGTGACATCGGGGTGCACGTTCACCGAGTGCACGTTCGACCGGACCGACCTGGGCGGGTCCTCGCACACGGCCACCGCGTTCCGGTCGTGCCGGTTCACCCGGGCGGTGCTGGCGTCGACCACGTTCACGTCGTGCTCGTGGCTCGGGTCGATGTTCGTGGACTGCGCGCTGCGGCCGATCACGTTGAAGGAGACCGATCTCACGCTGGCCGGTTTGACCGGCGCGCGGCTGCCGAAGGCGGCGTTGCGCGGGCTGCGGTTGCGCGAGGCCAACCTGGAGAACGCCGACCTGCGTGACGCGGACCTGCGCGACGCCGACCTGACCGGCACCCGGTTGCGGGGGTGCAAACTGGATGGAACCGACCTGCGCGGGGCACGGCTGGACGCCGACGGGCTCGTCCAGGCCACCCTGCGCGGGGCACGGGTGGACCTGGACACGGCCGTCGCCTTCGCCGCCGCGCACGGGTTGCGCGTCGAGTAGCCGCCGTCGGTCGGGCCTCAGTGGCTCGGGGCCTCCTGGTTGGCCACCTCGACCAGCACGCCCTCGGCGACCAGGTCGTCGATCGTCTTCGGCATCAGGTAGGCCGTGCCGCCGCCGGGCTGCTCGAACCACGGCACCGCGACGCCGGTCAGCACCTCGACCGGACGGCGCAGGCGGTAGACGTGGTAGGGGCGGTTGATCCAGGACGGCACCAGCGAGCGCTGGGCGAACGGGGTGCCCGCCGCGTAGACGAGGTTGCCCTCGCCCTCGCCGAAGCGGTCCACCTCCATGCCCGGGGGCAGCTCCACCATCGTCTTGTGGCGGAACAGGGTGAGCGGCGGTTCGCCGTTCATCGGGCTGATCGGCCAGCTGCGCTGGGGCTTGCCCTCCTGGGTGGACGTCGTGACGCCCGCGGACTGCGCCGAGGACTGGCCGGCGTGCGCGGGCGGCGGGACCGGTGCGGGCGGCTCGACCAGTGGGCGCTGCGGCGGCCCGGGACGGCGCGGCGGTTCGTCGCGGAAGCCGTTGTTCATCGGCGGGCGCGGGCGCTGCGGGGGCGGCGGTGGCATCGGGCGGGGTGCGCGGCGGTTGGTCAGCATCAGCTTGCCGACCAGGTAGGCGGCGGCGTCATCGAGGCGGTCGAAGCGGACGGGGTTCGTGGGGCCGTGGTCGAACCACGACACCTCCCAGTCCTGGCCCTCGGTGCGCAGCAGCCAGGTGCGGTCGGCGGGCTCGCCGAAGCGGTAGGCGGCGGGCGGCACGTCGAGTTCGTCCAGCGCGCGCCGGATGCCGGACAGCTCGCGCTCCTCGTCCGGCGTGACCTGGCGCGGCTCGACCGGCTTCGGCGGCTGGACCGGTGGTGGTGGCTGGACCGGTGGTGCCGGTGGCGGCGGGATCAGGCTCGGGGCCGGGGTCGGCGCCGGGGCCACGTCGTCGAACAGCTCGATCGCCGGGGCGAACTGGGTCGCCTGGTCCGCGAACGGCGGCGGCACCTGCTCGACGAAGTGCTGTTCGTCGCGCTCGTCGAAGCGCGACCCGTTCCGGGGCTCGTTCCGGGGCTCGTTCCGCGATTCGTTGCGGGACTCGAACCTGGACTCGTCCTGCTCGCCGAACGGCGGCTCGTCGGGGTGGCTGAACGCCTGCTCGGCGTGCTCCTCGAACCGGGAATCGGCTCGCGGGTCGAACCCGGCTTCCTCCCGCTCGGCCACGCCCTGCTCGGCGTGATCACCGAACAGGGAACCGCTCGGCTCGGCGAACTGCGACTCGTTGGTCTCGCCGAAACGCGAGCCGAAGCGCGCGTCGTCGTGCCCGGCGAACTGCTCGTTGTCGCGCTCCGCGAAGTGGGATTCGGTGTGCTCGGCGAACGGCGGGTCGGTGTGCCCGGTGAACTGCGGCTCGGCGTGCTGCTCGGGTCGGTCGTCGTGCTGGTGCTCGGTGAAGTGCGACTCGGCGCGCTCCGGCACGTACAACTGGCCCTGGTCGACCTCGAACTCGGCGGTGACCTCGGCCTCGTCGGCCTCATCGGCCGGGTGCCGCGCGTCAGCCTCGTCGGCCGGCTCCTCGACCGGTTCGGGCTCGTGCGCCTGCGGCTCGTACTCAACCGGCTGCTCGAACGCCGGCTGCTCGTGCGCCGGCTCGTCGGTGACCGCCTCGACCTCGGTGGTCTCCTCGGCGGGCTCGGTGTCCGGCTCCTCGTCGGTGAACGGGTTCCAGGTCTGGGTGTCGTTCAGCTCCCGCTCGTACGCGGCGGGCGCGAACAGGTCCATGCCCTCCACGTAGGACTCGCGCCGGTACCGGTCGTCGATCACCGGGCCGTCCTCGTCGAACCGCACCCGGTACGGCGGACCCTCCTGGGCATACTCGATGACCTCCGGCTTGAGGTCGGCCAGGTTCGCGGTCTCCTCGACGTCCACCGGCGAGTCCGGCTCCTCGGACGGGTCGTCCGCGATCAGCTCCGGCAGCGGCGCGGCCACCGTCGCACCCACCTCGACGGGCGGCTCGGCGGCCTCCACGGGCTCGGCCACCGGAACCTGGCTGCCCTGCGGCGCGGCGGGCGCACCCAGGTTCGCCGCGGCGGCGACCCGTGCCTCCTCGCTCACCTCGGGCAGCACGAAGTCCAGCGCCTTGGCCCGCTCCACCAGCTCGGTCTCCGGCGGCACGCCGTAGACCCGCAGGTAGTAGCCGACCGCGGCGGGCCAGATCCAGTGCCCGTCGGTCTGGAACGCCACCGGCACCACCGACGGCGCGTCCGGGTTCAGCACGTCCGCGTCGAACCCGCGCCCGACCACCGCGACCGGCGCCCGGTCCAGGTAGCTCAGCAGCAGTTCGCGGTCCGCCTCACCGACCGGGGGCCGGTTCACCGAAGGGCGACCGCCGGGACCCGCGCCGTCGAACACCCGGGCCGTGCGGAACGCCCGCGGCGGCTGCGGCTGCTCACGGGGCGGCGGCGCCTGCTGGAGGCGTCGGCGCAGCCAGTCCGGCACGTTCTCGTCGGTGCGCGGGAAGTAGCGCATCTCGTCCAGGTACGCCTGCTGCGGCGGTGACGTGGTCCAGGTCGGCTCGGCGCGGTCGAAGTCCAGGTTGTAGCTGGACGGGTGGTCGAGCTGGTAGCGGGCGTTGGACCAGCTGCCGCGGCCCTCCCGGTACATGCCCGCGCGCAGCCGCGAGAACAGGCCGGCCACCTCGTGGGGCGGCGACCACGGGCGCATGGCGCCGTCCGCCGACCGCACCTCGGCGGCCAGCTCGAAGTACCGGCCGGTCGCGCGGTACTCCGCCGTCACGTGACGCCACTCCTCGGGAGCGGCCCGCATCAGCGCCAGGCCGATCTGCTTGACCAGCGCATCCTGCTCGGTCGGGTTCAGCGGCTTCAGCTCGGACACGTGCAACATCTTCCCCCGCGACTCCCCGTGCCCGCACGGGCCCCCGCTGCGCCGAACGGACCAATAACTCGGCGCGACGCCCCCTAGACCCCCGGTGGCGGTGGCTGGGACGCCGCCGCGGGCACCTCGACCAGGCTCCCGTCGGCGAGCAGATCGCGCACGGAACTGGCCAGGAAGTAGCCCGTCCCCCCGCCGACCTGGCCGAACCACGGCACCGCGACGCCCTTCAGCGCGGGCACCGGCTTCTGCACCCGGTACACGTGGTAGCGGCGGTTCAGCCAATCCGGTGGCAACGACCGGTTGCCGAACGCGGTCCCGGCCGTGTAGACGAGGTTGCCGAGCTCGGCCCCGAACCGGTCCAGCTCCGTGCCGACCGGGATCACGACGTCCTCGCGGTCCCGGAACAGCGACAGCGGCGGCTCGTCGGGCAAGGGCTGGATGTCCGGGACCGGCTTCACCAAGGCGCCCGTGTCCATCGTCCGCGACCGGTCCGGGTCCGCCCGCCACAGCAGCTCGGCCAGCAGCACCTTCGCCGCGTCCACCGCGTGCTCGTACACCCTCGGCCGACCGTGCGGGCCGCGGCTGGCGTCCCAGAACTGGACCTGCCAGCCGGACGGGCCGGGCGCGGGCTCGATCACGAACGCGTCCGGCTTCGGCTCGACGATGCCGTACTCGGTCTCGGGGACCCCGTAGTGGTCGAGCCGCGCCTTGAGCTGGTCGAGCACGCGCCGTTCGGCGTCGGAGATCACCCGCGGCTGGTATTCGGGCAGCGGGGCGCCCTCGGCCTGCCCGGTGGCGACGGCCGTCGCCGCGTTCTCCGCCTCCGGCGAGACCCGCGGCACGGTGTAGTTGTTGTCCCGGATGTGCTGCACGAGCTGCGGCACCGGCGGGACGTGGTGGTTGCGCAGGTAGTAGGCCACGCCGCCGGGCCACACCCAGGTGCCGTCGGTGTGGAAGGACAGCGGCACGGACGGCGTCGCGTCCGGCTTGAGCGCGTCCTGGCCGTAGGACCGCGCGGACAGCACGATCGGCGCGTTCTCCAGGTAGGCGAGGACGTCGTCCAGCTCCTGCGGGTGCACGCCCGGCCGGTTGTGCGCCGGGTTGCCCTGCGGGTCGACACCGTCGAACAACGGCGCCGCGAACACGCTGCTCGTGGCCGGACCCAGCCCCGCGCGCTCCCGCAGCCACGCCGGGATCGCGTCGTCGTCGCGGGGGTAGGTCTCCAGCTCCTCGGCGTAGTAGTGCGGCGCGGGCGGCTGCGTCCAGTCCGGTTCGTTGTCCCGGTCGAACTCCGCCGAGTAGGTGTCCGGGTGCACGAGGTGGAACTTCATCGTGAACCACGTGCCGCGACCGGGCCGCGCCATGCCGTCGCGCAGCTGCACGAAGAACGGCAGCGCCTCCGGTGGCAGCTCCCAGTCGAACGACGAGCCGAACATGGTCAGCCCGGAGACCTGCGTCTCCAGGTAGCGGCCCACCATCCGGAAGTCGACGAACAGCTGCTCCCAGTCACCGGGCAGGCGCTGCACCAGCAGGGTGGTGACGGAGCCGAGGATGGCGTTCTGGTCCTCGACGTCCAACTGCGGTGCGGTCATGCGTTCTGCTCCTCGGTGCTTGCATCCTTCGGGCTGGCGCTCGCCTCGACCAGCTTGGCGCGCAGCCAGTCGGGGATGTAGGCCTCGTCGCGGGGGAAGGCCTGGAGGTCACGGGCGAAGTCGGCCGCCGGCACCGGCGGGTCGAACAGCGGGTCGTGGTCGAAGTTGTAGGTGATGTCGATCCGGGCCGGGGCGTTCACCACGCACCGCGCCGAGAACCACGCGCCGCGGCCGGGCTGGTACGTCACCTGCCGCATCTCCTGGAACGCGGCGTTCAGCCCGTCCGGCGGGAACACCTCGGGGGTGCTCCCGTCGGGCAGGTAGACCTTCAGCGTCGCGTCCTGCACCGCCACGGTCATCCGCACCAGCAGGTCGATCCGCCGGAAGCCGTCCGGAGCAGCGTCCAGCAGCATGCCGCCGATGTGCTGGAGCAGCTCGTCGTGGCGCTGCTCAGAAATCGGCCGGCCAGAGGGCTGCGTTGTGCTCATTCGGGTAGCTCCTGACGTAGATCTCGGTCGTGCCGTCGGCGAGCGTCACACGCCACCGAGTCTGGTACGTGTGCGGGTGGCGTTGCAGCGGGTCGCGCAGAGCGAACGTGTCGATCATCTCGACGGTACCGCCGGCTTTCATGAACTTCGCCCGGTCCCGTTCCATCCGGTGCCAGGTCTCGGCGGTGACGAACGCCGGGCGCCGGTTGCCCTGGTTCTCGTCGCGCTGCTGGCTGGACTGGTTCGCCGCCTCACCGGGGCCGCCCGTCTCGTTGCCCTGGTGGTGGCCGCCGTCGGACAGCTTCCGGCCGTCCGCGTCGACCTCGCCGTGGCTGCCTACTTCCACCTGGGCGCCGGAGTCACGCCGGATCGCGCCACCCGATCTGAGGTCGGGCTTGCCGGTCGTCGCGACCGTCTCGCCGTCGCCGTTGGTGCGACCGCGCCACGAGTCGTTGTCCGCGACCAGCACCGCGTTCGGCAGGGGGTTGTTCAGGTCCGGGCTGAACGGCCGGAACGTGTGCACGTGCGAGGCCGAGCCGTCGTCGCCGGTCTGGAACGTGCCGTAGCCCTGCTTCTTGTGGTCGTCCAGCACGAACCGGGTGTTCGGCGGCAGGTCGGGGCGCGCGGCGAACGGGTCGGAGTTGTTGAACGGGCGGGTCACCGCGGCCCGCTGCTCCGGCGTCCAGCCGCTGGCGTCGCCGCTGACGACCTTCACCGAGTACACGTACCCGTCGTCGGTCTTCGTGCGCTGCACGGCCAGCTGGACCTCGCCGTTGGCGGGCGCGGGCCAGTTGCGGGTCGGCTGCTCGGCGCGGCCGAGGCCGTAGAAGCCGTCGGACGTCACCTGCGCGTGTGCCGGGGCCTGGGTGATCTCGGCGTTGACGCGGCTGCGCTGGCCCGAGTGGGTGTCCTCGAACACCACGTGACCGGACTCGTCGGTGAGGAACCGGCCGCGGTGCTGGCCGTGCTCGTCGGAGACCAGGTACTCGGTGTTCGGGTCGTGCAGTTGGCCGGGGCGGCTGAACGGCTCGCCCTGCCGGACGTCGTCGACCGGGGTCTGTCTGGTCGTGGTCGGCTCGGTGCGCTCGACCGCGTGCTGCGGGTGGCCCTCGGAGTTGGTGGTGAACTCCTGGTGCAGCGGGCCGCGGTCGATGTTGTAGTTCGTGCCCTGCGAGGTGTGCATGACCTCGGGGTTGCGGGTGTCGTTCGACAGGTAGTCGGGGGCGGCCACCCACTTCGGCTTGCCGTCCGCGTCGGTCTGCACCGTGCCGCGGTAGGTGCCCTCGGTGTCGTGGACCTCCATCCGCGTGTTCGGCGGCAGGTCCGTGCGGGCGGTGAACGCCTCGTTCGGCTGCGGTGCGAGCGGGTGGTCCGGGCCGATCGTCTGGCGGCCGTCGGCGGGGTCGGGGATCGGCTCGATGATCACTGCGCGGTCGATCGGGACGACCCGGTCGCCGATCTTGACGCTGTCCTGGGTGGTCTGCCGGGTGCCGTCGGCGTTGGCCACGAACACGTCCTGCCGGTGGCCCACTTCGACGCGGTAGTGGGCGTTCGGCGCGGGATGCCGGACCTCGGGGTTGTCGCCGCGGCGGGTGTTCGGCGCGATCGCGTCGACGTAGGTCCGGCCGTTCGCGTCCACGTGCACGACGGTGCGGACGTTGCCGTCCTCGCCGCGGATGTTGATCCGGGTGTCGTTGGGCAGGTCCTGGCCGCTGTGGAAGTAGGACTCGTTGTTGCGGAGCTGGACGGTCCGCTCGTGCGTGGTCTCCGGGGCCACCCACGGCTGCTGCACCTGCGGCTCGATGTCCTGCCGACCGCGGTGCGCCTGGTCGTCGGTGACGGCCAAGTCGCCCTTGGGCTCGTGGCCGGGCGGCATCCCGTTCTCGCCGACCGGGGCGTGCGTGCCGTCCGGCTCGAACGCGTGCCAGCCGCCGTCCGGCGGGATCTTGGGGCCGCCCGCCTCGTTCGGCGAGCTGGCGTAGACGTTGCCGTGCTGGTCGGACCAGGCCAGGTTGTCCGGCGCGACGATCCGCTGCCCGGTCTCCCGCGCCACGTGCGCGGCCAGGCTGTTCTCGCCGCCCGCGCCCGCGTCGCAGCCGACGAACACGATCGGCCGGCCCGCGAGGTCCGGGTGGTTGTTGATCAGCTGGACCAGCTCGGCGCGGGTGTAGTGCGTGTCGCCGATGCGGACGCCGTCGCCGTCGGTGTGGACGTCCAGGACGACCTGGCTGTTGCTCGGCGGGATGCGGCTGGACAGGTCTCGCAACCGGTCCTCGGTGTGCAACGCGACGCCCGAGTCGGAGACCTGGCTGTTGCGGATCGCCTGGTCGACGCGCTGCGACACCTCGCCGAGCGGGACCGGACCGGTGTGCGACACCGGGCCGAGCTCGGGGTTCGGCGTGAGGTTGGCCGGCGGGTCGGCGGGCGTGTAGTTGTCGAACGCGCCGTTCTGCGCGTCGGCCACGGTTGCCGTGTCCGGCCTGAGGACGTTGCCGTCGCGGTCGAACGTGCCGAAGTCGGGCGGCAGCACGCGGCCGTCGGCGGGCGGCACGTCGACCTCGCGCATGACGCCCATGTCGAGCAGGCGTTGGACGCTCATCTGGCCGGTGGCCGGGTCGGCGAGGTCGAAGTTGAAGACCGGCTGGAGCTGGCGCGCGCCGCCGCTCTGGTCGAACGCGGGGGCGACCGGGGCGAGTTCGACGGTGAGCGGGGCGTCCAGGACGTAGACGTGGTAGCCCTTGCCGAGGCTGTCCGGCATGATCGCGCGCTCGCCGAACCCGTAGGCCTGACCGTCGGGGCGCAGGGGTGAGAGGAAGTCACCGTTGGGGCTGCCGAACCGGTCGAGCACGGTGCCGGCGGGCAGTTCGACGACCACACGCGGACCGTCCGCGCCCTGGTTCGGGGGCCAGGCGATGTCGCCGTTCGGCTTGGAGTGGGCGTCGCGGAAGGTCTGGTAGTCGCCGTACGGGCCGTAGGGCTGGTAGGTCGGCTCGATGATGGCGGCGGCGCGCTGGTCGTAGGTGCCGACGGACTGGTCCGTGGGGCCGGTGCTCTCGTGGACCGAGTGGTAGTCGCCGTTGTGCGAGAAGTAGGCGCCGTCGTGCGAGGGGTCCTTTACAACGCCTGCGGGTAGGTCCCAGACGTTCTTGTGGGGGAACGGATCCGTGCCCGCGTCGGTGCCGGTATCGGTGCCGGTGTCTGTTGCGGCGTCGGTGTCGGCGGGCCACTCGTGGCTGGACGCCGGGGAGTGCTCGTCACCGGGCACGCCAACCGTGTCAGCCGCCCCTTCAGGTCCGGTGCCATCGGGTCCGGTGCTGTCCGGCGCAGTGCTGTCGGGTCCGGTGCTGTCCGGCTTCGGTCCATCCGTCGCAGGCGTCGGACCATCGGTGGTCGGCGTCGGACCATCCGTACCGGGAGCCGGCCCGTCGGTGCCACGCGCTGCCGGGGCCGGGGCATCCGCGCGCGGCGGAGCAGTCGGCGAATCCGTGCCGCGCGACGCGGGAGCCGGGCTGTCCGTGCCACGCGACGCGGGAACTGGGCTGTCCGTGCCACGCGACGCGGGAACTGGGCTGTCCGTGCCACGCGAGGCCGGGGCGGGTCCATCGACCCGAGGCGAAGCGGTGGGCGACGGTGCAACGGGTCGTGCGGTGGGCTCCGGAGCACGTGCCGGGGCCGAGCCTTCCGGCCGGACCGGCGCGGCCGGACCACCAGGTGGCTGACCGGTGGGCCCGGATCCTCCAGGCTGCGGCCCAAAACCACCGGGCTGCGGCCCGAAACCGCCAGGCTGTGGCATGGGCGACGACGGCGGCGGCGCGGTCGTCGCAGGACCACGCTGCTCGGGCATCGACACCGGCCCGGCGTCGCGCACCGGCTGAACCGGCATCCCGGTCAACGAACTCGCGTTGACCGCATCGTTCCCACGAACGTTCTGGTCCCGACCAGAAGAGGAGGAAGGCTCGGGGGCGAACGCACTAGCCGGCGGCGCCGCAGGCCCACGCCCACCACCGCCACCACCGGGCGCGCCACCAGCCGGAGGCGCGACCCCACCGGCTCCACCCGCCATCGGAGCGCCGGTCCCGGACCCGGTTCCAGCAGGTGCGGAACCCGCCGCAGGAGCCTGTCCACCAGCCGCAGGCGCACCCCCGCCGGCCGCAGGCCCAGCCGCCCCACCACCAGGCACCCCACCGGCAGGTGCAGCACCCGTAGGCACAGCACCAGGCGTAGGCCCACCGGTAGGCACCGACCCACCCGGCGTCGAGCCACCAGGAGTAGGACCACCAGCAGGCGAGCCCACCGGCGTCGAACCGCCAGGCACGCCGCCACCGAGCATCGCACCGCCAGGCGTCGCCCCACCGTGAGGCATCGCTCCACCGGGCACAGGCCCACCGGGAACCGCACCACCCGGCGTCGGACCACCAGGTGTGGCACCACCCTGACCAGGCAAGCCACCACCCGGCATACCGCTACCAGGCAGACCGCCACCGGGCGTAGGACCACCCGGCATCGACCCACCAGGCGTACTCCCACCGAACGGCGAACCACCCGGCACAGACCCACCAGCCGCAGGACCGCCCGGCATGGCACCACCGGGCATCGACCCACCAGGCATCGGTCCGCCCGGCATGGCACCGCCCGGCATCGGGCCGCCCGGCCGAAGACCCGGCGTGGCAGCCCCGCCCTGAGGCGTCGCGCCACCGGGAGCCCCGCTCAACCCGTTCGGCGAAGCCCCACCCTGCCCGGGCATGAACGCCGACCCACCGGGCACCGACCCACCGGGCGGCATCCCACCGGGCATCCGAGCAGCCGACCCACCCGGAGCAGCTCCACCGGGAGCACTCGACGGAGCCGAACCACCGGCAGGCGCCGAACCACCAGGAACCGAACCGAGCCGGCTTCCGATGGAAGGCGCAGTCCCACCACCACCGGGCGACGTCGGCACCGAAGCGCCACCCCGCCCGGCAGGAGGCCCACCAGCAGGGCCACCAAAAGAAGAAGGCGCCGGAGAACCGCCACCCGGCGAACCACCAGAACCACCGGGTGAAGCGTCCCCACCCAGTGAAGGCGGCGCGCTCACCGTCGGACCGGGAGCCGGCGGCGCGGCCACCCCTGACGTCGAAGTCGCGCCCGCAGGCCGGTTCAAGCCGTCACGGTTCACCGGCGGCCCACCGGTCCCACCCGGAACACCACCGGGCGAACCACCCGGCACACCACCGGGAACGCCGCCCGGGGCAGGCCCGAGGTTCGGCGGTCCGCCGTCCGGCCCACCGGCGTTGATCCGCGGTGGCTCGACGGAGATGCCGTCCTTCGCCCCGCCGATCCCACCGGACACCGCACCGGCCGACGCGCCCATCAGCACGTCCCGCGCCGAGATGTCCTGCCCCATCGCGGCCGCCGTGCCCACAGTGGACACCGCGCCCTCGACCGCGCCACGCGTGGCGCCGACGGCCATCTGCCCGGCCAGGTTGCCGCCCTCGAACTTCACCCCACCCGACACACCGCCGACCAACCCGGACACCGCACCCGAGACCGCGGCCTCGGTGGTCTTGCCCCAGTCCCACGACTCCCGGTCGCCGCGCGCCATCTGCACGGCCTGGATGGCCGCGTCGATGCCGACCGAGATCGCGACCTCCTTGAGGATCGCGATGATCAACTGCCGGAACGTGAACTGCACGATCAACCGCGTGGCCTGCTGCGCGATCGGGATACCGGCCGTGGACGCGCCGAACGTGCCGAAGGCCGCGGCGATCAGCGCGGCGATCTCGATCGCCAGCGCGATCAGCGACGCGATGATCGACAGCTTGGTGTACTCCACCTCCAACGCGGTGTTGTCGCAGCTCTCCGCCAGTTGCTCGCAGATCTTCTGCAACTTCGGCAGGTACGAGTCGTCACCGGCGGCGAACTTCTTCCAGTACTCCTCGAACGCCTGGACCGCCTCGCCGGTCTGGCTCGACACCACGGTGGACGCCGCGCCGTTGCCCTCGTCGATGACGGACTTCACGCCTTCGGCGGCGGTGCGGTAGGCGTCTGCCATCCGCCGAAGCGCCGTTTCGTCACCCTCCGGCCAGCTCTGCCCGACCACGATCGGGAAGAGCCAGGTGACCTCGCCCGGGATCTCGATACCCACCGCAATGCCCCTCAGTAAGTCCGGGAAATCCCGGTCGCGTTGCCCTGGTCGGATCCCTCGTACGCGTCGGCGGTCTGCTCCACGCCGACGCGGATGTCGTCAAGAGCCTTCGCGAGGTTCTTGAAGGCCTCCAACGTCGCCTGGGAGTTCGGCACGTACTGCTTGGCGAACGCCTGCCCGGACTCGTCGCCACCCCAGCACTGCCCCTCGGCCTGCAACGCCGAGTTCAACGCCTGCAGCACGCCGTCGAGCGAATCGCCCGACGCCCCGAACTGGCCCGCGCCGCGACGCAGGCCGGGCACGCTGACATCGAACCCGCTCACCAGCCACTCCTGTCCATGATGCTGCCGCCGTCCTCATCGTCCGAAGCAGGAGCGGGCCGACGCGGCGGCGTCGACGACTGCGGCACGACGGGCGGCTTGGGGATGAGGTCGGCCAGCGACGGGACACCGGGCAGCATCTCCGACAGGTCGATGCTCGCGCCTTGCTGCGCGGGCGCCAGCACCTCGTTCAGCTCGGTCCGCGCCTTGGCGATGGCCTGCTGCACGGTCTCGGTGGCGAGCCTGGCCAGCTTGTCCGGTGAGGAGCGCTCGAAGGCGTTCGGGGAGAACTCCAGGGACGTCAACGCGCCACCGGAGTCGACGGTCGCGCGGACGGAACCGTCCTTGGACACCGCGGTCGCCGTGATCGCCATGGCGCGCGCCTGGGTCTCGCGCAGTTCATCGGTCTTCTTGTGCAACTCGGACAGCAAGGTGTCGACCTGCTCGCGCATGGCCGCGTTCCGCGCCTCCAGCTCGGCCCGTCGTCCCGTCGGATCGGTCACAGCTGTCCCCTCGGTGAGCGGCATCCAGAGGTGCTGACGCTAACCGAGGCCCGCGGGTTCCCGCGGATATTCGGCACCGGATTGTCGGGGGTGCGGGCAGAGTGGCACCGTGCTCCGTCCGTACCGGCAACTCGCCGCGATACCCCATCTGCCCTGGCTGCTGCTGTGGTCGGTGGTGGGTCGCATCCACCTGCCCGCGACGCCGTTGGCGGTGTCGTTCCTGATAGCGGGGTGGACGGGCTCGTACGCGTTGGCGGGCGCGGTCGGTGGCGCGTTGACGTTGGGCATGGGTGTGGCGGGGCCGTTGCGGGGGCGTGCCGCGGATCGGAGCCCGGCCGGGCGGTTGCTGCTGGTCACGGCTTCGGGTTACGGCGTGGGCATCGCGGCGTTGGGTGTGCTGCCTGCGGTGACGCCGAGTTCGGCGTGGCCGCTGGCGGTAGTGGCGGCGTTCCTGACGGGGTTGAGCACGCCTCCGGTGACGGCGATGAGCCGGGCGAGTTTCTCGAGGTTGGCGACGGGTTCGGCGCAGTCGGCGGTGTTCACCGTCGAGGCGTCCATGCAGGAGGTCATGTACATCGTCGGCCCGGCGTTGGCCGCGACCGTGGTGGCGGTGTGGAACGCGCAGGTCGCGTTGTGGTTGTGCGGTGCGCTAGCGGTGCTCGGGACACTCGGGTTCGGTGGTGCGCTGCGGCGGGCGGGGCTGGACCACTTCGGGCCGGCGGCAGCCGGGGCGAGCGTGGCGGCGGCACTGCTCGGCGCGTTCCTGGCGAGTCGGGTGCGCGACCGGAAGGTTGCTCCGGTTGGGTGATCGGGTTCGGCTCGTCGGTGGGTTCCTCGCGTTCGTGGGCGGCGCGCTCCTGGCTGTTCAGGGGCGGTTGAACGGCGAGCTGGGGCACGTGTTCGGGGACGGGTTCCTGGCCGCGCTGGTGTCGTTCGGCGGCGGGTTGGCCTTGTTGCTGCTGGGCGTGCCGACGACGGCGGCCGGTCGTGCGGGGCTGGCTCGACTGCGGTCGTCACTGCGTGCCGGGCGGATCCGCTGGTGGCAGTGCGTCGGCGGGGCGTCCGGGGCGTTCTTCGTGTCCACGCAGGGGTTGACGATCGCGGCACTGGGTGTGGCCGTGTTCACCGTGGCCGCGGTCGGCGCGCAGGCGGTGAGCAGCCTGCTGGTGGACCGGGCGGGGCTCGGCCCGGCCGGTCGGGTGACGTTGAGCGGGCCGCGCGTGGCGGGTGCGGGGCTGGCCGTGGTGGCGGTCGCGGTGGCGGTGTCGGACGAGGTCGGCGACCCGTCCTCGTTGTGGCTGGCGCTGCTGCCCGCGCTGGGCGGGATCGGTCTGGGCTGGCAGCAGGCGGTGAACGGGCTGGTGCGTGAGGCGGCGCAGAGCACGCGCGTGACCACGTTGGTCAACTTCGGCACCGGGACGGCCACGCTGCTCGTGGTGTGCGCGGTGGACGTGGCGGTACGCGGGTTGCCGGTCGCAGCGCCTGCCGAGCCCTGGTTCTACGCGGGCGGCGCGCTCGGGATCGTGACCATCAGCACGGCCGTGTTGGCGGTGCGGTGGATCGGCGTGCTGCTGGTGGGGCTGTGCCAGGTGGCCGGGCAACTGGTCGGCGCGCTCGCCGTGGACGTCATCGCGCCCGCCGCAGGTGGGCAGCTGTCCGCGGTGACCGTGGTCGGCACGGCGTTGGCGCTGATCGCGGTGGTGGTCGCCGCCCGTCCCCGACTGTGATGAGAGGATTGGGCACGTGACTGCGACGATCCTCAACGGCAGGGCCACCCGGGACGCGATCTTCGAAGACCTGCGGGCGCGCGTCGCCGCGTTGGGCGAGCGGGGGGTGACACCGGGGCTGGCCACCGTGCTGGTCGGCGACGACCCGGGCTCGCACTCGTACGTGCGGGGCAAGCACCTGGCGTGCGCGAAGGTCGGCATCACGTCGATCCGCCGCGACCTGCCCGCGGACGTCACGCAGGAACAGCTCGAAGCGGTCATCGACGAGCTCAACGCCGACCCGGCGTGCACCGCCTACATCGTGCAGCTGCCGCTGCCCAGGCACCTGGACCCGAACCCGATCCTGGAGCGCATCGACCCGCGCAAGGACGGCGACGGGCTGCACCCCGTCAACCTGGGCAAACTGGTGCTCGGTGACGAAGCTCCGCTGCCCGCGACGCCGCGTGGAGTGGTGGAGCTGCTGCGCCGCTACGACGTGCCGATCGCGGGGGCGAACGTGACCGTGGTCGGTCGCGGTGTGACGGTCGGCCGGCCCATCGGGCTGCTGCTGACCCGGCGCAGCGAGAACGCCACCGTGACGCTGTGCCACACCGGCACCAAGGACCTGGCCGCCGAGGTGCGGCGGGCGGACATCGTGATCGCCGGAGCGGGCAGCCCCGGCCTGATCACAGCGGACATGGTGAAGCCCGGCGCGGCCGTGGTCGACGTCGGCATCACCCGCACCGAGGCCGGTCTGGTGGGCGACGTGGACCCGTCCGTGGCCGAGGTGGCGGGTTTCCTCGCGCCCATTCCAGGTGGCGCGGGTCCGATGACCATTGCGATGCTGCTGACCAACACGGTCGAGGCAGCCGAGCGCAACGTGGCGACGGCCTGAGGCGGAAGCGGTGGAGTTGTTGCCGGAACAGCGCTGGAGGTCAGCGGCAGGTCGACACCTGCCGTTCGCGCTGGTGCTAGGTGTGGTCGGGCTCGGCCTCCTGCGAATCGTGCAGTACCACTGGCGGCAGGGCGCGGTGCTGATCGGCGTCGCACTGCTGATCGCCGCGCTGCTGCGGGTGCTGGTGACCGACGAGCAGGCAGGGCTGATCGCGATCCGGGGTCGCAGCGTGGACGCGCTGTTGTACTCCGGGCTGGGATTCGCCGTGATCGTGGTAGCGATGACCATCATCGGCGGCCCACTCGACCGCTGATGTCGTCATGCCCAAGGTAGGGGCGCGCCTGGGATGGGTGCGCCCCTACGCGCGGTCGACCAACGCCGTAATCAGCTTCGACATCTCCTCCTCGGGCAGCACGTCCGGCAGGGTCAGGTGCTCGACGATCAATCCGCTCATCGCCAGGTAGAGCGACACCACCGTGGTCCGGTCGCCGGGTAGCCCCGCGTCCAGGTGGAAGCGAACGCTCTCCTCCAGGTTCTCGCTGATCGTCTTGGTCAGCGCGGCCTGCAACTCCGGCCGTCGAGTGGCCTCCAGCCGGAGCTCCAACAGCGCCAGGTAACCCGTCCGGTCAACCTGGAGCCGTTCCAGCAACTCGCGCAGCAGCCGCTCCACAAGCGTCTTGTCCGGCGCCGCAGCCATCGTCTTCGCCAACCGCTGCGCACTCGGCGCAAGCCGAACGTGGATGTGCTCGCCAACCTGCCGCAACAACTCGTCCCGGCTGGCGAAGTAGTTGGACGCAGTGCCGTTCGGCACCCCCGCCTCCTGATCCACCGCCCGAAACGTCAGCCCACGGGCCCCATCCCTGGCCAGCACTTCAATCGCCGCGTTGACCAGCGCCATTCGCCTGGTCGGGTTACTCCTCATGATCCTCCTTGACAACCACTCCAACCATAGTACTACAGTCAGAGTGGTCACCCCAAAAAGGAGAACCCCAATGCGAAACCTGACCTACTTCATCGCCACCTCGCTGGACGGCTTCATCGCAGACCCAAAGGGCGGCTTCGCCGATTTCCTCTTCGAAGGCGACCACATGACAGCCATCTTCGAGGAGTACCCCGACACCCTGCCCGCCCAGGCCCGCGAGGCCATGGGCATCGACGCACCGAACAAGAACTTCGACACGATCCTCATGGGCCGCGCGACCTACCAAGTCCCAGGCGGCCTGCCGAGCCCCTATCCACACCTACGCCAATACGTGGTATCCACCAGGCTGAGCACCACGCCACCCGACGTGGAGATAGTCACCGACCCCCTAACCAAGGTCCGCGAACTGAAGGCCGAACCAGGCCTAGGCATCTGGCTGTGCGGCGGCGGCAGACTGGCAGCCACCCTGCTCCCCGAGATCGACGAGCTAATACTCAAAGTCCACCCGATCGTGTTGGGCAAAGGCATCCCCCTATTCGCTGGCGACTTCCCAACAGCCCGCTTCGCCAAGGCATCAACCAGAACCTTCGACACCGGCGTCGTATTCACCACCTACACAAAAGCCGAGGGTCCATAACTCCCCCGCCAACCCCGCCCAACCACAACAAGCCCGCCCACCACCCCACGACGAACCCACCACCAGCCGACGCGTGCACCAAATCCCCCGCGCCTCACACCAAACCGCCGCCAGCCCGACGAGGCCAGTCAATCCCCCGCGCCCACAACGGACCCGCAGGTGGCCGACGAGGCTCGATTTGACATGGGTTCGGGTGCCTTAGGCTGGTCGTAAGGGCCCCATGTCAAATCGAGCCGGACCCAACCCCGGCCCCCACTAAACCCAACCCGCAGCTCACCGGAAATCCCGAGAGCGCGAAGTTATCCGCAGGTCCAGGTGTTGCAGCCGCTCCGCACGAATGCTGATCACACCTTCCGCCGACTCGACCACACCCCGGACGAGCAGCGCGGGACTCCTCCGGGCAACCCGGCGGTAGCGGACCCACACGCCGGTCGTGCACACGACGTTGACCATGCCCGTCTCGTCCTCAATGTTGAGGAACGTGACACCACCCGCAGTCCCAGGCCGTTGGCGGTGGGTGACGGCACCGCCGATCAGGACCCTGGTGCCGTTGGGCACCTCGGCCAGGTCGGCAGCCGCCAGGGCACCAAGCCCAGTGAGGCGGTCACGCACGAACTCGGTCGGAAAGCTGTCCGGGGACAACCCCATCGCCCAGACATCGGCGACGGCGAGTTCGACCTCGTCCATACCGGGCAGAGCAGGGGCCTCGGTGCCGACCACGGTGCCGGGCAGGCGGTCGGGGCGGATCTTCGCCACGGCTCCCGCCGACCACAGCGCGGAACGCCGGTCGAGGCCGAAGCAACCGAACGCTCCCGCCGTGGCCAAGGCCTCGACCTGCGCGGTGGTCAGGCGAACCCTGGCACCGAAATCCGCCATGTCCCGGAACGGGCCACCCGACTCCCGTTGCGCGACAACACCTTCCGCGACCTTCTGACCGATGGTCCGGATACCGCCCAACCCGATACGCACCGCCTGCTCACCATCGACCTGCTCACCGTCGACCAGTTCGAGGGTGGCATGCGCAAGACCGGCGTTCACGTCAGGACCGAGCACGCGCACGCCATGCCGGCGGGCGTCCGCGACCAACGACTGAGGGGAGTAGAAGCCCATGGGCTGAGCACGCAGCAGCGCCGCGCAGAACGCGGCCGGGTGGTAGAGCTTGAACCAGGAGCTGACGAACACGAGGTGCGCGAAGCTGAGCGCGTGGCTTTCCGGGAAGCCGAAGTTGGCGAACGCCAACAGCTTCGCGTAGATCTGCTCGGCCAGCTCCTGACCGATGCCGTTGGCTTTGGCGCCTTCGTAGAAGCGCTCGCGGAGGCGTTCCATGCGGTGCGTTGAACGTTTGGCGCCCATGGCGCGCCGCAGTTCGTCGGCCTCGGCGGGGCTGAAGTCGGCCACGTCGACGGCGATCTGCATGAGCTGTTCCTGGAACAGCGGCACGCCGAGGGTCTTCTTGAGCGCGCCCGCCAGCAAGGGGTGGTCGTAGTCCCACTCCTCCTCGCCGTTGCGGCGGCGGATGTAGGGGTGCACCGAGCCGCCCTGGATCGGGCCGGGGCGGATCAGGGCGACCTCGACCACCAGGTCGTAGAACGTCCTGGGCTTGAGTCGGGGCAGGGTGGCCATCTGGGCCCGGCTCTCCACCTGGAAGACGCCGACCGAGTCGGCACGCTGCAACATCTCGTAGACCTTGTCGTCCCCCAGGTCGAGATTGCCGATGTCGACCTCGACGCCCTCGTGCTCGCGCACCAGGTCGATGGCGTAGTGCAGTGCCGAGAGCATGCCCAGACCGAGCAGGTCGAACTTCACCAACCCAATGGAGGCGCAATCGTCCTTGTCCCACTGCAACACCGTGCGGTCGGCCATCCGACCCTTCTCGACCGGGCACACCTCGCTGACCGGTCGGTCGCAGATGACCATGCCACCGGAGTGGATGCCCAGGTGGCGCGGGAAGTTCTCCAACTCGGCGGCCAACTCCAGCACCGGGCGCGGTATACCGCCTTCGTCCACCGTGGACCGCAGTGGGCCCCAGCGGTCGATCTGCTTGCTCCACGCGTCCTGCTGGCCGACCGAGTAGCCCAGCGCCCGCGCCACGTCCCGGATCGCCGACCGGCCGCGGTAGCTGATGACGTTCGCGACCTGTGCGGCGTGCCGTCGTCCGTACTTGCGGTAGACGTACTGGATGGCCTCCTCGCGGCGGTCGGACTCGATGTCGAGGTCGATGTCGGGAGGGCCGTCGCGGGCCGGGGCCAGGAAGCGCTCGAAGAGGAGGTCGAAGCGGACCGCATCGACGTTGGTGATGCCGAGGGCGTAGCAGACCGCGGAGTTCGCGGCCGAGCCGCGGCCCTGACAGAGGATGTTGTTGCGGCGGCAGAAGTCCACGATGTCGTGCACGACGAGGAAGTAGCCGGGGAAGTTCAGCTTCTCGATGATCTTCAGCTCGTGCTCGATCTGCTGGTACGCCCTCGGGTTCTCGCCGATCGAGCGGTAGCGGCGGGCCGCGCCGTCATAGGTCAGCTTGCGGAGGTGGCTGTTCTCGTCCTCCCCCGGCGGCACGTCGAACGGCGGCAGTTGCGGCGCGATGAGCTTCAGGTCGAACTGGCACTGCATGCCGAGCACGGCCGCTCGGTGCACCGCGCCGGGGAACCGGGCGAACCGGCGGGCCATCTCCTCCCCCGACCGCAGGCACGCGGTGCGGCCGGGCGGCAGCCAGCCGGTCATCTCGTCCAGGCTGCGCCGTGCCCGCACGGCCGCCATCGCCGCCGCCAACCGGCCGCGCGCGGGCACGGCGTAGTGCACGGCGTTCGTCGCCACGGTCGGCAACCCCAGGTCGTGGGCCATCGCCCACAGCAGGTCGTTGCGCGGGCCGTCCTCGGGATAGCCGTGGTCGGTGAGCTCCACGAACACCCGGTCCGCGCCGTACAGGTCGACCAGCCGGCGCAGCTGCGCGAACGCAGCCTCGGGCCCTTCCCGCGCCAACGCCCGGCGCACCGACCCCTTACGGCAGCCGGTGAGCACGACGCAATCGTCACGGGTGTCCGCGACGACCTCGTCCAGCCGGTAGACCGGCCGGCCTTTCTCGCTGCCCTCGGCGAGTTGGCCGGTGGTGATCGTGCGGCACAGCGCGTGGTAGCCGTCGCTGCCGGTGGCGAGCAGGAGCAGGTGCTCGCCCTCGGGATCGGGCACGCCGTTCTGCGGTGCGCCCAGCCCGAGGCTCAGCTCGGTGCCGAACACCGTGCGCACGCCCAGCTCCTTGGCCGCCTCGGCGAACCGCACCACGCCGTACATGCCGTCGTGGTCGGTCAACGCCACCCCGTCCAGCCCGAGCTGCTGCGCCGCCTCCACCAGTTCCTCCGGGTGGCTCGCGCCGTCGAGGAAGCTGAAGTTGGAGTGGCAGTGCAGCTCGACGTACGGCACGCGGGCGCGGGTCGCGCCGAGTTCGTCCACCTTGACCGCGAAGTCGGGCGGCGCCTCGTAGCTGTCCCGCTGACGCGTCCACGCGGGACTGTCACCGCCGTCGGGGACCGGTGCTTCCCTCGACGACGCGCGCCCCGACAGCGCGCGCTCCAGCTCCGACCAGCGGACCGGCGGGTTGTTCCAACCCATCAGCGCAGGTCGTCCCAGAGCTGGTCATCCCAGGGCAAGTCGTCGCCGGCTCGCCGAGGCGCCGGGATCAACGGCACTGAGATCAACGGGGCCGGGGGCAGCCGCGACGGGAGCCAGCCGAAGCTCACCACGTAGGCCGGTCCACTGCGCTGGTCCGATCCACTGCGCTGATCTGATCCATCGCGCTGATCCGGAACGCCGTGCTGGTCCGGAACATCGCAGTCGTCCAGCCAATCGGCCAGACCACGGCGATCCGGCTCGGAAAAGTCACCGCTCATCAGTCGTACACCCCTTCCACCGCCCACTTCCCACCCGCGCGGATCAGCAGGAACGCCAGTTCCTCACCGTCCGGCGCGGTACCCAGCACTTGCAGCCGCGCGCCGCGCATCGCGGTCTCCTCGTCCCACCAGCGCTCGTCCACCGGCCACGGCCCCGACCACGCCACGACCTGCCGGGCCCGACCGGCGTGCACGATCCGGTGCGGCTGGACGACCAGCTCGGCGTAGCCGGTGACCACGACGTCCGCGCCCGACTCGTCCAGCAGCGCGACCGGCTCCGGTTCGGCGAACACCGTCGCCGGTGACGGCGCCGGCAGCTGCCCCGGCCACGGCTGGTCCGGGTCCGCCGCCGGGGTGCGCTCGTCGCCCCACGGCACCAGCCGCACCCGTTCGACCGGCCCACGCCCGCCGCCGAGCACCGGTGTGAGCACGGCGTCCGGCCCGAGCAGGCCTTGGACGTGCACCATCGCGCGCGCCGCCCGTTCGGCCGCCTCGCCTTGGTCCTGTCCCGCGCCCGGCCACAGGCCCAGTTGCAGGGCGGTGGCGTCGACCACCTCTTCGGGATCGAGTTGGAGCAGGTGGATGCCGGCGGTGAGCCGGGCTCGGGTGAGCCAGCCGTCGAGCTGCCAGCGGACCCGGTCCGCGATGCCCTGCGGGGTGAGCGGGTCGGCGCAGCGCCACACCCGGTGCAGCTCCTCGCCGTTCTCGGTGGTGGCCCGGATGCCCAGGCGAGTGCAGGCCAGACCACGGTCGGCGAGGCCGGTGTGCAGGCGTTCGGCGAGGCCCTTGGCCGCGAAGGCCGCCGCGTCGACCCGGTCGATCGGCGGGTCGAGGTGCTGGGTGACCGACAGCTCGGGTGGCGGCCGGCGTCGCGAGCGGGCCCGTTCCTCCAGCCCACCGGCCAGCCGGTGGGCCTGCACGGCCGCACGGCCGAACCGGGTGGCGACGTCCCGTTCGGGGATGGCGGCGAACGCGCCGAGGGTGCGCAGACCGAGACGGCGCAGCAGGTCGACCAGCTCAGTCCGATCCGCACGGCGTTCGGCGGGTTGGTCGAGTTCGTGGACGCCCAGCGGTGCGAGGAATTCCCGGGTCTCGCCGGACGGCACGATCAGCCCACGATGGGCGGCCAGGGTCGCCGCGAACAGCCCGTCGGCGAACCCGATCTGCGCTTCGACCCCGGCGCGAACCGCGACGTGGTCGACCAGCCGTTCGGCGGCCTGCTCAGCGGACCGGTAATACCCGACCGGTCCCTGAGCCGCGACGACCACCAGCCCAGGCCGGACCACCTCGATCCCCGGTGCGAGTTCCTCCACCGCCGCCGCGACCGGCTCGAAGAGACGGGCGTCCCGCACCTCGTCGTACTCGAAGACGACCAACTCAGGACACTGCCCCTGGGCCGCCCGCCGACGCATCCCCCGCCGAACCCCCTCCGCCCGCGCAATCGCCGAACAGGCAACAACTTCACCCGATTTGACGACCGCAGCAGGCACGTGTGGCAACAGCGACGCCTCGGCGGAAGCCGCCACCACCGGCCAGTCAGGACACCAGACCGCAAGCGTGTACAGGGGATTCACCTCTTCGACAGATCCGGAAGGCTCGATGGGCGTTCGTGAGACGGGCAGCACCGGTCACACCGCCTCGGCTGTGGCCGGAAGCGGCGGAGTGGGAGCAGGCAGGGGGATCAGCGTGGGGCGAGGGGGTGGTGCGTCGGTGGTCCCGGGGAGGGCCAGGTCGGTTTGCCTTGGTCTTGCGGCTGCGCCTCGACCCGTCGCTTGGACTGTGACGGTTCTGGTGGACAGGACGCCGTGGCCTGTTTTCAGGCCGGTCCACGGTCCCAAAGCCGCCGTCAGTTCCACGTCGGCGCCTGGCCACGGGACGGCGAACGGCAACAGGACCGCTTTGCGGTGACGTGCCCTGGCGATGAGTTTGCGGGAAGTTGCCGCGGACACCGGCGTGGCCACCGCTACCAGGTCGAAGCCGTCCAGGAGGGCCGCCACGGTCTTCTCGACCTCGCTCTGGTCCCTCCCAGGACGAGGAACCAGAGCGAGCCGATGGACGGCCACCCCCAGTTCGGCCGCCGCGAGTGCCCCACACCGCGGCAGGCCCACCACGGCCGCCCAGCACCCTTCCGCCGTCGCCGCGGCCATCAGCGCGAGCAGCAACGATGTCGACCCGCGCACCGACACCGTGCTGCCCCGCCGCAGGCCGCCCCACGGGAGGAGCTCTGCCAGTTCCCCGCGAACCGGCAGAGTCCGGGCCAGTGCTGTGGTCAGCTCGCCCGCCGCGCCTACCCCGAGCGCGGTCAGCGTCGCCGTTGCCGACCTTGGCACCCGCCCTCCCCCACTGATCCGCGCGCACCCCTGTGCGCGGATCGCCGTGGGAAGTCGGCGACCTGTGTGTCGAACGTGTGTTCGAACGACAGCATGATCTTATCCCGAAGGAGCCACCCGGTGTCAATGCCATCGCCGCTCCCCGATCGGGTGGCCGGCAGACTGCTCCGCGCGCATCGACCGGCAACACGGGGGAACCGTGAACGCCCCTCAGAACCCGCGGCAACCACAACCGAACCAGGGAACCCCAACAGCCCGGTTACGGGCCGCCGCAGGTAGACCCGCCGCAGCCCGCTCAAAGCGGCCGAAGAGCTGACCGCCAAGGTCTCCGAGTAACGGCGAGGGGGCTCCTCGCCCAAAGCGAAGAGCCCCCCGCAAACCCGTAAAACCGCCAAACCTAGTGCGCGAAGTGCCGGGTACCGGTCAGGTACACCGTCACACCGGCCGCCTCCGCCGCCGCGATCACCTCGGCGTCACGGACCGACCCACCCGGCTGCACGACCGCACGCACACCCGCCTCCAGCAGCACCTCAAGCCCGTCCGGGAACGGGAAGAACGCGTCGGACGCGGCCACCGCCCCCCGCGCCCGGTCACCCGCACGGGCGACCGCGAGCCGGGCCGCGTCGACCCGGTTGACCTGTCCCATGCCCGCGCCGACGGTCGCACCGCCGGACGCCAGCAGGATCGCGTTCGACTTCACCGCCCGGCACGCCCGCCAAGCGAACGTGAGGTCGGCCAGACCCTCCTCGTCCAGCGGCGTACCGCAGGCGAGCGTCCACTTGGCCGGGTTGTCACCGTCGGCCTCGATGGTGTCCACGGTCTGCAGCAGCAGCCCACCGGACACGGCGCGCATCTCCGCACCGCCGCGCACCGGTTCCGCCGCGACCAGGATGCGGATGTTCTTCTTGCGCGTCAGCACGTCCACCGCACCGTCGGCGTACGACGGGGCGATGATCACCTCGGTGAAGATCTCCGCGACCTGCTCGGCCATCTCCACGGTGACCTCGCGGTTGGCCGCGATCACGCCGCCGAACGCGCTGACCGGGTCGCACGCGTGCGCGTTGCGGTGCGCCTGGGCGATCGCACCCGGACCGTCCACGCCGGACACCGCGATACCGCACGGGTTGGCGTGCTTGATGATCGCCACGCACGGCAGGTCGTGGTCCCACGCCGCACGCCACGCGGCGTCCGAGTCGACGAAGTTGTTGTAGGACATCTCCTTGCCGTGCAGCTGCGTGGCCGTCGCCAGTCCGGAACGCCCGTCGCCCTGCGTGTACAGCGCCGCCCGCTGGTGCGGGTTCTCGCCGTACCGCAGCACCTGCTTGCGGTCCCACGTCGCGCCGACCCAGCCGGGGAAGCCGGAGCCCTCGTCGTCCGGCGCGACCACGCTGCCCAGCCACGACGCCACGGCCACGTCGTAGGACGCGGTGTGCCGGAACGCGTCCACGGCCAACCGCTGCCGGTCGGCCAGCGTGAACCCACCGGCCGTGACCTGCTCCAACACCCACGAGTACCGCGACGGGTCCACCACGACGGCGACGCTGGCGTGGTTCTTCGCCGACGCCCGCACCATGGCCGGCCCGCCGATGTCGATCTGCTCCACGCACTCGTCCGCCGACGCGCCCGAAGCCACCGTCTGGGTGAACGGGTACAGGTTCACCACGAGCAGCTCGAACGGCTCGATACCCAGTTCACGCAGCGTCTCCACGTGCGACGAGCGCCGGGTGTCGGCGAGCAGGCCCGCGTGCACGCCGGGGTGCAGCGTCTTCACCCGGCCGTCCAGCGCCTCCGGGAACCCGGTGACCTGCTCGACCGGGGTGACCGGCACACCCGCGTCGGCCAGCGTGCGCGCCGTGCCGCCGGTCGAGACGATCTCGACTCCGGCCGCGTGCAGGCCGGTGGCCAGTTCCAGCAGCCCCGATTTGTCGGACACCCCGATCAGGGCCCGACGAACCGGTCGCCTCTCGGCAGGAGTGGTCACGGCATGCTCACCTTTCGTCCGTTCACGGTGCAGCCCTCGCGGGCCAGGCGGGCGACCACGTCGACCAGCAGCCGCCGCTCCACCACCTTGATGCGCTCGTGCAGGCTTTCGACATCGTCGTCATCGGCGACGACGACCGCCTCCTGGGCCAGGATCGGCCCGGTGTCCACACCGCCGTCCACCAGGTGCACGGTCGCGCCGGTCACCTTCACGCCGTAGTCGACGGCGTCGCGGACGCCGTGCGCGCCGGGGAAGGCGGGCAGCAGCGCGGGGTGGGTGTTGACCATCCGGCCGCCGAAGCGGGCCAGGAAGGCGGGTCCGAGGATTTTCATGAACCCGGCGGAGACCACCAGGTCGGGTTTGTGCGCCTCGACGGCGTCGGCCAGCGCGGTGTCCCACGCGTCGCGGTCGGCGTGGTCGCGCAGCTTCACCGTGAAGCCGGGGACGCCGGCGCGCTCGGCGCGGCTCAGGCCCTCGATGCCATCGCGGTCCGCGCCGACGGCGACCACCTCGACCGGGTATCCGGGGTCGGCCGCCGCGTCCAGCAGCGCCTGCAACAGGGTGCCGGAACCGGAGACGAGGACGACGACCCTGGCGGGGACGGGAAGCCGGAGTGTGGTCGCGGCGCTCAGCGTGCTCTCCTTGCTGGGGACATGTCACAGCAGCTCAAGAGCAGCCTAGGCGTTGCCTACCGGGGCTTGTCGGCCAGGTCCGGGTCGGCCTCGTCGGCCTCGTCGGCCTCGTCGGGGCCGCCTTCGGACTCCGGTTCCGACTCGTCGTCGGGGTCTTCGACCAATTCCTCTTCGAGATCGTCGTACTCGTCGAGGTCGTGGTCGTACTCCTCTTCGTCCTCTTCTTCGGCTTCGCCCTCTTCTTCGGCTTCCTCTTCCAGCTCTTCGAGGTCCTCTTCCACGTCTTCTTCGTCGTACTCGTCGTCGTCAGCCAGACCCTCGGCCACGTCCTCGGGGACGGTCTCGACCACGCGCGGCGGCCGGGGACCGGCGAGCCAGGCCACGATCGCGCCCGGCACGGTGATCCACCCGAACGTGAGCACGGCCAACAGCCCGGCCGGAATCGTCACCGGGTTGAACACCCCACCACCCAGCGCGCCACCGGCGATCGCGGCCAGCACCAACGTGCCGACCCCCGCCGTGACCGCCGCGACCAGCACCGAGCGCACCCGCGACCGGGGCGTCTCGGCGGCGTCGCGCAACGACAACCCGACCAGCACGCCCACCACCCCCGGCAGCACCAGCACCAGCGGCAGGTAGCCCAACTGCTCCTCGGGCAACGCGGCCAGCAGCGGCACGGCCGGCACCGGGCCACCGGTGAACTCCAGCGGCCCGACCACCACCGAGCCGATCGAGAACCCGGCGCCCACCACGTACGACAGCGCGCCGACCACCGCGTTCGGCAGGTACGCCAGGCACAGCAGCCAGATGCCCAGGCCGGTGCCGATGGTGCCGCCGCTCTGGTCGAACAGCACGGCGGTGGTGGACCAGGAGAACACCAGCCCCGACCCCAGCACCAACGCACCCGCCGCGGCCAGCGCGAACAACGCCAGCGCACCGGCCCGCAACCCGCGCCGCGCGACCGGGTCGATGCGCTCGAACACGACCTCCACCAGGCCGCAGCGCTGCGCGACACCCGCGACCGCCGCCACCCCGGACACCGCCGCACAGCCGAAGAACGCCACCGCGGGCGTGGCTCGGACCGGACCGTCGTCACCCATCAGGAACGCGATCATGCCGCCGACCACGGCGTGCGCACCGGCGATGCTGAACACCACCGACCGCGCCTGCAACGGCTCGAACAGCCCCAACCGGTCCGCCGCGCTCGCCGCCGCCCGGTACACCAGCAGCATCACCAGCGCCGTCGGCAGCAACGGCAGCAGGCCGAGTTGCCCGCCGTCGAAGCGCAGCGGCACGTGGTGCGCGACCAGCCAGCCGGGCGCGGCGGCGGTGAGCACACCGGTGGTGGAGAACGACGCGTGCGCGGCCGTCGAGGAGATCAGCGCGAGCAGTGCGGCGACGGCCGCGTAGCCGACGACCACCGAGCCGGCCGCGGTCATGGTGAGCACCCGCACCCGTTCGGCGCGGGAGAACTCGGGCGGGCGGACGGAGTCCGTCACGGCACCGTGCGAAGTCGTTTGCAGCACCGACATGCTCCTACTGTCTCAGTAGCACTGGGCTGTTCGGGCGAGGCTCGCCGGGTACGCGAAGAGGGGTGGCACCGACGTTGCGGTGCCACCCCTCTCACGGCTTGACTCAGCCCTGCTGCGGGCCGCCGAACCCACCGGGTGGCGTGCCCTGGCCGGGCTGCTGACCGGGCTGGCCGAACTGGCCCGGCTGCGGCATGTAGGACGTCGGCTGCGGCTGGTTGGGCTGCTGCGCCTGCTGGGCCTGCTGCGGCGGGAGCTGCTGGCCGAACTGGCCGGACGGCGGGCCGTACTGCTGCGGCTGCGGCTGGCCCTGCTGCGGGAACGCGCCGGACTGCGGGTTCCAGCCACCGGGCTGGCCGTAGACGTTCGCCGCCTTCGGCTCGATCTTCACGATCCCGGTGTCCAGCAGCAGGCTGAGCACGATGGCCGCCGTCTCCAGGAACGCCACGATGAGCAGCACGATCTGCATGCCCTGGACGTCGGCCTCGGTGGTGATCAGGCCCTGGATCAGCCCGAGCGTCGGGATCAGCGCGAACGGGACCGCCGCGTACAGCAGGCCCTTGGGCGCCTTCGGCAGCACGGACAGACCGGCGAGGGCGCCCGCCGCGTACAGGTAGACCTCGAACTGCACGTCGTCCGCGAACGCGAGCAGGTACGCGATCAGCGCCAGACCGGCGGCGAGCAGCGGGAGGATGAAGTTCAGGTTCACGCCAACCGCCGGCTGCGCCGGACCCGGCTGCTGCTGAGGGGCGCCGTACGGCTGGGACATGATGCGGTCTCCTCCACCTGCGGAACTGATTTCGGGTCAACAGAACGCTAGCCGATGCACACTCTCTGACGACGACCGGACTCCCGTGGTTCCCCCGGATGTGCGCATCGACTCATCCGTGAAAACGCCGAGGGCCACCTCCCCGTGGAAGGTGGCCCTCAGTGTGTTGCACGAACGGGTCAATGTCAGCCGATGGACTGCATGATCTCCCGCATCAGCCCGGCGGTCTCGCTCGGCGTCTTGCCGACCTTGACGCCGGCGGCCTCCAGGGCCTCCTTCTTCGCCTGCGCGGTGCCGGCCGAGCCGGACACGATCGCGCCCGCGTGGCCCATCGTCTTGCCCTCGGGCGCGGTGAAGCCCGCCACGTAGCCGACGACCGGCTTGGTGACGTTCTCCTTGATGTAGGCCGCGGCCCGCTCCTCGGCGTCGCCGCCGATCTCGCCGATCATCACGATCGCCGCGGTCTCCGGGTCGGCCTCGAAGGCCGCCAGCGCGTCGATGTGGGTGGTGCCGATGATCGGGTCGCCGCCGATGCCGATGGCGGTGGAGAAGCCGAAGTCACGCAGCTCGTACATCATCTGGTAGGTCAGCGTGCCGGACTTCGACACCAGACCGATCTTGCCCGAGCCGGAGATGTTGGCCGGGATGATGCCCGCGTTGGACTGCCCGGGGCTGATCAGACCCGGGCAGTTCGGGCCGATGATCCGGGTCTTGTTGCCGGTCGCGACGGCGTGCGCCCAGAACGCGGCGGTGTCGTGCACCGGGATGCCCTCGGTGATCACGACGGCCAGACCGATACCGGAGTCGATCGCCTCGATCACGGCGGCCTTGGCGAACGCCGGCGGCACGAAGATCACGGTGACGTCGGCGCCGGTGGCCTCGATGGCCTCGGACACCGAGCCGAACACCGGGAGCACGTTGCCGTCGAAGTCGACCTTCTCGCCGGCCTTGCGCGGGTTCACGCCGCCGACGATGTTCGTGCCGGAGGCCAGCATCCGCTTGGTGTGCTTGGTGCCCTCGGCGCCGGTCATGCCCTGGACGATGACCTTGCTGTCCTTGGTGATGAAGATAGCCATCGTCAGACCCCCGCAGCCGCGAGCTCGGCGGCCTTGTCGGCCGCGTTGTCCATAGTGTCCACCACGGTGACCAGCGGGTGGTCGGCCTCGGCGAGGATGCGCCGGCCTTCCTCCACGTTGTTGCCGTCGAGGCGGACCACGAGCGGCTTGGTGGCCTCGTCGCCCAGGATGCCCAGCGCGGCGACGATGCCGTTGGCGACCGCGTCGCACGCGGTGATGCCGCCGAAGACGTTCACGAACACCGAACGCACGTCCGGGTCGTGCAGGATGATCTCCAGGCCGTTGGCCATGACCTCGGCCGACGCGCCGCCGCCGATGTCGAGGAAGTTCGCGGGCTTGACGCCCTTGTGCTTCTCGCCCGCGTACGCCACCACGTCGAGGGTGGACATCACGAGACCGGCGCCGTTGCCGATGATGCCGACCTGGCCGTCCAGCTTGACGTAGTTGAGGCCCTTGGCCTTGGCCTTGGCCTCCAGCGGGTCCTCGGCCTGCTTGTCCACCAGCGCCTCGTGGGCGGGGTGGCGGAAGGAGGCGTTCTCGTCGAGGGTGACCTTGCCGTCGAGCGCGACGACCTTGCCCTCGGGGTCGCGGACCAGCGGGTTGACCTCGACCAGCGTGGCGTCCTCGGAGACGAAGGTCTCCCAGAGCTTCACGATGACGTCGGCGACCTGGTCGGCCACCTCGGCCGGGAACTTGGCGGCGGCCACGATCTCGTCGGCCTTCGCCCGGTCCACGCCGGTGATCGCGTCGACGGGCACCTTGGCCAGGGCCTCGGGCTTGGTCGCGGCGACCTCTTCGATGTCCATGCCGCCCTCGACGCTGGCCATGGCCAGGAAGGTGCGGTTGGCGCGGTCGAGGAGGAAGGAGAAGTAGTACTCCTCCGCGATGTCGGACGCGGTCGTCACCAGCACGCGGTGAACGATGTGCCCCTTGATGTCCAGACCGAGGATCGCCTCGGCCTTGGCCTCGGCCTCGTCCGGGGTCTCGGCCAGCTTGACGCCGCCGGCCTTGCCCCGGCCGCCCGTCTTGACCTGGGCCTTGACCACGACGGTCTGGCCGAAGCGCTCGGCGATGGCCTTGGCCTCGGCGGGGGTGCTCGCCACGTCGCCCGGAAGTACCGGGACGTCATGGGCGGCGAAGAGGTCCTTCGCCTGGTACTCGTACAGGTCCACTCGGGTCTCCTGCGACGTCGGTGTCGGACACCGCGTCATGTCATGCGGTCCTCTGAGGTCCGGCGCTCCAGGCTGGGGCCTGGTGCCCACACGTACCAGGCATCACCTGGAACGCCGGCATAGCCGTGCGGGGACCGGCTCGACGCGGCTTCGCAAGACACTATCGACCTGCCCGGACTCCTCGTCATCCCACGCCCGTGAAGTCGGTCATAGAGGTGGTGAGGTCGATCACCACACCGATTCAGCACGCCGTTTCAGCACGCCGTTCGGCACGCCGTTTCAGCGTGCCGTCCGCAGCGCCGCGGAGACGAGGAGCGCGGCCGTCGCGGCGGCGGCGAGCCAGAGCCCCGGACCGGGTGCGGCCTCGGCGGCACGGGCGGCCGTGAGCGGGTATTCGAGCGCGCGGACGCCCGTGACGAGGGCCGCTCCGAGCAGCAGCGCCGCGCCCCGGTCCGGCCGGGCTTTGAGGGCGGTCACGGCGGCGGCCACCACCGTGATCAAGGCCACCAGGAGACCCCACGCACCGACACGCAGACCGAACGGGCTGATCGGCACGTAGTCCGGGGCCTGGAGGACGGGGAGGCCGAACGCGCCGAACGCGAGCAGTGCGGCGATCAGGACGGCGGCGACGAGCGGGAGCGGCGGTTCGGCCTTGGTCGTGCCCACCTCGTCCCGCTCGACCGCGCCGGCCAGGACGGCGGTCACGGCGGCGGCTGCCGCGGCGGCGATGGACCCGGCGGTGAACCAGACGCCCGGGCCCGGCTGGATGGCGGCGACCCGGGTGGCGGCGAAGACGGCGTCGAGCGCGCCGCCGGCCGCCAGCGGGATGGCGGCGAGACCGACGGTGAAGGCGGGACGGACGGCGGCCTTGGCGAGCAGTGCGGCGGCGAGGAGGGCGGTGACGACCGCAGCCGGCCAGAGCAGGCGTGCGGCGTAGTCCGTGGGTGCCGGGAGGCCGGCGGGGAGGACCAGTTGGTCGTTCAACGCGCCCACGGCGGCTGCCGCGGCGGCGATCAGGCCGAGCGTGCCCGCGATGACGTGCAGGCGGCGCAGGCCCGGGAGTTCGAGGTCCTGCTCCTCGGCCTCGGCCCTGGCCGCACGTTGCGGCCAGGCGAGAGCGACGGCGGCGGCGAGGACGAGGAAGGGGCCGACGGCCAGACCCACGCGGTCGACGGCGACGGCCATGACGATCGGTGGCAGCGCGAAGGTGAGCAGGACGGCGGCGAGACCGAGGAGGCCGCCCTTGCGGGCTTCGTTCGTGGTGGCGCTGGCCGCGAGGACGGCGAGGGCCGGGGCGGCGAGCGTGATGACCAGGCCGCCGACCATCGGGAGGGTGGCCGACTCGAACGGGCCGCGGGCGGGGATCAGGGCGTCGGTCGAGCTGAACGGCGCGGTGAACAGGCCGATGCCCGCGACGATGCCCGCCGCGGCGGGGAGGACGAAGCTCGCGCGTTCGCTGCGGACGTCCGGTTCCTGGCCGAGGGTGGCCAACGCGCCCGCGGCGATGACGAGGACGTGCCCGGCGATGAGCAGCCACACGCCCGCGGTGGGGGTGGGCGCGTCGAGGGTGGTCGGGCGGAACAGCTCGGGACGTGAGGCGTCGGTGGGCTCGACGGCGACTTGGAGGTCGGTGAACAGGCGTCCGACGGCGAACACGGCCGGTGCCACGAGAGCCGCCGCGGCGGTCAGCTCCTGGCCGCGCACGAGGAAGACCGCGGCGAGTGCCGTGGGCAGGAGGGCGAGCAGCGCCAGCAACGGCCAGGCCGTGAACGCGGGGGGCGCGGACGCGTCGACCACCCCGGCAGCCGGAGCCACCGCGGTGAGCACGGAACCCAGCACAGCCACCCCAACCGCCACCCGCAGTCTCGTGGGCGTCGGTGAGACCGGTTCAGCGGTTCGAATCACCGGTTGGACGCTAGCAAAACAGAGCAGGGAACGAGGGCCGGCCGGCACCCGGTCAGGTGCGCCGTGCCTGCCGGGCAGGTGGAGGCGCGTGCGGGGCGGCACCGAAGGTTGTGGAGATCGAACGTTGGGTACTCCTACTTGGTGAGGGCATCACTTACCTTCACCCCTATGGGTGGTGGGGTGCGGCGGCTCGTCGAGGGCTGGGTGGGCCGGGTCGGGGCTGGTGTGGGTGCCGGGCTGGGGGTGGCCGTGGAGGTTCTCGGCGTTTCCGGTGAGGTGCTCCGGGCTGTCGCTTCGCCTGGTGGGGTGCGTGGTGTTGCCGTCGAGGCCGCATGGCTGGCGGCACACACCGTGCTCTACCCCTGGGGCGTGCTGGAAGGGCAACTGAACGCCGACGGGCACTACCGCGCCTACCGGACCGACCGCCTCCCGCCCCGTCAGCGCGGGCTGATGGTTTCGGCCATGGACGCAGCGGGCACTCCGATCGTGTTGGTGCATGGCATCGGGGACAACCGCTCTGCCTTCGCAGTGCTGTCGGGGGCGCTGCGAAGGCGGGGCTTCGGGGTAGTGCACGCGGTGAACTACAGCGTGCTGACCGCGTTGACGGGGGACGTCCGGCGGTCGGCCGCGCTGCTCGGGGAGCACATCGAGCGGATCTGTGAGCAGACCGGATCCGACCGGGTGCACGTCGTCGGACACTCGTTGGGCGGGCTGATCGCCCGCTACTACGTGCAGCGCCTGCACGGGGACGCACGGGTGCGCACGCTCGTCACCCTCGGCACCCCGCACGGCGGCACGCTGGCGGCCTACCTGCTGCCGACCTCGTTGACCAGGCAACTCCGGCCCGGTTCGGAACTGTTGTCCGAATTGGCCGAACCGTCCCGCACCTGCCGGACGAAGTTCGTGGTGGTGTGGAGCGAGATGGACCAGGTGATCATCCCGCAGCGGAACGCCCGGTTGGAGCACCCCGCGTTGGTAGTCGAGGAACATCAGATACGTGATTCAGGTCACCTCTCACTACCTGTGGATACCCGTGCCCTTCACGCAGTGGTGAGTGCCATCACACGTTCTGATGAGAATGTGAATCACCCCATCGTGCCTGTACGTGCGGGGTCCTCGTAGCTCGCTCATGACACAGCGTCACGGCTCGTACCCCTAGCAGTCGTACTGACCGCTATTCGGTAGACCTCGACCCCAGGGATTGCCCTTAAGGGCTCCGCGCCGTTATCTTCCCCCGGTCCGTTGTCACGGTCTGGTCACAAGCAGGACGAAGAGTCGGTACCCCGACCGGCTCAACCGGGATCCCCCGCCCGGTGTCCGACCGGACTCCCCGAAGACGGAAGGCCAGGTTTTGTCTCAACACCGCTCCCCCGGCGGCCATACGAGTTCTGCTGTGCTCGAAGCGGCGGTAGACCGCGCTTCGACCCGCACGGTGAGCACGCACCGGCTTCCGCCACCGCCCTCGGCGCTGCGCGGACGGATCGTGGTCGCCGCGGTCGCCGTAGGCGCTTTCGCCGCCGCCGGCGCAGGGCAGGCGCTCAACGCACTGGGCACCGACGCGCCGTCCTCGGCTGACGAGATCACCCCTCTCGCCAGCCCCTCCGACGGCGCCGCCGCGTTCGGCGTCGGCGGCAACGGCCCGGCGTCCCCGCAGGTCCTGCCGGTCGCCAAGCTGGTCGACCCGGCCGCCGAGGCGCAGAAGCTCGTCAAGAGCCAGCAGATCACCCAGGACCGCGAGGCCGAGGCGGCCGAGGCTGCGCGACCCAAGTTCGCCCGCCCCGCCAACGGCAACTTCACCTCCGGCTTCGGCGGTCGCTGGGGCGAGATGCACTACGGCATCGACATCGCCGGCCCCATCGGCACGCCGCTCTACGCCGCCGCCGATGGTGTCGTGGTCGAGGCCGGTCCGGCAAGCGGTTTCGGCCTGTGGGTCAAGATCGAGCACGCCGACGGCACGGTCACCGTGTACGGCCACATGGACACCTTCTCGGTCCGCGAGGGCCAGCGGGTCCAGGCGGGCGAGCAGATCGCCCGGATGGGCAACCGCGGCTTCTCCACCGGCTCGCACCTGCACTTCGAGGTCTGGAACGCCGAGGGCAAGAAGATCAACCCGCTGACCTGGCTGAACTCCAAGGGCATCAGCGTCTGACCCCGCACACGTCCACGGCCCCGGCACCGGCGATTCGCCCGCGCGGGGCCTTTGACGTGCGCGAACGCGTGCAGACAAGCGAAAGGCCGGGCCGCGTGAGCAGCCCGGCCTTTCCACTGTGGAACCGCCCCCCAAGGTGATCCCCTGCTGCGGTCACCGCCCCCGACTGCGGTTTCCGCCCTTACTCCCCCCGTTGCCGCCAAGCGGCTCCCCGCGACCGGTTCACCCCGAATGCCCCGGTCATCCCGCTTGTGACACCCCTAAAGACGCACGGGGTCGATTCGGGTTGCACGGGAATCCGGTCTCGATCAGGTGAACGAGATCCGGGGCACGGGCTCAGGCCGAGACCGCGCTGATCCTGGCGTCGTAGGCCGCCCTGGCCGCCGCGATCTCCGCCTCGTGCTGCTCGGACCAGGAGCTGAGCACCTGGATCGTCTGGTGCAGGTTCGCCCCCAGCGGCGTCAGCTCGTAGTCCACCCGCGGCGGCACGGTCGGGTGGACGGTGCGCAGCACGAGCCCGTCGCGCTCCAGCTGGCGCAGCGTCACGGTCATCATCCGCTGGCTCACGCCGTCGATCTTGCGGCGGAGCTCGCTGAACCGGTGCGACCGCTCGGACAGGTACGACAGCGCGAGCAGCGACCACTTGTCCGAGACCCGGTCCAGCACGGTGCGCACCTCGCACCCCGCCCGGTGGTCCCACTGGCGTGCGTGGTCGTCGGTCCCCGTGCAGTACTCGACTGAGGTCTTCGGCATGCGTTCGTCCACGACCTCGTATTGTGGTCGGAGATGCATGCACATGCAAGAAAGCTGAAGACCCGAAGGCCCGTCGAACGACGAACTACGGCTGAGCGCCCCTCAGAGCTTCACCAGCGGCACGCCGCCGATGAGCATCAGCCGCACGGTTCCCGCGCCGCCGAAATCGATCGTGGCGGTCGCACGGGGCCCTGAGCCGTCCACGGCCACCACCCGACCGAGCCCGTACTTGTCGTGGCTCACCCGGTCGCCCACGTCCAGCTTCACCGCGGGCGTGTCCTTCCAGGCCGTGTTCGTCGGCGCCGGACGCGGCGAGGACGACCCGCGGCCCCACGACGTCGGCGCGGACGGCGCGGAGCGCTTCGGCTCCACCCGCCGCCACTCGACCAGGTCGGCCGGGATCTCGTCCAGGAACCGCGACGCCGGGTTCGCGGACGGCTGGCCCCACGCCGAGCGCACCAGCGCCCGCGACAGGTACAGCCGCTGCCGGGCCCGGGTGATGCCCACGTAGGCGAGCCGCCGTTCCTCGGCCAGCTCCGTCGGGTCGCCCAGCGCCCGCATGTGCGGGAAGACGCCGTCCTCCCAGCCCGTGCAGAACACCACCGGGTACTCCAGCCCCTTGGCGGTGTGCAGCGTCATCAGCGTGACCACGCCGTCGGACTCCGCGTCCGGCACCGAGTCGGCGTCCGCGACCAGCGACACCCGCTCCAGGAACGCCGCCAGCGAACCCTCCGCGGGCAGCCCGCCGTCGTCCAGGGATACCGCCTCGTCGGGCACCGGTGCCGCCGAGCCGAGATCGGTGAACTCGCGGGCCACCGTGACCAGCTCGTTCAGGTTCTCCACCCGGGTGTGGTCCTGCGGGTCCTCGCTGGCCTCCAACTCGGCCCGGTAGGCGGTCTTCTCCAGCACCGCCTCCAGGATGTCGGCCACGTCGTCGCCGCGGTCGACCAGCACGCCCAGCTCGTCCATCAGCTCGACGAACCCGACGATCGCGTTGCGCGACCGCGGGTTGAGCAGCGGCACCTTGCCCGCCACCGCGTCCCGCAGCGCCGCCGCGAAGCTGATCCGCTCCCGCTCGGCGTACGTGGACACGCACGCCTCCGCGCGGTCGCCGATACCGCGCTTGGGCACGTTGAGGATGCGCCGCAACGACACCGTGTCGTTCGGGTTGGACAGCGCCCGCAGGTACGCCAACGCGTCCCGCACCTCGCGCCGCTCGTAGAACCGGACGCCGCCGACCACCCGGTAGGGCAGGCCGAGGCGGATGAAGATCTCCTCGAACACGCGCGACTGGTTGTTGGTCCGGTAGAACACGGCGATCTCGCCGTTGTTGGCCTCGCCGCCGTCGACCAGCCGGTCGATCTCGCCCGCGACGAACGCCGCCTCGTCGTGCTCGTTGTCCGCGACGTAGCCGACGATCTTCTCGCCGTCGCCCAGGTCGCTCCACAGCCGCTTGTCCCGGCGGTCGGGGTTGCGCGAGATGACCGCGTTCGCGGCGCTCAGGATGGTCTGGGTGGACCGGTAGTTCTGCTCCAGCAGGATCGTGGTGGCCTGCGGGTAGTCGCGCTCGAACTCCACGATGTTGCGGATCGTCGCGCCGCGGAAGGCGTAGATCGACTGGTCCGCGTCGCCCACCACGCACAGCTCGCCCGGCGGCACGCCGTCCTTGCCGGTCCCGATCAGCTCGCGGACCAGCGTGTACTGGGCGTGGTTGGTGTCCTGGTACTCGTCGACCAGCACGTGCCGGAACCGGCGGTGGTAGTGCTCGGCCACGTCCGGGTGGTTCTGCAGCAGCTCGACGGTCCGCATGATCAGGTCGTCGAAGTCCAGCGAGTTCGACTCGCCGAGCCGGCGCTGGTAGCTCTCGTAGACCTCGGCGACGCGGCGCTCCAGGTCGTTGGACGCCCGCTCCTTCGCGGTGGGGACGTCGACCAGTTCGTTCTTCAAGTTCGAGATGTGGATCGCCAGCGTGCGCGCCGGGTAGCGCTTCGGGTCCAGGTCGAGGTCGCGGGCCACCAGCGTGATCAGCCGGCGGGTGTCGTCGGAGTCGTAGATCGAGAAGTTGGACGACATGCCGAGGGTCTTGGCCTCGCGGCGCATGACCCGCACGCACATCGAGTGGAACGTGGACACCCACATCGAACGGGCCCGCGCGCCGACGAGGTCGGCCACGCGTTCCTTCATCTCGGCGGCGGCCTTGTTGGTGAAGGTGATCGCCATGACCTCGCCGGGGTGGACCTGGCGCTCGGCGAGCAAGTAGGCGATCCGACGGGTGAGCACGCGCGTCTTGCCCGAGCCCGCACCCGCTACGACCAGCAACGGCGCGCCCGAGTGCTCGACGGCCCGGCGCTGGGACGGGTTGAGGTCTTCGAGCAGCCGCGCGGACCGGGAGGCGGGGGGACTTGTGGGCAAGTCGAACAAGGCGCTCATCGCCTGTTCACGTTACCGGTAGCCCCCGACAGTCCGCGTCTGTGGCATCATGAACCGGTGCGCATGGCCCACTTCGACTTTTTCTACGGGAACCGGACTCCGGCTCCCGTGGGTCGCTAGCGCAGACCAAGACACCACGAAGCCCCGGAGTCCTCGGACCCCGGGGCTTCGCTGCCGCCAGGGCTGGGACTCCCACCAGAGTCGAGAGGTCGTCACGATGAACAGCACCGATACCGCCCCGGACATCGACGCGTTGCGCCAGGAGATCGACCACCTGGACGCCGAGCTGCTGCGGCTGGTCAAGCGCCGGGTCGAAGTCTCCAAGATCATCGGCGCGGCGCGGATGGCCGCCGGCGGCACGCGGATCGTGCACAACCGCGAGATCGACGTGATCAACAGGTACAAGGAGCTCGGCCCCGAGGGTCGGGACCTGGCCATGATCCTGCTGAAACTAGGCCGCGGCCCCCTCGGGCGGTGACATGGCCAACCCGCGAGGTCGCGTCGGTCGTTCGTGACTCATTTTCCGGCGATCACGCTCTTCGATCGTCGGAAAATGAGGCGCGAACGACCTGCCCAGCCGCGGAGCGGCGCAATTGACTACAGCCAGGCGACCGAGCCGCCGTCTGCGGAGCAGCGGCAATTAAACACGAGCAAACTTCCAGGTGGTGAGCGTGGACTTGGTCCGGGCCAGGTCCACGTCCACCAGTTGGGTGTCGTCCGGCACGTAGGCCAGCGGGTCCTCCAGCAGGTCCAGGCCGAGCAGGCCCTCCGCCAAGGCGTGCAGGCACAACGCCGAGTAGCCGCGCAGGTAGCCGCCCTCCTGGGTGAGCACGGTCGGCAGGCCGAGTTCCGACACGGCCCGGCCGATGGCGCGGTAGCCGGCCGCGGTGAGGTTGTGCCTGCCGTTGGGGTCGAACGCGGACCCGTCGAACCCGGAGGCGCAGACCAGGAAGTCCGCGCCGAACTCGGTCAGCGCCGGGAACGCGATCTCCGTCAACGCACGCCGGTAGGCGCCGTCGCCCGCGCCGAGGGACAGCTCGACGTTGATGTTGGACGCGCCGGACTCGGCCGGCGCGCCGGTCTGGGCGTGGTTGACGCCCCACGGACCGTGCCGCATGTGCACCGAGATGGTGAGCACACCAGGCGTATCCCGGAAGACCTCCTGGGTGCCGTTGCCGTGGTGCACGTCCCAGTCCAGGACGGCAGGTCGGCGGCCCGCGCGACGGGCCGTCTCGGCGACCAGCGCGGCGTTGTTGACCAGGCAGTACCCGTCCGGCACGGTCGGCTGGGCGTGGTGGCCGGGCGGGCGGACCAGGGCGTACGCCAGGCGGGTGCGACCGGCTGCGACGGCCTCGTACGCGGCCAGCGCGGTGCCGGCGGCAGCCCGGATCGCGTCCCACGAGCCGGGGCCGACGACCGTGTTCACCTCGACGGCGGTGCGCCGCTCGCACGCCACGCGGAGGTCGTCCAGGTAGGACCGCGCGTGGACGCGGCCCAACTCCTCGTCGGTGGCGAACCGGCCGGTCGACCACGACAAGTGCGGGGCGACCGGTCCGTGCTCCAGGGCGTGCCGGAAGGTCCGCAGCCGGGCCGCGTTCTCCGGGTGCGGTTCGGCCACGTCGAGCCAGTCCCACCGGCCGGGCAGCTCCCACAGGCCCGTGCCGGTGTCGTGCTCCAGGCAGGCGTCGTGCCAGAAAACCTCCACACCAGGGGCATATCAGGGCGATCACGGATGGTCCAGCGGGTTTGACCGGGTGCACACTGGTGACATGGTCATCGGTCTCATCACGGGACTCATCGCGATCCTGGGAGTCCTCGCCGCGCTGGCGCACGACGGCTACCTCGCGATGCTCGGTTCCGCCGCCAAGTCCAAGCGCGCCGCTGGCGCGCCCATCGCGCAGTACGTGCGCAGCAGGTGGACCCTCGCCGGGGTGACGACGATCATCGCGCTGGTGGGTCTGCTGATCACGTCGGGCACGGGCACCTCCGGCGACATCATCGGCGCGCTGATCGCCGGCGGCGCCGGTCTGGCCGCCACCAACGCCCTCCAGGGCACCCGGAAGCGGCTGAACAGCGGCAGCTAGCGGGTTCACTCTTCTGTGTGTCGCTAGGTATCACAAGGCTGATTTGCGCAGCTCAACGAGGACCCTGCACCTACCCTGAGGTAGTTGCGGGGTCCTCGGCGTCCCACCCCCTATTCCCCGCGCGGCTCAAGCCCAAACCCACGAGCTTGAGCCAACAAGGTGAATCAGGCCGCGAGGGCCGTCAGGCCGAGGGGCTGGAGGGGTCTGCACAGCATGGACATCGGGGAACCGGAACAGTCGGGCCGGCATCGGCTGGAGGACGGGGCGGCGATCTGGCTGCCCATGGGCGGTGAGTTGGAGCACACGCCGCACGAACGCGCGGTGGTGCGGCCGCTGCCCGCACAGCCACCTCCGCGCGACCCGTACGTCGACACCGACGCGATGGGTCTGCGCAAGTTCAACATCGGCCTGGTGCCCGCGTCGGTGACGCCGCCCCGGACGTGGAAGCGGGCCGCGTGGTTCGCGGTGCTGTCCTCGGCGGGCGTCCTGGTGGGCCTGGCCATCGCGGCGGCCGAGCTGGTCGGCTCGAACAACCCGGTCGAGCGGATCGGGATGCCGGGCTACCCGACGGACGTGCCGCTGCTCACCCGTTTCGCCACCAGCGGACCGCCGACGACCACGGCGGGCCGCAAGAAGGCCGAGGCCGTGTCGGACGGTCTGTTCGCGCCCACCGACGCCGGTGGCCACACCGCGGCCCCGGACGGCGACTCCTCGACCGGGCCCACGACCATCGGCGCGGCGGGCCCCACGACGGCTCCGCACGTCACGACGGTTCCCGCGCAGTCGCAGCCGGTCGTCGACGCCGAGGCGATGGCGATGAACACGGAGCTGTTCTACGAAGAGGTGGCGACGGACACGGACTTCGCGTTGACCATGGTCTCCGACGAGTTCCAGTCCACCGGCGAGGCGCTGCTGGAGCGGTTCGCCGACGTGGCGCTGATCGAGGTGACGGAGATCAGCGTGGACCCGGCGAAGGGCATCACGGTGAGCACCTTGCAGGTCACCCGCAAGGACGGATCCACCACCACCGAGAAGCGTGAGCTGGTGTTCACCACCGTCGGCGTGCCGCTGATCGACGACGAACGGCCCGCAGACGGCGCCTAGGCACCGCCTAGGCACGGTCCGCGCACGCCCGAGCCCGAACACACGCGATACGCCTGTCCGTAGTCCTTCGCCCGTTCGAGCGACCACTTTGACCACTGGTCGCCACGAACGAGTGAAGTCCTGCGCTGAGCTGGATTCTCGTCCGCCGCGCACGGTACGAGTCTTGGCGACGACACGATGAGGGAGTCGCCAGTGCAGCGCCCTACGACGAGCGGTCGCAGGCACAACCGCGCGGGTTCGGTCTCGGTGGCCGAACTGATCCGGAAACAGCCGACACCAGTGCGAATCCCGTCCCGCGAGCAGGCGGCCACCCACGGTCTGGTGGTCGACCTCCTGGGTGCGGAGCCCGAGCCCGCGACCAGGCCGCCGTCCAACCGGGCGGCGAAGCTCGCCGGTGTGGCCACCGGGGCGATCGTGCTGTTCGCGGCCGTCGCGGCCGCCTCGATCCTGGTGGGGAACCGCCCCGGCGGTCCCGACCAGCCGCGCGCCGACGCGCCCGTGTCGATCAGCGGGTCGTCCGCGCTGCGGCCGGACGTGCTGTCGTCGGAACTGGGCGGAGGGCGGCTCGACCAGGCTCCCGGCGCGGGCAGGCAGGCCGCGCCACTGGCCGCCGACGTGCCACCGGAGGCGCCCGTCATGGTCCCGCCGCCCACCCTGACCGTCGGACCGAAACCACAGGTGGACGTGGTCCGGCGGTTCTTCGAGCTGCTGCCGGCCAAACCCGCGGACGCGTCCCGGTTGCTGTCGCCGGAACTCCTCGGCGGCGACGCGCGCGATTTCGTCGCGTCCTGGGGTCAGGTGCAGGCGATCACGATCGAGTCGACCACGCTGCGACCGGACGGCGCGGTGCTGGCGGTGGTGTCGATGCAGGAGCGCACCGGTCGGTGGATGCGGGTTGAACAGGCTTTCTGGTTGACCGACACGACCGTCCCGCGGATCGTCGGCACCGAAATCCTATCGGCCCAACGCAGTTGACTCTCCGTAGCGATCATGGCGAGAACCTGACTAAGCGTGGATCTTTCACGTGATCACTAAGGAAACTTCGGCCAAAGGGGTTACAAAAACGGTCACGATTCGGTATCCATGATCCCGGTCAGTAGCGCAGTGCACTCCCCGGGAAAGGTGTCCAGCGGTGTCGAACGACGACAAACGCCGTCGACAGGATGGCTCGACGGCCAAGCTGTCGGTCGCCGACCTGCTCGCCAGGCGCGAGGCGGAGACGCAGCCCATCCCGCGGATCACCGCCGACGGAGCCCGCAATCGGACGACCGAGCGGATCAACGACGACGAGGAGACCGTGCGCTTCTCGGTGGCCAGTCTGGCTGCCGGGGCGGCGAGCACGACGAACCTGTCGGGCCGCGAGTTGCACATCACCGAGTTGCTGCGCCGTGAGGGGCGCGCCGGTGAGGAAGAGCGCGGCGGCGGCGGGTTCTCCGTGCCGAAGCTCGTCGCGATGGCCAGTGGTGGCGTGGTGCTCGCCGGCGCTGTGACGTTCACCGCGACGAACCTGTTGTCGTCCCCGGACGAGCTGCCGCCGGCCGAGGTGCGTTTCGACGCCCGTGCGGCGGCGCGGGCCACCAACACGCTCACCAAGGACCTCGGCGCCGCCGCTGCCCAGCAGCAGGCGCCGCAGCAGCAGACGACGACCGAGACCACCACGACGACGCCCGAGCGGACGACGGACCAGCGGACGCAGCGGCCCGCCACGCAGCCGACGACGACCACGACGCAGCAGCAGGCGCCGTCGACGCAGGAGCCGGCCCCGAGCAGCAACCCGGAGACGACGACCCCGGCGCCGAGCACGACCACCACGACGCCGGCACCGAGCACGACCACGCCGCCGGCGTCGTCGTCCACCCCGCCCCCGTCGTCGAGCACCCCTCCGGCCGAGGACGGCGACTCGGGCACCGGGGTCGGCCTGGAACTCGACCTGGGCGGGATTCTTGATCCGATCGTCGGCGGGTTCGACTTCTTCGCTCCGGCCAACTGACCTCTCGCGGACCCCGGCGGGCCACTCGGGGTGCCCGAGTGGCGGCTTCGGGCTGTCCGCGTGCGCGACTCGGAGTGCCCGAGGACATGCCTCACCAGGCGATTGGGCCGTTCGGCCGCAAAAATCGTGATCTTCGTGCGAACGGGTGCCCTCGCGGCCCCGCATCGGGTATCCCTTCCCGGTCACCCCTCGGCTCGGGTGAGCTGCGCAACGGCTCGAAAGGCGTAGTCACGGCCGGGGTAGGCTCTGCGGGCGAGCGGTGGCCTAGCCTGTTCCGCGCACCGATCCGCACGACGAGGAGCCCGAGCGTGAGACCTGCTGCCCTTGCCGCGGTCACGCAGCGCCCCAGCGAGGTGGTCCGGTGAGCAACGACGATCGCGTCATCGCCGAGCGCTACCGATTCCTGGACCGGATCGGCAGCGGTGCGATGGGCGTCGTGTGGCGCGCCTACGACGAGCGCCTGAGCCGCGTCGTGGCGATCAAGCAACTGCTGCTGCAGCCGAGCCTGGAAGCCACCGAGAAGGACGAGGCGATCCAGCGCGCCATGCGCGAGGGCCGCATCGCCGCCAAGCTGCACCACCCCAACGCCATCGCGGTGTACGACGTGGTGGAGGAGAACGGCGCTCCGTGCCTGGTCATGGAGTACCTGCCGTCCTACAGCCTGGCCGACACGATGGCCGAGCACGGCCCGCTGGAGCCGCTGGAGGTGGCCCAGATCGGCATGCAGGCCGCCGCCGCGCTGGCCGCCGCGCACGCGGCCGGGATCGTGCACCGGGACGTGAAGCCCGGCAACGTGCTGATCGCCGACAACGGCCTGGTCAAGATCACCGACTTCGGCATCTCCCGGGCCAGCGACGATGTCACGGTCACCAAGACCGGCCTGATCGCGGGCACGCCCGCCTACTTGGCGCCGGAGATCGCCCGCGGCCAGGACCCGTCGGCCGCCTCGGACGTGTTCTCGCTCGGCTCGACGCTCTACGCGGCGGTCGAGGGCGAGCCGCCGTTCGGGCTGTCGGAGAACACCCTGGGCGTGCTGCACGCCGTCGCGGCGGGCCGGATCAACCCGCCGACCGTCGACCACCCGTTGACCGACGTGCTGATGCGGTTCCTCAGCTACAACCCGGCCGACCGGCCGACCATGGCGCAGGCCCGCGACCTGCTCAGCGCGGTCGCGCACGGCCGCAACCCGACCCTTACCGGTCTGCTGCCGGCCAGCTCGCCGGGCTTCCCGCCGGTGATGGCCCCCGGTGCCGGCGCCACGACCATCCTGGACTCCGACCGCACCCGCGTGGTGCGGCCCGGTCCGCGCACGACGGGTCCGCGCACGACGAGCGGCAGCGCGCCGGTCGTCGCGCCGCCGCCGACGTCGAACAACAACCGGCCGCTGGTGATCGCCGCCGTGGTGCTGGGCGCGGTGCTGCTGTTCGGCTTCCTGCTGGTCTGGTTGGACGTGTTCGGCGAGAAGAACCCGACCACGCCGATCGTGACCGAGTCGAGTTCTTCGACGGTCGTGCCGACCACCACGACCACGCCGTCTGTGTTGATAACCACAGCCGTGGTGCCGACGACGACCGAAGAGCCGGAACCGACCACCACCACGACCACTACGACCACCACGACGACGACCACCACGACGACGCCACCGCCTTCGACGACGACGCCATCGACCACTACGACGACGCCCACGACCACTACGACGACCTCCGTGCCCACCGTGAATCCGTGACCTCGTTAAGGTGGGGGCCGAACCCGTTCGGGTGACGCAACGTTCTTGTCCTGGTGGCGTGTTGTCGTGCGCCACTGAATGAACCCTTAGCAGCTACTGGGAGCACGCCGTGAGCGACGATGGCCGCCTGGTTGCCGGCCGCTACCGACTTGGCCAGCGGATCGGCAGCGGTGCGATGGGCATCGTCTGGCAGGCGCACGACGAGCGACTGCACCGGACTGTCGCCGTCAAGCAGCTGTTGCTCCAGCCGGGCCTGGCGGAAGCCGACACCGACGAGGCGAAGCGCCGCGCGATGCGCGAGGGCCGGATCGCGGCCCGCCTCCAGCACCCGCACGCGATCGCGGTGTACGACGTGGCCGAGGACGACGGCCAGCCGTGGCTGGTGATGGAGTACCTGCCGTCCAAGAGCCTGTCCACGGCCCTCTCGGAGCGCGGCACGCTGCCGCCACGTGACGTGGCCTCGATCGGCTCGCAGGTCGCCTCGGCGCTCGCCGCCGCGCACAACGCGGGCATCGTGCACCGCGACATCAAGCCGGGCAACATCCTGCTCGGCAACGAGGGCACGGTGAAGATCACCGACTTCGGCATCTCCCGGGCCACCGGCGACGTCACGGTCACCGCGACCGGGATGCTCGCGGGCACGCCCGCCTACCTCGCGCCCGAGGTGGCCAAGGGTTACGACCCCGGCCCGCCCTCGGACGTGTTCTCGCTGGGCTCGACGCTGTACGCGGCGATCGAGGGCGCGCCGCCGTTCGGCCTGAACGAGAACACCATCGCGCTGCTGCACCAGGTCGCGTCGGGCAAGGTGGTGCCGCCGAAGCAGGCCGGTCCGCTGACCGCGCTGCTGATGCGCCTGCTGCGCGCCGAGCCGGAGGACCGGCCGACCATGGCCGAGGCGCGCGAGGCGTTGGCCGCGGTGGCGGCGGGACGTGCCGCGCCCGAGTTCCCGATGTCGATGCCGAAATCGCATCCGCCGTCGTGGCAGGGCGCGCCCGTGCAGGCCCCGGCGACCCGTGCGCTGAACCCGGTGACCCCGGCCACCCCGAACAACCCGCCGCACGCCGCGACCCGCGTGGCGCCCGTACCGGCCCAGGCCCAGGCTCCGGCTCCGCAGCGGCAGATGAACCACAACAACCCGCCGCCCGCTCGCCCGCTCGGGCGATCGAGACCGCTCGCCGCCAGGGGCGGACCGATCAAGAGCAAGCGGTCCGCGGCCGTCACCGCGCTCGCCATCGCGGGCGCGGCCGTCGTGGGCATCCTGCTGGCCAGCATGCTGTCCGGCGGCGACAACCTCCCGGACGACCAGGCCACCGGGCCGACCACGTCGACCACCGCGCAGGAAGCGGGTGGTGAGGCGTCGGTGACGCCGTCGAAGAAGTCGGCCAACCCGCCGTTGGTGATCACCGCCGACCCGACGCCGCAGCAGCAGGAACAGACGGTCCGGGACTACTTCAGCCTGCTCCCGGAGAACGTGGACGACGGGTTCAGCCGCCTCAGCGACAAGATGAAGGCGGCGTCCGGCGGGATCGCCGGCTACAAGAGCCGGTGGGACCAGGTGAAGTCGGTGAGCCTCGACGAGGTGAGCCAGAACGCGGACTACGCGTACATCGTCGTGATCAGCTACCAGATGAAGGACGGCTCGCGCACCAGCGAGCGCAAGCTGGTCGGCCTGGCCTGGAAGGGCCAGAGCCTGTTCATCGACAAGGAAGACCCGCTGGGCCAGCCGTGACCGCTGGGCCTGCCGTGACCTAGCCGGTCGCGGACTTCAAGGCCTCCAGCAGGGTGATGACGGCGGGTGAGCCGACGCCGTCCTCGCGGATGGCGGCGCAGATGGTCCTGGTCGGCTCCGGGTGGCGCAGCTTGCGGACCACCACGCCGGGGTGGATCACGCCGAGGCTGAGCTTGGGCACGATGGTCACGCCGAGCCCGGCCGCGACGAACCCCTGTGCGGTCGGGTAGTCGTCGGCCTCCACCACGATGTTGGGCGCGAACCCGGCACCCGCGCAGCCGTTGAGCACGATGTCCCGGCACGGTCCGGGCGGCGCCACGGCGTCCACCCACTGCTCCTCCGCCAGGTCGGCGAGGTCGAGCACCCGTTTGCGGGTCAGCTCGTGGCCGCGCGGCAGCACGGCCAGGTACGGGTCGTCGAGCAGGTGCACGATCTGCACGCCGCGCGGCAGCTCGCTGCCCCGGTGGTGCACCACGATGGCCACGTCGGCGCGTCCCGCCGCGATCTCCACCATCGGGTCGTCCGGCTCGGTCAGCTTGAGGTCCAACTGCACGTCGGCGTGCTTGGCCCGGAACAGGGCCACGGCCGGCGGCACGAGCGCCGCGCCCGCGGTGGCGAAGTAGCGCACCCGCAGCCGCCCGGTGCGGCCCGCGCGCAGGTCGGCGAGCGCCGCCTCGGCCTCGACCAGCCGGTCGGTGATGTGCGCGGCGTGCTCGGTGAGCAGCCGGCCCGCCACCGTCGGCCGCACGCCCCGCCCGACCCGGTCCAGCAGCGGCAGGCCCGCCTGCTTCTCCAAGGCCGAGACCTGCTGGCTGACGGCCGAGGGCGTGTACCCGAGGTTCACCGCGGCCGCGGTGATGGAGCCGGTGGTCACCACGGCCCGGAGCACCTGCATGCGTCGCACGTCCAACATGCCGTCACCGTACAGCTCTGCTTAAGTATCTTGCAGTTCTATTCACTTGTCCTGATGCTTCGCAGCACGCAAGGTGGACTCGTGAACAAGCCTGGCACGCTGATCAGGATGGGTGTCCTGGCCCTGCTCTGGGGGTCCAGCTTCCTGTGGATCAAGATCGCCCTGACCGGCCTCTCGCCGGTCCAGATCACGCTCACCCGCACCACGCTCGGCGCGCTGGTGCTGGTCGCGCTGGTCTACTGGAGCAAGCAGCGGCTGCCCCGCGACAAGGCGTCCTGGCTGCACCTGGGCCTGGCCGCGTTCTTCGGCGCCGCGCTCCCGTTCGCGCTGTTCGCGCTGGGTGAGCAGACCGTGGACTCCGGTGTCGCGGGCGTGCTCAACTCCACCACGCCGCTGTGGGCGCTGGGCATCGGTCTGGTCCTGGGCACCGAGCGGCAGCGGAACCCGGCGCGGATCGTGGGCCTGGTCCTCGGCTTCGCGGGCGTGCTGCTCATCTTCGCGCCCTGGCAGCAGGCCGGTCTGGCCAGTTGGGGCGCGCTCGCCTGCCTGGCCGCCGCGGCGTCGTACGCGGTCAGCTACACCTACATCGGCCGCATGGTGTCCGGGCGCGGCCTCACCCCGATGCAGATCTCCTCGACCCAACTGGTGGCCGCGGCGGGCATGACGGCGGTGGCGGTGCCGATCGCCGGGTCGCAGCCGGTGCACCTGTCCTGGCCGCCGCTGGTGGCCGTGGCGATCCTGGGCGTGTTCGGGACGGGCGTCGCGTTCGTGCTGAACTACCGCATCCTGGAGGACGAGGGCGCGACCAGCGCCACGACGGTCGGCTACCTGCTGCCCGTGGTTTCGGTATCGCTGGGCGCACTGTTCCTCGGTGAGGCGCTCAACCTCCGCATCGTCATCGGCATGGTGGTGGTGCTCGTCGGCGTCGCGCTGACCCGCAAGCAGCCCGCGACGGCGTTCGTGCCGGTGGCCGCGGTACCGGTGACTACGCTCAAGTGACCAGGCATAACGCACTGTTACTCACCGGTACGGCCAAGTGAGACAGCGGTCGTGGGCAAACGGGTGGTCTTGAGACCCAGGTCTCCCCCGATCGCGTGGTGTTCAGGCGAACCCCGTCCCGATTCGCCCTCTCGGACGTCTCCTCACATGAGAGGGACGATTCTGGAAGGGAACCCACGAGCCATGAGCAACGAGAGCATCACCATCACGACGACGTTCCACCTCCTCGTCCCGGGCGTGGCCCCGGCGCCGGTGGAGGCCGAGCTCCACTACGAGCCGGAGGACCCGTACGCGGTCGCCGTCCTGTTCCACACCGGGCAGGGCAAGGTCGAGTGGATCTTCGCCCGGGACCTGCTGGCCGACGGCCTGCTGACCCCGTCCGGCGAGGGCGACATCCTGGTCCGGCCGGCCGCCGACGACCCGGAGCGGGTCCTGCTGGAGCTGAACGCCCCGACGGGCTTCGCGATCCTGTCCGCCGACGCCGAGTACATCGCCGAATTCCTGGACCTCACCTACGACGTGGTCCAGCCCGGCGAGGAGGACTTGTGGATCGACTTCGACCGCGAGCTGGCCAAGTTGGTCTCGACCAACTGACCTCATCGCCTAACCTCCAGGGCGTGACGGAGTCCGGGGGGACGGTAGGCGGTCGGTACGCGCTGGTCGAGCGGATCGGCAGCGGCGCCATGGGCGTCGTCTGGCGGGCGCGGGACGAGCTGCTCGACCGCGAGGTGGCGGTGAAGCAGCTGCGCGGGCCGGAGCTGTCCGCCGAGGAGGCGGAGGTGGCCGGGGCACGGGCGATGCGCGAGGCGCGCAACGCCGCACGGCTCCAGCACCCCAACGCCGTCGCGGTCTTCGACGTGGTGGTGGAGAACGACCGGCCGTGGCTGGTCATGGAGTACCTGCCCTCGCACAGCCTGGCCGGGCTGCTGGGCGAACGGGGCAGGCTGAGCCCGGCCGAGACGGCCCGGATCGGCGGTCAGGTCGCGGCCGCGCTGGCTGCGGCGCACGCGGCGGGCATCGTGCACCGGGACGTGAAGCCGTCCAACGTGCTCATCGGCCACGACGGCACGGTGAAGCTCACCGATTTCGGCATCTCCCGGGCCGCGGGCGACGGCACGCTCACCGGCAGCGGCATGATCACCGGCACCCCGGCGTACCTGGCGCCCGAGGTGGCGCGCGGCGAGCAGCCGGACACGGCTTCCGACGTGTTCTCCCTGGGGGCGACGCTGTACGCGGCGACCGAGGGTCAGGCGCCGTACGGGGCGAGCGACAACAGCTTCGGCCTGCTCTACCGGGCCGCGGCGGGCCGGATCGAGCCGCCCACCGGATCGGGTGAGCTCACCGGACTGCTGACCAGGATGCTCGACATCGACCCCGAAGTCCGTCCGACCGCGGCGCAGGCCGTGGAGTTGCTGGCCAAGCCGCCTGTCGAGGTGGTGGCGAAGCCGTCCGTCGAGGTGGTGGCGAAGCCGTCCGTCGAGGTGGTGGCGAAGCCGTCCGTCGAGGTGGTGGCGAAGCCGTCCGTCGAGGTGGTGGCGAAGCCGTCCGTCGAGCGCAAGCGGCGCCGATGGCTGGTGCCCGTGCTCATGGCGGCCGTGTTCCTACTCGTCTCCGGTGTCGCCGCCGCCGTGTTCCTGCTGCCGGAACTCAACCTGAGCCGGTACCTGGGTCAGGACGTCGACGCCGCCCACACGCATGTGGCCACGCCCTCGTACACGGCCGACGACGCCATGGCGCTGGTGCGCTCCCACTACGAACTGCTGCCGGAGAACGTGGAGGTCGCCTACGAGAACCTGGCGACCTCGTACCGCCAGGCGTTCCCCGAGTACCAGGAGTTCTGGGGGCAGTACGACGACGTCCGCGCCGACCAGTTCGAGGCCGTGGAGGCCCACCCGAGAAGGTTCATCGTCCAGGCACGGGTGACGTTCCTGCAGGGCCCGTCCGAGGTGGCCGGGGTCTACCAGCTCGTGGTCGAGGCCGGCGACGGCCGGCTGCGGATCACCGAGTCCAGGGCGTTGCCCTAGGCGCGCGGCCCGGCTCAGACGAGCCTTCGGTCCGAGGCCCAGCGCGACAGCTCGTACCGGTTGGACAGCTGCGTCTTGCGCAGCACGCTCGACACGTGGGTCTCGACCGTCTTCACCGAGATGAACAGCTCCGACGCGATCTCCTTGTACGCGTAACCGCGCGCCAGCAGCCGCAGCACGTCCCGCTCACGCGGGGTCAGCAGGTCCAGTTCCGGATCACTGATCGGCGCCGCGCCGGGCCGGTCGGCGAACGCGTCCAGCACGAACCCGGCCAGCCGCGGACTGAACACCGCGTCGCCCTCCGAGACCCGCACCACCGCGGCCACCAACTCCTGACTGGAGATGGTCTTCGTCACGTACCCCCGCGCACCGGCGCGGATGACCGCGATGACGTCCTCGGCCGCGTCGGACACCGACAGCGCCAGGAACACCACCTCGGGCAGCGCCGTGCGGACCTGCCGCAGCACCTCCGCGCCGCCGCCGTCGGGCATGTGCACGTCGAGCAGCACCACGTCCGGGCGGTGGTGGCCGATACCCGCGACCGCCTCACCGACCGAACCGGCCTCGCCGACCACCTCGACCCGGTCGGTGATCGAGTCCAGCTCGGCTCGCACCCCGGCGCGGAACAACGCGTGGTCGTCCACCAGGAACACCCGAACGGTCATGTCCTGGCCCCCGTCTCTCGCTTGTCTGCGGTCTTCCTCGGCATCATCAGCTGCACCTCGGTGCCCTCACCCAGCTTGGTGCGGATCCGGACTTCACCGCCGTGCCGGTCCATCCTGCCCCCGATCGAGTCGGCGAGGCCATGCCGGTCCTCCGGGATCACCTTCGGGTCGAAGCCCTTGCCCCGGTCGCGCACGAACACCGTCACCCGTTCGGGCTCCACCTCGCCGTAGACGCTGAGTTCGGCGACGCCCGCGTGCTTGGCCGCGTTGACCATCGCCTCACGGGCCGCCTGCACCAGCGCGTACAGGTTCGGGTCCAGCTCGCAGTCGCCGACCACGACCTGCTGCACGGCCAGCGCGAAGCTGTCCTCCACCTCACCGGCCGCCTTGGCGATCGCCGCGGACATCGTCGTCGGCTCGCTGTTCTCCTCCACGATCCGCCCGTACAGCCACTCCCGCAGCTGCCGTTCCTGACCGCGGGCCAGGCGCTTGACCTCGCGCGGCTGCTCGGCCTGCTTCTGGATCAGGGCGAGGGTCTGGAGCACGGAGTCGTGCAGGTGGGCGGCGATCTCGGCGCGTTCCTCGGTGCGGATGCGGACCCGGCGCTCCTCGCCCAGGTCGTTGATCAGCTTGATCCACAGCGGCACGGTGAGCACCGCGACACCGCCCAGCGTGGCGACCACGGCCAGCAGCGCGAACCGGAGCTGGTCGATGCCGTAGCTGTTGACCAGCAGCACGGCGATGCCGATGGCGACCAGGGCTACACCGGCCAGCACGCGCACGAGCCCGCTGCGGCCGGCGCCGAGGACGCCGAACTTCGCACCGTCCCGCCAGCGGCGGCGCTGCGCTTCGTCCGCCTCGCGCCAGACCACGGCCGCGCCCACCAGGGCCACCGCGAGTGGTCCGGCGATCCAGCCGCTCACCGGGCCGGAGACCAGACCGGCCAGCACGGCCGCGGCGATGCCCAGGGCGACCAGGCCCAACGCCTGCTGCCGTTCCCTCGGGTTCGTCGGCTGTTCCGGTTCGCTGGCCGGGCGTTGCGGCACGAACAGCCACAGCAGGCCGTACGCGATCACGCCGACGCCGCTGAGCGCGGTCAACGCGGCGAACGCCGCCCGCACCCAGAACACCTCGATGCCGAGGTGATCGGCGACACCGCCGGCCACGCCCGCGACCACCCGACCCGTCCGCCTGCGGCGCACCGGCTCGACGGCCTTCGTCTCCACACTCACCTCTCGATGGTCACACGCGCGTGGGGGCAGGTCATCAGGGTTCCACCCGAGGCTCGGTTCAGGGTGGGTCCCCGATGTGCTCTCGACGCGGCTTGAGCAAGCTAGTCGTCGTGAGCGGGAGCATCAGCGCAGCCAACGTCGAAGAGACGTTGAAGGACTTCTGGGCCAGCCGGCCCAGGCGGCCTCACGACGGTCGCAAGATCGCCGGTGTCGCCGCCGGTATCGCACAGCGGTACCAGATCGACCCGGTGATCGTCCGGGTGGCGTTCGTGGCCATGGCGCTGTGCAACGGTGCCGGGCTGCTCATCTACCTGCTGGGCTGGCTGTTGCTCGCGCAGACCGATGACGAGGTGTCGGCCGCGGAGGCGTTGATCGGTCGTGGTCGCAGCTCGACGCCGACCGCGTTGACGGTGTTGCTCGGGCTGGCGGTGCTGCCCGCGACCGGTTTCTTCATCGACGGCGGCTTCACCATGGTCGGCGGGGTGCTGCTGTCGGTGGGTGCGGTCTACCTGCTGCACCGCCACCGCGGGCAGCTCAACCGGCCGGACGTGCCGGCCTTCGCCGCGGGGGAACCGGCGTCTACGACGGGGACGACGGTGGGGTCTACGGCGGGGACGATGCCGGTGTCGACGGATGAGCAGGCAACCGGGCAGGTGACGCCGCCTGCGTGGGACCCGCTGGGCGCGGCGCCGTTCGCGTGGGATCTGCCGGAGCCCGGGGCGGTGCCGGAGCCGGTGGTCGTGGCGCCGCGGCCGGTGCGCCGCAGGTCGCGGGTCGGGGTGGCGACGTTCGGGGTGGCCCTGCTGGTGCTGGCCTCGTCCCTGGTGGCGGCGGAGTACTCGGACTGGTTCGACGCCCGGCACATCCTCGGCCTGCTGGTCGCGGTGCTGGGCGGGGGGATGCTGCTCGGCGCGTTCCGCGGCGGTGGGCGGGGGCTGATCTGGCTGGTCGTGCCGTTGTCGGTGATCGGGGTGGGGCTGACATCGATCGACTTCGACAGTGTCGAGTCCGACCGGATCGGCAGCAACTGGGCCCGGCCGACATCGGTGGACCAGGTCGATTCCCGGTACGCGGTGAAGCTCGGCGAGGTGGACCTGGACCTGACCGGGTTGCCGAACTCGGGGTCGGTGACCACGAAGGTCGAGGTCGGGCTCGGGAGCGCCCAGGTCAGGGTGCCGGCCGACGCGGATGTGACGGTGACGTGCGGGGCCGACCTCGGCTCGGTGAGGTGCCTGGACAAGGTGTCCGAGGGTAAGGGCGCGCGCGAGCAGGTCACCGACGACGGTCCCGACGGGTCCGGTGGGCTGAAGATCGAGCTGGATGTGCGGAGCGAAGTCGGAGAGGTGGAGGTGAGTCGTGGCTGACCAGGATTCGGTCGAGAAGCGGGGCGTTGACGTGGTGGGGCTGGTGTTCGGGGTCGCGGCTCTGGTCGCCGCCGCCTACATGCTCTCCGACGGGGCGTCGTGGCCGGACTTCCTCGACCTGAGGTGGGCGTTGGCCGGCGGGGCGATGGTGATCGGACTGGGGCTGCTGGCGGGGTCCGCGCGGCGGCGCCGTTAGACGGGGGGAGGTTGGTTGGGGGGAACGTTCGGGGGAACGGAAAGCGAAAGGCCCGTCCTGGAGGACGGGCCTTTCGTGTGTTCCGGGGGATTTGCTACTCCCATTCGATGGTGCCCGGCGGCTTGCTCGTCACGTCCAGGACCACCCGGTTGACCTCGTTGACCTCGTTGGTGATGCGGGTCGAGATGCGCTCCAGCACGTCGTACGGCAGGCGGGTCCAGTCCGCGGTCATGGCGTCCTCGCTGGACACCGGGCGCAGCACCACGGGGTGGCCGTAGGTGCGGCCGTCACCCTGCACTCCCACGCTGCGGACGTCGGCGAGGAGGACCACCGGGCACTGCCAGATCTGGCGGTCCAGGCCGGCGCTGGTCAGCTCTTCGCGGGCGATGGCGTCGGCCTTGCGCAGGATGTCCAGGCGCTCCGCGGTGACCTCGCCGATGATCCGGATGCCCAGGCCGGGGCCGGGGAACGGCTGGCGCTGCACGATCGTCTCCGGCAGGCCCAGTTCGGTGCCGACCCGGCGGACCTCGTCCTTGAACAGCGCGCGCAGCGGCTCGACCAGGGTGAACTGGAGGTCGTCCGGCAGGCCGCCGACGTTGTGGTGGCTCTTGATGTTCGCGGCGCCCGCGCCGCCGCCCGACTCGACCACGTCGGGGTAGAGCGTGCCCTGGACCAGGAACTGGTAGTCGCCCTCGGCCTTGAGGTCGCGTTCGGCCTGCTCGAAGACCCGGATGAACTCGCGGCCGATGATCTTGCGCTTTTCTTCGGGGTCGGTGACGCCTGCGAGTGCGTTGAGGAAGCGCTCGCGGGCGTCGACGGTGACCAGGTTCACGCCCGTCGCGGCCACGTAGTCGCGCTCCACCTGGGCGCGCTCACCTGCGCGCAGGAGACCGTGGTCGACGAACACGCAGGTCAGACGGTCACCGATGGCGCGCTGGACCAGGGCCGCGGCCACCGCCGAGTCGACGCCGCCGGACAGGCCGCAGATGGCCTTGCCGTCGCCGATCTGCGCGGAGATCCGGGCCACCTGCTCGTCCACGATCGAGGACGTCGTCCACTGCGGCCGGATGCCCGCGATCTCGTGCAGGAACCGGCGCAGGACTTCTTGGCCGTGCGGCGAGTGCCCAACCTCGGGGTGGTACTGGACGCCCGCGAACCGGCGTTCGGTGTCCTCGAACGCGGCCACCGGCGCGCCTTCGCTGGTCGCCGTCACGGTGAAGCCCTCGGGCGCCTTCGTGACGCAGTCGCCGTGGCTCATCCACACCGGGTGGTTGGCGGGTAGCTCCTCGTGCAGGAGGCCGCCTGTCTGTCGGACGCCCAGCTCGGTGCGGCCGTACTCACGGGTGCCGGTGTGCTCCACCGTGCCGCCCAGGGCGCCCGCCATGGCCTGGAAGCCGTAGCAGATGCCGAAGACCGGGACGCCGACGTCGAACAGCTTCGGGTCCACCTGGGGAGCGCCGGGCTCGTAGACGCTGGACGGGCCGCCGGACAGGACGATGGCGGCGGGGTCGCGTTCCAGCAGCTCCGCCACCGATGTGGTGTGCGGGACGACTTCCGAGTAGACCTGCGCCTCCCGGACTCGCCGGGCGATCAGCTGCGCGTACTGCGCGCCGAAGTCGACTACCAGCACAGGGCGGTTGCTGCTCTCGGCCACTGGGGAAAAACCTCTCGTCTGGCGGATCCGCGCAGGTGAAGGATGTCATGCGTGGATGAGGAAGTGCTCACCGGAGGCGGGCTCAACGAGGTCGTGCGGGTCGGGTCGACCGTGCGCCGGCCGACCGGGCCCTGGACCCCGAACGTACACCGCCTGCTGGAACACCTTGCGCCGCTTGGCATTGCGCCGGTTGCGCACGGAGTGGACGGCCGCGGGCGCGAGGTGTTGTCGTACCTGGAAGGTGAAGTCGGCCACCCGCCGCTGGCGGACGAACTGCGCACCGACGAGGTGCTGGTGGCGGTGGCGCGGATGGCCCGTCGGCTGCACGACGCGTCGGCGGCACTGGCGTCCGTGGTCGACGACTGGCAGTTCCCGGCGCTGTCACCCGTCGAGGTGATCTGCCACAACGATCTCGCGCCGTACAACATGGTGTTCCGGGACGGGCTGCCGGTGGGCGTGTTCGACTTCGACGGCGCGCGGCCCGGGCCCCGATGGTGGGATATCGCATACACGATCTACTGCCTGGTGCCGCTGTCCCCGGAGTTCGGCACGCCGGCGGACCAGTGGCGGCGTGCGAAGTTGTTCTGCGCTGCCTACGGCATGCCGGTGGACGGTATGGGCCGCCGGGTGCTGGCCCGGTTGGACGACATGGTGTCGATGATCCGCGAGCGCCCGGAGTTCTGGCGGCAGCGGGAGGGGGGCCACGACACCTATTACCTGGGCCATGCGGATTACGTCCGGGCGCACTTCCAAGATCGATAGGTCGAACCACGCGAGGTCGCGTCGATCGACTTCCAGGCGACCTCGCCCGCCGTCTGCGGAGCAGCGGCAATGTCACAGGGCATACGGTGTGGGGTTATGGACGCGTTCACGCCGCAGCCACGGCCTTGTTGGATTGCCGGACACGCCGAGCAGGGCGTGCAGGCCATCACAGTCCACCATCCGTTCGACGGCACCGAGGTGGCCTCGGTCGCGGTGCCGGGGCCGGAGCAGGTGGAACGGGCTGTCGCTGCGGCGGCGGCGGTTGCCAAGGAGTTTCGGCGCACGCCGGCGCATGTGCGGGCGACTGCGCTGATGCACGTGTCACAGGCGTTGGCCGAGCGGGCCGAGGAAATCGCGGAGACCATCACGGCTGAGAACGGCAAGCCGTTGAAGTGGGCCGCCATCGAGGTGCAGCGGGCGGTGAACACGTTTCGGTTTGCGGCCGAGGAGGCTCGGCGGTTCACCGGTGACCTGCAACGGCTGGACACCGATGCCAACGGTGAGGGTCGGTTGGCGGTGGTGCGGCGGGTGCCGCGTGGGCCGGTGTTGGCGGTGGCGCCGTTCAACTTCCCGTTGAACCTGGTCGCGCACAAGGTCGCGCCGGCTTTGGCGGTAGGTGCGCCGGTGATCGTGAAGCCCGCGTCGGCCACGCCGTTGTCGGCGTTGTTGTTGGGTGAGCTGTTGGCGGAGACGGACCTGCCGGAGGGTGCGTTCTCCGTGCTGCCGGTGCGCGGTTCGGACATGAAGTCACTGGTGACCGATGAGCGGTTGCCGGTCATCTCGTTCACCGGGTCGACGACGGTCGGCTGGTCGTTGGCGGATTCGGCACCGCGCAAGCACGTGCTGATGGAGTTGGGGTCGAACTCGGCGGCGATCGTGTGCGCGGACTGGCCGGACTTGGATTTCGCCGCCTCTCGGATCGCGACGTTCGGCAACTACCAGGGCGGTCAGTCGTGCATCGCGGTGCAGCGGGTGCTGGTGCACCGGGACGTGGCCGAGGCGTTCGTGCCGAAGTTGGTGGACGCGGTGCGGGCGTTGAAGACCGGTGACCCGCACGACCCCGAGGTCGAGGTCGGGCCGCTGATCGACGAGGACAACGCGCGACGGGTGGAGGAGTGGGTGGCTGAGGCGGTTGCTGCCGGCGCTGTTCTGCACGTGGGTGGCGGGCGCGTCGGGACGTCGGTGGAGCCGACCGTGGTGCAGGACGTGCCGGTGAAGGCGCGGTTGTGGCACCAGGAGGTGTTCGGGCCGGTGTTGGCGGTGTCCGTGGTGGATTCGGTGGCCGATGCGTTCGAGCAGGCCAACGCGACGGAGTACGGCTTGCAGGCCGGTGTGTTCACGCGGGACGTGACGGTGGCGTTCGAGGCGGCGGCGGAGCTTGAGGTCGGCGGTGTGATCATCGGCGACGTGCCGTCCTACCGGGCCGACCAGATGCCGTACGGCGGCGTGAAGGGGTCGGGTACCGGACGCGAGGGCGTGCGGTCCGCGATGGAGGACTTCACCGAAGAACGCACCATGGTTCTCACCGGCATTAGTCTTTGAGAGCCCCCTCGGCGAGCATCATCAGGCCGTTGACCAGGTCTTCGGTGCCGGAGCCGGTGGCCAGGGCGCGGAGTTTGAGGCCCATGACCATGCCGACCACGGCACTGGCGACCTGGTCGGCGTCCTTCACCCCGATGGACGTCAGCACGGTGGCGGCGAGCTTGTCGTAGGCGGCGAAGCACTCGGCGGCGGCGGCGGCGCGGAGTTCCGGGTCGCGGCCGGCGTGCAGGTAGAGCTCGTAGGGTGCGATCCGCTCGCTGTCGGTCCGGGTGGCCTCGGCGACCTGGCCGACGATCTCGACCACCTGAGTCAAGTGCGGGTGCCGTTCATCGGTGACGTCGTCGGTATCGACCGGCGCACGCCGGTGCAGGACTCGATGCGACTGGGACGGGGGCTCGAGCCGATCTCCACCCGGCGGTTCCTGGACCGGGAGACCGTCTTCGTGGGCGGCGCGGAACTGGCCGCCGACCTGGCCGACGAGTCGCGGTTCGCCAAGCACCTCGCGCTGCGTGCATCGGGCGGCAGTTCGCGGTGCACGAAGCCACGTTGGCGCTGGGCACGCTGCTGCGCCGCTACGACCTGGTCGGCTCACCGGACTACGAGCTGCGGGTCGCGGAAATGCTGACCCTGAAACCGGAAGGGTTCACGCTCACGCCCCGCCGACGGTGAAGCCCTTGGCCCGGCGCAGGGCTTGGTCCAGGTCGGCCGGGGCGACGGCGGCGGTGTGGCCGTCGGGGCGGATCAGGGTGTCGCCCTCGACGGTGAAGTCCGGGCCGTAGCGGTGGCTTCGCGGGCGGAGTTCGCCGTCGCCGTTGGTGGTCAGCGGTGAGTCGCGGTAGGGGAAGGGCTCGAACATCCGGCCCGAGTCGATCCGGTCGGTCAGGCCGTTCTCCAGGACGTGACGGCGGTGGGCGCGTTCGGCTTCGGTCCGCGGCACCAGGAAGCGCATGGTCTCGCCGGTGACGCGCAGGTTCTCGTCGGCGGCCGCGGCACGTTCCTGGTGGTAGGACTCCAGCAGGTACGGGCCGGCGTCACCGGCGCGGTCGAGGGCGATCTTCCACGCCGCGTTGTCCGCGTCGCAGATGCCGGAGTTCAGGCCGCGCGCGCCGAACGGGCTCATCACGTGCGCGGCGTCGCCCGCCAGCAGCACGTTGCCCGAGCGGAAGCGGAACGCCCGGCGCTGGTGGAAGCGGTACGTGGACTGCCACAGCACTTCGTACGGACGGTCGCCGGTGATGGCGCGGATGTGGTCCGCGGTCAGCTCGAACCCCTCCGGCACCTGCCAGTCGATGCGGTGCACACCATCGGGTTGTGGGTGCACGAGAACCTGTCGGCCGGGGTTCCACGGCGGGTCGAAGTAGAAGCGGCGTTCCGGCTCGGGGTGGCCGAGGTCCACCCGGATGTCGGCGATGACGAACCGGTCGGCGAACGAGTGGCCGTCGAACGGGATGCCGAGCAGGTCGCGGACCGTGGAGCGGGCGCCGTCGGCGGCCACGCAGTGCGTGCCCTCGTACGTCCGGTCCGGTGTGCGCACTGTGACGTGGTCGGTTTGTCGTACGCCAACGACTTCCTGGCCGTAGCGGAGGTCGATCAGCGGTTCCTGGCAGGCTTTCGCGTGCAGGATCTGCTCGACGACGGTCTGCGGGGTGTTGACGAACGGCGGGAAGCCCTCGGCCTGCGGCAGCTCGATGGTGAGCACTTCGCGGTCGCGGTAGTAGGTCCGGCCGCGGTACCAGGTGACGCCCGCGTCGACCACGGCCTGGCCGACGCCGACGCGTTCCAGGATGTTCAGCACGTCCCGGTGCACGCAGATCGACCGGCTGCCGACGGCTTGGCGGCGTTCGGCGGCCTCCAGCACGATCGTCGGCACGCCCGCACGGGCCAGCAGGAGCGCGGCGGTGAGACCGACCGGGCCCGCGCCGACCACCAGCACCGGAGTCATCGCACGCCCCGGATCATTGCAACGCCCCCCACACCTCGCGGTCCCGTTCGGCGGTCCAGATCCGGGGCCAGTCCACGCCGTCGCACTCGTCCCAGTACCGCTGCACGTCGAACGGCAGGCAGTGCTCGAAGATCGGCCAACGGCCGTAGCGCGGTGCGAGGGCGGCGTGGGCGGCCTCGAACGCGTCCTTCACCGTGCCGCCGCTGAGGTGCACCGTCCCGACCGTGCGGCGGAGTTCGTTGAGGAAGTGCCGGGACTGGGCGATGGCCGCGTCCACCTCGGTCCGGTCACGGGCCGGTGCGCCGCGACCGCCGACGAGCTGTTCGGCACCTAACGCGGCGACGCGGTCGAGGGTCGACGTCGCCCACTCGTTGTGGAACGCGTCGCCGGTGTAGAGCGCGGCCTGCGATTCGACCAGGTCACCCGCGAACAGGATGCGCTGGTGCGGCAGCCACGCCACGATGTCGCCCGCCGTGTGGCCACGCCCGCAGAACCGCAGCTCGACGTCACCCCGGTCACCACCGAGCGGGATGGTGAGCCGGTCGGAGAACGTCAGGGTCGGCCAGGTCAGGCCGGGAATGCCCTCGGGCTCCTCGAACAGCCGGGGCATCCGGCCGTACTCGCTGAGCCAGTCCGCCCGCCCGCGTTCGGCGATCAGGGTCTTGGTGTTCTCGTGGGCGATGATCTCGGCGGCGTCGAACGCGCTCGCACCCAGCGTCCGGACCGCGTGGTAGTGGCTCAGGACCAGGTAGCGGACGGGTTTGTCGGTGTGCCGGCGGAGCAGGTCGAGCCAGCGCCGGGCGGCCTTCGGCGTGGCGCGGGCCTCGACGCAGACCAGGAAGTCCTCGCCCTCGATCGCGCCGACGTTCGGGTCGCCGTCGGCGGTCAGGGTGTAGACACCGTCGGCCAACTCGACGAACTTCTCGTCCTTGGGCGCGAGGTCGGCGCTGGACGCGAACGGCTTCGTTGCCACACAACCCACCATAGGGCCATTGGCACCGCGCGGTCAGGACGGCTTGACCTCCACGATCGGCAGCCTGAGAGCGCCGGGCGCGGCGGCCGGGACGGCGGGGTTCTTCGGCATCACCGGAGCGATCCGCCGATACCCGGACGCCTGGTCCGGGCGCTGGTCCGGCTCCCCCTTGTTCGGCCACACCGAGAACGCCCGCTCGGCCTGCGCGGTGATGGTGAGCGAAGGGTTCACGCCCAGGTTCGCCGAGATCGCCGCGCCGTCCACCACGGACAGGCCCGGGTAGCTGTAGACCCGGTGGTACGGGTCGATCACGCCGCTGTCCGGGTCCGCGCCGATCGGGCAGCCGCCGATGAAGTGCGCGGTCAGGGGGATGTTGAACAGCTCGCCCCAGGTGCCGCCCGCCATGCCGTCGATGTGCTTGGCCGCCAGCACGTTCGCCCGGTGCCCGGCCGGGATGAACGTCGGGTTCGGTTGACCGTGCCCCTGCTTCGAGCTGAGCTTGCGCCCGAACAGGCCCTTGCGGGTGAACGTGGTGATGGAGTTGTCCAGGCTCTGCATCACCAGCAGGATCACCGTCCGCTCGCTCCACCGGTGCACCGACAGCAGCCGCGCCAACCGGACCGGGTGCCGCACCCCCTGGGACAGGAACTGGAGGATGCGCGGCGTCGACTTCGCGCCGTCGGTGGCCAGCGTCTGCAACAGCCCCATGACGTTGCTGCCCTTGCCGTAGCGGACCGGCTCGATGTGGGTCTGCTCGTCCGGGTGGATGGACGACGTGATCGCCACGCCCTGGCTGAAGTTGCGCTCCTCGTCCACCGTGAACCGACCGGCGCCGATGATCGACTCGGAGTTCGTCCTGGTCAGCTCGCCGAGCTTGGGCGAGAGCCGCGGCAGCACGCCGTCGGCCTTCATCCGGTGCAGCAACTGCTGGGTGCCCCACGTGCCCGCGGCCAGCACGACCTGGCCCGCGGTGATCGTGCGGCGGCTCTTGCGGAGCTTGCCGCCGGTCCGCCGCGTGCCGACCGCCCACGTGCCGTCCGGCGCCTGCCGCAGGTCGGTCACGGTGGTCAGCGGCAGCACCTGCGCGCCGTTCCGCTCGGCCAGGTAGAGGTAGTTCTTGACCAGCGTGTTCTTCGCGCCGACCCGGCAACCGGACATGCACGCGCCGCACTCCGTGCAGCCGGTCCGGCTCGGCCCCGCACCACCGAAGTACGGGTCCTCGGCGGGCTTGCCGGGCTCGCCGAAGAACACACCGACCGGCGTCGGGTGGAAGCTGTCGGCGACGCCCATCTCCTCGGCGACCTGCCGCATCACCACGTCCGACGGCGTCGTGCTCGGGTTCTGCACCACGCCCAGCATCCGACTCGCCTGGTCGTAGAACGGCGCCAGCTCGGCTTCCCAGTCGGTGATGTGCGCCCACTGCCGGTCCGAATAGAACGGCTTGAGCGGCCGGTACAGGGTGTTGGCGTACACCAGCGACCCGCCGCCGACCCCGGAACCGGCCAGGATCATCACGCTGCGCAGGGCGTGGATGCGCTGGATGCCGTAGCAGCCCAGCGCGGGCGCCCACAGGTAGCGGCGCAGGTCCCAGGACGTCTTGGCGAACTCGTCGTCGGCGAACCGGCGGCCGGCCTCGATGACGGCCACCCGGTAGCCCTTCTCGGTGAGTCGGAGCGCGGCGACGCTGCCACCGAAACCCGAACCCACGACCACGACGTCGTAATCGGTTTTGTTACCGGCGAGTTCAGCCATGGTTGCGAGGTTAGGCGTTACCTCAAGTAACAGCTACTCCCAATCGGTTCAGTGTTGGATTGCGCCGCCTCCGGCGTCGCGGGCTCGGTCGCCTGGAAGTCGACCTCGCTGCCCAGTCAACCGAGCCCGCCGTCTGCGGAGCAGCGGCAATCCAACTCAGCCGCGGATCGTCAGGCCGACCTTCTGGAACTCCTTGAGGTCCGAGTAGCCCGTCTTGGCCATCGCGCGCTTCAGCGAGCCGAACAGGTTCGTCACGCCGCGCGGGTCCACCGACGGGCCGAACAGCAGGCTGCGCAGGTCCACCACCTGGTCCACACCGGTGGACACGTGGCTGCGCGGCACCGACGGGTGCGCCGACGCGGCGGTCCAGTACAGGCCCTGGCCCGGCGCCTCGGAGGCCGCCGCCAGCGGCTCGCCCAGCATCACCGCGTCCGCGCCGCAGGCGATCGACTTGGCGATGTCACCGCTGGTCAGCACGCCGCCGTCGGCGATCACGTGCACGTACCGGCCACCGGTCTCGTCCAGGTAGTCCCGACGCGCCGCGGCGGCGTCGGCGATCGCGGTGGCCATCGGGACACCGATGCCGAGCACCGAGTCCGTCGTGGTCACGCCCGGCGTGTAGCCGTAGCCGACGATCACGCCCGCCGCGCCCGTGCGCATCAGGTGCATCGCGGTCCGGTAGTCGCCCACGCCACCCGCGATCACCGGGATGTCGAGGTCGGCGATGAACGACTTCAGGTTCAGCGGCTCGCCGTCGCGCGAGACGTGCTCGGCCGAGATGATCGTGCCCTGCACGACCAGGATCTCGACGCCCGCCGCCAGCAGGTCAGGGGTCAGCTCGGCCGCGCGCTGCGGGCTGACCCGCACCGCCACCGTCACGCCCGACTCGCGCACCTGCTTGACGGCCTCGGCGATCAGGTCCATCCGCACCGGGGCCGAGTGCAGCTCCTGGAGCACCCGCACCGGCGCGCCCGGGTCGTCGGTGTCCTCCACCGCCTGCACCAGCCGGAACAGCGCCTCTTCCACGTCACCGTGCCGGGCCCACAGGCCCTCCGCGTTGAGCACGCCCAAGCCGCCCAGCTCGCCGATCGCGACCGCCGTGCCCGGCGACACGATCGCGTCCGTGGGGTGGGTGATCAGCGGGATCTCGAACCGGTAGGCATCGATCTGCCACGCCGTGGAGACGTCCTTGGAGGACCGGGTCCTCCGCGACGGGATGATCTCCAGGTCGTCCAGTTCGTAGGCCCGCCTCGCGGTCCGGCCCATGCCGATCTCGACCAGATCGCGCACCTTAGTCGTCCTTCCGTGGAACGAGCGGAACCCGGGAACACTAGCTCACAGGTTCACCGGGTCGTGTAGTTCGGGGCTTCCACGGTCATCGTGATGTCGTGCGGGTGGCTTTCCTTCAGACCGGCCGCCGTGATCCGCACCAGCTGCTTCTGCTGGAGGTCCGCGATCGTCTTCGAGCCGGTGTACCCCATCGCGGCCCGCAGACCGCCCGACAGCTGGTGCACCACGGTGGACAGCGGACCGCGGAACGGCGTGCGGCCCTCGATGCCCTCCGGCACCAGCTTGTCCTCGGACAGCACGTCGTCCTGGAAGTAGCGGTCCTTCGAGTACGACTTGGCCTCGCCACGACCCTGGAGGGCCGCCAGCGAGCCCATGCCCCGGTAGGTCTTGAACTGCTTGCCGTTGACCAGCACCAACTCGCCCGGCGCCTCGGCGGTGCCCGCGAGGAGGCTGCCCAGCATCACCGCGCTCGCGCCGGCCGCGATGGCCTTGGCGATGTCGCCCGAGTACTGGATGCCGCCGTCACCGATCACCGGCACACCCGCCGGGGCGCACGCCAGGCTCGCCTCGTAGATCGCGGTGATCTGCGGCACGCCGACGCCCGCGACGACGCGCGTGGTGCAGATGGAGCCGGGGCCGACGCCGACCTTCACCCCGTCCGCGCCCGCGTCCACCAGCGCCTGGGCGCCCCCGCGGGTGGCGACGTTGCCGCCGACCACGTCCACCTCGTCGCCCAGTTCCTTCTTCACCCGCGCCACCATCTCCAGCACGTTGCGCTGGTGGCCGTGCGCGGTGTCGACCATGATCACGTCCACGCCCGCGTCGGCCAACGCCATCGCGCGCGCGAAGCTGTCCTCTCCGACGCCGATCGCGGCGGCGCACAGCAGCCTGCCGTCCGGGTCCTTCGAGGCGTTCGGGTACTGCTCGGTCTTGACGAAGTCCTTGACCGTGATCAGGCCGCGCAGCTTGCCCTCGCCGTCCACGATCGGCAGCTTCTCGATCTTGTGCCGGCGCAGCAGACCCAACGCGGCCTCGGCCGACACGCCGACCTGGGCGGTGACCAGCGGTCCCTTGGTCATCACCTCGCTGACCTTGCGCGAGTGGTCGACCTCGAAGCGCATGTCGCGGTTGGTGATGATGCCGACGAGCTTGCCCGCGGCGTCGGTCACCGGCACACCGGAGATCCGGTAGCGCGCGCACAGCTCGTCGACGTGGCGGATCGTGTCGTCCGGGGTGCACGTGACGGGGTCGCTCACCATGCCCGCCTCGGACCGCTTCACCGTCTCGACCTGGCGGGCCTGCTCCTCGATCGACAGGTTGCGGTGCAGCACACCGATACCGCCCTGGCGCGCCATCGAGATGGCCATCCGGCCCTCGGTCACGGTGTCCATCGCGGCCGACGCCAGCGGAACCCGCAGGGTGATGTTGCGGGAGATCTTGGTGCTGGTGTCCGCGCCGCTCGGGACGATCTCCGACTCGGCGGGCAGCAGCAGTACGTCGTCGAAGGTCAGTCCCAGCATGGCGAACTTGGGCGGGACTCCATCAGCGTTGAGTTCGCTGGTCATGGCGGCTGGCTTGCCTTCCGTCGTGCGGTGATCCCGCCGTCGCGGATCGGGTTTCCCGCAGCGGCGATGGGTTCAGCCCATGGTATCTGGACGTGGTCGGGGGTCCGCCCGGTACCGTGCGGGGTCGTGCCGCACGACGCGTTGCCACCAGACCCGTTCGCGGGCGACCCGGAAGACCCCGCCCGGGTCCTCGGCGAGCCCGAGCCCGACCACGACCACCCGCCGATGGACGATACCGAGCGGGCCGAGCTGATCGGCGACCTCAGCGACCTCGCCGTGTACCAGGCACTGCTGGAACCCCGTGGTGTCAGGGGGATCGTGGTGGACTGCGGCGAGTGCCAGGAACCGCACTACCACGACTGGGCGCTGCTGCGGTCGAGCCTGGAGCAGCTGCTGGCCGACGGCCGGATGCGCCCGCACGAGCCCGCGTACGACCCCGATCCGACAGCCTACGTCAGCTGGGAGTACTGCCGGGGCTACGCCGACGGCGTCACCGCGACCGAGAGCGCCCGCTGACGATGTGACCAAGCCCGCCCCTCGTGCGGGGCGGGCTTGGTCACAGGCGTGTTCCGCGTCTTAGTTGGCGGGTTCGGTCCGGTTGGGCTCGACCTGGTTGGGCTCGGTGGCGCCGGGAGTGGTCTCGCCCCTGGTGTTGCCGATCGCCGGTGACTCGCCCGCCGTCGTCGTCGGTGGCGGCTGCGCCGTGCCGTCCGTCGTGGTCGGGACCGTCTCGGTGGTCGTCGTCGGCGCGGTCGTCGTGGGCTCCGCGGTCGTGGTCTCCGAGGGCGACGACGCGTTGGTCGTCGTGGTCGGCACCGTCGGCGTCGTGGACGGGGCATCCGTGGACGGCGTGCCGGTCGGCGTCGGCGTGGTGCTGGTCAGCTGCTGCAACAGCGACGAGTGCTCCAGGGTCAGGTCGTCCTTGCCGTCGTCCGGTGAGACCGACGGCAGGCTCTCGCCCGCCTTGAGCAGCGCGTCGCGCGCCTCGCTGTACCGACCGTCGCGCAGTGCCGCGCGCGCGGTGTCGAGGTCGAGGTTGACCGCGACGGCGGCTTCGACGGATCGCGCGTGCTCGGAGTAGAGGACCCTGGTCAGGCCCCAGAGCGTGTCGCCGGGCTGGGCGTCGCGGGCGACCAGGCTCATCCCGGTGAACGCGATCGCCAGCACGGCGGCGGCGCTCGCGAGGGGGATGAGGAATCGGTGCCTGCCCGGCGGTTGGGGGCGGGCCGCGGCGATCGTGGCCACCGCCGTCTCGGTGTCGACGAGCTCACCCATGGGTGGGTCGTCGACCTCACGCCGCCAAGCCAGCAGCAGCGCGTTCAGCTCGTCGTCGACGAGCGAGCCCGGCAGTTCGCCGTCACGCTCGCCCAACGCGTCGAGCAGCACGTCATCAGCTCGGATGCCCGCGAGGTCGTCCCCCGGCTGGACCGAGCTGTCCTCGGCCAGGGTGTCATCAGACTGCGGCGGTCTCTCATCACGTCCGCGCACGACTTCTCCGTTGCCCTTCTCGTGCTGGTCAGCCACTCAGACCACCTCCTCCGCTGCCAACGTTTTGCGAAGGCGGGCCAGGGCGCGGTGTTGCGCCACCCGAACCGCGCCCGGCGTGGAGCCGACCGCGTCGGCGGTCTCTTCGGCCGACAGACCGACGACCACTCGAAGCAACAGGATTTCCCGCTGCTTCTCCGGAAGGACCTTCAGGAGCACCGCCATCCGCTCCGACAACTCGCCCTGCATGGCGCGCTGCTCCGGACCGGCCTCCGTTTCAGGCGCGTCAGGGACCTCCGGGACCGGTTCGGACCGGTTCCGGGCTGCGGAGCGATGCGCGTCGGCCACCTTGTGCGCGGCGATCCCGTAAACGAACGCCAAGAACGGCCGACCTTGGTCGCGATAGCTGGGCAGGGCCGTCAGCACCGCGAGACACACCTCCTGGGCCACGTCGTCCGCCGAAGCGAACGACCTCTCCTGCCTTCCGACTCGGGCGCGGCAGTACCGCACCACGAGGGGTCGGATGGATGCCAGGAGCCGCTCGATCGCGTGGCGGTCGCCATCGACGGCTGCGCCCACTTCGGCGTCCAGTCCGTCCCCCAAGTTGGTCATCGCAGACAACTGCCCTGGTGTTACGCGTAGGCGTACCGACAAAGAACAGCACGGGACGCTCGACGTCGCCCGTACCGGTGATGCTTACCGTACCGGTCGCACGACCGGATGTTGGGCAACGGGGCCCTGAAGGGGTCTTTAGACCTCACCCGACCGGCCGACACGTCCCAGGCCCACGTCTTGGGCCACCGTGGGCCCACGTCCAGGTCACAAGGCCTGGAACGCACGGCTCAGACGCACGACCGGCCCGGCGACGGTGATGTCACCGCGCCGGGCCGGGCCGGAGGAAGGAATGCCGGTGTGACCCGTCCTACGGGCCTTACGGGCTGGTCCCACGCGCCCTCGTCCTAGAGGGTCCTAGGAGACGAGGCCACGCCGGAAGCCGTGCGCGACGGCCTGCGCCCGGTCGCGGACGCCGAGCTTGCGGAACAAGCGCCGGGCATGTGTCTTCACCGTGTCCTCTGACAGGTAGAGCTCGCGCCCGATCTGCCCGTTGCTCTTGCCCTGACTCATCCCGCGCAGCACCTGGAGCTCTCGCTCGGTGAGCTGTACGCCCGGGTCCGACGGCTGGCGCGGCGCGGGCACACTGGTGCTCGCGAGGGTGTGCGCCAGGGCGGCCACCAGCTCGGGACGCGAGGCGTCCCAGCGGAGGTAGCCGCGGGCTCCGCCGGCGATCGCGGCGGCGATGCTGCCCGCGTCGTCCGGTGCGCCGAAGACGATGACGTTTGCCTGCGGGTTGGCCGAGACGAGTCGCCGGGTCGCTTCGACCCCGGTCGGGACGGCGCGCTGGGTACCAACCAGTACGACGTCGACCGGCTGCCGAGAGAACCGAGCCAACAACTCGTCACCGTGCGCTACGCAGTCGATGCGGCTAACCCCTGGGACAGCCGACATCACGCGGGTGAGACCCTCCCGCACACTGCGCCGGTCGTCACAAATAAGGACCGTGGTCACGGGGACTCCTTCCTGCAGCCGAGTGACGTTCCACATCCCCTATCGGACGCTAGGGCCCGAACCTTGACACGATCCGGTGCTTAATCCGTCAAGAAGTTCATCTGGGCGTCTGCGTTCGGGGGTTCCCCGGAACGGAGCAGCGCGGTCGGCACCCACGGGGAGTGGGCCGCCAGACGGCGACCGAGGGGGTCGGCTCTGCGCAACACGCAGCTCAGAGCGTTTTTGGCGCTTTCCTTCACGTTTGAGCTGTCCGCAATAGTGCGGTCCGCCTGCGCGTTCGCCAGGACAAGCGCCGTCGGCCAGATCAACGAGAAAAGCCTTCGACGGTCAGTGTGATTTAGGTCACACTGAAGCAAGTTGAGCCCTCGTCCGACGCTTTCGGGTGTCCCCCACACCACCAACGCGACCCCCAGAACGAGGTCGGACTTGAGGATGTGTCGCGTTCCGTTGGCTTCACGGGCGGTGGCAGCAGCGACCTCGGCCGGAGGAACCGCGTGCTCGGCGTGACCGCCGGCCAAGGCGATCTCGGCGGCCAGCCACTGGTGCCGAACCCGACTGCGCCAACCGTGCGGCTCGACCCTCGCGTGCAGTCGCCGCGCCTCGGTAAGCCGTCCCGCCCCGATCGCGTCCGCCGCCAGCCCGAGGAGAGCGTCCGCTCTCGCCCCCGCCGCGTCGACATCGTCCTCATCGCCGCCTCCTCCAGCGGGCGCCATGGCCAACGCCCGCCCGTCCAGCACCCGTGCCGCCGCGTGGCCACCCAGTTGCCGACGGTGGGACGCCAGCGTCGAAGCTGCCAACGACCCGAACAGCCCACCGCCCACGATCAACTCACCGAGCACCGAAGCCGCCGCCGCGTAATGCCCCTGCCCACCCAGCACCACGGCCGCCAACCACCGCTCCTCAACCCCACCCCGCAGCGCACCCCAGACCTCAACCTCAGGCCGATCCCCGAACGCCGCCCGCCGCAGCTCCACTGCCCCCGCCCCCATCTCAATTCGCCACGCCCCACCCTCCTCCGCCACCGCCCCTCCCGGAACCCCCCAGCCAGAACCGAGCAGTCCTCACTTCAACCCCACGCACCCCACTAATAACGACCGCCACCCCGGCCACTCCGGCACCAGTAATGCCGTGACGGGAGCCGCTGCGGATTCGCGAGGCAGGCCCAGGTGCCACTGACGCGAGTTGTCCACAGGCAGCGCCCGAACCGCCGCGGATTGTCGGACCCGCGTGGCAAAGTCAAAGCAGGGGTCCCCCTGGCGGGGGCCCCTGCGGAGCGAGCAGCGCAGCCGAGCGGGACCGCTGGGGCCGACAGGGTCAGCGAAGCGCTGGAGCGGGCGAGCGGCCGGCGCCGGAGAGCGGGCGGGGTTGCGGGCTAGCCGGCGGGAGTGAGCCAGGCGGTGGAGAGCGGGCGGGGTAGCGGGGTAACGCGCGGGAGTGAGCCGGGTGGTGGGGAGCGGGGTCAGCAGACGGCGCGTTCGATGGCGTCCGCTGCTGATGCCAGGTCGTTGATCCGCTCCGCCGGCTGTGGCACGACGCCGCGTTCCCAGCCTGGGCCGCCGGCGAAGACGCGGACCTGCTGGCGGGTCCTCGGCAGCGCCGTCACGACACCCGGATCGGCGTAGCGCGGCAGCTGTGCCCACAGGACCACCGCGGCGGGAGCCGTTCGGCGGACGGCGGCGGCCAGGGCGTCGGCCGGCAGTGCCGCGCCCAACTGCCTGGCACCCACACCGCGCTGCGCCAACACCGCCGCCAACGGGTACAGCGGCAGGTCGTGGCGCTCGTCCGGCATGCACGTCAGCAGCACGGGGCGGTGGTTGCGCGGGCTGGTCACGATCGGGGTCGCGCGCACCAGAGTGGCCAGGACGCACTCCTCTACCAGGTGCGACACCTCCACCCCCACACCCGAGTGCTCCCACCTCGCCGCGATCGCGGCCATCACCGGGCGGACCACCTCGTCCCACGTGGTGACCACGCCGTCCGCCTCCAGCGCGTCCGCCAGCAGCATCTGCACGGCCGCCGAGTCCATCGCCAGCGCCGCCCGGCCCACTCCCCGTGCCCGGCGGTTCGCCGCCTGCAACTTCAGGCCACGCCCACCGGTCGGAACGCCGCCGTCGACCTCACCGCCGGTCAACACGGCGTGCGCGGCGGTCCGCAGCGGGGGGATGGGGCTCGCCAGGGCGTACTTGGCGGCTTCGGCGGATGACGCCCCGCGCAGCAGGGCCCGCTGCATCAACTCCAGTCGCGCCACGTCGAGTGGCGCGTACTTGCGGTGTCGCCCGGTTGTGTGATCACTGGGTCCGAGGCCGTACCGGCGGTCCCAGGTGCGCAGAGTGGCCGGCGCGACGCCCAACCTGCGGGCCACGGCGGCCACCGAGAGGGTCACCGAATGCGCGGGATCGTCCTCTGCCGCAACGGTTTCCCGTTCGCCTTCCGGCACGGTCCCGGTGTGGTCGGGGGGCGTCATCACGCTGACATCGTCCGTTCACTTCGCGTCACCGGCAACTCCAGTTGTGAGCGCTAACCGATCACCCATCGAATGAATTGTCGCCAAATGCCCCCAGACCCCCTTGAACAAGTTTTGGCGCGGTTCTACGGTGGATCATCGTTAAGCCGAATGGAGCAGTTCTCGTCCATGGGCCAAGGAGGCGGTCTCGATGGCGGACACCCGAAGGCTTCCCGGTCCCAACGCGGATCTGTGGGACTGGCAGATGCGCGGCTCGTGCCGCGGGATGGACAGCGCGTTCTTCTTCCACCCGGACGGGGAGCGCGGACCGGCGCGGGCACGGCGGGAGGCACGGGCGAAGGCCGTGTGCCTGTCGTGCCCGGTGTTGGAGATGTGTCGGCGGCACGCCTTGGCGGTGCAGGAGCCCTACGGGATCTGGGGCGGCCTCTCGGAATCCGAGCGGGACAGCATCATCAAGGCGCGCAAGCGGCAGTTGACGCCTGCTTGACGCCGAACGTGCGGGAGGGGCGACACCCCGTGGGTGCCGCCCCTCCCGTTCGCTACTGAGTACGACCAGCCGGGTCAGTGGCCGTGACCGTGGCCGTGACCGCCCGCGCCGGAGCCGGCGGGCTCCTCTTCCTTCTTCTCCACGATGGCGCTCTCCGTGGTGAGCACCATGCGGGCGATGGAAGCGGCGTTGGTGACCGCGGAACGGGTCACCTTCACCGGGTCGATGATCCCGGCTTCCAGCAGGTCGCCGTAGACCAGGGTGGCGGCGTTGAGGCCGAAGCCCCACTCCTGCTCGCGCACCTTGTTCACCACGACCGCGCCTTCGAGGCCCGCGTTCGCCGCGATCCAGAACAGCGCCGAGCCCAGGGCCTCGCGGACGATCGCGACACCGGTCGCCTCGTCACCGGACAGGCCGAGGCCGCCGTCGAGCACCTTGGCCGCGTGCACCAGGGCCGAGCCGCCGCCGGGGACGATGCCCTCCTCGACCGCTGCCTTCGTCGCGTTCACCGCGTCCTCGATGCGGTGCTTGCGCTCCTTCAGCTCGGTCTCGGTGGCCGCGCCGACCTTGATCACCGCGATGCCGCCGGACAGCTTGGCCAGCCGCTCCTGCAGCTTCTCGCGGTCCCAGTCGGAGTCGGTGGACTCGATCTCGCGGCGCAGCTGCTCCGCGCGACCGGCCACGTCGGCCTTGGTGCCGCCGCCGTCGACGATGGTCGTGTTGTCCTTCGACACGACGACCCGACGGGCGGAACCCAGCACGTCGAGGTTGGCCTCGGACAGCTTGAGGCCGACCTCGGCCGCGATGACCTGGGCGCCGGTGACGACCGCGAGGTCGTCCAGGAACGCCTTGCGGCGGTCGCCGAAGTACGGCGCCTTGACCGCGACCACGCGCAGCGTCTTGCGCAGGGCGTTGACCACCAGGGTGGACAGCGCCTCGCCCTCGACGTCCTCGGCGATGATGACCAGCGGCTTGCCGCTCTCGGCCACCTTCTCCAGGATCGGCAGCAGGTCGGCCAGGGCCGAGATCTTCTCCCGGTGCAGCAGGATGCGGGCGTCCTCGAACACCGTCTCCTGGGCCTCCAGGTCGGTCGCGAAGTGCGCCGACACGTAGCCCTTGTCGAACTGCACGCCCTCGGTGATCTGCAGCTCGGTGGCCATCGAGGAGGACTCCTCGACGGTGATCACACCGTCCTCGCCGACCTTCTCGATGGCTTCGCCGAGCAGGGCGCCGATGGACTCGTCACGGGACGAGACGGTGCCGACCTGGGCGATGTTGTCGCGCCCCTTGACCGGGGTGGCCTTGGCCTTGAGGGCGTCCACGACGGCCTCGGCGGCGGCCTGGATGCCGATGCCGAGCGACATCGGGTTCGCACCCGCGGCGACGTTGCGCAGACCGACCTTGACCATGGCCTGGGCCAGGACGGTCGCGGTCGTCGTGCCGTCACCGGCCACGTCGTTGGTCTTGGTGGCGACGCTCTTGGCGAGCTGGGCGCCGAGGTTCTCGAACGCGTCTTCCAGCTCGATCTCACGGGCGATGGTCACACCGTCGTTGGTGACGGTGGGGCCGCCGAACTTCTTGTCGAGCACGACGTGCCGGCCGCGCGGACCGAGGGTCACCTTGACCGTGTCCGCGAGCTTGTTCACACCGCGCTCAAGAGCCCGACGAGCGTCCTCGTCGAAGCTGATCTGCTTGGGCATACTTAGCCTCTCTTGATGCGAAACGCCCCGGGAAGCCCCGGTGATGGGGTTCGCCGGGGCGCCTTGCGTGTCAGCCGAGCGTCAGTTGATGACGGCCAGCACGTCGCGGGCGGAGAGGATGAGGTACTCCTCGCCGTTGTACTTGACCTCGGTGCCGCCGTACTTGGAGTAGATGACGACATCGCCGACAGCCACGTCCAGGGGGACGCGGTTGCCCTTGTCGTCGATCCGGCCGGGGCCGACCGCGAGGACCTTGCCCTCCTGGGGCTTCTCCTTCGCGGTGTCCGGGATCACGAGGCCGGAAGCGGTCGTGGTCTCGGCCTCACTGGCCTGGACGACGATCTTGTCCTCGAGCGGCTTGATGTTCACGCTCACCGGGCTGACCTCCACGGTCGTCGAAAGCGTTGGCAGGTTGCGTTTACGGCTCCTGCCACCCCGCCGTCGCGGGGGTCGGGGCGGTTGCTGGTGCCGTGCATCTAGCACTCTACCCATGCGAGTGCCAACGCTTCAACGAGCCCCCGTCACTCCTTCCGGGCACTTAGTTCGGCGACACCCTTCAGGTCGGCGTTGAACTGGGCGAAACCTCGCCGCAACGCCTCCGACGCGCCCCTCGTCGCCACCTCGCGGGCCTTCTCGTCGAACTCGATCTTCTCCTCCGGGTACGGGAACGACCCGCGCAGCGCGACCAGCGCGCCGCCGATGGCGATGTCGGCCAGCGGTTCGAGGTCCAGCCACGGGATCGGCGGGTTGTCCGGCTTGCCCGCCGGCGGGCCCCACGGGTCCAGCCACGCCGCAGGCACACGGCCCCAGGCGACGATCTCGGGCGAGAGCTGGCCGGTGCCGTCGGTGGCGTTCGGGTACTCGGGTGAGCCGTCCCGGCAGACGCCGGCCAGGCTGGACGGGACCCGCGTCTCCCCCTCGTGCGGGTGGTCGGGGAAGACGTCGATCCGGCCCAGCCGGCCGCACATCACCGGGTGCGGGTAGCGGGCTTCTTTGAGGATGTTGGCGTAGGTGCTGTAGAGCTTGAGGTCGAGCAGCTGCGGCACGTCGTCGCTCTGGTCGCTGAACTGCGAGCCGGCGTCGTGGCCGATCCGGTTGGAGTCGTTGCGGCGGGCACTGCTCATGCCGACCTCGTTCGCGCCGAAGTCGGTCCAGTGGCGCATGTTGCGGACCCGGTCGACCGAGCCGCACAGGGCGATGCCGAGGGAGCCGTGGTCGCCGGTGGCGAAGATGCCGCCGCCGCGGTTGGCGTGCGCGGTCAGGGCGTTGAGCTCGGCGTCGCCGAGGCGGCCGGCCGGGAACCGGGCGGGGGTTGCCGGCGCGGTTCGGGTAGCCGCCGCCGTGGAAGTCGGTCTCGACGCCGAACAGCCACACCTCGTCGTACGTGGTGGAGGTGAAGTGGTTCGGGTCGTCGAACGTGAAGCCCTTGATGCTGCGGGCGATGCCCGGCGCGCCCTGCATGACGCCGGCGTCGGTCGCGGCGGGGCGGAGGTGGGCGACGGTGATCTCGAACCGCACGTAGCTGCGGAGTGGTGGATGCCTCCCGTAATACCGGTGTTCACCCGTTCGCCACCCAGGTCGATCACGGTGAGCGCATGACCACGGTGACCCGACGTTCCCTGCTCATCGGCGGTGTGGCCCTCGCGACCGCGGGGGCGGGCTTCCCCAAGCTCGAAGATCCCTTCACGTTGGGTGTCGCTTCCGGCGACCCCCGTCCCGACGGCGTCGTGCTGTGGACGCGCCTCGCACCCCGACCGCTCGACGAGGACGGCTTGGGCGGTATGCCCGACCGGGTCGTCCCGGTGCACTGGGAGTTGGCCGAGGACGAGCGCTTCCAGCGGGTGGTGCGGCGGGGCGTGCAGCCGGCCCGGCCGGAGTCCGGGCACAGCGTGCACGTGGAGCCGTTCGGCCTGCGGCCCGGCCGCGAGTACTACTACCGGTTCCAGGTGGACGGCCACCTCTCCCCCGTCGGCCGCACCCGGACCACGCCCGAGCCGTGGGTGCTCGGGCAGGACCTGACCATGTGCTTCGCGTCGTGCGCGCACTTCGGCGAGGGCTACTTCACCGCGTACCGGCGGCTGGCCGAGGATCACCCGGACGTGGTCCTCCACCTGGGCGACTACCAGTACGAGTACGCGGCCAAGGCGGCGGACGTGCGGACGGTGCTCGGGCCGGAGACGCGGACGTTGGCCGACTACCGGCTGCGGCACGCGCAGTACAAGACGGATGCCGACCTGCAACTCGCGCACGCCGTCGCGCCGTGGCTGGTGGTGTGGGACGACCACGAGATCGAGAACAACTGGGCGGACGACGTGCCGGAGCAGCCCGATCCGGCTTTCCCGGCGCGGCGGGCGGCGGCGTTCCAGGCCTACTACGAGAACATGCCGTTGCGGCGCGGGGCTCGGCCCAACGGTGTCGACATGCAGCTCTACCGCCGGCTCGGGTGGGGCGGGCTGGTGAACTTCCACATGCTCGACACCCGGCAGTACCGGGACGACCAGGCGTGCGGCGACGGGTGGAAGACCTGCGCGGACGCCGGCCTGCCGGGTCGTTCGATCACCGGCGCGGCGCAGGAGGAGTGGCTGCTCGACGGGTTCCGGCGGTCGCGGTCGCGGTGGGACGTGCTGGGGCAGCAGGTGTTCTTCGCCGAGCGCGACCGCAAGGACGGGCCGGAGAAGGAGACGTCCATGGACTCGTGGGACGGCTACTTGGCGTCACGCGATCGAGTGACACGCGGTTGGGTGGACGCGGGGGTGCGCAACGCGGTCGTGCTGACCGGTGACGTGCACGCGCACTACGCGGCGGACGTGAAGCTGGACTGGAACGACCCGGCGTCGCGGACGGTCGGGACCGAGCTGGTGTGCTCGTCGGTGACGTCCGGTGGGGACGGCAACGACACGGTCGACCAGGTGCAGCTGCGGAACAACCCGCACATCAAGCTGCACAGCCGGCGGCGCGGGTACGTGCGGACCCGGTTCACCGCGCGGGAGATGCGGGCGGATTTCCGCACGCTGCCGTACGTGCGGACGGCCGGGGCTGAGGCCACGACGTTGAAGTCGTTCGTGGTCGAGGACCGCAACCCCGGCTTGAACCCGGTGTGATCAGCCGCGCATGACGTTGATCAGGGCGGTCCAGCTGTCCTTGCCGTGACCCGCCGCGATGGCGCGGTCGTAGAGCGACTGGACCGCCGCCGGCAACGCGGAGTCGATACCGGCCGCCTCGCTCGTGCCCGTGATGTGCGACGCCGAGGCACCCATCATCAGGACGTTGGCGCCGTCGCCAGGGTGCTCGTCGTTGTCGATGGCCTGCACGGTGTGGTCCATGTACATCGCCAGCGAGGCGGAGATGTCCGCCGCGTACGGCGCGAACCGCTTCGCCGACACGCCCGCCGAGCCGACGAGCGCGAAGCCGTGCAGGAGGCCGGCCAGCGAGCTGAGGAAGATCGAGAGTTGGGCCTGGTAGTGCAGCTGGGCCAGGGTGTGGTCCTCGCCGAGGTAGTCGGGTCGGCCGATCAGGGCGAGGGTGTCGACGTGCCGGTCGAAGACCTCGCGCGGACCGCTGTAGAACACGTACGCGCTCTCGGTGCCGACCAGGTCCGCGGGCACCATCACGCCGCCGACCAGCAGTTCGGCGCCCCGTTCGGCCAGCCAGGCCGCGGCCTTGAGGGTCTTGTCCGGGGTGTCGGAGCTGAGGTTGACGATCACGCGGCCGGCCAGGTCGGCGCCGTCGAGGATGTCGTACATCGCGGCGTAGTCGGTGAGGCTGAGGATGACCAGCCGGTTCGCGGCGACGGCGTCGGCCGCGGTGGCGGCGCGGGTGGCGCCTTGGGCGACGACACCGTCGGCGCGGCTCGCGGTGCGGTTCCAGACCGTGGTCGGGTGCCCGGCGTCGAGGAACCGGGTGACCATGGCCTGGCCCATCGGTCCGAGGCCGATCAGGGTCAACGGGGTCTTGTCGGTCATGCGTTCTGAACTCCTTCAGTCGACTTCTTGCTGTCACTGCCACCGTGGCTGGAGCCGCGCACGGTTCGCTGGGGGTTCGCTGCGGGTTGGGATCGGGGCGCGGCGGGCAGGGGTGGGGGCTGGTCGGCGGTGGCGGTTACGGTCCGGGCGTGAGATTCGGGGTGTTGGGGCCGCTCGGGGTGTGGACGGCGGGCGGTCAGGTGGTTCGGGTGCCGGAGGTGAAGGTTCGGCTGTTGTTGGCGGATCTGCTGGCGCACGAAGGGCGGCCGGTGTCGGCGGATCGGTTGGCGTTCGACCTTTGGGGTGATGAGCCGCCCGGCAACCCGGTGAACACGCTTCAGACCAAGGTCTCGCAGCTGCGGCGTGCGTTGGAGGCGGCCGAGCCGGGTGGGCGTGAGCTGGTCGCGCACGGCCCCGCCGGGTATGCGGTCCGGGTGGACTCGTCCTCTTTGGATGTCCTGCGGTTCCGGGAACTGGTGGCCGCCGGGCGGTTCGCCGAGGCGTTGGCGTTGTGGCGGGGTGAGCCGCTGAACGAGTTCGCCGACGCGCCGTTCGTCGCACCGGTGGCCGCCCGCTGGACCGAGGAACGGCTGGCCGCGCTGGAGGAGTTCGCCGAGGCCGGCCCCGTCGAAGCCGTCGACCTGGCCGACGAAGTCGCACGTCACCCGATGCGCGAACGTTTGCGCGGACTGCACATGCGGGCCCTCTACCGGGCTGGACGGCAGGTCGAGGCGTTAGCCGGTTATCGCGAACTGCGCACGCTGCTCGATGAGCAAGGGCTGGAGCCCGGCCCGGAACTCGTCGCCCTGCACCGGGCGATCCTCAACCACGACCCGGCACTCGGCCCCGTCTCCCGACCGGACACCAACCTGCCCGCGTCGGTGACCGACCTGGTCGGTCGGGACGACGCGCTCGACGACCTGCGCCACCTGCTCGGACGCTCCCGGCTGGTGACGCTCACCGGACCCGGCGGGGTCGGCAAGACGAGCCTGGCCGTGGAGGTCGCGCGGCGGGTGTCGGTCGCGCACGGGGTGTGGTTGGTCGAGTTGGCGGGTGTCGGGCGGGCCGAGCAGGTGGTGAACGCGGTGGCCGACGTGCTCGCCGTGCGTGACGCGCCGGGCGGCTTCACCCGCGACGAGTCCGGCGACCTGGCCGGCCGGGTCGTGGAGGCGTTGCGTCCCCGTGAGGTGCTGCTCGTGCTGGACAACTGCGAACGGCTGGTCGAACCCGTCGCCGCAATGGTGTCCCGGCTGTTGCGCGCCGCGCCGGCTCTGCGCGTGCTCGCCACGAGCCAGGAACCGCTCGGGCTGGCGTTCGAGACGGTGTGGGCCGTGCCGCCGCTGGACGTGGACGGCGCCGTCACGTTGTTCGCAGCGCGCGCTGCCGCCGCCGCGCCCGGTTTCACGCTGACGTCGGAGAACGCGTCGGTGGTCGAAGCGATCTGCCGACGGCTCGACGGCTTGCCGTTGGCGTTGGAACTGGCCGCTACGCGCGTTCGGGGCCTGGGCGTGACCGCTTTGCTGGATCGGCTGGACGACCGGTTCCGGTTGCTGGCCACCGGGCACCGGGACGCACCGGCTCGCCAGCGCACGCTGCGCGCGATGATCGACTGGAGTTGGGATCTGCTCGGTGACGCGGAGCGGATCGTGCTGCGACGGCTGTCCGCGCACGTGGACGGGTGCGCGTTGGATGCTGCCGAGGCGGTGTGTGCGGGTGGTGGTGTGGCGGCCGAGGATGTGCTGGACGTGCTGACCAGCCTGGTCAACCGCTCGTTGGTGGTCGCGCCGGAGCACACCGGCGAGCCGCGGTTCCGGTTGTTGGAGTCGGTCGCCGACTACGGTCGGGAACGGCTGCGCGAGGCCGGGGAGTTCGAGGACGTGCGGCGGCGGCACGCGGCGTTCTACCTGGGGTTGGCGGAACGGGCCGATCCGGAGTTGCGTGCCGCGCGGCAGTTGGAGTGGCTGCGGCGGCTGGACGCCGACACCGCGAACCTCCGGGCCGCGCACGACGTGTTGGACCCGGCCGGCGCGGCCCGGCTGGTCATGGCGTTGACCTGGTACTGGTTCCTGCGCGGACGGCTGCGGGAAGGGCGGCGGCTGATGACCGCCACCGATCCGGTGACGGCCGCGTGGCGGACCGGGTTCGACGTGCTGCTGGGTGAGCCGGTCGATCCGGCCGCTGTGTCCGGTACGTCGGATATCGCCGATCGTCTACAGCAGGCGCGGGCTCGGTGGTTCCTGGGTTATGTGGTGTCCACGGTCGGCGATATGCCGACCGGCGAGAAGCTGACCGAGCAGGCGCTGGAGGCGTTCGAGGAGCTGGGCGACGAGTGCGGCGTGGCCGCCGCGCACAGCGATCGGGTGAGCCAGGCATTGGCGCGCGGCCGGGTCGACGAGGCTCAGGCGTCGGCCGAACTGAGTGCCGCATTGTTCGCCTCATTGGGTGAACGCTGGGGGCAGCTGAAGGCGTCGTTCGGGCTCGGCGTGCTCGCGCAGTTGTCCGGTGACAACGTGCGGGCGGAGGCCGTGCACCGGGAGGGTCTGCGGGTGGCCGAGGAGCTGCGGTCGTGGCCGGAGGTGTCGTACAAGCTGTCCTGGCTGGGGCGGGTAGCGCTGTCGAACGGTGACTACGCGAAGGCGCGTGAGCTGCACGAACAGGCTCGTCGTGCGGCGGCCGAGCACGGTTTCTCGCCCGGTGAGGTGTACGCGGAGACCGGGTTGGCGCTCGGCGCGCGGCGGGAAGGGCGGCTGGACGCGGCCGAGGCGCACTGGAACCGGGTGTGGGCGTGGCACGGTCGGGTCGGGTTCGAGGCGGGCGCGACGCTGGTGCTGGCCGAGTTGGGGTTCGTGGCCGAGTTGCGCGGTGACGTGGAGCGGGCGTTGGAGTTGCAGTCGGAGGGGTTGGCGCTGGCCCGACAGGTGGGTGATCCGCGGGCGGTCGCGTTGGGGTTGGAGGGGATGGCGGGCGCGAAGGCGTTGGCCGGTGACGCGGCCGAGGCGGCCCGACTGCTGGGCGCGGCGACCGCGGCACGTGCGTCCGTGGGCGTGCCGCTGCCGCCTGGGGAACGCGGCGACGTGGACCGAATCACCGCCGCCGCCCGTGACGCGCTGGGCGCCGACAGCTTCGCGGCAGCGTTCAACGCCGGTCACACCGAAGGCCTAGACGTACAGGCCTAACCACACCGGCCTGTCCCGAACGTTCAACTCACCCGTTCCCAACGTTGGACACGCGCGTTCCCAACGTTGGACACGCGCGAGAGTCGTACGTTCGCGTCGCGAGAGTCGAACGCTCAGGTAGGCCGAGTTCAACGCTCAGGTCGGGTGACGGTGTCCTGAGTGTTGAACACAGGGGTCCCGACGGTTCGACTCTCGCGGTCTGAGGGTTCGACTCTCGCGACCTGGAAGTTCGACTCTCGGGGGGGTTAGAGGATCTGGATGGTGCCTACGGGGAGGCCGGGGGTGGTGGAGAGGTCCAGGGAGGAGGGTTTGGCGTTCGCGGCTACTAGGTGGGCGCCTAGGGCGGCGATCATGGCGCCGTTGTCGGTGCAGAGGCGGGGGCGGGGGACGCGGAGTTCGATGCCTGCTTCGGCGCAGCGTTCGGCGGCCAGGCCGGAGAGGCGTGAGTTGGCTGCCACGCCGCCGGAGATGACCAGGGTGTCGATGGCCAGGTCCTTGCAGGCGCGGATCGCCTTGGCGGTCAGCACGTCGGCCACGGCCTCCTGGAACGACGCGGCGACGTCGGCCAGCGGGATCTCCTCGCCGGCACGTTCCTGCTTCTCCACCCACCGGGCCACCGAGGTCTTCAGGCCGGAGAACGAGAAGTCGTACTTGGAGTCGCGCGGCCCGGTCAGACCGCGCGGGAACGCGATCGCGCAGCCGTTGCCCTGCTTGGCGAGCTTGTCGATGGGCGGCCCGCCCGGGTAGGGCAGGTCGAGCAGCCGGGCGACCTTGTCGTACGCCTCGCCCGCCGCGTCGTCCACAGTGGACCCGATCTCGGTGATCCGCTCGGCCAGGCCCTCCACCAGCAGCAACTGGGAGTGACCGCCGGACACCAGCAGCGCCAGGCACCGCTTCGGCAGCGGGCCGTGCTGGAGGGTGTCCGCGGCGACGTGACCGGCGAGGTGGTTGACGCCGTAGAGCGGCTTGTCCAACGCCGCCGCGTACGCCTTGGCCGCCGACACGCCGACCAGCAGCGCGCCCGCGAGCCCCGGACCGGCGGTGACCGCGATGGAGTGCACGTCCCGCAGCGTGATCCCGGCCTGCTCCACCGCGCGGCGCATGGTCGGGACCATCGCCTCCAGGTGGGCGCGCGACGCGACCTCGGGGACCACGCCGCCGAACCGGGCGTGCTCCTCGACGCTGGACGCGACCTCGTCGGCGAGCAGTTCCATCGACCCGTCCGGGCCGAGCCGGACGATGCCGACACCGGTCTCGTCGCACGAGCTCTCGATACCGAGGATGAGCCGGTCAGTCACGGTTCGCGGGCCTTCCCATCGTGTACGCGTCGGCGCCCGACGGCTGGTAGTAACGGCGGCGCAGGCCCAGGTGCTCGAAGCCGTGCGCCAGGTAGAGGTTGATCGCGGGCACGTTGTCCGTGCGGACCTCCAGGAACACCGGCAGCTCGGCCTCGTCGGCCTTCGCCAGCAGGGTCCGCAGCAGGGTCTTGCCCACACCGCTGCCCTGGTAGCCCTTGGTCACGGCGATCGTGTGCACGCTGGACTCGAAGTCCGTCAGGCCGAGGCCCGCGTACCCGATGAGGACGCCGCCGTCGTAGGCGCCGACGTAGAAGTTGCCGTTGGCGAGTTCGCTGCGGAACGCGTCCTCGCTCCACGGGTCGTCACCGGGGAACAGCTCGTGCTCGATCTCCGCGCACCGCGGCACGTCCTCGTGGCGCAGCGGAGCGATCGTGACGGTGCCGGCGCTCACGCCTTCGTCACCCGCTTCCGGCCGACCGGCTCGACCGCGTCGGGTCGGCGCAGGTAGAGCGGGGTGAGGGCGGCCGGGCGGGCGCCCGCGAGCAGTTCGTCGGCGGCGGCCGCGACCAGGGACACCGGCGACGGGTAGCGCGCCTGCACCACCGGCAGGTTCAGCACGTCGGCGTAGATCTCGGCGCCCTCACCGGCCGCATCCGCCACGGCGGGCAGCTTGGCGACCAGGTCGGCGGGCCGGTCCACGTGCGGGCCGTCCGTGCGCCGGCCGGCCGCGTCGTAGACCGCCCAGTACACCTCTTTGCGGCGCGCGTCGGTGGCCACGAGCAGCGGTTTGCCGGTGGCGGCGTCCAGCGCGATGGCGTCCGGGGTCGGCACCGGGTAGACCGGCCGGTTGAGGGCCTGGCCGAGGGCGGCGGCGGTGACCAGGCCGACGCGCAGGCCGGTGAACGGCCCCGGACCCGAACCGCAGACGATGGCGTCGAGGTCGGCGAGCGTGTGCCCGGCCTCGGCCAGCGCCTCCTGGGCGTGCGGGGTCAGCAGCTCACCGTGCGCCTTCGAGTTCACCGTCACCCGCTGGGCGAGCAGGCGCGGCGGCGAATCGGGCGTCAGTTCCACGACACCGGCCGTGACGGCGGGGGTCGCGGTGTCCAAGGCGAGCACCAGCACAACAGGTAAGAGTACGGGTGGCTCAAGCCACACTGGACTTGACGTCCGTGTTGGATTGCGCCGCCTCCGGCGTCGCGGGCTCGGTCGCCTGGAAGTCGGTCGTTCGCGCCACATTTTCCGACGATCGAAAAGCGTGATCGCCGGAAAATGAGTCACGAACGACCGACGCGACCTCGCGCTGTGGTCCGGTCAGGTCGGTGAGGGCGTCCCCGGCGGGGCGGCGGGCGGCGGGCGGCGGGCGGCGGGGCGAAGATCCACCTGGGGCGTGGCTCGAACCACACTGGTGATGCGCTTGGCGGCGGGGCCGGTCACTGTAAGGGGATGCTGCTGTCAGGGCCGGCCATGTCGTCGACGAAGATCGCCCTGCGGTTCCCCGGGCGGGAGCTGCGATGAATCCGTTGGGTCCGAATCCGCTGGGGTGGCCGGGGTACGAGGCGCAGTTGGCCCGGGCGCGGGAACGGTCCGGTGGGGCCGAATCGGTCTCGTGGCGGCGGCACCGGCACGCCGTGGTGATCACGTTCGACTTCCGGTTCCTCGGTGGTTCGGTCGGCACGGCGACCGGCGCGGTGATCGAAGAGGCGTTCACCGAGGCTCGGGCCACACACCTGCCGGTGGTGTCGATGATCGCGACCGGTGGCAGTCGGATGCAGGAGGGCATGCTGTCGTTGCGGCAGCTCCAGCGGGTGGCGTGGCTGTGCGCGATGCACCGGGAAGCCGGGTTGCCGCACGTGTCCGTGCTGTGCGATCCGACGACCGGCGGCCTGTGGGCGTCGCTGGGCGCGGGTGCGGACGTGGTGGTCGGGGTGGCCGGTGCGCAGGTCGGGTTCGCGGGCAGCAGGGTGCGGCCGGACGACGGCCCCGCGTACACCGCTGAAGGCCAGTTCGCGGCAGGGACGGTGGACGTGGTGGTGTCGCGGGACGAGGTCGACTCGACCGTGAGGCGGATTCTCGGCGTGCTGACCCGTGGTGACGCGGTGCCGGCCGAGGTGCCGCGCGCTCTGGGTGCTCAAGAGCTGCCCGAGAACGGGTGGAGCGCGGTGTTGCGGGCGCGCGCTGCGGAACGTCCCCGTGCCGGCGCCTACCTGGACGACTACTTCGACGACCGGGTTCCGATCAGCGGTGACCGTGCGGGCGGGGTCGATCCGGGGATGCTGTGCGGCATCGGGTCGCGGGGTGGGCGGGCCATCGCGTTCGCCGCGCAGACCGGCACCGCCACCACCCCGGCCGGGTTCCGCACCGCGTCCCGCCTGATCCGGCTGGCCGAGCGGTTCGCGCTGCCGGTGCTGACCCTGGTGGACACGCCGGGTGCGGCCAACGACGCGGCGGCCGAACGGGCGGGTGTCGGCGCGGCCATCGCGGAACTGTTCGCCACCGTCGCCGAAGCCCGCGTGCCGATCACCACCCTGGTCGTCGGGGAGGGCGGGTCCGGTGGCGCGTTGGCGCTGTCGTCGCCGGAGCACACGTGGATCACGCCGGACGCCTACTTCTCGGTGATCGCGCCGGAACTGGCGGCGGCGATCCTCAAGCGCGACGACGTGCCACGACTCGCCGACGACCTGCGGCTGCGCCCCCAGGACCTGGTGGAACTGGGCGTCGTGCGCGGGATCTCGGACCACCGGTAGCTTCCTCAACCACAGCGCGAGGACTTCCGGGCGACTGAGCCCGCCGTCTGCGGAGCAGCGGCCATTAAACACAGTCTCAAGCTGGTAGTTCGCGGTCGGTCCAGGCGCCGTGTGGGTGCAGGTGGGCGATTCGGACGTCGTCGTCCCGCCGTTCGAGCCTGATCAACAGGTGGTCCTCGGACAGCCGCTCGGCCGCGCCCTCGCCCCACTCGACGGCCACCACCGCGTCCACCAGGTCGGTGTCCAGGTCGAGGTCGTCCAGCTCGTCGAGATGTCCGCCGAGCCGGTAGGCGTCGACGTGCACCAGCGGCACGCCGCGGCCGTCCGGAGCGGGGTCGTGCACGCGGGCGATGACGAACGTCGGCGAGCTGACCCGGCCCGTCACGCCCAGGCCGTCGGCCAGGCCGCGCACCAGCGCTGTCTTGCCCGCGCCCAACGGGCCGGACAGCAGCACCAGGTCTCCTGGTCGCACCAGCCCGCCCAGCTTGCGCCCGAACTCCTCGGTGTCGTGCACCTCGGGGAGCGTCACATTCACGCTCGTCGCCACCACCGTCGCCTGCTTTCCGACCGTTCGGCGGCACTGCGCCGAACCAATCCGACCAGGTGCCCGGTGACCAGGTCGGGTTGTTCCAACATGAGCATGTGGCCCGCCCCGGACACGCGGACCAGTTCGCCGTGCGGCATCTCCTCGGCCATCCGCTCGGCGTGCGAGAACGGCGTCAGCTTGTCCGCGTCGCCGCTGATCACCAGCACCTCGCAGTGCCGCAGACCGGCCAGCGCCTTGTAGCGGTTGTGCGTGCCGAGGGTTTCCAGGAACTCGGTGAGCACCTGCACGGTGGCGCCGCCGATCATCTGGTCCATCAGGTCGACCAGCGACGGGCTGACCTTGCCGGTGCCGAACGCCAACGCCCGGATGCCGCTCCAGGTGAGCGTGGACGCCCGGCGCCGGACCCACTCCACCAGGCTTGGTTGCAGGCCCGCGAGACGTCCGACGCCCAGCGTCACCGGGTTGTAGCGGGACAGCACCGACTTCGGCAGACCCGCGCCGCCGACCGCGCCGGCCGCCGTGCCGACGAGCGCGACGCCGCGCACCCGCTCGGCGAACAAGTCGGGCTGCTGCTCGGCCAACGCCATGATCGTCATACCGCCCATGGAGTGGCCCACCAGCACCAACGTGCCTTCGGGGGCCATCGAGCGGATGACGGCGTCCAGGTCCTTGGCGCACTGCTCGATCGTGCTGGCCTCGGCGGTGGACCGGCCGGAGCGGCCGTGGCTGCGCTGGTCGTAGATGACCTGGCGGACGCGTGGTTCGGTGAGGGTGGCGAGGTCTCGGCGTTGGAAGTGCCAGCAGCGGCGGTCCAGCGCGAAACCGTGCACGAGGATGACCGTGACGTCGGGTTTTCCGCCGTCCTGGGGGTCGACTTCTTCGACCGACAGCGGCACGCCGTCGTCGGCCGCGACGGTGGACTCGCGGGTGGGCCTGAGGCGGCCCAGCGGTTCGTCGGCCAGCGGGTCGTCGACTTGGCGGTCGTGCGAGACCTTCTTCTGGTTCGCGGCCACGCCGACCGCGACGCCGGTCGCGGCGGCGCCGAGGATGCCGCCGGCCCAGCCGACGGCCTTCCACACCGTGTTCACCGGCTGGTCCCGGCATACGTCCTGGTCACGCGTGGCCGGTACATGCCGGTGACGATCTCGTAGTCGATGGTGCCGGTGGTGTCGGCCCACTCGCGGGCCGTCGGCTCGCCCTTGTCGCCGGATCCGAACAGCACGACCTCGTCCCCCTCAGCCACCGCGTCGTCGCCGCAGTCGACCACGATCTGGTCCATGCAGACGCGGCCGACGACCGGGCGGCGTCGTCCGGCGAGCCAGACGTGCATCCGGTTCGAGAGGCTGCGCGGCACGCCGTCGGCGTAACCGACGGGCACCAGGGCCAGGTTCGTGTCGCTCTTGGCGGTCCAACTCAGACCGTAGGACACCGATTCCCCGGCCGGAATGCGCTTGGCCAGGGCGACCGTCGAGCGGAACGTCATCACCGGGCGCAGATCGGCCGGGACGGGCACCGGGTTGAGGCCGTAGATCGCGATGCCGGGGCGGACCAGGTCGAGGTGCAGGTCCGGGCGGGTGATGACGGCGGCCGAGTTGGCGATGTGCCGGCGCGGGTCGAGGCCGACGGCGAGGGCTTCGCGGTAGGCGTCGTCGAAGCGCTCGGCCTGGGCGTCGGTGGCGGGGTGGCCGACCTCGTCGGCGACGGCCAGGTGCGACCAGATCGAGTGAACTTCGACGTTGGTGGTCTTGGCAGCTTGCTCGACCAGTTCGGGCCAGGTGGCGACCGGGCAGCCGTTGCGGGACAGGCCGGTGTCGATCTTGAGGTGGACGCGGGCCGTCCTGCCGGCCTTCTCGGCGGCGGCGGCGACCTCCTTGAGCTGGGTCGTCGAGGAGACGGACAGGTCGATGTCCTGCTCGACGCCGGGCGTGTAGTCCGTGCCCGCCGGGTCCAGCCAGGCCAGGATCGGCACCGTCAGCCCCGCCGCCCGCAGCGCGAGGGCTTCCGCGAGTGAGCACGACCCGAGCCACGTGGCGCCGGCTTCGACGGCCGCTCTGGCCACTTCCACGGCCCCGTGCCCGTACCCGTCGGCCTTGACGATGGCCATGGTGTCGGCGTTCGACGCGAGGGCGTCGAGGTGGGCGACGTTGTGCCGGAGGTTGTCGAGGTCGATCACGACCTCAGCGCGAGGAGCAGCCATAACACCGCTCATGGTGACACAGCCCCACCACCCGCCCACCGACCACCAGCCCCACAAACCCGGGAGTCGAACACTCAAGCCGCGAGAGTCGAACGTTCAGGACGCGAGAGTCGAACGCTCCGGACCCGAGAGTTCAACGCTCAGAACACGCCAGTCCCGCGTTCGCGCCGGCCCGCCCCTGTCCTGAGCGTTGAATTCGGGGGTCCTGAACGTTCGACTCTCGCGGCGCGAAGGTTCGACTCCCGGGGTCTGGGGGTTCGACTCTCGGGTTTGTGTGGGGGTGGGAGGGGTGGCGGAGGTTAGAAGGGGCGGATGGTGCGGATGGCGTCGGGGATGGACTGGAGGAGGGCGGTGGCGGGGATGGGGGCGCCGTGGGATGCCAGGTCGGCGGCTAGGACGTGGACTTTTGCGGCGCAGCCTGCGGCTAGGAGGGGGTCCAGGCCGGCGGCCAGGAGGGAGCCCAGGAGGCCGGAGAGGATGTCACCGGAGCCGGCGGTTGCGGCCCAGGAGGTGCGGGCGCGGTTGACCAGGACTCGGTTGTCCGGGCCGGCGATGACAGTGGTGTGGCCTTTCAGGAGCACTACGGCGTTGAATTGCTCGGCTGCTTTTCGGGCGGCGGCTACGCGGTCGGTGCCGACTGGGCCGATCAGGCGCTCGAATTCGCGGTCGTGCGGGGTCAGGACCAAGGGGGCGTCGGGGTCGCGTGCGTCCCACAGGTCCGGGTTGTTGGCGAGCATGGTGATCGCGTCGGCGTCCACGCAGACTGGCACGCCGGCCTCCAGGACGGTGCGGAGGACCGCCTCGGCGCCCAAGCCGGTGCCCAGACCGGGGCCGACGACCCACGCCTGCACGCGGCCCGCGTCGGTGATCGAGCCGGTGCAGATGGCCTCCGGCCACCGCGCCCGAACGTCCTCCGCCGCCGCACCGGCGTACCGGACCATGCCGGATGTCGCCAGCAGCGAAGCGCCGGTCGCCAGCACGGCCGCACCGGGGTAGGTCGCCGAACCGGCGGCGATACCCGTGACGCCCTGGGTGTACTTGTCGTCCTCCGCCCCCGGCACCGGCCACGCCAGGCCGATGTCGGGCACTTCCAGTTCGACCAGGTCGGGCCCACCCAGCTCGCCGTCCAGCCCGATGTCGACCAGTCGCACGTCACCGCAGTCCGCCAGCGCGTGCACGGGCTTGAGGCAGCCGAACGTCACGGTGGTGTGCGCACGCACGGCGGGCCCGGAGATCGCACCCGTGTCGGGGTCGATGCCGCTGGGCAGGTCCACCGCGAGCACCGGCGCGTCGAGGTGCGCCACGTGTTCGGCGGCGTCCGGGCGGAGGGGGCCCCGGGCGGAAAGTCCCACGATCCCGTCGATCACCAGGTCGACATCGGTCAGGCGGGCGACCACCCGACCGCCCACACGACGGAACGCGGCCAGACCCTCGGCGTGCACACGATCAGGTGTCAGCAGCACGGCGGACACGGCGACACCGCGTTTGCGCAGGTAGTACCCCGCCCACAACGCGTCTCCGCCGTTGTTGCCCGCGCCCACGAGCAGTCCGACCCGCCGTTTGCCGCCGAGCAGCCCCGCGGCCACGGTCGCCACGCCGAACGCCGCCCGCCGCATCAGCGCGCCGGGCGGCACGACCGCCATGACGCGTTCTTCCGCCGCCCGGACCCGATCCGTCGTCCACAGACCCCGCATGGGGTCAAGCCTGCCCTACTCGACGGTGACGGACTTGGCGAGGTTGCGCGGCTTGTCCACGTCGTACCCACGGCTGCGCGCGATCTCCGCCGCCAACACCTGCAACGGCACCGTGGAGATCAGCGGCTGGAGCAGCGTCGGCACCGCCGGGATCTCGATCAGGTGATCCGCGAACTGGCGAACCTTCTGGTCACCCTCTTCGGCGATCACGATCGTCCGCGCACCACGCGCCTGGATCTCCGAGATGTTCGACACCAGCTTCGAGTGCAGCACCGCCCGCCCCTTGGGCGACGGCATGATCACCACCACCGGCAGGCCCTCTTCGATCAACGCGATCGGACCGTGCTTCAACTCGCCCGCCGCGAACCCCTCGGCGTGCATGTACGCGAGTTCCTTGAGCTTCAACGCGCCTTCGAGCGCCACCGGGTAGCCCACGTGCCGCCCCAGGAACAGCACGGCCTTCGAATCGGCCAGCTCACGTCCCAGCGCACGGACCTGCTCCACCGTGCCCAGCACCTTCTGCACGGCGTCCGGCATGGCCTCCAGCTGGTGGAACTCCTGCGCCACCTCGTCCGGGTACTTCGTGCCGCGCGCCTGCGCCAGGGCCAGCCCGACCAGGTAGTTCGCCGCGATCTGGGCGAGGAACGCCTTGGTGGACGCGACCCCGATCTCCGGCCCGGCGTGCGTGTAGAGCACGGCGTCGGACTCGCGCGGGATCTGCGCGCCGTTCGTGTTGCACACCGCCAGCACGCGGGCCTTCTGCGAACGGGCGTGCCGGACGGCCTCCAACGTGTCGGCGGTCTCGCCGGACTGCGACACGGCCACGACCAGCGTGTCCCGGTCCAGCACCGGGTCGCGGTAGCGGAACTCGCTGGCCAGCTCCACCTCGACGGGCAGCCGGGTCCAGTGCTCGATGGCGTACTTGGCGACCAGCCCGGAGTGGTAGGCCGAGCCGCAGGCGACGACGAAGACCTTGTCCACGTCCCGCAGGTCCTGGTCGGACAGGCGCTGCTCGTCCAGCACGATCCGGCCGTCGCGGAAGTGGCCGCGCAGCGTGTTCGCCAGCGCCTCCGGCTGCTCCTCGATCTCCTTGAGCATGAAGTACTCGTGGCCGCCCTTCTCGGCGGCCGACAGGTCCCAGTTGACCGTGAACGGCTTGGCCACGGCCGGCTCGCCGTTGAAGTCGGTCACGGTGTAGCCGTCGCGGTCGATCACCACGATCTGGTCCTGGCCCAGCTCGACGGCCTCGCGGGTGTGCTCGATGAACGCCGACACGTCACTCGCGACGAACGTCTCGCCCTCGCCGACCCCCACCACCAGCGGGGACGAGCGGCGGGCGGCGATGACCCGGTCCGGCTCCTCGGCGTGCGTGACGACGAGGGTGAACGCGCCTTCCAGGCGGCGGGCCACCATGCGGACGCTCGCGGCGAGGTCGCCCTTGGTGTCGCCCTCGTCGTACGCGCGGGCGATGAGGTGCGCGGTGGTCTCGGTGTCGGTGTCGCTGGCCATCTCGATGCCGTCCGCCTCCAGCTCGGCGCGGAGGGCGGCGAAGTTCTCGATGATGCCGTTGTGCACGACCGCGACGCGACCGGTGACGTCGCGGTGCGGGTGCGAGTTGCGGTCGATCGGGGCGCCGTGGGTGGCCCAGCGGGTGTGGCCCATGCCGGCGGTGCCCGCGAACGCCTCGCGGCCGACCTCGTCCAGGCGGGCCTCCAGGTTCGTCAGGCGTCCGGCCTTGCGTTCGACGGCCAGGCCGCCGTCACCGTCGAGCACGGCGACGCCCGCCGAGTCGTAGCCCCGGTACTCCAGCCGTCGCAGCCCGTCGAGCACGACGTCCAACGCCGACCGGTGGCCCACATATCCCACGATTCCGCACACACCGCACAGCGTAACTAGACCAGGGCCGTCACCCTAAAGGACCACTTCCGAGTCTTTGCGCTGGTCATGGTCATTATTGGTATAGACCAATGGAGATATGCGCGGCGTCGGTGCGATCGACTACGGTTCGCGGGGTGAGCGGCTACTCGGCGAAGCAGGTGCTCGACCAGCTCAGCAGGCCAGGCGAGCACCCGGTGCTGCGCGGCGACCTGGCGTTGGTCGGCCTACCGGGCCTGGTCTACACGCCCGCGGTGGGGCTGGGGTTGCCCGCGGTGGCCTTCGGGCACGGCTGGTTGCAGCCGGTCAACCGCTATCGGGCGCTGCTGCGGCATCTCGCGTCGTGGGGTTTCGTGGCCGCGGCGCCGGGGACCCAGCGGGGGCCGTTGATGTCGTCGCGGCTGCTGGCCGGGAACCTGCGGACGACCCTCGACGTGTGCACCGGGGTGCGGCTGGGTGACGGCGGGATCAGCGTGGACGCGTCGCGGCTGGCGGTGGTCGGTCACTCGATGGGTGGAGGCGCCGCGGTGCTCGCGGCCGCGGACGACTCGCGGGTGCGGGCGGTCGTGACGTTGGCCGCATCGGAGACCCGACCGTCCGCCCTGGACGCCGCTCGGCGGGTGGGCGTGCCGGGGTTGCACCTGGCTGCCGGGGAGGACCGCATCGCGCCGCCGGTCGGGCACGCGGAGGCGATCGCGGAGGCGTGGCAGGGGCCGGTGCAGCTGCGGACGTTGCCGAAGACCAGCCATTTGGGGTTCGCCGAAGGGCGGCACTGGAGTGAGCTGCTGCTCGACGGCAAGGGTGAGCGGGCGGCGCAGAAGCTGGCGCGGGCGCTGACGACGGCGTTCCTGCTGCGGATGCTCAAGGGCGAGAAGAAGTGGGACGCGCTGCTCGACGGCGACGTCAAGGGCGCCGTGCTCACCTACCAGCGCGGCCCACTCGTCCGCCACTGACGCGCCTCGCGCGTCAGGTCAACCAGCTCTGGCCACTGAGATCGTCGTCGTCATCGACCGGCGAGGGCCGACGACGCTGAACCGCCGGCGGGGGCGGGGGCGGAAGAGGCAGCGGCGCGACCGGAGCAGCCGCGGTTTCCGGCTCGTCGTCCTCCGGACCCAACGCCAGCTCCCCGGAGGACTGCGGCCCACGCTCCCACTGCGGCTTGCGCGCCGGCTGACTCCCCGCGGCGGCGAGCTGCTGCGACTTCTCCTGCAGCCGGGCGCGTTCGGCCGCCAGGCGCTCGTCGCGTTCCTTCGCCTCGGCGGCCAGGCGCGCCTGGCTCTCCCGCAGCGCACCGGTGACCTCGGCGTTGGCCCGCCGGAACCGTTCGGTCTGCTCCGCGAACGCCTGCTGCACCTTCGGGTCCACCACGATGACGTCCACGCCTACCGGCCTCCCTCTTCACCGAGCACACCTTGGACGCGACTCAGGCTCAGATCGTCGTCGAACAGCGACCCGGTGGTCCGCCACTGGCTCGGGCTGCGCTCGTTGTCGCCGCCGCCGCCCTGCTGCCCGCCACCGGCCATGCCGCCGCCCATCATCCCGCCGCCCATCATGCCGCCGGGCTGGCCGGTGCCGGGCTGGCCGGCGCTGTGGCCGTCCTGCATGGACGGCAGGGTGGCCGCGCCGGGCTGGGCCGCCTGGGAGGTATTCGTGTCGACCAAGCCGTGGTCCGCCGCGTTGGAGGACGGGCTGCTCCACGGACTCTCCGCACCGCCCGGTGAACTGCCGAGCACCGAGTCGGCGCCGTTGAAGCCGCTCGGCCCGCCGAACATGGAGGCACCCGACGTGGAGGTGGTGCCCTCGGTGTTCATGTTCAGCGGCTGCGCGAACGCGGCGTCGGACCGGGGTGCGGAGTCCTGGAAGGACGACGCTGCCGCGGGTTCGGTGAAGCCGGGCGCGAAACCGGAATCGGGGGCGGGCATCGCGCTGAAGCCCGGAACCGCGCCGCCCTCGGCGGGCATCGTGGTGAAGGCCGGCGACGCTCCACCTTCAGCGGGCATCGTGGTGAAGCCCGGCGACGCTCCACCCTCGGCGGGCATCGTGGTCACCGGCTCGGTGAAGCCAGGCGCCGTTCCACTGTCCACAGGCATGGTGCTGAACTGCGGCTCGCCCGTCGCGGGCAGTGGTACGGCGGCGTCCATGTCCGGGATGCCCGGGATGCCCGCCACGCCGCCGTCCGCGTTGTCCTCGCCGAATTCGACGCCGTACTCCTGCGGGGTGCCCGCGCCGTCGTCCACGGTGAGGTTGATCTCACCGGTCAGCGGGTCGACCTCGGCGGTGACCGCCAGGCCGTCCAGCTCGATCAACGCCTTGCCGTCCGCGCCCGCCTCGATCGGGATCGCCCCGTCACCGGCGCCACTGCCGCCGACCGCGCCCGTCATCGGTGTGCCGGGAGTGCCGGTGGGCATGCCGCCGGGTGTGGCGGCGGGTGTGGCGGCGGTCGCCCCCGCCAACGCACCGGCCAACGCCGCCCCGCCGTTCTGACCCATCAGGGCCTTCGCGGCGTCCGGGTTGTTGCTGAAGTCGACGTCGTAGGTCTTCGGCTCGCTCTGCGGCGTGTCGATGGTGATCTTGACGTGGCCGTTCGCGTCCGGCTCGGTGACCTGGATCTCGTTGTCACCGCTCTTGATCGTGACGGTCTCCGGCGCCTCCTCGCCCTTGAGGCTGTCGGGCGTGCCGTCGGGCTTGCCGTCGCCGTCCAAGTCGTCCGGCTTGCCGTCGCCGTCGGTGTCACCCGGCACGTCGGGCTTGCCGTCACCGTCCTTGTCCAGCGGGTTCTCCGGCTTCGGCATCTCCGGCACGCCACCACCCGGCGCGCCACCACCCGGCGCGCCACCACCCGGCGCCCCACCACCAGGCGTGCCACCACCAGGCGTGTCACCGCCGGGCTGCTGGACCTTCTCCCGGCTGCCGCTGTCCTCGCCGAACGCGGGCGGGTCACCGATCTGGCCGAACGGCTGGTCCTTGATCTGACCTTCCAGCTGGCCGAACATCGTGTCGTAGGCGGTCTGGACGCCCATCTGCACCGTCTGGCAGTAGCCGTCGAACGCCTGCTTCTTGCCGTCGAACTCCTGGCACAGGCCGCGCAGCTTCTGCTTGGCCTCGTCCATCAGGCGCTGCCGGACCTCCTTGGCGTGGTCCGCCCACCCCATGAAGTTGCCGATGATGCCGCCGACCGGACCGCCGAGCACAATGCCGATCGCGCCGCCGATGAGCATGTCCGGAATGCCCGAGAACCAGTCGCCGAGGCTGAAATCGCTCTCGCTGATGTCACCGCGGGCCATTCGGATCTGCTTTTTCGCCTCGTCCACCGAGAGACCGCCGCACTGCTCGGCGTACATGTCGTGGATGTGTTGCGCGAATTCCTTGACCTGCTGCTGGATCGTGCCCACACCGGCCACGATGGTGCCCGGCGCGTTCTTCGTGTCCTGGATGAAGGTGCCGGCGGTGTTGAGGAACTTGCCGTTGTACCCGTTGGCGGCCTGCGCGGCCCCGCCCTCCCAGGACGCGAGCCCGTTCCACGCGGTGCCCAGGCCGTTCTGGTGGTTGTCCAGGTCCGCGACCGCTTTGTTGATCTTCTCGGCGTCTTCGCGGAACTTGCCGAAGTCGATGTCGCGGACCTCGTCGTAGTTCTTGTAGATGTAACCCCGGAGATCTGGGGCCTGGCCGCCGTGCCCGGCCAGCGGCGCCGCCTCCTGGTAGATCGGGATGAACTTCTCGAAGAACCGCAGCCCGGGTGAGCCCGCGTCGATCAACTCGTTGGAGGTGCTGAAGTCGCCGGTCTCGTTGAGCACCTTCTGCGTGCTGCCGAGTTCGCGCTCTTCCTTGGCCTCGGCGACGAGCTTGTCCGCCTCGCCGCCCTCCACCGTCCAGTCGCCGTGCCGCATTTCCTGCCCGGCGTTGAAGGCGAGGCTTCCGCCCATGGTCACCGGAGCGAGCAGCACGCCGCCCGTGTGTTGCCAGAAACCCGGGTCGTTGGGCACCTCGACGCCGTTGGCCTCGGCGTAGCGCCGCACGTCCTCTTCGCTGCCACCGGCGCCGGCCAACGCGCGGACCAGTTGCTGCTTGGTCTCCGGCGTGACGTTGGGGTCGTCGAGGAGCTGCTTGATCTCGTTCTGGTCGGCCACCCGGTCACCCCTTGAACTGGTCGCTGGTGGCGGCTTCGTTGCTCTCGTACGTCTTCGCCACGTCCTTCAGGCGCAGCGCGACGTTGCTCGCCTCTCGACCGAACGTCTCCATACTGGCCTGGAGGCGGTCGAAGTAGACCTTGTACTTCGTCTCGGTGCCCTGGAACTTCCGGCCGACCTGGCCCGCGCCCACCGCCGGTGTCACCGAGTTCTTCAGCTGGATGATGTCCGCGCTGTGGTCCTCGTACTGCTTGGCAGCGTTCTGGAGTTCACCCGGCCCAACGCCGAAGCCCGCCATCGAATGCCTCCCCGTTTCCCCGGATCAGACGCCGGAAGACCTGCTCCGGTTCCACGAACAGGGTGCCGGCTCAAGCCTGTCCGCAGACCGGAAACAGTAATTGCGGTTGCCCGAGCAAACGCAATCAGTGCACCGAGGAAACCACACCGGCCAGCCGCTGTGCGGCGGACTCCGCCAGCTCGTGGGTGGCGGCCTCCACCATGACCCGCACCAACTGCTCGGTGCCGGACGGTCGCAGCAGCACCCGGCCGGTGTCGCCCAGTTCGGCCGACACCGCCGCGACGGCCTCGTTGACCGCCGTGTTCTTCGCCACCGCCGCCTTGTCCCCGACGACCACGTTGATCAGCACCTGCGGCAGCCGGCGCATCACGCCCGCCAGCTCGGCCAGCGGCTTGCCGGTCTCGGCCATCCGCGCCATCAGCCGCAACGCGGTCAGCAGGCCGTCACCGGTGGTGGCGTACGCCGGGAAGACCACGTGCCCGGACTGCTCGCCGCCCAACGCGTACCCGCCCGCGCGCAGCTCCTCCACCACGTAACGGTCACCGACCGCGGTGGTCTTGAGGTTGATGCCGTGCTCGCGCATGGCCAGGTGCAGGCCCAGGTTGCTCATCACGGTGGCGACCAGGGTGTTGTCGGTCAGCTCGCCGCTTTCCTTCATGCCCAGCGCCAGCACGGCCATGACCTGGTCACCGTCGAGGTCGTTGCCGTCGGCGTCGACCGCGACGCAGCGGTCCGCGTCACCGTCGTGCGCGATGCCCAGGTCGGCGCCGTGCTCGACCACGGCGGCACGCAGCTTCGCGACGTGGTTGGAGCCGGCGTTGTCGTTGATGTTGAGGCCGTCGGGCGAGGCGTGGATCTCGACGACCTCGGCGCCGGCGCGGCGGTAGGCGTCGGGCGCGGCCACGGACGCGGCGCCGTTCGCGCAGTCCACCACGACCTTCAGGCCCTCCAGGCGGTGCGGCGTCACCTTCAGCAGGTGCTGCACGTACTGGCCCTCGGCGTCCTCGATATCGCGGACGCGGCCGATGCCCGCGCCGGTCGGGCGGTGCTCGCGCTCGCCCAGCTTCTGCTCGATCTCGTCCTCGACCGCGTCGGGCAGCTTGTGCCCGCCCGCGGCGAACAGCTTGATGCCGTTGTCGGGCATCGGGTTGTGCGAGGCGGAGATCATCACGCCGAGGTCCGCGCCCAGCGCGGCCACCAGGTAGGCGACCGCCGGGGTGGGCAGGACGCCCGCGCGCAACACGTCCGCGCCCGCCGATGTGAGGCCGGCCACGACGGCCGCCTCCAACATCTCGCCGCTGGCCCGCGGGTCACGGCCGACCACCGCCACCGGGCGGTGCGAGCGGTCGTGCTCGGCCAGCACGCGCGCCGCCGACGCGGCGACGGACAGCGCGAGTTCCGGGGTCAGGTCCGCGTTGGCGAGACCGCGTACGCCGTCGGTGCCGAACAGGCGAGCCATGATCGCCGTGACCTCCATGTACACACAACACTGGGCGGAATTGCGCGAAAACACATGTAGAAAGCACTGCGGGAGCAGCAGTTCGACAAGGAACTGACTGCTCCCGCAGGGTGGTGCTCGCCGGACCTGGTGAAAAGGGTCAGCGCTTGCTGTACTGAGGCGCCTTGCGGGCCTTCTTCAGACCGTACTTCTTCCGCTCCTTGACCCGGGGGTCACGGGTGAGGAAGCCGGCCTTCTTCAGCACCGGGCGGTCTTCGGAGTCGACCGCGATCAGCGCACGCGCGATCGCGAGCCGCAGCGCACCGGCCTGGCCGGTGGTGCCGCCGCCACGCAGGGTCGCGATGACGTCGAACGTCTCCGGCTTCTCGGTCGTCACCAGGGGCTCACGGATGAGCTGCTGGTGCACCTTGTTCGGGAAGTAGTCGTCCATCGACTTCCCGTTCAGGGTGAACTGGCCGGTGCCGGGGAGGAGCCGGACGCGCACGATCGCCTGCTTGCGGCGGCCGACGGTCTGCGCGAGGTGGTGCGCACCCACGCCAAGGGTGTGCCGCACGACGGGCGTGGCCTCGGTCTCGACGGCCTCGCCGTCGGTGGCCTCGGCCTCGGGGGCCTCGGTCGTCTCGGCCTCGGCCTCGGGGGCTTCGGCTTCGGTGGCGTCCGCCTCGGGGGCCTCCGCCTCGACGGCTTCGGGCTCCACGACGTCGGTCTCGACTGCGTCGAGCTCGGCCTCAGGAGTGGTCACGTCGATGTCCTCGGTCTGGTGCTCGGTCACTGGGCGACCTTCTTGATCTCGAACGGCTGCGGCTGCTGCGCAGCGTGCGGGTGGTTCGGGCCCGTGTAGACCTTGAGCTTGCTCGCCATCGCGCGGCCGAGGCGGTTCTTGGGCAGCATGCCCTTGATCGCCTTCTCGACCAGCCGGTCGGCGCGGGTGTCGAGCACCTCGCCGAACGAACGCTGGCTCAGGCCGCCCGGGAAGCCGGAGTGCCGGTACACGAACTCCTGATCACGCTTCTTGCCGGTCAACGCCACCTTGTCCGCGTTGATGACGATGACGAAGTCACCGGTGTCAACGTGTGGGGCGTAGGTCGGCTTGTGCTTGCCGCGCAGCAGCGTCGCGGCCTGGGTGGCGAGCCGACCGAGCACCAGATCCTGGGCGTCGATCACATGCCAGGTTCGGGTCACCTCGCCGGACTTCGGGCTGTACGTGCGCACGGGTCTACCTCGTCGTCACTTGCGTCTGGGGTCATTGCGGCGGCTGCTCAGGCCAGAGACCCCAGGTGGGCAGAGGACCAGAACACGAGGCACGCATAGAGCGCACCGAGTACCGCACAACAACGTAGGAAGATACCGGGTGGAGTCGGGGCGGGTCAAAACGGCCCCCGTCAACCGGGGTCGAAACACACGCGGGCCCCGGATCCTCGAGGTCTCCGGGGCCACGCGAAGGGTCACACAGCGGTGACGCTGATCACCAGCGGTCGGCGTTCTTCCGCTCCGCGGCCTGGTAGGCGTCGGTCGCGGAGGCGACGGCCGAACCGATCTGGGCCAGCACCTGCTGGAGACCGGCGGCGGACTCGTTCCACCGGTTCTGGGCGTCCTGGTAGGTACCCGACGCGGCACCTTCCCACTGCGCGATGACCGGCGAGAGGCGGGCCTTCAGGTTCTCGAGCTCGGACTCGATCTTGCTCGCCTGGCCCTGGATGTCACCGGCGGCGCCGCTGAGGGCGGCGAAGTCAACCTTGATGTTGTCGACCATGATCTCCCCTTGGAAGGTAAGTCAGAAAAAAGAACGAAAGAAGGGTTGGAGCGAAGAACGGAATGGGAATTCCGCCGGTTCAGCTGCCGAGGCGGTTCGTGATGTTGGACATCTCCGCCGCCTGCTCCTCTTCCTGCTGGAGGTAGGTGGCCGCGGTGTCGTCCATCTGCGTCGCGATGTCCATCAGCGCCTTCTGGAGCTTGTCGGCGTCCTCGCGGAAGCGCTCCATCAGCTTGTTGAACGCCACGGCGGCGCCACCGGCCCACACACTGGACAGGCCGTCGATGGTGTTGCCGAGCTGCCCCAGAACGGCCTGGACGCTCTCGTTGGTGCTGACGATGTCCTTGGCGCCGTTGACAAGCTCAGGATGTCCGGTCGAGTAACCAGCCATTGGGTGCGACCCCCTAGGTCGTTGCGATCAGGCGTGCGTACTTGGTTGGTACGCCTCTTCCGACGCAGACCCTCCCACGGTCGGTTCCGCGTTGTCGCGACTTCTTCGGAAGTAGTTGCGGTTGTAAACGCATCGGGTGACGTGAACTACCTCAGTAGAGGATTCGCGCTTGCGAAAAGTCCTCGTCATCGCCCCGATCAGGGGGGAGTTGACCGCTCGGACCGGCGACCGGGCGAGAACCGAGCACCGGCCGCGGCGGAACTGCATTTGCATTCGCGTCCGTTTGCTCTCGCGATTTCTGCGGTGCGAGCAGTTCCGCGGCCGGGGGCAACTCCTGGACCGGCAGGCCGCGGTGCCGGCGGAAACCGTCGGCGACCCGCTGGACGTCGGGGGACGTGGCCGCGTGCCGGTCGGGCTGGACCTGCCGCGCCTTGGCCTGCTCGGCCAACCGCTGGTTCCGGTCGCGCTGGGCCGCGCTCTTGGCGCCGGCCGCGGCCGCCGCCCGCCGGCCTCTGGTCACCGCGGCGTCGAGGTCGGAGCGGAACCGGGCGAACGCCTCCGGGATGCCGGTCATCACAAATCCCCACAAAGTCAGCTGGTCACGGTCAGCGTGCGGACGACCTGCTCGCACGCGGGGCGGACCCGGTCGCGCCCGTCCGCCGGGTACTGGCACCCCACGCTGACCTGGACTTCGTCCTGGAGCAGCACGTACCAGTCGACAATGGCCGAGCCCACCGCTTCACGGTAGTAAACGACATCCTTGGTCGCGAAGGTGGCGGAAGGGTCGAAATCGGACACATTCGCCCGCTGGTCGTAGTCGCCGCGCAATTCGGTCTCGGCCCGCGCCCGGTCCTGCGTGGCGTTGTAGGTGAGCGTGCGCTCCTCCACCGCGATGACGTCCAGGTTCGACACCGGCGACTCGGGTTTGAGCAGCACCTTGCGGGTCTCGACCTGCCCGCCGGTCTGCGTCCAGCCGGTCGGCGCGAGGAAGCTGTAGTCGTACTGCGCGATGGTCCTGCCCTCGGCCGTGCCCGACGTGGTGGTGGGCGTGGTCTGCCCGCCGGTAGTGGCGTCACCTCTGCTCAGCACGAACGCCACCGAGGCGCCGGCGACCGCGACCACGGCGACGACGATCGTCACGACCAGCGGCACGCGGCTCTTGCGCGGCGGCGCGGGCAGAGGAGCGGACGGAGGAACCGGCTGCGGGAAGTAGGAGGGCTGCGCGAAGCCGGCCGGCGGTGACGGCGGCGTGATCCGCCGGGTGATCTTCCGGGTCCGGTCGTCGGTGATCTTCTGGGTGACAGCGCCCTGACCGGGCGGCAGCGCGCCGGTGCGCAACGGGTCCACGCTGACCGCCCGCAACGCGCCGCGGGCCACCACGGTCTCCGGCTGGTCGATGCTCGTCGGCACCACACCGGACTGCTCCAGCACCAGCCGCGCCACCAGCGGGATGCGGCTCGACCCGCCGACCAGGAACACGCCGGCCAGCCCGCGCGGGTCCAGCCCGGCGTCCCGCACGGCCGTCACCACCAGCGCGGCGGCACGCGTGAGCGGCGTGCTGATCAGGCGTTCCAGGTCGGTCCTGGTGACGTGTGCGTCGGGGAACGGCGGCGGCATCGGCACGTCGGTGTAGGCGTGCCGGGACAGCGTTTCCTTCGCGCCCCGCACGTCCTGGCGCAGCGTCCGGCGCTTGCGGCGGTCGGCCATCTCCCGGCCCTCCACGAGCTGCCGCCACGCGTCCGGATCGCCCGGCGAGACCAGCGAGCCGACGTGCTCCAGCAGCGCCTGGTCCACGTCCGCGCCGCCGAAGCCGGGATCGCCCTTGGTGGCCAGCACCCGGAACGTGCTGCCGCGGCGGGCGACCACGCTGGCGTCCACCGTGCCGCCGCCCAGGTCGAGCACGGCCAGCGCCGCGCCGTCCTGGATGGCGTGGGTCGCCGAGTGGAACACCGCCGCCGCGACCGGTTCGGGCACCAGCCGGATCTCCTGGCCCAGCCCGCGTGCGGCTTGCAGCAGCACCCTGGTGCGGATGGCGCCCCAGTCGGCCGGGTGGGTGAGCACCAGCAGGTCCACCCGCGCGCCGCCGGCCACGTGCCGCGCCTCGTCCACGGCCCTGGTCAACACCGCCCGCACCACGTCCACCACCGGCAGCACGCTGGTGCCCAGCAGCAACTCGCCCTCGTCGACGCGGCGCTTGGGGTGCGGCTCGTAGCGGGCCGGGTCCACCGCGGCCTGGCGTTCCGCCTCCTGCCCGACGAACAGCGTGCCGTCCGCCGCGGCGAACACCGCCGAGGACACGATCGGCTGACCGTCGACCACGACGACCTGCGGTTCGCGGCCGTGCAGGGACATCGCGACGCAGGTGCTGGACGTGCCGAAGTCCACCGCCACGTGCAAGCTCATCCGTCATCCCCTCGTCGGCCGGGGCGGGCCTGCATATGCATACCTCACCAGCCCGCCGGCGCGTCGGCTGGTCGTGCGATGGCGGCTTCGGCTTCGGCGTGCGCCCGCTCCATCCGCTCGACCGACTCCGCCATCCCGACGTCCCGGTACTCGCGCAGCGCGGGTTCCAGCACCCGCAACGCCTCTTGGGGCCGGCCGAGGGCGAGGTGCGCCTCGGCGATCGACGCGACCGCGGCGGGTGCGCCGATAGCCTCGCCGACCTCGACGAACACCCGGTAGGCCTGTTCCGCCATGGGCAACGCGTCGGCGGCGCGGCCGACGGCGAGCCTGATCCTGGCGCCGAGGCTCGCCACGTAGGCCACCGCACGCACGTCGTCCATACCGTGCAACAGGTCGATGGCGCGGTCGGACACCTCGACCGCCCGGTCCAGGTCGCCGTGTTCCATGGCGTACCGCGCCATCCGGTAGAGCACGCCGATCTCGGGCAGCGGGTCGTCGAACTCCCGGGCCAGCGCCAAGGTCTCGGCGAAGTGGGGCAGCGACTCGGCGTACCGGCCGGACGCCGCGAGCATCGAGGCCAACTCGCGCAGCACCGAGCAGTAGACGGTCCGCACACCGCTGCGCCTGGCCACGTCGGCCGCACGCCGGGCGAGCTCGACGTCCGGCTTCCCGCTGTGCAGGTAGCCGTAGTGGACCACCGCCGCCAGCGCCATGGCCTCGCCGGGCAGGTCGCCGATCTCGCGGAAGCCGTCGGCGCACTTCGCGATGCCGTCCAACACCGACTCGTCCAGCACCCGCTTCACCAGCTGGACCTGTCGGGAGAGCTCCATGCGGCACAGCAGCCTCGTCTCGCCGGCTTCCGCCGCGGCGTCCCTGGCCACGCAGTAGATCTCGTTCACCCGGTCGGGGGCGAGGTAGACGTCGAGGTGGGTCATCATCCGCTTGACGAGGGCGGCGGCCGAACCGGCCCAACCGCGGTGGGCCGACAATTCCACCGCCTGGGCCAGGTGCACCTGCTCGGCGAGGAACCAGCTCGTCCCGTTCGCGGTCAGGCGGGCGACCTCCGGCCCCGGCAGCAGCCGGGACGGCTCGATCGGGTCGTGCGGCAGCTCGTCGACCACGGACGGCAGGCCTCGCGAAGCCGCGTCCGCCAAGGTGACCAGGGCTTCGACGTAACCATGCAGAGCGGCGTCGTTCCGCTCCGCGTCCTGCGCCCGAGCCAGTTCGGCGGCGTAGACGGCCAGGATGTCGTGCAGCCGGTAGCGCGGCTCACCGGTGGCGTCCCGGCCCGCTTCCTCCAACAGGTTCGTCTCGACCAGGGTTTCGATCAGTGGTTCCGGGTCGTCGACGCCGGTGAGCGCTTTGACGACCCAGGACGCCACGTCGGACGCGCCGAGCAGACCCAGCCTGCGGAACGCCAGCGCGGCGTCCGGCGGCAGTGCCTCGTAGCTCGGCTCCAGGCTCGTCCGGACCTCCAGGTCGCCGGTGGCCAGCTCGTCCAGCCTGCGGCGTTCGTCGGTGAGCCGGGCGGCCAGCTTCGCCAGCGGCAACGACCGGCGTGCGGCCAGCCGCGCGCCCACGATCCGCAGCGCCAACGGCAGCCCGCCGCAGGCTTCGACGATCGCGGCGGCGGCCAGGGCCTCGTCCGCGACCCGCCGTTCGCCGATCATCCGCGACAGCAGGTCGAGACCGGACCTGGCGGCGAGCGGCGGCACCCGCAGGCCGCGGATACCGGGCAGGCCGCCGAGTTGGCGCCGGCTGCTGACCAGCACGGCGCTGCTCGCGGTACCCGGCAGCAGGTGCCGCACCTGGTCGAAGCCCGCCGCGTCGTCCAGCACGATGAGCAGCGCGCGGTCCGCGACGCGGGACCGGAACGCGGCGGCACGGGCCTCCAGCCGGTCCGGCATGGCCGACCGGGTGACGCCCACCGCCGTCAACAGCTCGGCCAGCACCTCGGCCGGGTCGCGTGGCGCGTTGCCCGCGCCGTCCAGCCGGACGAAGAGCTGGCCGTCGGGGAACCGGCTCCGCAGCCCGTGCGCGATCCGGATCGTCAGGGTGCTCTTGCCGGTGCCCGGCGCACCGGTGATCGCGACCACCGGCACCGCCGTTCCGGACGGGTGGGCGGTGAGCAGCGCCGACGCTTCCGCGTAGAGGTCGTCGCGCCCGATGAAGTCGGCTGTGTCGGGCGGGAGTTGGCACAGGGCGGTCCACGGTGTGAGCGGGGGTTCGTCGTCGCCGGCCAGCACGGTGCGGTGCACGGCCCTCAGGTACTCGCTCGGGTCGACGCCGAGCTCCTCGGCCAGCAACTCGCGCACCTCGCGGAACGAAGCCAGCGCCTCGGCCTGCTGGTCGCTGCCGTGCAGGGCCAGCACCAGCTGGCCCCAGAACCGTTCCCGCAGCGGGTACGCCCTGGTCAACGAGCGCAGCTCGGGGACGAGATCGCCGAACCGGCCCGCCGCCAGATCGCCCTCGATCCGGCGTTCCAGGACGACCAGCCGTTCCTCCAGCAGCGGCTCGACCTCCTCGGCGTGCAGCAGGTCCGACCGCACGTCCGACAGCGGCTCGCCCCGCCACAGCCCGAGCGCTTCGGCGTACTTGCCGTCCGCCGCGAGTTTCCGGAACCGGTGCAGGTCCAGCGCCTGCGGATCGACGTCGGCGACGTACCCGTTGGTGGTCGTGCGGACCACGTTCGCGTCGCCCAACGCCTGGCGCAGCCGCCGGACCACCATCTGCAACGTGGCCTTGACCCGGTCCGGGTTCGGCGCGCCGCCCTCCCACAGCCGGTCGACCAGCGCGTCCACCGGGACCGGCTGGTTCGCGCGCAGGAGCAGCGTCGCCAACAGCACCCGCGCCCTGCCGGCCGGGATGGTGATCCGCACGCCGTCGTGCCACGCCTCCAGCGGACCCAGCACGTTGAACCGCGGCGCCGTCGACCCAGTCGGCATATCCCTCCCCCGGACACGTCAGTTTACGACTTTCGGGGGTGGCACGAGGTGTTGCGGTGCGCATTGGAGCACCCGCTACGACATCGTGTCAGTACGACGTGAGTCAACTGTGAGGGCCGCTGCGCACACTTGACCCGTTCACCGCCTCAGCCCGTCGGGGGGCGCGGGACCGGTTGTCCGATCATGGGGAACCGGTCCTCGGTAGACGGTGGGTCGTCGGGGGGCGACACGCCGGAACGGCCCGAGCCGCGGTGACGACCGGACCGCGGGTGTCCTCGACTCTCTCCGTCGAGGGCCCCGCGGCGTCGGCGCGGTGGTCGTCCGGAACCTCAGTTGTCGGCGCGGTGGTCGGCGGCGCGGTAGTCGTCCAGCCACAGGCGCAGCTGGTCGGCGCGGTCCACGTCGTACTCGTCGTAGTCGACGATCGCGCGGCTCCAGCAGTCGATCGCCTCGTCGTGGCGGTCCAGGCACATCAACACGGTGCCCAACTCCTCCGACATCAACGCCTCGCTGAACCGGTCCACGAACTCGCGCATCGTCGTGATGCCCTCGGTCAGCGCCCGCTCCGCCTCGGCGAACCGCCCCAACGCCCGGCACGAGCTGCCGGCGCCCAGCATCACCCGACCGGCGAAGTACTCGTCCCCCTCACGGGCGAAGATCTCCAGCGCGCGCCGGCTGTGTTCCAGGGCCTCCTCGTGCCGGTAGAGGTTGCGCAGGTCCTTCACCAGGTTGAAGTGCGCCGCCGCCATCCGGTGGTTGTCGCCGCGCTCCCGCGCGATCCGCAGCCCACGCGACTTGTAGACCACCGCCTCCTCGTGGTTGCCCATCTGGCTGTAGCACGCGCCGAGGTTCATCAGCACCACGCACTCCAGGTGACGATCGCCGTTCGCGAGGGCGAGGTCCAACGTGTCGAGGTACGTCCGCGTCGCCAATTCGAGCCGCCCGACCTGCGAGTAGATCCAGGCCAGGTGGTTGAGCCCGTGGCCGTACCGCTCACGCAGGGGCGTCTTGAACACGCAGTCGCGGCCGATCCGGAAGATCTCCACCACGTCGTCGCCCCTGGGCAGCAGGTCCATCACCCACCAGAGCGCGTCGCTGATCCGCCACGCCTGCTCGTGCCAACCGCGTTCGGCCGCGGCCCTGGCCACCGCGAGGAGGTTGGACAACTCGCGCTTGACCCACTCGCCGGAGTCGCCCATCGCCGCGGCGGCGAACCGCCCCGCGTCGGGCGGCAGCGAGAACTGCGGGAGCGGCCGGTAGGACGGCGCCCGCGCGGCAGCCGCCTCCGCGGCGCGCACGTACCACTCGATCAGGCCGCGCAACGCCGCCGTGCGGTCGTCCACCGCGTCCGACAGCTCCCGCGAGTACGCCCGCAGCAGGTCGTGGAACTCGTAGCGGCCGGGCGTGCGCGACCCGACCAGGTGATCCGCGGTGAGCCGTTCGAGCTGCCTGCGCACCACCGACTCGGGCACGTCCGCGAGCGCCGCGGCGGCCGGCACGCCGATGTCCGGGCCGGGGTGCGCGGACAGCAGCCGGAACAGGCGCGCGACCTCGACGTCCAACGCCCGGTAGGACCAGAAGAACACCGTCCGCACGTCGGTGTCGTCGCCGTCGTCGGCGTTGAGGTGGTCCAGCCTGGACCGCTCGTCCGCCAGTTCCGCCGCGAACTCCCTCATCGGCGTCTCCGGGAACCGGGCCACCCGTTCGGCGAACACCCGCAGCGCCAACGGAAGGCCGGTGCACCGCTCGATGACCTGCCTGCCCGCCACCGGGTCGGCGCTCATCCGGTCACCGCCCAGCACCGACGACAACAGCTCGGTCGACTCGGCCACGGACAGCTGGTGCAGCGGAATCCGGCGCACGTCGTGGTGCGCGGCCAGCCGGCGCAGCTGGTTGCGGCTGGTGACCAGCACGGTGACCGTCGCCGTGCCCGGCAGCAGCGGTATCACCTGGTCGCTGTCGGCCGCGTTGTCCAGCACGAGCAGCATCCGCCGGCCCGCCAGCGCGGCGCGGAGCATGGCGGTGCGCGCGTCCAGCCCGCCCGGCACGTCCTCCGGCCGCACGCCCAGCGACACCAGCAACGCCTCCGCCGCGCTCGTCGGCTCCACCGGACGGCCGTCGGCGTCGAAGCCGCGCAGGTTCAGGTGCAGGTCGCCGTCGGGGAAGCGGTCGCGGTGCCGGTTCGCCCAGCTCAACGCCAACGCGGTCTTGCCGACACCGCCGATCCCGTGCAGCAGCACCACTCCCGGCCGCTGCGCCGCGTCGTCCAGCGCGGCCAGTTCCCGGTCCCGACCGACGAACAGCGACATCTCCGGCGGCACTTGGCGCGGCACCACGACGACCGGGCCGCCGCGCACGTCGTTGCGCAGGATGCGTTCGTACAGATCGGTCAGCGTCGGACCGGGGTCCACGCCCAGCTCCTCGACCAGCGTCGCGCGCACCGCGCGGTAGGCCGCCAACGCCTCCGCCTGCCGGTCCGAGCGGTACAGGGCGAGCATCAGCTGACCCCAGAACCGCTCCCGCAACGGGTGCTGCTCGGTCAGGCTCCGCAGCTCCGCCACCAGCCCGCCGGCGCGGCCCGCGTCCAGATCGGCGTCGATGCGGTGTTCGAGCACGACCAAGTGCTCCTCCAGCAGCGGCGCGACCTCCTCGCGGTGCAACGTGTCCGACCGCACGTCCGACAGCGGCATACCGCGCCACAGCGCCAACGCCTCGGCGTACCGCTCCCGCCCGGCCAGGTCGCGGAACCGGTGCAGGTCCAGCGCCTCCGACGGCACGTCGGCCACGTAGCCGTTGGTCGCCGTGCGCACCACGTTCGCGGCACCGAGGGCCTGCCGCAGCCGCGTCACGACCATGTGCAACGTCGCCCGCACCCGACGCGGGTTCGGCACGTCGTCGTCCCACACCCGCTCGACCAGGTCGTCCACCGACAGGGTCTGGTTGGCGCGCAACAACAACGCGGCCAGCAGCACCCTCGCGCGCCCGGCCGGCAGCGGCACGGGCGCGCCGTCGTGCCACACCTCCAGCGGGCCGAGCACGGCGAAGCGGGTCACCGGCTCGGTCACGGCAGACCAGCCACCGGCCCGCGCAGCTCGAACTCAGTCTTCACGTGCCCCCTCCAACCTCGGCCCGCTCAGAGACCAACATAAAGCAACACCGAGAGGCGAGACCTCTGTGCGTGCAAACGCGGAAGGCCCCGCCGAAGCGAGGCCTTCTCGTCGTATCGAAGAACCGGTCAGTCGGGGTCGATCCACGCCACCTGGATGCGCTGCTGGCCCAACTTGCGGGTGACCAGCGTGCCCCGGCCGGGAGGCTGCGGCGAGGCCTTGAGGGTGCCCACGATCGAGCCTTCCTCCTTCGACCCCGAACCCACCATGATCGGCGCCGAGATCTCCTTGAGCTTGCCCAGGATCGGGTCGTACATCGCCCGCGACGCGCCACCCATCCGGCGCACCGCGATGACGTGCAGACCGACGTCCTTCGCCTGCGGGATGAACTCCGCCAACGGCTGCAACGGGTTCTGCCCACCCTGCGGCGCGACCAGGTCGTAGTCGTCCACGACCACGAACAGCTCCGGGCCCTTCCACCAGGAGCGGTTCTTCAACTGCTCCTGCGTGACGTCCGGGCCGGGCAGACGACCGGCCATCGAGCCGCGGACGTCCTTGATCATGTCGGTCAGCTGGGCCGAGGACACCGCGTAGGACAGCAGGTGGTCGGTGTCGATGAAACCGAGCATCGTGCGCCGGTAGTCGACCAGCATGATCAGCGCCTCGGACGAGGTGTAGCTGGTCATGATGCCGCGCACGATGGCGCGCAGCAGGCCGGTCTTGCCGGACTCGCCGTCGGCCAGCGCCATGAAGTGCGGGTCGGCGTCGAAGTCCAGGTAGACCGGCGCCAGCTC
>NZ_MTQP01000068.1 GCF_001984175.1 Saccharothrix sp. ALI-22-I
TGGAACTTGTTGCCCATGGCCGGAATCCCGTCCAGCAGCGAGATGCCGCCCGTCGGGAACGGGGCCGTGGCGAATCGCGGGTCCTCGCCGACGTCCGGGGTGAACAGGCGCAGGAAGAGGTTGCCGCAGGTACTGGGCGATCCGACGGACGAACCGACCGTCACCGGCCTCCGCCTCGTCACCGCCCAACCCGACGACCTCGCCGGGGAAGACGTCCAGCACCTCGTCGAACACCTGCCGGTAGAAGTCCACAGTGGACTCGTCGGCCTTGAGCACGTTGGGGTTGATGCCCCAGTCCGTCCACACCTCCCCGCCCGACACGCCCAGCTCCGGGTACGCCGCGATGGCCGCCTGGCTGTGCCCCGGCACGTCGATCTCCGGCACCACCGTGATGTGCCGCAGCGCCGCGTACGCGACGACTTCACGCAGGTCGTCCTGGGTGTAGTAGCCGCCGTGCGGACGCCCGGCCATGCCGCCGGACCGCCGGTCGCCGAACCGCGAGTCGGGCCGCCAGCCGCCGATCTCGTGCAGCCGGGGGAACTTCAGCGACTCGAACCGCCAGCCCTGGTCGTCGGTCAGGTGCAGGTGCAGCACGTTGAGCTTGTGCACGGCCAGCAGGTCGACGTACCGCAGCAGGTCGTGCTTGGGCAGGAAGTGCCGCGCCACGTCCAGCATCACGCCGCGCCACGCGAACCGCGGGTGGTCCTCCACCTCGCACACCGGCAACGCCACCCGCACGGGCGCGACGGAACGGAACGCCGCCGGCCCGCTCAGCTGCCGCACCGTCTGCCGCGCGTAGAACTCCCCCGCGTCGTCGGAAGCCCACACCCGCACGCCGTCGGGCGTCACCGACAGCCGGTAGCCCTCCGCAGGCCCTGTCACCCGCTCGACGTGGACCGTGCCGTCGAACGAGATCTCGCCGTCACCCCTGGTGAACGACACCGGACGGGGCAGGATCACGACTTCACCGCCCCGGCCAGCCCCGCGACCAGGCGCCGCTGCACCAGGATGAAGAACACCAGCACCGGAATGGTCATCAACGTCGAACCGGCCATGATCGCCCCCCAGTCGTTCTGATCGGGTTTCACGAACACCTGCAACGCCAGCGGCAGCGTCTGGTTCTCCGCCGCCGAGATGATGAACGTCTTCGCGAACAGGAAGTCGTTCCACGCGTGGATGAACGACAACACGCTCGTCGCCACCAACCCCGGCGCCACCAGCGGGAACAGCACCGACCACAGGAACCTGGACCGGGACGCGCCGTCCAGCGTGGCCGCCTCCTCCAACTCCACCGGCACCGCCGCGACGAACCCGCGCAGCATCCAGATCGCGAACGGCAGGCTGAACGCCAGGTGCACCAGCACCAGCGAACCGAGGTGGTTGAGCCCGAACACCGGCGCCACGTCCCGCACCGACTGCATGAGGAAGAACAGCGGGATGGTCAACGCCTCGACCGGCACCATCTGCACCACCAGCAGCATGATCAGCAACGTGGTGCGGCTGCGGAACCGGAACCTGGTCAGCGCGGTGGCCGCGAGGAACGAGATCAGCAGGCTCAGCAGCACCACCGCGACCGCCACCACGATGCTGTTGAGCAGGTAGCGGCCGAAGCTCTGCACGGTCAGCGCCCGCACGAAGCTGTCCAGCGTCGGCGCGAGGGTCCACGGCCGCGGATCGGTCGAGATCACCTCCGCGTCCGGTTTCAACGCCGTCAGCACCATCCAGTACAGCGGGAACGCCACGACGGCCGCGATGACGACCGTGACGCCTTCCGCGATACCCCGCGACACACGCCGGTTCACAGCGCCTCCCCGCTCCGCCGCAACGCCCGCAGGTAGGCGGCGGTCACGATCAGCAGCAGCACGGTGGTCACCACGCCGATGCTCGCGCCCAGCCCGTACTCGGAGGCGGCGAACGCCTGCTGGTAGGCGTAGACGTTGAGCACCAGGTTGCGCCCGGCGATACCGCCGCCGTTGGTCATGACGTAGATCTGGGTGAACACCTTGAAGTCCCAGATGATCGACTGGATGGTCACCACGATCAGCAGGGGTCGCAGCAGGGGCAGGATCACGCTGGTGGCGGTCCTGGTCGTGCTCGCGCCGTCCAGCGCGGCGGCCTCCAGCACCTCGCCGGGTATCGCCTTGATGCCCGCGTAGAGCGTCACCATGACGAACGGGAACGAGCACCAGATCACCTGCGCGGCGACCAGCCCGAACGCCACCCACTTGTCGTAGGTCCAGGAGAACCCGGTGGTGCCCAGGACCTCGTTGACGAACCCGAAGTTGGCGTCGAACAGGAACAGCCAGATCGTCGACCCGGCCACCGCCGGCGTCGCCCAGGCGCCGAGGGCGGCCAGGAACAGCGTCATCCGGGCCCAGGTGCGGACCCTGGTGGCCAGGACCGCCAGAGCGGTCCCGACCAGCAGGGTCCCCACCACGCACACCGCCGCGAAGCCGACCGTCTGGCCGAGCACGGCCCAGAACCGGGCGTTGGCCAGCAGCGTCGTGTAGTTCCCCAGCCCCAGGAAGGTCAGCGGCGCGCCACCGCTGACCTGCTCCTGGCCGTAGTCGAACAGGGAGATCAACACGAGCTGGTAGATCGGGTAACCCATCAACCCGACCAGCACCAGCAGCGCGGGGGTGAGGTAGGCGAACGCGATCCGCCCGTCACCTCTCCTGGTGGGCATCACGAGCTGAAAGCGGCGTTCATCTCGTCGGCCGCGGCCTTGGCCGCCGTGTCGACGTCTTCCCCGGCGGCGGAGATCTTCTGCAGCAGGTTCGGCAGCACGGCCTGGGCGTCGACCTTGGCCCAGTTCGGCGTGACCGGCACGAACTTCGTGCCCGCGTTCAGGGTCTTGATGAACGGCTCCAGCACCGGGTTGGCCTTCGCGACCTCGTCCTGCACGTCGCCGAACGTCGGCATGTTGCCCATCGCGTCGAACATCTTGCGCTGGTACGCCTTGCCGCCCAGGAGCTGGAGGAACTGGTTGGCCAGCGTCTTGCGCTCACTGCCCTTCATGACGCCGAGCAGGTTGCCGCCCGCGAACGCCGGCGCGATCTCGCCCGCCTTCTTGCCCGGCAGCGGCACGACCGCGTACTTGCCGGCGGCGGTGGAGGCGTCGACCGACTTGCGGTTGAAGTCGCCGCCGACGACCATCGCCGCCTTGCCCGCCCGGAACGCCTCGACGCTCGCGTCACCGCCGTTGGCCGCGCACTGGGCCGGCGGGCAGATGTCGTCGGCGAGGAGTTCGGTGTACTGCTTCAGGCCCGCTTTGGACTCGGCGCTGTCGATGGCGGAGACGTAATTGTCGCCGTCCTTCTTGGCGATGTCGCCGCCGTTGGCCCACACGAACGGCATCGCGCCGTAGGTGTACTTGCCGCCGGCCGAGATGCCGAGCAGGTCCGGCTTGGCGGCGCGGATCTTCCGGGCGAGCGGGGCGATCTCGTCGAGCGTGGCCGGGGGCTGGATGTTCAGCTCCTGGAAGATGTCGGTGCGGTAGTAGAGCGCGCGCACGCCGACGTACCAGGGGACGCCGTAGACCTTGCCGTCCACCGTGCCGGTGTCGAGGACTTCCGGGAGCAGGTCCTTGGACTCGGACCACTGGCCGAGGTCGAGCTCGGCGAACCCACCGCCCGCGACGTAGCCGGCCAGGTCGGTGTTGCCGAACTCGGCGACGTCCGGTGCGCTCTTGGGGTCGCTGAACGCGGCCTTGAAGCGCTCGGCGCGGGTCTGGACCTGGATGTACTGGACATCGACGGTGACGCCTTGGTGGGCCTGCTGGAACTCGGTGATCGCCTCCTTGACGACCGCTTCCTTGGGGCCTCGGTTGACTTCGTCGAACAGCCAGACCCGGAGCTGTCCGGTCTGCTCGTCGACGCCGGTGGGTGCCGTGCCGCCGGACTGGACCGGGGCACACCCGGCCAGCACAGCGGCGCCCACGACTGCCGCCACTACGAACCGCATCCTCGCCCACCCTTCAGGTGTTGTTGCGCCGAAGGACGTTGCCTGTAACTTATTGCGCATTCTGCAACGGCCATTTCACAGGAAGCAACGCGGATGCTAATCCCAGGACCGGCAATCGGTCTAGACCAGATTTGCCCAGGTCCGGACCGCTTCGACTGACAACGGCGCACCCCACCCACCCGGCCGCACAGCGCCGCCCACGTGGAACCCCGTGACACCGACCGCCTTCAACGGCCCGACATGCTCCACCTTGAGCCCACCACCAACCAGCAACCGCACCTTCTCCTGCCGCGCGGCCAACCGCTCCAACACCGAAAACCCGTCCGCGACACCCCGCGGACTACCGGCCGCGAGCACCGTGTCGCACCCCAGCCCCCCGACCACCGTCCACGCCGCCTCGGGGTCGGCGGAGTTGTCGAGCGCGCGGTGGAACGTCCACGCGCACCCCTCGACCACCTCGATCAGCGCCGCACACGCGGACTCGTCCACCCACCGGTCGGCGTCGAGGAACCCGAACACGAACTCCGACGCCCCCGCCTCGCGCAGCGCCGCCGCCTCCCGCCGCAGGCGGTCGAGGTCGGCGGGCGCGAAGCCCGGACCGTCGCGCAACATGACCCGCACCGGCAGGTCGGTCGCGGACAGCACGTCGCGCAGCACGGGGACCGGTGGGGTCAACCCGTCGGCGGCCATGTCGACGGTGAGTTCCAGCCGGTGCGCGCCGCCGGCCTGCGCGGCCTCGGCGTCGGTGGCGTCCAGGGCGATGACTTCCAGCATGGTCTAGACCATACCGAGCTTCCGTGACACCGCTCCGCCGTGCGCCGCGCCTCCTTCCCAACCCGGCAACGTCAATGGTGCGCGGAAAGTTTCCGCAGATCTTCCACTGACGATCAGTTCGCTCGTCCGGGTGATCTCGCGGGCCCACCTCCCCCGCACCTCGCCGGCTGCGACCGTTCGGCCTAGTCCAACTTAACAGTGAACTGTTAATCCCCGCCTGTGTATCCAGCGTAGAACTACTCACTCCTTATCTGATGACCGATCCTCACCCCGACTGAGGAGGCCCGCATGAGCGCCAATCCGCCTGGCGTCGACCAGCTCGATCCCGTGCAGCTCGATTTCGAGGAGCCGACCGGCCTGATCGAGCCGATGGACGAACCGCAGGACCCGGACACGGACACGCCGCCCGCCTCGCCGGACGGCCACCACCAGACGCACAGCGTGCCGGTGGACGTCGACAGCGTGCCGGTGAGCGAGAACTGACTCTGGGGGATGGGGTGGCGGTCGGTCGGCTTCGAGGGGTGCCGATCGGACGTCATCCGCAGGGGGGAGGCGGTCCGCGGTGCGAGGGGGGCACCGCGGACCGCCGCCGCACCGGTGACGGTGGTGTGTGACGATCAGCTTCGGCTGGGGGACGCCGAGAGGGAGGTGACGACGTGGGAGAACTGCGCACGGCCGGTGAGCGCCCACCGTGGGAAGGTCTGGACGGCACGGACCGGCACGCGGCTTGCGTCGTCGCCGCGCGCGACGGCGACCGCAGGGCCCTGGACGTGCTGGTCGCCGACCTGACCCCGCTGGTGTGGCACATCGCGCGCGGACACGGGTTGGACCGCAGCACCGCGGAGGACGTGGTGCAGACGGTCTGGCTCGCGCTGCTGCGCCACCTCGAGCGCCTGGCCGAGCCGCGTGCGCTGGCCGGGTGGCTCGTGGTCACCACGCGCCGCGAGGCGCAACGGACCTGGACGCCAGCCCGTCGCGAAGCCGCGCTGAGCGACGAGCTGGCGGAACAACTGGAAAGCGAGTACGGCCTGCCCGAGGACGCCGCCCTGGTCGACGACCGGGACCACCGGTTGTGGCGGGCCTTCGGTCGGCTGTCGCAGAGGTGTCAGGAGCTTCTGCGGCTCACCGTGCTGGCCGGGCGGGCGGAGTACCGCGCGGTCGCCGAAGCACTGTCCATGCCACGCGGCAGCATCGGCCCGACCAGGGGCCGGTGTCTGACCTTGTTGCGCACATATCTCGACGCGGAAGGAGGATCGCGGTGAACGACATCGACCCGCGCGATGACCGCAGAGGCCAAGAGGACACCGCTGTCCTCACTGAACTGAACCGCCTGGTGTACGAGTTGGACGCGCCCCCACCGGGGCTCGTCGAACGAATCCAGTTCGCGGTGGCATTGGAGAACCTGGACGTCGAGGTGGCCCGCTGGGAACGCGCGGGCTCGTTCGCGGGTGTGCGTGGTGGCAGCCCCGGCACCATCACGTTCACGGTGGACAACCTGACGTTGATGGTGAACTTCACCTCGACCGGCGCACGGCACCGCATCGACGGGTGGCTCGTGCCGGCGGGTGAGCACACCGTCGAGGTCCGGGTCGCCGAGCACGAGTCGAGCACCACCACGGCCGACGACGGTGGCCGGTTCGTGCTGTCCGACGTGCCCGCTGGGACCACGCAGATCGTGGTGCACCTGGTGAACTCCCGGGGTGAGCCGGGACGGACGGTCGTGACGCCGACGATCATGTTGTGAGGGCGGTGTGACGATGGGCCGTCCGGTGGTGCACTCACGGAGAGTAACCCGTTCGGCTCAGCCATAACATCCACAAGACGGCTTCTCGGACACGTTCTGTGTGCTGGCATAGGAACGTGTCCGCGTCTCGTGCTGCCCTACCGGTTTCACCGACCGCTTCCAGCGGTGTCGAAGTAGCTGCCGACCTGCACAAACAGGCCTATCGCGCGGCGTCGGCCGGCCGTCCGGCGGATGCCGTGACGTTGCTGCGCCGTGCGCTGGGTGCACTGCCGGTGACATCGCCGAACGTCGAGGCGACCACGGTCCGCATCCGGATTCTGATCACGCTGTCCTACGGCGAGGCGGAGACGGGTTCGGTCGAGCACGGCTTGGCGCACCTGGGGACGGCCGGTGAGCTGATCGCGACGCTGCCCGAGGGGCCGGACGCGGTGGGGTTGCGGGCGATCGTGAAGGACCAGCACGCCCTGATCCTGCACCGGGCCGGGCGGACCGCCGAGGCGATCGCGCTGTACGACGAGTCGGTGCGGCAGTTGGAGGACGGGCGGGCGTCGGGGGCGGTCGGCACGGCGACGTTGTCGACGGCGTTGATGAACCGCGGGTTGACCAACATCGCGTTCGGTCTGCCGGACGCGGCGGAGCGGGACATGCGCCGCACGATCGACCTGACCGAGGCCGATGAGCTGCCGTTGATGAAGGCGAAGGCGCTGGGGAACCTCGGCGACATCGCGCACCTGACCGGTGACGTGCCCCGGTCGTTGGCGTACCACGAGCAGGCCGAGCGGGTGTTCCGGTTGTTGGCGCCGGACCTGGTGGCGCGGACGCAGATCGACCGGGCGCGGGTGATGCTGGCCGCGGGGTTGGCGGAGGAGGCGGCCAAGCACCTGGACGAGGCGCTGGTGGTGTTGCGGCGGCGTCGGGTGGGGCAGGACTTGGCGGAGGCCGAGTTGGCGCGGGCGGCCGCGGCGTTGTTGCGGGGTGATCCGGGGTCGGCGCGGGAGTTGGCGGAGCAGGCGCGGCGGCGGTTCCGGCGACGTGGCAGCACGTCGTGGGCGGAGTTGGCGGCGTTGATGCGGATGCGCGCCGACTTCGCTTCCGCCGGTGCCGAGTCCCACGGTGAGGTCGCGCCTGAGGCCGGCACGCTGTTCGTGCCCGCCCAATCACGCCCGGCCTCCCGATCACGCCCGGCCTCCCAACCGCGCCCGGCCTCGCTGCCCGCTGTTTCGAGGCGCACGCCGGCGGGTGCGACCCCGGCTCGGGCGGCACGGTTGGCGAAGCGGCTCAACGCCGTGGGGCTGACCGACGAGGCCGCCGTGGCGACGCTCCTCGCGGTGCGGATGGCGGTCCGCCGTGGTGACCCGACGGCCGCCCGCGCGTTGCTCGACCAGGTTCCGATGCCCGGCCCGATCGCGCCGATCGACCACCGGATGCTGCTGCGGCTGTGCCGGGCCGAGTTGGCGGTGGCGGTGGGCGAGCCGGGGCTGGCGTTGCGCGAGGCCGAGGAGGGGTTGGCCGAGTTGGGCCGCGTCCGGGACCGGATGGGTGGCCTGGACCTGCTGTGCGGCACCGCCGTGCACGGGCGTGAGCTGGGTGAACTGGCCGTCGGGTTGGTGTTGGAGCACAACGGTGACGCGGCGGCGACGTTCGACTGGCTGGAGCGGACGCGGGCGCAGGTGTACCGGTACGAGCCGTTGCCGGCGATCGACGACCCGGTGTTGGCGCGGCGGGTGGCGGAGTCGCGGTCGTTGTCGCGGGCGGTGCAGCAGGCGCGGTTGGACGGGCGGCCGGTGGTCGAGTTGGCGGCGCGGCTGGACGCGTTGCAGCGCGAGGTGGCGCGGCTCGGGTGGCACACGAGCGTGTGGGGTCGGCCGCGGCCGGTGTGCGGGGTGGCCGATGTGCGGGCCGCGTTGGGTGAGCGGGCGATGGTGAGTTTCGTGGCGCACGGTGACGTGCTGTCGGCCGTGGTGCTGGTGGCGGGTGACGCGACGTTGGTGCGACTGGGGCGTGCGTCGGCGGTGTTCGAGTTGGTCCGGCAGTTGCACGCCGACGTGGACGTCCTCGCGCCCGACCACCTCGATCCGGTGTTGGCTTCGGCGGTGACGGCGTCGGCGGCGCTGCGGGCGGAGCGGTTGGACTCGGCTCTGGTCGGGCCGTTGGAGGGGTTGGTCGGCGGGCGTGAGTTGGTGGTCGTGCCGACCGGTGAGCTGTACGCGGTGCCGTGGAACGCCTTGCCGTCGCTGCACGGTCGGCCGGTCGTGGTCGCTCCTTCGGCGACGGCGTGGCTGAACGCGGTGTCGGCGCGGACGTCGGCGTCGCGGGTGGTGCTGGTGGGTGGGCCGGGCCTGCCGGAGGCGGTCGGCGAGGTGAGCGACCTGCGGGGCACGTACCCCGATGCGGTGATGGCGGAAGCGGTGGGTGACGTGCTGTCGGCGTTGGACGGCGCGCGTTTGGCGCACATCGCGGCGCACGGCGAGCACGTGGCCGACAACGCCCTGTTCTCCCGGCTGGAGTTGGCTGACGGTCCGCTGTTCGCGCACGAGACGGCCCGGCTGCGGAGGGCGCCGGAGCAGGTGGTCCTGGCGGCGTGTTCGTTGGCGTTGAGCCACATCCGGCCGGGTGACGAGGCCTTGGGTTTCGCTGGGGCGCTGCTGGCCAGCGGGTCGCGGACGGTGGTGGCGGCGGTGAACAAGGTGGGTGACCGGGCTGCCGCGATGACCATGGAGACGTTCCACAAGCTCCTGGCGGAGGGCAAATCGGCGTCCCACGCACTGGCCGAGGCGACCGCCGTCGACCCACTACGTCGCCCGTTCGTGTGCTTCGGCGCCTAACCCACCCGTGGCCCCGGCATCGGTCCGTGTCTGCTAATCCCACCCGTGGACGCTGACCGCCCCCTCGCTCCGCAACCCGATGCCCGCGTACCCCATCAGGCCATCAGGCCATCAGGCCATCAGGCAGATCATCGAGCCCGAACCACCCCAAACCTGAAGATTCCTTATGTTCCCTCACGGCCGGCTCACCGCTCCACTCCCGCGCCTCGACCTTCCCGGCCGGCAGGTGCCACGCCCGTCGAACCGCGGATCGGGGTCACACCGACGGATCAACAACACCCGGCCGTCACGCACGAGCATCACGTGCACGTCCACCAGATGCCGATGGACCCGCCCGCCGGTCACCTGCCCGTCAGCCATCAGAACGTGCCGATCAACGCACCCGCGTCGCTAACCGGCACGGTGTGCGTGGCGAAACCGGACTCGGTGGCCACGTGCAGCAGGAACCCGGTCGGCTCGGCGAGGGCCCCGACCGGCTGGTCGGCGCGCAGGGTGAGCGACGTCTGGCGGTAGGTGCTGGGCGCGACGGACACCAAGGTCCCGGCGAACGGCACACTGATCGCACGGTGCACGTGACCTGCGAGAACGCGGGCCACGTTGTGGTGGCGGGCGAGAACCGCACCCAGCGCGGGCCCGTTCTCCAGCCGCATCCCGTCGAGGAACGGGATACCCACCGCGACCGGCGGGTGGTGCAGGCACACGAAGGCGGGCACGTCGGGGCGCTGGGCGAGCACGTCGTCCAGCCAGGTCAGCTGCTCGTCGCCGAGCTGCCCGGCCGGGCCGTTCGGCCGCCACGAGTCCAGGGCGACGACGGTGAAGCCCGGGTGCGCGACGGCGTAATGCGTGGACGTGCCGCCGCCGAGGAACGACGTGCCGCCGAACACTTCGAGCAGCGCCGCGGGATTGTCGTGGTTGCCGGCGGTCAGGTGGAGCGGCAGGGGGAACGCGCCGATGACCTCGCGCAGCTGGGCGTAGGCGTCGACTTGCCCGTACTCCGTCAGATCACCGGTGATCACCACGCAGTCGGGCCGCGGGTCCACAGCCAGGACCCGGCCCAGCGCGCGGCGCAGGGAGGCGGCTGGTTCAGCGGCCAGCGCGTCGGTCCGCAGGTGCGGGTCGCTCAGGTGCGCGATGAGCACGTCGTCGGCTCCAGTCCTTGAGGGGCAAGTAGGCGGGCTGCGGTGACAGACGGCGGGACGGCGGGACGGTCGCGCGCGGACGGGCGGGCGGGTGGGTCGGGTCGGCGGTGGGCGGGTTGGGTGGCGAGCGGGGCGGGTTGGGTGGCGAGCGGAGTGGGTTGGGTGGCGAGCGGAGTGGGTTGGGCGGGTGGGTGTGGGTGGTTGGGCAGGTGGGGTGGTTCGGGATTCGGTCTGGTTTAACCGAGTGTCGGTAACGGTGTTTCCGTACACATTTCGGTTGATCTCACTCGATCGTGTGGCCGCGGGCTGTTCGCCGCCCATGCTCGCACGGCGAAGGGCCCGGTTCGCCAGAGGCGAACCGGGCCCTTTCGTGACTTCAACCGATCACACCGGTCAACGGACCTGGTGGATCAGAAGTCCATGCCGCCGCCCTCGGGCATGGCCGGGGCAGCGCCCGCCTTCTCCGGCTTGTCCGCCACCACGGCCTCCGTGGTGAGGAACAGGGCGGCGATCGACGCGGCGTTCTGCAGCGCCGAGCGGGTGACCTTGGTCGGGTCCGGCACGCCGGCCGCGAGCAGGTCCTCGTACACGCCGGTCGCGGCGTTGAGGCCGTGGCCGACGGGGAGGCCCTTGACCTTCTCCACCACGACGCCACCCTCGAGGCCGGCGTTGATGGCGATCTGCTTCAACGGCGCCTCGACGGCGACCTTGACGATGTTGGCACCAGTGGCCTCGTCGCCTTCGAGCTTCAGGCCCGCGAACGCGATCTCGGCGGCCTGGAGCAGCGCGACGCCACCACCGGCGACGATGCCCTCCTCGACGGCGGCCTTGGCGTTGCGCACCGCGTCCTCGATGCGGTGCTTGCGCTCCTTGAGCTCCACCTCGGTGGCGGCGCCGGCCTTGATGACCGCGACACCGCCGGCCAGCTTCGCCAGGCGCTCCTGCAGCTTCTCGCGGTCGTAGTCGGAGTCCGACTTGTCGATCTCCGCGCGGATCTGGTTGACGCGGCCCTGGATCTGCTCGGCGTCACCCGCACCCTCGACGACCGTGGTCTCGTCCTTGGTCACGACGACCTTGCGGGCCTTGCCCAGCAGCGACAGGTCAGCGTTCTCCAGCTTGAGGCCGACGTCCTCGGTGATGACCTGGCCACCGGTGAGGATGGCGATGTCCTGCAGGATCGCCTTGCGGCGGTCGCCGAAGCCCGGGGCCTTGACGGCGACGGACTTGAACGTGCCGCGGATCTTGTTGACGACCAGCGTGGCCAGGGCCTCGCCCTCGACGTCCTCGGAGATGATCAGCAGCGGCTTGCCGCCCTGCATGACCTTCTCCAGCAACGGGAGCAGGTCCTTGACCGTCGCGATCTTCGAGCCGTAGAGCAGGATGTACGGGTCCTCCAGGACCGCTTCCTGCCGCTCCGGGTCGGTCACGAAGTAGCCGGAGATGTACCCCTTGTCGAAGCGCATGCCCTCGGTGAGCTCCAGCTCGAGCCCGAGTGCGTTGCTCTCCTCGACGGTGATGACACCTTCCTTGCCGACCTTGTCCATCGCCTCGGCGATGAGCTCGCCGATGGTGGTGTCGCCCGCGGAGATGGACGCCGTGGCGGCGATCTGCTCCTTGGTCTCGACCTCCTTGGCGGACTTGTGCAGCTGCTCGATCACGGCGTCGACGGCCTGCTCGATGCCGCGCTTGAGGCCCAGCGGGTTGGCGCCGGCGGCCACGTTGCGCAGGCCCTCGCGGACCAGGGCCTGGGCCAGCACGGTCGCCGTGGTGGTGCCGTCACCCGCGACGTCGTCGGTCTTCTTCGCCACTTCCTTGACGAGCTCGGCCCCGATCTTCTCCCACGGGTCCTCGAGCTCGATCTCCTTGGCGATGGAGACGCCGTCGTTGGTGATGGTCGGCGCGCCCCACTTCTTCTCGAGCACAACGTTGCGGCCCTTGGGGCCGAGCGTCACCTTGACGGCGTCGGCGAGAATGTTCATGCCACGCTCCAGGCCGCGGCGGGCATCCTCGTCGAACGCGATCATCTTGGCCATTGCGGTGTGTTCCTCCGCCTGATTACGAATGGGGCCACTGCGGACTCGCGCCCACAGCGGAACACGGTGCTTCGGCCAGGACTCGGTGCCCGCGACGGACGACCTGCCCCCGGAGGGACCTGCCTCACCCGCCCCAGCCTGCGTGTTGGCACTCAGGTGGTCCGAGTGCCAATAACGTGTTTAGCACTCGACCGGGGAGAGTGCAAGAAGAGCTGGTCAGCGGGAGGTGCGCACGGGCACGCTCGTGGGCAGCGGTTTGCTGCTCGTCGTGCCGCCTACCTCGATGGACTGGCTGGTGCCGGTCGAGCCGGGCTGGCGCGGAGGTTCGTCCTTCGGGGTGAGGATCACCACGAGGATGACGATCAGCACGATCGCCACCACGCCGGCGACGACGGGCGCGAACCACGCCGGCCGGGACTTGGCGGTGGTGGTGAACGCGCTGGCGCCGACCTGCGCCGGCGGCCGCAGCCGCACCGGTTCCTGGAGGAAACCCGGCTGCTGCTGCTGGTAGGGCGGCCGGTACTGGCCCTGCTGCGCGGGCACGCCGCCGGTCTGCGGCCCCATCGGCACCGGGCCCGAGTCGGTGCGGCGGGGCGGCGGGGCGCTCTGGGGCGCGGCGGACAGCGCGACGCGCGCCGCCGCGATCAGCTCGACGCACGACCCGTAACGCTGGGACGGGTCCTTGGACGTGCCCTTGCGCAGCACGTCGTCGATGGCCGGCGGCAACGCCACCATCGAGGTCAACGACGGGATCTCGGCGCCGAGGTGGCCCTGGATGACGTCCTGCACGGACCCCTGGAACGGCGGCCGCCCGGACAGGCACGCGAACACCATGCACGCCAGCGCGTACTGGTCGGTGCGGCCGTCGAGCGGTTCGCCGCGCAGGTGCTCGGGCGCGGCGTAGGTGGGTGAGCCGAGGAAGTCGCCGGTGCGGGTGCGGTGCCCGGTGGCGCCGCGCCGGGTGAGGCCGAAGTCGGCCAGGTAGACGTGCTCGCCCGCGGCTTCCTTGGTGGTGACCAGCACGTTGGCCGGTTTCACGTCGAGGTGGACCAGGCCCTTGCCGTGCAGCATGTCCAGCGCCTCGGCGACCTGGCCGAGCAGCGTGAGGGTGCGCGAGGGCGAGAGCGGGCCGTCCTTGATGTGGCCGGCCAGGTCCTGGCCGTCGACCAGCCGCATGGCGATGTAGAGCAGCCCGTCGACCTCGTCGAAGTCGTAGAGCGGCACGATGTTGGCGTGGTCGATCGCCGAGGTGTTGCGGGCCTCGTCGACGAACCGCTCGCGGAACTCCGCGTCCGCGGTGAGGTGTTCGCCGATGACCTTCAGGGCGACCTTGCGACCGAGCCTGACGTCCGTGGCCTTGTAGGTCACGCTCATGCCACCGCGGCCGAGCACCCCGTCGATCCGGTAGTGGCCCAACCGTCGCCCGCTCAGGTCCTCCGACACGCGGGGAAGCCTAACGTCCCCGTACAGCGGCTTGCGCCGGGTTCCCGGCAATCTCACAGCGGGACGCGCGTGGGGAAAGCGGCCCGACCCGCCGCGCGGCGGGTCGGGCGGAGGTCACGATGCCTTCCGGACGTCCGATGCCTGGCTGCGGCCGTCGCGGCCCGCCTGGATCTCGAACTCCACGCGGTCACCCTCGGCCAGCGTGCGGAAGCCTTCCATCTGGATCGCCGAGTAGTGCACGAAGACATCCGGCCCGCCGTCGGCGGCGATGAAGCCGTACCCCTTCTCCGAGTTGAACCACTTGACCGTGCCGACAGCCAAGACGTCCTCCTTTGAGAAATACCCTGAGCAAACCGCCACGCTAGAGGCACGAAGGGGTTCGCCGATACCTCCTTATGGAGTCATGCGCACGTCACGAACGGGCGCTGAATCCGTTGTCGCGCAACCAACTGACAAGTCCGCGCGGGCTGCGGGTCCGGGTGAGCACGAGGCCGGGACCGGCGAAGTCGAGGACGAGTCCTTCGCCGTTGCGCACGGATTGCGGCGCGTCCGGGGAAACGGCGCGCAATCGGGACTGGACGGTGTCGGCGAACGCGACGACGTGCCCGCCGCTGACCGTGACCAGCTCGCCCGGGTCGAGGGTGACCACGTCGAGGGTGCCGTAGCAGCTGAGCACGACGGAGCCGGTGCCGAAGGCGTAGGTGAGGAAGCCGTTGTCGCCGCCGTGGAGGGTGCGCACGGGCGGCGCGGTGGGGTCCAGGTGGGCGGTGGCGGCGCAGGCCAGCCAGCTGTTGCGGCTGACGCACCAGCCGGTCTTGCCGTCGAGTTCGAGCACGTGCAGGTCGCCGGGCAGGGGCGGGGCGACGTCCACCCAGCCGCCTTCGGGGCCGGCGGTGCACAGCGCGGCGGCGACGCCGGGTGCCTTGGTCTTGTGGTCGACGCCGATGCCGTAGCTGGTCGCGAGCACGGAAGAGCGCTCGACCACCACCGGTTCACCGGGTGCCAGGACGAGTCGGGCCACCCCGAACGTGGGGGTATGACGTGTCCGGACCTGCAACTTTCCCCCTGTCGTGATCAGCCGGTTGGGGCAGTCTGCCATGGGCGCGGCAGGATGGTGGGCGTGTCGAACACGCTGAGCCGAGTCGCTGATCACAAGGCCCGTGTCGCCGGGCTCGTCGGACTGATGCCGGTGGCGGAGCTGCCGGTGGCCGGCCGAAAAGACGAAGAGCACTGCCTGGGCCTGGTGCTGGCGGCGGACGTGGTCGCGTCGGTGCCGTTGCCGCCGTTCGACAACTCGGCGATGGACGGTTACGCGGTGCGCGCCGCGGACGTGGCGTCGGTGCCGGTGGAGTTGCCGGTGACCGAGGACATCCCGGCCGGGCGGACGTCGCTGGCCCCGTTGGAGCCCGGTACCGCGCACCGGATCATGACCGGCGCGCCGATGCCGCCGGGTGCGGACGCCGTGGTGCAGGTGGAGTGGACGGACGGCGGCACGTCGGTGGTGCGGGTCGACCGCGGGGTGGCGGTCGGCGCGAACGTGCGGCGGATGGCGGACGACGTGGCCGTCGGCACGACGGTGCTGCGCGCCGGTGCCGTCCTCGGTCCGGCACAGCTGGGGTTGGCGGCCGCACTGGGGTTCAGCTCACTGCCGGTCCGGCGCCGGCCGCGGGTGCTGGTGCTGTCCACCGGGTCGGAGCTGGTGGGGCCCGGTGTGGCGTTGGAGCCGGGGCAGATCTACGAGTCCAACGGCGTGATGCTGGCCGCGGCGGTGCGCGAGGCGGGCGGCGAGGCGGAACTGCTGCGGTTCGTGCCGGACGACGTGGACGAGTTCCACGCGGCGATCGCGCCCCGGCTGGCGTCGGTCGACCTGCTGCTCACCTCCGGCGGGGTGAGCGCGGGGGCGTACGAGGTGGTGAAGGACGCGTTCACCGGCCGTGGCGTGGAGTTCATGAAGGTCGCGATGCAGCCGGGCGGGCCGCAGGGCGCGGGGCGTTACCAGGGTGTGGCGGTGGCGACGCTGCCCGGGAACCCGGTGAGCGCGCAGGTGTCGTTCGAGGTGTTCATCCGGCCCGCGCTGCGGGCCGCCATGGGCTTCACCAACGTGGAACGGCCGACGGCCGTCGCGCGGTTGAGCGCGCCGATCAGCTCGCCGGCGGGACGCACGCAGTTCCGGCGCGGCGCTTACGACCCGGCTTCGGGACAGGTGGTGACGCCGGTGGGCGGGCCGGGATCGCACCTGCTGTCGGCGTTGGCGATCAGCAACTGCCTGATCGAGGTGCCCGAGGACGTCACGGAGCTGGCGGCGGGGACCGCGGTGGCGGTGCGCCTGCTGCACGGAGAGTAGTTTGGGGTTGACACTCCGCCGTTCATCACGGAGTGTCACCCGGATTACACTCGCGGCAATCCTCGTTCCGATCGGTCCGTGCGTTCGTCGGGGGACGCACGGGCAGGTCGGACAAGGGCCGGCGGCGCCGCGTAGCGTGTGGCGCGCCGGAAGCACCGCCCTGACACGGAAGAGCCATGACCGTCGATCGCGACAAGCACAGTGGTGCCGTCTCCCACTTCATCGAACTCGCCCGGGGGATCGTTCCCCCGATGCATCCCGCGGGCCGCCCCTTCGTGGCCGGCGCCGCCGTCGCGACACTGCTGCTGCGCCGGTTCTCCAAGCGCGGCGGAGTCGCCGGCGCGCTGCTGACCGCGTGGGTGGCGTGGTTCTTCCGCGAGCCCAAGCGCACCACGCCCACCCGGCCCGGCGTCGCCGTGGCGCCCGCCGACGGCACGGTGTCGCACGTCGTCGAGGCCGCGCCGCCCGCCGAACTCGGGCTCGGCACCGCGCCGATGACCCGGATCAGCGTGTTCCTGTCGGTGTTCGACGTGCACGTGCAGCGGGTGCCCGTGCCCGGCCTGGTGCGGCAGGTGTCGTACCGGCCCGGCAAGTTCCTGTCCGCGGACCTGGACAAGGCCAGCGACGACAACGAGCGCAACACCGTCTGGCTGAGCACGCCGTCGGGCCAGGACGTGGTGGTCGTGCAGATCGCGGGCCTGGTGGCGCGGCGGATCGTGTGCGAGGTCGCCGAGGGCGACAAGGTGGAGGCCGGGCAGACCTACGGCCTGATCCGGTTCGGCTCGCGGGTCGACCTGTACGTGCCTTCCGGCAGCCGGGTGCTGGTCGAGGCCGGGCAGCGCACCATCGGCGGCGAGACCGTGCTCGCCGAGCTCGCGGAGGGCTGAGCTGATGGCTCCCAGTGGGCCGGGGATAAGGCTGCTGCCGAACGCCATCACGGTGCTGGCGATGTGCGCCGGGCTGTCCGCCGTGCACTTCGCGATCATCGGGATGTACGGGGCGGCGATCGGCTCCATCGCGGCGGCGGCGGTGTTCGACGGGCTGGACGGGCGGATCGCCCGGCTGCTCGACGCGACCAGCAAGATGGGCGCGGAGCTGGACTCGCTGGCCGACGCCATCTCGTTCGGCGTCGCGCCCGCCCTGGTGATCTACGTGTGGAAGTTCGATTCCAGCCGTGAGGGCTGGGTCGTCGCGTTGATCTTCGCGGTGTGCATGGTGCTGCGGTTGGCGCGGTTCAACACGCTGCTGGAGGTGGAGCAGCCGCCGTTCGCGAAGGAGTTCTTCGTGGGCGTGCCGGCGCCGGCGGGCGGGTTGTTGCTGCTGCTGCCGTTGATCGTGGACGAGCAGCTGGACCGGTCCGGGTGGTGGTCCGGGAAGATCGTCGTCGCGGTGTGGACGGTCGGGATCGCACTGCTGCTGGTGAGCCGGATCCCGACGCTGTCGGTGAAGACGATCAAGGTGCCACCGCGGTTCGCGGCGCCGTTGCTGGTGCTGGTCGGGTTGCTGGCGGCGGCGGTGATCACGTTCCCGTTGGTGGCGCTGATCGCGGCGATGCTGGTGTACCTGGGGCACCTGCCGTACTCGGTGCGGCGGTACCGGTGGTTGGCCAAGCACCCGGAGGCGTGGTCGGTGGCGGGGAAGGACCGGCGGGCGATCAGGCGGGCGCACGGTGTCGCGGCGCGACGGCTGGGGCTGCGGCAGCCACTGGGTGGCCGGGTGGCCGGCGCGGCCATGCGTGCCGTCCGTCGCCCCCGACGGGCCGTCGGCACGACGCACGTGGCGGCGGAAGCGGACGGCGCCGCACGCCCCGGCAAGCGCCGGGGCTGGCGGCAGATCGGCCTACGCCGGCACGACCGCCCATAACCCGCTACCCTGGCTTTGACCAGGCGTTTTGGCATGGACACGGGATACACGATCGGGTGATCATCACCCGGGAATGTACAAAAACCCCGTTATCTTTGACCTGAAACGTCGGTTGGAACAACGAGGACCGCGACCGACCACCGCCCCACCCACAACCCGCCCCGACTACTACGCTCGACCCCGTGATCACCCTGACGGCCCGCCTGTCCCCCTCGGCCCTGGACACCCGCCGCGGAGTGGTCCGCCTGCACCCGGAGGTGCTGGACGCACTCGGCCTGCGCGCGTGGGACGCGGTACGCCTGACGGGCGCACGGGTCAGCGCCGCCCTGGCCGCCGCGACCACCGGCGACGGCCCGCCCGGCGTGGTGTTCGTGGACGACGTGACGCTGTCGAACCTCGGCGTCGTCGAAGGCGCCGAGGTGGTCGTGGCCCCGGTCGACGTCGCCGCCGCCCGCACCGTGACGGTCGCCGGGTCGCGGTTGGCGAGCACGTCGCTGACACCCGAGACGCTGCGCATGGCGCTCACCGGCAAGGTGCTGACCGTCGGCGACGCGGTCTCCCTGCTGCCCCAGGACCTGGCCCCGCCGCCCGGCGCGGACGTGAGCGCCACGCGGAGCAAGCTGTCCAACGCGATCGGCATGACGTGGACCAACGAGCTGCTGACCATCACGTCCGCCGACCCCGCCGGTGGGCCGGTGGCCGTGCAGCCGTCGACGGTGGTCGGCTGGCGTGACGGCGCGCGCACCGGTGATGCGCCCACGGTCGTGGCGGGTGCATTTGCCGGCGCGGGTGCGCGTCCGGGTGCGGGTGCGGGTGCGGGTGGGTTTGCCGGCGCGGGGTCGGCGGGGGTCGGATCTGCCGGATTTGCCGGTTCGGGGTCGGCGGGTGTGGTGGCGGCGGGTTTGGGGGGTGGGGCGTCGTCGGGGGTGGCGGCGTTCGAGGCGGCGGGGCCTGTGGTGGCGGCTGTGCCGGTTGTGGATTTGGTGGGGCAGCGGGAGGCGGCTAAGCGGTTGGCGGAGTGGTTGGACTTGACGTTCAGCCATCCGGAGTTGCTGGCTCGGCTTGGTGCCACGCCGCGGTTGGCGGCGTTGGTGAGCGGGCCTGAGGGGGTTGGCAAGACGACGTTTGTGCGGGCTGTCGCGCACGGGGCCGAGGCGGCGGTTGTGGAGGTCGCGGCGCCGAGTGTTGCGGTGTTGGAGGCTAATGCGGCGGCGCAGCGGGTGGTGGATGCGCTTGCGGCGGCGCACGCGCAGGCGCCTTCGGTGTTGCTGTTGACCGACGTGGAGGCGTTGTTGCCGGCGGCTACGCCGCCGCCGGTGGCGACGGTGGTGTTGGACGCGTTGCGGGGGCGGCCTGACGGGGTGGCGTTGGTGGTCACCAGTGCGCATCCGGAGGCCATCGACCCGCGGTTGCGGGTGCCGGAGTTGGTGGATCGCGAGTTGGTTCTGCCGTTGCCCGATGGGGGTGTGCGGACCGAATTGCTGCGGGTGCTGCTGCGGGACGTGCCGGTTGAGTCCGATGTGGACTTGGGCGTGGTCGCGGATCGGACGCCGGGGTTCGTCGCGGCGGATCTGGTGGCGTTGCGGCGGGAGGCGGCGGTTCGGGCGGCTTTGCGGCAGCGGGACGTGGACGAGCCGCGGGTGGGGCAGGCGGATCTGTTGGGGGCGTTGGAGGTCGTCCGGCCGATTTCGATGTCTACTTCGGACACTTTGCGGACCGGCGGGCTGACGTTGGCCGATGTCGGTGACATGACCGAGGTCAAGCAGGCGTTGACGGAGGCCGCGCTGTGGCCGTTGCAGTACCCGGATTCGTTCGCGCGCCTTGGGGTCGAGCCGCCGCGCGGCTTGCTGCTCTACGGGCCGCCCGGGTGCGGTAAGACGTTCCTGGTGCGGGCGTTGGCCGGTACCGGGCGGTTGAACGTGTTGTCGGTCAAGGGCGCCGAGCTGATGGACAAGTTCGTCGGCGAGTCCGAGCGGGCGGTCCGCGAGTTGTTCCGGCGTGCCGCCGAGGCCGCACCGGCGTTGGTGTTCCTGGATGAGGTCGACGCGTTGGCGCCTCGGCGTGGCCAGTCGTCGGACTCCGGCGTGTCGGACCGGGTCGTCGCGGCGCTGCTGACCGAACTGGACGGGGTCGAGCCGCTGCGGGACGTCATCGTGCTGGGCGCGACGAACCGGCCCGAACTGGTGGACCCGGCGCTGCTGCGGCCCGGCCGGTTGGAGCGGCTGGTGTACGTGCCGCCGCCGGACGCCGAGGCGCGGGCCGAGATCCTGCGGGCGTCGTCGCGGAACACGCCGTTGGGGTCGGATGTGGATCTCGGTGCGTTGGCGGAGGAGTTGGACGGGTATTCGGCGGCGGACTGCGCGGCGTTGATCCGCGAGGCGGCGTTGACCGCGATGCGGGAGTCGTTGGCGGCGTCGGAGGTGACGGGTGCTCACCTCGCGGCGGCGCGCGCCGCTGTTCGGCCGTCGTTGGACCCGGCGCAGCTCGCGACTCTCGCGGCCTACGCCAAGTCCCGCGAACGGTGACCGTGCGGGACGGTCAGGAGCCCTTGGGTGAGGGGCCCTTGTAGTCGTTGGTGACGATCACGATGATGCCCGGCTGTGCGTCCTCGATGCCGTCGAAGCGGGATTCGACGCGGGCGTTGAGGACTCGGGCCAGGTCGCGGGCCGAGGCTTCCTCGTCGGTGCCGGGGCGGTAGTAGACCGTGGTGGTCGGGATGAGGCCCTGCGAGTAGTTGCCCGTTTCGGCGACCTGCCAGCCGGCCTGCTGCACGTCCAGCGCCGCGTCCGCGGCCAGGCCACGGGTGGTGCTGTTGTTGTAGACGCGCACCGGGGGCTTCGTGCTCACCGGTGGCGGCGCGGTGTCCGTGGTGGTCGTCGCGCCCGGGTTGGCCGTCGTCGTCGGCGCGGCACCCGTGGTCGGGGTGGTCGGGGACGTCTCGGAGGGCGCGGGAGTCGGGGGCGTCGGGTCGCCGGTCTGCGACGTGTCCGACGACGTGGCGGACGGTGACTGCGACTGCGACTGGGCGGTGGACGTGTCGTCGTCCGAGTCGCCGATGAACAGGCTGACCAAGCCGATCACCAGGGCGATGACGGCCACGCCGATGAGCGCGTAGCCCAAGGCGCGGGCCGGGTGCGCGGGGCCCGCCGGCTGTTCCGGGTTCGTCATCGGCGCTCGACGCCCAGCCGCTTCGCCGCGCGGGCGCGTTGCCTGCCGGAGCGGGACCTGCGCAGTCTCTTGATCAACATCGGATCGGCGGCCAACGCCTCTTCCTTCTCGATCAACGCGTTGAGCAGCTGGTAGTACCGCGTCGAGGACACGTCGAACAGCTCTTTGATGGCTTGTTCCTTGGCACCCGCGTACTTCCACCACTGGCGTTCGAAGGCCAGGATCTCGCGTTCCCGGTCGTTCAAACCGTCGTCCGGCCCCTCCGCCGGCGCCAGTGCCTCTGCGGCGTCCATCTGGCTCCTCAGCCGTGTCCCGTGCGTGGGTGCCATTACATCACGTGATCTTCGCGAGGGTCGGCTCATCGGTCGGCGCGTCCGGATCGGCACGCCGATAGGCTGGGTGTCATGGCAGTTCACCCGATCCGGATCGCCGGAGATCCTGTGCTCCACAACCCGACCCGCCCGGTCGAGGTGTTCGACGACGCGCTGCGCACGTTGATCGAGGACATGTACGAGACCATGGCGGCTGCGCACGGTGTGGGGCTTGCGGCCAATCAGATCGGGATCGACCTGCGGTTGTTCGTCTACGACTGCCCGGACGACGAGGGTGTGCGCCACCGGGGTGTGGTGGTGAACCCGGTGTTGGAGACCTCCGACGTGCCGCTGGGCATGCCGGACCCGGACGACGATTTCGAGGGCTGCCTGTCCGCGCCGGGCGAGTCGTACCCGACGGGCCGCGCGTCGTGGGCGAAGGTGACCGGTTCCGACGGTGACGGCAAGCCGGTGGAGGTCGAGGGCACCGGGTTCTTCGCGCGCTGCCTGCAGCACGAGACGGATCACCTGGACGGGTTCATCTACCTGGACCGGCTGGTGGGGCGGCACAAGCGGGCGGCGCGGAAGATGCTCAAGTCCAACGGCTGGGGCGTGCCCGGCCTGTCGTGGGACCCGGCCACCTCCGAGGACCCGTTCGCGGACGACGACGAGGACGAGTAGCCCTCAGCCTGCCTGACGACCACCGTCCGACACCGGCCAACACGGGCTGACACCGGCCGGCGCCCTGACGAGCACCGGCTGGCACGGCTGACACCAACCGGCCCTGACGAGAACCGCTGGCACGGGCTGCCCGGCAAGCACCGCGGCGGAAGCGCGCAGCCAAGCCCACAGCCCAGGCCCGCAGCGCAAGTGCGCAGCCCAGGCGTACGCAGGGGTCCCCGCTGGGGGTCCCCCTAGTTTTCAGGCTGCCAGACGGCACCGACGGAATCCGGCCGGTGCGCGCGGCCTGTGGATAACTGCGTGGGCCGTTGATGACTGCGCGGCTGGTGGGTGCCCTAGGCCGGGTCCGTGGCCGGTTCGCCCGGGGCGCTGGGTGTCGGGTCTTGGAGGGGGTCTGCGGTGGTGTCCTCGTCGCGGCGGGTCTTCGGCTGGTGTTCGACGCGCGTTGTGCCCTCGGGGCGGCGCCACGGCAGCTCAGGGAACGACGCCAGCTCGACGTGCGTCGTGCAGCCCGCGAGTTCGGGGTACGCGCCGGCGAGTACGGCGGCACGGATGCGCTGCACCTGGCCGACCGTGGGCAGCTCCCCCACCAGCAGGAACGGCAGCAGCAGCCGCCATGCCTCGACCACGGCGGCACGGCGTCGGTGTGGTGCGCGCAGGGTTGCCCGGGCCACTCGCAGCGCGTGCTCGTCGGCGGTCATGGACGTGGGGGTTCCGGCGTGGTCCCACGACCAGCGCAGGCCGTCGGTCATGGCGCACCTGACGCAGTCCACCGGTCCGGTGCCCAGTTCTTCGCCGCACTGTGAGCACGCGAGCAGCGACATCGCCCAGTCGGTGCAGGTCCACGGGTGCAGTCCGACCTCGTCGGCGAGCACGAGTTCGGCCAGCTCACGTTCCCCCGCGCCGCCTTCGGCGAGCTGTTCGGCGGCCAGCAGCTCCTGCCAGTCCAGCAGCCAGTACTGGTCCACCAGTTCGGCGCAGTACCGGCACTCGGGGTAGCCGCGGCCCGCGAGGTCGCCGCACGACGGGCACGGCGAGACCGCGGCGGGGCGTGCCACGCGCCGGGCGCCGGGCGGGAACGGCTGGTGATCAGCCACGCGGTGAAAGGTACGCGCAAACGGTGGCGCTTGGCATCCGCACCTTGGCATCGGCACCGGGCCGTGGCTATGGTCGGGTGGACAACTCAACACACGCGGGAGCTCGCGCCACAGCGGGCTGAGAGGGCGGCTGGGGCTGTGGGCTCCGGTGCCGCCGACCGCCTGAACCTGACCGGGTAATGCCGGCGTAGGGAGGAATGTCGTGACGGCACTTGACGACCGTTCGGTCAAGCCCAGTGTCACCACCGGGCCGATCTCCGGCTCGCACAAGGTCTACCGAGAGGTGGACGGGGACGTGCGGGTGCCCTTTCGCAGGGTGGAGCTGACCAACGGCGATCACGTCGATCTGTACGACACTTCCGGTCCGTATACCGACGACGACGTGACCATTGACGTCCACAGTGGACTTCCCGCACTGCGTGCGGGCTGGGTCTCCGACCGCGAGCCGGTGAACGGCGCGGTGACCCAGTTGGCGTACGCCAAGGCGGGGATCGTCACGCCGGAGATGAGGTTCATCGCGGCCCGCGAGAACATGAGCGCCGAGTTCGTCCGCGAGGAGGTGGCGATCGGGCGGGCGGTGATCCCGCTCAACCGCAACCACCCCGAGGCCGAGCCGATGATCATCGGCAAGAAGTTCCTGGTCAAGATCAACGCCAACATCGGCAACTCGGCCGTGACCTCCTCGATCGAGGAGGAGGTGGAGAAGATGGTGTGGGCGTCGCGGTGGGGCGCTGACACCATCATGGACCTTTCGACCGGCAAGCGGATCCACGAGACCCGCGAGTGGATCATGCGGAACTCGCCGGTGCCGATCGGGACGGTGCCGATCTACCAGGCGTTGGAGAAGGTGGACGGTGATCCGGCGAAGCTGTCGTGGGAGGTCTACCGCGACACGGTGATCGAGCAGGCCGAGCAGGGCGTCGACTACATGACGGTGCACGCGGGCGTGCTGCTGCGGTACGTGCCGCTGACGGCTCGCCGGGTGACGGGCATCGTCTCGCGCGGCGGGTCGATCATGGCCGCGTGGTGTCTGGCGCATCACCGGGAGAGCTTCCTCTACACGCACTTCGAGGAGCTGTGCGAGATCCTGCGGGCCTATGACGTGACGTTCTCGCTGGGTGACGGGCTGCGACCGGGGTCGATCGCGGACGCCAACGACGAGGCGCAGTTCGCCGAGCTGCGGACGCTGGGCGAGTTGACGCACATCGCGCGGGCGCACGACGTGCAGGTGATGATCGAGGGTCCGGGTCACGTGCCGATGCACAAGATCGCGGAGAACGTGCGGTTGGAGGAGGAGTGGTGCGGTGAGGCGCCGTTCTACACCCTCGGGCCGCTGGCCACGGACATCGCGCCCGCGTACGACCACATCACGTCGGCGATCGGGGCGGCGCAGATCGGGTGGCTGGGCACGGCGATGCTCTGCTACGTCACGCCGAAGGAGCACCTGGGCCTGCCGAACCGGGACGACGTGAAGACCGGTGTGATCACGTACAAGATCGCGGCGCACAGCGCTGACCTGGCCAAGGGCCACCCGGGGGTGCAGGACTGGGACGACGCGCTGTCGAAGGCGCGGTTCGAGTTCCGGTGGGAGGACCAGTTCAACCTGTCGCTGGACCCGGACACCGCGCGGTCGTTCCACGACGAGACGCTGCCCGCGTCACCGGCGAAGACTGCGCACTTCTGCTCGATGTGCGGGCCCAAGTTCTGCTCGATGAAGATCACCCAGGACGTGCGGCGGTACGCGGAGGAGCGCGGTCTGTCCACTGTGGAGGCGATCGAGGCGGGCATGTCGGAGAAGTCGCACGAGTTCACCGACCACGGCAACAAGGTCTACCTGCCGGTGGTCGACTGATGGAGGTCGACTGATGGCGGCCACGCCACCGAGGGTCCTCACCATCGCCGGATCGGATTCCGGCGGTGGTGCGGGCCTGCAGGCCGACCTGCGGACGTTGTTCGCGTGCGGTGTGCACGGGATGACGGCGGTCACGGCGGTGACCGTGCAGAACTCGCTGGGTGTCACCGGGTACACCGAGATCCCGCCGGAGGTGGTGGCGGCGCAGATCGAGGCGGTGGCCACCGACATCGGCGTGGACGCGGCGAAGACGGGCATGCTGGCGTCGGCGGCGATCATCGAGGCGGTCGCGTCGGCGGTGGACCGGGTGCACGTCGGCCCGTTCGTGGTGGATCCGGTGGCCGCGTCGATGCACGGGCACCAGCTGCTGGCCGATGACGCGCTGGACGCGTTGCGGTCGTTGCTGTTCCCTCGGGCGACGCTGGTCACGCCGAACCTGGACGAGGTGCAGCTGCTCACCGGTATCGAGGTGCGCAGCCGTGCCGACCAGCGCAAAGCCGCCGAGGCGCTGCACGCGATGGGTCCGGAGTGGGTGCTGGTGAAGGGCGGGCACCTGTGGGACGACCCGGAGTGCCTGGACGTGCTGTACGACGGCGCGGAGTTCATCGACCTGCTCGGGCCGCGTTACGACGTCAGGCACACCCACGGCAGTGGCGACACGCTCGCGTCCGCGATCGCCTCGCAGCTGGCACGGGGTGCGGACGTGCCGACGGCGGTGCGGTTCGGCAAGGAGTTCATCGTCCGTTCGGTGGCCGCCGCTTATCCGTTGGGCGGCGGTGTCGGTCCGGTGTCGCCGTTGTGGCGGTTGGAGGGCTAGCTTCGAGGGGGTGGAGGTCGATCTGACCGGTGCCCCGGAGACCATGCTGGCCACGCTGTACGCGCGGGCGCTCGACGCCCGCGCGCAGCGTCCGATCCTCGGTGACACGGCTGCTCTCGATGCCGTCTCCCGCATTTCGTACGACTTCCGCCGCACCGGCATCAACGCGTCCACGGCGGCGGGTGTCGCGATGCGCGCGAAGCTGTTGGACGACTGGACCGCCGAGTTCCTGGCGCGGCACCGGTCGGCGACCGTGCTGCACCTGGCGTGCGGGCTGGACACGCGGGCGCAGCGGATGGCGTTCGGGCCCCGTGTGCGGTGGGTGGACGTGGACTTCCCGGCGGTCGCCACGCTGCGCGAACAGCTGCTGGACGTGCCCGGTGGCGACTACCGGCTGGTGCACGCGTCCGTCACGGCCGACGGGTGGTGGGACGAGGTTCCGGCGGACCGGCCGGTGGTCGCCGTGTTCGAGGGCCTGACCATGTACTTGACCGAGGACGAGGTCAGGGGCCTGGTGCGGCGGATCACCGGCCGGTTCCCGAGCGGTGAGCTGCTGTTCGACGTGTACGGGCCGATGGGGATCCGGATGCAGAAGCTCGTGCCGGCGCTGCGGAACGCGCACGCGAGGCTGTACTGGGGGCTGAGCGACCCGGCCGTCGTCGAGGCCTGGGCCGACGGGCTGACCTGCGTGGACGCGGTGCGGAGCGTGGAGTTGCCGGAGATCGCCGCCGAGCCGCTGCCGTCGCGGGTCGCGATGCGGGTGATGGCCCGGTTGCCGGGGATCAAGGACGTGGGGCGGATCCTGCGGTACCGGTTCTAAGCAACCTCTAAGCGTGCTCTGAGCCACCCGTTCGGAACTCGGGTGTCTTGTAAAGCATGAGCGCACTTGCGAGCGCACAACAGGACGCGTACATCGCCGAACTGGTGTTGAGCCGGCCCGGGGCCGGCGCGGCGATGTTCGCCGGGTCGGTGCTGCTGGGCGTGGTCGGGTTCGTGGTGGCACGGTGGCGTGGCCGGCCGGCGGTCCCCGCCGTGCTGGCCGGGTTCGGGCTGGCGCTGGCGTTGGCGTTGGCGTTGGCGGTGACCCTGGCCAGACCGGGCGGGTCGCTCGTCACGACCGACTCGATCGGCATGTGCCTGCAGAACGAGTTCTCGCTCACCGGGTCGCCGGCCCGGCTGAACCTGGTGATGATGGCGCCGTTCGCGTTCTCCGCCACCTTCGCCTCCCGGCGTCCGTTCACGGTGTTCGCCGTGTCGGCGGCGTTCAGCGGCGTGGTCGAGTTGGTGCAGGCCGCGACCGGGGTGGGGTCTGCGAGGCGCAGGACTTCCTGAACAACACCGTCGGCGCGTTCGGGGTCGTTCTGCTGGCGTGGCTGCTCATCGCCCTCGCAGACGCGACCCGCGGTCAGGGTGATCAAGGCGGCCGGACGTCCGGGAACCCGCCATCGCCGGATGAACGCTTCGCGGACGCCCGCGCCCACGGCTGAACGCTCCGGAGTCCCGCGCCCACGGCTGAACGCTTCGCAGGCGTCCCCGCCGGGGGGACCCCTGCTTTTACCCTGCCAGAGGGGTCCGACAATTCCGGGCCCCGGACGGCGGGTCAGGTGGTCTCGCCGACCAGTTCCTCCAACGCGGGCAGGGCGTTGACCAGGGCGTCGCGGTGTTCCGGGGACAGCTCCTCGATGCGCCGCTGCAACTCGCGCACCCGCGCGGACCGGACGCCGGACACCATCGTCACGCCCTCCGGTGTCGGCGTGGCCAGCCAGGCGCGGCCGTCCTGCGGGTCGGGTTCGCGTCGCACGTACCCGGCCTCCACCAGGGCCGCGACGATCCGCGACAGGGTCGGCGGGGCGACGCCCTCCTTGGCGGCGAGGTCGCCCAACCGCATCGGCCCGCACCGCGCCAGCGTGGCCAGCGCGGACACCGCGCCCGGTCCGAGACCGGGTGACCCGGTGCGGCGCAGCAGCCGGGATAGCCTGCCGATCGCGAGGTACAGCCGGGCAGTGGCGTCCTCGACCTGGTCGGCCGTCACGGCACTCCTCCTCGGGCAGACGGACACGGGCGAGCGTCCATCATGCCGTGCCCCGCAATCACCCCACTGCCGGACTCGACGCGTGCGCCCAGAACCGCTTCGGGATGCGTCCCGCGAGCCGCGCCAACCGGCCCGCCTCCACCCCGGCGCGCATGGCCGCCGCCATCCGCTCGGGGTCCTGCGCCCTGGTCACGGCGGTCGCCAGCAGCACGGCCGAACAGCCCAGCTCCATCGCCAACGCCGCGTCCGACGCCGTGCCGACGCCCGCGTCGAGGATCACCGGCACCGACGCCCGCGACACGATCAGCTCGATGTTGTGCGGGTTCCGGATGCCCAGGCCGGTCCCGATGGGCGAACCCAGCGGCATCACGGCGGCGCAGCCGATCCGCTCCAGCCGCAGCGCCAGCACCGGGTCGTCGGAGGTGTAGGGCAGCACCACGAACCCGTCGTCGACCAGCATCTCCGCCGCGTCCAACAACTCCACCGGGTCGGGCAGCAACGTCTGGTCGTCCGCGACGACCTCCAGCTTCACCCAGTTCGTGTCCAACGCCTCCCGCGCCAGCCGCGCGGTCAGCACGGCTTCGGCGGCGGTGCGGCAGCCGGCGGTGTTGGGCAGCGCGGAGATGCCGAGCCTTCCCAGGAGGTCGAGCACGCCGCCGCCGGACGCGTCCAGGCGGCGCATCGCGACCGTCGTCAACTCCGTGCCGGACGCGACCAGGGCGCGTTCCAGCACCGACAGGTTCGCCGCGCCGCCCGTGCCCATGACCAGGCGCGAGCCGAACTCCCGTCCGGCGATCACCAAGGGGTCGTCCACGTCAGCCTCCCTGCACGGCGGTCAGCACCTCGACCGCGGCCCCTTCGGGCACCACGGTCGTCCCCCACGCCGCGCGCGGCACGACTTCGCCGTCCACCGCGACCGCGACGCCGCTCGGCGGTGCGTCGAGCAGTGCGAGCACGGCGGCGACGGTCGAGCCGTCCGCCAGTTCCCGCTCCAGACCGTTGACCTTCGCCTTCACCGACTGTTTCCTCCCTCGCGGAGCAGGGTGAGCACCCGCCGCGCCGTGACGGGCGCGAGCAGCAGACCGTTGCGGTGGTGGCCGGTGGCGGCCAGCACACCGGGTTCGAGCCAGTCGATCACGGGCGCGTTGTCCGGGCTGCCCGCGCGGAACCCGGCGGCGGCCTCGACCAGCGCGTACTCGGCGATACCGGGCCACACCACCTCGGCGTCGCGCAGCAGGTCCCGCACACCGCCGACGGTCACGTCACCGTCGAACCCGGCCTCGTACTGGGTCGCGCCGAGCACGAACCCGCCCTCACGCGGCACCAGGTAGACCGGCCGCCCGGACACCTGGGCGCGGATCGTGTGCCGGGGCGGCGGCAACGCGCCTGGTCTCGCCGCCAGCCGCAGGATCTCGCCCTTCACCGGCCGGATCACGCCGCGCAGCAACGGGTGCAGGTCGCGGCTCCACGCGCCGGCCGCGATCACCACCACGTCCGACACGGCCGCGGACTCCGTCGCGAACGCCACCCCACTCGCCACGCACGCCTCGCGCAACGCGCCCAGCAACGTCCGGTTGTCCACGGCCAGGTCACCCGGCACCGACAGTCCACTCCGGACAGACCCGAGACCGGGTTCCAGCGCGCGCAGCTCACGCCCGGTCAGCCGGGACGCCGACCGCCCCATCGTGGCCAGGTAGGCGCACAGCTGGTCCAGCACCTCGACGTCCGCCCGGTCGACGGCCACCGCCAACGTCCCCACCGGGCTCAACTCCACGCCCAGCTCACGGGCGAACTCCGGCCACAGCCCCAGGGATTCGACACCGAGGGTCAGCACGTCCTCGTCACCCGGCCACGCCTCGGTGATCGGCGCGAGCATCCCGCCCGCCACCCACGAACCACCGTGCGGTGAACCGTGGTCGACCACCTCGACCGCGAAACCGGCGCGCGCGGCGTACCAGGCCACGGACAGGCCGATGACGCCGCCACCGAGGACGGTCACTCGCATTGCCAAGGCACTCACGCTCCCTGCGCCGGCATGACCCGGATCAGGTTCGACGGTCGGAGCGAACCACGCTCCCTCTCAGCCCGGTCTTTCCAGGCTCCCGTGCGGACCATCTCCACCGTAGCGCACGAATCGGCCCGGCGGTTACCGTGCGGGCCGTGCCAGGACTCGACGGAACGCAGATCAGGCGGCGGCTCGCCGACGCGCGGCTCTACCTCTGCACGCCCACCCGCCCCGACCTCGCGGAGTTCGCGGACGCCGCACTCGCGGGCGGCGTGGACATCGTGCAGTTGCGTGACAAGGGCCTCGAAGCCAAGCAGGAGATCGCCGCGCTGGAAGTGCTCGCCGAGGCGTGCGCGCGGCACGGTGCGCTGCTGGCGGTGAACGACCGGGCGGACGTGGCGCTCGCCGTGGACGCCGACGTGCTGCACCTCGGGCAGGACGACCTGCCGGTGCCACACGCCCGCCGCATCCTCGGCGACGACGTGGTGATCGGCCGGTCCACGCACGACGTCGCCCAGGCGCGGGCGGCGGCGGTCGAGCCGGGCGTGGACTACTTCTGCACCGGCCCGTGCTGGCCCACGCCGACCAAGCCGGGACGTCCCGCGCCGGGCCTGGACCTGGTCCGCGCCACCGCCGGCACGACCGACCGGCCGTGGTTCGCGATCGGCGGCATCGACCGGGACCGGCTGCCGGAGGTGCTGGCCGCGGGCGCGGACCGGGTGGTCGTCGTGCGCGCCGTCACGGAGGCGTCGGACCCGCGTGAGGCCGCGGCCTGGCTGAAAGGCCAGCTGAGCGGCGTGCGGTCCGCAGTGTGATGCCCCTGATCCGCGTGACGCCGACGCCGACGCCGACGCCGACGCGAAAGGGGAGCACCCTCTGGGCCGAGGAGCCGGCCCAGAGGGTGTTCTCGAAGCGGTGCGCGGTCCGCAGGGTGGACGACCGCGCGCCTGGAGCCGCGATCAGCCGCGGGTCAGGCTCAACCCGTAGGCGCGACGACCAGCTTGCCGGTCGACCCGTTGATCCAGGAACCCGCGTACGCGCTGCCGACCGCGGACTTCGCGGCGGACTCAACCTCACCCGACCGGGCGTCACTCGCCAGACGGGCGGTGACCTGCTCGGCGTTCAGGCCCAGGTCACGTTGCGCCGCTTGGGGCAACTCGGCCGGGTAGCTCTCCGTATCGGCCGGGCTTGCCGCATAGGGGGCGGCGGTGTCCGCCGTGGCCGGTACGCTGAGAGCTGTAGCCGTGCCACTGGCCAGCAGGACAGCCGTGGCAAGGCGGGCCGCACTCGTGCGGCCATTAGGCGTCTCCCTCATCTTCGGGTGCAGGGAACCCGAGAGCCTGGTTGCAGGGACCGCTCTCGGGGGCCCTAGGGGGACGGGTGGTGGGGCGGCGGCAGGGGTCGCCCCACCCCTTTACTTCTCGCCCGGGTGGTCGCTCGGGTCTCCGAGGCCGTGGTCGTACACGGCAAGGGCAGGGCTCGCGGCTCGCGCATGGCCCTCCTCCCCGGTCTCTACTGACCAGTACTCCTGGCACTACCGGCCAGTACTCGCCCGTTCGAGCGACGTTATGACCCTGTTACCTATGACGGTTCAGGTCATCCGGGGGCAAAGTGTGTCATGTACCACGCCTATATGACTGCGCTGCGTAGCGTTTGACTGTTAACTCTCACCCAAGGTAGTGAGCCGATCACCGATTCGGGCGGATTTGCCAGAAGTAAGGGATCCGGCGTCAAACGGCCCCGGACGTGTGAATTGTCCTGCCCCGGCAGTGTGAAACCGGAGGAGTTCCGGTAACGGGCCGTGTAGGCACCACGCCGCCGCGCGGGCGAGGATCGTCGGCATGGGACTCGTCACCATCTCCGATATCGAAGCCGCCGCCGACCTCATCAAGGACGCGGCGGTCCGCACACCGCTGCTGCGGTTCGACGACGGCCTGTGGCTCAAGCCGGAGAGCCTGCAGCCGGTCGGCGCGTTCAAGATCCGCGGCGCCTACAACGCGCTGGCGCGGCTGCCTCAGGACGTGCGGGCGCGCGGCGTCGTCGCCTACTCCAGCGGCAACCACGCGCAGGCCGTCGCGTACGCGGCGAAGCTGTTCGGCGTGCCCGCGGTGATCGTCGTGCCGGACGACACGCCGCAGGTCAAGGTGGTCGCGACCCGCTCGCACGGCGCCGAGGTGATCCAGGTGCCGATGGCGCAACGGGAATCGCTGGCCGCCGAGCTGGTGGTGCAGCGCGGGGCGACGCTGATCCCGCCGTTCGACCACCCCGACGTCATCGCCGGTCAGGGCACCATCGGGCTGGAGGTGGTGGCCGACCTGCCGGACGTGGCCACGGTGCTGGTGCCGGTCAGCGGCGGCGGGCTGATCTCCGGGGTGGCGACGGCGGTGAAGGCGCTCAGCCCGTCGACCCGGGTCGTCGGGGTGGAGCCGGAGCTGGCGGGCGACGCGGCCGAGTCGCTGCGGGCCGGGACGCTGATCCGGTGGCCGGCCGAGGAGCGGGCCCGGACCGTCGCCGACGGGCTGCGGGCCGAGCCGTCCGAGCTGACGTTCGAGCACATGCGGGCCTACGTGGACGACATCGTGACGGTGTCCGAGGAGGAGATCGGCGCGGCGGTCGGCCGGCTGGCCCGGCAGGCGCGGCTGGTGGTGGAGCCCAGCGGCGCGGTCACCGTCGCCGCCTACCTCGCGCGGCCGTCGGAGCGCACCGCCTTGGGCAGGACCGTCGCCGTGCTGTCCGGCGGGAACGTCGACCCGGAGGTGTTCGCCCGGTTCCTCTAGGTCCGCATGTGCGTGGGCGGCGCGTCGACACCGCAGCTGTGGCACTCGGGAGCGGGCGGGGTGGCCTCGAAGACGCGGTTGTCGGTGCCGATGGCCAGCAGGCCGCCGATGATCGACGCCACCGCGCACACCAGCAGCGCGGTCTGCCAGCCGGCGGTGAGCGCGGTCGGGTCGGCGTACTGGGCGCCGGTCAGGCCCGCCACGGCGGGCAGCACGGCCACCGCGACCAGGCTGCCGGTGCGGGCGACGGCGTTGTTCACGCCCGACGCGACACCCGCGTACCGGTCCGGGGCGGCGGCCAGCACGGTCGCCGTCACCGGCGCCACCACCGCCGCCAGGCCGAGGCCGAACACGAGCAGGCCGGGCAGGACGCCGGTCCAGTAGCCGGCGCCCGGCTGGACCCACCGCAGCATCAGCATGCCGATCCCGATCAGGACCGGCCCTCCGACGAGTTGGGCACGGGGGCCGATCTTCTGGGCGAGATTCCCGGAGCGTGCGGACAGCACCAGCAGGATGATCGTGATGGGCACGCCGGCCAGGCCGGCGGCGGTCGGCGAGTAGTTCAGCGACACCTGCAGTTGCAGCACCATGAGCACCATCACGCCGCCCAGTGCCGCGTAGACGAGGAACGTCAGGGCGTTGGCCAGGACGAACGTGCGGTTGGCGAACAGCTGGGGCGGCACGAGCGGGTCGCGGCCCCGGCGTTGCATGACGACGAACGCGACCAAGCCGACCACACCGACCACGGCCGCCGTCACGACCAGCGGGTCGGCGCCCCGGCCCGGCGCCTCCACCAGCGCGCCGGTGATGCCCGCCAGCCCCAGTGCCCCGACGACCGACTCGGTGATGTTGGGGTGGCCGGTGAGTTCTTCGTCACGCGACTCGGGCACGTGGCGGCGGGCCAGCCACACGCACACCGCCGCGACCGGCAGGTTGATCAGGAACGCCAGCCGCCACGACCAGGCCTGCACCAGCAGCCCGCCGAGCAGCGGCCCGACCGCCGTGGCCACGCCGGACAGGCCGGACCAGGCGCCGATCGCGCGGCCCCGGTCGGCTTTGACGAACACCGACTGGAGGATGGCCAACGAGCCGGGCGTGAGCAGCGCGCCCCCGATGCCTTGCAGGACACGTGCGCCGACCAGCAGTTCCGTTGTCGGCGCCAAGCCGCAGAGCAGCGACGCCGCGCCGAACCAGATGACACCGAAGGTGAAGACGCGGCGGCGGCCGTAGCGGTCGCCCAACGAGCCCGCGATCAGGATCAGCGAGGCGAGGGCCAGCAGGTAGCCGTCGAGGATCCACTGGAGACCCGCGACGGACGCTTCGAGTTCGGCGCCGATGCGCGGCAGGGCGACGTTGACGATCGTGCTGTCCAACATCGCCATGCCCGACCCGAGGATTGTCGTCGCGAGAACAGCCTTGGCCCGCCCAGTCCCCCACACCACCGTGTCCGCCACCCGGCCATTCTGCGCCCCGAGTTATCCACAAGGTCTGGCGGAGCGCTCGAAACCGTCGGCCCCGGCCGGCAGGATCAAAGCAGGGGTCCCCTTGGCGGGGACCCCTGCGAAGCATGACGGGCGGTGTCGCGGCCGGGTGCGGGCCGCTGGTGTGGGCTGCCCGGCGCGGATTGCCCGGCGCGGACAGCCCGATGCCGACTGCCCGGCGCGGGCTGACGGCGGGGACTGCTCGGCGTCGACTGCTCGGTGCCGGTTAGCCGGCGGGTCGGTTCAGGGTGGCCACGAACTTGTAGCGGTCGCCCCGGTACACCGAGCGGACCCACTCGACCGGGTTGCCCTCCGTGTCGAACGAGTGCCGTGACAGCAGCAGCATGGGCAGTCCGATGTCGGCGCCCAACAGCTCAGCCTCCTCCGGTGAGGCCAGGGCCGTCTCGATCGTCTCCTCGGCGTGTCCCATCTCGACGGCGAACCGTTCCCGCAGCACCTGGTACAGCGATGCCCCCGGCGCGAGGTAGCGCCGCAGACCGCGGAACCGGCCCAAGGCCAGGTGTGTGGTCTCGATCGCCATCGGCTCGCCGTCGGCCAGGCGCAGCCGGTGCAGTCGGAGCACTTTCGCGCCCGCCCGCACGCCCAGCAGCCTGGCCAACTCGGCCTCCGCGGGCATCTCCGACGCCTCGATCAACCGCGACGACGGCTGCCGTCCCTGGGCCTTCATGTCCTCTGTGTACGAGGACAGCTGAAGCCGTTGCGCCACCTTGGGTTCCGCGGCGAACGTGCCCTTGCCCTGCACGCGCAGCAGCCGACCCTCGACCGTCAGCTCGGCAAGCGCTTGCCGAACCGTGGTCCGCGACACGTCGAACTCCGCGGCCAGTGATCGCTCCGTCGGAATCGGCGACCCGGGCGGCAACGCGCGCAGGAGGTCGAGCAGATGCCGCTTGAGTCCCCAGTACTTCGGCTCGCGCTGAGCGCGAGTCCTGGCGTCCACGCCAGTCGCAGGGCTCGTTTCGAGCATGCCTTCCTCCTCGACCTTGCCGGCGCTCCCAGACACAGGATGCCTTGTCCTCGTCGGATCGTGCGCCCGAACCCCCGACAAGGGCCGAGAAATTGATCCGATGACTTTGCAACGGTCCAGCAACAGCCTTGACATGCCTAGTGGCGAGGCACACTCTAGGCCGCATTGGTCTACACCACTTGGTCGTTCCGGTCGCGGGGCCGGGGCATGGGGAAAGGGCGCAGACGTGAAGGGCTGGAGAGGACTGGCCGTAAGTGCCGCCGCACTAGCGGTGGCCGTGGCCGGATGTGGCACGAGCACCGACGGCGGCAGCGGTAACTCCGGAGAACCCAAGACGCTCACGGTCTGGTTGATGGACGGCTCCGCGCCGACCACCCTGACCGACGCGCTGAACAAGGAGTTCCAGGACTCGCACCCCGGCGTCACCGTCAAGTACGAGGTCCAGAAGTGGAACGGCATCCAGGAGAAGCTGACCACCGCGCTGACCAGCAACGACCCGCCGGACGTGATCGAGCTGGGCAACACCCAGACGGCGAAGTTCGCGGCTGAGGAGACGCTGCTCGACCTCAGCGCCGACGTCTCCGGTCTCAACGGCGACCAGTGGCTCGGCGGCCTGAAGGACTCGCTGACCTGGGACGGCAAGGAGTACGGCCTGCCGTTCTACGCCGCCAACCGCACGGTCATCTACCGGACCGACCTGTTCCAGGCCGCGGGCATCACCAGCCCGCCGAAGTCGCGGGACGAGTGGCTGGCCGCGATCGAGAAGCTGAAGGCCGCGAACGCGGCCGACCCCGAGTTCCAGCCGCTGTACCTGCCGGGCCAGTCCTGGTACGTGCTGCTGTCGTTCATCTGGGACGAGGGCGGCGACGTGGCCAAGTCGCAGGGCTCCGCCTTCACCGGCGCGCTGGACACCCCGCAGGCCAAGGCCGGCCTGGAGTTCTACAAGAAGCTGGTCGACGCCTCCGGCACCGAGGCCCCGAAGGACGCCGACGAGGCCACGCCGCAGCAGATGGAGGTCTTCGGCACGGGCAAGGTCGCCATGATGATCGGTCTGCCGTGGGAGCTGGGCGGCGCCGTCAAGGCCAACCCGGCGCTGAAGGACACCACCTCGGCGTTCCCGATCCCGTCGAAGACCTCGGGCAAGACCGCCCCGGTGTTCCTCGGCGGCTCGAACCTGGCCATCCCGGCCGGCAGCAAGAACGCCGACCTGGCCAAGGAGTACCTCAAGCTGCTCAGCTCGAAGAAGTACCAGGACATGCTGGCCGAGGGCGGCGCCGTGCCGGGCACCTCGACCGACACCGCGAAGCTGGCGACGACCCCGCTGGGCAAGGCGCTGGCCGAGTCCGCCCCCAACGGCAAGGTCACCCCGACCACGCCGTCGTGGGCCGCGGTCGAAGCGGGCCAGAACCCGCTCAAGGACATGCTGACCGCGTACCTGACCGGCGCGAAGTCGCTGGACCAGGCCACCGCCGACGCCAACTCCTCCCTGTCGAAGACCCTGGGCGGATGACGATCGGATGACGGCCGTGCACACGACCGACGCCGCGGTGCCGACGAACTCCTCGTCGGCGCCGCGGCGTGCCGCACCGGACGGCGCGCCGCGCCGTCGGGCCGGCGCCTTCGACCGGGCGCTGCCCTACCTGCTGCTGGCCCCCGCCGTGGTGGCCATCCTCTGGATGATCGGTTGGCCCGTTCTCTCGGTCGTGGTGACCAGCTTCCGCAAGCTGAACCTGCGCGAGCTGACCCGCGGCGAGGTCGTGTGGACCGGTCTGGACAACTACGTCGAGATCCTGGGCGACCCGGCGTTCTGGGGCATCGCGGCGCGCACGGTGGTGTTCACCGCGCTCGTGGTGGCCGTGTCGGTGCTCGCGGGCCTGCTGATCGCGTTGCTGATGCGGCAGATCAGCCCGTTCGTCCGGATCGTGCTCCAGGTCGCGATGCTGCTGGCGTGGGCGATGCCGCTGCTCGCGGCGACCACGGTCTACCAGTGGATCTTCGACCAGCAGTACGGCATCCTCAACAAGACGCTGGTGAAGATCGGGTTCGACTCGTTCACCGGGTACTCGTGGTTCTCCACCGGCACGTCGACGCTGGCCGTGATCGGGCTGCTGATCGTGTGGCAGGCCGTCCCGTTCCTGGCGTTCTCGCTGTACGCGGGCGCGATCGGGATTCCGAAGGACCAGTACGAGGCCGCCGGCATCGACGGCGCGTCGGGGTGGCAGACGTTCCGCGCGGTGACGTGGCCGGAGCTGCGGCCGCTGCTGCTGATGGTGACGTTCCTGTCGCTGCTGTGGGACTTCAAGGTCTTCGCCCAGATCTGGGCGATGAAGAAGGGGGGCCCGGACGGCGGCAGCACCACGCTGGCCGTGTACCAGTACCTGGAGGGCATTTCGAAGAGCCACTTCGGGGTGGCTGCCGCCGTTTCGGTGGTGATGGTGGCGCTGCTGGCGCTGCTGACGTTCCAGTACCTGCGCAGGCTGGTCCGGTCCCAGGAGGGCGAGCTGTGATCGCGAAAAAGATCTCCGCGAACGTGGTCGCGCTGGTCGTGGCGTTGTTCTTCGCGTTCCCGACCTACTGGATGGTCTCGACCGCGTTGAAGCCGCGCAAGGACCTGCTGTCCACCGGCTACGACCTGGTGCCGTTCTCGGTGACCGGCTCGAACTTCGCCACCGCGTGGGCGAAGCCGGGGTTCCTCAGCGCGCTGGGCAACAGCCTGATGGTGGCGTTGGGCGCGGTGCTCGCCGCGATCGTGGTGGGTCTGCTGGCGGCGGTGGCGTTGTCCCGGATGCGGTTCCGGGGGCGCAAGAGCTTCGTGATGCTGATGCTGGTGGCGCAGATGGCGCCGTTCGAGGCGCTGCTGATCCCGATGTTCCTGATGATGCGCGACCTGGACCTGCTGGACCGGCTGCCCGCGTTGGCGCTGATCTACTTCGCGGTGACGCTGCCGTTCTGCGCGTGGACGCTGCGCGGGTTCGTCAACGGCATCCCGCTGGAGTTGGAGGAGGCGGCGATGGTGGACGGCTGCGGGCGGTGGGGCGCGTTCCGGCGGGTCACGCTGCCGCTGCTCGGGCCCGGCCTGGTGGCCACGTCGGTGTTCGCGTTCGTGACCGCGTGGAACGAGTTCCTGTTCGCGTTGTCGCTGATGAAGGACCAGACCAAGGAGACCCTGCCGGTGTGGCTGTCGGGGTTCCAGACCAACTTCGGCACCGACTGGGGTGGCGCGATGGCCGCTTCGGCGCTGTTCACCCTGCCGGTGCTGGTGTTCTTCCTGATCGTGCAGCGCAAGATGGTCACCGGTGTCACCGCCGGTGCGGTGAAGGGGTAGGGCGGCATGTCGTTGCACCGGCTCGCGTCGGGTGTGCTGCTGCCGGGGTTCCACGGGACCACGGCGCCGGACTGGCTGTTGAAGCGGGTGGCCGACGGGCTCGGCGGTGTCGTGCTGTTCGGGCGCAATGTCGTTGATGATGCCCAGGTCACGGCGTTGAACGTGCAGTTGCGGGGTGTGCGGGCGGATGTCGTGATCGGGATCGACGAGGAGGGTGGCGACGTCACCCGGCTCGACGCCGGTCACGGGTCGGAGGTGCCGGGCAACCACGCGTTGGGCGCGGCGGACGACCTGGCGTTGACGCGGTCGGTGGCGGCGTCGATCGGGTCGCGGCTGGCGGCGTGCGGGGTGAGCCTGAACCTGGCGCCGTCGGCGGACCTGGTGCTGACGTTGGACGACCCGGTGATCGGGGTGCGGTCCTTCGGGTCGGACCCGGTGGCGGCGGGCGCGCACGTGGCGGCGTTCGTGGAGGGGATGCAGGCGGTGGGGGTTGCGGCTTGTGCCAAGCACTTCCCCGGGCACGGTGCGTCCACTGTGGACTCCCATGCGGCGCTGCCGGTGTTGCCGCGGTCGGTGGCGGAGTTGACGGCGGTCGAGTTCGTGCCGTTCCGTTCCGCCGTGCGGGCGGGGGTGCGGTCGATCATGACCGGGCACCTCGTGGTGCCGGAGTGGGGTTCCGCGCCGGCCACGTTGAACCCGCTTGCGGTTCGGGTGCTGCGCGAGGAGTTGGGGTTCACCGGGGCGGTCATCACCGACGGGCTCGATATGAAGGCCGTCGGCGGGGATCTCGCGCAGGGGTCCGTGCGGGCGTTGGTGGCCGGTGTGGACGCGTTGTGCCTGGGTGGTGAGCCGTTGGACGACGACGGGCTGCAGTGGCTGATCGACAGCATCGTGGCCGCCGTGGAGTCGGGCGAGCTGCCGGTGGCGCGGCTGGAGGAGGCGGCACGGCGGACGTCCGCCCTGGGCACGCCTCCCACTTCGGTGGACGGGCACGATCCGGAGCTGGGGCTGCGTGCGGCTCGTGAGGCGCTGGAGGTGCGGGGGTCGCTGACGCTGTCCGGGCCGCCGGTGGTCGTGGATCTCGCGGTGGAGCCGTCGATCGCGGTCGGCGACGTGCCGTGGGGGCTCGGGCCGTACCTGGTGGAGCTGCTGCCGGGCACCTCGGTGGTGTCTTCCAGGTCGGCTTCCGACATCGCTTCGTCGGCTTCCGGACGCACTGTCGTGGTGGTGACACGTGAGGCACACCGCCATGCTTGGACTCGCGAACTGGTGTCGTCGCTCGTTAGTATTGGTCTAGACCTTGTCCACGTCGAGACGGGCGTGCCCGGACCGGACCTGGGCACCGCCGCCCGCGTCGACACCCACGGCGGCTCACGGGTATGCCTTCGAGCCGCGGCAGAGCGCATCGCCGCCGGCATCTGAGTAGGGGATTGCGATGACCGACCACCAGCCCGGCAGGCACATGGCGGCCGAGATCGGCCAGCAGCCCGGGATCTTCGCCGACCTCCTCGCGCGGCGGGCCGAGATCGCGGCGGTCGCTTCGGCGATCGCCGCGCGCCGGCCGCGTTTCGTGCTGTTGGCGGCGCGCGGGTCCAGCGACCACGCCGCTTTGTACGCGAAATACCTGACCGAGGTGCTGCTGGAACTGCCCGCCGGGCTGGTGTCGCCGTCCACGACCACGCTGTACGGGGCTCAGCCGGACCTGCGTGACGTGCTCGTGGTGTCGGTGTCGCAGTCGGGTGGGTCGCCGGACCTGCTGGAGGTGACGGAGTCGGCGCGGGCGCGCGGGGCGTTGACGGTGGCGGTGACGAACACGGCGTCGTCGCCGTTGAACGGGGCCGCGGAGCTGTCGGTGGACGTCGGCGCGGGTGTCGAGCAGGCCGTGGCGGCGACCAAGACGTACTCGGCGACGTTGCTGGCGTTGTACCTGCTGGTGGACGCGATCCGCGGTGGCGACGGTTCGGCCGCCTCGGGTCTGGGTGACCTGGCGCAGTCGACGCTGGACCTGTCGGCGGACGCGGTGGCCGAGGCGGTGCAGCGGTACCGGTTCGTGGACCGGGTGCTGACGACCGGGCGCGGGTACTCGCTGCCGACGGCGCTGGAGTCGGCGCTGAAGCTGGCCGAGACGTCGTACCTGGCGGCGCGGGCGTACAGCGGCGCCGACCTCCTTCACGGCCCCGTGGCCGCGGTCGACGCCGAGACCGCCGTCCTGGCCGTGACGAGCAGCGGCAAGGGCGGTCACGCCATGCACGACGTCCTCGACGCCGTCCACGGCCGCGGCGCCGACGTCCTAGCCGTAGGTTCCGCCTCCGACAAGGTCTCCGCCGCCCTGCGCATCCCGGTCACCGAAACCGCCGAGGAAGTCGCCCCCATCCTCGAAATCCTCCCCGTCCAACGCCTGGCCCACGGCCTGGCCCTGGCCCGCGGCGGCGACCCTGACAACCCCCGCGGCCTAAACAAAGTAACCCGCACCCGCTAACCCCCCACCTCCCCACACCCCCGCGTGTCCAACCCCCAGAACACGCGTGTCCAACCTTCAGAACACGCGTGTCCTACGTTCGGGACGCGAGAGTCGAACGCTCAGAACGCGAGAGTCGTACGTTCAAGTCGCGAGAGTCCTACGTTCAGGACCCCTGAGTTCAACGCTCAGGACTGGTCCAGCGCACACGCGAGAGGCCCGAGGGAACACCCTCGGGTCTCTCGCGTTGTGGTTGTGCGGCTACTGACCGGCTGCGGCCAGGCCGACCGGTGCGTTCTGGTACGCCGCCGTGCTGTCGAACACGACCTCGCCGTCGACCCACACCTTGCGCGGACGGAGGTCGTCGTCCCACCAGACCAGGTCGGCCACGGCGCCGGACTCCAGGCGGCCCAGCGTGGGCTCGCCGATCGCGTCGGCCGGGACGGTGGTCGCGGACGTCAACGCGTCCGCCAGGTCCACGCCCACCGACACGATGTTGCGCACGGCCCGGTCCAGGGTGAGCGCGCTGCCGGCGATCGTGCCCTCGGGCGAACGCGGCACGCCGTCCTCGGTGAGCAGCACGTCCGCGCCGCCGAGCTGGTAGCGGCCGGGCGGCATGCCCGCGGCGGCCACGGCGTCCGTGACCAGCGCCACCCGGTCGCCGGCGGCGTTGAACACGAGCCGGCAGACGTCCGGGCCGACGTGCGCCAGGTCTGCGATCAGGCCCAACGTGAACCTGTCGTCCACCAGCGCCACGCCGGGCACACCCGGTTCACGGTGTCCGAGCGGGCGTTGGGCGTTGAACAAATGCGTCACCATGCGGGCGCCCGCGTCGGCGGCGGCCCTGGTCTGCTCGCCCGTGGCGTCACTGTGGCCCACGGCCACCAGCACGCCCGCCGCCGCCAGCCTGCGCACGGCCTCCAGACCGCCCGGCTGCTCAGGGGCCAACGTCACCATGCGCAGGGCGTGGCGCAGCACCTCGTCGTGCAGGAGCATGTCGATCTCGGCCGGGCCCGGCGCCACCATCAGCGCCGGATCGTGCACGCCCGCGCGTTTCGGCGACAGGAACGGCCCCTCCAGGTGCACGCCGAGCGGCTTGGCGCCCGCGTGCCGCGGCAGGGTCGCCGCCGCGGCCAGCACGGCGTGCGCCTGGCGCACGGCGACCGGCACCGGTGCGGTGATCAGGGTCGGCAGGAAACGGGTCACGCCCGTCCGCGGGAGCGCTCGGGCCACCGCCGCCATGCCTTCGGGGTCGACCTCGGCGAAGTCGACCCCGACCGCCCCGTTCACCTGCACGTCCACCAGGCCCGGGGTGAGCAGGCCGTCGGTCAGCACCTCGGCGCCGTCGGGCGGTGAGCCCGCGACGACGTCCACGATCCGGCCCGCCCTGAACCTCAGGCTGACGGGACCGGTGATGGTGCGACCGAGCAGTGCTCGCGGAGCTGCGACAACCGTGTCCAAGGTCCCTCCTCAATGGTCCAGACCATTATGGCGGCAAGTGGCGGACGCCGTCACGTCTGGTTATAAGATAACCGAATAGGATGGTCTAAGGTGAATGCTTCTCCGCGCGGTGGTTCCGCCGCGCGGCGCTCCGTCGTGGCCCATACTTGGCGCCAGACATCCGAGGTCTAGCTGACGAGTCGAGGACCGCCGTGGCCGTTACCGACGACGCCATCCTGCGCGTCAAGGATATGATCGTCTCCGGCGAGCTGAAGCCGGGCGACCGGCTGCCGCGCGAGGCGGATCTCGCCGAGCGACTGGGGCTGTCGCGGAACTCCCTGCGTGAGGCGGTCAAGGCGTTGTCGCTGGTCAGGGTGTTGGACGTGCGGCAGGGTGACGGCACGTACGTGTCCAGCCTGCGTGCCGACGACCTGCTCGGCGCGCTGTCGTTCGTGCTCGACCTGCACCGCGGTGAGGACTCCGTGCTGGAGGTCCTGCAAGTGCGGCGAATCCTCGAACCGGCCGCCGCGGCGATGGCGGCACAGCGGGTCGGGCCCGAGGAGATCGCCTCGTTGCGTGCCCTGTGCGACGCCGCCGAGTCCGCCCGGTCGGTGGAGGAGTTGGTCGAGCACGACCTGGAATTCCACCGCGCCGTCGCCCAGGGTTCGGGCAACGCCTACCTGGCCCAACTGTTGGACACCCTCGCCGGCCCGACCGTCCGGGTCCGCATCTGGCGCGGCATCACCCAGGGCGGCGCGGTGGACCGGACCGTCGCCGAACACCGCGCCATCGTCGACGCCCTGGCCGCCCACCAACCCGAACTGGCCCGCTCCTGGTCCACGGTGCACGTGGCCGGCGTCGAGCAGTGGCTGTCCGACCTCGCCTGACCCAGCACGCTTCCCACGCTCCGCAGGGGTCCCCGCCAAGGGGACCCCTGCTTTTACCCTGCCACAACGGTCTGACAATCCACGGCGTTCGCGCGCTGCCTGTGGACAACTGCCCTGAGCGGCCTGCCCACGGCACCCGAGTGCGCGACCCGCGCGCGTTCTGAGCGTTCAACTCGGGTGTTCTGAACGTTGGACACGCGCGTTCTGAACGTAGGACTCACGGGGTCTGGGGGTTCGGCTCTCGGGGGTGGGGGGTTAGGAGAAGGCGGCGGTGATGATTTTGGTGGCGGTTGTGGGTTGGGTGCCGCCCATGTGGAGGGTGTTGACGGAGTAGACGAGGGTGCGGGAGCCGTTGAGGGTGCCGGCTACGCCGCTGTTGTAGCCGGGGCGGTCGCCGCTTTTGCCCCAGACGACGAGGTCGGCGGCCAGGGGGAGGCGGGTGATGCCCAGGGCGTGGGTGGCGTTCGGTGCGGAGGGGACGGTCAGGAGTTCGGTGCGCTGGGTGGGAGTCAGGAAGTTGCCGCGCAGCAGGGCGGACAGGAATTTGTCGAGGTCGGGAGCGTTGGAGATCATTTCGGCTGCTGCCCACTGCAGGGTCGGGTTGGCCTCGGACACGTCCACGTAGCCCGACGCGGTCTGCTCGTAGCCGTGCGCGTGCGGGCCCTTGATGCGGGGGTCGGTGCCGGGGAGGTAGGTGTCGTGGAGGGCCAGGGGCCGGATGATGTGCGAGCGGATCGTGTCTGCGTAAGGCTTCCCGGTCACTTTCTCGATTACCAGGCCGGCCACGTGGTATCCCGCGTTGCCGTACTCCTGGCGCGTGCCGGGATCGAACCGCGGGCCCTGCGCCACGCCCGAGCGCACCAGGTCAAGGGGGTTCCAGGTGTCGTATCGGTGCGCGAGGAACCACGCGGGGTCCTTGTGCGGCAACGTGTGTCCGGCGATGCCGTGCGTGTGGTTGAGCAGCTGCCGCACGGTGATCGGCTTGAAGTCGGGGGTCAGCAGGTCCGGCAGGTAGTGCTGCACGGTCTGGTCGAGGTCGAGGACACCGTCGCCGGCGAGCTTCAGCGCGGCGGTCGAGGTGAACAGCTTGGTGATGCTGCCGATCCGGAACCGGCCGTTGGGGTCCACGGGCTGCGAAGTACCGATCCGCGCCACCCCACCGGACCCACGCCATGACCCCGCCGTGCCGGACACGCGCGCCAACGCGCCGCTGACCTCGTCGTGGTCCAACGACGTCAGCGCCGTACGCAACGCGTCACGGTCGAGAGACGGCACAGTGTCCGCATGGGCGGGCACGGCGGTGAACGCCAACGCGGCGATCAAGGGGACCAACAGGAACTTCTTCATGCCGAGAAGGGTGCTGCCCGGACCGATGAAGATCATCCGGGCAGCACCCTGAACTCCGACTCAGGGTGACTCGGGGGTCACCCTGCGGAAGTGGAACGGGCACGTGGCCCCGCCGCGCGCGATCGTCGTCGGCCGCTGGAAGTCCACGCCGTGCCGGTCGCGGTCGATCGCGCTGATCCACGCCGCGTCGAACTCGCAGAACACGGTGCCCAGCTCGGGCACGCCCGCCACGTCCAACACCCGCACGTAGAAGCATCGGCGCACGTCGACGAGGTACCGCGACGAGTCCTCGACCCGCGAGAACGAGAAGTCGTCGCCGAAGTAGTTCTCCTCGCGGTCCTTCGAGAAACCGGTGATCACCGCGAACGGGTCGTCGGCGGCGTCCAACGCGGCGCGAGTGCCGTCGTGCACGTACGGCCGGATGGGCTCGTGGAACGCCCTGGCCACCACCGACAAAGCCTCCGCCCGGGGCAGACGCCGCAGCAGCACCTGGTAGGCACCCGCCACCGACGCGGTCAACGCGAGGTGCGGGCTGGAGCCCCCGACGGCGGCGGCGATCCGGGCGGCCGCCGCGTCGATCTCGTCCAACGGGGCGGAAGACGCGATGTGCTCGCGAAAAAGGGAGATGAGCTGTTCGTTCATGTGTGGTTGTTCCTCACGGTGTCCGTACCCGCGCATGCGCGGGACGGCCAGCACGCTCCAACCACCAACCTGGCGCTGACCAGGGTTTGCTCTTACAGCGCCAAACCGTACACCCGAGCCGCCGTGCCGGAAAAGATCTTCTCCCGCTCCGACGCGGACCACGAGTCCGTCAACTCCCGCGCGGCCCCCAAGACGTCGGCGTACGACGCGGCTAGTAGGCATACCGGCCAGTCGGAGCCGAACATCAGCCGTGACGGGCCGAACGCGTCCAGTACGACCTCGAAGTACGGGCGCAGGTCGGACACCGTCCACCGCTGCCAGTCCGCCCCGGTGACCAGGCCGGACACCTTGCACGTCACGTTCTCGTGGGCCGCCGACGATCGCACGCCCTCGGCCCACGTTCCGAAGTCACCGGAACGGTCTGCACCAGCACCGTCCGCACTACGGAATCGGCCAACGGGTCGGTTGCCGCCGCCAGGTCCGCGACCGAGAAGTCACGCCGGATCGCACCCATCGGCGGGTCGGTGATCCAGTCCTGATCCCGCACGGCCAGGTCCCACACGTGGTGGTGCGCGTCGACGATCACAGCAGCCCTTCCGCCCGCAGGTCCTCCCACAACGCGTCCGGCACGGAAGCGGACAGGGCCGACGCGTTGGCCCGCATCTCGGCCGCCGTCCGCACGCCCACCAGCACCGATGCCACCGCCGGGTGCCGGAACGGGAACTGCACCGCCGCCTGCGGCAACGTCACGCCGTGCCGCGTGCACACCGAAGCGATCCGCCGGGCCCGTTCCACCAAAGCCGCAGGTGCGGCCTGGTAGTCGTACGTGGAACCGACCTCGGGCCGGGCCAGCAACCCGGAGTTGAACACCCCGGCCGCCACCACCGACACCCCGCGCGAAGCGCACAACTCCAACAGCGAAGCCCCGGTCTGCTCCAGCACCGTGTACCGCCCGGCCAGCAGCACCACGTCCACGTCGGTCTCGCGCACGAACCGCGCGGGCATCTCCCACTGGTTCATGCCGATACCGACCGCCCCGACCAACCCCTCCGCCCGCAACGACACCAACGCGGGTATCGCCTCCGAGACAGCCTGCTCGAAATGCGAGTCCGGATCGTGCACGTACGCCACGTCGACCCGGTCCAACCCCAGCCGGTCCAAAGAGGACTCCAACGACCGCCGCACGCCGTCAGCGCTGAAGTCCCAACGGCGCCTGGCCCGAGCCGGCACGGCGAACCCGTTCGCCAAGTCGTCACCGCCGGAAGAGCACGGCTCCAACACCCGGCCGACCTTCGTGGACACCACGAACGAGTCACGCGGCCGGGAAGCGAGGAACGAACCGATCCGCCGCTCCGACAACCCGAGCCCGTAGTGCGGCGCGGTGTCGAAGTACCGGACTCCGGCGTCCCACGCGGCTTCCAGCGCACCGACAGCGTCCGAATCGGACACCTCCGCGTACAGGTTGCCGATCGGCGCGCCGCCGAACCCCAGCCGCGACAGCGGGATCACTCCTGCACCTTCCCCGTGGCGAACCGGGTCACGATCAGCGCGACGATGATCACCGCGCCGTACGACGCGTTGATGTAGAACCCGCTGACGCTGAGCAACCGCAGGATGTTCTCCACCAACCCGAGCATCAGCACACCGGACAGCGCGCCGAACAACGTGCCCCGCCCGCCCTGCAACGAGATGCCGCCGATCACCGCCGCCGCGAACACCTTGAAGATCATCCCCGAGCCCTGGGTGACGGCCACCGTGCCCAACCGCCCGGTCATCAGGATGCCCGCCACCGCCGCCAGCAGCCCGCCGAGGATCAGCACGACCCACACCACCCGGTCCACCCGGATACCGGCGGCACGTGCGGCCTCCTTGTTGCCGCCCACCGCGTACAGCGCGCGCCCCTGCCGCAGGTAGCTCAACGCGAAGATGCCGAGAGCGAACAGCAGCACGCAGATCCACACCGCCGCCGGCAGCCCCAGCCACGTCGCCGCGCCCAGGTACAGGAACGATTCGGGCACGTCGAACAGCGTCTGCCCCTTGGTCAGCGCCTCCTGCAGGCCGCGCAGCATGGTGAGCATCCCGAGCGTCACCATGAACCCGGACAGGCCGAGCTTGAGGATCAGGAACCCGTTGAACCCGCCGATCGCCGCGCCCACCAGCAGGCACACCGGGATGGCCGTCCACGCGCCCAGCTCCACCCCCAGCCCGTTGGACGCGGCCGGGATGACCAGGGCGATCGCCAACGCGGGCGCGATGCCGATGGTCGACTCCAGCGACAGGTCCATCTTGCCGACGATGAGGATCAGCGCCTGCCCGAGCACCAGCAGCGACAGCTCGCTCTGCTGCTGCACGACGGCGATCAGGTTGTCGGCGGAGAGGAAGATCGGACTGACGATCGCGCCGACGATCAGCAGCACCACGATCGCGGGCACCAAAGCCAGGTCCTGATAACGGCCCAGCGAGAACCGGCGCGGCGGCGACGCCTGGGGCACCGGTTCGGTTTCGGTCGTGGTCACCGGCTCATCCCTTCCACGGCGGCGATCAGCTCCTGGTCCGACCAGCCGCGCCCGAATTCCCGCACCACCCGACCGTGGAACAGCACCAGCACCCGGTCGCACACCCGCAGGTCGTCCAGCTCATCGGACACGACGACGGCGGCCGTCCCCGAACGCGCCCGCGTGTCGACCACGCCGAGCAGCGACTCCTTCGACTTCACGTCCACGCCGGCAGTCGGGTTGATCAGCACCAACACCGCGGGGTCCGTGGCCAGCGCCCGCGCCATGACGACCTTCTGCTGGTTGCCGCCGGACAAATCGGACACCGGCTGCGCCGGACCGTCCGCCTTGATGTCGTAGGACGCGATCGCGGCCCGTCCCGCACTGTGCAGCGCCTTGCGCCGCACCACCCGGTCCAGCACGCTCAGCCGCGCGTTCTCCGCGATGCTCAGGTCGAGCACCAGCCCCTGGTGGTGCCGGTCACGCGGCACGCACCCGATACCGGCGCGCAGCGCGCTGGGCACGTCCTTCACCCGCACGCCCCGCACGGAAACCGACCCGGCCGACGCCCGGCGCAGCCCGTACACGGTCTCCGCGAGCTGGTGCTTCCCGCTGGACGCGCTGCCCGCGAACCCGACCACCTCACCCGCGCGCACGGTCAGCGACACGTCGGTGAACGCCTCGCCGGACAACCCGCGCACGGCCAGCACCTCGCCCCCTGGCGTGCCGCGACCAGACGCGCCGGGCACGGCCAACCCGCCCGGCTCGCCGGTCATCGCCTCGATCAGCCGGGGTTTGGACATCTCGGCGACCGGGGCGGTGACGACGTGCCGCGCGTCCCGGTACACCGTCACCGCCTGGCACACCTCGTAGACCTCCTGGAGGTGGTGCGAGATGAACAGGAACGCCACCCCGGCGTCCCGCAGCGACCGCATCCGCTCGAACAGCCGCTCGATGGCCGGCCCGTCCAGCTGGGCGGTCGGCTCGTCGAGGATGATCAGCCGCGCGCCCGTGGACAGCGCCCGCGCGATCTCCACCAGCTGCCGCTGCTCCACGGTCAGGTCGGCCACCCGCGCGTCCGGCCGCACCGACACCTCGTACTGCTCCAGCAGGTCCACCGCCCGCCGGCGCAGCCGTGACCAGCGCACGAACGTGCCGCCCTGCCGGTTGAGGAACAGGTTCTCCGCCACCGACAGCTCCGGCACCACCGTCGACTTCTGGTAGACGCACGACACCCGCGCCCGCCACGCCGCCCGGTCCGCGATCGACGGCGCGGCCTCACCGAAGAAGGTGACCTCGCCCGCGTCCGGCGCGCGCATCCCGGTGAGCACCGACACCAGCGTCGACTTGCCCGCGCCGTTGCGGCCGACCAGCGCGTGCGTCTCGCCCTCGCGCACCCGGATGCCCACGTCGTCCAACGCCACCGTGCGGCCGAACCGCTGCGTGACGCCCGCCGCCTCGACCGCGAACATCACCCTCCGATCTGGTTGCCCCAGAAGGCCTTGTCGTCGACGTTGTCCTTGGTGATCAGCGGCGCGGGCAGCTGGTCCTCCAGCTGGCCGTTGCCGACGTCCACGATCTCGCTGCCGTGATCGGTCTTGCCCGGCGAGAAGGTCTTGCCCTCCACGGCGGCCTTGGCGTAGAACAGCGCCCACTCCGCGTACAGGTCGGCGGGCTGGGACACGGTCGCGTCGATCTCGCCCTTGCGGATCGCCTCCAGCTCCTGCGGGATGCCGTCGTTGGACACGATGAACACGTGCTTCGGGTCGGTCGGCGGCACCAGCAGGTTCTTCTGCCGCAACACCTGCAGCGTCGGCGCCAGGAACACGCCGCCGGCCTGCATGTAGATGCCGTTGATGTCCGGGTGCTGGGTCAGCCGGGTCTGCAACGCGGCGGAGGCCTTCGTGCCCTCCCAGTCCGTCGGTTCCTCGAACACCGTGATGCCCGGGTAGTCCCGCTTCATGCACGCGGCGAACGCCTCGGACCGGTCCCGGCCGTTCACCGAGGACAGCGAGCCCTGGAACTCGACCACCTTGCCCTTGCCGCCGAGCTTGTCGCCGAGGAACTTGCACGCCTTCTCGCCGTACGCCTTGTTGTCCGCGCGCACGACCATGTAGGCGCCGCCGCGGTCCGGCCGGGTGTCCACGGTGATCACCGGGATCTTCGCCTTGCCCAGCCGGTCCAGGGTGGACGTGATCGCGCCGGTGTCCTGCGGCGCCATCACGATCGCCTTCGCGCCCTGGCTCTGCAGGCTCTGCGCGTTGGCGACCAGGTTCTCGACCTTGTTCTGGGAGTTGGTGGGCGACATCAGGTTGATGCCCAGCGCCTTGGCCTTCTCCGGGGTGTACTTGATGTAGGAGTTCCAGAAGTCCGAGTCGGCGCGCGGGTAGTCCACGCCGATCGGGCCGACGCCCGAAGCCCCGGTCCCGGTGGTGCCCGCGGAACCGCAGGCGGTGGTGCTGAGCGCTAGGCATACCGCGGCGGTGAGGATGCTGCGACGCTTCATCGTTCCTCGTTTCTACGAAATCTCTAAGACTGTGTCGGGCGCAAGCGCAGCCCGTACATGCCGCCGTCGACCGCGAGGACGGTGCCGGCGGTGGAACCGGAGAGCGGACCGGCCAGGTAGGCGATGGCGCCCGCGACCTCGTCCGCCGAGACCAGCCGGCCGTGCGGCTGCCTGGCCTCCAACGCGGCCCGCTCGGCGACCGGGTCAGGCGCCGAGTCGAGCAGGCGGCCCACCCACGGGGTGTCCGCCGTGCCAGGAGCCACCGCGTTCACGCGGATGCCCTCGCGCACGTAGTCCGCGGCCATGGCCAGCGTCAATGCGTGCACCGCGCCCTTGCTCGCCGAGTACAGCGCGCGCTGCGGCAGACCGGCCCAAGCCGCGATGGAGCCGGTGTTCACGATCGCCGCCGACGGCGACTTCCGCAGGTGCGGCACCGCGGCGCGGGCGACCCGGACCATGCCGACCACGTTCACGTCCAGCACCCGGTGCCACTCGTCGTCCGGGTTCGCGGTCACGTCACCCTGCGCGCCGACACCCGCGTTGTTCACCACGATGTCGAGCCGGCCGAACCGCTCGACCACCTCGTCGATCGCGGCACGCACCGACGCGTCGTCGGCGACGTCCACCCCGATGCCGTGCAGCGGCGGGTCGACCTGCGGGTTCAGGTCCAGCGCCACCGCGGTCGCACCCCGTGCGGCCAGCAGCCGCGCGGTGGCCAGACCGATACCGGACGCCCCACCGGTCACCACCGCGACCAAGCCCTCGAACTCGCTCACCGCTCCTCCAAATCCGTCCACACCGGACCGTCCGGGTACCGGTAGTCGACCAGGGTCTCGTCGCGCAGCCGGGCCGAGAAACCCGGCTCGGCGGGCGCGAGGTACCGGCCGTCGCGCACCACGGCCGGGTCGGTGAAATGCTCGTGCAGGTGGTCGACCCACTCGATGACCCGGCCGTCGAGCGTGCCGGACACCGCGACGAAATCGACCATCGCCAGGTGCCGGACCAGCTCGCACAGGCCGACGCCGCCCGCGTGCGGGCACACCGGGACACCGAACTTGGCCGCCAGCAGCAGGATCGCCACGTTCTCGTTGACACCGCCGACCCGGCACGCGTCCAGCTGCACCACGTCCACCGCGCCGGCCTGGAGCAGCTGCTTGAAGATCACCCGGTTCTGCACGTGCTCACCGGTGGCGACCTTGATCGGGCTCAACGCCCTGGCGATCGCGCCGTGCGCGAGCACGTCGTCGGGCGAGGTGGGCTCCTCGATCCAGTACGGGTCGAACGGGGCCAGTTCGCGCATCCACGCGATGGCCGTGTCCACGTCCCACCGCTGGTTGGCGTCCACCGCGATGCGCACGCCGGGGCCGACGACCTCGCGGGCCAGCTTCATCCGGCGCACGTCGTCGTCCAGGCTGCCGCCGACCTTCAGCTTGATCATGTCGAAGCCGTCGGCCAACGCCTGCCGCGCCAGGCCCGCCAGCTTGTCGTCGGAGTAGCCGAGCCAGCCCGGTGACGTCGTGTAGGCCGGGTAGCCGTCCCGCACCAGGATTTCGGCGCGTTCGGCGCGTCCGGGTTCGGCGCGGCGCAGGATCTCCAGCGCCTCGTCCGGGGTGAGCGCGTCGGACAGGTACCGGAAGTCGACCAGGCCGACGATCTCCTCCGGCGTCATCCGCGACAGGAACCGCCACAGCGGCAGGCTCGCGCGCCGGGACGCCAGGTCCCACGCGGCGTTGACCACCGCGCCCAGCGCCATGTGCGCGACGCCCTTCTCCGGGCCGAGCCACCGCAACTGCGAGTCGCCGACCAGCTCCGCGTACAGCGCGCCCAGGTCGGCGGCGGTCTCCGGAACGGGCCGGCCGACGACGTGGTGCGCCAACGACCGGATCGCGGCGGCCTGCACGTCGTTGCCGCGGCCGATGGTGAACGCCAACCCGTACCCGTCCGGCCCGTCGGACGTGCGCAGCACGACGTAGGCGGCGGAGTAGTCGGGGTCGGGGTTCATCGCGTCCGAGCCGTCCAGCTCACGCGAGGTCGGGAACCGGATGTCCAGCACGTCCAGCGCGACGATCCGGGCTTCGGGGGGCGTGGGGCCGTGGGACGCGGGGCCGTGGGACGCGGTCATCACGCCTGCCCGAACGTCTGCCGCTGCCGCCCGAGTCCGTCGATCTCCAGCTCCACCACGTCGCCCGCCCGCAGGTACGGCTTCGGCTCCGGCTGGCCCAGCGCGACGCCGGCGGGCGTGCCGGTGTTGATGACGTCCCCCGGTCGGAGGACGAGGAACCAGCTCAGGTAGCGGACCAGCTCGGCCACCGGGAAGATCATGTTCTTGGTGGAGGAGTCCTGCCGCGGCGCGCCGTTGACCCACAGCCGCATACCCAGTGCCTGCGGGTCGTCGACCTCGTCGGCGGGCACGAGGAAAGGGCCCAGCGGGTTGAACGTCTCGCAGTTCTTGCCCTTGTCCCACTGCCCGCCGCGCTCCAGCTGGAACTCGCGCTCGCTGACGTCGTGGGACAGGGTGTACCCCGCCACGCAGGTCAGGGCCTCCTCGGTGGACTCCAGGTACCGGGCGGTGCGCCCGATGACCACGCCGAGCTCGACCTCCCAGTCGGTCTTCACCGAGCGGCGCGGCACCAGGACCTCGTCGTTCGGCCCCACGATCGTGTCCGGGGTCTTGAGGAACACCACCGGCTCGGCCGGGACCGGGGCGCCTGTCTCCTCGGCGTGGTCGCGGTAGTTGAGACCGATGCAGATGATCTTGCCGACCCCCGCGATCGGCGGCCCGATCCGGACGTCGTCAACCACGATCGGGTGGAGTTCGCCGGCGGTGAGCGCGGCACGCGTGCGGGCGATGCCGTCGGCGGCTAGGAACGCGCCGGTCACGTCGTCGGTCACCGGGGTCAGGTCGTACGTGACGCCGTCCTCGGCACGGACGGCGGGGCGTTCGGAGCCCGACGGTCCCAGGCGCAGCAACTGCACGGCAGGTCCTCCTCAGCAGCCGGTCGATAGATCGGATGTATAGCGCTCCTGCGTGAGGTCCGTCTAGAGGTTGCCCGGTTATTGGTCCGATGAATCCCCGTTATGAAAGGTTGCGATGAAACTCCACCGTGCGGTGTGGGCGTCCGCCACCACCGCCGCACTGCTCGCCCTGCTCGTCGTCGGCAGACCGGCCGTCGCCGAGCAGGCGGCCGAACCGCTGCCACCCAACCGCGCCGACCACGCGGGCACCGGGTCGTCCGAGCGGATCGGCGGCCCGGAGTTGTCCACAGGGTCGGGCGCAACGCGCGAAATCGTCGGTGCCGGCCGGCAGGATCAAGAACAGGGGACCCCCCGCCGGGGACCTCTGCGAAGCACGGCCGGCGCGCTGGCCCGCGCCTCCGGGCCGGTCACGGCGTTCATCGAGCTGGCCGAGACCTCGGCCGCCGAGGTGTACGGCGACGAGAAGGCGCGTGGCGCGGGGGATCCGGCGGCGGCGGCGCGAGCGGCCCGGGAGCGCACCGACGTGCAGGCCGACCGGGTGGTGGAGGCGTTGCGGGACAAGGACGCCGACACCCGTGAAGTCGCCAAGACGCGTAACGCGGTGCCCGGTGTGGTCGTCACGGCCGACGCGCGGAACCTGCGCGAGCTGGCGACGATGCCCGAGGTCAAAGCCGTGCGGCTGACCGTGCCGAAGGTGGTGCAGAACGCGAGTTCGGCGGAGCTGACGCGGGTCGCGCAGGTGTGGCGGGACACCGGGCGGTACGGCGAGGGCCTGCGCATCGGCATCGTGGACACCGGCATCGACTACACGCACGCCGACTTCGGCGGGCCCGGCACCGTCGAGGCCTACGACGCCGTCGACCGCACCGCGCCGTGGACCCCGACCGCGAAGGTCGTCGGCGGTCACGACTTCGCGGGCGACGACTACGACGCGTACGTGCCGGAGAAGGCCACCCCGGTGCCCGACCCCAACCCGCTGGACTGCCACAGCCACGGCACGCACGTCGCGGGCTCGGCCGCCGGGTACGGCGAGAACGCCGACGGCACCACGTTCACCGGCGACTACGGCGCGTTGACGCCGGAGGCGCTGGCCGGCATGAAGATCGGCCCCGGCACCGCGCCGAAGGCGTCGCTGTACGCGCTGAAGGTGTTCGGCTGCACCGGGTCGACCGAACTCGTCGCCCAGGCCCTCGACTGGTCGCTCGACCCGAACGGCGACGGCGACTTCGGCGACCACCTCGACGTGGTGAACCTGTCGCTGGGCAGCGACTTCGGCGGCCAGGACGACCCGGACAGCCTGTTCGTGCGCAAGGTCGTGGAGCAGGGCGTGATGGTGGTCGCGTCGGCGGGCAACGGCGGCGACTTCTACGACGTCGGCGGCTCGCCCGCGAACACGCCGGAGGCGTTGGCGGTGGCCAACACGCGGGACGCGTTCGCGATCCTGGACGGTGTCGAGGTGGCCGGCGAGCCGCAGTCCGGCCAGTACAGCAAGAGCTACACCGACTACCCGGCGCTGGACCGGACGCTGCCCGTGGTGCCGGTGTCCGACCCGGCGAACCTGGACGGCTGCGCGCCGATCACCGAGGACCTGAACGGCAAGTTCGTGTGGCTGGAGTGGGACGAGGACGACACGACCCGCAAGTGCGGCTCGGGCGGTCGGACCGACAACGCCGAGGCGGCGGGTGCGGAAGGCGTGCTGCTCACCGCGACCAGCGACAACTTCAAGGCCGGCATCGCGGGCAACGCGACCATCCCGGTGTTCCAGTTCACCGGCACCGCGACCTCGGCCGTGCGGCCCGCGTTGACCGACGGGACTTTGCAGGTGCGGATGCTCGGGTCACTGCGCAACTCCGTGCCGACGAACACGCCGAACCTCGCCGACACGATCACGCCGTCGTCGTCACGCGGGGCGCGCGGCGCGTCGGCCGCGAAGCCGGACGTGGCCGCGCCCGGTGACACGATCCTGTCCGCCGACGTCGGCACCGGCGTCGGGGTGGTGAGCATGGGCGGCACGTCGATGTCCGCGCCGCACGTGGCCGGCATCGCCGCGCTGGTCCGCGAGACGCACCCGGAGTGGACGGTCGAAGAGGTGAAGGCGGCCGTGATGAACACCGCCGGCGGCGAGGTGACCGACGGCGACGACCACACCACCGGCATCCCCGAGGCCCCGATGCGGGTCGGAGCGGGGCGGGTGGACGCGCTCGACGCGGTCGGTGTCGACGTGCTCGCCATGGTGCAGGACGACCCGGGCACGGTCGGCGTGACGTTCGGGCCGGTCGAGGCCGCCGCGCCGATGTCGGTGACGAAGACGGTGAAGGTGGTGAACAAGTCGTCCGCGTGGCGCACGGCGGGGCTTAGCTACCAGGCGGCGACCACCGTGCCCGGCACGCGGTTCGACGTGTCGCCGCCGGTGCTCCTGATGCCTCCGGGCGGGTCGAAGACGGCGCGGGTGACGCTGCACGTCACGCCCGACGAGCTGCGGAAGGTGGCCGATCCGACGGTGGTGAAGCGGCAGGCGGACGTGGCCCGGCAGTTCCTGGCCGAGGCGTCCGGGCGGGTGCTCGTCCGGACCGGCGGGGCCACGCTGCGGGTGCCGGTGTACGCGGCGCCGAAGCCGGTCGCGGACGTCGAGGCGGTCGATCGGGGTGACGGCACGGTGGAGTTGCGCGGGCGGGCGCTCGACCAGGGTGAGGGTGATCAGGCGTACCGGTCGCTGCTGAGCGGGTTCGAGTTGCAGGGCAGCAGCCCGGAGTTGCCGGACTGCACGGACGGGGTGCAGGTCGACTGCGCGTTGAACGGGTCGGCGAAGGGCGGTGACCTGCGGTACGTGGGCGCGGCGTCGGCCGACGGGATGCTCGCGTTCGGGGTGGTGACCTGGCACAACTGGGTGACGCTGGGGAGCACCAACAGCCCGGAGATCCGCATCGACACCACCGGCGACGGCGCGCACGACTACACCGTGCAGGCGGTCAAGCCGACCGACACGGCGGACAGCGTCACGGCGGACGTGTGGCTGGCGCGGACCGTGCGGGTGGCCGATGAGCAGGTCGTCGACGAGCAGCCGCTGAACGGGCAGTACGGCGACGTGGACACGAACGTGATGGACAGCAACGTGGTGGTGCTGCCGGTGGCGTTGACCGCGTTGGGGATCGATCCGGCGGCGGGCAGCGCGCGCCTCACTTACACGGCGGTGATGTGCGGGCAGTACCCGGCGCCGGGGAACACGGACGGGTTCGTGGACCGGATCGACACGCCGATGTCGTTCGACCCGTTGCGGCCGGGGCTCGCGCTCGGCGGCGGGGTGTCGTTCGTGGCGGAGTCGGGGGCGGTGCTGGAGGTGCGGCGCGACCCGGAGTCGTTGGCGGTGGACAAGGCGGACAGCCTGCTCCTGCTGCACCACCACAACGCGTCCGGCGACCGCGCCCAGGTCCTCGCCCCGCGCTGACCTTCGGGTTGATCACGAGATCGATCACACGGGGTTGACCACGGGGTTGATCACGGGGTTGATCACGCAGAGCCAGGTCCGGCACAACCCGGTTGGGCGTGCCGGACCTGGTGCGTGCTGGGCATACTCGTGCGAATGGGTTTCGTGGTGGGTCTGGACGCGGGCGGCACGAGCACCCGGGCGTTGGTGCTCGACCTGGACGGCACCCGGCTGGGCGCCGGGGTCGCGGGCGGCGCGAACCCCAACTCCCACCCGCCGGCGCAGGCCGCCACGCACATCCGCCAGGCGTTGACGGCGGCGTTGGACGGGCTGGACGCGGCGAAGGTCGAGTCGGGCGTGCTCGGCATGGCCGGTTCGAGCAAGCTGACCGATCCGGCGGTGGCGGCGTTGTTCGAGGCGGCGTGGACCGGCGCGGGCCTGCGGTGCCCGATGCGGGTGATCACGGACTGCGAGGCGGCGTTCGCGACCGGCTCCCCGTCACCCGACGGCACCGTGCTGGTGGCCGGCACGGGCTCGATCGCCGCCAGAATCCAAAACCACGAACTCGTGTCCACCGCCGGTGGCTACGGCTGGCTCCTAGGCGACGAGGGTTCCGCGTTCTGGCTGGGCCGCGAGGCCGTCCGAGCAACCCTGATCGCACTAGAACAGGACACCCTCGACCCCCTCACCATCGCCGTCCTCAACCACGCGGGCATTCCCGCCCTACCCCACCGCGACCAATGGCGACGCCTGATCACCGCCGCCAACAACGCCCCGCCGATCCAGTTGGCGACCTACGCACCCCTGGTCACCACACACGCCACCGCCCCATCAGCTGACCGAATCATCACCGCCGCCGTAAACGCCCTGGCCGACCTGGCCGAGAGCACACGACCACCCCACGACCAATCCCCCATCGTCCTAATGGGCAGCCTCATCCACGCCCACCCCCTGGGCGCACGCCTAAAACGCGAACTAGCCACCCGCACCACCGCCCCCGTGCACGTAGCCACCGAAGGCGCAGCCGGCGCAGCCTGGCTAGCAGCCGTAACCCTCCTAGGCGAAACCGCCCCCCGCCCCACCTAACCCCCACCCCCGCGCGTGTCCAACGTTCAGAACGCGCGTGTCCAACGTTCAGGTACCCCGAGTTGAACGCTCAGAACAGAAGCGGACCGGCGCGAGTGTCGAACGCACGCGTTCTGAACGTTCAACTCGCGCGTTCTGGAGGTTGGACACGCGCATTCCGGAGGTTGGACACGCGCGTTCTGAACGTTGGACACGCGGTTAGGTGCGGGGGTGGCGTAGGCCGGGGTGGTCGGTGGGGAGGGTGCGGCGGAGGATCCACCAGCTGATGGCGATGCAGGCGACTTGGAGGGGCCAGGTCAGGGCTACTCGCATGATGCCCAGGAGGATTACTTCGCCGGCTAGCCATAGGGCGCCGAATAGGACTACGCGTAGGACGTATTGGCCTACCCAGGGCCATGAGGCGATTCGGTAGGCGCGCAGGAGGTCGGGGTCGCGGCGCCAGCGGAACTTCTGGCCGGTTACCAGGCCGACTACTACGCCTAGCAGGGGCCAGCGGAGGACGATCGAGGCGGACCACACGAGGGCCGAGGCGGCGTTCAGGAAGATCTGCACGAGGAAGAAGTCCTCGGGGCGCCCGGTCTGCAACGCGATGTACGCCGCCAGCATCACCAGCGCGACGGACACGAGCAGCGCGCGCGGCCGGCCGCCCCGCACGACCCGCACCACGCCGACGACGACACCGCACGCGATGGCGGCGATCGCACCGGCGGCGATGGAGTTCCCACCCAGCAGCCACCCCAACACGAAGGCCAACGGCGGCAGCGAGGCGTCCAACGCCCCACCCCGCCCGCCCAGCAGGGCGGCCAGCGACTCCTGACGCGTGTCGGTCATGGCTCCAGGGTGCCTTAGGCCAACCTAACTCAGGTAACGGACCCGTCTCGGAGCACCGACGGCCGTTGACCTCGGCAAGAGCCCTTACTAACCTCACCCGAAATCGTCTGGAAAGTTAACAGACAGGAGTGATGATGCGAGCCGGGAGCCCGAGGCTGCTGCGCGAGATCAACGACCGCGCCGCGATCGAGGCGTTGCTCCGCAACGGCCCGCTGACCAGGGCGGAGCTGGAAGGGATCATCGGCCTGTCGAAGCCGGCGACCGCGCAGCTGCTCACCCGCCTCGAAACCGAGGGCACGGTCCTGCGCAACGGCCTGCGCGGCGGCGGGCGCGGTCCGCGGGCACAGCTGTGGACGGTCAACGGCGCGCTGGCCCACGTCGCCGCAGTCGACCTCACCCCCGACACGATCGACATCGCCATCGCCGACATCTCCGGCACGACGCTCACCGAGCACCGCGCCCCGATGCCGAAGACCGACGTGCTGGAGGCGTTCCACAGCGCGATCACCAAGACCGCCGCCCAGGCCGGCCTCACCCCCGACGCCCTGCACCACGTGGTCGTGGGCAGCCCCGGCGCGGTGGACCCGGCGACCGGGCGGTTGAACTACGCGCCGCACATGCCGGGCTGGGAGAACAAGAACATCCCCGAGGAGTTGGAAGCCCTCCTCGACACCTCGGTCACGGTCGAGAACGACGTCAACCTCGTCGCGCTCGAAGAGATGATCGCCGGCCGGGCGATCGGGGTGAAGGACTTCGTCCTGCTCTGGCCCGCCGACGCGGTCGGTGCGGCCGTCGTCGTCAACGGCGTGCTCCTCCGCGGCGCGACCGGCGGCGCGGGCGAGATCGACGCCTTGCAGGTCCCCGACCACGCGCACGCCGACACGGGCACCGAACGCACCGGCAGCCGTTACGGCGACCTGCTCGACAGCACCGCGATCGCCCGCCTGGCCCGCGCGCACGGCGTGTCCGCGCGCACCGGTCGGTCCGCCGTCGAGAAGGCGTTGAGCGAAGGACCCGCGGGCCGCGAGTTCCTGGTGGACCTGGCCCGCCGCATCGCCACCGGCGTCGCGAACGTGATCGCCGTGGTCGACCCCGAACTGGTGCTGCTCTCCGGCGAGGTCGCGCAGGCGGGCGGCACGACGCTGGCCGACCTGGTCGCCGCCGAGCTGCGTCACCTGGTGGTGCCCCGCACCCCCGTCCAACTCGCCCTGGTGACCGGGAAACCGGTGCGTTCCGGCGCACTGCACTCCGCGCTGTCGGTCGTCAGGGAACAGGTGTTCGGTCTTCCGGCCGCCACGACCGAACCCTTCCGCGGCCCGCAACGAGATGAGCGGGCCGCACCAACGTCCCCGTCCGCACGTTGACCTGAAGGAGAGCACATGCGCAAGCTCCACCGCGCAGCGTTGCTATTTGTGGCCGCAACGGTGTCACTCACCGCGTGTGCGGCAGGCTCGGGCAGCACGACCGAGCAGTCGGGGCCAGCGGCGGCTCCCGGCCGGGACGACAAGTTCTCCCTGACCGTCTGGAGCAACTACTCCGGACGTGAGCAGGACGAGGTCACCAAGGCCCTGGAGAGCTTCAAGAAGCAGTACCCCAACGCGGAGATCAAGCACGAAGGCAGCCAGGACGACGACAAGATCACCGCGGGCATCCGCAGTGGCAACCCGCCGGACGTGGCCCTGTCGTTCACCACCGACAACATCGGGCAGTTCTGCTCCAGCGGCTCGTTCCAGGAGCTCAAGCCCTACATCGAACGCGACGACGTCGACCTCGGCCAGATCCCGGACGCGGTCCGCTCCTACACCGAGTACAAGGGCAACCGCTGCGCGATGCCCATGCTCAGCGACGTGTACGGGCTGTACTACAACAAGGACATGCTCGCCGAGGCGGGCATCACCACGCCGCCGAAGACGACGGCCGAACTGCTGGACTTCGCCAAGCGCACCACCAAGAAGGCACCGGACGGCACGATCGAGGTCGCGGGTTTCCTGCCGACCATGATGTTCTACGCCAACCGGCCGCCCATCTGGGCGCCGAACTTCGGCGCGAAGTGGACCGGCTCGGACGGCAAGTCCGCGTTGGCGACGCCGGAGTGGGCCGGGATGTTGGAGTTCCAGAAGCAACTCGTGGACTTCTACGGCTACGAGAACCTGGAGCGGTTCCGCGCGGGCCTCGGCCAGGAGTACTCCAACGACCACGCGTTCCACCAGAAGAAGATCGCCATGATGATGGACGGCGAGTACCGCACGGCGTTCCTCAAGGACCAGGCGCCGGACGTCGAGTTCGGCACCGCGCCGTTTCCGACGAGCACGCCGGAGCTGTACGGCATCGGGTTCACCACCGGCACGATCATGGGCATCCCGAAGGGCGCGAAGAACCCCGGCGCGGCGTGGGAGCTGGTCAAGCACCTGTCGTTCGACACCGAGACGATCGTGACCCTGGCCAACGGGATCAAGAACATCCCGAGCACGAAGGCGGCGCTGGCCGACCCGCGCCTGGAAGTGGACGAGAACTTCAAGACGTTCATCGACCTGGCCACCTCCGGCAAGCTCCAGGGCAACCCGGTGACGCCGATCGGTGACGCGCACATCAAGGCCATCGGCGACTTCGCCACGTCGTGGCAGGCGGGCAAGGTGCCCGACCTGATGGCCGGGCTGAAGGAAGTCGACCAGCAGATCGACGACCAGATCGCGAAGAGCGGCAAGTAGGGATGACGGCCACGCTGGAACGCGTGGACGTGGTGCGGACCACCCCCGCCAAGGGGTGGTCCCGCTCCCGGGCCCGTCACCGCCTCACCGTGTTGGCGTTCATGGCGCCCGCGATCCTCGGGTTCGCCCTGTTCTTCGGCTACCCGCTGATCGCCACGATCGGGTTCTCGTTCACCAAGTACGACCTGATCAACCCGCCCGAGTGGGTCGGGTTGGAGAACTACGCCTACATGTTCTCCGACAAGCTGTTCCGCACCGCGGTCTACAACACGCTGTGGTTCGTGGTGGTGCTGACGATCGCCCGCGTGGTGTTCGCGTTGGGCGTGGCGTCGGTTATCGCGCGGTTGAAGACGGGTGTGGGGTTGGTTCGCACTTTGTGCTACCTGCCTTCGTTGGCACCGCCGGTGGCCGCGACTTTGGTGTTCTTCCTGGTCATGCGGCCGAACGAGGGTCCGCTGGATGCATTTTTGGGTTGGTTCGGCATTGAGAGCCCGTTGTGGTTCGCCGATCCGGTGTGGGCCAAGCCGGGTATCGCGGCGGTGATGCTGTGGGTGTCCGGGGATTTGATGATCATTGTTCTGGCGGCGATCCTGGACGTGCCGCAGGAGCAGTACGAGGCGGCCGAGCTGGACGGCGCGGGGCCGGTGCGGCGGTGGTGGCACGTCACGCTGCCGACCATTTCGCCGGTGCTGATGTTCGGTGTGGTGAATTCGATCATCCTGGCGTTGCAGCTGTTCACGCAAGCGGTGGTGGCGGGATCGGCGGCCAGCGGGTCGGCTGATGTCACCGGGTCGACGAAAGTGCTCGGTTTTCCGGAGAACTCGACGTTGACGTTTCCGGTGTGGCTCTACACGCAGGGCTTCCGCTACTTCGACATGGGTTATGCGGCGGCGATGGCCACCGTGTTGTTCGTCATTTCGTTCGCTGCGACGGCGGTGTTGGTGCAGCGAATGCGCAAGGCCACGCACCAGGAGGAAGGGGGATCGGGCGCATGACTACAGCGACGCTCGGCTCTCCTTCGAGGGCTTCCAGCGTGGAGGCGCGGCGCCGTCCGCGGGATTGGCGGAAGGTGCTGGACTGGGTTGCCGTGCACAGCCTCGGCCTCGCGCTCGGGCTGATGTTCGCGCTGCCGATCCTGTTCGTGTTCCTGACTGCGGTGATGTCGGACAGCCAGGCGTTCACCAAGGATCTGTGGCCGCGTGAGTGGCACTGGGGGAACTTCCTGGAGGTGTTCGACAAGGCGCCGTTGCTGAAGTACCTGGGTAACAGTTTGTTGTACTCGCTGTCGGCGACGGTCGGGATGTTGCTCAGCTCCATACCGGCCGCGTACGCGTTGGCGAAGATGAAGTGGCGTGGGCGCAACACGGTGTTCCTGCTGGTGGTCGGCGCGATGATGCTGCCGCCGCAGGTGGTCGCGGTGCCGTTGTACGACACGTGGTCGAGTCTTGGGTTGACGGGTACTTTGTGGCCGTTGATCGCGCCGTACTTCCTGTTCGACGCGTTCAGCATCTTTCTGCTGCGGCAGTTCATCCTGACGATTCCGCAGTCCTATGTGGACGCAGCCCGGGTGGACGGGTGCACCGAGTTCCAGGCGTTGGTGCGGATTGTCGTGCCGATGGCGCGGCCCGGTATCGCGGCGACTGCGCTGTTCTGCTTCCTGTACACGTGGAACGACTACTTCGGGCCGCTGCTGTACACCAGCGAGAAGCCGGACCAGTGGACGCTGTCGCTGGCGCTGTCGTCGTTCAAGGGCATGCACCACGTGCAGTGGAACCTGGCGATGGCGGTCACGTTGCTGATCATGGTCCCGGCGGTGGTGCTGTTCGTGTTCGCGCAGCGCTCGTTCGTCAAGGGCATCACATTCACGGGGGTCAAAGGGTGAAGCTCACCGTTGTCGGGGGCGGGTCGACCTACACGCCGGAGTTGGTCGACGGGATCGCGGGACGGCGCACGAGCCTCGCGGTGGACGAGATCGTGCTGGTGGACCCGGACGTGTCGCGGCTGGAGGTGGTGGGAGCGTTTTCGCGGCGGCTGTTGGAGCACGCGGGGCACCCTGCTGTCGTGACGACGACGACCGATCTGGAGCGGGGCGTGGACGGGGCGTCCGCTGTGTTGCTCCAGTTGCGGGTGGGTGGGCAGACGGCGCGGGCGGCGGACGAGACGTTCCCGCTGATGTGCGACTGCGTCGGGCAGGAGACGACCGGCGCGGGCGGGTTGGCCAAGGCGTTGCGCACGGTGCCGGTGGTGCTGGACATCGCCGAACGGGTGCGCGCGGTGGCCGGTGAGGACACCTGGATCGTCAACTTCACCAACCCGGTCGGGATCGTCACGCGGGCGTTGTTGCAGGCCGGGCACCGGGCGGTCGGGCTGTGCAACGTGGCGATCACGTTCCAGCGCTGGACGTCGGCGCTGCTCGGCGTGCACCCGGAGAACGTGCGGCTGGAGCACGTCGGGCTCAACCACCTCACCTGGGAGACCGGGGTGTTCGTGGACGGCGTGGACCGGCTGCCGGAGCTGCTGGACCTCCACGGTGACGCGCTGGCCGAGCACATCGGTGTGCCGGCGTCGTTGATGCGGCGGTTGGGGATGGTGCCGTCGTACTACCTGAAGTACTTCTACGACCACGACGACGTGGTGCGCAAGCAGAAGACCTCGCCGTCGCGTGCCGAGGTGGTGGCTGGGGTGGAGGAGGAACTGCTGGATTTGTACGGGGATGTGGGGGTTGTTACCAAGCCGGCGCAGTTGTCGCAGCGTGGGGGCGCGTACTACTCGGAGGCTGCCGTGCAGCTGGTGCACGCGTTGACGGGTGGGGTGGGGGCGGAGCAGCACGTGGTGAACGTTCGCAACGGCGGCACGCTGCCGTTCCTGCCTGATGACGCGGTGATCGAGGTGCCGGCGGTGGTGGACGGTCAGGGCGCGTCGCCGCTGCCGGTGGCTTCTGTGCCGGCGTCGATCAGCGGGTTGATAGCGCACGTGACCAGCTACGAGCAGCTGGCGTTGGACGCGGCCGTTAATGGTGGGCGTGATCGGGTGGCGGACGCGTTGTTGGCGCACCCGTTGATCGGGCAGTACGCGGTTGCCGATCGGCTGGCTGATGAGTTGGTGGCGCGCAACGCGGACTTCCTGCCGTGGGCTAAGGGGTCGGTGTGACGGACCGGGTGCTCGCCATCGACGGCGGGAACAGCAAGACGGCCATGGCGTTGGTCGATCTGGACGGCCGGGTGCTCGCGCAGGTGCGCGGGCCTGGGGCTTCACCGCAGCAGGTGGGGCTCCAGCGAAGCATGGACGTGTTCGAAGGGCTGGCGCGTGAGGCGGCCCGGCTGGCCGGGTTGGACGTGAGCGAGCGGATCGCCGTGCACACCGCCGCGTACCTGGCGGGGGCGGACCTGCCGAAGGAGGAAGACGACCTGCGTGCGGCCATCGAGGCGCGTGGGTGGTCGGAGACGACGGTGGTCGGGAACGACACGTTCGCGTTGTTGCGGGCGGGCACGACTGATGGCATCGGTGTCGCCGTGGTGTGCGGGGCGGGGATCAACTGCGTGGCGGTCGCGCCGGATGGCCGGACGCACCGGTTCCCGGCGTTGGGGCGGATCTCGGGTGACTGGGGTGGCGGCGGTCACATCGGGTCGGAGGCGTTGTGGCTGGCGGTGCGTGCGGAGGACGGGCGGGGTGAGCCGACGGCGTTGTTGGACGCGGTGATCGCGCACTACGGGACGGCGACGTTGGCCGAGGCGGTGGAGCGGCTGCACTTCGAGGAGGTGGAGTTCGATCCGCACGCGCTGTGCCCGCTGTTGTTCGAGGTGGCGGCGGGTGGGGACGCGGTGGCGCGGGCGGTGGTGGACCGGCTCGTGGAGGAGATCGTGCTGTTGGCGCGGGTGTCGTTGTCGCGGTTGGCGCTGTTGGGCGAGCCGGTGGACGTGGTGCTCGGGGGTGGGGTGTTGACCGGGACGAACGGTGTGGTGGTCGATGCCGTTGACAGCCGGTTGCGGGCGTACGCGCCGGCGGCTCGGGTGCGGGTGGTGGACGTGCCGCCGGTCGTGGGGGCGGCGTTGCTGGGGCTGGACGCGTTGGGGGCGGCGGCGGGGGCTGAGCTGCGGTTGCGCACGGCGTACGAGACGCCGGTCTCGGCGGCGGCCGGGTGAAGACGGGCCGGCCGGTGGTGGTCGGCTGAAAGACACCGGTGCGTGGGAGGTTCCTGGCGGCGGCCCCTCCCACGCACCGGCCCTTTCTGTGCGGTCCCAGAAGTGATTTGCGACGCACCCGGCGGTCTGGAACCTCGTGAATCACCCGATGCAGACATTGTTCACACCAACGGGTGACACCTTGGTAACAGGGTTGCCAACCCGCGGTGGCGTAGAGCGGCCGTGGCGTTGCATGCTGTTCTGCGCGGTCATGGGGGTGCCGCGCAGAGGGAGGGACGATGCACGGTCTGGACAGCTTCGTCGCGGTGGGGGACAGCTTCACCGAGGGCATGGACGATCCGGCGCCGAACGGCACCTACGTGGGGTGGGCCGACCGGCTGGCCGCGATGATCTCGACCCACCAGGAGGGTTTCCGGTACGCCAACTTGGCGATCCGGGGCAAGACGCTCCAGGAGATCGTGGACGAGCAGATCCCGCTGGCGGTGTCGCTCAAGCCGAGGCTGGTGACGTTGTGCGGCGGCGGCAACGACATCCTGGTGCCCGGCAGTGACGCGGACGCGTTGGCCGAGGTGTACGAGATCGCGGTGGCCGACCTGCGGGCGGCCGGCGCGGAGGTGCTGATCTTCACCGGGTTCGACACGAAGCACACGCCGGTGCTGCGGTCGTTACGCGGCAAGATCGCGATCTACAACAACCACCTGTGGTCGGTTGCCGAGCGGTACCACTGCAAGGTGGTGGATTTGTGGTCGATGACGGTGCTGCACGACCGGCGCGCGTGGAGCCAGGACCGGCTGCACCTGTCGCCTGAGGGGCATCAGCGGGTGGCGTTGCGGGCGGCCGAGGTGTTGGGGTTCAAGTCTGATGAGGAGTGGAACGCGCCCTGGCCGCCGCCGGAGGATGAGGACTGGATGACGCAGCGGCGGCACGATTTGAAGTGGGCGCGGGAGCACGTGATGCCTTGGATCGCGCGGCAGTTGCGTGGGGAGTCGATGGGGGATGGGCTGGCGCCCAAACGGCCTGAGTTGACGCCGGTTTGCGCGGAGAGCTGAGGCGTTGGGGTTGGGTTGGGCTTCGTGCAGGCCCAGGGGTTGGGTCCGGCTCCCGGCGGTGGGTTGTGGGCCACGTGGGATTTGGTGCACGCGTCGGCCGGTGCGGCCCGTCGTGGTCTGGTGCGGCTGGTGGCCAACCCCGACCTCGCCCGCCGTCTCCGGAGGAGCGGCAATCCAATACAGCCGCTGGGCCGGCGCTCTCCCCCGAACGCCGGCCCAGCGGGTTTGGGTGGCTTCCCCCCTGGGTCCCCCTCCCAAGAGCCACCCAGCGCTGACCGCAGATCGCATGATCAGCGCTGCATACAAGTTCCCACGACTGCGTGTGGTTGGGCTAAACAGCGACTAAACCTCGGAGGTCAAGGCTTCAAGGGCCGTTCGGACCAACATCGATCTGGGGGAGCCCAGGCGTTCGAACAGCCGTAGTGATTCCGCTAGCTCTGCTTGCGCGGCAACGCGTTCTCCGCGTCTGGCCAGCACTTGGCCGAGGACTTGGCGGCCGAAGGCCTCTTCGAACTGCATGGAGCCGCCGCGTGCGAGCTCCACGCCCTGGCGGGCGTGTTCCTCGGCTTCGGGTAGCAGGCCCAGTTCGGCGTAGAGCTCGGCCAGGTTGTTCACGGCTACCGCGTAGGCCCGCTCGTCGCCGTTGCGGTGGTAGATCTCCATCGCCAGGAACTGGTGCTGGGCGGCGGTTTCGCGCTGGCCGAGGCGTTGCTCCACTTGGGCTAGGTTGTTGAGCACGGTGGCCTCGCCCAGGGCGTCGCCGTCGCGGCGGGCCAGGTCTACGGCTTCGCGGTAGTGCCGCAGGGCTTCCTCCATCAGGCCTTCGGCGTTGAGGGCTAAAGCCAACTGGTCCAGGGTCATTACCAGGTAGCGGGATTCGCCCAGCTCCACCGCGATGCGGTGGGCCAACTCGGCGTGTTCGAGGGTGCCGCGCAGGGCTCCGGCCCGGTTGTTGATGTCGTGCATGGCGTGTAGCACCAGCATCTCGCCGCGTCGGTCGCCGCTGATCCGTGCGGAGGCCAGGCCGAACTCGGCGATGCCGTGCCACTCGCGGCTGACCAGTCTGGTCACGCAGTAGGTGTGGACCAGTCGTACGAGTTGCCAGACCTGTTCGTGGAGGCCGGCTTCCGAGGCGGCGTGCACCAGGGCGATGAGGTTGGGCCATTCCTTGTCGAACCAGGACAGGGCCTGGCTGGACGTGGCGGGTCTGGGTGCGGTGGTGGAGTCGGTGGAGTCGAGGCCGTCGGATACCGGGCGGATCAGGCGTCGTGCGTGGTCGCAGGCGGCCAGGTAGTGGTCCATCAGGCGGCGTAGTGCGCCGTCGTGTTCCTGGTCGTTCAGGAGTTCGCGGGCGTACAGGCGGACCAGGTCGTGTAGTACGAATCCGCCGCGCCACTGCTCGACCAGGAGGTGGGCGTCTGCCAGGTCGGCCAAGCGGGCGGCGGCGGTGCCCAGGTCTATGTCGCACACGGCGGCGATGGCGTGCGGGCTCACCCACCGACCGGGTACCAGGCCGGCCGCGCGGAAGGTCTCCGCGAGTTCCGGTGGGAGGTTGCGGTAGGAGACCGCCAGTGCCCGGCCGACGCCTACGCCGGAATCGGGTAGGTCGAGGGTGCGCAGGCGGGTGTCGTCGTCGGAGAGTTGGGCGACGAGTGCCTCGGCTGTCCATTCCGGACTGAAGACCAGTTTCGCGGCGGCTATCCGCAATGCCAGTGGGAGGTTGCCGCACAGTTCGGCGAGCATTCGGGTAGCCACCGGTTCCTGATCGGACAGCGGTTTGCCGACTACCTCGTCCACCAGGCGGACGGACTCCTCCTCGGACAGCGTGTCCAGTGTGAGCATCCGGGCGCCGTTGCTGACTACGAGGGATTCCAGGCGGCGGCGGCTGGTGACCAGCACGACGGAGCCTGCGCCGGGCGGCAGCAGTTGCCGCACGTGCTCCGGGTCCCACGCGTCGTCCAGCACGACCAGCACCCGGCGCTTGGCCAGCACCGAGCGGTAGAGGCCTACTCGGTCGTCCAGGTCTCGGGGCATGCCGTCTGCGGGCACGCCCAGGGCCAGGAGGAACCTGGCCAGTACTTCGGTTGGTTCCACCGGGTCGCGGTCGGGGGCGAAACCGTTGAGGGAGGCGAACAGCAGGCCGTCGGGGAACTGCTCAGCCCTCCGGTGTCCCCACGTCACGGCCAGCTCGCTCTTGCCGATGCCCGGCGCGCCGGTGACCACCGCGATGGTGGTGGCGGCCAGGTCGCGTGAGTCGCACAGGCGGTCCAGCCAGGCCAGTTCCTCGTCGCGACCGATGAAACCGCTGGCCGCGGCGGGCAATTGGGCGGGCACGACGATGCCTGGCCGGGGCGGTACTGAGGCCGCTTCGGCCAAGCCTGGCGAGCTGAGCGCCGGGTCGTCGCGCAAGACCTGCTCGTGCAGGACCCGCAGGCCGGGGCCGGGGTCGATGCCGAGTTCGTCCACGACGCGGCGGTGGAAGCGCTGGTAGGCCTCCAGCGCGTCGGCCCGCTGGCCCGACCGGTACAGCGCCCGCATCATGTGGCCGACGAGTCGTTCTCGGAACGGGTACTCGTTGACCAGTTGCCGCAGTTCGCCGACGAGTTCGAGGTGGCGGCCCAGTTCCAGCTCGGCTTCGATGCGTTCTTCCACTGCGGCAAGCCGAAGCTCTTCCAGGTCCGTGGTGACGGGATCACCGGGGACGTCGGCCAGCACCTGGCCCCGCCACAGGCCCAGCGATTCGCGCAGCAGCTGCGCCCGGATCGGCGCCGGTTTGCCCCGTGCGCTCGACAGGAGCTGCCGGGCCCGGTGGAAGTCCAGCCGCCACGGGTCCACCGAGAGCTGGTAGCCGGGCGGGGTGGTGAGTATCCGCGCCGAACCGGCCGGATCGGCCTGCTCCAGCATTCGGCGCAGTCGCGACACGTAGCCGTGCACGATCGTCCTGGCCGTCGCGGGTGGCTCGTCGGCCCAGAGGCTGTCCACGATCTCGTCGATCGGGACGACCCGGTTGGCCTGCAGCACCAGCATCGCGAGCAGGCCGCGCATCCCCTTGCGGCCGATCACCAGCTGCCGGCCGTCCGCGAGCACCTGCAACGGTCCGAGGACGCCGAACTCCAGCCCGCTCTTGCTCCGGTCAGCCATGCCCCTCCCCCGCCTCGTGCGCTTCGCCGTCGGCCTCACGGCTTGGTCACTGGATCAGGTGCGCCCGGTGTGCCGTTAGATACCTGTGGGTAAATGTTGCTTACTCAACTAGTCGTGCTCCCATGACCGGACGGCCGTGGGACGGCTAGGGTTCTGACCCCGGACAGTCCCAGCCGGCTTCTGGGCTAGTGCAGGAGGGCAAGTGCCGCGCGAGCCGATGAACGTGGTCGACCGTGGCGCCGCTTGCCTGTTGGGCGGTGCGCTCGGCGATGCCCTTGGCGCGCCCATCCAGTACCTCGGGTGGACCGATATCCAACGAGACCACGGCCCCGAAGGTGTCCTGGAACCGCCGCGTCCCGCCTTGGTCACCGACGACACGCAGCTCACCCTGTTCACCGCGGACGGCTACCTGCGGGCGTGGGTGCGCGGGCAGCGCACCGGCGAGTGGGACCCGGTCGAGGTGGTGTGGCGGAGCTACCGGCGGTGGTTGATCACCCAGCAGGTGGCCGCGCCCGAACCGGGTGCGACCGGTCTGGTCGGCGACGAACGGCTGTACTCCAGCCGGTCCCCCGGCCTGACCTGCCTGCGCGCGCTGGCCGCCGACACGCCGCCGACGCCGGAGGCGCCGCACAACGAGTCCTCCGGCTGCAACGGCGTGACGCGGACCGCGCCGGCCGGGTTCGCGCCCAGCGCCGAGATCGCCTACGACCTGGGGTGCCGGTTCGCCGCGCTCACGCACGGCGGCACCGGTGGCTGGGTGTCCGGTGGGGCGTTCGCGCTGCTGATCCACCTGCTGGCGGTGAAGGGGCGGCCGATGCGGGAGGCCGTGGACCAGGTCATCGGACGGGTGCTGCGCGACGACCCGTACACGGCGAACACGCTGAACCGGGCCGTGGTGTTCGCCGACGAGCACAAGGCGCTCGGGTTCGACTCGGTGCGGGTCGACCGGCTGGGCAGCGGGTGGACCGGGCCGGAGGCGCTGGCGATCGCCGTGCACACGGTGCTGGTGTACCCGAAGCGGGCGCAGTTCGTGGACGCGCTGCGTGCGGCGGCCAACCACTCCGGTGGCAGTGACGCGACGGCGGCGTTGACCGGCAACATCCTCGGCGCCCTGCACGGCACGGCGGCGTTGCCCCGGGACTGGCTGGCGGGGCTGGAGCTGGTGGACCTGCTCACGCAGCTCGGCACGGACCTGGGACGTTCGGTGACGGGACAGGAGTTCGACTTCGCCCGGTACTCGTGAGACGGCGGAAGCCGGCCTCGGCACGCACGTTCCCGAATGCGTGCGACCGAGGCCGGCTCTCCACGCGATCAGCGGTGGGACACGCCCCGAGCGCGGAACCCGGCTGACCTGCCGTAGAGCGGGAAACCCGTGGACGGAACCGTAGCAGAGCGCATATGCGCGGTCACAGGCGGCCCACCCTTAACAACCGGCCCATGCTTAACAAGCGGCCCACCCTTAACAACGTGAAGCGGTGGTGCACCATCGTCCAAGTGGCGCTCGGACGGGAAGCGATCATGCGGACGTACCGGGATGGTGCCCGAGTCCTGTCCGGCCTGCGCCTGTCCCGGTTCGGCTAGTGCCCGCCGGCATCCGAGCGGTCACCCAACTACTGATCGCCCTCGACGCGGACCCGAACGCACACAACGTCGGCGACCTGGCCGTTCAAGCAGTCCGCCAAGCACCACCGCCCACCCCCGACACCGCCGACGCCCTGGCCGAACTGTCCGAAGTAGCGGGCTGGATCCTCTTCGAGGAGGAACGCCAACCCGAAGCCCACCACCACAACCTCACCGCACTAGCCCTGGCCCGCACGGCAGGCAACCGCGACCTGGAAACCCTCACCCTGCTCACCATGTCGATGCAACGCGCCCACGTCGGCAGACTCACCGAAGCCCTCCACCTGGCCGACCACGGCGAATCCACCACCACCTCGCCCCGCGTCCGAGCCATGTTCGCCCTCCGCCGGGCCCGCGCCTACTCCCGAATGCGCCTGACCTCACCGGCCCTACGCGCCCTGGACCAATCCCGCGCAGCACTGGAAGACGACCCATCGGCCCCACCGTGGGCATGGTGGATCGACGAGAGCGAACTGCTGGCCCACCACGGCGCAGTCCTGGCCAACCTGGGCCGCCTACCCGAAGCCCTCCCCCTGCTCCCCGACAACCCCGGCCCCCGCTTCCGGGAAGTCGTAAGAGCCATGCGCTTCCGCACCCTCGTCGCACTGGGCGAATGGACCGCCCCACAACCAACCTTCACCAGCCCGAGAGCCCGACGAACCGCTCAACTCTCGTCACGTCATCAACCCGCCCCCGACGGACCCGCCACCGGCCGACGAGGCTCGATTTGACATGGGTTCGGGTGCCATAGGCTGGCCGTAAGGGCCCCATGTCAAATCGAGCCGGACCAACCCAAGAGCTACAGCCTTCAGCGCAAACCGGCGTCAACGCCCGAATCAGCCCGCGACCGGTGCGCCGGCAACCGGCAGCCCGGCGGTCCGGTGCACTCCATGTTCTGCGTCCACCGCGAACACCTCGCAGCCCTCCTGGGTGGCGGCCCACTCGATGCCCTCGACACCCATCGCGAAAGCCGCCGTGGCGGTGGCGTCGGCGACGGTCAGGGTCGGCGCGACGACGGTCAGGCTCAGCAGGTCGGTGACCGGCAGCCCGGTGCGGCCGTCGAGGATGTGATCGCCCCGCTCGTACCGGGCGGAAGTCGCCACGGCTTGGGACGTCACCTCCAAGACCGTGCAGAACCGGTCCGCTTCCACCGGGTGGCGCACGCCCACCCGCCACGGCCCACCCGCCGTGACCACGTCACCACCCGCGTTGATCACGAACCGAGTGACACCGGCGGCCGTCAACAAATCGGCCGCACGTTGCACCGCCCAGCCCTTGACCACGGCGCACGGGTCGAGGCCCCGCCCCGGAATGCGGGCGCTGAACGCACCACCGGTGGCCCGCTCGTAGTACGAGCACAGGTCCAGCACATAGGCCAGATCCGGGCTGAGCCCGTTCGGGGCGGGCTCAGCCCGGTCCAGTCGGGACACCTCGCTGTCGGACCGGAACGGGCTGAACCGGGCGTCTGCCTCGCGCAGCCACTCGAAGGCCCGGTCCACCGCAGCGGGGTCCCCGTCTCTCAGGTCGACCGAGATCGGGAAGCCCATGACGTGCTCGACCCGGCGCACTAGTCGCCCTTCGCGTCGATCGCGGCCTGGAGCGACTGGACGTACGCCCCGCTGGTCGTGGTCGCGCCGGACACCGTGTCCACGTCGGCGCTCTGCGCGTCCAGCGTCTCCTGCACCAGCACCGGCACGGCCTTCTTGGTCGGCGCGCTGTTGGGCTGCTTGACCATGGTCACCTTGGTGATCACGTCACCCTCGAACGTCAACTGCACCTGCACGTCGCCGTAGCTGGTGCGGACCAGGGAACCGGTCACGGTCTTGACAGCGGCAGCGGGCGCCTCGGTCGCGCCCGGCGCTTGCGACGTCGCGGGAGCTTCGGACGTCCCGGGAGCCTCGGTAGCCGCCGGGGCTTCCGCAGCGGCCACCGTCTCCGGCTCGGCCTCGAACCGCCACAGCGGCACCACCCCGGCGATGGTCAACAACAGGATCGGAACAGCTCGCTTCACCACGTCCCCCTCAACCGGCCAGGCTGAAACGCTCGGCGTGCACCTGGTGCTTCGGCACACCCAGGTCCCGCATGGTCTTCAACACCGCGTTCGTCATCCCGGGCGGCCCGCACACGTACACGTCCCGGTCCCGCACGTCCGGCACCGCGCGCCCGACAGCGTCCGGCCCCAACGGCGCCCGGTCCGACGGCCCGGTCACCACGTGCAGCACCGCGCCCCGCGCGTGCGCCAACCCACGCATCTCGTGCAGCAACACCGCGTCCTCCGGCCGCGTCACCCGGTAGATCACCACGACGTGCCCGCGCAGTTCCTCCAACAGCGCCCGCACCGGCGTGACCCCGACCCCACCGGCCACCAGCAACGTGTTCGGTCGCGTCTGGTGCAGAGTCGTGAACGCCCCGTACGGGCCCTCGGCGAACACCCGCGTCCCGACCTTCACCGACCGCAGCGCCGCGCTACCCGGCCCCAACGCCTTGGCGGTCAACCGCAGCGACCGGCCGTCCGGGGCCGCCGACAGCGAGAACGGGTTCGCCTGCCACCACCGGTCCTTGGTCAGGAACCGCCACAGGAAGAACTGCCCCGCCCGCGCGGGCAGCTTGTCCAGGTGCTTCCCGGTGATGTGGATCGACACCACGTTCCCCGACTCCGGCACGACCGCCGCGACCCGCAGCTGGTGCCGGAGGTTGCGCCACAACGGCAACCCGAGCCGCCCGACGAACACCGCGCCGAGCGCGAAACCCCACACGCCCCACCAGTAGGCCGTCGCGAACGACGACGCGGTGAACGTCGGCCCGACCGCCACCTGGTGCGAGAACGCCAGCACCACCGCCACGTACGTGTAGAGGTGGACGAAGTGCCACGTCTCGTAGGCCATCCGCCGCCGGGCGAACCGCGCCGACACCGCGCCGACCACGATGATCAGCGCCAGCGCCACGATCGCCCGCAGGATGCCGTCGATGGTCGTCGCCATCGTCACCAGCTCGTCCACCGGCGGCAGTTCCGTCACCTGCGCGTACCCGAGCGTGATGAACACGGCGTGGGTGAGCAGCGTCCACAGCAGCGAGAAGCCGACCCAGCGGTGCCAGGACGTCAGCCGGTCCATGCCGAGCCGCCGGTCCAGCCACGGCAGCCGGGCCACCAGGAGCAGCTGGAACGCCATCAGCAGCGCCCCGTACAGCCCGGCGAGCCTGCCGATCAGGATCAACGCGTTGACGGAGAGACCGGCCTGGAAGAACAGCACGGTGACCAGCAAGACGTTCGCGGCCAACGCGGCGAACAGGCCGGCGCGGGCCGCCGCTTTGGGACGCACTGACGGCCGGCGCTCGACCGGCGCCGAAACCTGGATGGTTGTTGTCACGGGTGGCACTCCTCCTCGATGTGGGCCCACATCGAGGTGGGTGTCCGTCGTCGAGCCTGGTGGGTGGACCTGTGCGCGGCCTGTCACGAACCTGTCGAGTCGCTGTTGATGCGTCCGGGGGCGGTGGATCGCCTCGCCCGCCGGATGGCCGGTAGCGCACCATGGACACGTGGACAAGGGCACTTCGGTTCGACTGCTCGTGGTGGACGACGAACCGCACATCGCGGACCTGGTGGCGACCGTTGCCCGGTACGAGGGCTGGCAGGCCGTCACCGCGGGCAGCGGTGAGGCGGCGCTGCGAGCCGCCTCCGACTTCCACCCGGACATCGTGGTGCTCGACCTGATGCTGCCCGACCTGGACGGCTTCACCGTGCTGGACCGGCTGCGGTCGGCGGGCGCGATGGTGCCGGTGGTGTTCCTCACCGCCCGCGACGGCACCGCCGACCGGGTCGCGGGCCTCACCCGCGGCGGTGACGACTACCTGGTCAAGCCGTTCTCGGTGGAGGAGCTGATGGCCCGGCTGCGGGCCGTGCTGCGGCGGTCGACCGGTCCGACGTGGAAGCGGTCGGTGCTCAAGGTGCACGATCTGGCGATGGACGAGGACACCCGCGAGGTGCGGCGGGGCAGTCGGCTGGTCACGCTCACGCCGACCGAGTACGAGCTGCTGCGCTACCTGATGCGCCGCTCGCCCGCGGTGTTGACGAAGGCGCAGATCCTCGACCACGTGTGGGAGTACGACTTCGGCGGCCGGTCCAACGTGGTCGAACTGGTCGTCTCGCACCTGCGGCGCAAGCTCGACGACGGCGCCGAGCCGTTGATCCACACCGTCCGCGGCGTGGGCTACGTGCTGCGGCGAGCCGCGGAGTGAGATTCCGGAAGCTGAGCCTGGGCACCCGCCTGGCCCTGGGGCTGGGCGCGCTCGCGTTGGCGGTGTTCGCGGTCGTCGGCACGGTGATGGCGCAGAGCATGGAGGAGTACCTGGCCCGCCGGCTGGACGCGCAGATGGAGACCACCCAGGTCTCAGTGAAGAAGAACTACGCCGGCACCGGCACGATCAAGGGCGCCGCCTACGGCTGGTACTCGGTCATCTACGAGATCCGCGACGGGCAGGCGCAGCCCAAGAACCCCGACGACCTGCCGGAGGACGCCGACGATTTCGCCGCGGTGGCGTTGCAGGTCAACGGGTACGACCCGGTGTACCAGACCGAGTACCTGAAGGGCGACGGCACGTACCGGCTGCGCGGGTGCGGTGTGTCCGACGGGGTCGTGCTGGTCACCGCGGCGCCGATGAACGACATCTCCACCACCGTGCGGCAGCTGGTGCTGGTGGAGGTGGCCACGTTCCTGCTCGCGTTGATCGCGTTCGTGGCGATCGGGCGGGCGGTGCTGCGGCGCGGGCTGCAGCCGTTGAGCGACATGGCCCGGACCGCGCACGACATCACGTCGCACGACCTGACCGACTCGGCCCGGCTGCCGGTGCGCGCCGAAGGCGGCAACGGCGGCGTGGAGGTCGAGGAGCTGCGCACCGCGTTCAACACGATGCTGGACCACATCGACACGTCGCTCGCCGCCCGTACCGCCGCCGAGCTGAGGTTGCGGCGGTTCATCGCGGACGCCTCGCACGAGCTGCGCACCCCGTTGACCTCGATCCGGGGTTACGCGGACCTGTTCCGGTACGCGGCGGCGAACGCGCCGGCGGAACGCGAGGCGCACCTGGAGAAGCTGCGGTCGGAGGCGTCGCGGATGAGCGTGCTGCTGGACGACCTGCTGCTGCTCGCCCGGCTCGACTCCGCCGAGGTGGAGGCGCCGCTGCGGGTGACCGAGGGCGATCTGGCGGCGTTGGCACGGGAGGCGGCGGACGCGTTCCGCGTGGCCCGCCCGTCGCACCCGCTGACCGTGACCGTGCCGGACGAGCCGGTTTTGCTGGCGTTCGACCCGTTGCGGCTGCGGCAGGTCATGGACAACCTGCTCACCAACGCCGCCGTGCACACGCCGGCCGGCACGTCGGTGTCGCTGTCGGTCTCGGCGGACGCGCAGTCGGCCGTGCTGCGGGTCGGCGACGCCGGTCCCGGCATCCCGGAGGCCGACCAGGCCCGCATCTTCGACCGCTTCTACCGGGTGGACGGCTCCCGCACCCGTGATCGCGGTGGCAGCGGGCTCGGGTTGGCGGTGGTGCACTCGCTGGTCGTCGCGCACGGCGGCACGGTGGAGCTGACCAGCCGACCGGGCTCGACCGTCTTCACGGTGCAGCTCCCCCGCTAGCCGCACTACCCCCGCGAGCCCCCGGTGGAAGGCCGTCCACCCGGGGCATCCGCCTAGGCCATCCGCCCACCCCGGCACGGTCATGAGCCGTTCGCCGCACGTGATCCGGTGTGAAGTTGGGCTGCTCGGACCGTACTCGGGCCCGGACGTCCGCATCCGCCTGATGTGCCCGGGACATCCCCCGTCCCGGGCACCCGGACCCTGGTCCGGCAGCACGAGCGGAAAGAGATCCACTGATGCATCCCTTTCTCAGACGCGGCGCGCTGTTAGCCGTCGCGGCACTGGCCGCGTCCGCCGTCCAACTCGTCCCCGCCGTCTCGGCGGCACCCGCACCCGCCCCCGCACCGGCCGCCGAAACCCGTTGCGGCCCGCTCGACGTCGCGTTCGTCCTGGACGACACCGGCAGCATGGGCGGCACGATCAACAACCTGAAGGCCGGCGTCAACTCGATCGTCAACGACGTGGTCACCGCGTCCGGCGGCGACTACCAGTTGGCCCTGGTGACGTTCAAGGACAACATCACCATCCACAACAACCTCGCCCCCGGCAACGCGGGCCCGGTGACGAACTACATCACCAACACCCTGGCCGCCAGTGGTGGCAGCAACGAGCCCGAGGCGTCCGACGAGGCGCTGAACACCGTGATCAACAACCTGCCCGCCGCCGGCCGTCCGCAGAACGTGAACTTCAACGGCGTGTGGCGGTCCAACGCGACGAAGTTCGTCGTCCTGGTGACCGACGCCAGGCCGGGCGGGTTCGACGACGTCCACGCCGCCGTCGACGTGGCGAACGCCTCCGCCCGCGCGAACAACGCGGTGACGGCCGGGATCAAGATCTCGGCGGTGTACGTGCCGACGTCCCCGACCTACAGCGCCACGATCACCCCGATCATGCAGAACTACGCCACCACGACCGGTGGGTCGTACGTGCAGGCGGCGTCCGACGGCACCGGCACGGCGACCGCCATCCGGCAGTTCCTGGCCGACTGCAAGCAGACCGACGTGTTCATGCACGACCAGTCGTCGGACACCGGCGTCGAGCCCAACCCGAACGGCTCGATCTGGCAGAGCCCGGACATCAAGGTGTGCCCCGGTGTCGCGGACTGCGCCGCCGGGTTCCAGCCGGTCGTCACCGCGACGAACTACGTCCACGTGCGACTGAACAACCCCGGCCCGTACGGCAGCGGGCCCGGTCTGGGGACGTTGAAGGTCTACTGGACGGCCGCCGGCGGCTCGGCCCAGTGGCCGGCCGACTGGAACCCCATCGGCCAGCAGTCGCTGACGGTGCCGGCGGGCGTGACCGTGGTGAAGATCCCGTGGGTGAACGTGCCCGGTCCGGGGCACTTCTGCCTGCTGGCGCGGTGGGTCTCGGCGACCGACCCGATGACGTTCGCCGAGGGCCTCAACACGGCCCTGAACGCGAAGAACAACAACAACATCGCGTGGCGCAACGTCCAGACCGTGCGGACGAAGCCGACCCTGCCCGCGACGTCGTGGTTCACCCTGGGCAACGCCACCGGCAAGCCGATCAAGTCGGACCTGGTGGTGACCGGAGTGAAGCCGCTGCCCGGCACCGTGGTGATCGACCTCGGGCCGCGCCTGTTCGAGCGCTGGCGGGCCACCGGTGGCGCCGGTGAGGGCGTGAAGCCGGTGGGCGGGACGCGGGTGCAGGTGGACGCGCAGCGGGCCGTGCTGCACGGGCTGGTCATCGAGCCCGGTGAGCGGTTCACCACAGAACTGACGTTCACGCCCGGCGAGGGCACCGAGGGCGGCGAGTTCGTGACGAACGTGGTGCAGTTCGCGGACGGTGAGGACCTGGGCGGCGTGGCCTACCGGGTGATCGTGGAACGGGGCTAGTCCCCGGCCACCGGTCGCGGCCCGTGCCCCCTCACGGGCCGCGACCACCTCCCCGGCGAACCTCCCCCACGCGACCAGGCGGAACGGGCTGACACACGCGGCCGTTTCAGTCCGCCCGCAGATCGGTGATCCGGCGGGTCAGGTGGCGGCGTTCGGCCTCGGTGGGCGCCAGTGCCCGCGCCTGCCCGTAGGCGGCCAGCGCCTCGGTGGTCCGGCCCAGGCGTCGCAGCAGGTCGGCGCGGGTCGCGGGGAGCAGATGACCGTTCGACTCGTGCGCGAGCCCGTCCACCAGCGCCAGGCCCGCCGCCGGACCGTCCGCCATCGCCACGGCGACCGCCCGGTTGAGCCGCACCACCGGTGACGGCACGAGCTTGGCCAACTCGCCGTAGAGCAGCGCGATCTGCGGCCAGTCCGTGTCCGCCGCCCGCGCCGCCGTGGCGTGGCACGCGGCGATCGCGGCCTGCACCTGGTACGGACCCGGCCGCCCCCGCCGCAACGCCGCGTCCAGCAGCGCGACGCCCTCCTCGATCCGCTCGCCGTCCCACCGCGCCCGGTCCTGCTCCGCCAACGGCACCAGGTCACCCGCACCGTCGAACCGCGCCGCCCGACGTGAGTCCTGCAACAGCGTCAGGGCGAGAAGCCCCACCGCCTCCGGCTCGTCGGGCATCAGGTCGACCAACGTGCGGGCGAGCCGGATCGCCTCCGCGCACAGGTCCGGCCGCAGCAGGTCGGCGCCCCCGCTCGCCGAGTACCCCTCGTTGAACAGCAGGTACAGCACTCCCAGCACGCCACCGGTCCGTTCGGGCAGCAGGTGGGCGGGCGGCACCCGGTACGGGACGCGGGCGTTGCGGATCTTCTGCCGCGCCCGCACCAGCCGCTTCGCCATCGTCGCCTCCGGCACCAGGAACGCCCGCGCGATCTCGGCCGTGGTCAACCCGGTGACGGTGTGCAGGGTGAGCGCGACCCGGGCCTCCAACGTCAACGCCGGGTGGCAGCACGTGAAGATCAACCGCAGCAGGTCGTCACCGATGTCGTCCTGATCGACATCGACATCGACGTGGACGTCGTCATCCGCCACCGTCACCACCTCGCGCAGTTTCGCCGCCTCCACGGTCGACCGCCGCAACCGGTCCAGTGCCCGGTTCCGGGCGGTCGTGGTGAGCCACGCGCCGGGACGGCGGGGGACGCCTTCGCAGGGCCAGTGCTCCAGCGCCCGCGCGAAGGCGTCCTGCACGCACTCCTCGGCAAGGTCCCAGTCACCGGTGAGGCGGATCAGCGTGGCCACGATCCGCCCCCGCTCGGCCCGGAACAGTTCCGCGACGGCGGCCTCGACCCTCGCCTCGTGAGCCCCGCCGGTCACCCCGTCACCCCGGTCACCCGGTCACTCCGCGAACGGCCGGATCTCGACCGACCCGAACCGCGCGCACGGGTGCCGCGACGCGATCCGGATCGCCTCGTCCAGGTCGGCGCAGTCGACGATGTCGTAGCCCACGATGTGCTCCTTGGTCTCGGCGAACGGCCCGTCGCTCAGCAGCACCTCGTCACCACGCGTGCGCACGGTCGTGGCGTCCTGGATCGACCGCAACTGCGATCCGTCCAGCCGCTTGCCTTCGACCTCGTCCAGCCACTGCTCGATCGTCGGGTCGCCCTCGGTCGGCTCGATGGTGTCGTCGACGCAGATCAGCAGCATGTACTTCATCGGTCACTCCCGTCGTCCGGTGCATTGCACCACTACGACGAACGGGAACCGCCCCGAAGGACACCCGCGTTGAGCGCCACACAGGTCGGGGCCACCGGTGGACGGCCGGCCGAGGCCCGGACCGAGACCCGCTATGATCATGAAACTATCCTCTGACCAGGGTTTTCCCGGCCAGGGATAGTTGGTGTGGAGCCGGTGGCGGGACTTGAACCCGCAACCTTTCGCTTACAAGGCGAGTGCTCTGCCAATTGAGCTACACCGGCATGGCCCGGAGGCCTGGAACATCGTAAGCGCCCGCACGGGATGCTTCCTGCGGCGAACGGTCTGCTCCTGGTGCGCCCGCATTGGTCCATCCGGAGGTCACCGGTACCGTCCGGGTGGCCCTGCGAACCCGTAAACCGCTGGCCAACGGTATCAACAGTACTGAACGGACAGTGATCAAGTCACCTGGTTTGGGTACCTCGTCCGGGGGTGGCGCATGACACAGCCTCGAATGTGAAACGGTCGGGCGTGGCGGCCATGCGACCGGAGGAGGTGGCGCCGGGTGCGGTTGTGGCGTCGGCGGTACGAACACACCGAGCAGGCACGACCGGTCGAAGGGCCGTCCCTTCCGGACGATTCGACCGTCCACCTCGTACTCGACCTGGCGCTGCGGGTCGGTGAGGCGCAGATGGCCGGCGGGGCGGGCGCGGCCGACGTGACCGCCACCATCCTGGCCGTGACGAACGCCTACGGACTGCCGCACACCGAGGTGGACGTGATCTACACGTCGATCACCGTCTCCTGCCACCGCGGCACGGACGCCCCGCCCGTCACGTTGATGCGCGTGGTGCGCGGCCGCAGCGTCGACTACACCCGGCTCGCCGCCGTGGAGCGGCTGATCCGGCGGATCACCGCGGACCAGACCCCGGCCACCGAGGCGTACGCCGAGATCGACCGGATCAGCCGTGCCGACCACCCGTACCCGCGCTGGGTGGCGACGCTGGCGTGGGCGGGCATGGCGGGCGCGGTGGCGTTCCTGGTCGGCGGTGGGCCCCTGCTGGCCGCGACGGCGGCCGTCGTCACGGCGTTGATCGACCGGGTCGGGCGGCTGCTGAACCGGCGTCGGCTGCCGTTCTTCTTCCAGCAGGTCGTCGGCGGCGCCCTGGCCACCTCCGTCGCGGTCGCGATGTACGCGACCGACCTGCTGCCCAGCGTGCGGCCGTCCCTGCTGATCGCCACCGGGATCGTGGTGCTGCTGTCCGGCCTGTCGCTGGTCGGCACCGTGCAGGACGCCATCACCGGCTACAACGTCACCGCCGCCGGCCGCACGGTGGAGGTCGGCCTGCTCACCGCGGGCCTCATCGCGGGCATCGCGCTGGCCCTGCGCGCCGGCGTGCAGCTGGGCGTGCGGACGAACGTCACCGATCCCCTGCCGCCGCTGATCTCGGACGTCCCGATGCAGTTCGCGGCGGGTGCGGCCACCTCCGCGTTCTTCGCCCTGGCCAGTTACGCGCCGCCGCGGGCCCTGCCGATGGCCGCGGCGGCGGGCGCGGTCGGCACGACCAGCTACGGCCTGCTCGCGCTGGTCGGCATGAACACCATCACCAGCGCCGCCGTCGCGGCCACCGTGGTCGGTTTCGGCGGCAAGATCGTGTCCCGCCGGCTGCGGATGCCGCCGTTGCTCGTCGCGGTGGCCGGCATGGTGCCGCTGCTGCCCGGCTGGACCACGTACCGGGCCCTCTACCAGCTGACAGCGGAGGGTGACGCCGCCGGCCTGTCCACCCTCGTGCTGGCCGCCGGCACCGCGCTCGCGCTGGCGAGCGGCGTCGTACTGGGTGAACATTTGGGACGTCCGGTCCGCTCCGGCCTGGGCCGCCTCAGGGCCCGTTCCCGGAGGTGACCTCTGAACACGGGCTTTCCACGTGAGATGGCCCACCTGACGAGCTTTCGTCAAGTCAACACTGTGTGACGGGGGCGACGACAGGGCATTCAACCTGCGGTTTCCCACTAACCTCAACGGTGGGCGAGACGAATCCCTTAGGAGGCGCTACCCGGTGAGCAGCATTGGCGAGAACGGCGCGGATTTCCTGGTCGTGGCCAACCGCCTACCGGTTGACCTGGAGCGCCTGCCGGACGGCACCCAGCGCTGGAAGCACAGCCCCGGTGGCCTGGTCACCGCTCTGGAACCGTTCCTGCGCACGCACAGCGGCGCGTGGATCGGCTGGCCCGGCGTCGCGGACGCCGAAGTGGACGCGTTCGAGGAGGACGGCCTCCAGCTACACCCGGTGACGTTGAGCGCCACCGAGGTCGCCGACTACTACGAGGGCTTCTCCAACGGCACCCTCTGGCCGCTCTACCACGACGTGGTCGCGCCGCCCGCGTTCCACCGGCGCTGGTGGAACGCCTACGTGCGGGTCAACCAGCGCTTCGCCGACGTGACCGCGAAGGTGGCCGCGCAGGGCGCCACGGTGTGGGTGCAGGACTACCAGCTGCAGCTGGTCCCGGCGATGCTGCGGGAGCTGCGCCCGGACCTGCGGATCGGCTTCTTCCTGCACATCCCGTTCCCGCCGGTGGAGCTGTTCATGCAGCTGCCGTGGCGCACGGAGATCATCCGCGGCCTGCTGGGCGCGGACCTGGTCGGCTTCCACCGGCCCGGCGGCGCGCAGAACTTCCTGTGGCTGGCCCGGCGCTTGGTGGGCCTGGAACCCAGCCGCGGCGCGGTCGGCGTGCGCACCCGGCCCGGTGTGGTCCAGGTCGGCGATAGGACTGTCCGCGTCGGGGCATTCCCGATCTCTATCGACTCGGCCGGCCTCGACGCGCTGGCCCGCGACAAAGAGGTCCAAAAACACGCGAAACAAATTCGCGAAGACCTCGGGAATCCGAAGAAGATCCTGCTCGGCGTGGACCGCCTCGACTACACCAAGGGCATCGACGTGCGCCTGCGCGCGCTGTACGAGCTCCTGGCCGACGGCCGCGTCGACCCGAGCGAAGTCACCATGGTCCAGCTCGCCACACCCAGCCGGGAACGCGTCGAGCACTACAAGCAGATGCGCGGCGAGATCGAGCAGGCCGTCGGCCGGATCAACGGCGAGTTCTCCACCGTCGGCCACCCCGTGGTGCACTACCTGCACCAATCGGTGAACCGGCGCGAGCTGACCGCGTTCATGACCGCCGCGGACGTCATGGTCGTGACTCCGGTGCGTGACGGGATGAACCTGGTCTGCAAGGAGTACGTCGCCACCCGCTACGACCTCGGCGGCGCGCTGGTGCTCTCCGAGTTCGCCGGCGCGGCGGCCGAACTCACGAGCGCGTTCCTGGTCAACCCGCACGACCTGGACGGCGTCAAAAACGCCTTGGATGCAGCCCTCACGCTGGATCCGGCAGAAGGCCGCCGTAGGATGCGCGCGCTGCGCCGCCAAGTCCTCACGCACGACGTCGACCGCTGGGCTCGATCGTTTCTTGATGCCTTGGGCACGCAGACCACGGTCTGATCAGCTTCTGAATCAGTTCAGACACAAGTTTACCGACCTTGTCCCACCGAGCATTGAGGAGGGGCGTTGACCGCCGAGGCCCTCCCCGCCGAACTTCGTCGTGCGATCGTGCAGCTGGCACGCACACCGCGCCTGCTGGTCGCCTGCGACTACGACGGGACACTGGCTCCGATCGTGGCCAACCCAGAGGACGCCCGTCCGCTGCCCGAGTCGGTGGGCGCGTTGCGCTCCCTGGCCGGTCTGCACGAGACGACGGCCGCGGTGATCTCCGGGCGCGCTCTGCGCGACCTGGCGACACTGTCGCGGCTGCCGTCCGAGGTGCACCTGGTGGGTTCGCACGGATCCGAGTTCGACGTCGGTTTCGTCCACGCGCTGGACGCGAACGCCAAACAACTGCACCGCCGCCTGGAGGTAGAACTGGAAGGAGTCGTCGACGGCCAACCCGGCGTCGGCCTCGAAGTGAAACCCGCGAGCATCGCGGTGCACGTCCGCCGTGCCGACCCCGCCGTGGGGGAGCGGGTTCTGGACGCGGTGCGCACCGGTCCGGCGACATGGGACGGGGTGCAGGTCACCGAGGGCAAGGCCGTGATCGAGCTGGCCGTGGTGCAGACGGACAAGGGCCACGCCCTCGACGTCCTGCGGCACCGCGCGGCGGCCACCGCGGCCGTGTTCGTCGGTGACGACGTGACCGACGAGAAGGCGTTCGCCAGGCTGAGCGGACCGGACGTCGGCATCAAGGTCGGCGAGGGCGAGACGCTGGCCCAGTACTACGTCGGCGACACCCTCGACGTGGCCACCATGCTGGCGTTCCTGCTGGAGGAGCGGCGGGCGTGGCTGCACGGCGACCAGGCCGTGCCGATCGAGCGGCTCACCATGCTGGCCAACGAGCGCTCGGTGGCGCTGCTGACCCCCGACGCCCGGCTGAACTGGCTGTGCCACCCGGAGCCGGACTCGGCGGCGGTGTTCGCCGACCTGCTCGGCGGACCGGCCGCGGGCCACTTCTCGATCAAGCCCGAGCACGGCTCGCTGCCCCTGGGCCAGCGGTACGTGCCCGGCACGATGATCGTGGAGACCCGCTGGTCGCGGCTGCTGGTGACCGACTACCTGGACCACGACCTGGCCTCGCACCGCACCGACCTGGTGCGGCGCATCTCCGGCTCGACCAACGCGGTGATCACCTTCGCGCCGCGGCCGGAGTTCGGCCAGGTGCCGGTGCGGCTGCTGCGCGAGCGCGACGGCCTGCGGGTCGTCGGCACCTCGGACCCGATGGTGCTGCGCTCACCGGGCGTGGACTGGCAGATCACCTCCGACGGCATCCAGGAGACGGCGACGGCCGTGGTGCGTCCCCGCGAGGGCGCGCCGATCCTGCTGGAGCTGCGCTGCGGCACGGACGACCTGTCCGAGACCACCCTGGGCGAGCCGGAACGGCGCGCGCGGGCCGGCGCGTACTGGTCGGACTGGGCGGCGACGTTGAAGCTGCCGCCGGTCGAGTCGGAGCTGGTGCTGCGGTCGGCGTTGACGTTGAAGGGCCTGGTGCACCACGACAGCGGCGCGATCATGGCCGCCGCCACCACCTCGCTGCCCGAGGAACTGGGCGGCATCCGGAACTGGGACTACCGGTACTGCTGGCTGCGTGACGCGGCACTGACCGCCCAGGCCCTGGTGTCGGTCGGGTCGATGGGCGAGGCGGAGGCGTTCCTGGGGTGGGTGCACGGCGTCCTGGCGACGCTGCCCGGCCCGGAGCGGCTGCACCCGCTGTACACGTTGCAGGGCACCATGCTGGGCGCCGAGGCCGTCATCGACACGCTGCCCGGGTACGCCGGGTCACGTCCGGTGCGCGTCGGCAACCTGGCCAACCAGCAGGTGCAGCTGGACGTGTTCGGGCCCGTGGTGGACCTGGTCGTGCAGCTGGCGTCCGCGCGCGGCTCGCTGACCGACAAGGACTGGCTGATGGTGCAGGCGATGGCCGAGGCGGTCGCCCGCCGTTGGCACGAGCCCGACCACGGCATCTGGGAGGAACGGCACGCTCCCCGTCACCACGTGTACTCGAAGGTGATGTGTTGGGTGACCCTCGACCGGGCGGTGAAGCTGGCCGAGGCTTACGGGCGGGAGATCGACCCGTCGTGGCCGGTGCTGCGCGACACCATCTCCAACGACGTGCTCAAGCACGGGTGGAGCGAGGAAGCGCAGTCGTTCACCACCGCGTACGACGGTGACGACCTGGACGCGGCGTCGCTGCACGTCGGGCTGTCGGGTCTGATCGACCCGGCCGACGACCGGTTCCAGGCCACGGTGACCGCGATCGAGGCCGAGCTGCGGTCCGGTTCCACGGTGTACCGGTACCGGCGTGACGACGGTCTGCCGGGCGATGAGGGCGGCTTCCACCTGTGCGCGGCGTGGATGATCGAGGCCTACCTGCTCACCGGGCGGCGCACCGAGGCCGAGGAGCTGTTCGCGCAGATGGTGGACGCGGCCGGGCCCACCGGTCTGCTGCCCGAGGAGTACGACCCGATCGCGGAGCGTTCCCTGGGCAACCACCCGCAGGCGTACAGCCACCTGGGCCTGATCCGCTGCGCCCAGCTGCTGGCGGCTGCCAAGTAGGTGCTTTGGGACGGCGCCCGGTCTCCTTGTCCTGGGGACCGGGCGCCGTTCGTCTGCCTGGGCTACTTGGTGAGTTTGAGCAGGTGCAGCGCCTCCAGCAGGTCGTGCGCGACCAGCGCACGTGTGTCGGGCGGCAGCGGCCCGGCGTCCGGCGGCACCAGGGCTTTGGTGTAGCCGAGCCGGGCGGCCTCGGTGAGGCGGCGGCCGACGCCGCTGACGCGGCGCAGCTCACCGGACAGGCCCACCTCGCCCACCACGACCAGGTCGTGCGGCAGGGGCAGGTCGGTGGCCGCCGAGGCGACCGCCAACGCCACCGCCAGGTCGACCGCGGGCTCGGTGAGCCGCATCCCGCCGACCGTGGCGGTGAACACGTCCTTGTTGCCCAACCCGACCTTGCCGCGTTTCTCCAGCACCGCGAGCACCATGGCGAGACGGGCCGAGTCGAGCCCGCTCACCGCGCGCCGGGGCGCGGGCAGGGCGGTGTGCGCGACCAGCGCCTGCACCTCGCCCAACATCGGCCGCTTGCCCTCCACGACGACCGTCACGGCGGTGCCGGACACCGCCTGGTCGCGGCGGTGCAGGAACAGCCCGGACGGGTCCGGCACGCCCGCGATGCCGTCGTCACGCAACTCGAAGCAGCCGACCTCGTCCGCCGGCCCGAACCGGTTCTTCACGCCGCGCAGCAGGCGCAGGCTGGAGTGCCGGTCACCCTCGAACTGGAGCACCACGTCCACCAGGTGCTCCAGCACTCGCGGGCCCGCGACCGAGCCCTCCTTGGTCACGTGGCCGACCAGCACGACCGGCAGCCCGCGTTCCTTGGCGACGGCGATCAACCCGGAGGTGACCGCGCGGACCTGGCTGACCCCGCCGGGCGTGCCGTCGACGGCGGGTGAGGACATGGTCTGGATGGAGTCGACGATCAGCATGCTCGGCTTGACCACGTCCACCTGGCCGAGGACGGCGGAGATATCGCTCTCGGCGGCCAGGTAGATCTCTTCGTGCAGATTGCCGGTCCGGTCGGCCCGCAACCGCACCTGACCCGCCGATTCCTCACCCGTGACGTAGAGGCAGCGGCCCACCGTGGACGCCCACTGGTGCGCGACCTCCAGCAACAGGGTCGACTTGCCCACCCCCGGCTCACCGGCCAGCAACACCACCGCCCCGGGTACCAGCCCGCCGCCCAAGACCCGGTCCAACTCCCCCACACCGGTCGAGACCGCGCGGGCCGACTCGACATCGACCTGCGCGATGGGCCGCGCCTCACTGCTCGGCGCGCCCGCGAGGAACCTGGGGGCAGCCGAGACCCCCCGCTCCTCCACCGTGCCCCAGGCCTGGCACTCCGGGCACCGCCCGACCCACTTCGCCACCTCGTGCCCGCACTCGGCACACCGGTACGTCGGCCTGACCACCCGTGCTGTCTTCGCCACGCCCCGGAGGCTATCCGCCACCACCGACAACCCCCGCCGAAGACCACCCACTCCGCCCTGCGCCGCAGCGCGACACGCCCGGCCGACAGCACTCCCTCGCCGCAGGCGGTGTTCCCCAACCCGCCCCCCGAGGCCCACAGACGGCGTTCACCGCAGGTCCGCCCAGTTATCCACAGACCGCGCCCGACGACCCCGAACTGTCGGTATCGGCCAGCAGAATCAAAGCAGGGGCCCCCTTGGCGGGGACCCCTGCGGAAGCGTTCGTCGGCGGTGCTCAGTGCTCGGAGGGCTCGTCCTTGCGCGGTTCCGTGGTGGCGCCGATCGGCAGCTCCAGGGTCACCTCGCCGGCGTTCTGGAACAGGAACGTCACCCGGATCGTCTCGCCCGGCCGCAAGGGCTTCTTCAGGCCCTTCAGCACGATCTTCACCACGCCCGGCTCGGTCGGGTCGACCGACGACGGGATCTTCGTCGGCGTCGTCGGCGGGTTCGAGATGGACGTGTCGTCGCCCGTCGTCGTGGTCGCCGAACCCGTCGTCGTGGTCGCCGAACCCGTGGTCGTGGTGGCGCCGGACGGCGTGGTGGTGGTCGTCGCCGAACCCGAGGGCGCCGACGGCGTGGTGGTGGTCGTGGTGGTGTGGCTGCCCGCGTCGTCCTGGTCCGCGCCGCCGACGATGGCCGACGAGCTCTCCAGCTCCACGTCACCGGTGAGCTCGGCGGGCTCGGAGAACTCGCTGGTCACGGCCAGCAGCTTGTCCGGGCTCGTGCCGTTGTTGGCGATCACGACCATGATCGGCGCGTCGTCGCCCTGCTCGTAGGAGCCGTGCTCGACCGGGAACAGGAACTGCGCATCGCGGACGGCGATGTCTCCCGCTTGCCCGCTGGCCCCGTTGACGGCGGCCACCTGGGTGTCCGTCTGGGTGACTTGACCTGCGCTGCAACCCGCGGCGACCAAGCCGAGGCCCGTCGCCAGGGCGGCCACGACGGCCAGGCGGCGCGGCGCTGGGGACTTCTGGAGTGCGCGACCCACGGCTGTTCGGATCCTTCCCGGTGTGCTGACGAGGCGGGTCGTACCCGGTAGAAGCGGGTACGACCACCAGTCGAGGAGCCTAACGGGGTGCCCTCGGACCTGCGGCACGCGGTGCCCCACAGCGGCCGGAAGACGGTCCGCGGCCGGGTCGCGACCGGTCCACCCGGGTCCACAGTGGAGCAAGATCGACCTCGGGCATTGCATGCGACCGGGTGATTTGTCAACCCCCCACGCGGCCCTGACCAGCGCTAACTGATCTCCGGACGCCGAAGAGGGGATTGCTCGGCGTGTTAGTATGGGGTTAGCGAAAGGGGCAGAGGACACATGGTTTTCAAGGTCGGAGAGACCGTCGTCTACCCGCACCACGGTGCCGCTCTCATCGAAGCAATCGAGACCCGTGTGATCAAGGGCGAGGAGAAGAAGTACCTCGTTCTCAAGGTCGCCCAGGGCGACCTCACGGTTCGCGTCCCCGCCGACAACGCCGAGATCGTGGGCGTTCGCGACGTCGTCGGCCAGGAGGGTCTTGACAAGGTCTTCGAGGTCTTGCGTGCTCCCCACACGGAGGAGCCGACCAACTGGTCCCGGCGGTACAAGGCCAACCTGGAAAAGCTCGCGTCCGGTGACGTGAACAAGGTGGCCGAAGTGGTGCGCGACCTCTGGCGGCGCGAGAAGGATCGTGGACTGTCCGCTGGTGAGAAGCGGATGCTGGCGAAGGCTCGACAGATACTGGTTAGCGAACTGGCGCTGGCCGAGGGCACCGACGAGGACAAGGCTGAGGTCCTCCTCGACGAGGTCCTGGCTACCGCGTCCTGATCGTCCACCCGACATTCGGAAACCGCGAACATGAGTGTGGTCGCGCTCGTGCCCGCGGCGGGCCGGGGTGAGCGGTTGGGCTACGGGATGCCCAAAGCGCTTGTGCCGGTCGACGGCGTTCCGCTGCTCGTGCGTGCGGTGCGCGGCCTGTTGGACTCCGGCTGCGTGCAGCACGTGGTGATCGCCGCGCCTGCCTCCGATGTGGACATTGTGAACACCGTCACCGCCCCGTTGGCCCCAGCCGACGGGGCGGTGCACGTGTTGGCCGGTGGCGCCGAGAGATCCGATTCGGTGCGCCTGGCGTTGACCTACGCGCTGCGTGAGATCCCCGACACGTCGATCGTGCTGGTGCACGACGCGGCCCGCGCGTTCACCCCGCCGTCCGTGGTGAAGGCCGTGGTGGACGCCGTTGCCGCGGGTCATCCGGCGGTCATCCCGGTGCTGCCGGTCGCGGACACGGTGAAGCAGGTCGATCCGGGCGGCGTGGTTGTCGCCACACCCGATCGGGCATCGCTGCGCATCGTGCAAACTCCCCAGGGTTTCGACGCGTCCGTGCTGGTCCGCGCGCACGAGGCCGCACACGAAGCGGGCCTGGGTGCGACGGACGACGCAGGCCTGGTGGAACGACTCGGTGTGCCGGTTGTCACGATCCCCGGCCACCCGGACGCCATGAAGATCACCACTCGGTTCGACCTGGCCGTAGCCGAAGCGCTGCTGGTCAGGACCGCCGTAGAAGGAGCACCGTGATCCCCAGGGTGGGCATCGGCACAGACGTCCACCAGGTGGAACAAGGCCGCGAGTGCTGGCTGGCCGGTCTCCGCTGGGACGACGCGGACGGCTGCGCCGGTCACTCGGACGGTGACGTGGCCGCGCACGCGCTGTGCGACGCCCTGCTGTCCGCCGCCGGCCTGGGCGACCTGGGCGCGGTGTTCGGCACGAGCGACCCGCGGTGGGCCGGTCGGCACGGCGTGGAATTCCTGGCCGAAGCCCGTCGGCTGGTCGAAGAGGCCGGCTACCAGGTCGGCAACGCCGCCGTGCAGGTGATCGGCAACGCCCCCAAGATCGGCAAACGCCGGGACGAGGCGCAGAAGGTGCTGTCCGAGGCGGTCGGCGGCCCGGTTTCGGTCAGCGGAACGACCACCGACGGCCTGGGCCTGACCGGGCGCGGCGAAGGCCTCGCGGCCGTGGCGACCGCGCTGCTCATCCCACTAGCCTGATCCACATGGCGATCACCCTCAGCGCGGCGACGCGTGCCCTGGTCGACGGCAGGAACTACGCCACGCTGGCCACACTCAACCGGGACGGCAGCCCGCACTCGGCGGTGATGTGGATCGCCCGGGACGGCGACGACCTGCTCTTCTCGACGCTGCGCGACCGGGCCAAGGAACGCAATCTCCGACGTGACCCGCGGGCCAGCGTGAGCGTGTGGAACACCGCTGACCCGGAGGTGTACGCGGAGATCCGCGGCACCGTGACGATCACCGAGGACACCGGCCGCGTGCTGGCGAACGCCCTCTCGCACAAGTACTACGGCGGGGACTTCCCGGCCGACGCGCCCGGCCAGGTCCGAGTGGTGCTGCGCCTGACCCCGACCAAGGTCACCGGCAACGCCGCCTAGCCCCAAGACCCCCTGGCCCCCTGCTCCTGGCCCCTTGGACCACCCGGACCACGACGCGACCTCGCCCGCCGTCTCCGGAGGAGCGGCAATCCAACACCGTGAGTCTGGTCTCGGTTGTCCTCCTTCCGGAGACCTCGGATGTTCGGACCACGTACCGTGCGCTCCGTGACGATCCGCGCCGTGCTCTTCGACTTCTCCGGCACCCTGTTCCGCTTGGAGCACGACTCGCTGGCCGCCCACGCCGAACTGCTGCGCGCGCTCACCGCACCCGTCGGCCTGGCGGACGGGCTGGACATCGATCCCGCACAGTGGGAACGCCGCGACCTCGACCCGGACGCGCACCGCGAGATGCACCTCGCCGTCCTGGCGAAGGCCGGCGCAGCGGACCCGGCGCGGTTCTACGACGACCTGGTCAGCCCGCCGTTCTGGCAGGCCTACCCGGATACCGCGCAAGCGCTTGGCACCGAGTTGCCGACCGCGGTCGTCAGCAACACCGCCTGGGACATCCGCACGGTTTTCGCACGTCACGGCATTGAGAACCGGGTGGACGAGTACGTGCTCTCCTACCAGGAGGGCTTCATCAAGCCGGACCCGAAGCTCTTCCAGATCGCCTGCGACCGGCTCGGTGTGGACCCCAGCGAGGCGCTGATGATCGGCGACAGCCCCGAGGCAGACGGCGGCGCGGCGGCCATCGGGTGCGCGGTGGAGATCGTGCAACCGCACCCCACCAGCAGTAGGCCGGACGCTCTGCTGCAGGTGCTCCGTAAGCACATTTGACCGGGCGATTCAACCCCGGGTGGTCATCGCCCGTACCATCTTCACGTGAGCCTCCACCTCTTCGACACCGCGACCCGGTCCATGCGGGAGTTCGTCCCGCAGGTCAGCGGAACGGCGTCGATCTACGTCTGTGGGGCCACCGTGCAGGGCGTTCCGCACATCGGGCACGTGCGCAGCGGCCTCAACTTCGACGTGCTGCGCCGCTGGCTGGGCCGTGACGGCTCGACCGTGCACCTGGTGCGCAACGTCACCGACATCGACGACAAGATCCTGACCAAGGCCGCCGAGCACAAGGCCGAGTGGTGGGAGTGGGCCTACCAGCACGAGCGGGCGTTCGACGACGCCTACGCGGCGCTGGGCTGCCTGCCCGCCTCGTACTCGCCGCGTGCGACGGGGCACGTCACGCAGATGGTCGAGCTGATGGACCGGCTGATCGAGAAGGGCCACGCCTACGCGTCCGACGGTGACGTGTACTTCTCGGTGACGTCGTTCCCCGAGTACGGCGCGCTGTCCGGGCAGAAGCTGGACGAGGTGCACCAGGGCGAGTCCGCCGCGACCGGCAAGCGCGACCCGCGCGACTTCACGCTGTGGAAGGCGGCGAAGCCGGGCGAGCCGTCGTGGCCGACGCCGTGGGGTCCGGGCCGGCCGGGCTGGCACCTGGAGTGCTCGGCGATGGCGACCACGTACCTGGGCAGCACGTTCGACATCCACGGCGGCGGCATCGACCTGATCTTCCCGCACCACGAGAACGAGCAGGCGCAGTCGCGGGCCGCGGGTGACGGGTTCGCCCGGTACTGGATGCACAACGCCTGGGTGACCATGGGCGGCGAGAAGATGGCCAAGTCGCTCGGCAACACGGTGTCCATCCCGGCGATGCTGGAGCAGGTGCGGGCGCCGGAGCTGCGGTACTACCTGGTGGGGCCGCACTACCGGTCGCACATCGAGTACTCGCCCGAGGCGTTGGACGAGTCGGTGTCGGCGTACCGGCGGATCGAGTCGTTCCTGCGGCGCGTGGTCGAGCGCACCGGGGCGATCGGGGCGGACGGCGAGCTGCCGGCCGTGTTCGTGGCCTCGATGGATGACGACATGGGCACGCCGGGCGCGTTGGCCGCGATCCACAAGCGGCTGCGTGAGGGCAACACGGCGCTGGAGTCCGGTGACGACTTGGGCGCGCGTGCGGCCGCAGAGTCGGTGCGGGCAATGACCGACGTGCTCGGGTTGGACCCGCTGTCACCGCGGTGGCACGACGCCGCGGCGGGCGGCGCGGGCAGACGCGCGCTGGGCGTGCTGGTGGAGCGGCTGCTGGAAGAGCGGTCGCAGGCCCGAAAGGACCGGGATTTCGCGCGCGCGGACGCGCTGCGCGATCACCTGCTCCTGGCCGGTATCGCCGTCGAGGACACCCCCGACGGTCCGTTGTGGACTTTGAAGGACGACTGAGCTCGTGGCTGGTAACTCCAAGCGCCGGGGCGCCATGCGCAACCCCGGCTCCAAGAAGGGCGCGGTCGTCGGTTCCGGCGGGCAGAAGCCGAAGGGCCTGCACGGCAAGGGCCCGACGCCCAAGGCGGTCGAACGACCCCACCACCCCGCGTACAAGCGGGCCAACGCGGCGGCCAAGGCCGACCAGGCCCGGACGCAGCGGCGCAAGGCCGCGGAGAACGGGCCGGAGACCGTGGCCGGGCGCAACCCGGTGGTCGAGTGCCTGCGGGCCGGTATCCCGGCGACGGCGCTGTACGTGGCGCTGGGCATCGACGCGGACGACCGCGTCGCCGAGGCCGTGCAGCTGGCTGCCACGCGTGGCATCTCGGTGCTGGAGGTGCAGCGCGGTGAGCTGGACCGGATCACCGGTGGCGCGATGCACCAGGGGCTCGGGCTCCAGGTGCCGCCGTACGAGTACGCCGAGCCGCGTGAGCTGCTCAAGATCGCGAACCAGTCCGGCCGGCCGCCGTTGCTGGTGGCGTTGGACGGGGTGACCGACCCTCGCAACCTGGGTGCGGTCGTGCGGTCGGCGGCGGCCTTCGGTGCGCACGGCATCGTGCTGCCGCAGCGCCGTTCGGCGAGCATCACCGCGGTGGCGTGGCGGACCAGTGCCGGCACCGCGGCCCGGATGCCGATCGCCGTGGCGACCAACCTGACCCGCCAACTCAAGGAGTGGGCCGAGGCCGGCCTGATGATCGTCGGCCTGGACGCCGACGGCGACGTAGACATCGACGGCCTGGACCTGGCCACCGGTCCTCTGGTGGTAGTCGTCGGCTCCGAAGGCCGAGGCCTCTCCCGCCTGGTGAAGGAAACCTGCGACCAAACCGTCTCGATCCCCATGGCCGCCGGCGTCGAGTCCCTCAACGCCTCCGTAGCCGCCGGCGTAGTCCTGGCCGAGGTCGCCCGCCGACGCCGCCTAGACCTAACCCACCCCTAACCCCCACCGCGAGAGTCGAACCTCCAAGTCGCGAGAGTCGAAGCCTCAGACCCCGAGAGTCGAACGCTCAGGACCCCTGAGTTCAACACCCGACCTGAGCGTTGAACTCGGCCTACCTGAGTGTTCGACTCTCGCGTTCTGAACGTACGACACTCGGCGTGTCCAACGCTCAGAACGCGCGTGTTCTGCGTTGGGGACGCGCGAGTTGGGGCGTTGGGGCGGGTGGGTGGGTGTGAGGTGGGCCGGTTTGTGGGGTGATCGGGTCCGGGGCGCGTGAGCGGCGGATAAGGTCTGCGGCGATGTCCTTCGCCAGCCCGTTGTTCCTGTGGTTCTTCCTGCCGGTCGTGCTCGCGACCGTCCTTGTCGCGCCCCGGAGCTGGCGCAACGGCGTGGTCGCGGTGGCGAGCCTGCTGTTCTACGTCTCCGGCGCGGGCGGGACGACGTTGCTGCTGCTCGCCTGCATGGTGGTCAACTTCCTGGCCGGGCGGCGGCTGGAGCCGGGCACGTCGGGCGACCGGCGGCTGGTCCTGGTCGGCGCGATCGCGGTGAACCTGGGCGTCCTGATCGTCTGGAAGTACGCCGGGTTCGCCACCGCCCAGCTGCACGACATCGCCTCCGTCGTGGGCGCCGACCTGCCGGTGCTCGAACTCGCGCTGCCGATCGGCATCTCCTTCTACACGTTCCACCACATCTCCTACGTGGTCGACGTGTACCGGGGCGAGCGCCCGGCCCTGCGCGACCCGGTCGCGTTCGTCACCTACATCGCGATGTTCCCTCAGCTCGTCGCGGGCCCGATCGTGCGCTTCCGGGAGATCGCCGACCAGCTGCCGCAGCCGCGCATGCACCGCTGGGACGACGTCGCGGCCGGCTTCCCCCGGTTCGCCCTCGGCCTGTGCAAGAAGGTGATCATCGCCGACTCGCTCGCACCGATGGTGGACGCCTGCTTCGCCACCCCTGCCGACGAGATGACCACGACGATCGCGTGGCTGGGCGCGGTCGGCTACACGCTCCAGCTGTACTTCGACTTCTCCGGCTACTCGGACATGGCCATCGGCCTGGGCCGCATGCTGGGCTTCCGGCTGCCGGAGAACTTCGCCCGCCCCTACTCGTCGGTCACCATCACCGAGTTCTGGCGCCGCTGGCACATGTCGCTGTCGCGCTGGTTCCGCGACTACGTCTACATCCCACTTGGCGGGAACCGCGGCGGAATGGTTCAGACCTATCGCAACCTGTCGATCGTTTTCGTGCTCACCGGTTTCTGGCACGGCGCCAACTGGACGTTCCTGGTGTGGGGTTTGTTCCACGGCGGCCTGCTCGTGCTGGAGCGCCGATTCGGGTGGGATTCGACCCCCGTCACTATGCGTACCCGAATTGCGCGGCGGATCTTGACGATGTTGCTGGTGGTAATCGGCTGGGTGTTCTTCCGGTCCGCCGATCTAGGTACGGCGTTCACAATCATCGGCCACATGCTGTTGCCGGATTTCAGCGGGTTGACCGAAGCCGTCACGGCGGCCGCGACCAATCAGCGCATTGTTCTGCTGCTGCTGGCCCTGGTGATCGTGGTCATGCCCGACCACCCGGCGACCGGTCCCTACCTGGAGTCTTCCCGGGACAAGGTCGCCACCGCGGCACGGGTCTCGCTGATGACGGTGGGTGTCGGCTATGCCGCGATCCTGGTGGCGAGCGGTACGTTCAGCCCGTTCTTGTACTACCAGTTCTGATGATCGACAAGTCCGTGCCCGGTCAACAATTAGGCAGCCAACCATCGCAGCCGTTCCGGCGCCCGGCGGGAACGCGCTGACCCGGTCGGACCAGCGACCGCGCGCGCAATGGGTGCCGCGGTCGACGTAGGGTAGGCGAGCATTGCTCGCGCTGGGTAACCTACCGTCAACTGTCAAGAATAAGTAGCGTGATTTTTCGCCATTGTAACTACTTTGGGTAACCGACCTGCTCCGTTCAGGTACACACTGTGGTAGGACTAGAGATTGCACATCCGGCAGCTTCTACCGTGCTAACCGAGGGAATTGTTACTTCGGGTGGGGGTAACGTGACTCACTCATCGGGACCGACCGACCTGGAGGAGTTGTGACTTCCGGGGGAACCGTCCGCGCGCTCGTGGGCAACCGCGAGTTCCGCGGCATGTGGATCGGTTCGATGGTGTCCACGTTCGGTGACCAGCTCGCGGCGGTCGCGCTGTCGCTGCTGGTGTTCCAGCGCACCGGTTCACCGGCCTGGACCGCCCTCACCTGGTCGTTGACGCTGGTCCCGTCGCTGATCTCGGGCCCGCTGCTGGGCTGGGTCGCGGACCGGTTCCCCCGCCGCACGGTGATGGTCTGCTCCGCGTGGCTCCAGGCGGCCCTGGTCGCTCTCATGGCGGTGCCGGGCATGCCGTTGTGGATCATGATCGTGCTGCTGGTCGTCGTCCTGATGGTCTCGTCACCGTTCCTGGCGGCCCAGGAGGCCAGCCTGCCCCACGTGCTGCCGGAGAAGCGCTACGACGACGGTGTGGCGGTGTTCGGCACGTCGGTGGACATCGCCCAGATGGCCGGCCTGGCCGCCGCGGGCTTCCTCGTCGCCGGCGCGGGCGCGAACGTGGCGCTCGCCATCGACGCGGCCACGTTCGTGTGGGTGGCGATCCTGGTGCAGCTCTCGGTCCGGCACCGACCGGCCGCCGACCCGCTCGGCGCGCACCGCGACCCGGACGGCCCGAGGGGCGCCCTCGCGCTCCTGCTCACCGAACCCCGGCTGCGCAGCCTGATGGGCCTGCGCCTGCTGGCCGGCCTCGCCATGGTCCCCGAAGGGCTCGCGGTGCCCCTGGCGGCGAGCCTGGACGCGGTGTGGGCGGTCGGCCTGATCCTGGCCATCGAACCCGCCGCCAACGTCCTCGGCGTGGCCGTACTCTTCCGGGTGGTCCGCGATCCCGTGAAACGTGAGCGGCTCATCGGTCCGCTCGCCATACTGTCCCTGGCGCCACTGGTCATGTTCGCCTTCAACCCGAACCTGACCTGGACCATCACACTGCTGGTCATCGCCGGTATGGCCGGTGCGTACCACACGCCGGCGCGGTCGGCGTGGATGCGCTACCTGCCCGACGCCTACCGCGGTCGGGCCTACGGGATCGCCCGTACGGCACTACGGTCCAGCCAGGGCGGCGGGATGGCCGTGGCGGGCGTGGTGGCGCACGCTGTGGGTTCGGTGACCGCGACGATCGCCGGCGCGGGAGGCATCGGGTTGCTCCTTGCGGCGCAAGCCACCGTAGCCTGGAACCGGGCACGAACCAGGACCGACCCGAACGCCGTGATCACATGAAACGGAGTCATCGTGAATGACGATTCCCATGACAAAGCGTTCGTGCGCTCTCCGCGAGGGTGTGCGCACGGACGGTGAAGATTTTCGAGTCGGGCTCTAGGGTAGCGATGAGGTCACCACTCGCGGTTACGCATGGCAGATGCTCCTCTACGCGCGTGGGTACCGATGGGGTCCGCAATGCCGGCGCAGCGCCGGCGAGGTGCCGCGCGGCGGCGGCATGAGTCTAGGGGGACGTGGTGAAGAACAGTTTGCCTGACCACGGGCCATCCGCGACAGTCGCCAAGGGGTACCGGATGCGCAGCTGGGACCTGTGGTCGCTGCGGCGCACGGCGATCGCCTACATCCTTTCGGTGGAAGCGGTCGTGGCGATTTACGCCATTTGGCTGCTGACTACCGTCAGTTCTGTTCCGGCTACGGATTGGCTCCGTTTCGCCGCACTGGTTCTGGCCATCACCGTTCACCTGACCATCGTGCGCCGTGCGGAGGAATCCCGGCGCGACGAATCCGCAGGGCCTTACTTCGACCTGACTTCGGTGTGGACTTTCGCCGCCGCCATCGTGCTGCCGGGAGGCCTCGCCGTGTTGGTCGCCGTGTGGCTGCGGATCGTCATCTGGCCGATCGCCCGCAGGCAGCCGTACCGCTTCGTCTTCACCTCCGCCCACATCGTGGCCAGCACGATCCTCGCGGGCGGCGCCGTGCAGCTGTCCGGCTTCTCCCTGGCGGCCTCGGGCAACGTGTCGACCGACCTGGGTCTGCTCGCGGTGCTGGTCGCCGTCGCGACGCTCTACTGGTTCGTCCAGGTGCTCCTGATGACCGTGGCGCTGAAGATCGTCAACCCGGCCACCCGGTTCGTCGATTCGCTCGGCTCCCGCAACGACAACATGCTGGAGATGACCACGCTGGGCGTGGGCGCGATGCTCGGCATGCTGATCGCGACGCACTGGGTCGCGCCGCTCGTGCTCGTCGTGCCGGTGATCCTGGTCAACGCCCTGCTGCACCGGGCGTCGGAGCGCCAGGCCCACCTCGAACGGCTCATCGCCGAGCAGCACCAGGCGCACCTGCAGCTGACGAAGGACGCCCACACCGACTACCGGACCGGCCTGTTCAACACCAACGGCCTGGCCGAGTACGCGGGCAGGCTCACCGACCGCTGCCGCCACGACGGGCAGCCGGTCACCGTGCTGGCCATCGACCTGGACCACTTCAAGCGGATCAACGACACCTGGGGCCACCCGGCGGGCAACGCGGTGCTGGCCGAGGTCGGTCGGATACTGCGGGAGAAGCTGCGGCCGGGCGACGTGGCCGGGCGCGACGGCGGCGAGGAGTTCGTCGTGGTGCTCGCCGACACCGGCCTGGCGCAGGGCACCGCCATCGCGGAACGGGTGCGCGAGGCGATCGGCGAGATGTCCGTGGTGACCACCGACAAGCACCGCAACATGGTGACCCTGCGCGGTCGGAACCTGCCGTTGAGCCCGGACGGACCGGAGGTGCGCGCGATCTCGGCGTCCATCGGCGTGGCCGTGCTGCCGGACAACGGCGACTGCCTGAGCGACGCGCAGCACTGCGCGGACGCCGCGCTCTACGCGGCCAAGGAGAACGGCCGCAACCAGGTGCGGGTCGCCGGCGGCGAGATCCGACGGCTGCTGCCCGCGCCCCGCGTGGACCAGTCGGTGGAGGAGTCCGTCGGGCAGAAAACCGCCGACATCACGCGGTCCGCATAAGACTCCGCGTTCGCGGGCACGACGGTCACGGACCCGGCGCTCACGGCGGCCACCACGGGCACGGCCTGAGCCGCCTCCGCGGGGGTTTCCCGGCGTCCTCGTCGTGCGTCGCATGGCACCTGTCTCCCGCGCGCCCGCACCCCGTGGCCGGGCCTGGTGCCCCCTTGCCACGGCTGTACCCGTTCTCAGCGGAAGCCAAACGTGTTATTGAACTCTTTCCCGCTTGCCGCTCATCAGCCGGCAGACGAGGTAGATGAAGAACGAGACGGCGGTGACGAACGCGCTCACCGGCATACCGGGCGCGAGTGACAGCAGCATCCCGCCCAGCACGGACACCTCGGCGAACACCACGGCCAGCAGGGTGGCCCGCAACGGGCTCGCGGTGACCCGGCTCGCCGCCGCCGCGGGCGTGATCATCAGCGACAGCACCAGCAGCGCGCCGACGAGCTGCACGCTCAACGCCGTGGCCACGCCCACCAGCACCGCGAACACCACCGACAGCGTCCGCACCGGCACACCGCGCGCCACCGCCACCGCCGCGTCCACGCTGGCGAAGTGCAGCGGCCGGTAGATGACCGCCAGCACCGCCAGCACCGCGACCGACGAGCCGATCAGCAGCCACAGGTCGGTCGACCCGACGCTCACCACCTGGCCGGTCAGCAGGCCGAACTTGTTCGCCGCCCGTCCCTTGTAGAGGGCCAGGAACAGCACGCCCAGGCCGAGTCCGAACGCGAGGATCGCGCCGATCACCGAGTCGCGGTCCGAGTCACGCCTGCTCAGCAGCCCCAGCAGCAGTGCCGCGATGACGGAGCCGGCCAGCGCGCCGTACCCGACGCCGATCCCGATCAGCAGGGCCGCCGCGCCGCCGGTGAACGCCAACTCGCTGGTGCCGTGCACGGCGAACGCCATCTTGCGGGTGACGACGAGCGGGCCGAGCAGACCGGCCACCAGACCGAGCACCGCGCCCGCGATGAGCATCGGCTGGACGTATCCCAGCAGCTCGACGGTCAGTTGGAAGTCGAAGAAGTTCTCCATCAACCCTCATCCGCCACGTGGTGCGGCTCGTCCTCGCACACGTGTTGCGCGCCGACCACGTGGATCTGGTCGCGCACCCGGACCACCTCGACGTTCGTGCGGTACAGCTCGGTCAGCGTCCGCGAGGTCATCACCTCGGCCGGGGCGCCGATCCGGAACCGACCGTCCACCAGGTACAGCACCCGGTCGACCAGCGGCAGGATCGGGTTGATCTCGTGCGTCACGAACAGCACGGCGGTGTCCGCCGCACGGCGCCGGGCGTCGATCAGATCGCTCACCACGCGCTGGTGCGCCAGGTCGAGCGAGAGCAGCGGCTCGTCGCACAGCAGCACCTCGGGGTCGCCCACCAGGGCCTGCGCCACCCGCAGCCGCTGCTGCTCGCCGCCGGAGAGCAGGCCGATCGGCGCGTCGGCGTACCGCATCGCGCCGACGGACTCCAGCGCCGCGTCCACCGCGGCCCGGCGTTCGCGCCGGTGGCGCCAGCCGACGCCCCAGCCGTGGCCGTCCAGGCCGAAGCCGACCAGGTCCCGGCCGCGCAGGGTGAGGCTGACGTCGATCGCCCGCTGCTGCGGGATGTAGCCGATGCGCCGGTTGCCGCCGGCGACGTGCACGGTGCCGGCGGACAGCGGTTGCAGGCCGAGCAGCACCCGGATGAGGCTGGTCTTGCCCGAACCGTTGGGCCCGAGCACGGCCACGAACTCGCCGGGGGCGACGTCCAGGTCCAAACCGTCCCACAGCACCCGGTCGCCGTAGGACAGTCGCGCGCCGCGCAACGCGACCGCGGCGCGCGTCGACCTGTCCGTCACCTGAGCTGTCTTGCCCCAAACGGTCATGCGCCGAGGGCCCCCACCAGCGAGTCGACCTGCTTCGTCATCCAGTCAAGGTAACCCGTGACGCCCTCGGGCAGCGTTTCGGTCACCTCGGCGATCGGCACGCCCGCCGTCTTGGCCTGGCCGACGACCTGGAGCGTGCCGGCGTTCTCGGTCTGGGTGTTGTTGACCAGCGCGGTGATCTGCTTCTGCTCGATCAGCTGGGTGACGTCGGCGAGCGCGGCGGCGGGGATGTCCGTCTCGTTCTCCACGGCCTCGCTGAACGACTCGGGGGTGACGTCCTCGACGCCCGCGGTGTCGAGCAGGTAGTGCGCCACCGGCTCGGTCGCGACGACCTTCTTGCCCGCGCCCTTGCCCTCGACGCGCTGCTCCAGCTCGGTCAGCTTGGTGCCGAAGTCCTTGGCGTTGGTCTCGAAGGTCGCCTTCTTGTCCGGCGCGATCGCGCCGAGGTCGGCGGCGGCCTGGTCGGCGACCTTGCGGACGGTCTCGAAGTCGTACCAGACGTGCTCGTTGACCGCGTGGTCGTGGGCCTCTTCGCCGGTGGGCTCGGGCTCGGCGCTGGTCTCCGGCTCCGCCTCGGCGGCCTTGCCGGACACCGCGAACGTCTCGATCTGCTTGGCGCTCCCGCCCTCGCCGAGCAGGGTGGAGAAGAAGTCGTCGTAGCCGCCGCCGTTGAAGATGACGAGCTTCGCGTCGCGCACCGCGGCCAGGTCGGCGGGCTTGCTCTCGTAGGAGTGCGGGTCGCCGGACGGGTCGTTGATGATCGAGGTGACCTCGACGTCGTCACCGCCGACGGCCTTGACCACGCTGCCCCAGACGTTGGTGGAGGCGACGACCTTGATCGTGCCGCCGGCCGCGGCGGGGGTGTCCTGGGCACCGCAGGCGGTGAGGACTACGGCGGTCGCGGCGGCCACCGCGCCGAGCAACGCGTTGCGGACGGTCATCAGGGCACTCCTCGACAGGCGGACGGACAGGCAATGGAAACCGTTGTCGAGTTCAGTTTAGAACGCTCAGCTACCGCCGTGTCCACCGACCAGGTGTTTCACACACCACAAGGGGCCACTCCCGCCGGAACGGAGGTGGCCCCTTGTGGTGTGTTACGTCAGCCGTCAGCCGTCAGTCGGTGAGGCGCAGACCCGACTCAGGGTGGAACAGGTGGACCTCGGTGGCGTCGCGCACGGCGATCTTCACCGTCTGGCCCAGGGTGGGCGGCGTGCGGCCGTCCACGCGGACCACGAACCGCTCGGGCACGTCGCCGATGCGGACCGAGCCGTGCATGAGCGCGTCCGCGCCCAGCTCCTCGACCAGCTCGACGGTCATGTCGATGCCCTCCTCGGAGGAGGGGACCAGCGCCAGCGACTCGGGCCGGATGCCGAACGTCACCTCGGACAGGCCCTCGCCCGCCGCCTTGTCCATCATGCGGCGCTCCAGCGGGACCACGATGCCGTCGAGCTTCGCGCCCTCCGACGTCAGCGGCACGGTCTTGAGGTTCATCGCGGGCGAGCCCATGAACCCGGCGACGAACGCGTTGGCCGGCTTGTCGTACAGCGCGCGCGGGGTGTCGCACTGCTGGAGCAGGCCGTCCTTGAGCACGGCGACCCGGTGGCCCATGGTCATGGCCTCGACCTGGTCGTGCGTGACGTAGATCGTGGTGGTGCCCAGCCGCGCCTGGAGGGCGGCGATGTTCGCGCGGGTCTCCACGCGCAGCTTCGCGTCCAGGTTGGACAGCGGCTCGTCCATGAGGAACACACTCGGCTCACGCACGATCGCGCGACCCATCGCGACACGCTGCCGCTGACCACCGGACAGCGCCTTCGGCTTGCGGTCCAGGTACTTGCCCAGGTCGAGCATCTTGGCCGCCTCGGCGACCTTCTCCTTGATCTCGGCCTTGTTGACGCCGCGCAGCTTGAGCGCGAAGCCCATGTTCTCCGCGACCGTCATGTGCGGGTAGAGCGCGTAGGACTGGAACACCATCGCGATGTCACGGCCCTTGGGCGGAACGTTGGTGACGTCCTTGCCGCCGATGTGGATGGCGCCCTCGTCCACGTCCTCCAGACCCGCGAGCATCCGCAGCGCGGTCGACTTGCCGGAGCCGGACGGACCGACCAGTACCAGGAACTCACCGTCGGTGACATCCAACGACAGCTCGTCCACCGCGCGGACCGGCGGGTTGCCGGAGAAGATCCGCGAAGCCTTGACGTAGGCGACCTCAGCCATGCGAACGCACCTTTCCCTACCCTCACTACCCGAGCTTTGCCGCAACGCTAGGGATTGCAAGCGCTTACGGGAACGGGTGCATTGGTCTAGTTCCACACCGGTTCGGCGGGCCTGGTACTCCTAAGGGCATGGCCACCGACCTCGTGCTCGTTCGCCACGCGCGTTCAGTCGTCCCCACGCCGGACGGTCCCGACGAGCTGACCAGGCCGTTGACCGACGAGGGGTTGGCGCAGGCCCGCGACCTGGTCGACGTCCTCGCCGTCCTCCGGCCGACCGCGTTCCTGTCGAGCCCCTACCTGCGGGCCGTGCAGACGGTCCGCCCCACCGCCGAAGCGCTCGGCCTGACCGTCGACACCTGGTGGGACCTGCGGGAGTGGGACTCCGGGATACCGCCCACGTCGGACTACGCCCGGCACTTCGCGCACAGCTGGGAGAACCCGGACGAAGCCCGACCCGGTGGCGAGAGCATGGCGCGGTTCGACGCCCGACTCACGCGGACGTTGACGGAGGTGGCCGAGGAGCACGACGGCGGAGTGGTGGTGATCGGCACGCATGGCACGTTCGCGGCTCGCACCCTGCTCGCGGCGGGCCACGCCGTCGACTGGCCGTTCCTGAAGGACATGCCGATGCCGGCGGTCTACCGCCTGCGGTGGCACAACGGCCGCCCGACCAACGCCCGCGGCCCTGGCCTGCGCCAAGGGAGGACCGCCGAGGAACTGATCGAGCAGCACAAGCGGTTGTCGTGGGTCGACCACGTGCAATTGCGGACGGAAGCCGACGAGTCCTTCGGCACCGAAGACCGCACCGGCGGCGACGACGACCCGTGGAAGCGCGGCCGCGGCTGAGCGGGCCTGACGACAGGCCGGTCACGTGGCCGTGGTCACCCTTCCGTGACGACGGGACCACTGGTACACCATGTAGCTCGTCGTGCTACAGGCAATTAAGCTTGAGGTGTGAAGGTCATCAGTCAGCGGGAGTTCCGCAACAACTCCGCCGCGGTCATGGATGCCGTCGAGGCAGGCGAGACGTTCCACATCACCCGCAACGGTGTGGAGATCGCCGAGGTGCGTCCGCTGTCGCGCAGGCGTCGGTTGACCGCGGATGAGCTCGTCGAGATACACAAGCGGCTGCCGCGAGTGGACGCCGCCGAGATGCGCAGGGAAGCCGACGAGTTCTTCGGCACCGAAGACCGCATCGGTGACGACGACCCATGGGAGCGCCGTCGTGGCTGAGCGCCACGCCTCCGGCGTGCTGGACACCTGTGTGTACATCGACCTGGATCTGCTGGACCCGACCGTCCTGCCCGAGATTCCCGAACTCACCGCGGTGACGTTGGCCGAACTGCACCACGGCTTGGCAAGGGCCAAGGACCCGGCGTCGCGTGCCGCGCGCACCGAGAAGCTGGGTTCCGCGATCCTGTCGTTCGACCCACTGCCGTTCGACAGCCACGCCGCTACCCGCTACGGCACGCTGGTCACACTGACCCTCGCGGCCAACCGCGACCCGAGGCCCCGCCGACTCGACCTGATGATCGCCGCGATCGCCTCGTCACTCAGCACGCCGCTGTACACGCGAAACCCGAAGGACTTCATCGGCCTGGAGTCGATGGTCGAGATCGTGGCGGTCTGAGCGGGGCCTCCGCGCCGGGCGGAGGCCCCGTGGCTCAGCCCTTCACCGCGCCCGACGACAGGCCGGTCACCAGGAAGCGTTGGACCAGGTAGAACACCACGATCGCCGGGATCGCGACCAGGATCGACGCCGCCGCCAGATGGCCCCACTCGGTGCGGTTCTGCTGCACGAAGACCTGCAGGCCGACCGCGAGCGTCTTCGACTCGTCCGCCGCCGACAGGAACGCCGACGCGAACGCCACCTCGCCCCACGCCGTGAGGAACGCGTAGAACGCGGTGACGGCCAGGCCCGGCCGGGCCAGTGGCAGGACCAGGCGCCAGAAGACGCCGAACGGTGACAGGCCGTCCACCCGCCCGGCCTCGTCGATGTCGGTCGGGATGGTGTCGAAGTAGCCCTTCAGCATGTACGTGCAGAACGGCACGGCGGTCGTGCAGTAGACGAGGACCAAGCCGAGGGACGTGCCCTGCAACCCCAGGGCCAGCAGGATGTTGTACAGCGGCACGATCAGCACCGCGAACGGGAACATCTGCACGACCAGGAACGACAGCATCAGCGACCGCTTGCCGGGGAACCGGAACCGCGAGGCCGCGTACCCCGCCGTCGCGGACAGGAACACCGCCAGGACCGTGGTCATCAGCGCGATCAGCACCGAGTTGCCGAACCACGCCAGGAAATCGCCCTTCTCCCCCGACAGGATCCGCACGTAGTTGTCCACGCTGGAGTCGTTGACCAGCTTCGGCGTGGTCTCCACGGCCTTCGCGTCCGGCTTGAACGACGTCACCAGCACCCAGAACACCGGGAACACCGCGATCAGCGACGCCACGACCAAGGCCGAGTGCAGGCCGACACTCGCGATCACGGACCGTTCCGAGCGCTTCCGACCGAGGACCGGCTGGACCGGCTCGACCACTCGCAACGAAGCGGCTTCGACCGTCATCACCACACCTCGCCTTGCTTGCGCAGCGCACGCCGGTACACGCCCGCGAACACGAGCAGCACGGACAGGATCAGTACTCCGTAGGTCGACGCCACCGCGAAGTCGCGGGACGCGCCGGAGAAGAACCGCTCGAACGCGTAGGTCACCAGAATCCGGGTGTTCGGGTTCGGCCCGGTGATCAGGTAGATGATCGCGAACATGTTGAACGTCCAGATGATGCCCAGCAGCACCACCGTGCTCGACACCGACCGCAGGCCGGGCAGCGTCACGTCGCGGAACCGCTGCCACGCCGAAGCACCGTCCACCTCGGCCGCCTCGTAGAGGTCACCGGGGATGGACTGGAGGCCGCCGAGCAGCGCCACCATCATGAACGGCACGCCGAGCCACACGTTCACGATGATCACCGCGACCAGCGCCCAGTCCGACTGCCCCAGCCACACCGGGTCGGGCAGCCCGAACAAGCGCAGGAACTGGTTGATGATCCCGTACTGCGCGTTGAACATGTACTTCCACGCGAACGCGCTGATGAACGCCGGCACCGCCCACGGCAGGATCAGCAGCACCCGGTACACCGCCCGGCCGCGCACCTGCCGGTTGAGCAGCAGGGCCAGGCCCAGGCCGATCGTGTAGTGGAAGAACACGCAGCCGAACGTCCAGATCAGCGTGCGCACCAGCGTGGACCAGAACGCGCCGTAGCTGGCGTCGCCGGAGAGCACCTTCAGGTAGTTGCCCAGGCCGACGGAGACGTAGGTCGCCGGCCGGTCGAGGATCGGGTTGGCGATGTTGCCCTCGTTGATGTTGGTGAAGGTGAAGAACACGCCCTGGGCGAGCGGGAACAGCACCAACACCGCGATGACCACCACGACCGGCAGCACCATCGCGTACGCGTACCAGTGCCGGTCCAGGAACCTGCGCACCGAAGTCTCCCTTCGAGCGGTCCTCGCGGGGGCCTCTCCAGCGAGAGACCCCCGCGAGGGCACGGTCAGCCGACGGTGTACTCGGGGACGACGGTGTCCTTGTAGGCCTTGGCGACCTCGTCCAGTGCCGTCTTGGCGTCCTTCTTGCCCGCCAGCACGTCGGCGTAGGCGATCTTCAGCGGGTCGAACAGCTGGCTGCCCTCGGGAATCCACGCGCGCGGGTGGGCTGCGTTGACGACCGGCTCGAACGCGGAGACGACCGCGTTGGCCTTCACGTCCGCGTTGTCGTAGGCGGACTTGCGGGTGGGCAGCAGGCCGAGTTCCTTGGCGATCTGAATCTGCGACTCGACGCTGCTCATGCAGGCGATGAACTTGACGGACGAGTTCTTGGCCTTGGTGCCCTGGCGGATCACGTAGTCGTGGCCGCCGACCGGCGCGGAGCCCTCGCCGGCGGTCTCACCGGGGACGGGCGCGATGCCCAGGTTGGCGGGGTCGGTGAACGCGGGGCCCTTGAGGTAGTCGGCGACCGACCACGGGCCGTTGACGACCATGGCGACCTCGCCGGAGGTGAACGCGGCCTGCATGTTGTTGTAGGAGTTCGCCGGGTCCAGCGCGGTGGAGGCGGCCTTGGCGTCCAGCAGGCCCTTGGCGGTCTCCAGCGCCTTCACGTTCTCCGCGGAGTTGACCACGATCTTCTTCGCGTCGGCGTCGACCAGGTCTCCGCCCGCGCCGTAGATGAACGGCAGCGCGTAGTACGCGTCGTTGTTGATGAAGACGGCCTTCTCGCCGCCGAGCTTGGCGGCGGCGGTCTTCAGCTCGCCCCACGTCTTCGGCGGCTCGACACCCGCGTCGGCCAGCAGCTTCTTGTTGTAGAACAGCGCCAGCGAGTCGGTGACCTGGGGGACGCCGTACGACTTGCCGTCGTACTTGGTGGAGCCGAGCGGCGTCTCCAGGAAGTCGGCCGTGCCGGTGGCCAACTCGGTGCCGGTCAGGTCGGTGCTCGTTAATTCGACTACATAGCCCAGCTTGGCCAACTGCGACACCCAGGCGACGTCGGCGCGGAACACGTCCGGGCCCTGACCGCCCTGCGCGGCGGTCCGGTAGTTGTTGAGGGCCAGGTCGAAGGGGACGGTCTCGGTCTTGACCTTGTAGCCGCCCTTGGCCGCGCAGTCGTTCGCGATCTTGGTGAACACCGGGCTCTCGTTCGGGCCGCTGGTGTCCCAGAAGGTGATCTCACCGGAGTCGCCGGACGCGGATCCGCCGTCGCCGCCACCGCACGCGGTGAGGACGAGGGCGCCGACTGCCGCCACTGCGGTCACGAGGGTGGTACGTCGCATCGTTGCTGTCGTCCCTCCTGTGGCCTCCACCGTGATGAAGGCTCTTGCAAGAACTTGCGAAAATGTTGCTGCGAATTTCATCGCGCCGACCAGGGCGGGGTCAAGGGACTTGCCGTAACCAAGCCGTAACGGACGCGTCCACCTGGCGGAAACGCCGGTGGGCGTTGCAAAAATTTGCCGCTGGCGGCAGGCTTCACGTCAGCCAATTGATACGAGGAGGAACCGTGTCCGGTCTGTCCGAGATCGCCAGGGCAGCCGGGGTGAGCATCTCCACGGTCAGTCGGGTGCTCAACCGCCGGGCGGGCGTGAACGACGAGACGCGCCAGCGCGTGCTCGCGGTGCTGGCGGAAATGCCTTACACGCCGCGCGGGTTGGGCGCCCTCCAGCGGACCGGTGTGATCGGCCTGCTCGTGCCGGAGCTGTCCAACCCGGTGTTCCCGGCGTTCGCCGAGGCGCTGGAGGTGCGGGCCGCGCGGCTGGGGTACTCGTCGTTGCTGTGCAACACGCGGGCCACCGGCGCGGGCGCGATGGGCGAGGAGGAGTACGTGCGGATGCTCCTCGCGCGCGGCGTCGAGGGCATGGTGTTCGTGTCACCGGAGATCACCAACGTCGAGGTGCCGCTCGGCCAGGCGCCACGGCCGTCGTACTACGCGAAACTGCTGGCCGACGGCGTGCACATGGTGTTCCTCAACGGGGCCACGCCGTCGCTGGACGTGCCGGACGTGACCGTGGACGAGCAGCACGCGGGGTACGCGGCGACCAGGCACCTGGTCGAGTTGGGGCATCGGCGGGTCGGGTTCGTGTCGGGGCCGGCGCGGTCGTTGCCGTCGCGGCTCAAGCGGGCCGGGTGGGCGGCGGCGTTGGAGGAGGACGGACTGCCGGCGTCGTCCGATTTCGTGGCGCACGCGCCGTTCGGGCCCGAGGGTGGAGCGGAGGCGGTGTCGGCGTTGCTGGACACCGTGCGGCCTTCGGCGGTGATCTGCTCGTCCGACCACATGGCGATCGGCGTGCTGCGGGAGGCGCACCGGCGCGGGCTGTCCGTGCCGGGCGACCTGTCGGTGGTGGGGTTCGACGACATCCCGCTGGCGTCCTACTGCTCGCCGTCGTTGACCACGTTGGCCCAGCCGATCGAGGAGATGTCGGCGGCGGCCGTGGACGAGTTGGTGCACCGCCTCGACCCCGATCGGCGAAGGCGTCCCGCCGGCAATTACACGCGCGTTTTCCGACCCAGGCTGGTGGTGCGCGAGTCGTCCGCGCCACCCGTATTGGTTTAGACCAATGTACCCCGAGGTAACGTAGTCCTAGCTGCACTGATGGAGATTTAGAGGGATGCCTGTCACCCCCACTTCTGTAATTGGTTCTGAACCGTTACGGTCACTTCATGGCGCGGTCGATGCATGTGCGACGCCCCGCAACGCTGGCTTCATTGGCGGCGGAGCTGGGTGTTTCCCGGACAACGGTGTCCAACGCGTACAACCGTCCCGACCAGCTCTCGCCAGAGCTGCGACGCCGGGTGTTGGAGACAGCTAGACGACTCGGGTACCCGGGGCCCGACCCGGTTGCCCGCTCCCTGCGGACCAGGAAGGCCGGTGCGGTGGGCCTGTTGCTCACCGAGAACCTGTCCTACGCGTTCCGCGACCCGGCTGCGATCGGGTTCCTCGAAGGGTTGGCGCTCGCGTGCGAGGACGCCGGGACCGGGCTGCTGCTCGTGCCGGCGAACCCGGAGCGCGAGGACGTGGCGGCCGTGCACCGGGCGGGGGTGGACGGGTTCGTGGTGTATTCGGTGCCAGACGACGACCCGCACCTGGCCGCCGTGCTGGAGCGGCCCGTGCCGACCGTCGTGTGCGACCAGCCCGACCTCGACAACGTCGACCGCGTCGGCATCGACGACCAGGCGGCCATGCACTCGTTGGCACAGCACCTGATCTCGTTGGGGCACCGGCGGATCGGCGTGGTGTGCATGCGGTTGGCCCGTGATCGCAATGACGATTTCGTGACGCCGGAACGGCAGCAGGCGGCGCACTTCCACGTGCAGCGGGCCCGGTTGGCGGGGCTCGCGCAGGCGTTCGCGTCGGTCGGCGTGGAGTGGGTCACCGTGCCGGTGGCGGAGCGGTTCGACCACACCATGGCGTCGGGCGCGTCGGCGGCGGCGCAGGTGCTGGAGCGCGACCCGGAGATCACGGCGTTGATCTGCACGTCGGACATACTGGCTCTGGGCGCTCTCGCCGAGGTGCAGAAGCGCGGCCTGCGCGTGCCGGCCGACATCACGGTCACCGGTTTCGACGGCATCCGCGAGGCCGAGCAGGCCGGCCTGACGACGGTGCGGCAGCCGGTCCTGGAAAAGGGCCGCGCCGCGGGCAAACTCCTGCTCGACTCGGCCGAACGCACCCGCCCCCGAGCCGTGACCCTGTCCACCGAACTCGTCCTCGGCTCCACCGCCGCCCCGCCCCGCGGCACGGCGGAGGAACGCTGGTTCGGCCCGTGACCGCGCACTGACCGCGAACGCTGCGCGGGGGTCCCCGCCAAGGGGACCCCTGCTTTTACCCTGCCACAACGGTCTGACAATCCCGGCCGCCAGACTCGGCACCTGTGGACAACCGGCAGGCGGACCCGACACCTGTGGACAACCGGTAGGGCGGGCCACAAGCACAAGGGGTTCCGTGTGTTGACCGTTCCGCCGGCGTTCGCCGAGGCCACGATCCGTCGCGAGGGTGAAGCGGGCAGGCGGTGGGTCGAGTCGCTGCCCGCGTTGGCCACCGAGTTCCTGGACCGGTGGTCCTGCACCGTGTCGGGACCGGTGGCGCACGGCTTTGTCGGGGTGGTGATCCCGGCGGTCCGCGCGGACGGGACGCGGGTGGTGCTGAAGCTCGGGTTTCCGTTGTCGTACAACACCGCGGAGCCAACGGCGCTGGCGGCGTGGAACGGCAACGGCGCGGTGCGTCTGCTGGAGCGCGACGACAGCCGGTTCGCCATGCTGCTGGAACGCTTGCGGCCCTTGGACAAGCCCGAGTCGGCGCCGTTCACCGCGGTCGGCCGACTCGTCCGTCGACTCGCCATCACCGCGCCGCCCGAAGTGCCCACGCTGGCCGACAAGGCGCTCGGATGGGCGGTGGACATGCCCCCACACGCCGCACGGCTCGGCTCACCGTTGCCGGCACGGGTGGTCGACGCCGCCGTCGCCAACGCGCGTGACCTGGCAGTCGATCAGCCGGCCGTCCTGGTGCACGGCGACTTGCACTTCGGCAACATCATGTGCGACGACGAAGGGCTGCGGGTCGTCGATCCGACCGGGCTGACCGGTGACCCGGCCTACGAACTGCTCCCGCTGCTGCGCGGCGACTGGCCCGCCGTCACCGCCGAACCGGACCCGCGTCGAGCGGTGGACCGGCGGATCGCGGAGTTCGCCGAGGCTGCGGAGGTGGACCGGGAACGGGTCCGCCGCTGGACGCAGGCCAGGGCGGCCGAGTCCGCGCTGTGGTCACGCAGCCTGCACGAACCGAAGCCGATCACCGCGGTCGTCGACGCCCTGGCCGCCCTGCTGACCTGAGGCGGCACCCGCGTTCCAGCAGGTGGATCAACGGCTCCGGGCTGGGAGGATCGGGATATGCCGCTGCCCTCCGCGCCACTGCGCAAGCTGGGCTTCCTGACCATCGGACTGTTCGACGAGACCGACCCCCGGCGCGGGCACGAGTCGACGTTGGAGATCATCCAGCTCGGCGAGCACTCCGAAGGCCCCGGCGAACGCCTCTGGTACGGCGGCGGCAGCCTCGGCTCCGCCCGGTGGGCCGGCGAGCACGGGATGAACTTCCTGATCAGCAGCGTCGTGAAGGCCGAGGGCGGCACCGACTTCGCCGATATCCAGCAGTCGCACATCCACGCCTTCCGCGCCGCCCACCCCGACGGCGAACGCGCCCGCGTATCCCAGGGCCTGGTCGTCATCCCGACCGACTCGGCCACCGCCGACCAACGCGCGCGGTACGAGGAGTACGCGGCCAAGCGGCTGCCCCGCACCACCACCCCGCAGGGACCGGCCGGCCTGCTCTTCTCCCCCGATTTCGTCGGCACCGCGAACGAGATCGCCGAACGCCTCTACGACCACGCCGCGTTCCGCGAGGTCGACGAGGTCGCGTTCGCCCTGCCGTTCACGTTCGAGCACGACGACTACGTGCAGATCCTCACCGACATCGCCACCGCCCTCGGCCCGGCGCTCGGCTGGCGGCCGTGACGGGTCACGTCAGCCGGAAGACCACGGGGTCGCTCGCCTTGCCCGCCACCCGCGCGGTCAGCAGGTAGTCGCCCGCGCCGAGCCGGGTGTGCTTCGCGCAGCCCGGTTCCGACGTGCTGCCCGGCCACCGCAGGCCGTAGGTGAACCGCTCGGCCGGCTGCATCACGCGCACCTCCGAGCCCTCCGTGGCGAAGCAGTCGTTGCTCGACCACAGCGGGGTCGCGCCGTCGGCGGTCGTCACGACCAGTTCGCGCACCTTGCGGCCGATCTCCTTGGCGCACGGCAGCGGACCGGTGTTGGACACGACGATGGTGAACCCCACCGGTTGGCCGGCGGGCGTCGAGGGCTGGTCCACCTCGGCCACCACGGCCACCTGCGCGTCGTCGCACGGCGGCGGCGGACCGGGCGGCAACGTCGGTTTCGGCGGCTCAGGCGCGGGAGGGGGCGTGGTCGAGGAGGACGACGAGACGACCGGCGTCTCCCGCGGCGGGGGCGGGCTGGAAGTCGCCGCCTGCGGTGCGACCGGTACGGGGTCGCCGCGGCCGATCAGGGCGCCGACCAGCCACACGGCCAGCACTAAAGCGATCAACGACCCGCCCATGGCCAGGGCACGCCGTCGCCAGTACACCGACGACGGGTGCATGCCTGTGGGCTCGATCACGTGACAGAAGGTAGCCGGGTCGGCACACATCGCCAGTCAGGCACCCCTCGCCCGATGCGGTGAACGTGATGCTCGCCGGAATCTCTTGCCCGACATGCGGGACGCGGGTTCCAATCCCAGGGACACAGGAGGTGCGCGATGACCGCGATCGACGAACTGCTGCGCCGTAACGCCGAACTGGGCAACATCGTCCCCGGTGATCGTTCCTCACCCCGCCCCTCGATGAGCGTGACAATCCTGACCTGCATGGACTCGCGCATCCGGGTGTTCGAGATCTTCGGCCTCAAGCAGGGTGAGGCGCACGTGCTGCGCAACGCGGGCGGCGTCGTCACCGACGACGTGATCCGCTCGCTGGCGTTGAGCCAGCGCAAGCTCGGCACCCGCGAGGTGCTGCTGGTGCACCACACCAACTGCGGCCTCGAACTGGTCACCGAGGACGCTTTCAAGGACGAGTTGGAGCAGGACTCCGGCCTGCGCCCGACGTGGTCGGTCGAGGCGTTCCGCGAAGCCAAGGACAGCGTGCGCGGCTCGATGAACCGGGTCCGGCACAGCGCCTTCCTGCCGCACCGCGACAACGTCCGCGGTTTCGTCTACGACGTGCACACGGGACAGCTGACCGAGGTCGTCTGACCGCTCGGTCGTGGGACACTGTGCGGCGCTATGAGTCTGGACGCCGAGCTCCTCCTCGACTGGTTCGCCGACACCGCCCGCGACCTGCCCTGGCGACGGCCGGAGTGCACGGCGTGGGGTGTGCTGGTCAGCGAGATCATGTTGCAGCAGACCCCCGTCGCCCGCGTCGAGCCGATCTGGCACGAGTGGCTGGCCCGCTGGCCCACCCCGTCGGCGATGGCCGAGGCGAGCCAGGGCGATGTCCTGCGCGCCTGGGGCAAGCTGGGCTACCCGCGCCGCGCGCTCCGGCTGCACGCCGCCGCGCAGGCCATCGCCGAGCAGCACGACGACGTCGTCCCACAGGACGTGGACACGTTGCTCACCCTGCCGGGTATCGGCGCGTACACGGCACGGGCGGTCGCGGCGTTCGCCTACGGCCAGAAGTGCCCGGTGGTCGACACGAACGTCCGCCGGGTCGTGGCACGGGCCGTGCACGGCGCGGGCGACGCAGGCCCGCCGTCCACGACGAAAGACCTCCGCGACGTCGAAGTCCTGCTCCCCGACGACGACGCCGCTGTCTACTCGGCCGCGTTGATGGAACTGGGCGCCCTGGTCTGCACGGCCCGCGCACCGAAGTGCGCCGACTGCCCGGTGTTCGACGCGTGCGCGTGGCAGCTCAACGGCCGTCCCGCCTACGACGGCCCGGCCAAGGCGGTCCAGAAGTTCGCGGGCACCGACCGCCAGGTGCGTGGCCTGCTGCTGGACGTGCTGCGCGGCACCGACGAGCCGGTGGCCAAGACCCGGCTCGACCTGGTCTGGTCGGACGCGGGCCAGCGGGACCGGTGCCTGCACTCGCTGCTGGTCGACGGCCTGGTCGAGCAGACGCGGGAAGGCCTGTTCGCGCTGCCCGGGGAGCACTGACGTGCACGCGCTCGTGGTGTTCTTCGACGCCGAGGCGGACAACGCGGTGCGCGGCCTGTGGCGGCGGATCGGCACGCGGTCCGAGCTGCCCCCGCACCTGACGTACGCGGCGGCGGGCACGATCGGGCCGAAGGTGCGCGCCGAACTGCGCGAGGACCTGTCCCGGCTCTGGCTGCCCGACGTGTGGCTGCACACGCTCAGCGCCACCGAGAACACCCTCCAGCTCGGCGCCATCGTGGACAGCGAGCTGCTGGCCGTGCACTCGGCCGTGCACGACGTGCTCGCGGGCCGGGTGAAGCACCCCAACGCCCAGCACCTGCCGGGCAACTGGGTCCCGCACTGCACGCTGCTCAACGGCGAGGACGCCGAGGTGAAGACCGCCTTCGCCGAACTGCACCCGATCACGCCGATCCGCGCCAAAGCCGAGGAGATGGCGATCGTGGACACTCAGACCGGCGCGATCGACCCGCTCAGGAACGCCTCCACCGCACCCCGGTAGACCTCCGGCGCCTCGTCGTGCACCACGTGCCCGGATTCCGGCACCACGAGGTGCTGTCCACCGGTCCGCCGCGCCACCTCGGCCATCTGCCCGGCTCGCAACCCGCCCCGCCCGGCCTCGATCACGAGCATCGGGCACCGGATCGCGTCCACGAAGTCCCAGTACGCCCGCTCGCCCCACTCGGCGGCGATCTCGTACAGGTCGGGCAGGTGCGCGATGAGGTGCCAACCGTCCTCGCGCTCCTCGAACATCTCCTCCACCCGCGGCACGTTCACCACCGATCGCACGTGCGCCAAAGACCGGAACGGCACCGGCCACGCGTCGAAGTACCACTTCCAGTCGTCGATCGTGCGGCCCCGGTTGTCCGGCACCACGTCCTCGACCACGACCGCGCGCACCAGATCGGGCCGGGTCGCGGCGAGCGCCCACGCGTGCAGCCCGCCCATGGAGTGCCCGATCACCACCGCCGGCGCGAGGTCGAACCGCTCGATCACGGCCGCCGCGTCGGCGACGAAGTCCTCGGTCCGGAACGGCCCCCGCACCGGGTTGCGGCCGTGCCCGCGCGCGTCCGGCGCGACCACCCGCCCGTACGGCTCAAGCCACCGCGCGACTGTCCACCACGTGCTCGCCCGGCTCATCAGGCCGTGGAGCAGCAGGATGCCCTGCCCCGATCCCCCGAACTCGGCAACGCTCATACGTGCATCATGTCGGCATGGCCATCAGCCCGAAGGCACGCCCGTACCTGTTCGTCCTCGTCCTGGTGCTGGTGGCTGCCGGGATCGTGGTGGCCAGACTGCCGCAGGACCAGCCGACCGCGGCACCGACCACGACCGGCGTGACGACCCCGCCGGTGGTGAACGCCGAGGGCGGCGACGGCGCGGGTGACGCGTACTACCCGCAGGACGGCAACACCGGCTACGACGTCAGCGCCTACGACGTGTCGATCAGCTACGACCCGACCACCAAGCGGCTGGACGGCGTCGCGAAGATCACCGCCAAGGCGACCGCCGACCTGTCCCGGTTCAACCTCGACCTGTACGAGCTGGAGGTCTCGAACGTCGACGTGGGCGGGACGAAGGCCACGAGCTTCGAGCGGGAAGGCGACCACGAGCTGGTCGTCGTGCCCGAACGCGCGCTGCGCAACGGCGAGGAGTTCACCACCACCGTCGCGTACGGCGGGCAGCCGACCGTGGTGGAGGACCGGGCGCTGGGCCGCAGCGGTTGGCAGATCTCCTCGACCGGTGGCGCGTTCGCGGCCGGTGAGCCGCACTCGGCGACCACCTGGTTCCCGGCCAACGACACCCCGCGCGACAAGGCGACGTTCGCGTTGACCGCGCGGGTGCCGCAGGGCTGGTCGGTGGTCTCCAACGGCGTCGAAGAGGGCTCGGCCAGCGCGGACGGCTGGACGACGTTCCGCTGGGTCGCGGAGCAGCCGATGGCCACCTACCTGACCACGGTCGCGATCGACCGGTGGACGATCGAGCGGTCCACCCTGCCCGACGGCACCCCGGTCGTGGACGCCTACGCGCCGGGCGCGCAGAACGGCCGGCAGCACCAGGAACGGCTGCCGGAGGTGCTCGCGTTCCTGTCGGAGAAGTTCGGCCCCTACCCGTTCGAATCGGCGGGCGGGATCTTCCTGGCCGACAACATCGGCTTCTCGCTGGAGACCCAGACCCGGCCCATCTACGCCGGGTGGGCCGACCTGGACACCGTGGTGCACGAGAACGCGCACCAGTGGTTCGGCGACTCGGTGACCTTGGAGAACTGGGCCGACATCTGCCTCAACGAGTGCTTCGCCAGCTACGCCCAGTGGCTGTGGGACGAGGCGAAGGGCGGCGAGGACCTCGACGCCCGGTACCGCGCCGAGATCGAGCGGACCGGCGACCGCGACGCGTACTGGGGCCGCAAGCTCTACGACATGGGCCGCGGCAACGAATTCCGCGGCGTCTACGACAAGGGCCAGCTCGCGCTGCACGCGTTGCGCCGCCAGGTCGGCGACCAGGCGTTCGACCAGGTCCTGAAGGGCTGGACGGCCACGCACCGGGACAGCAACGCGTCGTGGCCCGAGTTCGAGGCGCACGTGGAGCAGGTCTCGGGGCAGGACCTGGACGCGTTCTTCGCCGCGTGGTTCCGGGGCGACGAGGTCCCCGCCGACGAGTACCTCTACCCCGGCTCGCTGCGCCGTTAGCGCGGCCCGTCCTGCGGTAACGTCGAGGCATGGCGGTTGTGAAGATCAATGCGATCCACGTGCCCGACGGCTCTGGCCCGGAGTTGGAGAAGCGGTTCGCCGCGCGACTGGGCGCGGTCGACTCCGAACCCGGTTTCCTCGGCTTCCAGCTCCTGCGGCCGGTCAAGGGCGACGACCGGTACTTCGTGGTCACCCAGTGGGAGACCGAGGAGGCCTTCCAGAACTGGATGGGCGGCCGGGCCAAGGAGGCGCACGCGGGCGAGCGGGCCAAGCCGGTGGGCACCGGGTCGGACCTGCTGGAGTTCGAGGTCGTGCTCAGCTCCCAGCCCAAGAGCTGACGATCCGGGGTTGACCGAGGCGCTCGACCGCGCGGCGGAGCTGATCAAGGGCGCCGACGCGCTGCTGGTGTGCGCGGGAGCCGGGATGGGCGTCGACTCCGGCCTGCCGGACTTCCGCGGCGCCACCGGCTTCTGGCAGGCGTACCCACCCTACGAGCGGCTGGGGCTGCGCTTCGAGGAACTGGCCGACCCGGTGCACTTCGTGGAGGACCCCACGCTCGCGTGGGGCTTCTACGGGCACCGGCTCGACCTGTACCGGCGCACCGTGCCGCACGACGGCTTCCGCGTGCTGCGGGACTGGGACGCGCGGGTGTTCACGTCGAACGTGGACGGCCAGTTCCAGCGGGCCGGGTTCACCGAGGTGGCCGAGGTGCACGGCTCGATCCACCACCTCCAGTGCGTGGAACCGTGCACGGACGACGTGTGGCCCGCCGACGACCTCGTGGTGGACGTGGACCCGGTGTCGATGCGCGCGACCGGGCCGCTGCCGTCGTGCCGCAACTGCGGTGGCCTGGCCCGGCCGAACATCCTCATGTTCGGCGACTGGTCGTGGGTCGGAGGGCCGTCGCAGAAGGCGTTGGACGGGTTGGTGCAGTGGCGGCGCGCGCACCGGAACCTCGCCGTGATCGAGATCGGCGCGGGTGTCGCGGTGCCGACCGTGCGCCGTCAGGCCGAACTGGCCAGTGCCGCCTCCGGCGCGCTGATCAGGATCAACCCGCGTGAGCCGGAGGTCCGGCACGGGCGCGGGGTGTCGCTGCCCATGGGCGCGCTCGAAGCGATCACCGGGCTGGCACGACGAATCGGGTGACCACGGCCCGGTGGTCCGTGCCGGGGATGTCGACCACGCGGAACGTGTCCACCGGGCACCGGCTGTCCACCAGCACGTGGTCGATGGTCACCGGCGGCGGCCACAGCGCGCCGGACGGCCACGTCGGGTTCAGGCCCTCGCCGACCTGGTCGGCCGCGTCCACGTAACCGTCGCCGAGCAGTCGGCGCAGGCCGACGTGGTCGAGGGTGGCGTTGAAATCGCCCGCCAGCACACGCACCGGACCGTTGATCTCCCGGGTCGGCAGGCCCGCCATGTCCCGCTGCCACCGCTCCGGCCCGGCGTCGATCACCGGCGGCATCGGGTGCACGGACAGCACCTCCATGTCGTCACCGGGCAGGTCGACCAGCGCGCCGGCCTGGCGCAACGAGCTGGGCGGCGTGAGGGTGCGGGGGAACAGCGGGTAGCGGGACGCGATGCCCGACCCGGAGCCGCCCGGTTCGTCCAGGAAGTGCCGGTAGGGCAGCACCCGCGCCAGCCCGGCGCGTTCGAAATCGCGGACCATGTCCGGCGTCAGCTCCTGGAGGGCCAGCACGTCGACGTCGTGCGCCTTGACGGCCGCCACCACCGCTTCCGCGTCGGCCCTGCCGACCAGCAGGTTCGCCGCCATCACCGTGACGTCCTGGCCGACGCCGACCGGCCGTGAGTCGGGGAACGCCCGCGGCGCGACCGCCGCCACCAGCACGACCGCGACCAACAATGTGACGAGGCCGACCACCCAACGCCTCAAGAGCAGCGCGAGTGCGCCCAGGACCACGCCCGCCGCCGTGACGTACGGCGTGAGGGCGGTCGTGGCGAGCATGTGGCGGCTGCCGTCGATCCCCAGCAGCCGGGTGACGCCGGCGAGCACGAACGCGATAGCGGCCACCACCAGCAGGAACGTCGTCCCCCCACGCCTGGTGCGGCGTTCCTCGATGTCGACCACGAGATCCAGTCTGCCCGAAACGGAGGTACGGCCGACGCCGACAACGCCGAAGCGCCCCCCGGAATCCCGGGGGGCGCTTCGACTCTGGCGCGTTCAGCCGTCAGGCGTCAGGCGGACTCGGAGTCCGACTCGCCACCGGAGTCGCCACCGGACGACGCGAGGTCGACCGGCGGGGCGTCCGGCACCCGCAGCGGCTTGGGCTCACCGCGGAACACGAAGTGCGCCTTGTCGTCGGCCTCGGACTCGCCGTCCCAGCCCTCGACGTCGGTGATGATGATGTGCCCGGGCTGGATCTCCCCGAACAGGATCTTCTCCGACAGCTGGTCCTCGATCTCACGCTGGATCGTGCGACGCAGCGGCCGGGCACCGAGCACCGGGTCGAACCCGCGCTTGGCCAGCAGCATCTTCGCGCGATCCGTGAGCTCGATCGCCATGTCCTTGTTCTTCAACTGCGTCTCGACCCGGGCGATCATCAGGTCCACCATCTTGATGATCTCGTCCTGCGTGAGCTGGTGGAAGACGATGATGTCGTCGATGCGGTTGAGGAACTCGGGCCGGAAGTGCTTCTTCAGCTCGTCGTTGACCTTGTTCTTCATCCGCTCGTAGTTGGACGCGGTGTCCTGACCCGAGGTGAAGCCGAGGCCGACGGCCTTGCTGATGTCCGACGTGCCGAGGTTGGACGTGAAGATGATGACGGTGTTCTTGAAGTCCACCGTCCGGCCCTGACCGTCGGTCAGGCGGCCGTCCTCCAACACCTGGAGCAGCGTGTTGTAGACCTCCTGGTGCGCCTTCTCGATCTCGTCGAACAGCACCACGGAGAACGGCTTGCGGCGCACCTTCTCGGTGAGCTGGCCGCCCTCTTCGTAGCCGACGTAGCCGGGAGGGGCACCGAACAGGCGCGACGCCGTGTACCGGTCGTGGAACTCGCCCATGTCGATCTGGATCAGGGCGTCGTCCTCGCCGAACAGGAAGTTCGCCAGCGCCTTGGACAGCTCGGTCTTACCCACACCGGACGGGCCGGCGAAGATGAACGAGCCCGACGGGCGCTTCGGGTCCTTCAGACCCGCCCGCGTGCGGCGGATCGCCTGGCTGACCGCCCTGACGGCGTCGACCTGGCCGATGATCCGCTTGTGCAGCTCGTCCTCCATGCGGAGCAGACGGCTGGTCTCCTCCTCGGTGAGCTTGAACACGGGGATGCCGGTCCAGTTCGCCAGCACCTCGGCGATCTGCTCGTCGTCCACCTCGGCGACGACGTCGAGGTCGCCGTCCTTCCACTGCTTCTCCCGCTCGGCCTTCTGGCCCAGCAGCTGCTTCTCCGCGTCACGGAGCTTCGCGGCGCGCTCGAAGTCCTGCGCGTCGATCGCGGACTCCTTGTCCCGGCGCACGTCGGCGATCTTCTCGTCGAACTCGCGCAGGTCCGGCGGCGCGGTCATCCGGCGGATGCGCATCCGCGCGCCCGCCTCGTCGATCAGGTCGATCGCCTTGTCCGGCAGGAACCGGTCGTTGATGTACCGGTCGGCCAGGGTGGCGGCGGCGACCAGCGCCGAGTCGGTGATCGAGACGCGGTGGTGCGCCTCGTACCGGTCGCGCAGACCCTTGAGGATCTCGATCGTGTGCTCCAGCGACGGCTCGCCGACCTGGATCGGCTGGAACCGGCGCTCCAGGGCGGGGTCCTTCTCGACGTACTTGCGGTACTCGTCGAGCGTGGTCGCGCCGATGGTCTGGAGCTCACCCCGGGCCAGCATGGGCTTGAGGATCGACGCGGCGTCGATCGCGCCCTCGGCCGCGCCCGCACCCACGAGGGTGTGGATCTCGTCGATGAACAGGATGATGTCGCCGCGCGTGCGGATCTCCTTGAGCACCTTCTTCAGGCGCTCTTCGAAGTCACCGCGGTAGCGCGAGCCCGCGACCAGCGAACCCAGGTCCAGCGTGTAGAGCTGCTTGTCCTTCAGCGTCTCGGGCACCTCGCCCTTGACCACCATCTGGGCCAAGCCCTCGACCACGGCGGTCTTGCCCACGCCGGGCTCGCCGATCAGGACCGGGTTGTTCTTGGTGCGGCGGGACAGCACCTGCATGACCCGCTCGATCTCCTTGGTGCGCCCGATCACCGGGTCGAGCTTGCCCTCCCGCGCACTGGCGGTCAGGTTGCGCCCGAACTGGTCCAGGACCAGGGACGAGGACGGGGTGCCCTCACCGCGGCCACCGGACTCGGCCGGCTCCTTGCCGCCGGAGTAGCCCGACAGCAGCTGGAGCACCTGCTGGCGCACCCGGTTGAGGTCAGCACCCAGCTTGACCAGCACCTGCGCGGCGACGCCCTCGCCCTCGCGGATCAGGCCCAGCAAGATGTGTTCCGTGCCGATGTAGTTGTGTCCGAGCTGCAGCGCTTCGCGCAGTGACAGCTCGAGCACCTTCTTGGCGCGCGGGGTGAAGGGGATGTGGCCGGATGGAGCCTGCTGGCCCTGGCCGATGATCTCTTCGACCTGCTGGCGGACGCCCTCCAGCGCGATCCCCAACGACTCCAGCGCCTTGGCGGCGACACCTTCACCCTCGTGGATCAACCCCAGGAGGATGTGTTCGGTGCCGATGTAGTTGTGGTTGAGCATCCGGGCCTCTTCTTGGGCCAGGACAACCACCCGCCTCGCGCGGTCGGTGAACCTTTCGAACATTCGCACTCCCTGACTGCTGCGCCGGCGGTCCTCGGGCTCACCCCTGGCCCACCGTCTGGCTGACCGTGGAGAGCGCGGCACCGTGGGACCACTGTAGTCGTCAAGCCCCGACACTCTCAGTTCCCGTTAGCAGGCAGTCGCGTTCGGGGATCTCTGTCATCGGTATCAACGCGTGATCTGCCAGGCAGATTCCACGGAACGGCTGTTGTCCGCTCAACGCGAACATTCAACCGTTCGGCGACGCCGGGGTGACCGACGTCACCGCTGTGGCGCAGGTTAGGTGAACCTCGGTAAGGTTAGGCAAGCCTCAGACCTACCGAACCGACGAGGACCTTCTGGCCATGACCGTACCCGTGAGGGTGACCGCGTGCGACGTGACAACGCCTGTCGCGGAGTCCGTCCGGCGGGTCGCCGCGCTGTCGCAGGGCTTCGAGGTGCGGTTCGGCCTGCCGGCTGACCGTGGTGGCTGGGTCGTCTGCTCGGAGTTCGTCGGCGAACCCGAGCGGTTCGACGTGTGGCGCAAGCAGCTGGCCGAGTGGATGCGCGAGCAGTACGGCGAGTCGCCCGACCGCGCCACCGCCGGGTACGTCATGAGCTGGTACCTCAACGTGGTCGGCATGCTGGGCGGGCTGCTGTTCCACACCGCGCGGCGGGTGCCGTCGCTGCGGCCCTCCGACGTGGCGTTCCGGCTGGCGCCCGAGGGGCGGCCGCACGCGGTCGGTGCGGCGTTGCTGACGGACGACTTCGCGTGCCTGCCCGACGACCCGGCGGGCAACCACCCGGCGGCGACGGTGGTGGCCGACGAGACCGCGTTGGCGGCGCTGCTGAGGGCCCGTTTCGCGGCGCACAGCGCGCAGTTCGTGGGCTCGTTCGGGTCGACCGTGCGGCTGGGGCGTCGGATGCTGTGGGCGGCGGCCACGGACGCCCTGGACAGCGCGGCGTGGACCGCGGGTCAGCTGACCGGCGACGAGACCGCGGGCGTGATGGACGCGGCGCTGCTGCTGCCGGCCAAGCTCGACCCGTTCACCTCCGCGTCCACCCTGAAGGCCACCGAAACCGGCTGGACCAGGCGCCGCGAGAGCTGCTGCTTCCACTTCGTCCTGCCGAACGCCGAAGCCTGCGCCACCTGCCCCCGCGTCTGCTGACCACGTTCTGAACGCTCAACTCACCCGTTCCCAACGTAGGACACGCGCGTTCCCAACGTAGGACACGCGCGTTCCGAACGTAGGACACGCGCGAGAGTCGAACGTTCACGTCGGGTTAGCGGTGGCGGTGGCCGATGGGGACTACGAGGGGGGTGCCGGCTACTGGGTCGGTGACGACTCGGGCGTCAAGGCCGAAGACCTCCAGGAGGTTGGATTCGGTCAGGACGTCGGAGGGGGAGCCCTCCACGATGATGCGGCCGTCTTTCATGGCGACCAGGCGGTCGGCGTAGCGGGCGGCGAGGTTGAGGTCGTGGAGGACCATGACGACGGTCCGCGCGTGCTCGCGGTGCAGGCGTTGCACGAGGTCGAGCACGTCGATCTGGTGGGCCAGGTCCAGGTAGGTCGTCGGCTCGTCCAGCAGGAGCAGGTCGGTGCCCTGGGCCAGCGCCATGGAGATCCACGCCCGCTGCCGTTGCCCGCCGGACAGCTCGTCCACGGTCCGGTCGGCCAAGTCCGCCATGGCCGTCATCTCCAGGGCCTCCGTCACGGCCGCCTCGTCGTCCGGCGACCACTGCCGGTACCAGGCCTGGTGCGGGTGCCTGCCGCGCGCCACGAGCTCGGCCACGGTCAGCCCCTCGGGCGCCTGCGGCGACTGCGGCAGCATCGCCAGCACCTTCGCCACCTCACGCGTGGGCGTGCGGTCGATGCGCTTGCCGTCCAGCACCACCGCGCCCGCCCGGGCGGGCAGCAGCCGTCCCAGGGCCCGCAGCAACGTCGACTTGCCGCACCCGTTGGGCCCGATCACCGCCGTCACCGAACCGGACAGCACGTCCAGATCGAGGTCGGACACCACCAGCCGCTCCCCGTACCCGACGGACAGCGACTGGGCCTGGAGCCGAACAGCGGTCATACCCGTGCCTCCCGGCGGCTGCGGACGAGCAGGTACATCAGATAGGGCGCGCCGAGCACCGCGGTCACCACGCCGACCGGCAGTTCGAACCCGCCGAACGCCAGCCGCGCGACCAGGTCCGACACCACGACCAGCAGCCCGCCGACGACGGCCGACCCGAGCAGCGGCGGCGTGGCGGTGCCGGCCAGCCGCAACGCGATCTGAGGTGACGCCAGCGCCACGAAAGCCACCGGACCGGCAGCGGCCGTGGCCACGGCGGCCAGCACGACGGCCAGCAACAGCATCACGCTGCGCGCGCCGTTGAGCCGCACCCCGAGCCCGCGCACGGTGTCGTCGTCGAACTGGAGCGCACCCAGCAGCCGGGCCCCGATCAGAGCCGCCGGAATCAGCAGCGCCAGCGCCAGCCCGACCGGCACGACGTGCTCCCACCCGCGCCCGTTGAGGCTGCCGGTGATCCACACGATCGCCCGCGACGCGTCCGTCACGTCACCGACCGTCAGCAGGTAGTGGGTGAAGTTGCCCGCCACCGCCGACACACCGATGCCCACGAGCACCAGCCGGAACCCCTCGATCCCCTGCCGCCACGCCAGCCCGTAGACCAAGAGCCCGGCCAGCAGCCCGCCGGCGAGGCTCGCCAACGGCACCCCGACCCGCGACAACGTCCCGTCGACCGCGCCGAGCGACCCGGCGAACGTGATCACGCTGACCGCACCGGCCCCCGCACCCCACGTGACGCCCAGGATGTCCGGGCTCGCCAACGCGTTGCGCGCGATCGTCTGGAAGACCGCCCCCGCGACACCGAGCGCCGCGCCGACGAACAGGCCGGTCAACGCCCTGGGCAGGCGCAGGTCGAGCACGATGAACCGCTGCCCCCGCGGCCCTCCGCCCATGAGCACGTCGAACACCTGACCCAGTGGGATCGGGAAGTCACCCCGCGCCACGCTGACCGCCGCCGCGAGCACCATCAGCCCCAGCCCGACGACCACCACGACGAACGGCCGCCACCGCAGCGGCCCGGACACCGGTCCGATCCGGAACCCCTTGGCCGGCAGCCCCTTCGCCGGCGACCCCGTCACAGCTTCACCAGCTTCCGCCGCCGCACCAAGGCGACGAAGAACGGCGCGCCGACCAGGGCCATCACCACACCGACCTCCAGCTCGCCCGGCCTGGTCACCACCCGTCCGATGACGTCCGCGACCAGCAGCACGATCGCGCCGATCACCCCCGAGAACGGCAGCAGCCACCGGTAGTCCGGCCCGGTCAACGCCCGCGCCGCGTGCGGCACGACCAGACCGAGGAACCCGATCGGCCCGCACACCGCCACCGCGCCGCCCACGAGCAACGTGGTCGCGACCACGCCCACGACCCGCGTCAACGCCACCCGCTGCCCCAGCGACCGCGCCACGTCGTCACCGAGGGCCAGCGCGTTCAACCCGACCGCGTTGAACGCCGCCAGCAGCAGCCCCAGCACCAGGAACGGCAGCACCTGCCACAGCACCGCGAGGTCACGCCCGGCGATCCCGCCGACCTGCCAGAACCGGAACGCGTCGAGGCTCTGCCGGTCCAGCAGCACCAGCGCCGCCACCAGACCCTGCATCAACGCGCTCACCGCCGCCCCGGCGAGCGCCAACGTCACCGGAGTCGGCCCCGACCGCCCGGAACCGAGCAGGAACACCACGACGCTGGCCACCAACGCGCCCGCGAACGCGAACCACACGTACCCGTAGAGACTGGTCACACCCAGCGTGAAGATCGACAGCACGACGGCGAACGCCGCCCCCTGCGTCACGCCCAGGATGCCCGGATCGGCCAGCGGGTTGCGGGTGTGCCCCTGCATCAACGCCCCACCGACGCCCAGCGCGATGCCCACGGCGACGCCGAGCAGCGTGCGCGGTACCCGCAATTCGCGGACGACGAGGTCGTTCTCCAGCCCCACCGGGGCGGTCAACGCGTGCCAGACGTCGCCGAGCGGGATGTCCTTGGCACCGATGGCGACGCTGGCGAGAGCGACCAGCACGAGAAGCCCGAGAAGCCCGAGGAGCAGGAACATGCGGGTGCTGCGGAGGGCCAAAGTGCTGCTCCTCCCGCGCCGGCCGAGTTCGGTGAGGCAAGCCTAACCGAATGCGTTGCGATGATTGGCGGACACGCTCCGTGCCACCGAACGGTCGAGCGGAAGATCGCCGAACGGCACCCGGAACGCCCGGAACGGTGCGCGGAAAAGATCATCGTTTCGCGGAGGGCGGTAGCCGCGGGTTCACAAATACAACCGAGGGGCACCGGACGAATCCGGTGCCCCTTCGTCGATTGACGTAATTGCCGTGGCCTGCGCCACGTCAATCACTCCCGTCAGCCCTGCTGGTGGTAAGCCTCCAGCACCTCGGCCGGGATGCGCCCGCGATCGGAGACCTTCATCCCCTGCTTGCGCGCCCACTCCCGAATGGCCTGGTTCTGCTCGCGATCCGCCGAAGCCGGACGAGCCGCCTTCACACCGGCCGGACGACCCGGACCGCGCTTGCGGCCACCCGCCTTGCGGGCACTGGCGACGAAGTCGGCGAGAGCGTCACGGAGCCTGTCCGCATTGCTCGCAGAAAGGTCGATCTCGTAGGACACACCGTCCAATCCGAAGCCGACCGTCTCCTCGGCCTTCCCGCCGTCCAGGTCATCGACCAGGGTCACGGTGACCTTCTGCGCCATGCGTATCCTCCTGGACTCGAATGCGCGGTGTTCCCCGACCGCGACCTTAAAGCATTGGCGAGTGCAGGTTAGCGCACAACTCCCTGAATGCGCCCCCCGAGTCCGAGGTGTTACTCATTCAGGGCGAACGAGGGGGAACAGGATCGTCTCCCGGATACCGAGACCGGTGAGCGCCATCAGCAGCCGGTCGATGCCCATTCCCACACCACCGCTCGGTGGCATTCCGTACTCCAGTGATCGCAGAAAGTCTTCATCGACCGGCATCGCCTCGACGTCACCGGTCGCACCAAGGCGTGCCTGGGCTTCCAACCGCTCCCGCTCGACCACCGGGTCCACCAGTTCCGAGTATCCCGTGGCCAACTCGAAACCGCGCACGTAGAGGTCCCACTTTTCGGCGACCCCCGGCCGGCTGCGGTGCTGACGGGTGAGCGGCGAGGTCTCCACCGGGAAATCGCGCACAAACGTGGGCGCGTGCAGGGTGTCCCCGACCAGGTGCTCCCACAGCTCCTCGACCAGCTTGCCGTGACCGAGCTTGGGGTCGGTCTCCAGGCCGTGCTTGTCCGCGAGCTTGCGCAGCCGCTCCGGAGAAGTTTCGGGCGTGACCTCTTCACCGACCGCGTCGGACAACGAGTCGTACATGCTCAACGTGGTCCACTCGCCACCGAGGTCGTACTCGGAACCGTCGACCAGCGTCACCACGTGCGAACCGGCGACGGCCAGCGCGGCCTCCTGGATCAGCTCCCGGGTCAGCACCGCGTTCGTGTCGTAGGTGGCGTACGCCTCGTAGTACTCCAACATGGAGAACTCGGGCGAATGCGACGAGTCCATGCCCTCGTTGCGGAAGTTGCGGTTGATCTCGAAGACCTTCTCGATACCGCCTACCACACACCGCTTGAGGTACAGCTCCGGCGCGATCCGCAGGAACAGGTCGATGTCGAGCGCGTTCGAGCGGGTGACGAACGGCCGGGCGGTCGCACCGCCCTGCAACGTCTGCAACATCGGCGTCTCGACTTCGATGAAACCGCGCCGGTGGAACGACTCCCGCAACGAGCGCACCACGGTCGCCCGGTTGCGCACCGTGTTCCGCGCCTGCTCACGCAGGATCAGATCCACGTACCGCTGGCGAATGCGGGTTTCCTCGGCGAGTTCCTTGTGCGCGACCGGCAACGGGCGCAACGCCTTCGCCGTGATCGCCCACCGGTCCGCCATCACCGACAGTTCGCCGCGGCGGGACGTGATGACCTCGCCGTGCACGAATACGTGGTCGCCCAAGTCGACGTCGGACTTCCATTCGCCCAGCGCCTGCTCGCCCACACCGGCCAGGCTCAGCATGGCCTGCAGTTCGGTGCCGTCGCCTTCACGCAGTGTCGCGAAGCACAACTTGCCGGTGTTGCGGATGAACATGACCCGGCCGGTCACACCGACGACTTCACCGGTCGCGGTGTCCGGCTCCAGTCCCTGATGTGCTTCGCGGACCTCGCGCAACGTGTGCGTGCGCGGTACTTCGACCGGATAGGGATCGACACCGCGTTCCAGCAGTCGCGCCCGCTTCTCCCGGCGCACCCTCAGCTGCTCGGGGAGATCGTCGTCGCTGGTCGCGGAACCGGTCGCTGGCTGCTCACTCACAAGGGGAAGGGTACGGAAAGACCGCTCGGGAAAACGAACCGGATCTCACTAGGCTGTGCGTGGTGACGGGAGATGACTTGCGGGCCCGGCGCGCGCACTCCTTCGGAGCGCACGCCTCGGCTTACGCGGAACACCGACCGGACTACCCGATCGAGGCCATCAGATGGGCCCTGGAGCCACTGGGCGAGGGGCCGCACCACGTGGTGGACCTCGCCGCGGGTACCGGCAAGCTGACCGGCGGCCTGCTCGCCGAGGGCCACCAGGTGACGGCCGTCGAGCCGGACGAGGGGATGCTGTCGGAACTGGTGCGCCGGCACGGTCCGGCGCGCGCGCTGCCCGGCAGCGCGGAGCGCATCCCGGTGCCGGACGGCACCGTGGACGCGGTGCTGGTCGGGCAGGCGTTCCACTGGTTCGACCCCGAGCGGGCGCTGCCGGAGATCGCCCGCGTGCTGCGGCCCGGCGGTGTGGTGGCCGCGATGTGGAACGGCGACGACGTCACGGTGCCGTGGGTCGCCGAGTTCGGCGAGGTGAGCACGTCCAGCGTCAGCGTGAAGGACCTGCACGGCGACTGGATGCCGACGCACGAGCTGTTCACCGTGCCCACCGAGCGGCTGTTCAAGCACACCCACCGGCGCACCGCCGAGTCGCTGGTGGCCACCATCAACACGCACTCGCACGTCCTGGTGATCTCGGAGGACGAACGGGACGAGCTGAACGCGCGGATGCTCGCGTTCCTCAAGTCCCGTCCGGAAACCGCCGAGGGCGAGTTCGACTACCCGTTGATGACCCTGGTGAAGCGCATGGTGTGCACCAAGACCGCATGATCTCACCGCGTGACCTCACCGCGAGGTCGACTCCCCAGGCGACCTCGCCCGCCGTCTGCGGAGCAGCGGCCATCAACACGACGTGATCCCCTATTTCATGTTGCGCTCGAAAACCAGCCGCAGGCCCAGCAACGTCAGATCCGGCACGTGCGCCTGGATGGTGGCCGACTCGGTCACCACCAGGGGCGCGAGACCGCCGGTGGCGATGACCGTGACCGGGCCCGGCTCGCTGAGCTGGAGTTCGTCCACGATCCGTCTCACCAGGCCGTCCACTTGGCCGACGAAGCCGTAGACGATGCCGGACTGCAGGCATTCCACGGTGTTCTTGCCGATCACCGACCGGGGCCGCACCAGCTCGACCTTGCGCAGCTGCGCGGCGCGTGCCGCGAGGGCGTCCACGGAGATCTCGATGCCGGGCGCCAGCGCGCCGCCCAGGAACTCGCCCTTGGCCGAGATCACGTCGAGGTTCGTGGACGTGCCGAAGTCGACCACCACGCACGCCGTGCTGTGCAGGTGGTGCGCGGCCAACGTGTTGATCACCCGGTCGGAGCCCACCTCCTTGGGGTTGTCCACCAGCAGCGGCACGCCGGTCCGCACGCCCGGCTCGACCAGCACCTTCGGCACGGTCGAGTAGTACCGGCCGAGCATCACCCGCAGTTCACGCAGCACCGCGGGCACGGTGGACAGCGCCGAGATGCCGGTGATCTTGTCGGCGTACTCGCCGAGCAGACCGCGCATGGTCAACGCCAGCTCGTCGGCGGTCATCCGGGCGTCGGTGCGCATCCGCCAGTCGCGGACGAGCGCGGCGGAATCGCCCGTGCCGTCGTAGAGGCCCAGGACGATGTTGGTGTTGCCGACATCGATGGCGAGCAGCACAGCGGGTCTCCCCCTGGTTTCGGCCTACTAGTCCTCGGCCTGGATCAACGCGTCCAGCGCCGCCGCGTCCTCGGTCTCCGCCGACACCGGCTCCGCCTGGGCCGGTCTCTGCGCGGTCGTCGACCCGTTGACCAGTCCGGAACCCTCCGGAGCGCGCGCCGGGTCGGCGCCCAGGTCGACCACCTTGTTGTCGGCGTCGACGAAGACCACCTTCGGTTCGTACACCCGTGCCTCGGCGTCGTCCATCTGCCCGTAGGCGATGAGGATCACCAGGTCGCCCGGCTTCACCAGGTGCGCCGCCGCGCCGTTGATGCCGATCACGCCGGTGCCCCGCTCGCCGGGGATGACGTAGGTCTCCAGGCGCGCGCCGTTGGTGACGTCCACGATCGCGACCTGCTCGCCGGCCAGCAGGTCGGCGGCGTCCATCAGGTCCTCGTCCACCGTGACCGAGCCGACGTAGTGCAGGTCGGCCTGGGTGACGGTGGCCCGGTGGATCTTCGACTTGAGCATGGTGCGCAACATCGCGGTCCCCTTACTCGTGCTACTCGTCGCCGCTGCCGAGCAGCACGGCGGCGTTGTCGATCAGTCGGGTGGAGCCGACGCGGGCGGCCACCAGCAGGCGGGCGTCGCCGTTCTCCGGGGCCGGGCCGAGGTCGGGCGCCCGCAGCTCCAGGTAGTCCAGCTCGATGCCGGGCACCGCGGCGAGGGTGTCGCGCGCGGCCTTGAGCACGGCGTCCGCGCCCTGTCCGCTGACGTACGCGCCCGCCACCAGGGCGGCGGACAACGTGGTCGCGGCGGAGCGCTCGTCGGCGGACAGGTAGCGGTTGCGCGAGGACAGCGCCAGGCCGTCCGGCTCGCGCACGGTCGGCACGCCGACCACGTCCAGCGGGAAGTTCAGGTCGCGCGCCATCCGGTGGATCAGCGTGAGCTGCTGGTAGTCCTTCTCGCCGAACACCGCGTAGGTGGGCTGCACGATGTTGAACAGCTTGGCGACCACGGACAGCACGCCGGTGAAGTGGCCGGGCCTGGTCTTGCCCTCCAGCTCGTCGCCGAGCGGGCCGGGGTCCACCGTGACGGTGCCGCCGGGCAGGTACATGTCGTCCACGGACGGCGCGAACACCAGGCCGACGCGCTCCTCGCGGCAGATGTCCACATCGGACTCGAAGCTGCGCGGGTAGCGGTCGAAGTCCTCGTTCGGGCCGAACTGCGTCGGGTTCACGAAGATGGAGACGACGACCACGGTGTTCTGCATGACCTGCGCTTCGCGGATCAGCTTGCGGTGACCCGCGTGCAGCGCGCCCATGGTCGGCACCAGGGCGATGTTGCGACCGGCCGCCTTCAACGCCCTGGTGACGCGGTGCAGCCGTGCCGGGTCGCGGTGCACCGTCACGTCGTTCGGCGTGTAGTCGTCCTTGGTGAGCGGCTTGGTCATGCCTGTTCCTCAAGAGTGGTGCGGACGTCGGACGCCAGTTCGGGCTTGAGCAGCCCGGCGGCCTGAGCGCGCGCCGCGGTGCGGAGCGCGAGAACCCGGTATGCGGACAGGGTGTCCTGGTCGGCGAGCACCGCCAGGTGCTTGGCCACGGTGCCCGCGTCGCCGCGTGCGACCGGACCGGTGAGGGCGCGGTCGCCGTGCCGCAGGGCGTTGTCCAGCGCGGCGGACAGCAGCGGGCCGAGCATCCGCTCGGCGTCCTCGATACCGGCGCCGCGCAGCAGGTCCGCGCAGTCGGCAACCAGGGTGATCAGGTGGTTCGCGCCGTGCGCGAGGGCGGCGTGGTAGAGCGGGCGGGCGGCCTCGGGGACGCGCACCGGTTCAGCGGACATCTCCACCACCAGCGCCTCGCCCACGTTCCACGCGATCTCGTCGTCGTCGGCCGCGGTGACGCCGACCGAGCAGGCGTTCATCCGCTGCACGTCCTCGACGCGGCCGGTGAACGTCATGACCGGGTGCAGCGCCACGCACAGCGCGCCCAGCTCGGTGGCGGGCCGAAGGACGTCCACGCCCTGCGCGCCGCTGGTGTGCACGACGATCTGCCCGGCCCGCAGCGAACCGGTGGCGACGAGGCCGCGGACCAGGCCCGCCAGCTCGTCGTCCGGCACGGCGAGCAGCACCAGGTCGGCGGAGGCGGCGACTTCCGGTGGCGGCAGCACGAGCGCGTCCGGCAGCAGGTCTTCGGCGCGGCGCAGCGAGTCGCGGGAGACGGCGGAGACGGCGCTCACGACGTGGCCCGCGCGGGTCAGCGCGGCGCCCAGCACCGAACCCACCCGGCCTGCCGAGATCACTCCCACGGCCAGCCGCGCGGGGCGGGGGGTCGCGTCCATGCGACGTACTCCTTCAGGCGGCGTTCCAGGCCCTGATGTGCGGGTACCGGACGACGGGCGCGAGCGTAATCCGGTGTGTTGCGATCAGCGCTCAACTGCGACGAACGCCACCCGCGGCCTTCAGCGCACCCGGCGCGTCGACCGCGGCCTGGCGTGCCGCGATGAGCGCCTCCAGCAGCATTTCGTGCCGTTCCTCGGCGCCCTGACCCGCGGTTCCGTTGGCGATGCGGTGCCGCAGGAAGGCCAGTTCGGTGGCCGCCACCTGGTAGCCCGCGACCGCCTTGGCCGCGTCGTCGCCGACCTTGCGCCGGACCGTGCGCCGCCACCGGCTGCGGCCCTGGAGGCTGGCCAGCAGGGTGACCTCGCTGGAGGCGATCCACTTGTTGGCCGCCATGACCGGCAGCTGGCCCGCGACTATCCGCTGCTCACGGCGGCGCTGCCAGACCACCATGAACACCATGCCGGCGAAGATCGGCACCATGATCAGGAAGTACAGGTTGATGAAGGTGGAGCCGGTGCCGACGGTGGTGGAGAAGTTCCACAGCGAGTGCAGGCCGGCCGCGGCCAGGTAGCCGAGGACCGGTGCGACGACCCGCAGCTTCGGGCTGGCGGTGATCGCCGCGATGCCGATGCCGATGCCGGTCATCGACGTGAACAGCGGGTGCGCGAACGGCGACAGCACACCGCGCAGGATGAACAGCGCGATCACGCCGCTGCTGAGGTTGCCGAAACCGCTGTCGGAGAAGACCCGGCCGAAGTACCAGATGTTCTCGGTGAACGCGAAGCCGGCGGCCGTCACGCCCGCGTAGACCACGCCGTCCACCACGCCGTCGAACTCCTGGCGGCGGCGCAGGAACAGCACCACGATGAACGCCGCCTTCGCGGCCTCCTCGGTGATCGGCGCGCCGATCACGGCGGCGAACGTGCTGCCGTCACCGCCGTCGATCAGCTGGCCGAGCACGTGCGCGGTCTGGTTGAACACCAGCGAGGTGATCGTCGCGCCGCACGCGCCCCAGAAGAAGGCGAGCAGCAGGATCTTCGCCGGTTCCGGCTCCCAGCGGTCGATCCACAGGTAGGCGCCGATCACCGCCAGGACTGGCACCAGCGCGGCCACCGCGCCGACCAGGATGGGCAGCAGGCCGATCTTGCTCGTACCGAGGCCGAGCAGCACCAGCCCGGACACGCCCAGCGCGATCAGGCCCACTACCGGGAGCAGGACGGTCCAGCGGCGCTGGTCGACGCGCTTGCGGGCGGGAGTGGTCACGGGGGGAAACCTTAAAGGGACACTTGACTGATGGTTGACTCGGAAGCCCTGTGGCGGGAGGCGCTGTACGGGCCGTCGGGGTTCTTCACGCGTGGGGAGGTGCCCGCCGACCACTTCCGCACCGCGCCGCTGGTAGGCCCTGAGCTGGCCGAAGCGCTCCTCGTGTTGCTCGATCGGGTGGACTTTTGTCTCGGCCGGCCCGCGCGGCTGGATTTCGTCGACGTCGGTGCCGGTGGCGGGGAGCTGTCGGCGGCGGTGCGGTCGTTGGCGGCCGGGTCGTCGTTGGCGGCGCGGTTGGTGGTGACGGCGGTGGACGTCGGGCCTTCGCGGGCGGTGCCGGGGGTGCGGTGGGCCTCGTCGCTGCCGTCGTCGGTGTGCGGGTTGTTGGTGGGGCACGAATGGCTGGACGCGGTGCCTTGTCCGTTGGTTACGGGCCCGTTATCCCACCCTTGGTTGGATCGGTGGTGGCCGGTGAGGGAGGGGGAGAAGGCGGAGGTCGGGGCGCCTCGGGATGCGGCGTGGGCGGACGCGGTGTCGCGGGTGCGCGGGGCGGCGTTGGCGGTGGACTACGGGCACGTGCTGGCCGATCGGGCGGCTGGGCGGTACGCGTCGGGGACGTTCGCGGCCTACCGGGACGGTCGGCGGGTGGAGCCGGTGTTCGACGGGACCTGCGACCTGACCGCGCACGTGGCGCTGGACGCGTGCGGGGCGGCAGCCGGAGGTGACCGGGTGCTGGTGTCCCAGCGGGACGCGCTGGCGGCGCTAGGGCTCGTCGGCCGGGTCGGCACGGCGGGCTCGGCCGGCGCGGTCGGCGTGGCTGGCTCGGCGGGCGCAATCGGCTCCGCTGGCTCAGTCGGCGCTGCCGGCTCGGCGGACTGGCTGACGTTGGCCGAACGGGCGTCCCGGATCGCGGAGCTGCGGGCGGAAGGTGGGCTGGGCTCGTTCGGGTGGCTCCTGCACGGCGTGGGCGTGTCCGTGTCGTCCCTGCTCCCGCCGCTTCCCCCGTGGCAGCCGTAATGACCGTTTCCAAGGCCGAAGACCGCCGGCGACACCGCCCCTCGGCGGACAACGATCATGCGCATGAGAATCCACGCGTTGCCGACCGATGTGCTGGACCGTGCCCGCAAGCTGGCGGGCACGGACGAGCACCACGAGGTGCACGTCGAATTCCCCGGCACCCCACTGCGCTGCTGCCTGCGCAAAGCCGAGGCGGGCGAGCCGCTGATCCTTTTCCGCCACACCCCCACTGCGGGCACCGGACCGTACGAGGAACTGGGTCCCGTGTTCGCGCACGCCGAACCGTGCGACGGCCCGGCGAGCACGACGGAGTTCCCGGAAGCCTTCCGCCACGCACCCAGAACCCTCCGCGCCTACACCGCCGACGGCCGCATCCACGACGGTGAAATCGCCGAGCCGGAAACCCTCACCGAAACGGTGACAAGAGTGCTCGACGATCCCCGAGTGGCCGAAATCCAGGTGCGAAGCGTTTCCCACGGCTGCTTCCTGTTCGCCATCACCCGCGATTAAGAGCCGTGGGCGGGAGGTGCGAGCATGAACAGGTGGAGATCACCGTGGGCGTTGGCGCCGGGGCGCGGCACCTCGGGGTGGATCGGGTGGTCGATCTGGGCCCGCTGCACCCGTCGGCGCACGGCGCCTACCGACTGCGGCTGACGGTCCGGGATGACGAGGTCATCACCGCCGCCGAGCCCCTGGTCGGGCACCTGCACCGAGGCGCGGAGAAGCTGTTCGAGGTCCGCGACTACCGGCAGGTCCTCACCCTCGCCAATCGGCACGACTGGCTCGCCGCCTTCTGCAACGAACTCGCCGTCGCGCTCGCCGTGGAGCGGATGACCGGCATGGACGTCCCACTCCGCGCCCAGGCCCTGCGCGCCCTGCTGTGCGAGCTCAACCGGATCATGGCGCACCTCGTGTTCCTCACACCCCTCACCGGCGCACGCGACCGTGACGCCGTGCAGGCCGTGCTGGAGGAAGCGTCGGGCGGCCGCATCCACTTCATGTTCAACCGGATCGGCGGCCTGCGCGAGGACGTCCCCGCCGGCTGGACCGACCGGGTCCGCGAAGTACTGTCCACTGTGGACCCCGGCGAGGCGCCGGAGGGGTTGACCGGTATCGGGGTGTTGACGCGGGACGCGGCACTCGCGTTCGGCGTCACCGGGCCGATCGGCCGGGCGTCCGGGGTGGACTTCGACCTGCGCCGCGACGACCCGCTGCCGGGCTACCGGAACCTGGACGTCCACCCCGTGGTCCGGACCGAGGGCGACGCGCTCGCCCGGGTCCGCTGCATGGTGGACGAGGTCCGCCACTCCATCGCGCTCGCCCACCAGTGCCTGGACCGGCTGCCGACCGGCCCGGTCAACCTGCGACTGCCCAAGGCGATCAAAGCGCCCGAGGGGTCGGTCTACACGTGGGTCGAGGCGCCGTTGGGCACGTCCGGCGTCCACCTGGCGTCACGCGGCGAGAAGACCCCGTGGCGGCTGAAGCTGCGGACGCCGTCGTTCAACAACGTCCAGGCCCTGTCCGCGCTGCTGCCGGGCACCCGGGTGGCGGACCTGCCCGCGGTGCTCGGGTCGTTCGCCGTGGTCGTCGGCGACATCGACAAGTAACGGCGCGCGGGTCTAGTCGTCGCGGCGGCGACGGCGACGCGGCGAATCGCCACCGCCGAACGCGGCGAGCAGTTCGCTGACCGACTTGCCGTCCGCGTGCGCCCCGGCGGGCTCGGCCGGTTCGGGCGCGCTGCGCCTACCGGACGACTTGGGGCTGTCCTCCCAGCTGTCCCACGACTCCTCGGCCCGACGCCGACCACCCGACCCCGACTCGCCGGCCACAGGCTCCGCCGCCCGACGACGGCCCTCCGACGGCGTCACGGCGGCCGACGCGGAATCGGCCGAACGTCCGCCAACCGGCTCACCTCGCACCGGCTCATCGACCACCGGGCGGTGACCACCGGTCATCTCGGCCGCACTGCGGCGCGATCGGCGCACGTCATCCTCGGCAGGCCGCCGCACGGGCTCCGACCGACCCACCGGAAGGTGCTCGCCGGTCAACTCCGCCTGCACAGCCTGCCGGCGCACCTGCTCGCTGAGCGGGTCAGGACGACCCACCGGCCGATGCTCACCGGTCAGGTCCACCCGAGCCGCAGGCCGACGCACCGGCTCAGCGGCCGGCTCCGCACGCCCCACCGGCCGCTGTTCACCCGTCATGTCCACCCGAGCCGCAGGCCGACGCACGTCCACCGGCCGGTGCTCGCCGGTCAACTCCACCCGCGCGGTCGACGGGCGACGGATCTCGCCCGGCACGGACCGCTGCTCGCCGGTCGAGTCCACGCGCGGCACCGACCGCTGCTCGCCGGTCATCTCGGGACGCCCGGGCGTCCGCCGCACCGGCGCACCGGCACCCTCCGGACGACGCACCGGCCCCTCGGCCAACGCGTCCCGGCTGATCATCTCGGTCCGATCGGCCACCCGGCTGCGCCGCTGCACGGTGTGCTCGGTCTTCGACGGCTCGGTCCGCTGCCGCTCGGCGGGCTCGGCCGGCCGACCGGCAGGCCCAGCGGGAGGCGCCAACCGCGCCGCCACGTCCCGGCTCACCCGTTCCGTCGGATCGGCCTTCGGCGGCTCCCGCCGCACCACCACGGGCGGTGTCGGGCGGGGCTGGGCGGCGGCGCGGGCCGGTTCACGGCGCACCGGCTGGGCCGGCTCACGCCGTGAGGGCTCGGGACGCGTCGGTTCGGGACGCCGAACCTGATCTTTGCGCGAACTGTCGACGTTGACCCGCTCGATCAACTCGGTGCGGTCCGCCTGCGGCTTGTCCGGGGCCTTCTTCGCGACCGGCACGGCCGCCCCGGCGGTGATGATCCGCTTGTCGCCCCCGGCCATCAGCCGGGACTGGTCGGACAGGGTGCGCATCCGGGTCGACTCGGCGCGCAACGCCACCCGTTCGACCAGCACCTCGCCGCCGAGCAGGGCTTCCAGGTTCTCCCGCAGGGTGCGCAGCTCACCGCGCAGCGCCTCCAGGTCGTCCTTCGCCTCTTCCTGCACCCGCTTGCGGGTCTCGGCCTCGACTTCGAGTTCGTACTCGCGACGTGCGGCGACCTCGCGTTCCAGCTCCAGCTCGTACACCGACTGGAGGTCGGCGACCTCGTCCTCGCGCTCGGAGATCTGCTTGCGGTACCGGGCCGCGAGGAACGCGCCGACCAGCGCGGCCCACAGCGCGGCGACCACGGCCAACCGCAGCCAACGGGCGTTGTCGCTCAGCACCAGCACCGCCGCCGCCCCGAGGGCGAGCGCCAATGCCGCTACCAGCAGTAGCCGCCCGGAGCCACGACCGTGATCTTGCTGCTCGTCATCTTCCGACGCGCCTCGCCCGGTCATGGCGTCTACCGTACCGGTCAGTTACCCGATTGAGACCTCCGCGTCTGTATTCATTGATCGAGATGCGGGTCGTCAGGGGTTTTGCAGCAGCGTTCCAGCCACAAAGCGGCGCCGATGAGAAGTGCGGCACAGACGATCCCGACGATCCCGCTGACCGCGTCGTGATCGGCCGCCTCGAACTCCCCGCGCGCCGGCAGCACGTAGACGAGCACACCGGCCCACGCGCCGAGCATGATCGCCCCGAGCAACGACGACGCCTTGGCGAACGCCACCGCCCGGGCCGCGGTCAACGGCTCCACGGGCCGCGCACCGGGCTTGCGGAGGATGCGGGCGCGCAGCGAGAAGGCGAGCCACAGGTTGACCGCCGCGATCAGGAGGAGGGTGAAACCGGCGAACGTCGGCAGCGGCGGCAATGTGTCGTAGGCGAGCCGGATGAGCAGGTGCGCGAGCAGGCCCGCGACGAGTCCGGCGGCGAGCAGGTCACGGGGTTTGGTGAACCTCACCCCTCCATCGTCCCCGACTACTCGGCCAGGACGGTGTCGCGCCTCCCGAACACGTGCAGCACGGGCAGCCACGGCCCCGGATCGGTGTCCCAGTCCAGCGCACGCACCTGGTCGTCGTTGCGCCGCCCGCCCAGCACGCGCAGCAACTCGAACGACGACGTGTGCAGCACGCCCGCCGGTTCTCCTTCGCCGACCACGCGGTCGCCGTGCTCCAACGTGATCCGCAACGCGGGCAGGTGTCGCGCCCGCATCCTCTTGTCCAACTCCTGCAACGGCCGCGTCAACGCCGCCCGCACGGCCACGTTGTCCCGCTCCCCCGGCTGCCCCAGCGCCGTCCGGATGTCGTGCTCGTGCGAGATGATCTCCGCGATCAGCACCGCGCCCATCGGCGTGTCGAACAGCCCTTCGGCGATCTGGAAGTTCCGCTCCCACTCGACCAACAGCTCGCTCAGGCTGCGGTCCCGCCGCTCCTCAACCTGCCGCTCGCCCCACGAGCCGTCCTCGATCCCGTCGAACCGCTGCTCGGTGAAATCCCCCAACCCACCGGCAAGGTGCGCGACCACGTCCTTCACCGTCCACCCGGGACAGGCTCCGACCGCCGCGTCCGGATTCCCCTCGGTGACCAGACTGATGATCCGCCGCCGCGCGGCGTCGTAAGTGACCGCGTTACTCATCGCGCCACCTCCGCACCCAACGCTAGCCCCGCCACGCACCCACCGCAGTGCCACGCCGGCGGTCCACCGCCGTACCGCTACTCGGTCGCCTTGGGATGCCCGATACCCGCCCAAGTGATCCACACGGTGCTTGTCTGCTCAACTCGTCCCACCCCTTGGCCGCGTCGTTGTGCGCGAAACGTACGTCCCATTCGACAAGTCGCGGGGGTGGTGCGGCCCGATCGCCACACCTCGGGCTCACTCTTCCTCCACCACCGGCATGGGCACCGGGCCGAAGTCGCCCTCTGTGGGTCCGGTGAGGATCGCCAGCAACTCGGGATCGGCATAGATGTCGGCGGTGTTCTTCCACACGGCGATGACCGTCGCGACCGGCACGTTGGTGTCCAACTCCGCCGTGGAGCGCATGGCCTCGACGAGCTTGACCACGAACTCCTCGCGGCCCGCCTCCGGCAGGTGGCGTACCCACGGGAAGATCCTCAGCACCACAGCGACAGATCAGCCCTTCGAGTGACCCCGCTCAGGTCCAGACCGGCCACCAGCGAACGCACCGGGCCATGCCCCGGCACGACGGCGTCCGGCTCGACGTCCAGCCACGGCACCAGCACCGAAGCGCGTTCGTGCGCCCCCGGATGCGGCAAAAGCAACTCCGGATCGGAGGACCGCACGCCGTCCACCGTCACGACGTCCACGTCCAGCGTGCGCGGCCCCCAACGCCGCTCCCGGACACGCCCGGCGGCCTGCTCCAACGCCTGACCACGCCGCAGCCAGCCCCACTCGTCCACGTCACCGGACACGATCAGCACCGCGTTGAGGAAGTCGTCCTGGTCGGTCACGCCCCACGGCGCCGTCTCGTACACCGGCGACACCGCCACCAGCACGTCGGCGAACCCGTCCACCGCCAACCGCAGGTACCCCAGCCGGTCGCCCAGGCTGGAGCCGAGCGACAGCACCGCCCTAGTCACGCGTGCGCCGGATCGTCACCGACACGTCGCCGAACGCCAACGGGATCGGGGCGGACGGCTTGTGCACCGTCACCTCGGTCGCGCGCACCCGCAGGTCGGTCATCACCTCGTCGGCGACCTTGCCCGCCACCGTCTCGATCAGGTCGTACGGCCCACCGGCCACGATCGCCGCCGCACGTTCGGCCAACTCCCCGTAGTGCAGCGTCTCGCGCAGGTCGTCCGTCGCCGCCGCGCGGGACAGGTCCAGCCACGCCGTGATGTCCACCAGGAAGTCCTGGCCGTCCCGCTTCTCGTGCTCGAACACGCCGTGGAACCCGCGCACCCGCAGACCCCGCAGCGAAATCCGGTCAGAAATCTCGACCACCTCCGCTGAGACACTTACGGCTGAGACATCTACACCAGTGGGCATGTCAGTCGGCATGTCCGAGCCTCCACGCCCGCGCCACAGCCACCGCGTCCAGAGACCGGTCCACGTCGTGCACCCGCACCCCCCACGCGCCGGTGAACGCCGCCAACGCGGAGACCGCCGCGGTCGCGTCCTCCCGGCCGTCGGGGGCCCGATCGCCCAGCAGGCTGCCCAGGAAACGCTTGCGGGACGCGCCGACCAGCACCGGGAACCCCAGCTCCAGCAGCGAACCCAACCCGTGCAGCAGCTGCCAGTTGTGCGTGGCGTTCTTGGCGAACCCCAGACCGGGGTCGAGGATGATGTCGTCCGACGCCACGCCCGCGGCCAGGGCGGCGTCCACCTGGTGGCACAGCTCGTCGCGCACGTCGCGCACCACGTCGTCGTACACGGCCAGCTGGTCCATCCGCCTGCTGTGCCCACGCCAGTGCATCAGCACGTACGGCACGCCCGCCGACGCCACCAGCGACGCCATCGCGGGATCGGCCAGCCCGCCGGACACGTCGTTCACGATCGACGCGCCCGCCTCCAGGGCGGCCGACGCCACCTCGGCCCGCGTGGTGTCCACGCTGACCGGCACGCCCTCGGCGACCAGCGCCCGGATCACCGGCGCCACCCGCGCGGCCTCCACCGACGCCGACACCCTGGACGCACCGGGCCGCGTGGACTCGCCACCGACGTCCACCAGGTCGGCCCCGCGCCGGAACATGGCGACGCCGTGCGCGACGGCGTCGTCCAGGTCGAGGTAGCGGCCACCGTCGGAGAACGAGTCCGGGGTGACGTTCAACACGCCCATCACCACGCAGTGCCCCGGCCTGGGGACGCTCACCGCAGACGTCCCCGGATCAGCTCGATGGCCTCCGCCCGCGATGTCGCGGAGCTGCGCAGCTGCCCGCGCACCGCCGACGTCGTGGTCCGCGAACCGGGCTTGCGCACGCCGCGCATGCCCATGCACAGGTGTTCGGCCTCGACCACCACGATCACGCCGCGCGGTTCGAGCCGGCGCACCAACGCGTCCGCCACCTGCGACGTCAGCCGCTCCTGCACCTGCGGCCGCTTGGCGTACAGGTCGACCAGCCGGGCGATCTTCGACAGCCCGGTCACCCGGCCGTGCTCGTTCGGGATGTACCCGACGTGCGCGACACCGTGGAACGGCAGCAGGTGGTGCTCGCAGAACGAGAACATCGGGATGTCGGTGACCAGCACCAGCTCCTCGTGGCTCTCGTCGAACGTCTTCCTCAGCACGCTGTCCGGGTCGGTGTAGAGCCCGGCGAACAGTTCCCGGTACGCCCGCGCCACCCGCGCCGGCGTGTCCCGCAGGCCTTCGCGCTCCGGATTCTCACCGCACGCGAGCAGCAGCTCACGCACCGCCGCCTCGGCGCGCTTCTGGTCGAAGGGTCGGCGCGCGAGACCGGCCCCCCCGTTTCCGGAGAGGCCGGTCTGGTCGTGCTCGGTGACGTGCTCGGTCACGTGCGGTTGTCCGGGTCCGTGTCGAAGGACCGCTTCCCCGCTTCCGCGTCCGTCGGCTCCGGCTGCCACTGCGGTGGCTGCGGGGCGCCGCCGGGCACCGTGGCCGGGGTCCACCCGGGCGGCGCGCCGTAGTTCGGCGGGCCGGACGACGGGTGCTGCGGCTGCGGCTGGTAGGCCTGCGGCTGCGGCGCCTGCGCCTGCGGGTAGGGCTGCGGGTACGGCTGGGGCTGGACGCCGTTGCTGCCGTTGGGCGGCGTCGGCACCGGGTCCTGGGCGGGCGGCAGCTCCTGGTCGAGGGTGTCCTCGATCGCGGGCGGCCACGGCTCGCCGCGCTCCTTGGCCAGTTCCGCCGGGGTCTTGACCGGCGGCTTGTCCGACGGGGTGCGGTTGCCGAAGTCGTTGAACTTGGTGATCCGCGGGCGCTTCTCGACGCCGGCGAAGACCCGCTCCAGGTCCTTCTGGTGCAGGGTCTCCTTCTCGATCAACTCCAGCGTCAACGCGTCGAGCACGTCGCGGTAGGTGTTGAGCACCTCGTACGCCTCGGTGTGCGCGGCCTCGATCAGCTCGCGGACTTCCTCGTCGATCTCGTGCGCGACTTCCAGCGAGTAGTCGGCCTGCCGGCCCATGCTGCGGCCGAGGAACGGCTCACCCTGCTCTTGGCCGTACTTGACCGCGCCGAGCCGGGCGGACATGCCGTACTCGGTGACCATCGCGCGGGCGATCTTGGTCGCCTGCTCGATGTCGTTGGACGCGCCCGTGGTCGGCTCGTGGAAGACCAGCTCCTCGGCGGAGCGGCCACCCAGCGCGAACACCAGCCGGGCGATCATCTCCGACCTGGTCATCAGGTCCTTGTCCTCCTCGGGCACGGACAGGGTGTGACCGCCCGTCCGGCCGCGGGCCAGGATCGTGACCTTGTAGACCGGGTCGATGTCCGGCATGGCCCACGCGGCCAGGGCGTGCCCGGCCTCGTGGTAGGCGGTGATCTTCTTCTCCTTCTCGGAGATGATCCGGCTCTTGCGGGCCGGACCGCCGATCACGCGGTCCACCGACTCCTCCAGCTCGACGCTGGTGATGATGGTGCCGTTCTTGCGCGCGGTGAGCAGCGCGGCCTCGTTGACCACGTTGGCCAGGTCGGCGCCGGAGAAGCCCACGGTGCGCTTGGCCAGGCCGTCGAGGTCCGCTTCTTCGTGCAACGGCTTGCCCTTGGAGTGCACGCGCAGGATCTGCTTGCGACCCTTCAGGTCCGGCGCGGACACCGGGATCTGCCGGTCGAAGCGGCCGGGGCGCAGCAGCGCCGGGTCCAGGATGTCGGGCCGGTTCGTGGCCGCGATCAGGATGATCCCGCCGCGCGAGTCGAAGCCGTCCATCTCGACCAGCAGCTGGTTGAGCGTCTGCTCGCGCTCGTCGTGGCCGCCGCCCATGCCGGCGCCGCGGTGGCGGCCGACCGCGTCGATCTCGTCGACGAAGATGATGCACGGCGCGTTCTGCTTGGCCTGTTCGAACAGGTCGCGGACGCGCGAGGCGCCGACACCGACGAACATCTCCACGAAGTCCGAGCCGGAGATCGAGTAGAACGGTACACCGGCCTCACCGGCCACGGCGCGCGCCAGCAGCGTCTTGCCGGTGCCGGGCGGGCCGTAGAGCAGCACGCCCTTCGGGATCTTCGCGCCCAGGGCCTGGTAGCGGCCCGGGTTCTGCAGGAAGTCCTTGATCTCGTAGAGCTCTTCGACGGCCTCTTCGGCGCCCGCGACGTCGGCGAACGTCGTCTTGGGCATGTCCTTGGACAGTTGCTTGGCCTTGGACTTGCCGAAGTTCAGGACGCGGTTGCCGCCGCCCTGGGCGTTGTTCATCATCCACATCAGCAGGAGCAGCAACAGACCCAACGGGATCATGTACAGCAGCATCTGCATCAGGAACGAGTCCTGGGTGACCTTGGTCTCCAGGACCGGCTTGTTGCCCGCTTGGTCGAGGATGGTGAAGATCTCGTCCGTGGAGCTCGCCGGGAACTGGGCGCGCACGCGGTTGCTGCCGTCGACCGTCACCCCGTCGTTGAGGGTGAGCTTGAGGAGTTGCTCCTTGTCCTCAAGCGTGGCTTCCTTGACGTTGCCGTCCCGGATCTGTTGCAGTGCCTGGGACGTCTTGATCGGGGCATAGCCCCGGTTGTCGTCGAAAAGCACGCTGAAGGCGTAAAAAAGCAACAACACCGCCACGATCCACAGCAGCGGGTTGCGAAGCAGGCGCTTGCGGTCCATGCACTTACGGCCGGCGGGCGGCCTCGACCCTCCCTGACTTGTCGACGGGCGCAGACGGGCACTCCCGTCCGACCAGCCTACCGCCCGAGGCTCGGGCGGAGCGCTCCGCGTACGGGCCCTGTCGCGTCTTGTCGAACCAACGGTCGGGAGCCGTCCAGTGTTCCCGGGGTGACCCTGGACACGCGTACCAGGTCAGCGCGGTTCATCCGGTCGACTGAGTTGACCATGAACCGGGTGGGCATCAACCCCGTAACACTTACGAGGGGTATTCCGTTACTAGCAGGTAGCAAGGACATGAGGACCACTCGGGTGACATAGAGCACGAGAGTTTGTCAGAAGAGTGAGCCGTGTCATCCTCGGCAACCAACTGAGTGTTCCTCACCCACCCGAAAGGGTGAACACCGACCAAAGGTACGAAGCATGACTGCTCGCAACCCGGACGGCCCCGGTCGCCTCCGCCGCGTCATCCTCCCCGTTGGTGCCCTGCTCGGCGTCCTCGCCGCCGCGGGCGTCACCGTGGTGGCGCTGCGAGCCACCAGCGGCCCCGAGTGCAAGGGCACCCTCCCGCTCAAGATCGCGGTCACCCCGGCGATCGAGGAGGTCGTGCGCGGCGCCGCAGACGACTACCAGGCCAATCAGACCATCGTCGACGGCAAGTGCGTGCAGGTGCAGGTCGAGGCGCGCGGCGCGGCCGACGTGTCCAACGATCTGCCCACCGCCCAGATCAACCCGCCCGCGCTGTGGGTCCCGGACTCGTCCATGTGGGCCGCCGAAACCCAGCGGCAGGCCGGTGACCAGGGCGCCGAGGCGCCGCGGCTGGACATCCTGGACTCGCTGGCCAGCTCGCCGCTGGTGATCGCGGGCTCGGAGCAGGCGATGACCAAGCTCGGCTGGCCCGTCACGCCGGTGACCTGGGCGAGGGTCGTCGACCCCAACGTGACCGTGACGCTGAGCGACCCGACCACGTCCACCGAGGGCCTGGCCACGCTCGCGGTCATCCGCGCGCAGCTGGGCAACCCGGACGGCACGCCGAAGCCGGAGCTGATCGGCGCGCTGCTGCGGGTCGGCCGGGACGCGCTGCCGTCCGTGCGCGACGCGTTCGGCAAGGTCGTGCAGGGTGCCGAGGACGCGCCGGTGTTCACCGCTTCGGAGCAGTCCGTGCTGGCCGCCAACCGGGCCGCCGCGTCACGCCGGGTCGTCGCCTCCTACCCCAAGGAGGGCACCATCTCGTTCGACTACCCGGTGGTGCGGGTCAGCCGGGAGGGTGAGCAGACGGGCACGGCGGAGGCCGCGGAGGGTTTCGTGAAGGCCCTGCGCACCGCCCGGACCGCCCAGCGGTTCGCCGAGGCGGGCTTCCGCACGCCCGACGGCAAAGCGCCCGGCGGCTGGACCAACGAGAAGGACGGCGTGCGCGGCGACGAGGTCGTCGTGCTCAAGACCCCCGACCCCGACCAGGTCTCCGAGCTGCTGCGCACGTGGGGCGCGGTGAGCCTGGACACCCGGATGCTGGCGGTGCTGGACGTGTCCGGCTCGATGGCCGAGAAGATGAGCAACGGTCAGACCAGGGTCGACGCGGCCAAGGAGGCGGCGCTGACCGCGTTGGCCATGCTGCCCGACACCTCGGAGATCGGTCTCTGGGCGTTCTCCACGAACAAGAAGCCGCCGAACGACTGGATCGAGCTGGTGCCGGTCGGGCCGCTGGGCGAGCCGATCGCCGGCGCGACGCGCCGGTCCCAGCTGCAGAAGGGCGCCGGGAGCCTGCCCGCGCTGGTCGGCGGCGGCACCGCGTTGAACGACACGGCGCTGGCCGCGTTCCGGCACATGCAGCAGACCTACGAGCCGTCGAAGATCAATTCGGTGACGCTGTTCACCGACGGCAGCAACGACGACATCTCCAGCATCGACCTGCCCGGCCTGCTGGCCGCGTTGAAGGCGGAGGTCGACCCGGCCCGTCCGGTGCCGATGATCATGATCGGCCTGGGCACCTCGGCCGATATGAACGCGCTGCGGCAGATCGCCGACGCCACCGGCGGCAAGGCTTACCAGGCCCTGGAGCCGGAGGACATCCGCGGCGTGCTGCTGGACGCCATCTCGCAACGGCGCTGCCGGCCCAGCTGCTGAATTGGATTGCCGCGGTGTTGGATTGCCGCTGCTCCGCAGACGGCGGGCTCGGCCGCCTGGAAGTCGGCCCATCGTGCCGTGTTTCCGCCGATCGAAGAGCGTGATCGGCGGAAACACGGCACGACAGACCGACGCGGCCTCACGGGTTAGGCAGACGCGGCCTCGCGGGTCAGCTGGAGTAGACCTTGGGGTCGAGCGTGCCGATGTAGGGCAGGTCGCGGTAGCGCTCGGCGTAGTCCAGGCCGTAGCCGACCACGAACTCGTTCGGGATCTCGAAGCCGACGTACTTCACCGGCACCTCGACCTTCACCGCGTCCGGCTTGCGCAGCAGCGTGCACACCTCCAACGACCGCGGCTTGCGCGACGCGAGGTTCTTGAGCAGCCACGACAGCGTCAGGCCGGAGTCGATGATGTCCTCGACGATGATCACGTCCCGGTCCGCGATGTCCCGGTCGAGGTCCTTGAGGATGCGCACCACGCCGGAGGACGAGGTCGACGAGCCGTAGGAGCTCACCGCCATGAACTCCAACTGGACCGGCACCGGCAACGCCCTGGCCAGGTCGGTCATGAACATCACCGCGCCCTTCAGCACGGTGATCAGGACCAGGTCGTTCCCGCTGTCGGCCGGGTAGTCAGCCGCGACCTTGTTGGCCAACTCGGTGACCTTGTCGCTGATCTCCTGCTCGGTGATGAGCACGGAACTGATGTCGCCGTCGTACACGGACGGTTCCCCTTTTGTCATGACTGCACTGGTTCCACTTGCAGCCTGCCATGCGCGCGCCGTGCCACAAAGCCGCCCGGCAACCACACCCCGCCTTGACCTCGCCACTCGCTCACGAGTGCGTCGACCCGGCGCAGGTGCGAGTCGGACAGCTCGGGCACGTTCTCCCGGAGCAGCCAGCGGCGCAGAACGCGGCGCCGGAGGGCGGTGGGCAGGCGTCCGATGTCGTCCACCGAGCGGCAGTCGCCGTCGAACGCCTCGGCCAGTTCGTCCAGCGCGTCGTTGTCCTCGCGCAGGTGGGCGGCGGTGCGGGCGAGGGCGTCGGCCACCCCGCCCTGGAGGACTTCTTCGAGCAGCGGGAGGACCTCGCGGCGCAGCCTGACCCTGGTGTAGCGGGGGTCTTCGTTGTGCGGGTCGCTCCACGGCGTCAGGCCGAGTTCGTCACACGCGGCCCGGGTCGTGGCGCGGGAGATGCGCAGGAGCGGACGGCCCCAGGGCGGGTCGTGCGCGCGCATGCCGGCGATGCTGCGCGGCCCGGAGCCCCGGCCGAGGCCGAGCAGGACCGTTTCGGCCTGGTCGTCCCGGGTGTGGCCGAGCAGGACCAGGCCGCGCTCCGGTCTCAGCGCCGCGTATCTGACCCTTCGGGCTGCCGCTTCGGGGCCGCCCGGTCCGGTGACCTCGACTCGGCGCACCTCGGTGGGCAGGCCGAAGTCGCGGCACGTGCGCGCGGCGCGTTCGGCGACCTCGGCGGAGTCGGGTTGCAGGCCGTGGTCCACGACGACGGCCGACGCCTCCGTGAGGCCGGCCGTGACAGCGGCCAGGGCGAGCGAGTCCGCGCCGCCGCTGACCGCCACGGTGACCTGCTCCGGCCGGTGTTCGCGCAGGAAGCGCTTGACGGCCGTGCGCACGTCGGCGAGCGGGCCGTTCACGGTCGAGTGCTCATGACTGGGTGCTCACGGCTGGGTGTTCACGGTCAGGCGCTCACGGTCGGACGCGACGCAGCCAGCCGGCCGGGTCGGCGATCTCCGCGCGCGTGGGGAGGGTGTCCGGGCTGGTCCAGATGGTGTTGAAGCGGTCCATGCCGACCGCGTCGACCACGTGCCCGGTGAACGCCGCGCCCTCCGCGTACTGGCGGACCTTGGCCTCGACGCCGAGGAGGGTGCGCAGCACGCGGTCCAGCACGCCGCCGCCCTGGCGGCGGGCGGTGAAGCGTTCGCGGATGGTGCGCACGGACGGCACCACGTCCGGGCCGACGGCGTCCATCACGTGGTCGGCGTGGCCTTCCAGCAGTGTCGACAAAGCGATGAGCCGATCAAGCACCTCGCGTTGGGCCGGGCTCTGCAGCAGTTCCACCAGGCCGTCCGCCTCGCGCAGGCGTTTGGGCAGGTCGCGCAGGCGCGGCGCGGTGCTCTCGTCCATGCTGCCGAGCAGGGTGGCGACCAGGCTCGCGAAGTGCCCGGCCAGCCACGGCACGGCGGTGAACTGGAGGCGGTGGGTGCCTTCGTGCAGGCAGACCCACATGCTGAAGTCCTCGCCGGAGACGTCGAGGGCCCGTTGGGCGCCGACGATGTTCGGTGCGACCAGGAGCAGCCTGCCGTCGTCGGAGAACGGGTCGTACTGGCCGAGCACCCGGCCGCTGAGGAAGGCGATCACGACGCCCGCCTGGACGCCGGCCGTGCCCGCCATCACCCCGCTGAACGCGCCGGACTGCTTGGGCAACGCCCCGTCGGTCAGCGCGGCGAGGCCTTGCACGGCGGCGCGCACCCACCCCGGGCGGTCGACCACCTCGCCCTGCTTGAGCGGCAGGCCGTGACCGAGGCCGGTGAGGTCGCGGACGTGCACCTCGGCGTCCACGGCGAGCTCCCGGAGGCGGTGCACGGCGATGTCCGCCTCGGCTCTGGGCACGATCGGGCCGGGGCGGACGAGCCTGGTCGCCGTGGTGACGGCCAGAGCCCAATCGACCGGGGCACTGCGGTCCTGCGTCGCCGGGTTCACCCTTCTGACGCTACCTGCGCGGACCGCCCGAACAACACTCCAGCCCACGTCCCGAGCGTTCAACTCGCCCATTCTGAACGTTGGACACGCGCGTTCTGAACGTTGGACACGCGGGACCTGAAGGTTCGGCTCTCGGGAGAGTCGAACGTTCGGGGCGCGAGAGTCGATCGTTGGGGACCGCTGAGTTCAACGCTCGGGTCGGGTTAGCAGCCGCAGGTGCGGAGGGCGGCGGCCATCTCGTCCAGGGCGCCGCGGACGTCGGCGGCCCTTCCCGGGTTCAACGACATGAACGTGAAGACCAGCAGCCGGCCGTCGGTGGTCAGGACCACGCCGGCCAGGGAGTTCACACTGGTCAGCGTGCCGGTCTTGGCGCGGACCCAGCCGCGGCCCTCCGCGCCGAACTCCTCGTAACGCCCGGCCAGCGTGCCGCTGCCACCGGCCACCGGCAGGGCCGTGAGCAGGGGCCGCAGCTTCGCGGTCTTGGGATCGGAGGCGTCCGGCTTGGCCGCCGCGGCGAGCACGTCCGCCAGCAGCTTCGCGGGCACCTTGTCGTTGGGCGACAGCCCGCTGCCGTCCACGATCGTGGCCGACGACAGGTCGAAACCGTTCTCGGTCAGCACGTCCCGCACCGCCTTGGCCGCGCCCGCGAACGACAGCTCCGCGCCACGTGCCTTGGCCACCTCACGGGCCATCGTCTCGGCCAGCACGTTGTCCGAGATCTGCATCAGGTTCTCGACCAGCTGGTCCACCGGCGCCGACTTCACCTCGCCGAGCACCTTCGCGCCCGGCGCCGCCACACCGGCCGCCACCGCCGGCACGCCCAACCGCTGCGCCAACACCCGCGCGGCCTCGGCGGCGGGCGCGGACGCGCGCGGTGTGTCGTACGCCTTCGGGTCGTTGCGGCCGCCGTCCAGCATCACCGGCTCGATCGGCGCGACGTACCCGTTCTGCACGTCGGCGGGGTCCCAGCCGGGCGCCATCGTGGCGCCCGCGTACCGCGACACGTCGTACTGCACCTGGGTCACCGGCCCGGCGGCACGCACCTGCGCGGCCAGGTCGTCGATCGTCGCCGCGCCGGGGTACACCGTGCTCTCACCGGCGGGCAGGGACGACAGCGTCGGATCGCCACCGCCGACCAGCACCACCGTCCCCGGCTGCGCGCCCTGGACGACCTGCGTCGACAGCTGTGACGTGTGGTCGAGGGCGAGCAGCGCCGCCGCCGCGGTCAGGATCTTGATCGTGGACGCGGGCGTCTGCGGCGTGGTCTCGCCCTGGTTCCACAGCGCCGTGCCGGTCACCGGGTCCACCACGAGACCCGCTATCGGGTTCAGCAAGCCGTTCGCCGCCGGACCGGTCAGCATCGCCCGCACGCCCGCGGCCGTCGGCGCCGCGCCGTCCGCGCCGACGCCCTTCATCGACAGCGCCACCGGCGCCGGTGGCAGGGGCGCGGCGGTCGTCGGCGCGGGCGTGGTGTCGAACCACCCCATCTGGGCGCCGGTCACCGCCGTGCCGGCGAGGGCCACGACCAGCAGCGCCGCGGCGCCGAGCACGAACGGGCGCTTGCGCCGACGAGCCCGCGGTGGCGGCGGTTCTTCACTTTCCGTGATCGGTTCAGCAACCGGTTCAGGTTCCGACTTGATCTCGGTCGCGGGCTCCGGTCGGGGCGGCGGAGGCGGCGCGACGGGCTTCGGCGGCACCCGCACGGGCTTGGCCGGAACCGGCGCCTGCATCCGCATGGTCGGCGGTTCAGGGCGTCTGACCTGCACCGTCGGCGGCTCGCGGTCGACCTCGTCGCCGTCAACGGTCGGCCACGATGGCTCGTCGGGCAACGCAGTCCTCCGCGGTCGAGTACGGGCAACGTCACACCCTCGGCAGGGGGTTGACGAGACGTCGTAGTCCACACTAGTGGCGTAACGAACGGCGAAGACGAGCGAGGACCGCGCAGTGGAGTTCGACGTCACCATCGAGATCCCCAAGGGGGTCCGCAACAAGTACGAGATGGACCACAAGACGGGGCGCATCCGGCTGGACCGGACCCTGTTCACGGCCACTCAGTACCCGGCGGACTACGGGTTCGTCGACGACACACTCGGTGAGGACGGTGACCCGCTCGACGCGCTGGTCGTGGTCCAGGAACCCACGTTCCCGGGCTGCCTGATCCGGGCCCGCGCGATCGGCATGTTCCGGATGACCGACGAGAAGGGCGGCGACGACAAGCTGCTCTGCGTCCCGGCGGACGACCCGCGCTCCGAGCACCTGCGCGACATCCACCACCTCAACGAGTTCTACCGGCTGGAGATCCAGCACTTCTTCGAGGTCTACAAGGACCTGGAGCCGGGCAAGAGCGTCGAGGGCGCGACCTGGGTCGGCCGCACCGAGGCCGAGGCCGAGATCGTCCGTTCGTACCAGCGCCTGAAGGACGCCGTCGCGCGCGGCGAAGACCACTGAGCTGACCGCACGAAGAGGCCCGCTCCCCGATCGGGGAGCGGGCCTCTTCCGCGTTCAGCGGGTCAGTACGGCGTCAGTACGAGGTCGGCGTCAGTGCATCGCGATCGGCGCGGGCGCCTCGCGGTCGGCGTTCTCGTCCTGCACCCGCTCCAGGCCGGAACGGTCGGACAGCGGCACCTCGCGCAGGAACCACACGATCGCGAAACCGACCAGCGTCACCAGGCCGCCGACTAGGAACACCAGGCCGATCGAGCTGGAGAAGCCGTCCAGGAACGGCCGGGCCAGCACCGGGTCGAGCGTCCTCAGGAACTCGGTGTTGTCCAGGTCGAACCCGGTCCCGCTCTGCAACGACCGGGCGAACTCGCCGTTCTCCGGACGGGCCAGCGCCGCCTGGAAGTCCGGCGTGCCCATCGCCGTGCGCAGCGCGTTGCCGATCTTGTCGCCGACCGTGCTGAACAGGATCGACAGGAACACCGCGGTGCCGACCGTGCCGCCGATCTGGCGGAAGAACGTGGCCGACGAGGTCGCCACGCCCATGTCCCGCGGCTCGGCGTCGTTCTGGATGGCCACCAGCAGGGTCTGCATGCACAGGCCCAGGCCGGCGCCCACGAAGAACATCAGCACCAGCGGCTGGAAGATCGGCGTGTCCGTGCCGACCGTGCTGAAGACGAACAGCGTCAGCGTCATCAACCCGAACCCGACGATCGGGAACACCTTGTAACGGCCGGTCTTCGCGGTGATGGTGCCGCTCGTGCCCGCCGCCATCATGATGCCGAGCGTCAGCGGGATCATCATCAGGCCGGCCTCGGTGGCCGAGTAGCCCCTGACGATCTGCAGGTACAGCGGCAGCGAGACCATGGCGCCGAACATCCCGATGCCGAGCACGAAGTTGATCGCGTTGCCCAGCGCGAACGTCTGCCGCTTGAACAGCCGCAACGGCAGCAGCGCCTCGTCACCCATGCGCTTCTCGGTGAACACGAACCCGATCAGGCCGAGCACGCCGACCACGTACATGGCGATCGAGGTGCCCGACGCCCAGCCCCACTCGCGGCCCTGTTCGGCCACGATCAGCAGCGGCACCAGGCCGGTGGTCAGCAGACCGGCGCCGACGAAGTCGATCCGGTGGTTCACCCGCTGGTGCGGGATGTTGAGCACCTTGGCCACCACGACCAGGGCGACCAGCGCGATCGGCACGTTGATCAGGAACACCCAGCGCCAGCCGGCCGTGCCCAGGAACGACTCCATGCCGGCGAACAGACCGCCGACGACCGGGCCCGCGACGCTGGAGATGCCGAACACCGCCATGAAGTAGCCGGTGTAGCGGCTGCGCTCACGCGGCGACGTGATGTCCGCCAGGATCGCCATGGCCAGCGACATCAGACCACCGGCGCCGAGACCCTGCACCGCGCGGAACGCGGCCAGCTCGTACATCGAGTTGGCGATGCCGGACAGCAGCGAGCCCGCGAGGAACAGCGAGATCGCGGTCAGGTACATCGGCTTGCGGCCGTAGATGTCGGACAACTTGCCGTACAGCGGCGTGGAGACCGTCGCGGTGATCAGGTACGCGGTGGTCGCCCACGCCTGCAGCGTCTGGCCGTGCAGCTCGTCCGCGATGGTCTTCATGGCGGTCGCCACGATCATCTGGTCCAGTGCGGCCAGGAACAGCCCGAGCAGCAGGCCCGACAGGATGGTCAGGATCTGCCGGTGGGTGAGCAGAGCGGCGCCGGGTGGCGGCGCGTCGGCTCGAGTTGTCGTTTCCGACATCAGTTCGTCTTCCCTTCTGAGCGCGGCCCCAGTCCGCTCCCAGCGATGAAATCCGGCAGCGCTTTCTCGTAGTCCCCCACGAAGCGCTCGAAGTACTCGATGAACTGGTCCCACTCCTGCGTGGACCAGTCCGTGAACAAGCGGGCCAGCACCACGTTGCGCTGGGTACGGCGTTCCTGAAGCAGGCGGGCGCCCGCCTCGGTCACCGCCAGCACACTCGCGCGGCCGTCCTCCGGGTCCGCCCGGCGTTCCACCAGACCGTCCTTGACCAGCGTCGCCACCTGGCGGCTGACCGTGGACGGGTCGGAGAACACCGCCTCAGCCAGGGCGCTGGACCGTGACGGGCCCAGCTGGTTGAGGTTGGCCAACAACACGAAGGAGGCCTTGTCCAGGCCCGACTTGCTCATGTGCGCGGCGACGCAGGCGTGCATCTTGTTGATGCGTACCAGGGCAATGCCGATCCGGTCGGCCCTGGCGAGCTCTTCGGCCCGCTCTTCGTCACTCGCCGCGGTCGCCATCACACACTCCGTTTGCTTGCATCAACCAACTAGTTGCTGAGTACAAGCATGCACCCGGAGAGGGATCTTGGCAAATCGAATACCCGGTGACTCGCGTCTCGCGGGTTACCGGCCGGTAGCATCCTGGTCATGAGCGCTGACTACTCGTTCGTGCCGGACGCGATGAAGCGGGCCGTGCCGTGGGTGAAGACGATGGGCGTGGAGTTCCCCGAGGTCGCGGGCGATCGGGTGGTCGCCGAACTGCCCGACCGCGAGGAGCTGCGCAACCACGTCGGCGGCCCGCACGCGGCGATGATGTTCGGCGTCGCGGAGACCGCGTCCGGCGCCGTGGTGATGGCCGCGTTCACCGACCACACGGACAAGGCGACACCGCTGGTGGTGCGGTCGGAGATCACCTACAAGAAGGTGGCGATGGGCACCCTGCGTGCCGAGGCCGTGCTGGGGCGGCCCGCGGCGGACGTGGTGGCGGAGTTGGCGTCGGGCACGCGGCCGGAGTTCCCGGTCGGCGTGACGATCACCAACGCGGAGGGTGTCACGACCGGCGAGATGACCGTCGTGTGGACCCTCCGCCCGAACCGCTGATCAGCTCTCGACACCCACCGCAGACTCAAGCCGATTTCCGGCGTGGCGTGCGAGTAGTTTCCGGTGCTGTGAAGGTGGACCGGCTGGAGATCGCGTACGACCCGCGGACCGTGCTCGACGCGGCCCGTGCGGCGGAGGCCGACGGCTGCGACGGTTTCTGGCTGGCGGAGATCAAGCACGACCCGTTCCTGGCGCTCGGACGGGTGGCCGGGCAGGTGGAGCGGGTCGAGTTGGGCACGGCGATCGCGGTGGCGTTCGCGCGCAACCCGATGAGCACCGCGGTGCAGGCCAACGACCTCCAACTGCTCTCGGGCGGCCGGTTCAACCTGGGCCTCGGCTCGCAGGTGGAGCCGCACGTCACCAAGCGGTTCGGCATGCCGTGGTCGCGGCCGGCCGCGCGGATGCGCGAGTTCGTCCTGGCGTTGCGCGCGATCTGGCACAGCTGGGCCACCGGCGACCGGCTGAGGTTCCGCGGCGAGTTCTACACGCACACGTTGATGACACCGTTCTTCGACCCGGGCCCGAACCCGTACGGGACGCCCAAAGTGTGGCTGGCCGGTGTCGGCGAGCTGATGACCGAGGTCGCGGGCGAGGTGGCGGACGGGTTCCTGTGCCACAACTTCACCACCGAGCGCTACCTGCGCGAGGTGACGCTGCCCGCGTTGGCGCGTGGCCGGGCCAAGGCCGGTAAACCGTTGGCGGGCTTGGAGATCAGCGGTCCGTCGCTGGTGGCGTGCGACGAGGAGGCCGTCGTCGAGGTCAGGCGTCAGATCGCCTTCTACGGCTCGACGCCGTCCTACCGCAAGGTCCTGGACCTGCACGGCTGGGGCGACCTGCACGAGGAACTCCACCGCCTGTCCCGACGGCAGCTGTGGGACGACATGGCCGCCGCCGTCACCGACGAGGTCCTGGACGCCTTCGCTGTCGTAGGCACGCCGGCGGAGGCGAAGGCCGAGCTGACCCACCGCTACGGCGACGTGATCACCAGGATCGCGGCCCCGGTCCTCAGAACCGGATGAGGTACTGCCCGCTCGGCTCCTCACGCACCCAATGCCGGAACAACTCCGCCCGCACCCGCGCAACGGTCCGCCGCCGGACCCACCGACGACGCCCCACCCGCGCCGCGAGCACGGCTAACGGCAGGGCCAGCACCGTAAACACGATCATCGTGACCATCGCCCTCACCTCCACGGTGGCAACGACACGGTGACTCACACCTGACGCCAATGGTGAAAAGGTCACCCTGATGGAGCAACCTCGTCTCCGTTTGACTACGCCGGTACGACATCGCAGCCGAACGACGATCCGCCACTCGGAGATCACCACCGCTGATCCGGTCAGCAGGCCGGAAAAAGAAGGAGGGCCGGGTCAGCAACTGACCCGGCCCTCGTCCCGCTGAGCCGCCTATCGGAATCGAACCGATGACCTGTTCATTACGAGTTCGTCAGTGATCGAGTCGGACACTGACGGGCGGTGTCGCCCCGGTCTGATCCGTACTGGTCAGACCGGGGCGACTGCCGTTCCGGGCCGGTCCCTGCCGCTCGCTGATCAGGCGTCCGGGCACACATCGGGCACACCGGTTGGTGTTCAGAAGCGCAGGTCAGGGATGGTGTTCAGGTCGATGCCGTAGAGGGCGTAGACCTTGATGGTGTTCTCTCCGGTCAGCTCTTCCTCGGCGTACCCCAGCAGTGCGGCGACCCGAACGACCTCGTCCTTCGACCCGGCTTCGATCTCGACGTAGGGCGGGATGCGCGGCCACGTGTCGATCTCGACCTGCGCGCCGTCGAGGAGGAAGCTCGTGCGCTTGGTCTCCTGGTAGGACTTCGCGGTGAACCCGAGCACGCCGAGCAGGGCGTTGGTCGTGTCGAAGTCGTCCACGCGCACCTCGGTCTCGTGGGTGCCGTCGATGGCGTCGCTGGTGATCTGCTTGACGGTCAGCGTCACCTCGTCGCCCGTGTCCCGCAGCCTGATCCACTTGGACTGGTCGCCGGGCGTGATGTCGTAGACGTAGCGGCGCATGAACCGCTCGGCGAGCTTCTGGCCGCCCTTGTCGAGGATGAGCTGTTCCATCTGCGCGGGGTCTACGTCGAGGATCTTGCCTTCGAACTCAATGGGCGCTTCGTGCTCGATGGCACTCGCGGTCGTCCTTCCGGGTTGATCGGTGATGGTCTCGACGCTATGCCGCATGGCGGCGGGTGAGTCGGTCGTACTCGACCTCACGCAGGGCCAGCACTTCTGCCAGCACCGGGCCGGTGAGGAAGTCGTCCAGGGTCATGCACAGGTCCATGCGTTGGATGCAGACACCGACCTGATAGCGGCCGGTGCGGTCGTAGTAGAGCCGCACGCCGTAGAAGCCCTCTTGGCAGTCGGTGTCGTTGTTGAACCGGCATCCGGCGCAGGTCTCGGGCAGTCGGACGCGCCGGATCTGCTTGAAGTACACCCGCCGTCCGTCCGGGAGGCGGTAGGCGGTGCGTGAGCCGGACACGCCTGCGGTGATGTAGTGCGTCTCGGCGACAGCTCCGCGCTCAGCCAGGATGCGCTCGATGGCTTCCACCGACGCGGTGCCGTGATCCAGCGAGTTGAGCAGCCGGACCGACAGGTGCGGGGAGTACTCATCGAGCAGGCGGTGCACGCGCGGCGCGTGGCTGTAGTCGAGTACCACGATGTTGGCGCTGGCCTTGACCCCGTGTGCCTCGCACGCGGCGATCGAACGTTTCAGGGCGTCGATCTTGCGTTGCGCGCGATCGGCGTCGCGGTAGCGGGCGTGCTGGACCTCGGCGAGTTCGGCGGCCGTCGTGCCGAAGATCGAGAAGTTCACCCGGTCGAGGCCTGCGGCGGCACAGTCGGGCAGCACGTCCGCTCCGTGCTCACCGTTGGAGGTCATCCCGACCCGCAGACCCGCCTCGGTGGCGATCTTCGTCAGGCGCGCCACGGCGGGGTGCAGAGTCGGTTCACCGCCGGTCAAGTGCACTTCGGTCAGGTGCATCGCGTCGCGTAAGGCGGCGAGGGCGTGCCCTAACTGCTCGTTCGCGGGAACCGGTGCGGGCAGGAACGCCGCGCCGTTGGTGGCGGCGTAGATCGACACGCGCCCGCTGGGACCGGCGGTGGTGAAGTCGCCGAGTGGGCGGCGGCGGTTGTCCACCGCGACCGGTGTGCCCTCGTTGTGGCAGAACGTGCACGTCATGCCGCAGGCGTCCAGGATCTTCACGCGCAGTGTGGAGTCTCTGACGACGTGGACCGGTACACCGGGGGGAGTCATGAGATTGGGTGCCCTTCAGGGTGTTGTGTTGGGCTGGGCGCGGCGGGGAACGTTGTCCGGTCGGGGCGGACGTCGTTCCCCGCCGCGCTAGTGCTCCGGTGACTGGGGTGGCCGTGTGCGGGAGGGGTCCCGCCCTGCCTCACCGGAGCGGTCAGGTGGTCTTGCGAAGCGACACTCCGCGAATCGGATCGGGATTGGCCGGTCGAGCTATGGCGTCCACAGCGCGGGCGCGGACGCGACCACCAGGCAAGGGGCGAACCGCTGGGTCGGCGCGGGCAGGCTCAGCAGACCTTCGACCACGTCGGACAACGAACCAGCGCGTTCCCACACGATTCCGGGCGGCTCGTTGCCGTCCGCGCGCAACGCCATCGCGTCGGTGCTGTTGCGCACCCGGATGGCGTCGTGCCAGCCGTCCGACCAAAGCCGGTAGCCGTCCACCTGGGTGGGCACACCGTCAGCTACGTCTCGGTGGACGAACTGCCATCCCGCGTCCCTGATCGCAACCAGGCCCGCCAAGGCGGGGAACGCACGCACCGCCGCCTCGTCGCTCATACCGCAGTGCTCCGCGCTCCGGTGGGGATGCCGGTCTGGATGCCGAGGTGGGGCAGCGGGTTCCCGTTGACGCGGTGCACGACGCGGTGCCCGCTGAAAGCCCTTCTGCCGTGCAGCCATCGGTGGTTGTCGAGGATGTAGCCCTGTCCGGCGGTCAGGTCCAACTCGATTGCGTGTCGGTCAATCGTCGCTCGCAGCGTCGGCAGCCATCGGCTCACCTCCGGTGAGAACTGGGCGAGATCGTCCATGCGCAGCCTGACGGTGACCTGTCGTTCGGCGTCCTCGGAGAAGATCGCTCCCAAGTGTCCGGATGCTCCACCGAACAGGACCGACCGTGGAGCGCACAGCGCTGCCAGTGCCTCGGGTTCAGCTTCGGCAAGATCGAGGTAGACGGACTGGCCGTCGATCAGCACGCACTCACCACCGCTCGTCGCCGGTCGCGAGCAGCTCAACATCAGCAGCGCGGGCGGGTGAGCAACTCCCGAGCGGTCGGTGTGCGGGTCAAGCGCGCACGCGCTGAACCCGGCGAACCCACTGGGCGCGGCAGGACCCAGGTCAACGAGCGTGGTCACACCGTCCGACGCGCTGTCTCTGTGCGGCACCACGGTCGCGACCGAGCGAGCAAGCCGGAGCAGGTCCGCCGAGTCGGCGAGACCATCCACCAGGACCAGACCGCGACGAGCGAGCACATCCACCAGGCCGAGCGCGTCGTCAGCCGCGACGCGGCAGCCCGCGAAGGGGTCGTTCATCGTCCCTACCTCCCGAAACGGTCGTCTCGTGAGGATCATGGGAGCGCGATTCGACTCAGAACGTCCAGTGACAAGCTGTCAACACAGCGTCGCCGGTATTCGTATGTCTCGGTGCTACGTTGCAGGTGAGCAGCCATCCGCCACTCCGGAGGTCATCGCTGATGGACCAGTTCGTCTACGCCGTCTCGATCAAGGGCGTGGTGGTGCGCGATGGCAGAGTGCTGCTGCTGAAGAACGAGCGCGAGGAGTGGGAGCTACCGGGAGGCCGGATCGAGCCCGGCGAGACGCCCGAGGAGTGCGTGGCGCGGGAGATCACCGAGGAAACGCAGTGGAAGGTGACCACCGGCCCGATCCTCGACACGTGGATGTACTACATCAACGTGGCGGAGAAGAACGTGTTCATCGTGACCTACGGCTGTTACCCGGACGGTGACGCTGAGCCCGTGCTCTCCCACGAGCACAAGGAAGTCGGTCTGTTCACCGAGTCCGATGTGCGCGACCTGAACATGCCGGACGGGTACAAGCGCTCGATCGCGAGTTGGTTCGCGTATTTGCGCGAGACCGACCGGGAACTGATCCGGTAGGCGCTCATGACGGGTGGACGATGCGAGGCGTGCGGGGCCGAGCTGAGCAGGCTGGCCATCGAGCCCATCTGCCCGACGTGCCACGCCAGCGCACGTCACGCACCGCCCGCCATGCCAGCGCGCCCGCTGACCCCGGCGGTCTGGCTGTGGTCGGCTCCCGAGGCCGCAACCGCCCTACGGAGTCGTGACCTGGCGACGATCCTGCGCCTGTACCGCCGGTTGAACCAGCTCAGTCAGGAACGGCTGGCCACGCTGCTCGACTATGACAAGACCTACGTGTCGATGATCGAGACCGGTCGGCGCACCATCAGCGATGTGGCCACGCGGCGCCACATCGCGCGCGTGCTCGGCCTGCCGATGCACGTGCTCGGCGTGACCGACAACGACGATGCCGACTTCGCCGCCATGATCCAGTTCGGCGACTCGACCATCCGCCTGGCCGAGATCGCCCGCCAGGCAGGGCGGGCCGTCGATGCGGTCAACGAGCTGTGGCCACTCGTCGCCAGGTTGGAGGCGCGCGCCGCCGAAGGCCGCGCCGAACGCGACACCTTGATCCTGCTCGGCCAAGGCAGAGCGGCGCTGGGCGTGTCCCTGGGGACCGTGCTGCCCGAGGAACGCTTGTCCGCAGCGGCACGGTGGACCGGAAAGGCGCTGGCAGTGGCCGAGCGGCTGGGCGATTCCACGTTCCTGGCGCACGCACTGCGAATGCACGGCAACGAACTGCGCAAGGCCGATCACATCGGCGCGGCCGTCGCCCGCCTCGGCCGAGCAGTGGCCACGTCCGACGACCAGGAAGGCCGAGGAACTGCGTTCGCGCTGCTCGCTCGGGCAGCGGGCGAGCAAGGCAACCCCGACCTGTTCGATCGCGCGATCAGCGGTTACCGCGATCTTCTCGACAGCGGGAATGCACGCGGGATGCTGTTCAACCCGTTCACCTTCCGAGAGATCCAGCTACGCGGCCTGATCTCGACCGGTCGCGCCGCCGAAGCCGTGCGCGTCATGCAGACCGACCAGCCCAACGCGGTGCCGGTCGCACCGCAGTGGCACATCATCGAACGCGTGACCGCCGGGCAAGTGCTGCTCGCTGCCCGGCAACGAGACGGCGCAGCGGATGCACTTCGGGCAGCGCTGATAGCCTCCGAGACGCACCGCCTGCCGCACCAGATTCAGCGGACCATCCGAGCGGCCGATGACGCCGGACTCGCCGAGATCAGCGCCGATGGCCGTGCCGCTCTCCAACGGCTGAACGATCAGCTCGCGCCGTCTCGCGGTTAGCCAAAGTCTGGGAGTTCCGTACACACAGCGAGCTGCTATGACGTACCGGTCGAGGAAACGACCGCCAGGGGGTCGCCCCCCACCGCTGGTCAGAGCTGCTCTCGTGCGCGCGGGAGCGCTGGCGGCGGGCGCGGACATGAAGACGGTTCAAGAGATGCTCGGCCACTCGTCCATCACGATCACCTCGGACATCTACACGAGCGTGCTGCCCGAGGTCGCCCGAAAGGCTGCCGAGGCAGCCGCCAGCCTCGTCCCTCGCCGGTCCACCGGTACCGATGGGCACACTTCGGGCACACAGCAAGCCCAAGTCAGCTCAGTGCTTCACCTGGTGCAAGGCCCTGAAAAGGAAGAAGGACCAGGTCAGAAGCACTGACCTGGTCCTTATCTCGCTGAGCCGCCTATCGGAATCGAACCGATGACCTGTTCATTACGAGTGAACCGCTCTGGCCGACTGAGCTAAGGCGGCGAGACGCGACAACTATAGCTCAAGCTTTTGCGTCACCTGAGCGGGGGCCGGGTCGTTGGGCGAGGAGTGACGATGCTCACGCGGGCGTCGCACGATGACGCCGTCGTCATGGAGGTAGGACCGCATGCGCCTGATGGCTCTGCCTGCCGCCGCCGTGTTGGTCGTGCTCTGTGCCGGTCCCGCGTTCGCCCAGCCGGCGACCACGCCGGTGCCCGGGCCGCGTGACCCGAACCAGCCGCCGGTGTCCGCGGGGCCCGCCATCCGGGCGCACGCGGTCGGGGACGCGGGGACCGGGTTGGCGGTCGTCAGGCTGGCGCCGGACTCCACGCCGACCAACACGATCCTGCCCGGCTTCGGCGAGCGGCTGGGCGAGCAGTCGGCGGCGGAGATCGGGGTCGGGCTGGCGTCCGCGCAGGCGAACACCGAGGCGTTCCTGTCCTACGAGAGAGCCGTGGCGCAGGCCTCGCCGTTGGGTTTCGCGGTGCGGGGCCGGGCGCCGCAGACACCGGGCACGCTGGTGCAGACCGCCTCACCGGACAACGCGAACCCCGTCACGGGTGGCCTCATGCCGCCCACCACCCCGCTCGACGCCCTGCTCAAGGTCGGTCTCCTCGACGGCAGCGTGCACGCCCGCTGGAACGACGAGCTGGGCCCGTGCGTGCAGCCCCTCGCCGACGCCAAGACCTCCGTGGCGACCCTCAGCGTCCTCAACGCCATCCCGACTCTCCCCAGCTCACTGGACCTGACAGGCCTGCTCACCCAGGTCACGCCGAAGCTCGACGCCGCCGCCAAGCAGTCGCTGATCGACAACGTCAAACAGCTCGCCGCCCCGCTCAGCCACCTCGGCGGCCTGCTCTCCGGCACCCCCGGCACCGGCGCGAACGGCTCGCTGCTCAGCCTCCCGGACACCCTCAGCGCCCACTCCACCGTCGAACTGGTCGACCTCCCCGGCAGCCCGAACAAGGCCGTGCGGTCGACGTCCACGCTCCAGGCCGCGAGCGTCCGGCTCCTGGCCGGCAGCCCGGCGGAGATCCGCATCGACGTGGTGAGCCAGCCGACCCTGGTCGCGCTGTCCACCGGCGACAAGGCGACGTCCGGCATCACGTACACCGCACCGGTCCTCCGGGTCACCCAGAGCGGCAAGGACCTGGGCACGCTCGACGCGGCCAACCCGAAGCTGGACGTCCCGATCGGCGTTGCCCCCGGCGAGAAACTCCCGCGCGTCGGCGCCCAAGGCCTGCCCAAGCTCGACATCGGCGTGTTGCGGCTCCAGATCGCGCAGCTCAACCAGCGGGACACGGTGATCGACGGCCCCCTCCAGCAGGGCGGCCCGATCATCAAGGGGTACATGCTCGGGGCGACCGCGCGCTTGCTCGACCTCCAACTGCTGCCGACCGACGCCCTCGGTCTGCCGAACCTGCCGTCGGCGCTGGCGCAGGTGTCCCTGGGTGAGCAGATCGTGCGCGCGGCCGCCCCGAACGGCGGTGTGGTCTGCGCTCCGGCGCAGGCCCCGCCAGGAGGCGGCGGACAGGCGGCCCCGCCGAAGAAGGACCAGCCGCTGGCCTACACGAACGCGGCGTACAAGACGGTCCCGATCTTCTGGACCGGGACCGCCCTGCTGCTGATCGGCGTGATCATCGTCGCCGCCCTGCCGACCCGCCGCCGTCCGGCGCCGAAGGTCACAAGCCGATCGCCCGAGCCACCGCCTGCGGTTTGAGCACGCGCAACAGCGCCTCCACGAAGTAGTAATCCCCGTACGGCAACGGCACCTCGACACCGATCTCGGCGGGACGGTCGCGCGTGCCGCGTGCCGGCACGGCCTCATGCCGGGTGGACGCCGAGGTCAGGCACGTGCGGCACAGGGCGTCGAGGATCAGTAGCGCGCGATCGCGGTAACGCGCCACGCCGGTCACGCGTGACAGGTCCAGCAGCGCACAAGCCGGGATCGCGCACGCGGAGGCGTCCTTGACGTCGTTCGGGGCCAACGGCGACCGGTAGTCCCACACCGGCACGTGGTCGGGCGTCAACGCGACCAGCGCGAGTCCGCCATCCGCCGCGCGGCGTCCAGGAACTCCGGATCACCGGTCCGCCGGTACATCGTGGTGGCCGGGACTGCGGCCTCAGCCCCGCTGGAGGGTGGTCAGCATGGCCTCGACGGCGATGCGCGGCTTCACGTTCCGTTCCAGCGCGGTCCGGCAGTTCAGCACGGCCTCCAGTCGGCGCAACGTCGACTCCGGCGTCCATGACGACGCGGCCGCACGGGCGTCCTCGGCCCGGTCCGGGTGGTTCAGCACGGCCGGCGCACCGGACGCCGTCACCAGCACGTCCCGGTAGAACGCGGCCAAGTCCACCAACGCCTGGTCCAACGAGTCGCGCTGGGTCCGGGTCGTCCGCGACTTCTGCCGCTTCTCCAGGTCCTTCAACGCGCCCTTCGCGCCGCGGGTCACGGCAGCCGTCCCCTTGCCGGTGCCACCACCACCCATCGCGGTCTCCAGAGCCTCACGTTCGGCCAGGTCACGACCCTCGTTGGCGGTCAACGCATCACCCTCGGCCGCCGACACGAGCTGGTCGGCACAGGTGAAGATGTCCGCCGGACGCCGCAACGCGAGAGGAATCCGCAACACCGCCTCGCGCCGTGCGCGCACCTGCTCGTCCGTGGCCAACCGCCGCGCCCGCCCCACGTGCCCGCCGCACACCGAAGCCGCCCACGACGCCACCTCCGGCGCCACGCCGTCGTACTCCAACGCCGACGCGATGGCCGCGACCCGAGGCGTCGCCAGCGACACGATCCGGCACCGCGACCGGATGGTCACCGAGACGTCGTCCGGGTGGTCCGACGGCGCGCAGAGCAGGAACACCGTCCGCTCCGGCGGCTCTTCCACGGCCTTGAGCAGCGCGTTCGCCGCGCCCTCGGTGAGCCGGTCGGCGTCGGTGATGATCACCACCTGCCACCGCCCGGACGTCGGCCGCCGAGCGGACACCTGCACCAGCGCCCGCATCTCGCCGACGGAGATCGACAGCCCTTCGGGGGAGACCACCCGCACGTCGGCGTGCGTGCCGGCCAACGCCGTGTGGCAGCCGGCGCACGAGCCGCACCCCGGCCGGTCGTCCACGGCGATGCACTCCAGTGCGGCGGCGAACGCCCGTGCCGCTCCCGAACGCCCAGAACCGGGCGGTCCGGTGAACAGCCAGGCGTGGGTCATCGCTCCCGGAGCCGGCGACCCGCCCGCCACGATCGACGCGGCGGCCTCGGCCGCCGCCGACAACACCGCGACCGCCTCGGGCTGGCCGACGACGTCGCCCCACACACCACGGTTCACCACGCGACCGTACCGATCCGTCAGGACGCCCCGGCCACGGGCTTGCTCCGCGCCACCGACATCGTGGTCCGCCGCGCCAGCAGCGGCACCACCGCGACCCGCACCCGTTCGGCGACCTCGTCCTCGGTGCCGTCGGCGTCGACCACGACGTACCGCTCGGGGTCGGCCGACGCCATGTCGGTCAGCAGCTTCTGCACCCGCCAGTGGTGCTCGACGGTGTCCAGCGTGCCGCCGGACTCCCGCACCTGCGACGGCGTCCGGTCCAGCAGCACGGTCATGTCCGGCCGCAGCCGTCCGGTGGCCCAGTCGACCAGGCCCTCCACCTCGCGCGGCTCCACGCTGCCCGCCGCGCTGAAGTGCGCCAACGGGCTGTCGACGTACCGCTCCATCACGACCAGGGCGCCGTTGTCCAACGCCGGCCGCACCTCGCGCTCGACCACGTCCGCCCGCACCGCCGCGGCCACCAGCGCGTGCGCCCGCACCCCGGCCAGGTCGGCGGTGGACAGCAGATTGCGCAACCGCTGCTCGTCCAGATCCGGGTCGGACGCCAGCACGACCTCGCGCCCGGTCTCGCGCAGCGCCTCGGCCAGCCGCCGGGCCTGCACGGACGTGTCCAGCCGGTTGTCGCCCTCGACCGCGATCAGCAGGCCCGCGGTGCGCCGCGCCCGACCGCGCAACACCGCCAGCAGGTCGGACAGGATCGGCTCGGACCGCCGGTTGTCCATCTGCCGGTAGGCGATCAACCCGAGCAGCGCGGCGATCACGCCCGCGCCGAACAGCACTGGACGGGTGCCGTCCACCTGCATCGGGTGGTTGAAGATCGTCACCGTGCGCTTCTGCACCAGCGACACCAGCAGCGGCGCGGCGGCCGACGCGGCGAACAGCACGATCTTCAGCAACGACTGGAGCAGCGCCACGGTCCGGCCGCGCATCGCGTCCTCGACCTGCGAACCGACGATGGTCAGGCCGGTCAGGAACGCCATGCCCGCCGTCGCGCCGACGAACGCCACCGCGACCAGCGCCACCCACAGGTGCGGCGCGAACGCCACCACGAGCAGGCTCAGGCCCGCGACCAGGATCGTCACGCCGAACAGCCGGTCGTACGGCAGCCGCCGGGCCATCCGCGGCGCGGTCGCCATGCCGACCGCCAGACCGACGAACACGGCCACGAACAGCAGGCCGAACGTCGACTCGCCGCCGAGCAGCGAGTCCGCGTACAGCGGCGCGGTGCCGATGACCGCGCCGGCCGCCGCGAACGCGCCGATCATGCCGATGACCAGGCCCCGGACCAGCGGCGTCCGGCCCGCGTACTTCATGCCCTCGCGCAGCATGGCGAAGAAGCCGGGCGCCTTGCCGTTCTCGCGTATGTGCTTGACCGTGGCGATCCGGCCGGACAGCTCCGGGATGCGCGTCGCCACGATGATCGCCGAGGTCACGTACAGCGCGCCGTTGACCATGACCGCGATGGTGGCGATGCGGAATTCGAGGTCGCTGCTCTGCAGGCCCAGGTAGCCGGGGATGCCGGAGATGATCGAGTACAGGCCCGCGCCGGAGATCACCGAGATGCCGTAGGTCATCACCAGGCCGAGCTGGTTGGCCGTCTCCACCTGGTCCGGCCGGCGCAGCAGGTTCGGCACGGCCGAGTCCTTGGCCGGGATCCACAGCATCGCGCAGCAGCCGACCAGGAAGTTCGCGATGAACAGCCACCACGTGGTGCCGACCAGCGCGATGGAGATGAACAGCCCGCCGCGCAGCAGGTCGCAGACCATCATGATCTTGCGGCGGTCGAACCGGTCGGCCAGCACGCCGCCGAGCGGGGCGAACAGGATGCCGGGCAGGAGCTGGGTCAGCACGACCAGGCTGAGCGAGAAGCTCTGCCACTGGTAGCTCTCGGTCATCTGCCGGACCAGGCCGGTCAGCGCCAGCAGTGACAGCCAGTCACCAACACTGCACAGGTAGGTGACACCCCAAAGCCTGCGGAACGGCCGGATCGCCAACACGCTGCGAATCCGGTGGTTGGTCGAAGCCGCTGTGCCGCCGTCTTGGATGGTGCTCACCCCCGCCGATGATGCAGGCCGTAAGGGTAGCCGGACCGATTCACCCGTATGACCACAGCCGCCATTCGGGTGACCGAAGCGAGTTACTTCACCAGGTCGATCACGGCTTCGATGATCTCACGCACCACGTTGAACAGCAGCCCGCTGAGCGCGGCGAGCACCACGAGGCACCCGATCAGCCCACCCTTGCTCTTCTTCGGCCCCTGCTGGATCGCCGTCTGCTTGGGCTGATGACGGGCCAACTCCGCGTGGGGCACGTGCGCCGCCGGCTGCCCGGAGGCCTGCCTGGGCGTCTGTCTGGAGTGCTGCACGGGCCGCAGCGCCTGACCGCGGGCCGAACGGCGGGGCGGGACGTACGCCGGTCCCGGCTGCGGCGGGGGCAGTGGAGCCGGCACCACGATCGGCGGCACGGCGTCGGCCTCGTAGCGCTCGCCGGTCACCAGCCCCGCGAGCGCGTCCGGGAAGACGTGCGGGGGCGGTGGAGCCTGCGTTCCGTCCTTGCCGAAAGGACCAGCGCCGAAATCGTCCACCGCCCCGCCTCCACTGCTAGCTCTTGCTCTTCGCCGGAGCCTTCTTGCGCGCCGGCGCCTTGCGGGTCGCCGGGGCCTTCTTCTTTGTCGTCGGCCCCTTGGCCCGCTTCTCGGCCAGCAACTCGGCCGCCCGCTCGTCGGACAGGCCCTCGACGCTGTCGGACTTGCGCAGCGACGCGTTGGTCTCGCCGTCGGTCACGTACGGGCCGAACCGGCCCTCCTTGACCACCATCGGCTTACCGGACACCGGGTCCGCGCCCAGCTCCTTCAACGGCGGCGCGGCGGCCGCCCGGCCCCGCTTCTTCGGCTCGGCGTAGATCTTCAGCGCCTCGTCGAGGGTGACCGTGAACAGCTGGTCCTCGCTGGTCAGCGACCGCGAGTCGGTGCCCTTCTTCAGGTAGGGCCCGTACCGGCCGTTCTGCGCGGTGATCTCCGCGCCGGTCTCCGGGTCCTTGCCGACCACGCGCGGCAGCGAGAGCAGCTTGAGCGCGTCGTCCAGCGTGACCGAGTCCAACGACATCGACTTGAACAGCGAGCCGGTGCGCGGCTTGGGCGCCTTCTTGGCACCGTCCGGGGCCTCCGGCAGCACCTCGGTCACGTACGGCCCGAACCGGCCTTCCTTGGCCACGATCTCGTGCCCGGTGACCGGGTCGTTGCCCAGCGAGCGGCCTTCCTGCGGCGTCGAGAACAGCTTCTCCGCGGCCTCGCGGTTCAGCTCGTCCGGCGGCAGGTCGTCGGGCAGGTTCGCCCGCTGCGCGCTGGTCTCGCCGTCCGGCCCCTCGACCTCGCGCTCCAGGTACGGCCCGTAGCGGCCGACCCGGACGTAGACCGTGCGGCCCTCCAGGTCCGGGAACAGCGGGATCGAGTTGACCTCGCGGGCGTCGATCGCCTCGACGCTGGAGCCGACCAGCTTCTTCAGCCCACCGGAACGGCCGACCGAGGACTCCGGGCCGACGTTGCCGCCGAAGTAGAACCCGGACAGCCACGTGGTGCGCTCCTGGCGGCCGGCGGCGATGCCGTCCAGCTCGTCCTCCAGCGCGGCGGTGAAGTCGTAGTCCACCAGCCGGCCGAAGTGCTGCTCCAGCAGCCCCACCACGGCGAACGCCACCCACGACGGGACCAGGGCGGAGCCCTTCTTCCACACGTAGCCGCGGTCCTGGACGGTGCTGATGATCGAGGCGTAGGTGGAGGGGCGGCCGATGCCCAGCTCCTCCATGGTCTTGATCAGGCTCGCCTCGGTGAAGCGCGGCGGCGGGGAGGTCGAGTGGCCGTCCGCGGACAGTTCGGCGGCCAGCAGCGACTGGTCCTTGACCAGCTGCGGGAGGCGCGATTCGGCATCGTCGGACTCGCCGCCGGCCTCCGAGTCGACCGTCTCCACGTAGGCCTTGAGGAAGCCGGCGAAGGTGATCGTGCGACCCGACGCGGCGAACGTGACCTGCTCGCCACCGGTCGTGGTGCCCGAGATGCGGACGCTGGTGGTGTTGCCGCGGGCGTCGGCCATCTGGGAGGCGATCGTGCGCTGCCAGATCAGCTCGTACAGCTTGAACTCGTCCGACTCCAGCTCACGGGCCACCTGGCCGGGGGTGCGGAACACCTCGCCGGCCGGGCGGATGGCCTCGTGCGCCTCCTGCGCGTTCTTGACCTTGCGGGTGTACTGGCGGGGCTCCTTGGCCACGAACTGCGAGCCGTACAGCTCGGTGGCCTGCGCCCGTGCCGCCGTGATCGCGGTCTCCGACAGCGTCGTGCTGTCGGTACGCATGTAGGTGATGTAGCCGTTCTCGTACAGCTTCTGCGCGGTGCGCATGGTGCGGTCCGCGGAGAAGCGCAGCTTGCGGCCCGCCTCCTGCTGGAGCGTGGAGGTCATGAACGGCGCGTACGGCTTGCGCGTGTACGGCTTCTCCTCCACCGAGGAGACCGTCATGGTGGCCTTGGCCAGACCCGCGGCGATGGCCCTGGCCTGCGCCTCGTCCAGCACGCGGACCTCGGAGCCGGCCTTGAGCCTGCCGTCGGAGCCGAAGTCGCGGCCCGCCGCGAGGCGGGTGCCGTCGACCGCGATCAGCCGGGCGCCGAACGTGCGCGGCGAGGCGTCCTTGCCCGCGTCCATGGTCGCCGAGACGTCCCAGTAGGAGGCGGTGACGAACTTCATCCGTTCGCGTTCGCGTTCGACCACGATCCGGGTCGCCACGGACTGCACGCGGCCCGCCGAGAGCTTCGGCATGACCTTCTTCCAGAGCACCGGGCTGACCTCGTAGCCGTAGAGGCGGTCGAGGATGCGGCGGGTCTCCTGGGCGTCGACCAGGTCCTGGTCCAGGTCGCGCGGGTTGGCGGCGGCGGCGAGGATCGCGGGCTGGGTGATCTCGTGGAACACCATCCGCCGGACCGGGACCTTGGGCTTCAGCGTGTCCAGCAGGTGCCAGGCGATGGCCTCGCCCTCGCGGTCGCCGTCTGTCGCCAGGTAGAGCTCGTCGACGTCCTTGAGCAGTTCCTTCAGCTCGGCGACGGTCGACTTCTTGTCCGGCGTGACGACGTACAGCGGCTCGAAGTCGTTGTCCACGTCGACCCCGAGCCGGGCCCACGACATGCCCTTGTACTTCGCGGGCACGTCGGCGGCACCCCGGGGCAGATCCCGGATGTGTCCCTTGGATGACTCCACGACGAAGTCGGCCCCGAGGTAAGACGCGATCTTCCGCGCTTTCGCGGGCGACTCGACGATCACCAACCGCCGGTTGCCGCTCGCTGATCCCCCGTTTGTCTTCCTCGCCCGTGTCGATCCAGCCACGCCGTCCCGCTCTCTTCGAACACTGTGTCCCGACCCGCCAGTGTGCACTGTCCTTCGTCGCCGCTGGGCAGCCCTGGTCGGGACAGGGTGACACAACTGTGCCGGATCTTCCGTCAGGAGGACGCGCTACGCGGCCGGCCAGGTGCGGTCGGCGACGCCCCGCGGCGCACGTCCGACCAGCTCCGCGAGCCGTTCGAGCCGCCGTCTGCCGACGACACGCAGCGCCGGCCCTCCGGCTTTCTCCGTCAAGAGTGTCGAGGGCAGGCCCGATGTGGCCAACGCTTTTCGCAACGCTTCATGCGTGTCGGGTGCTTCGGGGTCGAGGCCGAGGAAGTACCCGGACTCCACCCACCGGCCCGACGCCAGCGCCCAGAGCCGCAGCGCGCCACCGTCCAGGGTGAGGTCGGCGGGCACGATCTTGCGGTGACCGTCCAGCCACTGCGCGGCCAGCCCGGCCAGATCGGTCCGGAAAGCGGTCGTGACCTGCACTGACCCGTCCTCGTCGAGATCGGCCCTGGCCTGCACGCCGCGCTCGGCCAACGCCGCCACGACGGCGGCGGCACGGGCCCGGCCGTCGACCCCCACCGACACCCGGGCCGCCCGTCCACGGGCGAAGCCCAGCGCCCGGCCGGGCCCGCACAGCAGGCCCGCCAGGTCACCGACGCAAGGCTGTCTCGCCTCGGCCGAGAAGAAGGACAGTTGCCCCACGAAAAGGCAGCGTAGAACACACGTTCGACCGCGGCCAGTCTCCGAAGGGCTGAACCACCAACCCCAACGGCCTCACGTGTATCAGCGGCACCGGATCTCTCCGGCGCGAGTCAGCTGCCGAGGCTCTTCAGCGTCTCGTTCATCTGCACACACTGCGGCGCCTGCTTGAACGCCTCGTTGAGCTTCGGATCGGCCTGGAGCTTCTTGACCTGCTCCTGGAGCTTGGACGGGTCGGTCTGGTCGCCGCCCAACTGCTCCAGCTTGGCGAAGAAGTCCGGGTCGGCCGGGTCCAGCTTCGCCAACTCGGTGTTGAACTCGGCCGACGTCTTGCCCCAGTCGGTGAAGAAGGCGACCACTTCGTCGTGCAGGGCCTGGCTCTCCGGCGAGGGGGCGCCGAGGTCCTTCAGCTTCTCGCCCGCCTCGGACAGCGACTTGCCCGCCTTGCCGCCGTTGTCGAGCAGCGCGGCCTTCAGCACGGCCGGGTTCTCCGCTCCACCCTCGAACATGGTCTTCAGCAGGGCCAGCACGCCCTCGATCGCGGGTTCCATGCCCTCGCAGAACGTGCCGGTCCACTCGATCGGGTCGGCGGTGCCCGCCCCGGCGGCGGCGGTGGCGGTGGTGGTCGTCGTGGTCGTGGACGAGCCCGAGGACGACGAGGACGACGACCCGCCACCACTGCACGCGGTGGTGACCAGGACAGCGGCGAGCGCGCCCGCGAGCGCGACACGGTGCTTCACAAAGCCCCCAAAGATCGGAGAAGGCGAGGCGGCAACCTACTACGACGTGGGTACCGCCGACTCGGACGGCTGCGGCGTCTTCATACCCTGGCAGGCGGGGGCGCTCTCGGCCGCCGCCGTGAGCTCCGGCGACGTCTCCAGCGCCTTGAGGGGCTCGATGAATTCATCCAATCGCTTGATGGCCTCGCCGGCGGCCTGCAGCCCGCCCACCGGGTCGTTGGCGTCCGCCGCCTCGATGGCCGCCTTCGAGTCGGAGAAGTTCTTCGCGATGTCGGTGAACGTGGCCGCCATCTTCTCCACCTGCTCGTCACCGCCGGGCACCGGCGACGGCCCGACCTCGCGCAGCTTGGTGGCGGTCTGGGTGAACGCGTCCGCCATCTGACCCATGTACACGGCCATGTCGGCCTTGCGCTTCGCCGGGTCGCTCCCCTCGAGCGGCGGCGGCGTCTTGGGCGCCGCCGTGTACGACGAGATCGCCGTGCAGACCTTGTCCATGTACACCACCGCCGGCGCGTCGGACGGCACCGTGGACGTCGTGGGCGCGGCGGAGTCACCCCCGGACCCGCACCCGGCGAGCGTCACGACCAAGGCGGTCGCGGCGACCAGCGGCAGAAGTCTCATCAGGGTGCTCCCAACAGTCTTAGGCATCACCCACAGTGTGCCCCCACCTGGCGTATCCCACCCAAACGAAGGCGGGGTGCCCCGGTTGGAGCACCCCGCCTTCACCACAGGTTCACGCGATGGTGGTCACGCTGACGTGGTGGCCTCCGCCGGCGTGTCCGCGATGGCCGTGCCGCGCCGCTTGGACACGACCACGGCCGCCACGATGATCACGACCGCCACGACCGCGATCGTGTACCGGATGCCCGCCGACGCGTCCGCGCCGACCGAGAAGCCGACGATGGCGGGCGCGATCAGCACCGAGACCAGGTTCATCACCTTGATCAGCGGGTTGATGGCCGGACCGGCGGTGTCCTTGAACGGGTCACCGACGGTGTCGCCGATGACGGTGGCGGCGTGCGCGTCGGAGCCCTTGCCGCCGTGGTTGCCGTCCTCGACCAGCTTCTTCGCGTTGTCCCAGGCGCCACCGGAGTTGGCCAGGAACACCGCCATCAGGGTGCCGGTGGCGATCGCGCCGGCCAGGTACCCGGCCAGCGGGCCGACGCCGAGGCCGAAGCCGACCGCGATCGGCGCCAGCACCGCGAGCAGACCGGGAGTGGCCAGTTCGCGCAGCGAGTCCTTCGTGCAGATGTCGACGACCTTGCCGTACTCCGGCTTGACCGAGCCGTCCATGATGCCCGGGTTCTCGCGGAACTGGCGGCGCACCTCGAACACGATCGCGCCCGCCGCACGGGTCACCGCGTTGACCGCGAGACCGGAGAACATGAACACCACGGCCGCGCCGATCAGCAGACCGACCAGCACGTTCGGCGCGAACGCGACGAAGGCGCCGTCCGAGAACTCGCTGCCCACGTCCGCCAGCGCCTTCTCGATGGCGTCCTTGTAGGAGCCGAACAGCGCGGTCGCGGCCAGCACGGCGGTGGCGATCGCGATGCCCTTGGTGATGGCCTTGGTGGTGTTGCCCACCGCGTCGAGCTCGGTGAGGATCTGCGCGCCCTCGCCGTCCACGTCGCCGGACATCTCGGCGATGCCCTGGGCGTTGTCGGACACGGGCCCGAAGGTGTCCATGGCCACGATGACGCCGACGGTGGTGAGCAGGCCGCACCCGGCCAGGGCGACGGCGAACAGCGCCACGATCGCCGAGCCGGACAGCAGGAACGCGCCGTAGACCGCGCCGCCGATGACCAGGGCGGTGTAGACCGCCGACTCGAAGCCGACCGAGATGCCGGAGAGGATGACGGTCGCCGCGCCGGTGAGCGAGGTGCGGCCGACCTCCTTGACCGGCTTGTGCTCGGTGCCGGTGAAGTAGCCGGTCAGCCACAGGATGACGCCCGCCAGCGCGATGCCGATGATCACCGCGATGGCGGCGATCATCGCCGGGTTGCCCTTGGTGCTCGCGTCCGTGGTCGCGCCGGCGAGGTTGAGCCCGGCGAACGAGCTGGGCAGGTAGACGAACGCCGCCACCGTGCACAGCACCGCCGAGATGACCGCGGAGATGTAGAACGAGCGGTTGATCGCCGACAAGCCGCTCTCACCGGTGCGCGCACGGGTGATGTAGACGCCGATGACCGCCGTGAGCACGCCGATCGCGGGCACGATCAGCGGGAACAGCAGGCCTTGCGCGCCGAACGCGGCGGTGCCGAGGATCAGCGAGGCCACCAGGGTGACGGCGTAGGACTCGAACAGGTCGGCCGCCATGCCGGCGCAGTCGCCGACGTTGTCGCCCACGTTGTCCGCGATGGTCGCGGCGTTGCGCGGGTCGTCCTCGGGGATGCCCTGCTCGACCTTGCCGACCAGGTCCGCGCCGACGTCGGCGGCCTTGGTGAAGATGCCGCCGCCGACCCGCATGAACATGGCCAGCAGCGCGGCGCCGAAGCCGAAGCCCTCCAGCACCCGCGGCGCCTGGCCGACGTAGACGAACACCACCAGCGCGGCGCCGAACAGGCCGAGGCCGACGGTGAACATGCCGACCACGCCGCCGGTGCGGAACGCGATCCGCATGGCCTTCTCGCGGCCGCCGGTCTCCCTGGCCGCGGCGGCGACGCGCACGTTCGCGCGGGTCGACAGCCACATGCCGAGGTAGCCGATGATGGCGGAGAACACGGCGCCGACGATGAAGAACAGCGACCTGCCGATGCGCTCCCCCGTGTCCTCGGCGGGAAGCATGAACAGCAGCACGAACACGATGACGACGAAGATGCCGAGCGTTCGGAACTGCCGGTTGAGGTAGGCCGCTGCGCCCTCTTGGACCGCCTTGGCGATGTCCTGCATCTTGGAGGTGCCCTGGCCCGCGGCCAGTACCTCCCGGAGCAGCACATAGCCCACGGCCAGGGCAGCCAGGGCGACCACGGCGACCACGGCCACGAGGCCGCGATCACCTCCGGAGAGCTCTAGGCCCTCCGCGAGGAATTGCCGGGACATCCGTCCTCCTGGTGAGTTTTCCTAACCCAACGTGGGTCACACCCCGCTAGTGTGAGGCGGGTCACTCACGCGACTGTCAGCCCCGACACAACGTGATGCATCCCTCATTGGATGCGATTCGGCGGAGTCTATTCATAGCGCGCAAGTCCACAACGGGGCGTCCCGATCCGTGCACACACCGTTATGTGCGCAGGCTGAGTCTTATCCCTCGTGAGGGGGTCCTTGATGTGCGAAGCTGCGCCCGTGGCGAACCAGGGGCGTCGTTTGCTGGACCGGGTCCTCGCCGGTGTTCCGGCGGGTGAATCGCCGCTGACGCACACCGAAGATCTGCCGCCACGTGCGGCGCAGCCCGCCCCGTGGCCGTCGTGGGCGCCGTCCCCGGTGGTGTCGGCGCTGGTGGAACGCGGTGTGGTGGAACCGTGGCGGCACCAGGTGGAGGCGGCGGAGCACGCGTGGTCAGGGTCACATGTCGTAGTGGCGACGGGCACGGCGTCCGGCAAATCGCTGGCGTACCAATTGCCGGTTCTGAGCGCGTTGACAGTTGATCCGAAGGCAACAGCTCTGTACCTCTCGCCGACGAAGGCGCTGGGCGCGGACCAGTTGAGATCGGTGGACGCGTTGGGCGTGGCGGGGGTGCGCGCGGCGTCGTTCGACGGCGACACGCCGATGGCGGAACGCGATTGGGTGCGGGCGCACGCCAACTGGGTGTTCAGCAACCCCGACATGCTGCACCGGGGCGTGCTGCCCAACCACGCCCGGTGGATCCGGTTCCTGCGCCGGCTGTCGTACGTGGTGGTCGACGAATGTCACACGTACCGGGGTGTTTTCGGTTCGCACGTGGCGTTGTTGTTGCGCCGGTTGCGGCGGATCGCCCAGCGGTACGGCGCGGACCCGGTGTTCGTGCTGGCGTCGGCGACGGTGGCCGATCCGGCGGCGTCGGCCTCGGCGCTGCTCGGTGCGCCGGTCGCGGCGGTGACGGAGGACGGGTCGCCGCGCGCCGGGCGGACGGTGGCGCTGTGGGAGCCGCCGCTGTTGGCCGATCTGGAGGGCGAGCACGGTGCGCCGGTGCGCCGGTCGGCGGGTGCGGAGACGGCGCGAATCCTGGCCGAGCTGGTGGTGGAGGGCGCGCGGTCGTTGGCGTTCGTGCGGTCGCGGGTGGGGGCCGAGCTGACCGCGTTGGGCGCGCGGCGGGTGCTGTCGGAGGTCGATCCGTCGTTGGCCGCGCGGGTGGCCGCTTATCGCGGCGGGTACCTGCCGGAGGAGCGGCGGGCGTTGGAGCGGGCGTTGTCGTCGGGTGAGCTGCTGGGTGTGGCGACGACGAACGCGTTGGAGCTGGGCGTCGACATCGTCGGGTTGGACGCCGTGGTGGTGGCCGGGTTCCCCGGCACGCTGGCGTCGTTCTGGCAGCAAGCCGGGCGGGCCGGGCGGACCGGCGACACGGACGCGCTGGTGGTGTTCGTGGCGCGGGACGACCCGTTGGACACCTACCTGGTGCACAACCCGTCGGCGGTGCTGGACAAACCGGTCGAGGCGACGGTGCTGGACCCGACGAACCCGTACGTGCTGGAGCCGCACTTGGCGTGCGCGGCGGCCGAGCTGCCGTTGACACCAGATTCGCTGGCCTCGTTCGGGGGTGACGCGGCGCTGGCCGTGGTGGAGGACATGACGGCGCGGCGGGTGCTGCGGCGGCGGCCGAACGGCTGGTACTGGACTTCGCACGACCGGCCGCACGCCGACGTGGACATCCGCGGGTCCGGTGGCGAGCAGGTCGTGGTGGTGGAGGCCGATTCGGGGCGGATGCTCGGCACGGTCGATCCCGGCGCGGCGTGCTGGCAGGTGCACTCCGGGGCGGTCTACCTGCACCAGGGCGAGTCGTACGTGGTGGACCACCTCGACTTGGACGGCGGCATCGCGTTCGTGCACGCGGAGCGGCCGGACTGGTCGACGACGGCTCGTGACACCAAGGACATCTCGGTGGTGCGGGTGCTGGAGCAGCGCTCGTACGAGGGGGTGACGGTGTGCCTGGGCGAGGTGGAGGTGACCTCGCAGGTCGTCGGCTACCTGCGGAAACTGCCGTCTGGGCAGGTGATCGACTCGGTGCCGTTGGACCTGCCCGCGCAGACGTTGGTGACGCGGGCGGTCTGGTACACGGTGTCTCCGGAGTTGCTGGGCAGTGCGCCGGGGGGCGCCGGTCTGGCTCCGGCGCGCGTCCCCGGCGCACTGCATGCCGCCGAACACGCGGCGATCGGCCTGCTACCGCTCTTCGCGACCTGTGACCGTTGGGACATCGGCGGAGTCTCGACCGCACTGCACCAGGACACCGGGGAGGCGACGGTGTTCGTGCACGACGGTCATCCCGGGGGAGCCGGGTTCGCCGACCGCGGGTTCAACGCGGTAGTCCCGTGGTTGGTCGCTACTAGGGAGGCCATCGTTGCTTGCGCGTGTCCGGCCGGATGCCCGTCCTGCGTGCAGTCGCCGAAGTGCGGGAACGGCAACGATCCGCTGGACAAGGCGGGCGGGGTGGCCGTGCTGGACGTCGTGCTCGGTGTGGTCGGGGAGAGACGCCACGACATCCGGCACGGCCACCTGGATCAGGACCGGTCGGCGGCGACCAGGCCGTAGTCGGGGGTGGGGTTGGCGGCCTGGAACAGGGCGTCCCGGACCACGCTCGCGTGCGGCAGCTGCCACGCGCAGATCTGCGGCTTGACCCGCCAGTGCACGACGCCGACCTGGCACGGGCTCGGCGGCAGCGGAACGTACTCGCCCTTGCCGTAGTGCTTGACGTCCTCGCTCGTGGCCACCTGGCCGCCGGAGGCGACCAGGAACATCCAGCGGCCTTCCGGAGTGGCCACGATCGGGACCGGGATGCCGGTGGCGCGCAGCTCGACCGCGGCCCGGCGGCCGAGGTCGGCGCCGACCTCGATGGCGTCCACACCGTGACCCGTCGCCAGCAGGATGCTGTAGGAGTGGCCCGCCCACCAGGTGGCGACCTGCTCCGCCTTGGTGCCGATGCGCTCCTGCCAGTCGCGGTGCACCGGAACCGGGCCGTCGTCCTCGACCCCGTTGCGCCCGGCCCACTGCTCACCCGCCGGATAGGTGCCCGGCAGCACAGGCCACCCGTGCCACGCGAGGTTGACCGCCTCTGCGCGCAGCTCGATGCGGAAGGCCCCGCGCCAGCTATCCGACCACTCCATCTTTCGTTCGCCTCCAGTGTTGCGATCCACGACACCGTGTCGGGTCTTGTTCGACACCGTGTCGGTGCCGTCACTTGAACTAACGGCATGACCGGGGGTTTTGGTAACCGTCAGTCGACAACTGGTCGTTGTGGCACGGCGAACGCGGCGTGCGGGGGCGAGCGGCAGAACGCCACCGGGACCGTTCACCCACCGCCAAACCGCGAATCTGCGGTCCTGTGAGTCCGCTCACCGCCGATGGCCGACCGTTCGTCGCGGGGTGTAGGGGTCATCGTTCAGCCGGACCTGCACGGGAGTGGGCGCTGAGCGCGCCGAATGCCCAGGTAGAGCCGGACACCCGCACCGAGACCTCCCATCCGTCCACATCGCACGAGGCCAACCGACCGCCCATCCGCTCGACGACCCACTCGGCGCGTCCGCAGGCGTGGACCGTCCCGGACACCAACTGCCCGGCCGCCGCCAACGCCGCGAGATCGGCCGCCGCGCTCAACCGGTGTCTGGTCACAACGGCTTCGCCGACCTGCACACCGACCACGACCAGCGCGAACCACACCCCGGCGACGGCGACCGCCACAACGGACGCCGCCCCGCGGTCATCCATCCGCCACCCCCGGCTCCAACACCGCGTAGGCACGCGCCCGCAACTCCACGCCCAGGCGCGAGACGCTGACCTCCACCCACGCGGTGTCCCCTTCTTTGTGGACCGCCCACCGGGCCCCTTGAGGCGCGATCGCCTCGACCACGCCGTCAGCTCGCGAGGCGTCACCACGGGCCACCAGCCGAGCCGCCTCACGTGCCGCGTCGGTGCACCGGAGCTGCCCCACCACCGCCATCACGGCGGCGACCCCGAGCGCCAGGACGACGACCAACCCGCACACCGCCACCGCCGCTTCGACCGTCACCCCGCCCCGGTCGTCCCCGAACACCTTCGTCGGGGCGCGGTCGCGCTTCACGCGTCCACCGTGAACGCTCGTTGCAGCAGGCCTTGGAGGTGGTTCAGCGTCCAATCCCCGGTCAACAGCGAGTACAGGAGCATGGCCAGCCCCGCCGCCGCGATCGACGCGATCGCATATTCCACAGTGGACGTTCCACTGTCGTCCAGCACCTTTTCCCGGCTTTGCGACATCTCTCCATCTCCGTCTACTGTGGACTTTCACCAGTTCTCGCTGATGCCGCTGACGAGCCCGATCACCACGGGCAGGACGCCCAGGCACAGGAACGCCGGCAGGAAGCACAGGGCGAGCGGCCCCGCCACGAGCACCGCCGCTCGTTGTGCGCGGGCTTCGGCCTGGTCGGACACCATCGCCCGGGCCTCCGCGGCCAGATCCGCCGCGGCACCGGCCAGGGCCGCGCCGGAACGTGCGGTGCGGCGTGCCGCTCTCGCCAGTGGTGCGGTGTCCGGGTGGTCGAGGGCTCTGGCCCACGCCTTCACCGGGTCCGCGCCCAACGTCAGCAGGTCGACCACCTCGCGGAGGCGTTCGGCCGGTCCCGGCGGGACGCCCGCCACGACGGCTTGCACCGCCCTGGCCACCGGCAGACCAGCCCGTAGCGCGGCCGCGAGGAGGTCCCAGGTCGCCGCTTGGGCGAACGGGTCAGGCGGTCTGGGCTTGGGTTTGGGGTGCCGTCGGGTTTTCGGTTTCAGCCTCGACGCGGCCCTCGGTGGTGGCGGGAACGCGAGGAGCGCCAGGGCGAGCAGCAGCAGGCTCACGCGATCACCTGCCTGGTCAGCCGACCGCTCCACCGCAGCCCGGCGCAGATCAGGACCACTCCGGCGACCAGCAGCACCTGTCCCGGCGCGGTGCCGGTCAGGACGGCCAGCGGGCTCGCGCCGCCGAGTTCGCCGAGCACCACGCCGGCGAGCGGTAGACCGGCCAGGACGGCGGCGCTGACTCGTGGGCCTGCCATCCGGGCGTGGACCTGTCCGGCGAACGCGGTGCGCCGGTCCAGGTCTCGACGGACCGCGTCCAGCACGTCGGCCAACGGCACACCGTGCACCGCCGACAGCCGCCACGCCCGTGCCAACTGGTGGGCGTCCGGGAAGTCGGCGAGCGCCGCTTCCACGTCACCACCACGTGCCGACGTCGCCGCGATCGCCCGCAGGACGTCCGTCGCCGGCGGCTCCGCGTCCTCGGCGGCACCGACGGCGGCCTTGGCCGGGTGGGCACCCGAACGCAGCTCGGCGACGAACGCCTTCAACCCCTCGGCGAGGGCGGCGGACGCCTTCAGGTGGTCGCGTTGTCGTGTGCTCTCCCGGTACGTGCGCCAGACCGTCGAGGCCAGCAACGCGCCCGCGATCGCCCCGCCCACCCCCACCGGGATGCCCAGCGCGGTGCCCGCCAGGACGACGAGCGGATGGTTGGGTTTCGGTGGCTTCCAGTGCGCTTTGGGTCCGCGCTGAAGCCGGGCCAGGCGTCGACGCGCCGCCGAGGACGGCAAGACCAGGAGTGCGGCAGCCAGCAGCAGGAGGCTCATGGCCACCCCACCAGGGATTGGAGCTCTGCGGCGGCTTCCTGCGGGCCTCCGTCACGCCGCCAGGCCGGCCGGACCACCAGCTCGCCGAACCGCCGTGCCAGGACCCCGACCTCGGCGAGGTACCGGGTGCCGTCGCCCGCACGGCGCATGTGCAGCACGACCTTCACCGCCGCGGCGAGTTGGCTGTGCAACGCGTGCCGATCGAGCCCGCCGAGCGCGGCCAACGCCTCCAGCCGAGCCGGGACCTCGGCGGGCGAGTTGGCGTGCAACGTGCCCGCACCACCGTCGTGCCCGGTGTTGAGGGACGACAACAACTCGCACACTTCGGCGCCACGAACCTCGCCGACCACGATCCGATCCGGCCGCATCCGCAACGCCTGCCGGACCAGGTCCCGCATCGTCACCTCACCCGCGCCCTCGACGTTGGGACCGCGCGCCAACAGCCGAACGACCTGCGGGTGGTCGGGCTGCAACTCCCCCGCGTCCTCCACGCACACCACGCGTTCGTGGTGCGGCACGCAGCCGAGCAGGGCGGCAAGGAGCGTCGTCTTACCGGACCCCGTGCCACCGACCACGAGGAACGCCTGGCGGGCCACCACGATCGCCCGGAGCAGGTCGCCGGTCGGCTCGTCGAACGTGCCGCACGCCTGCAGCGCCGCCAGGTCGTGCACAGCCGGACGGAGGATTCGCAACGACAGGCAGGTGAGCGGCGCGATCGGCGGCAGCACGGCGTGCAACCGCACCGACCCGGGCAGCCACCCGTCGACGTAGGGCGCCGCATCGTCCAACCGCCGCCCGGCCGCCACCGCGAGCCGTTGGGCGAGCCGGCGCACAGCGGCTTCGTCGGGAAAGGCGACGTCCGTCCGGCGCAGCCCGGCAACGCCGTCGACCCACACCTGATCCGGCCCGGTGACCAGGACGTCGGTCGTGTCCGGGTCACGCAGGAGCGGTTCGAGCAGGCCGGCCCCGACGAACTCCTGGCGCAACACAGTGAGCGCCCGCTGGACGTCCTCGTCGCCCAGCACCCCACCCGCCTCTCCCCGCACCGCTGCGGCCACGGCGGCGGAGGTGAGGTCGGTGCGCCCATTGGCCAGCCGCTGCCGGACGCGTTCAACCAGATCGTTCACCGCCGACCTCCCCCACCAACGCCGTGCAATGCGGAAGAACGACCCCCGCCACGCACCGCCAACACCTCTCGGGCCGCCTCGACCAACGCACGACGACCGGCATCCGTCTGCCCCTCCCAACCCGCGGACGAAGCCACCGGATGAGGCATGGACAGCTCGGCGAGAACAAGCGCCGACAACAACACCGGACGACAAGTCCGGAACACCGGCACCGGCCGAAACCCGGGATGCCGCTTCACAGTCGGCCTGCGATCACAGCTCACGAGGCACCCCCGACTCACACCGGGCGTGCGTGCGGTCAGTGGGCATGGAGGGCCTCCAAGACTTCTCGGGCCGCCTTCGCCAGCGGGCCGCGGGTGGTTTCCGGGAAGCGGCCGTGGTCCAGGGCCGTTGCCAGCCTTGGTTCCGGGCGCATGGTGGTGAGCAGGGGGACGTCCACGGCTTCCACCACTTGCGCGGTGGACAGGCCACCCGGGGCTGGGCCCCGGACTACCGCCTTCAGCTGCACGCCGCGTTCGCCGGCCTGTTCGACCAGGGTCTTCGCGGCCATGCAGGCCTTCACGTCCGCGGGCACCACCAAGACCGCCAGATCGGCCCGGTCGAGTGCGGCGCAGGCGGCATCGGTCAGTTGGCGCGGCACGTCGCACACGACCGTTCCGCCGGCGCGCCTGCCCGCCTCGATGACCGCGACGACGGCATCCGGTTCCGGGCCCGGGCCGGTCCGACCGCAGGACAACACCGTGAGGCTGCCGCGCCTGCCGGTGCGGCCCGGTAGCGCCGAACGGAGTGCCGCTGCGGGCACGCGGCCGCCGGTCAGCTGCAACGTGGGCCAGCGCAGGCCCTCCTGGCGTTCCGCGCCCAACGTCAGGTCGAGACCGCCGCCCAACGGATCGCAGTCGACCAGCAGGCCGTGCCCGCCCATGGACAGCACGGCCTGCCCCACCGCCACCGACAAGACAGACGCGCCCGCGCCTCCACGGGCGCCCAGGACGGCCAGAACCTTGCCGTCACCAACCGGATCGCCCTCGGCGGCATCGGCCAGCACCGCCCGCAGGCGGTCTTGGTCGGCGGGCAGCTCCAAAACCTGCTCCGCGCCCAGAGCCAGGGCACGCCGCCACGTCGCCGGATCGGGTGGACCGGCGCCGACGACGTGGACACCCGGTCTGCGCGGGAACCCGGCCGCCGCGCACGCGACCACCGCCTCCTCGTCCAGCACCACCGCGGGTGCGCCGTGCCAACGGCCGCGCAACGCGGTCACGTCGACCACGCGTTCCACCTCGCAGCCCACGACCGCCGCCGCGTGCAGCACCTCCTCGACCAGACCCGCTTCGGCCACCAGAGCCACCGGTCGCTTCATCCGCCCTCCCCGTTGTCGATCTACGGGTTCCACGGTGGCGGGCGGTGAGGAAGGACACAACGGTTCATGATCAACATGTGGACAACCGAGCCGACCGTGGACAACCGAGCGGGCCGCGAGCGGTTATGCATGAGTCGTCATGGTCGACGCGGCGGAGGATCGACAGCCGATGCAAGAAGGGGTGCAAGTGCGCGGAGGTCCAGCGCGACACCCCGGAAAACCGACCCCGGACATGGGACGACCCCCGCCAGGGGGGAGGGACGGGGGTCGTCATTGGTTCAGTCCCGGGGGGTCGGACTGAACCTGTCCGGTCGAGCCGGACCCGTCTACTGTATCCCCACAGGACACGGTCATGCGTGTCTTCCGTTAGAGGGACGCGGAAATTTCGGCCGACCGCACACTCAGTTCGTAAAGTAGCGAACAACTACCGGCGGTAGGTCCCGACGCGTCCGCCTTAAGCTTGAGCGGTGACCGAGCACGCCAACGAAGGCAGTCGAGTCGCCGCGTTCTTCGACCTGGACAAGACCGTCATCGCCAAGTCGAGCACGCTGGCGTTCAGCCGGCCCTTCTTCCAAGAGGGCCTGATCAACCGGCGTGCGGTGCTCAAGAGCGCCTACGCGCAGTTCGTGTTCATGCTGGCCGGCGCCGACGCCGACCAGATGGACCGGATGCGCTCGCACATCACCGCGCTCTGCGAGGGCTGGGACGTCGAGCAGGTGCGCTCGATCGTGGACGAGACGCTGCACGACATCGTCGATCCCCTGGTCTACAAAGAGGCCACCCAGCTCATCACCGACCACAAGACCGAGGGCCACGACGTGGTCGTCGTGTCCGCTTCGGGTGAGGAGCTGGTCGCGCCCATCTCCACCATGGTCGGCGCGACGCACAGCGTCGGCACGCGGATGGTGGTCGCGGCCGGCCGCTACTCCGGTGAGGTCGACTTCTACTGCGCGGGCGAGAACAAGGCGATCGCCATCAAGCAGCTCGCCGAGCAGCACGACTACGACCTGAGCAACTGCTACGCCTACTCCGACTCGATCACCGACCTGCCGCTGCTGGAGGCCGTCGGCCACCCGACCGTGGTCAACCCGGACCGCGCGCTGCGCAAGATCGCGGCTCAACGCGGGTGGCCGGTGCTGACGTTCTCCGACCCCGTGTCGCTGCGCGCCCGCATCCCCCGCCCGTCGGGCACCGCGGTCGCCGTGACCGCGATCGGTTTGGGCGCCGCGACGGCCGCGGGCGTGGCCTGGTACGGCCTGCGCAGGCGACGCCGGAGCTGATTCACCCCCGGCTTGCCCCGGTCAGCGGTACCGGCCGCGATCACCGACGCGAAGCCGCCGTCACCAAAGCCTTTCCGCTACTGAACGTCGCTTGACCGGTGCACCCCATCGAGCTCTTGCTGTGACGCCGAACAGCTATTACAAAGGAAGTGCGGACCTCGGGTCGGCCAGGGACGAAGCGGAAGAGAAGCGTCGCCCACCCCGACAGAGCTCCGTGCGCGGACTTCGAGACACCCACGCGCAGCGCGCCGCGGGAGGCTTGTCGTCTAGGGCCTGCGTACCGGGACGCTGGACGCCGAGGCCATGGTGATACGACAGAAGTTGCACGCTTGGTAACTTGCAAGCCCGCGCTGTCGACGGTGGGGCCCCTCACGAGGGGCCCCACCGTCTTTCTGCGTCCAAAGCCCCACCCTTACCCCGAACCGCCCGATCGGGCGACGCTGGGGCCTCCCGAATCTGTCGGTGCTCCCCGCCACAATGCCCACAGAGCGCAACCCGTTGACCCGCCTCTGTGACGTGGGTAACTTGCCGATTGCCGCCACTTAGTGGTGGAAGATTTCCAGTGGGAGGCCGCAGTGCTCCGTCCGCTCGTCGTCGTCGCCTTGGCCGCGGCTTCCGTCGTGGCGCCGTCCGCGCAAGCCGCGCCGGCCGACGCCCAGAACACCGGGACGCAGAACACCGGGGCCCAGAGCCTCACCGCCCTGGTCCAGGGCATGTCGCTGGAGCAGAAGGTCGGCCAGCTGTTCGTCACCTACGTGCACGGCCAGTCGTCGAACGAGGCGCACCCCGGCAACCTGCGCGACTTCGGCGTGGCCACCCCGGCCGAGGTGGTGGCGAAGTTCCAGCCGGGCGGGGTCATCTACTTCAACAACACCAGCTACGACAACATCGACACCCCGCGCCAGATCGCCGCCCTCTCCAACGGCCTCCAGGGGGCGAGCCGCATCCCGCTGGCCATCTCCACCGACCAGGAGATGGGCATCGTCACCCGCATCGGCCTGCCCGCCACCCAGTTCCCCGGCAACATGGCCCTCGGCGCGGGCCGCAGCACGCAGGACGCCGAGCTCGCCGCCCGGATCACCGCCCGTGAACTGCGGGCCATGGGCATCACCCAGAACTTCGCGCCGGACGCGGACGTCAACTCCAACCCGGCGAACCCGGTCATCGGCGTGCGCTCGTACTCCAGCGACCCGGCACTCGCGGCCGAGCTGACCGCCGCCCAGGTGCGCGGCTACCAGGGCCGCGTCCTGTCCCAGCACTCGGTGAGCGCGACCGCCAAGCACTTCCCCGGCCACGGCGACACCGGCCAGGACAGCCACACCACCCTGCCGAAGGTCGACCGGACCGTCGAGGAGTGGCGTGCGGTCGACGCGCCGCCGTTCAAGGCCGCCATCGCCGCGGGCATCGACTCGATCATGACGGCGCACATCCAGATGACGAAGATCGACCCCTCCGGTGAGCCCGCGACGTTGTCCAAGCCCTCCCTGGACCTGCTGCGCGAGGAGCTGGACTTCGACGGCGTCGTCATCACCGACTCGCTGGCCATGGCGGGCGTGCGACAGCTGCACTCCGACGCGGAGATCCCCGTGCTGGCGTTGAAGGCGGGCGTCGACCAACTGCTCATGCCGGTGAACCTCCAGGTGGCGTTCGACAGCGTCATCGCGGCGGTCCGCAACGGTGAGCTGACCGAGCGGCGCATCGACGAGAGCGTGCTGCGGGTGCTGCGGATGAAGTTCCTGCGCGGGATGCTCACCAGCCCGCGGGCCGACGTCGACACCGTCGATTCCGTCCTTGCCACGCCCGAGCACAAGGCCGCCGCCCGGCAGATCGCCGACCGCACCATCACCGCCGTGCGCAACGACGCGGGCGTGCTGCCGCGGCCCACCAAGCCGACGGCCGCGCTGGTCACCGGCTGGGGCGAGACGACGAGCCGCACCCTGGCCACCGCACTCGGCGGCACCGCGCTGCCCACCGGCACCGCGCCGACGGAAGCGCAGATCACCGCCGCCGTCCAGGCCGCCGCCAACGCCGACCTGGTCGTCGTGCTCACCAACGCGCTGTCCCGCCAACCGGCCCAGCAGGACCTGCTGACCAGGCTCCTCGCCACCGGCAAGCCGGTCGTCGCGGTCGCAGCGCAGAACCCGTACGACGTCGCGTACACCGCCGCGCCGACCTGGCTGGCCACCTACTCCTACGGGGTGGCCTCGATGGAATCGCTGGCCAGGGTGATCACCGGTGAGGTCTCACCGGTCGGCACACTGCCGGTCGCGGTGCCCGGACCGACGCCGTACCCGTTCGGCCACGGCGTGGGTTGGTGACCCGGTGGACCGCAGGCACTTCCTCACCGCGGGCGCCCTCGCCGTCCCCGCGCTCGGCGCCCTCAACGCCGACAACACCGCCAACGCCGACAACTCCAACCGCCCGCGCGCCGTCAAGACCGGCGCGGAGCAGTTGGCCGAGGACGGGTGGCAGCGGTTCGCGGGCCTCAAGGTCGGCGTGGTCACCAACCCGACCGGCGTGCTGCGCGACCAGACCCACATCGTGGACTCGATGACAGCCGCCGGCCTGAAGCCGCAGGCCGCGTTCGGCCCGGAGCACGGCTTCCGCGGCTCGGCCCAGGCCGGCGGCTCGGAGGGCGACTACCTCGACCCGCGCACCGGCATCCCGGTCTACGACGCGTACGGCGCGAACGCCACCAAGCTCGCCGACATGGTCGCCAAGGCGGGCGTCGACACGCTCGTCTTCGACATCGCGGACGTGGGCGCGCGCTTCTACACCTACATCTGGACCATGTACACGGCAATGCAGGCCGCCGCCGCGACCGGCGTGCGGTTCGTGGTGCTCGACCGCCCCAACCCGGTCGGCGGCACGGCCCGCGGCCCGCAGCTCGACCCGGCCTACGCGACCGGTGTCGGCCGCAAACCCGTGGTCCAGCAGCACGGCATGACCATCGGCGAGCTGGCCCGGCTGTTCGACGGCGAGTTCCTGCCCACCGACGGCGGCCGGCTCGGCAGCCTCGAAGTGGTCGACGTGAAGGGCTGGAAGCGGGACGACCTGGACTCCGGCCTCCCGTGGATCGCGCCGAGCCCGAACATGCCCACGCACGACACCGCGCTCGTCTACCCCGGCACCTGCCTGTTCGAAGGGCTGGTGTTCTCCGAGGGCCGCGGCACCACCCGCCCGTTCGAGACGATCGGCGCGCCCGGCCTGGACTGGCGATGGGCCGAAGACCTCAACGCGCTGGCACTGCCCGGCGTCCGGTTCCGCGAAACCTATTTCACCCCCACCTTCAACAAGTTCGCCAACAAGCTGTGCGGCGGTGTCGCCCTGCACCTCACCGACGCGCGCCGGTTCGACGCGGTCCGCACCGCGGTGGCCATGATCGTCACGGCGAAGGCCCGCTACCCGGAGGTCTTCGCGTGGCGGCCGGACAACTGGATCGACAAGCTCACCGGCTCGGACCGGCTGCGCCGCATGGTCGACGCGGGCGCGGGCACCGACGAGGTGGTCGGCGCCTGGGCGGAGGAGCTGGCCGCGTTCGAACGCACCCGCCGGCCGTACTTGCGCTACCGGTAGAGGGAGACAGCGATGCGCATCCCCGCCCTGCTGATCGCGACCGCCATGGTCGTGCTCGTCACCTCGCCGGCGCACGCCGACCGCCGGGAGGCCCGCTTCGACCAGCCGCACGAAGGCTGGTCGAACAGCGTGCTCCGACCGGGTACCCCTGAGCGCGTGGGACTCGACCCGGCTCCGCTGGACACCGCACTGGCGCAGATCGAGCGCTACACCGTGCCGGACTCCACGGGCCACCCGCTGTTCTCAGGCGCCGTCACGCTCTTCGCGCACGACGGCGTCGTGGTCACGCACCAGCCGACAGGCTGGGCGCTCCGCTACGGCGACGCCTCGGGCACCGAGCTGCCCGAAGAGCAACGGGTGCCGATGGCACAGGACACGATCTTCGACCTGGCGTCGATCTCCAAGCTGTTCACCTCGATCGTGGTGATGCGACAGCACGAGCTGGGCCGGTTCGGGCTGGACGACCCGGTGGCGCGGCACCTGCCGGAGTTCGCCGTCAACGGCAAGGAGTCGATCACCGTCCGGCAGCTGCTGACCCACACGTCAGGCCTGGTCGCGTGGCTGCCGCTGTGGTCGCAGTACCCGGACGTCCCGTCCCGGATCAAAGCCGTGATGGACACGACGCCCCGCAGCGCGCCCGGCGCCACGTACCTGTACTCGGACCTGAACCTGATCACGCTGGGCGTGCTGGCCGAGAAGTGGTCCGGCAAGAAGCTGGACGAGCTGGTCCGCGAGGACATCGCCCGCCCGCTGGGCCTCCAGGACACCGGCTACAACCCACCGGCGTCGAAGCTCGACCGGATCGCGGCCACCGAGTACCAGGCCGGCCGGGGCATCATCCGCGGCACCGTGCACGACGAAAACGCCTGGTCACTGGGCGGGGTCGCGGGCCACGCGGGCGTCTTCTCCACCGCACGCGAGCTCGCCACCCTCGGCCAGACCATCCTCAACGGCGGTGCCCACGCGGGCAGGCGAATCCTGCGCGAGGACACCGTCCAGCTCATGCTCACCGACTTCAACCAGGCCTTCCCCGGCAACTCGCACGGCCTGGGCTTCGAGCTGGACCAGCGCTGGTACATGGGCGCGCTGACCTCGCCGAGGGCCGCCGGGCACACCGGGTACACGGGCACCACGCTGGTGCTGGACCCGTTGTCGCGGTCGATCGCGATCCTGCTGACCAACCGGGTGCACCCCAGCCGCAACTGGGGCACGATCAACCCGGCGCGGCGCGTGGTGGCCAACGGCCTGGCGCGGGCGCTGGCGGTGAAACCCCGGCACGGCACGGCGTGGACACCGGAGACGGACGGCGGCACGTTGACCACCCGTGACCTCCCGCAGCGGTCCGAGAAGCAGAAACTGTCGTTCCGGGCGTTCGTCGACCTGGACCCCGGCGACAAGATCGTCGTCGAGGCGACTAACGACGGGACCACTTGGCGCGATGTCCAGGTGTTGGCCGGTTACGGGCAGCGGCGGTGGCAGCAGGTCGAGGTCGAGACGGCTTCGGCGGTGCGGTACCGCTGGCGGTACGTCCGGGGCACGGGCTTCTACGGCGCACGCGGTGCGTACGTGGACGCCGTGCGCGTCACCGACCAACGGGGCGTGGCACTCGACGGGGAGCGGGAACCAGCGGGTCTGCACCCCGAAGGGTGGCTGCCTGCGGACAGTTAGTGACATACGGACCGCAAGATCCACCAACCGGTCAGTTTGAGTCACATTTGGGGTGAGTTACTCCGACTCTGCGTTGACCGTACGTTGAGCGGTTAGTAAGTTTCCCACGTGTCCACCGAAAGTACCGCCGACTCCAGCCCCCTGGTCAAGATCCGTTCACTTCTGCCGGGCCTGGCCCGCGCCGAACAACGGGTCGCCAAGGTCGTGCTGGACAACCCGGCGACTGTCGCACACCGCAGCATCACCGAGGTCGCCGAGGCCGCGGGCACCAGCGAGACCACGGTGACCCGGTTCTGCAAGGCCATCGGCGTCGGGGGCTACCCGGAGCTGCGGATAGCGCTGGCTGCCGACACCGCGCGCACGTCCATGCGCACGGACCGCGACCTGGGCGGTGACATCGGCCCCCGTGACGACCTGCGCCAGGTGGTGGGCAAGGTGGCGTTCGCGGACGCGCGAGCGGTCGAGGAGACCGCCGAGCAGCTGAACGTGGAAACCCTCGAAGCGGTGGTCGAGGCGGTCGCCGGCGCGGGCCGGGTGGACGTCTACGGGTTCGGGGCCAGCGCGTTCGTCGCGTTCGACCTCCAGCAGAAGCTTCACCGGATCGGGCGAATCTGCTTCGCCTGGAACGACACCCACATCGCGCTCACGTCCGCCGCCGTGCTCACCGAGGCCGACGTCGCGGTCGGGATATCGCACACCGGCTCCACCTCGGAGACCGTCGAGGCGCTGCGGGTGGCCAAGGAGCACGGCGCGACCACGGTGGCGCTCACCAACTTCCCGCGCTCGCCGATCACCGAGGTCGCCGACCACGTGCTGACCACGGCGGCACGCGAGACCACGTTCCGCTCGGGCGCGATGGCCAGCCGGATCGCCCAGCTCACCGTGATCGACTGCCTGTTCATCGGCGTCGCGCAGCGGCACGTGGACAGCGCCAAGACGGCTCTCGAAGCGACGTACGACGCGGTGTCGGGGCACCGCCTCGGGGCGAGACCGGACGGCAGGCGTCGCCGGGAGTCCGCTAAATGACGCCGCCCCGGCACGATGTCTCGGTCCGCGTGGAATCCCCCACCGAGGCCAGGAACCCGCGGACCGAGGACATCGACCGGCTCTCCACGCTGGACGTGCTCCGCCTGATCAACGCCGAGGACCACCTCGTCCCCGACGCCGTCGCCGCCGTGCTGCCCGAACTGGCCCGCGCCGCGGACCTCGCCGTCGGCGCGCTGCGCGCGGGCGGCCGGGTGCACTACGTCGGCGCGGGCACGTCCGGCCGGCTGGCCACGCTGGACGCCGCCGAGTTGGTGCCGACGTTCAACGCGCCGCCGGACTGGTTCGTCGCTCACCACGCGGGCGGCCGAGATGCCCTGGTCAACGCGGTGGAGGACGTGGAGGACCAGGGGGCCGACGGCGCCGCCGAGATCCGCCGGCACGCCGCGGCGGGCGACCTGGTGCTGGGCGTCACGGCGTCCGGCCGCACGCCGTTCGTGGTGGCCGCGCTGGAAGAGGCCCGCACGATGGGCGCCCACACGGTCCTGGTGTCCAACAACCCGACCGCGCCGACACCGGTCGAGGTGGACGTGCTGATCGCGGTCGACACCGGCCCGGAGGCGATCGCGGGTTCCACCCGGATGAAGGCGGGCACCTCGCAGAAGCTGGTGCTGACGTCGTTCTCCACCGCCGTGATGGTCCGGCTCGGCCGCACGTACTCGAACCTGATGGTGTCGATGCGCGCCACCAACGCCAAGCTGCGCGGCCGCACCGTGCGCATCCTGCGTGAGGCGACGGGGCTGGGCGAGCAGGAGTGCACGACCGCGTTGGCCGACGCGGGCGGCGACATGAAGGTGGCCCTGGTGCACCTGCTGGCCGACGTGCCCACGGCGCGCGCCGCGGAGGCGTTGGAACGCACCGAGGGGCACGTCCGGCTGGCGCTCAGCCGGCTAGCACGGGGCGCCACGGGATAGGCGTCGACAGCACCATCGCGCTGGACGTCTCGCCGTAGCCGCCCAGCCGCACGAGCAACCGCTCCAACTCGCTGATCGACGTGGTCACCACCTTCACCACCGAGCAGATGTCGCCGGTCAGCCGCACCACCTCGACCACTTCGGGGCAGTCGTCCAGCAGTTCCGGGTGCACCGTGATGCACCGCGGCCCGTAGCACTTCATCCGCACGAGGGCGACCACCGACCGCCCCACCGCCGTGGGGTCCACGGTCGCGCGGTAGCCGGTGATGACGCCCGCGTTCTCCAGCCGCCGCACGCGCTGCGCCACCGTCGGCGGCGACACGTGCACGCGCCGTGCCAGCTCGTTGTACGACAGCCGCGCGTCCTCCTGAAGAGCCTCCAGCAGGGCCCAATCCACGCCGTCCAGCTCGATGCTCACGACCACAAAGCTACCGCCCGAAATGCTTGCCGATCGTGAGAACTTCCCGGCTGAACACCATTCATCGGCCATTCAGATCACCCGAACACCCGGTCATGATGAAGACATGACTTGCCCCGTCGCACCCAAGCTGGATTTCGGCGGCACGACGCCCTACGAGGACTACGTGCACGCTTCCGTGCTGCACTCGCTGCAACAGCAGTGGTCCGAAGACCCGCGTGAGATGTCGTTCCTGGTGATCACGCAGGTCATGGAGCTGTACTTCGGGCTGCTGTGCTTCGAGTGGCGGCACGCCAAGAAGGAACTGCGCGCCGACGACCTGCGCGGCGCCGTGCGCACCCTGCGCCGCAGCGACCTGCACATGCAGGCCCTCAACGCGGCGTGGCGGCCGATCGCCCGGATGACGCCGGCCGAGTTCAACTCCTTCCGCGACGCCCTCGGCGAGGGCTCCGGCTTCCAGTCCGGCCGGTACCGCGAGGTGGAGTTCCTGCTCGGGGAGAAGTCCCGGTCGATGCTCGTACCGCACCGGGCCGTGCCGCAGCAGCACGACGCTTTGGAGGCGTTGCTGCACGAGCCCAGCCTGTACGACGACGTGCTCGCCGCCCTGCACCGCCAGGGCCTGGCGATCCCGGCCGAGGTGTTGGAGCGCGACGTCAGCCAGCCCTATCAGCCGAACACCGAGGTGGAGGCCGTGTGGGCGGACATCTACCGCGACGGGTCCCGTGACCTGCTCGAACTCGGCGAGGCGCTGACCGATATCGCCGAGGAGTTCGCCCGCTGGCGCTACGACCACCTGCTCGCCACCCGCCGTTCGATGGGCGCGAAAACCGGAACCGGTGGCTCTGCGGGGGTTGCGTGGCTGGAGAAGCGCACGCAACGCTCTGTCTTCCCCGAACTGTGGACGGCCAGGAGTCACGTATGACGCATATGACCGACCCGTTGGCGCACGTCCGCGACCTGTTCGACCTCGACGACGACGTGGTGTACCTGGACGGCAACTCGCTGGGTGCGCCGCCGAAGGCCGTCGCCGAGCGGGTGCAGGACGTGGTGCGCAACCAGTGGGGCCGACGGCTCATCCGGAGCTGGTCGGAGGGCTGGTGGGAGGCGCCGGAACGGGTCGGCAACCGGATCGGGCGGCTCATCGGCGCCAAGCCGGGGCAGGTCGTGGTCGCGGACTCGACCAGCGTGAACCTGTTCAAGGCGCTGATGGCGGCGGTGCGCAACACCGACCGCATGGAGATCGTCGTGGACGCCGGCACGTTCCCGACCGACGGGTACATCGCGCGGTCGGTCGCGGAGCTGACCGGCCTGGCTCTGCGCCCGGCTCCGCCGGAGGAGCTGGACCTGCGTGACACGACGGCGGTCGTGCTGCTGAACCACGTGGACTACCGCACGGGTCGGCTGCTCGACATGGCCCGGCTGACCGAGCAGGTGCACGCGGTGGGCGCGAAGGTCGTCTGGGACCTGTGCCACAGCGCGGGCGTGCTGCCGATCGAGCTGGACGCCTTGAACGTGGACCTGGCCGTGGGCTGCACCTACAAGTTCCTCAACGGCGGCCCCGGCTCGCCCGCGTTCATCTACGTGCCCAGGAACGGTCAATCGACGTTCGAGCAGCCGCTGACCGGGTGGACCGGCCACGAAGTGCCGTTCGCCATGTCGCCGGAGTACACACCGGACCCCGGCGTCTCCCGCGCCCGCGTCGGCACACCGGACATCATCTCGATGCTCGCGCTGGACGCCGCCCTCGACGTCTGGGACCACGTAGACCTCAACGACGTGCGGGCGAAGGGCTTGGCCCTGACGTCCCACTTCCGCACCCTGGTCGAGGACCTACCCGGCATCGAAGTGATCACCCCCGCCGACGAGTGGCGCGGCCACCAGATCTCCCTCCGCCACCCCGAAGCCGAGCGCCTCATCGACCAGCTGATCGAACGCCAGGTCATCGGCGACCACCGCCCACCCGACGTCCTCCGCTTCGGCTTCGCCCCCCTCTACAACACCTTCGACGACGCCACCCGCGCCGCCACCACCCTGAAAGAACTCCTCTAACCCCCGCGTGTCCAACACCCAGAACGCGCGTGTCCAACGCTCCGAACGCGCGTGTCCAACGTTGGGAACGCGCGTGTCCAACGTTCCGGTACCCCGAGTTGAACACTCAGGTTCATCGGCCGTCGTTCTGAACGTTCAACTCGGGTGTTCTGAACGTAGGACACGCGCGACGCGAACGTTGGACACGCGCGTTCTGGAGGTACGACACGCGCGTTCTGAACGTTGGACACGCGGGGGTTAGGGGGTGGCGGCGTCGGCGATGCTGCGGGCTTCGCGGGCGCCGGCTTCGAGGGCCTCGCACCAGAAGAGGATCCAGCGGGTGATGCCTTCGGGGTCACCGGTGGAGAAGCCGTGCAGGGCGGCGGCGTAGTCGTTCTGCCGCCGCAGGCACATCACCTCGGGGACGCCCAAGGACTTCGGGTCCAGGCCGGTGGCGATGGAGGCCAGGCGGGAGGCGGCGCGGGCTACTACGCCGTTGGCGGTGTCGAAGGGTGCCAGCGACATCAGCTCGCCGTGGACCACGGCTACCTGGAGGGGGCCGGGGGCGGAGGTGCCGCCGGTGATCAGGTGGGCCAGCAGGTCCAGGCGCTCGGAGACGCCGGGGGTCAGGCGTGGACGGCCCAGTTCGCCGCCCAGGTCGGCGCCCGCCAGCACGTGCAACCGGGCCAACGCCTGCAACGGCGCCCGCTGCCACGTCGGCAGCACCACGCCCAGCGCCTCGGCCACCCGCAGCGCGCCCGCCAGCACCGGATCGGACACCGAGCCGTCGGACGGGATGGCGGTCGGCCCACCGTCCAAGGCCGCCGACGCACGGGCGGCGCGCACGGACGCCTCGGCCGCGGTGGTCGCCCAGCCGCGCAGGTTCACCCGGTGCCGGTGCACCTGGAACACGGCGTCACGCGCCGCGGCGACGGCGTCGGCCACACCGGGCAGGTCCAGCAACGGGGCAAGCGGATCGGTCACGCCGGAGCACACTACCCGTCAGTAAGTGGCCCTTAAGAACAAGCTGGAAATGGCTATTCGAGATAGCCACTGAGACAACTAGCCTCCGGGACATGAACTGGTACGACCGCCCCGCGCTCATCGGCGACCACGTCCGCCTCGAACCCCTGACCCCGGACCACGCCGAGGGCCTGCACGAGGCGGGCAAGGACCCGGACGTCTGGACCTGGCTCAGCGCCCGCCAACCGACCACCGTCGAGGACACCCGCGCGTACATCGAGCGGCGCCTGACCGACCCGACCAGCGTGGTCTGGGCCCAGATCGACCCGCGGACGAACGAGGTCGCCGGCACCACGTCGTACTACGAGATCGACCCGAAGCACCGCGGCCTCTACATCGGCCACACGTGGATCGGCACGCGCTGGCAGCGCACCGCCCTGAACACCAACGCCAAGTTCCTCCTCCTGCGACGCGCGTTCGAAGACCTCGGAGCCCACCGCGTCGGCTGGCACACCGACCTGCGCAACGAGCGGTCCCAGAAAGCCATCGAACGCCTCGGCGCGACCCGCGAGGGCGTCCTGCGGGTGCACCGCGTCCGCCCGGACGGCACCCTGCGCGACACGGTGGTGTACTCGATGACGGCAGCTGAGTGGCCGGCCTTGAAGGCCAGGCTCACGACGTGACATGAGTCACCACGCGATGCCGCTGGTCGCAACCTAGGTGTCGTTCGGCGGAATCGCAGTGGTCAAGCGGCACGGGCGGGGTTACACAGTTACCCACGCGTTTCGAACTCGGCCAAAATTGGTCTGAACCTTTTGAGTGCGCAGTGAGCTGAATCGCACTACGGTTCAGTGCGCACCCCCACGGATTCAGGAGGTCCGCCCGCCATGACAGAGCCGCAAGCTGCCCTGGACAACCTGTCGACGGAGCACAGGACGTTCCCGCCCAGCGAGGAATTCGCCGCGCAGGCCAACGCCACCGCCGCACTGTACGAGGAGGCGAGTGCCGACCGCGAGGCGTTCTGGGCGAAGCAGGCCGAGCGGCTGTCCTGGGACACCAAGTGGGACCGGGTCCTCGACTGGTCGCAGGCCCCGTTCGCCAAGTGGTTCATCGGCGGCAAGCTCAACGTCGCCTACAACTGCGTCGACCGGCACGTCGAGTCCGGCCACGGCGACCAGGTCGCGATCCACTGGGAGGGCGAGCCCGGCGACAGCCGCGCCATCACCTACGCCGAGCTCCAGCGCGAGGTCTCCAAGGCCGCCAACGCCCTGATCGAACTGGGTGTCGGCGCGGAGGACCGCGTCGCCATCTACATGCCGATGGTCCCCGAGGCCATCTTCTCCATGCTCGCGTGCGCGCGCGTGGGCGCGATGCACAGCGTGGTGTTCGGCGGCTTCTCCGCCGAGGCGCTGCGCACCCGCATCGAAGACTCGCAGGCCAAGCTGGTGATCACCACCGACGGCCAGTACCGGCGCGGCAACCCGGCGGCGCTCAAGCCCGCCGTGGACGAGGCCGTGGCCACCGCCAAGAGCGTCGAGCACGTGCTGGTGGTCAAGCGGACGAACTCCGACGTGGACTGGACCGAGGGCCGCGACCTGTGGTGGCACGACCTGGTGGACCGGCAGGCCGACCAGCACACGCCGGAGGCGTTCGACTCCGAGCACCCGCTGTTCATCCTCTACACGTCCGGCACGACGGGTAACCCCAAGGGCATCCTGCACACCTCGGGCGGCTACCTGACCCAGGCGTCGTACACGCACTACAACGTGTTCGACCTCAAGCCGGACACCGACGTCTACTGGTGCACCGCCGACATCGGCTGGGTCACCGGGCACAGCTACATCGTGTACGGCCCGCTGTCCAACCGCGTCACCCAGGTCGTCTACGAGGGCACGCCCAACACCCCGCACGAGGGCAGGCACTGGGAGATCGTGCAGAAGTACGGCGTCTCGATCTACTACACCGCGCCGACGCTGATCCGCACGTTCATGAAGTGGGGCGCGGACATCCCGGCCAAGTACGACCTGTCGTCGCTGCGCGTGCTGGGCAGCGTCGGCGAGCCGATCAACCCGGAGGCCTGGATCTGGTACCGGGAGACCATCGGCGCGGGCAAGACGCCCGTGGTGGACACCTGGTGGCAGACCGAGACCGGCGCGATCATGATCTCGCCGCTGCCCGGCGCGACGTCCACCAAGCCCGGTTCGGCGCAGCGCCCGCTGCCCGGCATCGGCGCGAAGGTCGTGGACGACCAGGGCAACGAGGTCCCCAAGGGCGGCGGCGGCTACCTGGTGCTCGACCAGCCGTGGCCGGGGATGCTGCGCGGCATCTGGGGCGACGAGGAGCGCTACCGCGACACGTACTGGTCGCGGTTCGCCGACCAGGGCTTCTACTTCGCCGGTGACGGCGCGAAGTACGACGCGGACGGTGACATCTGGCTGCTGGGCCGGGTGGACGACGTGATGAACGTGTCCGGGCACCGGATCTCCACCACCGAGGTCGAGTCCGCGCTGGTCTCGCACCCGACGGTGGCCGAGGCGGCGGTGGTCGGCGCGACCGACCCCACCACCGGCCAGGGCATCGTGGCGTTCGTGATCCTGCGCGGCGGCGTGGCCGAGGGCTCGGACGGCGCGGAGGCGATCAAGGCGCTGCGCGACCACGTGGCCAAGGAGATCGGCCCGATCGCGAAGCCGCGGCAGATCATGGTCGTGCCGGAGCTGCCGAAGACCCGGTCGGGCAAGATCATGCGCCGGCTGCTGCGCGACGTGGCGGAGAACCGTCAGGTCGGCGACGTGACCACGCTCGCGGACTCGTCGGTGATGGAGCTCATCTCCAGCGGCCTGAAGTCGGGCGCGTCCGAGGACTGAGGACGGAGCACGTCAGGGCGCCTCCCGACCATTCGTCGGGAGGCGCCCGCGTGGGTTAGGGTCGGTACCGGTGAGCCGGGAAGCCTGGTCGGCACGAGGATGATCCGTAGCCGACCCACCGGAGTCGATCTTGAACCGCACCCGCAACGCCGCCACCGAGTTCGCTCGCTACCTGCGCACCGAGACGGTCGGCGGGATGATCCTGCTGGCCGCCACCGCCGTGGCCCTGATCTGGGCGAACTCGCCCGTGTCCGGCGCGTACACGGCCTTGCGGGACTTCCACCTCGGCCCGGAGTCGCTGCACCTGAGCCTGAGCGTCGGCGACTGGGCCAAGGACGGGCTGCTCGCGATCTTCTTCTTCGTCGCCGGGCTGGAGCTCAAGCGCGAACTGGTGATCGGCGAGCTGAACAACGTCAAGGCGGCACTCCTGCCGGTGGTGGCCGCAGTCGGCGGCATGGTCGTGCCCGCGGTGGTCGCGCTCGGCATCGGCTGGGGTGAGCCGGGCATCGAGCGGGCGTGGGCGATCCCGGTGGCCACGGACATCGCGTTCGCGCTGGGCGTGCTGGCGATCACCGCTTCGGGCTTGCCGAGCAGCCTGCGGTTGTTCCTGCTCAGCCTGGCCGTGGTGGACGACCTGGGCGCGATCCTGCTGATCGCGGTGCTGTTCACCGCGTCGTTCAACCTGGTGGCGGCGGCGGTCGCGGCGGCGTTGCTGGCGCTGTACGCGTTCCTCCAGCACAAGCGGGTGACGGCGTCCTGGGTGTACGTGCCGCTCGCGATCGGCACGTGGGTCGCCGTGCACGAGGCGGGCGTCCACGCCACCATCGCGGGCGTCGCGCTGGCCCTGCTGACCCGCGTGCGCAAGGACCGCTACGAGCACGAGGCGCCGGCGTTGCGGCTGGAGCACCGGTTGCAGCCGTGGTCGGCGGCGGTGGCGGTGCCGGTGTTCGCGCTGTTCGCGGCCGGTGTGCCGGTGAACGGCGAGGCGTTGGGCGCGCTGTTCTCCGACCCGTTGGCGTTGGGCGTGATGCTCGGTCTGGTGGTGGGCAAGCTGGTCGGCATCGTGGGCGCGTCCGCGTTGGCGGTGCTGTTCAAGGCCGCGGTGTGGCCCAGCGGGGCCGGGTGGCGTGACATCGTCGCGGTCGCCATGCTCGGCGGTGTCGGGTTCACGGTGAGCCTGCTGATCTCCGATCTGGCGCTGGACGGCGCGGCCGCCGAACAGGCCAAGGCGGCCGTGCTCATCGCGTCGCTGGCGGCCTCGTTGCTGGCCGCGGTTCTGCTGGTCCGGCGCAGTCGGGTGCACCAACGCGCCGACGATGACGCGTAGAGACACGTAGATCGGTGGGGATCAGCCAGTCGAACGGCCTCGGTGAAGCGTGCATGGCACGATGACCCGGTGACCAGCGCTCGGGAGAACACCAACGGCAGCGGACTGCCACCTGTTCCGTCGATCCCGTTGACCGCGGAGAGCGCGGCGAAGATCGCGGAGGAAACGTCCATCGGCGGCCTGGTGCGCGACGCGACGTCGCACCTGTCCACGTTGGTCAGGGCGGAGGTCGAGCTCGCCAAGTCCGAGGTCGCGGGCGAGATCAAGAAGGGTGTGAAAGGCAGCGTCTACTTCATCGTCGCGTTGACGGTGGCGCTGTTCAGCTCGTTCTTCCTCTTCTTCTTCGTCGCGGAACTGCTCGACCTGTGGCTGCCGCGCGCGGCGGCGTTCGCCATCGTGTTCGGGCTGATGCTGGTTACCGCCGGCGTGTTCGTGCTCCTCGGCTACCGCAAGATGAAGAAGCTGCGCGCGCCGCAGCGGACCATCGACTCGGCCAGGGACACCGTCGCGGCCCTCCGCGGCCGCGGCGAAGACCGCTGAGCCGCGCCGTGCGGCTGCCACCGGACCCGTCGACCGCGCGGGTGCCCGGCCCGTGGGCGCACCGCGACGTGTCCGCGAACGGCATCCGGCTGCACGTCGCCGAACTGGGCGAAGGGCCGCTCGTGCTGCTGCTGCACGGGTTCCCGGAGTTCTGGTGGTCGTGGCGGCACCAGCTCGTCGCGATCGCCGAGGCGGGCTACCGGGCGGTGGCCGTGGACCTGCGCGGTTACGGCGATTCGGACAAACCGCCGCGCGGGTACGACGGGTTCACCCTGGCCGGCGATGTCGCGGGCCTGGTCAAGGCGCTCGGCGAACCGCGCGCGCACCTCGTCGGCCACGCCTGGGGCGGCATGCTCGCGTGGACGGTCGGCGCCATGCACCCCCGCCTGGTCTACTCGGTGACGGCACTCGCCGCGCCGCACCCCCTCGCGCTGCGCCGTGCGATCCGGCGCAACCCGCGCGGTCAGGGCCGGGCCAGCGCGCACCTGTTCCGGTTCCAGGTCCCGATGCGCCCGGAACGGTGGCTGACCAAGGACCGCGGTGTGGCGGTGGCCGGCATGCTGCGGGCGTGGAGCGGTCCGAAGTGGACGGTCTCACCCGAGTTCGACGAGGTGGTGCGGCGCAACCGGGAGGCGTTCCTGGTGCCCGGTGTCGCGCACAGCTCGATGGAGTACCACCGCTGGGCCGTGCGTTCCCAGCTGCGCAGCGACGGCCGCCGTTTCACCGAGGCCGTCGACCGCCGGCTGGAGGTGCCGGTGCTCCAGATCCACGGCGCGCTCGACCCGGTGATGCTGGAGTCGACGGCGGCCGATTCGGGCATGTGGACGGGCGCGCGCTCGGCGTACCGGGTGCTGCCCGAGGTGGGGCACTTCCCGCACCAGGAGACGCCGCACACGACGAGCCGGCTCATCACCGACTTCCTCGCCAAGGTCTAGGCCCCCGCCGAGGTCCGGCTCACGACGCGCAGGTCCGGCTCACGACGCGCAGGTCTGGGTGGACGCCCGCCGCACCATGGTCGGCGCCTTCGCCACTTCCTCCGCGACTTCCTGCGCGGTCAGCACGAAACCGGTCTCCGGGTCGTCCACGGCCGCGCCGAACACCACGCCCATCACCCGGCCCTGCGGGTCCACCAGCGGGCCGCCGGAGTTACCGCTGCGCACCTGAGCCCGCACCGTGTACACGTCCCGCGTCACGGTCTGCGCGTCGTAGATGTCCGGTCCGCGCAGCATCTTGATCCGCTCTCGTATCCGCGCCTCGGACGCCTTGTACGGGCCGTCCAACGGGTAGCCGAGCACGATCCCGTCCTCGCCCGGCGCGATCTCGTCGGTGCGGAACGGCAGCGGCGTCGCCTCCAGGTCCGGCACGGCCAGGATCGCGATGTCGGTCTGCGCGTCGTAGTGCACGACCGTCGCGTCGAACTCGCCGGGCCCGACCTCGACCGTCACATCGGTGGTGCCGGCGACGACGTGGGCGTTCGTCATGACCCGCTCCGGCGAGATGACGAATCCCGTCCCCTCAAGAGCACGAGAGCAGGACGGCGCGCGCCCGCGCACCTTCAGCACACTGGGTTGCAGCCTGCGCACGATCGGGTTCGCGCTCAACGCCGGGTCCGGCGGACCGACCTCCCGCAACGGCGTCTGGTTGAACGGGTCCATCGCGGCCGGGAAACCGGACACGTCGAACAGGTTCTGCAGATCGGCGGACAACGTCCGCGCCGCCTGCGGCATGGTGGCGTTCACCGTGGACAGGATCGTCGACTGGTTGAGCGCCTTGGCCAGCGACGGCAGGCCCGCGACCATGGTCAGCGGCAGCGCGATCATCCACGCCACCACGAACACCACGGCGCCCTGCACGATCGCGCCCAGCGCGTTGTCCAAGCCGCGCAGCGGACTGGAGTTGACCCGTGGCTTGATGGTGCGGCCGACGTAAACGCCCAGGGTCTCGCCCAACGCCACCAGCAGCACCACGACGCCGACCGCGAACACGACCTTGGTCACCACGTTGTCGAACTGGGCGACCACCAGCGGCGCGAGTTGCGTGCCGAGCCCCAGGCCGATGAGCACGCCGACGAACGCGGGCAGCGCCACGACCATGCCCTGCCGGGCGCCCGAGACCGCGGCGAAGGCGGCCAGCGCCAGCACGAGCAGGTCAACCCAGTTCACGAAACCTCCGTCGCACGCAAGGCCAGGTCGAGATCGCGCACGTCCGCGGTGTCCCACGGCCGTTCCCAGCCGCCCAACGCGAGCAGGCCGTTGAGCAGACCGGCGGTGAAGCCCCACACCAGCATGCCCGGTGCGGAGAAAGCCGGACCGATGTAACCCGACGGGTGGCTCACGCGGAACCTGTTCGCCGGATCGGCCAGGTGCGAGATCGGCACCCGCGCCACGGCGGCGGTCTCCGCCGGGTCGACCGGCGCGACCGGGGACGGCTCGTCCCAGTGCGCCAGCACCGGCGTGACGACGAACCCGGACACCGGCACGTACAGCTGCGGCAGCGTCGCGACGGGCCGGACGCCCTCGCGCAGCACACCGGTTTCCTCGAACGCCTCGCGCAGCGCGGTGTCCACCGGGCCGTCGTCGGTCGGGTCGGACGCGCCGCCGGGGAAGGCGACCTGGCCGGGGTGCGAGCCGAGGGTGTCGGCACGGCGCAGCAGCAGCACATCGGGGCCGTCCCTGCCGTCGCCGAACAGCATGAGCACGGCGGCGGGCCGTCCGGTGCCCTTGGGCGGCGGCGAGATGCGGGTGAAGGCGCGGGCGTCGATCTCGGCGGTGGCCTTGACGAGCCCGCTCATCCACTCCGGCACGTCGTCCGGGTTCACCAGGGCAGTCATCCGACCACCTCGCGCAGCTGGTCCACGGACGTGAACACCAGTGGGTCGGTCACTTCGGTCAGTGATCCACCCGCGCCGACGACGTAGGTCACGGGCAGCCGCGGTGGTGGGCGCACGGCTCGGCGCACCGCGTCGGCGGGGTCGAAGACCGACGGCAGGTGCACACCGAGTTTCGCCAACAGCTCCAGACCGTCAGCCTCCTTGCTCTCCACCAGGACCGTCACCACCGGCACCGCGCCCGGCTGCCGCGCGTACGCGTCCAGGACCTTCAGCTCCTCTTGACAGGGAACGCACCAGGTAGCCCAGAAGTTCACCACAGCCCGGCCGGACACGGCGGACGCCACGTTCACCGGCCGGCCGTCACCGAGGCACATGACCGTGATGCCGCGCAGCGACTGCGGCCCTTCCGTCTCCGCCGACGCGTTCTGCGGGCACGGCTGCAACGCCGCCTGCCCGCGCACGGCACCGAGGTCCGGCCCCTTCCGGGTCTGGACGACCGGGGGAGGGGACTGGCCCTGCTCGACCGGGTCCGGTGAGCGCGGCCATAGCGCGACCACCCCCGCCACCGCCAACACCAGGACGACGACGGCCCACCGCGCTCCGGCGCTCACGCCAGCTTCTCCCCCGCCCGCACCCGTTCGGCCAGTTCGATCAGGTGCGGCGCTTCCTCGCCCTTGACCAGCTTCTGCGCCTTGGCCGGGTCCACCTGACCGATCCCGTAGGACGGGCACTGCGGCGCCAGCAGGCACGCGCCACACGCCGGAGTGCGGGCGTGGCAGACGCGGCGGCCGTGGAAGATCGTGCGGTGCGAGAGCTTGGTCCACTCCTTGCGCTCGACCAGTTCGCCGACGATGTGCTCGACCTTGACCGGGTCCTCCTCCTCGGTCCAGCCCCAGCGGCGGACGAGCCGGCCGAAGTGGGTGTCCACGGTGATCCCCGGCACACCGAAAGCGTCGCCCAGCACCACGTTCGCGGTCTTGCGGCCCACACCGGGCAACGTCACCAGGTCTTTGAGGTTGCCGGGCACCGCGCCGTCGAACCGTTCCACCAGCGCGGCGCCCAAGCCCATCAGGGACGTCGCCTTGTTGCGGTAGAAGCCGGTCGGCCGGATCAGTTCCTCCAGCTCGACGCGGTCGGCGGACGCGTAGTCGGCGGCCGTGCGGTAGCGACGGAACAGCGCGGGCGTGACCTGATTCACACGGACATCCGTGGTCTGGGCGGAAAGCACGACGGCGACCAGGAGCTGCAACGGATCTTCGAAGTCGAGTTCGCAGTGCGCGTCCGGGTAGCCCTCACCGAGGACCCGCACCATCCGACGTGCACGGCGAACCAGCCCCAGCCGCGTCTCCGGCTGCTTCACCGCGCTTCTCGCCATGCTCCGCAGATTACTGCGTTCCACCGCGGTGCTGGTCGCGCGGCGACGTCCCGGCGTCCGTCCGGCCCAAGGGCGTTTGACTGGGCGCGATGTCGGGCAAGCAACCACCGGCCCAGTGCGCACGTCCTTTGAACAACCCGCCGAACGACCCCGGACCCGACACGCCGGAGTGACCCCCCTCGACTGCGCGCCGAACCGGATGCGCAAGGATCGGAGCCATCATGACTGCCTGGTTCGTCATCGCCGTTCCGATCGTGATCATGTTCTTCGCGCTCTTCATGGAGCGCGTTGAAGCTCGTCTCCGGCACGTCGCAGTGCAGGAGGACGAGGTCGAGGAGTTCCTGGAGTCGGCGCGCCCCGACGAGGTCAGGGCGCTCTACGGGCACGGCATCGGCCGCGCGCTGGAACTTTTCCGGCTGCGCAGGCTGGGCGGTCGTGCCAGGAACCTGCGTCAGCGGCGTACCCGCCGCTAAGCGGGGCAAGGACCGGCGAGGCCCACGGGGTCAACCCCCCGCGGGCCTTATCGGGCTGTCCGGGCAATTGTGGAGCGGCGTGCCGGAAGGCGATCCACACCACAGCCCTTAGACTGCACTCAGTGATCGGCGGCAGGCGCTGATCCGCCAGAAGGCGGAACGTGCCCAACCATGCCGCCGCGTCTCGACAGGAGGGACGAGGTGGACGAGACCCTGGCCCGCGCGGGCATTTTCCAGGGGGTTGAACAGGCCGCAGCGGAGGCGCTGGCGCAGACGCTGGAGTCTGTTGAATTCCCGCGTGGCCACGTGATCTTCGCGGAAGGCGAGCCGGGCGACCGGCTCTACATCATCCAGTCCGGAAAGGTGAAGATCGGCCGCAAGTCGCCGGACGGCCGGGAGAACCTGTTGGGGATCTTCGGTCCGTCGGACATGTTCGGCGAGCTGTCGATCTTCGACCCCGGTCCGCGCACGTCCACCGCGACCACGGTGACCGAAGTGCGCGCGGTCAGCATGGACCGCCCCGCACTGCGGCAGTGGATCACCAACCGGCCGGAGATCGCCGAGCAGTTGCTGAGGGCCTTGGCCCGCAGGCTGCGCCGGACGAACTCCATGCTGGCCGACCTGATCTTCACCGACGTGCCGGGACGGGTGGCGAAGGCGTTGTTGCAGCTCGCACAGCGCTTCGGCAGCCAGGAGGCCGGTCTGCTGCGGGTCACCCACGACCTGACGCAGGAAGAGATCGCCCAGTTCGTCGGCGCCTCGCGCGAGACGGTGAACAAAGCACTCGCCGACTTCGCCCACCGCGGTTGGCTCCGGCTGGAGGGCAAGAGCGTGCTGATCCTCGACCCCGAGCGACTGGCCCGCCGCGCCCGCTAGATCGTTGATCGAAGACAACAAGACCGGGCGCCGCCCCCGACGCGGCGCACCGGTCTTGTTGTTGTTGCGCGACCCATCCCCCGACAGACCGCGCTCTCCACACCTCCGGTACTCGCAGGCCCCGACCCTCGAAGCACCGGAAGGAGGCTTGGGTACCCGCTACGACATCGGTCGAAACGGGCCGGCAGTGGCTGCTACAACGATCGCACGCCACCTACCCCGCAACTCAAGCCCGTTCACCCGCGCGGACCCTCTGTTCAGCGGTTTCTCCACATGGTTTCACCCGGTCATCCCAGTGTTGTAACTGAACTGCAACCCACTCCCAGGTGGTGGACGGTGCACGACCGGGTGATCGCCCGGAAGTGGCCGCGCGGTGAACTCCACCGAACGCCGCCAGGCCGATGACGGACGCTGCCGGACCGGTGATGGGTCGGTGATGGATCGCACCGGCAATTGACTGGTACGGGCGTACCAGTCGGAGCATACTGGTACACATGTCCCACTCTGCTCGCCTCTCCGACTACCGCACCGCCCTGACCACACCCGGAATGCGCGGCCCCGTGGTCGCCTCCCTGCTAGCCCGCCTGCCGATCGCGATGGTCGGCCTCTCGCTGCTGCTGTACGTGCAGCGCGAGACCGGTTCGTTCGCCGCGGCGGGTCTGGTGTCGGCGTCGTCGCTGGTGGGTGTCGCGGTCGGGTCGATCGTGCAGGGCAGGCTGATGGACCGGCTCGGGCCGACGCGTCCGCTGCTCACCGCGGTGTCGTTGTTCACGGTGTTCGTGACGCTGGCGATCCTCGCGGTCGAGGCTGGGGCGACGCTGGCCGTACTGGTGCCGGTCGCGTTCCTGGTCGGGCTCACCGAACCGATGGTCGGCTCCGCGTCCCGCGCGTTGTGGGCGCACGTGCTGCCGGCCGGGTCCGTGCGGCTCGCCGGGTACGCCTATGAGGCGATCAGCATGGAGGTGTTCTTCATCCTCGGTCCCGGTCTGGCCGGGCTGTTGGTCGCGGCGCCGTGGGCCGGTACCGGTGTGGTGATCGGCGCGGTGTCGATGGCGGTCGGTGCTCTGTGGTTCGCCCTGAACCCGACGGTGCGCGGCGTTCGGCCGTCGCCGATGGGTCGGAGCTTGCTCGGTGCGCTGGCGTCGCCGGGGATGCGCACGGTGGCGTTGGCGGCGTTGGGCTTCGGTGTGACGATCGGGTTCATCGAGGTGGCCGTGCCCGCAGCCGCCGCGCAGGCCGGTCACGTCGGCATGGGTGGGCTGCTGCTGAGCCTGTGGTCGGTGAGCTCGGTGCTGTTCGGTGTTCTGTACGCGATGAAGCCGTTCCCCCGGGCGATGCACCTGCGGCTGCCCGTGCTGCTCGGTGGGTTCGCGGTGCTGTCGCTGCTGCTCGCCGTGCCGACCGGTCTGATCGGCCTCGGTGCCGCGCTGCTCGTGGTCGGCACTTTGATCACGCCGCAGGCCACCACCCACTCGGCCGCGATCGAGCAGGTCGCGCCCGCCGGGACGGACACCGAGGCGTTCGGCTGGGTGGTGACGGCGGTGACCGTGGGGTTGGCGATCGGGCAGTCGGCGAGTGGTCAACTGGTCGAGTCGTACGGCACCGGTGTGGCGTTCGTCGCGGCGGCGTTGTCGGGCTTCGTGATCGCCATCCTGGTGTGGGCGTTCCGCGGCACGGTGGCGGCCGGCGTGCCGCTGCCGACGCAGGACGAACTGACCCTGGTGGGCCGCTGACCAGGCCGTATCCGCAGTGTCCTCGGTCGTGCCCCGGAATTGTCGGTGGTCGGGTCTAGCGTCACCGACATGGACCTGACCGCCACCACAGCCGACCTGGCCGCCGCTGCCGCCGACGTGGCCCGCCTCCTGCCCACGAGGGTGTTCGATCCCGTGCTGGCCGGCCTCGTGCTGCGCGCCGACGGGCACGGGGTCGAACTGGCGGGCAGTGATCGTGAGCACGCCGTGCGCCTGACCCGCCCGGCCACGGTCCACGTCGACGGCGCCGTCGTAGTCCCCGCCAAGCCGCTGGCGGAAACCCTGCGCAGCCTCGACGACCCCCAGGTCAGACTCGTCGTGGAGGGTTCACGCCTGGCCGTTCGCACATCGACGGCCCGCTTCGCCCTCCCGCTGCTGGACCTGGCGTCCCACCCCGGCATTCCCCCGCTCCCGCCCGAGGTGGGCTCCCTATCGGCCCGCACCCTCACATCGGCGTTGGTCCCCGTCTCCAGCGCGGCCTCCAAGGACGACGCCCTGCCCGTCTTCACAGGCGTCCGGATCCACAGCGCGGCGAGCGGCAAACTAGAGTTGATCGCCACAGATCGTTACCGAATGGCATTCGCTTCGCTACCGTGGGTGCCGACAGGCGAGCTGGACGTCCTGGCCCCGGCAGTGGTCCTGGCCGAGGCGTCCAGGCAGCCGGACCGCGATGCCGAGGTGACAGTGCACGCCGACACCGACCGCATCGCCCTGTCTTGGGCGGGCGGGAGCGTGAGCACGGCGCTGCTGGCGGCCCCGTTCCCCGACGATCGAGTACGGAAGCTGTTGGAGGCGGTCATCGACAGCACGGTGTTGGTGGAAGCGGACGTCCTGGCGGGCGCGGTGCGACGGGCAGTCCCGTACGCCGGCCCGCACGGCTCGGTCACGCTCCAGGTGGACGACGGAGAGCTGCGGGTGCGAGGCAGCGATCCGCAGAACGGCGAGTCGGAAGAGTCGATCAAGGCAACCATCGACGGCAACCGGGTCACCAAGACCTTCCAGGCCAGGTACCTGGCAGACGCCCTACGAGCCTTCAGCGGCCGGAGGGTAGAGCTGCGAATCCAAGACGGCCTGCGGTCCACCGTGCTGACGTCCCAGGCAGGAGACGACGGCATGGAGCTGACATACCTGGTAGTGCCCCTACGAACGGTCTCCTGACCGCGCCAGGCACGGCACAGGGCACACGATGTGATCGACAATCCGTCAGGCGTCGCGTAGGTACTCCAGCTGCGCCCGCACGGACCACTCCGCCGCCGGCCACAGCGAACGGTCCACGTCGGCGTACACCAGTTCGACCACCTCCCGGGGCGTCGGGGCGCCGCCCAACTGCGCCACCGCGGCTCTGACCTGCGCCAACCGCTGTTCGCGGTGCGCCAGGTAGCCGGTGGCGGCGGCTACGACGTCCGGCAGCTCGGGGCCGTGGCCGGGCAAGCCGACCGTCCCCACAGGCAGGGCTGCCAGGAGGCGCAACGACGCTAGGTAGTCGCCCAGCTTCCCGTCCGGGTGAGCTACCACGGTCGTGCCGCGGCCCAGGACGGTGTCGCCGGTCAGCACGGCGTCGTCGAGTTGGAAGCACACCGAGTCGGCCGTGTGCCCCGGCGTCGGCAGCACGCGGATCGACAGGCCGGCCGCCTCGATCACCTCACCCTCGGCCAACCCCTGCCCGCCTAGCCTGAACGCCGGATCAACGGACCGCACTGGCGCATTCACCTGTCGCCCGAACGAACGCGCCCCATCCGAATGATCAGGGTGACCATGCGTGAGGAGCACGACCTCCACCGGCGCCTGGGCGGCGATCCGCCCGAGGTGCACGGCGTCCGCAGGCCCGGGATCGACCACCACGCACGACGACGACCCCGGCGCACGCAGCACCCACGTGTTCGTCCCGTCCAACGTCATCACACCGGGGTTCTCCGCCAGCAACACCGCCGCCGTAGGCGTGACCTGCCGCAACACCCCATAAGCCAACCCACTCACGGCACGACCACCCGCACGACCCCGCCCTCCCTGACCAGCTTCGGAATGATCTTCGACACCGTCCGCGACGACGACAGCACGGCCGACACCGACCCCAGCTCGTCCAACTCCGCCAACGTCACCCAAGTAGGTGGCAACAACGCCCGCCGCCCGGCCTTCCAATCCGCCAACGCGTCCGCCGGCCGCTGCCAAGCCGCGTCCGAAGCCTCGGTGGTCACCCCGTCCGCGCTCTGCCCGGCTGGCAGCACCGCCACGAAAAACCGCGTGTCGTACCGCCGAGGCTCCTCGACCGGCGTCACCCAGTTCGTCCACGGCCGCAGCAGGTCCGCCCGCAGCACCAACCCCTCCGCCGCCAGGAACTGCGCCAACGACATCTCCCGCGCCACCAACGCCGCCCGGGCCGACGCGAACCGAGCGGTATCCGCCACCACCGACGAACCCGAGGGCCCGGCCAGCAACACCCCCGACTCCTCGAACGTCTCCCGCACCGCCGCGCACACCAGCGCCGTCGCCAGCTCCACCGAACACTCGAACCGACCCGCCCACCACGAAGGCGAAGGCCCGCTCCACGCCACCGACGTGTCCGCGTCACGCGGATCGACCCCACCGCCGGGGAACACCGTCATCCCGCCGGCGAACGCCATCGCGGTCACCCGCCGCAACAGGAACGCCTCGACCCCGGACGCACCGTCCCGCACCAACACCACCGTCGCGGCGTCACGCGGTTCGGCCGGCGGCCCGGTGAAGGTCTCCGGGACCGAGCCCGCCGGCAACACCAGTTCCTCGGGGAGTTCACGCACAACCCGAGCCTACGACGAGGATGATCCGCCGTGGACACCCCAGAAGACCCCACGACAAGCCCCACGACCAACGCCATGCGCAAAGGCTGCCTGGTCAACATCGCCCTCTTCGTCGTCGGAGCGATCGTCGGCACCGGCCTGACGGCGACGGCCGCCGTGATCCTCTTCCTCCCCAGCGTCACGACGACCAGCACCGACAACGGCACACCGAACGTCTACGTCAAACAACGGTCCACCCTGATCGGCGGCACCGACCACGAGGTCTGGCTAGGCCAGACCGAGGACTACGGCCACCGGGTCCAGGTCCCGAACGGCTGGGACACCACCCCCGAGATCGAACGCCGAGCCGACGGCGTGGAGCTGAGGTTCGACAACGGCGGCCGGATCTTCGTCCCCGCAGCCAGTTACCTCGGCGGTCGGTGAAAGGCAGGATGGGCCATGTGGACGAACAGCTGCGCGTAGGACTCATCGGTGCCGGCCCCTGGGCGAACATGGTGCACGCACCGGGCCTCGCCGATCACCCGGGCACCCGCCTGACCACGGTCTGGGCACGGCGGGAAGGGGTCGCGACCGAGCTGGCCAACACCTACGGCGCCACCACCGCGAAGACCCCCGAGGAACTGCTGGACCAGGTCGACGCGGTCGCGTTCGCAGTGCCGCCCGAGGTGCAGTCCGAGATCGCGATCAAGGCAGCTGAACTGGGAAAACACCTCATCCTGGAGAAGCCGATCGCGGCCACCCTCCAGCAGGCCGAACGCCTCACCGACGCCGTGCGGGCCAACGGAGTCGCCTCCCTGATCATGCTCACCAAGAGGTTCGCCCCGGAGACCCGCGAGCAGCTGGAGCAGCTCCGCGAAACCGGCGGCTGGGTCGGCGGCAGCGCCCGCTGGCTGACCGGCGCGCTGCTCGGCGGCCCGTTCTCGAACTCGCCGTGGCGGCACGACCGCGGCCCGCTGGACGACATCGGCCCGCACGCGTTCGACCTGCTGGATGCGACCCTGGGCACGATCACCGACGTCATCGCGGCCAACCGGTCCGAGCACGGCCTGTGGCAGCTCGTCTTCCAGCACGAGGGCGGCGCGACCAGCACCGCCACGATGACCATGACGTTGCCGTTGAACCCGGGCATCGCCGAGGTGATCGTCTACGGCGAACACGGTCACCGCGTGCTCGCCGACCGCGGCACGACCGCCCTGCAGTGCTTCACCAACCTGCTGGACGATTTCGTGGCCATGGTCGACAGCGGCACCACCGAGCACCCGCTGGACGTCCGCCGCGGCCTGCACCTCCAGCGGATCATCGACCTGGCGCGGCGGAAGGCGGAAGCGTGAAGCCCGCCGACGACCCGGTCCGCCGCCGGATCGAAGCCGCCACGGACCGGAAAGCAGCTCGGCCCCACCGCCCGCTCACCGCGGACGACAGGGCCGAGCTGTTGACGAAACTCCGCGACCTCTAGCCGGGGTACTTGCCGTTCGTCGGCTTCGGCATGCCGTTGACGAACTCCGGCCCGGCCGGCCACGACTGCTGCTCGCGCTGCGCCAACTCCTCGTGCAGTTGCTGCAACAACGCCCGTTCCCGGTCGCTGAGCTTGGCGTCCACGGTCGGCGGCAGCTGCACGGCCGCGGGAGCCTGTCCCTCGGCCAACGCCGCCTGCAACGCGGCCAGGTCGTCCGGCCCGAGTTCGGTGGTCACCTCGGCCCGCGACAACGGGTGGTCGTCCGGGAACGCGAACGACAGCGCCGGTCCCATGATCATCGGCGGCTCCTCGACCACGGGCGGCGGCGGCTCGACGGGAGCCTCCGGGACGTCCTCGACCCGGATGTCCTCGACGCGCGGCTCGTCGACGCGGACGTCCTCCACGTACGGCTCGTCCACACGCACGTCGTCCACGCGCATGTCATTCGCCCGAACACCGTTCGCCCGCATGTCATTCGCGCGCACGTCGTTCGCCCGAACGTCGTTCGCCCGGACGTCATTCGCCCGAACGTCGTTGACGTGCACGTCGTTCGCCCGCACGTCCTCGACCGGTTCGCGCACCGGCAGCCGCCTCACCGGCTTGGGCGGAAACGGCTGCGCCCCCTCGTACGACTCGACGCGCGCACGACGTGACTTGGAGCCGTTCTGGGTTTCGACAGGCACCGGTTCCGGCTCGATCACCGGTGCCTGGCCCCGCACTTCACCGTCGAACCACGCGCCGGAGTCCGGTGGTGGCTGTGGGGTCGTGGACCCGGACGAGAAGAACACCTCGCGGGCCGTGGTGACGGCCGCCGCGTGGTACTCGCCGAGCTGCGTGCCCACGGTCAGCACCTCGACCGCCGCCCGGATACCGGCCTTGCGCAGCACGGTGTCCACCCGGTAGGCGGTGGCGGGCGCGAAGCCCGACGGGCCGATGTCCACCAGGACGACCCGCTGCGGCAGCGGTCCGGGCGTCGCACCGGCCGGGCTGGACCGCCAGGTCGCGCGCACACCGCGCACGTCCGGCAGCACCGACACGGTCTTGCCCAGCACGTCACCGAGGCCGTCGGCCGGGTCGGACTCGACGCTGAACCGGTGCTTGACCACCGGCACCTGCTCGACCGCGAACAGCCGGTCGGCCAGCGTGCGGTCCGAGCGGACCTCGCCGAGCAACCAGCCGATCTCGTGGCGCTCCTCCGGCGACACCGGGATGCGCCCGGCCAGCAGGCAGCCGACGACGAGCTCCACGGCTCTGTCCAGCTCTGCGACCGCCAGCAGCTCCCGAGCCTGGGTCAACGCGTCGTCGTCGACACGTCCGGCCAGCGCCAACAGGAGGTCGTGTAAACGGACGGGGAGTCCCACTCCGTCGTTCGTCACGCCTGTTCTCCTTCCGGCCCGCGCGGGAGCGCCGAGCTCTATACGGGCACCAGGTGCCCGTCGGCGTCGGCGCCGGTGCACACCAGCTCCGAAGCCGCCAACGCCGCCCGGTGGTAGGGCGGCAGGTCCAGTCCGGCGGGCAAGACCTCGACACACGGGTCGTGCTCGCCGAGCGCCCGCAGCACCCGCTGGAGTTCACCGGTCAACCGGGGCTCCCCGGTCGTGGTGGTGACCAGGATCAGCCTCCTGGGTTCGCCCCTGCCGAGCCGCCACGAGGACCGGACTTCGCCGACCCCTAGGCGTCCCCGCAAGGTCGCTCCGAGCACCACGGTCGCGGAATCACCCATCGCCACCCGTTCGGGTGATTCCGGGGAGAAGGTGTAGCCGGATTCGGGCAGTTCGTCCAGCCCTTTGACCGAACTGATCGTGGACCGGTCGGCCCCATGCGGCACGAGGGCGTCCGCGAGGAGCCGCTGCTCGTAGTCCGTCAGACCGATCCTGTCGTGCAGCAACGTGCGCGGAAGGGCGCGTGCGAGCACCGTGATGGCGTCCGTGGCGGCCCAGTCGCGGAACCTCCACAGGACGTCGTCAGGCAGCCGCCCGGCCAGCCTCAGCAACAGCTCGTGGCACGTGTCCGACATCTCACTCCCCGATCTCGACGATCAGTTCCACCTCGACCGGCGCGCCCAACGGCAACTCGGACACGCCGACCGCGGCCCGCGCGTGCCGTCCGGCCTCGCCGAAGACCTCGCCCAGGAGGTCCGACGCGCCGTTGATCACGGCGGGTTGGCCGGTGAAGCCCTCGGCGGAGGCGACGAACCCGACCAGTTTGACGACGCGGACGACCGAGTCCAAGCCCACCAGCGCGTCCACGGCGGCCAACGCGTTCAGCGCGCAGGTGCGGGCGTGCGCCTTGGCCTCCTCCGGACTGATGTCGCCGCCGACCTTGCCGGTGGCCGCGAGCGTGCCCTTGACGAACGGCAGTTGCCCGGACGTGAACACCAGCTGCCCGGTGCGCACGGCGGGCACGTAGGCCGCGACCGGAGCCGCGACCTCGGGCAGTTCGACATTCAGCTCGGCCAGACGCGCCGTCCAGCTCATGCCTTGGGTCGCTTCAGGTAGGCGACGTGCTGCTCACCGCTCGGGTTCGGCAGGACGGTCACCAGTTCCCAGCCGTCGTCGCCCCACTGATCCAGGATCGCCTTGGTGGCGTGGATCAACAGCGGGACGGTGGCGTACTCCCACTTCTGCATGAGCCGCAGCCTAGCGGGAGATCGAACGGGGGCACCCGACCGAGTACCCCCGTTCGGGTCATACGCGAGTGTTCTTCACCTCGGTCAGGAACGCGGAGAAGGCCCGCACGCCGAACACCAACGTCCCGCCATCCCGGTTTTTCGTGTCCCGCACACCGGCGACGCGCTCGGTCACGGCCAACTCGACACACTGCGCGTCAGAACCGCTCCTGCTGCTCTTGCGCCAGGTCTGGTCGATCATGTGTCTCCTAGGGTGTCCCGTACTGCCTTGATGAGGCTCACGGAGCCCTTCGCCGTGAGCGCGAGGTGCGCCGCGTCGTCCCAGACCGCCGACAACACCTCCACCGCCTCATCTTCTACGGGGACCATCCCGGTCAGAGCTTCCACATAGGCCGCCTGCGGTTCGTCCGACTGGTCGAAGTCGAGCAGGAACATGGCTCCGGACTGCGCGCCGTAAGCGCCGACCGCGTACGGCAGGACCTGGATCGTCACGTTCGGCCGCTTGGTCATGGCCACGAGGTGGTCCAACTGCTCTCGCATGACGTCCGCGCCACCGACCAGTCGGCGAAGTGCGGCTTCGTCGATCAGCGCGTGGTACTCGATCGGGTTCTCGCGCGTCAGGGCGCCTTGTCGGTCGGATCGTTCGGCGGCTGCCTGGGAGTCCCAACTGTCGCCGACGATCCGGCGGCGTGCGGCGCGCGCGAGGGCTTCGGCGTACCCGGCGGTCTGGAGCAGACCGGGGACGAGGGCCGAGTCGAGAGTGCGCTCCCGCACCGCCTCCAACTCGTCCATCCGGAGGCGTTTGTAGTTCGCGGGCAGGTCACGGGCGTGCTCGACGGCCGAGGGGTCGACGTCGGCCACTTCCCAGAGTTGCAGCGCCCGGGTCTTCTCCTCCGGGGTCGCCCCGATGACGTCGAGCACCATCGACAGCGCGGGCCAGCGCGCCAGTGCCTCACCGGACAGCATTCGGGTGATCGTCGGACGCGAGACCCGGGACTGCTTGACGACGTCGTCCACCTTGAGGCCGGACCTCTCCAGGATCGGGCGGAGGTGCCGTCCGAGGCGGCGCTTGCCCCGCGTCGAGCCGATAGCCATTCGATCACCCTAGCCACTCCGCGTAGTACCCGGTCACCATGACTTCACCCATTCGATTTCGGTGATTTGAACAGCTCGAATGATAGCGTTCAACCATGGATGATGTTGAAGTGATCGCGGAGGCGCCCCGGCTGTTCGCGATCGTCCAAGAGGACGCCTGCGACGGGTGGGTGGCCGCGTGGGGACTGGATTTCGGCGACGGATCGACGGAGGTGACCCGGAGGGACGGCGGTCTGCGGATCACGACCACGAGCGCGGAGCGGGCGCTCTGGTACTTCACCATCGACAAGACGGCCGAGGCCCGCCTCGTGTGGGTGGAAAGTGCGGTGAACCACGACGTCAAGACGTGACTGCGCGGTCACCCGGGGCTAGCGTTGATCACGTGGAAACGTGGCGGATCGTCGCCACCAGCTCGTTCCTGCTGGGCGGGCTGGTGATGATCCTGGTCGGGATGGCGCAGGCGCGGGATCGCAAGGGAGCCAGACATGCCGACGTGATGCGCGCGTTCCTGATCGGGGCGGTGATGGTCGCGGTGGTCGCGGTGCTCATCGCGTACGTGCTGCCGTCGGTGGTGGCGTGGGGCATCGTCGCGGCGACGGCCATCGCGGTGGTGTTCGTCACCATGATGGACTGACCCGTGCTCGGATCGGCCGGGGCGCGCGGCGTTGCCGGCGATTCCCAGGGCAGTTCTCAGGGCGGCGCGCATAGGCTGATCTGGTGAACGGCTGGACCGACGAACTCACCCGCGCGCGACTGCACGTGGTGACGGGCAAGGGCGGGACCGGCAAGACCACGGTCGCCGCGGCGCTCGCGCTGGCGCTGGCCACCGGCGGACGGCGCGTGCTGCTGGTGGAGGTGGAGAACCGGCAGGGCATCGCGCAGCTGTTCGACCGCCCGCCGCTGCCGTACTCCGAGGAGCGGATCGCGTCCGCGCCCGGCGGCGGGGAGGTGCGCGCGCTGGCCGTGGACCCCGAGGCGGCGTTGCTCGAATACCTCGACATGTTCTACAACCTCGGCTTCGCCGGCCGGACGTTGAAGAAGATGGGCGCGATCGAGTTCGCCACCACCCTCGCCCCCGGCCTGCGGGACGTGCTGCTCACCGGCAAGGTCAAGGAGTGCGTGCGCCGGGCGGGCAAGACCGGGCGGCACGAGTACGACGCCGTCGTGCTCGACGCGCCGCCGACCGGCCGCGTGGTCCGGTTCCTGGACGTCACCAGGGCCATGGCCGATCTGGCCAAGGTCGGGCCGATCAAGGGCCAGAGCGACGGCGTGGTGAACCTGCTGCACTCCGGTGACACGGCGGTGCACCTGGTGGCGCTGCTGGAGGAGATGCCGGTGCGCGAGACGTTGGACGCGGTCGCCGAGCTGGACGCGGCGGACCTGAGGCCGGGCGCGGTGTTCGTGAACCGGGTCAGCCCGCCACGGCTGCCCGCGCGATCGGTCGCGTCGGCGTCGGAAGGTCGGGTCGACGCCAACCGGATTCGCGCCGGGTTGGCATCGGCGGGCCTCGACGTGGATGAAGACGTGCTGGACGGGCTGGTCGAGCAGACCGTGGAGCACGCCTTGCGCATCCGAATGGAGCAACGGGCCAAGGAGAAGCTGGCCGAATCCGATCTGCCCACTGTGGAGCTTCCGGAACTGACCGACGGGGTGGACGTGGCCGCGCTCTACGAACTGGCCGAGGTGCTGGTCGGGCGAGGTGTGCGGTGAACCGGCTGGACGTGGACGCGTTGCTGGACAACCCGGAGACGCGGGTGCTGGTGTGCTGCGGCTCGGGTGGCGTCGGCAAGACCACCACGGCGGCGGCACTGGCCATCCGCGCCGCCGAACGCGGCCGGCGGGCCGTCGTGCTGACCATCGACCCGGCGCGCAGGCTCGCGCAGTCGCTGGGGTTGGGCGAGCTCGACAACCAGCCACGACGCGTCGACGTCGAGGGGGTCAAGGGCGAGCTGCACGCGATGATGCTGGACATGCGCCGCACGTTCGACGACATGGTGTGGCAGCACGCCGGCCGCGAACGGGCCGAGCAGATCCTGGCCAACCCGTTCTACCAGACCATTTCCACGTCGTTCTCCGGCACGCAGGAGTACATGGCGATGGAGAAGCTGGGCCAACTGGTGGAGCGCGACGAGTGGGACCTGGTGGTCGTGGACACGCCGCCGAGCCGCTCGGCGCTGGACTTCCTGGACGCGCCGCAACGGCTCTCGACGGTGCTGGACGGCCGACTGATCCGCATGCTGTCGGCGCCCGCCCGTGCGGGCGGACGCGGCATCCGCAAGATCGTCGGCGCGGGCTTCGGCCTGTTCACCAAAGCCGTGTCGACCATCGTGGGCGGCCAACTCCTGCACGACGCCTCGACGTTCGTGCAGGCGTTCGACAGCATGTTCGGCGGCTTCCGGCAACGCGCCCAGGCCACCTACGAGCTGCTGCGATCACCGGGCACGGGCTTCCTGGTGGTCGCGGCGGCCGAACCGGACGCGTTGCGCGAGGCCAGCTACTTCGTCGAGCGGTTGAGCGCGGAACGGATGCCGTTGACCGGTCTGGTGGCGAACCGGACGCACCCGGTGCTGGCCCCCTTGCCGGCACCCGGTGCGTTGGCGGCGGCGGACCGGTTGGAGCGCACTGGAGACGCCCCGCTGGCTGCCGCGGTGTTGCGGGTGCACGCGGATCGCGTGGCCGTCGCCGATCGGGAGAAGCGACTGCTCGCGCGATTCACCCGTGCGCACCCTGGTGTTCCACTGATCGGTGTGCCCGCCTTGCCGACCGACGTGCACGACCTGGACGGCCTGCACGAGATCGGTCGGCGGCTGGCGGGCGAGTAGGGGTAGACCTACCGGCCTAACCGACCCTGGACTCCTCGTGGTGCTCCTGGCGTGCTGTGTCCAGGAGTTCGAGCCAGGAGGTGACATCCGGGCGACGCCGAAGCAACGCCCGCCGTTCACGCTCCGTCATGCCGCCCCAGACACCGAACTCGATCCGGTTGTCCAGGGCCTCGGCAAGGCACTCGGTGCGTACCGGGCATCCCAGGCACACCACCTTGGCTTTGCGTTGCTCCGCCCCGCGGACGAAGAGCTGATCCGGCTCCTCGTCACGGCAAGAAGCCTTGATACGCCAATCCCCCTGCTGCATAGCCCCCACCTCAGTTCACACAGTGCCCAGACTTCCTAAATCCGCCACACCCCTGCCGCGGATGCCGTAGGCTCACCAACGAGTGGTCGTCCTTCGGCTGCTGTCTTGGACAGTGACGGACTGTAGAGCCTTCTGGTTCCACCTCCAAGCCTGGGTTGCCCACCTGTTACCTGTCTTGAGTACGAGTACTCATTCTGCGTAATCAACTGTGCGCGATCTCGATCACCTCTTCGGGTGCCGCGTACGCTGACCTGCATGCGAGCCAGGAACGGCGTGCTGAAACTGCTCGGCCTGTGTCTGCTAGCCGGAGTGCTGCTGGCAGGCATGTTGTTCCCTGTCGTCGGCTCGCTGGGGCTGGTGTCGAACAGAGCCGGCGACACGGTGGACAGCATCTCCGCCGACCTGGTCGCCACCGACCCGCCGTTGATCTCCACGATCACGGACAAGGACGGCGAGCCGATCGCGTACCTGTACGACCAGTACCGGGTGCTGGTCCCACCCGAGAAGATCTCGCCCACCATGAAGGCCGCGCTGGTCTCGGTGGAGGACCGCAGGTTCTACGAGCACCAGGGCGTGGACTGGCGGGGCACGATCCGCGCCGGGTTGACCAACCAGTTCAGCGGCTCTGTGACGCAGGGTGCCTCCACGCTCACGCAGCAATACGTGAAGAACTACCTCGTGCACGTGGTCGCGCGGAACAACCAGGTGGAACAGCAAAAGGCACAAGAGCAGACTGTTGCGCGAAAAGCCCGTGAATGGCGCATCTCCTTGCAACTGGAACGCCAACTGGGCAAGGAGGAAATCCTCGCCCGCTACCTGAACGTGGTGCCGTTCGGCTCGACGATCTACGGCATCGCGGCGGCGTCCCAGGCGTACTTCAACACCACGCCGGACAAGCTGACCGTGGCGCAGTCGGCGATGCTCGCGGGCATGGTGAACAGCCCGTCGGCGTTGAACCCGGAGGTGTTCCCGGAGAAGGCGTTGGAGCGGCGCAACCAGGTCATCGACAAGATGGTCGAGAACGACAAGCTGTCCCGCGACGCCGCCGAGGCCGCCAAGCAGGAGCCGCTGGGGTTGGCGACGCCGGTGCGGACGCCGCCCAACGGGTGTGTCGGCGCGGGGCCGGAGAACGGGTTCTTCTGCTCGTACGTGGTGAACTACTTGGAGCGCAACGGTTTCAGCATCGAGCAGCTGAAGACCGGCGGTTACACCATTCGGACCACTTTGGACCGGACCATCACCTCCAACGCCAAGCGCGCGGCGGAGGCGCAGGTCGCGAAGTCCACCGACGGGATCGCGAACACGATGGCGGTCGTGCGGCCGGGCAAGGAGCGGCACGAGGTCGTGGCGCTGGTGGCGAACCGGGACTACGGGTTGAAGGCCGACCAGTTCCAGACCCAGTTCGACCTGCCGTCCGGGGTGGAGAACAAGTTCGGCGCCGGGTCGGTCTACAAGGTGTTCACGGCGGCGGCGGCGTTGGAGAAGGGCATGGGCATCGAGAACACGATCGCCACGCCGAACTCGTACGTGTCGCGGGTGTTCAAGGGTGGCGGGAAGAGCTGCCCGCCCACCGGTGAGCCGGACACGCGGTGGTACTGCCTGGGCAACGCTTCGGCCGGCTACCCGCCGCAGATGTCGTTGCAGACGGCGTTGCAGACCTCGCCGAACACGGGGTTCGTGATCCTGGAAGAGCAGCTGGGCATGGACCCGGTGGTGGACATGGCGTCCCGGTTGGGGATGCGCGAGACGATGGCGACGAACATCGCGGGCATGCGGCCGGACTCGAAGTCGAAGAACAAGGACCTGCGGATCTCGCAGACGGAGTTCTACAAGTCCAACGGTGGCAACGCTTCCTTCACGTTGAGCCCGGCGCCGGTGAGCACGCTGGAGCTGGCGAACGTGGCCGCGACGATCATGAGCGGCGGCGTGTGGTGCCCACCGTCCCCGATCGGCCGGATCCTGGACCGCAACGGCCAGCCGGTGACGGTCAACGAGGCGCCGTGCGAGCAGGCCGTCGCGGAGCCGTTGGCGAACGGCTTGGCGGTCGGTATGTCCAAGGACGACCAGGGCACCGGCACCGCGGCGAGGGCGGCGCAGCAGTTCAAGTGGACGCGCCCGATGCTGGGCAAGACGGGGACGACGGAGGACTACAAGTCGGCCGCGTTCATCGGCGCCACACCGGACTTCGCCGGCGCCGTGCAGACGTTCAACGACGGCGTCGAACCGCGCGGCATCTGCGTCAACGCCGGCCCGCCCAAATTGTGCGGCAAGGGCGACATCTACGGCGGCACCGTGCCCGCGCGCACTTGGTTCGAGACGATGACGAAGGTCCACGAAGGACTACCGGTCCGCGGCATGCCGCCCGTGGAGGAGCGCTACCTCAAGGGCGGCGCCGAGATCCGCATCCCGGACGTGGTCGGCCGCAACGTGAACGACGCGACCCGCATCCTCGAACAGGCCGGCTACAAGGTGTCCGCCCAAAACCGCAATTCCGACCAGCCAAAGGGCCAGGTCGTCAGCCAGACACCACGCGGCAGCGCACTACGCGGCACCGTGGTCACCCTCCTGGTGTCCACCGGCTACGTCCCCCCACCCCAACCAACCGACCCGACCACCACCACCGAACCACCCTCCCCAGGCCAACCCAACCCACCCGGCCAACCAGTCCCACCGGGCCGCCCAGGCGGCAACCCCCCGGTAATCACCATCCCCACCAACCCACCCCGCCGCTAACCCACCCGCCGGCTCACACCGCCGCCCCGCGCCGCCAGCCCCGCCGTGGGTCCGCGCCGTGGGTCCGCGCCGGCCCGACGTGGCCGGCCTGGTGCCCACTCGTATCGCCAGCTGCGGCTGTTGCCGGTCGCTGGCTTGGGTGGCAGCGGCTCCTCGGGTGGCGGTTGGCGCCAGTGCGCTGCTCGGCGGCTGTTCCGCGCCGCCGGTTCAGGCCGCGGTTCGGCGGCGGCCGGGCGGCCGGCACACAGGCCGCCATACCCGGCACCAGGTCCAGGCCTCCGCATCGGGCGGCGAGTTCCGATGGGGCTGGTGGCGGGCGGCGACGGTGCATCTCGGCCGCCGTCCGGGCCACGGGCCCGGCCAAGATCCGCAGCTGGGCGGTCCCGAGTGGCGACGGTCCGGTCCCGGGCGGGGCCGTTGCTCGGGGGCGCGTTGGTCGGGCTGGCAGTTGGGCTGGCGTGGTCGTGGTCGTGGTGGTTGGGGCGTGGGTCAGGCTGGTGGGTGGGTCGGGGTCGTTGGTGGTTCGGGCGGTGGGGTCGTGGTGGGCGGTCGGGGGGTGGTGGGCGGTCGGGGGGTGGTGGGCGGTCGGGGGGTGGTGGGCGGTCGGGGGGTGGTGGGCGGTCGGGGGGTGGTTTCGGGTTTCCGCTGGTTTTCAACCGAGGTACGAGAACAGTGTTTCCGTACATTTTCGGGCGATGATCACCCGATCGTGTCTGTTCCGACCGCCTTGAGCCGCGTTACCCGCACCAAACCCCGACCCGCCCTGCCCCGCCGCCGTCAGACCAGCTTGGCCTTGACCGCCGCCGCCACCCGGCCGCCCTCGGCACGTCCCGCGACCTGCGCGTTGACGGCCTTCATGACCTGGCCCATCTGGCGCTGCCCCGGCTGCTCGCCGATCTGCTCCGCCACCTGGGCAATCGCGGCGTCGACCAGGGTGGCCAGTTCGTCGTCACCGAGCTGCGCCGGGAGGTAGGCCTCCAGCACCTTGGACTCGGCCTGCTCCAGCTCCGCCTGCTCGGTCCGCCCGGCGCCGGAGAACGCCTCAGCGGCCTCCTTGCGCTTCTTCACCTCACGGGTGATGACCTTCAGCACCTCGTCGTCGCTCAGCTCACGAGCGGTCTTGCCGGAGACCTCTTCGGTGGTCAGGGCAGCCAGCGTCATCCGCAGCGCGCCGGCCCGAACCGTCTCCCGGTTCTTGATCGCCACTGTCAGATCCGCCTGCAACCGCGCCTTCAACTCCGCCATGAGCCGGAACGGTACCGGGCGGCCCGTAGCACCTCGAATCGGTTAACCCCCTACCCTCCACTACGTGAACAAGCTCGGCCGAACGCTGCTCGCCACGACCGCCCTGGGTACCGCCACGCTCGCCTACGCGGCGGGTATCGAGCGCAGGCGGTGGACGTTGCGCGAGGCGACGATGCCGGTGCTCGCGCCCGGCTCGTCGCCGCTGCGGGTGCTGCACCTGTCCGACCTGCACATGATGCCGGGTCAGAAGTCCAAGCAGCGCTGGGTCGCGGCGCTGGACGAGTTGGAGCCGGACCTGGTGGTGAACACCGGCGACAACCTGGCGCACAAGCAGGCCGTGCCCGCCGTCGTCCGCGCCCTGGGGCCGTTGCTGAACCGTCCCGGTGTGTTCGTGTTCGGCAGCAACGACTACTACGCGCCCCGTCCGAAGAACCCGGCCCGCTACCTGCTGCCGTCGGCGAAGACCAAGCGCATCCACGGCATCCCGCTGCCGTGGCGGGACCTGCGTGCGGCGATGATCGAACGTGGCTGGCTGGACCTGACCCACACCCGCCACCGGTTCGAGGTGAACGGCCTGGAGGTCTTCGCCGCGGGCCTGGACGACCCGCACCTCAAGCGCGACCGGTTCGACGAGATCAGCGGCCCGATCCCGGACGTCCCGCTGCGCCTGGGCGTGACCCACTCCCCCGAGCCGCGCGTCCTCGACCCGTTCGCCGCCGAGGGCTACGACCTGGTGCTGGCGGGCCACACGCACGGCGGCCAGCTGCGCATCCCCGGCTACGGCGCGATCGTGACGAACTGCGAACTGGACCGCTCCCGCGCCCGCGGCATCTCCCGCTGGGGTTCACACATGTGGCTGAACGTTTCGGCCGGCCTCGGCACGTCCCCCTACGCCCCGGTGCGCTTCGCCTGCCCACCGGAGGCAAGCCTGCTCACCCTGGTCGCACGCCCCGTCGACGCAGGTCAGACCCACTCCGACACGGAAAGGGATACCCGGTTCGGAGTGGGTGGGAACGTCAGGTAGAGTTCTCCTCGTTCGATCGCAAGCCGGGGTGTGGCGCAGTTTGGTAGCGCGCTTCGTTCGGGACGAAGAGGTCGCAGGTTCAAATCCTGTCACCCCGACACCGGTAAGTGCAGATCAGGCCCCGTCCAAAGTAGACATGGACGGGGCCTGATTCGTGTTGCGGCACGTCTCGGGGAGAAATCTGGGAGACGATCACGGGTTCCGCCTCCGGCCGACTACCCCTCCTAGGTCGGCCGGAGCAGCCAGTCCAGGGCTTGGACGGGCGAAGTCGGGCACATCTCCAGCCCAGCGTCCAGAGCTGCCTCCCACAGCCCCGTCAGGTCCTCCATGAGTCGTTCTCGCATGAGTGCCGTCACGTGGGTGTACCGACCCCTGCACAGAGCCGTCCTCGTGCCCGATGCGTTCGTCAATCAGCTTCGTCGGCACTCCCAGCTCCACCAGGAGCGTCCTGTGCGTGTGCCGTAGGCCCGTGGGGCGTCAGCCCTTTGGCGATCGGCAGCCAGCACGCGTCAACCCGCCCCGCAGCGTTCCGTCCCCGTACCGGTATCCCGGGCCACGGGTGCCGATGATCGGGACCGGGCGCGCCGGCGACGGTGCCTTCCGCGCGCGATACGACGTACACCACGGAAACAGGTAGCCCCTAACCGCTCTACCCTCGGGCGGCGGGCGCATCGTCATGCGCTCCGGTCACGTCCGCTTTTGTACCAACCCCGGTGGCTACAGCAGGGCCAGGAACTCCGTGGCTGTCAGACCGGCCTGGCGCACTACCGACGCCAGCGTGCCCCGCTTGATGGTGCCGTGCATCGGCAGGATGACCGTGGGGCCGTCGTGGTGCCGCCATACGGCGTGGCTGCCTTTGGTGCGTACGTGCTCGAACCCGAGGGACTTCAACACGCGTTCGACCCTTCCGCACGGGCAGGTCGGCCAGGGCAGGGCTCACGCGGCACTGCCGGGCACGTGGAAGTGGGTCACCAACGGGGCCGGTGTGATGGTGGGCGCCGGGGCGTGTTCGAGGTAGAGCGCCACGGCCTCGGCCAGGTTGCTCAACGCCTCGTCGATTGTCTGCCCCTGGCTGGCAACGTCCACCTCCAGGCATTGGGCCACGTACCAGTCCTCTTCCTGGTGGACGGCGGCGGTGAAGGTGTGCGGCTGGCTCATGAGGGCAGTGTCCCACCGGGGAGCGGGTGAGGGCAGGTGCCGGGCTTGGCTGGTCGATCAGTGGCAGGTATGGCGAGTGGTCCCTTCGGCGCAGCGGTCGAACCGGTGTGCGGCATGTGCTGTGTGGGTGCGGGGCCGGGGTGCCAAACCCGCAAACCCGCCGATTGGACAGAGGTCGTGCTGTGACCTGCGGTTACATGGCGCGGGTTTGAGGCCGGGGCAAACCCGCGGACAAACCCGCAGCCCATCAGCGCAGGTCAGAGCCCACCCCGTCCGTCTCTTGCGGGTTTGCGGGTTTGTTTTCTGATCCTGAGAAGGGGAAGAGCAGTAGTAGTACATGGACCATCACGCACGAGTTCGGACATGCCGCCGGCGGCGTCGTGACCGGCGGCGTCGTGCACCTCATCCAGGTGCACAGCCCGCACTCCGGCATAGCCCACACCTGGCACTACTCACGCTTCTCGTCCTTCGTCACCGCGGCTGCCGGTCATGCGATGCCTCCGCTGGCCGGGCTCGGGGCTGCCTCACTCCTCGCCAGGGGGCACGCCCCGATGCTGCTGGCGCTCACGATCGCGGCCATGATCCTGATCCTCGTCGTGACCAGGGACCTGATCACGCTGGTCAGCGTCGTGACGGTAGGCCTCGCGGCGTCGTTGGCGTTGTACTGGGGATCCGAGTGGGTACAACACTGGATCGCCTACACCGAGACGTGGCTGCTGCTGTTCAGCGAGATCACCGGAGTGTCCGCGCTGGTAGTCGGGCGTATTCAAGGCAGCGGGGAAACCGACGACGCCGACAGCTTGGCGGACATCACCGGCATCCCCGCCGTGGTGTGGATCGCGGGATGGACGGCGCTTGTCGGGTGGGCACTGTGGAGTGCGGTCCCGCTGCTCTGGCCCTGATCCCCGGGCCGGACGCAGGCCCCCAGCGTCCCAAGCGAAGTCACGAAAACCACGAAACCACGAAAAGCCCGTCCCTCGTCAACCCGTGCCCTCTTCGTCCACGTTGGCAGCTCCGAGCCAGTCTGCGCGGCGTTTTCGCAGGTAGTAGGCACCAGCCAAGCGGACATCCCTCATGATCGGTCAGCCGAGCAAGGAAGTGTGGGGCACACGGACCGACCGTGGCGGTCGGACAGCGGCTGTCGTGGCAGCGTCGCACTACCGAGTACGCGCAGGTCACGGACTTACGTGGCATTTCGTGGCTAATCGTGGCGCGATCTTGAGCGGTTGCTGTAAGTCCAACGTGGACGGTTGTTCCCCCGGTCAACGGTCCACCGGCGTCCACAACCTCGTCACTGGGTCGACTTTCGTGGTTTCGTGGTTTCGTGGCGGCCACCCTGCCTAGACCTGGGAGCCAGCTACGTCCAGGCCCGATTGCTCTTTGGTTGGTCGCTGGCGGCCGACAACGTACTGGCACAGTCGCGAATTCCACAGTCGCGAATTCCACAGTCGTTAGTTCCGGCGGAGGTTGCTGCCGGTGGTCGGCGAAAGTGGATCCGGCTGTCCAACGCGCGCGTGCTTGCGTCGACGCGTACGTCTGCCGCTACTGACCGGGGATGTCGCTCGCGCGTGCAACCTGCCAGGGGCCGACTGCGTTCTTATCCCGTCCAAGATCTGCGGAAGGATGCCGGTGGCCGGTTCAGATGAAGACTTCGCCGAGTTCTACTCGGCGCGGTTTGACGGGGCGCGGCGCACCGCGTACGCGCTGTGCGGCGACTGGGTCGAGGCGGAGGAGCTGGCCCAGGGAAGCTTCGTCCGGCTGTACGCGAAGTGGCCACGCGTGGCCGGCGGCAACGCGGACGGCTATCTGCGCACCACCCTCGTCCGGCTCTTCCTCGACACCAGGCGGCGGGGCCGCGCGAAGGAACTCCTGGTCGCCGAGACACCCGAGCGGCCGGAGCACTCGAGGGACCTGGCGCGCGTCGACGAGCGGCAGTCGCTGCTGGCGGCGCTACAGGACGTGCCACCGAGGCAGCGGGCCACGCTCGTGCTGCGCATCGTCCACGACCTGCCCGTCGAGCAGGTCGCGCAGGTGCTGCGGTGCTCGGCGGGCACTGTCAAAAGTCAACTGTCACGAGGGATGCAGGCGTTGCGGGCGGCGTACCGCGACGCCGACGCACCGGAGCGGAGTGTGCAAGATGTGGGATGAGGATGACCTCGGGGCCGCGTTGCGGGCCGAACTGGCGCAACGGACCCCGCCAAGGCCCCGCGGCGGGCTGGTCGACGCGGTCGCTCGTGGCCGGCGTCGGCGTCGGCGCCAGCAGTTCGGCGCTGCGCTGGCGGCGGTGGCCGCAGTCGCCGGGGTGGCCACGGGGGTCGTCAGCGCGGGAGCCCTGCTTTCCGGCGGTCAGGACGTCGCCGCGACCGGGACGTCCCCGACCGGGACGTCCCCGACCGGAGCGCCGTGGCCGCGGGCCGACCTGCCGACGCACTCCCCACACACCACATGGACTCCGGCGCCGACCGCACGACCACCGGCCGGCTGGCCGACCGAGCCAGTGCCCAGGTGCGAGATCCCCGACATCACCGGCCGCGACCTGGACAGCGTCCGCGCCGACCTGTCGGCGCTGCAAGAACGGGTCTTGCAGGCCCTGGCCGCGGTGAAGGGGCCGTGGGTCTGGCCCAGTACGGTGTCGGTCCAGGGGCCGAGCAGCGTTCCGGTGGCGGCGCCCGATGGCGTGAGGGTGGTCGGCGGCCTCCTGGGCGAGAAGAAGGTGCCGTCCACCAGGCCGAACACTCGCGACGCGTTCATCTACACCGCCGACGTGTCCGACGCCGAGGGCATCGGCAGCGTGATGCTCACCTTCGGCCGGTTCACCGGTGATCCACTAACCGCGGCGGACGACCAGGCCTACGACATGGGCAACTGTCAGCCACCGAAACGACACGTGCTGGCGGACGGGACCGTGTTGCAGATCTACGACGTGGTGCCGAGCGACCCGTTCGCGTCGCTGACCCAGACCCTGCGGATCTACCTGCCCGACGGACAGCTGCACTCGCTGTCGGTGCGGAACTTCGGCAGTCCGGACTTCGCCACCAACCGGGAGGATCCCGCGCACCCGCACCGGGTCGGCGCCGGCCGGCCGACGCTGCCGCTGACGGAAGCGCAACTCGCCGAACTGGGCCTGGCTATGGTGGGCTGACCCTCAGTGACCTACTTGCCTGTAGCGGCGGGGTCGCCTAACCGCGGCGTGCGTGATCGCCTGCTGCGTAGCGTTTCCAGGTTGCGCCTGCCTCGGCGGCGAGCAACTCGGCGTGGGCGGGGGCGGCAGCGTCGGTAAGCGTGCACGTCGCGCGCGACGGCCCGGCACGGGTACATCAACCAACGTTGACATACCGGCAACACGGGTAGTTGGCCGAGTTTCGGCCAACGCCGGTACATCAGGAACCTGTTTGCGCACGTCAGAACAGGTGACAGCCGCCCGTTTCCTAAACCGTGTGCTGAAGTCCGAACCTCGCACAGACTTTGAGAAGCACGCCACCCTCACAGAGTGCTGTCTACAAGATCACCGCCACGGTACTGCTCACCTGCCTTGCCCTGACCGCGTGCGGCATGGTCGAGGCCGACCCGACGTTCTTGGTTGTCGAGGTGGGAGAAACCACGTACGACCTCAACGTGGCTGACGGCAGGCCGGACGACCTGAAGGCGGACAACCGGCACCGCTCGCAGGTCGACAAGGCGGAGTTCGCGGCCGAGGTGCAGAAGGGTGACCACGTGGTCTGCCACCTGGCCGAGACGGATCAGGTTCGGATCACGGGCTGCCGGAAGGCGTGAGCGACTGACATACGTTCGACGCAGATCAGGGCCTGTTCGAGAAGTTTCGGGCAGGCCCTGCGCCTGCATTTCCATCCCGCGGGTCGACGTCCCGGTCCTCGACGGTCAGACGCCCCGCAGTGGCGGGTACGGCTGGTCGGGTGGCGGAGTCTGCTTGTTGATGTTGCGGGCTTCTTCGAGTTGGTCCTCGAGGGTGACGATGCGGCACGCGGCGTCCAAGCCCATGCCCTGGTCGACCAGTTCCCTGACCCGGGACGCCAACCGCAGTTGGTACCGGGAGTAGCGGCGGTGGCCGCCTGACGAGCGTTCCGGCTCGATCAGCTTCGCCTCGTCCAGGCTGCGCAGGAATCCCGGCGTGGTGCCGAGCATCTCCGCCGCTCTGCCCATCGTGTAGGCGGGGTAGTGGTCGTCGTCGAACTTCTCAGCCGCCGGTCGCGGCTCGTTTGTCGCTGGGGTCATCGCACCTCCGCGCCACGAGGGGCCCCGGTGCCGTTCGGCACCGGGGCCCCGGGGTTATGGGTTCCCACCAACCGGCCGTGAGGCCGGCTCACTGTGTCCGCGTCATCCGCACGAGCAGCGGAGACTGCGTGGATCGCATTCGCGTAACCGGAGACCACCTTCCAATCTTCTTGGACTGCGGTACCCGCCCGGCCTGATTCAGCCCGAGGCAGGCGATCCGATGGTGTGTAACCCGTCCCTTCTCCTCTGGTTGTCGACTTTCCTATCACTTTCCTGTCACCACTCGACGATCGGCACCGGACCTCTTGCCCACTCCGGCTCACCTCGCCGACCGTCCTCGGCCACCGGCTGGAACCCCTTCCACTGATCGGCCCCAGCTCGCCTGACCGTCCTGCGACTGCCCTGTGGCTGTCGGCTCCGGGTCTCGCGCATTGCTGTACTGCGTACTGCGGTATTGCTGTCGTGCGTATTTCGGTTGCGCTCCCGGTACTTCGCGTGCCGACTGCCCTTGCTGCACGGGTAGTTCGTCATCTCCCGTGCCGATCGGACGTTCTCTCTCGTACGAGGAGAACACTACACACAACCACGTGCGAATGTCTACCCCAGCGATCACAGGTTTACTCGGTCGAGTGAGTCCGACTACCTGGCGCCGTAGTGCCCGGCCACGCCGGCGAACGCGGCTTTCCGCTGCCACGTGCCGTCGTCCAGCACCTTCACCACGCCGTAGCCGCCCAGGTCGAGGTCGCGGCGCGGGTCGTCCAGGCGGTGCGGCAGGTGGTGGCTGGAGAAGGTGTTCACGAAGGCGCTGTCCACGCCCGCGGCCTCGAAGATGTCCAGCAGTTCGCCGATGACGGCGGCCTGCTCGGCCTCGTCACGCGTGTAGTCGCCGTCCAGCCCGATCGGCTCCAGGCCCTCGTAGACGACGATCTCGGCGCCTCGCGCCCCACGCGCCGCCGCGCCCCGGAACGTCGCGCTGCCGAACTCGGTGATCGCGACCGGTTTGCCGGAGGCCACCAACGCACGCACGGCCGGCTCGAACCGGTCGGCGATCTCGGCCGTCCGGTAGAGGTCGATCGACCGGAAGTCGAACGGCGTCCAGTCGACGCCCTCGAACTGGATGGAGGCGTAGGTGACCTTGCCGCCGAACCGCTCGCGCACCACGGCGACGGCCTTGCCGAGGAAGTCGTTCATCCGCGCGGGCACGGTGGGCAACGCCGCGATCAGCCGGTCGCGGTCGGACAGCAGGGCGAGTCGTTCGTCGAGGTCGTCGCCGGGCAGGAAGCCCTTCGTGAACATGCTGAGCTCGGCCCCGGTGACGAACACGACCTCCGCTCCCGTCGCGCGCAGCCGTTCGGCGCGGGTGGCGCAGTCGGCCAGCACGTCCAGCAGCTCGTCCCACGTCAGGTCGCAGGTGAACGGGCCGAACCACACCTCCAAGCCCGCCTCGGCCGCGATCGTGGCGGCCAGTTCCAGCCGGTCGGGGTCGCCGCCGGTGACGCGCAGCGCGGTGCAGTGCAGCTCCTCGCGGATGACGCGCATGTCCTCCCGCACGGTCACGGGGTCGAGTGACGGGCGCGTGCTCACGCCCTGGTTGAGGAACCCGGTGTCGTAGGTGATGCCTTTGGCTCGCATGTCCGCCTCCCAGTAAGGTACTGAACGTACCTTAAGCACAATCCGCTGAACACTGCTACCAGGCGCCTTAAGGTACGGTCGGTACCGAGGAAGAGGAGAGTGTGTGGAAGGTGCGACCAGGCGGCGTGGCGCGGCACTGGAGCAGGCGATCCTGCGTGCGGCGGCCGACGAGCTGACCGAGTCCGGGTACGCCGGGCTCACCATGGACCGCGTCGCCAGACGGGCGGGCACGAACAAGAACGCGATCTACCGGCGTTGGCCGAACCGGGCCTCGCTCGGCGTCGCCGCCTACCGGCAACTGGCCGAGGTCGAACTCCGCCCGCCGGACACCGGCGCCCTGCGCACCGACGTGCTCACGATGCTGCGCCGGATCAACAGCGACCAGTCCTCACCGCGCGGCGACGTCCTGCGCGGACTGCTGGCGGCGGTCAACGACGAGCCCGAGTTGATGGCGCAGTTGCAGAGCCAGTTCACCGACGGCGGGGCCGGGGCGTGGCTGACGCTGCTGGGTCGTGCGGTCGCGCGCGGCGAGACGTCGCCGGAAGCGCTGCACCCCAGGGTCGCCACCGTGGCGATGGCGTTGCTGCGCAACGAGTACATGACACGGGGTCTGGCCACCGTGCCGGACACCACGATCGTGGAGATCGTGGACGAGGTGTTCCTGCCGCTCCTGAAGGGACGCGAGCGGCCAGGAGGGTCGCGCTGACACTCCCGGCCGCCGGCGATCGGACGTCACTTCACGTGCGGTCGCAGCTCGGCCAGCCGTCGGAGGAGTTCGCCGACCTCGTTCCAGTCGAGCTTCGCGGACTCGCCGGGCGGGGTGTGGATGCAGACGTTCCCCTCTTCGGTGAGCGACACCTCCAGCGTCCGCCGACGACCCAGGGCATCCGAACACCCGACGCGACCGCCCTGCCGAACCGTGTTCTCGATCATCGGTCAGACCTCCCCTGTGCCACCACCGTGTAACTCGTGATTCGTTCGGACCAACGAGGACGTTACGAGTCACTCCCCGCTGTGGCTTAATTCCGGGACTGCGCCGAGCGCCGGAACATCATCACGTTCCGTTAATCCAACCAGGTGAAAGTTGCCGACTCAAGTCACGGTACGTAACAAACCTGAGGCTTCGGACGACGACGAGTCAACGCATCCACTCCAGCGCCCTCCGCCGCCAGCAGGGAGAAGCCCACATGATCATCCCGACCACCGCCAAGACCTGGGTCCCCGTCGTCGCCTGGACCCAGGTCACGGTCGGCTTAGCCGGTCTCCTCGCGCTCCTGACCTCGCCCGCGGCGGCCGTCATCGTCGGAACGGCCGCCGCGCTCGTCGCCCTGACCTGCCGCGCCCTGGCCGGGGCCACCCACAAGCTGGACCGCATCCTGGCCGAGGAACTCGACCGCTAGTCCACCCCGCAGCCCGTCAGATCGCGCACGACCAGGTCACCCTCCGTCGCATCCGGCGCCGGGAACGTCTCACGCAACGTGAACGCGAACGCCGTCGGACCCTGCTCCCGCAGGTGCACCAGCCGCTCCTGAGCCTCCGCCACGGTCGGCCGATGCCCCGCCGGCACCCACCACAACACCGCCATCGCCTCGGCCGGCCGTTCGAAGTACTGCCGGCGCTCCCGCAGCACGGCCACGTGCGCGGGCCCGTACACGTAGTCGACCAGCGCCTGGTGCGACGCCCACGTCGACATGTTCACCAGCAGCCACTCGTCGTCGAAGATCCGCATCGCGGTCGCGTCGCCGTCCTCGGTCTGCAACCGCCACCGGAAGCCTGGCGCCTGGTCGGCGACCGCGTTCACCGGCTCCAACGCCGCCACGAAACCCGCCATCCGCGGACTGTCCAACGGCTCCAGCATCCGGCCGATGTTCACCTGCGCCAAGTCGAATCTCTCCCCAGTCATGCCTAGCACGTTAACCGGCATGATCGGGCTATGGGAGACCAGGCGGAACTGCGGCGGATCTACGGCACGGGCGACCTGGCGGCGTTGCCGGTGTTCGCCGGCGGCTTCATCAACTTCGGGTACTGGGCGGACATCCCGCTGGACGGCGGTCTGACCGTCGAGCAGCGGATCGCCTCCCAGGAGGCCCTCTACGACGTCGTCCTGGACGCCTTGGAGGTCAGCACGGGCGACCGCGTGCTCGAAGTCGGCTCCGGACGCGGGCTGGGCGCGCGCCGCATCCTCCGCCGCGGTCCCGACCTGGTCCGCGGCGTGGACCTGATGCCGGAGCAGGTGGCACGGGCGACGGAGGCCAACGACGACCCGCGCGTGGTGTTCCTCCAGGGTTCGTCCGACGACCTCCCGTTCCCCGATGCGTCCTTCGACGCCCTGCTGTCCGTGGAGGCCGCCCAGCACTTCCACAACGTCCCCGGGTTCGCGCGAGAGAGCGCACGCGTGCTGGCACCCGGCGGCCGGTTCGCGCTGACCACCTTCTTCGCCCGGCACGACCAGGCCGGGCCGACGCTCGCCGAGTTGCTGAAGACGTTCGCGTCGGGCCTCGACCTCGCCCACCCGGTCGACCGCGTGCTGGACGACCTCCACGAAGCCGGGTTCGAGCAGGTGACCGCGCACAGCATCGGCGAACACGTCTGGCGGGGCCTGGACCGGTGGCTCGAACTGGGACCGCGCCCGGACCGGTGGGACCGCAACTGGTTGCACGCGTTCGAGCGGGGTCTGCTGGACTACTGGCTGCTCACCGGGCAGAAGCCGGCAGGATCGGGTGGGTGACGACGCACCCGACCGCCGAAGTGCCCGAACCGCTGTTCGCCGACGCCGAGACCGAAGCCCGTTGGCGGGCGCGCTTCACGGCGCCGCGCGTGAGCCTGCCCGGTTGGGCGGACGACGCGCCGGACCGCAGCCTGTACCTGTCGAACTCCAGCGGCGTGTGGGAGATCTACGCCTGGGACCGGGCCACGGACGCCCGCCGCAAGGTCACCGACCGCCCGAACGGCACGTCGCACGCCGCGCTGAGCCCGGACGGCGAGACCATCTGGTGGTTCGCCGACACCGACGGCGACGAGTTCGGCACGTGGGTCAGCGAGCCGTTCACGCAGGGCAGTGACCCGAAGCCCGCCGTGGACGGCGTGCAGGCCGGGTATCCCGCAGGGTTGGAGATCGGACACGAGGTCGTCGCGGTCGGCACGTCCACCGACGACGGCACCACGGTGTACGTCGCGCGCGGCGGCGGTCCGGCCGAGGTGATCTACCAGCACGAGAACGACGGCGGCGTGTCCGCGCTGTCCAAGGACGAGACGCTGGTCGTGCTGTCGCACTCGGAGCACGGCGACAACCGGCACGCCGCGCTGCGCGTGGTGACGCCGTCCGGCGAGAAGGTCGCCGAGAAGTGGGACGGCGCGGGCAAGGGCCTGGACGCGATCGCGTTCAGCCCGGTGCGCGGTGACAACCGGCTGCTGGTCGGGCACGAGCGGCGCGGCAAGGACGAGCTGCTGATCTGGGACGTCACGGCGGACACCGAGACCGAGATCGTGATCGACCTGCCCGGCGAGATCAGCGCCGACTGGTACCCGGACGCGCGGTCGCTGCTGGTCGTGCACACGTTCCAGGCCCGGAACACGCTGCACCGCTACGACCTCGCCACCGGCACGCTGTCCGCGCTGGACACTCCGCACGGGACGGTCGGAAACGCGAACGTGCGGCCGGACGGCGCGGTGGAGTACTCGTGGTCCTCGGCCGCGCGGCCGGGCGTGGTGCGGGTGCTCGACGTGGACGGTGACGAGCGCGTGCTGCTGGAGCCGCCGGGCCACAAGGCGCCCGCGTCCGTCGACCTGACCGATGTGTTCGTGGGTGACGTGCACGCACTCGTGGCACGTCCGGAAGGCGCGCCCGACGGTCCGCTGCCGACGGTGTTCCACCTGCACGGCGGGCCGCACTCGTCGGACGAGGACCGGTTCTCCGCCTACCGCGCGGTGTGGCTGGACGCGGGGTTCGCGGTGGTGCACGTGAACTACCGCGGGTCCACCGGGTACGGCTCGAAGTGGCGTGACGCGATCGAGGGACGGCCGGGGCTGACCGAGCTGGAGGACGTGGCCGCGGTGCACGACTGGGCCGTTCAGTCGGGGTTCGCCGATCCGGCGAAGTGCGTGGTCAACGGCGCTTCGTGGGGTGGGTACCTGTCGCTGCTGGCGCTGGGCACGCAACCGGAGCGGTGGGCGGCCGGTGTCGCGGGTGTGCCGGTGGCCGACTACCTGGCCGCTTACGAGGACGAGATGGAGCCGCTGCGGGCGTTCGACCGGGCGTTGTTCGGCGGGTCGCCGGAGGAGCTGCCCGACCGGTACCGCGAGTGCTCGCCGTTGACGTACGTGGACGCGGTGCGCGCGCCCGTGCTGGTGCTGGCGGGCGAGAACGACCCGCGGTGCCCGATCCGGCAGATCGACAACTACCTGGACCGGCTGGCCGCGCGGGGCGCGACGTACGAGATGTACCGGTACGACGCCGGGCACGGCTCGCTGGTGGTCGCGGAGACCATGCGGCAGACCGCCGCCGAGGTCGCGTTCGTGCAACGCGTGCTTTAAGGTGCCGACTGGCCGACCAGCTGCGTTCGACCGGGAAGCAGGGGTGGCGGACCAGGCGCGCGAGATCGAGGAGAACGCCGTCGAACTGCTCTGAGGGAACCGCGCCCCGGGCGTCCGAGTGCTCGGACGCCCAGGGGATCGCTCACGCCTGCTGCGCCTGCCACATCCAGTGAGCCTGCTCGAAGTTCTTGGTGATCTCGATCAGCAGGTCCTGGGTGACCAGGTCGGATTTGTCCGTCTCGTCGATCCGGCCGCGCAGCCGCCCGATCAGCTCGCCCAAGGCGGTCACGACCGCCGCGACGACCTCGTCCTCCTTCAACCAGCCGCCGGGGAACTCCGGCACACCCGAGCCGTCGGCCACGGTCCGCGCCTTGCCGTCGGGCGAGATGCCCAGTGCGGCGGCGCGTTCGGCGACCTCGTCGGTGTACGTGCGGGCGGTCGTCACCAGCTCGTCGAGCTGGAGGTGCACGCTGCGGAAGTTCTTGCCGACCACGTTCCAGTGGGCCTGCTTGGCCACCAGGGACAGGTCGATCAGGTCGACCAGGGTGGCCTGGAGCACCGCGCCGACCAAGGCCTTCGCGGACTCGGACAGCGGGCTGGTGATCGGGGACTTGATCGCGGACTTGCTCATGGTCTGACGCCCTCCTTACACGGTGGTCGTGAGGTCCACCTCGATGTTGCCTCGCGTGGCGTTGGAGTACGGGCAGATCTGGTGGGCGGCTTCCACCAGCTTCTCGGCCACGGCCTGCTCGACGCCCGGGATGTGCGTCGCGAGCGCCACGGTCAGCTGGAAGCCGCCGGTGCCGTTGGGGCCGAGACCGACCTTCGCGGTCACCGTCGTCTCACCGATCTTGGCCTTGGCCTGCCGTGCGGCGACCTTCAGCGCGCTGTGGAAGCACGCTGCGTACCCGGCCGCGAACAGCTGCTCCGGGTTGGTCTTGTCGCCGCCCTCGCCGCCCAACTCCTTGGGCACGGAGAGCTGCTCGTCGATCACTCCGTCGGAGGAACGGACCTCGCCGTTGCGACCGTCTCCGAGTGCGATGGCTTCCGCGGTGTAGAGCACCTGCATGGTGAACGCTCTCCCTTGAGCTGGTGGTTGGGCCTCTCGATCAACCCAACACCCGGCCGAAGCCGAAACACACCCGGTCGTGTGGCAGCTCACGCCCTTCTCACAGGTACCCGGTCAGGTGGTCCTCGACACGGCGAACTCCGTCACCTGTCGTCCGATCGTGCGGAGTTGGTCGGCCACGGCCGGCACCGAGCACCCGCCTTCGAGGTCGAAAACGACCTCCTGCGAGTTCACCGCGGCGCCCAACGGGGTGGGCCAGCCGCGCAGCGCGTGCACGATCGAGCGCAACGCGGTCAGCGTGGTCACCGACGCCTGCCAGCCCTGGGCCGCCGCGACGCAGCCGACGGCCCGGCCGTCCAGGTAGGGGCGCTCGTCGCCGCGCAGGTCCTCGATGTAGTCCAGGGCGTTCTTGACCAGGCCGGACACCGTGCCGTGGTAGCCGGGTGAGACCAGGACCACGCCGTCGGCGACGCGCAGCGCCTCGACGAGCCGGTGGGCGTTGTCGGTGCGGTCGGGGATGGACGGGTCGTAGAACGGCAGCACCAGCTCGGGTCCGGAGACCTCGATGACCTTCGCGCCGGCGTCCACCGCGCCCTCCAGCGCGATCCGCATCGCGCGCTCGGACTGCGAGTTGGGGCGGAGGGACCCGCCGATGCCCACCACGGTGACCGTCATGGTTTCCGATCCTGCCACTTCGACCTAGCTGGAGGTCCAGTCGCTCGCTTCGGTCCTTACCGACGAGTAACGTGCGTCTCATGTCGAAGCTCGCCGACTCGATCCCTCCCGGTGTCCTCGCCGGCGCCCTGCGCTTCGTGTTCGGTCTGCCCGCGCCGCTGCGCAGGCTGATCGCCGGCCCGCCGATCACGTTGGACGGCCAGCGGCTGCACCCCGAAGCCCAGCTGCTGCTGAGGCTGGGGCAGCTCACCGGCGAAGACTGGCGCACGACCACGCCCGCGGCCAACCGCGACGCGCTGACCCGCAGCAACGCGCTGGTCTGCGGTCCGGTGATCGGCGGCGTGGCGGTGCGTCCGCTGTCGCTGGACGGCGTCGGCGCGCGGTTCTACGAGCCGATCGGGCTGGCTCCCGGGTCGCCGCTGCTGGTCTTCTACCACGGTGGCGGGTGGGTCAGCGGTGACCTGGACAGCCACGACAACCTGTGCCGGTTCCTGGCCGTCGAGGGTGGGGTGCGGGTGCTGTCGGCGGACTACCGGCTCGCGCCCGAGCACCCGTTCCCGGCCGCGGCGGAGGACGCGCAGACCGCGTTCGAGTACGCCGTCGCGCACGCCGACGAGCTGAACATCGACCCGCGTCGGATCGCGTTGGGCGGTGACAGCGCGGGCGGGAACCTGGCGGCCGTGACGGCGTTGCACGCGGGCGAGGTGAAGCCGGTGTTCCTGCTGCTGTTCTACCCGGCGGTGGACGCGTCGGTGCGGCGGCGGTCGCGGGAGCTGTTCGGCAACGGGTTCTTCCTCACCGACGAGAAGATGGACTGGTTCCTGGACCACTACGCGCCGTCCCGCGAGGCGCACACCGACCCCAGGCTGTCCGTGCTGCTGGCGGAGGACTTGAGCGGGCTGCCGCCGACGTACCTGGCTACGGCGGGGTTCGACCCGTTGCGGGACGAGGGCGAGGCGTTCGCGGAGAAGCTGGCGCGGCAGGGCGTGCCGGTGGTGCTGCGGCGGTACTCCGGGCTGTTCCACGGGTACGCGAACGTCCTCGGTGTGGGTGGCGTGTTCCGGGAGGCGGTGGCGGAGGCGGTCGGGTCGCTGCGCACCGGGTTGGCACTGGCCAACACGCGGCAGGACATCCCCGAGACGGCTTGACGCCTCCGGGCCGGCCGCCGTCGTGGCGGCCGGCCCGGAGGCGCCGTGTTCAGTCGGACGTGCCGGTCTCGGCTCAGCCGCCTTGCGCGGCACCACCGTCGGACGGGCCTTGTTGTGACGTGCCGCCGTCGGACGTGCCGGCCTCCCCGGAGGTGCCACCGCCGCCGCTCTCGGCGGCGTCCAAGGCGGCGTTGAGCTCCGACCGGAGCTCGGAGACCTGGTCCTGGGTCGCCTGGCAGACCTTGATGATGTCGGCCACCGCGCGGTGCACGGTCTCCTCGGCCTGGGCGCCCTCGCCGGTCACGTCGTCCAGCCAGGAACCGTCCAGCACCATGGAGACGGCGGGGTCGGCCTGCGCGGCGATCTTCAGGATCTGGTCGGACGCGGCACGCGCCAGCTCGTCCATCCGCTTGGCGACCTGCTCGACCTCGGTGACCAGCGTCTCCAGCTGCTTGCGCTCGTCGCGCAGCGCGGCCAGTTCCTCGGTCAGGGCCGCGTTCGCGGAGTCCGACGCGGAGCCGTCGCCGCTCGCCTCGTGCTCGGCCAGCGCCTTCTCGTGCTCCTCGATCGCCTTGTCGAGGTCGGTGGCGGCGGCGCGGAGCTGCTGGACGTAGCCGTCGACCGCCTGCGGGTCGTAGTCGATCTGCTTGATCGCCGCGATCGGGTCGGGCGAGCCGACCGTGCTCGCGGCCTGCGCGAGCCGGGCGCAGCCGTCCGCCGCGGCTTGGAGTGCGGGGTGTGTCATCGCAGGCCCTCACCGGCTCGATTGACGTCTTCCGTGCCGTCCGAGTCCGAGCGGTCGTACTCGTCGGCGTCCCGACGGACCCGGTCGGCGATGTCGATCAGCCGGTCGCGGTGCTCGGCGACCCGGTCACGACGACGTCCGACGATCGCGTCCAGGTCCGCCGCCAGTCCCTGTCCCGGGCCGGAGATGCCGAACGCGCCGCTCGGGACGGTGGTCGCGGCGAGCGAACCCGCCGCCGTGCCCGCGTGATCGCCGGCGCGCTCGAAGCCCTTGGCGGACTCGCGCATCCGGCCGGTGTCGACCTTGAAACCTGCCATGTCCTCCCCCTTGCGACTGCTGCTGCGTTACTGCGGCTACTGGGTGCCGAGGTAGTACGAACGCCGTTCCGCCACCAGCTCGCGGGCCTTGCGCTGCGCCTCGTCCGCGGCCCGGAGGATCGCGTTGGCCAGCACTTTCGGGTCTACCCGGCCCACCAGTGCCGCGTTCACCGCGACTTCCACGACCTTGCCCGTGTGGTCCACGCCGATCTCGACCAGGCCGCTGTCGTCGCGGCCGAGCACGACCCGTTCGGCGAGGTCGCGTTTGAGCGCGAGGCGCGCCTGGTCGAGTCGTTCGGCGCGGGCCGCGAGCTCGCCCAGTGAAGGCTGATCCGTCATACGCGCGTCCCCCGATCGGCGGCACGGTGTCCCCGTTCGGACGAAGATCGTCCGCCTGGGGTTCCCTTGTGGCTACGGTAATCTGAAGATCGTGGGGTACGTGGGGTACGTGGGGTACGTGGGGTACGCGGGGTATTGGGTGCGGGTCGGAGTCGGTGACGTGCCGCCGCCCGCCGTGCCGCTTCCCGAGGGCAAGTCCCGCTGGGTCCGGGCCACCACCCGTACCGCGAAGCCCGCTGTGGCCCCGCCGTCGCGTTCCGCCGAGTCCGAGTCGGAGACGCGGGAGACCTGGCTGGTGGACTCGTTCGAGCTGGTCGTGCCGCGTTATCCGTGGCAGAAGGACGGGGAGACCGGCCCGTAATGCCTGAGCGCGTGCTCCTGCCGCCTGGCTAGGATCGGGTCATGAAGACGTTCTTCTTCCTCGTCTGACGCGCCCGCCGGCGGGTTGCGCGGACAATCCCCTCGCCGGCGATGCGGGGCGGTGATCACACCGCTCCGGGTCGCGACGTGGGAGAAGATCAAGTGATCTCTCGAGTACCGGCGCGCGTGCGCGCCGGAGTTCCACCGCGTCCCGGCGCCGTCGTCACGACGTGACGGCCGCGCGCCTGGTGGCGAGGACGGTGCGGGGCATCGAGGACGTGGTGGCAGCCGAAATCCGCCACCGGGAACTGGGCCGGGTCGACCACATCGGACACCGCGAGGTGTGGTTCCGATGCGCCGACCCGAGCCCCGACGTCCTCACCCTCCGCACCGCCGACGACGTGTTCCTGGTGGCCGCCGAGGTCACCGGAGTCGGCCACACCAAGGCCGATCTCCGCCGACTGGCCAAGGCCGCCGAATCCGTCCCCCTACCCCGCCTACTGCGCCTGCGCGAACGCTGCGGCGGCAGCCCGACAAGCGTGGGCGTAGACGTCTCGGCGTCATTCCTGGGCCGCCGCAACTACACCCGCTACGACGTGGAAGACGCCATAGGCACACCACTGTCCGCCGCCCTGGCAATCCCTTACCGGACAAGACGCGCCAACCAAATCCCACCGCCCGGAGGCCTGTCCTGGCGAGTGACCATCACCGACGACCGCGCCCTACTAGCCCTGCGCATCGCCGACCGCCCACTACACCGCCGCTCCTACCGGGTGCGATCCCGACCGGGCAGCCTGCACCCGCCACTAGCGGCGGCAATGCTGAGCCTCGCCGCCCCGTCCCCCACCGCGACCATCCTGGACCCGTTCTGCGGCACCGGCACCATCCCGATCGAGGCGGCGCTGGCTGCCTCACGAGTTATCCACAGCCTGCGCATCGTGGCCGGCGACCGGGACCCGATCGCACTAGCGTCAGCCATGACCAATATCGAACAGGCTGTCCGAACCGGCGCTAACGCAACACGATTGGGTGATCATCACCAGAATATGTACGGAAACACTGTTCCCGATCCTCGGTTAAAACGAGGCGCCCCGAACCACCCCGGCACCCTGCGAATCACCTGGACGACCGCAGACGCCGGCCACCTCCCACTGACCAACGACACGATCGACCTGGTGGTGACCAACCCACCGTGGGCCCGCCAAGTGCCCCCGACCGGCACCCTGGCCCAGGACCCGGGACGGTTCTGGCAAGAGCTACGCAGAGTGCTCCGCCCGGACGGACGCGCCCTACTGCTCCTGCCCGACGCCGACGAGCACATCGCCGACGCGGCACGAGCCGGACTGACCGTCACGAGCCGCCGACCCGTGAGCCTGTCCGGGCTGCACCCGGAGATCGTGGAACTGGCACCCCTTGGCCGAAGTCGTTGATCCGTCGGCGATCCCTCTGCGATGTGCCTGTCGGCGGTCCATCGGCAGGCGGTCGGCAGGCGGTCGGCGATCCCTCGGCGATGTGCGCGTCGGCGATCCGTGGCGATCCGTCGGGAGGCCGTCGGGAGGCCGTCACCGAACGGATTCCGTCGCGGGAATCCCCTGGAGGTCCAGCAGGAGGTCGCGGACGTCGGTGGCGGCGATCAGGCCGTCGCGCTCGACCGCCGCCGGTACGACGGGGTTCGAGCACAGCAGCACCGGACCGTCCTCGACGCGGTCCGGCAGCCGGCCGTGGGTGCCCCGCACGCACGACGGGTCGAGTGGCACCACGTTCATCGTGTAGCGGAGGCCGAGCTTCTTGCGGGCCAGGGTGAGGCCGGCTCGTGCCTTCGCGAACGGGTCCGCCGGGTTGAAGAACAGTTCGGCTGGGTCGTACCCGGGCTTGCGGTGGATCTCGACACCGCGGGCGAAGTCCGGTGCGCGGCTGTCCTCGGTCCAGTAGTAGTAGGTGAACCAGGCGTCCGGCTCGGCGACGGCGACCAGCTCGCCGGACCGCTCGTGGTCGAGGTTCGACAGGGCCTGGGCGTCCCGGTCTAGGACGCGGTCGACGCCGGGCAACTCGCCCAGCACCGCCCTGGTCCTCGGGATGTCGGCTGGATCGGCGACGTAGACGTGCGCGATCTGGTGATCCGCCACCGCGAAGGCGCGGGACGCCCAGGGGTCCAGCAGCTCCATGCCCGCCTGCGTGTAGACCTCCAGCAGGCCTTCGGCGCGGAGTCGGCGGTTGATGTCGACCGGTCTGCGTGCCGTCGTGATCCCGTACTCCGACAGCGCCACGACGGTCGCGCCGGCCCCTTCGGCGTCGGCTAGCAGCGGGGCTAGCGCGGCATCGGCCTGGGATGCCGCGGTGGCGGCCTGCGGAGTGTCTGGGCCGAACCGCTGGAGGTCGTAGTCGAGGTGTGGGAGGTAGACGAGCAGCAGGTCGGGGCGTTGCTCCGCGAGCACCTGCCGGGCCGCGGCCACGATCCACTTGCTCGACGCCAGCGACGCGGTGGGGCCCCAGTACTGGAACAACGGGAACTCACCGAGGGTCTTGATGAGCCGGTCGTGCAGTTCGGGTGGGCGGACGTAGCAGTCCGGCGATTTGCGCCCGTCCGCGTGGTAGACCGGACGCGGGGTCACGGTGACGTCGGTCGACGCGCCCATGGCGTACCACCAGCAGATGTTCGCGGCCGTGTAGTCGGGGTGCGCGCGACGCGCGGTTTCCCACACCTTCTCGCCGCCGACCAGTCGGTTGTGCTGGCGCCACAGGTGGATCTCGCCGAGGTCGCGGAAGTACCAGCCGTTGCCGACGATGCCGTGCCGTGCCGGGGTGAGGCCGGTGAGCAGGGTGGACTGGACGCTGCACGTGACGGCGGGCAGCACGGTCCCCAGTGTGGCCTGCCAGCCGCGGCGGCCCAGGGCGGCGAGGTTGGGCATGTGCGGCAGCAGGGCCGGTGTCATGCCGACGACATCGACAACTACCAGCGGTTTCACGCCGACACCCCTTCGCCGAGGTGCTCCGTCGCCCAACGCAGTTCCGCCGCGATGCCCGCCGCCAGTCCGGCCTCGGAGGCGTGCGCGGATCCGGGCAGGACGGTCCACGTGTAGGTCTCGACCTCGAAGTGCGGCAGGTTGTCCACCGTGTTCCTCAGGGCTTCGGTCGCGGCCAGCAGGACGCCGGTCGTCGAGGTGAGCGGCGGGGGCGGGGCCTCGTGCAGCGGGACGTGGAAGTGCACCCGCCACGGGTGCCTGGCCGGCAGTCGCGCCAACGCGTCCGGCAGGTCGTCGGCCGCGAGCACGCCGGCCGGGTCGTTCTCCCGGACCTGGTGCAGGTAGCGGGGCTCGGCGAACGCGGCGATGGCCCGCCGTCCCTCCTCCGTGCCCGGCTCGGCGACCTCCAGCGCCGCCGACGCCTGCACCTTGACCACCGACAGCCCGGCGCGGTCGATCGCCGCGACGTCCTGCGCCGGGTCGGCGAAGGACACGGCGAGGTGGCAGGTGTCCAGGCAGATGCCGATGTGGTCGTGGTCGACGCGGCCGGCCATCCACTCGACGGCGTCGGCGACGGTGTCGAGCACACAACCCGGCTCCGGCTCGATCGCGAGCCTGATCGGCCTGCCGTTCCGGGCCGCCTCGGCCCGCAGGAAGCGCGCGAACGCGTCGAGAGCGCCCCTGGCACGGTCGTCGTCGATGCTCGTCCACGGCTCCCGCCAGGCCAGCGGCAACGTCGAGATGCTGCCGTAGGAGGCGGAATCGGGCAGCAGGTCGGCCAGCACGACGGCGCAGTCCGCCGTGTACGTCAGGCGTCGCGGATCGGTCCACGGTGGCAGGTAGACGGAGTGCTTGACCACGTCCTGGTGGAATCCGCCGTACGGAAAGGCGTTGAGGGTGCTCACTTCCAGTCCCCTGGCCCGCAGTTCCGCCGCGAGACCACGCCTGGCCGTCTCGTCCTTGGCGAGACCGTGCGCCACCGGATCGGCCAGCCACAGGCCGAGCGCGAGCGTGTCCACCCCCAGCTCCTCCCGCACGGGCACGGCGTAGCGGTCCAGCTGGGCGAGGACACCGGGCAGGTCCTCAGCCGGGTGAACGTTGGTGCAGTACGCCGGCGGGGTCACGGTCGTGCTCCTCTCAGGACCGAGTTCCCGGCGAACGTGTCGGACGTCCCGGACGGGTCGTCCAGGTTGAGGCGACCGCTCTGGCCGTAGAACTCGACCGGGTTGCGCCACAGCACCCGGTCCACGTCGGCTTCACCGAACCCCGCGTCGAGCATCGCCAACGCCGTCTTGTAGGTCTTGAGCGGATCGGATCGGCCCCAGTCGGCGGCGGAGTTCACCAGGACGCGTTCCGTGCCGTACTCGCGCAGGATCGCCACCATCCGGGTCTCGTCCATCTTGGTGTCCGGGTAGATGGAGAACCCCATCCAGCAGCCGGAATCGGCCACGGCGCGCACGGTCACCTCGTTGAGGTGGTCCACCAGAACCCGCTCGGGCGGCAGGCCCGACTCGCGGACCACGTCGAGCGTGCGCGCCGTCCCCGCCGCCTTGTCCCGGTGCGGGGTGTGCACCAGCGCCGGGAGGTCGTGCTCGACGGCGAGCGCCAACTGCCGTGCGAAAGCCTCGTCCTCCTCCGGGGTCATGGAGTCGTAGCCGACCTCGCCGACCGCGACGACCCCGTCCTTGGCGAGGTAGCGCGGCAGCACGTCGAGCACTCCCGTGCACCTGGGGTCGTTGGCTTCCTTGGGGTTGAGCGCGAGCGCGCAGTGGTGCCGGATGCCGAACTGCGCCGCCCGGAACCTCTCCCAGCCGATCAGTCCGTCGAAGTAGTCGGTGAACGACGCGACGCTCGTGCGCGGCTGACCGAGCCAGAACGCGGGCTCCACGAGCGCGCGCACCCCGGCTCGGCTCATCGCCTCGTAGTCGTCCGTCGTGCGCGAGGTCATGTGGATGTGTGGGTCGAAGATGCGCATCAGGTCTGGCTCCTCAGCAGCTCGGCGGCCTCCGCGGGCACGTCGCGTCCGGCGGCCCGGCGTTCGTCGGCGTACGCGCCGACCATGCGCAGCAGTTCCGCGTCCGCGCGCCGGTCGAGTCCGGCCACGGCGGCGAGCGGGATGCCCAGGAACAGGCACTTCAGCACGCCGTGGCGCCACGTGTGTTGATCGAGGTGGTCGGCGGCGAACGGTCCGAGCGCGGCGGCGACCAGTCTGGTGTCGTTGGTGCGCAGTGCATCTTTGACGAGTTCGACGCCCTGTGCGGGCGCCTTGTCCCCGACGTCGGCGAGGGCGCGCAGCACGCCGCGCCGTTCGGCGTCGTCGCCGTAGCGGTAGAGGGACACCAGTTCGGCGCCCAGGTCCTGGCTCACCTTGGCCAGGGCGACCAGCAGACGGGTGCGGGCCAGGTCGTCGACGGTGCCGTGCACCACGCCGAGCGGGTCGGTGGGTGCGCGCAATGGTGTTCTGCCCACCGTGCGGCCGACTGCGGGGAAGAGCGTCCGGATCGAGGCTGGGTCGGTGCGCACGGACCGCTCCGCCTCCACCAGCCAGGGGTGGTCCACTGGGGGCAGGGCCGCGCGGAGCGCCTCGATGGCCCTGCGCGCGACCTCGGGCGCGGCGTGACTGTGCCGGGGCAGTTCGACCGCGGCCAGTCCGGTGTAGCCGATCTCCTCCAGCGCGGCGAGGGTGGCAGGCAGGTCCAGCGCGCCTTCGCCGAACTCCAAGTGCTCGTGGACGCCTGGCCGCATGTCGTCGAGCTGCACGTTCAGCAGCAGTCCTCCCACCCGGCGGATGCACGCCGCGGCGTCCTCCGGCTCCACCGCGACGCAGTGGCCGACGTCGAGGGTGATCCCCAGTGGCTCCGGCGACCCGAATTCGGCGTGCAGCCGCAACGCCTGCTCCACGTGCTCGACGACCATGCCGGGCTCGGGCTCCAGCGCGAGTGGCACCCCGTCCACGGCCGCGCCGTCCAGCACCGCCTCGACGCCGGCGCGCAACCGCCGCCACGCCTCATCCGGCCCGACGCCGGGCGGCGCGACGCCGGACCAGAAGGAGACGCAGTCGGCGCCGAGGTCGGCCGCGATCCGCACGGCCCGCAGCAGGAAGTCCACCCGGACCTCCTGGTCCTCGCTGACCAGCGTCGGGTGGTGCTTGCGACGCGGGTCGAGCAGGTACCGGGCCCCGGTCTCCACCACGGCCACCAAGCCCAGTTCGCCGAGGCGTGCGGCGATCCGCCCGGTCCGCCGGACGACGTCGGCGGCGAACGGGTCGAGGTGGGCGTGGTCGAGCGTGAGCGCCACCCCGGTGTAGCCGAGGTCGGCTATCACCGCGAGCGCGTCGTCGAGCCGGTGGTCGGCGAACCCGTTGGTGCCGTAACCGAGGTGGAACGTCATGTCGGGCTCACCTTCCGGCCGAGCCGGCGGGCCAGTGGCAGGGCGGCCGCGACCGCGACCGCGCCGAGCAGCGACCCACCCCTCGCGGTGAGCGCGGACTGCAACAGCACCATGCCGTGGATGCCCGTCTTCGTGGCGGCACGGACCGTCGCCGCCCCCGGCGCGCGGACGGCCGCGAGTTGGGCGCGGCCCACCGTCGCGGCGTACCCGGCGCCCGCGGCGAGCGAGACCAGCCGGTGCGGCCGGGTGGGCGCCGGACCGATGACCGAGGTGAACGCGGTCAGCGCGGTGCCGACGAGCACCGCCTTCGCCGTGCGGGATGACGTGCCGTGGACCTCGCCGAGCGACAACGCCGTCACACCGAGGGTGTGACCGGCCATGACCACCGCCGCCGGCAGTGCCACGCCCGCACGCGTGCCGCCCGCGCCGAGGAGGACGTCGAGCGCACGGCACGCCGCCATGCCGAACGGTCCGGCGGCGGTGGATTTCAGCAGCGTGTCGTAGGACCAGATGGCGGCGGCGAGCGGCACCGCGACCCCCAGCGCGTCCCGACCGCCGGCAGCCGCCGCGATACCGAGCCCGGCCGCGCTGAGCACGACGGCGGTGGTCAGCGCCGCGCGCGGGCCGATCCGGCCGGACGGGATCGGGCGCTCGGGGCGCTCCGCCGCGTCCAGATCCCGATCGGCCCAGTCGTTGAGCGCCATCCCGGACCAGTACAACGCGACCGAGGACAGCGGCAGCCACCAACGCCTGCCGCTCAACGGCCTGCCGGACGCGGCGGCTCCGGCGACGGTGTCACCGAGAACCGTCAACCCGGCCGGCGCCCGAACCAGCTCCGCAAACGCCCTCACGCCAACTCCCGCGCCCAGAGGTAGAGCTCGCGGGTCTGCTCGGCGAAGCGGTGTTCGTCGCTGCCGAGGGGGTCCTTGAAGAAGAACGCCAGCGAACCGAGTGCGCCCGACTGCCCGTTCGCATGTGCGGCGGCGACGAGCCGGGCCAGGTCGAGCACGAGCGGCGCGGCCAGTGACGAGTCGAGTCCGGTCCAGGTGAACTGGAAGGTCATCCGGGCACCGAGGAAACCCTCGAACGACACGTGGTCCCAGGCTGTCTTCTGCTCACGCAGATCGGGCACGTGATCGATGTGCAGCGGAGCGGTGACGTCACCGCCGAGCAGTGCGGTGAGGCCGCGTGCCTTCGACTCCAGCTTGCTGACCGCGCGGCCCGGGTCGTCCAACGTGGCGCCGTCGCCGCCGCCGAGCAGGTTGGTGCCCGCCCACGACCGCACGTGCAGCGCCCGCGCGGTGAACAAGGGCGCCAGCACCGTCCGCACCAGCGTGTCCCCGGTCTTGCCGTCCCGGCCGGCGTAGGGCAGTCGCCGGCGGCGGGCGAGTTCGTCGAGGGCGGGCAGGGTCACGCCGGTGGACGGGGTGAAGTCGACGAACGGGCAGTCCGCGTGCAGCGCCGCGTACGCGGCCAGCGAACTGGGCGGCAGCACCGAGCGCCGCGGGTCGGCCAGCGCCGTCTCCAACGCGGTGAGATCACCGTGCTCCGGCGCCGCCTGGACGGGTGGCTCGGTCGAGGCCACGTTGACCACGACGACCCGCGCCAGGTGGTGCCGTTCGCGGAACCCGGCGATGTCCGCGGCCAGGCGCCGGGCGGCCTCCGCCTGGCTGCCCTGATGGGTTTCGGGGTGGTAGCCGTCGCGGATCTCGGCGTCGACCGCGCGCAGACCGGCCGTGATCGGGCCGAGCAGGCGGTGCGGCAGCACCCCGCCGTCGGCCAGTTCCTCGGCCTGTTTCGACAACGGCGTCTGGACGATGTCGTGTCCGCCGACGACCAGGTGGTCCCAGCCCGGCAACGGCACGTCGGCCAGCTCGGGCTGCCCGCTGACGCATCCGGTCGGTGGCACGAGGCCCGCACGCAGCGCGAGCAGTCCGCTGATCGCCGTCGTCGCCACCGATCCGCGCGCACCGATCAGCCAGAGCCCAGTGGGTTCGTCCGCCATGACGCCCTCCTCATCCGACCGCACCGCACCGCACCGCATCAGTCAGCCACCGCGGGGCAGGCCCCGCAACGCGGGCGATGCCTACGTTCGTGTCGTTGACGAACAGGTCACGCACCACCGGACCGATGGCCTCCCACGGGGACGCACGACCCACCAGTGGACGACGCGGTCCTCGGCGCGGGTACGACCGCCAGTCACCGATGCCACCCAGCCGAGTGATGCGCGCGCCGACGTTCGCGGCACCGGCACCGCACCGGTTCAGGGGCGTGAGCGGGTGGTGGGGTCGGGGCCTTGGTCGGCGAGCAAGTCGTTCATGGTGGCGCGCAGTCGGTGGAGGAAGTCCTCGAACTGGTCCAACTGTGCGGGCTCGTACTGGGCGACCAGGGCCTGGAGGTTCGTGCCGAAGGGACCGCAGAACTCCCGGGCGGGCAACCAAGAAGGGCCGCCCGGCGCGTGACCGGGCGGCCCTGTCAGTCGAGCGGGCTCACTTGCCGACCGGGATGCCTGCGTTGTTGGTGGTGTGACGCGCTTCGGTCACGCTGGTGACTCCTTCTGCGTTCCGGGGCAGTCAGGTGCCCGAACAGTCGGGACACAGACCCCAGAACAGGACTTCCGCCTCGTCCACGGTGAAGCCGGCCGTGTTCGGCGGTTCCAGGCAGGGCGCGGTGCCGTGGACGCAGTCGACGTCCTCGGTCCGCCCGCAGTCCCGGCACACGAGGTGGTGGTGGTTGTCGCCGGTCCGCGTCTCGTAGCGGGCCGGGTGCCCGGCGGGTTCGATCCGGCGCAACAACCCGGTCCGCGCGCACGCGTTGAGCACGTCGTAGACGCCCTGCGTGGACACGGACCCCAACCTGGCCCGCACGCCGTCGGCGACCTGGTCGGCCGTGGCGTGGGGGTGTTCGGCGAGCCAGTCGAGCACCGCGACCCGGGGTGCGGTGATGCGCAGCCCGGCGTCCTTGAGCAGCTCACGTGGTCCTGGGGTCATGGCTCCACCACTCCATCACGCTTTCTGGAACTAATCAAGAAAACGAACGGTTAAACCTGTTGCCCGTCCGAGTGAAGATGAGCAGGTGAACGTCTCCCCCTACCTGGCCGTCCTGCGACTACCGCGCGTGCCCGGCTTCATGCTGCTGATGCTGGTGGCACGGGTGCCGGCGACGGCCGCGGGCATGACGGTCACCATGCACGTCCTGCTCGGCCTGGATCGAGGTTACGGCGCTGCGGGCCTGGTCGGGGCGGTCAGCACGATCGGCATCGCGTTGGGCTCACCGCTGATGGGCCACTTGGTCGACCGGCGTGGTCTGCGTGCGATGTTGACCTTGTCGATGGTCACGGAGGGCGTCTTCTGGTTCGTCGCGCCGCTGCTGTCGTACGAGGTGCTGCTGATCACGGCCTTCGTCGCCGGCATCACGACGATGCCGGTCATGTCGATGGGCAGGCAGATCCTCACCGCGCTCGTGCCGGACGACCGCAGGCGCACCGCGCTGGCGATGGACTCGATGGCGGTGGAGATCGCGTTCATGGCCGGCCCGGCGCTGGGTGTCGCGCTCACCACGCAGGCGTCCAGCCGGACCGCGATGTGGTCGATCGGTGTGGCGATGGTGGTGCTCGGCGGGGTCATGTGGGTCGTGAACCCGCCGGTGCGCAGCGAGGGCGACAGCGGTGAACGGGTGCCGCGCCGGGAGTGGCTGGACGGTCGGCTGCTGGGCGTGTTGATCAGCGCGGGCGGTGCCACGTTCGTGCTGTCGGGCGTCGAGGTGGCGGTGGTGGCGTCGATGCGCGGTCTCGGGCTGACGGCGTGGACGGGCGCGCTGATCGTGGTGATGTGCGTGGCGTCGCTGGTGGGCGGGTTCGTCTACGGCGGACTGAACCGCGTGCCGCCGCTGTGGGTGCTGATGGGCACGATGGGGCTGCTGGCCATCCCGATCGGCCTGTTCGACTGGTCGCCGTGGTGGCTGGCGCTGGCGTTGGTGCCGACGAACTTCCTGTGCGCGCCGACGATCACGGCGACCGGTGAGGCGATCACGAAGTACGCCCCGGCGTCCGCACGTGGTGTGGCGATGGGCCTCCAGGGGTCGGCGTTCACGCTGGGCGTGGCGGCCGGCGCGCCGACGACCGGCTTCGTGATCGACCACTCGTCACCGGCGTGGGGTTTCGCCGTGGCGGGCGTGGGCGCGATGGCGATCGCGGCCGGGACCGTGCTGCTGAGCCGCAAGGCCCCGACCCGGGCAGGTTCAGAACAGATCGCGTAGGGCCTGGTAGAGGCGGTCCACGGTCGGGCGTGCTCGGGCGTAGTGGAGGACGGCGGCGGGGTTCGGGGCGATCGTCTTCACCGGTTTGACCAGGTCGGCGGCGATGGTGAGGGACGGGATCTCGTTCAGGGCCCGCCAGGCCACCAGGGCCGCGCCGACGCCTGAGCCCTCGCTGTCGTCGGCCAGTTCCAGCTCCAGGCCCAACGCGGAGGCCAGGACGGTTGCCCACAGGTCGCTCCGGAACGCCCCACCGGTCACGCGCACCGCGTGCACGTCCGCCACCGAACGCACCGCGTCGAGCACCAGCGCCAACTGCTGCGCCACGCCCTCCACCAGCGCCCGGGTGATCTCGGCCCGTCCGTGCTCGCGCCGCAGCCCGATCAACGCCGACGTCGCGTCCGCGTCCCACCACGGCGCGCGCTCGCCCAGCAGGTACGGCAGCGCGGTCACGCCGGCCGCGCCCACCGGCACCGCGGCGGCCTCCTCCAGCAGCGCGCCCACGTCGACGCCGAACGTCTCGGCGGCCCACTGCGCGACCACACCGCCGTTGCTCACCGCCCCGCCGAGCACCCACAGCCCCTCGGCGATGGCGTAGCAGAACACCCGCCCCTGCTCGTCCACCGCGGGCTCGGAACGCACCACGCGCAGCGCACCGCTCGTCCCCAACGACACCGCCGCCACACCCGGCACGACCGCGCCCACACCGAGGTTCGCCATCGGCCCGTCACCGCCGCCCAGCACCACCGGCACACCGGCGGGCAACCCGGGAACGTCCAGGGTCAACGGGAACGAGTCCACCGGAGCGTGCAGCTCGGGCAGTTGATCAGCGCGAACACCGGCGAACGCCAACGCCTCCGGATGCCAGTCCAACGTCACGAGGTCCATCAACCCGGTCGCCGAACCGGACGAGTGCTCGGTCGCCAACACACCGGTCAGCTTGAAACCCACGAAATCCTTCAGCCCACACCACCGCACAGCCGAAAACCCCTGGTCGTGGAACCAGGCCAGCTTCACCAACGGCGACATGGTGTGGATCGGCGTGCCGGTGGCCCGGTGCAACGCGATCCCGTCCGCAGTACCCCGCAGCCGGGCCGCCTGCTCGACCGCACGGTTGTCCGCCCACGACAACGAAGGCGTGACGGGCGTGCCGGCAGCGTCCAACCCCACCAAGGTGTGCATCGCGCCGGTCAACGACAACGCCCGCACCGAATGCCCCTGCGCGGCGACCTCGCGCAACGCCCGCACAACCGCGCCCCACACCTCGACCGGATCGTGCGTCGCCTCACCGGAGGGCGTGGTGCGCATCCGGTAGCCGTGCTCCGCCGACCCCACCACGACCGCGTCCCGGTCCACCGCGATGACCTTGGTCGACGTGGTCCCCATGTCGATCGCGAGCACTACCTCCGCCATGGTCACGAACCTACTCGGCGGCCGTGATCGCGTGGTACGCCTTCGACAGCTCCACCAGCCGCGCCACGTCGTCCCCGGTCGAGGCGATCGACGCGCCACCACCGGGTGGCGGCTCCCCGCGCCGGAGCGCTCGCAGGGCGGCGGCGACCTCTGCGGCACCGGTGCCGCCGACCAGGTACGGCCGCAACCGGAGCAGGCCGTCCCAGATCTCGATCACCCGCCGGTAGAGCGCGCGCTCGGGAGCGTCGAACGGGACGTGCCGCGCCGGGGTTTCCAGGGCGATGTCGGGGAACTGCTCGTGCAGCGCCCGCCACAGCGGGAACAACGCCCGGTAGGTGTGGTCCAGGCCGAGCCACCGGGCGAACCGGTCGATGCCGAGGTGGCGGCCGACGGCGGGCAGGACCACGGCGAGCACCACCGTCACGATGGCCGTCCGGAACAGCACGCCGATCAGCTGCCCGTTCAACGGGCCCGCGGGCAACCCGAACCGGTCGGCGAGCATCGCCGCCAGGCGCAGCACGGAGTACGCGGTGCCCAGCACACCGCTCACGGCCAGCAGCCGCAACGAGATCCGCGCGGTGAACCGGTCGACGCCGCGGGCACAGGCGAGCGCCTCCCGGGTGATGACGATCGTCACCGGGATGACGTAGCAGACGTACACGTAACTGTGCGCGGCCATGACGGGGACCGCGTCCGCCGTGCCGCTCTTGGCCAGGAACTCGGCGTAGTTCGAACCGGTCGTCCAGAACAGCAGGACGATCACCGCGCACACCGCCCCGGCCAGGTGCAGCTGCGACCGGGCACGGCCGCGCGCGGTCCCCGGCGGGTGCAGCAGGTGCTGGAACGCGCACCGGGCCGACACCAGCGCACCGACGGTGAGGCAGTTCGACACCATGCCCGCGAAGCCGAGGGCGGTGTGCCGGTCCACCGCGAGGTGGACCGCGGTGATCTGCAAGACCATCGACAGCACCAGCAGGGCCATGCCCGCGCTGAACCAGCGCACCGCATGGTTGTCGCGCTTGACTCGCAGGTCCGACAGCCGGACCACGAGTGCCGCCACGCACAGTCCGAGGATGACGATCCAGACGAACTGGGTCATCGGGGTGTCATCGCCTCCTCGACCCGGATCAGCAGTTCGTGTGCCTCGGCGGGCAGGCCGGAGGCGGGCGGCAGGCGTCCGGCGCGTTCGAGCACGAGCATCGCGAACAGCTCCGCCTGGCGTTCGTCCCGGTCCCGGTAGCCGGTGCGGCTCAACGCGCCGCGCACGACGGCGGGGTCCAACGTCGGCATGAGCAGTCGCAGCACGACGTCCGGCGTCACACCCGACTCGTGCCCGCACAGCAGGTGCCCCAGTTCGTGCAGGATGATGTGCTCGCTGTGCAGGGCGCTGGTCTCGGACTCGTAGAAGATGTGGTCGGCCTCGCGGGTGGCCACCCACAGTCCGCTCGGCCCGGACGCCGGTGTGCGCACCGGTCGCAGCTCGATGGGTCTGCCGCGCCGACGGGACACCCGCGCCACCAGCTCGTCGATGTCGAACGGTCGCGGGATGTCCAGCAGCGCCACGACGCGGTCCAGCCCCTCGATGCCCACCAAACCCCCTCGGCCATCCTGGCAGAGATCAGGAATCCTTGGGGTGCTCCAGTTTCCACAGCTGGGCGACCAGGTCGTTCACCGCTTCACGGCTGCCCGCCGAGAGGTCGGCGGCGCGCAGGGCGATCTCGGTGACGCCCGCGTCCCGCAGCGTCGCCAGGAGTTCGAGGTCGCGGTCGACCTTCGCGCTCTCCTCCTCGTCCAGGAAGTAGGCGACCGGGACGCCGAAGAACTTCGCCAGCGCGGTCAGGTGCTGGATGGACGGGTTGTCGCGGCGGCCGGTGCGCAGCTGCCAGATGTAGGTGTGCGAGATCGGCACGCCCTGCTCGGTGATCGCCGCGGCCACCGCGGAGTTGCTGTGCTCCGCGTCGCCGTGCTTGCGCACGGTGCTGAACAGCCGGTTCAGCTTGTCGGCGAGGGAGCCGCCCGCCTGTTCGTCCGGCACGACCGCTCCTCGGCTTGCGTTGACACCACCCGTAACCGCGATCTTAAACCGAGGTTGACAGCACCGGCCGTGACGCGGGAGGCTGCTCGTGGTTGCAACTGAGGTTTAAGCAAGCCGGAGGGGATCGTAAACTTAAGCTAGGGGGAGTAGTGATTCGCAGACTGTCGACCGCACTGGGGGCGTTCGTGCTCGCCGTCATCGCACTGGGGGGCGCGATGACGGCGAGCGCGAGTGCGGCACCCGAGGCACAGCCGCGGGCCGAGGCGAGTTGGTATTGATCCACAACGACAACGGGTACTGCATGGACCTCGGGTCCAACGCGGTCGGCACGAAGCTGGTGCTCGCGGCCTGCCCGGCCGGCTACACCAGCCAGTGGTGGTACATCTACTAGCCGAACGCGGTGAAGGGGCACGGCCTGGTCAGGCCGTGCCCCTTCACCGTCGGACCGCTGCTACAGGCGGGTCGCCAGTTCCTCGGCGATCTCGTAGGTGTTCAGGGCCGCGCCCTTGCGCAGGTTGTCACCGCACACGAAGAAGTCCAGCGTGTTCGGGAAGTCCAGCGCCTGCCGCACCCGGCCGACGTAGGTCGGGTCGCCGCCCACGACGTCCGCCGGCGTCGGGAAGCGCTTGGCCGCCGGGTCGTCCACCAGCACGATGGACGGCTGCTCCTCGAAGATCTTGTGCGCCTGCTCGACGGTCACCTCACGGGCGAACGTCGCGTGCACCGCCAGCGAGTGCGTCGTCACCACGGGCACGCGCACGCAGGTCGCCGACACCTTCAGCTCCGGGATGCCCAGGATCTTGCGGGCCTCGTTGCGGACCTTCAGCTCCTCGCTGGTCCACCCGTCGTCCTTCAACGACCCCGCCCACGGCACGACGTTCAACGCCAGCGGCGCGGGGAACGGCGAGTCGGACACCGGCAGACCGGCGGCCTCCAGCGTCTCCCGCACGTCGCCCGCACGCACGCCGACTTCCTGACCCGCCAGCGCCGAGATCTCCGCGTACAGCCGGTCGATCGCCGCCTGCCCGCCACCGGACGCCGCCTGGTAGGACGCCACGACCAGCTCGCGCAGCTCGTACTCGCGGTGCAGCGCGCCGAGCGAGGCCATCATCGACAGCGTCGTGCAGTTCGGGTTGGAGATGATCCCCTTGGGCCGCACGCCGATCTGGTCGGCGTTGACCTCGGGCACCACCAGCGGCACCTCGGGGTCCATCCGGAACGCGCCGGAGTTGTCCACCGCGACCGCGCCCTTCGACGCGGCGATCGGCGCCCACTCGGCCGACACCTCGTCCGGCACGTCGAACATCGCGATGTCCACGCCGTCGAACGCCTCCGGCGACAGCGCGATCACGGTCAGCTCTTCGCCGCGCACGGTGATCTTCTTGCCCGCCGAACGCGGTGACGCGATCAGCCGGATCTCACCCCACGGCACGGACTCCCTACCGTTGATGATGTCGATCATGACGGTGCCCACGGCACCGGTAGCCCCAACAAGAGCCAGAACCGGGCTCATCGTCCACTCCCCGCGTAAACCACAGCCTCTTCGTCGCCGCCCAGCTCGAACGCGTCGTGCAGCGCACGGACCGCGTCGTCGAGCTGCGTGTCGCGGCAGATGACCGAGATCCGGATCTCCGAGGTGGAGATGATCTCGATGTTCACGCCCGCCGACGCCAGCGCCTCGCAGAACTGCGCGGTCACGCCGGGGTGCGAACGCATACCCGCGCCGACCAGGGACACCTTGCCCACGTGGTCGTCGTAGAGCACTTGGTCGAAGCCGATCTCGTCGCGCGCCTTCTCCAGCACGGCCACGGCGCGCGGCCCGTCGTCCTTCGGCAGGGTGAACGTCACGTCGGTGCGGCCGGACACGGCCTGCGAGACGTTCTGCACGACCATGTCGATATCGAGTTCCGCCTGGGCCACGACGCGGAAGATGCGCGCCGCCATGCCGGGCAGGTCGGGCACCGCCGTCACGGTGACCTTGGCCTCGGACCGGTCGTGCGCGACGCCGGTGATCATCGCCTGTTCCACGGGAAGGTCCTCCACTGACCCGGACACGATGGTCCCGGGCTTGTTGCTGAACGAAGATCGGACGTGCACCGGAACGCCGTACCGACGGGCGTACTCGACGCAGCGCAGCATGAGCACCTTGGCCCCGCACGCCGCCATTTCGAGCATCTCCTCGTAGGTGATGGTCTCCAGCCGCTTGGCGTTCGGCACGATGCGGGGGTCGGCGGTGAACACGCCGTCCACATCGGTGTAGATCTCGCAGACGTCGGCTTTCAGCGCGGCCGCCAACGCCACCGCGGTGGTGTCGGTGCCGCCCCGGCCGAGCGTGGTGATCTCCTTGCTGTCCTGGCTCACGCCCTGGAAGCCCGCGACGATCGCGATGGCCCCCTCCGACAGCGCGTCCTGGATGCGGCTGGGCGTCACGTCGATGATGCGCGCCTTGCCGTGCACGGCCGTGGTGATCACGCCGGCCTGCGAGCCGGTGTACGAGCGCGCCTCGGCACCCAGCGAACTGATCGCCATCGCCAGCAGCGACATGGAGATGCGCTCACCGGACGTGAGCAGCATGTCCATCTCGCGGGCGGGCGGCACCGGGGACACCTGGCGCGCGAGGTCGAGCAGCTCGTCGGTCGTATCGCCCATCGCGGAGACGGCGACGACGACGTCGTTGCCCGCTTTGCGGGTCGCGACGATGCGCTCGGCCACCCGTTTGATCCGCTCGGCGCTCCCGACCGAGGAACCGCCGTATTTCTGGACGACGAGCGCCACTGATCCACTCCTCCCGGTGCTTTAAGCCCAGCTCACCGGGAGACTACCTGGCCCAAGGAGTGGACAGCGGTGGCCAGCGGTGACGCCCACTACCCTCAACCCCGTGTCGACCCTGGAGGCCGTTCGCGTGGACCCCGAGAACGCGCCGAGCGCGCGTGACCGGCTGGCGCGCGCGGCCAGACACCGGGTGACGATCGCGCTCGCGCCGGCGGTGCTCTACCTGGCCGTCCGGGAGCTGGGGCTGCTGGTGCTCCAACTGATGGCGGCCCGGTGGGACAAGGACGTGACCAGGGCGCTCACGTCGTGGGACGGGCAGTGGTTCCTCGGTATCGCCGAGGGCGGTTACGCGAACGTGCCGGACTGGCTGGTGGACGCGTTCGGGCGGCGGTCGGCGGAGACGCCGTTGGCGTTCTTCCCCGGCTACCCGACGCTGGTGCGGTGGCTGGACGGGCTGCCCGGCGTGCCGACCGTGGGTGCGGCGTTCGCGGTGAGCCTGGTCAGCGGGGTGTTCTGCGCCTACGGGCTGGCCCGGCTCGGCGACCGGGTGTTCGGCGGGTCGCGGCGGGCCGGGCTCGTGCTGGTGGTGCTGTTCGCGGCGTCGCCGATGGCCGTGGTGCTGTCGATGACGTACTCCGAGGCGACGTTCTGCGCTCTGGCCGTGTGGTCCCTGGTGGGTGTGGTCGAGGGGCGTTGGGTGTTGGCCGGGGTGTGCTGCGCGGCGGCGGGGTTGGTGCGGCCGACGGCGGGGGCGCTGATCCTGGCGGTGTGCGCGGCGGCGGCCGTGGCGATCTGGCAGCGGCGGGACGGGTGGCGGCCGTGGGTCGGCGGGCTGGTCGCGCCGCTGGGGCTGGTCGGGTACCTGGCGTACGTCGCGCTGCGCACCGGGCGGTGGGACGGCTGGTTCGCCGTGCAGCAGATCGGGTGGGACTCCCGGTTCGACGGCGGGGCGGCGACGTGGAGGTTCGCGCTGCTCATCCTGGGTGAGCCGCGCTCGGTGCTGGAGTTGGCCACGGTGTGGCTGCTGGTCGTGGCGCTGGCCCTGGTGGTGCTGAGCTTCCGGCGCGGGCTGGAGTGGCCGCTGATCGTCTACGGCATCGGCGTGCTGGCCATGGACCTCGGGTCGAACGGGCTGATGAACTCGAAGGCGCGGCTGCTGCTGCCGGCGTTCACGCTGCTGGTGCCGGTCGCGTTGGCGTTGGCGCGGCGGCGGACCAGCACGGTGGTGGCGGTGCTGGTGGGGGTGGCGGTGTTCAGCGCCTGGTTCGGCGCGTACGCCATCACGGCTTGGCAGTACGCGATCTGATGGAGCCGAACCCCTTGATCGTGCGGCGCTGGAGTCCACGCGCGTTCGACGGCACGGCCGAGGTGGCGCCGGCCACGATGCGCGTGCTGCTGGAGGCGGCCCGGTGGGCGGCCTCACACGGCAACACGCAGCCCGCCCGGTTCCTGCTCGGGTACCGGGGCGACGACACGTTCGCGCGAATCCTGGCGGCCTTGCGGCCGAAGAACCGGACGTGGGCGGCGCGGGCGTCGGTGCTGCTGGTGGGCGCGGTGGCCGAGTCGGACGAGCGCGGGCCCATGCCGAACACCGAGTACGGGCTGGGGCTGGCGGTGCAGAACCTGGTGTTGCAGGCCGTGGATATGGGCTTGGTCACACACCAAGTGGGCGGGTTCTCGCCGGACGCGGTGCGCGAGGCGTTCGGGCTGCCGGACCACGTGCGGTCGGTCGTCGTGATCGCGGTGGGGGTGCTCGGTGATGTGGCGCAACTGCCCGAGGACCTCCAGGCCCGAGAGCGCCGGCCACGCGAGCGCAAACCGCTGACCGAGACCGTTTTCACAGGCCAGTGGGGGCAGCCGGCGTTCCCGGACGATGGTCCGCGCCCTCGCCGCGGGGGGAACGACGAGGGCGCGGACGGGCCGCGCTAGCGGGCGACGAGGCGCGCCAGCAGGTTGGTCACGACGAGCCAGAACACCGCGGCCAAGCCGTAGTTGACGATCAGGTCGAGATTCGCGTTGCCCAGCTGGAACAGGCCTGGGAAGAACAACGCCAGCGGCACTGCCAGCTGTTGGACGAACAGGAAGAACGCGTTGGCGGGGTTCGCCCCGAAGAGGATCATCAGGATGTAGAGGACCTCGATGAGCGCGAACACGGCGCCAACACCGCGGATCACTCGGGCAGCGGTGTAGCTCCCGCTGCGCGTTGAGGTTCGCCATCTAGACATGTCAAGAAGGTGCCCGTCCCACGATCAGGTGAAACTCCGGCGGGTGCAAGTTCCACCATCGGCCGGGGAAGTTCCACCATCTGGGCGTGCGAGTTCCACCTCGGCGCGGAATCTGGTTAACCTAGGCGTCATGGCACGTGCCCTCCTGCTTCGCCGCCGTGACGGGGTCTGACCAGACCGGCCCCCCGTCGCGGGTTCGAGCGTGCCGCCGGTCGTCTGTTCCACCGGCAGCAGGAGCACCCCGATCATGACCACCAGCCCGGACGCCTACAGCACCGGCACCAGCCGCATCCGGCCCCCGGCGCGTCCCGTTCCCGAGCAGCCCGTCTGGAACCCGCAGCGCGGCACGTCCATGCCCGTCCACCGCTACCGGCCGTTCCAGGAGCTGGTCGAGGCGGTCGACGTACCGGACCGCACGTGGCCGTCCAAGCGGATCACCAAGGCGCCGCTGTGGTGCGCCGTCGACCTGCGTGACGGCAACCAGGCGCTGATCGACCCCATGTCGCCGGCGCGCAAGCGCAAGATGTTCGACCTGCTCGTGCGGATGGGCTACAAGGAGATCGAGGTCGGCTTCCCGGCCGCGTCGCAGACCGATTTCGACTTCGTCCGCGAGATCATCGAGGACGGCGCCATCCCGCCCGACGTGACCATCCAGGTGCTGACCCAGTGCCGGCCCGAGCTGATCAAGCGGACGTTCGAGTCGCTGCGCGGCGCGACCAAGGCGATCGTGCACTTCTACAACTCCACGTCGATCCTGCAGCGCCGGGTCGTGTTCAAGTCCGACCGCGAGGGCATCAAGAAGATCGCCACCGACGCCGCCGCGTTCGCGTTGGAGCAGGAGAAGGACTACCCGGAGACCGAGTTCCGCTACGAGTACTCGCCCGAGTCCTACACCGGGACCGAGCTGTCGTACGCGCTGGAGGTCTGCGACGCGGTGTCGGCGATCATCCAGCCGACGCCGGAGAAGCCGCTGATCATCAACCTGCCGGCGACGGTGGAGATGGCCACGCCGAACGTGTACGCCGACTCGATCGAGTGGATGTCGCGCAACCTGGCGCGGCGCGAGTCGATCCTGCTGTCGCTGCACCCGCACAACGACCGCGGCACCGGCGTGGCGGCGGCCGAGCTGGGCTACCTGGCCGGCGCGGACCGGATCGAGGGCTGCCTGTTCGGCAACGGCGAGCGCACCGGCAACGTGTGCCTGGTGACGCTGGGCATGAACATGTTCAGCCAGGGCATCGACCCGCAGATCGACTTCTCCGACATCGACGAGATCCGCCGCACGGTCGAGTACTGCAACCAGCTGCCGGTGGCCGAGCGCCACCCGTACGGTGGTGACCTGGTCTTCACCGCGTTCTCCGGCTCGCACCAGGACGCGATCAAGAAGGGCTTCGAGGCCCTGGAGGACGACGCCAAGGCGGCCGGGCAGCACGTGGACGAGTTCCCGTGGGAGGTCCCGTACCTGCCGATCGACCCGAAGGACGTCGGCCGCAACTACGAGGCCGTGATCCGGGTCAACTCGCAGTCCGGCAAGGGCGGCGTGGCGTACCTGATGAAGACCGAGCACCACCTCGACCTGCCGCGGCGGTTGCAGGTCGAGTTCTCCCGGGTCATCCAGGAGGTCACCGACACCCAGGGCGGCGAGATCAGCCCCAAGGACATGTGGGACTCGTTCTCCGACGAGTACCTGGACGGCGTCGTGCCGCTGCGGCTCCTGCGCCAGAAGGTGTCCGGCGACGGCAGCGGCCACGAGAAGATCAAGGCCGTCGTGGTGGTGGACGGCGAGACGCAGGAGATCAGCGGCAGCGGGAACGGCCCGATCGCCGCGTTCGTGGACGCCCTGGCCAGCGTCGGCTACGACGTGCGGGTGCTGGACTACTTCGAGCACGCCATGTCGTCGGGTGACGACGCGCGTGCGGCGGCGTACCTGGAGTGCGCCGTGGCCGACCGGGTGCTGTGGGGCGTCGGGATCGACAGCTCCACGGTGTCCGCGTCACTCCGCGCCCTGGTGTCGGCCGTGAACCGGGCCAACCGGTAAGAGTTTTCGGGGTCGCCTCGCCGCCATCCGGTCGGCGAGGCGGCCCCGCTCTCAGCGCAGCTCGGCGATCAATCGAACTTGATGGACCGGATGGTGTAGGTGCCCGACGGTCCGGACGTCGTCTTCCACGCCCACCTGGCCATCGCCTTCTTCACCGAAGATCTCAGCGAGACTTGTGCCGCGCGTAACATCATCGACGCTCTACCAGCGGGTTCGTGAACGGGACCGGATGAAATCCTGAAGAGACCGACAGGTTGGAGATGATCCGGAACCCCTCGACGTTCCCCGGACATGACCGCCCTCGTGGTGCTGTTCGTGGTCGCCCTCGTGCCGTTGGCGCCGACGGAGGCCGTGCTGATCGGCTGCGGCGTGCTGGCCGCGTCCGGTGACTTGCCGCTGGCCGCCGTGATCGGCGTGGCCGCTGTCGGCTGCGCCCTGTCCGACCTGGTCAACTTCGCCATCGGGCGGAGTGCCGGGATGCGGGCGCTCACCAGGTTCGGTCAACGACCGGGGCCGCGGGCCGTGGTGGCGTGGACGGCGTCCAAGCTGGCCACGCGTGGTGAGTCGATCCTGGTCGCGGTGCGGTTCGTGCCGGGCGGCGGGCTGGTCGGGGCGATCCTGGCCGGGTCGCTGCGGTGGCCGGTCCGGCGGTTCGCGCCGATCGCGGTGGTCGGGTCCGCGCTGTGGAGCGCCTACACGGCCACGCTCGGCTACTTCGGCGGCCAGGTCTTCACCGACCCGCTGGTGGCCGTGCTGATCTCGTTCGGCGTCGCCACTCTGATCAGCGTGCCGATCGGGATGGCCGTCAAGGCGGCTCAGCGCCGGGTCGTGGACGCGGCGGCCGAGGCCGTGCCCGCCTGAGCCAGCCGCGCCCGCACGGCCTTGCGCGCCCGGTCGTAGGCGTGCGGGTCGTCGTGCAGCACTGACTGGGCGTTGGCCATCTCCAGGAACGCGATCAGCTCGAACGCCAACTGGTCCGGGTCGTCCACGCCGGGGACGACGGCGGCGGTGTCCCGGACGTACTCGTTCCACTCGCGCCCGTACCCGGCGATCGCGTCACGCACCCGTCCGGGCCGGGCGTCGAACTCGGCCTGCACGGCGTAGAAGAAGCACCCGCCGGGGAACGTCCGGTTCTCCGAGTACGCCAGCCACCCGTTCAGCAGCAGTTCCAGCCGTTCCCGACCCACCGGCACGACGAGCGCGGGCTCCACGACCTGCGTGGCGAAGATCGCGGCCGCTGCGCGCACGGTCGCGAGTTGCAGTTCCTCCTTCGACCCGAAGTGCGCGAACACGCCGCTCTTGCTGACCTCCAGCTCGGTGGCCAACCGCCCGATGGACAGGCCCTCCAGCCCTTCGACCGACGCGATCTCCGCGGCCCGCCGCAGGATCTGCCGCCGCGTCTGCTCGCCGCGCTCCACCCGTCCGTCGACCTTCACGGTCTCCACGCTAGCCCCTTGACCACTGCCCCCTCTTGACCACCGGCAGACTAATTGTACGATCGTTCGTACAATTAGAGGGATGGGGGAACACATGGATCTACTGGACCTGAACCGGTCTGCGCTCGACCTCAACCTGAAGCTGATGGCGGACCTCGAAGAGGCACACCTGGACATGGCCACGCCGTGCGGCGGGTGGACCGTCTACGAACTGCTGCGCCACCAGGTCGAGTCCACGCTGTCGTTCGCCGCGATGGTCGGCGGCACGGCCGTCGGGACGGCGGCGAGCGACGACATGCTCATCGCCTACCGGGCGGCGACCGACGCGGCCACCGAGGTGTTCCGCGCGAACGGCGCGCTGGAGCGGCGGGTCGACTTCACGGGCTTCGGCCGACTGCCGGGCAAGGACGCGGTGGCCGCGCACTTCGTGGACAACCTGGTGCACGCCTGGGACCTGTGCCGCGCGATCGGCATCGACAGCACCCTCGACACCGGACTGGCCACGGCCGCGTACCGGATGGCGCGGCACTATCCGACCACGCCGAACGTTCGAGGACCGGGAGGGGCGTTCGCGATGCCGGTCGACGTGCCGGAGGACGCGCCGATCGCGGACCGGCTGGTGGGCCTGCTCGGCCGCTCACCGAACTGGCCCGCGTAACCGATCACCGCACCGGGGACGCCACCACAGGGGGAGGCGCCCCCGGTGCGGGCACGCCTAGTCCGCGACCCGCTCCACACGGACCTCATTGCGGGGCACCACGACGCCGTCGGGGTCCACGAACTGCACGCACACGGGCCGGCCGTCGGGCGCGCGGTAGGCGACCGTGGGAACGGTGCACGGGATGTGCTCGTTGCCCCACTCCTGCAACGCGCACAGCACCACGCCCAGCCGCTGCCCCGCGTCCGTGAGGTGGTAGCCGTCGCGGGGGCGCTGCCCGGGTTCCCGGTAGGTTCGCCTGGCCATGAGCCCGGTGTCCACCAGCTTGGCGAGCCGGACGGCGAGCACGTCGGACGCGATGCCGAGCCGGGAGCGGAACTCCGAGAAGCGGGTCGCGCCCGCCAGCGCCTCGCGCAGGACGAAGAAGGTCCAGCGCTCTCCGACGATCTCCACCGCCTTGGCCATGGAGCACGGGGCGTCGTCGGGTGCCGTCACGGACACAGTATGGCTCGGTTGTGCAATCCAATCCAGCCAGGCTAGGTTGGCAAAACCAACCCACGCCTGGGGAGACATCCTTGAAGATCGCCAACTCGATTGCCCTGATCACCGGTGCGAACCGCGGTATCGGCAGGCACTTCGCACGGCAGTTGCTGGAACGGGGCGCGGCCAAGGTCTACGCGACCGCGCGCAACCCCGACCTGGTCGACGTGCCGGGCGTCGAGGTGCTGCGGCTGGACATCACCGACCCGGCCACCGTCGCCGCCGCGGCCACCGCCGCCCGCGACGTCACGCTGCTGGTCAACAACGCGGGTCTGATCACCGGCGAGAACCTCGTCACCGGCGACCCGGCCGCGATCAAGCTGGAGATGGACACGCACTTCTACGGCACGCTGGACGTGATCCGCGCGTTCGCACCGGTCCTCGCCGCCAACGGCGGCGGCGCGATCCTCAACGTGCTGTCGTCGATGTCGTGGGTGTCCTACGACCGCGCCACCGCGTACAGCGCGGCCAAGGCGGCGCAGTGGAGCCTCACCAACGGCGTCCGCGTGGAACTCGCGGCCCAGGGCACGCTGGTCACGGGTCTGCACCTGGGTCCGACGGACACGGACATGACGGCGAGCCTCGACGTGCCGAAGAACGACCCGGCCGACGTCGTGCGCGCCGCCCTGGACGGTATCGAGGCCGACCGGCTGGAGGTGCTGGCCGACCAGGGCGTCATCGACTTGAAGGCCGCCCTGTCCGCCGACCCGACCGCTCTCTACCCACAGGTGGTCTGACCGGGAACCCGGTCCGGGGGCGCTGAACAGCGGCCCCCGGACGCGGGGATCACGGGTTCAAGGCCTCCGTCATCGAGGCCGGACCGACCAGGGGGACGTCCGGCGAGATGCCGTCCTCCTCCACCAGCACGGCCTCGACCTCGTGCGGCCGGATGGCGCCCGCGCGGATGTCCTCCGCCCAGTGGCAGGCCACCTTGTGGCCCGGCAGGACCTCGCGCAGTTCGGGGCGCTCGGTGTCGCAGCGGGTCGCCTGCTTCCACGGGCAGCGGGTGTGGAAGCGGCAGCCCGTGGGCGGGTTCGCGGGCGAGGGCAGGTCACCGGTCAGCAGGATGCGCTCCCGCCGGTCCTCGACCAGCGGGTCCGGCACCGGGATCGCGGACAGCAGGGCCCTGGTGTACGGGTGCAGCGGCTCGGCGTAGAGGTCGTCCGAGGTCGCTTCCTCCACCAGACCGCCCAGGTACATCACGCCGACCCGGTCGGAGATGTGCCGCACCACCGCGAGGTCGTGCGCGATCACCAGGTAGGTGAGCCCGAACTCGTCCTGCAACTCCTCCAGCAGGTTGACGACCTGCGCCTGCACCGACACGTCCAGCGCGGACACCGGCTCGTCGGCGATGATCAGGTCCGGCTCGACCGCCAACGCCCGCGCGATGCCGATGCGCTGCCGCTGACCGCCGGAGAACTCGTGCGGGTACTTGCGCAGCGACGTGATCGGCAGCCCGACCGCCGACAGCAACGTGCGCAAACGCTTGCCGGTCGCCTCGCGCCCCTTGTCCAGGCCGTGCGCCCGCAGGCCCTCGACCAGGATCGACTCCACCGACTGCCGGGGGTCCAGGGACGACATCGGGTCCTGGAACACCATCTGCATCCGGCGGCGCATCTTGCGCAGCTCTTCACCGCGGAGCGACGAGAGGTCCGTGCCGTCGAACACCACCCGCCCGGCCGTCGGCTCGGTCAGCCGCAGCACCGCCCGCCCGAGGGTGGACTTGCCGCAGCCGGACTCGCCGACCAGGCCGTACGTCTCGCCGCGCCGGACCGACAGATCCACCCCGTCCACGGCGTACACGTGGCCGACCGTGCGGTCGAGGATCACGCCCCGCTTGATCGGGAAGTGCACCTTGATGCCCTCGACGGACACCAGGGTGTCGGCCGACGTGTCCGACTGGGGCGTCTCCGACCCGGGAGTGACAGCCGTGCTCACACCGACACCTCCTCGACCACCGGCGGCTTCACCGGGTTGTGGCAGCGCAGCAACCGGCCGCCGCCGATGTCCTCCTGCTCGGGCGTCACCCGCACGCACACGTCCAGCTTGTTCGGGCACCGGGGCGCGAACGCGCACCCCTCGGTCCACGGGATGTTGTCCGACACCGAACCCCGGATCGGGTTCAGCTTCTCCCCGCGCGGCGCGTCCAGCCGCGGGATCGACGCCAGCAGGCCGTGCGTGTACGGGTGGCGCGGCGCGGCGAACAGCTCGTGCCGCTCCGCCTTCTCCACCACACGCCCGCCGTAGAGCACGTTCACCTCGTCGCACAGACCGGCGACCACGCCCAGGTCGTGTGTGATCATGACCAGCGCGGTGCCCATGTCGTGCACGAGTTCCTTCAGCAACGCCAGGATCTGCGCCTGGATCGTCACGTCCAGCGCCGTCGTCGGCTCGTCCGCGATCAGCAACCGCGGTCGGCAGGCCAACGCGATCGCGATCAACGCGCGCTGCCGCATACCGCCGGACAGCTGGTGCGGGTACTCGCTGAGCCGCCGGGTCGGGTCGGGGATGCCGACCTTGTCCAGCAGCCCGGCCGCCTCCACCATCGCCTTCTTGCGCGGCATGTCCCGGTGCCGTTCCAGCACCTCGGTCACCTGGATGCCGATCGGGATCACCGGGTTCAGCGAGGACAGCGGGTCCTGGAACACCATGGCCAGGTCACGGCCGCGCCGGTCGCGGAACTGCTTGTCCGGCAACGTGAGCAGGTCCACGCCCTCGAACAGCACCGAGCCGGTCACCCGGGCGCCGCGCGCGGGCAGCAGGCCCATGATCGCCAGGGAGGTCACCGACTTGCCGCAGCCGGACTCGCCGACCAGGCCGACGGTCTGCCCCGGCTCCACGTCGAAGCTCACGTGGTCCACGGCGGTGAAGGGCTTGGTGCCCTTGCGTTCGAAGACCACGGTGAGGTCACGCACTTCCAGTAGCGCCACCGCGGCTACCTCCGGTTCTTCGGATCGAGGGCCTCGCGCAGCGACTCGCCGAGCAGCGTGAAGCCCAGCGCGACGACGATGATGGCGAGGGCCGGGTACAGCGCGAGCTCGAACTTGACGTCGATGTAGGACTGCGACTTGCTCAGCATCAGACCCCACTCGGCCCGGTTGGGGTCGGGGTCGCCGAGGCCGAGGAACGACAGCGACGCGGCTTCGATGATCGACGTCGCCAGGGTCAGCGTGGCCTGCACGATCACCGGGCCCAGCGAGTTGGGCAGCATGTGCCGGAACACGATGGTCCGGCGCTTCACGCCCAGGGCGGTGGCGGCCAGCACGTGGTCGCTGTGCCGCTGGGCGAGCATGGAGCCGCGCAGCAGGCGGGCGAAGATCGGCACGCTGACCACGGCCACCGCGATGATCACCGTGGTCTGGCTGCCCCGGCTGGCCAGTGCCGCGATCGAGATCGCCAGCAGCAGGCTCGGCACGGACAGCAGGATGTCGGTCAGCCGCATCAGCAGCGTGTCCACCCAGCCGCCCAGCGCGCCGGCCAGGCCGCCGATCAGCATCCCGATCGCGCCGCCGAACAGCGTCGCCACGACGCCGACGACCAGCGACTGCTGCGAGGCGACCAGCAGGCGGCTGAAGAAGTCGCGCCCGAACTCGTCGCTGCCGAGCAGGAAGCCCGGCTGCGGGCCGGGGATCGAGTCGGCCCGCAGGTTCTCCAGCAGTTCCGGGTAGCGCAGGAACGGGTCCTTGGGCGCCAGCCACGGCGCGAAGATCGACAGCAGCACGAACGCCAGCACGATGACCGCACCGGTGACCGCGACCGGGTTGCGCGCCATCCGCCGGAACGCGTCCGCGGCGAGGCTGGTGCCCGCGGACTCCGCGAGGTCGTCGACCCTCTTCTTCTTGCGGTCCAGCAAGGAGGTCATGACGTCCGCACCCTCGGGTCGATGATGGCGTAGGAGATGTCGACCAGGAGGTTGACCAGGACGTACACCCCCGCGGCCAGCAGGATCAGCGCCTGGAGTCTGGGGTAATCACGGCGTTGGATGCCCTCGCTGAGCAACGAGCCGAGGCCACCCCACACGAACACCTTCTCGGTCAGCACCGCGCCGCCGAGCAGCAACCCGGTCTGCAGGCCGACGGTGGTCGACACCGGCAGCAGCGCGTTGCGCAGCACGTGCCGGGTGCGCACGACGGTGGCCTGCAGGCCCTTGGCGTTGGCGGTGCGGATGAAGTCCTCGTTGAGGACGTCCAACACCGACGCGCGGGTGATCCGGACGATCACCGCGAGCGGGATGCTGCTCAACGCGATCGCGGGGAGCACCAGGTGCCACAGCGCGTTCCCCGTCGCGTCCCACTCGCCGGTGAGCATGCCGTCGAGCGTCGCGAAGCCGGTGACTCTCGTGGCGTCGATGTCCGCGTCCTGCCGACTGGACGGCGGCAGGAGGCCCAACTCCTGGGCGAAGACGTACTTCAACACGATGCCCAGGAAGAACACCGGCACGGCGACGCCGGCCAGGGTGCCCATGATCGTGGCGTTGTCGAAGAACCGGCCCCGGTAACTCGCGGACAGGTACCCCAGCGGGATGCCGAGCAGCACGGCGATGAGCAGCGCGACGACGGACAGCTCGATGGTGGCCGGCAGCGCGCGGCCGATCTCCTCCAGCACGGGGTCGGCGGAGATGATCGAGTTGCCCATGTCGCCGCTCAGCATGCGGCCCAGGAAGTTGAAGTACTGGAGGTAGAGGGGCTGGTCGAGCCCCATGATCTTCTCCAGCGAGGCGATCGACTCCGGGGTGGCCTTGTCGCCCAGCAGCGCGGTGGCCGGACCACCCGGCAGCGAGCGCAGCCAGGCGAACACCAACACCGACAGGACGAAGAGCGTGGGTATCGCTTGCAGCAAGCGGCGAATGGTGAATCGCAGCATGGTGGTGGAATCCTCGGAAAATGCACGAGTGGTGGCGCTCAGGTTCGAACGCCACCACTCATGGGCTTGGACGGGTCAGTCCTTGGTCACCGTGTCGAAGCGCTCGTCGGTCAGGGGGCTGGGGGTCAGACCCTTGATCTTCTTGTTCACCACGATGCCGGGCGGCGAGTGCGAGATCGGGACGGCGGGCAGGTACTTGCTCAGCAGGTTGCGGTTGACCTGCTTCCACGCGTCGGCGTGCGCGGTCGCGTCGACCACGGCGTCGGCCGCCGCGATCTCGTCGAACAGCGCCTTGTCGTCGAAGCCGAACTCCGGCTTCGACCGGCCGAAGAACGTGCCGGGGAAGTTGCCGGCGTCGTTGTAGTCACCGGTCCAGCCGAGCAGGTGCAGGTCGTGCTTGCCGAACTTCTGCACGTCGTCCTTGTAGCCGCCGTTCCACGGGCGGGGCACCGTCTCGACGTTGATGCCGACGGCCTTCAGGTCCTCGGTCATCGCCGCGGCGTAGTCCACCGGGTTGGGCATGTACGGCCGGCTGACCTCGGTGGGCACGTAGAACTTCAGCGTCAGGTTCTCCACGCCGGCCTGCTTGAGCAGGTCCTTGGCCTTGGCCGGGTCGTAGGGGTACTTCGTCACGTCGTCGGCGTAGCCCGCGACCGTCTTGGGCTGGAACTGCGTCGCGACCTCGGCACCCTCGGGCAGCTTGGTCTTGACCAGCTGCTCGCGGTTGACCGCGTAGGCGATCGCCTGGCGGACCCGGATGTCCTTGAGGGCAGGCGTGTTGGCCTGGTTGATGCCCAGGTACATGATGTTGAACGCGGGGCGGATCAGCACGTCGAAGCCGTCGTCCTTGAGGGACTTGAAGTCCGCCGGGCTCGGGTAGTCGTACCCGTCGATCGTGCCCGCCTTCAGCTCCTGCTTGCGGGCGTTCTCATCCTCGATGATCTTGAAGATGATCTTGTCGAGCTTGGCCTTCTCACCGTGGTAGTCCTCGTTGCGGACCAGGGTGATGGTGTTGTTCGTCTTGTCGTAGCTCTCGAACTTGAACGGGCCGGTGCCCGTCGGGTGCTCGGTGGCGTAGGCCGGGTAGGCGAAGGACTCGCCGGACTGCGTGACCGCGTCCGCGTCGTACTTCTTCAGCGCCTCGGGGCTGGAGATCGAGAACGAGGTCAGGCCGAACGCGGCCGGCAGCGCGCTGCTGTAGGCGTTGAGGTTCAGCACCGCGGTGTTCGCGTCCTTGGCCTCGCACGACTTGTACAGCGGCGTGCCGGACGCGTCACCCTCGTTCTGGGCGAAGCCCTTGAAGATGTCCGCGTAGTAGATCATCTGGCTCTGGGCGGCGGCGCCCTTCATGTTGAACCAGCGCTCGAAGTTGAAGCAGACCGCGGCCGCGTCGAACGCCGTGCCGTCGTGGAACTTCGCGCCCTGGACCAGGCTGAACGTGATCGTCTTGCCGCCGTCGGAGAGATCCCACTTCTCGGCCAGGCCGGGCGCCAGGTCGGCGGTGCCCCTCTTGTACGTGATCAGCGTGTCGTACATCTGCCGGATCGGGCGGAAGCTCTCACCGTCGTCGTTGAAGATCGGGTCGAAGTTCTTCGGCTTGCCCGCCGCGCCGAAGATCAGCGTGCCACCCGTCTTGCCGGACGCGTCGTCTGTTCCCCGCTCGGATTCGGCGCAGGCGGACAGTGCGAGGACGGCGACGCCGGTCAGGCCGATCGCGGCCGTCCATCGGCGCCGTGCCGTTCGGGAATGAGCCATCAAACACCCCTAGTGGAAATCTGGGATCTCACGGTGTGGTCACGGACCCTAACCGTTCACCGTGACCCTCCGAAGCAGCTCAGGTCACGATCCGGCCACCGTGAATGACCGTTCACATTTCACTTCAAACACCGCCGGCACCACTGCGCTGACCCAACGTGATCACCGACGAGCCGGCATACGCCCTCCTACGCTGTACAACGGACAACAGAAACCTGCACGTGTGCGGAGGGAGGTCGCCGGTGAGCCCTGTGGTCGAGTTCCGCGTCCTCGGCCCGTTGCAGGTACTGGTCGACGGCGAACAGGTCGCGGTGCGGGCGGGACGGCAGCGTTCGCTGCTGGTGTCGCTGCTCATGCGCGCCGGCGCCGGCGTCTCGGTCGACGAGTTGGCGGAACACATCTGGGGCACCGAGCCACCCGCGCGGGCACGCGGCACGTTGCAGACCTACGTGATGCGGTTGCGGCAGGTGCTGGGCCCGGCCGTGCCGATCCGGACCGTTCCCGACGGCTACCTGATCGACGTCGATGAACGCACCATCGACGTGATGCGGTTCGAACAGCTGGTAGAGGAGGGCGAGCGGGAACGGGCCGCGGGCCGACTGGAGTCCGCGGCGGCCATCTTCACCGCGGCGCTGGCGCTGTGGCGGGGGCCGGCGATGGTGGACGTGCCGTCGGAGGTGCTGCACCGCGACGAGGTGCCGCGGCTGGGCGAACGGCGGCTGCACGTGGAGGAACGCCGGGTCGAGGTGGACCTGGAACTGGGCCGGCACGCCGAGCTGATCCCCGAGCTGTCCCGGCTGACCAGCGAACACCCGCTGCGGGAACGGCTGTGGTCGCAGCTGATGATCGCGCTGTACCGGTCCGGGCGGCAGGCCGACGCGCTGGGTGCGTACCGGCGGGTCAGCGGGCTGCTGGCCGAGCAGCTGGGCATCGACCCCGGTGACGAGCTGCGGCGCGTGCACCAGCAGGTGCTCGGCGGGTCGCCGTCGCCGGCCCTGGGGCAGAGTGCGGCGGCTGCTCGGCGCGACCGGGTGGTGCCGTCGCAGCTGCCCGCCGACATCGGCGATTTCGTGGGCCGTGAGCAGGCCGTTCAGTTGATCGAGGCGTTGCTGCGGACGGCGCAGGGCGTGCCGGTGGTGACGTTGGCCGGGCCGCCCGGCGTGGGCAAGACGGCGCTGGCCGTGCACACGGCGCACAAGATGCGGCGCTTCTTCCCCGACGGGCAGCTGTACGTGAACCTGCGCGGGTACGCCCAGGGGCCGCCGTTGAGCGCGGTGGACGTGCTGCCGCGGTTCCTGCGGGCGCAGGGCGTGCCGCCCGAGTCGGTGCCGCTCGACCAGGACGAGCAGGAGGCGATGTTCCGGTCCCGGTTGACCGACCAGCAGGTGCTGCTGGTGCTGGACAACGCGGCCAACGCCGAGCAGATCCGGCCGCTGCTGCCCGGCTCGCCCGGCTGCGCGGTGCTGGTGACCAGCCGGGACACCTTGCGCGGGCTGGCGGTGAGCCACGCCGCGTCCAACGTGCGGCTGGACGTGATGGACCTGGCCGAGACGCGGGCGCTGCTGGCCGGGATGCTCGGCGACGAGGTGGTGGCGTCGCAGTCGGAGGCGGCCGACGAGCTGGCCGAGCTGTGCGCGCACCTGCCGCTGGCGTTGCGGATCGCGGCGGCCAACCTGCTGTCCCGGCCGGAGATCACCATCGCGTCGTACGTGGAGGAGCTGCGGGCGGGCAACCGGCTGGCGGCGTTGGCCGTGGAGGGTGACGAGCGCGCTGCGGTGCACGCGGCGTTCGGCCTGTCGTACACGGCGTTGAAGCCGGATCTGGCGTCACTGTTCCGGCTGCTGTCGCTGGCGCCGGGCGACATCACGCCGGACGTGGCCGCCGCGTTGGGCGGTCTGACCACGCAGGACGCCCGACGCCGGCTCGACCGGCTGGCCACCGCGAACCTCGTGGACAACCACGCGCCCGGCCGGTACCAGTTCCACGACCTGCTGCGGGACTACGCGGCCGAGCGGCGGTCGATCGAGGACGACGCGGCGGAGAGCGCCCAGGCCGGGCGGCGGCTGTTGGACTGGTCGATCCGGTCGGTGGACAACGCCACCGACGCGTTCAAGAGCACGCTGTTGCGGTTGCCGCGCACGGACGTCGTGCCGGGCGTGACCCCGCGCCTGTTCTCGACCTCGGCGGAGGCGCTGGCCTGGCTGGATGCCGAGCGGGGCAACCTGGTCGGGCTGGTCCTGCACGCGGCCGACCGCCAACCCGACCGGGACGTGTGGCAGCTGGCCGACGCGTTGCGGCGGTACTTCTACACGATCGGGTTGCCGGTGGAGTGGCTGGCGACGGCGAAGGCCGGGCTGGCGGTGGCGCAGGCCGTCCAGGACCCGGTCGGCGAGGTGGCGATGCTGTCCTCGTTGGGCACGCTGTACTGGGCGATCGGGCAGCACCGGGTGGCCGTCGACTACTTCCGCCGGGCCATCCCGATCCAGCAGCGCACCGGCGCCGCGCCCGCCGTCGAGGCGGCCGTGCTGGCGAACCTCGGCGCGGTGTACATCGATGTGGGCGATCTGGAGCAGGCCGCGGACCACCTTGAGCGCGCTTTGGTGATCACGCGGTCCATCGGGGCGTTGCAGCAGGAGGGCATCGCCCAGCTCAACCTCGGCGGCGTGTACATGCAGCTCGGGCAGCTGGACCGGGCGGTGTCGTCGTTCGAGGGCGCGTTGGACGTCGGCAACCGGCTCGGGGCGTGGATGACGCAGGCCGACAGCCACCGGGCGTTGGCCGAGGTGCACCTGTTCCTGGGACAGCCGGAACGGGCGGCGCAGCTCTACGAGAGGTGCGGTGAGCTGTACGAACGCGCCGGGGCACGCGGGTTCGCGCACTTCTCGCACGAGGGCCTGGCGTTGGCTTACGTGATGCGGGGCCGTTGGGCCGACGCCGCGCGTGAGGCCGGTCGCGCGGTGGGCATCGCGCAGGAGTTGGGCAACCTGAAGGGGTTGTGCGACGCGAAGAACGCCCTGGGTGAGGCGCTGTGCGGGTTGGGGCGGCTGGACGAGGCGGTGGAGCGCACCACGGAGGCGCTGCGGATCGCCGAGGAGACCGGCTACCCGTTGGGGATCTGCGCGGCACGGCGGAGCCTCGCTTTGACCCACCGTGCGGCGGGCCGGCTGGACGAGGCCCGGTACTCGGCCGGCCAGGCGCTGGACAGCGCGGTCCGCTACCGGCTGCGGATCGCCGAGGTGGACGTGCTGGCCGTGCTCGGGCGGATCAGGCTCGACCAGGGTGACGTGTCGCAGGCCTTGGACCTGGCGCTGCGGTGCCTGGAGTCGAGCCGGACCACGGGACAGCGGTTCGTGCACGCACGGGCCGCGCACCTGGCGGGCGACGCCCTGGCCGCCACCGGCGATCTCTCCGCCGCGCGCAGCCACTGGCGGACCGCGTTGGAGTGGTTCACCGCCATCGGGTCACCGGAGGCGGACATCGTGCGGGCTGTCCCGAAGTGCTCGGCAGAGGACGGGTCGGCGTAGCCGCCAGGCTCGGCTTGGCGTTCAGTTGTCCGTTCAGTTGTCCGTTCAGGTGACCGTGACGATCCGGTCGGCGCGGGATCGGGTGTCGTCGACGGCGAACCAGCCGCGTTCGAAGGCCTGCCAGCGTTCGAGGTGTCGGCGGTTCTGCTCGCCGTCTCGCTCGACGGCGCGGCGCAGGCGTTCCTCCGGGTCCGGCAGCTCCACCCAGATCGCTTCGTCCAGGCGTGCGGCGATGGAGCGACGCGCGGCCGAGACGCCCTCGATGATCAGGACGTCCGGCACCGGCACGGTGACCCGGTCGCCGAGCTTCGGCCAGCCGTCGGTCCAGTCCATGCGCTGGTAGCGGGCCTCGCGGCCGTGCCACAGCGGTTCCAGGACGTCGGCGAGCAGACGCGGCCACCAGGACACCGGGTCGGTCCAGGTGGCGAAGTGGTCGGTCGGCACCACGGTCGCGCCCAGCTCCTCGGCCAGGCGCGCCGCGTAGGTCGACTTGCCCGAACCCGACGGCCCGTCGACCGCGACCAGCCTCACATGCTGCGCCGGCCGGACAGGGCCCGCCCCAGGGTGAGCTCGTCGGCGAACTCCAGGTCGCCGCCCATCGGCAGGCCCGACGCGAGCCTGGTGACGGTGAGGCCCGGGAAGTCGCGCAGCATCCGGACCAGGTAGGTCGCGGTCGCCTCACCCTCGGTGTTCGGGTCCGTGGCGATGATGATCTCGGACACGTCCGTGCCGATCCGGGTGAGCAGCTGCCTGATCCGCAGCTGGTCCGGCCCGACCCCGGACAACGGGTCCAGTGCCCCGCCCAGGACGTGGTAGCGGCCCTTGAACTCACGGGTCCGCTCGACCGCGAGCACGTCCTTCGGCTCCTCCACCACGCAGATCAGGGTCAGGTCACGGCGCGGGTCGCGACAGATGCGGCAGGTCGCCTCGGCCGAGACGTTGCCGCACACGTCGCAGAACACCACGCCTTCCTTGACCTTCTGCAACGCGTCCTGGAGCCGGCCGATGTCGGCCGGGTCCGCGGCGAGCAGGTGGAAGGCGATGCGCTGCGCGCTCTTGGGACCGACGCCCGGCAACCGGCCGAGTTCGTCGATCAAGTCCTGGACGGGCCCTTCGTACATCAGCCGAACAGCTTCCCGAGACCACCCAGGTCGTCCATCCCGCCCAGGCCGCCGGCCAGCGGGCCCATCTTCTGGGCGGCCAGCTCCTGGGCCGCGCGGTTCGCGTCCCGCACGGCCGCGACGACCAGGTCGGACAGCGTCTCGACGTCGTCCGGGTCGACCGCCTTCGGGTCGATGGTCAGGCTCTTGAGTTCGCCGCCGCCGGACACCACGGCGGTGACCAGACCGCCGCCGGCAGTGCCGGTGACCTCGGCCTCGGCCAGCTCTTGCTGCGCAGCGGCGAGCTGCTGCTGCATCATCTGCGCCTGCTGGAGGATCTGCTGCATGTTGGGCCCACCGGGTTGCACCGCGGGTTCCTCTCTTCGGGGTCTTCCGCCGTTCACCAGCGTAGTCGCGTCGATCAGCCCTTCAACGGCCGAGCACCCAGCTCGTCGGCGAGGAGCTTGAGCACGACCGCCTCCGGGTCGAGCCGCTGACCGTCCGCGTCGCCCGGCAGGGCTGCCTCGGCGAACATCTCCTCCTCGTCCACCGGTTCCGGCGGGAGGGGCTCATCGGGCTCCGGCGGCTCGGGCGGCGGCGGCACGTCGTCGGCCGGGGCCGATCGGCCGGGCGGCGCCTGGCGGGGCTCCGGCTGACGGGTCGGCGACTGGGCCTGGCTCGGCCTGGTCACCGGGGGGCGCTGCGGACGGGCCGCCGCCTGGCGGGCCGGTGCGGCGCTCGCGTCGCCGTGCACGCACTTCACCTGCCACGTGCCGCCCAGGACCTGCGCGAACGCGGCCGCGATGGCGTCGGCGTTGCGCGGCTCGGCGAGGCGGCGGGCCAGCGGCGCGGAGGTGTGGGCGAGGGTGATCGTGTTGCCGTCGACGTCGGCGACCGTGGCGTTGGTGAGCATCGCCTCGGTGCTCCGGCTGGCCCCGCGGACCACGCCCAACAGCTCCGACCAGCGCCGCCGCACCTCGGCCGCGTCGACACCGCCCGAGGACGCCACCGGACTCGCCGGAACCGCTTGGACCGCCTCGTCCGGCTCACCCGCGGCCTGCGGAGCGGCGACGTGCGGCCGCACGTCGGCCGGGGAACCGGCAGGGCTTTCGGCCGCACGCGTGTCAGCGGCAGCCGGTGCGCCTCCGGGCTGCATCGCCGCCGACCGGAGCACGGGAGGGGCAGGCGGCTGGACGGCCGGGCCACCGCTCGCCTCGGCGTTGGTCGCGCTGCCCGGCTGCATCGCCGCAGACCGCAGCACGGGAGGAGCGGGAGGCTGGGCGATCGGGCTACCGCTCGCCTCGGCGTTGGTCGCGCTGCCCGGCTGCATCGCCGCAGACCGCAGTACCGGAGGCCCGGGCGGCGGGGCGTCGGCGGAGGCGCTCTGCGCGGTCGGGCCGACCGGCGCGGCGGCCTGCGGCCGGGACGGCTGCGGCGGGACGGGCGCGGGTTCGGCGGGACGCTGCGAGGGACGCTGGAACTTCGTCTCCGGGGCCGCGCCGGCTGCCGTTGCCGGCCCCGCCGGTGCGCCACTGGCGGGTGGGCCGTGGCGTTCCAGCTGTTCGACGCGTTGCACCAGGCCCGACTCGACATCGCCCACGGACGGCAGGAGCATCCGCGCGGTCACGAGTTCGAGCAGCAGGCGGGGCGCGGTGGAGCCGCGCATCTCGGTCAGCCCCTGGTGCAGGATTTCCGCCCACCGGGTGACCATCCCCGGCCTGGTCGCCGCACGCTGTCCGGCCATCTTGGCCAGCTCGTCGTCCGGCGCGGACACCAGACCGCGCTCCGCCGCGTCCGGCACGGCGTGCAGCAGCACCAGGTCGCGCAGCCGGTCGAGCAGGTCGGAGGCGAACCGGCGCGGGTCGTGCCCGGCCTCGACCAGCCGGTCGATGGTGCCGAACACCGCCGAGCCGTCGCCGGCCGCCAAGCCGTCCACCACGTCGTCGATCAGCGCCACGTCCGTCACGCCGAGCAGCGAGATCGCCCGGTCGTAGCGCACCCCTTCGGGGCCCGCGCCGGACAGCAGCTGGTCCATCACCGACTGGGTGTCCCGGGCCGACCCACCGCCCGCGCGGATCACCAGCGGGAACACCGACGGGTCGACCGCCACGCCCTCGGCCGCGCAGTTGCGCTCCAGCAACGCCCGCATCGCGCTCGGCGGGATCAGCCGGAACGGGTAGTGGTGCGTGCGCGAGCGGATGGTGGGCAGCACCTTGTCCGGCTCGGTGGTGGCGAAGATGAAGATCAGGTGCTCGGGCGGCTCTTCCACGATCTTCAGCAGGGCGTTGAAGCCCTGCGTGGTGACCATGTGCGCCTCGTCGATGATGAACACCCGGTACCGCGACTCGGCCGGCGCGTAGAACGCCTTGTCCCGCAGCTCACGGGCATCGTCCACGCCGCCGTGGCTGGCCGCGTCGAGCTCCACCACGTCCACGGTGCCCGGACCGTTGGGCGCCAGGCCGATGCACGAGTTGCACACGCCGCACGGCTCCGGTGTCGGCCCCTGCACGCAGTTCAGCGAACGCGCCAGGATGCGGGCACTGGAGGTCTTGCCACAGCCACGGGGCCCGGAGAACAGGTAGGCGTGGTTGACCCGACCGGCCGCCAACGCGATGCGCAGCGGGTCGGTCACGTGCTCCTGCCCGACCACCTCGCCAAAGGTCGCCGGACGGTACTTGCGGTAGAGGGCGAGCGCCACGTCGGGGACCTTACCGGGAGGGTCCGACAAAAGAAGGGGACCCCGTGCACCCACCAGAGCCCGCTTATCCTTGCTGCCTTCCGGCCCTGGGGAGGTTCGCGAGATATGTGCCGCACGAGGTCCGAGTCAAGTGTAGCCGCCTCGCCCCGAGTGCCACCGGCACCCCCGATTCCCGCGCTAGCCCACCGCGGTGGTGAACAGCGGAACGGCGTGGTCGAGGGCGTAGGACGTGCCGAGGGCCGAGCCGCTGGAGAAGGCGTTGACCAGGTTCGCGTCCTCCAGGATCAACGCCTTGTCGCTCACCAGGGGGTTGGCCTTCAACGCGGACGCGTCACCGCCGATGGGGAACAGGACGGTCAGGTCGACCACAAGACCACGCTTCATTAGGCAAGCCTAACCGAACTTGCCGTCGATCTCGCGTGGACCGAGGCCGACGACCACCCGTTTTGGGTGGCGCGCAGGCCCTCCGTTAGACTCCTCCACGGAGGATTCGCATAGTGGCCTAGTGCGCACGACTGGAAATCGTGTTGGGTTAACCCCCTCACGGGTTCAAATCCCGTATCCTCCGCCAGCACCACGAAAGGCCCCCTCGGACTTCGCGTCCGAGGGGGCCTTTTCGCTGTTCGGGACTACGTCCTGGGCATGCACTCCACGATGTCCTCCAGCTTGAACAGCAGCTGGTCGACGTTGGCGTTGCCGGTGCTCGGGCGCAGCTTCACGACCTGCGGGTCGTGGTCGCTGGCCTGGTCGGCGAACTCGGCGTTGATGTGCACCACGTCGTAGCGGTACCGGGTGATGTTGGCGCTGATCAGGATGTGGTCGAGGGTCTGCGAGTTGCCCTCGAACACGTAGCTGTACCGCTCGTTCGCGGGCAGGGTGTCCATCAGGGCCACGACGTCGCCGGCGCCGGTCAGGGTGCGGACAGCCGGGGCGAACTGGTAGTCGTTGATGTCACCCGCGAGGACCACGTTGGCGCCCTTGTCGACCGCCTTCACCTGGTCCACGAAACCGCGCAGCAGAGCGGCCTGCTGGGCGCGCTGCACCTCGGAACTGCGCACCGGCTCCTGGTAGCGGCCGTGCATGGCCTGGTCGCCGCCCTTGGAGTTGAAGTGGTTCGCGACCACGAACACCGTGCGGCCGCGGAACTTGAACTCGCCCGCCAGCGGCTTGCGGCTGCTGTTCCAGGCCGGGTCGGCGGGTGCGATGCGGCCCGGCGACACCGACAGCGCGGCGCGGCCGTACTGCTTCACGACCGACACCGGCGTGGTGGCGTCGCCGCCCGCGCGGTCCACGAAGGACACTCGCGCCGGGTTGAACAGGAACGCCACCCGGATGTTGCCGCCCGGCTCACCGCCGTCGGACTTGTTCACCGGGTCGATCTGGCGCCACTGGTAGCGCGGACCGCCCGCGGCAACGATGGCGTCGGTGAACTTGGTGTACGTCGCGTCCGCGGCCACCGTGCCGTCGTCGGTCGCGCCGTTGTTGTCCTGGATCTCCTCCAGCACCACGACGTCCGGGCTCTTGAGGTTGTTCACCACGGCCGCGGCGAGGCGGTCGAACTTGGCCTGCGGGTTGGTCGCGGCCAGGTTCTCCACGTTGTACGTGGCCACCGACATCTCGTACGTGCGCTGCGCGTCCGTCGACTCCGGCGTGATGCCGCCCGAGACGTGCTCGCCGACCGTCTTCGTGGCCAGGGTGTAGCCGCCGAAGTTGGTGTACTCGACGTTGCCGACCGTCGCGCCGCGCCACACGTCGCCGACGTTGCTGGTCTGCGGTGCGGCGGCGCCCGGCTTGACCTTGATCCGGCCGCTGTTGGGCTGGTCGTAGCCGAGGTAGATGGTGCCGCCGCGGGCGGTCGGGTTCTGGGTCGGGTTGGTGGTGATCCACGACTCGCCGAAGCCGTTCGTGGGTCCGACCACGCGGGCGTCGTTCACCTGGACGTACATGCCCTCGCGGGACTCGTAGTAGTCCTGGCCGAACGTCGCCGGGTCGAGCGCGAGCGATTCGATGCTGCCGCCGGCCGCGGTGGGCAGGTAGCCCGTCGGGGGGTTCAGGATCTCCGGGGTCGGCAGGGCGTTGCCCTTGGACTTCACGGTGACCGTGGCGGCGGTCAGCTCGGTGAGCGTCTGGTTGGAGTTGCTCGCCGCGTCACCGCCCGGCCGGTACTCGGCGACGGTGCCGGAGACCAGCACCTCGTCGCCCGGCTCCACGGTCGGGGCCAGGCCCGCGGTGTAGACGAACACGCCCTCGCTGGTGCGCGGGTCGGTGTCCGGGGTGGTGTCCTGGATCCAGAAGCCGCGGTCGCCGATCGCACGGGTCGCGGTGACGACGCCGGGCACGCCGCTGACCTTCTGGCCCAGCAGCGGGGAGACGCGGGTGGTGCCCTGGACGTCGCGGATGCGCTTGTCACCCGGCTCGGGTTCGGGGTCCGGATCGGGGTCGCCGGGGCCCTGGCCCTTGCTGTTGACCGGGGTCGGCGCGCCGACGGCGAAGTCGGTCGCGTTGTTGTCGGTGTCGGTCAGCGCAGAGCGGGCGACGGAGGTCGTGTTGCTCGGTGCCGCGGTCGGCGTGGTCTCCCGCACGACGGTGGACGGGCCGTAGCCGACCAGGTCGCGGATGCGCGGGTCGGCGGCGCAGTCCACGACGGTCTTGCACGTCAACGGCGTGGTCTGGTTGACCAGGGCGATCGTGCCGCCGGTGCCGCCCATGGCGATCGTGCCGGTGACGTCCGGGGCGGGCAGTTCGACGGTGCCGCCGGCGCCCTTCGACTCCGCGATCAGGAACCGCCCGTTGGGGGCGAGCGAGCCGGTCAGCGGGGTGACCTGCCACTGGCTGGTCGCGCTCGCACTGGCGGGCAGGTACTGCACGCTCCAGCCGTCGACGGACACCGCCGTTGCGCCGGCGTTGGCCAGTTCGACGAAGTCCTGGGTGAGCGTCGCACCGGAGTTGCCGCCGCCGCCGTAGACCTCGGCGATGAGCGCGTCCGGGCTGGGAGCCGCGTGGATCGGCGTGGCCAGGGCGAACGTCACGGCCGAGGCGGCGGTGACCGCCAATCCGACGCGGAACGGGGTAGGTCTCAACGGTTCCTCCGGTAATTGGCGGGTGCGCGCATCCTCCCCGGATCGAGTGAACGGCGGTAGACGCCATCACTAACTGTTGACCTTTAGACTCACTCGAACGTGTGTTCGACCGTAAGGTAGGGTCGTCGCCGTGCCCCGACGGTGGCCCTCCCAGCGCCGGCACGGGCACAGCACGCACAACAGGGGCGCCGCCCCGACCTGACGAGGTTCGGATCGGCGCCCCTGTGCGTGCCGCTCAACGGTTCGCGAGCCGTGCGACGAGCTGTTCGTGGCCGCCTTCGTGCTCCAGCGCGGCGACCAGTCGATCGAGTTCGGGGTTGGGCCCGTCGTCGGCCAGCAGGATCGCGAGCGGGACGCGTTGGTCCCACAGGCGGGGCACGCCCTGGAACCGACCGGCGCGTGCCGACGCGAGTTGGGCGCCGCGCGGCAGGCGGCTCAGCACCTGCGGGATTCCGATCCGCGCGAGCTGTTCGGCGGCGTCCCGGCCGCAGGCGTGGGCGGAGTCGGTGTCGTGCACGGCCCACCAGTCCCGGTAGCCGGCCGACAGGTCGTCGGGCGCGTCGAGCCTGGTCCGCCAGTACCCCGAGGCCGCACTCGGCAACGCCGGCCGCTGCCGGTAGTACTCGTTGATCCATTCCCACCACGGACGGGCGACCACCGCGAGGTTGATGGTGAACCAGACGCCGTCCCGGCCGGCCAGCCGGGACCGTTGCAGGTTCACGATCGCCCAGTCGCCCCGCTCGGACTCCCGTCGCCACGTGGTCGTGGAGCCGCGGAAGCCCCCGGCTTTGAGCACCGGGCGGAGGTGATCGCGGAGCATGACCTTGTACGCGTTGTCGGCCACCTGTGACGCCATAGGCCCTCCCGTCGATTCCGGGACCTATCCAGGACTGCCGCCGAACGTCAGAGCCCCGGTTGCCGTGATCGGCAACCGGGGCTCTGAGCAGCGGTGGCGGTGGGATTTGAACCCACGGAGGCTTTCACCTCACACGCTTTCGAGGTCTGCGAACCACCGACCAGCACCGGCCGCAACGCCCATTCGCGCAGTTCAACGAGGTACAGCGGTCCCCCATGAACGCACCCGACCGTCAGTGAACGCCACCACGAATGCAACCGCGGTGCACCGCACCCAGGCTAGAGCTCAAGGGGTCGTGGTGTCGGGTGGTGAGTGTCTGGCCGCAGTTGTGCGGTGTGCGTCGGTGTCGGGACGTGATGGTGTTCCTAGGTGGCCCGTCGATCCGGCGGACCGAGATGAGGTGTGTGTGGCGACGGGCGGGGACACCGGGGATGACCGTGTCGTGCCGGGGGTGCGACAGGACGCGGACGTGTCGAGGCGCGGGACGGCGGTGCAGGCGGGTCGGGACGCGACGGTCACGATCAACGACAACCGCGCGGCGATGTGGGCGTACAGCGGTGGGGTGATGGCGGTGTTCGCGCTGTTGCTCGCTCTGATCATGTGGGTACCCGACAAGCATGGTCTGAGTCGGTCAGGTCCTGTGGAGCCGACCCACGCAGCGGCCGGGCAATCAGGGTCGACACAGTCGACCACCACCACCACGACGGTCGGGACTCCGCCGCAGGAGTTTCGTGTGACCGCCGATCTCTCCGTCAACGACCGGGGGCCTTGGGCTTACGTCAGTGACTCGCCCGACTTCCCTGACCCGGAACTGCGCGCCGAACTGTCGAAGCCGAAGGGCCTCACCCAACCCGCGCTGATCAAACGGGTACGTACCACTCCCGGCGCGTTTCCGGACCGGGAGCATCTCATCCGCCTCCATCTGGAGGGCCCCGTCGATCATGCCGTCCGGGTGGTCGACATCCGACCGGTCATCCGCAGCCAACGGGATGTGCCGCGGGGGACGCGTGTGGCCGCCGGCACCCAGGGTGTCGAGGATTCGGTCGAGGTGTTGCTGCTCCTGGACGAGCCGTTCCCAGTCATGCGGGAGTCGGTGAAACTCCCCGCGGGGACGCAGCCGGGTGGTCCCTACTTCCCCGATCACACCATCAACCTGGCCAACGGCGAGACCAGCGAGGTCGTCATCACCGCACGTGCCTACAAGCACGCTTACGAGTACGACCTGCTTGTCGCCTACCAGGTCGGTGACCAGATCAAGGAGATGCTGGTCAACGACGGCGGTCAGCCGTTCCGGGTTTCGGGCCGACTGTGCATTGCCAACGGCAGGTATCCATACGATTCCCGTTACGGCATGGGTAGCAATTACGAGCTTCAGACTTACCCGGCCGACGGCGCCCCGACAAACCTGATGGACAAGGACTGCGCCTTCTGACTCGCCCGAAGGGGGCAGTTCAGCATCTCTGGCCATCAATTGACGGCACGCCAGCGGATGCTGCTGGTCTCACTTGGGATAGCAGGCACGGCATCCACGAGCCGCATGGTGGCGCTCCGCCTCTTTGAGGCTGCGCAGAGACGGCGCGCCGCTCGGACCCGTCGATCAAGTGAGGCTGTTTCGCGGTGGTTTCGCAGACGGCGGCAAACAGGGGCAGATTCCCGCTGACGGTGACTGACCAAAAACATCAAGCCCTGACCGCGTTGCCGCTTGTCAGAGCTTGATACGGCGAAAGGTGGTGCCCCAGGCAGGATTCGAACCTGCGACACACGGTTTAGGAAACCACGCTCGCCCGCATGTTCGAAACCGCCGCTGACCTGCACAGACGTGCTGTTGTCCAACTCGGGCAGAGCCAACTTGGGCAGCCATTGGGCAAATCGCGCCCCGCCCGCCGATCCGCCTGCATCGTCCCCAAGTGGACCCGAGCGCTCCCTGCGCACGCCACCCGGCCAGCGCGACACATCGTGCCCCCGGCGACAAGATCGCCTCGATGATCCGGGCAGCGCTCTGCATCCGCTTCCGCCGGCGCTTTCCTTGGACCAACTGTCGCCTCTGCGGGGCTCTCAGGGCGCGCTGTACGGCTCTCTGCGGGGTCAGCCAGCGTCGGCGAGCACACCCCCTGGGCCCGGCGTGGCCATGTACTACTACCTCTTCCACCTTCTCAGGATCAGAAAACAAACCCGCAAACCCGCAAGAGGTGGATGAGGTGGGCCCTGACCTGTGCTGATGGGTTGCGGCTTTGGGTGCGGGTTTGGCAGAGGCGGCGGGTTTGAAACCCGCACCCAAACCCGCACACCCCACAGGACGGCCCTACCACCCCCCGCGCGGGGGTAGTAGGGCCGTATCCACTGGGGGTCGGCCCGGTGTACGCATCCGGTACAGCGTCCGCCGCAGGCCCGCGCAACACCAAGCCGACTGGTCCGGGTGGCGCACTCACACGAAACACAGCGCCAGCCACCGCCGACGACGCAGGCATGCCCGACGACCGTCCCGCTTCCCCGCCGTTGCCCCACCCCGGACCCAACGACAAGCCCGCCGCCCGTGCATCCTTGCCGGTACCGGCGCCATCCGTGTCACGTACGCCGCTGGAGTAGCGGTGGAAGACGCGGGAGACGGTGGGTTGGAAACGCGCTGCCGGGCGTCCGAACGGCCGATCCGGTGATGGCAGGACTTGGTCGACGCGGCGGGTCAGCTCCCGGATCTGGTCTTGGTCGAGCCCAGTCGTAGGCTGGTAGCGCAATAGTCCCGCCTCGTGGCGGATCGTTTCTGAGTGGGAGAAACCGACTCTGCCCGGACAGGGCTGATGTACTGTCAGCCCAGCTCAGAGGTCCTGAATAATGCTCCATGGTCCGCTGGGCCCATGATCCGACTTGCTGGCCGCTAACTCACCCAACATCCGCAGCTCGGAAGCAGCTGCTTAGAAGGGGCACGGGTAATCCCGGGCGGGAATGAACGCAAAGTTCTTCTCGTACACCCACCCCTGCCGACCCTGGTCGGTCGACACGAACCACCAATAGTTGCCGTACGGCTCGTTTTTCACATAGCAGTGAAGGTCGGCGGAGGGTACCGGCCCACGAAAGCGAACGGCGCAGGTCTCGAAAGCTCCGGACCTCACGGGCGCATCCTGGACGATGCGGATTCTCTGCTCACTACGGTTTACATGGTTGTAGCGGCTACAGTCATCTGTGAAGACTGTTGTTGCTCCCGCCTGCGCGGTGCCACCTATAGGTGCTATTACAGCCAAGGTGGCAACTGCGAGAACCTGAAATAAGGACCTCAATGTAGATCGCCTCATTATCTCCTCTTTCACTTAATGGCCGATCGAGTCGGTGGACAATATACATAACTGCGTGCGTTGTGCGCTAATTTCTGTCACATGGTCTCGGAAGTCACTCAATAAGAGCAATCATGGTCCGGTTGCGCGCGTAGTTCTCGTAGATCTGCGCTCACACGGTACGTTTCGGCAGCATGAAACTTCATTCAATTCACTTGATCGGCTCAGTTTAGTCCGCCAAGTGGCATGACAGAATACTTTCCGTAAGCACTCGTCTCTCCCATGCTGCTTCGGGAGCGCTGCGGTGGCGACGCGCCGGATGGGACGGCACTCGCCTCCGGAGGGCGGTGCGATCATCGATGCTGGCGAACCGTCTACCAGCGTAAATGTTGAAATGATCTTCTTCTTGTAAGGAACTTTGGCCCGTATTTGGCAGCACGGGTGCGCCAAGCCGTGCGGCAAGAAGTACGGCGGGTACTGCCCCGACAGGTGCCGGTACGCGCCGAGACGGCCGGGACGAAGTCCGCCGCAGGTAAGCGCGGGATCGGACTGCCGGACGAGTTGGCGAGGCTGCTCAAGCTGCACCAGGCCGAACAGAACCGGGAACGGGACAAGGCTGCCGACCTGTGGACCGAAACCGGCTACGTGTTCACCACGCCGACTGGGGCACCGCTCAACCCGCGTTCCGACGACGAGTGGAAACGGCTGGTCGAAGTCGCGAAGGTGCCGGACGGCCGTCTGCACGACGCTCGGCACACCACAGCGACGGTGCTCCTGCTGCTCCGAGTCGCCGAGCGGACAGTGATGGGCATCATGGGCTGGTCGAACACGGCGATGGCCGCTCGGTACCAGCACATCACCGCAGCGATCCGCCGCGACGTGGCCGATCGAGTCGGAGGGTTGCTCTGGAAGCCCGCTGAGGAGCCCACAGAGACCAAGGGCGACGGTGACGAGGGAGACGCCACCGGGGAGCCCGTACCGGCCGCCTAGCAGGGCAATTGCCACCAGGAATGCCACCAGACGTCAAAGCCCCGGTTGCCATGATCGGCAACCGGGGCTTTGACCTGCGGTGGCGGTGGGATTTGAACCCACGGAGGCTTTCACCTCACACGCTTTCGAGGCGTGCTCCTTCGGCCGCTCGGACACGCCACCGCCGAGAACAATACAAGACCGTCGTCCTCGGACCTAACGGGGGTGGGCCTACCTGGAGAGGTGACGCAAGATCGTGAGTGGGATCACATGTCGGCGAAGAAGGACTCCATCAGGGCGGCACAGCGCTCTTCCAGGACGCCGCCGACCACTTCGGGTCGGTGGTTGAGGCGGCGGTCTCGGACTACGTCCCAGAGGGAGCCGACGGCGCCGGTGCGGGGTTCCCAGGCTCCGAAGACGACGCGGGACACCCGGGCCAGGACGAGGGCGCCGGCGCACATGGTGCAGGGTTCGACCGTCACGGCGAGGGTGCAGCCGGTCAGGCGCCAGCCGTCGCCGAAGGCCGCCGCGGCGGCGCGGAGGGCCAGGACTTCGGCGTGCGCGGTCGGGTCGCCCAGGGCTTCCCGGGCGTTGCAGGCTCTGGCCAGTTCGGTGCCGTCGGGTGCGTAGACGACGGCGCCGATCGGGATGTCGCCGGTTCTCGGCGCCAGGGTGGCGACTTCGAGGGCGGCTTCGACCAGGGCCTCGTCCGGCACGTGACGCATCACGCCTGGATGCTGTCCAGCAGCTTGGTGAACTCGTCGCCGAAGCCGCAGCGCTGCGCGATCATCTGCAACTGCTCGTCCGGGTACAGGTCGACCTCGTCCACGATCACCTGCATCTCGTGCTCCGGCATCCCGAGGTCGGCCAGCACGGCGAGATCACCCTCCGGCCACAGCTCGTCGTCCTCCTCGTCCGGCGGGTCCACCCGGAGGAGGTCGAGGACGTCGGCGGCGATGTCGTAGTCGAGTGCGGCGGCCGCGTCGGACAGCAGCAGTGCGACCCCACCGGGCACCGGGCGCAGGACGATGAAGAACTCGTCGTCCACCGCCAGCAACCCGAAGACCGCACCTGTCGAGCGCAGTTGGCGCAGTTCTGTGATCGCGGCGTCGAGCTCCGACAGCGCTGAGCTGTCCATCCTGCTGCACCGCCAGCGGCCGTCCTCACGAACCACCGCGACAGCGAAGCCGTTGACCGGCTCCTGGTGTGCCATGTGCACACCGTAGGGCCACACCCACGTACCTGGTAGCACGGGGGCCTCGGCCACGGGCACGCGGGGCTGTGCGATGCCACTATCGAGGGATGAGCACAACTCTGCCGAACGCCCAGACGACCGCCCCCGAGCCCCGTTTCACGGGGCTGGTGGAGGCCGCCCGCGCCCTTCAGCCCAGGACAGTGGCGTTGCGGCGGCAAGTGCACCGGCACCCGGAGCAGGGCTTGGACCTGCCCGCGACCCAGGCCGCGATCCGGCACGCGCTGTCCGGCCTGCCGGTCGAGGTGACCACCGGCGAGTCCAGCAGCTCGGTCACCGCGGTGCTGCGCGGCGGCAGGCCCGGACCGACCGTGCTGCTGCGCGGCGACATGGACGCGCTGCCGCTCCAGGAGGAGACGGGCCTGGCCTACTCCTCCGAGATCGACGGCTCCATGCACGCCTGCGGCCACGACACGCACGTCGCGATGCTCGCCTCCTCGGCACGCCTGCTGTCCTCCCGCCGGGAAGCGCTGACCGGCCAGGTCGTGTTCATGTTCCAACCCGGCGAGGAGGGCCAGCACGGCGCGCGGCACATGATCGACGAGGGCGTGCTGGACGCGGCGGGCACGCCGGCGGAGAAGGCGTTCGCCCTGCACATCACCTCGACGCTGCAGTCCGGCGTCGTCGTCTCCCGCTCCGGCCCGACGATGGCCTCGGCGGACACCTTCCACGTCACCGTGAAGGGCCGCGGTGGTCACGGCGGCATCCCGCACGACACGATCGACCCGGTGCCGTCCGCCGCCGCCATGGTGGGCGCGCTCCAGACCATGATCGCCCGGCGGGTCAGCGTGCACCAGCCGGCCGTCATCTCCGTGACCCGGATCGTCACGGGCACGACCACCAACATCATCCCGGAGACCGCCCTGGTCGAGGGCACCATCCGGACGTTGTCGGAGGACACCAGGACCCTGGTGCACCGCGAACTACGGCAGGTCGTCACGCACGTGGCCGCCGCGCACGGCTGCACGGCCGAGGTGGAGATCGTGCCCGGTTACCCGGTCACGGTGAACGACGACGTCGTCGGCCCGCACGTCATCGACGTCACGACGGCGGCCCTCGGCGCGCGTTGGGCAGCCCCCATGGAGGACCCGTTGATGGGCGCCGAGGACTTCTCCTACGTGCTGCAAAAGGTGCCGGGCGCGATCGCCTTCCTGGGTGCCTGCCCGCGCGGAGTGGAACTGGCCCATGCCGAGCCGAACCACTCCAGCCGGGTGCTCTTCGACGAAGCCGCCATGGAGCACGGAGTCGTCGTCTACACCGCGTTCGCGTTGGACGCCTTGAGGTAGGAGGCGTCGGAGGATGGTGCCGGGTCGGGGCTGTGGTGGTGTTCATGGCCTCGACCTTGCCGACGTCGTCGAGGGAGTGCGATGGGCGTTCGTCGATCTGTGGATAACTCCTGTCCTGTGGACAAATAGGGGGTAGGGGTTTCGCGCCGGCAGGATGGGCGCCGTGCGAAGCGTCTGCGTGGTCGGGCTCGGGTTGATCGGTGGTTCGGTGTTGCGGGCGGCAGCCGCCGCGGGGCGCGTGACCTGGGGCGCGACCGCTTCCACAAAGGACGCGGAGGCCGCCCGGCAGGACGGCTACGACGTGGTCGACCTCGCCGAAGCCCTCGAACGCGCGCGTGTGCACGACGCGCTCGTCGTCGTGGCAGTTCCGCTGCCGGCTGTGGAAGAAGTGCTGCGCGCCCTCCCCGAAGGCATCCGGCTCACCGACGTCGTCAGCGTCAAAGGCCCGGTCGCCGACCTGGTCGACCGGGTCGCGCCGCACGCCCGGTACGTCGGCGGCCACCCCATGGCGGGCACCTCCGCCTCCGGCTGGTCCGTCGGCCGCGCCGGCCTGTTCGAGAACGCCGCCTGGGTCGTCACCGTCGAGGACGACGTCGACCTGGACGTCCTCACCGACGTCATCGAACTCGCCCTGGCCGCGAAAGCGCACGTCGTCCCCACCACCGACCAGGAGCACGACGCCGCGGTGGCCCGCATCTCCCACCTGCCGCACCTGCTCGCCGCCGTGCTGGCCAGCGTCGGCGCGGACGGCGGCCCGCTGGCCCTGTCGCTGGCCGCGGGCTCGTTCGGCGACGGGACGCGCGTCGCGGGCAGCCGACCGGAGTTGGTCCGCGCGATGTGCGAGGGCAACCGCGGCGCACTCCTCGACGCGGTGGACGACGCGCTGGGCAGGCTCGGCGCGGCCCGCGGCTCGCTCGCCTCGACCGGCGGCCTGGCCAAGACCATCGAGGCGGGTCACGCCGCCCGCCTGGCCCTCCAGAACCAACCCGCCCACACCGACCTGACCATCGACCTGACCGCGCCCGACGCCCTGGAAACCCTGCGCGACCTCGGTACCCGCGGCGGCCGGATCGTGGGTCTGAACGGCACAACCGCACACGCGCGCACCCCATAGGGTGCAGCGGTGCAACGTCGCAAACTCATCGCCGTGGTCGGGGGCCTCGCGCTCCTCGGCGGCGCGATCGTGGTGCTGCGCAACGAATCCGCTCCCCCGCCGCAGGCGTACGAACGGTTCCTCGCCGACAACGTCGAGTACGTCCCCGACCCCCAGCAGTTCGCCAGACCGCAAGACCTGAGGCTGGCCGCGCTGGACCGCACCAGCCTGCGCGCGAGCTGGAGGGCCACCGCCGGCATCGGTTACGCCGGCTTCGAGGTGCGCTGGGGTGACCGGACGCGCCTGGTGCAGAGCACCGAGACCGAGCTGACCGACCTGGACGCGAACGCCGAGGTCTTGGTCGAGGTGCGCGCGCTCGACGGGTTCGGCAACCGGTCGGGGCCCCTCACCGCACGGGCCGTGCCCCGACTCCTGTTCGACGACACGTGGCTCACCGGGCTGGTGATGCCGCTCGACGTGTTCGACAGCCCGGAAGCGCTCACCCCGCGCCGGTGGCGGATCTTCGACGGCGGCGCCGACTGCCTCGGCCTGCGCCCGCTCAACGGCAAGCGCCTGGAGATCGGCTGCGACCGCGTGGACATGCAGTCGAACGTGCCGATGCGGTTGGGCATGCCCGCCCCGGACGGCGCCATCGGCCGGGTCGTGCTCGCCACCGACGGTCCGGTGGGCCACCGGACCGAGGACGGCGAGATGATGATCGCCCTGCTGCCCGAACCGTTCCACGACCTGGGCCACCTGGCCGAACCGTTCCCGCCGGGGTCCGTCGTCCTGCTCGTCACGTCGTTCGGCGTGCGCCTCCACCTGGACGGCGCCACGCCGTCCACCGACCTGACCGGCGGGTTCACCGACTCGTTCCCGCCGCCGACGCCGGGTGTCCGGCACCGCTGGGAGCTGCGCGTGATGCCCGGCGCCGTGGTGGCGTTGCGCGACGGGGTCGAGATGGCGATCGTGCCCTGGACGGCGCCGTGGACGGCGGCCCGGCCGCGGCTGGCGTTCCGGCAGGCGCAGCACACCCTGGTGGACACCTTCGGTGTGGGCGGCGCGCCGGACAGCCTGGTGCCCGCGTCCGTCGTACCGCTCGGGCCGAGCATCGCGGAGGACGGCGCGGCGTCCCTGGGCAACGTGGCGAACTCGCGGCTCGACGGCGCGTCCTCGGTGCGCGTGGTCGCGTCCGTGGTGGCCGAACGGACCGCGCCGATCACCGTGGAGCTGGGCACGCGGTCCGCGCCCGCGGTGTTCATGCCACCGGAGCGGGGGCTCGACCCGTCGCGCGCGTCCGTCGTCTACGCCGATTTCCCGCTGCCCGCACCGGACTCGAACCCCAAGGTGCGGCTGCGTTCCGACGGCAACGTCACGGTGTACGAATCGCACCTCGTCATCGCAGACGGGCAGGACGCCCGCCGTCCGCTGCCCCGGCTCACCGACCGCGGACACCCCGACCCGCAGGTGCCCACGCCGGCGTTCTCCGTGGCGCACGAGTCCGTGGAGGACGGGACGATCCCGCGCAGCGGCAGGGTGCGCGTGGCGGTCGAGCTGCCGGGCCCGCCGACACGCGAGATCGCCGCGATCAAAGGGCTGGAGGTGGACCTCGACGGCGTGCGGATCGCCGTGCTGCCCACGAACGGGGCGGCGGGCGGTCGGCACGAGTTCCTGGTGGACCTGGACGAGATGTCCTCGGGACGTCATGAGGTGGAGGTGCGGGTACTCCCAGTGGACCAACGGCGGGACGTGCGGTCGCAGGAGCAGACGTTCGAGATCAGGCCCTTGTAGGCGCTGTTGGTCTCGGGTCCGCAACGACCTGGTGACGCTGATCACCCGGCCACCTAGCTTGGCGCCATGGACCGTCGTCGGATCGCGCTCATCGCCGCGGGTGTGGTGCTGTTCGGCGGGGTGATCACGGTGCTGCGGACCACCGGGACCGGCGATCCGGTCACCGCGACGAGCGTGTCCGTGCCGCCTCCGACGTCACTGGAGCCGTACGCGGCCGAGGGCGTGCTGGTGCCCACGCCCGGCACGCCGCCGGAGCAGCCTCGCGGGTTGACCGTGTCGTCCGGACCTCGGCGGTTGCAGCTGCGGTGGGCCGGTGACGCGCCCGGCTACGAAGTGCGGTGGGGCACGGACCAGCTCGACCGCAGCCGGTTGATCACGCAGCCGGTGACGCAGATCGACGGGCTGGAGAACGAGCGGACCTACGTGATCGAGGTTTACGCCGTAGACGCGTTCGGGCAGCGGTCCGCGCCCGCGAAGTCGTCCGGGACGCCGCACGGGTTCCCCTCCGCCGACTACACGTCGCAGGACCGGTTCGACCAGCCCGACGCGCCCGATCCGACGCGGTGGCGGCTGGCGTCGCGGGGCAACTGCGCCCGCGCCACGCCCGGTCAGGACGAGGACGGGCGACGGCTGGTGCTCAGCAGCAATTGCGCGGCGTCTCTGCCCACGCTGCGGTCGCGGACGCCGTTCGTGCTGCGCGACGCCGACGACCTCGGCCGGTTCGTGGTGGAGACCGACGCGCCCGGCGGTGACGGCGAGCTGATGCTGGACCTCGTGCCGGGACCGGTGTCGCTGGTCAGCGGTGACCCGTTGCCGACGGACGCGGTGCGGCTGCGGGTGGAGACGGGTGCCGGGAAGACGTCCGTGCAGGTGGTCGTGCCCGCCGGGACGCCGACCACGGTGGTGCGCGAGGTGCCCGCGTTGGAGCCGGGGATCAGCCACCGGTGGGAACTGGTGCTGCGGCGTGACGGCGCCCGGGTCGTGTTCGACGGTGACGTGGTCGCGACCAGTCCGGTGGTGCCGGGGTGGCGGGAGGCGACGGCGCTGGTGTCCGTCGCCGGGCCGGCCGGGCAGCGGGCGGCGGTCAGCCTGATCGCGTTCGACGCGGCGGAGGCGGCGGCTCCGCCGTGGGTGCCGGCGCCGAAGGTCGACGTCGCGGTGTCGGTCGAGGCCACTTCGGCCTGGGCGCTGGAGGCGTTGCCCGGTGTGACGGGTGGGCAGTTGCGGATGGCGTTGCTGCACACCGACCCGTCACCGGAAGCGCCGTCGTTCAGCGTGTCGGTGGCCGGGGTCACAGTGCCGTTGCGGCCCGCGTTGCCCGGCGTGCCGTGGCGGTCGGGGGTGGCGTACCCGGTGGTGGCGGACCTGCCGGTGGAGGCGTTGCGGGTCGGGAACTCGGGGCACCTGGACGTCACGTTGATGACCGGGCTGCGGGTGCAGGCGACGCACGCGGACCTGGAGCTGACCGGGTCGTTCCCGGGCCCGCCGCCGCGGAACCCGGACAACGCGCCGTTGAACGGGCTGGAGCGGGAACTGGCGCGGGCGAACGGGACGGTGCTCGACGCGAGCGGCCAGGCCGTGCCCAACGGTGCGGCGGTGCAGCGCGGGCGGATGGTGTTCGACCTGGTGCTGGAGGGGCGGCCGGGGGTGGCGCTGGCCGGGTTGGCCGGGTTCAGCGTGCGGGTGGACGACGACCGGGTGGCCGTGGTGCCGACCGCGTCCGGTGGGCCGGGGATCGCCGGGCGGTACCGGTTCGCGCTGAACACCGGCGGGATGTCGGCCGGGCCGCACATGATCGAGGTCCGGATGTTCGGGACATCCGGCGAAACCCGCCCCACCTCGGCTTACATCCCGTTCTTGGTCGGCCGGTGAGAGGATGGGGCCATGTCGCGCCCACTCATCCTCGACGCCGCACGTACGCCGTTCGGCCGCTATCGCGGTGGGCTTTCCGGCGTACGCGTGGACGACCTGGCCGCGCTGCCGATCGTGGAACTGCTGCGCCGGCACCCGTCGCTCGACCCCGCGTCGATCGACGACGTGATGTTGGGCAACACCAACGGCGCGGGCGAGGAGAACCGGAACGTCGGGCGGATGGCGGCGCTGCTGGCCGGGCTGCCGACGTCGGTGCCGGGGGTGGCGGTCAACCGGCTGTGCGCGTCGGGGGGTGAGGCGCTCGTGCAGGCGGCGCGGGCGTTGGCGCTCGGGGACGCTTCGCTGCTGGTGGCGGGTGGTGTGGAGGGGATGACACGGGCGCCGTTCGTGGTGCCTCGGCCGGACCGGCCGTTCGCCGACCGGCTGGAGCCCGTGTCGACGGCCCTGGGCTGGCGGCTGGTGAACCCGCGGATGAAGGCCGACTGGGTCGCGCCGCTGGGGCGTGCGGCGGAGGACGTCGCGGTGGGTCTGGGGATCACGCGGGAGCAGATGGACAGGTTCGCGCTGCGGTCGCATCGGCGGGCGTCGGCGGCGTGGGACGCGGGGGTGCACGACGGGTTCGCCTTTCCGGTGCAGCTGCCGGACGGTGCGCCGGTGCGGCGGGACGAGTCCGTGCGGCCGGAGACGTCGGCGGAGCGGCTGGGGAAGCTGAAGTCGGCGTTCTCGGAGAACGGGCCGGTGACTGCGGGCAACTCGTCGCCGTTGAACGACGGTGCGGCGGCGGTGTTGATGGGGACGGAGGAGATGGCGTCCTCGTTGGGGATCACACCGTTGGGTGAATTCCTCGGCTCGGCGGTGACGGCAGAGGAGCCGCAGCGGTTCACCCTGGCCCCGGTGTCGGCGATCCGGAAGCTGCTGGCACGGCTGAAGATCGACATGGCCGAGATCTGCCTGTGGGAGATCAACGAGGCGTTCGCGGCGATGGCCCTGTCGGTCCTGCACCACCTGCCGGAGGTGGAGCGGGACAAGGTGAACGTGCACGGCGGCGCGATCGCGTACGGGCACCCGCTGGGCGCCTCCCTGCCCCGTGTGGTGGTCGACCTGTGCCGGCACTTGCGTGCCCGTGACGGCGGACTCGGCGTGGCGGCGGCGTGCGTGGGGGTCGGCCAGGGGATGGCGATCGCCGTTCGGGTCTGAGATCGCCCGATCGAGCGACGCCGCGGGCGCGGCCGTGCTCGACAAACCGGGGTCAGCCGAGGCCGCCAGGCCGAGGAAGTGAGCCCTGGTAGATCCGTCGGACGGCGGGAGCCAGGGCTTCGCGCTGTTCGGGGGCCTTCGCCAGGGGTCAGATCCGGTAGGCGATGCGGGGGTAGTCGACTACCAGGCCGGTGCGGTCGACGGTGATGTCCTGTTCGAACTCGCCGTGGGTGAAGGAGACGACCGAGCGGTCCTCACCCAGGGACACCGTGCGGTAGCGCTGGCGGACCAGTTGGACCGACAGGTCGGGGAGGGTCACGTAGACGACCGGGATCTCGTGGTCGCCTTCCTCCTTTTGGAGGTTCAGCCTGCGGATCGGGATGGCGTTGAACAGGACCGCGAACTGCACGTCCACGTCCACCGCGCCGTCGAAGTCCGCGCGTTCCGCCCCCTGACCGGAGTCGACCAGCCAGATGCCCTCCGACGAGCGGCTGACCGAGATCTGCCGCTCCTCCGACACCGTGGACGTCCGCAGCAGCAGGCGGGTGACCGCACCGGTCTCACCCACCGACACCTCGAACGACCCGCTGAACTGCTCGGCCGGACCGGCGGTCACCAACCGGCCCGAGGCCCGGAGCTTGCGCTCCGAGAGCAGGAACCGCACCTGCTCCAGCCTGGGCACGTCGTAACCCTGCCAGGTCACCATCTGCGCGGCGGCGGAACGGGTCTCCCCGGTCGGGGTGACCTGCTCAGCCGTGTTGAACGAGTTCACGCTCCACCCGGAAGGAAGTCCTTGGCCTGCTCGGCCACCGATTTGACCTGGTCTTCGTGGCCGAACCTGCCTGCGACGAACTCGGCGGCCCGGTCGATGCCAGCATCGACCGTCTCGTGGTTGTCCTCGAGCAATTCGGACGCCTTGTTCCTGATCTCGTCGAAGTTCATCGTGCTCCTTCGCACTCCTGACGCAGGCTACCCGAATCGACCTCACGACCCCAGCGCCAAACGGTACCGCCGGGGTCCGTTGACGGCTCGCCGCCACATCACGGACCGCCACGGGCCGCAACGCTGGAACGCCGGAACGGCCCCCTGGGAATCCCAGGGGGCCGTTCCGGTCGATCGATCAGATCAGGCAGCGCGCTTGCGACGCAGGAACAGCAGCGCCCCGGCACCCGCGCCCAGCAGGCCCAGGCCGATCAGCAGCGGCACGAAGATGGACGCACCGGTGTTGGCCAGGTCGTCGTTACCGCCACCGGCGGCCGGGGCCGTGGTGGTGGTGACCGGCGCCGTGGTCGTGGTGGTGGTCGTCGTGGTCGTGGGGGTGGCCTCGGTCGTGGTGGTCACGACGGTGCCCTCGACCCACTTCGCCTTCGCCTTCGCCGCGACCGGGAAGTTCTCGGACGTGGCGATGATCAGCGACTGGGTCTTCTTGTTCTTGTCGACCGACACGAACAGGCGACCGCTGCGCAGCTTGGCGCTGGCGTTGACGGTGAACTCGACCTCGCCGGGCTCGACGCCCTCGTCGACCTTCACCCACACCTCGGCGACGTTCACCGTGGCGGCAGCGCCCAACGCGCCCTCGTCGGCGACCGCGAGCGGCTGGCCGTCCTTGTCCACCAGCGTGACGCCGGCGGGCAGGTCGGCGGTCAGCACGGCCTCCGTGGCCGTGGTGGCGATGGTGAACGGGCCGATCTTCCCGCCCACCTCGCCGGTCAGCTCGCCCGGCTCGATGGACAGGGTCGGCTTGGGCTCGGCCAGGTCCTCGGCCTTGGTGGTGAGGTACTCGTAGATCTTGTAGACGAGCTCGTCGACGTTGCTGTCGCCGATGTTCTCGTCCTCGGCGGTGGAGTCGTCCTTGCGCAGGGTGACGCCATCGCTGAAGTGCCACACGGCGGCCTGCGTGGCGGCGATCAGGATGCTGTTCTTGGCCTCGTCGATGCCGTACAGCTCAAGCGCCTTGTCCGCGGGCAGCGCCGGGTAGCTGTTCTGGAGCACCCAGTTGACCTTGGCGGCCTTCTCCTTGAACTGGGTGTCCGGGTTGGGGTGCTCGCCCCACGGCACCTCTTCGAGCGGCGCGCCGTCCTCCAGAGGCGTCGGCAGCTCGACGCAGTACGCCTTGGCGGTCTCCCGCTCGCTGCCGTTGGTGAGGCGCAGACCGAGCAGCCCGGCGTAGAACGCCTGCTTGCCGTCCTCGCGATCGTTGCCGTCGAGGAGCTCTTCCCCACGCTGGAGGTAGATGCCCATGCCGCGCTCGTCGGCGCCTTCGTACGGCTCGACCTTCGGCTTGTCGGCAGCGGCAGGGAGAGCCGTGACCAAGACGAGGCCGGCGCCGAGGATCACAGCGCCGAGGCGCTTGAGAGTCGACCGGAAAGCCATTTGTCTCCTTGAGGCTCGCGAGGGTAGCCCGTTGGTGTGATTCGAGGCGGCGGTCCGTGCCGTTCGGGGAGCTACTCGGCTGAGTGCCCCATCACCGAAACGGCAGGAATCGACCGAACACTATCCGATTGAGTTACCCCGATCAGGGATCGGGTGACGCATTGTGTCGAACCGAGTACTACCTGCTTAAACGCAGGTCAACAGTCTACAGTGGATGATCAACAGGGTTCGCCACGCCAACGCGAGACCAATTCGGACACCCGTTTCGACACCGGCCGAATCGGACCCACATCGCCGAGACCCCTACATTTGCGCTGATCAGCGGGTCCACAGTGGAACGCACGTAATAGGTGCCGACCCGGTTTCGAGGCCACACCGTTGCTAAACGGTGATCTAAGCCACCAAAGCGGACGGTGTGACCGGTCGGATGTCACCGACCCGCAAGGACGTGCCCGGCAGGCACAGTTCGCGTGCCGTCGGCAGCTGACCGGTCAGCATCCACTTCACCAACGACGCCAGCTGGAACGAGATCAACGGCGGCACGGCGTCGCCCAGGTGCCGGTAGGCGTTGCCGATCACCGACACGTCGAACCGGAACTTGCGCGGGAACCCCTGGAGCAACGCCATCTCCCGCACCGTGCACAGCCGGTGCTGCTCGGGGTGCGCGTAACGCCCGTTGCCGACGTGCCCGCACTCCCGCTTGATCGTGCGCGCCGGCTCATCCCACCACATCCGGCCGTACACGTCCGGGTGCGAGCCCCACTTGCCCTCTTCGATGATCTTGCGCTGCGCCGGGTTGAGCAGCAGCTCCGACGGCGAACCGACCAGATCACCCCACGACCCGCCGTCGGCCGGGATGGCCCGCATCCGGTCCAGCGAGCGGTCCCGCCGGAACGACGGCGACACGTGCATCCCGTCCTCCGGGTGCGCCTCACCGGCCGCCACCGACGGCAGCTTGCCGATGGCCCGCCGCACGGTCACCGCACCCGGCCGGACCTCCCAGCCCTGCCACAGGTCCTCCAACGTGCGCAGCGGCACGCCGGCGTCCACCGCCACGACCATCGCCCGCTCGCGCAGCTGCGGCAAACCGAAGCGGGACAGCATGTGCGTGCTCGCGTCCACTTCGTACCCGATGGCGAGCAACTGCTCGGCCAGCCCGTCCAAGTGGTGCCGCTGCTTGCCCTTGACCAGCTCGCGCGCGTTCTCCAGCAGCAGCACGCGCGGCCGGAACTCGGCCACGTACGCGGCGACCCGACCCACCAGCGAGTTGCGCGGGTCGTCACGCAGGTGGTTGGCCGGGGCGATCCGGGTGAAGCCCGAGCACGGCGGGCACGCCACCAGCACGTCCAGCTCACCCCGCTGGAGGCCCCACACCTGCCGCAGCACCGCCGGGTCCAACCGGCCCAGGTCCACCTGCAACGGGTCGACGCCGATGTTGTCCCGGTAGATCCCGTTGCAGCGCAACGACCCCAGCCGGGACGACGGCTTGCCGATCTGGGCGTCGGCCGCGCCGACGATGGTGAAGTCCCGGTGCGCTTGGAAGCCCAGGCTCATGCCACCGGCGCCGGAGAACAGGTCGACGACTTTGAAGGTGGGTCCGCGCACCGCGTGATCGTACGGTGGCCGCGCGACCCTCTGGCGAGTGATGCCGCTCCACGTCCGGATCACGTAGCTTGCCCGGCATGGATCTGCCACCCGCCTGGCGACGACCGCATCCGTTGCGCGGTCTGGACAAGGTGCCGTGGACCGACTTGTGCCGCGGGCGCGACGTGGACGAACTGCTGCGCGGCGCGGCGGACGGCGATCTCAGCGCGTGCGCGGCCCTCGAACAGCGCCTGCTGGACGACGACACGGTGTCCGAGGCCAGCGCTTACGCCGTGCCGTTCCTGGTGGAGCTCGGCGCGTCCTATCAAGTGCCCGGCGACGTACGCGATCGGGTGATCTTCCTGCTGGCCGCGATGGCCCTGGCGGGCGCCGGGTTCACCGCGGACGGCAAGCGGACCCGCCGCCGCTGGAACTCGCTGCGCCGTGAACTGCCCCGACTCGCGCCGGACTGGATCACGCAGACCCGGTACGCGGTGGAGAAGGACGCGCCGAAGGTGTTCGAGGCGCTGGGCGGCGCGGAGGTGGCCTGCTCGATGGCGCTGGCCATCGCGGTGCCCGAGGTGGCGCCGAAGCACGTCGCGGACGTCGCGCACGGCATCGCGTTCGCCGGCACGTTCCCCCAGCTGCTGGAGGAGGCCGCGTCGGTGGCGCTGCACCTGCTGCACGGCGAGGAGTCCGACGACGTGTGGGCGTACGTGACCGCGCAAGGTCACCCGGAGGTGTTGCGCGCGTACGAGGGCGGCGAGTACCCGCCCAACCAGCCGCCGGGGGTGACCGTGCAGCTCATGGGCTACCGGTACGCCTTCCTGGCCGCCTATGGCGACGGCAGGGAAAGCGACGCGGCGATCACGCCGTGACGACGATCACGCCGTGACGGCGGTCGGCTCCACGACCGCGGCGGCGGCCTCCTCGTCGGCGATCGGCACGGCCGGTTCCAGCGGACCCAGCGCGGTGCCCCACTCCTGGTCGGCCAGCGCGAACGCGGCCACGGTCAGCGCCACCACCGGACGGCCCAGCGGCAGCTGGTCGGCGTAGAAGTCCAGCTCCAGCCGCGCGCCCAGCGGCGACGGGCGCAGCCGCAGCACGCCGTGCGGTGTCTCCTCCGGGTGCGCGAACCGGCACGACCACTCGGCGAACACGATCGACCGCTCCACCACCTCGGTCGGGTTCACCGCGCGCACGTTCGCGCCGACCGAACCGTGCCGGTAGTCGTCCGCGGCCGAGACCAGCAGCTCCTCGAACTCGATGGACGACACCCCGAGGTCGTGCCCGGCGACCAAGGCGACCTGCACCAGGGCCAGCGGCAGCTGCGGGAGGGCGTCCTCGAAGCACACCATCGCGCCGCCGTACCGGGTGTTGATCTCGGTGGGCAGGAAGCCGTCCGCGGTGGCGATGCCGTCCAGGGTGAACGTGCCGCGGTAGTCGACCGTCTCGCGCAGCCGTTCGCCGACCCGGCGGGCCAGGTTCCGCATCTCCTCGCGAATCCGGGCGGGCGGGTCGTAGTAGGACGCGCAGCCCGCGTACAGGAACCGGGCCTGGCCGGCGCGGCGCGGCACGACCATCTCGATCGGCCGCAGCACCGCGGTGCCGTCCGGGAACACGATCCCGTGCACGCTCACCGGGATGCCTTCCAGGAACGGCATCACCCGGACGAAATCGCACTTGGGCGCGAGCACGTCGAAGGCGTCCAGCGCCTCCTGCCGGTCGCGGACGCGGCGGACGAAGTTCGCGCCGCCGTTGATCGCGGGCCCGTCACCGGACCAGACCACGCCCGCGCCGCGGTCCAGGCGCTGGGTCGCCGCCCACAGCCCCTCGAAGTCGAGGTCGAGCACGACGGCCGGCGCGCGCGGCGCGGACAGCTCGTCCCACAGCCCGTCGATGGTGGTCTTGTTCTCCAACTCCACCCATTCGGGACGGCGGGCGTTGAGCACCGGCCGACCCGCGAACTCCGGCGTGTGCACGTACGGAGTGCTGATCACCAGCGCCTCGCCGGACGGGTCGAAGTCCTCCAGCACCGCGCGGACCTTGCGGTTGGGCGAGGTGAGCAGCCGGGTGAGCCGGTTCTGCTCGACCGCGACGAACCCGCCGGCGATGCCGAGCGGTACCCAGCGGGCCACTTCGGAGTCGTACAGCGGCGCGTGGTCGTCCGTCGAGAGCACGAGCGTATGGCGGGCGCCGAGCTGGTGCAGCTCACCGGCGCGACTACTCAACCGAGTGCCGCCCGCGAGCACGACCAACCGGTCGCCGAACAGGGTGCCGAGGCGCGCTTGAAGCGCGGAGATGACGTGATCCATCGCCGAGAACTCGCTTTATGAGAAGCAGACGAGACAACCGGCGAGCGCCGGGTGTCACGCACTGTAGAGGCAGGCGACGGGATCGGCCTAGCACGGTCCGGCAACGACCGGATGAAACTTGCCGATGGGCTCAGGGACGCTCTTGCGAGATCATCGAGCGGCGTCGCGAAGTACCAGGTCAACCCGGTTCAGGAAGGCGCGCGGCCCATTGGCCTTGGGGAACGGGAGGGTCAGGCCGAACAGGGTGTCGTCGACCGACTGCGGAGCGGCGGCCACGATCGCCGCCGCGGTCTCCAGGAAGCGCTGCCGCTTGGCCTCGTGCACGGCGTACTCAGCGAGAACGCCGTCGATGCGCGAGTGCATAGCTGGGTGCGGGTAACTCACTTGGGTTGTATCGGCCCCACCGGTCCACACCTTTAGGGTCAATTCCATCGGATTGATGACCATCGGCAGGGTGGTCGCGTGTTGGGATGGCGCCATGCGCGTTCTGGTCACCGGGACCACCGGGTACGTCGGACGGGTGGTCTTGGCGGAGCTGTCGGTCGCCGGCCACACCCCTATCCCCTTTTCGGGTGATGTCCGGTCGCCAGACGGGCTTGACGGCCTGGGCGACGTCGACGCGGTCGTGCACCTGGCGGCCCTCGCCCGCGTGCGCGAGTCGTTCGACGACCCGGTGCGGTACTACGACGTGAACGTCGGCGGCACGGTGAACCTGCTGCGCTCGCCGCCGCCCCGGTTCGTGCTGGCGTCCACGGCCGGCATGTACGGCGCCGTCTCCGGGGGCGGCGTGATCGACGAGGACTGCCCGCGTGCGCCGTCCAACCCTTATGCGGCCTCCAAAGCCGCCGCCGAGGACGTGCTGGCGTGGGCCGCCGCCGCGGGCCGGGTGAGCGCGGTGGCGCTGCGGCTGTTCAACGTCGCCGGTGGCGGTGATCGGGACGACACGCGGGTGATCACGCGGGCGTGCGGGGTGGCGGCCGGGCGGCTGCCACCGATGGAGGTGTTCGGTGACGGGTCCGCGGTGCGCGACTTCGTCCACGTGCGGGACGTGGCGCGGGCGTTCGTGACGGCGGTGGAGTGCGGCGGTGAGGGGTACCAGGCGCTCAACGTCGGCGCGACGCCCGCCGGCGTGGCTGATGTGCTGGCCTCGGTGGAGCGGGTGACCGGCCGACCGGTATCGGTCGTGCGGCGGCCCGCGCATCCCGGTGAGGTGCGCGAACAGCGTGCGGACACGACCCGGCTGCGCGCGTTGGGCTGGCGGCCGACCTGCTCGGACCTCGACACCCTGGTCCGCGACCAGTGGGCCGCCGAAGCCGGGGATTCCGGCCCTTCGGCCGGCTCCGAACGGCTTCGCAAGGGTCCCCGCCAAGGGGAACCCTTGCAGTGATTCTACCGACGGGGTCCGACAATTTCGGCGATCACGCCCGCCGTCGGGGCAGCCGCACCCGGTTCAGGTCGGCGGCCACGACGATCTCGCCGTCGAACACCTCGGCGGCCTCGTCGTGGAACGCGCGCGGGTCGGTGTAGCGCTGCGAGAAGTGCGTGAGGACGAGCGTGCGCACACCGCACTCGGCCGCGGCCTTCGCCGCCTGACGGGCGGTGAGGTGGCCGTACTCCACCGCCAGCGATTCGTCGACGTGCAGATATGTCGACTCGATGACCAGCATGTCGGCGCCGTCCGCCAGCTCGAACACCCCGTCGCACAGCCGGGTGTCCATGACGAACGCGAACCGCTGCCCACGGCGCGGCACGCTCACCTCGTCCAACAGCGGTGGTCGGAGCTCACGGATCGCGCGGCCGTGGATGCCGCGCGCGGCCAGCAGTTCGGGGACCATCGTGCGGCCGTCCGGCTCGACCAGGCGATAGCCGTAGGCGGGCAGCGTGTGGTCGAGCCGCCGGGCTTCCAGCCGACCGAACGCACCCTCCGCGATCACCCCCGGTTCGGCGATCGGGTGCTCGTGGATCTCCGCCACGTCGTGGAACGAACTGGCGTGCCGCAGCCGCTCGAAGAACTCCGCGCCTTCGGCCGGGAAGTGCGCGTGCACGGTGTGCGGGGCGCGGTCGAGGGACAGGCGTTGCACGATGCCGGGCACGCCGAGGCAGTGGTCGCCGTGGAAGTGCGTGACGAACAGCCTGGTGATGTCGTTCGCCGCGACGCCGGCGCGCGCCATCTGCCGCTGGGTGCCGTCGCCCGGGTCGAACAGGAAGCCCTCGGCGTCCCAGCGCAGCAGGTAGCCGTTGTGGTTGCGGGCGCGGGTGGGCACCTGGCTCGAGGTGCCGAGCACGACCAGCTCTCGTGGTGACACGTGGCAGAGTCTGCGGCATGGAGAGCTTGCAGGCGGTGTCATCGTGGCCGGTGGAGACCGCGGCGACGGCCGTGGTCGACGTGCGGGGCGAGGTGCTGGGGACGTACGGGCCGGTCGACCGCCGTTTCCCGCTGGCCTCGGTGACCAAGCTGCTGACGTCGTACGCGGTGCTGGTGGCCGTGGAGGAGGGCGCGGTCGAGTGGGACCAGCCCGCCGGGCCCGAGGGTTCGACGGTGCGACACCTGATCGCGCACACGTCCGGGTTGGCGTTCGACTCGGCCGACGTGCAGGCCGCGCCGGGCGCCAAGCGGATCTACTCCAACACCGGGTTCCAGGTGCTGGCGGACTTCGTGGAGGCGGCGACCGAGATCCCGTTCGCGGAGTACCTGGCGGAGGCGGTGTTCGGGCCACTGGGCATGGCGTCGTCCACGTTGGACGGCTCGGCCGGGGCCGGTGCCACGTCGACCGTGTCGGACCTGGTCCGGTTCGCGGCCGAGGTGCAGGCGCCGAAGCTGGTGTCCGGGGAGCTGGTGGCGGAGGCGACGTCGGTGGCGTTCCCGGGGTTGCGCGGGGTGCTGCCGGGTTACGGGGTGCAGAAGAACAACGACTGGGGGCTGGGGTTCGAGATCCGGGCGGAGAAGTCGCCGCACTGGACGGGGGCTTCGAGCTCGCCGCGGACGTTCGGGCACTTCGGGCAGAGCGGCACGTTCCTGTGGGTCGATCCGGACGCGGGGGTCGCGTGCGTGACGTTGACCGACCGTCAGTTCGGCGAGTGGGCGGTGGCGGCGTGGCCTTCGTTCACGGACGGGGTGCTGGCGGAGCTGGGTCGGGCGCGCGGTTGACCCTGTTGGCGCATGGCCTGCCGGCGGTGGTCGACCACCGCCGGTGTGGCCGGGTTGCTACGGCGTGACGACGGCGTGCCCGCGCACGCGGCCCTGTCGGACGTCCTCGATCGCTGTGGCGGCCTCGGTGAGCGGGTAGGTCCGGTCCAGCACGGGGGTGAGCTTCCCGGCCTCGATGAGTTCGCGGAGCAGCACCAGGTCGTCGAGTCGGTCCTTGTGCACGAGCGGCCGCACCTTGATGCCGAGGAACGGTGCCGCGAGCATCCCGCGGATCCACTTGTCCGTGCCCATGAGCCACGACCCACCCGTTCCGCCGACCAGCACGACCGTGCCGCCCGGCTTGAGCAGGCGTTTGATCGTGCGCAGTGAGGAGTTGCCGTAGATGTCGAGCACGACGTCGAAACCGCTCGCGGTCAACGGGCCGGCCGCGTAGTCGAGCACGTGGTCCGCGCCGAGTTCCCGGACCATCGCCGCCTTCCCCGCGCTGCACACTGCCGTCACCTCGGCGCCGTAGTGCTTGGCCAGCTGCACGGCGTACGTGCCGACGCACCCGGAAGCGCCGATGACCAGCACCTTCTGCCCGGCCCGGACCCGTCCCCGGTCCCGAACCGCTTGCAACGCGGTGAACCCGGCGATCGGCACGGCCGCCGCTTGTTCCGGCGAGAGGTTGGCGGGCTTCACCGTCACGTGGGCCTCGGACACCGAGACGTACTCGCAGAACGCGCCGTCACACCACCCGAACACCTCGTCACCGATCTGGATGGTCGTCACACCCTTGCCGACCGCTTCGACCGTGCCGGCCAGTTCCAAGCCCGGCACCCGGTTACGCGGCCGCCGCACACCGACCACGGGCCGTGCCGCATAGGGCAGGCCGCGGAGCAGGTGCCAGTCGCTGCCGGAGACCGCGGCGGCCTGGACGTGCACCAGCACCTCGCCGTCGCCGACAGTCGGCTTCTCGACCTCGCCGAGCCTCAGCACTTCTTCGAGGACGCCGTACGCGTCCTGGATCACAGCTCTCATCGATCTTCCTCCGGGTACTGGAACACGTCGCCGAGCGGGACTTCGAACACCCGGGCGATCTGGAACGCCATCTCCAGCGAGGGCGAGTACCGGCCCTGCTCGATGGCGATGACGGTCTGGCGCGTGACGTCGATCCGCTTGGCCAACTCGGCCTGCGTCATCTCCCCGTGCGCGAAGCGGAGGGCACGGATCGAGTTGGTGATCCTGGTCGGCTTCCCCACTAGAACCCCCTGCGGTAGGCGACCAACTTGACCGCCGCCCCGAACACCGCCCACAGCGTGAACACCGCGTAGATCGCGTTGGCAATCCAGAAGTGCGGCGCCTCCGCCAACGTCAACCCAAAGGGCAACAACATCCCCGCACCCAGCACGATCCCCGCCACGTGCTCCCCGAACTTGTCGATGTCACGGTCACGCGCGTCGGGTTTGTGGCTCTCGCTCGGCTTCGCCATCTCGAACACGATCCGTCCCACCATGGCCAGCCCCATGGAGATCCCGATGGACCACAACATCGGCGCCACGTACGACACCTCGGCCACCGCCCCACCACCGGCCCGACCCAGAACGACCACGACGTACCCGAGGTAGGTCAGCGCGCTGACCACCAGGTACACCAAGGTCCCCTTCTCCTCGTACGACACCCGACCCCCTACCCGACGTAAAGCAAACTTGACACCCCAAAGGTAAGCTCCGCTTGACACAATGTCAAGCATCTTTGACATGACCGCGCCGCACCGCACGAAGGTCGTCAGGGCCCGGGGAAGTGGCGCTGCAGGCGGCCGCAGAGTTGCTGGATGTCGTCGGACGTCACGCGTGGCGCGCCCGCCCACAGGTGTCCGTCCGTCCAGCCGACGTCGTCGGGAGTGCCGACGTGGCGGACGAAAACGTGCTGGTGGAAGTGCGCCACGCTGCGCCCGGCGACCAGGGAGAAGACGTACTGCGGATCGATTTCGGCCCGCAAGGCCCGGGCCACCCACCACACCGCCTGCGCGATCGCTCCCACTTCGCCCGGCTCAAGCTCGTCGAGCGACGGGACGTGACGCCGAGTCTCGACGAACACATATCCAGGAAAACCGATGCCGGTGCCGTCAACGGGACGGTGCGACACCACAAGCAGGTCGTTCCGCCACACCACCGGTCCGACCAGCGACCCTTCGCCCCGATGCTTGGCGCAGATCAAACACGCTTCCGCCACCCGCCAAGACTGGCACGCCTTCGCCGACAGGTCTCCACAAAGCAAATCAGAGCCCGGTTCCGTTAACCGGAACCAGGCCCTGACCTGGACTTACTCTGGTGCGCTCGGCAGGATTCGAACCTGCAACCTTCTGATCCGTAGAGGCGAGAAGATCAACCTCCACGGTCCACGTGGTCCGTCCACGCAGGTGAGCGTCCTTTCACAGTCCAGGTCAGGGCCTCCAATCCCGCCCCGTCCGAGCAGTCCGTGAGACGACTGTGAGACGGGTGCGACGGAGGCCCACCGATGTCGACACCCATCCACTCCTCTATCCGCACACCCGACGACATCCCGCACCAGCCGCTGAGCGAACTGGTCGAGCACTGGTCGTCAGCCCGACTCCGCACCTTCGTGGCCACCCACATCGAAGCCAGCACTCCGACCGCCGACGACCTGTTCGCCGAGCTGGCCTACGGCACCCGCATCGCCCAAGAAACGACTTCCGGTCGCTGGTGCGTAGTCGCCGATCTGTTGCGCACACGCAACGCCACCTCATGGCCCGAGATCGGTGCCGCGATGGCAATGACCGGGCTCGAAGCCAAAGCCGGCTTTCACGAGTGGGTCGTTCGCCAGACGCGCCTGCGCACCACCACCGGCATCCTCGGCCTCACCAACGCCGAGGCAACCGCCCTCCACCTCCTCGCAGAGGAGGTGTCCTGGTGAGCATCGAAGCGATCAACTGGGCTCTGAACGATGCACCGATCCCCCGCGACCGCGGAGACGCCGCCAGCCTGGCGGCCGTCCTGATCGGCCTGGCGAACCACGCTGACCCGAACGGCCGCCACGCCTTCCCCAGCATCGAGAAGCTGATCCACTACACGCGCCTGTCCGAGCGCACCGTCCGCTCGGCGCTGCGCAGCCTCCAAGCCCTCAAGCTGATCCGCCCCTCCGATCCGGCCGTGATCGCCGCGCACATCAAGAGGGCCGACCGTAGGCCGAACGGCTACGACCTGGCCCTCCGCCCCTTCACCGAGCCTGCGGACAACCACCACCACGGCCTGCGAGCACTGCCGCCCGTTGACCAGCACGAGGGGCAGATAACGCCGCTACGACCGGCAAGGAACAGCTTCACGAGGGGCAGCACTCGCCCCCGAACCGTCCTTAACCCTCCAGAGAACCGTCCTTCACGCGAGCCCGCGCCCGAGGCGCGCTCGCCCAGGCCGCCCTGCGGCGAATGCGACGCCCGCGACTCCGACCCGATCTCGGCCCGGGTCATCTGGCTGGACGAAGACCGAACCCGGTCGGTCCTTTGCGCCCGCTGCCACCCACGAGCCACCGGAGCCGGGGAGGCGGCCCAGTGACCCCGCTCAACCCAGAACTCGTTACCCAGATTCAACAGGCCATCGAAACGGCGCGAGCCGCAGGTGAACCACCACCAGGCCGCCCCACTCTGGTGCGCCTGACCGGCGCCACCGATCACGCGATCCGCAAGGCCCTGGCGGAGCTGGCGACGGAGGACACCAGCCCTGGTGACACCTCCACACCACCCTCGCCAGCCACTCCACCAGCCCGAACCACGGACGGCCGCCTGGTCGCCTGGGCAGGCTTCGTCTTCGGCTCGGTCATGTCGATCGCCGCCAACGTCCTCCACACCTGGCTACCAGCCGAACACCACCCCGCTGGCTGGTCACCAGGACTGGCACCCCAAATCGGAGCCGCAGTCTGGCCCATCGGCCTCCTGCTCTCCGTAGAAGTCCTCTCCCGCATCCACTGGCCCAAGGGCTGGCAATGGACCCTCGCCCGCTTCGGCGGCACGGGCACTGTTGCCCTCGGCTCAGCCGTCATCTCCTACGGCCACCTGCGAGACCTCCTACTGGCCTGGCACTACGGCCCACTAGCAGCTGCCGTCGGCCCGCTTGTGCTGGACGGCCTCATGGTCATCTCCGGCTTCGCACTACTGGCGATGAGTCGCACACCAGGACATCACCAGGACGCCGCCCCAACAAGCTGTTCGAGGGCCGAACCGTGACGGGCCTTCACGGCATCGTGGATTGGCCCGACGATCCAACCAAGGCTATGGCGACATGTAACGTACGTCACCCAAACACGATCAACCTGAGAGTAAGCCTGGTCGGATACGCACACACAGGTCGCTATGAACGCGACAAGGGTTTGGAGGTCAGCCGCTGTGATACCCGGAGACGGAGGTCGCCGCAGTCGCCGAGGCTTCGCCTACCAGGACGCTGTTTCCCTGCTCGCTTGTCTCGACATGCACGAAGGCAAATATATTCAGGTCTCCTGGGAAAATCTTGAAGACGTACAGTGCGAAACCCCGACTGGCCCACTCTACAAGCAGGTCAAAACACAAGAGGGCGGACAAGAAAGATACAGCATCGCAAAAGTATGCAAGGCGGAAAAAGTAGGGAACCCTCATTCCAGCATTCTCGGGAAGTTATTTACCGGGAAGCCACTGACTGAGGGAACCCGGTTTAGCTTGGTAATGAATGAAGTGCCACAGAAGAATCTTCTGTGCTTCACGAAAGACTCACCCCCCTGCGAGAATCGACCAGCCGAGAAAAAAGAAATAGCAAGTAAGCTCTCCGGCCTTAAATTGCCGGACGGCAGGGGCATAGATTGGTGTATCGACCGATTCGAGGTGGAAGTAAGACCTCGATCGATAGATGACATCGAGGCGGTAGCGAAAAGCGCACTTGAACCCTACGTAAAAGAGGTATTGAAACAAACACCACTTACGACCGAACTGGAAGACATCCTCATTGCACTCCTCGGAAGGATTGAAAGAGACGCTCGCAAACCTGTTGTCACAGTTTGGTCCGAAAACGACTTCGCCGAGGTTTTGAAGAGTTGCGTTCGCAAGGTATCGCGCGTAAGCGAGACCGGTGAACTCGAACCACTGGAATCACTATCGAGCAAGCTACGTCCGACTGGCGTAACCGCTGAAGAAGCCAGCCGCATGGCTGACATGATGACTCGATATAGAAGAAAGTACAGGTCATCAGTCGGCCAAACGCATGAAGACTATGACACACTCGCCGACGAGATATATGCTATCTGCACCGAAGTATCTGCACAGCGCAGGATCGGGCTTGTGGCTCCTGGTGCTGAGGCATATAACACTACCCTTGCACGCGTAAGGGAAATATCGGCAGTCGCTAATGGGGCTGTCTCGCCTGCAACTGCTTATGCTGTGCTATCAGATATCACCGCCCGATGCCAGAATCGGTACGCCGATGCCTCGTGAGATTGGTGAGCGTGTAGTTCCACCACTATATCGGCCGTGGGATCCTGATAGCAGCATTGACTTCCATGCCGCACGACTTCTGCTGCTTATTGGCCTATGCGGTAAGGACCCAGGCCCTTACATCGACGGCCGGACGAAGTTGGCAAAACTAGACTTTTTTGTGCGTTACCCCACCTTCCTCCAGCGGGCACAAGAAAGCCTCAGCGACACTGCGGCCATTATAGAAATTTACAACGCTTCCGGGCGGAGTGAAGTCGAAGCACCCATGATCAGGTATCGCTACGGCCCCTGGGATCACAGATACAGGCAGTTCCTAGCTTTTCTGGAAGCGCGTAATCTTGTGTCTGTTACGCGAAGCCATAAGCCGGAGCGGGTGAGATTGACCGCTTCGGGCCGAAAAGCAGCAGGAAAGATAGCTAACCGAGCTGAATTTACTCCCATCGTGGAGCGTTGTTCAGCTATGCGCGGCAACCTCGCCGACATGCCAGGAACCGCTCTTAAAGAGCTAGTGTATTCAGTGTTTCCGGACGAGGTCGGCAACATACCGCTGCAACAGGAGATTACTCCGTGACAGAGTCGAATCAGATCGAACTATTTGCACCCGGCTCGGGTCTATCCAAGATTGCAAAGTCTGGATCGAGCGTCGTTAGGATTCGATCTCCGCGCGGTATCCGGATCGTGGCACTGCAACTAGTCCTACGTACTGGCGAGATTGAAGAATATCGGTTCGACCAGGCCAATTTCACGGTTATCAGCGGCCCTAGAAACAGTTCGAAGTCGACAACGCTTAAGCTGATTGACTACTGCCTAGGCGATCGGGACAGCCCTCACCAAGCCGTTGGACGCGTAATAGCAGACAAGTATGCCGATGTAACTCTCTATTTCACTTTGAATGGCGCAGCACATAGTGTTCGCCGTAGTTTCACACGTGGAGATTTTTCCCGACTGTACGTAGACGATGAGGAAGAGTTCTCGCCTCAAGAGTTCTCTGACTGGATACTACGCATGTTGGGATGGCCTAGATTGCAGATTCCTCTCGGACGCAGCGGGTCAACTGCACCGAGGATGGTCCCACTTACGTTGCGTACTCTAATGCGGCACATATACCGCAAAGAATCATCATGGCTTGACTTTGCCAGCAAAGAATATGACTACAATCGAGTAGCTGTCACAAGTTACTTCCTTGGGCTGGCATCGATGCGCTACGATCGCGAGTCGCGCTCTTTCGCAATAGCGGAAGCCGATCGAGAACTACTAGGCGTAGAAGCTATACTTCGGGACGTAAATACCACTACAGAAGAAACAGTCACCACTATATGTGAGCAACTCGGGTTGCCTTTGGTCTCACGCCCTGCCGACCTGGTAACGCTGAGGACCGCACTACAAAACGAGCTAGCAAACCTGAGCCAGCAACGTAATAACATCATTGAAGGCCAGTATGAAGTCGGACCAGATTTCTCTTCAGCAGTCTCTCCTGTAGGTTATGATTCAACGTTGACCGAGCGCTACGAAGCCGTAAGCGTTGATTTGCAACGTGCGGTCGAAGTTGTAGCTGATCTGCGTATTGTCGTACGAGAGCACGAGCAGTCTCTTAGACTCGTCGAAGCAGATAGAGGGCGGCTCAATCGCCTTCTAGGTGCCGTTGAAGTATTCGATGATCTTCCAGTGCGTATGTGTCCAGCTTGCGAGCAAGACGTTTCGCCAAATCGAGACCACGATTCGGGTTCTTGTTATCTTTGCTTTCAGCCAGTTATTGAGGATCGGCGGCGACGCAGAGCCGAAATGGAGATGCGAGCCCTCGACTCAGAAGTGCGAGAAATTAATGAGGCGCAGGCACGTGCAGAGCGCGATCTCGCAAATGCTACAGCAAGCGAAGAGCGTCTACGTCAGAAACAAACGGATCTCGCTAATGAACTAAACAATACGAGAGCAGCACAGCTCGCCCCATTTATGGCCGCACTGGAAGATGTAGCGTCTCAATCTGCAAAGATCAATCAGCAACTTGCCGCACTTCCAGCAATCGAGCAAGTTTTGACAAGGCAGCACCATGCCCAAATCAGGGTAGACGAAGCAGCAAGAACTGTTGACGAGACGGCAAGCATCCAGGTAGACGAGGCGACTTATATTCGGGAGTCTCGACGACGTTGCGCAAACTTGGCCGATAGAATGAATGAGTTCCTATCCAACTTCAGAGGAAGAGGTTGGGTAGGCAGCGAAGTAACAGTATCTGCACAGGAGTTGACTTTTTACGTCGGCACGCGTACTTGGGAAGAGCAACTAGGCGCGGAGGCGCGAGTTCTATTTTTCCTGGCCTACAGTTATGCACTGCTAGCGCTGACGCAAGACCTCGGAGAGGAGGGTAACGCCCCCGGACTGCTTATCATGGACAACCCGTATCAGCATGACTTGAACGATGACGTAGTACGCGAAAGTCTTGAACTGATCGGGAATCTGGCGGCGAGCAACGGCACACAGTTGATAACAACCCAATCCCGATCCGCGTCGGACATTAGGTCTCCACATGCCGAGATTATTATGCAAAACGAGTATACCTTTGACCAAGAAGACGAGTGATTCAAGCGGGAAATCCGGAAATCAAGTGAATGGTGTCAGACGATTTCGCCGAAGAGCAAGATAGGAGGAAGAGTGCCTCTTCCTCCTGGACATCGACACAGCATGGCAAGCTTGACACCTGGGGTAGAGCACTAGACAAGAGCAGATGAAGACCACCAGGTGGCCCACCTAGCTGGTGGTGACGACGCCAGGAGCGGCGTCGTCCTAGCCAGTGTCGGGGGGACACGGTCATGGGTGGGCATGAGCAGGAGCGATTTGGCTACCGAGAGCGTGCTGTTGGTGAGCGGCGGTCTCGGCGTGGGGCTTTGCGGTACACCGATGCTGAGTGGGCGGATCTGTGCAAGGTCGCCGCTGCTGAGGGGATGAAGCCAGGGGCTTGGGCTCAGCAGGCTGCGTATGAGGCTGCCGTGCGGAAGCTTCGTGGTGAGTCGTCGTTTGGGGACGACCAGGTACGTGAACTGGTCGTGGAGCTTCGTGAGGGTCGGCGGGTGCTCGCCAATGTGGGTGGCAGCCTCAACCAGGTGGCCAAGGTCGCTAACTCGACTGGACAGGTTCCCAGCGTTGCCGCGATCGGCACCATGCTTCGGGTCGTGGACAGGGCGGTGCGGTCATACAGCGCGCTTGCCGCTCGGGTTTGGTCGGAACTGCGGCGGTGATCGCCAAGGTTGTGCGGGGGTATCGGCCTGCCGGGTTGATTCGATATCTGTTCGGGCCGGGCAAGGCTGAGGAGCACAGGAACCCTCGGGTTGTTGCGGCTTGGGATGGTGCGTTGTGGTTGCACCAGCCTGAGAAGGCACCTGCGGTGCCGGTGGACGGTGAGCTGAAAGAGCCGGGCGAGTTCGACTTCGTGCTCGGGCCGCTCATTACCACCATGCAGGAATGGCCGAATGTGGCTGGGTTGCCGTTGAGCACTCCGCGGGCAATCACTGACGAGTGGGCTGAGCGCGTTCGGCTTGGGGATGTGCCTCCGGATGCGCCCGCTTGGGTTCGGTATTACAAGTGGGACGCTCGGAAGAAGGCTGTGGTGCTGCGGCCTGGGTACGTGTGGCACACGCCGGTTCGGCTTCATCCTGGGGATCGGATGTTGAGCGATGAGGAGTGGGAGGGCATCGCTGAGCGGTTGATGAAGGCCACTGGGATTCATCAGGCCGGGTGTCGGTGGATCGCTGTGCGGCACGCTGACGACCACATTCACCTCATGGCCACGCTCGTCTCCGAGGTCACCGGCAAGCAGTTCACGCCCTACCGGGATTTCCTGGCCCTGCGGAAGGAGTGCCAGGCGCTGGAACGTGAGCTTGGCCTGACGCCCACGGCCAGCATCGACAAGACCGCCCCGGTGGCGCCTACTCGGCAGGAGAAGGGCAAGGCTGAGCGGCTGGGGTGGGAGGTGACGGCTCGGGAGGAGTTGCGGCTTGTCGTTTCGCAGGTCGCTGCCACGACGAGGAGTGGTGAGCAGTTCCTGCGTGAGCTGAAGCGGGAAGGGTTGAACCCGCAGGCCGTGGCTGGTGATGGCGGCCGAGTGCTCGGCTACACGGTTTTCTTGCACAAGGATCGCACCAGGAAGTCGAAACCGATCAGGTACTCGGGGTCGAAGCTCGCCGCTGACCTGAGTTGGCCGAAGCTCACCGAGCGTTGGGCTTCTATACCGCCGCCCGATGCGTTGGAACGGATCAACGGCGCGTGGGCCACGCCTGAGCAGCGCCAGACGGCTATGGAGGCGAGCACCAAGGTCGTCGAGCACGTTGCCGAGGTACTGCGGACCGGCACCCCGCACGAGGATCTGGGCGGGATCGCGCATGCCACTGGCGAGGTGCTGGCGGCCTTGGCCCGGGGACGGGAAGGGCGCTCGGGCGGTGTGCTGACTGAACTGGTCACGCAGTACGACCGGGCGGCACGAACACCACATCGGGTTCTACCGGAACAGATCGGACCGCTGGCCCGCAAGCTGCGCCAGGCGGCGAGGGTAATCGCCGCAGTCGGGGTTCTGACTGCGCGCGGCAATGAAGCGCTGGCTGCGCTTGCCCTGCTCGCGGCATTGGTGCTGCTGATCGCACGGATCGCGATCTGGCTTCAGGCTCGCAATCGAATCCATCAGGCTGCTGCGGCCGGTCGAGTGGCTCCCGCGCTGAATGAGTTCAGAGATGCGGAGCACGCAAGGGTGCACGTTGTTGTCAGGCGTTCGACCACCACCCCGGTGAGCAGGACACGGCTTCAGCGGCCGCTGGTGGGAGGGAAGCCGGTGGTACCGAAACTTCAGCGGCCCCGTGGACCAGGCCATTGAAGGTGGCTGTCTTACCGACCTAGCAGCGTGTCGTGGATGTGGTCGTCCAACTCGGCGACGAAGGACTCCTCGCGCCACGAGCGCAGGTGCCTGCGTGCACGGCCGATGCGTTGGGCTGGCACTCGGCCGCCAGTGGTGGCGGTGATGTCCACGGCTTCGTGGAGGAGGGTGACGCACGCTGCGGCGTCGCCAAGAGCGAGGCGAGCCAGGGCGAGGTCGGTGGCGCCGATGCCCCGTTGGACCGCGTCACGTGGGCCGGCGAGGCTGGACAGCGATCGGGTGAGCAGCTCATTGGCGTGGTCGGCTTGGCCGCTGTAGAGGGCACACAGGCCCTCGAAGCCGCTGACCCTGTGGGCGTTGAAGGCGGCGAACGGGTCGTCCAGGGAGAGCTGGTCGACGGTCTTCCACGCACGGTCGAGGGCGATGGCTGCGGCGTTGGGATTGCCGGCGCGGGCTTGGACTTCGGCGTGGATGGCGTGAGCACGGGCTCGGATGGCATGGCTGGAGCCGCGGTGGGCATCGACGGTGGCAGTGCGGGCGAGTTGGAGTGAAGCGTTGAGATCGTCGGTGGCATGCAGGGTGACCATCGTGTGGCTGGTGCGCACGGCCGCCAGGCGGCTGCGGTCGGGTAGGCGGGCGGCGGTGGCTTCGGCGTCGCGGTAGAGCGCCATCGCGACGTCGTCGTCGCGCGTCTCGAACGCGAGGCGGGCGGCCAACGCGTAGGCGTCGGTAGCCAAGATCAGCAAGTCGGTGGCCGGCTTCGACCCAGTGAGCAGCGAGCGGCAGGCATCGAGGACTGGTGCCAGTTGGAGTTGGAGGCGAACGAATGGCGTTGAGCCGACCTGTTGATTGAGGTCGGCGACCGTGACGGCCAAGTGGTCAACGAGGTCATCAGCTACGCGTGCCGGATTGGGCGGGCTGGGTCGAGCGTGCGTGATCGAGTCGATGAGCCGGTCGATGCGCTGCGGTGAGGTGCCGAAGTCGCGGAGCGCGTCGAGGAGCTTGGCGAAGTCGGAACCGGTGCCGAGGTCCCAGTTGCCGGTCGGGGTCTTCGCGTAGATCCGGGCCAGGAGGTACTGGTAGCGGTCGCCTGGCTTGGTGCGGTCGGTCGGGCTTTCCCAGCGGGCGACGGTGCGCTGGATGCTGGTCACCGGGAGCGTGGACTGGGAGGCCATGCCGAGTTCGCGGGCGGTGTCGCGGAGTGCTCTGGCCAGGTCTGCCCAGGACCAGCCGCGCGACTCGCGCAGCCTGCGCAGGCCGGCGGCTCCGAGTTCACCTTCGACGGCCATCACCGATTCATTAGAGCACCCATTCCACGTCAGACCGGTACGACCAGCCGAGGCTTTCCCCGATCGGCGGCATAGTTCAACGTGTACCAAGTGCCGGACGTCTGGTCGGTGCCTCGCGGAAAGCCGATCACGAAGTCGCTCCGATCGACCATGTACCGGTTGCGGGCGTGATAGGCCGACGTGTCGAGATCGGGCGCGGCCAGCTCGATGACTTCGGCCAGTCGATTGTGTCCCTGCCACGACGCGATCGCTGAGGAGGCGGATTGCGGCTGGTCAATGACCGTGCAGGGGACGACCACGGTCAGGGTTGCCGAGGTGTTCTCGGCCAGCCAGTCGAGGGTGGCGGTGTCGATCCCGGCCGCGCCTCCGATGTAGAAGTGGGCGTTGCCGAACGGCAGCAGGTAGTCATCGAAGAGCACGTCGAGGCGGTCGTCGTCTTCCGCCGATATCGAACGCGTTCCCGTGATGGTGATGGTGCGAACCACTCGGGCCGTCCTTTCCGCGATGTCATCGAATGTCATCTGCTGCCGACGTGCACCAGAACGATCTCATGACTCGGCAAGCCGTTCGCGCGCCGAAGGGAAGTCATGGAGACCGCGACCGAGGAGAAGCAGCCCGCTCGGCTCAGCACGGCTCGCAGCAGGGAGCTGGGTGAGGAGCTGCGCCGTGTCCGCCATCGTGCCCGGATGTCGTCCACTTTCGTCGCCGAGGCTCTGGGGTGGTCGCTGGGCAAGCTCAGCAAGCTGGAGACCGGCAGTCGCGGCACGAGCCCGTGTGAGATCGGCACGTTGCTGGGGCGGTGCGGTGCGGACAAGCCGACCCGCGACCGCATCCTGGCCATCGCGAGCGAGCCGGAGACAGGCAGCTTCCTGCGTCTGCACGACCGGTCCCCCGACTCGCTGCTGGTGTTGTCCCTGCACGAACAAGCGGCCCGGACGGTCACGGCCTACGAACCGCTCATGGTTCCGAGCCTCGCCCAGACCGAGGACTACGCCCACGCCTTGACCGACGACAAGGCGGTCACCGAGGCCCGCATGGCACGTCAGGACATCCTCCGTCGTCCCAACGGCCCACAGACAGTCCTCTATATCCACGAAGCTGCCCTACGCCAGGTCGTGGGCAGTCCCAAGGTCATGCGGGACCAGATGCTGCGCCTGACCTTGATGTGCGGCTGGGCGAGGACGAGTCCCCGTGTCATCCCAATGTCCGCCCGTTCCCACGTCGCTCTGCGACACCCGGCCACAGTGTTGATCTTCGCCGATCCGACCAAGCCACTGGCCTACGTGGAGACCGACGCAGCGACCGTGTTCCACGACGCTCCTCATGCCGTTGCCACCTACGAAGCGAAGGTGCGCCGCCTCGCCAGCCTCGCCTTCACCGCCGAGCAGTCGCGCGACATCTTCGCCCGCTGGGCCGACGCCTACGACCGGGAGGCTCGGTGATGGCTTTGCGGCCGTTTCGTTGGCTCCCGCACAACGGCGGGCGTCACGCGATCCAAGCGGATCTGGTCGCCCATGACGACGCCACCACCCTGTGCGGCGAAGCGCTCGTCGTCCCCGACAACCGCCCCACCAAGGGTCAATGGTGCTGGCCCACCTGTACGGACTGCGACGCGGCATGGCGAGCCGCGGAGGGCATCCTGCCGTTCCCTCGCCCCACCAGCTCCGGGCGGCACGTAAGCAAGGAGCCCGTTCGATGACGCCGCGACGAGCGCTGTAGGACGCCGATGTCGTACCGTCAGACTCCGCAAGGTTGCTTCATCCAAGGCCGCGCGCTCCGCGCGCCTCCACTCCGACTACGGCGGCGTGTGGCTGACCTACTGGACGCTGCAACTTCTGCCGCTCGCCGAGTCAGTGTTGCCGTTCGGCCAGCCGTTACCGCTCCCATAACCCGACACCGCAGAACAGCGGACGCATGTCGTCTACACGTCCTGGCAGCTCATGGCGCTGACCGGCAGCGCACGGCTCACCGAGAGGGTGAATGTCTGGGACGCCCCGCCACCGGCGAAGTGCTAGACCCGCCTAACGCAACACGAGTGTGTGGCGATGACCTCCACGGAGCAGTTCCGTCATCGTGGGGGGAAACGTGCAGACGGACGAACAGCGGGGCGCGTGGCTGATGCTCGCCGTCGGGGACGACCGGCCGCGCCGCAGCAACGACGGCTACGACGACGCGCCAGCCGCCCATTACAGCTGGGACAGCTCGGTCCCGAACCACCAGCTACCGCAGGCGGGCGACGTGATCGTCTTGTGGGACAAGAAGGTCCTGCTCGGCGCCTCGGTGATCGAGAAGGTCGTCACCGGCAAGGAGGAGAAGGCCCTCCACCGCTGCCCGCGCTGCGGCAAGGCGAGCATCAAGCTGCGCAAGACCGAGCACCCGCCCTACCGGTGCTACAAGTGCACCCACACGTTCGAGGTGGCGGAGGTGGTCACCATCCGAAAAGACGTCACCACCTATCGGTCACACCACGAGGTCGCCTGGGTGGATCTCACCGGGGAGCTGACCAGTGATCGGTTGCGCGGGCTGTGCACGCGGCCGAAGTCACAGCTCAGCATCCGCCAACTCGACTACGCGAGGTTCCAGGAGGCCGTGCGGGCGGCACCGGGCCGACCGTCCCTGTCACCGGTCGAGGCCGCTTTGGCAACCACGCTGAGGGGCGGTCACACCACGGCGGTCGTGCGCGTACGGCGAGGGCAGGGCGCCTTCCGCAGCCACCTGCTGAAGGAATACGGCGACAAGTGTGCGTTCACCGGCCCCACCCCGCACGCCGCGCTCGAAGCAGCCCACTTGAACAGCTTCGCCGCCGACGGTCGGCATCACGACCAGGGCGGTCTCCTGCTTCGGCGCGACGTGCACCGCCTTTTCGACCTCGGCCATCTCGCCGTGGATCCGCGGGACCACACCATCGACGTCTCCGAGGCCATCGGCTGCTACCCCGAGTACCGCCAGCTCCAAGGCGAGAAGCTGCACGTAGAACTCACCACGCGCCAAGAGGGCTGGATCGCGAAGCACTGGGCCATGCACCGAAGCTGAGCTGACAATTGTGTGCCCGTTCCCGGCGGGGCGTCCGCCAGCAACGCCTGGCTACGCCACAGCTATTGGTCCCTAGGCTGCGTCGTCCGACAGCTTGCGGATGATCGATGCCGTTACTACGCGATAGCTACGGCGCAACCTGATCACCCTGGCTGGGAAGTCACCGGTGGCGATCAGTTCGTAGGCGTGGCTGCGTGAGATGCCGAACGCGCTCGCCGCCTTCGCCACGTTCACTGTCGCGGGCCAGCGCCTGACCTCATCGAGCGTCGGGCGCCATGTGTCGTTGTTTTGCCTGGTCATCGAACGATCCCCCCGATCGTTGAACCCGCCATTACTCCATTCGAGTGTGCGTCGACCTTCGCCTGTCTGTCAAGCGAACTAACGAGCTGGCATACTCGGCGAGGTGACAGAGCCGCAGTCGGTCGGTGCCGTCGTCGGGGAGAACCTGGAGCGCCTGCGGAAGCTGGCGCGGCTTACCCAGCACGAGACGGCCCGGTTGTTCTCGCGGCGGGGTATCCCGTTCAGCCGCAGCAAGATTGCGGCGCTGGAGGCTGGGGAGCGACCCAACCCCAACTTCGCCGACGTGCTGTTGATCGCTCATACGTTCAACGTGGAGCTGTCGGAGCTGTTCGAGGGTGATGGGCCGGTGGCTGTCGCCGAGCACTTCACCCTGAGCAGGCCGCTGATCCGGGACTTCATCCGAGGGATCGCGAGCGGTGGCCGGTCGGAGGAGTGGGATCCGAAGACGCGCCGGGACGAGCTGTTCGGGCTGTCGGCGATCCGGGCCAAGGGTGAGGCGTGGTTCGCGGCCAAGGTTCAGGGGACCGAGGCGGACAACACCCTTGCCCAGCGGCTCGGGGTCTCGCCCAAGGCGGTGGTCGACGTCGCCCAGAAGCTCTGGAGGCGGACGCTCACCGACGAGCGGGATGCCCAGTTGGCCGACCTTGGCGACCTCGACATCAACGAGCGCCAGGCCCACCGCGGGCACATCACCCGACTGCTGTCACAGCAGGTCCAGGCCGAGCTTGATCGGCGTGGACTGATCGTGGAACCCATCGAACCAACGGAAGAGGACGAGTGAGCGATCCGATCAAGAAGATCACGTTGAAGGACGGGACGGTGAGATACCGGTTCGTCGTGGACATCGGCCGCGACCCGGAGACGGGTAAGCGGCAGCAGAAGACGTTCACGTTCGACACCAAGCGCGAGGCCCGCGCCGAGTACGACAAGACCCGCCACAAGGTCAACGAGGGCACCTACATCCGGCCCAGCAACACCACGGTCGGCGAGTACCTGGATGGGTGGTTGGAGGGCGCTACGCGGAACCTCCGGGTGTCCAGCAAGCGCAGCTACCGGGACGCGCTCCGGCCCGTTCGCGAGCAGCTCGGCGCCACGCCGATCCAGCGGGTCACCAAAGCCGACATCGAGCGGATGGTCACCTGGATGGAGACGGCCGGGAGGCGGCGGGGTGGCAAGCCGGGAACAGGGTTGGGGCCGCGCAGTGTGCGGTTGACGTTGGGCAGGCTCACGGCCGCGTTCGAGATGGCGACCCTGGAAGGGCTGGTGGCGCGCAACGTCGCCAAGCTGGTGAAGCCACCGAAGTACAAGCCGGCGAAGCCTGACACCTGGTCGAAGGACGAGGTGCGGCTGTTCCTCCTCAAGGCCAAGGACGACCGGTTGGACGCGGCCTGGCGGCTGACGCTGTACGGGCTTCGCCGCGGTGAGGTGCTCGGGCTGCGGTGGGACGAGGACGTCGACTTCGGCACGTTCGCCACGCAGTGCGGCAAGCACGAGGTGAAGTGGTGCGTCGACTGCTACGTCGAAGGAACGGCGACCGTGCACGTCCAGCAGGCCTGCGTGTTGGTCGAGGGCAAGGTGCTGATCGTCCCGCCCAAGTCGGAGAACGGGTTCCGCAAGCTCCCGCTCGACGTCGCGGCGGCATCAGCCCTGCACACGCTCAAGGTCAAGCAGGCCGAGGAGAAGCTGGCGGTCGGCGAGGGCTACGTCAGCAGCGGCTACGTGGTCGTGGACGAGGTTGGCGAGCCGGTGCACCCCGAGTGGTACTCGGACGAGTTCGGCAGGCTCTCCAAGCGGGCGGGGGTGAAGCGGATCGTCCTGCACGAAGGGCGGCACACGGCGCTGAGCCTGATGGAGAAGGCCGGCGTGCCGATCTCGATCGTCAGCAAGTGGGCCGGGCACTACGACACGGCCTTCACCTACTCGACCTACGTCCACGCGAGTGATGAAGATCTCCACACGGGCACCGAGGCGCTCGGCAAGCTCTACGGCTGAGCAGCAGTACGAGCGTTCGTGTGAAGATGTGAGACAGCAGCCCCCCACAACACAAATCAGGACCCCGTTCCGTTAACCGAAACAAGGCCCTGACCTGGACTTACTCTGGTGCGCTCGGCAGGATTCGAACCTGCAACCTTCTGATCCGTAGTCAGATGCTCTATCCGTTGAGCTACGAGCGCATCGTTCTTCAGTTGTCACCCGGCCGAAGCCGGGTGTTGCGGAGGCTCCGGGATTTGAACCCGGGATGGGCGATAAACCCAAACCGCATTAGCAGTGCGGCGCCATAGACCAGACTAGGCGAAGCCTCCCGGAGCCCTCGGCTACGACGCATAGATTACACATGCCCCCGGTGGTCAAGCAAAACGCCCCCCTCCTTGCGGTGTCTGGGCTGGTCAGAGGGGTGGAGGGGGGCGTCGGGAGGCGCTTGTGAGGGGGTCAGGGGGCGGTGGAGTGAGGTAGATCTCGTGCCAAGTCGAGAAATGGGCGCAGGGACGCGGGGTTGCGTAGGGCGTCGAGGCTGACGGCGCGCTCGGGTGGGGTGCCGGCGAGGATCTTCTTGACGGGGACCTCGCACTTCTTGCCGTTCAGGGTCCTGGGGATCTCGTCTACGGCGACGAACCTGTTCGGGACGTGGCGGGGGGAGAGGTTGGTGCGGAGTTCGGCTCGGAGTTTGGGTTCCAGGGCGGCCAGGGTCGTACCGGGGGCCAGGACCAGGAAGCACAGGAGTTCGCCGTCGGTCTGGCCTGCGCCGGAGGTGTCGATGACGAGGGAGTCGGCTACACCGGGGAGGCCTTCGACGACGCGGTAGAACTCGCTGGTGCCCATGCGGACGCCGCCTCGGTTCAGGGTGGAGTCGCTGCGGCCGTAGATGACCGCCGAGCCGCGCCGGGTGATCTTGATCCAGTCGCCGTGCCGCCAGACTCCGGCGAACGTGGAGAAGTACGCCTCGTGGAGTTTCGAGCCGTCCTCGTCACCCCAGAAGAACACGGGCATCGACGGCATGGGCTTGGTGATCACCAACTCGCCCACCGCCTCGACGACCGGGGTGCCGGATTCGGAGTAGGACTCGACTGCGGCTCCGAGGGCGCGGCAGGAGAGTTCGCCCAGCCAGACGGGCAGGTCGGGGGCTGCGGCCACGAAGGCGGTGCACAGGTCGGTGCCGCCGGAGACCGATGCGATCTGGATGTCGGAACCGACTGCCGACGCGATCCAGCGGAAGCCTTCGGGGGTGAGGGGTGCGCCGGTGGAGCCGACTACGCGCAGCGCAGTCAGGTCGTAGCGGTTGGCGGGGTGGAGGTCTTCCTTCAGGCACGACTGGATGTACGGCGCCGACGTGCCGAAGTACGTCACGCGGTGCTGTTCGGCCAGGTGCCAGAGGACGTTGAGGTCCGGGTGCGCCGGGCTGCCGTCGAACAGCACGATCGTGGACCCGACCAGTAGGCCGGAGACCAGGAAGTTCCACATCATCCAGCCGGTCGTGGTGAACCAGAAGAACCGGTCGCCGGGGCCGAGATCGCTGTGGAGGGCGAGCATCTTCAGGTGTTCCAGGACGATGCCGCCGTGACCCTGGACGATGCCCTTGGGGAGTCCGGTGGTCCCTGATGAGTACAAGATCCACAATGGGTGGTCGAACGGCACCGGTTCGAAGGCCAGTGGTGCGCCGTCGTGCTCGGACAGCAGGGAATCCCAGGTGACGACGCCGGGCAACGGGGTGCCGCCGACGTAGTCGATCATCACCGTCGCCCGCAGGGACGGGATCTCCGCGCGCAGCTTCTCCACGGTCGGCCGCACGTCGAACGCCCGCCCGTTGTACCGGTACCCGTCGACCGCCACCAGCACCGTCGGCGAGATCTGGGTGAACCGGTCCGCGATCGCCCGTGCCCCGAAGTCCGGCGAGCACGACGACCAGGTCGCGCCCAGGGACGCCGCCGCCAGGAACGCGATCAGCGCCTCCGGCGAGTTCGGCACCAACGCCACCACCCGATCACCGGCACGCACGCCCAAAGCGACGAACCCGGCCCGCACGGCGGCCACCCGACGACGCAGCTCGCCGTAAGTCAGCTGCGACGACAGCCCGTCCTCACGGTGGAACACCACCGCCAAGTCGGTTTCCGGGCCCCTCAGGGCGTGCTCGGCGTAGTTCAGGGTGGCACCGGGGAACCAGGACGCCCCGGGCATCACCGGGGCGTCCAGCACGCGCGTGGGAGCGCTGTGGAACACCACCTCGAAGAACTCCGCGATCGCGCCCCAGAACCCCTCCAGGTCGGAGGTGGACCACTCCCACAGCGACGGGTAGTCGGGGAAGTCCAGGCCCTTGGACGTGGCCAGCCACGAGCGGAACGCGGTCATCCGGCTGTCCTCGACCCGATCGGGGTCCGGGCGCCACAGGAGTTCTGGCTCGCCGGCGGCGGTGCCGGCACGCATCTCGGTCATACCTGAAGTTCCTAGCCGATCGGACGGCCCGGAACCACAGTCACCACCCACACACCGGGTCAGTTCCGGCCGGCGCCCGCCACCAGTCCCTCGACCGCGGAGATCAACCGCTGCGCGTCCGTGGGCGCCACGACGAGCCACCCGTCGTCCCGCCGCACCAGGTACCGGCCCTCGGCGGTGTCCAGCCACGACACGACGGCGCCGGTGGGATGCAGGTACCCGGCCCGGTTGCGGGCGATCACGCCGACCTGGCCGCCGCCGTTGCGGGTGGTCACGGCGCGCATCAGGGTGTTGGCCTCCGGCTCGCGCAGGCCGACGTCGCGCAGCCGGTCCAGGAAGCCCGTGGTGCCGTCGCTCTCCCCCGCCTTGCCCGCGGCCAGGTAGTCGTCCCACCTCACGTTCACCGACCGGCCGGCGCCGGGCGGCGCGGGCGGCAGGGTGTTGACCGTGGTGGCGGCCAGCGCGGTCGGCCGGAACCCGGTGACCTGCACCTGGCCGCCGAGCCGTCCGGCGAACGCGCCGTGCCACGCGGCGGTGGCCAGGCCGCGCGCCTGTTCGCCGCGCAGGGTGAAGAAGACCTCCAGGCCGATCTCGAACTCGGCCAGGCCGCGCAGCAGCCCGTACAGCTCCTCGTCCGGCCGCTCGACGGTGCCGAGACCGCGTCCGGCGAGGTCGCGGGACGCGGTCTCGATCAGCCTGGCCCGCTCACCCTGGGTGTGCCCGAAGTGCCTGGTGCCCAACGGCACCGGGTGGGCGTCGCGGTGGACCGCCTGCCAGAGCAGGAAGAACTCCACTTCACTGAGCCGGAAGACGCGTTCGGTCACAGCCCGATCACCGGGGGTGCGGCCTTGCGGTCGACGCCGAAGACGTTGTCGTCGTCCTCCAGGTAACCGGGACGGTTGCGGTCCCGGTCGTCGTTGGCGCCGCCACCGGCGACGGGCGGCGGTGCGGCGATCGGCGCGGCGCCGATCATGCCGGACTGCGGCGTCACCGACTTGGGCGCCTGGAAACTGCTGGTCACGCTGCCCGGGTTGGCACCGGAGCCGCCGCGGTCGGAGCCGAGCGCACCCGTGGTGCCGCCGGGGCTGCTCATCGGGGCACCGCCACCGCCGGCCGCGCCGACGGGTGTGGGCATGGGCATGGCTCCGCGACCGCCGCCGTAGCCACCGCCCCGACCACCGGCGAAGCCGCCGCGGCCGAACTGCGGGGCCGTGCCGGGACGCTGGTTGGTGGCGGGTCCGCCGGGGGTGTTGCTGTTGTTGTTCACCACGACCGGGCCGCCGGCGCCGCTGGTACCGCCGCCGTCGGGACCGGACGGGGTCGTCGGGACGACCACGGAGGGCGGCGGGGGCGGTGCGACCGGGTTGGTCGGCGGGCTGAACGACGGCACGGTCCGGTCGACCTCGTAGGAGTTGAGCTGGAACATCGCCATGACCTCGGCGGCCTGGCGGTGGGTGGCGTCGGCGGTGACGACCGAGTCGACCGCGGGCGCGGCGACGGTGTCGATACCGGTGAACGCGCTGGGCACCCTCGTCAGCCGCGGGCTCGCGGCGAGGCTCTCGTCGGCCACCGGGGTCAGCGTGCCGTAGTCCGCCAACCGGTTCCCGACCAGCGGCGACCGGGGCGGGGCGACCGGGGTCGGGGTGGACGTCGCGGGCACGTCGGCGACCGGCGTGACCACCGGCGGCGCGGGCGCGGGCGGCGGCATCATCTCGCGCGCCGTCTGCACGTGCTCGATCTCGGTGGCGATGCACTTGGCCACGTTGTCGGCGTGCTCGCTGGTGTTGAGCGCCCACTTCTCGACCGACTCCAGGGCCTCGCGGGCGCGTTCGGCCGACCGGCCCTCCCAGGCCTGGGTGGACTGGCCGATCGCCTTGGCCAGCAGCTCCTGCACGTCGCCGAGCACCTTGCTCACGGCCGCCCAGTCGGCCTGTGCGCTGCCGGCCGCCTTGAGGTCGACGCCGGTGTTGAGCATCTCCCACAGCCGCTGGTGGCTGTAGGTCATCCAGTCGACCTTCTGGCCGAGGTCGGGCTTTTCTTGGTGGCCGCCCTGACCGCCGCCGTAGCCGTAGCCGCCGCCATTGCCCTGGCCGCCGCCCTGACCACCGTTGTAGCCCTGACCACCGCCGTACCCTTGACCGCCGCTCTGTCCCTGGCCGGTGTTGTACTGGCCGCCGCCCTGCCCTTGGACGCCCTGGTGACCGCCACCGCCGTGGCCCTGTCCACCGTGGTTGCCGCCGTGCTTGTTGTCGCCCATCAGCCCTTGGCCTCCCCCGCGGATCCGAAGGCGTCCGCCGCATCGTCGTCGGCCCGTTCCAGGTTCCGCGCCGCTTCGCGGATGGTCTCCTCGACTTCGAAGAGCACCTGCATGAAGTCGCCGATCACGTTGACCGCCGACTCCTCGTTGCCCACCGCGACCTCGCGCAGCCGCCTGCTGATCGCCTCGCTCACCCAGTTGTTGCCGAACTTCAGCTCTACGTCGAGGTTGTTGACCGCCTTGCTGTGCACCTCGTCGACCAGGCTGCGGGCCTGGGACACGAGCTTGAGCAGGTCGGCGACACCCTGCTTGTCCAGGTCGAGCTGGACGGCGTCCTTGTCCACCGCGTCCAGCGCGGTGGTGGCCTTGTCCAGGTCGGTCTGGGCGGCCTTCGCGAAGCTCTCCCCGACGACCGGCGCGGCCGCGACGGGTTCGGTGGTGGCCGCGCCGGGCAGGGTGACGGTCGTGGCGCCCGCGTCGGCCACCGGCGTCGCGACCGGCGCGGCGACAGCCTGCGCATCGGCCGCGGCAGGTGGCGCGGCCGCGGGCTGCGCCGCCGCGGACGGCGTGAAGCCTGGCGGGATCTGCACCGTTGGTGCTCCCGCTCCGAGTGAGACCGTGTTCCCGTCGCTCATCACTACCCCCTGCACTGCGATTCGCCGCAGGCCCACCGCGCGTTAGCCGTGCGTCGACCGAATCAGGCGTTCCGGACGCCTCCCTTAGATGTACCGGGAAGCCCGTTCGGTTCCAAGCCGCCGTCCAGAGGCTTAACGGAGATGCGAATCGAACCAGTTCAACGCCCGCTGCCAGGCCTCCGCGCTGACCTCCGGCGTGGTGTCGAACCGGTGGCTGGTGTGGGAGAACCGGACCACGTCGGTCGCCACCGCCGCCGCCGCCGCGGCGTCGCGCAACTTCTCCACGTCGCTGAACGGGATCTCGGCGTCGTCGTCGCCGTACAGGCCCAGCCACGGGCACGTCAGCTCCTCCGCCACCTCCACCAGCGACGGCAGCCCCTCGGACAGCGGTTCGAGGATCCCACCACCGCCGACGGTCACCGCGGCACCGATGGTTCGGCTTCCCGCAACCACCATCGCGACCGATCCGCCCAGGTCGAAGCCCATGACGCCCATCCGGTCCTGGCTCACGCCCTGCTGCCCGAGCCAGACGAACGCGACGTCGGTGTCGGCCAGCACGGCCTCACCGGACAGCGTGCTGACCATGGCCGGCGCCTCGTCGCCGGACACCTCGTCGTAGAGGTGCGGCGCCACCGCCAACCACCCCTCGGCGGCGAGTCCGCTCACCAGACCGCGGACGGTGTCGGTCACGCCGCGCGCCTCGTGGAGCACGACCAGGCCGCCGCGGACGGCGTTCTCCGGCTCGGCGACGGTGAGCCGCAGCTCGCGGCCGTCGGTGAGGGAGAGCGTCTCGGTGCGGGTAGGAGTCATGAGGCAACCCTTCCACGTGGGGGTGAACGGAAGTCAACGTGAGCATCGGTACGGCTGGTATGCCCCATCCGGGTCTTCCACGGGCTAACGTCCAGCTCAGAACCCCGAAGGGAGTCCTTGGATGACCGTGCGAACCCGCGCCGATCTCGTTGCATTGCCCGCATACGTGCCCGGCAAAACCATTCCCGGTGCGATCAAGCTGGCCAGCAACGAGGTGTCGGCCGGACCGCTGCCCAGCGTGGTGCGGGCGATCGCGGACGCGGCGACCGCCGTGAACCGCTACCCGGACACCGCCGCCACGGAGCTGGTGGCGCGGTTGAGCGACAAGTTGGGCGTGCCCACCGAGCAGGTGGTCGTCGGCTGCGGCTCGGTGACGTTGTGCCAGCAGCTGGTGCAGGCGACGTGCACCGAAGCGGACGAGGTGGTGTTCGCGTGGCGCTCGTTCGAGGCGTACCCGATCATCACCGCGGTCGTCGGCGCGCAGCAGACCCGGGTGCCGCTGACCTCGGGCCACGAGCTCGACCTGGACGCGATGGCCGACGCCATCACCCCGCGGACCCGGCTGGTGTTCGTGTGCACCCCGAACAACCCGACCGGGACGGCGTTGCGCCGGGCCGACATCGAGCGGTTCATCGAGCGGGTGCCGTCGGACGTGCTCGTCGTGATCGACGAGGCCTACCGCGAGTTCGTGGACGACCCGGACGTGCCGGACGGCGTGGAATCGGCGAAGGAGCAGTGGGCGGCGGGTCGGGACAACGTGGCCGTGCTGCGCACGTTCTCCAAGGCGTACGGGCTGGCCGGGCTGCGCGTCGGGTACGCGGTGGCCTCCCCCGCCGTCGCCGAGGCGCTGCGCAAGGTCTACGTGCCGTTCGGCGTGAACGCGCTGGCCCAGGTCGCGGCGATGGCGTCGTTGGACGCCGAGGCCGAGCTGATGGCACGGTGCCGCGCGATCGTGGCCGAGCGGGCGCGGGTGCGCGGCGAGCTGCTGGAGGCCGGGTTCGAGGTGCCGGAGTCGCAGGCGAACTTCGTGTGGTTGCCGCTGGGTGAGCGGACCGCCGCGTTCAACGAGCACTGCCTGGCGCAGAAGGTGATCGTGAGGGCGTTCGTCGGTGACGGCGCGCGCGTCACGATCGGCGAGCCGGAGGAGAACAACGCGTTCCTCGCCGCCGCCAAGTCGTTCGCCGGCTGAGCATTCGCCGGGCTGGGTGTTTCAGCGGGTGAGGATCTGCGTGATGGCCACGACTCCCACCACCACGATCACCGCGCGCAACGCGGCGGGTGGGAGTCGGCGGCCGATCTTCGCGCCGAGCTGACCGCCGATGACCGAGCCGACCGCCAGCAGCAGCACGGCCAGCCACGCCAGGTCGGCGATGAAGATGAACAGCACGCCCGCGACCAGGTTCACGATCCCGGTGAGCAGGTTCTTCAGGGCGTTCATCCGCTGGATGTGCTCGCTCATCAGCACCCCCATGAGCCCCATCACCAGCACGCCCTGGGCCGCGCCGAAGTAGCCGCCGTAGATGCCCGCGAGGAACACGCCGATCCACAGCCCCACCCCGCCGTGCTCGTGCCGCTCCCGTTCGGCGAGCTTGCGGTTGAGCCACGGCTGGGCGACCACCAGCACCAGCGCGATGGCGATCAGCACCGGGACGATCGCGGAGAACGCCGTCTCCGGCAGCGTGACGAGCAGGATCGCGCCGACCACGGCGCCGAGGACCGAGGCGGGCAGCAGCCGTTTTATCCGGCCCGCCTGGCCGGTCAGCTCGCGCCGGTAGCCGAACGCGCCGCTGAGCGAGCCGGGCACCAGGCCGAGGCTGTTGGAGACGTTGGCCACCACCGGCGGGTAGCCGACGGCCAGCAGCACCGGGAACGTCACCAGCGTGCCGGAGCCCACCACCGTGTTGATCCCGCCGGCGAACACACCGGCCAGGACGACGACGATCGCCTCCAGCGTCGTCACGGCCACTCTCCCCTGGTTATCGCGGTTGGTTAGCGACGCTAACACCACGTCAGGTGGGACGCGGTGTGGCACCCACGACACCGCGCCCACCTGAACGGGAGTTTCGAGCTCTACTACGCCGTACTGCGCCGGGCGCGACGACGAACGTGGCCCGCGCCGTGCCGTCCGCGACCACGTCCACGGTGAACAAGCCGTTGCCGGTGGCCTTGTCCCGGTAGTCGCCGCCGGGCCAGGGCCTTCACAGCGGGGAGCTACCGGTCGCCGACGTCAGCGGACAGCGGTTTCCCGAAACTGGCGCAATGTGTACACATCGGACAGTCCGGCGCCCGTGACCAGCGCACCGATGTTGCCGTCCACCACGTAACTGCCGTGGGGTGATCGGACGATCGTCGTCGGTTCGTCGTCGGCCCACGGCGCGGTGCGGTGTGCGGTGCGGGCGGTGCGCCAGTCGTCGTCCGACCGGAGCACGTTGACGGCGGGCTCGCCCGGCGCGCCGAGTGCGTTGGTGACCACGGCGAGCGTGCCGTCCGGGCGCAGGTCCATGCCGTCGCCGCCGACCAGCGGTCGGTCCAGGGCGACCTCGGAGACCCGGCCGTCGTGGGTGACCTTGAACAGCGCGCCGGTGTCGTAGCGGACGGCGAGCACGAGCTGATGCTGGTGAAACAGCAGGCCGTACGGCCGGCCGGGCTGACCGTGGCCCAGTACGCGGCGCTGCTGGTGCTGAACGACCATCCCGGCGTGTCGGCCGCCGAACTGGCCCGCCGCTGCCGGGTGACGCCGCAGACGATGACCACGATCCTGCGCAACCTGGAGGCGGCCGACCTGATCGTCCGCGTGCCGCACGAGGTGCACCGCAACGTCCTGGAGACCCGGCTGACCGAGGCGGGGCGGGCGGCGTTCGAGGTGGCCGACGAGCGGGCCTCCGCCGTCGAGCGACGGCTGGCCGACGAGTTCAGCGCGGAGGAGCGGGAGACGCTGAGGGCGCTGCTGGCGCGGTGTTCGAAGGTGCTGACCGAGCAGGCGTGACGAACCGCGCCACCCCGTCACCGGCCGCGATGTGCCAGTGCAGGTGCTTGTTGTGCTGCTCGTCGCCGAGCGTGGTGAGCACCTGGCACCCGCCGTGCCGGGCGACGACCTGGGCCGACGCTTGTTGGAGCACGGCCAGCATCTCGGCCGCCAACGCGGGCGTGAGGTCGAGCAGCGACGAGACGTGGGCCTTGGGCACCACGATCACGTGCTCCCGCCCGAACCCCGGCCGCGGCGGCCGGAACGCCAGGACCGTCGCGGTCTCGGCCACCACGTCGACCTCGACCCGGCCGGGGATGACCTCGTCGCAGTACCAGTCTTGGCGCACCCGTCCGAAGGTAGCCGTTACCGCCGGTCGTCGGTGCCAGCGCAGGTCGTCGGTGTCAGCCCAGGTCGTTGGTGTCGAAGGTGTTGCAGCGCGCCGGGTCGCCGGTCTCGAAGCCCAGCGTGTACCACTTCTGGCGCTGCGCCGACGTGCCGTGGGTGAACTGGGTGGTGTCGATCCGGCCGCCGCCCAGCTCGCCCTGGATGAAGTCGTCGCCGATCCGGGCCGCCGCGTCGAGCGCCGCGTTCACGTCGTCCTGCGTCACGTTGGTGATCAGGGGCTGCCCGGACGCCGTCGGCACGCTCTGCGCGTGGTTGGCCCAGGCGCCCGCGTAGCAGTCCGCCTGCAACTCCAGCCGCACCGAGTCCGACGTCGGCCCGGACCGCGAGCTGACCCGGTCGGAGGTGCCCAGCTGGTTCTGGATGTGGTGCCCGTACTCGTGCGCCAGGATGTAGGCCTCGACGAACGGGCCGCCGGTCGCGCCGAACTTCTGCTGCATCTCCTGGAAGAACCCCAGGTCGATGTACACCTGACCGTCCGCCGGGCAGTAGAACGGGCCCACCGCGGACGTCGCGTTGCCGCACCTGGTCTGCACGCCACCGGAGAAGAAGTTCGTCTGCGCGGCCTGGTAGGTGCGCCCCGAACGGGCGAACTGGTCGGTCCAGTAGGCCTGGATCGAGTTGATGAACGCCACCGCGCGGCAGTCGGCCTCCCGATTGGCGTCCGCGCCGGTGCGGCACTTCTGCCCGATGGCCTCGGAGCCCACCTGCTCGTTCTGGCCGACGTCGCCGAACCCGGAGCCGGACGGCAGCTGCGCGGGCACGCCGAGCTGCGACAACACGAAGTAGAGGATCAGGCCGACAATGCCCAGACCACCGCCGCCGAGGGCGACTCGTCCGCCGACGCCTCGCTGGTCGGTGACTTGTGACGTGTCGAGTTCGGCGTTCTCGTTGAACTGCACCGCGCGTCCTCCAACCAGGGGGCCACAGAAGCCGCACAACGATAAGCCCCGGGTACGGGACCCGACGTCGGGGCACCGCACCCGGGGTTTTCCCATGTGGAAGTGACTAAACCCGTTCGTGACGAGGTCGGCGTGGACCACGGTCGGCGTCGACGGTGGAGACGACGCCCTCAGACTTCCGGGGTCAACACGTCAAGCGCGGCGATGGCGCCGGTGGCGTCGTGCGCTCGAAAACCTCGTCGGAACCGCTCACGTTCGCGACCGGGCCGGTCTCATAACCGCTCCGCCCGCGGGGTTGCGGTTCGAACTTGGTTCGTCACCGCGAGGACTTACCTGCACCGCACCACCTACCCCTTCCGGGCGTGCCGCCGGCGGTTCAGCTCGGGTTCCACCGGTGGCAGGTCCTGTTACGAGGATGCGCCTGTTCGGCCTAGCGCGCAACCTCTGGCGAAGCCCCTGAACTGGTGAAATGAGATTCATCCGGCTCAGTGGGCAGTCGTCGCGCACCGTGAGCGCCCTGTGAGCGGACGTGCGCACGTCCGCTCACAGGGCGTGTTTCACGGCGTGGCGGTGATGCGACCGAGCGCCGGCGGAGTGGTGTTCGGGTTGGCGGCCAGGTAGGCGCTGAAGCCGTCCAGGTCGATGCCGCCACCGGTGATCGCGGTGCCGCCGGTGAAGGCGCTGAAGCCGTCACCGCCGCCCTGGAGGAAGCTGTTGATCGTGACCCGGTAACTCGCGGCCGGGTCCAACGGCGTTCCGTTCAGCACGACGTTCGACACCTTCGAACCGATCGGCGCGGACGCCGACCACGAGTAGGTCAGGCCGTTCGACGGTTGCAGGATGATCTGCCGCGTCGCGCCGTTTACGACCTGCCACTGCTGCTCCAGCGCCGCCTTGATCTGCGCGCCGGTCAACGTCACCGTCTGCAGGATGTTGCCGAACGGCTGCACGGTGAACGTCTCGCCGTAGGTCACCACACCGTTGCCCTCACCCGCGGGCGAGGAGGCGTAGAGCAGGTCGGCGCGCACGCCGCCCGGGTTCATCAACGCGAGGACCGCGCCGTTGCCCCGGGTGGCGGCCAGCTGCGAGTCGGCGATCAGGTTGCCGAGCGCGGACTCGCCCGCCGGGTTCTGCGCCCGCAGGATGTCCTGCGCGATGGTGCCGACCGGGCGGTTGGCGATCGGGCCGGACTTCGACTTGGCCAGGTCGATGATCGCCTGGATCTCCGGGTCCGCGGTGACGTTCTTGGTCACCACGTGGTTGCGGGCGACCGTGGCGGAGCGGATGACCTCGCGGGTGCGCTTGTCGATCTTGATGTCGACCACGGACAGCTCACGGCCGAACGCCAGGCCCTCGATGAACGGGCGCGGGTTGCCCGCCGGGTCGGTGACCGTGCAGTTGTAGTGCTGGTGGCTGTGGCCGGAGAACACCGCGTCGATCTTCGGGCTGACCTGCTCGGCGATCTTGCGGCCGGGGCCGCCCACGACCGTGCGGCACTCGTCCGGTCCGCCGCCCGCGGTGTTGTCACCCTGGTGGATCAGCAGCACGATCGACTTCACGCCGAGCCAGTTCAGCAGGTCCGCGTACCGGTTGGCGGCGGCGATCTCGTCGCCGAACTCCAGTTCCTTGATGCCGTTCGGGTCGACCAGGATCGGCACGTCCTTCAGCGGCATGCCGATGAAGCCGATCGGGACGCCGTCGCGGAACTCCACCCAGAACGGGGGCAGCGCGGGCCGGTCGTTCTTGGCCAGCGTGACGTTCGCGCCGAGGATCGGGAACTTCGCGCCGTCGTAGGTCTCGCGGAACTGGCAGCCGTCGGTCGGGTGGCAGCCGCCGCGCTGCATGCGCAGCAGTTCCTGGTAGCCCTCGTCGAACTCGTGGTTGCCGGCCGCCGTGGTGTCCATGCCGACCTGGTTGAGGACCTCGATGGTCGGCTCGTCGTGGAACAGGGCGGAGACGATCGGCGAGGCGCCGATCAGGTCGCCCTGGCCGACGATCACCGAGTTGCGCACCTCGGCCTGGAGGTTCTTGATGTGGGTGGCGTTGAACGCCGCGCCGCCCGCTTCGACCTGCGTGCCGTCGGACAACGTGACGCGGCCCGAGGAGCCGGTCGGGGGCTCGATGTTGCCGTGCAGGTCGTTGATGCCGATCAGCCGGACGTCAACGGTGCGCGGCGGCTTGTTGTCGGCCAGTGCGGGGTTCTGCACGAGCGTGACCGCCAGCGCGGCCGCCGCGGTCACCGCGAGCGCGGCGGAGCGCTGCGCGGTGCGTCTGAACGAGGTCATGCGTTCCTCCCTGCGGCGCCCCGGTAGGAGGGCGCGGTACGGCGCAGGAGTTTGCCTCTCGAAGATGACCTACACCAGACATGTTCATGGATCGTCCGTTAACGGAGATCTCCGGCATAGCCTGTTGATGTGACTGAGCAGGAGCCGCGCTGGCTCGACGATGGGGAGATGCGCGCCTGGCGCAACTACGTGGTCGGGGCAGCGATGCTCGCCGACCGGCTGCACCGTGAACTGCAGGACGGGCACGGGGTGTCGCTGTCCGACTACGAGGTGCTCGTGCGGCTGTCGGAGCAGCCGGGGCGACGGATGCGGATGTCGCAACTGGCGGACGAGGTGGCGTCCTCCAAGAGCCGCGTCTCGCACCAGGTGGCCCGGATGGAACGGGAAGGCCTGCTGCTCAGGCGCGAGTGCCCCGAGGACGGACGCGGGGTGTTCGCGCAGCTGACGGACAAGGGCATGACCCTGCTGGAAGGCTCCGCCCCGACACACGTCCAGGGCGTGCGGGAGCACATGATCGACTTGCTGACCCGCGACGAGCAGGAGGTAGTGGCCAAGGTCTTCGACCGGGTCATCACACACCTGCGGTCCCTGGACGGGTAACCTGCTGCCGCACACCGGGAAGCGTGGCAGAGCGGCCGAATGCACCCGCCTTGAAAGCGGGAGACGGGCAACCGTCCGGGGGTTCAAATCCCTCCGCTTCCGCAGTCTGACCAGCAAAAACAAGGGCGGCTCACCAGTCGGTGAGCCGCCCTTGTCCTGTCCAGTCTCATTCACAGTCTCATTCGCGGGTCCACAGGAACCCGCTCAGCCGTCCGGCGATGTCGTCCCGCATGGCTGCGGTGACGTGCATGTACCGCTCAGCGACCTTGGTGTTCGACCAGCCCATGAAGTCCATCACCGCCCGTTCGCGCACGCCCAGCAGCAGCAGGACTGTCGCGGCGGTGTGCCGAGCGTCGTGCAGCCGAGCGTCCCGGACGCCAGCGTCCGTGAGTAGCCGCTTCCATTCGTCGTGGTCCGCCCGAGGGTCAAGCGGTTTGCCGTTGGGCTGGGTGAACATCCAGTCGCCTCCCTGCCACAGGTCCCCTGCGGCTTCCCGCTCCTTGTCTTGTGCCTCCTTGTGGCTCACGAGCAACTCGAAGCGCTGATCGGGCAGCCGTCCCCTGCACAAGGAGACCGGCCCCGGTGGAGAAGTGGTTACGCCACGTCGGCGTGTGAGTGGTGGTCGTCTTCCAGGTGGAGGGCGCGGACGTTGCCGCGCGGGCCTGGGCGCGTTCAGAACGCGCTGGGACGCCGTTCACGTCCTCGGTGCTGATGGCGTAGGACGCGGTCACCCAGGCGATGGCGTCGGAGTTGCGGTCCAGGGCGGTGCGGTCGACGTTGCCGAGGTTGTCGCCGGCGCCGTGGTAGTTGGGCTCGTAGGCGATGCCGGCGGTGCCGCCCCACTTGGCTGCCTGGGCCTCGGTCTTGAGGACCTCCGCACCGGTGAACAGGCCGCCGGCGGGGATGCCCTGGTTGATGAACTCGCCGTAGTCCGAACGGCCGGTGAAGTCGGTGCCCTCGGTGGGCACGGCCTTCTCGACCGTCAGGTGGTCCACGAACGCCTTCTCGATCTGCGCCGAGCCGTACGGGCCGGCGCCCGCGCCCACGCCGTCGGAGTCGTCACCGTCGTAGACGAAGTACCCGACGTTCGGGGAGCCGATCATGTCGAAGTCCAGGTACAGCGCGATGTCCAACTGCTGCTCGAACGTCAACGACTGCACGTACTTCGTCGACCCGATCAATCCGAGCTCTTCGGCGCCCCACCAGCCGAACCGCACCGCGTTGTTGACCTTCGGCGAACCGCCGAGGCGACGTTGACGGCCGGCACCGTGACTAATGCGAGGGACGCTGGCGCCGCGAGCATCGCCGCGCGAGCATCGCCGCGCGTCTGATCCCGGTTCTACCTGACATGATCGAGTTCCCCATTCCACTCGGATGTCGAACCCTCACAAATCGGGCCCGGGTAAGGCAATCCGTCAGTCGGTGGCTTCCTGCCCGGTGAGCAGGGCCAGACACGGCTCGACACCACCGCACTCCAGCGTCCAGTCGGGCCGGCGGAACGCCGCCGGGGTCAGCAGCAACCGCGTCTGCTCGGCCGGTTCGCCACGGCGGATCTGGGTGAACGTGCCGTCCGGCCGGTAGCCGAGTTTGCGGCTCACGCCGTGCGACGCGGAGTTGTCGTTGAACGCGCTCGACCGCGCCGCCACCGCGCCGAGGTGGTCGAACGCGAACATCAGCACCGCCGCCCGCATCTCGGTGCCGATCCCCTGCCCCTGATACCGCAAACCGAGCCACGACCCGCTGGTGACCTCGCGGAGGATCGGGAAGTCGTCGGCGCCGAGGCCCTGGGTGCCGACCACGCGACCGTCCAGGCGCACCAGGAAGTTCAACGTCCACCGCTCCGGGACCAGGGACGCGCGCACCCGCCAGTAGTGCTGCAACGTGTTGATCCCGAGCTTGTCGCGCGGCGCGTCGGTCCATTCCACGCCGAACGGCATCGAGTCGGGCGGGTGGATGCCGTCGAGCGTCACGTCCACCAGTTCGGCCAGGCCCTCGTCGTCGTCGGGACGCAGTTCGAGGCGCGGGGTGCGGAGCACCAGGTTTCGGAACGGCCAGGGGTCCATGCCCGTCGATGGTGGCGATCGTGTGCCTCCCACGCGACCGGATTACCGTCGGGCTCATGCGTGCGATCACCATTCGTGAACCCGGCGGGCCGGACGTGTTGGCGTGGACGGAAGTTCGGCACCCCGAACCGGGACCGGGCGAGGTGCTGCTCGACGTGGCCGCGACCGCCGTCAACCGGGCCGACCTGCTCCAACGGCAGGGCCACTACCCGCCGCCGAAGGGCACGTCCGACGTGCTGGGCCTGGAGTGCTCCGGCACGATCGCCGCGCTCGGCGACGACGTGACGGGTTGGCAGGTGGGTGACGAGGTGTGCGCGCTGCTGGCCGGCGGCGGGTACGCGGAGCAGGTCGTCGTCCCGGCCGCGCAACTCCTGCCACTGCCCGAGGGCGTCGATCTGGTGACCGCCGCGTCGCTGCCCGAGGTCGCGTGCACGGTGTGGTCGAACGTGGTGATGCTGGCGGGCCTCAAAAGCGGTGAGACGTTCCTCGTCCACGGTGGCGCGGGTGGCATCGGCACGCACGCCATCCAGGTCGCCAAGGCGCTCGGCGCGCGCGTCGCGGTCACCGCGGGTTCGGCGGATCGGCTGGAGCGGTGCGCCAAACTGGGCGCGGACGTGCTGGTGAACTACCGGGAGCAGGACTTCGTGGCCGAGGTCGGCCGGGCGGACGTGGTGCTGGACAACATGGGCGCCGCCTACCTGGGCCGCAACGTGGACGTCCTCGCGCCGGACGGCCGGCTGGTGATCATCGGCATGCAGGGCGGGGTGAAGGGCGAGCTGAACCTCGGCAAGCTGCTGTCGAAGCGCGCCAGCGTGACCGGGACGGGTCTGCGGTTCCGGCCGGTGGACGGGCCGAACGGCAAGGGCCGCATCGTCGCCGAGGTGCGCGAACACCTGTGGCCGCTGATCGCGTCCGGCCAGGTCAAGCCCGTCGTGCACGACGTGCTGCCGATCGAACAGGCCGCCGACGCCCACCGCGCGTTGGAGGGCGGCGGCGTGTTCGGCAAGGTCGTGCTCAGTGTTTGATGGCCGCTGTGTTTGATTGCCGCTGCTTCGCAGACGGCGGGTGAGGTCGCCGGGAAGTCGGTCGTTCGTGACCTCACCGGGTGTCTTAGTCCAATGCGGTCGCGGTGGCCAGGAAGGTTCGGGGTGTGGTGCGGAAGCGCAGTGCGAACTCCTCGGCCCACCGGACCAGCACGGTCTGCTCGCCCGGGCGTTCGGCGTCGTCCACCAGGACCGCCGCGCCCGGTGCGAGCACGCCGCGGAAGACCGGGAGCGCCGGGTAGCGGGCGTCGCCGAGCAGGGGGCCGTCGATCAGCAGCAGGTCCACCAGGCCGTACCGCTCGACGTACGCCGACACCTCGTCGTGCACGAGTTGCGGGTGGTACCAGTGGGCGTTGCCGAGGGCCGCCGGGTGCGGGGTCAGGGGTGCGTGGACGACGCGTGCGACGTGGCCCAGGCCCTCCCGGCGCAGCTGGCTGGCCACGAACGCCGCCGTGCGCTCGTCGTGCTCGACGGACAGCAGGTGGCCGAACCCGCGTCGGGCCAGCAGCCGCGCCAGCACGACGGACGACGCGCCGCACCCGCACTCCACCAGCACGGTCCGCGAGCCGAGCAGGATCTCGTCGATCACGGCCGCGAGCGCGGCGGGGCGCAGTTCGTGCGCTGTGTTGGGCAGGTACTCCGACATCAGGGGCGCGAGGCGGTGCAGGGCGGCGAGGTCGGCGAGCTCCCGCGACAGCAGGTCGTCCACCCAACCCCCAGTTCACCCCAGCTCGGCGACCGCCCGCACGAGCTCGTCCACTTCCACCGCGTTCGTGTAGTGCGCCAGGCCGACGCGGATCGCTCCGCCGACCTCGCCCACCCCGAGCACCGAGAACACGCCGTGTTGCCCAGAGTCGGCGAACGCGCACACGCCGCGCTCGGACAGGTGCTCGACGCCGTCGGTGGACTTCACGCCGGCCACCGTGAACGCCAGCGCCGGGACCCGCCGCATGGCGTCGCCGATCACCATGACGTGACGGAGCGATCGCAGTTCGTTGATGAGATTAGCCAGAAGTCCGGCCTGATAGGCCTTCACCGAACTCAACGATGTGAGCACCCGCTCACGGCGCGGGCCGACCGCGGCGTCGTCCAACCCGGCCAGGTACTCCACCGACGCCACCAGACCGGCCAGCAGCGGGTAGGCGTGCGGGCCCAGTTCCAGCCGCTCCGGGCCGCGCGCGCCGGGCTCGACGGCCACCGACGGCATCAGGTCCAGCATCGACGGGTCCCGGAACACCAGCGCGCCGACCGGCGGCCCGCCCCAGTTGTTCGCCGACACCGCCACCACGTCGGCGTCCATCGACGTGATGTCGAGCGGCACGAACGGCGCGGCGGAGGAGGCGTCCACCACGACCAGCGCGTCCGTGCGGCGCGCGGCTTCGGCGATCTTGCGCAGGTCGGGGCGGGTGCCCACGGAGCCGGACGCGGCCGTCACGGCCACCAGCTTGCACTTGGACGTGACCAGGTCGTCGTACTGCCACGCGGGCAGCTCGCAGGTCTCGATGTCGACTTCGGCCCACCGCACCACGCTGCCGGTGCGCTGCGCCGCCCGCTGCCACGGCGCGATGTTCGCCGGGTGGTCCAGCCGCGACACCACGATCTCATCACCCAGGAACCAGCCCTCGGACAGCGCGTCGGCCAGCCGTTGCAGCAGCACCGCCGAGCTGGGTCCGAGCACGACACCGGCCGGATCGGCGCCGACCAGGTCCGCCACGGCCCGCCGGGCCGCGTCGACGATGGCCTCGGCGCGTTGCGAAGCCGGGAATATGCCACCCGGTCCGGAGACGGGTGCGCGCAGCGCGGTGGAGACGGCCGTGGCCACCTGTTCGGGTACTTGCATCCCCGCAGGAGCGTCCAGATGAACCCAGCCGTCGCCGAGCGCGGGGAACAGCCCACGGACCCGGGCGACGTCGAACGCCATGCCTCACACCGTACGGAGGACGCCGACACCGGCGACAGCAGGGGCCGGGGGTTTCCACCCGATCCGTGACCCGGTGAGGCGTGCACCACCCGATCGGGCCAGGATGGGGGTATGAGTGAGGCAGCCCGAGGTGATCAGGTGGAGAACGAGCGGCACGTGGTGGTGGTAGGCCCGGACGGCACGCCGGTGGGGTCGGCACGGGTGCCGTCCGGTGACGACGCGGGCGGCCAGGACGTGACGGACCTGGTCGAGCAGCCGGCGAAGGTCATGCGCATCGGCACGATGATCAAGCAGCTGCTGGAGGAGGTGCGCGCGGCACCTCTGGACGAGGCCAGCCGGAACCGGCTCAAGGAGATCCACAAGCGGTCCATCGACGAGCTGGAGGACGGGTTGGCGCCGGAGCTGCGCGACGAGCTGGAGCGGCTGTCGCTGCCGTTCACCGAGGAGGGCACCCCCTCGGACGCGGAGCTGCGCATCGCCCAGGCCCAGCTCGTCGGCTGGCTGGAGGGCCTGTTCCACGGCATCCAGACCGCGCTGTTCGCCCAGCAGATGGCGGCGCGGGTGCAGCTGGAGCAGATGCGCGGCCGCGCCCTGCCCGCCGGCACCGGCTCGGGTGACGGTTCGGAGACGCCGCACATCCGGGGCACCGGCCAGTACCTGTGAACGGGTAGCCGCTGAACGGTGACCAGGCGTCCCGGGTGCGCTTCGCAGGGGTCCTCGACAAGGGGAACCCTTGATTTGATCCTGCCAGAACGGACCGACAATCCGGGGCCGGCGGATCCGGCCTGTGGACAACCGCGGACCCCTGCCGACCAGGCTCGACTACGGTGCGTGGACACCCGACAACCAACGGGTGATCACAGCGGTGACCAGGGCCGCAGCCCGCCGGGAAGGCGTTGACCTCACCGTGACAGCCCGGCGACAGCCGCACCACCCCGACGCCGGTAGTCTCAACCCTCGTGCAACCCACGAGTACGGTCGACCGACCAGCGGCTCCCCTCGCACCCAACTCGCGCACGTTCGCGCGCGCGTTCGCCGACGTGCGCGGCGCGTGGCGCCAGCGTGAGCTCTGGGCGCACCTGGGCTGGCAGGACATCAAGCAGCGCTACCGCCGTTCGGTGATCGGCCCGCTCTGGATCACGATCTCCATGGGCACCACGGCGCTCGCGCTCGGTCTGCTGTACTCGCAGCTGTTCGACCAGAAGCTGGGCACGTTCCTGCCGTACGTGACGGCCGGGTTCATCATCTGGAACTTCATCCTCGGCGTGGTCACCGAGGGCACCGGGGTGTTCATCGACAACGAGGGGCTGATCAAGCACCTGCCGTCGCCGATCACCGTGCACGTGCTGCGCATGGTGTGGCGCCAAGTGCTGTTCTTCGCGCACAACCTCGTCGTCTACTTCGTCGTCCTCATCATCTACTTCCCGGCGCTCACGCAGCCTTACAAGATGGAAGGCGACATCGTCCAGCACCCGGGCGTGTCGTGGTCGGCGCTGATGGCGATCCCCGGCTTCGCGCTGGTCGTGATCAACGCGGTGTGGGTGGCGCTGCTGTTCGGCATCATCAGCACCCGGTTCCGGGACATCCCCCCGGTCATCCACAGCTTCATCAACCTGATCTTCTTCATGACTCCGATCGTCTGGCACGTCGGTATCCTCAACAAGGTCACCGACGGCGACGGCGGCTGGCGAGTGCTCATCGCCGAGCTCAACCCGCTCTACCACTTCGTGGAAATCGTCCGGGCGCCTCTGCTGGGGCAGACCCAGGACTGGCACCACTGGGTCGTCGTCGGCGCGTTCACCGTCGTGGGCTGGGCACTGGCGATGATCGCCATGCGCAACTACCGTGCCCGCGTCTCCTACTGGGTCTGAGTGAGGCCGCAACACATGGTCAGCATCGACGTTTGGAACGCCTCGGTCGACTTCCCGATCTTCGACGCCAAGTCGAGATCGCTGAAGAAGCTCGCGCTGGGCAAGGTCGGCGGCAAGATCGGCTCAGAGGGCCGTGTCCCGATAATCGAAGCGCTGCACGACATCAACATCTCGCTGCGGCACGGTGACCGGGTCGGTCTGGTCGGCCACAACGGCGCGGGCAAGTCCACGCTGCTGCGGCTGCTCGCGGGCATCTACGAGCCCACGCGGGGCAGTTCGCGCATCGTCGGCAAGGTGGCGCCGGTGTTCGACCTGGGTGTCGGCATGGACCCGGAGATCTCCGGGTACGAGAACATCATGATCCGCGGCCTGTTCCTCGGCATGGGCCGCAAGGAGATGGAGAAGCGGGTCGACGACATCGCCGAGTTCACCGAACTGGGCGACTACCTCTCCATGCCGCTGCGGACGTACTCGACGGGTATGCGGGTGCGGCTGGCGCTGGGCGTGGTGACGTCGATCAACCCGGAGATCCTGCTCCTGGACGAGGGCATCGGCGCGGTCGACGCGGCGTTCCTGGAGAAGGCGCGCGACCGGCTGAACGACCTGGTCAAGCGGTCGGGCATCCTGGTGTTCGCCTCGCACTCGGACGACTTCCTGGTGGAGCTGTGCAACACCGCCATCTGGATGGACGAGGGCCAGGTCAAGATGCAGGGCTCGCTGCGCGAAGTGGTCACCTCCTACAAGGGGCGTGACCCGTACGAGTTCCTCAGCGCGGAGACGTTGGAGCGGATCGGGCAGCCGAGGGTGCTGAGCGGGAACGGTGGCGAGTAGGTGAGCGTGGTGAGCGCACTGCCGCAGGGCTCCGTGGTCGGGGTCGTGGTGACCCGGCACCGACGCGAGTTGCTGGCCGACTCGTTGAAGGTGCTGGCGTCGCAGACCCGGCCGCTGGACCACCTGGTGGTCGTGGACAACGGGCCCGACCAGCCGGTGGACGACCTGGTCGCGCAGTGCCCCATCCCGACGACCTACCTGCCGTCGCACCGCAACCTCGGTGGCGCGGGCGGGTTCGCGTTGGGGATGCTGCACGCTCTCTCGCTGGGCGCGGAGTGGCTGTGGCTGGCCGACGACGACGGGCGTCCCGCGGACGAGACCGTGCTGGCGGTGCTGCTGGAGGAGGCGCAGCGGCGCAAGCTGGCCGCGATCTCGCCGGTGGTGACGAACATCGAGCGGCCGGAGAAGCTGGCGTTCCCGCTGCGTCGCGGGTTGACGTGGAAGCGGAACGCGGCGGAGCTGGGCACCGACTTCCTGCCGGGGATCGCGTCGCTGTTCAACGGGGCGCTGTTCAAGGCCTCCACGGTGGACGTCATCGGCGTGCCGGACTACCGGCTGTTCTTCCGCGGTGACGAGGTGGAGATCCACCGTCGGCTGGTGCGCACCGGGTTGCCGTTCGGGACGTCGCTGAAGGTCGCCTACCTGCACCCGGACGGGTCGGACGAGTTCAAGCCGATGCTCGGCGGGCGGTTCCACGCGCAGGACCCGGAGAACGCGATCAAGCGGTACTACACCTACCGCAACCGCGGGTACCTGCTCTCGCAGCCGGGGATGCGCAAGCTGGGGCTGCTGGAGGCGTTCCGGTTCGGGCTGTACTTCATCGGGGTGCGGCGGGACCCGAAGGCGTTCCTGGAGTGGCTGAAGCTGGTGCGGTTGGGGCAGCGGGAGCGTTTCTTCCGCAAGTGAGCCGGGTTTGATGTTCAGCTTCACGCGGAATCGCTGACGGCGAACCCTCCTTGCCTGCTCAGGCCGGTGCTGGTGGGCTGTGCGTCATGACTTCTGAAGCGCGTAAGACGTCCCTGGTGCTGCACCTGGCGGCGAATTCCAACCCGATCTCCATCAGGGTGTCCGCGGAGACCGTCGCCGATCTGGGGACGCGGTTGATCCAGGTGGTGCGCAACGGCCACACGCAGGCGATCCAGACCGCCGACGGCAAGGAGTTCGTGGTGAACTTCAGCCACGTGGTGGCCGCGCACTTCGAGTGAGCCGGAACTAAGGTTTGATCCCCGGATTCGTGGGGAAGTGGTGCGCACGCGCGTCGTGCGCGGCGGCGAGCGCGAAGTTGTACCCGCACCCCTCGCACACCGGCGTGTCACGTCCGACCACACGGCCACAAGCCGGGCAATCACGGGTTCGGAGCCTTGCGCGGGTGAGCCACGTCAAGACCCGGAACCGCGGAAGTCGCATGACGACTCCTTTCGGAGCAATAGCGCTCGCGACACCACGAGCGCATGGTAGTCCGATTGGAGTATGACCCTCCGGTATTCGCGAGTAAAGCGTCGGCCCTCGTTCGAGGGGCACCCGTTCGGGGGTCGAGCGGGTGCCGTCGGCCGGTCAGCGGTTTTCGAAGACCTTGCGCCACTGCTCGGCGGACGTGAGCTCGGGCAGGGCGTCCCGGTACAGCTTGCGCAGCCTGGGCCATTCCCGGCCGAGCCGCCGGTAGTTGCGGATCGCCCTGGTCATCAGGGTGCGGAACTGCTCGGGGTCGCGCTTGTAGAACGCGACGCCGGTGCCGTCGGCCGTGGACACGGTGGCGCTGTCCAGGTTGCCCAGCAGGAACCAGCGGGCGTTCAGCGCGGGCACGTTGAGCTGCGGCCGGTCGCCGGCGGAGGACTGCGGGGGGCGCAGGTTGTGCAGCACCGACTTCGCCGCCCGCACCGCGATGGTCGCCTTGCTCTTCGACGGCTGCAGCAGCGCCTCCGCCCGCACCATGTCGAACGTCGGCGGCGGGAACTCGCGGGCCGACTCCAGGCGCTGGGCGTCGCTGTACTCGGCGCGCAGCTCGCGCACCATCGGCAGCGCCGTGCGCAGCGAGTCGAACAGGCCGGCCGGCCCGTCCAGGAAGTCCTCGATGGCCTTCTGCTGCAACGCCACCGTGGAGTACTCCATCGACAGCAGGTGCCGCAGCGACAGCTTCAGCCCGTGCTTCACGATCCCCGACCGCACGTCGTACGGGCTGTGCAGCGCGGCCAGGATCAGCCGGTTGCGGGTGTGGAAGTAGGCCTGCCAGTCGGTCGAGTCGTTCTTGTCCGTCCACGGCATGTGCCACACCGCCGAACCGGGCAGTGACACCGTCGGATAGCCGTGCTCCAACGCCCGCAGCGAGTACTCGGCGTCGTCCCACTTGATGAACAGCGGCAGCGGGTAGCCGGTCCGCTGCACGATCTCGCGCGGGAACAGGCACATCCACCAGCCGTTGTAGGTGGCGTCGACGCGCGGGTGCAGCGCGGGCGTCTCGCGCAGCGACGACGCACCGAAGTCGTGGTCGGCGACCGCACCGGGCGCGGCCCGCCAGAAGCACGTGTTGAGGTCCACGATCTCCGCCGAGCTGTGCAGGCGGGTCCTGGCCTGGAGGTTGAGCATGTGGCTGCCGACGATCACCGGTGATGCCGCCGCCCGCGCGAACGCGTTGGACCGCAGCACCGCTTCCGGCTCCAGCCGGATGTCGTCGTCCATGAGCATGATCTGGTCGGCGTCGGTGTGCTCGACCGCCTCGAACATGCCCCGGGTGAACCCGCCGGAACCGCCGAGGTTGTCCTGCTCGATGACTTCCAGCCGGGCGCCGAGACCGGCCGCGGCCTCCGCGAAGCCGGCGACGGAACGCACCTTCACCGCGCCCTGGTCGGCGACGAACACCTTGCTCACCACGTCGAGCACGGCCGGGTCGCTGCCCAACGCGCGCAGCGCCTCCACCGCGTCGTGCGGGCGCATGGTGGTGATGCTGACCGCGACCTTCTGCGCCGGCAACGGCTCGCGCACCGCCCACTCGGCGTCCTGGATCTCCAGCACGGCCTCGTGGGTGAACGCGTCGAACCAGATCAGCCCGCCGTCCTCGAACGGCTTGAGCGACACCGGGAACTCCAGCGACGTCCACTCCGCCGCGTCCCGGACGAAGGAGCCCTCCAGGTGCACGATGTCGCCGCTCGGCTTGGACCGGTACACGTCCACCCTGCCGGAGCCGCGCACCCGCATCCGGAGCACGACCTCGTCGACGACCGTCCACCGCTTCCAGTAGCTGGCCGGGAACGCGTTGAAGTACGTCGCGAACGACACCTTGGCGTGCTCGGGCACGGTGAGCCACCGACGGGACCCGACCTGGCAGTGCACGTTCGACGGCTCGTCCAGGTACATCGGCCGGACGTCGAGCGGGTCGTCGTCTCTCGGCAGGATGATCCGGTGCACTGCGTCCACGAGGGGTCCCTCCGGTGAGAAGCGCGGTGAGGAAGCGGTGAGGAAACGGGGCGACCGCGAACGGCCGCCCCGCGCAGATCACACGTCGTACAACCGCTGCCAGTTGTCCCGGCTGGTCAGCTCGTCCATCGCCTCGCGGTAGGCGCGCTGCACCTCGGGAGCACGCTGGTACAGCTCCTTGATCAGCTTGGTGCCCTGCTTGCCGAGCCGGATGGCCAGTTCGCGGTCGCGCCGCCGCACCCGCACGCCCTCCTGGGACGCGTCGGTCACCACGGCGGTGTTGAAGTTCGCCACGTGCCACCACTGCGAGTCGCCCGCGGGCACCGCGCCCACGTCGTGCGCGGTGCGGCCGAGCAACTGGTTGACCATGCGCTTGGCGAGCACCGGCGCGAACTTCGCCGGCGGGGGTGGCGCGGGGATCATCGGCAGGTCGCCGGACGAGATGCCGGGCACCTCGGACGCCGGGTGCTTGACGGTCTCCGGGAACTCGGCGCGCAGCTTGCGGATCTCGGCCGCCGCCTGGACACCGCCGTCACGCAGCACCTGCGGGCCCTTGAGGAAGTCCTCGATGGCCTTGAGCTGGGTCGCGGCCAGGCCGTACTGCATGCCGACGAGGTAGGTGGCCAGCTGGCCCGCCATGGAGCGGCAGATGCGCTTGGGGTCGAACCGGCCGTGCAGCGCCGAGGTGATCAGGGCGTTGCGCAGGTTGAAGTACCGGTGCCAGTCGTCCCAGTCCTTCCAGTGGAAGTCGGCGTGCCACACGCCGGCGCCGGGCAGGGTCACCGTGGCGAACCCGTTGGCCCGCGCGCGGTAGCCGTACTCGATGTCGTCCCACTGGAAGAACATCGGCAACGGGTAGCCGACGGCCTTCACGATCTCCGACGGGATGAGGCACGACCACCAGCCGTTGTAGCCCGCGTCGACCCGGCGTTCCTGCATGTTCTTCTTGCCGGTCTCCTCGTCGTACCCGGTGAGGTCGGCGTCGTGCAGGGCGCCGTCCACCACCTGGCCGGGGGCCAGCGTGTCGAGGTTCGCGAACTCCGCGCCCACGTGCAGGTGGTTGGGGTGCAGCAGGTACAGCATCTGGCCGCCGACGATGACCGGTTGCGCGGTGCGGTTCGCGAACGCGGTCATCCGGACCACGATCTCCGGCTCGCACAGCACGTCGTCGTCCATGAACAGGACGTTGGCGTGCTCGGTGTCGCCGTCCCCGAACACCTCGTACAGGCCGCGGGTGAAGCCGCCCGCGCCGCCGAGGTTCGGCTGGCGGATGTAGCGCAGCTTGTCGCCCAACCGGTCGGCGATCTCGGCGAACCGGGGCCGCGACTCGACCGGGTCGCTGCCCTGGTCCACCACGTAGATCGCGTCGACCAGGCTCAACGGCTCCGCGTCGGAGGCGAGCGAGGCGAGCGTGTTGAGGCAGTCCTCCACCCGGTTGAACGTGCAGATGACCACGGCGGTGGGCTTGACCCGCTGCGGCGGCGCGACGGTCCAGCGGGCCCGTTCGACCACCAGCTGCTGGTCGCCGGTGACGACGTCGAACCAGAGGCCGCCGCCGTCGGTGAACTTGTCGATCTTCGCGGAGAGGCTGACGACCTGCGACTTCGCCTCGGTGACGGACTTGGCGGCGACCATCCGGGTCTCACCGTCGGCGTCCGACGCGACGATCGACACCTGGCCGGAGCCGGTCAGCTCGACGCTGAGTTCGACCTCCGGGCTCACGCACCACCGCTGCCAGTAGGTGGCGGGGAAGCGCCCGAAGTAGGTGTTCATCGTGACCGTCGCGTGCGGGTGCACCACGAGGCGGTGCCGTTCGCGGTCGGCGATACCGCGGGAGACCTCGGCGTAGAGGTCCTCCGACACGATCGGCGACGGTCCAGCGAACAGGCCGCGCTGGGTCAGCAGCTTCCCCGGCGCTTCTTGCTCGACGGGGGTGGAGTTGCCCGACATATCCGACTCAGTCCTCCAGCGAACCGTCCAGCGCCCGACCGGTGGTCAGGTGCGGAGCGATCTTGTTGTCGAACACGCTCAGCGCCGAACCGATGGCCATGTGCATGTCCAGGTACTTGTACGTGCCCAGTCGACCACCGAAGAGGACATTGCGCTCGGCGGCTTCCTGCCGCGCCAACTCGCGGTACCGCTCCAGCTTCGCCCGGTCCTCGGCGGTGTTGATCGGGTAGTACGGCTCGTCGTTCTTCTCGGCCGCGCGGGAGAACTCACGCACGATGACCGTCTTGTCCGACGGGTACTCCCGTTCCGGGTGGAAGTGCCGGAACTCGTGGATGCGGGTGTACGGCACGTCCGCGTCGTTGTAGTTCATCACCGGCGTGCCCTGGAAGTCGCCCACGGGCAGGACTTCCTGCTCGAAGTCCAGCGTGCGCCAGCCGAGCCAGCCCTCGCTGTAGTCGAAGTAGCGGTCCACCGGTCCGGTGTAGACGATCGGGGTGCCGGCCGGGATCTCGTGGCGGACGTCGAAGAAGTCCGTGCCCAGCCGCACCTCGATGTCGGGGTGGTCGGCCATCTTCTCCAGCCACGCGGTGTACCCGTCGACGGGCAGGCCCTCGTAGGTGTCGTTGAAGTAGCGGTTGTCGAAGGTGTAGCGCACCGGCAGGCGGCTGATGACCGCCGCGGGCAGCTCCTTCGGGTCGGTCTGCCACTGCTTGGCGGTGTAGTCGCGGACGAACGCCTCGTACAGCGGGCGGCCGATCAGCGAGATCGCCTTCTCCTCCAGGTTCTGCGCGTCCTTGGAGTCGATCTCGGCGGCCTGCTCGGCGACCCACGCCCGGGCCTCTTCCGGGCTCAGGTAGCGGCCAACGAACTGCGAGATCAGGCCGAGGCCCATGGGGAACTGGTAGGCCTGGCCGGCGTGCATCGCGAACACCCGGTGCTGGTAGCCGGTGAACGCGGTGAACTGGTTGACGTAGTCCCACACCCGCTTGTTGGACGTGTGGAACAGGTGCGCGCCGTAGCGGTGGACCTCGATGCCCGTCTCGGGTTCCGGCTCGGAGTAGGCGTTGCCGCCGAGGTGCTCGCGCCGTTCCAGGACCAGCACGCGCTTGCCGAGCTGGGAGGCGGTGCGTTCGGCGACCGTCAGACCGAAGAACCCGGAACCGACGACGATCAGGTCAAATCCAGCGAAGCTCACAGCACCCGAGGGTACGGCAGTGACCAGGCGTGACCGTCCACACCCTGTGGGTGGATACAAGACCCGACCGAGTGGATAAGCTCAGCGGTCCGCGGTGGTCTCGGCGAGGTCCACCACGTTCTCCTGGCCCTCGATCTCGTAGATCGTGGCGCCGTCGTTCTTGAACACCTGGCGGAAGCCGCGGATCGCGTCGAGGTTCGCCAGACCGGGCGTGAGCTGCTTCTCCACCCGCACGTACCCCTTGCCGATGATCACGTAGCGGACCTTCAGCTCGTTCAGGTCCTCGCGCACCTCGGGGTCGGTGTTGATCTTGTTGAGGTTGCGCACGAGGTAGTTGTTCGGGCTGCCCTCGGGGGTGCCGTAGAAAGTCCACTCGACCGGCTCGACCTCGGCCACCGCGTACAGCCACGCGCTGCCGTCGAACACGTCGTTGAGCACCCGCTCACCGGGCCGCACGCGTTCGCCGAGCCACCGGTACGCGGCGATCTCGGCTTCGCTGACCACCGGGCCGTCGTTGTACGCCTGCCCGAGCCGGGCGCTGTTGCGGCCGATGTACGCGCCGCTGACCAGGCTGATGAGCAGGAAGACCACCACGCTCACGGCGACGGGCGCCCACGGCGTGCGGGCCAGGGCGGGCACCCGGTCGCGGTACCGGTTGACCAGCCACGTGCCGACCGCGACCACGGCCACGCCGAACCCGATCGCGCCGGGCAGCGGCAGCAGCACGGCCAGCCGCCAGTGGTCGTTGTAGAACACGCCGGTCAGCTTCTGGATGACCCGGCCCTCCAGCGACACCGTCGCCGCGTACAGGCCGCCGAACGCCAGCCACACGCCGACCATCCACAGCATCTGCCCGCGCTTGATCATCACGATCATGCCGAGCAGCGCGGGCAGGCCGATCCACCACTGGGGGAACGCGGCCACGCCGGAGAACGTCAGCATCTGCCCGAACGCGCCCGCAGGGGTGGCCTCCGACGGCCACACCATGGCGGCCACGCCGCTCGCCGCGCCCATCGACGGCAGCATGAGCGGCACGGCGACGAGCCCGCCCAGCACGACCACCCCGACCAGCGACGGCCAGGCGCGCTTCCAGTCGATCGGGACCAGGCGGAACACGCAGGCCAGGAAGATGATGCCGACCAGCCCGGCGACGATGAACGCCAGGCTCGGTTGCAGGCCGACCACCGCCGCGACGGCCAGCGCGAACGCCACCGGGCCGGTGATGCCGCGCGGCCGGACCAGGTAGGCGGCCAGCGCGAGGACGGCGGGCAGCAGCGCGATGCCCGCGACGTACGGCCACAGCGGGCCGCGCCACAGCGAGTCGTACGGGAACGGCGAGAACCAGGTGGACACGGCGGCGGCGAACGCCACCACGCGGGCGGGCAGCTTCCACGCCAGGCCCATCGCGGCGATGCCGACCGGCCACACCAGCACGGTGCTCAGCGCGCCGGCGTTGAGGACTTCCGGCAGCGTGATGCCGACCTTGTCCAGCAGCAGCGCGAGCAGCTCGTGGTACGTGCTGGGGTAGAAGTAGCTCGTGTTCTCCGGCTGGTTGCTGATGGTGCCCGCGGTCGACACCAGCGAGGTCTGGTGCTCGGCGAGCCAGCGGACCAGGTTGCCGTGGTGCGGCGCGTCCCAGTCCTGGGCCAGCCGGTTCATCGTGCCGATGCCGCGCAGGAACGTGATCGCGCCGACCGCGAGGCCGATGGTCAGGCCCGCGGCGACGACCAGGTGACCGTTGCGCGAAATCTTGTCGTCGGGGTCCGGCAGCACCGGCCAACGGCGCTGGATCAGGGTGGTGACCAGCAGCAACACCGCCGACGCGAGCAGCGTCCAGACGCCGAACGCGACCAGCGTCCAGGAGAAGCCCAGCTTGCCGAGCAGCAGGCCGCCGAGGGAGACCAGGCCGTAGGTCAGGGCCGGCGCGGCGGCGGCGAGTACCCAGCCGCGCAGTCTGATGGCCGCGCCGAAGATCAGACCCGGGACCCAGAGCAGCAACAGCACCAGCAGTGCAGCACTCATCGCGTTAGCAACCCGTCACTTTGTCTCGAAAGCGGTTCCCCTTGCCGCCGCGGCGGCGAGACTACTCGCGCGTCACCAGCGCCGGTGCGCGACCTGCACGCCGAGCCACGCCGCGTGCCGGGCCGCGACCCCGAGGCCGCTCACGCCGATCCGCTTGGCCAGCGCCTGCTTGCTGCGGCGCAACAACTTGGTCTGCGGCCCCATCAACGCGCCCCGGCTGTACTGATCGGGGTGCACGCGGTAGCCGACCAGTTCCTCCGGCAGCACGTCGCCGTCGGCGCGGGCCATGACGCGCAGCCACAGGTCGTAGTCCTCCAGCCGCACGCAGCGCGGGTCGAACCCGCCCGCCTCGGCCGCCAACTCCTTGCGCACCACCACGGTGGACGTGATCAGGCAGTTGAACAGCAGCATGGTGCGCGCGACCTCGGGACCGATGGCCGAGTGCATCTCGCCGACGACCTGCCCGGACGGGTCGATCTTGCGCGCCCACGAGCCGACCATGCCGAGGCCGGGACGCTGCTCCAGCACGGCGACCTGGTGCGCGAGCCGGTCCGGCAGGCACAGGTCGTCGGCGTCGAGGAACGCGACCAGGTCGTGCTTGGCCGCCTCCAACCCGATGTTGCGGCCCACGGCGGGACCGCTGCGCGGCGCGGGCGTCAGGTGCACCTGCACGCGGTCGTCGGGGAGGGTGCGGGCGGCGGCCCGGTTCTGCTCGCACTCGCCGTCGAGGACCAGCACGACTTCCCAGTCCTGGTGGGTCTGCTCGGCGACCGAGCGCAGCGTCTCGGCGAGGAATTCCGCCTTCGGCGCGCACGGGATCACCACGGACACCGGCGATGGCATGGGGTTCTCCTGCCGCGAGAGGAATCGGCCGACGCCGTACAGTAAGGCCCTCTCTCGCGCTCCCCGGAACGCTCCCCCCGAAGAACGCTCCCAAGAAGAGGACATCCGTGACGGTGGCGAACGGATCACGGCTCGACGGTCTGCGCGCGTTGGCCGGCACGGCCGTGCGCCAGTCGGCGGTCACGATCGACCAGCTGGTCTTCAGCGCCATCACCTTCACCGTGCAGCTGGTCGCGGCGCCGGTGTCGACCGACGCCGAGTTCGGGGTGTTCTCGCTGGTCGCGATCGTGCAGATCGGCCAGTGGTACCTGGGCAGGGCGGTCGCGGCCGAACCGCTGCTGGTGTCCAAGGCGGTGGCGAACGGCGACGCGCGCGGGGTGCGGGGCGCGGCGGCGACGTCGTTGCTGCTGGGCGTGGCGATCGGGCTGGTGTGCCTGGTCGTCGGGCTGCTGGTGGACGGTCCGGCGCGGACGTTGCTGCTGATCCAGGCGTTGGCCTCGCCGTTCACCGCGGTACTGGACCACGGCCGGTACGTCTCGTACGCGCGGCAGAAGCCGTTCCGGGCGTTGCTGCTGGACGGGTCGTGGCTGGTGCTGTTCCTGGGCGCGGTCGGCGTGACCGTGCTCGTGGGTGAACTGGACGCGTCGTCCACTTACTTGTTGTGGGCGTTGACCGCGGTGCCGGTGGCGGTGGCGTGCGCGTGGCTGACCGGCGGGCCGTTCGCGGTCGGCGCGGTGCGCGGGTGGCTGCGGGACCGGCGGGAGCTGCTGCCCGGTTTCCTCATCGACGCCGTCTACCTGACCGCGGGCACGTGGGCCACGTTCGGCGTGACCGCGTGGATCGTCGGCCTCGACGGGCTCGGCGTGCTGCGCAAGGCGCTCGTCCCGGTGACCGCGCTGACCGTGCTGTTCATCGGCATCAGCAACGCGCTGCTAGCGCACCTGGCGGGCCGGTCGGCCCGCGAGGTGGTGCGGGCGCCGATGCTCGTGTCCGGACTCGCGGCCGTGGTCAGCCTGGTGTTCGCGGGCCTGACCCTGATCGCGCCGGCGGACCTGCTCACGACCGCGCTCGGCACGCCGTGGGAGGGCCTGCGGCCGGTCGTGCTGGTGCTCTTGGCGTACGCGTTCCTGCTGGCCACGGCGCAGACGGCGCTGGTCGCCGGCAAGGCCAGCGGCCGGGCGTGGCTCGGACCGAGGGTGCGCACCGTGCAATTCGTCACCGAGATCGCCCTGGTCGCGGCGCTGGGCCTGTGGTTGGGCGTGATGGGCGTCGCGTTTGGCATGGCCCTGGCATGGCTGACCGCCGCGGTGCTGGCCTGGGGCGGCCTGCTGGGGCAGCGGGCCAGGCCCTAGATTCTCCGCCGTGCACTTGGTCGACATGCCGGTCTACTACCCGCCGCACAAGGGCGGAGTCGAGGCGTACGCGCACGAACTGCACCGGCGCATGCTGGAAGCCGACCCCGAGCTGCGGATCACCGTGTTCACCTCGGCGGTCGGCGCGCCGGCGGGCGTGCAGCGACTGGGCGAGCGGTGGACGGTGGTGCGGTGGCCCGGCCGTGAGGTGATCTCGCACTACCCCGTGCCGTACCCCGGTTTCACCCGGAAGCTGCGCGCGTTGTGCGGCCCGGACACGGTGCTGATGACGCACACCCGGTTCTACTGGCCGCACCTGTGGGCGTCGCTGTTCGCCAAGCGGGCGCGGGTGCGCAGGCTGCACGTGGAGCACGGGTCGAGCCCGGTGCAGAGCGGCAACCGGTTCGTCCGGTTCGTCGCCGACATCGTCGACCGCCTCACCAGCCAGCCGGTGCTGCGCTGGGCGGACGACGTGGTGGCGGTGTCCCGGTCGGCCGCGCGGTTCGTCCGCGACCTGGCCGGACGCGAGGCGCGGGTGTTGTACCGGGGTATCGAACTGCCCTTCGGGGTGGTGGCGTCGGTCCCCGCCGGTGCGCCGGTGGCCTGCTACGTCGGCCGGTTGATCAACGGCAAGGGCGTGGCGGACCTGCTCACCGCCACGGCGGAGCTGCACCGGCGCGGTGTGCCGCTGCGGTTGCGGCTGTGCGGCGACGGACCGGCGGCGGCCGGGCTGCGGGCGCAGGTGACGCGGCTGGGGCTGGCCGACCACGTCGAGTTCCTGGGCGCGGTGGACCACGACACGGCGTTGCGCGAGATGGCCGCGTGCACGGTGTTCGTGAACCCCAGTTGGACCGAGGGGCTGCCCACGACGGTGCTGGAGGCGGCGGCCATCGGCCGCGCGGTCGTGGCCACCGACGTCGGCGGCACCGCGGAGATCATCGACGACGGCGTGACCGGCCACCTCGTGCCCGCTCGGGACCCCGGAGCGCTGGCCGCGGCCCTCCAAGCCGCCGTCACCGACCCCGAGCGCGAGGCGCGTGCGCACAAGCTCGGCGAGGTCACCCGGGAACGCTTCTCGTGGGACCGCAGCGTCGCCGCGTTCGCCACCATGTTGGTCGGCCACGACCCGGGCCGGCGGGCACGCTAGCCTTATCAGGCAGACACCCCAATTCACTCGGCAAGCTCGGCGAGGAGGCCGCTGTGGCGGACCAGTCTGACGTGTGGCTGGTCGTGCCCGTCTACAACGAGGCACAGGTGATCGCCGACGTCGTGCGCAACGCGCTGGAGACGTTCCCGAACATCGTGTGCGTCGACGACGGTAGCCGGGACGGCTCAGCCGAAGCGATTCGCGGGTCCGGGGCCCACCTGGTGCAACACCCGGTCAACCTGGGTCAGGGCGCGGCGATCCAGACGGGCGTCGAGTACGCCCGGTCGCAGCCCGGCGCGGAGTACTTCGTGACCTTCGACGCCGACGGCCAGCACCAGGTCGCGGACGTGCTGCGGATGCTGGAGCGGCTGCGCGCCGAGCCGGTCGACATCATCGTCGGCACCCGGTTCAAGGGCGACGCCTCCCACATCCCGCTGATCAAGCGCGTGGTGCTCAAGACCGTGGTCGCGGTCAGCCCGCGGCTGCGGAAGCTGAAGCTGTCCGACGCCCACAACGGGCTGCGGGTGTTCAACAAGAAGGTGGCGGACGAGCTCCGCATCACGCTGAACGGCATGGGCCACGCGTCGCAGATCGTCGACCAGATCTCGCAGCGGGGTTGGCGGGTCACCGAGGAACAGGTCGAGATCCTGTACACGGAGTACTCGATGTCCAAGGGCCAGTCGCTCATCAACGGCGTGAACATCCTGTTCGACACGGCTCTCAAGACGGGGTCCAAGCGCTGACATGCTGATCCAGTTCCTGCTCATCGGCACGGTCATCGTCCTGCTGGTGTTCTTCCTGCGCCACCACGGCACCACGAAGACCGCGGCCGGCGTGAAGATCGGCTTCGCGCTGTTCATGGTGCTGGCGGCGGTGGCCGTGCTGCGGCCCGCGGACGTGTCCAAGCTGGCCGAGTTCGTGGGTGTCGGGCGTGGTACCGACCTGCTGCTGTACGCGCTCGTGGTGGCGTTCGGGTTCGCCACCATCAACACCTACCTGCGGTTCAAGGAGTTGGAGCTGCGGTACGCGCGGCTCGCCCGGGCGATCGCGCTGCGCAACGCCGAGGCGCCCAAGCACGAGGACTTGAACGTGGACGCGGAGGACCCGGCGCGCAGCGCCTGACTCCACCAGCACAACGCCTGAACCTCCACCGGCACGGCGCCTGAACCCACCGGCACCGCAGTTGTCCACAGGCGTCGCGGTTATCCACAGGCGGCCCTTCCACCACTGCGGACCGTCGGTCCCCCTGGCATGATCAAAACCGGGGGTCCCCTGGGCGGGGACCCCCGGTTCGGGGTGCGGGTCGGCGGTGCGGGGTCGGGTCAGGCCTGGATCGTGCGGAAGTAGTCGACGGTCAGGCGGACGCCGGTGGCGATGTCCACTTCCGGCTTCCAGCCCAGCTCGGACTGCGCCAGCGAGGCGTCGATGGCCGACGCCCGCAGGTCACCGAGACGGGCCGGGGCGAACTCCGGGTTGTCGGGCACCCCGGCGGCTTGGGCGACGAGGGTGTGCAGTTCGCGGTCCGAGACCTGGTGGGCCGTGCCGATGTTGTACCGGCGGCCACCGCCCGCCTCGCCGGACGCGGCCACGAAAGCGGACACCACGTCCTCCACGAACACGTAGTCACGGGTGTTGCCACCGTCGCCGAACACCTTCGTGGGACGCCCTGCCAGCAGCGCGGACGCGAAGATGGCCACCACGCCCGCCTCGCCGTGCGGGTCCTGCCGGGGCCCGTACACGTTCGCCAACGCCAGGTGGGTGCACTCCAGCCCGTACAGCTGCCGGTACGTGTTCAGGTACACCTCGCCGGACACCTTGGACGCCGCGTACGGCGACTTGGGGTTGATCGGCACCGTCTCCGCCACCGGCAGGACCTCCGGTGTGCCGTAGATCGACCCGCCGGACGACGCGAACACGACCTTGCGCACCCCGGCCCGACGGGCGGCCTCGGCCAGGTTCACCGTGCCCAGCACGTTCTTCGTGGCGTCGAGCAGCGGCTCGGCCACCGACACCCGCACGTCGATCTGCGCGGCCAGGTGGAACACCACCTCGGGCGCGAACGCGGCGACCACGTCGGCCAGCTCCGGTGAGGTGATGTCCACCTGCGAGAACGAGTACCGGTCCGCGGTGGCCGGGTCGACCGGCGCGGTCCGCTTGCCGCGGCTCAGGTCGTCCACGACGTGCACCTCGTGCCCGTCCCTCAGCAGCCGGTCGACCAGGGTTGAGCCGATGAAACCGGCGCCGCCGGTCACTAGTGCGCGCACGAGAGCCTTCTCCTCACAACGACAACGACGAACGACAACGACGGCTGACGACGAACGATCAACGACAACGGGCGGTCACCGGGCAGCCTAGATCCAACGCGCTAGAACCAGCGCTCCAGGACCAGCGCGACCCCGTCCTCCGAGTTGGCCGCGGTGACCTCGTCGGCCGCCTCCAGCGCGACCTCGTGCGCGTTCGCCATGGCCACGCCGTGGCCGGCCCACCGCAGCATCGGCACGTCGTTGGGCATGTCGCCGAACGCCAGCACACCGCTCGCGGGCACATCGAGCAGTTGCGCGACGGTGGCCAACCCGGTCGCCTTGGTCACGCCGGGCGCGGCGAACTCCAGCAGGCCCGCGTTGGTCGAGAAGGTCATCGCGACCAGCCCCTCGACCAGCGGCCCGACCGCCGCGGCCATGTCCTGCGACGCCATGCGCGGGTGCCTGACCAGCAGTTTCACCGACGGCCGGCTGAGCACGTGGGCCCGCGCGTGGCCGGGCAGCGGCTGGGCGCCCTCGTCCCACGGGTGGTTGTAGAACTCGTCGGCGACGAAGTCGGCGTTCATCGAACCGCCGTCCCGGGCGGTCTCCCCCACCCGTTCCGAGGCCATCGAGCAGCCCGGCAACGCCTTGTCGAGCACGGAGGCCAGGTCGGTGAGCTGCACCGGGGACAGCAGCTCCGCCGAGACGACGCGGTCCGCGCCGATGTCGTAGATCACCGCCCCGTTGGAGCACACCGCGTAGCCGGTGAGGCCGGCCGCGTCGGCGACCTCCGGCACCCAGCGCGGCGGGCGGCCGGTGGCCAGCACGAACGGGACGTCGGCGGCCAGGACCCGGCCGACCATGCCCGCCGTGCGCGGGCTGACCCGTCCCAACGGGGTGAGCAGGGTGCCGTCGACGTCGGATGCCACAAGGGAAGGTCTCTGCACATGCCCATGGTGCCCCGTCGGATACCGTCGCCGGGTGCGCACTGGGATTGTGATCCTGCCCGAACACCGCTGGTGGATGGCCGAACACAAGTGGAAGGCAGCCGAGGAGTACGGCTTCCACCACGCGTGGACCTACGACCACATGGGCTGGCGCTCACTGGTCGACGGACCGTGGTTCGGCGCCGTTCCGACGCTGGCAGCGGCGGCCGCGGTGACCGAGCGGATTCGGCTCGGCACGCTGGTCGCGTCCCCGAACTTCCGCCACCCGGTGCCGTTCTCACGCGAACTGCTGGCCCTGGACGACCTCTCCGACGGCCGCTTCACGCTCGGCGTCGGCGCCGGCGGTGTGGGGTACGACACGGAGGTGATGGGCACCACGCCGCCGCGCAGCCGGCAGGGGCGGTTCGAGGAGTTCGTCGCCACTTTGGACATGCTCTTGGCCCAGGAGCGCACCACGTTCAGCGGGGAGTACTACGAGATCCGTGACGCCCGGAGCGCGCCCGGCTGCGTGCAACGGCCGCGGCTGCCGTTCGTGGTGGCGGCGAACGGGCCCAAGGCGATGGCAGTCGCCGCGAAGTACGGCACGGGCTGGGTCACCACCGGGCCGGAGACCGACGACGAGACCACGTGGTGGCGTGGCGTCGCCCGGATGACCGAGCAGTTCGGCGAGGCGTTGGCGCGGATCGGTCGGGCCAAGGAGTCCATCGACTTCCACCTGAACGCCGATTCGTCCCCGGTGTACTCGCTGACCAGCGTGGAGCACTTCCGGGACGTGGCGGGCCGGGCGCGGGCGCTCGGTTTCACCGACCTGGTCGTGCACTGGCCGCGTGCGGACGGCGTGTACGCGGGCAGCGAGGCGGTGTTGGAGCGGGTCGTGGCGGACGTGCTGCCGGAGTTCGCCCGCAGCACGTCCGGGTGACGCCGGCGAGGCGCCATCCACGGGGCGCGCGGCCGGGGGAGGCCGTCGGGCCGGAATCGGCGGCCGGCCTACGATGAGCGCCGTGCCTCTTCGCATCGCGGTCGACCTGGTCTTCTACACGGGGCGCAAGGGCGGCACGGAGAGTTACGCGCGCGGGCTGTTCCCGGCCCTCGCCGCGCACGACGACCTCAGGTTCGTCGGCATCGGCAACCGCGAGCTCGCCGAGCAGCCACCGGCCTGGTTCCCCGGCGAGATCGTGTCGCTGCCGGTGTCCGGCGAGAACCGCGTGGCGTGGGCGGCGGCGGTTGCGCTCGCCGTCGGGCCGCGAGCCCTCGCCATCGGTGCGGACATCCTGCACTGCCCGTCGAACTTCGGGCCGGCCGTCCGGTTGCTGCCGACCGTGGTCACGGTGCACGACATCCTGGCCATCCGGCATCCCGAGTGGGTGCAGGGGGGACTGTCGCGCGGGGTGCAGGCGTTGACCAAGGCGACCGTGCGGGCGGCCGGCCGGATCATCACCGACAGCCAGGCCTCGGCCACCGACGTGCACGAGCTGCTCGGCAGGCCGATGGCCGACATCGACGTGATCCACCTCGGCGTCAAGCCGGTCGACGTCCTGGCGCGCACCGGCGAGTCGGTCGGGCGGCCGTACGTGCTGGCGGGCGGTAACCGGATGCCGCACAAGAACTTCGACGGGCTGCTCGAAGCGTGGACGTTCATCCCGGCCGCCGAGCGCCCGAAGCTGGTCATCACCGGCAGCCACGGCGACGACCCGCTGCGACCGGTGGTGGAACGCCTCGGGCTGACCGACGATGTCGAGCTGCGCGAATGGGTGTCCGCCGACGAGCTGGCCACCCTCTACGACCAGGCGAGCGCGTACGCGTTCCCGACCCTGTTCGAGGGTTTCGGGCTGCCGGTGCTCGAAGCGATGGCGCGCGGCTGCCCGGTGATCGGCTCGGACATCCCGGTGCTGCACGAGGTCGGCGGCGACGACATGGCCTACTTCGACCCGCGCGACCCGGCCGCGATCGCCACCGCGATCCGCAAGGTCGTGAACGACCCGGACACGCAGACCGCGATGGCCGCCGCCGGCCGCAAGCGCGCCGAGACCTTCACCTGGCAGCGCGCCGCGGACGCGACCGCCGAGATCTACCGCGCCATGGCAAGCGCGCGATGAACGGCAACGCCCGGCCGAAGGCCGCGGCAAGTCCGCATTAGACTCGCGCGAGCGGGAAGTCCGCCCAAGACATTTGTGCGTCGCCTGATGCATTAGAGAACAAGGAGTCACCCACGGTCATGCGAACCGCACTCGTCACCGGCATTTCCGGTCAGGACGGCGCCTATCTCGCGCAGCTGCTGCTGGAGAAGGACTACCAGGTCTACGGCGCTTATCGGCGCACGAGCTCCATCAACTTCTGGCGGATCGCCGAGCTCGGCATCCAGGAGCACCCGAACCTGCACCTGGTCGAATACGACCTCACCGACCTGGGCAACAGCATCCGGCTGCTGGATTCCACCGGCGCGGACGAGATCTACAACCTGGCCGCGCAGAGCTTCGTCAGCGTCTCGTTCGACCAGCCGACGACGACCGCGCAGATCACCGGCGTCGGCGCGCTGAACCTGCTGGAAGCGATGCGCACGGTGAGCCCGAACGCGCGGTTCTACCAGGCGTCCACCTCCGAGATGTTCGGCAAGGTGCAGGCGGTGCCGCAGACCGAGGAGACCTCGTTCTACCCGCGCAGCCCGTACGGCGTGGCGAAGCTGTTCGCGCACTGGACGACGGTGAACTACCGCGAGTCGTACAACCTGTTCGGCTCCAGCGGCATCCTGTTCAACCACGAGTCGCCGCTGCGCGGCCAGGAGTTCGTGACGCGCAAGGTCACCGACTCGGTCGCGAAGATCAAGCTGGGCAAGCTCGACGTGCTGGAGCTGGGCAACCTCGACGCCAAGCGCGACTGGGGTTACGCCAAGGAGTACGTCGACGGCATGTGGCGGATGCTCCAGGCCGACGAGCCGGACACGTTCGTGCTGTCCACCAACCGCACGGTGACCGTCCGCGACTTCGTGACGCTGTCGTTCGCCGCCGCCGGCATCGAGCTGCGGTGGGAGGGCTCCGGCGAGTCCGAGCGCGGCCTGGACACCGAGACCGGTCGCGAACTGGTCCGGGTCAACCCCAAGTTCTACCGCCCGGCCGAGGTCGACCTGCTGATCGGCGACGCGTCCAAGGCCAAGGACGTGCTCGGCTGGGAAGCGAAGACCACCCTCGAAGAGCTGGCCCGGATGATGGTGGAGGCGGACATCGAGAGGAACGAGCGTGGGTTCTCCTTCTGAACCGACGCGGGTCCTGGTCACCGGCGTCTCCGGCTTCACCGGGCGGCACGTCGCCGCCGAGCTGATCGGTGCGGGCCACGAGGTGGTCGGTCTGGCGCACGCCTCGCCGGGCACCCCGGTGCCCGGGGTCGAGGTTCACCGGGCCGACCTGCTCGACCGCGAGAGCCTGCGGTCCGTGGTCGCCGAGGTCGAGCCGGACGCCGTCGTGCACTTGGCGGCCATCTCGTTCGTCGCGCACGGTGACGCGGACGAGCTTTACCGGGCGAACGTGGTCGGCACCCGCAACCTGCTCGCCGCGCTGAGCGACGCGCCGCGCCGTCCGCGCATCGTGGCGTTGGCGAGCAGCGCGAACATCTACGGCAACGCGACCGTCGAGCCCATCGACGAGGACGTCGCGCCCGATCCGGTGAACGACTACGCGGTCAGCAAGCTCGCCATGGAGTACATGGCGAAGCTGTGGGCGGACCGCCTGCCGATCGCGATCACCCGGCCGTTCAACTACACGGGCGCGGGCCAGGACGCGCGGTTCCTGATCCCGAAGATCGTGGACCACTTCCGCCGCGGCGAGCGGAAGATCGAACTGGGCAACACCGGGGTCTGGCGCGATTTCGGCGACGTCCGGACCGTGGCCCGCTACTACCGCAGGCTGGTCGAGATCGCCCCGGCCGGCAGCACCCTCAACCTGTGCTCGGGGGTCGCGCACTCGCTGTCCGAGGTGCTGGACATGATGGCGGCCATCGCCGGGTACGAGATCGAGGTCGAGGTGAACCCGGCCTTCGTCCGGGCGAACGAGGTCGTCCGCCTGGTCGGCAGCCGTGAACGGCTCGTCGACACCCTCGGTGACGAGCCGCTGATCCCGTTCGAGAAGACCTTGGAGTGGATGTACTCGGCGTGAGCCGGCACTAGTCTCTGCGGTTGTGCGACGAGTCGTGGTGATCGGTGGCGGGATCGTCGGCCTGGCGACCGCGCGGGAGTTGGCGCGACGCGGCCACGACGTGGTGGTGCTGGAGAAAGAGACGCAGTGGGCGGCCCACCAGACCGGGCACAACAGCAACGTCGTGCACGCCGGCCTGTACTACAAGCCGGGGTCGTTGAAGGCGCGGATGTCGGTGGCGGGCAACGCCTCGATCGTCGCGTACGCGCGTGAGCACGGCGTGCCGGTGGACGTGTGCGGCAAGCTCGTCGTCGCCACCTCGCCCGACGAGTTGCCGAGGCTGGACGCGTTGGCGCAGCGGGCCGAGGCGAACGGGGTGCCGGCGCGGCGGATCGGTGTCGACGAGGCGCGTGCGCACGAGCCCGAGGTGGCGGCGGTGGCCGCGTTGCGGGTGGAGAGCACCGGGATCATCGACTTCCCGGCCGTGTGCGCGGCCCTGGTGCGTGAGCTGAACGGCCATGACCTGCGGTTGCACACGCCCGCGTTGGCGATCCGGCGCGCGCTCAGCGGCGGTGGCGTGGAGGTGGCCACGCCGAGCGGTGTGGTGCGGGCGGACGCGCTGGTGAACTGCGCGGGCCTGCACAGCGACCGGGTGGCGCGGCTGGCGGGCGTGACGCCGTCGGCGGCGATCGTGCCGTTCCGGGGTGAGTACTACGAGCTGCGGCACGACCGGCGGCACCTGGTGCGCGGGCTGATCTACCCGGTGCCCGACCCGACGCTGCCGTTCCTGGGCGTGCACCTGACCCGGATGTTGGACGGCAGCGTGCACGCGGGCCCGAACGCGGTACTCGCGCTGCGCCGTGAGGGCTACCGGTGGCGTGACTTCTCGGCGTCGGACGTGTTCGACGTGGCGCGGTTCCCCGGCACGTGGCGGCTGGCCCGCCGGTTCGCCCGGACCGGTGCGGAGGAGGTGCTGCGGTCGTTGTCGCGCAAGCGGTTCGCGGCGAGCCTGGCCCGGCTGGTGCCCGCGGTGCGGGAGGACGACCTGGTGCGCGCTTCGGCGGGCGTGCGGGCGCAGGCGATGCGCGCCGACGGCTCGCTGGTGGACGACTTCCTGATCGACACCGCGCCGCGGCAGGTGCACGTGCTCAACGCACCTTCACCCGCCGCGACGTCGGCGTTGGAGATCGGCCGGCACGTGGCCGGCGAGGTCGAACTCAGCTGGTCCTGACCGCTCAGCTGGGCTTGCGCACTCAGCCGGGCTTGAGCACGTCCATGCCCAGGAACGGGCGCAGCGCCTCGGGGACGACGACCGAGCCGTCGGCCTGCTGGTGGTTCTCCAGGATGGCCACGATCCAGCGGGTGGTGGCCAGGGTGCCGTTGAGCGTGGCGGCGATCTGCGGCTTGCCGTTCTCGTCGCGGTAGCGCACGTTCAGCCGGCGGGCCTGGAACGTGGTGCAGTTCGAGGTGGAGGTCAGCTCCCGGTACGCCTGCTGGGTCGGGATCCACGCCTCGCAGTCGAACTTGCGCGCGGCGGACGTGCCCAGGTCGCCCGCGGCCGTGTCGATGACCCGGTACGGGACGTCGATCTTGGCCAGCATCTCCTCTTCCCAGGTCAGCAGCCTGGCGTGCTCGGCCTCGGCGTCCTCGGGCTTGACGTAGGAGAACATCTCGACCTTGTTGAACTGGTGCACCCGGATGATGCCGCGGGTGTCCTTGCCGTACGAGCCGGCTTCGCGGCGGTAGCACGACGACCAGCCCGCGTAGCGCTTCGGGCCGTCCAGGATCTCGTCCGCGTGGTAGCCCGCGAGGGGCACCTCCGACGTGCCGACCAGGTACAGGTCGTCGGCTTCCAGGCGGTAGATCTCGCTCGCGTGCGCGCCGAGGAAACCGGTGCCCGCCATGATCTCCGGCCGGACCAGGGTCGGCGTGATCATCAGCTTGAAGCCGGCCGCGGTGGCCTGGGCGACGGCCATGTTCAGCAGGGCCAGTTCCAGCTGGGCGCCGACGCCGGTGAGGAAGTAGAACCGCGACCCGGACACCTTCGCGCCGCGTTCCATGTCGATCGCGCCGAGCTTGATGCCCAGGTCGAGGTGGTCCAGCGGCTCGAAGTCGAATTCGCGCTTCTCACCGACGTGCTTGACCACCACGTAGTCGTCCTCGCCGCCGGCGGGCGCGTCCGGGTGGACCACGTTCGGCATGGCGCGGTGCAGTTCGGCCAGCTCGGCCTCGGCGGCGGACTGCTCGGCCTCGGCGGCCTTGACCTCGGCGGCCAGCTCCTTGCCCTTGGCCAGCAGCGCGTCCCGCTCCTCGCCCTTGGCCCGGCCGACCTGCTTGCCGAACGTCTTCTGCTCGCCGCGCAGCGCGTCGGCGCGGGCGATGGCACCCCGGCGGCGCTCGTCGGCGGACAGCAGCGCGTCGACCACGGTCTCGTCCTCGCCACGTGCGCGTTGCGACGCACGGACGGCTTCCGGGTTTTCGCGCAGTGCCTTGAGGTCAATCACAACATCAGGGTAGTACCCCTCACCCAGGCCTTTTCGTGGTGGTGCGCGCCTGAACCCACCACCACCGCACCCAGGGCAGACATCTCCGCCGCCACGCTCACGCTGAGGTCCCCGCCAAGGGGAACCCTTGATTTGATTCTGCCGGCAAGGACCGACAATCTTCAGCAGTCAAGATCGTTACTACGGACAACTGCGCGGACCCACAGGCGTTACAGCGGCTGTGTAAGGTGCCGCAACCGGGCGATTCCCCGGCCTCGCCGTCGAACGGCCGGCCGATACCATTGCCAACACTCCGAGTGTCAGACAGAGGAGCGCTAGTGCGCATCGCCATTGCCTTCGACTGCCTGTTCCCCTGGACCAAAGGCGGTGGCGAACGCCTGTACCGGGGCTTCGCCGAGGCGTACGCCGCCGCCGGCCACGAGGTCACCTACCTGACCCGCGTGCAGTGGGACGAGGAGCCGGTGATCGAGGGGATCACCATCAAGGCGGTGAGCAAGGACCGCAACCTCTACGACGCGAACGGCGTGCGCACCCTCGGTCCCGCCCTGCGTTACTCCTATGGCTTGGCGAAGCACCTGCGCGCGAACCGGCACAAGTACGACGCCGTGCTGGTGTCCGCCGTGCCGAGCACGAACGTGCTGGCCGTGCGCGCCGCGCTGCTCGGCTCGAAGGTCGCGATCGACGTCGACTGGCTGGAGGTGTGGCGGCCGGACCAGTGGCGCGCGTACTCCGGTCCGGTCATCGGCCGGGTGGCCGGCGCGCTGCAGTGGATCGCCGCGAAGCTCAGCCCGATCGCCTCGTGCCACTCGCAGCTGCACGCCCGCCGGCTGCAGGCCAGTGGCCTGCGCGGTGACGCGGTCGTCAGCCGCGGTCTGATCGAGCCGCGGGACGATGTGGAACCGAACACGTCCGTCACGTCACCGCCGCGGGTCGTCTACGTCGGCAGGCACATCGCGGACAAGCGGGTCGAGACGCTGCCGGCGGCCATCGCGGAGGCCCGCGAGCAGATCCCCGACCTCACCGCCACGATCTTCGGTGAGGGCCAGTCCCGGGCCGCCGTGATCGCCGAGATCGAACGCCTCGGCCTGCGTGACGTCATCAGCACCCCCGGTTTCGTCAGCCAGGAGGAACTGGACGAGGGCATCCGCACGGCCGCGGTGCTGGTCAACCCGTCGCAGCGGGAGGGCTACGGCCTGGTCGTGGTCGAGTCGTGCGCGGTCGGCACGCCGGTCGTCCTGGTTGAGGGCGACGACAACGCGGCCGTCGAACTGATCGAGCCGGGTGTCAACGGGCAGGTGGCCAAGACGACCGCGGGCCTCGGCGCGGCGATCGTGGACGTCATCTCGAAGGGCGAGGCGCTGCGCAAGTCGACCCACGACTGGTACACCCGGGTGAGCAAGACCAACACCGTCCCGGCGAGTGCCATGCAGATCCTCGACCGACTGGCTCAAGCCACCGCCCTACGATGAGCGGCGTGCCGACCCACATCGCTGTCGAACCGGTGGCCTCCACCAGGAGCAAACACGCGGACGAGCGTGGCCGCCGCCGAACGCCGGCGCGGACGCGCACCGCGACCTCGAAGACCCACGATGAGTGACAACGGCAAGCGCGCTGGGCTGCTGGTGCTGATCGCGAGTTTCGCCGGGCACGGCGGCAACTACCTGTTCTACGTCGTCGCCGCGCGCATGGTGACGCCGCCTGAATTCGCCGCGATATCGGCGCTGATCGCGTTCGGCACCATCACGTGGATGCCGGTGAACGGCGTGCAGATGTCCGTGACGCGGAACGTGGCGGTCCTGCGCACCTCCGGCACGCCCGGTGAGCTGTCCGCCTACCTGCGCCAACAAGGCCGCCGGATGGGCATCGCGTGCCTGCTCATCGCCGCGGCGATCGCGGGCTTGAGCCCGGTGCTGGCCGATCGGCTGCACCTCGGCTCGCCCCAGCCGGTGGTCCTGGCGGCGCTGTGGATCGGGATGACGTGCATGCTGCTCGTCCTCGTCGGCGCCACCCAGGGCCTGGAGCGGTTCGGCTACGTGGCGTTCTCGCTGGCCGGGCCGCTGGGCGCGCTGCGGCCCCTGCTGCTGCCGCTGTGCCTGCTGGCCGCGGGCATGTCGGGCAGCATGTGGGCGATGATGCTCGCGACCGTCATCGGTCTCGCGGTGATGTTCCCGCCGGTGGCCCGGGCCGCGAAGCCGACCCCGACGACACCACCCGTCGCGACGAACACGCTGGTCACGATGATCGGGCTGCTCGCGTTCTCGTCGTTGACGAACGTGGACGTGCTGGTCGGGCAGGCGATGCTGGCCGAAGCCGACCGGGCCGTGTACGCGGGCGCGGTGCTGCTGGGCAAGGTGGCGCTGTTCGCGCCCGCCGCGTTGGCCATGGTGCTGCTGCCGCGGGCGGCGGCGGCGTTGGAACGCGGTGAGTCGGCCGATCGCGCGGTGCTCAAGACGTTGGCCCTGACGGCGGCCGGCGGGCTCGCCGTGACGCTGGTCCTGTGGCTGATGCCGACGTGGGTGCTGACCGTGACGTTCGGCCCGGCCTACGGCGCGTCCAAGCCGCTGCTGCCGGCACTCGCGCTGGTCATGACGGGTGCGGCGGTGCTGTGGGTGCACCTGACGTTCGCCATCGCACGCAAGAGCACGCGGATGGTCGTGGGCCTGGTCGGCATCGCGGTCGGGCACTGGGTGCTGCTGGCCCTGCTGCACGGCTCGCCGTGGCAGATCATCCTGGCCTCGGGTACCGCGGTCGGCGTGGCCATGGTGGTCGTGGAGGCCGGTTCCAGGTCAGGCGCGGTCCGGATGCTCCTGCGCGCCTCGAAGTCCCAGCAGGCCGGCGTCAGCTGACCCGGTGCCCCCGCCGTTGGCGTTCGGCGGGGGCACCGGTCGACGGCAGAGCGCAGTCCGGCGTCGAGCACGTCGTTGTGCCCGATCGGCGTGGTGGCCGGCACGCGGCCCCTTGGACGTCAGGCCTTCGGTCGCAGCGCCAACGCCCACACGTTGCGGCGCCAGCCGGGCAGCCACGCGGCCGCCTGGAGCACCGCGGGACGGCGCTTGCCCGGCAGCATGCCGGACACGATGCCGGTGCCCGGCATGACGGACTCGTAGGACACCGTCCTGACCTCGAAGCCCTGGTCCTCCAACAGCCGGCGCATCGACGCACGGGTCCACGGCCGGCGGTGCGTGTAGTCGTTCCACACCCAGCGCTGCGCGTCCGGCGAGGAGGCGAACACCCGGCCGCCCGGCTTGACCGCGCGGAAGACCTGCTGCATCAGCGAGACCGGGTCGAGCAGGTGCTCCAAGACGTCCTTCAGGATCACGCCGTCGAACTCGGCGTCACCGACGGGGAGTTCCCGCTCCAGGTCGGCCAGGCGGACGTCGATGCCCTGCTCCTTGGCCTTGAGCACGGTCGACTCGAAGTTGTCCAGCCCGACGTAGTCGGGGAAGAACTCGGAAACCCAGGCCGTGCCGCACCCCACGTCGAGGATGCGCGAGCCCGGCGCGAAGTGCCGGACGACGTCGTTGTAAGTGCCGGGCTTGGCGTGCCACTCGTGGTAACCCATCGAAAGGTTCAACCGACTTTCGGCCGTAGGGTGGGGACGGGGAGCTCTCGGGGAAGGGAGAGAGGTTCAGTCCTCGCCGATTCCGGTGAGGACTGGGGGTGTGGAACTGGTGCTGATCATCAGAGCCGCGGTCTGCGCGAACGGTTCGGCACCGCCATGCCGCGCATGCTCCCTCGACCGGGCCTGACGTGTGGGATTCGGTGGACCACTCGACCCCGGTAGTGCTCCGGCCGGCTCGAGACCGGACTGAATCAAGAGGGTCCACCACAGTCGCATAGGATACGCGGCCGTGACGAACCGACGTTCGGGTGCACGGCTTTGGCTGGTCGCCTTTATCGGCTTTTGGCTCCTGCACGCGGCTTGGTCCTTCGCCGCTCCCTTCGACGGTCCTCCGGACGAGGAGTCGCACGCGCTGCGTGCCGTGGGCGTCATGCAGGGCGACCTCTTGGTGGGGCCGGCCCGCGTGTACCCCGTGCCGCGGAGCCTGGACAAGAACAACGCCCCGGACGGCAAGCACCAGAGCTGCTTCCCGATGCAGGTCACGGTGCCGGCGAGCTGCGCGCAGCAGCCGGGCGGTGACTCCACGCCGGTGCTCGCGTTCGTGTCCGCGGCCCTTTACAACCCGGTCTACTACGCGACGGTCGGCTGGCCGATCGCCATCTGGCCGGAGTGGAAGGGCATCATGCTCGCGCGCCTGATCAACAGCGCGCTGATGGCCGCGATGCTGGCGTTCGCGGTGGTGGCGGCGGTCCGCTGGACGAGGCACCGGGCGGCCCTCGCGGGCCTGGTCGCGGCGGTGACGCCGATGACGGCGCACCTGGGCGGCGCGATCAACCCGAACGGCATCGAGATCACCTCCGGCGTCACGTTGGCGATCGCGTTGATCGCCCTGCTGCACGAGAAGCGGGAAGACGTGAACCGGGCCGCCGTGGCGTTGGCGGGTGTGTCGGCGAGCGTGCTGGTGACGCCCCGGTTCAGCGGTGTCATGTGGCTCGTCGTGATCGTCGGCGTGATGCTGGTGCCGGTGTCGTGGCAACGGCTGAAGTACCTGCTCAAGCAGCGGGTGGTGCGGATCTGGACCGGGGTGGTCGTGCTGGCCACGGTCGCCTCGGGGCTGTGGACGGTGCTCGCCGGCACCGCCGAGCTCGCGGACCGTGATTTCGGGTACGCCATGAAGGACGTGCTGAAGTTGGCGTTCCTGGACATGTGGCCGAACATCGCCAACCAGATGGTCGGCGTGATGGGCTGGGCCGAGACGCTCATGCCGCGCCTGGTCTACGTCGCCTGGTTCGCCGCGCTCGGGCTGCTGGTCCTGGGCGCGCTGGTGGTCGGCAAGCGGTCGCAGCGGTGGCGGTTGACGGCCTACTTCATCGGCACGTTCGTCCCGTACGTCGGCATGGAGATCCTGCTGATCAACGAGACCAGCTGGTTCAACCAGGGCCGGTACTTCCTGCCGGGCGCCGTGGGCATCCCGCTGTTGGCCGCGCACGTCCTGGCGCACCGGGCGTTGACCGCGGAGCACTTTAGGTCGATGACGCGGCTGCTGGCGTTCCTGCTGCTGCCGATCCACTTCGTGTGCCTGGCGTACACGATGATCCGGTGGCAGTCGGGTCTGGCCATCATGAACCCGCTGAAGGGCAGCTGGCACCCGCCGTACGGCGGCTCGGTGCTACCGCTCGTGCTCGGCGCGGCGGGCGTGATCGTGCTGGTGGCCATGTACTGGGTGGCTTCCCGCGTACCCCAGCCCGCGCAGGACACGCCGGAGGCGGAGTCCGGCTCCGAGGTCGCGGCGGAGCCCGTTCCGGCAGGCGTAGGCCGTTCCTGAGCGTTCAACTCGCCTGTTCTGAACGTTGGACACGCGCGTTCTGAACGTTGGACTCTCGGGAGTGGGTGCGAGAAAAGAGGCCCGGCCGGGTGGCCGGGCCTCTTTGGTGAGGCGGGGGTTAGCGGCGGGACTTGCGGATGCGGGCGGCGGCGGCTCGGCCCAGGTGGTTGACGGCGGAGCCCAGATCCGGTGGGGCGACGGAGAGGGGGTCGCGGAGCTGCTGTTCCAGCAGTTGGTTCGCCCGTCTCAGCTCGTGGACCTGGTTCTCGCGCTTCTCCAGCTCGGCCCGCAGGTGCTCGATCTCGTGCCGCTGCGTCGCGACCGTCTCGGCGAGCCGGTCGGCGTCGTCGGCGTGCGCGACCGCCTCGAACTGCATCTGGAGCACCCGGGTGTAGAGCGCGATCCGGTTGCCCTCCATCGTCGCCAACAGCTTCGACGACGTGAACGGCCGCAACTGGTCCATGATCTTCTTCGTGCCCGGAGCGGCCTTGCGCATCAGGAACCCGATGCCGAACACCGCGGGCACCACTTCGAGCAGCCAGTCGGCGGCGCCGGCCTCGGTCACCGCGTCCTCGACGGCCGTGAGCACACCGTTGCGCTCACCGCCGGCCTGCACCGCCCAGGTGAACGCGCCGAGCCCGACCAGGCCCGCGGGCGTCAGCTCGTCGTGCCACACGGTGGGCCCGTCGGACGACGACTCGTGCTTGTCGTCACCGGTCAACGGCGAGGGCTCGTAGTACAGGTCCCGCCGCGCGCACGGCCACAGCACGTCGTTGAGCACGACGACGGCGTCCGGCGCGTTCTGCATGATCCACGTGACCTCGGCGTGGACCACCGCGTAGTTGTGGTCGCCGTCGAGCACGTACAGGTCCGCGATCGGCAGTTCGGCGAGCACCGCGGGCGAGTGGCCCTCGACCAGGTGCAACAGCGGGTTCTTGGCCAGCGTGGCGCGCAGCTCGTCCGAGGGGAACGGGTCCACGCAGTGCACGGCCGAGGCGCCCAGCTCGGTGTAGATGGAGCTGACCTGGCCGGACTCGACGCCGACCTCCACCACCGTGTCGATCTTCCGGTTGGCGAAGATGATCGCGAACTGCTCGCGCAACGCCGACAGGGAGTGCAACATCACCGGGAGCGCGCGCGCCATCCTGATCTGGGCGTGGGGGTCTTCCCTGCTGCCGATGACGTCAACACCTTGGTTCACGAAGCGCCTCCAAGCTTGCGGATCGCCACCCGTGCGGCGCCCGCGGCCACACCCGTGGCCCCGCGGGCCCGGTACTCCTCACGCAGCCTGCCGCTGATCCGCGCGACCCGCGATGCGGTCGACGGCGGACGGGCGGACAGGTTCGACAACGACTGCGGCAGCACCGCGAACGCCACGGTGACCTGCCCGGACGACATGGGCGCGCCGGCGCGCCCGGCGACTCGCAGCACGAGCGCCGACTTCTCGCCGCCGAACTCGATCATGTTCCCGCCGAGCCAGCGGCAGCCGGTGTAGCTCATGCCGGCGAAGTCCTCCGGCGTCTCCCAGCGCAGCGGCTCGGGCAGCGGGCGGCGGCCCGCGTTGCCCCGGACCTCGATCCAGTCGACCCGCACGATCGCGGGCCGGCCGGGGATGGCCAGCGACAGGTCGATGACGTCGTGGTGCTCGAAGTCGAGCCGGGCGAACGACAGGCCGTTGCGGTTGATCCGCACGCGTCGCCGACCGCCGCTCTCCCACTCGTCCGCGCCGGTGCGGTAGTGCAGCGCGGTCTCGAACGGCTCGCCGGTCGGCTCGAACACGTCGGGGTCGACGAGCCCGGCGGTCAGCGCCTTGCTCGCGGCGGCCAGCCCGGTGTCGGAGGCGGCGAGCAGCGCGGGCCAGAACGAGTCGCGCATGCCCAGGTCTTCGAGGTCCAGCGGCGACAGGTACGGCAGGGCCGCCACCAGGTCGTCCGGGACCACCTTGGTGACCATGGTGGAGCCGAAGTTGTCCTCGTGCGCCCAGCTGCCGAACACGGCGGCCTCACCGGGCGTCGGCGCCCGCAGCGCGGACACCAGGATGTTCGCCAGCCGGTCCTTCGCCGCCTGCGGGCGGGCCAGGTCGGACCACGTGCCACCGGACGCGCTGACGTAGCTGTTCCAGATGCGCTGGAACGCCAGCATGCCCTCCTGCGCGGCCAGCCGCTCGGCGTTCTGCGTGCTCGACTCGGTGACGCGACCCAGCACGGGCGCGCCGTCCTCGGTGAAGCCCACCAGCGAGCCGCACAGCGCGTTGACGCACTGCTCCAGCACCTCGGGGCTGCGCACGATGGTGGCCGCGATGTCGACTGGGTGGCCCGCCTGCGCCAGGTAGCCCTCGGCGCGCAGACCGGCCAGGTAGGCGCGCACCGACCGGTCGTCGGTGGCCAGGTACAGCCCGGCGGGCTTGATGTCGATGTCGGCGACCTTCAACGCCTGGGCGAGCTGGCGCTGGATGGTGCCGCCCCAGCCGAGGTCGACCAGGGTGAGGTAGGGGCTGTCCAGCGCGCCGGTCGAGCGCAGGTACCGGACCATCCGCTCGCGGGCCGCGGTGACGGTGGCCTTGAGCCGGTTCTGCAGGTGCGGCGACTCGGTGAGCGCGATGGCGACGCGCTCGGCGATGTCGCCGTTGTCCACCACCGAGTCCAGCTCGTTGGCCAGGCTCGGCACCTCGCCCGCGCGCAGGTGCAGCACGGACAGCAGTTCGCGGATCGAAAGCTTGTAGCTGCGGCGGATGAACTCGTGCACCGAGTCCACGTCGAAGCGGTCCAGCGCGGCCAGCGAGGTGACGTGCCGGGACAGCCAGATCGGCCTGGCCTCGACGTCCCACCCGCGTTCCTTGGCGGCGTTGTTGACCAGCGTGGACAGCAGGTCGCCCTCGCGCATCGGGCACCACAGCACCCGGGTGCCGGACTCGTGCGCACGCCACGCGACCCACTCGGCGAAGCCGGTCATCACGGGGCCGAGGACGGCGGCGCCGTACCGCCACGCGGTGTCGCGGCCGGACTCGCTGTCCGCGCCGGACGCCTGCAGCACCTTGGCCCGCAGGCTGGTGATGCCGAAGTCGCCGTTGTTCTCGTCCAGGTGCGGCGCGTACGGGCCGAACGGGTGCTCCGGCTCGCCCTCGCGCTCCAGCACGACGGCCAGCGGCTGGTCGACGCGGCGGTAGTGCACCACCCGCACGCCCAGCTCGGCCGGGACCTCGATGTCGGCGATCTCGTTGTCCCCGATGTGCACGATCTGCTCGGGGCTGAGGTTGAGCTCGTTGAACACGATCTCGAACAGGCCGTTGGTCTTGTCCGTGCCGTGCTGGTGCGAGCGGAACACCCGCGCCTTGCGCAGCCCGTCCAGTTCCGGCCGGTCCAGCAGGTAGGTCAGCTGCTCCTCGGTGAAGTACGTGTCCGAGACCAGCACGATCGGCACTTCGTTGCGGTCCGCCTCGCGGATCACCTCGGCCATGTCGAGGTCGACCACGGTGAACTCGCGTTCCACCTCGACCTCGGCCTTGACCAGCTTGTCCAGCAGCGAGCCGTCGAACGTGCCGGTCGGCATGGCGCGCCAGATGTCGAACAGCGACACCTCGGGGCCCAGGTCGCCGCGGTCGTCACGGGCCTTGGCCTCGGCCGCGATCCGCATCTTCCGGAACGTCGCGTCCGTCATCCACGACGGCGCCAGCCCGGCCGAGCGCAGCCGGGACCCGAGGATGCCGAACACGTCCGCCGGACGGGGCACCCTCCGCCACAGGATCGTGTCGAAGACGTCGAACGACAGCACCGCGCACGACCGGTCCGCGACTATCCGGTGCACGTCCTCCAGCAGCGCGTGTGTGCGCTTGCCCGCGGCCTCGGTCATCGCGGCGACCCCCATCTGTTAGTTCCGTGCTCCACGGCGAAAACCGGGGCGGCGCCGCGTCGCGAACGCCCGCGGCGTGTGTCCTGCCGACCTGGGCGCCCACCATACCGGTGACGCCCATACCGGTGACGCCACGGGCACCCCGCGGGCCGGACAGGGTACCGGCTCCGCCAAAGGTCCGCTCGGCAGAGCTCAGGAGATGGCGACGGCGACCACGAGACCGAGCGCGACGTGTGCCGCGGCGACCACGACGCTGGCCGGGGCGAACCGCTCGGACTCGATCAGCGAACCGATGTCGAGCCTGGTCACCCACTCCAGCAGCCGCACCGCGAGCACCTGCACGATGATCCCGACGAAGCCGAAGATCAGGGCCGAGAGCAGGCCCTCGTCCAGCTTGCCCGCCGAGCTGTAGATCGCCACGACCACGATCAGCGCCATGCTCACCAGGCCCGCCGAGGTCACGATGACCGCGTTCGGCGCGCCGCCGCGGACGAGCACGCTGAGCTTGCCCGGGGTGGTCCAGTCGATGGCGTAGAAGCCGACGACCATCAGCACCAGGCCGACGACGGCGTACAGCGCGATCGCGCCGACGCCCTGGCCGATGGCGGCGCCGAAGCCGGAGTCCAACGCGAGTGGGGAGATCACTGACCCTCCATGGTGTGCGAATTGATCGGTTGTGCCGCCGGTGAAGGAGCCGGTGACGACGTGCGTGCGGGGAGTCTCATCCGGCGATCCTGTGCGGTACGAAGGCCGCGCCGTCGTCGGTGACCAGGCCGACTGTCTCCCGGATGCCGAGGCCGGCCGCGGTGTCGCCGACGATCCACGCGCCCAGCGCCGGCCGGTAGCCGTCGAACTCGGGCAGTGGGTCGAACAGCTGGTAGACGAAGCCCTCCTTGCCGTAGACCCCGCCGGTCTGGGTCTCGTAGCCGGGGGCGACGATCTGGATGTTCGCGCCTTCCCGACCCAGACGCGGCTTTCGCACGTACTCCGTGAGGAGGCCTGGCTCGTCCAGGAACGCGGGCAGGAGGTTCGGGTGGCCGGGGTACATCTCCCACAGCACGGCCAGCAGTGCCTTGTTGGACAGCAGCATCTTCCACAGCGGCTCGACCCACAGGGTGCCGGGCAGGCTCTCCACCGCGAAGCGGCCGAACTGCTCGTCCACCACCCATTCCCACGGGTAGAGCTTCACCACCGTGCCCATGGGGGCGTCTTCGAGGTCGACGAACCGCTTGAGCAGCGAGTCCCAGCCGATCTCCTCGATGGCCAGGCCGACGGTGTTCATGCCCGCCTCGGCCGCGGTCTCCTGGAGGTAGGCCACGGTGACGTGGTCCTCACCGGAGGGGTCCGCGCCGGACCAGGTGAAGTGCAGCTCGTTGGACGGCAGCCGGTCGCCGATCTCGGCCCAGCGCTCGACCAGCTTCTCGTGGATGGAGTTCCACTGGTCGTCGTCGGGGAACACGTCGGTCTTCCAGTTCCACTGGACGACCGACGCCTCCAGCAGCGACGTGGGCGTGTCCGCGTTGTACTCCAGCAGCTTGGCCGGGCCACGGGCGTCGTAGCGCAGGTCGAACCGCCCGTAGACGTGCGGGTCGCGGCGCTTCCACGACTCGCCGATCGCCGGCCACAGCCACTCGTTGATGCCGAAGTCCCGGTAGCGCTCGGTGAGCACGACGTTGTCCACGGCTTCCAGGCACATGCTGTGCAGCAGCTCGACGTCCGCCTCCAGCGACAGCACGTCGCTCATCTCGAAGACGTAGTGCGCCGACTCGTCCCAGTACGGGCGGGGGCTGCCGTCCGCGGCCTTGGCCGGCGCGCCGAACACGAGCCCCTGGTCGGCGACGGTGCGCTGCCAGTTCGGCCGGGGCGTGGAGGACTCCCGGCGCACTCAGCTGCCCCCGCTCTTGCTGCCGCCGGACACGCCGAAACCGCCGCGCTGGACGGTGGTGCCGGACTTCGTGACCACGTTCGCGCCCTTGGGCACGGTGTAGCTGCCGCCGCTGACCTTCTGGCCGATCGGGGTGCTGGCACCGCCGTAGTGGTAGCGGTAGGAGCTGCCACCGATGTAGATGAAGCCGCTGCTCACGTACCCGCCATGGGAACGCGCGTAGTTCTCGTCGCAGTACTGGTCCTCGACCACGACGTCGTCCTGCGTGCACTGCGCCTCGACGTCGTCGGGGCTGGACACGGCGTACCAGATGGCCACCACGCCCACCACGCCGACAGCCACGCCACCGCCGACGAGCAGCCGCTTGCGCAGCTTCTTCTTGCGCTTCTCCTCGGCTTCGAGGGCGAGCTGCTGCTCACGCTGCTGCTCGATCGCCTGGGCGCGCGCACGCTGCTCGGCCACCGACGGCGGCCGGGGCTTGGTCACGCCCGGCTCCTGGTTGCGGATCTGGCCGCGTCCACCCGGCGGTGTCTGCGGTCCTTGCGGTGTCGGCGGCACGTACGGCGGCGGCGTCGCGCCACCGCCCTGCGGCCCCGGTCCACCCGGTCCGTTCGGTCCGCTGTTCCCACCCTGGCCGGGCGACGCGGCGTTCCCGGTGTTGTCGTTCTCAGTCATCAGCCACTCCCGGCGGGGACGGTACAGAGATCGGCCGCCGATTGGGTGACGAGTGGCCTAAAAGCAACACACTCCACCCGCCCGAAGGGTTCGTCGGCCGACACAGGCATCATGGAGTAGATGTCCGTGACCGCGCGCTGGTTTCGTCGTGGTGACCACTTGGTCATGCTCGGCGCGTCTGCGGGCGCGTTTTTACTGCTCGCCCTGAGCACTTTCACCTCCTGGCCGGTGGGCGCGGGCGGTCTCGCCGGCGCGGGCGCGACCACGGTGAACCCCGTCATGGCAGCTCAGGCGGGTGACTGCCTGAACTGGACCAGGAAGGACCTGGCGGACGTCGCGAAGGTCGACTGCGCCAGCCAGCACCTGTTCGAGGTGACCGGGGTGGCCGACATCTCCGCCGCGCACGGGCCGCAGGCGCCGTTCCCGGACGACGCGCAGTGGCAGCAGATCAGCCAGGAGCAGTGCGCCAAGATGTCGCTGGACTACCTGGGCGGCAAGTTCGACCCGTTCGGCAAGTACACGGTCGGTCCGCTCAACCCCGGTGAACGGCTGTGGGGCGAGGGGCAGCGCACGCTGCGCTGCGGCCTGCAGGTGGCCGGTCCGGCGGGCGGGCTGCTCCCGGCCTACGGCACCGCGCGCACCCAGGACCAGTCCGACGTGTACGACCCGGGCGTGTGCCTGGGCATCACCGAGACCAGATCGGTGGCCGACCCGGTGGAGTGCGTGCAGCCGCACACGTTCGAGATCACCGGCGTGGTGGCGCTGCCGCCGGGCGAGTTCCCAGCGGCGGAGGCGCAGGACGACTTCATGGCCGGCGAGTGCGCCCGGATCACCGCCGAGTACACCGGCGGCGTCGACATCAGGGCCCAAGGCCTCATCTTCACCTGGGACACCAGGGCGCCGGAGAGCTGGGCGGCCGGCTCGCGGCTGGCCAACTGCAAGGTCGGCGCGACACCGACGGACGGCGGTCTGACCGCGTGGCAGGGCAGCGTGCGCAACCCCAACGCGCCGCCGCTGACCACGTCGAACCCGCCGCAGACGACGGCCGTGCAGCAGGCGGACGCGACCGGCGCGCCGCTGCACTCCGAGTCCAACACCAGCTCGGCCGCACCGTCCTCGTCCGGCACGAAGCCCTCGAAGCCGGACGAGAGCGAGACGACGACCGCCACGACCACGACCACGCCATCGAGGTGACGACGTGCCGGTGGAGATGACCCGTCAGCGGTTCGAGGAACTGGTCGGCGAGGCCCTGGACCTCATCCCGCCGGACTTCGCGGCGGCGATGAGCAACGTGGTGGTGCTCGTCGAGGACCGCAACGAGCACGAGCCGAGCCTGCTCGGCCTCTACCAGGGCATCGCCCTGACCAGCCGGACCAGCGACTACGGCGGCGTCCTGCCGGACCGCATCTCCATCTACCGCGAGGCGATCCTGGACATCTGCCGCGACGAGGACGACGTGGTCGAGGAGGTCGTCGTCACCGTGGTGCACGAGATCGCGCACCACTTCGGCATCGACGACGCCAAGCTGCACGAACTGGGCTGGGGTTAGCGGGTCAGAGGGTCAGCGGGTCAGCCGTCGATCACGTCCACGCCGGTCCACGACGTGCAGCGCCAGCCGTTCGCGGCGCGTTCGAGCACCACGCGGCCGGTGTTGGGCAGCAGGCCCGCTTCGGCCAGCGCGGGCGTCACGTTGACGGCCAGCGCCAGCGCCGCCATCCGCAGCGACCCGCCGTGGCTGACCAGCACGACCGTGTCGTCGTCCGGGTGCTTCGCGGTGATCTTGTCCACCGCGGCCAGGTAGCGGTCGAGCACCTGGCGGCCGCTCTCGCCGCCGGGCAGCGGCACGTCCAGGTCACCCTCGGCCCACTGCGTCAGGGTGGCGATGAAGATCTCGAACGCCTCCCGGTCGTGCCGTCCTTCGAGGTCACCGCAGAAGATCTCCTGCACGCCGTCCACGACCTCGACCTGCAGACCGTGGGCCGACGCGACCGGCTCGGCGGTCTGCTGCGCGCGGACCGCCGTGCTGGCGTAGACGGCCACCACCGACTCGTCGGCCAACGCCTCCGCCAGCGCGGCGGCCTGCGCCACCCCGGCCTGGGTCAGCGGCGGCCCCGGCGGCAGCGAGTCCAGCGCCATCTTCAGGTTCGACGCCGTCTCGCCGTGTCTGACCAGGATCAACCTCATGCGCCCTGCCCCCTCCGCACTGTCTCCACCCATTGGGCGGCTGCCACGAACTCCTCGTTGCCCGCCACCCGGCCGGCCGGCTCGGCTTTCGGGTACGAGCCGAGGAACCTCGTCCTCGGGCAGTGCCGGTGCAGCGCGGCCAGCGCGTCGCCCACCCGCGGCTCGGCCACGTGCCCGTCGAAGTCGATGTAGAACCGGTACTCGCCGAGCCTGCCCTTGGTGGGCCGCGACTCGATCCGGGTCAGGTTGATGCCGCGCAACGCCAGTTCGGTCAGCAGCTCCGACAGCGCGCCGATCCGGTCCGACACCGTGCACACCACGGACGTCCGGTCGTGGCCGGTCGGCTCCGGCAGCGGGCCGGGCGGGCGGACCAGCAGGAACCGGGTCTTGGCGTCCCGCACGTCGGCCACGTCGGTGGCCAGCGCCTCCAGCGGGTAGTGCTGGGCGGCCACCGGCGCGCACACGGCGGCGTCGAACTCACCTTGCGACACAGAGCGCGCCGCGACGGCCGTGGACGTCGTGGCGACCACCTCGGCGGCCGGCAGGTGCTCGGCGATCCAGTGCCGGACCTGCGACAACGCATGCGGGTGGCTGGCAACCGTGCGCACCGGGCCACCGCCGGGCCGGACCAGCACGCTGAACCGCACCGGCAGCACCGCCTCGGCCACCGCGATCAGCGGCTCACCCTCCGCCAACGCGTCCATCGTCGCTGGCACCGCGCCCTCGACGGAGTTCTCCACCGGCACGCACGACGACTGGGTGTCCCCCCGGCGGGTGGCTGTGAGGGCGGCGAGCACCGTGTCGAACGGCACCAACTCCTGCTGCGGAGAGGCGAAGCCGCGCGCGGCTTGCTCAGTGAACGTTCCCAGCGGTCCGAGATAGGCGAGCACGGCGCAAACGATACGAGCAGCACGTCCGGTGGCCGTGGTTGAGGCGAGGATCACCCGCCTGACGGGTGCCTGCCCCCGTTCCGCAGCAACGGGTTCTCCTGGAATGCTGGGAGCTGTGTCCGCCGCCGATACGGAGGGTGAGATCAACGCTCCGGTAGCAGTTCCCCGCCTGGTGTTGTGCGCCGTCGACGAACCGCTGGCCCGTGCCTGGCGCGCGGTGGCCGACGGCCGGACCGGCGTGGAGGTGCACCGGGGCTCGGTGCTCGACATCCTCGCCGAGGCCGTGGTGAGCCCCGCCAATTCCTCCGGCTGGATGCGCGGGGGCATCGACGCGGTGTACGCGCGGGCGTTCCCCCAGGTCGAGGGCAACGTGCGCAGTGCCGTGCTGGGTCTGCACGGCGGTGAGCTGCCGGTGGGCGAGGCGCAGGTGGTGCCGACCGGCGAGCCGGAACCCGAGTGGCTGATCAGCGCGCCGACCATGCGGCTGCCCGGTGAGCTGCTGCCCGAGGACACCGTGCACCCGTACCTGGCCGCGCGCGCCGTGCTGCGGCTGTGGCTGGGCGGGCGGCTCGACGACGGCCGCCCGATGCGCGCCGTGATCCGCACGATCGCCATGCCCGGGCTGGGCACCGGGATCGGCGGGGTCGCACCCGCCACCTGCGCCCGCCAGGTCGCGGCGGCGTGGGACGAGGTGTTCAGCCCGCTGCCCAGTCGATAGGACCGGTGGTCGCGCGGGGTTGTGCACAACTTGTGGACAGCCTGCCTGGAACCTGTGGACAACTAGCGTGGAGCGACCCAACGCTCCAGGTCCAGCTCGTCGGTCTTGGGGATGCCGTAATCGCCGACGCTGGGGATCTCCGGCTTGAGCCGACGTGCCTCGCGAACCGCGTCCGGGCGCAGCGCGGTGAGCCGGAAGCCGCGGCGTTGGTAGAAGCGCAGGGCGTCGAGGTTGTCGTTGGTCGTGGTGAGCCGGACCCGGGAGCAGCCGAGCTGCCGGGCGCGGCGCACCGCGGCGTCGACCAGCGAGCTGCCGACGCCCCTGCCTCTTCGCAGCGCGTCGATGGTGACGATCTCCAGGTGGCCGTCGGTGGCGGCGTAGGTGAGCAGTCCGACGACCTGCTCCTGCTGTTCGACCAGGAAGCCGGGCAGGCTGGCCGGGAAGAACACCTGGCCGTGGGCGACGGCGGTGTGCGCGCCCCACAGCTCCAACACCAGTCTGCCGACGACGATCCGGTCGGCTTCCTCGATCGCGCGTACGAGCATCCCTGCACTGTCTTGGCGACCGAGCGCGGTGGGTACCGGCATTCGCCCTATGGTTGTTTCGTGCCGGTGCGAGTGTTGCTCGTAGACGACCACGAGGTGGTGCGCAGAGGGCTGCGCGAACTGCTGGAGGACGAGGACGACATCTCGGTGGTCGCCGAGGCGGGCGGGGTGGACGAGGCCCTGGTCCGGGCGGGGGTGACACGGCCCGACGTGGCCGTGGTGGACGTGCGGCTGCCCGACGGCGGCGGCGGCGTCGAACTGTGCCGACGCCTGCGCGCCCTGCCGGACGGGCCGAGGTGCCTGGTGCTGACCGCGTTCGACGACGAGGAAGCGCTGGTCGGCGCGATCATGGCCGGCGCGTCGGGGTACCTGTTGAAGCAGGTGCGTGGACAGGACCTGGTGACGGCGGTGCGCGAGGTCGCCGCCGGCCGATCACTCCTGGACCCGCAGACCACGGCCCGCGTACTCGACCGAATGCGACGGCCGGTCGAGGTGGACGTGCTGGACGCGTTGACCGAGCAGGAACGGCGGGTGCTGGACCTGATCGGGGAAGGGCTGACGAACCGGCAGATCGCCGAACGCCTGTTCCTCGCGGAGAAGACGGTGAAGAACTACGTCACCGCGGTGCTGTCCAAGCTCGGCATGGAACGCCGCACCCAAGCCGCCGCGTGGGTAGCCCGCCGCTCCCGCTGACCCGACCGACCACCGGACTGCCGCACCCGGACTTGCCGCACCCGGCCACCGGCACGCCGCACGCACCGGCTACCACGCACCGGCTACGCAGACGTCCCCGCCAAGGGGACCCCTGCTTTACCCTGCCACAACGGACCGACAATTCCGGGCGCTCCGGCGTCGCCTGTGGACAACTCCGCCAGGGAGCCGGGCGGTGGGTCAGCCGGTCAACGGCACGTGCCACGTGATCGTCGTGCCGGTGCGGGGTGACGAGGTGATCTCGCACCCGCCGCCGGCGGCCAGGGCGCGTTCCTCCAGGTGTCGCAGACCCCGTTTGGCGACTCCGCGCGGAATGCCGCAGCCGTCGTCGGTGACTTCCAGGTCCAGTCGATCGGGGGTCCTGCGCAGCGCGATTCCCACGTGCCGGGCGCCTGAGTGCCGCACGACGTTCGACAACGCCTCCCGCAGTGCCGCCCGGGCGTGGTCGGCCAGGTCGGCGGGCACGTCGGCCACATCGCCCTCGGTCCGCACCTCCGGTTCGAAACCCAGCAGCTCGCCGGCGGTCCGGGCCTCCGCCAGCACGGATCGCTTGAGGTCGACGTCGGCGGGTTTGCCGGGGTCGGCGCTGCGCAACGCACGGACGGTCGCACGGACTTCGGCCATGGTCTGGTCGAGCTGGTCGACGGCGTCCGCGAGGCGCTTGGCCTCCCGCCCTTCGAGCTTGAGCCGCCGGTCGAGCAGGTCCAGTTGCACGCCGGTCGCGTACAGGCGCTGGATGATCACGTCGTGCAGGTCGCGCGCGATGCGCTCGCGCTCCTGGTAGACCGCCACCCGCTGGCGCGCCGTCGAACCCTCGGCCAGCACCACCGCCAGACCGGCCTGCGCGGCGAACGCGGCGAGCACTTCGACGGTGTCCGGGCTGAACGGTTGCGCGCCCTTGCGCCGGTACACGGCCAGCGCGCCGATCTTGCGTTCCCTGGTGCCGAAGGGCGCCACCGCGAACGGCCCGTAGCCGCGCAGCGCCTTGGGCACGAACGGCGCCGTGCGCGGGTCGGTGGTGAAGTCGTCGGCGACCACCGGCACACCGGTCCGCGCCGCCCGTGCGGCCGACGAACGGCTGGACAGCACGATCCCGACCGGGTCGTCGTCACCGGAGGACGCCTCGACGGTCAGCGTGCCGTCGTCCGCCGTGACCATGGCCAGCCCGAGGTCCGCCCCGGCGAGTTCGACGGCGCTGCGCACCACGAGCGGCAGCACGGCGTCCGGGTCGTCACCCGCGAGGGCGGCCGAGGTGATCTCGGTCGACGCGGCGAGCACGCGGGCGGGGTCCACGGTGGTCAACGGTAGGCCCTGGTCCGCATCCGCCCCTCGGCGACTTCCAGCACCACGTCGGCGCGGTCGGCTTCCTCCGGTCGGTGGGTGATGTGGATGACGGTCTTGTCGCGGAGGACGTCGTCCAGTCGTGCGAGCAGCGCTTGAGCGGTCGGTTCGTCCAGGTGGGCGGTCGGCTCGTCGAGGAGCACGAGATCGGCGTCGTAGAGCAGCGCGCGGGCCAACGCGACCCGCTGGGCCTCCCCGCCGGACAGCAGCGTGGGGCCGATCATGGTGTCGAGACCGACCCGGACGCCCGCGACGTCGAGTGCCCACAGCAGCCGGTCGTCATCCGCTCGGGGGTCGCCCAGTCGAAGGTTCTCGCGGACCGTGGTCGAGACCAGCATCGGCTCCTGCGGACACCAGGCCACCCGTTCCGGCCGCCACACCAGCCCGCGTTCCGGTTCGAGGAACCCCAGCAGCAACGCGAACAGACTCGACTTACCGGCCCCCGACGGCCCGACCACGGCCACCTTGGCGCCGGCCGGCAGGTCCACGCACACCCGCTCCAGCACGGGCTCCGCACTCCCCGGCCACCGCACCGTCACCCCCTCAAGCCCGACCGCCCCACCGACCGCCACCTGCTCCACCCGCGCCGACGGCTCAACGTGAACAAGCGATTGTTCGACAATCCGTCCGTAGGACTCGCGCAGCGCGGCCCGGTGCTGGGCGGCCGTGGGCAGCGCGCTCAACACCTCGGCCAACGCGAGCGGCACCAAGCCGAGCACGGGCACCAGCAGCGGGTCGACACCACCTGCGAGGCCGATGCAGACCGCCGAGGCCAACCCGGTCGTCAGGTGCACGATCCCGATCGCCGCGCCCGCGCCGAGCGCCTGTCGGCGGGCCAGCCGGGCCAGTTCGGCGTCCTGAACGGCCAACTCGGCGCGCACCTTGCGGTCCGCGCCGAACGCGATCAGGTCCGGCGCGGCGGTGAGCAGCGTCAACACCTGCTCCGACACGTACCGCCGCCCCCTGGCGAGCACCGCCGTGGCACGACGTTCGGTGAGCACCGCGACCACCGGCGCCAACGTCCCACCCACCACCAGCGCCACCGCCAGGGCGAGGCCCGCCATCGGCTGGATGAACGCGAACAACACCACCGCCGCGACCGACACACCCACCGCCACCAGCGGCGGTTGGAGCACTCGCGGGACGAGATCCCGGACCGTGTCGACGTCGTCCACCAGCCTGGTCAACTCGGCCTGCCCCGGCCGGAGGCCGCGCCACAACCGGACCCGCAACGACTCGGCGTACCGGAACGCGGCGTCGTGCGAGACCAACCGCTCCAGGTACCGCAGCACGCCCTTGGCCAGCGCGAACGTCCGCACGCCCACCACCAGCACGGACAGCGTCAGGATCGGCGGCTGCGTCGCCGCCTTGGCGATCAGGTAAGCCGCCACCGCCGTCAACGCCACACCGCTCAACGACGCCGCCGTGCCCAACAGTGCACCCGCCAACACCCGTCCGGTAGGACGCGGTGACCGTGAAGCAGCCGACCGGTCGGCCCGCACCTCGACCTCACGAGCCGCCGTGACATCCGAAGCCTGCCCGCCGACCAGCCGATGAGTAGCAAGCAGCACCGCCGCCCCCGAGGCAGCGGCCTGGTGCACCGCGCTCATCACCTTGGCGGCCGTCGCCGGATCGAGGTGCGCCGTGGGCTCGTCCAGCAACAACACCGTCGCGCCGTCCCGAACCCGCGTCAACGCACGGGCCACCGCGACACGCTGCCGTTCACCGGTCGACAACTCCGCGATCGGCCGCGCCACCAGGTGCTCGGCCGCCACCGACGCCAGCACGTCGTGATCGACCCGACCGGTGGTCAACTCCAACTCGTCAGCCACGGTCCGACCGGCGAACGCGGGCCGCTGCGGCACCCAGGCGATAGCCGACCGATCGACCGAAACGGACCCGCCATCGGCCGCCACAAACCCCAACAACACCCCGAACAGCGTCGACTTACCGGCCCCACTGGGCGAATCCAACCGGTAGACCTCGCCCGGCCGGACCCGAAGACCGACCCCATCCGGCGCAAACCGCCCCCGCCGCTGCACCCGAAGGTCACGGACCTCCACCCCGGCAACCGGCGCGACAGCAGCAACCGAGGTCGTGGTGGAGGGAATCTCCGCGACCCGCCGCACCGCCTCCACACCGTCCTCCGACGCGTGGTGAGCCGCCCCGGCCGCACGCAGCGGCAGGTAGCACTCCGGCGCCAGGATCAACACCACCAGGCCCGTGACCAGCGTCATCTCCCCCGACACCAGCCGCAGCCCGATCCCCACCGCGATCAACGCCACCGACAGCGAAGCCACGATCTCCAACACCAACGCCGACAGGAACGCCACCCGCAACGTCCCCATCGTCGCCCGCCGGTACCGCTCCCCCACCTCACGCACCGCCGACGCCTGAGCCGCCGCACGCCCGAACGCCGTCAACACCGGCAGCGCGCGCACCAGTTCGGCCAACCGCCCCGACAACCGCTCCAGCGCCGACGCCGCCTCGGCCACCCGCGCCGACGTGAACCGACCGATCAGGATCGCGAACACCGGGATCAACGGCAGCGTCACCGCGATCAGCACCGCCGACGTCGGGTCGGCGAAGAAGATCCACACCCCGACCGCCACCGGCACCACGGCCGTCGTCACCAAGGCGGGCAGGTAGCGGGTGAAGTACGCGTCCAGCGCGTCCAACCCCTTGGTGGCCAACACCGCCAGCGACGCCGGCCCGCGCGACACGATCCACGACGGCCCCAGCCCCAACGCCCGGTCCAGCACCGCCGCCCGCAGTTCCTCCTTCGCACCCGCCGCCGCCCGCGCCGCCACCGACTCGGTCACCCAGGCCAGCACGGCCCGCACCACGACCGCGCCCGCCAGCACCCACAACGACCCGCCGGTCACCAGCGCCGACGCCAACGCCACGGCCTGCCACACCAACGCGCCCGCCGTCAGCGCGGCCAGCACCGCGCACAGGGCCAACGCCCGGCGCGCCGAGCGCGAAAGCGCAGGCAGCGCGCCGAGCGGGCCGTTCCCCGGCTTCTTGGCGGAAGGGGCTCCGGGGAAGTTCACGGGACGTGCACCTCCGGGATGTGCTTGACACCGATCCGCTTGCGGAACACCCAGTAGGTCCACCCCTGGTAGACGAGCACCGCGGGCGTGCCGAACGCCGCCACCCAGGTGATCACGGTCAACGTGTACGGACTCGACGCGGCGCCGGCCACCGTCAACGACCACGCCGGGTCCAAAGTGGACGGCAGCACGTCCGGGTACAGCGCGCCGAACAACGCCGCCACCGTCGCGGCCACCACCACGCCCATCAACGCGAACGCCTGCCCCTCACGCCGCAGCAGCAACCGCCCGTAGGCACCGAGCGCGGCCATCGCCACCACGATCGACGCACCCCACGTCCACACCGACCCGAACCGCAGTTGCACGATCAGCAGCAGCACCAGCAACGGCAGCAACGCGAACGGCGCGATCTTCAACGCCAGCGCACGGGCCCGTTCCCGCACCTCACCCTCGGTCTTGAGGGACAGGAACACCGCGCCGTGCACCAACGCGTACCCGGCCACCGCCACCGCACCGAGCAGCGTCTCCAACCGGATCGCCGCGAACGGCGACCCGACGCGGTCACCGGCGGCGTCCAGCGGCATCCCGAACACGGTGGCCGACAGCAGCAGCCCGACCCCGAGCGCGGCCGTCCACGACCCGGCGACGATCACCACGTCCCACACCCGCCGCCACCGCGCCGAGTTCACCTTGCCCCGGTACTCGAACGCCACCCCGCGTCCGATCAGGGCCAGCAGGAACAACGTCACCGGCAGGTAGACCGAGCTGAGCAGCGCGGCGTACCAGGCCGGGAACGCGGCGAACGTGGCGCCGACCGCGACCAGCAGCCACACCTCGTTGCCGTCCCACACCGGCCCGATGGTGTTGATCAGCACCCGCCGTTCGGTCTCCGACCGCCCGAGCACGGGCAGCAGCATGCCGACGCCGAAGTCGAACCCCTCCAGGAACAGGTAGCCCAGCCACAGCAGGGCGATCACGCAGAACCAGAACGTCTCCACGGCTCCCCCTCTCAGTAAGCGAACGTCAGGACGTCGTCGGACTTGGTGCCGTCATCGGGCTTGTCGTCATCAGGTTCGGGACCCGGCAGTACGCCCGCGACCCCCGCGCGGACGTACCGCCGGATCAGGAACACCTCGACGCAGGCCAGCACCCCGTAGACCAGCGTCAAGGCGATGAGCGACGTCAACACCTCCCCCGGTGTCGACGACGACACAGCACGCGCGGTGAACATCCACACCCCGTCCACCCCGCTCGGGTTCGGCACCACCACGAACGGCTGCCGCCCCATCTCGGTGAAGATCCAGCCGAAGCTGTTGGCCAGGAACGGCGTCGCGATGCTGCCCAGCGCCAGCCACGCGAACCACCGCCCGCGCGGCACCCTGCCGCCCCTGGTCAGCCACAGCATCAGCAGCCCCGCGCCGACCGCGATGGCACCGAACCCGATCATCAGCCGGAAGCCCCAGTACGTCACGGGCAGGTTGGGCACGTAGTCGATCGGCTTGCCCGACAGCTCGCCCAGCTTGGGGTCCACCGGGTAGTTGGCGCCGTACTTCTCCTGGTACATCGGCACCAGGTCCTCGATGCCCTTGACCTCGGTGGTGAAGTCGTTGTGCGCCAGGAACGACAGCAGCGCGGGCACCGTGACGCTCTTGACGTTCTCGCAGTCCGGCCGCGACACGTCGCCGAGCGCGAACACCGAGAACGAGGCGGGCGACTCGGTGTGGCACAACGCCTCGGCCGCCGCCATCTTCATCGGCTGCTGCTCGAACATCAGCTTGCCCTGCACGTCACCGGTGATCGCGAGCCCGGTGAACGCGACAACACCCACCCACGTGCCGAACTTGACCGACGCGCGCCACACCGGCCCGTCGTCGCTGCGCCGCCACAGGTGCCACGCCGCGACACCCACCAGGAACGTCCCGGCGACGGCGAACGCGCCGAAGATCGTGTGCGGGAACGCGGCCAGCACGGTGTTGTTGCCCAGCACGGCCCAGATCGACGTGAGCCGGGCCCGCCCGTCCACCAACTCGACGCCGACGGGGTGCTGCATCCACGAGTTCGCGGCCAGGATGAAGTACGCCGAGGCGATCGTGGCCAGCGAGAACGCCCACACGCACGCCAGGTGCACCTTCTTCGGCAGCCGGTCCCAGCCGAAGATCCACAGGCCGAGGAACGTCGACTCGACGAAGAACGCGACCAGGCCCTCCATCGCCAGCGGCGCGCCGAACACGTCGCCGACGAACCGCGAGTAGGCGCTCCAGGTCATGCCGAACTGGAACTCCTGCACGATGCCGGTGACCACGCCCATGGCGAAGTTGATCAGCAGCAGCTTGCCCCAGAACTTGGTCATCGCCAGGTACTTGCGATCACCCGTGCGCACCCACGCGGTCTGCATCCCCGCCACCAGCAGGGAGAGCCCGATGGTCAGCGGCACCATCAGGAAGTGGTAGACGGTGGTGATGCCGAACTGCCACCGCGCCAGGTCTAGGACGTCCACGTGATCGAACGTAGACCCGGCGAGGGGTCGCGATCAGGTACGAGGGTCCCCCGTGGGCCGGGACCAAGGTCCCGGTGTGCACCGTCACGTCCTGGTCGAACGCCTGCGCGAGGTACGATGTGAACGCCAGAGGGGAGTAGTTCCCCCGGGTCACCACGACCGGGGCGAGAGGATCGACATACTGATCCGCCTAGCGCCTTAGCGCGGATCCGGTCCCTCACCCGCTGTTCACGAGCGGGCGAACGAGACCTCCGGCCGGGCAGTGCACCACGCCCGGTCGGGGTCGTGCTGCCTCCGTCCGGGTTCGTATCGGACGTCGGAGGTTCCCATGGCACCCGAACTCGTCGCCCTCGCGACGGCTTTCGCGATCATCTTCCTGGCCGAGCTGCCGGACAAGACCATGGTCGCCACCCTGGTCCTCACCACCCGGTACCGACCGTGGCCGGTCTTCGCGGGCGTCACGGCGGCGTTCGCGATCCAGTGCGTGATGGCCGCGACCTTCGGCGGAGTGCTCACGCTGCTACCCGATCGGGTGGTCACAGGCGTCGTGGCGGTGCTCTTCGGCGTGGGCGCGTTCCTGCTGCTGAAGGAAGGTTTCTCCAAGGACGACAACGAGGCGGACGCCACTCGCGGTGGCCCCGGACAGGTGACGTTCTGGCGAGCCGCGCTCACGTCGTTCGGCGTGCTGTTCGCCGCCGAGTGGGGCGACGCCTCCCAACTCGCCACCGCCGCCCTCTCCGCCCGCTACGGCACCCCGGTGTTCGTCGGCCTGGGCGCGTTCCTGGCCCTGGCCACCGTCGCCGCCATCGCGGTCCTGGTAGGCCGCAAGATCGCCACCCGCATCCCGACCCACCTGATCCAACGGGTGAGCGGCTTCATCTTCACCGCGTTCGCCCTGGTCGCGGCTTGGCAGACGGTCTCAAGCTGATGCGCGGCATCCCGGTGTTCCACCGCGACTTCGACGAGCGTGACGTGGAGATCGCCCAACGCACCTACCGGGGCCGCCGGATCGTCCTCGACGAAGACGGCGGCCTCGAAGTCCACCCCGGAGAAAGTCCACCCTGGACGAAGTCCGCCCTGGACGAAGTCCGCCCGCCGAACCTCAGCGCAACGCGTCAGCGACCTCCTGAGCCGCCCGCACCACCTGCGGCCCCACTACGTCGCCGTCCAGCCGTTCCAAGGCCACCACGCCCACACTGGCCCGTAATCCGGGCACTCCGCGCACCGGCGCCGCCACACCGAACGCCCCCGGCTGCAGCTCGCCCGTCGAGTGCACCCACTGGCGTCCTTCCGGCGACAGCCCGATGGCCTTGCCCGCCGCACCCCGGTGCACGGGGTGGCGCGACCCGACCCGGTACGCCACGTGGTACGCCGTCCACGACGGCTCGACCACCGCCACCGCCTGCGCCTCGCTGCCGTCGGCCACGGTCAGGTGCGCGGTCGCGCCCACGGTCTCCGCCAACGTCCGCAGCGCGGGCTGCGCGGCCAGCCGGAGCTGCGGCAGCACGTTCGACGCCAGCCGCAGCACCCCCAGCCCGAGCCGCACCTTCGACCCCTCGCGCCGCACCAGCCCGCGCGACTGCAACGGCACCAGCAGCCGGTACACCGCCGCCCGCGAAGCGCCGATGGCCGCCGCCAGCTCGCTGATCGACGGCGCCTCGGACTCGGCGTCGGCCACCGCCTGGAGCAGGGCCAGGCCCCGCTCCAGGGTCAGCGAGCTCTCCTTCGAAGCGGGTGCCGGCAACCGGCCGCGGGGATCAGGTCTGACCAACGCCCAACCTCTCGTCGGCGGGCGCGATCGTGCCGACCACCTCGGCCAGACCGACGACCGAACCGCCCTCACCCGGGGCCGTCGCGGTGATCCGCACCGTGTCGCCGTCCTCCAGGAACGTCCGCTCGCCGCCGCCGAGCGCCACCGGCTCCTTCCCGCCCCAGCTCAGCTCCAGGAAGGAGCCGCGCTCGTCGCGGGCCGGGCCGGACACGGTGCCCGACGCGATCAAGTCGCCCGGCCGAACGGTAGCGCCGTTCACCGACAGGTGCGCGAGCTGTTGCGCGAACGTCCACGACATCTCGCGGAACGGCGGCCGGGACACCACCGTGCCGTTCCACTCGACCTCGATGTCGATGTCCAGACCCCACGACCGTTCCTCGACCAGGTACGGCAGCACGTCGTTGCCCAACGGCGGCGGCGAGACGCGGGCCACCGCGAACGCCTCCAGCGGCGTGATCCACGCCGAGATCGACGTGCCGAACGACTTGCCCAGGAACGGCCCGAGCGGCTGGTACTCCCAGGCCTGGATGTCCCGCGCGGACCAGTCGTTGACCAGCGCCACGCCGAACACGTGGTCGGCCGCCTGCGACGGGGTCAGCCGCGACGCGACCGGCCCGCCGCACACGAACCCGACCTCGGCCTCGATGTCCAGCCGCCCGGTGGGCCCGAAGACCGGACCGGACGACGACCGCCGCTGTCCGTGCGGCCGCACGATCGGCGTGCCGGAGACGACGACCGTCCCCGCCCGGCCGTGGTAGCCGATGGGCATGTGCGTCCAGTTCGGCACCAGCGCCTCGCCGTCGGGCCGGAAGATCCGGCCGACGTTCTCCGCGTGGTGCCGCGACGAGTAGAAGTCCACGTAGTCGGCCACGGTGAACGGCAGCACGGCTCCGTCCAACGCCACCAGCTCCGCACCGCGGGGCGCGGACGCGGACGAGACGATCTCGACCAGCCGCGCCCGCAGTTCGCTCCACACGGGCCGTCCGGCTGCCAGCAGGGCGTCCAGGGACCCCGTGGCCACCAGGGGCGCCAACCGTTCGCCCAGGGCCAGCCCGCGCAGCAGCAGGGCCTGGTTGCCCACCCGCACCGCGACACCGCCGGGCAGCACGCCGTAGGGCAGCGTCTGCGGCCCGAACGGCGCGTCGGCGGTGAACGCTGGGTCGTCGATCCAGCTCACAGCAGACCCAGCTCCTCCAGGTCGTTGATCGGCTCGTCCAGCGAGCACGACCCGTAGGAGGCGAACACACCGCGGACGGCGTGCGCGGCCTGGTCGGACAACCCGTTGGCCTCCTCGCCGAGCGCGACCGCATCCGTGCTGGCCAGCGCTTCGCGCACGTCACCACCGGACAGGGACCGCGCGGTGGCGACGAGCAGGTTGAGGAACCCGTGGTGGGTGAACCCGGTTTCGCTGTCGGTGTGCCGGACGGCGTGGTGCAGGCCGGCCGTCGCCTTGAAGGCCACGCCGCCGCCGCTCACCACCGCCAGGAAGTCGGCCACCTCGTCGACGCTGGGGAAGTTCTCCTTGCTGACCCCGCCACACCTCAGCTTGGGCCAGCTGCCGTGCTCGATGACGCGGCGCACGCCGTCCAGCCACTCGGCACCGCCCCGCCGCGGCTCGACGACCCTGATGACGTCCTCGGGCACGAACTCCGAGACGCGTTCGAGCCACACCTCGTCCACGTCGGACGGGGCCGGCATCTCGACCATCCGCAGCGCCAACAGCTCACTGCGGGATTCGACGATCGACACGGCCTTGGGCACACCTCCCAGACCCGTGTCGATGACCAGCGACAGGGCGATCGGCTTCACCGGTTTGACCTTGATCAACTCGGTGATGAGCTCGGCCAGTCGCGACGCGGGGCACAGGAACAACCCCACGGCACCCGCCCATTCCCCGGCACGTGCGTCGAGGTGGCCGCGGATCGCGTCGGGCATTGATGCGTTGCCCGGCGGGAACAGTGCGGCGTCGTCGACAAGCCGCGCGAGCAGGGGCGGAGTGCCGCGTGGACCGGGCGCACGGAGTTCGAAGGCGCTTGACACGGCTGACACGCTAGTGGCGACCGGTCAATGAACAAAGATGTCCGACTATCGAACGCCCGGAGTGAACCATGGCGTACTACCGCCAGGTGGGTGAGATACCCCGAAAGCGCCACACGCAGTTCCGCACACCGGACGGCGGGCTGTACGCGGAAGAGCTCATGGGGGTGGAGGGCTTTTCGGCCGATTCGGCACTGCTCTACCACCGCCACCTGCCCACCGCGATCGTCGACGCGGTCACCGTCGAGGAGGCGCGCGGCACTCTTCAGCCGAACCTCCCGCTCAAGCCGAGGCACTTCAAGACACCGGCTCTGACCTGGGACGACGACGTTGACGCGGTCACCGGGCGCCGCACGCTGTTCGGCAACTCCGACGTGGTCATCGGGTTCGTGACCGCCACCGCGCCCAGCCCGCTGTACCGCAACGCGGCCGGCGACGAGCTGCTGTACGTGCAGTCCGGCGAGGGGGTCGTGGAGACCATTTACGGCGCGCTGCCGGTCGCCGAGGGCGACTACGTGGTGCTGCCGACGTCGTGCACCTACCGCGTGGTGCCGGGTGAGCCGATGAACATCCTGGTGCTCGAAGCCACCGGTCACATCGGGCCGCCGAAGCGGTACCTGTCGGCCAAGGGCCAGTTCCTGGAGCACTCCCCGTACTGCGAGCGGGACATCCGCGGGCCGCTGGAGCCGTTGCTGCTCGACGGCGAGGACGTGGAGGTGCTCGTGCGGCACCGGGCCGGCCTCACCCGGTTCACTTACGCCAACCACCCGTTCGACGTAGTCGGCTGGGATGGCTGCCTGTACCCCTGGGTGTTCAACATCCGCGACTTCGAGCCGATCACGGGCCGCGTGCACCAGCCGCCGCCGGTGCACCAGACGTTCGAGGGGCCGAACTTCGTGGTGTGCTCGTTCGTGCCCCGCAAGGTCGACTACCACCCGTTGTCCATCCCGGTGCCCTACAACCACGCCAACGTGGACTCCGACGAGCTGATGTTCTACGTCGGCGGCGACTACGAGGCGCGCAAGGGCTCGGGCATCGGCCTCGGCTCGCTGTCGCTGCACCCGGCGGGCTGCACCCACGGACCGCAGCCGGGGGCGGTCGAGGCGTCGCTGGGCGTGGACTACTTCGACGAGACCGCGGTCATGGTGGACACCTTCCGGCCGCTCGACCTGGGCGAGGCGGCGCTGGCGTCCGAGGACCCGAAGTACGCCTGGTCCTGGGCCCGTCGCGGCCCTGACCTGGCTTGATCCACTTTTTGTCGGTGCCGGCCTCTAACGTCTGCCGACATGGACGCACAAGCGGTTCTGGAGCAGGCCCCGGACGGCCAGGTGGCGAGCAGCGCCACCCGGCTGGCGGGGTCCTCCGGCTGGCAGGGGACGGGTCGCAGCGACACCGCCCTGTGGGGCCTGTGCAAGGGCAGCGGCAAGAACCCGTACCAGGTGTGCGTCGACCTGGGCGACCGCGCGACGAAGTGCTCCTGCCCGTCCCGCAAGTTCCCGTGCAAGCACGGGTTGGCGTTGCAGCTGCGCGACGCGCGTGAACCGCTGCCGGTCGCTCCGACACCCGATTGGGTCGAGGAGTGGCTGTCCCGCCGCAACCGCACCGCCCCCGCCACCGCCGCGGACGACTCGCCGGAGGCGGTGGAGCGGCGCGCCAAGGCCAAGGAGAAGACGGCCCTGGCCAGGCAGAACGCCGTGCGGGCCGGGGTGGCGGGGCTGACCGACTGGCTGGCCGACGTGGCGGGCGCGGGTATCGCGGGGTTGCCCGCGCGCGACGCGGCGTGGTGGCACTCGATCCAGGCCCGGATGGTCGACGCGCAGGCCAAGGGGCTGGCGTCGGCGGTGGACGAGATCCGCGGCATCGTGGCCGGTGGCGGGCCGCACTGGGCGCACGACGCGGCGGACCGGCTGGGCGGGTTGCACCTGCTGGCGCGGCTGGCGGAGTCGCCCGACGCGGTGGTGCGGCGGCGGTTGGGGTTCTCCGTGGCGGAGGAGGAGGTGCGCGGCGGTCCGGGCTGGTCGGACCACTGGGTGCCGCTGCTGCGGCTGGAATCCGACGACGGTCTGGTGCGGACCGTGCGGCAGTGGGCGTGGGGGCGCTCGCACGGGTGGGTGGTGGCGATGCGGCACGCGGCGGGCGGCGCGCGTCCCGTGCCGCCGTTGACGCACGGGGTGCAGGTGCAGGGGGTGTTGCACCCGTACCCGGGCGTGCCGCCGCACCGGGTGGCGGTGGGTGAGCTGCTGGCGGAGCGGCCGGCGGAGCCGGTGCCCGCGCCGGAGTCGTGGCGTGCGGCGTTGGCGGGGTTGGAGGAGCCCTTGACGGCCGATCCGTGGCAGCGCCTGCACCCGTTGGGGTGTGCGTCGGTGCGGATCACCGAGGACACCGGGCAGTTGGTCGACGCGACGGGCCGCGGGGTGCGGGTCCGGGCGGATTTGGCGCTGGACCAGGCGTTGGCGCTGACCGGCGGTGGGGCGTTCGACGCGTGGGGGCTGTGGAACGGCCGTGAGCTGCGCCTGGGCGCGGTGGCCGAGCCCGGCCGGGCACCGGAGGTGGTGGGATGATCATGCAGCGGACAAGCCCGCGGCCCGGGCACCGGCTCCCGACACACGATCTGCCCGCCGAGACCCGCGACGCCGGCGCCACCCCGCACGCGCGTGACGCCCGTGCCGACGCCGACACCCGCGAGGCCGGCGCAGCCATAGCTCCGGAGGGCCTGCGATGACCCTGCACAGCGAGTGGGACGAGGCCGTGCAGGCGGCGCTGGTGGGCGCGCACCGGGCGGGCACCACGCCGACCGCCCTGCTGGACCGCGTCGCCGCCCTGGGTGTCGCCGCGCACGGCGCGCCGCTCCCGCCGACCGTCGACACGCCGCTGCTGGCCGCCGCTCCCGAGTCCGAGGACGTGCGGGCCCACCCGATGGCCAGGTCCGTGCTGGCCCAGATCCTGGCCTTGGACGACCAGATCCTGCTCACGGAGTGGTGCGGCATGGCCAAGGCCGCGCACGTCGTCGCCGACCACCGCGAGCTGCCCGCCCTGCTGGGCCTGGGCACCGCGCACCCCGGCCTGCGCCCGGCCGTCACCGCCGTCCTCGGCGCCCGCGGCCGGTGGCTGGCGAGCATCCGGCCCGCCTGGTCCTGGGCCGCGACCGGCGCCGTGACCGAAGAGGTCGACCTCGACGAGGCCCTCGACCTGCCCGGCACGTCCCGCCTCGCCGCGCTGCGCCGCGCCCGCAACCACGATCCGGCGAAAACCCGCGAGTTCCTGGCCGCCCAGTTCGAGGTCCAGCGCCGGGCGACCGACCGCCAAGTGCTGGTCAGCGCCCTGGAAGCGAACCTCGGCCCGGACGACGAACCGCTCCTCGAACGCGCCCTCGACGACCGCGCGATCGGCGTCCACGACGAGGCTTTGCGCCTGCTGCGCACCCTTGCGGGGTCGGGCCTGGCCGAACGAGCCGCCGAACGCCTGCACCGCGGCCTGTGGCTCACCGCCGACGGGTTCGACGTGGACGGCGACGAGCTGTGGGCCGAACCCTCGCCTTCACCGGATGAGGCTCGTGACCTGCTGAAAGATGGTTCGGAGGCTGGTGTCGCGGGCCGGATTCGGGGCGCGGCGGCGAGCGTGCCGCCACAGCACTGGACCAGCCGCCTCGACACCGACGACGAAGGCGCCGCCGCCGAACTCGCCCGCGGCCCGTGGGCGAGCGCGCTGCTGCGCGGCGTGGCGCAGAACCTCAAGCTCGCCGACGACGCCCGGCCGTGGGCGGTCGCGGCGACCCGTTCGCTGACGGGCATGGAGCAGCTGGAGATGCTGGGCGGGCTGCCCGCCGAGCTGGCCGCGCGCACCGTGGTCGAGGTGTCCCGGCAGTGGAACTACGACCTGCTCGACCACGCCTGCTCGCAGCTGCCGGGGCCGTGGAGCGCGCAGGCCACCGCCGACCTGCTCGACCGCTACGCCGTGATGCGCGATCCGAGGTGGCGCGCCGGGCGGCCGCCAGCGGTGCTGCTGGCCAGGGGCGACGCGGAAGTGCTCGGCGCGAACTGGGCCCGCATCACCGAGCGCTGGCCCGAGCACACCGTCGAACTCGACGTCCTGCGCCTGCGCATGCAGCTGCGCGAGGCGTTCAACCGCGAGGCGTCCGACCGCGAGGCGTCCGACCAACAGGCGTTCAACCGACCGGAGGAAAGCCAGTGACCACCGAATCCGTGCTGCGGCCCGCCGCGGAACAGCAGTACGCCGCGGAACTCGCGGCCCTGGCGGCGGCGGACGACCGACCGCGACCGCCGCGGTGGCGGATGTCGCCGCAGGCGGTGGTCACCTACGTGCTCGGCGGCAGGCTCGCCGACGGCACGGTGATCACCCCGAAGTACGTCGGCGACCGGCGGCTGGTCGAAGTCGCCGTCGGCACGCTCGTCACCGACCGGGCGTTGCTGCTGGTCGGCGTGCCGGGCACGGCCAAGTCGTGGCTGTCGGAGCACATCGCGGCGGCGGTGAGCGGCAACTCGATGCTGACCGTCCAGGGCACCGCGGGCACGGGTGAGGACCAGGTCCGCTACGGCTGGAACTACGCCCGGCTGATCGCCGAGGGTCCGTCCGAGGCGGCGTTGGTGGCCAGCCCGGTGATGACGGCGATGCGCACCGGTGCGGTGGCGCGCATCGAGGAGCTGACCCGGATGCCCGCCGAGGTGCAGGACTCGTTCATCACGATCCTGTCCGAGAAGACGCTGCCGGTGCCGGAGCTGGGCATCCAGGTGCAGGCCGTGCCCGGTTTCACGGTGATCGCGACGGCGAACGACCGCGACCGGGGCGTGAACCAGATGTCGTCCGCGCTGGCCCGCCGCTTCAACACGGTCGTGCTGCCGCCGCCCGCGACCGAGGACGCCGAGGTGGAGATCGTCCTGGCTCGCGCGGCGCAGCTGGGTCGTGCGTTGCAACTGCCCGCCGAGCCGCCGGCGTTGGCGGAGGTGCGCCGGGTGGTGCGGATCTTCCGCGAGCTGCGCAACGGGTCCACTGTGGACGGCCGCACGCAGTTGAAGAAGCCGAGCGGCAGCCTGTCCACGGCCGAGGCGATCTCGGTGGTGACCAGCGGCATGGCGTTGGCCGGGCACTTCGGCGACGGCACGATCACCGCCGACGAGCTGGCGTCCGGCCTGCTCGGCGCGGTGGTGAAGGACCGGGTGTCGGACACGGCGGCGTGGCGGGAGTACCTGGAAGCGGTGGTCAAGGAGCGGGCCGAGTGGCGCGACCTGTACCGGGCGTGCCAGGACGCGGTGGGCTGATGACGCGCGAACAGCCCTTGCCCGAGCGGGTGACGCTGCTCGGCATCCGGCACCACGGTCCCGGCTCGGCGCGCATGGTCGCGGCGGCGCTGGCGGCCGTGCGGCCGGAGGTGGTGCTGATCGAAGGGCCGCCGGAGGGTGACGCGCTGCTGCCGCACGTGCCGAACCTGACCCCGCCGGTGGCGTTGTTGCTGCACGACGAGGCGGAGCCGTCGCGGGCCGCGTTCTGGCCGTTCGCCGAGTTCTCGCCGGAGTGGCGGGCGATGAAGTGGGCCCACGCCAACGGTGTGCCGGTGCGGTTCTTCGACCTGCCCGCCGCCGCGTCCCTGGGCGCCTCACCCGAGGACACACCCGCGGACTCACCTGACGACAAACCTCGTGCCGCCCTCGACCCACTGGGCACGCTCGCCGAGGCGGCCGGGTTCGACGACCCGGAACGCTGGTGGGAGGACGTGGTCGAGCACCACACCGACCCGGAGGACCTGGCCGAGGCGGTCGCGGAGGCGATGGGCGCGTTGCGCGAGGAGTTCGCCGACCAGGTGGACGCCCGGACGCTGCTGCGGGAGGCCGCGATGCGGCAGAACGTGCGGCAGGCGTTGAAGGACGTCGAGGGCCCGATCGCGGTGGTGGCCGGCGCGTGGCACGTGCCCGCGCTGCGCACCCTGCCGCCCGCGTCGGTCGATGCCGCCGCCCTGAAAGGCCTGCCGCGCAAGAAGGTTTCCGGCACGTGGGTGCCGTGGAGCCACGGTCGGCTGGCGTCGTCGTCCGGCTACGGCGCGGGCGTCGACTCGCCGGGCTGGTACGCGCACCTGTGGGAGTGCGCGGAACGCGGCGACGCCGTACCGCGCTGGTTCGCGAAGGCGTGCGGGGTGCTGCGCGCGGAGGACCTGCCCGCGTCCACGGCGAGCGCGGTGGAGGCGGTGCGGCTGGCGGACACGCTGGCGGCGATGCGCGGCCGACCGTCACCGGGCTTGTCGGAGGTGATGGAGGCGTCGCTGGCGGTGTTGTGCGGCGGCGACACGACCCCGCTGCGGCTCGTGCACGAGCAGTTGGTGGTCGGCGAGCGGTTGGGCGAGGTCGGCGACGACGTGCCGACGTCACCGCTGGCCGCGGACCTGGCGCGGTTGCGCAAACGACTGCGGTTGCCCGCGAGCGCGTCGATCAAGCCGATACGCCTGGACCTGCGCAAGGACACCGATCGCGAGCGGTCGAAGCTGCTGCGGCGCCTGGAGGTGCTGGACGTGCCTTGGGGCACGCCCGACACGACCCGCACGCTGGGCACGTTCGCCGAGGCCTGGCAGCTGCACTGGAAACCGGAGTTCGAGGTCGCCCTGGCCGTAGCCGCCCGGCACGGCACCACGGTCGAAGCCGCGGCCCAAACGGTCCTGGTCACCCGTGCCGCCGAGGCCACCCGAGTAGTCAACGCCGCCGAGGCCCTGAGCCAATCCGTCGGCTGCGAAATCCCAGAGGCGGTAGCCGCGGCACGCCAAGCGCTGGACCGCTGCGCGGCCGCCGCGACAGACGCCCTGGAACTACTGGCAGCCCTCCCCGACCTGGCAACCACCGTCCGTTACGGCTCAGTGCGCGGCACCGACCCGGAGCTCCTGCGCGTGGCACTGCACGGCCTTCTGGCACGCGGTGCCGTCGGCTTGCCACTCGCGTGCCGAGGCGTCGACGAGGACACCGCCGAACGCGCGGTCAAGGCAGTGGAGGGCGCCGACGACGCAGTCCGCCTGGCCGCCGACGACGAACACCGCGACACCTGGCAACGCGCCCTGAAATCGCTGGTGGCGATGCCCGACGCACACGGCCTGCCAACCGGCCGCGCAACCCGACTCCTGTGGGAAACCGGCGCCCTGGACTCCACCGAAGTAGCCGCCCGCCTGCACCGCGCGGTATCGCTGGCAGCCGGCGCGACCGCGTTCGTAGCCGGCTTCCTACGCGGATCAGCAGCCCTGCTCACCGCGGACCCACGCCTGTTCAGCGTCGTGGACGAATGGCTGACCGGCCTCTCCGGCCCGGATTTCGCCGCCGCCCTCCCCCTCCTGCGACGCGCAGTGGGCGATTTCAGCCCGGCCGAGCGCCGAATGCTCGGCGACCGGGTCAAGGGCACGGCAGGCGGCACGGCGGCTTCGAGCGACTGGGACGAGGACTTGGCAGCACGCCTGGCCGGCCACGTGCGCGCCCTCCTCGGAGCCGCCACATGACGCGGCCCGACCGCCCGACGGCGGGCGAACCCAAGCCCAGCGCCGGGCCACTGACCTGCGATTTTACCGCGACGAACGGCGAGTCCGCGACGTTCGACGCCATCCTCGGCACGGCGGCTGGGAAGGGTGGGTGTCCGGGTGACTCGCGATAGCGCGGCAGAACGGCAGCGGCGGTGGAGGTTGTTGCTCGGTGGGGCGGCCGGGGATTTGGGGGCGCTGGGGGAGGACGACCAGCGGCGGGACTCTGCGCTGACCGGGTTGTACGGCGGTGGTGGGGATGAGGCGCCGTCCGGTGGGGGTAAGCGGAGTGCTGGGCTTGGTGGGTCGTCGCCGGTGTTGCACCGGTGGTTGGGGGACGTTCGGACGTACTTCCCCAGTTCGGTTGTGCAGGTGATGCAGCGGGACGCCGTTGAGCGGTTGGGGTTGCGTCAGCTGCTGTTGGAACCGGAACTGCTGTCCAGTGTCGAGCCGGACGTGAGTCTTGTCGGCACGTTGGTCTCGTTGTCGCGGGCGATTCCGGAACGGACCCGCGAGACCGCACGGGCGGTGGTGCGGAAGGTGGTCGAGGACATCGAGCGCAGGCTTGCCGACCGGCTGCTGGCCGCGGTGCACGGTGCGATCGACCGGTCTCGGCGCACCAGCCGCCCTCGGCTGTCCGATGTGGACTGGAATCGGACGATCCGGAAGAACCTCCGGCACTACCAGCCCGACCAGCGCACGGTCGTCGTGCAGGACCTGGTCGGCAACAGTCGGCGCAGTCGGCAGGCCTCGCTGCGGGACGTGATCCTGCTCGTCGACCAGTCCGGGTCGATGGCGGAGTCCGTCGTGTACTCGGCGGTGTTGGGGGCGTCGCTCGCTTCGTTGAAAGCCGTCGACACGAAGCTGGTCGTGTTCGACACCGAGGTGGTCGACCTGACCGAGCAGCTGAAGGACCCGGTCGACCTGTTGTTCTCCACCCAACTGGGTGGCGGCACGGATATCAACCGGGCCGTTGCCTACGGACAGTCGTTGGTCCGCCGGCCGACGGACACGGTGATGGTGCTGATCAGCGACCTGTACGAGGGCGGTGTGGCGCGTGAGCTGCAACGTCGGGTGCGGGAGTTGGTGCAGAGCGGGGTGACGGTCGTCGTCCTGCTGGCGTTGTCCGACAGCGGCACGCCCGCCTACGACCACGAGTTGGCGGCCAGGTTGTCCGAGTTGGGCGCGCCCGCGTTCGCCTGCACGCCGGACCGGTTCCCCGACCTGCTGGCGACGGCGTTGCGGCGCGAGGACGTCGCGGCCTGGGCTGAGCAGAGTGGCATCCCGGTGGGACGGTGAACGACGGCGGGCTCACCGGATGACCACCCGTCCGAGGGTCAGGAACGGCGCGCCGCGGGTCAGCACCGCCGTGCGGCCGTGCGGGTCGGGCCCGGCCAGCCACACCTGCCCACCTCGCCGGATGTTCTCGCGCACCCGCTCAGGTATCTCGGACAGCCGCAGGAAGGTGCGGTCCGAGCCGGCCGTCTCCAGGTATGTCTGCCGCCCGACACGCGTCCGCCCCGGCACGAAGTGCACCGACACCGCGTGCCGCGGGTACGTCGCGAGCAGCCGCCGCAGGCTGCGCCGAGAACAGAAGTGCCGCAACCCCGGCACGGCGAACTCGATGCACAGCGGCGTCAGCACGAACACCCACCGCGACCCGATCCACGCCGACACCAGCCACAGCACCAGAAACGCCAGCAGCGCAAGCCCGATGAACCCGACCGCACGGCGATCCGCACTGGTCAGGCATCTGCGCACCCAAGCCTCACCCACCACTGCTCCCAGCAAACCAGAAGTCCGGTCCTGGGGTAGCCAGGAAGATGATCAGCAAACTCAGCTGCGCACGACCTTCGCCGGAAAGAGTTTCGGCACACCACGGAACGTAACCACGGTGTTCCCGCCACGGTCGGGCGCCACGAACCACGCCCGGCGGTGCCGGCTGATCCGACCGCGCGCCATGGGACCGGCGCTCACATCCAGCACGAGCGGCCGGGTGCCGTGCACGACGAGTCGTCCCCCGCGCCAGTGGATGCGCACGTAGACCCACGCGTGATCCCCCATGACCCGGGTGAACGGCTGCCGCCGGGTGAGCCCGAACCCGAGGACCAACACCGAGAACAGCAGCAGCACGAGCGGCAGGGCGGACGACACCGCGAACACGAAGACCAGCGCGAGTTGCAGCACAAAGGCGATCGCGCCCAGGACGACCCAGCCGAACGCCCGTCGGCCGGCGATCTCCAGGCAGTACTGCGTCCACAGGTCATCGAGAGCCGCACCTTCGGTGGACGGCTTGTTCGGCACGACCACGAGCCACCTCCGCCAGGCGAGCCCAGATTACGACGAATGCGCGCCGCGCCGAAACGGCCAACCGGCCCGTTCCGCGGACTCCCGACCGCCTCCGGCGTCACCTCACCCGGCGACCCCGCTCGGCGTGCCGTTTGCCAACCACCTAACCTGCGACAACGATCGGCAACGACGGCAACGATTCGGCTTTACGCCGATCGTGACCGGATGGACAGGTCGCGGGACTACCGTCGCCGGACTCCATCAAGTTAGGCTACCCTAAGTTGGGAGGTGAGCGGATGAACGAGACACGTCGACCGCCGGCACCGCACGCGGCGGAGCGGGCTCGCACCATCGCCGCCCGGGGTGGCCGAGCGGCCCTGTTGCCGTCCGACGGCACGGAGAACCGGATCACGCCGGTGCTGCACCACGTCCACCCGCACGGTGACGTGACGATCGTGCTGCCGGACGAGCACCCGCTGGTGGAAGCCGCCCTCCGGACCGAGCTGACCGCCATGCTGGAAGTCGCCGACCAGGCGCCCGTCCAGCTGCGCGAGCCGGTCCGCGGCCTGCTCTGGATCACCGGCTGGCTGCGCACGCTCGACCCCGTGGAAGCCCGCGAGGCGAGCCTCCAGGTCGCCGACGCGCGCCCGGACCCACGACTGCTCGACATCGGGCACGGCGCGTCCGTGCTGCGGCTGAGCCCGGCGTCGCTGGTGGTGGCCGACGCCGAGGGCACCACGTCGCTGCGCCCCGAGCTGTTCGCGCAGGCGGAGCCGGACCCGTTCGCCGCGCACGAGGACCACTGGCTGCGTCACCTGGAGCTGTCGCACCGGGACGTGGTCGGGCTCCTCGCGCAGCACCTGCCGGACAACCTGAAGGGCGGTCACGTCCGCCCGCTCGGCCTGGACCGGTTCGGTCTGCGGCTGCGGGTGGAGATGTCGGACGAGGACCACGACGTGCGCATCGCGTTCTCCCACCCGGTGAGCACGTCGCAGGAGTTGGCCGTGGAGCTGCGTCAGCTGATGGGCTGCCCCTTCCTGGCACAACGCCGCTGACGGCGTAGTTAACGTATGGGTGTGATCGCAGCCCAGGACCTCGACGCCCCGTCTCGCCGCGGCTACCAGCTGGAACTGCTGCTCGTCTTCGCCATGACGCTCGGGCTGTCCGGGGTGCGGAGCCTGGTGCGGCTGCTGGACAGCCTGCTCGACCCGGTGCCGCTCAACGAGCAGAAGGTCGCGATCAACGTCCCGCAGGCGCGGTTCGACCTGCTGGACCTGATCGCGCAGCTGCTCAGCGTGGTGCAGCTGGCCGCGTGGGGCGGGCTCGGTCTGTACCTGCTGTGGCGCGGCGGGATCAGGCTGAAGGCGCTGGGGCTGGACCGCACCCGGATCGGCCCGGACGCGTTGGGCAGCCTCGGCCTGGCCGCCGTGATCGGCATCCCCGGGCTGATCTTCTACCTGGTCGCGTGGAACCTGGGGCTGAACCTGGCCGTGCTGCCGTCCACTCTGGACCAGTCGTGGTGGCGCAGTGTCGTGCTGGTCCTCTCCGCCGTGGGCAACGCGTGGGCGGAAGAGGTGCTGGTCGTCGGCTACTTCATCACCCGGCTCAAGCAGCTCGGCTGGCGCGACAACACGGCGTTGCTGGCCAGCGCGGTGCTGCGCGGCTCGTACCACCTGTACCAGGGGTTCGGCGGGTTCATCGGGAACGTGGTGATGGGGCTGGTGTTCGGCAAGGTGTGGCAGCGGACGAACCGGCTGTGGGTGCTGATCATCGCGCACGCGCTGCTCGACGTGGTCGCGTTCGTCGGCTACACGGCGTTGCGCGGTCACGTGTCCTGGTTGCCGTGAGCGGTAAGTAGTTCTCGCGAGGTAGTCGCCGCTCATCCGTCGGACGGACGCGTGCGGACGTCCGCGCGCAGATGTCCGGTTCATCGCCTGAACCTAGCTGGGGTCATGGACGACCTCGATTGAACATAGGGGTTCCCCTGAGCGGGGGTACGCCTGATTCAAGGTTCCCCGGGGTCCCGAACGGCCGCGTTCAAGGTCCTCGTGGTCCGGGACGGCCGCGGTTCAGGGACGGCCGCGGTTCAACCCGGTCTGTCAGCCGAACCAGCCGGGCACGTCGACCGGGAATCCGGCTCAATGCGACTCAGCGCTGATCACGGCCCTCCGGTCGGGAAAGCCGCTGGACGACCCCCGGCTGGAGGCACTGCGGCAGTTCACCCTCCGGGTGCTCGCCACCTCCGGCGAGGTGCCGGACGACGAACTGACCGAGTTCCTGAACGCCGGCTTCACCACCCGCAACGCGCTGGAGGTGGTGCTGGGCATCGGCACGTACACGATGTCCACGCTGGCCGACCGCCTGGTCCGCGCCTGAGCACCGCCGCACAGGGTCCGGGCAGTGCGGCTAGCCGACCAGCAGGAAGCGGGAGGCGGTGCGGGCGGCAGCGTTGACCACGACGCGTGCCACGCCCGCCGAGTCGAGCAGCGACGGGTCCAGGTCCTCGACGGTGATCGCCGCGTTCTCCGCGATGCGCCGCGCCGGTTCGGCGAACGCGGCGGCGAACGCCTGCCAGCCCGCGATCTCCTCGGCTGTGCCGACCGCGTCCGCGGCAAGACGGGCGCCCACCTCGGCCAATCCCACCCCACCACCGCGCAACACGCCCTCGTGCGCCGCACTGTGCACGGCACGTACAGCGCGCTCCACCTTGCCCACGTCCTCAGCACCAGCCCAGATGAGACCGGCGGCGTCATCACCGGCCGACGCGCGCCCGGCGAACATCACCGTGTCCCGTTCCGTCACCACGACTTTCACCGCGCGCCCCAGCGACCGCAGGATTTCCGACCCACCCGGCAGGTTCCCGTCGAGTACCGAGCCGCCCACCACCCCTTGGAGTCGGTTCAGGTGGTCGGGGTCGGCGACGACCGCGACGACAGGCCGCTTCATCCCGATCCGCACCAACTCGGCCAACGTCGCGCGCGGCAACTCCTCGCACACCACGAGCACGCTCTGATCTGCACCGACGTTCCCGAACACAGTCTTGAGGCCTCTGGGGAGGGGGCCGGTCTTCAGCAAGACCCGCGAGTCGACCAGGACGGCCTCACGACGGGCGGTGTCGGTCACGAACATGCTCGACGCGTATCCCCGGTCGAGCCGCATACCGCGACCGATCTCGTACTCCAGCCCGAAACCCTTGCTCTCCTCGACCAAGATCGGCCCGCGCCGCCCGGTCGCCGCGACCACGTGCCCGATCAGCTTGCCGATCTCGACGTCACCCGCCGCGGCCGTGGCCAACGCGGGCACATCCGGCATCTCCAGCGGTTCCGCGGCCTCGCGGATCAGTTCGCCCGCCCGCTCGGCAGCCGCTGTCACGCCGCGCATCAGCCGTACCGGGTTGTGGCCGTCCCGCATGGCCTCGACCAGCCCGCCGATCGCCCCGCGCGCCACGGCCACCGCCGACGCCGCACCGTCACCGGCGTCCCGCCGCACCTCCTGCACCAGGTCCCGCACGTACCCCGCACCGAGCGAGTCACGCGGATCATCAGGCTGGAACGCGGCCACGATCGCCGACGCGTCCGACAGCTCCACCGGCCTCCGGTCCACGAACACCACGGCCCGCCGACCCATCGGCCCCAACGTTCGGCACACCGGTTCGGCGGCGGCCCGGAAACCGCGTGACACCAGCAGTTGCCCGGACGTGTAGGACGCCGTGCGCCGCAGCTGCCTGCCCGGCGCGCCACCGGCCCGCGCGATCCGCAGCGGCTGCGACGAGCCGTGCGCGAAGAACTGCGGCGTCTGGTCGGGCCGCCGAACGCGCACCTCGCCCTGCGTGTACTTGAACAGCTCGTCGACGTCGACCCACCCGTCACCGTCGAGGTCGGCGTTCCCGCTGGCCAGCCCCTCGATCAGGACATCGGTGAACAACGACGCCTGCGGCGCGTCCAACGACAGCGAGTCCTGCTCGAACGCGTACTCGTAGGCGTTGGACGCGGTCATCACCACATAGCCGGTGCCGACGTCGTCCAGCACGGTCGTCTCACCCGCCTTGAAGCCCTCGACGAACGCGCCGCTGAAGCAGCAGTCGAGCAGCAGCAGCCGCCCGGACGCGCGGCAGTCCTCCAGCTGCTCGTTGAGGAACGATCGCGGGATCGCGGTACCGGCGGGCCGGTCCTGCACGGTGTTGGACGCGGCGAAGTACAGCCGACGCGCGGGCGTGGTGAGGCCGTGGCACGAGAAGTACAGCAGCACCAGGTCTTCGGCCTCACGCGCGGCGAGCACCTCCTCGACCGCGCGGCGGATCTCGTAGTCGGTCTTGTCGCGCAGCACCTCGACCGAGGTGAACCCGCCGACATCCGGGTCCTCCAGCACGGCGGCGAGCCGTTCCACGTCCTGCTCGGGCGCGCGCAGCCGGCTCAGCCGGACGTCCTCGTACTCGCCGGTCGCGACCAGCAGGGCGTAACGCCCCACCTCACCCCTCGCTCTCGTGCTCGCGCAGCCACGTCTCCAGCAGGGCCTTCTGCGACCGCGCGTCGACGCCCTCGACGGTGATCTCGTCGTCACCGGTCTTGATCGTCACCTTGCGCGCGCTGCCGCGCTGCACGAACGACGTGACCACGGACGCGACGGCGGCGGCCACGGCGGCGGGCAGCGCGCCGTTGAGGACGAGTTCGGCGACGGTGGCGCCCGCGCCGCTCTTCGAGCCGCTCGGCGCCTGGGCGGGCGCGGGTCGTGCGTCGACCTTGGCGGCCCTGACCAGCTCTTGGAGCAGCTGGTTCGTCGCCGGGGCGGCCTGGCCCGGCGCGTCGATGAACAAGCGGAAGTCCGCCACTGATCCTCCCCTGTAGAACACGATCATCCCGCAACCACGTGGACGGACCGGCGGTCCATGCGACAACGCAACGTTTCAATGGCCAACTACGTCACTTACGCAATGAATCGCTATTATCAAGCCTTCATACGATCGAGTTTCACCGGAATAGGCCACTCAGAGCTGCTGATCCAGCCGATCTAGGGTTACTCTCGACCCCGTGACTGCGCACATCGCCCAGACCGAGTCCACCGACGGCGTGCCGGCACCGGCGCCCCGAGTCGACAGCGAGGTCGGTCCGCTGCGCACGGTGCTGCTGCACCGTCCCGGCGCCGAGCTCAAGCGGCTCACCCCGCGCAACAACGACCAGCTGCTGTTCGACGGGGTGCCGTGGGTGGACCGCGCCCAGGAGGAGCACGACGCGTTCGCCGAACTCCTGCGCGGCCGGGGCGTCGAGGTGCTGTTGCTGTCGGACCTGCTGGTCGACGCGCTGCACGACGACCGGGCCCGGATCGCGGGCATCCACAGCGCGGTCAACGAACGGCGACTGGGCATCGACCTGGCCGACGCGTTGCGCTCGCACCTCGCGTCGATCAGCCCGGACCAGCTGGCCGCCGCACTGATGACCGGCATGACGTTCGAGGAGCTGCCGGCGGCCGAGGGCGCGTCGCTGGTCCGCAAGATGCACCACCCGATCGACTTCGCGGTCGACCCGCTGCCGAACCTGCTGTTCACCCGCGACTCGTCGGTGTGGGTGGGCGACCGGGTCGCGATCACGTCGCTGGCGCTGCCCGCGCGTGACCGGGAGACCGCGCTGACCGACCTCATCTACGCCTACCACCCGCGGTTCCGCAAGACGGGCCGCGCGTACGGGGCGCACTCCGCGCCGGTCGAGGGCGGTGACGTGCTGCTCCTCGCGCCGGGCGTGCTGGCGATCGGCGTCGGCGAGCGGACCACGCCGGCGGGCGCCGAGTCGTTCGCCCGGTCCGCGCTGGCCGACGGCCTGGCGCACACCGTGCTGGCGGTGCCGATCACGCAGGAGCGGGCGACCATGCACCTGGACACGGTGTGCACGATGGTCGACCGGGACGCCGTGGTGATGTACCCGGCCGTGCGGGACAACCTGTTCGCCTTCCCGGTCCGTTCGGACGGCGCGGGCGGCGTCGTGGTCGAGGACCGGCGCCCGTTCCTGGAGGCGGCGGCCGACGCGATGGGCATCGAGAAGCTGCGCGTGATCGACACCGGGCTGGACCCGGTGACCGCGGAACGCGAGCAGTGGGACGACGGCAACAACACGCTGGCCGTCGGGCCGGGCCTCGTCGTGGCCTACGAGCGCAACGTGGAGACCAACGCGCGCCTGGAGGACGCGGGCGTCGAGGTGATCCGGATCAGCGGCTCCGAACTGGGTTCCGGCCGCGGCGGGCCGCGCTGCATGTCCTGCCCGATCGATCGCGCGCCACTGGTGTGAAATACGTCGCGAAAGGGTTGCCTAAGCTTTCTTCGGTAACCCTTTCCTCACCTTTCAATAGCCTTACCTGAAATGCATTAAACCGCACATTCGGTTATTGTCTGAGCCATGGCGGTCAACCTGAAGAAGATTTCACCAGCACGTGTTTCGAAGTTCCACGGCCTGCTCCAGCAGCAGGTCCGCAACGAGTTCACGGCCTCGCAGCAGTACGTGGCCATCGCGGTCTGGTACGACGCCAACGACCTGCCCCGCTTGGCCTCGCACTTCTACAAGCAGGCTCTGGAAGAGCGCAACCACGCGATGATGATCGTGCGGTACCTGCTGGACACCGGCCTGCCGGCGGCCGTTCCCGGCGTGGACGACGTGCGCAACGAGTTCGCCGGACCGCGCGAGCCGATCGCGCTGGCGCTGGAGCAGGAGAACAAGGTCACCGAGCAGATCGTGGCGCTGGCCAAGGCCGCCCGCGACGAGGGCGACTACCTCGGCGAGCAGTTCCTCCAGTGGTTCCTCAAGGAGCAGGTGGAGGAGGTCGCGTCGATGAACACGCTGCTCACCGTCGTGGACCGGGCCGACGGCAACCTGTTCTACGTGGAGAACTTCCTCGTTCGCGAGCACGTGGGCGAGGAGGGCGCCGACCCGACCGCGCCCAGGGCTGCTGGCGGCACCCTGTAACGCGGTCCCGCACCGAGCGCGAAACCGGAACGCCCGTCGGCGCGAGACGGGCGTTCCGGCCGTCCAAGTCCGGCAGGTCAGGTCAGGCAGGCCCGGTCGACCCTGGTCAGCCCCATGCCGGTGAGCGTGTCGCCCGCGTTCTCGAAGAAGAACTTGTACTGGGTCTCGCCGTCCAGCGCGCGGATGAAGCCGTGCGGGTACTGCTCCACGTCCGGGTAGACCTCGTGCATGCGCGCCCGCGAGTCACCGATGCGCAGGTTCTCCGGTGTGCGGACGCTCGCCTCGACCCGGATCTCCACCGCGACGCCGCCCTCGACGCCGATCCAGCCGCGCACGACCTTCAACGCGTAGACCGGGCACGAGAACTCCGGCCCGCCCGCCTCCTCGCCGATCTCACCGGTGGCCCGAAGCTGCTCCAACGTCATGCCCAGCCGCACCGCACCGACGCCGCGGGAGTCGAGCACCGGCGTGTCGTCCACCTCGACGGTCTCGCTGACCGTGATCGTGGTGGGCGCGGTCGGCCGAGGGGTCGGGTCGCACGCGGTCAGCAGGAACAGCGCCGCGATCACCACCCGTTTCATTGGTCCCCCAGGTCGCACTCGGTCGCGTTGGACTCCATCCGCACGGCCGACACCTTGCCGGCGTCGTCCAGCGGGAACGTGTACTGCCACTCGGGCGTGCCGGTCATCCGCACGGTCAGGCGGTCGCCGTGCCGCTCAGCCTCCGGGTACCGGGCCAGCACGTCGTCCACCGACGATCCCGCACCCACCCCGGACGGCGTCACGGCCCCCAAGGGCAGCCTGATCCACACGACGACGTGGCGCGGGGACACCACGACGGCCTCACCCGGCACGGTGTCCAACACGTAGACCGTGCACCTGTCGTTCCCGGTCCGGAGGTAGGTCAGCCGGGGATTCGATGCCAGCAGCTCATCGACGGACATGCCCAGCCTGTAGGTGGAGTAGCCGCTGGGCTCCACCACTGGCCGGGGCACGGTCACCGTCGCCGTCTCGACCACGGTGGACCTCGCGGGGGCCGCCGGGTCGTTGACCAGGTTCCCGATCCCGCTCACCGCGATCCCGCCCGCCAGCAGCACGGTCAGCGAGAACGTCGCCGCCACCGCGATCCGTGAGCGCCGTCGGCGGCGCGCACCCGCCACGATGTCGTCGGCCGCGTCCGGCGGGGCGGGCAGGTCGAGGCGTTCGTCGGCGAACAACTCGCGCAGCCGGTCGTCCAGTTCCACCGTCACCCCTCCTCCAGCCTCTTGCGCAACGTGGCCATCGCACGGCTGTTCTGGCTCTTCACGGTCCCCGGCGAGATGCCGAGGGTGGCCGCGATCTCCAGTTCCGACAGGCCCTCGTAGAACCTCAGCACGACCACCGCCCGTTGGCGGGGCGGCAGAGTCCGCAGGGCCTGCCACAGCGGCTCGTGCTCCAGCCGGTCGATACCCGATTCGCCGATGGCGTCCGGTAGGTCGGGGACAAGCTTCTCCCGGCGGTGTCTCCGCCACCAGCTGATGTGCGTGTTCGCCATCGACCGCCGCGCGTACGCCAGCGGCTCGAACCCCTTGCGCGTCAGCGACGCCCAGCGCGCGCCCAGCTTCTCCAGCACGGTCTGCACCAGATCGGACGCATCGTGCGGGTTGCCGGTCAACGCGTGGCCGTACCGCAACAGGCTGGGCAGCGACATCCGGACGAACTCCCCGAAATCCGTCCGGACGTCGACGTCAACGTCCACATCCACCCATTCGACCGGCAGGACCGCCGTCACCTCGTTGCCCCCTTCCGGCGACCTCCCGACCGCCGTCGAGGTGTTCACGCGCGAAGGGTGCGACCCGTTGTCATCCGGAAGGTCACAAATCGGCTAGGTCACAAAACCGGCAACGGCCGGAACGCGCCGTCGGAGTCCGGCGTGAACTCGTGCACGGCCACCACGGCGTCGGCCGGGATCGGCCCGTAGACGTGCGGGAACCACGGGCCGTCCTCGGTCTCCCCCGGCTCCCACAGCACGGGCAGGCCTTCCGGGTCGATCACCAGCAGCACCAGGTCGTGCCGGTTCGGGTACAGGCGGTTGGCGGGCAGGTGCACCGTGCCGGGGTCCGAGCAGTGCACGAAACCGTCCAGGTCGAGCGGGATCGCGCCGTCCTCGCGGGCACGCGTCCACTCGGCCTTCGGGCTGATCCGCAGGATCACTGCGCCTCCACGGTTGCGGCCGGCGAGTTGTCCACAGGACCTGTGGACAACGTGGGGGATACCTGTGGACAGCTTCAGCGCAGGGTGATCTGCCGGCCGCGCAACCCGTCCCGCGAACGCCGTTCCGGCTCGGTGAGCGGTTCGGCGTCGAGGCTGGTCAGAGCGTCCTGCAAACGCTTGCTCAACGCCTCGGCGCCGGGCGCCCACTCGCTGGAGTGCAGTTCGCGGTCCAGGTCCCAGACCGGCACGAGCAGACCGTGCGCGCGGAACGAGCCCGCGTACCGGGAGCCCTCGCCGAGGTCCAGTTCGCCGCGCACGGACAACCGGGCGAGCGCCGCGAGCAGCGTCTCCTCCGGCTCGGGGCGGACCCAGCGCAGGTGCGCCTTGTCGCCCGCGTCGACCCAGTAGGCGGCTTCGACACCGGGCGCTTCGACGCGTTCGGTGGGCAGGATGGCGGCGTTGGCGCGTTCCAGGGACAGAGCGACGTCGCCGGTGGGCTCGTTGTCCGGCGGCAGCCACCACGCGAAGTCGGGGTGCAGCTCGGGGCTCAACGTGGCCTCGGGGTCGAGCAGGTCCTGGAGCCGGCCGGGGTTCTCACCCTGGTCCGGGCCGACGACCGGTAGGGCGTCACCGGTCGCCGCGGTCAGCGCCCACTGCACGGCGCGGGCCAGGTCGCGGCTGAGGTCGCCGGAGCGGGTCTGCACCTGGAGGCCGACGAACGCGGTGCCGTCCGCGCGGATCAGGCCCGCGGCGGCCATCGGCAGCACGGTGGCCAGCACGACCTCGCGGGCGGTGCCGTCCTTGAGCGGCAGCTTCACCGTGGCCGACGGGACGAACTCGCGCAGCGCGATGAGCTCGGCCTCGGCGGCCAGGCCTTCGAACGGGCGGGAGACGATCACGTCCGCCGCACCGCCGGCCGCGCCGTGGCACGCCTTGTAACGCTTGCCGGAGCCGCACGGGCACGGCTGCCGCGGGTTGACGCCGTCCGCCGGCTTGTCCTTCACGGCTGTCCGCTTCGCCACCGCGCCTCCTCGGTCTCAGGGCTGGTCGGGCGTCAAGTTATCCGCAAGGTGCGCACGCGTTTCGTCCGGGTTGTTGGTGGCGAGGAACCTCACACCGCGTTCACGGCACAACGCTATGTCAGCCGGATCGTCCGCGGTCCACGTGTAGACACCGTGCCCCCGGTCCGGGTGACGCCTGAGCAGGTGAACTCCCGGTCCGGCGTAGTCGACGAAGCGCGGCCGGGTCTGGGGCCACAACCGGTCGTAGAGCAGCACCGTCGGCACTTCCGGCCGGAGCTTCTTGAACCGGTGCACGGCGAACACGGAGAACGACATCATCACCACATCGAGCCGATACCGCTTCAGCTGATCGGCGAGCGTGCGTTCGACCCGGCTCCCGTACCGCACGGGGTGCTTGGTCTCGATGAACAACCGCGTGCCGTGGTCGGCCGCCAGCCCGAGCAGCGCGTCCAGCGTCAGTACCTCGGCGGGCTCGCCGCCGTGCCAGCTGCCGAAGTCGTGCCGGCGCAGTTCGTCCAGCGTCATCGCGCTGACCGCGCCCGATCCGGTGCTGGTGCGGTCGATCGTGCGGTCGTGCAGGCACACGAGGTGCCCGTCCTTGGTGAGCCGCACGTCGCACTCCAGCCCGTCGGCACCCTGCCGCAGAGCCAGCTCGTACGCGGCGAGGGTGTGCTCGGGACGGCGGGTGGACGCGCCGCGGTGGGCGACGACTTCAGGCGACACGACTGCGATGCTGCTGGTGGAGTACCGACCGGGTCAACTCGACTACAATTGGTCACGGTCCGCAGTAAATTTGCAACATCAACCACACTCGGATGGACGCGAGCGAGGCGCAAGACCTACCGTCCGTGATCGTGGCCTCTTTCGACCAGCACGATTCGGCTTTCATCGCCGATCCGTACCCCGCGTTCGCCGCGATGCGCGCGCAAGGCGAGGTGCACTGGCACGAGGAGATGGGCGTCGCGCTGGCGGTATCGCACGCGGCGGCGTCGGCGGTGCTCAGGCACCGGTCGCTCGGCCGGATCTGGACCGATGCCAAGCCGATCGAGCGGTTCACGTCGTTCAACCTGCTGCACCGCAACTCGCTGCTGGAGAACGAGCCGCCCACGCACAGCCGGCTGCGCAGGCTCGTCGCCGCCGCGTTCGGCCGGGGTCACGTGGAGCGGTTGCGGCCGTGGATCGCGGACCTGGCGGACCGGCTGGTGGACGAGTTGGTGGCCAAGATCTCATCGGAAGGGCAGGCCGACCTGCTGTCCCACGTGGCCGCCCCGCTGCCGGTCGAGGTGATCGCCGAACTGCTGGGCGTGCCCGCGGCGGACCGGGCGCTGCTCCAGCCGTGGTCGAACGCGATCGTGAAGATGTACGAGTACGGCCTGGCCGAGGAGAAGCAGGCGGCGGCCGAGCACGCGGCAACGGAGTTCGTGGCGTATTTGCGGGACTTGATCGCGCTGCGCCGGACGTCACCGGGCAACGACCTGGTGTCCGACCTGGTCGTGGTGACGGACACGGACGGCGCGAAGCTGACCGAGGACGAACTCGTCGCGACCGCCGTGTTGCTGCTGATGGCCGGCCACGAGGCCACGGTCAACGTCATCGGCAACGGCGTGCAGGCGTTGATGAAACACCCGTCCGAGTGGCAACGACTCGTCGCCGATCACACCCTCCTGCCCACGGCAGTGGAGGAACTGATCCGCTACGACTCCCCGCTACAACTGTTCGAACGCACCGCCACCGAGCCCGTCACCATCGCCGGCCACACCGTCCAGCCAGGCCAGAAGATCGCGGCGTTGCTGGGCGCAGCAGCCCGCGACCCCGAGGTATTCACCGACCCGGACACCTTCGACATCAGCCGCAACCCCAACCCCCACCTGGGCTTCGGCATGGGCATCCACTACTGCCTGGGCGCCCCGCTGGCCCGCATCGAGGTCGAGGCAGCCCTGTCCTCCCTGGCCCGCAAGCTGCCGGCCGCGGAACTGGCCGCCGAACCCCGCCGCCGAGCCGAGTTCGTCATCCGAGGCCTCCACGACCTACCGCTCACGAGCGCGTAGTCCCTGACTATCACTTGATCGTGTACTTCTTCGGCAGCTTGAACCCGCGTTCGGCCATCACGGTGCGGAGGCGGTCCGGGTAGTCGGTGATGATGCCGTCCACGCCGTCGTCGATGAGCTTGTGCATGGTGGCGGGGTCGTTGATGGTCCACGGGACGACCTTCAGACCGTGCGTGTGCGCCTCGTCCACCAGGGCTTTCGTGGTGAAGGGGACGTAGTTCGGGTCGCCGACCTTGCCGTTCTGCGGGTTGCCGTGGACCGGGGAGAGGGCGGAGGCGCCGAAGCTCTTCACGGCCTTGACCACGCTGCCGCCGAAATCGGCCAGGTTCAGGCCGCCCGTCCACGGGGAGCCGGGGCGGAGGAATTCGGGCTGGGTGAGGGCGACCAGCGGGAGGCGCGGTTCGGCCTTGCGCCACAGCATCAGCGTGCCCCAGTCGAACGACTGGATGGTGACGTTGCGGTGGAAGCCGGACTTGCGGATCTCGCGGGCGGTGACCTCCACGAACTGCTCGCGTGGGGCGGTCTCGTGGGGAGCGGCGGCTTCGACCTTGGTCTCGATGTTGAACTTGACGTTGAACGCGCGGTAACGGCGGGCCAGGGAGAACACCTCGGCCAGGGTCGGCATCTTCGCGCCCGGCGAGAGTTCCTGGTTCGGGTACTGCGACCAACGCTGCGAACCGCAGTCCAGGGTCCTGACCTGGGCGAACGTCAGGTCCTTCACGTACTTGCCCGCGTAGGGGAACGCCGGGTCGCCGGGGACGGCGGGTGCCGTGTCGGCGCACTTGGCGGGGTTCGTCTTGCGGTCGTGGGTGACGACTTCGCGGCCGTCCTTGGTGATCTGGACGTCCAGTTCGAGGGTCGTGACACCCAGTTCGAGGGCCTTGACGAACGCCGCCAACGTGCTCTCGACCGTCAGCCCGATCCCACCCCGGTGGGCCTGGAGGTCGAACTTCTTGTCACCGCCGTGCGCATTCGCCACGCCTGGGAGCAGGACAGAAAGAACCAAAGCTGCCGCAAGTGCCCGCATGGGGTTTCACGTTGGCACGCAGTCGTCAGGAGCCCAACTGCCGCAAGAAGAACGACCATTGAACAGCGGGAAACGCGAGCGTTGCGGCATCGGGGTTCTTCGAGTCATCCTGTCATCGTGGATAATCTTCCGCGAACCCACGATTGCGCTTACCGGTCCGGTCAGCCGCGTAATCCTCGAGTTCCCACCCGCCTCGGCGAGATGATGATCAATTCCCGCGTGCTTGCCGAGCGGGGTCAGCGCGGGGAGCCTGAGGAGCGGACGGGGCGCAGGGTGGGCGGTGGGGCGTCTTTCACGTCCACGACCCTCATGCGGCGGATCGTGCCCGCGTCCACGGGGAGCAGCAACGTGGTGATGCGGCGGACCACCACTGCGGTCAGGATTGCCACGGCGGCGGCCAGGAGGTCTGCGATGGCGTGGAAGAGGACGCCGTCGGCCAGGGCCTGGACGCTGGAGTCGAACGACCACACGATCGTGAACAGCACGAACGCGCTGGTGAACGCCCACAGGGCCCACCACCAGCGGATCATTTTGGAGGGGGTGGGGCGGGTGGTGGCGGGTTCGCGCAGGGCGGCGTGTTCGAGTTCGGCCAGCACCGAGCCCGGGACCACCAGGTTCACGCCGGGGATGACCAGGCTGATCAGGACCTCGCGGTCCGACCTCGACGGGCCGTAGCCGGCTTCGGCGGCGGCGGCGTTCCTGGCGCGGCGCAGCCACAGCAGGGTGAACACGAAGGCCGTCGCGGACGCCACGAAAGTCACCACCGACGAGGCCACGACCATGGCGTCCGACACGCCCACCGTGGTCGAGGAGAGCGCGCCGTAGCGGCTGAGCAGCAGCAACACGTAGCGCCAGATCTCGCTACCCGCCGCCCACACCGCCGTCAACGCGGCCAGCCCCAGGGCGTGGGACGCGGTCCGGGCCAGGCGTTGGGCCTGGTCGACCGTGTCGGCGGGCTGGTCGTCGTCCATGGCCACGGACGTGGGCCAGCGCCACGCCAGCAGCGGGAAGCCCCAGCGTGGTGGCACCGGGTACGACGGCGGGCCGGTGTAACCCCGCCTCGGCGCACCGAGGCGACGGTGCGGGTAGGCGCCGGGTGGCGGGGTCGCCACCCAGTCCACGCGCATCGGTCGCAGCGCCATGTCAGATGACCTCGGGCTCCGCGCCGTCGACCTCACCGACCAGCGGACGACCGGTCGCTGCCCACACCTGCATGCCGCCGTCGACGTTCGTCGCGTCCCAGCCGTTGGCGTTGAGGTACTGCGTGACCCGCGCGGAACGGCCGCCGGCGCGGCACACGACGTAGAACTCGCTGTCGCCCGGCAGGTCGCCGAGCCTGCCCGCCAACTCGCTCATCGGGATGTGCAGGGCGCCCGGGGCGTGGCCCGCCGCCCACTCGTCCGCCTCACGGACGTCGAGCAGCACTTTGCCCGCCGGCAGGTCCACCGGCACCTCGGACACTTCAACGCTGGGAACGGTCACGTGTCCATGCTGCCACGCGAGCTATGAACCGGGGATAAGGAGCACGCCGGCCGCCCTCCCGGAACGGGAGTGACGGCCGGCGCGGTCCCAGCGGATCGGACTGGCGGCCCTAGTGGGCGGTAGCCTTCTCGGCGCCGACGCCCGTGAGCGCCCGCACCTCCATCTCCGCGTACTTCTCCTTGTCGTCTTCCTTCGACATGACCGTGCCGATGTAACCCAGCAGGAACGCCACCGGGATCGACACGATGCCCGGGTTGGACAGCGGGAACAGGTCGAAGTCCGCGGTCGGGAACATCGACGTCGCCTTGCCGGACACCGCGGGCGACAGCACGATCAGCGTGATCGTCACCGCGAGACCGCCGTAGATGCTCCACAGCGCGCCGGAGGTGTTGAACCGCTTCCAGAACAGCGAGTACAGGATGGTCGGCAGGTTCGCCGACGCCGCCACCGCGAACGCGAGGGCCACCAGGAACGCGATGTTCTGGCCGTTGGCCGCGATGCCGCCGACGATCGACACGATGCCGATCACGATCGCGGTCCGCCGGGCGACCTTGACCTCGGCGTCCTTGTCCTCCGCCGCACCCTTCTTGATGATGTTGGCGTAGATGTCGTGCGCGAACGACGCCGACGCGGTGATCGTCAGACCGGCCACCACGGCGAGGATCGTGGCGAACGCGACCGCCGCGATCAGGCCGAGCAGCAACGGTCCGCCAAGGGCCTCGGCGAGCAGCGGAGCCGCCGAGTTCGCCTTGCCGGGTGCCGCGTTGATCTTGTCGGGGCCGACGAGCGCCGCCGCGCCGTACCCGAGCACCAGCGTGAACAGGTAGAACAGGCCGATCAACCAGATCGCCCAGACCACCGAGCGACGTGCTTCCTTGGCGGTCGGCACGGTGTAGAAGCGCATCAGGATGTGCGGCAGACCGGCCGTGCCCAGCACCAGCGCGAGGGCCAGCGACAGGAAGTCCAGCTTCGACGTGCCGGTCGCGCCGTACTGCAAACCCGGACCGAGCAGCTTCTCGCCGGCCTTGGGCGCGTTGTCCACGGCCGCGCCGAGCAGGGTGGACAGGTTCAGGCCGTACTTGGCGAGCACCCAAACCGTCATCACGCCCGCGCCGACGATCAGCAGGACCGCCTTGATGATCTGCACCCAGGTGGTGCCCTTCATGCCGCCGATGAGCACGTAGGCGATCATCAGCGCGCCGACCACGACGATCACGACGGCCTGGCCGCCCTTGCCGGTGATGCCCAGCAGGAGCGCGACGAGACCGCCGGCGCCCGCCATCTGGGCCAGCAGGTAGAAGAACGACACGGCCATCGTCGACGTGGCCGCCGCCGCGCGGACGGGGCGCTGCCGCATCCGGAACGCGAGCACGTCACCCATCGTGTACTTGCCGGTGTTGCGCAGCAGTTCGGCGACCAGCAGCAACGCGACCAGCCACGCCACCAGGAAGCCGATGGAGTACAGGAAGCCGTCGTAGCCGTTGACCGCGATGGCACCCGCGATGCCTAGGAACGACGCGGCGGACAGGTAGTCGCCCGCGATCGCGATGCCGTTCTGGGGCCCGGTGAACGCGCGGCCCGCGGCGAGGTAGTCGGCGGCCGTCTTGGTGTTGCGGCTGGCCCGGATGACGACGACCAGGGTTGCCGCGACGAAGATGCCGAAGATGCCGATGTTGAGCAGGGCGTTGCCGTTCACGCTTGACCCCCTTCGAGCTCGTTGCGGAGCTTCTCCGCCTTGGGGTCGAGGTTCTTGTTCGCGTGCCGCACGTACAGCGTGGTGATGGCGAACGTCGAGACGAACTGGAGCAGGCCGAGGATCAGGCCGACGTTGATGTTTCCGATGACCTTGTACGACATGAACCCGTGCGCGTAGTCCGCGAGGAGTACGTACATCAGGTACCAGGCCAGGAAGAGGCCGGCCATGGGGAACACGAAACTGCGCAGCCGCCGACGGAGCTCGACGAAGTCAGGGCTGTTCTGCACTTCTACCCAGTTGTGTTCGCCGTGGGTTTCGGCTGGGGTGTGCTGCTCAGAGGTGCTCACGGTCCCCTCCTCGCGTACTTGACGACGGTGTGAACGGCACGTAAGTCCTCCTGGTGCGTTCCTGATACGCGGAGCACCGTAGGGAGACCTGGCTCACGCCTGAAAGACCTTTCGCGTGACTCTGCGCTCAACAGTCGAGTGATGCGATGAGCGGTAGGAATGCTGAGACGAGCTGCCACTCGGGTGATCGAAATCACCGGTAACCGGATCGGTGTCTTTATCTTCACCCGTTTGAGACCTATGCCAACCCACAGCTACCAAGCGCCAGGGCGGAACGGGTACCAGCAGGTCAACACGGGGTGACGAGTGGTAGCAGGACCGATCAGCGGTCTGGACCTACGCCGGAAAGCTCAACATTACGTGAGCGAATTCACAAATGTAGGGCCACTCGGACCAACAGCGAACCCACAGCGGACCGATAGCCGGACGGGCGGACCTCAGGACGCAGGCGGCGGCGAGTCGTCGCGGTACTTGCCGTCCTCCAGCCGCGCCTTCTCCTCGGCCGTCCCGAACCGCTGCACGTCCCGGTCCCGCATGAACCCCAGCGGATCCGGCGCGTGCAGCCGCAGCAGTATCCGGTTCACGTCCTCGGGCCCGCGCCGCGCGGTCAACTTGCTGATCATCACCATGGTCAGGAACGCCACCGGCACGGTCACCAGCGCCGGCTGCGAGAACACCGACGGCGCCCACTGCCCGGTGTACGAGCTGACCACGGTGACCACCTGCGCCCCGATCACCAGCCCGCCGCCGACCACCAGCCCGGCCATCGCGCCGACCCACGTCAGCCCGCGCCACCAGATCCCCAGCAGCAGCAACGGGCAGAACGTCGACGCCGCCAGCGCGAACGACATCGCCACCGTCAACGACGCGTCCGACGTCGGCAGCAGCAGCGCCAACCCGATCGCCAACGCGCCGATCAACACCGTCGCCCACCGGAAATCGCGCACCTTGCCCGGCAGGATGTCCGTCGACACCACCCCGGCCACCGACACCAGCAGCCCCGACGACGTGGACAGGAACGCCGCGAACGCGCCCGCCGCCACGACCGCGCCCAGCACCTGCCCCAGCAGGTTCGGCTGCATCGTGCTCGGCAGCAGCAGCACCGCCGTGTCCGTCTTCCCCGTCACCAGCAACTGCGGCAGGTACTGGCGCGAGATCACCCCCAGCACGGTGGGGAACAGGTAGAACAACCCCAGCAGGTACAGCACGTGCAACGCCGTGCGCCGAGCCGCCCGCCCGTCCGGGTTGGTGTAGAACCGCACCAGCACGTGCGGCAGCCCCATGGTCCCCAGGAACGTGGCGAAGATCAGCGAGTACGTCTCGAACAGCCCGGTCAGCCCGTCGGTCTGGGGCCGCAGCCAGTCGTGGTTCGACGTCGGCGAGCCCTCGACCACCGGCACCGGCGACCCCGCCTCGAACCGCAACTCGGTCTCCGCGCCCACCTCGTACAGGCCGGGCGTCAGGTACATCGCGCCGTTGGCGGGCGCCCCGTTCACCCGCCCGGTCGCGGACAGCTCCATCGCCACGTCGACGCGCACCCACACCGGGTCCACCGTCGTCACTTCCACGTCCTCGGGGAACCGCAGCACACCGTCGGCGTCCACCGGCTGCGCGCCGTTGCCCGGCCCGGCGAGGAAGATCGTGAACAGCACGAACGTCGGCGCGGCGATCGCGAAGAGCTTGCCCCAGTACTGGAACGCCTGCACCAGCGTGATCGCGCGCATCCCGCCGCCGAGGACGTTCACCACCACGATCACGGTCACCACCGCGCCGCCCAGCCACGCGGGCAGGCCGGTGATCGTGTTCAACGTCAACCCGGCCGACTGCAACTGCGGCACCAGGTACAGCACGCCGATGCAGATCACGAAGAACGTGCAGAACTTGCGCAGGTTCGACGACCCCAGCCGCGCCTCGGCGAAGTCCGGCAACGTGTACGCGCCGGACCGCCGCAGCGGCGCGGCCACGAACAGCATCATCGCCAGATACCCCGCCGTGAACCCGATCGGGTACCACAGCGCGTCGATGCCGTCCTTGAGCACGAGCCCCGCCACACCCAGGAACGACGCGGCGGACAGGTACTCGCCGGAGATCGCGGCGGCGTTGCGGGTGGCCGGGACGGCACGGCGGGCCACCAGGAAATCCGGTGTCGTGTTCGCGCGGCGGGAACCCACGTAGCCCAGCAGGAACGTCAACGCCGCCATGACGCCGACGAGCACCAGGCTCCAGGGGGTCTGGATCACCGGTCCACCGAACTCACGAAATCGTGCTCATGCCTCTCGGCGAGTCTGCGGTACGCGTAGCCCACGCCGTAGCAGAGCGGGAACGGCAGCAGGCCCAGCAGCAGCCACGGCAGCCGCACACCCACCAGCTGCACCTCCGACAGCCACGGCAGCAGGTAGAACGTCACCGGCAGCAGCGCCAGGAACACCAGCGTGCCGCCGCCCAACGCCAGACCGGTGCGGAACTGCGTCTTGATCAGCTCGCGGATCAGCTTCTCGCCGACGCTGGTCTGCTCCTCCAGCTCGATGATCGTGCGCAGCACCCGACTGCGGCCACGCGGGTCCGCCAGCACCACCCGCCGACGGCGGTTCTTGCGCGCCGGCGCAGACGGCCATGCGTCGCGTTCGGCCGGCTGCGGCTGGTCTGGTTGGCCGGGGGGGCCGGAGTGCTTGGTCATCCCCAACTGCTCTTGGGGGGACGCACGATCCGCTCCTTCAGCTCACGCGTGTGCCGCCGGCTGACCGGCAGCTCCTTCGCGTCCTCACCGGAGCCGATCACCACCGCGTACCCGTTCGACGTCATCCGCAGCTCGGTCACCAGCGGCAGCGCCACCAGGAACGAGCGGTGGATGCGCACGAACCCGGCGTTCTCCCAGCGCTCTTCGAGCTGCGCCAACGGGATGCGCACCAGGTGGCTCGCGCCGTCGCTGGTGTGCAGGCGCGCGTAGTCGCCCTGCGCTTCGACGTAGCGGACGGTGGCCCGGGGCACGAGCTTGATCGTGCCACCCAACTCGACCGGGATCACCTCGTCGTCCTGCGTTTCCGCCGCGGCGGGCTCGGGGGTGACCGCCGGTGCCGCGGCGACCCGGTCGACGACCCGCGAGATCGCCTTGTTGATCCGGTCCTCGTTGATCGGCTTGGTCACGAAGTCCAACGCGCCCACCTCGAACGCCACCACGGCCTCCGAGTGCTCGACTCCCGTGACGAACACCAACGCCGGTGGCGCGCGGAACGCGCCGAGCACGCGCGCGAGGTCCGTGCCGCTCAGGCCGGGCATGTTGATGTCGGCGAACACGGCATCGACCGGCGGTAGCCCTGCCCGTGTGCGGTCCATCACTTCGACGTCGTAGTCACCCCGGAGGATGCGCAGTGCCTCGGCCGCGTCGAAGGCCGTGAGCACGCGTCGAATGTGCGGGCTGCTTTCGAGCAGGTACTTGATCTCGCTCAGACCGGGTGCCTCGTCGTCCACCGCAAGAACGAGGAGGCCGGTGTTGTCCGTGCGATTGTTCACTGGGGTACTCACTGTGCCGCGCATCTTGCCGACCCGGCGGGGTCGCTGTCTACGCCGGTTGCCGGACGGCCGCGTGGCCGTGACCTCACAAGCCGAATCGCGACCAGCGCGCCCGCTCCTCCAGAGCCGCCAACCCCTCCACCAGGAAGTCGCCCGATCGGGTGGTCGCGCCGGCGAGTCCGAGGCGGGCGAGCAGGGGTCGGCGCGGTTCCGCGATGGCGATGTCCGCGTCCGGGTAGCGCTTGGCCACGACGCCGCGCAGCGTGCCGATGCCGTCCACCAAGCCGAGTTCGAGCGCCTTGGCCCCGGTCCACACCTCGCCGTTGAACAGCTCGTCGTCGGTGGCCTTGAGCTTGGCGCCGCGGCGTTCCTTCACCCAGTCGGCGAACTGCTCGTGCAGCTGCGCCTGCAGGCCCTTGAGCCACACGACGTCGTCCGGCTTCTCCGGGCTGAACGGGTCGAGCCGGACCTTGTTCTCACCGGCCGCGTAGACACGCCGCTGGACGCCGTAGCGCTCGATCAGACCGTCGAGGCCGAAACCCGCGCTGACCACGCCGATCGAGCCCACCAGGGACGTGCCGTGCGCGTAGATCTCGTCGCCGGCGCAGGCCAGCCAGTAGCCACCGGAAGCCGCCAGGTCCTCGCAGAACGCCAGGACCGGCACCTTCTTCTTCGCGGCCAGCTCGCGGACCCGTTCGGCGACCAGCGCGGACTGGGTCGGCGCGCCACCGGGCGAGTTGATCAGCAGCGCGACCGCGACCAACCGGTCGTGGTCGAACGCGCGGGTCAGCGCGCTCTCCACGTTCTGCATGTTGATGGTGTTGCGGGCCATCGGCGTAGGCGTCGGCGTGATCACGCCGTGCAGGCGGACGGCGGCCACCACGGGTCCGCGCTCGGTCCGCTCACTGACGATCCTCGGCAGCCGGGCCGCGATCTTGTCCGTGACGCTCATGCCCCCGACCTTACGTGTGACCGGAGGTCCGGTGCGTCCTGGAACACCCGCGAACACGGCTAATATCGAGCGGTGACGTTCAACCCGATCCGGTGGCTCGAACGCTACGTCGAGTGGTGGGACGACCGGGGCCGGCAGAACGCGGACGGCCCGACCGCCATGCACGTCTACTGGATGTGGATCGCGTGGAGCGTGTGCGCGGTCATGATGGTCACGGTCCTGGCCGTCGCCGCGGCCTGATCTTCACCGCGTCGCGAGCAGCGTCAGGCGCGGATGGCGGGCTGCTCAGTGGTGTCCTCCAGCCGCGGCGGCACCAGCGGCAGGTTCGTGCGCACGCCCCGGCTGTACTTCGGGATCTTCAGGATGATCTTCATGCCGGCGTCCGGCGCGGTCTCCACGACCAGCGCGTAGTCGTCGCCGAACACCGCCCGCATCCGGTGGTTGATGTTGCCCAGGCCGACGTGCGCCCCGGTCTGGTGGGCGTCCTTCAGGTCATCGAACAGCCGGTCCGGGTCCATGCCCACGCCGTCGTCCTCGACCGAGATGAGCGCTTCCGCGCCGTTGTCCTCGGCGATGATCGTGAGCAGTCCGCCGCCGGGCTTCTTCGCCAGCCCGTGCCGGACGGCGTTCTCCACCAGCGGCTGCAACACCAGGAACGGCAGCACGACCTGCAACACCTCGGGCGCGATCTTCAGCCGCACGTTCAGCCTCGGCCCGTACCGCGCCTGCTCGATGGTCAGGTAGCGGTGGATGTTGGTCAGCTCGTCGGACAGCGTGGTGAAGAAACCCTCGGTGCGGAACGAGTAGCGGGTGAACTCGGCGAACTCCTGCAACAGCTCCCGCGCGTGCGCCGGGTCGGTGCGGATCAGCGACGAGATCGTGTTCAGCGCGTTGTAGACGAAGTGCGGCGAGATCTGCGCCCGCAGCGCCCTGACCTCGGCCTGCGCCAACGCCTGCCGGGACTTCTGCAGCACTTCCAGCTCCAGCTGGGTGGAGACGAACCGCGCGGTCTCCTCGGCCATCCGGATCTGCCGCTTGTTCGCCACGCCGCTGACCACGATCAACGTGCCGGCGACCTCGCTCTCCACCACCAGCGGCACGATCACGGCGCTGTGCAGCGAACACGGGCCGGGCAGCTCGCAGTCCAGCTTGCGGTGCTCGACGTGCTCCTTGTGGCCCTCGCCGATGGCGCGCTCGATGTAGGTGCGCAGGAACTCGTAGTGGTCGTTGGCCCCGCCGTCCCACGACAGCAGCGTGCCCTCGTGGTCGGTGATGCCGACCGCGACGCACCGCAGCATCTCCCGCAGGTGCGGGGTGGCCTTGTTCGCCGCGTCCTCGGTCAGCCCTTCACGCAGGTCTGCCGACGCCTTCGACATGCGGTGCAGCATGTCCATGACGGCGTCTTCGACCGACGTGCTGACCCGGCGGGCACGGCACAGCATCACGAAGAGGCCCAGAACGGCCAGGGTCGCGATGAGTCCGAGCACAGCGCGCTCGGTGAGGAGGTCCTGCACGGCGTCCATGCTGTGCTGCGGGGGCGGTATAGGCAAGGGATCGGACGCGCGAAACGCTCACATCCGATGAATTGGCGACAACCGTGGCAGAGCGCTTACCCAATCGGATTACGAGAACGGGTGTCGATCACGGAGAGTGGGTGCGACCCGATCATTCGGCGAGTCGCACCCCACGGCCTCGGCGGTCACCGGGTCGGCGCTCACCCGCGTCAGCGCCGACCGCGGGCGGGCGGGCCCGCCTCGTACGGTGTCGTGGTCGTTGTCTTCGCCGTCGTCTTCGTCGGGTCGTCCGAGTCCTTGCACTCCAACAGCTCGACCAAGTCCGCCAACTCCGGATCGTCCAGCAGGTCCAGCTTGTCCAGGATGCGGCAGATCACGTCGCCGAACCTGGCCTCCGACACGGCGGCGTTGGGGTCGTCGTTCTTCTCGGGCACGGCGACCTTGTCGGGCACGGCGACAGCGTTGCCGACGAGCGTGCCGGCGGCGAGGGTGAGTCCGGCCAGTGCCGCGGCGATTCGGGTCCTCATGGCTCCTCCTGGTAGTCGTTCGGACACACCAGGGAATTCCTCACAGCGTGGACTTCAGCCGAAGCCCATCCGGATGTGTGAGTGCTCAAGGAGGGAGATGAGCTACTTCAGCAGCCGCGACATCCGCCGGTCGGCCAGCGGCTTGCCGCCGGTCTGGCAGGTCGGGCAGTACTGGAACGCCTTGTCCGCGAACGACACCTCGCGCACCGTGTCACCGCACACCGGGCACGGCAGACCGGTCCGCGCGTGCACCCTCAGCCCGGACCGCTTTTCACCCTTCAGGGTCGCCGCGGCCTGGCCCACGGACCGCGCCACCGCGTCCGTCAGCACGCCGACCAGCGCCTCGTGCAGCCGGTCCAACGCCTCCGCGGGCAGCTTGCCCGCCGTCGCGTACGGCGACAGCCGGGCGGTGTGCATGATCTCGTCGGAGTACGCGTTGCCGACGCCCGCCATCAGCGTCTGATCGGTCAACGCGGTCTTCAGCCGCTCGGTGCGGCCCGCGAACAGGTCCTCCAGCTGGGTCCGCGTCACCGACAGCGCGTCCGGCCCCAGCCGGGCGATGCCCGGCACGTCCGCCGGGTCGTGCACGACCCACGCGGCCAGGCCCTTCTTGGTGCCCGCCTCGGTCAGGTCGAACCCCGGCCCCTCCCCCGGCGGACCCAGGTGCACGCGCAGCGCCAACGGTCCCTTGCCCGGCTTGAGCGGCGCCGCCGACAGGTGCTCCGACCAGCGCAGCCACCCGGCCCGCGCCAGGTGCACCACCAGGTGCAGCCCGTCGCAGTCCACGTCCAGGTGCTTGCCGAACCGGCCCGCGCCGGTCACCTCGCGACCCTGGAGATCGGTCCACGGCGGCGTGAACGTCTTCAACACCTGCAACGACGCGACGTCCACCCGGTGCACGCGCCGTCCGACGGCGTTTTCGCGCAGGTGGTGGGCGAGCGCCTCGACCTCGGGGAGTTCCGGCACCGCAACAGTGTCACCCGCGCGACGCGATCAGTCGACCGGTTGCAGCGGACCGTCCAGATCGGGCAGCGAGTACATCTCGATCTTGCGGGCCACGTTGGCGACCTCGTTGCGCACGGTCAGGAAGCCGCGCACCGAGCCGATCCACCGCTCCGGCGGCAGCTCCTCGGTCTTCTTCGACTCGGCCGCCACCAGCCACGGCCGCCGCACCGCCCAGCGCACCGGGAAGAACAGGAACACCAGGATCAGCGCCACGATCAGCCACGCCGGCACGACCACCTCCACCGGCGTCCACGCCACCAGCACGACGCCCATCACGATCACCAGCCCGAGCATCATCACGCCCGGACCGTGACCGCCGCTCACGTCGTGCTCGAAGTCGGCGTCGGCCGAGGGGTTGCGCCACTCGATCTGACTGCGAACCGTCCACATCCGACCGTCAGCGCCGCGCACCAGCCGCGTCATCACCGTCTCCTCAAGACGTCGAGCGATCACTCAGCGTTTCCCACGCTACCGGCAAAGTCTTGCACCTCGTGGGTGAAACCCGCAGTTACCGGGGCGCGAGGCGGCCCGGCGACGGGTAGACGGTCACCGTCGTCGGCGTGAGGACCGGCTTCGCCACCTCGGTGGAGGTCACGGCGATGTTGGGCGGCTCGTTCGCGGTGGTCGTGGTGGACAGCAGCGCCGAGCCGGAGTCCGTCGTGGTGACCGGCGCCGACGTCTTGCCGCTCGGCAGGGTGCGCGGTTCGGCAGGGAGGGTGGAGCCGGTCGTCGTCACCTCCGGCGGCGCGGCCGGGACGTCGGCGGACGTGGTCGGCGCCGGTGCGGACCGCTCCACCTGCATCGTCTTCGTGTGCACGACGTGCCGGGCCTCGGCGGCCGGTGACGTCGCGCTGGTCGCCGTGCCGGTCGCGGTCGAGGTCGTCGAGCCCAGCGCCAGCACGTGCTCGCTGGGCGCGCCGTTCGGGCCGGGCTGCACCAGCGCCGGACCGGGCGCGCCGGTGAACGTCCCGGCCAGCACCCCGAGCAGCCCCACGGCCGCGACCGAGGCGGCGGACGCGAGCACCAGCTTCACCCGTCCGGTCAGCCACGCGGCCTTGCCGACCACCACCGGGCCGAGCACGGCGGGCGCGAGGAACGCGGCCGCGGTCACCGGCACGGCGATGCTGGCCGCGTGCGCCCGCAGCGTCGAGCACACCTCGGCCAGCTCGGCGTGCAGCGCGTTGCAGGAGGAACACGTCTGGAGGTGCTTGCGGATGCGCTTCTGCTCCGAGCCCTGCGAACCGCCCGCCGTGTAGACGCCCAGCTTCGCCACCACCGAGCTGCACGCGCGCGGACCGGTGTCCTCGGCCAGGTGCGCCTGCAGGTACGCCGCGCGCAGCCCCTCGCGGGCCCGACGGGCCAGTGCCGCCATCGCGTTCGGGCTCAGGCCGTAGCCGGCCGCGACCGCCGCGGGCCGCTCGCCCTCCACCTCGACCTGCCACAGCACCGTGCGCCACCGCTCCGGCAGGCTGGTGAACGCGCGGGAGATCAACGTGTGCTCCGGCCGCCGCGCGGTGACGTCCGGCAGCGGCTCGACCCGCCGGCTCAGCTCCTCGTCCTCCACCGGCACGTCCCGCCGCCGCCCGCTCCACTCCCACGCCACGCGGCGTGCGACGGTCAGCAGGTAGGTGCGGACGTGGTCGGTCGGACCGGTGCCCCGGCGGATCGCCTGGAGCACCCGGAAGAACGCCTCCGCGGTCAGGTCGTCGGCCTCGGCGTGTTCACGCACGTGCCGCAGGGCGAACCGACGAACGGCGTCGGCGTGACGGGTGAACAGCTCCCCGAACGCGCCATCGTCACCCGCCCTGACCCTGGCGAGCAGTTCCCGGTCGAAATCGGCATCTCCGGCCATCCCGCCCGGCACCTCCCGCCCTGCCCGTGGTCCAGTGGTCAAGATGCCACAGTCGGCTGGTTGTCGCCCGAAGTGATAGCGAGCCGATACCGAAGACCCATCGGACGACGCGGGCCGTTCGGCCTAATCAGGGCACCTGCGCATCCGATCAAGGCCACTCGCGGTCGGTGACGAGCCGGTCACGGGAAGGCGTCAGGTGGTGGGCGACCGGGCGGCAGTCCGGCCGGTGACGAGTAGTCTCCTGCCGCGTGGTCGATTGGCGCACAAGGGCTTCCGCCCTCCTCCCCGAGCTGAGCGCCGTTGTCGAGCGCGAGTCCTGGTCCTGTCACGTGTTCCTGTCCGAGTTGTGGCAACTCGCACTGGAGGCGCACCGCGACGGCGACCGAGAAGTGCTCGGCCGCGTGTACGGGTTCGCGCACTGGTGCTTCCGGCAGCCGGAGCGGTTCCTGTCCGACGCGTCCGTGGTCAGCTTCTACGAGCACGTGTTCGACGAGTGGGAGCTGCGCGACGAGGTCGCGCCGTGGCTGCCCGCCGAGGTGGTCGACCGGGTCAGACCCCTGTGGGAGTGGCGCTGGTCGAAGGAGCGGTTGGCCGAGGTCGACCAGCTGTTGGCCGAGACCGGACCCCCGGGTCGAAACGCGGTTTGACGGTCGGCTATAGTTCTACCCAACAGGCGGATGTAGCGCAGTTGGTAGCGCATCACCTTGCCAAGGTGAGGGTCGCGAGTTCGAGTCTCGTCATCCGCTCTCCGCAAGGCCCCCGGTGTTCGCGCCGGGGGCCTTTTGCACGTTCTGGGTCACTGGCCAAGGCGGTCCCCGGACCGGCCCGATAGGTTGACGGCGAAGGTTTTCCTCGTCGAAGACGGAGTTGCTACATGGCCACCACTCGCAAGGCGACCACGCACTGGGAAGGCAACCTGCTGGAGGGCAAGGGCGCCGTCGCGCTGGAGTCGTCGGGCATCGGCACGTTCGACGTGAGCTGGCCGTCCCGGGCCGAGCAGGCGAACGGCAAGACCAGCCCGGAAGAGCTGATCGCCGCCGCGCACTCGTCGTGCTACTCGATGGCGCTGTCGCACGGCCTCGCGCAGGCGGGCACCCCGCCGCAGCAGGTCGACACCTCGGCCGAGGTGACGTTCCAGCCCGGTACCGGTATCACCGGCATCCACCTGACCGTCACCGCGATCGTGCCGGGTCTGGACGCCGAGGGCTTCGCGGCGGCTGCCGAGAACGCCAAGGCGAACTGCCCGGTCAGCCAGGCGTTGGCGGCCACGCCGATCACGCTCACGGCAACCCTGGGCTGATCCACTGATGGGATGACTCCGGTGCCGGTCTGATACCCCAAAGTGTCAGGCCGGTACCAGATGTCCGGAAAGATTTGACCCAAACGAGTGAGGCCGGTAGTCGTTGGGCATGCGCACGGCGTGGGGTGGTTCCGGCAGACTTGCCTTCGGCGCCCTCGTCGGCGCGGCGGTGGCCGCACTCCTGGCGTCACAAGGGGCCATCACCAGGCCGCAGCAGGGCCGGTACCCGACGGACGGCGGTGACATCGTGGTCGTCAAGGGCAGCGAACAGCCGAGCCGGACGATCACCGCGACCGGCACGACGGCGTTGAGCACCAGCTCCGCCGCCACGACAGCGACGACGACGTCGTCCTCCACGACCACCACAACGACGACGGCCACGACCACCACCACGGCGGCCGTGACGACGACCACCACCGCGCGGCCGACCACCACCACTACCGTCCCGCGACCCACCACCACGGTGGTCACGACCACGACGACGACCCGCAAGCAGTGCGGGCTCATCTTCTGCTGATTCCCCGGCACTGGATCACCCAGCGTGCTTTGGCAAGATCGAGGCGTGACGTCCAGCCAGGTGCCCACCCAGCCCCAGCGAAGCAACGACACCCCCACGGTCCGCATCCAGCCCGTCGCCGCCACGCCCGACCCCGGTTGGCCCACCACCGAACCGATGACCGCGACCAACCTCACGCCGGTCGCGGCGGTCACCACGAAGTTCGAGCCGGTGTCCCCGCCGCCCAACGGCCAGCTCCCGCCCGGAGCACCCGCCGGTTCTTCGAACGGCGCAGTCAACGGGGCGGTCAACGGCGCAGCGAACGGCACGCTGAACGGCACGGCCAACGGTGCACCCAACGGCACGGCCGCCGCCTCGAACGGCTCGATCAGCAGCGCGCTCAACGGCACAGCCAACGGCTCGGTCAACGGCGCGCTTAACGGTGCACTCAACGGCGCGGCCACTACTCCCGGTCAGCTCCCGCCCCGGAACGGCGCTTCCACGGCCGGTATCCCCACGGCCCCCGGCCAGCCCGCTCCCGCGACGACCGCCGCACCCGCAGCCACCGTTCCCGCAGCCGGCGCCCCCACGGCACCCGTTGCACCTGTTGCCGCCGCTCCCGCAGCTCCGGCGCCCGTTGGGCAGCCGACCGACGCCGCCGCTCCCCCCGCTCCCACGGCGGCCAAGCCGACGCCGGAGGCCGCGCCGCGCAGTCGGCTCAAGCGCATCGCACGCCGCATCGTCGGGCCCACGCTGCTCACCAAGAGGGGCTGACGGCCGGCCGGGCGGGTGTCAAGGACACCCGCCCGGCCGTCAACACATCAGTTACTTCAGCACCCCGGTGAGTCAAAGCACCCCAATACGTCAGTAACTCAGCACATCCGTCACCCAGTAACCCAGTAACTCAGTAGCCGAACACCAACCGGAAGGCGATCTCCGGGTCGAACTGGCCGGCGGGCGTGTTCGGCGCCGTGCCGCAGTTGCCGTCGGAGTCACCGGGGACCTTCACCCACAGCAGCATCTCGGCGCCGCCACCGGTCTGGGCGGTCGTGCCGAGCTTGCGCTGGCCGGGGTTGCACCACTCGCCGTTGGAGCCGTTGCCGTTGCGGCTCGTGTCGATGACGAACGTCTTCGAGTAACCGGGCAGGGACCCGTTCACGGCGTTGCCGTACGTCACCGTCTCCGCGGTCGTGTGGTAGTTGGAGACGTTGATCGCGAACCCGCGGACGTTCTGCACACCCGCCGCGTTCAACCGGCTCGCCATGGTGTTCGCCGCCACCCAACGGGCGTTTCCGGCGTCCAGGTAGGCCCACGTGTTGGGCGCGCGGTCGCGGAACTGCTCGGTGGCATAGCGGATCATCGCGTTGCGCGCGGTGACCGCTTCGGGCGTCATGCAGTTGAAGTCGGCGAGCGAGTCGGGCTCGATGACCACGACGGCGGGCCGGGTGCCGATGGCGCCGGCGAAGTTCGAGATCCAGGTCCGGTAGGCCTCGGGCGATCCCGCACCGCCACCGGAATGCCCACCACAGGCGTCCCGGCCGGGGATGTTGTACGCCACCAGGACGGGCAACTTGTCGGCCGCGTCGGCGGCGCCGACATAGCCGCCGACGGCCGAGCCGATGTCACCGCTCCAACTGCCGAACCATCTCGCCATCGGCTTGGTGGAGATGGACGCCCGGATGTCGGGCATGCGGCCGTCGGTGGGGTGTTCGCGCACCCACACGGCGGGGTTCGAGTTCGGGTCCACGTAGAAACCGCTGGTCATCCCGATGGGGCTGGCGGCATTTGCCTGCCCCGGGACGACCAGTGCCGCGAGCAGGGCTAGCACTGTTGCGGTCAAGCGCATTGACGATCCTCCCAGTTCCTGATGAGAACAGGACGACGAGAACGTGCAACTCAACATAAACCAGTTGCGTCAAAAGTTCACCGAGAAGCGCGCCACCAGGCATTACGGGACGGTTGCGCAAACAACTCCCAAGCCCCTTCAGTATCGCCACGGCTTCACGCACGACCGTTCAGACCAGGCCTGCTACCGCCGCGCGGACGAACAATAAGTCGCCCGAAAGCGTCCCGTTGCTCTCCTCGCGGAAGCCCGAAGCCGCCGCCGGAGTGCTAGTCGACGGCGATTGTTCGAGTGGTCAGATCGTCGTCCGTGATGGGGCGGACCGCTCGGCAGGGCGTCCCGACCGCGACCACCATGGGCGGGATATCCCTGCTGACGACGCTGCCGGCGCCGATGACCGATCCGTAGCCGATACGGACTCCCGGTAGGACGACGACGTTGCTGCCGATCCACACCTTGTCCTCGATGACGATCGGTTCCGAGAACCGCGCGAAGTCGACGCGACGCGCCGGGTGGACCGGGTGCCCCGTCGTCGTGAGCGTCACGTTGGGGGCGATCATGACGTCATCCCCGATGCGGATATCGACATCGTCGACGAATGCCAGGTTGACGTTCCCGAAGAAGTCATTGCCGATGTGGACGTTGCTGCCGAAGCCGGCGCTGAACGGCGAATGCAGCACGGTGCGCTCGCCAACCGACCCCAGGATCGCGACAAGCAGCGACCTGCGCGTGTCAGCGTCGCTCGGCGGGGTGCGGTTGTACTCGAAGATGAGATCGGTTCGTCGCCGCGGAGCCTGGAACGCTGCCTCGGACTCGGTGTAGACGAGCCCTCGCCGAATTCGGTCCAAGACATCTTGCTCGTCACTCCCCGGCACGTCAGCGCTCCCCCTCCGCTCAATCGGACCCGACCCGACTGGGGACCCGGTTCAGACGCCGAGCATACGCACCGCCCGCCCTCGACAGAGTTTGTCCGGGGGATACGAATGCCGAAAAAGAGGCGGCCAGGAAGAAGCACCGGCCCGCGAAGGGCGTGGATTTCGAACGCCGCGCGAGCGGGATGCTCCGACCGGCGATGGTGGGACGTCCGCGGGTGACAAACCGCGAGGCGGCCAGGCCGAAGACCTCGGTGACCAGCCCACGACGTCAGTCTTCCGGGGGCGGTGGGGTCGATCCGGGTTGCGATACACCAGGATTGCATCACCCGGTCGAGTGAGGGACGAGGTCGCGATGGACTGGCAGGACACGTTGAGACGCCTGGACGCCGAGTTGGCGTCGGGCCGGATCTCGCCCGCCGAGCACACCAAGCGGCGGGATCAGGTGCTCGCCGAGGCGGCGTCCGGTCGGTCCGCCCGGTCGGAGGACCCCGACGCGACCCAGGTCATCCACGTCGCGCCGCCGCGGCACCCCCAGTGGGAGCCCCAGCAGCGCCCGCCGTCGCTGGACGGCGTCGCCGTGTTCGCCACCGCCCGCAAACCCCGCCGCAAGAGGTCGGCCCTGGTGGTCCTGGTCGTGCTCGCCCTGACGGCCGGGGGTGTCTGGTGGTTCGCCGCCGGAATGGGCCGCACCGGGGACGCCGCGTCCCCGCCCACGACGACCACCACCCGAGCCCAGCCGACGATCCCCCAACTGCCCGGCACGAAGGGCACGCAGGGTCCGGTCCTCGGCGTGGACGAGGCCGTTCAGTCGAAGCTGCTCGCCAAGGACGAGGCGGACATCCTCAAGGGCAACGGGGTGACCGAGATCCTGTTCTCCAGCGCCACCGCGGCCCGCACGTCGTTCGCCGTCGTGGTCGCGCGCACCCCGTCGGCAGAGGTGGCCGACCGGGTCGCCGACGGTCTCGTCGCGTACCTGGTCGCGGCCGGCTACACCGAGACCCCCGAGCACCACCTCACGAAAACGTCCCCGCAGAACACCGTGCTGCGCGTGGTCTACCGGTCGGGCGACGCGGTGGTCCGCGTCGGCGCGGCGCAGGCGGGCGGCGAAGCGCCGACCGCGGACCTGGACCAGGCGCTGAAGACGATCCGCGAGGCGTTCCCCGAGAACTAGGGGGTCTGACGCGCCCCCGCCGGCACCGGCTCCTCGACCGCGGGCGGCGGCTCCTCCCGCTTGGGCGGGCGCCGCCGCAGCAGGACCTTCCGCAGCTTCATCCCGGGCGATTCCACCAGGTGCCACGACAGCATCCCGAGCACGAACGCGATGGGCACCGAGAACAGCGCGACGAGCCATTTCGAGTCGACACCCAGGTGCACCACGAATTGCTCGGTCGGGAACCCGTACAGGTACACGCCGTAGCTCGACATGGTCAGCGCGGACGGCAGCCACAGCTTCCGCGGCAACAGCGTGCCGATCGCCAACACGATGTAGGGGACCGTCACCAGTCGAGTGACCTCGGTCATGGCCGAGGCGTGCATCACGTACTCGACCGCGACGCACACCACCACGCCGAACCAGCTGTAGCGGATCTTGTCGCGGTACAGGTAGGCCAGCATGCCGACGCAGTACACCGCCAGGTACTGCACCAGGGGCACGGTCGGCACCATCAGCAGCACCTTGGGCAGCACGAGCTGCTTGGTCAGCAGCCGCTGGAACACCACGGCCAGCGCGAACGCCGCGGCCAGCACCATCCACCGCCGCTTGACCGCCCCGAGCAGCCCGAACACCGCGATCAGCACATAGCCCAGCACCTCGACCGGCAGGCTCCACAGGGAGCCGTTGACCGCGTTGGGGTACGGGTTGTCGGCGAACACGCCCGGCAGCACGTACTGCTGCGGGAAGACCTGGAGGTTCCTGGTGATGAAGGTCCACGTGTTGGGGTGGTCGAAGTACGCGCCGGTCGACAGCGTGGTCACCACCGGCCCGAGGACCAACGCGCTCAGGCACACCACGACCACCAGGCCCGGCATGATCCGCAACGCGCGCTTGACCGCGAACCGCCACAGGTGCGGATCGCGTTCCCAGCTGCGGATCACCAGGAACCCGCTCATCGCCATGAACGCGGATACCGTCACCGCACCCAAATCGACACCGAATCGAGTCGGGAGAATGCTCCCGCCGGACTTGGTCAGCGGCGCGGCGTGATCGATGATGACGAAGAAGGCAGCGATCAGACGAACGGTGCCGAATCCGTCGACGGCCTTCTTGCGTCCGTTCGGCGCAATCGGCCCAGAACGCCAACGCCCCCAGATGGACACCGCTACCTCCTCCGGCCGACCCGCGGTCGGCGGACCGTAGGATAAGCGAACCGCGAGGGTCGCCGGGGTTCTTCCGTGCGCACGGGCGGAAACGATCAAGAGGGAGGACTGCGGTGACCTGGCAGGAGCAGCTCCAACAGCTCGACGCAGCGCTTGCCGCGGGCAAGATCTCCGCGGAAGACTACCGACGTCAACGCGACGAGCTGTTGTCCAACGCGCAGAGCGGCGGCGCCGCCCAGGCGCCCCAGGCGGGGCCGAACTCGGACCCGTTCCCGGCGCCGTTCAAGTGGAGCGCGCAGCGCCCGTCGGGACAGCCGCAGCAGCAGCCTACGTCGGAGTCGACCCAGTTCATCCGGCCCGCCACCCCGCCCGGTGAGGCGGACCGCACCCAGGTGGTGCCCAACGCCGGCCCCCAGGCCGACCGCACCCAGGTCGTGCCGAACGCCGACCGCACCCAGGTCGTCGGCCCCCAGCAGGGTCAGCAGCCGGGCCAGCAGTGGCCGCAGGGTCCGCAGGGTCCACAGGGTCCGCAGCAGGGTGGCTGGTCGCAGGGCCAGGACGCCTACTCGCCGCCGTGGGGCGGTGACTCGGACTTCCAGGCCGGGCAGTGGAGCGGTTTCAACACCCAGGGCCCAGAGGTCTTCGACGAGTCCGGCAAGTCCGGCAAGGGCAAGATCATCGCCGTGGCGGCGGTCGTGGTCGTGCTGCTGGTCGCGGCGGGCCTGTACTTCTTCGTGCTCAAGCCGGGGTCCGGCGGCACGGTGGCCACCAACACGTCGTCGGCGGCGGCCCCCACGACGACCACCAAGAAGAAGCCCGACCCGTTCGGCACGCTGATCGTGCCCGAGGGCCGCACGTCCGGTCCGAAGACCTACGACGCCGAACAGCTGGCGACCGTCAAGCCGCTCCCGACGCCGGACCTCGTGGTGCTCAAGCAGGCGGGCACGACCGAGGCGCGCTCGGTGATCGTGGTGGAGAACGAGGTCACCACCAGCATGTGGGCGTTCAAGTCCGCCGACCCGTCGGCCCTGCTCACCTCGCTGACCACGGACCAGAAGCGGTTCGGCTTCATCGAGGACACCACGGGCACCGCGGCTGTCCCGGTCTACAAGTCGACGCAGACCAGCGGCAGCAAGACCATCACCGTGTTCCGCACGCACTACGTCACCGACGACGAGGTGATCCGGGTCGAGGTGTTCGCCGCCGACGAGGCCTCCGCGAAGGAGCGCTTCGACGCGGTGCTGGCCGAGCAGCTCGAACACCAGGCGCCGAAGAAGTGACGGTTCCCCGGACGCTGCGCGTCGCGATCGTGCTGTACCACAACCCGCTCGCCGAGATCTGGCGTTGCGTCCGCGCGCTGAACCGCGCCGCGGAGATCGCGATCGCCGACACCGGCCTGGAGTCGGTGGCGATCGCGATCGGCGACTGCTCGGACGCGCCGCTCATCAGCGACACCGAAGTGCGGAACCTGCAGTCGAGCGTGGGCGAGGGCGTGTCGCTGGACTACCGGTGGTTCGGCGTCAACCTCGGGCACAGCGCGGGCAGCAACGCGCTGGCCGAGGACGCGGCCGAGGACGCCGTGCTGTTCCTGAACCCGGACAGCTACGTGGCGCCGACGCTGCTGCGGCACCTGCTGGACTCGTTGCGCGATCCCGCGGTCGCGGCGGCGGACGCCCGGCAGATCCCGTGCGAGCACCCGAAGCACTTCGACCCGCGCAGCGGCGACCAGAGCTGGGCCAGCGGCGCGTGCCTGCTGGTGCGGACGCCCGCGTTCCACGCGGTCGGCGGGTTCGACGCCGAATGGTTCCCCTCCTACGTCAACGACGTGGACCTGAGTTGGCGCATCCGGCTGCGCGGCGCCCGCGTGGTGCACCAGCCGCGCGCGGTGCTGTTCCACGACAAGCGCCTGGACGCCTCGGCGCAGGTGCGCACCACCGCGATCGAACCGTACGAGGGCATCCTGGGCAGGCTGATGCTGGCGACCAGGTACGGCAGGCCGGACATCGTCACCGAGACCGTCGACGTGATGCGCGTGCACGGCAGCGAAGAGCAGCGGCGGGCGTTGGAGGAGTTCGAGCGCAGGCGCGCGGCCGACCGCCTGCCCGTCCCGGTGCCGGCCGACGGGGTGGCGGAGTTCATCGCCGGCGAGTACGGCCGACGCCGATTCTGAGGAACGGGCACGTGAGCAACTACGAGTTCACCTTCAACGAGAACGGCCCCTACGGGGCGGCCGTCCGCCTGCTCTCCGACACCGATCCGGACGGCCGCGTGGTGCTCGACATCGGCTGCGGCGCCGCACCGGTGGCCGAGCCCCTGCGCAGCCGCGGCACCACGTACGTGGGTGTCGACATCGACGAGGAGTCGGTGCGCAAGCTGGCCGACCGGGGCTTCGAGAGCCACGTGGTCGACTTGGTGCAGCCGGGTCTGGAGCAGGTGCTGGACAAGATCCTCGACGGGCGGGAGCTGGCCGCCGTCCTGTGCCTGGACGTGCTGGAGCACGTGCCGGACCCGCGGGAGGTGCTGGAGCAGCTGACCGCGTTGACCAACGCGCACCCGGCCGCCGAGCTGGTGGTGAGCATCCCCAACGTCGCCCACGTGGACCTGGCCCGGCAGCTGCTGTCCGGCCGGTGGGACACCACCGACTCGGGCCTGCTGGACCGCACGCACCTGCGGTTCTTCACCGAGCGCACGTTGACCGAGCTCATGACGTCGACCGGGTGGTACGAGGCCGCGCGCGAGGACTTCCGGCTGGAGCGGTCCGACCAGCACCGGCCCGGACACCCGCTGTTCGAGCCGAAGGCGACGCTCGGCATGTTCGTGCGCCAGATCCGCGACGGCATGGACCCGCACGGCGAGGTCAACCAGTTCGTCCGCCGCTACCACCGCGGCGCGGCCCGGCGTCCGGTGGAGGTCGACGCCGAGGCGCCGTTCCTGAGCGTGGTGCTGCGCACCCAGGGCAAGCGGCCGGACTCGCTGATGGACGTGCTGTGCTGCCTGGGTGCCCAGACCGACCTCGACTTCGAGGTGGTGCTGGTGGTGCACGACTCGGCCCGGACGCGCGACGTCCGCGAGCTGGTCGACCTGTTCGAGGGCAACCTGTCCCACCGGGTGCGGGTGGTGGGTTGCGACGGCGGCACGCGCAGCCGTCCGGCCAACGTCGGCCTGCGTGCCGCGGCCGGCGAGTACGTCGTCTTCCTGGACGACGACGATTTCATCACCGCGAACTGGGTGGAGAACATCCGGGAGGGCGCGCGGACCGCGCCCGGCAAGGTGATCCGGTGGTGGGCCGCCGAGCAGCACCGCACCTGGCACGACGAGGGCGCGCTGGCCGTGCACACCGCGACCGGCCCGCTCACCCCGCAGTACGCGACGATGTTCGACCTGCCGCGGCACCTCCGGCAGAACGAGACGCCGTTCCACTGCTTCTCGTTCCCGCGGGTGCTGGTGGAGTTGGGCTTCGAGTTCGACGAGGCGTTGACGGTGTGCGAGGACTGGGAGTTCCTGGTGCGCGCGGCGTCGTTCTGCGGTGTGCACGACACCGAGCAGATGACCAGCGTCTACAACAGGTGGTCGCAGCGGACGTCGTCGCACGCGGTCGCGTCCGACGAGTGGACGGTGATGCGGTCGGTGGTGCACGTGGCGCTGGACGAACGCCCGCTGCTGCTGCCGCCGGGCAGTGTCCGCGACCTGGACCGGGCGCTGGAGCAGCACGAACTGGCGCAGCACCGGATCCAGGCGTTGGAGGCCGAGATCGCCTCGGTGCGGGCTCTCCTCGCGCACACCGAGCAGGTGTCGGCGAACGCGCACTACGCACTGGACGAGCTGCGCAGCTCCACGTCGTGGAAGGTCGGTGCGCCGGTCCGGGTGGCCGGTGCGGTGGCACGTCGGCTGCGTGGCAAGCGGCCTTAGCTGCTTTAGCTCGCCTTAGCCGCCTTAGCGGGGGTGCTTGGCCAGCTCGGACTTGAGCGCGTCGAGCGCCGTGCGGGACAGCACCGGGTTGATGCCGGACACGAGGCTGCGTTCGGCGGCCTGGATCACCACCACGTCGCTGTCGACCAGCACGTCCGCCACCTCCGCGACGCTGGTGCCCGCGGTATCGCTGTGCACGACGGTCAGGTCGGCGAACCCGCCGGTCAGGTACTGGGTGGCGAACAGCGTGAACGAGTCGGCGACCATGCCGACCTTCGCCTTCACCACGCCCTTGCCGGTGGCCCCGGTGAGCCGCAGCGGTTCCCGGAACGCCTTGTCGACGGTCCGGCTCTGCACGGTCTTGCCGTCGGGCGCGAGGTCGTAGGTCTGCAACGGGTTGTCGCCGGTCTTGCCGAGCAGCGGCGGCAGGTCGGCGTCGCGCCGCACGACCGTCGCCGGGGTGGCCTTCCACGACGCGGTGACGCCCGGCTCGACCTCCTCGGCGAGCGCCCGGGTCATCGCCAGACCGCCCTCGTAGGTCCAGTGGGTGTCGGTGCTGGGGTAGACCGGCGCGCCACGGCGGTCCGCCGCGACCCGGAGCGCGGGCCGGATGTCCAGCGCCTCCCCCTCCTCGACGGCCCGGCGCCAGAACGTGTCGTGGGCGTCCTTCAAGCACTTCGCGCCGACGAACTCGGCGGGCAGGTGCTCGGGCACCATCGTCGTCTTGTCGGGCGCGACCACCAGCACGAACTCCCGCCCGGACGACTCGACGGCCGCCCGCAGCTCCTTCATCGCGCCGATGACGTCGTCCATCGGGCGTTCGGGCAGGCACGCGCCGAGCACGTCGTAGCCGAGGTAGAGCCATCCGTCGGTGCCCTCGATGACCTTGGGGAAGCCCGCGGCGCGCAGCTTCTCGCGGTCCTCGTCACCGGGGTTCGGCACGGCCGCCTGGACGGGCTGGGTGTCGTGCCGCTGACCCAGTGGCGGCGGTTCGCCGAACAGGCCCCGGCTGATGCCGTCGGACGCGCGCACGGCGACGTCGCGCAACGGGAGGTTGTCGTCGGCCCACTTGGACAGGCCGGTGAAGAAACCCCAGCCGTCGGTGACCGACGGGAACTTGGCGGGTTCGCGGTTCTCGATCGAGGGTGGCCGCACGCCGACCACGAACAACAGCAGCGGGGTCACGAAGAAGACCAGCGCCGTGACGCCCGCCGCGCGTTGGTGCCCGCTGTGCCGTGGTCGGTAGAAGGCGTGCTCTTTGGGGAGCATCGACTCCGGCAACGGCGGCAGACCGGTCGGACGGCCGGCGCGCGGGTCGGTGCTCACGGCGAACAGCGTAGCCGGCGGACGAGTCACCCGTGGGTGTTCACCGGAAGGTGGGGATTGACGCGGCTCCGGTCGTGCAACCCGGCACGCATGGTGGGCGTCTCTTCGGGTGACACGAACACCCGAGCACCGGAGGAACCAGATGTGGCTCACTGTGAGCCTGGTCACTTTGGGGGCACTGGCGTTTTTAGTGCGAACCGTTCGGGTCCTGCGATCCGTATCGAAATCCGATGGTGGCGAACCCCGTATTGAGACCGCCCCACCGGTCTAGTCCCTATGGCGGATTGTCCGCTTGCCGTACGATCATTTCGGGTCGTACGGGCCTGTGCCTGCTAGGGGACCTCAGAGCAAGAGGTAGGTGCGTCATGGATCTCGCACTGAGCAAGGTCATCGAGCTGCGCGAAAGCGGCTTCCAGTTCCTCCACCTCCGGGACGAGGACGGACAGCTCGATCGCATCATGGCGTTCAAGCAGCGCAGAGGGTTCATCGACTCGATCCTGTTCTGGTCCGAGACCGAGGCCCGCGCGGGCCGGTTGCCGGCTGTTCGGGACAGTCAGCGGGCCGCCCAGGCGGTGTGGATTTACGAGGGACCGCTGGTCGAGGCCGTGGACCGGCTGTTGGACCTGCCGGAGCCGGGCACGCGCAACGCGCCCTCGCTGATGAAGCGGACGGCGTCGGACCTCGCGGTCGTGACGACGCTGCCGTTCAAGCTGAAGATCCCGCCCGGCGCGATCGCCTAGACATCTTTCGTTAACGTCACCCGCCGCACACAAATGCGGCGGGCTTTGGCGTTTCGGTCACTGTCCGTAATATTTGTTGATTTTCGTAAAGTTTCGACGCGGCAATGTCCGGTTAACCAGGAATATTCACCCTCGCCGGGGCGAGACCAATCCTGATTCGTAGGCGAGCACCACGAGTTGCGCCCGGTCCCGCGCGCCCAGCTTGGTCATGACGCGGCTGACGTGAGTGCGCGACGTCGCCGGGCTGATCACCAAGTGCTCGGCGATCTCCTCGTTGGACATTCCCGCGGCGACGAGCGCGAGGATTTCCCGCTCCCGCGCGGTGAGCTCTCGGAGGGCCTTCGGGTCGGGACGGCGGTGCTCCGGTCGGTTCGCGAACTCCTCGATCAACTTCCGGGTGACACTCGGTGCGAGGAGCGCCTCACCCTCCGCGACCACGGTGAGGGCACGGAGCAGCTCCACCGGATCGGTGTCCTTGAGCAGGAAGCCCGACGCACCGCTGCGCAACGCCTCGAACACGTACTCGTCCACGTTGAAGGTCGTCAGGACGAGCACCTTCACGTCCGGCAGCTCGGCGCAGATCTGCCGGGTGGCGACCAGACCGTCGGTACCGGGCATGCGGATGTCCATCACGACGACGTCCGGCCGGTGCTCGTGGGCCTGCCGCACGGCCTCCGCGCCGTCACCGGCCTCGCCGACGACCTCGAACCCGTCCTCGGTGTCGAGCAGCAGGCGGAAACCCGCGCGCACCAACGCCTGGTCGTCGGCCAGCACCACCCTGATCACCACGAACCTCCCACGGTAGGACTGCCCTGATTGCGAAGCCCTGGTTCGACGGTCCCGCTTCCAGCGTGCCGCCGAGCGCTTCCACCCGTTCCCGCATACCCCGGATGCCGATGCCCGCGCCCTGCGGCGGTTGATCGCCGTCGTCGGTGCCGTCGTCGGTGATGGTGAGGACCAGGGCGTCCTCGGTGTGCTCGAACGAGATGACGATCTCGGACGCGTTCGGCGCGTACCGCATCGCGTTGGTCAGCGCCTCCTGCACCACCCGGTACGCGGCGGCGTCGACCGGGGCGGGGAGCGTGCCGGGAGTGCCGACGACCTTGGCGTGCGGCACTGGTTTCACCAGCTCGTCGAGCCGGTCCAGGCTGGGCACCGGCGTGGTGCCCTCTCCGGTTCGCAGCACGCCGAGCGTCGCCCGCAGGTCGTCCAACGCGTGGCCGCTGGCTTCTTTGATCGCCTTGAGCGCTTTGACGGCCTCTTCGGGGCGCCGGTCGGCCACGTGCGCGGCGACGCCCGCCTGGACGTTGATCATGGCGAGGCTGTGCGCGACGACATCGTGAACCTCACGCGCGATCCGCAACCGTTCTTCTTCCACCTGGCGACTCCGCTGTTCGACGACCCGGGTGCGGCGCAGGGAGAACACGGCGATGGCGGGTGCGGCGATCAGCGGACCCCAGTGGCCGGTGACGTAGTAGAGCCACGTGGAACCGCCGGTCACCGCGATGACGGCGACCGGGAAGCGCTTGCGCCAGATCAGCGGCACGAACGTCGCCGCGAACCAGACCCACGCCAACCACGCCACGGGACGACGGTACGGGAGACCGACGCAGGTCAGCGTCCGCTCAAAAGCGTTTCACCGCCGTACGTCAGCCGTCGTACGCACCGTTCTTGGCCGCCGTCAGGAAGCCCGCCCAGTTCGGGAGCGCCACGGTTGGGCCGGCCGGGTTCTCAAGTCACGCCCCCGCACCGAGTGACCCGCCGGCGCGACTTCGACACCGACCGCTCCCCCTTCATCGGGAACCCGTCGCCGGGTCTGCACGGTGGGACGCCGCTGGACTGGGTGAACTATTCCACCCACCCGAGTTAGCGAGCTTGTACTAGGCACCCTGATTGCGAAACTTTCCGGCCCATGAACCTCAGGAGGACCATCGCGGGTGCTGCGGTCGGCCTCGGCGGCACCGCTGTCATGCTCGGCCTGGGCGGCACGGCGCACGCTGCCGACGCCGGCGCGCAGACGAGGCCGGACCTCGACTCCGAGTTGGGCAAGGTCGGGTCGATCGGTGACCTCGCCCGGCTCGACACGAAGGACCCGGGCGGCAAGCTCCAGGCCCTGAACTTCCAGGACCCCAGCGCCACCGCGTTGGTGCAGAACCTCGACGGCCAGGTCGTTCCCAGCCTCCTCGGCTACGACAACACCGAGGATCCGGCGAACCTGGAACTCGGTCCGGGCTCCTGACGAGCCCATCCAAGCCGGAACGGTCCCGGCCCCCTCCCCCTCGGGCCGGGGCCGTTCCAACCCCGATCCACCCGCGAGAAACGCCCGAGCACTCGGCTATCGGCCTACGGCGTAGCCCTGGGCGCCGCGTGGGTTGGCGGCGGCGCGGAGGAGGCCGTCGCGGGAGTCCCGTGCGACGGCGGACATCCGGCCGAGGGTCCAAGGGCCGGCGTCCACGACGGTGTGGCCGCGTTCGCGCAGTTCGTCCATGCCGTCGAACCGGGACTCGATCACTACCTCGCCCGGCGTCCACGATCGTGGGTAGAACGAGCTCGGGAACGCGTTGGTGTGCCACATCGGCGAATCGATCGCGGCCTGGAGGTTCATGCCGCCGACGGTGTGGGCGAGCCAGAAGCCGAGCTGCCACTGGTCCTGCTGGTCGCCGCCGGGGGTGCCGAAGGCCATCGCGGGCAGGCCGTCGTGCAGGGCCAGGGTGGGCGACAGGGTGATCCGGGGGCGCTTGCCGGGGGCCAGGGAGTTCGGCAGGCCTTCGTCCAGCCAGAACATCTGCGCCCGGCTGCCCAGGCAGAAGCCCAGGGACGGGATGGTCGGCGACGACTGCAACCAGCCACCGGACGGGGTCGCCGACACGATGTTGCCCCAGCGGTCGACCACGTCCACGTGGACCGTGTCGCCCCGGACCGCGCCGGCGCTGGAGACCGTGGGTTCGCCGAGCGCTCCGCCGCCATCTTTTCGGCTCGCAACGTGCGGACCGCGCAAGACGTGCGCGGGGAGCTTGACATCCGCGCGACAGGGTGAACCGGGTCGCAGTTCGAGTGAAGCGTGATCGGCAACGAGTTGCCGCCGCTCCGCCGTGTACTCCCTGGAAAGAAGCACGTCCAACGGCACTTCGCCGCTGTCCCCGTACCAGGCCTCACGGTCGGCGAACGCCAGCTTCGCGGACTCCACCGCCAGGTGCACGGTCTCCGCCGACGGCACGCCGTCCACATAGGACAAGCGGTCCGCGAACCCCTCCATCAGCAGCAGTTGCTGCAACAGCACCGGCCCCTGCGTCCACGCCCCGGGCTTCACCACGCTCCACGACCCGAAGTCCACCGACACGGCGTCCTCGTAGGTCGCCTCCCACGACGCCATGTCCTCGCCGGTCAGCACACCCGCGTGATCGGCGCCCGAGTCGTCCCGGTGCGCGATCCGGAAGAACTCGTCCACCTGCGCCGCCACGAACCCCTGCGACCACGCCCGCCGCCCGGCCTCGATCTGCGCCTCACGGGACGACCCCGCCGCCTCGGCCGCCGCGAGCAGCCACTCGAACGTGTCGGCCAGCTTGACGTTGCGGAACCGCGCCCCGGCCTCCGGCGGCTGCCCACCGGGCAACCACAGCGCCGCCGACGACGTCCAGTGGTCCCGGAACAGGTCCGCGACCGTCGAAATGGTGAACGCCGTCCGCTCCAGCAGCGGGAACCCGTCCCGCGCGTACCCGATCGCATAACCGAGGACATCGCGCAGGCTCTTGGTGCCGTAGTCGCGCAGCAAGGTCAGCCAGCCGTCCCACGCACCCGGCACGGTCGTGGCCAGCAGCCCGCTGCCCGGCACGAGGTCCAACCCGAGGGACCGGTAGTGCGCCACGGTCGCGCCGGCCGGTGCCACGCCCTGCCCGCACAGCACCCGCGGCACCGACTCGCCGGCCGCGGCGAACACCACGGGCACCTCGCCACCAGGCCCGTTGAGGTGGGGTTCCACCACTTGCAGCACGAAGCCGACGGTGACCGCGGCGTCGAACGCGTTGCCGCCGTCCTCCAAGATCGCCATGCCGGCACTGGACGCGAGCCAGTGCGTGGAGGCGACCATTCCGTGCGTGCCGACTAGTTCAGGGCGGGTGGTGAACATTTCGCCAACCTACGTGCACCAACCCGGTTTTGTTACCCCTGCTAACGAGACCGTGTCCTGAAGAACAGCTGAACCCGAATCACCTTCACATTGCCTGGTCGGGCACCCGGTCGGCCACCCGGAAGTCGCGTCCCAGCCCGTGCAGCACCAGCCCGGCCCGAGCCAACGCGTCCGGATCGAGGTGGTTGCGCGTGTCCAACACCGTCGAACCGGACATCAGCGACGCCGCCAGCGCCCAGTCCAACGTCCGGAACTCCGGCCACTCGGTCAGCAACACCACGGCGTCCGCACCACGCACCGCCGCATAAGGCGAGTCGACCACGGTCATCCCCACCAACGGCCGCGTGATCTCGGGGTCGTACGCGATCAGCTCCGCCCCCTCGAACGCCAGCAGCTCCGCCACCGCCAACGCGGGCGAGTCGCGCAGGTCGTTGGTCCCCGCCTTGAACGCCAGCCCGAGCACCCCGATCCGGGCACCGGCCAACGACCCGACCACCCGCCGGACCTTCTCCACGACCCGCTGCTGCTGCCGGGCGTTCGTCTCGATGGTGGCCTTGATCAGCGAGAAGTCGACGCCGACGGCGTCCGCGATCCGCACCATGGCGTGCGTGTCCTTGGGCAGGCACGACCCGCCCCAGCCCGGTCCGGGCTTCAGGAACGACTGGCCGATGCGCTTGTCGTAGCCCATGCCCTCGGTCACCGACGTGACGTCCGCGCCGACCAGTTCGCACAGCTCCGCGACCGCGTTGACGTAGGACAGCTTCATCGCCAGGAAGCAGTTGGCCGCGTACTTGACCATCTCCGCACTGGCCGCGTCCATCAGCACGGTGGGCGCGCCGAGCTTGGTGAACAGGGCCCCGACGCGTTCGGCGGCCTGCGGCGAGTCCGACCCGACCACGATGCGGTCGGGGTGCAGGAAGTCGCGCGCGGCGCTGCCCTCGCGCAGGAACTCCGGGTTGGAGACGACGGCGACGTCCTCCCGCCCGAGCAGCTCGGCGACCTTGATCGACGTCCCGACCGGCACGGTCGACTTGCACACGACGACCGCGCCATAAGGAAGGACGTCACGGATCTCCTGAGCCACCGCCTCCACCGCACTGAGGTCCGCCGCACCACCCGCACCCATGGGCGTCGGCAGGCACAGGAACACCACCTCGGCGTCGACCACGGCGTGCCGCGCGCCTTCCACGAACTCCAGCCGGCCGGCGGACTGGCCTTCCACGACCAGGTCGGCGAGACCGGGTTCGAGGATGTCGACCTGCCCGGCGCGCAGCCTGGCGACCTTCAGCGCGTCCACGTCGGCGCACACGACCCGATGCCCGAGGGAGGCGAGGCACGCCCCCGTCGTCAGGCCCACGTAACCGGTTCCCACGACCGCGATCCGTCGGACGAACATGCCGGTGACGGTGTCAGCTGAAGTTTGCCGCGGGTCAAACACCAGCTGTATGCGGAGAGTGAGGTGGGTAGTCCCCTGGGTGTACACGGAAACACCTCTCGCGGCGGACGCGGATTCGCCGTGACCAGGGCAAGGTCATGGGTATGGAACTCGTCGTGTTCTCGCTGCTGTTCGTGGGGCTGGCGCTGGTGGCGGCCGTGCCGTTGGTCGCATTGCTGCACTTCTCCGAGCGCCGGGGGCTGAACGACCGTTAACCTCCTGTCCCCAGGACAGGAGGATGTAATGGAGATCTCGGGTACCGCGGCGATCGTCACCGGCGGCGCGTCCGGTCTGGGCAACGCGACCGCGCGGGCTCTGGCGGCACGTGGTGCGACCGTGTTCGCGTTGGACCTCTCGATCGAGAACGCCCCGGAAGTCGAGGGCGTCACCTACCTCGCGGCGGACGTGACCTCGGAGCAGGATGTCCAGGCCGCCGTCGACACGGCCGCCGGTTCCGGTTCGCCGCTGCGGATCGTGGTGAACTGCGCGGGGATCGGTCCGTCCACGCGGACGGTCGGCAAGTCCGGCCCGCACCCGCTCGACCTGTACCGGAAGGTCATCGACGTCAACCTGGTCGGCACGTTCAACGTGCTGCGGCTGGCGGCGGCGGCGATGGGCAAGACCGAGGCGTTGGAGCACGGCCAGCGGGGCGTCGTGATCAACACGGCGTCGATCGCGGCGTTCGACGGGCAGGTCGGGCAGGTGGCGTACGCGGCGTCGAAGGCCGCGGTGGTCGGGATGACGCTGCCCGCCGCGCGTGACCTGTCATCGGTCGGGGTGCGGGTCATGACCATCGCGCCGGGCATCGTGGACACGCCGATGCTGGCCACCGTGTCGGACGAGTTCCGGGCCGGTCTCGCGGCGGGCGTGCCGTTCCCGAAGCGACTGGCGCAGCCGGCGGAGTACGCGCAGCTGGCCATCTCGATCGTCGAACACGACTACCTGAACGGCGAGGTCATCCGCATGGACGGCGCCTTGCGGATGGCGCCGCGGTGACATGGCCGCTGCTCCGCAGACGGCGGCTCGGTCGCCTGGAAGTCGCGACCTCGCGTTGAGGTGTTAGAGATCGCCGGCGAAGGGGAGGTCGTCCATGGCGTCCGACGTCATCCACTCCCTCAGCGTGTGGGTGGCGCGGACGTCGTCCTCGTTGTACTCCAGCAGTCGTCGGCGTTGGGCGGGGTTCGACGGTTGGCCGTCCATGCCGACGGCGTCGCGGTACCAGCGCATCGAGTTCTCGCCGCCGGCTTCCGGGTCGCGCCAGCGGAACCCGGCGACGGGGGCGATCGTCTTCAGACCCTTGCCGTGGGCGCACAGGAACTGCTCCTGCACGATGCCGAACAGGTCCACCCACGAGTCGGACGTGATGAACTCCCGCACCTGCGCCACGGTCGGGATGCCGGGCTGCCCCTTGAACCGCTCGGCCGACCCGAGCAGCCAGCGGTTCTCCGCGAGTTCGTTGTAGCAGTACGCCTTGAACGACAGGCCGCGCGCACGGGCGCGCAGCCGCACCCCGGTGAGCCAGCCCCAGAACTCGGCGAACGACCGGGCCTCGTCCGCGCAGGGCAGCGGGTCCCAGGTGGCGAACGCCCGGTAGCCGTACTCCTCGCCGACGTCCTGCCCGGACAGCCAGCAGCCCCACATGTACGCGCCGAGGTCGCCGAAGCTCTCCATGTCCACGTCGACCTCGACGTCGGCGCGCGGCACGTCCATCCTCGACACCCGCCGCACCACGGCGAGGTCGCGCAGCCAGGCGCGGGCCAGGATCACCGCGTCCGAGTACAGCATCCCGACCAGCGGGATGACCTGCTCGTCCGGGTCGAGCCGGGCCAGGTCGTCGACCGTGCCGACGCCGACCTTGCGCAGCGCCACGGCGTCCTCACCGCGCACGACGAGGCTGACGTCCCGTGCGGCCTTCAGGTCGGTCTCGCACACCGGCCACCACGGGCAGCTGCGGCACTCCACGATCCGGGAGGCGCGGGCCAGCGGGTCGGCGCCGGTGCTGGCGGCCGACGCCACGGCCAGCCGGTCGGAGAACCGGGTGTCGTACTCGGCCAGCGCGGTCCTGCCGCCCGGCCACGTCGGCGCTTCCAGGTCGTGCCACACGACGACGTCGGCGTCCATGCCGATCACGCCGCCGGTCGCACGGCCGCGCATGGCGAACCCGGCGGCTTGGAGCTGGCGTTGTGCGTGCGCCAACCGGAGCTGGTCGCGCGGCTGCGGCCGGACCTTGCGCAGCGGGTCGACGCGCGCGTTGCCCGGCAGCGGGTAGGACAGCGGTGACGTGCGCGCGCCCTGGCCGGGGTCGCTGACCTTGTGCCGGACCACCAGCACCGGCACGTACCCGGTGGCCTCCTTCACCAGCAGGTCGATGCCGCCGCGTCGGCCGCCCAGCGGGTCGCGCGGCAGGGCGGCGCCCCAGATGAACGGGATACCGGCCTGCATCGCGGCGGCCGTCACGCGTTCGCGGTCGGCCGACGGGACGTCCTGCGGGATCTCCATCAGGTCCGACCCGACGACCCGGCCCAACGCGGTGGCGACCGCGCGCCGGTGTTCGGTCGCGTCGGCCTTGCGCTGCTGACCGGTGGGATCCGGGGGCAGTTTGGGCACTTCGCGCATGGTCGGATCGTGTTCGAGGTGCACCCGCCGCCGGCAACGAGTGACCACACCGGCGTCGAGCTGCACCTGGGAAGTCACCAGTGCAGGGTATGACGCCGGGTGCGTGCTTGTACCGGCAACCTCGCGGAGTCGAGTCGATCTTTTGCCCCGACGGCTCTAGGGTCTGCGGTTGAGACCCCGGCGGAGCCCGGCGATCGGACTGAGGTGCGGCCATGGCGCGTGAGAAGAGCAGCAAGGGGTTCACCCCGGGCAGGGCGAAGAACCTCGTGGGCGTGGCCAAGGTGCTGGCGCCGGCGTTGATCCCGGTGGTGGCGCCGATCGCGGCCCGTGCCGCCGCACTGCTGAGCGACCGCTACGACCACTACCGGGCCGGACGGCTCGGTGTGCCGGTCGACCAGCTGACCCGGTACTCGGGCCGGGGCGCGAGCCTGCACGCCCGGATCGCCGGGTTCAGCGAAGCGCTCGACCAGTTGCGGGACACCGAGCGCAGCTACGTCGAGACCACCGAGAAGCGCCTGGCGCAGCTGCTGGCCGCGGTGCGGGCGTCGGAACGCATGCCCGCACCGCGGCGCAGGGCCGCTCACCGCGCCGTCGCGACCGACCTGGACGCGTTGGAAGCGGACCTGCTCAAACGCCTCGGCGTGTGAGCTGCTCCACCGCCCGGTAGGCGGTCTCCTCGGGGCCGAGCTGCGCGGTGACCTCTTCCATCACCTCGGCGACCCGTTCCTCGCGCCGGATCAGCGGGTCGCTGCGCAGGTCACGGGCCAGCGACACGCACAGCCCCACCATGACGACCATGAACGGCAGCGCGGCGATGATCGTCAGGTTCTGCAACCCGGTCAGCCCGCTCGAACCGCCGACCAGCAGCATCACCGCCGCGACGACGCCGGTGAGCACGCCCCAGAACACGACCACGCCCTTCGTCGGCCGGATCGAGCCGCGCTGCGACAACGTGCCCATCACGACGGAAGCGGCGTCCGCGCCGGACACGAAGAAGATCGCCACCAGCACCATCACCACCACTCCGGCGACCGCGGCCAGCGGGAACTGGTCGAGCAGCGCGAACAGCTGGCTCTCCGGTGAGGACGCGCCCGCGAGATCGGTGCCGGACCGTTGCACGAAGATCGCCGTGCCGCCGAACACGCAGAACCACCCCAGGCTGACCAGGCTGGGCACGCCGATCACGCCCGCGACGAACTGCCGGATCGTGCGGCCGCGGCTGATCCGGGCGATGAACATGCCGACGAACGGCGTCCACGAGATCCACCAGGCCCAGTAGAAGATCGTCCAGCCGGACAGCCACGTCTCGGTCGCGTCGCCACCGGACGCGGCGGTGCGGCCGGCCATGTCGGCCAGTTCGCGGAAGTAGTCGCCGATCGCGGTGGGCACCAGGTTGAGCACGAACACCGTCGGCCCGACCACGAACACGAACGCGGCGAGCACCAGGGCCAGCACCATGTTCGTGTTCGACAGCCACTGGATGCCCTTGGCCACACCGGACACCGCCGACGCGACGAACGCCATGGTCAGCACGGCGATGACGCCCACCAGCACGCCGTTGCCGACCTCGCCCAGCCAGCCGGCCACCTCCAGGCCGCTGCCGATCTGCAACGCGCCGAGGCCGAGCGAGGTGGCCGACCCGAACAGGGTGGCGAAGATCGCCAGCACGTCGATCGCCCGCCCGGCCGCGCCTTCCACCCGGCGCTGCCCGAGCAGTGGTGCGAACGCGGCGCTGATCAGCTGGCTGCGCCCGCGCCGGAAGCTGCCGTAGGCGATGGCCAGGCCGACGACCGCGTAGATCGCCCACGGGTGCAGCGTCCAGTGGAACAGGGTGGTGGCCATCGCGGTCTGCACGGCCTGGTCGGTGCCGCCGTCGACGGTGCCGGGCGGTGGGGTCACGAAGTGCGACAGCGGCTCGTTCACGCCGTAGAACATCAGGCCGATGCCCATGCCGGCGCTGAACATCATCGCCACCCACGAGACGGTCCGGAACTCCGGCGGCTCGTCGTCGCGGCCGAGCGGGATGCGGCCGTAGCGGCTCACCGCCAGCCACAGGGCGAACACCACGAACCCGGACGCGGTGAGCACGAACGCCCAGCCCAGGTTGCCGATGACCCAGTTCAGGGCTGTTCCGGACGTGGTCGCGAGGGACTGGGTGCCGAAAATGCCCCAACCGACGAACGCGAGCGTGACAGCGGCTGCCACACCGAACACGACCCGGTCCGTACGCCCGGGTCGGTCGGCCCGGGGATCACCGGGCAAAGGTTGGTTGACAGGTTTACTCTCGGTCGTCACGGGTATCTCCTTACCCCCGAACGGAGTACGGCAAACTCATACTTAACCGTGGGGACTCCCACGCGTGAGCTGCGACCTCCTACTCTCTGCCCTGTGACCGGTCAGCCCGCCTCCACCCGCTTCGCGCGGGCGGTGCTGTTGGCTGTCACGTCCGCCGCACTCAGCGTCACCGCGCACGGCGCCGCCGGCGGTTCGGTCACCGAGTTCGCGCCCGCGCTGCCGTTGACGGTGCTCATCGCGTTCGCGGGCACGGCGGTCGCCGAACGCGGACGCCGCCCGTGGACGACCCTGGCCACGCTCGGCGCCGCCCAACTCGGGCAGCACGCGCTGCTCAACCTCGGCCACCACACCGCCGACGGCCCCGGCCTCGGGTTCAGCCCGACCGCCATGACCGCCGCGCACGTGGTCGCCGCGCTCCTCACCGGCCTGCTGCTGGCCAGGGCCGACGCCACGCTGCACGCGCTGGTCACGGCCGTCTCCCGGCTGCTGCCGCGACCCCTCACCCCGGTCGTGCCGGTCGGGGTGCTGTGGTCGCTCACGCCGGCGCCATCCGCGAACACGCTGGTCGCGGTGTTGTTGCGGCGGGTGCACGGCCGCCGTGGTCCTCCTAGCTCCTGATCACCCGAGTCCCAGCACACACCCTCAGGTTTCAGGAGCCCCAACTTCATGTCGACAAATCGATTTGGCGTGCGCACGCTCGCCAAGGGCGGCGCCGTGCTCGCGACCGCCGCGATCCTCTCGCTGACCACCGCCGGACTCGCGTCCGCGCACGTCACCGCGTCCACGCCGAAGGACGCCGTGCAAGGTGGGTACACCAAGGTCACGCTGCGCGTGCCCAACGAACGCGCCGACGCGGGCACGGTGAAGCTGGAGCTGACCCTGCCCGCCGAGTACCCGCTGGCGTCGGTGAGCACCAAGCCGACGCCCGGCTGGAAGGTCGAGGCGGTGAAGGAGAAGCTGGCCACGCCGGTCAAGAGCCACGGCCGCGACGTCACCGAGGCCGTGCGGACGGTCACGTGGACGGCGGAGCCGGGCACCCGCATCGAGCCGGGCCAGTTCAACGAGTTCGACCTGTCCGTCGGGCCGCTGCCGGACAACACCGAACAGCTGGTCCTGCCGACCAAGCAGACCTACGACAGCGGTGAGGTCGTCGACTGGAACGCCCCGCCGCCCGCCGAAGGCGCCGAGGAGCCGGAACGCCCCGCGCCCGTGCTGAAGCTCGTCGCTTCGACGGAGGGTGACGCCCACGGCACCGCCACGGCGGTCGCCACGGCGGACACCGGCCACAGCGCGGCGGCGGCGGCTTCGACCGACGACACCGCCCGCTGGCTGGGTGGCGCCGGTCTGGCGGTCGGCGCGCTGGGTCTCGGCTTGGGTGCGGGCGCCGTGCTGCGGTCCCGTCGCGCGGGCAAGCCGACGGCATGAGGCGCGTCGTCTCGCTCCTGCTGACCGGCCTGGTCGCGGGCGCGGTCGTGCTCGGCACGGCCACACCGGCGTTCGCGCACAACTCGCTGGTCAGCAGCGACCCCAAGGACGGGTCGCAGCTGGAGGCCGGACCGACGGCGATCACGCTGACCTTCGACCAGCCGGTGCAGGCCGGGGAGAAGTTCAACACGATCACCGTCACCGGCCCCGAGGGCACGCGCTGGGAAGCGGAGGGCGAGCCGACGGTGACGAACAACAGCGTCGTGTTCCCGGTCCGCCCGCTGGGACCGGCCGCCGAGTACACGATCGGCTACCGGATCCTCTCGGCGGACGGACACCCGGTGACGGGTTCGCTCAAGTTCGCCCTGACCAAGGCGGGCGACGGCACGCCCGCGCCCGCCGCGGCGGCGGCCACCCCTGACTCCGGGTCCACGTCGTCCGGTGCGGGCGGCGTGCCCATCTGGGTGTGGATCGCGGGCGCGGTCGTGCTGCTGGGCGGCGGCGCGTACCTCGCCCAGCGCGGGGGGCCGAAGGAGAGCACCAAGCGATGACGGTGAACCGGACCACCACCGCCACGAACAGGTACTGGATCGTCGGCGGCCTGCTGGCAGGCGGAGCCTTCGGCGTGTTCCTGGGACTGGGCCTGTCCAGCACACCGGAAGCGGTGGGCGTGGCCGAGCCCGGGGTGGTGGTCCGGTTCGCCCACCCGTTGGTGCGGACGCTGCTGGACCTGGCCGCGACGATCGTCGTGGGCCTGTCGCTGCTGCCCAAACTGCTCGGCTTCAGCCGCCCGACCCTCACCGAACCGGTGATGCGCATCGCCAGACCGGCCGCGGTGATCGCCGCGGCGGTGTGGGCGTTCACCGCACTGCTGTCCATCGTCATCCGCGCGTACGAAACCCGACCGGACGCGAACCTGACCATGCCGATGGTCGTGGATTACGTCCAACGCGTGGGCGCGGGCCAAGGGCTTTTGTTCAGCGCGGTGTGCGCCATCGCGTACCTGTGGGTCGGCGCGATGGCGGTACGCCGAGGTGAATCCGTGCCGGCGGAGTTGCGCATCCTGATCGCCATGTTCGGGTTGTTGCCGCTGCCGGTGACGGGTCACGCGTCGAACTGGAAGTACCACGACTACTCGATGATCTCGATGGAGCTGCACGTTCTCGGTGCGGCCGCGTGGACCGGCGGTTTGGCGGCGTTGATCGTGCTGGTGGCACACCGGCGCGGATTGCTGGCGGACGCTCTGCCGAAGTTCTCGAAACTGGCGACGATCGCCCTGATCCTGGTGTCCGCGACCGGTTTGTTCAACGGTCTGCTGGAGTTGGCGCTGAACCCGGTCGTCGCCCTGCCGGCTTCCCTTTTCACCACGTCGTACGGCTTGGTCCTGATCGGCAAAATCGTGTGCGCCGGACTCCTGGCCGCCCTCGGCGCGAACATCCGCTGGCGCCTGCTGCCCCACATCGCCCAGCACAAGACGACGGCGATCGTCACGTGGGCCGCGGTGGAGCTCGCCATCATGGGTATCGCATTCGGATTGGCAGTCATCCTCTCCCGCGCGCCGGTCTCCTGACGTGTGATCGAACGGGGTGTGCGGGACTGTCCCGCACACCCCCAGCCCTTGTCGGCCCCCTGTTCGGACAGCTTGCCTCTGGTCGAGAGATTCCGATCAGAAGGGGCATCCGATGCCACGCCGACAAATCCCCTGCCGCCGCACCGCGCCGCCGCGTGCACACCCGACGGAGGAAACGCCGTCGCACGAGAACCCGGCCAAGACATGGCTGGTGTTCGCCGCGTTCGCAGTGGCCGGGACGGCCGGACCGAGGTGGTCGGCAGCCACGACAAGATGCCGAACCACGAGATGTGGCGCGAGGACACCTACTCGAACGGCAAGAAGAGCCACAAGATGATCTTCTCCCACAAGCTGGTCTCGCCGACCTGCCTGGTCAACTACGCGGATGAAGTCGCCTGCAAGGGCCTGCAGCGGGTCGACATCACCAAGTGAGCGCCAGGGGAGTCGGCGAGGGCGTCGACTCCCCTCTGGCACGGACGGTCATCGGCGAGTGGTCCGTTCGGTGCGACGAGCTGCGCCGAACGTCCTAGTCGCTGACCAGTCGGGCGGAAGGGTCCTCGCGGAGGCGGATCAGCTCGGACATCGCGTCCTTGCCCCGCCGTTCGAGCTCCTTGGCGTCGATCCACCCGTTGGCGAAGTACCGGTAGTCCTGGGCCAGCTTCACCAGTTCGGCCAGGTAGTTCGCGGAACGGCGGCGGCGCTGCTCGTCGAACGACGCCAGCAACGGCAGCTGCGTGTCCACGACCTCGTCCAACATCCGGGCGGCGTCCATGGCACGCCTGACGCGCCGCCGCTTCACACCCAGCAGGTTCCCGACCACGTGCACCTCGCCCGACCCACGTCACGCATCCCGTCGATGCCTCAGTCGTAAGACGCGCGAGGAGTGTTACCGGTTCGTTCCCCCATACCCCTGGATTCAGCGGTAGGGGGTCCAGCGGGTCTTGGTGTCGTTCGCGCGCAGCGCCTTGAGCCGGCTGTGCAGCTCGTCGCGCACGTCGGGGTGGCTGCGCATGATCGGCAGCACGCTCGTGGTCAGCTTCAGCTCCCGGACCTCGCGCAACACCGCGAAGCCGGCCCACCGCGTGACGTCGAAGCCGTACTCGTCGGCCAGCTGCCGGTACCACTCGACGGGGTGGCCGAAGCGGGCCACGCCGACCGGCAGGGTGCTCAGGTCCCACTCCCGCGGACCGAGGCTGGTGGAGTCGAAATCGCAGATCACCGGGCCGTCCGGGCTGGGGATCAGGTTCCCGAGGTGCGCGTCGCCGTGCACCACGCCCTGCGGCAGCACGGTCCGCAGGCCGGCCAGGCCCTGCTCCACCTCGGCGCACCGGTACTCCAGGAACCGGCGGTCCGGTGCGGACAGCTCCTCGGCGTCCGCGATCCGCCGCCGCACGTCGTCCAACGGCGTCCACCGCGGCAACTCGAACTCCGGCACGGGCAGCGCGTGCACTTGGCGCAACACCCGGCCCAGGTCACGGCCGTCGACGGGCCTGCCGCAGGACGGCACGGTGTGCCACAAGGTGGCCAGGTGTTCGCCGACGACCAACGGCTGGGGCACGTCCTCGACCAGCCGGACCGCGGGCACGTCGTGCGAGGCCAGCCACCGCGCGACCTCGACCACCTTGTGCGCCCGGTGGCGCAGCTTCATCGAACCGACGATCCGGACCACGACCCGGTCGACGGGCAGGTCGAACACGGCGTTGCTGGTGAACTTCACGAGCCGCGCGCCGTGGTGCGCCAACCCCAGCTGTGCGCACAGCCGTTGCAGCACGGCGGTCAACGCGGTGGGGGTGAACCTGCCGTCCAGGAGCGCGACCCCCCGCGGCTCAGGCCGCGCTGTCGTTACCGGTGAACTTGGCAAGGCGTTCCGCGAGCTCACGTGCGTCGGGGTTGTTGCGGCGGCGCTCCGCCTCGTGCTGCAGCGGCTTCATCCGGTCCTTGGTGCGGACCGACTTCAGGCCCTCGGACAGCTCGATCGCCTGGCGGCCGAGACGGGCGCCGTGGTCGATGTCGCCGTCCAGCAGGTGGTTGATCGACAACGAGGTGAGGTTGAACGACCGGCTGCGGGTCATGTCCTCGCCGTAGCCGCCGATGGCCTTGGTCAGCGCGGGCACCGCGGTGCGCGTGTACTTCACGTCCACGGTCTGCGCCAGCTCGGTGTGCACCGTGCCGATCATCGCGGACAGGTCGTTGGCGTCGAAGAACTTCGCCCAGGCCGGCGCCTCGCCGATGTTCGCGCGGGCGAACTCGTCGCGCGCGCGGCCGAGCAGCTTGAGCGCCTGGTCGTCGGAGCCCATCTTCGCGTAGGCCCACGCCTCGTTGGCGCACAGGATGCCGACGGCGAGTTCCGAGCCGGAGTTCTGCGCGGCCAGCTGGCCGAGCTGGAACACCTTCAGCGCGTCGTCCGGGGCGTTCTGGTGCAGGTAGACGCGGCCCATCCGGTACAGGATGTTGGCCACGAGCTCTTCCTTGCGCCCCTGCTTGGCCAGCCCCAGGGCCTGGCCGAAGTGGTTGCGGGCGGAGTCGTACAAGCCGGTGTCGAACGAGGTCCAGCCGGCCAGGTTGTGCAGGTCGGCGAGCGCGACGTAGAGCCGCTCCTTGACCAGCTCGGTGGCGTTCGCGCCGAGCATCTGCTGCCCCCACGACAGCTGTGCCACGACCGCGTCGCGACAGGAGCCGCCGCCGTACTGGTAGTCCAACGTGCGCAACGCCCTGGTGGCCGCTTCGACCTGTCGGACGTCGGTCATGCCGATGCGGCCAGGGGCCGGAGTCTGCGCGGGCGACGAAGCCCAAGACCCGGAGTCCGTACCGAACACGGCCGCGCCGACGGTGATGGCGGCGGCGTGCGCGAGGAACTTCCTTCGCTTCACCGACTCGTCCTCCTCAGAATGGGGTGCCTCCGCTGTGGCGGCCACCCGCACTGCCGTGGCCTCGTCGTAAGCGAGGCCCATGTACCCCCTTGGAACACCCAAGCCGGCGGCGATCCGCGCGAGGACGTCGTAGGCCATGACCTGGCGTCCCTTGAGGATCTCCGAGACTTCGGACTGCGATTGGCCCGTCAGCGCCGCGATCTGGCGCTGCGACACGCCGTGCCGTCGGAGCAGGCGGTAGACCGCACTGATCTCTCGTCTGGCCAGCGCGTCCCGCATCTCCTGTTGGTCCCAGACGTCTGGTGTAACAGGAGAGCTTGGCGAACCGATGGTGTTCAATTGCGCCCCCTCACAGTCCTTTGGGCGTCAACGGCAGAGTAGGGGCACTTCCCCGACTGCGAGAAGTACCGATCGGCGAGGCTGATCGGCCCTGCCGAACTCCACTGACCGCTTACCGTGGAACGACCACCGGCCAGCGCTATGACGTCCCGATCCGGGTTGAATCATCGCAATCTAGGTTCCGGTAAGCGAGTGAGCACGGAGAGGAACTTGGCTGTGGACCTGATCGAGCGGGCGGTGACCACCACTGGTGGACCGGCAGCGCCTGCCGTCGCCACGGCCGCCTCCACTCCGGCTTCCCAGTCCGTCCAGGAGTCGACCGACCTCGGCTCCGGATGGCGCGGCACGACCGGGCACCGTCGCTGGTGGCGTATTCGTTGCAGCGACGTGGTCGACCGGGAGCGCTGCCTCACCGTGCTGGTCGACCAGGGCCGTGTGGTCCTGGTCGGTCCGCCGGGTGAGACGGCGGTCCTTTCGGCCGACCAACTCGTACAACTCAAGGCCGCGCTACGTGAGGCCGCCGAGCAGGCGGAAAGGTGACGGTGACGTTTCGGTGGACGAGATCCTCGGACAAGTTCTTCGCAACGCGGTGTGGGAGCGGTTGGACCTGCTCACGGAGCTGGCCAACGAAGCCGACGCCCCGTCCCTCCTGTCTGTGGCACGTTCCGAGCTCCCTCGGTTGACCGAGGGCTGGCGGGCCCTGCTCGCCGCGCACGAACCGGATGACAAGGGCAACTGCCCCGAGTGCTCCGGTCGTTGGCGGCAGCAGAAGAGCCCGTGCTCGGTGTGGCGCGCCGCGTACGAACACCTGGTCGCGGGCGGTTTGGCCCCGCGCCCGGCTCGACACCTCCGCTCGGCGCCGGTGACCCCTCCTGTCACCCGGACGCGGCGGGGAATGGTGGTTCGAGCCCACTAACGGGCGGCCCCGACCTGTCGTTCCCCCGACGCGACGAGGTCGAGCACCCGCCTACTGGCCGGCGGTCCGGGACGTGCGAACCCCCGACCGCGACGAACGGACCGCCGGCCAGCTAACCAGCACGACAACTACACACAGACAGCCGCGGGCCGGTGTTGTGCACACCTTCCCTCCCCGACCGACACTGGTCCGCGGGCACCACTTCGGCCCCGATGTCCGCCCCTCCCGCGCGGATATCGGGGCCGTTTCGCGTGGTCAGCGGTGTGTGCCGGTCCGCCAGGTCAGGTAGCCGGTGAGTCCGGGGAACAGCCGACCGGAGAGTTCGAACGCCTTGAGCTGCCACGGGAACACCACTTCGTCCCGCTCCCGCTCGACGGCCCACGCGATCTTCGCCGCCACCACCTCCGGCGTCACCGTCGGGATGACCCTGGCCAGGGCCGGGATCCGGTCCTCCGCGCCGGGGTTGTTGACGAAGTACCGGCTGCTCACCTTGCCCGGCACGACCTCGCTCACCCCGACCCCGGTGCCACGCAGGTCCATCCGCAACGCCGCCGTCATCCCGCGCAACGCGTAACGGGCCGCCGCGTACCCGGTCGCACCAGGAATCGGCAGGCGGGACACCGGCGAGTTCACGTTGACCACCCGCCCCGATCCCCGCGCCCGCATACCGGGCAGGAATTCCCTGGTCAGGTGCAGTGCCGCGGTGAACGGCAGGGCGATCATCCCGGCCAGCTCGGGCGTCGGGGTGTCGTCCAGGAACAACCAGCGGCCGACACCGGCGTTGTTGACCAGCACATCCGGCACGCCGACCTCCGCGACCACCTTGTCGGCGAGCGCGTAGATCTGGTCGACGTCCGCGAGATCCGCCGGTACGGCCACCGCACGCCCGCCGGTCGCCGTGATCCGTTCGACCTGCTCATCGAGCGCTTCACCGCTGCGTGCCACGAGCACGACAACCGAACCACGCCCCGCGAGCGTCAGGGCGGTCGCCGCACCGATGCCCTGGGACGCACCGGTCACCACGACCGTCTTACCCGCCAACCGCAACGAACTCCCCCTAAGCCACTGATCGAACCCTGGTCACCAACACCGCCGCGCACAGCGTGGCGATCGCGGACACGGCGAACAACCCCCGGTACCCGCCGAGCGACGCCAGCACGAACGTGGTCAGCAACGGAGCCAGCACCTGGGGCAGCGCGTTGGCGATGTTCAGCATCCCGAGATCCTTGGCGCGGTCCGACGCGGCGGGCAGGACCTGCGTCAACAGCGCCAGCGCCACCGCCCAGTACCCGCCGAACCCGACCCCGAGCAACGGCGCCGCGATCAACGCCGCCGTCCACGTGGGCCAGGCGACGAGCAGCAGCGCCGCCACCGCCATCACGCCGGCCGACATCAGCACGTACGGCTTGCGCCGGCCGGTCCGGTCCGAATGGGCACCGACGGCGAACGCGCCGATGGCCAGCGCCACGCCGTAGAGCAGCATCAACACCAGCAAACCGTCCTCGGGTGACGGGTGCCGCACGACGTCGTCGAGGAAGTACAGCAGGTACAGCGTGCCGAACGCGTTGCCCAGGTTGATCATGAAGTGCGCGCCCCAGGCCCAGGCGAAGTCCGGGTGCTGCTTCGGCGACACCCACAGCTCACGCCAGCGCAGCGCCGGTCGGGCGGCGAGCGGCAACCGCGCGTCCGGGGTGATCAGCACGAACGCCAGGGCACCGGCCACGACCAGCGCCGCGCACGCCACGTACCCCGCCGACAGGCCGCTGACCAGCACCGTCACCACGATCGCGCCGAGCACCGTGCCGAGCATCTGGGAGACGCCGACGAGTCCGCCGACCTTGGCCCGCTGTCGCACGGGCACCCGGTCGGGCACGGCCGAGGTGAGGCTGGCCAGCATCCCGTTCAACCCCGCCTGCACCAGGCACCAGCCGATCACCATCGCGCCGACCGATGTCGCCGCCGACAGCACCAGCAGTCCGACGGCACCGAGCAGCGCACCGGCCAACGTCCACGGGTGGCGTCGGCCGAACCGTGACGTGGTGCGGTCCGACGACAGCCCGATCAACGGGTTCGCCACCAGCGCCGCCAGCGCGCCCACGCCCGTGACCAGGCCGAACACCGCTTCTTTGCCGGCCGCGTCGATCAGCTCGGCCTGCTGTGGCAGCAGCACCTGGATCGGCGCGTAGATCGCCAGCCACAGCCCGAGGTTGGCCAGGAACAGCCACGTCATCCACGACCCGCGGACCGGGACCACCGGTTCGGCCAGCGCCTCGGCGGTCATCGCCTGATCCGTCATCGCTTGATCCGTCATCGCTTGATCCGATCGCGGTACCACTCGTAGGAGGCGCGGGGGGTGCGTTCCTGCGTCTCGTAGTCGACGTGGACCAGGCCGAACCGCTGCGAGTAGCCCGAGTCCCACTCGAAGTTGTCCATCAGGGACCACACGAAGTACCCGCGGACGTCCGCCTTCAGCGCCTCGTCGATGTGCCCGTCCAGGTACTCGATCCGCTCGGTGTCCTGGAGCGAGTGCGGGTAGCTGCACCCGCTCTCGGTCACGTACACCGGAGGCAAGTCGACAAAGCGATCTCGCAACAAAGAGATCATCTCGGACAGCCCGGACGGCACGACCGGCCAGCCGAAGCCGGTCTTGGGGTACTCGTCGATGTCCACCATCTCGAACGGCAGCGGGTTGCCCTCGGACGGCGTCCGCAGCCGGGTCGGGTTGTAGTAGTTGACGCCGTAGAAGTCGAGCGGGGCAGAGGTGATCGCCAGGTCGCCGTCCACGATCGGCAAGCGGTCGGCCAGCGAGTCCGGGTAGCGCCCGGCCAGCTGCGCGTCGGCGTAGAGCCAGTTGTGCAGATCGGAGTAGGCCTCCGCCGCCTGGACGTCGGACGGGCCGGCGGGCCACGCGGGCGTGTGGTTGTTCGCCGTGCCCACAGCGCGCGCTCCGGCCGAACGCAGCGCCTGCACTGACAGCCCGTGCGCGAGGTTGAGGTGGTGCGCGGTCGGCAGCGCGTCGTACAGCAGGGCCTTGCCCGGTGCGTGCTGCCCGACGGCGTACCCGAGCAGGGTCACCATCGCGGGTTCGTTGATCGGGATCCACATCGCGACCCGGTCGGCCAGGCGTTCGGCGACGGTGGCGGTGTACTCGGCGAACCGGTGGGCGGTGTCGCGGTTGAGCCACCCGCCCGCTTCCTCCAGCGCCAGGGGCGTGTCCCAGTGGTACAGCGTGGCGACGGGCGCGATGCCGGATTCCAGCAGCTCGTCCACCAGCCGGTCGTAGAACGCCAGGTCGCCCGCGAGCACCCGCGGCCACGACACGGAGAACCGGTAGGCGCCGATGCCGAGGGACCGCATGAGCTCGACGTCCTCGCGGTAGCGGTGATAGTGGTCGCACGCCACGGACGCGTCCTGACCCCCGAACGCGGGGAACGTGTCCCACGCTGAAGGTTGCCTGCCGGCGGCGGTGAACGCGCCTTCGATCTGGAAGGCAGAGGTCGACACACCCCAGAGGAAGTCATCGGCGCCCGGAAAGTTGTTGGACGTGGTCACACGAGCCTCCCAGAACATGAAAGTGATTCGGATCGTAGGCGTGTTGCACCGTGAAGTGAAGTGGAAAGGTCCACAACCGGGCACTATGGAGTCCCGCAGCCCATCGGAGCAGGAGTCGCCGTGACGAGTACGACCCCGCTGCGCCGTCAGCCGGTGCAGCAGCGCAGCGCCAAGCGCGTCGAGCGGATGCTCGAAGCCTGCGCCCAGCTCATCGAGGAGGTCGGCTACGACGGAGTCACAACGACATTGATCGCGGAACGCGCGGGCGTTGCGGTCGGCTCGCTGTACCAGTTCTTCCCGGACAAGCGGGCCGTCGTGCAGGCGCTGACCCTGCGCAACCTGGAGAAGTTCATCCAGACCGTGGACGGCCGGTTCACCTCGACCACCCTCGAACACTGGTGGGACGCCGTCGACTCGATCTTCGACGTGTACGTCTCCATGCACCGCGAGGTGCCCGCGTTCTCGAAACTGCACTTCGGCGACGTGGTCGACATGCGGCTGCTCGACGACCGGCGGGACAACAACACGGTCATCTCGGACCGGATCGCGGAGATGATCTCGACCAAGTTCGGCATCCCGTTCACCGAGTTGCAGCTGCCGATCTCGATCGCGGTGGAGGCGGCGGACGGCGTGCTGAACCTGGCGTTCCGCCGTGACCCGGCCGGTGACCAGCGGATTCTGGACGAGGCGAAGGCTTTGGTGCGCGGGTACCTGTCGACCAGGCTCCCGGACTAGCTTTCAGGATCAACCGAACGAGTGGCCTTCGCCCCGGTAGGTGGGCACGGTCCGCTCCACCACGTCGCCTCGGACGACGTGGTAGTGGGTGAACCGCTCGGCCAGCTCGCCCGCCTTGGCGTGCCGCATCCACACTCGGTCGCCGAGGCGGAGTGAGTCGGCCGCCCGGCCCACCACCGGGGTTTGCACTTCGCCCGCGCCTTCCAGCGGCAGCAGCTTCAACCCGAGCGGCAGGTACGGGGAGGGCTGGCGGTCGGCGGTCGCGGTGCCGGAGGCGATGTAACCACCGGAGAACAGGGTGGCCACGTGCCGCTTCGGCCTGCGCACCACGGGCAGCGCGAACATCACCGCGGGTTTGGGCTGGAAACCGCGGTAGCCGTCGAACAGGGTCGGCCCGATCAGGCCGGAGCCGGCGGCGAGTTCGGTGACCGACGGGTCGGCCGCGGTGACCTCCAGGCTCCCGGTGCCGCCGCCGTTGACGAACTCCAGGTCGGCGGTGCGGCGGACGGCGGCCACCGCGGTCGTGCGGCGTTCGACCAGTTCGGCGGCGGAGTGGCGTTGCATCCAGCGCAGCACCGCGCCGCGCAGCGGCTTGCCGGGCGGCTGGTCGCCCAAGCCCGCGATCTGGCCTTCGTAGGCCATCACGCCGACCAGCCGGAACCCCGGACGACGGGCGATGGCCTCGGCCAGAGCGCGCGCTTCGCGTGACGTGTGCACGGGAGAACGTCGTGGGCCGATGTGCAGGCCGGGCAGGGGACGCCACGAGACGTCCAGCTCCATGCACACCCGGATCTCCGGGTGGTCGACGCCGAGCGCGGCCCGGATCAGGTCGAGGTGGGCGGTCGAGTCGATCATGAGGGTGATGCGCCCGCGTGCCTGCTCGTCCAGGGCGAGCCGCTTGAGCGCCGTGTGGTCCACGGTCGGGTAGGCGACCAGGAGGTCTTCGGAGAGGTTCACCGACGAGAGCCACAGCGCCTCGGCCAGCGAGTAGCACATGACGCCCTCGTAGCCGGGCCGCGCGAGCACCCGTTCCAGGAGCGCGCGGACCCGGACGGACTTGCTCGCCACCCGGATCGGTCGACCGCCCGCGCGCCGCGCGAGGTCGGCCGCGTTGCTGTCGAAGGCGTCCAGGTCGACGATCGCGAACGGAGGGTCGTGCTCCTTGGTCGCGGCGTCGAGGCGGGTGCGGGGCTGCATGAGGCTCACCGTACTTGAAAGGTGAATAGCTTTCACCTACGGTTCGTGGATCACGTGACACCGGAGGTGCGCATGGGGACCCCGTGGACGAACTGGGCGCGCACCGCGTCCGCGAATCCACACCGGGTGGAACACCCGGCGAGCGTCGACCAGATCGCCACCGTGGTCACAGGGGCTTCCAGTGTGCGCCCTCGTGGTAGCGGGCACTCGTTCAGCGATATCGCGGTGGCGCCGGGCGTGGCGATGGACCTCGACGCGTGGACCGGCATCGTCGAGGTGTCCGGCACGCTGGTGACGGTCCGGTCCGGCACGACGTTGCACCAGCTCAACGTGTTACTGGACGTCCTCGGGTTGGCCATGGCGAACCTCGGTGACATCGACGCGCAGACCGTGGCGGGCGCCATCTCCACCGGCACGCACGGCACCGGCGCCAAGCTCGGCGGCCTCGCCACGCAGGTCGTCGCGCTGGAACTGGTGCTCGCCGACGGGTCGGTGGCGCGGTGCTCGGCCGACGAACGGCCGGAGCTGTTCCACGCGGCCAGGCTCGGGCTCGGCGCGCTGGGCGTGATCAGCACGATCACCCTGCGGTGCGTGCCCGCGTTCGTGCTGCACGCCCGTGAGTTCCCCGGTCGGCTGGACGCGGTGCTGGAGGAGTTCGACCACCTCACCGCGGTCGAGGACCACGTGGAGTTCCACTGGTTCCCGCATTCCGATCGGGTGATCGTGAAGCGGAACAACCGGGTGGACGAGCCGGCCGCTCCCCTGTCGCGGCTACGGCAGTTCTACGAGTACGAGGTGATGGAGAACGGGGCGTTCGGGCTGGTCTGCAAGCTGGCCAAGGCCATGCCGTCGACCACCAGGACGCTCAACCGGGTGTGCGGGGCGCTGATCTCCGAACGCGACTACCGGGACGTTTCGCACCGGGTTTTCGTCACGCCGCGCCGGGTGCGGTTCGTGGAGACCGAGTACGCGGTGCCGCGGGCGGCGCTGCACGACGTGCTGCGGGAACTGCGGTCGGCCGTCGGCGGGCTCGACCACGGTGTGATCGTGCCGGTGGAGGTGCGGGTCGCGCAGGGCGACGACATCTGGCTGTCCACCGCGCACGGCCGCGACACCGCCTACATCGCCATCCACCAGTACCTGGGGATGCCGTACCGGCGGTACTTCGACGCGTTCGAGAAGATCGCGGGCGCGGTCGGCGGGCGTCCGCACTGGGGCAAGATGCACAGCCTCACCGCCGACGCCCTCCGCGACCGCTACCCGCGCTTCGACGACTTCCGCCGCGTCCGCGCCGACGTCGACCCCACCGGCAAGTTCACCAACGACTACCTCGACCGCGTCCTCGGCTGACCCCCGCCCGCACGCCCGAACGTTCAACTCACCCGTCCTGAACGTAGGACACGCGCGTTCCGAGTGTTGGACACGCGGGTTAGAAGGCGTCGGGGATGGGGGTTGTGCCGGAGATGAGTTCGTAGGTGCGGCGGACGGTGCCGGGGCGGTCGAGGAGGGCCACTACGACGGCGGCCACGTCGGCGCGCGGTACGGAACCCCGTAGGGGTGTCTCGGACAGTTGCACCAGGCCGGTGGGCTCGTCGTCGGTCAACCGACCGGGCCGCAGGATCGTCCAGTCCAGATCCCGTTGACGCAGGTCGTCCTCGGCGGCGGCCTTGGCCGCCAGGTAGGCGTCGAACACCTCGTCACCGGTGGTGCGGCCGATGCCGGTGCTGCTGATCTGGATGAACCGCCGCACGCCCGCCCGTTCGGCGGCTTCCGCCAACAGCGCCGACGCGGCCCGGTCCACGGTGTCCTTGCGCGCCACCCCGCTGCCGGGTCCGGCGCCCGCGGCGAAGAGCGCCGCGTCCGCGCCGTTCAGGAATTCCGCGACCGAAGCGACATCGGTCGCCTCCAGGTCGCAGTGGACGGGGACCCCGCCCGCGTCCAGTACATCCGCGTGGTGGTCGGGATTGCGCACCAGCGCCGTAGCGCTGTCACCCCGCGCGGCCAACAGCCGCTGCACCCACAACGCGATCTTTCCGTGTCCGCCCGCGATCACTACACGCATACGTCCGACCGTAGGTCAGGACGCGCTCGCCAGCACCTGCTCGTAGACCAGTTCGTTCACCCAGCGCGTGGTCGCGGTGTCCTCGACCGGCACGTTCTCGTTGCGACCGGCGACATCCGTGCTCAGTTGCAGCTCTTCGTCGGCCAGCAGCACCGAGACGCCGTAGCGGCGCACCCGCGGCAGGCAGTTCGCCAGGTAGTCGTGCGTGAACGCGACCGACGACGGCAGCACGGCGGCGGCGTTGCCGAAGCGGGCGAACGGCACCGCCGAGGCCAACGCGGTCCGCCAGTGGCGGGCGACCGCCAGCACGCCGACGATCCGGACCGCGGCGGGCGGCACGCGGCCGTCCATCTCCGGCCACACCCAGGTGGACACGGTGGTGCGGTCCGCCTCGGGACCCGCGCCCAGGCACAACCGCTCGGCGTGCGCGTCGGCCAGCAGTTCCGCCACCACGATCACCTTGCGCCCCATGAGGACCATCTCGGGCAGCACCACGCCGTGCCAGCCGAGGCGGATGGCCGCCGCGGCAGCCAGCTCCTCGACGGAACCGGGCAGTTCGGGAACCGGAACAGCGGTGGCCGACAGCGCCCTGGTGTCATCGGTGTCCGCGATCCGTGCTGGTGTGCTGCTCACGCCAGGGCCTCCTCGGCAACCACGACGGGACGTCCGCCGTGTTTCGACTCGTGCTCTGCATAAGGCGTACCAGTTGGGAACGGTCGCATCTCCAGGTCGCCGGACGTCCTGCGATCGACGGCGCCGAGCGGTCGGTAACCGGTCGCAGACCGGAAATGGGACTTCGGCCCGGCGATGCTGCCGTCTGGGTGACCCCGGTGGCCCGCCGACCCCCCGAACGAGTGCTCAGCGTGTGCGTTGCTCGCCTGGAACGACCGCCCGACCCGCCCGCGACCCGCATCGCCCACCGCACCGCCGACCGCTCGCCGTGTGAAATCGACCGACCGCCCCCAGTCGCCACGAACGGCCGCGACCGAACAGGTGACAGACATCACGCGTTCACTGAGGGCACAAACACCCCGGAAAACCAGAAGTCCCACCCACGACTGTGGGTGGGACTTCATGGTTCTGGTGGGCGAGGGGGGAGTTGAACCCCCACGTCCTTTCGGACACACGGACCTGAACCGTGCGCGTCTGCCATTCCGCCACTCGCCCGGAGCGACGAGGGGAACACTAGCATGGTCCCCGCACGGGTTACCAACTGGCCCGTGTCCCGGCACGTCAGCCCGGATACGATCGGTAGTAGAAGTCGACCGGGTCGGAGGGTTGCCGTGGGCCTCGTACAGCGCTTCGAGCGCCGTCTCGAAGGCATCGTCGGCAATACCTTCGCGCGTGTGTTCGGCGGCAACGTCGTCCCGCAGGAAGTGGCCCAGGCACTACAGCGGGAGGCGGAGAGCAACATCCGCGAGTTGGCGGGTGGCAGGCTGCTCGCGCCGAACCACTTCCAGGTCCTGCTGGGTCCGCAGGACCACGATCGGCTTGCCGGGGACGGCCAGGATGAACTACGCATCACCCAGCTTCTGGGGGACTCCATCCGGGAGCACCTCGAAGAGAGCGGATGGGATACCTATGGTGACGTCGTAGTCTCCCTGGAGCGCTCCGACGCGCTGCACACCGGACAGTTCCGAACCAGCTCGTCCGTCGACCCCGACGTGAAAGTTGCCAGCCGACGGTCAGCACCACCTCGCACTTCTGGAGACGGATCCATGAGCCAGCCTCCCGGCTACGGACAAGGACAGGGCCAGCCCGCCTACGACCCCTATGCACAGGGCGGCTACGGCCAGCAGCAGCAGGGCTACGACCAGCAGGGTTACGGTCAGCAGCAACCGGGCTACGAGCAGGGCTACGGCCAGCAGCCGCAGCAGCCCGGCTATGAGCAGGGATACGGCCAGCAGCAGCCCGGTTACGACCAGGGCTACGGCCAGCAGCCGCAGCAGCCCGCGGGCTACGACCAGGGTTACGGCCAGCCCGGCTACGACCAGGGTTACGGTCAGCAGCAGCCCGGTTACGGTCAGCAGGGGTATGACCAGGGTTACGGTCAGCCCGGCTACGACCAGGGTTACGGCCAGCAGGCCGGCTACGGTCAGCAGGCCGGTTACGACCAGGGTTACGGCCAGCAGGGGTACGGCGACCCGGCGGCGGGTTACGCGCCTCCCGCGGTCCAGTCCGGCCCACGTCAGCTGAACGCGACGCTGCACCTGGACGACGGTTCAAACCGCACCTACAACCTCAAGCAGGGCGGCAATGTGGTCGGCCGCGGACAGGAAGCGGACTTCCGACTTCCCGACACCGGGGTCTCCAGGAGGCACCTGGAGATCACGTGGGACGGGCACAGTGCCATGCTCGCTGATCTCGGTTCGACAAACGGCACCACGGTGAACGGCACTCCAGTGCAGACTTGGCAACTTGCGGAAGGCGACGTCGTCCGCATCGGCCACTCCTCGCTGGTCTACCGCACCCAGGGCTGAGCGGTCGATTCGAGCGTAGGCGTTACGGCACTCAAGTCAGGAGCGGTTACAACCGGTGCCAGAGCTGGTGATGCAGCTGACCAGAGCGGGTTTCCTCGTCCTGCTCTGGTTGTTCGTGTTGGCTGCGCTTCGAGTGGTCCGCTCCGATCTGTACGCGGCGTCGGGCCTGCGTGTCCCGACGCCGAAGTTCGGCAGAGGGGCCGGCAAGGCCGCCCGGGGCAACAAGGCGGCCCGGCAGCTCGTCGTGACACACGGCGCGCTGGCGGGCACGCGCATCTCCCTGGACGGCCGGCCGATCATGATCGGCCGCGCCGACGACTCCACGCTCGTGCTGGACGACGACTTCGCGTCGACCAGGCACGCGCGGTTGTCGATGCGCGGTACGGACTGGTACGTGGAGGACCTGGGCTCCACTAACGGCACTTATCTCGACCGGGCGAAGGTCACGGCCCCTATCCGGGTCCCGCTCGGCTCCCCGATCCGAATTGGCAAAACGGTGATCGAGCTGCGCTCATGACCCTCGTCCTCCGATACGCGGCCCGCAGCGACCGGGGCCTGGTCCGATCGAACAACCAGGACTCCGTGTACGCGGGCCCACGCCTGCTCGCACTCGCCGACGGCATGGGTGGCCACGCCGCGGGCGAGGTGGCCAGCAAGGTGGTCATCGCCGCCCTGGCGCCGCTCGACGACGACGAGCCGGGCGACGACCTGCTCGGTCAGTTGCGCGACGCGGTGATCGCCGGCAACGGCGCGATCTCCGAGCTCGTGCAGAGCGACCCCGACCTGGACGGCATGGGCACCACGCTCACCGCCGTGCTGTTCGCGGGCACGCGGCTGGGCATGGTGCACATCGGCGACTCGCGCGCCTACATGCTCCGCAACGGCACGTTCTCGCAGATCACGCACGACGACACGTTCGTGCAGTCGTTGATCGACGAGGGCCGGATCACCGAGGAGGAGGCCGCCACGCACCCGCAGCGATCGCTGCTGCTGCGTGCGCTGACCGGCCACGAGGTGGAGCCGAGGCTGATGGTGCGGGAGGCCCGACCGGGCGACCGCTACCTGCTGTGCTCGGACGGCCTGTCCGGCGTGGTCAGCATGGAGACGCTGGACGAGGCGATCCGCATCCCGGATCCGCAGGCGTGCGCGGACCGGATGATCGAGCTGGCGCTCAAGGGCGGCGGTCCGGACAACGTGACGGTCGTCATCGCCGACGTGGTCGACGTCGACTTCGGGGAGGATGCCCCGATAGTGGGCGGCGCGGCCGGCGACGGCAGTGCCGATCCACCACCCCCCGACTCGCCCGCCTCGCGGGCGAGTTCCATCACCGGGCCCCGGCCGATACCGCAGCGGGTCGAGCCGATGCAGCCGCCGCCGGACCCCCGGCGGACGCGCAACAACCGGATCAAGGCGCTCGCGCTGGTGGTGTTCCTGCTCCTGCTGCTGGTCGCGGCCGGGCTGGGCACCCGCTGGTACGTGCTGCGCCAGTACTACGTCGGCACGGCGGACAACGGCGAGGTGTCGGTGTTCCGCGGTGTCACCGGCAGCGTGTTCGGCTTCGACCTGCACAACCAGGTGGAGGGCTCGTGCCCGCCTGGCGCGCAGGCGTGTGAGCCGATCACGGTGGACGACCTGAAGGTCGCCACCCGGGACGTGGTGCGCAACGGCATCACCGACGTGGACGGCCTGGAGGGCGCCCGGGAGGCGATCCGCAGGCTGCGCACGGAGCAGACGTTGCCGTTCTGCCCGAAGGACAGCACCGAGAACACGACGGGGACGTCCACCACGACCGCGGCGCCGCCGGTAACCACGACCGCGGGTGCCGCCGGAACCACGACCGTGGACGGCGCGGCAACCTCGACCGAGGTACCCACGTCCACCACTGTGGAGGGGACTCCCCTCACCACGCCCGTGCAGAAGCCGGGCACGGATTGTCGAAAGGGTCAGTAGTCGCATGGGTTCGCCGGTCCCCGGCGCGGAGGGCACACCGCTCGCGGCGGCGAGCAGCACGTCGCCCGGTTTGAGGCCGCCCACGCGACGCACAACGGAACTGTTCATGCTCGCGTTCGCCGCCACGCTGGTGACGAGCGCCCTGATCCTGGTGGAGGCCAACCAGGAGCAGGAACTCACCATGCGGATCGTGTGGCTGGGTCTGGCGTACCTGGGCGTGCTCACCGTGGTGCACCTCGCGGTGCGCAAGTGGGCGCCGTACGCCGACCCGGTGATCATGCCGTGCGTGGCGCTGCTCAACGGCCTGGGCCTGGTCATGATCTACCGGATCGACCTGGCCATGGCGGACGTGAAGTTCGCCGACGGCAGCACGTGGTCGCCCGCCGCGCCCAAGCAGGTGCTGTGGACGGCGATCGCGCTGGTGCTGTTCTGCACCGCGCTGAAGGTGCTGTCCGACCACCGCACGCTGGCCCGCTACGGGTACACGTTCGGCTTGCTCGGCCTGGTCGCGCTGGTGCTGCCCGGTGTGCTGCCGAGCTTCATCGCACCGGAGATCAACGGCGCGAAGATCTGGCTGAGCTTCGGCGCGTTCTCCATCCAGCCCGGTGAGTTCGCCAAGATCCTGCTGATGGTCTTCTTCGCCGCGTTCCTGGTGTCGAAACGGGACCTGTTCACCATCGCGGGCCGCCGGGTGCTGGGGCTGGACCTGCCGCGGGCCCGCGACCTGGGTCCGCTGATCGCCGCCTGGGCGGTCGGCGTGAGCATCATGGTGCTCCAGAAGGACCTGGGCAGCTCGCTGCTGTTCTTCGGCATCGTGCTGGTGCTGCTGTACGTCGCGACCGAACGGGCCGCGTGGGTGGTGCTGGGCGTGGTGATGTTCTGCGTCGGCGCGTTCGCGGCGTGGAAGCTGTTCCGCCACGTGCAGGTCCGCGTGCAGAACTGGCTGGACCCGTTCATCGACCCGTACGGCACGGGGCACCAGATCCTGGAGTCGCTGTTCGGCCTGGGCACCGGCGGGTTGTTCGGCGCGGGCCTGGGCGGCGGCCGGCCGGACGAGATCCCGGAGGCCAACACCGACTTCATCACCGCGGTGATCGGCGAGGAGCTCGGTTTCGTCGGTCTGTCCGCGGTGCTGCTGATCTACACGGTGCTCGCGTTGCGGGGTCTGCGCAGCGCGCTCGCCGTGCGCGACACGTTCGGCAAGCTGCTCGGCGGCGGTCTGGCGTTCGCGATGGCGTTCCAGATCTTCATCGTCGTCGGCGGCGTGACCAAGCTGATCCCGATGACCGGCATCACCGCGCCGTTCCTGTCCTACGGCGGCTCGTCGCTGTTGGCCAACTACATCCTGGCCGCGCTGCTGCTTCGCATTTCCGACGCGGCGCGCGCGCCGAAGGCCACGCCCAAGCCCCGACCGCAGCAGCCGGCCATCGCCGACCAGTTCACAGTCATGGTGGAGCGTCCGAAATGAACACACCGCTCCGCCGGGTCGGCCTCGCCATGATGGCGATGTTCCTGCTGCTGTTGGGCAACGCCACGTACGTGCAGGTCATCAAGGCCGACGACTACCGCAAGAACCCGCTCAACAACCGGGTGATCCTGGACCAGTACTCGCGTGAGCGGGGCCAGATCATCGCCTCCGACGGCACCCCGCTGGCCGCGGTGCAGAAGACCGACGACCGGTTGGAGTACCTGCGCACCTACGCCAACGGTCCGGTGTTCGCGCCGGTCACCGGCTACTTCTCGTGGATCTACGGCGCCGGCGGGATGGAACGCGCCGAGGACGACCTGCTCAACGGCTCGGACGACCGGCTGTTCACCAGCCGGGTGTCCGACCTGATCACCGGTCGCGACCCCAAGGGCGGCAGCCTCCAGCTGACCATCGACGCGAAGTTGCAGCAGGCGGCGTTCGACCAGCTCCAGAGCCAGGGCGTGACCGGCACGGTGGTCGCGATCAAGCCGGACACCGGGGAGATCCTGGCCATGGCCAGCACCCCGTCCTACGACCCGAACCTGCTCGCCAGCCACGACGCCGACGTCCAGGAAGACACCTGGGCGGCGTTCGAAGCCGACCCGGCCAAGCCGACGCTGAACCGCGCGGTGCACGAGAACTACCCGCCCGGGTCGACGTTCAAGCTGGTCGTGGCGGCGGCCGCGCTGGCCGAGGGCAAGACCAAGGACAGCCCGGTCGACGGCCGACCGGTGATCACCCTGCCCGGCACGAACACCACGCTGCCCAACTTCAACGACACCACCTGCGGGGACGGCGTCACCGCCACGCTCCAGGAGGCGCTGGCCAAGTCGTGCAACACGGCGTTCGCGGTGCTGGCCAACGAGCTGGGCGCGGACAAGCTGCGTGACAAGGCGGCCGAGTTCGGCATCGGCGAGCAGGACCTGACCATCCCGCTGTCGGTGGTGCCGTCCACGCTGGGCCCGATCTCCGACACGCCGTCGCTCTACCAGACCGGCATCGGCCAGAAGGACGTGCGCGTCACGCCGCTGGCCAACGCGGTCCTCGCGGCGACCATCGCCAACGGCGGCGTGCGCATGCAGCCGCACCTGGTCGGCAAGATCCTCGCGCCCGACCTCCAGACGATCAGCGAGACCAAGCCGGACGAGGCCGCCGAGGCCATGGAGCCCGAGCACGCCACGGCGTTGCGCGACATGATGATCGCCTCGGAGAACAACACCAGCGGCGGCGGCAAGCTCCGGAACGTGACCATCGCGTCCAAGACGGGCACCGCGGAGCACGGCGAGGACGTGCGCGCGACCAAACCGCACGCCTGGTACGTGGCGTTCGCGCCCGCCGAGAAGCCGGAGATCGCGATCGCGGTGATCGTGGAGAACGGCGGCCAGCAGGGTCTGTCGGCCACCGGCGGCCGCGTCGCCGCGCCGATCGGCCGCGCGGTCATCGGCGCCTACCTCGGGGGACGCTGATGCTGACCTCCGGCCAGTTGCTCGCCGAGCGGTACCGCCTGAGCCGGCGGATCGCGGTCGGCGGCATGGGCGAGGTCTGGGAGGCCGACGACACCAGGCTGGACCGGAAGGTCGCGGTGAAGGTGCTGAAGGCGGAGCTGAGCGGCGACGCCGAGTTCCTCAACCGGTTCCGCATCGAGGCGCGCACCACCGCGTCGCTCAACCACCCCGGTATCGCGGCGGTGCACGACTACGGCGAGACCGCGTCGATCCCGGACGGGCCGGAGGACACCGCGTACCTGGTGATGGAGCTGGTGGAGGGCGAGCCGCTGGCCGCGATCATCGCCCGCGGCAGGCTGGGCGCGGACCGCACGCTGGACCTGCTGGAGCAGGCGGGCCAGGCGTTGCAGGCCGCGCACGAGCGCGGGCTGGTGCACCGGGACGTGAAGCCGGGCAACATCATGGTGACCCCGACCGGCCGGGTGAAGATCACCGACTTCGGCATCGCGAAGGCCGCCGACGCGGCGCCGGTCACACACAGCGGCATGGTGATGGGCACCGCGCACTACATCGCGCCCGAGCAGGCCCTCGGTCACGCCGCCGAGCCCGCGTCGGACGTCTACGCGCTGGCCGTGTGCGGCTACGAGTGCCTGACCGGGCACCGGCCGTTCCTGTCCGAGAACGCGGTGACGGTCGCGATGATGCACATCCGCGACATGGCGCCGCCGCTGCCGCCGGACGTGCCGCCGGGGCCGCGGGCGTTGATCGAGGCGACCCTGGTCAAGGACCCGCGCCAGCGCTACCGCAACGGCGGCGAGTTCGCCTCCGCGGTGGGCGCGGTGCGGGCCGGTCAGCCGCTGCCCGCGCCGTCCGGGCTGGCGATGGCCGTCGGCGCGCCGCCGCTGACGCCTGCTCCCCCGATGACCCCGCCGAACATGCAGACACCACCGGCGCAGCGCACCCACCCCGGCATCGCGGTCACCAACCTCGGATCCCACCCGGGGATACAGTCCGTGCCACCGGTGATGAACACTCCGCACACGGGCGCTTTCCGTCCGTTGCCACCCGGACCCAGGCCACCGGGGCGCAACCGCGCCGTCCTGTGGGTTATGGTCGCTGTGCTGGTGGTCGCGCTGCTGGTGCTCGGCGTGCTCATCCTGCGCTGGGCGCTGAAGGACGACGCCTTGTCCGGGGCGTCGCCGGACGGGTCGAGCCCGCAGGGCACCACGAGTGCCCGCCCGTTGGACGACTCCACCGATCGGCTCCCCGGCAAACCGAAGGTGACGATCACGAAGTCGGACTACGTCGACCTGCCGGTGGACGAAGTCGTGAAGAAGCTCTCCGGGTACGGCTTGGAACCCGAGGCGCACTCCGATGACGGAGGGGCGCCGGAGGACGAGAAGCGGTGCCTGGTGTCGGACCTGGCACCGACCGGTGAAGTTGCGATCGGCTCACGGGTCACGGTGACGTGTGTACCGACCTAGCGCCGAAACGGTACTAAAGCGAACGCAAGGCTTGATGGTGAGACCGTTGACGAGGAGCGGGACGAAGCACTGATGAGCACTCCGCGACTGCTCTCCAACCGCTACGAACTGGGTGAGACCCTCGGCTACGGTGGCATGTCGGAGGTGCACAAGGGGCGGGACGTCCGGCTCGGCCGGGACGTGGCCATCAAAGTCCTGCGCGCCGACCTCGCCCGTGACGCCCAGTTCCAGGAACGGTTCCGTCGCGAGGCCCAGAACTCGGCGGCGCTCAACCACCCCGCGATCGTCGCGGTCTACGACACCGGTGAGACGCAGACCGAGTACGGCCCGCTGCCCTACATCGTGATGGAGTTCGTCGACGGCCGCACGCTTCGCGACATCGTGAAGACGCAGGGGCCGCTGTCGGGCAAGCGGGCGATGGAGGTCATGGCCGACGTGTCGGCCGCGTTGGACTTCAGCCACCGGCACGGCATCGTGCACCGGGACGTGAAGCCCGCCAACGTCATGATCACCCGGTCGGGCGCGGTGAAGGTGATGGACTTCGGCATCGCCCGCGCGGTGCACGACGGCCAGGCCGCCGTGACCCAGACCGCGGCGGTGATAGGGACCGCTCAGTACCTGTCGCCGGAGCAGGCGCGCGGCGAGGCGGTGGACGGGCGTTCCGACGTGTACGCGTCGGGCTGCGTGCTGTTCGAACTGCTGACCGGGGAGCCGCCGTTCACCGGCGACTCGCCCGTGGCGGTGGCCTACCAGCACGTTCGGGAAGAGCCGAAGCCGCCGTCGTCGCTGAACCCGAAGGTGACGCCGGCGCTGGACTCGATCGTGCTCAAGGCGATGGCCAAGGGACCGGCCAACCGCTACCAGTCGGCCGCCGAGATGCGTGCCGACCTGGTGCGCGTGCTGTCCGGCCAACGCCCCTCGGCGCCCGCCGTGATGACGGCCGAGGACCGCACCGCGGTGCTCAACCAGACGTCGTCGCCGCGTACCGAGGTCGCCCCGGCGGGTGGCCGGCACCGGCCGTCGTCGCAGCGCGAGGAGCCCGCCGACGAGTACGACCCGCTGGCCGAGGAAGAGGCGGAGCGCAACGCCCGGCGCAAGAAGGCGATCATGGTCTCCCTGGTCGTCCTGCTGTGCATCGCCGTGCTCGCCCTCGCCGTGTGGATCACCACGTCGCTGCTGGGCGGCAAAGAGAACACCGCGGCCTCGGACAAGGTCAAGGTGCCGGCGCTGGCGGGCAAGACGCAGCAGGTGGCGGTGGGCGAGCTGGAGTCCGCCGGCCTCGTCCCCGAGATCTCGACGATGGCGTGCCAGCCGGGCCCCCAGCCCACGTGCACCAAGGACCAGATCGGCAACGTGATCTCGACCGACCCGCCGGCCAACCGCGAGGTGGACAAGCGCAGCTCGGTCAAGCTGGTGATCGGCACGGCGCCGGACCAGGTCGCGGTGCCCGACGTCCGGGGCCTCACCCCGCAGGACGCGCAGCGGAAGCTGGAAGCCGAGAGCTGGGTCTTCCAGCAGAGCACCGAGACCACCGAGGTCGAGGACGCCAACCAGGTCGGCAAGGTGGTCGACCAGTCGCCGTCCCCCGGTACCAACGCCGCCAAGGGCAGTGTGATCACGGTGACCCTGGGCAGGGCACCGGACACCGTGCAGCTGCCGGACGTGGTCGGCCAGACGCTCGACAACGCCCGGGCGACGCTGGAGGGCAACGGGTTCAAGGTGCAGACCAAGGACGTCGACAGCCCGGAGGACCTCAACGAGGTCGTCGGCCAGAACCCGGCGCCGGGGCGGGCCGAAAAGGGCACCGTCGTGACGTTGAACGTGTCGAAGAACAACCAGTTCCTGATGCCCGACCTGCGCGGACTCACCGAGAACCAGGCCCGCACCAGGCTCAGCCAGGCCGGGTGGACGGGTAACGAGCTGGTGGTCAGCGACCGGGAGGCGGTCTCCGAGATCGGCCAGAACAACAAGGTCCTGGACCAGGAGATCAAGCCCAACGCGCCGGCGGGCAAGAACGCGCGGATCAACGTGATCCTGGGCGAGTTCCAGGTCGGCGGCGGACCGACCACCACGACCAGATAGGCGAGCACGCACGAAGAGAGAGGCCCCCTCCACGCGGAGGGGGCCTCTTTCGTCGGGCCGGGCTCTTGAACGCCTACTTCTGGTGGGCCGCCGCGGCGAGTTCGCGCATGCCGTTCTCCAGCTGCGCCACGGTGCCCTCGGGCACCTCGAAACCGCACACCGCCAGCCAGTTCGCCAGCATCCGGTGGCCGCCCTCGGTGAGCACGGACTCGGGGTGGAACTGGACGCCCTCGACCGGCAGTTCGCGGTGGCGCATGGCCATCACCACACCGGACTCGGTGCGGCCGGTCACCTCGAACTCGGCCGGGATGGTGTCCGGCAGCACGGTCAGCGAGTGGTAGCGGGTCGCGGTGAACGGGCTCGGCACGCCGGTCAGCACGCCGGTGCCGTTGTGGTGCACGACGCTGGTCTTGCCGTGCAGCAGCTCCGGCGCGAGGTCGACCGTGCCGCCCCACACCGCGCCGATGGCCTGGTGGCCCAGGCACACCCCGAACACCGGGACGCCGTTGTCCGCGCAGTGGCGGATGACGTCCATGCTCTTGCCCGCCTTGTCCGGCGTGCTGGGGCCTGGGCTGACGAGGACACCGCCGACTTCGCCGATCTCGTCGAGCTCGACGGCGTCGTTGCGCCGGACCACGCACTCGACCCCGAGCTGGGCCAGGTACTGGACGAGGTTGTAGACGAAGCTGTCGTAGTTGTCGACCACGAGCACGCGCATGCCGCCAGCCTAGCCGTGACGAACCTCTCGCCAGAAGTGATCTTAGCCTAACCTAACCTTGACGTATGACCCGTTCCCTGCGCGTAGCCGTCGTCGGCGCCGGTCCCGCCGGCATCTACGCCGCCGACATCCTGACCAAGTCCGACGCGGACGTGAGCATCGACCTGTTCGACCGGATGCCCGCCCCGTACGGCTTGATCAGGTACGGCGTCGCGCCGGACCACCCGCGCATCAAGGGCATCGTCAACGCCCTCCAGCGCGTGCTGGACCGGCCGGGTATCCGGTTCTTCGGCAACGTCGAGTACGGCGTCGACCTCAAGCTGGACGACCTCAAGCACTTCTACGACGCGGTGATCTTCTCCACCGGCGCGGAGAAGGACCGGGCGCTGGACATCCCCGGCATCGACCTCGACGGCTCCTACGGCGCGGCGGACTTCGTCTCCTGGTACGACGGCCACCCCGACGTGCCGCGCACCTGGCCGCTGCGGGCCCGCGAAGTCGCCGTCCTCGGCGTCGGCAACGTCGCGCTCGACGTCGCCCGCATCCTGGCCAAGCCCGCCGACGAGCTGCTGAGCACCGACATCCCGGACAACGTCTACGAGGGCCTGAAGTCGAGCCCGGTCACCGACGTGCACGTCTTCGGCCGCCGGGGACCAGCCCAGGCCAAGTTCACCCCCCTTGAGCTGCGCGAACTCGACCACTCGCCGAACGTCGAGGTCATCGTGCACCCCGAGGGCATCGACTTCGACCAGGCCAGCATGGCCACGATCCGGTCGAACAAGCAGGTCGAGATGGTGGTCAAGACGCTGCAGGAGTGGGCCATCCGCGACGTCGGCTCACGGCCTCGCCGACTGCACCTGCACTTCCTCGAAGCGCCCGTCGAGGTGCTCGGCTCCACCGAGGTGACCGGGCTGCGCACCGAGCGCATGGAGCTGACCGGCGACGGCGGCGTGCGCGGCACCGGCGAGTTCACCGACTGGCCCGCGCAGGCGGTGTACCGGGCGGTCGGCTACCTGTCCACGCACCTCGTCGACCTGCCGTTCGACCACACCTCGGGCACCGTGCCGCACCAGGCGGGCCGGGTGCTCGACCTGGACGAGCAGGCCATGACCGGCGTCTACGTCACCGGCTGGATCAAGCGCGGCCCGATCGGGCTCATCGGCCACACCAAGGGCGACGCGCTGGAGACCGTCACCAGCCTGCTCGCCGACGCGCCGCTGCTGCCGGTCGCGCCGAGCCGTGAGCCGGACGCCGTGGTCCGGTTCCTGGAGCAGCGCGCGGTGCCGTTCACCACCGTCGACGGGTGGCGGAAGCTGGACGCGCACGAGATCGCCCTCGGCGCCGCCCGGGACCGCGACCGGGTCAAGGTCGTGGACCGGGCCGAGATGACCGACGTCTGCCGGTCATAACGCTGGTCACCGCCCCAGTGGCCGCCAGGCGGTCACTGGGGCGTGGTCACGTTGTTGAACGGCAGCTTCGGCTCCGCCCACGGGAACACCACGAACATCAGCAGCGCCACCACCCCGGTCACCAGCACCGTCGCCAACATGATGCGCACGGGCAGCGGGCCGGGGAGGTGCCGCCAGATCCACCCGTACATCACTGCTCCTTCATCTCTTCGGGCACGAAGCCGTCGGCCTTCGGGTAGCTCATCGTCAGCACCGCGTGCACGATCAGCCGCTGCCGATCGGAGAACCGCGGGTGGCAGGTGGTCAGCGTCATCAACGCCGCCCGCTGCGCCTCGGCCACCTCACCGGTGAAGTACGGCACCTCGCTGATCACCTCGCCCTGGGTGGGCAGCACGATCTCCTGGCCGACCGTCTTGTCGTACGGCGCGCCGAGCGGCGTGACCTTCGCGCACTTGGGGTTCGCCTGCTTCTCCGCCCAGCCGGCCGCCTCGCCGGACATCGGCAGCACCCGGTAGACGAACCACTGGGTCTGCGTCTCGACCACGATCGCGTCGCACGAGCTCAGCAGGTCCAGGTCGTTGAACGGGGCGCCCTTGCCGACCCGGTGGCCCGCCACGGAGAAGTTGCCCGGATCGCCCGGCAGCGCGGTGCCCTTGTAGTGGCCGGGGCCGATCTCCAGGTCCTTGTCGGTGGTGCCCTCGACGATGGAGAACTTGTAGTCCGGGCCGAACACCGGGATGTACATCTTGGCGAACGCCTGGCCGTCCAGCAGGTCGTACTGGACCTGGCGCTGCGGATCGGTCTCGACCGTGTTCGAGTTCCACTGGTCGTCCAGCGCCTGGGTGGCGTCGCCCTGCTTGCCGGCCGAGATGAGGTCGGTGACGTACACCTCGTAGACCACGAACAGCAGGATGATCAGGCCCGCGGTGATCAGCAGCTCGCCGACGGTCCGGACGGTCTTGCGCGCGGTGCTGTCCGGCGGCGGGGCGGGCTGCTCGTCCTCGTCGTCGTAGTAGTCGTCGTCGTAGTAGTCGTCGTCGTAGTAGTCGTCGTCCTCGTCCTCGTAGTACTCGTCGTCGTAGTCGTCTTCGACGGGTGCGATGACCTCGGTGGGCGGGTCCACCGGACGAGGGCGGCGCGGCGGCGCCGGCGGGCGGGCACCAGGAGGCGGCGGGAGGCTGCCGGAGAACGCGTTGGTGTAGCGGGTGGCGTCGGCCGGCGGCGAGGTGGGCCGGGGACGCGGGCCACCGGCCGGTGGGGGCGGGGGCGCCGAGCCGCCGAGCCGGGCGGCCACGTCGGGTGCCGGGGGCCGGATCGCCGGGTCGTCGGGCAGACGGCGACGGCCACCGGTGGGCGGAACGGGCTCGGGACGCGGTCCGGCGTCCTCCCGCAGCCCACGACGGCCGGACGGCGGCGGCTCGGACTCGACATACGGCGGCTCAGCACGTGCCGGCTCGACATACGGCGGCTCGACACGCGGTCCCACGTCGTCGCGACGCGCACGGCGCCCGGTCGGTGGCGGCTCAACGTCGTCACGACGGGCACGGCGACCGGTCGGCGGCGGCTCGACATACGGCGGCTCAGCACGTGCCGGCTCGACATACGGCGGCTCGACACGCGGTCCCACGTCGTCGCGACGCGCGCGACGACCCGTCGGTGACGGTTCCACGTACGGAGGCTCGGCACGCGAGGGCTCGACGTACGGCGGCTCAACGTCGTCACGACGGGCGCGACGACCGGTCGGCGGCTCGGCCCGAGGCGGCTCGACATGCGAGGGCTCGACGTAGGGCGGCTCGACGTCGTCGCGACGCGCACGGCGACCGGTCGGCGGCGGCTCGGCCCGCGGCGGCTCAGCCCGAGGCGGTCGGTAGTCGCCCGGACGGCTGAAACCACCGGGAGGAGTCGGCGGTCGATCCAGGTCACCGGACCTGGCCACCGGCCGGTCGAAACCGCCCGGAGGCGTGGGTGGCCGGTCGAAACCACCGGGCGGTGTGGGCGGCCGGTCCGGGCCGCCAGGTCGCCCCACAGGTCGGTCGAAACCACCCGGAGGCGTGGGCGGTCGGTCGAAACCACCAGGTGGGGTGGGCGGCCGGCTCGGGCCGCCAGGTCGCCCCACAGGTCGGTCGAAACCACCCGGAGGCGTGGGTGGCCGGTCGAAACCACCAGGTGGGGTGGGTGGTCGGTCCGGGCCACCGGGTCGGCCCACAGGTCGGTCGAAACCACCCGGAGGGGTCGGTGGCCGGTCGAAACCACCAGGTGGCGTGGGTGGGCGGTAGCCGGGTGGCGGCGGTTCGCCCGGTGCCTGGGGCGGTTGGGGCCTGGGGCGTGGCGGTCGGCCCGGCGGGCCGCCTTGCGGCGGGGGCGGGTCGTAGCTCACCGAAAAACCTCCCAAGCCGAACGTTCCGAACTACACAGTGCTTCAGGGACCTGCTCGGTTACGTTAACGTGTTCATCCAGCAGTGGACGTGAACTCGTGCCACTGGAGGCCTATCCACCCGTCAGGCGAGGACAGCATGCCCAAGTCCAAGGTCCGCAAGAAGGCCGCCTACACGGCGCCTGCCGATCGCCGCACCCCGGTGAAGGTCAAGGCAGCGGGGCCGTCGCACCCCGTCTACGTCGCGGTGATGCTCGGCATGATGCTGTTGGGACTGGCGTGGCTGGTGGTCAACTACATCGCGGGCGAGAAAGTCCCGGTGATGATGGACCTCGGGTCCTGGAACTTCGGCATCGGATTCGCCCTGATGATCGTCGGTTTGCTGATGACCATGAAATGGCGCTGACCACGCGCTACGCCAAGTGGCCGACGGCCCGGACGTGCACCACGTCCGGGCCGTTCCGCGTTACCCGGTAGTTCACCTGGTTCACCTGACCGTCACCGAAGCACACAGATGTAAGTCATCCCCAATGGGGACAACTCCTGTGGATAACTTTGCGCCAGTTTGCACAAGCGCCGGTCGAGGGCTCTAGTTGTCCACAGTGCGGCAGACTTCACAGCGTGAACCCATCGCGTTCGTGGTCACCGCAACCGGGCATGGTCGGCCTCGTCTGGGGTCTGTCCGCCGTGTCACTGCTTGTCACGATCCTCAGCTCCGAGGCGACGAGCCGGCTGTTCCTGGGCCTCGCCACCGTCCTGTTGCTCGGCCTGGGCGCTTACGGCACCTTCGTGCGCCCCAGGCTGCTGGTGGACGACTCAGGGCTGACTGTCCGCACCCTGACCGGCACGCGGCAGCTGCCGTGGCACGAGGTGAAGGTCCGGCTCGCCCAGACCCGCCGACTCGGTCGTGAGACGGCCACGCTGGAGCTGGACTGGCAGCGCGGCGAGGACGAGCAGCTGTTCGTGTTCACCCCGATCGACCTCGGCACCGACCCGCGCGACGTGGCCGACGTCCTGCACGCCCTGCGGCCATAACGGCAGCGCACCGCCGTGCTACAGCTCGATGACCAGCCCGGGCGCGGCGACATCCACGTCACCCGGGTAGTCGGCCGCCTCCAGGTGCCCGGCCGGATCCGATCCCGGCCACAGGTGTGCCAGCACCAGCCGACCCACTCCGGCTCGATGGGCGTTCACCCCTGCCTGCTCGGCCGTGGACAGGTAGGGCGCGTTGTCCGCCGGCAGCACCTGTCGGGCGAACGTCGCCTCGGCCACGAACACGTCGGCGTCCCGGGCCAGGTCCACCAGCGCCGGACTCGGCCCGGTGTCACCCGTGTAGGCGATCACCCGTTCGCCGGCGGTCAGGCGCAGGCCGGCGTTGGGGACGAAGTGCGGCAGGTCCCAGGTGTCCACCCGGAACGGCCCCACCTCGAACGACCGCTCGATCGGGTGCACCGAGTACGCCGAGTCGAGCCGCACCTGGTCCAGCGCCAGCACGCGGTCCAACGCGCCCTCCGGCGCGTGCAGCGGCAGCACGGGAACCGAAGGCCCGAGCGCGCGAGCCCGCAGCAACGGGTTGAGGTCGGCGCAGTGGTCCGGGTGGCCGTGGCTCACCAGGACCGCGTCCACCTCCGAAGCCGGCACCAACGCCTGCAACGCGGGAAAAGTCGCGTACCCCGGGTCCACCAGAAGCGTGAACCCGTCGTGTTCCACGAGATAACCGCTGCACGCCTGAGTGGCCGTCGGCCAAGCGCCGACGCCACCCAGGGCGGTCAGCCTCACCGTCAGACCAGCTGCCCGGTCCGCACGATCGCCAGCAGCACCAGCAGCACGAACGCGCCCGCCACGGCCGCCGTCTGCCAGTTGTCCCGCTTCTGGGCCGGCGCGTAGACCAGCCCGGCGGTCACCGCCGCGCCAATCACCAACCCGCCGAGGTGCCCGAGCAGCGAAATACCCGGCAGGGTGAAGCTCAGCACCAGGTTCAACCCGATCACACCCAGCGCCGAGCCGGGGTTGAGCTTGAGCCGCAGCACGGCTACCAGCATCGCGCCCATCAGGCCGTACACCGCGCCGGACGCTCCGGCGACCAGCGTGTTGACCCCGCCGAACAGGTACACCGCGACACCGCCGCCGAGCATCGACACCAGGTACACCGCGGAGAACCGCAGCTTGCCGAACACCGGCTCCAGGTCACGACCCAGCACGTACAGCGCGATCATGTTCATCGCCAGGTGCACGGGCCCGTAGTGCAGGAACCCGGACGTCACCAGCCGCCACCACTCGCCGGCGCCGGCGACCTGGCCGGTCCACATCACGAACTCGAAGAACAGCGGCGACACCTGGTTGCGCATCAGGCTGCCCGCCTGCACCGCGGTGATCGCGTACATCAGCACGTTCACCGCGATCAGCACCGGTGTGACCACCGTGCGCTGGGAGAACTCGGCACCCACGAACGTGCGCGGCCGGCGCACCGTGGCCCGGCCCTGGTTCACGCAGTCGACGCACTGGTAGCCGACGGACGCCTCGCGCAGGCACTCCGGGCACGCGGGCCGGTCACAGCGGACGCACCGCAGCCCGGTGGCCCGATCGGGGTGGCGCACGCAGACCGGCAGGTCCGGACGCGCCCCGATCGGCTCACCGGGCGGCGGGGAGATCGGTGAGTCGGACACTCAGGACCGCTCCACCGAGACCTTCTCGATCACCACGTCGGTGACCGGGCGGTCACCGGCACCGGTCGGCGCGGCGCCGATGGCGTCCACCACGTTGCGCGAGTCCTGGTCCGCGACCTCGCCGAAGATCGTGTGCTTGAAGTTCAGCCACGTGGTCGGCGCGACCGTGATGAAGAACTGCGACCCGTTGCTGTTGGGCCCGGCGTTCGCCATCGCCAGCAGGTAGGGCTTGTTGAACTGGAGCTCCGGGTGGAACTCGTCGGCGAACTTGTAGCCCGGGCCACCGCGGCCCGTGCCGGTCGGGTCACCGCCCTGGAGCATGAAGCCCGCGATCACGCGGTGGAAGATCGAGCCGTCGTAGAACGGGCCGGACGACTCACCCTTCGCGTTGGGGTCGGAGTAGTCCTTCGTGCCCTCGGCCAGGCCGACGAAGTTGGCCACCGTCTTGGGGGCGTGGTCGGGGAACAGGTTGATGCGGATGGGTCCCTGCGAGGTGTGCAGGGTCGCCGTCACCTTGGTCCCGACGAACGATTCGTTGCTGTCTGCCACACCCACCATCGTGCCATCACCGGGCGCGGTGGTTGGGGAAGGGGCACGATGGGTATTGCCTGGAACGTGACTGACCGACAGCTTCTGGAGCGCGATATGGATGAGGTAGACGCCATGACCCGGGCCGGGGAGTCGGTCGGCAAGGCAGTGCGGTCCGTTCGCCGTGGTGCCGTCCGCGCTGGTCACGTCGGTGCGGACGCGGCTGTTCAACTCGCGCACAACGCCGAGGACAGGCTCGCCGAACGCGGTCTGACCAAGGACTACGTCCGGGGCGTCGTGGCGGACAAGGCGGGCGTGCTGGTGGAGAAGGCCGAAGAGGTCGAGAAGTCCACCCGGCGCGGTCGCAAGCAGCTCGCGAAGAGGGCCCGGGGCGTCCGCAAGGACGTGCTGAAGGCCGCCGAGCGGGCGCGCAAGGAGGCCAAGGTGCGTGCGAAGCAGGCGCGCAGGGAACTGACGTCGGCCAAGCAGCCCCAGCGCCGCCGTTGGCCGTGGGTGTTGGGCGTGTTCGCCGCCGCCGCGGTGGCGGGGTACATCGCGCTGACCAAGCGCCCGCAAGAGGTGCACTTGCAGGAGGAGGACGTGGAGCCCACGCCCGAGTCCACCGGGACCGCGGAGAACACCGAGTCCCTGCGCCCGCACGCGGCCCGCAACGGCCAGGTCTCCGACCAGCACAGCCGCAGCTGACCGGAACAACCACTTCGCGCCCGTCCCCTGCACCGGGACGGGCGCGAAGTCGTGTCACAAGCCGAGGTTGCCGACCACGGTCTCGACGACCCGGCGGGCCTTGATGGTCTGCTTCTGGTTGCTGGTCACGATCACCGCGTTGCCGTCCTTGGCGACCGCGTAGACCGCGCCGGTCTCGGTGGTCAGCGAACCGCCGTTCCAGCCGGCGGGCGCCGTCGCCGGGCTGGAGGTGGCCACCGGCACGGCCCGGTCGACCACGGCTTTCGCGGTCGTCGGGTCACCCTGGAACACCCAGACGGACAGCTGGACGTCGTTGGCGTTGGCGTAGAAGAAGCAGGCCGGGCTCGGCTGGTCTGCGGACAGCCGAACCTTTCGCACCAACTGCCCGTTCGCCTCTTGCACGAAGGAAGAGGCGAGGTAGGGGCACTGGCCGTCGGTGGTGGGCTCCGGCGCGGGCGGTGGCCCGGCGGGCGTGGTCGTCGTAGTCGTCGCCACTGCGCTGGTGGGGGTCCCGGCGGTGGGCGCCGAGGACGTGTCGGCGGTGCCGCACGCGGCCAACGCACCGAGGACCAGCAGGGAGGGCAGGGCGGTGAGCAGCACTCGGTTCATAGGGGCGCAAGTCAATCAGATAGCAGACAGTGAATGAGACGGTGATGACCTAGGCACGCAACGTCATCACCGTTAGGTTGTCCTTACCCTGCCGGCCGCCCCTGCAATGTGAGGACTGAGTCGAGATGACCATCTTTGACCGCGGTCGAGACCACGCCATCGCTGTGTTCCGGATCGTCGTCGGCGTGCTCTTCATGATGCACGGCGCGCAAAAATTGTTCGGCATCCTGGGTGCTCAGAACGGTGCCGTGTCGATCACGTCCTGGCCGGCCGGTCCGGCCGGGCTGATTGAGCTCGTCGGTGGCGCGTTGATCGTCATCGGCCTCGGCACCAGGGTTGCCGCGTTGATCGCATCCGGTGCGATGGCGTACGCGTACTTCGTGGTCCACCAGCCCGCCGGGCTGCTGCCCATCCAGAACAAGGGTGAGCTGGCCGCGCTGTACGCGTGGGTGTTCCTGCTGCTGGCGTTCACCGGTCCCGGCGCTTGGGCCGTGGACAAGGTGATCGCCGGCCGCAAGCGGGAACAGGCGCTGGTCAACGCATAGCAGAGGCAAAACGAGGGCCCGCACCCAGCGGCATTGGGTGCGGGCCCTCACCTTGTTGCCCTACCGCGAACGCGACCTCACACGAGAAGAACCCGGGAATCGCCCCACCAGTAAAACACGACCAACGAAACTTTCGCGCCCCTCAACCACCACGCGGGGTCCGGGGGTAGAGCCCTCCGGGCGGGGTCCGGGGGTTGCACCCCCGGAAAACACGACGAGCGAGGCGGTTCGCGCTTTCCGCGAACACACCTCGCCCAGAGCTCGTGGAGACGAGGGGAATCGAACCCCTAACCCCCGCCTTGCAAAGGCGGTGCTCTGCCAATTGAGCTACGTCCCCTCACGGGGGCGGCAGATGAACCGCCCTCGCGGGTCAGTCGGTGGGAGCAGTGGCCTCGCGCCACAGGTCCGCGTCGGCCTTCGCCGAGCGGTTGCGCTTGACGAAGAACAGTACCGCACCGGCGACTGCGACAAGTGCGATGATCTTCTTCACGGCGATTCCCCTCTGCAACACCTGTGAACTTCCGGTGGGCCTAGGAGGACTCGAACCTCCGACCTCTTCGTTATCAGCGAAGCGCTCTAACCGTCTGAGCTATAGGCCCTCGGGGCAACGACGGCAAGACTACAGCACTTCCCGTCGCGGCCCCAAATCGGGTGGTCCTTGATCACTCCCGCTCGGACAAGGTCAGTTCGAGGCCCCCGGCAAGATCAGCGGAAACGTTGTAGACGAACGATCCGACGGTCGCCAGAGCGGTGAACAACACGATGTTCACCGCGCCCACGATCGCCGCCACGCCGAACACGCGACCGGCGCTGATCAACGGGTCACCACTGGGCTCGTTGCCCTGCAGCAGGTCGTTCGCAGTGTTGTTGATCTTGTCCCACACGCCCATGCCGTTCAGCACGCCGTACAGCACGCCGACCGCCACCAGCCACACGAAGAACAGCGCGACGCTCAACACGAGCGCGAGCTTCAACACCGACCACGGATCGACCCGCTTCACCTGCAGGCTGGCCCGACGCGGACCCCGCCCCGGACGGCGGGCCGACGGCGCGGCGGCCGGACGACCGGTCGCGCCACCCAGGTTCACCTGCGTCCGGCCCCCGCCCGGCGCGCTCTGGGCGGCGGCCGGCGCGGCCGCGCCGGGCGCCACCGGTCGGGCCACCGCCACCGTGTCCGGGTCGTTGGACGGGTACGAGGGCTGCGACGCCTCGCCCGTCGGCTGTTCCGGCGCGGACACCAGGTCGGCGGGACCGACCTGCTGCGCCTCGCCGTACTGGTTGTCGCTGGTCACGCGCTGCCACGGTGGCGGCGCGGCGACGTGGTGGCCTTCGTTCTCGGCGGCCGCCTTGTCGACCTTCTCGGTCTTGTCGCCCTCGTCCGCCTTGTCGGCTGCTTTCGCACCGGCTGCTTTCGCACCGGCTGCTTTCGCACCGGCCGGGGGCGTCCCGGGCTGCTCGGACGCCCCCGAGGCGCCGACCGCCGGCTGCTCGGCGCCGGACGGTTTGGCGCCGGACGCCGGTGTCGGCTCGGCACCTGGCCGGGTGATCACCGCGGTCTTATCCTCTGGCTTCTCGGGTGGAGTCACGAGCTGTCCCTCAACCTCTCGTTGCGCTAGTTGGCAGGCTCAGCCTGATCACCGTCGACGGAGTCGACAATCGGACCACCGTCGACAGGGCTCACGACCTCCCCGTCAACAGTGGTGACGTCCGCAGGCTCATCGGCGTTGCGTGCCACCGCAATAAGGGTGGTCCCTTCACCGAGGTTCATCAACCGGACGCCCTTCGTCTGCCGTCCTGCCTTGCGCACCTCTCGAGCACTGGTCCGGATAACACCACCCGAAGAGGTGATCGCGTACAGCTCATCGTCGACGTCGACGATGAGCGCGCCGACCAGCCTCCCACGCCGGCGGTCGTGTTGGATGGTGAGCACACCCTTGCCACCACGACCCTGGACCGGGTAGTCCTCGATCGGAGTGCGCTTGGCGTACCCGCCATCTGTGGCGACCAAAACAAACAAACCCTCTTGGACGACGCCCATCGACAACAGCTCGTCACCGCTGTTGAAACGCATGCCCAGCACACCCGAGGTGGCCCGGCCCATCGGGCGCAACGCCTCGTCACTCGCGTGGAACCGGATGGACTGGCCGTCCGCCGACACCAGCAGCAGGTCGTCGTCCGAGGAGCACATCACCGCGCCGACCAGCTCGTCGTCGTCACGCAGGTTGATGCCGATCAGGCCACCGGCCCGGTTGGAGTCGAAATCGGACAGCTTCGACTTCTTGACCAGGCCCTTCTTGGTGGCGAGCACCAGGTAAGGGGCGACGTCGTAGTTCTTGATCTGGATCACCTGGGCGATCTCCTCCTCCGGCTGGAACGCCAGGAGGTTCGCCACGTGCTGGCCGCGCGCGTTGCGGTTGGCCTCGGGCAGCTCGTAGGCCTTCGCCCGATACACCCGACCTTTGTTCGTGAAGAACAGGATCCAGTCGTGCGTGGAGCACACGAAGAAGTGCTGGACGATGTCGTCCTGCTTGAGCTGGGCGCCCTGCACACCCTTGCCGCCGCGCTTCTGCGAGCGGTACAGGTCGGTCTTCGTGCGCTTCGCGTAACCCGTTCGAGTGATGGTGACGACCACGTCCTCGACCGCGATCAGGTCTTCCATCGACACGTCGCCGTCGAACGGCACGATCTTGGTGCGCCGGTCGTCGCCGTGCTTGTCGACGATCACCATCAGCTCTTCGCGCACGATCGCGCGCTGCCGCTCCGGCTTGTCGAGGATGTCCTTGAGGTCGGCGATCTCCAGCTCGATCTCGGCCAACTGGTCGATGATCTTCTGCCGCTCCAGGGCCGCCAGGCGCCGCAGCTGCATCTCCAGGATCGCGTTGGCCTGGATCTCGTCGACGTCGAGGAGCTCCATCAGGCCGGTGCGCGCCACGTCGGGCGTCTCCGACCGGCGGATCAACGCGATCACCGCGTCGAGCTGGTCGAGCGCCTTGACCAGACCGCGCAGCAGGTGGGCGCGCTCCTCGGCCTTGCGCAGCCGGAAGCGGGTGCGCCGGACGATGACCTCGATCTGGTGCTTCACGTAGTGCCGGATCATCTGGTCCAGGCGCAACGTGCGCGGCACGCCGTCGACCAGCGACAGCATGTTCACACCGAACGAGTACTGCAGCTGGGTGTGCTTGTAGAGGTTGTTCAGCACCACCTTGGCCACCGCGTCACGCTTCAGCGTGACCACGATGCGCATACCGGAGCGCCGGTTGGACTCGTCGGCGATGTTCGCGATACCGGTGAGCTTCTGGTCGCGGACCAGGGTGGCGATGTTCTCCACCAGGTTGTCCGGGTTCACCTGGTAGGGCAGTTCGGTGACGACCAGGATGGTCCGCCCCTTGGCGTCCTCGTCGATCTCCACGACCGCACGCATCTTCACCGAGCCGCGACCGGTCCGGTACGCGTCCTCGATACCCGCCGTGCCCAGGATCTGTCCGTACGTCGGGAAGTCCGGGCCCTTGATCCGGGCGATCATCGCCTCAAGGGTTTCCTCGTCGGACGCGTCCCAGTTGTCCAGCGCCCACACCACACCCTCCGCGACCTCGCGCAGGTTGTGCGGCGGGATGTTGGTCGCCATCCCGACCGCGATGCCCGAGCTGCCGTTGATCAGCAGGTTCGGCACGCGGGACGGCAGGACCGTCGGCTCCTGGATGCGACCGTCGTAGTTGTCCCGGAAGTCGACCGTCTCTTCCTCGATGTCGGCCAGCATCTGCATGGCCAACGGGGTCAACCGGCACTCGGTGTAGCGCATCGCGGCTGCCGGATCGTTGCCCGGGGAGCCGAAGTTGCCCTGGCCGTCGATCAGCGGGTACCGCTGCGACCACGGCTGGGCGAGGCGGACGAGTGCGTCGTAGATGGCCGAGTCGCCGTGCGGGTGGTAGTTGCCCATCACGTCGCCGACCACGCGGGCGCACTTGTTGTAGCTGCGTTCCGGGCGGAAGCCCGAGTCGAACATCGAGTACAGCACGCGGACGTGCACCGGCTTGAGGCCGTCGCGCACGTCGGGCAGCGCTCGTCCGACGATCACGCTCATGGCGTAGTCGATGTACGAGTTCTGCATCTCCTGCTGGATGTCGCGCGGCTCGGTGCGGTCTCCACCGGCCGGGGGCAGCGTCGTCTCGCTCACAGTTCTACTTCCTTAAAGGCCGGGGAGAGGGATCAGACGTCGAGGAACCGCACGCCCTTGGCGTTGCGGGTGATGAACGACCGACGGGCTTCCACGTCCTCGCCCATCAGCACGCTGAACAGCTCGTCGGCCGTCGCGGCGTCGTCCATGGTCACCTGCAACAACACCCGGTGGGCCGGGTCCATCGTGGTCTCCCACAGCTCCGAGGCGTTCATCTCGCCGAGGCCCTTGTAGCGCTGGATGTTGTCTTCCTTGCCGATCTTCTTGCCCGCCGCGAGGCCCGCCGTGATGAGGCCGTCGCGCTCGCGGTCGGAGTAGGCGTACTCCGGGTCCGTCCGCTGCCACTTGATCTTGTACAGCGGCGGCTGCGCGAGGTACACGTGGCCGTGCTCGATCAGCGGGCGCATGAAGCGGAACAGCAGGGTCAGCAGCAGGGTCCGGATGTGCTGGCCGTCCACGTCGGCGTCGGCCATCAGCACGATCTTGTGGTAGCGCAGCTTCGACAGGTCGAAGTCCTCGTGGATGCCCGTGCCGAACGCCGTGATCAGCGACTGGACCTCGGTGTTCTTCAGCACGCGGTCGATGCGCGCCTTCTCCACGTTGATGATCTTGCCCCGGATCGGCAGGATCGCCTGGAACATGGAGTCCCGGCCCTCCTTGGCCGAGCCGCCCGCGGAGTCGCCCTCCACGACGTAGATCTCGCACTCCTCCGGGTTGGTGGAGCGGCAGTCCTTGAGCTTGCCGGGCAGGCCACCGATGTCGAGCGCGCCCTTGCGGCGGACCAGCTCGCGGGCCTTGCGGGCGGCGATGCGGGCCTGTGCCGACGACACCGACTTGGTGACGATCATCTTGGCCTCGTTCGGGTGGCGCTCGAACCAGTCGGCCAGGTGCTCGTTGGTGGACTTCTGCACGAACGACTTGGCCTCGCTGTTGCCCAGCTTGGTCTTCGTCTGGCCCTCGAACTGGGGCTCCTTGAGCTTGACCGAGATGATCGCGGCCAGGCCCTCGCGGATGTCGTCGCCGGTGAGGTTGGTGTCCTTCTCCTTGAGCAGCTTCTTGTCGCGCGCGTACTCGTTGACCACGCGGGTCAGCGCGGCGCGGAAGCCCTCTTCGTGGGTGCCGCCCTCGTGGGTGTTGATCGTGTTGGCGAACGTGTACACCGACGGCGTGTAGCCGGTGTTCCACTGCATCGCCACCTCGACCTCGAGGTTTTCACCCTTGGCCTCGAACGAAACGACCTTCTGGTGCACGGGCTCGCGGGTGTGGTTGATGTGGCGGACGAAGTCCTCCAGGCCACCCGGGTAGAAGAACGTCCGCTCGCGCACGGCCACGACGTGACCCTCGGCGTCGGCTTCGACGTCCTCGTCCGGCACGCGCTCGTCGCGCAGGATGATCGTGAGGCCCTTGTTGAGGAAGGCCATCTCCTGGAGGCGGCGCGAGATCGTCTCGAGGTTGTACTCGGTGGTCTCGAAGATCTCCGGGTCGGCCCAGAACGTGATGGACGTGCCGGTCTCGTCGGTCGGCTCGCCCTTGCGCAGCTCGTGCGCGGGCTTGGTGCCCTCGTAGCGCTGGTTCCACGTGAAACCCTGGCGCTTGACCTCGACGTCGACCGCAGTGGACAGCGCGTTCACCACGGAGATGCCGACGCCGTGCAGGCCGCCGGACACCGCGTAGGAGTCGCTGTCGAACTTGCCGCCTGCGTGGAGGGTGGTGAGCACCACCTCCAGCGTCGGCTTCTTCTCGACGGGGTGGATGTCGATCGGGATACCGCGACCGTCGTCGATGACCCGGACACCGCCGTTGGCCAGCAGCGTCACGTCGACGACCGTCGCGTAGCCGGCCATGGCCTCGTCGACCGAGTTGTCCACGACCTCCGTGATCAGGTGGTGCAGACCGCGCTCGCCGGTCGACCCGATGTACATGCCGGGCCGCTTGCGCACCGCCTCCAAACCCTCGAGGACGGTGATCGAAGACGCGCTGTACTCATTCTTCTTGGCTGCCACGGGCTCGGTGTCTCCTCAGACTTCTAGCGACTGCGATCGTCGCCTGGCGACGCTGGGGTCACGCTACCCCTCAATCCTACCGGGGCAGCGGCCCAGAAACCCACCAAGGACACCCCTGGTTTGCTCACAGGCGGCCCAAAGTGAATGAAGATGGGTGCCGACCGCCGCTCACGGGGTCAAAATCGCCTGGTGGGCGCTCACCGCGCCACAGAATCGCCGCTGCGGCCCTGGCGCGAGTCACCCGTAGGTGTCACGTGGCCCGCGACCTGGCGCGTGCCTGGGGCCGAAGCGCCAGTTGGGGGCCGCTGGCCCCTGCACCTTCAACTTCTTCACCACGTTGTCGCCGACGCCGGCCGCGATGCGCTTGAGCAGCTCCCGCTGGAGCAGCCGGAGCTGGGTGGCCCACGCCGTCGAGTCGGCCTGCACGGTCAGTTCACCGTCACTGAACGCAACCGGCTGCGCGTGTTCGGCCACGTCCTCGCCGACCAGTTTCGCCCACCGGCCGAACACCTGACCGCCCGCCAGGCGCTCGGTCCAACCGCGGTCGGCGGCGATCCGGGAGGCCAGTCGACCCAGGGGCTGCGGGTCCCGGTCGTCCGGTCCGGCGCTCGACCAACGACGTCGGCGACGACGGCCGGTGGCAGCCGGCGCACCCTTGCGGACACCCCGCGCACCACGTTGCTTGGCCGAGGTGCGGGCGGCGGCAAGAGCGGCCCGTGCGAGGTCCGCCCCCGTCAATCCACCCTGTTCAGCGACTTCAGGTGTGGATATGTCCCGCACTGTGGACGAGTTATCCACACCATCCACAGGGTTGTCCCCAGATGTGGATCCGGTCACACTCGTTTGGCGCAGCTCGTCAGACACGACGCACCTCCCCGTCACGGACGTCGAAACGCAGCCCGTCCAGCTCCTCGGGCACGTCCTCGGCGACCGCCGCCGTGATCAACACCTGCTCCGCGCCGGCCGCCACCTTGGCCAGTTGACGACGTCGGCCGCGGTCGAGTTCGGCGAACACATCGTCCAGCACGAGCACCGGTTCGGCCCCCTCGACACGCAGCAACTCGTACCCGCCCAGACGAAGGGCCAGGGCGAAGGACCATGACTCTCCGTGACTGGCGTAGCCCTTCGCGGGCAGGTCACCGAGCGCCAGGTCGAGGTCGTCGCGGTGCGGCCCGACCAGGCACACGCCCCGTTCGATCTCCTGCCCGCGCACCCGGTGCAGCTCGGCCAGCAACGCGTCCTCCAGCACCTCCCGGTCGTGCGCCTCCGGGAACGCCTCGCCCAGGCTCGACCGGTACGCGATCCGCGCGGGCCGCGACTCCGGCGCCACCTCCGCGTACGCCGCGGCCACGTGCGGCGCGATGTCCGCGACCAGGTCCAGCCGCGCGGCCAGCAGCTCCGCGCCGTGCCGGGCCAGGTGCCCGTCCCACACGTCGAGCGTGCTGATGTCGGCGTTGCGCGACGCACGCACGCTCTTGAGCAACGCGCCCCGCTGCTTGAGCACCCGTTCGTAGTCGCTGCGCACACCGGCGTAACGCGGAGCGCGCGTCGTCAGCAACTCGTCCAGCAACCGCCGCCGCTCGCCGGGGTCGCCGCGCACCAGCGCCAGGTCCTCCGGCGCGAACAGCACCGTGCGCAGGATGCCCAGCACGTCACGCGGGCGCGGCACCGGGCCGCGGTTGATCCGCGCCCGGTTCGCCTTGCCCGGCGTGATCTCCAGCTCGACCAGCAGCTCGCGCCCCTCGTTCACCACCGCCGTGCGGACCACCGCGCGGGACGCGCCGTGCCGGATCAGCGGCGCGTCCGTGGCCACCCGGTGCGAACCCAGGGTGGCCACGTACCCGAGCGCCTCGACCAGGTTCGTCTTGCCCTGGCCGTTGCGCCCGACCAGCACGCTCACACCCGGCTCGAACACCAGGTCCGCGTGCTCCCACGACCTGAAGTCGGTGACTTGCAGGTGCCGCACGTACAACGGGTCAGCTCTGGGTCGTGCCGGAACCGGACGAAGGACCCGCGGTCTGCACGGCGTGCCCACCGAACTGGTTGCGCAGCGCCGCGACCGCCCGCATGGCGGGTGAGTCGTCCTGGCGGGAGGCGAACCGGGCGAACAGCGCGGCGGAGATCACCGGCGCCGGCACGGCGTGCTTGATCGCTTCCTCGACGGTCCACCGGCCCTCGCCGGAGTCCTCGACGTGACCGCGCAGGTCGTCCAGCTCCGGGTCCGAGTCCAGCGCGCGGACCAGCAGGTCCAGCAGCCACGAGCGGACCACGGTGCCGCGCTGCCACGCCTTGATCGTGGCCGGCACGTTCTCCACCAGCTTCGAGGCCTCCAGCAGTTCGAAGCCCTCGGCGTAGGCCTGCATCAGGCCGTACTCGATGCCGTTGTGGACCATCTTCGCGAAGTGACCCGCGCCGGTCGAGCCCGCGTGCGCGAAGCCCTCCTCGCGCGGACCCTCCGGGCGCAGCGCGTCGAAGATCGGCATGGCGCGCTCGATGTGCTCGGCGTCGCCGCCGACCATCAGGCCGTAGCCGTTCTCCAGGCCCCACACGCCACCGGACACGCCGGCGTCCATGTAGCCGATGCCCTTGTCGGCCAACGCCTTGGCGTTGATCTCGTCATCGGTGAAGCGCGAGTTGCCGCCGTCGATCACCAGGTCGCCCGGCTCCAGCAGGTCGCCGAGATCGGCGATGGTCTGCCGGGTGATGTCACCGGCGGGCACCATGACCCACACCAGGCGCGGTGCGGTCAGCTTGCCGACCATGTCGGCGAGCGAGTCGGCATCGGTGACTTCGGGGTTGCGGTCGTAGCCGACCACATCGTGCCCAGCGCGGCGGATCCGCTCGCGCATGTTGAAGCCCATCTTGCCGAGGCCGACGAGTCCGAGCTGCACGGTCGTTCCTCTTCCCTGACGTCTGTGGTCGTCGATCTTTGTCGATCAGCCGGGCAGGCGCACGGGCATCAGCAGGTAGAGGTAGCCCGGCGCCACGTTCCCATCCTCGTCCACCGGCTTGAGCAATGCGGGCCGACTGGGTGTGGTGAAGGACAAGTGTGCCCTCGGCGTGCGGACGGCCTGGAGGCCCTCCAGGAGGTACGTCGGGTTGAACGCGATGGTCACCGCGTCACCGGTGTAGTCGACCGGGAGCTCTTCCTCGGCGCTGCCCTCGTCGTCGCCGCCCGCGGACAGGCGCAGGCTGCTGTCCACGAACTCCAACCGGACCTGCGTGCCGCGTTCGGCGACCAGCGACACCCGCTTGATCGCCTGCACCAGCGCGTCGACCTCGATGATCGCGGCGGCCGAGTGCTCGGTGGGCAGCAGCTGGCGGTACTTCGGGAAGTCCGCGTCGAGCAGCCGGGTGGTCGTGCGGCGGCCCGTGCCGGACAGGCCGAGCAGACCGTCGTTGGCGGCCAGCGAGAGCTCGATCTTCGCGCCGGACGCGCCGAGCGTCTTCGCGGAGTCGTTGAGGGTCTTGGCCGGGACGAGCACGGCGACCTCGCCGAGGGACTCGTTCGGCTCCCACGGGAACTCGCGCATGGCGAGCCGGAAGCGGTCGGTCGCGACGAGGGTCACCTTGCCCTCGCCGATCTCCAGCCGGACGCCGGTCAGCATCGGCAGCGTGTCGTCCTTGCCGGCCGCGACGGCGACCTGGGCGACGGCCTCGCCGAAGATCTCGCCCGGGAGCTCACCGGCCAGCTGCGGCATGGACGGCAGCTGCGGGTAGTCCTCGACCGGCATGGTCGGCAGGCTGAAGCGGGCGCTGCCGCAGGAGATCGTCATCCGGGAGCCGTCGACCGCGATCTCGACCGGGTGGTTGGGCAGGGCTTTGGTGATGTCGGCCAGCAGGCGGCCGGAGACCAGCGCCTTGCCGCCGTCGGCGATGGTGGCCGGGACGCCGCACTGGGCGGACACCTCGTAGTCGAAACCGGAGACCGTCAGCGCCTCGCCGGAGCCGTCCTCCGCCCCGGCGTCGAGCAGGACGCCACCGAGCACCGGGACAGGCGGCCTGGACGGCAGGCTGCGGGCGACCCAGGCGACGGCGTCGGCCAGGCCGTCGCGCTCGACGCGGATCTTCATGAGGCGTCCTTCCTCAAGTCGGCATGACCGACAACAGCTGCGTTGCGGTGGGGTTGGGAGCCGCGTCCCTCGCCGGATCTTCCGACCCTCGGCGCGGAGGCTCCCCACCGTAGAGCGTCGGGGCGTGCTTCGTCACCTCGGGGCCACACCCGGGGCGAAGCGGTGCGGAGCGCTCGTCCCCGGGCTCGACCGCCGCCTGTTTTTTCTTTGTTCATCTCTTCAAGGGAAGACAACAGCAACAGCAGTAAGGGTTGTGGATTGTGTGGACAACGTCTGTTTCCGCAGCGTGTCGCCCACTTGGTGGTGTGGATGAACACGGGGTGTCACCCGGGGACAAGTCGGCGCACCCGGGGAGAACTACGGCGGTGGTCCGTTCGGTCCACAGGGAGGCCGAGTTGTCCCCGGGTTAATCCCCGGGTGTGGGCCGAGTTGTACCCGGGTGCTGCACAGGGTGATGGTGGGCCGAATCTCCCCCCACGGGGCACTTTTCTGGGGCTGTGGACAACTCGTGGCCGGTCGTTCACCTGCCTGTCTGCCTGCGGCTGAGCCCCTGATCCCCGCCGCGGGCGCCCGGGGTCCGGCCCAGGTGGGGCGGAGGTAACCCACACGGGCGACGGCAATTGACCCCCACTGGTCCCGACGCCGAATCCGCCCAAAACGGCCCCGAACCCGCCCTCAAGCGACCGCCCACCGGGCCGCCGCACCCGGGTTCAGGCCGTCCACCGCTCCCCGCAACTGGCGTCGCCCCCGGGTGACGTCGGCGATTCGGTGGTCGATCGCGGGCGCACCCGGGTGCGGCTCGGGTCGTCCCCGGGTGCGGCGGGCGCCACCCGGGGACGAGGAGCGCCGGGCGGGCGGTGGGCCGGGCGCGGTGGGGGCCGAGAGCCTGCCTCGCCGTGCGGACGGCCGGCTCGTGGTGTCACGCCACCAGGTCGGTCAGGGAGGTGCTCCAGCCGCGGGCGATGCCGGACGCACGCCGAACGCCAAGACGCCCCCCGATGGTGCACGGAGGGCGTCTTGGGCGGTCGTCCAGTACGCGCGCTCGGTCAGGCGCGGGTAGGCGCAAGCGTTTGCGCGGTCAGGGGGTGTGGCGGGCGCGCTGCTTGATGCGCGAGGTCAGTTCCTGCACCTGCTCGTAGACCCGGCGGCGCTCGGCCATCTCCTTGCGGATCTTCTTGTCCGCGTGCATGACCGTCGTGTGGTCCCGGCCGCCGAACGTCTGGCCGATCTTCGGCAGCGAGAGGTCCGTCAACTCGCGGCACAGGTACATCGAGATCTGCCTCGCCTGGGCCAGCACCTTCGTCTTACCGGGCCCGCACAGATCGTCTATGGACACGCTGAAGAACTCCGCCGTGACCGCCATGATCGTCGGCGCGGTGATCTCGGGCGCGTGGGAGTCCGGGATGAGGTCGCGCAGCACTATCTCCGCCAGCTGCACGTCCACCGGCTGCCGGTTCAACGACGCGAACGCCGTCACGCGGATCAGGGCCCCTTCGAGCTCGCGGATGTTGCGCTCGATCCGCGCCGCGATGAACTCCAGCACCTCGGCGGGCGCCGCGAGTCGGTCCTGGGCCGCCTTCTTGCGCAGGATGGCGATCCGGGTCTCCAGCTCGGGCGGCTGGATGTCGGTGATCAGACCCCACTCGAACCGCGTCCGCAGCCGGTCCTCCAGCGTCTCCAACCGCTTGGGCGGCCGGTCGGAGGACACCACGATCTGCTTGTTCGAGTTGTGCAGCGTGTTGAACGTGTGGAAGAACTCCTCCTGCGTGCCTTCCTTGCCCTCCAGGAACTGGATGTCATCGACCAGCAGCACGTCGATGTCCCGGTACCGGCGCTGGAAGGCGACCTTGCGGTCGTCGCGCAGGGAGTTGATGAAGTCGTTGGTGAACTCCTCGGTCGACACGTACCGCACGCGCATCCCGGGGAACAGCCGCTGGGCGTAGTGCCCGACGGCGTGCAGCAGGTGCGTCTTGCCGAGCCCGGACTCGCCCCAGATGAACAGGGGGTTGTACGCACGGGCCGGCGCTTCGGCGACGGCCACCGCGGCGGCGTGCGCGAAGCGGTTGGACGCGCCGATCACGAAGGTGTCGAAGTTGTACTTCTCGTTCAGCCTGGTCTGCGAGGCGACCGGGTTGGCCGGTCGGGTGTACGGCATGCCGCTCGGCGCGGCGTGACCCTGACCACCGCCGAACGTGGGCCAGATCTCGGTCACGGTGGCGAGCGCTTCGACCTCCTCGTCGACCTCCTCGCCCTCACCGTCGGTATCGCCCTCGGTCTCCGCCTCGACCACGAGCCCGCCGTTGACCGGCATCGGCCCGCCCGGACCCGGTCCCGGCACGGGGCCGGGCACCGCGGTGGGCACCGGGATCGGCGCCGTCACGGGATCGGGTGAATCGACCTTCACTGCCAGTGACACGGCTCGGCCCAGTCGACGGGACAGAGCGGCGGTGATGGGCTCGCGCAGCGCGCGCTCGATCGCTTCCTTGGCGAAGTCGCTCGGCGCGGCGAGCAGCGCGGTCCCGTCGAGCAGCCCGATCGGTCGGGTCACGCGCATCCAAGCGCGCTGTTGGGGAGACAACGTGCTGGCGGCTAGCTCCTGCACGACCTGCTCCCACACGAGACCCAGATCGGCCTGGTGGTTGGACACCTCCGCGTTCCCCTCCCCTCGGTGACGGCTCCGCGGTCAGTCCCCCGGGGAACTTCCACGACGTGGACACGGAGAATAGAGGCATCCACAGAGTTATCCACAACTGTGCACGAACGCGCCTCGGAGCGCAGCGGATCCCCCCGTTGCTTCCGAGCACTTGCGGTCCCGTGTGGCGGCGGCTCTGCCCGATCTCTGGGCCCCACCTCTGGACCCGGCCCGCGCCTATCCGCGAAGGCAGCACGCTAACAAGGTGCGAGCCATGCCACAAGGCGTACCCACCCCGCAAGTGGGTTACGTGCCCGGGGAAGGTCGCGCTGCGTGCCCGGGTGCGACCCCGATTTGAACCTCGCCCCCTGGGCTGCGTACTCTCGTAAGCGTCTCCCGCTTGCGTGGGGTGCTTTTCGCGCGCCTAAGGCTTGTTCGCTGGGGACAACCACAGACCTGCTTGGCAGTTAAGCACCGGGAGTCCGACCGTGAGCAAGGGTAAGCGCACCTTCCAGCCCAACAACCGCCGCCGCGCCAAGACGCACGGGTTCCGGCTGCGCATGCGCACCCGTGCCGGTCGCGCCATCCTGGCCGCGCGCCGTGGCAAGGGCCGCCAGCAGCTGTCCGCCTGATCGCCGCAGCGCCGTGCTACCCGCGGCCCATCGGCTGACCCGCAGCCAGGACTTCGGCCTGGTGGTCCGCCGAGGCCGCCGGGCCGGCCGGTCACGGCTGGTGGTGCACGTCCTGACGTCGGCGGCACGTGATGCCGTCTCGGCGGGACCACGTACCTCGGCGGCATCTGACGGCGCTTCGGCGGAGCTACGTACCTCGGCGGCGTCTAATGGCGCCTCGGCGGTACCGAGTACCTCGGCGCAGCCCACCTTGGACCCGTCCAAGGTGGGCTTCGTCGTGAGCAAGGCCGTGGGCAACTCCGTGGTCCGGCACCGGGTGAGTCGCAGGCTGCGGCACCTGGTGCGGGATCGGCTCGACCTGCTGCCGCCCGGAACTTCGCTGGTCGTGCGCGCGTTGGCACCGGCAGCCGATGCGGACAGCGCCAGCCTCGGCCGTGACCTCGACGCGGCGCTGCACAAGGTGCTGCGATGACGACCGTCCAGGTGAGCCCCGTCGTTCGGGCGTTGCTGCTGCCGGTGCGCTTCTACCGGAAGTTCATCTCACCGGCACTGCCCCCGACCTGCCGTTTCCACCCGAGTTGCAGTGCGTACGCGGTGGAGGCGTTGACCGTCCACGGTGCGCTGCGCGGTTCCTGGCTGACCCTGCGCCGGCTGGGCCGCTGCGGACCCTGGCACCCTGGTGGCCTGGACCCGGTTCCGCCGAGGCGAAACGCGGTCCCCGACCTTTCTGCCGAGGAGTAGCTAGTGCTCGACTTCATCTACTACCCGGTGTCCTTCATCCTGTGGTGTTGGCACTGGGTGTTCGGTCACGTCTTCGGCGAATCAAGCGGGTTCGCGTGGGCCTTCGCGGTGGTGTTCCTCGTCTTCACGCTGCGCGCGATCCTGTTCAAGCCGTTCGTCGGCCAGGTCCGCTCGATGCGCAAGATGCAGGAGTTCGCGCCCGAGCTGCAGAAGATCAAGAAGAAGTACGCGAACGACAAGCAGCGCCAGGCGCAGGAGATGCAGAAGCTCCAGTCGGAGCACGGCGTCAACCCGCTGGGCGGCTGCCTGCCGATGCTGGTGCAGATCCCGGTGTTCATCGGCCTGTTCCACGTGCTGCGCTCGTTCCGGCCCGGCTGGGGCGAGGTCTACTACTTCGACGCGCAGGGCGTGGAGTCGTTCGTCAACGCCAAGCTGTTCGGCGCGAACCTGTCCACGTTCATCACGATGCCCGCCAACGAGCTGGCGCAGTTCGCCACCAGCCGCAACGCGGTGCTGTTCGTCTCGATCCCGCTGATGATCATCGCGTCGATCGCCACGCACTTCACCGCGCGCCACTCGGTGGCCCGGCAGACGCAGGCCGCGACGGACAACCCGCAGACCGCGATCATGAACAAGCTGACGCTCTACATCTTCCCGGTAGGCGTGCTGGTCGGTGGCCTCTTCTTCCCCGTCGCGATCCTGCTCTACTGGCTGAGCAACAACGCGTGGACGCTGGGGCAGCAGTACGTGGTGTACCACCGCATCGACCGCGAGGAAGAGGCGAAGAAGGTCGAGGCGACCGCGCAGCGCCAGGCACTCGCGCCGAAGCCGGGCGCGAAGCCGGTCACCAAGCCGAGGCCCGGTCAGAAGCCGCAGCCACGCAAGCCCGCGGGCACGCAGCCCGCAGCCGCCGCGACGCCGGCACCGGCCGGCACACCGTCGGATGGGAGCGAGTCCACCGAGACCGCGACGCCGTCCACCGAGATTCCCGGTCTGAGCCCAGACCGATCCCCAAGCAAGAAACAGGGCAACAAGAAGCGTCGTTGACCCTGGAGAGGAGACATCGTGTCGGAGACGTTGCAGGCGGCCGACGTGGACGTACCGGAGGCCGACGAAGCCCGGCCGGCGCGGTCGGGGAGTCCGGAGGACCTGCTCGTCCAAGAGGGCGACATCGCCGGGGACTACCTGGAGCGACTGTTGGACCTGCTCGACTACGACGGCGACATCGACCTCGACGTCGAGGCGGGTCGGGCGATCGTGAGCATCGACGGCGGTGACGACCTGGAGAAGCTGGTCGGTACCCGCGGCACGGTCCTGGAGTCGTTGCAGGAGTTGACCCGGCTCGCCGTGCAGCAGGAGACGGGTGTGCGCAGCCGGCTCATGTTGGACATCGCCGGGTGGCGCGCCGGACGGCGTGCCGAACTCGCCGACCTCGGCCGGACGACCGCGGAGAAGGTGCTGTCGACCGGCGAGAAGGTGCGGCTGCACCCGATGACGCCGTTCGAGCGGAAGGTCGTGCACGACGCCGTCGCCTCGGTGGCGGGCGTGCACAGCGAGAGCGAGGGCGAGGAGCCGCAGCGCCGCGTGGTGGTGCTGCCCAAGCCCTGAGTGGCTTCACGTCGAGCGGCCCCGGTTCCCCTTGGTGGGAGCCGGGGCCGTTTCGCGTTTCACGGCCCGTAGCGGTTCGGGTGTGGCTGGCTCCGGCCCGCCAAGAAGACGATGAGGACGAGACTGCCGAACGGCAGGAAGGCCAGCCAGTACCAGTGGCCGGAGCGTCCCGTGTCGTGCAGGCGTCGGATGCCGGCGGTGAAGAGCGGGATCAGCAAGCCCAGGTAGCTGACGACGGCGAGGGCCCCGAAGCCGCTCCACACGGCTCCGAGCGCCAGCAGGCCGAGGCACAGGACGTCGTTGAACAAGACGAGCAGCCAGTACTCGGGGCGTGACGCGCGGCCGTCGAGGTGGAAGTACTTGCGCAGCGCGGTGCCGACGGTGTTGTTGAAGGTGATCGGTGGTCGTGGCGGACGCTGGGCGGGCGCGGGTGGCTCTGGAGGCATCGGCGGCTCCGGAGGCAGGACGACCGTTGGTCCTGGTGGCGTGGTGTCGGGCGACGCGTCGTGGTGCGGTCCGTGTGTCATGTCTCCCCCGTGGCTCGGTGGTTGCCCACGCTAGGAGCGGGACCACGGCGGGTCCGAGCCGATGACCTGTTGCTGCCGGCTGGTCATCGACCCAGCACCAGGTACCGCTCGTCGCTGATCTCCCGCCCCCAGAGCGACGGGTCGGTGAGCGGCCGGACGTCCCCCTCCCCCAGCAGCGCCACGCACTCGGCGGCGGTGAGCCCGGCGCCGGTGGACCAGCGCCCCTCGACCAGCACCAGGCGTCCGCCCGGCTTGAGCAGGGCGCGCCACCGGTCGAGCGCGGCGGCCGGGTCGGGCAACGCCCACAGCACGTGCCGCGCCAGCACCACGTCGAACGACTCGGCGGGGTACGGCGGGCGCGCGGCGTCGCCCTGGCGGAACTCCACCCCTGCGACCTTCGCCCGTGCCGCGGCGACCATGCGCGCGGACAGGTCCAGCCCGTACACCTCGTACCCGGCTTCGGCGAGCAACGCGGTGAGGCTGCCCGTGCCGCATCCGAGGTCGACCACGGACGCGGGCGTGGGCGGCAGCAACGGCAGGAGCAGGTCGGCCCACGCCCGCCGCACGTCCGGGTCGCGCAGCCCGTGGTCGGGTTCCTCGTCGAACGTCGCCGCCTGGTCGTCCCAGAACCGCGCCTGAGCGAACGTGGTCAGCCACGCCCGCTGCTCGTCGGTCTCCGGCACGTCCCGCCCGCGCGCCGCACCGATCGCCTGCCACGCCGCCTCGGGTGACGCCCCGTCCATCACCAGCAGCGCACCGGCCACCAACGACGACCGACCGATCCCACCCCAGCAGTGCACCAGGACGTGCCGGCCCGCGCGCATCTCCTCCACCACCGCGTCCAACTCCAACGCGGCAGCGGGCACGCCGAAGTCCGGGATCGGCACCCAGTGGAACGGCATGCCTGCGTCCCGTGCCGCCTGCCCCTCCCCTTCCAGCTCCAGTTCCGCCAACTCCGTCTCGGTCAGCGCGCACACGATCACGTCCACGCCGGCCGCCGCCAGATCGGTGACGTGCTGGAGGTCGTGCGGGTGTCCCATCGTGCTCAGCACTCCCGGTCTGATCGCGTACATCGCAATCCCTTCCCCTCGCCCTGTTTCACGTGAAACGGTCGCGGCATGACTGAGATCATCCGCAACCTCCGTGTCGCCGCCTACGCTGTGATCATCGAAGACGGTCGGCTGCTGCTCTCCCGGTGGTTGGGTCCGGACCGGCCGATGTGGATCCTGCCCGGCGGCGGGCTCGGCCACGGCGAGGACCCGTACGACGCGGTGATCCGCGAGGTGTTCGAGGAGACCGGCTACCGGGCCGAGGTCGACCGCCTGCTCGGCATCCAGAACGTCTACGGCCCGATGCTCCGCAACGGCGTCGAGGTCGACTACCACCGCATCCGGATCATGTACGAGGCACACGTCGTCGGCGGCGAACTCACCTTCGAGGTGGACGGCAGCACGGACCAGGCGGCGTGGTTCCCGCTCGACGAGATCCCCCAGCTCGACCACGTCGAGTCGGTCGACTACGCGCTCGAACTCCTCCGCACCCTGCCCGAGGACGGCCGGATCCCAAGTTTCACGTGAAACGCCGTCGATCTGGTCACTTCGATTTGGCGTGTCGCCGGGGTGATCCGTCATAGTGGGCACCGGCACATCTCGCGGGCCTCACCCGCCCACTGACGAGAAGCCCAACCCATCGCCCACACCGGTCGCCGGCGGCGTCGTGTGTGGTTTCACGTGAAACGTCCCGGATGGAGTCATGGCCGCAGAGGTGGAAGACCGCGCGAAGAAGGTCTTCGGTGACCACTACGACAAGGCGGTCGCCTTCACGGCACTGCTCACCGAGCACGGCGTCGAGCGCGGGCTCATCGGCCCGCGCGAGGTCGACCGGCTCTGGGACCGTCACATCCTCAATTCGGCCGTCGTTGCGGAGTTGCTTCCCGAAGGTTCACGGGTCGTGGACGTAGGCTCGGGCGCGGGCTTGCCGGGCATCCCCCTGGCGATCGTGCGGCCGGATCTCGACCTCACGCTCCTGGAGCCGATGGCACGTCGGGTGGCGTGGTTGACCGAGTGCGTCGAGGCACTCGACCTCAAGGTCACCGTGATCCGCGGCCGAGCCGAGGAGACGGCGGTGCGCAACCAGCTGGCCGACAGCGATGTCGTGACGGCCCGCGCGGTGGCCCCGCTGGAGCGGCTGACGCGGTGGTGCATGCCGCTGCTGCGGCCCGGTGGACGTCTGGTCGCTCTCAAGGGCGAGAGCGCCGCGGAAGAACTGGAACGCGACGCCGAGGTGGTGCGCAGGGCCGGAGGTGTCCGGTCGCGCGTCATCACCTGCGGTGGCGATGTCCTCGAACTGCCGACGACGGTCGTGCTCGTGGAGCGCGACGAGCAGGCGAGCCGCCGTGAAGGCGCGCGTCGCAGAAGGAAGGATCGGTGAACGTGTACCCCGACCCCCTGCAACCGGTGTTCCAAGCGGCCGGTGTTTCACGTGAAACCGAACCCGAAGGTGTGGTGGGCGCGGGCGAAGTGCTCCGTCCGGTAGGCAACTCAGACTTGGCTAACAACGTGGAACCGGCAGGAGACAGCACCGTGTGGACACCCATCGCGGAAGAAGCGGCACGCGCCACCCGCGTCCTGCACCCCGACTCCCTCCAACTCCCCCGTCCGGACCGTCGTCGGATCATGGTCGTCGCCAACCAGAAGGGTGGCGTCGGCAAGACCACGAGCACGGTGAACCTGGCCGCCGCTCTCGCGATCCACGGGCTCAAGGTCCTCGTCATCGACCTCGACCCGCAGGGCAACGCGAGTACCGCGTTGGCCGTCGAGCACCGCTCGGGCACCCCGTCGGTGTACGAGGTGCTGATCGGTGAGCTGTCGGTCACCGAGGCGGCTCAGGTCAGCAACCAGTCCCCCAACCTCTACTGCGTGCCCGCCACGATCGACCTCGCGGGCGCCGAGATCGAACTGGTCTCGATGGTGGCCCGCGAGTCCCGGCTGAAGGAGGCGCTGAGCCCCGAGGCGCTGGATCCGATCAAGCCGGACTACGTGTTCATCGACTGCCCGCCGTCGCTCGGTCTGCTGACCGTCAACGCGATGGTCGCCGCGCAGGAGGTGCTGATCCCGATCCAGTGCGAGTACTACGCACTGGAGGGTCTGGGGCAGCTGCTGCGCAACATCGAACTCGTCCAGGCGCACCTGAACCCGACGCTGAACGTGTCCACCATCCTGCTCACCATGTACGACGGCCGCACGAAGCTGGCCGACCAGGTGACCAGCGAGGTGCGCGGCCACTTCGGCGACACGGTCCTCAAAACAGTGATCCCGCGCAGCGTGAAGGTGTCCGAGGCACCAGGATTCGCGCAGACGGTGCTCACCTACGATCCCGGCTCACGGGGCGCGATGAGCTACCTCGACGCGGCACGGGAGATCGCCGAGTTCGGCGCGGAGATGGGGCAGGCATGACGGAACAGCGCAAGGGTGGCCTCGGTCGCGGGCTCGCGGCCCTGATCCCGAGCGGCCCACCGCCGGGCACACAGGCGGCACCGACGCCGCTCCGGGCTGTGTCCAACGGCTCGTCGTCCACTCCTGCGCTGCCAGACGTGTCCGGGGAGGTGGCCGGCGCGGTGTACCAGGAGCTGCCGGTCACCGCGATCCGCACCAACCCGAAGCAGCCGCGTCAGGTCTTCGACGAGGAAGCGCTGCGGGAGCTGGAGCACTCGATCCGCGAGTTCGGCCTCATGCAGCCGATCGTGGTGCGTGCCAGCGGGCCGGACACCTACGAGCTCGTCATGGGCGAGCGGCGGTGGCGGGCCACCCAGCTCGCCGGCCTGAAGACGATCCCGGCGATCGTCCGGCAGACCGCCGACGACGTGATGCTGCGTGACGCGCTGCTGGAGAACATCCACCGCGTCCAGCTGAACCCGTTGGAAGAGGCGTCGGCCTACCAGCAGCTGCTGGAGGAGTTCGGCGTGACGCACGAGGAGCTGGCCGACCGCATCGGCCGCAGTCGCCCGGTCGTCACCAACACCATCCGGCTGCTGAAGCTGCCCCTCCCCGTGCAGCGGCGGGTCGCGGCGGGCGTGCTGTCCGCCGGCCACGCCCGTGCGCTGCTCGGGATCGACGACCCCGGCGTGCAGGAGGAGTTGGCGACCCGGATCGTCGCGGAGGGCATGTCGGTCCGCGCGACCGAGGAGGCGGTGACGCTCGCCAAGAGCGCCGAGCCCGCCAAGGCGAAGCAGGTCCGGCGCAAGCAGATGCAGGCGCCCGGTCTGCAGGAGCTGGCGGAGCGGTTGTCGGACAACTTCGACACCCGGGTGAAGGTCGAGTTGGGTCAGCGCAAGGGCCGGATCGTGGTCGAGTTCGGGTCCGTGGACGACCTTGAGCGCATCGTTCAGCTCATTTCACCCGAAGCGGCGCAGCGAATTCGGTCCCCTGAGTAGCTCGTCGGATTCACCGAAAAACCGGACAAAAGGGATTCGTTTTGCCCGCAAGGGATCACCCACGGGCCTTATGTCACGGTGACGATGACGGCCCGTGTCCAATCGGACACGGGCCGTCAGGTAAAAGTGAGAGCCTCTAACGCGCGACCGCGCGCTCCACCAGACCCGCGTAGATCTCGCCGAGCGACTGCCCCGCCGCCTCGACCGCCATCGGCAGCAGCGAGGTCTCGGTCAAACCGGGCGACACGTTCACTTCGAGGAAGTACACCGTGCCGTCCGCCGCCACGATCGCGTCGGTCCGCGACACGTCCCGCAGACCCAGCAGCCGGTGCGCCGACACCGCCAGCTCGCCGACCGTCTGGGCCGCCTTCTCGTCCAGCCGCGCCGGCGCGTGGAAGTCGGTCAACCCCGCCGTGTACCGGGCGGTGTAGTCGTAGACGCCGTTCTCCGGCACGATCTCCACCGGCGGCAGGGCGTACGGCCCGTCCGGCCCGTCCACCACCGTCACGGCCACCTCGACGCCCTGCACGTACCGCTCGGCGAGCACCGTGTTCCCGTACGCCAGGCAGCCGACCATCGCGGTCGGCAGCTCGGCCGCGTCACGCACCACCTGGGCACCCAGCGCCGACCCACCCTGGTCCGGCTTGAGCATCAACGGCAGCCCGAGCCGTTCGACCATCGCGTCGAGCACCGGCTGCGCACCCAGCTCCCGGAACGTCGCGTGCGGCAGCACGGCCCACTCCGGCGTCGCCAGGCCCGCGCGGGCCACTTCACCCTTGGCGGTCGGCTTGTCCCACGCCCGCCGGCACGCCCGCGAGTCCGTGCCGACGAACGGCACGTCCATCAGCTCCAGGATCGTCTGCACCGACCCGTTCTCACCCTCGCCACCGTGCAGCGCCACCACGACGGCTTCCGGCCGGTGCTCCTTGAGCCGGGTGAGCAGGTTGCCGTCGGCATCCCACTCCTCCACGACCAGGCCGGCCGAGCGGAGGGCGGCGGACAGTCGGCGACCGGATCGCAACGACACCTCCCGCTCGTGCGAAAGGCCCCCGGACAGGACTGCGACCCAGCGGTTCGACAACTCTCTACTCCTGATCAAGCGGTGTCGGGCGATGGGCTGTGCGGACCGGAGACCGCGCGGCCGATCGTGGGGCCGAACGTCTCGTGCAGCTCGATCTCGTCCTTGATGACGTTCGCGAGCCGCCGCACGCCCTCGCGGATGCGTTCGGGCGTCGGGTAGCAGTACGAGAGGCGGAGCTGGCGGCTGCCGAGGCCATCGGCGTAGAAACCGGTGCCCGACGCGTACGCGACACGTTGGGTGATGGCACGCGGCAGCATCGCCTTGGTGTCGACGCCCTCCGGGACGGTCACCCACACGTAGAACCCGCCGTTCGGCTTGTTCCACGTGGAACCAAGCGGCATGTGCTGCTCCAACGACGAGATCGCCGCGTCACGCCGTTCCTGGTAGGCCTCGCGGTAGGTCTTGATCTGACCCTTCCAGTCGTGCGTGGCCAGGTAGCGCGACACGATCAGCTGGTTGAGCGTCGGCGGGCACAGCGTGGCCGACTCGGCGGCCAGCACCAGCTTCTCCCGCACCGCGTGCGGCGCGAGTACCCAGCCGACCCGCAGGCCGGCCGCGAAGGTCTTGGAGAACGAGCCGAGGTAGACCACGTTGTCCGGGTCGGTCGACCGCAGCGCCGGGTAGGTGATGCCGTCGAAGCCGAGCAGGCCGTACGGGTTGTCCTCGACCACGAGGATGCCGTGCGTGCGGCAGATCTCCAGCACCTCGGCCCGGCGCTGGACGGCGAGCGTCACGCCGGCCGGGTTGTGGAAGTTCGGGATCGTGTAGAGGAACTTGATCCGCTGCCCGGTGCGCTCGACGGCCGCGATGGCTTCCCGCAACGCGTCCGGCATCAGGCCGTCCGCGTCCATGCCGACGTGCACGACCTGCGCCTGGTAGGCGGCGAACGACCCGAGCGCGCCCACGTACGACGGGCCCTCGGCCAGCACCACGTCACCGGGGTCGCAGAAGATGCGGGTGACCATGTCGAGGCCCATCTGGGAGCCGACGGTCACCACCACGTCGTCCGGGTGGGCCTTGATGCCCTCCAACGCCATGACTTCGCAGATCTGCTCGCGCAACTCGGGGACGCCGTGCGCGCTGCCGTACTGGAGGGCGACCAGGCCGTCGGTGGCGATGACATCGGCCACCTCGGCGCTGAGCGAGTCCAGCGGCAGTGCTGCCAGGTGGGGCATCCCTCCCGCCAGGGACACCACCTCAGGCCTGCTCGCCACCGCGAAGAGTGCCCGGATCTCCGATGCCGTCATGCCCGCCGTGCGCGCCGCGTACCTGCGCAGATGGGGATCGAGGCTTCTGGCTCCCTGCTTGGCAGGTTGTCCGGGTTGATTCACGGGAAACTCCAGTAGGTGGGGCGTTACCGGCGGGTTTGTTCCCGCCCGAGTGTAACGGCCGTCCCGTTCGGGGCATCTGCCTTCCGGGCGGGGTCACATCCGCCTATCCTCGTGAGGGATGTATTCGGGGGCTTGGAGGTCCGGGTGTCGCGTCGTGTCGTGGGCGTCACCTTGGACAACCTGGAGCACCTCTCCAAGCACACCCGGACCTGTGTGTTCTGGGAACTCGCGCCGCACCTGAAGGATCAGGCCGAGGAGTTCGGGGACACCGAGTTCGAGAAGGAAGCCTGGGTGTCCAGCGTCCTGCTGGAGTGGGGTTCCTGCGGCCGGATCATCTACAACGACGGCATCCCCGCCGGTTCGGTCTTCTACGCCCCGCCCGCGGCCGTGCCCAGGTCACTGGCGTTCCCCACCTCCCCGGTCAGCCCCGACGCGGTGCTGATGACCGGCCTGGAGGTGCTGCCGGAGTTCCGCGGCGGCGGCCTCGGTCGGGTGCTGGTGCAGACGGTGGCCAAGGACCTCACCCGTCGTGGCGTGCGGGCGATCGAGGCGTTCGGCGATGCCAGGCCGGACGAGGACGGGCCGGGCTGCGTCACGCCGGCCGACTTCCTGTTGCAGGTCGGCTTCAAGACCTTGCGCCCCCACCCCCGGTGGCCGCGGTTGCGGCTGGAGCTGCGCAGCGCGTCCTCGTGGAAGGAAGACGTGGAGTCGGCGCTGGAGCGGCTGCTCAACTCGGTGACCGTGTCGACTGCGGAGCCGAGCTTCCGACCCGTGTGAAATCCGCTCTGACCTGCGGGTTTGTTCGCCCGCGTTGACATGCAGGTAATTGCCTGCGTATCGTGGGGTGTGGACAAGGTGTTCAAAGCCCTGGCCGACGAAACCCGCCGCTACCTGCTCGACCGGCTGCACGAGGAGAACGGGCAGACGCTCGGCGAACTGTGCGCGCGGCTGGGCATGACCAGGCAGTCGGTCACCCAGCACCTGGCCGTGCTGGAGGCGGCGAACCTGGTCAGCACCGTCCGCCGGGGGCGGGAGAAGCTGCACTACCTCAACCCCGTGCCGCTGCACGAGGTGCAGGAGCGGTGGATCGACAAGTTCGAGCGGCCGCGGTTGCGGATGCTCGGCGACGTGAAACGACGAGCGGAGGAACCCGTGACGCCGGAATTCGTCTACGTGACCTACATCGAGAGCACGGCCGAGCGGGTGTGGGAGGCCCTGACCGACGCCGACGTGACGGCCGAGTACTGGGGCCACCGCAACATCTCGGACTGGCAGGTGGGTTCGGCCTGGTCCCACCGGCGCGCGGACGGGTCGGAGATCGACGACGTGGTGGGCGAGGTCGTCGAGGCAGACCCGCCGCGCCGCCTGGTGACCACGTGGGCCGACCCGGCCGATCCGTCGGTGACGTCCACGGTGACGTTCCGCATCGAGGCCTACGGCGAGATCGTGCGGCTGACCGTCACGCACACCGACCTGGCCGACGACGCCGAGCGCGGGCAGGCGGCGGCCGGCTGGTCGGCGGTGCTGTCGAACCTGAAGTCGCTGCTGGAGACCGGGCACGTGCTGCCGGGCATCCCGTGGCAGATGCCGGTGGGCTAGTGCCTCAGAATCGGTCGATCTCGCAGTTCTCCAGCTTGCCGCCCTGGATGAGGTCCAGCGCCTGCTCGCTGACCACGAGCTGCCCCTGATCGGTGACGCCGAGATCGTCCACGCCGGCCTGGCCGGTCACTTCGAGCCAGTGGAAGGTCGGCAGCTCCTTGCCTTCCAGCAGCTCCTGCGCCTCCTCGGACACGGTCACCGTCGCGCGGCGGATGCGGAACGCGTCCAGGCCGCTGTCGACGAGCGTGTCGGCCAGGTCGTCGGTGACCAGGTAGACCGGGAACGCCTCGATCAGGTCATCACCCGACCAGTCGCCGATCTCGTAGTGCACCGCCTCGATGCGCGGCGGGTGTGCCGCGGCGTCGATGACGGTCCCTTCATCCAACGCACCGGCAACCTCTGGTTCGAGGCGGTAGAACTCCATCGTGCTCCTCACGGGCAACGCCGGCCAATAAGATCGACTTGTGGACATGGGGGTGGAGATCCAGCGCAAGGTACTCGCGATCATCGAGGGATCGCGAGACTTCCGAGAGATTCGCACACTGCTCGACGCCTGGCAGGCCGAGGGCATCCCAGCCGACCGCCTGGTCGACGAGCTGACCGACCTCATGCTCGACCTGCGCGCCCAGAACCGTGCGGACGAGGAAGACGCGGTCGTCGACGTGCTCGACGTGCTGACGGACTGGTAGCGGTTGTTTCAGCTCCCCGGCGGGGCTGGGACGGGCCCGAAGTCGCCGTCCAACGGGCCGGCGAGCTGGTCGGCGAAACCGGGTTCGCGTGAATGGCGGCGGTGCTCCGCCATCCACGCGCCGTCTGGGCCGACAAGGGATCACCCGCGGCTCGATCTTGCCCAGTGGACAAATCGCCTAGCGGATCTTGCCGGTGGCCACCTCGTGCCGCATCAGGTCTTCCAACGTGAACGTGCCGGTCGGCTGGTCGTTCTGGCCCAGCAGGTACAGCCGCTTGACCGCGACCAGGATGCCCTCGGCGACAACATCCCGGAACGACGGGTTCGCCAGCCGTTGCCGGTCGCCCGCGTTGGTCAGGTAGCCGACCTCGACCCGGACCGCCGTGCAGCGGGTCATCCGGAGCATGTCCCACGTCTTCGGGTGCGTGCGGCAGTCCAGCATCCCGGTCCGGGCGATGATCTCGCGCTGGATGAAGCCGGCCAGCGCCTCGCCGACCGTGGACGACGTGCCGTTGCCGGTCCCGAAGTGGAACGTCGCCACGCCGGAGGCCAGCGGCGACGAGTTGCCGTCGGCGTGCAGCGACAGGATCAGGTCGGCGCCCGCCTCGTTGGCGAACCGCGCCCGCTCACCCTCGTCCGGGTTGTGGTTCGGACCGCGCGTGAGCAGGGCTTCCATACCCGTGGCGGCCATCTTGCCCTCAAGCAGCCTGGCCAGGTCCAGCATCACGTCGGCCTCGGACACGCCGTCGACCACGATACCGCGATCGTCACCGCCGTGACCCGGGTCGATGATGATGCGCTTGCCGGACAGCCTCGGCCCGGCTCGGCGGACCCGTTCCTGCTCGCGCAGGAACACCGGCCGGCCGCCGCGCACCTTGGGCTGGAGCTGGCGCAGCGCGCGCACCGTGTCGGGACCGCACATGCCGTCCACGATCAGGCCGTAGTCGCGCTGGAAGCTCCGCAACGCCTGTTCGGTCTGCTGACCGAACTCGCCGTTGGCCCGTCCGGCGTCGTAACCCAGTTCCAGCAGGCGCTCTTGCAACGCGGACACGTCGTCACCGGTCACCGGCTGCGCCATCAGGAAAGCCAGCGGGCGGTCGCCGAGTCGGAAGGTCGCGTCGCGCAGCGCCCGGTAGGTGGCCGGGCCGACGACACCGTCGGTGATGAGACCCCGCTGCTGCTGGAACGCGCGCACAGCGTGCTCGACCGGCAGGTCGAACACCTGGGACGGCTGCGGATCGGACAGCAGGCCGAGCTTTGTCAGCGTTGCCCTGACCTCGGCGACGTCCGGTCCGAAATCCCCGCGGCGGAGTAGCAGCATGCACCCCTCGCTCACTTAGGCGCCGACACCCGTCGACGCTGAACTTGACGCCCTATTGTGCCTTGCTCCAGCCGATGCCACGGACGGGGCTACTGCCAGTGGTCAAATGTCCACAAACGAGTGACCCGTCCGTCTTCTTTGGAAGGCGGACGGGTCACCCGGTCGGTTGCACTCAGAGCACGTCGGACAGGTCCTTCAGCAGCGCGGACTTCGGCTTGGCGCCCACGATCTGCTTCACCGGGCGGCCACCCTGGAACAGGATCATGGTCGGCACCGACATGATCTGGTAGTCCCGCGCGATCGACGGGTTGGCGTCGATGTCGAGCTTGGCGACGGTGATCTTGTCGGCGTGCTCGGCGGCGATCTCCTCCAGCACGGGAGCGACCATCTTGCACGGGCCGCACCAGGTCGCCCAGAAGTCGACCAGCACTGGCTTTTCGCTGGTCAGAACGTCGTCGGTGAACGTTTGGGCGGATGTGACCACGGTGGAGCCTGCCATGTTGTGTTCTCCCTCTGCGGAAAAGAAGTGGGTTCAGCTGGTGGTGACGGGCTCGCTGTAGCCGCCGCCGACGTGCTCGGCGGTGACCGCGGCCTCCGTGGTCCCGTGCTCGGCCAGCCAGCGCTCCGCGTCGATCGCGGCGGCGCAGCCCGACCCGGCGGCGGTGATCGCCTGGCGGTAGGTGTGGTCGACCAGGTCGCCCGCGGCGAACACACCGTCCACGTTCGTGTGAGTGGTCCGGCCCACGACCTGGACGTAACCCTCGCCGTCCAGCTCGACCTGGCCCTTGACCAGGTCGCTGCGCGGGTCGTGGCCGATGGCGACGAAGAAGCCGGTGAACGGGTGCTCGGTCACCTCACCGGTCCGCGTGTCGCGGGTCTTCACCCCGGACACCGAACCCTCGCCCAGCACCTCGACGACCTCGGCGTTGAGCAGCCACTTGATCTTCTCGTTGTTCCGCGCGCGCTCCAGCATGATCTTGGAGGCGCGGAACTCCTCGCGGCGGTGGATGATCGTGACGCTGCGGGCGAACTTGGTGAGGAACGTCGCCTCCTCCATCGCCGAGTCGCCGCCGCCGATCACCGCGATGTCCTGGTCGCGGAAGAAGAAGCCGTCGCACGTGGCGCAGGCCGACACACCGCGCCCCAGCAGCTCCTGCTCACCGGGAACGTGCAGGTAGCGCGCCGCCGCGCCCATGGCCAGCACGACCGCGCGGGCGGCGTAGCGCTGCCCGTTGGCGGTGACGTACTTGACCGGGCCGTCGAGCTCCAGCTCCTCGACGTCCTCCGCGCGCAGCTCGGCGCCGAAGCGCTTGGCCTGCTCCCGCATCTGCTCCATGAGGTCGGGGCCCATGATGCCGTCGCGGAAACCGGGGTAGTTCTCGACTTCGGTCGTGGTCATCAGCGCACCGCCGTACTGCGAGCCCTCGAACACCAGCGGTTCGAGCTGGGCGCGCGCCGCGTAGACCCCCGCGGTGTACCCGGCGGGCCCCGATCCCACGACGATCAGGTTCCGAACGTCCGACACCCTCGACCTCCGTTAGTCGCTTCCGGCCAGGGATCACCCGGGCCGGCTCTTCGCACAACGGATCGTAGGGCGTGGTAATTCCGCCCCTTCGAGGTGAGCTCGGCTACTCGGGTTCGGCTACGGCTCGATCGTGCTGTTCGCCAGTACGCCATCCGGGTTGTCCGGGCCGCACGTCCGGGGGTCGACCACCACGATCCGGTACGCGCCGGGCGCGCCCGCGGGCAGGATCGCCATCACGGCCGGCTTGTCGTCCAGCGTGATGGGGCTGACACCGAGCGGCTTGCCCGCCGAGATGTTCGCGCCGCGCAGGCAGTCGGCCAGCTTGTCCTGGTTCTCCAGCGGGCCGTAGTTCTGCGCCTTGAGCACGTCGCCGAACACCGGGCCGAAGTTCTCGCCGCGCACCGCGGGCATCCGGTCGCCATCGGACGGCGCGGCGCTGCCGGTGACCGGCGTCGTCGTCTTGTCCGACTGGGCGGCGGTGTCACCTGCGGTGTTGTCCTGTGGAAGCGCTACTACGGCGACGCCGACAGCGACCGCGGCCGCCGCGAGCAACCCCGCGCCCCAGCCGAGGCGCTTGTTGCGGCGCGCTTTGGCCTGGGCGAAGTCGATCACGGGTGCGGCCGGGCGTGCTTCTTCGGCGAGTGCGGCGTCGATCCGGTCGGCCACGTGGCGCGGCATGGGGATCGGCGGCAGGTTGTGCAGGTCTTCGAGCGTCGCGTCGAGGGCGGCCAGGATCTCGCGCGCCTCGGGGTCGTTCTCGACCAGCGGCCGCAGCTCGGCCTCGGTCCGCGGGTCCAGAACCCCCGCGTGCAGATCAGCCAGCAGGTCGACGGACCACGGCGGCCCGGTACGCCGCGCATTGCCGGTCATCGTTCCTCCAACTGACGTCCCTGTTGCACCTGCACATCGTTGACTGGGACGTTCGCATCTGCACTTTGGTTCCGGAGGTGACCCAGAACTTTGGCGAGCTTGGCCCGCCCACGGGCACATCGTGACTTCACGGTGCCCTCCGCAATACCCAGTAGCTGGGCCGTTTCCGCCACCGAGTAGCCCTCCACGTCGACCAGCACGATCGGCGCGCGCTGCTCTTCCGGCAGCTCGTTGAGGGCGGCCTGGACGACCAGCCGGGTCTCGCGTTCGGCCATCGCGTCGCGGGGCGCCACCGGCTCACCGGGGCCCGCCTCGGGCAGCGGGACGGTCGGCCTGGTCTGTCGCCTGCGCATCCGATCGAGGCAGGCGTTGACCACTATTCGGTGTAGCCAGGTGGTCACCTGGGACTCGGCGCGGAAGCTCGCCGCCGCGCGGAAAGCCGAGATGAACGCCTCTTGCAGGGCGTCCGCGGCCTCCTCGGGATCGCGCAGCGTGCGCAGCGCGACCGCCCACATGCGATCTCGGTGCCTGCGCACGAGCTCGGAGAAGGCGTGCGGGTCACCCGCGGCGTGCGCCGCGATGAGGTCTGCGTCCGAGCTGGCTGCGGCGGTCACGCCGGCAGCCTATCGGGCTGGGCCAAGCAGGCTTCGATCACCTGCACGGGCGAGTGCCGTTGTTCCCGGCGCTACTCCGCGTCAAGACCGACGCGCACCCGACCACGGCGTCCGCTTCGCACCGAACGCCACCACGACGGCGACCAGGACCGGGGCCAGGACGAGGTTGCGCCAGTCGGCCAGGTGCGGCGACGCCGCCGGCTACTGGGCGCGGGTGTAGACGAGTTCGGCGATCTCGGAGCGGTTGTTCTTGCCGCTGCCGGCGAGCTTCGTCACCCACAGCAGCAGGTGCTGGGTCGGCTCGTGGTCGTTGAGCTGGATCTGGGTCTGCCCGGGCGACAGGGTCGCGGTCGCGATGACCTTCGTCTCCTGCAGCGGCGCGTCGGGCGCGCCCGCGACGCGGATCTCCACCACCGTGCCCTCGCTGGGCGAGGTGATGGTGACCGACGCCAGCTTCACCGGCTCGGCGAAGCCCGCCATCAGCCCGATCCCCGGCTTCAACGCCGGGAACGGCTGGAAGTAGTTCTCCGTCTGCCACACCGTGGTCGGGTTGTTGTCGACCGCGCGGTTGGCCCGGTTGGCGTTGTCCGGCTGGTTGGTCACGTCGTACACGCCGACCGACGCCGGCTGCACGGGACCCGCGGGCTGGGGCGCGGGCGGCGCGGGTTGGCCGCTCACCCCCGGCGGGTTGGACTGGCCGATCACGACCGTCGGCCCGCTGCCGCCGGACGGCTCGTCGCTGAAGAAGCTCACGATCTGCACGCCCAGCCAGGCGATCACCGCCAGCGTCGCCACCGCGAGCACCGCCACGCTGATCATCAGCTTGCGCTTGCGGTCCTTGTCGCGCACCGGCCGCTGGGTCGTCCACACCGCGCCGTCGTCCGGCCCGTCGTCCGGGACCGCCTGGATCAGCGCGGTCTGGGCCTCGGACTGGGCGATCTGGTCCAGCACCTGGAGGATCGCCGCGCTCGTCCGGATACCGCCGACGCTGGTGTCCTCCAGGCTCCGCACGGCCACCGACGACAGCTCGTGCGGTACGTACGCGTGCAGCGCGCTCGGCGCGAGCACCGCGCCGTCCGGCCCCGTGGGAGCGGCGGGCACGCCGTCCGGACCGTCCGGCAGCGCCCACCTCCCGGTGAGCAGCAGGTACAGGATCGCGCCGAGGCCCTTGACGTCGTCACGGGCGATCGCGTCCGGCCGGGGGCCGGGGAACGCCAGCCGCAGCCTGCCGTCCGGCGTCACCCGGATGCGCTGCGGGTGGTCGGCGCCCAGCACGAGCCCGGCGTGGTGCGCGCCCTCGATCGCCGCGCCCAACGGCCCCAGCAGGCGCGTCGCCGCACCCGCGGGCAGCGGACCTTCGACGATCAGGTCCAGCAGGTCGGTGCCCTGGGTCCACTCGGCCACGACCACGGCGAGGATGCCCTCGTCGAGCTTGATCCCGTTACCGGGGGTCAGCACGTCGATTACCCGGGCGACGCCGGGGTGGGTGAAGCTGGAGGCGTGCATCGCGCGTTCCGCGGTCCGCTTGGCCCGCGCGGCCGCGGCGTGGTCGGCCGGGTTGCCCACCAGGACGGTCAACGCCACGTCCCGGTTGAGCTGCCCGTCCCGGGCCCGCCAGAGGTGCGCGTCGCACCGGCGGTCCACACCGGACTGCGCCAGTAGCCGGTACCGGCCGTCGCCGATCACCCCGCCGGGCACCAGCGAGGTGTTCTGGATCGGACCGCTGCTCACAGGGCCGAGGGTACGTGAACGGGTCGTGCGGCAGGTGTCACCGGCGGCCCACCAAACGACTGATCTTGGCGATCGCGGGCTTCACCTCGGGTACGCGGAACAGGGCCAGCAGCAGGAAGCTCAACGGCAGACCCACGATCGTCTGGATCAGGACCTCCACCCACGCGCCCACCACGCGGGACTCGATTCCCAACACGCGGACGGCGAGCCACGCCAACCCGGTGGCTGCCCCGAACGCGATCGCGGACGCCACGACCGTGAGGCAGATCGTCCACGCCGTGTAGCCGGTGCGCAGCCGGCCGAGCCGGATCCGCAGCCACAGCTGACCGACCAGCGCACCGACCACGAAGCTCAGCGACATCGCGATCGACACGCCGACGGCCAGCTTGTCCGGCGGCGAGACCGCCAGGAACCCGTACAGCAGCGCGATCCGCACCGCCACGATGATCGCCTGGATGAGCGTCGGCGTCCGGGCGTCCTTCAACGCGTAGAACACCCGCAGCTGGAGCAGCGTGATCGCGTACGGCACCAGCCCGAACGCGGACAGCGCCAGCGCCGTGCCGATCGCCTCGCCGTCCTCGATGCCGGAGTTGCCGAACGAGAACAGCGCGAGGCCGATCGACACGCCGGCGACCGTCATCAGCGCGCTGAACGGCATCAGCAGGATCGACGACATCCGGTTGCCGAACGACAGGTCGCCGACCAGCGCGTCCTTGTCCTCCGCCGCCGCGGCCCGGCTCATCTTCGGCATCAACGCGGTGAGCAGCGACACGCCGAGCACCCCGTAGGGCACCTGGGCGATCAGCCACTGCATGTTGTAGGTCGTGATCGCGCCCTGGTCGTGCGTCGCGACCTTCGTCAGCACCACCATGCTGACGAAACCGAGGCCGACGTACAGCAGCACCCAGAACGCCAGCCCGCCGAACTCCGACAGCCGCCGGTCCCAACCCCACCGCCAGCGGAACTTGAACCCGGTCCGCCGCAGCGCCGGCACCAGCACCGACGCCTGCAACGCCACGCCCAGCATCGTGCCCAGGCCGAGCACCAGCAGCTTCGGCTCGCCCATCCGCACCGGGTCGATCGAGATCTCCCCCGGCATCAGCCAGTACACGCAGAGGGTCACGATCACCACGAGGTTGTTCAGCACCGGCGCCCACGTGGGCAGGCCGAACACGTGCCGGGTGTTGAGGATCGCGCCGATCAGCGCGGACATCCCGTAGAACACGATGCCCGGCAGCACCAGGTACGCGAACGCGGTGACCAGCTCCGGCTTGGCGTTCGACGAGTCGATGAACAGCCCCGTCAGCAGCGGCGCGCAGGCGACCGCGATGACCGTGCCGATGCCCAGCAACACCGCGGACATGGTGATCATCCACTGCGCGTAGGCCTCACCGCCGTCGCCGTCCTCCTTCTCGGCGCGCACCAGCAGCGGGATGGCCACGCTGGTCAGCACGCCGCCGAGGAGCAGCTCGTTGATCATCGTCGGGAGCGTGGTGGCGACCTGGTACGAGTCGTTCAGCACGCCCACGCCGAGGATGGTGATCAGCAGCAGTTTGGACAGCAGCCCGGAGGCGCGGCTGACGATCGTGGCGACGGCCATCGAGCCACCGGCCCGTGCCAGTGACGGGCCTTGCTGCTCCTGGGTCACCGTGGTTGTTCCGCTCAACTCGTGCTCGACCTCTCCGGCGGTGTGACCCCGCTGGCATTGTCCGGCACCGCCGCGGCGGCGGCGACTCGCGCGGCCCGCACCCGTCGGTAGATGCGCCGGGCGGACAGCAGCACCAACGCGGCGCCGGCCAGGCAGGTGATGACGACGGTGATCGTCCCGTACGCCGAGGACGACACCTCCAGCCGGGCCCGTTCGCCCAGGTCCACGCCGCTCGGCGTGACCAGCCGGACGTGCACCGGGAACCGCCCGGACCGCAGCACCTCCACCGGCACCCGCACCAGCAGGTCACCGCGCGCGGGCAGCAGGATGTCCGGCAACTGCTTGGCCACGATGCCCGGCGTGTCCTCGATCACGATCCGCACCGTGATCCGCACGTCCAACCGGTTCTTGATGGACAGCGGGATCGGGCTGTCGCCGGAGCCGAGCAGGATCGGGCTGTTCGGCTCGGTCACCGAGACCTGGCCCTGCAACCCGTCGATCCGCGCGCGGCCGATCGCCAACGCGCCGCGCGCGCCGTCCTCGTCGCCGCGCCACGCCCCGGACACCGCGCGCAGCAGGTCCAGCTTCAGCGGGTCGACCAGGTCGATCGGGTTGGCGGACGCGGCGTCCTCCTGGCTCATCGACTCGGCCAGCTGCTGGAGCTGCCGCCACGACTCGGTCACCGACGCGGTCACCGAGGGCGGCACCTCGCGGGCACCGGCCTCGACCGGGTAGCTCAACGCCGCCGTCTGCTCCGGCGGGGCCGCCAGCAGGGAATCGAGGCCCACCGGCGTCGCGAAATTACCGGCGACCAGCGACTTCGTCATCTGCAGGAGCGTGTTGACCTCGCCGGTCGGCGCGTTCCACCGGCGTGGCGGCGCGATCACCACGTTCTGGCCGGTGTTCTGGAACCCGGCCCGGAAGGTGAGCGCGGCCAGCGCGTTCTGCACCGACACCGGCCGGGTCTCGCTCGGCGTGGTCACGCCCGCCACCGGCCGCGTCGCCGCCGCGCCCTGCAACGCGTCGGACACCATCCCGTCGATGCGCACCGCCGCGATCGGCTCGCGCTCGGCCACGTCGAACCGGACCGGTCCGGTGCCGGGCGTGCCGGCGACGGCCGACTGGTCGAGCACGAGCGACTTGACGCCCTGGCCGGTCAGGTCGGACAGCGTCTGCTGGTCCAGCACACCGTCCTCGGGCCAGGTCAGGCCCTGGGTCGGCTGCACACCGAGGACCTGGCGGACCACCTCGGCGCCCTGGAGCGCGAGTACGCCCAGGTCGGTGAGCCGGGCGCGGGACAGCGCGACGAGATCGGCGTCCGCGTCGGGCAGCGCGATCACGCACCGCCCGCCGGCGAGCAGGCGCAACTGGGACAGCCAGAGCTCGGCCTCGCCGTCGCCCTTGCCCGCGCCCTGCCCGCGCACCTCGTAGCCCGCGCTCATCGCGGCGACAGTGCGCAGCAGGTCGGGGTCCACGGCCACGCACACACCGGCGCCCAGCGGACCGTCCAGGGCGGACTGGTAGGCCTTGAGCAGGCCCCACAACCGGCCGCCCATGGCCAGCGAAGTCGCCAGGTCGTCATCGGTCAGCACGGTCGGGTTGGTCGAGACGATGCGCGGCCGGTCGGCCAGCGGCCACAACAGGGTGATCTTGGCCGGGTTCGCGGGCGGGTTCGGCCCCGGACCGCCGGGCATCGCGAGGACCGGCAGCAGGGTGCTCAGCGCGGCCAGCCGGGCCCGTCCGCCGAAGTCGGGGACGCCGTTGATGTTGGCCAGGATCGGGTAGATGCCCGGCTCGGTGATCTTCAGCGAGGTCGGGTCCGTGCCGCCGAGGGGGACGACGAGCCGGAAGGGCTTGGACTCGTTGCGCTCCAGGCGGTCGGTGACCGGGGTGAAGTTCGGCTGGATCACCTCGGCGTCGGTCGGCTCGCGCAGCGCCTTGCGGACGTCGTCCTCGCTGCTCAGCGGGTCACCGCGCTCCAGGCGCAGCTCGATGTCCTCGATCACCCGGTCGCCGATGTTGACCACCTTGCCGGAGATGGTGATCGAGTCCGGTCCGTCCGAGGTGATCACCCGGGGGGTCATCTCCTCGACGTCCAGGCGCAGCCAGACCTGCGACTGCTGGCCGGGTTGGCTGGACAACGCCCTGGTCGCCCACACCTGGGTGGCGGGCGCCGGTCGGACGGGCAGCCGCCCACCGTCGCCGGGCGCCGCGGGTGCCGCGGAGCCCGTCGTCACGATGAGGATCCCCGCCGCCGCTAGTGCGGCCAGCAGCCGTTTCACGCCGACTCCGCTCCGTCCGTCTGGTACTCGGAGAGCAGTTCGGCGGCTCGGCGCACCAGTCGACGCTCGTCCGCGTAGGCGAGCCGTTCGTCCAGCTCGCCAAGGGGCACCCACGCCACCTCGGTGACCTCCACGTCTTCATCGGAAAGCTCGCCGCCCAGCGCTTCCAGGAGGAAGTGGTGGACGGTCTTGTGCACCCGGCGGTCCTCGGCGACGAACCAGTAGTCGATCGAGCCGAGGGGCCGCAAGACCCTGCTATGAATACCGGTCTCCTCGGCGACCTCGCGCACCGCGGTCTGTTCCGCGGTCTCACCAGCCTCGATGTGACCCTTGGGCAGCGACCACAACAACCGGCCGCGCCGGTCCAGCCGCCCGATGATCGCGGCGGTGTGCCGCTCGAAGTCCAACACCAGTCCGCCCGCCGACGTCTCGTCGACGGTCTTCAGCCGCCGACCGCGACGCCGGTTCCGGCGCCTCGGCTTGGGACCGCCGGAGCGACCGGACGACTGGGGCATGCCCTGATGGTAGTGGCGACCAGTGATCACGTGACGTGACAGCCTCGTGGCGACCAGTGGTCGACAACCGACGCCGCACCGACCGGGCGTCCCGAGTGAAGATCGGCCAGGCGTCCACGATCGACGGTCGACCAGGCGTCCCCCGCGAAGGGGAACCCCTTGTTCAAAGTCAACCAGGAACGACCGACAGCGCCGGCCGACCGAGGCCGCGCCTGTGGACAAGCGTGCGCCCTGTGGACAACTCGTTCGGGGCTCACGCTCAGGACCAGTAGGCTGGCTCTTCGTGTCCGGACCCGTCACCTCCACCGCCGCTGGGCAGGACAATGCCGTGGTGGAACTGCTGAGCTCCCTCCCCGTCGCCGAAGACCTGGCCGCCCGCTTCGCCGCGGCCGGTCATCGCCTCTACCTGGTGGGCGGCAGCGTGCGGGACGCCATGATCGGCAGGCTGTCCGGCGACCTCGACTTCACCACCGACGCCCGGCCGCCGCAGATCGTGGCCCTGCTCAAGGGCTGGGCGGACGCGATCTGGGACGTCGGCATCGCCTTCGGCACGGTCGGCGCGACCAAGCACCAGCACACCGTCGAGATCACCACGTTCCGCGCGGACAGCTACGACGGCGTGACGCGGAACCCCGAAGTGACCTTCGGTGACACCATCGAAGGTGACCTGGTCCGCCGCGACTTCACCGTCAACGCGATGGCCTACGACGTGGTCAACCGGGAGCTCATCGACCCGACCGGCGGCCGGGAAGCACTCCAGGCGAAGGTCCTCGACACCCCCGCGACCCCGCAGGAGTCGTTCTCCGACGACCCGCTGCGGATGATGCGCGCGGCCCGGTTCGTGTCCCAGCTCGGCTTCACCGTCGCGCCGCGCGTCCGCGAGGCGATGGCCGCCATGGCCGGCGAGCTGACCCGCATCACCGCCGAACGCGTGCAGGTCGAGCTGTCCAAGCTGCTCACCGGCGCGCACCCGCGTGCGGGCGTCGAGCTGATGGTGGAGGCGAAGCTCGCCGACGTGGTGCTGCCCGAGCTGCCCGCGATGAAGCTGGAGATCGACGAGCACCACCAGCACAAGGACGTGTTCCACCACTCGCTGGTCGTCCTCGACCAGGCCATCGACCTGGAGGACACCCCCGAACCGGACCTGGTCCTGCGGCTGGCCGCGCTGCTGCACGACATCGGCAAGCCGGACACCCGGCGGTTCGAGGAAGGCGGCGGCGTCTCGTTCCACCACCACGAGGTGGTTGGCGCGAAGATGGTCCGCAAGCGTTTGCGCGCCCTCAAGTACTCCAAGGAGATCGTCGAGGACGTCGCCCAGCTCGTGTACCTCCACCTGCGCTTCCACGGCTACGGCAGCGGCGAGTGGACCGATTCGGCGGTGCGCCGGTACGTCACCGACGCCGACCACCTGCTGTCCCGCCTGCACAAGCTGGTCCGCGCCGACTGCACCACCCGCAACCGGCGCAAGGCCAACGCGCTGCAGCGCACGTACGACGAGCTGGAGCGCCGGATCGAGCGGATCGCCGCCGAGGAGGACCTCAAGCGGGTCCGGCCGGATCTCGACGGCAACGAGATCATGCGGCTGCTGGGCCTGCCACCAGGCCCGATGGTCGGCAAGGCGTGGAAGTTCCTCAAGGAGCTGCGCCTGGACCGCGGTCCGCTCGACCACGACGAGGCGGTCGCGGAGCTGCTGGAGTGGGCCCGCGCGGAGGGCGTCCAGCCCCCCGGTGACTAACACCAAGTGACCAATCTCGTGCTTTTGGGCTGGCCAGTGACAGCCTGTTGCGACACCATGACTGTGTGCGTTACGCGCGCACTGGGGGTGGTGTCGTATGAACGCTTGGGGATTGTCCGAGGGGGGCACCCGGGCACAAGGGTTGGACGAGCTGACCGACCGGCAGCGGGCCGTGCTCCGCTGCCTGGCCCGGGGGCTGGCCGACCACGAGATAGCGCGGGTGCTGGCGCTGAGCCAGCACCAGGTGGGGGCGGTGGTGTCCGAGATCCTGCGGGCGCTCAACCTCCGCGACCGAATGGCCGCGGTGGTCTACGCCCACGAAACCGGGATCATCCGACTACCGCTGCCGCGGTGACATGGCCGCTGCTCCGCAGACGGCGGGCTCGGTCGCCTGGGGACGCGACCTCGCGGGCGGCGGATCAGGTGTGCCCGGGCGTCGCTGAGCGCTTGACCAGCAGCAGGTAGCCGACCAGACCGAGCAGGTACGCCACCGTTGCGGCGATCACCAGACCGGGTGACCGGCCGTCCAGTGGGACGGTGGCCGCCGCGACGGTGACGGCGGCCACCTGCGTGACGTTGAACAGCGTGTCGTACAGGGCGAACACCCGGCCGCGGACATCGTCGCCGATGTCGCCCTGTACGGCCGCGTCCACGCACAGCTTGACCACCTGGCCCGCGAACGTGAGCAGGAACGACGCCACCAGGATGGTCGGGAGCAGCATGGGCAGACCGAGGCCGAGTTGGGTGGCCGCGGCCAGCAGCAGCGCGCCGCACACCGTGCCGCGCCGGCCGAGCACGTCCACGATCCGGTCGGTCACCAGTCCCGCCAGCAGGATGCCCGCGCCACCCGCGACCGCGACCTCACCCAGCCCAGCCATACCGGCCTTGAACGGCCCGTAGTCGGTGAACGAGTTGCGCATCAGCAGCAACGTGAGCAGCAACGACGCCCCGAACGCGGCCCGGTGCGCGAGCAGGGCCAGCAGGGCGGCGGCGACGCTGGGCGCGTGCCACGCGGCCCGGGCGCCGTCCAGCAGGCCCATGGCGACAGCCGTGACCGTCCGGCTGGGCTCGTTCACCTCGTCCGGTCCGAGGATGCCACGCGTGAAGCGAGCGGCCAGGAACGCGGCACCCAGCGACCCCGCGACGGCGAACGTCGTCGTCCACGCCGAGCCGCCGTCCCCCGAGCCGAGCACCGCCCGCAACCCCACCGCGCAACCCGCGCCGAGAACGGCGGTCAACGCGCCGAGCGTGGTGACGAACGCGTTCGCCTCCACCAGGTGGTCGCCCTCGACCACGTGTGGCAGGGACGCGGACAGGCCAGAGCCGACGAACCGGCTCACGCCGGTGACGATCAGCGCCGAGGCGTACAGCGGCACGCCTTCCAGCCCGAGACCGACGGCCGCCGCGGTGAGGAGGATGAAGACCGCACGAGTGAGGTTCGCCACCACCAGCACCCGGCGGCGGTCCCACCGGTCCAGCAGGGCGCCCGCGAACGGCCCGACCACGGAGTACGGGAGCAGCAGCACGGCGAACCCGGCCGCGACGGCGAGCGGGTCGGCGTGGCGCTCCGGGTTGAACAGGACCGCGCCCGCGAGACCGGCCTGGAACAGGCCGTCGCCCCACTGGGCCGCCAGCCGGGTGGCCAGCAACCTGCGGAAGTCCGCCACCCCGAGGAGCTTCCGGACACCGAGGTGGTGCTTTGCCGCGGTGGTCCCGGCAGTGGTCACGGTGTCGAGCCTATGCCTCCTGGGCCGTCAACCACGAAGGCCGGACCCGATGGGTCCGGCCTCCCTGGTGCCAGGCGCCCGGTCGCCTCTCGGCGGGTTGCACTACGCGGCTCCAGCCGAACGGTATTCCGCGCAGGCTGTTCAGTGGGCCCGGGGGACTCGATGGCGCCTGACATTCCTTACAACGCACACGGTAGCCCGGATGTTCCGCGCCCGAAGTGCTGTGTCGCCTGGAGCACGGACGTCTTCTGAGATCATGCTTCCTGTGCGCCCTGATGCCGATGTCGAACCGGGTTCGCTGCTGGTAGCGGCACCGAGCCTGACCGACTCCAACTTCCGCCGCACGGTGGTCTACATCATCGACCACCGGGGCGAAGGCACCCTCGGGGTGGTGTTGAACCGGCCCAGCGAGGTCGCGGTCCACGACGTGCTGCCCGCGTGGGGGCCGCACGTGACCCGGCCGCAGGCCGTCTACATCGGAGGGCCGGTGGAGCAGAAGACGGCGCTGTGCCTGGCCGCGCTGCGCACCGGTGAGGATTTGGCTTCACTCGATGGTGTGGTCGGCGTACACGGTCCGGTGGCGTTGGTCGACCTGGACGCGGACCCGGACGCCCTGGTGGCGAAGGTGCGCGGCATGCGCGTGTTCGCGGGCTACTCGGGCTGGGGCGAGGGCCAGTTGGACAACGAGATCGAGCGCGGCGACTGGATCGTGGTGAAGGGCCTGCCCGACGACGTGCTCACCCCGCCGAACGTCGACCTCTGGGGTCGTGTGCTGCGCCGTCAGGGCATGCCGACAGCCCTGTTGGCGACCTTCCCGACCGACATCCGCCGCAACTGAGTTGATGGCCGCTGCTCCGCAGACGGCGGCTCGGTCGCCGGGAAGTCGCGACCTCGCGGACCGGGTTCGGGGTGGGGGTGGGTGCGGGGCGATCAGGCGCGGGTGAGGACGCCGCAGGCGCCGCCGGAGCCGGAGCACGCGCAGCCGCCGCAACCGGCCGGTGCCTGCTCGGGCATCGCCTCGGCGGCCCGGTGGCCCAGGACGCCGCCGGCGCCTGCCACCACCACGCTGCCGATCAGCCCGACGATGCCGATGACCAGCATCAACGCCGGGTTCACCGCTGCTGCGCCGGCCGCCACCAGGGCGATTGCGCCCGCGGCCGCGTTCGGCACGCCGGCGATCTTGTTGGCCAGCGCGAACGTCTCGTCGTCGCGCAGCGTGGCCTTGGTGCGCACGCCGAAGTAGCGGTTGCGGTGCAGTTGGCCCCGCACGCCCAAGAAGCCGATCGTCCCGAAGGCGACGCCGATCAGACCCAGTACCACAGGCAGCACGATGTTCACACGGACGAGGGTAGGCGCGCCTCGCAGGCCGGCCGGAGCCAGCCCGGCCAGATGTGCTCCGCACCATGCCGGGTGATGCAGTTTTCCCAGGTCGAACGTCACCGAAGCGCCGAACCACGCCACCCGATCAAGTGGGGGCGTCGCCGGGCCTGACCACCAGACTCCCGGCCGGCTGAACCGAGGACGTCCGGGTAGGTGGCCGCCGCCGCCACCTACCCGGTGGACCGTGCTGGTACCCTGAGTCCATGAGCACGGCCCGCCTGCTCCTTATCTAGCCGCGCAGACCTCGTCAGCCAGGTCGGCGCGGCAACCCCTCACGCCCCTTGATGGGCTGGGGGGTTTCGTCATGTCAGGGGCAGGTTTCGATGGAGAGGGACATCCCGATGAGCACCGACGCGGCGGACGCCACGCCCGCCTACCGCTACACCGCCGAACTGGCGAACCGGATCGAGCAGCGGTGGCAGCAGCACTGGGAGGAGCACGGGACCTTCCACGCGCCGAACCCGGTCGGGCCGCTCAAGGGTGACGTCCCCGAGGACAAGCTGTTCGTGCAGGACATGTTCCCGTACCCGTCGGGCGCCGGCCTGCACGTCGGTCACCCGTTGGGCTTCATCGGCACGGACGTGTTCGCCCGGTACCACCGGATGAACGGCCGCAACGTGCTGCACACGATGGGCTTCGACGCGTTCGGCCTGCCCGCCGAGCAGTACGCGGTGCAGACCGGCCAGCACCCGCGCAAGACCACCGAGGACAACATGCAGACCTACCTGCGGCAGATCCGCAGGCTGGGCCTGGGCCACGACGAGCGCCGGCGCATCTCCACCATCGACCCGGACTACTACAAGTGGACCCAGTGGATCTTCCTGCAGATCTTCAACTCCTGGTACGACACGACGGCGGGCAAGGCCCGGCCGATCGCGGAGCTGGAGGCGCAGTTCGCCTCGGGTGAGCGGTCCGCTCCGGACCGGCCGTGGGCCGACATGACCGGCCCGGAGCGGCAGAAGCTGCTGGGCCAGTACCGCCTGGCGTACCTGTCCGAGGCGCCGGTGAACTGGTGCCCCGGTCTGGGCACCGTGCTGGCCAACGAGGAGGTCACCGCGGACGGCCGCAGCGAGCGCGGCAACTTCCCGGTGTTCCGGCGTTCGCTGCGCCAGTGGATGATGCGGATCACCGCGTACTCCGACCGCCTGATCGACGACCTGGATCGGCTGGACTGGCCGGAGAAGGTCAAGGCCATGCAGCGCAACTGGATCGGGCGCTCGCACGGCGCGCGGGTCAGGTTCGCGGTCTCGGTCGCGGGTGTTCCGCAGGACGCCGCCGGCGGAGCCGGCAATCAGACAGCAGTGGACATCGAGGTGTTCACCACCCGGCCGGACACGCTGTTCGGCGCGACGTACATGGTGCTGGCGCCCGAGCACCCGCTGGTGGACGTGATCGCGTCCGCCGAGCACGCCGAGGCGATCGCGGCGTACCGGCGCGAGGTGTCCCGCAAGTCCGAACTGGACCGGCAGGAGAACAAGGAGAAGACCGGCGTCTTCACCGGCGCGTACGCCACCAACCCCGTGAACGGCGCGCAGATCCCCGTGTACGTCGCGGACTACGTGCTGATGGGCTACGGCACCGGCGCGATCATGGCGGTGCCGGGCCAGGACCAGCGGGACTGGGACTTCGCCAAGGCGTTCGACCTGCCGATCATCCGGACCGTGCAGCCGCCGGCGGACTTCGACGGCGAGGCGTTCACCGGCGTCGGCCCGGCGATCAACTCCCAGTTCCTGGACGGGCTGGACGTCGCCGAGGCCAAGAAGAAGATCATCGCCTGGCTGGAGGAGCAGGGCCGGGGCGAGGGCACCGTGCAGTTCAAGCTGCGTGACTGGCTGTTCTCCCGGCAGCGGTACTGGGGCGAGCCGTTCCCGATCGTCTACGACGAGGACGGCACGCCGATCGCGGTGCCGGAGTCGATGCTGCCGATCGAGCTGCCCGACGTGGACGACTACTCGCCGCGGACGTTCGAGCCGGAGGACGCGAACTCGGAACCGTCGCCGCCGCTGTCGCGCGCGCAGGAGTGGGTCACCGTCGAGCTGGACCTGGGCGACGGCCCGCGCACGTACCGGCGCGAGACCAACACCATGCCCAACTGGGCGGGTTCGTGCTGGTACCAGCTGCGGTACGTGGACCCGACGGAATCCGAGCGGTTCGCCAACCCGGAGAACGAGCAGTACTGGCTGGGCCCGCGCACGGCCGAGCACGGCCCGTCCGACCCCGGCGGTGTGGACCTGTACATCGGCGGTGTGGAACATGCGGTCCTGCACCTGCTGTACTCGCGGTTCTGGCAGAAGGTGCTGTTCGACCTGGGGCACGTGTCCGCCGACGAGCCGTACCGGCGGCTGTTCAACCAGGGCTACATCGAGGCGTACGCCTACACCGACGCGCGCGGCAGCTACGTGCCGGCCGAGCAGGTGGAGGAGCGCGACGGCAAGTACTTCTTCGAGGGCGAAGAGGTGCGTCGCGAGTACGGCAAGATGGGCAAGAGCCTGAAGAACGTCGTCACGCCGGACGACATGTGCGAGAAGTACGGCGCGGACACGTTCCGGCTGTACGAGATGTCGATGGGTCCGATGGACGTCTCGCGGCCGTGGGCGACGAAGGACGTCGTCGGCGCGCAGCGGTTCCTGCAGCGGCTGTGGCGCAACCTGGTCGACGAGACCACGGGCGAGCTGCGCGTCACCGATGTGGAGCCGGGTGAGGAAGCGCTGCGGCTGCTGCACAAGACGATCGCGGGCGTGCACGACGACTACGCGAACCTGCGCTACAACACGGCGGGCGCGAAGCTGATCGAGCTGAACAACCACGTCACCAAGCACTTCCCCGGTGGCGCGCCGCGCGTGCTGGCCGAGCCGATGGTGCTGATGCTGGCGCCGTTGAGCCCGCACGTCGCCGAGGAGCTGTGGTCGAAGCTGGGCCGCACGGAGTCCCTGGCCCACGGCCCGTTCCCGAAGGCGGACGAGAAGTACCTGGTCGAGGACACCGTGCAGTACCCGATCCAGGTCAACGGCAAGGTGAAGGCGCGCGTGGTGGTGCCCGCGTCGGCGACGGCGGACGAGGTCGAGGCCGCGGCGCTGGCCGACGAGAAGGTGGCCGAGCTGCTGAACGGCGGCAAACCGCGCAAGGTGATCGTGGTGCCGGGCCGGCTGGTCAACGTGGTGCTGTAAGCGGTTTCGCGGAGTTCACGGACGGGGCAACTGGGCGGCCACTTCGGTCACCGCGTCGAGCAGTTCCGGCTCGACGTGCCCGGTTGTCCGTTCGGACTCGGCGATGGTGATCGTGGTGTCCTTGGTCTCCGACCAGTAGTGCTGCGCGGTGAACTGGACGTCCGCCACGCCGACCACGCCGCCGGGCAGCGGTTTCACGTCGCCGGAGCCGTCGATGCTGATCAGCCGGTCGAACTGCCGCGCCTGGTTGCGTCCCGGGAACGTCACCCACACCACGGACACCACGGCCGCGTTGCCGGCTTTGTCGCCGACGGCCAGCAGCAGGCGGTCCAGTGAGGTGCACGGCATCTGGGCGAAGAAGTCCCGCACTTGGCCGAACGAGTTGTTCAGGCAGTCGAGTTCCTGTTTGAGCGCCTGCTTGGTGATCGCGACACCCAGATGGGTCATCGCGCGTTCGGTGTCACCACCGCGCGCCGCGCGCTTGGCGTCCCACTTGCGCACGCTGACGCTCTCCACCGGCGCCGCGCCGCCGCCTCCGCTCGCGCCCGAGTTCAGCGCCGCGCCACCCGCGCCGCCCGCCCCCGCGAGGACGACCAGCACCGCGGCGACGAACGCCACGCCCCCGGATCCCTTGTCGGAACCGCCTGTCCTCCGTGCCACCATCCCCCCGCCCCGAGACGTCCTCGTCGTGCGGACCACTCATGCAACCCCGATCCCGGGGCCGTAGTTGCGGTGTGCAGGCGAAAAGCCCTCGAACGGCCCATCAGGTCTGCCCGGAAGTCGCATCTCACGGTTGCTGAGAGAGACCCATCCCGCCCATGATCTCCGCCAGCATGGAGTCGAACAGCGGCTCCGGGTTGGTCACCGCGAACGGGAAACGGCCGAACACCTCCAAGGCCACGTGGCCGTAGATGCGCACCCACGACTGCGTGATGTGGTAGACCGCGCCGAGCGTCAGCACCTGTTCGTCGACCTCGACCCCGCGGGCGTTGACGGTGGCGAGCAGGATCCGCTGGAACGCCTTGAGGTCGGCGTGCAGGCCCTCCGGCACGTTCTGGCCGATCTCGTCCGGCAACGGGTGGCCGACGATCAACCGGCCCGCGACCTCCAGGAACACCCGGCCGAACTGGTCGCCGACCTGGCTGTGGTCCTCGTTCGGGCCGCACCGCCCGAGGGCGTCCTCCGTGGACGCGAACACCAGGGTGAACTCCTGCGGGTGGGCGAGTGCCCAGCGCCGGAAGCCCCGGCACACCACGAAGACCTGCGCGCTGATGTCGTCCTCGGCGATGCCCTGGAGCTTGGTGTTCAACTCGGCGGCGAGGTCGGTGCAGATGTCCTCGGCGAGCTTGCGGAGCAGGTCCTCGCGCGAGTCGTAGTACCGGTAGAGCGCCGGGGCGGTGATGCCGAGTTCACGCGCGATCGCACGCAGAGTCACGGCGTCCCGGCCATGCTCCACGAGCAGGGCGCGGGCCTGTCGCCGAATGTCACGCTCGGTCTCAGCGCGTAGCCGTTCTCGGCGGGTGGCCTCGGTCATATGTCACCCAATCAGGTTGTAAACGGTGTTCACCGGGGTATAACTTCTGGGCAGGTCAGTGAACGGTGTTTACGAAGTTGACGCCATTCACGCAACGGTAACCCATCAGCTCAGGAGGACGCGTGTTCGCGAAGTGGGGATCGCTGGCGTACCGCCGCAGGTGGGTGGTGTTGATCGCGACGGTGGCCCTGGCGGTGGTCGGCGGCATCTGGGGTCTCGGCGTGTTCGACCGCCTCAGCCAGGGCGGGTACGAAGCGCCCACCAGCGAGGCCGCGCGGGCCAACGAAGTCGCGCAGGACGCGTTCGGCCGGCAGGGCGGTGACGTCCTCGTCGTCTACAACACCAGCGAGCCCACCGAGCTCCAGAAGATCACCGACCAGCTGGCCGGTCTGCCGACCGACGCCGTGCTGAAGGTGACGCCGCCGATCCCCGCGGCCGAGGGCGGCAAGTCGCTCGTGGTGATCACGCTGCGCTCGGGTGACTCGAACACGCAGATCAAGCAGTACGAGCAGTTCATCGACCAACTGCCGGTCGACGGGCTGGAATCGCAGGTCGGCGGCCTGGTGCCGACCCAGAAGGCGATCTCCGACATGTCCGCCTCCGACCTCACCAAGGCCGAGGCCGTCTCGCTGCCGATCGTGCTCATCCTGCTGATCGTCATCTTCGGCGGCCTGGTCGCGGCGTCACTGCCGGTCATCGTCGGCGGCCTGGCGATCATGGGTTCGCTGGGCGTGCTGCACGCCGTCTCGCTGGTCGCCGACGTGAACTCGTTCGCCGTCAACGTGGCCAGCCTGCTCGGCCTCGGCATGGCGATCGACTACGGCCTGTTCATGGTCGGCCGGTTCCGCGAGGAGTTGGCCGCGGGCCGCAACACGCCTGACGCCGTGCGCCGGACGGTCATGTCGGCCGGGCGCACCGTGGTGTTCTCCGCGACCATGCTGGTGATCGCGCTCGCCGGGCTGCTGCTGTTCCCGCAGGGCTTCCTCAAGTCCCTCAGCTACGGCGGCATGTCCGCGGTGGCGATCGCGGCGGTCGTGTCGCTGACCCTGCTGCCCGCGCTGCTGGCCATCCTCGGCCACCGCGTGGACAAGCTCGCCATGCCGTGGCGCAAGAAGAAGGCGCTGTCCGAAGACGGCTGGCGCCGGCTGGCCTGCCGGGTGATGAAGCGCCCGGTGCTGATCGCGCTGCCGATCGTGCTGCTCCTGCTCGCGCTCGGCTCGCCGTTCCTGGGCGTGAAGTTCGGCGAGGTCACCGAGAAGGTGCTGCCGGAGGGCAACCCCGCGCGCGTCGCCGCCGAGACGATCAACTCCGACTTCGCCGCGCTGTCCAACTCCGGCCTGAAGATCGTGGTGACCGGCAACCCGTCGCAGGCCGACGTGCAGGAGTTCATCGGCGAGGTGAGCGCGGTGCCCGGCGTCGGCGACGCGCAGCTCGGGGCCGAACCCGCCAACGGCGTCTGGCTGATCAACGCCGGACTCGACCAGGACCCGTTGAGCGACGAGTCGAAGCAGGCGCTGCGGGACGTGCGCGCGTTGGCCGGACCCGGTGACGACGTGCTCGTCGGCGGCAGCACGGCGATGGTGTCCGACAGCCTCGACGCCATCGGCGAGATGCTGCCGTGGATGATCCTGCTGCTGGTCGGCGCGACGTTCGTGCTGATGTTCCTGGCGTTCGGGTCGGTGCTGCTGCCGATCAAGGCCGTCGTGATGAGCGCGCTGAGCCTGTCCGCCACGTTCGGCGTGCTGGTGTGGGTGTTCCAGGACGGCCACGGCGCGTCGCTGCTCGGCGTCACGCCCGCGCCGCTGGAGTCCGGGATCGTGGTGCTGATGGCGGCCGTGGTGTTCGGGCTGTCCACGGACTACGAGGTGTTCCTGCTGTCCCGGATGGTGGAGGCACGCGGTCGCGGCGCGTCGACGGAGGAAGCGGTGTCCGCCGGTCTGGCGAAAACCGGACGGGTGATCACGGCGGCGGCGCTGTTGCTGATCGTGGTGACCGGCGCGTTCGCGTTCTCGCAGATCACGATGATGCGGTTCGTCGGCGTGGGCATGATCCTGGCGCTCGCGCTGGACGCCACCGTGGTGCGGATGCTGCTGGTGCCCGCCGTGATGAGGATGCTCGGCGACGCCGCGTGGTGGGCGCCGGGTCCGCTGCGGCGCATCCAGGAGCGGATCGCGATCCACGAAGAAGCGCCGGACGACGAGAAGGTGCCGCAACACGCCTAGGGCCGATCGGGAGGTTCGAACGCGATGGCCGTGGCCGCGAAGCCGCGGCCATCGACGTCCAGGCCGCTCAACTGGAACGTGGTCAGCACCTCGTTGTCCGCGCTGTCCAGCACGGTCGTGGTGTTGCCGGTGGCCAGGAACACGCGGCGGTCGCCGGGCGCTATGGCCAGGGTCTTGGCCCGGAACGGCAGGGTCTTGGTGGTGCGGGTCGTCGTGTCGAGCACGGCGACTTTGCGGTGGAGGGCGACGTAGACGTGCCGCCCGTCCGGGGTCACCGCGATGCTGCCCGCGCCCTTGCCGACCGGCGCCGACCAGCGGACCTGGTTGGTGTGCGGGTCGATCACCGAGACCGTGCCGGTGCCCTCTTGCAGGTCGAGCGAGCTCACGTAGACCGCGTTGCCGTCCGGGCTGACCGTGACGTGCTGCGGCAGGCCGCCGACGTCGATGGCGGTCACCGGGCCGGCGGGCGCGGTGTTGAGCACGCTGACCGTGCCGTCCTGGGCGTTGGCCACGTACAGGCGACTCCCGTCGGGGGTGATCGCGATGCCCTGCGGCTGACCACCCGTCCGGATCACCGCGACCATGCGGAACGTCGCCGGATCCACCACGGCCACCGCGCCGCTGCCGGTGACGTAGAGGCGTTCGCCGTCCGGGCGCAGCACGGCCTGGGCGAGTTGCGCGCCCGCGTGGATGCGGCCCACGACCTTGCCCGACGCCGGCTCGACCGCCGTGATGACGCCCGCCCAGCCGTTGACCACGTACACCCGGCGGCCGTCCGGACCGACCGCCGCGCCCGTGGTCCACGCACCGGTGTTCGCGGTGGAGACGACCGCGCCGTCGGACGTGTCGAGGACCTGCATGCCGCCGCTGTGCGCGATCACGTACGCCCTGGGTGCGGGGGTGCCTGCGGTCGTGATGACGTGCGATCGCGACTGGCTCGCGGTGGAGAGTGCGGCGGCGGCGAGGAGCGTGGCGGTGCCGAGAGCTGCGGTGCGTCGTCGTCCCCACATGGCTGGATGGGAACACCGCCGCTCGGTCGGGTCCAGCTTCGTCCTACGGACGAGTGTCGTTTGTGCCGGACCGGGTGATTGTTGTCCGGCTGCCGCCCGCGACGGCGGAACGGGCGGCAGCGGGGCTGTGCGCCCGGCGCCGGTCGCTCGGGGGGCGAAACGACCGACGCCGGACTCCTACCGGTGCAGAGCACCGGAGGTCGTACCCCGACGACGTAGAACTACCACCAGATTGAACCAGTCCGGGCGGTTTTGGATCCCGAGAGCTACGAATCAGCCGAAATTCGTCGAGTTGCCACCAACTTGGCGTAACGAGTACCCGCCGTCAGGAGGACGAGTCCCGCTCCGATGAACGCGAGGACCCTCGCGATACCGTCCAACGCGGCCATGTCGAACAGCAACAACTTCGCCACCGCCGCCCCTACCAGCACCAATCCGGCCACCCGCAGGGATTTCCGGTCGATGCCGCGCACCAGCAGCACCAGTGCGGCGACCGTCCACGACACCGTCACGATCGAGTGACCGAAGAGGAACCCGGTCACATCCTGCGACACCAACAGCGCTCCGCACAGCACCACACCGGCCGCCGCGTACAGCAGGATGACCCCGCCCACGATCCACGGGAACGGGTGCCTGCCAAGCACGTGCAGGCTCGTCGCCACCCACGGCAGCACGACCATCAGCACACCGAGGACCAGCGCGGTCAGCATCCCGGACACCAGGAACCCGGTGGTGTCCACGCGCCACGGTGCGTCCAGCAACAATCGCGGCGGCACCGCGGAAGCGACCGCGAGCAGGAAACCGATGCCACCGAACACAGCGGACCCGAGCAGCGGACCACGTGAGGCGAGAACCTTCGCCAGGAACGCCAACAACAAAGCTTCGGCCAAAACCACCGCGGCACGCGTGCTGCCGTCCAAGCCCAGCGCGGTCGCTTGGAACAACGCGAAGACACCGACAGCGCCAACCGCCGCGCTGAAGTTCTTCGGCAACGCCTTCCGCCCGGCCGCCCACAACGCCAGCATCATCACCGCGATCGCACCGGCGACAGCGGCACCGAGGTAGCGCTCCAGGACGGCAGTGGTGAGCAGAGCCGGCATCGGCGAACCGACGGCGAGCGCGAGCGCGGTGACGTCACCCGGCCGAACCCTCGTCGTGAGAACTGCGGCGGCCACACCGATCACGGCGGACAGCAACGAGATCCCGGCCAGCACGTATTCGTCGTCAGTGCGCCCGATGACCAGAATCGTGGCCAGCAACGGCGGAACGCCCGCGGTGACCGCCAACCACGGCCAGTCGCGCTTGAGGTGCACCGGACTCGCCGCGATCTTCAGGACCAGCAGGAACGCGACGAGCAGCGGCGTGAACCCTTGAGTGAGGACGGGAGCGCACACGGCACACGCGGCCACCACCCCGATCGCGAGGATGTCCGAATCCCACCGCAACGCGAGCAGCAGACCACCGCCCGCGATGACCAGACCGGCAGTGAGCCCGCCACCCGCAGGCAGGTACTCGTAGATCGAGGTCGCCGCGATGACGTCCAGGTAGAGCACCGCGATACCGGTGGCGGCGAGTGCGAACGCACCCGTGCGGCCGGCCGGCGTGCGGTGCAGCCACAGGCCGAGACCGACCAGCACACCACCCAGCGCGGCGCCACCGATGACGCGGGGCAACGGGCCGAGGTAACCGCGTTGAACGGCGAGGACGAGCAGCAGCACGACACCGAGCAGCGTGACCGCACCACCGACCCAGGCCAGCAACTTGCTCCCCGCGCCGTCCTTGCCGAGGCGGTCGAAGAGGGAGTGCCGGGGCGGCGGCGGAGGGCCGGGCGTCCAGTAGGGGGCGGGCGCGCCCCAGCCAGGGCTGCCCTGAGGTGCGGTGTGCGCGGCGGCTTGCGGGCCCAGGCCGGTGCCCTGACCTGCGGTGTACGCGGTCGAGCCGGTCGGTTGGGCTGCGGTTTGTCCGGTCGAGCTAGTGGGCTGACCTGCGGTGTAGGCCGTGGAGCCGGCGGGTTGGGCTGGGGTTTGCGGGATCGGGCCGGTTGACTGGGCGGTGGCGGCGTACGTGGTGGCGGTGGCACCGGACTGGGCTGGGGCTGGTGGGGCTTGCCGGACGGCCTCGGTGTGCTGAGCTGCGGTCGGTCCAGGCGCGCCGCCGGCGGTGCTCATTGCTGTTGAGCCGGCCGCCGTCGAGCCGGCCGTCGAGGCCGCCGTACTGGTGGCTGCGGTACCGGTGGGGGTCGGTTTCGGCGAGGTCGCCACGGCCTGCGCGGTACCTGCGGCACCCGCCGTACCCACTCGGTGCAGTTCCTGTCCCACCGCCTCCAAGCGGCGGCCGAGGTGGCCGAGTTCGTCTGCCAGCCTTATCAGGGGGTCCTGCCCAGTCCCGGTCATGTGACCAGAGTCGCCCGAATCCGCTGTATCCGGAATCCGTACCTCTACTCAGGCCGGGTACCGAACCGGTAACGCCGCGACCTGGCAGAGTTTCCCCGTGACGGTTTTCGTGCTCGGTTCGGCCAACGCCGACCTCGTCGTGTCGGTGCCGCGTCGCCCCGCCGGCGGTGAAACGGTGCTCGGCGGTGACACGGTCGTCCTGCCCGGCGGCAAGGGCGCCAACACGGCCGTTGCCGCCGCCCGGCTCGGCGCTTCGGTCGCGTTCGTCGGCGCGGTGGGCGCGGACCAGTACGGGGAGCTGCTGCTGGGCTCGTTGTCGTCGTCGGGTGTGCGGACCGAGTTCGTGCGCACCTCGTCCCGACCCACCGGCCTCGCCTACATCACCGTGACCCCGGACGGGGAGAACTCGATCGTCGTCGCCCCCGGCGCGAACTCGGACCTCGCTCCGTCCGATGTGGACGCGCTGACCTGGGACGACGTGTCGGTGCTGGTGTGTTCGCTCGAAGTGCCCGTGCCGACAGTGGCCCACGCCGTGCGGACGGCCGCATCCCGTGGCGTGCGGCCGGTGCTGAACCTGTCACCGGTGGTCGAGGTGTCGGCGGAGACGTTGGCCTTGCTGGACCCGCTGATCGTGAACGAGCACGAGGCGGCGTCGCTGGCCCCGTCGTTCGAAGGCCTGCTGGACCTGGGACCCCGGTCCGCCGTGGTCACGTTGGGCGCACGCGGTGCGGCCGTGGTCACGCCGTCCGGTGTGGTGGAAGTGGCCGCGCCCGAGGTGTCCGTTGTGGACACCACGGGCGCCGGTGACGCGTTCGCGGGCGCGTTGGCGTTCGGCCTGTCGTCCGGCTCGTCGCTGGTGGATGCGGCCGAGTTCGCCGCACGGGTGGCCGCGCTGTCGGTGACGTCGGCCGGCGCGCAGCCGTCGTACCCGACGCTGGAGCAGGTGCGGAAAACCAGGTGAACCGCCGTCGCGAAACCGGGACCATCGTGCCGCGGAAGGAATCGGCGGCAACAGGCTGATCTGGACCGAGAGGCCGGGTCGGGTGCACCTTGGGTCGACCTGGTGCTCCTGCTGCCGTCCCTGGCGATGCAGGGCGGACCCGCCCCCGAGGACGTCTGGCGGTCATCGCCGTTGGCGCGCGGTGCTGACCCGGACGCGGTGACGGCGGTCGCCGCCGCGAGTGCCGGGTACTTCGTGCACTCGTCGCTGTTGCCGCCACCGCCGGAGCTGCCGACGTTGCGGGCGTTCCAGGCGGCGCAGGCGGTGCCGGCTTTGCGGTGGTTGCGTGACCGGATCGGCTGAGCCGATGTGGCGGCGCTCGGGGTAGCGGATTCGGCCGGAGTGGCGTTGGCTTGTTCTTACCTACCGACGACCTGGAGGGTATGGTCTAGACCATGTCGAGCGAGCGGCTGAGCGGTGTCGGGGTGAGTTCCGGTCGGGCTTCCGGTCCGGTGGTCCGGGTGGCCGAGCCCCTGGGAGAACCACAGGCGGTGCCCTCCCCCGCCGACCCGGCGGCCGAGGCCGCACGGATCAGGCCCGCCGCCGAGGTGGTCGTGGCCCGGCTGAACGCCCGCGCCGCCGCGGTCACCGGTGACGCCAAGGACGTCCTGGAGACGACCGCCGCGATGGCGGCCGACCCGGCGCTGTTGTCCCAGGCAGAGAAGCTGGTGACGTCCGACTCGCTACCCGCCGCACGGGCCGTGCACCAGGCCGCCGCCGGTTTCATCTCCGCCCTGGAAGCCGCCGGCGGCTACATGGCCGAACGCGCCCGCGACGTGCGTGACGTGCGGGACCGCCTGATCGCCGAACTGCTCGGCGTCCCCGCGCCCGGCGTGCCCGAGTTGACCTCGCCGTCGGTTCTGGTGGCACGAGACCTCGCACCCGCCGACACCGCCGGACTCGACCCGACCAAGGTGTTGGCCCTGGTCACCGAGGAAGGCGGCCCCACCTCGCACACCGCGATCCTGGCCCGCTCGCTCGGCATCCCGGCCGTGGTCGCGTGCCGCGGCGTGCTGGACCTGGACGTGTCGGCGCTGCTCGTGGACGGTGACACCGGCGTAGTGCAGGCGTCCGACGGAACGGTCCGCGCCGCACACGTCGCCGGTCGCGCGTCGTGGAACGGCGTCGGCGTACTGCGCGACGGGTACCGGGTCAAGATCATGGGCAACGTCGGCTCACCCGCCGACGCGGTAGCCGCCGCCGCTGGTGGCGCGGAGGGCGTCGGCCTGTTCCGAACCGAGTTCTGCTTCCTGTCAGCGTCGTCGGAGCCGTCCGTGGACGAGCAGCGCCGGGCGTACGCAGCGGTGCTCGCACCCTTCGCGGGCAAACCCGTGGTGGTGCGAACCCTGGACGCCGGCGCGGACAAGCCCCTGACATTCCTCTCCCCCGAGCCCGAACCCAACCCCGCACTGGGCGTGCGCGGCCTCCGAGTCGCCTTCGACCGCCCGGACGTGCTGGAACGCCAACTCGAAGCAATCGCCCTGGCCGCCGTCGACACCGAGGCCGAGGTATCGGTCATGGCACCCATGGTCGCCACCGCCGCCGAGGCCACGTGGTTCGTGGAACGGGCGCGTGCCGCAGGCCTGCGACGCGCGGGCGTGATGATCGAGATCCCAGCGGCGGCCCTGGTCGCCCGGGAAATCCTCGCCGCAGTCGACTTCGTCTCCATCGGCACCAACGACCTGGCCCAGTACGTCTTCGCGGCCGACCGCCAGGTCGGCGCAGTGGCCGCCCTCAACGACCCGTGGCAACCGGCCCTGCTCCGCCTGATCAAGCTGGTAGGCGACGCCGGCACCGCCCTGGGCAAGCCAGTAGGCGTCTGCGGCGAGGCCGCAGCCGACCCACTACTCGCCTGCGTCCTGATCGGCGTGGGCGTGACAAGCCTGTCGATGAACCACACAGCGTTGGCCGGCGTAGGCGCAAAACTAGCCGCGACCAGCTTCGACCTGTGCCAACTAGCCGCCCGAGGCGCCCTAGCCGCCGCCGACCCAGCCTCAGCAAAACTAGCCGCCCGCGCCCCTCACTAGACCCTGCCTCACTAGACGCTTTCAGCGGGACCGCGCCCACAACGGACCCGCCTCCAGCCCACGAGGCCAGCCTTCGGTGCCCGTAAGGGCCCCATGTCAAATCGAGCCGGACTCAACCCCAGGCCCCACTTCACCCGCCGCCACCCACAGAGCATCGCGCACCAGCCTGATCAAGGGATGCTCCTCACTACCCCGCCGCACCGCCGCGACCACCCGCCGCAACGGCGCCGTGCCGCGTACCGGCACACCCCGCACCGGCACACCCCGTACCGCGTTGCGCGGCACCAAAGCCACCCCCGCGCCGGCCCGCACCAACGCACCGATCGCCCGGAAGTCGTCCGACGTGTGCACGATCCGCGGCGCGAAACCAGCCTGCTCGCAGGCCAACTGCACCACGTCCCGCACCGGATTCCCGGGCAACGTCACCACCCAGTCGTCGTCCGCAAGATCCGCCAGGTCCACATCCGACCGACCAGCCAGCCGATGCTCCGCCGGCAGCACCACGTCAAACGGCTCGGTATAGAGCGGAAACCGGGTCAGCCGCCGATCGTCGGTCCGCAACCGGTACTCCTCCGTGATCGCCAGATCGATCTCACCGTCCAGCAACAGCGGCACGCTGGCGTGCCCCTCCACATCCCGCACCCGTAACGTCACCCCCGGCGCCGACACCCGCAACGCCGCCAACGCCGGCGCCACCACCTGCGTGATCGCCGACGCGAAGCTGCCCACCTCGACCCGTCCGGTGGCCCCCGACGCGAACGCGGCCAACGTCGCCTGCGCCCGCTCCAACTCCGCCGCCACCGCGTTGGCATGCCCGACCAGCAGCTCACCGGCCGCCGTCAACGACACCCGCCGCCCCCGCCGCCGCAGCAGCGAGTGCCCCACCTCCGACTCCAACGCGGCCAACTGCTGCGACACCGCAGACGGCGTGAGGTGCAACGCCCGCGCCGCCGCCGTCACGGTCCCGTGGTCGGCGAGCGCGCGCAGCACCCGGAGCCGTCGTGGGTCGATCACCGGCCAATCCTCACCCAGCAGCAACCCGTCGCGCGCGGTGTACCAGGGATCGTGACCAGCGATCGTGACCAGCGATCGACGGACTGACCCGACGCGCACGTCCCGCGTCCCGGCCTCGGCGTAATGCCGATGCGAGCACCACCAACCCCTGGCACCCTCGCCCCATGCCGACGTTCGAAGACCTCGTCGCCGAAGGCGAAGCCGTCCCCACCGAAGGCTGGGACTTCTCCTGGTTCACCGGTCGTGCGACCGAGCAGCGCCCGTCGTGGGGTTACGCGGGCCTGCTCGCCGACCGGATGGCGAAGGCCGAGGCGGCGCTCGACATCCAGACCGGCGGCGGCGAGGTGCTGGCCACGATCCCAGTCGCTCCGCCGGTCCTGGCCGCGACGGAGTCCTGGCCGCCGAACCTCGACATCGCCCGCCGCACGCTGGCGAAGTTCAACGCCGACGTGCGCGAGCTCGACGACGCGGCACCACTGCCGTTCCCGTCCGACCACTTCGACCTGGTCGTCAGCCGCCACCCGGTGCTGACCCGCTGGGACGAGGTACGCCGAGTCCTGCGCCCGCAAGGCACCTACCTGTCACAACAGGTCGGTGCGGGCTCGGTGCGCGAACTGACCGACGCCATGATGGGCCCGCAGCCGGTGGACCCGAGCCGGAGCCCGATGGTGGTCGTGGCCGAGGCGGAAGCGGCCGGGCTGGAGGTCGTCGACCTGCGCCAGGAAGCCCTCCGGATGGAGTTCTACGACATCGCGGCGGTGGTCCACTTCCTCCGCAAGGTGATCTGGATCGTCCCCGACTTCACCGTGGACGCCTACCGCGACCGCCTGTCCCGGCTGCACGACTTCATCGAGCGACACGGCCCCTTCGTGGCGCACTCCCAGCGATTCCTCATCGAAGCCGTGAAGAAGCCCTAACCGTGCCCACCCACCACCCACCCACCACCCACCGACCTGCCCGCCCGCCCGCCCGAGAAGCGATCACACTGTGCGTGCGGTACCAAGAACCATGCGTTCGATCCGCACCACCGAGTCGGTCATCGCGGGTCTCGGCCTGCTCGTCCTGGTCGTCTTCGGGATCATCGTGCCCAGCATCCGAGCCGGCGGGTTCGAGGTGAACGGCACCGTCGTGTTGCTCTCGATCCTGGTGTCCGCGATCGCGCTCGTGTTCTTCGGCATCTGGGGCAAGAGCTAGCTCACATCCGAGCCCGTGCCACCACGAAAGCGTCCACGGCCCGGTTCACGTCGTCCGTCGAGTGCGCCGCCGACATCTGCGTCCGGATCCTCGCCTTGCCGTGCGGCACGACCGGATAAGAGAAGCCGATCACGTAGATGCCCTGCTCCAGCAGCAGATCAGCCATCCGCGAAGCGAGCGCCGCGTCCCCGATCATCACCGGGATGATCGGGTGCTCACCCGGCAGCAGGTCGAACCCGGCCTCCGTCATCCGCGACCGGAACAGCGCGGTGTTCTCGCGCAGCCGGGTCAACAGCTCGCCGGACGAGCTGAGCAGGTCCAACGCGGCGATCGCGGCGGCCGTGATGGACGGCGCCAGCGAGTTGGAGAACAGGTACGGCCGCGACCGCTGCCGCAGCATCTCCACGATCTCCGCCCGCCCGGACGTGTACCCACCGGAAGCGCCGCCCAGCGCCTTGCCGAGCGTGCCGGTGACGATGTCCACCCGGTCCTGCACCCCGAACAGCTCCGGCGTGCCGCGCCCGTTCGGCCCGGTGAAGCCGACCGCGTGCGAGTCGTCCACCATCACCAGCGCGTCGTACCGGTCGGCCAGGTCGCAGATCTCGTCCAACGGCGCCAGGTAGCCGTCCATGGAGAACACGCCGTCGGTCGCGATCAGCCGGTACCGGGCGTCGGCGGCGTCCTTGAGCTGCCGCTCCAGGTCGTCCATGTCCCGGTTCTTGTACCGGTACCTGCGCGCCTTCGACAGCCGCACGCCGTCGATGATCGACGCGTGGTTCAGCTCGTCGGAGATGATCGCGTCGTCGGCGCCGAGCAGGGTCTCGAACAGACCGCCGTTGGCGTCGAAGCACGAGCTGTAGAGGATCGTGTCGTCGGTGCCCAGGAACTCCGAGAGCCGCTTCTCCAGCTCCTTGTGCGGCTCCTGCGTCCCGCAGATGAACCGCACCGACGCCATGCCGAAGCCCCACCGGTCCAACGCCTCGTGGGCCGCCTGCACCAACCGCGGGTGGTCGGCCAGGCCCAGGTAGTTGTTGGCGCAGAAGTTCAGCACCTCGTCGCCCGAACCCACCCGGACGGCGGCGTTCTGCGGCGTGCCGATCACCCGTTCCGCCTTGTAGAGGCCGGCCGAGCGGATCTCGTCCAGGCCGGTCCGCAGGTCCTCGCGCATCGCGCCGTACATCAGTGAGCTCCCGTCCAGTCGAGGATGACCTTGCCGCACTTGCCCTCGCGAGCCGTCGCGAACGCCTGGTCGAAGGCGGTGTAGTCGAACCGGTGCGTGATCACCGGCGTCAGGTCGAGACCGCGTTGCAGCAGCACCGACATCGAGTACCAGGTCTCGAACATCTCCCGGCCGTAGATGCCCTTGATGTGCAGCATCTTCAGCACGACGCTGCTCCAGTCGACCGCGAACTCCTCGGCGGGCAGCCCGAGCACGGCGATCCGACCGCCGTGGGCCATGTTGCCGATCATCTCCTGCAACGCGATCGGCTTGCCGGACATCTCCATGCCGATGTCGAAGCCCTCGGACATGCCCAGTTCGGACTGGGCCTCGGAGATGGTGCGCTCGGAGACGTTCAACGCGAGGTCCACGCCGACCTTGCGGGCCAGCTCCAGCCGGTGCTCGCTCACGTCGGTGATGGCGACGTTGCGCGCGCCGGCGTGCTTGGCCACGGCCGCCGCCATGATCCCGATCGGGCCCGCGCCGGTGATCAGCACGTCCTCGCCGATGACCGGGAACGACAGCGCGGTGTGCACGGCGTTGCCGAACGGGTCGAAGATCGCCGCCACGTCCAGGTCGACCGGCGCGCGGTGCACCCAGGCGTTCTGCTCGGGCAGCACCACGTACTGCGCGAACGCCCCGTCGTTGTGCACGCCCAGGCCGCGTGTGTTGGCGCACAGGTGCCGCCGGCCTGCCTTGCAGTTGCGACACGTCCCGCACACCAGGTGGCCCTCGCCGCTGACCAGGTCGCCGACCTTCACCCCGGTCACCGAGGCGCCGATCTCCACGACCTCGCCGACGAACTCGTGCCCGAGCACCAGCGGCGCGTGGATGTTGTGCGCGGCCCACTCGTCCCACGAGTCGATGTGCAGGTCCGTGCCGCAGATACCGGTCCGCAGCACCCGGACCACGACGTCACCGGGACCCGGGGTGGGGTCCGGAACGTCGGTCAACGACAGTCCCGGCCCCGCGGTCGCCTTGACCAGTGCCTTCATGCCGGCGAGTGTGCTCCTGGTCGACTTGTGCAGTCCATCAGGACTTTCTGAATTCACTCGTAAGGTCAGCTTCACAGGATTGTGGCACTGCCATCGAACTGCTCGACGAAGATGGCCTGGAAGGCCTGAACCTGCGCGGCCTGGGCACACGGCTCGACGGCCTCGAAGCCCGCCTCGCGACCTGGGGACTACAGGTCGAGAGCCTTGCGCAGCGTGGCGACCTTCACCACCAGCCGCAGCGGGTTGTCCACTACCGGCTTGAACTCGTGCTTGCGGTAGAACGCCGCCGCATGATCGTCGATGGCGTCGACCACGAGCAGACGTCCGGACGCCTTCTCGGCGGCCTCGACCACCGTCCTCATGGCGTCGCGAAGGAGTTCGGCACCGAGTCCTCCGCCGTGCAGGGTCTGGTCAAGGGCCAGCTTCGTCAACAGATACCCCGGCACCGCCGTGCTGAGCCCTCCCGCGAGATTCGTCGTCAGCTCGGTTCTGGCGAGCAAGTGCGGGACGATCGCGTAATAGGCCACCACGCGGTCGTTGCCCAGGGGCGTCCACACGTAAGTGCGTCCTGTGCCGCGGGCGATCGCATGGGCGGCGTGGCCCCTGAGCCAGTCATTGAGTTCCGGAACACCGCAGTCGAACTCGGCCAGGTCATGGAGCGGGGCAAGAGCGGAGGATGCCCAGTCGATCACCTGCGTACGACCCTCGACGGCCGCTTGGCGAGCCTTGCCAGCTCAGGGGCCTCATCAGGCACGTCCAAGGCCGCCATCAGTTCATCGAACTGCTCAGCCGGCATGAACGTCACGTCAGCCGCCCCCAGTACTTTGTCCGCAGCGGCGATCGACGCCTCCGCCACAAAGGAGCTGGTCGACTGCCGTGTCAACGCCGCGGCCCGCTCCAGCCGCGCTTTGATCGCGGGGTCGAGCCGGAGTTCGAGGCGAGCGTCTTTGGCGGGCATGTCCGCGACTGTACGGCAGTTTGTCCGTACATAGCGAAGACAATGCTGATCAACCACTCGATGGTGTGCCGTCACGCGTGCCGGAACCAGCGCGCCTTCTTCTTGATCTCCACCGACCCGGCCCGCACCGCGCCGTGCACCACGAAGTGCGGACGCCCGTTCGCGCCCGACCCCACCTTGTCCTTCAGGCTGCTCGCGGCCAGCTCTACGCCCTCGGCGTTGACCGTCGCGCCGTCCGGCAGCACCAGCTTCACCGACCCGGCCGTCACGTCCAGCTCGATGTCCACCACCTCGTGCGCGATGGAGGCCTCGCGGAAGTCCAACTCCGTCGAGCCCATCCGGCTGTGCACCACGAGCTGCCGGGGCACCGTCCAGTTGCCCTTGCGGTTGATCGTCGACATGGTGGCCTTCAGCTCCTGCCGGTCCTGCGGCACGAGCACGGCCTGCTCGTTGTGCACCATGCCCGGCAGGTCCAGCAGCACGGCGTTGAGCTGGCCGCGGGTGCGTGCGGCCAGGGCCGTGTCGGTGCGCTCGGTGAACTCGTCCAACGTGATCAGCCCGCGGCCGATCGCCTTCTGCAAGAGCCCGACGACGTGTTCCCGCTCCGCGTCGGACACCCGGAAGTCCTTGGGGTCGGTCATGGCTCAGCCCTCCGGCTCGACGTCGAGCCCGTGCTCGATCGCGTACCGCGCCAGCTCGACGCGGTTGTGCAGTTGGAGCTTGCGCAGGGTGGACTGCACGTGGTTCTCCACCGTCCGGTGCGAGATGACCAGCCGGTTCGCGATCTGCCGGGCCGTCAGCCCCTTGGCCACCAGCCGCAGCACCTCGGTCTCCCGCTCGGTGAGCTGCGGCTTGTCGTCGTCCGGCGTGGCGGCCATCCGCCGGTACTCGCCGAGCACCAGCCCCGCCAGGCCCGCGGTGAACACCGCGTCGCCGGCGGCGGTCCGGTTCACCGCCTCCACCAGCTCCTCGGCCGACGCCGATTTCACCAGGTAACCGGACGCGCCCGCCTTCACCGCCTCCAGCACGTCGCTGTGCTCGCCGCTCGCCGACAGCACCAGCACCCGGGTGCCCGACAACGACCCGGTGATCACCGTCGTCGCCTCGACCCCCGTCGTCTCCCCCAGGTTGAGGTCCATCAGCACCACGTCCGGCCGCACCGCGCGGGCGATCCGCACCGCCGACGCGGCGTCACCGGCGGTCGCGACCACCTCGAAACCGCGTTCGGCCAGGTCACGCGCGACACCGTCGCGCCACAGCGGGTGGTCGTCCACCACCATCACGGACACGCTCATCTGAAAACCCGAACCTCCCACTCGGTGCCCTCCCCCGGCCCCGTTTGCAGCTCAAGGGTCCCACGCAGCGCTTCCACCCGGCCCCGGATGGACTGGGCGACACCCATCCGGCCCTCCGCCTCGGCGGAGGCGAGCCGCCCCTCCGGGATGCCGGGGCCGTCGTCGCGCACGCTGAGCACGACCTCCTCGCCGAGGTCTTCGAGCAGTACCCACGCCCGCGCGTCCGCCCCCGCGTGCTTGTCCACGTTGGACAGCGCCTCGCGCACGACGGCGGTCAGCTCGATCGCCGTCGCGGCGGGCAGCATCACCTGCGTCGCCGGTGTGGACACCTGGATCCGCGGCGTGGCGAGCAGTTGCAGCGCCGGCCGCAGGTCCGCGTCACCATCCACTGTGGACTCCGTCGGCGCGGCCGCCACCAGCGACCGCAGCGCGACTTCCTGCTCACCGGCCAACTCGGCCAGTTCCGCGGCCTCACCGCCGAGTTCCGTGCCGCGTTTGCGCACCCGCGCCAGCACCTGCAGCACACCGTCGTGAATGGACCGTGCCAGCCGCTCGCGTTCCGCGGTGGCCGCCTCGGTCCGCAACGCCTGCGCCAGCCGCACCGCCGAACGGCGTGCCGTGGACGACGCCATGCCGACCACGAACCCGGCGCCGGTCAGCAGGACCACGTCCCGCACCAGGTCGACGCTGAGCCCACCGCGGTTGAGGTAGGTGCTCAACCCGACCGCGAACCCGGACGCCGCGCCCGCGATCTGCCCGCCGAGCGCGCCCGCAGCCACCGGCGGTACGGCCGCCCAGATCGTGGTGATCAGCGGAACGTTGAACAGGAACTGAGCATCCGTCATGATCAGCGGTGACAGGGACATCAGGCCGCACGTGATCACGAGGTCGGCCACCACGATCCACGGCCGCCGCCCGCTCTCCCGGCTGTAGGCCTGGATGGTGAACACCGACCACAGGGCCATCGCCGCGATCGTCGCCCACGCCAGCCACGGCCGCTCGTACTCGTCGTGCTGGTCGATCGCGTTGCCCAAAGCGAACAGGAACGTCACTACGCGTAGCGCAACCGTTCCCCGCCAGAGGTGCGCGACCGGGTCTTCCATCACCGATGACCCCTGATCGGATGGCTTCGTGTGCACGGTGTGCTCCCTTCGCGCCCAATCTTGCCGTGTCCGAGTGGCGTAGCTAACCCCCAGGTGGCCGTCTGTTCCGACATCGACATGTGTGAAAGGCTGGCAGGAGTCACCGTGTGTGATCTTCTGGGGGAAGACGCTCTCGTAGGCTGCTGTGGCGAGGGAGGGCCGATCGTGCGCCACTGGCCACTGTGGACGCTGAAGCGCTCCGCGCTGGCCTACTGGCTGCTCGTGGACCTCGCCGCGCTGGCCGTCGTCGTCTACGCGATCGTGTCGTCGCCGCAGCCCGCACCCGGTGAGATCGGCCGGTTCGCGGCCATCGCGGGCACCGCCGGCGCGGTGATCATCGGCAGTTCGATCTACAGCCACCGGATCGGCGACTCCGAGCGCAACCCGTGGGCGGCCCACCTCTGCTACCTGACCGCGGGCCTGGTGGCGCTGCCGTGCAACCTGCTCGTCCTGTTGCTGTTCGGCCCCGCGCTGCACGGTGTGCTGGGCAAACGCCCCGAGTCGTACCGCTGGGTGTTCACCCTCGCCGCGACGGCGCTGGCCGTGTTCGGCACCCGTTACGTCATCGGTTGGGCCGAGCCGAGCACGGACCTGGGGATCATGGTGCTCGGCGCGACGGTGCTACTGGTGCTCCGCGCCGGCCTGATCGCGCTCGGCCTGAAGCTGCGCAGCCCGCACGCCCCCGGTGAGGAGGTCGTCGGCGAGCCGATCGACGCCGTGCTGGGCATCGTCGCGGTGAGCATCGGTGGTCTCATGGGTTTCGCCGCCGCGGCCACCCCGGTGCACGCGCTGATGGCGGGCCCGCCGCTGGCCCTGCTGGAACGCGCCGCACAGTTGCCGCAGTGGCGCCGTTCCGCGCAACGCGACGCGAAGACGGGCCTGGCCAACGCCGTGCACTGGGACAGCCGGGCGCGCTACGAGCTGTCGAAGGCACGGGTCCGCGAGCGGCCGATGGCCGTGATGCTGCTCGACCTGGACCACTTCAAGCGGGTCAACGACGAGGTCGGCCACCTGGCGGGCGATTCGGCGCTGAGCGCGGTGGCCGTGCTGCTCACCAGCACCGTGCGCAGCGGTGACCTGGTCGGCCGCTTCGGCGGCGAGGAGTTCGTCGTGCTCCTGCCCGACGCCGAACCGGCCATCGCGCGTTCGGTGGCCCAACGCGTGCGGCACGCCGTGGCCGACCTGGCCGTGCCCACGGTCGCCACGGACGGCCGGGAACACCTGCTCACCGGCCTGACGGTGAGCATCGGTGTGGCCACCACCCAGCGGTTCGGCTACGAACTGCCGGATCTGCTGGTGGCCGCCGACTCCGCCCTGCTCGCCGCCAAGGGCTACGGCCGCAACCTGGTCGAGATGGCCTGACTCACTTCTTCCCGCTGTGCTCCGCGGTCGGGTCCTCGGTGTCGTCGACGTCCTCTGTCTGATCGCCGGCTCCGCCGGCGGAAACCCGTTCCCCACCGGTGTCCACCGGACCGCTCTCCTGCGGTTCGTGCACGTCGACCTCATCCGGCTCGACGGCCTTGTCCGACTCCGACAGCAACGACCGGATCCCCGAGTTCAGCACCGCCAGCAGCGGCACGGACAGCAGTGCGCCCGCGATACCGCTGACGACCAACCCGGTGGTGATCGCCAGCACCACGGCCAACGGGTGCAGCTTCACCGCGCGCCCCAGCAGCAGCGGTTGCAGCACGTGGCTCTCCAGCTGCATCACGCCGATCAGCACGGCCAGGATGATCAGCGCCTCCAGCGGCCCGTTGGCCACCAACGCCACCAACACCGCCACCGCACCCGTGATCACCGCACCGACGATCGGGATGAACGCGCCGAGGAACACCAGCGCCGACAGCGGCACGACCAGCGGCACGTCCACGATCCACAGCCCGACACCGACACCGACCGCGTCCACCACGGCCACCAGCGCGGTCGCCCGCACGTACGACACCAGCGAGGCGAACCCGCGCCGTCCCGCCACATCGGCCCGCCCGCGCACGTCGCTGGGCACGATCCGGATCATGAACCGCCAGATCCCGTCGCCGTCGTGCAGGAAGAAGATGAGCGTGAACAGCGCCAGGATCAGCCCGGTCAGCAGCTCGCCGACGGTCGCCGCCGTGGTGAGCGCGCCGGAGGTGATCTCGGACTGGTTCTCCTTGAGCGTCTCCACCACCCGGTCCAGGTACTGCTGCAGCTGCACCTCGCTCAGGTGCAGCGGCCCGTCCCTGAGCCAGTCGCGGATGGTGTCCAGGCTCGCGCTGATCTGTTCCTGCAACTGCGGCAGGCCCTTGGAGAACTCGGTGATGACGAACGTGAGCACGCCGCCGACGACCGCGATGCCCGCGACCAGCACCACACCCGTGGACAGCCCGCGCGGCATGCCCGCCCGGGTGAGCTGCGACACCGCGGGCGACAGCAGCGCGGCCAGCAGCAGCGCCACCCCGGCCGGGATGACGATCGCGGCCAGGAACCCGACCACGTGGAACACCACGTAGAGAGCGGCGATCACCGCCACGAAACGCCAGCTCAACGCCGCGGTCACGAGCAGCAGCTTCGGCACCCTGTCGCTGATCTTCGACTCCGTCCCCGTCACGCCGATCACGGTAGTCCGCCACCACCCCGCGGGTAGGCCGGTCGGACCACACGAGTTCCCAGTTCGGGCATGTCGAACCCCACGTTTCCGGATTAGGCCAAACCCTGGCGGAACGCGCGCCGCGGGTGATCGGATCGGGACGTGACCGCCGAGCAGACCGCCGAGGACGCCGTGCGCGCCGCGTTCGCTGCCGGCCGTCCGCTGCGGTTCGACCCGAGGACGCCCAAGAAGGAGCGCACGGTCCGCGGCGAACTCCTCTCGTCCCTGCTCACCGACGGCTCGCGCAACGCCGCCCTGCGGCTGGTCGGCGCGAACGTCGTCGGCCCGTTCGCGGTGGAGGGCGCGCGGGTCGATCACGTGATCGACTTCCTCGGCTGCACCTTCGAACGCCCGCCGGACTTCCGCATGGCCCACCTGGTCGGCCTGCGGATGCGCGGCTGCAAGGTCCCCGGCCTGTGGGGCCGCAACCTGCGCGTCGGCAGCGACCTGGTGCTGGAGGCCGGTTTCACCAGCGACGGCGTGGTCGACCTGACCGACGCCTCGGTCGACGGCACGTTCCGGCTGGCCGGCGCGGTGCTGCGGGGCACGGGCGGCGACCACGCCCTGCTGGCCGCCCGCATCCGCCTGTCGGGTTCGCTCCAGGCCATCGCGCTGCGCGCGGGCGGCGAGGTGCGGCTGCGCGGCGCGAACGTCGGCGGCAACGTGCACCTCGGCGGCGCGCGCCTGCTCAACGCCGGCCAAAACGCCCTCGACGCCACCGGTGTCACCATCGCGGGCAACCTGTTCTGCGACGCCGAAGGCGGCCGGTTCACCGCCGAGGGCCGCATCCTGCTGGATGGCGCGCGCGTCGGCGGCAGCGTCGTGTTCTCCGGCGCCCGCCTGCACGCCAGCGTGGCCGACCGCCCGGTGCTGGTGATCCCGCGCGGCACCGCCGACGAGGCCGCCGCGCTCGTCGCCGACCGCATGCGGGTGGACGGCAACGTGGAGCTGGACGACGGCTTCACCTCCTCCGGCACGGTCCGCCTGCCCAACGCCGACATCGGCGGCTACCTGCGGCTGTCCGGCGCGGTGATCGGCCGCCGTGACGTGGTGGAGGAGCTGGCGGACCACACCGGCGAGGTCGTCCACCGCATCCCGGTGGCCCTGCACGCGGACGGCATCCAGGTGCGCGGCGACCTCGAAGCGCGCGGCGCGGTCAACGGCGCCTTCCAGAGCGGCGGCGAACGTGACTCCGCTCTGCGGGCCTACGGGCAGGTGCGCCTGGTGGACGCGCATGTAAGAGGAAGCGCATCTCTCTCCGGCGTCCAATTGCACGGCCCCGGCATCGACGTCCTGTTCGCCGACCGGCTGCGGGTCGGCGGCACGCTGTTCCTCCGCGACCTGCGCGCCCAGGGTTCGCTGCGGTTGCAGAACGCCGCGATCGGCTCCACCCTCGACTGCTCCGGTGCGTCGCTGACCTCGCCGCGCCGCCGCCCGGACGGCACGGTGAAACCGTCGCTGGACGCCCGCGTGGCCACCATCGGCAAGGACTTCCTGTGCAGCCACGGCTTCACCGCCGCGGGCGGCGTGCGGATCCGGCTGGCCGAGGTCGGCAAGATGGCCACGTTCGCCGGCGCTCAGCTGGGCGGTCCGGGCAGCGACATCGCGCTGAACGCCTACGGCCTCACGGTGAGCCAACTCGTGCTGCGGATGTCCGAGGACCGCATCCCGGTCGGCCGGGTCGTGCTGACCAGGGTGAGCGCGGCGACCGTGACCGACGGGCCGGGGCTGTGGGCGGCGACCGGCGGGGTGGACGTGGAGGACTTCACGTTCAGCGCGATCTCGTCCACGCCGCACGTCGACGTGCGCACCCGGCTGCGGTGGCTGCGCGAGGTGCAGCCGGACTTCGCGCCCGGACCGTACGAGCAGCTGGCCGCGGTGTACCGGGACGGTGGCGAGGAGGAGTTGGCGCAGCTGGTGCAGCTGGAGAAGCAGCACCGGCGCTACTCCGAACTCGGCGTCGCGGGCCGGGTGTGGGGGTTCCTCCAGCGCTGGACGGTCGGCTACGGCTACCGGCCGTGGCTCGCGATCGCCTGGCTGACCGCGTTCTGGCTGTTCGGCTCGGTGTGGTTCCTGGGCCACGAGATGCCGAAGCTCAACGACGACGAGTCGCCGTCGTGGAACGCGTGGCTGCTGTCGATGGACCTGCTGATCCCGATCGTGGATCTCGGCCAGGACGGCAAGTGGCGGTTCGGCGGCGCCTCGCAGTGGATCTCCAGCACGTTGATCGCGGTCGGCTGGATTCTGGCGTCCACGGCCGCCGCCGGCGCGGCACGAGTGCTCAAACGGGTCTGATTACCCACCGTCATGATCGACAACACCGAGTGTTCGTCACACGATCCGGCGAACCAGGCGCCGAAGCAGTGCGCACCCGCCTCGGCTCCTGGCACTCTCACGTCGTCGGGTTGATCACTTGGATCAAATCGCCGGCGAATCCCAGTGCTTATCGGTGGAGGTACCAGCGATGTCGGCCGTTGACCAGCGAGTGGGAACGGGGGCGAGCCGCGTTCGGCGGCTGCTCTCCCGCGCCCTGCTGGTCGTCGGCGGCACGGTGGTCGGCTCCGCCGCGGCCTGGGCGCTGTCCACGGCTCCGGCGTCCGCGCAGCCCTCGATCGACCACGACGTGGTCACCGAGGTCGCGCAGGAGGCGTCCGAAAGCCGGTTGCAGGCCCCGTTGAACCCGGTCGGTCTGCCCCCGGTCGGCGAGGCCGTGCAAGACCTCGACACCACCCTGCGCACCCAGCCGGTGCGCGAGCCCGGCCCGCCCGATCTCGGCCGGGTCGCGGAGGACATCCGCGGCGCCGTCGAGCACGTGGGCGGCTGGATCCAGCCGCGCCTGCCCGAACTGGTGCCCACCGACCTCGTCGTCGGCGGCACCGAGGAGCAGCGCGTCACCGAGACCACCCCGGCCGCCACCGCCGTGCCGGTTTCCGCCGGTACCCCGGTGGTGCAAGGGGTGTTCGACACGTTCAGCCGGACGTGGCTGGAAGCTTCCCAGCAGCCGATCACCGAGCTGCCGGGCGACACCGGGTCGTCCCTGCCGGGCGACCCGTCCGGACTGCCGTTGATGCCGTTCGCGCCGCTCGGCGCGCCGGTCCAATGCTCCTGCGGTGGCGACGGTTCCGGTTCCTCCGGCGGCGGCAGCGGCCCGTTCTCGGCCGTCTCCGCCGACCGCATCGACTCCGCGGTGGCCCGGGCTCTGTTCCCCGCCACCGAGCGGAACGTCGTGATGCCGGGCAAGCAGCCCGGTATCACCCCCGACTGACCACAGCGCGCGGTCCGCGGCGGCTCTGAACGAGTCGACCCGGTAATCGACCGTGGCGCCGTTCGCGTGCGCTCCCACTCCGGTCGAGACGCCGCGCTTCCCACCCCCCTGATCCGGGTGGTCGTCATCTCCGACGCGGTCAGCCGCGTCCGACCACCCTTCACCTCCCGCAAGGGACACCGAAAGAAGGAGAACCCATGCAAACCTGGGCCAAGCGCGGTCTCCAGACCGCACTTGTCACGGGTGGTTTGCTGATGCTCGGTACGGGCATCGCTTCAGCCCAGGAGAACGTCAACCCGGACTCGCCGCCGAACCCGCTCGACGCGAAGGTGCGCGTTCCGGTCGACGTCGACCACAACAACCTGGGCACCCCGGCGGGCAACCGCGACCTGCCGTCCTTCCACCGCGAAGTCGGCACGCCGAGCCTGTCCAGCACGCCCGCCGGCCGCATCGCGGCTCCGGCGAACCCGCTCGTCCACAGTGCGCAGGGGCAGCTCAAGGTGGTCGACACCACCGGTGCGACCCGCGGCAACTCCGCCGACGCCGACGTCGTCATGCCCGTCAACGCCTGCGGCAACGCGTTCGCGGTCGGCGGCGACGCCTACAGCGAGGGCAGCTGCGTCAAGTCGGTCGACAGCACCGATGACGTCAGGACCACCGGCTCGTACGGCCAGCTCGCGGGCAACGTCGCCCACGGTGGCATGGCGATCTCACCCCAGTTCAGCGGCAACGCGTTCGCGGTCGGTGCCAACGCCGAGTCCCGCAGCGCCTCCGCCCAGCAGGCCACCGCCGGCGGTGACATCCAGACCTCCGGCCGGGACGGCTCGCTGTCGGGCAACATCGCCGCGGTGCAGGGCGCCGTGCCGGTCCAGGTGACCAACAACGCCGTCGCCGCCGGCGGCAACTCGCACAGCAGGTCGTCGGCGTCGAACGACGCCGACGCGACCGGCTCGCTGCGCACCGACGGCACCAACAGCACCGGCGGCGGCAACGTCGTCGGCGTGCCGCTGGCACCGGTCGTCGCGGTCAGCGGCAACGGGATCGGCGCGGTCGGGAACGCGGAGGCGGCCACCGAGAACCGGGCGTCCGCCGACGCGGGCGAGACCCACCCCGACCGGTACGGCACCCAGATGTGGGCGATGACGTCGGGCGACGACGGCACGCTCGCGGGCAACGTGGTCCAGCCCGCGATGGCCGGCCCCGTGTCGACGGGCGACAACGCCGTCGCCGGCGTCGGCAGCTCGCACCTCGCCAACTCGGAGCACAACGACGCCCAGGCCGGCGGCAACAGCGCGACCTCCGGTCAGGACGCCGTGCTGTCGGGCAACTTCGCCGACGCGCCCGTGGCACTGCCGGTCTCCGGCGCGGGCAATGCGGTGTCGGGCGTGGGCATCACCTCGGCCAGGCACTCGAACGAGGCCAACGCCTCCGCGGGTGGCCACACGTTCACCAACGGCGACCGCTCGGTGCTGTCGGCGAACTCGGCCAACCTCCCCCCGGCGGGCGCGGCCGACCTGTGCGGCAACGGCGTCACCGCCGGCGGCATCGCCACCGGTGGGTGCGAGAACGACGTCACCGCGGACGCCGGCGGCTACAACGGCACCACCGGCAACGACGCGGTCGGCTCCGGCAACGTCGGCCAGATCCCGGTGGGCCTGCCCGCCGAGGCGTTCGGCAACGGCGTCGGCGCGGCGGGCACCCCGTCCGGCCGGGCCACCGAGGACAAGACCGTCCGCTCCGGTGAAGTCGCGACCAGCATCGACGACAACGGCACCGCGTCCAGCAACGTCGTCTCCGCACCGACCGCCCTCGGCGGCCAGGTGTTCGGCAACTCGGGTGGCGCGGTCGCCAACCCGTCCTCCAAGACCGACAGCGACACCAAGATCAACCTGGCCAACCCGCCGATGGCCAACGGCAAGCACGGGTCCGCGTCGGGCAACATCGTGCACATCCCCACCTCGAACCCGGCGCAGGTGTTCGGCGACTCGGTCGTCGGCGTCGGCAACGGCTCGTCCGACACGACCAACTCGCTGGAGTCCCGTTCGGGCGGCTCGGCTGTCACCACCGGCGACGAGGGCTCGCTCTCGGGCAACGTGCTGTCGGTGCCCCAGACGTCGTCGCCGCAGGTGTTCGGCAGCGCGGTCGGCGCGGGCGGCAACGCCGAGTCGAAGAGCCGCAACGAGTTCGGCTCGTACTCCGGCGGTGACGTCTACACCTCCGGTGACGACGCCTCGGGGTCCGGCAACGGCATCGGCACGCAGTCGTCCGTTCCGCTCCAGGTGTTCGGCGACTCGGTCGCCGTCGCCGGCACCGGCGACTCGCGGACCGGCAACAGGTCCGACCTGGTCGCCGGCGGCGAGCACATGACGTCGGCCGACGACGCCTCGTGGTCCGGCAACCTGCTCACCGCACCGGCCGGCGTCGAGCCGTCCGCGCACGGCGACTCCATCAGCGGCGCGGGTATCGCGGGCACCACGACCAGTAACAAGTCGGACAGCCAGTCCGGTGGCAAGACCACCACATCCGGTAACGGCGCGGTCACCGCGTACGATTTCGAGGCACCGACCGAGGCCCCCACCCGCGTGTTCGGCGTGCCGGTGGAGGTACTCGGTACCGCGACCACCGACACGAAGGACCGCGACCGGCTGCTGACCGGTGAGGACACCGGGAAGGACAAGGAGGCCGTCGAGGCGACCCGGGGCATCCAGCTCCCGATGGGCGTCGACAGCCTGATGGGCGCCACCGAGCTGCCCAACCTGGACACCCTGCGCCAGTTGCCGGAGTCCAGGTCGCCGATCGGCTCGCCGAGCCTGTCCGAGGCGTCGGAGGTCTCCGACGAGGTCCTGGCCGCCATGCCGCGCGAGCGTTCGTTCGCCGGCACGCTGCCGCTGTTCGGCAACCTCGACCTCGTCCCGAACGCGCAGAACGTGCCGACGCTGAACGGTCTGCCGCTGGGTGCCCCCGCGCAGGGCCGCAGCCTGCCGACGCTGCCCGTCGCGGCCCCGGCCGCGCTGCCGTTCGTCGTGCCCGCGCCCGGCCTGGCGCAGCCCCGGACCGCCGTCCCGTCGGTGCCCCCGGCTTCGCTGAGCGGCCTCGACATCAACCCGATGAACGGCGTCGTCGACGCGCCGACCGCGCCCGTGCATCAGCGCACCGCTCCCGCGCTGGCCGGCCTGGACGCCCGCACCCTGTTCGGCTCGCTGGAAAACACCATGCAGCTGCCGCGCATCTGATCCACCCCCCTCCCGCGACTGGGCCCCTGGCACTCCGTGCCAGGGGCCCAGCCCTGTGTCCGGGGTGCGTTACCCGCGCAGGCGTTCCTCCACGTTCGCGATCACCGAGTGCAGCGGCACTTCACCGTCGCTGGTCACCCAGCACACCCGCACCCCCGGCCGAACGCGCTCGCCACCGAGCCGCACCGACTGCCCGGCCAGCTCACGCACCCGTTCCGCGACCGCTTCACCGTTGCCGTTCGCGTGTTCCGCGACCACGGCGAACGAGTCGCCGCCGTACCGCGCCACCGTGTAGTCCGCCCGTAAACCCTGCCGCAGGCGCCGGGCCAGCACGGTGAGCAGCTCGTCTCCGCGCCTGAAGCCGTGCGCCGCGTTCACCGAGGCCATCCGGTGCACGTCCGCCAGCACCAGCGACGCCAACGTGCCCTGGGTCCGGGCCCGGATCAACGCCTGGTCCAGCCGGTCGAGCAGCAGCGCCCGGCCGGGCAGCCCGGTCAGCGCGTCGAGCAGGCCGGCGCTGTGCGGCACGTCCGACTGCACCGGTCTCAGCAGCACCAACACCTGCGCCCGCATGACGATCGGGTAGTACTCGGCCCACAGCTGGGCGTGCGGCAGGACCATCGGGAACGTCAGCGGAGATCCGGTGCGCAGCACCTGCGCGGCCAGATCGGCGCGGCTGGGCAGCGGCGCCCCGGAGTCGTCGCAGGCGGGGGCGTCACCGAGTAACGACGACGCCATCGGGTTCGCCGCGAGCACCACACCGTTCTCGTCCTGGAGCAGCACCCCGACCGGTAGTTCCGAGACGAACTCGTCCCACACCGCACGGGAAGCCGTGATCTGCACGGTACTCATAGGACTCGTGCCTTCCGCCGAGCGCAGTGCCTGTCCGTGAAGAGCCTCCCCGCGGGTAGCGGGCATTTCAATAGGCCCGACGCCACCCGGTCCGGTGATCTTTGGACATCGGCGTAACGCCCAGCCGCTCAAGCATCCCGGCGAAGTCCCCCTCGGACACGATCGGCACCCGGTACGCCCGCGCCCGTTGCGCCTTGCTCGACAGCGTGAACGGGTCGGCGGCGACGAGCACGCGGGTCGCCTTGGTCACGTACCCCTGGCTGACCAGCCCGGACGAGAGGGCCCGGTCGATCCACACCTCACGCGGCGAGTCCATCTGACCGGTGAACACCACCCGGTCGCCCCGCACCAACGTCACCAACTCCGGCCGCCGCGACACCTGCGCGGCCGCCGCCCCGCGCCGCACCTCGGCCACGTCCCCGCCCAGGAACAGCTGCGGCACCGGCTCGGCCTCCGGCGCGCCGAACCCGAGGTAGTGGGCGAACAACCGGGCCGTGGCGCGGGCGTCGTACAACGCGGAGTGCGCCGATTCGAGCACCACCCCGGCCGCCTCGCAGCAGGCGGCCAGCGACCGCCCGGACCGGTTCGGCAGGTACCGGTCAGCGAGCCGCATCGTGCACAGCCCGGTCACCGGCAGGTCGACGCCGATGCGGCCGAACTCGGCGATCAGGAACCGGGCGTCGAACGACAGGTTGTGCGCGACGACCACCCGTCCGGCCAGGCGGGACGCCAATGCACCGGCGGCCTGCGCGAACGTCGGCGCGTGCCACACGTCGGCGGCGCGGATGCGGTGCACGTGCTGCGGCCCGAGGTCACGTCCGGGGTTGAGCAGGGTGCACCACTCGTCGGTCACCCGACCCGCGGAGTCCAGCCCGACCACGGCCACTTCGACGACCCGGTCCGAACCGCGTGCGGCGAACCCGGTCGTCTCCACGTCGACCACCGCGTACCCCATGATCGGCGAACCCTACCGATCATGGTCACCCGCTCAACGCGCGGAGCACGAGATCCACCACCGCGTCGACGAAGTCCCCGGTCAACGGAGCCGTCCGCAACAACCACCGCTGGTAAACCGGCCCCAACAACAACTCCGCCGCCGCCGACACGTCGACATCGGCCCGCACTTGCCCCACCCGCTGAGCCGACCGCAACCGCTCCTCCAACACCACGCGGCGCGGCATCAGCAGCAACGTCACCAGATCCGTGCGCGCCTCGTGCACCAACACCCGGCACACCTGGTCGAACCGCCGCTCGGCCAACTCCTCCACCGCGATCCGCAACTCGCGCTTGAGGTCGGCCGCCAGATCCCCGGTCGGCAACGCGTCCCGCTCAGCCGGCCCGAGCTCCACGAACGCGTCGAACAACAACGGCCCCTTGGACGGCCACCACCGGTAGATCGTCTGCTTGCCCACGCCCGCCCGAGCCGCCACCGCCTCGATGGTCAACCTCGTGTAGCCGAGCGCCTCGACCAACTCCAACGCGGCAACGAGGATCGCCCGCCTCGAACGGTCGCTGCGCCGCGCCGCGTCGGGTGGCATCTCTTGATCGTATGCGCACTACTGCGGTGCGGGAACGACCCATAACAGGACAAACCGCCCGACCGGCAACCGAACCGATCCACGACTCCCCAGTGGGCTCAGTCGATCTCCAGTACGGCTTTGCCGTGCCGACGGCGGCCGACCCCGCCGGCCCACCGCCGCCCCGCAGTGTTGTTCCCCGCCACACAGGGCGCGTTAGCCGGCGGTGGCGACTCGATCCGGTCACGGCGGAGGGCCGTACTGTTTCGCGATCCACCGGCAGATCGCCTACACGACGTAGCCGTCGATCAGGTTTGCCGCTGGGTGATGTTGACCATCCAGGTGATCCCGAACCGGTCCACGAGCGCGCCGGCCTCGTCACCCCACGCCTGCTTCTCCAGAGGCATCGTCACGGTGCCGCCGGCGGACAACTTCTCAAAGTGGCCGCGGAGTTCGCTGTCGTCGCCGCCGAGGTAAACCGCAACATTGTCGCCCGGGTGGTGGGGCACCCCCTCCGGTACGTCCCAAGCCATCAGCGTGTATCCGTCCGGGGTGTCCAGCCGGGCGTGCATGACCTTGTCGGCGTTGGGCGAGTCCGGCGAGCCGAAATCCGCGACCGTGCCCATCTCCAACTTGCCGTCGAAAACCTCCTGGTAGAACTCCATCGCCTGCCGCGCGTTCCCGTTGTAACTGATGTACGGGTTGAGCCGAGACCCCATCCAATGCTCCTTCGTGTGAGTGAACAGCGAACAGCCAGGACCGCCAGGGCTGTCTGAGGGTCACTCCATTGAGCCTCCCAACAAAACACGACATCCTGTGTCACGTATTCCTTTAAAGTTTTCGCATGCGCGCCGACCGGTTGGTCTCACTGGTTCTGCTGCTGCGCCAGCGCGGTCGGCTGTCCGCGACCGCGCTGGCCCGCGAGCTGGATGTATCCACCCGCACCGTGCTGCGCGACATCGAGGCGCTGTCCGCAGCCGGCGTCCCGGTCTACGCCGAACGCGGCCGGCACGGCGGTTTCGCGTTGCTGCCCGGTTTCCGGACCGAGCTCACCGGCCTGAACCACGACGAGGCCCTTGCCCTGCTGGTCGCCGGATCACGGCGCGGCGCGCAGGCATTCGGCCTCGGCTCGGCGCTCGCTTCGGCCATGCTCAAGGTGGTCGACGCGCTACCCGAAAGCCATCGGGACACCGCGGCCGGCGTGGCCGAGCGATTGCTCATCGACCCTGAGACCGACCTCCTCTCGCGTCGGCAGGTCGCCGAGGAGGTACCCGACCCCATAGCGGCCGAGGTCCGGCGCGCGGTGTTCGCCGGGCACAAGCTGCGCATCCACTACGCGGCGGTGGACCAGACCCCGAAATGGCGCACGGTGGACCCGATCGGCCTGGTCACCGTGCGCGACCAGGGCTACTTGCTGGCCACGAGGTCCGGCGCGGACCGCACCTACCGGCTGTCCCGGATCCTGGCCGCCGAGGAACTCGCCGAACCCGCACAGCGACCAGACCGGGTCGATCTGGACCGGGCCTGGCAGGAACGCAGCACGCGGTTCCGGGCCGGCGGCGACCAAGTCACCGTGCTGGTACGAGTGGCCCCGGCGCGGCGGGAGGACCTGGTGAGCACCGCGCTGGCCGTCCTCGCCGAAGAAGCCGACCCAGACGGCCGGCTGCGACTGGAGGTGACCTTCCAGGATTCACGACACGCCGAATGGGCACTGTGGCAGCTCAGCACGAACGCGGAAGCCCTGGCCCCGCAGTGGCTGCGCACCGCCCTGCGCAACCGCGCCGCCGCGGTCGCCACCCGCTACGAAGCGTCCTCCTGAGCGTCGAAGGGCGGCACTGAGAAATCGAGGCCCTGCACGGGCATGTCGGGTCTCACCGCGCGTGACATGTCGATCTTGTTCGACCTGGGGCTTTCTTGGTTGTCTCACGGCGATACCACCATGATCAGTCTCAAACTCGTGGCATTTCTCGGCTGTCCGCTCAAGGCGCGTCAGCGCGGTCCTGTGCGATGCTTCGTCGGTGCCATTGGTGTGGGTGACCGGCACCTCGGGGGTCGGAAAGTCGACGGTCTGCGCGCTCCTGAAGAGCCGGGGACAGCCGGCGGTCGATGCCGACTGGGAGGGCTACAACCACTGGGTGGACCGGACGTGCGGACAGGTCGTTGTCGACCCTCCGTATCCGGTGCCGGCCGGCTGGCTCGATCGCTTTGCGTGGAGGATCAGTCGCGCAGAGGTCGAGGCTCTTGCGGCGAGGACGCACGACAAGACCGCGTTCCTTTGTGGATCTGTCGAGAACGAGGTGGACGTCCGGGATCTCTTCAATCTCGTGGTCTGCGTGGTGATTGACAACGAGACGCTCCGTGACCGTCTGCTGAACCGCACGACGAACACCTTCGGCAAGCACCCGGGGGAACTGGCGGCGGCACTCGGACACAATGACGGTATCGAGTCCACTTACCGACGCCTCGGCGCGACGATCATCGACGGCAGACGGCCTCCGGAGGAGGTCGCTGACGCGATCCTGGCTGCCGCCGGCTGTACGCCCTCGACGGGCGGTTGCGCCGATGCCCAGTGATCAGGGAATCCGTCCTCACGGCGAGGTTGCGAATTCGACACTCACGTCCGCTATGGCGAGCCCTACAGGCACTCGTCAGCCCTGGGCGAGGTCGGCGAAGCGGCTGTAGTGGAGTTGGTGGGCGACGGTGATGGTGGCGGTGGGGCCGGCTCGGTGCTTGGCGATGATCAGGTCCGCCTCGCCCGCGCGCGGGTCGTCGCGTTCCCAGGCGTCCGGGCGGTTGATCAGGATCACCATGTCGGCGTCCTGTTCCAGCGAGCCGGATTCACGCAGGTCGGACAGCTGCGGTCGCTTGTCGGTTCGTTGTTCCGGGCCGCGGTTGAGCTGGCTGATCGCGATGACCGGCACTTCGAGTTCCTTGGCGATCAGCTTGAGGTTTCGGGAGAACTCCGAGACCTCCTGCTGACGGGACTCGGTGCGCTTGCCGGACGACATCAGCTGGAGGTAGTCGACCACGACCAACCGCAGGTCGTGGCGCTGCTTCAACCGCCTCGCCTTGGCCCGGATCTCCATCATGGTCAGGTTCGGCGAGTCGTCCACGAACAGCGGCGCCTCGCTGATCTCGCTCATCCGCCGAGCCAGCCTGGTCCAGTCGTCGTCACTCATCCGCCCACCGCGCATGTCACCGAGCCGAATCCGCGCCTCGGCGGACAGCATGCGCATCACGATCTCGGTGCGCGACATTTCCAGCGAGAAGATCGCACTGGTCAACCCGTGCTTCACCGAACACGACCGCGCGAAGTCCAGTCCCAGCGTCGACTTGCCCACACCCGGCCTCGCCGCGACGATGATCATCTGGCCGGGGTGCAGGCCGTTGGTCAGCTCGTCGAGGTCGGCGAAGCCGGTGGGGATGCCGAGGGACGAGCCGCCGCGTGAGGCGATGGCGTCGATCTCGTCCATGGTCGGCTGGAGCAGTTCCTCCAGCACCACGTAGTCCTCGGTGGTGCGGCGCTCGGTGACCTCGTAGATCGCCGCCTGCGCCCGGTCGACCACCTCGTCCACGTCGGCGCCCTCGGCGCCGTTGTAGCCGAGTTGGACGATCCTCGTCCCGGCCTCCACCAACCGCCGCAGCACGGCCTTCTCGGCCACGATCTCGGCGTAGTAGGACGCGTTGGCGGCCGTCGGCACGGTGGCGATCAGCGTGTGCAGGTACGGCGCGCCGCCCACGCGCAGCAGTTCGCCCCGGCGTTCGAGTTCCGCGGACACCGTGATCGGGTCCGCCGGCTCGCCCCGCCCGTACAGGTCGAGGATGCAGTCGTACACGGCCTGGTGCGCGGGCCGGTAGAAGTCGTTGGGAGCCAGGACCTCGACCACGTCGGCGATCGCGTCCTTGCTCAGCAGCATGCCGCCGAGCACCGACTGCTCCGCGGCGAGGTCCTGCGGCGGCTGCCGTTCGAAGCCGGGCTCGGCCATGCCCCGGTCGTCCACCAGCGCCACCGTGAGCTCACCCCAATCTGCTGCCGTGCGGATGTTCTACCTCGTGGGTCCGACAATTTCCGCGAGTCACACTCCAGCGATCCAGCGACGCTAGAGCCACCTGGATGGCGTAGGCAAACGTGCCTGTGGACAACTCGGTGGACAGCTTGGGGATGGTTGCTTCGAGCTGACCACAAGGCTGGGGAAAGCTGTGGACAACTTGGGTACAACTCGGGCTCAGACAAAAGTTCTAGCAGGTCAGACCCTGTGGATAACTTTGTGGAAAACTAGTTGGTCACAACGTCGGCGTGTCGCGTGTAACCGCCGGCACGGCGTGTCGCGGCCAACGTGTCACAAGAGTTGTCCACAGCCAGACGTGCGAAAGCGCCGCCCGACCAGAACACCTGGTCGAACGGCGCTTCGGCCGAAATACTTCAGCTCACGTTCGCGACCTCGACCGACAGCGACACGGTGACCTCCGGGTGGAGCCGGACGTTCACCGAGTGCTTGCCGAGGGTCTTGATGTGACCCGCGATCTCGACGGCCCGCTTGTCCAGCGTGGGGCCGCCGGCCGCACGCACGGCCGACACGACGTCGGACGTGGTGACGGAGCCGAACAGCTTCTTCGAGCCGGACGCGGCCTTGGCCTTCAGCGTCACGGAGCCCAGGCCTTCGAGCGAGGCCTTGATCTCCTTGGCGTGGTCCAGGTCGCGGACCCGGCGCGTCTCCTGCGCCCGGCGGATGACCTCCACCTGCTTGGCCGCGCCCTTGGTGGCAACGATCGCCAGGCCGCGGGGCAGCAGGTAGTTGCGGCCGTAGCCGTCCTTGACCTCGACGATGTCGCCGGGGCCGCCGAGGCCGGTCACGTCAGCGGTGAGGATGAGCTTCACGATGCCGTCCCCTTTCTCAGCGAGCCGTCGAGGTGTAGGGCAGCAGCGCCATCTCGCGGGCGTTCTTGACGGCGACCGCGACGTCGCGCTGGTGCTGGGAGCAGTTGCCGGTGACCCGGCGAGCGCGGATCTTGCCCCGGTCCGAGATGTACTTCCGGAGCAGGGTGGTGTCCTTGTAGTCGATGAGGTTGGCGTTCTTGTCCTTGCAGAACGCGCAGACCTTCTTCTTGGGCTTGCGCACAGGCGGCTTGGCCATGTGTGAACTCCTGGTATTACGCAGTGAAGTGTGGAGTGGACCGGTGCCGGGTCTAGAAGGGGGGCTCGTCGGCGAAGCCGCCACCGGAGCCGGCCGGAGGAGCGGAGCCCCACGGGTCGTCTGCCGGAGCGTTGCCGCCACCGCCGCCACCGCGAGACTGACCGCCGCCGCCGAAGCCGCCGCCGCCGTCTCCACGGCTCACCTTGTTGACCTTCGCGGTCGCGTAGCGCAGCGAGGGGCCGATCTCGTCGACCTCAAGCTCGATGACGGTGCGCTTTTCGCCTTCCTTCGTCTCGAAGGAACGCTGGCGCAGCCGCCCGGTCACGAGCACGCGCGAACCGCGGGTGAGCGATTCGGCCACGTTCTCCGCGACCTGACGCCACACGTTGCACCGCAGGAACAGCGCTTCGCCGTCCTTCCACTCACCGCTCGCCTTGTCGAACGTGCGAGGGGTGGAGGCCACGGTGAAGCTCGCCACCGCGGCGCCGGACTGGGTGAAGCGGAGTTCGGGATCGGCGGTCAGGTTCCCGACCACCGTGATCGTCGTCTCGCCGGCCATGTGTGAGAGGCTCCTAAGCCTTCTTGGCGGCCTTGGCCGAGGCCTTGGCGGCGATCCGCGCGGCGACCTTCGCGGCCTTGGCGGGCTCGCGCCGGATGACCTTCGTCCGGAGCACCGTTTCCTGGAGGCCCAGCTGGCGGTCCAGTTCCTTCACCGCGTCGGGGGTCGAGATCAGGTCGAGGACGGCGTAGATGCCCTCGGGGTTCTTGTTGATCTCGAAGCTCAGCCGGCGCTTGCCCCACACCTCGACCTTCTCCACGTTGCCACCCGTGGTGCGGATGACGTTGAGGAACGTGTCAAGGGACGGCGCGATCGTGCGCTCGTCGAGACTGGGGTCGAGGATGACCATCACTTCGTAATGACGCATGAAGACCACTCACCTCCTGTGGACTCGGCGGCCACGGACGTTCCGTGGCAGGAGGGTCGTCGCGTCAGCAACTCACGAAGAGTAACAGGCCCCCGGGGTGTCACTTCCCCAGGGGCCCGTTCGTGCAGCTCAGAGCTTCCAGTTGGTGAAGTTGTCGTAGGCCGATCCGGTGATCCGGGTCCCTCGGTATGGAGACTTAAGCGAGCGCGCGCCGCAGGACCCACGTCCGTACGAGGGCACCCGTTACGCAGGACAGCAGCAGCACGGCCAGCAGCACGGGTGCCGCCACGCCCCCGCCCATCCGGCCGCTGCCGGGCAGCGCCTGGGCCCGGCCCGCGGTCTGCACGCCGTCCGAGTCGCCGGGCAGCCCGTAACCGGGCCGGTAGCCGTTCACGCCGCCGCCGTAGCGCACGCCGGGTGACGGCGCGTACTGGCCGGGCATGGTGAACGGCAGGGAGCCGTAGCTGAACAGCGGCACGCGGCCGAAGTTGGCGCCCCACGGGTTCGAGCCGTACAGCGGCACGTCGAGCCCGCCGACGCCGCCGACCGGGCTGGACGGGCTCGGGTTGCTCGGGCCGGTCCCCGGATCGGTGGTGCCGGGGTTGGTGCCCGGCCGGCCGGTCTGCGGCGGCTGTGTCGGCGCGGGCGTGCTGCCGGGCAGGCCGGGCAGCACGCCGGTGGCCTCCTCGGTGACGTCCGCGAGCGCCTTCGACCCGTCCTGGACCGGCGCGACGGCGGTGTTGACGCCCTGCACGGTGACGCCGCACAGCTTGGTCAGCTCGGTGCGCACGCCGGTGGAGAGGGTGACGATGATCGGCCCCAGCAGCGGCAGCTTGACCAGCTCCGCGTCGACCTTGTTCGCGATCTCGCCGCCGGTGATGACGCCGGTGCCGGTGGGGATCGCGCCGATCGGGATGGGCGGCAGGGCCGAGAACGCCTGCCGGAACGGGTCCGCGAGCGGCGGCCCGAGCAGCGGGATCGCCCGGATCAGCTGCACCACCGGGTCGAGCACCGCGGCCGGGCTCAACAACACCGGAGTGCCCGGCGCGCCTTGCACGGTGGCCGCGCAATTGCCCACGACAACGGGTTCCGCGGCCACGGCCGATCCGGAACCCGCGGCGGCACCGGTCGCGCTGACGGCGAACACCACGGCACCCGCGCTCAGGAGTCGAGTGAGCCGGGTCCGCATGTCTGGCCTCCTGGCGTGCCGCGCCCTTGCAATGCCCATCACTTGCAAGCACGTACCTACTTGCAAGTAACGAGCGTAGGTCCTGATCGTGACGTGGGCCATCCCCCTCGATGACAATTTTGCTATCGGCGGCCGTCGGCGGGGCGTTGCGCCGCCCGACTACCCTGCACACTCATGCGCATCGGGGCCCACGTCCGCGACGACGACCCGCTCGGCGCCGCCGTCGAACGCGGCGCCGAAGTGGTCCAGTTCTTCCTGGCCGACCCGCAGGGCTGGAAGGCGCCGAAGCCACACCCTCAGACCGACCGGTTGCTGGCCTCTGACCTGGACGTTTTCGTGCACGCGCCGTACCTGGCGAACGTCGCGTCGCTCAACAACCGGATCCGGATCCCGTCTCGCAAGATCGTGCTCCAGCACGCCGAGGCGGCGGCGAAGGTCGGAGCCAAGGGCCTGATCGTGCACGGCGGGCACGTGACCAAGGGCGAAGATCCGGGCGAGGGCATCTCGAACTGGCGGAAGATGTTCGAACGGCAGGCGGACAACGGCGGGTTCGCCGTGCCGATCCTGATCGAGAACACCGCGGGCGGCGAGAACGCCATGGCCCGGACGTTCGACATGCTCGGCAGGCTGTGGGACGCGGTCGGCGAGTTCGACGCCGGGTTCTGCCTGGACACCTGCCACGCGTTCGCCTCCGGTGAGGACCTGGTCGGCATCGTGGACCGGGTGAAGGCCATCACCGGCCGCATCGACCTGGTCCACCTCAACAGCTCCCGCGACGAGTTCGGCTCCTCGCGTGATCGGCACGCCAACATCGCGTCCGGCACGATCGACCCCGAACAGTTGGTCGCGGTGGTCGCCACCGCCGGCTGTCCGGTCCTGGTCGAGACACCGGACGAAGGCCAAGCGGAGGACATCGCGTTCCTCCGCGAGCACTTGGGCCGATGAGCGTGACACGGGAGGTGGTGGCCGTGCCCGAGCGCGCGGACGCCGGGTCGCGGTTGCCGCGGTTCGGTCGGGTCGCGCTCGCCGCGGTCGTCCTCCTGTGCGGGCTGACGATGTTCGTCGGCTTCCTGAACAAGGACCGGTGCACCGGTCCGGAGTTCGACCAGTGGGGCCGCAGCGCGCCGGACTACGAGGAGCGCAACAAGGCCGAGGTCTGCTACTCCGACATCCAGCACCTGTGGATCGGCCGTGACGTCGACCGGCACGTTTTCCCCTACGTGCACGGCAGCATCAACAGCAAGGGCGTGCTGGTCGGGGGCGTGGTCGAGTACCCGGTGCTGACCGGGCTGCTGATCTGGGCGGGTGCGATCTTCGCGCAGACCGACGCGGCGTTCCTGCTGTTCTCGGCGTTGCTGATGGCGCCGTTCGGGCTGGCCACCGGGTGGCTGCTGGGCAAGCTGAGCCGGTGGCGGGCGCTGATCTGGGCGCTCGGCCCGCCGATGGTGCTGTACGCGTTCCACAACTGGGACCTGCCGGTCGTGTTCTGCGCGGTGGCGGCGGTGTACGTCGTGCACCGGGGTTGGGGACGGCGCGAGCGGCCGTTGGTGGACCGCGCGGTGGTCGCGTCGGTGCTGCTGGGCATCGGGTTCGCGTTCAAGATCTACCCGGCGATCTTCGTGCTGCCGCTGTGCTTCTACGTGCTGACGGGTGGGTCGGGCGGCCGTTCGCTGCCGCGTGGGGTGCGGTACGACATCGCGGGCGCGGTGAAGGTCGCGCTGGCGTCCATCGTGACGGTGGTGCTGATCAACCTGCCGTTCGTGGTGGTCGGGTTGGAGGGCTGGAAGGCGTCGTTCGCGTTCCAGGGCCTGCGGCGGGTGGACATCACCACGAACTCGATCTGGTTCTGGTCGATGCGGCCGTTCATGTCGGACGCCACCATGCAGTCGGTGGTCGGCGTGCTGTCGCCGGTCGGGATCGTGGCGTCGTTCGTGCTGGCGTGCTGGATCGGCTGGCGTCGGTACCAGCGCGAGGGCACCTACCCCTGGGTGCCGGTGTCGGCCGCGATGCTGTGCGGGTTCCTGCTGCTGCACAAGGTGCACTCGCCGCAGTACACGCTGTGGTTGGTGCCGATGTTCGTGCTGCTGCGGGTGAACTGGGGCTGGGTGGCGGCGTACTTCGCGGCCGACTTCGCGATGGGCGTCGGCATCTTCCGGTGGTACTACGCGATCGAGTTCGGCGAGCCGTCCGGCATCTACGACGGCTTCTCGGCCCAGGCCGTGGTCATCGGCGTCTGGGGCCGAGCCGCACTCCTGGTGGCCCTGTTCTACGTCTTCCTGCGCTCGGAAGTCACCTTCACCGACCGAGAACCCACCCGCCGCCGACGCCCCGCCTCCACACCTGCCGCCTGATCGACGCCGCGTCAGGCCGACGTCGGAGTTGTCCACAGGCGCGGCTTGATCGCTGGGGAATGTCGGTGCTTGCCGGCAGGATCAAAACAAGGGTTCCCCTTGGCGGGGGACTCCTGCGAAGCACGGCCGTTGGCTCGTGGTTGCGAAGTTGTGCGAGCAGGATTCAGGGCCCGCCACCACGGCATGAACGGCGGAGGTTCCTGGCGCGTCTCCGCTAGGCCGCGTGGGTGCACGTCGTGCAGGTGCAGTCCGCGCAGGTGCACGACGAGCACGAGTCGGAGCAGTTCGCGCACGAGCAGGCGGCGTGGTTGCACGTCTCGCACGTGCAGTCGGCGCAGTCGCACGCCCCGCAGAAGTCCCCGCACCCCTCGCACGCACATCGCGTGCACTCGTCGTAGTGCACGCCGTCCTTCGTGGCGTGCTCGTGGTGCAGGTGGCCGTCGTGCAGGTAGTCCACGTGGTTCTCGTGCACCACGCCCTCGTGTCCGCACCCGGGTCCGTGGGTGTGGCGGTGTTCCTCTGCCGGGCGGTGCTCGATCGTCGTGGTCATCCGCGGCCTCCTATGCGCTCATGCGCACATTAAGCCGGTTGCTCCACTTTCGCACGGCGACGGAACCGCAGCACGAAACGGTCCGGCGCGTTGTCGATGAAACCGCCGCACGGGTCGTCGTCCCCGGTCTGGCGCACCTTGTCCAACGCCGGGCGGTAGATCTCCCGCACGATGAACACGCACAGCACGATCACCGCGATGTCCCGCGCCACCACCGCGCCGAGGAACCAGTCGATCGGCAGTCCCTTGTTGTCCTCACCCAGGTAGAAGAACATCCGCGGCACCCACACGAACGCGTCCACCGCCATCCACGCCAGCAGCAGCTTCCACCGAGGCAACGCCAGCACCGCCAGCGGCACGAGCCACAGCGAGTACTGCGGGCTCCACACCTTGTTCGTCAGCAGGAACGCGGCCACCACGAGGAACGCCAGCTGCGCGAACCTCGGCCGCCGCGGCGCGGACATCGTCACGAACCCGACCGCCGCGCAGCACACCAGGAACAGCACCGCGCTGACGGTGTTCAACACCTCCGGCGCCTGACCCTGCACCAACCCCGGGTCGAAGCCGGGCCACCCGGTCCACTGCGCGACCACGTTGTACAGCGAGTCCGGATCGACCCCGCGTTCGGTGTTCAGCCGGAAGAACTCGCGCCACCCGTCCGGGTACAGCCACGCGATCGGCGCGTTCACCAACGCCCAGGTCGCCAGCGTCGCACCCAACGTCGTCAACCCGGCCCGCAGCCGATCCGACCGCCAGCACAACAACAGCAGCGGCCCGAGCAGGAACAACGGGTACAGCTTCGCCGCGCCGCCCAGCCCGAGCAGCACACCCGCCAGCACCGGCTGCTTCCGCGCCCACGCCAACATGCCCGCCGTCGCGAACGCCGTCGCCAACGTGTCGAAGTTGGTGAACGCGTGCACCACGACCAGCGGTGACACCGCCACCAGCACCGCGTCGTACGGCCGTCGCCTGGCCAGCTGCGCCACCGCGTACGCGGTCACCAGCCACGCCAGCGCCAACCACAGCGCGGTGATGTTGAAGTACACGATCACCGTCATGGGGTTCGGCAGCCACCCGGACGCGGCGATCGCCGTCCACCCCTGTGCCATGCGCGCGTTGAGCAACTGGAACATGCCCGTCAGCACCGGGTACTCCATGTACCGCACGTGCGCCGTCGGCTTGCCCTCGTCGTCCACCCAGAACGTCTTGTAGGGGAACGTGTCCGGCTTGTCCAACCGCTCCGCCGTGTACAGCGGCACGGTGTCCGAGTAGCACATCGCGGTGAACTGCTTGCTGCCCCGCCAGTCGAGCTGCACCACGCCGTTGTCGTCCACGTACTGCTGGATGCACGGCGACTTCTGGAACCACGCCAGCGCCAGCGTCACGACCGCGAACAGCAGCACTACCCGCAACGGCGTCCAGAACCACTGCCGCCCGACCGACGCGTGCCGGCCGACCGGCCCGCCGAGCGGCTTGCTCGCCGTCCGCGCCAACGGCTCGGTCCAGGTCGGGTTGACCCGCTCTTCCGGGCCGAGCGAGTCGGTGTCGTCGGCGTTCGCCTGCGAGTGCTGCGAGGGGCTGGCCACGGGAACGGATGCTACGGGCACCGGTCGACAACGTTCGTGAGGTCCGGCCATCTGCCCGGCGCGACACCCGCCGAACACCTCGCGACACGTCGCGACACCTCGGAACGCCGAAGGGCCCGACTCGGCGTGGTGCCGGGGTCGGGCCCTTCGAGGTGTGCTTGGTCAACCTGCGCTAACCGGTTGGCAGACCGCCTCCGCCGCTGCTTGTTCCACCGCTGCTTCCGCCACCGCCTCCGCCGCCGGGGTTGCCGCCGCCGATCGGATCAGTCTCCGGGGTGGTCGTCGGCGTGGTGGTCTGGCAGCCCACGATGCCGCACGGACGCGTAGTGGTCGGCCTCGTCGGCTGCTGGGTGGTCGTCGGCTGCTGGGTGGTCGTCGTCTTGTCGTCGTTGTCGGGCTTCTTGTCGCTGGTGGTGGTGGGCACCGTGGTGGTGGGGGTCGGCTTCTCGACCGTGGCCGGGCCCAGGAGCTTGGCCTTCGGGAACGGCTCGGGCGGTGTGCCGTTGAGGGCCTTGTCCATGAACTTCTTCCAGATCTGACCCGGCAGACCGCTACCGAAGACCGGGTTGCCCTTGGCGTCCTTCAACGCCACGTTGCCCTCGTTGCGGCCCACCCACACCGACGCGGACAGCGACGGGGTGTACCCGACCATCCACGCCTTCGAGTTCTGCCCGGCGTCGTCGGGGAGCTCGTGCGTGCCGGTCTTGCCCGCGCACTCCCGACCCGCGCACTGGATCGACTTCGTCTCCTTCACGACGCCCTTGAGCGCCTCGGTCACGTTGTCGGCGATGTCCTGGCTCTTGGTCGGGTCCGCGTCGAACGCCGGCGTGGGCTCGTCGATGTGCTGGTGGACGGGCACACCTTCGTCGTTGACGATCTTCGAGATGAAGAACGGCTCGTGCTTGACGCCGCGCGCGGCGAAGGTCGCGTACGCCGCCGCCATGTCGAACGGCCGGACCTGCGCTTCACCACCGCCGATCGCGATACCGACGTTCGGCGGGCCACCGTTCTCGTTGACCAGGAGGTTGTGCGTCGCGCCCTGCACGTCCACCGTCTTGGGGATTCCCGCCGCGTACGCGGCGTCGGCGACCGGCTGGGTGCCGATCTCGATCACCATCTCGTAGAACACCGTGTTCAGCGACAGTGCCATCGCCTTGCTGACGGGGCACTTCTCGCCGCAGGTGTTGCCCGAGTCGGACGCGTTGCGAATGACGAGGGGTGCGTTGCCGCCGAGCTGGAAGGACTTCGGCGACCGGCCGTCGTAGGTCGTGTTGAGGCCCTTGCCCTTCTGCAACGCGGCGACCAGGTCGAACGGCTTGAACGACGAGCCCGCCTCCTGGAGCGTGCCACGCGCGTAGTCCAGTCCGGTGCCGTCCGCGCCCGCGTAGTACGCCTTCACCGCACCCGTCTGCGGGTCGATCGCGCTGAGCGAGGTCTTCAACTCAGGGGGCTGGTTGCCCAGCACCTCGGCCACCGAGTCCTCGGCCGCCTGCTGCATCGGGGGGTCGATGGTGGTGTGGACGGTGACGCCCATTTTCTGGGACTTCTCGACGCCCCACTTGACCCGCTCCATCTCCGCGATGACCTGGTTCTTGATGTGCAGGCGCGGGCTGCTCAGGCCGGACTCGGTGCTCTGGTCGACGGGCGTCGGGAACTGCTCCGCCTGCCGGTAGGCATCGTTGATCCAGCCGAACCGGAGCAGCTGGTCCATCACGTAGTTCCAGCGCTCAAGGGTGTACGCGGGCTCCTCGGACCGGCTCGGGCTCTGGATCATGCCCGCCAGCAGGGCGGCCTGCGAGTGGGTGAGCTTGCTGAGGTCGTCCAGGTTGAAGTACGCCTTCGCGGCGGTCTTGATGCCGTAGCCGCCCTTGCCGAAGTAGACCGTGTTCAGGTACGCGGTCATGATGGCGGGCTTGTCCTGCTGCTCGGACATCTTGTACGCGGTGACGGCCTCGGTGAACTTGCGGGACAGCGTGGCCGCGTCCTCGTCGGTGGCGTCCTTGACGTACTGCTGGGTGAGACCCGAGCCACCGCTGTTCTCGCCGTTGAGCTGGTACCAGGCCGCGCGGGCGATCGCCTGCATGTCGAAGCCGCGGTTCGTCATGAACGTCGGGTCCTCGGCCGCCATCACGGCTTCCTTGATGGTGTCCGGGATTTCCTCCCACTTGACCAGGGTGCGGTTCGCCTCGCCGGCGGCGATCGTGGTCATCTCGCTGCCGTCGGAGTACAGGATCTTGATCGCCTTGATCTGCTCGGCGGCGACCTGCTCCGGGTCCGGGACCGAGACCACCTGGTAGGCGACGGCGAACGCGACGACCGGGGCGAGGAGCATCAGGCCGAAGGCCATGTACGTGGAGCGCCGAACGCGGCGCCAGATCTTCTTCTTGCGCACGACGCGGGCCTCCTCTTCGGTCAGCTCCTCGTCGTACTCGTCGTCGTAGAACGGTTCGAGCTCGACCTCGTCCTCGCGGTGCGTGAGGAGTTCGGGCTCGCGCGGCGTGCTCTGGTACACGGGCGGCAGCAGGTCCGTCGCCTCTTCACCGGGGTGCCGGTCCGGACCGGGGCCGCCGGGTCGGCGTGGACCGCCGGGACCGGACATCGGGGGACGGCCGCCTGGCGGCACCGGTCCGCCCGGGCCGCCTGGACCGCCTGGTCGGCGCATACCGCCGGGCGGGGTGTTCGGGCGCTGGGGCGGGCCACCGGGGACGCTGCCCGCGGCCGCCACGCCGTCGGGGACGCCGGGACCACCGGGCCGCGGACCGGCCGGACCGGGACGACCGGGGCCGTCCGCGAACCTGCCCGGACCGTCACCGGGGGCGCCGTGCCTGCTGTTCGGGCCGGGGCCACCTGGGCCTCCCGGACCTCCGGGTCCGCCCGGACCCGCCGGTCGGCGTGGCGGCGGGCCGCCTCGGGGGATGCCGCCAGGTGGCGTGCCCCCCGCCGGAGGGATGCCGCCCGGCGGTGTCACCGGACGGGAGAACCCGCCCGGTGGCGTGCCGTGCCGAGGGCCGGGGCCGTCGAGCGGAGCGCGCGCGAAACCACCTGGCGGGGTGTTCGGACGCTCCGGCTGATCCCCGGCTCCGTGCCGCGGTGTGTGGCCGCCGCCGTCCGGGTCTTCCCCGGTAGGCCACTGCGGCTCCGCGCCACGATGCCTGTCGTCATGCTGGTCGTTCACGAAATGGCCTCCCAGACCGGCGTGCTGTGCACGCGGTTCGGTGGTCGTACGCCACTGCTCCTCGTCGGAGCGGCGCCCGCGGCCGGAGCAGGTTCACTCCGCCGCGGTCCTCCTGCGCGGCTTGCGAGAATCCAGGCCACGCGTTCCCAGGACGTATGACTGCACCAGGTGGTTCCAACTACATGTGCGGCAAACTTCAACCACATACACGGTGAATTCCTCGAAAAGGTTCGCCATGCGGGTGAGCTCATCGGCGGTGCGCGCGGATCCGGCCGCGTGCTTGAGCTCGTCGCCGTAGACCCAGGACACGTGGGTGAGCGGTTCCTTCCGGCACACCGGGCAGGTCACATCACTCGGCTGACCGTGGAACTTCGCAGCTCGCAGCAGGTACGGACTGGCGTCACAGACCTCCATCGTGCCCACTCGACCCGCGTAGACCTCCGCCAGCAGCGCACGGCGCTGCAAGGCGTAGTCCACGACCTGTCGTTGGGTCAACACGACGACCAGAGTACGTGCCGCCCCAAGCCGGTCGATGGGCCGTTCGGGGCAGTGGGCCGAAGGCAGGGATCACTGTGTGCCACGCGACACAACATCAAGATGCGTGGATGTATCGGACCGATATAGTGGGTTCACCCATCGGCGCTCACCCGAGCGAGGAGGTGCCACGTGCTGGAGTTCGCGATCCTCGGCCTGCTGCACGAAGCGCCGATGCACGGCTACGAGTTGCGCAAGCGCCTGCACGAGTTGCTGGGTGCGTTCCGCGCGTTCTCCTACGGAACGCTGTACCCCACGCTGCGCAAGTTGCAACGTGGTGGCCTCATCGTCGAGGAAGTGCCCGTGGACGACTCGGCCCGGTGGAGCCGCCGGGCGCGCAAGGTCTACAAGCTCACCGCCGAGGGCAAGGAGAGGTTCGCCGACCTGCTGGCCAACGCCGGTCCTCAGACGTGGGACGACGACTCGTTCGGCGTCCACGTCGCGTTCTTCTCCCGCACCCCCGCCGAGATCAGGATGCGCATCCTCGAAGGCCGCAGGCGCCGCGTCGAAGAGCGCCGCGAGGGGCTGCGCACCTCGTTATCAGCGACGAGTGAGCGCATCGACCGGTACACCCGGGAACTGCACCGCCTCGGGCTGGAGAGCACCGAGCGCGAAGTGCGGTGGTTGAACGAGCTGATCGCCCACGAGCAGGCCGAACAGCGCGAGCGGGACCAATAACTCTCATGGAAGAACAAGGAGGACTCGGCATGGGCGACAACCGCCGCACCGTTCGAGTGGCCATTGTCGGGGTCGGCAACTGCGCGGCGTCGCTGGTGCAGGGCGTCCACTACTACCGCGATGCCGATCCGAGCACCCGGGTGCCCGGTCTGATGCACGTCCGCTTCGGCGAGTACCACGTCAGCGACATCGAGTTCGTCGCCGCGTTCGACGTGGACGCCAAGAAGGTCGGCACAGACCTGTCAGAGGCCATCGGGGCGAGCGAGAACAACACGATCAAGATCGCCGACGTGCCGCCGCTGGGCGTCACCGTGCAGCGCGGGCACACCTTCGACGGTCTCGGCCGGTTCTACCGGGAGACCATCGAGGAGTCCGACGAGCAGCCGGTGGACGTCGTGCGGGCGCTGCGTGACGCGTCGGTCGACGTGCTGGTGTCGTACCTGCCGGTCGGCTCGGAGGAGGCGGACCGCTTCTACGCGCAGGCCGCCATCGACGCCGGTGTGGCGTTCGTCAACGCGCTGCCGGTGTTCATCGCCTCCGACCCGGAGTGGGCGGAGAAGTTCCGCGCGGCCGGTGTGCCGATCGTCGGCGACGACATCAAGTCGCAGGTCGGCGCCACCATCACGCACCGCGTGCTGGCCAAGCTGTTCGAGGACAGGGGTGTGCAGCTCGACCGGACCATGCAGCTCAACGTGGGCGGGAACATGGACTTCCTGAACATGAAGGAGCTGGAGCGGCTGGAGTCCAAGAAGGTCTCCAAGACGCAGGCGGTGACCTCGCAGGTCGACCGTGAAATGGGCAAGCGGAACGTGCACATCGGCCCGTCGGACTACGTGGCGTGGCTCGACGACCGCAAGTGGGCGTACGTGCGGCTGGAGGGCCGGGCGTTCGGCGACGTGCCGCTGAGCCTGGAGTACAAGCTCGAGGTGTGGGACTCGCCGAACTCGGCGGGCATCATCATCGACGCGGTGCGCGCCGCGAAGATCGCGCTGGACCGGGGGATCGGTGGCCCGATCCTGTCCGCGTCGTCGTACTTCATGAAGTCCCCGCCGGTGCAGTACTCGGACTCCGAGGCGCACGCGGCGGTCGAGGCGTTCATCCGCGGCGACGTGGAGCGCTGACGTCCGACCGGTGGCCCCCGTGCGGGGGCCACCGGTTCGCTTCACCGCGTGAACGGCAGCAGTTGGCCGATGTGGGTAGCGGGCCGCGTGGCGCCGTCCTGGAGCAGGACTGGACCGGCGGGCCACTGGAGTTCCCGGGTCGCGGTGGTGTCCGGCGGCGTGACGACCCGGCGGAGCCAGGTGCCGTCCATCCCCGTAACGCTCTCCTCGAGGATTCTCGATGTCGGTGGGCGAGACGCGTGGGACGTTGGATGCGTTCACACCCGGCCAGGATGATCTCTGTGATCAGGATCATGCCCCCGGGATATCGCTTCGACAGCCGCAGCGACTGCCACGACCCGTCGCTCATGACCCGAACGCCAAGTGCTCATCCGATCAGTGCAGCGGGCAGGTCCGACAGCGAGCGCAACACCGTGACCTGGGCCAACACGGTCGGGTCCGGGGGGAAGTGGGGGTTGGGGACGGCGTAGACGGTCATGCCGGCGGCGAGGGCGGAGCGCAGGCCGTTGGTCGAGTCCTCGACGGCGGCGCAGGCGGTCGGTTCCACGCCGAGCTTGGACGCGGCCAGCAGGTAGACGTCCGGTGCGGGTTTGCCGGCGCCTGCCTGTTCGCTGGACAGCGCCACCGGGACGACGTCGGTCAGGTCGGTCGCGGCCAGGAACGACTTGATCAGCACCGGTGGCGACGAGCTGGCGATGGCCACCGGGTAGCGGGACGCCACCGCCCGCACGACCTCCACCGCGCCCGGCAGCACGGGCGGGCCTTCGGCGTAGCGCTCGGCCATCTCGCCGATCACGCCCGCCGCCACTTCGGCCGGGGTGAGCCGGACGCCTACCTCGGTCACCAGGTACGTCGCCCACTCGGGTGTGCTCATGCCCTGCATCGCGCGTGTCGACGTGGGCAGCCACGTGCCCCCGTGTCGAGCGGCGAAGGCTTGGCGCACCTCGTCCCACATCCGCTCGGAGTCCACCAGCACGCCGTCCAGGTCGAACACCACCGCTTCCACACCCCAGACCGTAGTGTGAGACCAGTTGCTTAGTCATCCTAAGTAAAATCGGTCGGCGGTGGAGGACCGGTCGGACAGCGGGTTAACAAAGGGTGAACGCCGGCCTACGGTGCGGTTGGTCCCGAACTGATCGTTGGAGGCGTTCGAGTTGGTGCGACACCTACCCCTGCTGGCCAACCACTCACCCGGCCGTGCGGCGGTCACCTGCGAGTACCGCTGCGGTGACGCGTGCTTCCACGACGTGCCGAACACCTCGGGCAACCCGTACTTCGGCGACCTGGTCAACCGGCGCACCGCGATCAAGGCGGCCGTGATCGTCGCGGCCACGACCGGTGCGGGTGTTGCGGCGGCCGAACCGCGCACCACCGGGCTGGACTTCCAACCGGTCGCACCGAACACGCTCGACGCCGTCGTGATCCCGGAGGGCTACCGCCAGGAAGTCGTGATCCGCTGGGGCGACCCGCTCTTCCCCGACGCGCCGGAGTTCGACTTCGACCGGCAGACCGCCGCCGCGCAGGCCCGCCAGTTCGGCTACAACTGCGATTTCGCCGCGCTGCTGCCGTTGGACCCGACCGGCCGGACGAACCTGCTGGTGACCAACCACGAGTACACCAGCGAATCGTTCATGTTCTCCAAGTACGACCCGGCCAACCCGACCCGAGAACAGGTCGAGATCGCGTGGGCCGCGCACGGCCTGTCGGTGGTCCAGGTCCGCCAGTCCCGCGAAGGCCGCCTCACCACGCGGTTCTCGCACTACAACCGCCGCATCACGGCCACCACGCCGTTCCGGCTGACCGGTCCGGCGGCGGGTTCCGACCTGCTCAAGACCTCGGCCGACCCGACCGGGACCGTCGTCCTCGGCACGCTCAACAACTGCGCCGGCGGCGTGACGCCGTGGGGCACGATCCTGTCCGGCGAGGAGAACTTCAACCAGTACTTCGGCAACGCCGCCACGCTCGACGACCCGCGCCTGACCCGCTACGGCATCACCGGCACCGAAACCACGCGCAAGTGGGAGCGGTTCGACCAGCGGTTCGACCTGGCGCGGGAACCCAACGAGGCCAACAGGTTCGGCTGGGTCGTGGAACTCGACCCGAACGACCCCGACTCGACGCCGGTCAAGCACACCGCCCTGGGCCGCTTCAAGCACGAGTGCGCCAACGTCCGCATCGCCGCCGACGGCCGAGTTGTCGCCTACTCCGGTGACGACGAGCGGTTCGAGTACATCTACAAGTTCATCTCCGACGGCAAGGTCCGCAAGGGCGACAGCAAAGCCGCCCGCCGGCACAACATGACCCTGCTGGACCACGGCACGCTCTACGTCGCCCGCTTCACCGGCGACAGCCCGCCGGTCGAGATCGACGGCTCCGGCAAGCTGCCCGGCGACGGCGAGTTCGACGGCTCCGGCGAGTGGATCCCGCTGGCGAGCGGCACCCGGTCGTTCGTGCCGGGCATGACCGCCGAAGAGGTCTACGTCTTCACCCGGCAGGCGGCCGACAAGGTCGGCGCCACGAAGATGGACCGCCCCGAGGACATCCAGACCCACCCGCACACCGGCGTCGTCTACTGCGCCCTGAGCAACAACGTCGACCGGGGCAAGGCGGGCAAGGAAGGCGCGACCGAGCCCAACCCGCGGGTGAACAACAAGCACGGCCAGGTGCTGGAGCTCACCGAACGCGGCAACGACCCGCGCGCGCTCTCGTTCTCCTGGAACCTCATGCTGGTGTGCGGGGACCCGGCGTCACCGGACACCTATTTCGCGGGCTACGACAAGAACCGCGTCTCGCCGATCTCCAGCCCCGACAACGTGGCGTTCGACCGGCACGGCAACCTGTGGATCTCCAGCGACTCGGGAGGCGCGCTCAACGGGTTCAACGACGGCCTGTACGCGGTGCCGGTGTCCGGGCCGGAACGCGGTCACCTCAAGGCTTTCCTCACCGTGCCGCGCGGCGCGGAGACGTGCGGGCCGGTGATCGGGGAACGCGTGGTCACGGTGTGCGTCCAGCACCCCGGCGAGGTGGACGGCGCGAGCGCGGACAACCCCGTGTCGCACTGGCCGGACGGCGGCGACTCGCAACCGCGCCCGTCGGTCGTCGCCGTGTGGCGGGACGGCCGGCGCATCGGCGAATAGCCGTCGCGAGGTCGCGAACGGTCGACTTTCCAGGCGACCGAGCCTGCCGTCTGCGGAGCAGCGGCAATACACGCTGTGAGCAGGCGGTTCCGGTCTGCTAAAGATCCAGGTGTTTGCCCGGCGTTCACCTCGAAGTCCGCTGCCAGAGGGGTTGCACTCTTACGGTCGCGCAGTTCCCACTGAGCGATCTCGGAGGTCCGTGTGTCCTCATCCACCGATCGGGGCCGTCCGTTGCTGCCCCTGCTGCCCAACCACCCCCTCGGGCGTTCGGCGATCACCTGCAAGTACCGCTGCGGCGACGCGTGCGCGCACGAGGCGCCCAACACGTCCGGCAACGCCTACTTCGGTGACGTCGTCGGCGAGGTCGTGCGCCGACGTGGCCTGCTGAAGGCCGGCGCGGTGCTCGCCGTCGCGGGTGCGGGGGTCGGGCTGGTCGGTGCCGGCAGCGCCACCGCGCAGCCCGACTTCGCCACCGCGCAGCCCGACTTCGACATCGACGCCGACCTGGGCGGCGGGCGGCGCAAGGACGGCCTGAACTTCACCGCCGTCGCGCCCAACACCGAGGACCGCGTCGTCACGGCCGAGGGCTACGAGCAGGGTGTCGTGCTGCGCTGGGGCGACCCGGTGCTGCCCGGCGCGCCCGCGTTCGACTTCGACCACCAGACGCCCGCCGCGCAGGCGAAGCAGTTCGGCTACAACTGCGACTTCCTCGGCCTGGTGCCCCTCGGCTGGAACGACCGGTGGCTGCTCGTGGCCAACCACGAGTACACCAGCGAAGAATTCCTGTTCAAGAACTGGGACGCGGCCAACCCCACCCGCGAGCAGACCGAGATCGCGTGGGCCGCGCACGGCGCCTCGATCGTGCTGGTCGAGCGGGACCGGCGCAGCGGCAACCTGGTGCCCAAGCTGGACCGGCGCTACAACCGGCGGCTGACCGCGACCTCGGAGTTCAAGGTCACCGGTCCGGCGGCGGGTTCGGCGTTGCTGAAGACGTCGGCCGACCCGACCGGCACGAAGGTGTTGGGCACGCTCAACAACTGCGCCGGCGGCGTGACGCCGTGGGGCACGATCCTGTCCGGCGAGGAGAACTTCAACCAGTACTTCGGCAACGCGGGCTCGGTCACCGACCCGGTGGCGAAGGCGCGGCTGGCCCGTTACGGCCTGGCCGGCGCGGGGTCCACGCGCAAGTGGGAGCGGTTCGACAAGCGCTTCGACGTGGCGCAGGAGCCCAACGAGGTCAACCGGTTCGGCTGGGTCGTCGAGATCGACCCGCTCGAACCGGACTCGACCCCGGTCAAGCACACCGCGCTCGGCCGCTTCAAGCACGAGGGCGCGAACGTGATCATCGCCCGCGACGGCCGCGTGGTCGCGTACATGGGTGACGACGAGCGCTTCGACTACATGTACAAGTTCGTCTCCGACGAGCGGTTCAAGCCGGGCAACAGCAAGCACGCCCGTGAGCACAACAAGAAGCTGCTGGACAAGGGCACGCTGTACGTCGCGAAGTTCACCGGCGACAGCCCGGTCGCCGAGATCGACGGCTCCGGCAAGCTGCCCGCGGACGGCGAGTTCGACGGCTCCGGCGAGTGGATTCCGCTGGCCGCCGGCAACCGGTCGTTCGTGCCCGGTTTCACCGCCGAGGAGGTCTACGTCTTCACGCGGCTCGCGGCGGACGCCGTCGGCCCGACCAAGATGGACCGTCCCGAGGACGTCGAGCCGAACCCGCGCAACCGCCGGGTGTACGCGGCGCTGACCAACAACACCGACCGCGGCAAGGCGGGCAAGGAAGGCGCCACCGAGCCGAACCCGCGCCTCAACAACCGGCACGGTCACGTGCTGGAGCTGGAGGAGCGCCGGGGCGACAACACCGCGACCACGTTCTCGTGGAAGCTGATGCTGGTGTGCGGCGACCCGACGTCACCCGACACGTACTTCGGCGGCTACGACAAGACCCAGGTCTCGCCGATCTCGTGCCCGGACAACGTGGCGTTCGACGCGCGCGGCAACCTGTGGATCTCCACCGACGGCAACGCCCTGAAGTCCAACGACGGCCTGTTCGCGGTGCCGGTCGAGGGCCCCTACCGCGGTCGCGTGAAGCAGTTCCTCACCGTGCCGAAGGGTGCCGAGACCTGCGGCCCGGTCATCGAAGACGACTTCGTCCTGGTGGCCGTGCAGCACCCCGGTGAGATCGACGGCGCATCGGCCTCCAACCCGCTGTCGCACTGGCCGGACGGCGGCACCACCCAGCCGCGCCCGTCCGTCGTCGCGGTGTGGAAGAAGGACAAGGGCCGCATCTGCGGCTGACCCGAGGTGGAGGGCTCGTGCCCAGCGCCCGAGCCCTCCACACACCCCCAAGACCCGACCCCCAGACCCCGAGACGCGAAGGTTCGACTCTCGCGCGTGTCCTACGTTCGGAACGCGCGTGTCCAACGTTCGGAACGGGTGAGTTGAGCGTTCGGAACGGTGTGGAGGTGCGGGTTAGGGTCGGGTCATGACTCGACCCGTTGCCCTGGTCACCGGTGCTTCGCGCGGCATCGGTGCGGCTGTTGCGCGTGTCCTCGCGCCGACGCATGACCTGCTGTTGGGTGGTCGGGACGAGGGTGCGTTGGCGGAATTGGCCGGGTCGCTGGAATCCGCCCGTCCCTGGCCGGTGGAACTGACCGATCCCGACGCTCTGGCTGCGGCGACCGAGGGCCTCACCCGCCTGGACGTCCTGGTGCACAGCGCGGGCATCGCCGAACTCGGACCGCTCGCCGAGACGACCGCCGACGTCTGGCGCCGCACCTTCGACCTCAACGTCGTCGCTGTCGCCGAACTGACCCGGCTCGTGCTGCCCCTCCTGCGCGCCACCCGCGGCCACGTGGTCCTGATCAACTCCGGTGCCGGGCTGCGCGCCAACCCCGACTGGGGCGTCTACGCCGCCAGCAAGTTCGCCCTGCGCGCCTTCGGTGACGTCCTGCGCGCCGAGGAGGAAGACCTCCGCGTGACGTCCGTCCACCCCGGACGCGTCGACACCGACATGCAACGCGGTGTCCGCGAACAGGAGAGCGGCGACTACCAGCCGCACCTCTACCTGCACGCGGACTCCGTCGCCCGAGCCGTCGCCGCCGCCGTGCACGCGAGCGACGACGCCCACGTCACCGAGATCGTCGTCCGACCCAGGCCGCGCCCGAACGGCTAGCTGGTGAAGGTGAACGCCCGGTCCGTCGCCAGCCGCGCGAGCTGCCGGTTGGACACCGTCGCGTAGCTGGTCGACACGTACACGACCTCGCCGTTCGGGCGGAAGTCGTACACGGTGCGCCCACCCGATCCAGCGGTGTACTCGGTGAACAGCAGCAAGTCGCCGCTCGCCGTCCGGGTCGAGCCGGTGCACGTCGTCAGCTCGCACATCTGCGCGGGCGTGGTGGTGAAGAAGCCCGGCGCGTGGATCTGGATGAAGAAGTTCGCCGGACCACGCGGGGTGGTGAAGTCGACGAAGTTGTCCACGTACTGCAAACCGTCGAACACGCCCGCGGCTTCATGCCCCCACACGCCGGGACGCACGTCGGTGGCACCGCGCACCACCTGCGGCACCAGCTCGACCTCCCGCGCGCTGAACCCCGCCACGCGCGCCGTCAACTGCTCCGCCGTCTCGTACACCGGCGTGATGTCCGCCGGCGGCCAGGTGAACGGCGCGGACGGCGCGGACGGCGCGGCGACCGCCGCGCCCCCGAAACCGACCAACGCGGCCAACACGAGCACGGCGGTCAACGTCCTGCGAATCATCCCGAGTCCCCCTCAGTGAAGTGCATTCCACTGTGGAGACGCTCGAAGATCGCGATGCGTTGTCATCCGCGGTCGGCGCGTTTCCTACCTCAGCCGGCTCGCCACGGCGCGCACCCCGGCCTGCGCCTCACGCCGGTCCACGTTCGTGGTCTCCCCGTCGGCCACGACCTGCTTGCCCGCCACCCACACGTCCTTGACCCGCCGCGTCCCCGACGCCCACACCAGGTTCGCCAGCACCTGCTCGTCCGGCGCGTCCAACCCGGTCGCGAACGCCGGGTCGTCCACATCGACGTGCACGACGTCCGCCCACCGACCGGGCTCCAACGCACCCAGGTCGTCCCGACCCAACGCCGCCGCCCCACCCCGGGTGGCCAGCAGCAACGCGTCTGCCGCCCGCATCGCCGTCGCGTCCCCCGACGTCACCCGCGCCAGCAGCGCCGCCAGCCTGGCCTCCTCGAACAGGTCCAGGTCATCGTTGGACGCGGGCCCGTCCGTGCCCAACCCCACCGGCACCCCCGCGTCGATGTACGACCGCAGCGGCGCGATCCCGGACGCCAGTTTGGTGTTCGAACCGGGGCAGTGCGCGATCCCGACCTGGTACTTGGCGTAGATCTCCACATCCTCCGGCGACAGGTGCACGGAGTGCGCGGACAGCACCCGCCCGCCGAGCACCCCCGCCTTCTCCAGCAACCGCGGCACCGAGCCGTGCGACGCCCGCTGCGCCACGTCCTCCTCGACCGACTCGGCGACGTGGACCTGCAACAACGCCCCGCGCTCCCGCGCCTCACCGGCGATCTCGCCCAACGCCTCCGGCGTCAGGATGTACGCCGAGTGCGGCCCGTAGCTCAGCTCGATCCGCTCGTCCGGCCCGAACCGCAGCCCGTCCGCGTCGATCCACCGGGTGATCTCGTCGGTCATCGGCCGCCACGGCATCCCCGGCAGGTCCATGATCGCCGCGCCGAACAGCACCCGCGACCCGGCCGCCAGCACCGCGTCCGCCAGCTGCTCGCCGTGGAAGTACATCTCGGCGCTGGTGGTCACGCCGTTGCGCAGCATCTCCACCGCGCCCAGCAGCATGCCGACCCGGATGTCCTCGGGCTTCATCTTCGCCTCGGCCGGCCACATCGCCTCTTGCAGCCAGCGCAGCAACGGCAGGTCACCGCCCATACCGCGGAGCAGCACCATCGGGCTGTGCGCGTGGGTGTTCACCAGACCGGGCAGCAGGATTCCGCTCAACCGCCGCACCTCACCCGCGAACTCCGGCGCGTCGGCCTCCGGACCGACGTACGCCACCCGACCGTCGACGACGTCGACCACGGCGTCACGCAGGACGGTGCAGGCGGGATCGCAGGGCAGGACCACGGGGGCGTGCAGGCGCAGCGACATGGCCACGATCCTGCCGCACCCGATCGAGCGACACACGACGTGGGCGCGCAGGCGTCCAACGGTAACCCGAAAAGTGGGTTTGACCTTTTCGGGCGGCCGTCACCCGCCGCACGGACGTAGCCTCCGAAACGTTAGGAGAGGTGGTCGTCCCGCTGATCCGGCGAAGGAGTGGCAGTGGCTCGTGACAGTGGTGATTCCGGCGTATGGCGTGGTCGGGGGCAGCCCGCGGTGGCGGTCCTGCGATCGGAGGCCGATTTCTCCTCCCGGGAGTTGTCCCGGGAACGTCGTTGGCTGGCGATGTTCATGCTGGTCCACTTGGTGGACCAGCACGGTCGGATGGGCACCGCGTACCGGCGCGTGCTCAAGCGCGCGGGTCGCACGCCGGGGCACTGGGCCCACGGCCGGTCGATCGGCGCGGTGCGGGCCGACGTGTCGCGGTGGATCGGCGTCCACGCGCGGCCCGACAGCATGCCGCCGTGGGATCGGATCGCGGATCTGATCCACGACGCCGTGGACCCGAAGGAGGCGCTGGAAGTGCTGGCGACCGCCCGCTACCTGTACTGCCTCGCCGCCGGCGAGCCGAACGACGCCGTGCTCCACCGCCCGGACTGGCTGAACCCGGACATCGACAACATCACCACCACGATGATCGGCGGCCCGGACTGGGCGCGGAAGTACGGCCTGCCCGACCCCGGAACCGTGCTACCCGAACCCCGGTCGGCCGAACCCGAGCCGTCCGAACCTCAGCCGTCCGAACCCCGGCCGTCCGAACCCGAGCCGCACACGTTCCAGCCACCCGAAGCACGGGTCGACGAGAACGGCGCCGAGAACCCGGAGTGGAGCGCGTACCAGCTCCTGTGGACGGTGGTCCGGGTCCACCGCGAGGCCGAAGCGCGGATCGCCGAGCTGGAACAGCTGGTAGACGATCTGAGCGAGGAGAACGCCCGGCTGTCCGGCGACGTCACCACCTGGCTGGGCGAGTACCGCCCGACCATCCCCGACCAGGAACGACGCCGGCGCCCCCGTGTGCCCGTCACCGACCGCCGCCTGGCCGTGAAGGACCCGGCGCAAGCCTTCACCTACCCACTCCCGACAGAACTGCCCGCGCCGCGCTACACCCCCAGCTGATCGATCGTGGGCATACTCGGTTCATGGGGGAACATCGCGAGGTCGAGCCGCCGTCGATGACCGGGCCGGTCATCGACGAGTGGCTGCAGAGCCGGTTCAACGAGGAGCAGTCGCACTTCCTCAGCGGCATCCACCCGCTGAGCGCCATGGCGATGTCGGTGGACGGGTCGGCGTTCCGCGAGTCCGGGGCGACCGTGCCGGACCTCGTGATCCAAAGGTGGCTGCACATGTGCGACAGCAACCGGCGGTACGCCGACCAGTCCGAGCACAGCCTGATCGGCGTGGTGCTGCGGCAAAAGGGCTCGTGGGAGGCCGTGGCCGACGTGTTGAACCTGCCGGACGAGCGGGCCGCCCAGGAGTACTACGGCGACTTGGTGGTGCGGCTGAAGCACTGGCCGCCACGCGGTCCGAGCCGCCTCTAGGTCACTCCACCGCAGGCAGCGCGGCGCGCACTTCCCAGCCACCACCGGGACGTGCGCCCGCGCTGAACCTCCCGCCCAGCAGTTCGACCCGTTCCCGCATCCCCACCAACCCGTACCCGCCCGACCCGCCCACCGGCGCCACCTTCTGCGCCCGCCCGTCGTCGGTCACCACCACGTGCACCACCCCGTCGGACACCGACACCGAGACGTCCACGGAGGACAGGCCGTCGGCGTGCTTGCGGGTGTTGGTCAACGATTCCTGCACCAACCGCAGCACGGACCGCCCCAACGACGGCGGCACGGACTCCGGCAGGTCGACGTGCAGCCGCACCGGCTGGCCGGACTGCTCCACCACCCCGCGCACGTCGTCGGCCAGGTCGCTGGTCGCGGTCGGCGCGTCGGCGTCGGTGCCGCGCAGCGTCCCCACCAGCCGGCGCATCTCGGTCAACGCCTCGTTGCCGCTGCGCACGATGGTCGGCAACACCTCCTGCGCGGCGGACGGCACGGCCTGCGCCGCCTGCGCGTGCACCACCATCCCGGTCACGTAGTGCGCGATCACGTCGTGCAGTTCGCGCGCCAACGCCATCCGCTCGGCGTGCTGCGCGGCCGCGACCTCGGCCCGCACGGCGGTCGACCGTTCCCGGTCGCGGGCCCGGAAGTACAACCCGGTGCCGAGCGACAGCGCCAGCAGCACCGTGCCGCCGGTCATCTGCTCCCAGAACCCGGGCCCGTCGAAGTCGTCCGGCCAGTACCGCGACCGGTAATCCGGCCGCACAGCCTGCGTGCCCGCCGACACGACGACGAGCAGGGCAACCCCCGTCACGGCCCGCACCAGCGGCGCGTGCCGCACCACCACGGCGATGATCGCCATCACCGCCCCGGCCTCGGAGACCACCAGACCGCTGATCACCGGCGCCTGGGGCGCGACGTCCAGCACCCGGAGCACGATCGAACTGGCCGCCACCGCCGTCGCGGCGGCCAACGCGGCGTCGAACGGACGCCGGGGCGCGAGCACGGCCAGCGCGCACACCACGACCGAGCCGGGGAACTGCCACCAACTCGCGTCGCCGAGCCGTTCGCCGACGAGGAAGACGAGCAGGGCGCAGGCCAGCGGCCACTGGCGACGGGTCAGGGTCCGCCACCCGAGGTGTGTGCTCTCCACGGAACGTCACGGTAGGTCCTGGGGGCGGAGTGCGCGTCCATCCCCGGTCGGGTGGTCCGTCCACCACAAGGCTGACCCGAACGCGCCTGGAAACACACCAGTGGCCGATGTCGGATGACGAACTCGCGGGTGACTCTGGAGGAGCGAGTCGGGGAACGGGAGGACACCATGTTCGGAGTGGTCGCTACTTGGGCGGGCGCGGTGCTGGGCCTGCTGGTGCTGGTCCTGATGGCGTTGGCGGGCGTGTTGATCGATTCCCAGCAGTAATTCCGGATCTTTCGGGGAAGATCGTGGCTCAGCCCTCGACGCGCCGCCGGAGGAGTTCGGCGAGCCGACCGGGCGATTGGGGTTGGGTCGTTTCCACGGGTGCGGGGGAGAAGCGGACGGGGCCGCCGGCACGGGCGCGGCGGGCGGCCGACGGGTCGAGCCGGAACGCGGGACGGTTGCCGGAGGGGCGTTGTCGTGAGCGCAGCCACGACAGCCGGTGCAGCGATTCGGTGTGGTGGTCGGTGATGGTGACCTCGGCGAGGTCGAACGAGTGCAGCACGGCCCGGTTCAGCTCCACGACGGCGCGATCGCGCCACAGGGAGCGCTCGCTGGACGTGTCGAGGCCCAGCGCCTCGGCGACGGGCCGTGCCGCGCCGTAGGCGTTCTCGTCAGCCAGGCTGCGGGCGCCGATCTCGGAGCCGACGAACCACGAGTTGAACGGCGCGGCGGGGTAGGTGATGCCGCCGATGGTCAGCCGCATGTTGCTGATCACCGGCACAGCGTGCCAGCGCAGGCCGAGTTGGCCGAACCACGGCAGCTCCGGGTGTTCGATCAAGACCTCGTGCACCACGTCGGGCGGGATGGTGAACAGCTTCACGCCCTCGTGCGCCGTCTCCACCACCAGCGGCAGCAGGTCGAAGCGGCCGGGCGCGGGCGGCGGGCGCCAGCCCATGCCCTGCACGGCGTCGGTGAACGCGCTGTAGCGGCGGTCCCCGGTGCCGTCGCCGTAGCCCGCGTAGCGCACCAGCTGCTCGTTCCAGATGCACGGTCCGGGCGCGGTCGGCGTGTCCGGTGCGAACACCGTGACCAGTGGGCGGATCTCGCCGCCGTTGGTGGCCAGCCGCAGGTGCTCCACGCACTCGCCGGCCACGGCGGCGGCGTTGCGGAAGCCGCGCAGGTCGCGGACCTTGAGCCGGCGCCACGGCACACCGCTGGTGCACCAGCCGGAGTCGCGCAGCGCGATCCGCGCGCCGTAGGCCAGCTCGTTGGTGGTGTGGCGGTAGGTGCCGGTCTGGGCGATCTCGTCGCGCACCTGGCTCAGGCGTGGTCCGACCGGTCCGGCTTCGGGGTGGGCGATGTGGAACATGCGGAGGAAACCCTCCGCCGCGGTCAGGTCGAACGTTATCGGTTCGTTGTCAACTACGGTCACGGGCGGCAACCGTAGTTGCGGAACGGTGTCACACGTCACTGCCAGACGGGGCACAACGGGTGATCAATAAAGCCCACCCGATACGGTGACGAAACGACAGGGAGTCGCACCGTCCCCCGCCGCGCCCTGACTTGATGACTCGGTCAGGTGAGTTCGTTCCGCTCGAACATCAGATCGTGGCTGATCCGATCTTCCTCGACCGCCCGCTGCTCGAACTTGGTGACCGGCCGCCAGTCCGGCCGCGGCGCCCACCGGTCGTGCCGGTTGCGCAGCAGCGGCTCGGCCGAGCACACCTCCAGCATCTGCTCGGCGTACTGCTCCCAGTCGGTGGCCAGGTGCAGCGTGCCGCCCGGCTGGAGGCGCGTGGCGACGAGGTGGACGAACTCGGGCTGCACGAGCCGGCGCTTGTGGTGCTTCTTCTTCGGCCACGGGTCGGGGAAGTAGATCCGCACCCCGGCCAGCGAACCGGGCTCGACGTGTTCTTCGAGCAGGTCGACCGCGTCACCGCGCAGGACCCGCAGGTTGGTCACCCCGAGCGCCTCGGCGCGCAGCAGGAGCTGCGCCAGGCCGGGCTTGTAGACCTCGACGGCGACGTAGTTGACCTCGGGCGCGGCGGCCACCAGCTGGGAGGTGGTCTCGCCCATCCCGGAACCGATCTCCAGCACCACCGGCGCCTCGCGGCCGAACCACTCGGTGAAGCGCACGGGACCGGCCGGGAGCGCCTTGACCTCTTGGCCCAAGCGCTCCCAGTGGCGGTCCCATGCGCGCTGCTGCCCCACGGTCATCCGTTCGCCGCGTTGCACGTAGCTGACGACGGATCGGTGGTGGGGCGGTCGCTGGTGGCTGGACGTCACGGGCGTACAGCCTAGGTGGTGCGTTAAGCGATGTTCTCCAGGTCCTCGATCTGCTCACGCAGCTCGGCGGGGGTGAACTCGATGGCTTGGCGCTGACCGGGGCCCCGGTGCGCCGGGATCAGGTCCACGAAACCGGGGTGCCGGTCGGTGAACTGCACGGTGGTCGGCTCCGCGGGCCCGTACACGCCGCTCTCGGACGGTACGAACTCCCAGTAACCGACCTCGCCCTCGGTCGCCCACGGGACGAAGACCCAACCCGGCCGGCTGCCGAGCAACCGGGTTATCTCGTCCTCCAGGGCGAACGCCGCCGCGCGCGAGGCGATCTTGCCCCGGTCGAGGGCGCGGAGCCACCAAGGTGCTGGTGCGTCCTTGCCCACGGCGCGGAACAGGGCGAGCACTTGCTGTTCGTCGGCCTTGTGGATCCAGGCTCGACGGGTCTGTGCGGGTGAGTCGGCGACACCGACGCCTCCCGCGGCTTCGATCGCGTGCGACCATTCCAGCGCCAGCATCGGTTCGACGCGAAGGGCGTGGTCGCGTTGCCGTGCCAGGTTCTGCGACCCGGCTGCCGAGTGGTCGGCGTTCAGGTCCGGATCAAGCACCGTCACGGGTTCACCTCCGGGGGGTTCCTTGACGGGGGGTATCCGAATTCGCGTGCGGGCAGGTTCCCACCTCACGATTCGCACTTTCCATCTGACCGGGTTCAGATGCGCTTGTCATGGGGCTGTGCCGGAGTTCACGACGTCTTAACGAACGCCTTACTCCGCTTGCCCGAATCCAGAACTGTGAAACATGACCGACATGGAATATTTGTGATTCCGGACACAGGGGGAATTGCGTGAGGGGGAGAGCGGTTGTCGCCGCGATCTTGATCGCGATGTGCGCACCGGGCGTCGCCCGCGCGCAGACGATCGAGGAACGGCAGTGGCACCTGGCCGCCCTGGGTGTCCCGGCCGCGCACGGCACCACGCGCGGGGAGGGCGTGGTCGTCGCGGTGGTGGATTCGGGGGTGGACGGCACCCGTCCCGACCTCGCCGGCGCGTTGCTGCCGGGCGCCGGGTTCGGCTCGTCGAGCGGCACGGACGGCACCGAGGACAACGACGGGCACGGCACCGCGATGGCCACGTTGATCGCCGGCCGGGCCGTGGACGGCGGTGCGCTCGGCGTCGCCCCCGACGCGATGATCCTGCCGATCGCGGTCGGCTCGGACGGCGACAGGTTCACCACCACGTCCGTCGCCGAGGGCGTGACCTGGGCCGTCGACCACGGCGCGGAGGTGATCAACCTGTCGCTGACGTCGCTGGCGACGCTCACCCCGGACCTGCTGCGCGCGGTCAACTACGCGTTCGACCACGACGCCGTGGTGGTCGCCGGCACCGGCAACGACGGCGAGGAGCACGTGGGCGCGCCGGCCAACATCAAGGGCGTCATCGCGGTCTCCGGCACGATCCAGGGCAACGGCCCGTGGCTGGAGTCCAACACCGGACCGGAGACCGTGCTGGCCGCACCCGCCCAGCGGATCGTGACCGCCGTGCCGCTGAAGGTCGTGGACACCGGCTACGCCGAGGTGGACGGCACGAGCGCGGCAACGGCGCTGGTCTCCGGCGTGGCGGCGCTGGTCCGCGCTCGCTACCCGGACATGGACGCGGGCAACGTGGTGAACCGGCTCATCGCCACCGCGACCGACCTGCTGGCGCCGGGCCGGGACAACGCGACGGGGTTCGGCCAGGTCGACGCGGTCGCCGCGCTGACCGCCGACGTCCCCCCGGTGGCGTCGAACCCGCTGGCCCCGCCGCCGGACACGTCGTCCGCCGTGCCGCCGCCGTCCGCGGAGAGCCTGCCCGCGCCACCGGACGACGCGGGTAGTCGGGTCCTGCTGGTGTTCGGCGGCCTCGGCGCGGCCGGGGTCGCCGTGGTGGTGGTGAGCCTGCTGCTGGCCCGGCGGAGGCGAATCCGACGGGCGCCCGTCCCGGTCGTCACCGAAATCCCGCCGCCGTCCGACGACTTCTGGCGCAACGACCGCTTCTGATTATCCGGCCGATTCGTGTGAGCCGATCGGGCGTGCGTCAGTCGCTTGATCGGCATCGGCGGCGTGGTATTCCACGGATTCCTTCGTCAGTTGCATGAAGGCCTCCTCCAGTGAACCGAGTTGCGGGCTCAGCTCGTGCAGGGTGATGCCGTTCGCCGCGGCCAACTCGCCGATGAACGACGGCTCGACCCCGTGCACGACGAGCGCGCCGTCGGCGGCCGCGGCGTCGGCGACGCGGGCACGTCCGTCCAACAGTTCCCGCAGCCGTTCCAGCTGGGGCGAGCGGACGCGGACGGTGTCCTCGGTGGCGTCCTTGATGAACTGCTCGGTGCTGGTCTGGGAGATCAGCTTGCCGCGCCCGATGACGATCAGGTCCTGCGCGGTCTGGGCCATCTCCGACAGCAGGTGGCTGGACACGAACACGGTGCGCCCGTCGTCGGCGAGCCGGTGCATGAACTGGCGGATCCAGAGGATGCCCTCCGGGTCCAGGCCGTTGACCGGCTCGTCGAACATGAGCACCTTGGGGTCGCCCAGCAGCGCGCCCGCGATGCCGAGGCGCTGGGACATGCCGAGCGAGAAGCCGCCCGCGCGGCGCTTGGCCACCTGGGTGAGGCCGACCAGGTCCAGCACCTCGTCCACCCGCTTGTCCGGGATGTCGTTGGACCGGGCCATCCACTGCAGGTGCGCCCGCGCCGAGCGGTTGGGGTGCACCCACTTGGCGTCCAGCAGCGCGCCCACGACGTGCAGCGGCTTGTGCAGCGACCGGTAGTCCTTGCCGTCCACGGTGACCCGGCCGCGGGTGGGGTTGTCCAGGCCGAGGATCATCCGCATGGTGGTGGACTTGCCCGCGCCGTTGGGGCCGAGGAAGCCGGTGACCCGACCCGCTTCCACGCTGAACGACAGGTCGTCCACGGCCACGGTCCTGCCGTAGTGCTTGGTGAGGCCGGTCGCTTCGATCATGACTTCTCCCGTCCGATCAACCGCTTGTGGCGAAACCTAGGGCAAAAGAGCTCGGGCCACCCCCCGACAGGTGACCCGAGCTCCCCCTTTCCCGCACCCGCGCGCCGACCCCCGATGCCGGTCACGCGGGCCACCTCCTACGCGTCCCGCCGCTTCACGACCACGAGCGAGATGACGTAGATGACCAGCGCGATACCCGCGAAGTACGCGAACGAACCCCACGGGCTCAGCTCGCCGATCGCGGGCGGCCCGGCGCCCTCCGGGATGGCGCTCGGGTCCGGGTCGCCGAAGATGAACTTGCTGGCCACGGTGAACGGCATCCACTTCTGGATGTCGTCGCCGATGTTCGGGATGAACCCGACCACGCTCTCCACCACCAGCGCGAACACCAGGATGATCGACACCGCGCCCGCGGTCTGCCGCACCAGCGCGCCGACGCCCAGCGCGAGCAGCGCGCCCGCCGCGAAGACGAGGCCGACACCGGCGACGTGCCGCCAGTCGTTGGCCGTGGTCAGCGCCAGCTCGGAGTTGTCGTCCGCGAGCACCCAGCTCAGGCCCCACGAGCCGAACGCGGAGGCCAGACCGACCAGGCCGGACAGCAGCACCACGACGACCGCCTTGGCGATCATCGGCGAGATCCGGTCCGGCACCGCCTGGAACGTGGACTTGATGGTGCCGAAGCGGTACTCGGTGGTGACCGCCAGCGCGGCCATCACCATGATCACGTACAGCCCGAACGTGTGGGTGAACACGGCGCCCAGCACGGGCATCGGCGCGTTGTCCCAGTTGGCCGCGATGATCGCGGTGACACCGATGGTCAACCCGAGCGCCAGCAGCATGCACCACCACGGCGAGCGGGTGGAGAAGAGCTTGATCCGTTCAACGGCGAGCAGAGTCATCGGTGGTCACTTCCCCGTTTCGGCGAGTTCGGCGTGGTACTCCACAGAATCGCCGGTGAGCTGCATGAATGCCTGTTCGAGCGAACCGCGCTGCGGGCTCAGCTCGTGCAGCACCACGCCGCCCGCCGCCGCGATGTCCCCGATCTCGTCACTGACCGCACCCGACACGGTGAGCGACCCGTCCTCGTCCTCACGGACGGTGAAACCCTTGTCCGCGAGCATCGCGCCCAGCTTGTCCGCGTGCGGGCTGCGCACCCGGACCGTGTTCTCGGTCGAACGCTCCACGAACTCGGTGGTGCTGGACTGCGAGATGAGCTTGCCGCGCCCGATGACCACCAGGTCCTGCGCGGTCACCGCCATCTCCGACAGCAGGTGGCTGGACACCAGCACGGTGCGGCCGTCGGCGGCCAGGCCCTGCATGAACTGGCGGATCCAGAGGATGCCCTCCGGGTCCAGGCCGTTGACCGGCTCGTCGAACAGCAGCACCTTCGGGTCGCCCAGCAGGGCGCCCGCGATGCCCAGCCGCTGGGACATGCCCAGGGAGAAGCCACCGGCGCGGCGCTTGGCCACCTTGGTCAGGCCGACCAGGTCCAGCACCTCGTCCACCCGTTTGGCGGACAGGCCGTTGGACTTGGCCAGCCACAGCAGGTGCGCCTTGGCTGACCGGTTGGGGTGCACCCACTTGGCGTCCAGCAGCGCGCCGACGGTCCGCAGCGGGCGGTCGAGCTGCGCGTACGACTGGCCGTCGATCAGCACCTTGCCCGCGCTCGGCCGGTCCAGGCCGAGGATCATCCGCATGGTGGTGGACTTGCCCGCGCCGTTGGGACCGAGGAAGCCGGTGACCCGACCCGGCTCGACGGTGAAGGACAGGTCGTCGACCGCCACCGTCTTCCCGTAGCGCTTGGTGAGGCCGATAGCCTCGATCATGATTTCTCCCCTGGACGACACATCCCCCGGACTCGGGGTAAAGCTTGCCCGGTCCACGGGGTCTCGCACATCGGTCTGTAGTTGACTCGTGCGTGCGACTTCAGTCTTATCGTGTCGGCTACCTCGGTTGTAGTAATCCGTGTTCACCCTGAGTTGTCCCCTAGGCGTTCCCCGATCGTTCTCAGGGATGGGACGGGTGAGTTGGCCGGTGGGGTCAGCCGGGTTGGACCAGGCCGTGTTGGTAGGCCAGGGCGACGAGTTGGGCCCGGTCGCGTGCGCCGAGCTTGGCCAGTGCGCGGCTGATGTGGGTCTTGGTGGCGTTCACCGTGCTCGACATCGACGGCGAGACGCCGCCCGAGCACCTGCGCGGCCCGGAGGACACCGTGTTCGTGGAGGGCAAGACGAAGGTGCGGCTGGCGGTCGAGTTCGGCAGGCACGTCGACCCGACGACCCCGTACATGTACCACTGCCACGTCCTCAAGCACGAGGACAAGGGCATGATGGGCCAGTTCGTGATCGTCGCGCCGGGCACCGAGGACCAGACCCCGCGCACGCTCGCCCTCAAGGGCCACCACCACTAGCCGGTTACCGGCCCGGCCCGGCACCGGGACAGCGCGACCGAGCGACTAGGCGGCGAAGTACCGGTCCAGCACGGCCGCCGCGCCGTCGTCGAGGATCGTGCCGGTGACCGCGTCGGCGACCTCCTGAACGGAGACCGGCGCCTGGCCCATGGCGACGCCGTGCGCCGCCCACCGCAGCATCTCCACGTCGTTGGAGCCGTCGCCGATGGCCAGTGTGTCCCTTTCGGACACCCCGAGCGCGGACCGCAGGTCCTCCAGCGCCGCGCCCTTGGTCACGCCGGGAGGCGCCAGCGTCAGCCACGGCTCGTTGTGGTCGCACGACGCCGACACACCGGGCAGCTCCACGTCGAGCATCCGCAACGCCAGTTCCTCGGGCGTGCGGCCGACCCACCGCATGACCAGCCTGGACGTCGGCGTGGCCACCAGCTCGTCGAACGACACCTCGCGCACCTCGCCCCACAGGTCACCCTCCTGGAACCGGCCGAGCGACAGGTTCCCCACCCCGGTCAGCTCGACCGCGAACACCGCGTCGGGCAGCAGGGCGCGCAGCCGTTCGACCGACGGGCCGGGGTGGAACTCGACCTTGCGGATCACCTCGCGGGTGTTCGTGTCCCACCACACCGCGCCGTTGGAGCAGATCGCGGTGGTGCCGCGCAGGCCGAGGTCTTCGACGATCGGCAGGGTGCCGACCAGGCTGCGGCCGGTGGAGAGGACCACGTGCGCGCCGTGGTCGACGGCCCGGTTGATCGCCGCGCGCACGGCGGGTGCGATGTCCTCGCGGCCGACGGGGGTGATGGTGCCGTCGATGTCCAGGGCGATGAGTCGCGGTCTCCAGGTCACTGTCGTCACCCTACTGGGCAAGGGTTAATGAACCATGGTTCAATAATGGCGTGGCGCGACCGAAGACGATCACGGACGAACGACTGCTGACCGCCGCGGCGGCGGTGATCGGCCGCAAGGGGCCGGGGTTCACCGTCGCCGACGTGGCGGCGCAGGCGGGTGTCTCGGTGGGCACGGTGGCGCAGCGGTTCGGCTCGAAGAGCGGGCTGCTCCAAGCCCTGACCAGGGACACCACGACGGCGATCGCGCAACGGATGCGTGCGGCGGCGGCGGTGGCGGACCCGGTCGAAGGGCTGCGGGCGGCGCTGCTCACGTGGTTCGAGGACATGACGGATCCGGTCGAGGCGCAGAACCACCTGGCGCAGCTCGGGGTGGACCTGATCGACCCGGAACTGCGCGCGCTGCTCGCCGCGCTGTTCGCGGTGACCGAGGAGACCGTGCTGGAACTCCTCCGTCGGGTGGATCTCGCGCACGGTCCGTCACCGGAACGTGCGGCGCGGGTGCTCACCGGATTGCTCAACGGGGTGTCGATGGACTGGTCGGTCCGGCCGCGCGGCGCGTTGGCCGACCGGCTGGCGGAGGACGTGGACGCGGTGCTGGACGCGTGGAAGGGGAGATGATGTCGGTTTTGGCGGGCGAGGGCCCGGTGAACGAGGGGTCGGCGGACAAGCCGTTGGCGGGCAAGGTCGCGGCGGTCACGGGGGCGACGCGGGGAGCGGGACGGGCGATCGCGGTCGAGTTGGGCGCGGCGGGCGCGACGGTGTTCGTGGGCGGTCGGTCGACGCGTGAGCGGAAGTCGCCGATCGGTCGGGACGAGACGATCGAGGAGACGGCGGAACTCGTCACGGCGGCGGGTGGCCGGGGCATCCCGGTGCGCTGCGATTTCACCGTGCGCGAGGACGTGGACGCGTTCCGCGACCGCATCGAGTCCGAAGTGGACGGACAGCTGGACGTCCTGGTGGACGATGTGTGGGGTGGTGAGCTGGACACCGAGTTCGGTGTGTTCTGGGAGCAGGACCTGGACAAGCAGTTGCGGATGTGGCGCAACAGCGTGCAGGCGCACCTGGTCACGCTGCACCGCCTGCTGCCGCTGCTGGTGCGCAAGCCGGGCGGGTTGCTGGTCGAGGTGACCGACGGCGACAGCGACGACTTCTACAGCGAGTCGCTGGCGTACGACTCGGTGAAGGTCGCGATCCGGCGGTTCGGCACGGTGATGGCGAAGGAGCTGGAGACCTTCGGCGGGACGTCGGTCGCCGTCACGCCGGGGTTCCTGCGGTCGGAGCAGATGCTGGAGCACTTCGGTGTGACGGAGGAGAACTGGCGCGACGCGATCGCCAAGGAGCCGCACTACGCGATGGCGGAGACGCCGCACTACGTGGGGCGCGGCGTGGCGGCGTTGGCCGCCGATCCGGACCGCCACCGGTTCACCGGCAAGGCGCTCGCGTCGTGGACCCTCATGCGTGAGTACGGCTTCACCGACCTGGACGGTTCACAACCGGACTGGGGGCGTTGGTACGAGGAGGTTTTCAAGGCGGGCGTCGACCCCACGACGGTGGACGCGTCGAAGTACCGCTGACCGTGCGGTGACCCCTGTTGGCTGAACCACCAGGGATTACCGGCTCGTAGGGCTCATCAGGTCACGAAAGGAGTCACCTGATGAGCCGCAGGATGCCCGACCAGGGTCGCAAGAGGCGGTGGACCATCGCGGCGGACTCGTCGCGGTGGTCGGTGTCTCGGGCAGTTGCGCGCTGCTGAACAACGCCGCGATGGAACAGCTCCGCGAACCCGGCAAGAACCTGATCAGGCGCAACCGGGTCGAGCGGGCCTAGCCGAAAGTCCGACCCGGCCAGACGTAACCCGCGTCAGACGTCGCCGGGTCGGACGAGTCCGGTCTCGTACGCCAGCACCACGGCCTGCACCCGGTCCCGCAGCTCCAGCTTCGACAGAATCCGCCCCACGTGCGTCTTCACCGTCGCCTCCGACAGGAACAGCTTCCGCGCGATCTCGGTGTTCGACAGCCCCTTGGCGATCAGCACCAGCACCTCGCGCTCCCGCTCGGTCAACGCCTCCAGCACCGAGGCGTCCCGCAGCTCACCGCCGCCGTCACCGAGGAACCGGCTCAGCAGGCGCTTGGTCACCGAAGGCGACACCACCGCGTCACCGCTGGCCACCGCACGCAGCGCCGACACCAGGTCACCCGGCGGCGTGTCCTTCAACAGGAACCCGGAGGCGCCGTTGCGCAACGCCGACAACGCGTACTCGTCCAGGTCGAACGTGGTCATCACGAGCACCTTCGCGGTGCCCGCCTCGGCGATCCGCTTGGTCGCCTCGACGCCGTCGAGCACCGGCATCCGCACGTCCATCAGCACCACGTCGGGCCGCAGCCGGTCGGCCATCTGCACGGCGTCGAGCCCGTTGGCGGCCTCACCGACCACGTCGACGTCCTCTTGAGCGCCGAGCACCATCCGGAAGCCCATCCGCATGAGCTCCTGGTCGTCCACAAGCAGCACTCGGATCACACTGTCCCCTTCATAGACCGGCACTCTATGACGGGACCAGCGGGAGCACGGCGCGAACCCGCCACCCGCCGCCGGGGTTGGGGCCCGCCTCCAGCGTGCCGCCGAGCACGCCGGCGCGTTCGCGCATGCCGATCAGGCCGTTGCCACCGGACACCGCGACCAGGTCGTGCGGCGTGCCGAACCCGTCGTCCGCCACCTCCACCTCCACGTGATCATCCGCGTGAGTGACACGAACGATCGCCGAAGCGCCGGAGCCCGCGTGCTTCAACGTGTTCGTCAGCGCTTCCTGGACGATCCGGTACACGCCGAGCCCCAGGCCGGCGGGCAGCGAGTGGAGATCGCCCGTCGTCTCCAGCCGCACCGGCAACCCGGCCGCGCGGCAGTTCTCGGTCAGTTCGCGCAGGTCACCGGCGTCGGGCTGGGGCGCCCACTGGGTGCCGGACTGGTCCTCGGACCGCAGCACGCCGAGCAGCCGCCGCATTTCGGTCAACGCCTGCCGCCCGGTGTCGGCGATGGTCCGCACCGCGGCCTCGGCCAGGTCCGGGTTGGTCTTGATCGCGTAGCCCGCGCCGTCGGCCTGCACCACCATCACGCTCACCGCGTGCGCGACCACGTCGTGCAGTTCGCGCGCGATCCGCGACCGCTCCTCGCCCACCGCGATCCGCGCCTGCTGGTCCCGTTCGGTCTCCAGCAGCTTGAGCCGCTGCTCCAGCTCCGAGTGGTAGGCCCGGCGCGCGCCGACGAACTCGCCCATCGCCCAGCTGAACCCGAACACCACGGCGATCATGAACAGGAACAACGCGGTTTCGGCGGTTGCGCTCATGCGCCACACGGCCCACACGAACGTGCCGACGGCGAGCCACACCGCGTACAGCAGGCCCTGCCGCCTGCCGACGTACGCGACCATCGTGTACAGCGCGATCGCCATCGCGAAGTCGGCCGGCCGGATCGGCAGCCCGTCGATCAGGCCGCCGTGGGTGAACAGCTGGATCGCCCCGCCGAACAGGATCACGTAGGACGAGCCCAGCGGGTACTTCCGGCGGAACATGACCGGCACGATCATCATCACGCCGACGAACAGCAGCGTGGAGCCGGGCACCCCCACGTCGGCGGACGCCAGCGTGCCCAGGTCGAACACGAGCAGCAACCCGGCCATCAGGGAATCCCCGAAGACCGGGTGCGCTCGCATCCACAGGCTCAGTCGCCGCACGTGACCAGGTTAGATATCGGTCCGACCGCCGCGCGTCGCGCTACGGGTTGACCCCTGCCTAGTCCTCCAGGCGGATGAACCCACGTCTGTCGACAGCGCTGCCTGACTTGCCCTACCGGGTGGTCTTGACCTGCGTCGGGTCGACCTGTTCCTCCAGCCGCGGCGCGGGCGCGTCGTGCACCGGTTCGACCCTGGTCTGCGGCGGCACTGCCCGCTGCTGCTCGTACTGCCGGTGCTCCTCGGCCATCTCGTCGGCCAGCTGCTGCTGGAGCTGCCGGTCGCGGATGCGGCCCAGGATCATCATCGTCACCGCGTGCACGAGCGCCAGGACCAGCAACATCACGCCGAGCTTCACCACGACGTCCTTGACCGGGTCGCCGGTGTCGACGGTGATGATCGACACGATGGCGAGGAGCCCGAGCACCACGAGGTGGAAGAGCACCGTCGCGAGGCGGGTCATCGACTTGGCCGCCTCCGGGTCGCCGTACGCGCGGCTCATGTACCCCCTGCCGCCGCGGTAGATGAGCTGGCCGTCGATCAGCACCAACACCACGCCGAGCAGCAGGAACACCGCATATCCCTGTTCCATGGCGGACCTCCCTCGTCGATCGCGGAAATACCCGCGTCGCCGTGTTCGCAAACCGGACGGCCGGCTCTCGTGGGACGATCTCGGGCGTGACGACGCAGGCCCAGCAGCTCGCCGGTCCGCTCTCGGCGGCGGTCGCGAACCTCTGTGTCGGCTTGCAGCCGCAGGTGTCGCCGGCGACCGCGGCGGGGTTCCGCGAAGTGCTGCGGCGGCTGTCCGCGCCGTTGCAGGTGGCCGTCGCGGGGAGGATCAAGTCCGGTAAGTCGACGTTGGTCAACGCGTTGATCGGGCGTCGGGTCGCGCCGACGGACGTGGGCGAGTGCACCCGGCTGGTGACCCGCTTCCAGTACGGCACGGTGGACCGGATCGAGGTCGTGTTCACCGACGGCCGCAAGCAGGTGCTGCCGTTCGAGGCCAACGGCTCGATCCCGCCCGATCTCGGCGTGGAGATCGACCAGGTCTCGCACATCGAGGCGTACCTGACGAACGCGGTGCTGCGGGACCTCACCGTGATCGACACCCCTGGTCTGGGCTCGCTCGACGCGGCGTCGGTCGCGCGCACGGAGGCGTTGCTCGGCGCGGGGTCGGACGGCGAGCTGGATCCGGTGTCGCGCAACGCGGTGGCCGGCGCGGAGGCCGTGCTGTACGTCGTCACGCAGGGCGTGCGTGCGGACGACCAGCAGGCGTTGGCCGCGTTCACCGCCGCCACCGCGAGTCGTGAGGCCGGCCCGGTGAACGCGATCGCGGTGTTGAACAAAGCGGACACCATCGCGGCCGAGACTGTCGAGGGCTCGAACGGCGACACGTGGCAGGCCGCGGTGCTGCTCGCCGAACGCCAGGCGCTCACCCTCAAACCACGGGTCGCGGACGTGCTGCCGGTGATCGGCCTGGTCGCCGAGTCCACCGAGACCGGCGGCTTCACGTCGGCCGACGCGGACGTGCTGCGCCGGCTGGCCGAACTGGACGAGGCCACCCGCGAGACCATGCTGCTCTCGGCGGACCTGTTCGTGAGCTGGGAGTGCGAGGTCCCGGTCGGCACCCGCACCCGGCTGCTGGAGAAGCTGGACCTGTACGGCATCCGCAAAGCGCTGGAAGCCGTGGACGCGGAACCGGCCATCACCGCCGGCGCCCTGCGGCGCAAGCTGCTCGACGCCTCCGGGCTGGACGGTGTGCGCGCGAAGCTCAACGCGGTGTTCCGGTCGCGGGCCGACGGCATCAAGGCCGCCGCCGCGCTGGCCTCGGTGACGTCGCTGGCCGCCGCGTCCGGCGACGCGAACGAGCGGCAACGCGTGCACGACGCCATCGAGGTCCTGCTGGCCAAGCCCGAAGCGCACCAACTGCGGCTGCTGGAGGCCTTGACGCTGGTCGCGTCCGGCGCCGTGGCGATGCCGAACGACCTGGTGGAAGAGGTGCTGCGGTTCGGCAGCTCACCGGACCTGTCCGAGCAGCTGGGCCTGCGCGGCCGGCCGCCGCAGGAGCTGATGGCCTACGCGCTGGAACGGGCGGGCTGGTGGCGTTCCTTCGCGTCGTTCGGGGCCACGCCCGCGCAGAGCCGGGTGGCGCACGTGGTGCACCGGGCGTACTTCCTGATCTGGCAACAACTGCGGGGACGGCGATGAGCGGAACGGAACCGGGCGGCGCGGCGTCCGATCACGCTGTGGAGACACACCTGGTAGAGACGACGCTGGAGACGACGCTGGAGGCCACCATCGCCGGTGAGCTGCTGGACCAGGCGTTGGCGGAACGGCGCGCGCTCGTGCAGCTCTGCCTCTACGCGCTGGACCGGGCCCGCAGCGCCGGGGTCGTGGAACGGCTCGAAGAGGGTTTGGCGGCCATCGGCGTGACCGCGTTGCGGCCGGACGGCGAGCGGTTCGACCCGTCCCGGCACGAGGCGGGCGGCACCGTGCCGACGGCGGACGTGTCCCTGGACGGTGTGGTGGCCGAGACCGAGGTGGTCGGCTTCGCCGATCGCGGGCGGACGCTGCGCGCGCCGATCGTCACCGTCTACACGGCCCGATGAGAACGAGATGAGCACCCTCCCGCAGACGGTCCGGCAGACCAGGGAGAAGCTGACGAACCTGGTCCGCACGCTGGACCCGTCGGCGGCGTCGTTCGTGGAGACGCGCCGGGCCGGTCCCGCGTCGGTGGTGGTCGTCGGCGAGACGAACCGCGGTAAGAGTTCCCTGGTCAACGCGCTGCTGGCCACGCCGGGCCTGTCACCGGTCGACGCCGAGGTGGCGACCGCGACGTACCTGGTGTTCCGGCACGGCGAACAGTGGTCCGCGCGCGCCTGTTACGCCGGGTCGATGTCGCCGGTGCCGTTCGACCGGTCCGAGCTGGTGAACTGGGTGTCCGCGGCGCACGAGCTGCCCGAGGGCATGCTGCCGCCCCGGTACGTGGAGGTCGACGCGCCCATCCCGCTGCTGGAACGTCTGTCCGTTGTGGACACCCCAGGGGTGGGCGGGCTCGACTCGGTGCACGGAGAGCTGGCTGCGGAGGCTGCCGCGACCGCCACCGCGTTGCTGTTCGTGGTCGACGCCTCGGCCCCGTTCACGCGTGGTGAGCTGGAGTTCCTGCGCACGGTCGGCGAACGCGTCGAGACCGTGGTGTTCGCGCTGACGAAGGTGGACCAGTACCGGGGTTGGCGGCAGGTGCTGGAGGCCGACCAGGCGTTGCTGGCCGAGCACGCGCCCCGGTTCCGCGGTGCCACGTTCCACCCGGTGTCGTCGCGGATGTTCGAGCTGGCGGGCAAGGCGCCGAACCCGGACGCGGCGGCGATGCTGCGCGAGCGGTCCGGGATCGGGGCGTTGCAGGAGGCGTTGCAGGAGCTGGTGGTCGGTCGGGCGGCGATGCTCGGCGAGGCCAACGGGCTGCGCGCGCTGGCGACCGTGCTGGACGAGCTGATCGCGCGCAACGAGGCGGACAAGCGCGCGCTGTCGTCCGGTGAAGAGGAAGCCGAGACGTTGCGCGAACGGCGTGACGAGCTGAACTCCCAACGCCGTTCGTCCACGCGCAGCTGGCAGGTCCGGCTGCGGGGCGAGGTGCAGCGCGCTCGGGTGGAAGGCGCGCACGAGGTCAGCCGGCAGATGCGGGACGTGCAGACGTGGTTCCGCACGGCCATCGACTCCGCGTCACGCGAGCAGTTGGCGACGTTGCCGCATCAGGTGGACGCGGCGTTGCAGATGGTGTCCGGCCGGATCAGCGCCGGGTTGGCCGTGCGGCTGTCCCGCGTCGCCGATTCGGCCTTGGCCGACCTGTTCTCGGCCGAGGAGCTGGCCGTGATCCGGGGCCAGTTCGCGCGGGGCGTGACGCCGCCGGTCGTGCTGCGGCCACCGGAGAAGCGGGCGCCGACCGCCGAGGACAAGCTGCTGGTGTTCATGGGCGTGTCCGGCGGGTTGGGCGCGGGCCGGCTGGCGGCGTTGCCGTTGGCCGGGCTCGGGGTGGCGGCGCTGAACCCGATCGTGCTGCCGGTGACGATCGCCCTCGGTTTGGGCGCGGGCTGGTGGATGGCCCGCACGCGCAAGCACTCGGCCGACAAGCAGCACCTCAAGCAGTGGCTGTCGGACGCCATCGCGGACGCCCGGTCCACTGTGGACCAGCTGGTGGCTGAGCAGTTGATCGAGGCCGAGCAGCAGCTGTCGCTGGCGTTGGACGACGCGCTGGGCAAGCGGGTCGACGCGATCGAGGTGGAGCTGCGCGAGGTCGACAAGGCGCTGCGGATGGAAGCCGGCGAACGCACGCGGGCGTTGCAGGCGGTGACCCGTCGACTGGCCGAACTCACGGCCGGTAAGGCGCGCGTGGACGAGTTGTTGGCTCGGATCAGGGCCGTTCGCGATCGCGTTTGAGACTATTTTTTGGCGGATTAAGGGGATAACGAGCCAATTCTTCATTGGATGCGGCCTGTCACCCGTACGGCCTAATGTTGATAGGGTTTCCGCTGGTAGATCGGTCGTTGTGCGTGCAATTAACATCGATGTTTCGTACTTCTCCCTTACTCTGATCCATTGTGGTGGGTTCCACTTAACGGTCGATTGACCATTGCGAAATGCCTGTTCACGTGCGACTGATTCGCTGATTTCGGGTAATTACCGACGGCGGGGGCGAATCGAGATGACGTTGAACAGGGACCGGGTGGTGGCGGCGAGCCTCGTGGGTACGGTGGTCGTCGTCCTGGGTTTCGCCTCGGGTCTGGGCCGGGTGCCGATCGGCGCCGCGGACCAGCAGGCGATCACCCACCCGCCCCAGTCACCGGACCACGTGACGGGCACGACGCCACCGGTGCCGACCGTCTACGTTGGACAGCCCCAGTCGCAGGGGCAACCGAACCGCAACGTGGTCGGGCAGCGGCCCGTCCCGACCCACCCGAACCCGGTCCACCCGGACCCGACACACCCCGGCGGCGGTCACCCGGCCCCGAACCCCACCACCCCGCCGACCACCACGCCGCCCGCCCAACAGCCGCCGTGCGACGTGGACGCGATCGGCGGCCTGCTCGGCCGACTCGGCGCGGTGGTCGAAGGTCTGCCGCTGGTGTCCGACCTGACCGGCGCGCTGCCGCTGCTCGGCGGTGACGGGCTGGGCGCGGTGACCGGCACCCTCGGCGGACTGACCGGCGCGGTCGGTGGTCTCACCGGCAGCCTGACGGGCGCCCTCGGCCTCCTCGGGGGCGCCACGTCGACGCCGCTCACCGGCCCACTCGCCGGTGTTCTCCCCACCGGCGCGACGGGCAGCCTCCAGCCCGGAACGGCCGTGAGCGGCGTCGGCGGTCTGCCCGATCTCGCCGGAGTGGTCGGCACGGCGACGTCCACCGGCGCGCTGCCCATCGCCGGCACCAACAACGCCGAGCTCAACGGTCTGCTCGGCAACGGTTGCGGCCTCCTCGTCCAGCCCGGGGACGGTCGGATCGTCGGATTGCTGAGCACGCCATGAGCCTCGCGCTGGCCGCGGGCGAGGCCGCGAAGTCCTGGTTCACGTTGGCCCGGATCGTCGACTACACCGGCACCGTCCTGTTCTTCGGCGGCGCGGCGTTCCTGGCGTTCCTCTGGCCGTCCGGCGCGAACGAACGCCGTCCGGCCCGGCTGCTGATCGCCGGCTGGCTGCTCGGCCTGCTGGGCACCATCGCCGGCCTGTTGATGGAAGCCGCCTGGATCGGCCAGGTCGCGCCCACCGACGTGGACCTCGCCGTCGTCATCCCGATCCTCGACATCCCGTTCGGCCGGGTGTGGGTGGGCCGCGGCCTGCTGTGGCTGCTGGCCGGCGTCGTGCTCGCCGACCTGCTGCGCCGCGGCGAGCGGGCCGTCACGTCACTGCCGTGGCGGGTCGGCGCGGGCGCGGTCGCGTTCGGGGTGCTGCGGACCAGCGGCATGACCGGCCACGCGCCCGACCTCGGCTGGTGGGCGCAGGTGGCCGTGCTGGTGCACATCGCCGCGATCTGCCTGTGGGTCGGCGGTCTGGCCCTGCTGCTGTTCGGGGTCCTGCCGAAACGGGATCTGGACACGATCACCGAGGTCGTGCCGCGCTACTCGAAGCTCGCCCTCGGCTCGGTGTCCGCGCTGGTCGTCGCCGGAGGGGTGCTGGCCTGGCGGCTCAACGGCTGGCGCTTCGACACCGACTACGCCCGGATCCTGCTGATCAAGATCGGCCTGTTCGGCGTGCTGCTCGCCGCGGGCCTGTTCAGCAAGAGGTGGGTCGACCGCCGCCTCACCACCGCTACCTCCGTCGCGCCCTTCGCCCGCTCGGTCGCCCTGGAGACCGTGCTCGCGATCGTCGTCATCGGCGCGGCGGGCTTCCTCGTCACCGCCAGCCCTGGCCGGTGAAGTCCAATGAAGAAGGAGTCCACTGTGGACAGTACGGAACCCCGGCGGGGCGGCAAGTTCGCCTTCGTGCTGGCCGTCCTCGGCATGGCCGGGGCGGTGCTCAGCCTGACCATGGTCGGTTCGTCGTTGCCGACGACCGAAACCGTCGGTCAGGTCGACCTGGCCGCCCAAGCGGGCCACCAGGCAGCCGCGGCGGCCCCGCAGGCCGCGGCCGCCAAGTCGGTCAGCATCTCCGGCTACGCCTACAGCCCGGCGACGCTGACCGTCAACGTCGGTGACACCGTGACCTGGACCAACCAGGACACGGCGCCGCACAACGTGGTGGTCACCTCCGGCCCGGAGAAGTTCACCTCGCCCACCCTGCAAAAGGGCCAGTCCTACACGTTCACGTTCACCAAGGCCGGCAGCTACCAGTACTACTGCTCGGTCCACCCGGACATGAAGGCGTCGGTCACCGTCGCCGGTGGCGCCACGACCACGGCTCCGCCCACCACGACCACGGCTCCGCCCACCACGACCGCCGCGCCGACCACGACGATGCCCGGTCACCCCACCACCACCCCGCCCACGACCACGACCCCGCCCGCGGGTGAGCCGCCGGCGTCGTGCGTCCCGAAGGAAGCACTGGCACCGCTGCTCGCGCACATCAAGGCGGCTCACCTGGAGACGTCCCCCCTCCAGCAGGTGACCGACGCGCTGGCGTTCGACCAGTACATCAAGTCGCACACCGTGATGCTGGGTCAGGTGCTCGACCCGTTGCTCGGCTCCACCCTGAGTGGCGACGTGCTGTCGCCGTTCGTCGCCCACGTCAAGGCGGCTCACCTGGAGATGTCTCCCCAGGAGCAGGTGAACGAGGCGCTGGCGTTCGACCAGTACATCAAGACCCACACCGTGATGTTGGAGCAGATGCTCGACCCGGCGTTGGCGCAAGCGACCTGCTGATCACCGGCGACCCGGACAACGCCGTCCTGGTCGCCCCCCGCTTCTTGGAGACCACCTCATGCGCGCCTTGCTCGCCGCCGCGTTCCTCCTGCTCCTGGCGTTGCCCCCGGCGTCGGCCCAAGCCGTGGCCGCTGCCGGCGCTCAAGGCCACCAGATCCCGATCGCCCAGTACGCCTACCAGCCCGCCGAGATGACGATGCGCGTCGGCGAGACGGTGACCTGGATCAACCAGGACACGGCGCCGCACGACGTGGTCACCACCTCCGGCCCCGCGGTGCTCAAGTCGCCGCTGCTGGAGCAGGGGCAGTCGTGGAGCTTCACGTTCACCGTGCCCGGCACCTACCAGTACTACTGCTCGGTGCACCCGGACATGCGGGCGAGCATCACGATCCTGCCCGAGGAGACCACCGCCGCGGCCCCGCCGCTGGCCGCGCAACAGCCCCCGGCCGCCGCCGTGCCACCGGCCGATCCGCAGGCCACCGCACCGGCCGCCACCGCCGGCGACCCCGCCTCGCCCTCCGCTCCCACCGCTCTCACGACGACCATCGCACCGGCCCAGGTCACGGCCGCCGTTCCGCAGTCGTCCTCGGGTGGACTGGATCCGATGCTCCTGTTGGCCGGTCTGGTTGCCGCCGTCACGACGTTCTGCCTGCTCCTCATCGGTTCACGACCGGAGAAGGGGTGACGTGGGGTTCCCCGGCGGAACCGAACAGGCATAACGTGAGTCCTACCCGTACAGATCGCCAGGAGGGTGGGAACACGGTGTACATCGACGAGACAGGCGCGACCGATGGCGAGCTGAAGGTCACGGTCAGCGACGAGGAGTACACCGCCGAGGCGACCTACGACCTCGATCAGGACGGCGTCGAGGACAGCGCGGTCGTGGAGACCGACGACGGTGGGCACTTGGCGTTCACCGACACCGATGGTGACGGCCAAGCCGACCTGATGAGCACGTTCGACGCCGACGGCGAGCTGACCAGCCAGGCCGAGTTCGACGAGGGCTCCGGCGAGTGGATCGCGGTGGACCCGTCGGACGACCGCGGCCAGCAGGCGAACACGAACGCCGGCAAGGCCATCGTGGTCGACGTGGAGGACGGCGAGGACCAGAACGTCGGCCCCGCCACCGAGGACACCGACGGCGACGGCCGCGCCGACACGGCGGTGGTGAAGGACGAGGACGGCGACACCTGGCTGTTCACCGATGCCGACGGCGACGGCAAGGCGGACCTGGCCACCGAGATCACCCAGGACGGCGAGGTCACCGTCTCCAAGCACACCGCCGACGACGAGTGGACCGAGGTCGAGCACGGCCGCATCGGCGAGGACGGCAAGTACACGCCGGACAACGACGAGGTGTGGGGGAACGAGAAGGTCACGGTCTCCGGCGTGGTCCGCATCGACTCCGTGACCGGCCAGTGGATCAGCCCGAACTGACCGGTGCTCACCTTTTCGGTTTTCACCTTCCGGTGTCTCCGACGAGCCGCTGCCGTCGTCCCTGGTGACCCGGGGATCGCCCTGCGGCCGCTCCCCCATTCCCTTCGGCGGGCCACTGCGCCACGGCGCCGAAGTGGCGGGCTGTGGCGACTGGCCACGGTCCGCCCGACCCTTGTGGCCGAGGTGGAACCGGCGCTCACCGTGCTGCTCGGTTCGCCCATGCGTCGAGCCTGAAACGGTCAGGAAAAACAGGCATTTCGACCCAACAATTCTTTCACCATGACGTGAGAGCGCTCTCACAGGTCATGAGTTGTACACCTGATCGTGTGGTGATCGACGCACCGCTACGCCCTTGCATTCCGTGAACTAAAGCCCAGGTCACAGGGAGGATTTGTGGTGATCGGGTGCTGAATCGATTCCAGAATCGGTTTTGTGAGCCAGCCGACAGGTCAGATGCGCGTTACCGGGGATTAACCCGGCTAACCTCCGTCTATCCCCTTAAACGGCACGCCCTCCACCGGGCGGGCGGAGCCATTCCCGAGGACGTCCCACCCGGACATCGGCGTCCACCGTGGGCTGGCGCTCAGCTAGGAGACGAGACGAGATGACGGCAGTGACCATTCCCGGTCTCGACCAGGCACCTACCAACCACCCGCGCCTCCTGTCCTGGGTGCGCGAGGTCGCCGAGCTGACCTGCCCGGACGAAGTCGTGTGGGCCGACGGTTCCCAGGACGAGTGGAACCGGCTCACTGCCAAACTCGTGGACGCGGGCACGTTCGTCCCGCTGAAGAAGAAACCCAACTCGTTCTGGGCGGCCTCCGATCCCACGGATGTGGCCCGGGTCGAAGAGCGCACCTTCATCTGTTCGGTGGACCCGGCGGACTCGGGCCCCACGAACAACTGGATGGACCCCGCCGAGATGAAGGCGATCATGACCGAGCTCTACCGGGGCTCGATGCGCGGTCGCACGATGTACGTGATCCCGTTCTGCATGGGTCCGCTGGACGCGGAGAAGCCGATGCTCGGCGTCGAGATCACCGACTCGGAGTACGTCGTCGTCTCGATGCACATCATGACCCGCATGGGCACCAAGGCGCTGAACCGATTCCGCGAGGACGCCGACTTCGTCAAGGCGCTGCACTCGATCGGCGCGCCGCTGGAGCCGGGCCAGGCCGACGTCCCGTGGCCGTGCAACGAGACCAAGTACATCACCCAGTTCCCCGAAGAGCGGACCATCTGGTCGTTCGGCTCCGGCTACGGCGGCAACGCGTTGCTGGGCAAGAAGTGCTACTCGCTGCGCATCGCCTCGGCGATGGCGCGGGACGAGGGCTGGCTCGCCGAGCACATGCTGATCCTCAAGCTCACCTCGCCGGAGCAGAAGGCGTACTACATCGCGGCCGCGTTCCCCAGCGCCTGCGGCAAGACCAACCTCGCCATGCTGGAGCCGACCATCCCCGGCTGGAAGGTCGAGACCCTGGGCGACGACATCGCCTGGATGCGGTTCGGCAAGGACGGCCGGCTCTACGCGGTCAACCCGGAGAACGGCTTCTTCGGCGTCGCGCCCGGCACCGACTACCACACCAACCCCAACGCGATGCGCACCATCGAGAAGGGGAACTCGCTGTTCACCAACGTCGCGCTGACCGACGACGGTGACGTGTGGTGGGAGGGCATGGGCGAGCCGCCGGCCCACGCGATCTCGTGGAAGAAGAAGGACTGGACGCCCGACAGCGGGGAGCTGTCGTCGCACCCGAACTCGCGCTACTGCACGCCGATCGAGCAGTGCGACATCAAGGCGCCCGAGTGGGACGACCCGAACGGCGTGCCGATCTCGGCGATCTTCTTCGGTGGCCGCCGCGCCACCACCGTCCCGCTGATCACCGAGTCGCGCGACTGGCAGCACGGCGTGTTCATGGGCGCCACCCTGTCCAGCGAGACGACCGCCGCGGCCGTCGGCAAGACCGGTGTCGTGCGCCGCGACCCGATGGCGATGCTGCCGTTCATCGGCTACCACGCCGGTGACTACTTCCAGCACTGGATCGACACCGGCAAGTCGGCCGACGCGGACAAGCTGCCGAAGATCTTCTACGTCAACTGGTTCCGCCGGGGCGAGGACAAGCGCTTCCTGTGGCCCGGGTTCGGCGAGAACTCGCGCGTGCTGAAGTGGGCCGTCGAGCGCATCGAGGGCAAGGCCGCCGCGATCGAGACGCCCATCGGCCACGTGCCCACGGCGGACGAGCTGGACCTGTCCGGGCTGGACGCGTCGCACGAGGACATCGAGGCGGCGTTGCAGTTCGACGCCGACGAGTGGCGTGCCGAGATCCCGCTGATCGAGGAGTGGTTCGCCAAGATCGGCGAGAAGGTGCCGACCTCGCTGCGCGACGAGCTGGAGGCGCTGAAGCTCCGCCTCGGCTGAGCTCTTCGCACAGCTGACCCGTAAAGCTGAAACTTGTTCGGCGTGAGACCCGGTGGCCAATGGCGTCCACCGGGTCTTTTTGGTTGATCCAGGTGTCGTCGGACTGCTCCAGAGGTACTACAGAGCTGTGAGCCAATCGGACGATTTCCTCGGCGGGCTGCACTTCGACAGCCCGCGCGACTTGCAGCAACGGGTACCGAGACCGAGAGCCTCGCAGTACCGCACGACGACTCAGGCCGCGGTGGAACCCGCGGTCGAACCCTTGGTGGAGCCCGCAGTCGGGCCCGAGGTCGAGCCCGCGGCCCGTCCGGCCGCACGGGTGAAGAGGCGCGTGTCACCGTGGTGGCACGTCGCCGGCTTCTTGCTCGGAGCGCTCGGTGCCGTGAACGCGGCGGTCCTCTGGGGCTACGGACTAGACCAGTTGGACGAGGTGCGCCTCCGCGGCCTGGTGGCGTTGGGACTCGCGGGACTGTTGATGGGATTGGTGTGTCTCGGGAAACTGTCCCCAGCCGCACCCCTGATCGCCGGCCTGGGTGCGCTGGCTGCTTCGGTGTTGTTCGAACTGAAGACTTTCGAGTTCTTGCCGGTGCTCAGGCCGGTCTTCGAGAGCGGCGTTCCGGTTCTGGTCGGCGTGCTGCTGGTGTTGCTGGCCTTGCGACGAAGGTAGTTGTCCACAGGTTGTGGATAGAGCTGTGCACAGCCTGTGGGTCAGTTGGGGAGCGGGTTCGTGCCGAGGCCCCACAGCCTGCCGCTGAACGGGCGGGTCGCCTCGGCGTAGCAGATCGCCGACGTGTAGCCCTCTGACCAGGCTTGGCTGCCGAACGCGCGCCAGGACGCGAAGATGTCCGCACGCGGTGCGCCGACGTAGTTCGTGACGGCCCTCGCGCAGTGCTCGGCCGCCTTGGCGTTCACCTGGTCGAGGGACGGCGTGGGGTCCTGTGGATTGCCCAGCGTGAGCACACCGGGCACGGCTTCGGCCTTGTGCGGTTGGTCGCAGGCGGTGATCCCGGCGTCCTTCGCCTGCCCCGGTGACGCCGTCGCACACAGCTGGACGGTGCCGAACCCGGCCGCCTTGAGCAGGTCCTTGGCGCTGTTCTTGCGCCGCACCCGGCTGCCGTCCGGTTTCATCTCGACCACCGTGCAGACGCGCCAGCGGTCGCCCTTGGCCCAGCCGTCGCGGCTCGGCCAGAACGCGTGGGCCTGGAGCCGGGTGGCGTCGTGGTCCGCGCTGCCCAGGTACGCGGTCAGGGCGGCCCGGCACGGCGGCAGTGCGGCACGGCGCAGGTCGCGGTCGCTCGGGTAGCCGGCGCCCAGACCTTCCAGCAGGCCGACCTCGGTCACCTCGGCCTCGTGCTCGGTCTTGCAGTCGAGGACTTCGAGGCCGGTGTCCGTGCACTGGCCGGCCTTGGGCAGCTGGTCGGCGGTCGGCGTGAGGGAAGGCCGGACGACCTCGGCGTCCGGCACGCCCGGCACCGGGGCCGTGCAGGCGGCGAGCGACAGCGCGGACAGTGCCACGACCGCCGCCCGCCAGCCCCTCACGTCGATCAGATTACTGACACCAGCGACACCACCTGGCCGGCGATCGCGCGGCGGTCCTGTTCGAACGCCGGGTCGGTGAGCGCGGCCGGGTCGACCGGCTGGCCGAGGACTGGCGTGTGCAGGTGGCCGCCCGCGGTCGTGCCGGCGCCCAGCCCCAGCCGCAGCCGGTTGGCCCGGTACGTCGACTCGTTGGACAGGTAGTCGCCGCCGCTGCCGCTCGCCGCCGCCGCACCCGGCGTCGGCTCGTCGGTACGGCAGCTCGGCGTGCCCGCGCCAGGAGTGCCCACCGGCCACCCGCAGAACGACCGGTTGTAGAACACGGGAACGGCGTGGTCCCGGCGTCGATCATGCGCTGGTGCGGCAACGTGGTCTCGATGAACTCGTGCGCCGGTTGAGGCCACCCGGCCGCGTCCGGCGCCACACCGCGCGCCGACACGTCGTTGTTGTCCGGGAACCCGCCCCGCCACCGCGCGGCCCACCGCTCGACGTCGAACCGCCCCGGCCGGCCCTGGCCGGCGGTGACCAGCGCGTCCGGCCGGAAGCCGAGCGCCGAGCCGTAGAACCGCTCGACGATCCCCTGGTCGAACGTCCCCACAGCACCGCAGCACGGCCGCCTCCACCACGACCCGCCCCGGCGGGCGTGTCGATCACCTCCCCGTCGAGCTGCAACGCCGCCGCACTGGCCGGGTTGCTGCGCCGCACGGACGTGCCGCTGAGCTGGAACGGATCGAACCCGGTAACCGCGACCCGCCGGACCCCGTCGGAGAACCTCAGGTCCGAGACGCCTCGGGAGGCGCGGTCGAACGAGTCGACCAGCTTGGCCCGGTCGGTCGCGGTGAGCTGCCAACCCCGGGGCTGCCACTGCCGCAGCGCCTTGGTCGCGTGCAGACGGGCCCAGTGCAACGGCCGGTCGTCGAAGGCGTCCCAGGTCTGCGGCGACTGGGCACGTTGCACGGCGGCACGCCACAGCTCCGTGCCGCTGGTGAGGGTGAGCTGGAGGGCCTGGGACCGGGAGACCGGCTCGCACAGGCGGGTGGTGAACCGGCTGACGTCGTCGTCGAACCCGCCCAACCGCACGAGTTCGGGCCCGACCTCCGGCCCGGTGGGCGTGAGCCGGTCGTCCAGCCGCTGCTCCTCCACGGTGGTGGGAGCCCTCTGGTCGAAGCACGGCGCGGGCTGCGCGCGCGACGCCGGGAAGGGTGAGGAGGGACAGGCCAAGGACGAGCAGGATCACCGATTGGAGTCATCTGGTCACCCACAGATACTCTCTGACCGCCCTGGGGTCGAGGAACCCGCCGATCGGCCCTCAGGGTTCACGCGCCGGTACAAACCCATCGCTCTCACCGGGCGTGGGCCTCATTGCATTCCGCCCACCATTGCCCGAACGCCCCTATATGTCTTTTGACCGTTCCGACCCGTAGTGGACCGTCCCGCTGCCACTATGGGGCCCGCTCACGCCGGCGCCGGGACGTGCCGTGAAGTCGAAACTTGTGGAGGTCTTGTCGTGTCGGCCGAGTTCGACCAGCTCGTCGCCCAATTCGAGCAGTTCCAGGCCAAAATCCAGCGGGTCGACGGGCAATTCGCCGGCATCGGGGAGATGCAGCAGGAGTTGGCCGCGCTGGAGGTGGTGGCCACCTCCCCCGACCGTGCCGTGACGGTCGTCGCAGGTCCATCCGGGGCGATCAAGGACATCCGGCTGACCGACCAGGCCATGCGCCGACCGCCACAGGCGCTGGCCGCCGCACTGATGGCAACGCTGCGGCAGGCAGTGGCCGAGGCCGCGCGCCGCCAAGCGGGGATCGTGGAGAACGCACTCGGCGACGACATGCACCTCACCGACCAGGTGCTGGAAACGCAGGCCCAGCTGTTCGGCGTCACACCGCAGGAACTGCGCGCCATGACCGAGCAGGGCGCACCGCCGCAAGCACCGCCGCAAGCACCGCCGCCCCTCGGCCCGCCGCCCGCCAGTCCGCCGCCCGTCGGCCCGCCTCCCGGTCGGCCACCGATGGCACCGCCACCCATGGCCGGCCCGGGACCACACCGGATGCCGCCCCCCGGCCCTGCCCCGCGCCCGGTTCCGCCGCGCCGGCCCGCACCGCCCGAGGAACCGGACGACTTCTCGCAGAAGCAGTTCCTCCGCGACGATCAGCCGAAGCCGCCTCCGCGATCCGGCCCCACGCAGAACCAAGACGGCCGTTTCCTCAACCTCTACGACGACGAGGACCGGTGATGGTGTCCGTGAGCAATCAGACGAGGAGTGCACGGTGAGCGGCGGCTTCGACGTCAATCCCGAGGAACTGCGACAGTTCGCCGGCAAGCTCGACGGCCACCGCAGCACCGCCGCCGAGATCGCGGGCCTGGTGGCCAAGGCGGACGTGGGGGACAAGTCGTGGGGCGTGGTCGGCCTGTTCGTCAAGGACAACTACACGCAGATGTTGGGCGACCTCAACGACCTGTTCACCGCCCTGCAGGAGGGGCTGCAGTCCGGTTCGGACAAGTTCAAGGGCGCGGCGCAGGACTACGACGACCAGGAAGAAGCGGTCAAGCAGCTGCTGAACGGCCTGCAAGTCGAGCTCGACAACCAGTAGGGGCGGGGGAATCCAGGATGGCTGAAGAGAAGACCACGGCCGGCGGCGTCGAGATCACCGTCGGCGAGAAGGACACCAGCCAGAAGATGGCGGAAGCCGCCCCCTTCTACGGCAACTACCTCAAGATCAAAGAAGCGTCGGGCAAGGCTGCCGAGAACGGCGGTGCCGAGGTGACCGGCCTGGCCTCCGAAGGTACCGCGTTGATCGGCTCACTCGGCACCTCCGCGCTGGGGATCGCGACCGACCCGATCGGCTGGCTGGTCGGGCAGGGGCTGAACTTCCTGATCAGCGTCGTGCAGCCGCTGGAGGACGCGATCCACTTCGTCAGCGGCGACGGCCCCGCGCTGGCCCAGGCGGCGGAGAACTTCAACGCCATCGGCAAGGGCGTGGCCGACCTGCGCCAGAAGTTCGACGAAGACCTGCAGAGCTCGGTGACGGCCTGGGGCGGCAGCGCGTCGGAGGCGGCGAGCACGAAGCTGGGCGAGTTCGCCAACGGCATCGACGGCGTCGCCGGTCAGGCCGGGGAGCTGGCGCAGATGCTCCAGATCTCCAGCATGATCATGACGATCATCGAGGACTTCATCAAGGCGATCATCACCGAGCTGATCACCTGGCTGATCATGATCTGGATCCCGGCGCTCGCGGCGGCCGTGCCCAGCTTCGGCGCGTCGACCGCGGCGGCGGGCGCCGCGACCGGCGTGCGGGTCGCCACCACCGGCAGCCGGGTGGCTCGGATCGTCGCCAAGCTGCGCCAGTTCCTGACCAAGATCCTCGACTTCCTGCGCAACCTGAGCAAGCGGGTCGGGAACGTGAAGACCGCCTTCCAGCGGTCCATGGCCAACAAGCAGGTCAACAGCGTCGCCGCGGACGCACTCAAGGCCTCCGGGCTCCCGGGCAGCAAATCGCCGCTGGTCAAGCTGTGGAGCAAGGACGGCATGATCGGCGAGCGGGTGCAGCAGGGTTTCGGCAAGTCCATGTGGGGCGCGACCACTGATGCGGCGGCATCGCAGCTGGGTGTCGGCACGGGGGCGAACGCCGGTATCGACAAGCCCTTGCGGAACCAGGCCGCCCAGGAGAAGGCGGACGAGTACGCCGGCACCGGCCAAGACCAGTCGAAGCAGCAGACCGAGGGGTATCTGGATATCTGATCATGGATGACTTCTACCAAGATATCGCGCTCTTCGCAGGCCTCTGTTTGGCCTTGTTCGGCCTGCTGTTCTGGTGGCGTCGGCGCAAGGATCAGAAGGAGGAGCGCGGGTACGCCGACGCGCTGGCCGCGCTCGCCGGGAGGCTTGGCGGGACGGTGGCCGGTTCCGCCGACGTCCGCGCGTGGTCGGCCGAACTCCGGCCACCGATGAAGAGCGACACAGACGGCCTTTCCGGCTGGTTGAGCACGGTGTCGCAGCCCCGCTTCGAGACCGCGCTGGACTTCCGGCGGGGCAACTGGGCGGTACGCGTGGGCGAGGCGTCGATGGAGAAAGCGAACTCGAGCAGCTCGGCTACGACCTACGAGCACAGGATCGAGGTGGCCACCTCGATCCTGCCCCCGATGAAGATCAGCCGCCGGATCTACGTGGACTTCAGAGGCCGGCCACTGACCTCGGATCGCGCTCAGGCCGTCGGACCGGCCGGCGAAGCACCGCTCACGGCAGTGCGGGAGCAGCGGCAGTGGCTCCAGACCAGGTTGCCGGAACCGGTGGACCGGGAGTTCACCGTGTTCACCACCGACCCGTCCGCCGTGGCACGGGCGTTCAACCCCCAGGTCGTCGAGTGGATGCTCGGACAGGCAGGCTCCAACCCCTTCATCAGCGCAATGCCTCTCCTGCTGACCTTCGAGGCGGGGCTCGTCTACACCACCTCGCCGCACCGGATCGACCCGGACCAGATCCTGGCGAAGGTCGACGTGATCCTCGGGCTACTCGACCGGATGGGCGTAGCCCCAGCGCACCCGCCCGTGACGGCCTGAGGTCACGCGCTCATCCGGTCCAACCCACCGGAGAAGGGACCCAGCACCACACCCGCGTCGGTCAACGCCGACCGCACCGCCCGTGCGATCGCCACCGCGCCGGGGCTGTCGCCGTGCACGCAGATCGAGTCCACCGGCATCCGCAGCACCTGCCCGTCCACCGCCCGTACCCGTCCCTCCGTCGCCAACCCCACACACCGGGCCGCGATCTCGCCGACGTCGTGCAGCACCGCACCCGGCCGACGCCGGTCGACCAGCGTCCCCACCGCCGTGTAAGCCCGGTCCGCGAACGCCTCGTACCGGACCGGCAGCCCGGCCACCTCCGCCCGCTTCAACCACACCGCGCCCGGCAGCCCGAGCACCGGCAACGTCGGGTCGTACGCCCGCACCGCGTCGACCACCGCGTCGGCCTGCGCCTCGTGCGTGACCAGCGCGTTGTAGAGCGCTCCGTGCGGCTTGACGTAATCGACCCGCGTCCCGGCCGACCGGGCGCACGCGTCCAACCCACCCAGCTGGTACAGCACCTCGGCGGTCAAGGTCTCGGGTGATACGTCGACAAATCGCCTGCCGAAGCCGTTCAAGTCCCGGTAGCCGACGTGCGCACCGACCGCCACGCCCCGCGCCGCCGCCAGCTCGCACGTCCGCCGCATCGTCTCCGGATCACCCGCGTGGAACCCGCAGGCGACGTTCGCGCTGGTCGCCACGTCGAGAAGAGCCCGGTCATCCCCGAGCGCCCAGCGGCCGAAGCCCTCACCCAGGTCGGCGTTGAGGTCCATGAGCCCCCTCTCGCAAGTATTGTTCAATGTAAGGATTGTTCAACGATCCTTCAATACTCCATTTGAGTCGTCGGGCACTAGACTTGTTCAACATGACGACCGCTGAGGCAGACGGCTGGCTGAACGCCCTCGCGAAGGACCGGGGCGACATCGACCGGTCCAGCACCGCCGAGCGCGTCGCGGACAAGCTCCGCACCAGCGTCCTCGACGGCGACATCAAACCCGGCCGGCAGCTCAACGAGAAGGCCCTCGGCGAAGCCCTCCGCGTCTCCCGCAACACGCTGCGCGAAGCGTTCCGGCTGCTCACCCACGAACGCCTGCTCGTGCACGAGTACAGCAAGGGCGTGTTCGTCCGCCGCCCCGACGTGGCCGACATCGTGGATCTCTACGCCGCCCGCCGGGTCATCGAGTGCGGCGCGATCCGCCGCTGGCCGAAGGTCACCGACGAGGCCCGGCAAGCCGTCCGCGACGCCGTGGACCTCGGCCTTGCCTGCCGCGACAAGGACGACTGGACCGGCGTCGGCACCGCGAACGTGAAGTTCCACCAGGCCATCACCGCCCTCGCGGGCAGCGCCCGGCTGGACGAGGAGGTCAAGCGCCTGCTCGCCGAACTGCGCCTCGCCTTCCACGTGATGGGCGACCACGAGGAGTTCTACCGGGACTACCTGCCGCTCAACCAGTCGATCGTGGACCGCCTCGACGCGGGCGAGGTCCAGCAGGCCGAGGAAGCGCTGCTGACCTACTTCGACCGGGCGGAGAAGCACTTGGTGACCGGCCTGCGCGGTGAGTGACAAACGGTCACGATCCAACTACGTCATGCGTCGGTAACCCACCTGACATGGTGACTACCGTCCTCCCCCCGGCCTAGCATCGCGCGACACCGCGTCACCGCGATACCCGGCCGCCGTACGGAGGGGCACATGCCGTCCGCTCGAAAATCCAGCCTCCGCTGGAGCAATTGGAACCTGCTCCTGCTCGTTCCGCTCCTGATGCTCGTCACGCCCTGGTTCAACGCCGATGAGCCGAGGCTGCTCGGGTTGCCGTTCTTCTACTGGTACCAATTCGCCTGGGTCCCGGTGGGCGTGCTCTGCGTGGGCCTGGTCTACGTCAAGACCAAGGACCAACCCGCGGTCAAGGGCAAGCCCGACCTGCTGAGCGTGGACGACCTGGACGAGGGGGCCAAGTAATGCAGTGGACCGAGTTGGTGGTGTTCAGCGCGCTGTTCCTGCTGGTCACCGTCCTGGGCTTCTTCGCGGCGCGGTGGAAGGCCGGTGACACCCTCGACCACTTGGACGAGTGGGGTCTGGGCGGCCGCAAGTTCGGCTCCTGGATCACCTGGTTCCTGGTCGGCGGTGACCTCTACACGGCTTACACGTTCGTGGCCGTGCCCGCGCTGGTCTTCGGTGCCGGTGCGATGGGCTTCTTCGCGCTGCCCTACACGGTGATCCTGTACCCGATCGTGTTCCTGCCGCTGGTGCGCATGTGGTCCGTCTCCCGCGTGCACGGCTACGTGACGCCGGCGGACTTCGTCCGCGGCCGGTACGGCTCGCACTGGCTCGCGCTGCTGATCGCGATCACCGGCATCGTCGCCACCATGCCGTACATCGCGTTGCAGCTGGTCGGCCTGGAGGCCGTGCTGCGCACGATGGGCCTCAACGGCTCCGGACTCCTCGGCCACCTGCCGCTGTTCATCGCGTTCGTGATCCTCGCGCTCTACACGTACCAGTCGGGGCTGCGCGCGCCCGCGCTGATCGCGTTCGTGAAGGACACGTTGATCTACATCGTGATCATCGTCGCGGTGATCTACCTGCCGTCCAAGTTCGGCGGCTGGGGCGCGATCCTCGACACCGCCCAGGCCAAGTACGCCGCGTCCGAGAGCAAGGCCGACGGGATCATCCTCAACGCCAACAACCAGCTCCAGTACGCGACGCTGGCGCTGGGCTCGGCGTTGGCGCTGTTCCTCTACCCGCACTCGCTGACCGGCATCCTGGCCTCGCGCGGGCGCAACGTGATCAAGCGGAACATGGTCGCGCTGCCCGCGTACTCGCTGCTGCTGGGCCTGCTGGCGATGCTCGGCTTCGTCGCGATCAGCGCGGGCGTCAAGCCGATCACCAACCAGGCCACCGGCCGCCCGGACACCAACACCATCGTGCCGGTGCTGTTCGGCCAGGAGTTCCCGGCCTGGTTCGCGGGTGTCGCGTTCGCGGCCATCGCGATCGGCGCCTTGGTGCCCGCGGCGATCATGTCGATCGCGGCGGCGAACCTGTGGACCCGCAACATCTACAAGGAGTACCTGAAGAAGGACGCCTCGCCCGCGCAGGAGGCCAAGCAGGCCAAGCTGGCGTCGCTGGTGGTGAAGTTCGGCGCGGTCGCGTTCATCGTGTTCATCGACCCGCAGTTCTCCATCGACCTGCAGCTCATCGGCGGCGTGATGATCCTGCAGACGCTGCCGGCCGTGGCGATCGCGCTCTACACCCGGTGGTTCCACGTGCGGGGCCTGATCGCGGGCTGGATCGCCGGCATGGGTTACGGCATGTGGCTGCTCTACAACATCGGCAACCCGGCCGTCGGCAAGGCGCACTTCGCCGGTTCCGCGCTGCCGCTGGACAAGCTGTCGCTGTTCGGCTGGCACCCGTTCGCCGGCTCCGCCGTGCAGATCTACGTCGGCGCGATCGCCATCGTGGTGAACCTGCTGGTCGCGGTCATCGTGACGCTGATCGCGAAGAAGGCCCGGGTGTTCAACGGGACCGACCAGACCGAGGCCGACGACTACCACGTGGACGAGGACAGCGACCGGGTCAAGCCGGTCGCCGTCCACTGACCGTCCACCAGCCGTGCACTAGCTAGCCGAGCACCAAGCGAGCGGCGCCGACGAGTCCCGCCTGGCCACCCAGCCGGGCGGGCTCGACGCGCAATCCGTCCAAATAAGACAGTCCGCAGTGGTCGGCGACGGTCCGGCGAATCGGGTCGAACAGCAAGTCACCGGCCTGGGCCACACCGCCGCCGACCACCGCGAGATCCAGGTCCACCACCGCGGCCGTCGCCGCGATCGCCAGCCCGACCGCGCGCCCGGCCCGCTCGAACGCGGCCTTCGGGATCTCCTCGCCCGTGCCGGCCGCCGCCGCGAGGTGCGCCGCGTCCGCGTCGTCCGGCGCCTGCCAGCCCTGACGGCGGGCCCACGCCACCATCCGCGGCCCACCGGCCACCACTTCCGCGCACCCGCGCCCACCACACGTGCACGGGTCGCCGTCGTCCGGCTCGACCACCACGTGCCCGATGTGCCCGGCGTTCCCGGTGCGCCCGCCGAACGGCCGCCCACCTAGCACCAACCCGCCGCCGACACCGGTGCTCACCACCAGCCCGACCATGAACCGGCTGCCCTGACCCGCGCCGAGCCAGTGTTCGCCGAGCGCCATGCACGGCCCGTCGCCCGCCAACTCGACCCGCACTCCGGGCAGCAGCGCGGACAACCGGTCGCGCAACGGGAACCCACGCCACCCGGTGACGTTGATGGGGCTCACCGTCCCCGCGTCCACGTCGACGGGCCCGGCCGACGCGATGCCGACCGCCGCCACGCCCTCACCCTGCAACACCTGGTCCACAACGGACGCCACCGCGTCCCACGTCTCCTCCGCGGCCCCGAGCGGCGTCGCCACCCGCACCGCCCGCGCCACCACGCCATTCCGGTCCACCAGCGCACCGGCGATCTTCGTGCCGCCGACGTCCAGTGCCAGCACCAGGTCCGTCACGCGGCCACTGTAAGTCAGCCGGTGCCCGTCGTCGTGGTGCCGGTCTCGCCCCAGTACGCGGTGATGGTCGCGCGGTACTTCGTGTCCTCGTACGCGGTGGCGAGGCTGCCGCAGTTGTTGCCAGAGTCGTTGTTCTCGTCGTAGATGTTCAGCGACGGGCCGACACCGTTGAGCGGCTTGACGACGGCCCGGACCCAGCGCCGGCCATCGCTGTTGTACGCGTGCACGCACAGCGAGTCCGAAGCGTCGGCGTAGGACACGGTGCCACCCTGCGTGCTCTCGGTGAACGAGTTCGCCAGCGCGGGCTGGGCGAGCAGCAGGCTGACGGCCGCGACGCCGCCGGCGACGGGTCAGCGCTTCAGCATCCGGGTGAGGCCGGCCGCGACCGTGGTGGCCAGGATCCAGCCCATCACGATCAGCCCGGACGCGATCCACTGCGACGCACCCGGTGTCTGCCACCGGTTCTTGTTGCCGAAGTCCACGATCGGCACCACCAGGTCGATGGTGAACAGCCACGGGCTCCACGGCAGGTGGTCCTGCTCGTTGATCTCGTGCAACTCCGGGCCGGTGGCGAACCAGATGCTGCCCAGCAGCCAGGTCACCACCAGCCACGCCAACGCGCGGGCCGGGCGGTAGCCGTAGCCGACCATCGCGCGTTGCAGCCAGCTCCACAGCAGCACCAGCGGCCCGAGCCAGCGGCGGCCCTCGGCGACGGCCCGGTACCGCAGTCGCTGCTTCTCCACCGACACCGTGGCCGCGTGCTCGTCGTTGCCGCTGGCCCGCAGCATGTCGGCGAACTGGTCGTAGGGCCCCGGCCGGTAGGTGCGCCGCATCGCCTGCCGCAGCCAGCGCAGCCGCCGGTCGATCTCGGCGTCGTCACGCAGGTCGATCGGGTGCCGCAGCGAGTCGTAGCGGAACTCCTCCAGGTCGATCCGGCCGGTCGCGTTCCAGAAGTTCTCGTTGTCGTCCAACACCGTGCAGCGCACCTGCCGCAGCGTCACGTCACCGCGCGGCGGCGTGACGGGCGTGACCACCAGTTCCTGCACCTGCATGCCGAGCAGGTTCAACGCGTGCGCGTCGAGCCGGTCGCCGAGCACCGCGCCCGCGAACGTGGCCATCCGGCCGATCTGCGCCCGCCTGGCCCGCACGCCGCCGTGCGCGACGAACTCCTTGGCACCGCCCGCGCAGATCAGGTCCCGCCCGATGACCGCGCCGCCGACGTCCAGCGACGGCTTGCCCGCCGCCTGGTGCCGGTAGCGGCCGGGTTTGGTGATCCGGCTGCCGCGCAGGTCGAGGTTCGCACCGACGTGCACGCCGCGCAGCTCCAGCCCGCCGGTCACCTCGACCTCGCGGGCGGTGAAGTTGCTGCCGACGCGGGACCGGTTGCCCAGCACCGCGTCCGCACGCGGGTTGTCCAAAGTGGACCCGTCGAGGATGAGGCTGCCCTTGGCCTGGAAGTCGACCATCCGGAACTGGCCGCGCACCTGCGCCTGGCGGCCGATGATGTCGCCGCCGACCTGCGTGCCGTCCAGGTGCAGCGCGCGCCCGTACCCCGTGGGTTCGGCGGTGCTCGTCTCCAGCGCCCGCCCGAAGCCCGTCGGCTCGCTGTCGAACTCGCCCATCGCGTCGAACCCGCCGCCGGACAACGACAACGTGCCGCCGAGCGTGGCGTTGACCATCCGCACGGTCCCCGCACTGCGGAAACCCCGGTCCAGCTGCACGTCACCGTCCACGGTGATGCGGTCGAACACGAGCGTGGCGTTCGGGTCGGAGTGCGGGTCCAACACGTCGTCGTCCGCGCGACCGTCGGCAGCCGTCGTGCCGCGCAGGGTCAACGCCGAGTCGACGCGTGCGCCCGCGAGCAGCACGGTGCCGTGCAGCGTGCAGCCGTTCATCAGCAGGTTGCCGCCGACGTGCAGACCGGTGCCGTTGAACGAGTGGCCCAGCGGGTTGTCCAACAGCCCGCCGCTGAAGTTGCAGTACCCGCCGACGTGCGCGCCCGCCATCCGCAGCTCACCGGTGACCCGCACCCGTTGCGCCAGCAACCCGCCCGCCAGCTTCAACCGGTCGGCGTGGAACGCGATCGCGTCCGGCACGCGCAACGAGCTGTCCCGCAACGACAGCGACCCGGCCACGTCCGCGTCGACCAGGTCCACCACGCCCTCGACCGTGCTGCCGGCCAGCGAGACCTCGTTGGCGCTGCTCAGGTTGCGGGCCGACAGGCCGGGCAGCCAGCAGTCCGCGAACTCGATCCCGGCCAGCTTGCCCTGCCGCAGGTCCGGCGGTTCCTCGAACCGGCACCGGACGAACTCCAGCAGGTACGGGAACTCCACCGCGCGCAGGTCCAGCGTCCCGGTCAGGAACCGGTCCGCCACCCGCACCACCGGCGGCATCCCGGCCCGCCGCCTCGGTAACCGCCACGTCCCGTCCGGCTCGCCGACGCCGCGCAACACCTCGGCCGCGGCCATCCGGGCGGAGCGCGGCGGGCTGGGATCGAACACGTCCAGCCCCCGCGCACCCGCCTCACTCATGTGAGGAGACAATGGGGCCTGAGCCAACACCTGACAAGCACCTTGGCAAGCTCCGGCCGATCCATCAGGTGCTGCTCGGTCCCTGGTGCGTCGGGTCGAGCACCCGGGCCAGGAACGACTGCGTGCGCTCGTGCTGCGGCGCGCCGATGACCTGCTCGGCAGGCCCTTCCTCCACGACGTACCCGCCGTCCATGAACAGCACCCGGTCGGCCACCTCGCGGGCGAACTGCATCTCGTGCGTCACCACGAGCATCGTCATGCCCTCGTCGGCCAACTGCCGCATCACGCCCAGCACGTCGCCCACCAGCTCCGGGTCCAGCGCCGACGTAGGCTCGTCGAACAGCATCACGTCCGGGTCCATCGACAGCGCCCGCGCGATCGCCACCCGCTGCTGCTGACCGCCGGAGAGCTGGCCGGGCATGGCGTTCACCTTGTCCGACAACCCGACCCGCGCCAGGTTCCGCAACGCGACTTCCTGCGCCTGCTTCGCGTCCCGCTTGAGCACCTTGCGCTGCGCCACCATGAGGTTGTTCAGCACGTTCAGGTGGGAGAACAGGTTGAACGACTGGAACACCATGCCGATGCGGGTGCGCGCGGCGTCGATGTCCACGTCCGGGTCGGTCAGCTCGACCCCGTTGACGACGATCTTGCCGCCGGTCGGCTCCTCCAGCAGGTTCACGCAGCGCAGCAGCGTGGACTTGCCCGAGCCGGACGGCCCGATGATGCACACCACGTCACCGCGGTTGACCCGGACGTCGATGCCCTTGAGCACGTCCAGGGTCCCGAACGACTTCTTCAGCCCGGTGATCTCCACCGCGAGGCCGCTGTCGACGTCGACGCTCATGCCGACACCCCCAACCCGGTCGATTCCGGCGTGCTGATCTTCTTGCCGCCCGTGCGCCGCTCCAAGTACCGCGACAGGTGGCCCAGCGGCAGCGTGATGATCAGGTAGCACAGGCCGACCACCAGGATCGGGGTCAGCGACGGCGACCGGCTCAGCGTCTCGCGGCCGAACTTGGTCAGCTCGTACTGGTCGCGGGCCAGGCCGATGATGTAGATCAGCGACGAGTCCTTGGTGAGCAGGATCAGCTCGTTGGTCAACGGCGGCAGGATGATCCGGAACGCCTGCGGGATCACCACCGTCAGCAGCGTGCGGCCGTGCGACATGCCCAGCGACCGGGCCGCCTCGATCTGGCCCTTGGGCACCGCCTGGATGCCCGCGCGGATCGTCTCGGCCATGTACGCGGCGCCGACGATGCCCAGCGCCAGCATCACGGTGGAGTAGATGTCGAACTGGAGCCCGAACGCCAGCGGCACGCCGAAGCTCAGCGCGATGAACACCAGCAGCGCCGGCACACCGCGGAAGAACTCGATGTAGATCGTGGCCAGCCACCGGTACGGCGCGACCGGCGACAGCTTCATCAGCGCCAGGATCAGGCCGAGGGCCAGGCCGAACGCGAAACCGAGCGCGGTGTAGATCAGGGTGTTCGTCAACGCCACCGTGATGACGTTGGGGAACATCTCCGCGGCGATGTCGAGGTTGAAGAAGCTGCGCTGGATCTCGTTCCAGTCGGCGACGAACGCCAGGACGACGGCGACCACGACCAGCAGCGCGTACTGGCTCATGCGGAACGCCTTGGCCCGCTGTCGCTTCGAGAGTGCCATGTGGATTACCTCGCGGGTGGGGGGACAAGGCGCGGGGCCGGTGCTTGGCAGCACCGGCCCCGCGGGTCAGCCGCTTACTTCGATTCCGGCTTCTTGCCGAACCACTTCTCGTAGATCTTGTCGTACTCGCCGCTGTCCTTGGCCTTCTTCAGGACCTCGTCGACCTTGGCCTTGAGGGCGGTGTTGCCCTTCTTCATGCCGATGCCGTACTTCTCCTGCGTGTCGAACTCCGCGACCACGGCGGTGTCGGGGAATTCCTTGACGTAGTCGAGCAGCACGCCGTTGTCGTTGATGGCCGCGTCCACCGAGCCGGTGCGCACGGCGGTCTCCATCAGCGGCAGGTCCTCGAACTGGACGACCGTGTAGCCGTACTTCGAGGCGTTCTCGTTGGCGTAGATCTCGCCGGTGGTCTCCAGCTGGACGCCGATCTTCTTGCCCCGGAGGTCTTCCAGGGACTTGACCGGCGAGTCCTTCTTCACCAGCAACGCCTGCGAGGCGTCGAAGTAGGGCTCGGAGAAGTCGATGACCTCGGCACGGTCCGGCTTGATGGTCATGCCGGCGGCCGCGAGGTCGCACTTGCCGGTGTTGAAGACCTCACCGGAAGTGATGGTCTCGAACGGCGTGTCGAAGATTTCCTGCTCGACGTTGAGGTCCTTGGCCACCAGGTCGACCAGGTCGACGTCGAAGCCGACGGTCTTGTCACCCTCGGAGAACTGGAAGGGCTTGTAGGACAGGTGGGTGCAGGTGACCAGCTTGCCGCTCTTGACCAGGGTGATGCCGGTCCCGCTGTCCTGGGTGCCGGTGTTGACCTTGGTCGCGCACGCCGTCATCGTGGCCGCGAGGGCGAGCACGGGAAACAGGGCGAGCGCAGCGTGCCTGGTACGACGGGCCACGGGTCACTCCTCGTAACTGTGTCGGTCGAGTGTTCGGCATACTGCCACTTGGGTGACGTGGTGCACAGCACGTGAGTGTTACAGATCTTCGGTGTGCATGAATCTTGCGTCACATGGCGCGTACGGCAGCAAATTATTCAGCCGTTTGGTCTTGATCACACAATTGATTCACCCAGAGCGCCCGTTTGGCGACGATCTGTCAACAGGCTCGCGACCAGCGCCGTCCACCCGGTTTGGTGAGTCGCGCCCAGCCCTTCGCCGGTGTCGCCGTCGAAGTATTCGCTGAAGGTGACGTGCTCTCGCCACAAGGGTGAATCGGTCGACTCGATCCGCTTGCCGTCCGCGGGCCGGCGCCCGTCGTGATCCGGCAGGAACAGCGACACCAGCCGTCTGACCAGCTCGTCGGCCGCCTGACCGGCCGTCACGTTCCGCGTGCTGCGAGTGGGAAGTTCCACGTGGAACTTCCCACCGTGGAACTCCTCGACCGTCCGCAGGGCCTCCACGAGCAGCGCGTTGGTCGGGAACCACACCGGGCCGCGCCAGTTCGAGTTGCCGCCGAACATCGGCGTGCGCGACTCGCCCGGCTCGTAGCCCATCCGGTGCTCCTGGTCCGCGACCTGCACCTCCAGGCCCTCGCGGTGCGCCGCGGACAGGCTGCGGATGCCGTGCGGCGACAGGAACTCGCCCTCGTCCAGCATCCGGCTCAGCACCCGCCGCAGCTTGCGCTCGTCCAGCAGGCTGAGCAGGGCCCCGCCGCCGCGGCGGCTCAGGAACTGCTGCAACTCCGGCCGCCGGGACAGCAGGTGCTCCAGTCGCCGGGTGAAGCCGGGCAGCTCCTCGAACACCCACGGCTCCAGCGCCGCGCAGGCCAGCACCGGGATCAGGCCCACCATCGACCGCACCCGCACCGGCTGCGACTCCACGTGACCGTCCGGCAACCGGCGCGACACCACGTCGTAGCAGAAGCCGTCCGTCTCGTCCCAGATGCCGCGTCCACCGGAACCGAACTGGGTGGACGCCTCGGCGATGCTCAGGAAGTGCTCCACGAACTTCGTGGCCACGTCCTCGTACGACTCGTCGTGCCGCGCCAGTTCCAGCGCGATCTGCATCAGGTGCAGGCTGTAGGCCGCCATCCACGACGTCGCGTCGGACTGCTCCAGCCGCCACTGGCCCAGCATCGGCTCCGACCGGTTCACCGGGCCGATGTTGTCCATGCCGAGGAAGCCGCCCTCGAACAGGTAGCTGCCGTCGGCGTCCTTGCGGTTCACCCACCAGGAGAAGTTCAGCAGCAGCTTGTGGAAGATCTTGGCCAGGAACTTCCGGTCCTTGGTCTCCTCGGACCGGTAGACCTGCAGCGCCGCCCACGCGTGCACCGGCGGGTTGACGTCACCGAACTCCCACTCGTAGGCCGGGAGCTGGCCGTTGGGGTGCATCAGCCACTCGCGGCACAGCAGGAGCAGCTGTTCCTTGGCGAACGCCGGGTCCACCTTGGCGAACGGCACGGTGTGGAACGCGAGGTCCCACGCGGCGAACCACGGGTACTCCCACTCGTCCGGCATGGAGATCACGTCGGCCACGTCGAAGTGCCGCCAGTGCGCGTTGCGGGCGTGCATGTTCTTGCGCGACGTCGGCGCGGCGGGCTGCGCCGGATCGCCGTCCAGCCACTCCCGGGTGCGGAAGCGGTAGTGCTGCTTGGTCCACATCAGGCCGGCGAGCGCGCGCCGCACGACGGCGGCGCGCTTCGGGTCCAGATCGGTCTGGTGGAACTCGTCGGCCTCGGCTTTCCGCTGGTCGACGGTGTCGGAGAAGCTCGGTCCGAACGCGTCCAGGTGCCCGTCGCCCTCCACCATGCGCAGCCGGACGGTGACCGACTCGCCCGGCTCGACCGGGTCGAACGAGTACCAGGCGGCGACCTTGGTGCCCGGCTCGCTGATGTCGTCCGGACCGATGACCTGGCACGCCTTCGCGTCCTTGCCGATGACGTACCGGTCGATGCCGTCCTTGGTGTACTTCGTCGGGTTGCGCGCGGTGCCGAACAGCTCGACCTCGTTGGTCTCGTTGTCGGTGACCAGCAGCGTCGGGGTGCCCTCGACGTGCAGCGTGTAGCGGCCCAGCGCGCCGTGCTCGGCGACGACCCGGCGCCAGCCGTCCTTCGTGCAGGCCTTGAGCGTCGGCCGGCGGTCGTCCCGACCCCACGCCCACGTGTTGCGGAACCAGAACTGGGGGAGCAGGTGCAGCGGCGCCGGGTCCGGGCCGTGGTTGGTGGCGGTCAGCTCGACGCAGATGTCCTTCGGGCCCGCCTTGGCGTAGCTGACCCGGACGTCGAAGAACCGGTTCTCGTCCAGCGCACCGGTGTCGGACAGCTCGGGCTCGCGCTCGGCCCGGCCGGCGCGCTTGGCCATCTCGCGCAGTTCGGCGTAGGGGAACTCACACTGCGGGTAGCGGTAGACGACCTGCATCCACGAATGGGTCGGCGTGCCGTCGGTCACCCACCAGTGCTCTTTGACGTCCTCCCCGTGGTTGCCCTCGTTGTTGGTGAGCCCGAAGTAGCGCTCCTTGAGGATCGGGTCGCGGCCGTTCCAGAGCGCGACCCCGAGGTTGAGGAAACCGTGCACGTCGCAGATGCCCGCGATGCCGTCCTCGCCCCAGCGGTAGGCACGGGACCGGGCGTGGTCGAACGGGAAGGACGTCCACGCGTCCCCACCCGCCGAGTAGTCCTCCCGAACCGTTCCCCACTGCCGTCCGGCCAGGTAGGGGCCCCAGAGACGCCACGGTGCGGTAGGCGAGTCCGACTCCCCCAGACGCATCCGCTCGGCTTGCCGGCTTTGCTCGTTCACTCGGCCAGTGTGCGGCATCGATCCAGTAAACCGGTTACTGGCCGGTTAGGTCACAGCCCTGCCCGGTGTTTACAAACCCGATCATGATCACTCTCCGTGGACGTTTTGACGCCGCGGCGTCAGGGTCCTGTCACCCGCGCGAGGGTGCTGGAGCACGTGCCGACCGAGGCGCTGGAGCGCCCTCGGGTACGGCAGTCCGGCCTGCTGACCGATATCGACCGAAGATGGGGCACGTGACCGAAGAAGACTGGAAGGCCGATCGCGTCGGCGCGGCCCTGCGTGGCGAGAACCCGACGGTGTTGCGGAGGCTCAGTGCCGGCTTCGCGTGCATCGGGGACGTGCAGTTCCTGCCCGGCTACTGCGTCCTGCTCACCGACTCGCCCGACGTCCAGCGCCTCACCGACCTGCCCCGCGACCGCCGGCTGCACTTCCTCGCCGATATGGAACTGCTGGCCGAGGCGGTGGAACGGGTGTGCGCACGGCGTGATCCGCAGTTCCGTCGGGTCAACCTGGAGATCCTCGGCAACACCGACCCGTACCTGCACGCCCACGTCCGGGCCCGCTACCACTGGGAACCCGAACCGGTCGTGCGCCACCCCGTCTACCTCTACCCACCGGAGCGGTGGTCGGATCCGACCACCGCCCTCGGGCCGCAGCACGACGACCTGCGCGCCGAGCTCACCGCGGAACTCGACCGGCTCAGCGACTAACGGCGGGCGTGCGCGTCCAGCACCACGGCCACGGCCTCGGTGATCCGGGTCGCGTGCGCCAGGTGCAGCCACTCGTCGGGCACGTGGCAGTTGGAGTCCGGCCCGACCGCGCCCGTGACCAGGAACTGCGCCTCCGGGTACGCCTCGTGCAGCAACCCCATGAACGGGATCGAGCCGCCCAACGACACCGTCCGCCACGGCGCGTCGAACACGTCCTTGCCGATCCGGTCCAACGTCTCGCGCAGCCACGGCGCCAACTCCGGCGCGTTCCACCCGTCCGCGAACTCGATCCGCGACAACTCCACCGACGCCCCGTAAGGCACATCCGAGGTCAACGCCCGGCGCACCGCCTCCATCGCGGCCGACGAATCGGCCGTCGGCGGCAGCCGGAAGCTCAGCACCAGCGTGGTGAACGGCCGCAGCACGTTGCCCGCGTCGTCCGGCGACGGCAGCCCGTCCGCCCCGGTGACCGACAGCGTCGGCCGCCACCCGGCGTTCAGCGCCAGTTCGACCTCATCGGTGCCCATCGGCTGCGTCCCCGCCGCCCACGGCACGCTCCCGACCAGCACACCGGGCGTGCTGGCGACCGCCTCACGCACCTCCAGAACCCGGTTCTCCGGGATGTCGACGTGCATCTCCCGCACCAGCACCTCGCCGGTCGCGGCGTCCTCCAGCCGGTCCAGCAGCTGCCGGGCGATCCGGAACGACGACGGCACGATCCCGCTCGCCATCCCCGAGTGCAGCCCGCTCTCCAGCACCCGCACGGTCATCGTGGCCTGCGCCAACCCGCGCAGCGACGTGGTCAGCCACATCCGCTCGTAGTCGTTGCCGCCCGAGTCCAGGCACACGACCAGCGACACCTCACCCAGCCGCGGCCGCAGGTGGTCCAGGTACGCGGGCAGGTCCGGGCTCCCGGACTCCTCACCGGTCTCCAGCAGCACGACGCACCGCGAGTGCGTGCCGCCCGCCTGCCGGACGCCCTCGATCGCGGCGATCGCGGCGTAACCGGAGTAGCCGTCGTCGGCCGCGCCGCGCCCGTACAGCCGCCCGTCGCGCACGACCGGCGTCCACGGCCCGAGCCCGTCGCCCCAGCCACCCACCGGCGGCTGCTTGTCCAGGTGCCCGTACATCAGCACGGTGTCCGACGTCGGAGCCGTGCCCGGCACGTCGACCAGCAGCAACGGCGTCCGGTCGGGCAGTTGGACGACCTCGGTGGTGGCGCCGGGCAGGTCGCGGGCGGCGAGCCAGGCGCGCACGTGGTCCACGGCGGCGGCCAAGTGGCCGTGCGAGGCCCACGCGGGGTCGAAGACGGGGGAGATCGCGGGTACCGCGACCAAGGCGGACAGGCTCGGGAGGATGTCGTCGTCCCAGAGGCCGCGAACGGTACGGGTCAGCGCTGAACGGTCCACCCCTCGATCCTGTCACGGCCGGGTTTCCCACCGGCCTCGCCGAGCGGGCCGTTCGACCGGGGTCGGGCAGGTTTCGCGTGGTGGAAATGGGCAGTCCGGCCGATGGTCGGTAGTCCATCCAAGCACCGGGTGCCGACGTGGGTGTTCCGCCCCGACCCGACGTGTCCGAACCCCTACGTACTGTGTTAACGATCGGTAACCGGGACATCGGCGTCCGTTTACCGAACGCTCTACTCGGACTGCCGAAGATTGGCCGTCCAACGGTTACCGCACGTCAGAACGTTGCGTGAAGTGTTACGAAGTGGGATGGGGCTCACCATGTCGAGTGAGGCCATGTCAGGATGTGGATGAGGAACACCGTCAGCGCCGACGGTTGCCCAACCCCCGACACCCAGGGGGCGACGGCGACTGGCGGTGCAGCCGCGCAGCGTCGCCACAAGCGACCGGGCGGCCTCGTAGACGAGGAGACAAGGCGCATGTCGTCCCCCGAAAAATGGACGCACCCCGGACCGGATGCGACGCCGGCCACTGCTGCCAAACCGACGGCGGAACAGGTGATGGCAGGTTTGCGAGCGACAGACGAGGGCGGCGTCGACCTGGTGCAGCTGCTCACCCCCGAGGGTGAGCGCGTCCAGCACCCGGATTTCGACATCGACATCACGGCCGAGGAGCTGCGCGGGCTGTACCGCGACATGGTCTTGGTCCGCCGCGTCGACCGCGAGGCCAACGCCCTGCAGCGCAAGGGCCAGCTCGGCATCTGGGTGCCGCTGCTCGGCCAGGAGGCCGCGCAGATCGGCGCCGGCCGGGCCATGCGCCCCGAGGACATGGCGTTCCCCAGCTACCGCGAGCACGGCATCGCGTGGACGCGCGGCGTCAAGCCCACCGAGCTGCTCGGCATCTTCCGGGGCACCGACAACGGCACCTGGGACCCGGTCGCGACCCGGTTCCACCCGTACACGATCGTCATCGGCAACCAGGTGCTCAACGCCGCCGGCTACGCCATGGGCCAGAAGTTCGACGGCAAGGTGGGCGACGCCGACGGCGAGGCCACCATCTGCTTCTTCGGTGACGGCGCGACCAGCCAGGGCGACGTGCACGAGGGCTTCGTGTGGGCCGCGGTCTACGACGCGCCGCTGGTGTTCTTCTGCCAGAACAACCAGTGGGCCATCTCCGAGCCCACCGAGCGCCAGTCCCGCCTCCCGCTCTACCAGCGGGCGCGCGGCTACGGCTTCCCCGGCATCCGGGTCGACGGCAACGACGTGCTGGCCACCCTCGCGGTCACCCGCTGGGCGCTGGAGGAGTGCCGGCAGGGCAACGGCCCGATCCTGATCGAGGCGTTCACCTACCGGATGGACGCGCACACCACCTCCGACGACCCGTCCCGCTACCGGCTGTCCGACGAACTGGAGCTGTGGAAGCTCAAGGACCCGATCGAGCGGGTCAAGGTGCACCTGGTCAAGCAGCAGTGGGCCGACCAGGCGTTCTTCGACTCGGTCGAGGCCGATGCCGAGCAGATCGCGATCGAACTGCGGGACTACTGCGTCAACCTGCCCGACCCACCGGCCGGGCGGATCTTCAGCGAGGTCTACGCCGAGGCCAACCCGGTTCTCGACGCGCAGCGCGACGAATTCCTGGCCTACCACGCCGGGTTCGCGGGAGGCGAGCACTGATGGCTGCCCCGACCATGGACCGCCCCACGTCCGCCGCACCCGCCCCGGTGCAGACGCTGACCATCGCCAAGGCGTTGAACAACGGCCTGCGCGCGTCGATGGAGGCCAACCGCAAGGTCCTCGTGATGGGTGAGGACGTCGGCAAGCTCGGCGGCGTCTTCCGGATCACCGACGGCCTGCAGAAGGACTTCGGCGAGCAGCGCGTGCTGGACACCCCGCTGTCCGAGTCCGGCATCATCGGCACCGCCGTCGGCCTCGCGATCCGCGGCTACCGGCCGGTGTGCGAGATCCAGTTCGACGGGTTCATCTTCCCCGGCTTCGACCAGATCGTCAGCCAGGTCGCCAAGCTGCACTACCGCACCCAGGGCCGGCTCAAGCTGCCCATGGTGATCCGGGTGCCGTTCGGCGGCGGCATCGGCGCGGTCGAGCACCACTCCGAGTCGCCCGAGTCGTACTTCGCGCACACCGCCGGCCTGCGGGTCGTCACGTGCTCGAACCCGGCCGACGCGTACTGGATGATCCAGCAGGCGATCGACTGCGACGACCCGGTGCTGTTCTTCGAGCCCAAGCGCCGCTACTACGAGAAGGGCGAGGTCGACACGACCGCCGCGCCCGGACCGCTGTTCCGGTCGCGCACCCTGCGCACCGGGCGTGACGTCACCGTCGTGACGTACGGCCCGATGGTGCGCACGTCCCTGGACGCCGCCGCGGCGGCCGAGGAGGAGGGGCGTTCGCTGGAGGTCATCGACCTGCGCACGTTGTCGCCGCTCGACCTCGCGCCGGTGTACGAGTCGGTGCGGCGCACCGGACGGCTCGTCGTGGTGACCGAGGCGCCCGGCGAGTCCTCCATCTCCAGCGAGATCGCGGCCAAGGTGCAGCAGGAGTGCTTCTACTCCCTGCAGGCGCCGGTGCTGCGGGTGACCGGTTTCGACACCCCGTACCCGCCGTCGAAGTTGGAGGAGGAGTTCCTCCCCGACCTCGACCGGGTGCTGCACGCCGTCGACCGCTCGCTGGCCTGGTAAGGGGATAGCTGTGCCGCAGTTCAAGCAGTTCTCCATGCCGGACACGGCAGAGGGGCTGACCGAGGCCGAGATCCTCACCTGGCACGTCAAGCCCGGTGACGCGGTGAAGGTCAACCAGATCATCCTGGAGATCGAGACCGCCAAGGCGGCCGTCGAGCTGCCGTGCCCGTGGGACGGCGTGGTGACCGAGCTGTTGGCCGAGGTCGGCCAGACGGTCGAGGTCGGCGTCCCGATCATCACCATCGACGTGGACCCGTCCGGCGCCGCCCCCGCTGCCCCTGCCCCCGCTGCCGCCGCCGCTCCCGCTCCCGCCGAGTCGAACGGCAAGATCGGCGAGGAGATGCCGGGCGGTCGGATCGCCACCCTGGTCGGCTACGGCCCGCGTTCGGGTGCGGCCAAGCGCCGTCCCCGCAAGGACGCCCCGGCCCCCGTAGCCGCAGCTCCCGCCCCGGTCGCCGCCCCTGTCCCCGCTCCGGTGGTGCCGGAACCGGTCGTCACGCCGGGTGGTTACGTCCCGCTGGCCAAGCCACCCGTGCGCAAGCTGGCCAAGGAACTGGGCGTCGACCTGTACGCGCTGTCCGGCTCGGGTCCGGGCGGCGTGATAACGCGGGAGGACGTCGAACAGGCCGTCGCACCCGCCGCTCCCACCCCCCCGGCGTCCGTTGTGGACAGTGGGGCCAGGGAACGCCGCGTCCCGATCAAGGGCGTCCGCAAGGCGACCGCGCAGGCAATGGTGGACAGCGCGTTCACCGCGCCGCACGTCACGGAGTTCCTGACCGTGGACGTGACGCCGATGATGGAGCTGCGGGCGCGCCTGAAGAACAAGCCCGAGTTCCGCGACGTCAAGCTCACGCCGTTGGCGTTCGCCGCCAAGGCGGTCGTCCTGGCCGCCCGCCGCACCCCCGACGTCAACGCGACGTGGGACGCGGAGGCGCAGGAGATCGTCTACAAGGACTACGTCCACCTGGGCATCGCCGCCGCGACCCCACGCGGCCTGGTGGTCCCCAAGGTCCGAGACGCCGACCGCATGTCCCTCAGGGAACTGGCCGTCGCCCTGGACAACCTCGCCACAACCGCCCGTGACGGCAAGACCACGCCCGCCGACATGATGGGCGGCACGTTCACCATCACCAACGTCGGAGTCTTCGGCGTCGACACCGGCACCCCGATCATCAACCCCGGCGAGTCGGCGATCCTGGCCTTCGGCGCCATCCGCGACATGCCGTGGGTGGTCGACGGCCAGGTCGTGCCGCGCAAGGTCTGCCAACTGGCCCTCAGCTTCGACCACCGCGTGGTCGACGGCCAACAGGGCTCGCAGTTCCTCGCCGACGTAGGCGCCCTCCTCGCCGACCCCGGCGTGGCGATCACCTACTAGTTCCACCTGTGCCGCGTCGAACGCCGGGAGCCCTCAACGGCTCCCGGCGTTCCTCTTTCCCGCACTGCCGCCCGCCCGCCATCGCCGGATCATGCGTTAATCGGGTTGAAGTTCCAGTGACTGGAGAGTCCAGGGTGGTCCCGTGACGCACTACTCGATCGGCGAACTGGCGCGGATGACCGGGCTGTCCACGCGGACGATCCGGTTCTACTCCGATTCCGGCGTGATCCCCGTGGCGGGGCGCACGGCGGGCGGGTTCCGCACCTACGACGTCGACGGGTTGGCGCGGCTCAAGCTCGTGCGGACCCTGCGTGACCTGGGCGTGGACCTGCCCACGGCGCAGCGGGTGTTGGCGCGGGAGGTGTCCGTGGCCGACGTGGCCCGGACGCACGCGGAAGCCATCGACGCGCAGATGCGCACGCTCCGGTTGCGCCGGGCCGTGCTGCGGGTCGTGGCGCGGAACGGGGAGGTGGAGATGGTGCACGAATTGGCGCGGCTGTCGGAGGAAGAACGGCAGGCGATCCTGGACGACTTCTTCGACGAGGTGTTCGGCGGTCTGGAGTTGGATCCCGGCTTCGAGCAGATGATGCGGTCGGTCCGGGTGGAATTGCCGGACGACCCGTCGACGGAGCAGTTGGAGGCGTGGATCGAGCTGGCGAACATGGTGCGCGACCCTGACTTCCGGACGTCGATCCGGCGGATGTCGGAGCGGCACCACGAGTTGCGGGCCGAGGGCGCCGACCTGTCCGGTGTTTCGCAGGAGCTGATGGAGGCGTTCCAGTACGCGATCGCCCAGGCCCGCGAGGCGTTGGACGCCGGTGTGGACCCGCGTTCCCCCGAGGCCGAGGCGATCGTCGCCCGCGTCAACGAGAGGTGGTCGGCGGCCGCGGACCTGCCGGTCGGCCCCGAACTGGCCAAGCGGCTGGAGGAGTTCGGTGACCCGAGGGCGGAGCGCTACTGGGCGTTGATCGCGACGATCAACGGCTGGGAGAACCCCGTCCCCGACACCACGGCGGCCCGACGCTGGCTGACCGACGCGGCCCGCTGACTCACTCCCACACCAGGCAGAACGGGTGCCCGACGGGATCGGCGAAAACCCACCACACCTCGTGGGAGTCGTCCAACAACGTCCCGCCCAACCGGAGGACCTCGGCCTTGGCCACGCCGAGGTCCTCCACCCCGACGTCCAAGTGGAACTGCTGCGGCTTCCGCGGATCGGGCCACTCAGGCGCCACGTACTCGGCCGCCCGCTGGAAGCCGAGCACGATCGAGTCGGTGTGCAGCGTCGACCACTCGTCGTTCAACGTCCAGCGGCGATCCGGCCGGTCGACCTCACCACCGAAAATCCCCTGGTAGAACTCGGCCAACACCTTGGGCTCCGGACAATCAAGGACAACGCACTGCAACACCCCGATCATGCGCGCGAGCCTAGGGGATGGCGCACCGCTCGATCGCCTCGCGGAATGGTCGAACCGGCTGTCACGGCCCGGCTGGTGACCCGCCACACGGCCGTAGCCCCGGGCTCGTGCGCCTCGGGGCTTCGACCACCGGTCACGCGGGGCGTGCCGGCGTCCGGCAGGTGGTCAGCGCCGGGTGGACCTGCCGCCGTCGTCGGCGTCATCGGCGTCGATCCGCTCCTTGCGGACCTCGCCGGAGACGGTCTCGGTGTCGGTGACCTGCTCCTTCGCCAGCCGCACCCGTTCCACCGGAACCGCCTCGGTGTCCACCACCGGGCGCTCCTCGTGCAGGGTGACCTCGTGCTCCTCCTCGGAGATCTCGGGGCCCGACATCGCCCGTCCTCGGTTGGCCTCGGTGATCGGCTCACGTTCGAGGTGGACCTCTTCACGGGTGACGGGGACGGACACCTGCTCCGTGTCGGTGACCACGTACTTGCGCAGCCGGGCACGTCCTGCTTCCCGCTTCTCGGTGCCCACTCGCAGGCGCTCCTCCGAGCGGGTCATCGCGTCATCCGTGGTCGGCCCTGACGTGTCGCGCCCGACCGGCTCGCGGCCCACCGCCTCATGCCGGCTGCCGACCTCCCGCGTCTGCCCGCCACCGGTGAGGCCGTAGTGCGAGTAGAGGCGGGACTCCTGGTCGTGGTCGATGTGCCCGCTGTCCGGGCTGATGTTCGGGGCGTCCTTGACCTGGGCCTTGGCGAACGGCGTTTCCAAGTCGCCGTCGCTGCGGGCGTGCATCCCCTGGACGGGCACGAACGTCTCGTTCATGCCGAACAGCCCGGTGCGCACGGTGACCCAACTGGCCTGGCCGTCGTCCTCGTCCGTCCAGAGCTGACCGACCTTGCCGATCTTCTCGCCGTCGGTGTCGTAGACGGTGCGGCCGACCCAGTTGGCCATGGCCTCGGTGATTCCACTGGTCATCGTTCTGCTCTCCTGCCCCGCAACCGGTAGCGGCCGGGCGACGGGAGCCGACTTCGTCGTGTCTGGCGTCCCCCGGTGTCACCGGAACAGCGGCCGCTACCGCCCTCCCCACCGGGGATGCGAGCACTGACAACGCGCTCACATTGGGGGCGGTTACCCCCTTCGGCCTAGCCGACACATCCATTCGGGCGCCAATTCGGCTGCGGAGAGCAAGAAAGCCGGAAAGCAGTGGGCGGAGTCTTCCGCGTCCTGAAGACCCCGCCCACTTCCCAGACGGCCTGACGACGGCCTGGGAGATCAGCTCACTTGATGTACATGCCGGAGATGGCCCTGGCCACGACCAATCGCTGGATCTCGGACGTCCCCTCGAAGATGGTGAAGATCTTCGCGTCACGGTGCATGCGCTCCACCGGGTGCTCGCGGGTGTACCCGGCCCCGCCGAGGATGTGGATTGCGCGTTCTGTTGCCCACACCGACACCTCGCCGGCCTTGAGCTTGGACATCGAGCCCTCGCCCGCGGTGAACGGGACGTTGTTGCGGCCCATCCACGCCGCACGCCAGACCAAGAGGCGGGCGGCGTCGATTTCCATCTTCATGTTGGCCAGGTCGAAGGCGATGGACTGGTTCTCGATGATCTTCCGGCCGAACGCCTCGCGGTCCTTCGCGTACCCCAGCGAGTACTCGTAAGCCGCACGCGCGACACCGACGGCCATCGCGCCAACGGTCGGGCGGGTCGTCTCGAACGTCGCCATGGCCGCCTGCCCGCCGGCCTTCTGCCCCTCACGGGCCCGCGCCAGCCGTGCGTCCAACCGCTCCTTGCCGCCCAACAAGCACCGACCCGGCACGCGCACGTCGTCGAGGAACACGTCCGCTGTGTGCGAAGCCCGCATCCCGTGCTTCTTGATCTTCCCCGGTGACGACAACCCAGGCGTGCCGGGCGGGATGACGAAACCGGCCTGGCCCCGTGCGCCCAGAGCCGAATCGACTACCGCCGTCACGACGTGGACGTTCGCGATCCCGCCGTTCGTCGCCCACGCCTTCTGCCCGTTGAGCACCCACTCGTCCGACGCCTCGTCGTACACCGCCCGCGTCCGGTACCCGGCCACGTCCGACCCGGCCTGCGGCTCGGACGCGCAGAACGCGGCCAGCTTCGGCTCGTCCTCCGTCCCGAAGCACTCCGGCACCCACTCGGCCAACTGCTCCGGAGAGCCGGACGCGAAGATCCCCGCCGCCGCCAACCCGGTCCCCATCAGGGCCAACGCGATCCCCGCGTCACCCCAGAACAGCTCCTCGGTGGCGATCGGCAACGACAGCCCGATCGGGTCGGCGAACCAGGTGGCCAGCGACTCGAACCCGTACAGGCCGATCTTCGCCGCCTCCTGGATCACCGGCCACGGGGTCTCCTCCCGCTCGTCCCACTCGGACGCCGCGGGCCGGATCACGTCCTTCGCGAAGCCGTGCACCCACTCGCGCAGGTCAAGCTGGTCCTCGTTGAGCTCCAGCGAAAAACCGCCCATGGTCCCCTCACGCCTTCGGAATGTTGAACAGGCTCATGAACCCCGCCGCGAAGCCGAGGTCCCCCTTGACCTTCAGCTTGCCGGTCATGAACAGCACCGGCGCCGACGCGTTGCCGGTCGCGAGCTTCAGGAACTCCACTGGTCCCAACGTCACAGTGGCCCTGGAGTCACGGGTCTCGCCCTTGTTGATCGTGCACGCCGCGTCTTCGATGATCACCTCGTACACGTCGTCGGAGTCCGGCGTGCCCGAGGAGTCGTGGGTCAGCCGGAAGTGCACGACGGCGCGCGTGGCGCCCGCGCGTTCGCTGCGGAAGTGCACCTCCATGCGCCGGAACACCTCGTCGAGCACGCGTTCGCGCAGACCGGGCCGGGACGTCACGGACTCGATCTGGTCCTTGGACGCGCGCGAGATGATCCGCGCGAAGTTCTGCGGGTCCATCTTCGCCAGGTCGAGGTCGGCTCCGCCGTCGGCCAGCCTGCCGAGCGCGCTCAGCAGGTCGGCGAACTCGTCCCGGCCCAGCTGCTTCGGGTCGATGCCGCGCGCGATGACGTCGATGTCGATGTCCCTGAGCGCGGGGGCGCCCGGATCGACCTGCTGGAGCGTTGAGATCAGCTCTTGCGGGCTGAGCTTCGCGATCGCCTCGGTGGTGAGGTCGATAGTCATGTGGATGGCACCTCCGCTACCTACTCCGTGGTAAGACTACTGGTGAGTAGGTAAGGCGGCAAGGGGGCTCAGAGTAATCTTGTGCCCAGCCATCCAGGGGGTGCGATGCACGCAGAGCAACCGGTCCGCTCGGGTCGGGCCAAGAGACTGCCGCGCGCGGTGCGCGAGCGGCAGATCATGGACGCCGCGGTGGACGTCTTCTCGCGCTTGGGTTTCCACGCCGCGTCGATGGACGAGATCTCCGAGGTCGCGGGCATCTCCAAGCCCATGCTGTACGCCTACCTCGGCTCCAAGGAAGAGCTCTTCGCCACGTGCATCCGCCGTGAGGCGACACGGATGATGGAGGCGATCGCGACCGGCGTCGAGGCCGAGGAGCCGCCGGACGTCCAGCTGTGGAGCGGACTGCGGGCGTTCTTCGGGTTCGTCGGCGAGAACCGCGCCAGCTGGCAGGTCCTGCACCGGCAGGCGTCCTCGCAGGGCGGGCCGTTCGCCGAGGAGCTGGCCGATATGCGTGGCCGGGCGATCGGGCTGGTGGCGGCGCTGCTGGTGCACTCGTCGGACTTCAGCAACGTGCCGCGGGCGGGCGACAAGGAGGCCGAGTCGCTGGCCGCGGCACTGGTCGGGGCGGGCGAGTCGCTGGCCGACTGGTGGCTGGACAACCCCCAGGAGCCGGCCGGCGTGGTCGCCGCCCGGCTCATGAACCTGGTCTGGATGGGTTTCGGGGACCTCGTGGCGGGTGACGTGTGGCACCCGCCGTCACGGAGGGCCGAGCGCAGCCCCGAGGACTAAGCCAGCGCGCCCTTCAGCACGGCCACGGCCTGGCTGATCGCGGCTTCGGCGGCGTGGGTCTCGCGCAGCGCGTTGACCATCACGAAGTCGTGGATCACGCCCTGGTAGCGGACCGCGGTCACCGGCACGCCGGCCTCGCGCAGCTTGTTCGCGTAGGCCTCGCCCTCATCGCGCAGCACGTCGGCCTCGGCGGTGATCACCAGCGCCGGCGGCAGCCCGGTCAGCTGCTCCGGTGACGCCCGCAGCGGCGAGGCGGTGATCTCGGCGCGCTCCTTCTCGGAAGTCGTGTACTGGTCCCAGAACCACTGCATCGCGTCGCGGCGCAGGAAGTAGCCCTCGGCGAACTCGTGGTACGACGGCGTGTCGAACGACGCGTCGGTCACCGGGTAGAACAGCACCTGCTGCCGGAACGCCACGTCACCGCGTTCCTTGGCCAGCAGGGTCAGCGCGGCGGCCATGTTCCCGCCGACCGAGTCGCCCGCCACGGCCAGGCGTGACGCGTCCAGCCCGCGGTCGGAGCCCTCCGTGACGATCCACTGCGCGACGGCGTAGCTCTCCTCCAACGCCACCGGGTAGTGCGCCTCGGGCGAGAGGCTGTAGTCGGGGAACACCACGGCCGCGCCGGCGCCGACGGCCAGCTCGCGGACCAGTCTGTCGTGCGTGTGGGCGTTGCCGAACACCCAGCCGGCGCCGTGGATGTAGAGGACGACGGGCAGCGTGCCGGTCGCGCCGACCGGGCGGACGATCCGGACGGGCACCTCGCCGACGGTTGCCCACTCCTCGGCGATCTCGGGCTTGAACACCTCGCCGGACTGGACTCCGTCCACGGCCTTGCGGCCCTCGACCGGCCCCAGGTCGAACAGGTACGGCGGGTTGGCGGTGGCGGCGGCGAACTCGGCGGCGGCCGGCTCCAGGACGGTCATCTTCGGGCTCCTTCGACGTCGTGCTGAACCTGACAGGAGCGAACAGTAGCGCCCAATTAAGTTGTGCACAATCTAAACGGGTGCAGGTGTATGGTGAGCTCAGTCATAGGGGTCGCAGGGAGGTAGGACGACATGCGGGACTTCACCCTGGAGCTGGACGACCAGCTCTGCTTCGCGCTCTACGCGGCCTCTCGGGCCGTCACCGCGCGGTACCGGCCGCTGCTGGACGACCTGGGCCTGACCTACCCGCAGTACCTGGTGATGCTGGTGCTGTGGGAGCGTGGGTCGGTCCCGGTGAAGGACCTCGCCGCCGCGCTCCAACTGGACTACGGCACCCTCTCGCCGCTGCTCAAGCGCCTGGAGTCGGCCGGTCTGATCCGCCGCGAACGCCGCCCGGACGACGAGCGGTCGGTCCGGATAGTGCTCACCGGACACGGTGACGAGCTGCGCGAACGCGCCAAGGACGTGCCGCCCGCGATCGGCGACGCGATGAACCTCGGCCAGGAGGACACCGCCCGGCTGCGCGCCCTCCTGCGCACGTTGGCCGACAACGTCAGCCGCTGATCACGCCCTCCAGGTGCGGCCGGTGCGACCACAGCGCGAACCGCCGGCCGTCACCGGTGGGAGAGGTCGAGAAATCGACCTCGCCCGGCAGCGGGATCGGCGCCTTGAACCGCACGTCGACCTCGTACGCGTCGGGTAGTCGGCCTTCGAACGCGGCCAGGCAGCGGGCCTTGGACCACATCCCGTGCGCGATGGCCCGGGGGAAGCCGAACGCCTTCGCGGTCAACGCGTGCAGGTGGATCGGGTTCCGGTCGCCGGACACGTCCGCGTACCGCCGGCCGAGGTCGCCGGGCAGCCGCCACGTCGCCGTCGGCACGGGCGGCTCCTCACGCGGGGGCTTGCGCTCGGGCACCCCACGGCCGCGCCGGAGATAAGTCGACACATCGACCCACGCTTCTTCACCCTCCACGCACACCGTCGTCACCACGTCGAACTGCTGTCCGCGCGCGTGCGGCCGCAGGTTCGCCAGCACCACGTGCAGCGACAGCGGTTCGGGCACCAGCAACGGCCGGTGCTGCGTGATCCGGTTGGCCACGTGCACCAGACCGGGCAGCGGGAAGGGGAACTCCCGTCCGGTCATCAGCCGGATCTGCAACCCGAACCCCAGCACGTGTGGATACGTGATCGGTAGCTCGTCGCGCACGCCGAACCCGCACACCTTGTTGTACCGGGCCAAGTGCTCCGGGTCGACGGTGATCTCGGCGTCCAAAGAGGACTCCGGTAGTTCGGTGCCGCGCCGGGTGAACCCGGTCAGCGCGGCCTTCGCGTAGAGCAGGGTCAGGTTCGTCATCACGCCCCCAACAGGCTCTGCCCGCACACCCGCACGACGTTGCCGTTCACCCCGGCCGACGCCGGGTGCGCGAACCACGCGATCGTCTCGGCGACGTCCACCGGCAGCCCGCCCTGCGCCATGCTGTTCATCCGCCGCCCCGCCTCGCGGATGAACAGCGGCACCGCGGCGGTCATCCCGGTCTCGATGAACCCCGGCGCGACCGCGTTCACCGTGGCCCGCCCCGCGACCTGCCGGGACAGCGAGTCCACCATGCCGATCACGCCCGCCTTGGTGGTGGCGTAGTTGGTCTGGCCGACGTTCCCGGCGATGCCCGCGATGGACGACACGCCGATGATCCGCCCGTTGGGCCGCACCGCGTCCGCCGCGAACAACGCCTCGTTGACCCGTTCCTGCGACGCCAGGTTCACCGCGATCACCGCGTCCCACCGGTCCACGTCCATCCGCCCGAGCGTGCGGTCCCGCGTGATGCCCGCGTTGTGCACCACGACGTCCACGCCCTGGTGCCGCTGGGTGACGTGCTCGACGATCCGCGCGGGCGCGTCCGACGCGGTGATGTCCAGTTGGAGCGCGGAACCGCCGACCCGGTTCGCCACCGCGGACAGCTCCTCGCCCTGCGCGGGCACGTCCAGGCACACGACGTGCGCGCCGTCGCGGCCCAGCACCTCGGCGATCGCCGCACCGATACCCCGCGACGCGCCGGTGACCAGCGCGACCTTCCCTGCCAGCGGCCGGTCCCAGTCCTCCGGCGCCTCGACGTCGGCCGGTCCGATCCTGATCACCTGTCCCGACACGTACGCCGACCGCCCCGACAGCAGGAACCGCAACGTCGACTCGATCGCACCCTCACCACCGGGCGCGACGTACACCAGCTGCGCCGTGCCGCCGCGCTTGAGCTCCTTGCCGACGCTGCGCGTGAACCCCTCCAGCGCGCGCTGCGCCACCTGCGACTCGGCCTGCTCGGGTGGCGTGCCCAGCACGACGACCCGACCGCACGGCGCGAGCGACCGGATCACCGGCTGGAAGAACTCGTACAGCTCCCGCAACCGCTCGACCGAGTCGATCCCGGACGCGTCGAACACCAGTGCCCCATACCGATCGGCGTCCGACACCACGTCGAGCCCGATGTCCTTCACCACCGTGCCGACCGGGTCGACCAGCCGCCCGCTCCCGCCGAGCAGCGCGGGCCCGTCGAGGGGAGGCTGTGCGGGTGAGTGGCGGCGCAACGGGTACGGGTCGGGTAGACCCAGCTTGCCCACGACGAACCGCCCGAGGCCGGAGTTGGCGAACGACTGGTATCGATCCATGTCCACATCACACTCCCTACTTGATAGTAAGTCTACTGACCAGTAGGTAACATTGGGCATCAAGTGCCCACCACCCTGGAGGACGACATGGCCCGAGTAGCCATCCTCGGCGGCAACCGCATCCCGTTCGCCCGCTCGAACGGCCCTTACGCCACGGCGTCGAACCGGGACATGTTCACCGCCACCCTGGACGGCCTGGTCGGTCGGTTCGGCCTGCAGGGCGAACGGCTCGGCGAGGTCGTCGCGGGCGCGGTGCTCAAGCACAGCCGCGACTTCAACCTGGTCCGCGAGGCCGTGCTGGGCAGCAGGCTGTCACCCGAAACTCCTGGTTACGACATGCAGCAGGCTTGCGGCACCGGTCTTCAGGCCGTGATCGCGGTGGCGAACAAGATCGCTTTGGGGCAGATCGAGGTCGGCATCGCGGGCGGCGTGGACACCACCAGCGACGCGCCGATCGGCGTGAACGAGGGCCTGCGCAGTGTGCTGCTGGAGTTCAACCGGGCTCGCAGCACCGGCGCCAAGCTGCGCACCGCGCTGAAACTGCGCCCGAAGCACGTGATCCCGGACGTGCCGCGCAACGGCGAGCCGCGCACCGGCCTGTCCATGGGTGAGCACGCCGCGATCACTGCCCGCGAGTGGGGCATCTCGCGTGAGGAGCAGGACGAACTGGCCGCCGCCAGCCACCGCAACCTCGCCGCCGCGTACGAGCGCGGGTTCTTCGACGACCTCGTCACCCCGTTCCGGGGCCTGACCCGCGACCAGAACCTGCGGCCGGACTCGTCGGTGGAGAAGCTGGCCAAGCTCAAGCCGGTGTTCGGCCGCGGCGAGGGCGCGACCATGACCGCGGGCAACTCCACCCCGCTCAGCGACGGCGCCTCAACCGTCCTGCTGGCGTCCGAGGAGTGGGCCGCCGCCCGCAACCTGCCGGTCTTGGCCTACCTCACGTTCACCGAGACCGCCGCCGTCGACTACGTGCACGGCGCCGAGGGCCTCCTCATGGCACCCGCCTACGCCGTGCCGCGGATGCTGACCCGAGCCGGCCTCACGTTGCAGGACTTCGACTTCTACGAGATCCACGAGGCATTCGCCTCACAAGTCCTCACGACGTTGAAGGCCTGGGAAGACCCCGACTTCTGCAAGACCAAACTCGCCCTGGACGCCCCACTGGGCCCCATCGACCGCTCCAAGCTCAACGTCAACGGCTCATCCCTAGCCGCCGGACACCCCTTCGCCGCCACCGGCGCCCGCATCGTCGCCACCCTCGCCAAACTCCTAGCCGAAGAACCCTCCGGCCGAGGCCTCATCTCCATCTGCGCCGCCGGCGGCCAAGGCATCACCGCAATCCTCGAACGCTAACCACACACACCCGAGAGTCGAACCTTCCGGTCGCGAGAGTCGAACGCTCAAGCCCCGTGAGTTCAACACTCAGGACACCCGTGCCCCCGACCTGAACGTTGAACTCGGCCTAGCTGAGCGTTCGACTCTCGCGACGCGAAGGTTCGACTCTCGCGCGTGTCCAACGTTCAGAACGCGCGTGTCCAACGTTCGGAACGGGCGAGTTGAACGTTCAGAACGCGCGAGTCGGTGGGATCAGTCGAGGAGTGTCCACGAGGCCGTGCAGCGGACGGTGACCACGATCTGCTGTGCCTCCAGGTTGAGCTGGTCCATCTGCGGCGGAACGCCGGGGGCGCCGCCGTAGCCGGCCGCCATCACCCGGTGCGACTCGGTCGCCCACACCTCGGCGTCACCGTCGGTCAGTCGCTGGAGCGGGCCCAGCCGTGCGCCGAGGGCTTCCGTGTAGCCCTCGGCACGGCGGCGCGCGTCCAGCACGGCCTCGCGCTGTGCCTCCCGGACCGCGTCCGCGTCGTTCGTGAGCTGCCACGTCGGCCCGTTGAGCCACGTCGGCTCGGCGGTCACCAGGGTGGCGAGCAGGTCGTCGATGCCGGTGATGTCGTTGATCCGCACCACGTAGTTCTGCACGGCACGGCTGCCGGAACGATGCCTGCCGTTCCAGTTGTCGTGCACGTTGAGCTGCCGCGACCGCACCTCGACACCCGGCCGGTCGAACGCGGGCTCCACCGCGGCGATCCGCGCGGTCAGCGCGTCCACCGCCTCGTTGCGCGTCGAGCCCGTCGTCTCGAAGCTCACCTGCACCTCGGCACGGTCGGCGGTCCGCTCGACCTTGCCGACGCCCTTCGTCACCACCTCAGCCATGGCGCCGACGCTACCGGTCATGCCACTCGATAGCGCTATATAGCGGCAAGACTAGATTGCCGAATACGCACCGACACGGTCCGAGTATTGGATTGGTCGTAGACACCTCGATACCGTCCGAGGATGGACCCGGTGCGCAACCCGTTCGCCCCCGGTGCGGGCCAACGGCCACCCGAGTTGGCGGGGCGCGACAAGGAGCTCCGCGCGTTCGAGGTGGTGCTCGAACGGGTCGCGCGCGGCCGGCCGGAACGCAGCCTCGTGCTCACCGGCCTGCGCGGCGTCGGCAAGACCGTGCTGCTGGGCGAGCTGCGCTCGATGGCGGTGAAACGCGGCTGGGGCGCCGGGAAGATCGAGGCACGGCCCGAGGCGGGGTTGCGCCGGCCGCTGTCGGCGGCGCTGCACCGGGCGATCCGCGACCTGGCCGTGCGGCACCGCGCGCCGGACCGGGTGGAGGCCGTGCTCGGGGTGCTGAAGGCGTTCGCGCTGCGGGCCAACCCGGAGGACGCGAAGCTGCGCGACCGGTGGCAGCCGGGCATCGACGTCCCCGCGACGGTCGGCCGGGCGGATTCCGGTGACATCGAGATCGACCTGGTGGAGCTGTTCACCGAGGTCGCCGAGTTGGCGCAGGACGTCGGCACCGGGGTGGCGCTGCTGATCGACGAGATGCAGGACGTGCAGGCGGACGACATCTCGGCGTTGTGCGCGGCCTGCCACGAACTGTCGCAGTCCGGCGCGCCGCTGGTCGTGGTCGGCGCCGGGCTGCCGCACCTGCCCGCCCTGCTGTCGGCGTCGAAGTCGTACTCGGAACGGCTGTTCCGGTACGTCCGGATCGACCGGCTGACGCGGGAGGACGCGGACCGGGCGGTGTTGGCGCCGGTCGACCGCGAGGAGGCGGGCATCGAGCCGGAGGCGTTGGACGCGCTGTTCGACGCGTCCGGCGGCTACCCGTACTTCATCCAGGCCTACGGCAAGGCGGCGTGGGACGCGGCGCCCGCCGACCCGATCACCGCGATGGACGTGGCGGTGGCCGCGCCGGAGGCGGACTCCGAGTTGGCGGTCGGGTTCTTCGGGTCGCGGTACGAGCGGGCGACGCCGGCCGAGCGGGAGTACCTGCGGGCGATGGCGGAGCTGACCGACGGCAAGGACGCGGGCGTGAACACCGCGCAGGTGGCCGACCACCTGGGGCGCAAGCCGTCGTCGTTGTCGCCGGCGCGGGACAGCCTGATCAAGAAGGGGCTGGTGTACTCGGCCGAACGCGGGCAGATCGCGTTCACCGTGCCGCACTTCGGCCGGTTCCTGCTCGGTCGCGAGGACTGACCCGTCCTGACCTGCGGTTATTCGGTCGCTTCGGTCGCATTGGGTGATCTAGCGTGCACGCTAGAGAGTTGTCCTCGGCGCGTCCGGCCTGCCAGGTGAACGCCAGACGAATCGTCGGGACCCAATAGGTGTCTGCCGATGATTCGTCGGCATGTGCGGCACCTCACCGGAAGATCGGGTGCACTCGCGCGTGCAAGGGTGCATACTTGAGGCACACCACCGAGAATCTTTGAGAGGGATGAATCCCCAATGAACTTCACTGCGAAGCTCCGCGCTCGTCGTGTCGAGGCTCGCAACCGCAAGGCTGTCGCCCGCGCGATCGACATGGCGCCCACCCCGGCCATGCGTCACGAGCTGATGGCGATCGCTCAGGCGCAGGGCAACACCCTCCGCTGACTGAAGACCTCCCGGCGCGCGTGACGACCACCCGATCGACACCGGGTGTGTGCCCCGTCGTTAACGCTCCGGTTGAGGGGAACGACGAAGCCCTGCCGCACCTCCCGCGCGGCAGGGTCTCGTCACATCGAAACGTGATCTGTGTCACACCTGGTAGGGGATGTAACAGTCCACGATCGTGTCTCGATGTTCCAGATGACCCCGCGATGCTGTCGGACCCCCGACCTGGCAGCACCGCGGGGTTTCCCATGTCCGGCTATCCGGCCGTGGCCGAGCCGTTCCAGGTGTCGTCCCTTCTTCGGGCGCGCCTGTTCATCACCATCTCCCCCTGCGTGTTCTGCCTGTCCCCCACGGACAACACCATCGTGCCACCGGGGTACGACAGTTTCTTGAGCGTTTGCTGAGAGCATGACCCGATGACGCCTCCGCTCCTGGTCGTCGACGCGGCCAACGTCGTCGGCTCGGTCCCGGACGGCTGGTGGCGCGACCGCGCCGGCGCCGCCACCCGCCTGCGGGACAACCTCGTCGAGGTGGCCGAGAACGGCCTGCCGACACTTCCCGGCCCGCTCGAAGTCGTCCTGGTAGTCGAGGGCAAGGCCCGGCACGTCGAGTCGATCCCCGGCGTCCGCGTCGTCTCCGCCCCCGGCTCAGGCGACGACACCATCGTCGACGTGGTCCGCACCAACACCCCGGACCGCCCCTGCACGGTCATCACCGCCGACCGCGCCCTCCGCCACCGCGTCCAAGCCCTGAACGCCGCCGTCCTCGGCCCCCGCACAGTCCCCCGCTAGCCGTCCCATTCGGTGGACGGGGAAATAGGTCGATGTGCGACTCGTGTTGACTCCCGTCGTGACGACCGCACAACGCCGCCGTGCCCGTGTCCGCGCCCCCGAACTGGTGGGTCGCGGGTGGCTCAACACGGGTGGGCGGGACATCAAGTTGGCCGACCTGCGCGGCAAGATCGTGCTGCTCGACTTCTGGTCCTTCTGCTGCATCAACTGCCTGCACGTGCTCGACGAGCTGCGTCCCCTCGAAGCCGAGTTCGCCGACGTCCTGGTCACCGTCGGTGTCCACTCGCCCAAGTTCGTGCACGAAGCCGAGGCGGCGGCGCTGGAAGCGGCCGTGGAGCGGTACGAGGTGGAGCACCCCGTGCTGGACGACCCCGAGCTGACGACGTGGCAGAACTACGCGGTGAAGGCGTGGCCCACGCTCGTGCTGGTCGACCCCGAGGGCTACGTCGTGCACGTCGCCGCCGGCGAGGGTCACCTCGACGCGTTGCGGCAGATCGTGTCCGAGATCGCCGCCGAGCACGACGCCAAGGGCACCCTCCACCGCGGTGACGGCCCTTACGTCGCGCCGCCGCCCAGGGCGACCGAACTCCGGTTCCCGGCGAAGGCCGTCCTCACGAAGGACAACACCCTCCTGGTCAGCGACTCCGCCCACCACAGCCTGGTGGAGCTGGACCTCGACGGCGAGACCGTGATCCGGCGCATCGGCACCGGCGAACGCGGCCGCCAGGACGGCCTGAACCCCACCTTCTCCGAGCCCGCCGGCATCGCCCTCCTCCCCGACGACGTCGCCGCGCGGGTCGGCTACCACGCCGTCGTCGCCGACACGGTCAACCACCTCCTGCGCGGCCTCGACCTGGACACCGGCGAGGTCACCACGATCGCCGGCACCGGCGAGCAGTGGCGCGACGGCGACACCGACGGCCCGGCCGATGTGATCGATCTCACCAGCCCGTGGGACGTCACCTGGTGGGAGCCCGCCCGGGGCGTCGCCATCGCCCTCGCCGGCAACCACACCCTCGGCCTGTTCAAGCCCCTGGAACGCCGCCTCGAACGCCTCGCCGGCACCACCGTCGAAGGCCTGCACGACGGTCCGGCCGAGGAGGCGTTCTTCGCCCAGACCTCGGGCCTCGCGGCCGACGGCGACCGACTGTGGCTGGTCGACTCGGAAACCTCCGCGCTGCGCTGGCTCGACGCCGACCGCACCGTGCACACCGCCATCGGCAAGGGTCTGTTCGACTTCGGCCACCGCGACGGCCCGGCCGACCAGGCGCTGCTCCAGCACCCGCTGGGCGTGACGGTCCTGCCCGACCACCAGATCGCCATCTCCGACACCTACAACGGCGCGATCCGCCGCTACGACCCGGAGACCGGAGAGGTGTCCACCCTGGCCGCCGACATCGCCGAACCGTCCGACGCGGTCCTGGTGGACGGCGAACTGGTCGTCGTCGCTTCCGCCGCGCACCGCCTGGAACGCCCGGTCGCACCCGGCGTACAGCTGGTCAGCGGCGACGCCCACAAGGTCCGCCGCCCGCCGTCGGAGATCGCGCCCGGCGACCTGGAACTCGCCGTCGTCTTCACCCCGCCGACCGGCCAGAAGCTGGACGACCGGTACGGCCCGTCCACCCGCCTGGAGATCACCAGCTCCCCGCCCGAGCTGCTGGAAGCGGGCGCGGGCGTCGGCACCGACCTGGTCCGCACGCTGCGCATCGCGGAAGGTTTCACCGAAGGCGTGCTGCACGTCGTCGCCCAGGCCGCGAGCTGCGCGGACGACCCCAACGTCGAGCACCCGGTGTGCAAACTGGCCCGCCAGGACTGGGGTGTGCCGGTCCGCGTGGTAAAAGACGGGCCGCACCGGCTACCCCTGATGATGGGCGGGCTCGACGAGAGCATCTAGACTCTGCCGGTGCCCGATGTCAAGCTCGAGATCCAGATGCTGCACGACCGCGTGATGGTGCGGATCTCGCCGGAGGACGGCGAGCGACGCAGCAGCGGTGGCATCGTGATCCCGGCGACCGCCCAGATGGCCAAGCGCCTGGCCTGGGGGGATGTGCTCGGGGTCGGCACGAACGTGCGGCACGTCAAGGTCGGCGACCGGGTGCTGTTCAACCCGGACGACCAGTTCGAGGTCGAGGTGCAGGGCCAGACCTACCTGGTCATGCGAGAACGGGACGTGCACGCCACCGCGACGGAGCGGACGGAGCACGGGACCGGGCTTTACCTGTGAATTCTGCTGTGAAACCTGTGAGCGGCTCGACCGTGATCAACACGTGACGACGGTCGGGTAAGCAGTCCCGGGAACCTTGCGGAGAGCAAGAGGGGGAGCGGTGCCGGAGAACCAGCGACCGGAGTACGACGCTGAGCGGACCACGGCCATGGAGCCGGTCCGCCCGTCGGGCACCGCTTCGGAGCGCACGACGAAGCTCTCCGCGGGCCCGGTCCAGGAGGCCGAGTGGCCCCAGGACGAGCCGGACGGGGAGCCGGACGCCACGGCGACTGTGCGTAACGTGACCCCTCCATCGGGCGGCCCCGACAACGCGGCGGCCCCTCCGAGCGTCTCTCACAACGTGACGCAGCACCCGACGCACAACCCACCGCGCGACGCACCGCCGAGGGGCGCCGACGCGACCCAGGCGATCATGCCGTCCGGTGACGTGACCCGAGCCCTCACGCCGCCGCCTGCCGCCGCCGAGCAGACCCGCGCGATCAACACCCCGCCGGGTGGCTTCGGCCGACCGTCTGCCGCCGCCGAGCAGACCCGCGCGATCAACACCCCGCCCGGTGGCTTCGGCCGACCGCCGTCGCCCTCGGAGGCCACCACGGTCTTCGCCGCACCGGTGACCGTGCCGGAGCCCGCCGAGGCCACCGTCTACGGCCCGGTGATGGTCGACCGCGACACCGAGACCGACGAGGCCGACGCCCGCCGCAAGCGCCTGCGCAAGGGCGGCCTGATCGCCGCCGCCGTGCTCGGCGTGATGGTCGTCCTCTACGGCCTGGACATGGTCGTCTCCGGCGGCGACGTGCCGCGCGGCGTCACGGTCGCGGGGGTGGACGTCGGCGGCATGAGCCACACCGACGCCGAGCAGAAGCTGCGCGACGAGATCGGCCCCCGCCTGGCCGCGCCGGTCAAGGCACGCGCGGGCGATGTCGAGACCGAGATCGACCCGAAGGCGGCCGGCCTGGAGCTGGACTGGACCGCCACGCTGGAGCGCGCGGGCAGCCAGCCGCTGTCCCCGTTCACCCGCGTCACCTCGTTCTTCACCTCCCGTGAGGTCGGCTTCGCCACCACCAGCGACGAGGCCAAGCTGGCCGCCGCGCTGGAGGGCCTGAAGGCCACCACCGACCACGAACCGGCCGAGGGCGGCATCAAGTTCGAGGGCGCCACGCCGGTCGCGGTCGACCCGAGGCAGGGCCAGAAGCTGGACGTGCCCGGCGCGTCGGACAAGCTGCTCGCCGGCTGGGCGGACGGCGGCACGGTCGAGCTGCCGGTGGCCACCACCCCGGTCAAGACGACCAAGGAGGGCGTGCAGAAGGCCCTCGACGAGGTCGCCAAGCCCGCCACCGCCGCGCCGCTGATCATCCAGGGCGAGGGCAAGGACGCGACGCTCACGCCCGAGCAGCTGGCCACCGTGCTGGTGTTCGAGCCCACCGACGACGGCAGCCTGACCGCGAAGGTCGACAACGCCAAGGTCGTCGAGCACGCCGGTCCGCAGCTGAAGGACACGGAGAAGGAGGGCAAGGACGCCCAGATCGTGTTCGAGGGCGGCCGGCCGGTGGTCAAGGAGTCCGTGGACGGCCTCGGCGTCGACTGGGACAAGTCCCTGGCCACGACGCTCGACGTGCTCAAGCGCGCCGACAACCGTGCGATCAAGGCCGAGTACAAGCACACGCCCGCCAAGGTGACCACCGAGCAGGCGAACAAGATGGGCATCAAGGAGATCATCGGCGAGTTCTCGACCGGTGGCTTCGTGGCCGCGTCCGGCACCAACATCCGCGTGGTGGCCGAGAAGGTCAACGGCGCGATCGTGAAGCCGGGCGAGACGTTCAGCCTCAACGGCCACACCGGTCCGCGTGGCACCGCGCAGGGCTACGTCGAGGCGGGCATCATCGAGAACGGCGTCCCGGGCAAGGCTGTCGGCGGCGGTATCTCGCAGTTCGCCACCACGCTCTACAACGCCGCGTACTTCGCGGGCATGAAGGACGCGGGCCACAAGGAGCACAGCTACTGGATCACGCGGTACCCGAAGGGACGCGAAGCCACGGTGTTCATGGATGGCGCGGGCAACAGCCTGATCGACATCAAGTTCACCAACCCGGACGACACCGGGGTGGCGATCCAGACGATCTGGACGCCGTCGTCGATCAGGATCGTGCTCTGGGGCACCAAGAACTACGACGTGACCAGCTCGACCAGCGCCGACTTCAACCCGACCCAGCCGCAGGAGCGCAAGGTCAACAAGCCGGACTGCCAGCCGAGCAACGGCGTGCCCGGGTTCTCGGTCACCGACACCCGCACCATCACCGACCGCCGCACCGGCCAGTCCCGCCAGGAGAGCCGGACCGTCCGGTACGACCCGCAGTTCAAGATCGTCTGCGAGCCGCCGCCGGCCGGCGGCTGAGTGCCCGTGGTTGGTGGTAGCCACGACGGGGTATTCACCCGATCGTGGCTACCACCGGGCAAGAAGTGCGAAGACATCCGGCCGTGCAGGTGCTCGGGCGCGCCGGGATGGTGTGTTACGGGCTCGTCCACGTGCTGCTGGCGGCGTTGACGGCGCAAGTGGTCCTCGGTGACACCGGGGAGCGGACCGACCAGAAGGGCGCGGTCTCCACCCTCGCCCAGACGTCGATCGGTCCGGTGCTGCTGTGGGTGCTGGCGATCGGTCTGTTCGCCTTCGCGGGCTGGCAGCTCATCATGGCCGTGTCCGGCTACGGGTGGGTGAGCAAGAAGCGCAAACGCGTGTACCGCAAGTGCGGCTCGGTCGGCCGCGCCATCACCGGCACGGTCATCGGGATCGCGGCGATCGGCTACGCGACCGGGTCGTCGCAGAGCAGCTCCACCGAGCAGTCCCAGACGTGGACGGCACGCGTGCTCGCGTTGCCGTTCGGCCAGGTCCTCGTGGGTGCGGTGGCGGTGTTCGTGCTGGGACTCGGGGTGGCGGTCGCGCGCAAGGGCGTGAAGAGGTCGTTCGAGGACGACCTGAACATGTCCGAGCTGCCCGACGGCACGCGGCTCTGGGTCGAGCGACTGGGCCGGATCGGCTGGATCGGCAAGGGCGCGTCGTACGTCCTGATCGGCATCCTGGTCGCCCTCGCCGCGATCAACGCCAACCCGTCCGAGTCCGGCGGCCTGGACAAGGCGCTGCACACGTTGGCCGCGCAGCCTTACGGCCTCATCGCGCTCGCCGTGATCGCGGTCGGCTTCCTCGGCTTCGGCGCCTACTGCTTCGCCGCCGCCAAGGCCCACAAGGGCTGAGCCGCGCTTCCTCCTCCTGGCGGAAAGCCGCATCACTGCGCGTCGACCGGGCTCGATCGGCGGGACCATCGGTGCCGTGCCGGACAGCGGCAAGAACATCGATCAGACGGCGGGGTCTCGTGAGGACGCCGGGCTCGCCGACGCCGCGACAGCCGAAGGGCGGCACCCCACACGTTCGGGGTGCCGCCCTGCCGCTTCAAGCTCCCGCAGAGGTCCCCGCCAAGGGGAACCCTTGCATTCATTCTGCCCGCAAGGTCCGACAATTCCGGGTCAGAACGAGGCCTCGTCGATGTCCATGAGGGCGTTGTCGGTGGCCTCGGCGATCTTGCGGCGCGCGGTCAGCTCCGGCAGCACGGACTTGGCGAAGAACGACGCCACCGCGACCTTGCCCTCGTAGAACGCCTTGTCCTTGGCCGAGACCTGGCCGTCGAGCTTGGTCAGCGCCACGTCGGCCTGGCGCAGCAGCAGCCAGCCCACCAGGACGTCACCCGCGGTCATCAGCAGTCGGACGGTGTTCTGGCCGACCTTGTAGAGGTTCCGGACGTCCTCCTGCGAGCTGGTCAGGAAGCCGACCAGCGCGCCGAGCATGCCCTGGAGGTCTTCCAGACCCTGCTTGAGGAGCGCGCGCTCCTCCTTGAGGCGACCGTTGCCCGACTCGTTGTCCAGGAACTTCTGGATCTCGCCGTTCAGGTAGCCCAGCGCCTGGCCCTTGTCGCGGATGATCTTCCGGAAGAAGAAGTCCAGCGACTGGATGGCTGTGGTGCCCTCGTACAGCGAGTCGATCTTCGAGTCCCGGATGTACTGCTCGATCGGGTACTCCTGGAGGAAGCCGGAGCCGCCCAGCGTCTGCAGGGACTGCGCCAGCTGCTCGTACGCGCGCTCCGAGCCGACGCCCTTGACGATCGGCAGCAGCAGGTCGTTGACCTTCTCCGCCAACTCCTTGTCCGGGCCGCCCAGGGCGATCTTGTCCTGCTGCGTCGCGGTGTACAGGTAGACCGCGCGCATGCCCTCGGCGTACGCCTTCTGGAGCATCAGGCTGCGGCGCACGTCCGGGTGGTTGGTGATGGTGACGCGCGGCGCGGTCTTGTCCGTCATCCGGGTCAGGTCGGCGCTCTGCACCCGATCCTTGGCGTAGGCCAGGGCGTTCAGGTAACCGGTGGACAGGGTGCCGATGGCCTTCGTGCCGACCATCATCCGGGCGTACTCGATGACCTGGAACATCTGCGCGATGCCGTTGTGCACCTCGCCGAGCAGCCAGCCCTTGGCCGGGACGCCGTGCTGGCCGAACGTCAGCTCGCACGTGGTGGAGACCTTGAGGCCCATCTTGTGCTCGACGTTGGTGACGAAGGCGCCGTTGCGCTCGCCGGTCGACTCGCCGGTCTGCGGGTCGAAGTGCCACTTGGGCACGAGGAACAGCGACAGACCCTTGGTGCCCGGCTTCGGCTCGATCCCCGGACCCTCGGGACGCGCGAGCACGAGGTGCATGATGTTCTCGGTCATGTCCTGGTCGGCGGAGGTGATGAACCGCTTCACGCCGTCGATGTGCCAGGTGCCGTCGTCCTGGAGCACGGCCTTCGCGCGGCCCGCGCCCACGTCGGAACCGGCGTCCGGCTCGGTGAGCACCATCGTGGCGCCCCAGCCGCGTTCGATCATGATCTCGGCCCAGCGCTTCTGCTGCTCGGTGCCGTTGCGGTAGACGACCGAGGCGAAGTTCGGGCCGGCCAGGTACATGTAGACGGCCGGGTTGGCGCCCAGGATCAGCTCGGAAGCCGCCCACTGCACCGACGGCGGGATGCCGAAGCCGCCCAGCTCGTTCGGCAGGGACAGGCGGTACCACTCGCCGTCCCAGAGCGCCTGGTAGGACTTCTTGAACGATTCCGGCAGCGTTGCCGAGTGGGTCTTCGGGTCGAAGACCGGGGGGTTGCGGTCGGCGTCGGCGAAGGACTCCGCCAGCGGCCCGACCGCCAAGTTGTTGAGCTCGGCAAGCACGCCGCGCGCGGTGTCCTCGTCGGACTGCTCGAACGGCCCCGTGCCGAGGTGGTCCTGCACGTTGAAGACCTCGAAGAGGTTGAACTCGAGGTCTCGGACGTTGCTCTTGTAGTGACCCATCTCGTCGCTCACTCCATGCTGGTCGGGGCGGTCCCCTACTGACCGGTAACAACAGGGTATTACCTGTCAGTAACCCCGGCAAGGCCGAGCACCCGGTTGTGGCGAATCAGACGAGCCTGAGCTGCGCGGTTACGGGCCGCAACGTTCGAGGTGCCGGAGCAGGCCACGCGCGGCGTCGAAGCAGACGACTCACGCAGGCCGGCGCGCGAGTGCGTGCTCCGCAGGCGTCCCCGCCGGGGGGACCCCCTGTTCTTGATCCTGCCGGCGGGATCCGACGATTCGCAGTGGTCAGGCCCGGCTTGTGGATAACCGCTCGGCCTGTGGACAACCGCCCAGGCTGTGGGCAACGCACGGGCTGTGGGCAACCGCTCAGGGGCGGGGGACACCGCCGGACAGGAGGCCGGCCTGGTAGGCGAGGGAGACGGCGTGGGTGCGGTCCTTGGCTCGGAGTTTGCGGAGGATGTTCTTCACGTGCGTGCGCACGGTTTCCACTGACACGTACAGCTCGTTCGCGACCGCCTGGTTCTCCAGGCCGTCCGCGATGAGCTGTAACACCTCGTACTCCCGGCGTGACAGCGATCGCCGTGTCCCGGCGTCGGCCGTCGGCGTGAAGCCGGCCGCGAGCGGCGCGAGTGTGGGGTCCAGGTACGTCCGCTCTGCGTGACCGCGGGCGATGGCCTGCAGCACCTCGCCGATCTCCCCGGCTCTCGGCACCATCCCGCGCACGCCCGCCGACAGGGCCGAACGCACGTACTTCGCTGTCCGGTGCGGTTCGCGGACCAGGGAGATCACCACCAGGGCCGGGTCGTTGCCGGTCAACAGCGTCGCCAGGTGCCCCTGCGGGTCGAGCACGGAGTCGACGAGCAGCACGTCGGGGCGCAACCGTTCGTGCATCCGGACCGCCGTGTGCAGGTGCCCGGTGGAGCCCAGCCAGTGCATCGCGGGGGTGCGCCGCACCACGGCCGCCAGCCCTTCGCGGAACAGGGGCACGGGGTCCACCAACGCGACCCCGGGCCCGGAGGCGCGCCGATCACCACCTGGTGTGAGCGGACGCGCGTTGACACCGGTTCGCATGTCGGTGCGACCGCTCCGGGTACGAGCCATGACGCGAATTTTGCGAATTTCTTTCCGTGTAGCGCGGATGGATCCGGTCACATACGTGAATAACAGTCACGAATGTGACTCAATGACCTTGTGTGGCCTTCCGTCAGAAGCAACAGCCTCGTAAGACCTACGTCACACACCCATGTGGGAAGCCGCGCACCGCCGCCGCCGAATCACGCGCTGCCACCCGTGGGCCGAGCACTCGTGGAGGCCTCATGGACACCCTCGACTGGGTCGTCGTCGGTGGGTACTTCTTCGTGATGGTGGCGATCGGCTACTGGTCACGCGGGCGGATCAAGAACATCGCCGACTTCTTCACCGCGGGCGGCAAGATGCCCTGGTGGTTGTCCGGCATCTCGCACCACATGTCCGGTTACAGCGCCGTCATGTTCGTGGCCTTCGCCTCCCAGGCCTATCTCCTCGGCCTCACCGTCTACATCTGGTGGGCGCTGACGATCGGCATCGGTGTCGGCATCGGCGCGTTCCTCTGGGCGGGCGCCTGGAACCGGCTGCGCTCCAAGCACGGCGTCAAGTCGCCGCTGGAGTACCTGGCCCGCCGCTACAACGTGCCGACCCAGCAGATCATGGCGTGGGCCGGGGCGACGTTGAAGGTCGTGGACATCTCGGCCAAGTGGGTCGCGGTCGCGTTGCTGCTCCAAGGCTTCGCGGGCGTCCCGGTGTGGCTCGGCATCACGCTCGTCGGCGTCGTCACGATGGTCTACTCCGTTCTCGGCGGACTGTGGGCGGACGCGCTGACCGACTTCGGCCAGTTCATCATCCAGGGCGCGGCGGGCATCGCCATGTTCGTCGCGGTGGCCGCGCACTTCGGCGGCATCAGCTTCATGTGGGAGATCTGGGACCAGCTCCCCGAGGCGCACTCCCAGCCGCTGAACGGCCAGTACACACTGCTGTTCTTCATGGCGTTGTTCCTGATCAAGACGCTGGAGTACAACGGCGGCATGTGGAACCTGGCGCAGCGCTACATGGCCGCGCCGTCCGGCGCCGCCGCCAAGCGCTCCGCGTTGCTGTCGAGCGCGTTGTGGCTGATCTGGCCGCTGATCCTGTTCTTCCCGATGTGGGCCGCGCCGCTGATCGTGCCCGGCCTGGAGGGCCCCGCCGCCGAGCAGGCCTACGTCGAGATGGGCAAGCTCATGCTGCCCGCGGGCATGGTGGGCCTGATCCTCGCGGGCTTCTTCTCGCACACCATGGCGATGGTGTCCTCGGACGCCAACGTGATCTCCGCGGTCATCACCCGCGACATGCTGCCCAAGCTGTGGAAGGGCGTGACGCGGCTCAGCGAGTCCGCGCAGTTGCAGTTGGCGCGGATCACCACGTTCGCGTTCATCGGGCTGAGCATGACGGTCGCGTTGACCGCGGACACCAAGGGGTTCGTGCTCAAGATCGTGCTCGACCTGGTGGCGGCCACCATGGGTCCGATCGCGATCCCGTTGATGCTCGGCCTGCTGCCGTGGTTCAAGAAGGTCGGCCCGACCGCCGCGACGACCTCGGTGATCGGCGGTCTCGGCACATGGGTGGTGCTGTACGTGATGCAGCAGAGCAAGGTCGAGTTCGTCACCTCGGCGGTGATCGTGTCCTGGCCGCTGCTGGTGTCGCTGGTGCTGTACCTGGTGATCGGGCTCCTCATCAAGCCGGAACCGTCGGCCGACCGCGCTGCGCTGGTCGACTCGCTGCAGTCCGACGACGACGAGGAGAAGGTGCCCGCGCGCGCGTGACGCGGATCTGTTGATCTGTGGGCGATGTCCACGTGTGGGCTGCGTTATCTGTGTGACGCGTCATCTCCGCTGTGCGGGCGCCCGGTCGCGCCCGCACAGTGGGGTGATGGACGGTTGGCGACCGCGGGACGAGGCCGAGTCGGCCGCCGGGTGGCGGCTGTGGCTGGCGCTGAGCTGCCGGCTGTGGCCGTCGGCCGAGTGGGACGGCACACCGGCGGCGGCCGTCGGCGGGCTGCGGGAGATCCTGGCCGAGTGCGACCGGATTCGCGGCACTTATGTCGGTGACCGGTCGGCGGTGGTGCTGCGGCTGGTCGATTCCGTGGTGTTCGTGGTGAGCCTGCCCGTCGAGCTGTGGCGGGAGGACGTGCTGCCGGTCGACGCGGACCGGGCGGCGTTGCTGCACAGCGACCTGGCGGGCGTGATCGAGCACGCCGCCGACGTGCGGGCCGTGCTGGCGCGTGGCGGTGGTTGGGCGGAGCTGGAAGCCCGCTGAAGCCGGCGGTAAAGCGATTGCCCTGCCTTCTACGTTCGAAAGATGGACGAGACGATCAGGGAGTTCTACGCGCAGGGCTTCGAGCAGGGACGGTTGCGCGCCGGGAACGGGCGGCTGGAGTTCCTGCGGACGCAGGAGATCGTGCGGCGGTTCGTCGGCACGCGCAGCCGGGTGTTGGACGTCGGCGGAGCGGCCGGGGTGCACGCGGAGTGGTTGGCGGAGGACGGGCACGACGTGCTCGTGGTGGACCCGATGCCGTCGCACGTGGAGTCGGCCGGGGCGCTGCCCGGGGTGTCCGCCGTCGTGGGCGACGCCCGTGACCTGCCGGACGGGCCGTTCGACGTGGTGCTGCTGTTCGGGCCGCTCTACCACCTGATGTCGTACGAGGACCGGCTGCGGGCGTGGCGGGAGGCGTTGCGCGTGCTGAGACCCGGTGGGGTGGTCGCGGGCGCGGTGATCGGGCGGTACGCGTCGCTGTACGACGGGCTGCGCAAGGACTTCCCGCTCGACACCCGCTACCGGGCGTTCGTGACGCACGCGGTGGAGACCGGACAGCACCTGCCGCCGGCGGACACGCCCTGGTTCACCACCGCGTACTTCCACCGTCCTCAGGAGGCGGCGGAGGAGGCGCGTGCGGCGGGGTTGGACGTGGTTGGCACGTTCGCGCTGGAGGGCACGGCGTGGATGCTGCCGAACGCCGACCTGGAGGACATCTACGCCGACCCGGTCCGGTTCGAGTACCTGATGTGGTCGTTGCGGCAGGTCGAGCAGGAGGAGTCCGTGCTGGGCGCGTCGGCCCACCTGATCACCGTGGCGCGGAGAGCCGCGCCCTGAGCTGCCGTTGACGTTGGCCATCGCCCTGGCGCTGGTGCTCGGCCTGGGTTCCCCGTGGCCCCTGGCGATCGCGTGCGGGTCGTTGGGGCTGGTGGTGGGCGTGTACTTCGGGGTGTCGTACGCGATCGAGAGCACCGACCACCGGATGACGAAGTACGGCTACCCGGCGGGCGCGGCGGCGGCGGTGCGCGAGGAGCGGACGCGGCGGGACCAGGAGCGTTACGAGCGGGTGTGGCGTTCGGCGGAGTCTTGAGTCCGGTCCCGGGTGGCCTAGCATCTGGCGACGTGGAGCGGCAGGCGGCGGTGGCGGCGGCGTTCGGGCTTGGTGACGTGCTGCGACCGTGGACACCGGTTTCCGGCGGGCGTTCGCATCTGATGTGGCGGTTGCGCACGTCGCGCGGCACGTGGGCGGTCAAGCGGCTGAACCGGTCGCGCGAGGACTGGTGGATGCGCGACTACCAGGTGTCCGCCGAGATCCAGTTGGAGGCGTACGCCCGAGACTTCCCCATGCCGCGCCCGGTGCACCCGCTGGAACCGGCCGCGCCGCTGCTGGCCGACGTCCGGGTCGGTGACGAGGTGGAGAGCTACCTGGTGCACGAGTGGCACGAGGGCGGCCCGTTGACCACGGACGTCTCCGCGTGGGTCGGCACCACCCTGGCTTCCCTGCACGCCCTCCCCGCCGGCGGGACGCCCGACGGGGAGCCGCACCCGGTCGAGGAGTGGCGGGAGTGGCTGGACGAGGCGCCGAACGACTTCACCGACGCCGTTCGCGGGTACCTGCCGGACATCGCCGAGGCCAGGGCGGTGGCGGTGGACACGGGTGACCTGACGCCGGTGAGCACGCACCGGGACGTCAAGCCGGACAACGTCCTGCACACCGCCACCGGTCCGCTGCTGGTGGACTGGGACGGCGCGGGCCCGGACTACGCGGAGTGGGAGCTGACCCGTGCGGCGCTGCACTTCAGCCGATTGGGCGAGGACCGGACCGCGTTCGACACCGTGATCAAGTCGTACGAGGAGGCAGGTGGCCACCGACCGCCCGCGTCACCGACGGCGTTCGCGGGCCTGCTCCGCGTCTACCTGGGCGGCGCGGCGTGGATGGTGTGGCGGGCGCTGGGCCACCGCCCGGTCACCGAACCCGAACGTGCCGCCGCGCACACGCATGCGCTGGAGCTGCTGGCAGACCTGCGCACGTCCCTCGATCACCTGAACGAGTGGACCGACCGCCTGCGCTAACCGTGCGGCACCACGACCACCTGGTGCTCGTCCTCGTAAACGATCTGCCCCGGATCGGACGACTGCACCCGCTCACACACCACCCCGTGCGCGGCCAGGATCTCCAGATACCCGTCAACCCGCCCGATCAGGTGCCGAGCCGACGACTTGAACCACGCCACCGCACCCGGATTGATCTCCCGGTCGTACACGGTCGGGTCAACGTGCGACGGCGTCGTGTAGGCCGCGTTGAACCAGTCGTTGTTCTCCCGCCTGAACCGCTCCTGCTCCACACTCAGCCGCCCCTCCCGAGCCAGCCCGTTGACCAGCCAGAACACCCCCGGGAAGAACCCCCGCTCATGCCGAACCGTCCCCTGGAACCGCACGTAGACCGTCTCCGTCACGCACCCGATTCTGGCCGACCCCGACACGACGAAGGCCCAGGTCGAGTGACCTGGGCCTTCGCACTGCTGAGCGGGTGACGGGAATCGAACCCGCCTCTACAGCTTGGGAAGCTGTCGTTCTACCAATGAACTACACCCGCGTGTTGCGAGCCCGATCATACACATAGGCTGTCCCCGTGCTGCTAAGTGACCGCGATCTGCGCAAAGAGGTCGACTCCGGCCGGTTGGTGCTGGAGCCGTTCGACGACGTCATGGTGCAGCCGTCCAGCATCGACGTGCGGCTGGACCGGTTCTTCCGGGTGTTCAACAACACCCGGTACACGCACATCGACCCGGCCATGCAGCAGGACGACCTGACCTCGCTGGTCGAGCCGGCCGACGACGAGCCGTTCGTGCTGCACCCCGGGGAGTTCGTGCTCGGCTCGACGTTCGAGCTGGTCACCCTTCCCGACGACCTGGCGGGCCGGCTGGAAGGCAAGTCGTCGCTCGGCCGCCTCGGTCTGCTCACGCACTCCACAGCGGGCTTCATCGACCCCGGCTTCTCCGGTCACATCACGCTCGAACTGTCGAACGTCGCCAACCTGCCCATCACCCTCTGGCCGGGCATGAAGATCGGCCAGCTGTGCCTGTTCCGGCTCAGCAGCGCGGCCGAGTTCCCCTACGGTTCGGCGCAGGCGGGCTCCCGCTACCAGGGCCAACGCGGTCCCACGCCGTCGCGCGCGTACCTGAACTTCCACCGCACCGACACCAAGCGCTAGAGCTTCAGCTCCCCGTACCGGGCCAGCACCCGCGACCGCAGCTCCGGGTCGGTCCTCGGCACCGGCTCCAGGAACACCTCGTCCAGGTCGGGGTGCGCGGCGCGCAGTTCGGCGTCGATCCGCACCGCCTGCCCCCGCACCTGCCGCGCGGCCTGCGCCCACGACACCGACTCCAGCGCGAACGCGCGACTGTGACCGCCGTCACGAAACGATCATGATCTTGGTTGCGACGACGAGGTATCACATTCCATTTTGGGGGAATCTCAGGTGAAGAACCTGATCGGTCGCATCATGGCCGTTTTCGCGGTGGTGAGCGCGGCAGCGCTGACAAGTCCACTCGCGGCGGCACAAGAGAACACCGTGACGCTGGAAGGCCTGGTGTGGTTCGACCGCAACGCCAACGGTGTCGTCGACGAGGGTGAGCCACCTCTGGCAGGCGGTCGGGGTGTGCGCGTTTTCAACGGCAAGGAGTTCATCGGCGAGTACGGCACCGACGCGAACGGCCGCTACAAGGTCGAGGGCCTGCTGAACACTCAGCTGTCCATCTTCAGCCACAACACCGACGTCTACGAGGCGACGACCACATCGTCGTTCTTCCCCACCGGCGGAGGCACGTTCGACTTCGGCATCCGCGGCGGCACCGTGCGCGGCTTCTCGTTCGTCGACTTCGACAAGGACGGCACGCGGCAGACGCACGAGTCGGACGTGCCGGCGCCGTCGACGCTGCGCCTGGTCACCGACTGCGTCGACGATCCCGTCGGTGTCGGCTGTGTTGATGGTGTCGACGTGGCCCCGCCCACGCGTGGTGTGAACGGCGAGTACGCGTTCAACGACGTGCCGCTCGGCCTGCAGTCGTTGGTCGTCGCCGACCGCAGGCCCGAGCTGAAGCTCGCGCAGCCGTTGACGGAGTACGACGTGGACCCGGAGTCCCGCCGGAAGGGCGTGGTGGTCCGCGTGGGCGAGACGACGCGCGCGGACGTCCGGTACGTCCCCTTGGACATCGACTTCGTGGTCGGTGAGCCTCGGGTGGAGCCCGCGAAGGACGCCTACCGGATCGGTGACGAGGTCACCATGACCGTGTCGGTCACGAACCGGGGCGAGGCGGCGGACAAGGCGACGTTCGTGATGTTCGGCTCGACGCCGCACTTCGTCGCGGCCAGTGACGCCCTCGTGGTGCGTCACCCCGGCCAGGACTTCGAGCTGCGCGACATGCTGGAGGTGGGCCAGACCGTCGAGTTCAGCCTCACGTACCGGCTGGACAACCCGGAGTTCGACCGGTTCCACCTGTTCGCCCGGCCGGTGTCGGTGCTCAACCGACGGGACGTCAACACGCGGGACAACCACGCGATCGTGCTGTTGGAGTACCTGCCCGCGGAGCCGACGACCACGCCACCGACCGACACCACCACCACGACCGCCCCGACCTCCACGACGACGGCCACGACCACGACGACCAACGTCGCCATGGTGCAGGCCGGCGGCAGTGGGTTGGCGAGCACGGGTGCGACGCCGTTGCCGTTCCTGGCGATCGGTGTGCTGCTGCTGGTCGGCGGCGGCGCGTTGACCTTCTTGGCGGCACGCAGGCGTCGTCGCGCCTGACCCATTCGGACGACCGCCACCGTTAGCCTGCGGCATGGGCATTTTGGTGCACGTACTGCTGACGGCGGTGGCGGTCTGGGTCGCCACGGTCATCCCGGGCATCGACCTGGAGGCGGGCGCGTCGACGCCCGCGAAGATCGGCACGCTGGTCGGCGTCGCGCTGCTGTTCGGTCTGGTCAACGCGGTGGTCAAACCGCTGGTGAAGTTCTTCGGCTGCCTGTTCTACCTGGTCACGCTGGGACTCATCGGCCTGGTGGTGAACGCCCTGCTGTTCTGGCTCACCGGTTGGCTGGCCGGCGAGCTCGGCCTGCCGTTCGACGTCAGCGGCTTCTGGCCGGCGTTCTTCGGCGCCATCATCGTCGCCCTCACCAGCTGGATCCTCAACATCGTCTACGACCGCATCACCGACCGCGACTGAAGGCAGGCGCGCCGAACGATCGCCAACGACAACGCCCCTCGGTCCGAACCGGACCGAGGGGCGTTCTACGTCCACAAGGGACTAGCCGGACGTGGCCTTGTCCTCGTCCGGCAACGGGGTGCCGGTGGGGGTCACGTCCGTCGGCACGTCCTGGCGCTCCAGCTCCAGACCCCGGCGCACGGAGGTCAGCAGCAGCTGCGCCACGTCCACGACCTCCACGTGCGAGGCCGCCGCGCCCTCGTTCTGGCGGGCCGTCACACCGTCGGTCAACATCACCCGGCAGAACGGGCAGCCGGTCGCGATCTTCGACGGCGCGGTGCCCAGGGCCTCGTCCACGCGGTCGACGTTGATGCGCTTGCCGATCCGCTCCTCCATCCACATGCGAGCGCCACCGGCGCCACAGCACATGGAGCGGTCGCCGTGGCGCGGCATCTCGCGCAGCTTCGCGCCCGACGCCCCGACCAGCTCGCGCGGCGCCTCGTAGATCTTGTTGTGCCGGCCCAGGTAGCACGGGTCGTGGTAGGTGACGTCCTCCGCGACCTCCGCCACCGGCACCAGCCGCCGCTCGCGCACCAGCCTGTTCAGCAACTGCGTGTGGTGCACGACCTCGAACTGGCCGCCCACCTGCGGGTACTCGTTGGACAGGGTGTTGAAGCAGTGCGCGCACGTGACGACGATCTTGCGCTGGCCGGCCTCACGACCCTCGAACACGGTGTTGAGCACCTCGACGTTCTGCTGCGCCAGCATCTGGAACAGGAACTCGTTGCCCGCGCGCCGTGCCGGGTCGCCGGTGCAGGTCTCCTCCGGCCCGAGCACCGTGTACTTCACGCCCGCGGTGTTCAGCAGCTCGGCCACGGCCCGCGTGGTCTTCTTCGCCCGGTCCTCGAACGCGCCCGCGCAGCCGACCCAGAACAGGTACTCGGCATCGCCCAGCTCGCCGTCGAACACCGGCACCTCGAAGTCCAGGCCCTCGGTCCACGCCAGCCGGTCCTTGGCGTTCTGGCCCCACGGGTTGCCCTTGTTCTCCAGGTTCTTGAACATGCCGCCCAGCTCGGACGGGAAGTTCGACTCGATCAGCACCTGGTAGCGGCGCATGTCGACGATGTGGTCGACGTGCTCGATGTCCACCGGGCACTGCTCGACGCACGCGCCGCACGTCGTGCACGACCACAGCACCTCGGGGTCGATCACGCCCAGCTCGTCCGGGCCGCCGATCAGCGGGCGCTCGGACTCGGCCATCGCCAGCACGTCGATGGACTCCAGGCGCTTCTTGTAGTCCTCGTACTTGTCCTCGGTCAGGCCGACCTCGTCGCCGGCCATGTCCTTGCTGCCGCCGGCCAGCAGGTACGGGGCCTTGGCGAACGCGTGGTCGCGGAGCTGGGTGATGACCAGCTTCGGCGACAGCGGCTTGCCGGTGTTCCACGCCGGGCACTGGGACTGGCAGCGGCCGCACTCGGTGCAGGTGCTGAAGTCCAGCCAGCCCTTCCAGGAGAAGTCCTCGACCTTGCCGACGCCGAACACGTCCTGGTCGGGGTCGGCTTCCTCCAGGTCCAGGACCTTGCCGCCGCTCATCATCGGCTTCAACGCGCCGAGCGCGACGCCGCCGTCGTCCTCGCGTTTGAAGTAGATGTTGAAGAACGCGCTGAACCGGTGCCAGGCGATGCCCATGGTCAGGTTCTTGGCCACCACGATCAGCCAGATCATGCCGGACAGCAGCTTGGTGATCGCCATGATCGAGACCCAGTCCGGGCTCGCCGGCAGGATCTCCGACAGCGGCGCGGTGACGAACGACGACCACAGCGGCGGGTCTTCCAGCCCGGAGGCCTGCTTGAACGCCTTCACGCCGAGGATGCCCAGACCCTCGATGATCACGACGGCTTCGACGAAGTACGCGGCCTTGAAGCTGGAGCCCGCGAACCTGGACAGCCGGTCGGCGCGGCGCGGGTGGTTGACCTGGCGGATGATCGCCAGCGCGATACCGCCGGCCACGGTGCCGATGCCGAGCAGTTCGACCAGCAGCGACCACAGCGACCAGGTGCCGATGACCGGCCAGTGGAAGCCGGGGTAGAAGACCTCGCCGTAGGCCTCGAACAGCACCGCGGAGCCGATGAGGAAGCCCCACATCACCATCCAGTGCCAGGGCGCGACCTTCTTGAGCTTGGCCATCCGGGTGTGTGCGGCGAACTCCACGACCAGGGTGCGCAGGCGGGGCACGAACGGCCCGTTGCGGGTCGAGTCCGGCTGGCCGAGCCGGATGATCCTGATCATCCGCAGGACGCCCGCGATGAACAGACCCCAGGCGAACACGCTGACGGCGACGCCGATGGCGCCGAGGGTGAGCTGGAGGGCTCCCATTGTGGTGGCGGCCTTTCTCGTCCGTTCTTCTGGCTGGGCAGCCTACGCCCGATTACTGATCGGTAACCACTTGTACGTGGTCGATCGCATAGCCCGCGTAGACTAGTGGAACAAACGTTCAACTTGTTGGAGGCGGCCGTGCTCATGTACCTGACGTTGGCGGTGGCGATCATCGCCGAGGTCGCCGCCACGGTGTCCCTCAAACTGTCCGACGGCTTCAGCAAGCCGATCCCGGTCGTCGTGGTGGTGGTGGGGTACGCCATCGCGTTCGGCGGGTTGAGCAGAGTGCTCCAACTCGGCATGCCGATCGGCGCGGCGTACGCGATCTGGGCCGCGTTCGGGATCGCCGCCGTCGCGGGCGTGGGGGTCGTGCTGTTCAAGGAGCCGCTGAACGCCACCATGGTGGTCGGCCTGCTGCTGGTGATCGCGGGTGTGGTGGCCATCGAGGTGGGCGGCAGTGCCGCGGCCTGACGGCCGGCGGGCGCGCGGCGACCAGCGGCGGCGGGCGATCCTGGAGGCCACGCTGCGGGTCGTCGAACGGGACGGCGTGGCGGGCGTCAGTCACCGGTCGGTCGCGCGTGAGGCGGACGTGCCCACGACGTCGACCACCTACTACTACGCGACGCTGGACGACCTGCTGATCGCCACCCTCACGTGGTCGGCCGAGGAGCTGGCTTCGAGTTTCCGCGGGGTCCCCCTCACACCCGCGGCGGTGGCGCGGTTCATCGCGGACGCGGTCGGCGAACACCGGGGCCGGACGTTGGCCGAGTACGAGCTGTACCTGCTGGCGGCGCGTCGGCCGGAACTGCGTCCGGCGGCACGGCGGTGGATCTCGCTCATCGCCGAGGTCGCCGGTCCGTGGGACCCGGTGGTGCTGCGGGCGGCCCTGGCGGGCCTCGACGGGCTGCTGATCCAGGGCTTGATCGCGGATTTCCCCCCAATGGCGGAGGAATTGGAGCCCGTTGTGTCCCTTCTGATGCTTGGCGGATGACCTTCGCGCGGGACACTGGTGACATGAGGTTCGCCGGTCGTGAGTCGTGGCAGGTGTCGCACGGGACGAATCAGACGGTCAACACCGCTCTGTTCATCCGTGACACGCTCGCGCTCTCGGTCGACACCGTGCCCGAACTGCCCGGACTAGACCCGTCCGTGCCGGTCGTGGTGCCGGCGGGGGTCGACCGCGCGGCGGCGGCCGAGGAGTGGCTCGGCTGGTGGGCCGACGTGCTCGACTACGCCCGCACCGAGCTGCCCAGCGGCGCGCCGGACGACCCGACCGGTCCGTCGTTGCAGCTCAGGCCCGCGTTGCGAGCGGCCGTGCTGGCCCTCGGCGCGGCCGCGGCGGAGTACGACCAACGGCACGCGACGTCACGGGGTGCGCTGCCCATCGGCGAGGTCGTGCGCGGCGTGGAGAACCGGATCGGCCGCTACGTCCGGCCGTTCCGCCTGGTCATCACCGAGGTCCCGGTCCAAGGCCTGGTCTGGGAGCGGATGACCGACTCCCACGTCATCGCCTCCCAACGCTTCCTCAGCGACCCAGCCCGCTCCGCCCCCGCCCTCCGCACCGTCGTCGAATCCCTAGCCTGACCCCCAGCCCCGGGAGTCGAACCCCCAGGTCGCGTGAGTCCTGCGTTCACGCCCCCCGAGTTCAACACTCAGAACGCGCCCTGACCTGACCTGAGCGTTGAACTCGGCCTACCTGAGCGTTCGACTCTCGCGGCGCGAACGTACGACTCTCGGGGCGTGAGCGTTCGACTCTCGCGCGTGTCCTGCGTTCGGAACGGGCGTGTCCTGCGTTCGGAACGGGTGAGTTGAACGTTCAGGACAGGAGTAGTGGGGTAGGGGCAGCCCCCGTATGGGGTCGGGGGTCTTCCTGGTGGGCCGAACGGCCGCGCGCCCATAACTTGAACGTCAACAACCTTGACGCCTGAGGGGGCAGCGGTGGTTAAGCGGATCGCGTTGGCGGCCGTCGTGGCGGTGGCCGCGGCGGTGGCGCTCACGTCGTGCGTGCGGCTCGTGCAGAAAGGCTTCGACGACACGCACTCGGTGTCCGACCAGGTGACCGAGGTTCGAATCCAGAACGGCTCGGGCGACGTCGTCATCCGCAGCCGCGTCGGCGCGGGCGACACCGAGATCCGCCGCCGCGTCGAGTACCCGAGGAACACCGACAAGCCCAGCGGCGTCGCCCACCGCATGGAGGGCTCCACCCTGGTCCTCGACGGCTGCGGCAGCCGGTGTCATGTGGACTACGAGGTCACCGTCCCCTCGAAGGACGTCCGGATCACCGGCCAGAACAGCTCCGGCAACGTCCGCCTCGAAGGCGTTGCCAGCGTCGAGGTCGAGATCGGCTCCGGCGACGCGTCGGTCCGCGACGTGGCCGGCGTGGTCCGCATCGACAACGGCTCGGGCAAGGTGGAGGTGGCCGACGTCGGCGGCGACTTCACCGGCCAGGTCGGCTCCGGCAACACCACGCTGTCGGACATGCGCGGCCGGGTGACCATCCAGAACAGCTCCGGTGACGTCGACGTGCGGATGGCCGCCGTCCTCTCGGTGCGGGCCGAGGCAGGCAGCGGCAACCTGACCGTCAGCGTGCCGAGGGGCGCCTACAAGGTCGACGTGGACGCGAACAGCGGTGACAAGTCGATCGACGTCGAGAACGACCCGAACGCCACCGCCGAACTGGTCCTGACCTCCGGCAGCGGCGACGTGACGGTCCGCGCCACCTAGGCGTTCTGCTCGTACGCCGCCAACAGCAGCGCCTCCACCTCGCCGTCCAGCTCATCGGCCCCGGCCAGCGACACCTCGTGCGTCGACTGGCCGGGGCCGCCCGGCGTCAACCGGGACATCATGTCGGCGGGTGACTCCATGTGGACGAGTGTCCCGGATCACCCCGTCTCGGGAACACCGCAACCACCCCGTCCGTTGGACAGGCAGAAAGATTGAGCCCGGTGGACTCAAGTCCGCCGGTGCTGGCAAACTTGAGCCGGTACCGCTCAACGCGGGGCTCTCACAAACGCACTACCAGGAGGAATCCAATGGCGCGAGCGGTCGGCATCGACCTTGGGACGACCAACTCCGTCGTCGCCGTTCTCGAAGGTGGCGAGCCGACGGTGATCGCCAACTCCGAGGGGTCGCGCACCACCCCGTCCATCGTGGCCTTCGCCAAGAACGGTGAAGTGCTCACCGGTCAGCCCGCCAAGAACCAGGCGGTGACCAACGTCGACCGGACCATCCGGTCCGTCAAGCGCCACATCGGCACGGACTGGAAGACGCCGGACATCGACGGCAAGCAGTACACGCCGCAGGAGATCAGCGCGCGCGTGCTGATGAAGCTCAAGCGCGACGCCGAGGCCTACCTGGGCGAGGAGATCACCGACGCGGTGATCACCGTCCCGGCCTACTTCGAGGACGCCCAGCGCCAGGCCACCAAGGAGGCCGGCCAGATCGCGGGCCTCAACGTGCTGCGCATCGTCAACGAGCCCACCTCCGCCGCCCTGGCCTACGGCCTGGACAAGGGCGACAAGGAGCAGACCATCCTGGTCTTCGACCTCGGTGGCGGCACGTTCGACGTCTCGCTGCTGGAGTTGGCCGAGGGCGTGGTCGAGGTCAAGGCGACCTCCGGTGACAACCACCTCGGTGGTGACGACTGGGACCAGCGGATCATGGACTGGCTGGTCGAGCGGTTCAAGCAGACCAACGGCATCGACCTGACCAAGGACAAGATGGCGTTGCAGCGGATCCGCGAGGCGTCCGAGAAGGCGAAGATCGAGCTGTCCAGCTCGAACAACGCCTCCATCAACCTGCCCTACATCACCGTGGACGCGGACAAGAACCCGCTGTTCATGGACGAGACGCTGTCGCGGGCCGAGTTCCAGCGCATCACCAACGACCTGCTGGAGCGCACCCGTGCGCCGTTCAACAACGTGATCAAGGACGCCGGCATCAGCGTCGGCGACATCGACCACGTGGTGCTGGTCGGCGGTTCCACCCGCATGCCCGCGGTGGCCGAGCTGGTCAAGGAGCTGACCGGCGGCCGTGAGCCGAACAAGGGCGTGAACCCGGACGAGGTCGTCGCGATCGGCGCCGCCCTCCAGGCCGGTGTGCTGAAGGGTGAGGTCAAGGACGTCCTGCTGCTCGACGTCACCCCGCTGTCCCTGGGCATCGAGACCAAGGGCGGCGTGATGACCAAGCTCATCGAGCGGAACACGACGATCCCGACCAAGCGCTCGGAGATCTTCACGACGGCCGACGACAACCAGCCGTCCGTGCAGATCCAGGTCTTCCAGGGTGAGCGCGACTTCGCCGCGGACAACAAGAAGCTCGGCATGTTCGAGCTGACCGGCCTGCCGCCGGCGCCGCGCGGCGTCCCGCAGATCGAGGTCACCTTCGACATCGACGCGAACGGCATCGTGCACGTGTCCGCGAAGGACATGGGCACGGGCAAGGAGCAGCGGATGACGATCACCGGCGGCTCCGCGCTGCCGAAGGACGACATCGACCGGATGATCAAGGACGCCGAGGCGCACGCCGAGGAGGACAAGCGCCGCCGCGACGAGGCCGAGGTCCGCAACCAGGCCGAGACGCTGGTCTACCAGACGGAGAAGGTCCTCAAGGAGAACGAGGACAAGATCCCGGCCGAGGTCAAGGACAAGGTCAACGCGGCCATCGCGGAGACCACCGAGGCGCTCAAGGGCGAGGACATCGCCAAGATCCGCACCGCGGTGGAGAAGCTGGCCACGGAGTCCCAGGCCATCGGCCAGTCCCTGTACGCCAACGCGGCCCCCACTGCCGACGGTGCCGCCGGCAGCGCGTCTGCCGGTGACGCCCCCAAGGCCGACGACGTGGTGGACGCGGAGATCGTCGACGAGGACGAGAAGAAGTGACCCAGCCCGAGGAACAGCCCCACGTCGTGGTGCGCGACCGCAGGCGCATCGACCCGGACACCGGTCAGGTGCGCACCCAGTCGGACGAGGACACACCGGTCGAGGCGCAGGGTGACGCCCTGGCCCCGGAGTCCGGCACTGGTGCTACCGGCACCGCGGCCGGTTCGGAGGGCGGCGGCAAGCACGCCGCCCCCGACCTGCCGGACGAGAGCCAGGCCGTGGCCGACGACCCGAGCGTCGAGCTGAAGGCCCAGCTGGACGAGCGGACCGCCGACCTGCAGCGGTTGACCGCCGAGTACGCCAACTACCGCAAGCGCGTCGAGCGCGACCGGGAAGTGGTGATCACCAACGCGAAGGCGCAGGTGACCGGCGAGCTGCTGGGCGTGCTGGACGACATCGAGCGGGCCGGCGCGCACGGCGACCTCACCGGCGCGTTCAAGGCGGTGGCCGACAAGCTGGTCAGCGCGTTGCACGGCACCGGCCTGGAGCCGTTCGGGCACGAGGGTGAGGAGTTCGACCCGTCCGTCCACGAGGCCGTGCAGCACGGCACCTCCCCGGACGTCAGCGGGCCGACCGTCACCGCCGTGCTGCGCCGCGGCTACCGGTTCGGCGAGCGCGTGCTGCGGCCCGCGCTGGTCGCGGTGACCGACCACGAGCCGGCCCCCGCGCCGGTGGACGAGCCCGTCTCCGAACCGGTTGACGAGCAGCAGCAGCAAGACTGAGAAGGGGGGCGGCGTCCGATGAGTGCTCGGGACTGGATCGAGAAGGACTTCTACCGCGAGCTGGGCGTCACCTCCGACGCGTCGGCCGACGAGATCAAGAAGGCGTACCGGAAGTTGGCGCGGGAGCTCCACCCCGACGCCAACCCCGGTGACGCCAAGGCCGAGTCGCGGTTCAAGGCGGTGTCCGAGGCCTACGGCGTCCTCTCGGACGCAGCCAAGCGCAAGCAGTACGACGAGGCCCGCCGCCTCTTCTCCGGAGGCGGCGGGTTCCCCGGCGGGTTCGGCACCGGCAGCGGGTTCGACGTGGGCGACCTGTTCGGCCGCCAAGGCGCCGGCGCGCAGCAGCCGGGCGGCATGGGCGGGCTCGGCGACCTGCTCGGCGGCCTGTTCAACCGCCGGGGCGGCACGTCCGCGTCGGCGACCAGGCCGCGGCGGGGCGAGGACGTCGAAACCGATGTCCGGATCGACTTCACCGAGGCCGTCAAGGGCGCGACCGTGCCCATGCGGCTGTCCAGCCCGGCGAGCTGCGGCACGTGCGCGGGTTCCGGTGCGCGCCCCGGCACGTCGCCGCGGACCTGCACGAACTGCGGCGGCGCCGGCCTGGTCACCCGCAGTCAGGGCGCGTTCGCGTTCTCCGAGCCGTGCACCGACTGCCGCGGCACCGGGCGGATCGTGGACGACCCGTGCCCGGAGTGCGGCGGCGACGGCGTGAGCACGAAGACCCGGACGCTGACCATCCGCATCCCACCGGGCGTGGACGACGGCCAGCGGATCAGGCTGGCCGGGCAGGGTGAGCCGGGGCGCAACAACGGGCCGGCCGGTGACCTGTTCGTGCGCGTGCACGTCAACCCGCACCCGCTGTTCGGCCGATCGGGCAACGACCTGACCGTCACCGTTCCGGTGACCTTCCCCGAGCTGGCGCTGGGCACGACGTTGACCGTGCCGACGCTTGAGGGCAAGGTGACGTTGAAGGTGCCCGCGGGCACGGCCAGTGGCCGGGTGCTGCGGGCCAAGGGCAAGGGCATCGCCAAGCGCGACGGCCAGGTCGGCGACCTGCTCATCACGCTGAACGTGGCGGTGCCGAACAACATGGACGCCGAAGCACGGGAGGCGTTGGAGAACTACGCGTCGGCGACGGCGAAGCACGACCCGCGCGCTGAGCTCAACGCCCTGTTGGAGAAGAGGTCGGTGTGAGCTTCCCGTTCCCGCCCGGCACCGACGAGGACACGCCGTTCTTCGTCATCTCCGTGGCGGCCCAGTTGTCCGGCCTGCACGCCCAGACCCTCCGAGCCTATGACCGGCTGGGTCTGGTCTCGCCGGGCCGCACCTCCGGCGGTGGGCGCCGGTACTCGATGCGCGACATCGTGCTGCTGCGGGAGGTGCAGCGCCTCTCCCAGGAGGAGGGCGTGAACCTGGCCGGCGTCAAGCGGATCATCGAGCTGGAGAACGAGGTGGGCGCGCTGCGCGCCAAGGTGAACGAGCTGACCGAACAACTAGCATCCGCCATGGCCGCCGCCGAGCACGCCGCCGCGTCAGTGCACGCCTCGTACCGCCGTGATCTGGTGCCGGTGCGCCACGAGACAGCCCTGGTCGTCTGGAAGCCGAACTCCAAGCGCTGACCAGCAGCGATGCGCCTCCAAGCCGCTCCTACGGCGGCTCGCCCGCATCGCACGATCGGGTGATCATCACCAACCCACCTCAAGAAACACCGTTATCTTCAACCTGAAACGTCGGTTGAAACAACGAGGAACCCGCGCAACCCCACCCCCACACCACCACCGACCCCCACTCTCACGCAGACCCCCACTCCCGCCCCCAACTCCCGCCCCACACCGCCGCCTCCCACGCGCACGCTGCCGCCCGACGCCGCTGCTGCCGCCCGACGCCACTGCCGCTGTCCACGCTGCCGTCCCACGCCGCCGCCCCAACCGGCGGCCGGAACCCGCAGCGGTCCGGAACCCGCCAGACTGGAGCCGTGGACTACGTCTTCGTGCACGGCACCACCCAGTCGCCGGCGGCCTGGCGTCCCGTGGAGGAACTGCTCCGCCGACGCGGCCACCGCACTGTCGCCGTGGACTTGCCCACCGACCGGCCCGAGCTGCGCGCCGTCGACTACGCCGCGATCGCCCGTGCGCAGATCGGCGACTTGCTCGCCCCGGTGCTGGTCGGGCACTCCGGCGCCGGTCTGCTGATGCCCGCCATCGCGCGGGCTGTCGGGGCGTCCCACCTGGTGTGGGTCGCCGCGATGATTCCCGGTCCGGTGTGTCTGGCCGACGAGTTGGCGGTCGAGACCGGTGAGATGTTCAACCCTGAGTGGCGGTCGCTCACCGAACCGCCCACTGCGGACCCGGTCGTGGCGACGTACTTCCTGTTCCACGACTGCGATTTGGCGGGTGTGCGCGCCGGACTGAAGACCCTGCGCCTGTTCTACCCCGCTGCGACGTACCGCGAGGTCCACGAGCTGCCGGAGCTGCCGTCGACCTACGTCCTGCCGCGTGAGGATCGCACGCTGTTGCCGTCGTGGATGCGTCGGGCGGCGCGTGAACGGCTCGGGGTCGAGGCGATTGAGGTTGACGGCGGGCACTGCCCGCAGACCAGCAGGCCCGAGACGTTGGCGGCTGTGCTCGGTGCGGTGTGAACGGCCCTGAATGCACGGCGCGGCGTGAACGGCAGGGAGTGCGCGGCGCCGAGTGGACGCGCCGAGTGTGCGGCACGGCGTGGACGGCACCGCGTGCAAGGCCCGGTGTGCGCGAGCCGATGTGAAACTTGCTCGGGTCGGCCGGTTTCGCCTGGTCAGGCCAGTCGGCGTTGGTGCTCAGTCCAGGGTGAATGGGTCGTACTTGATCCGGTCCAGCGGTGTCCCGGCGACGAGCATCCGGGACACGGTCGCCCGGATCATTGACGGCGAGCCGCACACCAGCACGTCCCGGTCGTCCCACGCCCCGTAGCGCGTGACCACGTCGGCCAGCGTGCCCTGTTCGACGCCGCGCGCACCGGGGTCCGATTCCAGCACCGGCACGACGGTCAACCACGGGTTGGTCATGGCGAACCGTTGGAGGTTGTCCAGGTCGTACAGGTCCTCGCGGGTCCGCCCGCCCATGAACAGGTGCACGCGCGGGTTCTCGCCCCACTGGGCCATCTCGTCGATGATCGCGTGCATCGGCGCCACACCGGTGCCGCCGGCGACCATCAGCACGTCCCGGCCGGACTTGCGGTCGACGCTCAGCCGACCCATCGGCGGGCCGATGCGCCACACGTCACCGGGCTGCGTGTGGCCGACGATCGACCGGCTCACCCACCCGCCCTCGACCGAGCGGATGTGGAACTCGATGATGCCGTCGTCGCGGGGCGCGTTCGCGGGCGAGAAGTACCGCCACAGCCGCGCCCGCTGGGGCGTCTCGACGCTCACGTACTGGCCGGACCGATACCCGACCGGGTGATCCGGCTGCAACCGCACGACCGCCAGGTCCCAGCTCACCCGCTGGTGCTCCAGCACGGTGGCGTGCCAGTAGGCCGGCCCGTCGTCGGCCGCCGCCGCTTCCTGCATGGCGCGGGCCATGATCGTGTAGGCCTCGGCCCACGCCATCTCGACCTTCGGGGTCCACGCGGGCCCGGCGAACTTCTTCACCGCCGCCAACAACGCCGTGCCGACCGACTCGTAGTGCACGTTGATGACACCGAACTTGCGGTGGTCACGGCCGAGCTGGCGCAGGAACGGGATCAGGTCGTCGGGTCTGTCCACCATCTGCACGACGTGGACCAGGGCGCGCAGCAGTCGGCTGCGCTGGACCTCCATGTTCGCGGGGAACATCTCACGGGTCGCCGGCGCGAGGCTGAAGAGCATGCCGTAGAAGAACTTCGCTACCTCTTCGGCGCGCGGCTCCACCACCGCGAAGCTCTCCCGGATCATCCGCACCATAGCGGTGACGCCAGGAGGAGGTTCTCGGTGTGGGGGGCTCGGGATGGGGCTCAACACAGCGTTCGCAGTCATGGTCCGGGCGCAGTCTCCACGTTTCTGGCGGCGCCAGCAAGGGCGCTACGACCTCGTCAAGCTTCCATCCCCGACGAAGGGACACTAACCCGCCAACTGGCCGCGCGGCTCCTTGATGCCACGTTCGAGTGCAGTGCGGTTACGGAAGGTCACACACCGTTCCATCGCACGGGTGGGCATTCCCTTCCACGTATACCTAATGTGCCGCTCGCAGCCCACTCTGAGGTGTAAAGCCCGACCACGTCGCGTGCGCGATCTCGCACGGAGGGGTGCACAACTCCCCCGCTTCACGACGTCAAGACGTCCCGCCGCCGTACGGGCGACGGGACGTTCGTCATATTCACCCCAGTGGGGGCCGGCAGACCGCACCGGTGCCGTGGGCCGCAGTCGCCTGTGGATTCCCACCTGCGGATTGTGGACAACTCGGGTGCCGCTGTGGACAACCGGCTACGACATGTGGGTGACAGCGTCAGGACAGTGCGGCACGCTCCGCTGCGCTGAGTTCGACGCAGAACTCGTTGCCCTCCGGATCGGCCAGCACGACCCACCCGCGACCGTTGGGCCGGCGCTGGTCGTCGACCAGGGTCGCCCCGATCCCCATCAGCCGCTCGACCTCGGCGTCACGGGTGGTCTCGGCTTGGAGGTCGAGGTGCACCCGGTTCTTCACCGTCTTGCCCTCTGGGACCTCGATGAACAGCAATCCCGGCCCTTCCGGCAGCTGGACGAGCGCTTCGGGGTCGCCCGGCTGGTCGTCGTCGCTCACCGGCCGGCCGGTGACCTGGCTCCACCACTGGGCCAGCGCGTAGGCGTCCTTGCAGTCGAACGTGATGTGGTGCACGAGGGAGGTCATGCGCAGATCCTCATGTTCGCGCCGATCGGCCGCACCCGAGTTTCGGCGGCTCGCCGGGCCCCGTGGCTCAGACCACACCACATCCACTAGGTTGAGTGGAACTGACTCAACTTTTCTGACGTTGACCGGGATGATGGCTGGCGCGGAACGCCGGCCCTTGCGCACGAACACCCGACCGAGGTGAGGAATGGACGCTTTCAACCCGACCACCAAGACCCAGCAGGCCGTGTCCGCCGCCGTGCAGGCGGCGACCATCGGTGGCAACCCCGATGTCGGCCCGGTCCACCTCCTCGGCGCCCTCCTGGCCCAGGGCGACGGCCTGACCGCGCCCTTGCTGTCCGCCGTCGGCGCGGACCCGAAGCAGGTGCACAAGGAGCTGGAACAGCTGACCAGGGCCCTGCCCGCGGCCAGCGGGTCGTCCGTGTCCGCGCCCCAGTTCTCCCGCGACGCCGTCCGCGTCCTGGGCAAGGCCCAGGAACTCGCCACCGAGATGGGTGACGAGTACGTGTCCACCGAACACCTGCTGGTCGGCCTCGCCCACCACGGCGGCCAGGTGGCCGACCTCCTCCGCCGCCACGGCGCCACGCCGGACTCCCTCAAGGAGGCGTTCGGCAAGGTCCGCGGCTCGGCCCGGGTCACCAGCCCCGACCCGGAGGGCACCTACCAGGCGTTGGAGAAGTACGGCGTCGACCTGACCGAACGCGCCCGCAAGGGCGAGCTGGACCCGGTGATCGGCCGCAACACCGAGATCCGCCGCGTCGTGCAGGTGCTGTCCCGCCGGACGAAGAACAACCCGGTTCTCATCGGCGAGCCCGGCGTGGGCAAGACCGCCATCGTCGAGGGCCTGGCACAGCGCATCGTCGCAGGTGACGTGCCGGAGAGCTTGCGCGGCAAGAGGGTGGTCGCGCTCGATCTCGGCGCGATGGTCGCGGGCGCGAAGTACCGCGGCGAGTTCGAGGAGCGGCTGAAGGCCGTGCTCAAGGAGATCACCGACTCGGCCGGCCAGGTCATCACGTTCATCGACGAGCTGCACACGATCGTCGGCGCGGGCGCGACCGGCGAGTCCGCCATGGACGCGGGCAACATGATCAAGCCGATGCTGGCCCGCGGCGAGCTGCGCATGGTCGGCGCGACCACGTTGGACGAGTACCGCGAGCACGTGGAGAAGGACCCGGCCCTGGAGCGCCGCTTCCAGCAGGTCTTCGTCGGCGAGCCGTCCGTCGAGGACACCATCGGCATCCTGCGCGGGCTCAAGGACCGGTACGAGGTGCACCACGGCGTGCGCATCACCGACGCCGCCCTGGTCGCCGCCGCCACCATGTCCGACCGGTACATCACCGCCCGGTTCCTCCCGGACAAGGCGATCGACCTGGTGGACGAGTCCGCGTCCCGGTTGCGCATGGAGATCGACTCCCGGCCGGTCGAGATCGACGAGGTCGAACGCGCGGTGCGCCGGCTGGAGATCGAGGAGATGGCGCTGGCCAAGGAGTCGGACCCGGCCTCGGTGCAACGCCTCGCCGCGCTGCGCGCGGAACTGGCCGAGCAGCGCGAGGACCTGGCCGGGCTGACCGCGCGCTGGCAGAACGAGAAGGGCTCGATCGAGAAGGTCCGCGACCTCAAGGAGCAGCTGGAGCAGCTGCGCGGCGAGTCGGAGCGGGCCGAGCGGGACGGTGACCTGGGCCGGGCCGCGGAGCTGCGGTACGGGCGCATCCCGGCGTTGGAGAAGGACTTGGAGGCGGCCACCCGCAACACCCAGGACGCCGCCGTGATGCTGAAGGAGGAGGTCGGCCCGGACGACGTGGCCGAAGTGGTCTCCGCGTGGACCGGCATCCCGGCCGGTCGGCTGCTCGAAGGCGAGACGGCGAAGCTGCTGCGCATGGAGGACGAGCTGACCAAGCGCGTCGTCGGCCAGGCCGAGGCGGTCCGGGTCGTGTCGGACGCGGTCCGGCGCACCCGTGCGGGCGTGGCCGACCCGGACCGGCCGACCGGCTCGTTCCTGTTCCTCGGCCCGACCGGTGTCGGCAAGACCGAGCTGGCCAAGGCGCTGGCGGAGTTCCTGTTCGACGACGAGCGGGCGATGATCCGGATCGACATGAGCGAGTACTCCGAGAAGCACTCGGTGGCCCGTCTGGTCGGGGCGCCTCCCGGCTACGTCGGCTACGACCAGGGCGGTCAGCTCACCGAGTCGGTGCGCCGCCGCCCGTACTCGGTCGTGCTGCTGGACGAGGTCGAGAAGGCCCACCCGGACGTGTTCGACGTGCTGCTCCAGGTGTTGGACGACGGCAGGCTCACCGACGGCCAGGGCCGCACGGTCGACTTCCGCAACACCATCCTGGTGCTGACGTCGAACCTCGGCTCGCACGTCATCGCGGACGCCAACCTGGACGAGCGGCAGCGCAGCGACGCGGTCATGTCGGTGGTCCGCACCCACTTCAAGCCGGAGTTCCTCAACCGGCTGGACGACGTCGTGGTGTTCCACTCGCTGGCCACCGAGGAGCTGACCTCGATCGTGGACATCCAGGTCGAACGGCTCGCCCAGCGCCTCGCCCAGCGGCGCCTGACCCTGGACGTCACGCCCGCCGCCCGTGAGTGGCTGGCGTTGAACGGCTTCGACCCGGTGTACGGGGCCCGGCCGTTGCGGCGGCTGGTGCAGTCGTCCATCGGCGACCAACTGGCGAGGGAACTGCTGGCGGGCGAGGTGCGGGACGGCGACACGGTGAAGGTCGACGTGGTGGACGACCAGTCCGGCCTGATCGTCGGCAAGGCATGAGGCCGTGGTGAACGGCCGCGGTTGAGCGGTGTCGCGCAGGGGTCCTCCGTCCGGGGGGCCCCTGTTCTCGACCCGGAAGATCGTGATCCTGGATACCGTGTCGGACGTGGACACGGACGACTGGTTGGCCGACACCCGAGCCTCTTACGACACGGTCGCGGTCAGCTATGCCGACTACGTGCGCGGCGCTATCGCCGGTGACCAGTACCTCCGCACGGCTCTGGCGTTGTTCGCCGACAGCGTGCGGGCCGCCGGTGACGGGCCGGTGGCGGACGTCGGCTGCGGCCCCGGAGACGTCACCGCCCACCTGCACGAACTCGGTGTCGACGCCTTCGGCGTCGACCTCTCCCCCGGGATGATCGACGTGGCCCGGCGCGACCACCCCGGCCTCCGGTTCGAGGTGGGCTCGATGACGGACCTGGACCTGCCCGACGCCTCGGTGGCCGGCCTGCTCGCCTGGTGGTCGTTGATCCACATCCCCGATGAGGAGGTGGCGACCGTGTTCGCGCACTTCCACCGGGTGTTGCGCCCAGGCGGACCGCTGCAACTCGGGTTTCACGTCGGCGACGTGTCCCGGTTGAAGACACAGGGCTACGGAGGTCACCCGATGAAGGTCCACGTCCACCGCCGTCAGCCGGACAAGGTGGCTTCCTGGCTGCGCGACGCCGGGTTCACGGTCGAGGCCCAGTGGCTTCTCGACCCGGACGAGGAAGTTCCGGGAGCGATCCTGTTCGCGCGCCGCCGTCCCTAGCTCCGGCGCGGTTCGAGGCCGGGCGGCCGCAGTCGAACGAACTCTGCTCCGCAGGCGTCCCCCGCCCGGGGGGACCCCTGTTCTTAACTCTGCCGCACAGGGCCGACACTCCGAAGCGATCAGGCCGCGCCTGTGGACAAACGCTCGGCCTGTGGATAACCGGGGAACACGCCTCGCCTCCCGCGATCCGGGTAACAGCTTGATCCGTTTGCGCGAACCACGCCCCAAGTGATCTTCGTTTGTTCACCGCCGCCCGCTACTCTCGCACCGTGGGCATACCGGCGTGGGTCTGGTTCACCGTCGCCGCGGTAGCGGGCGTCGCGGGGTTCGCCCTGCTCGCGACCGACCGGGCGCAACGAACCGCACGGAACCGCGAACGTCGCCGATGGGCGGCGTTGCGCGGGTGGCAGTTCGAGGAGACCGACCACGTGCTGCCCACACGCTGGGAGAGCGGCGCGATCGCCTACTACGGCGCCGGCGTGGCGAAGGACGTGGTCGCGGGCTCCACCTTCACCGCGGACGGCCGCCGCCAGGTCTACGTGCTCGACCACGAGACCAGCGGCAAGGTCAACTCGGTGCTGGTCGGCGTGCGCTGCCGGCGGGCGTTGTCCGTGGTCATCGAGCTGTGGCTGCCCAGCGTGCCGTTCCAGCGCGACCAGATGCCCGACCTGCTCGGCCCGGTCGGCTCGCGGTACGCGTTCGTCAGCGAACTGCCCGCCGCGCGCAAGCTCATCACCCCCGACCTGGTGGACGCCGCCGAGGAGATCGGCGCGGACGTCACCGTCGTCTGGCTGGAGGACGACTGGGTGCTGGCCGCCGCGCCGCCCAACTCCACCCCCGCCCGCCTGGAACGACTGCTGCGCGACCTGGGAGAGCTTGCCGACGTGATCGACCCATTCGAGGCGGACCCCGATTCCGACACCGGTGGCGAAGTCCACCGCCCGCAGTTCGGGCGCAAGCCGTGACCCCGCCGGCCGCCCTGGTGACCGGCGCCACGTCCGGGATCGGCGCCGCGTTCGCCCGCAGGCTCGCCGCCGAGGGCCACGACCTGGTGCTCGTCGCCCGCTCGGCGGACCGGCTGGAGGAGACCGCGGCCAAGCTGCGCGCCGCGCACGGCATCACCGCCGAGGTGCTGCGCGCCGACCTGGCCAGCGGCGAGGGCCGGGCCGCGGTCGCCGACTTCCTGGCCAAGCACGAGGTCGACCTGCTGGTCAACAACGCGGGCTTCGCCCTCTCGAACGAGTTCTTCACCGCCGACCCGCTCGAACTCCAGTCCCAACTGGACGTGAACGTGACCAGCGTGCTGCAGCTCACGCGCGCCGTCCTGCCCGGCATGGTGGCGCGCGGCCGCGGCGACGTGGTCAACGTGTCCAGTGTGGCCGGTTTCCTACCCGGCCGCGGCACGACCTACAGCGCGGACAAAGCGTGGGTGACGGCGTTCTCCGAGGGTATGGCGATGGCCACGTCGGGCACCGGTGTGCGCGTGATGGCGTTGTGCCCCGGGTTCGTGCGCACCGACTTCCACCAGCGCGCGAAGATCGACATGTCGAAGACGCCCGACCTGTTCTACCTCGACGCGGACCGCGTGGTGCACGACTGCCTGGCCGACCTGCGCGCGGGCAAGGCGCTGTCCATTCCGGGCGCCCAGTACAAAGCGATCACGGTGTTGGCGCGTTTCGTTCCGCGCGCCCTGCTCCGCCGGATAGCCTCCCGCGCGGCGGGCGGACGAGGTCGCACCTGAATCGGCGGGAACCTGAACCCGGTCCGGTCCGTCCCACTCCACTAGTTGGAAGAGGGAGGAACCGTCCATGGGCGAACAGTTCTCAGTGGAGCCGCCGGAGCTCCGCGGGTACGGCGAGTTGCTGACCCGCAACGCGCAGCACTTCATGACGATCAAGGACCACGCCGTCACCAAGGGCGGGGACACCTCCGGTTTCACCGGCCTGCTCTCGCTGTTGCAGCCCATCGTCACCGGCGTCGCCAACCTGTACGGCGAAACCCTCGACTTCGCCAACCAGATGATGGTCAAGGAAGCCGAAGGCCTCAACAAGGCCGCCGACATGTACGAGAAGGGCGAGGAGATGGTGATGAGCCTCGTCGACCGGGTGCTCTCCGAACTCCACGACGTGGCCGAGGCGCCCTCGCTCGGAGGTGGCGGACGATGACCGCGTACGCAGACGTCGAGGACCCGTCGGTCGCGCTCAGCGCGGCGGCCGAGAACCGGCCCGGTCGGCAGTCGACCAAGGAGCTGATCGAGAAGGCCGGCTGGAAGATCCAGGGCGTCAACTGGATCTACGAGAAGGTCACCGGCGAGAACCTGCTCGACGCGCTGATCAAGCCGCTGCTCGGCGATTTCGAGAAGATCGACGAGAACGCCAACGCGTGGGACCGGGTCGCCAAGGCGCTGGACTCCGTGCGGCACAACGTCGATGCGGGCGCGGAGCAGCTGTCGTCGCACTGGGACGGTGACGCGGCCAAGGCGTTCGAGACGCGCATGGGGACCATGTGGGTCATCGCCATCGAGGCGGACTCGCAGATCGCGCGGATCATCGGCAACAAGTTCCGTTCGGTGGCGAACACCTGCCGCACCGCGTGCGGCATCGCCCTGACCCTGCTCGACAAGCTCGTCGGCTACCTGATGGAAGCCGCGATGGCGGCGTGCGTCCCGGCCGTCGGCTGGGGTCGCGCGGTGTGGCTGGTCTACGACGCGATCCAGATCGTGGACGCCATCCGCAAGATCATCATTTCCATCCAGACCCTCATCGAGGGCGTCCAGGGCATGATCGACGGCATCGTGGCCATGGGCACCGCGCTGTCCAAGCTGAAGGACGTGCGCGACGTCAGCGACCTGCTCGACGTGGTCGACGGGTACCAGGACGGCAAGGAGAAGTACGACAACGGCAAGAAGGCGGTGAAGGGCGGCCTCATCGACCTCGCGATGGCCGGGCACTCGCTGCACGGCGCGACCAAGGCGGCGGGAACCCCGAGGGGCAGGATGCCGGCCAACAGCGATGGCGGGTCGACGCCACCGGCGGCCGTACCGGCCGGTGACAGCTCGGGCGGTGGTGGGCAGTGACCTTCCCCTACGACAAGGCGAGGCTCGACGCGCTCGTCGCCGACGTCGAGGCGCGCATGGCCGACGTCGAGAAGGTGTCCCGACAGGCGAGTCAGGTGCAACCGCGCTCGCGCGGGCTGTCCCAGGCCGACTTCGCGGAGCTCTCCCGATTCGCCAACAGCTCTGCGGCGCCGCGTGAACTGAAGGAGCTGGCGCGGCGGGTCGACGCGGGCGAGATGTCCTGGGAGGACGTCGCGTCCGGTCGTGCGGCGAACGACGAGGGCGTGCAGCGGGCGCTCCAGTCCGGTATCCCTGACCTCCAGCGCGCCTACACGGCCATCCAGGAGGGCAACGACCCGGAGGACGTCATCTCGGCGGGCACGCCCCGGCCGAGTGGGCGCGGCGATGACGACGACGAGCCGAACAAGTTCACCGAGGACGCCTGGTAGCGGTCAGGAACTCGGGACGAAGCCGCTCCAGTGGCCGATCGTCTCGCCGGTCCCGATGCCGCGAACGACGTCGAAAGCCACGGCAGTCCCGATCGCGAGCGACCGCACCGGCTCCGGCGCGCCGGGAGGGAGACGGAGCACGTCCCGGCGCACCCGTCGCCCGTCGCGCTTGGTGACCTCGCCGAAGCTGAACCAGGCGACGTCGTGGAAGAGGCCGAGCTGCTGCCCCGTGGGGTCCTGGAGCAGGAAGCGGTTGCGCCCTTGGCGCCGCACCGAACCGATCGGCGTGCCGTCCGGCCGGAAGACCTGGGCCGGCGGCTTGCCCATGCCCTTGCGGACCACCAGCAGCGGTTGCCCCTGCCACGCCAGCACCAAGTCGTACCTCGAACGGCCCGCGAAGCCGATACGGCGCAGGACCCGCCGCGGCAACCGCGGGCCTTCGCGTTCGGTGACGGTCGCCAGCAGCGCGCCGCGTTCGTCGTACACCGTGGTGCGGTAGCTGGCGCCCCACAGGTGGCGGCCGATGTGCCAGGGCTGCTCGATGATCAAGGTGTCGGTGCCTGGAAGGGTCACGGTGTGCCAGCGTACGGCCCGGTATGACACTCTTGGGACCCGTGCGAACTGAAGTGGTTCTGGACGCCGCGGCGAAAGCCGAACTGGCGCGACTGGTGAGCGAGTTGGCCGTGGTCCACGGCAAGGTCACGCTGTCCTCGGGCAAAGAGGCCGACTACTACATCGACCTGCGCCGGGCGACGCTCCACCACGCCGCCGCCCCCCTGATCGGCAAGCTGCTGCGGCAGCTCACCGCCGACTGGGACTACGTCGCGGCGGGTGGGCTGACGTTGGGCGCCGACCCGGTGGCGTGCGCGATGATGCACGCCGCGGCCGGTGCGGGCGAGGTGCTGGACGCGTTCGTGGTGCGCAAGGCGGCCAAGCAGCACGGCATGCAGCGCCAGATCGAGGGCATCGAGGTCGCCGGGCAGCGGGTGCTGGCGGTCGAGGACACCTCCACCACCGGTGGCAGCGTGCTGGCCGCCGTCGAGGCCCTGCGCGCGAACGGCGCCACGGTGATCGGCGTGGCGACCGTCGTGGACCGCGGCACGGGCGCGCGCGAGGTCATCGAGGAGGCCGGACTGCCGTACCGGTACCTGTTGGACCTCGCCGACCTCGGCTTGGCCTGACGTGGTCGCGCTGATCCTGCTCCTGGTGATCGTGGCGATCCTCGGTGTCGGGGTCGCGGTGGGGTTGTCGCGCCGCAAGCGCAACCCGTTCACGAACCAGCAGTTCGTGAACCAGTGGGAGCAGCAGATGCGGGCGCTGGAGGCGTCCCTGGGGTGGCGGTTCGTCGCCGAGGACCAGGGCTTCCAGGAACGGGTGCCGCAGATCGGGCGGATGCTGGAGGCCGACCGGAGCCGGGTGAAGTTCCAGCTCGTCGGCCACTGGCGCGGTGTGCCCGTGCTGGCGGTTGAGGTGGTGTTCCGCGCGGACAACGTGGTGACGTCGGAGTACCGCACCTACACGGTGGTCGTGGTGCCGCGCCCGATGCCGGGGCCGTGGGTGCTGATCAGCCCGCGCAACGACACCGTGTGGGGGCTGTTCGAGCAGTTCGTGACGACCGGCGACCCGGTGTTCGACGGCCGCTACGAGGTGCGCCGCAAGAACCCCGCGTTCGCGTCGGCGCTGCTCGGCACCGGTCTGCCCCAGGCGTTGCTGCACGACCCGCGGGCCAACGGGGTGGCGATCGCGTTCGACGAGCACACCCTGGCCGCCGCCGTGCCGGGGCCGCTGTTGCAGGCGCCGCTGGGCCACCTGGCGGACCTGCTGCTGGACCTGGCGGGCCGGGTGCCGTGGCAGGCACTGCCACGCGGCTGAACCCCTGGATCGCCCCCTAGTGGTCCATCGGCACTATTTCGGGGGCGTGTGATCGCTTAGCGGCCTACTCTGGCAGCAGGGAGGTCGCTATGGTCGCGCGCGCTTTAGCCGAGCTGGTCATGGTGGTGCACTTCGCGGTACTGGTGTTCCTGGTGGTGGGGGGCTTCCTGGCTTGGCGCTGGCCGAGGGTCCTGTACTTCCACCTGGCGATGGCCACGTGGGGTCTGCTGGTCGTGTTGTTCCCGATCGCCTGCCCCCTCACCTGGCTGGAGAACACGTTTCGCGTCGCCGCCGGCCGGCCAGAACTGGCGAGCGGGTTCATCGACACCTACATCGACGGCGTCCTGTACCCGGACTCCGCCGCACGCCTGGTGCAGGTGCTGGTGGGCGTCATCGTCCTCACCTCGTGGGCCGGCTACCACCTCAAACGCCGCGTTGAACAGACTTCACCCGGACACACCGGGGCCTGTCGCTGAACCGGCCTGATGTCGTGTTCGGCTGTTGGAACCACAACTGCGTGAAATGCCACTCCGGCACCCGGGGTTTCGTTTGGCGAGACCACGCGCGTGATCGAATACAAGATGTGGTCGACAGAGTGGTCCTCGAAGGGTTTCACGCGGTCAAGCACGCGCTCAGGTTCGAGGCCGAGGTCGGGCGGGTGGTGGTGGTTGATCGGGAGAAGGCGTTGGCTTTGGCTCGGTCGCACGCGCCTGACCTGGTCGAGGTGTTCGAGGGCCGGGTCGAGGTGGTGGATCGGGCGGAGTTCGAGCGGGTGATCGGGCGGTCGCACCCGACGGGGGTGGGTGGGGTTGCCGAACGGCCTGTTGTGGAGGTTGGGGCCGTGGATCGGGATTCGCCGCTGGTTTTGTTGGACAACCCGCGGAACCTGGGGAACTTCGGCGCGGTGATCCGGGTGGCGGCGGGGCTCGGGGCGGGTGGGGTTGCGTCGCTGGGTGATGTTGATCCGTGGCACCCGAACGTGTTGCGCGGTAGTGCGGGGTTGCACTTCGCGTTGCCGGTTGGGCGGTTGGGTGGTGTGGGAGAGGTCGAGGGCATGGTGATCGCCTTCGACGCGGACGGGCGGGAGCTGCGGGACGTGCGGATTCCGGATGACGCGGTGCTGGCGTTCGGCTCGGAACGGCACGGGCTGTCGGAGGAGGTGCGGGAGCGGGCGGATCTGGTGGTCTCGTTGCCGATGCGGCCGAAGGTTTCCAGCTACAACCTGACCACGTCTGTTGCCATGGGGCTTTACCACTGGGAACTGTTCCGACGGGATTCTTGAACGGTTCAGTGGGCACTCTGGTGGGGTGACTACGCCGAAGCTCCTCGCCGCACGTGCCGATGTCGCCGAACGTGCGGTCGAGTCCCGGCACCTGCGGCGGGTCTGGGGAGTGCCGGGCACGGTCCTCGGCACGGTCGGGTGGCCGGTCGACTGGTCCGGTCGGATGCACGTCCGGTTCAGCTACTGGTGGCAGGCGCACCTGCTCGACTGCGTCCTCGACGCCCAACTCCGGTCACCGGGGGAAGCGCGGGCGGTGCTGGTGAAACGGCTGGTGCGCGGTATCCGGGTGCGGAACCTGGTCGGCTGGACCAACGACTACTACGACGACGTGGCGTGGCTCGGGCTGGCCCTGCTCCGCGCCGAACGGGAAGTCGGGATCGCCAAGCCGAAGGCCGTCGCCGCGATCGCCGACCGGCTGCGTGGCGGGTGGACCGACCACGGTGGCGGCGGTATCTGGTGGAAGCGCAACGACGACTTCAAGAACGTGCCGGCCAACGGTCCGGCCGCGATCCTGTTCGCCAGGCTCGGTGAACGCGCCCAGGCTGAGTCCATTGTGGACTGGGTTGAGGGCAACCTGGTGGACGGGGAGACCGGGTTGGCGTGGGACGGACTGCACGTCCACCCCGACGGTTCGATCCGGGAGATCGAGAAGAACCTCTACACCTACTGCCAGGGCGTGCTGCTCGGGGCGTGCGTGGAGCTGGATTCCGCTCGGTACAAGGAGAAAGCGGCACGGATCGTCTACGCGGTGGACAAGCACCTCGCCACCGACGGAGTTCTGCGCGGGCACGGTGGTGGCGACGGCGGGCTGTTCAGCGGCATCCTCACCCGATACCTGGCTCAGGCCGCGCTGCGGCTCGACCAGCCGGAAGCGGCGGCGCGTGCGGCGGAGCTCGTGTTCTGCTCGGCGGAAGCGGTGTGGGCGAACCGGACCACGGTGGTGGGCGGGCCGCTGTTCGGTCCGGAGTGGACGGAACCGGCGGTCAGGCCGTCCGGGCGTGGGGCGGAACGGGATCTGTCGGTCCAACTCGGCGGGTGGATGGCCCTGGAGGCCGCCGCTTTGTTGGAGCGCAACGGGATCACGCAGTCAGGGAGCTGAGCCACCCCAGCAACGTCGCCGCGTCGGCGCGGAACTTGTCCGGTGAGTCGTCTGCGACGAACTCCAGCAACGTGTACCGGTCCACGCCGTCGCGGTTTAGTTCGCGCAGCACGGGCAGCCACAGGTCTTCGCGTGCGGCCAGCGGCAGCCGGTCCGACCAGGCGCCCGGACCCCACGAGAACACGTGCGCGGTCGTCAGGGTCGGCAGCAACGCCCGGACTTCGTCGATCGCGTTCGACACGTCCTGCGCGCCGCCCGGCTGCCAGTACGGCACCGCCGATCCGTGCCCGATTTCCGTGAAGAGGCTGGTGGCGGATTCCAGCGTGTCGGTCAAAGTGTCCGGGTGGTACTCCAACGCGACCCGGACGCCTGCCGCTTCGGCCGCGACGGCTGCCGTGCGGATCGCGTCGACGACGACCGCACGTTGGGCGGGTGAGGTCGTGGCCGAGCCGGTCGTGCCCGCCCACACCCGGATCTGCGGCGCGCCCAGCTCCACCGCGGTGGCCAGGACGACGTCCCACTCGGTGGGGTCGGTCGTGCCGGCCCGGTAGTACGAGCCGTAGGCGGAGATGGTCAAGCCCGCGTCCGCGCACCGCTGCCGTGCGTCGCGTGCTGCCGCCAGGTCGTTCAGGGGCACGTGGATGTCGCCGCCCCACTCGACGGCACGGAGGCCGCACTCGCGCGCGAGGGCCACCACTTCGGGGACGGACAACGCGCGGAAGGTCACCGAGACCAGGCCGGGTAGCAGCACGTCGGTCACGTTACTGGGGACTGCTGTGGATTGGTGAGCGGGTTTGAGGGGGTGTGGGACTAGTGGCAGCCGCAGGACTGGCGGTGCCGCAGCGTCGGCGGCAGGCGGATGGTCTCCGGCGGTCGGGTCGGGTCTGTGATGCGGGCCAGCAGCAGCCGCACCGCGGTGCGGCCGATCTCCTCCACCGGCTGCGCCATCGCGGTCAACGGCGGGTCGACCAACTCGGCCCACTCGACCTCGTCGTAGGTGACGAGCGCCAGCTCCGACCCGATCCGCACGCCCTTCGCGCGTGCCGTGTGCAGCACGTCCATCAGCACCTGGTGGTCGCTCACCACGACCCCCGAGACGCGCCCGAGCAGCGGGTCCAGCGACGGCCGCACCAGCTCCTCGTCCCACGCCAGCCCCGCCCGACCCAGGCCGAGCCGGTAGCCGAGCACGCGTTCGTCCGTGGTGGCCAGTCCGGGCGGGCCGGACACCAGGCCGATCCGCCGGTGCCCCAGCTCCGCCAGGTGCCGGACCAGCGTGGACGTGGCCTGCACGTTCTCCGGGCCGACCTGGTCGACGTCCTGCGCCACGGTCAGCCGGTCCACCAGCACGGTCGGCACGCCGAGCCGGCGCAGTTCGGGCAGCGAGGCCGACGCGGACGTCGGCGTGAGCAGCACACCGTCCACCCGCCGTGAGCGCAGCATCCGCACCGCGGCCTGTTCGGACTCGGCGGTGTCCCGGGTGTCGATCAGCACCAGCGTGTAGCCGGCCCTGGTCGCCTCGCTCTCGATCGCCGCGATCAGCTCGGCGAAGTACGGGTGCGACACCAGCGACACCGCGAGGCCGAGGGATTTCGTGCCGCCCGTGACGAGCGAGCGCGCGATGGCGTCGCCGGTGTACCCCGTCTCCTCGATCGCCTTGAGCACCCGTTCCTTCGTGGCGTCGGCGACCGACCTGGTCTCGTTGATCACGTGTGAGACCGTGGTGATGGAGACGCCGGCGAGACTGGCGACCTCCCGCATGGTGACCATGGACTCGTCCCCGTTCGGGCTTGCGCAAGCGATTGCGTGGGGACTTTACCTGGTAGGAGAAACGTTTCGTGGCTTCTGTGCTGTGTGTCGGCCTGACGACCGTGGACGTCAGCCAACGGGTGACGGAATTCCCCCTTCCCGGGGAGAAGGTGCAGTCACTCGGCGTGCACCTGGCGCCCGGCGGTCCGGCGGCGAACGCGGCACGCGCGGTGGCGGCTCTGGGGCACCGGGCGGTGCTGGTGACCGCGTTGGACGGTGAGCTGGGCGGGTTCGCGCGGGACCGGCTGCACCCGGTGGAGGTGCACTCGGTCGGGGCGGGCGGTCCGGCGTTGAGCATGGTGGCGGTGCGGGAGCGTGACGGTGAGCGGACCGTGATCTCGCGCAATGCGGTGGAGTTCGAGGTAGCCGGATCGAACATCACGAATCCGGTGGATCCGGCGTTGGTCGAGGCGGCCGATGTGGTGTTGGTGGATGGTCACCTCGGACCGTTGGCCCTGGCGGCCGCGCGCGAGGCGAGACGTGCGGGGGTGCCTGTGGTGTTGGACGCGGGTAGCTGGAAGCCTGTGCTGGACGACCTGCTGCCCCTCGTGGACGTCGCCGCGTGCTCAGCCGCCTTCGAGCTGTCCGAGTCCGAGGTGCACGCCCGCGGCGTGCCGCTGGTGATCCGGACCCACGGTCCGCATCCCGTCACCTGGTCGCGCGGTGGTGTCACCGGCGCGCAACCGGTACCTGTTGTCGAGGTGCGTGACACCAACGGCGCGGGCGACGTGTGGCACGGCGCACTGGCGGTCGCGGTCGCCCGCGGGGCAGCGGTGGACGATGCCGTCCGCTGGGCGAACGAGGTCGCCGCGGTGCGCGTGCGCCACACCGCGTGGGACTGGGTGGAGGAGCTGGGACGGTGGCGGGACAGCGGGTGAAGTTCGACGAGCTGGTCGACCGGGCGCGACTGCTGGTGGACACCGGTGAGCGCAAGCTGCTCGGCATCGGCGGCGCGCCGGGCTCGGGCAAGTCGACGTTGGCGCGCCGGCTGGTCGACGCGTTGGGCGAGGACGCGGTGCTGGTCGAGATGGACGGCTTCCACCTGGCCCAGCGCGAGTTGGAACGCCTGGACATCGCCGACCGGAAGGGCGCGCCGGACACGTTCGACATCCCGGGGTACGTCGACCTGCTGGGCAGGTTGAAGGCGTGCGGACCCGACGTGGTGTACGCGCCGGAGTTCCGCCGGGAGATCGAGGAGCCGGTCGCGTGCGCGGTGCCGGTCGACCCGTCCGTGCCGCTGGTCGTCACCGAGGGCAACTACCTGCTGCTGCAGTACGACAAGTGGAAGCGCGTGCGGATCGTGCTGGACGAGGCGTGGTTCCTGATGATCGACGAGGAGCTGCGGGTGGCGCGGCTGATCGACCGGCACGTGCGGTTCGGGCGGTCGGTGGAGGACGCGCGTGAACGCGTGCTGCACGGCACCGACCACGTGAACGCGCTCATGGTGAACGCGTCCAAGTCCAGCGCGGATCTGCTGATCACCGAGGTGCTGTGACGCTCCGTGATGGCTTGGTTACGAGGTAAGAAGGCTTAAGGGGCGATGGTGGCCTCTTCGTCCACTTCGTCGACCGGCTTCTTCATCTCCTGCCGGTAGCGGTAGAGGCCGTAGCCGGTGCCGCCGACGAAGAACGCGATGCTGACGACCACCGCGACCGTCTCCAGCCACGGCACGGCGGACAGCAGGCCCGCGCCGTAGTAGCCGGCCAGCACCAGCGTCGGCACCCACGCGATCGCGCCGATGGTCGTGGCGAGCATGAACCGCTTCGGGTCCATCCGCGCCGCGCCGGCGATCATCGGCGCCAGCGTGCGCACCCACGGGATCCAGCGGGCGAGCACGATGGCCCAGAAGCCTCGTCGGTCGAGGAAGTCGCGGGCCTTGGCGAGGTTCTCCTTGTTGAGCACCTTGCCGCCGCGGCGGGCGAGCAGACGCGTGCCGGTGTGCCGGCCGATGTAGTAGCCGATCTGGTTGCCGACGACGGCCACGCCGAGCGCGGCCAGCGACAGCAACCAGGCGGACAACTCGCCGTCATGGGACGCGAGCACCACACCGGCGGCGAACAGCAACGAGTCGCCGGGCAGGAACAAGCCGAAGATGAACGCGCATTCGAAGAAGATGAAGCTCAGCGTGATCAGCCACACGGCCATCGGGCCTGCGGAATCAAGCTGGACGAACGCGACAGCATCGGACGTTGCGGACAGCACCACGAGAGCAGCCTACGTGGGACAGGGGTGTCGGCTGGGCGACATGGGGATAACGCCTTGCCGAAGGCTGGGCGTCGAGGCGGATCGTGCGCGGATGTGCACGGGTCGTGCACGGGTCCGTGCGCGGACGGTACTGGGGTGAACACGTGCTGGAGTGATCGGCTGGTGTGGGGTTAGCGTGGGTGGATGGGGTCTTTGCTCGCTGAACTCCGCTCCGCTGTCGGTGCCGACGCGGTGCTGACCGATGTCGATGTCACTGCGAGTTACCAACGGGACATGATGCCGCTGGCGCCCTACGGGCAGCCGTTGGCGGTTGTGCTGCCTACGTCTGCCGAGCAGGTGCAGGCGGTGGTTCGGGCATGTGCTGGTGCGCGGGTGCCGATCGTGCCGCGTGGGGCCGGTAGTGGGTTGTCGGGGGCGGCGAATGCCGTTTCGGGGTGTGTGGTGCTGGTGATGACGAAGATGAACGCCATCCTGGAGATCGACCCCGATAACCGGTTGGCCGTCGTGGAGCCGGGGGTGGTGAACCTCGACCTGCGGGGCGCGGTGGAGAAGCACGGGCTGTTCTACCCACCGGACCCGTCCAGCTACGACTGGTGCACGATCGGGGGGAACCTGTCGACGAACGCGGGCGGGCTGTGCTGCGTGAAGTACGGCGTGACCACGGATTCGGTGTTGGGGCTGGACGTGGTGCTCGCGGACGGTGAGCTGCTGCGGACCGGTCGGCGGACCGTCAAAGGGGTGGCCGGGTACGACCTGACCAAGCTGTTCGTCGGCAGTGAGGGCACGTTGGGCGTCATCACCCGCGCGACCCTGGCGTTGCGGCCGTTGCCGCAGGCCCCGGCGACGCTGGTGGCCGCGTTCGGCAGCACGGCGGACGCGGGTGTGGCGGTGAGCCGGGTGGTGACCGAGGGCATCGTGCCGTCGTTGATGGAGATCATGGACCGGACGTCGATCAGGGCCGTCGAGCAGTACTTGAAGACGGATCTGAACGCGGACGCGGCGTTGCTGCTGTGCCAGTCGGATTCGGGTGGTGAGGCTGGGCGGCGGGAGTTGGCCGCGATCGAGCAGGCGTGCGTGGCGGCGGGCGCCGAGCTGGTCTACGCGACGGAGGATGTGGGTGAAGGGCGTGATCTGCTGACGGCTCGGCGGGCGGTGCTCACGGCGCTGGAGGTCTACGGGGCCTGGTTGACCGATGACGTGTGCGTGCCGCGGACGAAGATCGCGGATCTGATCGCGGGGTGTGAGCGGATCAGCGAGTCGGTCGGGCTGCGGATCGCGGTGGTCGGGCACGCTGGTGACGGCAACATGCACCCGACGATCGTCTACGACCCGTCGTCGGGTGATGAGTTCGCGCGGGCGCAGCGGGCGTTCGACGAGATCCTGGGGTTGGGGTTGGCGCTCGGGGGGACGATCACCGGGGAGCACGGGGTCGGCAAGATCAAGCGCGAGTGGTTGGCGCGGGAGATCGGGCCGGTGGGCATGCGGGTGCACCGGGAGATCAAGCGGGCGCTCGATCCGGGGAATCTGTTCAACCCGGGGTCGATGTTCGACGCCGGGTGAGGCCTTGGGGCGGCCGCTTGTGGCGGGCGCTGTCAGGTCGGCTGCGATCAGGTCGGCCGCTGTCAGGGCCGCGATCAGGTCGGCTTCTACCTAGTCGATTCGCTTGATCTGCTGGGTCTCGTCGCCCAGGTCGATGATCTGGGTGGCGTCGACTGCCTCTTGGGTGAGCAGCGCCTTCTTCTCGCGCTTGGCCTTGATCACCTCGATGATGATCGGGACGACCGAGAGCAGCACGATCAGGATCAGCACCATTTCGAGGTTGTCGCGCACGAACTGGACCTGGCCGAGGAAGTAGCCCAGGATCGTGAGCCCCGCGGCCCACGCGACGCCGCCGATCAGGGAGTACGTGAAGTACTTGCGCGCGTCCATCCGGCCCACGCCCGCCATGGCGGTGATGAACGTGCGGACGATCGGCACGAAGCGGGCCATCACGATCGCGCGGGCGCCGTACTTGTCGAAGAACTCGTGCGTCTTGTCGACGTACTCCTTCTTGAAGATCTTCGACTCGGGCTTGTTGAACAGCGCCGGTCCGGCCCGGTAGCCGATCCAGTAGCCGACCACGTTGCCCAGCAGCGCACAGACCGTGAGGAGCAGGCACACCAGCCACAGCGGGTACTCCAGCAGCCCTGAGGCCACGAACAGGCCTGCGGTGAACAGGAGTGAATCGCCGGGCAGGAAGAAGCCCACCAAGAGGCCGCACTCCGCGAAGACGATGAAGCACAGGCCGACCAGCATGTAGGGCCCGAGTCCTTGGAGGAGCTTCTCAGGGTCCAGCCAGTCAGGGCCGAGGGCAATCGTGGAGGTGAGCGCGACCGTCACGGCGACAACGGTACAGGCATCACCTGAGCGTGATTACCGCGACGACGGTGCCGGCGGCCAGGCCCAGCAGTACGGCGAGCAACAGGACCCAGCCCGCGCCCAGGGACGGGCGGGGCGGCTTGGCGGGCGTGTGGGGGTGCGCGCCGGAGCTGGTGGCCTGCGCTCGCAAGGCGTCGGCCACCAGCTTCTCGTGATCTTCGGGCACGTGCTCAGTCTTTCACCCGTGTCGGTGAAGCTGATCGGTCAGTCCCGCCCGGCTGGTCGGTCGTTCGGCTGCTCGGTCCAGTCGTTCAGCCGCTCAATCCTTGACCCACGCGCCCCTGGACATCACCTCGCGGGGCTTCAGGTCGGCGTCGAGCACGACGATGTCGGCGGCCAGGCCCGCGCGGAGTTCGCCGGTCTCGCCGTTGAGGCCGAGGAGGTGGGCCGGGCGGGTGGAGGTGGCGTGCACGGCTTCCTGGATGGTGAGGCCGCAGGAGTTCACGGCGTTGCGGAACGCGGTGTCCATGGTGAGCGTGCTGCCCGCGAGGGACGCGCCGCCGGCCAGCGTCGGGACCCCGTCTACTACTCGGACTTCCAGGCCGCCCACGTCGTAGATGCCGTCACCCACGCCTGCGGCGGCGATCGCGTCGGTGACCAGGACGGTTCTTTGCATGCCCGCGTGGCGGGCGGCCAGGCGGACGGCGGTCGGGTGCAGGTGCACCAGGTCGCAGATCAGCTCGACGGTGACGCGTTCGTCGTCCAGGAGCGCGCCGATCGGGCCCGGCTCGCGGTGGTGCAGCGGGCGCATGCCGTTGAAGAGGTGGGTGGCTACGGTCGCGCCGGCCTCTACGGCCGGTCGGATCTGGGCTTCGGTGGCGTCGGTGTGGCCGATCGCGGCCAGGACGTTGTTGGCGACCAGGTGGCGGACGGCGTCCACGCCGTGTTCGAGCTCGGGCGCGATGGTGATCATGCGGACGGTGTTGTTGCCGGCGTCGAGGAGCTTGTCGAGGGACGCCCGGTCCGGCGGGCAGAGGATGGCGGGGTCGTGCGCGCCGCAGCGTGCGGCGGACAGGAACGGGCCTTCCAGGTGGATGCCGGCGATGATGTTGTCCTGCACGAGTTCGGTCAGCGCCCTGACCTGGTCGGTCAGTTCCGGGATCGGACGCGACACCAGGCTGGCGAGCAGCGTGGTGGTGCCGTGCCTGCGGTGCGCGTTCGCCGCCTTGCGCACGCGGGCCGGGTCGGCGCTGGTGAACGCCTCACCGCCGCCGCCGTGGCAGTGGATGTCCACGAAGCCCGGTACCAGCCAACCGCCGTTGACGTCCGTGGTCGGGCCGTCCGGCGCCACCCCCTCGCCGATGGCCGCGATCCGGCCGTTGCGGATCGAGACCCACCCCTGTTCGAGCACCCCGTCGGGCGTGACGACCCGACCACCGGTCAGGGTCACGTCCACGGGTCCACCCCACGTGCTCATCTCTCCTCCAGCATGTCGATGGCCAGCAGCGCGGCCCCGAGGCACCCGGCCTCGTCGCCCAACGCCGCCAGCCGCAGTTCCGGGCGTCGCTGGAAGACGATCAATTCGTCCAGTCGTTCGCCCAGCGGGTCCGTCAGCAACGGGCCCGCCAGCGCCAGGCCTCCGCCCAGCACTACGGCTTCAGGTCCTAGCAATGCGGCTATCAGCAGGATGCCCCTCGCGAGGGCGTCGACGGCCTCCCGCCACACCGCCGCCGCGTCGGTGTCGCCCGTTGTGAGCAGTCGGGCTACGTCCGCGGCGCCGTTGACGTCTCGGTTGGCGCGTCGGGTGTAGCGGCGGGCGATCGCGGCGCTGCTCGCCCGCGCTTCGACGCAGCCCGTCTGGCCGCAGTCGCAGGGGTCGCCGTGGCCGACGTCGACGTGGCCGATCTCGCCGGGTGCGGTGCAGACGCGGCCGTCGAGGACGAGGGCGGCGGCTATGCCGGTGCCGATGGGCATGATCACGGCGTTGGTGAGGTCGCGCGCGTTGCCCTGGCGGAGTTCGGCCAGGCCGCCGGCTCGGACGTCGTGGCCGAAGGCGGTGGGGAGGTTGGTGCGGGTTTGGAGGTTGGTTTTGAACGGGTAGTTCTGCCAGCCGAGGTTGGTCGAGTAGACGCCGGTGCCGGTGGCTTCGTCCACGATGCCCGGGACGACGACGCCGATCGCGTCGATCGGGTGGTCGGAGAGGGCGCGCAGTTCGTTGACCAGGGCGGTGACGTCCTCGACCACGGCGTCGCCGGTGCGCCTGGTTGGGCGGCGCTGCTGCTTCACCGGGTGCACCCGGGTGGGGGTGCCGGTGACCAGAGCGGCCTTGGTCTCGGTTCCGCCTACGTCGACGGCTATCACGTGTCTTGTGCGCGCCACGAGGACCGATAGTGCGGCATGCGACCCTCATTGGTCTATACCAAGTGTCGGATTCGCCAGGGTCGACCCCGGTGTCGGTGTCGGTGTCGGCCCTCGGTGTCGGTCTGCGGTGTTGGTCCGGTGTCGGTCTCGTCTTCGTCAGCCTGAGACCGGCCTGTGTTGGGGGGGAGTTGTCGACAGGGCCTTCAGGCGGGGGTGCCTCTGGGTGAAGATGCCCGAGAAGTCGAAGTAAAGGCTAAAAGGGCGCTCGCCGCGCGGCAGGCCGCCAAGAGAGGTAAAAACAAAGAGGGCTCGTGTTCTCCCGTATGGCCTGCCTGAGGCAACCACACTTGTCAAGTAGGTCCCGAAAAGCGCCGGGACCTACTTGACAAGCGCGGTTGGGCTGCGCCCAGGCCATACGGGAGAACACGAGGGTGAGGGCCCTAAGCTGGCGCTTTGGCGTGCGCACAAGGGGGTGACGTGTGAGCAGGGGTGTTTGGCTAGTTGCCGGCCATGATTTTTTGCAGGGCGTCCAGGGCGCGGCTGGCGGTGCTCTTGACGGTGCCCTTGCTGATGCCGGTGGCGTCTGCGATTTCCGCCTCGGACAGGTCGCCGTAGTAGCGGAGCACTAGTACTTCGCGTTGGCGTGGTGGTAGTTGGGAAAGCGCTGCGACTACCGCTTGGTGTTCGGCGGTGAGCATGGCGAGGCTTTCCGCCGACCTCGCGTTGGCGACGTGCGGCGGGGTGTAGTCCCTGGCTGTCTTGCGTCGGCGGAGCACGCTGCGGGAGCCGTTGACGACGGCTGTCCTCAGGTAGCCGACGGCGGCCTGTGCGTCCCGGAGGTTCGTCCAGTTCCGGTGTAGGCCGGTGAACGCCTCCTGGACCACGTCCTCCGCGGTTGCGGGCTCGTCGACCAGCAGGAGTGCCAGGCGCACGAGTCGCATGCGGTGCTGGCGGTACAGGTCTTCCAGGGTGAGCGGGCCGGTGGGTGCCGGGGCCGCGCCGTCCTGGATGCGCAGGTTCGTCAGCGTGTCCTGCACACGCGCGATGCCGCCGCTGTTCTGATCCGGACCGACCACGAAAAAGACGTTACCTCCTTGGCGGGTAGCTTCGGCGCGGCGTTGCACAACGGAGAGGGCTTTCGATGGCTCGGTTCGCGGTCGAGTTGGTGTTCGGGGACGACCAGGACGCGCGGTTGGCGGTTCGGCCCGCGCACCGTGAGTACCTGGCGTCGCTGGTGGAACGGGGTGTGCTGCTGGTTTCGGGGCCGTGGGCCGATCAGACCGGAGCGCTGTTGGTCTACGAGGCGGCGGACGAGGAAGAGTTGCGAGAAATTCTCGCTTCCGACCCCTACACGCCTGCCGGCGTGGTCGCCGAGACCCGTGTGCACGAGTGGCAGACGCTGATGGGGCTGTGGGCCTAGCTCTTCTTCGCGGCGGTCCCGCCGGGGCCCACTAGGCCGGACAGGTCGTTGGTCGCCATCTCGCGGTCGGCGGCGGGGACGGACTTGGGGGCCTGGCGGTCGACCAGTGCGGGTGTGAGGGCGCGGAGGAGTTTCAGGGCGCCGACCCAGCCTGGGACGTGCACGGCCTTGGAGCGGCGGGTGATGGCGCGGACTACTGCCTTGCCCACGTCGGAGACCGGGTACTTCTTGCCGGCCAGGCCGGGCATGTTGGTGCGCAGCGGGCCGAAGACGGGGTGTTCGTCGGCGCTGTTCACCATGTCGGTGGAGATCCAGGAGAAGTACGCGACGCCTACGTCCACGCCCAGGTGTTTCACCTCGGCGCGGAGGCTGTCGGCGAATGCTTCGCAGCCTGCTTTGGCGGCGGAGTAGGCGGCGTTGCCGGGGATGTGGACGATGGCCGCCAGGGATGAGACCACCAGGCAGTAGCCCCGGCTGTCGATGAGGTGGGGCAGGCAGGTCCGGACGGTTCGCCAGACGCCCAGCAGGTTGACCTCGATGACGCGTTCGAAGGCTGCCGGGTCCATGGAGCGGATGAAGCCGGTGGCGGCGATGCCGGCGTTGGCTACTACGACGTCGATGGCGCCATAGTGGTCGACTGCGTTGTTGACGGCGGTTTGCAGGGCTTCCCAGTCGGTGACGTCGGCTTCCCATGCCTTGCCGCCGCATTGGTTGGCCACGTGGGTGAGTTGGTCGGCTTCCAGGCCGATCAGGGCGAGCTTTGCGCCTTTTGCGGCTAGGCGGCGTGCTGTGTCGGCGCCTATGCCCCTGGCGGCGCCGGTGATCAGGACAACCTTGCCCGCAACGTCCACGGTGACCTCCTGAGGCTGGTGTCTCGGAGGTCACCGTAGCGGAACTTACTGTGGGTAAGCTACTGGGGAGTTAAACTTGGCTGGCGGTGGTCAGGGCGGTGATTTCGTCTGCCTTGAGGTCGAGGTCCAGGGCTGGGAGCAGGTCCGCCAGCTGGGCGGTGGTGCGGGCGGACGCGATGGGGGCGGCGACGGTGGGCTGCTCGGCCAGCCAGGCGAGGGCGACGGCGGCTTGGGTGGTGTTGTGGGTTTCGGCGATGCCGTCCAGGGCCTTGAGGACTCGTAGGCCTCGGTCGTCCAGGTACTTGGAGGCGGCGGCTGCGCGGGCGCTCTCTACGGTGACGCCGGGGCGGTACTTGCCGGTCAGGAAGCCCTTCGCCAGGCCCCAGTACGGGGCGGAGGAGAGGTTGTGGGTGGCGACTGCCTGTGAGAGTTCGCCCTCGTAGGTGCGGTTCACGAGGTTGTACTCCTGTTGTAGTGCGACGAACTTGGCGAAGCCTTCGCGTTCGGAGACGGTGAGTGCGGAGGTCAGGCGGTCGGCGGTGTAGTTGGAGGCGGCGATGTACCGCACCTTGCCGGAGGTGACCAGGCGGTCGAAGGCGGCGAGGGTTTCTTCCTGTGGGGTGTTCTCGTCGTCTTGGTGGGCGTAGTAGAGGTCGATGTGGTCTACGTCCAGGCGGCGTAGGGAGTCCTCGGCGGCGCGTTCGATGGTGGCCGGCTTGAGGTTGTCGAGGCCGTTGAGCATGCCGACCTTGGTGGCGATGATGATCGCGTCGCGGTTGCCGCGGGTTTTGAGCCACTTGCCGATGATCGTTTCCGACTCGCCGCCGGTGTGGCCCTCGGCCCACTGGGAGTAGGAGTCGGCGGTGTCCACGAAGTTGCCGCCGGCGCTCGTGTAGCCGTCCAGCACGGCGAACGAGGTCTCCTCGTCGGCGGTCCAGCCGAAGACGTTGCCGCCCAGGCACAGGCGCGAGACGTCGAGGCTGCTGGTTCCCAGTTTCGTCATGGTGCGAACCTACGGGCGGTGGTGCATCGCGGCGAATGGAGAAGTCAGGACTAAATGGTGGCGTGGGGTGGTTGGGCTCGACAGCACCTAGTTCGTGGGGAGACGAAATGACCGTCGAGTTGGGCAGGTACGGCGTGTGGGGGCCGGCCGCGCAGTGGGTCGGGCGTGGCGAGGACGCGGCGGAGTTGGAAGCGCTTGGTTTCGGCGCGTTGTGGCTGGGCGGATCGCCGGACGGCAGCGTCATGACCACGGTCTCCGCGCTCCTGGACGCCACCGAGAAGATCACCGTGGCCACCGGCATCATGAACGTCTGGACCACTCCCGCCGCGGAGGTCAACGAGGGCTACCGGGCCCTGGCTTGGACCGATCGGTTCCTGGTCGGCATCGGCGCCGGGCATCGCGAGACCGTGGGTGAGGTGTATCACAGTCCTTACCAGAAGCTGGTCCACTACCTGGACGAGCTGGACGTCCCGCGTGACCGGCTGGCGTTGGCGGCGCTGGGGCCGCGGGTGCTCCGGCTCGCCGCGGCACGGACGAGTGTCGCCCACCCCTATCTGGTGACGCCCGAGTACACGGCACGGGCGCGCGAGACCGTCGGCGCGGGCGTGCTGCTGGCGCCGGAACAGCACGTGGTGCTGGAGGAGGACGCGTCGCGGGCCCGTGAGCTGGGGCGGAAGGCGTTGGAGTTCTACCTGGGGCTGCCGAACTACACCCAGAACTGGCTGCGGCACGGGTTCGGTGAAGAGGACCTGGTGGGCGGTGGCAGTGATCGGTTGGTGGACGCGCTGGTGGCGTGGGGTCCGGTCGAACGGGTCGCGCGGCGCCTGCGTGAGCACCACCAGGCGGGCGCCGACCACGTGGCCGTCCAGGTGGTCGGCGCCACCGATGCCCAGCAGGCGTTGCGCGAGATCGCGGCCGCGATCCAGGACTGACTAGTCGGTCACCTCGACGCCGCGCCAGAAGGCGACGTGGCCCTTGATGTTGGCCGCCGCGTCCTTGGGTTGCGCGTAGTACCACGCGGCGTCGGGGTTGTCCTTGCCGTCCACGTGCAGCGTGTAGTAGTTCGCCGTGCCCTTCCAGGGACAGACCGTCGTGGTGTCCGACGGCCTGAGGTACTGGGCGTGCACAGACTCCAGGGGGAAGTAGTGATTCCCCTCCACCGTCTCGGTCTTCTCGCTCTCGGCGATGATCTCGCCGTTCCACCGTGCGATCGCCATGAGACCACTATGCCGGTGATCGACTTTCGTCGGCGGGTAGTGGCCGTAGGATGCTGCCGACACCGCGTTCCGGGCACCCGAGGAGGACCCACAGATGCCCATCGCAACTCCCGAGGTCTACGCCGAGATGCTCGACCGCGCGAAGGCGAACGAGTTCGCCTACCCCGCGATCAACGTCACCTCGTCCGAGACCCTCAACGCGGCACTTCGCGGCTTCGCGGAGGCCGAAAGCGACGGCATCATCCAGGTCTCGACCGGTGGTGCCGAGTTCGCCTCGGGCACCAAGGTCAAAGACATGGTGACCGGCGCGGTTGCGCTGGCGGAGTTCGCGCACGTGGTCGCCGAGAAGTACCCGGTGAACATCGCGCTGCACACCGACCACTGCCCGAAGGACAAGCTGGACGGCTACGTCCGCCCGCTCGTCGCGATCAGCCAGGAGCGGGTGGACCGCGGCCTCAACCCGCTGTTCCAGTCGCACATGTGGGACGGCTCGGCCGTGCCGCTGGACGAGAACCTGAAGATCGCTTCGGAGCTGCTCGACCTCACCGCCAAGGCGAAGATCATCCTTGAGATCGAGGTGGGTGTCGTCGGCGGCGAGGAGGACGGCGTCGCGCACGAGATCAACGAGAAGCTGTACACCACGCCCGAGGACTACCTGAAGACGGTCGAGTCGCTGGGTGCGGGCGAGAAGGGCCGCTACCTGGTCGCGGCGACGTTCGGCAACGTGCACGGCGTGTACAAGCCGGGCAACGTGAAGCTGCGCCCGGAGATCCTCAAGCAGGGTCAGGACGTGGTGGCCGAGAAGCTGGGCCTGCCGGCCGGCTCCAAGCCGTTCGACCTGGTCTTCCACGGTGGCTCCGGCTCGCTGCTGGAGGAGATCCACGAGGCCCTGACGTACGGCGTGATCAAGATGAACATCGACACGGACACGCAGTACGCGTTCACCCGGCCGATCGTGGCGCACATGTTCACCAACTACGACGGTGTGCTCAAGGTGGACGGCGAGGTCGGCAACAAGAAGGCCTACGACCCGCGCTCCTACCTCAAGGCCGCCGAGCAGGGCATGGCCGCCCGCATCGCCCAGGCGTGCGAGCACCTGAAGTCGTCCGGTCGCATGATCGCCGGCTGACGTTTCCGAGTACGCGAGACGGCCCCCTCCGGGTTTCGGAGGGGGCCGTCTCACGTACTACTTGCCGTACATGCGGCAGACGGCCGCGTCGACCAGCTCCTTCTGCACTGCGGCGGCTGCCGGTGCGTAGAGGCTGTACGTGGTGGTGATCAGCACGGTGGCGGTGCGCTTGCCGGTGGCGTCGGTGTAGTTGTGGCTGCGGTAGCCGGGGAAGCCGCCTGAGTGGCCCCAGACCGTGCCGCACGGGGTGCGCACCTCCATGACGCCCAGGCCGTAGCCGTTCGCGCTGGTGCCGCCCTGGGGGACCGCTTCGCGCATCTGCGCCAGCTGGGCCGGTGGCAGGAGGCGGCCGGACATGAGGGCGGACAGGAACCTGTTCCAGTCCTTCGCGGTGGACACCAGGCCGCCGGCGGCCCAGGCGGGGCTGAGGTCGATGGCGGTGGTGTTGACGTGGTCGTGGTGCTGCGGGCCGGCGAAGCCGTCGCCGATGGGCGTGCCGGGCGGGAACAGGGGTGGGAGGTGTTCGGCGGTCGGCTCGTAGCCGTGGGCGTGCCTGCCCCTGAAGGTGGCATTGGTCGGCAGGTAGGTGTCGCGCAGGCCGAGCGGGCGGATGATCCGGCGTTCGACCAGGTCGGCGTACGGCCGGTTGGTGGCTTTCTCCAGGACCATGCCGATGAGGGTGTAGTTGGTGTTGCTGTAGTCCCAGCGCTCGCCCGGCGCGAACAGCGGCGGGTTGGAGACGGCGACGGCGACCAGGTCGGCGGGTGGCCAGGCTTGTGGCTCCTGGCCGCTCAGCAGACCGAGCAGGCGCGGGTCGTCCAGGTAGTCGGCCAGACCGCTGGTCTGGTTGAGCAGCATCTTCAGCGTGATGGCGGAGCCGTTCGGGACGACGCCCGGCAGCCACTTCTCGACCGGGTCGTCCAGGCTCAGCCGGTTCTCGGCGACGAGTTGGAGGATGAGGGTCGCGCTCACCGTCTTGGTGTTGGACGCCATCCGGAACTCGTCGATCGCGCGGAGTCGGTGGTCGGACAGCGTCCAGCGGGCCTGTCGGACGATCTCGACTGGTTTGCCCCGGCCGTCGTCGACCCGGACTACGACACCGGGCAGGCCCGCTGCCACGGACTGCTCGACCACGTTGGCCAGGCGGTTCGGGGTGGCGGTGGCGGTGGTTGCGGTGGTGGCGATCAGGCTTGCGGCCAGGGTCGTTGCCACGGCGGTGCGCAGAAGTCGGCGCATGAAAACTCCCCCCAAGGGATCAGGACTTATCTGATCAATCCTTGAGGGGAGCGGGGCCGATCTGAATCAGGCGGTCACCAGTGATCGTCGGGGGGTTCGCCCTACCTTGATCCGGTCGGCGGCCATCCAGAGCGCGGCCAGGACGATGAACGTCGCGGCTGCCGACGGGTAGGAGATCGGGGGGCCGGCGTCGAGCGCCTGCTGGATCCAGATGCCGCCGTAGCCGAGGCCGGTGACGGCGGCCGAGCCGAGGAGTGCGGCGACGGGGGTCGGGACCCGGCCGAGGTGGGCTGCGTCCACGACTAGGCCGGTGAGCAGCAGGAACACCGGTACGGCGGACAGCGGGAAGTCGGCGCCGGCGAGCAGTGGCCAGATCAGCAGGCGGTAGGCGACGTAGCCGCCGGCCACGGCGGTCGCGGCCCAGCGGGTGCCGATCGTGCGGCGGGCGATCACCAGGACGAGGGCCGCCGCGACCAGGCCCCAGACGGGGTAGACCCAGTCCGGGATGGGCAGCGAGAACTGGACGATCGACTCGCGGTCGACCGGGCGGCCGATCTGGTCGGCGGCGAACTGGAGCAGGATCGGTTCGGCGTACGGGTCGCCGCGGTCCCAGGAGGCGATCTCCAGCACGCCGTACTCCTGGTGCTGGTTGGGGAACCAGACGTTCTCCAGGAAGAAGAACCACAGTCCGGCCAGGCCGAACACCTGCCAGGGGCCGGCCGGGTAGAGCTTGATCCAGCCCCGGATGGCGCCCGCGAGCATGATCGCGGTGCCCAGGTACAGCAGGGCGTGCGACCCGCTCCACGACGTGATGTCCAGGCCGTTGATCCGGTGGTTGATCAGGTCGATGGGCAGTGCGATCAGGAACAGTCCGGTGCCCCACTGCATCAGCCGCAGCGCGGTCTTGTCCACGCCGTAGCCGGTGTAGGTGTGGAACAGCGTCAGACCGACCACGATCACCGTGCCCACGGTGTTGACCATGTGCGGTGGCGCCAGCTCGTCGCGCAGCCATTTGAAGTGCCAGGCGACGTCCCACGACGACCCGATCAGCTTGAGCAGCAGACCGGCGAGCCAGAGCTTGTAGAGCGCGGCGACGAGAACCGGTGGCGTCTCGCGCCCCGGCTCGCCTCGCTCCCAGTACTGGTCGCGGAAACGCGCGACGCGATTGCCTACCCCCGTGTTCACCCGCCCATGATGCGTCTCGACTGGATTGGCTGGAAGGGTGACCCGCCCTGGGATTTCCCGGGACGCCCCTTAAGGGGCGTTGGTGACCAGGGCTTTTCGGTTTAGTTCATACGAACGGGTGAGTTGCGTTGCTCTGAATGGCCGTGCCGGGCAGGGTGCGCCCCTGAGAGTTCGCTGAGAACCCGAGGAGCACTTTCATGGTCAAGAAGATTGTGGCCGGTGTCATCGTCACCGCGCTGGTGCTGGCACTGGTCGCTGCGGTGGCGCGGGTCTTCCTAAGCTGACCGCATGGATAACCTGCTCGGTCCCGGACCCACGTTGCTGCCAGACCGCCCGGAGGCGCAGGCCGCCGCCGAGGCGGGCACCGACCCCGCCAAGATCGTCCGCGCCTACCCCGACTTCAGCGAGGCGTGGGCGCTGCTCGCCGAGCGGGCGTTGCAGACCGGCGACCCGGTCGCCGCCTACGCGTACGCGCGCACCGGCTACCACCGTGGTCTCGACCAACTGCGCCGCTCGGGCTGGAAGGGCCACGGCCCGGTGCCGTGGTCGCACCGCGGCAACCAGGGCTTCCTGCGCGCGCTGGCGGCGCTGGCGCGGGCCGCGGACGAGATCGGCGAGACCGAGGAGTACGAGCGCTGCAAGAAGTTCCTCGGTGACAGCGACCCGGCGGCACCCGCCGCTCTCGGCTTGAGCTGAACGCGTGGGAGCCATGCGCGACCAGGTGGCGCGCAGGCTGAAGCGGTGGCGGAGCGCGGCCCTGCCGATCGGGCAGACCGCGCTCGCCGCCGGTTTGTCCTGGCTGGTGGCCACCGAGGTGGTCGGCCACGCCCACCCGTTCTTCGCGCCGATCGCCGCCGTCGTCTGCCTCGGTGTGTCGCTGGGGCAGCGGTTCCGGCGTGTCGTGGAACTGGTCGTCGGCGTGTCCGTGGGTGTGGGCGTCGGCGACGTGCTGATCTCGCTGATCGGCTCGGGGCCGTGGCAGATCGCGCTGGTGGTGGGGTTGGCGATGTCCGCGGCCGTGCTGCTGGACGGTGGCGCGGTGATCGCGCTGCAGTCCGGCTCGTCGGCCGTGCTGGTCGCGACCCTGTTGCCGCCGAGCACGGGCGGTGGGCTGGACCGGATGGTGGACGCGCTGGTCGGCGGTCTGGTGGGGCTCGCGGTGACGGCGCTGCTGCCGGCGAACCCGCTGACGGTGGCGCACCGGCACGCGAAGGTGGTGTTGGGCGAGCTGACCGAGGCGTTGCGCGGTGTGGCGACGGCGGTGGCCGATCACGACGCCGTGCAGGCCGCCGGGGTGCTGGCTCGGCTGCGCGGCAGCCAGGCCGCGGTGGACCAGTTCACGTCGGCGTTGAAGACCGGCGGTGAGATCGCCACGATCGCGCCGGTCCGCTGGCGCAGCCGGCACGACCTGGGCCGGTACGAGACGGCCGCCGCGCCGCTGGACTACGCCCTGCGCAACACCAGGGTGCTGGCCCGGCGGGCGTTGGCGGCGTTGCGTGACGGCGAGCGGATGCCGGACGTGCTGCCCGACGTGCTGCGGCAGTACGCGGAGGCGGTGGAGGTGCTGCGCACCGAGCTGGGGCGTGGTGACGAGCCGAAGAAGGCGCGTGCGGTGATCCGTGACGCGGTGGCCTCGGCGACGACGCACGAGTTGGGCGGCGAGGGCTTCTCGACGAAGGTGGTGCTGGCCCAGGTGCGTTCGGTGGCGGTGGACCTGTTGCAGGCCACCGGGTTGACGCGGGCGGAAGCCGTGGAGTCGTTGCCGCCCCTGACGCGGCGGTGACATGGCCGCTGCTCCGCAGACGGCGGCTCGGTCGCCTGGGAAGTCGGTCGTTCGTGACTCATTTTCCGATGATCACGCTTTTCGATCATCGGAAAATGAGTCACGAACGACCGACGCGACCTCGCGGGGTGGTTAACCCTGTGGGCGGTTGAGCACGCCGAGCAGGACGGCGTGCACGGCGTCGTGGTCACGGGGGTCGGCCAGTTGGCACGAAGCGCCGGTGATGGCGTACCACTCCTCCGCGCCCTCGTAGCGCACCGTCGCCTTCAGCACGCCGTCGACCAGCGTGGTGCGGAGTTCGAGGTCTCCGGTCACCACGCCGACCTCGTCGGTCATGACGCCGCCGGGTCCGGCCACGAAGGGGGAGGAGCGGTCAGCCATTGGTTATCAGCACCTTCCGAGCATGCTTTGCAAAGCAGACTTCTCCGCGGAGTCCACCCGCAAACCCCACTGGTACTTCGAGTGGATCCACATCTTGGCGTACGTGCACCAGTACGAGGTCAGCGGCGGCTTCCACTCGGCCGGGTCCTGGTCGCCCTTGGACTGGTTCACGTTGTCGGTGACGGCGATGAGCTGCGGATTGGTCAGGTCGTTGGCGAACGACTGCCGCCTGGCCGTGGTCCACGACGACGCGCCGGAGCGCCACGCCTCGGCCAGCGCCACCACGTGGTCGATGTCGACGTCGGACGCCAGCGTCCACGTCGCGCCGTCGTACGGGCTGAACCAGCGGCCGGACGTGGCCGCGCAGGAGGAGTCCGTGACCACGTTCGTGCCGTCGCGCTTGAGCACCGTCTCCCGGGTGTTGCAGCTGCCCGAGACGGTGCTCCAGTGCGGGAACAGGTCCCGCGAGTAGCCCGTGGTGGAACCTTCGGCGGCCACGGTCAGTGCGTTCAATTCCGACTGGGCGGTGGTGAGACTGGGGATGTTCGGTGGTGTGGCCTGGGCAGGGGAGACCAGGGCAACTGCGAGCACGCCGGCCAGGAGCAGGGAAAAGATCGAGAATCGCGCGGTTTTGTTGACCGTTGACATTAATTCCGACCTTCCTGGTTTGGAAGCTGTCGGAATTACCTTGGGTCAATTTCCCGGCGGTTACAACGCTTTCGAGTGACGCCTGAATGGCGGTAGAGAAAATTCCTCAGTCACTACAACCCTCGGACCAACCGCAGGTCCTCCGTGTGGCGGTACCAGGTCCACTTGCCCATCGGCCTCGGGTGTGCGATGCCGTCCGAGGTGACCTGCACGGGCAGGCAGCCGAGTTGGAACGCGCGCGCCGACGTGCTGACCACCTTGCGGCCGAACAGCCGCTTGTGGATGACGTGCACGACAAGCCCCAGCCCGCCCTCCGGGTCCGGGGTGACCTCCAGCCGGCTCGCCTGGCCGCGCAGCACCACGGTGTCGTCGCCGTAGCCGACGCCGCGCACGGGGCCGAGCGAGCCGAGGCCGACGAGCACGCCGCCGACGTCGTCCCGGACCAGCGGCACCCGGTCGGCGTCACCGGACAGGGCGAGGTCCAACGCGCGACCGGGGTCGGTCGGCAGGCCCCACAGCCCGGCCACGTCGGAACGCGGGTCGGCCGGCACGTACCCGAGCGGCACGTCGGCCAGTCGTTCGGTGCGCAGCAGCCGCAGCACGACGGCGTTGAGGTCGGCGTCCGTACCGTGCACAACGAGACGTTTGTCACCCGATTCGGCCAGGATCGCGTCTACCTCGGCCTTTCCCGGGCGTGCGGCCATTTGCCGCACCTCGAAACGGTCACCGTCAGTGATCATTGGCAACTGCGAGTTTCCGCAGGCCAGCACGATTCCGCGCACCATCATCTCCTGGTCTACCCTCAACAGCCGTCCACTGACGGCTCGGCCGTCGCAGGCATTCGGCTCTCTACCCGTCCAACCGCTTGGAGTTTCACATGCCGGCCGTCGTGCTGATCGGTGCCCAGTGGGGCGATGAGGGTAAGGGCAAGGCAACGGACCTGCTCGGTGACCGGGTGCAGTGGGTCGTCCGGTACCAGGGCGGCAACAACGCCGGGCACACCGTCGTGCTGCCCACCGGCCAGAAGTTCGCCCTGCACCTGATCCCCTCCGGAATCCTCTCCCCTGGCGTGACCAGCGTCATCGGCAACGGTGTCGTGGTCGACCCCGGCGTGCTGCTGGAGGAGCTGGCCGGTCTCGACGAGCAGGGCGTCGACACCAGCAAGCTGCTCATCTCCGCGGACGCCCACTTGATCATGCCGTACCACGTGGCGATCGATAAGGTCACCGAGCGGTACCTGGGCAAGGCCAAGATCGGCACCACCGGTCGCGGCATCGGCCCGTGCTACCAGGACAAGATCGCCCGCGTCGGCGTGCGCGCGCAGGACCTGCTGGACGAGAAGATCCTGCGGCAGAAGGTGGAAGCCGCGCTGGACTTCAAGAACCAGGTGCTGGTCAAGGTCTACAACCGCAAGGCGCTGGACCCCGAGCAGGTGGTGGACAGCGTGCTGGAGCACGGCGCCAAGTTCACCTCCCGCATCGCCGACACCCGCCTGCTGCTCAACCAGGCGCTGGAGCGCGGCGAGACCGTGCTGCTGGAGGGCTCGCAGGGCACGCTGCTCGACGTGGACCACGGCACCTACCCGTTCGTCACGTCGTCGAACCCGACCTCGGGCGGCGCGAGCGCCGGTTCCGGTATCGGGCCGACCCGGATCACCACGGTGATCGGCATCCTCAAGGCGTACACGACGCGGGTGGGCTCGGGGCCGTTCCCGACCGAGCTGAACGACGAGATGGGCGAGCGCCTGCGCAAGACCGGCGGCGAGTTCGGCGTGACGACCGGGCGTTCCCGGCGCACCGGCTGGTTCGACGCGGTGATCGCCCGGTACGCGGCGCGGGTCAACGGCATCACCGACTTCTTCCTGACCAAGCTGGACGTGCTGTCGGGTCTGGAGAAGGTGCCGATCTGCGTCGGTTACACGATCGACGGCGAGCGGGTCGACGAGATGCCGATGTCGCAGACCGACGTGCACCACGCCGTGCCGGTGTACGAGGAGCTGCCGGGCTGGTTCGAGGACATCAGCCACTGCCGGACGTTCGAGGAACTGCCCGCGAACGCGCGCGCGTACGTGGAGCACTTGGAGCAGATCTCCGGCGCCCGGATGTCCGCGATCGGCGTCGGGCCGGGCCGCGACCAGACGATCGTGCGCCACGACATGCTCGGCTGAGTTCGTTGTGAAAACCTCCGATGCCGAAGCAATCGGCGTCGGAGGTTTTTTCATCATTCGGGACGCGTTGACTTCTCCCGCAGGGAGAAATCCGTGTCGATTCCCACCGCGGGTGTTGTCGCGCGTCCTGAATCCGTAGGTGCGGAATCCGCCTACCCGCCGCGAGCGCCCGCTGTAAAACAACGTCGAAGGTTCCCTGATGTCGGGCGGTGGTTGAGCCCGATCGGGCTGGTCCTGTTGTGGCAGGCGGCGAGCAGCACCGGCGTGCTGCCGCCGGACAAGCTCGCCTCACCGGTCACCGTGTTCCGGTCCGGCTACGAGCTGGTCGTGGACGGCCAGTTGGTGGACGCGTTCCTGGTGTCCTTGAGCCGGGACACGTCGGCCGAGGCGTGGCGTGAGGCGGAGAAGCTGCTGGAGGCGTTGGACCCGGCGCAGGTGGCCAGGGCGCAGGAGCAACTGCGGACGTCGCAGTCCGTGGGGCAGCAGCGGATGGTGGCCCTGCACGGTGGTTACCTGAGTCGTGGCGTGCGGGGGTTGGAGATCCACCCCGGGCTGTGGGCCGGCGTCGGCCTGGTGCGCGGCGGGGCCGGGACGGCGTTGGTCGGCGGCCACGCGGAGGTGGCGGACCTGATCGAGGAGTACCCACGCCATCGGCATCGGGGAGTTCGTGTTCTCCGGCTACCCGCACCTGGAGGAGGCCTGCTGGTTCGGCGAGGGCGTCCGCCCGATCCTGGCCCAGCGCGGCCTGCTCGCGGGCACTGGGTTTCGGTGCCCGACAGCCGGGAACTGTCGGACCCCTTTGGCAGTCTGTCGATCGGGGGGTCCTGATCTTCGGGGGACGCCCGGCTCAGCGTGGGCGTCCCCCGAAGTCCGGTGACAGGTCAGCCGTTGCGGGCTTCCACGGCGGTGTCGGGGTTGTCGGCGAAGACGCCGTCCAGGCCGGTCGCGTAGAACTTCGCGTACTCGCCGAACGCCTTGCCGTACGCGGCAGGGTCGGGTGAGGTGCGGAAGTCGGCCGGGAGGAACGTGTTCTCGTTGCGGAACGTCCAGGCGTGCACGATCAGGCCGCGGGTGTGCGCGTCACGCACCAGGGTGGTCGGCTCCCGCAGGAAACCCGCCGCGTCACGCGGGATGATCCGGTCCTTCGCCGCGCCGATGCCGGACGCGTAGGTGCGGATCTCGCGCAGGCCGTCGGGCGTCACCAGGTCGCTGTAGGTGCGCTTGTCACCGGCCTTGACGAAGTCGTACGGCGCGCCCGACGAGTTGATCAGCTGCACCAGCGGCACCCGCAGCTTCGACTTGAGCTGCTTGAGGTTCGCCACCTCGAACGACTGCACGTACACCTTCGCGCCGTGCCGGTTGAGGCCCGTCCGGGTCAGCACGTCGACCAGGCGCGGCTCCAGCGGGAGGCCGATCTCCTGGAAGTACGTCGGGTGCTTGGTCTCCGGGTAGATGCCGATGTCGCGCCCCAGTTCACGGGACAGCCGCCGGGACAGGTCGATGACCTCCTCCAGCGTCGGCACCTCGAACCGGCCGTCGTAGAGCGTGTTGCGCGGCCGGACCTCCGGGATGCGCTCCTTGGCCCGCAGGGTCTTCAGCTCGGCGAGCGTGAAGTCCTCGGTGAACCAGCCGGTGATCGGCGTGCCGTCGATGACCTTGGTGGTCTTGCGCGCGGCGAACTCCGGGTGCGCGGCGACGTCGGTGGTGCCGCCGATCTCGTTCTCGTGCCGCGCGACCAGCTTGCCGTCCTTGGTGACCACCAGGTCGGGCTCGACGTAGTCGGCGCCCATCCGCGCGGCCAACTCGTACGCGGCCAGCGTGTGCTCGGGCCGGTACCCCGACGCGCCGCGGTGGCCGATCACCAGCGGGCCCTTGCGGGATGACGCCACCTCGGCGTCACCGCTCGCCGACGCCGCCGGGAGCATCACCGCCCCCGTCACCGCGAGCGCCGCGAGCGCCACCCCGATGATCTTCGTCCGCACCATCGCCGACCTCCTCAGAGAATCCAGACGCGCGGCAGCCTCGTCGCGCACCGCGACGTCCTGGTCACCGTAGGGCGAAGGGCAGGCCACGTCACGGTGAACGCGTGGTGATCAGGCGCTGGTCGTCACTCCCTGGATATGGCCGCTTCCTCCAGGTCCAATTCGCGGAGCACCCGGAACAACACCTCGTCGTCGATCTGCCCGCTGTCCCGAGCCTGGACGAACACCTGGCGCTCGGCCTCCAGCATCGTCCGCCGCAGCCGGCGGTACGACGCGGCCGGGCTCTCGTCCTCCTGCCGGCCCAGCCGCTCCCACGCCGCGTTGCCCCGGTGCTCGGCCATGATCCGCAACCGGTCCACGATGTGGTCCGGCGCGCCGGTGTCACCGCCGACCACCTCGTCCAGCTTGCGCACCGCCGCCTCCGCCGCCGCGTGCTGCACCTGCGCCTCGGCCAGCGCGTCGGTCCGCTCCTCGTTGCCCCGGAACCCGAGCTTGCGGATCACGAACGGCAGCGTGAGGCCTTGGAGGAGCAGCGTGCCGACGGTGACCACGAACGCGCAGAACACGATCACCTCGCGGCCGGGGAGGTCCAGCGGCAGCGCGCTCGCCGCGGCCAGCGACACCACGCCGCGCATCCCGGCCCACGACAGCACGGTCACGCCACGCCACCCCGGCGCGCCCTCGCGGGTCCGGACCCGCTTCGACACCATCCGGGGCAGGTACGCGGCCGGGTACATCCACACGAACCGCACCAGGATCGTCGCCACCAGCACGACCACCGCCGCCCACACCAGCCCGGAGGTGACGTCCACGTCCCGGATCACGTTCTTCAGCTGCAAGCCGATCAACGCGAACACGAACGACTCCAGCAACACGTCCACCGACCGCCACACCGCGGTGTCCTGGAGGCGCGTGTAGTACGAGCTGCGCGGCGCGTGGTGCCCGATGTAGAGCCCGGCGATCACGACCGCGAGCACACCGGAGGCGTGGAGTTCCTCGGCGAAGATGTACGCGCCGAACGGCACCAGCATGCCGAGCGCGCTCTCCAGCACGCCGTCGTCGAGGCGCTCCCGGATCCACCGCACGCCCCAGCCGATGGCCAACCCGATGACCACACCGCCACCCGCGCTGATCACGAACGTGCGGGTGCCGTCCACCCAGGTGGCGGTGGCGCCGGCGGCAGCGGCCACGGCGACCTTGTAGACCGTCAACGCGGTCGCGTCGTTGATCAGGCTCTCGCCGGTGAGCAGCGTCATCGTCCGGCGCGGCAGGTTGAGCCGCCGTCCGATCGCGACCGCCGCGACCGCGTCCGGCGGGGCCACCACCGCGCCCAGCACCAGGGCCGCCGGCAGCGACAACTCGGGCAGCACGAGGTACGCGACCAGGCCCACGCCGAGCGTGGTGGCCAGCACCAGACCGACCGCGAGCAGGCCGATCGGCCTCAGGTTCGCCCGGATGTTGTGGTACGAGCTGTCCAGCGCGGCCGAGTAGAGCAGCGGCGGCAGCACCAGAACCAGGATCAGCTCCGGCTCCAGGGCGAACTCGGGCAGGCCCGGGATGAACGACACCGCGAGTCCGACGCCGACCAGCACCAGCGGGGCGGACCAGTTGAGGCGTTTGGCCGCCGCTGTGACGAGCAGCGCGCCGACGAGCAACAGGAGCAGTTCCGGTCCGTGCATGGCGCAATCTTGCGTGATGATGGCCGGCATGACCTGTCCCCACGTCCCAGATCTCCCGCCCGCGGTGACCCCGGATCAGCCCAAGGGTTGCGCGGACTGCCTGGCCATCGGCGAGCACAACTGGGCTCACCTGCGGATTTGCCTCAGTTGCGGGCACGTCGCGTGTTGCGACTCCAGCCCGCGCCGGCACGCGACCGCGCACTTCCACGCCTCGGAACACCCCGTCATGCAGTCTTTCGAACCGGGCGAGGACTGGCGCTGGTGCTACGTGGACTCCCGGATCGTCTGACTTGGTGTTTCGGTTTGTTTCGGCGTCTTTACAGTCCCTTTAGACGGTCGGTCTATGGCTGTGACACCGCACACAGATAGCTTCGGGAGCGCTGGATGCAGCGCGACACGAAGGAGTGCGCGTGCCGACCAAACCACAGGTCGAAGTCGACGAACTGATCGCCGAGTACGACGAGGAGCGCCCGTCGCGCACCCTGTCGCGGCGCTGGGAGCTGGGCGTGTGGGTGGCCGGTCTGGCCATCGCGCTGCTCGTGCTCAAACAGGTGTTCTGGCCGTTCAGCAAGGGCGGCCAGTACTACCTGGTGATCTTCCTGGCGGTCACGTTGCCGCTGGTCTTCCTCTGCTACCGGCCGCGCGGCAGGCGCGGTGACGGCGACGACCCCGGTGTCGTCGACTGGGTGGCGGCGGTCGCGGCGTTCGTGGTGGGCGCGTACCCGTTGTTCGGCGGGTTCGACGCCTTCCTCGACCGGCAGGGGCAGCTGACCACGCTGGACGTGATCGCCGGGTCCCTGCTGCTGGTGCTGATCCTGGAGGCGTGCCGGCGGACCACCGGCTGGGTGCTGCCGATCGTCTGCGTCGCCTTCATCGCGTTCGCCTACTACGGCGGCTACCTGCCACCGTCCTGGGAGATCTCGCACGCGGGCGTGGACTTCCCGCAGATCATCAACGGCTTCTACAACGACGCCACCGGGTTCTACGGGACGCCGCTGGACGTCGCCGCCACCTACATCGTGCTGTTCACGATCTACGGTTCGGTGCTCAACGCGTCCGGCGCCGGGACGTTCTTCGTGGACATCAGCTTCTCCGCGTTCCGCAAGTCCCGGACCGCACCCGGTCGCACCGCGGCCACGGCGGGGTTCCTGCTCGGCACCGTGTCCGGGTCCGGCACCGCGACGACCGTGTCGCTGGGCGCGGTGACGTGGCCGATGTTGAAGAAAGCGGGCTACCCCAAGGAGAGCGCGGGCGGGCTGCTCGCCGCCTCCGGTATCGGGGCGATCCTCTCGCCGCCGACCCTGGGCGCGGCGGCGTTCATCATCGCGGAGTACCTGGAGACGTCGTACCTGCAGGTGTTGATCTGGGCGATCCTGCCGACGCTGCTCTACTACCTGGGCATCGCGCTGGCCGTGGAGATCGACGCGCGCAAGTTCGGCGCCAAGCCGGTGGAGATCGATTCGCCGAGCCCGTGGGCGCTGCTCAAGCGCGGCGGGTACCACTTCCTGTCCCTCGCGGTGATCGTGGTGTTCCTGGCGTTGAACATCCCGGTGTTCTCCGCCGTCGTCTACGCCACCGGTGTCGCGGCGCTGTTCGCGCTGGTGGCCAAGCGCGGTGACGTGCGGGAGTGGCTGCGGGCGATGGCGGACTCGCTGTCGACGGGCGTGCGGTCGGCGTTGCCGGTGATCGCGGTGTGCGCGGCGGCCGGCGTGATCACGTCCACCATCACCAAGACCGGGCTGGGCCAGAAGCTGGCGTCGGCGCTGGTGAACCTCGCCGCGTCGATCTCGTCCAACCCGACCGTGGTGCTGTTCGTGACGGTGGTGCTGGCGGCGGTCGCGGTGAGCCTGCTCGGCCTGGCCGTGCCGGTGACCGCGTCCTTCATCATCTCGTGGGTCGTCATCGGGCCCGCGTTGATCGCCTTGGACGTGGCCCCCGAGGAAGCGGCCATGTTCATCTTCTACTACGCGGTGCTGTCCGAGGTGACGCCGCCGACGGCGCTCGCCGCGGTGGCCGCCGCCGCCATCACCGGCGGCGACGTGATGAAGACGATGTGGCGGACGTGGAAGTACACGCTGCCCGCGTTCCTCGTGCCGCTGGCGTTCGTGCTGACCGAGAACGGCGCCGGGCTGTTGCTGCGCACGTCGTTCCTCGACGCCCTGTGGGTGTTCGCCGTCTCCGCGCTGGGCGTGGCCGCGTTGGCCGTGCTCACGGGCGGGTGGCTGTTCGGTCCCGCGCGGTGGCCCGAGCGTGCGCTCTGCGCGCCCGCCGCTGTGGCTCTGCTCTACCTGCAACCCGTCACCATCGCCGTTGGCGTGGGTTTCCTGTTGGCCGCGGTGGCGGTGCACGTCGTCCTACCCAAGATCGTCAAACGGGGAGAGGAACAGCATGCGTAGCTGGGCGCTCAAGGCCGCCGTCGGCGTGCTCTCGGTCGGTCTCGTCGCCGCCGGATGTGGTGGCAAACGAACCCCCGACGCCGCGAGTGGCAACAACGGCGGAGCCGCCTGTGAGGCGGCGGACGGGCGGATCACCATCGCGACCGGCAACTCCGGCGGCGTGTACTACGTCGTCGGGGGCGGGTTGGCGAAGCTGATCAGCGACAACACCAAGCTCAAGGCCACCGCCGCGGAGACCGGCGCGTCGGTGCAGAACATCCAGCAGCTCGTGGCCGGCGACTACGACATGGCGTTCTCGCTGGCCGACACGGCGGCGGACGCGGTCGCGGGCAAGGGCGCGTTCGACGGCAAGCCGCAGCAGGTGCAGGCGCTGACCAGGCTGTACTCGAACTTCACCCAGGTGCTCGTGCGGGCCGACTCCGGGATCAACTCGGTGGCCGACATGCGCGGGAAGCGGATCTCCACCGGATCGCCCAAATCGGGCACCGAGGTGATCGCTCAGAGGTTGCTCACCGCGGCCGGGCTGAACCCGGAGACCGACGTCCAGGCGCAGCGGCTCGACCTGGCCAAGACCGCGGACGGGATGAAAGACGGCAGCATCGACGGGCTCGTGTGGTCCGGCGGCCTGCCCACCGCGCAGATCACCGACATCACCACGTCGTTGAAGGACGCGGTCAAGTTCATCGACATCACGCCGCAGCTGGACGCGTTGAAGAAGGTCAACGAGGTGTACGACCGGGGCGTCATCCCGGCCGCCACCTACGGGCAGCCGGCCGACGTGCCGACCGTCGTGGTGCCCAACGTGCTGCTGGTGCGGTCGGACTTCCCCGAGGGCGACGCGTGCGCCGTGACCAAGCTCATCTTCGAGAAGAAGTCGGAGCTGGAGGCGGTGCACCCGGCGGCCAAGGACATCCGCCAGGAGAAGGCCGCGATGACCGATCCGGTGCCCCTGCACCCCGGCTCGCTGGACGCACTGGGCGGATGACCGGCCGAGTCATCTAGGCTTCCGCACCGTGCGTGTCCTGGTCATCGGGTCTGGCGCCCGTGAACATGCCCTTGTCCTCGCGTTGTCGCGGGACCCTTCGGTGATCGCGCTTGCCTGCGCGCCGGGTAACGCCGGTATCGCGGGCGTCGCGGAGACCTACGGGGTCGACGTCACCGACGCCGGGGCCGTCGCGGCGCTGGCCAAGGAGTGGAACGCCGACCTGGTCGTGGTCGGGCCGGAGCAGCCCCTGGTGGCGGGTGCGGCGGACGCCGTGCGCGCCATCGGGATCCCCTGCTTCGGCCCGTCGGCCGCGGCGGCCCGGATCGAGGGGTCCAAGGCGTTCGCGAAGGACGTCATGGCCGCCGCGGGCGTGCCCACCGCGGCGTCGGAGATCGTCGACAACCCGGCCCGGCTCGACGCCGCGCTGACCCACTTCGGCCCGAGGTGGGTGGTGAAGGACGACGGCCTGGCCGCCGGCAAGGGCGTCGTGGTCACCACCGACCGCGCCGTGGCCCGCGCGCACGCCATGACGTTGCTCGACCACGGCCACCCGGTGCTGCTGGAGTCGTTCCTGGACGGGCCGGAGGTGTCGCTGTTCTGCCTGGTGGACGGCTCCACCGTGGTGCCGCTGCTGCCCGCGCAGGACTTCAAGCGCGTCGGCGACGGCGACTCCGGCCCGAACACCGGCGGCATGGGCGCCTACGCCCCGCTGCCGTGGGCGTCCCCCGATCTGGTGGACACGATCGTGTCCACCTGCGTCCAGCCCGTCGTCGACGAACTGGCCCGCCGTGGGACCCCGTTCACCGGCCTGCTCTACGCGGGCCTGGCCCTGACCTCCACCGGACCGCAGGTCATCGAGTTCAACTGCCGGTTCGGCGACCCCGAGACCCAGGCCGTGGTGGCCCTCCTCCGCACCCCCCTGGCCGGCCTCTTCCACGCCGCCGCCACCGGCGCCTTGGCCTCCGCGCCGCCCCTGGACTGGGCCGAGGGCTACGCCGTCACCGTCGTGATCGCCGCCGAGGGCTACCCCGGCCGCCCCCGCACCGGCGACGTCATCACCGGCGCCGACGCCGAAGGCGTCCTCCACGCCGGCACCCGCCGCCGCGAAGACGGCGCCGTCGTCTCCACCGGCGGCCGCGTCCTGTCGGTAGTAGGCACAGGCCCCACCCTCACCGAAGCCCGAACCGACGCCTACCACCGCCTGGAAGCCGTCCACCTCACCGGCTCCCACCACCGCACCGACATCGCCCTGCGGGCCGCGAACGGCGACATCGACGTCCCCTAGAACCCACCTGACCGGCCGCAACACTTCTTGTACTTGGCACCGGAGCCGCACCAGCACCGGTCGTTGCGGCCGGGCGGCCACGCGATGGCACCACCGGCGGCGACGGTTTCCCGCATCACGGCCATGCGAGTGGCCTCCTCGGTGGGGTCAGCACCGGTCCGCTCGGCGTACTCGACCAGTTCGCCGGTGGTCAGGGGCACCATGATGATCTTCGTCATGCCCGTCTCGGACAATTCGCGGTTGGCCAGTTCACGGTCCGGATGTACTCGTCGGCGGCGCGGAGGTCATGATCGAGCAGATCGATCACCTGCTGACGTTGGCCCAGCAGGACAACATCACCATCCAAGTGCTCTCCTTCGGAGCGGGTGAGTACCCCCACAATGGGTGGAGCGGTGAATATCCTTCGCTTCAGCGATCCGCTTGACGCTCCGTTCATCGGACTGGAGTACGCAGGGGGTGAGGCGATCATGGACGACCCGACGGACGTGGCGAAGTTCCAGGTCGTCTTCGCGTCGTTGGTCGAGATCGCGCTGAGCCCGCACGACACCGCAGACCTGTTGCGCGCTGTCCGACGAGAGCTGGGGGATCGATGATCGACTCGTTCGCACGGTGGAGGAAGAGCGGTCGTAGCGGCGGCAGCAACCAGTGTGTCGAGTGCGCGGCCGTTGCCGATGATCGAGCCATCCGCGACAGCAAGGCACCCCACAACGGGGCAGTGGTCGTCTCGGCCGCCGCGTTCGCAGGACTCATCGCGGCCGTGAAGGCTGGCCGCTACGACCTCTGAGCCGGACGGAACCGGAGTGCGTGGGACTTCGTCCAACCTCAGACCTGGTTCACGTGGTCGTTGGTAACCTCGAACCGGGATCGATCCGTTACCGACCGTACGGGGGTAGGACGTCGTGGAACAGGAGAACGGCCTACTAGGAGCCGTCGCCGCCGCGGGGGGGACCATCGGGCGGGCGATCGGCGAAGCCTTCGCGGCCGAGAAGCGTCTGAACGAGACGATGGCCGCCGGTCCGGGTGGCGGGCAGCAGTTCAACGTCACCAAGGAGACCGTCCTGCAGGCGGGGAAGATCATCGGCGATCAGGCTGATGCGCTCGCCCGGAAGTGGGAAAGGAGCAGGCGCGATCTCAAGGTCGTGCTCGATGGTTCCGACCCGGTGAACGTCGGTGTGGCCGATGCCTGGAACTCGCGGCTCGTCGAGGACGAGGACTCTTACGCGGAACGAATCCGCGAATACATCACCAGTCTCGACAACCTCGCCGAACAGTTGCGTCAGACCGCTGAGCAGTACGGGTTCACGGAGGAAGAAGTCATCGCGGCGTTCGGGGCTAAAAGTGCCTAATAGTTTTACGCGAATCGTGGCGGTAGCTGTCTTGGCCGCGCTGACTACTGTCGGATGCACAGCCGAGAAGCCCGGGGATCCTGGGCCCGCGGGTCAGACATCGGCTACGTCCACTTCCACATCGACGACCTCGGCGAACACCTCCCGCCCTCAAGAGCTCAAACTCGACGGCGTTGATCCCTGCCAGGTGCTGACCGCCGATCAGATGAACCAACTCGCGGTTGTCGAGTCGGCTCGGAACGACAGCGACATCGTGAAGACTGGTGACGTCCCAACCTGCGACTACACCAACAACCGTTCGCCGCGCATCACCTATGGCGTTGCTGTGGTGACCGCCAAGGGGATTGAGTACTGGCAGGGCGGCGGGAACGTCGAGGTGCAGCAGATCGAGGTGAGCGGCTATCCCGCTGTTCAGCTCACCCTGACCGGAACGTCGACGCTGGACTGTTCCGTAGCGGTCGATGTGTCCGATGGTCAACAGCTCTATGTGGACTTCTCCCCCGTCGGGCAGGAGTCTTCACAAAAGCAGATGTGTGATAACGCCAAGAGGGCGGCCGAGCTGGCGCTCGTCACTTTGCCAACGTTGGTGTGAGGGGGACGTCATGACCGGGCACCGAGACATTCCCGACTTCAGGTTCGAGGGCTACGACAACCAGGCGCTCGCCAACCTTGTTCAGCAGTTCTCGACATCCGATGCCGCTCAGAAGTTCAGCGACGCCTCACATGCGCTGCGTGAATTGGCGGCAACTCTCGACGATGTGGACGAGACTCTGCGGACCGAGCTGAAGAAGCTCGGTATCGATTGGCAGGGCGCGGCGGGGGACAACGCGGGGCAGGCGGTCACCGTGTCGGCTGACGTGGCGACCTCCGGGACCGAAGCCGCCCAGCAGAACTCCCAGGCCACGGCGGTGCAGGGCGCTAGCTACAGCCAGACCCGGAACGGGATGCCGGAGCCGCACAAGTTGCGCGGTGATACGGAAACCAATTTCGGGGACGACGTCGTTGGGTTCTTCGGGTACGAGACCGATCACGCCAAAGAGGTCAAACAGACCCAGGCTGCGCGCGATCAGGCCATTCGCGGGTTGGATCAGTACACGGACGCCAGTCGGGATGCGCTGAACCAGTACCAGGGTATGAACAAGCCTCCGCAGTTCGAGGTGACCACGGCTTCCAGTGTCAGCACGCCGGTCGCGCAGGTGGCGCAGCCCGGTGGGGGCGTGCCGGGGATCACCGGTGGTGTGCCTGGTGGGTTGCCCGGTGGCTCGCCCGGTCAGGTGCCTGGTGGGTCGGTTGGGTTGCCGCCGCAGTTGCCCGGTCAGTTGCCTGGCCAGTTGCCGGGTGGGTCGACGGGGCAGTTGCCTGGTCCGACGCCGAGTGTCTCGCCGGTGGTGCCGCCCGCGGCGTTGGGGAAGACCGGTGGGTCGAACCTGGGGTTGGGGCTTGGGCTCGGGTTGGCCGGCGGGGCGGCGTTGGGGCTGGCGGCCGGTGCTGCTCGTGGTGCTCGGGTGGTGCGTAATCCGTCTACGGCTGTGCCGGGCGGTGGCAAGGTGCCTGAGGGGGCGGCCGGTGGTAAGGGCACGGGTGGTGGCGGCGGCGGTGCCGGCAAGGGTGGTGTGCCCGGTGTTCCGGGTGCGCTGACCGGGAAGCCCGGTGTCTCGGCGACGATCGGTGCCATTGACCCCGACGAGCGGGTGGCCGGTCGTGGTGCGGCGGGTGCGGCTGCGGGTCGAGGTGGGGCGGGTAACTCGATGTTGCAGCCTGCGGCGACCGCCAAGGGTGGTCCTGGCGAGGAGGACGGCGAGCACGTCCGCAAGTACGGCGTGGACTCCGATGACGTCTTCGGTGACGAGCGGATGGTCGTGCAGTCGGTCATCGGCGACGAGCCCGAGAAGAAGTGAAGTGAGCGGCACGGTTGTCCTTTCCACGCTGGAGTTCGACGTGGCGTGGGAAGGTGAGCGGCTCGCCAGGCGCAACGTCGCGTTGGACGTGCCGAGTCCGGGCATCACGCACACCGAGCGGGCTGTGTTCGTCGAGCAGGCTTGGCAGTCGTTGGCCGAGCGCGGGTTGGCGGGGAACCGGCGGTTGACGCCCGAGTTGGCCGATGCGTTCGCGCTGCTGGCCAACCCGCAGGTGTCGATCGACCTCTGGATCTGGGTCGACCGCCGCAAGATCAAGGGTCTTGCGGCGGCGGCCGGTGACGAGGGCATCCTCGCCGTGGTGGACGGCGAGGAGGTGTGGCTGATCGAGTCGCGCGCCAGTGCGCTGGCCGAGGCGGCTGTGTCGGTCGCCGGTGAGATGCCCGCCGGGTACGGGCGGTCCATCAGCCTGCCGAACGACCTGCTGCGCGCGGCGTCCGACGAGGCCGGGCGGGACGCGGAGAAGCTGGTCCTCGCGTTGGAGCGGCACGGGTTGCCGTTGCACGAGGCACAGGAGCTGGCGGGCATGTGCGACGGGATGAGCACTCGCGGCCAGTTCGGGGTCGAACGTGCCCAACGCGGTGGGCCGCCGGTGCGGGCCGGTCGCGTGGTCGCGTGGCACGACACGCCGTCCGGCCGTTACCTGCACCAGGTCCGGCCCAGTTCCGACGGTCGGAACTGGAGCACCATCACGCCGATCGACAACGCCCGCCTCGCCGGCTGCGTGTGGGAGTTGTTGCAAGAGGTCTGAGTTCCCCGGGCCGAACGGAACCCGATCGTCCGCCACGGCGTCAGTTCCGGTGGCGGGCCTGGGGGCCGGAGTAATGCCCGCCGTCATTCGGGAGTGACGTCTGGTGACCAATGCGACTCTCACCGCGACCGCGTTCCGCACCGCCTGGGAACACCTCGACCTCGGCGCCATGCCGATCGTCCTGCACGTCCAGGACGAACCGGCGCCGTGGAGCCACCTGACCGCACAGGGGGTGGCCCGCGGCGGCGAACTCGACCCGTGGCTGGGTGCGGCGTTCAAGCTCATCGCCTACCCGCCGCGGTCGGCGGACCTGCGGCTGGGCATCGGCAGATCCGCGGTGCGGGCATTGGCCGCTGCCACCGGCACGGGCTCGTTGTTGGCCGTGCTGACCCGGGACCTGCTCACCGTGCGGGAGGTGGAGGTCGACCTCGCCACCGCGTTGGTGCGGCTGCTGCCGGAACTGCCGGACGGCCGGGTCGGCGGGCCGGAGTTGCGCGGCCAGTTCGGCGCGGCCGCGATCGACCAGAGCGGGCGCCGGAGGCGGGCGGCGGACGTGGTCGACTTCCACGGCCTGACCGATGCCGGCGTGCTGCGGGCGAGGGTCACCGCACTGCTGGACGAATTCCTCGGATAGCCGGCTGGGAGCCGGGGTGTGATTACGCGGTTCGCAGACGGATTCCGCTGCCGGAGGCGATGGCGGCTGCCAAGGGTGCTAGTGGTTTCGAGGTCTTGTCACGGCCAGGTGTTCGCCTGGGCGGTGAAGAGGTCCGGGTCGCTGTGCACGGGTAGGACGCACATCAGGTGCCCTCCGGGGGCGCGGAGCACCCGGCACTCCAACCACCGCGCCACCTGCGTCGCGCCGAGGCCGAGCAGTCTCGCGGTTTCGGCTTCGACATCGTCGGTCTCGATGTCGAGGTGGAAGCGAGGCGTGTCGTCGACCGCCTGGACGGCGGTGACCAGACCCGGCAGGGCCTCGTGCAGGTTGGTGAACTGCTCTTCCGACGGCACCGGACGCGCGGGGGCGCCGAGGGCCGCGGACCAGAAGGCCGCTGCCTGGGCCGCCTCCTCCCGGGGCGTGTCGATCAGCAGTGCGTAGACACGGCTTCGATGCATGTGGTCGAACGGTAGTTGGTGGTCAGCGCCGGTTCACGGTGGTTGTCGGCCGGGCCCGGTCTATTAGCCTGACCTGCATGCTCAGTGTCGCCAGTCGTGCGGATGTGCCTCCTTTCCACGTGATGGAGGTGTTGTCCGCCGCGGCGCGGCGGCAGCGGACGGTGGGGGACGTGGTGTCGTTGGCGGCCGGGCAGCCGTCCAGTCCGGCGCCCACGCCCGTGCTGGAGGCCGCTCAACGCGCCCTGCGCGAGCGGACGCTGGGCTACACCGAGCAGTTGGGGATTGTGGAGCTGCGGGAGGCCCTGGCCGGGCACTACTTCCGGCAGTACGGGCTTGAGATCTCGGCCGACGACGTGGTGGTGACGACCGGGTCGTCCGGTGCCTTCCTGTTGGCGTTCCTCGCTTCCTTCGAGGCCGGTGACCGGGTCGCGTTGGCGCGGCCCGGCTACCCCGCCTACCGCAACATCCTGCGGGCGTTGGGGTGTGAGGTGGTCGAGTTGCCGTGCGGGCCGGAGACGCGGTTCCAGCCGACGGTGGCGATGTTGGACGACGCCGGGCCGCTGGACGGGCTGGTGGTGGCCAGTCCGGCCAATCCGACGGGAACGGTGCTCAAGCCGGACGAGTTGGCCGCGGTGGCGGGCTGGTGCGGTGCGCACGGCGTCCGGTTGGTCAGTGACGAGATCTACCACGGCATCAGCTACGGCACGCCGCTCGCTTGCGCGTGGCAGACCTCCCGGGAATCCATCGTGGTCAACTCCTTCTCCAAGGCGTTCGCCATGACCGGCTGGCGGTTGGGGTGGATGGTGCTGCCGCCCGACCTGCGCCGGGCGGTGGACCGGTTGACGGGCAACTTCACGCTCTGCCCGCCCGCCCTGGCCCAGTACGCGGCCGTCGCGGCGTTCGAGCCGGAGTCGTACGCGCAGACCGAGCGCCTGGTCGAGGGGTACCGCCTCAACCGGGACGTGCTGCTCAAGGGCCTGGCCGATCTCGGCATCGACAAGGTGGCCCCCGCCGACGGCGCCTTCTACACCTACGCCGACGTCTCGCACCTCACCGACGACTCGATGGACTTCTGCCGCCGCCTCCTGGACGACACGGGGGTCGCGATCGTGCCGGGCATCGACTTCGACCCCGTGCGCGGGCACGAGTTCATCCGGATGTCCTTCGCCGGGGCCGCCCACGACATCGAGGAGGCGTTGCGGCGGCTCGGTCCTTGGTTGTCGTCATCATGATGACATTTGTACTCCCGATCATGGGCTGGTGGGGAACTGATGGACCATGCCACTCGTTCGTGTGGCATGGTCCGAATAATCCTGTGGCTGCTCGCGGCCTGGCTCGTGATCACCGTGCTCGGCGCCGTCATCGAAGGCGTCTTCTGGCTCGCGATCATCGGTGGCGTGCTGTTCCTCGGCACCGCCGCGTACGGCGCGATCAAGAGCGGCAAGCGCCCGAAGGGCATCAAGGGCCCCTGACAGCGCCGGCAGGTGAAGTTGTACCCGGAGCTGGCAAAACACCGACCCGAGCCGCACCATGGGTCGGTGTTCGAGACCGATGAACGCCGCCTCGCCCAATGGGAGCGACGCGTCGAGTGGCCGCTGACCGGCCTCGCCATCCTCTTCCTGGTGGCCTACGCCTGGCAGGTCCTCGACGACCGCTCCACCCCCGGCCTGCACGTCGTGCTGGAGATCGTCCTCTGGCTGACCTGGCTGGTCTTCGCGCTGGACTACGCCGCCCGCCTCAAACTCGCCGTGGACAAGCGGAAGTTCTTCGTCAGCCACCTGTTCGACCTGCTCACGGTGCTGCTGCCGATGGTCCGCCAACTGCGCGTGCTGCGGCTGATCACCGTCTTCAAACTGCTCAACCGCCGGTTCGAGGACAGGTTCCGGGAACGCGTCGGCATCTACGCCGCAGGGGTCACCGCCGTGGTCGGCCTGTCCGCCTCGCTGGCCGTGCTGGACGCGGAACGCCATCACCCGGACGCCACCATCACCACATTCGGCGATGCCGTCTGGTGGACGCTCACCACCATCTCCACCGTCGGTTACGGCGACCGCTACCCCGTCACCTGGGAGGGGCGCCTTGTCGCCGCACTGCTCATGATCGGCGGCATCGCCCTGCTCGGTGTCATCACCGGCACGATCGCCTCCTGGCTGGTCAGCCGGCTCAGCGGGGTCGAGGAATCGGTGGCCGAGGCCGAGCAGAGCACGCTGGCCGAACTCCGCCTGGTCCGGGCGGAGCTGGCCGAACTGCGTGAGGAGCTGCGCGCGACCAAGACCGCGACCAAGACCGCGACCGAGACCTGAGCACCCCCGGACCGGGTCAGCTCGCCGACCCGATCCGGCGCAGCGCCTCGGCCACGTCGTCGGCGCCCAGGTCGCGGTGCAGCACGAACCGGATCTTGCCCGCCATCGGCCCGGCGAACACGCCCAGGTGCCGCAGCCCGGTCAACGTCACCTCCAGGTCCGGCACGCCGGCCAGCACGATGTTCGTCTCCGGCTCGTCCACCTGCCAGTCCAGCTCCGCCAGGCCGTGCGCCAACGCGCGGGCGTTCGCGTGGTCCTGCGCCAGGTCGTCGATGCGCCCCAGCCCGACCAGCCCCGCGGCGGCCAGCACGCCGCCCTGCCGGACACCGCCGCCGAGCATCTTGCGCACCCGCCGCGCCTCGGTCACGAACGACGAAGTCCCGGCCACGATCGACCCCACCGGCGCGCCGAGCCCCTTGGACAGGCACACCTGCACGGTGTCCACCCCGACCGTCAGAGCCGCGGGCGGCAGGCCCAACGCCACGGACGCGTTCCACAACCGCGCGCCGTCCAGGTGCACCCGCAGCCCGGTTTCCCGCGCCGCCGACACCAGCAAGGCGTGCTCATCGGGCTGCGTCACCGCCCCACCCGCCGCGTTGTGGGTGTTTTCGAGGCACAAGAGCGTCGTGCGCAGCGTGTAGTACGGCCCGGCGGCACCCGCCGCCGCACGCACCGCATCGGGTGACACCCGTCCGGGCCCCGCGTCGCACTCCAACGGGTGAGGCATCCCGCCCGCGATCCACGCGGCCGTCCCCAGTTCGTTGTCCAGCACGTGCGCCCCGCGCGGCGCCAGGAACTGGTCACCGGGCCGCAGGTGCACGGTCAACGCGATCAGGTTGCCCATCGACCCCGACGGCACCCACAACGCCGCCTCCACGCCCAACAGGTCCGCGACGCGCTCTTCGAGCAACCGCATCGTGGGGTCGTGGTCGAGCACGTCGTCGGCGACCTCGGCGCCGGCCATCGCCAGTCTCATGGCCTCGTCCGGCCGGGTGACGGTGTCGGAGCGGAAGTCGAGCGGTGAGAGCAGGGTCACGAATGGATCACATCACACCGGGCAAGCCCTGACCCAGTCGTGCGGGCGGTACCACGATGGGGGGTGACGCAAGTCTCGGACAACCGGCGTGCAACCGTGTGCGCCACCGATTCCGTCCGGTAGGTGCAAGCACGACGAGCGGAGAGAGTCCGCGTGGATCAGCACGACGAGCAGGAGTTCGCGGAGTACTTCGTGGCTCGCCGGGAGGCCGTGCGCCGAACGGCGTTCCTGCTCTGTGGTGACTGGCACCGGGCGGACGATTTCGCGCAGACCGCGTTCGTCGCGTTGCACCGCAGGTGGCGCAAGGTCCGGGACAAGCAGGCCCTGGACGCCTACGTCCGCCGGACGCTGGTGCGCGCGGTGATCGACGAGTCGCGCCGGCCGTGGCGGCGGGAGCGCTTCGTGGACGAGGTCCCGGAGACGCCCTCGGGTGACGGTGAGATCGCGGACTCGGTGGCGACGCGCGAGGCACTGGTCGCGGGCTTGCGGCGGGTACCCCCACGGCAGCGGGCGGTGCTCGTGCTGAGGTTCCTGGAGGGCCTGGACGTGGCGGCGACCGCCGAGGCGTTGGGGTGTTCCGAGGGAACCGTGAAGAGCCAGACCTCCAGGGGTCTGGAAGCCCTGCGCGAGGCGTTGGGCGACACCATCGAAGACTTGCGGCCGGCGTCGTGAGCGGGAGGAGGAGGTAGGTGGACGAGCAGAAGCTCGCTGAGCTGTTCCGCGACGCGGCCCGTGACGCGCCGCCCCCGTCCTTCGACGTGGCGGGCGTGCGGTCGGCGTCGGCGCGGGTGACCGCGCGACGGCGGTCGGCGATCGCGCTCGGCTCCACGTTGGCCCTCGTGCTCGTCTTCGGTGGAGTGGCCGTCACGAGCGGCCTGCTGGAGAACTCGACCAGCGATACCGCCGTGGCGGGTTCCGCTGAGGACGGTTCGTCCCTTAACGTCACCCCATTCAGCGCCGGTCAGCCGGAGCTGATCCCGAAGGACGCATCACCGGACCGCAGCGGTGGAATACCGCCCAAGAGCATCCCCGACGACCCGTCTACGCAGGGGGACGAGCCATCGGGGAGTGCCGACCGCCCGTCGGTCGGCAGCGCCCAACGCGGGTGCGTTGAGGTGGACCGGGAGCTCGCCGTCGCCCTCGCCGACGAGCTCTCGGTCGCCAACACCTTCCAGGCCGCGCCCGCCGCGGCCGACTGCCCGATCGGCTCACGTGGCGCGAGTTACCCGGTGCGTGACGGCGCCATCTTCGGCACGGTGTCGGCCGTGATCGCGCCGCCCGGCACGCTGGTGCCGGAGTCGAACGTGCAGTACCAGACCGCGAAGACCCCCGCCGGCGATGAGCTGTACTTGCTCAGCCGACCGGAGGAGGGCTCGTCGGTGGCGCCGTTCTCGGGTGAGCTGGCGTCGATGGCGCAACGGCTCGCGGCGCGGCTCTGAACGCGGTGCCCGCCTCGACGTGACCGGTGGCGGGCACTAGTACCTTTCCTGCAATGACAGCCGCAACGCCGAAGGGCGAACGCCGGCGCCAGGCGCTGGTCGAAGCCGCCGCGGGCCTGTTGGCCGACGGCGGGTTCGACGCGATCCGGCACCGTGCCGTCGCCGAGCGCGCGGGCCTGCCGCTGGCCTCCACCACGTACTACTTCGACTCGCTGGACGAGCTGGTCACCGCCGCCCTGGAGTTCCACGGCAACGCCGAGCTGGCCTACGGCAAGGCCCGGCTGGACGAGCTGGACCCGCGCGAGTGCGGCGGCGACGCGTTCATCGAGCTCGTGCTCGACCTGCTGCTCGGCCCGCCCGGCGACGGTGACGCGGAGGCCGTGCTGCTGCGCTACGAACGCCTGGTCGCGACCGGCCGGCGGCCCTACCTGCGGCCGTTGATGCGGAGGATGTCGGGCGAGCTGCACTCCCTGCTCTTCGACATCTTCACCCGGGCCGGTCAGCCGGTCACCCGGGAACGCGTCGAGGAGCTGATCGCCCTGGTGGACGGCGCCGTGGTCAACGCGCTGATCGAGATCAGCCCCGACCCGCGCGCGGCGGCACGCCGGATGCTGCAGAAGTCGATGCAACCTCGCTGACCCCTGATCGCGTTGGAAGGAATGGGGGCGCGAAAGGGGATCGCACATGCGCAAGGCCGAAGAGCAGGGCTTCCGTGAGTTCGCGGTGAGCCATGCCGCTTCGTTGCGGCGCACGGCGTACCTGTTCTGCGGCGACTGGCACATGGCCGAGGACCTGATGCAGGCCAGCCTGCTCAAGCTGTACCAGGCGTGGCACCGGATCGAGTGGCGGGACAACGCGTCCGGGTACGCCCGCAAGGTGCTGCTGCGCACGTGGCTGGACGAGAAGCGCAGACCCTGGCGGCGGGTGGAGCAGCGCGACGGCGAGGTGCCCGACGTGGCGGACTCGGCCGCCGACCCGGAACGTTCGGGCGAGCGGCTGTGGGCGCGCGACCTGGTGCACGCGGGGCTGCTGCGCGTGCCGCCGCGGCAGCGGGCCGTGCTCGTGCTGCGGTACTTCGAGGACCTGCCGGTGAGCGAGGTCGCGGTCGCCATGGGGTGCACCGAGGGCACGGTCAAGAGCCAGACCGCACGCGGGCTCGTGGCGTTGCGCGCGGCGGTCGAAGAACTGGAGCGAGGGGCGGTGGTGGCGTCATGAGCGAGGCAGACCTGCGGGAGGGGTTGCGGGCCGCGATCGGTGACGAGCCGCCGCTGAACTTCGACGCCGAGGAGCTGATCCAGCGGGCCGAGCACGTGCGCAAACGCCGTCGTGCCCTGGTCGCGGTGGCGGTGGCGACGCTCGCCCTCACCGGGACGGTGCTGTCCCTGCCGGGGGTGTTCGACCAGCGGCCGGGGATCGACGTGGGGCAGGCGCCGGTGTTGACGATCACGGCGTCCCCGTCCCCCTCCCAGCAGCCGGCCACGATGGAGCCGCCGTCCTTGCTCAAGGAGACGCGCCCCACCACGGTCCCGGCCGGCGTCAGGACAGTGCTCTCCGAGGTCCTGACCAAGCAGTTCGTCGACGTCGTGCCGGGCGCGAAGGTCGTGGAGATCGATTTCGCCGACGTGCTCGGCCAGGACCAGGCGGCGCACCTCGTCGCGATCGTGCGCTTCGTCGACGGGGTGGGCCCCAGCGAGGCGGTGGTGGAGCTCAACGCGCCGGCGCAGCAGGTGACCCGTGACCAGTTCTGCGCCGTGGCGAAGTGCGACGAGCCCGTGCGCCAGGACGACGGCAGCCACCTGGAGTTCGCCACGGTCACCAACCCGGGAGTGGCGATGATGACGTACCGGGTGGCGCACTTCCGCGCCGACGGGTCCGTGGTGGAGGTCAGCGCCTACAACTACGACCCGATGACGGGCGTGCTGCGGGCCGACGTGGCCGTGACCACCGACCAGTTGGTGCGGCTGGCCACGGACCCGAAGCTGACCATGTGGTGACACTCCCCGCCGTCCGGTCTTTCGCCCGAGCGAAATATGCTGGTCACGTGACGGTCAAGCCCCGCATCGCCAATGTCCTCGCCGGTCGCTACGCCTCCACCGAGCTGGCCACGTTGTGGTCCGCCGAGCACAAGATCGTGCTGGAGCGGCAGCTGTGGCTCGCCGTGCTGCGGGCGCAGGCCGACCTCGGCATCGACGTGCCCGCCGAGGCCGTCGCGGACTACGAGCGGGTGGTCGACCAGGTCGACCTGGCGTCCATCGCCGAACGCGAGCGGGTCACCCGGCACGACGTGAAGGCGCGCATCGAGGAGTTCAACGCGCTCGCCGGCCACGAGCACGTGCACAAGGGCATGACCTCGCGCGACCTCACCGAGAACGTCGAGCAGTTGCAGATCCTGCGCTCCCTGGAGCACGTGCGGGGCAAGACGGCCGCCGTCCTCGGCCGCCTCGCGCAGCGCGCCGCCGAGCACACCGACCTGGTCATGGCGGGCCGCTCGCACAACGTCGCCGCCCAGGCCACCACGCTGGGCAAGCGCTTCGCGTCCGCCGCGGACGAGGTGCTGATCGCGTTCCAGCGGCTGGACGAGCTGATCACCCGCTACCCGCTGCGCGGCATCAAAGGCCCGGTCGGCACCGCCCAGGACATGCTCGACCTGCTCGGCGGCGACCGGGACAAGCTGGTGGAGCTCGAACGGACCGTCGCGGGCCACCTCGGCTTCGAGAAGGTGCTGACCAGCGTCGGCCAGGTCTACCCGCGGTCGCTGGACTTCGACGTCGTCTCCACCCTGGTGCAGCTGGCCGCGGGACCGTCGTCGCTGGCCAAGACGATCCGGCTGATGGCGGGCCACGAGCTGGTCACCGAGGGCTTCAAGGCCGGTCAGGTCGGCTCCAGCGCGATGCCGCACAAGATGAACACCCGGTCGTGCGAGCGGGTCAACGGGTTCGCGGTCATCCTGCGCGGCTACCTGTCCATGGTCGGCGAGCTGGCGGGCGACCAGTGGAACGAGGGTGACGTGTCGTGCTCGGTGGTGCGCCGGGTCGCGCTGCCGGACGCGTTCTTCGCGTTCGACGGGCTGCTGGAGACGTTCCTCACGGTGCTGGACGAGTTCGGCGCCTACCCGGCGGTCGTCGGTCGTGAGCTGGACCGCTACCTGCCGTTCCTGGCCACCACGAAGGTGCTGATGGCGGCGATCCGGGCGGGCGTCGGCCGGGAGACCGCGCACGAGGCCATCAAGGAGAACGCCGTCGCGGTCGCGCTGGCCATGCGCGAGCAGGGCCTGGCCGGGAACGACCTGCTCGACCGTCTCGCGGTCGACGGCCGGCTGCCGTTGGACCGCGCCGCGCTGGACGGGCTGCTGGCCGACCGGCTGTCGTTCACCGGCGTGGCCGAACACCAGGTCGCGGACGTGGTGCGGCAGGTCGAGGACGTGCTGGCGAAGTTCCCCGCCGCGGCCGGCTACGTGCCCGAACCGATCCTCTAGTCCCCGGCCCAGGCCAGTCTGCCCCGGCGGGTCGGTGTGCACACCAGCTCCCGACCTGTCGGGTCGACCGCCGTGTCGCCCTCCTGGTCGCACGGGAAGCCCTCCAGCGCCACCTCGTCCCACCGGGGCTGGGGCGGCGGCGGCTCGAACGTCGGCTTGGGTGCCGGCAGCGGCTGGGCCTGCACCGGAGGCGGCGGAGGCGGCTCGGTGGTCTCCGCCACGGGCGGCGGAGGCGGCGGCGGGGTGGTGGCCACCGGCCGTACCGAGATGTTGGCCACCGCCGGGATCGAGGTCACCGGCGCTGAACTGGAGGTCGTCGGGAGCACCACGGGCTCCGGGCTCGCCGACGGCTTGCCACACGCACCCACGAGCAGCAGCAGGAACAGCCCGCCGCTCGCCGCGACAGGTGCCACAAATGCCTTCCGATGGCCCACGCCCAGCAGACTAGGGGTCACTCGTCCGATACCCCAAGTGGCGTCTCCCGAGCGGCCTAAAGGCGGCCTGCGTCGATGATCCTCCGGAGGAACTGCCGGGTGCGCGGGTGCACCGGCTCGCCGAGCACCTGATCGGGTGGTCCGGACTCGACCAGCCGACCGCCGTCGAGGAACACCACCCGGTCCGCCACCTGCCGTGCGAACCCCATCTCGTGGGTCGCCATCAGGATCGTCCGGCCCGCCTCCGCCAGCTCCCTGACCAGCGCCAGCACCTCGCCGACGAGCTCCGGGTCCAACGCGCTGGTGATCTCGTCCAGCAGCAGCAACCGCGGCGAGTAGGCCAGCGCGCGGGCGATCGCCACCCGTTGCTGCTGCCCACCGGACAGCTGCTCGGGGTAGCTGCCCGCCCGGTCCGCGAGCCCGACCCGTTCGAGCAGGTCGAGGGCGTTCCGCTCGGCCTCGCCCCGCGGCACGGCGTGCACCACGCGGGGCGCGAGGGTGACGTTGTCCAGCACGCTCATGTGCGGGAACAGGTTGAACGCCTGGAACACGATGCCCATGCCACGTCGGGCCAGGTCGGCGTTCACCCGCGGGTCGGACACGTCCACGCCGTCGAGCAGCACCTGGCCGTCGTCCAACTCCTCCAGCAGGTTCACGCACCGCAGCAGGGTCGACTTGCCCGACCCCGACGACCCGATCACGGTGACCACCTCGTGCTCACGCACGTCGAGGCTGACCCCGTCCAGCACCGTGTTGCCCCCGTAGCGCTTCACCACACCGCGCACGCTGAGCACCGGTTCGGTCATCGTCCCCCCTGACGGCGTTCCACCCGTCGGCCCAACGCGTCGGCGAACCGCGCCGTGGGCACCGCGAGCAGCACGAACAGCAACCCCGCCACCACGTACGGGGTGAAGTTGAACGACCGTGCCTGCTCGATCTGCGCCGCGCGCACCGCGTCCACCGCGCCCAGCACGGAGATCAGCCCGCAGTCCTTCTGCAGCGCGACGAAGTCGTTGAGCAGCGCGGGCATGACCCGCCGCACGGCCTGCGGCAGCACCACCAGCCGCATGGTCTGGCGCGGGCCCAGGCCCAGCGACCGGGCCGCCGCGACCTGTGACGGGTGAATCGATTCAATCCCGGCGCGGAACACCTCGGCCACGTACGCGGTGTACGCGAGAACCAACGCCACGCCGCCGAGCACGACGAAGTCGTTGGGCACGCCGGTCAGCCGCAACGCGGGCAGGCCGAACCCGACCAGGTACAGCAGGATGATCAACGGCAGGCCGCGGAACAGGTCCACGTACACCGTGGCCAGCGCGCGCAGCGGGAACCACACCGGGCTGCGCAGGGTGCGCAGCGTCGCCACACCCAGCGCCAGCACCAGGATCAGCGCGCCGCACACCACCAGCACGCGCAGGTTCAGCCAGAGCCCTTCCAGGATCGCGGGCAGCGAGCGCCACGCGATCTCCACGTTGAAGAACGACTGCCGCACCCGCGGCCAACCGGGCGCGCGGGCGATGGTGACCCCGACGGCGACGGCGAACACGGCGGTCGACAGCAGGGCGACCAGGGTGGACCGCCGCGAACGGGAACGCTTGTAGGCCAAGCGCTCCCGCTGCAGCTCGCTCGTCACTTCAGCTCGGGTGCGGTGCCCGCGGACGACAGCCATTCCTGCTCGATCCGGGCCAGCGTGCCGTCGGCGCGCAGGTTCTCCACCGCCGTCGAGACGCACGCGGTGAGCGCGCTGCCCTTGTCGAGCACGATGCCGAACTGCTCGGGCTTGCCGTCGCCCGACGGGATCTGGCCGACGATCAGGCCGTCCTCCAGTTCGGCGGAGGTGATGTAGAACGCGGTCGGCAGGTCCACCACGAGCGCGTCGATCTGGCCGGCGCGCAGCGCGGCCTTGGCGTCGTCGTTGGTGTTGTAGACCGCGACGTCCTGCTCCGGCTGCAGGCGCTGGGCGGCCTCGAAGCTGGTGGTGCCGACCTGGGCGCCGATCTTGACCGCCTTCAGCTCCGCCAGCGTCTTCACCGAGGCGGCCTTGGACGACTTCAGCGTGATCACGGCCTGGTCCACGTCGTAGTACGGCGCGGAGAAGTCGACGGCCTGCTTGCGCTCCTCGGTGATGGAGAACTCGTTCAGGTCCATGTCGTAGGTCTTCTGGCCGGGCTGGATGGCCGCGTTGAACGGCACCCGCGTCCACACCACGTCGCTCTTGGCGTAGCCGAGTTCCTCGGCGAGCGCGTAGGCGACGGCCGACTCGAACCCCTTGCCGTTGGTCGGGTCGTCGTCCACGAACCACGGCTCGTACACCGGCTGGTCCGTACCGAACGTGATCTTGCCCGGGGTGAGCGTGGCCAGCTGGTCCTTCGTGCAGGCCACGCCGTCCACCTGGTTGGTCGGCTGTGCGGTCTGGTCCGCGGGGGCGCAGGCGACAGCGAGGACGGCGGTCACGGCGAGTATCAGTCCGGGTGCGCGCATGGCACGAATCTTGCCGCAGGTGGGAAGGACGGCCCACAACGTTCGGACAAGTAGGCTTCGGGCCGTGCCCAAGCTCGCTGACTACCGGCAGGTCGCCGCAGGCAAGGTCCGTCAGATCCACGAGGTGGACGACGACCTGCTGCTGTTCGTGGCGTCCGACCGGATCTCCGCCTTCGACCACGTGCTGGCCACCGGGATTCCCGACAAGGGTCGGGTGCTCACCGCGATGAGCGTGTTCTGGTTCGAGAAGTTCGCGGACCTGGTGCCCAACCACCTGGTGGCGTGGGACGACCCGCGCATCCCCGCCGAGGTGCGCGGCCGGGCGCTGCTGGTGCGGCGGCTGGAGATGGTCCAGGTCGAGTGCGTGGCGCGCGGCTACCTGACCGGGTCGGGCATGGCGGAGTACCGGCAGACCGGGTCGGTGTGCGGCGTGGAGCTGCCGGCGGGGCTGGTGGAGGCCTCCGAGCTGACGCCGCCGATCTTCACCCCGGCGACGAAGGCCGAGATCGGCGCGCACGACGAGAACGTGTCGTTCGCCGTCGTCGAGGCGCAGGTGGGCGCGACGCTGGCCGGTCGGCTGCGGGACGTCACGCTGGAGGTGTACGGGGCGGCGCGCGAATTCGCCCGATCGCGTGGCGTGATCCTGGCCGACACGAAGTTCGAGTTCGGGCTGGACCGGTCCGGGGCGCTGGTGCTCGGTGACGAGGTGCTGACGCCGGACTCGTCGCGGTACTGGCCGCTGGACGGGTACGAGCCGGGGCGCGTGCAGCCGTCGTTCGACAAGCAGTACGTGCGCGACTGGCTGACCTCGGAGGCCTCCGGTTGGGACCGAGCGTCCAACACCCCGCCCCCACCGCTGCCGGACGACGTGGTGGCCGCCACCCGGGCCCGGTACGTGGACGCCTACGAGCGGATCACCGGGCGGTCGTTCGCGGACTGGCCGAGCCCGGAATAGTTCGCGCGATCCCCATCCGGGCGTCACCTGGTCTTAGAGCGGGCGACACGCCGGTGGTGCGCACTGGGTGGCATGGTCGCCGACCTCGTGGTTTCGCTGTCCGGCATCGGGCCGAGCACGCTCGCCCGGTGCGCCGACCTCGCCGACGAACTGGACCGGCGGCGGGTGCCGCTGTCACTGCTCCTCGCGCCGCGCAAAGCCGTGCCCGGTGAGGCGCTGAACTGGGTGCGCACCCGCGTGGCCGCCGGTGACGCGCTGGTCCTGCACGGTTTCGACCACCAGCCGGACCCGACGCACCGGGCGGTGTCGCTGCGCCGGCGGGCCGAGTTCTCCGCGCTGCCCGCGCACGAAGCCGGCCTGCGGCTGGTCGCCGCACGGACCGCGTTGGCACGGTTGGGGCTGACCACCGACCTGTTCGCGCCGCCCGGTTGGCTGGCGTCACCGGGCACGGTGGTCGCGTTGAAGCGGCACCGGTTCGCGGTGTGCGCGGACATGGCGGGCGTGCGGGACCTGCGCACCGGCGAGGTGCGGACCGGGCGGGTGCGGATGCTCAGCGAGCACTGGAGCTACCTGCTCGGCACCGGACGTGCGGCTCGACGCGGCGGGTTGGTGCGGATCGGGGTGGACGCCGCGTCGCTGGACCGACTCGGGCCGCGTGAAGTGCTGCTGGAGGCCGTTGACCTGGCCTTGCACCACGGCGCGTCGCCGATGACCTACAGCTCGACCGCCTCACCCCGGGGCAGCACGACGACTTCCACGCCTTCGGGCGCGGTGCCGACCAGGACGCGGTAGAAGATCTCGGTCTGCGCCAGGATCGCCTCGTGGATCGGCACCGCCTTGCGCGGGCCGACCTTGGCCAGGAAGTCCGCCGCGTCGGAGACCTTCATCCACGGTGCGGCGGTGGGCAGGCCGAGGATGTCGACGCGTTGTTCGGGCACGGTCAGCGAGTCGCCGGGGTGGTAGAACGCGCCGTGGTCGACCAGGTAGCCGACGTTCACCGGTAGTTCGATCGTCGAGTGGATCACCTCGTGCGGCGCGTCGATGACGTTGACGACGGTGTCGTTGAACTCCAGCGCGTCGCCCGGCTTGACGATCTCCGCGCCGTCGAGGTCGAACGGGGCGATCAGGCGTGCGCCGGGGTTGGTCGCGCGCAGGCCGGGCAGTTTCCCGGGGTCGACGTGGTCGCGGTGCTCGTGCGTGATCAGGATCGCGTCCAGGCCGTCTACCTGCTCGAAGTCCGACGAGAACGTGCCGGGGTCGAACAGCAGGCGCGCGGCGCCGGTGTCGACCAGCAGGCACGAGTGTCCGAAGTGGACGATCAGCATGGGGTGGGGCCTCCTCTCCGCTTCGACCCGTTCTACTCCGGTTCGCTTTCCGCTGCTCAGCCCACGGCGTTCAGCAGCGCGTCCTCGACCTCCGGCGGCAGGCCCGCGCGCCGGGTGCGGTCCAGACCGAGACCGCGTTCGTACTCCAGCGAGTCCAGTGCCGTGTCGGAGGTGGGGCGGACCCGGAGCCCGGCGGCGAGCGCGGGGCCGGCGTCGCGGAACATCATCGACCGGTGGGTCGACGGCAGCCACAGCGGCAGGGAACGCGGCCCCACCCACGGCGCGACCTCGTGCTGCTGGAGGACGGGCTCGGGGATGCGGACCAACTCGGTGCCCTGCGGCGCCACCGCGCCCGCGATCTCGCCGAGGACCATGAACAGCGGGTTGGCCGGGCCGATGGCGTCGTAGGTGCCGGTGGTGCGCTGCTCGGCGGCGTCCACGATCCAGGCGGCGAGATCGCGCACGTCGATGTGCTGGGCGGGCTGGTCGGTCGCGTCGGGGACCGCGACCCGGCCGCCCTGGGACAGCCGGTTGGGCCAGTAACCGAACCGGTCGCTCGGATCGCCGGGGCCGGTGATGAGGCCGGCGCGGAGGATGAAGGCCCGGTCGCCGACGGCGTCGAGGACGGCGTTCTCACTGGCCACCTTGACCGCGCCGTACCGGTCGGGCGACGGCGGCGCGTCGGGGTCGTCCTCCAGCGGGTCGAGGGTGGCCGTGGTGCCGGGCGTGGAGTGGTCGGCGTAGACGGAGCAGCTGGAGACGAACGTCCAGTGGTCGGTGGTCACCGATCTCAGCGCCTGGCGGACCCAGGTCACCGACATCTTCGCCACGTCCACGACCGCGTCGAAGTGCGAGCCCTCCAACGGCCCGAGCCCGACGTTCCGGTCGACCGCGACGTGCTGTGCCCCCTCGGGAACCTGACCGGACTCCCCACGTGCAGCGCACACCACCTCGTGCCCGCGCCGCACTGCCTCAACGGCCGTCGCCTTGCTGAGGAACACCGTGCCACCAAGCACCAGGATGCGCATGATCCCCACACTGCGTGCCCAAGCACCGGCCCGCCACCGCGTCCGCCCACAGCGAACGCCTGACTTGCTCAAGAAGTGGCGCGAGCACGGTCGCCGACCGTCCGGACGGGTGCCGCGCTCACTTCCTCGGCCTACGGGGCCTTGGCGAGTTCAGGTTATCAGGAACCGGTCGAAATGACCTTGTCTCGATCGGGTGGTACTAGGTGAACGTGTGCTGCCCGCCACCTGGGAAGTTGATGAACACCCAGGTCAGGTAGGCTCTCTGAGTACCGCAGTCCTCCTAGCTTGGAGCAGCCTGTCGTGGCCCGAGTCGTCGTCGACGTCATGCCGAAGCCCGAAATCCTCGACCCGCAGGGACAGGCGGTGGCCAACGCGCTGCCCCGTCTCGGGTTCGACGGAATCACCAGTGTCCGCCAGGGCAAGCACTTCGAGCTGGAGGTCGCCGACGATGTCGACGACGCCACGCTCGCGAAGATCGCCGAGACCTTCCTCGCCAACCCGGTGATCGAGGACTGGGTCGTGAGGCGGGTAGAGGCATGAGGGTCGGGGTCATCACGTTCCCCGGCACGCTGGACGACGTCGACGCGGCCCGCGCGGTCCAGTACGCGGGTGGGGAAGCGGTCAAGCTCTGGCACGCCGACCACGACCTGAAGGACGTCGACGCGGTCATCGTGCCCGGTGGGTTCTCCTACGGCGACTACCTGCGCTGCGGCGCGATCGCCCGGTTCGCCCCGGTCATGCAGGAAGTGATCGACGCGGCGCGCAAGGGCATGCCGGTCCTCGGCATCTGCAACGGCTTCCAGATCCTGTGCGAGGCCCACCTGCTGCCCGGCGCGCTGATCCGCAACCACAAGCTGCACTTCGTGTGCCGCGACCAGTGGTTGAAGGTCGAGAACAACGCGACCGCCTGGACCAGCCGGTACGACCAGGGCGCGGAGATCCTCGTCCCGCTCAAGTCCGGTGAGGGTGGCTACCAGGCCGACCAGTCCACCTTGGACGAGCTCGAAGGCGAGGGTCGGGTCGTGTTCCGCTACGTCGGCGAGAACCCGAACGGCTCGCGCAACGACATCGCGGGCATCACCAGCGCCAACGGCCGGATCGTCGGCCTGATGCCGCACCCCGAGCACGCCATCGACGCCCTCACCGGACCGACCGATGACGGTCTCGGCATGTTCCTGTCCCTAGTCGACGCGGTGGTGACGGCGTGAACGCCGAAATGGTCAAAACCGACACCGTCAAGAACGCGGAGAGCACGCCCGACCAGGACCAGCCCTACAAGGAGCTGGGCCTCAAGGACGACGAGTACGCCCGCATCAAGGACATCCTGGGCCGCCGCCCCACGGACGCCGAGCTGGCCATGTACTCGGTGATGTGGAGCGAGCACTGCTCCTACAAGTCGTCCAAGGTGCACCTGAAGTACTTCAGCGACACCACGACCGACGAGATGCGCTCGAAGATGCTCGCGGGCATCGGCGAGAACGCGGGCGTGGTCGACATCGGTGACGGCTGGGCGATCACGTTCAAGGCCGAGAGCCACAACCACCCGTCGTACGTCGAGCCGTACCAGGGCGCGGCGACGGGTGTGGGCGGCATCGTGCGCGACATCCTGGCGATGGGCGCACGCCCGCTGGCCGTGATGGACCCGCTGCGGTTCGGGCCGGCCGACGCGCCGGACACCCGCCGCGTGCTGCCGGGCATCGTGGCCGGCGTCGGTGGCTACGGCAACTGCCTGGGCCTGCCCAACATCGGCGGCGAGGTTGTGTTCGACGCGACCTACGCGGGAAACCCGCTGGTCAATGCCCTGTGCGTGGGTGCGATGCGGGTCGAGGACCTGCACTTGGCGCACGCCTCGGGCACCGGTAACAAGGTCATCCTGTTCGGCGCGCGTACCGGCCTGGACGGTATCGGCGGCGTGTCCGTGCTGGCGAGCGAGACGTTCGACGACTCCGCGGGCAAGCGCAAGAAGCTGCCGAGCGTGCAGGTGGGCGACCCGTTCACCGAGAAGGTGCTGATCGAGTGCTGCCTGGAGCTGTTCGCCGAGCGCATCGTGGTCGGCATCCAGGACCTCGGCGGCGCGGGCCTGGCGTGCGCGACGTCGGAGCTGGCCAGTGCCGGTGACGGCGGCATGCACGTCTACCTGGACCGGGTGCCGCTGCGCGCGTCGGGCATGACGCCGGCGGAGATCCTGTCCAGCGAGTCGCAGGAGCGCATGTGCGCGGTCGTGCGGCCGGAGGACCTGGACGCGTTCATGGCGGTCTGCGCGAAGTGGGACGTCATCGCCACCGAGATCGGTGAGGTCACCGAGGGCGACCGGCTGGTCATCACCTGGCACGACGAGGTCGTGCTGGACGTGCCGCCGCGCACCGTCGCGCACGAGGGCCCGGTGTACAACCGGCCGATCGAGCGCCCGGCCGACCAGGACGCGCTCCAGGCCGACACCCCGGACGCGCTGGCCAAGCCCGCGGACGACGAGCTGCTGCCGCTGATCAAGACCATGGCCGCGTCGCCGAACCTGGCGTCGAAGCGGTGGGTCACCCAGCAGTACGACCGGTACGTGCGCGGTGGCACGGTGCTCGCGCAGCCCGCCGACTCGGGCATGATCCGCATCGACGAGTCGACCAACCGGGGCGTGGCGCTGTCCACGGACTGCAACGGCCGCTACACGAAGCTGGACCCGTACGCGGGCGCGCAGTTGGCGTTGGCCGAGGCGTACCGGAACGTGGCGACGACGGGTGCGACGCCGGTCGCGGTGACCAACTGCCTGAACTTCGGCTCGCCGGAGGACCCGGCGGTGATGTGGCAGTTCGAGCAGGCCGTGAAGGGTCTCGCGGACGGCTGCGTCGAGCTGGGCATCCCGGTGACCGGCGGCAACGTCAGCTTCTACAACCAGACCGGTTCCACCGCGATCCTGCCGACGCCGGTCGTGGGCGTGCTGGGCGTGATCGACGACGTCCGCCGCCGGGTTCCGACCGGGATCGGCGCGGAGGCCGGCGAGACGCTGCTGCTGCTCGGCGAGACGCGCGAGGAGTTCGGCGGCTCGGAGTGGGCGCACGTCGTGCACGGCCACCTGGGCGGTCTGCCGCCGAAGGTGGACCTGGCCCGCGAGAAGCTGCTGGGCGAGGTGCTGGTGGCGGGTTCGCGCGACGGCATGCTGTCCGCCGCGCACGACCTGTCCGAGGGCGGTCTGGCCCAGGCGCTGGTGGAGACGTGCCTGATCGGCGAGGTCGGCGCGCGGGTGTTCCTCGAAGGCGAGAAGTTCACCGAGCTGTTCAGCGAGTCGACGGCCCGCGTGCTGGTGGCCGTGCCGCGCACGGAGGAACTGCGGTTCACCGACATGTGCACCGCGCGCGGCCTGCCGTGGCGCAAGGTCGGCGTGGTGGACCCGGAGTCCGACGCGCTGGAGATCCAGGACCTGGGTCAGCTGCCGCTGGCCGAGCTGCGTGAGGCCTGGGAGGGCACTCTCCCGGCGCTGTTCGACTGAGTCCGTGGTGGTGGCCGGTCGGGGTGTTTCAGCCCCGGCCGGCCACTTCTACCAACGGACGGGGTGTCAGCCGTTGGCCAGTGCCTGGAGTCGGTCGTAGGCGCCGTTGAACTGGTTCTGGTCGATGGGCGACGACGAGTACTGCCAGAACGTGTAGTACGGCCAGGCGTGCGGCAGGGTGCCGACGGTGGACGAGTAGCGCGCGACCCACACCGGGTTGTTGGCGCTGAAGTCGCCGCTCACGCACTGGCTCCACCAGCTCGTGGACGTGTAGATGACCGGCCAGCGGGTGGTGCGGGCGTGGTAGCGGTCGCTGAACGCCTTGATCCACGTGTTCATGCCCGCCTTGGACAGGCCGTAGCAGGTGGAGCCGTACGGGTTGTACTCCATGTCCAGCGCGCCGGGCAGGGTCTTGCCGTCCCGCGACCAGCCGCCGCCGTTGTTGACGAAGTAGTCGGCCTGGGTGGCGCCGGCGGACCGGTCGGGCAGCGCGAAGTGGTAGGCGCCGCGGATCATGCCGACGTTGTAGGACCCGTTGTACTGCTGGGCGAAGTACGGGTTGCGGTAGGTGGTGCTCTCGGTCGCCTTGACGTAGGCGAACCGCTTGCCCTGACCCCACCAGTACGGCCAGTCGACGTTGCCTTGGTGACTGCTGACGTCGATGCCGTACACGACGGCCTGGGCGCTGGGGTCGGTGTCGATGACGATGCGCTGCCCGCCGCCTTCGTGCTTGGCCATCTGCGAGCCCATGGCGTGGTCTTCGACGACGGGCGCGGCCTGCGCGGTGCCGGCCAAGCCGATCAGGGCCAGACCGGCGCTGGTCATGAGGGCTGCTGCGGAGCGTGTGAAGTTGTTCATCGATCAGCCCTGTGCGACCCGGAGCAGTTGCTCGTGGTTGCCGTTGAACAGGTTCTGGTCACCGGGGAACAGCCCGGCCGCCCGCCACTGCCAGATCGTCTGGTAGTCCCACCCGTGCGGCAGGGGGCCGAGCACGTCGGCGTAGTGCGCCACCCACAGCGGGCTCGTGTCGCCGAACCGCGCCGCCTCGCCGACGCACCGGTTCCACCAGCTCGTGGACGTGTAGATGGTCGGGTGCCGGCCGGTCCGCGTGAAGAGGCGGTCGCTGAACGCCCGCACCCACCCGCCCATCGCGGCCTGGCTCAGGCCGTAGCACGTGTCGCCGTACGGGTTGTACTCCATGTCCAACGCGCCGGGCAGGGTCTTGCCGTCACGGGACCAGCCGCCGCCGTTGGACGCGAAGAAGTCGGCCTGCGCCGTGCCGTCCGAACGGTCGGGCAGCGCGAAGTGGTAGGCGCCGCGGGTCATGCCGACGTCATACGACCCGTTGTACTGCTGGGTGAACTTCGGGTTGCGGTACCCGGTGCCCTCGGTCGCCTTGACGTAGGCGAACCGCGCGCCGTCGGCCCAGGCCTTGCCCCAGTCGACGTCACCCTGATGGCTGCTGACGTCCATGCCTGGGACCCCGTCGTACCGCGGCGCGGACAACGGCGGGGGCCGCGTGGTGTTGCCCCAGCCCTCGTGCTTCGCGATCTGCGAGCCCGCGTGGTGGTCCGCGGAACCCTCGGGCAGCGCTTCGGCGACGGGTACCTGGGTGATCGCCATCGTGATCGTGAGGGCACCCAGTTGAGCGGTCAAGGTGCGCAGACGGGTGTGCGTCGCCATTGACACCCCCATTCGGTCGGCGGTGCTGGTACCTCTGGCCTAGATCGATCGTCAGGCCGTTCGTCCCGCACCGCATCCGGGGAGATGTCACCCATCCAGGCACTTCAGCTCCTCCTCGGACAGCTGGACGTGCACCGCGTCGGCCGAGTCGGCGATGCTCGCCGGCCGTGACGAACCGGGGATCGGCACGACCTGAGGCGCCTTGGCGAGCATCCACGCCAGGCACACCTGCTGCGGGCTGACCCCGTGCGCCCGACCGACCTCGGCGAACGCGGTGAACCGCTCGCCCAACTCGCCGGCCGCGCTCATACCGCCCAGCGGGCTCCACGGCAGGAACGCGATGTCCAGCTCGGCGCACAAGTCCAGCTCCGGCTCACTGGAGCGGAACGCGGGCGAGAACTGGTTCTGCACGCTCGCCAGCCGCCCGCCGAGGACCTCGTTGGCCTCCCGGATCTGCGCCGGGTCGAAGTTGGACACGCCCGCGAGCTTGATCTTGCCCGCGTCCAGCAACTCGGCCAGCGCGCCGACCGACTCGGCGGTCGGCACCGCCGGGTCGGGCCGGTGGAACTGGTACAGGTCGATCGCGTCCACGCCCAGCCGTCGCAACGACGCCTCGCACGCCGCCTTCAGGTACTCCGGCCGCCCGTCGACCGCCCAGCCACCGCCGGGCGTGCGGGTGTGGCCGCCCTTGGTGGCGACCATGACGCCGTCGACGCCCTTCAGCGCCTCGGCGATCAGCTCCTCGTTGTGCCCGAAGTCGCTGTCGTCGGCCGAGTACGCGTCCGCCGTGTCGATCAGGGTCACGCCCTTGTCGAGCGCAGCGCGGATCGTCTCGATCGACCGGTCGCGGTCTGGGCGGCCTTGCAACGACATCGGCATCGCGCCCAAGCCGATGGCGCTGACCTCGACCCCTCCGATTCGGCGAGTCAGCATCTTTGAAATACCTCCTGTGTTGGATTGCGCCGCCTCCGGCGTCGCGGGCGAGGTCGCGGTGTGGTGTCCAGCTTGGGCGGTCGGTATTGAGCTGTCCAACCGGTTGTCCAACCTGGTGGGCGCTGCGCATGAACAGCGCGGCGTGCCCGGAAGTGACCAGCCGAGGTGGCAACCACCGCGCGAGGTCGCGACTTCCAGGCGACCTCGCCCGCCGTCTGCGGAGCAGCGGCAATCCAACACAGCTCAGTCCTGCTGGACGTGGTCGTCGAGGCGGGCCGGGGCCTGTCCGTCGCCGGTCAGCCGCCAGCCCGTCGGGTCGATCCGGAAGGCGGTTCCGGCCAGTACTTCGAGCTCGCCGATCTGCGATTCCGGTGGTTTCGGGGCGACGTGCAGGAACGTGCCGACGACCGCGCCGGTGACGTTGAGCTCACGCTTGAACGTGGTGTCCTGGAACGAGATGCCGCCGTTGAGCCGCCCGCCCCGAAGATCCACCCGGCCGTGGAACGTGGCGCCGGAGAACAGCGCGGGCTTGCTGAGCACGATCTCGCGGAACGCGCTGATCCCGTAGAACTGGGTCCGTCGGGCGACGAGCCGGCCGAACCGGCGGCCCTCCAGCCGGAAGTGCACGAGTTTCGCCCCGGTCAGGTCCAGGTGGTACTGGATCTCGTCCGGGTCGTCGCCCCAGGGCAGCATGTCCGTGATGAGCCGCTGCGCGGTCATCCGCACGGTCATTTCCCGGTCTTCCTCGGGCGTCACCGCTCGTTCGGGCTTGTCGAAGAAGGCCTGGTCCGGGTCCTCCGGCTTTTCCCCGATCGACGCGTGCTCGAACGGCCGCCGCAGGTAGGCGCACAGGACGCTCAGCACGGTCTGCTTGTACCTCGGCGTGGTGCCGGCCAGCACCGCCAGCACGTGCATCGCACCCACCCTGACCTGGTCGGCCTCGTTGCCCAGCAGCTCGACCGCCCGCGCGAACCGCTCGTCGGCGACCTTCTCGCTCTCCAGTTCGTGCCGCGCCTCTTCGATGCGCCGCCGCCGGTCGTTGAGCCACAGCGCGTACAGCGCGACGACCGCGCCACCGGCCAGCCCACCGGTCTTGATCGCCTCGGCCTTGGGTTGCTTGGGGTCGACCAGCAGCAGGATCGCCGTCGTCGCCACCGTCACCAAGATCGCGGCGAGCACGCTCACCGCCAGAAATCCGCGTCCGCGCACGTCAGCTCCTGACCAGTCCGATGCCGCCTTCGCGGTTTTCCACCACCCAGCCCTCGGGCAGGACGTTCTCGTGCTCCAGCGACACGTACATGGCGTGCGTGCGCGCGACGGCGGGTTTCCCCAGCGCCAGGTTCACGCCGCCGTTGAACCTGGCGTGCTCGAAGTCGATCGGGGTGGCGAACTCGCAGCCCTCGAACGTCACCGAGCCGGTGAACTCCACCCCGGCGAACTTGTTCGGGCCGAGGAACCTCGTGCCGGTGTAGTCGGCCTTGCCCTGGCACTTGAACCGGCTGAACCACGCCTTGCCTTGGAAGACCACGTCGTGCAGGTACAGCCGCCCGGGGCTGGTCGCGTCGGTGAACCACGCGCCGCCGTGTACGACCGCGTGGTGGAAGGAGTTCGACTCCTGGAGGTACGCCGCCCGCATGATCAGCCGGCCGACCTGGCGGTGCGAGATGTCGAAGTACTCCAGGTACGCCCTGGTCAGGTCCAGGTCGTAGTGCGGGATCCCGGTGCCCTCCGCCGGCTTCGCGTCGTCGTGGGGCAGCAGGTCGGCGATCAACCGCTGGGCGGTGAGCCGGACCTCCAGCTCACGCTTGTCCTTGATCTCCGGCTTCTTCTCGGTCTGCCGGTTGCCGTCCGGCTTCGACATCGCTTCGAACGGCCGTCGCAGGTATGCGCAGAGCACGTCGAGCACGGTCTGGGTGTACTCGACGCGGGACCGCGCCAGACCCGCCAGGGCGTGCATCGCGCCCACCCGCACCTGCTCGGCCTCGTGCCCGAGCAGTTCCACCGATCGGGCGAACCTCTCATCGGCGACCCGCGACCGATCGTGTTCGGCCCGGGCGTCCTCCAATACCTGTCGGGCGACCTCGATCTTCTGCCGATCCTCGTCCGTGCGCCGCCGCCGGTCGTTGAGCCACAGCGCGTACAGCGCCACCAGCGCACCGCCCGCCAGGCCGCCGGTCTTGATCGCCTCGCCCTTCGGCGCACCGGGGTCTACCACGAACAACCAGCCAGCGACCAGCAGGAACGCGCCGATGGACCCGGCCAGCGTCGGCGCCAGCAAACTGCCCTTGCGCCGGTGCTGGACGATCAACAGCACGGCCGCGACCACCACCACGACCGCGCCCGCGATCCACAGGTACTCCACGAGGCGGCATTCTTCCGGGTGATCAGGTCAGGGGTGGGTGATTCGGAACTCGCGGCAAAGCGACGGTGTGCTAACTCACCGGATTGGCCCATGATGTGGGGGTCACCGCAACAGTGGGACACCGGCACGTCGAGGAGAGAACGGGTGGACACCGTGGAGCGGCCGAACTGGGCACCGGGCGATATCGACCTGGGGCGCCCGAGCATCGCGCGGGTCTACGACTACTGGCTCGGTGGCGCGCACAACTTCGCCATCGACCGTGCCGTGGGCGACAAGGTCCTGGCCGATGTGCCGATCCTCAAGAACGTCATCCTCAACCACCGCGCGTTCCTGCGGCGGGCGGTGCGGTTCATGTTGTCGCAGGGCATCCGGCAGTTCCTGGACCTGGGCTCGGGCATCCCCACCGTGGGCAACGTGCACGAGATCGCCCAGGCCACCGACCCCGGCGCCCGGGTGGTCTACGTGGACATCGACGCCGTCGCGGTCGCGCACAGCCGGGCGATCCTCACCGGCAACGAGCTGGTCAACGTCCTGCAGACCGACGTGCGGGACGCCAAGCAGGTGCTGAAGTCGCCCGAGGTGCAGGGCCTGCTGGACTTCGACCAGCCGATCGGCGTGCTGATGGTCGCGCTGCTGCACTTCGTCCCGGATTCCGACGACCCGCACGGGATCGTGGCCGACTACCGGGACGCCATCCCGAGCGGCAGCTACCTGGCCGTCTCGCACGCCGGGTACGAGGAAGGCGAGTGGGACCCGGCGTGGGACGACGCGAAGACGACCTACAACCGCGGCGTCAGCGAGATGACGTACCGCAAGAAGCAGGACGTGGGAGCGTTGTTCGACGGGTTCGAGCTGGTCGAGCCGGGTGTGGCGCGGCTGCCGCTGTGGCAGCCCGAGTCACCCGACGACCTGGACGAGAACTCGGCGCGCTTCCTGGGGTTCGGCGCGGTCGGGCGGAAGCCCTGATGACAGGCCGGATCGCGGGCCGCGCAGTCGGCCTAATTGTCGACCGCGGCCGGCGAGCGCCCGTATCCTCTGCGTTGTGGCGGTAGGCCGGCGGACATGACGGAACAGGTTGACCATCGGGTGGCAGCACCGGGCCGATCGAACCTCGACCCCGCCGTACTGGCCGGGGCGGAGTCCTTCGCGCGGACCTGGGCCACCGCGGTGATCGGCAGCAGTTACGTCCCGATGACCAGGGCCGAGGTCGCCGCACACCTCCAGGCGTTGACCGAGGTCCTGGTGCACGCGCTGCACGCCAGCCCGTTCCGCACCGCGCCCGGCTACGAGATCGGCGCGCGGCTGGTGGAGGCGCACTTCACCGGTACCGACACGCTGGGCCGCACCGTGCAGCTGCTCGGCGACGACCTGCTCGGCGAGCTGGGCATCCAGCCCGACGAGCTGATGCGGTCACGGCTGGCGGCGTTGCAAGGCGCGTTGGCCGCCGGGTACGCGCGGGCCCTGCGTGAACGGACGCTGGCCGAGCAGGAGGCGATCCGCGCGGCCGTGCTGGACGCCCGTGATCAGGCCGAAGCCGCGCTGCGCGCGTCCGAGGCGCGGTTTCGCGCGATGTTCACCGAGGCCGCGATCGGTATCGGCATCGCCGATATCGAGGGCCGCATCCTGGACGTGAACCAGGCGTTGCAGGACATGCTCGGGTTCAGCGTCGAGGAGATGCGGCAGTACAACATCCGCGACCTGATGCACCCGGAGGACGGCGGCAGCGTCTGGCGGCTGTACGACCAGCTCACCGCGGGCGAGTGCGACCACTACCGGGCGGAGAAGCGGTTCCGCCGCGCTGACGGCGAGCAGGTGTGGACGCACCTGACCCTGTCGCTGGTGCGCGACGACCACGGCGACCCGCAGTACCAGGTGGCGATGATCGAGGACGTCACCGACCGCCACCTGTTGCAGAACCGGCTGCGCTACCAGGCGTTGCACGACCCGCTGACCGGTCTGCCCAACCGCGCGCTGTTCCTGGAACGCCTCGGCCGCGTGTTCAACAACCGGGCACGTCACCGCGCCGGCCTGTGCTACCTGGACCTGGACGGGTTCAAGGTGATCAACGACAGCCTCGGTCACGACATCGGCGATCAGCTGCTGGTCGAGGTCGGCCGGCGGCTGGACCACTCGGTGTCCGGCGAGGGCAAGCTGGTGGCCCGGATGGGCGGCGACGAGTTCGTGATCCTGGTGGAGGGTTCCCAGGACACACAGGACATCGTCAATGTCGCCGACCGGGTGCTGCGGGAGCTGGAGTCGCCGATCCGGATCGGCGGGCACGAGCTGACCGTGTCGGCGTCGATCGGCATCGTGGAACGGGCGCTGTCCGGCACCACGGCCGCCGACCTGATGCGCGACGCGGACATCACGCTGTACTGGGCGAAGGCGGACGGCAAGTCGCGGTGGGCGCTGTACAACCCGGAGCGCAACGCCAAGGAAGTCGCCCGGTTCACGCTGTCCGCGACCATGCCGGCGGCGTTGGAGCGCGACGAGTTCTACGTCGACTACCAGCCGTTGGTGCGGCTGGAGGACAGCACCGTGGTCGGTGTCGAGGCTCTGGTGCGCTGGCAGCACCCCGAGTTCGGGCGGCTGGCGCCGGACCGGTTCATCGAGCTGGCCGAGGAGACCGGCCTGATCGTCCCGCTCGGCCGGTGGGTGCTGCGCAAGGCGTGCGAGCAGGCGCGGCGGTGGCTGGAGGAGTTCGGTGACGCGGCGCCGTTCGTCAGCGTCAACCTGGCCGTGCGCCAGTCCCGTGACCCGGAGCTGGTGCGGGACGTGAAGCGGATTCTGGACGAGTGCGCGCTGCCGCCGCACCACCTCCAGCTGGAGCTGACCGAGAGCGCCATCATGGGCACCGCCGACGAGCCGCTGGAGGCGTTGCGGGCGTTGTCGGACATGGGCGTGCGGATCGCGATCGACGACTTCGGCACCGGTTACTCGAACCTGGCGTACCTGAAGCACCTGCCCGTGCACGAGCTGAAGATCGCGGGCTCGTTCATGGAAGGGCTGCGTGCGGCGGACGAAGAGGACGCGGTGGACGTCCAGATCGTGTCGACTTTGGTGCAACTGGCCCACGCGTTGCAGCTGGGTGTCACCGCCGAAGGCGTCGAGACACCGGCGCAGGCCAAGCGCCTGCACCGAATCGGCTGCGACACCGGCCAGGGCTGGTTCTTCGCCAAGCCGATGAAACCGGAATCGATCGACGAGCTGCTGCGCCGCTGAAGTCGCGCCACCGACTTCAGCGCCACGGCCCCAGTGCCACGGACCCAGCGCCGCTACACCAGGTCTACGACCACCTTCACGTCGTCCTTCTCCTTCTCCAACGCGTCCGTGAACCGGTCCAACGGCACGCGCCGGGTGATCAGGCCGTTGAGCCAGGGGCGGCTGGCTTCGGACAGGGCCTCGGCTGCCGCGACGTAGTCGGGTAGGCCCGCGTTGACCGTGCCGACGATCGTCTTGTTGCCCAGCACCATCCCGTCGAAGACGCTCGGGTCCAGGGGTACGGGGTTGTGGTCGCCGGTGAGGCCCGCCAGCACCGTGACGGACGCACGACGTGCGCACTCCCAGATCAGCTGGGCGACACCGGTGCACTCGATGGCCACGTCCACATCGGCGGTGACCTTGGAGAGGTCCGAGTAGTAGGTGGCGCCCAACGTCGTGACCAGGTCCGGTTTGCGGCCGTCGGTAACGCGGTCGACCACGTGCACCTCCAAGCCCCGCTGCACGCCCAGCAACGCCGCCAACAGACCGATCGGACCGGCACCGGTGATCAACACCGAGCGCACCGGCAGGTGGGATCGGGCAGCTACCGCCTCTGCCTGCGCCCACGCCTTCGCCACCACGGACGCCGGTTCCGTCAGCACCCCCGCGTCACCCAACGTCGGGTCCAGCTTCACGGCGAACTTCGGCGGCACGGTCCAGCGCTGCATGCCGTAGCCGTCGATTTCCTTGATGCCGCGCTCGGTGTACTTCCCGTTGCGGCAGAAGTCCCACGCGTCCACGGCGCACGCCGGGCACGGCTCCGGATCAGGTCGGCGCACCACCCCGGAAACCAGGTCACCGGGCGCGAAATCCGGTGTGGGACTGCGGAGGACCCGGCCCAGGGACTCGTGGAACGGCACGATGCTGTCCCGCCCCGGCGGCAACCAGCCGAAACCGTCGCGGATGATCTCCACGTCCGTGCCGCACATGCCGACCAGCAGGCCCTCGACCAGCAGTTCGTCCGGACGATCGGGATCCTCCCGATCAACCACGCGAGACGCCGAAGGCTTACCCGGAACGACCTCCGCCGCCCTCACGCCGCACCGCCCCGGTGCCGCTCGTCACGGGTGTGGCCGCCGAACAGCACCGCGGCGCTGTTCACCAGCGCCAGGTGGCTGAACGCCTGCGGGAAGTTGCCGCACATCCGCCCGGTCTCCGCGTCGTACTCCTCGGCCAACAACCCCACGTCGTTGCACAGATCCACGAGCCGGTCGTACATCGCCAGCGCCTCCTCGCGTCGTCCGGCCAACGCCAGCGCGTCGACGTACCAGAACGAGCACGCCAGAAAGCTTCCCTCGACACCGGCCAATCCGTCCACTTCGGACTCGCCGTGGGACGTCTCGTACCGGTCCACCAGGTCGCCCCGCTTCAGCACAGCGGAGATCGCATCCAGAGTGCCGAGCACCCGCGGGTCGTCGCCGGGCAGGAAGCCGACCGCCGGGATCAGCAACGTGGCCGCGTCCAACTCCGTGCCGCCGTAGTACTGGGTGAACGCGCCCAACGACGAGTTCCACGCCTTCGCCAGCACCTCTTCGTGAACGGCCGCGCGCAGCTCGCGCCACCGTTCCACCGGACCGGGCAAGTCGAATTCCTCCACCGCCCGCACCGCCCGGTCGAACGCCACCCACAGCATCACCCGAGAGTGGGTGAAGTGCCGATCCGGCCCACGCACCTCCCACAGCCCTTTGTCGGGCTGCTCCCACACCTTCTCCAGGTGCCGCATCATCCCGCGCTGCATGGACCACGAGTCCGGCGTCTCACCCAGCCCGCGTTCCCGTGCCAGGTGCAGCGCGTCCATCACCTCGCCGTACACGTCCAGCTGCAACTGCCGGTAGGCCGCGTTCCCGATCCGCACCGGCTGCGCACCCCGGTACCCCGGCAGCCAATCGACCTCCCACTCGACCAGGTGACGCTCGCCGCCGATCCCGTACATGATCTGCAGGTCCGCCGGGTCGCCCGCCACGGCCCGCAGCAGCCACTTCCGCCACGCCGCCGCCTCACCGCCGCAGCCGAAGTTGTCGAACGCCAGCAACGTGAACGTCGCGTCACGCAGCCAGCAGTACCGGTAGTCCCAGTTGCGCTCACCGCCGAACGTCTCCGGCAGCGACGTGGTCGGCGCGGCCACGATCCCGCCGGTCGGCGCGTACGTCAGGCCCTTCAACGTGATCAGCGACCGGTGCACGGCCGCCGCGTGCGGCCCGTCGTAGTCGATCCCGGACGACCAGTCCAGCCAGAACGCCTCGGACCGCGCCACCTCGGCCAACGCGTCCACCGGCGCGGGCGGCTCGTCGGGGGAGAAAGCGAACTCCATCACCCACGACAGCCGCTCACCGGCGGAGATGGTGAACACGGCCTCGTGCGCGCGCACGCCCGGCACCCGGTACGGCAGCCGGTCCCCGTACAGCGCGACGGCGGACGGCCCGGCCAGGGCGATCACGCACTCCTGCCCGTCCCGCTCACCGCGTCGCACCCACGGCACCGAGTCGGCGTAGGCGAACCGCAACACCCACCGCAACTCCATCTCGACCTGCCCGGACACGCCCTCCAACACCCGCACCACGCGCGTGTCGGCGTCCCAGTCGTCCTGCTCCGGGGGCATGGTGTCGATCAACCGCACCACGCCGTCGACGGTCTCGAACTCCGTCTCCAGCACCAGGCTGCCGTCCCGGTAGGACCGGCGCACCGACACCACCTCGCCGGTCGGCGCGATCCGCCAGTGCCCGTCGTCCTCGGTGCCCAGCAGCCGGGAGAAGCAGGACGGCGAATCGAACCGCGGCATGCACAGCCAGTCGATCGACCCGTCCCGCCCCACCAGTGCCGCCGTCCGCAGATCCGACAGCAGCGCGTAATCCTCGATACGTCCTGGTCCGGTGTCTCCCACCCCGCCGAGGCTACGGATCCACGTTTGACCGTGCGCGGTGTTGTTCATCCCAAGGGCATGACCCCATTGGGTGTGACCCCGTTAGTCGCGGTGCTGTTGGCGAGCGCGTTGACCGTCCCCGGTCCTCCGGCCACTTATGCCCCGGCCGACAAACAGGGGTTCGGCACGGCACGCCAGGCGACGAGCCCGGTCTGGTTCACCCTCGGCCGCACCGGCCTGACGGAGGTCTTCTACCCCGATCTGAGCACTCCGGCGACACGTGACCTGCGGTTGGTCGTGGACGGCCGCACGGCCGAGGCGCGCACCGAACCCGTCGGCAGGTTGCGCTACCGGCAGGAGTTCCGGGGCGCCGGTTGGGGCGCGGAGATCACCTACACCACCGACCCGTCGCGGCCGACCGTGCTGGCCGACCTGCGGTTACACGCCGACCGGCCGGTGGACGTCCAGGTGGTCTTCGACCCGAACCTCTCCCGCGACGGTGATGACGACTCGGCCGCCGATCACCCCGAGGCGTTGCTGGCCTACGACGATCAGTCCGCCAGCGCCCTGACCACCGACGAGGGCATCACGTCGCAGGGTGCCACCGAGGGCAACGTCATCCAGACCGGCGCGTTGGGTGTGGACGGCGTCCGTGACCGGAGCACCACGTTGGCGATGGGCTTCGGCGCCACCACCGAAGACGCGTTGACCACCGCGAAGACTTCGCTGATCGAGGGTTTCCCCCGCCACTCGCGCCGCTACGACCAGGGCTGGGACGACTACCTGAAGGGCTTGGAGCGGCCGAAGAGCGCGGACCGCGACCTCTACGACACGTCCCTGATGGTGATGGCCGCGACCGAGGACAAACGCCACCCCGGCGCGTTCGTCGCCTCGCCGAGCTTCCCCTGGGCGTTCGGCTTCGACCGCACGATCGCCCCGGAGTTCGGCTCGTACGCCCTGGTGTGGCCGCGTGACCTGTACCAGGTGGCCAGTGCGATGCTCGCGGCCGGCGACCGGGCGGCGGCCGACCGCGCACTCGACTTCATGCTCGACGTGCAACAGCAGCCCGACGGCCACCTGCCGCAGAACACCAGGGTGGACGGCGAGCCGTACTGGACGAACATCCAGCAGGACGAGCAGGCCGCGCCGATGCTGCTGGCCTGGCTGCTCGGCCGCACCGACAAATCCACAGTGGACTCGCTGGTCGCGGCCGCCGAGTTCCTGATCACCCAGCCGGACGCGCCGTTCACCCAGCAGGAGCGCTGGGAGAACCAGAGCGGCTACTCACCGGGCACGATCGCCGCGGAGATCGCCGGTCTGGTGTGCCTCGCCGACCTGCTCCAACGCTCGGGCGACCCGCGTGCCGCCAAGTACCTCGCCATCGCCGACGACTGGGAACGCCGCCTGGAGGGCTGGACCGTCACCAGCACCGGCCCGTTCTCATCCGATCCCTACTACCTGCGGCTCACCAAGGACGGCCGACCGAACGCGGGCACCACCTACAACCCGGGCGACAATCACCCGATCGAGATCGACCAGCGCGCCGCCGTGGACCCGAGCTTCCTGGAGCTGGTGCGGCTGGGCGTCCGCCCGCACGACGACCCGGTCGTCCGCAACACCGTCGAGGTCGTGGACGAGCAGTTGGGCAAGGACCGGTTCTGGCACCGCTACAACGGTGACGGCTACGGCGAACGCGCCGACGGCGGCCCGTGGAACATCGGCCAGGGCCGGACCTACGGCAGGCTGTGGCCGATCTTCGCCGGTGAACGCGGCGAGTACGAACTGCTCGCGGGTGACACCGGGAGCGCCCGCCGGCGGCTGGCGGACATCGCCTCCACCGCCAACGAAGGCCGGATGCTGCCCGAGCAGGTGTGGAACGGTCGCGGCACCACGTCGGCGACGCCGTTGGCCTGGACGCACGCCCAGTACGTGCGGTTGGCGTGGTCGATCGACGCCGGTCGGCCGGTGGAGCGGCCCGCCGTGGTGGCGTGCCGCTACACCGGCTGCTGACTCGATCACCTGACCACACGGGCCGCGTTGTGCCCGAACACCTCCACGCTCGGCGTCACCCCGCCCAGGTCGGACGCCCGGTACCGGGCCGTCAAGGTCACGGTTTCGCCAGGCCACAGCGTCACGTAGTTGTCGCTCCAGTCGGTCGGCAGCACCTCCGACCCACCGACGCCCCGCCGCACGGAAACCCGCACGAAGAACGCCACCGAGCACGGCCACCAGCGGAACGACTCGTGGGCGCATTCCTGCTCCTCCCCGGGGAACGGGTGCGGGGCGGCGACCCTTCGTAAAGAAGGTTTCCTTTAAGTCGGTTCCTCGGCAATGCGTCTTACGGGTGACGTTGATCCGATACGTTGGTCCTCATGCGCCGTGTCGTGCCGCTCATTGCCGCTCTGGCCCTGCTCGGGGGCTGCTCGCAGACCATGAACGGGTCTGCCAGCGGGTCCGGATCCACGTCCACCGAGCAGACCTCCGGATCGGCCAAGCCGACCTCGGCCACGAAGGAACCGGCCAAGCGCCCGAAGACGATCAACATCGAGGGCATGGACCCGTGCACGCTGGCGACCGATGCCCAGCGCGCCGAGGTCGGCCTGAACCTCCCGCCGAAGCAGGACCCCGAGCCGGGCAGGCCCGGGTGCAGCATGAGCCGCGAGGACCGCACGTACTCCGTCGGCATCTACCTCGACAGCACCAAGGGCATCGAGACCTACACCGACCCGCCCCGGCCCAACGTCACGACGTTGCAGGTAGGCGGCTTCCCCGCGGTGCTGCTCGAGTCGACCACGGCCCTCGGCCTCGCCTGTTCGGTCATCATCGACGTCTCCGACGGGCAGTTGGTCGACGTGCAGGCCCACAGCCTCGGTGAAACGAACGTGCCAGCCCTCTGCCGGGTCGCCCAGCCGCTCGCGGGCGCCGTGGTGGCCAACCTCATGAGCAAGTAGCCCCAGTGGTCGGGAAGAACGAGTAGAACTACTCCCTTTGCACAGGGAACCGCTCACTCGCGTCATACATCAGAGCTAAAGTCGTCCCAGATGCACACGCTGGGGTATGTGCAGCACTGAGGAGGGGTGTGCCGTGTTCATCGCGGATGGTGGCGGGGGAATGTCGCCGACGACGCTTCCCGACTACGCCGGGTCGCAGCGGAAGCTGAGCGTCGATCCCTCGGCGATCCCGGACGCGCGCAAGGTGTTCTCCGATGCGCTGGAAAGGCTGGACGAAAAGTTGAGGCGGGCGGTCGCCGAACTGGAGGCGCGGCCGTGGGCGGCCGACCCGGTGAGCAGGGAGACCGCCGACCGGTTCAACCAGGACACCTTCGAGGCGGGCGACTCCGCGGGTCTGACGGCCCTCAAGGCATACCGCGACCAGCTCAAGGGCGTGGTCGACCAGCTCACCGCCATCGAGGCCGACTACCGGCGAGTCGAAGGCGACAACACCGCGTCCTGGGGACGCATCAACAACGGCTGACCTGCTGACCTACGCACCCGAGGGGGGCGAGCACGATGGGTGACCACCGCTGGCGCGGGTATGCCCACCCCGATCTGCACCGCATGATCAACGATGGACCGGGCGTTGCCGCGTCCCGTCCGCTGGAGGACTCCTGGAAGTCGTTGTCCGAGGCACTGGGCGAGATCGACACCTCCATCCAGGACGGTCTGGCCAAGCTCGGCGCGAGCTGGGAGGGCGAGACCGCCGACACGACGACGACCGTGTTGTCGCCGCTGGCGGCGTGGGCGGCGGACGCCCAGCAGGGTTCGACCACGATGGAGACCTCGGCCCAGTTGCAGGCCGACTACATCGCCAACGCGCGCAAGGAGATGCCCGAGCCGCTCCCGGTGACCACCGAGGCGCCGTCCCTGGGCGACAAGATCGTCGGCGGGCTGACCGGTCCGGTCGGCATGATGCACGTCATCAAGCAGCAGGAAGACCACGAGCGGCAGGAAGCGGCGCAGGACAACGCCGAGGCCAAGGCCGTCGAGGTGATGAACAACTACCAGTCCAGCAGCGAGTGGAACGCCGACACGCTGGGCAAGTTCGTCCCGCCGCCGAAGGTCGTGATCGACACGCCGCCGCCGGCGGGCGCGGGCGAGTACAACAACACGAACGCGAACTACAACACCTCGCAGACGTGGACGCCGCCGAGCGAGAGCGGCACCACGCGGACGTCGTGGGCACCGCCGACTACCGGCACCCCGGTCGCCCCGGTCACGCAGTTGCACGGCACCACGGGCGGTGACACCCGCACCTCGTGGGCGCCCCCGACCCCGACGCCGCCTCCGCCTCCGCCGCCGCAGGTCACTCCGCCGGTGAACACGCTGGTGCGGCCGCCCATCGGCATTCCCCCGATGCCGCCTCCCAACTGGACCCCGCCGAAGCCCCCGGGCAGCACGCAGGTCCCGCCGAGGGTCCCGACCGGGCCCGGCAGCCAGAACGTGCGTCCGGGTGTGCCGACCGGCCGGATGCCCGGGATGCCGGGTATGCCCGGTGGTCCGGGCACCAGTGGCCCGGGTGGTCCTGGTGGCATGCGTGGCGGTATGCCCGGTATGCCCGGTGGCGGTATGCCTGGCGGGGGTATGCCCGGCGCGAGTAACCCGGCCGGTATCGCCGGTCGCGGTGGCGCGCCCGGTGGCTTCGGTCCCGGTGCGGGCGGTCCCGGCGCGGGTGGTCCGGGTGCCGGCGGTCGTCCGGGTGCCGGTGGTGCGGGCATGGCCGGTGGGGCGGCCGGCGCGCAGCGCGGTGACGGCGAGGACGACATCGAGCACAAGGCAGCCGACTACCTGGTCGAGACGAACGACGTGTTCGGCGACGACCGGCTCGTCGCGCCGCCGGTGATCGGGGAATCACCGCAGTAGGAGATGTTCCGGTGCACGGGCTCGCGTCGATCTCGGCGCGGGCCCGTCTCCGGTCTTCCGGGACTGTTCAGGGGACGGGGATAGCGGTGACGTATTTCGGGGGGCCTGCGGAGCGGGAGCCGATCGAGCTCTCCGCCGAGGAGTTCGACGTGCTCTGGGAGCGCCTCGACCTGGGGCAGATGCCGCTGGTCATCAAGGTGCCCTCACCGGGCAAGACCCATCAGGAACGCGCTGAGCTGGAACGACGCGTCTGGGACGGGATCGGTGCGCGTGGGCTCGGCGGTCCGACCGGGCTGCACCCGGAGCTGGACTACCTGCTGCGGCTGTTCTCCCGGCCCGAGCGCGAGGTCGACGGCCGGGTGTGGATCGGCAAGAGCGTGCGGGTGCTGGCCGTGGCGAACGGTGACTTCGGCGCGGTGGCCACGTTGACCGACAACCGGTTGACCTTCCGGCGCGCGGCGGGCAGCGGCCTGCCGTCGGCCGTGCTGGGCGCGCTGCCCGCGCACCCCGCCGGGACCGGGCACTCGGTGACCATGCCCAGCACCGACCTGGAAGCCGCGGTGAAGAAGTCAGACGGCTCGCCCAAGAGCCTGGAGAACTCGCTGCGCGAACACGGCGTACGCCAAGAGGACGCCGCCACCCTGGTGAAGATGTTCACCGGACTCGTGCACACCGGCAACTTCGGCGCGGCGGCCCGCGACAAGTACGGCAAGCGCTGCCGACCGGACCGGGTGGTCGCGTTCTTCGATACCGAAGAAGGCCGCTACCTGCAACAACGCCGTGCGTCGAACGGGTCGGTGCCGTGGAGCACGTTCACCCCGACCGACTCCCGCAGGCTGGCCCACCAACTGGACGAACTGCTCGCCGAAGCGGTGCGCGCCGCGAAGATCTGATCTGGCGCTCGTGACCCACTCGGGGTTTCGGCGGACGCCTCCTCGGCCGTCAACCGGGCGATCGAGGACGTCGGCCGGCGCGGCGGCGGCACCGTGCTGGTGCCCGCCGGGACTTACCTGATCGAGGACATCGTCCGGATCGGCTACTCCGACGTGGTGCTGCGCGGGGCCGGCAGCGGTTCGACCACGTTATTCGCGCCGCGGTCGTTAGAGGAGATCGTCGGCATCAACCGCAGTCGGTACGGCAGCACGAACTCGGCCTGGGGGTACAACGGGTGGCGTTCCAGTGCGCTTGGGACTGCTGGGCGGATGATGTGTCTGTTGTGGACAGTGACAACGGTTTCCTCTTAGTGTCCAGCAAGGGTATTTCACTGTTACGCACTCGCGTCTCCGGGCGCGGGCAACACCACTCGTACGCGTGCCGTGAGCAGTCGCACGACAACCTGGTGGAGGACTTCGCCATCGGAGCGTTCACCGAGCCACCGACGCCCGGCTCCGGTCACCACGGCATCAACGTGGAGGGCTTGTCGTGCGGGAACGTCTGGTCGCGCGGGCGGATGGACGCGGGCACGTTCGACACCACCGCGGGCTGCCGTTCGGCAACGTGCGCACCGAGGTGACGGTGTTCAACGACGGCGCCCACGGCGGTTCGGCGGACGCCGGGCCGCTGTACGGGGCGAGGTTCACGCACTGGAACGTGACGGTGGCCAACGGGCGCGCGGGATGCGTGAAGATCGACCACGTCGCGCCGTGCAGCGCCACGGTCGGGATCAGCGAGGTGACCGAGTTCGGGCAGATCGACAAGCCCGACTTCACCGGCCCGCTGCACTCGGTCGCCGAGGCCTACGGCAAGACCGACGTGCACCCGCGCAACCTGCACCAGGCGCAACGCCGGCTGCGCGGGCGGCGTTAACCTGGGCGGATGCCGCCGAAGCCCGTTGACCCCCACGAGTTGCGCGCCGCGGTCGAGGCCGTGCTGCCCTGGCTGTCGGGCGAATCGGACCAGCCGGAACGCCCGCTCCTGGCCGCGGCGGTGCGCCTGAGCCTGCGCACGCTGGCACAGATCGCACCCGGTCGCAGCGTCGAGGTCCGGGTCCCACCGTTCGCCGCGGTGCAATGCGTAGCCGGCCCCCGACACACCCGCGGCACACCACCCAACGTGGTCGAAACCGATCCACGCACGTGGCTGGAACTGGCCGTGGGCAGACTCGACTGGGCGGAAGCGGTGCAAAACGCCAAGGTCACCGCATCCGGGAGCAGGGCCGATCTCTCAACCCTGCTCCCTGTCCTCCGCTTCTAGCTAAGCTCGACCCCGTGAAGGCGCTCAAGGCGTGTATGGCCGTTCTCGCGGTCGGAACCCTCCTCGTCGGTTGCGGGGGCAGCAGCGAGTGGTCGGGACAGGTCAAGTTCAAGGTCACCGACATCAAGCCGGACGAAAAGCTCGTCTCCGGAGCTACCTGGCCGGGCACGGTATTCCTGGAATTGGACCAGGAGCAGCCCGACGGACCCGCACCGATCACCAACGCATCGGCGAAGCTCACCGACGTCCCGGCCGGCATCGCCGTCGGAGACGCGCTGACCTGCACCGTGCACGAGCGTGACGACAGCAAGCTGGACGATGCCGAACCGGTGCAGGAAATCGGTCCGTGCCAGAAGTCATGAGCTTGCCGGCCAAGCTCGACCGCGTGAAGGCGCTCAAGGCGTGTGTGGCCGTTCTCGCGGTCGGAATCCTCCTCGTCGGTTGCAGCAGCGACTGGGAGGAAGATGTCCAGTTCAAGGTCACTCGGATCGTTCCCGAACGCCAGGTCACCCCTGGGCACACGTCTCCGCCGTACGTGGTCCTCGCACTCGACCAGGACGATCCCGATGGGCTCGTGTCGCTGAACACGGCAGGAGCCGACATCGACCAGTTCCCGGACGGGATCAAGGCCGATGACGTGGTGATCTGCAAGATCCGACAGGTCGAGAGGAACAACCTCGACGGCCTCGAAGCGGAGACGACCGTCGGCCCCTGCCGGATGGCCTAGAACCAGGACCCGACGGTCTTGTCCCAGACCTTGCCCGCGCCTTCCACCGCGTCGCGGCCGACTTCGACGACGTCACCGACGCCGCCGACCACCACGTCGAGGGTGTCGCTCACCACTTCCTTGCCCGTGTTGGCCAGTTCGGTGCCGGCTTGGGACCAATTGCCGTTCCAGGCCTCGCGACCGGCGTTGTAGAGCCCGGTGCCGGCGTCGGCCGCCAGGTCCGCCGCGCCCACGGCCGTGCCGCCGACGACGTCGATCACCGGGCCGACGCCGGGGATGTGCGAGCCGGGCAACGAGGGGCCGAGCGGGTTTTCGTCCCACTCCTGCGCGGTCACCGAAGCGCCGTTTCCGGTCGCGATCTTGGCGAGGTTGTCCACCGACTCCGAGCCGCGGTCGTAGTAGGCCGAGTGCGCATCCTTGATCATGGGCGAGTCCGAGGTGCCGAAGGTCTTGGCGCCGAACCGGTCGTCGTACGGGCCGATCGAGGAGCCGTCCTCGGTGAACCAGCTGGAACTCGTGCCCTGGACGACCGGGTCGTGCTCGGTCGCGCCGACGTAGACGTGGCCGGGACCGACCGAGAGCTGGTTGACGTTGGACGCGCCGACACCCGGCGAGCCGACGAAGGCGATGTCGTCGGCGGCCAAGCCGTTCATGCCCGCGTAGCCGACCGTGGTGGAGCCGTACGAGTGACCGATCACGGTGAGGTGCTGGCGGTTGCCCGCGGCCTCGGCGGCGGCGCGGTAGCCGTTGACGTCGGCGACCAGGTTCGCGCCACCCTCACGGGCCTGCGCTGGGTTGTCGACCTCACCGGGCGCCCAGCCGGGTGCGTCGTAGCCGAGCCACTGGATGGTGGCATTGCCCTCGGCGCCCATCTCCGCACGCAGGTTGCCCGCCTGACTGACGCTGAAGCTGTCGAGTTCCGAGCCGGTGCCGGGAACGGCGACCGCGAGGTTCTTCGCCGTGTCGGGATCGCCGTACGCGATGGCCATCCCGCCGTCACCACGCGGGCCGTACGGGTCGTAGGCCAGCACCCGGACGTCGCTGTCGGGCCAGCCTTCCTTGCGGGAGAGCGCGGTGGCGTCGTCGATGCTGCTCTGGGCCTTCTGCGCGTTCTCGGCCTTGGTGGCGGCTTCCTGTCGTTGCTCGTTGAGCGACGCGTACTGCTCGTCGTTCATGAGCTTGGTCATGTCGTCGGAGTTGTTCGGGTCTAGACCCAACTCCTTGGCCCGCTCGGCCATCTGCGCGTCGAGCTGGTCGCGCTGGGTGCCGAAGCGCTGGATGTCGTCCTGGATCCGAGCGCGGTTGGCCTGGTCGAGGACGCCGGACGGGAGGCCGCGCAGTTGGCCCAGTTCCTGGAACTTGGTGCGCAGCAGCTCGTCCTGCTGCTCCTTGGTCAGCGACTTCCACCAGGCGGCGACCTGCTTGGGGTCGGTGCCGGGGCCGGGCACGGTGGCGGTGGTGCGCATGGCGGCGACGGCGGTGCTCCAGCCGGCGTCCTTGCTCGCCGTCTCCTCGAAGCCCGGGCGGACCTTGGTGAGGGCGGCGGCGTAGTTGCGCAGGACGCCTTCGTAGCTGGTCTTGACGTTGTTCAGCTGTTCGTTGACGCGGTTGGCCAGGTCACGGGTCTGGGCCTCGTCCAACGCGGGAGAACGGCCGCGCCAGAAGTCGATCAGCTGGTCGGCGCTGCCGCGCATCTGGGTGTAGGCGCGGGATGCCGCCTGGACGATGTCGGCGCCGGCACCCAGCCGTTCACCCGCCACGGTCGCGGACTTCGTGGACAGTTCGGCGCGGGCGCCGAACTTGGTTGCGCTCTCACCCCGCCAAGCGGAGGTCGCGGTGGTGCCGCCGGCGGAGACGGACCCGCCCGCGCGGCTGAGGGCGCTCATCGCACCGGTGATGGGGTCGGCGGCGGCCGCGACGCGGCCCGCGTCACCGGTGGCCAACTGGCCGTACAGGACCTCGGGGTCGGTGTAGCTCACGCCATGCCCCCTTCGATGCCGCGGAACGAGGCGTGCGAGTCGTCGTCCACGCGCTGGTAGGCGTCGGCGTTCTCGTTGAGGCCGTCACCCGCGTCGCGGTACCAGGCGCTGCCCCGGCGCAGGTCGTCGGACTGCTCGCCGGACCACCTGGCCAGCGCGTCGACGAACTCCGCCGCCGCCGGCACCTGCCCCAACGCGTCGGCGTCCAGTCTGAGCATGGAGATCATCTCAGCACCGTCGCCCGTCGCGTCCGCGCCGTCGTGGAACTGCTTGGACGCCGCGCGCAACGTCTCTGGTTGCACACCGAACACGATTGCCCACCCTTCGTGCCACTAGCCGCTGGGAGTCCGACGCGCCGTCACCCGCTCCGGTTCCCACGCCCCACGGGGCAAGAAGGTCGATTAACACACCCGGCCGTGATCACCCGAAGGTGATCTTGCCGGCGTCGAACAGCAGTTCGACCATTGATGCATGACAATACTGATCCCGACGCCGAAATCCGTCGCCCTCGGAGCCGTCCGTCACGCGGCGGACCGAGTCCGGGAACTCCTGGCGACCCTTCTGGCGCCCGCCCCCTCCCGTTCCCGTCACTACGCGCCGTCAGCGCTGCAAATCCTTTGGCAGCGGTGCAAATCAGCCTTGAGCTACTGCGCGACCACGACACTCCAGACCCGCCCGGTCCGACATCCGGACCAACTCGCGACACCCCGTCGCGAGCCGCTCGACACACCCGGTTCGAGCCCCCTCCAGTCACCAACCCGAACGGCCCAACCCCATGAGGAGGTACGCCCGAATGACCACCACTGGCACGACCAGCCGATCCCACCGTCCGCCTGCACCACGACCGCCGACCTCGCCATCGACTGGCCACCTGTCATCGACTGGCCCACGGCGGAGCCGGAGCTCCGGGCCGACCACACCGACACCGGTTTCGCCGGCTACTTCGCGAAGCCCGCCGTCGTGAAGCCCGCCTTCGCGGAATCCACCGTCGTGAAGTCCGCTGTTCTGGAGCCCCTTGTTCCGGAGCCCGCCGTCGCGGAATCCGCTGTCCTGGTCACCGTCGTCGAGCAGACCGCTGTCCTGGAGGCCGTTGAGGAGACCGCCGTCCTGGAGACCCTTGTCGAGCAGACCGTCGTCCTGGAGGCCGTTGTCGAGGACGCCACCCCCGGCGAATACACCACCGACTGGGAATACACCCTCGGCGAGTACACCCCCGGTGATCTCGCCCGGTGGTACGACGAGGCCGCGGCGAGGCTGGACGCGGAGATCGGCACCAACTTCGCCAGTCGCCCTTGGTGACCGAGCCTGCGCCCGCGCCGGCGCAGGAGAGTGGGAATCTCGGGCTTCCGGCGTCGTGAGGTGGATCGGTGCGGCACGATGGCCGCACCGATCTACTCAAGCGGGAGGGCTGGACGTGCCAGGAGGTTGGACCACGCAGCGGTGGACCGAGGTCTTCACCGCGCAGGCGGCGATGTTCCGGGCGGCGGTCGGGAAGGCCGACCCCGCGGCCAAGGTGCCCAGCTGCCCCGGCTGGACGTTCACCGAACTGACCCTGCACGTCGGGCGGTTCCTGGAGACGTCGCTGGAGTACCTCCGCACCGGCAGCACGGTCCAGCTGCGCCTGCCCCGGCCGCCCGCCGACGTCCTGCCGTTGGAGTACCTGGACGCCCAGCTCGCCAAGGCGGCCGAACTGCTCCCCGCCATCCCGGGCAACCGGACGGCCTGGACGTTCTCGCCGTCCGCCCCCGACCTGGCCTGGGTCTGGCACCGGCGCATCGCGCACGAGCTGGACCTGCGCCGTTGGGACGCCCAAGCCGCCCTCCGCGAGCTGGTCGTGGGCGACGCGGACTTCGCGGTGGACGGTATCGACGAGGCGCTGACCACCCTCCTCGCCGCCAAGTACGCCACCGACGTGCCGCCGACGACCAAGGGCACCGCCCTCATCCAGCTCACCGACGTCCCCGAGGCGTGGGTGGTCACCTTCGCGCCCGGCGTCGTGCCGGAGGTGCGGGCAGCGTGGCCGGGCGAGGAGACGGACCTCCGGATCGCGGGTGAGGCGCAGCTCGTCTACTACGGCCTGTGGGGCCGCCTCCCCCTCAAACACGCCGGTGACGACCAGGTCTGGTACGCGCTCAAGCTCGATTAAGGGTGCGTTTGGTCACGCGACGGGGGTGCTGATGGGGGTGTTTGCACCCCCATCAGCCTTACACTCGGTGGTGCAGCCCGACCCTCGTCGCTAGGGAGCACCCGGTGGTCACCGACCAGCCCGCAACCGGCCGAACTGACCCCGACGTACAAGAAGAACGCGAACCCCGTGAGGAATGCGGTGTGTTCGGCGTCTGGGCACCCGGTGAAGAGGTCTCCAAGCTCACCTACTTCGGCCTCTACGCCCTCCAGCACCGCGGCCAGGAGGCGGCGGGCATCTCCGTCGGCGACGGCAGCCAGGTGGTGGTCTTCAAGGACCTCGGCCTGGTCAGCCAGGTGTTCGACGAGCAGGTGCTCCAGTCCCTGCGCGGTCACGTCGCGGTCGGCCACTGCCGCTACTCCACCACCGGCTCCACCACGTGGGAGAACGCGCAGCCGACGTTCCGCACCACGGCCACCGGCTCGGGCCTGTCGCTGGGCCACAACGGCAACCTGGTGAACACCGCCGAGCTGATGGCCAGGGCCCGCGAGGTCGGCGTCGACACCAGTCACGGCGCGACCACCGACTCCGACCTGATCTGCGGGCTCCTCGCCGCCCAGGCCGCCGACATCGGCATCGAGCAGGCGGCCTTGCAGCTGCTGCCGACCCTGCGCGGCGCGTTCTGCCTCACGTTCTCCGACGAGTCCACCCTCTACGCGGCACGCGACCCGCAGGGCGTGCGCCCGCTGGTGCTGGGCCGGTTGGAGCGCGGTTGGGTCGTCGCCAGCGAGACGGCGGCGCTGGACATCGTCGGCGCGTCGTTCGTCCGCGAGGTCGAGCCGGGCGAGCTGATCGCGATCGACGAGAACGGCCTGCGGTCCAGCCGGTTCGCCAACCCGGAGCCCAAGGGCTGCATCTTCGAGTACGTCTACCTGGCCCGCCCGGACACCACGATCGCCGGCCGCTCGGTGCACGCCACCCGGGTGGAGATCGGCCGCCGCCTCGCGGTGGAGCACCCGGTCGAGGCCGACCTGGTCATCCCGGTGCCCGAGTCCGGCACGCCGGCCGCCATCGGTTACGCCCAGGCCAGCGGCATCCCGTACGGGTCGGGCCTGGTCAAGAACGCCTACGTGGGCCGCACGTTCATCCAGCCGTCGCAGACCATCCGCCAGCTGGGCATCCGGCTGAAGCTGAACCCGCTGCGCGATGTGATCCGCGGTAAGCGCCTGGTCGTGGTGGACGACTCGATCGTCCGCGGCAACACGCAGCGCGCCCTGGTCCGGATGCTGCGCGAGTCCGGCGCCCTTGAGGTGCACGTGCGGATCGCGTCGCCGCCGGTCAAGTGGCCGTGCTTCTACGGCATCGACTTCGCCTCCCGGGCCGAGTTGATCGCCAACGGTCTGGACATCGACGGCATCCGCCGCTCGGTCGGTGCGGACTCGTTGGGTTACGTGTCGCTGGAGGAGCTGATCGCGGCCAGCGAGCAGCCCAAGACGCGGCTGTGCACGGCCTGCTTCGACGGCGACTACCCGATCCCGCTGCCCGACGACGCGCTGATCGGCAAGCACCTGCTCGAAGGAATCCGGGGCGTTGCCGGCTCGGCCGCCCCCGTCCTGACGAACGGGTACGGTGCCGAAGACGCCCTGCAACGGCCCTGACGGGCCGGTAGGCCGGGCGCGTGGTTGCCCGGAGAAGCAGATGCCGGAAAAGCAGATGCCCTGAATGTGGAGCACAGAGACGTGACGGACAGCGCCAAGGCGACCTACGCCGCAGCTGGAGTAAGCATCGACGCCGGTGACGAGGCGGTGGAGAAGCTCAAGCCCTGGGCGGCGAAGGCGCAGCGTCCCGAAGTGCTCGGCGGCATCGGCGGTTTCGCGGGGCTGTTCCAGTTGAAGCTCGACCGCTGGAAGGAGCCGGTGCTGGCGTCCTCGACGGACGGCGTCGGCACGAAGATCGCGGTCGCGCAGGCGTTGGACAAGCACGACACGGTCGGTATCGACCTGGTCGCGATGGTCGTGGACGACCTCGTGGTGTGCGGTGCGGAACCGCTGTTCATGCAGGACTACATCGCGATCGGCCAGGTCGTCCCGGACAAGATCGCCGCGCTGGTCAAGGGCATCTCCGAGGGCTGTGTGCTGGCGGGTTGCGCGCTGCTGGGCGGCGAGACCGCCGAGCACCCCGGCCTGATGGGCGCGAACGACTACGACATCTCCGGCACGGGTGTCGGCGTGGTCGAGGCGTCCGCCATGCTCGGCCCGGACCGGGTGCGCGCGGGTGACGTGGTGATCGCCATGGGCTCCTCCGGCTTGCACTCGAACGGGTACTCCTTGGCGCGGCACGTGCTGCTGGACATCGCCCGGATGCCGCTGGAGGGTCACGTCGAGGAGTTCGGCCGCACCCTCGGCGAGGAGATGCTGGAGCCGACCCGGATCTACGCCAAGGACTGCCTGGCGCTGGCCGCCGAGGCCGAGGTGCGGACGTTCGCGCACGTCACCGGCGGTGGCCTGGCCGCGAACCTGGCCCGCGTGCTGCCCAAGGGCCTGCGCGCCGAGCTCAACCGCGGCACCTGGACGCCCGCGCCGGTGTTCGCCCTGATCGCCCAGCGCGGTCGGGTGGAGCGCGAGGAGATGGAGAAGACGTTCAACATGGGCGTCGGCATGGTGGCCGTGGTCGCCCCCGAGGACGTCGACCGCGCCCTGGCCGTGCTCACGGCCCGCCACGTGCCCGCGTGGGTGCTGGGCGACGTGGTCCGCTCGGACCAGCCGGGCGCCGCCATGGTCGGCGACCACCCGCGTTTCTAGCCGCCTCCAAGACCTGAAATCGCTCTCGCGGCAACCTCCGCCGGTCGTCGATCCGTACTAAGCGGCGACCGAGGAGGGGCCCGAGTGGATCGCGATCGTGAGTTCGACGAGTACGTCGACGCCCGTGCGCTGGTGATGCGGAGAACCGCGTACCTGCTGTGCGGCGACTGGCACCGCGCCGAAGACCTGGTGCAGACGGCGCTGACCAAGCTGTACGTCGCCTGGCCCAGGGTCAGACGGGACGCATCACCCGACGCCTACGCCCGAAAAGTGCTCGTCCGTGCGGCCATCGACGACTCGCGGCGCGCGTTCCGGCGTCGCGAGACGGTGGTCGACGCGGTCCCGGACACACCGGTCCCCAGCGCCGCGTCCGACCTCGACGTCCGCCGCGCGCTGGCGTCGTTACCGGCAGGGCAGCGGACGGTGGTGGTGCTGCGCTACTGGGAGGACCTGAGCGTCACGGAGACCGCACGCCTCCTCGGTCGAACGGAAGGCACCGTGAAGAGCCAGGCGGCCAAGGGCTTGGCCGCGCTGCGCGACCTTCTCGGTCACGACGTCCTGGAGGAGCAGCGATGACCGACATCAAGCAGACCCTGGCCACGGCGTTCACCGACGAACCGCCGCTGACCATCGACAAGCCTGCCATCCGCAGGGCGGGCAAGCGCAAGGTCGCGACCCGGTACGCGTCCATCGGCGCGGCGGTGCTCGTCGCGGTGGTCGTGGTGGCCGTGCCGACCATGGTGAACCTCGGGGGTGGCGGTGGCGGTCCGGACGTGGGGCAGGTGAGCGCGCCGGAGTCGCAGACGTCGATCCCGCGCACCACGGTCGTCATCTCCGAGACCAAGCCCCTGGACCCGGGCTTGTCGGATGAGCGCGCGGTGCAGTTGACCGGCATCCTGCGCGACTCCGGCGCGATCCCGGCCATGCAGACGCACAGCCCTCCCGGGTCGGAGTTCGGCCCCTGGGAGTTCGAGGCGTGGGGATCCTTCTACCGCACCCACGCGGAGGTGTTCGACGCCCGAGGCAGTGCCATCGTGTCGATGTCGTTGGTCGCGCGTCCCTACGAAGGCTGTGAGGAGATCACCTTCCAGTCGGCCAACCGCACGTGCGAGGTGCGGACCACGGCGGACGGCCGTGAGTACAAGGTCGAGCTCGGGCCGGACGTCCCGGGCAACCTGATCAGGGTCACCTTGAAGCTCCCGGACGGCCGGAAGCTCGAAGTGTCGACCCAGGGCATCGAGGACCGCAGCAAAGGCCCCTACAACACGACGCCCGTGGTGGGCGGAGGGCCGCAGCCGCTGACCGTTGACGAGGTGGTAAAGCTCGCGACCGTTCCAGGGCTGACCTTCTAGTCTGTACGGGTGGCTGAGGACTTGACCGTGACGCGGACGCTGGTGGTGCCGGCGGCCGAGTTGAGCGAACGGTTCTCCAGGTCCTCCGGCCCCGGTGGCCAGGGCGTGAACACGGCGGACAGCCGGGTCGAACTGAGCTTCGACCTGGCTGCCTCGCCGTCGGTGCCCGAGTGGCTGCGCACCCGGATGCTCTCCCGCCTGGAGAAACGCCTGGTCGACGGCGTGCTCACGGTGACCGCCAGCGAGCACCGGGCCCAGCTCCAGAACCGGATGGCGGCCCGGGAGCGGATGACCGGCATCCTGCGTGACGCGGCAGCCGCCCCACCACCGGTTCGGCGCAAGACCAAGCCGACCAAGGGCTCCCAGGAACGCCGCATCGCGGAGAAGAAGCGCCGCGCCCAGACGAAACAGGGCCGGCGCGGGGGCGGTTGGGACTAGGGTGACGCGGCGTGACCGTCGAGCCCGAATTCCTGACCATGGCCCGTACCGCCTACAACACCGTTGCCGAGAACTACGCCGAACTGGTGCGTGACCACTTCGCGAACAGCCCGGTGGACCGGGCGGTGTTGGGCCTGTTCGCCGAACTCGTGGACGGCCCGGTCGCGGAAATCGGCTGCGGCACCGGCCTGGTCACCGGTCACCTGCACGGCCTGGGCGTGGACGTGTTCGGCATCGACCTGTCGCCCGGGATGCTCGCCGTCGCCCGCCGTGAAAACCCGGACGTGCGGTTCGAGGAGGGCTCGATGCTCGACCTCGACCTGCCGGACGGGGAACTCGGCGGCGCGCTCGCCTGGTACTCGGTGATCCACGTGCCGTGGGACCTGCACCCGGCCGTGTTCGCCGAGTTCTACCGCGTCATCAAACCCGGTGGCGTGTTGATGTTGGGCTTCCACGTCGGCGACATCGTCCGGCGGCTGGAGCACGCCTACGGGCACGACATCTTGCTGGACGCCTACCGCATGAACCCGGAACAGGTGCTCAAGCAGCTGGTCGAGGCGGGGTTCGAGCCACACCTCCGCCTGGAGAGGGAGCCGCAGGGCCAGGAGAAGTCGCCGCAGGGCGTGCTGATCGTGCGCAAGCCGCGCTAGAGCCGTGCTAGAGCCGCGCCGAACGGTCAGCTCAGCCAGACGTAGAGGCGTTCGGGCCGGCCGGTCCCGCCGTACTTGAGTCGCACCTCCGCCTTCCCGGTGCTCACGAAGTGCTCCAGGTACCGCCGCGCGGACACCCGGGCGAGCTCGGTGGCCTCGGCGCACTCACTGGCGGACATCCCGGCCGGCCGGTTCCGCAGCACGCGTTCCACCAGGTCGGCGGTCTGCGTGCTCAACCCCTTCGGCAGCACGGGGACACTGCGCGGCCGTGCCCCGAAGACCTGGTCCACGTCCGCCTGACCGGCCGACGCGAGTTGGTCCAACCGCCGGTCCAACGCGGCGAAGTGAGCGAGTTGATCACGCAGCGCCGCGTACTCGAACGGCTTGATCAGGTAGTGCAGCACCCCGCCGCGCATGGCGCTGCGCACCGTCTCCACGTCCGTCGCCGCCGTGATCACGATGACGTCCACGTCGTCGGCCAACCCGCGCAACTCCCGCAGCACGCCCAACCCGTCGACGTCGGGCAGGTAGACGTCCAGCAGCACCAGATCCGGCCGCAGTTCCCGCACCAACCGCACCGCGTCCGCGCCGTTGTGCGCCACGCCGACCACCTCGAAACCGGGCGTCCGCGCCACATATCCACTGTGGACTTTCGCGACCATGAAGTCGTCGTCCACCACCAGAACCCTGATCACACCGGCACCTCCACGGGCAGCCGGGCGGTGAACACCGCACCGTTCTCGTTGTGCACCTGCACGAATCCGCCGCGCCGCAGGCAAGTCTGCCGGATCAACGCCAACCCGAGCCCGCGCTGGCCCTGTTCGGCGGCCTTGGTGGTGAACCCGTGCCGGAACACCTCGTCGGCCAGCTCGGCCGCGACACCCGGTCCGGAATCCCGCACCACGACCAGGACGTCCTCGAAGTCCTCGGAGTCGACGTCCGGGTCCGGGGCCGAATCCGAAGACCGGACCGACACCTCGATCCAACCCCGTTCCGACAGCGCGTCCAGCGCGTTGTCCACCAGGTTCCCGATCACCGTGACCAGGTCCGTGGACAACGCCTCGTCCACCACGCCGAGCGAGCTGTCCGGCGCCATCCGCAACCCGATGCCGCGTTCGGCGGCCAGGCTCGACTTGGCGATCAGCAGTGCCGCCACCGCCGGGTCGGCGATCTTCGAGCCGACCTCGGCCCGCCACGCGCCCTGCGCGGTGTTGATGCGGCTGATGAACCCGCGCACCTCGTCGTACTCGCCCAGCTCGACCAGTCCGGCGATGGTGTGCAGGCGGTTGCTGAACTCGTGCGCCTGCGCCCGCAGGGTGTCGGTGGCGTGCCGGTTCGCGTCCAGCTCGTCGCGCAACGTCATCAGTTCGGTCCGGTCCCGCAGCGTGACCACGGCGCCGTGCACGTCCAGCGGCATGTAGTTCAGCGTCAGCACCCGGCCGCCGGTCAGCGCGAGTTGGTCCACGCCGGTCGCCCGCCCGGTGAGCACGTCACGCAGCCGTTCGTCCAGGTCCAGGTCGGCGACCGACCGGCCCACGGCGTCCGGGGGCAACGCCAGCAGCTCCCGGGCGTGGTCGTTGACCAGCGTGATCCGGTGCTGCGGGTCGAGGGCGACCACGCCTTCCTTGATGCCGTGCAGCAGTGCCTCCCGGTACTCGACCAGCGCGGTGATCTCGTGCGGCTCCAGACCCAGAGTCTGGTTCTTCACCCGCCGCGCGAGCAGCAGCGAACCGGTGACGCCGATGACCAGGGCCACGCCGAGCAACCGCAGCGCGTTGTCCGGGGAGTCCAGCACACCTTCCCAGAATCCCGGCGCCTGCTGCCCTGCGGCGACCAGGCCGATCACCGTGCCGTCGTCGCCGATCACCGGTACGTGCGCCACGGTGCCGCCGTCCAGTTGGCCCACCCACGACCGGCCGCGCAGCGCCGTGCTGTCGCCGACGTCGAGCGGTTCGCCGACCTGGCTCGGGTCCGGCGAGGTCAGGACCTTGCGATCGGGGTCGGTGATGATCACGTAACTCGCGCCGGCCAGGCTCCGCGCGCTCTCCGCGAACGGCGCCAGCGCGTAGTGCCGCAGCGGGTCGGCCAACGACACCCGCATGCCCTCCGTCGCGGCCACGTTCTCCGCCACGGAGAGCATCTTGCTGCCCTCGGTCGAGCGGAAGTTGTTCCCCGCCTGGACAACCGAGAGCACGCCCACCGTGCCGAGCAGCGCCACGACCACGACGAGTTGCCACACGAGCAGCTGACGGGCCAGCGATCCACGACTGCCCAATCTCCACCTCCTGGCCAATCTCGACCTCCTGGCCGATCGGCACCGCCGTGACCCTGTGACCACAAAGAACAAAAGAACCCTTAGGCGCGCAAGCGGGACTTCTCTGTTTACACGAGTGCAACATGTCCAACCACGCGGAAGAGAGGCGGGGATCACAGTGCGGATCACGAACTGGCTCGCGGTCGTCGGCGCCCTGGCGGCCGTCGTCCTCGTGCCGCCGCTGCTGACGTCCGGCGCGGGCGACACGACGTCGTTGCGCAGCCTGCGCGTCCTGGTGCCGAACTCGCCGGGCGGCGGGTACGACGTCACGGCGCGCACCGCCGCGAAGGCGATGGAGGACGCGGACCTGCTCCGCAACGCCGAGGTGTTCAACCTGCCCGGCGCGGGCGGCACGGTCGGCCTCGGCCGGACGGTCAACGAGCGCGGCAACGGCAAGCTCGTCATGTCGATGGGCCTGGGCGTGGTCGGCAGCGTCTACACCAACAAGGCGCCGTCATCGCTGCTCGACACCACGCCGATCGCCAAGCTCATCGAGGAACCCGACATCGTCGTGGTCGGCAAGGACTCGCCGTACCGGTCGCTGGACGAGCTGGTCCAGGCGTGGAAGGCGAACCCCGGCGCGGTGCAGGTCGGCGGCGGCTCCTCGCCCGGCGGGCCGGACCACCTGGCCCCGATGCTGATCGCCAAGGCGGTCGGTCTGGAGCCGCGGACGGTCAACTACATCCCGTTCGACGGCGGCGGCGAGCTGCTGGCGTCGGTGCTGGGCGGGAAGGTCGCGTTCGGCGTCTCCGGCGTCGGCGAGTACCGCGACCAGATCGAGGCCGGGCAGATCCGGGTGCTGGCGGTGACCAGCGGCGCGCGACTGTCCGGTGTGGACGCGCCCACCCTGCGCGAGGCCGGTGTGGACGTCGAGTTCAACAACTGGCGCGGTGTGGTCGCGCCGCCGGGGATCAGCGACACCGACCGGGCCCGGCTGGTGGACCTGTTCACCGACCTGCACGGCACCCCCCAGTGGCAGGAGGCGCTGACCCGCAACGGCTGGACGGACGCGTTCGCGCCGGGTGACGAGTTCGGCGCGTTCCTGCGCGAGGAGAACGACCGGGTGGCGACCGTGCTCAAGGACCTGGGGTTGGCATGAGTGGAGGGTTGGGCGTGCACAAAGCCGTGAACGAGCCCGTGGACGAACCCGGGAACAAGCCCCTGAGCAGGGCGTGGCTGCGGGAGCGTTCGGAACTGGGCGTGTCCGCGATCCTGGTCGGGTTGGGCGTGCTGGTCCTGGTCGACGCGATCCGGATCCACACCGACTTCGCGCAGCGCGGACCGGTCGGACCGAAGGCCGTGCCGATCGTGGTCGGCGTCGGGTTGATCGTGGTCGCCGCGCTGCTCGCGCGGGACGTGCTGCGCGGTGGACGCGGTGAGGCGGAGGGCGGCGAGGACGTCGACCTCACCGCGCCCGCCGACTGGCGGACCGTGCTGCTGCTGTGCGGGGCGTTCCTGGCCAACGCCGCGCTGATCGGCGTGGTCGGCTTCCCGATCTCCGGGGCGATCCTGTTCTGGGGCGCGGCCTACGCGCTGGGCAGCCGGAACTTCGTCCGCGATCCGCTGATCGCGGCCGGGCTGTCGGTGGTGACGTTCCTGTTGTTCAACAACCTCCTGGGCGTGCCGCTGCCCGGCGGGCCTCTGGTTGGGATGTTCTGACGTGGACTCGTTCAACAACCTCATCGAGGGATTCGCGACCGCGCTGACACCGACGCACCTGGCGTTGGCCGCGTTGGGCGTGCTGCTGGGCACGGCGATCGGCGTGCTGCCGGGTATCGGCCCGGCCATGGCGGTGGCGTTGCTGCTGCCCGTCACCTACGGCCTGGAGCCGACCGGGGCGTTCATCATGTTCGCCGGCATCTACTACGGCGGCATGTTCGGCGGCTCGACCACGTCGATCCTGCTCAACACACCGGGTGAGAGCGCGGCGGTGGTCGCGGCGATCGACGGCAATCCGATGGCGCGCAAGGGACGCGGCGCGCAAGCGCTTGCGGCGGCGGCCATCGGGCACTTCGTCGGTGGCATCATCGGCACCACTCTTCTGGTTCTGCTCGCTCCGACGGTGGCGAAGTTCGCCGTGGACATCGGCGCGCCGGACTTCTTCGCGATCATGGTGCTGGCGTTCATCGCGGTCACGTCCGTGCTCGGCGCGTCCCGGGTGCGCGGGTTCGCCTCGCTGCTCATCGGCCTCACCATCGGCCTGGTCGGGCTGGACGAGATGACCGGCCAGCAGCGCCTGACGTTCGGCTCGCTGCACCTGGCCGACGGTATCGACGTGGTCGTGGTCGCGGTGGCCCTGTTCGCGGTGGGCGAGTCCCTGTGGGTGGCCGCTCACCTGCGGCGCAAGCCCGCTTCGCCGATCCCGGTCGGCCGGCCGTGGCTGCACAAGGCGGACCTCAAGCGGGCGTGGAAGCCGTGGCTGCGCGGTCCGATGATCGGGTTCCCGTTCGGCGCGGTGCCGGCCGGTGGCGCGGAGATCCCGACGTTCCTGTCCTACGTGACCGAGAAGCGGCTCTCCAAGCACCGCGACGAGTTCGGCAAGGGTGCCATCGAGGGTGTCGCCGGTCCGGAGGCGACGGCCAGCGCGTCCGCCGCGGGCACGTTGGTGTCGATGCTGACCCTCGGCCTGCCGACCACGGCGGTGGCCGCGGTGATGCTGGCGGCGTTCCAGCAGTACGGCATCCAGCCGGGGCCGCTGCTGTTCGAACGGGAGTCCGCGCTGGTCTGGGGCCTGATCGCGTCCTTGTTCATCGGCCTGTGCCTGCTGCTGGTGCTCAACCTGCCGCTGGCGCCGGTGTGGGCGAAGCTGCTGCGCATCCCCCGGCCGTACCTGTACGCGGGCATCCTGTTCTTCGCCAGCGTCGGTGCCTACGCCGTGAACGCCGACGTGTTCGACCTGCTGGTGATGTTCGTGATCGGCGTGCTCGGCTTCGTGATGCGCCGCTACGGCCTGCCGGTGCTGCCCGCGATCATCGCCGTCATCCTCGGCCCAGCCGCCGAACAGCAGATGCGCCGGGCGCTGCAACTGTCGGACGGCTCACTGACCGGCCTGTTCAACACCCCGTTCGCACTCGTCGTCTACGCCATCGTGGCAATCCTGCTGTTCTGGCCACTGATCCGCCGCCTGTTCCGCAAGCCCGCCCCACCCACCGAGCCGTCCCCGCAGGTGGAGCGGCCGAAGGTGGACGCCTAGCGCGGCTCGTGCCCCTGCCGGCCGGACTCCGGATGCGCAGTCCGGCCGGCAGGGCGTCGGTGGTGAACGCGGCGTCCACCGGCGACGAGGTCACGCGCGTCGCTGATCGCCCCGAGGGTCTCGGCGATACCGTCCGCGCGGTCCTGGCCGCTATCGTGATTGTGTGACCGCAGCAGCAACACCCGGACCGCGGCAGGGCCGGGGCGGGCCGTCGTTCTCCGACGCCTCGCCCGCCCAAGTGCGCGCGGCGCTCATCCCCGAAGAGGCGGCCGAGTTCGACCGGGAGTGGCGCGAGGTCATGGCCCGCGCCACCGAGTCGCTGGACCTGACGGAGCTGTTCGAGACCCTGGAATCGTGGCGGTTCGTCGCCCGGATCACCGCCGCCCAGGGAGCCGAGGCTCACCGCGCCCTCTACCGCCGTGCTGCGGCGAAACTCACCGGCGACCAGGTCCCAGCAGACGAGCCGCTGGCCACCACCAAGGCCCGGCTGGGACTGGCCTGACCGGCGCCTCTTGTACACCGTCACCACCGACGACCACTCGCAGCCACAGATCGACGCACTCCCGCCCGAGGCACTGGCGCTGTTCGCAGAAGCTCGCGTCATGCTGGAGGTCGCGCCGTGGAACGGCTGGTCCTCTGGAACGGCTGGTCCTCTGGATCGGCTGATCCCACCCACGACGGTACCGGCAGGTCCCGGTCGGAGCAGTAGTCGATCCGCAAGCCCGCACCCCCTACCGAGCCGTCTCCGCAGGTGGAGCGGCCGAAGGCGGACGCCCAGCGCGGCTCGTGCCCCCGCCGGCCGGACTCCGTCACCTCAGCCGTGGGTGGGAAAGCCCAGGTCGATGCCGTGTTGGCGCGGCCAGCGGGCGGTGATTGCCTTGGCTCGGGTGTAGAAGCGGACGCCTTCGGCGCCGTGGACGTGGGTGTCGCCGAACAGGGAGTCCTTCCAGCCGCCGAACGAGTAGTAGGCCATCGGCACCGGGATGGGCACGTTGATGCCGACCATGCCGACCCGCACCCGCCGCTGGTACTCACGCGCGGCCAAGCCGTCGCCGGTGTAGACGGCGGTGCCGTTGCCGTACTGGTTGGCGTTGACCAGGGCCACCGCGTCGTCGAACGTCGGCACCCGCACCACGCCGAGCACAGGGCCGAAGATCTCGTCGCGGTAGATCGACATCTCCGGCGTCACGTGGTCGAACAGGGTCGGCGCGAGCCAGAACCCCTCCTCGTGCCCGCTCGGCGGCGCGTAACCACGCCCGTCCACCACCAGCGCGGCGCCCTCGCCGACGCCGGCGTCCACATAGGACTTCACCCGGTCCCGGTGCGCGCCGGTGACCAGCGGGCCCATCTGCGCGTCGGGGTCGGTGCCCGGCAACGTCACCAGCTTGCGGGTGCGTTCGGCGATCTTCTCCACCAGTTCGTCACCGGCGTCACCGACCGCGACGACCACCGAGATCGCCATGCACCGCTCGCCCGCGCTGCCGTACCCGGCGGACACGGCGGCGTCCGCGGCCACGTCCAGGTCGGCGTCCGGCAGCACCACCATGTGGTTCTTCGCGCCGCCCAGCGCCTGCACCCGCTTGCCCGCCGCCGTGCCGCGCGCGTAGACGTGCCGGGCGATGGGCGTCGAGCCGACGAACGACACCGCGGCCACGTCCGGGTGGTCGAGCAGCGCGTTCACCGCGACCGCGTCACCGTGCAGGACGTTCAGCACACCGTCCGGCAGCCCGGCTTCCTGGAACAGCTCCGCCAACCGCACCGCCGCCGACGGGTCCCGCTCGGACGGCTTGAGCACGAACGCGTTCCCGGCCGCGATCGCCACCGGGAACATCCACATCGGCACCATCACCGGGAAGTTGAACGGCGTGATCCCGGCGACCACACCCAGCGGCTGCCGCACCGAGTACGCGTCCACACCCCGTGACACCTGCTCGGAGTGCTCGCCCTTGAGCAGGTGCGGGATACCGCACGCGAACTCCACCACCTCCAGCCCGCGCTGCACCTCGCCCGCCGCGTCGGACAGCACCTTGCCGTGCTCGGCGGTGATGATCGCGGCCAGCTCGTCGCGGTGCCGGTCGACCAACTCGCGGAACTTGAACAGCACCCGGCCGCGGGTGGCCAGCGACGATTCGCCCCACCCCTCCGCCGCCTTCACCGCGGACGCGACCGCGAGGTTCACGTCGGCCTCCTCGGCCAGCGTGACCTGCGACGCGACCGCGCCGATGGCGGGGTTGAACACGTCGGACGTGCGGCTGGACACCCCGGTGGTCCGGGCGCCGTCGATCCAGTGGGGGATGGTGCTCACGACGTTCCTCCTGTGTTGGATCGACCTGCCTCCGGCAGGTTGGGCGGGGCCGCCGGGGAGGTCGACCTACCGACGCGGCCCCCTGGGCAGGCTGTGGTCGAGCGGACGACCAAGGACGGGTGCAGCAGGTGGCGCACGGGCTCCTCGCGCTCACCCCGCACGCGTTGCAGCAGCGCTTCGGCGGCGAGTCGGCCGAACTCGTTGCGCGGCTGGTCGATCGTGGTCAGCGAGATGTGTCGTAACGCGGCCAGCGAGGTGTTGTCGTAACCGACCACCGAGACGTCCTCCGGAACGCGGTAACCCGCGTCCTCCAAGGCGGAGATCGCGCCGACCGCGTTGAAGTCGTTGCACGAGATGATCGCGGTGGGCATGTCGCCCAGCAGCCCCTGCACGGCACGCGCACCGGCCGCGTCGGTGTACTCGCTGCTCACCACCTGCGGCACGAGTCCGTGGGACGCCATCGCGGCCAGGTACCCCCGCCGGCGGGGCGCGGCCTGCGTGCCCTCACCGCCGTCGAGGTGCGCGATCCGCTTGTGCCCCAACGAAACCAGGTGATCGACGGCTAACGTGATGCCGCGCTCACCGTCGTCGTTCACGGTGTCCACAGCGGCCAGTCGGGACGACCGCGCCACCAGCACCACCGACGTCTGGTCCGCCGCCCGACCGATGTCCGCCGACGGCACCACCGGCGACAGCAGGACCAACCCCGCCGGCCGGAACGACAACAGGCTCTGCAACGCCCGCCGCTCCCGCGCCGGACTGCGCCCACCGGTGTTGATGATCAGGTCGAAACCCTGCTCGGTCGCCACCGCGTCGAGCCCGTCCACGACCTCCGCGAAGAACGCGTTGTGCAGGTCCGACACCATCACGCCGAGCACGTGCGACGTGCGGCTGGCCAACGACCGCGCCATGGCGTGCGGCGAGTACCCCAGCTCCTCGGCCGCCTTCAGCACGGCGGCACGTCGTTGATCGCTCACTTTCGGTGATCCCCGCATCACCAGCGACACCAGCGCGCGGGACACCCCGGCGCGCGCCGCGACGTCCTCCATTGTGGGCCTGGCCACCGGTAACTCCCCTCCTGCGACCTCCTGCGGCTGTCCCGGACGTCACGAGCGGGAAACGCACTCTTGACTTCCGTGTGACCGACGCTACAGCATTAGAGCGCTCCAACAAATAGAGCGCTCCAATGAAAGACCTCCTCTACCAGGACGGAGACCAGCGGGATGCGGATCGGAGTTGCCGGAGTCGGTCGGATCGGCACCATGCACGCCACCAACCTGGCCACCCTCGACGAGGTCGACGAGGTGCTGCTGTTCGACCCGGTGCCCGGTCGCGCGGCGCAGGCGTCGGCCGGACTGCCCGGCACCAAGAGCGTCGACGACCTCGACGCATTGCTCACAGCCAGTGACGGCGTCCTGCTGGCCACGCCCACGACCACGCACCCCGCGTTGCTGCGCGCCGCCATCGCGGCGGGCGTGCCGACGCTGTGCGAGAAGCCGATCGCCAGCCACCTCGACGAGATGCGCGCGTTGGTGGCCGACGTCGAGGCGTCCGGGGTGGAGGTGCTGGTCGGGTTCCAACGCCGGTTCGACCCGGCCGTGTTCGAACTGCACCAGCGCATCCGGGCCGGCGAGGTCGGCAACGTCTACCTGGTCCGCGCGGTCGGCAACGACGCCCAGCCGCCCGACTCCTCCTACCTGCCGCACTCCGGTGGCATCTTCCGCGACCTGCTCATCCACGACCTGGACGCGGTGCCGTGGCTGGTCGGCGAGCCGGTGGTGGAGGTGTACGCGTCTGGCTCGGTGCTGGTGGACCAGGCGTTCGCCGATGCCGACGACGTGGACAACGCCGTGGTGCTGCTGAAGTTCGCGGGCGGCGCGCACGCCACCCTGGCCGGTGGCAGGCACGACCCGCTCGGCTACGACCACCGCATCGAGGTGCTGGGCAGCCGGGACTCGCTGGCCGTCGGCCTCGACCCGCGCACGCCGCTGACGTCGTTGGAGCCCGAAGGGCCGAAGGTCGCGGCCGACGCGTACCCCGGCTTCGCGGAGCGCTTCCACCGCGCCTACCTCAACGAGATGGCCGTGTTCACGCAGGTCGTGGCGGGTGCGGTAGCGAATCCGTCACCCGCGCGGGAGAGTTTGATCAGTCTTCAGCTGGCCGAGGCGTGTGAGCAGTCGCGGCGTTCCGGCGCCCCGGTGAAGATCCAGACGGAGGTTGTCGCGTGAAGATCGCCGGTGCGCCCATCTCGTGGGGTGTCTGCGAGGTGCCCGGTTGGGGCAACGTCCTCGACCCCAAGACGGTGCTGGAAGAGATGGCCTCGCTGGGGTTGCGGGCGACCGAACTCGGCCCGCCCGACTACCTGCCGGCCGATCCCGACGAGCTGCGCGAACTGCTGGACGAGCACGGCCTGTCGTTGGTCGGCGGTTTCCTCGCCGTCCCACTGCACACCGGCGAGCAGTCCACAGTGGACGAAGCCGAACGGGTGGCCGCACTGCTCGCCGCCGGCGGCGCCGAAGTCCTGGTGCTGGCCGCCGCGACCGGCCTCGACGGCTACGACGAACGCCCGGCGCTCACCGACGACCAGTGGCGCACCCTGATCGACACCGCCGCCCTGATCAGCGACAAAGCCGCAGGTCACGGCCTGCGCACCGTGCTGCACCCGCACGTGGGCACGCACGTGGAGCGCACCGCCGAGGTCGAGCGGTTCCTCGCCGACTCCGACCTGCCGCTCTGCCTGGACACCGGCCACCTGCTCATCGGCGGCACGGACCCGGTCGACCTGGCCCGCCGCTTCCCCGAGCGGATCGGGCACGTGCACCTCAAGGACGTGCGGGCCGACATCGCGGCCACCGTCCGCGACGGGGACCTCGGGTACATGGCCGCCGTCCAGCAGCGGATGTACGTCCCGCTCGGCGACGGCGACGTGGACGTGGCGGCCCTGGTGGCGTTCCTCCGGGACGCGGGCTACACCGGCTGGTACGTCCTGGAGCAGGACACCGCGCTCGGCGACGACAGCCCGCTCGACACCCCGGTGCGGGACACCGCGCGCAGCCTCGCGCACCTCACCCACATCACCGCCTGACCTCCAGGCGAATGAACCGCCCCCAGCGAGGAGAGACGATGACGTCCACTCGAAAGGCCCTGCGTGCGGGCCTCGCCCTCACCGGACTCGCACTGCTGGCCGCGTGCAGCGGCCCCGGCGCGGACAACACCGCCGGCAACACCACAGCCGCCGCCCAGGCACCCACCGGTGACCTGCGCGTCGCCGTCGTCACCCACGGCACCGCGGGCGACGCGTTCTGGAACGTGGTGAAGAACGGCGCCACCGACGCGGGCAAGCAACTCGGCGTGACGGTCGACTACAACTCCGACGGCGACCCCGGCCGCCAGTCCACCCTGATCGACAACGCGGTATCGCAGAGAGTCGGCGGCATCGTGGTCTCGATGGCCAACCCCGACGCGTTGAAGACCTCGATCGAGAACGCGGTCAAGGCCGGCATCCCGGTCATCACCATCAACTCCGGCTCGGACAAGAGCGCGTCGTTCGGCGCACTCGCGCACGTCGGCCAGGAGGAGAGCGTGGCCGGCGAGGAAGCGGGCCGCAAGCTCAAGGAAGCCGGCAAGACCAAGCTGCTGTGCGTGATCCACGAAGCCGGCAACGTCGGCCTCAACCAGCGCTGCGACGGCGCCCGCACCGGCTTCGGCGGCACCGTCACCAACCTCCAGGTCGACATCAACAACCCCACCGACGTGGAGTCCCGGATCAAGGGCGCGCTGCAGACCGACCCGTCGGTCGACGCGGTGCTCGCGCTGAACCCGCAGGTCGCGGTGTCCTCGGTGAGCGCGATCAAGGGCGCGTCGTCGAAGGCGGTGGTCGCCACGTTCGACCTCAACGCCGACGTCACCGCCGCGATCAAGGCCGGTGACGTGCTGTTCGCCGTCGACCAGCAGCAGTACGAGCAGGGCTACCTGCCGATCGTGATGCTCAAGCTCTACCGCGACAACGCCAACACCGTCGGCGGCGGCAAGCCGGTCCTCACCGGACCCGGCTTCGTCGACAAGTCCAACGTGGACAAGGTGGCCGAATACGCCGAGCGCGGCACCCGCTGAGGAGGACGTCCGTGACTTCAGCGCCAGCGACCTCACCGTCCGCGACCTCGCCGTCCGACGAACGCGTCGGCTCGTCGAGACTGCTCGACCGGCTGGTCGTCCGACCCGAGATCGGCGCGCTGCTCGGCGCGCTGCTGGTCTTCGCGTTCTTCTCCGTGGTGACCGAGCAGTTCCTCAGCACCGGCGGCGTGGCGACCTGGCTGGACGACGCGTCCACGCTCGGCATCATGGCGGTCGCGGTGGCGCTGCTCATGATCGGCGGCGAGTTCGACCTGTCCGCCGGCGTGATGACCGCGTCGACCGCGCTGGTCACGGCGATCCTCGCCACCCGCCTCGGCTGGAACGTGTGGCTCGCGCTGTTCGCGTCGCTGGTGTTCGCGCTGGCGGTGGGCGCGCTGAACGGGTGGCTGGTGATGCGCACCGGCCTGCCCAGCTTCATCGTGACGCTGGGGACGTTCCTGGCGTTGCAGGGCCTCAACCTCGGCATCACCCGCCTGGTGACCGGATCGGTGCAGGTATCCGGTATGCGGTCCACCGACGGCTACTCGTCGGCCGGGCTCCTGTTCGCGTCGACGTTCACCATCGGCGGCACGTCGTTCTACGTGTCGATCCTCTGGTGGATCCTGTTCACCGCCATCGCGGGGGCCGTGCTGGTGCGCACCCGGTTCGGTAACTGGATCTTCGCGGTCGGCGGGTCCGCGCTGTCGTCCCGGGCCGTCGGCGTGCCCGTGGTGCGCACCAAGATCCTGCTGTTCATGACCACGGCGGGCGCGGCGTGGCTGGTCGGGTCGATCAACATCCTGCGGTTCACCAGCGTGCAGGCCAACCAGGGCATCGGGCTGGAGTTCCAGTTCATCATCGCCGCGGTGATCGGCGGGTGCCTGCTGACCGGCGGGTTCGGCTCGGCGGTCGGCGCGGCCATCGGAGCCCTGATCTTCGGCATGGCCCGGCAGGGCATCGTCTACGCGAACTGGAACTCGGACTGGTTCCAGCTGTTCCTCGGCGTGATGCTGCTGGCCGCCGTGCTGGTCAACAACGCCCTGCGGCGGCGGGCGGAGAGGGTGCGGCGATGAGTTTCCCGAAGAAACAAACACAGCTTGAGGTCCGGGGGATCGGCAAGACCTACGGCAGCGTGATCGCGCTGCGGGACGTCTCGACCGTGGTCAACGCGGGCGAGGTGACGTGCGTGCTCGGCGACAACGGCGCGGGCAAGTCCACGTTGATCAAGATCCTGGCCGGGGTGCACCAGCACGACGCCGGCGAGTTCCTGGTCGGCGGGTCCCCGGTGCGGTTCTCCTCGCCGCGGGATGCCCTCGACCAGGGCATCGCCACCGTCTACCAGGACCTGGCCGTGGTGCCGCTGATGAGCGTGTGGCGGAACTTCTTCCTCGGGTCGGAGCCGACCGTCGGGTTCGGGCCGTTCCGGTTCCTGGACCGGAAGCAGGGGCGGTCGGTGACGCGGACCGCGTTGGCCGAGATGGGCATCGACCTGCGGGACGTGGAGCAGCCGGTCGGCACGCTGTCCGGTGGTGAACGGCAGTGCGTGGCCATCGCGCGGGCCGTGCACTTCGGGGCGAAGGTGCTGATCCTGGACGAGCCGACGGCCGCGCTCGGGGTGAAGCAGGCCGGGGTGGTGCTGAAGTACGTGGCCCAGGCGCGGGATCGCGGGCTGGGGGTCGTGCTGATCACGCACAACCCGCACCACGCCTATCCCGTCGGTGACCGGTTCCTGCTGCTCAAGCGGGGGCGGGCACTGGGGTCGTACGAGAAGACGCAGATCAGCCTGGAGGAGTTGACCAGGCAGATGGCGGGCGGTGCGGAGCTGGAGGCGCTGGCCCACGAACTGCGCGGTGTCGCCGAATGACGGTCGAGGTGCTGACTGTCGGCCGGGTCGGGGTGGACCTCTACCCGGAGCAGAGCGGCGTGCCGTTGGCGGAGGTGCGGACGTTCGCCAAGTCCCTCGGTGGGACGGCGACGAACGTGGCCGTGGCGGCCGCGCGGTTGGGGCGGCGGACGGCGGTGTTGACGAAGGTGGGGCCGGACGGGTTCGGGCCTTACGTGCGTTCGGCGCTGGAGTCCTTCGGTGTGTCCGCTCAGTACGTCGGCACCGCTGCCGACCTCCAGACACCGGTGGTGTTCTGCGCGTTGGACCCGCCCGAAGACCCGCCCTTGCTGTTCTACCGCGCGCCTCTCGCGCCGGACCTGTCCCTGACGGGCGAGGACGTGCCGTGGGACTTGGTGGAGTCCGTGCCGTTGTTGTGGGTGACCGGAACGGGTGTGTCCGCATCACCCGCCCGTGCGACCCAACGGCAGATCCTCGAACGCCGAGCCCGCCGTCCCCACACCGTGCTGGACCTCGACTACCGACCGATGTTCTGGCCGGACGTGGAGACCGCACGCCGTGAGATCGACTGGATGCTCGACCACGTGACGGTGGCCGTGGGCAACCGGACCGAGGTCGAGGTGGCGGTCGGTACCGCCGACCCCGACAAAGCCGCCGCGCGCCTCTTGGAACGAGGCGTCGAACTGGCGGTGGTGAAGAAGGGCGCCGAGGGCGTCCTGTTCGCCACCGCCTCCGACTCGTGGACCGTGCCGCCGCACCCGGTGGACGTCGTCTGCGGCCTGGGCGCCGGCGATGCCTTCGGCGGCGCCTTGGCCCACGGCCTGCTGTCCGGCTGGGCCCCGCCACGCATCGCCCGCTACGCCAACATCGCCGGTGCCCTGGTAGCCGGCCGGCTGGCCTGCGCCGACGCCATGCCGACACCGAGCGAGATCGAGGAACACCTGTGAAAACCGCTCGACAGGCGCCCTCCACGAACCCGTGGCAAGATCAATCCGACCTCGCCGGCCCGGCCACACGATCGGATGAACATGGCCCCAAAATGTACGGAAACGGCGTTACCAGTCCTCGGTTAAACGAGGACCGAGCGCCCGACAACCACCACCCCTGCCCACCCCCCGCCGCCACCCTCACTCTCACCGCCATCCCCCCACACGGCCGGCGGCGCCAGGTGATGAGGAACGAACAGCGGCCGGCCGGAGGTGCCAGGTGATCACGGACGAACAGTGGTGGCGGTTGCTGGACACAAGGGCGACGGACCCCGCCGCCGTCCACAGGGCCTACCAGACCCGCCGCCGACGCCGCCGGTTGCTGTCCGACCAGGGCACCCTGTTCCTGGTGGCAGCCGACCACCCGGCCCGCGGCGCACTGGGCGTGGGCACCGACCCACTGGCGATGGCCGACCGCCGCTCGCTGCTGGACCGCCTGCTCACCGCCCTGACCAACCCGGCGGTGGACGGCGTGCTCGGCACGCCGGACGTGATCGAGGAGCTGCTGCTCCTCGACGGCCTGCACGACAAGGTGGTCATCGGCTCCATGAACCGCGGCGGCTTGGCCGGCGCGGACTGGGAGATCGACGACCGCTTCACCGCCTACGACCCCGGCGCCATCGCGGCCAACGGCCTGGACGGCGGCAAGATGCTGCTGCGCCTGGTCGACTCCGACCCCGGCACCGTGCCGACGCTGGAGAGCTGCGCCGCCGCCGTGTCGGCACTGGCCGAACGCGGCCTGATGGCGATGGTCGAGCCGCTGCCGTACGCGCGGAACGCGGCGGGGGATCTGGTGTTGCAGAAGGACGCCGCCGCGTTGGCGCGCGCCGGGAGTGTCGCGGCCGGCTTGGGTGCGACCTCGGCGTACACGTGGCTCAAGCTGCCCGCGTCGCCGGACGAGGTGCTGGACGCGACGACGTTGCCCGCGCTCGTGCTGGGCGGCGTGCCGTCCGCGCGGCCGGAGGACGACCTGGCGTCGTGGGGCCGGTCCCTGCGTCACCCGACCGTGCGCGGGCTGGTCGTGGGGCGCGCGCTGCTCTACCCGCCCGACGGCGATGTCGCCGGTGCGGTGGAGGCGGCGGCCGGGGTGTTGCGGACGGCGCGTGCCGCTGACCTGGTGCGGACTGGTGCGGCGGAGGGCGCTGACGTGGCGCCGGCCGAAACGGCGCGGGCCGAGACGGCGCCTGGCGCTGACGTAGTGCAGACCCGGACGGCACAGGGCGAGGCGGCACAGGGCGAGGCGGTGCAGGGCGAGGCGGTGCAGGGCGAGATTGCGCAAGGCGAGATTGCGCAGGGTGCGGACGTGTCGGGTACGGCGAGGGGAGTGGACGGATGAGCCTGCACCGGCCGTTGGGCACGTTGTCGGATGGCGAGAACGCTGTCGAGCTCACGCCCGAGACCGCAGGGTGGGATCACACCGGGTTGCGGGTGTTGTTGTTGCACCCCGGTGGGGTGACCACGTTCGAGACCGGCGATTTCGAAGCGTTCGTGCTCCCGCTCTCCGGCGGCTGCGTGGTCGAGGTCGACGGGGAGCGGTTCGAGTTGCGGGGGCGGGATTCCGTCTTCACCCGGGTGACGGACTTCGCCTACGTGCCACGGGACGCACGGGTGCGATTGTCCACAACGGACGGCGTCGAAGTGGCCCTGCCGATGGCGCGTTGCGAGCGCAGGCTCACGCCCAAGTACGGGCCGGCCGACGACGTGCCGGTGGAGGTCCGGGGCGCGGGCAGCGCCACCCGTCAGGTCACGAACTTCGGCATCCCCGGCGTCTGGGACCACGCGGACAAGCTCATCGCCTGCGAACTGATCACCCCCGACGGCAACTGGTCCTCCTACCCGCCGCACAAGCACGACCACACCTGCGACGTCGTCAACGAAGAGATCTACTACTTCCGCATCGCCGGCCGGGACAAGATCACCCCATCGCGTGAAGGTTTCGGTCTCCACCGCACCTACACCGACGACGGCGACATCGACGAGGACGTCGTCGTCCGCGACGGCGACGTCTTCCTGATCCCACGCGGCTACCACGGTCCGTGCGTCGCCGCCCCCGGCTACCCCATGTACTACCTGAACGTGTTGGCCGGACCGGGCGCCGAGCGGTCCCTGGCGTTCTGCGACGACCCCGCGCACACCTGGATCCGGGACACCTGGGCGAGCCAGGAACTCGACCCGCGCTGTCCCGTCACGACTGCCGAAGGACGGGTGGATTGACTTCCTCCCCACGCCTGAAGACGAGGGATTCCAACCCTCTCGGGTTGGGTTTCCTGCTTCATGGGCGATCGCCTCACCGACTGTTGTCGGGTTGGTCTTACACCGCCTCCACAGGCGGCGACCGCCAGCCCGGCGGCCAGGATGTTGCGTGCCGCGTTGACGTCCCGGTCGTGGGCTGTCCCGCAACCGGGGCAGGTCCATTCCCGAACGCCCAAGGGCAGCGTGTCGAGCAGTCGCCCGCAATCCGAGCAGGTCTTGCTCGACGGGAACCACCGGTCGATGGCGATCACGTCGCGGCCGTACCAGGCCGCTTTGTACTCCAACTGGGAGCGGAACTCCGACCACGCGGCGTCGGAGATGGCACGCGCCAGGCTGCCGCTGCGCAGCATGCCGGACACGTTCAGGTCCTCGATCACGATCGTTTGGTTCTCACGAACGAGCCGAGTGGTCAGTTTGTGCAGGAAGTCCCGCCTGCGATCGGTGATCCGGGCGTGTACCCGCGCGACCTTCCGTCGGGCCTTGGCCCGGTTGTTGCTGCCTTTCTGCTTGCGTGCCAGGCCTTTCTGGGCGAGAGCGAGCCTGGCACGGTCGCGGTTCCCGTGCCGCGGGTTGGTGATCTTCTCCCCGGTGGACAGCGTCACCAGGCTCGTGATCCCGGCGTCCACCCCGACCGTGGCATCCGTGGACGCCAGGTGGGCAACGGCGGTTTCGACCAGCAAGGACACGTGCCACCGGCCCGCATGATCACACGACACCGTGACCGTGGACGGCTCCGCGCCCTCAGGCAGCGGACGCGACCACACGATCGCCAACGGCTGGTCCATCTACGCCAGGGTGAGTTGGCCGTCGCGCCAGCGGAATGCCGATCGGGTGTACTCCGCCGATGCCTTCCCGCGCTTGCGGGACTTGAACCGCGGATACTTCGCGCGTTTCTCCCAGAAATTGACGAACGCGCCTTGCAGGTGCCGCAGGCACTGCTGCAACGGCACCGACGAGACGCCACCGAGGAACGCGAGCTCCTCGGTTTTCTTCCAGCCGGTGAGCATCGCGGAAGTCTCGGCGTAGTTCACGCGCCGCTGCTCGGTGCACCACGCGGCCGTCCTCGCTTCGAGTGCCTTGTTGTACACCAGCCGGACACAGCCGAAGGTGCGCAGCAACTCCTGCTCCTGCTGCGTGGTCGGCACGAAGCGGTACTTGTAGGCCCGCTTCACCAACGTCTTCGACACGTCTCACACACTAACGCGCCAGCATGTGAACACCCGGAAAGGGTTGATCCCAGCGGGGATCGGCTCCTCCCCACGGCTACAGCCGGGGGTCTCCGCCGATTGGAGTTTCGATGAGGCTCACCACCGCACAAGCACTGGTCCGCTGGCTCCTGGCGCAACGCACCGAGCTCCCCGACAACACCGAGGGCCCGCTGTTCCCCGGCGTGTTCGCGATCTTCGGCCACGGCAACGTCCTCGGCCTCGGCAACGCCCTCGAAGAATTCCGGACCGAGATCCCGGTCTGGCGCGGCCACAACGAGCAGGGCATGGCCCTGGCCGCGGTCGGCATCGGCAAGGCCACCCACCGCCGCCAGGTCGGCGTCGCCACGTCGTCCATCGGACCGGGCGCGCTGAACATGGTCACCGCCGCCGGCGTGGCCCACGCCAACCGCCTGCCGCTGCTCCTGCTCCCCGGCGACACGTTCACCAGCCGCGCGCCGGACCCGGTGTTGCAGCAGGTCGAGCACTACGGCGACCCGACGACCACGGTCAACGACGCGTTCCGGGCGGTCAGCCGGTACTTCGACCGGATCACCCGCCCGGAACAGCTGCTCAACACCCTCCCGCAGGTGGCCCGCGTCCTGACCGATCCGGCCGACTGCGGCCCCGTCACCCTCGCCCTGCCGCAGGACGTGCAGGCGGAGTCGTTCGACTTCCCGGACGCACTGTTCACCCCGGTCGTCCACCGCCCGACCCGCCCCCGCCCGGACATCCGAGCCCTCACCGAAGCAGCCGAAACACTGCGCCGAGCCCGCAAGCCGCTGCTGGTCCTGGGCGGCGGCGTGCGGTACTCCCGCGCGGCCGGTCGCGCGATCCGTTTCGCCGAACAACACGCCATCCCGATCGCCGAGACGACCGCCGGCCGCACGCTCGTCCCGCACGACCACCCGCTGCACGCCGGACCGCTCGGCATCACCGGCTCCACCTCGGCGAACGTCCTGGCCGCCGAGGCCGACGTGGTCCTGGCCGTCGGCACCCGCCTCCAGGACTTCACCACCGCCTCGTGGACCGTTTTCGCGCCCGATGTCCGAATCGTCTCGCTCAACGCCGCCCGGTACGACGCGGTGAAGCACGGCGCGCTGTCGCTGGTGGCCGACGCGGACGAAGGACTGCGCGAGCTCACCGACGAACTGGGTGACTGGCAGGCCGACGCCACCTGGGCCGCACGGGCGGGACAGGAACGGGCGAAGTGGGATGCGCACATCGAGGGGTTGCGCGCACCCGCCACAACACCGACGTACGCGCAGGTCGTGGGCGTGGTCAACGACCTGTCCACGCCGGAGGACTACGTGATGACGGCGTCCGGCGGGATGCCGGGCGAGCTGATCGGCGGCTGGCGCGCGATCGGCGAGGCGAGCATGGACGTCGAGTACGGCTTTTCCTGCATGGGCTACGAGCTGGCCGGCGCGTGGGGTGCGGCGATCGCCCGACCGGACGGCGTGGTCACCACGCTGCTCGGCGACGGCTCGTACCTGATGCTCAACTCGGAGCTGTTCTCGGCGGCGTTCGCCGGGCACGGTTTCGTGGCCGTGGTGTGCGACAACGACGGCTACGCCGTCATCCACCGCCTCCAGACCGGCCAGGGCGGCGCGGGGTTCAACAACCTCTACGACGACGTCCGCACCGCGCACGCCCGACCGCCGCGCACCGATTTCGCCGCGCACGCCGCCTCGATGGGCTGCGCGACGTTCCCGGTGGACGACATCAAGGACCTCGCCGAGGCTTACCGCAAAGCGCGGGAAGTGGCCAAGACCGAACACCGCCCGGCCGTGGTCGTGATTCGCACCCACCCGTCCTCGTGGACGGAAGCGGGCGCGTGGTGGGAAGTCGGCGTCCCTGAAGTGGCGCACCGCCCGGAAATCACCGCGGCCCACCAGGAAGTGGCCACCGGAAAAGCGAAACAAATTCGCTACCTCTGACGAGAACGCCCGAGTTCCGCGAGCCACCGCTCAACCGGTGGCTCGCAAACTCCGGATCGCCGAAGCCGCGGACCCGCTCACCGGCGGGTGGCGGTCCCGGTGCCGTAGTCCTCGGCCGTGCGCGGCAAGGCGGGGCTGACGTCGTGGAGCACTGCCCGCAGGGGGCCGGCGGCTTCGGGGCGTTCCCACAGCATGGTGTGGATCGAACCGCGCCACTCGGTGGTGAACTCGGCCCGGGCCAGTTCCAGCCGCACCCGCGGCACCGCGACGAGCCTGCGCCGCGCCTCTTCCATCCGGGCGCTGACCAGGTCGAACAGTTCGGGTGCGAGGACCGCCGCCACCCGGGCCCGCAGGTCGGGCCACTGCTCGGTGTCCACGACCGTGGCCAGCGCCCCGGCTGCCGCGCCGGCGAGCAGTCTCAGCGGTTCCTCGCGCGCCATCATGCCCTCTCGTCAGTGTCCCGGCGGTAGATCGGGCCGAAGTGCGAGCCCCGCTGATCGTTGCGGTCGAAGTTCTGGATCACGTCCGCCTTCTGGGTCGGCACGTGCGCGTCGCGGCCGGCCTGGATGACCGTCGATCCGCCGGTGGCGACCGCGCTCTGGTTGACCGAGGACGGACCGGCGACGGGCGGGACCGGCACGACCGGGACCGCGTCGCCCGGCGTGACCTCGGGCGTGTCGTCCAGGACCAACGCGTGCGCGTCCCCGCTCGGCAGCCACATCCACCCGTGGCCGCTGAAGGTCTTCACCCGCACCTCCACGCGCCGGAAGATCTCCGGCCGCAGCGTGGTGTGCCGGGGCACGACCAGCGACGTGTAGATCACATCGGACAGCACCACGACGAGGTCGGCGTCGGTCTGCTCCAGCGCCGCGTGCGCCGGTTTGCTGTCGAGCAGCCTGCTGACCAGCACCGCGTCCTGGCCGGGGTAGCCGTTGGCGCCCTCGACCGTGGTGCCGAAGTGGATCGCCATCCGCATCCGCAGCCTGGCGTGCGGCACCCGGTACCGGTTGGTCGTGGCCAGTTCGGCGTCCAGCGCACGCACGTACCGGTCCACGACGTCGCCCTCCGGCGTCGAGACCGGCAGCACGGCCCACTCCTCGTCACCCTTGGCCTGACGCCGCCACGACGAGCGGTCCAGCCCGGCCGCCTCGCCCGCCCGGTCCAGGCTGCGCACCAGCAGCTCCTGCAACTCGCGTTGGAGCAGGTCGTCGACCGACCCGTAGCTCTTCAGGTCACAACACACCAGCAGACTGCGCTGGAAGCTCATGGGTTCGGCCTTTCGACGGGTGCGGACAACGGCCCGGACACGGCTGCGCAGAGTCACTGTGGAGTACCGCATCGGCGCGAATACCGCAGAATTGCGGTCTTGCGTCAGAACCCCGCGAATTTACGCAGTGCGGTCAGATCCGGCACCAGCACGTCACGTCTCAGGTGACTGACCACCACCCCCGCTTTTCGCAGATCGGAGAACGCCTTCTCGGCCGTTCGGGGCTTCATCCCGGCGATCGAGGCGAGTTCGACCTTCGTCAACGGAATTCCCAAGGTCCACCCGTGCGCCTCTTCGCGCCCGTAGGTCTGCACCAATTCGGCCAGTACCCGCGCCACCCGTTCGGCGGCCGGGTGGGACAGGAAATCCCGCCGGCGCTGGTTCGCCCAGCGCAGCCGGTCGTTGATCATCCCGATCAATTCCACGAACACGTCGTTGCGCCGGTGCAGGAAGCTCATCAGCTCACCACTGGTGATCAGCTTCGCGACCACGTCGCCGCACGTGACGACGGTGGCCGAGCGGGGTTTCTGGTCCAGCGCCGCCATCTCGCCGACCAGGTCGCCCGCGACTCGGATCGCGAGCAGCGCAGTGTCACCCGTTTCGTCGGTGGTCTGCACCTTGACCACGCCGTCGAGCAGGAGCAGGACATGAGTATCCTTCGCATCCTGTTCGATGACCTCGCGGTCGGCCGTGTACCGCACGACCGTGCCGATGTTCAACAGCTCTTGTCGGGTGTTGTCTCGGAGTCGACCCAGGAGGCTGTTGCTGGGCCACCCTGGATCCTGCGTCATCGTGGTCGGCATGGGCAGCATGTGGATCCTGTTACTGTCGTGACCGGCGGGAACTTCCAATGGGCCGACCTGCGTCGGGCTGCAAGTGATGGTCTCCCCGAACGTGCTGCGGACAGTACACCCGAATGGGCGTAACTGGTGTCCTCTTGTTCGGCGTTTTGCGCGCCGACCTCTCCTCGAAGATCACGTGCGAATGCACGCGCAATACCGATTCGAATGGAATTCCGCAGCTCTCGTGAGGTGGGACGGGCGTCACGCCGGGAACAAGCCGCCCGATCCGGGACCTTGGACCCGATGACGCGCCGAAGGGCTCGTCGCCGTACCCGAACGTCCCGAGGAGCCGCATGTGAGCCAGCTGTTCAGCCCGCTGACCCTCCGCGCCGTCACGTTGCCCAACCGCATCGCGGTCAGCCCCATGTGTCAATACTCTTCGCAGGACGGTCACCCGAACGAGTGGCACCTCGTGCACCTCGGTTCGCGCGCGATCGGCGGTGCCGGCCTGGTGTTCACCGAGGCGACCGCGGTGCAGGCGATCGGCCGGATCTCGCCCGAGGACGCCGGCATCTGGGACGACGCGCACATCGCCTCCTGGCGGCCGGTCGTGGACTTCATCCACGCGCACGGCGCCGTCGCCGGTGTGCAACTCGCCCACGCCGGCCGCAAGGGCTCTACCTACGCGCCGTTCGCGCCGCAACGGGGCGGTGTCGCCGACGTCGACGGCGGCTGGACGCCCGTCGCGCCCAGCGCCGAGCCGTTCCACGAGAGCTACCGGGTGCCCGTCGAACTGGACGCCGAGGGCATCGCGCAGGTCGTCGCCGACTTCGCCGCGGCGGCTCGCCGCGCGCTGGAAGCCGGTTTCCGGGTGGTCGAGGTGCACGCCGCGCACGGCTACCTCCTGCACGAGTTCCTGTCGCCGCTCAGCAACCACCGCACCGACGCCTACGGCGGCTCCCTGGAGAACCGCACCCGGTTGGTGCGCGAGGTCACCGCCGCCGTCCGGGAAGCCGTGGGCGAGGAGGTGCCGGTGTTCGCGCGCATCTCCGCCACCGACTGGGTCGAGGGCGGCTGGACCGCGGAGGACAGCGTCGTACTGGCGCGCGACCTCGCGGCCCTGGGTGCCGACGTGATCGACGTGTCCACCGGCGGCAACGTGCCCACGGCGGACATCCCGATCGGCCCCGGCTACCAGGTGCCGTTCGCCGAGACGGTTCGACGGAAGGCCGACGTGCCCACCGGGGCGGTCGGCATGATCACCGACGCCCGGCAGGCCGAGCAGGTCCTCGCCGATGGCTCGGCCGACCTGGTGCTGCTGGGGCGGGAGTTCCTGCGCGACCCGTACTGGCCGTTGCACGCGGCACAGCAGCTGGGGGTGCAGGTCAACCCGCCACGGCAGTACGCCAGGGCGTTCTAGGGCCCGCCGCAAAGGTTGGGCTGCCGGTTGAGAGAACCGGCAGCCCAACCTCAGCAGCGGGTGTTGGATACGTCAGCGACGGTAGTCGTCGTATTCATCGTCCGACGGCTCGTCGGAGCGTTCATCGCTCCGTCGGCCAGCAGCGATCTCGCCGCCGGACAGCTCGCGTTGCAAGGCGTCGACGTCGATGTTGTGGGAGCTGTATTTGAGCTCCCGCGCCACCTTGGTCTGCTTGGCCTTCGCTCGGCCGCGCCCCATGGCTCGACCCCCTCGCACAGGGACGGGGGCGGCCGGGGGAACGGCGGCCCCACTCGTCTCGACAACTGGTTCCTGGTAACTACCGTACCGTGTCGAAGGGGTTCCCCGCGACGCGGTAGGCGTGACACGTACCGCCAAATCTCACCATGGGAGGATGCGCGGGTGCCTCAACCGTTCGTCGCCTACCTCAGGGTGTACGAACCGCTGTCGGCTCTTGACGCACCGTTGGCCGATCAGGTGCGAAAAGCCCTGGAAAACGGGGTGTTGAGCCGTGCGGACGTCGGTGCGCGCGAACGGGAACTGTGGTTGCGATCACAGCTGGCCCGGCCGCGCCGCCTCCTGCCTGGTGAGCGGTCGGACGGCAGCGTCTCCCCCGACGCGCCGTTCGACGTGATGACCATCAGTCCCGCCGAGGTGCCCGGAGAAGTCGGACCGGGTCCCCTGGTCTGCCCGCTCGACCTGCGCGCCCGGTCCGCCGCCGCGCTGGTCGGCTTCCTCGCCACGTCCACCGGACCGCTCCAGGACGAGGCCGTGTCGGTCGAGCCGGACGCGATCCGGGCCCGGGCGTCCGCGGTGATGGCCGAGTTGACCGGTGGGGCGGTGCACGTCATCTCCACCACCTGGACGGTGCCGCTGCCCTGGTTCGCCCTGGTCGAGCCGGAGGCGCGGCGGGTCGTGCTGGCGCCGAAGGACGACCCGGAGCGCCAGGTGTCGTGGCGGGTGTCCATGGCGGACGCCCGCGCGCGGGTGGCCCGGGCGCACCGCGTGGTGTCCAGTTCCCTGGGTGACGCGGGTCCCGCCAAGGTCCTCCAGGACACCGGGCGCTGGCTCGACCACTTCGCGCCGGACTCGGCCGTCGAGCTGGACTACGGCGGCCTGGTGCAGCTCATCGACGACAAGGACCTGCTCGAAGACAGCTCGGCGACGGACGTCAACGCGATCGTGGACGCGCTGGAGGCCGGTGACGCCGAGGAGGTCGCCCTCCGGTACGAGCGGCTACGGGAGTTCTGGGGCGAGCTGGCGCGTCGCGAACGGCACGGCTAGCAGCACGCGGGCCCCCACGGCCGCCGCTGCCGCCATGAGCAGGGCGCCGGGCCAGCCGATGCTCACCGCGACCAACCCGGCCAACGGGGGCGTCACGGTGGCACTCAGGTAGTTGGCGGTATTTTGCATACCAAGTGCGATTCCGGTCCGGCCGGGCGGCGCCAGCTCCCCGGCGGCCGTGATCGCGACGCCGTTCCAGCACAGCGCCAGGGCGGCGGTCGGCACCAGGACCGCGGACAGCAGCCAAACCGGTGCCTGGTCGAGCGCCGCGCACAGCACGAACCCGACCGCGACCAGCACGCTCAGCACCTTCAGCGGCTGGACCCGGGTCGAAGACCGGTCCGACCACACCCCGACCACCAGCCGGCCGACCCCGCCCGTGACCTGGGCGGCGGCGAACAACCCGGCCGCCAGTCCGACGGCCACGCCGCGGTGGTCGTGCAGGAGTTCCACCATCAGGGCGGCGGCGGTGAACTGGGGGACGACCAGCAGCCCGCTGGCCGCGCTGAGCCGGATCAGGTTCGGGTCCTTGAGCACGACCCCGTGCTGTCCCTGGCCGGAGCGCACGGCCCACGGGGGCTCGCGAATCCACAACGCGATCGCGATCGCTACGAACCCGGTGAAGCCCGCCAGCGCCAGGAACGCCACCGGCACGCCGGCCCGCAGCGCGATCACCGGCAGCACCGCGGCGGCCAGTGCCGCGCCGAGCGGGGTGGCGGTCTGCCGCAGACCCATGGCGAACCCACGCCGTTCGGCGGGGAACCAGGTGAGCACCGCACGACCGCTGGCCGCGTTCACGCTCGCACCGAACAACCCCACGCCGACCAGCGCCAACCCGGCCACCACGGGCCCGTCGAACGCGGCCAGTGCCAGGCAGAGGGCGGCGCCGAACCCGCCGATGGTCATGACCAGGCGCTCACCGTGCCGGTCGGCCGCCGCGCCCCAGAGCACGAGGGTGAGCATGGTGCCGAGGTTGACCGCGCCGAGCAGCAGCCCGACCTGCGGCAGCGACAGCCCGAAGTGCTCGCGCAGCTGCGGGGTGATCGCCGGCAGACCCAGGAACACCGCGGCGTTGGTGCCTTGCGCGACCGCGCCGACCGCCAGCACCACCCACCGGTACCTCGACGGGGCCGATCGTTGTTGTGCCATCAACCGGCCACGTTAGGCAGCCGGTCCAGATCGCGGGAGTGCCGTCTTACAATCTGATACAGCTTACGTCTTGGGACGGCTTAGTCCTTGGTGCGACCGGGGTTGGTCGGCCACCCGCGCTCGGCCGCCAGCAGCTCGTCCACCGAGGCGCTGCCGTTCTGGTACCGCCCGGCGATCTCGGCGTTCAGCAGGTCGACCACGGCCTGCACCTCGCGCCGGCGTGACGAGACCGAGGCCTCCTCGCCGATGAACACCCGGAGCGCGAGGATCAGCTTGTCGTCCGAGAGCGCGCTCACGTCCGACAGGTCGACGTCCGACACCAACGCCTCGACGTGCCGCCGGTGCGCCTCGGCCCGAGACGGCTCCTGCGTCTGGTACCGACCCAGGCCGGTGGCCGGGCCGACGGCGTTCGACGCGAGGATGGTGGCCAGCTGGTCCACCACCGCCGAGCCGCCCGACATCCGCCGCTCCTGCTCCGCGCGCACGATGTCGATCCGCGCGTGCAGCAGTCGTCTGAGATACGACAGGTCGGTCTCCTCCTGCGCCGCTTCGTCGCGCAGTGCGCGCACCTCGGCGAGCGGGAGTCGCTCGACCCCCTCCGCGTAGTCAGGGGCGAGCACCCGGTCGATACGGCGGCGCCCGCCAGGACGCACCTCGATCACGTACTCATCCTGCGGTAGTTCGTGTCCACCCGCCAACACAAACCTGCTTCCAAAGTTGTCTCAAACCTGTACCGGACTGCGAACGCCCAAAAGTGCACGTGCGTCCGCATGTGAAAGGGGCGGTCGTTGGGCGATCTTCGCCAACCCGGCCGCACGGGCGACCAGCTGCGCGTTGTCCCGGACCGGCTGGCCTTTCGCATAAGAAATGGTGTCTTCCATGCCCACGCGGAGGTGCCCACCCGCGGCCAACGCGGTCAGCATCACCGGCAGCGTGGTCCGCCCGATGCCGGTGGCCGAGAACGACGCTCCCTCCGGCAGCAGCCGCAACGCCGCCACCAGGGTTTCCGCGTCACCCGGCATACCGCCCGGCACGCCCATCACCAGGTCGACGTGCACCTTGCCGCCCGCGGGCAGCCCGTGCTGGTCCAGCAGCCGCCGCAGCGACGCCAGCTGGCCGATGTCGAAGATCTCGTACTCCGGGACGATGCCCCGCTCCTGCATCCCCTTGTGCAACGCGACGATGAACTCCCAGCGGTTCAGGAACACGTCGTCGCCGAAGTTCACCGTGCCCATGGTGCAGGACGCCGAGTCCGGCAGGGCGTCGAGCACGCGCAGCCGGTCGGCCTCCGGGTCGGTCACCGCGCCACCCGTGGACAGCTGCACGATCAGGTTCGTGTTCGCGCGCAGCGCGGCGACGGTCTCCTTGAGCAGCCCGAGGTCCAGTGTCGGCTTGGTGTCCGCGCCGCGGATGTGCACGTGGACCATGGCGGCGCCGACCTGCTCGCACGCCTGTGCGGCGCGGACCAGTTCCTCCATGGTGACCGGCAGCTGGGGGACGTCGGCCTTCGCGTGCTCGGCCCCGGTGGGGGCGACGGTGAGCAGCGTGCCGTGGGCTCCGGGTCGGGACATGTCCTGATCCTGACACAGAACCCGTTCGGACTAGCGCCTCAGCGGTACCGGTGGGGGCAGGAACCCCAGGCAGCCGCGGTCGCCGGTTTTCCGGTCCGGATCTACCGGCCCAGGTTGCGCGCCGCCTCCCGGCCGAGGCCGGGGGTGTCCGGCGGCACCGAGTCGGGATCGACGGACGCCTGGACCCGCCGGTCCTCCGCGCCCACCAGCAGCTCGGTCTCCGGTCCGATCGACCGCTTGACCAGCGCCAGCACGATCGTGCCCAGCTCGTGGTGCAACGCCACGCTGCCGACCCGGCCGACCACGCGGTCTCCGGCCAGCACCGGGTCGCCGGTCTCCGGCTGCACCTCGCGGGACCCGTCCAGGTGCAGGAGCAGCATCCGGCGCGGCGGGCGGCCGACGTTGTGCACCTTGGAGACCGTCTCCTGGCCCCGGTAGCAGCCCTTGTCGAGGTGCACGGCCTCGCCGATCCAGTTCACCTCGTGCGGGATGGTCTTCTCGTCCGTGTCCACGCCCAGCCGCGGGTGCAGGGACTCCACGCGCAGCGCCTCGAACGCCCAGCTGCCGGCCGGGCGCGCGCCCGCGTCGGTCAGCTTGCGCCACCACTCGGCGATGTCGCCGCGCGGGATCACCAGGTCGACCGCGTCCTGGCCGGGCCACGTCATGCGGCGGGCGAAGCCGCCCTCCAGCGCGACGACACCGTGCGGGCCGGCGGGCAAGGGCAGGTCCAGGTTGTCGAACAACCCGACGGTCTCCGGGCCGATCACGGTCAGCACCGCCAGCTCGGCCGTCGCGTCCCGCGGCTCGACCTTCGACCAGAACACCATCTTGGTCAGGTACGCCAGCAGCTCGGCCGCCCGCGACTGCTCGGTGTCGAGGTAGACCACACCGCCGACGTTCGCCACGACCGCGTGGTGCTCGACCCGGCCCTGCACGTCCAGGATCAGCATCTCGGTGCCCTGGTCCTCGTCGAGCGCGGTGAAGTGCTGGCTGGTCAGCGAGTGCAGCCAGGTCAGCCGGTCGTCACCTGACACCGCGATGACGGCCCGGTGCGAGCGGTCGAACACCGCGACCGACCGCACGGCCGCGCGCTGTTCGGCGAACGGGTCGCCGAAATGCCACGGCACACCCTGGTCGGGAGAGCCCTCGAACGGCCCCACCGCACCAGGGGCGGTCAACAGCGGTGAATTCACTCGGACTCCTTCGGTGCTCGTTCGGCCTTCGACGCTCTCTCGGCGAGGCACTCGCGGCACGTGCCGGACAGCGCGAGGTGGCTCGCATCAAGTTCGAACCCGTACTCCGCCCGCAGTGTTCCCCCTAGAGGGGAGAGGAGTTCGCACGGCACCTCGTTCACCCGCCCGCACCGGTGGCACACCAGGTGCACGTGCTCGTGCTCGTCCACCGAGTAGTTCGGCGCGCCGTGGCCGAGGTGCGTGTGCCGGACCAGGCCGAGCCGGTCCAGCAGGTCCAGCGTGCGGTAGACGGTGGTGATGTTCACCGTGGGCGCGGTGACCTGGACGCGCTGGCAGATCTGCTCCGGCGTCGCGTGCCCCAGTTCGCGCACCGCGTCCAGCACGAGCTGGCGCTGGGGCGTCATCCGCATGCCGCGGTCGTGCAGCGTTTTGCGCAGGGCTTTCGGGGCGCTGGCGGTGTCCACGAATTCGATGGTAGGCCGTGAGTAGTCTCACGGTATGCGCGTGCTCGCACTACTGGACGGAACCCTGGCCGACCCGGACGCCCCGCTGATCCGGGTCGACGACTACGGCCTGATGCGCGGCGACGGGATCTTCGAGACGATCCTCGTCGTCGGCCGCAAGCCCCGGGAGCTCGGTCCGCACCTGGACCGGCTGGCCCGCTCGGCGGCCATGCTCGACCTGCCCGAACCCGACCGCGGCGCGTTCGAGCGCGCCGTCGACCTGGTGCTGGACAACTGGACGGGTGGCGCGGAGATCGCGTTGAAGCTCGTCTACACCCGCGGTGTCGAAGGCGGTGACGGCACACCGACCGGTTTCGCTCTGGGGATGGACATCGCGCCGAAGGTGATGGCGCAGCGCGTGGACGGCATCGCCGCCGTGACGCTGGACCGGGGGATCGAGCCGGGCCTGATGGAGCGCGCGCCGTGGCTGCTGCTGGGCGCCAAGTCGCTGTCGTACGCGGTGAACATGGCCGCGATCCGCGAGGCCGAACGGCGCGGCGCGTCCGAGGTCGTGTTCACCACGTCGTCCGGCTCGGTACTCGAAGGCCCGACGTCCACGCTGATCATGGTGCGCAGCCGCACCCTGACCACGCCGCCCGCGAACCTGGGCATCCTGCCCGGCACCACGCAGGCCGCGCTGTTCCGGGCGGCCAAGCGCGAGGGCTGGACCATCGAGGTGCGGCCGATCGCGGTGGAGGACCTGTACTCGGCGGACGGCGTGCTCCTGGTGTCGAGCGTCCGCAAGATCACGCGCGTGCACACGTTGGACGGCAAGACCCTGCCGGACTCCGTTGAGCTGCACGCGCAGTTGGCCGACCTGTACGAGTCGGAGTACTGAATTGATGGCCGCTGCTCCGCAGACGGCGGGCTCGGTCGCCTGGAAGTCGGCCGCTCACGCCTCATTTTCCGACGATCGAAAAGCGTGATCGCCGGAAAATGAGTCACGAACGACCGACGCGACCTCGCGGTGGTGGTTGCGTTGTGTTCAGGTCTGGGCGAGCGGGCCTGGGGGCGAATCAGGGCTGAGGGGCGAAGCGGAGCGGCGTGCCCGGGATGGCCTGGCCGAGCAGTGGGAGGGCGTCCTCCGGGACCACGCCGATCACCGGGTAGCCGCCGGTCGTCGGGTGGTCGGCGAGGAAGACGACGGGGCTGCCGTCGGCCGGGACCTGCACCGCGCCGGTGATCAGGCCTTCGCTCGGCAGTTCCTGGCCGACCCGGCACGAGACCCGGTCGAGGGCGGTGCCGGTGAGGCGGATGCCGACCCGGTTGCTGCGGTCGGACACCGTCCAGCGGCCCGCGCTGAGTTGGCGCGTCGGGTTGTCGAACCAGTCGTCACGCGGGCCGAGGAAGACGGGGACGATCAGCTCGTCCGGCACCTGCACGGGCACCAGCACGTCGACGCCCACCGGCACGCCGGTCGGATCGCCGAGGGGGAGTTCGTCGTCGGGCTGGAGCGGTGCCGGGCCGAGGCCGGAGAGCAGGTCGGTGGACCGGCTGCCCAGGTCGGCCGGGACGGTGATGCCGCCGGACACCGCGACGTACGACCGCAGTCCGCCTCGGGGTGTGCCGAGGGTGAGGGTGTCGCCGGCGGCCAGGTGCAGCGGCGAGTCGCGGAGGACCCCGTTGACCCAGGTCGGGGTTGTCGGGCCGGTGACGGCGATCGTGCACGAGGTGTCGGCGCGCAGGGACAGGCCGCCGAGGAGGACTTCGAGGCCGGCGGCGTCCTCGGGGTTGCCGACCAGGCGGTTGGCCAGCGTGAACGACGGCACGTCCAGGGCGCCGGAGGGCGGGACGCCGAGGTGGGCGTTGCCCGGTCGGCCCAGGTCCTGGATCAGCGTCTGCGGGCCGGTGCGCAGGACGGTGAGGGTGCGCGAGTGTTGAACTCGGGGGTCCTGAACGTAGGACTCACGCGTTCTGAGCGTTCGACTCTCGTGTTCTGAGCGTTCGACTCTCGCGTTCTGGAGGGAGGACTCGCGGGTCATGGGGTGGCCTCGAAGCGGACGCGGTGGCCGGGGGTGAGCAGGGCCGGGGTGGGGCGGCGCGGGTCGAACAGCGGCGCGTCGGTGCGGCCGATCAGCCGCCAGCCGCCGGGGGTGGCCCGGGGGTAGGCGGCGGTGTACTCGCCGGCCACGGCCACCGAGCCCGCCGGGACCTTGGTGCGCGGCGAGTCGAGGCGGGGTTGGCGCAGCGGTTCCGGCAGGCCGGTCAGGTAGGCGAAGCCGGGGGCGAACCCGCAGAACGCCACCTGGTAGGTCGCGCCGGCGTGCAGGTCGACCACCTCGGCGGTGGTCAGGCCGGCGGTCTCGGCGACCAGGTCGAGGTCCGGGCCGTCGTAGCGGACCGGGATGACCACCTCGTCGGAGACGGTTCCGGGGTGGTGGACCAGGTCGACGGTGGTCAGCATCTTGCGGACTGCCTGCATCGCGCCGGGTCTGGTGACGATCAGGACTGTTCGGGCAGCCGGGACGAGTTCGACCACGTCCGGCAGCTCGGCCGCCTCGACCGCGGCGCGCACGGCTTCCACCTCGCCGAGCGAGTCCACCTCGACCAGCACCGCGTGGGTGCCGCAACGCCGCAGCTGCATGAGCACAGCGTAGAACCTGTGAGGATTGTTGAACAATCTGTGTTCGATGGCCGCTGCTCCGCAGACGGCGGGCTCGGTCGCCTGGAAGTCGACCGCTCACGCCTCATTTTCCGACGATCGAAGAGCGTGATCGCCGGAAAATGAGTCGCGAACGATCGACGCGACCTCGCGTGGTGGTCGGTTCAGGGTCGCGGGCGGCGCAGGTTCAGCCGACCCAGCGCTGGAGCTGGGCGGAGGTGTGCGGCTGGAGGGGCTGGCCGACCATGGCGCGCTCTTCGACGTACGCCAGGTCGCCGTTGTTGACGATGCCGTACAGCCGCTGCGCGCCGGTGACCTCCTTGGCGGTCGCCGTGCGGATCACCGCGTCGGTGCCGAACTCCCACGACGTCTGGTTGCGCGGCTTGCCGTAGTACAGCTCCACGATCCCGGTGTTGTGCGTGAGCAGCACCTCGATCGTGTCGTCCGGCTGGGGACGCCAGAAGCCGGTCTCCCGTGCCGCCTGGCGGATCACCCCGCCGTTCTCGTCGAGCAGCCACGCGCGCGCCTCGTAGTAGAGGAACGGGCGGCCGTCGTGCGCGAAGGTGATCTGCTGCCCGAACCGGCGGGGGCCGTCGATGGTGGAGTACACGACCTCGCCCTCACCGCGCCACACGCCGACCAGCGGCAGCAGCGCCAGGCAGGCGTCGTGCAGCGAGGGACCGGAGCGCAGGTTCGCGGTGTCCGCCGGGATCGGCAGGTCGTCGAACTGCGGCAGGTTGCGCGCACCCGTCACGGAAGCGCGCGAAGCGGCGGCCTGGACGGCCGCGTCACCACTGCCCGGAACGGGCCCGTTGTCGCTCACCGCTGGTCGGAGAACAGGCGGTACACCACGTACCCGGCGAACCACACGATCAGCAGGGACACGAGGATCAGCAATCCTGTGAAGAAGTGTTCCACCCGCCGAGTTTATCGTCACGCCCCGGAAAGCCGCCGACCCCGGTGGCGAACGCCACCGGGGTCGGCGAGCAGGTAGCGCCGGGACTGAGCCCGTGCACTCCTGTGAATCACACAGCTCAGGCCACCGCGACCTCGACCGGGTGCACGCCCGGCCCCTCCGCGTTGACCGACGCCTGCCCGTTGCCCGACCGGTGCAGCGCGCGGATGGTCCACGTGCCCGGCGCGGCGTAGAAGCGGAAGTCGCCCTCGGCCGAGGACACGACCTCGGCGGTGAACTCGCCGGACGCGTCCAGCAGGCGCACGAACGCGCCACCGACCGGACCGCCCTCCGAGCGGACCTTGCCGGTCAACACAACCTCGTTCGCGCCCACCTGGACCTCCACGCCCTGCTCCGGTGCACCACAGCCGTTGCTCATTGTCAGGCCTCCTTGCCGCTGCCGAGCTCGACCGGCACGCCGACCAGCGAGCCGTACTCGGTCCAGGAACCGTCGTAGTTCTTCACGTCCTCGTGGCCGAGCAGCTCGTGCAGCGCGAACCACGTGTGCGACGAGCGCTCGCCGATGCGGCAGTAGGCGATCGTCTTGCGCGAGCCGTCGAAACCGGCCTCGCCGTAGATCTCGGCCAGCTCCTCGTTCGACTTGAACGTGCCGTCCTCGTTGGCCGCCTTGCTCCACGGCACGTTGATCGCGCTCGGGATGTGGCCGGCGCGCTGCGCCTGCTCCTGCGGCAGGTGGGCGGGCGCCAGCAGCTTGCCGGAGAACTCGTCCGGCGAGCGCACGTCGACCAGGTTCTTCTGGCCGATCGCGTCCACGACCTCGTCGCGGAACGCGCGCAGCGCCAGGTTCTGCTCCTGGGCGGTGTACGCGGTCGTCTCGCGCACGACCGGCTCCTTGTCCAGCGGACGGCCGTCCAGCTCCCACTTCTTGCGGCCGCCGTCGAGCAGCTTCACCGCGTCGTGGCCGTACAGCTTGAAGTACCAGTACGCGTAGGCGGCGAACCAGTTGTTGTTGCCGCCGTAGAGGATGACCGTGTCGTCGTTGGAGATGCCCTTGGCGGACAGCAGCTTCTCGAAGCCCTCGCGGTCGACGAAGTCGCGCCGCACCGGGTCCTGGAGCTCGTTCTTCCAGTCGATCTTCACCGCGCCGGGGATGTGGCCCCCGTCGTAGGCGCTGATGTCCTCGTCCACCTCGACGAACACCACGCCGGGCGTGTTGAGGTTCTCCTCGGACCAAGCGGCCGAGACCAGGACGTCTTCACGGCTCATCGAGCTGCTCCAATTTCTTCGTTCTTACTGCGACGGTGTCGACTGGGGTCGGGCGAGTGCGGGTGCGTAACGGCGCAGGAGCAGGAACATCTCGCAGCCAAGGCACAGGCCGAGCGCGGCGTTGAGCAGCGCGGCGACCAGCGCGGCGGACGTCGCGACGACTCCGAGCGCGGTGAGGCCGGTGGCGTACCCGACCGTGCCCACCAGGGCGAAGACGAACCCGACACCCTGCGCGAACCGCAGCGGGGCGGCTTCCTCGCGCTCGGTCGTCGGCGTGATCCTCGGCTGGACGGCGTACCGGTAGACGTGGCCCCACGGGTTGAGCTTGAGCGAGATGAACGCGCACAGGCCGAACATCACGGTCTGCGCGGCGAGCAACCGCCACGACCCGGTCAGCAGCACGACCGCTAACACGACGGTGGTGATCCAGGCGCTGAACCGCGGACCACGCGGGTCCACGGGGGCATCTTTCGGCACGGCGACCTCCTGACGGTGGACAAGACTGGGCAGTCCGTCTTCAGGCGGTGTTAGGGGCAGGCGCACACGTCCGTCAAGGGCGTGCGGGCCGCCGGGGACCGCCCGGTCAGCGCGCCGCGCGACACAGGCTGCTGCGCACGCGGCACAGGTCCACCGCGAGTCGCTTGGTCAGCAGCATGGTCATGGATTGGAGACTAGCCGGTCATCTCTGCTGTCGGGAGTGGCGTCCATCTGGTGGGAGTTCGCAGGTTCACCCGATCGGTCGAGGCAGGTGTGGGCGCAACGCCGCAATAAGCGTGTCCCGCTTCGGGACGCCGCCGACGCGCAGGAGTTCCGCGCCGGACGCGTCCAGCGCCAGCGTCGTCGGCGCGCGCAGCACCCCGAGATCGGCCGCGACCTCCGGCAGGTCGGTCACGTCGAGTTCGACGTGCCGCAGCCCCTCGGTGCGCCCGGCGAGGTCTTCGAGCAGCGCTCGGGTCTGCCGGCAGGTGGCGCAGAACGTCGTCGAGACCTGGACCAGCGTGACGGGGGTGCCAGGGTGGAGCAGATCGCGCACCGGGGCGGGCAGGCCGTCGCGCGGTTTCGCCACGCGGACGCGGCCGTTCCGCGCGCGCAGCACCACGCCGATCACGGCCACCAGCGCGACCGCGCCGAGCAGCGCCCAGACCCCGGTCATCTAGTTGCCGCCTTCATCCAAGGGGATGTCGTTGATAGCGCCTTCCACGGTGAACGCACCGCTCTCCACCTTGACAGCGGTCGGCGTCACCGTGAAGGGCAGCTCACCCGGGTCGATGGTCACGCTCAACGCCTCGCGCACCACGCCGAGCACCGCGTCCAGCCCGTCCAACGCCAGGTCGTCCACCTCGACGTCGTTCATCGCGATCATCACCTGGCCGTTGACCAGCGACACCGAGCCGTACGCGCTGATCCGGACGGTGCGGCCGGCGACCTTGGTGTTGCCGGACAGCTTCACCGCCGCGACCGTCGGGTCCGGCTCCTGCCCGGCGGGCGGCTCGGTGCGGGTGTCCGGCTCGATGGCCATGTCGGTGAACGGCGTGACCTGGTTGACCAGCCGGTTCAGGTCCGTCGCCTTGATCTTGACGCTGCCCTTGACCTGGTCGATCTTCGCGCCGCGGGTGTTGCCGGCCAACAGGTCCGACAGGCCGATGCGGACGTGGTAGAGGTTCGCGTGGATCTCCAGGTCGCGCAGCTGGTCCTGCACCGGCACGCCGGAGGCGCTGATCTCGATGTCGCGGTAGTCGCCGCCGACGGCCTGCGTGATGAACGGGAAGCCGTTGATCCGGACCGACGGGTCCTCGCTCAGTTTGAACTTCTCCCGCATCTTCTGCGCGACCTGGTACTCGCCCGCCGCGGCCAACCCGAAGTCGGCCGCGACCAGCAGCCCGCCGATGACGAGGGCGGCGATGATCAGCTTGCGCCCGCGGGTGGGACGGCGGCGCTTGGTCTCGGTCGCGGTCATCGCCTGCCCTTTGTCTGGTCGTCTGCGGCGTCTTGTCCTGCGGGGTCCTGCGAGCGTTCTGCGTGGTGTGAGCGTTCTGCCTGGTGGGAGCTTTCGGCAAGCCAGGTCGCGATCCGGTCTACCAGAGCCGGCGTCATCGCCGACTCGGCGTGCCGGACGCCGGGCTCCAACCACAGCTCCGCCGCGCCACCCGCCGCGCGGTGCAGCGCGACGGCGTGCGCGGGACCGAAGTAGTGGTCCTCTTCACCGTGCACGATCAGCAGTGGTGTGGGGGTGATGCGGTGCACCACCTCCAGCGGGCTCTCCGGCGTCGTCGTCCACGGCGGGCCGAGGCGCACGCCCAGCGCACGGGCGGCCAGTCTGCCGTGCGGCTGTTCGAGCAGCCAGTGCACCCGGCGCATGGCCACCGTGTCCCGCACCCACCAGCGCGACGGCGCGCTGATCGCCGCGACGGCGTCCGGTTTGTCCTCGTGCAGGGCGGCGTGGCGCAGGGCGACGGACGCGCCCATGGAGAACCCGACCGTCACCACGCGTCGGTACCCGAGATCACGGGCGAGCGAAACACCGGCCGCGAGGTCGTGGATTTCGTCACTGCCCACCGAGGACCGGCCGGCGGAGCGCCCGTGGCCCCGGAAGTCCAGTGCGACGACCCCGCCATGCCGTGCGAACCGCTGCAACACGCGCGAAACGAACGGCTTTCGGACGTGGTTGGTGAAGCCATGACCCACCACGAATGCGAGATCCGTCACGGAGTGTGTTGATCTCACGTGCAAACCGTGCAAGACGACAGCATCGTGTGACACGGATGTAACAGGGGTGACGCTTGTGGAAACAACTGTGACTCTGACCTGCTGACCTGGGTCTTTCATCGTGTGCACCGGTATTGTCTCCGTCATCCGCAGGCAACGGGGCCCGGTCACCGTACTTCGCTGTGCTTGGTCGGTGACCAAGCACCGGCCGAACGAGAGGGCGCCGCGATGAGTATCGACGTGCTGCTGTTGACCACCGACTCCGACCCCGAGGCGGTTCTCCCCGCGCTGTCGCTCCTCCCGCACGAGGTGCGTCCGCTGCGGCCGGAGGTCTCGGCGCTGCTGGAGGCAGGTCCGCACGACATCGTCCTGGTCGATGCCAGGACCGACCTGGTCGCCGCGCGCAGCCTGTGCCGGCTGCTGGACTCCAGCGGGGTGGACGTGCCCGTGGTGGCGATCGTCACCGAGGGTGGTCTGGTCGCGGTGAACTCCGACTGGAGCGTGGACGAGATCCTGCTCCCCACCTCCGGCCCGGCCGAGGTGGACGCCAGACTGCGCCTGGTGCGCTCCCGGCGCGGCACCACGCAGCCCGGTGGCGACGGCTCGCTGCAGCTCGGTGAGCTGGTCATCGACGAGGCGACGTACACCGCGCGCCTGCGCGGCCGTCCGCTCGACCTCACCTACAAGGAGTTCGAGCTGCTGAAGTACCTGGCGCAGCACGCGGGTCGGGTCTTCACCCGCGCCCAGCTGCTCCAGGAGGTCTGGGGTTACGACTTCTTCGGTGGCACCCGGACCGTGGACGTGCACGTCCGGCGGCTGCGCGCCAAGCTCGGCCCCGAGCACGAGTCCCTGATCGGCACCGTGCGCAACGTGGGCTACAAGTTCGTCCGCCCGCCGCGCCCGGGCAGCAACCGCCGCGTCGAGCACGCCATCGACACGCCGGAGACCACGATCGACGACGCCGAGCTGATCTTCCGTGCTTAATGGCCGCTGCTCCGCAGACGGCGGCTCGGTCGCCTGGGAAGTCGGCCGCTCACGCCTCATCTTCCGACGATCGAAAAGCATGATCGCCGGAAAATGAGTCACGAACGACCGACGCGACCTCGCGGGCGGTCCGGCCGAGTAGGTTTTCCCGTGTGGAATTGACCTGGTTCGAGGAAGTGACCCCCGAGCAGGCCGACGAGATCTCCGGTCTGCTCGGGGCTGCCCAATCCGCCGACGGTGTCGCTCCTGTCGGCGAGGCCGTTGTGCTGCGGTTGCGCCCCGGCGCACCTGGCAGCAAGCACCTCCTGGCCCGTGACGATGACCGGCTCGTCGGTTACCTGCACCTGGACGTCTTCGGCGATTCCGACAGCAACGAGGTCGCCGAGCTGGCCGTCCACCCCGACCACCGCCGTCGCGGTGTCGGTGGCGCGCTGGTCGAAGCCGTGGCCGACCGCGCCAAGCCCCTCCGGATCTGGTCGCACGGCGGCCACCCCGGCGCCGAGGCGCTCGCCGCCAAGTTCGGCTACCTCAAGGTCCGCGAGCTGCTGCGCCTGCGCCGCCCGCTCGACGGCGACCTGCCCGAGCCCGTCCTGCCCGACGGCGTCACGCTGCGCTCGTTCGTGCCCGGTCGGGACGAGGCGGCCGTGGTCTACGTCAACCACCGCGCGTTCTCGTGGCACCCCGAGCAGGGCGCGATGAGCATCGAGGACGTGCGGCAGAAGGAAGAGCAGCCGTGGTTCGACCCGGCCGGCTTCCTGCTGGCCGTCGACGCCGACGAACGGCTCCTCGGCTACCACTGGACCAAGGCGCACAGCGCCGAACTGGGCGAGGTCTACGTGGTGGGCGTCGACCCGGACGCACAGGGTGACGGCCTCGGCAAGGCCATCACGCTCGCCGGCCTCGCGCACCTCCGCGACACCGGGCGCACCGAAGTGATGCTGTACGTCGAATCCGACAACGCTGCGGCACTGGCCGTGTACAGCCGGTTGGGATTCACTCTCTGGGACTCGGACGTCCAATACGCCCGGTAGTGACAAACCCATCACGCCATGCAAACGTGCAGGTCACGGGACACCCAAAAGGCGGTGTACTCAGTCACCTCCCGTGTGGTGTTCACCTCGCGTTCATCTTCTCCTGGGTGCCTGTCCACCCTCGCTGCCTACCGTCCGTGTCGAGCGGCGGAAGTTCGCCGCGAAATCCGCTTTGTAGCTGGAGGACCCAGGTGAAGACCAAGCGACACGGCGCCGTTCTCGGCCTGATCGCGGCCGGTGCGCTTCTGCTCACCGCGTGTGGCAGCGACGCGAACACCCCCGGCGCGGGCTCGACGCCTGCGGCCGGCGACTCGTCCGTGCCGGTCGAGTGCGGTGGGAAGTCGAAGCTCAGCGCAGAGGGCTCTTCGGCGCAGCAGAACGCGATCGCCACGTTCATCCAGGCGTACAAGGCGAAGTGCCCCGACGCCGACCTCGCCTACAACCCCTCGGGCTCCGGCGCCGGCGTCAAGCAGTTCAACGCGGGCCAGGTCGACTTCGGCGGCTCCGACTCGCCGCTGTCCGAGAGCAAGGGTGAGGTCGCCGCGGCGGCCGAGCGCTGCAAGGGCAACCCGGCGTGGAACCTGCCGCTGGTGTTCGGCCCGGTCGCGCTCGGTTACAAGCTCGAAGGCGTCACCGACCTGACGCTGACCGGCGAGGTCGCCGCCAAGATCTTCAACGGCACCGTCAAGAAGTGGAACGACCCGGCCATCAAGGCCGTCAACGGCAGCGCGTCGCTGCCGGACAAGGACATCAAGGTCGTCTACCGCTCGGACGAGTCCGGCACCACGGACAACTTCCAGAAGTACCTGACCGCCGCCTCGAAGGGCGCGTGGACCCAGGGCGACGGCAAGCAGTTCAAGGGTGGCGTCGGCGAGGCCAAGGAGAAGTCCGCCGGTGTCGCGCAGGCCGCCGGTTCGGTCGACGGCGCCATCACCTACGTCGAGCTGTCGTTCGCGCAGGACAACAAGCTGTCCATCGCCAAGATCGACAACGGCTCCGGCCCGGTCGAGCTGACCAACGAGACGGTCGGCAAGGCCATCGACGGCGCGACGATCAAGGGCGCCGGCAACGACCTGGTGCTCGACCTGAACTCGATCTACGGCTCCACCACCGCGGGCGCCTACCCGCTGCTGCTGGCCACCTACGAGATCGTCTGCTCCAAGGGCTACGACGCCGACACCGCGAAGGCCGTCAAGGCGTTCCTCACGGTGGCGGCGACCACGGGCCAGGACGGTCTCGCGGACGCGGGCTACGCTCCGCTGCCGAAGGCCTTCCAGGACAAGCTGCTGACCGCCATCCAGGCCATCGCCTGATCAGGCCGGCACACTTCCCGGGAACGCCGTTGCGATGAACGACCGCACAGCGGCCCAACGCCCCGCGGGCGCCGGTTCGACCGGTGCCCGCGCGGGCGTTCCCGCCGCTCGACCCGACTCGGAGGCTCCGATTCCCCCGACCACGGAAGCCGACCAGAAGAAACTCGTCCGGCCGGGTGACCGGATCTTCGCAGGCCTGGCCACCGGGTCTGGCATCTTCATCGTGGTCCTGATCGCGGCGATCGGTGTCTTCCTGCTGCTCCAGGCCATCCCGTCGCTCGGCCTGGACAAGGTCAACTTCCTGACCAGCCGCGAGTGGTCTACCGGCGACGTCAACAACATGCGGTACGGCATCCTGGACCTGCTCCTGGTCACCGTGGTGTCGGCCGCGTTCGCGCTGTTGATCGCCATGCCGATCGCCCTGGGCATCGCCCTGTTCCTCACCCAGTACGCGCCGCGCCGGCTCGCCCGGCCGTTCGCCTACGTCATCGACCTGCTGGCCGCCGTGCCGTCGATCATCTTCGGTCTGTGGGGCCTGCTCGTGCTCGGCCCGGTGCTGACCCCGATCGGCGAGTGGCTGACCGCCAACCTCGGCTGGATCCCGCTGTTCGCCGAGGGCAACGTCAGCATCGAACTGGGCGGCACCATCTTCACCGCCGGCATCGTGCTGGCCGTGATGGTCCTGCCGATCATCACCGCGGTCAGCCGCGAGGTGTTCGACCGCACGCCGGTCACCCACGTCGAAGGGGCCATCGCGCTCGGCGCCACCAAGTGGGAAGTCGTGCGCACCACCGTGCTGCCGTTCGGCAAGGCCGGTTACGTCAGCGCCTCGATGCTCGGCCTCGGCCGCGCGCTGGGCGAGACGATCGCGTTGACGATCATCCTCAGCGGCACCGGCGCGGTGTTCGGGTGGAGCCTGTTCGACGGTGGCGCGACGTTCGCGTCCAAGATCGCGCTGGCCGCGCCCGAGTTCAACGACCCGCGCACGGCGGGCGCGTACATCGCCGCCGGTCTGGTGCTGTTCGTGCTCACCTTCGGCGTCAACGCCATCGCCCGGGCCATCGTCGCCGGTCACAAGGAGTACGAATGACGACCGACACGGCGGACCTGAACCGCCTCGCGACGCCGCCGACGTTCCAGAGCGTCAGCGGTGCGCGCAAGCTCAAGAACGGCATCGCCACCGCCCTGGTGTACGGGGCGTTCCTGGTCGCCATCGTGCCGCTGGTCTGGGTGCTGTTCGTGGTGATCCAGCGCGGGTTCCCGGTGGTCCTGGACGGCGACTGGTGGCAGAAGTCGCTGTCCGGTCTGCTGGGTCGCCAGCAGGGCGGCGGCGTCTACCACGCGATCTACGGCACGCTGGTGCAAGGCCTGGTGTGCGGTGTGCTCTCGGTGCCGATCGGTCTGTTCGTCGGCGTGTACCTGGTGGAGTACGGCGGCCGGTCCAAGCTGTCCCGCGCCACCACGTTCATGGTGGACATCCTCACCGGTGTGCCGTCCATCGTGGCCGCGCTGTTCATCTACACGCTGTGGATCACCTACTTCGGCTTCGGCCGCAGCGGGTTCGCGGTGTCGCTGGCGCTGGTGCTGCTGATGGTGCCGGTGATCGTGCGGACCACCGAGGAAATGCTGAAGATCGTGCCGGACGAGCTGCGTGAGGCGTCCTACGCGCTGGGCATCCCCAAGTGGAAGACGATCGTGAAGGTCGTCATCCCGACCGCGTTGTCCGGCATCATCACCGGCATCATGCTGGCCCTGGCCCGCGTCATGGGCGAGACCGCGCCGGTGCTCGTGCTCGCCGCGTACGCGCCGTACATCAACTACAACCTGTTCGACGGGCCGATGGCGTCGCTGCCGCTGCTGATGACCTCGGAGCGGAACAACCCGACGCAGGCCGGTTTCGAGCGCATCTGGGGTGCGGCGATCACCCTGGTCATCATCATCACGCTGTTCAACCTGCTGGCTACCGTGATCTCGCGGTGGCTGGCTCCGAAGACGAAGTGAGCGGGCGGTCATGGCCAAGCGCATCGACGTGAAAGACCTCAACCTGTTCTACGGCAAGTTCCACGCCGTGGACGGTGTTTCGCTCGCCGTGCCGCCGAAGAACGTGACGGCGTTCATCGGCCCGTCCGGTTGCGGGAAGTCCACCGTGCTGCGGTCGCTGAACCGCATGCACGAGGTGGCGCCGGGTGCCCGGGTGGAAGGCACCGTGCTGCTCGACGGGGAGGACATCTACGCCTCGTCGGTCGACCCGGTGCAGGTGCGGCGGACCATCGGCATGGTGTTCCAGCGCCCCAACCCGTTCCCGACGATGTCCATCCGGGACAACGTGGTGGCGGGCCTGAAGCTCGCGGGTGAGCGGAACAAGAAGAAGCTCGACGAGGTGGCCGAGCGGTCGTTGCGCGGGGCCAACCTGTGGAACGAGGTCAAGGACCGCCTCGACCGCCCCGGCGGCGGGCTGTCCGGTGGTCAGCAGCAGCGGCTGTGCATCGCGCGGGCGATCGCCGTGCAGCCGGACGTGCTGCTGATGGACGAGCCGTGCTCGGCGCTGGACCCCATCTCGACTCTCGCGATCGAGGACCTGATCACGGAGTTGAAGAAGGAGTACACGATCGTCATCGTGACGCACAACATGCAGCAGGCCGCGCGGGTCAGCGACCAGACCGCGTTCTTCAACCTGCTGGGCGTCGGTCAGCCGGGTCGGCTGATCGAGGTGGACGACACGGAGAAGATCTTCTCCAACCCGAGCCAGAAGGCCACCGAGGACTACATCTCCGGCCGCTTCGGCTGATCACCGGTTCGCTACGCGGAGCCCTTCCACCTGCGGTGGAAGGGCTCCTACGCGTTCGGGTGACTGTGGAACCGGTCACCCGCCCCTGCCGTCAAAATCGAGACATGGTCCTCCGTTCGGGGGTACCGTGACCGTTGGGATCGGCAGACTCGCAGGGGGGTAACCGTGGCGGCGGAAGGTGCGTGGAGCGCACAGTCCATGCAGGCTATGACGGCCAACATGGTGGGCTTGAAGCAGGCCGCCGAGTCGGGCTCGTTCGCCATCAGCGAGGCCGGTGCGCAGGCGTACCTGAAGGCGATCGACGACGCTCTGAGCGACCTCCGCAAGATGGACCGGCAAATCGGTCGTCTCCGGCAGGAGACCAAGCTGGGCACCAGTCCTGACGGCACCGCCATGGCGAGTTACAACCAGGAGAGCGTCGAAGGCGGTGGCGGCACGACCGGCATCGTGCCGGCGATCGAGCAATTGCGGTCCGCGTTGAACGAGGCGCGGGACGCGATGCAGAAAGCGATCGAGAACTATCGTGAAGTCGACAGCTCGAACGCAAGCACCTACCAACGCTACTGAGGGTGGAGTCAGTTGATCAAGGGATTGCCGACTCGCGTCGTTCTGTCGTTGGCGGTGTTGGGCGCGGTTGTCACCGGCTGCACGACCGGGGGAACCGCCACGCCGGGATCCACCGGGTCGACGACGACCGACCAGGCGTCGAAGACCACTACCAGCGCAAAGCCATCCGATGCGGGTGACTCGCTCGCTGACTTCGACTCATGCGCGGCCCTCAACTCGGTGGCGTCGCAGCTGAATCTCTCGAACATCGAAGAGGTCGACGAGAAGGAGTGCGGCGCCGACTACTCGGCGACCGTGTCTTTCGGGCTCACGAAGCAGCCTGAGCTCGCGATCGGCGACGCGGTGGGCGACGGGAAGAAGTCCGACATCTCTGTCGGTTCGCACAAGGCCAAGCTTGTCGAGGCGCCTGGGAGCAGGACCTCGTGCCTGGTGGCGGTTGAAGTCGGTCCGACGTCGAGGGTCGACGTCATCGCCTCCTCGAACAACTCGTTGGAAGCTGCGTGCGAAGCGGCCACGAAGGTCGCCACCGCAATCGAACCGAAGCTGCCGAAGTAACCCAAGGGGGGAGAACGTCGTGACGCCGCCGAATTCGCAGCAGCCGTACTCGCAGCCGCCGCAGAACAACAGCCAGGCGACTCAGGTCACCTACGCCGGCCAGACCGAGGCCGAGTTGCGCGCCGAATACGAGCGCGAGCGAGCCGCCAACCCGGGGCTCTTCGGCGGCATCCTGACGCTTGACGACTATCTGCGCTACAAGACGCAGTCGGCGCAGTACCAGGCCACCCAGGAGAAGCAACTGGAGCAGGTGGTCGAGAACTACCGACCACCGCTCTCGCCCCCTGGCTCGTTCTACATGGGCTACGACCACAAAGCACTCCAGACCATGGTCACCGAGAACATGGTGCCCAGCACCGCCAACGAGCAGGGCGAGGCCTGGACCAAGATCGGCAACACGCTGGCGGAGTTGCAGACCAACCTGACCAGCGCCACCGCCGCGAGCAAGGGTGCCTGGCAGGGCGCGGCGGCGGAGTCGGCGCAGGGGTACTTCACCAACGTTGCCACCTGGTCCGGTAACGCGGCTCAGGGCGCGCAGCTCACCGGCAACAAGCTGTACACCCAGAGCACGGCTGCCGAGCAGGCGAAGAACGCGATGCCCGAGCCGGTCGACTTCAGCACCGCCGACGCCTACAAGATGTTGTTCTCCGAGCCGAACCCGTTCAAGTGGGCGGGCACGATCGACCAGATCGAGCAGAAGTTCGAGGAGAAGCAGCAGGCCCACGAACGGGCGGCTGAGGTCATGACGACCATGTCCACGAGCTTCCAGGAGTCGGGCTCGACCATGCCCGCCTTCTCCCCACCCCCGCCCATGAGCAGTGGTGGCGGCACGGGTGACGGGAACCAGACCGGCACGGGCGAGATCGGTGGTCGGCAGACCATGCCGAGCGGTGTCGGGAACGGAACGGGCACTGGCACCGGTACGGGCACTGGATCGGGTGAGCTCGGTGTCCCCGGCGGTGGTACCGGTGGCGGCAACACCCACCAGTCCGGCTTGAACGGTGGCACGGGTGGTGGCAACACCAACCTGCCCGGCGGCGGTGGCGGCAACACGAACCTCCCCGGCGGCGGCAACGGGATCTACCCGCCCGGCCCTGGCATCTACCCGCCTGGCACCGGCCCCAACGGACGGCCGACCGTGCCGCCCGGTGGACGTCCCGGTATGCCGGGTGGTCCCGGTACCGGCGGACGCCCAGGCGGCGGTGGTGGCGGTGGCAACGGCATGGGTCGGATGCCCGGTGGCGGCGGTGGTCCCGGCGGCATGGCCGCGGCCGGTCGTGGCGGCATGGGCGGTGGCGGTATGGGTGGCGGTGGCTTCGGCCCCGGCGGCAGCGCGGGCGCGCTAGGTGAGACGGGCCGGTCCGGTGCCGGTGGCTTCGGGCCGGGCGGCAGCGGTGGACTTGCTGGTGCCGGAGCGGCGGGCCGCGGTGGCGCGGCGGGCGTGGGTGCCGGCATGGGTGCGGGCGCCGGTGGCGCGCGTGGTCAGGGAGACGAGGACAAGGAGCACAAGGCCGCGTCGTACCTGGTGGAGACCGAGGACGTCTTCGGTGACGGCACCATGGTCGCTCCGCCGGTCATCGGCGGGTGAACGTGTTCTCGTTCGCCCTGTCCTACGCGGCGGCCGACATGCTCTGGGAAGACCTGAAGCTCGGCAGCCGGCCCTACCCGTTCGAATTCCCCTACCTCGGCCAGACGATCGACGAACGGCGCGGCATCCGCAACGCCGTCTACCGCGATCTGGAGTCGCGCGGCCTGGCCAATCGCGGCCGGGTCGCGCCCGAGGTGGAGGAAGCGCTCACCCTGCTGGTCCGCTTCGACTACTCCCTCAACGCGGTGGCCTCGCTGGACCCGCGCAACGTCGAACGCCAGCTGCTGGCGCGCGGCGGCGCGGCCGGTCAGAACGCGGCGCTCGCGGTGATGGACGACCGGCAGATCAAGATCGACCTGATCCGGTCGGCCGGCCTGCTGCGCACGATCGTGGACCTGATCCCGGGTTCACGGCCGGGCCCCGGCCAGTCGATCACCGTGCCGATGCCCTCATCCGCACCGCCGCCCCCGCCGCGCCGGGACGACGACTTCGGCAGCGCCACGTTCACCCAGGCCATGGCACCGCGCTCGGCCGCGTCCACGCAGGTCCGCGCGCTGGAAGCGGTGTTCGAACGTCCACGGCTGCGCGCCGGTCAGTTCGGCGTCACGGTCCGCGGCAGGCACGGTCGGGAGCAGCGGGCGCCGCAGGTCGCCTGGTTCGACAACGACCAGGGCCGCTACATGTCGCAGACCCGGCAGGGGCAGGACGGCCAGAAGTGGCTCACCCACGCCCCCGCCGACAACGCGCGCATCGCCGCCCAACTCGCGCAGGAGCTGAACGGCCTGATGAACTGACGTCCGAAAAGGACGTCAGGACGCGTCGGTGGTGCTGCTGTAGCCGGGCATCCGGCCGGTGACCACGAAGACGGTGCGCTTGGCGACCGACACCGCGTGGTCGGCGAACCGCTCGTAGAACCGGCCGAGCAGCGTGGTGTCGACCGCCGCCGGTACGCCGTGCGCCCAGTCCTTGTCCATGATCACCGTGAACAGGTGCCGGTGCAGGTCGTCCATCGCGTCGTCGGCGTCCTCCAACGACCGCGCCCGCGCCACGTCCTGGGTGCGGATGATGTCGGTCGCCTCACGCGCCAGCTCCACCGCGATGCGGCCCATCTCGGCGAAGTACGGCTGCACGGTGTCGGGCAGCACCAGGTTCGGGTGCCTGCGCCGCGCGGCCTTCGCCACGTGCAGCGCCAGGTCGCCCATCCGCTCCACGCTCTCGGCCGCGTGGATCACCGCGAGCACGACGCGCAGGTCCGTGGCGACCGGCGCCTGCAACGCCAGCAGCGCGTACGCCTGTTCCTCGATGTCGGCGCGCACGTCGTCGATCTTGACGTCGTCGCCGATCACCTGCTCGGCCAAGGCGAGGTCCGCCCCGAGCAGCGCGGAGGTCGCGCGCTCCATCGCGTCGCCGGCCATCCCGCACATGTCGGAGAGTTGGTCGGCCAGATGTCCGAGCTGGTCATGGTAAGCCTCACGCATGGGCGTCAGCCTACGTGCAGGTCATCGCGGTAGCGACCCACCTCGATGAACCCGGGGTGAACCCAAGGCGTCCAGTGGACCCTACGCGCAGGGGTCCTGCGCGGCGTTCACCACTTCCAGCTTCTCCGGCGGCGCCGCCTTGCCCGGATCGGTGCCGGGCGATTGCGGGGGGACGATCTCCTCGTTCCAGTCGTCCCCGATCACCAGCTGCGCCGTGCCGCCCATGGCCACGTCGAACAACAGCGTCGCACTGGGCACCGAGGACTTGAGCGTCGCCGCGGCGTCCTCACCGCCGATCCCGTACTTGACGACGGTCTTGTCGGTGGGCGGAGCGTCACCGGAGAAGACCACTGTGTAGCCCAGTTCCTCCAACGCCTCGCTGGCGAAGCCGGCCGCGCCGTCGAAGTCCTCATCGCCGTTGAGCACCTGGATCTTCAGACCCTGGTGGTCGATGATCTTGCCCGGCTTGGGGCCGGGCGGCGGTGTGGTGGTCGTCTGGGTCTGGTTCGGGTCCGGCGCCGTGGTGTCCGGGGTCTCGTTCGGCAACGGCGTGCCGTCGATGATCGCCTGGAACAACTTCTTGGCGTCCTCTTCCTTCAACAGCTCCAGGTTGTCGTCGTTGGACTTCGTCGGACCTTCGGCCGTCTCCTTCGGGATGGTGACGAAGGAAACCCGACCCGCTTCCAGGCTCTGCAACGACTGCGCCAGCGTGAGCATGTCGTTCACGCCGATGTTCTGGCCGACGGTCGACGCGGCGAAGGCGTTGAGGAATGCGTTGAGCTTGCCCGGGTTCAGCAGGATCTCCGACGACAACGCCTTGCGCAGCAACGACGACAGGAACTTCTGCTGCCGCGTGACGCGGTCGTAGTCGCCGAACAACTCGCCGTCGACCTTGCGGGCCCGCACGTAGTCCAATGCCTTGGTGCCGTTGACCTCGAACTTGCCCGCCTTGTCGAAGATCAGGCCGAGCTCTTCGTCGTTCATCGGCTGCTTCACGCACACCTCGACGGTGCCGATGGCGTCGACCATGCCCTTGAAGCCGTTGAAGTCGACGCTGATGAAGTGGTTGATGTCCAGACCTGTCAGCTCGGTCATGAACTTGCTGACGCACTGCGGCCCACCGAGCGCGTAGGGCTCGTTGGCCTTCACGTTCTCTTCGGGGTCGAGCTGCTCGCCGGTGTACTGGCCGGTAGTGGAGTCCCACTTCTCGCACGCCGGGCGGTTGATCAGCAGGTCGCGTGGCACGGACACGACGACCATGCGCTTCCGGTCGGCCGGGATGTGCGCCAGCATCAGCACGTCCGAGCGGGCGCCACCCCCCGCGGACTCCTCGTCGCCGACGCCGTCCTCCGGCTTGGCGCCCGCGCGGGTGTCCGAGCCGACGATGAGGAAGTTCTCGTCGCCGAGCTGCTTCTCCGCCTGGTGCACCGCTTCGGAGTTCGTGCCCAGCGCGTCGATCTCGGTGAACTTGCTGTCGATGTAGAGCATCGCGCCCCAGCCGAGGCCGGTCGACACGAACACCAGGACGGCGGCGGTCAGCGCGATGACCTTGACCGTGCCCACGATCTTGCTGTGCTTGGCCGTGCGGCCGCGGCGGCGCGGCTTGTCGTCGTCGTCCGGGACGTCGACCGGTGAGGCGTACTCGGTGGCGTCCTCGTCGTGGTCGGCCTTCCACGGCATGAGCTTCTGGCGGCGTTCCTTGCGCTGGCGTTCCTGCTCGGCCAGTTCGTCGTGGACGGCGGAGAAGCGGGCCAGCGTGTGGTCGACCTCGCGACGTTTCTTGACGTCGTCGCTGATGGCCTCCATCTCGGTGGTGAGGCTGGCCGGGTCGAAGGCTTCGCGCGGCTCCGGACCGCCACCGCCGAGGCGGTCGGCGATCACGGGCGGGGCCTGGTCGAGCGCGGCGGCGGCGTCCTCGACGAACCTCCGCCCGGTCACGTCCCCGGCCGGCCGTGAACCGTTGCCGTTGATGGGCCCACTCGGTGGGCCTTCGGCGAGTCGGCGTGGGCCGTTGCCGTCGATGGGGCCGCTGGGTGGGCCGTCGGCGAGGCGACGCGGACCGTTGCCGTCGATCGGGCCACTCGGTGGGCCGTCAGCCAGGCGACGCGGACCGTTGCCGTCAATGGGGCCGCTGGGCGGACCTTCAGCCAGGCGGCGTGGACCGCTGCCGTCAGGGCGGCGGCCGGCGAGGTCTTCGATCGGTGCGCCGGGAGGGCCGTCGGCCAGGCGACGCGGCCGGCCGGCTTCGTCGAGCGGTGCGCCGGGCAGGTTTTCGGCGAGGCGGCGCGGGCCGCTCCCGTCAGGGCGGCGTCCGGTCGGGTCTTCGACCGGCAGGCCCGGTCGTGCGCCGTCCGCCAAGCCTTCGGGACGCGGGCGCCGACCGGTACGGGGACCGTCGGTCAGGTCGTGCGGGCCGCTGCCGTCCGCGAGACGGCGAGGAGCCTCACCGGCCGGGAGATCGGGGCGCGGCCGCGTGCCGGTGCCGTCCGCTGGGCGACGGGGGCCGTCACCAGCCGGGATACCGGGGTGGGGGCGCTGGCCGGTGTGCTCACCGGGACGCGGGCCCTCCGCGAGTCGCCGACCGATGCCTTCCGGCGCACCCTCGGCGGCGGCCCGGCGACCCGGCGTGCCGATCTCGTCCGGTCGGGGACGCCGGCCCGTGCCGTCGGCCGGCCGACGCAGGCCGTCGAGGTCGTCGGGACGCTGCCGCGGCCCACTGCCGTGCGGACCGTCGACCAGGTCTTCCGGGCGCTGGCGCGGTCCATTGCCCTCGGCCGAACGCCGGGGTGTGTCGGGAGCGAGGTCTTCCGGGCGCTGGCGCGGACCGCTGCCGTCGGAGAGCCGTCGACCCGGCGCGTTGCCGGGGAGCTCGGGCCGCGGGCGTCGGCCGGTGCCGTCGGCAGGCCGACGCGGTGCCGCGGTCGGGTCCTGCGCGGCGTGCGGGCTGTCCGAATCCTCCGGCCGCCGAGGGCCGGTTTCGGGGCGGGGCTGGCCGTTGGCCGGGAAACGCCTGCTCGCGTCACCGGGTACTTCGGGTCCCGGGCGCGGACCCGCACCGGGCGCGGGACGCCTCGGGTCGACGTCGTCCGGTCGTCCGGCGTAGCCGTTCGCGGGGCGCTGGCCCTCGGCGAAGCGTCGTCCACCGTCCTCCGGCCGCCTGGCGGCGTCACCGGGGTGTGCCTGGGGCTCCTCGGCCCTACGGCGACGTCCGGTGTCCTCAGGCAGGGGACGCGGCGTACGGGTGCCGGTGCCCTCGCCGGTCGGGGCGAAGTAGTCGTTCGACGGCGGCGGTGCGGCGGAGCGCCTGCCGACGGGTGGTGCGCCGTTCGTCGGCCTCGGGCGGGTGCCGGTGTCCTCGGGTGCCGGGGCGGCGTAGTCCGGTGGCGGCGCCTGCCTGCGCGGCGGCTCCGGGGCGGCACGGCGGCCGGTGCTCTCCGGGGCGTGGCCGTTCGTGGGCGGCGCGGGTCTGCGGGGCGGCTCCGGCTCGGGCGCGGCGCGCCTGCCGGTGTCCGATGGACCGGGCGGGACCGGGCGGGGGAGGTTCGTGCGGCTGTGCTGCTCCAGCAGCTCGGACACGCTCAGCCCGCCGCCGTCCAGGGACCTGCGGCGACGGCCGGTTGGCTGGTCTTCCTGAGGGGCCTGGTCACCTCCGGGTCCGGGGCCGCCACGGCGGGGCTCGTCGGGCACCCGGTCTCCCTTCAGCTTCGGTCATTAGTCGGTCGTCATCACGAGTTGACGACGGCAAGGACACATTGGTTGCACCAACGGCGTGTCACTTGCCTTGGCGATACTACGGATGACGGCCAGTCCTGACGACCACTCCCGGTGATACAGGGGTCGCCAGTAGGCGGATACGCGCAGCGGCCTACGTCCGAAAGGGTGAGTTGAGGTCCGGTTTCAGTAACCGGCGACGCGTGATTCGGCTATTCCCCGTCGCCCGGAAGCGGCACCCGCGAGGCGGACGCGGCCGTTCTCCCGATAGGCAACCGCGTTGCGTCCTGACTGCTTGGCCGTGTACAGGAGGCTGTCGGCGCGCAGGAGCTGCTGTTCGGGCGCGACCGGCGGACGGGTCGACGAGTCGTCGGTGGGCGGCTCATAAGCCAAACCAATGCTGACGGTTACTCGCAATCCCGGTGCGAGGGAAGCCCAAGCGTGACGCTCGACACGCAAGCGGGCCGACTCGGCGATCTCCACCGCCGGCCCGGCCTCCAAACCGGGCAGCACGAGGACGAACTCCTCGCCGCCGTAGCGGGCGCAGAACGCGCCCTCCGGCAGCTCTTCCTGGAGCAGTTCGACCACGCGCTGCAACACCCGGTCTCCCAGCAGGTGCCCGAACGTGTCGTTCACCTGTTTGAACCAGTCCAGGTCGATCAACGCGATGGCCAGGCCGGACGTCGTGGCGCCGCGCTCGGCGACCATGTCGAGCAGGCGTTCGTCGAGGTATCGGCGGTTGTAGCTGTCGGTGAGGCTGTCCCGCAGGCTCTGCTCACGCGCCTCGGCGTGCTCGCGGCGCAGCCGGTCGACCTCCCGGCGCAGCTGCTCGGGCACCTCCGGCTGGTCGTCCTGATCTGCGTAGACCAGGTCGAACGCGGACCGCAGGTGCTGGTAGGCCTGCCGCCACTGGCCTCGGGAGGCGAGCAGCGTGGCGATCGACTCGTGCAGCTGCACCAGGCCGGTGCCCTCGCTGTCGGACGCGGGCGTGCCTGCTCCGGGCCGGCCGTTGCCGTCGGACTCGGCGACCTCGGGTCGCAGTGCGGTCATCGCGCTCACCTCCCTCCTTGCCAAGGTGTCGTCTGATCCGGGGCGACGCTTGAGCGGGCAGGACGCGTCAGAGAAGGAATTCCCTCGACTGGTTGACCGTGCACTGCTCCGAACCGGTGACTTTCGGTGATCGACAGGTCTCAATGTGTGCTGAGCGTGTTCAAGCGGCTCACCCGCACCTCAATTGACGCAAGGGGCGAAGCCGTAAGCCTTGCCGTTGAGCAGCACGACGTGCTGCGACCCGATCTGGCTGCCGACCTCGGAGCCCTCCTGCACCACGGTGAGCGTGACCGCGACGACCAGCACGACACCGCGCGGGTGCTCGTCCGTGCCGGGCGGCGTCCACTCCGGGTCCAGGCGCAGCGTGGACATGGTCGGCTGCACTTTGATGGTGCCCGTGGGCAGCTGGCAGTCCTCGTCGCGGAAATCCGGGTGCTGGGTGTCCTTGAGCAGGTCTCGCTGCTCGTCCGCGCCCTGCCCGCCCGCCTCGTTGAGGTCGGCGAAGTAGCCGGTCACCAGTTCCCGCTCCACGTCGGTGACCTGGAGCGGACGCGCGGTGCCGGTGAGCGTCGAGCCGCACGCGGCGAGCAGGAGGGCACACGCCACCACCGTCACGGCGCGCAGGACCACATCAGCCACCCGAGTGCATCTCGTCGGCGCCGACGGGCACCGTGGCGTCCTCGGGGTCGTCCAGCCAGCCCTCGGGCAGCACGACCTTGCCGGGTGAACCCTGCCGTCCGCGTGGCTCGTCGGCGTTGTCCGGGAACTCCAGGGTCGGGTCGAGCTTGCCGACCAGGTCGTCCAGCTCGGTGAGGGTGGAGACCATGGCGAGGTTGCGCCGCAGTTCCGCGCCGACCGGGAAGCCCTTCAGGTACCAGGCCATGTGTTTGCGCAGGTCACGGATGCCCTTGTCCTCACCGAGGAAGTCCGCGAGCAGTGCGCCGTGGCGGCGCAGGATCTCGGCGACCTGGCCCAGTCGCGGCCCCTGCGGGATCGGCTCCCCCCGGAACGCCGCCTGCAACTCGCCGAACAGCCACGGACGCCCCAGGCAACCGCGTCCGACGACGACGCCGTCGCAGCCGGTCTTGGCCACCATGTCGAGCGCGTCCTGTGCGCTGAAGATGTCACCGTTGCCGAGCACCGGGATACCGGTCACGGCCTCCTTCAGCCGGGCGATGGCCGACCAGTCCGCCTGACCGGAGTAGCGCTGCGCCGCGGTCCGGGCGTGCAGCGCAACCGCTTGCGCCCCCTCGTCCTCGGCGATGCGCCCGGCGTCGAGGTAGGTCAGGTGATCGTCGTCGATACCGATGCGGAACTTCACCGTCACCGGCACCCCGGCAGGCTCACCGGCCCGCACCGCCGCCCGCACGATCTGCCGGAACAACTGCCGCTTGTACGGCAGCGCCGCCCCGCCGCCCTTGCGCGTCACCTTCGGCACCGGGCAGCCGAAGTTCATGTCGATGTGATCGGCCCGGTCCTCGGCCACGATGATCTTCGCGGCTTCGGCCATCGACTTCGGGTCCACGCCGTAGAGCTGCATCGAGCGCGGGCTCTCGTCCTCGCCGAAGGTGATCATCTGCATCGTCTTGGCGTCGCGTTCGACGATCGCGCGGGCGGTGATCATTTCGCAGACGTAGAGCGAGGTGGGGCTGCCGAACTCGCGGCAGAGCTGTCTGAAGGCCACGTTGGTGATGCCCGCCATCGGTGCGAGCACGACGGCAGGATCGACCGCGTAGGGGCCGATCTTCAGGGTCTTGGTGGTGTGCAGCGCGGTGGACATCCCCACCATTGTTGCCCAGCACCACCAGTGGCGGGTGCCACACGGCCGACCTGCTGCGGTGCGACCACCGCATGGACACCAGCCGAGCCGGGCTCAGGGGGATCCCTGAGGTCCCCGGATGTCTTCCCGGATGTGGTCGGTGCGGTGGCCCGGTCAACCTGATCCCGACAATCGACAATGGGGAGAACGGGTCGATCATGCCGGCTGGGTTCGTGGCGCGCGGGGTACTGGCGGCGGTCGTGGCAGCGTTGGCCACCTTGGTCGTTTTCCTCGTTGCTCGCGCTGGTGGTGTGTCCTTCACTCTCGGTTTGCCGGGGATCGACTCGCTGGGCGGCTTGACGTGGTACCTGGTAGTCGCCGCTGCTGCGGCACTCGTGGCAACCGCATACGCCGCGGCTCTCCGGCGCGTCGTCCCGCACAACAGCGCGCGGGTCTTCGGGTGGTCCGTTGTAGTGGGAGCGGTGCTGTCCTGCGTGCCGTTGCTCGTCTTGGGACTGGCCGCCGCAACCACGGTGGCGCTCGTGGCGATGCACCTTGTCGCAGGTGCCGTGGTGCTCGCCATCGTGCTTCCGGACGGGTTTCAGGCTGGTCGGTGAATGCGCGGAGAACGGTGCTACCGTGGTGGCACTCGAAGGCTTACCATCGCACCATGGCGGTAGAGAAGTTGAGTGTTTCCTTGCCGGACATCGTGGCCGCGCGAGCCCGGCGGGCGGCTGAGCGAGCAGGAGTGCCGCTGTCAGCGTGGCTGGCGGAGGCCGCTGAAGCCGCTGCGGATCTCGCCGAAGCCCATGCCGCCGCTCAGGACTACGCGGCGAGGTTCGGCGAGCCCGACGCGGGAGAACTGGAGCAGATCCGCACTCAGCTCGCCGAGGCGGGTGTCGGCGCGCCGGAATCGCACGAGGATGCGGCAGCCCGGATGGCAGCGCTGGCCCGGCTGCTCGGATTGCCGAATGAGAGGCGAGCGGGTTGAGTGCTCGCGGCCTGATTCTGGATACCGGTGCGCTGATCCACGTCGAGGGAAATCCCAGGGGACGCGTCTACGGGGCATGTCGCGACGCACTGGAGGCGGGCGCGCCCGCACTCCTGCCCACGGTCGTGCTGGCGCAGGTGTGGCGGGCGAGCCCCCGGCAGGCGCCGGTCGCGATGCTGCGCCGGATGTGCAGGTCTGTTCCCTTCAGCGAGGACGTAGCGGAAGCGGCCGGCCGGTTGCTCGCCTTGGCCGGCACTGCGGATGTCGTGGACGCGGCGGTCGTCATCGGGGCGATCAGCCACGGTTGTGCCGTGCTGACTTCGGACCCTGGAGACCTCGGGAAACTCGCAGACGCGGCCGGAGTGCATGTGCCGCTCGTTGTCATCTGACTGTTGTTGTCAACGTGTTGACACCGGGCAGCCGAGGTTGATGTCGATGTGGTCGGCGCGGTCCTCGGCCACGATGATCTTCGCGGCTTCGGGCATCGGCTTCGGGTCCACGCCGTAGAGCTGCATCGAGCGTGGGCTCTCGTCCTCAGCGAAACGCCCGCACCCGCCACGTCGGCTCCAGCGCCAGGACGTGGCCGGTCATCGAGGTGATGTCGGCGTCCGCGGCCGCTTCGGTGCGCAGCCGGGGCACCTGCTCGGCGTACCGGCGGTGGGTCGCGGCGTCGGGCCAGAACGTGGCGACGAGGTAGCGGCGCGCGGCGAGGCCCGTGAGGACCCCTCCGAGCACACCTGCGGCCTCCATCGCCGGGGCCCACACTCGGTGCTGGACGTTCCGGAAGTGCTCCTCCGCACCCTCGGCGAGGTGGCAGTCCGCGACGCGCAGCACTCCGCCGTCCATCGCCTCGGCCACGTCCGCTGCCGCGCCGGACATCGTGAGGGCCACCTCGCCGAGGGCGACCGAGATCCCGGTGTAGCCGCCGGCGTCGGCCACCGCGTCGTGCCGGTCGCGCAGGAACACCCCGTGGCTGTCGGTGTCCGCCCACAACGCCAACACGTGCGCACGGCTGGTTCGCGAGTCCCAGCCGCCCACTTGCCCGACCAGTCCCGGCTGGTCGGCGATGACCGACCACCTCCGCTGGGTCGCGGCGAACGCGTCGCGCGCGTCGATCGGCACGTCACAGGTGATCCACTTGGCGAGCACCGGCACCTCCCCGTCCGTCGAGGGCAATGATCCAACCTCGTCCGAGGTGGAGGTCAACCCATCAGGCGACGATCACCGCTCGACGGGGCGGTGGCACGACCCGCTTGGTCGGTGATCGGGTAAGTGGAGGACCGCAGCGTCAGCCGGCCGCTACCCCTTGGACGGCAACGTGACCGCCGGCTTACCGCGCCGCGTGCAAGCGCTCACAGCTCCACTCCCCAGTCGTTGCACCGCATCCACCGACCGGGCGGGTACTCGAAATCGGCTTCACCCAGCAGTGTGAAGCCCGCCTTGCGGCACACCGCGTTCGACGCCGCGTGGTCCACCGACGGGAACGCCCGCGCCCACCGGTGCGTCCTCTCCGCCCGTGCGGCCTGCACCACCGCCCGCGCCGCCGCCGCGGCCACCCCGCGCCCCTGGAACTCCGGCAGGACGCCCCACCCGACCTCCCAGACCGCCTCACCCTGCCAGGACCGCACCCAGTACCCGACGCTGCCCGCGGGCGCTCCGTCGACCTCCACCCGGAACATCCGGCCGTCGCCCGGCACGAGGTAGCGCCGGTGGCGGTCGAGGACCCGCGCCTCGGGCTCCGGGCCGCCGAGGTGGGTCGTCAACTCCGGTGCGTTCAGCCGCCGCAGCAATCCGAGGTCACCCTCGGACCACGGCTCCACGCGGACGTTCGCGGTCATGGGGTCAGGATGCCGGCGTGGTCTGACAATTCCGGTGTTCCAGCAGGTCAGAACGGCACGGTGAGGCAGCCGAGACGGGCTCCGGCGGTGCCCGCGTGACCGGGTTCGGTGTGCGTGTGCTCTTCGTGCAGCACGACCGACTTCGCCCGCCGTTCGCCGAACTGCCACTTGACCCGCGTGTACGCCACGCCCCGGCCTTTCGCGTTGGTGGTGAAATCCAGCCAGATCTCGTTGCGCGGGTTGGCGAAGGCCGGATCGGTCGCCCCGCCCTGGACGTGCTGGTAGTGCGGTCCGGAGTCAGCCGGGGCGGGCCCGCACGGGTTCACGTGCGCGTGCGCGCCGTAGTCCCGGTTGGGCAGCAGACCGGTGGTGTGCAGCATCACGACCGTGCCGCCCGCGATCGGTACGGACGCCACCACGGCCCGTGCACCGGCGGGCACGCGCGGGTCGTAGCTGATCAGTTCCCCGGACACGACGGGCGTGAACGAGGCCGCGAGAGCGAGTGCCACAGCGAGGTGCATGAAACCTCTGTAACCCGCCGCGCGCGGGCACACCAGTCAAGTCACCCGTTCCAGCGGTACACGGGGTTTCCGGCAGTCAGGGGTCGCATGAGGACGGTCCCGGGCCGGCGTCGCGGCCGGACGTGATCCACGACACGGGAACTACTTGATCAACCGTCGCGTCTGTCAGGAAGAAGAAACCAACTGCCAACGGTCCGAGTTGGTTACCAACAAAGAGGAGATCTCCTTGCGTGCCCCCAAGTTTTCCCTGATCGTCGCCGCTCTGGCCGCCGTTACCGTCGGCGTGGCCCCGATCGCGAGCGCGGCGCCGACGTCGGCCGGGCAGGCGGCAGCCGCTCCGTCGGTGTCGTTCCGGTCCGGGGGGCATGACGGTTTCGACCGAGTGGTGTTCGAGTTCGCGGGTGCCAACGCGCCCACGAAGTTCACCTGGAAGGCGATCGACACCCAGCGCCCGGCGTGGGGACCGTCGGGCGAGCCGGTCGAGAACCTGCCGGGGAAGTACTTCCTCCACATCGCCGCGGAGTCGCCGCAGGTGACGGTGACCGGTAAGAACCCCGCGAGCTACAGCCACTCCAACGTCAAGGGCGCCGTGGTGAACGACATGGGCCACGGCGGCACCATCGAGTTGGCGGTCGGCCTGGCCCGCAACAAGTCGTACACGGTCACGCCCGAGGGCAAGAAGCTGATCATCGACATCAAGCACTGACCCGCGGGGGCGGTGGACCGGTCGTGCATCACGGCCGGTCCTGATCCGCGCTGATGGCGGCCGTACGCGAGCAGGGCGAACGCCGCGCCTTGGCCTTCGTGATCGTTGGACAAGGTCACCGCTCGGCTTAGATGGGCGACGGCCGCACCGACGTGATCGGCCTTGCGCAGCTCGTTGCCGTACATCCGGAGTGCGTGCGCGAGAAACGCGGAATCGCCCAGTCGTTCGGCGACCACCAGCGCCTTGCCGGTCCAGCGCGCCGCTGCGGCCAAGCGCTCTTCGGGCAGAACCGTGCCCAGCGAGACGCCCAATGCCGCTCTGCCCTGCCCGAGCACTCGGGCGATGTGACGTCGCGTCGCCACATCGCTGATTGTTCGCCGACCGGTCTCGATCATTGAGACGTAGGTCTTGTCATAGCCGAGCAGTGCGGCGAGTCGTTCTTGATTGAGCTGGTTCAGCTTCCGGTACAGACGCAGGATCGTCGCCAGGTCGCGGCTGCGCAGTGCGGCGGCGGCCTCGGGAGCCGACCACAGCCGGACTGCCGGCGTAAGCGTGGAACGCGAACCAGTTCGCGATTGAGCGCTTGCAACCGTCCGGCATGTTCAGGCTTTGCGCCTCGGGCTCGGTGAACAGGCCGATTTCCTTGTTTTCATGGGAGAGCACGGGCTCTGCGTCGCCGTCCGGGTAGCAGCCGTAGGTCACGATGAACACGTTCTTCGCGGCCACAGTGATGTAGTACATCCACGTGTCGAGGATCGGGCCGGTGGTGACCTTCCACCGAGTCTCCTCGGTGATCTCGCGTGCTACGCATTGTTCGGGCGTCTCTCCCGGTTCGATCCGTCCGCCGGGAAGCTCCCACTCGTCGCGCTCGTTTTTCAGCAACAGCCCCCGGTCGTCACGTACCACCACGCCCTTGATCGAGACGGGATAGACGATCTGACTCACCGCTTTGACCTGCACGTTTGGTGGGCCGCCAGGGACTCGAACCCTGAACCCGAAGATTAAAAGTCTCCTGCTCTGCCAATTGAGCTAGCAGCCCTTGCGGGACAGCTTACCGAGGCGGGGGCGCTGGGTGAGCAGGGTGGTCGACTCTTCGGTGTGGGTGCCCTCACATTCTGGCCCGTAGGCGGCGCTGCGGTGCAGGTCAGGGGCTTGTGGCCTACCGTGGGCCGGGTGCGGGTGGCTACTTGGAACGTGAACTCGGTGAAGCAGCGGGTACCGCGGTTGTTGCCGTGGTTGGACCAGCGGCAGCCTGATGTGGTGTGTCTCCAGGAGACGAAACTCGCCGACGACGCGTTCACGGCGTTGCTCGGTGAGGAGTTGGCCGGCCGCGGGTACGAGGTGGCGGTGCACGGGGAGGCTCGGTGGAACGGGGTGGCGATCCTGTCCCGGGTCGGGTTGGACGACGTGGTCAAAGGGATCGAGGACGGGCCGGGGTTTCCGCACCCTGAGGCGCGGGCGGTGGCGGCCACGTGCGGTGGGGTGCGGGTGCACTCGGTTTACGTGCCGAACGGGCGGGCGCCCGATTCCGATCACTACCACTACAAGCTGGCGTGGCTGGCGGCGTTGCGGGACGTGGTGGCGGCTGGCCCAGACGCCTCCGTGGTCTGCGGTGACGTCAACATCGCGCCCACGGACGCCGACGTGTTCGACCCGGCGGCCTACATCGGCCAGACGCACGTGACGGCGCCCGAACGTGAAGCGTTGCGGGCGCTCCAAGCCACCGGCCTGCACGACGTGGTCCGCGACCGTTGGCCCAACGAACGGGTCTTCACCTACTGGGACTACCGCGCCGGCATGTTCCACCAGGACCTCGGGATGCGCATCGACCTGGTGCTGGCATCCGAACCGGTCGCCGCACGGGTGAAAGCCGCCTGGGTCGACCGGCAGGCCCGCAAGGGCACCGGACCGAGTGATCACGCACCGGTGATGGTCGACCTGGACGAAGCCCCCGACGGTGACATCGGGCCGATGGTGCCGCCGCCGTCCGCACCGCGCACCCGGAAGTCGGTCAAGCTCCCCCAGTCCTAGCCCAGTCCTAGCCCGCCAGTTCGCCAGGTTCCAGGTCGGCGCTCCACGGCCTGCTCGTGTACTGACCCGTGTACTGATCGGGATGGTCCGACCGCGCTCTGTGATTCCGCTCAAGTTCCCCCGCGGAACGGGTTAAAGTCCCGCGAAAGGGGGGTACATGGGGCAGTTCTTCGCGGCGGCGCTGGGATTCCCGGTCGTTGTGCTGACCGTCCTGCTGGTGATCGTCATCGTCTACTGGCTCTTGGTCGCCGTCGGTGTGGCGGACGCGGACTGGGTCGAGTTGGACATCGGCGGCGCGCCCGTGACGGTCGGCGTCTCCCTGCTGATCGCCTTCTCCTGGTTCGCGAGCCTGGCCGGCACGGTCCTGTTCACGCCGTCCTCGACGTTGGTGGGCGCGGCCGTGCTCGCCGGGGCACTGGTCGTCGGACTGGTGCTGACCCGGCTGATCATGACGCCGCTGAAGCGGCTGTTCCCGGCGGACCTGCCCGCGTCACGCCTGGACTTCGTCGGCCGCCCGTGCGTGATCCGCACCGGCCGGGTGACGCGGACCTTCGGCCAGGCCGAGGTCACCGCCGCGGACGGCTCGTCGGCACTGGTCCAGGTGCGGCAGCCGGGCCAGGACCCGATGACCGCGGGCACCACCGCACTGATCTTCGACTACGACGCGGACGGCGAGTTCTTCTGGGTCGCGTCCTTGGAAATCGGACACAGCCCGACGCTCACACTGGGGGACCACTGATGGATGTCATCACCACCGGGTTCGGCATTCTCGTCGCCGTCATCCTGGTCGTCGTGATCGGACTGCTGATCCTGATCAGCCGCCTGTTCCGCAAGATCGACCAGGGCAAGGCGCTGATCATCTCCAAGGTGCGCAAGGTGGACGTCACGTTCACCGGCGCCGTGGTGCTGCCGGTGCTGCACCGCGCGGAGGTCATGGACATCTCGGTGAAGACCATCGAGATCCGCCGCGCCGGCCAAGAGGGCCTGATCTGCCAGGACAACATCCGGGCCGATATCCGCATCACGTTCTTCGTGCGGGTGAACAAGACCGTCGAGGACGTCATCAAGGTCGCCCAGGCCATCGGCACCACCCGGGCCAGCGACGAGACCACGCTCCAGGAGCTGTTCAACGCCAAGTTCTCCGAGGCGCTGAAGACGGTCGGCAAGCAGCTCGACTTCGTCGACCTCTACACCAAGCGCGACGAGTTCCGCGACCGGATCATCCAGGTCATCGGCACCGACCTCAACGGCTACAGCCTGGAGGACGCGGCGATCGACTACCTGGAGCAGACGCCGATGGCGCAGCTCAACCCGTCGAACATCCTGGACGCCCAGGGCATCCGCAAGATCACCGAGCTGACCGCGATCGAGCACGTCCGCACGAACGAGTTCACCCGCGGCGAGGAGAAGGAGATCACCCGCCAGAACGTCGAGGCGCGTGAGGCGATCCTGGAGCTGGAGCGCCGCCAGGCCGACGCGGAGATCAAGCAGCGCCGCGAGGTCGAGACGATGCGGGCCCGCGAGGAAGCCGAGATCGCCAAGGTGCAGGCGGAGGAACGGCTCAAGGCCAACACCGCGCACATCCGCACCGAGGAGCAGCTCGGCATCCAGACCGAGAACAAGGCGCGCGAGATCGCGGTGGCGGAGAAGAACCGCGAACGGGTGATCGCGATCGAGACCGAGCGCATCGAGAAGGACCGGCTGCTGGAGGTCATCGGCCGGGAGCGGGAGACCGAGTTGTCCCGGATCTCCGCGAACAAGGAGGTCGAAGGCGAGAAGCGGGCCATCGCCGAGGTGGTGCGCGAGCGGATCGCGGTGGAGAAGACCGTGGCCGAGCAGGAGGAGATCATCAAGCGGCTGCGCGTGGTCGAGGAGGCCGAGCGGACCCGCCAGAGCATGGTGATCCACGCCGAGGCGGAGGCCCAGGAGGGCCTGGTCAAGGACATCAAGGCGGCCGAGGCCTCCGAGCAGGCCGCGAAGTTCAAGGCCCGTGAGGAACTCGTGCTCGCCGAGGCCCGGCAGCAGGCCGCCGAGCTGGACACCCGCGCCATGATCCGCCTCGCCGAGGGCAAGCAGGCCGAGGCGGCGGCGAGCGGGCTGGCCGAGGTGCAGGTGCGCGAACGGGACGCCGAGGCGATCGAGAAGGTCGGCCGCGCCGAAGCCGTCGTGGAGCGGGAGAAGGCCCTGGTGGAGGCGTTGGCGATCCGCGAGAAGCTGAAGGGCGAGGCCGAGGGCCTGTCCGACAAGGCAGGCGCGATGGCCGCGTTGGACGACGCCACCCGCGAGCACGAGGAGTACCGGCTGCGGTTGGACGCCGAGAAGCAGATCCGGCTCGCCGGGATCGACGTGCAGCGGCAGGTGGCCGAGTCGCAGGCGTTGGTGCTGGCCGCGGGCCTGGAGAAGGCCGATATCGACATCGTCGGCGGCGACAGCATGTTCTTCGACCGGATCGTCGGCGCCATCACGGTCGGCAAGCAGGTGGACGGGTTCGTCGAGCACTCCGACGTGGCGCAGGCCCTCGCCGGGCCGTGGCTGAACGGGTCGGCGAGCTTCACCGACGACATCGGCCGGCTGCTCGGCTCGCTGAGCACCGGTGACGTGAAGAACCTGACGGTGTCCGCGCTGCTGCTCAAGCTGATCAGCTCCGGTGGTCCGGACGAGGGCAAGCTGCGTGAGCTGCTGGCCGCCGCCCAACGCCTGGGAGTGGCCGAGCGGCCGGTCGCGTCGCTGTCGTGACCGCCGTGGTGGAAGCGACGTTGGAAGCGGGCACCTACGAGGTGCTGCGGGCCCGGCTGGCCGAGCAGGCGGCCGGGCTCGCCCGCCGGGCCGAAGCGCTCAACGCGCGCCGGCTGGAGGTGTTCGGCAGCGCCGAGCTGACGCTGCTGGGCACCGAGCGCATCCGCACCGAGCACAACTGCGTGCCGCGTGACGTGGTGCAGGTCGCCGGGCTCATGTTGTTCGGCTACAACGTCTTCATCGGCCTCAAGCCGGAGACGACGGTCGACGACGTGTTCTCGCTGCACCGCTTCACCCGCGACGGTGGGGCGTTCCGGTTCGAGGACGCGGCTGACGACGAGCTGCCCGGCCTGCTGCGCGACCCGCAGTTCCAACGCGATTTCGCCGAGCTGTACCGGTACTACCGGGACACCCGGCTGGTGCAGTTGCGGCGGGTCGAGGGCAAGCTGCTGGCGGTGTTCCAGACCGGCGCGCGGATCGAGGACATCCGGGTGCTGCGCTGGCAGGTCGGCGTGGACGGCACCGTGACGTACCTGGACAACCGGGGCGAGCGCGACCACGTGTTCCCGCCGTCGCACGACTTCGAGTGGATCACGACCGGACGCGAGCACCACGTGCTGGGCCGGCACCCGCACATCTCCATCGAGGACGAGGTGTTCGTCGAGACCATCGGCGGCGACCTCACCATCAAGGTGGAGAACAACACCGAGACCGGCGAGGGCATCTACCGGGAGCCGGTGGACGAGCCGTTGCAGTCGCTGGCCGACGGCGAGGTGCAGTACGCGCGGGTCGGCTCGCTGATCCTGCTGCGCATCCGCCCGTACAACGAGACCGCGTGGCGGCACCTGGTGTTCAACACCCGCACCAGGTCCGTGGTGAAGCTGGACGGCATCGGCCAGGCCTGCCAGCGGCTGCCCGAGGACCAGGGCCTGATCTTCCCCGGCGGCTACTACCTGGCCACGGGGGTCAGCAAGACGTTCGACACCCCGGTGGACGAGCTGGAGTTCGAGCGGGTCATCCGGTCCACCAACGGCGAGGACGTGCTGTACGTCTTCCACGCCCGCCGCGACGGCCGGTCGCTGCTGCTGCCGTACAACGTGATCCGCAAGGAAGTGGCGAACCCGTTGTCGTGCCACGGGTTCTCGCTGTTCGACGACGGCACGCTGGTCGTGTTCCGGGCGATGAGCGACGAGCCGACCCGCGTGCACCCGATGCAGGTGTGGCAGACGCCGTACCTGTCCGACGCCTACACCGCCGCGCAACCGGTCGGCACCGGGCCGTTGGAGCGGGTCGGGAACGCGGACCTGGTGCGCGGTATCTCCGACTGCCTGTCGGTGAGCCGTATGGTCGGCGAGATGGCGCCGTCCGTGCCGGTGTTCGAGGACCTGATCGCGTCGTGCACCAGGGTGTTCGACGCCTACCACTGGCTGGGCGAGGCCGAGCTGGAGGACCTGCGCACCCCGTTGACGCAGGTGCGGGCGACCGCCGAGCAGGTGCTGGACGAGTTCGAGACCGTGCAGGCGCTGACCGACCAGGCGGCGACCGCGCTGTCCGAGGCGGGCGAGCGGATCGCGTCGATGGTCCGCCGGGTGCGCGGCGAGGTGCCGACTTCCGCGGACGCGTGGGTGCGGCAGTTGGCCGACCTGCGGCAGGCGCAGGGGCACCTGGTGACGTTGAAGGAGATGCGGTACGTCGATGTGGCGCGCATCGACGAGCTGGTCTCTTCGCTGGATGAAGAGCTGGGTGAAACGGCGCAACGGGCGGTCGAGCACCTGCGCCGTGACGACGCGTTCACCGGCTACCACGAGCAGGTGGAGGCGCTGGTCGGCAAGGCGGACGGCATCCGCACAGTCGCCGAGGCCGTGCCGGTGGTCGAGGAGCTGGGCGAGCAGCAGCGCGGGCTTGAGGTGTTGACCGAGGTCGTCGGTTCGCTGGACATCGCCGACGCCACCGTGCGCACGTCGATCCTGGAACGCATCGGCGAGGTGCTGGGCGGGCTGAACCGGGCTCGGGCCACCGTGGACGGTCGCCGGCGTGCGCTGCTGGCCACCGAGGGCCGGGCCGAGTTCGCCGCCGAGTTCGCGTTGCTCGGGCAGGCGATCACCGGCGCGTTGGCGGTCGCGGACACGCCGCAGCGGTGCGACGAGCAGCTCGGTCGGCTGCTGCTGCAACTGGAGAACCTGGAGTCGCGGTTCGGCGAGTTCGACGACTTCCTGACCCAGCTCGGCGCCAAGCGGACCGACGTCTACGAGGCGTTCTCGTCGCGCAAGCAGGCGTTGCTGGACGACCGGGCCCGGCGTGCCGACCGGCTGGCCTCCTCCGCCGACCGCATCCTGGCCGGCGTGACGCGGCGGGTCGCGTCGTTGGCGTCGTTGGACGACGTCAACACCTACTTCGTGTCCGACCCGATGGTGGCCAAGATCCGGTCGGTGGCCGACGAGCTGCGCTCGTTGGGCGATCAGGTGCGGGCCGAGGAGCTGGACGGCCGGCTGCTGGCCGCGCGGCAGGAGGCGGGTCGCTCGCTGCGCGACCGGCTGGACCTGTTCGAGGGCGAGACGATCCGGCTGGGCAGGCACCGGTTCGCGGTGAACACCCAGCCGGTGGACCTGACCCTGGTGCCGAAGGACGGCGCGCTGTCGTTCGCCATCACCGGCACCGACTTCCGTGCGCCCGTGCGCGATCCGGAGTTCGCGGACACCAAGCCGTTCTGGGAGCAGCTGCTGGTGTCGGAGACCGCCGAGGTCTACCGGGCCGAGCACCTGGCCGCGTCGATCCTGGCCGCCCACCCGCTGGACGGGCTGCACGCCGCCGTCACCGAGGACCGGTTGCTGGACCTGGTGCGCCAGGTGGCCGAGTCGCGGCTGGACGAGGGGTACGAGCGAGGCGTGCACGACCACGACGCGGCACGGATTCTGGACGTGCTGCTGCGGCTGCACGCGGGTGCCGGTGTGCTGCGGTACCCGCCTTCGGCTCGTGCCGCGGCGCAGTTGTTCTGGGCTGCGGCTGCCGAGGACGATCGGGCTTCGTGGTCGCGTCGGGCGGCGTCGTTGGGACGGGCGCGGGCGGCGTTCGGGCACACGGCCGCTATCGACGAGCTGTGTGCGGAGCTGTCTTCGTTGGCGGGCGATCCGTTGGCGGGTGAGTACCTGTTCGAGGAGCTGTGCAGCTCGCCGTTCGGGTTCGCGACAAGCGCCGGAGCGCGCGCTCTGGTGGACGCGTTCCACCGGGCGTTGGGCGGGCGCAAGGAGTTCGACGAGGACCTGCGGTCGTTCAGCGATCTCGCGGTGCGGCGTCGGCTGGTGGAGGGCTGGTACGAGGCGTTCCTCGGCGGTCGAGCCGAACCTGATCTGCCGGAGGCGGTGGCCGTGGAGCTGTGCCGCGACCTGCCCCGGCACGAGTCGTCGGCGCAGCTCTCGGCCACCGTGGACGGTCTGCTCGGCACGCACCCGCGGATCGTGGACCGGAAGCTGGAGATCCGGCTGGACGAGCTGCTGACCCGGACGCGGGTGTTCCGGGAGGAACGCGTGCCCGCGTTCCGCGCCTATCAACGGCGGCGCAACGAGGTCGTGGCGTCGGAACGGGCTCGGCTGCGGCTGGACGAGTTCCAGCCGAAGGTGATGAGCGCGTTCGTGCGCAACCGGCTGCTGGACGAGGTGTACCTGCCGCTGATCGGCGACAACCTGGCCAAGCAGCTCGGCGCGTCCGGCGACGGCAAGCGCACCGACCAGATGGGCCTGCTGCTGCTCATCTCACCGCCCGGCTACGGCAAGACGACGTTGATGGAGTACGTGGCCAACCGGCTCGGCCTGGTGTTCGTCAAGGTCAACGGGCCGTCGCTGGGCCACGACGTGACGTCGGTCGATCCGGCGGACGCGCCGAACGCCACCGCGCGGCAGGAGGTCGAGAAGATCTCGTTCGCGCTGGAGGCCGGCAACAACGTGTTGCTGTACCTGGACGACATCCAGCACACGTCACCGGAGCTGTTGCAGAAGTTCATCTCGCTGTGCGACGCGCAGCGGCGGATGGAAGGCGTGTGGGACGGCGGCACGCGCACCTACGACCTGCGCGGCAAGCGGTTCGCGGTGTGCATGGCCGGCAACCCGTACACCGAGTCGGGGCAGCGGTTCCGCATTCCCGACATGCTCGCCAACCGTGCCGACGTGTGGAACCTGGGTGACGTGCTGTCCGGGCGCGAGGACCTGTTCGCGTTGAGCTACATCGAGAACGCGCTGACGTCGAACCCGGTGCTCGCGCCGCTGTCCACCCGTGACCGGGGTGACATCGAGCTGCTGGTGCGGATGGCGCGTGGCGAGGACGTGCGGGCGGACCGGCTCGCGCACCCTTACACGTCGGTGGAGCTGGAGCAGGTGCTGTCCGTGCTGCGGAAACTGCTGCGCGTGCAGGAGGTCGTGCTGGCGAACAACCAGGCGTACATCGCCTCGGCCGCCCAGACCGACGCCTCCCGCGTCGAGCCGCCGTTCCAGCTGCAGGGCTCGTACCGGAACATGAACAAGCTGGCGGAGAAGGTCGTGCCGGTGATGAACGACGCCGAACTGGCCGCAGTCATCGACGACCACTACGCAGGCGAGGCCCAAACCCTCACCTCCGGCGCCGAATCGAACCTCCTCAAACTCGCCGAACTCCGCGGCACCCTCACCCCCGCCCAATCCGCCCGCTGGTCCGACGTAAAAGCCGCCTACATCCGCGCCCAAGCCCTAGGCGGCTCCGACGACGACCCCATGACCCGAGCCGTAGGCGCCGTAGGCCTCCTAGCCGACCGCGTAGGCGGCGCCCTAGACCGTCTAGCCGACCGCTAACCCTCCCGACCCCTCAACCCACCCCTACCGACCGCAGGACCCACCCGTCCCCAACGTTCGGAACAGCCGAGTTCAACGTTCAGGGTTGGGCCAGTCGGGGTGTTCGCAGGCGATGCCGTCCTGGTCCCGGTCCAGGTGGTGGCGGTCCCAGCCCTCCACCTGGATGTGGGTGAGGCCCTGGTCGTGCAGCCAGTCGCAGAGGCGCCACACATGGCTCGGGAAGCGCCACGGCACGCAGACGCCGTCGGTCACGTACGCGGGGTCGCAGTTCTCCTCCCATGGCGGCTGGGAAGAGGACGTCGTGCTCTCCGGGACGCTGGACGAGGGCGGCAGTTCGGTCGTCGTCGTGGTGGTGGCAGGCGGCGGGGCCGGCTGCGGCACGACAAGGGTGAACGCCTCGGTGAACGTCGTGGGCCGCACCGCCTCGACCGTGGTGGTGTAGGTGGCACTCAGCACACCCGGTTCCACCGGGCTCGCGTCGACCCGGCGCACGTCCACAGGACGCGGCTCGTTCGCCACAATCGTCATCGCCACCAGCGCGCCGGCCGCGAGTAGTAGTACTACTCCGGCGAAGACAACGCTTCTGCCACTGCTCATCCCAGCACCCGTTCCGGACGCTCCACGGTGTCACGTGGAATCGTTCACGCCGGTAAACGCGTTACGTCCCAGTCCGTTCCGGCATCTCGAATGGGTGACGCACACCGCCGTGCGTGACACCATCGGATGATGGATGTCGGCTTACTCGGACCGGGAACGGTGACGTGGCAGTTGCACGCCGACCCGGCCATGTGGGTCGCGGGCATCGCCAGCCTCTACCTGCAGGCACTGCACCCGCGCGCGGTCGCGGCGGTGGTGCAGAACTCCAACTTCCAGCAGGACCCGCTCGGCAGGCTGCTCCGCACCGCGGACTTCGTCGGCACGGTCAGCTACGGCTCGACCGAGGAGGTCGAACGGGCCGCGGCACGGGTCCGCACCGTGCACCGCACCCTGCGCGCGAAGGACGCCACCGGCAAGAGCTTCCGCATCGACGACCCCGAGCTGCTGCTGTGGGTGCACTGCGCCGAGGTGCACTGCTTCCTCACCGTGCTCCGCCGCGCCGGCTACCGGCTCACCGACGCCCAGGTCGACCGCTACTACGACGAACAACGCCGCACCGCCGCCCTGGTCGGCCTGCACGAGGACGAGGTGCCCGGCAGCGCCCGCGAGATGGCCGATTACTTCACCGCCGTGCTCACCGAGCTCAAGCGCACCCCGGACTCCGAAGTGGTGTACCGGTTCCTGCACCGCCCACCCGTCGACGGCGTGCTGCGCCTGGGCCTGCACGCCTACGAGCCGCTGCTAGGCCACCTCGCGTACTCCGTGCTGCCCCCGTGGGCCACCGCCCTGCACGGCCACCGCCCGTACCCCGAACCGGCCGCCACCGCCCTCCTGCACGCCGTCCGGACCGCCGCACTGCTGGTACCCGCACCGATCCGCTGGGGCGTCCCGAACGGCCACGTGAACAAGGCCATCCGCCGACTCGGCCTCCGCGTGGCACCCAGGCGGGCACTCCTCCCGTAGTCCCGTATCTCGTATCCCGTGATCCGGTAATCGCTTAACCGGACAGTCGTACGGCTCACACCGCCCATTGCCCCGAATGGCGCAGTGGAATGGCCCACTGCGACCTTTGTCGCACCGGTGCCCCCTCCCGGTTTGCTTAGCATGAACAACGGCCAGCGCGTCGATCCGCGCCCGCCCTTTCCCGGGACCCCGAAGTCCCGAGAGCCCGAGACCCGAGCACCCCGAGAGGTTCGCAGCTCATGCTGTTCCGAAAAATGCTGCCCGCAACCGCGCTGGTGACCGCCCTGTCGCTCACCGCGGCGTGCGGCGGCGCGAGCGACGACACCCTGGCAGGCAAGGCCGACGACGGCGAACTGACCATCGGCATCCGGTTCGACCAGCCGGGTCTGGGACAGCGCAGGCTGGACGGCAAGTTCGTCGGCTTCGACGTGGACGTCGCCAAGTACGTGGCCGCCCAGTTCGGCGTCGAGGACACCGGCATCACCTGGCGCGAGGCGCGATCCGCCGACCGTGAGGACCTGATCACGTCCGGTGAGGTGGACTTCGTGGTCGCCACCTACTCGATCACCGACAAGCGCAAGGAGAAGGTGTCCTTCGCCGGCCCGTACTTCGAGACCGGCCAGAGCGTGCTGGTGCGCTATACCGACGAGGAGATCATCGGCCCGGAGGCGCTGAACGGCAAGAAACTGTGCTCCGTCGCCGGCTCGACGTCCGCGCAGAAGGTCAAGGAGCAGTTCGCCCAGGACGTGGAGCTGGTCGAGTACGGCCAGTACTCCGACTGCGTCATCGCCCTGCTGGCGGGCAACGTCGACGCGGTGACCACCGACCAGGTCATCCTCGCCGGGTACGTGGCCGAGCACCCCGAGCTGCTGAAACTGGTCGGTGAGCCGTTCACCACCGAGCGGTACGGCATCGGCCTGGCCAAGGGCGACGCCGAGGGCCGGGCGGAGGTCAGTGCGGCCATCGAGAAGATGGTCGGCTCCGGCGAATGGCGGGCCGCGCTGGAGCGCAACATCGGGCAGGCGGGCGTGCAACTGCCGGAGCCGCCCGAGGTGACCGAGAAGTAGACCCCCGGTTGACCAATGGCTTCGGAATGGTAGTGCTGAACGGGACCAACCGATACGCTCGGCCACGCAGGCCGTGGTTTCTGTGTTCGTGTCTCACGCTCGCGGAACGACACGCGGGCGTGCCGTCCCCCGGCTCAAGTTGGCGGGGGAAACGCCCCGGGACGGCCGGGGGCTGCACGGTGCAGTCCCAAGCTTCCCTGCGATGGAGGCAGGTACATGGCACTGGGCACTGTCAAGTGGTTCAACTCCGAGAAGGGCTTCGGCTTCATCGCCCAGGAGAACGGCGGGCCGGACGTCTTCGTGCACTACTCGGAGATCCAGGGTCAGGGTTTCCGCACCCTGGAGGAGAACCAGCGGGTCGAGTTCGAGATCGGCCAGGGCACCAAGGGTCCACAGGCCCAGAACGTGCGCAAGGTCTGATCGCGTCTGATCGTTCCAGCTCACATCGTTGATCTACGGCGCAGGCCCCCGACCACTCAAGGTCGGGGGCCTGTCCGTGTGTGTCGTTCCGGCTTCGGGAAGCCGCTAGAAGCCGTTGGGAGCCGCTAGAAGCCGCGCTGGCGGGCTTCCCACTCCAGCCGCTGCATGACCCACTCGGTGGCCAGCGCCTGGGGGGATGTCTGCCGCTCGGCGGCCAGTTCCTTCAGCTGCTCGTTCGCCATCAGCTGGAGGCGGAGCTGGTAGACCTGCGCGTTGCCGAAGCTGTTGCCGCCCGCGGTCGTCTCCGCGTCCGCGGTCTCCGGCGCGAGAGCCGCCAGGTAGGACGTCAGCTCCTCGTCGGGCAGGGCTTCGTCCTGTTCGCTTGCGGGCGGGCGGTGCTTGCCCGACTTCGACCGTCCAAGGGATCCAAGAGCCACGGCGGAATGGTAACGGTTGGATTGCGGGGCAGGCCAAAGTGTGGCCTGGGTCACAGATCTGCGCATGGAGAGGCCCCCGCGCCAGGGGGAGGAACGCGGGGGCCGGAGGGGATCTCCACAGGCGCTGACCGGGGGTGTGTCAGCAATTCGGATTGTTGCACGCGCACGTGGGCCTGGGGAGTGGGTTGACCCGAAATCTTCAGGTAGCCGATGGCGGGAACCCCGTGCCCTGGCCCGTTGTCGCACGTCGGACCGCGCCGGCAGTGATACCCCTATGGGGTAGTGGGGTCGTCGGGTGGGGGCTCCAGGTTCGTGATCTCGCCCTCCAGCTTCTGCACCAGATCCTCCAGGCCCGCGAGCATGCCGTCGAGCTGGCTCATCTTGTCGTTCATCAGCCGGTCGATGTCCGCCTCGATATCGGCCAGCGAGAGGCTGCCGAACAGCTCCTGCGGGTTCATCCCCGCCGCGGGAGCGGGTTCGGCCGGCTCCGGCGTCTCCGTCGCCTGCTGTTCCGTCGCCTGCCCGCCTGCCGGCGGCGGCGTGGCGGTTGCGGCATCCGCCGCCACTGGTTCCGGCGTCTGCCCCGGTACCGGTTCGGTCATGGGTTGCACCCTCCTAGTTCGCGTCAAGCACATCACGCGGCGCTTGACACCAAGTGGCCTACACGGAAAGTGACGCTCAGTCGCACCTGAATCACTCTCCGGGGGGCTGCGGCGGTTCGGCAGGCTCGCTTAGCCTCGCGCCAACCTCAAGTCGGGGAGGCGTCATGAGCGGGTCCCTAGAAGTACGTCAGTTCCTGTGGAACCAGGACGACACGATGTCCAGGCCGGGCGGCGGTGGGGTGCCCGCCCAGCGGACCGGTGAACCATCACGGATCTCGGACGAGCAGGTGCACCGGGCCCGGCTGTCGGTGGCGCGAGGCGCCACCAGTGCCGAGGACTGTCGGCTGCTGCTCGACATGCTCGGGTTGTCACCGGGTGAGGACGGGGGCGCGCCGCCTGTGCAGCGGTAGGACGCGCGGCTGATGGCCCCTCCGGGACACGTTCCGGAGGGGCCACCGTCACCAGGCACGACGAGCGGTTCACCACGGCGCCGCACCCAAGCCGTGGACTTCGTGCTGCCCGGCCGGGCCGGAACGGCGCGCGAAGCTCGGCTTCGTGGTGGCTGACGCCGCCGACGCGTCCGCCTTGCCGTTGTTCCTCGGCCGGCGTGACGCGGCACGTCCTGATGGTGCTGCGCGAACTGCGAGGCGGCCTGCACTTCGCCGCGCTGCGCGCCGTGGGGCTGAGCGTGACCCAGGCCGTGGCGCTGGACCCCGGTGGCGGAAGGGGCGGCTGCTGCGCCCGTGACTGCGCCCGGCGCCGCAGTCGGGGCTCCGACGTACGGGTGAGCCCTCGCGAACGGGGGTGGAATCGCAGGTCAACAAGTTGTGCCACCCCCGTTTTGGAGGTGTGGACACTCGTGCCCTATGCTTACGATGCTTCCACCGGACAGCGTGGAGGGCCTGGGAAGAACGGTGGCCCAAGGGCTGCCGGAGGAACTAGGTCCCCATCGTCTAGCGGCCTAGGACCCCGCCCTTTCAAGGCGGTAGCGCGGGTTCGAATCCCGTTGGGGGCACGTAGTACAGTGTTGAGATAGTGTGACAGCAGTAAAGTGTGACGGTAGTGAAGCAAGGCCCAGTGGCGCAGTTGGTTAGCGCGTCGCCCTGTCACGGCGAAGGTCGCGGGTTCGAGTCCCGTCTGGGTCGCAAGGCAGTTCGGCCGGTTGGTCGGGCCGCTACCTGGCCAGGTAGCTCAGTTGGTATGAGCGACCGCCTGAAAAGCGGTAGGTCGGCGGTTCGACCCCGCCCCTGGCCACCAGTCCGTTCGAGAAAGCCCCTCGCCTGACGCGAGGGGCTTTTCTCATTTTTCCCGGGTGAATCGGATGACCGCCAGCGCTTGGTCGTCGTGCACTTTTGACCGGCTCCACTTCGTGCGATCAGGATCACTCGCTTCCGCCGCGCGGATCTCGTCCAAGACCGTTTCAAGGCCTTTCTCGGATGTGATGTGCAACACGGTTTGCCAGTCCGTGAACAAGCCGTAGTCGTCCACGCCGCAGGACACACCGTCAGTCGCCATGAGCACGGCGCGCACTCGGTCCCGTGGCCAGCTCGCCCGAACGGCCCGGTGTGCGGCGGCCGGTTCCGCCTCGGCCACCCACCAGCCGTGTTCGCGGTTGCGCCAGTCCGTGATCCGCTCGACCTTGCCGCGCATGTCCCGCAGACGGGTGTCGGCGACGACCTCCGCGCCGGTGTCGGTGAACACCACCACCGGGCTGTCGGCGAGCACCAGCACGTCCACGTCGGTTTCGGTCCACCGCGTGATCGCGACCGTGCTCGACGGCGAGTTCCCCGGCGTCAGGGCGTGTTTGCGGGCCAGGCGTTCGATGGCTCGGGCGAGTTCGTCGGCGAGGTCGCCGTCCAGGCCGGGCAGCTGCTCGAACTCGCCGGCCAGGTGTCGGGAGTGCCAGCCGCCGTCCCGTTCGCGCGGGGTCGGCGAGGTCGCGCCGTCCAGCAGCACCACGGCGTTCGGCAGTCGGACGATGCGGTCCTCGGTGGGGCGCGGCAGGCCGTCCGCGCCTACTCCGGCCCGTTCGGCGATGGTGATCTCCGTCATCGGTGTCGAGCCTAGTGTGTCAACCTGGGTTGACAACTCGGCGTTTGTCAACCAAAGTTGACGGCATGACGGAGGCAACAGAGCTCGCCTCGGCGGCGGGCGACCAGGACCCCAGGGTCGGGCTGCGAGCAGTGAGCGCGCTGCGCCGCCTACTGGAAACGCTCGAAGCCGTGCAGGTGCGCAACGCCCGCGCCCGCGGCTGGTCATGGCAGGAGATCGCGGCCGAACTCGGGGTCACCCGGCAGGCCGTCCACAAGAAGCACGGGGGAGATCGATGATCGGGGAAAGGTTCACCAGGGCCGCCCGCCAGACCGTCCACGACGCGGTGGCGCAGGCCGAACGCCTCGACGCGCCGGAGATCGGGCCCGAGCACCTGGCGCTGGCGCTGCTCGACGCGCCGGTGCTGGCGAGCTTCGAGCTGTCGCGGGACGAGGTGGTCGACGCCTTCGCCGCCGCCCGGCGCAAGGGCGGGCTCAGCGACGCGGACACCGCGGCGTTGCGCGGGCTGGGCATCGACGTCGACCAGATCGTGGCGTCGGTCGAACGTTCACACGGGGAGGGTGCGTTGGCCGGTGCGCCTCGGCGTCGCCGGCGGTTCTTCGGCAACCACCGGCCGTTCACGGCGGCGGCGAAGAAGACGTTGGAGCGCAGCCTGGTCGAAGCGCGCGACCTCGGCCACGACTCGCTCGGCCAGGAGCACCTGTTGTTGGCGTTGCTGGCCCAGCGGGGGCTCGTGGCCGAGGTGTTGGAAGCGCGTGGGGTGAGCTACACGGAGGTCAGGAAGCTGGTCGCTCGCTCACCCAGGTGACCAGGGGGAGGAACGCCTGCGTGAGCGGGCCGATGGTGACGGCGTAGAGGACGGTGCCCACGCCGATCGTGCCGCCGAGCAGCCAGCCGATGGCCAGCACGGTCAACTCCACCACGGTGCGAACCAGGCGCAACGAGGTCCCGGTCCGCGCGCAGAAACCGGTCGTCAGGCCGTCGCGCGGGCCGGGGCCCAGGCGGGCGCCGATGTAGACGGCGGCGGCCAGCCCGTTCAGCACGATGCCGGCGGTGAGGAAGAGGATGCGCGGCAGGAGTTCGGCCGGGTTGGGGAGCAGGGCCAGGCTGACGTCCACCGCGACGCCGATGACGATGACGTTGCTGATCGTGCCGACGCCGGGCTTTTGTCTGAGCGGGATCCAGCAGAGCAGGACCAGGACGCCGACGAGGGCGGTGATCGTGCCGAAGGACAGGCCGGTCATCTTGGTCAGGCCCTCGTGCAGCACGTCCCACGGGTCGAGGCCGAGGGTGGCGCGGATCTGGAGCGCCATGCTGGCGCCGTAGAGCCACAGCCCGGCGAGGAGTTGGGGGACGCGTCGGAGCGGCGAGACGGTGACCGGGACCTGGGTGAGGGCGGCGAGCATGTGGCCATCCTTCGCTCCGATTGGCCTTGTATTCCACAGCCAATCTGCAATAATTGGCCTTATGAACCCTGACGTCCCGCCTGGTGGACGTATATCCGGCTTCCGTCTGGCCCGATTGCTCGGCGAGTGGCGTCGTAGTGGTGCGCGTCACGGGTCGGCGGACCTGGCCGCGGCGATCCGGATGCTGGTTCTGGACGGGCACTTGCCCGCCGGCACCCGGCTGCCCGCGGAACGCGAGATGGCCGAGGTCCTGCCGGTCAGCCGCACGATGATCACCGCGGCCCTGGACCAACTCCGCGTCGAAGGCTTGGTCGCCAGCCGTCGTGGTGCGGGTTCTTGGATCAGCTTGCCCACCGGGACGTTGGGGATCGTTCCGGACAGTCCGTTGATGGGCAGCAGCATGATCGACTTCGCTCGTGCCGCACCGCCGGCGCTACCGGGTGTGCTGGCGGCGTTCGACCAGGTCCGCCGCTACCTGCCGGACCACTTGGCCGACCACGGCTACTACGAGCACGGACTGCCCGGCCTGCGGCAACGCATCGCGGACCGGTACGCGGCCCGCGGTCTGCCGACGTCACCCGACCAGATCGTGATCACCAGCGGAGCGCAGCACGCGCTAGCCCTGACCCTGCGCCTGCTCACCGGCCCCGGCGACCGGGTGCTGGTCGAACAGCCCAGCTACCCCAACGCCCTCGACGCGATCAAGGCCGTCTCGGCGATCCCGGTCCCGGTGGCGATGACCGACACCGGCTGGGACCTGCCCGGGATAGCCGCGGCCCTACGCCAAGCCGCGCCGCGCATGGCTTACGTCGTGGTCGACTTCCACAACCCGACGGCGCACCGCCTGGATGCCGAGGGCCGTGCCGAACTGGCCGACGTGGCGCGGCGTGCGCGGACCCCGTTGGTGGTGGACGAAACGGTCGTCGAGCTGGACCTGGACGGCGACCCCCTGGACGGCCCACCACCCATGGCAACGTTCGCCGAGGACCTGGTGGTGACCCTGGGCTCAGCCAGCAAATCCCATTGGGGTGGCCTGAGAATCGGCTGGATCCGCGCGTCCACCGAGGTCGTCCACCGCCTGATCTCCACCCGCACAGCCATGGACCTCGGTTCCGCGGTGGTCGAGCAACTGGTGCTGGCCGAACTGCTGACCGACCCCGAACCGGCCCTGCGCGAACGGCGCGCCCAGCTGGCGGCCCAACGCGACGTGCTCATGGAAGCCCTGCGCGAACACTGCCCAAGCTGGCGTTTCCGCAGGCCGGCGGGCGGCCTCAGCGTCTGGTGCGAACTCGACGCGCCAGTGAGCACCCGCATAGCCGTCGCATCCCAGAACCACGGCATCCGCCTGGCCCCCGGTTCACGCTTCGGCGCCCACGGCGGCCTCGAACGCTGGCTCCGCCTACCGTTCGTCCAACCACCCGACGTCCTCCGCGACGCCGTACGCCGCCTAGGCCTGGTGGCCGCCTCGGTATCCGGCACCGGCACCGCAGCCGAGACCGACGTAACCGTCCCAGTCGCCTGACCGCCCCCAAGTCCAGGGCCCAACCTCACCCACGCCTGCCCCGCATCCCCGCACCTGACCCGCACCTGACCAGGGCGATCTCGCTCTGCTCATCGCCCGACCGGGCGCGATCCGACCTGCTCGACTGGGCACGTCCGGCCTGCGCGACCTGACCGCGCTCAGCCCGACCGCTGCTTGGCCAAAGTTGGCCGGCGAAGGCCGGCGGGTGTGATCGCCGCTGCTCGCACTGGCTGCTGCTGATCACCCTCCCGATTCGCGCTGCCTCACGGCCTCGCCGCCGCTATTGGCTCGCCGATGGCCGATGGCGCTGCGGATCGCTGCTCGCGCGTCGTGCCCTGGGATCGGTGCGGGGTGCGGGGTGGGGGATGTGTGGGGTGGTTGGTCGGGGCTCCTCATGGTTTAACCGAGGTGGGGTAACGGTGTTTCCGTACATATTTTGGTGATGATCACCTGATCGGGTGTCCGGCCCCGTCGGGCTCCGGCGCAGCCCCTCGATGGGCCGGAACCCGACGGCGGTGGTGGACCTGCGGCGGGGACGCTCCAGGGATTGGCGTCCCCTGCCGCAGGTTCCCGTGCGGTCCCTTCGCTCGCGGGGGCAGCGCGGCGATGGGACCTTGCCCGTTCCTGCCGGGGCGCGGTCGGCAGGACGGGAAGTCCGGGGGTCGTGCGGTGGGTGCATTGCGAGAAAGCGATCGTGCGAGAAGTGACTGGTCAGACGAGGTATAGCCGCGTGTGCGCTGGGCACACGGGTCCTGCCTTACTCAGTCGGGTGACGTGCTGGGCAGCCCGGGAATGCTGCCTGGAGATCGGCCGTCGTCCCGCCGTTCCACCGACCACGCGGTCAACGGTTTCGGGTCCGACTGGCTGGTGAACGACGCGATGACACCACCCCGGTGACCGCCGCCGTTGTCCGCGCTGCTCGACGACGCCGTCGGCACACTGGGTGCGGGCGCCTGCGTCGGAGCGGGTGCGGGGGCGGTCGGCTCCGGCACTTCCCAGATCACTACTGCGTTCGACGTGATCTGGGCGGCTGGTGCGGCGGGCACGAATACGTCCAACGGCAGGACGCCCGCGCGGGTCGGTGCGGTTGCGAGAGCCTCCGCGGGTGCGGGAGCCGCGGCCGGTGGAGTCGAAGCGGCTGCGGCTGCCGCACGGGTGGAGGCCTTCGCGGCGACCTTTGCCTCGTACAGCGGGGCGGGCATGGTGTTCGACACCGAGCCCGAGTGGCTGTAACCGGAGTGGCTGTACTCGGTGTCGTCCGGGTACGGGTCGTCATCCGGGTACGGGTACGGGTATGAGCCGGGGTAGCTGTCGTCATCCGCTGGGTGCCCGCCCTGACTGGGTGGGAAGCCGACGTCGAGCGATGGGCGGTCGAACTCCGGCGGGCGGTCGACCACCAAGGGGCAGCCGACGGCCAAGGAGTGGTCGAGCACCAGGGGGCGGTTGGTGGGGTGGAAGTCCACGCCGACCGGGTGGTGTTTGTACGCCGGTGGCTCGGACGGGCGGTGCGCGTGCGGGAATCCGGCGGAGGTGAACGGTGTGGCGTGCTGCGGGAGCACGTCGGCGAGCAGGAGGTCGGTGGTTGCCGCCTGCTGCTCGCCGAGCGTCACGTTCACCACGTCGAGCGTCTTCGCGATCTCGTTCGAGTGATCCTCGCCGGCCGAGGCGACCCCGGCGCAGACGAACCACGCCGCCGTCGCCAACCCGCCGACGGCGAGTGCCCGAAGCAGCAGCGATCCGCTGCGGCGCACCGCGTCGGAGACTGCCACTGTGGATCACCACCGTTCCAAAGTACGGCGAACGGGATGGACCGTTCGAGGTCGACGTTCTGCTATGTGTAGCACTGGTTACCGCATTTTCGAACGTTCTCCGCCCGAACCCACTCGGAAGGGCGGTGCGGTGCGGCTGTCCGGGTCGCCCCGGCGGTCGGTGAACACAGTCTGTCGTGTCCACCGAATCGGGTGATGAGTGCCGATGTCCGTTGTGGACGCCGCTTTCGTGTCCGTTGTGGACCGCCGAGGAACGCCTTCGGTACCGAAGGTCCAGTTACCCCATATGGGCGTCCCTCAGTCGGGTGGTGCGTGGTCACCCTGCGCCCACGCAGACGAAGCCCAGATCGCCGTGCCGCGCCTGGGCGTCCGCAAGCGCTTGCGCCGGCTGCGCCAGGTTCGCGTGGAGATCGACCATCAGATCCACCACCCGATCGTCCGGCACCGCCCGCACGCTCTCCACGACCACCCGCGCACCCCGTCTCAACAACACCTGCGCCAAACCGGACTCGCACGCCGACAGCACCACGACCGACGGCACGCGCGCCAAGCCGTTGAGGTCGTGCCCGTGCAACGGCCCGTCGTCCAGCTGCAGATACGAGAACAATTCGTCTTGCCGGACACCATGAGCCGCGATGTGCGCCACGTCCGCATGGGCCATTTCGCGCAACGTTTCATCCACTGTGGAGCGGAACCGCCCGCCGTGCGTCCGGCGCAACGTCTCCACCTCCCGGTGCGCGTGCCGCAGGCACGGCCCGGCCACCCAAAGCCGGTTCTCCAAGGTCAACGGCCGCGTGTTGGCCCGATGCCAACAACTCGCCGACGGCGCCACCGACAGCGCTCGCCCACGAGCCGAAGGCAGCGCGGCCCACGGCATCCGCGCCAGTTCCGGGCTCGGCACGACGACCAGCGGCCGGTCACCGCCAGGCCGCAGGAGGCGGTCGAGGTCGGCGAGCGCGTTCGGCGCGTCCGCGAGAGCCAGCGAACGGACGTGCCGGGCGGCGGTCCGGGCCTCGCCGAAGTCGTGCAGCCTGACCCGGCCGGCCGCCACGGACACCGCCATCAACCGGTCACGATGGCTGATGAAGATCAGCAAAGCCTTGTCCTCCAACGCGTCCACGACGTCCGTCAGCGGGACGACGGGCGGTCCGGCGGCGCGCGGCGACTGCGCGAGCCTGCGGATCTCGTGTTCCAGCCGCACGATCCGGTCCCGATCACCCCGCACGCGGGCCAGGCGCAGTTCGGCCCGCACCTCCGCGACCTCGGGGGCCGGTTCGAACGGGTGAACCGGCCGGCGTTCGCTCCAGCGCCACGCCGACCGGGCGTCTCCGCTGGTGAGGGCATGGTCGAGGGCGATGTCCACCAGGTCTCCGTGGGTGTCGGGTTCGTGCAGTGCCAGACCGGCCCGGCACGCGGCCACTGCGCCGCGTCGGGTCTGCGCGAGGCGGGCGCGCGCCAGCCAGCCGATGGCCTTCGACCGGGACGTGCCCCGGTACCTGCGTGCGGCGGCCTGCTCGGGCGCATGGAGGAGCCGCAGTTCGGCCGCGTCGTCGTGATGTCCGTGCTGGTCGCAGGCGTCGGCGACCTCGATCGGCGTACCCGGTGAACCCGGCGCACTCGGCGCGCCTGCGCGCAGGGCCACGGCCTGGGCGGCCGGTATCCACGACGGACGGCCCTCAGCCCGGAACAGGGCTTCCGCCTCGGCGGCAAGCGACCGTGCGGCATCGAAGTTGTTGCCCCGCAACGCACACCGCGCGGCGAGCAGTAGCGCTTCGGGCAGCCGTGAGTGGACCGCCGGCCGCAGCAGCACGTTCGCCTCCCGCACCAGACCGGTGTTGAGCAGGGCTTCCGCACGGTCGACCAGGGCCAGCGAACGGTCCGGCGTAAGGAAGCGCGTCATGCGACGAACCACGGCGTCGCGTGATCACGGCCCGTACCGCGCAACACGAACCTGACCGGCCCGAACGGCACCCGTTCGACGTGGAACCACCCCGCCGGGTCGATCGCGGCCGTCACCTGCCCTCCCGGCCACCGCACCACGGCGAGAGTCCCGGCGCGGGCCAGCCCGGTGGCGTGCAGACCGCCCCTGACGTGGTCGAGCCGCAGGTCGAGGTCGGTGAAGGTCAACGTCCGCGTGCCGCCCCGCCCACGCATACCGGGCGGGGCGGTCCGGACCGAGTCGGCGACCAGCCGCATCGTCGCGGCGTCGGTGCGTTCGTTCAGCGCGCATTGCGCTTGTGCGGCGAGGGTTCGCGGAGTCGGGTCGAGGTCGTCCACGAGGTGGGCGAGGGTGTCGAGCAGTTCGCGGTCGGTGGTCATCGGGCCACCTCGACGCCGATCCGGCGGCGCAGCACGGCCAGGCACCGGCCGCGGGTGGCGCCCAGGCTGTTGACCGGGACGCCCACCGCCTCGGCGACCTGCGTGAACGACAACTCCGGCGCGAACGCCGCCAGCCGCAGGATTTCCCGGCAACGGTCGGTCAACGTCGCGTAGGCGCGCCACAGCCTCGTCCCGGAGTCACCGTCCAGCGCCGCGTCCTCCGGCGTCGGCCCGTCGTCCAGCGGTTCCCACGGGTCCAGCGGCTCTTCCCGGCCACGCAGGCGCAGCACGGTCAGCGTCTCGCGCCGGGTGGTCGTGACCAGCCACGCGCCCAGCCGGTCCGGACGGCGGATGCGGGTCAGGTTCTCGGCCAGCGCCAGCCAGGTGGCCTGGCAGACGTCGGCCGCGTCGTCCGGACTCAGCCGGTGCGACCGCGGCACCGCCCAGACCAGGCGCACGTACCGGCGCACGATCTCGTTCCACGCGGCCTCGTCGCCCGCCTGCGCGCGGGTCAGCAGTTCAGTGTTGGTCCGATCTTGCATGCTCCTTGAGAGCGGTCCGGCTGACCTGGGGATACCGCTGCCGCCCGATGGTGTGGTCGGGGGAACCGATGATCGTTTTCCTGCGTCGCTACCCGGTTCGCCACTACTCCGTTCGGAGACTGGCCGGGCGGATCGCCGAACGCAGCGCCGGCAGCGTGCACAGGGACACCACGAGGACGACGACCGCCGCGGCGGCGACCGTGGTGGCGATCTCGGTCCAGTCGACGCGGAACCGTTCGGTCGGCGCCACCAGCCACGCCGTGCCGAGACCGATCGGGATGGCCAGCCCGATGCCGAGCGCCGTGGGTATCGCCGACTGCCACAGCGCGGACACCGCGAGGACCTTCTCCGGCACGCCGTTCGCGGCCAGCACCGCCGTGGCCCGGCGGCGTTCGAAGACCTGGTCCACGGCCGCCGCCGCGAGACCGATCACGGCCAGCAGGGTGAGCAGCACCGAACCGCCGATGACACCGCTGCGCAGCGACGTGAACAGCTCGACCTGCCCGGCCCCGAACTGGCGGCGGAGGGTGACACCCCGGTCGGCCCGGCCGGTGGCGGCCAGCAGGCGGTCACCGAAGGACTCGTCCGGGCTGCCCCGCACGACCAGTTCGGTCGGCGGGATGGCCGCCAGCACCGGATCGGCTCCGCCCGCGACGACCAGCTGTGGCATGTCCCCCGTCAACGTCCTGTACTGCGGCACGACCCACTGCTGTCCGTTGACGGTGAGCTCGGTGCCGGGCTCCGGGCCGGGGCCGATCAGGTAGGCGGAGCCGGTCACGCAGTCGTCGACCTCCAGGCGTTCGGCGATCTCGGCGCAGTCGGCGCTGATGATGGAGGTGGTACCCGAGTAGTAGTAGCGCACCTCGCTGACCTGCCGCACGCCGCCGACCAGCGCGATCGCCTCTTCCAGCGACCGGACCGGGGTGTGTTGGGGCAGGTCGAGCACCCAGCGGCCGGGGGTGTCGGACGGTGGGGCGGCGGTGAACTGGGCCGCCACGCCGAGCAGGACCTGGAGCGTCAACGAGCCGGTGAGCACCACGACGACACCGGACAGCACGCGCGGGGTGCCCGAGTCGAAGCGGAGGGTGCGGAGGGCGAGCAGCGGCGCGATGCCGTCCGGTTCGAGGCGGTGGGCGACCTTGCCGACCAGCCACGGCAGCACCGCGCCCGTGCCCGCGAGGACCAGCGCGATGCCCAGGCCGAGGCTGACGGCCAGCCGCGCGTCGGACATCACCTGCCAGTAGCTGCCGACCGTCGAGATCACCACGATCAGCAGCGCACCGGTGCCGATCAGCGCGAACCGCCACCACGCCCGGTACCGCGGCAGTTCGACGGTGCGGGCCAGGCCGAGCGGGCCGACGTCCTCGGTGCGCAGTGCGAGCAGGGCCGACACGACCGCGACCACCGGCACGCCGAGCGCGATCATGGCGCCGAGCAGCGGGTCGGGCAGCAGGTCGGTCGGGAAGAAGCCGACCCCCTCCACCTCGATGAACCGGGCGAGCGGCCGTGCGGCGAAGAACAACGCCACGCCGACGAACAACCCGAGCACCGCCCCGGTCAACGTCTCACCGCTCGCGATCCAGCGGACCTGGTTGCGGGACGCGCCCGCCAGGCGGATCGCGGCCAGCCGTTGTTCGCGGCCGGTGGCGCCGAGGCGGGTGGCGACCAGGACGAAGATGCCGAGCGGGACCAGCAGGGCGCTGATCGCGGCGACCATCAGCAGCCGGTAGATGGGCAGCAGGGTCGACGGGGGCCTTTCGCTGCCGAAACCGGTGACCGCGTGGGCGCTGTCGAGGTGGGCTTCGGGGAGTCCGGCGTAGAACGTCAGGGATTTCGGTCGGGGTAGGCCGGCGTCGGCGATCACGCCGATGACGCGCTCCGGGAAGCGGGCGCGGACCGAGTCCTCGGTGCGCATCAGGTCGAGCAGTTCGGGGGAGACGACCAGTTCGCCGGGGCCGGGGATGCGGCCGACGCCGGGTGGGACGGGGGCGTCGGGCGTGGTGGCGGCCAGTTCCACACCGGTGATGAGGCGGCCTTGCCAGGAGACGCTGACGTAGCGGGCTTTGAGGGTGGTGTCCGCTTCGGTGGAGTTGAGCGACGCGGCTTGGACGCGTTCGGACTTCGCCTCGCGAGCCGGGCCGATGGAGGCGGCCAGGAGCAGGACGGTGACGCCGAGGCCCACGCCGGCGGCGGTGAGCGCCAACCTGGCCCAGGACGTCCGGCCGCCCCCGACAGCCAGTCGGACGCCCAGAACCAGGTCGGCGGCCCACCTCATCGGAGCGCGTCCTGAGTGCTCCGGGGGATGTGGTGGGGGCGCTGCATAGGGATCACAACTCTTGAGACGCGACGGAGGGCATCGACGTGGCCTGCCGACGTGGACAAGATGTTCGGGGTTACTCGGAACGCAGGCCCAGCGCGCCCGTCGCCCGCCGCAGGGACGGCAGCGACAGGACGGTCACCACCGCGACCATGAACGCCGCCGCGCCGCTGAGCACCGCGATGCCCGGCCAGTCCAGGACGATCGGCTGGGACATGATCCTCAACAGCAGGGCCGCCAGAGCACTGCCCACACCGACGGCCACGACCAGCGCCAAGAGGAACGGCACCGCGTTCTGCCAGAGGAGCGATCTGCCCAGGGCGCCTCGCGGGACACCACTCGCCGCCAGAACCGCGAGTGGCCGCCTGCGTTCGCGGACCTGCTCCAAGGCCAGCACCAGCAGACTCGCGCCCGCCAACAACAGCGTGATCAGGGAGCCAGCCAACAGACCCTGGCGGATGCTCTGGAACTGCGCCACCCGTTGGGTGACGTCGGCCTCGCCGAAGTAGGACACGAAGACGCGCCACGTCATCGGGGCCACGGCGTTGCGGACGTGGTCCCCGACGTCCGGCTCGTTCTGGTCGATCAACACCAGCAGGCTGGGGTTCCCGGGCTCGACCGGCATGGCACGTGCCACGGCAGGCGTGAGCAACAGGCCGCTCCGGAAGTTGATCGATTCACCAGGGCCCTTGACCACGGTGAACGGCGGGATTGTCCACTGTGGATCGTTCTGGCGGTCCTCATCGGAGTCGGACACCGTGACCCGTTGACCGGCCTCCAGCTGCGTCCCGTAACCCAGGGAGGAGCCGGCGTCGACGTAGAACGAGTCGCCGTCCTGGCAGCTGGGCAGAACCGCCTGTGTCATCAGGGCTTCGCAGGTGCCGACCGTCGCCGGGTGGTAGTTGCCCGCACCGGCCTCCATCCCCACGCTTCGCAGCGAGTGGACCTGGTTCACGCCCACCGTCCGCGCCACCAGGTTCGCGGTCTGCTCGACCATCTCGGGCGTCGAATCACTCAGGTGGATCGTGAGCCGGCCGCGGTCGACCTCCGGGGCCGGGCTGTCCATGACCTCGCTCTGGGCGCTGGCCATCACGGACTGCAGCGCGATGCCACCGGCCAGGACCACGGCCACACCACCGACCACGCGCGCCGCCGTGCCGCTCTCCAACTGCAGCCTGCGGATCGCGAGTTGCCACGACGGCGCGCCGCCGCGCATCCGGCCCACCGCGCGTTCCACCACCCACGGCAGCAGCACCGGGATCGCCAGCAGCAGCATCACGATCCCGCCGATCACGATCGTCGGGGACCCCTGGCTCTCCGTCCCACCGAACGCGTTGGCCTGGGTGATCAGCACCCCCACGCCGATGACGAGCGGCACCAGCCGCCACCACAGCACCCGGCGCACCGGCTTCGCCCGGCGCACCACGCCAAGCGGCTCGATCACCGTGCGCCGCATCGCGATCACCGACGTGACCACCGCCATCACCGGCACCAGCACGGCGATCATGACCGCGAACGGCAGTGACGGGATCAGGTCGCTCTTGAACGCGCTGAGCCCCGCTACCTGGATGTCCTCCACGAACTGCCGTCCGACGAGGAACAGCACCGCGCCCACCGCCAGCCCGACGAACGCGCCGAGCAGCGCTTCACCCGCCGCGATCCGGCGCACCCGCTGCGATCCGGCGCCGACCAGCCGCAACGCCGCCAGCCTGCGGTCCCGCTCGGCCCCGGCCAGACGCGTGCTGATCCCCACGAACACCAGCACCGGGAACAGCAGCGCGACCACGCCGACCATGACCAGCAGGGACAGCACCGGGTCGAGGGTGTTCTCGTGCAACTGCCCGCCGAACCGGGAGATCGCGTTGGCGTCCTCCGGGACGGTCGCGTCACCCGCGTAGAACACGAGGTCGTGCGGCGTGTTCAGACCGACCTCGTCGATGGTGCCGATCACCTGCTGCGGGAACCGCTCCAACAACAGCGCACCCTCTGGCGACTCCATCAGCCTCGCGAGTGCCGGCGACACGAACATCTCGCCGTCGCCGGGCACCCTCGACAGACCCGGCGGCACCGGCGCGTCCGGGCCGGTGCCCTTCACGAACCGCCCGGAGATCGACTCGCCGCGGTAGTCGGTGAACCACGACGTCAAGTACAGGACGTCCCCCGACGTCTGCTCGCCGGTGACCGGGGCGTTCGCGGCCTGCCGTTCGGCGCGCTCGGACAACACCGTGGTGACCGAGGCCGACGTCAGCAGCACGGCCACGCCGAGGCCGATGCCCGCGCCGGTCAACGCGAGCCGGACCCACGACGTGCGCCCGCCACCGAGAGCCAGCCGGACGCCCAGCGCGAGATCGGAGAACCACTGCCTCACGTGACCGGCTCCATCTCGCGCGACTTCCCGTCGCGCACCACGACCTCGCGGTCGGAGTACGCCGCCACCCGCGGCTCGTGCGTCACCAGCACCACCGCCGCGTTGGTCTCCTTCGCCGCGTTGACCAGCAGCTGCATCACGCGTTCGCCGTTGAGCGAGTCGAGCGCGCCGGTCGGCTCGTCGGCGAACACCACTCGCGGGCCCGTCACCAGGGCGCGTGCGACCGCGACCCGTTGGCCCTGGCCACCGGACGTCTCGCCGGGCCGCTTGTCCGCGACGTCGGCGACTTCCAGCCGTTCCAGCCACTCGCGGGCCCGCGACTCGGCCTCCTTGCGCTTCACCGAACCCAGCCGCAGCGGTAACGCCACGTTCTCCAGGCAGCTCAGCTCCGGTACCAGCTGGCCGAACTGGAACACGAACCCGAAATCGGTCCGCCGCAACTCGCTGCGCAGGCCGTCGCCCATCGCGCTGAGCTCCACGTCGCGGTAGCGGACCGTGCCCTTGTCCGGCGTGAGGATGCCGGCCAGGCAGTGCAGCAGGGTCGACTTGCCTGAGCCGGACGGACCCATCACGGCCACCACCTCACCGGCGCGCACGCGCAGGCCGGCGCCGTCGAGCGCGGGCGTCGGCCCGAACGACTTGTGCAGGTCGACGGCTTCCAGCAGTGCTTGCGCCGACCCTGGGCCTTGCGCCGATCCTGGGTCATACGGGGTTGCCGGGTCGGTCATCGGGTCACCGCCGTCTTCAGCCGGTCCAGGCGCGCGGCGGTGAGCTCCAGCCAGCGCAGGTCGGCCTCCAGGTGGAACAGGGCGTGGTCGCAGATCAGCTGGTCGGCCAGGTCACCGGCGGCCTTGCGCTTGGTCAGCTCGCGCATCGCGGCCAGGTGGGCGGCGCGCTGGACGTCGAGCACGTCGTCCGCGCGACGACCGGACAGCAGGGACAGCACGACCTTCGCGTAGAGCGTGTTCTGCAGGTAGGGCTCCGGCTTCTCCGGCGTGCCCAGCCAGTGCTCCACGTCCGTCACGCCCGCGTCCGTGATCGCGTACCGCTTGCGCTCCGGACCGTCACCCGCCTCGACGCCCGCCTCCATCACCAGGCCGTTGCGGAGCAGGCGCGACAGCGTTGTGTAGACCTGCCCGTAGTGCAACGGCCGGTCTTGGCCGAAGCGCTCGTCGTAGGCCCGTTTGAGGTCGTACCCATGTCGTGGGCCTTTTTCCAGCAGGCCCAGCAGGGTGTGTCCGATTGACATGCGAGGCACTATACACACGAGGTATACACATGGTTCATAGCCCGATCGGCGGTATGTCGGGCGGTATGGGGTCGCGCGGCCGGGCTAACCAGTCACAATCGTTTGACGGTTACTTAGCCACATCGTGACTCTTCGACGCCTACAGTGGAGGGGTGACTGGTCTGGCGGCCGGCTGGGACCACGCGGCTTTCTCGCAGGGTCGAGCCGGCGATGCGGAACACGATGTGGAGCTGCTGCTCGCTTTCCTGAACACCCGAGATCTCGAACTCGGCACGGATGTCCTGGACAGTGCCGCCGCTTGGCGCGCGTGGGTCACTGAACGGGGTCTGGGCCGGGCGGGTGACCCCGATGACGTCCGCGCCGTGCGTGCGGCGCTGCGGGCCTCGCTGGGCGAACCGCACGACGGGCCCGATCCGACCCCCGCGGCGGGCTTGGTGCGCGTCGACCTCAGCCACGGCGTGCCGACGATGTCCAGCACCGACGCCCTCGGCGCGGTGCTCGGCGCGGCGGCACGGCTGGCGGTGCTCGGGTCGTGGGAGCGGTTCAAGATCTGCCAGGCGGACGACTGCCGATGGGCGTTCTTCGACCGCTCGCGCAACCGCTCGCGCACCTGGTGCTCGATGCAGACGTGCGGCAACCGGGAGAAGGCGCGCAACTGGCGGGAACGCCGCGCCCTCAGCGTGACCTGAGCGTTCAACTCGCCTGTTCCGAACGCAGGACACGCCCGACCCGAACGTTGGACACGCCTGTTCCGAACGTTGGACACGCGCGCATGTCCAACGTTCGCGACCCGCGTGTCCAACGTTCCGAACGCGCGTGTCCAACGTTGGGAACGCGCGTGTCCAACGTTGGCGACGGGTGAGTTGAACGTTCGGGACGGCGGGGGTCAGGTCACCAGTTGGCTGACGGTGTAGATCACCAGGCCGGCCAGTGCGCCTACGACCGTGCCGTTGATGCGGATGAACTGCAGGTCGCGGCCGACCTGTAGTTCGATCTTGCGCGAGGTCTCCTCGGCGTCCCAGCGCTCGACGGTGTCGGTGATCAGCGTGGTGATCTCGTCGCGGTAGTTGGTCACCACGTACCCCGCCGCGCCTTCGAGCCACCCGTCGACCTTCTCGCGCATCGAGTCGTCCTCGACCATCCGCCGGCCGAACGACATCAGCCCCTCGCGCACGCGTTTGCGCAGTTCGGACGACGGGTCCTCGGCCGCGTCGAGCAGCATCTTCTTCGCCGTGCCCCAAGCCGACCCGATGAGCCGCTGCACGTCCGGGTGCGTCACGAGCTGCTGCTTGACCTGCTCGGCCCGCTGCATGGTCGCCGGGTCGGTCCGCAGGTCGGCCGCGAACTCGATCAGGAAGTGGTCCACCGCCTGCCGCATCGGGTGGTGGGCATCGGTCTTCACCGCCCACGCGAAGTCCAGCAGCTCGCCGTAGACCTTGTCACCGAGCAGCGAGTCGACGAACTTCGGCGACCACGACGGCGCCCGGTTCGACACCACGCTCATGACCTTGTCGTAGTTGTCCCGCACCCAGTCGTAGGCCCGGTCGCACACCAGGTCCACGAGCTTGTGGTGCGCGCCGTCGGTGAGCACCTGCCCGAGCAGCTTGCCCAGCGGCGGGCCCCACGGCTGGTCGACCAGCCGTCGCACCAGCGCCTGCTCGACCACGGCCTGCACGTCGTCGTCCCGCAGCACGGTGACCGCACCGCGAACCACGTTGGCCAGCTCGGACGTCACCCGTTCGGCATGATCCGGTTCCGCGAGCCACTCGCCGAGACGCCGTCCGATGCCGGCCCGGCGCAGCTTGTCCCGCACCACCGCCTCGGACAGGAAGTTCGTCCCGACGAACGACCCCAGCGCGTCGCCGAAGCTGTCCTTGCGGGTCGGGATGATCGCCGTGTGCGGGATCGGCAGGCCCAGTGGCCTGCGGAAAAGCGCGGTGACGGCGAACCAGTCGGCCAACGCGCCGACCATGCCCGCCTCGGCCGCGGCGCGGACGTACCCGATCCAGGCCGGGCCGCCGTCCTCGTAGAGCAGGGCGATGAGGAAGATCGCGGTGGCCCCCAGGAAGAAGCCGGTGGCCACCAGTTTCATCCGGCGCAGGCCTTGGCGCTTGAGCTGGTCAGCGGCGGTCAGTTGCTCCACACCGCCATTGTCCGTGAAGATTCGGCCTTGTGCGGGTACCAGCGCTAGTCCCCAGGATGCGGCCGTTCACCTCGACGATCTTCGCGGAGATGACCGCGTTGGCGATCCGGACCGGGGCGGTGAACCTCGGGCAGGGTTTCCCCGACACCGACGGGCCGGTGGGGATGCTGGAGGTCGCCAAGGCGTCCATCGACGCCGGGCTCAACCAGTACCCGCCCGGCCCCGGCATGCCGGAGCTGCGCCAAGCGATCTCCGAGCACCGGGCGCGCTACGGCACGCACTACGACCCCGACACCGAGATCCTGGTGACGGTCGGCGCCACCGAGGCCATCGCCGCCGCGTTGCTCGCGCTGGTGGAGCCCGGTGACGAGGTCGTGCTCGTCGAGCCCTACTACGACTCCTACGCGGCGTCCGTGGCGTTGGCCGGCGCGACCCGGCGGACCGTGGGGCTGGTCGAGGAGCCGGGCACCGGGCGGCTCGGGCTGGACGTCGAGGCGCTGCGGGCCGCCATCGGCCCGAAGACCAAGGCGTTGCTGCTCAACTCGCCGCACAACCCGACCGGGACGGTGCTCAACCGCGCGGAGCTGGCCGCGGTCGCCGCGCTGTGCGTCGAGCACGACATCGTGGCGATCACCGACGAGGTGTACGAGCACCTGGTGTTCGACGGCCTGGAGCACGTGCCGCTGGCCACCTTCCCGGGCATGGCCGAGCGGACCGTCACGATCTCCGGCGCGGGCAAGTCGTTCAACTGCACGGGCTGGAAGATCGGCTGGGCGTGCGGGCCCGCGGAGCTGGTCGGCGCGGTGCGTGCGGCCAAGCAGTTCCTGACCTTCGTGGGCGGCGCGCCGTTCCAGCCGGCCGTGGCGCACGCGTTGCGGCACGAGCTGGGTTGGGTGGAGGACCTGCGGGCGTCGTTGCAGAACAAGCGGTCACGGCTGGCCGACGGCCTGACCGAGGCCGGTTTCTCGGTGCGCCCCAGCGAGGGCACGTACTTCATCACCGCGGACGTCCGCCCGCTCGGGTTCACCGACGGTGCGCAGCTGTGCCGGGAGCTGCCGGAGCGGATCGGTGTCGCGGCCGTGCCGGTGCAGGTGTTCACCGATCACCCGGACCAGTGGCGGCACCTGGTGCGGTTCGCGTTCTGCAAGCGGGACGAGGTGCTGGACGAGGCGATCGGCCGGCTGCGCAAGCTGAGCGTGTAGGAGCCAGGCGTCCGAAAGCTAGGCGTCCGACGGGACCTCGGACGGGCGGGCGCCCGCCAGCCGGTCCTGCACCAGCGGGTGCCGGAACTGGTAGGAGGCGCCCGCTTGGCGCAGCACGCCGAGCTTGCGCGCGTCCTCCAGGAACACCATCAGCTCCCACGGCAGCTTGCCGCGCAGCGCCAGCCAGATCCGTGCCACGGTGAACCACCACCAGCGCAGGTGCAGCACGGACAGCGTGAAGCCGAGCATCAGCCCGCACGCCAGGCCGAGCCCGACCATGCCCGACTGGGACGGCCCGAACACCACACCGGCCGCCGCGCCGAACACCACGGCCAGCACCAGCGACCCGGTCCACACCGCGATCCGGTCCCGCGCCATCGTCCACTTAGGACTCGACGGGTGGCTCAGCTCGGCGCTGCTGCCCAACGCGAACCGCAGCGCCACCGCCACCCCGATGCCCAGGCCCACCACCAGCCCCGCGGACAGCCCGTACAGCGCGCCGAACACCAGACCCGCCGCCGTCCCCAACACACCGCTGACCACGACCAGGCTGCGCCACACGCCCAGCCGCGGCTTCGACACCCGGTGCCCGGACGCGTACAGCGCGGCCACCGCCACGACGAGCCCGGCGGCCAGACCGGTGATCGGGGCCAGCTTCGGCGTACTCGCGTACGCCATCAGCCAGCCGACGCCGAACCCGCCGATCGTGCCCAGCACGATCGCGCCGAGCAGCGCCAACCACGTGCTGCCGACCGAACGGCGCAGCTCCCACCAACCCAGTTCGCGGACGCCGCGCTTGCGCATCTCCTCGGCCAGGAACGCCAGCCAGCGGGTCGCCTTGTCCTTCGGCCAGACCTGGCTCGCACCGGCGTGGTGCGCTACCGCGCGGTCGCCGAACGCGCCGCCGACCAGCGCGTCCACCAGGTGGTTCTCGACCGCGCGGCGGTCCGGGAACCGGGCTCGGTCCAGCAGTTCGCTCGGCTCGCCGTACCCGTAGACCACGCCCGCCAACCACACCGCGAGTGGCGTGGACAGCGCCTCGGCCAGCCGACCGCCCGGCTCGTCGCGCAGGTGCAGGAAGATCGGCTCCCAGCGGGCGGCCGTGACGGGGTCCGAGACGGCCCGCAGGTAGCCCGCGATCTCCTCGTGGTCCAACGGCTGGAGCTGCACGACGTGCGCGCCCGGGACCGGCGTGCCCGCCTCGGCGAACTCCTCGGCACTGCTGGTCAGCACCAGCGGGTGCGAGCCGGGGAACGCGCGGTTGATGCGGTCCAACGCGTCGGGTCGGCGTTCGGGTGGGATCTGGTCCAGGCCGTCGAGCACCGGGAACACGCGGCGCTGCTCGACCAGCAGGTCCGCGGCGTAGCTGCCGTACAGCTCGGTGTTGCGCAGCGCCGGGTGGTCCTCGTAGAGCCGGCGGGTCATCCAGGTGCGGACGTCTTCCGCGTTCGGGTCCCACGTGGACAGCGGGAGCAGGAACGGCACCGGGCCGTTGGTGTTCTGGTCGAGCAGGCCGATGGTGAGCAGCATCGCCGTGGTGCTCTTGCCCGCGCCGGGGTCGCCGAGGAACACCATGCGGCGGCTGCGCTGGAACGCGCGGACGATCGCGTCGCTGTGCCCGGGTTCACCTTCGAGGGCGCTCCAGTGCAGGTTGAGGAGGTTGTCCTGGAGGCCGCGGGCGCGGTACTCCTCGTTCCACTGGGCGTGCAGGGCACGGGCCAGGGCACTCGCGGCGGCGTCGAGGTTGTCGTCGGTGGCCAGGCCCGCGGCGCGCCTGCGGTGCAGCCACGGGTCCAGCACGGCGAGCAGCGCCAGGAACCCGAGGGCCAGGCCGGTCAGCCACAGTTCGGGGTGGATGCCGTAGTCGGTGACGAACAGGCCGGCCGTGGCGAGCACGGCGGCCAGCACGCACCCGGTGAGAACGGCCCGCTGGCGGAATCTGGACACCAACGCATCATGACGGACCGATCACTGGTGGTGGTGGCACGGTCACCCCTGTGTCGTGCGTAACCTTGGGTATGTGATCTGTCCGAAATGCCAGGACCTCATGCAGACCATCAGCCGTGGTTCTGTGCACATCGAGCAGTGCGAGAACTGCAAGGGCGTTTTCCTGGACGGCGGCGAGTTGGAACAGATCATCGCCGCCGAGCGGGCCCACTACGCGCAGCCGTACCGGCCCGAAGGCTTCCCCGTCCCCCCTCCTGCCCCCACGATGGCCGTGCCGGTCAACGTCGGCGTACCAGTCGACGCGGCCGTACCGGTCGACGTCGGTGTGCCGGTCGACACGGGCGTACCCGTTGACGTCGGCGTACCGGTGGACGCTCCCGTGCCGGCCGACGGTGCTGTGCCGGTAGAAGGCGCCGTGCCAGTGGACGGCGAGCAGCCGCCGCCGGCCACTCCCGCACCCGCACCCGCACCCACGACCGGGCCGCCCCCGCCCTACCAACCGCCGCCCGGCACCCCGATGCCCGGCACGCCCGCGGCCGCGCCGCCCCCGTACCAGCCGCCACCCGGCACCGTGACCGGCCCGCCGCCGCCCGTGTACCCACCCGGCTACTACCAGCCGTACCCGCACCGCAAGCGCAGCTTCCTGGAGGAATTGCTCGACTGAGCGGCCGACTCCCGTGTTCTGAGCGTTCAACTCGGGTGTCCCGAACGTTGGACACGCGTGTTCCCAGCGTTGGACACGCGTGTTCTGAAGGTTGGACACGCGGGTTGTGAGTGTTGAGTTCGGGGGGCCTGGAGGTGGGACTCTCGCGTGAGTCGAACGGTCGGGTCGGGTGAGTTCAACGGTCGGGGAGGAGGGGCCAGGTCAGGGGGGTGTTGTCCAGGGCGAAGTATTGGCTTGTCGGGGTGGCGGTGAAGGTGAACTGGTGGCGGCGGGGTTTGCCGAGTGAGCGCCACTGGCGGTAGGCGGCTTCGGCTTCGTCCCAGAGGGCGCGTGGGCCGCCCTGTTCGACGACGGCGCCGCGATGTCTGACCCAGGAGCCGTCGGGGTGTGCCAGGCGGATCGGGTCGGCTGCTATCGCGACCTCGGCCAACGCCAAGCCGGCGAAGAACTCGAAGCCGCTGGACGGGTCCACGACGGCGCCGGACGGCAGCAGGGTCGTGCGTGAGGTGTCCGGCTCGGCGGTGAGGGCGTTCAGCAGGGCCTCGTCGGCCCATGACTGGCGGTGCGCGCGGAGCGGCATGAAACGGCCGTCCTCCAGCAGCACGCGGCCGGTGGCCTGCCCGTCGTGCACGGTCAGCCGCACCAGCCCCGCGCCGATCGGCCGGTTGAACGTGGTCACGATCAGCCCACCGGGTGCGGTCTGGTCGAGCCACGCGGTCGGGATGCGGGACACGGCGCACGTGCCGAGGATGCGGTCGTAAGGCGCACGAGGCGCGTACGCCTGCTCGCCGTCGCCCGCCACGCACGTCGGGTGGTAACCGGCGGCGGTGAGCCGGGACGCGGCCCGTCGCAGCACGCCGGGATCGACGTCGATCGACGTCACCCGGGAGTCGCCGAGCGCGTGGCACAGCAGGGCGGCGTTGTAGCCGGTGCCGGTGCCGATCTCCAGCACCTGGTCGCCCGGCGTGACGGCCAGCGCCTCCAGCATGATCGCCATGATCGCCGGCATGCTCGACGAACTGGTGGGTACCCCCGTCACGGCACCCGTCGCGAGTGCTTGCTCCCACGCCCGGTCGTCGCCGTTGAGCTGGGTCACGCAGACCTCGTTGCGGTAGACCAGCGCCAAGTGGTCGGGGTGCGCGGAGGTCACCGGCTCCCACGCCCCGTCCGGGCGCTGGACGAAGAACCCCGGCAGGAACACATGCCGCGGGACCTGGCGAAACGCATCGACCCAGCGCGGATCGCGGAGCACGTCGGAGGCCAGGAGCGAGTCGACGAGCTGTCCGCGCAGGTTCGCCGCAACGTCCACGCACTCCACCGTAGCGCTATGGGCGAGCACACATCCGGATTGCTAGCAATCCGCTTGCAACTGCTAGCACCTCCGCGTACCGTTGGATTACGGACCGAGGAGGTGCCGCAAGTTGGACAAGTCCATCGACAAGGCGGTGGCCGAACTCGGCCGCGACATCGGCGAGTACATCCGCCAGCAGCGCAGCACGGCGAAGATGTCGTTGCGGCAGCTGGCCAAGCTCGCCGGGGTCTCCAACCCGTACTTGAGCCAGATCGAGCGCGGTTTGCGCAAGCCGAGTGCGGAGATCCTGCAGCAGATCGCCAAAGGGCTGCGGATCTCGGCCGAGGCGCTGTACGTCGAGGCCGGGATTCTGGAGCAGCGCGAGGGCGGCGCTCTCGCGGACGCCATCGTCACCGCCCCCGATCTGACCGAGCGGCAGAAACAGGTGCTGCTCGACGTCTACGAGTCGTTCCGGCGGGAGAACGCCGCCAATCAGACCAAACCGGAGGAGTGATCTCCATGCCGAACCTGCCCACCACCGAGGAGCTGCGCAAGGCGGGCGAACAGGCCGTCGCCGCCGCCCGCACCCCGCTGCTCGCCGCCCTGGGCGCCGGTGACCTGGCCGCGAAGGCCGTCATCGAGGCGCTGGGCAAGGCCCGCGAGCGGGCCGAGTCGGCGAAGACCGCGGCCGAGTCGTCCGACCTGAAGAAGGACCTGCGCGACAAGCTGGACCCGGCCGAGCTGCGCAAGGTCGTGGACGCGTACACGCAGTCGGCGCTCAACCTCTACCAGTTCCTCGCCGAGCACGGCGAGGAGGCGCTGGAGAAGCTGAAGACCCAGCCGCAGCTGCAGAAGGCGCTGCACCAGGTCGAGGAAGCCGTCGAGACCGCGCAGAAGCGCACCGAGGCGGCCGCCTCGGACGCCCGCGTGATGGCCGACGACGTGCTCGGCAAGGTGAGCCGCCGGACCCGCGCGGTCCGCGCGAAGGTCGCCGACGACGTGGACGACGCGAGCGAGAAGCTGGCCGAGACCGTGGTCGAGATCGGCGGTGACGTCGCCGCGGAGGTGCGCGAGACGACCCCCAAGGCCACGCCGCGCAAGCCGGCCGCGACGAAGCCGATCACCACGCCGAAGCCCGCCGCCGCCGCGAAGACCACGGGCGCGACGACCAAGACCACGGGCACCACGACCCGCTCCACCGCGGCGAAGAAGCCCACCGACACCACCAAGTGACCCAACCGACACGGGGCGTCCCACCAGGGGTGCCCCGTTTCGGCTGTACCGGGAGCGCGGGACGCACGTAGGCTGAGGGGGTGTTGCCAACGTTCCCGGCCTTCAGTCCGCTCGTCCTGGACTACTGGGTCATGTTCGCGGCCTACTACGCCGCGCTGATCATGGGCGTGTTCGCGTTCGCGCACGCGCTCTCGCAGCGCGCCGACGCCTACACGGCGGCCGAGCGCATGACCAAGCCCGCGTGGCTCGGCATCACCGGAGGTGGGGCGTTCGCGCTGCTGCTGTTCCACCCGTTCTCCGCCGGCGCCATGTTCTGGCTCGCCGGGCTGGTCGCGGTCACGGTGTACGTGGTCGACGTCCGGCCCCGGCTGATCGAGGTCCAGCGCGGCCCGCGGTGGTGACGCACCGGAGCTTCGGCTCCGGAGCGCCCGTCACGCTCGTCGGCCACGGCCTGGGCGCGACACCCGGCGAAGCACGCCTGCCCACGTCCGGTCTGCCGGGCACGAAAGTCGTGGTCACCCTCCCCTCGCACGGCGACGCCCCGGACGCGCCCGAGGGTTGTGGGCCGAGTGGGCGGGCTCCGTGCAACACCGGCGCGGCGGCTGTTCGGTCGACCCGCTTCACCCGAAAGTGATCTTGCCGTTGGTCGAACAACGGTTCGATAGTGGTCTGTGTCGGGCATCCGACACCTGTTCGGTCGGATGGGCGTGGTGAAAACCAAGTCGCGCCTGTCCGAGCGGACGTGCTGCATGTCCTCCCCGAGTTGCGGGCGACAGTAAACGAGCCCGATGGAAACCCACGTCAGACCCGCATCGCGCGGGCAGCGGGTACTGCCACGGGAAGACCCGGCCCGCAGGGGGCCAGGCCAACGCCGTCACCGCAAGGAGACGGCTGCTTGGATAGAGCGGACTCACATCTGCTCACACTTCAAGTAACGGCTATTGGAACTACCGGCGAAATCGGATCGGTCGGCTGGAGCTGGTGTCCTCGTGGCCGACCAACCGCCCGCGGACGTCCGCGGGTGGTTGGTCGACTTCCTGCGCGGGTAGCCGAAAACATGGCCGAACAGAAGAAGATCGCATTCCTGGTCGACACGGAGGGGATCGAGCAGGTCGAGCTGACCGAGCCCTGGCAGCACGTGGAGAAGGCCGGAGCGCTGCCGAGGCTGCTCGCGCCCAAGCTGGGGCAGGTGCAGGCGTTCGACCACCTGACACCCGCCGACACGTTCGACGTCGACGTGCCGTTCGCGCACGCGGACCCCATGGACTACGACGGCGTGGTGATCCCCGGTGGGGTGGCCAACGCCGACTTCCTGCGGATGGACCACGACGCGGTGCGGTTCGTGAAGCAGCACGTGGCCGCGGGCAAGCCGATCGCCTCGATCTGCCACGGCCCGTGGCTGCTGGTCGAGGCGGACGTGGTGCGCGGCAAGCGGCTGACCTCGTTCCCGAGCCTGGCCACCGACATCCGCAACGCGGGTGGGCAGTGGGAGGACGCCGAGGTGCGGGTCGATGCCGGCGCCGGGTGGACCCTCGTGACCAGCCGGAAGCCCGACGACCTGCCCGCGTTCAACCGTGAGGCGCTGAAGGCGTTCGGGCTGCAAGACATCTGAACCACTTTCGAGACGCAGACCACGGGGATGTGCACCTCCCCGTGGTCTTCCCTACAGCCGACTCTGGGCGTAGGCCGCGATCGCGTCGCGGACGTACTCGGCGAAGCCCTCGGCGTGCGCGTCGAACTGCGCCTTGAAGTCCGGCGAGTCGACGTACAGCTGACCGAGCCCGGTGTAGGACTCCCGGTTCGGCGTCCAACTCCGGCAGATCCACCGGTAGTGCCGGTCGGTTACGTCCAGCACACGCGGCGCGTCGACCGCGACACCGGCGTCGAACAGCTCGGCGTAGGCCTGGTAGATCGCCTGCCACTCCGCCATGAACCCGTCGGCGTCCGCCTTGGTCCAGTCGCGCATCCGGCGCTTGCTCTGGTCGATGTGCTCCTGCATGTGCTCGCCGTACCGCTCCACGAGTTCCGCCTCGTAGCGGGCCTGGCGGTCGGCGTCGAAGCCGTCGAACAGCTCTTCCATCTTCATGCGGCTACCCCCTTCCAGTTCCTCGATCGTCCGGGAGACGGTCTTGGCCAGGCTCGCCAGCCGCTCCTGCTCGGTGGCCAACCACCGCGCGTGGTTGCGCAGCACGTCGACCGTCCGGTGCCGCCCGTCCAGGACCTCGGCGACGGTGTCGAGGCCGAGTCCCAGGTCGCGCAGCAGCAGGATCTGCTGGAGCCGGAGCAGCTGCTCGCGCTCGTAGTACCGGTAGCCGTTGCCGCCGATCCACGCCGGTTCGAGCAGACCGATCGCGTCGTAGTGCCGCAGCGTCCGCGAAGTCACCTTCGACATCCGCGCGACCTGTGCGATCGACCAGGCCATGACCGTGCTCCCTCCCTGTCGTCGACCACGCTAGAGGTTGACGTTGCGTCAACGTCAAGCTGAGCCGGCAGGATGGTGGGCGTGTGGACCATCGCTGGAACCCTGACCCCCGTGCCCGTGCTCGACCGGCTGGACCTGGTGGCGGAACCGGTCGCCGCCGCGCTCCGGTCGATGGCGGACGGCGCACGGGTCGCGGTCGCGGAGATCGACCCCGCGTTGGCGGACACGGCCGAGTTCTGCGCGCACTACGGCTCGCCGTTGGAGGCGTCGGCGAACTGCGTCGTCGTCGCGGGCAAGCGCGGCGACACCATCCGGTACGCGGCGTGCGTCGTGCTGGCGACCACGCGGGCGGACGTGAACGGGGTCGTGCGGCGTCGGCTGGACGCGCGCAAGGCGTCGTTCGCGCCGATGGACGACGCGGTGTCGCTCAGCGGCATGGAGTACGGCGGCATCACGCCCGTGGGCCTGCCCGCCGACTGGCCCGTGCTGCTGTCCCCCGAGGCGGCGGCCGCGCCGGAGCTGGTGATCGGCAGCGGCATCCGTGGCAGCAAACTGCTGGTACCCGGCGAAGTGCTGGCAAAGCTGCCGGGCGCCGAAGTCGTGGAAGGCCTGGCCCGCTAGCCGACGCCCCGGTAGCCCCGCAGGAAGCTGACGGCCTCGTCGGTGTCGTCGGTGACCAGGATCCAGCGTTCGGCGTCCCGGCCTCGGGCCAGCTGTTGGACCAGCGGTGCGGCCGGTACCTCGTTCAGCCAGAAGTCCTTGCCCAGGAACACCATCGGGGCGGCCGGGCCTACTGAGCCGTAGTGGTTCTGGCAGTAGTCCTGGAAGACTTCCTGGACGGTGCCGGCGCTGCCCGGCGTGTAGATGATGCCGCCGGTGGCGATGGTGAGCAGGCCGTCCTCGCGGACCGAGTTGGCGAAGTACTTGGCGTGCAGTTCGCACGCCGGGTTCGGCGGTTCGTGGCCGTAGAACCAGGTCGGGATGCCGACGGTGCGCGGCCGGTCGAACGTCGGCAGGTCGGTGGGGCAGGCGGCGATCCAGCGGCCGACCGACTCGGCGTCGGCGCCGAACTTCGGGGCCCTGGCCAGGTCTTTCAGGACCGAGTCGTCCACCCCGACCCGCACACCCAGCGGCACGGCCTCCATCACGCCCGGCCCGCCGCCGGTCAGCACGGTGAACCCGGCCTCGCCGAGCGCCGCACCCAGCTGCACGGCCCGCCGGTAGCCGTCCGTGTCACGTCCCAGCGCGTGCCCGCCCATCACCGCGACCGGCCGGTCCGGCAGCGCGTCCGCCAACGCCTCGGTGATCGCGTGGTCGTGCAGGCGTTCGGCCAGGGCGTGCAACGGGTCGGGGTTGTGGCCCTGCGCGCGGCTGTGCTGGTAGATCAGGGCGTCCGGGGTGTCGGCGTAGGAGACCGGGTCGGCCGGGTCGAACCCGGCGAACAGCTCGGCCGGCGTGTAGAGCCGCGACCGGTACACGTCGTACGGCAGGTCCGGGATCGCCGGGAAGACCAGCGCACCGGCCGCCGCCGCACGCCGCTGGCCGACCGGTGAGAGCGTGCAGCCGAGGAACAGCGCGCCGTCCATCGGCACGCGCAGATCCTCTTCGCTCAGATCGAGCCCGACGAGCACGGCTCGCTTCAGATCATCCGCCGCGCGGACCTGGTCGAGGGCGGTGAACTCGGTGCGCACCGGCGCAGCCTACGTTCTGAGCGTTGAACTCGGTGGTCCCGAACGTGGGACTCACGCGACCCGAACGTAGGACTCTCGCGAGCGTCCTACGTTCAGGTGCCGAGAGTCGAACACTCAGGACCGGTGAGTTCAACGCTCAGGACCGCGGGGGTCAGCTGAAGAAGAGGGATTCGGGCCGGCGAAACGCCTGGTAAACGCCCAGAAGAGGCCTGGAAGAGGCCTAGAAGATGACGGTCTGGTTCCCGTGCACGAGCACCCGGTCTTCGAGGTGCCAGCGCAGGCCGCGGGCCAGCACGACCTTCTCGATGTCACGGCCCTTGCGCACCATGTCGTTGATCGAGTCGGTGTGGTCCACCCGGATCACGTCCTGCTCCACGATCGGGCCCTCGTCCAGGTCCGCGGTCACGTAGTGGCAGGTCGCGCCGACCAGCTTCACGCCCCGGCTGTGCGCCTGGTGGTACGGCCGCGCCCCGACGAACGACGGCAGGAAGCTGTGGTGGATGTTCAACGCCCGCCCGGCCCAGTCCGCGCACAACTCGGCGGGCAGGATCTGCATGAACCGCGCCAGCACCACCGCGTGCGGCTCGTGCACGTCCACCAGTTGCCGCAGCTGCGCGAACGCCGCCTGCTTGCCCTCCGGGTCGCTCGCCGGGAACGGCACGTGGTGGAACGGGATGCCGTGCGCCCTGGTGATCCCGGCCAGGTCGGTGTGGTTGCCGATCACCGCCGACACGTCCACGTCCAGCTCGTGCGACGCCACCCGGCCCAGCAGGTCGTACAGGCAGTGCCCTTCCCGGGACACCAGGATCACCACGCGCCTGCGCTCACCGGTGTCGGTGACCCGCCACGAACCGGGGTGCGCGCCCAGGTCACGGGCCACCTCGGCGAACCGGGTCCGCAGCTCGTCCACGTCGAACGGCAGCGAGTCCGCCCGCACCTCCTGGCGGGTGAAGAACCAGTTGGTCGTCGGGTCGGTGTGGTAGGCCGCCTCGACGATCCACCCGCCGTGCTCGGCCAGGAACGAGGAGATCCTGGCCACGATCCCGGTGCGGTCCGGGCAGCCGAAGGTGATCACGTAGCGTCGTTCAGGCAGAGGCACGACGGAAGTATCTACGGTCGCGGCAGCCCGTCCAGCAGTGACCTGTCACCCGATGTGATGGCCCCGCTGGGCCGTCCCCACACCGCCCGGTACAGCGCGTCGGCTGTCCCCGCGACGGTGGCGTCCTCGTGGGTGGCCGAATCGGTGATCGGACCGGCCTCCGGCGGCTGACCGGGCGTGAGCCGGACCTCCCAGGCCCGACCGGCGTCGGCGGCGTGGAACAGCACCCGGCCCGCCCGCTCGATCGGCTTGAGCTGAGCGGCGCGCACCAGCATCCGGGTCAGGTACTCGTCCACGCCGTCCGCCGCGAACTCCACGTCGAACAGCAGCGACGGCACCGCCGCGCCGTGCAACGCGTGCTCGGCGTCCAGCCGGTGGATCGCCGTCTCGTGCGCCTGCCGGCGGGACCAGAAGCCGAAGGTCTTGGGACCGATGAACGTCCACGCGGGCGTGTTCGACGTGGTGTCGGCCAGTGTGTCCGCCAGCTCGGCGAACTTGGTGTCCCACCAGCCGAGCAGTTCGTCCCAATCCGAAGGACGATCGTCGGGACGTGGCCGCTCGGCGTCCGGCGCCGTGTGCAGGGCCCGCAACGCCCAGGAGTGCGTCAGCCCCAGGTGGTCGACCAGGTCCTTCACCATCCACCCGGGACAGGTCGGCACCTCCGCGTCCGGCCCGGCGGCCACCGCTGCGGCCCGGAGAGCCGCGTACTCGGTCCTTAAGTGCTTCACGAAGTCCGCGTGGTCCACTCCGCACAGCCTAGGGACTCACGACGTCCCAGCGCACCGTGACCTCACCGATCCGCCAGCGCTTCCGGTCGTCCAGCACCGGCCAGCCGCGTTCGGCGAGCAGCCGCACGGACTCCACCCACCGGGCCCGCGGCCCGTAGGGCGCGAACGGCGCGGACGTCGCCCAGCACGCGTCCAACTCGCTCAGCAGGGCGTGCACCTTCTCACCGGGCACGTTGTGGTGGATCAACGCCTTCGGCAGCCGTTCGGCCAGGTCACCCGGGGTTTCCAGGTCGGCGGGCAGGCACGACAAGGTGAACGTTTGCGGCCCGTCGGCGGTCAACGCGACCCAGCAGCAGCGGCGGCCGATCTCGTCGCACGTGCCCTCCACCAGCACCCCGCCCGGCGCGAGCCGGCCGACCATGGTGTCCCACGCCTCCGCCGCCTGCTCCTCGGTGTACTGCCGCAGCACGTTGAACGCGCGCAGCAGCACCGGGCGGGCGCCGGCCAGCTCGAACCCGCCGCGCCGGAAGTCCAGCCGCGGCGGGTCGGCGACCTCCTTGCCCGCGGCGACCCGTTCCGCGTCCAGCTCCAAGCCGAGCACGCGGACGTCCGGGTTGACCTTGCGCAGCCGCTGCGCCAGCTCGACCGTGGTGATCGGGGACGACCCGTAGCCGAGGTCGACCACCAGCGGTTCTGCATGGGACAGCAGGTCGCGGTAGGTGTGTGTCACCCACCGGTCGACCCGGCGCAGGCGGTTCGGGTTGGTGGTGCCTCTCGTGGGCAGGCCGAGCGCACGCGCCCGGCCCGCGGCTAGGCGCGGCGTGCGAGCCATTCGGCGGTGAACTCGGTTTCCTTGTCCAGCAGCAGGGCCACCTGCTCGGCGATCATCGTCTCCAGCTTGCCGCCCATGAGCGGGATGCCCACTTTGACCTGACCCGTGAGGGTGAGTTCGCTCCCACTCGCGGTGTCGGCGAGCGTGATCGTGCCGTCCAGGCGGCCCGGAACGCCGTTCAACATCACCTCGACCGTGCCCGCGTAACCCGCCTCGGTCCACGACTCGGCGCGGTCGATGACGAGGTCCCCGCCGAGCAGACCACGTGCCACCGACGGCAGCTTGTCGGCCGGGACACCCTGCCTGAGCTGGTACGACGTGCTCTGCTCGGTGGTCGTGAAGGCGACCAGCTTCGGGTCCGTGCCACCCAGTTCGGCCAGGCGGTCGCGGAGGTACGTCTCGTCGACCAGCGCTGCGTACACGTCCCGCGCGGGCCAGCGGGACGTGGTTCGGTGCTCGATGCGGCGTGCCATGTCGCGGAGGCTACCGTTCTCGGTCGTGACCACCCCGCCTTCGAGTGCCCGTGTGCCGCTGGCCGAGTGCACCACGCTGCGGCTCGGTGGCCCCGCGGCGAGGTTCACACGTGCCGGCACAGCCGCCGAGCTGGTCGAGACCGTGCGCGCGTTGGACGCGTCCGGCGAGCCGTTGTTACTGCTCGGCGGCGGTTCGAACCTGGTGGTCGCGGACGTCGGGTTCACCGGCACCGTGGTGCAGGTCGGCACGGCCGGCCGCCGGCTCGACCCGTTGGGCGACGGTCTCGTGCAGCTCACCGTCGAGGCGGGCGAGGACTGGGACTCGGTCGTCGCGGAGGCGGTGGCGCAGGGCCTGGGCGGGCTGGAGTGCCTGTCGGGCATTCCCGGGCTGGTCGGGGCGACGCCGGTGCAGAACGTCGGCGCGTACGGGGTGGAGATCGCGCAGGTCCTGACGTCGGTCGACCTGCTGGACCGGCGCACCGGCCGGGTGCACCAGGTGCCCGCCGACGGCTTGGGTCTGGCGTACCGGACCAGTGTGCTGAAGGGCACGGATCACGCGGTGGTGCTGCGGGCGCGGTTCGCGTTGACGGCCGGCGGCCAGTCCGCGCCGATCCGGTACGGCGAGCTGGCGCGTGTGCTCGGTGTCACGGCCGGCTCCCGGGTCCCGGCCGACGCGGCCCGCAAGGCGGTGCTGGAACTGCGGCGCGGCAAGGGCATGGTGCTGGACCCGACCGACCACGACACGTGGAGCGCGGGCTCGTTCTTCACCAATCCGCTGGTGGACGACTCGACGTTGACCGGGGTGCTGATCCGCATCGCGGAGCGGTTGGGGCCGCAGGTCGAGGTGCCGACTTACCCGGCGGGGGTCGGGTTCTCGAAGCTGTCGGCGGCGTGGCTGATCGAACGGGCCGGGTTCACCCGCGGGTATCGAGGACCTGGTGGCCGGGTGGCGTTGTCGTCGAAGCACACGTTGGCGTTGACGAACCGCGGCGGGGCGTCGACGGAGGACTTGTTGGACCTGGCGCGCGAGGTGCGTGACGGGGTGCGGACGGCGTTCGGCGTGGAGCTGCAACCGGAACCGGTGTTGGTGGGCTGCGAGCTGGGGTGATCCGGAACCGGATCCCGGAACCGGATCGCGGACTCCGTCGATGCCGAGGGCCGAGGGCCGAGGGCCGAGGGCTGAACGGGCCGAATGGGTGACCGGGTGTGACGAATCCTCACTCCGCGCGTTTCATGGAGGTAGAGGCACCCGTTGGAGGTCGTCATGGCCTACCCGGACGACGAGCGCGCGGCCGTGAGGCCGATCAAGAAGCTGGTTGAGGACGACTTCCTGAGCCGGCCCGGCGTGGTGGGGGTCGATCTCGGCGAGAAGGTCGTCGGCGGCCTGGGGACCGGTGAGTTGGCGATCGTCGTGTACGTCCGCCGCAAGGGCGCTGCCGCCCAGTTCGCCATCCCGTCGGATGTGCTGGGTGTGCCGACCGACGTGGTCGAGGACTCGTTCTGGCCGCACCACACCATCGCGTCACCGGAGGGCGTGAGCGGGGCGGAGCGGCATGAGTTGTTGTTGGGCGGGATCGGGATCGGGCCCAGTCGGGCGATCCGGTTCGTGCCGCCGTATGTCCCGGTGGTGGACGACTACGTGGTCGCGGGGACGTTGGGCGCGCTGGTCACGCCGCGTCGTCGGCAGCTCACCATGGCGTTGACGTCCTTCCACGTGGCCTGCGTCGACGACGCCTGGGCGGTCGGTGATCCGATGGTGCACCCGTCCCGGGTGGACGGCGGGCACCCGGTGCACGATCGCGTCGGGGCGTTGGCGCGGGCCGCGTTGTCCGGTCGGGTGGACGCCGCCGCGATCATGCTCACCACGCCGCGCGTGCGGCCGGAGGTGGTGGGGTTGGGCGCGGTCACGGGGCAGGCGAACGCGCGGGTCGGCCAACGGGTGCGCAAGCGCGGTCGGACGACGGCCGTCACCGAAGGTGTGGTGGCGTCCACGGACGCGGCGATCACGTTGGACTTCGGTGTCGGCATCGGCGTCCGGACCCTGCACGACCAGATCCGCATCGAGACGCCGCGGTTCGCCGACCACGGCGATTCCGGCGCCGTCCTGCTGGACGACACCAACCGCGTGGTCGGCCTCTACTGCGGCGGGAGCCCGGACCGGGGGTTCGCCAACCCCATCGGCCCGGTGCTCGACCAGCTCGACGTGGACCTGCTCACTGCTCCCGGTGCACGCGGGACGCGGACGCCTGCGCACGGGGCTTGAGCACGATCTGGTCGAGGTTCACGTGCGACGGCCTGGTCACCGCGAACGCGATCACGTCCGCCACGTCGTCCGCGGTCAACGGCGTCACGCCCTGGTAGACGGCGGCGGCCCGCTCGGCGTCGCCGTCGAACCGGTTGACCGAGAAGTCGGTCTCCACCATGCCGGGCAGGATCTCGGTCACCCGCACCGGCTGCCCGAGCAGTTCGCCGCGCAACGTCCGGTGCAGCGCGGACTGCGCGTGCTTGGCGGAGGTGTAGCCGGAGCCGTTGTCGTAGGCCTCGTAGGCGGCGACGGACGTCACCGTCACCACGTGCCCGTCACCGGAGGCGATGAGCTTGGGCAGCAGGCCTTTGGTCATCCGCAACGTGCCCAGCACGTTCGTCTCCCACATCCACCGCCAGTCCTCTTCGTCGGCCTCGGCCACGGTGGACAGGCCGCGTGCGCCGCCGGCGTTGTTGATCAGAACCTGTGCGGCGGGCACGGCTCGCAGGAACGCCTCGACCGACGGGGCGGACGTGACGTCCAGCTCGACGGCCGTGCCCTCGATGTCATCCGCGATAACCTTGAGGCGGTCGACCCGCCGGGCACCGAGCACCACGTGGAAACCCTCGGCGGCGAGCCTGCGGGCGGTGGCCTCACCGATTCCCGCGCTGGCTCCGGTCACGACTGCGATAGGTCGGTTCACAGGAGCATCCTATGTGTGTGATGTACATCACTCGCACCGAAAGCCTCGTGGAACGTCCTTCGATCGGGAGGTCGTAACGTGCACAAGAGATTGGCGGCTCTGCTGCTCGGCCTGGCTCTGCTGGCCGGCTGCTCGGCGAAAGTGGAACAGGGCACGGCCAAGCCGGTCGGGGGCGACAACCCGCCGGTGGCCAAGTTCACCGCCGCGCCCGCTGACGGGGCGACCGACGTGCCGGTGAACGTGCCGGTGCAGGTCACCGTGGCCGAGGGCACCATCGACCAGGTCACGGTCACCAACCCCGAGGGGCAGGCGGTGGCGGGCAAGCTCGCCGACGACAAGAAGTCGTGGTCGAGCACCGAGCCGCTGGGCTTCGGCAAGAGCTACACCTACGCGGGCAAGGCCACCGGCACCGACGGCAGGCCGGTCGAGCTGACGGGCGCGTTCACCACCCTGAACCCGGCGTCGCAGGTGCGCGCCACGCTGTTCCCCGGTGACAACCAGACGATGGGTGTCGCGGTCCCGATCAAGATCGAATTCGAGGCTGATGTCGCCGACCGGGCCACCGTGGAGAAGGCGCTGACCGTCACCAACTCGGCGGGGGTGCAGGGGAGTTGGGCGTGGCTGAGCTCCCGTGAGGTGCACTACCGGCCGGAGAAGTACTGGCCCGCGAACACCCAGATCCACGTCGAGGCGAAGCTCTACGGCGTTCCTTATGGCGGCGGTGCTTATGGTCGCGCGGACGTGACCAGCGACTTCACCATCGGTCGCAACCAGGTGGTGAAGATCGACACGCCGTCGCATCAGCTCGTGGTGCAGCGCGACGGGCAGACGGTGGCGACTTACCCGGCGTCGTTCGGGAAGGACGCTGATCCGGAGCTGACCACGCCGAACGGCACGTTCGTGGTGATGCAGAAGGACCCGCAGTTCAGCTTCGACAACCCGCGTTATGGGTACACCAACGTGTTGAAGAAGTGGGCTGTGCGGTTCTCCAACCACGGTGAGTTCATCCACGAGAACAACGACAACGCGGGCAACATCGGGAAGAACAACACGTCGCATGGTTGTGCGAATCTGTTGGAGGCCGATGCCAAGGCGTACTACGACAGTGCGCTTGTGGGGGACCCGGTTGAGGTGACTGGGTCGATCACGACGTTGCCCGCGCAGTACGACTGGTACGACTGGCAGATTCCGTGGGCGCAGTGGCAGACGATGTCTGCTCTGTGATGTGGTGAGCTGCGGGTTGGGTTTCGTGATGTTTGGGGTCTCGTCCGGCTCACGGCGGTTTGGTGTGGGCCGGGTGGATTTGGTGCACGCGTCGGCCGGTGGCGGGTCTGTTGTGGGCTGGGGGTGGTGGCCTCGTCGGCTGGCGGCTGGCGGCTGGCAGGGGTCCGGTGGGGGATTGACTGGCCTTGTGGGCTGGTGGCGGGGGCGTTGTGGTGGGCTTCATGGCGCAAATTCGCTTGCATTGGGAAGCGATGGGGTGGTTGCGGCGTTGCTGTAGATCGTGCAGAACTCTCTCCTCGACGCTGAGGGCGTCCGGCTCTCGGTCCGTGAGTCGGGTCCCGTTGATGCCCCGGCGGTCGTGCTGGTGCACGGGTGGGCCCAGTCCGGGGAGGTGTGGGCGCCTGATCGGTCGTTCCGCTCCTACGCGCCGGACCTGCGTGGTCACGGTGGCTCGGAGGTCACCGAGGGCGGTTACCGGGACTCGGCGTGTTGGGCGGCCGATCTGAAGGCGGTGCTTGACCACGTTGGGCGGCCGGCGGTGTTGGTCGGGTGGTCCTACGGGGGTCTGGTGATCGCCGACTACTTGCGTGTGCACGGCACGGCTCGGGTGAACGGGTTGGTGCTGGTGGACGCGATCACCGAGATCGGCCGCGATCGGCCGGGTGGTGTCATCGGGAAGTTGATGCGTGCTGCGCTGCCTGGCGCGTTGTCGGACGACCCGGCGGTGGCTGTGCCCGCGTTGGCTGAGTTCTGGCGCGATCAGTCTCCGGGTCTGCCCGGTGAGGTGGTGCAACGCCTGATCGGGACGGCTCTGCGCGTTCCGCCGAGGGTGCGTGGCGAGGTGTTTCGGCGTGATGTGGGCAGCGCCGCTGTGCTGAAGGCGGTCGACAAGCCGACACTGGTGGTGCACGGCACCGCCGACGAGGTGGTCGACCCGGTCGCTGGGGAGTACGCGGCGGCCCTGATCCCCGGAGCCGACTTGCGCCGTTACGAACGCACTGGACACGCGCCGTTCCTGGAACAACCTGAGCGCTTTGCCGCTGAGCTGGCCGGATTCGTGGCGGAGGTTTCCCGGTGAAGCGGGTGGCGGTGCTCTCCGTGCACACCTCGCCGTTGGAGCAGCCTGGCACGGGCGACGCGGGCGGTATGAACGTCTACATCGTGCAGACCGCTACGCGGATGGCGCAGCGGGGCATTGAGGTGGAGATCTTCACCCGTGCCACGTCGTCCGAGTTGCCGCCGGTTGCCGAACTCGCGCCGGGTGTGAAGGTGCGCCACGTGGTGTCGGGGCCGTTCGAGGGCTTGGGGAAGGAAGAGCTGCCTGGTCAGCTCTGTGCGTTCACCGCGGGGGTGCTGCGGGCTGAGGCGCGGCACGAGCCGGGGCACTACGACGTCGTGCACTCGCACTACTGGTTGTCCGGGCAGGTTGGTTGGCTGGCTCGGGAGCGGTGGGCGGTGCCGTTGGTGCACACGGCGCACACGTTGGCCAAGGTGAAGAATCTGGCGTTGGCCGCTGACGACACGCCTGAGCCGCGGATGCGGGTGATCGGTGAGGAGCAGGTGGTCGCCGAGTCCGACCGGTTGGTGGCCAACACCGATGTCGAGGCTGCGGAGCTGATCAAGCTGTACGACGCGGACCCGGGGAAGGTGCTGGTCGTGCCGCCGGGGGTGGACCTGGAGCGGTTTGCGCCGGGCGAGCGGGAGGGGGCGCGGGCGGCGTTGGGGCTGCGGCCGGAGTCGGTGGTGCTTGCGTTCGTGGGGCGCATTCAGCCGTTGAAGGCGCCGGACGTGCTGTTGCGCGCGGCTGCGGAGATGGTGGTGCGGGATCCGGGGCTGCGGTCGCGGCTGGTGGTGTTGATCGTGGGTGGGCCGTCCGGGTCGGGCATGAAGACGCCTGAGGAGCTGGTGCGGCTGGCGGCTGAACTGCGGATCTCGGACGTGGTGCGGTTCCTGCCGCCGCAGAGCGGTGCGGCGTTGGCTCAGGTTTACCGGGCTGCTGACGTGGTCGCCGTGCCTAGCTACAACGAGTCGTTCGGCCTGGTGGCGTTGGAGGCGCAGGCGTGTGGCACGCCGGTTGTGGCGGCGGCCGTCGGGGGGCTTCCGGTGGCGGTGCGTGACGGTGTGTCCGGTGCGTTGGTGGACGGCCATGACGCGGAACAGTGGGCGCGTGTGTTGTCCGATATCGCGCTGCACCCCGCGCGCCGCGAGGAGTTGGCCAGCAACGCCGTCGGCCACGCCCGCAGGTTCTCCTGGGACCGGACGACTGATTCACTCCTCGCCGGGTACGCCGAGGCACGGGATGTGTTCCGCGAGGAGGTCTTCGCTTGAGCCGCGAACTGGAATCGGGCCTGGACGAGGTCATTCAGTCTACTTTGGACGACCGCGAGCTGCGTTACGACCGCAAGGGACCGGGTCGGTTCTTCGTGACCCTGCCCGGCACGAAGAAGCTCCAGACGAACTGCTGGCTCGTGGCCGGCAGGCACGCGTTGGTGGTGGAGGCGTTCGTCTGCCGCAAACCGGACGAGGCGCATGAGGATGTTTACCGGTTCCTGTTGCGGCGCAACGCGAAGCTCTACGGCGTGCACTACACGATCGACACCACCGGTGACATCTACCTGGTCGGCCGGATCGCGCCGCACGCCGTGACGCCCGACGAGCTGGACCGGGTGCTCGGGCAGGTGGTGGAGGCCGCGGACGGCGACTTCAACACGTTGTTGGAGATCGGGTTCGCCGGCGCCATCCAGCGCGAGTGGGATTGGCGGGTCTCGCGCGGCGAGTCGTTGGCCAACCTCCAGGCGTTCCGGCACCTGGTGTCCGAATCGTGATCGGGTTCGCGCAACTGCGTTGAGCCCGCGCCCCGTCCTCCCGGTGACCGTGACCAGGGAGGGGCAGATGGGCAGACAGGTGGGTGTGGCCGGCTTCGCGGTGACCGCGTTAGCGGTGTTGGCGCTGGCCGGGTGTAGTTCGACCATGTCGTCGTCCGGTTCGGCGGACTCGGGGCAGCCGGCGGGGCAGTTGGCGAACGCGCCGGTGGACCAGCCGGGCGTCGCACCGCCGAAGCTGGAGGCGGCGGGCGAGGGGCAGCAGGCGGGCACGTCGGCGCAGCAGAACCGGCAGCTCGTGCGCACCGCGACGATGGACCTGCGGGCGGCGGACGTCACCGGCGTGCTGCGCGACGTGAAGGGCCTGGTCCTCGCCGAGGGCGGGTACTCGGCGCAGGAGAAGTCGCAGCTCGACCACGCGACCGTGACGCTCCACGTCCCCGGCGACAAGCTGGAGGCGGTGCTGGAATCGATCGGCGGGCTGGGCGGCGTCGAGGTCAACCAGCGCGAGCTGCGCACCGAGGACGTCACCGAGCAGGTGGTGGACATCGAGGTCCGGATCGCCAACCAGCGGGCCAGCGTGGAGCGGGTGCGCGGGTTGCTGGACCGGGCGTCCAGCACGTCGGAGATCACCCAGATCGAGGCCGAGCTGACCAAGCGGCAGTCCGAGCTGGAGTCGTTGCAACGCCGGTACGAGACGCTCAAGGGTCAGGTCGCGATGTCGACGTTGACCGTGACGATCACGTCGCAGGGCGCGCCGGTGCCGGTCGTCGAGGAGGAGAAGGCCGGTTTCCTGGACGCGCTCGCCGGTGGCTGGGGGGCCTTGGTGACGGCGTTCGGCTGGCTGATGGTGGTGGTGGGTGCCGTGCTGCCGTTCGCCGTGGTGCTCGGCGTGCCCACGTGGGTCTACCTGTGGTGGCGTCGTCGCCGCAAGAGCGAGGTCGTTCCGGCCGCCACCGGGTCGGGCACGCCTTAGGCGCGGAGCGCGGGGCGGCTTGGGAGAGAGGGGGAGTCGCGAGCTCAAGCCGCCCCGCGTCATTCCCCGCTGCAGTGGATCCGGGCGGGGGGAGCCCGGGTTTCCAAGCGGGCCGCGGTTCGACGGGGGGATTGCAAACCGCGGTTGTGCCGCGCAGGTCGTCGGAGTGCGTGGGAGCCGACCCGCGAGGCCCTGCCAACTTGGCAGATCGCCGGTGATCACCACAAGAGCCGACGCTAGGCCATTCGTGTGTTCTTAGCCGGGTTAAGTAACGCTGTAGCGGCCCGAGCGACTGCCTTGACCAGCGATGTGGCTTGACTCACGATGACGAGATCACCGTTCCGGATGAATGAGGCAAGCCGCATGGTCTTCCGCAGTCCGTTCCCCGATGTCGCGGTCCCGGACGTCTCGCTGCACGAGTTGTTGTTCGCCGATCTCGGCGACCGCGCCGACCGGGTGGCCCTGGTCGACGGCACCTCGGGAGCGTCGCTGACCTACGCCCAGCTCGCCGGGGCGATCGACCGCCTGGCCGCCGCGCTGGCCGCCAAGGGGATCGGCAAGGGCGACGTCGTCGGCATCCTCAGCCCGAACACCCCGTACTACGCCGTCGTGTTCCACGGGATCCTGCGGGCCGGCGCCACCGCGACCACGATCAACGCCCTCTACACGGCGGACGAGGTCGCGCACCAGTTGGCGGACGCGGGCGCGAAGATGCTGTTCACGGTGTCCGTGCTGCTGCCCAACGCCGCGCCCGGCGCCGAGAAGGCGGGCATCTCCGACGTGGTGGTGCTCGACCAGGCCGAGGGCTACCCCAGCCTGTCGTCGTTGCTGGCCAACGCCGAGCCGGTGCCGGCGGTGTCGATCGACCCGGCCGAGGACGTGGCCGTGCTGCCGTACTCGTCCGGCACGACGGGCCGCGCCAAGGGCGTGATGCTGACGCACCGGAACCTGGTCGCGAACATCGTCCAGTGCCAGCCGCTGCTGAAGGTCGACGGGACCACGAAGATCCTCGCCGTGCTGCCGTTCTTCCACATCTACGGCATGCAGGTGCTGATGAACAACGGCCTGCACGTCGGCGCGACGGTGGTGACGCTGCCGAAGTTCGACCTGCCCGAGTTCCTGCGCGTGATCCAGGACCACCGGACCGACCGCGTCTACATCGCCCCGCCGGTCGCGGTGGCGTTGGCCAAGCACCCGTTGGTGGACCAGTACGACCTGTCCGGCATCGACACGATCTTCTCCGGCGCCGCGCCACTGGACGTGGACCTCGCGGCGACCGTCGCCAAGCGCCTGGGCTGCCGGGTGTCGCAGGGGTACGGGATGACCGAGATGAGCCCGGTCAGCCACGCCATCCCGGACGGCCGCGACGACATCTCCGTCGGCACGGTCGGCGTGATCGCACCGAACATGGAGTGCCGCTTCATCGACCCCGCCACCGGCGAGGACGTCGGCGTCGGCGAACGCGGCGAACTGTGGTGCCGCGGGCCGAACGTCATGAAGGGGTACCTGAACAACCCGGAGGCGACCGCCGCCACGTTGGACTCCGAGGGCTGGCTGCACACCGGCGACGTCGGCGTGATCGATGCGAACGGCCTGGTCAGCATCGTGGACCGGGTCAAGGAGCTGATCAAGTACAAGGGCTACCAGGTCCCGCCGGCCGAGCTGGAAGCGCTGCTGTTGACCCACCCGGAAATCGCCGACGCCGCCGTTGTCGGTGTGCGCGACGAGGAGGGTGAAGAAGTCCCCAAGGCTTTCGTCGTGCGCCAGCCCGGTGCGGCTCTGGACGCGGCCGGCGTGATGGAATTCGTCGCCTCCCAGGTCGCACCGCACAAGAAGGTGCGCGTGGTGGAGTTCATCGAAGCCATCCCGAAATCCGCTTCCGGAAAAATCCTCCGCAAGGACCTCCGCGCTCGTGAGGCCGGCGCATCGCGGTAACCGGTGAATTTTACCTGATTGGGGTGTTGTTGCCACCTGATGGTGTTGTTGTCGGCCGCTTGTCGGTGCTGGACCGGCGGCGCGCCACAACCATGGCGGGTGCAAATCCAGCACCACACATCGGAGAACATACGCATGCGCATGCTCGGAAGGCTGGCCATCGCGGCCGGCGCCACGGCCGTTGTCCTGCTCGCGGCGCCGGCGGCCAACGCCGACCCTGATTTCAAGGAGCTCAAGCAGCTGTCGAAGTCGGTTTCGCAGGACAAGGCGAAGGCCACCCCCCGCCTGCCGGCCGTCGGCGGCCTCAAGTTGCCGATCGTCAGCGAGCTGTTCGGCGGCTTGCTGGGCGGCGTAGGCGGCGGCGTCAACAACGGCTGATCGGCGGTCGAACCTCGTTCCGGGCCGGACCAGTGGGATCCGGCCCGGAGCCGTTCCCGGGCCGGAACGAAGCCGAAACGGGGGCGAAACGGGCCGGGCGGAGCTGCACCGATCAAGGTCACACTGACCACCCTCGTGAACAGGGCAGGGGCATCTGGCAGGCTGACCCACATGGCTGTCGGAACCCTGGTGCTGCTCCGCCACGGCGAGAGCGTCTGGAACGCGGAGAACCTGTTCACCGGTTGGGTGGACGTGCCCCTCTCGGAGAAGGGCGTGAACGAGGCGAAGCGCGGCGGCGTGCTGCTGCGTGAAGCGGGCGTGCTGCCGGAGGTGGTGCACACGTCGCTGTTGCGGCGGGCCATCGGCACCGCGAACCTCGCCCTCGACGCGGCCGACCGGCACTGGATTCCGGTCCGCCGGGACTGGCGGCTCAACGAGCGCCACTACGGCGCGCTCCAGGGCAAGAACAAGAAGCAGACCCTGGAGGAGTTCGGCGAGGAGCAGTTCATGCTCTGGCGCCGCTCCTACGACACCCCGCCGCCGCCGATCGAGCCCGGCACCGAGTTCAGCCAGGACGCCGACCCGCGCTACGCGGACCTCGGCCCGGACCTGCCGCTCACCGAGTGCCTGCTGGACGTGGTCAAGCGGATGATCCCGTACTGGGAGTCCCAGATCGTGCCCGACCTGCGGACCGGCAAGACGGTCCTCGTCGCCGCGCACGGCAACTCGCTGCGCGCCCTGGTCAAGCACCTCGACGGCGTCTCCGACGAGGCGATCGCGGGCCTGAACATCCCCACCGGCATCCCGCTGCGCTACGACTTGGACGACGAGCTCCAGCCGCTCAAGCCGGGCGGCGAGTACCTCGACCCGGACGCCGCCGCCGACGCCATCAAGGCCGTAGCCAACCAGGGCCGTTAGACCTATTAGACGAGGCCCAGCTCACGGGCGCGTGCCCCGGCCTGGAACCGGGACGACGCGCCCAGAGCGGTCATCAGTTCCGCCACGCGACGGCGGTACGTGCGCAGGGGCACACCCAGCGTGCGTGCCGCCGTTTCGTCCGTCCAGCCGTGGTTCAACGCGTCCAGCACGCCCGGCACGAACGCGCGCAGCTCGGCCATCTCCGCCCCGTGCACGGCCCAGCTCCGTGCCGACCGCCAGATCGCCTGGCGTGGCTGCTGCACCGGGCGCCGAACGTGCTCCTGATCCCCGGCACGTCCTCCACTGGTCACCTGGAGGAGAACATGGCTTCCGCCGATCTGCACCTGTCCGAACAGGACATGGCCCTGTTGGACACGATTGGGTGAACTGCGGCCGTCCGACGGGAAAACATCGGACCCAGACGGTGTCGTAGGAGTCACGAACCACACTTGCACACTAGGCCATACCCGCCCTGACCTGCTTACCATGCGTTCGTGACCGCAATGGGTTACCTCGTCCTGTCGATCGGCGCTCTGCTGATCGGCGGCGCGGCGTTTCTCGCCGGACGGGCGACCTCCCGTCCCCGGGAGACCCGCCCCAATGGCCTCACCGTCGCCGATCTGATGGCCATGGTCGTCCACTCGTCCCCCAACGGCATCACCGTGCTCAACGGTTTCGGTGACGTCGTGCTGCACAACGCCAGAGCCGAGGAGCTCGGCGTGGTGCGGAACAACCGGGTCGACGACCGGGCCAGACGGGCCGCCGAGCTGGCCCGCCGCAACGGCGGCGTGGTCGCGGTCGACCTGTCGTCGCTGGAGGTCAACAAGGGCCGCCAGCCGGAGGCCGTGCACGCCTCGGTGAAGGTGCTCACCGACAACTTCGTGGTGGTCGACGCCACCGACGAGTCCGAATCGGTCCGGCTGGAGGCGACCCGCCGCGATTTCGTGGCCAACGTCAGCCACGAGCTGAAGACCCCGGTCGGCGCGCTCGCGCTGCTGGCCGAAGCGGTGCTGGACGCGTCGGACGACCAGGAGGAGGTCCGCCGGTTCAGCGCCAAGATCATGCAGGAAGCCACCCGGCTGGGCACCCTGGTCACCGAGCTCATCGCGCTGTCGCGGTTGCAGGGCGCGGAGAAGCTCCCGGAGCTCAGCCGGGTCGAGGTCGACGTGGTGGTCAACGAGGCGATGAGCCGGTCCAAGCTGGCCGCAGAGTCCGCCGGCATCGACATCGGCACCGACCAGCCCAGCGGCCTCGAGGTCGAGGGCGACCGGACGTTACTGGTCACCGCGTTGAGCAACCTCCTGGAGAACGCAGTCGCGTACTCGCCGCCGGGCAGCCCGGTCTCGGTCAGCCGCAAGCTCGTGGACGGGTTCGTCGAGATCGCCGTCACCGACCGCGGCATCGGCATCGCCGAGGACCAGCAGACCCGCGTGTTCGAGCGCTTCTACCGGGTCGACAAGGCCCGCTCCCGCGCCACCGGCGGCACCGGCCTCGGCCTGGCCATCGTCAAGCACGTCGCCAACAACCACGGCGGCGAGGTGAAGCTGTGGAGCCTGCCCGGCGTCGGTTCCACGTTCACCTTGCGCATCCCGGCTCACCCCGATCAGGACGAGCCCACGAAGGACCTGCCCAGACAGGGGCCGGCGAGCCCCGTGCCGAGCGGCGCGGGCAGCAATCATGGAGGAGAGCTGTGACCAGGGTGCTCATCGTGGAGGACGAGGAGTCCTTCGCCGATCCGCTCGCCTTCCTGCTGCGCAAGGAGGGCTTCACCGCGGCGCTCGCGACCACCGGCCACGAGGCGCTGGAGGAGTTCGACCGCAACGGCGCCGACATCGTGCTGCTCGACCTCATGCTGCCCGGGATGAGCGGCACCGACGTGTGCAAGCAGTTGCGCGCCCGGTCCGCCGTGCCGGTGATCATGGTGACCGCGCGGGACAGCGAGATCGACAAGGTGGTCGGCCTGGAACTGGGCGCGGACGACTACGTCACCAAGCCGTACTCGGCGCGTGAGCTGATCGCCCGCATCCGCGCGGTGCTCCGCCGCGGCGGCGAGAACGAGGAGCTGTTGCCGCAGGTCCTGGAGGCGGGGCCGGTGCGGATGGACGTCGAGCGGCACGTGGTGACGGTGGACGGCGAAGAGGTGAGCCTCCCGCTCAAGGAGTTCGACCTGCTGGAGTACCTGCTGCGCAACGTCGGCCGGGTGTTGACCCGCGGCCAACTGATCGACCGGGTGTGGGGAGCGGATTACGTCGGCGACACCAAAACCCTGGACGTGCACGTCAAGCGGCTGCGGTCGAAGATCGAGCCGGACCCGTCGACCCCTCGTCACCTGGTGACCGTGCGCGGACTGGGCTACAAGTTCGAATCCTGATCATCTCGACCAGGTACGGTGCACCGCGTGCGCCTCGGGGTGCTTGATGTCGGGTCCAACACCGTCCACCTCTTGGTGGTGGACGTTCATCGTGGTGCCCACCCGACACCGATGAGTTCGGAGAAGTCCATGCTGCGCCTCGCGGAGCAGATGGACTCCTCCGGCATGCTCGGCCGTGACGGCGCCGACCAGCTGGTGCGCACCGTCGCCGCGTCCAAGGCGGCGGCGGAGCGCTTGGGCTGCGAAGACCTGATGGCGTTCGCGACCTCCGCGGTGCGGGAGGCGGGCAACTCGGCCGAGGTGCTGGACCGGGTGCGTTCCGAGACCGGCGTCGACCTGCAGGTGCTGACCGGCGAGGACGAGGCCAGGTACACGTTCCTCGCGGTGCGCCGCTGGTACGGCTGGTCCGCGGGCCGGCTGTTGTGCCTGGACATCGGCGGCGGGTCGCTGGAGCTGGCGGTCGGCGTGGACGAGGAGCCGGAGGAGGCGTTCTCGGTGCCGCTCGGTGCGGGCCGGCTGACCCGCACGCGGTTCGACAACGACCCGCCGAGCCGGGCCGAGGTGCGCGACACCACCGAGTGGCTGGCCGAGCAGCTGGCGCCGGTGGCGAAGAAGATCCGCCGAGTGGGCACCCCGGATCGGGTGGTCGCGACGTCGAAGACGTTCCGGACGCTGGCCCGGTTGACCGGCGCGGCGCCGTCGTCGGCCGGTCCGCGGGCACGGCGCGTGCTCACCGACTCGGGTCTGCGGCAGCTCATCGCGTTCATCTCCCGGATGTCCGCGTCCGACCTGGCGGAACTCGAAGGGGTGAGCGCGAGCCGGGCGCACCAGCTGGTGGCGGGCGCTCTGGTGGCGGAGGCCACCATGCGAGCCCTGTCACTCGGCGAGCTGGAGATTTGCCCCTGGGCCCTGCGGGAGGGTGTCATCCTGCGTCGGCTGGACCACACTAATGGCTCGGACCTGAACACTCCGCCGGAGAGCACCCGCTGGACGGGTGACACTGGACGGACTGGCCGCCACGGGGCACGGTGGAGTTGATGAGTCGAGAGAGCGAGTCGGAGCAGACCCAGCGCACCGTCGCGGAGTTGCTCGCCCAGTACGGCGCGGGCTCCGGTGAGGTGACGCCGCGTCGCCGACGCCGCCGTGCCGAAGAGGCCTCGGACACTGCTCCGCAGGCCATCATCGACCGGGTCAACTCCGACAGCGGACAGCTGCGCGCGATCCGCGACGAGCCCGAGCCGCCGCCGCCGGCCGCGCCCCCGTTGCCGCAGCGGCAGCGCTCCGTCGAGGCCGAGCGCACCACCTACCAACAGCCGGTCGCGCCGCCGCCCCCGCCGCCTCCGCCTCCGTCGCGGCAGGAGCCGCCGGTCTCCCGGTCGGACATCTCCCGGCTGGAGTCACCGGGCGCGCGGCGTGAGCCGCCCGTCTCGCGGCTCGAACCGCCCAAGAAGGCCGAGTCCGGTCGTCGGCGGGCGCCCGATATCGACCCGGCCGAGGAGACCAGGGTCGTGCCGCCGATCCTGGCCGACTACCCGGGCGAGCCGGCCCGGCCCGCCATGCCGAAACCGCCCGAGCCGTCGCGGTCGAACCTGGTGCGCCCCGCGCCGCCGCCCGGCAAACCACCGGTGGGCAAGCCGCCGGCGCGTGAGCCGGTGACCGAGGTGCTGCCGCGCATCGCGGACAAGCTCACGCCGAACGTGCCGCTGGAGTCGTTGCCGACCGAGTCGGTGCTGATCGTGCCGCCCGCGCCGCCGAGGCTGCCCGAGCCGTTGCCCGACCAGACCCCCGAGGACTGGTTCGGCGACGACGACGACGAGCCCGAAGGCGACGCCGGGCCGGAGAGCACCCAGTTCCACCCGTACGTCGACCTCGACGAAGAGGAGGAGGACGACAACTACGGTCGCCGCGACTCCAAGAGACGCGACTTCGACGACGACGAGCCCGCCGGGCTGGCCGACGTCGACGAGGACGAGGACGACGACCGCCCCGCCGACCGTTCGGCCGGCAAGGAGTGGCTGGTCATGATCGGCCAGCTCGCCGTCGGCGTGATCGGTGGCGCGGCGCTGTGGCTCGGCTTCAACTTCCTGTGGCGCACGGCCGCGCCCGCGGCGCTGGTCGTGGCACTGGGTGTGACCGTCGGTCTGGTGATGGTGGTCCGCAAGATCCGCCGCGCGGACGATCTCCAGACCACCGTCCTGGCCGTGCTGGTGGGGTTGATCGTGACGGTCTCGCCTGCCGCGATGCTCTTGGTGAAGTCTTGATCCCGGTCGGCCTGTCCACCGCGGCCGTGTGGCCGCAGCCGGCCGGTGCCGGGTTCGAGGCCGCCGCCGAGCTGGGCTACGACGGCGTCGAGGTCATGGTGTGGGCCGATCCGGTGAGCCAGGACGTGCGGGCGCTGGACCGGCTCTCGAAGCGGACCCGGATGCCGGTGCTGGCCGTGCACGCGCCGTGCCTGCTGATCAGCCAGCGGGTGTGGTCGCCGGACCCGGGGGAACGGCTGCGGCGCAGCGTCCAGGCCGCCAGTGACCTGGGTGCGCGGACGGTCGTGCTGCACCCGCCGTTCCTGTGGCAGCGGAAGTACGCGGACGGGTTCGCCGACCTGGTCGCGTCGTTGGAGGACTCCAGCGATGTCGCCATCGCGGTGGAGAACATGTTCCCGGTGCGGCGTGCGCTGGGCCGTGGCCGATCGGTGCAGGTGACGGCGTTCCGGCCGTCGATCGACCCGACCGACGTGGGGCACCGCAACTACACGCTGGACCTGTCGCACGCGTCGGCCGCGCACGAGGACGTGATGGAGCTGGCCAAGCGCATGGGCGACGGCTTGACCCACGTGCACCTGGCCGACGGCTCCGGCCTCCCCAAAGACGAGCACCTGGTCCCCGGCCGCGGCAACCAGCCGTGCGGCGAACTCCTGTCCCACCTGACCCGCACCGGCTTCACCGGCCAGGTAGTCCTGGAAGTCAACACCCGCCGCGCCCGCACCGCCGCCGAACGCGCCGAACTCCTAGCCGAATCCCTCCTCTACGCCCGCCTGCACCTCTAGCCCCCGAGAGTCGAACCCCCAGACCCCCTGAGTTCAACACTCAGGACCCGCGTACCCCGACACTGAACGTTGAACTCGCCCTACCTGAGCGTTCGACTCTCGCGCGTGTCCAACGTTCAGAACGCGCGTGTCCAACGTTCAGAACGCGCGTGTCCAACGTTCGGAACGGGCGTGTCCTACGTTCGGAACGCGCGAGTTGAACGTTCAGGCGCTGTGAACGTGATATTCAGGGGTCGGTAACCGCGTCGGCCCGCCAACTCGCATCCGCTCTCACCCGACTCAGCGGCTAGGGTCTTGATCGTGAACCCGTTGCGCACGTTGATCCTCGCCGCCGCGGGCAACGACACGGTGCGCCGGGTCGTCGCGACCGCCCCCGTCAGCCGTGACGTGGTGCGCCGGTTCGTGGCCGGTGAGACCACCGCCGACGCGATCGACGCGACCAGCACGCTGATCGGACGCGGCCTGCGCGTCACCCTGGACTACCTGGGCGAGGACACCACCGACCGCACGACCGCCGAACGCACCGTCCACGCGTACCTGGAGGCGCTGGACCAGCTGCACGACGTCGGCCTGGCCGTCGACGCCGAGGTGAGCGTGAAGCTGTCCGCCGTCGGCCTGGCCCTGGACGAGACGTTGGCGCTGGACAACGCGTCCCGCATCTGCGCGGCGGCCGAGCAGGCGGGCACCACGGTCACCCTCGACATGGAGGACCACACCACCACCGACGCCACCCTCCGCGTGCTCGCCGAACTGCGCCGCCACTGGCCGTCGGTGGGCGCGGTGCTCCAGGCGTACCTGCGCCGCACCCTGGACGACTGCCGCGAACTCGCGGACACCCGCGTCCGGCTGTGCAAGGGCGCGTACGCCGAGCCGGCGTCGGTGGCCTACGTCGACCCGCACCAGGTCGACCTCAACTACGTGCGCTGCGCCAACGTCCTGCTGGCCGGCTCCGGTTACCCGATGTTCGCCACCCACGACCCGCGCCTGATCGAGATCATCGGGGAACGCGCCCGCTGGTACGACAAGTCGGTCGAGGACTTCGAGTTCCAGATGCTGTACGGCGTCCGGACCGGCGAGCAGCTGCACCTCGCCGCGGAGGGGCACGTCGTGCGCGTGTACGTGCCGTTCGGCGGGCAGTGGTACGGGTACCTGATGCGCCGGCTCGCCGAGCGACCGGCCAACGTCGCGTTCTTCCTGCGCTCGCTGGTAAGCCGTTCGTGAGGAGCCCTGTGTCCTTCTCGGTAGCCAGTGCGGTCCGCCCCCTGGGCGACGGCACGTACACCGCGTCCCTGCCCGCCGACTGGACCGTCGGCCCCAAGCCGCACGGCGGGTTCCTGCTGGCACTGGTCGCGCGTGCGGCGGTGGACAGCGCACGGGCGGCCGTGCCCGATGCCGACGACCTGGCGCCGTTGGCGGTGAGCACGCAGTTCCTGAGCGCGCCGGAGGTGGGGCCGGTGCTGGTGCGGACCCAGGTGCGCAAGGCGGGGCGGACGGCGACCGTGGTGACGTCGACGCTGGAGCAGCGCGGGCGCAGCTGCGTGGAGGCGGTGGTGACGGTCGGGCGGATGCCGACGGCCGTGCCGGACTACGTCGACCTGCCCGACATGCCCGCCGCGCCGCCCGTGGACGCGATCGACCTGGCGTCGATGGGGTCCGGTGGGGTGTACAAGCTCGGGTCGGTGTGCGACGTGCGGCTGGACCAGGAGGGTGCAGGGTTCCTGAAGGGGCGCGTCGGTGACCCGTTGGTGCTGCGGCTGTGGGTGCGTCCGCTGGGTGAGCGGCCCGATCCGTACTTCACGCTGATCGCCGGGGACATCTCGATGCCGGTGACGTTCAACCTGGGCCGGTTCGGGTGGTCGCCGACGGTGCAGCTGACGGCGTTGCTGCGGGCGAACCCGGCACCGGGGTGGCTGCGCGTGCGGGTGTCGTGCAGCGCGGTGCACGGGCAGTGGTTCGACGAGGACGCCGTGGTGATCGACTCCGCGGGTCGGCTGGTGTGCCAGGCGCGGCAGTTGGCGTTGACCCCGGCGAGCTGACAGGACGGTGTTCTGAGCGTTCAACTCGCCTGTTCTGAACGTTGGACACGCGCGTTCCCAACGTTGGACACGCGTGTTCTGAACGTTGGACACGCGCGTTCTGAACGTTGGACACGCGGGCCTGGGGGTTTGACTCTCGTGTCCTGGGGGGTTGGGGGTTGAGGGGGCGTGGCAGGCTTGGCGCATGACGACCATCGCCGTGTTGGGGGCTGGCAAGATCGGTGAAGCTCTGCTGTCGGGGCTGTTGCAAGGGGGGCGCAAGGCCGACGAGCTGCTGTTCACCGAGAAGCACCCGGAGCGGGCCGCCGCGTTGACCGCGCGGTACGGGGTGGAGGGCCTGGACGTGGCCGGTGCCGCGCAGCGGGCCGACGTGCTCGTGGTCGCGGTCAAGCCGCAGGACATCGAACCGCTGCTGGACGAGCTGGCCCCCGTGCTCAAGCCGGGCACGCTCGTCGTGTCGCTCTGCGCGGGCCTGCCGACGTCCCTGTACGAGCGCAGGCTGCCCGACAGCACCCCGGTGGTCCGGGTCATGCCGAACACCCCGATGGTCGTCGGCGAGGCCATGAGCGCCATCTCAGCCGGTCGCTACGCCACCGACGACCACCTGAACCTGGTCGAGGAGCTGCTGCGCACCGTCGGCAAGGTGGCCCGCGTCCCGGAGAGCCAGCAGGACGCCGTCACCGCCCTGTCCGGCTCCGGCCCCGCCTACTTCTTCTACCTGGTCGAAGCCATGATCGACGCGGGCATCCTGCTGGGCATCCCGCGTGACCTGGCCGGTCAGCTGATCATCCAGTCGGCGGTCGGCGCGGCCACCATGCTCAACGAGGGCGACCAGCACCCGGTCATCCTCCGCGAAGCCGTCACGTCCCCCGCCGGCACCACCATCATGGCCATCCGCGAGCTGGAGAGGCACGGCGTGCGCGCGGCCATGCTGGCGGCCATCGAGGCGGCCCGCGACCGTTCGGTGGAACTGGGACGGGACCACGAGGCGGACTGATACCGCCATTGGCCGTCGCACCAGTCCCACGTGTCCCGTTACCCTCAAGGGAGCACGTGCGTGTCGAACCGTCGGTGGGGAAGCCGACGGCACGACGCGTGTCGAAGGACGCGGTGATCTATGCCTGCGGAGGAGAAGCCACTCGGCCAAGTCAGATTCCTGACGGTCGCCGAGGTCGCGCTGGTTATGCGTGTGTCGAAGATGACGGTGTACCGGCTGGTTCACTCCGGTGAGCTGACGGCGGTGCGCGTGGGCAAGTCGTTCAGAGTGCCGGAGAAGGCGGTGCACGAGTACCTGCGCAACGCCTACTTCGACGCCGGGTGAGAGCGGGTACGGGCGAGCGCGTAAAGTGATAGGCCGTTCGTGCCTGGTGTCGGCGCGCCCGCTTGACGGGTGTCTCCACCGGCGCGTGGAGACCACCAACGTCTAGTAGTGAAGGAACCCGCATGGGCTCGGTCATCAAGAAGCGCCGCAAGCGCATGTCGAAGAAGAAGCACCGCAAGTTGCTGCGCAAGACGCGCGTCCAGCGTAGGAAGCGCGGCAAGTAACCCCTGCGGGTTCTCGCACCGCCAGTCCCCCGGTGAACAGCCGTGGGACTGGCGGTGTCGTCGTTCTGCGGCGGCCTCGCGAGAACCCGCAGCGGGTGCCCCATCCGGGTGATTGACCGGTAAAGCCGTGGTGACCTGCGTCAGGACGCCCCTCCGTCGCCGAGCGTGACACCGGTATCCGGATAGCATCGTCGAGTCGCCCCACCCGCACAGGGAGTCGCATGGCGCCCAAGGTCGTTCTCGTCACCGGTTGCAGCCGTTTCCTCGGCGGCCACCTCGCCGCGCGGTTCGCGGCGAACCCGGACATCGAACGCGTGCTCGGCGTGGACACCGAGCCGCCGTCACGTGACCTGCTGCGCCGCATGGGCCGCGCCGAGTTCGTGCGCGCCGACATCCGCAACCCCCTCATCGCGAAGGTCATCGCCACCGCGCAGGTCGACACGGTCGTGCACGCGTCGGTGACCGCGAACCCGGCCGGTCCGACCGGCCGGACCGTGATGAAGGAGATGAACGTCATCGGCACGATGCAGCTGCTGGCCGCGTGCCAGAAGTCGCCGCACGTGCGCAAGCTGGTGGTGAAGTCCACCAGCGCGGTGTACGGGTCGAGTTCGCGCGACCCGGCGGTGTTCACCGAGGACATGGGCCCGAAGGACCTGCCGTCCAGCGGGTACGCGAAGGACGCGGTCGAGGTCGAGGGCTACGTGCGCGGCTTCGCCCGGCGCAGGCCGGACGTCGACGTCACCGCGCTGCGGTTCACCAATTTCATCGGCCCGCGCATCGACACGGTGCTGACCAGGTACTTCGCCCTGCCCGTCGTGCCGACGGTGTTGGGGTACGACGCCAGGGTGCAGTTGCTGCACTCCGAGGACGCGCTGGCGGTGCTGGAGCGCGCGACCTTGCACGACCTGCCCGGCGTCTACAACGTGGGTGGTGACGGCGTGCTGCTGCTGTCGCAGGCCATCCGCCGTGCGGGCCGGGTCGCCCTGCCCGTGCCGAGCGCGGCGGTGCCGATGATGGGCCGGTTCTTCCGCAGTGCGCGGCTGGTGGACTTCTCCCCGGACCAGATGAGGTTCCTCAACTGGGGACGGGTGGTGGACACGACGCTGCTGAAGCGGGAGTTCGGCTTCACGCCGAGGTGGACCACGCAGCAGGCGTTCGACGACTACGTGAGCGGGCGCGCCCTGCGTCCGCTCATCGATCCGGAGTTGCTGACTTCGGTCGAGCGGGGTGTGCTCGACCTGGCCGCCAAGCTCCGTTAGACGGCTGGTGAACGGCGAGGAGGTGGACACGTGGCAGAGGCACGGGTGATCCCGTTGCACGGTGCGGACCGGGAGGCTCCTCGACGACGGCGCGGCGCGGCTCAGGTGAGAGCTCACGCCGCGGCCCAGCACTCCCAGCCGCCGCAGCCGTCGGAATCACCGCGAGAGCAAGAGCAGGCGCAAGGGCAGCTGCACGAGCCGGTGTCGGCCGAGCCCGCGCCCTGGGAGCGGCACCTGGCGGATCTGCTGAACTTCGCCCGTCGGCGCATCCAGGGCGACTACGAGGTGGACGAGTTCGGCTTCGACCCGGACCTGACCGACCACATCCTGATGCCGCCGCTCAAGCCGCTGTACGAGAAGTGGTTCCGGGTGGAGACGATCGGCATGCACAACGTGCCGGGCGAGGGTGGCGCGCTGATCGTCGCCAACCACTCCGGCACGCTGCCGTTGGACGCGACGATGACCGCGTTCGCGGTGCGGGCAGACCACCCGAAGCGTCGCCACCTGCGGATGTTGGGTGCGGACCTGGTGTTCAAGACGCCGGTGCTGGGTGCGTTGGCGCGCAAGTCGGGGCAGACGCTGGCGTGCAACCCGGACGCGGAGCGGCTGCTCAGCTCGGGTGAGCTGGTCGGCGTGTGGCCGGAGGGCTTCAAGGGCATCGGGAAGCCGTTCAAGGACCGGTACAAGCTCCAGCGGTTCGGGCGGGGCGGGTTCGTCTCGGCGGCGTTGAACACCGGTGTGCCGATCATCCCGTGCTCGATCGTGGGTGCGGAGGAGATCTACCCGAAGATCGGCGACATCAAGGCGCTGGCCAGGCTTTTCGGGTTCCCCTACTTCCCGGTGACGCCGTTCTTCCCGTTCCTCGGCCCGCTGGGCGCGATCCCGTTGCCGTCGAAGTGGTACATCGAGTTCGGCGAGCCGATCCGCACCGATGTCCACGGCCCGAACGCGGCCGACGACCCGATGCTGGTGTTCAACCTGACCGACCAGGTGCGCGAGACCATCCAGCAGACCCTGTACCGGCTGCTGACGCAGCGGCGCAACGTCTTCCTGGGCTGACACGCCCGTCGCGACGGCTTCGCAGGCGTCCCCGCCAAGGGGACCCCTGCTTTTATCCTGCCGGACGGGACCGACGATTGGGGCGCGGCCGGCGGCGGGCTGTGGATAACTGTCGAGCCTGTGGATAACCGGATAGCCGGATCACCGGATCACCGTCAGCGCTGTGGACGGGCCGTGAGCGGCAGTCGGCAGCTGGCGGCTGCAGGCAGGCAGTCGGCAGGCAGGCAGCTGGCAGTCGGAGGGGTTAGCGGTCGCGGCGGCGGTAGGCCATGGTGGCGGCTACAGCGCCGGCCAGGGCGCCGGCGCCCAGGACGGACGGGACGCCGATCTTGGCGGCCTTGCGGCCGGTGCGGAAGTCGCGGATTTCCCAGCCTCGTTTGCGGGCGGTTTCGCGGAGGCCGGAGTCGGGGTTCACGGCTACCGCGGTGCCGACGACCGAGAGCATCGGCACGTCGTTCACCGAGTCCGAGTACGCCGTGCACCGCCGCAGGTCCAGGCCTTCCTTCGCGGCCAGCGCCCGCACGGCGTGCGCCTTGGCGCGGCCGTGCAGCAGGTCACCGACCAGGCGGCCCGTGTAGATGCCGTTGGTGTTCTCCGACACGGTGCCCAGCGCGCCCGTCAGGCCCAGCCGCCGCGCGATGATCTGCGCCAGCTCCACCGGCGTCGCCGTGACCAACCACACCCGCTGCCCGGCGTCGAGGTGCATCTGCGCCAGTGCCTGGGTGCCGGTCCAGATCCGGTCCGCCATCAGCTCGTCGTAGATCTCCTCGCCGAGCGAGACCAACTCCGCCACCGACCGGCCGGCCACGAACGACAGCGCCTGCTCACGGGACGCCGCGACACTCTGCGGATCTTCCCGCCCACCGACGCGGAACTTGATCTGCTGCCAGGCGAATCCGGCCAAGTCCGAGTTCTTGAAGTACTTGCGCGCCGCGAGTCCACGTGCGAAGTGGAAGATCGACGCACCCATCATCATCGTGTTGTCGACGTCGAAGAAGGCGGCGGCAGTGAGGTCGGTGGGCGCGCTCCCGGGCGGCCCGACCACCGCCAGCGCGGCCTCGGCCGAAGCCTCACCGGCCAGTGCGGCAAGTCTCTCCCGCTCGGCCGAGCCCTCCACCACACGCCTTTTCACCACGTCAGCGCCTCCCGCGGTCCGATGGGGACAGGGTAGCGATCAGCCGCCGAGGCCGGGCAGCGGTAGTGACGGGAGGGTCAACGTGGGCAGCGGGAGCGGCGGACCGGGCGTCGTGGTGGTCGGCGACGGCGCCGGCGGCAGCAAACCGGTGAGCACGCCGCCCGACGCGCTGGTGGTGCCCGGCGCGTTGCCAGAGGTGGTGGGCGCGGCGGCGGGGGTGGTGGTTTCCAGCACGGACGGCGAGCCCTGAGGCGACGTGCCGGGGTCGACGGGCCGCGCGACGCACTCGCCCTCGTCCGGCACCGGTCCGACCTGGTCCACCTGCCCCGACGTCACCGACATGCAGTTCGCCCGGGCGTGCAGCGCCGACGCGCGCTGGGCGATCCGGTCGAGCAGGTCCAGCGACGTGCCCGCCCGGTCGGCGGCCTCGGCGGGCAGCGACCCCCGCAGCTCCGCCAGCCGGGTCGCCTGCGAGGTGGCCCAGTCGCGCAGTTCCTCCAGGGCGCGCTGATCCGAGTTCGACCCGAACGCGGCCAGCACGCGGGAACCGGCCGCGGCGTCGGCGTCGAAATCGGTCAGCGCGGTCAGGTAGCCGCCGAGCGGTCCGCCGTCGGACTCGCGGTACCGGTCGGCCAGCGTCTCGATCTCGGCGACGCGCGCGGCGGCGAACTCCAGGCGCTTGTAGCCCTTCGAGTCCTCGCCGAAGGTGAAGCCGAGCGATGCCGACTCGGCGGTGCGCTTGACGCCGTACAGCGCGTCGCCGGGCAGCGCGTCCTGGCTGAGCAGCAGGCTCATCCCGGCCAGCGAGAACAGCAGGCACAGCGCCGCGGCGAGGGACACCGCCAGCCGGCCGCGGGCTCCGCTGCGGGACCTGCGGCGCTTCTCGTCGAGCAGATCGAGCTTGGTGGGCGGCGGCGCGGCCTCGCCCATGACCCTGGCCCGCATCCGGGCCTTGGCGGCCTCGTCCGGGCCGCTGGTGACTGCGGCTTGCCGCAGCAGTGCCACGACGGCCAGTTCGTCGGCGAGTTCCCGGTCAGCCGGATCGGACGGCTCCGAATCGGAGGACGCCGATCCGGGATGCGCGTCGACCGCGCGGGCGAACTGCTCGCGCTGCCTGTGACGCCATAGCGGCGTGATACCTCTGCCCACCATCCCGCTGGCCAACCGTTCCGCACCGTCTCGACCGATCCCTGCCCCGAGTAACGAACCAGGAGGTCCCTGGGTTACGCGAGCACGAGCGGTGCGACGGTGATCACCGCAGCCAGGTGGGCAGCAGTTGGGCCAACCGGCGCACCGCTCGGTGCTGCAGGGCCTTGATGGCGCCCTCGTTGCGCCCCATAATCGCCGCCGTCTCGGCCACGGACAAGCCCTTGATGAAACGCAAGGTGATGCATTCCCGCTGGTCGGCACCCAGTTGGGCGACACAGCGGAGCAGTTCGGCGTTGGTCGCGTCGGTCAGTACTTCCTGCTCCGGACCGTCCGTGACCTCGCGGTTGTCCGCCAGTTCGGCGGTCGTGACCTCCAGTCGGTACCGGCTGGACTTCACGTGGTCGAAAACGATGTTTCGCGCGATCGTGACAAACCAAGCGCCGACGTCGCGGCCCTGGTAGCTGATCGAACCGATGCTGCGCAGCGCGCGCAGGAACGTCTCGCTGGTGACGTCCTCGGCCAACGTGCGGTCGCCGACCCGGAAGAGCACGTACCGGTACACCACGTCGACGTACCGGTCGTAGAGCGCGCCGAACGCGTCCGTGTCGCCGCCCTGAGCGGCGCGGACCAGGTTCCACGGCTCACCGGCCGCGTCGCTCTCCACGCTCTCGATCGTGCTCGACTGCCCTCCCGCACTCCACCTGGAGCGAAGCGTCCGGATGGTTCGGACGGAGTTTTCGCGTGCCTTTGCGGTCATCGGCCCGCGGCACCTCCACAGAGTCGCCGTGCCGGCAGCATACGTGTTGTTACTCCGTAGTAGGTAGCGGCAAGTGGTCTCGTATCCGCGACGCGGATGGAGGCAATGCATGACGCCGCCCCCGCGTGACAGACTGCGCTGAGGTCCGCTGTGGTTCACCAGGAGGTTGTGTTGACCGCTTCTGCAAGCAACATTTCCGACCTGGTTCGCGCCTCCGCGCACCGTGGACCCAAGCACGTCGCGGTGGTCGATGTCACGACTGCGAACAGCTACACCTGGGACGAATTCGACGCCGCGGTCGACGGTGAGGCGCACCGGCTGGTCCAAGCGGGTGTGGAACCGGGTGACCGGGTCGTCGTGCGGCTGCCCACCGGCCCGGCGTTCTGCGTCGCGGTGTTCGGCGTGCTGCGGGCCGGCGGTGTCCTGGTGCCCGCCGGACCGGGTCAGCCCACCCGCGAGTTGCAGCGGCTCGTCGCGGACAGCGGCGCCAAGCTCCTCATCGGCGACGGCGCCGGCTCGGACGCCGAGGTGCTGCCCGCCCCGACCATGGAGCCGGGCGAGGAGTTCACCGCCGTCGGCGGTGGCGAGGACCTGGCCGTGCTCGGCTACACCTCCGGCACGTCCGGTTCACCGCGCGGCGCGATGCTGTCGCACCGGGCGCTGCTGGCCAACGTCCAGCAGTGCGCGGCCCTGCGCCCCGCCCCGGTGACCGCGGGCGACCGGGTGCTGCTGGCGCTGCCGCTGTTCCACGTCTACGGCCTCGGCCCCGGCCTGCTCCAGGTGGCGGGCGCGGGCGCGACGGCCGTGCTGCTGGAGCGGTTCGACCCGGACCAGGCGCTGACCGCGATCCGCGAGCACCGGGTGACCACGCTGGTCGGCGTGCCGCCGATGTACTCGGCGATCCTGGCCCAGCCGATCGAACGGCTCCGCGAGGACCTGGCCACCGTCCGCCTCTTCACGTCGGGCGCCGCGCCACTGGCCCCCGGCCTGCTCGACGCCATGCACCAGGCCGTCGGCCTGCCCGTCTACGAGGGCTACGGCCTGACCGAGACCGGCCCGGTGCTGACCACCACGCTGGCCGCCGGCGTGCCCAAGGCGGGTTCGGTCGGGCGCGCGCTGCCGGGCGTGCAGGTGCGGCTGGTCGACACCGACGGCCGACCGCTGGACCAGGACGAGGACGAACCGGGCACCGGCCTGGTCGCGGCCAAGGGCGACAACCTGTTCAGCGGCTACTGGCCGGACGGCGCGCACGGGCCGGACGCCGAGGGCTGGTTCCGCACCGGTGACGTCGGCTACCTGGACGAGGACGGCGACCTGCACCTGGTGGACCGGGCCAACGACCTGATCATCGTCAACGGCTTCAACGTCTACCCGCACGAGGTCGAGCAGGTGGTGTGCGAGCTGGACGGGGTGGCCGAGGCGGCGGCGGTCGGCGTGCCGGACGAGCGGACCGGCGAATCGGTGAAGGTCGTCGTGGTGCTCGCCGACGGCGCCGAGCTCACCGAGGACGCGGTGAAGGACCACTGCGCGGCACGGCTGGCGAAGTTCAAGGTGCCGACCGTGGTCGAGTTCGCCACCACGCTGCCGCACTCGCCGACCGGGAAGCTCGCGCGGGCCCGGCTGCGGGTGCCCCTAGCCTGAACGGCGTGAGCCACCACGTCACCTTGATGAGCCGGGTCGATTGCCACGCCTGCGAGCAGGCCAAAGCCGATCTGGAACGGATCTGCGGCGAGCTGGGCGTGCCGTGGGACGTGCAGGACGTCGACGCGGACCGTGAGCTGCGCGCCGAGTACGGCGACCGGGTGCCGGTGATCCTGGTCGACGGCGAGGAGCACGGCTACTGGTCCGTCGAGGAGGACCGCCTCCGCGCGGCGTTGACCTGACCTCGGGCTCGGCCTGATTACCGGGCGCTTACAGATTCGGCGAACCGGATCGCGGCGGGTGTCGAATGGACCTCATGAAGCGCTCGACCGCCGCCCTCATCGGACTCCTCGGCGTGGCCGCCGCCCTCGCGGCCGGACACCTGGTCGCGGGGCTGGTCGGCCCCTCGGCCTCCCCGTTCCTCGCGGTCGGCAACACCGCGATCGACTTCACGCCGAGCCCGCTGAAGGACTTCGCGGTCCAGGCGTTCGGCACCTACGACAAACTCGTGCTCCTGCTCGGCATGGCGGTGGTGCTGCTGGCCGTGGCGGTGGGCGCCGGACTCCTGTCCCGCCGCTCCCCGCTGCCCGGCACGGTCCTGGCCGTGGCGCTCGGCCTGCTCGGCGTCGCCGCCGTGCTGTACCGGCCGGACCTGGGCCAACTCGGCATCTTCGCGCCCATCGCCAGCCTGGTCGCGGGCGTCGTGGTCTTCCGGTGGCTGCACACCAAGGCCACCGCGACGGAGCCCACCCCGGACGCCGAGGGTCGGCGCACGTTCCTCATCGCCTCGGGCGCGACGGCGGCCAGTGCGGGCCTCGCGGGCCTGATCGGGCAGTTCGTGGGCACCAGGGTGGACGTGGAGGCGTCACGGCGGGCCGTCGGCGACCTCAAGCCCACCTCGTCCGCGCCGGCCATCCCGTCGGGCGCGGACTTCGCCGCCGAGGGCTCGCCCACCTTCATCACACCCAACAAGGACTTCTACCGGATCGACACGGCGCTCAGCGTGCCGCGCATCCGCGCCGACGAGTGGGTGCTCCGCGTGCACGGCATGGTCGACCGCGAGCTGAACCTCCGCTACGACGACCTGCGGCGACGTGACCTGGTCGAACGCACGGTCACCCTGGTGTGCGTGTCCAACGAGGTCGGCGGGCCGTACATCTCCACCGCGAACTTCGTCGGCGTGCCGCTGCGCGACGTGCTCATGGAGGCGGGCGTCCAGCAAGGCGCGGACCAGCTGTTCTCCACCAGCGTCGACGGCTGGACGGCCGGCTCACCGGTCGACGTCGTGTTGGAGGAGGACCGGGGCGCGCTGATCGCCCTGGCCATGAACGGCGAGCCGCTGCCGCTGGAGCACGGGTTCCCGGCCCGGTTGGTCGTGCCCGGCCTGTACGGCTACGTCTCGGCCACCAAATGGGTCGTCGACCTGGAGCTGACCACGTTCGCCGACCGGCAGGCGTACTGGTTGGAGCGCGGTTGGGCGGCGAAAGCACCGGTCAAGGTGATGTCCCGGATCGACCGCCCCGAACACCGGTCCACGGTGTCCGGCCGGGTCGTGGCCACCGGTGTCGCCTGGGCACAGCCCACCGGCGTGGCGAAGGTCGAGGTGCGGGTCGACAACGGGCCGTGGCAGACCACGACCCTGTCCGCCGACGTCAACGACTCGACGTGGCGCATGTGGCGGATCGAACTGGACATCGCGCCCGGCGGTCACACCATCGAGTCACGGGCCACCGACAAGTCCGGTTCCACCCAGCCGCAGGCCCGCGTCTCCCCGGTCCCGGACGGCGCGACCGGCTGGCACTCGATCTCCTTCACCGTCGGGTGAACCCCGTGAGCCGCCCCCGTATCCACGGGGCGGCACGGCTCCCCTTTTCCTCAGGGGGATTTTGTTGGGGGGATGTTCATGGAGGAGTACCGCGCCGTTCCTGGAGCTGACGAAGCCAGCGGGGGTCCGGTCCATCAACTTTGTGCAAGCGTTCACAAGCGGTACGGTGGGGCCATCACTCCGCTGGTGAAGCTACCCAGTGGGTCAGTGCGACGGATGTCGAGGAGTTCCAGCGTGGCGGCTCAGCGGGGCGAGGGTGACGGTGTCGTGACCAGCCCGGAAGCGCCCGCGGACGTCCGGGAGCGGGCACGTGCGATCCCCGAGGCGGCGGTGGCGCGGCTCGCGGTGTACCTGCGGGTGCTCTCCGGCATGGTCGAGCAGGGCGTGACGACCATCTCCAGCGAGGAACTCGCGGGCGCGGCCGGGGTCAACTCGGCCAAGCTCCGCAAAGACCTCTCCTACATCGGCTCCTACGGCACGCGCGGCGTCGGCTACGACGTCGAGGTGCTCGTGAGCCACATCGAGCGGATCCTCGGCCTCACCCGCAAGCACTCCGTGGCGGTCGTCGGGATCGGTAATCTTGGTCACGCGCTGGCGAATTACGGCGGGTTTCCCAGCCGGGGCTTCCCGGTCGCCGCGCTGTTCGACATCGACCCCGACCTGACGGGAGTGCCGGTAGGTGGCATACCTGTCAACCACATCGACGACATCACGTCCGTCTGCTCGGAACGCGAAGTGTCGATCGGGGTCATCGCGACACCGCCGCAGGCAGCTCAGGCCGTCTGCGACCGTTTGGTATCCGCCGGAGTCCAGTGCATCCTGAACTTCGCACCCGTCGTGCTCCAAGTGCCGGACTACGTCGAAGTGCGCAAGGTCGACCTGGCGGTCGAAATGCAGATCCTGTCGTTCCACGTGGCTCGGCGGGCTGACGAAGCCGCCAACGACGTGGTCAACGGCATCGGTGTGGACGGGGTGGTGATTCGCCCGTGATCGTGCGGGTAGTGAGCCGAACGGTGGTGACGGCGGCATGAGCGTGCTCGTTGTCGGTCTGTCCCACCGGACCACCCCGGTTCCCGTGCTGGAACGCGTCGCGGTGGCCGACGCCGACCGCGGCAAGGTCCTCGACCAGCTGCTGAAGGCGCCCAGCGTGTCCGAGGCCGTGCTGCTGTCGACCTGCAACCGGGTCGAGGTGTACGCGGTCGTCGAGACCTTCCACGGCGGCATGAACGAGGTCGTCGAGGTGCTGGCCCGCCAGGCGGGCGCGGAACCCGCCGAGCTGTTCGAACACCTCTACGTGCACTACTCCGCCGCCGCCGTCGAACACCTGTTCTCGGTGGCGGGCGGCCTGGACTCGATGGTGGTCGGCGAGGCCCAGATCCTGGGCCAGCTGCGCAACTCCTACAACGCCGCCGACGATCAGGGCGTAGTGGGCCGCACGCTGCACGAGCTGATCCAGCACGCCCTGCGGGTCGGCAAGCGCGTGCACACCGAGACCGACATCGACCACGCCGGCGCGTCCGTCGTCTCAGAGGCGCTGAAGGATGCGGACGAGGCACTGCGTCGTGCCTCCGGCGGTAGGACGGGACTCGAAGGACGCACCGCCCTGATCGTCGGCGCGGGCTCCATGGGCGGCCTGGCCGCCGCCCACCTGCGCCGCGCGGGCATCGGCGAGGTCGTCATCGCCAACCGGACCGCCGCCAACGGCGCGCGCCTGGCCACGGCGCTGCGCGCGGACGGCGTCAACGCCACCTCCACCGACCTGAACGACCTGGCCGACGAGATCGCCAAGGCCGACGTGCTGTTCGCCTGCACCGGCTCGGTCGGCACGGTCGTCGGCGCCGAGCTGATCGGCGAACGCGAGCCGGACCGGCCGCTGGTCGTGTGCGACCTCGGCCTGCCCAAAGACATCGACCCGGCCGCGACGCTGCTCAGCGGCGTCCGCGTGGTCGACCTGGAGACCCTTCAGCGCAGGCTGTCCGACGCCCCGACCGGGCAGGGCACGCTGCGCGCGGCGGAGATCGTGGCCGAGGAGGTCCGCGCCTACCTGGCCGGGCAGCGCTCGGCAGGGGTCACGCCCACTGTGACGGCACTGCGCAAGCGCGCCGCCGAGGTCGTGGACGCCGAGCTGCTGCGGCTCGACTCGCGGCTGCCCGAGCTGGACGGCGCGGTGCGCGACGAACTGGCCAAAACCGTGCGTCGGGTGGTGGACAAGCTCCTGCACACCCCCACCGTGCGGGTGAAGGAGCTGGCCGCGGCACCCGGTGGCGCCGGCTACGCCGAAGCGCTGCGCGAGCTGTTCGGGCTCGACCCGCAGGCGCCGTCCGCCGTCAGCACACCCCATTCGACGCAACCCAAAGGTGAGAAGCGGTGAACCGCACCCTGAGGATCGGCACCCGCGGCAGCGCCCTCGCGCTGGCGCAGACCGGCCACGTGGCCGATGCGCTGCGCGAGGCGGGCGCGGACGTGGAGATCATCACGATCTCCACACCCGGCGACCGCTCGTCCGCCCCCATCGCCGAGATCGGCATCGGGGTGTTCACCTCGGCGCTGCGCGACGCGCTCGCCAACGGTGAGATCGACGTCGCCGTGCACTCCTACAAGGACCTGCCCACGGCCCGCGACCCACGCCTGTCGCTGGCCGCCGTGCCGCCCCGCGAAGACCCGCGTGACGCGCTCGTCGCCCGCGACGGCCTGACCCTGGGCGAACTGCCCACCGGCTCCAAGGTGGGCACCGGCTCGCCCCGCCGCGCCGCGCAGCTCAACGCCCTCGGCCTCGGCATCGAGGTAGTCGCCTTGCGCGGCAACGTCGACACCCGAATCCGCAAGGTCGCCGACGGTGAGCTGGACGCCGTCGTGCTGGCCCGCGCCGGCATCGCCCGCCTCGGCCGCACCGCCGAGATCACCGAGACTTTGGAGCCCATCCAGATGCTCCCCGCGCCCGCACAGGGCGCCCTCGCAGTGGAGTGCCGGGTCGACGACGTCGATACCGAACACCTACTCCAGTCCACTCTGGACGATTCGGCCAGTAGGGCCGCTGTCGCCGCCGAGCGCGCCATGTTGGCCGCGCTCGAAGCGGGGTGCAGCGCGCCGGTCGGCGCACTGGCCGATGTGGTGGAAGACCTCAGCGACGACGGGGCCGTGGTTCTCCGCCTGTCCCTGCGCGGGGTCATGGCGACGGAGGATGGAGACCTCCTCCGTGCGTCCGCCACCGGTGACTTGACCGAAGCAGAGGAACTCGGCCGCGCGCTGGCCGCCGAGTTGCTCGACCTCTCCGGCCACGCCACCGCGTCGCCGGCGAGGCGTAGTTGATGGGGAGTGCCCTGATGACCCGCGCACGCAAGACCCCCGGCCGAGTCGCGTTCGTCGGCTCCGGTCCGGGCGACACCGGGCTGCTCACGGTCCGGGCCCGCGACCTGCTCCACAAGGCGGAGCTCGTGGTCACGGACCCGGACGTACCGGCCGAGGTGGTGGCGCTGGTACCCGACGGCGTCGAGGTCCGACCCGCCGTGGGCGACCCCGCCGACGTGGCGAAGGACCTGGTCGCCGAGGCGAAGAACGGCCATGCCGTGGTGCGCCTGGTGGCCGGTGACCCGCTGACCCTGGACTCGGTGGTGAAGGAGGCGCAAGCCGTCTCCCGCACCACCATCGCCTTCGACGTGGTGCCGGGCGTACCCGCCGGCACGGCGGTACCCGCCTACGCCGGCGTCGCACTGGGCGCCGTGCACACCGAGGCCGACGTCCGAGGCGTAGTGGACTGGGCCGGCCTGGCCGCCGCGCCTGGCACGCTGGTCCTGCACGCCACCGGCAGCCACCTGGCCGAGGCCGCGTCCTCCCTCGTGGAGCACGGCGTGGCACCGCAGACCCTGGTCGCGGTGACCTGCGACGGCACCGGCTTCGGCCAACGCACCGTCGACACCACGCTGGCCTCGCTGGCCGCCGACGCCGGCGACCTGGGCGGCCCCCTGGTCGTCACGGTCGGCGCCGCCGTAGCCGGTCGCACCAGGCTCTCCTGGTGGGAGTCCCGCGCCCTCTACGGCTGGCGAGTCCTCGTCCCCCGCACCAAGGAACAGGCGGGCGCGATGAGCGACCGCCTGCACTCCCACGGCGCGATCCCGGTGGAGGTCCCGACCATTTCGGTCGAGCCCCCACGCAGCCCCGCACAGATGGAACGCTCGGTAAAGGGCCTGGTAGACGGCCGCTACCAGTGGGTCATCTTCACCTCGACCAACGCCGTCCGCGCCGTCTGGGAGAAGTTCCGCGAGTTCGGCCTGGACGCCCGCGCGTTCTCCGGCGTGAAGATCGCCTGCGTAGGCGAGTCCACCGCCGCCAAGGTCCGCAGCTTCGGCATCATCCCCGAACTGGTCCCGAGCGGCGAGCAGTCCTCCGAGGGTCTCCTCGCGGACTTCCCGCCGTACGACGACATACTGGACCCGGTGGATCGTGTCCTGCTCCCGCGAGCGGACATCGCCACCGAAACCCTGGCGGCCGGCCTGCGCGAACGCGGCTGGGAAATCGACGACGTCACGGCCTACCGCACGGTCCGGGCGGCCCCGCCGCCCGCCGACACCCGCGAAATGATCAAGTCCGGCGGCTTCGACGCAGTCTGCTTCACCTCGTCGTCCACCGTCCGCAACCTGGTCGGCATCGCGGGCAAGCCCCACGCCCGCACCCTGGTCGCCTGCATCGGCCCGCAGACGGCAGAAACAGCCCGCGAGTTCGGCCTCCGCGTAGACGTCCAACCAGAGGACGCCAACGTCCCGGCCCTGGTAGACGCCCTGGCCCAACACGCAGCCCGACTCCGCGCCGAGGGAGCCCTACCGCCCCCACGCAAGACCAAGCGTCTACGCAGGTCATAACGCAACAAACAGGCCCCCGGCCAAACCGCCGGAGGCCGACGAGGCTCGATTTGACATGGGTTCGGGTGCCTTAGGCTGCCCGTAAGAGCCCCATGTCAAATCGAGCCGGACCCAACCCCTGGGCCTGCACGAAGCTCAAACCAGGCGTACCCCCGAACGCAGCACCCCCGACACACACCCAACCACAGGGCACCGACAACACCAGGGAGTGCCGCCGTGTTCCCAGCCCACCGCCCCCGCCGTCTGCGCACCACGCCGGCCATGCGCCGACTGGTCAGCGAGACCACCGTGCGCCCGCGCCAGCTCGTGCTGCCGATGTTCGTCAAGGAAGGCGCCGACGCGCCCACCGAGATCAAGAGCATGCCGGGCGTCCACCAGCACACCCGCGAGTCACTGCGCAAAGCCGCCGTGGAAGCGGTCCAGGCAGGCGTGGGCGGGATCATGCTGTTCGGCGTGCCCGCCGAGCGGGACGCGGTCGGCTCCGGCGCGACCGACCCGGACGGCATCCTCAACGCCGCCCTGCGCGACCTCCGCCACGAACTCGGCGACGCCACCGTCCTGATGTCGGACTGCTGCCTGGACGAGTTCACCGACCACGGCCACTGCGGCGTCCTCACCCCCGACGGCACCGTGGACAACGACGCCACGCTCGAAATCTACGGCGAGATGGCCGTGGCCCAGGCCCAAGCCGGTGCCCACGTCGTCGGACCCAGCGGCATGATGGACGGCCAGATCGGGTTCATCCGCAACGCCCTGGACGACGCCGGTCTCACCGACACCGGCGTCCTGGCCTACAGCGCCAAGTACGCGTCCGCCCTCTACGGCCCGTTCCGCGACGCGGTCGAGTCGCAGCTCCAGGGTGACCGCAAGACCTACCAGCAGGACCCGGCGAACGCCCGCGAAGCCCTCCGCGAAGTCACCCTCGACCTGGCCGAGGGTGCCGACATGGTCATGGTCAAGCCCGCCCTGCCGTACCTCGACGTCCTCAAATCCATCGCCGAGATCTCCGACGTCCCAGTGGCCGCTTACCAGATCTCCGGCGAGTACGCGATGGTCGAGGCCGCCTCCCGCAACGGCTGGATCGACCGGGAGCGGACCGTGCTGGAGATGCTGACGTCGATCCGCCGAGCCGGCGCGGACATCGTGCTCACCTACTGGGCAGTGGAAGCCGCCGGCTGGCTGGACCGCGAATGACCACCCCCAAACCACCCCGGCCCAAACCCAAACCGACCCCACCCAAGCTGATCGACATCGCGCGATGGCTGTTCATCGCCAGCGCCGTGATCGGCATGGGCCGGTTCCTCGTGCAGCTGTCCGACCGCGAGATGCTGATCGACCAGCTGCGGACGCAGCAGCCGGCCCTCGGCCAGGACGAACTGGACGCCGCCGCGACCGGCGGGATCATGTTCGGGCTGCTGCTGGCGGCAGGGCTGGTGCTGGTCTACACGCTGTTGGCGAACCGGATGGCGTCCGGCCGCAACTGGGCGCGGATCGTGCTGACCGTGCTCGCGGGCGTCGGGATCTTCTTCGGCTTGGTGCGGCTGATCGCCGTCGGCTCCGGTTTCGCGGCGGCGTTCGGACTGGTGGTCAGCCCGGTAGACCTGGCCTTCGGCGGGGTCACGATGATCATCGACGCGGTGGCCGTGGTGCTGATGTACTTGCCATCAGTTTCCGGGTACTTCAGATCAGTGCGTTCGGTCAGTGTGAAGCCACCGCAGGTAGCTAACGGATTGTGATTATCGGTCGACGGAGATGCGGATCACTCCTACGGTCCGTCACATGACCACTCCGAACGATCCTTACAACCAGCAGCAGCCCGGTGGCTACCCGCCGGCGGCGCCGCCGTTGAACGAGAGCGAGCTCCGCCCGCCGGCCCGTCCCAAGTCCGTCGACACCGCGTACCTGCTGTGGCTGGTCGCGGCAGGTATCGGCATCCTGAGCAACCTGATCGGCTTCGTCATCGCCTCGGACATCGCGGCCGAGACCGGCGTGGAGACGGGCGCCGGCACGTCGATCGTCAGCCTGATCTTCGCGGTGCTGTGGATCCTGGTCGTGATGCAGATGCGCAAGGGCGCCAACTGGGCTCGGATCGTGCTGACCGTGCTGGGCGGCCTGTCCACCATCGGCAACCTGCTCAGCCTGCTGGCCTTCGGCATCCTGTTCTCGATCGGCTTCCTGGGCGTGATCTCCGCGCTGTTCGTGGTGGCGTCGCTCGTGACGATCATCGCCGCGATCGTCTTCATGTTCATGCCCGACTCGAACTACTACTTCAAGGCCAGCTGACCGGGGAGGTCACAGGTGTGCTGTCCACTGCCTGTCGCGGTGGACAGCACCATCCGGCGGCCCTAGCGTTTTCAGGCGTGACGACCCCACAGGACCCAGAGGACCGGCCTCCGCAGCCGCCTCCATCGCCGCAGGAGCCGTACGTCCCGGCACCGCCCCCGCCGAGCGAGCCCGAGCCGAGCGGCATCGCTCCCTCGGGGCAGCCTGCGACCGGGCAACCTGGGCAACCGGTGGCGGTCGAACCCAAGGAAGTACGGCTGTCCTTCTGGCTGTGGATCTCCGGTGCCGCCCTGCTCGTCCTGTCGTCCGTGCTGCTCCTGGGCCAACGCGACGCCCTGGTCGACGCCGCTCGCGAAGCCGCCACCAACCAGGGGCTCACCGAGGAGCAGTTGCAAACAGGGGCCACCGTCCTGATCACCTTCTCCATGATCGTCAGCGTCATCCTCGCCGGGCTCATGGCGCTCTTCGCCATCAAGGCACGCGCGGGACGCAGCTGGGCCCGGGTCGCGTTGACCGTGTCGGCCGCCGCGGTGTTCCTGTACCTCATGGTGTTCGGGTCTTCGCTGATCGGCCTGGTCCTCGTGGTGCTGGTGATCGGCGCGGCGGTGGTGACGCTGTACCTGCCCGCCTCGAAGGCCTACTTCGACGCGGTCAAGCGGGCCGAGTGACCGGGCAGCCGCCCGCGGTGGTGCGCGGCGCGGTCGCCGTGTGGCTCGCCCTCGGCGCGTTCCTGCTCTTGGAGAACGTCGTGCTGTGGCTGCGCCGGGACGAGCTGGAGCAGTCCGCGGTCCGCGTCGGGGACGACCCCGCGCACGTCACCGGGCTGTTGGCGCAGCTGGCCGTCGTCGCGGTGGGTTTCGCGGTCGGCTACGGCCTGTTCGGCTGGTTGCTGCGGTCGGGCAGGCGGTGGGCGCGCGGCGTGCTCACGGGGGCGGCCGTGCTGCACGTGCTGTGGATCGTGCTGCCGGGAGCCAGCGCGGTGAACCTGGTGACGTTGCTGCTGATCGCTCTCGGTTTGGCCCTCACGTGGCTCCCCAGTACGGCACAGTGGGTGAAGCAGCACTGACCCCTGCGGAGACCTCATGTCCGAACCGTTCGACCCGTACCGCGAATCCATGCGGCCGGTGGACTACCCGCAGGCCGGCCCACAGCCGCCGTACCCCAACCCGCAGTCCCCGTACCCCGGTCCACAGTCGTACCAGTCCCCGCAGTCCCCGTACCCCGGGCAGATGCGCAACATCGACCAGTTCACCACCGCGCTGGTCCGGCCCCGTGTGGTCGTGGTGTCGTTCGTGTTCTGGGTGTTGGCGGCACTGTCGTGGCCGGTCGGCACGGTGGTGCGGACGTTGGCCGAGGACGACGGGTCGTTCGCCGGTTTCGGGCCGATAATGACGCTGTTCGCCACCGGGTGCATCGGCGTCGCCGGGGTGTGGGGCGCGGTGCTGCTGATCGGTGGCAGCTACCAGGCGCGGATCGGCCTGGTCGGCGTGTCGCTGGTGATCGGTGTCCTCGCGCTGGCCGCCGTGATCGTCGCGGCACGTGACGGTGACGCCGGACCGCTGTCATGGGTGGTGATGGTGCTGCGGCTGGCGTTGCCGGCGGTGGCGACGGTGTTCGCCTTCCTGCCGGGGACGCGGCACTACTTCGCGGGGAACATGGGATAAGTGGGCAAGTGGAACAGCCGACGTTGTACGCCGAACCCGGCACGTCCTGGTGGCCGCTGCTGTGGGGTCCGGTGTTCGCCGCGCTCGGGTTGGGCGTCGAAGCGCTGACCGGCTCGACGCGCCCGACCCTCTGGTTCCTGGTCGCACTCCTCCTCTTCCTGCCCACGACGTTGTGGGTGCAGGGCCGGCGGCGCCTCTACGCGGTGCGCCTCACACCGGTCGCCCTGCACCAGGGGCGGGAGGAGCTGGCGATGCGGGAGGTGGAGTCGGTCGAGGGCGTGGAACCGCGGTCCGGCGCGAAGGTGCTGGGCGGCGGCTGGTCCGTGCCGCGTGGCACGGAGCCGGTCCCGATCAGGCTCACCGACGGCACGGTGGTGATGGGCTGGGCACGGGACGCGGACGCGTTGCGCACGGAGCTGGCGAAGTTGCTGATCACCCGTGGCGGCCAGCGGAGCGGACCGGAAGCGTGAGAAGCTGATCGACGTGACTGCGGCCACCGTCGAGACCGAGACCGAGCCGGAACCCGGAATGCCCACGCTGCACCAGCCGAAACGCGCGCTCATCGCGGCAGGTGAGGTGGTGCTCGTGGTGCTGCTCGTGCCGGTCGCCGTCTGGTGCTGGAACCGGGGTGTCCTCCACTACAGCTACCCCGTGCCCGACCAGCCGCCGCTGGAGTCGACGCGGTTCAAGGGCAACTGGATCGGCGCGTCCGTCGGCCTGGTCACCGTGGCCGGCGTCCTGCTGCTCGACGCGGTGCGCCAGACGCTGCTCGCGGTGCGCACCCGTGGTCGGAAACAGGTCGAACAATCCGACGTGTGAGACTGGACCCCGTGACAGCGACGCGATCCCAGGAACTGTTCGAGCGCGCGGCGGCGGTGACCCCCGGTGGCGTGAACTCCCCGGTCCGGGCCTTCCACTCGGTCGGCGGCACGCCCAGGTTCATGGTGCGCGGCGAGGGCCCGCACCTGTGGGACGCCGACGGCAACCGGTACGTCGACCTGGTGTCGTCGTGGGGACCGATGATCCTCGGGCACGCCCACCCGGACGTCGTCCAGGCGGTCCAGGAGGCGGCCGCGCACGGCCTGTCGTTCGGCACCCCCACCGAGGGCGAGATCGAACTGGCCGAGGAGATCATCGACCGGGTCGCCCCGGTGCACCAGGTCCGGCTGGTCAACTCCGGCACCGAGGCCACGATGAGCGCGATCCGCCTCGCCCGCGGTTTCACCGGCCGTCACAAGATCGTCAAGTTCGCCGGCTGCTACCACGGTCACGTGGACGCACTGCTCGCCCAAGCGGGCTCCGGAGTGGCCACGCTCGGCCTGCCCACGTCGCCGGGCGTCACCGGCGCGCAAGCAGCCGACACCCTCGTCCTCCCGTACAACGACATCGACGCGGTCCGGAAGGCGTTCGCCGAGAACCCCGACGAGATCGCCTGCGTGATCACCGAGGCCGCGGCGGGCAACATGGGCGCGATCCCGCCCCTGTACAACGCCGAGCTCAAGGAACTCTGCCAGGCCAACGGCGCGCTGCTGATCATGGACGAGGTGATGACCGGCTTCCGCGTGTCCCGCGCCGGCTGGTACGGCCTGGAGACCGTCGAAGGCGACCTCTACACGTTCGGCAAGGTCATGTCCGGCGGCCTGCCCGCGGCGGCGTTCGGCGGCCGGACCGACGTGATGTCCAAGCTCGCCCCGTCCGGCCCGGTCTACCAGGCCGGCACGCTGTCCGGTAACCCGGTCGCGGTGGCGGCGGGCCTGGCCACGCTGCGCGCCGCGACGGACGACGTCTACCGCACCCTCGACGCCAACGCCACCCGCCTGGGCGCGCTGTTCACCGCCGCGCTCACCGAAGCGGGCGTCAAGCACCGCGTGCAGTTCGCCGGCAACCTGTGCAGCGTATTCTTCACCGACAACGAGGTGACCGACTACGCGGGCGCGCAGGCCGCCGAGACGTGGCGTTTCCCGCCGTTCTTCCACGCCCTGCTCGACCGCGGCGTGTACGCGCCGCCGAGCGCCTACGAGGCGTGGTTCGTCAACGCCGCCATGACCGACGACGACTTCCAGATCATCGCGGACGCCTTGCCGCACGCCGCCCGTGCCGCCGCGGAGGCGACGAAGTGAGCAGAACAGTCATCCACATGCTCCGCCACGGCGAGGTGCACAACCCGACGGGCATCCTCTACGGCCGCCTGCCGGGGTTCAAGCTGTCCGAACGCGGCCAGAAGCAGGCGCTGACCGTGGCCGAGCACCTGGCCGACCACGACATCGCGCACGTCGTGGCGTCCCCGCTGGACCGGGCGCAGCAGACCGCGTCGCCGATCGCCGACTCGCACCGGCTGGAACTGGCCACCGACGACCGGCTGATCGAGGCGGGCAACCAGTTCGAGGGCCTGAAGGTGGCCGTCGGCGACGGCGCGCTGCGCTCGCCGAAGCACTGGCCGAAGCTGATCAACCCGTTCCGGCCGTCGTGGGGCGAGCCGTACCTGGAGATCGCGCACCGGATGCTCGGCGCGGTGCAGCGGGCCCGGTCGGCGGCCGAGGGCCACGAGGCGGTGTGCGTATCGCACCAGCTGCCGATCTGGACGCTGCGGCGGTTCCTGGAGGGCAAGCGGATGTGGCACGACCCGCGCCGCCGGGAGTGCTCGCTGGCGTCGTTGACCAGCCTGGTGTTCGAGGGGGAGCAGCTGGTGCGGGTGGTCTACACCGAACCGGTCGGCGCGACCAACCCGAGGGTGACCGGCGCATGAGGAAGGCTCTGACCGGCCTGATGGCCGCGTTGCTGCTGCTCACGGCCTGTTCGACCGGGGACGACGCGGTGGTGGCCGGTTCGGAGTTCCAGCTGGTCGCGCCCAACGGCGAGACCAAGCTCCGCTACGACGGCGAGGAGCGCAAGGGCATCAAGGGACTGACCGGCCCGAGCCTGATGGAGGACGGCAAGACGATCTCGCTGGACGACTACGCGGGCAAGGTCGTGATCGTCAACATCTGGGGCGCGTGGTGCCCGCCGTGCCGCACCGAGGCACCCGAGCTGCAGAAGGTGCAGGACGAGACCGGCTCGCTGGGGGTGCAGGTGCTGGGCGTCGACGTCAAGGAGACCTCGACCGAGTCGCCCCGGGACTTCATCACCAACCGCCGTCTGAGCTACCCGTCGATCTACGACGAGTCCGGTCGGGCGATGCTGTCCTTCCGCGGACTGCCGCCGAACACCGTGCCGTCCACGTTCGTGCTGGACAAGCAGCACCGGGTGGCGGCGGCGTTCCTGGGCCCCGTGATCGCCTCCGACCTGCTGCAGCTGGTGAAGGACCTGGCCGCCGAGTCATAACGGCCACCGGCTGACGGCCACCGGCTGAACGGCTGAACGGGTCACCGGCGTCAGCGCAGCTCGGGGATCTTCGCCTTGAACGCCTCGATCATCGCGTCCCGCCCGATGAGGTTGAACTCGCGGCCGAGCGTGCGCATGATCGAGTTCTCGGTGGGCCGGTACAGGCCGTGCAGGTGGTACCGGGCGCCCTCGAACGCGCCGACCACGCCACCGTCCGGTGACGCCTGGCCGAGGTAGGCCGACCACTTCGCGCCGGTGGCGCTCGTGGTCACGTTGACCTCGGTCGGCTCGGTGCCGGTGTACTGGTCGTTGGGGTAGTCGTACTCGTCGGCCAGCTTGCCGATCGAGTGGCCCAGTTCGTGCACCGCGATCTGCCCGGCCTGGTCGTTCGCGCCCGCCGCGGTCGCCACGCCACCGCCCGCGCCGCCGTACTTGGCGGTGTTGCCGAGTGCGATGACCTGGTCGGCCTGCGGCGCGAGAGCGGCGAACTGGGTGGCCTTGGTCTGGTTCACGCACAGCAGGCGTTCGGTCTGGGTGTCCCGGCCCTGGCACCAGAAGCCCATGTCCAGGGCGGTGTCGCGGGCCGTGCCCAGGGTCGGGTCGTGGTCCACGCCGGACTCGTTCGACACGACGTCGACCTGCCACACGTTGAAGTACTGGCGGTAGGACTTGAACGGCTCCACGGCGGACAGCTCGGTCCACTTGTCCACCACGTGGGTGTGGAAGAGGTCGATCTCGGCGGGGGTGTAGCCGTCGCCGATGAACACCAGGTCGAACCGCTGGTCGGGTGCGCCGGTCTCCTGGATGGGCACCACGTCGGCGGCCACGTCGGCCGGTGCGGCGCGGGTCTCGACGGCGCGCGGGACGGCGGTCCGGCTGATCGTGCCGTCCGGCGAGAACACCTCCACCCACTCCACATCGGATTGCGCGGGCGTGGTGGACTCCGCGGCGTCGCCGGGCAGGGGCGCGGCGACGACGGCGAAGGCGACAGCCAGCACGGGCAGGGTGAGCTGGTGTGCGCGCATGCTGTCACGCTATGGAGTTGGCCAATCACCCACTAGGGAAGAAGGTCGGGTTTAAAAGTTCCCTCGATTGGGTAAAAAGTGCCGATTCCTGTACGCCCCGCTGTGGGCCACCGCCCCATTCGGCACTGTGATGTGGGTCGCCCATAAGGGATGCCGGTGCACGGCGTCAAGTGCGCCCTACCTACCCTGAACCCCGTGAACCCGACCGATCTGGCCACCTCGGGCCCGATCCTGCTCGCGACCGGGGTAGCGCTGCTGGCAGGGGCCATCTCGTTCGCCTCCCCGTGCGTAGTGCCCTTGGTCCCCGGCTACCTCGCCTACCTGGCCGGCCTGGTAGGCGCGGAAGCCCCGGCGGTCCAGGACGGCGAATCCAGGAAGACCGGCCGCTGGCGAGTCGCCGGAGCCGCGTTGCTCTTCGTGCTCGGCTTCACGATCGTGTTCTCCTTGACGTCGTTCGTGGTGCTCGGCCTGACCGACCTGTTCTGGCTCCAGGGCGACCTGCTCCAGCGCATCGGTGGCGTGATCACGATCGCCATGGGCCTGGTGTTCATCGGCCTGGTCCCCGTCCTCCAACGGGACGTCCGCGTGCACCGCACCCCCAGAGCCGGCCTGCTCGGCGCACCGCTGTTGGGCGGCGTGTTCGCGCTCGGTTGGACGCCGTGCATCGGCCCGACGCTGATGGGCGTGCTGGCGTTGACCCGCAGCACCGAGGTCGGCTCGGTCACCGCGCGCGGCGGGGTGCTGGTGCTCGCCTACTGCCTCGGCCTCGGCTTGCCGTTCATCCTGATCGCGATGGGCGCGCGCTGGGCGGTCCGGACCACCGGCTGGTTGCGCACGCACGTCCGCCAGGTGCAGGTGTTCGGCGGCGCGCTGCTGATCGCGGTCGGCGTCGCCCTGGTCACCGGCCTGTGGGGCGATTTCGTGGCCTGGCTGCGTGACGCCGTCATCACCGACCTAGAACTGCCGTTGTAGTGAGCGTTCTCCTCGCCTTCCTGCGCAACACGTGGCGCGGTCTCACCGCCATGCGCACCGCGTTGACCCTGCTGTTCCTGCTGGCCTTGGGCGCGATGCCGGGCGCGCTGCTCCCGCAGCGCTCGCTGAACGCCCTGAAGGTCGACGAGTACATCGCGAACAACGGCTGGTGGGGCCGGTTCCTGGACGACCTCCAGTTCTTCGACGTCTACGCCAGCGTCTGGTTCTCCGCCGTCTACGTGCTGCTGTTCGTGTCCCTGGTCGGCTGCCTGCTGCCGCGCACCTGGGACTACTTCAAGCAGATGCGGGCCAAGCCCGTGCTCACCCCGCGCAACCTGGCCCGGATGCCGCACCACGCGACGGCCGACACGACCGCCGGCCCGCAGGCCGTGATCGAGCACGCCGAACGGCGGCTCAAGGGCTGGCGGCTGGTCACCGGCGAGGAGCGCAACGGCGCCCGCACGGTCAGCGCCGAACGCGGTTTCCTGCGCGAGACCGGCAACCTGGTGTTCCACTTCTCCTTGCTGGGCCTGCTGATCGCGTTCGCGCTGGGCAAGATGTTCGGCTACGAGGGCCAGGTCATCGTGCAGGCCAACGGCGGCCAGTTCTGCAACTCCGGCGTCTACAACTACGACACGTTCCGGCCCGGCCTGCGCGTGGACGGCACGCGGCTCAACCAGTTCTGCGTGAAGATCGACGACTTCAACGCCACGTTCCTGCACAACGGCCAAGCGGAGAGCTTCCGCGCGGACATCCAGTACCAGTCCGGCGCGGACCTGGAGACCGGCTCCTGGCGGCCGTACCCGCTGGAGGTCAACAGCCCGCTGCGCACCGCCGGCGACCGGCTCTACCTCCTCGGCCACGGCTACACGCCGCTGTTCACGGTGACCTTCCCCAACGGCGAGATCCGCACCGGCACCACCCAGTGGCGACCGGTCAACCAGGTCACGCTGGCCTCCGAGGGCGCGACGAAGTTCGACCCGCCGGACGTGCCGGACGCCGAGCAGCGCCGCAAGAGCCAACTCGCGATCACCGGCCTGCTCGCGCCGACCGCCGTCTTCCGCGGCGAACTGCTGGACTCGGCGTTCCCCGCCGCGAACGACCCGGCGGTGGCGATCGACGTCTACCGCGGCGATCTCGGCACCGACTCCGGCCGCGGCCAGTCCATCTTCTCCATCGACCAGAAGATGGTGCAGGACGGCAAACTCGCCAAAGTCGCCCGGCAGAACCTCAAGCAGGGCGAGCAGTTGACGCTCGACGACGGCACCGTGATCCGCTTCGACGGTGTCCGCGACTGGGTGTCGTTGCAGGTGTCGCACGACCCCACGCAGATGTGGGTGCTGGTGTTCTCGGTGCTGGTCATCCTGGGTCTGGGCGTCTCGCTGAGCATCAAGCGCCGCCGCGTGTGGGTGCGGGCCACGCCCCAGGAGGACGGGCGTACCGTTGTCGAGGTCGGCGGCCTCGCGCGCACTGATCAGGCCGGATACGGCGAGGAGTTCACCGCTCTATCCCGGGACCTGCTCGCCCACAAGGAGGAGAGCTGATGCCGGTCAACGCGACCCTGGCGACGTACAGCGACTGGACTTACGGCGCCGCCGTGGCGATCTACTTCTTCGCCGCGGTGCTCTACTTGTGCGAGGCGGCGTTCGCCCGGCCCGAGAAGGCCAAGGAACGCGAGTTGGTCGCGGCCGGCGGCATCCAGCTGGGCGGCACGGACGCGGCGGGCACCTGGACGCCCGGCCTGGTGGTCAAGCCGGAGCTGTCCCGCGCCGAACGCCTCGGCCGGATGGGCGTGGCGCTGACCGTCCTCGGCGTGGTGGTGCAAGTCGCTTCGTTGGTGCTGCGCGGATTGGCGACCGAGCGCGCGCCGTGGGGCAACATGTACGAGTACGGCTCGTTGCTGACGCTCGCGGGCGTGGTGACGTGGCTGGTGCTGTCCCGCACGTTCCCGGTGCGCAGGCTCGGCGGGTTCGTGCTGGTGCCGGTCGTGATCCTGATGTTCCTCGGCGGCACCGTGCTCTACGCCGACGCCGCGCCCGTGCAGCCCGCGCTCCAGTCGTACTGGCTCGTGGTGCACGTCTCGGTGATCTCGGTGTCCACCGGCATCCTGCTGGTGCCCGGTGTGGCCAGCGTGCTGTACCTGCTGAAGTCCTCCGGCCACGCGCGGTTCCGCAAGTTCCCCGACGCCGAGGTGCTGGACCGGCTCGCCTACCGCAGCACGGTGTTCGCGTTCCCGCTGTTCACCATCGGCATCATCTGCGGCGCGATCTGGGCCGAGGCGGCGTGGGGCCGGTTCTGGGGCTGGGACCCCAAGGAGACGGTGGCGTTCGTGTCGTGGGTCGTCTACGCGGCGTACCTGCACGCGCGGGCGACGGCCGGTTGGCGGGGCCGTCCCGCCGCCTGGATCAACTCGTTGGGCTTCGCGCTGACCGTGTTCAACCTGTTCTTCATCAACCTCGTAACGACTGGGTTGCACTCGTACGCGGGTGTCGGCTGATCCCGTAGACCACCAGGTACGCGGTGTTCGTCCACCCATGTCACGGGCTCGGGGTGGACGAACACCCAGTGTCGTGGAACCACTGGTCGCCGACTACCGTCGGACGCGTGGGGTCGGGGAGGTCTCGATCCGCTTCGCTCAGGGAGGACCCCAGCGGTGACCGGTCGCTACGAGAATCCTGAGCCGTCGTGGCAGCAGTCGGCCGGAGCGGAAGGGCAGCAGCCCAACCCGAACCAGTCGGGCGGCTACCAGGTCGAGCCGGGATCGGGAGCCCACTACGTCGACCCCCAGACCGTCTACCTCGACCCGTCGACGTCCGGCCCGGTGACCGGTCCGCCGTCCGGCGGGTTCCCGGCGCAGTCCGGGCCGTACCAGGTGCCGGGGCAGCAGTCGGGCGCCTACCAGGTCCAGGGCCAGCAGTCCGGCGCGTACCAGGTGCCCGGACAACAGGGTCACCAGTCGGGCGCGTACCAGGTCTCGGGCGGCCAGTCCGGTCCGTACCCCGGCCCGGGTCAGTCGGGCCCGCACCAGTACCAGGGCGGGTTCCCCAACAACTTCCCGCAGAGCGTCCAGCCGCAGCCGCAGCGGGCCAACGCCAGCGACATGTCCTCGCAGCAGCTGATCAAGCGCGCGAAGCGCAAGCCGCAGTCGGGTTGGCGCAAGACCCTGCACTCGGTCACCGGTGGGCTGGTCAACCTCGGCGAGAGCCCGGCGGACGTCCGCCGGCGTGAGCTGATCGGCCGGATCAACCAGCCGCTGCGCGGCTGCTACAAGATCGCGATGCTGAGCCTCAAGGGCGGTGTGGGCAAGACCACCACGACCACCACGCTCGGCTCGACGTTCTCCTCGCTGCGCGGCGACCGCGTGATCGCGGTGGACGCCAACCCCGACCGCGGCACGCTGGCGCTGAAGGTGCCCCGGGAGACCACGGCGACCGTGCGGCACCTGCTGCGCGACGCCTCGAAGATCACCCGGTACAGCGACGTGCGCGCGTACACCTCGCAGTCGCCCAGCCGCCTCGAAGTGCTGGCGTCCGAGCAGGACCCGGCGGTGTCGGAGGCGTTCAGCGACCAGGACTACCTGCGCACGGTCGCGCTGCTGGAGCTGTTCTACAACATCGTGCTCACCGACTGCGGCACCGGCTTGATGCACTCGGCCATGAAGGGCGTGCTGGACCAGGCCGATTCGCTGGTGCTCGTCTCGTCCGGCTCGGTGGACGGCGCGCAGACGTCGGCGGCGACGCTGGACTGGCTGGACGCGCACGGCTACCGCGAGCTGGTCGCGAAGTCGGTCGTGGTGATCAACTCGGTGCGGCCGGGCTCGGGCAAGGTCGACCTGGACAAGCTGGCCGCGCACTTCGCGCAGCGCTGCCGCGCCGTGGTGCGCATCCCGTTCGACACGCACCTGGAAGAGGGCGCGGAGATCGAGCTGGACAAGCTCGCCCCGGACACCCGCCTCGCGCTGCTGGAACTCGCCGCCACCGTGGCGGACGACTTCCCGAACAACTAGTCCGTGTCGTGACGAAGGGGGCCTCCGTGGTGAGGCCCCTTCGTTGTCACTCCTCGTCGTCCGGCTTCTTCTTGCGCTGCTCACCGAGCTTGCGCAGGAAGTCGGGGTCGTCGTCCGGTGCCACGAAACGACGACTGGGGGCGGTATCGACCCGGTCCGGTCCGAACGCACGCCACAGCAGCACGGCGATGGTGAGCGCACCGATCACCGCGAGCAGGTAGAGCATGGTCGCCACCTCCTTTGCCACGAGATTACTCGTGTCGTGGAGGTGTACGTGGTCAGTGCCGAACGGGTTCGGTCGCCTCCGTGGTCAGCTGCGACAACAGCTGCTGGACCTCGGACTCGCGGAACCGGCGGTGACCGCCGGGCGTGCGGATCGAGCCGATGCGGCCCGCGGTCGCCCAACGGGTGACCGTCTTCGGGTCCACCCGGAACAGGTTCGCGACCTCTCCCGGTGTGAGCAGTCGTTCACCCTGGTGTCCCTGCGTCAGCGTCATGGTCACGGTCTTTCCTCCCCGATGGCGAACGGACGTACCGGACGCATCGTGGCATCGAACCCTATGGGTACTCGAACGCTTGGGTGATGGTAAAGAGGTAGTAAGGGACGAAGCGCGCGGTTCGGACATCAGTGCCGTGACACCGGGCAGGTCGGTGGGCCTACGCTGTGACCGGTGGACGCTCTTGATCGCCAGATCATCGCCGCCCTGCGGGAGAACGGTCGGGCCACCTACGCCGACCTGGGCCGCAAAGTCGGCCTCTCGGCCTCCGCCGTGCACGAGCGGGTCGGCAAGCTGGAAAGCACCGGTGTGATCGTCGGCTACCACGCCGTGGTGGACCCGAGCGCCGTCGGCCTCGGGGTGACCGCGCTGGTCAGCATCCACCCCACGGACACCGCGGACGACGACGAACTGGCCGTCGCGCTGGCCGAGCTGGTCGAGGTGGAGTCGTGCTACCGGGTGGCGGGTGACGAGTCGTTCATCGTGAAGGTGAGAGTGGCCACGGTGGACGACCTGGAGCGCTCGCTGAGCCGGTTGCGGCGCATCCAGGGCGTCGCGCGCACGCGCACCACGGTCGTGCTGTCCACCCGGTTCGAGGGCCGTCCCAACACCGCGGCGGCCGGGCCGATGGGTGACGCGTAACCTGGTTTACCGTGCACCTGGGTCGTGATGTGACGCTCTACATCGGCGCGCGCCTGGGCATGGTCGCCGCGGTCACCGCGCTGCTCGTGCTCGCCAACGTGCCGCTGCTGGTCGCCCTCGCCGTCGGCGTGGTGGTGGCGTTGCCGCTGTCGCTGTTCGTGTTCCGCGGGCTGCGGACGCGGGTCGCGCAGGGGCTCGAAGAGAAGCAGGCCGTGCGCCGCGCCGAGCGCGAGAAGCTGCGCGCCCAGTTGCGCGGCGACGGCGCCGCCGGCTAGACGACCAGCAGGATCGCGCCACCGAGGTTGGCCAGCACCATCACGGCCAGCACCGCGCCGAGGTTCGTGCTCTCGCGCAGCCGCAGGGCCAGCGCCAACGGGCCGATCGGCAGCATCACCGGCTTGCGCTCCCGGTTCGCGATGCGGATCGCGCCGAACGCCACGCCCAGCGGGTTCAGGCCGAGTTCCCGCGCGCCTTCCACGTCGGCGCGCCACTGCTCCAGGTAACGGTCTCTTTGCCCGCGGGGGAGCAGCGCGGCGGCTGCTCGGACCGCGGCCAGGGCGAGTCGGGTCATCGGGCGACCTCCGGTCGGGTGACGGGCACGGGCCTGGCCTTTGTCCGATTGCCGGCTCCGCCGGCGGTCTTCGCGCACACCTTGACGGCCTCTTGGGCTCCGCCGGGCGTGAGCACGTACATCCGGCGCCGCGGGCCGCGGCGTTCGCTGTCGTCGTCCCAGGACGACGTGACCCACCCGGCCCGTTCCAGGCGGTCGAGCAGCGGGTAGACGCTGCCGGACGGGCGTCCGGTCAGCTTGATGATCTCCAGGCCCCAGCGCGGCTGGTCGCTCTTGAGCAGCACTTCCAGCACGTCCACCGTGGCCCCTCCGATACGTCCGAGTGGTTCCACGGTTCTAGGCTACCTATGTAGATTAAGGTTCGTCCAGTGTTGTCAGCGGCAGGCGGCGGTGGGTCAGCGCGTGAACGCTTCCACCGCGTCGTCGGCCAGGCGTTCCAGCACGTCCCGGAGTTCCAGGTCCGTCAGCCAGTGCTCGGGGATGGCTTCGACACCGTCCCGCGCGCCGAGCAGGTTCCCGCACAGGGCACCGGTCGAGTCGCTGTCCCCGGAGTGGTTGACCGCGAGCAGCAGGCCGTCCGCCAGGTCCCGTGCGGTCAACGCGGTGAGCACCGCTATCGCCAACGCCTCCTCGCCGACCCAACCACCGCCCAACGCCGTCTCGATCACTTCAGGCGTCGGTCGGACACCGCGCACGCTCAGCTCCACGGCCAGGTCCAGCAGGCCCAACTGCTCCTCGTGACCGTCCCACGTGATCAGTTCGGCTCGGGCCACCTCGATCGCGGGCAGCAGTGCCGTGCCCGCCAGCACCTGCTGCACCAGCACCGCCAGCACGCCTGCCGACAGGTAGCCGCTGGGGTGGCCGTGGGTCAGCGCGCCGGTGGCGGCGGCCAGGTCGAACACCTCGTGCACGTCGTCCGACCACAACGCCACCGGCGCCGCGCGCATCACCGCGCCGCAGCCCTTCGAATCGTTGATCGGGGTGTCCACCGTGCCCAGCACGCCGGAGCGGAGCGCGGTCAGGCACGTGTTGCCGGGTGCGCGGCGCTCGTGCAGCTCGGGCACGTCCAGCAGCCACCCGTCCGGTCTGACCGCCGGGCCGCCCTGCGTGCGCAGCCAGCGCCCGTACGCGACGCGCACCTCGTGCACCGGGTCGCTGCCGCGTTTCTTCGCCAGCAACAGGCCTTCCAGGGTGAACAGGGTCATCTGGGTGTCGTCGGTGATCGCGCCGAGCCTGCCGTAGGCCGGTGCGTAGTCGGTGAGACCCGACGGGCCGAAGCGGCCCCGGATGCGGTCGATCCGGTCGAACTCGATCGAACCGCCGAGCGCGTCGCCGACGGCGCCGGCGAGGAGGCTGCCGCGGAATGAGCCGCTCAGAGGTGAGGTCACGTCGCAGAAGTTATCGTGCCGGCGTGACCTCTTCGGTAGATCGATGTAGCACCCGGACCAGGGAATGGGTGTGCGAGGCCGTCCGCATCATCGAAGCGGACGCCAACCGCAGCGCCGACACGCACCTGCTGCACTTCCCCCTCCCGCCGGAGTGGGGCATCGACTTGTACCTGAAGGACGAGTCGACCCACCCCACCGGTTCTTTGAAGCACCGCCTGGCCCGGTCGCTGTTCCTGTACGCGATCTGCAACGGCTGGGTGGTCGGCGGCACGCCGGTGATCGAGGCGTCGTCGGGGTCCACGGCGGTGTCGGAGGCGTACTTCGCCCGGCTGCTCGGGTTGCCGTTCATCGCGGTGATGCCCCGGTCCACCAGCCAGGAGAAGGTGGCGTTGATCGAGCGCCAGGGCGGGCAGTGCCACTTCGTGGACGAGCCGGGCGCGATCTACGACGAGTCACGGCGGCTGGCGGCGTCGCTGGACGGGCACTTCATGGACCAGTTCACGCACGCCGAGCGGGCCACGGACTGGCGTGGCAACAACAACATCGCCGAGTCGGTGTTCCAGCAGATGGAGTTGGAGGCCGCGCCCGAGCCCGAGTGGGTCGTGGTCGGGGCGGGCACCGGTGGCACGAGCGCCACCATCGGCCGGTACATCCACTACCGGAAGCTGCACTCGCGGCTGGCCGTCGTCGATCCGGAGCACTCGGTGTTCTTCGACGCCTGGCGTGATGGTGATGTGTCCTTGACCGGGACGCGTGGCTCCCGGATCGAGGGCATCGGCCGGCCGCGGGTGGAACCGTCGTTCATCGGTGCCGTCATCGACCGGATGATCAAGGTGCCGGACGCGGCGTCGATCGCGACGATCCGGCACGTCGAGGAGGTGCTGGGGCGGCGGGTCGGTGGGTCGACCGGCACGAATTTGTGGGGTGCGTTCCAGCTGATCGCGGAGATGCGGGCGTCGCGGCTGCGGGGGAGCGTCGTGACGTTGCTGTGCGACGGTGGGGAGCGGTACTCGCACACCTACTACGACGATTCGTGGGTGGCCGCGCAGGGCCTGGACCTGGAACCGCACCTGGCCATGTTGACCCGATTCCGTTCTACCGGCACTTGGTCGGGCTGATTCTTGCTTGGATGGGGAACGCACGGCGCGTGCCGTGCGTCGCAGCGTGGATCGGCGGCGCGTGGGAAGGGGTTTGCGGTGAGCGCGTGGCGGACGGCGGAGGTGCTCACAGCCGAGGAAGTGCTCGCCAGGTCGGTCGCCGACGCCGACAAGGCGATGCGCGAGGCGGCGAAGCTGCGATACCCGCAGCGCGAGCCCTCGGCGGAGGACGTGCGACGGGTGATGCAGTTCGCGAAGTCGAACGAGGCGTCACCGGAATTGCAGGCGTTGCAGCGGAGGATCGCGGGCGGCTACCTGAGCTGGCGGCAAGTGCTCATGGGCGAGGCCGCAGACGACCGCGGCGTGAAGGCCGCGCTGGAAGCAGACCGCGAAACCCTCGCCGCCCTGTGCCGAGGCGAGGAACGCCGCGTAGAACCCCCCAAACCCAAGCGTCGCGACGACGATGAACCAATGACCTTCACCGAAGACGCCTGGTAACCGCCCCGCTCGCTCCGCAAGGGTCCCCGCCAAGGGGACCCCTGCTTTTACCCTGCCACAAGGGTCCGACAATCCACGGCGTTCGCGCGCTGCCTGTGGATAACTCCCTCGGGCGGCCGACTAACGGTGCCTCAGCGCGCGTCCTGAGCGTTGAACTCACCGCACCTGAACGTTGGACTCTCGCGTTCTGAGCGTTGGACACGCGCGTTCTGAGCGTTGGACACGCGCGTTCTGGAGGTTGGACACGCGCGTTCTGAGTGTTGGACACGCGCGGGGGCGTGGGGTGGGGGTTAGCCGAGGATTAGGGCGGTGGGGATGGCTAGGCCCCAGATGAGCATGGCGAGGCCGGTGTCGCGGAGGACGGGGATCAGGTCGTGGCCCTTGTGGCCCTTGGCTACGCGGCGGGCGCCGAGGACGGCCAGGGGGAGGGCTAGGAAGCCGGTAAGGGCCAGGGGGACGCGGAGGCCGATCGCCAGGGTGATCAGGAACGGGATCGCGACCAGGGCGAGGTAGAGGCGGCGGGAGTCCTTGTCGCCCAGGGTGGTTGACAGGGTGCGCTTGCCCGCTTGGATGTCGGTCGGGATGTCGCGCAGGCTGTTGGCGATCATCACGCCGGTGGAGAAGGAGCCCATCGCGATCGCGCCGCCGATGCCGATCCCGGTGATCTCCCCGGTCTGCACGTACAGCGTGCCGAGTACGGCGGCCGGGCCGAAGAAGACGAACACGGCCAGTTCGCCCAGGCCTGAGTACCCGTACGGCTTGCGGCCGCCGGTGTAGAACCACGCCGCGGCGATGCAGACCGCGCCGAACAACACCATCCAGTACCGGCCGGTCAGCACGATCAGGACCAGTCCCGCCAACGCGGCGACGGCCAGGGCCGCGAACGCCGCCGTGCGGACCGACTTGGGGGTCGCCGCACCGGAACCGACCAGCCGGAACGGGCCGACCCGGTTGGCGTCGGTGCCGCGGATGCCGTCGGAGTAGTCGTTGGCGAAGTTCACACCCACCTGGAGCGCGACCGACACCGCGAGCGCCAGCAGCGACCAGGTCAGGTTGAACCCGTCGATGTGGTGCGCGGCGCCCGCGCCGACCAGCACCGGCGCGATGGAGTTCGGCAGCGTGCGGGGGCGGGTCCCCGATACCCACTGGGTGGCTGTGGCCATGTCGGACATCCTCCGACATGATGAACGGGGACCCGCTTCCGGGTGCTCGCAGATCAGCAGGCAGTGGCGCCGGACACGCCGGACACGTACGCCCGCGCGATGTACTTGCCCGCCGCGATCCGGAACCAGATGTTCGACGTGCCCTGCGAGCCCGTCACGGACTGGCCGGTGAGCTGGCACTCGACCCGCACCTGCGCGTAGTTCGCGGCCAGGCCGACCTGGGACGCCGTCGACGTGGCGCCGCTGCGGACGTTGAGCGGGTCGCCCGCGGTGCGGACGAACCCGGCCGGGCCCGAACCGGTCCACGAATAGGTGACGGTGACCCACGCGTTGTTGGTCAGCTTCAGGCCGTCCCAGAACGTGCCGTCGGCCAGGTCGATGCCCGCCGGGTTGGCGACGGTGCGGCCGAACTGGTCCTTGCCGCCGTTGTAGCCGTCCTCGTACGCGGCCTGCGCCTCGGGCTTGCCCTGCGGCAGGTTCGTCCACATCTCACGGGTCGACGACGGGTTCCAGTAGTCGTCCTTGGTGTTCCACGGGCCGACGTCCCACACCGGCGCCCACTCGCAGCGGCCGTTCGCCGCGCACACCCGCACGCTGTACGTGCCGGTGGCCTTGGCCGACAGGCCGCGCCGCGACGGCAGGGCGACGAAGTGGTCGCGGCTCGTGATCACGTGCCCGTTCGCGGTGGTGCCGCCGACCAGGCCCTCGCGGGTCGCGTAGACCCGGTACGACAGGCCCGCGGCCTGCGCGTTGACGTCGGCGGTCTTCGGGGTCGTGAACGCTCTGAGGTCGACCTGGCTGACCTCGGGTGTCGCCTTCTCCGCCGTCAGTGCCAGCCGGACCTGCACGGTCGTGACGGCGGTCGGCAGCACGGCCGGGGCGTCGGGGCGTGCCTCGACCCACTCGGTCCACTGGTCGTCGCCGAGCGCGCCGCGCACGTCCACGGCGACTTCGGCGCCGGCGGGGACGTTGCTCTTCACGGTCGCGGCGATGGCGTTGACGGGGGTGTCGAACCCGCGCGGGTCGAGTTGCAGGAACCCGGTGCGCACGGCGGTCCGCGCGCTGGCGGGCGTCGGTGCGGCGCGGTCGAGCCGCACCGTGCCGTTGTCCGAGGTGACGCCGTTGTCGTCGGCGTTCACGGTGGACAGGTCGGCCCGCCATTCGGCATTGGCGTCAGCCGCGGCTGCGGCGGGTGCCGTCAGTCCGGCGGTCATGACGGTGGCGACGGCGAGCGGTAACAGGTAGCGCCTGGTCATCGCAGCACTCCTCGTCCGGACACGCGGTGCGGAGGGGACCGCGGCAGGGCCGCGCGTCACGGCGCTGCCGAGCCAATCCCCCGGAGTGGTTACCTGTCAACCAACAACCATGCGCAATAAGACAAGAACTCACCCAAACGAGCTAGCGACCGCCCTCCGATCCACCTTGCCGGGACCGCGTTGTGGCAGCTCGGAGACGAAAACAACCCGCTTCGGCATGGCGAACCGCCCGACCGCCTCCCCGACCGCCGCGCACAGCTCGTCCACGTCGGGCGGGGCGCTCGGATCGTCCGGCACCACGGCCGCGCCGACCACTTGACCCCATTCGGGATCGGCCAGCCCCACGACGCACGCCTCACGCACGCCGGCCTGGGCGGTGAGCGCCCGTTCGACCTGGGCGGGCGCGATGTTCTCGCCGCCGCTGATGATCACGTCGTCGGCGCGTCCGAGCACCTCCAACGTGCCGTCGGGCCGGATTCGCCCGAGGTCACCGGTCCGGAACCACTCCCCGAACCGCTCGCCGCCCTGATAGCCGAGGGCCAGCACCGGGCCGCCGACCTCGATGCGGCCGTCGACCAGCCGGACCCGGACGCCGTCCAGCGGCAGCCCGTCGTAGACGCAGCCGCCGGACGTCTCGCTCATGCCGTACGTGGTGACGACCCGGACGCCGAGCTGCCGGGACCGTTCGAGCAGTGCGGGCGGTGTGGCGGCACCGCCGATCAGGACCGCGTCGAACTGCCGGATCGCGGCCAGGCCGGGGCCTTCGATCGCGACCAGGCGGGCGAGTTGGGTCGGCACCAGGGCGGTGTAGTGGCGGCCGGGGGTGGCCAGGACGGTGCGGGCGGTGGTGGCGAAGCCGGAGGCGCGGAAGCCGGCGGCGAGGTCCATCACGCCGGGCTCGGTGCCCGCCACGATCGAGCGGACGAGCACCTGGATGCCCGCGATGTGGGTGGTCGGGAGGGCGAGCAGCCACGTGCCGGGGCCGCCGAGGCGGGCGTGCGTCAGCTCGGCCGAGGTGGTGAGCGCTTCGGCCCCGAGCAGGACCGTTTTCGGCTCACCCGTGGAGCCGGACGTGCCGACCGCCAGGACGGCTTCGGTCTCCCAGCCCTGGGGAGGTGGGCGCGGTTGGTCGCTCGGCTGGGCGACCAGCACGGGCGATCGGCCTTCGGCGCCCGAGCCGGTCGCGTTGGCGGGCGTTGGCGCAGGTGCCCGGTCCCGGCTCAGGGCGGCGCGTAGTTGGTCGAGGGTGATCATGGCGGCGGGCTAGTAGTAGTAGGGGTAGTCGGACCAGTTCGGCGGGCGCTTTTCCAGGAAGGCGTCGCGGCCCTCCACCGCCTCGTCGGTCATGTAGGCGAGGCGGGTGGTTTCGCCGGCGAAGATCTGCTGACCGACCAGGCCGTCGTCGATCAGGTTGAAGGCGTACTTCAGCATCCGCTGCGCGGTCGGGGATTTGCCGTTGATCTCCTTCGCCCATTCCAGCGCCGTCGACTCCAGCTCGGCGTGCGGCACGACCGCGTTGACGGCGCCCATCTTCTGCATGTCCTCGGCCGTGTAAGCCCGACCCAGGAAGAAGATCTCCCGGGCGAACTTCTGGCCCACCTGCCGCGCCAGGTACGCCGACCCGTAGCCGCCGTCGAAGCTGCCGACGTCCGCGTCGGTCTGCTTGAACCTGGCGTGCTCCGCGCTGGCCAGCGTCAGGTCGCACACGACGTGCAGGCTGTGGCCACCGCCGGCGGCCCACCCCGGGACGACGGCGATCACCACCTTCGGCATGAAGCGGATCAGGCGTTGGCACTCCAGGATGTGCAGCCTGCCCGCCCTGGCCGGATCGATGGTGTCCGCCGTCTCACCCGCCGCGTACTGGTACCCGCTGCGGCCGCGGATGCGCTGGTCGCCGCCCGAGCAGAACGCCCAGCCGCCGTCCCGCGGTGAAGGGCCGTTGCCGGTCAGCAGGACGCACCCGACGTCCGAGCTCATCCGGGCGTGGTCCAGCGCGCGGTACAGCTCGTCGACCGTGTGCGGGCGGAACGCGTTGCGCACCTCGGGCCGGTTGAACGCGATGCGCACCGTGCCCTGGTCGACCGCGCGGTGGTAGGTGATATCGGTGAAGTCGAACCCCTCGACCAGCTTCCAGCGGGTGGGGTCGAACAGCTCGGAAACGTCCTGATCTGCCACGGCACGGACAATATGCCTGCCGCGGAGCTGAGAGCGGCGCCGGTTCCCGGCGGGTCGGGGTGACGGGTCGGTGCTGGTGGGGGATCATGATTCCATTGTTCGAACCGGTGTTCGATTCAGCAAGGTGAATCACCTGATCGTGCACTGAGCGACAATGTCCAGGTGAACCCGTCCACCGCGCAGGCCAGGGTGCTTGTCGACGAGCTGATCCGCAACGACGTCAAGCACGTCGTGCTGAGCCCCGGATCGCGCAACGCCCCCCTGTCCTTCGCCCTGCACGAGGCCGCCGCGGCCGGACGCCTCACCCTCCACGTCCGCATCGACGAGCGCACCGCCGGCTTCCTCGCCCTCGGCCTGGCCAAGGGCAGCAACCAGGTCACCGCCGTCACCTGCACCTCCGGCACCGCCGTGGCGAACCTCCACCCCGCGATGCTGGAAGCCGGGCACGCGGGCGTCCCGGTCATCGCCCTCACCGCCGACCGCCCGGTCGAGCTCTACCGCACCGGCGCCAGCCAGACCGTCGACCAGCAGCGCATCTTCGGTACGGACACCCTCCAATTCCCCATCGCCGAACGCCGGGAGAACCAGAACGGCCTGTGGCGCTCCCTGGTCTGCCGGGCCGTCGCCACCGCTCGCGACCAAGGCCCGGTGCACGTCAACATCCCGTTCCGCGAGCCCTTGGTGCCCGATCAGGACGACGACTGGCCGGAGAGCCTGGACGGCCGCCCGTTCGACATGCCCTGGACCCGCACCGCCCGCCGCACCACCACCTCCCTGCACCCGGCCGACCACCTCGGCCCGCGCACCCTGGTGGTCGTCGGCGACACCGACCACGACCTCACCGACCTGGCCGAACGCGCGGGTTGGCCGGTGATCGCCGAACCGACCGGCCACGGCCTGCGCCACGGCACCCTGCTGCTCAACGCGGGAGAACTCCCCGAGCACCTGAACCCGCAGGCCGTAGTAGTAGTGGGCCGCGCCACCCTCTCCAGGGGCGTGCTCAAGCTCATCGCCCGAACCCCGGTCGTGCACGTCCTCTCCGACGAACTCGACTGGCCGGACCCGCAGTTCGCCGCCACGCACACCTCCACCGACCTGGTCCTCGGCGAGCACGAGGTGGACCACGACTGGCTCACCGCCTGGCAGCACGCGGACAAGGCGGTCGCCGACGTCGTGCACGACCTGCTGGCCAAGGAGCCGTGGCCGACCGGCCTGCACGTGGCCCGCGACCTCCTCGCCGCGCTCCCCGCGGGCGCGAACCTGTTCCTCGGCTCGTCCAACCCGGTCCGCGACGTCGACCTCGTCGCCGCGCCGCGCCGCGACGTCCACACCTACGCCAACCGGGGCGTGGCGGGCATCGACGGCAGCGTCTCCACCGCCGCCGGCATCGCGCTCACCCAGGGCCCGACCTACGCCCTGATCGGCGACCTGACGTTCCTGCACGACGCGAACGGCCTGCTCATCGGCCCGCACGAGCCCCGCCCGGACCTCACGATCGTCGTCCTCAACGACGACGGCGGCGGCATCTTCGCGTTGCTGGAACAGGGCGCGAAGGAGCACGAGAAGACCTTCGAACGCGTCTTCGGCACCCCGCACGGCGTCGACCTCGAAGCCCTGTGCAAAGCCCACCAGGTGCCGCACACCCGGGCCCGCACGCCGGACGAGTTGGGACGAGCACTCGACCGGCCGAGCGGAATCCGGGTGGTCGAAATCCGCACCGAGCGCAAGGAATTGCGGGATCTGCACGCCCGGCTGAAGGCCGCCGTGTCAACCGCTTTCCAATAGCCGAAATCCCACCGACGGGGGTACAGCGGGCCGGAGGGCACGACTAGCTTCGCCGCATGTCCCTGAGAGCGAAGCTGACCCTCGGTACCGCCACCGCGGCGTCCCTGCTGCTGCTCGCCGGCACGGCGACGGCGGCCCAACCAGGAGCACCGGGCATCGGAGACCCGTACTACCCGAATGCCGGCAACGGCGGGTACGACGTTTCCCATTACGACATCAGGCTCAACTACCAGCCGGCGAACGACAACCTTTCCGGCACGACGACGATCCTGGCCAAAGCCACCCAGGAACTGAGCCAGTTCAACCTCGACTTCCTGTTGAAGGTCAGCTCGGTCCGGGTCAACAACAAGGTCGCCGAGTTCTCCCAGGCGGACGGCGAACTCGTGGTCGACCCGCGCGGCGCGCTCCGCCAGGGCGCCGACCTGACCATCGTGGTCACGTACTCCGACGTGCCCTCGACCCACGACGTGGACGGCTACACGTCGTGGAAGCGGACCCCGGACGGCGCGCTGGCGATCGACCAGCCGGACATCGCGCCGTGGTGGTTCCCGAGCAACAACCACCCGACCGACAAGGCGAAGTTCGACGTGTCGGTGGCCGTGCCCAGCGGCGTCGAGGTGATCTCCAACGGCCTGTTCGGCGGCACCACCCAGCAGATCAACGGCTGGACCCGCTGGCGCTACCGCAGCCTGCAGCCGCAGGCCACCTACCTGGCGTTCATCGCGATCGGCCAGTTCGAGATCCGCCAGTCGACCGCGCCGAACGGCCAGCCGGTGCTCAACGCCTACTCGGAGCGGCTGGGCGCGGACTACGGCGCGTCGGTGGCGAGCATCGAGCGCACGCCCGAGGTGACGGAGTTCCTGGAGACCCAGTTCGGCACCTACCCGTTCGAGGCGCAGGGCGGCGTGGCCACGCCGGGCATCGGCTTCGCGCTGGAGAACCAGACCCGCTCCACCTACGACGCCGGCTTCTTCCGCCGCGGCTCGAACACCTACGTGGTGGCGCACGAGGTCGCGCACCAGTGGTTCGGCGACTCGGTGTCGGTGCAGGGCTGGAAGGACATCTGGCTGAACGAGGGCTTCGCCAGCTACGCGGAGTGGCTGTGGTCGGAGCACGTCGGTGAAGGCACGGTCCAGGAGAACTCGGACTTCGTCTACGCGTCGTACCCGGAGGACAGCCCGTTCTGGCAGGTCCTGCCCGGTGACCCGGGCGCGCCGAACCAGTTCCACGGCGCCGTGTACGACCGGGGTGCGCTGACCGTGCACGCGTTGCGCGGCGCGATCGGCGACGAGGCGTTCTTCCAGCTGCTGAAGCAGTGGCCGAGCGAGAAGCGCAACGGCAACGCGACGACGGACGAGTTCATCGCGTTCGCCGAGGAGCTGTCCGGGCAGCAACTGGACGAGCTGTTCCAGACGTGGCTGTTCACACCGGGCAAGCCCGCCGTGGCACCGGGTGCGGCCGGGTTCGCGGCACGTGCGGCCACGGTGACCGAGCCGAAGTCGTTCAAGAAGATCCACGAAACCCGCGAACTTCTCGCGGGCCACCACCACTGAAGTCGAACGTGGGGCCGTCCTGAGTCGAGGGCGGCCCCGCGTCCGTCACATGCCTTCGAGGGCTTCGCGGAACGGCAGCATCTTGGCGTGTGCCTCGTGGACCTCGGAGTCGGGATCGGACTCGGCGACCAGGCCGCAGCCGGCGTAGAGGCGGGCTGTGGGGCCGTCCACCTGGGCGCAGCGCAGGGCGATGCCGAGCTCGCCGTCGCCGTTGCCGTCGATCCAGCCCACCGGGCCCGCGTACCGGCCCCGGTCCATGCCTTCCAGTTCTTCGATCACCGTGATGGCGTCCGCACGTGGGGTGCCGCCGACGGCGGCGGTGGGGTGCAGGGCCTCGCCCAGGGCTAGCAACGACGGCGTTTCGCTGAGCGTGCCGACCACGTCGCTGGACAGGTGCGAGACGTTCGGCAGCCGGAGGACCGACGGGCCGTCCACCGACATGGTCGAGCAGAACGGCCGCAGGGTCTCCACCAGCGACGTCACCGCGTACTCGTGTTCGTCGCGGTTCTTGCCGGACGACAGCAGCGCGGCGGCCAGTTCGTCATCGGACATCCCGTCGTGCGGCCATGTCGTCCCGGCCAGCACGCGCGAATCGACCACGGATCCGTTGCGCCGCAGCAGCAGTTCGGGGGTCGCGCCGATCAGGCCGTCCACGGCGTACACCCAGCACTCGGGGTATCGGCGGGCCAGGCCTTCCAGTACGAAACGGTGGTCGATCTCGATGTCCGCGACGGCCAGCAGGTCGTGTGCCAGCACGACTTTGTCCAGTTCGCCGGCCTGCATCCGTTCGACCGCCGCGCGCACCGCCGTGCGGTAGCCGGTGACGGACACCTGCCCGTCGGCGTACTTCACCTCGGACGGTTTGCGCACCGGCTCGACCCGCCGTCCGGTGACGTTGCCGATCGTGGTCAACCAGCTGTGCCCGTTGTGGCGACCTATGACGACTTCCGGCACCACCAGCACCGAACGTCCCGGCCGGTCGGAGAACGCCATGCTGACGAACGCCACCGCGCCCGTGCCCGGCACGCCGATCTCGTCGTCCACGTCGAGGCCGTCGGTGAACTCGCGCCACCAGCGGTCGGCGGCCGCGAAACGGTCCGGTCCGGAGACCTCGAAACGGGCCGCCTCACCCCATCCGACCAGGCCCGTTCCATCCCGGACCCAGCTCAGTGCGCCGGTCGGGGCCGGCAGCCTGCTCAGCAAATCGTCGCCCGCGACGCGCCTGGTGTGCACGCGCAGCCGTTGTCGGGTCCGCGAGACAGGAGCTGTGGTCACGGCGTCGAGGGTATGGACTCGTGGCTGAGATCCGGAGCCCAGGCCGCCCTAGACTCCTCAGTTGTGGTGGACGACGCAGTGCGAACGAGTGCCCGTCCGAAGGCTCGGCTCCTGGTCAGCCGGTCGTTGCTGGTGTTCGGCGCGGTCGTGACGCTGATCGGCGTGATCCTGCTCGCGGCGTGCTGGCGGGACGACCTGATGATCGAGAAGCGGCTGGGCAAGGCGACCGCCGAGGTGGTGTCGGTCTCGTTCCAGCGCACCGTGGTGCGCTTCGCGACGCCGGACGGCGCCGTGCACAGCCCGTCGCAGGGCGTGCTGTACCCGGAGGGGCTGGAGCCGGGTCAGCTGGTGCGCATCGAGTACGACACGGCCGATCCCGAAGTGGCACGGGTCGCCGGCCGCACCGCCGTGCTCGCGTTGCTGCCGATCGGCACGTTCCTGCTGGCCGTGTGGGCGGGGCTGTTGCCGCTGGTCTGGTGGCTCCGTCGGCGTTTGTGACAGTTCTCCTCAAAATTGGCCTTCAGGTGTAACATCGATGCATGGACCTGGAGGCTCAGTTCGAGCGCACCGTCGCCGCCGAGCAGCGCGTCGAGCCGCGTGACTGGATGCCCGACGGCTACCGCAGGACGTTGATCCGGCAGATCGCGCAGCACGCGCACTCCGAGATCATCGGCATGCAGCCGGAGGGCAACTGGATCAGCCGCGCGCCGTCGTTGCGCCGCAAGGCGATCCTGCTGGCCAAGGTCCAGGACGAGGCCGGGCACGGCCTGTACCTGTACGCCGCGACCGAGACGCTGGGCGCGGACCGGGGCGACCTGACCGAGAAGCTGATCTCGGGCAAGCAGAAGTACTCCTCGATCTTCAACTACCCGACGCTGTCCTACGCCGACGTCGGCGTGATCGGCTGGCTGGTGGACGGCGCCGCGATCTGCAACCAGGTGCCGCTGTGCCGCACGTCCTACGGACCGTACGCGCGCGCCATGATCCGCATCTGCAAGGAGGAGTCCTTCCACCAGCGGCAGGGCTACGAGCTGCTGATGACGATGATGAGCGGCACCGACGCGCAGCGCGCCATGGTGCAGGAGTCGGTGAACCGCTTCTGGTGGCCATCGCTGATGATGTTCGGTCCGCCGGATGCGGAATCGGCCAACACCGAGCAGTCCATGGCGTGGCGGATCAAGCGCAACACCAACGACGAGCTGCGGCAGAAGTTCGTGGACATGACCGTGCCGCAGGCGGAGAAGCTGGGCGTGACGCTGCCCGACCCCGCGCTGAAGTGGAACGAAGAGCGCGGGCACCACGACTTCGGCCAGCCGGACTGGGACGAGTTCTGGCAGGTCGTCGGCGGCAACGGGCCCACGAACGCGCAGCGGATCGCGCACCGGCGCAAGGCGCACGAGGACGGCGAGTGGGTGCGTGCCGCCGCTGCCGCGCACGCCGCGAAGCGGTCCGTTCAGGAAGGTGTGGCATGAGTTCTTCGTGGCCGTTGTGGGAAGTGTTCGTGCGCGGCAAGCGCGGGTTGAACCACGTGCACGTCGGGTCGCTGCACGCGCCGGACGCCGAGATGGCGTTGCGGAACGCGCGTGACGTCTACACCCGGCGCAACGAGGGCGTGTCGATCTGGGTGGTGCCCGCGGCGGCGATCACCGCGTCGTCGCCGGACGAGAAGGACCCGTTCTTCGAGCCCAGCGGGGACAAGGTCTACCGGCACCCGACGTTCTACGAGATCCCCGAGGACGTGCCGCACCTATGAGCTTCGATAATGCGTACGAGTCGCTCATCGACCACGAGGACACGCACTGGGCGTTCGGGACCGGGTTCTCGGAGGCGTTGGCCGGGGTCGACCGCGAAGTGCCCGACGTCGACCGCGCCGACCTGACCGCGTACTGCCTGATGCTCGGTGACGACGCGCTGGTCCTGTCCCACCGGCTGGCCGAGTGGTGTTCCCGCGCGCCGGAGCTGGAGGAGGACGTCGCGCTGGCCAACATCGCGCTGGACCTGCTCGGACAGGCCCGGCTGCTGCTGACCCGCGCCGGTGAGGTCGAGGGTGACGGGCGGGACGAGGACGCGTTGGCGTACCTGCGGGACGAGCGCGATTTCCGCAACGTGCACCTGGCGGAGATCGAGTGCGGTCCGTTCGCCGGCGGTGACTTCGCCACGACCATGGCCCGGCTGCTGGTGTTCTCGTCGTGGAAGATCGCGCAGTACTCGCGGTTGCGCGCGAGTGCCGACCCGGTGCTGGCGGCGGTGGCGGCCAAGGGGTTGAAGGAACTGGCCTACCACCGTGATCACGCGGCCCAGTGGGTCGTGCGGCTGGGTGACGGGACGGCCGAGTCGCACCGGCGGATGCAGGCCGGGTTGGAGCGGGTGTGGCCGTTCCTGGACGAGCTGCTCACGGCTCATGCGGTGGAGCGGCGGTTGGCCGGGGTCGCGGTGGATCCGGGCGAGCTCCGGTCCGAAGTGGACGGTGTGCTGGACGCGGTGCTGTCGGCGGCCGGGCTGACCCGGCCGGTGGACGTGCCTGCGGCGCGGGTCAACGGGCTGGCCGGGCGCGACGGCGTGCACACCGAGGCCATGGGCTACCTGCTCGCCGAGATGCAGCACCTGCACCGGTCGTTGCCGGGTGCGACGTGGTAACCGCGCTGGAGGTCGCCGCGCGGGTCCGGGACCCGGAGCTGCCGGTGCTGACGTTGGCCGACCTCGGGGTGCTGCGTGACGTGACCGAGGAGGACGGGCGGGTGTCGGTGACGATCACGCCCACCTACTCGGGGTGTCCGGCGCTGGACGAGATGGGCGCGGACCTGCGGCGGTCGTTGCTGGCGGCGGGGTTCTCGGCGGTGGACGTGCGGATGTCGCTGTCGCCGGCCTGGACTACGGACTGGATCAGCGAGGACGGGTTGCGCAAGCTGCGGGAGGCGGGCATCGCGCCGCCGTCCCGGCTGGGTCCGCGTGCTGCCGGTCCGGTGCCGCTGAACCTGGTGCCGCCGTCGCGGCGGGTGCCGTGCCCGCGGTGCGGGTCGGTTCGGACTTCGGAGCTGTCGCGGTTCGGGTCCACGGCGTGCAAGGCGTTGCGGCGGTGCGCGGACTGCGCCGAGCCGTTCGAGCACGTGAAGGAGATCTGATGGCGCGGCCGGTGTTCCACAAGCTGACCGTCGCGTCGGTCGAGCAGCTGTGCTCGGACGCCGTCGCGGTGACGTTCGAGGTGCCTGCCGAGCTGGCCTCCGTGTTCACCTTCGCCCCTGGGCAGTACCTGACCCTGCGCAACGGCGACGAGCGGCGGTCGTACTCGATCTGCGCGCCGGCCGGTGGGCCGTTGCGGATCGGGGTGCGGCGGGTGGACGGCGGGTTGTTCTCGACCCTGCTGGTGGGCCGGGTGCAGCGCGGTGACGTGCTGGAAGTCCTGCCGCCCTTGGGCAACTTCACGCCGTCCGGCGGCTCGCACCACGGCTTGGTGGTCGCCGGGTCCGGGATCACGCCGGCGTTGTCGATCGCCGCGTCGGTGCTGGCCGGTGGCGCGCGGGTGACGTTGCTGTACGGGAACCGGCGGGCGGACACGGTGATGTTCGCCGAGGAGCTGGCGGACCTGAAGGACCGGTACCCGGCGCGGTTCCAGCTGGTGCACGTGCTGTCGCGGGAGCCTCGGGACGTCGAGCTGTTCTCCGGGCGGTTGGACGCGGCGAAGCTGCGGGCGCTGTTCGGGGTGGTGGTGCCGTGGGCCGACGTGGACCAGTGGTGGCTGTGCGGGCCCTACGGGATGGTGAAGGACGCGGAGGACGTGCTGGCGTCCCTGGGCGTTCCCGCGTCGTCGGTGCACCACGAGTTGTTCTACGTGGACGAGCCGCCGCCTCCGCCGCGCCGTGCGTCTACCGCCGAGGTGGCGGCCGCGTCGGCGACCGTGATCCTCGACGGGCGGACCACCGTCGTGCCGCTGCCGGCGGACGTGCCGATCCTCGACGCGGCCCAGCGGGTGCGCGCCGACCTGCCGTTCGCGTGCAAGGGCGGTGTGTGCGGGACGTGCCGGGCGCTGGTGGTGTCGGGTGAGGTGGAGATGCGGCGGAACTACGCGTTGGAGCCGCGTGAGGTGGAGGCCGGGTTCGTGCTGACGTGCCAATCGGTGGCGGTGAGCTCGGCGGTTACCGTGGATTATGACGCCTGATCTGGCACATTGAGCGCATGGGACGGGCGGCGCTCTGGGGACTGCTCATCGGCACGACGCTGATGACGACCCTCATCATGTTCGGCTTCGCGACGTCGCCAGAGAACGGGTCCGGCGTCCCCCTCGTGGCGAGCTTCATCGCCTCAGGGATGTTCGGTGTGGTCATGGGAGGCATCCCCGGCACCCTCATCGGCCTGGTCGTCGGAGCCGTACGCCGCCGCCCCCAGCCGGTGCTACCGCCGCCGCCACCACCTCCGCTCGCGCCGCCGCCCCCGATGCACGACCGGTGGGCCGCGATGGTGGGACGGTGCGAGCTGGCCGTGCGCCGGGTGGGTGCTGCGGTGGCGACTGTGCCGCCGTCACCGGCTCGGGACTGGTTGGAGCGGATCGCGGGGCAGTTCGGCGGTGAACTGTCGGACGTGCGGCGGATCGCCGACCTGGCGCGTGCGCTGGGCGCCGACCACGACCACCCGGTGACCCAGAGACTGACGGCCGCCGTCCGCGACTTCACGTCGTTCGAGGACGAGGTGGGCCGCGTAGCCCTCCAACTGCTCAACCAGGCCTCACTGGACAAGGTCCGCACGCACCTGGAAGTGCTGGAACAACAGCTGCCGCACCTGGGCAACGGTTAGCCCAAATGCACTAGACCGTTAGTCCTTTGAGATCGTCCTGTCATGTGGCACGCCTTCACTGCTGGAGAGTTGCGCGCACCAGGATGCCCACGACCGGCACGCATTGGCCTTGGTGAAGCGGAAGATCTTCGAGCTGACCTACGAGCACTTCCGCGCGCACGAGGGCCCGATGCTGTGGGCCGGTGACGCTATCGCGTGGAGCTACGGCGCGGGCGGGGAGTGGCGGCGCCGGGTCGCGGGCCGGCTGGAGAAGGTGCACCGGCTGGAAGTCCCCTAGACAGCGCGAAACCCGGCAACCCACCGTCCGGGAGGTGAACCGGGTTCACTTCCGGGCCCTATTGGGCCCGGCGATGGCTGCTCTATTCGGTCCGCGCTGGCTGCGGCAAACGGATTAGCGGGACGTGGAGGACTGCCACCAGGCGAGGACTTCCTCGGCCACCTCCGGCATGGCGACGAGCAGGCCGTCCAGCGGTAGTGGGTCGTCTTCGCCTCTGCGGTCCAGTACGGCGGCACCGGATTCGACGGCCAGGGCGACGGCACCGGCTACGTCCCACTCGTGGTAGCTGTGCAGGACGGCGGCTGCGGCGTGGCCCAGGGCTACTTGGGCGACGGCGAGGGCCTTGGAACCCAGGACGCGAACGCCGGTACCGGCCACCGCGGCGCGGGAGATGAACTCGCCCATGCCGGGCCACGGGCCGGTCCGCGTCATCTCCGTGCACACGATCGAACTCACCGCCTGGTCGCCCAGCTTCACCGGCGTGCCGTTCGCCCGCATGCCACGTCCCCGCGCCGCCGCGTAGATCTGGGCTCGGTACGGGTCCGCGACCACGCCGACGACCGGCCCCCACCGGTCGACCAGCGCGAGGCTGTACGCGCACCACGGCACGCCGGCCACGTAGTTCGCCGTCCCGTCGACCGGGTCCACGACCCAGCGGAACTCGGCGTCGCTCGCGGTGTCCTCGTCGACGTTCTCGCAGAACACCGGGATGTCCGGGAACTCTGCCGTCAGCACCCGCCGGGTGTGCCGCTCCAACGTCCGATCCGTGTCCGTCACCCAGTCGAACGGTGACGCCTCGTCGTCGGATCGCGCACCACGTCCCGCCGTCGCCATGATCACGTCGGACGCGTCGTTGGCGAGTCGACCCGCTATCTCCAGCGCGATCGACACCAGGCCGGGATCGACGGGCTGCGCGGGACGGGACGACAAGACGGTCATGCCGACCTAGTGTCACCGCACAGAGTGACCGCGATGCGTACACGAGGTGAAGCCGCGGACAACGTCAACTGCGACGCGAGGAGTTCGGCAGGCGTTCGCTGAGGTGTCACGCCGCCGTGTCCTTGGCATCGCAAGGTGATCGGCGTGCGCGTAGCGATCGTCACCGAGAGCTTCTTGCCCCAGGTCAACGGGGTCACCAACTCCGTTCTGCGGGTCCTGGAACACCTGAAAGCGCACGGTCACCAGGCGTTGGTCGTGGCGCCCGGCGCGGGTGCGGACCACCACCGCGGCACGCCGGTGGTCCGGGTGCCCGCGGTCGACCTGCCGAGGTTCAGCTCGCTGCCCGTCGGGGTGCCCACGCGCAAGGTGCTGACCGCGTTGGCCGATTTCCGGCCGGACGTGGTGCACCTGGCCAGCCCGTTCGTGATGGGCGCGCGCGGTCTGTTGGCGGCACGGCGGCTGGGCATCCCGACCGTCGCGGTCTACCAGACCGACATCGCCGGGTTCGCCGGCCACTACGGGCTCGGCCTCACCGCCCGCGCCGCCTGGCGGTGGACACGCCGGCTGCACGCCCAGGCGGACCGCACGCTGGCGCCGTCGACGTGGGCCGTGGAAGCGCTCCAAGACCACGGCGTGCCGCGTGTGCACCGGTGGGGGCGCGGTGTGGACGTCGAGCTGTTCAACCCCGGCCGTCGGGACGCCGCACTCCGCGCCGAACTGGCACCGAACGGTGAACTGCTCGTCGGGTACGTCGGCAGGTTGTCCCCGGAGAAGCGGGTGGACCGGCTCGCCGCGCTCGGCGACCTGCCCGGCGTGCGGCTGGTGGTCGTCGGTGAAGGGCCGGATGAGGCGCAGTTGCGTCGGGATCTGCCCGACGCCGCGTTCCTCGGCTTCAAGACCGGCAACGACCTGGCCACCGCCTACGCCAGCCTGGACGTGTTCGTGCACACCGGGCCGCACGAGACGTTCTGCCAGGCGGTGCAGGAGGCGTTGGCCAGCGGGGTGCCGGTGGTCGCGCCCGATGCGGGCGGGCCACGTGACCTGGTGCAACCCAACACCGGGTACCTGTTCGCCTCCGACGATCAGCTCCGGCAGGCCGTCGTGGAGTTGAGCGATCCGCTGCGCCGTCGCCAGTTCGGCCAGGCGGGTCGGCGGTGGGTGCGCGGACGCACGTGGTCGGCGGTGTGCGACGAACTGCTCGGGCACTACGCGGCCGTGCTGGACGTGCCGGAGCGCCGTGCCGCATGAGGGTCGTGCACGCATGAGGGTCGTGCACGCATGAGAATCGTTCAGCTGGCCAACTTCTACGGCCCGCGTTCCGGTGGTCTGCGCACGGCACTGCACCACCTCGGCAGTGGTTATGCGGCTCGCGGACACCAGGTCACGCTCGTCGTGCCCGGTCCTGCGCACGCCGATGAGGAGCTGTCGCCGGACGTCCGGCGCATCACGTTGCCCGCGCCGCAGATCCCGGGCACCGGTGGCTACCGGGCGGTCGACCCGTGGCGGATGCGGACGCTGTTGGACCACCTTTCACCTGATCGGCTGGAGGTGTCCGACCGGCTCACGTTGCGCGGTATGGGCCGGTGGGCGGCGGCGCGCGGGGTGCCGAGCGTGGTCATCTCGCACGAGCGGTTGGACCGGCTGCTGGAGCAGTTCCTGCTGCCGTCGGCGGTGGCGCGGCGGGGTGCGGACTGGGCGAACGCGCGGATGGCCGCCTCCTACGACACGGTGGTGTGCACGACCGAGTTCGCGCGGGAGGAGTTCGACCGGATCGGGGCGCGCAACGTCGTCCGCGTGCCGTTGGGGGTGGACCTGCGCACGTTCACGCCGACCCGGCACGACCGGTCGCTCAAGGCTGATCTGGCGCGTGGGGCGGACGCGCTGCTCGTGCACTGCGGGCGGCTGTCGCCGGAGAAGCACGTCGAGCGCAGCGTGGACACGGCGGCTGAGCTGCACTCGGCCGGGCTCAACGTGCGGCTGGTGATCGCGGGTGACGGTCCGCGCCGTGAGGCGCTGGAACGCCGTGCCGCCGGGCTCCCCGTGACGTTTCTCGGCTTCGTCGGCCAGCGGACCGACGTGGCCGACCTGCTCGCCACGGCCGACGTGTCACTCGCCCCGGGCCCGCACGAGACGTTCGGCTTGGCGGCCCTCGAAGCCCTGGCTTCCGGCACCCCGGTCGTCGTCTCCGCTTCCTCGGCCTTGCGTGAAATCGTCCGCCCAGGCTGCGGCGCCGCAGTGGCCGACCACGCCCCGGCGTTCGCCGGCGCCGTCAACGCCCTTCTGGACGACCCGGAACCAACCCGCCGCTCAGCCGCCCGCGCCCGCGCCGAGGAATACCCCTGGCAAACCGCCGTAGCCGGCATGCTCGCCGCCCTCCACGCCCCCTAACCGCGTGTCCAACGTTCAGAACGCGCGTGTCGTACCTCCAGAACGCGCGTGTCCAACGTTCGCGTCGCGCGTGTCCTACGCTCAGAACACCCGAATTGAACGTTCAGAACAGGGCCGCCCGACGTGAGTGTTCAACTCGGGGTACCTGGACGTTGGACACGCGCGTTCGGAACGTTGGACACGCGCGTTCGGAACGTTGGACACGCGCGTTCGGAACGTTGGACACGCGCGTTCGGAACGTTGGACACGCGCGTTCTGGGCGTTGGACACGCGCGTTCTGGGCGTTGGACACGCGGGGATTAGGCTTTGGGTATGGCGCGTGCTGGTCTGGACAAGAACCCCCACGAGGTCGCCGAGATGTTCGACGGGGTGGCCAAGGGCTACGACCGGACGAACTCGGTCATGACGCTCGGGTTCGACCGGCGCTGGCGGGAGTGGAGTCGGCGGGTTCTGGACGCGAAGCCCGGTGAGAAGGTTCTTGATCTCGCGGCGGGCACGGCGGTGTCGACCGTGGAGTACGCGGCCTCGGGTGCGTGGTGCGTGGCGGCCGACTTCTCGCTGGGGATGCTGCTCGGAGGCGCGCACCGGCCGGTGCCGAAGGTCGCCGCCGACGCCCTGCACCTGCCGTTCGCCGACAACGCCTTCGACGCGGTCACCGTGTCCTTCGGGCTGCGGAATTTCAACGACACCGAGGCCGCGCTGCGCGAGATGGCCCGGGTCGTCAGGCCCGGCGGCCGGCTGGTGGTGTGCGAGGTCTCAACGCCGACGTTCCGCCCGTTCCGCTTCGTCTACATGCGCTACCTGCTCCGAATCCTGCCGTTCATCGGCCGGCTCGTGTCCTCCAACCCGGACGCCTACCAGTACCTCGCCGAATCCATGCGCACCTGGCCCGACCAGCGCACGCTCGGCGAGATCGTGGCCCGCGCCGGCTGGGAGGACGTCGCCTGGATGAACCTCACCGGCGGCATGGTCGCCTTGCACCGCGGCACCAAACCCGCGTAGGACCCGACCTGCCCGAGGCGTTGAGCCTGCTGGAGGCGGTAATCCCTCAGCGGCCCGCCAGTAGACTCGCCGTGGACTTTGTGAACACGGGCACAAGGAGCGGGGATGACGACTCCCAGCCGCCGCAAGGCAGGCGAGGACGCCGAGGTGATCGTGGTCGGTGCGGGCCCCGCGGGCTCGACCGCGGCCACCTACCTGGCACGCGCGGGCCTGGACGTGGTGCTGCTGGAGAAGAGCACCTTCCCGCGCGAGAAGGTCTGCGGTGACGGGCTGACCCCGCGCGGGGTCAAGCAGCTCATCGACCTGGGCATCGACACCCGCGAGGAAGCCGGCTGGCTGCACAACCGCGGCCTGCGGGTGGTCGGCGGCGGCGTCACGCTCGAACTGGACTGGCCCGAGCTGGCCACGTTCCCGCCCTACGGCCTGGTCCGGCCCCGGCAGGACTTCGACGAGATGCTCGCGCAGGCCGCCGTCCAGGCGGGCGCGCGGATGCACGAGCAGACCACCGTCACCGGCGCGGTGGTGGAGAACGGCCGGGTCGTCGGCGTCACCGCCAAGCAGGGCCCGGACAAGACCCCCGTCACCTACCGGGCGCCGCTCGTGCTGGCCTGCGACGGCGTGAGCGCCAGGCTCGCCCTGAGCGTCGGCATCCAGAAGGACGACGCCAAGCCGATGGGCGTCGCGGTCCGCCGCTACTACGCCAGCCCGCGCACCAAGGACGACTACCTGGAGTCGCACCTGGAGCTGTGGGACCGGGCCAACAACGTGCTGCTGCCCGGCTACGGCTGGATCTTCGGCATGGGCGACGGCACCGTGAACGTCGGCCTCGGCATCCTCAGCACCTCCAAGGCCTACGGCACCACGGACTACCGCGCGCTGCTCAAGAGCTGGCTCGACGGCACCCCCGAGGAGTGGGGTTTCCGCGAGGAGAACGCCACCGGCAAGATCGGCGGCGCGGCCCTGCCGATGGGCCTCAACCGCAAGCCGCACTACCGCCCCGGCCTGCTCCTCGTGGGTGACGCGGGCGGCATGGTCAACCCGTTCAACGGCGAGGGCATCGGCTACGCCATGGAGTCGGCGCGCATCGCCGCGGAGAGCGCCATCCAGGCCCTCGCCCGCCAGGGTGCGAGCCGCGAGCGGGCGCTGCACGGCTACCCGGTGCGCATCGAACAGGCCCTGGGCAGCTACTACCGGCTCGGCAACGTGTTCAGCAAGCTCATCGGCCACCCCACGATCATGCGCACCGCGACCAAGTACGGCCTGCCGCGCAAGACCCTGATGAAGCTGGTCCTGAAGCTCCTCGCGGGTCTTTACGACCCGAAGGACGGCGACTCGTTCGACCGCATCATCACGACGGCCACGAAACTCACCCCAACGGCCTAATAAGGCTCCTCTAACGGACGCAGCGTCGCCCTACGGGTCGGCGCTGTTTCGTTTTTGGTGTGCTCCCGTTCACCCCGGGGTCGGTCAACTGTTGATCTGCACCGTAAAAGGCCAGGTCAGGGCCTATGGCGGGGGTGCCCGTCACGCCGCTGTGTGACGTTCTACACTGACCCTCAGGTCTTGTGAATCAGTTCACAACCGGCTGAGATACCTTGTGAAGTGTTTCACAAGCGACCTGCGGATTGTTGGGCACTTGTTAGGCCCGCCTAACCTCCGGAGGCCGCTAGAACACCCTTTAGGGTGCGCAACGGTCAGCGGTGCACCACCACCGCGACAGCGAGGAAAGGACGACGGAGAGTGCTGGACCCTTACCTCCCCCTCGTATTGATGTTCGCCCTCGCCGCGGCTTTCGCGCTGTTCTCGGTGACGGCCGCGCCGTACATCGGACCCCGCCGCTACAACCGCGCGAAGCTCGACGCCTACGAGTGCGGCATCGAGCCGTCACCGCAACCGGTGGTGGGCGGTGGCCGCATGCCGGTCGCCTACTACCTCACGGCGATGCTGTTCATCCTGTTCGACATCGAAATGGTGTTCCTCTACCCCTTCGCGGTCTCCGCGGACCGGCTCGGCCTGTTCGGCCTGGTGGAGATCGCACTGTTCGTCGCGACGGTCGGCTTCGCGTACGCCTACGTGTGGCGTCGCGGCGGCCTCGACTGGAACTGAGGGGGAGAACCCATGGGTCTTGAGGAAAAGCTCCCGAACGGCATCCTGCTGGCCAGCGTGGAGAAGTTGGTCAACTGGACCCGCAAGTCATCGCTGTGGCCGGCCACCTTCGGCCTGGCCTGCTGCGCGATCGAGATGATGACCACCGGCGGCCCGCGCTACGACCTCGCGCGGTTCGGCATGGAGGTCTTCCGCGCCTCGCCGCGCCAAGCCGACCTGATGATCGTCGCGGGCCGGGTGACCAACAAGATGGCGCCGGTGCTGCGCCAGATCTACGACCAGATGCCCGAGCCGCGCTGGGTGCTGGCCATGGGCGTGTGCGCCTCCAGCGGCGGGATGTTCAACAACTACGCGGTCGTGCAGGGCGTGGACCACGTCGTGCCGGTCGACATGTACCTGCCCGGCTGCCCGCCGCGGCCGGAGATGCTGATCGACGCGATCCTCAAGATCCACGCCAAGATCATGGACGAGCCGCTCGGGGCGAACCGGGCCGCGCTGCTGGCCGCGTCGGGCCACACGACGGACCTGATCCCGTCCTCCGAGCGCTTTGCGAAGAAGTGAGCGGCAATGGCTGACGAGAACAAAGAGGTCGACAAGACCCCCGGCGCGGACACGCCAAAGGGTGGTGACCAGCCGGAAGCGCTCAGCTCGGCGAGCATGAACCAGACCCAGCACGAGGAGTACCTGGCCCGCGGCGGCATGGTCGCGGGCAAGGCCCGGCAGGGCATGTTCGGCATCTCCGGCTCCGGCGACACCTCCGGCTTCGGCGGCCTGCGGCTGCCCGCTCACGTCGCCGCGCCGTCCGAGCGGCCCTACGGCGGCTGGTTCGACGAGGTCGCCGACGAGTTGCTGGCCGCGATCCGGGAGAAGGGCCTGCCCGCCGACACGGTCCAGCAGATCACCGTCGACCGCGGCGAGATCACCTTCTTCCTGCGCCGGGAGAACCTGGTCGAGGTGGCGCGCATCCTGCGTGACGACCCGGCGCTGCGCTTCGAGCTGTGCAGCTCGGTGTCGGGTGTGGACTACGGCGTGGACGCTCCGCAGCGGCTGCACTCGGTCTACCACCTGACGTCGATGACCTACCGCCGGCGCATCCGGCTGGAGGTCGCGGTCGACGTGGACGACGCGCACATCCCCAGCGTGGTCTCGGTCTACCCGACCGCGGACTGGCAGGAGCGCGAGGCCTGGGACATGTTCGGCATCGTCTACGACGGCCACCCGGGCCTGACCCGGATCCTCATGCCGGACGACTGGGACGGCCACCCGCAGCGCAAGGACTACCCGCTCGGCGGCATCCCGGTGGAGTACAAGGGCGCGGAGATCCCCCCGCCAGACCAGAGGCGGTCCTACTCATGACCGAGCGAATTTCCGACGTGACCGCGGGTACCGACACCAGCGCCCCCGGCCGGGTGAGCGACCCGTACGACGCGAGCTCCCGCCAGACGACCGAGGGCACCGTCTACACGGTGACCGGCGGCGACTGGGACGAGGTGCTGGCCGAGGCCGCGGGTGACGAGCGCATCGTCATGAACCTGGGTCCGCAGCACCCGTCCACGCACGGCGTGCTGCGCCTGGTGCTGGAGCTGGAGGGCGAGACCGTCACCCAGGCTCGCAGCGTCATCGGCTACCTGCACACCGGCATCGAGAAGAACGTCGAGTACCGCAACTGGACGCAGGGCGTCACGTTCGTGACGCGCATGGACTACCTGGCGCCGCTGCACAACGAAGCCGCGTACTGCATGTCCGTGGAGAAGCTGCTCGGCGTCACCGTCCCGCAGCGGGCGCAGACGATCCGCGTGCTGCTCATGGAGCTGAACCGGATCAGCTCGCACCTGGTGGCGCTGGCCACCGGCGGCATGGAGCTGGGCGCGCTGACCGGCATGACCGCGGGCTTCCGCGAGCGCGAAGAGGTCCTGCACCTGCTGGAGTTCCTGACCGGTCTGCGGATGAACCACGCGTTCATCCGGCCCGGCGGCCTGGCGCAGGACCTGCCCGAGGGCGCCGAGCAGAAGATCAAGGACTTCATCAAGGTGATGGACTCCCGGCTGCCGGACTACGACAAGCTGCTGTCCGGTCAGCCGATCTGGCGCAACCGCCTCGCGGGCATCGGCTACCTGCCGGTGGACGCCTGCCTCGCGCTGGGCATCACCGGCCCGATCCTGCGCGGCGCGGGCCTGCCGTGGGACCTGCGCAAGGTCGAGCCCTACAGCGGTTACGAGAACTACGAGTTCGACGTGCCGACGTCGAACGCCGCCGACGCCTTCGCCCGCTACCTGCTGCGCGTGGAGGAGATCCACCAGTCGCTGCGGATCGTCAAGCAGGCGGTGGACAACCTGACGCCCGGCCCGGTCATGGTGGCGGACGCCAAGATCGCCTGGCCTGCGCAGCTGACCATCGGCTCGGACGGCATGGGCAACTCGCTGGAGCACGTCCGCAAGATCATGGGCCAGTCCATGGAGTCCCTGATCCACCACTTCAAGCTGGTGACCGAGGGCTTCGCGGTGCCTGCCGGCCAGGTTTACGTGCCGATCGAGTCGCCGCGCGGCGAGTTGGGCTACCACGTCGTGTCCGACGGCGGCACCCGGCCGATGCGCGTGCACGTGCGCGAACCCAGCTTCGTGAACCTCCAGTCGATGCCCGCGATGTGCGAGGGCGGCATGGTCGCCGACGTCATCGCGTCGGTGGCCTCTATCGACCCGGTGATGGGTGGTTGTGACCGATGAGCACTTCCGAAGAGGTCTACGCGGCCTCGCCGCTGGACCCCGTCGAGACGCACCGGCTGGTGACCGAGAACCCGGTCGACACGGCTGTGTTCGACCAGTCGATCGTGGACAAGGCGCAGGCGATCATCGCCCGCTACCCGCAGGCGCGGTCGGCGCTGCTGCCGATGCTGCATCTGGTGCAGTCGGTCGAGGGGTACGTCAGCCAGGCGGGCATCACGTTCTGCGCCGACCAGCTCGACCTGAGCAACGCCGAGGTCAGCGCGGTCGCGACGTTCTACACCATGTACAAGCGCCGCCCGTGCGGCGAGCACCTGGTGAGCGTCTGCACGAACACGCTGTGCGCGGCCCTGGGCGGCGACGCCATCTACGCCAAGCTGCGCGAGCACCTGGGCAGCGACGGCAAGCCGCTGGGCCACGAGCAGACCGCGGGCGAGCCGGGCACGCCGGGCTCGATCACGCTGGAGCACGCCGAGTGCCTGGCCGCGTGCGACCTCGGCCCGGTGCTCCAGGTCAACTACGAGTACTTCGACAACCAGACGCCCGACGGCGCGCTGGGCCTGGTCAAGTCCTTGCAGGCGGGGGAGAAGCCGCACCCGACGCGCGGCGCGCCGCTGACCGACTTCCGCCAGGCCGAGTTGCAGCTGGCCGGGTTCTTCGAGGGTCGGGACGCGGACCTGGACGGCCCGTCGGCCGCCCCCGAGACGGTGCGCGGGGCCAGGATCGCCGCGGAACGCGGCTGGACCGCGCCGGCCATGCCGGACAACGCGGACTTCCCGCCGCTGCCGGAGAAGAAGTAGGTAGGGGGAGCTGACGTGGTCGACAACCTGACTCCCGTCCTGACGAAGCGCTGGCTGTCGCCGCGCTCGTGGACGCTGAAGACCTACGAGCAGTTGGAGGGGTACACGGCGCTGCGCAAAGCGCTCACGGCCCACCCCGACCAGCTGATCCAGCAGTGCAAGGACTCCGGGCTGCGCGGTCGCGGCGGCGCGGGCTTCCCCACCGGCATGAAGTGGGGCTTCATCCCGCAGGGCGACGGCAAGCCGCACTACCTCGTCATCAACGCCGACGAGGGCGAGCCGGGCACCTGCAAGGACATCCCGCTGATGATGGCGGACCCGCACTCGCTGATCGAGGGCATCATCATCACCTCGTACGCGATCCGGGCGAACTTCGCCGCGATCTACGTGCGCGGCGAGGTGCTGCACGTGATCCGCCGGCTGAACGCGGCCGTGCGCGAGGCGTACGAGGCCGGTTACCTGGGCAAGGACATCCTCGGCTCGGGCTTCGACCTCGACGTGGTCGTGCACGCGGGCGCCGGCGCGTACATCTGCGGCGAGGAGACGGCGCTGCTGGACTCGCTGGAGGGCAGGCGCGGCCAGCCCCGGCTCAAGCCGCCGTTCCCGGCGACGTCCGGCCTGTACGCCTCGCCGACCGTGGTGAACAACGTCGAGACCATCGCGAGCGTGCCGTACATCGTCAACGGCGGCGCGGACTGGTTCCGCACCATGGGCCGCGAGCGCTCGCCGGGTCCGAAGATCTTCTCGCTGTCCGGCCACGTGGAGCGCCCCGGCCAGTACGAGGCGCCGATGGGCGTCACGCTGCGCGAGCTGCTGGACCTGGCGGGCGGCATGAAGGACGGCGTCCCGCTGAAGTTCTGGACGCCCGGCGGCTCGTCCACCCCGCTGTTCACCGCCGACCACCTGGACGTGCCGCTGGACTTCGAGGGCGCGGCCGAGGCGGGCTCGATGCTCGGCACCACCGCGTTGCAGATCTTCAACGAGACGGTGTCCGTGCCGTGGGCGGTCATGAAGTGGACCGAGTTCTACAAGCACGAGTCGTGCGGCAAGTGCACGCCGTGCCGCGAGGGCACCTACTGGCTGGTCCAGATCCTGCAGCGGATGGTGCGCGGCGAGGGCACGGCCAGTGACATCGACACGCTGCTGGACGTCTGCGACAACATCCTGGGCCGCTCGTTCTGCGCGCTCGGCGACGGCGCGGTCAGCCCCATCACCAGCGGCATCAAGTACTTCAAGCACGAGTTCCTGGCTCTGTGCGACCAGAACTCTCAGGTCCTGGCTGGAGCAACGGCATGACGATGGCACCCGAGAAGAGCACTGAGCTCGTGGTCCCGGAGGGCCACGTCAAGCTCGTCATCGACGGCGTGGAGGTCGTCGCCCCCAAGGGCGAGCTGCTGATCCGCACCGCGGAGCGGCTCGGCACCGTCATCCCGCGCTTCTGCGACCACCCGCTGCTGGAGCCCGCGGGCGCCTGTCGGCAGTGCCTGGTCGAGGTGGAGATGGGCGGCCGGCCGATGCCGAAGCCGCAGGCCTCCTGCACCATGACCGTCGCCGACGGCATGGTGGTCAAGACCCAGCTGACCTCGCCGGTGGCGGACAAGGCACAGCAGGGCGTGATGGAGCTGCTGCTCATCAACCACCCGCTGGACTGCCCGATCTGCGACAAGGGCGGCGAGTGCCCGTTGCAGAACCAGGCGCTGGCGCACGGCCGCTCGGACTCCCGGTTCCACGAGCACAAGCGGACGTTCCCCAAGCCGATCCCGATCTCCACGCAGGTGCTGCTGGACCGTGAGCGGTGCGTGCTGTGCCAGCGCTGCACGCGGTTCTCCGCGCAGATCGCCGGTGACCCGTTCATCGAGTTGCTGGAGCGCGGTTCGCAGCAGCAGATCGGTGTGGCGCAGGAGAAGCCGTTCCAGTCGTACTTCTCCGGCAACACCATCCAGATCTGCCCGGTGGGCGCGCTGACCAGCGCCGCGTACCGGTTCCGCGCCCGGCCGTTCGACCTGGTGTCCACGCCCGGTGTGTGCGAGCACTGCTCGTCGGGCTGCGCGGAGCGCACCGACTGGCGGCGCGGCAAGGTGCAGCGCAAGCTGGCCGGTGACGACCCGCAGGTCAACGAGGAGTGGATCTGCGACAAGGGTCGTTTCGCGTTCCGCTACGCCACCGCCGAGGACCGCGTCCGCCGGCCGCTGGTGCGCGACAAGGCCACCGGTGAGCTGCGCGAATCGTCCTGGACCGAGGCGTTGCAGTACGCCGCCGAGGGCCTGGCGAAGGCCCGTGACGGCAAGGGTGTCGGTGTGCTGGCCGGTGGCCGGCTCACCGTCGAGGACGCCTACGCGTACTCGAAGTTCGCCCGGATCGCGCTGCGCACCAACGACGTCGACTTCCGCGCCCGCGCCCACTCGGCCGAGGAGCTGGAGTTCCTGACCAGCACGATCCTCGGCACGAACCCGGACAACGGCGGCGTGACGTTCGAGGGCATCGAGCGGGCGCCGGCCGCGCTGCTGGTCGCGTTCGAGCCGGAGGAAGAGGCGCCGATCGTGTTCCTGCGGCTGCGCAAGGCGGCCCGCAAGAACCGGACCAAGGTCTTCCACCTGGGCCAGTTCACGACGCCCGCGGTGGAGAAGACCAACGGCGTGCTGCTGGCGTGCGTGCCCGGTGGCGAGCCCGCCGCGTTGAACGCGCTGCCCGAGCACGCCGCCGACGTGGTCGACGACCTGGCCAAGCCGGGCTCGGTGATCCTGGTCGGCGAGCGTGCCGCCGAGGTCCCCGGCCTGTTCTCGGCGGTCGCCGCGCTGGCCGAGCGGACCGGCGCGAAGGTCGCCTGGATCCCGCGTCGCGCCGGTGAGCGCGGTGCGCTGGAGACCGGTCTGCTGCCGACGTTGCTGCCGGGCGGTCGCCTGGTGAGCGACGCGGCCGCACGCGCCGAGGTCGAGCAGGCGTGGGGCCTGGAGCCGGACACGCTGCCCGCGAAGGCCGGCCGCGACACCAACGGCATCCTCCTCGCCGCCGCGAGTGGTGGGCTGGACGCGCTGGTGGTCGGCGGTGTCGACCCGTTCGACCTGCCCGACCCGGCGCTGGCCGAGCGCGCGCTGGACTTCACCGGTTTCGTGGTCAGCCTGGAGCTGCGGCACAGCGCAGTCACCGCGCACGCCGACGTGGTGCTCCCGATCGCCCCGGCGGTGGAGAAGGCGGGCAGCTACCTCAACTGGGAGGGCCGCCACCGCCAGTTCGGCACCACGATCGAGGGCACCGGCGCGCTGCCGGACGGCCGGGTGCTCGACACGCTGGCCGTGGAGATGGACGCGGACCTGTTCACCCAGACCCCCGCCGCGGCCGCCGCGGACCTGGCCCGACTGGGCGTCGCGACGGTTACCGCTTCGGCACCCACCGTGGCGGCACCGCTGCTCTCGCAGCCCAAGGACGGCCAGGCCGTACTCGCGACCTGGCGGCGGCTGCTGGACAACGGCTCGATGCAGGACGACGAGCCGAACCTGGCCGGCACCGCGCGGCCGGTGGTGGCGAAGCTCTCCGCGGCCACCGCGCGGCACCTGGGCGTGCAGCTCGGCGGTGAGATCACCGTCGCCACCGACCGGGGCGAGGTGGTGCTGCCGGTCGAAGCGGCCGACCTGCCCGACGGCGTGGTGTGGCTGCCCGGCAACTCGGGCGCGGTCACCGTGCGGCGCAACCTGGTCGCCGGCCACGGCTCCGTGGTGGCGGTCGCGCCGTTCGTCTCGGGCACCGCGCAGCGGATCACGCCGCCGGCCGCGGTCTCCGCTGAGAAGGACACGTCGACGGCACCCGTCGCGGGCTCCGCTGAGAAGAACACCTCGCCCGTCGGAGGCAAGGCATGAACACCGCTGAACTCCTCGCCGACGATCCGCTCTGGCTGATCCTCGTCAAGGTCGTCGCGATCTTCGCTTTCCTCGTGGTCATGACCCTGTTCATGATCAACTGGGAGCGCAAGGTCGTGGCCCGGATGCAGCAGCGCCCCGGACCCAACCGGGTCGGCCCGAACGGCTGGCTCCAGTCGCTCGCCGACGGGCTGAAGCTCGCCTTCAAGGAGGACATTCGCCCGGTCCTGGCGGACAAGTGGGTGTTCTTCCTGGCCCCGGTGGTCTCCTGCATCCCCGCGTTCGTCGCCTTCTCGGTGATCCCGCTGGGCGGCGAGGTCTCCATCTTCGGCGAGCGCACCGCGCTCCAGCTGGTCGACCTGCCGGTCGGCGTGCTGGTCGTGCTGGCCTGCTCCGCGCTCGGCGTCTACGGCATCGTGCTGTCCGGCTGGGCCTCCGGCTCGCCGTACCCGCTGCTGTCGTCTCTGCGGGCCGCCGCGCAGGTGATCTCGTACGAGATCGCGATGGGCCTGTCCATCCTGGCCGTGGTGATGAACTCGCACTCGCTGTCCACGGCGGACATCGCGGGAACGCAGACCGGCACCATCCTGTGGGGCCTGTTGCCCGCGTGGAACGCGATCCTGCTGCCGGTCAGCTTCCTGATCTACGTCACCTCGATGGTCGGCGAGACCAACCGGGCGCCGTTCGACCTCCCCGAGGCCGAGTCGGAGCTGGTCGGCGGTTTCCACACCGAGTACAGCTCGCTGAAGTTCGCGCTGTTCTTCCTCGCCGAGTACGTCAACATGGTGACCGTCTCGGCGCTGGCCACCACGCTGTTCCTGGGCGGCTGGCGGTTCCCGTTCGTCGGCGACGACCACATCCTCAACAGCGGCTGGTTCGGCCTGCTCTGGTTCGTGATCAAGACGCTGGGCTTCCTGTTCCTGTTCATCTGGCTGCGCGGCACGCTGCCCCGCCTGCGCTACGACCAGTTCATGCGGCTGGGCTGGAAGTTCCTGGTCCCGATCGCGCTGGTCTGGTTCGTCGCGGTGGCCTTCGCCCGCTACGTGCGCCAGGAGGTGGAGACGGGCACCGGCCTGGACACCAGCACCGCGTTGATCGTGATCGGCGCGTTCCTCGCGGCGATCCTGCTGATCGCGTTCCTGCTGCCGGACAAGCGGGAGCAACAGGACCCCAACGCCGTGCCGATCACCGGTGGCGGCTACCCGGTGCCGCCGCTGGACCTGAAGGTGCCCAAGTCACCGCCGCGCCGGCAGGTGCCGGTCGCGGAACTCCCGGGTGACCAGACCAAGGAACCGGCAGCGGTAACCGCAGCTTCACAAAAGGAGGCCAGCGATGGGCGTGTTTGATCCCGTCAAGGGCTTCGGCGTCACCTTCGGCACGATGTTCAAGAAGGTCGTCACCGAGGAGTACCCCGAGGTCAAGAAGGTCACCGCGCCGCGGTTCCACGGCCGCCACCAGCTCAACCGGCACCCGGACGGGCTGGAGAAGTGCGTCGGCTGCGAGCTGTGCGCGTGGGCGTGCCCGGCGGACGCGATCTTCGTCGAGGGTGGCGACAACACCGACGAGGAGCGCTACTCGCCCGGTGAGCGGTTCGGCGCCGACTACCAGATCAACTACCTGCGCTGCATCGGCTGCGGCCTGTGCATCGAGGCGTGCCCGACCCGCTCGCTCACCATGACCAACGAGTACGAGCTGGCCGACGACGACCGGCAGAAGCTGATCTTCACCAAGGAAGACCTGCTCGCGCCCCTGCTCGCCGGCATGGAGCAGCCGCCGCACCCGATGCGGCTCGGCGAGAACGAGCAGGACTACTACGTGAACGGTCCGCAGTTGGCCGCCCAGGCGAAGCAAGCACCGGGAGCGGGGCAATGATCGCTTCCCTCCTGGCACAGCAGCCCGACGCCGTCGAACGCGTGGTGGACACCGTCACCACCGGCGAGGCGGTCGCGTTCTGGATCCTCGGCCCGCTCGCCCTCGCCGGCGCGCTGGGCATGCTCTTCGCGCGCAACGCGGTGCACTCCGCGCTGTGGCTGGTGCTCACCATGCTCAGCCTCGGCGTGCTCTACATGGTCCAGCAGGCGCCGTTCCTCGGCTTCGTGCAGATCATCGTCTACACCGGCGCGATCATGATGCTGTTCCTGTTCGTGCTGATGCTGGTCGGCCGGGACAGCTCGGACTCGGTCGTCGAAGTGCTGCGGGGCCAGCGGCTGGCCGCTGCGGTCATCGGCGTCGGCTTCGCCGGCATCGTGGTCGCCTCGGTCGCCCGCGCGCTGACCGACGTGGAGCCGGTCGGCCTGGCCGCGCAGAACACGCAGAACGGCGGCAACGTCGCCAACATCGGCGAGGCGCTGTTCACCGACTACCTGTTCCCGTTCGAGCTGACGTCCGCGCTGCTGATCACCGCGGCGGTCGGCGCGATGGTGCTCGCCTTCACCTCGCGCACCGGCAAGGACGCCAAGAAGACCCAGCGCGAACTGGTCGAGGAGCGCTTCCGCGGCAACCGCCCGGGCTCGCTGCCCGGCCCCGGTGTGTTCGCCACCGCCAACTCGGTGGCCACGCCCGCCCTGCTGCCGGACGGTTCGGTCGCCTCCGAGTCCCTGTCCGAGCTCATCGAGACGACCGCCAAGGAACGTCTTGAGGACGACGTCGCGGAGGTGTCCGGCACCGGGCACCAGCCCGACGCGCACGCGCTCAAGGGAGAGTCGTCGTGACCCCTACGTACTACCTGCTGCTGTCCGCGCTGCTGTTCAGCCTCGGCGCGGTCGGCGTTCTGGTGCGGCGCAACGCCATCGTGGTGTTCATGTGCGTGGAGCTGATGCTCAACGCGGTGAACCTGACCCTGGTCACGTTCGCCCGCATCAACGGCGGGCTGGACGGCCAGGTCATGGCGTTCTTCGTGATGGTCGTGGCCGCGGCCGAAGTCGTGGTCGGTCTGACGATCATCATGGCGATCTTCAAGACGCGTCGCTCGGCCTCGGTCGACGATTCCAACCTGCTGAAGTACTGAGAGGTCGACGGTGACGGAACCTGTTGCCGCCAGCGGGATCGGCGGTCTCGCCTGGTTGTTGCTCGCTTTGCCCGCCTTCGGCGCGCTCGTGCTGCTCGTGGGTGGCAAGCGCACCGACAAGTGGGGCCACCTGCTGGGCTGCGCGACCGTGATCGCGGCGTTCGCGTACGGCGTGGCGCTGTTCTTCTCCACCCTGGGCATGAGCCCGGAGGAGCGGACCAGCGAGGTGCACCTGTTCGACTGGGTGCCGGTGGCCGCGCTGGACGTGGAGTTCGGACTGCGCCTGGACCCGCTGTCGCTGACGTTCGTGCTGCTGATCACCGGTGTCGGGTCGCTGATCCACATCTACTCGATCGGCTACATGGCGCACGAGGCCGGGCGGCGGAAGTTCTTCGCCTACCTGAACCTCTTCGTCGCCGCGATGCTGCTGCTGGTGCTCGGCAACGGCTTCGTGACGCTGTACTTCGGCTGGGAGGGCGTCGGTCTCGCGTCCTACCTGCTCATCGGCTGGTACCAGCACAAGCCGGAGGCGGCGTCGGCCGCGAAGAAGGCGTTCCTGATGAACCGGGTCGGTGACCTGGGTCTGGCGATCGCCATCTTCATGATGTTCAACACGCTGGGCACCACCCAGTTCACCGAGGTGTTCGCCCGCGTCGGCGAGTTCTCCTCGGCCGAGGTGCTGGCCATCACGCTGCTGCTGCTCCTGGGCGCGTGCGGCAAGTCCGGCCAGTTCCCGTTGCAGGCGTGGTTGCCCGACGCGATGGCCGGCCCGACCCCGGTCTCCGCCCTGATCCACGCGGCGACGATGGTCACCGCCGGCGTCTACCTGATCGCCCGGTCGAACCCGATCTACAACCTGTCGGCCGACGGCCGGCTGGTCGTGATGATCATCGGCGGGCTGACGCTGCTGATCGGCTGCATCATCGGCTGCGCCTACGACGACTTCAAGAAGGTGCTGGCCTACTCGACGGTCAGCCAGATCGGCTACATGATCCTGGCCGTAGGCCTCGGACCGGTCGGTTACGCGCTGGGCATCATGCACCTGCTCACGCACGGCTTCTTCAAGGCCGGGCTGTTCCTCGGCGCCGGTTCGGTCATGCACGGCATGAACGACGAGGGCGATATCCGGCGGATGGGCGGGCTGGCCCGCAAGATGCCGATCACCTTCGTCACCTGGGGCCTGGGCTACCTGGCCCTGATCGGCTTCCCGTTCCTGTCCGGCTACTTCTCCAAGGACGCCATCATCGCGGCGGCGTTCAGCGAGCCGGGTTGGCGCGGTTGGGTGTTCGGCGGTGTGGCCGCGCTGGGTGCGGGCATCACCGCGTTCTACATGACGCGCCTGCTGTTCCTGGTGTTCCTGGGCAAGCCGCGCTGGACGGACCTGAAGTCCGCCGACGGCCGCGAGTACCACCCGCACGAGTCCGGCCTGTCGATGACGGTGCCGATGATCCTGCTGGCGGTCGGGTCGGTCGGCGCGGGTTGGTTCCTGGAGTCGAACCACAACCTCTCGGGTTGGCTGGCGCCGTCGCTGGGCGAGTTGCAGGAGCAGCACGGGGTGCTGGACCACAGCGTGGTCAACTACCTGGTGCTCGGCCTGTCGGCGCTCGGCGTGCTGATCGCCTACCTGATCTTCGGCCGCCGGCCCCAGCCGGTGGAACGCCCGGTGCGGGTGTCGTTCCCGGTCCGCGCCGCGCGCGCCGACCTGTACGGCAACACGCTGAACGAGGCGCTGTTCGCGCGGCCGGGCACCTGGCTCACCCGCGCGCTGGTGTTCGTGGACAACAAGGGCGTCGACGGCCTGGTGAACGGGTCGGCGGCGCTGCTGGGCGGTAGCTCGGGCCGGCTGCGCAGGTTGCAGACCGGGTTCGTGCGCTCGTACGCGCTCTCCATGCTCCTGGGTGCGGTCTTCGTCCTGGGCGCGCTGCTGATGGTGAGGTTCTCGTGAGCTGGACGCTGATCGCGCTGCTCCTGCTGCCGCTGGTCGGCAGCCTGGTGGTGGCGTTCCTGCGGGGCAACGACCGGTTGGCCAAGACGGTCGCGCTGGCGTTCTCCCTGGTGGAGCTGGCGCTGGCGGTGCTGGCGTGGACGGCGTTCGACCCGGGCGGCGAGCGCTTGCAGCTCACCAGCTCGGCCGACTGGATCCCCGCCTTCGGCGTGCACCTGTCGTTCGGTGTGGACGGCATCGCGCTGGTGATGATCGCGCTGATCGCCTTCCTGGTGCCGGTCGTCATCGGCGGCTCGTGGGCGGACAAGCTGCCCGAGGGCCGCAGCGCGGGCGGGTTCTTCGCGCTGCTGCTGGCCATGCAGACCGGCATGGTCGGTGTCTTCGCGGCCACCGACGTGTTCGTGTTCTACGTGTTCTTCGAGGCCGTGCTGGTCCCGATGTACTTCCTGATCGGCCGCTTCGGCGGACCGAACCGGCAGTACGCGGCGATGAAGTTCTTCCTGTACTCGCTGCTCGGCGGCCTGATCATGCTGGCCTCGGTGATCGGCCTGTACGTGGTGAGCGCGGACAAGCTCGGCCAGGGCACGTTCGACTGGGCCACGCTGGTCACCGTGACGCGGGACCTGCCGCTGTCCACCCAGATCTGGCTGTTCCTCGGCTTCTTCATCGCGTTCGCGATCAAGGCGCCGCTGGTGCCGCTGCACACCTGGCTGCCCGACGCCGGTGCGGAAGCGCCGGTCGGCGCGGGCGTGCTGCTGGTCGGCATCCTGGACAAGATCGGCACGTTCGGCTTCCTGCGCTACTGCCTGCCGCTGTTCCCGGCGGCCAGCAAGGAACTCGCGCCCGTCGTGCTGGTCCTGGCCGTCGTCGGCATCCTGTACGGCTCGCTGCTCGCGGTCGGCCAGTCCGACATGAAGCGGTTCGTCGCCTACACCTCGATCGCGCACTTCGGTTTCATCGCGCTGGGCATCTTCGCGTTCAGCTCGCAGGCCGGTACCGGCGCGGTGCTCTACATGGTCAACCACGGCATCTCCACCGGCATGCTGTTCCTGGTCGTCGGCATGGTGATGGCCCGCGGCGGGTCGCGCCTGATCGAGGACTACGGCGGCATGGCCAAGCTGACCCCGGTGCTGGGCGGGCTGTTCTTCGTGGCCGGTCTGTCGTCGCTGGCGCTGCCGGGCACCAACTCGTTCGTGAGCGAGTTCCTGGTGCTCATCGGCTCCTACCCGAACGCGCCGGTCTACACGATCCTGGCCGCCGTGGGCATGGTGCTGGCCGCGCTGTACGTCCTGTGGCTGTACCAGCGCGTGTTCCAGGGCCCGGTGCGCGGCACCGCGTTGATCGACGCGGTCGGCGGTCCCGGTGCGGCAGTCGACCCGGAGAAGGCGTCGGTGCCGGACCTGAACAAGCGCGAACTGGCCGTGCTCGCGCCGCTGGTGGCACTGATCCTGGTGCTCGGCTTCTACCCGAAGCCGGTGTTGGACGTGATCACCCCGTCCGTCGGGGCGACGCTCAGCGAGGTCGGGGTGGCCGACCCGGTCGCGCAGGAAGGCAAGTGACGTGACGACGTTCCTCTCGCAGACCGTGGAACGGCTGCAAGCCCCGGAGATCGACTACTGGGCCGTCGCACCGTTGCTGATCGTGCTCGGCGCGGCCTGCCTCAGCGTGCTGTTCGAGGCGTTCCTGCCGAAGGCCGTGCGGTGGGCGGCGCAGGTCCTGCTGACCTTCTTCACGCTGCTCGGCGCCGGCTTCGCGCTGCTGACGTACGCGGTCGCCGAGGAGACCCTCGAACAGGGCAAGCTGACCCTGGCGGGCACCATCGCGGTGGACCGGCCGGTGATCTTCCTGTGGGCCACCCTGCTGATGCTCGGCCTCGGTTCGGTGCTGCTCATCGCGGACCGGTCCGTCGAACCGGGCGGCGCGTTCGTGGCGGACGCCTCGATCCTGCCCGGCTCGGGCGGCGTCCGGGAGCAGTTGATCCGGCGGGAGATGCAGACCGAGGTCTTCCCGCTGACGCTGTTCGCGCTCGGCGGCATGATGACCTTCGTCGCGGCGAACGACCTGCTCACCATGTTCATCGCGCTGGAAGTGCTGTCGCTGCCGCTGTACCTGATGGCGGGTCTGGCCCGCCGTCGCCGCCTGCTGTCGCAGGAAGCCGCCGTGAAGTACTTCCTGCTCGGCGCGTTCGCGTCGGCGTTCTTCCTGTACGGCGTGGCGCTGCTGTACGGCTTCGCGGGCTCGGTGAAGCTGGCCGACATCGCGAACGCCACCACCGCCACGGACCGCTCCGACACGCTGCTCTACGCGGGCTTCGGCCTGCTGATCGTGGGTCTGCTGTTCAAGGCCTCCGTCGGCCCGTTCCACGCGTGGACGCCCGACGTCTACCAGGGCTCGCCCACGCCGGTGACGGCGTTCATGGCGGCGTGCACGAAGGTCGCCGCGTTCGGCGGCATCCTGCGCGTGCTCTACGGCGCGTTCGAGCGGTCGAGCTGGGAGTGGAGCGGCGTCCTGTGGGGCGTGGCCATCGCGTCCATGGTGATCGGCGCGGTCCTCGGGCTCACCCAGACCGACGTGAAGCGGATGATCGCGTACTCGTCGGTGGCGCACGCGGGGTTCCTGCTGATCGGCGCCATCTCGCTGAACGACGCGGGCCTGTCCGGCACGATGTTCTACCTGATGGCCTACGGCTTCACCACGATCGCCGCGTTCGGCGTGGTCAGCCTGGTCCGCAACGCCGACGGCGAGGCCACCCACCTGTCCCAGTGGGCCGGTCTGGCCAAGCGGTCGCCGCTGGCGGCGGCCGTGTTCACCTTCCTGCTGCTGGCTCTCGCGGGTCTGCCGCTGACCAGCGGGTTCGTCGGCAAGTTCGCGGTGTTCGCGGCGGCCATCGAAGCCGGCATGACGCCGCTGGTGGTGATCGCCCTGGTGGCTTCGGCGGTGGCGGCGTTCTTCTACCTGCGGGTGATCGTGCTGATGTACTTCAGCGAGCCCGCGGTGGACGGCCCGACGGTGAGCGTGCCCGGCGCGTTCACCACGATCGCGATCACCCTGGGTGCGGCGGTCACGCTCGTGCTCGGCGTTTACCCGCCTGATGTCCTCGAATGGGCGGGGGCAGGCGTATTCATCTTCTAGTGGTACGTAGGCTCTGTAGCCGTGACCAGTAGCGAGCGGGCGGGGGCGGGGTTCCGGTTTGCGGACCCCGTGCTCGCGGAGGTGGTTCAGGACGGCCTGGCCGAGGTGGAAGAGCTGCTGCACAAGGCCGTGCACAGCGAGTTCCACCCGGTGATGGAGACGTCCTTGCACCTGGTGTCCGCGGGCGGCAAGCGCATCCGCCCGCTGTTCACCATCCTGTCCGCCCAGTTCGGCGGCACGTGGGACCGGGACAGCGTGATCAAGGCGGCGGCGGTCGTCGAGCTGACCCACCTCGCCACGCTCTACCACGACGACGTCATGGACGAGGCCACCATGCGCCGCGGCGCGGAGTCGGCCAACGCGAAGTGGGACAACAGCATCGCGATCCTGACCGGCGACTACCTGTTCGCGCACGCGTCGGCGCTGGTCGCGGACCTGGGCACGGGGGCGGCGAGGATCATCGCGGAGACGTTCTCCGAGCTGGTGACCGGGCAGATGCGCGAGACGATGGGGCCGCGTGACGGGGAGAACCCGGTCGCGCACTACCTGACCACGATCGCGGAGAAGACCGGTTCGCTGATCGCCACCGCGGCCCGGTTCGGCGCGATGTTCTCCGACGTGACGCCGGAGCAGGTCGAGGCGCTGCACACGTACGGCAAGATCATCGGGGCGGCGTTCCAGATCTCGGACGACGTGATCGACATCGCGTCACCGTCGGAGGAGTCCGGCAAGACACCCGGCACGGACCTGCGCGAGGGCGTGAAGACCCTCCCCATGCTGTACGCGCTGGAGGACGAGCCGAACTCCCGGCTGGCGAAGCTCCTGGCCGCCCCGATCACCGACGACGCCGAGGTCCACGAGGCCCTGGACCTCCTCCGCGCGTCCACCGGCCTGGCCCGAGCCCGCCGAACCCTCGACGACTACGCCACCCGCGCCCGCGCCACCCTCCGCGTACTCCCCTCCGGCACCGCCCGCGACGCGCTGGAGTCCGTCAGCGAGTACGTAGTAACCCGCTCCCACTAACCCCCGCGTGTCCAACGTTGCGAACGCGCGTGTCCAACCTCCAGAACGCGCGTGTCCAACGTTGGGAACGCGCGTGTCCAACGTTCCGGTACCCCGAGTTGAACACTCAGGTCGTCGGCTCCTGTTCTGAGCGTTCAACTCGGGTGTTCTGAACGTTGGACACGCGTGACGCGAACGTTGGACACGCGCGGTTTCGACGGTTAGGTGAGGTCGGCTACGACGGGGACGCGGCGGCGGGTGCGGACGGCGTCGATGGTGAAGATGGCCAGGGCGATCCAGACCAGGGCGAAGCCGAACCAGCGGGACGCGGGCATCGGTTCGTGCATCACGAACACGCCCCAGCCGAACTGGAGCACGGGGGCCAGGTACTGGAGCATGCCCATGGTCACCAGCGGCACGAGTCGGGCGCCTGCGCCGAACAAGATGAGCGGGATCGCGGTGACCAGGCCGGTCGAGGCCATGATCAGCGCGTGGCCCCAGCCGTGCGACACGAACGTCCCGGCCGGGCCCAGCCAGATCAGGTAACCCACCGCGACCGGAGCCAGCACCAGGCTCTCCGCGGTCAGGCTGGCCGTCGCCTCCAGCGGCACCGTCTTCTTCAGCAGCCCGTAGAAGCCGAAAGAACAGGCCAGGGCCAGCGAGATCCACGGCAGCCTGCCGTAGTCCACGGCCAGCACCACGACGGCGGTCACCGCGATGGCGAGGGCGGCGTACTGCGGCAGGCGCAAACGTTCACGCAGCACGAACACCCCGAGCAGCACGCTCACCAGGGGGTTGATGAAGTAGCCGAGCGCGGCCTCCACGACGTGCCCGGTGTTGACCGCGTGGATGTAGACGCCCCAGTTGACCGCGATCAGCACGGACGCCGCCGTCACCATCGCCCAGCCCCGCCCGGACAGCCGGCGGATGCCAGCCCACCGGCCGAGCACCGCGGTGATGATCGCCATCACGACCAGTGACCACGCGATCCGGTGCGCCAGGATCTCCACCGACCCGGCCGGCTGCAGCAACGGCCAGTAAGCGGGCACGATGCCCCAGAGGAAGTAGGCGCCGGCGCCGAAAGCCACTCCCCGGTTCGGGCGGTTAACTTCCGTCGAAACAGTGGAGGAGTTAGTCAACGGCGGCACAAGAGGCTACTCTACGCCAGCCATTTTGGCTGGTCAGTTGCTCCGAGTGGCCTATTATCGAACCCTGGTCACAGGTCCGGCCGGCCCCACGCGCTGGACCCGTCGGTCAGGGTAGTTTTGCACCGCTCCCCAACCGGGTGAAGATTCGGAAGCGGAGCGTGTCGGGGTGTGTGACAAGCAGCAGTGGGAGGGTCTCCCGTGAGTTCGCTCTTCGGGCAGGTGTGGCTGTGGAGCCTGCTGTCCTTCGTGGCAGGCGTCGCACTCACCTGGCTGGTCCTGGTGCGTCCGGCGAAGCGCGAGCTGGAAGACCTTGAGGAACGCCTCCTCGCATCTCCGCGGCCCGCGCCTCAGGCTTCCGCGGCCAGTTCGGTCGGGCTCAAGTCGCAACCGCGCGACGAGTTCGACAACTGGCACGTCGAGGCGTCCCGTTCGTTGGCGGACGACGTGCTCACGCCGGAACGCACGCGGTTCGAGGCTCCTCTTGAGCCGACCCGCTACGAGTCCTCCGGTTTCGAGTCCTCGGGCCACGAGTCTTCCGTCGAGGCGCCGCGCTACGACATGTCGAACATCAAGCTCGACGAGCGCGACTCGCTGCTGGAGGAGTTGGACGACGAGCACCGGCCGTTGTCGGACTTCGAGGAGCAGCACGACTTCCCGGAGTTCGAGGCCGAGCCGCCGCGCCGCATGTTCGACCGGCTGTCGCCCGAGGCCGGTCACGACACCCGGGAGACGCTGGAGCCGAGGCCCCGGTCGCTGGTGGAGCAGTCCCGGCCACCGTTGGAGCCGCCGCCGTTCAAGCCGTCGCCCCGGCCGCGCCAGTACACGCCCGACGACGAGCCGGAGCTGCCCGCCGAGGCGACGCAACTCATGCCGGTCGTGCCGCCGACGCCGGTCGCCGAGGTCGCGCCGCCGCAGGAGGAGCCGACCGCCCCGCCGGAGGTCCAGGTCTTCCAGCCGCGCGAGGTGTGGCGCGAGGAGCCCGTCCAGGAGGTCTACGACGAGGACGAGGTCGCGGGCGGTCACGAGGAGGAGGACGAGCCGGAACGCCGGCCCGCGTCCGCCGAGGAGACCGCGCTCATCCCGGCGACCGCGTTGGCCCAGGCCATCGCCGAGGTGGACAACGAGCAGCGCCGTCCGGCCGAGCCCGAGACCGAGCCCGAGCAGGAGCCCCAGGTCTGGTCCGAGGAGCGCCGACGTCCGGCCGAGCCGGAGCCGCAGGTCTGGCCCGAGCACGACCTGACCGGCCACTTCTCGCCCGTCGACGTCGAGTCGACACGCGGTGAGCTGTCCGAGCGGACGGCCGAGGCATCCCGCAGCGAGGCGCTCCGTAGTGAGGCCGCCCGAAGCGAGGCATTCCACAGCGAGATCTCCCGCAATGAGGCCTCCCGGAGCGATGTACTCCGGAGCGATGCATCCCGTAACGAGGCCTCGCGAGGCGAGGCACCGCCGCGCAGCGAGGTGTCTCGGAGTGATGAGCCCTCGAACGACCTGTTCAGGAACGACGGACCTCGGACCGAGGTCATGAGCGCCATCGTCGATTCCCCGCCGGTGGAGTCGAAGCCTGAGATCGTCGAGCCGACCGCGCTCGCCGAGCCCGTTGCCGAGCCCGTTGCCGCGCCCGAGCCGCCGCGTGCGCCCGAGCCCGCGGTCGTCGAGCCGGTCGCGCCCGCCGAGCCCGAGGTGAAGGCCCCGGCGCCGGTGGAGCCCCCGGCCTTCGAGCCGACGTTCGTCCAGCCCTCGTCCCAGCCGGTCAAGCCCCAGCCGGTCGAACCCAAGGCCGCCGAGCCCAAGCCCGCCGAGGTCAAGCCCGCAGAGGCCAAGCCCGTCGAGCCGAAGCCCGCAGAGGCCAAGGTCGAGCCGAAGAAGGACGAGCCCACACGGCCGCGCAGCCTGTTCGAGCCGCTGCTGGACACGGACGAGGAGCCGGAGCCCGAGCAGACCCGGCCGACCCCGCCGCCCGCGTCCGGCAACGACCAGCCGTTCGTGCCCACGCTCTCGCCCGAACTGCTGGCCGGCAACCCCACCCCGCTGACCGCGAACGGCCTGCCGCAGCGCCCCACCCGTCCGACGGGCTCGCCGCGCACGCCTTCCCCCGCACCGCTCTCGCCGAAGCCGGCCACGCCGCCACCACCGCCACCGCTTCCGGTGCGCCCGCGCCCGGTCGGGTTCAGCCCGAGCACCGGTGGCCGGCCTGCCGCCGCGTCCGGCAACAGCCCCCGCTACCAGGGCCAACAGGAGGGCTTCAACCCGCGCTCGCCGTTCGGCCCCGGTTCGGTGCTGCCGAAGTCCGACGGCCTGGCGCCCGCGCCGGAGTTCCAGGTCAAGGCGACCCTGACCGGCCGCCGATACTTCACCAACGAGTCGGCGAACTTCCGCGAGACCCGCGCCGACGTCTGGTTCCGCACCACCTCGGACGCCGAGAAGGCCGGCTTCCGCCAAGCCCCGTAAAGGCCGCTCACCACAGCTTCCCTGGGGAGGGAAAGCGCGAGGACCCCCTGTTCCGGGAGGCGGAACAGGGGGTCCTCCGTCGTGCGGGGCGTAACCGGACTAGCCGGCCACGGTCCAGGTGTCCTTGCCGTGCAGCAGCGCGCTGAGGTCGGCGGGCTTGGCTGCCTTGGCCTGTTCCACCTGCTCACGCGCCGCGTCGTCGTACGTGGTGCGCGCGGTGTTGCGGAACACGCCGGTGACGGTGTGCTGGAGGTCCTGCGTGGACAGCCGCGACAGCGCGAAGGCCAGGTTCAGGTCCTCCGCGTCGTGCACGACGATGTCCTCCGCCGCGACGTCCGCGGTCTTGGCCACGGCCAGGCCGAAGCCCGCCCGCACCACCGCGTAGTCACCGCCGCCGAACGTGATCGGCTGCCCGTGCACCACGTTGATGATCCGCCGGGACGCCTCCTCGGCGTCCTTGAGCACGTCGAACGCGCCGTCGTTGAAGATCGGGCAGTTCTGGTAGATCTCCACCAGCGCCGACCCGCGGTGCTCGGCGGCCTGCCGCAGCACCTCGGTCAGCCCCGCCCGGTCCGAGTCGACCGCGCGGCCGACGAACGTGGCCTCCGCGCCCAGCGCCAGCGACACCGGGTTGAACGGGTGGTCGAGCGACCCGAGCGGCGTGGACTTGGTGACCTTGCCCTCCTCGGAGGTCGGCGAGTACTGGCCCTTGGTCAGGCCGTAGATCCGGTTGTTGAACAGCAGGATCTTGAGGTTCACGTTGCGGCGCAGCGTGTGGATCAGGTGGTTGCCGCCGATGGACAGCGCGTCGCCGTCACCGGTCACCACCCACACCGACAGGTCCGGCCGGGCCACCGCCAGGCCGGTCGCGATGGCCGGCGCGCGCCCGTGGATGGAGTGCATCCCGTAGGTGTTCATGTAGTACGGGAACCGCGACGAGCAGCCGATCCCCGAGACGAACACGATGTTCTCGCGCTTGAGGCCCAGCGTGGGCAGGAAGGACTGCACGGCGTTGAGCACCACGTAGTCGCCGCAGCCGGGGCACCAGCGCACTTCCTGGTCCGACTTGTAGTCCTTGGCCTTCTGCGGCTCGTCCGTGGTGGGCACGCCGACAAGACCCCCCACGGTCGGCAGACCCAGTTCCGTCGCCGTCATTCGGACACTCCCTTGATCACATCGGCGAGCACGTCCTGAAGTTCCTCGGCCTTGAACGGCAGGCCCTGCACCTTCGTGTAGCTCATCGCGTCGACCAGGTACTTGGCGCGCAGCAGCATCGCCAACTGGCCGAGGTTCATCTCCGGCACGACGACCCGGTCGTACCGACTGATGACGGCGCCCAGGTTCTTCGGGAACGGGTTGAGGTGCCGCAGGTGCGCGTGCGCCACCGGCATCCCCAGCTTGCGCACCCGGCGCGCGGCGGCGCCGATCGGGCCGTAGGACGAGCCCCAGCCGATGACCAGGACGCGCGCCTCGCCGGACGGGTCGTCCACCACGACGTCCGGCACCTCGATGCCGTCGATCTTGCGCTGCCGCAGCCGCACCATGTGGTCGTGGTTGGCCGGGTCGTAGGAGATGTTGCCGGTGCCGTCGGCCTTCTCCAGACCGCCGATGCGGTGCTGGAGGCCGGGCGTGCCGGGCACCGCCCACGGTCGGGCCAGCGTCTCCGGGTCGCGCAGGTAGGGCCAGAACGTGCCGTCCGGCGCGTTGGGCTCTGTGGCGAACGTCACGGACAGGTCGGGCAGGTCCTCGACGTCCGGGATCAGCCACGGTTCGGAGCCGTTCGCGATCGCGCCGTCGGACAGCAGCAGCACCGGCGTCCGGTAGACCAGCGCGATGCGCGCAGCCTCCATCGCGGCGTCGAAGCAGTCCGCGGGCGACTGCGGGGCGACGACCGGCACCGGCGACTCGCCGTTGCGGCCGAACATCGCCTGGAGCAGGTCGGCCTGCTCGGTCTTGGTCGGCAGACCGGTGGACGGGCCGCCGCGCTGCACGTCGATGACGATCAGCGGCAGCTCGGTCATCACGCCCAGGCCGATGGTCTCCGACTTGAGCGCGAGCCCGGGACCGGACGTCGAGGTGATGCCGAGCGCGCCGCCGTACGAGGCGCCCAGCGCCGCGCCGATGCCCGCGATCTCGTCCTCGGCCTGCAGCGTGGTGATGCCGAAGTTCTTGTGCTTGGACAGCTCGTGCAGGATGTCCGACGCCGGGGTGATCGGGTACGTGCCGAGCACCACGGGCAGCCCGGACTGCTGACCGGCCGCGACGATGCCGTAGGCGAGCGCCGTGTTGCCGGTGATCTGCCGGTAGGTGCCCTGGTTGAGCTTGGCCGGCGCGACCTCGTAGGTGACCGCGAAGGACTCGGTGGTCTCGCCGTAGTTCCAGCCCGCCCGGAACGCCAGCACGTTGGCCTCGGCGATGTCCGGCTTCTTGGCGAACTTCTCGCGCAGGAACCGTTCCGTGCCCTCGGTCGGCCGGTGGTACATCCAGGACAGCAGGCCCAGGGCGAACATGTTCTTCGCCCGTTCCGCGTCCTTCTTGCCCAGGCCGGTGTTCTCCAGGGCGCCGATGGTCAGCGTGGCCATCGCGACCTTGTGCACCTGGTAGGTCTCGGTGAGGGAGTTGTCCTCCAGGGGGTCGGCCGCGTAGCCGACCTTCACCAGGTTGCGCTTGGTGAACTCGTCGGTGTTGACGATCAGGATCCCGCCCTTGGGCAGGTCCTCGATGTTCGCCTTGAGCGCCGCCGGGTTCATCGCCACCAGCACGTCGGGGCGGTCGCCGGGGGTGAGGATGTCGTAGTCGGCGAAGTGCAGCTGGAAGCTGGACACGCCCGGCAGGGTGCCCTGAGGCGCCCGGATCTCGGCCGGGAAGTTCGGCTGGGTGGCGAGGTCGTTGCCGAACGCGGCAGCCTCGGAGGTGAACCGGTCACCCGTGAGCTGCATGCCGTCGCCGGAGTCGCCGGCGAACCGGATCACCACGCGGTCGAGCTTGCGGACGGTGCCCGGTTGTTCTGGCGAGCCGGCTGGCGCGGCGCCGTTACCCACGTCGGTAGTCATGTCCTACGCCAATCCCTTTCCTCACACCCGCTATGGGGCTTGTGCCCCTCCCCCATCGCGAGGGTAGTCGTGCCCGTCGCGGTGCCGGTTTCCCCCGTACCACTCTGCGGGACAATTCGTCCCACCAGGTGCGCAGGTCGTCAACTGAGCAGTAATGTGGTAGTACCGTCCGGTAACTGTTACCGGAAGTTACATGTACTGCCGGTCGTCTGTCCAGGTCACTCCCGGCTGCTGATCTGCGCCTTCATGGCCGCCAGCTTCGCCTGGAACTCCGGTGTTGCGATGGAGGCGGCCTGCGGCGTCAGTTCGATGTCCACGGCCTGGGCGTGGTCGGCCAGGCGGGCGGTCGTGCGCATGGACGCCTTGGTGGTGCGGACCAGTTCGCGCGACGCTCCGGCCGAACGGCGCGCGAACCCGATCGCGGAGGCGACCAGTTCGTCGTGCCCGCCGTCGACCCGTTCCCAGGCCAGGCCGTGGGATACCGCCGCGTCGGCGCCCAAAACCTCGCCGAACAGCGTCATCGCGGCCGCGGTCTGCGGACCGACGAGCCGTTGCAGCATCCACGTCATCCCGCCGCCGGGGTGGATGCCCAGCTGGAGGAACCGCGCGTCGAACCGCGCCCGGGCGTTGACGATGCGCACGTCGCACGCGAGCGCCAGGTTGAGCCCCGCGCCGACCGCCGCGCCGCCGACGGCCGCGATCGTCGGCAGCGTGCAGCCCGCCACCGCCAGGAACCCGGCGTAGATGCGCCGCAGGCTCTCTTCACGAGCCTCGCCCAAGGCCGTCAGATCCGCGCCCGCGCAGAACGCCGGCGGAGCGCCCGTGACCACGACCGCGTGGACGTCCTCGTCGTCTTCACAGCTCTTGACGGCTTCGACGAGCTGGTCGGAGAGGTCGAGCGTGAGCGCGTTGCGGCGTTCGGGGTCGTGCACGGTGATGACCGCCACGCGGTCGGAGCGGTCCAGGAGCACTTCGGCCATGCGGGCGACTCTAAGGGGCCGGTGGTCGGTCCAGGAGGCGGGACAGCACCACGGTGGAGACGGTGCGGTCGATGATGTCGACGGCGCGCAGCCGTTCCAGCGCGGTCTCCAGGTGGTGGATGTTCGCGGCACGCAGGTGCACGATCGCGTCCGCCGCGCCGGAGACGGTGTAAGCGGCCCTGACCTCGGCCATCGCCTCCAGGCGCTGCTGGATGTCGTGCGGGGCGACGTTGCCGCGGCAGTGCACCTCGACGAATGCCTCCGTGCCCCAGCCCAACTGCTCGGGGTCGACGACGGCGGTGAAGCCGCGCAGCACGCCGCTGTCGAGCAGCTTGTCCACGCGCCGCTTCACGGCCGGGGCGGAGAGTCCGACCTCCTTGCCGATATCGGCGTAGCTGGAGCGGGCGTTGGTCATGAGGCACGAAATGATTCGCTGGTCGATCGAGTCCACACGCAACATTCTGCCCTGGAACGCGCAATATTGCGGCGTTGTTCGAGGGTCAGATAGCCATCTACATTTCGATCCATGACCTCGGTTTCCTTGGTGGGCCCCGGCGACGAGCCGATCGTGCTCGGCGTCACCACGCCCGCGACGCAGGTGCGCGTGCCGACCACCCGTCGGTACCTGATGTGCCCGCCCGCGTACTTCACCGTGGAGTACTCGATCAACCCGTGGATGGACCCCACGCAACCGATCAGCACCTCGCTGGCGATGGAGCAGTGGACGGCCCTGAAGGAAACCTACGAGCGCCTTGGTCACAAGGTGGACGTCATCGACCCCGAACCGGGCCTGCCCGACATGGTCTTCGCGGCCAACTCGGGAACCGTCATCGATGGCCAGGTCCTGGGTTCACGCTTCCGCGCCCCCCAACGTGCCGCGGAAGCCGACCACTTCCGCCGCTGGTTCCTCGCCAACGGCTACCGGTCGGTCGTCATGCCTTCGCGCACCAACGAAGCCGAGGGCGACTTCGTGTGGACCGGCAAGTACCTCCTGGCCGGCACCGGCTTCCGCACCGACCCGCAGGCCCACTCGGAAGCCCAAGAGGTCCTGGGCGTCCCGGTCATCTCCCTGCACCTGACGGACCCCCGCTACTACCACCTCGACGTGGCCCTCTTCGTCCTGGCCGACGACCTGATCGCCTACTACCCGGACGCCTTCTCCCCGGGCACCCGACAAGTCCTTCGCCGCCTCTTCCCGAACGCGATCACCACCACCGCCGAAGACGCCGCCTGCCTGGGCCTGAACGCCGTCTCCGACGGCCGCCACGTAATCCTGCCGCTGGAAGCCACCGCCCTGGCCGACCAAGTAGCCCGCCACGGCTTCGAACCCGTCTTCGTGGACATCTCCGAACTCCGCAAATCCGGCGGCGGCCCGAAGTGCTGCACGATGGAACTCAGGGACTGACCAGGCCACCGCGCACCAGTGGTCGCGTGACTCACGCGACCACCGGCCGGGGCCTGCGTGACCGGATCAGGGCCGGCGGCCGGTGAGGGCGACGATTCGGTCGATCAGCGGGGCGTCCGACGGGACCTGCACCTCCGGGCCGTAGAGGCCCATCTCGCGGCCCATCGACGCGGTCTGGAGCAGGTCGGCGTGGATGAACTCCAGCAGGCCGGTGTCCCAGGTCGGCGCCTGGCCGGTGGCTTTGGCCAGGTCCCACATGTGCACGACCATCTCGCCCAGCACCATCGCGCCGATCATCTCGGCCGGCAGCTGCTGCGGGCTCCCGACCGACGTCATGCCGCTCCACGCCGAAGGCGTGCTCCACGCCGTGGCGGTGGAGTGGAGTTGGGCGCTCAGATCGGTGGACCAGTCGCCGGCGGTCAGATCGATGTCGGCTTCCGACTCCGCAGGCGGCGGCACGGGCTGCTTGTGGGCGGCGGCGGCCAGGGACGGGCCCCAGAACAGCAGGTGGTTGACCAGCTTGCGGACGTCGAACTCGGTGCACGGCGTCGGGGCGTCCAACTGGCCGGGCTTGATGTTCTCGACGACCTCCAGCGCGGTCGCCACGGCCTTGTCGATCAACTGCTCACGGGACATGCGGTCAACCGTAGGAACGGCCGCCGCACGTGTATTGAACAAACGCGACATACCCTCGCTGACGTGACGCGGGACGAGCGCGAGCTGGCGTGGCCACGACACCAGCGCATGGAGTTCCACCAGCCGTCGACCGACCTGGCCGGGCTCGTGGCCCGCTACTGGGTGGTGGAGTGGCGGTACGACCGGCCCTACCGCCAGCTGATCGTGCCCTACCCGAACGTCCACCTCAGCTTCGTCGACGGCCGCCCCGCCGAGGTGCACGGCGTGTCCAGCGGGCACGTGTTCAAGGAGCTCGACGGCACGGGCCGGGTGTTCGGCGTCGCGTTCCACCCCGGCGTCTTCCGGCCGTTCCTCGGCGGACCGGTCCAGTCGATCACCGACCGGTCCATCCCCGCGGCAACCGTGTTCGACGGCCTGCCCGGTCACCCCGACGTCCCGGCAGTCGAGGACGTGCTGCGCCGGAACCTGCCGGAACCCGACCCGAGGGCACGACAGGCGGCGGACGTCGTGAACCTGATCGTCGAAGACCCCCGGATGACCAGAGTGGACGTGCTGGCAGACGAGGTGGGCAGCAGTGTCCGGCAGCTGCAACGCCTGTTCGCCGAACACGTCGGCGTCGGCCCGAAGTGGGTGATCCGCCGCTACCGCCTGCGCGAGGTCACCGAACGCATGGAGGCGGGCGGGCGGATCGACTGGGCCGCCCTCGCCGCCGACCTCGGCTACGCGGACCAGCCGCACTTCGTTCGAGACTTCACGGCAATGTTCGGTGAGACCCCCACCCGGTACGCCGAGCGGTACGCGCGCCTACCAGCCGAGCGGTAGGCGTCCTGACCGCCGGACGAATCCAAGCCGCCGTCCGTCACCCATAGGGCTGATCGCTCTAGCGAGCCGACCCCCGTCGGTGCTCCGATCGACGGCACTCGCTGTCGACAAGGTAGGGAGCGCGCCATGAACGACCTGGACGCCCAGCGCCCGTCGCCCCGACCGCAGCAGGAGCAGGAGGAGCCCGTGGAACACCAGAAGCCCGAGGTCCCGAAGCAGCTCACCGGCCTGGAGTGGCTGGTGCGCCAAGCCCAACGCCGGCGCGAGGAACGCCCGTCCGACACGGCGCGTTAGCCCGCCACCGCTAGTCCGAAACCTCACGCTGGAACGCCGCCCACAGCAGGTTCAACGGGTGGTCGGCCGGGAACTTCGCCCGCTCCTCCTTGCGGGCGAAGACCCCGACCAAACGCTCCAACTGCGGCTTCCGGTCGTTCTTCAGCTCCACCACCCGCAGCCCGGACCCCTCGCGCAGCTCGTTGTTCGCGGCCACCACGCCCAGCCCGGACGTGACGATCATGCAGCCCTCCACCAGCCCGGACCGCAGCAACGACATCCCGTACTGGATCTCGTCGATCTCCGCCGCGATGTCCAGCTCGTTGCGGTAGTCCGGGCCGAACCACCCGCGCAGGAATTCCGCGATCAGCCCGTCGCCCGGCACGACCAGCGGCAGCTTCGGCAACTCCCCGGTGCCGATGCTGTCGCCCAGCCTGCTCTCGGGCAGGTTGGTGAGCAGCGCCAGCCCGCCGCGCCGCCACTCGATCACGTCGAAGTCCTCGAACCCGCTGTTGCGACCCGCGTGCGTGACGACGCTCCCGCACACGATGTCGACCTCCTTCGACTCCAGGCTCGTCCAGATGTCCTTCGTCCGGATGTGCACCACCTTCAGTTCCACGTCCCGCCTGCGGAAGTCGTCCGCCACGTGGTGCCACGCCTTGGCCAGCGAGTCGAGCATGAACCGCGTCGTGCCCACGGTGAGCGTGGTGCCGAGCTTGCGCCGGCACTCGTGAATCGAATCCAGCCACTCGGTCAACGTGGTGCGCGCCAATTCCACCAACGCCTCGCCGGTCTGTGTGATCAGCACGTCTTTTCCCCGGCCCTGCTTGACGACCAGCGGCTCGCCGCACAGCGACTTGAAGTTGCGGTTGAGCGTGTCGATCTGCTTCTGCACACTGGATTGCTCCCGGCCGAGCACCCGTGCCGCGCGCAGTGCCGATCGCGTCTCGTACACCGCGATCAAGGTCCTGAGCTGGTCCAACGTGGTGTCCATCAGCAGGGGAGAGGTGTGCAGGAGCCTGGTGAGCTGGTTGCCCGCGGGCAGGAGCAGTTGGGCCGAGGTCGACATGCAGGGCCTCTCGGGTCGTGGCGTGGTGTTCTACCGATTAGTTGTACTGAACTTGACCACAGTTCGCGCTCAAATTATCCGAAGATCTTGTCTGATTTCCCTGGACAGGTATACGCGATCCGTAAGAGACTTCTGCCGCAACCACAGGTGCTTGTTCACGTGGAAGCAATCGTGGGGGGTATTGGGGGGTTGGGGGCCCGCCGGGCAGCAGCCGGGCGGGCCCCCACGTATTAACCTCATCGGCGTGACGGTTTCCACCTTGGACTGGGGCACGACGTACCGGGTCACCGTGCTCGACCTCGGCCTGGCCTGCTGCGGCGTCGAGGTCATGGCCGCGCTCGAAGGCCACCGGCCGGAACACCTCGCCGCCCTGGGGGTCGATCCGGTGCACTCGGCGGGTGAGGCACACGTGCTCGTCGTCTCCGGCACGGTCACCGATGCCATGTTGCCCGCGGTGATCGCGACGTACCAGGAGATGCCGGAACCGCGTTACGTGCTCTCAGTCGGCGCGTGCAGCAACACCGGCGGCCCGTACTGGGACTCCTACAGCGTCACCAAGGGCATCGACCAGGTGCTGCCCGTGCACGTCGCCGTCCCCGGCTGCCCACCACGTCCCGAGGCCCTGCTCGACGGCCTCGCCGCGCTGCACCGGCTGGTGTCGTGAGCGCCGCGTCCGAGGCTCTTGCCGCCGCTCTTGCCACGCGCATCCCCGACGCGCAGGCCAAGACCGCGTTCGGCCAGACCACCGCGCACGTGCCGCTGCCCGCGTGGCCCGAAGCCGCCCGTTACGCCCACGACGAGCTGGGCTGCACGCAGTTCGACTGGCTCGGCGTCGAGGACGCCGGACGTCCGGGCGCCGTCGGGCAGCGGCACGCCGTGTTGCTGCACGTCCTCGACCCGGACACCAGGAACGGCGTGCTGCTGCGCACCGAACTGGGGCCGGACGACGCGCTGCCGAGCGTCGCCGCGCTGTGGGCGGGCGCGGGGTGGCACGAGCGCGAGGCCGTGGAGATGTTCGGCATCACCCTCGCCGACGGCGAACCGGCCCACCTGCTGCTCCCGGACAGCTTCAGCGGCCACCCGTTGCGCAAGGACTTCGTGCTCGCCTCCCGCGTGGTGCGCCCGTGGCCCGGCCGGCTCGAACCGGGTGAGGACGGCACGTCCGCACCCAGCCGCAGGCGCGCCGCGCCGCCCGGCGTGCCCGACCCCTCCTGGGGACCGCGGTACGAGGCCGCCGACGATCGGACGGAGGACACCCGTGGCTGACCTGCCCCCGCGCACCCGTGGCGTCATCGCGCTGCTGGAGGCCAACTGCACGGTGTGCATGATCTGCGCCCGCGAGTGCCCCGACTGGTGCATCCACATCGACTCGCACACCGAGGTCGAGGAGCAGCCCGGCTCGGCCCGACCGCGTGCACGCAACGTGCTCGACCGGTTCGCCATCGACTACGGCCAGTGCCTGTACTGCGGCATCTGCGTCGAGGCGTGCCCGTTCGACGCCCTGCACTGGGCGCCGGACTTCTCCTACCCCGGCACGGGTGGCCTGGACGGTGCCGGCGCGGTCGCCGAACTCGTCCACGAACGCGACGTGCTGGCCACGTGGGTCACGCACGTGCCGCCTCCGCCGCCGCTCGACGCGGGCGCCGAGCCCGCACCCGAGACCACCGCCACACGCCCGGCACGCCCCGGTACCGGAACCCCGCGCCGACCGGGCACGTTGAGGGAGAGGACGTAGACAGGCGGAGGCGAAGCGACGTGCACAAGCACTACAACGCGTTGAAGACCGCGTTGCTGCTCGGTGCCATGGGCGGTCTGATCGTGGCGATCAGCTCGCTGTTCGGGCGTACCGCCCTGGTCATCGGCCTGCTGCTGGCGCTGGGCGTGAACGCCTACGCGTACTTCAACTCGGACAAACTCGCGCTGCGCGCCATGCGGGCCCGGCCGGTGTCCGAGGTGGAGCAGCCCGCGCTGTACCGGATAGTCCGCGAGCTGGCCATGGCCGCACGCCAGCCCATGCCGCGCCTCTACATCAGCCCCACGATCGCGCCCAACGCGTTCGCCACCGGCCGCAACCCGCGCAACGCCGCCGTGTGCTGCACCACCGGCATCCTCGAACTGCTCGACGAACGCGAGCTGCGCGCCGTGCTCGGGCACGAGCTGTCGCACGTGTACAACCGCGACATCCTCATCTCGTGCGTGGCGGGGGCGTTGGCCAGTGCGGTCAGCACGCTGGCGAACCTGGCGATCTTCGCCAGCGTCTTCGGCGACGGTGACGACGACCGGCCCAACCCGTTCGCGCTGCTGCTCATCGCCGTGCTCGGCCCGATCGCCGCCGCCATCGTGCAGATGGCCGTCAGCCGGTCCCGGGAGTACCAGGCCGACGAGTCCGGGGCCGAGCTGACCGGTGACCCGCTGGCCCTGGCCTCGGCCCTGCGGAAGATCGAGTACGGCACGCGGGCGGCGCCGTTGGCGCCCGAACCGGCCGTGGTCGCGCAGTCGCACCTGATGATCGCCAGCCCGTTCCGGGCGGGGGAGAACCTGGCCAGGCTGTTCTCCACCCACCCACCGATCGCGGACCGCGTGCGCCGACTGGAAGAGCTGGCCCGCAAGCACCAGGGCTAGCCAGTACCGGTGGCTAGCAGACTTCCTGTGCGACGTTCATCACGTACTGGCCGTAGCCGGACTTCGCCAGCTTCGCGCCCAGCGCGTAGCACTCCTCGGCGCTGATGAAGCCCATCCGCAGCGCGATCTCCTCCAGGCACGCGATGCGCACGCCCTGCCGGTGCTCCAGCACCTGCACGAACTGGGCCGCCTCCAGCATCGAGTCGTGCGTCCCGGTGTCCAGCCACGCGAAACCGCGGCCCAGGTCCACCAGGTGCGCCCGGTTGTCACGCAGGTAGGCCAGGTTGACGTCGGTGATCTCCAGCTCGCCGCGCGGTGACGGCTTGAGCGACTTGGCGATGTCCACGACCTCGTTGTCGTAGAAGTACAGGCCGGTGATGGCCTTGTTCGACTTCGGCCGTTCGGGCTTCTCCTCGATGCTGATCAGCCTGCCGTCCCCGTCCACCTCGCCCACGCCGTAGCGCTCCGGGTCCTTCACCGGGTAGCCGAACAGCACGCAGCCGTCCAGCGTGGCGGCGTTGTGCTGGAGGAGCTTGGAGAAGCCCTGGCCGTAGAAGATGTTGTCGCCGAGCACCAGCGACACGTCGTCGTCGCCGATGAAGTCCGCGCCGATGACGAACGCCTCGGCCAGCCCGTTCGGCTCGGCCTGCTCGGCGTAGGAGATGCTCAGGCCGAACTGCGAGCCGTCACCGAGCAGCCGGCGGAACAACGGCAGGTCGACCGGCGTCGAGATGAGCAGCACCTCGCGCACACCCGCCAGCATCAACACCGAAAGCGGGTAGTACACCATCGGCTTGTCGTACACAGGCAGCAACTGCTTCGACACCGCTTGGGTGATCGGGTGCAGGCGCGTGCCACTACCGCCCGCGAGGACGATGCCCTTCACCGGTAGTTGGTGAACTGGAGGGCGATACCGAAGTCGGAGTTCTTCAGCAGGGCGATCACGTCCTGCAGGTGGTCCTTCTTCTTGCCCGTGATGCGCAGCTGGTCGCCCTGGATCTGCGCCTGCACGCCCTTGGGGCCCTCGTCGCGGACCTTCTTCGCGATCTCCTTGGCCTTCTCGCTGGAGATGCCCTGGACCAGGTTGCCGGTCACCTTGAACACCTTGCCCGAGAGAGCCGGGTCGCCGATCTCGAACGCCTTCATCGAGATGCCGCGCTTGACCAGCTTCTCCTGGAAGACGTCGATCGCGGCCCGGCAGCGCTCCTCGGTCTCGGACTGGAAGGTGATCGCCTCCTCACCCGCCCAGGACACCGAAGTCTCGGTGCCGCGGAAGTCGAACCGCGTGCTCAACTCCTTGGCGGCCTGGTTGAGCGCGTTGTCGACTTCCTGGCGGTCGACCTTGCTCACCACGTCGAACGACGGGTCTGCCACGTGCCCGGTACCTCCGCGTCGGTGGGTCTGGAACCGCCAGGAAGCCTACCGGGGTATCCCGGTTGCGCAGGCCCCCACGGGCTTATGTATTGTCTCCACCGCACCCGGCACCACCGGGGGCGGGGCGGGTTGCCCGAGCGGCCAATGGGAGCGGACTGTAAATCCGTCGCGAAAGCTACAGAGGTTCGAATCCTCTACCCGCCACACCACCGAGAAGACCCCCGTGACCAGTGTGAACTGGTGACGGGGGCTTTCTCGTCTTCAGGGGTTGGTAAGCCTGGACCCGGGGAGGGGTTGTGCGGGCTTGGTCTTTGTTGTCGGTCGGTGAGGACAGGCACTTCCAGGGCAACACGGGATACGCCGACGTGCTCGGGGCGTCCTACGTGTTCGACTCGACTGTCACCTACGCCGACAAGGTCGGCAAAGCGGACCTCATCGTGCTGCGGGACCGCAAGGTTGCGCTCGGTGTGGCGCGGGTGCAGCGCATCGCGGTCGAGTCCGGGCTGGAGAAGCTGCGGCTCGTGTGCCCCGCCTGCAAACGCACCGGCTTCAAGAAACGGGCCGTGGCGAGCCCTGCGTTCCTGTGCCAGTTGTGTCGGGTCAAGTTCGACACGCCGGCCGCGGTGCAGGTGCCGATCACGCGGTACACCGCCCACTACGGCGGTACGTGGCGGGAGTTGGAGGGGGCGTTGACGGTCGAGCGATTGCGCTCGACCGCGTTGAACCGGTCCACCCAGCAGTCGATCAGCCCGCTCGACCTCGGCCGCGTCGAGGAGCTGCTCGCGGGAGTGGCGGTGCCGTTGCCGCCGACCGCCCCGGCAGCGCCGCCGACTGCCCCGTTGCCGGCCGGGCGCCGCAGGCAGTTGGTCCAGGTGCGCACCGGGCAGCAGGCGTTCCGCACGGCGCTGCTCCAGCGGGACGGGCTCGTGTGCGCGATCACCGGTGCCTGTCCGGCCGAGGCGTTGCAGGCAGCCCACCTGCGGCAGTTCGCGAAGCACGAGAAGCACAACCTCGACGAGGGCATCCTGCTCCGCGCCGACGTGCACGTGCTGTTCGACCGCGGGCTGATGGCCGTGGACCCGTCGACCAAGCAGGTCTGTCTGGCGCCGGTACTGCGCGCCTACGAGAGCTATGCGCCACTGGAGGGCCGGCCCACAGCCTTGGTCGGAGTGGACCTGGTTGCGGTGAAGCAGCACTTCGCCGCAGCGGCCGCGACCTGGGCCTGACGTAGGTGAGGCCGACGCGCAAGCGCTTCCTCTCGCTTGCGTGTCGGCCTCGCGATGCAGCATAACCCATATCGAACGTCTGTTCGAGGGTTATGTGATCGCGGCTCTTCCCTCTTCGGTCAGCTCCGCGTCGGCGCGCTCGTCCAGGCGTACCGCTCGACGTGCCCGCAGCAGTCCGGCGTGCACCAGGTCGTGCGTGGCCATCTGGTCGCAGCACGGCAAACCGTCCACGTAAAGGTTCGGTTCACATCCCCCGGACAGTTGACCTCGACCAGCGGCAACGGCGCGGAGCATGGCTTTGGCGCGGCTGGACAGCTCCCTCGCAACGGTCATGGCGACCCCCTCGCCCGTCCCTCTCATCCTGCTTCCCTCGTCCTGTAGGAGGTCTCGACCCGCGCTTCGAGTACCCCGCCGCGGCGAGTTCACTCGGGTGGACGAGGCGTTTCCACTCTCCTCTTTGGAGCCGTTCGGACCACGACGCCACGCCGACCGGTTGCGCTGTTCAGTCCAACCGAACCGGCCCCGACCGGTCGGCGCTCCGATCGACCCGTTGCCGCCCGTTGGTCCGGATGGTGGCGGCACAGGTCGGAGACTGGAACACATGAGCGAAATCCTCATCGCCGTCACGGCCCTCGCGACCGGCATCGTGCTCGGCCTGGTCGTCCGGTTCTCGGGACGGCGTCGCTCGCCCGACCACGCCCGGCGCACGGACGCGCGCGAACTGCTGCGGGCGGCCGACGATCTGGAGTACGGCCTCAACACCGTGCTCAACTTCGGCCCGCTGTCGCTGTCCGAACTCGTCTCGGTCGACCTGCCCGCGAAACTCGACCGCGTCACCGCCACCGGTGAGGTCCCGAAAGCCACCCTGGCCACGCTGAAGGCGCACACCGAGAAGATCGCCCTGCATCCCTACCCCGAGCGGCACGACCTGCTCACCGCTGTCCGGGAGGACGAGGCCGCGGTGTGGCTGGCGCTGCGCGACGCGATTGGCAGCGGTGCGGCGCAGCACGTCGCGGCCACGGAGGCGCGCCGCGTGCTGGACGAGATCCGCGCCGGACGGCACGAGCCCCGGATGTCCCGGATGTCCCGGATGTCCCGCACGTCCAGGAAGGAACTCGTCCGGGTCTAACGCGCCGGACGGCGTTGCCAGGTCGTCCACAAAGGCCGGTAGCCGTGGGAGTACCAGAACGGCGTGGACAGCGGGTTGGGCAGGCAGTGGTGCAGCAGCGTCACGCCGACGCCCGCCGCGTCCAGCAGTTCGTGCGCGTGGTCGACCAGCGCCGCGCCGATGCCGCCGCCACGCGAGTCCTCCCGCACACCCAGCACCGCGAGGTAGGCCACCGGCCGCACGGACGTCCGCCCGGCGATCCAGTCCGAGTGCTCCGGCAGGTCGTAGTACAGCAACCCGACGACCTCACCCCCGTCCTCCGCCAGCCACGCGCACGGCTCCGCACGCCCGAGCAGCTCGGTGATGTGCTCACGCAGCCGGTCCGCGGTCGAGGGCCGGGCGTTGATCAGGCCGAACCAGCCGTCGTACCGCACGATTTCCAGGTTGAGCTCCACCGCGACGTCCAGGTCGGCGGCGGTCAACGGCCGGATCTTCACCGTCGAACGGCCGTCGCGCCCTTGCCCGGGCAGCCGGGCGGCGGTCACCGACAGCGGCGCGAAACCGTGCCGCACCAGCGTGTGGGCGGCGTCGACGGCACGGCTGGGCACGGTCACCATGGCGGCCGTCTCGTGATCGCCGGTGCCGGTCAGCGTCCAGTGGCGCAGCTGGTCGTCCAGATCGGCGTCGGGATGCCACGTCAACGTGTGTATGCGCAACGCGCTCCACGCGGCGCGCAAGGAGTCCTCGGGCAGTTCGGAGAACGAATACGGGTTGTCCACGCGCGGGATGTCGGGCAGCAACGAGTCCACACCTAACTTAACCGCACGTACATTCCCCGCCGTGGAGATTTATGTGGTCGACGCGTTCACGGACCGCGCGTTCGCGGGCAACCCGGCGGGCGTGGTGCTGCTGGACCGGCAGGTGGACGACGCCTGGATGCAGGCCGTCGCCGCCGAGATGAAGCACGCCGAGACGGCGTTCGTGGAGGTCACCGACCAGAGCCCGCTGCCGCTGCGCTGGTTCACCCCGGTTGCCGAGGTCGACCTGTGCGGCCACGCCACCCTCGCCACCGCGCACGTGCTCGGTGGCAGCCGCAGTTTCAGCACCCGCAGCGGCGTGCTCACCTGCACCGCCGACAACGGCTGGGTGGAGATGGACTTCCCGGCCGACCCGGCGGAGCCGATCGAGATGACGACGCCGTTGCGCGCGGGTCTACCGGGCGTGACGGTGCGGGCCGTCGCGCAAGGTGTGTCCGACGTCCTGGTCGAGGCCGCCTCCGCCGACGAGATCCGCGACCTGCGCCCCGACTTCGGCGCGCTCGCCGAGGTGCCCGGCCGCGGTGTGATCGTCACCGCACCCGGCGACCGGCCCGGACTGGACGTGGTCAGCCGGTGCTTCTACCCCACCTACGGAGTCCCGGAGGATTCCGTAACCGGTTCCGCGCACTGCACGATCGCCTCCTGGTGGGTGCCCCGGCTCGGCCGGGCGAACCTGCTGGCCGAGCAGGCCTCGGCCCGCGGCGGGCTGATCCGGGCCATCCTCGACCAAGATCGGGTACGGCTGGCCGGGCAGGCCGTGACGGTGATCCGGGGGCGGCTGATCGTGTGAACCGAACTGTTACTTCTGGTGGCAATCCGCTACACGACCTGCCATTTCATCGCCCGACCGGGGTACATTGGCAGCCTTGGAGGGGTCCTGGTCGATGTTCGGGACCCCTCAGTCACGCCCGGAGCACGTAGGCCGAGACCCGGCCGACCGCGACGACGGCCGACGAGGAGGCTGGATGTCCGACCACGCGTCGGCCACGGCGCTCAACGCGCCGACCCGGTCCACGAACCGCGCGTTCAGCGTGTTCGCGGCCCTGCTCCTGGTCGCGGGCGGGCTGTCCGCGTTCGCCGTCGGCATGTGGCTGCCCGACACCTCGCCGAACGTCGACCTGCTGCTGACCGGACCGCTGTTGGTGGTCGGGTTCCTGCTCGCCGAGCAACTGTCGATCAACGTCGACGTGCGCAGCGGAGCGGCCTGGACGATCTCGTTCACCGAGATCCCGCTCGTGCTGGGTCTGCTCGTGGCGCCGTTCGAGGTCGTGCTCGCCGCGCACGTGGTCGCCGGCGTCGGCACCCTGCTCGGCCGCCGGGTGATCGACCGCGCGGTCTACAACGCGGGCCTGATGTTCATGGAGATCTCGGTGGCCTTCGCGGTCGCCGAGTGGGTCAAGCAGCTCATGGGCCCGCACGGTCCGTTCTGGGCGGGCGCGTTCGTCGGCACCATCGCGGTGCCGCTGCTGGCCAGCGTGCTCGGCCTGACCGCGCTGCGGCTGATGGGCAAGGGCATGCGGGTCGCGCCCAGCCTGCGCCTGGTGCTGCAGACGCTGGTGGTGGCCCTGCTGAACACCTCCGCGGGCCTGGCCGGCTACGAGATCGCCGACAAGGCGCCGTGGGGCGGCCTGCTGATCGGCCTGGTCTTCCTCGGCATCACCGCCATCTACCTGGCCTACTCCGGTCTGCTGCGCGAGCAGCGCGACCTGGAGGCGCTCAGCGAGGTCTCGTTGCGCGTGGCCCGCTCCGGCCGGCACGCCACCGGACCGCGCGGCACCCCGGACGAGAGCGACGACGGCGCCGAGAACGACGAGTGGCAGCTCATCGCCGAACGCATCCGCGAGCAGCTCAACGCCAACCGCGTCGTGCTGCGGCTGCGCACCGACCCGCAGGCGCCGATGCGCACGCTGATCGCGGGCGAGCCGCTGCCGCCGGGCATGCGCCGCGACGACCCGCGCGTGCTGCGCGAGGACGCCATGCTCCAACTGCCCGGCGCACAGGTGCGGTACTTCCGCATCGTGGACGCGGGCGAAGAAGTCTCCGAGGCCCTGTCCCGCCGTGACGCGCAGGAAGCTCTGGTCGTGCCGCTGCGCGGGGCCACCCAGCTGCTCGGCGCGATCGAGGTGCACGACCGGCTCAGCCGGTGGCGCGGCTTCGGCAAGGCCGACATCCAGCTCCTGCGCACGCTGGCGAGCCACCTGTCCACGGCGGTGGACAACCGGCGGCTGCTCGCCCGGCTGCGCCACGACGCCTACCACGACCCGCTGACCGGCCTGCTCAACCGGCCCGGCTTCCGCGAGGCCGCGAACGAGCCGATGCGCCAGGCCGACACGACCGTCGTGGTGCGCATCGACCTCGACGTGCTGTCCACCGTCTCCGACGCGCTCGGCCAGGCGTGGGGCAACCGGATGGTGGTCGCCGCCGGACGACGGCTGCGCGACGAGCTCGGGCCCGAGGTGCCGCTGGCCCGGCTGGAGGGCGGCGCGTTCGCCGCGCTGCTGCTGGACCGGCAGGCCGAGCGGATCCAGGAGATCGCCGAACGGCTGCGCGCCGCGCTGTCCGTGCCGTACCCGGTCGACCGGCTCACCGTCGAGGCGGGCGCGGTCGTCGGCTGGGCCACCACGGGCGACTGCGAGGTCGAGGAGCCCGACCCGGACGCGCTGCTGCAACGCGCCGACGTGGCGGTCCGTGCGACCAGCGAGAACGAGCCGCTGCGCCAGTACGCGCCGAGCATGGGCCAGATCTTCCTGCGCCGCTTCCAGTTGGTCACGCAGTTCCGGTCGGCGTTGGAGAACGGCCAGATCTCGGTGCACTACCAGCCGAAGGTCGCGCTGCCCAGCCGCCAGGTGATCGGCGCGGAGGCGTTGGTGCGCTGGAAGCACCCCGAGTTCGGCCGGGTGACCCCGGACGAGTTCGTGCCGGCTGTGGAGGCCACCGGTCTGGTCGACGTGCTCACCGACTTCGTCATGGAAAAAGCGCTGGAACGGGTGCGCCGCTGGATCGACCGCGGGCTGCGGATGTCCATCGCGGTGAACCTGTCCGTGCGGACGCTGGCCGACGAGGAGTTCCCGGACCGGGTGGCGGCCGCGCTGGCCCGGCACGAGGTGCCGCCGGAGCTGCTGACGTTCGAGCTGACCGAGTCCGGCGTGATGGCCGACCCGGAGCGCGCGCTGCCGGTGCTGCGGCGGCTGCACGCGATGGGCGTCGTGCTGGCCGTGGACGACTTCGGCACCGGCTACTCGTCGCTGGCCTACCTGCGGCAGCTGCCGGTGGACGAGGTCAAGATCGACAAGAGCTTCGTGCTGGGCATGGGCACCGATCTGGGCGACATGGCGGTGGTTCGCTCGATCGTGGAACTCGGCCACTCGCTGGGGCTCACGGTGGTCGCCGAGGGTGTCGAGGACGACGCCGCGCGTGATCAGCTCGTCGGCATGGGCTGCGACGTGGCGCAGGGCTACCTGATCTCCCGGCCGCTGTCCGAGGACCGCTTCGAGGCCTGGCTGCGGGCACGGACCGTGCAGGTCAGGGGCGCGCGCGATGAGACGGTGCTCACCTTGGTCCACTGAGCGGGTACCCCGATTTCCGTCCTGCGGCGGCTCTGTTGTAGAGTTCTCCTCGCTGCAAGAGCAACAGATCAAGCCCCTTTAGCTCAGTCGGCAGAGCGTCTCCATGGTAAGGAGAAGGTCTACGGTTCGATTCCGTAAAGGGGCTCCACAACTGGCCGCGGTGCTCGTGCATCGCGGCCGTGTTGTGTAAAGCGGTGTAGCTCAGTTGGTAGAGCAAGCGGCTCATAATCGCTGTGTCGCCGGTTCAAGTCCGGCCACCGCTACGCAAGTGGGCAAGGTGTGTCCGCGGAAAGCGCGGACCCTTCTCGCTCCGCATCACATCGGGGGCGCAGCCCCCGAACCCCGCCCAGGGGGCTTGCCCCCTGGACCCCCGCCGTGGTGGTAAGCCCGCCGCGGTCGCCCTACCGGGCCGGGGCAAGCGAGCTCTAGAAAGGCAAGGACCGTGGCTGCAACCGACGTACGCCCCAAGATCACCCTCGCGTGCGAGGAGTGCAAGCACCGGAACTACATCACCAGGAAGAACCGGCGCAACGACCCGGACCGCCTGGAGATCAAGAAGTTCTGCCCGAACTGCAAGACCCACCGGGCGCACAAGGAAACCCGCTAGGGTTCCCCAGCCGTTCGACGAGGCCCGTCCCGGAATCCGGGGCGGGCCTCGCCGCGTATAACCTGCTCGGCGTGCCTCTCGACCAGTCCTTCGTCGGACGTTCCTATCCGCCGTCGCCGCCCTACGAAGTCGGCCGCGAGAAGATCCGCGAGTTCGCCGACGCGGTCGGCGAGACGAGCCCGGTGCACCGCGACCCCGAGGCCGCCCGCGCGGCCGGGTACCCCGACGTCATCGCGCCGCCCACGTTCGCGATCATCGTGTCCCTGAAGGCGAACGACGTGCTGATCGAGGACCCCGACCTGGGCCTGGACTACACCCGCGTGGTGCACGGCGACCAGACGTTCATCCACCACCGCCCGATCACGGTGGGCGACCGGCTCACCGTGGTGCTGCACGTGGACGGCATCACGTCGCGGATGGGCAACGACATGCTGACGATCCGGGCCGAGGTGAGCACCGAGGACGGCGAGCCGGTGACGACCGGGCGCTGCACGCTCGTGGTGCGGGGGGAGGACGCGTGATCCGCGCATCGGAGGTCTCCGTCGGCGACGAGCTGCCGCCGCTGTCGCTGCGCATCACCCGCGCCGACCTGGTCCGGTACGCGGGCGCGTCCGGCGATCTCAACCCGATCCACTGGAGCGACAGGTTCGCCCGCGAGGTAGGTCTGCCCGGCGTGATCGCGCACGGCATGCTGACCATGGGCCTGGCCGGCCGGATCGTCACCCAGTGGGCGGGCGACCCCGGCGCCGTCCTGGAGTACGGCGTGCGCTTCGGCAGGCCCGTTCCGGTGCCTGACGACGACGAGGGCGCGCTGGTGGAGGTCACCGGGAAGGTGACCAAGGTCTTGGAGGACGGGACGTTCAAGGTCAACGTCACGGCCTCGTTCGAGGGCAAGTCCGTCCTCGGCGGCGCCTCCGCCCGCGTCCGCCTGCCCTAGGGCCGCTAGAACCCGCACAGGGCGCTCGTATGGGCGCCGGTGGCCGTGGCCGATCGGCGTTCGACCTCGGCCACGGTCACCTCGCACGCCACGTCCCCACCGCTCGGGCCGATGGTCACGGTCAGCACGCCGTGCTCGGGCTCGCCCGGTGCGTCGAACTCCACCCGCCATGGCAACGACGTCAGCTGCTCCTGGCGCAACTCCTCGCCGTGGAAGGTCGAGTACGTGACGGTGACCCGTCCCGCCGTGCCGGTGACCTGGTAGACGACCCGGACCGGCGGAGCCGGCGCCGTGGTCCACAGGACGAGCGCGAGCGCGCCCACCACGAGCGCCGCCGAGGCCGCGATCACGGGCCACTTGCGGGCCGGACGCTCGGGTAGGTCGGACTCCGTCATGCGCTGAGCTCCTCGGGTGAAGATCGTTACGACTGAATGGACCATGGGGTTAGTTCTACCGACGGTTACGTCAGTCACCCAAGGGGATTACTCAGTGTCAGGTCCACCGGTGCGGTGGAGTACCCGGAAACGCCGAGGGGCACCCCACCGTGGCGGGGTGCCCCTCGGGCCGGACAAGAACGGGTCGCTCCGGGCCTACTTCACCTCGGCCAGCAGCTCGGCCATCCGGGTCACACCGGTCTTCAGGTCGTCGTCGCCCAACGCGTAGGACAGCCGCAGGTAGCCGGGCGTGCCGAACGCCTCACCGGGCACCACGGCCACCTCGGCGTGCTCCAGGATCAGCGCCGCCAGCTGCACCGTGTCGGTGATCTTCGCGCCGCGCAGCTCCTTGCCGATCAACGCCTTCACCGACGGGTACACGTAGAACGCGCCCCTCGGGGTCGGGCACTCCACGCCGTCGATCGCGGACAGCAGGTCCACGATCGTGCGCCGGCGCCGGTCGAACGCCTCGCGCATCTCGTGCGCCGCGTCCAACGGCCCGGACACGGCCTCCAGCGCGGCCCGCTGGGACACGTTGGCCACGTTCGAGGTCAGGTGCGACTGGAGGTTCGCGGCGGCCTTCACCACGTCCGTCGGGCCGATCAGCCAGCCGACCCGCCACCCAGTCATCGCGTACGTCTTCGCCACGCCGTTGAGCACGATCGTCCGGTCGGCCATCGCGGGCACGGCCACCGGCAGCGACACCGACTCGGCGCCGTCGTACAGCAGGTGCTCGTAGATCTCGTCGGTGATCACCCACAGGCCGTGCTCCAGCGCCCACTCGCCGATCGCGGTGATCTGCTCACGGGTGTAGACCGAGCCGGTCGGGTTGGACGGCGAGCACAGCAGCAGCACCTTGGTCTTCGGCGTGCGCGCCGCCTCCAGCTGCTCCACCGTGACCAGGTAGTCGGTCGACTCGTCCGCGGTGACCTGCACCGGGACGCCGCCCGCCAGCGTGATCGCCTCGGGGTAGGTGGTCCAGTACGGCGCGGGCAGCAGGACCTCGTCGCCCGGGTCCACGACCGTTGCGAACGCCTGGTAGACGGCCTGCTTGCCGCCGTTGGTGATCAGCACCTGCGCGGCGGTCACCTCGTAGCCCGAGTCGCGCTTGGTCTTCGCGGCTACGGCTTCCCGCAGCTCCGGCAGGCCGGCGGCGGGCGTGTAGCGGTGGTTGCGCGGGTCGGCGCACGCGGCCTGAGCTGCGGCTACGATGGCATCAGGGGTGGGGAAGTCAGGCTCGCCCGCACCGAAGCCGATCACCGGTCGTCCCGCCGCCTTCAGCGCCTTCGCCTTCGCGTCGACCGCGAGGGTGGCGGACTCGGCGATGCCGCCGATCCGCTTGGAGATGCGCGGGTGCTCGGAGGTACTGGTCCCGGTGGTCGTCTCAGGCGTGCCCATGGCTCCAATCGTGGCAGATCGCACAACCGGGTCGGCCGCCGGCACCCCCTCTGACCGGGCCAGTTGGAAACGCGGCCACATGGTGCCGTATGCTTTTGCTCTCGGAGCGTCCAGTCGCTGCCTCACGGGCCACGTGAGGAGGGTGCGGGGCGTCTCCAGCCAGGGGGTTCCGGGAACCGGGGCCTCAAAGGGGTGTAGCTCAACTGGCAGAGCAGCGGTCTCCAAAACCGCAGGTTGCAGGTTCAAGTCCTGTCGCCCCTGCGTCGAAGCGCGATGGTGAGCGGAGGACGGCATGAGCGAGGGCCGCGAGCAGGACCAGCCGGACGAGCGCGAGAGCGCGTCCCGGCCGGTTACCGCCGCAGCGCGGCGCGAGCGCCGTGGTTCCGCACGGCCGGCGGGCCGCAAGGACGCCGAGGCGAAGAAGTCGGCCGAGGCCGACTCCGACGCCGAGGAGACCAAGAAGGGTCGTCCCACGCGCTCGCGGACGGATTCGGAGAAGCGGGTCGGTTTCTTCGCCCGGATCGTCCGGTACGTCCGTGAGGTGGTCAGCGAGCTGCGGAAGGTCATCTGGCCGACCCGCAAGCAGATGATCACCTATACCGGAGTCGTGTTGGTCTTCGTGGCCTTCATGGTGGCGTTGGTGTTCGGCCTGGATTCGGCCTTCGCCTGGGGCATGTTCAGGGTGTTCGGCTGAGCCGATCACCTCGCTGCCCCGGGTGGCGGCGGACATGTGATGCATGAGAGGAAGCGAGACCCACAGTGACCTCCGAGAACGGCGCCGTTGACGCCCAGGAGCTGAACGACCTGACCGACGAGCAGGACTTCGACGGTGGCGTCGAGGACGTCGAGCAGGCGGAGGCGTCGGAGGACACCGAGGAGTCCGCCCCCGTCGAGGACGCCGAAACTGCCGAGGACGCCGAGACCGAGTCCGGCGGCGACGTCGAGTCGGGCGGTGATGTCGAATCCGGCGGTGACGTCGAGGCGGTCGCTGTCGTCGACATCGACGCCGAGCCGGCGGACCCCGCCGAGGAGATGCGCGAAGCACTGCGGCGCGCGCCCGGCGACTGGTACGTCGTGCACTCGTACGCCGGCTACGAGAACAAGGTCAAGACCAACCTCGAAACGCGCATCCAGACGCTCGACATGGAGGACTACATCTTCCAGGTCGAGGTGCCGACCGAGGAAGTCACCGAGATCAAGAACGGCCAGCGCAAGCTGGTGCAGCGCAAGGTGCTGCCCGGCTACATCCTGGTCCGGATGGAACTCAACGACGCTTCGTGGAGCGCGGTGCGCAACACGCCCGGCGTGACGGGTTTCGTCGGCGCGACGTCGAAGCCGTCGCCGCTGACCATCGACGAGGTGCTGAAGTTCCTGCTGCCTCAGGTCGAGCCGAAGCCCGCCGCCGGCAAGAAGACCGCCGCGACCCCGTCGAAGTCGACCATCGAGGTGGACTTCGAGGTCGGCGAGTCGGTCACCGTCATGGACGGCCCGTTCGCCACGCTGCCCGCCACGATCAGCGAGGTCAACGCGGACGGCCAGAAGCTGAAGGTCCTGGTGTCGATCTTCGGCCGCGAGACTCCGGTCGAGCTGTCGTTCAGCCAGGTCTCCAAGATCTAGCCAGGACAACACAATCTCCGGTGCCCTTCTGGACGGACGGGCGTCGGCAGCCACGCCGCGGCTGGCAGGGCCGCGCGCGGACACCGCAATAACAGGAAGCATTGACATGCCACCCAAGAAGAAGAAGCTCGCAGCGGTCATCAAGCTGCAGATCAAGGCCGGGGCCGCGAACCCCGCGCCGCCCGTCGGCCCCGCGCTGGGTCAGCACGGCGTCAACATCATGGAGTTCTGCAAGCAGTACAACGCCGCGACCGAGTCGCAGCGCGGCACCGTGGTGCCGGTCGAGATCTCCGTGTACGAAGACCGTTCGTTCGACTTCAAGCTCAAGACCCCGCCCGCCGCGAAGCTGCTGCTCAAGGCCGCCGGTGTGGAGAAGGGCTCGGGCGAGCCGCACCGCCTCAAGGTCGCCAAGGTGACCATGGAGCAGGTGCGCGAGATCGCCGCGAACAAGATGGTCGACCTCAACGCGAACAACGTGGACCAGGCGGCGAAGATCATCGCTGGCACCGCGCGTTCCATGGGCATCACCGTCGAAGGCTGACCTTTCTCTCTCTCGTAGTTCGTGGGAGAGCCACGCGCTGGCTCGTCACCACAACTGATCCACTTTAAGGACAGAAGCATGAAGCGCAGCAAGGCGTACAAGAACGCTGCTGAGCTGGTTGACCGGGAGCGGCTCTACTCGCCGCTGGAGGCCACCAAGCTCGCCAAGGAAACGTCCAAGGTGAAGCTGGACGCGACCGTCGAGGTCGCGATCCGGCTCGGCGTCGACCCTCGTAAGGCCGACCAGATGGTCCGCGGCACCGTGAACCTGCCGCACGGTACGGGCAAGACCGCCCGCGTGATCGTCTTCGCCACCGGTGACAAGGCCGCCGAGGCCGAGGCCGCCGGTGCGGACGCGGTCGGCTCCGAGGACCTGATCGAGCGCATCCAGGGTGGCTGGCTCGATTTCGACGCCGCGATCGCCACGCCCGACCAGATGGCCAAGGTCGGTCGCATCGCCCGCATCCTGGGCCCGCGTGGCCTGATGCCGAACCCGAAGACGGGCACCGTGACGCCCGACGTCACGAAGGCCATCACGGAGATCAAGGGCGGAAAGATCAACTTCCGCGTCGACAAGCAGGCCAACCTGCACATCGTGATCGGCAAGGTGTCGTTCGACTCCGAGAAGCTGGTGGAGAACTACGCCGCCGCGCTCGACGAGATCCTGCGCGCCAAGCCGTCCGCGGCGAAGGGCCGGTACCTGCGCAAGGTCACCGTCTCGACCACGATGGGCCCCGGCATCCCGGTCGACCCGAACCGGACCCGGAACCTGCTGTCCGACGAGGCCACTGTCTGACGTCGGTTCGTCGTTCGAAGCATTTCGAAGCACGCTGAAAGGGCCCCTCGGCTTCCCGCCGAGGGGCCCTTTCGTTGTCACGGTTGGTCGTCATGGCCCGTCATCGGCTGACGCAGTCCGCGGGCTCGGCCTCGTAGCCGGTGATCGCCCAACCCGAGCTGGGCTGCTTGGTGAGCACGAACTTGCCCAGCTTCGGGCCGTTGCGCACGGTCAGCGCACAGGAACTGACCTCGACCGAACCGGACGCGGGCGGGCTGATCATGGTGGCCGGGAAGACGAGCTGGCGGTAGGTCGTCACGTCGGTGACCTGGGTCTTCAGCTTCGCCACCGCGGCCTGGCAGTCGGCCGCGCCGAAGGCCTCCGCAAACGCTTTCTTCGGCCCGTCGTCCTTGAAGTACAGGCACGCCCGGTCCCCGTCACCGGTGCCGACGTGCTTGTAGAACTGGCCGATCGTGCCGTTGCTGCCGTACGGGGTCGGCGGCGCGATCACGTTGTTCTCCACGCCGCCGCTGTCGACCGCGATGCTGCCGGGGTCGTCGCCGCCGAAGTACTGGTTGTAGAAGTAGGACGCGATCAGCAGCGCGACGACCAGGTACACCAGGCGCCGGAAGAGCTTGCTGCCCAGCAGGATCTTCCACAGCGGCTTGCGCGACGGGCGGGCCGGTGGTGGCGCGGCGGGCGGGACGCCGGGCGGGAGACCAGGGGGGACTGCGCCGGGAGGCAGGGCCGGCGGGCCACCGGACGGTGCGCCGGGGGGCAGGGCCGGGAGGCCGGTGCCCTGGTTCTGCTGGAAGCGCTGGAACTCCTGGAACCGTTGGAACTCCTGGAACTGCCGGAGCTGTTCCGGGTCGATGTCCGGTGGCGGCGGGTTCCTCGGGGGCTCTTCGGTCACGGGTCACATCATGCCGATTTGGAGCCGCGAGGACACGTCCCGTACTCTGGACAACGGTTCACCAAAGACCGCTGGTTGTCCTAGTTGACATAGGACCGAAGGACCCGCGAAGCGGGCGGCCCGCGCAGGAGAACGAGGAAGACCCGGTGTGTTCGCACGCCCGTCACGCCCCGTGCTGCTGCGCAGGGGCGTTTTTGTTTTGCGCGGCCCTCTCGGCTCGACCGGTGCGTCACTTAGCCCAGAGAGGAGGCGATCATGGCGAAGCCCAGCAAGGTTTCGGCCGTCGCCGAGCTCACGGACAAGTTCCGTGGAAGCTCGGCCGCTGTCGTGACCGAGTACCGCGGCCTCTCCATGGCGCAGCTCACCACGCTGCGTCGCGCTCTCGGCGCGGGCACCACGTACACCGTTGCGAAGAACACGCTGGTCAAGCGTGCCGCTGAGGACGCAGGCGTCCAGGGCCTCGAAGCCCTGCTCGTCGGCCCGACCGCCATCGCTTTTGTCGAAGGCGAGCCGGTCGACGCGGCGAAGGCCCTGCGCGACTTCGCGAAGGACAACAAGGCCCTGGTCATCAAGGGCGGCTACATGGATGGCCGTCCCCTCTCGGTCGAAGAGGTCTCCGCGATCGCGGACCTGGAGACCCGTGAGGTGCTGCTCGCCAAGCTGGCGGGCGCGATGAAGGGCAATCTGGCCAAGGCCGCGGGTCTGTTCAACGCCCCGGCTTCCCAGGTCGCTCGCCTGGCTGCTGCCCTGGTGGAGAAGAAGGCCGCGGAGGCGCCTGCCGCCGCCGAGGCCGAAGCTCCCGCCGAAAGCTGATCACACACCCAGACACTCCGCGTCCCGGCCGCAGTTCGGGCGTTGAAAAGAAAGGACCGCCATCATGGCGAAGCTCAGCACCGACGAGCTGCTCGACGCGTTCAAGGAGATGACCCTCCTGGAGCTGTCGGCCTTCGTGAAGCAGTTCGAGGAGACCTTCGAGGTCACCGCCGCCGCGCCGGTCGCCGTTGCCGCTGCCGGCCCGGCCGCCGCTGCCGCTCCCGCCGAGGAGGAGAAGGACGAGTTCACCGTCGTCCTCGAGGGCGCCGGCGAGAAGAAGATCCAGGTCATCAAGGTCGTCCGCGAGGTCGTCTCGGGCCTGGGCCTGAAGGAGGCCAAGGAGCTCGTCGAGTCCGCTCCGAAGGCGATCCTGGAGAACGTGGCGAAGGACGTCGCCGACGCCGCCAAGGAGAAGCTCGAGGCTGCCGGCGCCAAGATCTCGCTCAAGTGATCTAGCGCTCCAAAGCTGCTCCACCGCTGCTACGAGGGCGGGCACCCACACCGGGTGCCCGCCCTCGTGCTGTTCGGACCTCCCCGATTGGCGTTCGGGCGATATTGACCGGCCAGTAGGTAGTGGCCCACCATCTGCACCGGAGATCACCAGCGGGCCGGCGGGGTTGAGGAAGCTCACACCGTTACCCATCCGAGACCGCGTTAGCCCAACTGGTGAGTAACTACGACGCGGCAGCATCGTTGCACCGGTATGACGCGGCCCGGCCGGCGTCGGGCACTGCTGCCGCTGACCTGGAGGTGCGATGGGCGTCGAGGTGGTCGTCGAAGGCCTGACCAAGTCCTTCGGCAAGCAGACCATCTGGCGGGACGTCACGCTCACCCTCCCGCCGGGCGAGGTCAGCGTGATGCTCGGACCGTCGGGCACGGGCAAGTCGGTCTTCCTGAAGTCCTTGGTTGGACTGCTGAAACCAGAGCACGGGAAGATCGTCATCAACGGCACGGACCTGGTCCGCTGCTCCGAGCACAAGCTCTACGAGATCCGGAAGCTGTTCGGCGTCCTGTTCCAGGACGGCGCGCTGTTCGGCTCGATGAACCTCTTCGACAACGTCGCCTTCCCGCTGCGCGAGCACACCCGCAAGACGGAGGCGGAAGTCCGGCGGATCGTGCTGGAGAAGATGGAGATGGTCGGGCTCGTCGGCGCGGAGAAGAAGCTCCCCGGCGAGATCTCCGGTGGTATGCGCAAGCGCGCCGGGCTGGCGCGGGCCCTGGTGCTGGACCCGGAGATCATCCTCTGCGACGAGCCGGACTCCGGCCTCGACCCGGTCCGCACCGCGTACCTGAGCCAGCTGCTCATCGACCTGAACTCGCAGATCGACGCCACGATCCTGATCGTCACGCACAACATCACCGTGGCCCGCACGGTCCCGGACAACCTCGGCATGTTGTTCCGCCGCGAACTGGTCATGTTCGGCCCTCGTGAGGTGTTGCTGACCAGCGACGAACCGGTGGTCGAGCAGTTCCTCAACGGCCGCCGCATCGGCCCGATCGGCATGTCGGAGGAGAAGGACCAGGCGACGATGGCCGCCGAGCTGGCGCACCGCGACGCGGGCCACTCGGACGGCTCACCGGACGAGGACATGCGCGGCGTGGTCCCGCAGCTCGAACCGACGCCCGGTCTGCCGCCGCGTGGCGCGGTGCGGCGCCGTAAGGACCGGGTGATGAGCATCCTGCACACGCTGCCGGTCGACGCGCAGCAGGGCATCATCGCCAGCCTCACCCCGGACGAGCAGCGCCACTACCAGGTGATGGTCGACGCCAACCAGACCAGCCCGTTGCCGACCAGCCCGTTGCCACCCAGCCCGTGGCCGCGGCAAGGGGGCGTGCTGTGAGCGCACCGACGTCGTTCCCCGGCGTCGGCGCGCTGCGCGAGACCGGGCGGATGTTCGCGCTCGGCATCGACGTGGTCCGCAGCACGTTCCGCCGCCCGTTCCAGCTCCGCGAGTTCATCCAGCAGTGCTGGTTCGTGGTGAGCGTGACGGTGCTGCCGACGGCGCTGGTCTCGATCCCGTTCGGCGCGGTCATCGCGCTGCAGATCGGTTCGCTGACCCGGCAGATCGGCGCGCAGTCGTTCACCGGCGCGGCGAGCGTGCTGGCGATCATCCAGCAGGCCAGCCCGATCGTGACGGCGCTGCTCATCGCGGGTGCGGGCGGTTCGGCGATCTGCGCCGACCTGGGCAGCCGCAAGATCCGCGAGGAGATCGACGCGATGGAGGTGCTGGGCGTCTCGCCGATCCAGCGCCTGGTCGTGCCGCGGGTGCTGGCCGCGATGCTGGTCAGCGTGCTGCTCAACGGCATGGTCAGCGTGGTCGGCGTGATGGGCGGCTACTTCTTCAACGTGATCCTGCAGGACGGCACGCCCGGCGCGTACCTGGCCAGTTTCAGCGCCCTGGCCCAGCTGCCGGACCTGTGGATCTCCGAGATCAAGGCGTTGATCTTCGGGTTCATCGCGGGCATCGTGGCCGCCTACCGCGGCCTGAACCCGGCGGGCGGCCCGAAGGGCGTCGGCGACGCGGTCAACCAGGCCGTGGTCATCACGTTCCTGCTGCTGTTCTTCGTGAACTTCGTGCTCACCACGATCTACCTCCAGGTCGTCCCGGCGAAGGGGAGCTGAGATGGCCACGATCAACGACCGGTTCCGCAAGGTGGGCAACGCGCCGCTGACCATGCTGGACACCTTCGGTGACCAGCTGTGGTTCTACCTGCGCGCGCTCGCCTGGACCCCGCGCACGCTGACCCGCTACCTGCGCGAGACGCTGCGGCTGCTGGCCGAGGTGAGCTTCGGCTCCGGCGCGCTGGCGGTCATCGGCGGCACGATCGGCGTGATGATCGGCATGTCGGTGTTCACCGGCACGGTCGTCGGCCTGCAGGGCTTCACCGCGCTCAACCAGATCGGCACACCGGCGTTCGCGGGCTTCGTGTCCGCGTACTTCAACACCCGCGAGATCGCGCCCCTGGTGGCGGGCCTGGCCCTCAGCGCGACGGTCGGTTCGGGTTTCACCGCGCAGCTGGGCGCGATGCGGATCTCCGAGGAGATCGACGCGCTGGAGGTCATGGGCATCCCCAGCCTGCCGTACCTGGTCACCACGCGGATCATCGCGGGTTTCGTCGCGATCATCCCGCTGTACGTGATCGGCCTGCTCACCTCGTACCTGGCGGCGAGGTTCATCACCGTCGAGTTCTACGGGCAGTCGGCGGGCACCTACGACCACTACTTCAACCTGTTCCTACCGCCGATCGACGTGCTCTGGTCGTTCGGCAAGGTGCTCGTCTTCGCCGTGGTGATCATCATGACGCACTGCTACTACGGCTACCGCGCCAGCGGCGGCCCGGCGGGCGTGGGTGTCGCGGTCGGCCGCGCGGTGCGCACGGCGATCGTCACGATCAGCGTGCTCGACTTCTTCCTGAGCATGGCCATCTGGGGGAACACGACGACGGTGAGGATCGCCGGATGATCAAGCGACGACTCTTGGGGGTCGTGTTCCTGGCCGTGATCGCGCTCTTCCTCACCTTCACGGTCGCGATGTACAACAACGCGTTCACCGAGGTGGTGAAGGTGACGTTGAAGACCGACCGGGTCGGCAACCAGTTGCAGGTCGCCTCGGACGTCAAGGTCCGCGGCATGATCGTCGGCGAGGTCCGGGCGATCCGGACCGCCGGTGACGGCGCCGAGCTGGACCTGGCGCTGGACCCCGAGCAGGTCCGGCACATCCCCGGCAACGTCTCCGCGCGGCTGCTGCCGAAGACGCTGTTCGGCGAGCGGTACGTGAACCTGGTCCTGCCCAAGAACAGCCCAAAAGAACAGGCACAGTCCGCGCTGACCGAGGGTGACGTCATCGAGCAGGACCGCTCCAGCAGCGCCATCGAGCTGGAACGCGTGCTCAACGACCTGATGCCGGTGCTCCAGGCCGTTCAGCCGGAGAAGCTGGCCACCACGCTGACCGCGATGTCGCAGGCGTTGGAGAACCGGGGCAGGCCGCTGGGCGAGACGCTGGTCCAGCTGGATTCCTACCTGGGCGAGTTCAACCAGCAGTTGCCCGCGCTCAAGCAGGGCATCAGCCGCCTCGCCGACGTCTCGAACGTCTACGCGGACGCCGCGCCGGACCTGGTGCAAGCCCTGAGCGACGCCACCGTCACCAGTCGCACGCTGGTCGAGCAGCGGGACAACCTGCTGGCCATGTACGGCACGCTGACCACCACCGCGATGGACCTGAACAGCTTCCTCGCGGTGAACAAGAACAACCTGATCCAGCTCGCCGACGTCAGCCGACCGACACTGGAGCTGCTGGCCAAGTACGCGCCGGAGTACCCCTGCCTGCTCAAGGGCCTGGTCGAGTTCAAGCCGATCATGGACCAGGCGTTCGGCAAGGGGACGAACGAGCCGGGCCTGCACATCACGCTGGAGATCACCGCCGACCGCGGCAAGTACGAGCCGGGCAAGGACGACCCGGAGTACGCCGACAATCGCGGCCCGCGCTGCTACGACATCGTGCCGCGGCCGGACCCGTTCCCGCAGTACCCGCCGGACGGCCCGGTCAAGGACGGCACCACGGCACCGCCGGCCGCCCGGGTCGCGCACGACGGCGTGCTGCCGCCCGCCACCGGGGTGAACAGCGACGGCACCACGTCGCCGTCGTCGTTGCGCGGCGTGCCGACCCTGGCGAACTCCCCGGAGGAGCAGGACTTCCTGGCCGCGCTGCTCGCGCCGCAGTTCGGTCTGGAGCGCGACCAGATGCCGAGCTTCACCGCGTTGCTGCTCGGACCGCTGTACCGGGGCGCGGAGGTGACGGCATGAGGTCGTTGGCCGCACCACTGATCAAGCTGGGCGTGTTCGCCGCGATCACCGTCCTGGCGACCACGCTGCTCGCGGTGACCATCTCGAACGTGAACTTCAACGGCGCCACCGGCTACACCGCCCGGTTCACCGACGTGACGGCGCTCAACGAGGGCGACGACGTGCGCATCGCGGGCGTCCGGGTCGGCCAGGTGGACGAGATCCGCGTGGTGGACCGACGGCTGGCGGAGGTGGAGTTCTCGCTGGAGGGCGAGCGCACGCTGCCGGCCTCCGTCACCGCGACGATCAAGTACCGCAACCTCGTCGGCCAGCGGTACATCGCGCTGGAGCACGGCGTGGGCGACGCGTCCGCGCTCGCCCCGGGTGACGTGATCCCGTTGGAGCGCACCAAGCCCGCGCTCGACCTGACCGTGCTGTTCAACGGGTTCAAGCCGCTGTTCCAGGCGCTCGACCCGGACGACGTGAACCAGCTGTCGAACGAGATCATCCAGGTCCTCCAGGGCGAGGGCGGCACGATCGACAGCCTGCTGCGCCACACCGCGTCGCTGACGTCCACGCTGGCGAGCCGCGACCAGGTGATCGGCGAGGTCGTCACCAACCTCAACGCCGTGCTGGACACGGTCAACTCGCGCACCGAGCAGGTCTCCGCGCTGGTCACCACGCTCCAGGAGCTGACCACCGGCCTGGCGGGCGACCACCAGCCCATCGGTGAGGCGATCGACGCCCTGGGCGACCTGACCACGACCACGGCGGACCTGCTCAACCAGTCGCGGCAGCCGTTGAAGGACGACATCGCGAACCTCGGGCTGGTGGCCCGGACACTGGCCGACAACGAGGCGATCGTCGAGGGCGTCATCCAGCGCCTGCCCAACAAGATCGAGTCGATGTCCCGGACCGCGTCCTACGGGTCCTGGTTCAACTTCTTCCTGTGCGAGGGCACCGGCCGCATCGCCGTGCCGCCGATCATCAACGACCCCGTCCCGATCACCGCTCTGCCGGTCACGCAGCCGAGGTGTCGCCCGTGAAAACCACCGGAGGCGTGACGCAGCGCAACCCCGTCACCGTCGGCGCGGTCAGCCTGACCGTGGTCGTGTTGCTGCTGCTCGCCGCGTTCTACTCGGACGACCTGCCGATCGTCGGCGGCGGCACCACGTACTCGGCCGAGTTCACCGAGGCCGCCGGCCTGGTCCCGGCGAACGAGGTGCGGGTGGCCGGCGTGAAGGTCGGCAAGGTGACCGACGTCGAGCTGGACGGTGACCGGGTGAAGGTGTCGTTCAAGGTCAAGGACGCCTGGGTGGGCGACCGCACCACCGCGATGATCCGGATCAAGACCCTGCTCGGGCAGAAGTACCTGGCGCTGGACCCGCAGGGCTCGCAGCCGCTGAACCCGGGCGACCCGATCCCGCGTGAGCGCACCCTCTCGCCGTACGACGTGCAGGAGGCGTTCAACGGCCTGGCGTCCACGGTCGGCCAGATCGACACCAAGCAGCTCGCGGACAGCTTCCAGGTGCTGTCGGAGACGTTCCAGGGCTCGGCGGAGAGCGTTCGCGGCGCGTTGGACGGCCTGTCCGCGCTGTCGAAGACGATCTCGTCGCGGGACGAGCAGTTGGCGCAGCTGCTGGCCAACACCAACCAGATCACCAAGACCCTGTCCGACCGCAACGAGCAGTTCGAGAAGCTGCTCGCGGACGGCAACCTGCTGCTGGGCGAGCTGAGCAAGCGGCGGGACGCGATCGGGGCGCTGCTCACCGGCACCCGTGAGCTGTCCAGGGAGCTGTCCGGCCTCGTCGCCGACAACTCCGCCCAGCTGCGGCCCGCGCTGGAGCAGCTGGACCGGGTGGCCACGATGTTGCAGCGCAACCAGGACACGCTGGACCGCAGCCTGGCGCTGATGGCGCCGTTCTACCGGGTGTTCGCGAACACCCTGGGCAACGGCCGCTGGTTCGACTCCTACATCTGCGGCCTGCTGCCGCCGTCGGTGAACCTCGGCGTGGTCGGCTTCAACGAAGAGGGCTGCCTCCCGCCCGGTGTGCAACGGACTCCCAGTGGGGGTAACTGACATGGCGACTACCAGAGCGGGCCGTGACCTGGTCCGTGCCGTGGCGATCGCGTGCGTGCTCGCGATCGTGGCCGCGGCGGCGATGTGGTGGGTGTTCGCGGGCGCCAACAGCCGCCGGGTGACCGCGCTGTTCGGCGCGGCCGTGGGCGTGTACCCCGGCTCGGACGTGCGGGTGCTCGGCGTCCGGATCGGCACCATCGAGGAAGTGCAGCCGCAGGGCACGATGGTGAAGGTCGTGATGTCGGTCGACCGCACGGTGAAGGTGCCCGCGGACGTGCAGGCGGTCGTGGTCGCGCCCAGCGTGGTCAGCGACCGGTACGTGCAGCTCGCGCCGGTCTACACCGGCGGCGCGGTGATGGACGACAACGCGACCATCCCGCGTGAGCGCACCGCCACCCCGGTCGAGCTGGACGAGCTGTACGCCAGCCTGAACAAGCTGACCACCGCGCTCGGGCCGAACGGCGCGAACAAGAACGGCGCGCTGTCCGAACTGCTGGACTCGGCGGCGGACAACCTCCAGGGCAACGGCCAGGCGCTTGGCGACACCATCAAGCAGCTCGGTGACGCCACCCGCACGTTGTCCGGCTCGAAGGACGACCTGTTCGGCACCGTGGACAACCTGCAGAAGTTCACCGGCATGCTGGCCGCCAACGACAGCCAGGTGCGCGATTTCAACCGGCAGCTGGCCGACGTCGCCGGGTTCCTCGCCGACGAGCGGGAGAACCTGGGCGGCGCGCTGAACGAGCTGGCCACCGCGCTCGGCCAGGTGCAGGGCTTCATCCAGGACAACCGGGCCGTGCTCAAGTCCAACGTCGACAAGCTCGCGGGCATCACGCAGGTCCTGGTGAACCAGCGCGCCGCGCTCGCCGAGACGCTGGACGTCGCGCCGCTGGCCCTGGGCAACCTGCAGAACGCCTACAACGCCGCCTCCGGCACGCTCGACACCCGCGCCAACATCAACGAGCTGAACCAGCCGCCGATCGTGCTGATCTGCAAGCTCATCCAGGGTGTCGAACCGGGTCGCGTGCCCGGTGAGCTGGCGCAGGCGTGCCGCCAGCTGGAGCCGATCCTGAGCGGCGCGGTGCCGTTGAAGACGCCCGCCGAAGTGCTCACCGACATGTCCCAGGGCAAGCTGCCGCTGCCCCTGCCGCTCGCGGGGGTGCCCCAGTGAGGCATTGGGTGGTGCTGGTGGCGAGCGCGCTGGTGTTGACCGGCTGCGGCTCGGGCGGTTTCGACGGCGTCTACAACATGCCGCTGCCCGGCGGCGCGGACGTCGGCGACCGGCCGTACCAGGTGAAGGTGCGGTTCAACGACGTGCTGGACCTGGTGCCTCAGGCGGGCGTGAAGGTCAACGACGTGCCGGTCGGCCGGGTGGACCGGATCGACCTGGGCCCCGACGGCTGGACCGCCGAGGTGACCGTGCTGGTCAACGGCGACGTGCGGCTGCCCGGCAATTCCGTCGCCCGGCTGCGCCAGTCCGCGCTGCTCGGCGAGAAGTACGTGGAGCTGGCCAAGCCCGCCGAGGGGCGTGAAGAGGGCGCCCTGGGCGACGGCTCGGTCATCCCGGTCGAGCGGACCAACCGCAACCCCGAGGTCGAAGAGGTCTTCGGCGCGCTGTCCATGCTGCTCAACGGTGGCGGCATCGCCCAGATCCAGGACATCAGCCGGGAGCTCAACGCCGCCCTGGAGGGCAACGAGCCGCAGATCCGGTCGCTGCTGACCAACCTGAACACGCTGGTCGGGGACCTCGACGCGCACAAGGGCGAGATCACCCGCGCGTTGGACGGCGTCAACCGCCTCGGTGGCACGTTGAACGCCCAGCGCGACCAGATCGCCGGGGTGCTGGACGAGCTGGAACCGGGCCTGAAGGTGCTCAGCGACCAGCGGACCCAGCTGGTCACCCTGCTCCAGTCGCTGGACACGCTGTCCGATGTCGCGGTCGACACGGTGAACAAGTCCAAGGACGACATCGTGGCCGACCTCAAGGCGTTGACGCCCACGTTGCAGAAGCTCGCCGAGGCGGGCACCAACCTGCCCAACGGCTTCGAGCTGCTGCTGACCTACCCGTTCCCGGACTCGGCGGTGGACGGCATGAAGGGCGACTACACGAACCTGTTCGTCGACCTCGACCTGAACCTGGGCACGATCGTGGACAACCTGGGCCGGTCGCGGGAGTCGCCGCTGCCCACCCCGCCCGGTCTCGACGGCCACGCGCCGTCCCTGCCGTTGCCGCTGCCCAACCTGCCCCTGCCCGGGGTGTCGGGCACGTCCGGGCTGGGCGACCTGCTCGGCGGACTGCTCGGAGGTGGGCGGTGATCCCCGGCCGGATCAAGGTCCAGATCGGTGCGTTCGTGCTGATCGCGCTGGTCGGCGTGAGCTACGTCGGCGCCCGTTACGTCGGGCTCGGCCGGCTGTTCGGCGCGTCCGGGTACGTGGTGACGATGCAGCTGGCCGACTCCGGCGGCGTGTTCACCAACGCTGAGGTCACCTACCGCGGCGTCGGTGTCGGCAGGGTCGGGCAGATGCGGCTGACCGCCGACGGGCTGGAGGTCGACCTCGACATCGACCCGAGCGCGCCCGCCATCCCCGCCGACCTGGAGGCCGTCGTCGCCAACCGGTCCGCGGTGGGCGAGCAGTTCGTCGACCTGCGGCCGCGTGGCGAGGACGGGCCGTACCTGGAGGCCGGGTCGGTCATCCCGCGCACGGCGACCAAGACGCCGCCGCCGGTCGACACGCTGTTGACCAACCTCGACGAGTTCGCCAAATCGGTGCCGACGGACTCGCTGCGGACCGTGGTGGACGAGCTGGACCTGGCGTTCAGCGGCACCGGGCCGGACCTCCAGGTGCTGCTGGACAACACCAGGGTGTTCACCCAGGCGGCCACCGAGCACCTGCCGCAGACCAAGGCGTTGATCGACGACGGGTTGGTCGTGCTGAACACACAGGCCGCGCAGGGCAGCGCGATCCGGTCGTTCTCCACCGACCTGCGGGCGCTGGCGGAGCAGCTGAAGAACTCCGACACCGACATCCGGCGGCTGATCGGGGTGTCGCCGCAGGCCGCCGAGCAGGTGTCGGCGCTGCTGCGGGAGACCGGGCCCAACCTGGGTGTGGTGTTGGCCAACCTGCTGACCACGGGGAACATCCTGGTCACGCGGCTGGACGGGCTGGAGCAGATCGCCGTCACCTACCCGATCGTGGTCGGCGGCGGGTTCTCCGTGGCGAAGGGCGACGGGACGGGTGCGCACTTCGGGCTGGCCCTGAACGTGTTCGACCCGCCGCCGTGCACGGTCGGCTACGAGGGCACGAAGATCCGGCAGGGCACCGACACCAGCCCGGCCGAGCTGAACACCCAGGCTTACTGCGCGTTGGCGCGGGGCAGCGCCACCGGCGTTCGGGGCGCGCAGAACGCGCCTTACGGTGGCACCCCGACCACGCCCACCGGTCACGCGACGTCGCAGCCGGGGCAGGAACCGACGGCATCGGGCGAGGCCGCCGAGACGCCGGTGCTGACCAGCCTGGGGCAGTTGCTCGGGCTGCCGGGCTGAGGAGGGACGCGATGGACGTTCGACGTTCGTTCCGAACGAATTGGGTACTGCCGGTCGCGGCCGTGCTGGCGGTGTTGGCCGCCGGTTACGCGGTGTTGGCCGGGGGGTGGTGGTGGAGCGCGTCGACCAACGACTCGGTGGCGTTCTCGCGGGAGCGGGACGAGGTGCTGCGGGTCGGGCAGGTCGGGATCGCGAACTTCACCACGCTCGACTACAAGAGGGTGGACGAAGACCTCAAGCGGTGGCTCGACTCGTCCACCGGCGAGCTGCGCAGCGAGATCGAGAACGGCAGGGACAGCCGCAAGAAGCAGATCGAGGACGCCAAGACGACGACCGTGAGCCGGGTGCTCGACGCGGCCGTCACCGAACTGGACTCGCGGGCCGGGAAGGCGCACCTGATCGCCGTCGTGGAGACCACCGTGACGCCGGAGGGCGGGCAGGCGGTGAAGAAGGTCAACCGGTACCAGACGGACCTGGCCCGCACCGATGCCGGTTGGAAGCTCAGCGCGCTGGGGCCGGTCGCGGCCGGCGGCGCGTGACCCGAGGAGATGACGTCAGTGCCACCGTCCCGCCGCCGCCCCGTCCCGACCACGCCGACCACCCGCCCACGCGTCGCCGGCCTGCGCAAACGCCCCGCGCCCGCCGCCCCTGAGCTCGATGCCCAGGCCACGCCGGTCGAGGACAGCCGAGCGGACGGGGCAAGCGTCAACGGCTCCAGCACCCAGGACATCCGGGCTGAGCGCTTGGGGACCGAAGACGAGCAGGTCGAGGACGCTGGGGGCGCACGCGGTCGCGGCAAGCGCTCGCGGGTCCAGGACGCCCAGGCTGAGCGCTCGCGGGCAGACGAGCAGGCCGACGAGGAGTCGGCCGAGGCCGACCGGGCCGACGCGGCGTCGGCCAAAGCCGCTGGTCTGATCGAGCCTGGTGAGGGCGTGGTCGAGGACGACGTGCCCGAGCCCGCACCGCGCCCCCGCCCGACCGGTCGCCGCAAGCGCACCGGCGAGGCGGTGGCCCCGAGCGTCCTCGACGACCAGCGGCACAAGCCCGGTGAGACCGACTGGGCCGCCCGGTACCGGGCCTCCACCACCGGCAAGTCCTCCGTGCACGAGCCGGCCCGGTCGGGCCTCGGCCTGCCGATCGCGCTGTTCGTGCTGGCCGGTCTGCTGGTCGGGCTGGGCGTGTGGTTCCAGAACCAGGCGAGCGGCGTCCGCTACAACAAGGCGCTGGTGGACAGCGCGGGCACCACCGAAGTCGCCGGGCAGGCCCGCGAGGCGGTGGAGAAGGCGTTCTCCTACGACTTCACCGACGTCTCCGCGACCGAGCAGGCCGCCGACGAACTGCTGGTCGGCAAGGCCAAGTGCCAGTACAACGCGATCTTCGACCCGGTCCGCAAGCTCGCGCCCGAGCAGAAGCTCGTGGTCACGGTGAAGGCCGTGTCCAGCGGCGTGACCTCGCTCGACGGCGACCGCGCCACCGTGCTGCTGTTCCTCGACCAGGTCACCACCCGCACCACCGACAACCAGAGCGGTGGCGGCATCGCCATGATGCGGGTGGGCGCGCAGAAGGTCGACGGACGGTGGCGGGTCGACAACATGGAGATGTTCGGCCAGACCGGCGACCAGGCGGGCCAGACCGCCAAGTGCTGACGCTGCGTCGCGGAACGGCTGCTCAGACGTCCATTCAGGACTCGTGTGCCCTTCTTCCCGTTCAGCACAACGTGATCCGCATCACAATTTTCTGCCGGTGACCGAACGGAGTCGCAACCTTCTCCCTTCGGGGTCTGAAGGCCCGCCAAAGGTTCACTCGTGCTCACGTCCATGTATTTTCGCAGGTCACGGCGATAACTCCGCGTTAGCACGCCTTGCGCCAGTGGAGTGATCGCCGCGTGGCATCTTGACTGTGGGCGTCGGCGGGGTCACTCTGTCGGTGAGCACGAGAAAGGTCCTTCCAGGTGCCTCTCGACAGTTGCCGCGCGCGTGGCTAGACTGCTCCTTTGCGCTGCCCTCTTTCCGTTTGCCCTTCGCCGAGAGCTGGATTGCCGGGCATCGCCGCACCCTTGACAGCCGTGCTAGTTCCGCTGACTAGCCAGCTACCTGTCCCTGGAAGGACGCATCTTGGCGATCTCTCGCGCGACCAAGGCCACTGCTGCGACCAACTCCACGTCGGGGATTCCCGGAGCGCCGAAGCGAGTCTCTTTCGCGAAGATCCACGAACCGCTTCAGACGCCCAACCTGCTCGACCTGCAGATCCAGTCGTTCGAATGGCTCACCGGCGACGAGGCGTGGTTCCAGCGCCGCGTCGACGAAGGTGACGAGGCCCCGACCGGCGGCCTCGAGGAGGTCTTGAACGAGATCTCCCCGATCGAAGACTTCTCCGGCTCGATGTCGCTCTCCTTCTCCGACCCGCGCTTCGACGAGGTCAAGGCCTCGACCGAGGAGTGCAAGGACAAGGACATGACGTACGCCGCCCCGTTGTTCGTCACGGCGGAGTTCACCAACCACACCACTGGCGAGATCAAGAGCCAGACCGTGTTCATGGGTGACTTCCCGATGATGACCGACAAGGGCACGTTCATCATCAACGGCACCGAGCGGGTCGTGGTTTCCCAGCTCGTCCGCTCGCCGGGTGTCTACTACGACACCGCGATCGACAAGACGACCGACAAGGACGTCTTCAGCGTCAAGATCATCCCGTCCCGGGGTGCCTGGCTGGAGTTCGACGTCGACAAGCGCGACACCGTGGGTGTCCGCATCGACCGCAAGCGCCGTCAGCCGGTGACCGTGCTGCTGAAGGCGTTGGGTTGGACCACCGAGCAGATCCGCGAGCGCTTCTCGTTCAGCGAGACGCTGCTGACGACGCTGGAGAAGGACCACACCGCGGGCACCGACGAGGCGCTGCTCGACATCTACCGCAAGCTGCGCCCGGGCGAGCCGCCGACGAAGGAGTCCGCGCAGGCGCTGCTGGAGAACTTGTTCTTCAAGGACAAGCGCTACGACCTGGCGAAGGTCGGCCGCTACAAGATCAACAAGAAGCTGGGCCTGGCCTCCCCGATCTCCACGGGTGTGCTGACCGAGGACGACATCGTCACCACGATCGAGTACCTGGTCCGCCTGCACGCCGGTGAGACGTCGATGAAGCCGGGCGAGACCGAGGTGCCCGTCGAGGTCGACGACATCGACCACTTCGGCAACCGCCGCCTGCGCACCGTCGGCGAGCTGATCCAGAACCAGATCCGGGTCGGCCTGTCCCGCATGGAGCGCGTCGTGCGTGAGCGCATGACGACCCAGGACGTCGAGGCCATCACGCCGCAGACCCTGATCAACATCCGCCCGGTGGTGGCGGCGATCAAGGAGTTCTTCGGCACCTCGCAGCTGTCGCAGTTCATGGACCAGATCAACCCGCTCGCGGGCCTGACCCACAAGCGCCGCCTGTCGGCGCTGGGTCCCGGCGGTCTGTCCCGTGAACGGGCCGGCATGGAGGTCCGCGACGTCCACCCGTCGCACTACGGCCGCATGTGCCCGATCGAGACGCCGGAAGGCCCGAACATCGGTCTGATCGGCTCGCTGTCCTCCTTCGGGCGGGTGAACCCGTTCGGCTTCATCGAGACGCCGTACCGCAAGGTCGTCGATGGCCGGGTCACCGACCAGATCGACTACCTGACGGCCGACGAGGAAGACCGGTACGTCAAGGCGCAGGCCAACGCCAAGATCGACGAGGACGGCAACTTCACCGAGGACCGCGTCCTGGTCCGCAAGAAGGGCGGCGAGGTCGAGTTCATCGACCCGGGCGACGTCGACTACATGGACGTCTCGCCGCGTCAGATGGTCTCCGCCGCGACCGCGCTCATCCCGTTCCTGGAGCACGACGACGCGAACCGCGCCCTGATGGGCGCGAACATGCAGCGTCAGGCGGTGCCGCTGCTGCGCAGCGAGTCCCCGCTGGTCGGCACGGGCATGGAGCTGCGCGTCGCGGTCGACGCCGGTGACGTCGTGGTGGTCAAGAAGACCGGTGTGGTGGAGGAGATCTCCGCCGACTACATCACGGTCATGGCCGACGACGGCTCGCGGCAGACCTACGCGCTGCACAAGTTCCGCCGGTCCAACCAGGGCAGCTGCATCAACCAGAAGCCCATCGTCAACGAAGGTGACCGGGTCGAGTCGGGCCAGGTCATCGCGGACGGACCGTGCACCGAGAACGGCGAGATGGCGCTGGGCAAGAACCTGCTCGTCGCGATCATGCCGTGGGAGGGTCACAACTACGAGGACGCGATCATCCTCTCCCAGCGCATCGTGCAGGACGACGTCCTGACCTCGATCCACATCGAGGAGCACGAGATCGACGCGCGGGACACCAAGCTGGGCGCCGAGGAGATCACCCGGGACATCCCGAACGTCTCCGAGGAGGTGCTGGCCGACCTCGACGAGCGCGGCATCATCCGCATCGGCGCCGAGGTCCAGCCGGGCGACATCCTGGTCGGCAAGGTCACGCCCAAGGGCGAGACCGAGCTGACCCCGGAGGAGCGCCTGCTGCGCGCCATCTTCGGCGAGAAGGCCCGCGAGGTCCGCGACACGTCGCTGAAGGTGCCGCACGGCGAGCGCGGCAAGGTCATCGGCATCCGCGTGTTCAGCCGTGAGGACGACGACGAGCTGCCCCCGGGCGTCAACGAGCTGGTCCGCGTCTACGTCGCCCAGAAGCGCAAGATCCAGGACGGCGACAAGCTCGCCGGCCGCCACGGCAACAAGGGCGTCATCGGCAAGATCCTCCCGGTCGAGGACATGCCGTTCCTGGAGGACGGCACGCCGGTCGACATCGTGCTGAACACGCACGGTGTGCCGCGTCGTATGAACATCGGCCAGGTCTTGGAGACCCACCTCGGGTGGATCGCCAAGCAGGGCTGGAGCATCAACGGCGACCCGGACTGGGCGAAGAACCTGCCGACGGAGCTGTACGAGGTCGACCCCGACACCAAGACCGCGACCCCGGTCTTCGACGGCGCCCGCGAGGACGAGCTGATGGGCCTGCTCGGCTCGACGCTGCCCAACCGCGACGGCGAGCGCCTGGTGAAGGAGGACGGCAAGGCGGTGCTCCTGGACGGGCGCAGCGGCGAACCGTTCCCGTTCCCCGTGTCGGTCGGCTACATGTACATCCTCAAGCTCGGCCACCTGGTGGACGACAAGATCCACGCCCGGTCGACCGGCCCGTACTCGATGATCACGCAGCAGCCGCTGGGTGGTAAGGCGCAGTTCGGTGGCCAGCGCTTCGGTGAGATGGAGTGCTGGGCGATGCAGGCCTACGGCGCCGCCTACACCCTGCAGGAACTGCTCACCATCAAGTCCGACGACGTGCTCGGCCGCGTGAAGGTCTACGAGGCCATCGTCAAGGGCGAGAACATCCCGGAGCCGGGTATCCCGGAGTCCTTCAAGGTGCTGCTCAAGGAGCTCCAGTCGCTGTGCCTCAACGTCGAGGTGTTGTCTTCGGACGGCGCCGCGATCGAGATGCGCGACGGCGACGACGAAGACCTGGAGCGCGCGGCCGCGAACCTCGGCATCAACCTGTCGAGGTCCGAGTCGCCGTCCGTGGACGACGTCGTCAACTGACCCTCGTCGGTCACCGGGGGTGCCCTATCCGCGCCCCCGGTGACCCCGCCACCAGCTCCCAAGCACCGCCTTTCGGGGCAACGAAACAAATAAGGGGAAGAGAGTAGACGTGCTAGACGTCAACTTCTTCGATGAGCTCCGCATCGGTCTCGCGACCGCGGACGACATCCGCCAGTGGTCCTTCGGCGAGGTCAAGAAGCCCGAGACCATCAACTACCGCACGCTCAAGCCCGAGAAGGACGGCTTGTTCTGCGAGAAGATCTTCGGTCCCACCCGGGACTGGGAGTGCTATTGCGGCAAGTACAAGCGCGTCCGCTTCAAGGGCATCATCTGCGAGCGCTGCGGCGTCGAGGTGACGCGCGCCAAGGTGCGCCGTGAGCGGATGGGCCACATCGAGCTGGCCGCGCCGGTCACCCACATCTGGTACTTCAAGGGCGTCCCCAGCCGGTTGGGCTACCTGCTCGACCTGGCCCCCAAGGACCTCGAGAAGATCATCTACTTCGCGGCCTACGTGATCGTGGGCGTGAACACCGAGCTGCGCCACAACGACCTGCCCACGCTCGAGAGCGAGATGCAGGTCGAGCGCAAGCGCGTCGAGAACCGGCGTGACGCCGACGTCGAGGCCCGCGCGCAGAAGCTGGAAGCCGACCTGGCCGAGCTGGAGGCGGAGGGCGCCAAGTCCGACGTCCGCCGCAAGGTCAAGGAGGGCGGCGAGCGCGAGATGCGCCAGCTCCGCGACCGCGCCCAGCGCGAGCTGGACCGGCTCGACGAGATCTGGTCGACGTTCACCAAGCTCGAACGCGCCCAGCTGATCGCGGACGAGATGCTCTACCGCGAGCTGTACGACCGCTACGGCGACTACTTCACCGGCGCCATGGGCGCCGAGGCCATCCAGCGGCTCCTGGGTGACTACGACGTCGACGCCGAGGCCGACGTGCTGCGCGAGACCATCCGCAGCGGCAAGGGCCAGAAGAAGCTGCGCGCCCTCAAGCGGCTCAAGGTCGTGGCCGCCTTCCAGGCGACCCGCAACAACCCGCAGGGCATGGTCCTGGACTGCGTCCCGGTCATCCCGCCGGACCTGCGCCCGATGGTGCAGCTCGACGGTGGCCGCTTCGCCACGTCCGACCTGAACGACCTGTACCGCCGCGTCATCAACCGCAACAACCGCCTCAAGCGACTGATCGACCTCGGTGCGCCCGAGATCATCGTCAACAACGAGAAGCGGATGCTGCAGGAGGCCGTCGACGCGCTGTTCGACAACGGCCGCCGCGGCCGGCCGGTGACGGGTCCGGGCAACCGGCCGCTCAAGTCGCTGTCCGACCTGCTCAAGGGCAAGCAGGGCCGGTTCCGCCAGAACCTGCTCGGCAAGCGCGTCGACTACTCCGGCCGTTCGGTCATCGTGGTCGGCCCGCAGCTGAAGCTGCACCAGTGCGGCCTGCCCAAGCAGATGGCGCTGGAGCTGTTCAAGCCGTTCGTGATGAAGCGGCTGGTCGACCTCAACCACGCGCAGAACATCAAGTCCGCCAAGCGGATGGTGGAGCGCGCGCGCCCCGCCGTGTGGGACGTGCTGGAAGAGGTCATCACCGAGCACCCGGTGCTGCTCAACCGTGCTCCCACGCTGCACCGCCTCGGTATCCAGGCGTTCGAGCCGCAGCTGATCGAGGGCAAGGCCATCCAGCTGCACCCGTTGGTCTGTGAGGCGTTCAACGCCGACTTCGACGGTGACCAGATGGCGGTCCACCTGCCGCTGTCGGCCGAGGCGCAGGCCGAGGCGCGCGTGCTGATGCTGTCGTCGAACAACATCCTCTCGCCCGCGTCGGGCAAGCCGCTGGCCATGCCGCGTCTGGACATGGTGACCGGCCTGTACCACCTGACCCGGCACAAGGAGAACGACCTCGGCGAAGGCCGGGCCTACTCCTCGCCCGCCGAGGCGCAGATGGCGTTCGACCGCAAGGTCCTCGGCCTCCAGTCGATGGTCAAGATCCGGATCACGGACAAGAACCCGCCCAAGGGCCAGGAGCCGGAGGGCTGGGAGCCCGGTCAGCCGTGGCTGGCCGAGACCACCCTCGGCCGGGTGCTGTTCAACGAGATCCTGCCGCCGGACTACCCGTTCATCAACGAGGTCATGCCGAAGAAGCGGCAGGCGATGATCATCAACGATCTCGCCGAGCGGTACCCGATGGTCACCGTGGCCCGGACGCTGGACAGGCTGAAGGACGCCGGTTTCCACTGGGCCACCCGGTCCGGCGTGACGGTGGCGATCTCCGACGTCCTCATGCCCGCGGCCAAGCAGGGCATCCTGGACGAGTACGAGAAGCTCGCCGACGCGGTGGAGAAGCGCTACCAGCGTGGTCAGCTCTCCTACACCGAGCGCAACAACGAGCTGGTCAAGGTGTGGACCAAGGCCACCGAAGAGGTCGCCGAGGCCATGGAGGCCAACTTCCCCGAGGACAACTCGATCCGCATGATCGTGATGTCCGGGGCGGCGGGCAACATGACCCAGGTCCGCTCGCTGGCGGGTATGCGTGGTCTGGTGACCAACCCGAAGGGCGAGTACATCCCGCGGCCGATCAAGAACTCGTTCCGCGAGGGCTTGTCGGTGCTGGAGTACTTCATCGCCACGCACGGCGCCCGCAAGGGTCTGGCCGACACCGCGCTGCGCACCGCCGACTCGGGTTACCTGACCCGTCGTCTGGTGGACGTCTCGCAGGACGTCATCATCCGCGAGGTCGACTGCGGCACCACGCGTGGCGTGAACATGACGGTCGGCGAGCGGCAGGGCGACAAGGTCGTGCTGGCCGAGTTCGCGCAGACCAGCGTGTACGCGCGGACCATCGCCGAGGACATCACCGACGCCGGTGGCAACATCGTGCTCAACCGCGGTGACGACCTGGGCGACCCGGCGCTGGCCACGCTCGTCGAGGCGGGCGTGACCAGGGTCAAGGTCCGCTCGGTGCTGACCTGCGAGTCCGCGGTCGGTGTGTGCGCGTCCTGCTACGGCCGTTCGATGGCGACCGGCAAGCTGGTCGACGTCGGCGAGGCCGTCGGCATCGTCGCCGCGCAGTCCATCGGTGAGCCCGGCACGCAGCTGACCATGCGTACGTTCCACCAGGGTGGTGTGGCCGGTGACGACATCACCACCGGTCTGCCCCGTGTGCAGGAGCTGTTCGAGGCTCGGGTGCCGAAGGGCAAGGCGCCCATCGCGGACGTCGACGGCCGGGTGCGCATCGAGGACGGCGACCGGTTCTGGAAGATCACCCTCATCCCGGACGACGGGTCCGAGGAGATCCTCTTCGAGAAGCTGTCCAAGCGTCAGCGGCTCGCGAACACGGCCACCGGTCCGTTGCAGGACGGCGACCACGTGCACGTCGGCCAGCAGCTGCTGGAAGGCACGCCCGACCCGCACGAGGTGCTGCGCGTGATGGGGCCCCGCGAGGCCCAGCTGCACCTGGTGGGTGAGGTCCAGAAGGTCTACCGGGCCCAGGGTGTGGCGATCCACGACAAGCACATCGAGGTCATCGTCCGGCAGATGCTGCGCCGGGTGACGATCATCGACTCGGGTGCGACCGAGTTCCTGCCGGGCTCGCTGGTCGAGCGCGCGGAGTTCGAGTCGGGCAACCGGGCCGTGGTGGCCGAAGGCGGCGAGCCCGCCGCCGGTCGTCCGGTGCTGATGGGTATCACGAAGGCGTCGCTGGCCACGGACTCGTGGCTGTCGGCGGCCTCCTTCCAGGAGACCACCCGGGTGCTGACCGACGCCGCCATCAACGGGCGTTCGGACAAGCTCATCGGCCTGAAGGAGAACGTGATCATCGGCAAGCTGATCCCGGCCGGCACCGGTATCAACCGGTACCGGAACATCCAGGTGCAGCCCACCGAGGAAGCCCGCGCGGCGGCTTACGCCATCCCGAGCTACGACGACGGCTACTACACGCCGGACGTCTTCGGCACGGGCACCGGCGCGGCCGTCCCGCTGGACGACTACGACTTCGGCCGCGACTACCGCTGAAGTCAGACCGCATGAGCCAGAGGCCCCGGAGCACCGCTCCGGGGCCTCCGGCTTGTCCGGCTTGTCCGGCTCGTCACGCCGAGTGCGATCGTGCGGTGGCCGAACCGTCCAGCTCGTCCACGACGTCGCGGCCGATCTCCAGGTCGGTCGGGTTGTCGAACGGGAACCAAGGGCCCGCCGACGGCACCGCCGTGACCGGCACCAACCGGTGCCGGACCAACTGGGCGAGCGCGGCGCCCACGCCGAGGCCCTCGGTCTGCCCGGTGTCCCGCATCCGCCGCAGCACCGCCCACGACGCGGGGGTCAGCTTCACCAGTCGTAGCCACTGCCCCTGCACGACCGCCAGACTCGCGGGGCGTCCGCCCATCTGCGCCACGTACCGCCTGCTGCGGTCGAGGACGACGGGCTCGGCGTTCGACCACGGGTCACCGCACCGCCGCGCCCCCAACGCCCGCCAGCCCGGGTCGTAGGCGACGGCCAGCGGACCAGGGGCCGTGCAGAGCCGCCGGATGGTCTCCGCCGAGCACAGCACGTTGCCGAACTGCACCATCACCGGGACGCGGCGCAGCCAGTCGTCGGCCACGGCCAGCGAGTCGAGGGAGGTGGTGCTCGCCCAGAGGGGGTTCTCGAACAGCGTGAGGTCCGTGCCGTGGAAACCGTCCGTGCGCCAGCCGACGACCGCGCCGATCCGCCACACGCCCGCGCGGCGCAACGCCGCCTTCTGCCTTCTGATCAGGGTGTCGCCGCAGACCTCGACGAGGCTCGCCGGGCGGTCCGCGGTCACGTGCCCCAGTTCGGCGCTGCGACCCGCGGTGAGGATCACAGCCCTCGGCGGCGAGGACAGCCGGACGGGGACGGAAACATGGGATGTTCGCCGCATACCAGCAACACTTGCCGTCCGCGCCGGTCATCGGCAGTGTTGAGCCGTTGACTCTTGCGGTAAACATGGCCGGCGAACGCACACCGCCGCGTCAACAGTGGGTGGGCAGCCGGTCCAGGGCAGACCACTGTTCGAGGCGGGCCGTGGCCGCCGCCAGCTGCGCCCGATCGTCCTCCTGCTCCACCCGTTCGGCCGCGAACAACCCCAGCAGCTCGTGCAGCCGGTACCGGTCGCCGCCCAGGTGTTCGAGCATGTGCGCGCAGACCAGCGAGTACAGCAGCTGCTGGGCCTGCTCGTACTCCACCGCCGCCAGTACGGCGACCGCGGCCGTGGTGATCTCCGTGCACTTCAGGGTGCTGATCAGCCGCAGCACGCGGCGCTCCTCGTCGGCCAGGCGGCGGTAGGACCACGAGAACACGGTGCGCACGGCGACCTGGTCGTCCAAGGCGAGCACGTCCAGCCGGTTGTTCTCCTCGTCCAGGTGCCGCACCAGGTCACCCACCGACAACAGCGGGTCGGTGATGAGGTGTTCGGCGGCGATGCGCAGCGCGAGCGGCAGGTGGCCGCACCGCCGCACCAGCTCGGTCAACCCCTTCTGCGCCGAGGGGTCGGCGTCGAGCCGTGCCTTGCCGAGCGCCTCGCGCAGCAGTTCCTCCCCTTCGGCGTCGGTCAGCCGGCCCACGTCCAGCCGCTCGCCGTGGGTGCGCACCGCCAGCGCGGGCAGTGACCGACGGCTGGTCACGACCACGAAGCAGCAACCGGAACCGGGCAGCAGTGGCTGCACCTGGTCGGAGTCCGCGGCGTTGTCGAGCACCAGCAGCACCTCGCGGTCGGCGAGCATCGACCGCAACAGCGCGGCCCGGCGGGTGAGGTCCAGCGGGCCGACGTCGACGGGGGAGCCGAGCGCGAGTAGCAGTTCCTCCAGCACGTCCTCGGGTGCGGCGGGGAAACGGTCGTGGGAGAACCCGCCCAGGTCGACGAAGAGTTGGCCGTCGGGGAACCGGTGCGAGACGTCGTGCGCCCACCGCAGCGCGAGGGCGGTCTTGCCGACACCCGGAGCGCCCTCGATCACCGCGATGCGGGACGCGCCGGGGCGGTGCAGCTTCGCCAGCAGCGCGTCGAGCTGGTCCAGGTGGCCGCGCCGCCCGACGAACCCGGCGACGGCGGCCGGCAGTTCCGCGGGCCGGGGCACGTTGCTGCCGACGAGCGCGAGCAGCGTGCCGCGGGCCTCCAGCAACTCGTCGCAGCGCCGGGCGAAGTCGACCGACGGCGGAGTGCCGTGCTTGATCTTGCTCAACCAGCCGGGTGTGTACCCCGCCAGGTCGGCGAACTTGCGCCACGACAGCCCTCGGCGCAGCAGCAGCCGTTCCAACTCCGCGGCGAACGGCGTGTGAGCACGTCTGGCTCTGGAACCTCCCACGATGTGCCTCCCCCGGCCGTACCACGTGTTTATTTCAGCGTAACCGGACAACTACCCAGAGGAGTAATGCCTGAGAGTGCGTACAGCCGGTTGCCGCGTCACCGATGTCGCTCGTTCGGTGGCGGCGAAGAGCGTGGGCCCGTTGTTACGTTGCGATCGAGTCGATCTCGGAGCAGAGGGAGCTGATCCCGGATGAACGACGAAGCGATGGAGGACGCCGCCGCCGTCAGCGAGGTCGCGGCGATGTCCACGCTGTTCACGCCGTGGTCGGTGCGCCTGGCCGTCACCTACCGGCTGCCCGATCTGGTGGCCGAGGGCTGCACCGGCGTGGCCGAGTTGGCCGAGCGGTCGGGGACCGACCCGGACGCGCTGCGCCGCGTGCTGCGCCATCTGGTGAACCTCGGGCTGTTCACCGAAGCCGGACCGGATCAGGTGGAACTCGCGCCACGCGGCCGGGTGCTGCTGGCGGACCACCCCGCGCAGCTGGCGCGCTTCCTGGACCAGTCGAACTCGTGGGCCGAGCGGACCGACCGCGCGGTGCCGGGACTGCTGGAGTCCGTGCGCACGGGCACGAGCGCGTGGCGTTCGGTGTTCGGCCGGCCCTTCTGGGAGGACCTGGCCGCGGACGCGGAGTTCTCCAAGGCGTTCGACGAGGTGATGGCCGTGCACGCGGCGGTCTTCGGGCCCGCGGTCGCTTCCCGGTGGGATTGGTCGGGCGTGACGCGCCTGGTGGACGTCGGCGGGGGCACCGGCCTGGTGCTGGCCGAGGTGCTGCGCCGCCACCCGCACCTGCGCGGGACTCTGGTCGACCTGCCCGACACCGCGCGGCGGGCGCACCCCACCTTCGACGCCGCGGGTGTCGGCGACCGGGTGGAGGTGGCCGCCGGGAGCTTCTTCGACCCGCTGCCCGCCGGTGGGGACGTCTACCTGCTGTCCAACATCATCCACGACTGGGCGGACGCCGACAGCGAGCGCATCCTGCGGCGCTGCGCCGAGGCGGCGGGGCCGGGCGGCACGGTGCTGCTGGCGGAGCGCCTGGTCGGCGACGATCGCGCCCCGGCGGCGCGCACGCTGGTGAGCCAGCGGGACATGGCGATGCTGGTGCTGCTGGGCGCCCGGGAACGCGGTCTGGAGGAATTCCGGGCACTGGGCGAGGCGTCGGGACTCCGGCTGGAGTTCACCACACCGTTGGTGGCCGAGCAGGGCGTGCACCTGCTGGCCTTCACCGTCGCCGGCGACTGAGCCCTCTCGCGCCGGCGACTGATCCCCGGACTGCCTCAGCGCGCCCACACCGGGCGGATCGGCAGCCGGCGCAGGCCGATCGCCTGCCGGGGGTCGACCGGTTCGACACCGTCGCCGAGGCGGAAGTCGCTCCAGTCGGCGAGCAGCGCCTCCAGCGCCACCTTCTGCTCCAGCCGGGCCAGGGGCGCGCCGATGCAGAAGTGAATGCCCCGGCCCAGGGCCAGGTGCCGGTTCGGGTGGCGTCCCGGCCGGAACTCGTCGGCGTGCGGGAACTGCCGTTCGTCCAGGTTGGCCGAGGCGACCCACACCAGCACGACATCGCCCGCGGGGATCACCTGCCCGCCGAGGGTGACCTCCCGCGTGGTGCGCCGCGCGGTCGCGGGGAGTTGCCCGCGCAGCCGCAACACCTCCTCCACCGCCGCCGGGATCGCCGACGGCTCCGCGCGCAGCGCGGCGGCCACGTCGGGCCGGGTGGCCAGCAGGTGGACGGCGTTGCCCAGCACCATCGTCGTCGTGATGTGTCCGGCGACCAGCAGGAACCCGCAGACGCCGAGCACCTCCTCGTCGACCAGCCGCTGACCCTCGTCCTCGGCGAGCAGCAGCTTGCTGATCAGGTCGTCGCCGGGCCGCTGCCGCCGGTGTGCGATGACGTCGAGGAAGTAGGCGTTCATCTCGCCGATCTGCGGCTCGACCGAGCGCAGCATCTCCTCCGTCGGGATGATCACCGGGTCGTCTCCCCGCCCCTGGTAGAACAGCGCGTCCGCCCAGCGGCGGAACCGCTCGCGGTCGCTCAGCGGGACGCGCAGCAGTTCCGCGATCACCGCCAACGGCAGGGGGTAGGCCAGTGCGTCGATCAGCTCGACCTCCGGCCGGCCGCGCACCTCGTCGAGCAGTTCGCGGGTGATGCGCCGCACCACCGGCTCCAGCGCCTCCACCACCCGGGGTGTGAACGCCTTGCTCACCAGGCCGCGCAGCCGGCGGTGGTCGGGCGGGTCGAAGCCGTTGAACGCGCCGCGCGCCACGATGGCGAACTGCTCGGGCTGCACGACCAGGTCGCGCAGGTCCGACGAGTACGTTTCGTGGTCGGTGAGCACGGCGGTCGCGTCGGCGTGGCGGAACACGTGCCAGTGGCCGAGGACGCTGTCGCGCCGGATCGGGGCGTGTTCGCGCATGTGCGCCCACCACGACTTCAACGCTTCGTAGCCCGCCGGCTGGTCGGACAGGTCGAGTCCCGGAACGGTGTCGAGCACCACGAGCTCCTTCCGGACGCGGTACGGAAAATCCCGTGAATCACGGCGGTCGGCGCCGCCTCGATTTTCCGATCATAACGTCGCATTACCGGTAGTCGGACAATCCGCCGCACGGGTGACGTGGGCCGTTGGGTCGGTCAATGGTCCGATAGGGGGAACTTTTCGGCTGGTACAATTAAGGATCAGCTCGGTTCCGTAATTACCCGATCGGCCTATTGAGGCGCTTCGGCGGTAATCGCTAGGAATGTAACGGGCGTAGTTTGCGGGTTATAGGTCGGCCGGCTCTCCCGGTGTCTGGGGTTATCCGCTCTGTTGCTGCGCCGCTTCTTCGGCCGACGCCGCCCTGGGCGCCGATTTCTCGGCATGCCGAAATTCAGGTGTGCACGTCCATCGCACAAGGAGTGATCAGTGGAAACGACCTGGTTGTCCGATCGCACTGAGTGGCTGGCCAGCCGCACCGAGTGGATGTCCGACCGCACGGAGTGGCTGGCGAACCGCACCGAGTGGATGTCCGACCGCACGGAGTGGCTGACGAGCCGCACGGAGTGGATGTCCGGCCGCACCGAGTGGCTGGCCCCTCGGGCCGCCGCTGTGTCGGGCGCTTACGAGTTGGTCTCCGTTCGGTGACCCGTCGCGCCGGGGCGGCCGCCGCCGCTCCGGCGCCACGCTCGCCGGACAGGGTGGTCTGGGCACGGAGGACCGGAGGGTTCAGTGTTGGTCCCACTGGGGGTTCTGCTCGTAGCCGTCGCCGCGGTCGCGCACGCGGGGTGGAACGTGTGCGCCAAGCGGGTGCCGGACGGCGGCGCGGGTTTCGTGTGGCTCTACAAGATCGTCGGCAGTCTGCTGGTGCTGCCCATCGGCCTGGTGTTCCTGTTCCAGGAGGGCGCGGTCGACCTGCCGGGCGTGCTGCTGGCCGTCTCGGTCGGCGCGTTGTTCCAGCTCGCGTACTACGTCCTGCTCCAACTCGGCTACGCCAAGTCCGACCTGTCGGTGATCTACCCGCTGTCCAGCGGGATGGCGCCGCTGTTCTCGGTGACGGCGGCGGTGGTGCTGCTCGGCGAGCGACCGGGGCCGCTCGGCCTGGTCGGCGTGCTGGTGGTCGTCATCGGCGTGGTGATCATCAGCGCCTACCGCTCCACCGGCGACTCCACCCGCACCGCGAAGATCTACGGCGTCGTCTTCGGCGCGCTGATCGGACTGGCCAACGCCGCGGCGACGCTGTGGGACAAGCAGGCCGTCTCCAACCTCGACCTGTCCCCGTTCCTCTTCTACTGGGGCATCTCGGTGTTCGAGGTGTTGCTGCTGGCGCCGGTGGCGCTGCGTGACCGACCCCGGCTGCGCCGGCTGTGGACCGGCCACCGGCGCGAGGTGCTCCTGGTCGGTGTGCTGGCGCCGACCGCCTACGTCATCGTCCTGTTCGCGTTGCGCATCGCGCCGGTCAGCGTCATCGCGCCCGCGAAAGAACTCAGTGTCGTCATGGCCCTGGTCGGGGCGTGGCTCTTCTTGAAGGAGAAAGAACTCGCCCGCCGGTTCGTCGGCGCCCTGGTGGTGACCGGCGGGGTGTTGGTGCTGACTTACGCGTGACCCGCGGGAGTCGACTCGCCAAATCCGTGGTCGACATTTCGGAACTGTTCTTGTCCGCTCGTTCGCAAACATGGGAGAAGCATGTCCGCCAAGCATGTCCTGGTTACCGGTGGCGCGGGGTTCATCGGCCGAAACATGATCCGGAGGATGGTGCAGGACGGGTACGAGATCACCTCGCTCGACAACTACAAGATCGGTGGCAAAGAATTCCTGCCCCAGGACGTCCGGGAGACCGTGAACTGGGTGGAGGGCGACTCCCGTGACTACCGGCTGGTGGCCGAGGCGGTGAAGGGCAAGGACGCCGTCATCCACCTCGCCGCGCCGTCGTCGTTCCTGATGTACGAGGAGGACCCGGTCGACGGCGCCCACGTGACGACCCACGGCTTCCTCAACATCCTGGAGGCGGTGCGCCGCAGCGACGTGGAGAAGCTGGTCTACGCCAGCACCAGCGCCGTCTACGAGGGCAACCCGGTGCCCTACGTCGAGGGCATGGAGATCAAGCCGCCGGACCTCAAGGCGCTGTCGAAGAAGTGGAACGAGGAGGCGGCCCGCCAGTACTCCGAGCGGTACGGCATCAAGGCCATCGGGATGCGGCCGTTCAGCGTGTACGGCCACGACGAGTTCAGCAAGGGCGGCTACGCCAACGTCATCTCCCTGTTCGCCTGGGCCGCGCTCAACGGTGTCCGCCCGGTGGTGTGGGGCGACGGGAACCAGACGCGGGACTTCATCTACGTCGAGGACGCGGGCTATGCCTTCCAGGTCGCACTGGAAGCCGACCTGGAGACGCAGGAGTTCAACGTCGGCACCGGGATCGAGACGACCTTCAACGAGGCGCTGGCGCTGGTCGGTGCGGAACTGGGCGTCGAGCTGGAGCCCGAGTACGTGCCGGTGCCCATCGCCATCTACGCCGAGCGCCTGCTCGCCGACACCACACGGGCCCGCGAAGTGCTGGGCTTCGAGCCGCGGATCAGCGTCCGCGAGGGCGTGCGCCGGGTCGTCGAAGCCGGTCGGGAGGCCAAGCGGCAGTGGCCGGACCTCGGCTCGATGCAGATGTACTTCGAAACCCTGCCCAAGGCCTGAGCGGGATCGCCGCACCTGCCCTCCAGCGGCGGGTGCGGCCCCCCGGCCCGCCGTACACCCGCACGGAGACCACCAGGAGCGCGCGTGACCACAGTGCTGGCGCTGACCGACGCATCCGACGACGTCGAGAAGTTCTGCGTCGACGGGGAACTCCTCCTGTTCCGCATCGCGCAACTGCCGACGGAGCAGCACGACTTCGCCTTCTTCGAGCGGCAGTACCGGGCGCTCGCCGAGTCCTGCGACCTGTCGAAGGTCGACCTGGTCATCGCCGAGTACGTGGACTCCCTGCCGCTGCTGTACTTCATGCGCCGCGACGGCCACCACTGCCCGGCGCTGATGATCCCGCACACCAACCCCTACCCGCTCAACATCCTGTTCTACTTCCTGCTCGTCGCCGCGCACCCGCACCCGGCCGACCTGGTGATCTGCGGCTCCACCAACGCGGCCAACGCCTACCGGCGGCTGACCGGCATCCCGGCCCGCAACATCTGCACGTTCGGCATCAAGAACGTCTACCGGCCGCGGGACCGCGTGGCGAGCAGGCGGGCGCTCGGCCTGCCGGAGGACCGCCGGATCCTGCTGTACACGGGCCGGTTCATGAACGACAAGGGCTTGGGCGCGCTGCTGGAGGCGTACCGGCTCGTGCGGGAATCACGGCCGGACGCGTTGCTCGTGATGTCCGTGACGCATGTCGACCCGCCGTACTACAACCGCCTCGCGCCCCGGATGACCGACGTGGTCCTGTTCCAGCGGCTCGATCGCGCGTCGACCGTCGACCTGTACAACTCGGCCGACGTCTACTGGTCCGGCGCGACGAGCATCTTCGAGACCTACGGCAAGGCGCCGCTGGAGGCCCTGGCGTGCGGGGTGCCGGTCGTCGTGCCGCGGTGGGACGGCTTTCCCTACTTCATCGGGTCGCACAACGGGGCGCTCGCCGAGGTCGAAGCGGTCGAGACGGGCGTCAGCCCCTACGACTTCGCCCGGGTGCGGCCCGACGACCTGGCCGCCAAGTGCCTCGACGTCCTCGACCGCGCCGCCGACCTGCGCATCGAGCTGCCCGCGTGGGGCACCTACGACCACACCATGGGGGTGCTCACCGCACTGGTCCGCGACCTGGTCGCGACCGGTCGCGCCGCGGAGCCCTTCGACGCGGACCGCCGGCTCGCCGTCGACCACCTGCCGGAGTCGGTGCGGGCCGTGCTCTCCCACCACGGGCTGCGCACGACCCGGGACATCGTCGTCGAGGCACAGCGGCAGGGGTTGGTCGACCGCCGCTCGGCCGGCGACCCCGTCCTGCTGCGCCGCCTGCACGACGACGTCTTCGGGCCGATGGCGGCCGACCCGGCCACCGTCGCCGCGGAAGAGCCGCTCGCGGTCACCGCATGACCTCACCGCGTGACAAGGAGGCAATCACCATGCCGATCGAACCCGACAGCTCCACGTGCGCCCGATGCGGTATGCCGCTGTCCTACGACCGGTACGTCGCCACGGTGGAGGGCGATCCGGTCTCGCCGGACCCCGAGCTGTGCGCGCACTGCGCGGGCGTCGCCGCACCCGCGCCGGAGGTCGAGCGGCCGGTCGCCGAGGACCGCAGCGCGCAGCTGGACCTGCTCCTGCGCGCCTACCGGGAGAGCGCGGCCTGGCCCCGGGACGCCGGCGCGATCGCGCGGGAACTGGGCGTGCCCGACGACGCGGCGCCCGCCGCGCTGATCGAGAGCGTGCCCGAGCGCAGGCCCGGCTCCCGCTACGACGCCGTCGTGCTGTTCAGCGGGGGCAAGGACTCCAGCTGGATGCTCATGAAGCTGGCCCAGCGCGGCGACCTGCGGGTCGTGGCCTGGATGCTGGACCAGGGCTACCAGTCGCCCGCGGCGCTGCGCAACGCCGAGTCGCTGTGCGAGAAGCTCGGTGTCGAGCTGGTCGTCACCCGTCCGGAGCAGGACCCGATGAACACGCTGTTCCGCCTCGGGTTCGCGGTGAACGAGGAGCAGGACCCCCAGCTGCTGCGTGCCGCGATGTCCTACGGCCCCGCGTGCTGGCCGTGCTTCTCCACGATCGTGGCGCAGTCGTCGGTCTTCTGCCACGAGAACGACGTGCCGCTCTGCTTCATCGGCACCCAGAAGGGGCAGAACCGCACCAACATGCGCGGCAAGCCGTACGTGCCGGGAGGGGCGCTGCCCCCGTTGGACGCCGCGGTCGAGGACATGGTGTCGATGCTGCGGGCCCACGCCCAGGCCAAGGCGCCGGAGGCGGCCGAGCTGCTGCGCACGTTCCGCACCCGGACGGTCATGGTGCCGTTCTACGAGTTCATCCCGCAGCCCCCGCTGGAGCGCAAGATCGCCGACCTGGAGGCGCTGGGCTGGGCCGTGCCGCGCAACACCGGCTCGTGCAGCACCAACTGCATGATGAACGAGCTCGGCTACCGGATCATGCGCAACCAGTACGGCTTCGACATCTACCAGATCATGGAGGCCCACGAGCGCCGGCTGATGCCGAACCCGACGCCCGCCGACATCGCCGTGCTGGACGAGGACGCGATCCAGCGCGGGGCGAAGCTGATCCAGCTTACCCCGGTCGAGCGCCTCAAGTGGGGTGTGGACAGGGGGCGGGCGTGACCCCGTCGGGTCCGCCGTCCTGGGACCGGGTCCGCGCGGAGTTCCTGCTCGACCCGACCTACGCGCACCTGTCGATGTCGCTGGTCGCCTCGCACCCCCGACCGGTCCGGGAGGCGGTCGAGCGACACCGCTCGGGCCTGGACGCGAACCCGGCGCTGTACTTCCACCACCGTGACGAACTGGTGCGCGTCGTGCTCGACCGCGCGGGCGCCTACCTCGGCGCCGCGCCCGACGCCATCGCGCTCACCGAGAGCACCACCGCGGGCCTGGCCGTCGTGCTGGCCGGCTTCCGGCTGCGGCCGGGGGAGGAGATCGTCAGCACCGAGCACGAGCACTACGCCGCCTCCGAAATGCTCCGGTTCAAGGCCGCGAGCAGCAGCGCACGGCACCGCGTGATCCGGCTTTACCGGGACCCGAGGCGGGTGACGGAGGAGGAAGTCGTGTCCGCGCTGCGCGAGGGCATCTCCGACGACACCCGGCTGCTGGTGCTCACCTGGGTGCACTCGGGCACCGGCGTCAAACTGCCGCTCGCCCGGCTGGGCGCGCTGGTCGCCGAGGTCAACCGGGGGCGGGCGGCCGGCCGCGAGGTGCTGGTCTGCGTCGACGGCGTGCACGGCTTCGGCGTGGAGGACTTCCGGGTCGCCGACCTGGGGTGCGACTTCTTCGTCACCGGTTGTCACAAGTGGCTGTTCGGGCCGCGCGGCACCGGCCTGGTGTGGGGCAGCGAGCGGGGGTGGGCCGCGGTCGCCCCGATCTCGCCGTCGTTCGACGTGGAGGTGTTCTGGCCCTGGTACCTGGGGTCCTCGCCCGACGACGTCGCGCCGCCGGGACGGCGGCACAGCCCCGGCGGGTTCCCCGCCTTCGAGCACCGGTGGGCGTTGGCCGAGGCGTTCGAGTTCCACACCGCGATCGGCAAGGCCGCGGTGGCGGCGCGGACCAGACAGCTCAACGACCGCTGCCAGGAGGGCTTGGCCGCCGTGCCGGGTGTGTCGGTGCGCACCCCGGTCGACCCCGCGCTGTCGGCGGGGATGGTCTGCTTCGACGTGCCGGGGATGCCGCCGGACGTGGTGGTCGAACGGCTCCTCGACGCCCGCGTCATCGCCGGCCAGACGCCCTACCGGAGCAGCGCCGTCCGCTTCGCACCGAGCGTGGTGAACTCGCCGGCCGACGTCGACCGCGGCGTCGAGGCGCTGGCCGCCATCGTGCCCAGACTCGCCGAAGCCGAGAGGTGATCGCCTTGTCCGATGCCCGACCGGTACTGCGTGCCACGTTCGACGCGGTCGCCGACCGTTACGACCCCTCCGACGTCGACTACTTCCGACCGGTGGGGCGCCGGGTGGTCGAACTCGCCGAGATCCGCGCGGGGGACGCGGTGCTGGACGTGGGGTGCGGGCGGGGCGCCGCCCTGTTCCCGGCAGCCGCCGCGGCCGGCGGTGAGGGCCGCGTCGTCGGCATCGACCTGTCCGAGGCGATGGTGGCGGCGACGGCGGCCGAAGCGCGTGCCCTCGGCCTGTCCGGGGTCGAGGTGCTGCGGATGGACGGCCAGGACCCGGACTTCCCGGCGGGCTCGTTCGACGCGGTGATCGGCAGCATGAGCGTGCACATGCTGCCGGACACCGGCGCGGCGTTCGCCCGGTTCCGGGAGTTGCTGCGGCCCGGAGGCCGGCTGTGCGTGTCCGCGCCCACCACCGTGTTGACCCCGCGTCCCCTGGTCTTCGGCCTCGCCTCGATCGCCAAGTGGGTGCAGGAGTACGAGGCGGGCACCCGGGTCTATCCCCAGTCCTCGGCGTTCGGCGGAGAGGAACGCGTCCTGGCTGATCTGCGGACCGCCGGGTTCCGCGCGGCGGCCGTGCGCGACGAGGTGCTGCACCTGACGGCGAGCTCCGGCCGGGCGCTGGTCGACTGGACCTGGACGCACGGCATGCGGCTGTTCTGGGAGCGGGTGCCCGCGGACCGGCGGGCGGACGTGGCGGCCGACATCGACGCCGAGGCCGAGACCCACCGGGACCCCGACACGGGCCTGGTGACGATTCCGACGATGGTCAGCTACGTCATGGCCCGGTGATCGGTGCGCGTGCGTCCGGGCCGGGACCGCCCGCCCGTGCCCGGGCGTACCGCACCCGTCTCACGGCCGCCGACGTGACTTGGCCAGCGCCCGGGCCCGCGCCACCAGGTCGTCCACCAGGTCCGAGTCGACGACGGGCGGGGCGCCGTCGGAGCAGCAGGGCGGCTTGGTGCGCCGCTCGTTCAACCGGGGTCGCACCCCGGCCAACTCGTACAGGGCGTCGTACAGGTTCCGGCCCGGATCATCGTCGTGGGCGCCCACGAGCAACACCCACGCGTTGGCGGGGGAGGGGAAAGCCACCACGACCCGATCGGGTCCGTGCAGGTGCTTCACGCACAACCGGGGTAACGGGTCGGGACCGGTCACCCGGTATCCGAGGGCTGAGCAGCCGCTGTGCGCGAGTTCGTCCAGGAAACGGTCGTAGGCCACGCGGGCCGCGCCGCGCAGGCCTGCCGCTTGGGTACCGGCGACGGGCGTTTCGACAACCGTGATCAGCGGACCACGCGTCCTTCACCGCGGTGCATCTGCGCCAGGCTGTCGGCCAGGTCCTCGCGCTCCAACAGCGCCGAATCGCTCAACCGCCGGTGCACCTCGTCCAACAGCGCGCGGCTCTTTCCGGCCCGCCGCAGCTCCGACACGACGTGCAGCACCTCGTGCAGCCGCACCGCGTCCAACAGCATCCGGGGCTCCCGGCTGTGAATGGCGAGCACACCCTCGCGGGCCCACGCCTTGACCGTCTTCTCGGTCAGGTCCAGCAGCTCACCGGCCACCACCGGACGCACCGGTGGCGCCGTGCGCAGGGCTTTCGCCACCACGCCGTGCAACTTCCGCCGCCGCTCGTCGTCCTCCGACAAGCTCGACGCGACCTCTTCGATCTCCTCGATCTGGTCGAACAGGTCACGGATCTGCGCGGCCTCGGTGGCGACGGACATGACGGACCTCCCGGTGTCACTACCGATTATCACCCTATTTTTCGGTAGTGACAACGGTGGCCCCGCACACACCGCGCGGGGCCACCGTGGCGAAGATCAGGACGAGAAGAACAACCCACCCAGACCGCGGTGCTTCCGGTGCCCGTAGTGGCCGCCGTAGCCCGGCTGGGCGCCCCAGCCCGGCTGGACCACCGGCTGCTGCACGTAGTGCACCTGCGGCTGCGGTGCGGCGACCGGAGGCGGGGGCGGCGGAGCCATCTGCTGCTCAAGCCGGGTGATGGCCTCCAGCTCGCCGTAGTCGAGGAAGACCCCGCGGCAGCCATCACACTGCTCGATGTGCACGCCCATGCGGTCGAAGGTGCGCATGTTCGCATGACACTTGGGACACTGCATCGTGTGAGCCTCCTGCTCTTGACGCGATGAACCCGATATTAGCCGCGCGGAATGGGTTCGTGTGCCGACACGATCCGGGCACACGCCTCGATCAGCGCTTCCTGCGCGTCGTTCAACTCCTTCTCGTCGCGCTGCGCAGCGGACAGGGCACGCGCCGCCATCTGGACGACCAGAGCGCGCGCCGGCGCCTCCAGCACCGACCACGGGTCGTCCCGTGGCACGCCGGTCCCGCCCGCGTCCAGGTACGACCCGAGCAGCCGACCCCACGCCGGAGCGTCGAGCACTCCCGCCGCGTGCAGGGCGGCGGGCCGGGCCAGGTCCCACGCCGGGTCGCCGACGCCGAGGTCGTCCACGTCGATCAGCCGGTACCCGTCCCGCCACACCAGCTGGCCCAGGTGCCAGTCACCGTGGATGAGGGTGGTCCCGCCCGACGCGAACTGCGGCAACGTCGCGAACGCCCGCCGCACCAGCGCAGCGGCGGGCGTGTCCAGCGTCAGGTCGCGCACCGCCCGTTCCATCCGCGGGTGGGCCCCGGCGAGGGGCACGGGCGGCGCGAAATCGGCGGCGGTGAACCGGTGCAACGCGGCCAGCATCCGCCCGGCGGCCTCCATCGGCAGGTCCTCCGGCTCGCTCTGCGGCACCGGCGTGCCCATCGGCCAGGCCGTGACGACCCGCCCGAGCACCACCGCCGGCGCCGACCGGGGCGACAGCAGGAGTTCACCCAACCGTGGGTCGGCGGCCAACCGGAGCCGCTCGGTGAGCACCGCGAGGTCCGTGCCGCGTTCGTGCGCCTTGAGCACCACGTCCGCGACCCGCACCACCACGACGTCGCCGCGCACCGCGAGCACCTCGGGCGAGGCGTCGGCGGCCACCAGCGCCGCCATGCCCGCGATGAGATCGGAGTTCACCCGATCAAGTCTTCCGGACGCAACGATCCGGGGTGCCGCCGGCGTCGTCCACGACGAGAGCCCGAGCGCACGATTCGCGGGTGGGCGGGCGGCGTGTCAAGGTGTGGCGGGTATCCGTTTTGACCCGTGGGAACCAGGCGGGGTATCTTTGGTACTCGTGCCCGACCCATGTCGGGCCGCTCCGCGTGCCTACGCGCCAGTGGTGCTGGAAAGCCGGTCGCGGTGACCTCCACGCGTAGGGGCATCCTGGGATGTCGCCTGCGGACCTGGGACAGGGCTTCGCACCTTCGGTTCCGCCGAGGGGAGCGACACGCCCGACCTCGGGTGCAGAGAGGGACCAAGTAAACAGGGCTCGTCGCCCACGCGGCGAGCACGTAAAGGGAAGAAGCAGCCGGCGTATGCCAACGATCCAGCAGCTGGTCCGCAAGGGCCGGCAGGACAAGGTCGCCAAGCAGAAGACCGCGGCGCTCAAGGGCAGTCCGCAGCGGCGCGGTGTGTGCACCCGCGTCTACACGACCACGCCCAAGAAGCCGAACTCGGCGCTGCGCAAGGTCGCCCGCGTGAAGCTGACCAGCGGTATCGAGGTCACGGCTTACATCCCCGGTGAGGGCCACAACCTGCAGGAGCACTCGATGGTGCTCGTGCGCGGCGGTCGTGTGAAGGACCTCCCCGGCGTCCGCTACAAGATCATTCGCGGTTCCCTCGACACGCAGGGCGTGAAGAACCGCAAGCAGGCTCGCAGCCGGTACGGCGCGAAGAAGGAGAAGAGCTGATGCCCCGCAAGGGACCGGCCCCGAAGCGGCCGCTGATCTCCGACCCGGTCTACAGCTCTCCGCTGGTGACCCAGCTCATCAACAAGGTGCTGGTCGACGGCAAGCGCTCCGTGGCCGAGCGGATCGTGTACGGCGCCCTCGAAGGCGCCCGCGACAAGACGGGCACCGACCCGGTCGTCACGCTCAAGCGCGCTCTGGACAACGTCAAGCCCGCCCTGGAAGTGAAGTCCCGCCGCGTCGGTGGCGCCACCTACCAGGTGCCGGTCGAGGTGAAGCCGGGCCGCTCGACCACGCTCGCGCTGCGCTGGCTGATCACCTTCTCCCGGCAGCGCCGTGAGAAGACCATGATCGAGCGCCTGATGAACGAGCTGCTCGACGCGAGCAACGGCCTGGGCGCGAGTGTCAAGCGCCGCGAGGACACGCACAAGATGGCCGAGTCGAACAAGGCCTTCGCCCACTACCGCTGGTGACGTGCCGCCAGGCGGGGTAAGCCCCGAGCTCCCCGCCTGGCGCCTCCCAGCCCTAGTGAGCCTGCTACCAGCTAGCTCAAGACAGGGGAAGACACCCGTGGCACAGGACGTGCTCACCGACCTGGCCAAGGTCCGCAACATCGGGATCATGGCCCATATCGACGCGGGCAAGACCACGACGACCGAGCGGATCCTGTTCTACACCGGGATCAGCTACAAGATCGGCGAGGTCCACGACGGCGCCGCGGTGATGGACTGGATGGAGCAGGAGCAGGAGCGCGGCATCACGATCACGTCGGCCGCGACGACCTGTTTCTGGAAGAACCACCAGATCAACATCATCGACACGCCGGGCCACGTCGACTTCACCGTCGAGGTGGAGCGCAACCTCCGCGTCCTCGATGGTGCCGTTGCCGTCTTCGACGGCAAGGAAGGCGTCGAGCCCCAGTCCGAGCAGGTCTGGCGCCAGGCGACCAAGTACGACGTCCCGCGCATCTGCTTCGTCAACAAGATGGACAAGCTCGGCGCGGACTTCTACTTCACGGTCCGCACCATCCAGGAGCGCCTGGGCGCGAAGCCGCTGCCGATCCAGCTCCCGATCGGGTCGGAAAGCGACTTCATCGGCGTGGTCGACCTGGTCGAGATGCGTGCGCTGACCTGGCGTGGCGAGGTCCAGAAGGGCGAGGACTACACGGTCGAGGAGATCCCGGCCGACCTCGCCGACAGGGCCGCCGAGTACCGCGAGGCGCTGGTCGAGGCCGTGGCCGAGACCGACGACGACCTCATGGAGGCCTACCTCGCCGGCGAGGAGCTCACCGTCGAGCAGATCAAGACGGGCATCCGCGCGATCGTCAAGAACCGCTCCGGCTACCCGGTGCTGTGCGGCTCGGCGTTCAAGAACAAGGGCGTCCAGCCCATGCTCGACGCGGTGATCGACTACCTGCCGGCTCCGCTGGACCTCCCGCCGGTCGAGGGCACGCTGCAGGACGGCGAGACGCCGGCCTTCCGCGCGCCCAAGACCGACGAGCCGTTCGCCGCGCTCGCGTTCAAGATCGCCGCACACCCCTTCTTCGGCAAGCTCACCTACATCCGGGTCTACTCGGGCAAGGTGGCCGCGGGCACCCAGGTCATCAACTCGACCAAGGACCGCAAGGAGCGCATCGGGAAGATCTTCCAGATGCACGCCAACAAGGAGAACCCGGTCGACGAGGCCATGGCCGGCCACATCTACGCGGTCATCGGCCTGAAGGACACCACCACCGGTGAGACGCTCTGCGACCCGCAGAACCCCATCGTGCTGGAGTCCATGACCTTCCCCGAGCCGGTCATCCAGGTGGCGATCGAGCCCAAGACGAAGGCCGACCAGGAGAAGCTGGGCACCGCGATCCAGAAGCTGGCCGAGGAGGACCCGACGTTCCGGGTCAACCTGGACCAGGAGACCGGTCAGACCATCATCGCCGGCATGGGCGAGCTCCACCTGGACATCCTGGTGGACCGCATGCGCCGCGAGTTCAAGGTCGAGGCCAACATCGGTAAGCCGCAGGTGGCGTACCGGGAGACGATCCGCCGCAAGGTGGAGAAGTACTCCTACACCCACAAGAAGCAGACCGGTGGTTCCGGCCAGTTCGCGAAGGTCCTCATCGACCTGGAGCCGCTGGAGAAGACCGAGGACGGCGCGCTCTACGAGTTCGTCAACGGGGTCACCGGTGGCCGCATCCCCCGGGAGTACATCCCGTCGGTGGACGCGGGCGCCCAGGACGCGATGCAGTACGGCGTGCTGGCGGGTTACCCGCTGGTGGGCGTCAAGCTGACCCTGATCGACGGCGCCTACCACGAGGTCGACTCGTCGGAAATGGCGTTCAAGATCGCGGGTTCCATGGCGCTCAAGGAAGCCGCTCGCCTGGCGAGCCCGGCCATCCTGGAGCCGTTGATGGCGGTCGAGGTCACCACGCCCGAGGACTACATGGGCGACGTGATCGGCGACTTGAACTCCCGCCGTGGCCAGATCCAGGCCATGGAGGAGCGCAGTGGCGCCCGTGTCGTGAAGGCACTGGTCCCGCTGTCGGAGATGTTCGGGTATGTCGGCGACCTGCGGTCCAGGACCCAGGGTCGCGCGAACTACTCGATGACCTTTGACTCCTACGCCGAGGTTCCCGCGAACGTCGCGAAGGAGATCATCGCGAAGGCTACGGGCGAGTAACCCCAACCGGAGCACCGCAGCACCACGCGGGCTCTCCGGGGACCGCCCCGGGGTCCGCACAACCGACCCTGACGTGACGTCCGGCGGGCGGGAATCCGCCCGCCGGACTAAGCAATAGAAGTCCAGGAGGACAATCCAGTGGCGAAGGCGAAGTTCGAGCGGACGAAGCCGCACGTCAACATCGGCACCATCGGTCACATCGACCACGGCAAGACGACGCTGACCGCGGCGATCTCCAAGGTGCTGCACGACAAGTTCCCGGACCTGAACCCCTTCACGCCGTTCGACCAGATCGACAAGGCGCCGGAGGAGAAGCAGCGCGGCATCACGATCTCGATCGCCCACATCGAGTACCAGACCGCGAACCGGCACTACGCGCACGTCGACTGCCCCGGTCACGCCGACTACATCAAGAACATGATCACCGGTGCGGCGCAGATGGACGGCGCCATCCTGGTGGTCGCGGCGACCGACGGCCCGATGCCGCAGACCAAGGAGCACGTGCTCCTGGCCCGCCAGGTCGGCGTGCCCTACATCGTGGTGGCCCTGAACAAGGCCGACATGGTGGACGACGAGGAGATCCTGGAGCTCGTCGAGCTCGAGGTCCGCGAGCTGCTCTCCGAGTACGAGTTCCCCGGTGACGACCTGCCGGTCGTCCGCGTCTCCGCGCTGAAGGCGCTGGAGGGCGACGCCGAGTGGGGCGAGAAGCTCATCGGCCTCATGGACGCCGTGGACGAGAACATCCCGGAGCCCGAGCGCGAGGTCGACCGGCCGTTCCTGATGCCGGTCGAGGACGTGTTCACCATCACCGGTCGTGGCACCGTGGTGACCGGTCGTATCGAGCGCGGCATCGTCAAGGTCAACGAAGAGGTCGAGATCGTCGGCATCAAGGAGACCTCGAAGAAGACCACGGTCACCTCGATCGAGATGTTCAAGAAGTTCCTCGACGAGGGTCGCGCCGGCGACAACGCGGCGCTGCTGCTGCGTGGCGTGAAGCGCGAGGAGGTGGAGCGCGGCATGGTGATCGTGAAGCCGGGCACCACCACCCCGCACACCGAGTTCGACGCGCAGGTCTACATCCTGTCGAAGGACGAGGGTGGCCGGCACACGCCGTTCTTCAACAACTACCGGCCGCAGTTCTACTTCCGCACCACCGACGTGACCGGCGTGGTGACCCTCCCCGAGGGCACCGAGATGGTCATGCCGGGCGACACCACGACCATGGCCGTGAAGCTGATCCAGCCGATCGCCATGGACGAGGGTCTGCGGTTCGCCATCCGCGAGGGTGGCCGCACCGTGGGCGCGGGCTCGGTCACCAAGATCATCAAGTGATCTAGCTCTACAACTCCACCCCCGATTTGGTCTGCGCGTCCGCGTGTGCGACGATTGACGGGTTGCTCGTCGGGGCGGCCGGTTCGAGTTCTGGAGTCGGCCGCCCCGCCACGAGCGGGGTTTGATCGAGTAAGACAATCCCACAGGCTCTATCAGTGGGACCGGTCTATGCGTTGGGGCGCGACACGCCCGACCGCGTGGACCGGGCACCGTGACACCGCTCGGTGTCAATCCTGAATAGGGGGCGGAGCGCGCCGGAGGTCCCGTGACCTCGTGCAAGGTGCCCGCACCGCAGCGGTACTAGAAGCAGAGGAACGGCAAGCCATCATGGCGGGACAGAAGATCCGCATCCGGCTCAAGGCCTACGACCACGAGGCGATCGACGCGTCCGCGCGCAAGATCGTCGAGACCGTGACGCGCACCGGCGCTCGGGTCGTCGGGCCTGTGCCGCTGCCCACTGAGAAGAACGTTTACTGCGTCATCCGCTCGCCGCACAAGTACAAGGACTCGCGCGAGCACTTCGAGATGCGCACGCACAAGCGTCTGATCGACATCCTCGACCCGACGCCGAAGACGGTGGACGCGCTCATGCGCATCGACCTGCCGGCGAGCGTCGACGTCAACATCCAGTAAGCGTTGGACGCGGCAGTGTTGATCCCATTTGGGGCGGAGAGTAACGAGACCCATGTCTGACAGGCAGGTTAAGGGCCTCCTGGGCACCAAGCTCGGCATGACTCAGGTCTTCGACGAGAACAACCGGATCGTTCCGGTTACCGTCGTCAAGGCCGAGCCGAACGTGGTCACCCAGGTTCGGACCCAGGAAAACGACGGCTACTCGGCCGTGCAGTTGGCCTTCGGCGCGATTGATCCGCGCAAGGTCAACAAGCCCGTCGCGGGCCACTACGCCAAGGCGGGCGTCACGCCCCGCCGCCACTTGGCGGAGCTGCGCACCACGGACGCGTCCGAGTACACGGTCGGCCAGGAAATCACCGCCGAGGTCTTCGAGGCCGGCGCGGTGGTCGACGTGGTCGGCACCAGCAAGGGCAAGGGCACCGCGGGTGTCATGAAGCGACACGGCTTCCACGGCCTCGGCGCGAGCCACGGCACGCAGCGCAAGCACCGCTCGCCGGGTTCCATCGGCGGCTGCGCCACGCCCGGCCGCGTGTTCAAGGGCATGCGCATGGCGGGTCGCATGGGCAACGTGAAGGTGACCACCCAGAACCTCAAGGTGCACCGCGTGGACGCCGAGTCCGGCCTGCTGCTCATCAAGGGCGCCGTTCCCGGCCCCAAGGGCGGCACCGTGTTCATCAAGACCGCTGCGAAGGGTGGTGCCTGATCATGACTTCCGTTGAGATCCGCACCCCGGCAGGCGCGACCGACGGTTCCGTCGAGCTGCCCGCCGCGATCTTCGACGCGCAGGCGAACGTGGCTCTGCTGCACCAGGTCGTCGTGGCCCAGTTGGCCGCGGCCCGCCAGGGCACGCACTCCACCAAGACCCGCGGCGAAGTTCGCGGTGGTGGCAAGAAGCCGTACCGGCAGAAGGGCACCGGCCGCGCCCGTCAGGGCTCGACCCGCGCGCCGCAGTTCGCCGGTGGTGGCGTCGTCCACGGCCCGCAGCCGCGTGACTACAGCCAGCGCACCCCCAAGAAGATGAAGGCCGCCGCTCTTCGTGGCGCCCTCTCCGACCGGGCGCGCGCCGGCCAGGTGCACGTGGTGACCGGCTTCGTCGAGGGCGACGTGCCTTCGACCAAGACGGCCCGCAAGGTGCTGGGGACGGTCAGCGAGGCCCGCCGCGTGCTGGCCGTGCTGCTGCGCACGGACGAGGTTTCGTGGGTTTCCCTGCGCAACCTGCCGCACGTGCACATCATCGCGCCGGACCAGCTCAACACCTACGACGTGCTGGTCAACGACGACGTGGTGTTCACCAAGGACGCGCTCGACGTGTTCCTGGCGAGCAAGGCCCAGCACGGGCAGGGCTCCGCCGAGGCCACCGCCGAGTCGTCCGAGGTCGACGAGGAGGCCGCGAAGTGATCCCCGACCACCGGGACATCCTGCTCGCGCCGGTCATCTCCGAGAAGTCCTACGGGCTGCTCGAGGAGAACAAGTACACCTTCGTGGTGGCTCCCGGCTCGAACAAGACCCAGATCAAGATTGCCGTGGAGAAGGTCTTCGGCGTCAAGGTCGTCAGCGTCAACACGCTCAACCGCCAGGGCAAGCGCAAGCGCACCCGGACCGGTTATGGCAAGCGCAAGGACACCAAGCGCGCCATCGTGACGCTGTCCGCCGAGAGCAAGCCGATCGAGATCTTCGGCGGCCCGGCCGCCTGATGACGACGAGGACTGCGTAGAGATGGGCATTCGCAAGTACAAGCCGACGACCCCCGGTCGTCGCGGTGCGAGCGTCTCCGACTTCGCCGAGATCACTCGGACGACGCCGGAGAAGTCGCTGGTCCGCCCGCTGCACGGCCGTGGTGGCCGCAACGCGTCGGGCAAGATCACGACGCGGCACAAGGGTGGCGGCCACAAGCGGGCCTACCGCCTCATCGACTTCCGCCGCACCGACAAGGACGGCGTGCCGGCCAAGGTCGCGCACATCGAATACGACCCCAACCGCACCGCGCGCATCGCGCTGCTGCACTACCTCGACGGCGAGAAGCGCTACATCATCGCCCCGTCGAAGTTGCAGCAGGGCGACATGGTGGAGAACGGCCCGAAGGCTGACATCAAGCCGGGCAACAACCTCCCGCTGCGCAACATCCCGGTCGGCACCGTGATCCACGCGATCGAGCTCCGCCCCGGCGGCGGCGCGAAGATCGCCCGGTCCGCGGGCGCCAGCGTGCAGCTCGTCGCCAAGGACGGCCCCTACGCCCAGCTGCGGATGCCCTCGGGCGAAATCCGCAACGTGGACGTCCGGTGCCGCGCCACGGTCGGCGAGGTCGGCAACGCCGAGCACCAGAACATCAACTGGGGCAAGGCCGGCCGGATGCGCTGGAAGGGCCGCAAGCCCACCGTCCGCGGTGTCGCCATGAACCCGGTCGACCACCCGCACGGTGGTGGTGAGGGCAAAACCTCCGGTGGTCGCCACCCGGTGAACCCGGCGGGCAAGCCCGAGGGTCGTACCCGTCGCCGGAACAAGCCAAGCGACAAGCTCATCGTCCGGCGTCGTCGCACCGGTAAGAAGCGCTGAGCAGGGAGGGAGTGAAGGATGCCTCGCAGCCTTAAGAAGGGCCCCTTCGTGGACGACCACCTGCTCAAGAAGGTGGACGTCCTCAACGAGTCGGGCAAGAAGACCGTCATCAAGACCTGGTCCCGCCGGTCGACGATCATCCCCGACATGTTGGGCCACACGATCGCGGTGCACGACGGCCGCAAGCACGTGCCGGTGTTCGTCTCGGAGGCGATGGTCGGGCACAAGCTCGGCGAATTCGCCCCGACCCGCACGTTCAAGGGCCACATCAAGGACGACCGGAAGTCGCGCCGTCGCTAGGCGACGAACTAGAGGAAGAGCAAGGGGAAGCAGCGATGAACGCCCGTAACGAAGCCGAAGCGCCGGAGCTCCCGCGCGCCGTGGCTCGGGCTCGCTACGTCCGTGACACGCCCATGAAGGTGCGTCGCGTCGTCGAGCTCATCAGGGGTCGTAGCGCCAGCGAGGCCCTGGCCGTGCTCCAGTTCGCGCCGCAGGCGGCAAGTGAGCCGGTCCGCAAGGTGCTCGCGAGCGCCGTGGCCAACGCCGAGAACAACCTGTCCCTGGACCCCGACACCCTGTGGGTGTCGAAGGTCTACGTGGACGAGGGTCCGACCCTCAAGCGGTTCCGCCCGCGCGCCCAGGGCCGTGCATACCGGATCCGCAAGCGGACGAGCCACATCACCGTCGAGGTGGAGAGCCGTCCGAAGAAGACCAGCGCGAAGGCCGGCGCTGACAGGAAGGGGGCTCGGTAGTGGGCCAGAAAATCAACCCGCACGGCTTCCGACTTGGTATCACCACGGACTGGAAGTCCCGCTGGTACGCCGACAAGCAGTACGCGGAGTACGTGGCCGAGGATGTCAAGATCCGCAAGCTGCTCTCCAAGGGCATGGAGCGGGCCGGCATCTCGAAGGTGGAGATCGAGCGCACCCGTGACCGGGTTCGCGTCGACATCCACACCGCTCGGCCGGGCATCGTCATCGGCCGTCGCGGCGCGGAGGCCGACCGCATCCGCGGTGAGCTGGAGAAGCTCACCAAGAAGCAGGTGCAGCTCAACATCCTTGAGGTGAAGAGCCCCGAGTCGGACGCGCAGCTCGTCGCGCAGGGCGTGGCGGAGCAGCTGTCCAACCGGGTCGCCTTCCGCCGTGCGATGCGCAAGGCCATCCAGTCGGCCATGCGTTCGCCGCAGGTCAAGGGCATCCGCGTGCAGTGTGGCGGTCGTCTCGGCGGTGCCGAGATGTCCCGCTCCGAGCACTACCGCGATGGCCGTGTCCCGCTGCACACGCTGCGCGCTGACATCGACTACGGCTTCTTCGAGGCCCGCACCACGTTCGGCCGGATCGGCGTGAAGGTGTGGATCTACAAGGGCGACATCGTCGGTGGCATCAGCGCCAAGCGCGAGCGTGACGCCGCTCCGGCGGCCGACCGCGCGCCGCGCCGCGACCGCAACGAACGCCCGAACCGGGCGCGTCGTTCCGGTGCCAGCGGCACCACCGCGACCAGCACCGAGGCCGGTCGGGCCGCTGCGGGCGATCAGACCGCCGCACCGACCGCGACCGAAGAGAAGACGGAGGGCTGAGTCGTGCTCATCCCGCGCAGGGTTAAGCACCGCAAGCAGCACCACCCCGGACGGTCCGGTGCTGCCAAGGGCGGCACGAGGGTCACCTTCGGCGAGTTCGGCATCCAGGCTCTGGAGCCCGCCTACGTGACCAACCGGCAGATCGAGTCGGCTCGTATCGCCATCACCCGGCACATCCGCCGTGGTGGCAAGGTCTGGATCAACATCTTCCCGGACCGCCCGCTGACCAAGAAGCCGGCCGAGACCCGCATGGGTTCCGGTAAGGGTTCGCCGGAGTGGTGGGTGGCCAACGTCAAGCCGGGTCGGGTGCTCTTCGAGATGAGCTTCCCGAACGAGGCTGTGGCCCGCGAGGCGCTGCGTCGCGCGATCCACAAGCTCCCGATGAAGTGCCGCATCGTTACGCGTGAGGGTGGTGAGTTCTGATGGCAGCGGGTACCACCGCTACCGAGCTGCGCGAGCTCACCGAGGAAGAGCTCGTTCTGCGCCTGAGGGAGGCGAAGGAAGAGCTGTTCAACCTTCGCTTCCAGATGGCCACCGGGCAGCTCGACAACAACCGCCGCCTGCGGACGATCCGGCACGAAATCGCCCGGATCTACACCGTGATGCGGGAGCGGGAGCTCGGTCTCTCCGTCTCCCCCGACGCGGTTTCCACTGGTGAGGGTGCGGCATGAGCGAGAGCAACGAAGTGACTACGGCTACCGAGGTTCGCAACGACCGGAAGGTCCGCGAGGGCTACGTCGTGTCCGACAAGATGGACAAGACGATCGTGGTCGCACTGGAGGACCGGAAGAAGCACCGCCGGTACTCGAAGGTCCTGCGCTCCACCACCAAGGTGAAGGCGCACGACGAGCAGAACACCGCCGGTATCGGCGACCGCGTCCTGCTCATGGAGACGCGGCCGCTGTCGGCCACCAAGCGCTGGCGCCTCGTCGAGATCCTCGAAAAGGCCAAGTAACCAGTCGTTACGACCGAGCCCGTCAGGTCGGAAATCTGGCGGGCCAGGAATGGTCAAGGAGCAGGTAAGTGATCCAGCAGGAGTCGCGGCTGCGCGTCGCCGACAACACCGGTGCGAAGGAAATCCTCTGCATCCGTGTTCTCGGTGGCTCGGGCCGCCGCTACGCGGGCATCGGGGACATCATCGTCGCCACGGTGAAGCAGGCCATCCCCGGCGCCGGCGTCAAGAAGGGCGACGTCGTCAAGGCGGTCATCGTCCGCACCGTCAAGGAGAAGCGCCGTCCGGATGGCTCTTACATCCGGTTCGACGAGAACGCCGCGGTGCTCATCAAGAACGACAACGAGCCGCGGGGCACCCGCATCTTCGGCCCGGTCGGTCGAGAGCTGCGCGACAAGAAGTTCATGAAGATCATCTCGTTGGCGCCGGAGGTGCTCTGACATGAAGGTGAAGAAGGGCGACACGGTCGTCGTTATCGCCGGCAAGGACAAGGGTGCTCGCGGCAAGGTCATCATGGCCTACCCCGCTGAGAACCGCGTCCTGGTCGAGGGCGTCAACCGCATCAAGAAGCACACCAGGATCACGCAGACCCAGCGCGGCGCGCAGTCGGGCGGCATCGTGACCCAGGAAGCCCCCGTCCACGTGTCCAACGTGATGGTGGTCGACTCGGACGGCAAGCCGACCCGCGTGGGCTACCGGACGAACGACGAGGGCAAGCGGGTCCGCATTTCCCGTCGTAACGGGAAGGACATCTGATGACCACCGTTGAGAAGACCATTCCGCGACTGAAGACTCGCTACCGCGAGGAGATCGTCGCCGCGCTGCGCGAGCAGTTCGAGTACGCCAACGTCATGCAGATCCCGGGCGTGGTGAAGGTCGTCGTCAACATGGGTGTCGGCGACGCCGCCCGTGACGGCAAGCTGATCGAGGGTGCCGTCAAGGACCTGTCGATCATCACCGGCCAGCGCCCCGAGGTTCGTCGGGCCCGCAAGTCCATCGCGCAGTTCAAGCTGCGCGAGGGCATGCCGATCGGTGCGCGCGTCACGCTGCGCGGCGACCGCATGTGGGAGTTCCTGGACCGCCTGCTGACGATCGCGCTGCCGCGTATCCGCGACTTCCGCGGCCTCTCGGGCAAGCAGTTCGACGGCAACGGGAACTACACGTTCGGCCTCAACGAGCAGTCGATGTTCCACGAGATCGACCCGGACGCGATCGACCGCCCCCGCGGTATGGACATCACCGTGGTGACGACCGCGACCAACGACGACGAGGGCCGGGCGCTGCTGAAGCTCCTGGGCTTCCCGTTCAAGGAGAACTGATGGCCAAGAAGGCGCTGATCAACAAGGCCGCGGCCAAGCCGAAGTTCAAGGTGCGGGGTTACACCCGCTGCCAGCGTTGCGGTCGCCCGCACTCGGTGTTCCGCAAGTTCGGCCTGTGCCGGATCTGCCTCCGCGAGATGGCGCACCGGGGCGAGCTGCCCGGTGTGAGCAAGTCCAGCTGGTAAGTCCGGCTCGGCGGCAGGTTTTCTAAGACTCATCACTTCGCTGTAGGCCCGTCCACGACCAGCCGGCCGCAAGGCCGGCTCGGACCCTGGCTGGGGAACCGCAGCGAGAAAGGTTGACCAGGTCACCATGACGATGACCGACCCGATCGCAGACATGTTGACGCGTCTGCGGAACGCGAACTCGGCTTACCACGACAAGGTCGTGATGCCGCACTCGAAGTTGAAGGCCAACATCGCCGAGATCCTCAAGCGCGAGGGCTACATCGCGAGCTACCGCGATGAGCAGGGCGATGTGGCGAAGAACCTGGTCATCGAGCTGAAGTACGGCCCGAACCGGGAGCGCAGCATCGCCGGCCTGCGCCGTGTGTCGAAGCCGGGCCTGCGCGTGTACGCGAAGTCGACCAACCTGCCGAAGGTGCTGGGCGGTCTGGGCGTCGCGATCATTTCGACCTCTGGCGGTCTGATGACCGACCGCCAGGCCAACAAGTCGGGCGTGGGCGGAGAAGTCCTCGCCTACGTCTGGTGAGGAAGGGGGACTAGGCAATGTCGCGCATCGGAAAACTGCCGATCACCGTCCCCTCCGGGGTCGACGTGAACATCGACGGCCAGGCTGTCAGCGTGAAGGGCCCGAAGGGCACCCTGTCGCTGAACATCGCTGAGCCGATCATCATCGAGAAGGCCGACGACGGCACTCTCGAGGTGAAGCGCCCGAACGACGAGCGTCGCAGCCGCTCGCTGCACGGCCTGTCGCGCACCCTGGTGCAGAACATGGTCGTCGGCGTGACCCAGGGCTACGAGAAGAAGATGGAAATCCACGGTGTCGGTTACCGCGTGGCGCTGAAGGGCTCCGATCTGGAGTTCGCGCTGGGCTACAGCCACCCGGTGAAGGTGGAGGCCCCCGCGGGCATCACCTTCGCGGTGGAGACCCCGACCCGCTTCTCCGTGGCCGGCATCGACAAGCAGCTCGTCGGCGAGGTCGCCGCCAACATCCGCAAGCTGCGCAAGCCCGACCCGTACAAGGGCAAGGGTGTGCGGTACTCGGGTGAGAAGATCCGCCGCAAGGTCGGAAAGACGGGTAAGTGACATGAGCGAGACTGCAACGAAGCGCAAGCCGGTGGGCAAGGACATCTCGACCACTCGCCGCATCGCCAAGACCCGCCGTCACTTCCGCCTCCGCAAGAAGGTCAGCGGCACGGCGGAGCGCCCGCGCCTGGTCGTGCACCGGTCGTCCAAGCACATCACCGTGCAGATCATCGACGACATCGCCGGCCACACCCTGGCGGCGGCTTCCTCGGTCGAGGCGGACGTCCGCGCGATCGACGGCGACAAGAAGGCCCGTGCGGCGAAGGTCGGCCAGCTGGCCGCCGCCCGTGCCAAGGACGCCGGGATCAGCAAGGTGGTCTTCGACCGCGGCGGCAACGCCTACCACGGTCGGATCGCCGCTCTGGCCGATGCCGCCCGTGAGGCTGGGCTGGAGTTCTGACAATGCACATGAACCGAATTGAGAGGGACGCCTGATGCCAGGACGCACGCGTCGCGAAGGCGGCGGGGGCGAGCGCGGAGAGCGTCGCGACCGTCGTGACGGCGGCCGCGGCGGCGCGGCCCAGGAGAAGACCCCGCACCTGGAGCGCGTGGTTGCGATCAACCGCGTCTCCAAGGTCGTCAAGGGTGGTCGTCGCTTCAGCTTCACCGCGCTGGTCGTGGTCGGCGACGGTGACGGCATGGTCGGTGTCGGCTACGGCAAGGCCAAGGAAGTGCCGGCGGCGATCGCCAAGGGTGTCGAGGAGGCGAAGAAGAACTTCTTCCGCGTCCCTCGCATCGCGGGCACGATCCCTCACCCGATCCAGGGCGAGAAGGCGGCCGGTGTCGTGCTGCTGCGTCCGGCCTCGGCCGGTACCGGTGTCATCGCCGGTGGCGCGGTTCGCGCGGTGCTGGAGTGCGCCGGTGTCCACGACGTGCTGAGCAAGTCGCTGGGCTCCGACAACGCCATCAACATCGTGCACGCCACGGTGGCGGCCCTGAAGGGTCTCCAGCGTCCCGAGGAGGTGGCCGCCCGCCGCGGTCTGCCGCTCGAGGATGTGGCTCCCGCCGGCATGCTCCGTGCCCGTGCAGGGGCGGTGTGACCATGGCTCAGCTCAAGGTGACCCAGGTCAAGAGCAGCATCGGTACCAAGCACAACCACCGTGAGTCCCTCCGGACCCTGGGGTTGCGCAAGATCCGCCAGTCGGTGGTCCGCGAGGACACGCCGCAGGTTCGCGGCCTGATCCACGCCGTGCGCCACCTGGTGGTCGTCGAGGAGGTCCAGTCGTGACCATCAAGATCCATGACCTGCGTCCGGCACCCGGCGCCAAGACCGCGAAGACCCGTGTCGGTCGCGGTGAGGGCTCCAAGGGCAAGACGGCCGGTCGCGGTACGAAGGGCACCGGAGCGCGGAAGAACGTTTCCCCGCGCTTCGAAGGTGGCCAGATGCCGCTGCACATGCGCCTGCCGAAGCTGAAGGGCTTCCGCAACCCGTTCCGCACCGAGTACCAGGTGGTGAACGTGGGCGACCTCGCCCGGGTGTTCCCGGACGGCGGTCGGGTGGACGTGGACGCGCTGGTCCACGCGGGCCTGGTGCGCAAGAACGAGCTCGTCAAGGTCCTCGGCAACGGTGACCTGGACGGCGTCAAGCTGGACGTCGTGGCGAACAAGTTCTCCGGCAGCGCGGTCGAGAAGATCGCCGCCGCCGGTGGCACCACCACCGTGCTCTGAGCACACACTGACGAACGGCCCCGGAGCCTCCGCTCCGGGGCCGTTCGCGTTCCCCGGTTATTGACGTTTGCCGGCGGCTGCCAGGGGTGTCCCACCGGCGAGGGACGCCGTGGCGGAGCTGGTGAGACGGACGTTCGCGCAGGGCGTAAACAGTCGGCAGCCGGGGTTGGCGTGCTCGCCCGGGGCTCGGGGTCTTCGTCGGCGCCTCTGGCCTGGTCGCATTGACCCCTGGCCGCCCGAACCCCCTGGGTATGGCACGGCGCCACCACGGCCCTCTCAAGGCCGCTACGGCGCTCCTGGGCCGCCTTGTGGCTGTTCTGCGTCTTGCAAGCTGTTCTACTGGGTATGGCGGATGCGCCGGCGACGAACCGAACTTGATCCATTCGGGGGCTTGCCGGCTGTCGTAGCCGATCAGGTACGAAGTGTGAAGGGCGACTGCCTACGGCGATCGGCCAAGCGGCTGTTAAAGTCGCGGGCTGAACCCGGATGCCCTCCGGGTCGGTCGCGGCTACCCGTCGCTTCCGCCACCGTCGGCGATGGTCGACGGCATGTCCGCAAGACTGTGCCGGCAACACAGCCGGCACCGCAGGATGCCGACCCCAGTGGGGCGGCAACGCTGATGGAGGTTCGCGTGCTCGGCGCATTCCGCTCGGCTCTCGCGACGCCGGACCTACGCAAGAAGATCCTTTTCACACTCGGGATCGTCGTGGTGTACCGGTTGGGCGCGACCATGCCCGCGCCGGGCGTCTCCTTCAAGAACGTCAAACAGTGCGTCGAGGCGGTTGACCAGCAGGGTATCTACTCGCTGATCAACCTGTTCAGCGGCGGCGCGCTGCTGAACTTGTCGATCTTCGCGCTCGGCATCATGCCCTACATCACCGCCAGCATCATCGTGCAGCTGCTCACCGTGGTGATCCCGCGGTTCGAGCAGCTGAAGAAGGAAGGGCAGGCGGGTCAGGGCAAGCTGACCCAGTACACCCGCTACCTGACCATCGCGCTGGCGGTGCTCCAGTCCACCGGCATCATCGCCCTGGCCGTGCGCGGGCAGCTGTTCGCGGGCTGCGAGTACGACGTCATCCCCGACGACAGCATCTTCAACCTGATCGTCCTGGTCGTCGTGATGACCGCGGGCACCAGCGTGATCATGTGGCTCGGTGAGATCATCACCGAGAAGGGGATCGGCAACGGCATGTCGCTGCTGATCTTCACCGGCATCGCGGCCCGCATCCCGATCGAGGGCAAGATCATCCTCGACCGCGGTGGCCTGACGTTCTTCCTGGTCTGCGTCGCGGCTCTGCTGATCATCGCCAGCGTCATCTACGTGGAGCAGGCCCAGCGCCGCATCCCGGTCCAGTACGCCAAGCGCATGATCGGCCGCCGGATGTACGGCGGCACGTCGACCTACCTGCCGCTCAAGGTGAACCAGGCCGGTGTCATCCCGGTCATCTTCGCCTCGTCGCTGCTCTACCTGCCGGACCTCGTCTCGCGCCTGACCTCCTCCACCACCGACGGCAGCACGCCGAACTGGTGGGAGAGCTTCGTCGCCACGCACCTGGTCAGCCAGTCCAGCCCGGTGCACATCGCGCTGTACTTCCTGCTGATCGTCTTCTTCACCTACTTCTACGTCGGCATCACGTTCAACCCGGACGAGCGTGCGGACGAGATGAAGAAGTTCGGTGGGTTCATCCCGGGCATCCGGCCGGGCCGCCCCACCGCCGAGTACCTCCGCTTCGTGTTGGGGCGGATCACGCTGCCGGGCTCGCTCTACCTGGGCATCGTCGCCATCCTGCCGAACCTGTTCCTCGACCTGACCGGTCAGGGCCAGAACCAGAACTTCCCGTTCGGCGGCACCGCGGTGCTGATCATGGTCGGTGTCGGTCTCGACACCGTGAAGCAGATCGAGAGCCAGCTCATGCAGCGCAACTACGAAGGGTTCCTCCGCTAGTGCGACTCGTTCTCGTCGGCCCGCCCGGAGCGGGCAAGGGCACCCAGGCCGAAGTTCTCAGCAACAAGCTCGGCGTGCCGCACATCTCCACCGGGGACCTCTTCCGCGCCCACATCAGCCAGCAGACCGACCTCGGCAAGGAGGTCCAGGAGTACCTGGACTCCGGCGAGCTGGTGCCGGATGCGGTCACGAACGAGATGGTGCGGGCCCGGCTCGCACAGCCGGACGCCGTCAACGGCTTCCTGCTCGACGGCTTCCCGCGCAACACCGCCCAGGCGGGCGTGCTGGGCGGGATGCTGGCCGCGGACGGCCACGCGCTGGACGCGGTGCTGGAATTCCGGATCGACGAGGACGTCGTGGTCGAGCGGTTGCTCGCCCGCGGTCGCACGGACGACAAGGAAGAAGTGATCCGGCACCGCCAGCAGGTGTACCGGACGGAGACCGCGCCGCTGCTCGACTACTACTCCGACATCGTCGTGACCATCGACGCGGTCGGTGAGGTCGACGAGATCAGCGAGCGCGCTCTCCGCGCGTTGCGCGCCCTGAAGTGAGCGGTGGACTTGTCGATGCGCTGCGTCGGGTCGTCCCCGGTCGGGATCGCATGATCGAGATCAAGAGCCGCGGTCAGCTGGAGGCCATGAGGGCCTCCGGGCTGGTCGTGGCACGGACGTTGGCGCTGCTGGCCTCGCACACCAAAGCCGGGGTCAGCACCGCCGAGCTGGACGAGCTGGCCGAGCAGAGCATCCGCGACGCCGGCGCCATCCCGTCGTTCAAGGGCTACCACGGGTTCCCGGCGTCGATCTGCGCGTCGGTGAACCAGCAGGTGGTCCACGGCATCCCCAGCCGCACGCAGGTGCTGGTGGAGGGTGACCTGATCTCGATCGACTGCGGCGCCATCCTGGACGGCTGGCACGGCGACTCGGCCATCACCGTGCCGGTGGGCGCGGTGACCGAGGCGGAGCTGAAGCTGTCCGACGCGACCCGTGCGTCGATGCTCGCGGGCATCGAGGCGGCGGTGCCCGGTGGGCGGCTGAGCGACATCTCGTTCGCGATCGAGTCGGCCACCATCCTGGCCGGCGAGGAGCACGGCGTCGAGTACGGCATCGTGGAGGGCTACGGCGGCCACGGCATCGGCACGAAGATGCACATGGACCCGTTCCTGCCGAACTACGGCAAGCCCGGCAAGGGTCCGCGGCTGAAGGTCGGCATGGCGATCGCCATCGAGCCGATGCTCACCCTGGGCACCGAGCGCACGGTCGAGCTGGACGACGGCTGGACCGTCGTCACGGCCGACGACTCCCGCGCCGCCCACTGGGAGCATTCGGTGGCCATCACCGACGACGGCCCCTGGGTCCTCACCGCCCTCGAAGGAGCCTGACCCACCGCTCCGCTGACCCACCGCTCCGCTGACCCACCGCTCCGCTGACCCGCTGATCTGGCTGCTCCGGGATCTGTCCGCCTCGCGAGTTGTCCACAGGCGAGGCCGCGCGGCCGGAGTTCGTCGGTCCGTTCTGGCATGATCAAGACCAGGGGTTCCCCTGGCGGGGACCCCTGCGAAGCAGCGCCTGGGCAACCGTCCGCGCAACCCGTCCGCTGTGCTGTTGTCACCTGAACCGGTGAAGTGCGGCGGCGGTCGGATGGCTCGTGCCTACGCTGGGCCGAGCGCCCTCACTGCGGACCTGCGCCGCGCCCTGCCGGCCGGTCACGTGGGCCGATTTGGGCGTTCGCGCAGACCCGCGTAGTATGGACGGGTGGCGCACACGTCGCGCCGGTTCCGTCATGCCCGGGGCTCTCTTCCCGGAGGTGGCAGGGGTTCGCAAGGGCCTTGAGGAGTCGGGGTGCCGCGTGCCCGCACTCCAGAAGTAACACTCACCGTCACGAAACGCGGAGGACATGGGCAAGAAGGACGGGGCCATTGAGGTCGAGGGCCGCGTAGTCGAGCCGCTTCCCAACGCGATGTTCCGCGTCGAGTTGGAGAACGGTCACAAGGTCCTGGCACATATCAGCGGCAAGATGCGTCAGCACTACATCCGCATCCTCCCTGAGGACCGGGTTGTCGTGGAGCTCTCGCCCTACGACCTGTCCCGCGGGCGCATCGTCTACCGCTACAAGTGACCTCGGTGCGCTCCAGCAGGGGCGCGCCGGCTGACGCAGGAGAAGCTCAGGCGTGAAGGTCCAGCCGAGCGTCAAGAAGATCTGCGACAAGTGCAAGGTGATCCGCCGTCACGGCCGGGTCATGGTCATCTGCGAGAACCTGCGCCACAAGCAGCGCCAGGGCTGACCAGAGCCGTCGAGCACGAGTCGAGTCTTCACGGACGCGACACCTAAGTAAGCCTCCTCGCACCTGCCGCACACGCAACGCAGTGCGGCACACCCCCGGACTCCAGGCCGGGGCCGGGACGCCGGTCGCGAGAGCGACCGGAACTGACACAGCGAGTCAGTCCCGGGATCGGGCGAGGAGCAGACCTGGAGCGACACCACTGTTAGGAGCAAGCGCCGTATGGCACGACTCGCTGGCGTCGACCTCCCCCGCGAAAAGCGGTTGGAGATCGCGCTCACCTACATCTTCGGCATTGGTCGGACGCGCTCGAAGGAGCTGCTGACCGCCACCGAGATCTCCCCGGACCTCCGGGTGAAGGACCTCGGCGACGACGACCTCGCCAAGCTGCGGGACTACATCGAGAACCACTTCAAGGTCGAGGGTGACCTCCGCCGCGAGGTTCAGGCCGACATCCGCCGGAAGATGGAAATCGGCTGCTACGAGGGGCTGCGCCACCGTCGCAACCTGCCCGTCCGCGGGCAGCGCACGAAGACGAACGCGCGCACTCGTAAGGGTCCGAAGAAGACCGTCGCCGGCAAGAAGAAGGCCGGAAAGAAGTAAGACCTCGCGTCTCTAGCTCTAGCAAGTAGGAGTTCACCCAGACATGCCACCCAAGTCCCGCACGGGCGCCGGGGTCAAGAAAGTCCGGCGCAAGGAAAAGAAGAACGTCTCGCACGGCCAGGCGCACATCAAGAGCACGTTCAACAACACCATCGTGTCCATCACGGACCCGCTGGGCAACGTGATCAGCTGGGCCTCCGCCGGCCACGTCGGCTTCAAGGGCTCCCGCAAGTCCACGCCGTTCGCCGCGCAGATGGCCGCCGAGAACGCCGCGCGCAAGGCCGCCGAGCACGGTATGCGCAAGGTGGACGTGTTCGTGAAGGGTCCCGGCTCCGGCCGCGAGACCGCGATCCGTTCGCTGCAGGCCGCCGGCCTCGAGGTCGGCACCATCCAGGACGTGACCCCGCAGCCCCACAACGGCTGCCGCCCGCCCAAGCGGCGCCGGGTCTGAGGCACGGGGAGGAGTAAGACACTATGGCTCGCTATACCGGACCGGCCACTCGCATCTCGCGCCGTCTCAAGGTCGACCTCGTCGGCGGGGACCAGGCGTTCGAGCGTCGTCCTTACCCGCCCGGCCAGCACGGCCGCGGTCGGATCAAGGAGTCCGAGTACCTGCTTCAGCTCCAGGAGAAGCAGAAGGCTCGTTACACCTACGGCGTGCTGGAGAAGCAGTTCCGCCGCTACTACGAGGAAGCGGTTCGCCGCACCGGCAAGACCGGTGAGAACCTGCTGCAGATCCTCGAATCCCGGCTCGACAACGTGGTGTACCGCGCGGGTCTCGCGCGCACCCGTCGTCAGGCCCGCCAGCTGGTCAGCCACGGTCACTTCATCGTGAACGGCCACAAGGTGAACATCCCCAGCTACCGGGTGTCGAAGTTCGACATCATCGACGTGAAGCCGAAGTCGCTGCCCACGCTGCCGTTCGAGGCCGCGCGTGCTTCCTTCGGTGACCGGCCGATCCCGGCGTGGCTCCAGGTCGTGCAGTCCAACCTGCGCATCCTGGTCCACCAGCTGCCGGAGCGGGCGCAGATCGACACGCCCGTCACCGAACAGCTGATCGTCGAGCTCTACTCGAAGTGATCCTCCTGGAGGGCCTGTCCACGCGGATGGGCCCTCCAGTCGGGTCCCGCGGCGGCACGGAATGGTGTGCCGCATGCGTTTGCCGGTCTCCGCGACCGGCTTCCACGACGTCAAATAGCGGGCGTCGGGGTTAGAGAGGAAGAACCCAGTGCTGATTTCCCAGCGTCCCTCGCTCAGCGAGGAAGCGGTCAACGAGACCCGCTCCCGGTTCGTCATCGAGCCGCTGGAGCCGGGCTTCGGCTACACCCTCGGCAACTCGATTCGCCGCACCCTGCTGTCGTCCATCCCCGGCGCGGCCGTGACCAGCATCCGCATCGACGGTGTGCTGCACGAGTTCACGACCGTCCCCGGTGTGAAGGAAGACGTCACCGACATCATCCTCAACCTCAAGGAGCTGGTCGTCAGCTCCGAGGAGGACGAGCCGGTGACCATGTACCTGCGCAAGCAGGGGCCGGGCGCGGTGACCGCGGGCGACATCGTGCCTCCGGCAGGTGTCACCGTGCACAATCCCGACCTGCACATCGCCACCCTGAACGGCAAGGGCAAGCTGGAGATCGAGCTCGTGGTCGAGCGCGGTCGCGGTTACGTCCCCGCCGTGCAGAACAAGCAGGCTGGTGCCGAGATCGGCCGCATTCCGGTCGACTCGATCTACTCGCCCGTCATGAAGGTGACCTACAAGGTCGAGGCCACCCGTGTCGAGCAGCGGACCGACTTCGACAAGCTGATCCTCGACGTGGAGACCAAGCCGTCCATCACGCCGCGCGACGCCGTCGCGTCGGCCGGTAAGACGCTGGTCGAGCTGTTCGGTCTCGCTCGCGAGCTGAACGTCGACGCCGAGGGCATCGAGATCGGCCCCTCGCCCGCCGAGGCGGACACCATCGCGGCGTTCGCGATGCCGATCGAGGACCTGGACCTCACCGTCCGGTCCTACAACTGCCTCAAGCGCGAGGGCATCCACACCGTGGGCGAGCTGGTCTCGCGCAGCGAGGCGGACCTGCTGGACATCCGCAACTTCGGTGCGAAGTCGATCGACGAGGTCAAGATGAAGCTCGTCGGCCTCGGCTTGGCGCTGAAGGACAGCCCTCCTGGGTTCGACCCGTCGGCCGCCGCGTCCGACTACCCGGCCGAAGGCTGGGGCACGGACGCCGTCGTGGACAACCACGACGACGGTCAGGACTACGCGGAGACCGAGCAGCTCTGAGGTCGCTTAGCGGCCGGGCCGGAGCAGAGGATCAGAAAGAAATCCGAGGAGCAATTCGATGCCCACCCCCACCAAGGGACCCCGTCTCGGGGGCTCGCCGGCCCACGAGCGGCTGATGCTGGCCAACCTGGCCACGTCCCTGTTCACCCACGGTCGGATCACGACCACTGAGGCGAAGGCGAAGCGGCTGCGCCCGTACGCCGAGAAGCTGATCAGCAAGGCGAAGGTCGGTGACCTGCACAACCGTCGCGAGATCCTGAAGGTGATCCGCGACAAGGACATCGTGCACAAGCTGTTCGCCGAGATCGGCCCGCAGTTCGCCGACCGCTCCGGTGGCTACACCCGCATCACCAAGACGCTGCCGCGCAAGGGCGACAACGCCCCCATGGCCGTGATCGAGCTGGTTGCGGAGCAGACCGTCACCGCCGAGGCGGAGCGCGCCCGCAAGACCAAGTTCGCCAAGGACGAGGCCGCGAAGGCTGCTTCGACCGAGGAGACCAAGGTCGAGGACGCCGCCGCCGAGGACGCTGACCAGGACGCTGACGCGCCCGAGTCGGCGACCAAGGACGCCACCGAGGAGCCCGCCGAGGGCGCCGACGAGGCTCCGAAGGCAGAGGACAAGAAGGACGAAGACAAGAAGGACGAGTCCTGACGGACGAGAACTTCACCGACGAGCCCGTCGTTCCCGCTGGGGACGACGGGCTCGTTCGTGTGCGACTGGACCTGGCCTACGACGGCACGGACTTCTCCGGGTGGGCGCGCCAGCCCGACCGCCGCACGGTGTGCGGGGTACTGGAGGACACGATGTCCAAGGTGCTGCGCGAGGACGTGCAGCTGACCGTGGCGGGTCGCACGGACGCGGGCGTGCACGCTTCGGGGCAGGTGGCGCACGTGGACCTGCCGTCCGGCGTGGACGTCGCCGGGTTGCCCAAGCGTTTGGCACGCGCTCTACCTGCGGATGTGCGGGTGTTCTCGGCACGGGTCGTGCCTGCCGCGTTCGACGCGCGGTTCGCCGCGTTGCGCCGGCACTACGAGTACCGGGTCACCGATGCCGCGTTCGGGGCGCACCCGCTGCGGCGCTTGGACACGCTGGCCTGGCCGCGTCCGCTGGACCTCGACGCGTTGAACGCGGCCTCGGCGTTGTTGCTGGGCGAACGGGATTTCTGCGCGTTCTGCCGACGCCGTGAGGGCGCGACCACGATCCGTGAGCTGCAACGGCTGGAGTGGGTGCGGGACGGCGCCGTGCTGACCGCGCACGTGTCCGCGGACGCGTTCTGCCACTCGATGGTGCGCAGCCTGGTCGGGGCGCTGCTCGCGGTGGGCGAGGGGCGCAAGCCGGTGGCCTGGCCCGCGTCGCTGCTGTCGCTGACCGCGCGGTCCAGCGAGGTCACGGTGGCGCCGCCGCACGGGTTGTCGCTGGTCCAGGTCGACTACCCGGCCGACGACGAGTTGGCCGCGCGGGCCGCGATCACCCGGAACGTGCGCGTCGTGCCGACCAGCTGAGCCAGGCCACGCCGCCCAGCGGTATCTCGGCCAGGTAGGTGAAGAACGCGAACAGCAGCACGCCGGCGACGGCCGGTGCGGCGGGCGTGCCGAGGCTGACCAGCAGCGCGATGGTGCCGTTCTCGGTGAGGCCGACCCCGCCGGGCGTGATCACGGCCAGGGTGAGCAGCCGGCTCACCGCGAACGCCGCGACCGTCGGCCCCAGCCCCAGGTGGACGCCCGCGGCTGCCAGGCACCACCACAGCAGCAGGCCCTGCAGCAGCAGGTAGGTGAGCATGCCCAGGGTCATCTGCCGCCAGCCGTCGCGGATCACCTGGCCGGCCTCGCGGCGCAGCCGCAGCAGGAACCGGGTGGTCCGGCCGCCGCCGAGCATCCGGCCGAGCCACCGCAGGCTCAGCAGCACGACCACGGCCAGCACCAGACCGGCGGCCGCGCCGATCGCCGCCGCCAAGACCCCGTTGCCGAGTACTACCGCGCCTTGCACGGCCAGCGCCAACACCGGCAGGGCCGCCCGGGACAGGGCGTTCCACAGGCCGCTGACGATCGCCGACGTGGTGATCGCCCGCGCGGAGTGGCCCCAGCTCGACGCCATCACGGCCGTCACCGCCACCCCGGCCGCGCCGCCGAACGGCAGCACGTTGCTGATCGCGCTGCCCGCCGCGTTCAGGCTGAACGCCTGGGTGTGGCGCAGGCCGGGCAGCGAGCCGGTGAGCACGTAGGTGTAGGCCCAGAGGCCGGCCAGCCACAGCGTCGTCAGCCAGAGCACGGTGCCGGGTCCGACCCTCCGCAGCTGCTCGCCGACGGCCGTCCACGCCACCCCGCCGACGGCGGGCACCAGCGCGACCACCAGCCACGCCGCCAGGCCGAGTGAGGCCAGCGACGCGGCGACCCGGAGCCACCGCCTCACCGGGCGCTCAACCGTTTGCGTTCCACGTACCACTCGGTACCCAGCACCACCTTGAACAGCGGCGGCGGCAGCTTGAGCAGGGCGGCGAGGGTGCGGGTGGACTCGCCGCCGGTGGTCTGCGTGGCGTGCGCCGCCATGGCCGCCCGCTTCACGTGCGCGTACGGCCGGACGTCCACCGAGTGGGTGATCTCGTGGCGGGCGGTGTAGGCCTTCTCGAACGGCGCCAGGTCGAACCGGCGGGCCAGCCGGGCGAGCCGCAGCCCGCGCAGCAGCAGGGTGCGGTCGACCGTTGCCTCCCACACGCGGGGTGTGCCGGCGAGTTCGGCGGCCAGCGTGCCGACCCGGTGCACCTGGACGTGGTCGGGGTGCCCGTAGCCGCCGCTGGGGTCGTAGGTGGACAGCAGGTCGGCGCGTTCCTCGTGCAGCAGCTCGGCCAGCCGTTCCGCGGCCTCGCCCACGTCGACGCGGGCGAAACCGTGCCGACCGTCCAAGCCGGAGTCCCGGTACCCCAGGAACTCCACCCGCGCGCACCCCAGCACGCGGGCCGAGGCGTGGGCCTCTCTGGTCCGGACCGCGCCGAGGTCGGGTTCGGGGGCGCTCAGCCCCCGTTCACCGGCGGTCGCGACGACCAGCACCACGCGGTGGCCCTCCTGCGCGAGGCGCGCCATCGTGCCGCCGGTCAACAGGGCTTCGTCGTCGGGGTGGGCGTGGAAGAAGACGCACGTTCGGCTCACGGGTGCAAGAGTGTCAGTTGGTCCGTTCGGCGGCTTGACGGGAGTGCACTTGTCGATCATCCACGTCACCGACTGCTTCCTGCCGCGCTTGGGCGGGATCGAGGTGCAGGTCGCCGGTCTGGCACGGGAGCAGGCGCTCTGTGGTGAGGACGTGCACGTGGTGACCGCGACCAGGCTCGCGTCACCGGGGGTCGGGTACTCGGTGCACCGGATCGCGGTGCGGCTGCCGTGGGACCTGCCCGTGCACCCGCGGGCCGGTTCGCATCTCGACCGGGTGATCGTCTCGCTGTCGCCGTCGGTGGTGTACGTGCACGTCGGCGCGATCTCGCCGTTCGCGTGGTCGGGGGTGCGGTCGGCTGTGCGGCTCGGGCTGCCGACGGTGGTCGTCGTGCACAGCATGTGGGACCCGGCCGTGCAGCGGTGCTACCGCGTGCTGGACCGGCTCGCCGCGTGGAGTTCTTCGCCGGTGGCGTTGGCGGCGGTGAGCCGTGCGGCGGCGGACCGGATGCGTGCGGCGGTGCCGGGCATCTCGGTGGGGGTGGTGCCGAACGGGATCACGCCGGAGCGGTGGCGGGGGATTCCGACGCAGCGACCGGACGACGCGGTGCACGTGGTGTCGGTGGGTCGGCTGGCGGCACGGAAGGAACCGATGGCGCTGCTGCGCGCGTTGCGCGCCGTTCGTGCCGACGTGCCGCTGCGGGCGACTCTGGCCGGCGCCGGGCCCGAGTCGGCGGCGATGCACCGGTACGTCGAGCGACACGGCATGAAGTGGGTAAACCTGCCCGGCCGCCTGGACCGCCAGGGTGTGGGCCACCTGCTGGCGGGGGCGGACGTGTTCGTCAACCCGGCGGCGCAGGAGGCGTTCGGCCTGGCGGCGTTGGAGGCACGGACGGCGGGCGTGCCGGTGATCGCACGGCAGGGGACGGGCGTGGCGGACTTCGTGCGGGATGGCGTGGAGGGCCTGCTGACCGACGACTTGGCCGCCGGCATCACGCGCCTGGTGTCGGACCGGGAGGAACGCTCCCGCATCGCCGAGCACAACCGGGGGACGGAACCCACCCATTGCACCTGGCCACGCGTCCTGGAGGCGCTGCGCGACTGCTCGGCGCGGGTGTGAGGACTAGAAGCTCAGTTCGCCCAGATCGACGGTGATCGGGACAGGTGCCGCCGTGATCGTCACCGGGCCTGCGGCGTGAACCGCCTGCTCCACCACGTAGTGGTCACCGTCCAGCCGGTACGCGGTGAGCTTCAGCTGGTGGAGATCGTTCTTCTGGTCGATCGTCCACACGTACGGCACGCCCGCTGAGGCGTAGGCATCCATCTTCGCCTCCCGCTCGGCGCGCGTGTTGCCGGGCGACCACACCTCGACCGCCAGCAACAGCGCCTCGGCCGGGAAGACCACGCCCGCAGGCCTGTCGACGATCACCACGTCGGGGATCAGTCCGGTGCGCAAGGTCGAGGAGATCTTCACGTTCACCGCCGGAACGGCGCGCAGGTCTTTGCGCTCGGCAGCGCGAACTGCGTTGCGGATCTGCACTGCCAGCTCGAAGGCGACCACCTGGTGTCCGTAGGTGGGCGCAGGTGACACGTGGAACTGCCCCAGAATCAGCTCGGTGCGTGACCCGTCCTCCGAAGGGGGCAGGGCCAGCCAGTCTTCGACTGTGTGCGGGCCGATCGGGTCTTGCAGGGCTGCGGACATGGCTCCACCTCCTGGATCGACTCGATTATGACCCTGCCACAATCCCACTGGGCGATACCGCCTCGACCAGGTGAAACGTGGAGCGGCCCCTCACCGGCGGAAGTTGGTGAGGGGCCGCTGTTGTGCGACAGGATTCGGGGACCGCTAGAGGTCGAGGGTCCAGGTGTCGATGTAGCCGGTGTCCTGGCCGAAGACGTCGCGCACGCGGAGCTGCCAGGTGCCGTTGGAGTCCTCCGTCGCCACGTTCACCGTGTAGGTGGCGTCGACGTTGTCCGCACCGTCCGTACCGGACGAGACCTTGAGCTGCTTGACCGCGCCGCTCGGCGTGACCAGGTCGATCACCAGGTCACCCCGGTAGGTGTGCTTGACGTGCACCTCGACCGTGGACGACGTGCCCGCCTTGCCGCCGCAGTCGGTCACCGCGATCGGGCTGGACGCGACGCCCATGTCCGGCACGGCCACGTCCGTCGCGTTGGTCTTGGCGGTGCAGCCGCCGGGCGGCGGGGTGGTGGCGCCGACGATCTTGAGCAGCTTGTTCGGCGAACCGCTGCCCGCGCCGCCGATCACGCCGTTCGTCGCGCCGTTCACCAGGGCGTCGCGCACCTGCTGCGGGGTCGCGGTGGGGTTCGCGGCCAGGTAGACGGCCGCCGCGCCGACCACGTGCGGCGTCGCCATGGACGTGCCGCTGATGGTGTTGGTGGCGGTGTCGTTGGTGTACCAGGCCGACGTGATGGACGTGCCCGGCGCGAAGATGTCCAGGCAGGTGCCGAGGTTCGAGAACGACGACCGGGCGTCGGTGTTGGTCGTGGAACCGACCGTGATCGCCTCGGCGGTGCGCGCGGGGGAGTAGTTGCACGCGTCCGCGCCGTTGCTGTTGCCCGCCGCGATGCCGTACGTCACGCCGGACGCGATGGAGTTGCGCACGGCCTGGTCGACCGTGGCGTCCGCGCCGCCGCCGAGCGACATGTTCGCGACCGCCGGCTTGACCGCGTTGGCGGTCACCCAGTCGATACCCGCGATGACGCCCGCGTACGTGCCGGAGCCCGCGCAGTTCAGCACCCGCACGCCGACCAGCTTGGCCTTCTTCGCCACGCCGTACGCGGTGCCGCCGACGGTGCCCGCCACGTGCGTGCCGTGGCCGTTGCAGTCGGTCGCGTCGGCGTCGTTGTCGACGGTGTCGCGACCGGTCACGGCCCGCCCACCGAAGTCGCTGTGCGAGAACCGGATGCCCGTGTCGATGATGTAGGCGGTGACGCCCTCACCCTCGTTCGGGTAGGTGTAGGAGTTGTCCAACGGCAGCGCGGCCTGGTCGATCCGGTCCAGGCCCCACGACGGGGTCGGCGCCTGCGTGCCGGAGATCGTCACCTCGCCGTCCTGCTGCACGTACGACACCGACGGGTCGGCGGCCAGCTTGCGGGCCTGCGCCTCGGTCATGGTGGCCGAGAAGCCGCGCAGCGCGCTGGCGTACGTGTGCTTGACGTTCGCCTCGTACTTGTTGCTCAACGTGTCCACGGTGCTCGTGCTCACGTCCTTGAGCACGACGATGTAGCTGTCCTTGACCGCGTTGGGCGCACCCAACCCGAGGATGGAGCCTTCCGCCGCCGCGGAGGTGAAGGTGGTCAGTGCGGCCGTGACCGCGAACGCCGTGCCCGTGGCCAGCCCGACACCGGCCAACCGCGTGGTCCAGGACGCGCGAACGTCTCCCATGTCAGGGGGTCTCCTCTTCGCAGGGTGGGCGCCCGGCCGATGTCACCCCGATACCGACCGAACACGTTGAGTTGTTCCTAGTTCGCCCTGCGGGTGAGGCGCAATGATTTGTCGGTAACAACCGGCGAACAGCTCGTACACACCTATTCGCGCTGTGAACGAATTGGTGCCCAGAGTGACTGGACCTGGATCACAAAATATGCCCCCGGACAATGGTCCGGGGGCATATCGGCGGTATCGGTGCTGCTGAAAGGGTCAATCGCCGCGGCGCACCGCACCCAGGATCTGCTGCTCGCCAGGGGTTGTGACCAGGCGCAACGGCCGCCACAGGTTCGTGCCGAGCGCGATCACCTGGTCGTCCTTGAGCGTGGTGAGCTGGTGCGCCATCTGCGGCGGCAGCCGCCAGATCTGGCTCGCCAACTGCGCCTGCCCGACCGGCAGCCGTTGCAGCAGCACCAGGTCCGCGGAATTCGCGGTGGTCGCCGCCTGCGGGTGCAAATACGGCAACACGTACATCGTGGTCTGCCACGGCGAGCGCGGCGGGAACAGTTCCTGCGGCACGTGGCCGCCGTCGTGCACGACCAGCAGCGGGCTGTCCTCCGACGGCCGCGGCAGCTCCACCGGGCTCAGCCGGCGCAACTGCACCAGCGGCGAGGGACGACCGTCCGCGCCGGCGCCGGCCGCGCGCACCACCGGCTGCCAGGCCGCCGGGCGGCCCGTCGCGATGGTGATCCACGCGCCCGTCGCCATCGCCCGCAGCGCGATCTGCCGGGCCAGGTACAGCCCGCCGACCACGACCATGCGGGTCGGCGCGGACCGCAGCACCGAGATCGTCAGCGGCTCGCCCTGCAGACCCGAGCCGAGCACCATGCCGCCGCGGTCGCCCGACGGGCTCACCACGTCCAGCATCTGGGGCGACACCAAGAATTCCGGCGCCACGCCCTTGCCGTTGCCCTGCGCGTCCAGCAGTCGGGAGTTGGTCACGCCACACCTCCCAGCGGCAGCGTCGCGGCCAACCCGGCGACCTGGAGGCCGTTCAACGGGGTCAGCGTGATGTCGAGCTTGTCGGCCAACGCGTTGAGCCGGTCGTCCGCGCGGTCCAATTCGGACGGCGTGCGGGCGCTCACCCGCACCATGCCGCGCAGGCCGACCTGGCCCTGCTCGCTGCTCGGCGAGATCGTCATGGACAACGTCGAGGACAGCGCCCGGACGCCGGTCAGCGCGTTCAGGTTGTTGCGCATGCCCTTGGCCGGCCAACCGGTGATCGCGTAGCTGGCGTGACCAACACCACCCGCCGTCACACCGGACCACTTCTCGCGCAGCGACACCGAGTTGTTGGACCCGGCCACCGAGGTCAGCTCGGCCGCCGAGATGCCCGCCCGGATCAGCTCGTCGGGGTCGAGCGGCCGGATCGACACGCCCGTCGACTCCAACGCGTTGCGCACCCGGGACAGCGCGCCGATCAACGCGCGGTGCGCGCCCACGACGCCGCCGCCGCGCTCGCGGATCGCCGCCGCACAGCGCCTCGGGTCCAACCGCACCGCGATCCACGTCGTCCGGCGGGCCGCCGCGGGCAGCGGGCCGAGCACTTCCATGTACGAGTTGAGCGCGGGCGAGTTCGACGGCAGCGCCGCGCTGCCCGGGTAGCAGTGCCAGATCACCGAGATCGCGTCCAGCACCACACCGCGGTCTTCCAACGTCGGCGCCAGCGCGCCCAGCGGCAACGACGGCGCGCTGCCCACCGCGGTGATCAGACCCGGTGCCGGGTCGACCAGCAGCACGGCGGTCCACGCGCCCTGGTGCCAGGCCATGCCCAGCGGGCGGCGCTCGTGGTCGACGCCCTTGGCCACCACCAGGTCCGGCACCGCGAGGCGCAGCAGCGCCACCCGCGGGTCGTCCGGGCCGATGACCGACGACTCCTCTTCCGACGGCGGCTTCATCTCCACCGGGCCGCTGCGCTTGGCCGTGCGGCCGTGCGAGCGGAAGCTGTAGCGCACCACCAGACCGATCCACTGGGTCAGCCAGCGACCCCGGGACCTGGTGAACGCCAGGATCAGCGCGATCAGCACGATGCCGCCGGCGATGTACATCGGCACGGGCTCGACACCGTCACCGGTGGCGCCGATCGCCAGCAGGACCAGGCCGATGGCGACGCCGACCTCCAGCACAACCAGGTTGGCGACCGGCAGCGCGCCCAGGCTCGCGCCCGCGGTGCGGCGACGCGCCCGGAGCAGTGCGGCTCGCACCGCGCCCCCTGCGGCCTGCGCGCGCGCCATGGCGGGGTTTGGTGGGCCCGGATGTGGGGTGGTCACAGACATCCGATCTGGTTCTCTTTCCGTCGACGTGCGCCGGGTGGACCGATCGGGTCTGACCAACCCGCACACGGATCACCCGCCGTCCGGCTATCGTGCAGACCGTACCGCGACTGGGAGAGCAGCGAGCCGAGAATGGCATCAACACCCACCACCAAGTCACAGGTCCAGGCCTACCGCTTCGTGCTGCGCCGGATGCAGTCCGCTCTGGTGCGCAGAGACGCGGTGATGCTGCACGACCCGATGCGCACCCACTCGCGTGCGACCGCGGTGGGCGTCCTGCTGGGCGTCGTCGGCATGATCGGGTTCCTGATCTTCGGCTTCTTCTCGCCGGACCCGCAGCTCGACGGCCAGACGCAGATCGCCATCTCCAAGGAGACCGGCCAGGTCTACGTCGTGAACAACGGCCCGCCGAGGACGTTGATCCCGATGACCAACCTCGCGTCCGCGCGCCTGTTGCTGTTGCAGCAGCAGCAGCCGGACGCGAGTCAGGCCGCGGTCGGCGGCGGTGACGCGCCGGCAGGGGCGGTGACCCAAGGGGCGCAGGTCGCCGGCGGCGATCCGAAGCTGGTCAGCGAGAAGGTGTTGTCGAAGGTGGCCAAGGGCCGGTTGACCGGCATCCCCGACGGGCCGGACGTGCTGCCGAAGCCGGAGAACCGGATCGGCGCGGACTGGTCCGTGTGCGACGCCCTGGAGCTGGACAAGTCGCTGAACGACCCGTCGTCGCCGGGCAAGTTCACCACCACCGTCCTCGCGGGTATGAGCGGCGGCGGCGAACTGCTCGACGGCAACCGCGCCCTGCTGGTGCGGGCGGGTACCGACGACAAGCAGGCGTACCTGATCTACCGGGCGCCGGACAACTCGAAGATCACCTCGACGTCCACGGTGCGGGCCAAGGTGGACCTCGGCAACGGCCAGGTGGTGAACGCGCTGGGCCTGGGCCAGAAGACGCCGCGCGCCATCAGCACCGGTTTGCTCAACGCGATCCCCGAGGCGAAACCGCTGCGCGCGCCGGAGATCGCGGGCCGCGGCACCGCGATGAACTACACGATCCAGGGCGCGAACCTCAAGGTCGGCGACGTGATCGAGGTGGCGATCAGCGGTTCCGAGCGGGACTACTACGTCGCGCTCAAGGACGGCCTGCAGGAGGTCAGCCTCGCGGCGAGCGTCCTGCTCCGCGCCGCGTACGCGCAGGGTGCCGAGCCGAAGCTGGTCGACATCGCCCGGATCAACAACATCCCGACGGTCAACCAACTCGACTTCGACGACTACCCGGCCGACGTGCCGCAGGTCTTGGACGCGAACGAGAACAACAAGGTGATCTGCCTCGGTTGGCAGGCGCAGAACGTGACCTCGGCCAACAAGTCGCAGCACACGAAGGTGACCATCGCGCCGTCGCTGCCGATCCCGTCCGACGTGGCGCCGGTGAGCATCAACCAGGTCGGCGCGACCGGCGAGGTGGTCAGCCAGTTCGTGATGGCGCCGGGCAAGGCGGCCGTGGTGCGCAGCGCGACGTCCACAGAGGACTTCGACAGCGGTCCGATCCACCTGATCACCGGTCGTGGCGTGAAGTACGGCATCCCGGATGTGACCACCAGCGGTGGGTTGGGGTTGGGCGCGGACAAGTTCACGCCCGGACCGGAGTCGATCCTGAGGTTGCTGCCCAACGGGCCGCAGCTCAACCGCAACGACGCCTCCCGCAGCTGGGATTCCATCCCGGTGCCGAAGAGCAACAGCCTGCTGCCCGAGGAGCAGGCCAAGAAGGCGGGCGGCTGAGCACCGGCCGTCGCGCGTACGGTCGCAGCGCTATTGCTGGGCCCTTTGGCGGAACCGGCGTGGACCGGTTCCCGTCATAGGGTGCAGGAGGTGTCGGGGTGAACGAGATCACACGCAGGCCCGCGGTCGGTGCGGTGGGCACCGGGCAGGTGTCGATCGACCCGCGCTGGCTGGAGCTGTACGCCCAGCGCGTCGACGAGGCGGCCGAAGAGCTGACCCGCGCGCGTGCCGAGCTGCGCGAGGCGCCCTTGCGCACCCAGAGCTTCGGCGAGCTGGGGCGCACGCTGCGCAGCGCCGAGGCGTACGGCCGGGCCGCCGGGATGCTGAACCAGCAGCTCGACCGGGCGTGCGAGGTTCTGACTTCGGCGGCGAAGGGGCTGCACGACGTGGCCGAGCACTACGGCGCCCAGGACGACGACGCGGTCGCATTGATCAAGAACGCCGACCGGCGTTAGACGGGGTGGGCTGATGCGGGGCAAGGACGGCAAGCAGATCGCCGCCGAGATCGGGCCGGAGCTGGACTACCTGTCGGGGATCAGCCGCCGGCTCGGCGTGCGCGACCTCGTGGCGGACTACTTCACGCCCGTCGTGGGCGACTGGAACGACCTGCACGAGGAGGCGGAGCGCTGGCGCAAGGCCGGGCTCGTCGCCGAGCACGTGACGCGTGACCTGACCAAGCCGCTGGGCAAGCTCGACTCGGCGTGGCAGGGCAAGGACGCGGACTCGTTCGTGGAGCACATGCAGAAGGTCGGCCTGGCCGGGCACGACATGTCCGACGCGATGCACGCCATGGGCGAGGCGTTGGACCAGACCGCCGAGGGCATCCGCGGCATCGTGGAGGACATGTCCCGGGTGTTCGCCGAGGCGGCCGACACGGTGTCCGGTGCGGCGGCGTTGCCGGTGGACGGCGACCGGCGCGTGGTGGAGGCGTTGGACGAGCTGCACGACCCGGCGAAGGAGCTGCACGAGTCGGTGCGGGACGTGCTGGAGGCGTTCCTGCGGCTGTGCGACGGCGTGTCCGGTTCGGCGGACTTCGCCGACGTGAAGATGGAGCACAAGTACCCCGAGCAGAACTGGAAGTTCACCGAGCCCGCGAAGCCGACCGTGCCGCAGCCCCCGGCCACCCCTCCCGTCGACACCAAGCCCGCTGCCGCCGGTGGTGGCGCGGGTTCCGGTTCCGGTGGTGGCGCGCCGGGCGGCGGCGGTGGCGGCGTACCCGGCGGTGGCGGCGGTGTGCCCGGCGGTGGCCCGTCCGGCGCTGAGACCCCCGAGCGGATGCAGCACGGTGGCTCGACGGCCGTGTCCGAGCCGCGTCCCGTGGAGCCCGGCGCACGTCCTGCCGCCGCGGCCGCCGGTCCGTCCGGCCCGGCAACCGCCGGCGGTACCGGGATGATGGGCGGCGGCATGATGGGCGGCATGGCCGCCGGCGGCCAGCAGGGCGGCGACAAGGAACACAAGTCCAAAGTCCAGCTGGCCGGTTCCACCGAACAAGTCTTCGGCAAACCCAAAAAGTCCGCCCCACCAGTCCTCGGCGAGGATTGAAGTCCGCCGCCCCACCGGTCCTCAGTCAAGACCGACTGAACCACCCCGCGAGGTCGCGACTTCCAGGCGACCGAGCCCGCCGTCTCCGGAGGAGCGGCAATTAAACAGAGCGTTTGGGTGCGGGTAGGCGCTTGGCGCGGTTGCGGTTGACGGTGTGGATGATGAACATCGTCAGCAGCAGGAGGCCCACGCCGGCGCCGGTGCCGGACAGGGCCACGATCATCGGCGTCTGGTCCGGCGGGTTGAGCGGGGCGAGGTTGGTGATCAGCTCCGGGGGCGTGGACTGCTGCGCGCCCGGGCGCTCCGACGGCAGCTCGTCGGTCAGCGCGGCCACCGGGTTGATCATGCCGAAGCCGACCTTGTGATCGCGGCCGTTGGGATTGCCCGGGTGCTTCGCCGTCGCCTTGATCCGGTTCATCACCTGCTTGGCGGTCAGGTCCGGGAACCGCTCGCGCACCAGCGCCACCACGCCCGCCACGTACGGCGACGCGAAGCTGGTGCCCTGGATCGCGGTCGCCCGCTTGTTCTCATCGAGGTTCGCGTCGGTCAGGCCTTGGCCCGCCGGGTCGAGTGTGACGATGTCCTCACCCGGCGCGGCCACGCTTACCCACGGGCCCCACACCGAGAACGACGACACCTCGCCCTCGATGTTCATCGACGCCACGGACAGCACGTCGTCGGCGTACCACGGCGGCGACGCGACCACCTTCACGTTGTTCGGGTCCTGGTTGTCGTTCTGGGACTGGCAGCCGCTCTCGGAGTCGATGTTGCCCGCCGCGGTCACGATGACGACGTCCTTCTCGTTCACCGCCCAGTCCACCGCGGCCTGCAGCTGGCGTTCCCCCGTGCTCGGCTCGCGCGGCGCCTCGCACGAGGTCAGTGAGATGTTGATGACCTTCGCGCCCTGCTCCGCGGCGGACACGATGGCCTCCGCCAGGGTGCCGACCTTGCCCGCGGACGGCCGGTTGTCGACCTTGTTGGGGTCCTGGAACTCGAAGCGGTCGCTGGTCTGCCGGAACGCCAGCACCTGCACCTCGGGGGCGGCGCCGACGAACCCGGTCTGCTCGTCCCGGCTGGCCGCCGCCACGCCCGCGACCTCGGTGCCGTGACCGTCGCAGTCGACGACCCCGCGCTTCTCGGTCTCGACGTAGTCGCCACCCGGCCTGACCCGGTTGGCCAGCCGTGGGTGTTTGTCGTTGACACCGGTGTCGATGATGGCGAGCGTCACGCCCTTGCCGGTGGCGAAGCGGTGCGCCTCTTCCAACCGGAGCTGCATCTGACCCCACGGCCGCCTCGGGATGGGGCGGTTGCCCGTGTCCGAGGAGATGCACGCCGTCTGGTTCCGCGTGTAGTTGACGTCTTCCTGGGGCGACTTGCCCAGCGCCGGGCGGAAGCTCTTGTCGAGCGCCGGCGGCACCGAGTTCGGCCGCGCGTTCGGGGCGGTGGTCGTGGCCGGCTGCGCGTACGCGCCGGGCGCGGTCACGAGGGTGACCGCCACCGCGGTCAGCGCGGCGATCTTGCGGATGCGCATCAGGGCCTCACGTGGGGATGACCTGGCGCATGGCCACGTAGAGGTCCATCACCGCCAGCGCCAGCGGCAGGACCGCGGCGATCAGGATGGCCTCCAGCACGTCGACCGTGCGGCGCAGCACCGGGGAGAACCTCTGGTTGGGGAAGATCACGCCGAGCACGAGCGCTCCCGCGCCGACGATCACGAGGGTGCCGAACACGTACAGCAGCCGGTCGCCCGGCGAGGACTGCACCAGCCACCCCAGCAGCACGCCGGCGCCCGCGACCATGCCGCTGGCCAGCAGCGCCACCGCCTGCGCGCCGTTGGCGTAGACGCGGCCGCGCAGCATCAGGACCAGCGTCACCACGATCGCGAGCAGTGGGCCCCAGATGCTGCCGTTGCTCGTCGCGATCACGGCGAACAGAGCGGCGATGCCACCGCAGCCGATGATCATGCCGGTCAGGTACTCGTGCGCGTTGGCCGTGCGCCGCTCGATGACGGAGTACTCCGGAAAACCGGTGTCCTCCTTGAGGTCCTCGGCGCTGCCGGGAACGGTCGGCAGCGGCAGCTTGGCCAGCTGGATCGTCAACCGGGGCAGCGCGGACAGCACGGCGAGCGAGACGGCCGCGGTGGCCGCGGCGATGCCGTGCATCGGGTGGTCGACGAAAATGCCGATGAGGAACGCGAGGCCGCTCAACGCGCCCGCCGTGGCGGCGGCGATGAACACCGTGATGCCGCGGCCGATCAGCATGATCGCGGCCGAGGCGAAGATCAGCACCAGCACGCTGGCCAGCAGCAGGCTCGGCCGGCCCAGCGGGCCCGGCACGATGTAGAGGCCCGCGACGTACGCCATGGGCAGGCCGCCGGCCGCCGCGATCAGCACACCGGTGCCGGTCGCGTTGTAGGCCCGCGCCACGACCGCGCCCGCGGCCAGCGCCGCGATGGCGATCACACCCGCGCAGATCGCCGGCGCCAGGTTGCCGCCGCCCGAGAGCGGACCGGCCATCAGCACCGCGACCGCGGCCGTGATCAGCGCCAACGCGCCCGCGATGTGGCCGTAGCGCCGCGCCGTGTCCTTGGTCCACGGGCGGAAGCTGTCCGGGTCGGACTCGGCGATCGCATCGACCACGTCGTCGTACAGCGGGGGCGGCGGGTTCTCGTTGCGCTTGCGCAGTTGGAGCAGTTCGCCGTCGACCACGCCGAGCGAGGCCAGCGTGCGGCTCGGGTCAAGAGGGCTGTCGCCCAGCTTGGCCAACGCCCACCCGCCGTGCCGCACGCCACCGTCCGGAGTGGCCTCTTTGGCCATGTCCAGCAGCATCGGCAGCAGATCGGCCACTGCGACGTCGGCGGGCAGCGCGACGTCGATACGCGTTCGCGGCGCAACCACCGTCACCCGGCTGAACACCGTCGTACCGGTCGCCACCAGCGCCCCCTAAGTCCTGATGAGTGTGTGCCTGTGGTTCCGCCCCGACCCTATTGGTCCGGTCGGACGTGCTTCGGGCGGCCCCAGTATGGACGCAGCGGGTGCCGTGGCAGGGCGGTTCCGCGCAACACGTTGGTCGCGGATTTAACCGAACCCCCCGTCGTGCGGGGTCGCGATGCGCCATAGTGTCGTTGCGACTGGTGGCGTGCCCACACACGCCAAGGGGTGTTCGATCGATTTGAAGAGGTGCCTGTTAGGTGAGCACGCTGCAGTTCAAGCGCACGGCACGCCTCGCTGCCCCCCGCCCGCCCGGCGGTGAGGTCCACCTCGAACCGCCACCCGAGGTGCCCCGGGTCATCCCCGGCAACATCATGATGAAGGCCTTGCCGGTCGTCATGATCGTGTCTTCGGTCGGGATGATGGCGCTGATGTTCCAGACCAGTCAGCGCAGCCCGGCGGCGATGATCATGCCGGGCATGATGCTGATCTCGACCATCGGCATGATGGCCGGCGGCATGGGCGGCGGCAAGGGCCAGAAGAAGGCCGAGATGAACGAGGACCGCAAGGACTACCTGCGGTACCTGGGCCAGATGCGCGACCGCGCCCGTGAGGCCGCCAACGAGCAGCGCGCCGAGCGCGAGTGGGTCCACCCCGACCCGCAGATGCTGTGGTCCCTGGCCACCACCCGGCGGATGTGGGAACGCCGGCAGAACGACCCCGACTTCTGCCACCTGCGCGCGGGCCGCGGCTCGCAGCGGCTGGCCACCCGGCTCGTGCCGCCGCAGACCGGTCCGGTCGAGGAGCTGGAGCCGATCGCGACGTTGGCGCTGCGCCGGTTCGTGCGCGCCCACTCGCTGGTGCCCGACCTGCCGATCTCCATCGCGCTGCGCGGTTTCGCCGCAGTCGGCCTGCTCGGCGAGATCGACGAGAAGCGCGGCCTGGCCCGCGCCCTGCTGGCCCAGATGGCCACCTTCCACTCGCCGGACGACCTGCTGATCGCGGTCGTCACCACCGGTCGCACCAAGGCCGAGTGGGAGTGGATGAAGTGGCTGCCGCACGTGCAGCACCCGCAGATCGTGGACGGCATCGGCCAGATGCGGATGATGGCGAGCTCGCTGGCCGAGGTCGAGCAGATGCTGGACGAGCAGCTGCGCGACCGGCAGCGGTTCACCCGCAACGCCCCGCCGCCCGCCGACCAGCCGCACATCGTGATCGTGATCGACGACGGCGACGTCACCCGGGAAGAGCAGATCATCCTGGAGGAGGGCCTGGTCGGCGTCACGCTGCTGGACCTGTCCGAGTCGCTGGGCAACCTGACCGCGCGTCGCGGCCTGCGGCTGGTGATCGAGGACGGCAAGCTCGGCGCGCGCAGCGCCAGCGGTGTCGAGTGGTTCGGCGGGCCGGACTGGCTGAGCGTGGTCGAGGCCGAGGCGTTGGCCCGGCGGCTGTCGCCGTACCGGGTGGGCGGCGTGGACGCGGGCGGTACCGACGAGGACCCGCTGTCGATGAGCAACAATCCGCCGCTGCTGGAGTTCCTGGGCATCCCCGGCGACCCGATGACCTTCGACGTGCAGGGCGCGTGGCGGCCCCGGCCGGTGCGCGACCGCTACCGGGTGCCGTTCGGCATCGGCGAGTTCGGTCAGCAGGTCGAGCTGGACATCAAGGAAGCGGCCATGGAGGGCATGGGCCCGCACGGCCTGTGCATCGGCGCGACCGGTTCCGGTAAGTCCGAGTTCCTGCGCACGCTCGTGCTGGGCATGCTGGCGACGCACTCGTCGACCTCGCTCAACATGATCCTGGTCGACTTCAAGGGTGGCGCGACGTTCCTCGGCCTGGACAAGGCGCCGCACGTGGCCGCGACGATCACCAACCTGGCGGGCGACCTGACCCTGGTCGACCGCATGAAGGACGCCATCGCGGGCGAGGTGTCGCGCCGCCAGGAAGTGCTGGCCAAGGGCAACTACAAGAACGTGTGGGACTACGAGAAGGCGCGCGAGAACGGCGCCGACCTCGACCCGCTGCCGGCGTTGTTCATCTGCATCGACGAGTTCTCCGAGATGCTGACCGCGAAGCCGGACTTCATCGACATCTTCCTGCAGATCGGCCGCGTCGGCCGGTCGCTGCAGATGCACATGCTGCTGGCCTCGCAGCGCCTGGAGGAGGGCAAGCTGCGCGGTCTGGACACGTTCCTGTCCTACCGGATCGGTCTGAAGACGTTCTCCGCCGCCGAGTCGCGGGCCGCGATCGGTGTGCCGGACGCCTACGAGCTGCCGCCCATCCCGGGTTCGGGTTACCTGGGCGTGCAGGGCTCGCCGCTGACCCGGTTCAAGGCGCTGTACGTGTCCGGCCCGTACCGGCCAGCCGGGTTGCAGGTCGCGGGCCCGTCCGCGCCGGTGACCAGCGACAAGCGGCCGCGGTACTTCGTGCCGGACTACATCGAGATCCCGAAGGAACCGGTCAAGCCGCTCGAACCGGTCAAGCAGGAGAAGAAGGAAGAGGACAGCAACGAGCCGTCCGAGCTGGAAGTCATCGTCGAGCGCCTGGTCGGGCAGGGCCCGCCGGCGCACGAGGTGTGGCTGCCGCCGTTGAACGAGCCGCCGTCGCTGGACACCCTGCTGCCGCCGTTGCAGGCGACCGAGGATCGCGGGTTGACCGCGCCGGGGTTCTTCTCCAACGGCAAGTTGCAGGTGCCGTTGGGCGTGGTGGACAAGCCGTTCGAGCAGCGGCGCGACCTGTTGTGGGCGGACTTCTCCGGTGCGGCGGGTCACGGTGCGATCGTGGGTGGTCCGCAGTCGGGCAAGTCGATGATGCTGCGTGGTCTGATCACGTCGATGGCGTTGACGCACACGCCGGAGGAAGTGCAGTTCTACTGCCTGGACCTGGGTGGCGGCACGTTGGCGGCGTTGGAGAACCTGCCGCACGTGGGTGGTTTCGCCAGCCGGTTGGACGTGGACAAGGCGCGCCGGATGGTGGCGGAGCTGTCGGGGTTGATCTCGGAGCGGGAGCAGCGGTTCCGGGCGCAGGGCATCGACTCGATGGTGGAGTACCGCAACCGCAAGCGGCGGGGCGAGATCCGGGACGACAACTTCGGTGACGCGTTCCTGATCGTGGACGGTTGGATGAACTTCCGGCAGGAGTTCGAGGCGCTGGAGCCGATGGTGCAGGCGTTGGCGGCGCAGGGTCTGTCCTACGGCGTGCACGTGGTGGTGGCGGCGAACCGGTGGGCGGAGATCCGGCCGGCGATGAAGGACCTGCTGGGCACGCGGTTCGAGCTGCGTCTGGGTGACCCGAGCGAGTCCGAGGTGGACCGGAAGGTCGCGGTGAACATCCCGGCGGGTCGTCCGGGTCGGGGTCTGTCGCCGCAGAAGCTGCACTTTTTGACCGCGTTGCCGCGGATCGACGCGTCGTCGGACGCGGAGAACGTGGCGGCGGGCGTGCAGGACATGATCGCCAAGGTCAACGGGGCGTGGCGGGGCCGGCGTGCGCCGCAGGTCCGGCTGCTGCCCGATCTGCTGCCGTACGGCGACTTCATGGCGCAGGTGCAGCAGATGCGTCCCAATCGGGGTCATCTGGTGCCGATCGGGGTCAACGAGGACGAGCTGGCGCCGGTCTACCTGGACTTCGACGCCGACCCGCACTTCATGGCGCTGGCCGACGGCGAGTCCGGCAAGACCGGCCTGCTGCGCGCCATCGTGCGCGGCATCATGACCAGCTACACGTCCGCTGAAGCGTTGATCATGCTGGTGGATTATCGGCGCACGATGCTCGGTTTCATCGACACCGACCACCTGTTGGCCTACGCGGCGTCGTCGTTGCAGTTGACGGATATGATCAAGGACATCCGGACGTCGATGTACGGCCGGTTGCCCGGCCCGGACGTCACGCAGGAGCAGTTGAAGAACCGCTCCTGGTGGAAGGGCCCGGAGCTGTTCGTGGTCGTGGACGACTACGACCTGGTCGCGCCGCAGGGTGGGCAGAACCCGTTGCAGCCGTTGGCGGAGTTCATCCCGCAGGCGAAGGACGTCGGTCTGCACGTCATCGCGGTGCGCCGGATGGGTGGCGCGTCGCGGGCGATGTACGACCCGATCCTGGGCAAGCTCAAGGAGATCTCGGCGCCGATCATGGTGGGTTCGGGGTCGAAGGAGGAAGGCTCGATCGTGGGCACCCTCAAGGCCTCGCCGCAGCCTCCCGGCCGGGGCACGCTGGTCACCCGCAAGTTGGGCCAGCAGCGCATCCAGGTGGCGTGGATCGATCCGGACTAGGTGGCGTCACGTCGGTGCCCTGCCCGCGCGGGACCTCACCACCCGCGAGCGCCGCTCGCTCGACGGGCCGGTGTGCCCGGCGTTCCGGCCCGCAACGGCAGGCGGCCCGGCCGGGAGAACCGGCCGGGCCGCGTGGTGGTGCGAAGAGCTCAGGCGCCGCGCCGGAACTGCTGGTTGGTGCCGGTGCCGCAGGTGAACTGGACGACCTTGGCGCTGTCCGCGGTCGAGGCGTCCTTGATGTCCAGGCACTTGCCGCTGAGGCGGGAGATCAGGCGCACGTAGCCGCTGCCCGCGTCCTGCAACTGCCACTGCTGGTTGTTCCCGGACCCGCACGGCCACTGGATGATCGGGTTGCCGTCGGCGAGGGAGTTGTTCGCCACGTCCAGGCACTTGCCGCTGTGCTTGGCCATGAGCTGGTGGTAGCCGTTGCCCAGGTCCTTGAACCACCACGCCTGGTTCATGCCGCCGTTGCAGGTGTACTGGGTGAGCTGCACGCCGTTGTCCACGGACCTGCTCGGCACGTCGACGCACTTGCCGCTGTGGCGGGCGGTGACGGTCTGCCACGGGCCGCCGACGCCGGCCACCGAACCGGTGGCGGTGTCGATGGTGATCTGCGGGAACCAGTCCATGGTCATGGTCGTGTTCGTCGGGAACGCCAACGGCAGCCAGACGTACCGCGAGGCGTTGACGTTCTGGTTGAAGGAGTTGCCCCAGCGGTCACCCATGTAGAGGTACGAGGTGCCCGAGGTGCCTTGGACCGGCAGCACGTAGGTGGTCTGCGAGCCGTACGCGGTGGCGTCGCCGACGTCCGCCAGCGCGCTCCACGTCCCCGTGACGCTGGAGGCGGTGGCGTACTTCTGCTGGTTGGGGTTCCAGCCGGTGGCGCCGGAGGTGAGCAGGAAGTACACGCCGTTGCGCTTGAACAACGCCGGGGCCTCGCGGAGCTGGCCCGCCCACAGCAGTTGCACCCGGCTCTCGACGGTCAGGTAGTCGGCGGAGAGCCGGTACACGTGCAGGTCGCGGTTCTCGCGCGCCGCCGAGATCATGTAGCCGGTGCCGTCGTCGTCCCTGAACAGCGTGATGTCGCGGGACATGTGGCCCAGCGGCCGGAAGCTGCCCCGCCAGGAGTAGTCGCCGTCCACGGTGTCGGCCACGGCCACGGCGGCGCGGGCCTCGCTGTAGTCGGCGCCGTTCTCCTTGTGCATCCACATGACGTACTTGCCCGTGGTGCTGTTGAAGACCACCTTGGGGCGCTCGATGTTGGCCACGGCCAACTCCGGGTCGGTGGCCTGGGTGAGCACGTGACGCCGGAACTCCCAGGTCTTCAGGTCGGTGGAGCGGTAGGCGGACACGTACCGGAACGTGTTGTCCTCGTTCCGGTTCTCGCCGAACCAGTAGTAGTAGTTGCCGACCTTGATCACGCCGCCGCCGTGCGCGTGCACCACGGCGCCGGTGGTGTCGGTGAACTGGACGCCGTTGGGGATCGTGACGGTCGCCGCCTGTGCGGTACCCGTCAGGACCGCCTGCGGGAGCAGACTCATCACCAGCGCGAGTATCGGCAGCCAAGCACGACGCATGGGCGTTCCCTTCACTCCGGACTGCCCGCAGCCACAGTGCAGCTCAAAGCAGACCACGAACGAGCAAAAACCTGACTGAATCAAACGCTGGCGCACATAGAACGGCGCGTGACGCCCTCGTGTCAAGGGTGTAACGCAGCCGGTCGCGCCTCTAACGACGGCCGTGTTGGGCTTTGTTTGATTCGTCCGATCACGAATTCGGTTTTTCCGGTCGTGGGTAAACCGCCCGGAAGGCCACGATCACGCCGCCCCACCGGGAAGCCGGCTCCGGCGCAGGGCGAGTTCGGCGAGGACGGTGGCGCCGTCGGGCAGTACGGCGTCGTCGAACTCGGCGAGGGGGGAGTGGTTGTCGGTGGTGCCGTTCCCGGCGCCGAGCAGCACGAACGCGCCGGGGACCTGCTGGAGGACGCGGGAGAAGTCCTCGCCGCCGGGGAGCGGGTTGGCCAGGTGGCGGAAGCGTGGCTCACCGAGGACGTCGGTGATCGTGTCGGCGACGAACGTCGTCTCCTGCGGGTCGTTGACGGTCATCGGGTAGCCGTCGATGTAGGTCACCTCGGCGTGCAGGCCGTGGGCCTGGGCGATCGACCGGGTCAGGGTGATCGCGGCGTCCTTGATCCTGGCCTTGGCCCGCGCGGAGAACGACCGCAGGGTGGCTTCGAACCGCGCGGTGTCGGGGATGACGTTGCGGCGGCTGCCGGCGTGGAACGAACCCACGGTCAGGACCACCGGGTCGAAGATGTCGGACTGGCGCGTGACCAGGGTCTGCAGTGCCGTGACGATCTCGCAGGCCACCGGGATCGGGTCCTTCGCGCGGTGTGGCCTGGCGCCGTGCCCGCCGGAGCCGACGACGGTCACCTCCAGCCCGTCGGAGGCGGCCATCGTCGTGCCGGGGCGGGCGGTGAACATCCCGTGCGGCACGGCGGCGCTGAACACGTGTAACGCGTAGGCGGCGGTCGGTTTCGGGCCGGCGGCGTCCAGCACACCCTCGGCGATCATCTTGGCCGAGCCGTCCCACCCCTCCTCGCCGGGCTGGAACATGAAGATGACGTCGCCGGTCAACTCGTCCCGCCGACCGGCGAGCAGGTGTGCGGCGCCGACCAGCATGGCGGTGTGCATGTCGTGTCCGCACGCGTGCATCGCACCGTCCACACGGGACGCGTAGTCGAGGCCGGTGCGTTCCTGCACGGGTAGGGCGTCCATGTCGGCGCGCAGCAGCACCGGCGGCCCCGGCCGCGTGCCGCGCAGCACGCCCGTCACGGAGGTCAGCGCGTCCCCGAGCGTCAACTCCAGCGGCAACCCGTCGAGCGCGGCGAGCACTTTCTCCTGCGTGCGCGGCAAGTCCAGGCCGATCTCGGGCTCGGCGTGCAGGCGTCGGCGCAACTGGACCAGGTCGTCCCGCAACGCGACGGCGTCCTCGTGGACCGGCATGGGTCTCTCCTCGACTTGGTGGCTGGGGTACTTGCCGAAGGATCACTTCGAGTGTCACTCTCAGGGCTAAAATTGCTGGAATTGCTCACCAAGGTGGCTATCTGTGCAGGATTCGCTCACACCTGACGAGACCGACCTCAGGCTCGTCCACGCACTGCAAGCCGCACCGCGTGCGACGTGGCACGAGGTCGGGCGGTCGCTCGACATCGACCCGGCCACCGCCGCACGGCGTTGGCAAGGGCTCACCGACGCCGGGTTCGCGCGGGTCACCGCCTATCCCGACGTGCGGCTGTGGGCCAAGGACCACTGCAACGCGTTCATCGAGCTGGACATCGAGCCGAACGCCCGCGAGCACGCGGTCGAGGCGCTGTCGCGGCTGCCGCAGATCGTCTCGATCTCGATCATCAGCAGTGGCCGGGACCTGTTCCTGACCGTCCTGACCCCTGATCTGGCGACGCTGTCCCAGGTCGTGCTGCACCGGCTCCAACGGCTCCCCGGCGTGCGCCGGACGCGCACCCACACCGTCACCACGGTCTACGGCGAGGGCAACCACTGGCGGCTCGGCGCGCTCGAACCCCAGCGGCGCGGGCAACTCGCCGCGCAACCCCAACCGTCCGGGAGCCGTGCCGTCTGGAAGGACCACCACCGGGAGGTGCTGCGCGCGTTGGACGACGGACGCAGGCCCGCGGCCGAGATCGCGGCCCGCACGGGGAAGAGCGGGTCCACGGTTCGGCGCTGGCTCAACGAGATGGTCGACGGCCGACTGCTGTCCCTGCGCTGCGAGGTCGCCCAGCCGATCACGGGGTGGCCGATCGCCACGACGTTCTGGGCCCGCGTGCCACCCGACGAGCTCGACCGCACCGCGACCAGGCTGACCGAACTGCCGGAAGTCCGGCTGTGCGCGGCCGTCACCGGGGCGGACAACCTGGTGATGACGCTGTGGCTGCGGTCGCTCGGCGACATCCAACGCTTGGAGGTGGAACTTGCCAGACGACTGCCCGCACTGACCCTCACCGACCGCGCCGTGACCCTGCGTGCGGTGAAACGGATGGGGTGCCTGCTCGATGAAACCGGCCTCATCACCGACGTGGTGCCGATCGACCCGTGGGCGTCCTCCTGACCCGCTGTGCCATCGCCGTGAGCGAACCCGTCGGCGAGCGCTTGATGATCACGCGTAGGGTTCTCCGGCATGCGCGTTCTGTTTGCCAGCCTGGCTTCGGTGGGTCACACCTACCCGCTGATCCCGCTCGCGATCGCCGCCCGGGACGCCGGGCACGAGGTGCATTTCGCGGCCGGCGAGGGCGTGCACGCGCCACTGGCCGCGAACGGACTGCGGCCGTTCCGGCCCGCGGATTCGTTCTACGAGCTGTACGCCGAGGACCTGGAACCCGAACTGGTACGGCTCCAGCCCGACCTCGTGGTGCACGAGTGGGGACTGCCGGGGGCGGCCGTCGCCGCGGCCCGCGCCGGAATTCCGGGTATGTGGCACGGTTTCGGCCGCATGATCCCCGAAGGCATCGGCCTCGAACTGCCCACGAAGAACGCCGAAGCCCCCGGACGGCCGCACATCGACATCTGCCCGCCGTCCATGCAGGACAAGGACTTCATCGCCACCGAAGACCGGATCGAACTGCGCCCCGTCCCGTACTCCGAACCGGCGGCACTGCCCACTTGGGACAGTCGGCCCACGTCACAGCCACTGATCTACCTCACGCTCGGCACCGCGTTCGGCACCCCCGAACTGCTCATCACGGCCATCGAGGGCCTGTCGACGCTGGACGCCCACGTGGTTGTCGCCACCGGCCGCGTACGCTTGGACGAACTCGGCGACGTGCCGCACAACGTCACCGTGCGGACCTGGGTGCCGCAGTCTGACCTGCTGCCGCACGCCGACGTGGTCGTCCACCACGGCGGCAGCGGCACCACCCTCGGAGCGCTCGCCGTCGGCGTCCCACAGCTGATCCTGCCGCAGGGCGCCGACCAGTTCGCCAACCCCGACGCCGTCACCGCCGCAGGGGCAGGGCTGAGCATCCTCCCCGGCGAACTGAGCGCGGACGCCATCGCCGAGCACGTGCGGGCCCTGTCGCCCCGCCACGGACCCTCCGACCACCGCGACGCGGCCCGCGCGATCGCCGAGGAGATCGCCCGCATGCCCTCCCCGGACGAGGTCGCCCGCCGGTTGCCGGACTACGCCAAGTGCGGATGAGCCATCGAACCGAGTGCACCTGAAGGCCGGTGACCAAGCCTGACGGCGTTGGATTCCGGATGGGCGAGAAGCGCTAGCCGAGGTTGCCGACGTTCAGGTGCGGCACCACCAGAGCGGCTGCCGCCGCACGGCTGCGGGCGCCGGTGCGGTCGAAGATGTGTTCCATGTGCTTGCGCACGGTGCTGACGGAGATGAACAGTTCCCGCGCGATATCCGCGTTGCTGCGCCCCTGAGCGGCCAGCTGGAGGACTTGCAGTTCCCGGTCGCTCAGTCGGGGAACGCCGTTCAGCCGGCGTTGCGCATCGAGGTAGACCTCGTACAGGTGCGGACGGAGCAGCTGGACCACCAGGCGGTCGCGCTCGCTGAAGTCCGGGCCGCTGTCGCGGTCCAGCAGAATGCGCCGGGTGCGGCCGGGTGCGGCCGGCAGCGTAGCCACCATGCGGTGCGTCGGGCCGTGGCCGCCCCACACCTCGGCGAAGAATGGTGTGTTGTGCAATTCGGCAGGTGAATAGAAGTCCGAGTGCAGGACGATCCGTCTGAGATCGCCGGTGCGTTCGGCGTAACTGCACGGCAGGAAATCGTGGTGGAACCGCCAGTACGGGTGGTCGGTTTCCTGGTCGTTGTCGAGAGCCAGCGAGCGCTCGTGGCCTTCGAGGAACTGCTCGGTGAGGAACACCTTGTGGGGCACGTCGAACTCGGTGAAGCCCACGGCGTCACAGTGGATGAGGTCGAGCAACCCGTCCAGCACGGCCCACGGCATCGCCCGGTTCGGGTCGTCGCGGCGTCCGTCTTCGATGACCGTCACGAGGCGGCGCAGGTCCCAGTCGGAGAGAGTTTCGGCCATCACCCACCTCCGCGGCCAACGCTACGCCGCCCGGTGATGCACGGGATTCTGATCATGCGGATGAGTGAAGTGAGCGCACGGAAATACGCCTGAAGGCGAATACCGGGCTGTGCCGGCTGACGCGCACGCTGCCGCCATGACGAACACTTCAGAAGGCTTGACCTACCCCAGCACCCGGGTGATCGCGGTGCTCGCCGCACTCGCCCTCACGTTGACGACCGCGGCGTGCCAGGACTCCGACTCGTCCACGACGGGCACGACCGTGCAGGACGTGCCGTCGGCGACCCTCACAGTTCCGGGAAGACCGTCCGACCACGTGACGAATATGACGGGCATCGACCTCGCCGAAGAACAAGTGGCGGGAATCGAAGACCGCTGCCGTGAGGATGCCAGTGTGCCGGCCACCGGGGAAACCTGCCTCGGTCCGCTCGTCGCGGCTGCCCTGGCCGGGCGCCCGGGGTCGTGCCCCACGAAACCCGCGATCTGCGTCTTCCTCGGCTACGCGTCCGGCGACACCACTGCCGGTGTCCTCAAGCTGGTCGACAGCCGACCCGGAAGCCCCGTCTGCGGCGACGGCAAGGTCACCGTCTGCCGGGGCGTCGTCGTGGACGCCGAAGTCATCGCTCCGCTTGTCGGAACCCCGACCACCAAGCCGACGACGAAAGCACCCCACCTCAAGCCGGAACGCCCACCCCGCCCGGTTCGGTGACGACGAAACCCACGCGGGCCGGCGGGCCGGATCGACAAGCATCCCGACTGCAGGCTCGGTCACTACTGTATGTGATGGGATTGTCACCTAAAGCATGCATGACGGTTCGCCACCTGCGGGAATCGGGGGTTCCATCAAACGGACGTGTGCGACACGGCCGGAGTTCACCTGACTGAAACCATCAAGACGCCCGGTTTGTTCTACAGTCTCGCCATCCTGAACGAGATTGATCCTTTCATCGGTACGGCCCCGACCTCACTGCCAGCGGCGCAGGGTCTGGCGGCCACTTGGTGGTGGCCGAAAGCGCAGATCGGCAACACCCACCCGGGGGCGACATCGCCGCTGGGCATGGTGTCCGCCTGCGCCTACTCGGGCGCCTACCCGACCGGGTACGGCATCTACACGAAGAACACCGAGGGCCTGCCGGAGGAGATGTTCGACCGGCCGCAGGCCTCCGGGTTCACGCACTTCCAGCAGTCCGGCACCGGCGCGATCCGCAAGTACTACAACTACGTGCGGGTGACCCCGATGGTGCAGCCGCTGGACACCCTCGGCCAGGCCTGGCCGCTGCACGACGAGGTCGCCGAAGCCGGGTACTACGCGGCCACCCTCGACACCGGGGTCCGGTGCGAGATCACGGTCGGCGCGAAGGTCGCGATCCACCGGTACACGTTCCCGGAGCACCGCAGCGCCCGCGTCGTGGTGGACCTGTCCTGCGGTGGGCTGGCCATCGACCACGGCCGCACGGTGCCGCTGCGGGCGCACGTGGAGAGCATCGGCAACGGTCGCGCGCAGGGCACGGTCGTCGTGGAGGGTGTGCCGCTGTCGGTGCACATCGAGGTGGACACCCCCGGCTGGCGGCAGATGCTCTGGCACGACCGCCGGCTGATCGAGGGCGGCACCCGGCTGGACTTCGACCGCATCCGGCAGACCACCCTGCGCCCGTTCGGGCTGCTCTTCCTCGGGCCGACCAGGGCCGGGCAGAGCGTCGAGGTGCGGATCGGGTTCTCCCTGCGCGGCCCCGAGCAGGCCCGGGAGAACCTCTACCGCGAGTGCGGCGAGGGCCCGCCCGGCTTCGACACCGTCCTGGAGCAGACCAAGGAGCGGTGGCGCGACCACGTCGACCGGATCGAGGTCGAGGGCGGGTCGCCCGCCCGGCGGCAGGTGTTCGGCACGGCCCTGTACCACTCGCTGATCAAACCGTGCTTCGCCGACGACGAGAGCCCGTTCTGGCCCACGTCCGGGCCGTTCGCCTTCGACGTCTGCACGATGTGGGACATCTACAAGACCCAGCTGCCGCTGTTGGAGGCGATCGTCCCGGACCGGGCGGTCGACCTGCTGGAGTCGCTGATCAGGGTGTGCGAGGAGGAGGGCAACTTCCCGATCGGGTACCGGATGGCACGGGGCGCGGACCGGTTCTTCCGCCAGGCCAGCGCGTTGGTGCACACCGCGTTGGCCGACGTGCACGCCCTGGGCCTGGGCGACCTGGACTGGAACTGGGCGCTCGTGCACATGGAGGCAGACCTGCGCCGGATGTACGGCGAGGACTTCTACGAGCAGGGCGTCGTGCACCCGATCTCGCACACCCTCGACCTCGCCTACGCCTACCACTGCACCTCCGGCGTCGCACGGGCGCTGAACGACCGCCAGCTCGCCGACGACCTCGCCAAGCGCAGTCTGCTGTGGTCCAACGCGTTCGACCCGGCCACCGGCCTGCTGCACGACTCGTCGTTCTACGAGGGCGGCAAGTGGAACTACTCCTTCCGGCTGCTGCACGACATGGCCGGCCGGATCGCGCTGGCGGGTGGTGACGACGCGTTCGTCGCCATGCTGGACGCGTTCTTCGGCTACGGCGCGCCGCCGGTGGTGCAGCCCGGCAGGCTGCCCGATCCGGTGGAGATGGCGGTCGGCTACTCGTTGAACCGGTTCGAAGGCCTCAACAACGAGCCGGACATGGAAGCGCCCTGGTCCTACCACTACGCGGGCCGGCCCGACCGCACGGCCGAGATCGTGCACGCGGCGCTGACCTACCAGTTCGGCACCGGCCCCGGCGGGCTGCCGGGCAACGACGACTCCGGTGGGCTGAGTTCCTGGTACGTGTGGGCCTCGCTCGGGCTGTTCCCGATCGCCGGGCAGAACCTGTTCCTGGTCAACGCGCCCGCCTTCGAACGCGCCACGGTCCACATCCAGGACCGGGACTTCGTCATCGAGACCAGCGGCCACCGCGAGACGCCCATCAGTTCCGACGGGCTGGAGCGGGTGCCGCCGCCGCAGTACGTGCAGTCCGCCCGGTTGAACGGGAAGCCGCTGGACGTGGCGCACCTGCGCGCGTCCGACATCCACGCGGGCGGCACGCTGCACCTCGAACTAGGTCCGGAGCCCTCGGAGTGGGGTCGCAAGATCCGGCCGCCGTCCTTGTCCGACCCATCCGCGACGGGAACCCGCACATGAGCAGGCCGAACCGCCGCCTCGTCATCGTGGTCCGAGCCGATCCGGTGATCTGCGGGCACTCAGGTGAGGCGCGCAACCTCGCCGAGGTCGCATTGACCCGCGGCTTCGACGACGTGCGCCTGTTGACCTGGCCCATCCCCGCCCTCCAGGCGGCCGGGCTGCCGTTGAAACCGCTCGACCGGATCACGCCCTACAGCGAGGGCATCACGGTGGAGCGGCCCGAACCGGTCGGCGACTACCGGGTGCCCGACGGCCGGTACATGGCCGGGCTCACCGGCCGCCTGGTGGAGCTGCTGGCCGAGCAGGTGCCGACCACGTGCCTGTCGATGTACCTCGCGCCGCACACCGCGGTGGTGGGGGAGGCCGTCACGGCGGCGCGTGCGGCCGGGTACCGGCCCGACGTCGTCACCATGGCGAAGGCGGTGGGCTCGGACGTCACCAACGTGATCCGCAACTGCCTGCTCGAAGGCCGGTTCGGCGCGGCCGTGGTCCTGTTCACCACGTTCCTGGCCAACGACCGGGTGCTCGCGGTGTCGGAGTACACCCGGCAGGAGATCATCGCCTCCGCCGAGCAGGTCGACGCGCGCTGCGGCACCCGGCTCGCCGAGGAGTGCCGGCGCCGGGTGGAGGTCAGCTACCCGCCGATCGACACCGCCGCGTACCTGGACCTCGACCCGGTGCAGGTGGACGCCGCGCTCGCGCGGCGGGGCCTGGAACGCGACGGTTACGTGCTGTTCCTGTCACGGGTGGCGCGCGCCAAGGGCATCTACGACCTGGTGACGGCGTTCGCCCGGTCCAAGGCGCGGTCGCGGGTGAAGCTGGTCGTGGCCGGGAACGGTCCGGCCCTGGAGGACGTCCGGGCGCTCACGCGGGACGACGACCGGATCGTGTTCCTGAGCGATGTGGACGACGAGGAGAAGCCGCTGCTGATGCGCGGCTGCGCCGCCTACGCGCTGCCGACCAAGCCCGAGCCGGATTTCGTGGAGACCTTCGGCATCGCGCTGACCGAGAAGATGCTCGCGGGCGGTGGTCCGGTGATCACCACGACCACGGGCGGGACCGGCGAGGCGGTCGGCGACACCGCGATCATCGTGGAGGCCGGGGACGTCGACGGCATCGCCGCCGCGATCGACCGGGTGGTGCTGGAGATGTCGCCCGAGGAACGTGAGCTCATGGAGGGCCGGGCGCGCGCCCACGCCTTGTCGTTCGACCGGGCGAGGGTGTTCGACGACCTGTTCGAGACGCCCCCGCCGCCCGTCGCCATGCCCGCGCTGGACCTGCACAGCGCTCGCGCCGCCCAAGGCTGAGACCGGTGCGGCACGCCGTCCGACCTCGACGGCGTGCCGCACCGTGCCGCGATCACCCCGGTGCGGGGATCTCGGAGACGTGGGCGCTCACGATGCGCCAGCCCTCCGGCAGCCGCACCCACATCTGGCTCTGCCGTCCGATCAACGGCCGATCCGGGTAGTGGAACAGGGTGGTGACCGACGCGGTGTCGGCGCCGAACGTGGTGACCGTGGTGCCGGTGCGCACCCGACCGGGCAGGGGACCCTGGCCCGCCCGTCACGCCCGGATCTCCGCGCCACCCCGTTGGAGGTCCGCGATGCCGAACCGCACGGCCTCCGCACCCGACCAGAACAGTTCGTCCAGGACCGCGTGATCACCGGCGACGAGCGCGGCCTCGTAGCGCTCGAACACCTCCCACACCTCGGCGACCACGGCCGGGTCGTCCACCACCACCGCGGTGTCCGGGGCGCTCACTCGGCCACCACAACCACCACTCCCCGATAGGTCGGCTTCACCCATCGCAATGACGGCGCCGCCCGTAACCTGGCGCGCGGTCGAGGATCGCGGATGCCGGCGCGGGCAACCCGGACCGGCCGGCGTTACGTCTCCGAGGTGGTGTGACTCCGCCGCGCCACCCACCTTCGGAAGGGCAGAAGACGATGAAGCTCCGGTGATCGACGGTCGCGCTCGCCACGGCGGCGCTGTTAGCCCTGTCCGCGTGCGCGAGTGCGCCCTACGAGGGCACCGCGCCCGTGGGCTCCGCCGAGCTGACCACCGGATCGACGCCGGTGAGCACTCCTCCGACGAAGGCCCCCGTGGACAACCAGTCGCCGGCCCAGCCGAGGACCGGTCCCGTGCAAGCCGACGTCGGCGTCGCCTACCCGTTCGACCTGCTCGTCCACTGCGGCCTGGTGTACGCCGTCTTCGCCGGCCGGGCGTGGAAGGTCGAGCAGCCGGTCACGGACCCGCCCGGGGAACCGCTCGCCCGCGGCAGCGTCAACTACCTGCCGGGCTCCATGCGGCTCACGTCCGCCGATCGACTCGCGTTCACCGTCGATACCGGCAGCAGTGTGCTTCCCGGTGCCACCGTGACGTTCCTGCCGACCGCCGAAGAACGGCCACTGTGTCACTGAAAGCCGGTTCCGACCATGTCGGATCACCGGATCGGATGTCGCGCGTTCGCTGACGGAGCACACCGGGCCGGCCGGACCTACTCTCGTCGGGCCGAGCTACGACGAGGTGCCGGAGGCCGCGCATGGCGCTCTACCTGACCCGGTTCAGCTACACGCCCGAAACGTGGGCGAGGCTGGCGCGGAAGCCGGAGGACCGACGCGACGCGGCCCGCGCGTACATCGAGGCGGTGGGCGGGAATCTCCAGGGCTTCTGGTACGCGTTCGGCGAGTACGACGCCTACACCGTGTGGGAGGCGCCGGACAACGTGTCGATGGCAGCCGTCGGGGTAGCGATCGCGGGCGGCGGCGCGCTCAGCAAGTACGAGACCACCGTGCTGCTCACGGTCGAGGAGGCGATGGACGCGATGCGGCGCTCGAACGACATCCAGTACAGCCCGCCCGGGGCCTGACGGCGGCATTCCTCGACCGCGGGACTGCGGCTTCAACCGGAACAGCCGCATCACCTCTGCGACGCGGTTGGGGTCTGGTATTCCTCGGCGGTGACGTGGTCGCCCCACTCGGACTCGGGACCCTCCTCGCCCGCGTAGCGACCGATCCCGCGACCGACCAAGTCTGACGGCGGCCGACGCGAGTTTGAACCGGCGGGTTGCGGCTACACCTTGGCCATGCCGATTACCGAGGTACTCCGGCGGGTCAGCGCCGCCTACTCCGCCGGCGAGCGGCGCCCGTTGCGGGGGTACTTGGCGACTCTCTGCTCGTACGGCGCGCTGGTCGTCGGCGCCACCGCGGTCGGCCGGCGCGCCGGTGTGCGGTTGCCCGATCGGGTGTCCGTGAGGGATGCGCTGCTCCTGTCGCTGGCCACCCACAAGGCCAGCCGGCTGCTGACGAAGGGCGCGGTGACCAGCGTGCTGCGCGCGCCGTTCGCCCGGTACGACGAGCCGGCCGGTGCGGCGGAGGTCAACGAGTCGGTGCGCGGCGACGGTGCCCGGCACGCGGTGGGCGAGTTGGTGACGTGTCCGTTCTGCTCGGGTGTGTGGATCGCCAGCGCGTTCACGGCGGGGCTGGTGTTCGCGCCGCGGGTCACCCGGCTGGCCGCGACCACGCTGTCCGCCGTCGCGGTGTCGGATTGGCTGCACTTGCTGGACAGCAGGCTCAAGCACGACGTCCTCGACCACTGAAGCCGCTGGTAGTAGGGGGGTCGTGTGGCGGTAGTCGAGTTCATCACCGCGGGTGGCGCGGAGAACCTGTTGCCGGCACGCACGCAGATGGCGCTGTCACTGGGGCGGCACATCATCTTCGCGTGCTTCGGCATCGCTTTCCCGGCGATCGTGGTGTTCACGGAGTGGCGCGGGCACCGGCGGGCCGATCCTGAGCTGACCGGGCTCGCGCTCGTGCTGCTGCTGACCCCGCCGGTACGTGCCGGCCAGGCTGGTGTCCGCGCTCGCCGTGACCACGATCCTGGTGGGGTGGGCGGTCGCGCAGTACCCGTACGTGCTGCTACCCGGTCTCACGGTCGAACAGGCCGCGCGGGGTCACTCGACGCTCATGGCGCTGCTGATCGCCCTCGTCGCCGGCGCGGTCGTGCTCATTCCCGCTTTGGTCTACCTCTACACGCTGTTCCAACGTCCACCGGTCGTCGGCGACCGCGGCGCAGAATCTCGCTGACACTGCAATCTTGACAGTGTCAGATCCGGCGGGCACTGTTGGTGGGGTGAGCGACGAGCTGTGGACCATCGAACAGCTCCCGGACCGGGTCGCCGCGTTGCTGGCCGACAACTACGACGGCCAGCGCAGCGGCCGGGTGCGGGAGCTGCCCAACGGCCGCGCCATCCGGTGGTACACGACCATCGGCCTGGTGGACCGGCCGGCCGCGCACCGGGGGCGCACCGCCCTGTACGGGCGGCGTCACCTGCTGCAGATCGTCGCGGTCAAGAAGCTGCAGGCGGCCGGGCGCACGCTCGCCGAGATCCAGTCCATGACGGTCGGTGCCTCCGACCGCAGGCTCACCGAACTGGCCGGGTTGGACGGGGCGCCCGGGCTGCCGGACAACGACGCACCACCGCCGCCACCCCGGAGCGGGGAGTTCTGGCGCGACCGGGCGCTGCCGGCGGTCGAACCGACCGTGCCGGACCGTGTCGTACCGGACCGTGCCGCCGCGCCGAAGATCGTCCCGAGCCTGCGCCTCGGTGACAGTGTCACAGTCGTGCTCGACACCGCCGATCGCATCCCCGACGCCACCGAGCTGGCCGCCATCGAAGCCGCTGCGGCGCCCCTGCTGGACCTGCTCGTCCGCCTGGGACTGGCGCCGACCACTGGAGAGGACAACGGATGAGCACTCGCGTCGAGGTCATCGAGCCCACGGGGGAAGTCACCCGGCCCACCGAGGACGACGGGCTGGGCTGCCTGCGCACCGAGCGCGGCAACCTGCCGCTGGAGGCGGTGGACGTGCACGCGGCGATCACCGGCCTGGCTTCGCGGACCACCATCACCCAGACGTTCCACAACCCGCACGAGGACCCGCTCGAAGCCACCTACGTCTTCCCGCTGCCCGCCCGGTCGGCGGTCACGGCACTGCGCATGGAGGCCGCCGACCGCGTGGTCGAGGGCGTGCTGAAGGAACGCGCCGAGGCGCGAGCCGACTACGACCAGGCGATCGCGGCCGGTAGACGTGCCGCCATCGCGGAGGAGGAACGGCCCGGCGTGTTCACCACGCGCGTCGGCAACGTCATGCCGGGGGAGCGGGTCACCGTGCGCCTGACCCTGGCCGGGGTGCTCGCCTACGAGGACGACGCGGCCACGTTCCGGCTTCCGCTGGTGGTCGCGCCCCGCTACATCCCCGGCACGCCGCTGCCCGGCGGCCAGGTCGGCGACGGCGTCGCCGCGGACACCGACGTGGTGCCCGACGCCTCGCGCATCAGCCCGCCGGTGCTGCTGCCCGGCTTCCCCAACCCGGTCCGGCTGTCGCTGGCGGTCGACGTGGACACGGCGGGACTGCCGCCCGCCACGCCGTCGGCCACCCTGCACGCCACCGTCACCGAGGAGACCGCGACCGGGTTCCGCGTCCGCGTCGAGCCCGGCGCGCGCGTGGACCGCGACTTCCTGCTGCGCCTGCGGTTCGCCGACGACGACGTGGTCCGCACGTCGCTGGCGGTGCGCCCGGACGACGACGCGCAGGCCGGCACGTTCGCGCTGACCGTGCTGCCGCCGCGGGCCGTCGAACCCGCACGGGGCCGTGACGTCGTGCTCGTGCTGGACCGCTCCGGTTCGATGAACGGCTGGAAGATGGTGGCCGCCCGGCGTGCGGCCAGTCGCATCGTCGACTCGCTCCACACCCACGACCGGTTCGCCGTACTCGCGTTCGACAACCGGGTGGACACCCCTGCCGCGCTGCCCGCCGGCCTGGTCGAGGCGACCGACCGCAACCGGTACCGCGCGGTGGAGTTCCTGGCGGAGCTGTCCGCGCGCGGTGGGACGGAGATGCTCGCGCCGCTGCGCCGCGCGGCCGACCTGCTCGGTGGCGACGGTGATCGGGAGCGCGTGCTGGTGCTGGTGACCGACGGCCAGGTGGGCGACGAGGACCGGTTGCTGCGTGAGTTGGCGACCGGGTTGGCCGGCGTGCGCGTGCACACCGTCGGCATCGACCGCGCGGTCAACGAGGCGTTCCTCCAGCGGCTCGCCGGGCCGACCGGGCGGTGTGAGCTGGTGGAGTCCGAGGACCGGCTGGACGAGGCCATGCGGCGGATCCACGGCCGGATCGGCGCGCCTGTGCTGACCGGGCTGGGAGTGCAGTCCGCCGGTCTGGCCGTGGTGGCCGACTCCCTGGCCCCGTCCCCGCTGCCCGACGTGTTCACCGGTGTCCCGGTCGTGGTCACCGGCCGCTTCACCGGCGCGCCCGCCGGCGCGGTGGACCTGGTGGGCGACGGTGGGTGGCGGCACCGGGTGGACGCCGTCGCGAGTGACAACCCGAGCCTGACCGCGTTGTGGGCCAGGGCCCGTATCCGGGACCTGGAGGACCGGTACGTCGTGGGCTCCGGCGACCCGGGGGCGCTGGAACGGCGCATCGTGGAGACGTCGCTGGAGTTCGGCGTGCTGTCTCGGTTCACCGCGTTCGTGGCCGTCGACGAACGGGTGGTCAACGAGTCCGGCCACGTGCACCGGGTCACCCAACCGGTGGAGGCCCCCGAAGGCTGGGCCGGCCTGCCCTCAGCCGGCACGTTCCAGGCGGCCGGTGGTGGCTACGCCGGTGGTGGTTACGGAGCCCCACCCCGGATGTCGCCCATGCCCGCCGCACCTGCCGCCGCCGCGCCCGCCGCACCGGCCTCCGCCGCCATGTCCGCCCCTGCGGGTCGCCTCCGGCGGACGCGCAGGTCGGCGCCCGCCGGTCGACCCGAGGCGACCGGGGCGCGGGAACAACCGCCCGTGGACCTGGACGGGTTCCTCACCAGGGAACTGGCCGCGCTGCGCGCGGTGGACGCGGACGACCCGGAGCACCGCGCCGCCGCGCTGACCGCGCTGACCGGGCTGTGCGACCGGATCACCCGCCACCGCGCGGCTTGGCGGGCGGCGGGCGAGCCCGCGGAGACCCTCCGGGCACTCGACGAACTGGTCGCCCGGCTGGCCACGCCCACCACCGACCCCTCGGAGGTCGAACGTCGACTGCGGCTCGCGATCACCACCTTGGAATCGCTGACCGCGCCGCGCAAGCGCCCGTTCTGGAAGCGGTGATCGGTGCGCTCGCCCTCGCCAGTGCCTGCCTGGACCTCGCTGTTCGAGGACCTCACTGTTCGAGCCCGCGTCACTGTTCGAGCCGTGTCCGACGCCGTACCCACCGGTCCCGCCGTGCCGCTGCCTCCTTCTCAACCCGGCAACGTCAATGGTGTGCTGAAAGTTTCCGGTTGGCGCTCGGTTCGCTCACTCGGGTGATCTTCGGTCTGTATCCCGACTGGCCGGCAGCATGGTCCGGTGACCGGAACACCGCGGCGGCCTTCGGGTGTCGAAATCGTGGCAGCTCACCGAGTCCGCCTGGTCGAAGCCGCCGCCCCGCGCGTGCCGCCCGAAGACCGACTGACCATGGACCGCGTCTGGGACGAGGCGGTGCGGGCCAAGCCGAGTCTCTTCGACGGGCCGGTGGTGGCGTGCGCGGGGTTGGACCGGGAGGGCCACACAGCTTGGTCCTCGCGTGGGTGAGGACGACGTTCCGGTTCAACGCCCTGCGCCTGGTCCCGGGTGTGACCTCGTGGCTACCGTGCCTGTTCGTCTCCGTCGCGCAGCCGACCGACGACGGGCGCCTGTTGGTGGGGCGGATGGCGTCGTGGACAGCCGCTCCCGGTCGTTGGCAGCTGCCGGGCGGATCGGTCGAACCGCCGGACGACCACGAAACCCTCGATGTGGCCGCACTCCGCGGCCACGCCGTGCGGGAACTGGCCGAGGAGACCGGCATCGACGTGGTGCCCGACGACCTGACCCTGTGGCTCGTGACGCACAGCGACACGGGGAACGTCGGCGTCCTGTTCCTCGCTCCGCCACGGCCGGCGTCGTTGCTGCGCGAACGATTCGCCGCCCTGGTGTCCGCCGAGACGACACTGGGCCGTGATCCGGAACTGGACCAGATCGCCCTTGTCCGCTCACCGGCCGACTTGGCGGAACTCGATGGGACACAAGTGGACTACCTGGCACACGTCGTCCACCGTTCGGAGCGGTGGGTTCCATGATCCGCCGAGAAGGAGGTCCCTGCTCTGGTTACGTCTACTTTTACGGCGAGGCCGTGCGGTGGTTGCGCGCGGGGAGGATGGCCTGGTCGAACCACACCTTCCACGAACGCGCGCTCACGCACGCGAGCGGACGTGGATGTCGAGTCCGATGGTCCCCGGTGCCTCCAAGCCCGGCCGTAGCCGCATGTCGCGGTTGTAGTCGTCGGCGAGTGATCGGAACGGGACGGGCTCGTCGGTGAAGAGGCCGTCGAGCCGTCGTCGGTACTCGTGCTTCGCCGCCGTGAACTGCTCCTCCGTCAGGCCGACCGTGCCGTACATCGCGAACGGTTCGAGCGGCGCCATGCCGGTGAACCAGAGCAGGCCGTGCTGCACCGGGAAGAGGACGTCCGCCAGCCGTCCGTGGATGCCTCGGTCGGAGAAGGACGACTCCCGGGCACCGATCGTCACGGACACCAGCGCGCGTCGTCCGCCCAGGGCGCCCTCGCTGTAGGGCGGGGGGACTGCCGGGCCGTGGGCGAATCCGTTGGTGAACACCCGGTCGATCCAGCCCTTGAGGATCGCGGGCATGGAGAACCACCACATCGGGAACTGGAGGATCACGGCGTCCGACCAGCGCACCTTCTCCTGCTCGGACGCGACGTCGGGCGTCAGCCGGCCCGCCAGGGTGGCCTGTTCGTGGGCGGCCAGCACGTCCAGCGGCTGGTCCGCGGTGTGGTCGGGGAAGTCGTCGGCGTCCACCGCTGCCTTCCACTTCATCGCGTAGAGGTCGGATACCCGCACCTCGTGGCCTGCCGCGCGCAGCTGTTCGACCGCGAAGGAGGTCATGGTGCTGTTGAGCGACCGGGGTTCCGGGTGTGCGCTGACGATCAGGATCTTCTTCGGCTGCCGAGTGGCTTCGGTGGTCATGCCGCCACGTTCTCCCGAGCGCGGGCGCGTAACCAGTACCCGGTTCAGCCGGCGGAACCGCAATCCTGGTACTGCGAGGGCCACGCATACTGGGCTCATGGACGGCGTGGATCACATCGAGCGCACAGACGGCGCCGACAACCGCATCGAGAACATCGACGGGATCGACCGCATCGAGGGGATCGACGGGATCGGTGACGCGCGGCGGGCGCTCGGCGGCTTTCTGCGCGCCCGCCGGGGACGCGTCGCGCCGGAGCACGTCGGGCTTGCCGGTGGTCGGCGCAGAAGGGTGCGCGGGCTGCGCCGCGAGGAGCTTTCCCAGCTCGCCGGGATCAGCGTGGACTACTACGTGCGCCTCGAACAGGGTCGAGCCACCCAGCCGTCCCCCGAGGTGCTCGACGCGTTGGCCGGGGCGCTCGGCCTCGACGCAGCCGAGCGCAAGCACCTCGACACCCTGGCCGGTGCCAGGTCCGGCCCCGCGCCCAAGGCCCGGGTCAGCCCTCTGCTGGAGCGGGTCCTGGCCGCCTTGGGCGACTTCCCGGCCTTCGTGACGAACCACCGCCTCGACGTGGTGGCCTGGAACAGCCTGGGCGCCGAACTGATCGGCGGCCTGGCTGCTCCAGGCGGCCGCGACCGGAACAACGCCAGGTACCTCTTCCTCGACCCCGCCTCCCGGCTCGTCCACCCCGACTGGGAGGACAGGGCAGGGGAGGCCGTGGGCCAGCTGCGCGTCTCCGCAGGGCGTTACCCCGACGACACGGAACTGGCCGCGCTCATCACCGAACTGTCCGCGCGCAGCCCCGAGTTCCGCCGGATCTGGGCCAGCGGCGAGGTCGTGATGTGCGGGGCGGGGCGCAAGCGGCTGCGGCACTCGGAGGCCGGGCCGCTCACCTTGGATTACGAGACGCTGCACGTACCGGCCGCACCCGGCGAGACGGGCCTGGTCGTGCACGTGTTCAGTGCCGAGGAAGGCAGCCGGGAGGCCGCCGCCCTCGCCCGACTGGCCACGTGAAGGCTAAGCCGGGGCTTCGGCCTTGACTTCCGGTTCAGTCCACTCTGGCGCTGGGGCCGTCGGTGCGAACATCAGGCGCAGGCCCAGGAACGCGCAGAGCGGGCTGAGTGCGCACATGGCGGCGGCGCTGACGAAGGCGCCGGCGAGATCGCCTGGGGCGAAGCCGAATCCGTCGAAGTAGGTGGCGAACAGGGAGGCGAAGCCGAAGAACATCCCGGGGATGCAGGCGAAGAACGGGATGCGTCCGGTCGCCAGCAGGGTGCCGTTGGCCACGAAGATGACCACGCCGAGCGCGAGGGTCCGGGCGAACGCCCCCTCGCCGAACATCGTGCCGGTCGCCTGGTTGAGCAGGGTGGCGACGACGCCGTACACCGCACCGGTGGTGGTGGCGGTGATCATCTTGACCGCGTTGGCCCGGCTCGGGCCGCCGAGCAGGAAGGTGCCCGCCCAGGCGATGAAGATCGCCCAGGTCGGCAGGGCGAGCGGGCTCATGGTGAGGAAGACGGTGGCCATGGCGACTATCGAGGCGCTGATCTCGTGCGGTAGGCGAAGGCGATGATGGGTGCTCCAATGTGGACGGACGGTGGCGGTGCCGGTGACAGTGCCGGTGAAAGCCCAGGCCGTAGTGGGCCTTCACCGGCGGCACGGTCGGTGAGGGACGGTCAGGCCGGCCCGCCCGGCTTTGCCAGCAGTTCACGCAGGCCCAGGTCGATGAATCCGGTGTCCTCGACACCGCTGAGGCGGCCCTCGATGGGCGCCGAACCGAGCAGCAGGTAGGCCTGTTCGCCTCTGTAGCCGAAAGTCTTCAGGTACTCGACGGCGTTCAGGCAGGCGTTGCGGTAGGCCAGGGTGGCGTCGAGGTAGTAGTTGGTGTTGCTGGGGTGGTCCACGGAAATCCCGACGAACGAGATGAACTCGCTGTAGCGGGGCTCGACGTTGCCCGGCATGAAGATCGGGTTCGTGGTCACGCCGTACTTCCGCATGCCGTCCTTGATCAGGTCGACGCGCAGGTCGACGAACCCGCCCATCTCGATGGCGCCGCAGAAGGTGATCTCCCCGTCGCCCTGGCTGAAGTGCAGGTCGCCACCGGACAGCAGACCACCGGGGACGTGCACCGGGTAGAAGACCCGAGCGCCGCGGCTGAAGTTCTTGATGTCCTGGTTGCCGCCGTTCTCCCGGGCCGGGACCGTGCGGGCGCCTTCCCGGGCGACTTTGGCCGCGTCCTCGCCGACCAGCTGGCCTGCCAGCGCGTTGTGGGCCAGCGGCGGCAGGGCCAGGGCCGGCACCCGGTGCGGATCGGTGTCGATGAGGCCTGTTCCCTGGCGGTCGGGCGGTGGGGTAGAGCCGACACAGCGCCCTGAACCGATTGCTCAGTGGGCGAAGTCCCAGCGGGTGGCGCCGTGTGGCTCGGCGGTGGCCACGCCGACGGTGGTGTGCAGGGTGAGGCGGTACAGGTGCCAGGGCGCGGGACCCGCACTGGGCGCGCTGTACGGGGCCGTGATCGCGTCGCCCTCCACCGAAGCCGGCCAGCCGCCCACGCGGTAAACGGCGGCCACGCGCTCCAGGGTGGAGGAGTCGGTGACCCGATGGGCCTCGCCCTCCAGCACCAGGTCGATACCGCGCAAGCGCACCGACACACTGCACGCCGGGTTCACCGCCAGGTTGCGCGACTTGCGCGTACCCGGTCCGCTCGTGAAGTACAGCGTGTCGTCCACCCACACGGCCCCGACGCCCGCCGAGTGCGGCCGTCCGTCGGGCCGCACGGTCGCCACGAAGAACGTCAGGTCGGCCGTGGGCGTGTCGCTGACGAGGACGTCGCGCGGACGGCTCCACGGCAGCTCCGCGAACCCGTACCGGTCCAGATTGCGAGTCGAGATTGGCTCGGTCATGGTGTCAGTCATACCCAGGCGACGAACGAGCCGACCGCAAATCGACACAGAACCGTTCGCACGAGTGAATACCCCGTTCGGGCGAAGATCCATTGGTTCATTCGATGTTCGTCTGCGCGTAAAATTTGCGGTCCATGACTCCCACCTCCCCGGGGGACCTGATGGCCACGACAACAGCACGGGCTCAGTCCCGACAGCGCCCCACCGCAGAAGCCAAGACCAGGGCTGCGGACACCGAGACCGACGGCACACGAGAAGCCGGACGGACCGCGACCGTGAACCTGCCCTTCGTGACCGCGCAGTTCCGCGCGCCGGAACTGCACATGCCCCACGTCCACGCCCCCAGTCGCGAGGACCTCGGCGCGGTCGTCCGCACCGCGGGCTCGTTCCTGCCCGCGCCGCGCACCGTCCTGTACTTCGGTGGCCTCGCCCTGATGGCGGCCCTGGAAGTGATCGAGTGGCCGGTCGCCGCGGCCATCGGTGTCGGAGCGGCGCTCGCTCCGCGCGGGGAACGCACCCGCGAGGACACCCCCGCGAGGAAACGCGAGAGCACGGCGAAACCGACCGGCTGACGACCGGTGGGGACCCTCCGCGCGCTGGCTTCGAAGATCGCCGGGCTCGTCACGGCGACAGCTCGGCCGGCACCCAGCCCTGACCGCCGGACGTGGACCTCCGGCGGCCTGACACACGTCGAGGTGCCAGGGCTGCGGCGGCCCGGTAGCCAGGACGCGGCATGGGTCCTGAGCCAACGGCTGACCGCGCTGCCCGGGGTGCGCAGCGCGGAGGTCAACGGCGTCCTCGGCCGGGTCGTGGTCGGCCACGACCCGGACGTGATCGGTAGCGAGGAGCTGACCGCGCTGGTAGCGGAGATCGAGCAGGAACTGGGGCTGCACCTGGACGAGCCACCCGCCCGCGTCACGCACCCCGGCGACATGGACAGCCCGCAGCTTCGCGAGGTCGCCGCCCTGGGCATCGACCTGGTCGGGCTCGGGTACGCCGCGTTGGGGCGGGTGCTGCCGGTCGGCGCGCTCCCGCCCCTCGTCCCCGCACTGATGGGTGTCGTGGACACCGCACCGTGGCTGCGCGCGAAGCTGGAGGCGGCGCTCGGCAGGCAGGCCACCGAAACACTGCTCACGATCGGCGGCGCGGCGGGCAACGCCCTGTCACAGCGGCCGGTCGTGCTGCTCACCGATATCGCCTACCGGTTGTGCCTGCGACGCGAGGCGACAGCCAGACGACAGGCCTGGCAACGGTGGGAAGCCAGCGTCGCCGATCTGCCCGAGGCGTACCGCGCCGAGCCCGTCGACGAGGTCCCGCGCCCGCGTGCCGTTCCCGACGGTCCGGTCGAGTTCGTGGCGAACACCTCGGCCGCGCTCGCCCTCGCGGGCTATGCCGCGGGGCGGATCGTCGTCCGCAACCCCGGGCGTGCCGTCGGCGTCCTGATCGCCGGCGTGGCACGGGCCGCGAAGGTGGGCCGCGAGGCGTTCGCCGCCCAGCTCGACGTGGACCTGTCCGAAGCACGGGCGCTGATCTTCGATCCGGACGCGTTGCGCCGCCTCGACCGCGTGGACACCGTCGTCGTGGACGCCTCGGTGCTGCTGACGGGGCGTCACATCGTGGACGAGGTCGTGGCCGTCGACGACGCGGAAGGGCACGCCGAACTGTTCGCGCACGCGCTCGATCTCGTCGATGTGCACGCGCCGAGGGCTCCCCGGCGCGACGACGGCTGGGCGGTGGCGCCGGTGAGTGAGCTGGACGCGTCGCTTCCCGGCCACGCGAGGCAGGTCGCGCGCGAAAAGGCTCACGCGGGCGCGACCGTGCTGGTGCTGACGCGGGAGGCCCGGCCGGTCGGTGTGGTCAGCGTCGTCGCGGAAACCGACCCGCTCACCGACGCGCTGATCGCCGCGGCGCGGCGAGCCGGGACCTTGGTGCTCGGCGGGGTCACCGATGGGCTCGACCAGCGCTTGGACGTGGATCGCGTGGTTCCGGGCGGCAACCGGCTGGCGACGTCGGTGCGAGCGCTCCAGGCGGAAGGGCACGTGGTCGCCGTGGTGTCGACGCGCGGCCGTTCCGCGCTGGCCGCCGCCGACCTCGGCATCGGCGTGCCCGGACCGACCGGCGCCGTGCCGTGGGCAGCCGACGTCCTGTGCGTGGGACTGGCGCAGGCCTGCGTGGTGCTCGACGCGGCGACCGCGGCCCGGAAGGCGAGCAGGCACAGCGCCGAACTCGCCGTCGCGGGATCGTCGCTGGGGGTGCTGCTCGGCGTGTTCGGGCCTGTTCGCGGGGCACCCGCTCGCGCCGCCTACCCGGTGCAGCTCGCGGCCCTGCTCGCACTCGCCGCAGGGACGTGGTGGGGCTCGCAGCCTCGGCGTCGGCCCGCTCCGGTCCCCGTGGACCGGACGCCGTGGCACGCGATGTCGCCGCAGGCGGTGCTCAGCGCGCTGACCTCCTCCAGTCGCGGTCTGGACGCCGCCGAGTCCGAACGAAGACGACGCCACGAGCCGGTCGACGACGATCCGAGCCGGTTCGGGTTGGCCAGAGCCTCGGTGGAGGAGCTGGCCAACCCGTTGACACCCGCGCTCGCGGCCGGAGCGGGCCTGTCGGCGAGCCTCGGCTCGATCACCGACGCTGTGATGATCTCCGGCGTGCTCGGCCTGAACGCCCTGATCGGCGGAGCGCAGCGGGTCGGCGCCAATCGTGAGCTGCGGCGGTTGCTGGACACCAGCGCCCTGCGGGCACGGCTGCGGCGCAAGGGGGAAGCGCAGGACGTGCGCGCTGATCAGCTGGTCGTCGGTGACGTGATCGAGTACCACGCCGGTGACGCGGTCCCCGCGGACTGCCGGCTGCTGGAGGCCGACCGACTCGAAGTCGACGAGTCCAGCCTCACCGGCGAGTCCCAGCTCGTGGCCAAGACCGTGCGGGCGACCGGCGCCGCCGCGGTCGCGGACCGCTCGTCGATGCTGTACCAGGGCACCGTGGTGGCCGCCGGCCGTGCCGTCGGTGTCGTCGTGGCCACCGGTGGGCGCACCGAGGCGGGCCGCACCACGCGCCTGGCCGACGGCGACGCGCCGATCACCGGTGTGGCGTCGAGACTTCGCTCGCTGACCAAGCAGGCCCTGCCCGTTTCCCTCGGTGCCGGTGCCCTGCTGATGGTGATGGACCTGCTGCGCGGCCACGGCATGAGCCAGGCGCTGGGACGTGCGGTAGGCCTTGCGGTGGCCTCGGTGCCGGAAGCCCTTCCGTTCGTGGCCACGGTCGCCGAACTGGCCTCCGCGCGGCGCCTGTCCCGACACGGCGTGCTCGCGCGGAGTCCGTCGACGATCGAGGCGCTCGGCCGGGTCGATGTGCTGTGCTTCGACAAGACGGGAACGCTCACCGAAGGTCGGATCACGGTGCAGCAGATCGGTGACGGCCGGACCGAGCGGCCGGTGTCGGACCTCACCCCCTCGCTGCGGGAGGTTCTCGCCGCGGCGACGCGGGCAAGTCCTTGGCATGAAACGGCTCGGCCGCCTGCGCACCCGACCGACGGCGCCGTGCTCGACGTGGGTCGTCGGCTTTCCCTGGTGCCCGACGACTGGGACCACGTCGCCTCGCTCCCGTTCGAACCGTCCCGCGGCTATCACGCGATGCTCGCCCGTTCGCCGCGGGGACTCGTGGTGAGTGTGAAGGGCGCGCCCGAAGCCGTGCTCGCGGCGTGCAGCCGATGGCGGGGTGAACCGTTCGACGCGCAGGCCCGTCACGATGTCGAGGCGTCGGTGGATCGCTTGGCACGCAAGGGTTTCCGGGTGCTGGCGGTGGCCGAGCGCGAGGACTCGGGCTCGTCGGAGCTGACCGAGTCGAGCGTCGGTGATCTCGACTTCCGCGGCTTGGTGGCCCTCGCCGACCCGGTGCGCTCCACGGCCGCGGAGTCCGTCGACCGGCTTCGGCGCGCGGGCGTCGACGTCGTCATGATCACCGGTGATCATCCCAGCACCGCCGAGGCGATCGCGGCCGAGCTCAACGTCCTCAATGGAGGGCGCGTGATGACCGGTCCCGAGTTGGACGCTCTCGACGACGACGCGCTGGCGGCCGTCGTGCCGGAGATCACCGTGTTCGCCAGGGTCAGCCCTGAGCAGAAGGCCAGGATCGTGCGCCGGTTGCAGCACGCGAAGCGGGTGGTCGCCATGACCGGTGACGGCGCGAACGACGCACCGGCCATCCGACTCGCCGACGTCGGCATCGCCCTCGGGTCCCGCGCGACCCCGGCCGCGCGGGAGGCGGCCGATCTCGTGGTCACCGACGACCGGATCGAGACGATCACCGACGCGATCGTCGAGGGACGCGGGACGTGGTCGTCCGTCCGCGCCGCGCTGTCGATCCTGCTCGGCGGGAACCTCGGGGAGATCGCGTTCACGCTGGCCGCCGGGCTGCTCAGCGCGCGCGACACGCTCAACGCCCGGCAACTGCTGTTGATCAACCTGCTCACCGACGTCCTGCCCGCCCTGGCGGTGGCCGTCCGGCCCCCGCCGCACTCCACGCCCGAACAACTCCTGGCCGAAGGGCCTGACGCGTCGCTCGGTGTGAGCCTGACCCGTGACATCTACGTCCGGGCCGCCACCACGGCGGGCGCGGCCATGCTCGCGTGGCTGCTCGCCCGGCCCGTCAGCACCTCGGGGCAGGCCGGCACGACCGCGCTGGTGGCGCTCGTCAGCGCGCAGCTCGGGCAGACGGTGGCCGTGCGCGGCCGAACGCCGCTGGTCGTCGCGGCGGGCGTCGGATCACTCGTCGCACTGGCCGCGTTCGTGCAGGTCCCGGGGGTGAGCCGGTTCTTCGGCAACCGGCCGCTGCTGCCGCACCAGTGGTTCATCGCGTTGACCGCCGCCGCGGCCGCGACCGCCGTCCAGGCGTTCAGCCGGCACGGCGACTTCCGCCCGGATTCACCGGGTGGACACCTTTAGGAAACACGGGCTTCACATAGGGAAGCGAGCGTGGCGCCGAGTCCGGAACCCGTCGCCGCTGTAGGAGATCATCATGCCCGACCTGTTCGCCAGCATTCTCACCAGGGTGGGTGTCGCTCTGCTCGAAGCGCTCGTGGTGCGCCTCGTGCAAGCCATGTTCGAGGCGATGTTCCGCAACTACCGCATGGCCTGAGAAACGCCCTCAGCGTCGCGGCCCGCCCGCCGTCACCCGCAGCGGCTCAACCGAGGGAGTGTTGCCCGCACCTGCGTTGGTCGCAGGGCCGGGCATCGGCTGTGGGCGCGCGGTCACGCCGGTGGACCGCGCGGTCCAGTCCGGCCCCAGCCTGGTCCTGCGGGGGTTGGCGACGGGCTGCCCAGTGACTGTCTCGTGCATGGTCTCCTCCGTGGGAAAGTGCATATGCACCCTTGTGGTTCCCGCCGGCCGGTACTGGGCAAACGATGAGGTACGTCACTCCGACTGCGGACTGCGTCTGCCCGGAAGAGTGACTGACAGTGAAAGCACGCTCACATCGAGGAGCGTGTGGTTGCCGCAACGTTGAGGCTGCTTTCAATTTTTCAATGATTTGCGATTGCCTCCTGGGACAACCCCTCTCCTACCAGGAGTCCTTCACCTTCCGGGCGAACCGCCCACCGACCGAGCGCGCGGGCGGACCCTCGCATCGTCCGGAGGTTCCGCCCGCCACCTGACGCCTGACACCTTCGTCGACGCCGTGACGCCGTCGACGAAGGCGGGTCAGTGGTGGTGGTCGTGCCGGCCGAGGGTCTCCACGGGGGTCGCGCCGGGGCGGGTCCACTGCGGCACTGGGCGGCTGGTCGGGCCCCAGGTGGCGTTCCCGTCCGCGTCCGAGCGCCAGGACCAGCACGGGCTGAGCCCTTCGGGCCAGCCCTCGGGGTTGTCCTCCCACGCCTCGCCGCGGCCGTAGGGCGTCATGTCGAGCAGACCCAAGGACCCGTTGATCCGCTCGTTGCCACGGCCTGTCGTGGAGTAGGTGAGGAACACGCGGTCGCCGTCGCGCAGGAAGCAGGTGATGTAACCCATGCTGCCGCCGACCGGCGCGTCCACGTCGCGCACCGAGTACCAGGGCTGGGTGTAGCCCATGAACTCGACGTAGGAGGCCACCTCGTCCCAACGGCCCGTGGTCAGGACAGCGAACGAGACGCCGCGGGCGTTGAGGTAGACGGCGTCTTTCAGGTGCCAGGCCGCGGTGGTGCAGCCCTCGCACTGCCCTTGGTGCGGCGCGCCGTCGTGCCACATGTGCTTGTAGACCACGAGCTCGTCGCGGCCCTGGAACAGGTCCAGGAACGGGACCGGGCCGTCGGGTCCGACGACCTCGACCGTCCCGTCGAACTCCACCATCGGCAGTCGGCGGCGGGCCGCGGCGAGGGCGTCGCCCTCGCGGGTGTGGGCCTTCTCGCGGACCAGGAGCTCGTCACGGGCGGCCTGCCAGGTGGCCAGGTCAACGACGGGCGGGCGGCCGGGCAGCGCGGTGGTCGGGTCGTCCGGCGTGATCGTCATGGTGTCCTCCGTGGTGTCTCGTGCCGGGCAGCGTCGTGCGACGTCCTATGACACCAGAACAGATCCGGCGACCCGGCACCAGAAGTAGCTGCCGCCCGAGTACTCGCCGGTGCGGGCCCAACGTGCCATGAGTCGTCCTACCTCGGCGACCGTGAAGATCGACGCGCTCCAGCGGGAACCGTCGGGCAGTCGCACCTCGGCGTCGAGGTTCTCCACTCGATCGGGATCTTCGTCGTGGCCGAGCAGAAAGGCCACGACGAACGAGGAAGTCCGAACGCGGTAGTACGGCAGGTCCCATCCCTGGGAGATCACAGTGACCGTCGAAGTCGCCACGACGCCCAGGCTACGGCTCGACATGCTCATGCCGCTGTGCGCGTGGTGACGCACTCGACCGAGCTCCGCATCCGGTACTCGGCCGGCCTGGCGGAGCTGTTCCGTTCCGGGGAGAGACTCCTGTCACCGGCCGTCCGCGCGACCACCGCCGATCGTTGGCATGACAAGCCATGCGCGCCGTATTCCCCGGCTCCTTCGACCCGGCCACGCAGGGACACCTCGACGTGGCGGGCCGGGCCGCGGGCATGTTCGACGAAGTCGTCGTGTGCGTCCTGACCAACCCGGAGAAGACCGGTCGGCTCCCCCTCGCCGAACGACTGGCCCTGCTGGCCGACATGACCAGCGACCTGGCCAATGTCACGGTGGACTCCAGCCCCGGCCGGCTACTGGTCGACTACTGCCGCGGGGCGGGTATCGGCGTGATCGTGCGAGGCACGCGCACCCCGGGCGACCTAGGGCACGAGTTGCCGATGGCTCGGATGAACCATCACCTGAGCGGCATCGAAACGCTCTTCGTCCCGACCAGTCCCGCGCAGGCGTACATCTCCTCAACCCTCATCGCGGCGACGGCCCAGCGGTAGCGCCCGTTCGAAGAGCAGCTCGAGCCCCGTCCTCCTCATCGATCTGCTCCCCGATCTCCGCGACGTCCAGATCGCCGCACGCCACGCCGCCCCCAGACCGCCATGCGCTACGACCGCGCCCGCAAGAACCTCGACCGCCACCTCAACTAGATCCTCGCCGCCTACATGGCCTCAGCAACCTGAAACCACCACCACACGGTCATGCCGATGACCGGAGGTGTCCCGCGCGTGCTGCGGCTGCGTGCTGGGAAGTGTCCGCAGTGGTCGGTCGTCGTCTGGCGTCCGTGGAGTCAGGAGAGCTGGACTCAGTTCCCCACGCCGAGAGTGGACATGAACGCGGACGGGTATCGGTCGCCGCGTGCCGCGCCCATCGGCACCGCCTTCTCGATCTCGGCGAGGTCGTCCGCGGTGAGGTTCAGGTCCGTCGCGGGCAGTGCCTCGGCCAGCCGGTCGCGGGTGCGGGCGCCGACCAGCGGCACGATGTCCTCGCCCTGTGCGGCCACCCAGGCGATGGCCAGTTGGGCGACGGTGCGGCCCTTCGCCTCGGCGACCCGGCGCAGCGCCTCCACGAGGGCGAGGTTGTGTTCCACGTTCCCGCTGGAGAACCGTGGGTTGAAGCCGCGGCTGTCGCCGGGGCCGGCGGCGTGGCCGGCGGACCAGTGCCCGGAGATGAGGCCGCGGCTGAGGACGCCGTACGCGGTCAGGCCGATGCCGAGTTCCCGCAGCGTCGGCAGGATGTCCTCCTCCACCGCGCGGGAGATCAGCGAGTACTCGATCTGCAGGTCGGCGATCGGGTGCACGGCGTGCGCTCGGCGGATCGTCGCCGCGTCGACCTCCGAGAGGCCGATGTGCTGCACGTACCCGGCGTCGATCATCTCCTTGATCGCCCCCACCGTCTCCTCGATCGGCACCGCCGGGTCCAGCCGGGCGGGCCGGTAGATGTCGATGTGGTCGGTGCCCAGCCGGGTCAGCGAGTAGGCCAGGAAGTTCTTCACGGCCTTCGGCCGGGCGTCGAACCCGCCGAACTCGTGGCCCGGCCCCCGCAGCATGCCGAACTTGACGCTCAGCTTGTAGCTGTCCCGATCTCGGTCGCGCAGGGCCTCGGCGAGCAGCAACTCGTTGTGGCCCATGGCGTAGAAGTCACCGGTGTCGATCAGCGTGACGCCGGCCTCCAGCGCGGCGTGCACGGTGGCGATACTCTCCGCGCGGTCGGCCGCGCCGTAAGCGCCCGACATTCCCATCGCGCCAAGGCCCAGCCCGGAAACGGCCGGGCCGGTGCGGCCCAGGGTTCGTGTCTTGCCCAGGATTGGTTTCTGCACTGCGTTCTCCTTCGTCGTCGATCTGTCACCCACTTTGCGCCCGCGCCACGACGTGTGGGAGCGGAGCGTTGATCATGGGAGAGCCGCTCCCTGGATGGGCACGCCCGCCGCGAGGGACCATGGGGCCATGCACCGTGACCAGCTCGCCGACTTCCTGCGCCGCCGCCGCGAGGCGATCCGGCCGGCCGAGGCGGGTCTCGCCGACGGCCCCCGCCGCCGCACCACCGGCCTGCGCCGGGAAGAGGTGGCGATGCTCGCCGGCATGTCGGTGGACTACGTCGTACGCCTGGAGCAGGGCCGCAGCAGCCAGCCCTCGACCCAACTGCTCGGCGCGCTGGCGCGGGCCCTGCGCCTGTCCGACGACGAGCGCGACCATCTGTTCCACCTGGCCGGCCACCGGCCACCGCCCGCGGACGGGGTGGCCCGCCTGGCCCGCGCCGGCCTGCTGCGCATGCTCGACCTGCTCGGCGACACCCCGGCCCTGGTGCTGTCCGACCTGGGCGAGGTCCTCGCCCAGAACCGGGCAGCTGTCCTGCTGACGGGCGACCACACCGGTTTCTCCGGCGACCGGCGCTACGCCGCATATCGCTGGTTCACCGACCCCGCCGCCCGCGCCGTCACCCCGCCGGAGGAGCAGGAGCGCCAGGCCCGTCAGGTCGTGGCCGACCTGCGCGCGGTCGCCGGCCGCCGGTCCGCCGATCCCACCGTCGCCGGACTCGTCGACCGGTTGCAGGCCGCGAGCGCCGACTTCCGGCGGCTCTGGGCCGAGCACGAGGTGGCGGTCCGGCGCGTCGACCGCAAAACCCTGCTGCACCCGAGGGTCGGCTGGCTGACGATGGACTGCGAGACTCTGGTCACGCCCGACCAGGGGCAGCAGCTGCTGGTGCTCACCCCGGCGGACGCCGAAGCCCGCGAGCGGCTGGAGCTACTACAGGTGCTCGGCATCGAGGAATTCCCCACGAGGGCTACGGGCACGCCCCTACGGTGAAGCGGCCGACCACGGCACCGGCTCGATATTCGGCGGAGTGGCCCCCGAATTGCATGCCGACCTGCGGTCCGCGTCGACCGGAGGCCGCCAGGGCACGTGGACGAACAATCGCCCGCATGCCGGACGCAGTCGCAGCCCCGGGCGCGACGGTCGAGTTGTCAACGCACTCTTCTGCCGCCGAGCGCGCGTACCGATGAACATCCGCTTCTGTCGATGAGCGTTCCCGTCGAGCGGTTCCGGCGCCACCGCGTTGCCGTTGATCAGCGTGGCGATGCCCGGCACCGTTCTGCTCGCGGCGGGCGGGCGGCGAAATTCGCTGGAGCCGGCTGGATCGTTCAGCCAGAATCGGCCGTGTGCTCGTCGCCCCGGACGCCGTCGTGGCCGGCCACGGTCTGCCGACCGGGCCGGTCACGATCCATGTCGATCGCCCCGGCCGACTGGTCGCCAGGGTCGGCGGCTTCGCGGTGAAGGTCGACGAGCGGCCGGACGCGTTCGTGCGGGAACGGGCGGCGATCGCCCGGCTCGGCGCGGCGGGCCTGCCGGTGTCGGAAGTCCACGCCAGTCGCGATGGCACCCCGTCCCATCTGGTGCTGCGGTGGATCGAGGGAGAGCCACTGTCGGCGGCCAGCCCGCCATCGGCGCGGCGCGAGGCGGGCCGGCTGCTGCGTCGGGTTCACGCCGAGCCTGAGAGCAGACCGGACACGATCGGTGAGTGGATGACGGACTGGACCACCTGGATCCTGGCTTGGCTGGCGGACTTCGCCGGTGTGCCGGCGCAGCGGTGCGACGAGATCCAGGCCTGGTGCCGACGCCTCCAGCCGCTGATGACCAGCCGCGGCACGCTGACGCTGTTGGACGGCCGCCCCGACCACTTCGTGGTGCGCGATGGCCGGATCGCCGGTCTGATCGACCTGGAAGACGTCAGCGCCGGCGACCCCGCAATGGATCTGGCGGTGCTCGCAGTCGCCGACGAGGACCTGCTGCCCGCGGTGCTGGACGGATACGCGCCGACGAGGGCGGAAGCGGCAGCTTTCGACGAGCTGATTCCGTTCTACGTGCTGCTGCGCCGGCTCGCAGCAGCCAACTGGGAGCACCAGCACGGTAACCCCGCCCGCACACCCCGTCTGTTGGAGCAAGTAGCCAGGACGCGGATATCTCCTTGACGAAGGTGCTCGGCCTGTCGCACCTGCAGTTCGAGGCCCTGCCCGCCGCAGCACGGGAGTCGGACGACCCGTTCGACCTCGCCTTGGTCGCGATGCTCGGCCTGCTCGGGCTCCGGATCTCGGAGGCCGGCCGAGCCGACGTCGAGGACATCGGCGAGGAACACGAACACCGCGTCTTGCTCGTGCACGGCAAAGGCGGCAAGAAACCCTCGTTCCACTGCCGCCCGCGGTCGCACGGGCACTGGACCGGGCTGTCGTCGACCGGCGGTCCACAGCCCTGTCACGGACGTTGCCTCAGGCGCAGCGGTCCCGACCCGACCGACTGCCGCGTCACACTCGTTCGCCGCTTGCCGGGGGAGCGGTGACTGGTTCGAGCAGGTCGGTGGTCGACAGCTGGTGGAAGTGCCGGGCCCAGTCGAGCGGGGTCGCGTCGAAGCGCTGGTCGCGGAGGTCGGGGTCGGCGCCCAGTTCCAGCAGCCGACGCGTGAGCTCGACGTTGCCGGCCATCGCGCTGTGGTGCAGTGCGGTCTCCCAAGCCTCTTCGACCGGCGCATCGCCGCGGCCGTAGGCGTTCACGTCGAAGCCGAGCTCCGCCAGCAACGTGACTGTCTCGATGGATGCGTGGGCCGCTGCCCACACGACGAGTCCGGGGCGGCTGCGGCGGGTTTCCGTCACGGTGTCGGGATGCTCGGCGCGGACCCGGTCGAGGGTGGACCGGTCGGCGCGGAACGCCGCGGCGATCAGCTCGCGCACCGGATCAGGGCCGGGCTGCGCGGCACCTTGTGTGACGAGGTAGTCGGCGATCTCTGTGTCGCCGTTGAGCCGGGCCAGCTCGACCGGTGTCCTGCCGTCGCCGGGACTCCACGCGGGCCCGTCGTCCTCGAACGGCGAGTGGAAGTCGACGCCGTGTTCGACCAGCAGCCGCACGCGGGCGGGTTGGTGGTGCTCGACCGCCCAGCGGAGCTGGATGCGCAGCATCTGCGCGGGCGTGCCCGGCTCTGCGATCCGTGTCCTCCACGGGCCGCCGTCGCCGGTGCCGAGCCCGTATTCGAACAGCAGCTCCAAGTGCGAGTCGTCCGGCTCGAACATCCTGTTGTACAGGGCCTGGGCGTCGTTGGGGTCGGCGCCCGCGTCGAGCAGCAGCCGGCCCAACGCCCGCCAGTGCGGGTGGCGCGGCTGGCGCCGCTGGCCCAGCTCGCCGTGGCCGAACACCCCGGTCAGCAATGTGAACGGTGACGGTAGGGCGTCGAAGAGGTAGCCGTCGTCCGGGTCGGCGCCGGCGTCGAGCAGTTGCCGGGCGACCGCGAGCACACGCTCGGCCGACACGGCTTGGTCGAATCGCGAGTAGACGAGGTAGAACAGCGGCCGCCACCGGAACGGGCCACCCCGCTCGGCCACCCGCCGCGGCTGCTCCGCGAGCAGCCGGCCGACGTCGTCGGGGCGGGCGGCCGCCGCGGCGGCCCAGATGTTCTGGGTGGTCAGATCGGGACGCTCGGCCAGCAGTTGACGGGCTTGCGCCCAGCGCTCCGGCCCGTCCTCGCGGCTGTAGGTCAGGCAGGCGAGGCGGCAGAACTCCTCCGCCGGGCCGGCCGCGGGCGCCGCACCGAGCCCGGTGTCCCAGCCGTGTTCGGCCACGGTTTCCGTGTATCGCGCAAGCCGGGGCCAGCTGGCGAATCCGTATTCGCGAGCGACGACCAACTGCGCCGCGCTGAGCTGAAAACCGCCGGCGTGGTCGGGCAGGACACCGGGGTGGTGACGGGCCAGCCGCGTGACGGCGTCGGGGTCACCGGCCCGGACGGCCCGCTGCAGGGCACGGGCCTGCCGGCGGAAGCTGTCGAGGTGGGGACGGTCGGGCATGCCCGGGGTCGGCACGATGGTCTCCTTTCGTCTGCCTGATGTCCGCTCGGTCAGGCCGAAAGGAGAGCGATGGTGACACGTGGTGCACGCGCCAGGTGGGCTGAGCCCATTCCCGCGGACCGGTGGCTTCCTGGCAGCCGCCGTCATTCTAGCCCAGTCGCGCCGGCGCACGCGGGTTCGTCGGGCCCAACCGTCCGGTGACGCAGAGCCGCGCCGGCTTCGCCGGCTGAGCAGGCAGCTACCAACGCACTCTCATACCGCAGACCGAGCGTCTCCCGAGCACTGCCACGGCGGCACGTACCGTCCGCTGCCTGTCAGGAACCCTCTCCGGCTCCCGGTCGGCGGCCCGTGACCGGTAACTCAAGCGACATGCGACGGCCGCGCGGAACCGGTCATCGGTGGTCCGCCGGGTCCGCAGGTGCGACGCGGACGTAGTCGGGCACCCCGGCGACCAGGCCGGGCAGGTCGGCCCGGTGGTCTCCGACGCGGCAGAGTTCGTCTTGGCGCCGACCGGCTGTCAGTGGTCGGTGCACCACGCGATGGCCTGGGTCAGGAGCGTGTCGAGGGAGAGGTCGACCTCCGTGCGAACGACGCCGTCCGGGCCGCCGAACATGGCGACGAACGGCCACGGTCCCTCCAGCCAGCCCGCGTAGCTCTCCGTGTCGTCGGTGAGCACGACGCTGAAACCGCGTAGCGGGTTGACGACCCAGTACGCGCCGTGCTGGACGTCGTCGTGGTACAGGTGGATGTGTGTCGCGTCGATGCCCGCCGCCAACAGGGCGTTGATGAGGCCGTACCGGCCCGCCGCGTGTTCGTGGTCGGCATTGGTCCCGGCCGAAGCCTTTCCCCAGTCCACCCTGGTCGCGCTGGGCGGCACCCCTTCCGGCGTCGCGGAACCCTCACCCGGTGACATGGTCGTGTGACCTCCTCGACGTGGACATCACGGACGCGGGCGGCCATTGTGCAGCCGGCCCGAGATCAACGGTACCGGGACGACCAGGCGGAAAGGCCGGTGCGTTTCGTGGTTGTCAGGGCCCTTCGACGAGCGGCACCGCAGGATCCTGGTCAGGCGGCTCGGGGCCGTCGAGAAGGTCCTGCCGTCGATCAGTGACGAGGGCGGCGCGCATTCGAGTGTTACGGGCGTTGCAGGAGATGGCTGCGTCGGCGGCCCGGCTCGGCAACGTCAAGTCCGAACAGCGCCAGCGGAACGTCCGCTACTGCCGACGAGTGGACGCGTGATCAGCCGTCGTCGCGGCAGAGGCAGAAGGGGTGGCCGGCCGGGTCGAAGAGCACCCGGACGTTGTCCTGTGGCTGGTGGGCGGCGACCGAGGCTCCGAGTGCGACTGCCTCGGCGACGGCCGAGTCGAGGTCTCCGACCTGGAAGTCGAAGTGCATCATCGGGCGCTGTTGCCCGTCGACGGGCGGCCACACGGGGGCCTGGTAACCGGTCGCCTGCTGGAACACGACATGGATGGACCCCTCGGGAGCGGCGAGGATCGTCGTGCCCGGCTCCTCGTGGCCGATGGTCCACCCGAGCAGTTCGGAGTAGAACCTCGCCAACGCGCCGGGGTCGGGCGCCTCGATAGCGGTTCCCCACCACATGCCCTTCGTTCGAGATCGCACCCGTACACCTTCCAGGGAGTGTCATTGCCGGTCATGCGGCACCCTAGAACCCGTTGCGGACGTTCTACTTCCGGAACCGTGGCCCCGCTGACGATCGTCGCGCCGCACGGCATTGCGTCAGCCGCATGGCGGGGAGGCCCCGGACAGGCGCGCCATCAGAGTCGGAGAACCATGCCAACCGACTCCGGTGTGGTCTCCGTGAAGCCGTACTTCGCGTAGAGGTGGCGTGCGTCGCCGTCGGCGATGAGCGAGATGTAGGCCGTGCGCGGCGCTCGTTGCCGCAGGTGTTCCATCAGCGCGGTCATGATCTTCTTGCCCAGTCCGCGTCCCTGGTGTTCGGGCAGGACGCACATGTCGACGATCTGGAAAGCAGTGCCGCCGTCACCGATGACGCGGCCCATGCCCACCGGGTGGTCGTCGCGATAGGCGACGACCGCGTACCACGTGCCGGCCAGGCCGGCCGTTGCCGCCGCTGTCGACTTCGGGCTCAGGCCTGCCGCGACCCGCAGGTGCTGGTACACCTCGACCGGGGGCGTTTCGGCTCGCACGACGTAGGTCACGACACTCCTGTGGTTTGCAGCGCGTCCGCACGATGTCGGCCTGGATGCGTGGAACCGGTGGCGGACACTACCGGGTGGTTCACCGAACGCAGTCTTGCTGATCAACGTAACGACCTGGGCTTGTCCTTACTTGGAGTCGAGGCGGCCCAGGGTGCTCTCCACCGGTGCCGGCCAGGTGGAGTCCTTGAGGCCGAGGGCCTCGCGGAGGTAGGCCCACGTGAGCCGCTGGATCAGGGCGACACGTTCGGGGCTCTCGTCCGTCGTCGCCGTGGATTGGTAGTCGGAGATACCGCCGAGCGAGTGTTCCGCCCCGACCAGGGTGAGCAGGCTCTTGCTGCCCCGGCTCAGGTGGTAGGCGTCGGTGAACCAGTCCGGCCCCCGGACGGATAGCAGGGAGTCGTCCTGGTCGCCTGCGACGACGAGGGCCGGGGTGGTCATGTCCGCGAAGCTGGGGCTCATGAAGGGGAAGTGCTCGGCCGCGAACGGGGAAAGGTCGGCTCCGCCCGTGCCCGTCACGGCCAGCAGTACGCCCGCCTTGATCCGTGGGTCGGACAGGTCCTCTCCGGGGTTGCCGTCGGCGTCGAGGACTCGTGCTCCCAGCAGCGTGCTCGCCGTCTGGGCGCCCCAGGAGTGCCCGGCCACGGCGATGCGTGTGCGGTCGAGGCGTCCGGCGAGGCCGGGGACGGACGACTCCGATAGGTCGAGTCGGTCGAGGGTGCGCTTCAGGTCGTCGATCCGGAACTTCCAGATCAGCGGTGTGCGCGGGTCGTCAGGCGAGAGGTTCAGCGTCCGCGAGTCGAGGTGGGTGGGCTGAACGACGACGAAGCCGTGGGAGGCCCAGAAGTCGACCAGCGGGTCGTAGTTGGTCGCCGACTCGCCGAAGCCGTGGGAGAAGACGATGACGGGCAGTTCGTGGCCGGTCGTCGGCGCGGAGATCCGTACCTGCAGATCCTCGCCTCGACCCGGGGCCAACAGCGTGACGGGGTGCACCGAAACGACCGGTGTGGGTTCTGGCATCGCGTGCATGGTTGTTTCCTCCGTGACTTGGCATCGGCCTGCCGGACTGGCATCCTTCGATCCGGAACATGGTTCCGATTCGACAATACGGAACGTGGTTCCGTTTTTCGAGGGATGTGACGGAGGTAACGATGGCCCGCACGAACGACGGATCGGCGGCCCCGCGGAGACGGGCTGATGTCCGACGCAACGAGAAGGCGCTGCTGGACGCGGCCGCCGCGGTGTTCGTCGCCTCCGGCGTCGACGCGCCGGTGCGGGACATCGCCACCAGGGCCGGCGTCGGCGTCGGCACGATCTACCGCCACTTCCCGACGCGGGCCGATCTCATCGTCGCGGTCTACCGCCACCAGGTCGAGGCGTGCGCCGAAGCCGGTCCGGCGCTGCTGGCGGACAGCGCCACACCGCACACCGCGCTGGCGGGTTGGATCGACCTCTTCGTCGACTTCCTGGTCACCAAGCACGGCTTGGCCGAGGCACTGCAGTCCAACGACGACGCCTTCCGGACGCTGCACGCCTACTTCCTCGACCGCCTCGTCCCCGTCTGCGCCCAGCTGCTCACCGCCGCCGCCGCGGCGGGCGAGATCATCCCCGACATGGACGCCCTCGTGCTGATGCGCGGCATCGGCAATCTCTGCATCGGCGCCGACAGCCCTCACTACGACGCGCGCCGCATGGTCGGACTCGTCATCGCGGGACTGCGGCTCCGCTAGGTCACGGGCTTGGCGCGGGGGCGTAGATCGCGCGGCCGATCTCGTGGAGCAGTCCTTTGTGGGCAGGCTGGGTGCGGAGCAGCCGGATGGCGGTCACCCCTTCAGGACGTAGGCCTGGTCGGCGGCGTAGATCGCGGCGAGGTCGTCCGCGGTGATGCCGCGGCCGGTGAAGCGGGCGACCGCGGTCAGGCCCTTGGCTTTGCGGTGTCGGAAGTCGTCGAAGTCCAGGTCTTCGGTGTGCGGTGCGCCCGGTTCGTGACGCGGATTGCCCGCGAACAACGGCTCCCCGCGCTCGGCGACGGTGAGCTGGAAGTTGCCGTTGACGTTCCAGTACAGGCTCGCGGCTTTCCCGTTGCGGGACAGCGCGGTCAGCGTGTCATTGTCGGCGCCTTGGAAGCCGTTCTCCTCGACGGCCAGTACGACGTCGTCCACCGCGAGTACGGCCAGCAACGGCACATAGCCGTATCGCGGATCGCCGTGTCGTTCCCACGCGGGTCGCTCGGCGATCGACTTGATCGACACGGGTGCGGCCGGGTCACCGCCGAAGGTGCTGATCACCTCGCTCGGGGTGAGGCCGTGGACGACGGTGATCGTGGCGGCCTCGCTGAGCGAGCTCTTCTCGATCCACCAGTGCTCGGCGTCGGGCGGGATCACCAGGGGCGGTTCGGGTTCCCCGCGCAGCCGATGGCCGAGCCGGTCCGTCTTCTTGTGCACGACCCCGGGCGCGGCCGGTGCCTGCCACACCACCACGTGGTAGGAGTCTTCGGCATCGTCGCGGCCGGTCACGTGCACGCGGACGCGATAGTCACCCGGCCACGGCGGCAATTCCCAACGACGGTTGTGCCTGGCTGTGTCACCGTGCAGAACCGCGCCGCCCTCCGGCGCGGTCCAGCTGATCTCGACGACCTCGTCCCAGCCGTTCAGGTCGATCTCGTCGGGCGGACCGGCCAGCACGCGCATCGTTGTCGGCACATGGCCCGCTGCCACGCCGGTACGGACCACCACGCCGTCCTCGACCGCGGCTACCAGGCCGTTGCCGGAGAAATCGACGTTCGCGGGCGCCGAGCCTTCGGTGATCCGGAACTGGTGGTCCGTCACCGCGGCGGACGGCGACCACGACCGCGGCAGCAGGTATTCGGCGCGCCGCTTGGCCAGCACGGCCGCCGCGTAGCCGCGAGGCTTGGGCACCGTCGGCAGGACGATCGCCGCGGCGCCCAGCGCCACACCGATGATCGCGGACGTCTCGCCGCCCACGGCGGTGCCCAACGAGCGCAGCACCGCGGTTGACACGATCACGGCCAGGGCGAAGTGCGCGGCACCGTGCTGCGCGGCGATCTCCGCTTCGTCACCGGTCGCGTCGGGCACGGCAGCCTTGTCCCGCAACGCTTCCACCAGGTCCACCACGAGGTCGGTCGCGCCGGGGTGGACCTGTTCGACGATGGCCACGGGCTGCTTCGTGGCGGTCTGCTCACCGCCGATCGCCATCGTGCTGAACCGCGTGACGGTCGGCCGGGTCAGGCCGGAAACAAGATCGTGCGGGATGTCCACGGCCAGCCGATCGACGGTCAGTTCCAGCGCGCCCAGCAGACGTTCGGAGAGCACGTTGCCGATCTCGTCCAGTGCCGCTTGGACTCTCGTGCCGTGCTGCCGACTCCCTTTCGGCTCCCACCGGCCAAGCCGGGCGGCGGGCTCTTCGGGCACGACCGCGACGATGTCCGGCAGCGCGGCCGACACGAGCGGTGCGAAATCCTTGATCCCCATCGCGCCATCCTGCCGGCGCGCCGAAGCGGGCCTCCAGCCGGAACGTCCCGTCATGCCGCGATGCGGGCACTTGACGGTGGCTGCCGATGGGGGAGCGGTTGGACGAGCCCAAGCCCCAGTCGAAGACCGCCCTGCTGCCCGCCAGGTTCCGGCCACTTGCATACCCCTGGGGGCATGCTACCGTCTGGAGTAGATACCCCCAGGGGTATCCAGTCCGACTACGGGAGCTGATGTGACGTCCGAGATCGACCAGAACGGCTTCGCCGCCCGCCTCGCCGAGGGAAACGCCTTCGTGCTCGACGTCCGCGAGGCCCGTGAGTACCGCCCGGGTCACGTTCCGGGTGCCCTGAACGTGCCGCTGAGCGTGCTGCCCGCCCGCGTGGCGGAGCTGCCCAAGGACCGACCCGTCTACGTCGTCTGCCAGGCCGGTGGTCGCAGCGCCCAGGCCACCGGCCTCCTGCGCGCCGTCGGGGTCGACGCGGTCGACGTCCTCGGCGGCACCGGTGCGTGGATCGACTCGGGCCGTCCCGTCGAGACCACGAAGGCGTGAGAGGCGCGAACCGATGATCACCGTTCTGCCCATCGACACACCGGGACTCGGCGACCGCACCTACCTGGCCCACGACGGCGCGGTGGCCCTGGTGGTCGACCCTCAGCGCGACTACGACCGGGTGCTCGGCCTGGCGCGTGCCGCAGGCGTGCGCATCACCCATGTCTTCGAGTCCCACATCCACAACGACTACGTGACCGGTGGCTACGAACTCGCCCGCGAGGTGGGGGCGCAGTACCTGCTCAACGCCGACGACCCGGTCTCCTTCGAGCGGGTCGGCGTGCGCGACGGCGACGTCGTCGAGGTCGGCGACCGGATGCGGGTGCGGGTCCTGCTCACCCCGGGCCACACCCACACCCACCTGTCCTTCGCCCTGTCGGAGGGCGGTGAACCGTTCGCGGCCTTCACCGGCGGCTCACTGCTCTACGGTTCCACCGGTCGTCCGGACCTGCTGGGCCCGGACCACACCGACGCACTGGCGCACGCCCAATGGCACTCGGCCCGCCGGTTGGCCGACGAACTGCCCGACACCACCGCCGTCTACCCGACGCACGGTTTCGGCAGCTTCTGCTCGGCCACCCAGTCCGAGGCCACCACCGGCACCATCCGCCAGGAGAAGCTGTCCAACCCGGCGCTGACCCGGGAACTGGACGGCTACGTCGAGGAACTGCTCGCCGGTCTCGACGCATACCCGGCGTATTACGCGCACATGGCTCCCGCGAACTCCGCCGGACCGGGCCGGCCGGACCTCTCACCGCCCGCCGAGGCCGACCCGGCCGAACTGCGGCGGCGCATCGCGGCCCACGAGTGGGTCGTCGACCTGCGCAGCCGGACCGCGTTCGCGTCCGGGCACGTCGCCGGCACGGTGAACTTCGGCCTCGACGGCCCGTTCGTCACCTACCTCGGCTGGCTCATCCCCTGGGGCACGCCCGTGACGCTGGTGGGCGAGACCGTCGAGGACGTCGCCGAGGCGCAGCGCGAACTGGTCCGCATCGGCATCGACCGCCCGGCCGCGATGGCCACCGGACGGCCCGAGGACTGGGCGGGCGGCGAGCCGCTGCGCCGCTACCCCACGGCCACTTTCGCCGACCTCGCCGCCGAACGGGACCAGAGGACCGTTGTCCTGGACGTGCGCCGGAACTGGGAGCGCGCCGAGCAGCACATCGCCGGCTCCACGCACATCCCGATCCACGAAGTGCTCGACCGCCTCGACGAGATGCCGGCAGGCCCGATCTGGGTGCACTGCGCCGGTGGTTACCGCGCCGGCGTGGTGGCCGCCCTGCTCGACGCCCACGGGGTCGACGTCGTGGCGATCGACGACACCTTCGACAACGCCGGCCCGGCCGGTCTGCCCCTCACCTCAGCCCCGGAACACCAGGAGATCCACGCATGACGCGGCACCTCGCCACCGTCGACGGCCCATCGCTCCGGGAACGCCTCGACGACGTCACCAGCCCTGCCCCGCGCCTGATCGACGTCCGCACGGCCGTGGAGTTCGAGGCCGGGCACATCCCCGGCGCGGTCAACGTGCCGCTGGACGTGTTGCAGGAGCGGTTGGACGATCTGTGTCCCGTGCTGCGCGGCCAGGACATCGTCCTGGTCTGCCGATCGGGGCGGCGTGCCGGCCAGGCCCAGGAGACATTGGCCGGAGCCGGCCTCGGCACCAGCAAGGTGCTCGCCGGCGGCATCGTCGACTGGGAGAGGGCCGGCGGGGAACTCGACCGCGGCCGACAGGTGTGGGAGCTGGAACGTCAGATCCGCTTCGCGGCCGGTGCGATGGTCCTCGCGGCCGTGCTCGCCAGCGTCGCCGTGCCGCAGGCGAAGTGGCTGGCGGCGCTCATCGGTGGCGGGTTGGTCGTGGCGGCCTTGTCGAACACCTGCGCTTTGGGCATGGCACTGGCACGGATGCCGTGGAACCGCCGCCGCGGCGAGTCTCCAATCGACCGGCTCGCCGCGGACCGGTGACCCGGTGCTGACGCTGACCGTCGCGCTCGCCGTCGTCGTCGGGATCACCTTGGGGCTCCTCGGCGGCGGCGGGTCGATCCTCATGGTGCCGCTGCTGGTCTACGCGGCCGGCATGGACACCAAGGAGGCCATCGCCGCCTCCCTGGTGGTCGTCGGCGTGACCTCGGCGGTCGGCGTCCTCGGGCACGCCCGCGCCGGACGGGTCCGCCTGCGCACCGGCCTGCTGTTCGGCCTCGCGGGCATGGCCGGCGCCTTCGTGGGCGGACTGGTCGGTGGCCACCTGCCCGGCCGGCTGCTGATGGCCGCGTTCGCGGTCATGATGGTCGCCACCGCCGTGGGCATGCTGCGCGGTCGCGGGCAGGTCGCCACCACGTCCGCGCACACCGACCTGCCAGTCGGCCGGGTGCTCCTGGACGGGACTGTCGTCGGCCTGGTCACCGGTCTGGTCGGTGCGGGCGGTGGTTTCCTCGTCGTTCCCGCCCTGGCACTGCTCGGCGGACTGCCCATGTCCGTCGCCGTCGGCACGTCGCTGCTGGTCATCGCCATGAAGTCGGTCGCGGGCCTGACCGGCTACCTGGCCGCGGTGCCGATCGACTGGGCCCTCACCGGTGCGATCACCGCCGCCGCGGTCGTCGGAAGCCTCATCGGCAACCGGTTGGTGGCCCGGATTCCGGCGGACGCGCTGCGCCGGGGGTTCGGCTGGTTCGTGCTGGCCACGGGAGCGTTCGTGCTGGCCCAGCAGGCCCCGGACCAGCTGCGCGTCCCCGCGCTCCTCGCCGTCGCCGGCCTCGGCATCGCCGTGGGCACCTGCCTGGGGTTCGTGCCCCGTTGCCCACTGCGGCACATCGGCACCACCTGAACCCGTGCGACGGCCGGGACGTGAGCCGGACGCCGCGCGGCCCCGGAATGTCCACGGCCCGTGCGGCGCTGCACCATTGCAGTACCCGCCGGGGTATCCAACCCCGGCGGTGAGGAGAGGATGAGCGGCATGCAACTGGAGAACGCCCAGGTCGTCGGCGACGTCATCAAGCGACTGCGCCGCGCCGAGGGCCAACTGGCCGGCGTGATCCGGATGCTGGAGGCCGGCCGGGACTGCGAGGACGTCGTCACCCAACTCGCCGCCGTCTCCCGCGCCCTGGACAAGGCCGGATTCGCCATCATCGCCACCGGCCTGGAGCAGTGCATCACCGCCGGAGAGAACGGCAACACCCTCGACCGGGCAAAACTGGAAAAGCTCTTCCTCTCCCTGGCCTGAGCAAACCACCCGTCGCGCCCAGGGCGCCCGACGACGCGCGGCGTCGTCGGGCCGGGTTCCGGCCTTTTATCGCACTCCTGCTTGTCCTAGATCTTCGAGTACTTTGACGCCGATACTCCCTTTGGGTACGGGACCGGCGGCCGATACAAAGCGAACGCGATCACCGGGTTCCGGTTTGCCGGCAAGGTCGCGTTCTCGATGTTTGAGTCATGAATGATCCAGTCGGTGATCGAGTGGTGCAGGGGGCGCCAACCGAGCAGGTCGCGGGCCCGGGTGGCGCGTACCCGGCTGTTGGAGCCCAAGGCGTGGATGGCGAACTCGGGTTCCAGACGCTGTCGGGGAGTCGGGGGCCCAGGGCCGCGGGCCGGGCAGACCGAGGGAACGAGCGATGGCGTCGGTCATCGCGGCGAAGGATTCCTCGCCGTTCTCGACGAAGTAGAACGTGCCGGCTTGGCCACGTCGCGGGTCAAGCCGGTGACGGTGTGGCCCGCCCGGAGGAGGCGGGTAGCGACGGCGCCGCCGATGTAGCCGCTCGCCCCGGTGACGAAAACGTGCATCAGAGTCCTTCCGGTCGCCGGGCCCTTGGCGCTGACTGCGCTGATGTGACGGCCCGTGTGCAGCGTCGTCGTCGCTCAGCCGGAGCCGCAAAGTTCGTTGCCGGAATGGCAACCTCGGCCTGATGCGTGGTTACCGCTGGTCGGCCTGATCGGTCGGGGTCAGGCGGGCGATGGAGCCGATTTCGAGGGCGACCCACAGTGCACCGTCGGGGCCGACGGTGATCCCGTGGGGTTCCGAGGCCGGGGTCGGCAGCCGGTAGGTGTCGATGGTGCCGTCCGGGCTGATGCGGCCGATGCGGTTGGCGGCCCATTCGGTGAACCAGCAGTGCCCGTCGGGGGTGGCGGTGATGGCGTGCGGGCGGGCGGTGCGGTCCGGTAGGGGGAACTCGGTGATGTGGCCGTCCGTGGTGATGCGGCCGATCTGTCCGGCGCCGATCTCGACGAACCACATCGCGCCGTCGGCGCCCTGGGTGATACCGACTGGGCCGGCGTTGGTGGTGGGCAGTGGATGCGTGGTGACGACTCCGGCGGTGGTGATTCGGCCGATGGCGTTGGCCTGGTTCATCGTGAACCACAGCGCGTTGTCGGAGCCGGTGGCGATCATCGACGGGAAGGTCCCGGATTGGGGGAGGGGGAACTCGGTGATCGTTCCGTCCACGGTGATCCGACCGATCTTGTCGGCGTTCATCTCGGTGAACCAGAGCGCTCCGTCCGGCCCCGGTGTGATGCCGAAAGGTCCTGCTTCGGCGGACGGTGTGTCGAATGCGGTGATGTCGCCGTCGGTGGTGATCCGGCCGATCCGGTGTCCTAGTGATTCGGTGAACCACAACGCACCGTCCGGCCCGGTGGTGAGCAGCGACGGGCGGCCTGACGGTGGATCCAGCCGGTAGGAGGTGTGTTCTCCGCGGAGGTCGAGTCGTCCGATCCGGCCGTGGTGCACCTCGGTGAACCACAGTGCGTGATCGGGTCCGGCGGTGATGCCGTACGGCCCCGAACCGGGCTCGGACACGGGGTACTCGACGATTGGCACAGTCTGGGCTTCCACCGCGAACGTGCTCCTCACTGCTCGATCTGGACGTCCGCGAGGACGCGTGACTCGGCTTCGGTGAATGGTGGGTCGGTCAGTGGTGGGCGGCCGGGGCCGCGTAGGACGGCTAGGACTACGCGTGGTGACAGGAGGCGGCGTAGGGGTGTGGAGAGGGTGTACGCGTCCAGCTGCGCTTTGGTGACGGTGGCTCGGCCCGTTGCCGCGAGGATGAGCCGGTCCAGGTAGCGCTCCTGGAGGTGGGTGGCGCGGCTGGGGGCCGGGCCGATGGTGGCGGGGTAGCGCAGGTCCTGCCCGGTGGCCATGTCCCACGCGTCGGTCGTGACGGCGGCGAATCTGCGTTGGAGCTGCTTGGCCGCCCGGCCGTGGAGTCCGTGTCGGGTCAGGTTGTCGCGTAGTGCGACGGCCTGTCGGGTCACGACGGTCATGCCGTGCCCGTACACGGGGTTGACGGCGCACGCGGCGTCGCCGAGTACGACGAAACCGCTCGGCCAGGGGGAGAGGCGTTCGTAGCGGCGACGGCGGTTGACGGTGCCGTGGAAGCCGAACGGTCGGGTGAGGGGTTCCGCCACGCTGATGAGGTCCGCGATGGCGGGGTGGCGCAGGCCGCGGGCGAAGGCGAGGAAGCCTTCCGGGGTGATGTCCGGTTCGCCGCCGCGGGTGCCGGCGAGGCTGACGATCCACTGGCCGTCCTCGATCGGCAGGAGCACGCCGCCCTGACCGAATCGCATCGACCGGGGATCGCTGACGATGTTGACGCCCGGGAAGCCGTCCTGTGCACTGGCGGGAGCGCGGTACACGCACGTCGCGTAGACCATGCCGGAGTCGACGCGGTCTTCCCGCACGGCCGGCAGACCGAGTGCGGTGAGCCAGCGGTCGGCTTTGGAGCCGCGGCCGGTCGCGTCGACCACGAAATCGGCGTCGATGTCCTGTTCGGTTCCGGTGTCGCGGTCGCGCACGCGTGCTCCGGTGATGCGGGCGCGGTCGCCGAGCAGACCGACGACGTCGGCCGCGCTCACAAGGTTGATGCGGTCCATCGCCAGAACCCGTTGCGCTACGGCACGGTCTAGCAGGGCGCGACTGCATCCGATCACGAACTGCATCTCGTCCAGCCGGGGTAACCAACCCGACTGGGTGAACACGAGCAGTCGATTCGGCAGGCCGAGGTGCTGTGCGCCCGCCGCGATCAGGTCCGCCGTGAAGCCGGGCAGCAACTCGTCCAGCGCACGACTCCCACCAGCCATCAACACGTGCGTGTGACGGGTCTGCGGTGGCCCTTTGCGGTGGCCGTCGTCGGTGACGCGGTCCCGGTCGACGACAGTGACGCGGTCCGCGTGCGCGGCGAGGACGGAGGCCGCGAGCATCCCCGCCAGACCGCCGCCCAGGACCAGCGCGTGTGTGCTCGGCACGTAAGGCTCCCTTCCCGGATTACCGACGTGTCGCCGGCCGGCCGATACCCGACAGGGCCGAAGCCACGACCGGGCCTACGAACGCTTGGGCCACCAGTACCAGTCGGGTGCGTTCACTGGCGAACGCGTGTCTGGCCGGGAGGGGACCGTCCTGGTCGGCCGGTGCGGTGTCGGCTGTCGTGGCGCCTCGCGCACGGGCCTGTAGGGCGGCCTTGATCTGCGCGGCTTCGGTGGCCGCCCAGATCTCGTCCAGGCGCAGTTCTGCTGCCGCTCGCTCCACCGCGCTCGTGACCGCCGGATCGCGGGCCACCCGCAGCTGGTGCAACCAGTCGTTGATCTCGATGACCCGCCAGAACAACCGGTACTCGGGGTTGACGCGCTCCCACAGCGTTCCGGGAGCGTGCCGCATGGCCGGGTCCACCGTCCTCAGCGCCCGCCACAACGGACGCAGCCGCACCTGGTCGCGGACCGCGTCCCGAAGCCGCGCCATTCGTTCACGCAAGTAGGACAGGCGAGGGCCCCACGCGGCGATACTCGCGGCGACGACGACCACCGGCACCGCGAGGGTGAGCACCTTCGGTGCCGCCACGCTCCAGGAGTCCAGCTCCGCGCCGAACCAACTGCCCACGACGGCGATGAGCACGATCACGGCGTAGGCGGCCCCCACCAGGACACCGACCGCGTTGAGGCGCAGCCCGCGCCGCAGCCACGGCTGGTCCCGAGGCGTCTCGTCGGCCCATAACCAGCACAGGCGGACGACGTTGAGCAGCCCGATCAGGTAAGTGAAGTGGTAGAGCACCAGCAGTTCGGCGATGTACGGGGTGTCGGCGAACGCCGCCGGGAAGTCGCCGTGGTGCTCCTCGGTAGGCGCGCCCAGCGCGAACAGCACGACCATCGTGGCAAGGACGAGAGCACAGACGATCAGCACCTGCCGGGTCGTCCGCCACGCCTGCGCGGGTGGGTGACGCCAGTACAGCAGCATGGCCTGGTTCGCGGCGACGAAGGCGACACCGAAGCCGTACACCAGCATCACGGACAGGTTCGGCACCCCGGTGAGCCGGTCGAAGTTCACGCCGATCACCGGTGCCAGGAACAGGAACGCCGGTGCCGCCGTCACGCACGCGAGGCAGATCGGCAGCACCGCGGGCCGCCGTTCGGGCGGCGCCTGGCGGAACGCCCGGTACTTGTGCGCGAGTAACACCAGCACGCCGCAGGCGCTGAGCAGGTAGAGCACGTCATCCACGGGCGCCCCGCTCGGGCGAGTACCCGAACGAGTACCACGCCCGCGTCGCCAGGTCGTCCCCGTCGGGGAGGGACGGCTCGTACTGCTGTCGGCCCGCCCACTCGATCAACGCCCTGGTCAGCACGCCCGCGACGCGATCGGCCTCGCGTTCCTCCCGACGGGACATGTCGGTCCGGCCCGCCAGGATCTGGAGCATCGAGGGGGACAGGTCGGGGTAGAGCAGGCGGCGGCCTTCCTCGGCGTCGAGCTGCGGCGGCTGATGGCCGCAGAGCATGTGCGCGATCTCGTGCAGCAGGATGAGCAGCCGGTGCACCCAGCTGCGGGCCGTGGTGACGATGACGACGTGCACCTCGTCCTCGGTCACCGCCCACAGCCCGCTCGTGCCGCCCGCGCCGAGGTCGTCGAACCGCAGGATGATCTCCCGCCGAAGCCGCCGGGCCATGACCTCGCACAGGCGGACGCACACCGTCTCGGTGGTCGCGGACTTGTCGAGGTCGAGCTCGCGGATCAGCTCGTCGCGCAGTTCACGCAGGTCCTTCGCCTTCATCCGGTCACCACCCAGGCCTGTCGGGGGCCGTCACGGCTAAGTCAGCGGGACTCGTCATCGGTCACCACCCCGTCGGCGACTTCGGCGATCACCCCGGACGGCTCCGGTTCGAGGGCCCGTCTGATGGCGTCCTCGGCCGCGACGCCGGGGTGCAGCGCCCGCACGAGGGCGAGCAGGATCTTGTTCCGGACACCCGGCGGCGGCGGTTGTTCCGCGGTGCGCAGGATGACGGTGTTGACGCCGAGCTTGTCCATCGCCAGCCGGGTCTCCAGCTGTTCGTCGACCCGCGCGGCCAGTTCGTCGTCGAAGAAGTACGCGGGCGCCGCGCCGAACGCCTCGGCCAGCCCGAGGATGTGCTTCAACCTGGGGTTGTCGCTGGTGCCGGCCAGGAGTTCACGGATGTAGGTGGCCGAGATGGAGCCGTACGGGCCGCCGCTGATGCGCGCGGCGACCTCCTCCGGCGAGAACGGGCCCCGGTTGGCCGGGTACACCGTGTTGAACAGGTGCTTCAACGCGCCACGCCGCAACGTCGGCCGCTCGCCCTCGTGCAGCCGCGTGCGTCCGCCGACGAAGCACGCCGGGTGCACCCGCAGGGCGTTGGCCAGGCCCTCGATCGTGCGGCACGTGGGGTTGTCCTTGTCGCCCCGGCGCAACTGCGAGATGTAGGTGTGCGTGATCTCGCCGCCGTCGAGGCGGATCTGCTCGGCCAGTTCCACATTCGTGTACCGGGGTCGGTCGCCGGGGTGCAGGCACAGCTCGTCGAGAATATCGGCGAACAATCGCTGATGGCCCGCGGTCATGGTCACCCCCCGTACGCACGACAGCCGCCGCTCGCCGGCACTTCCACTGCGAGTGGCACGCCAAAGCTACTCCGCAACACCAGTTGATTCCAGCGTGTGGGCCCCAGTAGCCTTGGCGTGGCGGTTCCACTGGTATTGGGGGCAGGCGCCCATGGCGACCCAGCAGTGGAACGGGAGAGGCTGGCTGCGCGGTACAGCGAGATCCCAGGTGACCACGCCGGCCGTCACCAGGCCCTGCGGTTGTGCCGCCGCATCCGCCACGGCGGCACACGACTGAGGGGTGCGCAGGGCCTCGGGATCTCGTGAACAGCCGCGAATTCCGACCTTCGTCCTGTGCCCGCACCGCCTGTGAGCGATTGTGACCCGAACAGCCGGTCACGTGTCAGCCCCGACCTCTTCGGATACCCAGGTGGTATCGGTTCTCGCCGGGAACGTGGAGGTGGGCGATGGCCGGCCCGGACAGCTCGAGCACCCTGAACCGCGCGGTCGGGCGTGGTGCGGTGGTCGTCGGGTTCGACGGCTCGCAGCGGTCACGGCAGGCCGCCCACTGGGCTGCGCGTGAGGCGGCGAGCCGAGGTCGGCGCCTGGTCATCGTGAACGTCCTGCGCGGCCCGTTCCCCGAGGTGGTGGTGACGCCCGTGTCCATGCCGCTGCCCCAGTTCGTCGACGAGAAGGCGGTGCGCGCGTACACGAACGACCACCTCGCGGAGCTGGCCGCGGAGTGCGAACAGGCGGCGCCCGGGGTAGTGGTGGACTTCCGCGTGTTCGACGGGCATCCGGCCGCGGTGTTGAGCGAGGTCGGCCGGGACGCGGAGCTGCTCGTCGTCGGCTCGTCCGGTGCCACCGGCCTGGCCAGGGTGCTCACCGGTTCGGTCACGGCGGACCTGGCGCACCACTTCGCGGGCCCGGTCGTGGTGGTCCGTGACGCCGGGGGCGACGACGGGCGCGTGGTGGTCGGGGTGGACGGATCGGAGCCGAGCGACCGCGCGGTCGATTTCGCGGTGAACTTCGCCTCCCGGCACGGGCGCATCGTCGTCGGTGTGCACGCCACCACCGGCCTGCCGATGGACGCGCTCGCGCCGACCGGCGCCTGGGGACAGGGCCTCGGACTGGGCATCGACACCGACCAGCTCCAGGCGTCGGCGGACACCCTGATCGCCGAATCCCTCGCGGGGCCGCTCGCCCGCCACCCCGAGGTGCGGGCGGAACGGGTGGTCTCGTTGTTGCGGCCCGCCCAAGCTCTGGTCGAACAGGCCGAGGGCGCCGCACTGCTGGTCGTCGGCCGCCACGGACACGGAGCAGTGCGCCGCGCGCTGCTCGGCTCGGTCAGCCACGCCATGCTCCACCACGCGCCCTGTTCACTGGCCGTCGTGCGCGGTGACGGGCCGCCGCGCTAACGCTGCGTCAAGCGGGCGAGCCGGGCGGCACGTCCGCCACCAAAGACGATGACCAGTGTCGTTCAGCCGACCGGTTGGGAGCCCGAACGCGCTGGTGCCGCGCGCTGTCCGGAAGTCGTCGGGTGACAGATGGTAGGAAGTCCGGGTGAGCAACTTGGATGACGGGGCCGGGCTGCGGCTCGCGCAGGACGAGGTCGTGTCGCTGGCCAGCGAGCTGATCAGGATCGACACGACCAACACGGGGGATCCGGCCACGGTCGTCGGGGAGCGCGCGGCGGCCGAGTGGGTCGCGGAGAAACTGGGCGAGGTCGGTTACGAGACCACCTACGTCGAGTCCGGGGCGAAGGGACGCGGGAACGTGGTCGCCCGCCTGGCCGGCGCCGACCCGTCACGGGGCGCGCTGCTGGTGCACGGCCACCTCGACGTGGTGCCCGCCGACGCCTCCGAGTGGTCCGTGCACCCGTTCTCCGGCGCGGTCCAGGACGGGTACGTGTGGGGCCGCGGCGCGGTCGACATGAAGGACATGGTCGCGATGAGCCTGGCCATCGCGCGCCGGTTCAAGCGGGACGGGATCGTGCCGCCCCGCGACATCGTCTTCGCGTTCCTGGCGGACGAGGAGGCGGGCGGCGTGTACGGGGCCAAGTGGCTCGTGGACAACCGGCCGGAGCTGTTCGAGGGCGTCACCGAGGCCATCAGCGAGGTCGGCGGGTTCTCCATCACGCTCAAGGACGACGTCCGGGCGTACCTGGTGGAAACCGCCGAGAAGGGCATCCGGTGGCTCAAGCTGCGCGTGCGCGGCACGGCCGGCCACGGTTCGATGATCCACAACGACAACGCGGTGGCCAAGCTCGCGGCCGCGGTCACCAGGCTCGGCCAGCACCGGTTCCCAGTGGTGCTGACGCCGTCCGTGCGCGAGTTCCTGGCCGGGGTATCGGAGATTACCGGGCTGGAGTTCCCCGAGGACGACCTTGAGGGCGCGGTCGGAAAGCTCGGCGCGCTGTCCCGGATGATCGGGGCGACGCTGCGCGACACGGCCAACCCGACCATGCTGTCCGCCGGGTACAAGGCGAACGTCATCCCGTCGGTCGCCGAGGCCACCGTGGACTGCCGCATCCTCCCCGGCCGCGAGGAGGCGTTCGACCGCGAGTTGGCCGAACTGCTCGGCCCGGACGTGGAGCGCGAGTGGCTGGGGCTGCCGCCGGTGGAGACGACGTTCGACGGCGCGCTGGTCGACGCGATGACGGCGTCGATCACGGCCGAGGACCCCGGCGCGAAGGTGCTGCCGTACATGCTGTCGGGCGGCACGGACGCCAAGTCGTTCCAGCAGTTGGGCATCCGCAACTTCGGCTTCGCCCCGCTGAAGCTGCCCGCCGACCTGGACTTCTCCGGCCTGTTCCACGGCGTGGACGAACGCGTGCCGGTGGACGCGCTGCAGTTCGGCGTCCGCGTGCTGGACCGGTTCCTGCGCAACTCCTGACCCCGACGGGTGCCGTCCGCACACGTGGACGGCACCGGTCGGCACGTCGGTCTGCCGCTCCGGCTCCACGACCCGCTGGCACTGCGGCGTCATCCAGACCCGCAACGAGACCATCCACTACGCACAGGGCGACGTCCACCAGATGGCGGGCACCAGCGTGTGCGCCCAAGGCGGCGACTCGGGCGGCTCGTTCATCACCGGCGACCAGGCCCAGGGCGTCACGTCCGGCGGCTACGGCAACTGCACGTCCGGCGGCCGGACCTGGTTCCAACCGATCAACGAGATCCTGTCCGCCTACGACCTGATCCTGCTCACCGCCTGACAACGAACGTGGACCCGCCCGTGTAGCCATGGGCGGGTCCACGGTGTCCTTCCGGGACGTTTACTCCAGGATGAAGGTCGCGTCGGCGCGGGCGACGGTGTCGGGTGTGGTGGTGAGGTTGACGGTCGTCCCGTTGTGGCGGATGTACCGGCCGGGGACGTTCTGCGACTCGAACGACACGTCC
>NZ_MTQP01000069.1 GCF_001984175.1 Saccharothrix sp. ALI-22-I
ACCGCGGTAGCGCCAGATCGACCCGGGGCCGGCCTCGATGTCCTCGCGGCGGATCTTGCCGAAGTCGTAGGCCACTTCCAGCGGCCCGAAACACTCCATACAGGCGTACTCCGCGGCCAGCGGAGTCTCCTGCCCGCATTCACGGCACGACAGCGCACGCGCCGGCCCCAGGTCGAGCCCAACCCGGACAGCGCTCACCGAAGAAGCCATTCACAAAGCCCCCATCGATTGAAAACGGCACACAACACAAATGCCAGGGACTGGCCACGGCTTTGCTGGAGTCCCCCAGATGACGGGATTCATGACAGCATCGGGAGGAGAGCCAGCTCTACCACCGAACGGGTGAATGTTCCACAGGGTGGACAGCCTTGACAGAGTCCTCTAACCTCCGAATCGATTGCGGGTTCCCATAGGGATACGTTATGTGAACACCTTGTTCCGTGCGCGTTCCCGAACTTCCGAGAAAACGGAGGGGTTGCGTTGGGCGTGACAGTCTGGTTGACCGGATTGCCGAGCTCGGGCAAGTCGACGCTGGGTTCGGCACTTGCCGAACGATTCGGCACCGACCGGCGGGTTCAGGTGCTCGACGGCGATGTCCTGCGCCGTGACCTGTTTCCCGAGCTGGGGTTCAGCAAGGACGACCGGGCCGAGAACGTCCGTCGCACGGGTGTCATAGCACGAATGCTGGCACGCCAGGGAGCATTGGTCATCACACCGGTGATCGCCCCCTACCGGGCGGCCCGGGACGCGGTTCGCAAAGACCACGAGAACTACGGACTTCCGTATTTGGAAGTGTTCGTCGACGCTTCTCCGGAAATTTGCGCACAGCGCGATGTCAAGGGTTTGTACGCGCGCGCGAAACGTGGCGAAATTACCGGTTTGACCGGCTTCGACGACCCATACGAACCACCTATTCAGCCGGACCTGCACCTGCGCACCGACCAACTTTCGGTGCAAGAGTGCGTAGACCGAATGGTCGAACTCAGTGCGAAATACGTACGGTGAGCGCGGCAACCGGTGCGCTCCGGGCACTCGACCGCCTGGAGTCGGAGGCGATCCACATCTTCCGCGAGGTGGCGGGTGAGTTCGACCGGCCGGTGATCCTGTTCTCCGGCGGCAAGGACTCCACCCTGCTGCTGCACCTGGCGGTGAAGGCGTTCTGGCCCGCCCCGGTGCCCTTCCCGCTGCTGCACGTGGACACCGGCCACAACTTCGACGAGGTCATCGAGTTCCGCGACCGCGTCGTGGCCCACCACGGGCTGCGCCTGGAGGTCGCCCGGGTGCAGGACTACATCGACGACGGACGTCTCGCCGAACGCCCCGACGGCACCCGCAACCCGCTGCAGACCGTGCCCCTGCTCGACGCCATCACCCGCCACAAGTACGACGCGGTGTTCGGCGGCGGCCGCCGCGACGAGGAACGCGCCCGCGCCAAGGAACGCATCTTCAGCCTGCGCAACTCCTTCGGCCAGTGGGAACCCCGCCGCCAACGCCCCGAGCTGTGGAACCTCTACAACGGCCGGCACCGCCCCGGCGAGCACGTCCGGGTGTTCCCGCTGTCCAACTGGACCGAGCTGGACGTGTGGCACTACATCGCCCGCGAGGGCATCGAGCTGCCCTCGATCTACTACGCCCACCGCCGCGAGGTCTACCTGCGCGACGGCATGTGGCTGGCCGAGGGCCCCTGGGGCGGGCCGCGGGAGGGCGAGACGCTGCTGGAGAAGACCGTCCGCTACCGCACCGTCGGCGACGGGTCCTGCACCGGCGCGGTCGAGTCCGACGCCGCCGACATCGCCACCGTCATCGCCGAGGTGGCGGCCAGCAGGCTCACCGAGCGCGGCGCGACCCGCGCGGACGACCGGCTCTCCGAGGCCGCCATGGAAGACCGCAAGCGGGAGGGCTACTTCTAGATGAGCGACCTGTTGAGGCTGGCCACCGCCGGCAGCGTGGACGACGGCAAGTCCACCCTGGTCGGCCGGCTGCTCTACGACACCAAATCCGTGCTGGCCGACACCCTCGACGCGGTGCACCGCGCCAGCGCCGACCGCGGCCTGACCACCCCGGACCTGTCCCTGCTGGTCGACGGGCTGCGCTCGGAACGCGAACAGGGCATCACCATCGACGTGGCCTACCGCTACTTCGCCACCCCCAACCGCTCCTTCGTGCTCGCCGACACCCCCGGCCACGTCCAGTACACCCGCAACACCGTCACCGGCGCCTCCACCGCCCAGCTCGGCGTGCTGCTGGTGGACGCCCGCAAGGGCGTCATCGAACAGACCCGCCGCCACGCCGCCGTGCTCGCCCTGCTCGGCGTCCCCCGCCTGGTCCTGGCGGTCAACAAGATCGACCTGGTGGACTACGACGAGGTCACCTTCGCCCGCATCGCCAAGGAGTTCACCGCCCACGCCACCGCCCTGGGCTACGCCGAACACGCCGTGGTCGAGATCCCGGTGTCCGCGCTGGCCGGGGACAACGTGGTGGACAGGTCCGCCAACACCCCCTGGTACGACGGGCCGACCCTGCTGGAGCACCTGGAGACCGTGCCGGTCGACGCCGACCCGCACGACGCCCCGTTCCGCTTCCCCGTCCAGTACGTCATCCGCCCCCGCACCCCCGACCACCCCGACTACCGCGGCTACGCCGGCCAGGTCGCCGCCGGCACCGTCCGCGTCGGCGACGACGTGATCGTCATGCCTTCGGGGTTGCGCACCACCGTCACCGGCATCGACACCGCCGACGGCCCACTGAGAGAGGCCGCTGCGGGCCAGTCCGTCACTCTGATGCTCGCGCACGACGTGGATATCTCACGCGGAGACCTTATTTCGACGACCGCCGCACCACCGAGAGTCACCGGCGAGTTCGAAGCCACCGTGTGCTGGCTGTCGGACAAGGCGTTGACGCCCGGCATGCGGGTGCTCGTGAAGCACGGAACCCGCACCGTCCAAGCCGTGGTCACGGAACTGCGCGCCCGCTTCGACGAACAAGACCTGTCCACCGTGCCGACACCCGGAACCCTGGTGCTGAACGAGATCGGGCGCGTGGTCGTGCACACCGCCGAACCCCTGCCGCTGGACGACTACACCGTCTCCCGCCGCACCGGCGCGTTCCTGGTCATCGACGCCGCCGACGGCAGCACCTTGGCAGCGGGCCTGGTAGGAGCCCCACTGCCGACCACGGAGGACCACCGCATCCCCTGACGCTGACGCCGAGGGGGTGGCCGGTGCCGCCAACTGCTGGGCCTGCGGTGCGACCTGGTTCCACCGGCTCTGCCAGCTCACGTCGTTGGCCATGTAGTAGATCGTGCGGGTACCGGGGATGGAGAACCTGATGGGCGCCGACAGCGCGCCACCGCCCTCCGGCGGGAAGCCGAAGTTGTGCATGTACCCCTGCGCCGTTCCGGGCGCCACCCCGTAGGACCGGTTCACCACCGTGGCCAGCTCGCTCTGCTTGGCGGTGCGGCTGAAGTCGGTGAGGAACCGTCCGCGTTGGAACCACACCAGGTCGTACTCGTACGGCGAGTCGAAGAACGTGCCGTCGGCCGTCGGCCTGGCGTAGAAGGCGCGGACCTCCGACACGAGCCTGCCCTCGTCGGCCGTGACCTCGTCGCCGAGATCCGCCGTGTACAGCCCGTCGAAGGTGTTGCTGATGAGCCGGCCGTCGATCACGTACCCGCTCGGCACGGAACGCACGAACCCGGCGCTGGCCGTCCGGCTGCGCGCCTCCGGGTACGGCCGGGTCGGGGCGTGCGGGGACCAGGTCACTTCATGATCAGCGGGTGAGGCGCCGATCGGCGTCCAGGTCGGCCGACGCGCGGCCGACCTGGACGTCGGGATCAGGCGATGTCGAACCGGTCGAGGTTCATGACCTTGTCCCACGCGGCCACGAAGTCGCGGGCGAACTTCTCCCGCGAGTCGTCGCTGGCGTAGACCTCGGCGACGGCCCGCAGCTCGGAGTTCGAGCCGAAGACCAGGTCGACGCGGCTGCCGGTCCACTTGACCTCGCCGGTGGCGCGGTCGAGCCCCTCGAAGGTCTCCGCGTCAGCGGAGGTCGACTTCCACTCCACGCCCATGTCGAGCAGGTTCACGAAGAAGTCGTTGGTCAGCGACTCCGGCGTCCCAGTGAAGACGCCCAACGCGGACTGCTGGTGGTTGGCGCCCAGCACCCGCAGGCCGCCCACGAGGACGGTCATCTCGGGCGCGCTCAGGTTCAGCAGGTTCGCGCGGTCGATCAGCAGGTACTCCGACGGCAGCCGGTTGCCCTTGCCGCGGTAGTTGCGGAACCCGTCCGCGACCGGTTCGAGCGCGGCGAACGACTCCGTGTCGGTCTGCTCCTGGGACGCGTCCGTGCGGCCCGGGGTGAACGGGACCTCGATGTCGTAGCCCGCGTTCTTGGCGGCCTGCTCGACCGCGGCACACCCGCCCAGCACGATCAGGTCGGCCAGCGAGACCTTCTTGCCGCCGGTCTGGGAGCTGTTGAAACGCTCCTGGACCGCCTCCAGCGTGCGCAGCACGGTCGCGAGGGCGTCGGGTTCGTTGACCTCCCACCCGCGCTGGGGCTCCAGGCGGATACGCGCACCGTTCGCCCCGCCGCGCTTGTCGCTGCCGCGGAACGTCGAGGCCGAGGCCCACGCGGTGGACACGAGCTGGGAGACCGACAGACCCGAGTCGAGGAGCTCGCGCTTGAGGGCGGCGATGTCCTCGGCGTCGACCAACTCGTGGTCCACGGCGGGGACGCGGTCCTGCCAGAGCAGCTCTTCCTGCGGGACGAGCGGACCGAGGTAGCGCTGGATCGGGCCCATGTCGCGGTGGGTGAGCTTGAACCAGGCGCGGGCGAACGCGTCCGCGAACTGGTCCGGGTGCTCCAGGAAGCGGCGCGAGATCTGCTCGTAGACCGGGTCGAACCGGAGCGCGAGGTCGGTCGTCAGCATGGTCGGGGTACGGGTCAGCGAGCCGTCCTCGGGGTCCGGCACGGTGTTCGCGCCGGCGCCGTCCTTCGGCTTCCACTGGTGGGCGCCGGCGGGGCTCTTGGTCAGCTCCCACTCGAAGCCGAACAGGTTCTGGAAGAAGCCGTTGCTCCACGCGGTCGGCGTGGTCGTCCAGGTGACCTCAAGGCCGCTGGTGATCGTGTCCCGGCCCTTGCCGGTGCCGAAGCTGTTCTTCCAGCCGAAGCCCTGCTCTTCGAGCGAGGCGCCCTCGGGCTCGGGGCCGACGTACTTGTCCGGGTCCGCCGCGCCGTGGGTCTTGCCGAACGTGTGGCCGCCCGCGATCAGCGCGACGGTCTCCTCGTCGTTCATCGCCATGCGGCCGAACGTCTCGCGGATGTCGCGGGCCGAGGCGAGCGGGTCCGGGACGCCGTTGGGGCCTTCCGGGTTGACGTAGATCAGGCCCATCTGGACGGCGGCCAGGGGGTTCTCCAGCGACCGGTCGCCGGTGTAGCGCTCGTCACCGAGCCAGGTGCGCTCGGGGCCCCAGTAGACGTCCTCGTCCGGCTCCCAGACGTCCGCGCGGCCACCGGCGAAGCCGAAGGTCGTGAAGCCCATCGTCTCCAGCGCCCGGTTCCCGGTGAAGATCATCAGGTCGGCCCACGAGATCTTGCGGCCGTACTTCTTCTTCACCGGCCAGAGCAGCCGACGCGCCTTGTCCAGGTTTCCGTTGTCGGGCCAGCTGTTGAGCGGCGCGAAGCGCTGCATGCCCGCGCCGGCACCGCCGCGGCCGTCGTGGGTGCGGTACGTGCCCGCGCTGTGCCACGCCATCCGGATCATGAACGGCCCGTAGTTGCCGAAGTCGGCGGGCCACCACTCCTGCGACGTCGTCAACACCTCGTCGACGTCCTTCGCCAGGGCGTCGAGGTCGAGGGTCTTGAACTCCTCGGCGTAGTCGAAGTCGCCGCCCATCGGGTTGGCCACGACGGGGTGCTTGCGGAGGATCTTCAGGTTGAGCTGGTTGGGCCACCAGTCACGGTTGCTACCACCCTCGGTCGGGTGGTTGAACCGCCCGGCCGAGACGGGGCACCCGCCCGCGGTCTCCTCGTTCATCTCTCCAACGACGGCGTTAGGACTGTCGGACACAGGAATCCCTTCGGGGACAGGGGAACTGCTCGTCAACTGGTTGCGGTGGAGCAGCCGGGGCACAGGCCCCGGTAGACGACCTCGGCTTCGTCGATGGCGAAACCGTGGTTGTCGGAAGCGATCAGACAAGGTGCGGTGCCGACCGCGCAGTCCACATCGGCGATCGCACCGCAGGACCGGCACACCACGTGGTGGTGGTTGTCCCCGACGCGGGCCTCATAGCGCGCCACGGAGCCCGGAGGCTCGATGCGCCGCAGCAGACCTGCCGTGGTCAGCGCGCGCAGCACGTCGTACACGGCCTGGTGGGACACCGCGCCGAGCCGCTCCCGCACGACACCGATGATCGAGTCGGTGTCGGCGTGCGGGTGGCTGTGGACAGCGGACAGCACTGCCATCCGAGGAGCCGTCACGCGAAGCGACGCTCCACGCAACATGTGTTGGAACTCGGAAGCCGTGGGCACGGTTGGCAGTCTTACTCAATTTCTGGAATCAATCAAGTTAAAGTTGGATGTCCTCGACCGCACGCGCCGCTTGACTGCTCGTGGACTGATCATGGTCGATCGTGCGCACCTCCGCCACACGGAGAGTGATCGCTCGATCACTCTCCATGCGCCGCGAACAGTCGACCCCCGCCACGCGCCGCCGAGCGATATTCGATCGCTGTCACCCCGTCCGCTGCGGCAGCATGAGCACCGGTGCCCCCGGAGGGAGTCGGATGGTCGCGCCAGGGTCGGAGAAGAGTTCGGCGGAGGGTTCGGAAAAACCGGTCAACAACCGCAAGAAAGCGGTCCTGCTCGCCCTGCGCCTGTACGGCAGGGAGTTACGCCGCCACCGCTTCCTCGCCGTCGGCGGGCTCATGCTGCCCGCGTTGGGCAACACGTTCCTGTACTACCTCGCGCCGCTGGCGGTGGGCGCCCTCGCGGGTCGGCTCGCCGGAGGTGGCGACACCGGTCTCACCACCGTGCTGCCGTACCTGCTGGCCTTCAGTGGCCTGATGCTGTTCGCCGAACTGCTGTGGCGCATCGGCATGCACTGCGTCAACCGCACCGACGCGTACGGGATCGAGCACCTGTCCGTCTTCGGCATGGACGCGCTGCTCGGCAAGGACGCGGCGTTCTTCCACGACAACTTCGCCGGATCGCTCACCAAGCGGGTGCTGAGCTTCGCGTCGCGCTTCGAGGAGTTCGTCGACACGCTGGCGTTCAGCATCTTCGCCAACCTCATCCCGCTGGCCTTCGCGTGCGTCGTGCTGTGGAGCTACGACCCGCTGCTGGTCGTGGTGCTGCTCGGCCTGATCCTCCTCACGGGATTCGTGGTCGCGCCGCTCATCCGCCGCCGCCAGCGCCTGGTCGCCGAGCGCGAGGCCGCCTACGCGCGGGTGTCCGGCCACGTCGCCGACACATTGATGAACATGGAGACCGTGCGGGCGTTCGCCGCCGAGGAGCGCGAGAGCGCGGAGCACCGCAGCCGTGCCGCCGAGAGCCGGACGTTGGCGCTGCGTTCGTGGGACTACGGCAACCTGCGCATCGACACGATCGTCGCCCCGCTGAACGTGCTCACCAACGTGCTCGGCCTCGCGATCGCCGTCGGGGTCAGCGGCGGGCTGAGCGTGGAGGCGATCGTGGTGACGTTCGCGTACTTCTCCAACGCGACGCGGATCATGTTCGAGTTCAACCAGATTTATCGGCGCTTCGAGAGCACGCTCACCGAGGCCGCCCAGTTCACCGAAGTGCTGCTCGACCCGCCGACCGTGCTCGACCCGGAGCACCCGGAACCGTTGCGTACCGCGGATTCCCGGGTCCGGTTCGACCGCGTGGTGTTCGCGCACGACGGCGGCAAGCCGCTGTTCGCCGGGCTGGACCTGGACATCCCGGCAGGCACGCGGATCGGGCTCGTCGGCCGCTCCGGTGGCGGCAAGACCACGCTCACCCGGTTGCTGCTGCGGCTGATGGACATCGACGAAGGCCGCATCCTCATCGGCGGACAGGACATCGCGCGCCTGCGCCAGACCGACCTGCGCAGCCTGATCGCGTACGTGCCCCAGGACCCGGCCATGTTCCACCGGACGTTGCGCGAGAACATCGCCTTCGCACGGCCGGACGCGACCGACGCCGAGATCCGCCGCGCCGCGAACGCCGCCCACGTCACGGAGTTCGCGGACGCGCTGCCCGACGGGTTCGACACGATGGTCGGCGAACGCGGTATCAAGCTGTCCGGCGGACAGCGGCAACGGGTGGCACTGGCCCGCGCGATCCTGCGCGACGCGCCGGTCCTGCTGCTGGACGAGGCGACCAGCGCGTTGGACTCGGAGAGCGAAGTGCTGGTCCAGGAGGCGCTGTGGCAGCTCATGGAGGGCCGCACCGCGCTCGTCGTGGCACACCGGCTGAGCACGGTCGTGCGGATGGACCGACTGATCGTGCTCGACCAGGGCCGGATCATCGAACAGGGCGCGCACGCCGAACTCCTCGACGCCGACGGGGCGTACGCGAAGCTGTGGCGCCACCAGTCCGGCGGCTTCCTCGACGAGACCGCATCCGACGAGCCGGTGCCTGACGAGCCTGCGTCCGACGAGCCTGCGTCCGACGGACGGGGCGCGGTGGGCGCGAAGTCGTTCCGAGCGTGAAGCACCGCGCCGGCGATCCGATGTGGATGATCCGGTACGTGGATTCACCGTAGGGACACGCGCTCAGGGCCGCCTGGGTTTACACACCCGGTCAGCCCACCGCGGCCGACGTGCCGACAGTGCTCGCGGAGTTGGAGCCCGAGCCACCGTCGGCGAGTCGGCCCTACGCCCCTGAAGACCCGTGGGGCCGTCCGTCGAGTCAGGCCGGCCGAGTGGGTGCTGTGGCCGAGCGGTCGGCCGCGCGGTAGCGGGCCAGGACGTCCTCGCGGAGCAGTGCGCCGAAACCGGCTGCCTGGAGGCGCAGGCCGAGTTGCGGTTCGGTCAGGCCGAGGTGGGCTGCGGTGGTGCCGAGGTGCCAGTCGTTGGCCGCGAGGGGTGGTGAGCAGGTGTCCTCGGCGGACCTGGGCCTCGGAGAGCCGGAAGGTCTTCAGGTACGCCGTGCGGCCGTCGCGGTCGGTGATCAGTTCGCCGATGTGGTTCTCCTGCTTGAGGCGGAACGGCGGCAGGAAGCGGGACAGCGCGTAGTCGCCCATCCGGTACACGCGGCCCATCGCGTAGCTCTCGCCCAGCAGCCCGTCAGCCATCGCGGTGTCGTGGAAACGGGCCCACTCCGCCTGCTGCCGGACCGCCGCCGCACGCAGGTCGGCCATGGTCTCCACGTCGTCGGGCAGGCGCACGGGGAACTGCGGCACGGGCATCGCCAGCGTCGCGTAGTGGTGGACGAGCTCGCCGTACAGGTCCCGCACGAGAGTGGCGTGCAGCGCGCGGTAGTCGTCCGGGTGGGGCACGACGAACGCCGCGGCCAACGCGTCGGCCACGTACACCAGCACACCGCACTGGTCCGGGTGGATCTCGAAGACCTTCAGCGCGTCCGCCAGGCCCTCGACCTCGGCACCCAGGTAAGCCTCCTCCACGCGCGGCGACAGCCCGTGGCGGACGGCGCGCTGCGACCACTCCTCCCACACGATCTCCGGGCCGCCGAAGTGCAGTGCCAGGTACCCCTCGATCGCCATGTGCATGGGCAGGAACCGCAGTCGGTTCCGGTCCACTCGACGGGCCATCCGGCGGTGGAAGTGCAGCCTCATGCCGTGCGCCGGCGGCTTCCGGTGGTCCGCGCTCCGCTTCATCTCGGTGCCGTACGCCGCGACCGGGGTGTCGTCGTCGGTCCACGTCGCCACGAAACCGTGCGGGATGTAGGACACGTAGTCCGTGCGCCGGTCCACCCCGACCAGGCCGAGCTCGTCCCCGTAGACCTTGGCGTGCAGCCGCAGCCCGGTGATCGGCTCGTCCCGGGTCAACGGCACGAGCCGGACGCCACCCCACACCTGCGCCGGCCCGGTGGTCAGCCCCGTGAGGTCGAGCTTCACCATCACCGTTCCTCCAGGAACCGGGCCACCCGGTCGTCGAAGTGCGCTTGCAGCTCGGCGAAGCCGGTGGTGCCCTCGGTGAACCGGGCGAACTCCACCAGCGCCGGCACGTCCTCGGCATCGCGCACACCGACCGTCGGCACGGCCGGGGACAGCCGCTTCGCGTCGAAGTCGGCCGCGTCGTACACCGGGTTGAGGTGGACCGCGCCCACTCGGCGTTCGGGGTCGAGCCTGGCCCGCCACACCCGCAACACCTCCGAGGCGAGCCCGTACGGCGCGTTGTCCCACCCGTCCGACACGATCAGCAACCGGTCCGGCGCCTGGTCGAGGGCGTCGAGCACCCGTTCGCCCAGCGGCGTCATCCCGTACGGGTAGGCCAGCAGGGCGTCGGTGCGCCCGGACGTCCACAGCGGGACGTACTCGGCCGCCAGCTCCGCCAGCAGGTAGTGGCAGGCGAGCGCGACCGCGAGCGGCCGGCGGCGCTTCTGCGCGGACCCGAACGCCGAGAAGCTGTCGTCCAGCACGGCCGCGACCCGTCCCCACGCGCCCGCGTCCCGCCCGGCGGCCCGGACCGCTGCCGCACGCAGCGCGCCGGTCAGCTCGGCGCGCCGCTCGACCCGCTCGGGCACCGGCAGGGCGAGCACGTACGACGCGAGGCGCGTCAACGGCATCGACCCGAGGTCGACGGCCACCGCGGCGTTGCCGCGCCGGGCGGATTCCTGCACCCGCAGCCGTTCCAGCCGGGTCATCCGGGGCGCGATGCGCTTGAGGAACGTCGCCCGGTCGATCCGGTGCTTGGCGGCGAAGCCCTCGGCCACCGTGTACGGCAGTTCGTAGACCGACGAGTGCTCGTAGTGCGCCTTCCGCCACGTCTCCAGGATCGGGGTGTCGTACCGGCGGTGGTTGCCCGACGCGAACAGGAACGTGCCCAGCTCGCCGTCCGGCGCGACGTGCGCGTGCCGCAGCGCGCGCTTCAGGCCGGTGCGGTACTTCACCGCGTCGAACGCCGGGTCGGGACGGCCCACGACCCAGTCGCGGATGATCGCGCGGGTGCGCCGGTTGTTCACCCGCGCCCGGCGCAAGGCGCGGAACAGGTCGTACACGCGCTGGGGCGGCAGCGCGCGCAGCCGCCGCGCGATCAGCTCGCCCTCGACCCGCCGCTGCGCCGCGGTGGCGTCGCCGGTGGTCTCCAGCAGCTTGCGCACGATCAGCGCGGCGTTGTGGTCGTTGATGTCCAGCGCGAGTGCCGCGGCGTACAGGTCGCGGTAGTTGCCGATCATGTAGTCGTGCAGGAAGTCCAGCGACAGCCGCTGGTCGTCGGCTCCGCCGTGGAACTCGCGCTGTGCGGTGGACGTGATCGCCGCGTTGATGAACATCAGCATGTCGTCGGCGGTGATGGCGTCCATGCGTCCCTGCTCCGGGGGTGGGTGGGCGCCGGCCGGGGAGTGGGGGCACGATCAGCGAATCATCGCTTCAGAGGCGGGTTCCGGAAGTCGCACCGAAGTCCCGCGGCCGGCCGGGTCACCCTAGCAATCACCAGACAGGTTCCCCGCCTGATTATCAGGCGGGTGGTCGGACGAGATCAGCGCGTGGCCCGACGACGAGGAGCCGGGGCTGACCGGTGGCGCTCAGTCGCCGACGAGCAAGCGGGCGCCCTTCTCCGACTCGTCGGTGGCGGTGAACAGACCCTGCACCTGGGCGCGCAGTTCGGGCAGGTCGAGGCGACCGTCGCCGTCGACGTCCATGGCCGCGAAAGCGATCTCCGCCACCTGCGGATCGGTGACGCCCGCTCCCCGGTACATGGCCGCGAACTCGTTCTCGTCGAGGTAACCGTCACCGTCGCGGTCGACCAATTCGAAAGCCCGGTCGGTGACGACCAGCCACTTCTCCAGCAGTTCCTCGGTGGTCAAGCGACCGGTCGTGTGCGCCTCCCGGAATTCGGCTTCGACCACCACGTCGTCCGTGTCGACATCCGCGCCGCAGATGTACTCCCACACCTCGCGGTACGCCTCGATCAGCCCCTGGACCTCGGGCGATTCGCCGTCGAGGTCGAATTCCCGGCCGATCGCGCGGGCCTTCGTGTCGAAGTCGTCCCAGGTGATCTCACCGTCGCCGTCCGTGTCGAAAACCGTGAAAACCCGGGTGATGTTGTCCAGCCGCAGCTGATCCGACATGACGAATTCCCCTTTTCCTCCGATGATCGGGTCGCGCCTTTCGGGGCGAAGCGTACCGACGGGACAGGAGAGCGGGCATCGTGAATTCGTGTTCGGTTTTTCACCCGAAACGGTCGTCGTCGCCGTCCCGACAACGACCGAGAGTTCCGATCACCGCAGGAATCGGACCCGGAAGTGGGATACCGGTGACGTTGGTGTGGCCGTCGACGCGCGCGCGGTCAGCCGTTCCTGGCTGCGTCGTAGCGCTCGTTGGCGGCGATCACCTCGGGCATCTGGGCCTCGACGTCGCGGATCAGGTCGAGCAGCAGCGCGGCGGTGCGCTTGCCCCGGTCGGTGAGGCTGTACTCGACCTTCGGCGGGATCGTGTGCTGCGCTTCGCGGTGCACGAAACCGTCGCGCTCCAACGCTTGCAGGGTCTGGGCGAGCATCTTCTCGCTGACCCCGTGGACCCGGCGGCGCAGCTCGTTGAAGCGGAACGTCCCGTCGTGCAGCGCCGCCATCGCCAGCACGCCCCAGCGGCCGGTGAGGTGTTCCAACGTCGACCGGGACGGGCACCGCTGCGCGAACACGTCGAACAGCAGTTGATCGTGTTCGGCCGTGCACTCGGGCGCCTCGCTCATGTACCTGAGGATACTCTCAGCACAGCACCCCCTCACGTGACTGTACTCACCCTCGGGTTGCACTTTCTAAAAGTTAGTGCATTCTTGCGGAGAGCACAGTTTCGGACTTGAGGAGTTCTCGATGATCGTCGTCACCGGTGCCACCGGCCAGCTCGGCCGCCTGGTCGTGGAAGCCCTGGTCGAGAAGGTCGACGCGGACCAGGTCGTGGCCGCCGTCCGCGACCCGCAGAAGGCCGCCGACCTCGCCGGTCTCGGTGTCCAGGTGCGCACCGCCGACTACAACGAGCCCTCCACCCTGGCCGAGGCGTTCGCCGGCGCGGACAAGGTCCTGCTGATCTCCAGCAGCGAGGTCGGCAGCCGGGTCGCGCAGCACACCGCCGTGATCGACGCCGCCAAGGCCGCCGGTGTGGGCCACCTGCTCTACACCAGCATCCTGTACGCCGACACCACCAGCATCTCCCTGGCCCCCGAGCACAAGGCCACCGAGGAGCTCATCCGCGAGTCGGGCATCCCGTTCACCTTCCTGCGCAACGGCTGGTACACCGAGAACTACGAGCAGTCGGTCGCCCAGGGCCTGGAGTTCGGCGCGATCGTCGGCAGCGCCGGTGACGGCCGACTCGGCGGCGTTCCCCGCGCCGACTACGCCGACGCCGCCGTGGCGGCCCTCACCGGTGAAGGCCACGAGGGCAAGGCCTACGAGCTGGCCGCCGACGAGCCGTGGACCCTCACCGAGTTCGCCGAGGCGATCACCCGCATCTCCGGCAAGACCGTCGCCTACCAGGACCTCCCCGCCGACCAGCACCGCGGCATCCTCGTCGGCGCCGGACTCCCCGACTTCGTCGCCGACATGCTCGTCGACGCCGACCGCGCAATCGCCGCCGGTGAGCTCGCCAGCACCTCCGGCGACCTGTCGGCACTGATCGGCCGCCCCACGGCGTCCCTCGACGAATCCGTCGCCGCGCTGCTCAAGAACTGACCCCGACTCAGGTGGGGCTGCCCCGAACACATCGGGCAGCCCCACCTGTCCTTCGCCGGGCACACGGCCGAACCTCCGGCGGTGCCCGGTCGAGCACCGAACCGACAGCTGTCGCCACCGTTGAGGAGTAGCCGTGGAATCGAGCAAGGGCCGGGTCGTCTTGGGCGTCCTGGCGGCGATCGTGGTGGCGTCGGTGGGCAACACCGTGGTGTCGTTCGCCGCTCAGGCGTTCGGGGCGTCCCCGGACGTCATCCAGGGCCTGGCGCCGCAGGCCTACGTCTTCCTGACCACCGTCGGCGTGGTCGTGGCCGCCGTGGCGTGGGCGCTGATCCGCGCCAAGGCCAAGCGCCCGAACGCCTTGCTGCGCAAGCTGGTGCCGATCGTGGTCGTGGTGTCGCTGCTGCCCGACCTGTCGCTGTTCGGTCTGGCCAACGCGAGCCCGATCGGTGTCATCGCGCTCATGCTGATGCACTTCGTGGTGGCCGGGGTCGCGGTGCCGATCTTCACCAAGGTGCTGCCGCTGCCCGCCGACGCACCGAGCACGGCCGCCGTCCCCGCCTGAACGACGACGGGACCGGGTTGTCGCCCGGTCCCGCCGCGTGACGAGGTCGATCGCCGGTCAGAAGCGCGCCCCCACGTCGGCGCCGTTGCTCGGGCGCAGGAACGTGGACGACGGGATCGAGCCGTCGGCGTTGCGCGGTCCGGTGATCGTGTTCGCGTCCGTGCTCACGAACGACCACGAGCCGCCGAGGTTCCACGAGTTGCCGCTGCCCGTGGAGTTCGAGCCCAGCGAGACCGCGGTGCCGTTGGCCACCGCCAGGTTCTTGGTCAACGTGCTGGAGGAGCGGTTGAAGTTGAACCCGGTCCCCGGGTTGTCCCACGCGGTGCTGCGCTCGATCCGGTGCTGACCGGGGTTGTTGTTGTCGATGAAGCCACCGACCGCGTTGTCCCAGGTCATGGTGTTGCGCACGGTGTGGTTGGCGGACACGCTGTTGCCGCCCAGCTTGAACCCGTTGCCGTCACCGGTGAAGTCGGGCAGGTTCCAGCGGTTGAACCCGTTGCCCCAGGCCAGGCTGTTCTCCAGCAGGATCGGCGAGGAGAACATCCAGTAGTCGAGCCCGTCGTCGGAGTTGTTCCACAGCCGCGCGCCACGGACCACGTTGCCGCTGCCGGAGCCTTCCTTGATGGCGAGGCCGTCGGCGCTCTCGCCGTTCTTGCGCGGATCGCGGTTGCCGTAGGCGTCCAGGTTGATGATCTGGTTGTTGCTCGACGCGCCTTGGATGTGCAGGCCCGACTCGTAGTTGTCCCTGGTGACGAGCCGTTCGAAGACGTTGTTGTTGGTGTCCAGGCCGAACACGCCGTACGGGCCGTGGATGATCTCCAGGCCGATCAGCCGCCAGTAGTCGCCCTCGATGTGGACGGCGCCGCGCTCCGGGCGCGGGATCGACGAACCCACCGCGCCCGGCGTGTACGGCATGTTCTCGCCGTCGATGATCACGCGCTCGCTGTTGTAGTTGCGCAGGGTGATCGGCTGGCTCGACGTGCCGTTCTTGAGCAGCTGGATGTTGGTGCTGGGCGCGTACGTGCCGCCGCGGATGTAGATGGTGTAGCCGGGCCGGGCCAGGTCGACCGCGCGCTGGATGGTGCGCAGGGGCGCGGCCGACGTGCCGGCGTTGCTGTCGTTGCCGTTGGTCGCCACGTAGAGGGCGTCGGCCTCGTGGTGCGTCGTCGCGGCGATCGCCGCGGGCCCCGGTAACCCCAAAGCCGCAGCCGCCATCAGAGTGGTGACTGCGACAAGGGGTTTGAATTTCATCGTTCGGGCAACCGAACTCATGCACGCCTCCTTGCGGGCACAATGCGCTAAACAGCCACCAGGCCTCCACTGTTCACGCCTCTGAACTGGGAAAACCCGACCTGGGAGCGCTCCAGGGACGCTAACGCACGGCTTTGGAAACGCGCAATGTTTTCCGCTCAGAAGCCTTCCGGATTCACAATTATGAACAACCGGAATAGCACCGCGGTCCGGTCCTCGGCCTACTTGGCCTGGGCGATCCTGCCGTCGATCGCGGCGATCCGGGCTCCCTGCCCGGTGACGATCTCCTGGGCGAGGGTCTTGGTCGGCGCGTGCTGCCCCGTCGCCAACGCCGTCTTCGCCATCTCGACGCCGCTGCGCAGGTGCTTGGCCATCGTGACCAGCCATTGCCGGTCGAAGTCCGCCCCGGAGGCGTTCTCCAGCAAGGAGATCTCGGCCGCCGAGAGCATTCCGTGCATGCTGTGGCCCGCCGTGCCGGCGGCGGGGACGTCGACGTTCCAGGACTGGAGCCAGCCGGACATCAGCTCGATCTCCTCGGTCTCCGCCGTGGTGATCTCGGTCGCCGTGGTCTTCACGAACTCCCCGGTGCTGCGCTGACTGGCCAGCTTGGCGAGCTGGATCGACTGTTGGTGGTGCGGGATCATCTGCTGGGAGAAACGGACATCCGTCTCACTGGCACCGGATCCGGTCTGTGCCACGGGCGTGGTCCCGCCGCCCGCCACGCCGCATCCCGCCAGAATCCAGACCATCAACCCGATCACTGCTGCCGCCGGCCGTCGGCGCATGGAGTCCTCCGCTGTCGGTGTCGTTCTGCCATAAGGGGCTACGGCCCCGCACCGGGAACGGTTCACCGCAATCTCGGCGGATCTCAGCGGGCGACCCTGGGTTATCGGGCGGACGGGTCGTTGAAGATGATGTGCTGTTCGGGCGGTGCGTCGCTGAGGGCCCAGAGGGCGATGCCGTCGGCGGCGACGATCACGGCGGTGGCCAGGGCGGCGACGACGAGCCGTCGGCGTCGTTCCCGGCGGCGCCACCGGCTCCGGACCTGGCGGTAGGCGTCGGGAGAGGTCGTCACGCCGGACGCCATGGAGCGCAGCGCTTCCTCGATCCGCTGTTCGCTAGTCGTCACTTTGCGCCTCCAGCACCTTGCCCAGCTTCGCCATGCCCCGCGCGGTGTGGGCCTTCACCGCGCCGGGGCTGATGCCCATCGCCTCCGCGATCTCGGCCTCCTTCAACCCCAACCAGTACCGCAGCACCAGCGCCTCGCGCTGGCGGGCGGGCAACTCCCGCAGCGCGGCCACCAGTGCCCGCTGGTCGTCGCGCACGAGCGCCTGCGACTCCGCCGAGGCCACGTCCTCGCGCACCCACTCGACGTGCTTGCGGACGACCACCAGGTGGCGGACCCGCATGCGCACCAGGTTCACGATGACCGCACGCAAGTAGGGTAGCGCCGCGTCCGGCGACCGCAGCCGCTTCCAACCGCGGTGCAGCTCACAGAACGCGTCGCCGACCACGTCCTCGGCATCGGACTCCGCGCCCAGCAGCGCGGCCAGCCGGACCAGGTCGAGGTGGTGCCGGTGGAACAGGTCGGCCAGCGCCGCCTCCCGGTCGGCGTCACGGGCCGCGAGTGTCTCGACGGTGTCCGGCTGGTCGTCAGTCACCGGCCCGGTCCCGTGACGACAGCGTCAGCGCGGCGCTCACCGCGAACGCGACGGCCAGGTTGATCGCCAGGGCGACCACCGCCGCGTACACCTGGACACCGCCGATGACGACCACGGCGGAGAACCCGCCGGCGGTCACCAGCAGGGTGCCCGCGAGCATCCCGGCGGCCCAGCCGGCGAGCAGGCCGGGCGAGGTCAACCGGCGCAGCGGCCCGAGCGCCACGGCCGGGAACGTCTGCAACACCCACACCCCGCCCAGCAGTTGGAGGTTGATCGTGTCCTGGGCCGCCAGCACCAGGACGAACCCGAGCGCGCCGAGCTTGACCAACAGTGACACGAACCGCGCGATCGCGGTTTGCTGCTTGGGCGTGGAGTTCGGGTTGACGTACTCGACGTAGACGTTGCGGGTGAACAGCATCGCGGCGGCCACCGACATCATCGACGCCGGCACCAGGGCGCCGATGGCCAGGGCGCCGAACACCAGCCCGGCCGCCCAGCCGGGCATCAGCCCCTCGATCAGCATCGGCACCGCCAGCTCCGCCTGCCCTCCCGGTGCGAGCACGCCACGTGCGTGAGCGGCTACACCGAGTAGCGCGAACAGGCCCAGCAGCGCCGTCCAGCCGAGCAGCGCCACGGAGTTGCGGCGCAGCACCTGCCCGTCACGCGCGGCGAACGCCCCGGTCAGCACGTGCGGGTACATCAGCAGCGCCAACGCCGACCCCACCGCCAGCGTCACGTACACAGTGGACAGACCCGGGTCGAGGTGGGTGGTCACCACGCCGCCGTCCACCCCGGCCGACACCAGGTCCGGCGGACCCGTCGCACGCCGTTCGGCCTGGGCGAAGATATCGGCCGGGTCGCCGAGCAGCACCACGATCACCACGATCGCGGCGAACACCAGCACGCCCTTGAGGAACGCGATCACCGCCGCCGCGCGGATGCCGTTGCGGTAGGTCGCCACGGCCAGCACCGCGAACACCAGGCCGAGGATCGCGTCACCGACCACGCCCGCCGGGTAGACGCCGAGCACCGTCAGCACCGTCCGGATGCCCAACAGCTGCAACGCGACGTAGGGCATCGTCACCAGGATGCCGGTGAGCGCGACCGCGAGGGCCAGACCGGGCGAGTCGTACCGCACGCGCACGACGTCGGCGATCGTCACCGCGCCCGTGTCCCGCGCCTCCCGCCACAGCTTGGGCAGCAGCCAGAACGCCAGCGGGTAGACGATCACCGTGTACGGCAATGCGAAGAACCCGAGCGCGCCCTCGGCGTAGACGACGCCCGGAACCGCGACGAACGTGTAGGCGGTGTAGATCGTGCCGCCGAGCAGGAACCACGTGGTCACCGTGCCGAAGCGGCGGCCGGCCAGCGCCCAGTCCCCCGGTGTCGGCAGCACGTCGGCCCGGTGGAACCAGCGCGCCGTGACCGCCGCGGCGGAGGTCAGCACGAGAACGGCGGCGAACGCCAGCAGCGCGGGCAGATCGAGTCCGGTCACGGGCGAAGTCCTCCTCGGGCCGCCGCACAGGGCACCGCACGGCACTGCACGGGCCACCGGCGGAAACATACGCGACACAAATTTCCGGGTGTGTGTAAACCGAACAGGTGACCTGCGCAACTCATAGGCAGACGAAGCCCAAGATCGGCTGAAGCAGGAGGTGCGACGGTGCACCAGGACCCAACCGTGCCACGCGAGGTAACCGAACCGATACGGCCTTCACCGGTGACGGTCGCCCTGTTGGTGCTGCCCGCGCTCGCCGCGGTCGCCGTGCCGCTGTACGCACGGGTGACGCCACGGCTGGCGGGCGTGCCGTTCTTCTACTGGTACCAGTTCGGATGCCTGCTGCTCACGGCCCTGTGCCTGGCCGTTGCGCTGCGCCTGCGGAAGCCGGGGACGACGTGACGTTCCGCCTGGACGACTTGGCGCGCACCGCGCTCCGTCCCGACGAGGTAGTGGTGGTCGACTGGCACGTGACGGGTCTGTGCTGCGCCGATTCCGGGGAGTTCTCGGTGCGGGCGCTGCGCCGCAGCCGTCTCCCCCGCCGCTTCCGACCCGTCGACGCGTTGCCGCACAACGTCGTCTACGCGCATCCCACGGCGTGGGCGCACCTGGCCAAGCGCGACGTGGCGGTGAGTTGCCGACGTGTGGGTCCGTTGCGGTGGTTCACCACGGACCTGCCGCCCGACGCCGGCCTGCGGGCGTGCCTGGGCAGGTTGCCACCGGTGAACGCCTAACCACTTCCCCGCTCTCCCCCTGACCGACCGTGCGCCCCTTGCGCGGCCGGGCGGGTTTCCGCGTGCCTTTTTCCGCTCTGACAAGGAGATCCATGAACGCAACACGGTTGCGGTCGGTCCTGGTGTGGACCGCCGTCGCGGGCGTCGGCGCCGTCGCCTGGGCAGTGCTGGCGCTGTCCAGGGGGGAGACCGTCTCCGCCATCTGGCTCGTCGCCGCCGCACTCGGCTCCTACGCCATCGCGTACCGCTTCTACGCGAGGTTCATCGCCAAGCGCGTGCTCCAGGTCGACGACACCCGCGCCACGCCCGCGGAACGGCTCGACGACGGCGCCGACTTCCAGCCCACCGACCGCCGTGTCCTGTTCGGACACCACTTCGCCGCCATCGCGGGCGCCGGACCGTTGGTCGGGCCGGTGCTCGCCGCGCAGATGGGGTACCTGCCGGGCACCATCTGGATCATCGTCGGGGTGATCTTCGCGGGCGCCGTGCAGGACATGGTCACGTTGTTCTTCTCGATGCGGCGGGACGGGAAGAGCCTCGGCCAGATGGCCCGCGACGAGATCGGGCCGATCGGCGGCGCGGCGGCGTTGATCGGCGTCTTCGCGATCATGATCATCCTGCTCGCGGTGCTGGCGCTGGTCGTGGTGAACGCGCTGGCGAAGTCGCCGTGGGGCACGTTCTCGATCGCGATGACCATCCCCATCGCGTTGTTCATGGGCTTCTACATGCGGGTGATCCGGCCCGGCCGGGTCGTGGAGACCAGCGTGATCGGTGTCGTGCTGCTGCTGGCCGCCATCGTCGCGGGCGGTTGGGTGCAGACGTCGAGCTGGGCGGACACGTTCACCCTCGAACCGAAGACGCTGGTGCTGTGGCTGGTGGGCTACGGGTTCCTCGCGTCCGTGCTCCCGGTGTGGATGCTGCTCGCGCCGCGCGACTACCTGTCGACGTTCATGAAGATCGGCACGATCGTGCTGCTCGCGGTGGGTGTCCTGGTCACCGCGCCGGTGCTGCGCAACGAGGCGTTCACCGACTTCGCGTTCAACGGCAACGGCCCGGTGTTCGCGGGCTCGCTGTTCCCGTTCGTGTTCATCACCATCGCGTGCGGCGCCCTGTCCGGGTTCCACTCGCTGGTCGCGTCCGGCACCACGCCGAAGCTGATCCAGAAGGAGTCCCAGGTCCGGCTCATCGGCTACGGCGCGATGCTGGCGGAGTCGTTCGTGGCGGTGATGGCGCTGATCGCGGCGAGCCTGCTGGACCCGGGCATCTACTTCGCGATGAACGCCCCCGCCGGCGTGGTCGGCACCACGGTGGAGTCGGCGTCCGCGGCGGTCGGCCAACTCGGGTTCGCCATCACCCCGCAGGAGTTGCAGGCCGCCGCGGCGGCCGTGCAGGAGTCCACGCTGGTGGCACGCACCGGCGGCGCGCCGACGTTCGCCGTGGGCATGTCGGAGATCTTCTCCGACATGCTCGGCGGTGACGCGATGAAGGCGTTCTGGTACCACTTCGCGATCATGTTCGAGGCGCTGTTCATCCTGACCACGGTGGACGCCGGTACCCGCGTCGGGCGGTTCATGCTCCAGGACGCCCTGGGCAACGTGTGGAAGCCGTTCGCCAGGGTGTCGTGGCGGCCGGGTCTGTGGATCACCAGCGCGGCGGTGGTGCTGGCCTGGGGTTACTTCCTCTACGCGGGCGTGAGCGACCCGTTGGGCGGTATCAACCAGCTGTTCCCGTTGTTCGGCATCGCCAACCAGCTCCTCGCGGCCATCGCGCTCACCGTGTGCACGACCCTGCTCATCAAGAGCGGGAAGGTCCGCTGGGCGTGGGTCACCGCCGTCCCGCTGGCCTGGGACGTGGCCGTGACGCTGACCGCGAGTTGGCAGAAGGTGTTCAGCAGCGACCCGAAGCTCGGGTTCTTCGCCCAACGCGACCGGTACGCCGACGCGCTGGAGCAGGGCAAACTCCTGGCGCCCGCGAAAACCCCGGAGCAGATGCAGGCCGTGATCACCAATTCGACGGTGGACGGTGTGCTGGCGGCGGCGTTCGCGCTGCTGGTGATCATCGTGATCCTCGACGCGATCCGGGTGTGGCACAAGGTGTTGCGTGACGGCACGAGGCACTCCACCGAGTCGCCCTACGTGCCGTCGGATCTCTCGCTGTCACGTTCGTAGACGGCCCCGCGCGGCGCGCCCGGTGAGGGGGTCACCGGGCGCGCCGCGCGGGGAGGAAGTGGAGGAAGTGGAGGAAATCGGCTCGATCCGACGACGAGCGTCTGGCAGTCTGCGCGGAACGCGACGACGTGTCGCGCACGCGCGACTGCACGGTGTGAGCGTCGCGCTCGGTTCGTCGGCAGCGGAAGTGTGCGTTCGCGACATGATCCCCACCGGTAGTGTTGACGACGATCAGGGCGCCGTCGCCTTTCTCGCGCCGTTTTCTCTTGGGGGATTTTCGCATGACTTCCGCAGGTGTGTCCGACGCCGTGACGTCGCCGCCGGCGCTCAGCCGCGGCGATCGCGCCGTGATCGGTGTGCTGCTCGTGGCCACGTTCGTGGTCATCCTGAACGAAACAATCATGGGCGTCGCGCTTCCGGTTCTGCTGACGGAACTGGACGTGACGGCGGCCGTGGGCCAATGGCTCACGGCGGGCTTCCTGCTGACCATGTCGGTGGTCATCCCGGTCACCGGCTACCTGATCCAACGGGTGCCGACGCGGGTGCTGTTCGGCGTGGCGATGAGCCTGTTCAGCGCGGGCACGCTGCTCGCGGCGTTGGCGCCGGGCTTCGCGGTGCTGCTCATGGCGCGCGTCGTGCAGGCGACCGGTACCGCGATCATGGTCCCGCTGCTGATGACGACCGTGATGACGCTCGTGCCGGCGGCCCGACGTGGCGCGTTGATGGGCAACATCTCCATCGTCATCTCCGTCGCGCCGGCCATCGGTCCGACGGTGTCGGGTGTGGTGCTGGACCTGTTCGGTTGGCGCGGCATGTTCTGGGTGGTGCTGCCGATCTCGTTGACCACGCTGGTCCTGGGCCTGCGCCGGGTGACGAGCGTCGGCGAGTCGAGCAGTGCGCCGATCGACGTGGTGTCGGTGCTGTTGTCGGTGGTCGGGTTCGGCGGGCTGGTCTACGGCCTGTCGAGCATCGGGCACACGGGCGGCGGGGCCTCCCTCACGCTGTGGATGTGGCTCGCGGTGGGTGTTCTGGGCATCACGGCGTTCGTGCTGCGCCAGCTGTCGCTGCAACGTCGCGAACGCGCCCTGCTGGACCTGCGGACGTTCAAGTTCCGCACGTTCACGGTGAGCAGCACGCTGATGATGATCATGATGGGCCTGCTGCTGGGTGTCGCCACGATCCTGCCGATCTACATGCAGAACGTCCTCGCGCTCAACCCGCTCACCACGGGTCTGCTGCTCCTGCCCGGCGGCCTGCTGATGGGCCTGCTGTCGCCGTTCGTGGGCCGGCTCTACGACCGGGTGGGCCCGCGCGTCCTGCTCATCGTCGGCACCGTCGCCACCAGCGGGTCCCTCTGGTTCGCCACCGGTTTCGACGCCTCGACGCCCGCCCCGCTGGTCCTGGTGTTCCACCTGGTGCTGAGCCTGGGCCTGGCGTTCTCGTTCACGCCGCTGTTCTCCGCCGGTCTGGGCGCCCTGCCGGCCCGGCTCTACGCCCACGGCAGTGCCATCTTCAGCACGACCCAGCAGCTGGCCGCCGCGGCCGGTGTGGCACTGCTGGTGAGCGTGATGAGCGCGCGTGCCGCGGCACTGGCCACGTCCGGTCAGGCCGAGGCGAGTGCCGAGATGGGCGGGATGCACACGGCGTTCCTGCTCTCCGCGATCCTCTCGCTGGCGACGGTGGCCGGTTCCTTCCTGATCAACAGCGGTAAGGCCGAAACCCCGGCGTAAGGGAACGAGACAGCCCGATAAGGCCGCCCACCACGGACCGCCGTGGTGGGCGGCGTCGTCATGCCGGGGGCCTGAGCGGGGTGCGCGAGCGGCGTCACAGACCGGATCGGTCGGTTTACCGACCGAATCGGTCGGTACGTCGTGTACGGTCATGGCATGGCACGACGGTTCCGGCAGCAGGTCGACGACGAGATCCTCGACCGCGCGGCCGCGCTCTTCGCCCAGCACGGGTTCGCCCAGACGTCGCTGAAATCCCTGGCCGACGCCGCCGGGCTGTCCAAGGCGGGTCTGCTGCACCACTACCCCAGCAAGGAAGCCCTCTTCGAGGCCGCTCAGGAAGCGGGCCGTGAACGGGGCAGGTTGTTGCTCGACCAGCTGAACGACCTGCCGCCCGGTCAGGAACGGGATCGGCGGGCGTTGGAGCTGCTGACCGACCTCGCGCTGGACCGGCCGGGGTGGGTGGCGCTGGCGTTCCGCTCGTTCACCGCGGCCGATGCCGACGACACGACCGATGAGCAGTTCCTCTTCGTCTCGGAGATGTTCGCCGTCGACCCCACCGGCTCCGAACCGGAACGGCTCGTGCGCGTCGCCGGCGCGCTGAGCGCGATGGCCGTGCTGAGCCTGGCCGCCAATCGCAAGGGCGAGAAGACCACCTGGCGGCCGCACATCATCGCAACCTGTTTCGACGCGCTCGGCCATCGCAGGCCCGACGCCTCTTCGTCACGTTCCCACCAGGTGGAGGCCTGATCCCCATGGCACTGCTGTTGCGCAGACTCGGTTTGGCCGCCTACCGGCGCCGACTGCTGGTCGTCCTGTTGTGGCTGGTCGTTCTGGTCGGCTCGGGCGTCGGCGCCCTGACGCTGTCCGGGACCACCACGAACAACTTCTCGATCCCCGGTCAGGAGTCCAGCACCGCGCTGGAGAAGATCCAGGCGGAGTTCGGCGCGGGCGGTGCGTCCGCCCGCGTGGTGGTGCAGGCCCCCGAGGGGCAGACGCTGACCACGCCGGAGAACGCCCAGGCCATCGGGAAACTGGTGGCTGATCTGGACGCCCTGCCCGGTGTGTCCTCGGCGAGCAACCCGCTGGACCCGGCCGCGCCGACGATCAACGCCGAGCAGAACACGGCCTACAGCAGGGTGACCTACGACGCCCCGGTCGGCGGGGTGACCCCCGAGGAGCAGACCGCGCTGCTCGACGCCGTCGACGACTTCCGGGCGACCGGGTTGACCGTCGAGGTGACGGGTGAGGCCACCCAGGTGCCCCCGCACGTCGGCGGCGTGGCCGAGGTGATCGGTGTCGTCATCGCCCTGCTGATCCTCGCGCTGACCTACGGGTCGCTGGTCACGGCCGGGATGAACCTGTTGACCGCGGCCTCCGGCGTGGGCATCGGCGTACTCGGCATCACCATCGCCACCGGCTTCATGGACCTCCAGTCCACGACCACGGCGTTGGCGGGCATGTTGGGCCTGGCCGTCGGCATCGACTACGCCTTGTTCATCATCAACCGCTACCGGCAGGAACTGCGGCGCGGCGCGGACGTCCCGACCGCCATCGGCATCGCCGTGGGCACCGCCGGGTCGGCCGTGGTCACCGCGGGCATCACCGTGATCATCGCCCTGGTGGGGCTGATCGTGGTCGGCATCCCGTTCCTCACGCAGATGGGTGTGGCCGCGGCCGCGACCATCGTGGTCGCCATGCTCGTCGCCGTCACCCTGGTCCCGGCGGTGCTCGGTTTGCTCGGCCGCCGCGTCCTGCCCCGCAAGCAGCGCACCGCCTCGGCTGATGCAGTCGACACGGCGGAGACCAAGGAGCGCGGCTTCTACGCGGGCTGGATCGGCGTGATCACCCGGCACCGGGTGGCGTCGCTGCTGCTGGCGATCGTGGCCTTGGGCGTGGTCGCGGTGCCGTTCGCCTCCATGCAGACCACCCTGGTGCAGACCCCCGCCGCGGACAGCACCCAGGAGCGGGCCGACCAGCTGCTCACCGACGGCTTCGGCCCCGGCTTCAACGGGCCGCTGATCGTCCTGTTCGAAGGTGACAACGCCGTCCAGGCCGGCACCGACGCCGCAGGGCCGATCACCGCGCTCGGCGACGTCGCCGTGGTCACCCCCGCCATCCCCAACGCCGACGGCACCGCGGCCATGGTCACCGTCATCCCGAGGTCCGGTCCCACCAGTGAAGCCACCGAGCAGCTGGTCATCAGCCTGCGCGGCTACCTCGCCGGTGTCGACGGCGTCACCGCGTCCGTCACCGGGGCCACCGCCGTCAGCGTCGACGTGGCCGTCGCCCTCGACGAGGCGCTGCCGATCTACCTGGTGCTGGTGGTGGGTCTGGCGCTGATCCTGCTCGTGCTGGTCTTCCGGTCACTGCTGGTGCCGTTGGTCGGCGTGCTCGGCTTCCTGCTGACCGTCGGGGCGTCGCTCGGCGCGACCGTCGCGGTGTTCCAGTGGGGCTGGCTGGCCGACGCGGTCAACTTGGACACCACCGGACCGCTGATCAGCCTCACCCCGATCCTGGTGATCGGCATCCTGTTCGGCCTGGCCATGGACTACCAGATCTTCCTGGTCTCCCGCATGCACGAAGCCCACCACCGCGGCGCCGCACCACGCGACGCCATCGTGACCGGCTTCCGCCAGGCCGCCCCGGTCGTCGTCGCCGCGGCGCTGATCATGTTCTTCGTGTTCGCCGGGTTCGTCCCGGCGGGTGAGCTGGCGCTGAAGTCGATCGCCTTCGCCCTGGCCATCGGCATCCTCGCGGACGCCTTCGTGGTCCGGATGATCCTGGTCCCGGCGGCGTTGGCCCTGCTCGGCGAACGCGCCTGGTGGCTGCCGAAGTGGCTGCGGTGGCTGCCCACCCTCGACGTCGAAGGCGCCGCCCTCGCCAAGGAGGAGACGAAGGCCGACACCGAGGCCGAGGAGCACACCCTGGTCGACAGCACTCGATAGCCGATCCTCCACTGGGACGGCCGCGACGGGGCACGATCCGGTCGCGGCCGTCCTACTGCGATCATGGGCTCTTCCTGCACTCACCGCGTGCCTGCGGTCCACTGTGGGTACTCGACCGCGACAGCCGCGGACCGACTCGGAGGTAAACCTGCGATGAGTGCGCGTTTCCAGGAACTCGACTGGCGCCAGACGCCACTGGGCGAGCTCGTCCTGCGGCGTCGCTGGGACCCGGTCTTCGACCGCGAGGTCCACGAGATCAAGCTCAACGACGAGTTCCTGATGTCGAGCCTGTTCACCGTGTCCGAGGTGGAGATGGCGCACCTGGCGCTGGCCGACCTGCCCGCGCCACTGGACGTGGTCGTGGGCGGCCTGGGCCTCGGCTACACCGCGCGGACCGTGCTGGAGAACCCGAACGTGCGGTCCGTGCTCGTCATCGACGCGCTCGGCGAGGTCATCGACTGGCACCGCCAGGGGCTGCTGCCCGGTGGTCTGGCGTTGGCCGCCGACCCGCGCTGCCGACTGGTCCACGGCGACTTCTTCGCGCTCTCCCGCTCGGCCGACGGGCTCGACCCGGAGGAGCCGGGCCGGCGGTTCCACGCGATCATCGTCGACATCGACCACTCGCCACGCCACCTGCTGCACCCGGACAACGCCGACTTCTACCAAGCCGAAGGCCTCCGCCGGCTGGCCGACCGCCTGCACCCCGGTGGCGTGTTCGCCCTGTGGTCCAACGAGCCACCGGACGACGACTACACCGCGTCGCTGGGCGATCACTTCGCTCAGGCCAGTGCCGAAGTCGTCCGCTTCCACAACGCGTTGCAGGACCGTGACGCCACCAGCACCGTCTACCTGGCGAGGACGTCCGGCTGACCGATCCGGCGAGGCCCCCGGCGACGAAGTCACCGGTCGTTTACCGCTATAAGCGGGTATTTCGATCGACATCCGCGCTACCGTCAGCGGGTCGGCCGGGCGGAGCAGTGGGGGCGCTATGAGCGACGAAGGCCGTGGCGGTGACAGTCCCAACCAGGCGTTGGTCGGGCAGCCCTACGCGTTCCTACCGCCTGGCGCGGTCCACGACAGCGTGCGCTTCTACCAGGTCGCGCGTAACCGGACGACCGACAAGATGGCGATCGCCGTGCTGGTGCTCGGTGTGTGCGGGTTCCTGGGGATCACCATCGCGGTGGCGATCGTCCTCGGCATCCTCGTGCTGACCCGCGTCAACGAGCGGAGCGCGGGCCGCACCACCGGCCGGTCGGACCAACCGTGGTCGGCCTCGCCGGCCGGCCTCGCCCAGCCCCAACCGTTCCAGCCCTATCCGACCCAGGCCCAGCCGTTCCAGTCCTATCCGGCCCAGCCTTATCCGGCGGCCCAGCCTTATGCGGGTATCCCGCCCGAAGCGCAACCGGTCTTCGCCACGCCGAACCTCACCCCGCCCGCCGGCCAGGCGCAGGTCCCGTGGCCGGCTCCCCCGGCCAACGTGCTTGCGTCCTCACGGGTGTTCGGCAAGGGGAAGGTCCTCTTCTTCGCGATCTTCGGGATCGTCGCCGCGCTGCTCTGGTCCGGCGCGTGGACGGTCCTGATCGTCAACGCGCCGGACCGGACCCAGTCGGCTTCCTCCGCCGTGTGCATGGACGTCCCGGCCGGGCACGCCAACATCTGCACGGTGAAGCCGGGTGACTGCTTCATCCGCCCCTCGTTCGAGCGCGATATCGAAGCCTTCCGGCTCACCTCGTGCACCGCGGAGCACGACGCTCAGGCCATCGGCGTGTTCATCGAGCAGGCCGGTCGGTGGCCGGGGCCCGACGGGTTCGTCGCCGCCGCCGAGACGGAGTGCCTGAACATCGGGTCGCGGAACGTGGACGAGGCGTTGGTCGACGAGACCACCCAACTGGGTTTCCTGGCACCGGACGTGAACAGCTGGAACGCCGGCTTCCGCAACGTCACCTGCATCGTCTACACCAACGACGCGTCGTGGAGCACTTCCGTGCTGGTCCCCGACGCCGACCTCCGAATCCCCACCCGCTGACCGGGGTCAGCGCAGGAGCAGGCGGAGGACGCCTTCGGCTTTCTCGATGTTCGGTTCCTGGCCGGTGATGAGGTTGAGGTACGTGTACGACTCGATGATCCGCACGATGACGTACGCGACCTCGTTCAGGTCCGCGGGCAGCGACATCCGGCCCGCGTCGGTCTCCTCCTGGAGGATCTGCCGGAACGCCTCGATCAGCCGGGGCTGGAAGCCGGTGTCGTGCCTGGTCATCAGGCGCATCGCCAGTTCACCCTCGGTGGCGATCCAGTGCTTCATCCCAGCGTTGTCCAGGACGCGTTCCAGGAACCCCACGGCGATCCGGACCACCCGTTCCGACCCCGTCTCCCGGACCTCCCGGTTCAGCTCGCCGATCGTGAACTCGGTCAGCGACCACGTCACCTCGACCAGCAGTTGGTCGCGCGAGCCGACCCACCGGTAGAGGGTGACGCGGCTGATCTCCAACTGCTCGGCCAGCACGCTCATGTCGATGCGCTGTTGGCGCAGGAAGTTGCGCTTGGCCTGGCGGAGGGCGTCCACGGGCGTGGGTCGGGTGCGCTTCTTCAGCGCGGCGAGGTCCTGCTGCAACTTCGTCGGACCGCGGGCGTCCGACCCGCCCACAGGAGACATGGCTGTCATGGTCGCACAGCCCGGCCCGTTGGCTGTCGGGTGATCTTGTCCGCGCGGGCGGCGGACAGGGTGAGTACCAGCGCCACGACCACCGCGAGCACGGCCACCAGCACACCGGCGCGGTAGGCGTGGGCCAGTGCCTCCGACTGCGGCTCACCGTAGGAGGCGGAGGCGGAGGTGACGGCGAACGTGCTGCCGACGGCGGCGACGCCGAGCGCGCCGGCCAGCTCACGGGCAGCGGTGATCGCACCCGAGGCCACGCCGGCGAACCGGTCCGCCACCGAGTCCAGCACCGCCGTGGTCAACGGGGTGGTGAGCGCCGAGCCGAACCCGGCCAACGCCAGGCAGGCCAGCAGTCCCCCGGCGTGCGCGCGGTCCGCGAGCCAGACGATCGCGAACAACGCCACCGCGACCAGAGCCAGCCCGAGGCCTGAGACGTGCCACGGGCCGATCCGCCGCACCAACGGCGCCACGACCGGCGTCCCCACCACCACGGCCAGCGCGATGGGCACGAAGAACAGGCCGCTGCCCGCCGGGGTGAGCCCGAGGACCCGTTCCAGGTACGGCGGGCTGACGAACAGCAGCCCGGTGATCGCGACGCTCCACAACCCCTGGGCCAGGGCACCGACCACGAACACCCGCCGCCCGATCACCGCACGCGGCAGCAACGGGTGCGCGGTCCGCCGTTCGTGCAGGACGAACACCAGCGACGCCGCCACCGCCACCACGACCAGCACGGGCGGACCCGTGTCGAGCAGCAGGGCCATGAAGGCGAACATCGCCACCGACAGGGCCGTGGTTCCGACCACGGTCAGCCGCGTCCTCGTGCCCGGCCCGCCCGGCCCGCCCAGTCCGCCCGGTCGCAGCGTCACGGCCGCCAGCACGAGCGTGACCAGGCAGCACGGCACCGCACCCAGGAAGATCCACCGCCAGTGCGCGAACTCGGACAACGCACCGCCCAACGCCGGCCCGATCGCCAACGCGGCGGCCAACGCGGCCGTCCACACCGCGATCCCGACCGGACGGTGCCGCGGGTGCAGGTCGGTGCGCAGCAACGCGAGTCCGGTCGGCACCAGCAGGGCCGCCGCGGCGCCCTGACCCGCCCGCCACAACGCCAACGCCACACCCGACCCGGCGGTGCCGCACCCCAGTGAGGTGACGGCGAACGCGGCCAACCCGACCAGCAGCACCCGCCGCGAGCCGAACCGGTCCCCGAGCGCGCCCGCCGTGATCAACAGGCCCGCGAACACGAGCATGTAGCTGACCACGATCCACTGCAGGCCGGTCGTGGACAGGCCCAGGTCCGCGCCGATCGTCGGCAGCGCCACCATCAGGATGCTGTTGTCCAGTGCGGTGACGAACCCGGCGAACCCGGCGACGAGCACCGTCGGCAAAGGTCGCCGCACCGCCGGGTCCGCTCCGTCAGGTCCCACCGCACCGGGTCCCACCGCACCGGGTTCCACGTCAGCCCGGCACGCCGAGCGCGGTCATCAACTGCGGCCAGGAGCGGCGCAGTTCGCGCTGCCAGTACGGCCAGGTGTGGGTGCCGTCGCCGTAGGCGTTGACGGTGATCGGGATGTTCAGCAAGCGCATCCGGAGGACGAAGTCGGGCGAGGTGTTGCCGACGATCCGTTCGTTGGCGTCGTAGTCGAACCCGGGGTCGAGCGGCCCGGTGAACCCGTTGCCGTAGGACATGTACAACGACGTCCCGCGCAGTCCGGAGGCCAGTTCCTTCGGGTTGTTGGCCCGCCAGACGCTCGCCTGGAAATCGTCGTCGCCCCACAGCGCGTCCGCGGACATGCCTTCGCGCAGCACGGTCGCCCCCACGTACTGCGGCACACCCACGAACTGGGTGGACAGGATGCCGCTGTACGAGGCCGCCGCCTTGAAGTAGCCCGGTCGCTTCGCCGCGTACTTGAAGGCGCCCGTGCCGCCGGCGGACAGACCGGCGATGGCCCGGCTGGTGCCGGCGCGGTAGCCGCGTTCGAGCAGCTGCACCAGTTCGGTCATGTGGAAGGTCTCCCACCCGGGCGTGCCGCCGCGTCCGCCGTTCCACCAGTCCGAGTACCAGCCGGCCCGGCCGCCGTCGGGCATGGCGATCAGCACGTCGCTGGACGCGCTCAGCTGCTCGACGTCGGTCTCCCTGGTCCACGAGGTGTAGTCGTCGCCGCAACCCTGGAGCAGGAACAGCACCGGCCAGGTGCGGGTCGCGGTGGGTGACCAGCCGGGTGGCGTGAGCAGCCGCACGGGGACGTTGCCGCCGATGGCGGGTGAGTTGATGGTGAGGTCGTAGGTGCGGTCGTCGAGGCGGGTCTGCTTCACCACGGTCGCGCCGTTGTCGGCCACGACCGCGACGGCGGGCGGCGCGGGCACGACGATCGACACCACCAACGCGGCGACCACGGCAAGGGGTGATCTGAGGGACATGACGTGCTCCTGACGGGTCCGAGGCCGGGTCACGCGGTCACGGCGAAGCGGCCTTCGAGGTACTGCTCACGGCACAGGGAGCGGGACAGCTTGCCGCTCGACGTGCGCGGCACCGTGCCCGGTTCGGCCAGCACGACGTCGTGCACGCGCAGGTCGTGGTGGGTGGACACGGCCGCCCGGACCAGGGCGCCGAGCCGGGTGAGGTCGATGTCCTCGCGGGGTGTGCGGGGGCTGCGTTCCGCGACGACGACCAGCCTTTCCTGGTCGTTCCGGTCGACGGCGAAGGCGGCGATGTGGCCGTCGCGCAGGGCGCGGTCGACCGACTCCACGGTGGCCTCGATGTCCTGCGGGTAGTGGTTGCGGCCGTCCACGATGATGGTGTCCTTGATCCGGCTGACCACGTAGAACTGGCCCTCGTGCCGCACGCCCAGGTCTCCGGTGCGCAGCCAGCCGTCGCGCGGCAGCCCGGCCGGCTGGTCGGTGACGGTGGTGCCGAACACGCCGAGGTCCCGTTCGCCGGACCAGTAGCCGGGCGAGACGTTGGGGCCGGTCACCCGGATCTCGCCGACCCGTCCGTCGGGCAGCGGCTCGTCCGAGTCCGGGTCCACGATCAGCACGTGCTGGTCGACGGGTGACCCGCAGCCGACCAGCGCGGTGCTCGGTTGCCCGGCGACCGGCGCGATGGCGTGGCCGGCGGCGAGCGCGGCGCGGTCGAAGGACGTGGTCACCGGCGCGCCACCGGCGGCGGTGACGTAGACGGTGGCCTCGGCCAGGCCGTAGGACGGGCGCTGGACGTCCGCGCCCAGGCCGTGCGGCGCAAAGGCCTCCTGGAACCGGGCCACGGTGCCGGCGCGCACCGGTTCGCTGCCGTTGGCCAACGTGAGCACACCGGTCAGGTCCAAAGTGGACCGCTTGGCCTCGGGCACGCGGCGCACGCACAGGTCGTAGGCGAAGTTCGGCGCCGCGCTGATCACCGCCGACCGGCCGCTCATCGCTTCGAGCCAGCGGATCGGGCTGTAGAGGAAGGCGAGCGGGTCCATGAACACCGTTTCCGACCCGAACACCAGTGGCGAACCCATGCCCAGGACCAGGCCCATGTCGTGGAACAGGGGCAGCCAGCTGACCGGGCTGACCTCGTCCACCACGCCGTAGGCGCGCAGGGCCTGACTTGCGTTGATCATGAGGTTCCGGTGGGTCACGACGACACCGGCGGGTTGCCGGGTGGAGCCCGAGGTGTACTGGAGGTAGGCGGGCTGATCGGCCTGCGTCGCGGCGATGGTTGCGGTCGGCGGGGCCGCCTCCAGGTCCTCGACCGCCAGCACGTCGAACGGCCCGGCCAGCTCGTTCCGGGTGGCCGGGAGCAGGGCCGTCGTGGTGAGCACGGCTCTCGGCGTGCAGTCGCCGAGCACGCCGACGACCCGGTCGCGGTGCCCGGCGCCGTCGACCGGGAAGAGCGGCACCGCGAGCACTCCGGCGTAGAGGCAGCCGAAGAACGCCGTCACGTAGTGGAGTCCTTGCGGCAGCAGCAGAACGGCGCGGTCACCGGGTTCGGCACGGGCGCGCAGACCGGCGGCGATGGCCCGGGCCCGAGTGTCCACTTCGGACCAGGTGAGCGTGGTGGCGCGACCGCGGTTGTCCTCCGCGTAGTCCACGAAGGTGAAGGCGGGCTGGTCGGGCTTCTCCCGCGCCCAGCGCAGGACGGCCGCGGTGACCGTGCCCCGCCCGACTTCGGACACCGGTACCCAGCCGGGCGACATCGTGACAGTCATCCGAACCTCCTCGTCGAGGTGAGAAGCGGACTGCTCGGAACGTGACGCGCAGCTAGGCCACGTCACATCGCATAACGGAACAGAACGTCCACGTGTAACAACGCGAGGACGCTACTCATGCATCGGAGAGTGTGTCAATCGGCGCTTTAAGTAACCGATACAGTGCCAATACACGTCCGAACGGCCTATTGCCGAGCGCGAACCGGGCCGCAATCATCAGGTTTCCGTGGAATTACACCATCGACAAAGTGTTACATTCGTCGTTCTGCGAACCAGGTTCGTGGAACGCCGCACCAGCCGCCCGGGCCGTGTCCGCCGCCCGCGTCACCCGCGCGTTCCACCGTCCCTGCTCACCGCCCGAAGGTGCCCATGACCGGTCACACCCCGTCGACCGAAGCCGGCCTCAGAGACTGGTTGGTAGCCAACATCGCCGACACCGTCGGCCTCGCGCCCGAGCACGTCGACGTCGATCGCCCCCTGGTCGAACTGGGGCTGTCGTCCCGCGACGCCGTGGTGCTGGCCGGTGCGCTCGGCGAGGTCACCGGCCTGGACCTGCCGGTCAGCGCGCTGTGGCAACACCCGACCGTCGCCCGACTCGCGCGCCACCTGTCCGACCGGACCTCGGGCGCGTCCGACCAGACCGAGGTGCCTGTCCGCAGTGGACTCAGTGCGCCCGGGCCTGATCGCGCCGACGCTGGTGAGGCCATCGCCGTGATCGGCCTGGGCTGCCGGCTCCCCGGTGGTGTCCACGGGCCGGACGAGTTCTGGTCCCTGCTGCGCGACGGGCGTGACGCCGTGCGGGCGGCGCCGCTGGAACGCTGGGACGCGATGCCCGACGGAGCGCCCCGGTGGGGCGGTTTCCTGGACGACATCACCGGTTTCGACGCCGAGTTCTTCGGGATCACGCCGCACGAGGCGGCGAGCATGGACCCGCAGCAGCGGCTGGTGCTGGAGGTCGTGCAGGAGTCGTTGCAGCACGCGGCCGTTTCCTCGGACTCGTTGCGCGGCACGGCGACCGGCGTGTTCGTCGGCATCTCGGCCGGTGAGTACGGCGCGGCGTCCGCCGTCGACCCGGCCCGGATGAGCCCGTGGACGGCCACCGGCGGTGCGCTGAGCATCGCCGCCAACCGGGTGTCGTACCTGCTGGACCTGCGCGGACCCAGTATGGCCGTGGACACCGCGTGCTCGTCGTCGCTGGTGGCGGTGCACCAGGCGTGCCAGAGCCTGCGTTCGGGCGAGAGCGACACCGCGCTGGTGGCCGGGGTGAACCTGCTGCTGACGCCCGCGCTCACGGTGGGCTTCCACCGGGCCGGGCTGTTGTCGGAGGACGGCCGCTGCAAGCCGTTCGACGCCTCGGCCGACGGCATCGCCCGCGCCGAGGGCTGCGCCGCCGTGGTGCTCAAGCGGCTGTCCGACGCCCGGCGCGACGGTGACCGCGTGCTGGCCGTGATCCGCGGCAGCGCGGTGAACTCCGACGGTCGCTCCAACGGTCTGATGGCGCCCAACCCCCGGGCCCAAGCCGAACTCGTCCGCCGCGCCTACCGCGACGCGGGCGTGGACCCGGCGCTGGTGGACTACGTCGAGGCGCACGGCACCGGCACGCTGCTGGGCGACCCGATCGAGGCAGGCGCCCTCGGCGAGGTGCTGGCCCGCGACCGTGAACCCGACCGCCCGCTGCTGATCGGCTCGGTCAAGTCCAACATCGGCCACACCGAATCGGCCGCAGGCCTGGTCGGCCTGGTCAAGACCGTACTGGCCGTCCAACACGGCAAGATCCCACCCAGCCTGCACTTCACCGAACCCAACCCGCACATCGACTTCACCGGCCTGCGGGTGGTCACCGAACCCGTGGTGTGGCCGCGCTACTCGGGCCGCGTCACGGCCGGCATCTCGTCGTTCGGGTTCGGCGGCACCAATGCGCACGTGGTCCTGGAGGAGCCCCCCGCCACCGAACGTGCCGGTGTCAGCGACGACGCCATGCACGTGATGGTGCTGTCCGGCGCATCCGACGACCGCATCCGGCGACACGCCGAGGTGGTCGCGGACTGGTTGGACGACAACGACAACCCACTCGGCGATGTGGCGGCCACCCTGGCCCGCCGAAGTGGAGCCGACCGCGTGCGGGCCGCGGTCGTCGGCCGTGACCGCGCCGAGGTCATCGACCGCCTGCGCGCCCTCGCCACAGGGCAGCGCACACCGGGCGTGGTCCCCACACGCCCGGTTCGGCGTGGCACGGACCGGGCAGGCACGGATCGACAGCTGGTGTGGGTGTTCTCCGGTTACGGGTCCGGCCGACCGGGGATGGCTCGTGGGTTGTTGGACGCCGAGCCTGCGTTCGCCGCTGCGGTGGATGAGGTGGACGAGGTGTTGCGCGGGCACAGTGCGGTGTCGGTGCGGGACCTTCTGGTTGATCCGCCTGAGGCGATGGACATGGAGCAGGGGCAGATCGCGCTGTTCGGTGTGCAGGTCGGACTGGCTGCGTTGTGGCGGTCGTACGGCGTGCGGCCGGCGGCGGTGATCGGGCAGTCGTCCGGTGAGGTGGCGGCGGCGGTGGTCGGCGGGGCGTTGAGCCTGGCTGACGGTGTGCGGGTGGCCGCTACCCGGGCTCGGTTGTTGGCGCGGATCGACGCGGTGGGGTCGGGTGCGATGGCGGCGGTGGAGCTGGCCCGGTCCGAGTTCGACGCGCTGGCCTACGACCTGCCGGATCTGGCGGTTGCGGTCTATGCCGCGCCTCGGCGTCAAACGGTGGCTGGGCCGCGGGCGCAGATCGAGACGCTGGTTCGGCGAACGGAGGCGGCGGACCGCCTGGCGACTGTGCTGCCGCTGCGGACCAGTGGGCACACCGCCGCGGTCGAGCCGGTGCTCGCTGAGTTGCGGGCGGAGCTGCGGGGCGTGCGGCGGCGGGAGGGCGGGATTCCCTGCTACAGCACGGTCACCGACGGGCCGCCGTCGTTCGACGCCGAGTACTGGGCGCACCACATGCGTCGGGCGGTCCGGTTCACGCAGGCTGTGGCTGCGGCCTTCGCGGATGGCCATGACGGGTTCCTGGAGATCTCGCCGCACACGATCGCGTTGTCGGCGATCGAGGAGACGGCGCGGGACTCGGACTTGCCGGATCTGCTGCTGTGCGGGTCGTTGCGCCGGGACCAGGACGATACGACGACGTTCCACACCAACCGGGCGTTGCTCGCGCTCGACGGTTCGGCTCCACTGCCCGACGCGGCGATCACGGATGTGCCTGCGGTGCCGTGGCAGCACGTGCGGCACTGGCTCGGGCCGACACCGGCGGCTGTGGGGCATCCGCTGCTCGGCGCACATGCGGAGGTTCCGGGTGGGGTCACCCACGTGTGGCACACCGATGTGGGGCTCAAGGCGTTGCCCTGGTTGTCCGACCACCGGGTGCACGACGTGCCGGTGTTGCCGGGTGCGGCGTACACGGAGATCGCCTTGGCTGCGGCGGTGGAAGTGTTGGGGGTGGCGGCGCGGGACCTGGACGTCACCGAGGTGGTGTTCGAAGGGCTGCTGGCGTTGGACGACCAGGTCGCGCTCAGCACTGTCGCCGAGGACGACCGGCGCGGCGGTGTGCGGGTGGAGATCCACTCCAAATCCGCCGGCGGGCGGTGGACCCGGCACGCCACGGCGTCCGTCGTGCCCGCCTCCCCCGGTGAGCTGCGAGCCCCGGTCGTGCGGGACGGGTTGGCGGAGTTGCCGCTGTACGAGCGGGTGGCGGAGAGCGGGCTGCACTACGGGCCCGCGTTCCGGGGCGTCCGGTCCGTGCTCGCCGGTGACGGTCTGGCCGTGGGTGCGGTCGCCGTGACGGAGGAGGAACTGTCGGCGCACCTGCCGGTGACGTTGTTCGACTCGTGCCTCCAGGTGCTGGCCGCCGCGGCGTCCGAACCGCTGGGGGTGCACGTCGGGCGCACGTACCTGCCGGTGGGTATCGGATCGGTGCGGGTGCACGGTGATCCGCGTCAGGGCGTGCGGTGCGAGGCCGCGGTGCTCGCGGTCGACGAACGGGATGACGAACTGGTCGGCTCGGTGTGGCTCCACGACGACGCCGATCGGCTTCTGGTGGAGGCGACCAGCGTCCGGGTGCGGGTGGTGGACGGGTCGGCGGTGCCCGTGCCGTTGTCCGAGCTCGCGTTCGAGACGCGGTGGGAACGTCTGGCGCTGCCGCCGTCCTCCCCCGGTAGTCATGACTGGCTGCTGCTCACCGACCACGCCGCCCACCCGTTCGTGGAGCGGTTCGTCGAGCTGGCGGATGCGGTTGGTGATCGGGTGCGGGTTGGTACGACGGACTCGGTGCGTGGTGTCCAGCGTGTGAGTGGAGTTGTGCTTGTGCCCGGCGAAATCGGTGGGCCGGGGATGGTCGAGGCGGCCGAGCGGGAGGTGGCTGCGGCAGCACGGGTTGCTGCCGAGGTGGCCGCGTGGCAGGACCCGCCGCGCCTGTGGATCGCCACGCACGAGGCCACGGCGGTGGGGGGCGGTGAGCCGGGATCGCCTGGTCAGGCCGCGTTGCGGGCGTTGGTGCGGGTGCTCGCCTTCGAACACCCACGGCTGCGGGCGTCCCTGGTGGACCTGCCTCGGTCCGGTGACGCCGAGGCGTTGCTGGCCGAATTGCGCGCGGATCAGGCCGACGACGAAGTGGCGTGGCGGGGACGTGACCGGCACGTGGCGCGGCTGCGGCCCGCCGCGATCTCACCGCCGGTGACCGGCGCGGTCGTCCTGCCCGGCTCCTACCTGATCACCGGTGGTCTGGGTGGGCTCGGTCTGGTGGTGGCGCACTGGTTGGCCGGGCTCGGTGCGACGCGGATCGTGCTCAACGGGCGGCGCGCGGCGACCGCCGACAGTGCGGCGGAGCTGGCGAAGATCCAGGCCACCGGCACCGAGGTGGTCGTGGTGACCGGCGATATCGCCGAGCCGGGTGTGGCCGAACGGGTGGTGGCGGCGGCAGTGGCCGGGGAACGACGGCTGCGCGGTGTCGTCCACGCGGCCGGTGCCCTGGTGGACCTGCCCGTCGAGCGGGTGGACGCGGAGAGCGTGCGGGCGGCGTTCGGGCCGAAGGCGCGGGGCGCGTGGCGGCTGCACGAGGCGACCGAGGGGCTCGACCTGGACTGGTGGGTGAACTTCTCGTCCGCTGCGGCCATGCTCGGGTCACCCGGTCAGACGCCGTATGCGGCGGCCAACGCGTGGCTCGACGCGTTCACGGCTTGGCGGCGGTCCCGGGGACTGGTCGCGACGACCGTCGACTTCGGGGCGTGGGGGCAGGTCGGTCTCGCCCGCGACACCGACAACCCGCTGTTGCGGCCGATCTCGCCGGCGGAGGGGATTCAGGCGCTGGAGGCGATCCTGCTCGCCGATCGGCCGGACACCGGCGTCATCCGGCTGGATCACCAGGCTGCGGTGGATCTGTTCCCCGAGTTGGCGCGGCGGCCGTTCTTCTCCGCTGTGCTGGTCGCGCCATCGGCGGTGGAGGAGGACTGGCCGGGGCCGGAGGCGCTGCGGGACGCGCCGGATGCGGCGGCGCTGGTCCTGCGCAGGTTGCGCGCGGTGGTCGGGCGGGTCATGGGGTATGCCGATGACCAGTTGAGCACGACCGTCGCGTTGGCCGATCTCGGGTTGGACTCGCTGATGGCGATGCGTGCTCGCAACGCGGTGGAGCACGACCTGGGCGTGCAGTTGCCCATGCCGCTGCTGCTGCGGGGGGCGACGCTCGATGACGTGGCGCGGCACGTCACGACGACGTTGGGTGTGGCGGCCGACGACGTGCCGGTGGAGACCGGGTTCGTCGGGCGGCAGGTTGCGGCGACGTCGGGGGTGGCCGGCGGTGTGTCGGTGGAGACCGGGTTCGTGGCGCCGCGTGATCCGACCGAGCGGTGGCTGGCCGGGTTGTGGGCGGAGGCTCTTGGCCGCTCGCGGATCGACGTCACGGAGGACTTCTTTGCCGTCGGTGGTGACGCGGAGCGCGCGGAAGTGCTGTTCGCGGCGATCAGGCGACGGTTGGGCGCGGACGTGCCCACCGGGTTGATGGCGGTGCCGACGGTGGAGGGTATGGCCGACGAGCTGCGGTCGGCGTTCGAGGGGGTCGATGGTCCGGTCCGGGTGCTGCGCGGGTCGGGTGGGCGTCCGCCGCTGCACCTGTTCCACCCGGCGGGTGGGCCGACGAGTGTGTACCAGCCGTTGGTGGAGCTGTTGGGTGACGATCAGCCTTGCTACGGCTACGAGCGGCTGGACGACGTGGACGGTCTGACCGCGAAGGCGGCCCGGTACATCGAGCTGATCCGGGAGATCCAGCCGACCGGACCGTACCGGCTGGGTGGATGGTCGTTCGGCGGCTGTCTGGCACACGAGATCGCCTGCCGGCTCCACGCGGCCGGTGAACGGGTGGACGCCATCGTGATGATCGACTCCGTCCGGCCGCTGCCGTCCCCGGATGTGCCGCCCGCCGACGTGCTGCGGCACCGGTTCGGCCGCTACGTGGAGCACATCCAGCGGACGCACGGCGTCACGGTGGAGCTGCCGTGGGAGGAGCTGGCCGGGTTGGACGACGAAGGCCAGATCGACGCGGTGATCGCCGCCGTGACGGAGGCGGGCGTGCGGATGAGCGCCGGCGCGCTGCACCACCAGCGAACGTCCTATCTGGATGCGAGGACGGCAGAACGGTTCCAGCCCAAGCACTTCCCTGGTCAAGTGGTCTTCTACCGGGCGACGGTGCGGGAACACCTGACGACCGTGCTGGACCCGCGCTACCTGCGCACGCTGGACGACGACGATCTGGGCTGGTCGGACACCGTGGACCGGCTGGACATCGTCCCCGTGCCCGGGGACCACCTGTCCATGATCGACCCGCCGAACGTGGAGGTCCTGGCCGCGCACCTCGACGCGCTGCTCGCCGACCTCCCCGTGCCTCGACCGGACGGGGCGAGCGGGCGATGAACCGGATCTGGTCGCTGGTGAGCGGCGCCGTGCTCGTCGCCGGAACGCTCGTCGGCCACACCGCGTCCTTTGGTCACGCCGGTGTCGGGTCCGACCCGCCGGCCGGTCCGCCGCAGTCCGACATCCGCCTGGCCCAGCTCTACTCGTGGCGGCATCCGACGGCGTCCCCGGCGGGCGCCAACGATTGGACCTGCCGCACGAACCCGCGTCGTCCTCGGCCGGTTGTGCTGGTGCTCGGGACCGGCTCCAACGCCTACTACGAGCGGGCTGCTCGCCGGTCTGTTCGCCGGGAGGTTGGCCGGGCTACCGCGCGGCAAGGCTGGTCGGCTGACGGAGACGCTGGAGGCCTTGTTGGCGTCCAGGCACCGCACCGCGACCGAGGTGGCCACCGCGCTCGGCATCCACGCGCAGACGGCCCGGTACCGGCTGCGGCAGCTCGACCGGATGCTCGGCGATCGGCTGGACGACCCGTCGTTCCGGTTGCACCTGCAGCTCTCGTTGCGCGCCGCCAGGCTGCGATCCGATTTCCCGACAACAAGCAGTCAATAGCGTGACAAGCACGTCGAGCATCTTTGTCAATTGACTGCACTATTCACCGGAGGCTATTCACAGCATACAGCGACACCGCTAGTCTCCAATTCCGGAGTCCCCTTTCAGCGTCGAAGGAGTTCAATTCCCGTGCGCCTCCAGAAATTCTCCCTGCCATTCTCCGTGGCCGCTGCGGCATTGACCGCGACCGCATTGTTCGTCTCACCGCAGGCGACAGCCGACCCGACCGCGTTCGCCGTGCACGGGCCGGATCCGACAGCGCAGTCCGTGCAGGCCCAACGCGGTCCGTACGCCACCTCCCGGACGACCGTCTCGTCGGGTACCGGCTTCAACCGGGGCACCATCTACTACCCCACCACCACCAGCGAGGGCACGTTCAGCGCGGTGGCGGTCATCCCGGGCTTCACCGAGAGCGAGTCCACGATGTCGTGGTACGGCACCACGTTGTCCTCGCACGGGTTCGTGGTGTTCACCCTGGAGGCCGAGGGCGGGCTCGACTTCCCCGACGCCCGCGCCGACCAGCTGCTCGCGGCGCTGGACTACCTGGTGAACTCGTCGTCGGTGCGCGACCGGGTCGACCGCAACCGGCTCGGCGTGATGGGCCACTCGATGGGCGGCGGCGGCACGCTGGAGGCGGCGAACGAGCGCCCGTCGCTGCGGGCGGCGATCCCGCTGGCGGCGTGGCACAACACCAAGAACTTCCCGCAGGTGCAGGCCGCGACACTGGTCATCAGCGCCGAGGGTGACAGCGTGGCCTCGCCCGCCAGCCACTCGGAGCCGTTCTACCAGGGCCTGCGGTCGGCGGAGAAGGCGTATCTGGAGCTGAACAACGGCAACCACTTCACCACCAATTCCTACACGCCGACCGTCACCAAGTACGCGGTGTCGTGGCTGAAGCGGTTCCTGGACGACGACACCCGCTACAGCCAATTCCTGTGCCCGCCTCCGCCGCCGGACTCGAACATCAACGAATACCGCCACACCTGCCCGGTCTGATCGGACACGGTCTGATCGGGCCGACCGGTCCGATCACGCACGGGGCCGGATCTCCTCCGGCCCCGTGTCGTGAGAACTCCGGAAAACTTCGAGAGAAAGTCTGAGAGAAGGCAGACGATGACCCAGATCTTCCGACGATCCACCGCCGCCGTGGCGGTGGCGGTGTCAACGGTCGCCGCACTGGTGCTCCCGGTGCCGACCGCCTCCGCCGCCGCGCCGACGGCCGACGTGCCGACCGCCGCCGTGCCGACGCCGCAGGTGCGAGAGATACCGTCCACGGCGGGCCGGGGGTTCGCGGCCAGTGGCTCCCACGGCGTGCTCGACCTCGCCGGGCGCGGCTACCGCGAGCACGAGTACTTCATGTCCGGCACGGCGAGCACCTACCGGGCGGAAGGGCTCTGGACCGAGAACGGTCGGTGGCGCGCCGTCGTGGACGGGGCCGGTGTCGGGTACACCACCAGGATGGTGGTGGTGCGCCCGAACAACATGGCCGCGTTCAGCGGGACGGTGGTCGTCGAGTGGCTGAACGTGAGCTTCGGCGTTGATATCCCGGTGGATTTCTCCCAGTCGTATGAGTACTTCGCGCGTCAGGGCATCGTCTACGTCGGCCTGACGACCCAGGGGGTTGGTGCGCAGGCGCTGACCCAGATCGACCCGGCGCGGTACGCGGGGGTGTCGATTCCCGACGACGCGGCGTCCTACGACATCATGTCCCAAGCGGCGCAAGCGATCCGGAGCGCACCGGCGTTGCTCGGCGGGGCCACTGCGCGCACTGTGCTGGCCACTGGGCACTCCCAGTCGGCGTTCCGGCTGACCACGTATGCGAACGCGATCCAGCCGCTGCACGGTGTTTACGACGGGATCATGCTGCACGGCAGGGCGGGCGGTGCGGCGCCGATCAACGGCGACTCGTTCCTGACGATTACCGCCCGGATTCGTGAGGACCTGTCGGTGCCGGTCTTCACGCTCCAGGCCGAGACCGACATCGTCGCCTCTTCCTCGGTGCGCCAGGACACTGCCCGGGTGCGCACGTGGGAGGTCGCGGGTACCGCTCACGCGGACCAGTACGGCGTGGATCTGTACAACGCGGCCAACGCTCGTGACAAGGCGATCAACGACGGCGCGCCTACCGTGTGCGATGACCCGATCAACTCGATGACGTTCCGGTATGCGCAGAACGCGGCGTACGACCACCTGATCCGGTGGGCCCGAGGTGGTGCCGCTCCACCTACCGCGACGCCGATCCGCACACTGCTCGGTGTGATTGTGGTTCGGGATCAGGACAACAACGCTCAGGGTGGGGTGCGGCTGCCGGATCTGGACGTGCCGGTGGCGACGTACGGGCCGAACAACAGTGGTGGGAACGTTGCTGCTGCGTGCATGTTGTTGGGGCGGACCACTCCGTTCACTCCGGCGCGTATCGGCGAGTTGTACCCAGACCACGCCACGTATGTCGCTCGTTTTACGGCGGCTGCGGATCGGGCTGTGCGGGCGGGGGTCATGCTTCCGGTCGATCGCAACGAGGCCGTGGCGCGAGCTGCTGCGGCGCCTGTGCCGTGATGGTGTGAGCTGTTGGGTTTGGTGATGCCCGGGGTCTCGTCCGGCTCGATTTGACATGGGGCCCTTACGGGCACCGAAGGCAGGCCGTAGCCGGCAGGCTTGGCGGGGAAGAGCGTCCCGCCAAGCCTGCCGGCTACGACCAGACTAAGGCACCCGAACCCATGTCAAATCGAGCCTCGTCGGCCACCTGCGGGTCCGTCGGGGTGTCGATCAGGTTGTCTCAGAAGCGGATCAGGGCAGTGCCGGTGATGAACTCGTAGGCGAAGTTGATGCAGGCGCTCTTGTGCCAGGTGGCTTCGGTCGGACCCGTCATGTGCTCCAGCTCCTCATCGACTTCGTTTGGGGCCGACGATCAGCCGAGTGGGGTGTCCTTGTCGCGCAGAGCTTCCAGGGCCGGCGCGTACATGCGGGACTTGATGGTGCCCAGGGTCGGGCCGGCCTTGCCCGCCTGTGCGTGGGCGAGTTCGATCGCGGTCGTGCGGACTGCGTCCTCGTGCACTGCGTGGTCGACGATGGCGGCGTCGAGCGCCACCGCCTCGTCGATCAGCTGCGCCCGTCCACCGGGGAAGTGGTGGTACACCGAGCCGCGAGGGGCACCGCTGTGCGCGAGCACGCGGTCGATGCTCGTGGCGGCGGCCCCGTACTCCCGCAGCAACGCGGCGGCACTGAGCACCATCCGCTGCCGACTGTCGCTCTTGCGTGGGCTCATCCACCCACCGCCCTCCTGACTACCGGCCGGTAACTTATGCTACATGGCATAGAACATGCAACCGGTTCACGAGAGCGTTGATCCGCCACTGGTCCACAGGGGTGCGGCGGGCGGATCTCGGGAAGACCCGATGGAGAACGGCGCCGGCCTACTTCTTGGGCGTGACGGTGATGGGCACTTCCACCGCCACCGGCGGGCCGGAGCCCGCTGTGACGGTGCCGCTCATCGTGCCGCTGACCGCCTTGGGACCGGCGAGTAAGCGGAAGTTGAACGTCACCGTGCCACCGGGGGGCAGGTCCTGCTCGGCCGTGCACGTCACCGTGCCTTTGCCGGCCGGGCAGCCGACGGTCTGCTCCTGCGCGCCGTCCAACGACAGCAGCGGCTCGGCCCGGAAGTTGTTGCCCGGCCCGACCACCTGGACACCCTCGGGCAGGGACAGCACGAGTACCGCGGGCGGAAGGGAAGTCGAGCCGGTGTTGCGGATGGTGACGGGCATGTCGACGGGAGGTCCGCCGGTGCCCATCTCGAATCCGGCGGGCACGATCGGCACCAACGGCTCGCTCAGCGGCTCGGCGTCGGTGGACGTTCCCGTCGGGGCCGAGCCGGACGGGTCGGACGGGTCGGACGGGTCGTTCGCGGAGCCGGTCGTGGTCGACGTCGTGCCGGACAACGTGGTCGGCGTGGACGGAGTGCCCGAAGTCGGGGCGGGCGCCTGCTGGTCGAGCCGCACCGTGGGCGGCTGGGTCTCACTCGGCGGCACGAGCGCTTGCGGCTCGGTGTTCAGGCCCCACACCACGGCGACCACCACCGCCGTGGTCGACGCCGCGACGCCGATCCACTGCGATGTCGCCGCCGTGACCGAGTTGGCCGCCGCGCCGGCGACGGCCGTGCTCGCCTTCGCCGCGCCCGCGGTCGAGGCCAGGTAGCCGGCGACGCCCGACCCCAGGACTAAGGGCGCGACGACAGCGCGCAGCGTGCCGTTGACGTCGGCCAGTTCGGCGGCCAGGGCGCGGCAACTCGGGCACTCGTCCAGGTGCGCCTCGACGTGCGCGGTCTCCCGCCTGGTGAGGCCGCCGCGGGTCCACGCGCCCAGCTTGGCGACGGAGGCGCGGCAGCGGTTGGTGGGGTTGTGCGCCAGGTGTGCCTGGAGGTAGGCGGTCTTGAGTCCTTCGCGGGCCCGGTAGGCCAACGCGGACGCGCCGTTGGCGGTCAGGCCCAGCAGCGGGGCGACCTCGGCGGCCGACTGGCCCTCGATCTCGGTCTGCCACAACACCGTCTGCCACCGTTCGGGCAGGCTGGCGAACGCCCTGCTGGCCAGGGACCGCTCCAGCGTCGCCACGGCCGGGTCGTGGAAGGGCACGGTGGTGACCTTCTCGACGCCCGACACGGCCTCCACGTCGTCGGAGAGCTTGAGCCGCTTGTCCTTGCGGGTCTTGTCGTACGCGGTGTGCCGCAACGCGGTCAGCAGGTAGGCGCGGAACGCCGAGTCCGGCCCGCCGCCCGCCCGCAACGTGTCGAGGACCTTGGCGAACGCGTCCGAGACCAGGTCGTCGGCCTCGGCGCCGGACCTGGCCAGGTTCCGGGCCAGGTTCCGGGCGGCGCCGACGTGCCGTTCGAACAGTTGCCCGTAAGCCTGGATCGCCCCGCCGCGCACGGCCTGGATCAGCTCGGCGTCGGACGGCGGCAGGGCGGAGGTCCGCTGTGCTCGCGGTGTCGACGCCCCCGACTCCGGCTGGAGGGCTTGGTCGAGGTCGTCGCGCAGCGCGGCCATGTCGGCGGTTTCCCACCGGTCCAGGTCGTGCTCGCCGGGATGCCCGATCAAGCGGACGGCTCCTTCCCCAGCACCGTATTGCCAGCCAGTGCGATGCGGACCTTATCGAAGGGTCGGCCGCAAGTTTCATCGAGATACCCTCGGCGCGCCAACCCCTTGCACCTTGCACTCCCAGTGCGCCGGGATCGAGGGCTCGGACGATGTCGCCGACGTAAAAGTTTCGAAAGTGCAGGCGAATCGTTTCGACACCCATCGTCACCCCGGTACCGCCGAACGGCGGCCGGCGCCCCGTGTCGAGCATCATGATCAGCCCGACGTCGCCGTTTCCGCACACTGCGACCGTGACGGGGAGCATCGCGGACGGTCGTCGAGATGAGCGCGACGGCCGCCCGGCTGCTCATGGTTCTCGCCGCCGGCGACACACCGACACCGTCCCGGATCGAGTTGGCGACGATGCTCGTCGTGCGTGACAGCACCGCACCACCGGCCTGAACGCGCGGGGGGCGTCACACCGGGTATTGAGACGGTGTGCGTCCCTCTGGGCCTTGTCAACCGAACTGTTTCGCTCAATACTCCTAAATGTTTCAGCGCCGGAACACGAGTAGGGCACAGGGGATTCCCCCGGTGCCTCCCACATCCATGCCTCGTTCCGGAGGACTGACACACGTGAAACTGAACAGCAGAACGCTGGGCGCAGCCCTGGCGTCCGTCGCCTTGGCGGTCGCGGGGGCGTTGACGTTCGCCGCACCCGCACCGGCGGCGAGCCTGACCGAAGTGACGAACTTCGGCACCAACCCCACCAACCTGCGGATGCACCTGTACGTGCCGGACAACGTCGCGCCGCGGCCCGCGATCCTGGTGGCGGTGCACTACTGCAGCGGCTCCGGTCCGGCGTTCCACTCCGGCACCCAGTACGCGTCCCTGGCCGACCGGTACGGCTACATCGTGATCTACCCGTCGGTGACGCGCAGCAGCCTGTGCTGGGACGTGTCGTCTCCGGCGGCGTTGCGCCGCGGCGGCGGCAGCGACCCGGTCGGGATCATGTCGATGGTCGACTACGTCAAGCAGCGGTACAACGCCGACGCGAACCGGGTCTTCGCCACCGGCACCTCGTCCGGCGCGATGATGACCAACGTCCTGCTCGCCGACTACCCGGACGTGTTCAAGGCGGGCGCGTCGTTCGCCGGCGTGCCGTTCTCCTGTTTCGCGACCACCAACGGGTCGGAGTGGAACAGCGAGTGCGCCAACGGTCGGATCACCAAGACCGCGCAGCAGTGGGGCGACCTGGTCCGCAACGCCTACCCCGGCTACACCGGGCCGCGTCCGCGGATGCAGATCTGGCACGGCACCAACGACGACACCCTGCGCTACCCGAACTTCGGCGAGCAGGTCAAGCAGTGGACCAACGTGCACGGCCTGAGCCAGACGCCCACGTTCACCGACACCCCGCAGTCCGGCTACACCCGCACCCGCTACGGCAGCAGCGGCGGGATGGCGCAGGTCGAGGCGATCAGCATGCAGGGCGTGACGCACAACCTGCCGGTCGACGCCGCCCAGGTGATCCGCTTCTTCGGCCTGGACAGCAGCACGCCGCCGACCAGCACGACCACCACCACGACCACGACCACCACCACGACGACCACGACGACGGCACCGCCGACCAGGACGGGCTGCCGAGTCGAGTACACCGTGAGCGCCTGGAACACCGGACTCACCACGGCGATCACCATCACCAACACCGGCAGCTTGCCGATCAACGGCGGCTGGAGCCTCGCGTTCACGCTCCCCGGCGGGCAGACCATCACCAACGGCTGGAACGCCACCTACTCCCCGACCAGCGGCCCGGTGGTCGCCCAGAACGTCGCGCACAACGCCAACATCGCCCCCGTCAACGGCTACGTGAGCATCGGCTTCCAGGCCAGCCACACCGGCAACACCGGCGAACCGTCCGCGTTCACCCTCAACGGGGCGGCCTGCACCGTCATCTGAGCCCGCGACCACCGCAATCCGGTGCATCCCTGGCCGGCGGCTTTTCCGTCGGCCGAATTGTTAACGCTAACAACGCTTTCGCTTTCGCGTAACCACCCACCACATGGAGAGGAGTCCTGGGATGCGGCATCCCACACGACTTCGCACTCACCTGTCCGTCATGGCCGTCGCCGGGTTGACCCTGGCCGGAACCACCGTCGCGCTGGCCGGGCAAGCCGCCGCGGCGCCGGGGTGCTCGGTCGACTACGCGGTGACCTCGCAGTGGTCCGGCGGGTTCGGCGCGAACGTCACCGTCACCAACCTCGGCGACCCGGTCAACGGGTGGACGCTGACCTGGTCGTACGCGACCGGGCAGCAGGTCACGCAGGCCTGGAACGCGACGGTGTCGCAGTCCGGCACCCAGGTCACGGCCAAGAACGTCAGCTACAACGGCAGCATCGCCACCGGCGCGAACGTCGCGTTCGGGTTCAACGGCTCCTTCACCGGCAGCAACCCCACGCCGGCCAGTTTCGCGCTGAACGGCACCACCTGCACCGGTGGCGTCGGCCCGACGACGACCAGCAGCACGACCACCACGACGTCGGTCACCACGACGACCTCGAACCCGCCCGCGGGCAGCCTGCCGTCGAGCTTCCGCTGGTCCTCCACCGGGGCGATCATCGGCCCGAAGCCGGACTCTGCGCACGCCAACGTGGCGGTCAAGGACCCCAGCGTGGTCTACCACAACGGCAAGTGGCACGTGTTCGCCTCGACTTACACCAACGGTTACAACCTGATGTACACCAGTTTCAGTGACTGGTCGCAGGCGTCCTCGGCACCGCACACCTACCTGGACACCACCGCGATCGGAGCCGGCTACAAGGCGGCGCCGCACGTGTTCTACTTCGCGCCGCAGCGGTTGTGGTACCTGGTCTACCAGACCGGCGACAACGCGTCGTACTCGACCACGACGGACATCGCCAACCCGCGGTCGTGGAGCGCGCCCAAGAAGTTCTACGCCAACGGCATGCCGCAGATCATCCGGGACAACATCGGCGCCGGCTACTGGGTCGACTTCTGGGTCATCTGCGACAGCGCCAAGTGCTACCTGTTCTCCTCCGACGACAACGGCCACCTGTACCGGTCGGAGACCACGGTCGCGAACTACCCGAACGGGTTCACCAACACCGTGATCGCCATGCAGGACTCCAACAAGAACCGCCTGTTCGAGGCGTCCAACGTCTACAAGATCCAGGGCCGCAACCAGTACCTGCTGGTGCACGAGGCCATCGGCTCCGACGGCAGGCGCTACTTCCGCACCTGGACCGCGCCCGCCATCACCGGGCCGTGGACCGCGCTGGCCGACACCGAGGCCAACCCGTTCGCCCGGCACAACAACGTCACCTTCTCCGGCACGGCGTGGACGCGTGACATCAGCCACGGCGAGATGCTGCGGTCCGGCAGCGACCAGATCATGGAGATCAGCCCTTGCAACCTGCGCTTCCTCTACCAGGGCATGGACCCCAACTCGGGCGGTGACTACAACCGGCTGCCGTGGCGACTCGGTCTGCTGACCCAGACCAACTCCACCTGCTGACCCCGTGAGGCCCCGGGCGGCGCGAGGCGGGACGTCGGCACCACGTCCCCCTTGCGTTGCCCGGTGTGCTCCCCCACCGGGGCCGGTACCCGGACACTCCGCCCACCGCACCGCCTGTGCCGCAAGGTATGCGGACTCCGGTGCGTCCGTCCGGCCCCGGTGGAGACCGTCGTGTTCCCGTCGTGTTCCCGTCCTGTTCCCGTCGTGTTCCCGTCCTGGCCGGTTGTCGCCGGTCGGGGCGGGAGCCACCTTGAGCGTCAGGAGAAGCGATGCAGAGCAGATCGACGCGATTCGGGGCAGCCCTGACGGCGGTCGTCGCCGTGACGGCGTTGGCCGGTTATCTGGTCGTGGCGGGCGAGCGCACCGCGCTCGCGGCCTCGGCCGTCACCATCGACGGTGCCCGCACTCACCAGCGCATCGACGGTTTCGGGATGTCCGAGGCGTTCGGACAGGCCAACGCCATCCGCAACCTGGGTGACACCGCGTTGCGCAAGCAGGTGCTCGACCTGTTGTTCAGCGAGACGAACGGTGCGGGGTTCAGCATCCTGCGCAACCTGATCCCGTCCGACCCGAGCCACACCATGCTGCCGAACGCGCCGTCCGGCCCGTCCGCCACACCCGCCTACGTGTGGAACGGCGCCGACGACGCGACCGACTGGGGGCAGCTGTGGCTCACCAAACAGGCCAGGGGCTACGGCGTCTCGACCATCTACAACGACGCCTGGAGCGCTCCGGGCTTCATGAAGACCAACAACGACGAGGCCAACGGCGGCACGTTGTGCGGTGTCCCGGGTGCTTCGTGCGCGAGCGGTGACTGGCGGCAGGCGTACGCGAACTACCTCGTGCAGAACGTCAAGAACTACGCCTCGGTCGGGATCACCGTGCCCTACCTCGGGTTCCTCAACGAGCCGACGTGGACGACCGGCTACTCCAGCATGTTGATCAACCCGACGCAGGCCGCCGATTTCACGAAGGTCCTGGCCAACACCATCCGCTCGGCCGGGCTGTCCACCAAGATCGTGTGCTGCGAGACGTTGGGCTGGAACAACCTGCCGGGCTACACCAACGCGACCCTGGGCGACTCGGCCGCCGCCGCCGGCTTGGGCGTGTTCAGCAGCCACGGCTACGCGAGCGCGCCGAACTCGGTCGTCAACACCGGCGGCAAGCCCGTGTGGCAGACGGAGTGGTCCCACGGTCAGGGCACGTTCAACGCCGCGTGGGACGACAACACCGCCCAATCCGGTTTCCGGTGGGCGCAGAACATCCACAACGGACTGGTCAACGCCAACCTCAACGCGTTCCTGTACTGGTGGGGGATCAGCAACAGCACCAACAGCAACAGCGCGCTGATCCAGCTCAGCGGCACCACGCTGAACTTCGCCAAGAGGTACTACTCGTTCGTCAACTACAGCCGGTTCATCCGTCCGGGCGCGGTCCGCATCGGCGCCTCCACCGCGGACGCCGACCTCAAGGTCAGCGCCTACAAGAACACCGACGGCTCCGTGGTGATCGTGGCCCTCAACTCCGCCACCAGCGCCACCCAGACGTCGTTCACCCTGCCCGGCACCGGCATCACCACCGGCTCCGCGACCCCGTACCTGACCAACGGATCGAGCAACACGGCGCGCCGGCAGCCGATCGCCGTCACCGCCGGCGGGTTCGGCGCGACCCTGCCGGGCCGGTCCCTGGTCACGTACACGATTCCCGCCGGTGGCAGCCAGCCGTCCACGTCCACCACGACGTCCGCCTCCGCCACGACCACCACTCCGCCCGGCGGTGACGGCTGCACTGCTTCGGTGTCCCTGAACTCGTGGAACGGCGGTTTCGTCGCGACGGTCAAGGTGACCGCCGGGGCGTCGGCGGTCAACGGTTGGCGGGTCGCGCTGACCCTGCCTTCTGGCACCGCCGTGACCAACACCTGGAACGCCGTGGCCGCCGGTAGCACCGGCACGGTCCAGTTCACCAACACCGACCACAACGGTCGGATAGCCGCCGGCCAGTCCGCCGAGTTCGGTTTCCAGGCCACCGGCAGCGGATCAGGCCTGACACCGGCCTGTTCGGCCGCGTGACACCGAGCTGTTCGGCCGCGTGACACCGGCGTGCCTGCCACCCGAGCGCCGCGCCTCCTCCTTCTTACCCGGCAACGTCAATGGTGCGCTGAAAGTTTCCGCGAATCTTCCCATTCACGGACGGTTCGCTCGATCAGGTGATCTTGAGCCGTCATCGGGAGATCCGGGTTCGGGGCGGGCACGCCCGCGGGTTCAGCGGTCGGGGGGCAGGGTCGGGGGTCAGCGGTCGAGGGCTTGGGAAATATCCTGCCACAGGTCGTCGGCGTCCTCGATGCCCACGGACAGGCGGATCGTGCCACCGGTGATGCCGTTCGCGTTCAGCTCCTCCTCCGTCAACTGCCGGTGGGAGGTGCTGGCCGGGTGCAGGACCAGGGTTTCCGGGCCGCCCAGTGAGGGCACGAGGCTGACCAGGTCCAGGCCGGTGACGAACTTGCGGCCCGCTTCGGTGTCCGCCAGGTCGAATGAGAACGTGCTGCCGTAACCGCTGAGGAAACGTCCCGCGACGGTGTGGCTGGGGTGCGTGTCCAGGCCGGGCCAGTGCACCGCGTGCACCGCGTGCACCGCAGGCTGGGCGGCCAGGCGGCGGGCCAGGATCTCGGCGTTCTGCTCGTGCCTGCGGACGCGCAGCGCCAGGGTGCGCAGGCCCCGGATGGTGAGCCAGGCCGCGAACGGGTCGGGGGTGACGCCGAGTTCGATCGAGTGGTGCCAGGTCGTGCGGTAGCGGGCCGGGTCGGCGAAGACCGCCAGGCCGCCGGTCACGTCGCTGTGCCCGCCGAGGTACTTCGTGGTCGAGTGGACGACCACGTCCGCGCCTTGCTCGATCGGGCGGCACAGCAGCGGTGAGGCGAAGGTGTTGTCCACGACGACCAGGACGTCGTCCCCCACTACTGCGCTGAGCGCGGGCAGGTCGCTGACGTGGCCGGTGGGGTTGGCGATGGTCTCCAGGTAGAGGACCTTGGTCTCGGGGCGCAGTGCCGTGCGGACCTCATCGGGGTCGTGGCCGTCGACGTACGTGACGGCGATGCCCCAACGTTTCTCCAGGTCGTGCAGCAGGGCGAGGGTGCCGCCGTAGAGCGCGCGCTGGGCGATCAGGTGGTCGCCGGTCTTGAGGCTCGACCAAGGCGACTGTCTGATCGGCGCGGATCTTTTCCTGCCCCTGAGCCCTGCGTCGAGGTTGGGCCTGGGCTATCGCGATCTGCCTCCGCCGGCCCTGCACTGACGCCGGAGACCGCCGGCCGCACCGTCCTCGATGCGCAGCCACGCGGTCAGTTCGCCGTCAGGACCCGTTCAAGCGTGGCGTAGCCCGCCGGTTCCCAGGTCGGTTTGCCCCCGGGCAGACCAAGCCTCCCGTTCTGCCCGATCCCGATCAGGCCCAGGGCGCGCAGGACAGCCCCGCCACGGGCCCGGGTGATGGTCGCTTCGTCGGCCTGCCCGTAGGCGTCGGAGAACCGCCCGGATTCGGGCACGGCGGTTCACACGGGCGGGTTCAGGCGCCTTGGTCGCCGGTCCGGCCGATGATCCACCGGGTCAGGGCGTCGAGGTAGCCGGGCGCCAGGCGGGTGCCGCCGTCGGTCCGGACGCGGTGGTCGGCGCCGGGGAACACCTCGACGGTCAGCGTCGCCCGGCTGTCGCGGTGGCGGTGGCAGGCGGCTGCGGTGAACAGGTGGATGCTGTCGGCGACCGGGACCACCTCGTCGTCGGCGCCGAAGATCGCCAGGTGCGGGCAGCGCAGGCGCAACGCGTCCGGGACGGGGTCGTGGTCCTGCCTGCGCTTGAGGAATCTCCAGAAGCGCTCGTCCACTTCGGCCGCGTGCTCGGTGAACGCGGTCGGCGGGGATTGGGCGAGTCGGGCCGCCTCGGCGAAGTCGGCGTCGCGTCGACCGGCCTCGACGACGCGGTCGTAGGCGGCCAGCGCGGCGTCGACCTCGTCGTCGGTGATCCCCTTGGTCCGCCGCAGGGTGGTGGCCAGCTCGTAGCGGTCCTGCGCGGCGGGTGTCGTGCCGGGGCCGCCGTTGGTGACGACCCACGGAACGTCGTCCCGCAGCGTGGTGGTGCGCAGGACGACCCAGCCGCCTTCGCTGTGCCCGAACAGCCCGGCAGCCTCGCTCCGCACCTCCGGCCGCGCACGCAGGAAATCCAGCGCGGCGGCCGCGTCGGACGCCAGGTCGTCCATCGTCGCGTCGAGCCAGTCGCCGGACGACCCGCCGACGCCGCGCTTGTCGTAGGACAGCACGGCGATCCCGGCGTCCACCAGGTGCCGCCGGATCGCCGGGAAGTGCGTGTCGTTGTCCCGGTCCGACGGCCCCGACCCGCCGACCATGACCACACCCGGCACCGGCGCACCGCGGTCGGGCAAGGTCAGCGAACCGGCCAACACCACTCCGGCGTTGGCGAAAGTGACGTTCTCCGACAAGACTCCCCCTGAGTCGACGATGATCAGCACCGTAGCGCCGGCGTGCCCCAGTTCGAGGTACCGGATCGCTCCGCCGCCTCGCACAACGCCCAGTGTCCTGCGCCAGTCAATCAAGATATGAGGCGAGGCGGTCGAGGATCTCGTCCGCGTCCTTGGTCCGGATAGAAGGCTTGGGATCCTCGTTCCACGCCTTGATCCAGTCGCGGATGTCGTTCTCCGGGGCGCGCAGGGACTCCAGATCCGCCCGACCGTGGAGCGGGACAACCCGCTCCCGGCCGCCATCGAGGCCCGCGACCAGTGCGTGGCGTCGGCCGGTGTCCGTTCCAGCGTGGCCACCATGACCTGTCCGAGGTATCCGACAAATCCACACTTACTCAACGAATTTCAGGCGCAGGACACTGGAGGCCACCCGACGGCGGGGCTACTGGTGGGCACCGCGAAGCAGCTGCCTGCCCCACAGCACACCGACCAGCGCCAGTACCAGCCAAGCCGCTGCCGCCGCGATCGAGCGGGGTGAGTCGAAGGCCAGGGCGGCGTCGCCGAGGGTGGCGGCGAGGGCCGTGGTCGGCAGGAGGCCGAGGGCGGTGCCGGCGGCGAAGGAGCCCGGGGTGACGGCGGTGACGCCTGCGCCGTAGTTGGACACCGCGAACGGGACGACCGGGAGCAGGCGGAGTACCACGGTGGCGGCCAGGCCGTTGCGCGCGAAGACGGAGTCGAGCACTTGCAGCCTCCCGGAACCCAGCCAGCGCGCCACGGATCGCCGGCCGAGCAGTCGGGCGATGAAGAACGCGATCAACGCACCGGCCGTGAAACCGACCACCGCGATGACCAGTCCGGGCAGGATTCCGAACAGCAGGCCGGACGCGGTGGCCAGGACGGGTTTCGGGAAGAACGCCGCCGTTCCCATCGCGCACAGGGCCAGGAACACGAACGGCGCCCACGGTCCTTTGTCGTCGATCCAACCGCGGAGCTGCTCGGGCTCGGGCAGGTCCACCAGCACGGCCGCGACGGCGAGCGCCAGGACCACGACGGCCAGGCCGACCAACCGCACGTGCCGCACCGTCTCCCCCGAACCGCTCGCACCCGCCAGCCTACTATGGTTAATAGTAGCCCATGTGCCATTCTGAGCCGCGATGAAGCCTTCACTCCGCGACCGCGCCGACCCGAGCCGCAAACGGCGCACTGACCAGCCACTCGTTGCCCGACCCCGGCCGGCCGACCGTCGGCGGACAGCCGAGCCGCGCAAGCGCTCGACCCGCGGCAAGCTCGCCACCGCCGTGAGCGTACTCATGCTCGCCGGGCTGACCGCCTTCGTCGTGCGCGAGACCGTCACATCACCTCCCCCGCCGGCTCGACTCGCGGCACCGGTCACCGCCGAGACGCACGGCGGGCACGCGTCTCCGAGCCGGACTCCCCCGGCGCCCAACCCCGATCCGGTGCTGTTCGACGCGGCCACCGCGTCGGCGGAGCTGCCGCCAGGCGGCGAGTTCACCGCACAAGGCAACAAGAAGTGGGCCGTGGTCCCCGGCACCGCGCCGGCCGTGGGCGGAGTGAACCGGATCACCTACACGATCGAAGTCGAAGAGGGCGTGCGGCTCACCGGCGGCCCGGAGGACTTCGCCGCCGACGTCACGAGCATCCTCGCCGACCCGCGCGGGTGGATCGGCGACGGGCAGCACGGGTTCCAGCGGATCGACACCGGCAAGCCGGACCTGCGCATCAGACTCACCTCCCAGCTGACCACTCGGGACGTGTGCGGGTTCTCGATCCCGCTCGAAGGGTCGTGCGCCACCACGGAGATCGTGACGATCAACGTCGCCCGGTGGGTGCGCGGCGCCGTGTCGTTCCAGGGCGCGCTGGTCGAGTACAAGCAGTACGTGGTCAACCACGAGGTCGGGCACGGCCTCGGTTACCCCCACAAACCGTGCCAGGACAACGGCGCGCTCGCCCCGGTGATGATGCAGCAGTCCTGGGGCGTCTCGAACGACTACCTGGTCGCGCTCGGCACGGACCGCGTGGTCGCGGACGGCAAGGTGTGCCGACCGAACGCGTGGCCGTACCCGACCGGAAACCGTTGACACACCAGGGCGTGCCGACGCCGGCGGGCGGATATCGTCCACGGGGAGCCGATCGGACGCATACTACTATGCATGACAGTAGTCAGACGGGGGAGCCCCACTGTTACCCCTGTCCTCGATGCCCTACCGATACCCTGCACGGGTTTTGTGTATCGTGACGGCGTGCTCCATCGAGTCCGCATCCGAGCCTCGCAGTGGGCCATGGTGTGGGCTGTCGCGTTCGCCGTGGTCGGCATGCACCACCTCGGCACCCAAGAGTTGGCCGTGCACCCGACGGCCGCTTCGGCAGCCGTCACCATGGCCGACTGCTGCGCGGACGCGTCCGAAGAGCACGATCAAGACCCTGCGGGGCAGCACGACATGCTGCACCTGTGCCTGGCGATCCTGGCCGCCGCGCTCGGCCTCGCACTGGCCCTGCTCGCCATCCGCCGGCGACGCCTGCCCGAACGGTTCCAGTCGTTCACCACGCGGGCGACACGTCCGCGATCCCCTCCCCCGAGACCCGGCGGCACATCGGCGCTGCTGGCCAACCTCTGCGTCCTGCGGCTGTGACAGGCGGCGCGTGACGTCCTTCGTGGACGCCGACGCGACGCCGCGCAATCGACTGGCTTTTTCAACACCGCAGAGGACCTCATGACCAGGAAGAACCTGGTCGGGACGGCGCTTGCCGTCCTGACCTCCGGACTCGTGCTCGCCGGGTGCGGCAGCGACTCCGACTCCGGCTCCGGCGGCCACGACATGGGCAGCATGACCGGGACCACGAGCGCCACCAGCAACGCCGCCGCGCCGTCGGGCGAGCACAACGACGCGGACATCACGTTCGCGCAGGGGATGATCCCGCACCACGCGGACGCGCTGACGATGGCCAAGTTCGCGCAGGGCCAGACGTCCAACGCCAAGGTGCTCGACCTGGCGTCGCGCATCGAGAAGGCGCAGGACCCCGAGATCAAGACGATGACCGACTGGCTCAAGAGCTGGGGCGCCGAAGTGCCCAGCACCGATATGCCCGGCATGGACCACGGCTCCACCCCCATGCCCGGCATGATGAGCCAGGCGGACATGGACATGTTGAAGCAGGCCAAGGACGCCGCGTTCGACAAGATGTTCCTGGAGATGATGATCGAGCACCACCAAGGTGCCATCGACATGTCGAAGACCGAACTCCAGCAGGGCTCCAGCGCCGACGCCAAGAAGCTCGCCCAGCAGATCATCGACGGCCAGCAGGCCGAGATCACCGAGATGCAGGGCCTCTTGCAGGCAGGCGGCTGACACCAGGCTGAGGTACCGCCGACCCCGCATCACGCTTACTATCCTCCATAGGAGGAGTGATGCGGGGGCTCGGTGGACTGGAAGCCGCGGTCATGGACGTGCTGTGGAGCACGTCCCAGGCGCAGCGGGTCCGTGATGTGCTCGAAGCGATCACGAAGGAACGCGCGCTGGCGTACACGACGGTCATGACCGTGCTGGACAACCTGCACCGCAAGGGGTGGGCGGTCCGGCACATGGAGGGCCGCGCGTACCGGTACGCGGTGTCGGCGGCCGCGTTGATCAGGCGCAGTCGTACGCGTTGGCCGGCCTTCACCTCGGTTGTGACCGGGTCTTGGAACGTCCGGCCGTTGGCCAGCACGTGCGGGTAGACCAAGTCGCCCGCGTCACCGCCCAGCAGCGACGACCGGGGCATCGCGGCCATCGCGCCGTGGTCCATGCCGCTCATGCCGGCCATGCCGTTGCGCTTGAGGTCGTCGAACGCTTCGTCCGGTGTGCGGTCGATGCCGTCGAGCCAGTCGTCGAGCACGATCGCCAGCTCGGTGTCGTAGTCCGCCCCGTCCTCGGGGTCCTCCACGATCAGCGGCGCGTAGAGCCCTCGATCGAGCTGCACGCCGGAGTGCGGGTGGAAGAAGTACGTGCCCGCGTCCGGGACGGTGAACTCGTAGGCGAACGCGCCACCTGCGGCGACGTCCGGCTGGGTCAGGCCCGGCACGCCGTCCATGTCGTTGCGCAAGGCGATGCCGTGCCAGTGGATGCTGATCGGGTCGGGCAACCGGTTGTCCAGTTCAACCCGGACGACTTCGCCGCGTTTCACCCGGATCTCCCGACCGGGCAGCCGACCGTCGTAGGTCCAGGTGTCCACCCGCACCCCACCGAGGTCCACCACCCCGGTCACCGCGTTCAACCGCACCGAGGTCTTCGCCGCGCCCGGCACCTCGCGTGCGCGTTCGGCGGCGAGGACCAGCGGCGAATCCGGCTTGATCCGCGACGTACCCCCACCGGACGCGGACGAGCACGCCGCCAACCCGATGGTCGCCGCCGCACCCGCACCGATCCGCAGGAACTGGCGGCCGACACTCGTGGTCCGGTCATCCCACTCCCCCTCCGAGGCATCTACTATTCACCATAGTAGATACCCGGACGGAGGGGTCCGGCGGTCAGCCCGCGACGGTGTCGTCGGCCGGTCGGTCGATCAGGTGGACAGCGAGGCCTTCGGGCATCGGGGCGCGGCCGGGGCCGCCGTCGGCGACCCAGTCGAGGATTCCGTCAACAGCCTCGTCGGTCAGCACGCCGCCCAGCCAGACCGGCTTGACGCCCGCGCCGCGCGCCGGGCGGACCACGACGACGTTGGAGAAATCGCACGAGCTCAGGCAGTTCGCGACCGTGACGGCGTGCGGCCCGACACCCTCGCGGAACCTGCGCAACTGCCCGACGTGGTCGATGTCCGGGTGTTTCTCGGCGGTGCCGCAGCAGCATCCACGACAGACGGTCAACTTGCTCGAATCGGACACGGCTCCAGCCCTCCCGGTGGTGAGTGGACAAGCGAAGAGGTGTCGCCCCGGCTCGACGATGACCGGGGCGACACCTCCCGGGATGTCACGCGCGGGCGACGGCGTACCCGACGCCCTCGACGGCGGCGGTGATCGCGGCCTCGTCGGCCGAACCCGTGACGCTGAGCTTGCCGCCGGTGATGTCCACCGTCACGTCGGTGACGCCGGAAACGCCCTGGACGGCGTTGGTCACCTTGGTCGCGCACCCACCACAGGTCATGCCCTGGACGACGAAGTCGAGACCGGCGGCCTTGGCCTCGTCGGCGGTCGTGGCAGCGGGCGTCTCACAGCTCTGGCACATGCGACTTCTTCCTCCGGTTTCCATACCCTGTAGGGGTATCATTGGAACCGTAACATACCCTACGCCCGTATAGGTTGGCACAGCAGGCGGATAGGACTGCGCCCAGCCGTTCGAGTGATCGACCGCGTACGATGTCCGTTGGTCGAAGGGGGCGTGAGTGCACGGACTGGGCGAGTTGGAAGCAGCGGTCATGGACGTGCTGTGGCGCGCGCCCGAGGCGATGAAGGTGCGCGATGTGCTGGACGGGCTCGACACCGGCAAGCAGCTCGCGTACACCACCGTCCTGACCGTGCTGGACAACCTGCACCGCAAGGGCTGGGTCCAGCGCGAACTCGAAGGCAAGGCCTACCGGTACGAACCGATGACGAGCCGGGCCGAGGCGGCGGCGAACGCCGTGCGCGAGTTGGTGAACGCGTCCGGCGACCCGGACGGCGTGCTGCTGCACTTCGCCCGCTCCGCGTCTGAACGCGAGACCGAGCTGCTGCGCAAGGCCCTGCCGAGGAAGCCTCGCCGGAAGTGACCGTGGCCGCCGCGCTGCTGGTCGCGGCGGGCCTCATGGGCCTGCCGGCACCCCGCCGGCTGCCGGGCTCGCCGGCCCGTGGCGCCGATCCGCTCGTCCCCCTGTCGGCCTGGCCGGCCTCCACCGCGAACGTCGTGGCCACCGCCGCGCTCGCCGTCACGCTGCTGCTCCTGCCCGACCACGGCTCGCACGTGCTGGCGGTGGCCTGTCCGTAGGTTCGGGGCGCCGCACCGGTACTGCTCGTCAAGGATGAGGCGCGGCTCAGCGCCCGATGCGACCGACCGGCGCCGGTGACGTCAGTGCGCCCAGCACGGTGGCTTCGAGCACGTTCGCCGCGTCACGCTGCTTCAACCGGCCCGCGCCGACCTCGTCGGCGGCCACGTGGATCAGGCTGTAGAAGACGGTGACGAGCCACGCCTGGGGCAGGTCGGTGCGGAACGACCCCTCGTCGCGTCCCCGTGCGATGAGCCGCTCCACCCGCTGGAGGACGACCTTGTGGTAACCGCGGACCTGACGCGCGCTGAACACGGCGCCGGCGGCCGTCATCAGGTTCCGGTACCCGGCCAGGATGTGCCACGCCGACCGGATGAGCCGCGACAGGGCCTCCACCGCGGGCCCGTCGTCCAACGCCTCCGCGTCGAGCACCACGGCCGCACTGGACACCGCCCGGTCGAGCACCCGCGCCAGCAGCTCCTCCCGGGACGGGAAGTGGGTGTACAGGGTGACCCGGCTGACCCCCGCCGCCTGCGCGATGGCGGTCATGCTCACGTCGGGCTGCTCGCTGAAGCAGTCGAGCGCGGCGTCGAGGATCGCTTCGATGTTGCGCTCGGCATCCGCCCGCCGCCGTCCATCACGACTCATGGGTGCATCGTCCCACGACAGACCGCACAGAGCCGTCGGCACGACCGCCCACGCTCACGAACGCACCAGTCGGGCGATGACCTCGCCGGCCCACGGCCACCGGGACGACCGACAAACCTTACAGAGGTGTTTGACTTACAGGGCGGACGCGGGCTAGCTTTCCTTAACACTATCGTTCGACTTCTGGAGCACCCGGTGAGCGACTCCCACGGAGAGCACCACGGACACGGTCACGCGCCGACCGCCCAGTCCCCTGGGCGGTGGCGCGTGCTCGTCCTGCTGTGCCTCGCCCAGTTCATGGTCATCCTCGACGTGACGATCGCGAACGTCGCACTGCCCAGCATCGGCGCGGACCTGGAGCTCGGCCGCGCCGCCCTGCCGTGGGTCATCTCGGCGTACACCCTGGTCTTCGGCGGATTCCTGCTGCTGGGCGGCCGGTTGGCGGACATCGTCGGTCGGCGGACCACGTTCGTCATCGGTCTCGCCGTCTTCACCACCGCGTCACTGCTGTGCGGACTCGCGGTGAACGGGACGATGCTGGTCATCTCCCGGTTGGCGCAGGGCGCGGGCGCGGCGTTGCTGTCCCCCGCCGCCCTGTCGATCATCACGACCACGTTCCACGGCGCGGACCGGAACAAGGCACTCGGCGCGTGGGCCGCCATCGGCGGCACCGGCTCGGCGGTCGGCGTGCTGCTCGGCGGCGCGCTGACCAGCGGCCCCGGCTGGGAGTGGGCGTTCTTCATCAACGTCCCGGTCGGCATCGGCGTGCTGGTGGCCACCTTCGCGATGGTCGAGCAGGTGGCGGGCCGGCGGGTCGAGGGCAAGGCCGACTGGCTGGGCGCGGTGCTCATGACCGCCATGACCGGTCTGCTGATCTTCGGCTTGATCAGCGCCGGTGGCGCGGGCTGGGGTTCGATGACGACCCTGGTCCCGCTCGTCGCGGGCGCCGTCCTGGTCGTGCTGTTCGTCGTGGTCGAGCGGCGTGCGGCGAACCCGCTGGTGCCGATCCCGGTGCTGACCCGGCGCTCGGTGGTGGCCGGCAACCTGGCGATGCTGTCCGGCGCGGGTCTGCTGATCGCGAGCTTCTTCCTGGCCTCGCTCTACCTTCAGAACGTCGCGCAGTACACCGCGTTGCAGACCGGTCTCACGTTCCTGCCCGTGGCACTGGGCATGATCGTCGCCGTGCACCTCTGCGGGCACCTGCTCGCCAAGCTCGGCTGGCGGCCGGTCGCGACCATCGGCATGGTGATCGCCGCGGGCGGATTCGCGTGGCTGGCCCGACTGTCGGGCGGCGAGAACGCGTTGGGCGAGGTGCTGCCGGGGTTCATGATCTCGGCGGCGGGCCTGGTGTGGATGTTCATCGTGGCCACCACCAGCGCGATGAACGACGTCGACCACCGCGAGGCCGGTCTGATGTCCGGCCTGGTCAACACCAACCACGAACTGGGCGCGTCGCTCGGCATCGCGTTCGTGGCCGCGATCGCCGGCGCGAGCGTGGACACCGGCGGCCACGGGACCGCCTCGGTGGACGGCTTCCAGAACGCCTTCCTGGCCTGCGCGATCGTGGCGCTGGTGGTGGCGGTCGTGTCCCCGCTGCTGCTGCCCGCCGGCAAGCCCAGCTCGGACGGCGGCCCGGTCTTCGCCCACTGACCCGCGCCGAGTGAGGCGCGGACATTCCGTGTCGCGCGGCGAGGTCAAGCCGGGCGACATGATCATCTACTACTCCGACCAGCACCACGTGGCCATGGCCGTCGACAGTGTGCGCGCCGTGCACGCGTCCACCGAGGGCGTGCCGGTGAGGATCGCGGACATCGACTCGATCGGGCCGATCAGCGTCATCCGGCGCATCGAGGGTTGAGCCCGCTCGGGCGCGACCACCCGTTCGACTGCCGAGCCTCGCCTGCGCCAGTGTCCGAAGTGGACAGCACACCGGCCGCGCGTGCGGTGCCCCACCAGTCACCGGGGCACCGCACGGGGGTCGTCGGTCAGGAAATACCGCCGTTGCAACCGGAATCCTGGACGCCGCCCTGAATCCAGGGCAGGTTCACCTTCCGGAAGGCGATCGAGCGGTGTGACGTCGAGCTCGACGACGTGTTCTCGTTCACCTCGATCAACGCGCCGACGTGGAAGTCGGCGGTCTTGGTGATGCTGGAGTAGCCGCCCTCCCGGTAGCTGCCGCCCTCACCCGGCAGCGGCGCGTCCGAGAACGGACGGCTGTAGCTCCAGGTCCGTCCTTCGTCCTCGCTCATCCGGATGCGCATCTTGGTGCGGGTCTCGGTGCTGGCCGAGTTCACGAACGCCAGCCGGGCCGGCGCGTCGGCGTTGTAGCGCATGGTCGAGCCCTCGTTCACCGGGTCGAGCAGGCAACTGGCCGCGGCGAACGGCCGGAAGCCCGATTCGATGGTGCCGCGGGTGACCCAACGCCGTTCCTGGATCGCCGCGGTCGTGGACGTCGGCCGGTCGTTGCGGTACAGCTCGCCGTTCGACAACTCCAGCACGGTGGACTCGCCGGTCTGCTCCATCGCGGCGCCCGTCGTGGTCTCCAGCACCGCCGACTTCCACGTCACGCCGTGGTCGTCGCTGTAGATGTTGCGGTGCTGGGCGGGGATGACCAGGCGGCCCGCGTTCTTGTAGGTGGTCTGGATGCCGACCCCCGGTCCGATCGCGTCCCAGTTCCAGCTCCGGCCGTTGGCCGACGTCCTGGGCTTCAGGGTCTCGGACATGTTCACCGGAGACGCCCAGGTGTTGCCGTTGTCGGTGCTGGAGGTGAGCCACACCTGCCGGTCGTCCCAGGAGTCGACCGGCGAGTGGCCTTCGGGCTGGTAGTTGAGGAACAGCCAGATCTTGTTGTTGGAGCGGTCCACGACGGCGGTCGGGTTGCCCCACGTGCCCTGCCCGGCGCCGACCACCTCGGACAGCCTCGACCAGGTGGCGCCGTTGTCGTCGGAGACCTTGTAGACCAGGTTGATGTTGCCGAAGTCGGCGTTGTTCGCGGCACGCCCCTCGGCGAAGGCGATGAGCCGGTTGGTGTTCGTGCGGATCAACGACGGGATGCGGAAGGAGTGGTACCTGATCCCGTTGAGCAGGTCGTCGCCCCCGCCATCAAAGATGATCTTTTCCGAGTGCGACTGCGCCGCCGCCTCGACCTGCCCCGCCGACACCGGTACCGCAGATACCGGTACCGCGGTGGCGGCCAGCAGGGCGACGACCACGCCGCAAATCCGTAACAGCGACATCCGCGCTCTCCCAAGTTGCGCTCGGACGAAACTTGCAACCCAAGATATCCAAGATCTCGAAAATTTGTAACCGCCCGCCGACTCGGGCAGGGCCCTCACTGGGCCGCCACACCACCGGCGGAAGCCACGGCGGGACCGGCGGAGGTGCGGGCTCGCCTGGTCGGCCGCCTGCGGATGATCCATTCCGCGACGGCGACGTTGATCACCCAGCCCGCGCCCAGGAGCAGTGTCCTGGTCACCCCGTCGGCGTCGCCGACGAGCAGTATCCAGAACAAGGTGACCACCGCCTGAGTGCCCGCGCCTTGGGCGATCGCGTAACCGCGGATCATCCACGCGCGGTGCCGGGCGACGTTCCGCCGCCGGATCGCGGCGACGCCGAGGACGAACGACAGGACCATGGCCGAGCCGAACACCAGTCGGAACGCGGCGAGGAGATCGCCGTCGCCCTCCGGGCGGGCGTAGAACAGGGTCATCCACAGACCCGAAAGCCCCATGGCGAGCCCACACGGGACCAGGAACCGGCCGAGGGCACGGTGTCTGCCCGGCCGTCGCCGGCGGAACCGGGGGGCGAACTGGAACGCACCCAGGAGGCAGTACAGGACGGCGCTGAAAATGTGCACCACCACCGGCAGGGGCGCGGCGAAGAACCGCGCGTTCTCCGGGGTGACCTCCCCGCCGGCCAGGTCAGCCAGGCGGAAGACGCCGCCGGCCATCGGCACGATGGTGAGCATGATCAGCCCGGTGGGTATCAGCCACTCTGCTCTGGTGGAGGAGGTCACGGTGAAGGCCCTTCGTTCTGGTCGTCCCTCGGCGGGCGACCGGTGCCACGTCGTCGGATTCGGCGTCGTCGTGGTCCGATTCTGGCGACCGGGGTGGTCGCAGATCATCGGAAGAAGGGCCTGAGCCGAGCCGTCCTATAAGCGGGGACGGCCTAGTACTTTCGGCTGCGGACGCGGTGGGTCTCGTAGGCCCACATGGCGATCTCGACGCGGTTTCGGGCGCCGAGCTTGGCCATCAGGCTGGCGATGTGCGTTTTGACGGTGCTCAGGGTGATGTGCAGCTCGTCGGCGATCTCGCTGTTGGTGCGTCCCCGTGCCACCGTGACCAGGACCTGCTCCTCGCGGTCCGTGAGCGGTTCGATCGGTTGCACCGGTGGTGCGGCGGGACCGGCGGCGGCGAAGGTCCTGAGCAGTCGTGCGGTGATGCTGGGGGCGATGAGCGCGTCGCCGTTCGCGGCGGCGTGGACGGCTTGGGCGAGCAGGGCAGGGCCCGCGTCCTTGAGCAGGAAGCCCAGAGCTCCGGCCCGCAGGGCTGCGTAGACGTACTCGTCGAGGTCGAACGTGGTGATGACGACGACGGCGAGGGGGTCCTCGACCGCCGGCCCGGCGAGGAGACGCGTGGCCTCGATGCCGTCGACGCCGGGCATGCGGATGTCGAACAGGCACACGTCGGGGCGCAGGCGTTGGGCGAGTTCCACGGCGCGCCGACCGTCGGCGGCCTGGCCGACGACCTCGATGTCCGGTTGGGCGTCGAGGATCATCGTGAGCCCGGTGCGGACGATCTCCTGGTCGTCGGCGACGACCACCCGGATGCTCATGCGGGTGACCCGGTCCGGGGCAGTGTGGCGGTCACGATCCAGCCTCGTTCCGGGTCAGGGCCTGCTTCACATGTGCCGCCGAGCAGGTCGACGCGTTCGAACATGCCGATGAGCCCGTATCCGGGAGCGGCGGTCAGGCGCAGACCGCCGGTGTCACCGTCGTCGCTCACGCGCAGGTGCACCGACCTGTCGTCGGCGGCGACGTGGACCTCGATGCGGGTCGCGTGCCGGGCGTGCCGTCGCGCGTTGGTGACCGACTCCTGGGCGAGGCGGTAGATCGCGGTGTCGACCGACGGGTGGAGGTCGTCGATGTCGCCGGAGATGCCCACCTCGACCGACGGGCCGGTGCGGCCTCGGCTCACGAGCTGCTCCAGATCGGCGATGCGCGGGCTGGGCGCCAGGTCCACGGGCTCGTTCCGGCGCAGGACGCGCACCATGGCGCGCATCTCGACCAGAGCGCGCGAGGCCTCGGCCTCGATCACCCGGAGGGCGTCGGCGGCGGCGGTCGGCTGCGACACCGCTGTCGCCAGACCCGCCTGGGCGCGGATCGCGATCGCGGAGACGTGATGGGCGACGGTGTCGTGCAGATCCCGGGCCAGGCGTTCCCGTTCGACCAGCTTGACCTGGTCGAGCTCACGCGTCCGCATCCCGGCCCGGTAGCGCAACGCCGCGCCGAGGGCGATGGCCGAGAACAACACGGCGAGCCCGCCGATCACGTCGGCGAGGCCGGTGGGGCGGAGGACCATCGAGAGGCAGGCGCTGCCGAGCACGATCGCCAGACCGATCACGACCTCGCGCCCGGAACCCCACCTGACCAGCGCGTACACCAGGATCAGGTGGTACACCATGGTGTAAGGCTCGGTGTGGTCCCCGCCCGTCAGCAGCGTGAGCGCACCCCCCGTCCCGAAGGCGATGACGACCATCGGCAACGGTCTGGTGCGCCGCCACAGCAACGTGGGCACCAGCCCGATGACGGCGATCAGCGAGAGGTTCAGCCACGGGAGATCCGGCCGGAGGGCTCCTTCGAGCACCGCCGTCGGCACGAGCAACCCCACGAGCACCCAGTCCCGCCACACCCGCGCCGGCGGGTGGTGGGGACGGGGCTCATCCCACGTGGAGCGGAGAAGATCCTGCACCCGGTGATGGTACGAGAGTCCGCCCCGCTCCAGATCGGCCTGAAGTACGAGGTGACGGCGCCGGAAGTCCGACGCGCGGCTAACGGGTGCAGGTCAGCGTGCCGAACCCCAGTTGGTCGAAACCGCCGCTGTTGGGCCCGTAGTCGCCGCCGCCCCCTTCCGCCCGGTGTTGGGCCGCCATCGCGCTGATGTTCGGCGCGGAGAGTTCTTTCCGGACGACGTAGTGGTTGTGGATCATCTCCCAGATGGGGCGGACGTTCCCGCGACCGGCCGGCGAGGCGGCGGTGAACGTCTCCGATCCGGACCAGCTGTTCGGGTTGCCTTTCTTCCAGGTGAACGCGGTGTACGGCACGTCCTGGCCGAGGTTGTACTTCGCCGCGTATTCGGCACCGGCCAGGAAACGGTTGTCGTCGTACCCGTACATGTCATAACCCTGGTTGTGGGCCATTTCGCAGAATGCCGCGGTCAGTCCGATGCCCAGGGTGGCGTGGCCTTGGTCGCGCCCCGATTCGACCCATTGACCGAGACCGCCGGGGTGCAGCACCGGGACGGCGTTGCGGATCGATCCCATGCCCGCGCCGGACTGGAAGTAGTCGATCGCCTGGCCGACCTTCCCGCGGTCGTCGCACAGGACGCCGATGGCCAGCACCGAGGCGTAGGTGAGCTGGTCCCAGGACGCCCAGTAGTTCGTGATGTACGCGCCGTTGTGTTCGAGCAGGAACCGGTTGTTGAGCGGGTAGAAGACCGACAGCATCATGTTCTGGAATCGGGCCAGCTCGAATCCCGGGTAATCGCGCATGAGCTCGGCGGCGTTGGCGAACTGGTAACCGTAGACACCGGCGGCGATGTATCTGTCCGCGGTGCCCTCGACCGCCCGGAGCGTTCCCGACCAGGCGTTGAGGATGTCGCGGGCGGTGTCGCCGTGTCGGGTGTCGCCGGTGATCCGCCAGCGCAGGGCGTTCTGGTAGGCGGCGTGGATGTCGTTGTACAGCTTCGCGTAGTTCTCGGGGCTACCGGTGCCGCGGTAGACCGTTGCCTGCGCACTGGGCTGCCACGTGTTCCGGGAGTGCGGGTTGGCCGTGAGCCGGTCCCAGCCGGCCGCCCACGGTTGCGCGCCGGCGGCCACCTTGGCCGCCATCCGGTCCAGGTCCGCCTGCGTGTGCAGCAGACCGGGGTGCACGAGGCCGGTGGGCCCGGTGGTCGTCGTCCCTGCCGCGGTGGTCGTTGCGGTGGTCGTCGGGGGCGTGCTGGGTGCGGTCGCCGCGGAGCCGGTCAGCTCGACGCCACTCGTCCGGCCCGCGGTGGTCGTTCCGGTCGACCGGACCCCGGCCGGCGCTCCACCTACCGCCGTCCCGCACCCCACGCCGACCAGGCCCGCCGCGCCGACGGCGACTGCGGCCTTCAGCAACCGGCGGCGGCCGATCAGAGCGGCGTCCGGTGACACTCCGTGCTCCATCAGAGACCTCTCCTCGATCGTCGGCCGCCCCGGGACGGACGTGACTCACGATCAGGAGACGGAGTGGCCGGCCGCGGATAACGGCTTTTCGGCGTTTCCCAGCAGGTGCTCCAGCGGCGAGAAGCGGTGACCGGGCTCCCGCACGGGTAGTGGTTTCGGGTAGTGGTTTCGGCGTCCGCCTCGTACGGTGTCCCGGCACGCGGCGAGAGAGGAGCGCGACGTGGCGATCGTGTCGCCTGGTTTCCACGCCCGACGGCCGGCAGCCTGGTCCCGTTCCGCTTGGTGTACTCCGTGCGCGACCCCGACCAGCGCTATTACGCAGGCGAGCTGACCAGCCCCGAACCGGGCGTGGACATCACCTACGTCTACACCCGGGCCACACCGGAGTCGTGGCCGACCGCACCACACCGGATGTGGCAGGGTAAAAGCAGGGGGTCCCCTTGGCGAGGACCCCTGCGAAGCACTGGTTCCGACCGGTCAGCGGCGGCACGACGTGAACGCGGGCGGTGTCGGGCGGGCACTCATCGGGTACGGGCTTCCGGGCGGCTGTCGCTGCACGCATCGCGTACGGGCTTCCGGAGCGACTCTCGCTGGGGCAGAACGGTCCCCGGTGGGGTGCGGGGCCGCCAGGTGCGGTGGGCGGCCCCGCACGTGGGTCACCGGAACAGGCGCAGGGGCACGGCGGCGGCCATGACGGCCATGCCGGCGTCGTTCGGGTGGAGGTGGTCGCCGCTGTCGTAGGCGGGCAGCAGGCGGTCGGGCTGGTCGGGGTCTCGGGTGGCGCGGTCGAAGTCGATGACGGCGTCGTGCTCGCCGCTGGTGCGAATCCAGCGGTTGATCTCTTGGCGTGCGGCTTCGTTCTCGGGGCTGTAGAAGCCGAATGTGTCGTCGCGGAACGGGGTGATGGTGCCGCCGTAGATGCGCAGGCCCTGTGCGCGGGCTCGGGCGATCAGCTGCCGGTGGGCGCCGATGATGTCCTGAGCGGTCACCTTCTCCGACTCCGGCGCACTGGTGCCGGGGTGCCCCAGGTCGTTGACGCCGAGCAACACCACGACGTGGCCGACACCCGGTTGGGCGAGGACGTCGCGGTCGAAGCGGCGCAGCGCGGCCTGTCCGAAGTACGCCGCGTACCCCTCCGCCGGGTGGCCTGCGGGCGGGTTGGGGTCGTGCAGCAGGCGGTTGCCGGCGATGCCCTCGTTGACCACGCCCAGGTGCCGCAGGCGCGGGTCGTCCTGGAAGCGGCGGGCGAGCACATCGGGCCAGCGCCGGTTCGCGCCGCGCGTGGTCTCCGCGCCGTCGGTGATGGAGTCGCCGAACGCCACCACGGTCGCCCCGCGCTTGCCGGTGACGCTGACGCCGGTGAGGAAGTGCCACTTGCCCAGCACGGCGGTCGGGGTGATGTCGGTCTGCCCGGTGACGTTGCCCGCCGCGAGGTACCCGTCCTGGAACGGGAAGGCGTGCACGGTGGTCGCGGGCGTGCGCCGCGGCAGGTGGATGCTGATGACGAGGTCGGAGTCGGCGGCCACGGGCAGCGCCACGGGGTCGCTGAGCAGAGGTGTGCCGGGCGGCAGGGTGGCGGACGTGCGCCCGCCGAACGTGAGCCGCCGGTCGGTGCCGCGTTCGACCGCCGCACCGGTGCCCGCCCGGCGTGCGACGTGGGCCTCCCCCACGACCAGCGGCTGTGTGCCGAACTCGTTGGACAGCCGCACCCGGACCGTGCTGCCGCCGACGCTCAGGTGCACGATCTGGCGCAGGGTCTGGTTCTCGAACGTCGTGGTGTCCGACGCGGGCACGGTGGTGGGCGATGTCGCCCACGCCCCGATCCAGGTCACGCGGGGTGACGCGGAGGCCGCGGTCGGGAGCAGGAGCAGCAGGGCGGCTAACACCGCCGTCATCGAGCGCTTCACCGAATAACTCCTCAGCCGCGTGCGGGAACGTCGAAGCGCCAGCCCTCGGCGCGCAGTTCGGGGATCAGCCGGGCCACCGCGTCCACGGTCTGACCGCGATCGGCCGGGCCGTCGTGCATCAGGACCACGGCGCCGTCGGTGAGCCCGTCCTTGACCCGCCGCACGAGCTCGTCGACGCCCGGCGGGTCCCAGTCGCCGATCACCAGCTTCCAGCCGAGCGACTTCATCCCCAGCTCGGCGGCGACCTGCGGGGTCTGCCCCCAACTGCCGTAGGGCGCGCGGAAGTAGCGGATCGGCGCGCCCGGCGCGGCGCGGCGGATGGCGGCGCTGGTCTGCCTCAGGTCGGCCTCGATCTGCTCGGGCGTCCAGGCGCCCATGTCGTCGTGGTGCATGCTGTGGTTGCACAGCAGGTGCCCACCGGCCACGATCTTGCGGACCAGCTGCGGGTTGGCCTCGACGTAGTCGCCCCACAGGCAGAACACCGCCTTGACGTGGTGCCTGCGCAGCACTTCGAGCAGGCGGGGCGTGTCGGCCGGGTTCGGGCCGTCGTCGAAGGTGAACGCGACGGTGCGCCCGCCGTGCCTGGTGGAGTCGATGATCGTCGGCTCGGTCGCACCGGCCGGCGCGGCGGCCAGGCCGAGCACCAGACCGGTGGTCATGAGCACCGTTCTCCACCTCATCGTGAAACCCCCTCCGTCGGACGAGCGCTGACCACTATCGGGTCGGGATCGACACGCCTACCAGACGTTTCGAGGATGTTTCGAATCTCAACTGGCCGGTGCCGAGCCCTGCGGTCCAGGCCGGTCGGGAGACCTGCTCGCGCTACGACCGGGACCGCTGGGGGATGATTCCCGCCATGCCGTTCACCGCGTCGCCCGCCATGGTGCGCCAGACCGAACGTTGGTTCGTGCGCAACGGCACGCCGACGATGATCGAGGGGTACGGCTTCGTCAAGCACGTCCTGCCCCGGATGCTGCCCGCGCTGGCGTTCGTGACGCTCGCCAGCCTGGTCTGGCTGGTGCAGCTCAAAACCGCGGGTGCGGCGCGTTGGGCCCTGCTCGCGGTGGTGGCCGCGGTGACGCTGGCCGCGTGGGTGACGGTCTCGCTGTTCGTCCGCCGGTTGCCCCGCTTCTCCCCCACCGCCATCATCTCGATCCTCGCCGCGTACGCCGCGATGCCGGTCGCCGTGCCGCTGATGCAGCTCGCGCTGGACGGAGACGTCACGTCCCCCGGAGGCCCCGCGGTCGGGGTCCTGGGGTTCGTCATCTTCTTCGCCGCCGTGTTCGTCAGCACGCTCCTGGGCACCACGTACGGCCTCGGCACACTGCTTCACCGGGCGATCAAGCACGCCGTCTACGACCTGCGCAACAGCGTGCACCTGATGGGCCGGGCGCTGCCGACGATGCTGTTCGTCACGCTCTTCCTGTTCTTCACCGGTGAGCTGTGGCAGGCCATGAACAGGCTGACGTGGTGGCGGCTCTCGCTGGTCGTCGCGCTGTTCGCCGCGATCACCGTGCTGGCCGCGGCCGCCCGGCTGCGCGACGAGATCGGCCGGGTCGAGCAGGAACTCAGCCCGCCGCTGCTGTTGGCCGCGTGCAAGCGCACGCCCCTGGCCAAAGCGCCGATCGACGAGCTGACGGCCGCCGGCCCCCTCCGCGCGATACCGCTGAACGGGCGTCAGACCGGCAACCTGCTGCTGGTGCTCGCCACCCGCCAGCTCATGCAGGCGGTGGTGGTCGGCCTCGCGCTGTTCGCGTTCTTCATCATCCTGGGCCTGCTCGTGGTCACGCCCGAGACGGCGGAACAGTGGATCGGCGCCCCACCCGTGCCCTCGAAGCTGTTCGACGTCCCCGTCGCGCTGCTGCGCAACGCCACCCTCTTCGCCGCGTTCGGCTCGATGTACTTCGCGATCACCTCGATGAGCGACGCCGACCACCGGAGGCAGTTCTTCGCGCCCATCATCGACGAGATCGAACGCACGCTCGCCGTGCGCACCGTCTACCTGACCGTACGTAGCCAGACCACGACGGCCGTGAAGACGGGCTGACAACGTGTGGTGACGGACAGTCCTGCTGTCCCGGCAGCGCCGGATCGCGTGACCGGCCGTGCGCAAGGCGTGTCCGACCCAGGCGGGTGGTTTACCGACCCGGCAGCGCACACGTCCACTCCGGACACAGTTTGAGCTGGGGGCGTTGGCGGGTACCTCACAGCCCCATGGCCGAACAGCCATCGGAGGCGCGATGGAGGAGAGTCTGTCGACTCCGCCAGGACCGACGCTGGGTGTCGAGGAAGAGTTCCTGCTGGTGGACGGCTACACCGGAGAACCGGCGCCACACGGGCCAGAGGTCGTCGAGGCGGCCAGGCGGCGGTTCGGGGTGGAACTCGACCTGGAATTGGCCACCGAGCAGGTGGAGGCCAAGACCCCCGTGTGCCACAACCTCGACGACGTGCGCAGGCAGCTGCACGGACTGCGCCAGGTGACCGCCGAAACCGCCCACAGCCTCGGGTACCGACTGCTCGCCGTCGGCACGCCACCGGTCGGCGGACCGGACACGCAGACCAGCAACGGGAAGCGCTACCACCGGCTCACCGACGACTACCGACTGCTGGCCACCGAGCAGTCCATCTGCGGCTGCCACGTGCACGTCGCCGTCCCGGACCTGGAGACGGCGGTGCAGGTGTGCAACCACGTGCGGCCGTGGCTGCCGGTGTTGGGGACGCTCACCGCCAACTCGCCGTTCACCCGCGGCCGCGACAGCGGCTACGCGAGTTGGCGCACGGTCGTCTGGTCCCGTTGGCCAGGCGCCGGCCCGCCGCCCTACTTCGAGTCCGCGGCGCACTACGAGTCCACTTGCGACATGCTGCTCACCTCCGGCGCCGCCCGGGACCGGCAGATGATCTACTGGGACGTCCGACCCTCGGCGCACCTGCCGACGGTGGAGGTCCGGATCGCCGACGTCGCGTCCACTGTGGACGAGGCGGTGCTGTTGGCGGCCCTGGTGCGCGCGCTCGTCGCCACGGCGCTGGCCGACCTCGGGCGCGGCCTGCCCGCACCGCGCGTGCCCACCGAGGTGCTGCGTGCCGCCACCTGGCGTGCGGCGCGGGACGGCGTGGAGGGCCTGTCACTGGACGTGCTGTCCGGAAACCTCGTGCCCGCACGCCTGCTGCTCGACCGGCTCCTGCACCGCGTCCGCGACCACATGGACGGCGCGGACCTCGCCGTCGTGCGCCAGGTCCTGTCCACTATGGACCTCAACGGCGGCGGGGCGGCCAGGCAACGACGCGCGTTCGCCCGCGCGGGCAGGATCTCCGACGTGCTCGACCAACTGGCGAGCGACACCATGTCCGGCTCGGAGACGTGGACCGGTGGACCGTTCCGGCACACCGCGTGACCGCCCGGCAACGGCCGGTTCGACTCCTACCGGCTCGACTCTCTCAACGACTCGGCTGTGTCGACACGAGCGCCGCGGCGGCGTAGGACTCCAGCCGGCGGTCGAGGTCCTTGCCCTGCCGCTCCGGCACTCCGTACCTGGACTTGGCACGCCGTTCGCCCCGGTACAGCCCGCGCACCCACCGGGCGACGGCCCGCGGCGAGGGCAGGATCTGCGCACCGAACCGCGCTTGGACGATCAGGTCCTCGCCGCTGTGCGTCTCCACCGCCGCCGACCACCCGGACTCCTCGTCCCACAGCAGCGCCACGTCACGGTCCGGGAAGCCGGGCAACGCCCCCTCCACCGCCAGGTACGTGGTAGCCGGCCGTTCACTGCTCACATACCAACAGTCACCGGTGAGATCCAGTGCCTCGGCGACCAGCCGGACGTAGCCGCGCAGGCCCCACGTCATGGCATCGTCGAATTCCAGTTCCATCGCGCATCGCCGCCTTCCACCCACCCTCCCCGGGCTGCCGATGCGCCGACTTTTTGACGCCCCGGTCAAATACCCCGGACGGAGAGCCGAAAACTGTTGCGCCGACCACACGCGGCACTGTTCCGATCCAGTGCCGTTCCGATCCAGTGCTGTTTCTGATCCAGTGCGGCCTGGGCAGTTGGCGGACGGGTGACGCCACCGGTCATGATGGCGGGACGGCGCGAGAGTCGCCGCAGGGGTCGTGCCGGGTAGTCCGAATGCGCACGGAAGAGGGCGGCGGTCGGTGGACGAGGACGGGCTGATCTCGACGGCGAAACAGGCCGCGGACCACGAACTGGTGCTCGGGTTCGGCCGGTTGCTGGGCGCGGCGGGTCGGCTGGAGTACATCCTGGGCCGCGCGATCGAGGTGGAGTGCGGTATCAGCCACCTGATGTTCGAGGTGCTGCTCATCCTCGGCCGGGCCGCGAACGACGGGGTGTCGATGAAGGCGATCGGCCAGGAGCAGGTGCTCACCACGGGCGGGGTGACCCGCCTGGTCGACCGGATGGAAGAGGCCGGCCTGGTGGAGCGCACCGACGACCCCGCCGACCGGCGCGGACGACTGGTGCGGTTGACACCGCTCGGCGAGCGGAAGGCCGTGCAGGCCGCACGGGTCCACCTGGAGAACATCCGCCGCCACTTCCTCGAACCACTGCCCGAGTCCCACCGGCAGCAGTTCATGGAGGACCTGCGCATCCTCTCCCACACGGCCCGCGACGCGCTCCCCCGCTTGCGCTGACGCCACAGCGCACATGAGCGGTGACCGGTGACACACCCGTATCGGAATACCTGATCAGTCAGTTACTGTTGCGTCAGGTGAGAGACGCCCGCGACGGACGGGCGCGCCGATCCGAGGGTCACACATGAAGCTCGTGTACGTCTTCGACGCCTATTGCGGCTGGTCGTACGGGTTCACCCCGACCATGCGCCAGATCGCCGCCCGCCATCCGGACCTGCCCGTGGAGGTCGTCTCCGGCGGCCTGTTCACCGGCGCCCGGCGCAAGCCGATCAGCGCCTTCGGCTACGTCCAGGGCGCGAACGCCAAGATCAGCGAACTGACCGGCGCCGTCTTCGGTGACGGTTACGAGAAGCTGATCGCCGACGGCGCGTTCGTGATGGACTCCGAAACCGCCGCCCGCGGCATGGCCGCACTGCGCCAAGCCGCACCCGAACGGTCCGTCGACCTGGCCGCGGCCCTCCAGGACTCGTTCTACCGGGACGGTCTGAGCCTGTCCGACCCGGACACCTACCGGAAGATCGCCCGGGACCACGGGCTGGACGGCAACCGCGTCGCCGCCGCCTTCACCGCACCCCAGGCGCGGGACGCCGCCGCGGACGACTTCGACCGCGCGGCCCGGCTGGGCGTGAACGCCTACCCCACGCTGCTGGCCGTCATCGGCGACCGCGTCGTCCCCCTCGCCCGTGGGCACTCCAGCACCGACGAGGTCGAACAGCACCTGGCCGCCCTCAGCGCCTGATCCTGCACGAACTCTGATCCCCAAGGAGACCCCCGCTCATGAGCACGCTCGCGTTCCAGGTCTTCGACCTGGACTTCCCGGTCGGCAGCAAGAACAAGACCGCCACCCTGGTCACCGGCGAGAGCGAGACCCTGCTGGTCGACGCCGGGTTCACCCGCGCCGACGGACACCGCCTCGTCGCCGGCATCCTGGACTCCGGCAAGCGGCTGACGACCGTGTTCATCAGTCACGGCGACCCGGACTTCTACTTCGGCGCGGAGGTCGTCGCCGACGCGTTCCCCGACGCGGTGTTCGTCGCCACCCCGCACGTCATCAAGCACATCGAGCACTCCTACGAGGGCAAGCTCAAGGCGTGGGCCGCGCTCGGCGTGAACCTGCCGACCCGTCTGGTCGGCCTCGCCCCGCTCACCGACGACCTCGTCCTCGAAGGCCACCGCCTCGAACTCAAGGGCGGGCACGCCACCCTGCCCGACCGCCACTACCTGTGGCAGGCCGAGCACCGCGCCATCCTCGGTGGCGTGCTGCTGTTCCAGCAGGAGCACGTCTGGGTCGCCGACACCGCCGGTGTCGAACAGCGCGAGGCCTGGATCGCCCTGCTGGACGAGATGGCCGACCTGGACCCGCAGCTGGTCGTGCCCGGTCACCGCCTGCCGGACACCGCCACCGACGTCAGCGCGATCACCAACACCCGCGCCTACCTGGTCCGCTTCGAAGAGGAGCTGGCGAAGGCGGCGGACGGCGCCGGCCTGACCGAAGCCCTCGTGGCCGCCTTCCCCGACCACGGCATGGTCATCGCCGCCCAGATCGGCGCCAAGGTCGCCAAGGGGGAGATGTCGTGGGGCTGAGCACGGACTTCGCCACGTCCAACGCCCCGGCCGACGTGGTGCGCCGCCAGTACCTCGCCTCCGCCGCCGGCGACCTGGAAGCCCTGCGCGCCACCCTCGCCCCCGACGTGGAGTGGACCGAGATGGCGGGCTTCCCCCTGGCGGGCACCTACCGCACGCCGCAGGGCGTCACCGCGAACGTGATGGAGAAGCTGGGCGCGGACTGGGAGGGCTGGACCGCCCACGACGACACCTACGTCGTCGACGGCGAGAACGTCGTCGTCCTGGCCCGCTACACGGCTACGAACAAGGCCACCGGCAAGCCGATCGACGTTCGGGTGGCCCACCACTCCACCGTCCGCGGCGGGCAGATCGTCCGGTTCGAGCAGTTCGTCGACACCGCGAAGGTGCGCGAGGCCATGCAGCCCTGACCGGGGTCAGAAGGTGTAGTTGACCACGAACGCGGGGTGGTCGGTCCGGTACATGGCGTACTCCCCGGTCGACACGAACGTCAGGGTGCGGGCGATGACGTGCTGCACGTCGCCGTCACCCTTGCGGAACCAGCCCGACGGGACGCAGTTCTGGGCGTTCGTGGTCGAACCGGGGCTGTACTTCAGGTTCAGGTCGCCCACCACCACGTGCCTGGTCGTCGGGGACGCGGTGGGGTCGTACGACAGGACCTTCGTGGGCACGAGCTCCTTGCACTGCGCCAACGCCGTCGTGCCGGTCGTGCTCAGGTGTGTGGTGCAGGCGGTGAAACCGCGCACCGCGCTCAGGGCGCAGGCCCAGGCCCGGATCTCGTTGCCGCCGTCCTGGGCCGCGTAGGTGCCGTGACCGCTGGTCGTGATGCCTTCCTTGACGATGATCCCGCTGCCGTAGGCGCCCCGGCCGGCCGTGCACTGGTAGTCGGAGTTCGTGGACCTGTTGCGCACGAACGCGAACTGGTACTCGGCGGTCGCCCCCACCGCGGCGGTCAGCCGGGACAGGTCGGACAGGCACACCTCGTTCACCGAGACGACGTCCGGCAGGCGGCGCTGGATCATCGTCACGGCTTCGTCGACGGCCCGGCCGTCCTGGTAGCAGCCGGCGATGCCGCTGTTGCACAGGTTCATCTGGAGCACCTTGAAAGCCGTCGCGGCGGCGGCCGGAACCGCCACCAGACCGCAGAACACGACCACGGCCACGACGAGACCGGCGATTCGGCGCAGAAGGCCCATGCCGACCATGCTCACACCCGGTCGGCCGCCCGCCGTACCGCCAAGCGGGCCTCCGGCACATCACCACTTCGGCCACCACTTCGGGGCAGCACCACCCCGTTGGCGACACCCGACTCCACCACGTCCTGAGGCCGCAGCCGGAGCTGGTCCGCGATCGCGGGCACCTCGTCGCAATCGCGTTTCAGGATGGCGGCGGCGGCCTCAGGCCCGGTCACCGAGAAGTAGCTGTCCGCAGTGACCCACGTCCGACCGGGCGCCGCGAACGCCGGCGCACCCCCGGAACCGCCTTCCCCGATCACCAACGTCGTCGGTCCACGTGACCGGTCTCGAACTGGCTCCTTGCCGAGTAGGCGTGGGTGTCGCCGTCCGGGCGGACCCGGGAGCCGGCGAAACCGACCTGTGCGCCGTCGAGTGCCAAGGTGACGTCCGCCCCGGCACCGAGGGTGGCCCAGCCGCCGCCGGTGGTCGGGTCGCGCAGTACCGCCACGTGCGGGACGCCGGCGGCCCTCGCTGCGGCGGCGGCCTTGGCCATTCGCTGGAGTTGCGAGAGGGCCCGCATCCCCTCCTGCATCCGGCTGCCTCCGGTCGCGATCAGCGATACCACCGGAAGCCGTCGCAGGACCGCCTGTTGGAACGCGGCCTCGACCAGCAGGCCCGTGCGTCCGCCGACGGACCCGCCCAGGAAGCCGAACTCGAAGGCGATCAGCACCGCCTCGGTCCCGCCAACGCGTCCGGTGCCGCACACCACCGACTCCTGCTCGCCGGTCCGCGAAGCCGCACGTGCCCTTGCCTCGTCGTAGCCCGTCCACCCGATCGGGCCGTCGGTGTCGGTGCTGTCCGGGAGGTCGAGGTGCAGGTCGGTGAAGTCGGCGGCCACCGCGTCCAGGTGGTCACGGGCCGACATCCGGTCAGCCACGGAGAGCCCGCTTCAACACCTTGCCCATGTCGTTGCGGGGCAACGCGTCGAGGAACCGCACCACCCTCGGCCGCTTGTGCGGTGCGAGCAGTTTCGCCACGTGGTCGGCGAGTTCCTGCTCGGTGGGTCGTTCGCCCTCGGCCACGATCCAGGCCACGATCCGTTCGCCGAGGTCCGCATCCGGTTCGCCCGTCACCGCCGCCTCGCGCACGGCCGGGTGCTCGACCAGGGCGTTCTCGATCTCGCCCGCGCCGATCTTGTACCCGCCGCTCTTGATCAGATCGGTGGCCTTGCGTCCGACGATCCGGACGTACCCGGCGGCGTCCCGGGTGGCCATGTCACCGGTGCGGAACCAGTCGCCGTCGAACGCCGCCGCGGTCGCGTCCGGGCGGTTGAGGTACTCGGTGAACAGGTTCGGGCCGCGCACCTGGATCTCACCGACGCTGACACCGTCCCAGGCCTCGATCGGATTGCCCGCCTCGTCGACCAGGCGGAGATCCACACCCGGCAACGGGACGCCGACCGTCCCCGGCCCGGCCTCGCCGTCAAAGCGCACGCTGGTGTTCATCAGGGTCTCGGTCATCCCGTACCGCTCGACCACGTGCCGCCCGGTCGCCGCGGTGATGCGCTGGTGGTCCCGCACCGGCAGCGCGGCCGATCCGGAGACGAGCAGGCGTGCGCCGGACAGTGCCTTGGCCAGCTTGGGGTTGCCGTCCACCTCTTCGGCGATCCGGTGGTACATGGTCGGCACCCCGAACACCATCGTGCCGGTACCCGCGAGTTCGTCGGCGAGGGCGTCGGTGGAGAACCGGCCCAGGTGGATCACCGTGCCGCCGCGCCGCAGCGGTCCCAGGACGCCGAGGATCAGGCCGTGCACGTGGAACAGCGGCAGGCCGTGCACGAGCACGTCGTCCTCGGTCCACTGCCAGGCGTCTTCCAGGGCGTCCAACGTGTGGGCGATGGCCCGACGGGGCAGCACCACGCCCTTCGGCGGTCCGGTGGTGCCCGAGGTGTAGACGATGATCGCGGGCGCCTCGGCGTCCGGCTCGGGCGGCAGCGTGGCGTCACCGGGCGCCAGCTCGACCTCCGCGTGCGGCAACGCCCGGAGCTGCGGTGGCAGGTCGATACCCGGCTCGGACAGCACGAGCGACACGGCGCTGTCCGACACGATGTGCGCCAGCTCCCGCTCCCCCGCCTTCGGGTTGACCGGCACGACCGGCACCCCGGCGAGCAGGGCGGCGACCACGGCGACACCGGTCTCGATGCTCGCCGTGGCCCACACCGCGACCCGGACCGGACCGCCGCCCGACGACCGCGACTCGGCCAGCCGACGGGCCAGCGGCGCCGCGATCGCGGCCAGTTCGGCGTAGTCCAGCGCGCGGTCGCCGAACCGCAGGGCCGTCCGCGCCGGTGTGCTGGACAGGGCGGGGAAGAGTGCGCTCACCCGATCTCCTCGTGTTGGTGTGCTTTGTCCGCCACGGGTTCAGCTCAGCGTCAGCCTCAGCCGAACCCGGGCACGATCAGCAGGAGCCAGACCGCAGCCGGTGCCGCCGCGACGATCACGCCCCCGTAGACCAGCAGTTGCCGGAAGAACCGGTCGCGGTCGACGTCACGTGCGTTGGCCAGCACCAGCGCGCCGTTGGTGCTGAACGGGCTCACGTCCACCACGGTAGAGGCCACGGCGAGCGCGGCGATCATGCCGATCGGGCCGATGGAACCCTGGGCCAGGAACGGCACGGCCAGCGGGATGAGCGCGCCCATGATGCCCACCGACGAGGCGAACGCGGACACGATGGCGCCGATGTAGCAGAGCAGGAGGGCCGCGATCAGCGGGATGCCGACGTTGCCGACCGCGTTGCCCGCGTAGTCGATGGTGCCCATCTCCTGGAGCACGCCGACGTAGGTCAGCACACCGCAGATCAGCAGGACGGTCGGCCACGTGATCTCGTTGATGGCCCTCTTGCTGGTGTCCGGCCAGACCACGCTGAGCAGCACGGCCAGGGTGATCGCGGTGAAGCCGACGTCCAGGCCGAACGCCAGCGCTCCGACCACCAGCGCGGCCAGGCTGACCAGGGTCGCGAGCCGCACGGGTGTCAACCGCGGCGCCTCGTCGGTCTCGTCGGCTCCCTCTTCCTGAGCCGCGGTGAGCGCCTTGGCCGCACCCGGTCCGCCGCTCGTGGTGGCCAGGGTGGCGGGAACCCGGGTCCGGACCAGCTTCAGGCCGCCGAACACCACGAACACGATCAGCGCGATCACCAGGTTCACCAGGAAACTGGCCAGGAACAGCACGACCTCGCTGCCCGCCAGGTTCTCCCGCGCCACGATGCCGTTGACGATCGAGCCGTAGATGCTGATCGGGGAGAACCCGCCCGCCTGTGCCCCGTGCACCACCATCGCGCCCATGAGCAGCGGGCTGATGTCGTGCTGGGCGGCGAATCCCAGCGCGATCGGCGCGACGATGGCGACCGCCGCCGGGCTGACGGCCCCGATCGCGGTGAGCGCCGCGGTGATCACGAACATCACCCAGGGGATCAGCGCGATCCGCCCGCCGACCACGCGGATGGCCGCGTGCACGAGCCAGTCCGTGGTCCCGTTGGCGCGGGCGATGGCGAACAGGAACGTGACGCCGACCAGCACCACGAACAGGTCTCCGGGGAACCCCTCGAAGATGCCCTTGGCGTCCATGCCCGCGACCAGCGTGCCCACGCCGAACGCCGCGGCGAACGCCAGCACTCCCATGTTGATCGACCTGGTCGTGGCCACGACGAACACCACGACCAGGACGAGGATCGAGATCAGTTCAGCGGACATGCGCTCTCCCGTCGGGGGCCGCTCGCGCACGTCCCCGCGCTAGGTGAGTGGTCAAGTGGCTGAACCACTTTGCGGCGTGACGCGGGCCACTGTCAAGACTTCGCGGTGCAGTGGCTCAGCCACTCAGCCTGTCGGTCGGTCCGGCTGCTAGGCTCGATGGTCGAGCGGAGAAAGGGGCCCCGGTGTCCGACGCGCTGCGGCCGATGAGCCGTTCCCGCCTCTACGAACAGGTGCTGGAGCGCCTGCGGGACCACGTGATCGAGGGCAAGCTCCGCGCCGGGGACAAGCTGCCGCCCGAACGTGAACTCGCGCAGCGGCTGGGCGTCAGCCGGGCGTCGGTGAAACAGGCCATCGTGGTGCTCGAAGTGCAGGGTTTCGTCGAGGTCCGCCACGGCGGCGGCACCTACCTGGTGCGCGACAGCCTGGACCTGGAACCCGTCGGACGACTGGTCGAACGCCGCCGACGCCTGCCGGACGTGCTGGAGGCCAGGGAGACGCTGGAGACCCGACTGGCCGCGTTGGCCGCCGAACGTCGCAGCGAGGACGACATCAAGGCGATGGACGCCGCCCTGCGCCTGATGGCCGAGGAGATCGCGGCCGGCGAACCAGGCGCGGAGGGCGACCGCCTGTTCCACGCATCGGTGACCGCGGCGGCGCGCAGTTCGTTGCTGGAGGAGTTCATGCACGTCATCGCCGAGCAGATCACCGAGAGCCGCAACGAGTCACTGCGCCAGCCCGGCCGCCCCAACCGCTCCCTGGCCCAACACCAGCGAATCCTCGACGCCATCGCCGCCGGTGACCCCAAAGCCGCCGCCGCCGCGATGCGCAAGCACGTCCAGACGGTGGCGAAGGTGCGCCTGCTGAGCTGGGACCCGGAAGACGCCGGCATCACCGACGACTGACCGCCGCGTGGATCACGCCTGCTCGGTCTTCCTGCTTCCCCAACCGGCCAGGAGCAGGTTGACGGTCAGGACCACGACACGTCCGCGGTGGAGACGTGCAGCGTGGTGGCCAGGTTGGGCAGGATCGGCAACACCAACCCGGCGTTCACGCTCGGCACACAACATCGCCTACGCCGAACGCCTCACCCAAGCCGGAGTCCACTGCACACTCCACGTGGCGCCGGGGGCGTACCACGGATTCGACATCGTCCAACCGAAAGCGGCCGTCTCACAAGCGTTCGCCCAAGCCCAGCTCAAAGCGTTGGCAGACGCCCTGAACTGAAGTCTGTGGACAGATACGACGAAGGCCCGACCGGATTGTGAAACCCGGCCGAGCCTTCGGTGTCAGCGGTCAGTATCGAGGCTTCACGGTGTTCGCCACGACGAGCGGGGCGAGTTGGATCCAGTCCACGTTCGGTCCCCAGGCGGTGGCGTTGCCGAAGGTGAGCGCGCCGCCCGGCGTGAGCAGGTCGATCGGCGACGTCTCCGGCCAGAACCCGTCCCACGTGTAGTTGTGCCGGTACGGCGCGGCCGTGGCCTGGCCGCCTTCCTCCGTTGCGATGAGCGTCCGGGTGATGGTGTCGGTGTTGTACGGGTGTCCGGTGTTCTTCTCGGCCTGGGCGTAGGCGATGGTGAGGTTGTACTGCCCAGCCTTCCGGGCCGCCTCAGGACGCTGAACGGTCAGCGTGCCGTTGTTGCCCACCCAGCCGACGTACGAGCCACCGGACGCCCACGGGCCGGACGTCGCCGCCGCTCCCCCGGCGAGCTGCCCGGCCTCGGCCTCGACACGGGCCGCGTGCCGGTCCGCCGGGGCGTCCCGCACCACGGTCAGCGTGCCGACCGCCAGCGGCGTGCGGCCCTCGTTGGACAACACGACCTCGGTGACACCGGCCTTGAGGTGCGCCGTCACGCTGCCCGACCACACGCCGGCGCGGCCGGCGGTCAGGTCACCGCCCTCGACCCGGCGGCCGGAGAAGGTGAGACCGAGCTTGCTCGCACCGACACCGAGCCAAGTGGTCGACAACGACTGGTAGCCGTCCTCGGTCGTGGACACGTACGTGGTGACCGCGTCACCGGGGTTGAGCACGACCGCACCCGGCGCGGCGACCTGGAGCGCGCGTGCGCCGCGTTCGACGGTGCCACCGGACCGGCGTGAGTCGGTGAGCTGGTAGACCGTCTTGTCCGGACCGGTGATCTCGGTCAGGTCGAAGCGGTCCAGCGTCACGTCCGACATGCCGCCGAGGAAGCCACCGGGGCCGCTGGTGCGCATCGAGATGCGGTGCTTGCCGGCGGTGAGCGTGATGGGCGTGTCGTGCCTGCCCCGGTAGACCCAGTTCAGGGTCGCCGGGAGGGTCAGGTTCCCGACGTGCACGTCGTCCACGTACAGCGCCTGCTGGCCGACGAACGCGTTGGTGCCGTAGAACACCCCGAGCCGGTACGTGCCGTCACGCGGCACCTCCACGTCGACGGTGACGCGCGAGTCGGGGTTGTTCATGAACCCGATGTCCTTGCGGCCCGACGTGGTGTAGCGCCAGGCCATGTCGTACGAACCCGACCCGTCGTCCTGGACGACGACGCGGGCGTTCTCCACCGTGCCCGACTCGGCCTCGTAGCTCGCCTGCCACGGCGCGTTCGCGGCGGGCGGCGCGCCGAGACCCGCGCGGGTGATGATCACCTGGTAGGCGGCCAGCCGGTCGCCACCGGGCACGGCGATCTTCGCCTTGCCGTCCACGACGCGGACCCGGGACGCCGCCACGACCGGCGGGTGCTGGGCGTCGCCTTCGTAGCCCGACCAGGTGGTCTTGGCGACCCGCACGTCGACCTGGTTGCCGAACACCTTCCGGTCCAGGCCCGTCACCTCGACCTCCACCGCGTTCTCCGTGCCGCCGAGCAGGACGGTGGCCTTGGCGTCGTCGCGGTCGAAGGCGGCCAGACCCTGCAACGTGTCGCGGGTGCTCGGCTTCGGCGGGGTGACGCGGACCGTGTCACCGGACAGGTCGGCGTACCACTTGGTCAGCCACCAGCCGCCGTTGGCCCGGCCGGCGCGTGACGTGTGGTCGCTGAGGTTGCCCGCCATCGACCAGTACGCCATCTGACCGTCGACCTTGGTCTCCTCCAGCATGGTGATCCACTGGATCATCTGGCCGGGCACGGAGGTGTCGCGTCGGTTGGAGTACTCGTTGATGTTGATCGGTCGCGGCGTGATGCCCAGCGACCGCTCGATGTTGCGGTAGTCCTCGTAGTGGCCCCGGTAGGTGGTCAGGGAATCCGGGCCCAACTCGTGCCAGGTGACGATGTCGGGCAGCACGTCGTTGGCCTTCGCGTAGGTGAGCAGGTCACGAAGGTGGTCGGCACGGTACTGGGTCTCACCCGGCCCGGTGATGCGGGCGTTGGGCAGCACGGACTTCACCAGCCGGTAGACCGTGGTCCAGTCGGCGAAGAACTTCTCCTTCTTCGTCGCCCAGTCACCGCCGTACCAGATCCAGTCCGGCTCGTTGAAGATCGTCCACACGAAACGGTCGCGGTCCGGCCGCTGGGCCACCTTCTCCAACTGGGGCCGCAGCCGCGCGATGTAGTCGTCGATCCCGAGGTTCTGGTACGGCCAGGCGCTGTAGACGTCCTGCGCGTAGATGTGGACGTCGGTGCCACCGGCGTCGAAGTAGTCGTCGGCCACCACCAGCGCGTCGCCGTTGGGGTGCTGCTCACCGTCCGGAGCCTTCTGGGAGATCGTGCGCGGCCGCATACCGGCGATCAGGTCGCGCGACGGCACGCCGGGGTCACCCAGGCCGTAGAGGATGCCGGTGGCACCTCCGTGGAACGCCCCCATCGGGGACGCCAGGTCGACGCGCAGCGTTTCCGGCGCCGCGGGCTGGCCGTGGACGGCCGTCGGGGACAGGGCGGTGAGCAGGAGCAGGACTGCTGCCGTGCTCGCCAGAGTTCGGTGTCGCATCAGGGCTCCATGTCGGTGAGCGGTTGGCTTGGACAGGGAAGTCGACTTCTCACTTGACCGCGCCGCTGGTGATACCGGAGATGATCTTCCGCTGGGCGACGGCCAGCACGATCACCAGTGGCAGGCTCATCAGCACCACGTAGGCGAAGATGAGGTGCCAGTTGTTGAGGTAGAGACCGGCGCTGGCGACGCGGAACAGGTTCAGCGGCAGGGTGTCGATGCGGCCGCCGATGACGAAGAACGCGTAGAAGACGTCGTTCCACACGTAGAGGCAGATCAGGATCGTGGCGGTGGCGAGCACCGGCCGCAGCATCGGCAGCACCACCCGCCGGAACACCGTGAACGGGCCGGCGCCGTCGATCTGGGCGGCCTCTTCCAGCGACGTCGGGATGGTCCGGACGAAACCGGTGACGAAGAAGATCACCGTGGACATGTAGATGCCCATGTACACGCCGATCATGCCCACGGCACTGCCCGCGAGGCCGAGTTGGCGCAGCAGGAGCACCACCGTGACCACGGCCGGCGGCAGCACGATGCCGCTGATGCCCAGTGCGTACAGCACGGCGTTGAGCCGGGTCGCGCGGCGGGCCAGAATCCAGGCCGCCATCGACCCGAAGGTGAGCACACCGGCGACGGCGGGCACGACGACGAGCAGGCTGCCGAAGAACGCGGCCGGCACCTCGCCGTCGACCCAGACCTGGCGCAGGTTCTCCAGCAGCTGCCACCGCGTGGGCAGGGAGAGGTCCGGGTTGAGCGCTTCGCCCTGGGACTTGGCCGCGGTCACCAGGACCAGCCAGAGCGGGATGCCGATGGTGCCCAGGACGAGCAGGGTGGCGAGGACGGGTTGCAGCCTGGTCCAGATGCGCGAGTCGCTCAAAGGATCTCCTCCCGCTTGCGCAGCGTGCGGATCACGGGGAAGGCCATGAAGGCGACGAGCAGGAACAGCACCAGGCTCATCGCGGTGGCTTGGGCGAACAGGCCTTGCCCGAAGGTGCGGTAGATGAAGATGTTGAGGATCTCCGTGGTGCGGGCCGGTCCGCCACCCGTGGTGGCCTGGACGATGTCGAACCCGTTCATGGAGCCGAGCAGGGCGGTGGCGACGTTGAACGTGACCGCCGGGGCCAGCAGCGGCGACTTGATCACCCAGAACGTGCGCCAGCGGGACGCGCCGTCGATGCGGGACGCTTCCAGGATGTCCTCGGGGATCGTCTTGAGGCCCGCCAGGTAGATGAGCATGGACAGGCCCATCCACTTCCACGAGTGGATCAGCGCGACGACCACGATCGACCAGGTCGTGTCACCGAGCCAGGCGTAGTCGAACGTGCGGCCGAGGATGGCGCCGATCAGCCCGTTGAGGCTGCCCTCGGGTTTGAGCAGGGCCTGGAAGATGTAGCCGACGGCGAGCGCGGACATCAGCACCGGGACCAGGAAGAAGATCCGGGCGACGCGGTTGAGCGGGTTGTCCCGTTCGAGCAGGACCGCCAGGGCGAAGCCGAAGAGGTTCTGGAACACCGCGACCAGCACCGCGTAGACGAGGGTGATCCGCACCGCCCGGACCAGCGTGCCGTCCGAGGCGAGTTGGGTGAAGTTGTCGAACCCGGTCGGGTTGATCGAGGCCTTGAACCCGGACCAGTCGGTGAACGCGTAGACGAAGTTGAACAGCGTGGGGAGGAAGAAGAAGACGAGCAGGATGGCGAATGCCGGCGCGAGGAACCACATCGGGTGCGTCCGCCGGTTGATGGTGCTCCCGGCGCGGCGCCTGGTGCTCGCCCGTGGAGTCGGCCGGGGTTGGGTCCGCTCCAAGACGGGCGTCCGTTCTGCGATGGGCATCTCGTGGGGCTCCTTCGGCGTGCCGTGCTCTTCGGTGCGGGTGCGCGTCGGGTGGGTGCCCCCCAGCGAGGCATTCTCAGTGGGGGGCACACCCGACGCGCACCAGTCGGTGCCGGGCTCAGAAGCCAGGCGCTCCGGCGGCCTTGGCCAGTTGGGCGAATTGGTCCTGGGTGGCCTTGGCCACCTCTTCCGGCGTCATGGTCCCGACGATCATGTCCGCGAGGTTGATGTACAGGTCGGGGTTGGCGACCGCCAGCGCCTGCATGGAGCCGACCGCCGTGCCCAGTGAGGCGTGCACGTCGAGCAGGGCCTTGGGCACGCCGGCCGGGTTGGCGACGGCCGGCTGGAGCGAGATGGTGTTGCGGTCGGTGACGAAGTCCTGGTAGCCGGGGCCCATCCAGAACGACAGCAGCTGCCGGGCCGCGGCCTCGCGCTTGGCGTCACCGGTCCGGAAGGCGACCAGGGCGTTGGACTGGTCCGGGATGAACGTGCCGACCTGGCCGGACGGCGCGATCGGGAAGAACCCGATCTTCTGGTCCAGGGTGGCGGTGTCGGACTTGGCCTGGAGCTGGCCGAAGAACGAGTTGACCTGCACCACCATGGCGGCGTCACCGGCGAGCAGCGCGGCGCCCTGGTCCTCGAACTTGGCGGTCTTGATGTCGGCGTTGAACAGGCCTTCGTCGATCAGCGACTTGTACTTCTTGATCGCGTCGAGCACGACGGGGCTGCTGAACGTCTCCTGCTTGGTGTTGATCTTGTCCCAGAGGCCGTCCTTCGCCGCGTCGGCGAGCTGGACCTGCACCCACCACTGCGTCGCCCACCGGTCGGCGGCCATCTCGAAGAACGGGGTGACGCCCTTGCCCTTGAGCGAACGGGCCACGGTCACCATGTCGTCGAAGTTCTTCGGCGTCTCGGTGATGCCGTTGGCGGCGAAGACTTCCTTGTTGTAGTAGACGCCCTCGACGGCCGGGCTGGTGATCAGGGCGGCGTAACGCGTGCCGTCCAGGATGCCGGTGATATCGCGCAGCTCCGGGTCCAGCTTGGGCAGCCAGGGCGCGTCGGTGAGCGGCTGGAGGTTGGTCTTGGCGTTGATGGCGGTGAGCATCGACGCGGTGGGCTGCCAGAACGCGAGGTCCGGCTTGTCACCGGTGGCCACCTTGGTCTGGATGCCCTGCTCGTAGGGGTCGGGGATGGTCACCACGTCGACGGAGGCGCCGGTGGCCTGCTCGAACGCCGCCACCACCTTCTCCGGCACGGTGTTGCTGTTCTGCGCGGCCCAGACGGTCAGCTTGACACCGTCGAGCTTCGCGCTGGGGTCGGCCCACGTGACCGCGGCGTCGACGGGAGCGCCCGCGCCCGGGTCGCTGCACGCCGCGAGGCCCACCATGAGCGCCGCGGCGGTGGCGGCGGTGATCAATCGGTTCATCCTGCTGATCCTTCTGTGGGTTGGGTGACGATCCGGAACAGCCGCGCGGACGCGGTTTCGCGGTGGGTCGGCGTCAAGGTCAATGATCCGGAGTCCGGGTCCCAGTCGGTGCTCCACGCCGGCAGCTCGCGCGGGTAGAGCACTTCGATGTCGATGTGCCGGCCCCGCAGGTGGGGCAGGGACAACGTCACGCCGGCGCCGTCACCACCGCGCTGCCACGCCGCCAGGTGGGTGACGTCACCGGACTTGAGCGCCAGGCTCAGCCACGGGTCGCTCCACCCGGGCAGGCCCAGCGGCCACACGGGCACCGCGGTCGCCAGGTCCGCGCGGACGTCCTGGAACACCTTCACCGCACCGCGCACGGACCGCAGCTGGTCGGGGCTCATCAGGTCCAGGCGCCCGGACAGGTACAGGCGGCCGAGCATCCCCGTGCACACGCTGTAGGCGAAGTGCTCGTCGGACATGTCGGGCTGCGGGTAGGCCCAGCTCGCCGACTGCTCGGGCAGGACCGACATCGGGGCCGACACGGCGATCGGCGGGTAGCGCAGGAAGTCCTGCTGGTCGCTGGTTGACTGCAACTGCATCCGGGACAGCATGGCGTAGTCCATCCGCATGGCGCCCGACGCGCAGTTCTCCAGGATCAGGTCGGGGTGCCGGTCCAGGACCCGGTCCAGCCAGTCCAGGTGGGCCCGGTTGTGCGCCAGCAGGCCCGATCCGGCGCTGTCGGCGGCCAGGTCGGTGCCGGCGCCGGCGTCGATGTTGTAGTCGAGCTTGAAGTACCCGACCCCGAGTCCGCTGACCAGTCGGTCGACCACCTCGTCCAGGTGCGCGATCGCACTCGGGTGGCGCAGGTCCAGGTGGTACCGGTCGTGTTCGACCAGCCGCACGCCGGCCCGCTGGAGGTACGCGGCGTCCGGGAGTCTGGGGACCATCGGGCTGTTGACCCCGATCACCTCCGGCTCCAACCACAGACCGGGCACCATGCCGCGGTCGCGGATGTGCTCGATCACCTCCTCCAGCCCGCCCGGGAACCTCGTCTTGGACGGCCGCCACTCGCCGACGCTGTCCCACCAGCTGGTGCCGTTGTCGTACCAGCCCGCGTCGATGCAGAACACCTCCGCGCCGACGGCGGCAGCCGCGTCGATCAGCGGGAGCAGCTTCGCCGTGGTCGGGTCGCCCATCAGCGTGTTCATGTAGTCGTTGAACACCACCGGCAGGGCGGTCCGGTCGCGGTGCGGGCGGACGAGTTCGCGCCGGTGCGCGGTCATCGCGGCGATCGCACCGTCCAGACCGGACTCGGAGACGGCCACCGACACCGGGACGGTGGTGAAGGACTCGCCCGGCAGCAGGCGGTGCTGCCACTGGTGGTCGATGTCGGTCGGTCCGAGCAGCGCGAGGTACGCGCCGTCGAGCCGCTCGCCGACCTCCCACCGCCAGGCGCCGTTGTGCTCCACCTGCCACAGCCACGCCTGCCCGCTCCGCCGGTCCACGACCCCACCGGTCGGCAGGTGCGTCCCGGTGGACCAGGTGCCGGTGCTGACGGCCGCGAACCGACCGCGGCCGTCCTGCCCGTGCAGCCGCAGGTTGAGATCGGGGACGGCGTCGTCACGCAGCGGGTGGCGGACCCACCGGCCCTCGCCCAGCCACTCGCTGTCGGCCCGCACCAGGTCCACGTCCTCGATCCGCACACCGGGGAACCCGGCGGCGAACGAGGTGACGCCCTGCAACAGCACCGGGGCGTCACCGTGGTTGGTCACCTTGGTGCGGATCTGGCAGGCGCCGACCCCGTCGACCGAGCGGAACGACGTCCGCGCGACCAGCCCGGTCCGCTCGTCGCGCACGTCGACGTGCAGCTCGCTCCACTTGCCGTCGCTCGTGCGCGCCGACCCGGCGTAGACCATGCGGCGGCCGAGGGCGGTCTCCGAGAACCGGTGCGAGACCCGGGCCCGGCCTTCACCGGCGACCAGCAGCTCCACCAGCGGCTGTGCCGCCCGCGAGTCGTCGGGCCGCGGGCCGCCGGCGGACAAGGTCCGGACACCGACCGGGCCGTCCGGGGACACGTCCACGACGAGTTCCAACGCCGAGTGGCCCCAGACCACGCTCGTGGCGGACTCCAACGAGATCACCGATTGCTCCTGTCGTGCGTTCTGGCGCGGTACCTGCTGTGCTGCGACGAACCTGCTGTTGCCGTCAGCCGATGGGTGCGGCGATCTGGATGAGGTCGATGTTCGGCGCGTAGCCGCTGGAGCCGTTGGCGAAGGTGATCGCGTTGGCACCCGCCGCCAGGTCGACGTCGACCACGGTGGTCCGGTAGTTCGACCAGCCCAGCGTGTTGCGGAAGTAGGACCGCTTGGTCGCGCCGCCGTTCACGCTGATGTCGGAGTACCGGTCGACGATGTTGGAGTTGTAGTTGGAGGCGCCCTCGCCCAACTCGCCGTTGGCGTAGGTGACGACCATCCGGTAACGGCCGGCGGTGGGCGCGGTGACGTTGTTGAACCGCAGCGTGTTCGCGGCTCCCCCGCCGATCCAGCCGACGTACTTGCCGCCCGAGGCCGCGGTGTCGTTGACGACCACGGCCGCGCCGCCCAGCGTGTTGCCGGTTTCGGCCTGGTAGGCGGTCACCGTTCCGGTGGTGGCCGTGACGTCCAGGTAGTCCACGTTGATCGCGTCACGGTCGTCGGTGGCGTAGGCGTTGACCTCGACGCGGTTGATGCCCGCGGTCAGGAACACCTTGGTGGTGGCGGTGTTCCAGGTGTTCCAGTCGGCCGTGCCGGGCAGCGCCACGTCGGTCAGGTCGGCGCCGTTGAGCTTGAGCCGGATCGAGCGGTTGGCGGGCGCGCCGCTGTACGGGCCGGCGGAGTACCGCAGGCCGAGGTTGTAGTAGCCGTCGGTCGGCGCGGTCACCACGAACTTCGTGCTCGCGTTGGTGCTGGCGCCGTAGCCCTCGCTGAAGGAGGTGCCGGAGTAGCCGGTGTTGCTGCCGTAGGTGACCCTGGCGCTGCCGCCGAGACGGGCGTACTCGGCTTCGTAGCGGGACGCGGAGCCGACCGTCGTCAGGTCCTTGTCCGGCGTGATGACCACGTGGTAGGCCGACGCTCCCTTGAGGCCGGTCAACGGGATGGTGAGCTGCCCGGAGCTGACCGTGTAGTCGCCTTCCCGCACCAGGTACGGGCCGGTCGACGGGTTGAGGCCGGAGGTGTCCACGCCCCACACCGACGCGTGCACGCGGCTGCCGAGGTAGGAGGCCGAGGCCAGGCCCTTGACGATGACGTCGGTGTCGTAGGTGCCGGTGACGGGGTTGTTGCCGCCGAAGACCACCCGCGCCTGCTTCTTCGCCGGGTCGAGCGCCGCGACGCCTTGCAGCGAACCGCTCGCCGACGGCGGCGTGACGGCCACGGTGTTACCGGTCAACTCGCCGTACCACTTGTAGAGCCACCAGCCGCCGGTCGCCTGGTTGTTGCGGGTGACCAGGTCGTTGAGCCCGCCCGCGGTGGTCCAGTACGCCAGGCAGCCGTCCACCTTGGACGCCTCGAACTTCGAGACGAACTGGACCAGGTTGCCCGGCACACCCAGATCGCCCGAGAACCGGCCGTACTCGTTGATCGTGATCGGCCGGGCGGTGATGCCCAGGCTGCGCTCGATGCCCCGGTAGTCGTCGAAGTGGGTCTGCCAGTTGGTGAAGAAGTCGTTGTTCAGCTCGTGCCAGGCGGTCACGTCGGGCAGCACGCCGTTGTCCCGGGCTGCGGTCATGAACGCGCGCAGGTCGGCCGAACGGTAGGTGGAGAAGCCCGGTCCGGCGATCCGCGCGCCGGGGTCGATCGAGCGGATCTTCTGGTAGACGGTCTTCCAGTCGGCGATCAGCCGGTTGACGTCGTTCTGGTACCAGATCCCGTCCGGTTCGTTGAACGGAACGTACACATAGGACGTCCGGTACGGGTCGGCGACGACCTTGCGGGTCATCGTGTCCACCTTGGACAGGTAGTCGGCGATGCCCAGGTTCTCGTACGGCCACTCTTTGTAGATGTCCTGCATGTAGATCTGGATCTCACGGCCGCCGGCGCGCTTGAACATCGGCGCGATCTTGAGTGCGTCCCCGTTCGGGTGTTGCAGACCGTCGGGCGCCTTCTGCGCGGTGACCTGGGGGTTGAGCGCCGCCAGCATGTTCTCGTTCGGGACGCCCTCGTCACCGAGCCCGTACAGGAACCCGGTGGCGCCGTAGCGCAGGGCGCCGGTGTTCGCCGCCAGGTCGACCATGAGCTGCGACGGGGCCGCACCCGCCGACCCGGACGTCACGCCCGCCGCCATCGCGGCCACGACCGCACACCAGGCGATCCTCGCCTTCGTCGATCCCATCACCGTCGTTACCTCCTCGTCGAGGGTCGAACTGCTGGGCGCAAGAGCTGCGGCGGCGCATCCGTGAGGCTTCAGCGGCGGCACGTTCGCGCAGTTCACAAGCATGTGACCGGTCACATGGACTGGCGAGAGTGTGACCGGTCACATAGGCTGATGAGAAGACCGCGTTACCGTGTTGTTACGAACAATTCGGACGGGTCGGGGGTCAACGACCGCGGGGAGGTGCGGTCGACTCGCGGACCACGAGCGACGGCGGCGCCAACTCGACCGCCGGCTGCGGCAGCCCGGTCACCTCGGCCACGATCGCCGCCAGGCACGCGTGGCCGAGGGCCACGAAGTCCATCCGCACGGTGGTGAGCGCGGGCGTCCAGTAGGCCGCGCCGGGGACGTCGTCGAAACCGACGATGCTGACGTCGCCCGGGACGTCCCGGCCGGCCTCGTGCAGGGCCCGGCGGACCGCCATGGCGGTGTCGTCGTTGCCGCAGAGGATCGCCGTCACGTCCGGGTCCGCCGCCAGCCCGCGTCCGGCCAGGTAGGCCGACCGCACGTCCCACCCGGCCGGCACGACTTCCGGCACGGGTGCGCCGGCACGTTCGAGCGTGTCCCGCCACCCCGCCTGGCGGGCGCTCGTGCCGGTTTCCGACGGTATGGCGACGTGGTGCACCGTGCGGTGCCCCAGGGACAGCAGGTACTTCGTGGCATCGGCGGCGGCCTGCCGTTCGTCCAGGTAGATCATGGACCGCGGGGTGTCGGTCAGGCCGCCCGCCTCCGTCGCGGCCACCGCCGGCACGTCCGCCGGCAGCGCCCGCAGGACCCCGGCCCCGGCCGCGTCGAAGGCGATCACGACGATGCCGCCGGCATTGGGATCGCTCACGTACTCCACCGCGTGCCGGACGTCAACGGGACGGTCCGACTCCACCACCCGGACCCCGACCGCGAGCCCCTTCAGGCGCGCGGCCTCCTCGATGCCCTGCAGCGTCGAGGCGTAGCCGTACAGGGTGGTGTTCGCGATGACCACCGTCACCGCGCTCGAACGCCCCGAGCCGAGCGCCCTGGCCGCCCGGTTGGGCCGGTAACCCAACCGCTCGATGACGCCGAGAACCACCCGACGGGTGTCGGGGTTGACGTTGGGCGAGTCGTTCAGCACCCGGGACACGGTCTGGTACGAGACGCCCGCGGCCGCCGCGACATCGCGGATGCTGGGCGCGGATTCCCGCCCCCGCTTCCGGGCCGGCATGCCGGATGAACGTCCTGTCACCCCGTCATCGTGATCGGTAACCACCGTGACGTCAAAACCACTTCAGACGCGGGACGCCGGTGCGGTCATCGCGGAAGCAGGGCATCGGCCCAGGCCCGATGCCCTCCTCCTCGCCGCGAACGGGTCAGCCGATGGTCCACTGCTGGGCGTTGTTGCCGTTGCAGGTCCACTGGCGCACTTCGGCGCCCGGCGCGGTGCCGAAGTTGTAGTTGTCCAGGCACAGGCCGCTGTACCGGTTGACCAGTGTGGAGTAACCACCGGCCACGGAGTTCACCCGCCACTGTTGCACGGTGTACCGGTTGCACGTCCACTGCTGGACCACCGAGCCGGCCGCCGTCGCCCAGTCCTTGTCGTCCAGGCAGAGACCACTGTGGCCGTTGCGGATCTCGTAGTAGCCGTTGCCGAGCGCGGTCAGGTACCAGTCCTGGACCGGCGCGTCGTTGCAGGTCCACTGCCGGACCTCGGCGCCGGGTTGGGTGCCGAAGTTGTAGTCGTCCAGGCAGAGGTTGCTGTGCCGGTTGCGGATCTTGGCGCGGGACGGGCCGTCGGCTTCACCCGAGGGTCCTTGGAGCACCGTGGACGTGGAGACCGGGACACCGAGGTTCGGGGTGCCGTCGGCGTTCCACGAGATCTTCTGCACGCGGGTCGTCCTGGTCTTGCCGCAGCCCTGGGTCGCGGAGGAGTTGGCGTGGTAGGCGATCCAGGTCTCGGTGCCGTCGGGCGAGGAGAAGAACGAGTGGTGGCCCGGACCGTAGACGCTCGCGGCGTCGTTGCGCTGGAAGATCGGGTCGGCGAACTTGGACCAGGACGCCTGCGCCAGCGGGTCACCGCCGGTGTACTCAAGCATGCCGAGCTTGTAGTTCGGGCCTTGGCAGTGGCTGGCGGAGTAGGTCAGGAACGTGCGGCCGTTGCGCTGCAACGCGAAGGAGCCTTCGTTGACGTCACCGTCCTGCCGTTCCCAGGTCAGGGTGGGCGCGGAGATCCGCGTGCCGAAGGCGCTCGCCGTCCACGGGTTGGACATCGGCGCGATGAACAGCGACTGGAGGTTGTCGATGGGGGAGAACGCCGAGAACGTCATGTAGAGGGCGCCGTTGAGCTTGAGCAGACTCGCGTCGATCGCCCACCCGTTGTTGGGCATCAGGTTGATGATCCCGCGGATGGTGTAAGGGCCCATCGGGTCGGTCCCGGCGCTCTCGGCGACGTGCGTCCGGCGAGCGCCGCCGGACTGCTCGACCGAGTAGTACAGGTACCAGCGGTCGCCGACCATCTCCAGGTGCGGCGCCCACATCGTCGTTCCGCCGGTGCGGACGACGACCTGCTCCGGCGCGGTGTGCAGGCCCGCGATGGTGGACGACCGGCGCATGACCACATCGGCCGACCACGTGGTGGCGACGTAGTAGTAGTTGCCGTTGTACTGCACCAGGGTCGGGTCCGCGCTGTTCGGCGTGCCGACAGCCGGATTGCTGAAACTCGGACCAGGCGCGGCCGCGGCCTGGCCGGCGTTGAAGGGAGTCAGGGCCAGCGCGATGACAACAGCGGCGGCGAGCGACAAGGCCCGCCGAGCCGTTCCTCGGCGTTGAGGGAACAGCACAACCACTCCTCACGTGCACGCGGGAACCCGGGCATGGCAGTCGCCCAGGTACTGGACGGCGCCGGGTCGCCGCATGTGAACGCTAACAGTATCGATGTTGCCCCTCAAGAATCCGATCTCAGGGTCTGGGTGGTTAGCGCTAACTCCGCGTGCCCGCTCCGGTGACCGGCCGGTGCGAGCATGGCGCCCTCGCACGAGGCGCCGCAGCCGGCGGCCGGTCCGGTCGGGGACGGCGGGACCCGCCGAGTCGCACTGGACGCCGCGCTCCCCCACGGTCCCCGGACCGCAACCTCAGGTCGTCGGGTCTCCGGCACTGTGGACGGACACCGCGTAGTCGCCGCCGGTGAACGGTTCACGGTCCCAGGTGGCGAACCGCTCGACCAGCCGCAGCCCGGCCGCGGTGGCGTGCGCGTCGTAGTCGGCGACGGTGTACCCGCGGTTCAGGCTGAAGCCCGCGACCAACAACCGGCCGACGTGCCTGGCGACGCCCGCGACCAGAGCAGCCTGCGTGCCGGGCGGGGTGAACAGCGGGACGTTGCCCGCCATCACCACGACGTCGAACACCCGGCCGAGGTCGAGGTCGGCGAGGTCGGACTCCACCCAGCCGATGTGCGGGGCCAGCTTGCGCGCGGTCGCGAGCATGGACGCGTCGACGTCCGCGCCGATCACCTCGATCCCGTGCCTGGCCAACTCGATCGCGACCCGCCCGGTCCCGCAGCCGGCGTCCAGCACGCTCGCCGGCCGGTACGCCCGGACGAACGTCGCCTCGCCGTGCACATCGGCACCCGTCGCCGCCAGATCGTCGAACCGGCGCTGGTACTCGTCGCCGTCCCACCGGATGTCCGTCACGCCGATCAGTGTCCCACCCGTCCCTTGTGGATCGGCGGCGACGGACACAGTGCCACCCGAGCGGGCATCAGGCCGGGACCAGGAAGATCCACGTCCGGCCGGGCGCCACCGGCAGGTCCGTGCCGTCCGCCGTGGTGAACCGGGTCGGGTCGGCGGCGGTGGGTCGCGACCAGGTCGCGTCGAACGCGGCACCGTCCCGCAGCACGACGGCCGCGCCGGACCCGACCGTCACGACCACCGGCGACACGGTCCCCGAGGCGTCCTCCACGAACCGACCGGTCCGCGTCGACACCTGCTGCACGACCACGCTCGCCGCCGACACGGGTCCGGAATCCGCCGACACCAGCGGAGCGCCGTCCACCGAGATCGTCCAGCCCGCCGACCACGCCAGGTCGTACGCCGCGCTCTGGAACTTGACCGACCAAGTGGCGGTGGGGCGGCCACCGGACGGCGCGGGCCCGCTCGGCAACACGAGTGCGGACTGACCGGCCTCCGGTTTCGGCAGCCGCGCCGGGTGCACGTACAGGTTGTGCGGCACGGGCTTGCTCTCGTCACGCACGTAGGCGTTGCCCACCTCCTGCGGTGATGCCTTCACCAGCCGCGCCTGGTCGATCAACGGGACCAGTTCCGGCGCGGAGCCGGAGTAGGCGAGCACGGGCGTGCCGTACTGCGCGAGCAGTTCCAGGTCGGTCTCCCGCACGCTGCGCACGGGCCCCACCACCTCGGGCACCTGGCTCCAGTACACCGCCGCGAGCCTGGTGATACCGCCCTCCACGGGCTCGACGTACACCACGTCGGCCGACCCGATCCCGGTCTGCGGACGTGCGGCGGGCGCGTTGTCGACCTTGACGACGAGCGCCGCCGGCTGGACCGGACCCGGCGTGGCCGGGGCCGATTCCCCAGCCGGTTCCGCGCTGCCGCACGCGGACACCAGCGCGAGGACCATCAAGACCGCGAAGACGATCTGTCGCCGACGAGTACCCACCGGACTCACCTCACACGGACCTGCACGATCACGGGCTGACCGATCATGGATTGACCGATCACGGGCTGACCGCCACTCTCAATCATCCGTCCACGCCCGCCCGAGTACCAGAGCAGATCGGCCTGACACCACGGTTTCAGGCCGGTCCGGCCGCCACGTCGGCGACCGGACCGGCCTGGTTCACCCCCGAACGGTCACCGGACGTGGGTCAACGTGCCGAAGCCGAGGTGGTCGAAGCCGCCGCTGTTCGGGCCGTAGTCGCCGCCACCGCCCTCCGGGTAGACCCGGTCCATGTACGCCGTGGTGTTGGGCGCCGCCAAGCCGCGCCGCTTCACGTAGTGGTTGCGGATCAACGCCCAGACCGGCCGGTTCTGCCCCCGGCCCACATCGGAGATCACGGTGTGCTCCCGCTGGGCGCAGTTGGTGCCGGTGCCCCACCGGTAGGTGGTGAACGGCACGGGGTTGCCCAGGTTGTACCGGGCCACGTACTCGGCCACCTGGAGGATCCGGTTGTTGCTGTACCCGTACAGGTCGGTGCCCTGGTTCCAGGCCATCTCGCAGAACGAGCCGAGCAGGCCGATGCCCATCATGGTGTGCCCCTGGTCCCGGCCGCTCTCCTGGAACTGGGCGAGGCCGCCGGAGTGCAGGAACGGGATGGCCTTCAGGATCGAGCCGTTGCCCGCGCCGGTCTTGAAGTAGTCGATCGCCTGGTTGATCTTGGCCTGGTCGTCGCACAGCACGCCGATGGCCAGCACCGAGTTGATCGTGCACAGGTCCCAGTTGGCCCAGTAGTTGGTGATGCAGGCGCCGTTGTGGTTGCGCAGGAAGTCGTTGTTCACCGGGTAGAAGACGTTCAGCATCATGGTCTTGAACCGGTTGAGGTCGAACCCGCTGTAGCCGCGCATGATCTCGGCCGCGTTGGCGAACTGGTAGCCGTAGATCCCGGCGGCCAGGAAGCGGTCGGCGTTGCCGGTGACCGTCTTCAGCTTGGCCGACCAGGCGTTGAGGATGTTCCGCGCCGCGTCGCCGTGGGCCGTGTCGCCGCTGATCTTCCAGCGCAGGGCGTTCTGGTAGGCGGCGTGGATGTCGTTGTAGAGGGTCCCGTAGTTCTCGCCCTCCCCGCCCCGGATGACCGTCTCCAGCGGGTTCGCGACCCAGGAACTGGCCGAGTGCCGGTTGGCGACGAGCTTGTCCCAGCCCGCTTTCCAGGGGTTGGTGCCGGCGTTGACCCGCGCCTTCATCCGGTCGAAGTCGGCCTGTGTGTGCAGCAGACCGGGGTGGACGGCGGCGAGCGCGGTGCCGCTGGTGTGCGGCAGGACGGCGGCCCCGACGCCGACGGCGAGCGCCGCCTTGAGGACGTTGCGGCGGCTGGGCTCGGTTTTGGGCGTGCTGGTAGACGAGTCGTCGGTCATGGCACTCCTTTGTGCACTGGTCACGACGGCCGGCGGAGGGCGGCGAACCCACCGATACAGGGATAGAAAACGATACCTGAATTTACGTCACCGAGACAGCCTCATGACACCAGTTGACGGGCATGAAGCTGGGCTTCTACCGTAGACAACGCTTTCTAGTCCTGTCTGGGGAACGGAGCTGACTCGGTGGCGAATCGCCCGACCGCACTCTTCGCGATGAGCCGCGAGCACCTGCCGATGATCTTCCCGGAGCACGTCATGAGCCAGCTGCGCCGGCTCGTCGACGTCGACGAGACCGCAGTGGTGGAGCGGTTCGACACGCCGGAGGCGGTCGCGGCACTGGCCGACGTCGAAGTCCTGGTGACCGGCTGGGGCTGCCCTCCGATCGACGCCGCGGTCCTGCGGGCGGCACCTCGCCTGCGCGCCGTCCTGCACACGGGCGGCTCGGTCAAGGCCCACGTCACGCCCGAGTGCTGGGAACGCGGCGTGGTGGTGTCCTCGGCCGCCGACGCGAACGCCCTGCCGGTCGCCGAACTGACCCTGGCCATGATCCTGTTGGTGGGCAAGGACGTGCTCGGACTGCGCGAGCGCTACCGGACCGAACGCCACTTCACCCTCGCCGAGGTCGTGCCCGACATCGGGAACTTCCGCCGCCGCGTGGGGATCGTGGGCGCGTCCAGGATCGGGCGCCGGGTAGTGGAGCTGCTGGCGCCGTTCGACCTGATCGTGTCGCTGACCGATCCGTACCTGACCGCTCCCCTGCCCGGCGTGCGGCTGGTGGAGCTGGACGAGCTGTTGCGCGACAGCGACGTGGTGAGCCTGCACGCCCCGGCCACCCCCGAGACGCACCACATGCTGGACAAGAGGCGGCTGGCCCTGATCCCCGACGGCGGCGTGCTGATCAACACCGCGCGGGGCAGCCTGGTCGACACCGACGCGCTGATCGACGAGCTCTCGTCCGGGCGGATCAGCGCGGTCCTCGACGTCACCGAACCCGAGCCGCTGCCGTCCGACTCGCCGCTGTTCGACCTGCCCAACGTGTTCCTCACCCCGCACGTCGCGGGCTCGCACGGCAACGAACTCGGCCGGCTCGGTCAGTCGGCGGTCGACGACCTGGAGCGCCTGATCGCGGGCGTCCCGCTGCAAGGCCAGGTGCTTCCCGCCGACCTGGACCGGGTGGCCTGAGCACCCCTCGGCGGCATGCCGTTCCCCCTGACCGGCAAGGAGATCCGGCGTGCGGCCGGCGCGCCTCGGTGGTCGGGGAAGGGTGTGCACTATCGTGGTCGTAACCGGTTCCGCCACGAGGAGAAGGACCACATTGGCCAGACGAGCGACCCCCGAGCAGGTGGGGCAAGCCACGGTGAAGGACGTCGCCGCGCGGGCCGGCGTATCCATTTCGACCGTGTCGAGGGTGCTCGGCGGAACGTACCCGGTGGCCACCGCGACCCGTGCCAAGGTGGTCCGGGCCATGCGGGAGCTGGACTTCGTGGTGAACGCGCACGCGCGGGCACTGGCCGGAGCGCACACCAAGGTCGTGGCGTTCGTGCTGGACGACGTCACCGGGCCGTTCCACGCCGCCGTGGCGCGGGGTGTGGAGCACCAGGCCACCACCGAGGGCCGGCTGTGCCTGCTGTGCACCACGCACGGTGACCCGCAGCGTGAACTGGCCGTCATCGAGCTGATGCGGGAGCAGCAGGCCGACGCGGTGATCCTGGTCGGCGGCGCGTGGGAGGACTCCGCGCACCAGGAGCGGATGACGCACTTCGCGCGGGCGCTGGACCGGTCCGGTTCGCGCATGGTGCTGTGCGGACGTCCCGCCCTCGGACCGGACGTGCCCGCCACCGTCGTGGAGTACGACAACGAGAACGGCGCGTACGCGATCACCAGCCACCTCCTGTCCGCAGGCCACCGCCGGATCGCGTTCCTGGGCGTCGTCGAGAAGCTCACCACGACCACCCAGCGCGTGCGCGGCTTCACCGAGGCCCACCGCGCCCACGGCCTGGCGCCCGATCCCGACCTCATCGTCACCGGCGCCTTCACCCGCGGCTCCGGCTACCAGATGACCAAGCAACTGCTGGCCGACGGCAAACCCTTCACCGCGATCTTCGCCGCCACCGACATCGTCGCCTCCGGCGTCTACCAGGCCCTACGCGAAGCCGACCTCCGCATCCCCGAGGACGTCTCCGTAGTCGGCTACGACGACATCCCCCTAGCCCTGGACCTGGTACCCCCTCTGACCACGGTCCACGTCCCCCACGACGAACTAGGCCGCACCGCCGTCCGCCTGGCCATCAACCGCGCCACCGAGCCCGTCCAACACGTCATGCTCGGCACCCACATCGCAGTCCGCCAATCCGTAGGCCCACCCCCACCCCGCTAACCCCACTCCCCGAGAGTCGAACGTACGACTCTCGCGCGTGTCCAACGTTCAGAACGCGCGTGTCCAACGTTCAGAACGCGCGTGTCCAACGTTCGGGACGGGTGAGTTCAACGTTCGGGGCGTAGGCGGAGGAGGCGAGCGCTGGTCTCGTCGGGCAGCGTCAGGTCCAGGACGCTGTCGCTGACGGTTGCGGTCTCGCCGCCCCACGAGGGGTATAGGACCTCGATGTCGGGGGTGGGGCCTAGCCATTGGAGTAGCGGGATTCGGGTCACGGGTGCGCCGCCGCGTCGCCATACGGCGAGAAGGAGTTCGGACGGAGTGCGCGTGCCTAGAGCGATCCAGTCGTCACGCCAGCCGGGGAGGCCCAGCGGCCACACGGGGTCACCGGTGACGATCGACGGCCGCAGGCTGCGGTAGACGGTGAGCGCCGCGCGGACTACGTCGCGCTGGTCCTCGTCCAGGGTGTCGATCCGGCCGGCCAGGTGGATGCGCGCCGACATGCCCGAGATCAGCGAGAACGCCAGCTCCTCGTGGCTCATCGTGCCGTCCACCGACGCCCACACACCGGCCTGCTCCGGGGTGATGGCCAACGGCGCGGCCGCCGCGATGGGCGGCATGCTGCGGAAGTCCTGCTGGTCGGTCAACGACTGGATCGGGAACAACGCCCCGGTCGCCGCGTCCGTCCGACTCCCCCCTGCCGCACAGCCCTCGATGGTGAGACCCGGGTGCCGGTCCAGCACGTCGCGGACCCACTCCAGGTGCGCGCGGTTGTGTTCGAGCAGGCCGAGGCCGACGCTGCCGGCCAGATCGGTCCCCGCGCCGATGTCGATGTTGTAGTCGAACTTCAGGTACGCCGGGTCGAAGTCCGCCACCAGCCGGTCGACCACCCCGTCGAGGTGCTTGCGGGCCGCCGGGTGGCGCAGGTCGAGCTGGTACCGCCCCCACTCGACCACGCGCGACCCCGACCGCTGGAAGAACGCGTCCTCGGGCAGCGACGACGCCAGCGGACTCCGCAGCCCTACCACCTCCGGCTCCAGCCACAGGCCAGGCCGCAGCCCGACAGAGCGGATTCGGTCGATTACGGCCTTCAGCCCACCACCGGGAAAGCGCCGCGACGACGGCAACCACTCACCGACAGAGTCCCACCAGCCGCCGTCCTCGTCGTCGTACCAGCCGGCGTCGATGCAGTACCCGTCCACGCCCAACGCGGCGGCCGCCTCGACCAGCGGCAACACCCGATCGGTGGTCGGGTTCGACATCAACGCGTTGAGGAAGTCGTTGTACACCACCGGCAACTCGACGTTGTCCGGGTGCGGCCGACGAATCCGCCTGCGGTGCGCGGTCAGGGCGGCGCCCACGGCATCCAACCCGCCACCGACGACGACCGCGACCGACGCCGGCACCGTCCGGAACGACTCCCCCGCACCCAACGGCACCGAGCACTGGTGCTCGGCCGCGGAAGGCCCGGACACGGCCAGGTACACCGCGCCCAGCCGGTCGCCGAGTTCCCAGTGCCACGCGCCGCAGTGCTCGACCTGCCAGGCCAGCATCGCACCGGACCGCTCGTCGGACAGCACGCCCATCGGCAGCATCTCCGACGTCGACCACGCGCCGACGCTGGTGGCCGCGATCCGGTTCTTCGACCCGAGCTGGTCGTAGGCGACCATCCCGACGTCGTACAGCCCTTCGGCGGCCAACGTCCGGCCGCTCCACCGGAACTCGCCGCTCCACGGGTTGGCCGCCCGCCACAGCACCAGTTCCGATTCCCAACGCCGCCCGTGCCCGAGCCCGGCGACCACGAAACTGGACACGTACTCGATCACGACCGGACGACCCGCCACGACCTCCGCCCACGACCGGACGACCGGGATGCCGGACGCGATCTCGTAGTGCACCAGAACCCGCACACCGTCATCCGGCTCAGCCAGCTCCAGCACCAGCCGGTGCACACCGTCCACGACCGAGGAGTCCTTGCCCACCAGCCGAAGCCGCTGTGCCGCCGCACCGTCCACGTGCCGCTTCCCCGCCGTGCCGTGCCGCCCGTCACCGGCCAGCGCCAACTCCACCACCGGCAACGCGGACGCGAACAACGCGAACGACTCGGCGGGTGGCCGGTCGGCCGGCGTGACGGCGAGCAGCCGCGGCGGCGTGCCCGGCCCGTGCCCGAAGTGCAAGCGGACCTCGTCGGTGCCCCATTGCCAGTGCTCCACACCATCCACAGCGGTCACGACTTCACCGCGCCCAGCGACACGCCGCTCTTCCAGAACCGCTGCATCACCAGCATCACCGCGGCCAGCGGGATCACCGACAGCAGCGCGCCGGCGATGACGATCGCGGTGAAGTCGGTCGAGGCCGAGGCGTTCGTCATGCTCTGCACCAGCCAGTTGTAGATGCCCAGCGTCATGGTCCAGTTCTCCGCACCCTGCAACATCGTCATCGGCAGGAAGAAACCGTTCCACGACGCCACGAACGAGAGCAGGAAGATCGTCGCGCCACCGGTGGCCACCATGCGCACCACGATCTGGAGGAAGATCCGAACCTCACCCGCGCCGTCGATGCGCGCGGCCTCCAGCAGCTCCGGCGGGATCGCGCCCTCGGTGTAGACCTTCGCCAGGTACACGCTGAACGGCGAGATGAACGTCGGGATCAGCACCGCCCACACCGTGTTCACCATGCCCAGCTTCGAGAACAGCAGGTACAGCGGCAGGGTCAGCATGGCGTACGGGATCAGGAACGAGCCGATCACCAGGCCGAGGATCAGCTTCTTGCCGGGGAACGTGAACCGCGCCAGGCCGTAGCCCGCCGCGAGCGCCAGCGCCGTGTTGACCACCGAGCCGACCCCCGCGTACAGCAGCGAGTTCAGCGTCCAGCGCAGGAAGATGCCGTCCTCGTAGGCGAAGATCTGCCGCAGGTTGTCGAACAGGTTGAACTCGGCGAACCACAACCCGTTGGTGTTGATCAGGTCCGCCTCGTTCTTGGTGGCGGACACCAGCAGCCACCACACCGGGGCGATCGAGTAGATCAGGAACAGCACCAGCCCGACCAGCACCAGGATGCGCGACGACCGCGGCACCTGCACCCCGACGGCCGGCTCGTCGCCCTGCCCCCGACGCTGCTTGCGCACGGCACCCGGTCCGGGCTCGGACGCGGCCGGCTGATCGCTGTCTTTGCCGGTGGCAGCGAGAATGGTCATGACTGCGTCCTGTTCCCGAGGCGGTAGAACAACGCCGACGCCGCTCCGACGACGATCGCGAGGATCACCGACAGTGCCGCCGCGTAGTTGTAGTTGCCCGCCTTGAAGGCCTGGTTGAAGATCATCATGATCGGGGTGAAGTTCGAGGTGACCGTCTCCGGTGAGGTCACCCGGAACACCGTCGGCTCGGCGAAGATCTGCAACATCCCGATGATCGACAGCATCCCGGTCAGCACGAGCGTGCCGCGCACGTAGGGCACCTTGATCGACAGTGCGATGCGCAGCTCGGAGGCGCCGTCGATGCGCGCGGCCTCGAACAGCTCCCTCGGCACCGAGCGCAGCGCGCTGTAGAGGATCAGCATGTTGAAGCCGACGTGACCCCAGGTCAGCAGGTTGCCGATGGAGAACCACAGCAGGTCGACGGAGAAGAAGTCGACCTCCAGGCCGACCTGCCGACCCGCGTCGGTGAGCGGGCCCAGCCGCGGCGAGTACAGGTACAGCCAGATCAGCGAGCCGACCATCAGCGGGATCATGTACGGGATCAGCAGGCCCAGGCGGAAGTACCGGGTCTTGCGCCCGGTCACCGCGTCCAGCAGCAAGGCCATCACCAGGGCCAGCAGCAGCATGATCGGGATCTGCACGACCGCGAACACCACGACCCGGAACGTGGCCTGCCAGAAGACCGGGTCGGTCAGCCCGCGCACGTAGTTCTCGAACCCGACGAACTCCGTGACCGCACGGCCGAAGCCGGAGCCGGACTTCCGCTCGATGAAACCGCTCTGGTACAGCGCGTAACCGAACGGGACCAGGAAGACCAGTGCGAAGCCGACCAGGAATGGCGCGGTGAACAGCAGGCCCGACAGGCGGGGAGCGCCGTGCACCCGCCGCGTGCGGTGGCCGGGCGCAGCGCGCGGCGCGGCGCCCGGCCTCACCGCGCGCGGTGGCCGACTCGCCGTGTCAACGTTGACCATCCGACACCTCCGGTCGCGGAACGGAACCCACCCTTGGAAACCGTTTGCTGACGCTACAACTCCAGCTCTGATCCGGTCAACGAGCAGGCGGCAGACTCGCACACCTGGTGAGAGGACCGTTGACAGTGACCGAAGCTGGCCTCAGGATAGAAAGCGTTTTCTTCTGCTGCCGGGAGACCCCTTGCTCCTGGCGGTCGTGCGGGTCGGCAAGGAGCAAAGATGCGAAACGCAAGGACGCGTTGGGCAACGGCGGTGGCCGGGGTGCTCACTCTCTCGCTGGCCGCCTGTGGCGGCGGCGCAACCGGGGAGACGGAGCAGGCCGCCGCGCCGAGCACCTACTCGGGCGAACCGGTCACCATCGAGTTCTGGGGCAGCAACCAGTACTTGAAGGGCCTCGCCGACGAGTACAACAAGCGCGGCGGCCCCATCACGGTCACGTTCACCCAGCAGCAGGGCAACCCGGATCTGCACAAGGCGCTGCGCAACGCGCACGCCGCCGGCGGCGGTCCCTGCGTGTTCGACACGATCACCGAGACGGTCAACTCACTGGCCTCCGACGGTATCGTCGCGGACATCAGCCAGTACATCGAGCCGTACAAGGCCGAGTACACGCCCATCGCGTGGGAGGCCGCGCGCGCCGGTGACCGCGCGTTCGGGTTGCCCGCGGCGAACATCCCCAACTTCATGCTCTACAACGCGGCGGTGTTCCAGAAGGCCGGCGTGCAGTACCCCACCACGTGGGAGGAGTTCATCGAGGCGGGCAAGAAGCTCAACGCCCAGGGCGTGAAGATCTTCAACCTGGCCGGCGAGGACTACACGACCTACGTGTACCTGGCCTGGCAGGCGGGCGCCCGGTGGTGGCAGCTGGAAGGCGACGGCTGGAAGGTCGACGTGGACAGCGCCGACACCAAGCAGGCCGCGGACGTGCTCCAGCAGCTCATCGACAACGACCTGGTCGAGAAGATCTCCTACGCCGAGTTCGCGGCGATGATGCAGCAGTACAACGCGGGCAACATCGCGGCCCGCCAGCTGTCCACCTGGCAGACCAAGAGCATGCAGAAGAACCTGACCACCGGCCTCGGCCAGTGGGAGCCCGCGCCGAACGTCAAGTTCGCGGGCGAGGAGCCGGCCAACGTGTCGTTCACCCGGGTGTACTCGGTCAACACCAAGTGCGCGAACCCGGCCGCCGCGGTGGAGTTCGCCCACTGGGCGTCCACCGACAAGACCGCGATCAGCCTGATCGCCGACCCGGAGAAGGGCTCGTCCTGGTTCCCGGCGGTGGCCGACCCGGCGCCGTACACCGACATCTCCAAGCCCGTCCAGCTCATCGGCGCGCACGCGGACAAGTGGCAGTCGGTCGTCACCGACGCGGTCAAGACGCAGAAGGGCGACTGGCAGTACGGGCCGAACTCCCAGCCCGCGTTCGAGCACCTGGCCGACCTGTGGGGCAAGGCGGTCGACAAGCAGATCAAGGTCGCCGACATCGCGCCCGAGATGCAGAAGTGGATCGTGGACGACCTGCGGCAGAGCGGTATCACCGTAGTCGAGTGACGCCACGGGGACGGTCCCTGGCACCCACGTAGCGCCAGGGGCCGTCCCCCGGTCAGGCACAAGATCGTTCAGACCGTGGAAAGCCAGTCCACCAACAGGTCGCAGAACTCGACCGGTCGCTGCTGGTGCAGGTAGTGGCTCAGCCCCGGCCAGATCACCACGCGTGAACCCGGCGGCAACGGCAGCGACTGCGCCCAGTGGGCGGCGTACCGCGTGGAGTACAGGCTGAGCAGCGGCACCGGCAGCCGGGACAGGCACTCCGCGGCGGCCGGTCGACCACCGATCGCACCGTCGTCCAGGTACATCGACCGGTACAGCCGGGCCAGCACGGTGCCATCGGTCGCCAGCACCTGGCGGCGGGCATCACGCCAGAGCGCGGAATCACCACTCCCACCGCCGAACGCGGCGTCCACGAACTCAGCTCCCGCCTCGCTCCCCCGTCGTTCGAGGTCGGCCAGCCGGTCGGCACACCCGGCCAGCTCGTCGTCGTCGGCCCCGTAGGCGGGATCGATCACGGCCACGGCGCGGACCAGTTCGGGGTGGTCGACGGCGAGCCGCACCGCGATCTGCCCGCCCATCGAATGGCCGACGACGACCGCGGGCGTTCCGGCCGACGCGGCGATCACGGCGGCCAGACCGTCCACAATGCCCGGAATACCGGTGCCCCCAGGACATCCCGGCGTGACGCCGTGACCGGGGAGGTCCGGGACGACCGCGTACCGATCGGCGAGCAACGGCAGGTACGCGTCCCAAGCGGCAGCGGACGCGCCCCAGCCGTGCACGAGCACAATCGCTTGCTGTACTTCCATCTTGCCTGTTCCCTACCTCACCACTAGTTTCATAGAAACCGCTTTCTACACTGCGCACAGAGGGTGGCACTCGCGATGATGCGATACGTCCGACTCCCGGCATCGGTGACCGCGGTCACCCTCACACTCATAGCCGCGCTCCTGCCGGCCACGACAACAGCCGCCGCGGCAGCCGCCGGCGGCACCGTCGACACGGTCACGTTCGGCGACGCGGAATCCGAACGCGCGCACGACTTCTCCGGCGACTCGACCACCGTGGTCGACGGCGCCAACGGCCTGAAGGCGCGCGTGGCCGAGCCGTTGTCCCCGCCCAGAAGCCACCTCGGTGACCTCAGACTCGCGGTCAAGGTCGATCCGGCCGCGCAGAACTACCTCAGTCTGAAGTTCTGGGGCGAGGACGTCTCCACCTACAAGACCGTGTTGTTCGTCAACGGCGCGCAGACCACCTACCGCCAGCAGGGCGACTACGAGCCGATCAACGTCGGCACCGGCAAGGGTCTGGAAGGCCGGTTCTTCGTCAACACGGCCATGCTGCCGCTCTCCTCGACGCAAGGACGCGACCGGGTCGAGCTGATCCTGCGCACCTACCACCCGAGCTTGACCTCCACCGCCACCGAGCGGTCCCGCAAGTACTACCAGGCGCTCGTGCACACCGGCGCCAAGGTCGACCTGACCGACGAGGACGACACCGGCTACCAGCCGTCCACCAAGGCCGCCCCGGCGTTGACCGCCGACGAGGAGAAGACCCGGATCGACGGCCTGCGGATCGAACAGGTCGCCCTGTTCAACCGGCTCAGCGCGAAATCGGACGCGAGTCCCGGCGCCACCCTCAACATCAGCCGCTACCAGGACGAACTGCGGTTCTACACCGAAGTCCTGCTGACCGACTGGTCGCCCGCCCGGACACCGGCGGACAAGAAGCTGGCGCTGGACCGCGTCTTCAAGTCGATCGACAACTTCACCAAGCAGTACTACGGCAACGTGCGCAGCCTCGGCGACGGCGGCCACCAGTCCGACTGGGGCGGCTACTACTCGGCGCTCGGAGAAGCGCTCTACATCGTGGAGAACCTCATCGCCGACGACCAGGTCTACGGCGCGCAGCGGTTCACCGAGTTCCTGGGGCAGCCCTTCGAGACCGGCACCGCCGACGGACCGAACAGCATGGCCGGGGTCGACTGGAGCGGCGGCGCGCTCACCCGGGGCGAGGCGTGGGAACGCGTCCTCAAGGCCAACTTCGACTTCGCGCGGTCCCGGTTGTCCTACATCTACAACCAGGTCATGTACACCTACGAGGGCGCGTGGAAGGCCCACGAAGGCCTGCGCGTAATCGGGTCCGGGTTCTTCGAGGGCAAGCCGCGCAGCCACGCGATCGTGGGCGAGTCGCTGGGCTCGCGCCCGTTCCTGGGTGAGGAGGTGCTCGTCGGCCCGAACGGCGAGGAACTGGACCTCTACCACTCGTTGTTCCAGCACGACCGCAACGCGATGTACAGCAACGACTACCTGAACGTCGTCATGCGCGGGGTGGCCAAGAGCAAGCTGGACGCCGAGGGCAACGTGGTGCGGCGGCTGCCGTACGGCAAGCACTACACCGGCCTCACCCGTGACGGCCAGACCCGCGAGAACACCTACGTCGGCAACTACGGCGAGTCCACGAACTACGTGACCTCGTGGTTCTTCCGCACCCTCGACCACGCCGGCGACGAAGAGCTCAACAACGAGATCCTCAAGCTGGCGCTGCGCAACGTCCACGCCCGCGGCCACACCCGCTACCAGAGCACGGACGCCGACGGCAACCGCGTGATGCTCATGCAGCAGGTGATCGACGAGCGCAACTCCGGTTACCCCGGCCGTGTCGCGTACGCGTCGGACGTCAACTCCGGCCGTGGCCTGATGTTCGCCGCCTTGGAGCAGTTCATGGCCGACAACGCGGACAAGTACGCCGGACCGGAGTGGACGCCGTTCTGGGGCTACGCCCGCGAGGCGGTCGGGTTCGCGCAGCAGCAACTGGTCGACAACCAGTACTTCCCGTACTTCAACTACGTGCTGGCGAACCACAAGTACGACCTGCGGCTGCCGAAGACCTACGAGTACATCACCGGCAAGCGCGCGGAGTACGCCGTGCTCGGCGGCAAGACCGCCGCGGGTGTCGTGCTGCCGCACACCGACCCGGCCCGGTACACCGACGAGGAGCTGGCCAAGCTCGGCATCGAGCGCGATGCCGCCGAGAAGCCGTTCGCGTGGGTGGACATCGACAACATGTACGTCTCCGTCCGTGACGGCGACACCCACCTGTTCGGCAGCCTCTTCGAGCGCAACCGCGGCTATCTCGGCAGCGGCAGACTGCACGCCCAGCACGGCGACCACGACCAGCTCGTGCAGCTCCAGACCCAGGGCGTGCTGGCGTACCAGGACTACACGCTGCGCGCGAACGCGGTGGAAGACCCGATGCTCTACGACCGGTACTCCGCGCCGGACCGTCCGCTGGCCATGACCGGTGAACTCGCGCCGATCGCGTACCAGCCGGGCGTCGGCACGGTCGTCCGCGACAACTGGATGCCCGACACCCCGTACTCCGGCTACCCGGACCTGCTGACCGCCCGTTACGGCAAGTACCTCATGGCCGTGAACGGCACCCGCCTCGAACACGGCAACGCCAAGGCTCACCACGTGCGGGTGCCCGCGGGTGGCCCGAGGGACTCGGTCACGGACCTCGTGACCGGCAGGCGTCTCCCGGTCATCGCCGGTGTGGTGGCGGTGCCGCCGTCAACCGCCGTGGTGTTGGACCTGGGCACCGAGGAGGTCAAGCCGTCCGCGCCGTCGACCGTGGACGTCGTGGTGGCCACGCCGGGCTCGAACGCGGTGGGTCTGGCCTGGCACCCGGCCGCCGGCGCCACCTCGTACACGATCAGCCGGTCGGCTCGCGAGGCCGGACCGTTCTACCCGGTCGCGCACGGCGTGAAGACCACGTCGCACATCGACCGGACCCCGTCGGCCGGCACCTTCTTCTACCGGGTCACCGCGGTGAACGGCCAGGGTCTCGGACGTCCGTCGAACGCGATCAAGGCGGTCGTCACGCAAGCCCACACCGCAGGTCTGCGCAGCGGGCCGTGGCGGGACGACGTGATCGGCGACGCGACCACCGGGTCGTCCTCCGTGGACGGTTCCACCATCGCGGTGAACGGCGTGTCCGGCACCGGCTTCGGCGCCGGCGACGACACCGTCATCTACGACCGCTTCCACGCCGACTCGCTGGTCACGGTCAGCAGGCTCGCCCAGGGCAGCACGGTCGTCTCAGCGAAGCTGGACGGCGCGGGTGGCGTGATCCTGCGCGACAGCGTCGACGCGGTCGGCCGGTACGCCTACCTCGGCGTGGACGCCACCGGCGCGCTGTCGTTCAAGTACCGCACGCTCGACACGCGCACCGACATCGGCACGGGCACCGCGGGCCTGAACGCCACCGGTGGCATCACCCGCAGCCCGTTCGTGGTGGACCTGAAGAGCCACCAGGCGTCCTTCGTCAAGCTGATCCGCCTCGCCGACAGCCACCAGATCACCGCGCTGGTGTCCCAGGACGGGCAGCGGTGGGAGCAGGTGGCCACCGCCAACGTCCCGATGGTGGACGTCGTGCACGCCGGTGTGGCCACGACGCAGCCGGCCAGGTTCGGTGACGTGGCGGTCACCGCCCTGCCCTCCGGCACGGTGCTGGCGTCCGGCCGGTTCGGCGACCGGACCGGAACCGTGTCCTGGACCAGGCCGCAGGACGTGATCGCGTTCGACCTCTACCGCACCCGTGACGCGGCGGTGGCCGCCACCGACCCGGGTTCCGGCTGGGAGAAGGTCGTCGACAACCGCTGGGCGTTGTCCTACGAGGACACGATCTACGGCGGTGCCATGCACTACAAGGTCGTCGCGCGGCGACTCGACGGGTCCACTACCGTCAGCGACGCCGTGACGATCACCGCCGATCCGTTCCCGACCGTGCTGGCGAAGGCCAAGGCGGTGCCCGCCGAGGACTACACCGCGACCAGTTTCACGGCGTTCCGGGCCGAGGTGGACGGGGCCGAGCAGGCGAGCACGGAACCGGGTGCCGACGAGGCCGCGTTGATCAAGCGCATCTACGACGCGTACCGGCTGCTGGTGGCCGTCCACCGGCACAGCTTCGAGGCGAACGAGTCCGACGTGTGGCAGGCGGCGGGCACCGGCCCGTACACCAGGGTGATCGCGTCCGACCAGGGCCGCACGGGCACCCGGTCGTTGTACTACGCCAGCACGGACACCAGCGGCAACGGCTCGTTCAACATGTCGTTCCACAACCGCAAGCAGGGCACGTCACCCATCTCGGTGACGCCGGGCAAGACGTACAAGGTGTCGTACTGGTACCAGCTGACCAACTACGTGCCGGGACGTACCGTCGGTGCGTACCTCTTCGTGTCGTCCCGTGACGGCGGCGCGCAGATCGGCGTGGAGCAGCGGAACTGGCTGCCCGCCGGCGACACGGCACCGGGTCAGTGGAAGTACTTCGAACGCACCTATCGGGCGGACGCCAACCCGGTCGTGGACAACGTGTCCCTCGACTTCGGGTTCCGCGGTTCCGCCGGCGGGTTCCGCGTGGACGACGTCCGCGTGGAACCCGTGGACTGAGCAGTCTCATCGTGTGTGGAGAGGTGGAGTCGGTGTCCGGTCCGTCGGGCGTGGAAGTGCGCAATCCGATCTTGCGGGGTTTCCACCCCGACCCGTCGATCGTGCGCGTGGGCCCGGATTACTACATCGCCAACAGCACGTTCGAGTGGTTCCCCGGCATCCGGCTCCACCACTCCACCGACCTCGCGCAGTGGCGGCCCGCCGGGTACGCGCTCGCCGATCCCGGCGCGCTCGACCTGCGCGGCGTGCCGGACTCCGGTGGGATCTGGGCGCCGTCGCTGAGCTACCACGACGGGCGGTTCTGGCTGGTGTACGCCGTGGTGTGCACCAGGGTGGGCCCGTTCAAGGACCTGGACGTCCTCCTGGTCACGGCGCCGTCGATCGACGGCCCGTGGACGGCGCCGCTGCACCTCGGGTCCGGCGGGTTCGACCCGTCGATCTTCCACGACGAGGACGGCAGGCACTGGCTGGTCAACATGACCTGGGACCACCGGCCGGACCGGCCGAGCTTCGCGGGCATCGTGCTCCACGAGATCGACCCCGCCCGCGGGCTCGTCGGTGCGCGCAGGCTGATCCACACCCACGACGAGCTGATCGAAGGGCCCAACCTGTACCGCCGGGACGGGTGGTACTACCTGATGCTGGCCGAGGGTGGCACGGGCTGGAACCACGGGATCAGCGTGGTGCGGTCCCGGGACATCGCGGGCCCGTACGAACCCGACCCGCACGGCCCGCTGCTCACCTCGCGGGACCGCGAGGACCTCTCGTTGCAGAAGGCCGGTCACGGTGAGTTGGTCGAGACCGGGACCGGCGAGTGGTACCTGGTGCACCTGGCGAGCCGTCCGCTGACCGTGGACGGCGAACGCCGGTGCATGCTCGGCCGCGAGACCTGCCTGCAACGGCTGGAGTGGACCGCCGAGGGCTGGCCACGACTCGCCCACGGCGACCACTGGCCACGGGAGACCGTCGTGGTGCCGGCTTCGTCCGAACCGGCTGTGTCCGGACCGTCGTGGTCGCGTCCGTCGCGGGACGAGTTCGACACCGATCGACTGTCCGACGAGTGGAACTCGTTGCGCCAACCGGTGAGCGAGCGCTGGTTGAGCCTGACCGAACGCCCCGGCTGGTTGCGGTTGCGCGGCCGGTACAGCCTGCACGCCCACTTCGGGCAAAGCCTGATCGCGCAACGCCTCGCCCATGACCGCACGGTGGTGACCACCGCCGTGCAGATCCGCCCCGAATACCCGGGTCAGCAAGCCGGGCTGGTGTGCTGGTACGACACCGGCACGCACTTCTTCCTCGGCGTCACGACCGGAGACGACGGCCCGTTCGTCGTGCTGGCCGTGTCGGACCTCGGCGTCTACGCCGAACACGACACCCGCATCCGGCCCGCTCTCGGCGCCCTGACCCACCTGCGCGCCACCATCGACCGCGATCGGCTCCGCTTCGCCGTGTCCCACAACGGCACGGACTGGACGGACGTCGGTCAGGAGCTGGACGCCAGCGTCCTGTCCGACGACTACGGCAACTCCCTGCGCTTCACCGGCGCGTTCGTCGGTTTGGCCGCACACGACCCGGTAACCGGAACCCTGCCCGCCGACTTCTCCTACTTCGACCACCGCGAACTACCCGCCTGATCGTTGTCCGGAAAACACCGGCCGGATTTGTTCCGAAAAGTTGCGCAAAACGACGCCGAGGTGCGTGAAACCACACCTCGGCGTCGCGGACATCAGTTGAACGGGTTGTCGTAAGTCCTGCTCTTGGAGATCGGCTTGGCGGTCGAGCCCTCGAAGTAGAGGCCTTCGTAGGTGACCTTGATGTTGTAGATGATCCCGCTGTAGGCGAACTCCACGTTGACCGCCCCGGACATGCCGTGGCCGCCGCAGACCTCCGGCCGCCGAATCCCGTCCGAGCTGGAGAACCACTGGTGGAGGGCACCGTTGACGTCGATCTTGATGGTCGGCTCCACGTAACTCGACTGACGGCACGCGATCGCGTCCAGCCGGTAGTACGAGTTGCCGTCGTCGAACTGCACCGACCCCACTAATCGACCCACCGGGGTGATGAGGCCGGTTGACGACGTGCCGCGCAGGTTGAGGTCGACGGGCTGCGGAGGACCGTAAGTCGCGTGCGCGGGAGCGGCCACCAGTGCGGCAGTGAAGAGCATGGCGAGCGTGATGGTGAAGAGTCCGGTCAGGCGTCGGCGCACCTTGTTCATCGAAGTCATACGGGTACTCCCCTGTCGACGAGAGCCAGTGTCGCGCTTACCTTCGCAGGCACCGCCGGACTTTGGCTGTAAGCCGATTGGCCGGAAACGCGCGTTCACGAATACGACGCAGGATGGATCCAGTCCAGTACGAGCCTGGCGACCTCGTCGGGTCGGTCGAGGTGCATGAAGTGGCCCGCGCCGGGGAGGATTCGCACCGAGGAGCCGGGGGCGAGGCCGGTTTCGGCGTCGGCGAAGTGCTCCGGAGCGACGCAACCGTCGTCCGCGCCGCCGAGCACGAGCAGTGGAATCGTCGCGGGCACTTCGCTCCGGGCGGCCACCGGCGCGAGTTCGGGGTCGTGCAGCGTCCGGTCGAAGTTGCCGCGGTAGATCCGCAACACGTTGCGCAGCACCGCGGGATCACCGTACAGCTCGTGCACCCGTGCCCGGTGCTCACCGGGGTCGAGGCCGGGCGACCAGGTGTCCCACAGGTAGTCGATCAGGCTCCGGTCGGTCTCCAGCACGGCCTCCGCCACACCGGGCACCTGGAACAGCCACATGTAGAAGAACCGTTGCTGCTGCGCCGGATCACGAAGCGCCGCGGGCAACGTCTTCGGCGGCGGCACGGCCATCGTGACCCCGCGACGCAACCGCTCCGGCCACGCCGCCGCCACCCGGCCCACCATGCCCGCGCCGATGTCGTGCCCGATCATGTCGACGCCGCCGTCCGGGGACAGCGCCTGGGCGACCGCGGCGGCGTCGGCGGCCAGCGTGAGGCCGTCGGCGTAGGGCATCCGGTCCACGGTGGCGGGGTGGTGTCCGCGCAGGAACGGCGCCACCACCCGACGACCCGCCGCCACCAGGTGCTCGGCCAGCGGCCCGAACGTGGCCGGGTGGTCGGGAAACCCGTGCCAGCACACCACGACCGGCCCGTCCCCCACGGCGAGCGCGGGAAAGTCGAGCCGATCGGTCCGGATGACGATCTCCTCGAAGTCCATGGACCAAACCTACGGCGGGACCGGTCCCGGCTCGACCGGTAAAGGGCGTGTCCAACCGGGTCGAATGGGGCATTTGTCCTGCTCCCCACAACCGTTTGTGGCACGATCGCGGAGGTGACCAGCAAACCCGACGAGGCGCAGCGCCTGAGCGACCTCGCACGGTTGCGTCGCGTGCGTGACCGGATCGACCGTGAGTACGCGCAGCCGCTGGACGTCGAGGCGCTCGCCCGCGGCGCGCACATGTCGGCCGGGCACCTCAGCCGCCAGTTCAAGCTCGCCTACGGAGAGTCGCCGTACGGCTACCTGATGACGCGGCGCATCGAGCGCGCGATGGCGATGCTGCGCCGTGGCGACCTCAGCGTCACCGAGGTCTGTTTCGCGGTCGGCTGCTCCTCGCTGGGCACCTTCAGCACCCGCTTCACCGAGCTGGTCGGTGTGCCGCCCAGCGTCTACCGGGACGAGGCCGCGCGCGCGACGGCGGGGATGCTGCCGTGCGTCGCCAAGCAGGTCACCCGACCGATCAGGAATCGAGAAGCGCCGGTCCCGGGGGCGCACCTAGCCTGATCGCCATGGACATCACCATTCATTCGAGCTTCCTCCCGCACACCGACCCGGACGCCGCCCTGGCCTTCTACCGCGACACCCTCGGCTTCGAGGTCCGCAACGACGTCGGCTACAAGGACATGCGCTGGATCACGGTCGGCCCGGCCGGCCAGCCCGACACGTCCATCGTCCTGCACCCGCCGGGCGCCAACCCCGGTATCACCGACGACGAGCGCCGCACCATCCTGGAACTGATGGCCAAGGGCAGCTACTTCGGCGTCAACCTGGCCACCGCCGACCTCGACGACACCTTCGCGAAGCTGGTGGCCAACGGCGCCGAGGTCGTCCAGGAGCCGACCGACCAGCCGTACGGCGTCCGCGACTGCGCCTTCCGCGACCCCTCGGGCAACCTGATCCGCATCCAGGAACTGGCCTGAGCAGTCCCCGGTCGCAGCCGTAACCGCACGGACCGCACCACGACCGATGGGTGCCACCCCGCGCCCGCGCCCCGCGTGACAGATGGAGACACGATGAGCACGGCCACGAGGAAGAACACGCAGGCGCCCGCGCCGCACGTCGCCGACCGCCACGACCTGATCCGCGTGCAGGGCGCGCGCGTGAACAACCTCAAGGACATCAGCGTCGAGCTCCCGAAGCGCCGGCTGACGGTGTTCACCGGTGTCTCCGGCTCGGGCAAGAGCTCGCTGGTGTTCGGCACGATCGCCGCGGAGTCACAGCGGATGATCAACGAGACCTACAGCGCCTTCGTGCAGGGTTTCATGCCGACGCTGGCGCGGCCCGAGGTGGACGTGCTCGAAGGGCTGACCACGGCGATCATCGTCGACCAGCAGCGGATGGGCGCCGACCCACGCTCCACGGTCGGCACCGCCACCGACGCCAACGCGATGCTGCGCATCCTGTTCAGCCGGCTCGGGCAGCCGCACATCGGCTCGCCCCAGGCGTTCTCCTTCAACGTCGCCTCGATCAGCGGAGCGGGCGCGGTCAAGCTGGAGCGCGCCGGGAAGACCGTGAAGGAACGGCGCAGCTTCACCATCACCGGCGGCATGTGTCCGCGCTGCGAAGGCCGCGGCAAGGTCTCCGACATCGACCTCACCCAGCTCTACGACGAGAGCAAGTCGCTCAACGAGGGTGCCGTCACCATCCCCGGCTACAGCATGGACGGCTGGTACGGCCGCATCTTCAAGGGCTGCGGCTTCTTCGACCCGGACAAGCCGATCCGCAAGTTCACCAAGAAGGAGCTGCACGACCTCCTGCACAAGGAACCGACCAAGATCAAGGTCGACGGCATCAACCTCACCTACGCGGGGCTGATCCCCTCGGTGCAGAAGTCGTTCCTGTCCAAGGACATCGACGCGCTGCAACCGCACATCCGCGCCTTCGTGGAGCGGGCGACGACGTTCACCACCTGCCCCGACTGCGACGGCACCCGGCTCGCCGCGCCGGCCCGGTCCTCGAAGATCGAGGGGATCAACATCGCGGACGCCTGCGCGATGCAGATCAGCGACCTCGCCGAATGGGTCCGCGGCCTGGACGAGCCGTCGGTCGCGCCGTTGCTCGCCGCGCTGGCGCACACGCTCGACTCGTTCGTGGAGATCGGGTTGGGCTACCTCTCGCTCGACCGGCCGTCGGGCACGCTGTCGGGCGGCGAGGCGCAGCGCGTCAAGATGATCCGCCACCTCGGGTCGGCGCTCACCGACGTCACCTACGTCTTCGACGAGCCCACCATCGGCCTGCACCCCCACGACATCCAGCGGATGAACAACCTGCTGCTGCGGTTGCGGGACAAGGGCAACACGGTGCTCGTCGTGGAGCACAAGCCGGAGACGATCGTGATCGCCGACCACGTCGTCGACCTGGGCCCCGGCGCCGGCACGGCGGGCGGCACCGTCTGCTTCGAGGGCACCGTCGAGGGGCTGCGGGCCAGCGGCACCATCACCGGCCGCCACTTCGACGACCGCGCCTCCCTCAAGGAGACCGTGCGGACGCCCACCGGCACGCTGGAGATCCGCGGCGCGACGACGCACAACCTCCAGGACGTCGACGTCGACATCCCGCTCGGCGTGCTGTGCGTCGTCACCGGCGTCGCCGGGTCCGGCAAGAGCTCGCTGCTCCACGGCTCCGTCCCCGCCTCCGGCGGCGTGGTGTCGGTCGACCAGGCGCCCATCCGCGGCTCGCGGCGCAGCAACCCGGCGACGTACACCGGACTGCTCGACCCGATCCGCAAGGCGTTCGCGAAGGCCAACGGCGTGAAGCCGGCGCTGTTCAGCGCCAACTCCGAGGGCGCCTGCCCCAACTGCAACGGCGCCGGCGTCATCTACACCGACCTGGGGATGATGGCCGGCGTCGCCACCACCTGCGAGGAGTGCGAGGGCAAGCGGTTCGACGCATCGGTGCTGGAGTACCACCTCGGCGGCCGCGACATCAGCGAGGTGCTCGCGATGTCGGTGACCGAGGCGGAGGAGTTCTTCGGCGCCGGCGAGGCGCGCACGCCGGCCGCGCACGCCATCCTCGGCCGGCTCGCCGACGTCGGCCTCGGCTACCTCAGCCTCGGCCAGCCGCTCACCACGCTGTCCGGCGGCGAGCGGCAGCGGCTCAAGCTGGCCACCCACATGGCCGACAAGGGCGGCGTCTACATCCTCGACGAGCCGACCACCGGCCTGCACCTGGCCGACGTCGAACAGCTGCTGGGCCTGCTCGACCGGCTCGTCGAGTCCGGCAAGTCGGTCATCGTCATCGAGCACCACCAGGCGGTCATGGCGCACGCCGACTGGATCATCGACCTCGGCCCCGGCGCCGGCCACGACGGCGGCCGGATCGTGTTCGAGGGCACCCCCGCCGACCTCGTCGCCGCCCGTTCCACCCTCACCGGCGAGCACCTGGCGGCCTACGTCGGCACCTGACCGGAGCCGTCGCGTCGGGGCCCGCTAACGCCCGCCGTCGGGCTCCTTGCCCTCGCGGCGGCTCTGCGCGTCGAGTGCATCGGCGCGGATCACCGATGAACCCAACGGTGATGAGCATCCAGGTCGACGTTGCTGCCGCAGATGACGGTGACGACGTGACGGCCGGCGAAACGGTCACGGTCTTCCAGGACGGCGGCGACGCCGAGGGCGGCTGATGGCTCGACGATCAGGCCCGTGTGCTCCAGGAGCATCCGCATACCCGCGATGATCGACGACTCGTGGACGAGGACGGCGTCGTCGGCCACCGTGAGCAGGTCGTCCAGGACTTCCGGGATGGGGAACCGGCCTGCGACGCCGTCGGCGATGGTGTCGGTCGACTCGGTGGTGACGACGCGGCGCTCGTGCCAGGAGCGGGTCATCGCCGGTGCACCCGTGGGCTGCACGCAGATCACTTCGACTCCGGGTGCCAGGGTCTTCAGGACGTGGCCCACGCCGGTGGCCATCGCGCCGCCGCCCAGGGCGATCAGGACGGCGTCGAACGTGGACCCCTCGTCCGCCAATTCGAGGCCGATCGTCGCGGCGCCCTCACAGGTCTCGACGTCCAGACTGTCCTCGACCAGCCGGATGCCGCGCTGTCGCGCGATGCCCGCCGCCCGTTCGCGGGCCATTTCGATGTCGCCGTCCACCAGTTGCAACTCCGCACCCAGCGCACGGATCCGATCCAGCTTGGCGACAGGTGCCCGCCGCGATGCCACCACCGTCACGTCGAGGCCACGGCGGCGGCCTGACCAAGCCAGCGCCTGGCCGAGGTTGCCCGCGCTGGCGCACACCACGGCGGTGCGGCCCTGCTCGGTCAGCAGGCTCGCCACGAGCTCGGTACCACGGGCCTTGAAGCTGCGGACCGGGTTCGCCGTTTCCAGTTTGATGCTCACCGTGCAGCCGAGCCGGCTTCCCAGTGCGTCGCACCGGTACATCGGAGTATTCAGGAACACGGGGTCGATCACGTGGCGGGCCGCGTGGATCCGATCGAGATCAAGCCGCGTCTTGAGCACTCCGAGACCATATACACCCACCGGTGCTTCCTTGACGGTCAACGCCATGGACCCCTTGGTGGGAAGGGCTACAGGCCGGTGGTGCGCTTCGGATCAGCCGTTCGCGGCCCTGTTCGCCGGGCAGACGCCGGCGGCCAGCCACTTCTCCTTCAGGTCGGCCGGAATGTTCAGCGTGGTGGACCCGCCCCCCGAATGCCCACTCACGTCATCCGAACGGCTCACCGGCCGAGGTCCGGCTGGTCGGCCCAGTAGCACCGGGTATCGCCACCCTCCCCCTCACCTGGTGAACACCACACCGACCACATGCCCCGTCGAGGCCCTGCCGACACACCTTCGTGGGCAGGGCCTCGACGTCCGCAATGGACGGTCAGACGAGTTCCTTGTGGGTGCGGCGGCGCCTGATCGCGGCACGAACGGGTGGCACGACGATCACCAGGACGAACGTGGCGAGCAGGACGCCCGATATCGGGCGGGTGAAGAAGCCGGTCGGGTCGCCGTCGAAGATGAGCAGCGAGCGCCGCAGCGAGTCCTCCAGCAGCGAGCCGAGCACGAAGGCCAGCACCAGCGGGCCGGGGTCGAAGCCGAGCTTCTTCATCAGGTAGCCGACCGCGCCGAAGACGATCACCAGGACGATGTCGAAGACGTCGTTGTTGACGGTGTAGACGCCGACCAGGGTGATCAGCACGGTGATGGGCGCGAGGACCGTCGCCCGGACCCGCAGGATCTTCACGAACAGGCCGACCAGCGGGATGCTCATGATCAGCAACAGGATGTTGCCGATGTACATGGAGTTGACCACGCCCCAGAACAGTTCCGGTTCCTGGGTGACCAACTGCGGGCCGGGGCTCACGCCCTGGATGAGCAGCGCTCCGAAGATGACGGCCATAGTCGCGTTGGCCGGGATACCCAAGGTCAGCAAGGGGATGAACGACGAGGTCGCGGCGGCGTTGTTGGCGGTCTCCGGGGCGGCGACGCCCTCGACCGCGCCCTTGCCGAAGCGTTCGGGGTCCTTGGCGCGGCGCTTCTCCCACGCGTACGCGGCCAGTGAGGACAGCGTGGCGCCGCCGCCGGGGAGGATGCCGAGGACGAACCCGAGCACGGACCCGCGTCCGATGGCGCCCGAGGACTGCCGCAGGTCGGCCTTCGAGGGCCAGACGTTGGCGACGGTCACCGGCGTCTGCGTCGCGCGGTGCCGTTCCTCCAGGTTGTAGAGGATCTCGCCGAGGCCGAACAGCCCCATCGCGATCGGCACGAAGTCCAGGCCGTCGGCCAGCGAGAGGTTGTCGAACGTGAAGCGCTCGGCGCCGGTGAACCCGTCACGGCCGACGGTGGCCAGCAGCAGACCGATGCACGCGGCAGCCAGGGCCTTGAGCCGGTGACCGCTGCTGACGGTGGAGACCAGCAGGATGCCCAGCATCGCCAGGGCCGTGTACTCCGGCGGCCCGAAGTCGAGGGCGAACCCGGCCACCAGCGGCGCGAGCAGCGACAGGGCGACGATGGAGACCGTGCCGCCGATGAACGAGCCGATGGCGGCGATGCCGAGGGCCGTGCCGGCCCGACCTTGACGGGCCAGCGCGTGGCCGTCGAACACGGTGACGACCGAGGACGCCTCACCGGGCAGCCGCAGGAGGACCGACGTGATGGTGCCGCCGTACTGGGCGCCGTAGAAGATGCCGGCCAGCATGATGATCGAGCTCACCGGCTCGATGCCGATCGTGACCGGCAGCAGGATGGCGATGGTGGCCGCCGGGCCGAGCCCCGGCAGCACGCCGATCAGCATGCCGACGACGACACCGATCAGGCAGTACAGCAGGTTGGTCGGCTCCAGCACGACACCGAAGCCGTCCAGGACTGGGGACAGGTCCACGGGCCCTCCTAGAACAGGTGCGGGATGGGAACGGAGAGGGCCCCCACGAAGACGGCGTAGAACACGACCACCACGCCGATGCTGACCACGACGGATACGCGCCAGCTCTCACGTCCCAGGAAGCGCAGCCACACGAAGGCGAGCAGGGCCGCCGGGATCTCGAAGCCGATGTGCTCGATGACCAGGACGAACACGACCATGGTGGCGAGACCGGCCGCCACCAGCCAGCTGGTGCGGGAGAACCGTTCGGCGTCGCTCGTCTTCTTCACCGTCACGAGCAGCGCGACCCCGAGGCCGACGAGCACGACGGCCACCAGCAAGGGCCACGTGCCCGAATCGGGGACGCGCGCGCTGCCCACACCCAGCGACCACGAGCCGATCAGCGCGGCAATCCCGAGCAGCAGCACGACAACCGCGACGACGGCGTTACCCGTAGGCCCTGCGGCCGGGGGTCGGTACTCCTGCACTTCGGCCTCGACTTCGTGCAGCGCGTCGGCGAGGCTCGTCTCCCGGGCGGGTTCCGTCGAGGGCTCGTCGCCCGAGCCGCCGTGAGCGGTCACTTCTCGCTGCCCAGGTCGATGCCGTACTGCTCGGCCACCTTGCGGTAGGTGGCCAGGTTGGCGGACCACTGGTCGCGCAGCTGTGCGCCGTCGATCTCGTTCGGGGTGAGTTGGTTGTCCTGGTTGAACTTCTTGTAGGTGTCCGACCCGAAGACCTTCTGGAACGACGTGCGCAGCCGGTCGAGGACCGGTTGCGGCGTGCCCTTGGGCGCGAAGACCGCCCGCGACTGCTGCACCGCGACGTCGAAGCCGGCCTCCACCACGGTGGGGGTGTCCGGCAGGTAGGACGGGCGCTTCTCGGCGAAGGTGACGATCGGCGTGAGCTGACCGGCCTCGATCTGCTCGACGGCCTCGCCGAGCTGGATGGCGCCGACGTCGACCTGGCCGCCGAGCACGGCGGTCAGCGTCGGCGCACCGCCGTCGAACGGCACGGCCGTGGCCTGGACGCCCGCCTGGCCGAACAGCAGGGCCTGCGCCAGCTGGCTGCCGGTGCCCACGCCGGTGGTGCCGTAGGTGATGGGCCGGCCGGCGTTCTTCAGGGCGTCGATGGTGGCCAGGCCGGACGACGGCGCGGTCACCAGGACGTAGTCGTCCTGGGAGACGCCGGTGATGATCTCGTAGTCGCCGATGTCGACGGCCTCGTCCTCCGGGACGGCCAGTGGCGTGATGTAGGCGAGGCTGCCGTTGAAGACCATCAGGGTGTGCCCGTTCGGCTTCTCGCCGCCGAGTTCGCGGGCGGCCAGGGTGCCGTTGGCGCCCGGCTTGTTCTCCACGGTGACCGCGACGCCCAGGTCGTCGGCGGCGCCGTCGGCGAGGGCGCGGGCGATGAGGTCGGTGCTGCCACCGGGGTCCGCGCCGACGTAGATCGTGATCGGATCCCCTCCGGGGAAGTCCTCCGCGCCGGCGTCCGAGCCGCTGCCCAGGTTGCCGCCGCACGCGGTGGTCGTGAGGGCCAGGCCCAGCGCCAGGCCGGTCGCGACCCACCGTTGAACACCGTTGTTCCTGGTCATGTCGGTCTCCCCTCAGAAAACGGTCCGAGAAACGGCCGTTCGGCCGCGCCGGTTGCGGTGAACGAATTCATAGGTCGGCGAACGAGCGGAGCCTAGGAGCCCTTTTCCCGACGGCCCAAATTCCAAAAGGGCATAGATTGATACCTTTTCAGCATGACGTTTACGCTGGAGCAGCTGCGCGGATTCGTGGCCGTCGCGGAGGAGTTGCACTTCAGCCGTGCCGCCGCCCGGCTGGCGATGACGCAACCGCCGCTGAGCAGACAGATCCAGAAGCTGGAACGGGCGGTGGACGCGCAACTGCTGGTCCGGGACAACCGACGGGTCACCCTCACGACGGCCGGCGAGGTGTTCCTGGTCGAGGCCAGACGGCTGTTGTCGCTGGCCGAGACCGCACCCGAGCTGGCACGGCGGGTGTCGTCCGGTTCGACCGGCGTGGTGCGGGTCGGTTTCACCGCGGCGGCCACCTACGGGATTCTCGGCCGGGTGCTCGACGAAATCGCCGAGCAACTGCCGGACGTCGACGTGGAGCTGGCCGAGATGGTGACCCGCGAGCAGGTCGCCGGGCTGGTGAACGAGGAGATCGACCTCGGGTTGGCACGTCCGCCGTTCGACGACGCGACGTTCGGCTCCCGGCTGCTGCACCGGGAACGGCTGCTCGTCGCCGCGCCGACCGGCCACTCCCTGTTGCGGCCGGGTCGCGCCGTGACGGGTGCCGACGTGGCCCGCGAGCCGGTCATCATGCACTCCCCCACCAAGGCGCGGTACTTCTACGACCTGGTCGCGGGGACCGTGCCGATCGCGCACGAGAACATCGTGCACACGGTGAGCCAGGTGCTCACGATGCTGTGGCTGGTCGCGGCCGGGCGGGGTCTGGCGTTCGTGCCGGAGTCCGCGGCCCGGCTGCGCATCGACGGCGTGGAGTTCGTCCGGCTGGAGACCGCGGTGGCCAAGCCGGTGGAGCTGCACCTGCTGTGGCTCAACGCGTCGGCGAACCCGGCGTTGTGGCGGACGTTGACCGCGCTGGAGGGCCGCACGCCGTTCGAGTGATGCACTCCGGGTATTGAGCAATGCGAAACAACTCTTGGACAAGCGTCGCTCCTGGTTCATACCGTGACTCCGACCGCCGTCCCGCCGCTACTCCGAACGCGGGACGCCACCGCTGGAACGAGGACATCAACCCGTGACGCCGATGCCGCCAGACGCTCTAGCCGACCGACTCGGGTCAGGGCTGCTCTCCTTCCCGGTCACCCACTTCGACGCCGATCTCCGGTTCGACGAGGCCCGGTACCGGGAGCACCTGGCCTGGCAGGCGGGCTTCGACGTGGCCGGACTGTTCGCCGCGGGCGGCACCGGCGAGGGCTTCTCGATGACCCCGGAGGAGGTGGACCGGGTGGTTCGCGCCGCCGTCGACGAGGTGGGCGGCCGTGTCCCGGTCGTCGCTCCGGCCACCGGCGCCACCGTCGTCTCGGCGGCACAGGCGCGAGCCGCCCAGGACGCCGGCGCCTCGGGCGTCCTGCTGTTCCCGCCCTACCTGACCGAGGCGAGCCAGCGCGGCCTGGTCGAGCACGTCAGTGCGGTGTGCCGGGCCACCGACCTCGGCGTGATCGTCTACAGCCGGGCCAACGCCGTGCTCACCGACGCGACCGTCGCCGAGATCGCCGACCGCAACCCCAACCTCATCGGGCTCAAGGACGGCGTCGGCGACATCGAGCAGATGACCCGCACCTACGCCAGGGTCGGCGACCGGCTGATCTACATCGGCGGCCTGCCGACCGCGGAGACGTTCGCCCTGCCGCTGCTGCAACTCGGCGTGAACACGTACTCCTCGGCGCTGTTCAACTTCCTGCCCGAGTTCGCGCTGCGGTTCTACGCCGCCGTGCGCGCCCAGGACCGGCCCGCCGTCTACCGGATGCTGACCGATTTCGTCATCCCCTACCTGGACATCCGCGACCGCGTCCGCGGCTACGCGGTGTCGATCGTGAAGGCCGGTCTGACCGCCGTCGGCCGGGACGGCGGCCGGGTGCGGCCACCGTTGAGCGACCTGACCGAGGACGAGATCGCCGAGCTGGCGGCCCTCGTCCGGAAGATCGCCTGACCTCGCCTACCCGAGAGGACCACGATGACCGGCCCCACAGTGGCGAATGTCGAGGTGGTGCCCGTCGCCGGGCACGACAGCATGCTGTTGAACCTCAGCGGCGCGCACGCCCCGTTCTTCACCCGCAACATCGCGATCGTCACCGACAGCGAGGGCCGCGTCGGCGTCGGCGAGGTGCCCGGTGGCGAGGCGATCCGACGGACGATCGAGGAAGCCCACTCACTCCTCGTCGGGCAGCCGGTGGCGCTGTTCGGCCGGTTGCTGCGCTCGGTCGCGGACACCTTCGCCGACCGGGACGCCGGTGGGCGCGGGTTGCAGACGTTCGACCTGCGCACGACCGTCCACGCGGTGACGGCCCTGGAGTCGGCGCTGCTGGACCTGCTGGGGCAGCACCTGGGCGTGCCGGTCGCAGAACTGCTCGGGGACGGGCAGCGGCGCGACGCGGTCCCGATGCTGGGCTACCTGTTCTACATCGGCGATCGCGACGCCACCGACCTGCCTTACGTCGTCGAGCGGCAGCCCGCCGACGAGTGGGAACGGCTGCGCCGTGAAGCCGCGCTCACCCCCGAGGCGGTGGTGGCGCTGGCGGAGGCGGCGCGGGCCCGGTACGGCTTCGCCGACTTCAAGCTCAAGGGTGGTGTGCTGGCGCCCGAGCAGGAGATCGCGGCGGTGCGCGCCCTGGCCGAGCGGTTCCCGGACGCCCGCATCACGGTGGACCCCAACGGGGCGTGGCTGCTGGCCGAGGCGGTGGAGCTGTGCCGCGACCTGCACGACGTGCTGGCCTACGCCGAGGACCCGGTCGGCGCGGAGGGCGGCTTCTCCGGCCGTGAGGTCATGGCGGAGTTCCGCCGGGCCACCGGTCTGCCGACGGCGACGAACATGATCGCCACGGACTGGCGGCAGATGGCGCACGCCGTGCGGACCGGCGCGGTGGACATCCCGTTGGCCGACCCGCACTTCTGGACCATGCGCGGATCGGTGCGCGTCGCCCAGCTGTGCGCGGATTTCGGCCTGACCTGGGGCTCGCACTCCAACAACCACTTCGATATCTCGCTGGCGATGTTCACCCACGTCGGCGCGGCGGCGCCGGGCCCGATCACCGCCCTGGACACGCACTGGATCTGGCAGGACGGCCAGGCGTTGACCCGCGCGCCTTTGCGTATCCGGGACGGCAGCATCACCGTCCCGACCGCGCCCGGCCTCGGGGTCGAACTCGACCGGGACGCGCTCGCCGCCGCACACGAGCTGTACCTGGAGCACGGGCTCGGGGCACGGGACGACGCCGTGGCGATGCAGTACCTGGTGCCCGACTGGCGGTTCGATCCCAAGCGCCCCTGCCTGGTCCGCTGAGCGGCCGCCGACTGTCCGGCGGAATCCGCATCCATCGAAGAGGAGCCCCATGTCGACCACCACGCGCCCCGGTGACGCGACCGCCGTGCTGGACCGGATCAGCTCGGTGGTGTTGTCGTCGGTGACGTTGCCCCTGCCGGGCGGGATCAGCGACGCCAAGGTGTTCACCGGTCGGCAGCGGCCGATGACCGAGGTCGCGTTCCTGTTCGCCGAGATCCGCACCGAGGCGGGGCTGGAGGGGGTCGGGTTCAGCTACTCCAAGCGCGCCGGCGGGCCGGCCCAGTTCGCCCACGCCCGCGAGGTCGCGCCCGACCTGATCGGCGAGGACCCCAACGACATCGGCAGGTTGTGGAACAAGCTGGTGTGGGCGGGCGCGTCCGTCGGCCGCAGCGGCGCCGCGACCCAGGCGCTGGCCGCGTTCGACGTCGCGCTGTGGGACCTCAAGGCCAAGCGCGCGGGTCTGCCACTGGCCAAACTGCTCGGCGCCCACCGCGACTCGGTGCGCTGCTACAACACCTCCGGCGGCTTCCTGCACGAATCCGTCGACCGGATCAAGGACAACGCCACCCGCACGCTGGAGTCCGGCGTCGGCGGCATCAAGATCAAAGTCGGCCTGCCGGACTGGAGCGAGGACCTGCGCCGCGTGGCCGCCGTCCGCGAACACCTCGGCGACCGGGTGCCGTTGATGGTCGACGCCAACCAGCAGTGGGACCGGCCGACGGCCATGCGCGTCAGCCGGGTGCTGGAGCAGTTCGACCTGGCCTGGATCGAAGAACCACTCGACGCCTATGACGTCGAAGGGCACGCCGAGCTGACCCGGTCGCTGACCACGGCCGTCGCTTCGGGAGAGATGCTCACCAGCGTCGCCGAGCACTACGAGCTGATCCGGCTGGGCGCGGTCGACATCCTGCAACCCGACGCGCCCCGCGTCGGCGGCATCACGCAGTTCCTCAAGCTCGCCACCCTCGCCGACCACCACCACCTCCAGCTGGCGCCGCACTTCGCCATGGAGATCCACGTCCACCTCGCCGCCGCCTACCCCCGCGAGCCGTGGGTGGAGCACTTCGACTGGCTCTACCCGCTGTTCAACGAGCGACTGGAGACCAGCGGCGGACGCATGCTGCTGTCCGACCGCCCCGGCCTGGGCATCACCCTCAGCGACCAGACCCGCGCTTGGACCGTGGACACCGTCACAGTCGACGGAGGCCGTTGACCCGGGGAGGAGCACCTAGGGTCGATTCGGTGAGCACCGACCGTCGTCGCGGTCTCCTGGGCGCAACACCAGGGACCACCGGGTGAACGGTGTGCTGGGCGGCTTCGCCACGCTCGTCGCGGTCATCGCCGTGGGTTGGATCACCGCCCGCGCCCGCGTCCTCGGGCACGGCGCGGCCGGTGTGCTGTCCCGGCTGTCGTACTTCGTCGCGACACCGGCGTTGCTGCTGCTCACCCTCGCCGACGCGGACCCGGCCGTGCTGCTGTCCACCACGCTGGTCGCCACGGCGGGCAGCGCGGTGCTGTGCGCGCTGCTCTACGTCGTGCCGGCGCGGTGGCGGTGGAAGCTGCGGGCCGGGCACCTCGCCACCGGCGCGCTCGCCTCCTCCTACGTCAACGCCGGCAACCTGGGCGTGGCCATCGCGGTGTACGTCCTCGGGGACGCCTCGTTCGTGGCGCCGGTCCTGCTGTTCCAGGTGCTGGTCATGGCGCCGATCGGCCTGACCGTGATGGCGGCGTCCCGGGACTCGGGCGACGACGCCCCGTCCCGCACCCGACTGCTGACCCAGCCACTGCGGACGCCGTTGGTGATCGGCTGTGCCCTGGGACTCGCCCTCGCCGCCGCGGACTGGACGCCGCCCATCCCGGTGCTCCGGCCGTTGGAACTCCTCGCCGACCTCGCCGTCCCGGCCGCCCTGCTCGCCTACGGCGCGAGCCTGCACGGCGCGCCACGGCCGGGGTCCGGCAACACGGCCGGTCAGGTGTGGCTCGCCGTGGTGCTGAAAACGGTGGTCCAGCCTGCCCTGGCCTACACGCTCGGCCGCTGGGTGGTCCACCTGGACGACACGTCGCTGCTCGCGGTCACCATCGCCTCGGCCCTCCCCACCGCGCAGAACGTCTTCGTCTACGCCACCTCCTACGACCGCGCCACCGAACTCGCCCGCGACGCCATCCTGCTCAGCACCGTCCTATCCGTACCAGTCCTCGCCGGAGTCGCCCTCGCACTGGGTTGACGGGCATCGGGCTGACGGGCACTGGGCTGACGCGCACCGCCTGCTCGGCCGGCCGCGGGGCGCTTACCTCTATCATCGCGCGGGTGACCGCCTACGACGATCTTGATGCGTTCGAGCACCTGGACACCTCCACCCTGCCGCCGCGCCAGCAGCGCATCCTGGTCGCGATCCGGGATTGGGTGGTCCGGTACGGGTACTCGCCGAGCACTCGGGAGATCGGCGACGCGGTCGGCCTGCGGTCGTCGTCGGCGGTGTCGAAGCACCTGGCGAGCCTGGAGGAGAAGGGTTTCCTGCGGCGGAGTTCGTCGATGTCCCGGCCGATCGACGTGCGCTTGTTCCTGCACGAGCCCTCGACGCGGGAGCCCGCCGACGACTCGGTGACCGTGCCGGTGGTCGGCCACATCGCGGCGGGCAGTCCGATCGCCGCCGAGGAGCACGTGGACGACATCCTGACGTTGCCGCGTGAACTCACCGGGCGCGGTAGCGTTTTCGGCCTGCGGGTGCGCGGCGACTCGATGATCGACGCCGCGATCTGCGACGGCGACATCGTCGTGGTGCGCCAGCAGTCCGAGGCGCATTCGGGCCAGATCGTGGCCGCGATGATCGACGACGAGGCCACCGTCAAGGTGTACCAGCGCCGCAACGGCCACGTCTTCCTCGAACCCCGCAACCCCGCTTACGCCGCGATCAACGGCGACACCGCCGTCGTGCTGGGCACCGTCGTCTCCGTGCTGCGCAGCGTCTGACGACAGCAGCGGGGGTTCAGGAGCGGGGTCTGACCAGCCCGGCGTCGTAGGCCATGATCACGGCGTGGATGCGGTCGCGTGCACCGATCTTGGCGAGCACCCGGCCGACGTGCTTCTTCACCGTGGACTCGGTGAGGACCAGGCGTTCGGCTATCTCCGCGTTCGTCCAGCCCTTGCCGATGGCGACCAGGACCTCGTGCTCCCGCTCGCTCAACGCGCGCAGCCTGGGGTCCGCCTGCGAGTCGGCGGCGCCTGCCGGGGAGAGCACCTGGTGGGCGTGGGCGTCCAGCAGGCGTCTGGTCAACGCGGGCGCGACGACCGCGTCACCGGTCGCCACCGCCCGGATGCCGGCCACGAGTTCCTCCGGCCGGGCGTCCTTGAGCAGGAAACCGCTGGCCCCGGCGCGCAGACCCGCGTAGGCGTACTCGTCCAGGTCGAAGGTGGTGAGGATCAGCACGCGGGTGCGGCCTCCGGTGGCGACGATCCGCCGTGTGGCCTCGATGCCGTCCATGCCGGGCATGCGCACGTCCATGAGCACGACGTCGGGCCGCAGTTCGGCGGCCATGCGGACGGCCTCCGCGCCGTGCCCGGCCTCGCCGACGGCGTCCATGCCGGGAGTGCCCTCCAGCAGCATCCGGAAGCCGAGGCGTTGCAGGGGCTGGTCGTCGGCGATCAGGACGGTGGTCATGTGGCCTGGTCTCCCGGTGCGGGCAGGGCGGATGCGGGTGGCGCTTCGAGTGTGACGTCGACGATCCAGCCGGGCCGGTCGCCGCGCGGTCCGGCGGTGACGGTGCCGCCGTACATCGCGGTCCGTTGCCGGATGCCGACCAGTCCGTGTCCGGGCACGCCCGCGTCCGCCGTGGACGGCCCCGCCGCACGGGCGCCGGACGGCCCGGTATCGGTGACCCGCACCCTGATCCCGCCGTTCTCGACGGCCACGGTGACATCCGCGTCCGCGCCGGAACCGACGTGCTTGAGGGTGTTGGTCAGAGCTTCCTGGACGATGCGGTAGACGGTGAGCTGCACCCCGCTGCCCAGGGCGGAGAGGTCTCCGGCCGTCCGGTAAGTGACGCTCACGCCCGCGGCGCGCACCCTGGCCAGCAGCATCTCCAGGTCGACGATGCCTGGCTGCGGGCTGAGCCGTTCAACCTGGGCGCGCACGTCCTCCGACTCGTCGGAGGCCAGGACGTTGAGCACGCGCCGCAGTTCGCCCATCGCCTGCCGACCGGTGTCCCCGATGATGCGCAGGGCTTCGGCGGCCTGCTCGCCGCGACTGGCCGCGAGGGTGGCGGCGCCGTCGGCGAGACCGACCACGACGACGAGGTTGTGGCCGACGATGTCGTGCATCTCGCGGGCCACCCGGGAGCGCTCGGCGGCGGCGGTGAGCCGTTCCCGCTGTTCCCGCTCGATCTCCAGCCGGGCCGCCCGGTCCTCCACCGCCGCCAGGTGCAACCGCCGGCTGCGGATGGTCAGGCCCAGGGCGACTCCGGCAGTCGACTGGCTCACCAGCATCAACATGGCCACCGGCGGATTGTTGGTCGGCAGGAGGAACCACACCGCGACGGAGACCTGGGCGAGTGCCGCCACGGCGGCCCAGCCCAGCACCCGCAGCGAGCCGTGCAACGCCAGGTTGTGCAAGGAGACGACCAGGCAGACAGCCGCCAACTGCCACAGGCCGAACGACCAGGGCACCAGGCCGGCCACCGCGATGACGGCGAAGGTGGCGGTCGGCGCCCGGCGCCGCCACCACAGCGGCAGGGCCACCCCGACGGTGACCGCGAGCAGGAGACCGAGCGGCATTTCGACGCTTGCCGTACCCACACCGAACGGGCCGCGGTCGTCTCCGAACGGGCCGCCGTCGTCGTCTCCGAACGGGCCGCCGTCGTCGTCTCCGAACAGCGCCCCGAGCACCGTCACGGTGACGACGATCAGCACGATCAGCGAGTCGAGCAGCCACGGGTGCCGCCGGTCCAGCCAACGCAGACGGCGCTGCACGCACATCAGGCGGCCCAGGAGCGGATGCGTCCCGACCGCCTCCAGCCCGGGAAGCGGCCCGACCGCCGTCCCCCGGACTCCGGTGGTCGGGCGGCGCTCGGCCCCCTCCGCGGCTTGCACCGCTGTCTTCGCGTTCATCGGTGCACCTCCTCGGCGCTGGTCGGGTGCACATCGTGCCGGTCGGTCCGGCGTTCCGGTCAGGCGGTGGCTGTCAGGCGTCGCGGCGAGCCAGTCGGTAAGCCGCAGCGACCAGCGTCACCACCACCCATCCTGCGAACACTGCCACGCCGGTCCAGGGGCCGAGTGAGTTGGTGGCCTGGTTCAGGTGCGTCACCGCCTGGCCCGCGTTGCTGGGCAGGTAGGGGGTGACGTTGTCGGCGATCGAGGCGGGCAGCAGCGAGCTCAGGCCGGGCACGATGAGCAGCATGCCCACCAGCACGGCGATACCGCCCGCGCTGGAGCGCAGCAGCGCGCCCAGGGCCACACCCCACATGCCCACCAGGCCCAGGTAGAGGCCCGTGCCGGCCAAGGCCCGGAGCACTCCGTCGTCTCCGAGGGACATCGCGATCGCCTCGCCGTCCAGGATGACGGCACCCAGCAGGAACGCGCCCAGCGCGCCCACCGCGGTCACGACCGTGGCGACGACGCCGAAGACGGCGGTCTTGGCCCACAGCGTCGGCAGGCGCTTGGGCACCGCAGCCAGCGTGGCGCGGATCATGCCGGTGCTGTACTCACCGGCGGAGACCAGGACCCCGAGCACGCCGATGGCCAGTGAGGTGAAAATCGTGCCCATCAGGGCCAGGCTGATGGCTCCGTCGGTGATGGGCGGGCCGTCGCTGCCGGGCGCGGCCGCGGGGTCGTAGGTGTAGGAGGCGATCGCCCCGATGCCCATCAGGAGGAACAGTGCCGTTGCGAGGGTGATCGGGCTGGAGCGCACCGACCAGAACTTGGTCCACTCCGAACGGAGGACCCGGAGCCAGGTGACCTTGTAGGCGGGCCGGGCGGGTGCGACGGTGGTCGTGCGGGCGGGGGCGGTGGCGGTGGTCATCAGGCAGCCCTCCGGGCGGCAGTGTCGGCGGGGGCGCTGTGGTACTCCACAGAATCGCTGGTCAGATCCATGAACGCCGCTTCCAGTGACACGGTCTGCTGGCTGAGCTCGTACAGCGGTACTCCGTGCTGCGCGGCGATCGCGCCGATCCGGTGCGCGTCCAGGCCCAGGACCACGAGTTCCTCGGCGGTGGTGGCGGTGATGGTGACGCCCGGACCGGACAGCAGCGCGCGCAGCCGCTCGGCCTGGGTGGTGGCGACCTTCACGTCCTCGCGGCCGGCCTGCCGGATGAAATCGTCGACCGTGGTGTCCGCGAGGAGCCTGCCGCGTCCGACGATGACCAGTTGGTCGGCGATCAGCGCGGTCTCGCTCATCAGGTGGGAGGAGAGCATCACCGTGCGCCCTTCGGCGGCCAGCCCGGACAGCAGGTGGCGCACCCAGAGCACGCCTTCCGGGTCCAGGCCGTTGACCGGCTCGTCGAGCATGACGACCTCAGGGTCGCCGAGCAGCGCCGCCGCGATACCCAGCCGCTGGCCCATGCCCAGGGAGAACGTCCCGGCGCGCTTGTGGGCCACGGTCTGCAGCCCGGCCAGCTCGATGACCTCGTCGACGCGGCGGCGCGGGATGCCGTGGGTCTGGGCGAGGGCCAGCAGGTGGTTGAAGGCGGTGCGTCCCGAGTGGACCGCCTTGGCCTCCAGCAGCGTGCCGATCTCCTGCAACGGCGCGGCGTGCTCGGCGTAGCGGCGGCCGTTCACCGTGGCCGAGCCGCTGGTGGGCGCGTCCAGTCCGATGATCATGCGCATCGTGGTGGACTTCCCCGCGCCGTTGGGGCCGAGGAACCCGGTGACCTGGCCGGGCTGCACGGTGAAGCTCAGCTCGTCGACGGCCGTCTTGTCCCCGTAGCGCTTCGTCAACTCGTGCACGTCGATCATGGGCGTCGATCCTCCGGCTCCGGCGGCTCGGTCTGCTCCGAGGCGCTCGCCCCAAGCTAGGGGCGCGACCGACCGTTTCCGTGGGACCACGGGAGACACTACGAGCGTCCCAGTGGTACCGCGGTACCACTGGGACGCTCACGAACGATCAGGCCTCCCGCGCCCACGCCTTCGCCAGCGCGAGCTTGCCCCCGGTGTGCAGCAGCGACCCCGAGTACACCCGGCCGGCCAGCAGCACGATCAGCACGACCGTCCCGGCCAGCAGTCCCAGGGCCACCAGCGGCTCCCACGCCGACGCCTGACCCGCGAACAGCCGCACCGGCATCGCGATGGCCGACGAGAACGGCAGGTACGACAGCACGGTGAGCACGACGGCGTTGTCGGAGAAGAACATCACGCCGAAGTAAGGCCCCATCACCAGCAGCATCACCAGGCCCATGCTCGACCCCAGGTCCTCCTGCCTGCTGACCAACGACCCGGCGACCGCCCACATCGCCGCCAGCAGCACGAACCCGAGCACGAGGAACGGCACGAACCAGCCCAACGCGGGCGCGACCAGCGCCAGCAGCTCCGAGTGCCCACCCAGCCGCAACGCGATCGGCGCGACCACCGCGATCACCAGGATCTGGCCGATGGTAAGCAGCGAGTGGCCGACGATCTTGCCCGCGAGCAGCGCCCGCACCGGGATCGTGGACACCAGGATCTCCACGATCCGGGTCTGCTTCTCGGTGACCGTGCTCTGCGCGATGGCCGTCCCGCCCATCCCGAACAGCAGGAACACCATGGCGAACACCATGATCACGATTTGCCGCGGTCCCTGCCCGACCTCGGCGGGGTCGAGCAGGTCGACCGGCGGCGCAGTGCGCAGCGCGGCCACCACGTCGGTGGGCGGGTCGGCCAACGCGATCACGCGCACACCGGTGGACGACTCGCCGGTCGTGTCCGGCACGACCGCGGCTTCCACCTCCTCGGACCGGACCAGCGCCTCCGCGGCGGGCACGTCGGCGACCGCACGGACCTCCAAGTCCGTGCCCGCCAACACCTCGGCGGCCTGCGCACCCACCGTGACGACCTTGGTCTGCCCGCCACCGAGCACACCGGGCAGGATCGACATCGCGAACAGCCCGACCACGATCACCCCGAGGCCGATCCAGAAACCCTTGGCCCGCAGGAACGTCTTGATCTCCCGCTCGGCGACCAACCGGGTGGCGGCGGCGAACCCCCGGGTCCCGTGCTGCGTCACGCCGTTCATCAGATCGCCTCCATGAAGATCTCGCCCAACGTGGGCACGACGGGGGTGAAGCTGCGGACGGTGCCCCGCCGCAGGGCGGCTTGCAGGACCACCTGGTCCGCGCCCGCGTCACCGTCCAGTTCGAACACCGCACGCGGGCCGTCGACGTCGACCACCCGGACACCCGGGACGTCACGCACCCACCCGGCGTCGGAGGCCACGACCAACTCGAAACGCGCGGGCCTGTACTGGGCGCGCAGCTCGTCCCGCGCGCCGCTGACGGCGATCTTCCCGCCGGAGATGATGACCACGTCGTCGCACAACCGTTCCACCACGGACAGCTGGTGGCTGGAGAACAGCACGGGCACGCCGTCGGCGGCCCGCTCGCGCAGCACGCCCAGCACGGTCTCGACTGCGATCGGGTCCAGCCCGGAGAACGGCTCGTCGAGGATCAGCATGACGGGGTCGTGCACCAGCGCGGCGGCGACCTGGGCGCGTTGCTGGTTGCCCAACGACAGCTCTTCGAGCTTGTCCTTCGCCCGGTGGCCCAGCTCCAGCTGGTCGAGCAGGCGTTCGGTGTTGCGCTTCGCGGTGGCCTGGTCGAGGCCGTGCAGCCGGCCGAGCCACCCGATCTGTTCGGCGACACCCATCTTCGGGTACAGGCCGCGTTCCTCGGGCATGTACCCGAACCGCTGCCGCACCGCGCCCGTCACCGGCGAGCCGTGCCACTCGACCGTGCCGCCGTGCGCGGCGAGGACGCCCAGCACGATGCGCATGGTGGTGGTCTTGCCGGACCCGTTCGCCCCCAGGAACCCGGTCATCCGGCCGGGTCGGACCTCGAACGACACCCCGTCGAGGACCTGCTTGTCGCCGAAACTCCGGCTGACCGACGTCACTGTCAACATGGCCGCAACGCTATGCGGGCAACGAGCGCGGCACGTCCGGCGCGAGATCGACTTCGCGGGTCATCCTCGCGGAGGACCCTACGGCCGGCCGGGCGCGACGATCCCCTGCTCGTAGGCGAACACGACGGCGTGCGTGCGGTCGCGCAGGCCGAGCTTGGCCAGGATGCGCGACACGTGCGTCTTCACGGTCGTCTCCCCCAGGTATAAGGCCGCCGCGATCTCCGCGTTGCTCGCCCCGCGGGCGAGGTGGACCAGCACCTCGAACTCGCGGTCGGTGAGCTCCGGTGGCCGCCGTGACGGCGTCGACGGGACCGGTGCGGTGAACCGGGCGATGACGCGACGGGTGACCTCCGGTGACAGCAGGGCGTCACCCCTGGCGACGATCCGGACGGAGTCCACCAGGTCCTCGGGTGAGGCGTTCTTGAGCAGGAAACCGCTCGCGCCCGCCCGCAGGGCCTCGAACAGGTAGTCCTCACGGTCGAACGTGGTCAGGATGACGACCTTGATCGGGTTGCCCGCCCCGGCCGGTCCGAGGATGCGCCGGGTGGCCTCCAGCCCGTCGATGCCGGGCATCTGGACGTCCATCAGCACCACGTCCGGCTGGAGGCGTCCGACCACGTCCACGGCTTCGAGACCGTCTCGGGCCTCGCCGACGACCTCGATGCCGTCCTCGGTGCCGAGGATGACCCGGAAGCCCGCCCGGACCAGGTCCTGGTCGTCGGCGAGCACCACGCGCAGCGAAGTCGTCATGCCGGGAACCTCGCACGGACCCGGTAGCCGCCGTCCCGGCGGGGTCCGGCTTCGAGTTCGCCGCCGTGGACCGCGACGCGTTCCCGCATGCCCACCAGGCCGAAACCGCTCTTCCGGTCCGACGTGCCCGCCCGGCCGCGCCCGTCGTCGGCGACTTCGACCTCCAGCGACGTCTCCAGGAACCGCACGCGCACGTCGGCCTTGCGCGCGTCCGCGTGCTTCACCACGTTCGTCAGCGACTCCTGGACGATCCGGTACACCGACAGCGCGACGCCTTGCGGCACCGGCCGCGGCTCGCCGTAGACATCGTGGTCCACCTCCAGCCCGGCGGACCGCGCCATGGCCGCGAGTTCGGGCAGCTGGTCCAGCCCTGGCGACGACGTCTCCCCCGCCACTTCTTCCACGTCCTCGACGGTGTCGGCACGCAGGACGCCCAGCAGCCCGCGCAATTCGCCGATGGCGGTGCGCGCGGTGTCCTCGACGGTCCGCAGCGCCTCGCGCGCCAGGTCCAGGTCGCGGTCGACCACCCGTCGGGCCGCGCCCGCCTGGACACCCATCACCGACACGTGGTGCGCGACAACGTCGTGCAGGTCCCGCGCGATGCGCACGCGTTCGGCGACGATCGCGCCGCGCGTGTTCTGCTCCTGGGACCGGCGCAACTGCTCCGCGCGGTGCTCCAGCTCGGCCTGCCGGCGCGCCGACACCCAGGCCATGTCGCCGAAGAAGTACGCGGCCAGGAAGAACAGCGCGTTGAACGCGATGCCATACAGCACCGATGCGAGCACCGGGTCCAGCGGGCCGGCCGCGTCCTCGAACGGCGGGGCCGGCCGCACGAGGAACCCCACGAGCCAGACCCCGTGCCACAGGAACATCGCGGCGATCACCGCGATCCGCGTCCACCGCCCACGCGTCCGGTCCTGTGCCCACGCACCCGCGCTGTAGATGGCCTGTAACAACGCGATCGCGGACACGACGTTGTCGCCGGTATGCCGGACCTGCGCGGCGATGAACAGCACGCCGACGACGAGCAGCACGACCAGCGGGAAGCGACGCCGCAGCATCAGCGGCAAGGTCATCGCGGCGCCCCAGGCGAACTGCTCGGCCAACGTCGGCGCGTCGCCCAAGGAGAACGCTCCCATGCTGTTGACCAGCACGATCACGCTCACGGCGCCCGCCAGCACCGCGAGTGCGAGCCAGACATCGTGGCGCTGTTGGGCCGGGGAGGGCCGGGGACGCCGCCACTGGCTCCACACCGGCTCGTCCACGGGTGCCCCCTCGTCCGGACGGGCGGACAGCACGGCAGGACCAGTCATACCGGAGAACGTAACCCGGCCGGGAAGGGCCTCGACAGCCGGTCGTCCCGCCCGTTGAGCGGGACGACCGGCGGAGGAAGGGCTCAGGCGAGCACGAAGTAGCGCAACCACAGGTAGGGCGCGGCGAGCAGGATGGACAGCGCGGCGACGATGATGCCGTAGCGGGTGAACTGCCAGAAGCTGATCGGCGTGCCGTTGCGGGCGGCGAGGCCGAGGACGACGACGTTGGCGCTGGCGCCCACGGCGGTGGCGTTGCCGCCCAGGTCCGCGCCCAGGGCAAGGGCCCACCACAGCGACTGCGCCTGCGCCGTGCCGCCTCGGCGGCGACGAGGTCACCGACGATCGGGGCCATCGTGGCGACGTACGGGATGTTGTCCACGATCGCCGACAGCACGGCCGACACGCCCAGCAGTGCCATCACCGCGACCAGCGGCTGCCCGCCGACCGCGTCGGCCAGCGTCTTGGACACCTGACCGATGACGCCGGTCTCGACCAGGGCGCCGACCATGACGAACAGACCCATGAAGAAGACCTGTGGGGTGCCAGAACTCTGCACTGGGCCGCTGAGCTGCGGTGACCGTGCACCATGGACCACAGGGGCATGATCGTGAAGCGTGGCATTACGACTGCTGCACCTGATCTCCGTGCGGCTCGTCGGCTGGTTGGTTCTGCTCGGCCGGTCATCGGCGGCCGAGGACGTCGAGTTACTGGTGCTGCGGCACGAAGTCGCCGTGCTGCGCCTGGCCAATCTCCGCCCGCGGCCGGACTGGGCTAATCGCGCGTTGCTCGCCGCGCTGGTGCGCCGACTCCCCGGCTGCTGCGCGGACACCGACTGGTGACACCGGGCACCATCTTGCGATAGCACCGGCGCCTGGTCGCGAAGAAGTGGACCTACCCGAACCGGACCGGGCACCCGCGGGTCGACGGCACCGTGGTGGCGTTGATCGAGCGGATGGCCCGGGAGAACACCGCCTGGGGCTACCGCCGGATCCAGAGCGGATTGCTCGAACCCGGCCACCGGACAGCCGCATCGACCGTCCATCGCGTGCTCAAGCGTCTACGGGACAGTGCTCGGCACCTGCCGGTGATCGGCGCGGTGGGCGAGCGCTCGGCCGTGACGAACGGTCCAGGATGGACGGTGGGTGATCGGTAGAGCCGATCACCTCGACCGAACTTTCGGCGCACCACGATCGTCGCGGGCGCCCGCAGCGTCGGGCGGCGGTAGCTTGCGGATCATGGAGTTCGCCATCCACATCACGACTTCCCTGTCCGGACGCCGTCGAGAGGCGGTGCCGCCGAGCCAGGCGGCGTCCGCAGTGGATCCGAAAGCGCCGTGCTGGTGGTGCGGGCTGGAAGTCGACCCCCGGTGGCCCGCCGCTCACCCGGCGGCGCCCTTGGTCGTCGCGACGCCGGCCCGATCCGGTGGCGATGCCGCAGGCACCTGGCCGGAGCACCGGTTCTGCGCCGACCCAGTCAACCGCGGCTTCGACGTGAAGGACCCCGATGCCTCGGTGCCGGTGCGGCGCGCGCGCCTGGCGTTCGCCGTGCGGCTCGCGGGAGCGGGCGACCTCGCACAAGCGCGCGAGTGGCGGCGGTTCCAGCGGGGTGGTGATCCGGAGCGCACGACAGTCGCGCACCTGCGGTCGATGCTGCGCCTCGGTGTCCGCCCGCGTGCGGCCGACGTCGCGGCCGTGGTCTGCGGGCCGCTGACCCGTCGGCTCTACCTGGCGCGGATGCGCAAGTGGTCGCGCCGGGCAGAGCCGACCCCTCCGGCCGGTCGCTGACGCGCTGGGCGGCGACGGCGTGGTCGACCCACCGCGCGGATCGTCCGCCGAAGGTGTGAACTCCGTGCGGAGTGGGCAACCCGGCAACGGTAACGATCACGTCGCGTCGCAGAAGACGGCGTGGCACGAGGACAAGGAAGCACTGTGGGCATCCTGGGTTGGATCGTTCTGGGTCTCATCGCCGGCGCCATCGCCAAGACCGTCATGCCCGGCAAGGACCCCGGCGGCGTCATCGTCACCATGCTGCTGGGCATCGTCGGCGCGGTCATCGGCGGGTTCATCGGTCGCGCCGTCTTCGGCTCCGACATCGGCAGCTTCTTCGACCTGAGCACCTGGCTGCTGGCCATCCTCGGCTCGGTCGTGGTGCTGGCGGTCTACCACCTGGCGACCAGCCGGGGCCACCGCGCCCACGGCTGAGACCGCACCACCACAGCACACGGGCCCGCCGGTGGTTCACCGGCGGGCCCGTGTGCTGTGGTGGTGCCAGAACTCTGCACTGGGGCGTTGAGCTGGGGCGATCGTGCACCATAAGCCGTAGGGGCATGATCGCGAAGCGTGGCGTTACGACTGCTGCACCTGATCTCCGTTCGGCTCGGCGGTTGGCTGGTACTGCTCGGTCGGTCTTCCGCCGCGAAGGAACATCGAACTGCTGGTGCTGCGACATGAAGTCGCCGTGCTGCGCCGGACGAAACCTCGCCCGCGGCTGAAGTGGGCCGATCGTGCGGTGCTCGCCGCACTGGCGCGTCGACTCCCCCGGCTGCTGCGGGAGCACCGGTCGGTGACACCGGGCACCATTCTGCGATGGCACCAGCGCCCGGTCGCGAAGAAGTGGAGCTACCCGAGTAGGAGAGGGCGCCCGGTCGACAACACCGCGGCCGGGGCGTTTGGGTCGGGATCTGGCCGCGTGGCGGCGGGCGAGGAGGTTGCGGTGCCAGCGCAGCACCGTCTCCAGGCGTACTAGTAGCCGGAACCGGCGAACCGCCTCTGTGGGGAGTCGGTTCAGCAGTGCCGCGAGGAACGCCCGGTCGCTGGGGAGAACCGCGGCCGGGGCTTGCCCAGTTGGCGTTCCAGGACCGTGACCTGGTGCCGTAGCGCCAGGATCTCCACGTCCTTGTCCCGATCGCTCATGGGCAGCAGGCGCAGTAACGCGAACGCGTTGGTCACGCCGAGGTAGGCCAGTCGGAGCAGCACGGTCGGTCATCATGCCGTGCCGGCCGACATCGCTGCGGACAGCTACCGCGTCCACGAGCACTTCGTGCCCTTGTGCTTCGCTCGCCCCTCAACCTGCGTGGATGGGGTTATCGGCAGGCACAGCGGTAGCCGAGGGTGCGCGCGGCGGCGCGCACCCGTTCGACGACCTCGGCGCCGGCGCCGGGCAGATCGTTGATCACCCGTGACACCGTCGTCGTGCTGACCTGGGCGAGCGCGGCGACGTCCCTCATGGTCGGCTCACGCCGTGCACCCCGTGCGTCCATGGCCTCCTGCTCCATCCCGGGTAACGCTTGCGTAACGGCGGCTTGTCGTGACCTGAACCACGAAGCTAGCGTCAACGTTGACTTAACGAACGCCCCACTTCCTCGAACGGTCCTCACAGGTCCGGAGGTGCGGTGCGGCGTTCCCTACTGCTGTTCGCGTAATAGGCAACCAGAGTGGCACCTCATCGTGTCCGGCGGCCTTTACGTCAACGTTGACGTAGGAGGAGACATGACCGGACGGTCGCGAACGACCTCGTGCACTGGCGGGAACTCCCGCTCGCCCTCCCGCACGACGACACCGAGATGGTGTTCTCCGGCAGCGTCGTCGTCGACCACGGCAACACCTCCGGCTTCGGCACGCCCGAGGACCCGGCCATGGTCGCGATCTACACCACCCACTCCAAGCTGGACGGCCGGCAGGCGCAGTCGCTGGCCTACAGCACCGACAACGGCCACACGTGGACCAAGTACGCGGGCAACCCGGTGCTCGACATCGCCTCCCGCGAGTTCCGCGACCCCAAGGTCCAGTGGCAGGCCGGGCGTTGGCTGATGACGGTCGCGCTGTCCACCGAGCACCAGGTCCGCTTCTACTCCTCGCCCGACCTCAAGACCTGGACGCACCTGAGTGATTTCGGCCCGCGGGGCGCGGTCGGCGGCGTGTGGGAGTGCCCCGACCTGTTCCCGCTCCAGGTCGGCGGCGACCCCGCAATACCAAGTGGGTGCTGGTGGTCAGCATCCACCCCGGCGGCATCGCGGGCGGTTCGGCGGCGCAGTACTTCGTCGGCGACTTCGACGGCACCCGCTTCACCTCCGACGACGACAGCTACACCCCGCCCGCCGGCGTCGTCCAGGACTTCGAGTCGTCCTACGGCGGCTGGACCACCACCGGCAGCGCCTTCGGCGCCGCATCAACCACCGGCGCACTGCCGGGACAGCTCCCCGTGAGCGGCTTCGAGGGAACCGGCTACGCCAACAGCTTCCACGGCGGCGACGGCTCGACCGGCACCCTGACCTTCCCGCCGTTCACCGTGGACAAGCGGTACCTCAACTTCAAGATCGGCGGCGGCCGGCACCCCCACGACCCGGCAGCGTCGACCGACGACGCGCCGCCGGCGGCGCTGGTGGACCGCTCGTCGGTCGAGGTCTTCGGCGGCGCGGCCGAGGCCGTGATCACCAGCCTCGTCTTCCCCGACCCGGCCGCCGACGGGGTGGAGGTCTTCGTCGAGGGCGGGAGCGCCCGGATCGACCGCCTCACCGCGTGGCACATGGGCTCCTACCGACGCTGACCGCTCGTGGTGGTGGAGCCCGGCTCCGGCTCCACCACCGCTTCCCCGACAAGGAACACGACATGATCATCGTTGGTGGCGAGGCGCTCGTCGACCTCGTGCCCGACCGCGTTGGCGGCTACCGGCCCCTCCCGGGTGGCAGCCCGGCCAACACCGCCGTCGGCCTCGGCAGGCTCGGCACGCAGACCGCGCTGCTGGCACGCCTGGCGAACGACCGCCTCGGAGCGCTGCTGCGCGCCCACCTCGAAACCTCCAACGTCGACCTCCGCCACATCGCCCGGTCGACCGCGCCCACAACGCTCGCCGTGGTGGACGTCGACCAGGACGGCGTGGCCGACTACTCGTTCTACATCGACGGCTGCGCCGACGGCGGCTGGCAGGTGGCCGACCTGCCGGCCGCTCTTCCACCGGACGCGGCACTGCACGTGGGCGGCTCCTTCGCCCTCGCGATCGAGCCGATGGCCGCCACGTTCGAAACCCTGCTCTCCCGCGAACACCCCCACCGCGTCATCACCCTCGACCCCAACATCCGCCCGATGCTCATCGACGACCACACCACCGTGCGCGCCCGGCTGCGGCGATGGCTCGGCATGACCGACATCGTCAAGGTCAGCGCCGACGACCTGCGGTGGATCGCCCCCGACCGCCCCCTCGCCGACGTCGTGTCCGAGTGGCACGAGCTGGGGCCCGCTCTCGTCATCGTCACCCGCGGAGCAAAGGGCGTGTACGCATCCGGACCCACCGGCCACATCGACCTCCCCGCCCTACCCGTCGACATCACCGACACCGTCGGCGCCGGAGACGCCTTCATGGCCGGCCTCCTGGCCGCCTTCGACCGCAACGACCTGCTCACCCGAACCAACCTGACCACCCTGACCCACACCGAACTCACCGACACCCTCACCTACGCCCAACGCGTCGCAGCCATCACCTGCACCCGCTCCGGCGCCGACTCCCCGTGGTTCGACGAACTGCTCCCCGCCGAAGTCCGCTCCGCGACCTCCTGAACGCAGACCGACCTCGATCCCCGGCCGGGTCATCCGCACTCAAGGCACCCACAAATCGGTCGGCCAGTGCACCGCGAAAGACCTCAGGACAATCAAGTCGCGTCTTGAACCCGGGCTGCAACAAGCCACACCCTCCTGCCCGGACAACTTCCCGGCCAACCGAAGCGAGCTCCCTTCCCATAGATGTGAAGTGAGGCCAGCATGCGCAGATTCACCTTCACGCGATCGCTCCGGCGTCGCACCACCGCCCTGTCGGCAGTGGCGATCCTGATCGCGATCGCCGCGCCCTCGGCGCAGGCGGCGCCCTACCCGGAGTACCCCTACGACGCGACCGACTACAACGAGCCGGTGCGCGGCCAGTTCCACTTCAGCTCACAGGGCGGCTGGATGAACGACGTGAACGCTCCGCTGTACTACAACGGCGTCTACCACCTCTTCTACCAGCACAACCCGCACGGCATGTACTGGGACACGATGCACTGGGGTCACGCGACCAGCACGGACCTCGTGCACTGGACCCAGCAGCCGATCGCCTTGGAGCCGGGCACGCACAACGCCACCCTCTTCTCCGGCGGCGGCTGGGTCGACACCAACAACGTCACCGGCCTCAAGACCGGCACCGACGCCCCGATCCTGCTGTTCACCAACACCAACGGCGTGTCCATCGCCTACAGCACCGACGGCGCCCGGACGTTCCGGATGTACAACGGCGGCACCAAGGTGATCTCCACCCCGTACGAGTCCCGCGACCCCAAAGTGATCTGGGACGCCGCACGCAATCGCTGGAGCATGGTCTTCTGGGGCAACGAAGGCGGCAACGTCGCCAAGTTCTACAGCTCGACGAACCTGCTCAACTGGACCTACCGCGGTGAGTTCCGCGCCGACTGGCTGTTCGAGTGCCCCGACCTCTACCAACTGCCGGTCGACGGCAACACCGCGAACCCGAAGTGGGTCCTCCAAGACGCGAGCGGTGAATACGTCATCGGCACGCTGAACAGCGCCGGCGTCTTCGTGCCGGATGCCGGCTGGTCGCGACCGCAACGCCTCGACGTGGGCCGTACCAGCTTCGACGGGACCGCCTACGCCGGCCTCACCTTCACCAACATGCCCACCAACCGGGTGGTCCAGATGTTCTGGCAGCCCGGCAACAAGGGCGCCACCTGGACCGGCAACGCGTCGTTCCCCGCGCAGCTCGGACTCAGGACGTTCCCGGGCGAGGGCATCCGGGTGACCCGCAACCCCGTCAGCGAGATCTCCTCCATCCGCCAGGCGGCACAGACCTGGAGCAACCTGACGATCTCCAGCGACCTCGCGACCAACCCGTTCAACGGCATCGCCGCCGACACCTACGAGATCGAGGCGACCTACGACCTGACGGGAGCAACAGCGACGGACTTCGGCTTCGAGCTGCACCGACGCGCCGACGGCACACGCGACGCGGCGATCGGCTACGACCGCGTCCGGCAGACCCTCGCCGACGCCTCCATGCCACCGGTCGACAACCGGGTGAAGCTGCGAATCCTCGTCGACCGCGGGCAACTGGAGACCTTCGGCAACGACGGCAGGATCTCCGTCACCGACAACGTCAACTTCGACTCCTCCAGCCCCAGCCTCGGCATCCGGACCTACGCCAACAACGGCACGGTACGCATCGAATCGCTGACGTTCCGGCGGCTGAGCAAGGCATGGACCAGCGCACCCAGCGGACCGGACCAGGGCATCGGCATGATCAAGCAGAACGACACCGACAAGTGCGTCGACCGCGACAACGCCACCGCCGTCGTGCAGATCTGGGACTGCCGGAACAGCGCCAACCAGCGCTGGACGTTCACCGCGGCCGGGAAGATCAAAATCGGCAACGAGTGCCTCGACCAGCCCGGGGAGACCATCGGCAACGGCGCGAAACTCAAGACGCACCCGTGCTGGGGCGGCGACAACCAGCGGTGGATCCGCATCGGCACGAACCAGTACCAGAACTCGTGGTCCAAGCGCTGCCTGGACCTCGAAGCCGGCAACGCGACCAACGGCCGCCAGTTGCAGGTATGGGACTGCGTCGCGGGCCCGAACCAGAGGTGGAGCATGCCGACCAACTGACTGCGACCACAACAACAGCACGACGAAGGGCGGATGGCTTGACCATCAGCCTGGCACGCCAGGCCGGCCGACCGCCAAGTTCCACACCGGCCACTCAACCCCGCACGCCCAGGTCAAGGACGTCAACGGCGCCTATGCGGGCGCGGCGGGATCGGCCTTGACATCGCCGAAGACACCGCGCTGTGGTTGACCTCATGCGTCAGCGACGGACTGGGAGCCACACCTCCCAACGCCTCGAAGCCTGACCTGGGCACAAGGAACGGGCCGGCACCGCAAACGTCTCCGACCAGACGACAGGGGTGCCGGCTCCGTGTGCTGTACCGCCGGTCGATCTCGAATCCAGACGAAAGACCACCTCGGTTTGCCCGGCCAAGATCGCAACACAGCATCGCGACCAGCGGCCTGGTCACACGTCTGGGCCCGCATCGTCTGGATCACCCCGTTCCGGGTCCGGACCACCTCACGCTCCGACTGCGCTCCCAGCGCGTTCATCAGCGTGCGATGTGCGTCGTCGGTGAAGTCGACCCGGCCGCCCGCCTCCGGCAGCCAGAGCTGCACCCCGGACTCTTCGAACACCGGCATCAGATCCTCGAACTGCCGCCCGCAGAACGCCCGCTCGTACCCGAGCAATTCATGGACCAGATCGTCATCGACCGAGCGCAGGGAACACTTCCAGAAGACGATCAAGCTGCAGGCCAACTCGCCCCGAACAGCCTGCCGCCGCAGCTCAGACCCCGGTTTCCGCAGGCTGACGGCCCGCTTGGTGCACTGAAATCCAGGCTGACACAAACCGCAGAGTTGGCGGTCAGCCGAAGATTTCAGTGCCCAGGCCAGGTCCGGTTCTACCTTGCGGGGCCGTTGGCGTACACGATGCGGTTCATGCCTGAGCTGGGTGTGCTGCCAGGGGGTGCGCCGCTGGCGGCCGCGAGGGTTGAGCTGGTCTTCGCAGACGAGAACGGCGAGCACCGGGTGGAGTGCGATTGGTCCACGAAGATGGAGCTGTTCACCAGCGCGCCCACCGCGACCCCCCGCGTCGATTAGCAGCGCGTCGACGCCGAACCCGACGTGACCGACGAACTGGTCGAACTGTGCGGCGCCACCCGCCAGCCTTGACGATCACCAGGCGGGTTCGGCGGGGTGGGCCAGGGTGAGCGGATGATCGAGCGGGTGCGGGGTGGGCTGGGTGCTGGACCTGCTGATGAACCGCAGGACGCGGCACGTCGTCACCGTGGACCTGCACGCCGCCGTCATGCCCCGCACGGCCGCGCTCATGTACCGGGCGCGCATGCCCCTGGAACTCGTGCGGATGTTGCGGGCGGTGCGGCGCGATCCGCGTCGCCCCCAGGTCACGCCGCCTGCACGCCGGCTTCCCGAACGGCTCGCCGCGGTGCTCGACGGCGCCCGACTCGCCCCCTCGGTGTACAACGCCCAGCCGTGGCGTTTCGAGCTGTCCGACGACCGGACCGTCCGGCTGTCGCCCGACCTCAGGCGCCGGCCCGGCGGGCGGCGGCGCCGGGAATTCGCGTGACTTCGGTGGTCGGTCGGCGAGGGCGGGTCAGCTCGGCCGGATGCGGAACCAGTCGAACTCCGCTTCACCGGGCCGGTTCGCGGTCTCCGGGCTGGTGGCGAACAGCCCCACGGTGGCACCGATCCACCTGCCCGGCGTGGCCGCGAACGGCGCACCGACCGGCGTGAACCCGCGACCGTCCACATCGGCCTCGAACTGGCACAACGCTCCGGCGCTCACGGTGACCCGGAGTTGCACCGAGGCGTGGCGCTTGCCCAGCGGCACGGGCGGGGCGGCGTCCACCTCGGCGGCGTCCTTGGCCGCGGTGCGGTACACGAGAGAGAGCCGGTCGCCGTCGTGGCGCAGGCCGATCCAGGCGTAGGTGTCGCCCAACATCACCAGTCCGGCCCTGGCCCCCGGAGTCGAGGTGGACAGCGTCATCGAGGTCGTCGCGCTGAACGATTCCGCGGGCAGCCGCTGTCCCAGCACGTTGGGCAGCAACCGGAGGTTCTCGGTCGCCGCACTGGGCCAACAGGTCAGCGCGAGCCGGTGCGGGAACCGGCGCAACGACCACCAGGGCGCGGTGACGTTCGCCTGCCACACCCACTGCTCCCCCAGCTCCCTGCCGGTGAAGTCGTCGCTGGTGGCCGGCGCGGTCACGCGTGACCGGCCCTCGACTCGCGGCTTGGCGTGCACCAGCAGCGGGGAACCCCGGCCGGTACCGTCGTCGACGCCCATGACCGGCCACCCGTCCTCGCGCCACCGCATCGGTTGCAGGTGCACCACGCGTCCGTAGGCGTACCGGTCCTGGAAGTGCATGAACCAGTCCTCGCCGCCGGCGGTGGTGACCCAGGCGCCCTGGTGCGGCCCGTTGATGGCGGTGTCGTTCTGGGCGAGCACGACGCGGTCCTCGTACGGGCCCCAGATGCTGCGCGAGCGGAACGCCGACTGCCAGCCGTACTTGACTCCCCCGGCGGGCGCGAAGATCCAGTACCAGCCGTCCCGCTTGTACAGCTTCGGCCCCTCCAGCGTGGTGTAGCCGGGGATGGCGTTGCCGTCGACCACGATCGTGCCCTCGTCGAGCACGCCGGTCCCGTCCGGGCTCATCCGGTGCAGCGTCAGGATGTTGTTGATGCCGCTGCGGCTCTTCGCCCAGGCGTGGACCAGGTAGGCCTGCCCGTCCTCGTCCCACAGCGGGCACGGGTCGATCAGGCCCTTGTGTGCCGTCCCCCAGGACGGCCGTGGGCACACCCACGGCCGACGACGGCATTTCAGGCAGCGGCGGTGTCGAGCAGGGGTCAGGGGGTGTCGGGCAGGCGTTGGCCGTTCTCGTAGACCTCGCGCAACCGCAGACCGGTCACGTGCTCCACGATGTCGGGTTGGCCGACCTGCTTGAAGTTCACCCTGGTGAGCCGGACGTCCTGGATCGGGGCGTCGGCGTAACCACGCAGGGAGAGGGCGCGCTGGGCGGTGTCCACGGTCATGTCGCGGATGTCGATGCCGCGCACCAGCGGGTTGAAGCCGTGTCCGGGGCCTTCCTCGTAGTTGAAGTCGATCACGATGGCCGAGGTGACGACGGTTCCGACGGTGATGTCCCTGGCGTTGAAGTTCTCCACGAAACCACCGCGCACCGAGTTGGTCTTGAACCGCAGCGCGATGTCGAGGTCCGGGCTGCTCATGTGCAGGTCGCGGGCGAACACATCGCGCACTCCGCCCGACATCTCGCTGCCGACGGTCACGCCGCCGTGGCCGGCGCGGAACTGGCAGCCCTCGATGAGGATCAGTTCGCTGGGCACGTTCACCCGGCGTCCGTCGGCGTTGCGGCCGGACTTGATCGCGATGCAGTCGTCGCCGGTGTCGAACGCGCAGTCGCGGATGACCACGTAACGGCTGGACTCGGGGTTGCAGCCGTCGTTGTTGGGGCCGTGGCTGTTCACCGTCACGTTCCGGACCAGCACGTTCTCCGACAGCACGGGGTGGATCTCCCACATCGGGGAGTTGACCACGGTGATGTCCTCGACCAGCACGTCCCGGCACCGGTAGGGCTGGATGAAGCTGGGCCGCAGGTAGCCGCCCTCGCCGAACACCCGTTCCGCGACCGGGACCCCGTTCTCGGCCATGGCCCGCAGTCGGTCGCGTGCCGCCATCTGGTTGGGTTGCCCCGGCTGCCAGCCGTAGGTCGTCTTGCCCGACCACGGCCACCAGTGCGCGTTGTCCGACTGCGCGTCCACGGTGCCCGTGCCGGTGATCGCGATGTTGCGCCGCCCGTAGGCGTAGATCATCGGCGAGTAGTTGTGCAGCTCGGTGCCTTCGAACCGGGTCAGCACCACCGGGAGGTAGGCCCTCGGGTCGGGGATGAACGCGATCGTGGCGTCTGCGGTGATGTGCAGGTCGACGTTGCTGCGCAGGTGGATGGCGCCGGTGGAGAACCGCCCGGCCGGCACTACCACGTGCCCACCGCCGCTGCGCGCACACGCGTCGATCGCGGCCCGGAACGCGGCCGTGCAATCGGTGACCCCGTCGCCGACCGCACCGAACTTGGTCACATCCATGAACCGGTTCGGAAAACGCGGTGGCCGCACCCTGGCGGCGATCACTTCCGCCTGCCACCACGGGTTTCCGGGCGGCGACGGGTTTCCGGACGGCGATGGCGGTGCGGCCTGAGCACTACCGCCGTAGCCGAGCAGTCCTGGTCCACCGGCCGCGACACCACCTGCCAACAGGCCGGTGTGCTTGAGGAAGTCCCGCCGCAAGAACTCCTTCGCCATGCTTGACAGCTCCTTCGACGTCAGGCGGCGGTTCCGGGCAGGCAAGCGCTTTCCAGCGAGTCTGTCAGCGCTGTCCGTCGGCGGTCAAGGAGCCGATCAGCGGCCTGGCCGTAGTCCTCGACGCGCCACTGGACAGCTCAAGTCCGGCTCCCTGCGGACCCTTCGGGGCTGGGCTAGACGCAACGTTGCGACTAGCCCAGCGTGACGCGTGACGGGAGGGTGCTGATGCGAGGCCATCTCACGGGCGGCGGCGCACGCGGCGACGTACGCGGCGGCGGGGTGCACCACGGGAACCGGCACGGGCGCAGTGAACAAGCTCGGCAGGCCGTTCTCGACGCGGCCGACAACCTGCTGGTGGAGCGCGGGTTCGCCGGGGTGACGATCGAGGGCATCGCGGCACGGGCAGGCGTGGCCAAGCAGACCATCTACCGGTGGTGGCCGTCCAAAGTGGACGTTCTGATGGACGCGTTCATCGAGGACATGGCCCAGGAGCTGACCCCGGCGGAACACGGTGATCTCGGTGCCGACCTCCGCGTCCACCTGGGCAAGCTGGCGGATTTCCTGACCCAATCGGACTCCGGTGCGGTGTTCCGCGCACTGGCCGGACAGGCACAGCACGACCCTGACCTCGCCGCCCGGCTACGCACCGACTACCTCGGCCGTCAACGCGACCGCGACCGCCTGCCCCTGCTGCGGGCGGTAGAACGGGGCGAACTGAGCCCCGATCTCGACGTCGACGCCGCCGTCGACCAACTCGTGGGTCCGATCTACTACCGGGTGCTGGTCACCGGCGACCCCGTACCCCCTGCCTTCACCGACCAACTCGTGCACCAGTTCCTCACCCTGCACGCGCACTAGGCGACACGCGACGCCACATCGCCCCCTATCCATCCGATGTGGACTAAACGCGCCTCCTCCGGACCGACTGCCCCTGACAGCCGAGGAAGAACGGTGTGCCCCCATGTGCCCCACGTGCCCCACGCCGCCCGAACCCGTGCCGACGACGCCGCCCGAACCGGTGCCGACGGCGACGGCGCCAGTGCCGGCGCCAGTGCCGACCCCGGCGAAGCCAACGAAGCCGGCCAGGTTCGCCGCATTGCGCAACCGAGACTGCCGCCCGTACCTGTTCGGCACGGGACTGGCCATGATGGCTGACAACATCGAGCACGTGATCACCTACTGGGTGCTGTGGGAGAAGTTCCACTCCCCGCACTCAGCGGCTTCCAGGTGATCAGCCACTGGGTCCCGTTCCTGGTGTTCTCGGTGTGGTTCGGCTCGCTGGCCGACCGCTACGACTGCCGCCGGCTCATCCAGGGCGCACAAGCGCTGTTCATGCTCGTGTCGGCGGCCTGGGGCGTGCTGTTCCTGGCCGACTCATTCCAGGTCTGGCAGGCGTGCGTGCTGCTCGCCCTGCACGGCTGCGCCGGTTCGCTGTGGACGCCGGGCGAGCAGATGATGCTGCACGACTTCGCCGGCCGGGACGAGCTGCCGAGCGCAGTCCGGCTCAACGCCACCTTCCGCAGCCTCGGCGTGCTGTTCGGCCCGGTCATCGGCTCCGCCCTGCTGCTCGGACTCGGGCCGGTGGCGGGGATCTTCGTCAACATCGCCTTCTACCTGCCACTGACCCTCTTCCTGTTCCGAACCAGGTTCACCGGCCACGTCCGCGACCAGGGCGTCGCGCGTGCACGAGTGGGGGTCCGCGAGGCGGTGCGGGTACTGCGGGAGGTCCGGTCCGACCGCACGCTGGTCAGCATGATCATGATCGGCGGCATCGGGTCGTTCTTCATCGGCGCGTCGATGCAGTCGGCGATGCCGATCTTCGCCCAGGACCTGGGCGCCGGCAGCGCCGGCAGCGCGGGAACCGCGTACGGCGCCCTGCTGTTCGCGAACGGCGCGGGCGGGGTCGTCGGCGGTCTACTGCTGGAGGTCACCGGGCGGATCAAGCCCAACGTGACGGCGGCTCTGGTCAGCACCGCGATCTACGGGCTGACCAGCTTCCTGTTCGCCCTCACGGCGAGCTATCCGCTGGCGCTGTTCCTGCTCGTGGCCGGCGGGGTGGCGAACCTGGCGTCGATGTCCATCAGCCAGACGGTGGTCCAGCTGCTCGCGCCGCCGGCGCAGCGGGGGCGGGTCATCGGCCTTTACGGCATGTCGTCCGGTGGGCTGCGGGCCGGTAGTGGGTTCACCGTGGGTCTGCTCGGCACTGCTATCGGCATCCACTCGTCGGTGGCGGTGAGTGGTGCGGCGCTGGTGCTCTGCACGTTTGCGGTCGGTGGGTATGCGCTGCGTCGATGATCTTGTGGTTGCTCGGGGCTCCTCTTCGTTTCAACCGACGTTTCAACTTAAAGATTACGGCGTTTTCTTACGTCGTCGGGCGATGTTCACTCGATGGTGTTAGGGCCGAGTGGGTCCCGGCGCGGGGCGTCGGGCAGGCCCCGGGGGCGGGGGTGAGGGGCGGGTGTCGGGGCGTTAGGTGCGGTCATGTCGGGGTGATCATGCCACGGCGCTTGTGTCTCGGCACCTGTGCTGCGGGGCGTGGTTGTGGCATCCGCGTTGTGGCGAGTGCGTTGCGGCGGGGCGTGTTGTGACGGGTGTGTTGTGGCAGGTGCGCGGGTTAGCGGTAGGCGACGGTTGCGGGGTCGTAGAGGCAGTTGGTGTTTGGGCCGCTGGTTAGCTTGGCGGCTTCGCCGTCGGTTACGCCGCGATAGGTCTCGCAGATGACGACTTTTTGGCCGGGGTCGCCGAGGATGGTGATGCCGGACAGCTCCGCGGTGTCGCCGTAGTTGGGGTTGATGCCGATCAGGGTCTTCGCCGGCACGGTTACAGAGACGTTCTGGAGTACTACGTGGCGCTCATACTGGGTGTCGCAGTTGCCGCACGAGCGGTAGAGCTTGCCGATGTTCTCGGCCTGGAAATTTCTGATGATCATTGTGCCGGGGCCGTTGTGCTGGAAGACCTTGTCGGCGGCCGACCGCGCACCGCCGCCGTCGATGGTCATCACCTGCGACGCCGAACTGCCCTTCTGCGTGGCCGCGTCCTCGCCGACGTCCTCCCACCACACGTTGCGCAGCGTGCACTTACCGCGACAGTGCACGCCGTCCGCCGCCGGGGCACCGATGATCACGTTCTGGAGCGTGGCGCCGTCGGCCAGTTCGAACATCGGGGGTTGGCTCTCGCCCTGCCCGCCGTCGCCTAACGCCGCCGTGCCCTGGTAGCGCTTCATCCCGCCGTCCAACGTGCCCGAGACGGCGATGGTCGCCGGGACCGGGGCGGAGCCGGCCGGTGTGGGCCATCCGCCGGGCGCGGGCGCGATCTGCGTCGTGGGTGGTGTTGTCGACGTGGTGCTGAAGGCGGATGTGGTGGAGGGGGCGGAGGAGGGAGCTGATGAGGAGCTGGGGGCCGGTGATCCGGTCGGCGGCACGGTCGTCTGAATGGGACTGTCCGTAGCGGACACACCAATGGACGTCGCGGATTCGTCACTGGACGTGATGACCACGTACGCGGCGGCTGCCGCTCCGACTACGACGGCCGTGACGATCGCTATGCCGCGCATGGCACCCGCGGATGGTCGAGATCCACGACCAGCTGACGGCGGCTGGTCGTCCTCCTCCACGCTCGGCATGCGTTCCGCGTCCTCTCGGCGACTCCGATTGCTGCGCGGAACAAGAACACGTCGATATTTAATAGTCAACTACCGGAGTGAAACGGACAGAACGGTCACCCGGACTGCTCCGCTCGCACCAACTCCTTACCGACCGGTGACGCGCGCACGTGGGCTTTGATCCGCCGGCCTCATCCCTACGTATCCCCTGTTGTCGCAGCCACCACGCCAACCACCCGTCGGACCTCCGACCGGTGTCGCGTCGGGTCGCGGCTGGTGCCCCGACACGGTGAGGAGCAAGAGATGAAACACGCCATGTTCAAGAGCAGGTCCCGGAGATTCCGCGTGCTGGCGGGATTCGTCGCCCTGGTGGTGGCCGGCACGGCGACCGCCGCGATCGCCGCCAACGGCCAACAACCGTCGAACGCGGCGCCACTGTCGTCGTTCGTCCCCATCGAGAGCGTCAACGCGAACGTCGCCAGGCCGCGAGTCGGTCGGGACGGCTCGACCGGCGTGTTCACCGTGGACTGCGGTACCAACGGCAACCGGAAGTTCAGCCCGGACAACCCGGTCGCGCAACCGGGCGTCAAGAACGGCGCCCAGCACGTGCACGACTTCGTCGGCAACCAGTCGATCAGCGCCGACTCGTCCGACCAGAGCCTGGTGGACTCGGAGACGACGTGCCGCAACGGTGACCGGTCGTCGTACTTCTGGCCGGTCGTCCGGATAGTCGAGCAGGCGAAGGCGGTCGGCGCCGACGCCGAGACGCTCAAGGGCGCCGGAACGCCGACGATCAGCTGCCCGACCGTCGCCAACCGGCTTCCCGCCGTCCCCGAGCAGGCGCGCGACGAGGTGGACCGGAACCTGGCCCTGTTGGACCAGCAGATCGCCGAGGCGAACCAGCGCCTGATCGACACCAAGGGACAGGGCGGCCCGAACTTCGTCAACAACGCGATCCTCGGCCCGCTGCGCAGCAAGCGGGTCGCCACGTTGGACCGGATCGCCATCGCCATCAGCCGCAACGCGCCCCGGCCCGGCGGTCTGGAGTCGCTCGCCGACTGCGACCTCAGTTACGACGGCGCGCACGCCGGGCACGGCTCGACGGGTGACGCGGGTAACGCGACCAAGCCGCCCGCGACGTCACAGAACGCGGCACCGCCGGCCGTGACGCCGACCGTCAACTGCCCGACCGTGCGCGGCAAGCTGCGCGGCGTCCCGGCCCAGGCGGTGGACGAGGTGAACCGCAACCTGGACCTGCTGGACAAGCAGATCGCCGAGGCGAACCAGCGCCTGGTCAGCACCCAGGGACAGGGCGGCCCGAACTTCGTCAACAACGCGATCCTCGGTCCGCTGAAGGACAAGCGGTTCGCCACTCTGGACCGGATCGCCATCGCCATCAGCCGCAACGCGCCCCGACCGGCCGGGTTGGAAGCCCTCGCGCCGTGCAAGCTCGACAACGCCAACCCCGGCAACGGCAACGCCAACCCGAACCCCGGCAATCCCGGTAACGGCGGCAACCAGGGCAATCCCGCGGAGCTGCCCGGCGTCCGAGGCCCGAACCTGGAGATCGCCGGCAACGTGGGCGGCATCGTCCGACCGGTCGCGGTGAAGATCGAGTACCGCGGCAACCCGACGAGCAAGGTCGTGGCGATGCCGAAGTTCCTCAAGGCCATCACCGGTGACGCCAAGCCGACCAGCCGCGGCCCGGCCAACGCCCGCGCCACCTGGACGTGCAGCGGGTTCACCGACCGGCTCTCCGACAAGTACGTGATCTGCCCCGCCGGCCAGAAGGTGATGCGGGTGCACGACTTCGCCAGTTGCTGGGACGGCAAGAACACCGACAGCGCCAACCACCGCGACCACCTCGCCGTCGCGGACCGGAACACGGGCGCCTGCCCGGCCGGCCGCAAGGCCGTGCCGCAGCTGCGGATCAGCATCTCCTACGACATCCCCCAGGACGTCCAGAAGGCGGGCAGGTACCAGCTCGACTCGTTCCCGGAGGAGAACCACAACCCGTTCTCCGACCACAACGACTTCGTCAACGTCAACTCCGACCAGACCATGGCCAAGATCGCCGACTGCATCAACACCGGCCGCCGCTGCAAGTGAACCGACACGGCCGGGCACCGGGCGCCAAGCCCCCGGTGCCCGGCCGTTCGCGTGCGCCGGACCTGCCTTGACCGTGCCGGGGGCAGGCTGCGATCAGCCTGGTCGGCTTCGGCCTGGCCTCGGTCCTGTTCCTCCTCGGCTGACCGGTCAACCGCCCACCGCCGGCGACGACGCACCCGCGTCGGTGCCGGCTGCGTTCAGGAGCTCCCGGCCCAGCGCCTCACTCCACCACCGTCATGGAGACCTGCAATGCGACTCGGCGCTGTGGCTACGCGGAGTCGTGACCGGTCCGGGTACGTAAGGTTGTGCGGTTGGCGGACTGAAGGGCGGGGTGCCGGTGATGGACGAAGGGCGCTTGGTGGCCGGGCGGTACCGGCTGCGCGGGCGCGTCGGGGCCGGCGCGATGGGTGTGGTGTGGCAGGCGGTGGACGAGCGCCTGGACCGGGTGGTGGCGCTCAAGCAACTCGTGGTGCCCGACGGCGCCGATCCGGTCGAGGCGGTGGGCCGGGCGGCGCGGGAGGGGCGCATCGCCGCCCGGTTGCAGCACCCGAACGCGGTGACCGTGCACGACGTCGTCGAGGACGACGGCAGACCGGTGCTGGTCATGGAGTACCTGCCCGCGCGGACCCTGGCCGACCTGATCGCCGAACGCGGCGTCCTGCCCGCCGAGCAGGTCATGCGCATCGGGGCGCAGATCGCGGGTGCGCTGGCCGCCGCACACGCGGCGGGCATCGTGCACCGCGACGTCAAGCCCGGCAACATCCTGCTGACCGACGACGGCACCACGAAGATCACCGACTTCGGCATCGCCCGCGCGGTCGGGGACGTCACCGTCACCCGGACCGGTCTGCTCGCCGGCACGCCCGCGTTCCTGTCCACGGAGGTGGCGCGCGGCGGCCAACCGGGGCCCGCCTCCGACGTGTTCTCCCTCGGCTCCACCCTGTACGCGGCGGTGGAGGGGCGTCCGCCGTTCGGCGACGGGAACAACGCGATCGCCCTGCTGCACGCCGTGGCCGCAGGCCGTTTCACCCCTCCGGCGCAGGCTGGGCCGTTGACCGACGTGCTGACGGACATGCTGCGCACCGACCCCGCCACCCGGCCGACCATGGCGCAGGTCGCCGACCGGCTGCGCGCGCCGCGACCCGCGCCGACCCGGCTCGACCTGCACCCGGCCGGCCCGCCACCGCGATCGGCGTCCGGGCGTGGGCGTTTCGTCGCGCTGGGCGCAGTGGCCGTGATCGGTCTGGTCGTGCTGGGCTTGGTGCTGGCGACCAGGGGCCCGGACGACAACAAGGGCGCAACGGCCACGTCGCCAGTCAGTTCGACCGCTGTGGCCCCCGCGCGGCTGGAACAGGCAGTGGCGGACTACTACGCCATGCTGCCGAAGGACACCGCCCGGGCGTGGGAACGGCTCGGGCCCCGGCTGCGGGAGCAGGGCCGGCAGCAGTACGAGAAGTCCTGGAGCGACGTCAAGGACCTCACCGTCAGCTCACCGCCCGCTGCCTCCGGCCCGGACACCGTCACCGTCGGTATCGACTACACCGGCGCGGAGGGCAAGAGGTTCCGCGAATCGCACCGGCTGGGACTCGTCGTCCAGAACGGCACACCGCTGATCGACTCCGATGAAATCCTGTCCTCGCAACGCATCGACGACGACAAGAAGAATGACGACGGCGAGGGCGACGACGACAAGAAGGACGACAAGAAGCGCGGCGACGACAAGCCCGGCAACGGCTGAGAGCTCAAGCCGTCACCTCGCCCCCACGGTCCCGTAGCCGGTAGGCACAAGGTTGCGGTTACGTTGCCGACTCTTGACGGGACGAGGTCTGACTGCGTAGACATGACTACGCAGTCAGACAGACTGACCTGGCAAGATCGGCAGAGCGGCCACCGGGAGCTACGATGACGCGACAGATCGGACGGAGTGGGGGCTCCGCTTTGCCTTTGCCGCGCAGCGTCGACGTAGCCCGTCTGGCCGGGGTCTCGCAGAAGACCGTGTCCAGGGTCTTCAACGACGAGCCGTACGTCTCCGCCGACGTCCGCCAGCGCGTCCTCGACGCCGCCGAACAGCTCGGCTACCGGCTGAACAACGCGGCGCGCGCACTCGCCTCCGGACGCACCCGGTCCATCGGCGTCGTGTCGCTCGGCACCGCTTTGTACGGGCCCGCCTCCCTGCTCATGGGCATAGAGCGGGCCGCCCGGAACACGGGTTACGCGATCCGCGTGGTCAACACGGTGGAAGGTGACCCGGCCGGTGCCGCCGGCGCGGTGGACTCGCTCCTCGACCAGGGCGTGGACGGCATCGTCATCTCCGAGCCGATCGACGAGGGACCGGCCTCCCTCCGCGTCGACGTGCCGGTGCTCGTCTTCGGTGCGCCGCCGGCCTTCGTCGCCCCGACCGTGGTCACCGCGGGGATCGACTCCCGGCTGATGGCGCGGATGGCCACCGAGCACCTGCTGGACCTGGGGCACACGACCGTCCACCACATCGCCGGTCCGCAGCGGTGGTACGACGCCAGGGACCGCATGGAGGGGTGGCGGGCCGCTTTAGCGGCACGCGGCCTCGACGCACCGCCTGTCGTCGAAGGCGACTGGTCGGCCGCGTCCGGCTACACGGTAGGCCGCGAACTGGCCTCCGATAACAACGTGACCGCGGTGTTCGCCGCGAACGACGACATGGCGATCGGGCTGGTCCGCGCGCTGGTGGAAGCCGGCAGACGCGTGCCCGACGACGTCAGCGTCGTCGGTTTCGACGACATCCCGGTCGCGGCCTACGTGAACCCTCCCCTCACCACCGTGCGCCAATTGTTCGACGCCGTGGCCGAGGACGGGCTCAACCTCCTCGTGCACGCCATCGAAAAGCCACAGGATCCCCTTCCGCCGGCGGCCGACCTACCGGTCGACCTCATCATCCGCGCCTCGACCGCGCCCCCACCGCCCCGGACGACCCCGGCACGCGGGCGCCGTCAGCCCCTGGCCTGACTCTTTCCCCACCCTTCACCGCTCTCCCCCTTTATCGCTGACCTTTTGAGCTGAACCTTTTGAGCTGAACCGTTTATCGCGACACCCTTTTCGTCATAGCCAAAGCGCTTCACCCACCCCTTTTCCGCGCGCGCTCCTTCGCGTGCCGGTCACGCGTTCCTGTCCGACAGGAGTTCACCCATGCCCGAAATCGCCCCCAACCACCCCCTGCTCAGCCGTCGGGGCTTCCTCGCCGCGGCGGGAGCGGTGGGGCTCACCGCGGCCCTGGCCGCGTGCGGCGCCGACAGCGGCACCACCTCCACCGCCACCGGTCCGGTCAGCCAGGCCGACATCGACAAGGCCATGACGACCCCGACCGAGCTGACGTTCTGGACGTGGGTCCCCGACATCGTGCAGGAAGTCGCGCTCTTCCAGAAGAAGTACCCGGCCATCAAGGTCAACGTGGTCGACGCCGGCCGCGGCACGCCGGAGTACACCAAGCTGCGCACCGCACTCCAGGCCGGCACCGGTGCGCCCGACGTCGTGCAGATCGAGTACCAGTACATCCCGACGTTCACCATCACCGACAGCCTGCTGGACCTGCGGCCGTACGGCGCGTCGGAGCTCAAGGACAAGTTCGTGGACTGGACCTGGGGTCAGGTCAGCGGCGCCAACGGCGAGATCTGGGCCATCCCGCAGGACACCGGCCCGATGGGGATGCTGTACCGGCAGGACATCTTCGACCAGTACGGCATCCAGCCGCCGAAGACCTGGGACGAGTTCGCCGACGCGGCGCGCAAGCTGCACGCGGCCAACCCGGAGATCTACCTGACCAACCTCGCGGGCAACCAGGCCGGCGTGTGGCACGGCCTGCTGTGGCAGGACGGCGCCAACCCGTTCGTGACCTCGGGCAAGAGCGACATCGCGATCAGCGTCAACGACGAGTCGTCCAAGAAGCTCGCGCGGTACTGGGGCGGACTCGCGCAGGAGGGCGTCATCGGCACCGAAGCGGACTTCACCGACTCGTGGTACGCCTCGCTCAACAACGGCAAGTACGCCACCTGGATCACGGCGGCGTGGGGGCCGGTCTTCCTCGCCGGTTCCGCGAAGTCCACCGCGGGCAAGTGGCGGGCGGCGCCGCTGCCGCAGTGGGACGCGTCCAAGCCCGCCTCGGCCAACTGGGGCGGCTCGACCAGCGCGGTCATCAAGTCGACCGCGAACCCGATCGCGGCGGCGCAGTTCGCGCAGTTCCTCAACAGCGACCCGGAGAGCGCGAAGCTGTTCGCCACCGAGCAGTTCTTCTTCCCGGCGACGAAGGCGCTGCTCACCGACCCGAGCTACGTCGGCGACGCGCCCGAGTTCTTCGGCGGACAGCAGGTCAACCAGGTGTTCGCCGACATCGGCACCACGGTCAACACCGCGTTCACCTGGCCGCCGTTCCTCGACCAGGTGGTCACGGACTGGACCGAGACCGTCGGCAAGTCCCTCACCGCCAGGACCGACGCCGTCGCCGCGCTCGACGAGTGGCAATCCCGGATCACCACGTTCGCCACGAACCAGGGCTTCACCGTCCGATGACCGCCACGATCGCGGCGTCCACAGCGGACTCGCGGCCGGCGGGGGCGGGGGCGACTCGTCAACGACGCGTCGACGCGCGCAACGGCAGGGCGGGAGCACTGTTCGCCGCACCGTTCCTGGCGCTCTTCCTGCTGCTCTTCCTCGCACCGCTGGGCTACGCCGCCTACCTCAGCCTGTTCCAGACCAAGCTCGTCGGCGGGACCAGCTTCGTCGGGCTGGACAACTACGTCCGCGCCGTCCAGGACCCGCTGCTCATCCGAGGGGTCGTCCGGGTCGCGACGTTCTTCGTGATCCAGGTCCCGGTGATGTTGTTGCTGGCGCTGCTCTTCGCGCTCGCGCTCGACAGCGGCCTGGTGCGGTTGGCGCGCGTGGTGCGGCTGGGCATCTTCGTGCCGTACGCCGTGCCGGGCGTGGTCGCGTCGCTCATGTGGGGTTACCTCTACGGGCCGGACTACGGGCCGTTCGCCCAGATGAGCAAGGCGCTCGAACTGCCGGTGCCGCCCTTCCTCAGCGAGGGCTGGATGCTCGGGAGCCTGGCGAACGTGGTGACGTGGGAGTTCGCCGGCTACAACATGATCATCCTGTACGCCGCGTTGCGGGCCATCCCCGGTGACCTCTACGAGGCGGCGGCGGTGGACGGGGCCGGGGCCTGGCGGATCGCCTGGTCCATCAAGCTCCCGGCGTTGCGACCGGCGCTCCTGCTCGCCCTGATGTTCTCGGTGATCGGCAGCTTCCAGCTGTTCAACGAGCCGAACCTGTTGCAGCGCATCGCACCGGACGTGATCGACAGCGCCTACACCGCGAACCTCTACGCCTACTCGCTCGCGTTCACCGGTCAGCAGACCAACTACGCGGCCGCGGTGTCGTTCCTGCTGGGCCTGGTCATCGTGATCGTCTCCTACGCCGTCCTGCTCACCGCGAACCGCAGGAGGTCATCGTGACCACCACGATCGGATCGACGCGCCCTCGGCGGACGGCCGGTCCGCGGACGGCCGGTCGGCGCAGCACCCCGTTGACCGTCGCCATGTTCGCCGCGCTGGCGTACTTCCTGCTGCCGCTGTTCTGGCTGGTCGTCGCGTCGACCAAGAGCACGGAGGACCTGTTCACCACGTTCGGGCTGTGGTTCTCGGACGCCCCGCGGCTGTTCACGAACATCCAGGGCACCTTGACCCACGACGGCGGGATCTTCGCGCACTGGTTGCTCAACACCGTCGTCTACGCCGTCGTCAGCGCGTTCGGGGCCGCGCTCCTGGCCGCCGCCGCGGGGTACGGGTTCGCCAAGTTCCGGTTCCGGGGCCACGGCGCGACCTTCAACCTGGTGCTCGGCGCCATCATGGTGCCCACCACCGCCCTGGCGATCCCGACCTACCTGATGTTCGCGAAAGTTGGTCTGGTCAACACGCCGTGGGCGGTCATCCTGCCCTCGCTCGTCAGCCCCTTCGGCTTCTACCTCATGCGCGTCTACGCGCAGGACGCCGTCCCGGACAGCATCCTGGAGGCCGCCCGACTCGACGGAGCCAGTGAGGTCCGGATCTTCTTCCTGATCGCGATGCGGCTGCTGGCGCCGGGCCTGGTGACCGTCGTGCTGTTCACGCTCGTCGCCACCTGGAACAACTACCTGCTCCCGCTGATCATGCTCAACGACCCGAGCCTGTACCCCGTCACGGTCGGCCTCGCCTCCTGGGGGTCCCAGGCGGTCGGCGGCGGGTCCGGTGCGAACAGCGACATGCTCGCGCTCCTCCTGACCGGGTCCACGCTCTCGGTCGTCCCGCTCGTCGTGGCCTTCCTGCTGCTCCAGCGCTACTGGCAGAGCGGCCTGGCCACCGGCGGCGTCAAGGGATGACGCGTCACCTTCACATCGATCCCCCGGAGGTTCCCCTCATGGCGGTCCTGCCCGCCCGCGTGCTGTTCGGCGCCGCGTACTACCACGAGTACCACCGCGGCGAACGGCTCGACAGCGACCTCGACCTGATGGTCGACGCGCACTTCACCGTCATCCGGGTCGGCGAATCGGTCTGGTCGACCTGGGAGCCGGAGAACGGGCGGTTCGACCTGGACTGGCTCCAGCCGGTGCTCGACGGCGCCCACGCCCGCGGCATCTCGGTCATCCTCGGCACGCCGACCTACGCGGTGCCGCCGTGGCTGGCCCGGCTCTACCCGGAGATCACCGGTGAACGGGCCACCGGGCAGCGCATCGGCTGGGGCGCCCGCCAGGAGGTCGACTTCACCCACCCCGCCTTCCGGTTCCACGCCGAGCGGGTGATCCGCGAGATCATCGCCCGGTACGTCGGGCACCCGGCGGTCATCGGGTTCCAGGTGGACAACGAGCCGGGCAACGAACTGCTGTACAACCACGGCGTCTTCCAGCGCTTCGTGGACCACCTGCGGTCCGTCTACGGGGACGTCGAGACGCTGAACCGCGAGTGGGGTCTGGTCTACTGGTCGCACCGCCTCTCCACCTGGGCCGACCTGTGGACGCCGGACGGCAACTTCCAGCCCCAGTACGACCTGGCGTGGCGGGAGTTCCAGGCGCGCCAGACGACCGAGTTCATCGGCTGGCAGGCCGACATCGTCCGCGAGTACGCCGCGCCCGAGCAGTTCGTGACCACGTGCATCTCCTACACCCGGCGCGCGGTGGCGGACGACGAGCTGAGCTCCCGCCTCGACATCGCCACCGGCAACCCGTACTACGACATGCAGGACGGGCTCGCGCTGCCCGACCGGACGCCGGACGACTTCGAGCAGAAGTGGAAGACCACCGGCGTGTGGTCGCTGCTCCAGACCGCGGACTGGATGTTCTCCTCGCGTCAGGAGCCGTTCCTGGTCACCGAGACCAACGCCGGTTCCATCGGTTTCGCGTGGGACAACCGGCCCGCCTTCGACGGCCAGTGGCGGCAGGCCGCGTGGGCACTGGTCTCACGCGGTGCGCGGATGATCGAGTACTGGCACTGGCACACGCTGCACTTCGGTGCGGAGACCTATTGGGGCGGAATTCTGCCGCACAGCGGCCAGCCCGGCCGCACCTACGCCGAGCTGGCCCGCCTGGGTGCCGAGTTCGAGGCCGCCGGCCCGCTCGTCGCCGGGCTGGAGCCGGACGCCGACATCACCATGGTCTACTCGACGCCGAGCAAGTGGCTGATGCAGGAGCACCCGCCGTTGGCGACCGCCGACGGCGGCCCGGACCCCGCCTCCTACCACCGGATCTTCGACCCCTTCTACCGCGGCGCGTTCGACGCCGGCCGCCAGGTGCGGATCGTCCACGCCCGGCAGCTGCACGACCCGCGCGGTGAGTGGGCGGGGATGACGCCCGAAGAGGCCGTGCGACGCCATCCCGTGCTCGTCGCCGCCGCGCTGTACGTCGTGGACGACGCGACGATCGACTGGCTCGCGGCCTACGCCCACGCGGGCGGCCACCTGGTCCTCGGGCCGCGCACCGCGTACGCCGACCACGAGGCACGGGCACGGCACGAGCCGGCACCCGGACGTCTCGTCGAGGCCGCCGGCGTCCGGTACGACGAGTTCAGCAACCTCACGCGCGACATCCCGGTCCGTACCGCGCCCGGCGGCCCGCTCGTGCTGCCGGAGAACGCGACCGCGACGCGCTGGGCCGACGGCCTCACCGTCATCGACGCCGACGTGCTCGTGGAGTACGACCACCCGCACTTCGGCCGCTTCCCCGCCGTCACCACCCGCCGCCACGGCGAAGGCCGCGTCACGCACGTCGGCACGATCCCCGGACGCGACCTCGCGCGGGCCCTGGCCGGGTGGCTGGCGCCGGCCGCGGTGAGCGGGTGGCGGGACCTCCCGGCGTCCGTCACCGCGACGACCGGCACGTCCCCGGACGGACGTCGCGTCCACGTGGTGCACAACTGGAGCTGGGAGCCCGCCCGCGTCGGGACCCCCGTGGCGCTGTCCGACGTCCTGGACGGCAGTTCCGTCCCCGCGGGTACCGCGCTCGACCTCGGCGCGTGGGACGTCCGGGTGTTCGTCACCGCCGAGGTCGGCTGACCCTGCCCATCCGGTTACACCAAGTGAGGAGCAGACACCGATGAAGTCGCTGCGCAAGCCCAGGACATGGTTGCTCGCAGTGCTGACAGCGCTGGTCGGCAGCACGTTGCCGGTCTTCACGGCCCAGGCCTACGGCCCGTCGGTGCTGGTGGCGCCGTCGGGATCGTGCACCCGCCCGTATTGCTTCACCTACGCCAAGTCGGCGCAACTGCCCAGCGGCAAACTCGTCGCCACGTACGAGGACAACAACCAGCCGCTGGAGAACATGACCTTCCCGATCTGGACCAGCACCAACAACGGGGCGTCGTGGTCGCGGACGTCGTCCGTCGCGGACACGTCACCACGCCGGTGGGGCAACTGGACCAACCCGCACCTCTACGTGCTGCCGCAGCAGATCGGCACCATGCCCGCCGGCACCCTGCTGCTGGCCGGGATCTCCTCGCCACCCGACCGGTCGGCGACCGCGATCCAGATCTACCTCAGCAACAACGAAGGCGCGACCTGGTCATGGGTGAGCGAGGTGGCGCTCGGCGGCGGCCAGTGGGGCAGCGCGAACCCGACGCCGATCTGGGAGCCCTACCTGCTCGTGGCGAACAACCGGCTGATCGCGTACTACTCCGACGAGCGCGACAAGGCCAACCACGACCAGAAGATCGTGCACCAGACCTCGACGAACGGCGTCAACTGGGGCCCGGTGGTCGAGGACGTGGCGATGGCGGACCCCGCTCTGCGCCCGGGCATGCCGATCGTCACGCGCATGGCCAACGGCCAGTACACCATGGTGTACGAGATGGTCGGACAGTCCAACACGCCCAACAACTTCAAGATCTCGGCGAACCCGGAATCGTGGAACTCGGGCAACGGCGGCACGACGATCGACCACGGCGGCAGTCCGATGATCATCACGCTGCCGAACGGACGGCTCGTCTACAACTCGTACGGCTCGACAGACGTCCGGGTCAACACGGGCAACGGCACCGGCCCGTGGACGGCGGTGCGCACCACCATGCCGGTCGGCTACAGCCGCATGTTGCAGTACGTGGCCGGCACCGGCCGGGTGCTGATCCTGTCGGTGGACGGCTTCTGGAAGGACACGCCGAACACCGTGCGCTACGGCGATGTGGACCTCGGCCACTCCGCGGGTCCGTACTACAAGTTGATCAACCGGCGCAGCGGCAAGGCGCTGGACGCCTACCAGGCGAGCCTGCAGGACGGGGCGAACCTGGTGCAGTGGCCCGACAACGGCGGAGCCAACCAGCACTGGCACGTGACCGATGTCGGCGGCGGGTACCGGACCCTGTTCAACCGGAACAGCGGCCGGGCCCTGTCGATCTGGCAGACCAGCACCGCCGACGGTGGGAACGCCGTGCAGTGGGTCGAGAACAACGGCGGTGACCAGCAGTGGCAGCTCGTCCCGGTCGGGTCGTACTACAAGCTGGTGGCCCGCCACAGCGGCAAGGTGCTGTCGGTCCTCGGCAGTTCCGTCTCGGACGGCGCCCAGGTCGTCCAGTGGGCTGACACGGGCTCGCTCGACCAGCAGTGGCAGCTCGTGCAGATCTGAGCGGTCCGGGCGGTGTGGTGGCCTTCTCCTTCTCCGACCGGTCTTCTCCGACTGGTCTTCTCCGGCCAACCACACCGCCCACACCGTCAACGCTTGAAACTGATCGTGTACTTGCGTTGCGCGGTCCCGTCCTCGCTGGTCACGGTCACCGTCGCGGTCCTGTCGGAGTGGTCGGCCTGCCGCACCTCCACCGCCGCGTACGGGTCGGTGGCGGTCGCGGTCACCACACCGCGCCGGCGGTCGATCCGGTAGTCCGTCGTGGCCGGGTCGAAGCCCGCGACCGGTGTGCCGTCCACGGCGAGCTGTGCCGCCGAGGCCTCCGCGGACTTCCCGGGCGCCTTGGCGAACACCTCGATCTCGCTGACCGTCATGTACGACGACGGCCGTGCGGTCAGCACCACCCGGATCGCGTCGGTGGCCGATGCGCGCACCGGCGCCTCCACCACCGGCGCGGGCGCGCCGTCACCGACGACCGGCACCTCGTCACCCGCGTCCACCCACGTGCCGGCGGCGTCCCGGACCTGCACCCGCATCGACCGCGCGTAGCTCGCGGTCGAACCGTCACGGTGGAAGTGCACGACCACGCGGGAGATGTCCTGTGGGCGCGGCAACTGGAACGTGAGCGTGTCCGAAGGGTTCTTCGTCCCCGATCTCCAGTTGGACCACGCCTTGTCCGTCGTGACGCCGTTGCGGAGGCGGTCGGCCGAGTACCCGTTCTCGGTGTAGGTGGCCGAGGCCACCACGCCGGCTTCGGCGGCCGCGTTGACCTCGACGGGTCGGGTCACCTGCACCCGTGCCGTCGCGGCCACCGTGGAGCCGTCGACCACCCGTGCCGTGCCGTGGACCGTCGTCACGCCGGGTTCAGCGGAGGCCGGTGGGGCGTTCCACGTCACCGGGAGTTCCGTGGTCCCGCCACGCGTGCCGACGCCGGTGACGGTCGCGGGCAGCGAGGGCGTCCCGCCGACGTACGCCTTCGCCCGTGCGGGCCGCGTCGAGGCGATGGTGTCCACCGTGACGACCGCCGTGGTGCGGAACGTCCGGCCGAGCGGGTCGGTCGCCGTACCCCGCACCCGGACCGTCCCTGGTCGGGCCCACCGTTCCGCCGGCACCGGCTCCCACACCACCGGCAGTGCCCCGCCCACGCCGTCACGGACGGTCGCGGGCACGGTCGGCGGTAGCGCGGGCGCCAGACCCGGCACGGTGAAGACCGCCGCGTCCTGCGCCCCGAGCACGGTGCGGTCCACCACGGTCCACCGCTGGTTCGCGCCGGAGGACGGGACGTAGAGGCCCACCGGCGCGCCGTCCGCGGTGGCCTGGCCGGTCACGTCGAGCAGCCGCCCACTGGCGGCGTTCACGAACGTGTAGGTGCCGTCACCGGTCGTGGACATGACCCACTGCGCCGCAGGCTCCGCTCCCCCGGCTGGTTCGAGCACGAGACCGCTCCCGCGATCCGCCAGCCGCCGCCCGCTCACCGCGTGCGACACCGTGTAGCGCTCGCGGTTGCCCACGCCCTCGGTGACCCGCTCGACCCGCCACAACGCGCTCGCGTCGGACTGGTCCGACGCGCGGATCACCGCCGAACCACCGCCGGCCGCCGGCACCAGCGCCTTCCCGCTGTGCACACCGGTCAGGCCGTAGACGTGCTCCGGCTGGACGAGCGCCGCGTCCTTCGCCACACCGCGGACCCGGTCCACCACGAACGTGGTCACCGACTTGGCCGGCACCGTGAGCGTGGCCGAGCCGTCACGCACCCGGACCGGCGTGCCGCGCACCAGACCGCCGTTGACATCGGACACCACCGGGGTGACCGAGGCGTGCGGACCCACCGCGCGGAACTTCGACAGGTCGAGCGTCACGGCGCGCTGCCGGTCCGAGTTGTTGACGTGGACGACAGTCGCGGACTTGCCGTCGGCGGCCACGGCGGCGAGGCTGGACGTGTCGTCCACCTTGATCACGTGGTCACCGGGGCGCACGAAGTGGGTGAAGTTCCGGATGGTGTTGAACTTCGTGTTCGTGCGGATCGGGCACGTCTCGGGGGTGGCGTCGGCGGCGCAGTCGAACGGGATCTGGATGCTGCCCCAGTTCTTCCCGGCCGCGGCCTGCGGGTTGTAGTCCTCGATGGGCTGCCACAGCACCCAGGCCGAAGGCTCCAGCTCGCGCATGTCGCCGACGATCCGCTCGGCGATGCCCAGCCCCGGCTCCATGCTGGTGAAGCTGTTGCTGTCGCCCCAGGTGCCGTCCACCTCGCTCATCCACAGCGGCTTGCCGGCGCCCTTGGCGATGTCCCGCGCGGACGTCCGGTTGCCGGTGCCGTAGGTGTGCACGTTGAGCTGGTCCACGGCCGCCCGCGCCTCGGCGCTGTAGCCGTTCCAGTTGGTGCTGAAGATCCCGGGGTTCGTCTCGTCCATTGCGGACAGACGCGCGCCGAGGCCGGACTCGTCCAGTGCCTGCCGGAGGGCGAGTACCACGCTCTGCTGGAGGGCCGGACCGGCGTGCGCGCCCTCCTGCCGACCGCCGACCGGTTGGCCGTCGGGACCGAGCTGGGTGCCCCAGTAGTTGGTGTTCGGCTCGTTGAGCGGGTCGATGGTGTCGAACTCGATGCCGTGCGACCGCTCGATGTGCTCGGACACCCGGACCAGGTAGTCGGCGAACTCGTCCACCTTGTCCGGGCGGATCTGGTCGGCGTTGGCGTCGAACCCGCCGGACACGTACCCGCTGACCGTCTGGAACCACGGCGGCGAGTTGCTGAACGCCTCCCAGTGGTCGACCTCGTCCTTGATCTTGTCGATCCACCACCGCTGGTTGGCGTCGGCGTTCCAGTCCCAGTGCTCCGGGTTGTCCGGGTCCCACCAGTCCATGTCCTCGCGCGTGGTGCCCTCCGGCGCGCGCCAGAAGCCCGGCATCGTCGCGCCGACCTTCATGTAGTCCTTGCGCACGTCCGGCGCGTTGCCGCCGCCGATGTTGTAGCGGGCGATGTTGAGCCGCAGCCCGTCGTCGCCGAACAGCAGGTCGGCCAGGCGGTTGCGGATCTCGTCGGGGTAGCCGCCGGTGATGTTGGCGAACCAGACCAGGCTCGTGCCCCAGCCCTCGAACGCGGGCTGCTGGTAGGACGGATCAGGCCGGATGGTGACGGGCTGGACCTCCGCTTGCGCCACGGCCGCAGGAGGCCCGGCGACGGCGAGAGCGCCCGCCACCGTGACGGCCACACCGAGGTGGACCAGTCTTCGGGCTGTTCGGAACCGGTTCATCGTCATTGATCTCCTGTCCGGAAAGGGGCCATTGCGGGTCTGCCGGTCAGTTGCGGCCCGGCGTGCACCAGTCGGTGGGGTGGCCGGGGCAGGCGGTCGCCGGAACTCGCCGCGGCGGCACGCTTTCCAGCGTCGGGACAACGGGTTCGAGGAGCCCGTCGGCGGAGAATGTCAGGCGGTCGATCGTGGTCTCGCGGTGCATGCCGTCGCCACCGGGGATGGCGAACCGGTGGTAGGCGATGTACCAGTCGTCGGTGCCCGGCACGCGCAGGACCGAGTTGTGGCCGGTGCCGAGGATGCCCTGGCTCCGGTCCGCGCGCAGGACCACGCCCCGGTTGGTGAACGGGCCGAACGGGCTGGTCGCGGTCGCGTAGCCGACCCGGTAGTCCGCGCTGCGGGTGTCGTCGATCGAGTAGGTGAGGTGGTAGAGGCCCTGTCGCCGCACCATGAACAGTCCTTCGCGGAAGTCCGCGAGGCCGTCGATCTTGCGGACGGCGGCGGGGTCGAACGACACCATGTCGGCGTTCAGCGGCACGACGAACGCGCTGCCGTTGCCCCAGTACAGGTACGCCCGGCCGTCGTCGTCGGTGAACGCGGCCGGGTCGATGGCCTGTCCCCGCCCGTCCGGGTTGGCGGACACCAGCGGCTGACCCGAGTCGCGGAACGGTCCGGTCGGCGACTCCCCCACCGCCACGCCGATCTTGGCGTCGGCGCTGAAGTAGAAGTAGTACCGGCCGTCCCGCTCGGCGATGGTGGGCGCCCACGCGCGGCCGTCCGCCCACGAGACGTCCGGGCCGAGGTCGAGGATCACGCCCCGGTCGGCCCACGTGACGAGGTCCTTGGACGACCAGGCGCGGAACGTGGTCGAACCCCAGCCCGGGAAACCGTCCGAGGTGGCGTAGATGTAGTAGGTGTCGCCGAACACCGCGATGTTCGGGTCGGCGTTGTACCCGGGCAGCACGGGGCTGCGCATCTCCCGCGCCACCACGGTCCACTCACGGGTCCGGCCGTTCGCCGAGGTGACCGTGTACTTCACCGGGCGGCGCAGATCGACCCGCCGGCCGCTGTCCGGCGTGACGGACGCACCGGGAGCCAGCCCGAGCACCGGGGCGAGCTTGTGCCGCCTGGTCCCCGGCTTGACGGGCAGGGTGATGGTGGACGAATCGGGGTCGATGACGGCGGGCACGGCCAGTTCGGGCAGGTCGACCGACCGGATCACGGTGCCGTTGTGGGACAGCGACGCGATCTCGTCACCGGACAGGGCGCGGTCGTAGAGCCGGACATCGCGCATCCGGCCCTTGAAGTGGCGGTCGGCGTTGTAGAGCGACCGGCCGAGGTAGTTGGCTGTCGTGTGGCCGGCGCCGATCTCACCCGGCTTGAGCGTGACGCCGGTGTTGCGGGCGACTTCGACACCGTCGAGGTACAGCACACCCGTCGAGTCACCGACCGTGAGCACGAGGTTGTGCCACGTGCCCCGGCCGACGCCGCGACCGGCGGCCACCTGCTGTTCGGTGGTCCAGTCACCGGGCGCGAGCGCCGCACGCAGCCCTTCGCCGGCCGTGCCGCCCGTGGCGAACAGGTAGCCGTCGCCGTCGCCGTTCGCACCGGTGTTGCCGAAGCCGTACAGGAAGTACGGCGTCGGCTGTGCGGGGTCGATCAGGACGTCCACGCTGACCGTCGTGGCGTCCAACCCGGCGAGCAGGTCGTCCGGCAGGTCCACGTGGCCGTCGGTGCCGCCGAACTCCAGCGTGCCGTCGGCCCAGCGGGCGTCGCCCACCAAGGTCCCGTCGTGGCCGTGCCCGGTGACGTCGGCGGCCACGGTCCCCGACGACGCGTCGAGCGGCCAGTGCGCGACCAGGCCGGTGTCGGGCGCACCGGCTGCGGGCACGGTCGGGGCGAGGACGAGCGCCAGGGCCAAGGTGGTGATGAGTGATCGACGAGGAAGTGAGCGCGCGGTTCGTCGTCCGTAGGGCATCGTTGTCCCATCCGAAGGTCGGGCGGCGGCGGGGCTGGCATACGGAAAGCGCTTACCACGCTGGCAGGGTCGGGGGCGAGCGGTTGTGCTCGCCCTTCGGACTACCGCTCCGACAGCGGCGCGACGATCGCGCGCGTGTTGCCGAACACGACGTAGAGCAACGGAGCGCAGGCCACGAGCAGGCCCGCGACCGGCTGGAGCAGGACCGCCGCGACGGCGAGCCCCAACACGGCCGCGTTCGCCACGGCCAGGTACCAGCGGCGCGCCACCAGGCACAGGCACGGCCAGACCAGGCCCCGCAGCCGGGCTGTCCCTGAGTCCGATGCCGTCGCCGTCGCGGCGACCAGGATCACCGCGACCACCGTCGCCACGACCAGCACGGCCGCCGTGACGAAGAACGGCGCCACCGCCGGCCCCCACGCGGTGCGGGACACGACGACCGCGTCCAGCCCCAGCACGACCAGCACGGCCGCGCCGGCGAACCACACCGCCAACGCCCGCCCGAACGCCCGCCGGTAGGCCGTCACGAACGGCCGCCAGACCACCCGCTCGTCCAACGCCGCGAAACAGCCGAACACCCCCGCCAACGCCGGCGCGCAGAACCCCGACAGCACGACGAAGAACGGCCACGACGCGAACGGATCGCGCACGATCACCAGCGCCAGCAACAACGGGGCGCAGCTCACCGCGAGCAGCACGTTGGACATCAGGCCGACGTACACCATCCCGAAGACCTTTTCGTAGGTCTCCTGCGAGGCAGGGCGCAGCAGCCGCGCCGCCACCCCGCTCACCCCTTCATCCCGCTCGTCGCAATGCCCTGGATGAAGTACCGCTGCCCCAGCAGGAACACCGCGAGGATCGGCACCACCGACACCACCGCACCGGTCATGATCATGGCGAACTCCGCGTCGTACTGGCCCACGAACGAGCGGATGCCCAGCTGGACGGTCCACAACTCGTTGCTGGTCAGGTAGATGAACGGCCCCATGTAGTCGTTCCACGTGTTGACGAACGTCAGCAGCGCCAGGCTGGCCAGCGCCGGCTTCGACAGCGGCAGGATGATCCGCCAGTAAATCCCGTACTCGCTCAGCCCGTCCATGCGCGCCGCCTCGCACAGCTCGTCCGGGATCGTCATGTAGAACTGCCGCATCAGGAACACGCCGAACGCGCCGAACGCCTGCAACAGGATGATCGACCAGTACGTGTTGGTCAGCTCCGCCTTCTGCATCATGATGTACTGCGGCACCATGTACGCCTGCCACGGCACGGCGATCGTGGCGATGTAGGCCACGAACAGCGCGTCCCGGCCGGGGAACCGCACCTTGGCGAACCCGTAGGCGGCGAAGCTGCCGGTCAGCAGCTGCAGCAGGGTGATCGTCACCGCCAGGAACGCCGAGTTGCCCAGGTAGGCGGCCATCGGGATGCGGTCCCAGACGTCCACGAAGTTCGACCAGCGGAACTCCTCGGGAATCCACTGGATCGGCACGGTGAGCACCTCGTTGTCGCGCTTGAGCGACGACGACAGCATCCACACGAACGGCACGAGCACGAGCGCCGCCACCACGATCAGGGAAGCGTAGGTCACCACCGGCCGGATGAACCGCGACCCACGCGGACGCGACTTCGTCACGGGCGGCGGCTCGACCGGGGGCGGGGTCGGCGCCGGGGCGGTGCGCATGGCGGTCATCAGCGGTTCCTCCGCTCGTTGAGGCGGAACTGGACGACGGTCACGGACAGCACGATGACGAACAGCACGAGCGCGACCGCCGACGAGTAGCCGAAGTTGCCCTCCACGATGCCCTCCCGGTACACGAGCTGGGAGAGCACCAGCGTGCTGCGACCCGGCCCGCCCTCGGTCATCACCTGGATCAGGTCGAGGATCTTGAAACTCTGGATCGTCAACATGACCAGCACGAAGAACGTGGTCGGCCGCAGGCACGGCAGCGTGATGTGCCAGAACCGGTGCCACGCGTTCGCGCCGTCCATCCGCGCGGCCTCGTAGTACTCCCCGGGGATCGACTGCAGGCCCGCGAGGTAGAGCACCATGTAGTACCCCATGTCCCGCCACACGCTGGTGAGGATCACCGCGGGCATCGCCCAGTCGGTGCTCGACAACCAGCCCGGCAGGTCGCTGACGCCGACCGCCGCCAGGAACTGGTTGACCGGCCCCGCCGTGGGGTTGAACAGCATCCGCCACACCACGGCCACCGCGACCAGCGACGTGACGTAGGGGAAGAAGGCCGCGGTGCGGAAGAACCCCACACCGCGGATCTTCCCGTTGAGCACGATCGCCAGCGCGAGTGCGGCGACCAGCGTGAGCGGGATGTGCCCCGCCGCGTAGTACAGCGTGTTGCCCAGCGCGACGCGGAAGTTCTCGTCTTCCAGCATCTGGGTGAAGTTGTCCAGGCCGACCCATTCCGGCGGCCGGTAGGAGTCCCATTCCAGGAACGCCAGGGCGAACGCCGCGATCACCGGCACGAGGGTGAACAGGGCGAACCCGACGAAGTTCGGGAGGATGAAGCTCCACCCGATGAGGGTGTTGCGTCGTGTCCGGCGCTTCTGAGCCGAGCCGCGGGGTGGTGCTCCCCGCGGCGCCTCGGTTACTGCGTTGGCCATGCTCGTCCTCGTGCTGGTGTCGGCGGTGCTCGTTGCTCGACGTGGAGCCGGTGCTAGTCGAGGACCTTCTTCACGCGGTCGCGCATGGACTTGATGCCGTCCTCGACCGACTTCTCACCCACCATGATCAGTTCGTGCTCCTCCCTGAGGATCGTGTCCACGTCGGAGGTGTGCTCGCTGACCGGCATCTCCAGGGCGGTGGTGTCGGGCGCGAGGGACTTCACCGCCAGCTCGTCGCGGGGCATGCCCTCCAGCGCCGCGTACGCCTCGGTGATCTCGGGGCTCTGCAACGACGGCACGACGCCGACCTTCGTGATCGCCTTCGCGCCGTCCATGCCCGCCGCGAACTCCACGAACTTCTTCGCGGTGGCCGCGTGCTTGGCCTTCTTGTTCACCGCGAACGCGGTCGGCGAGCCGAACGTGGTGATGCCCGAGGCGCCGGGACGCTGCGGCATGGGCGCGATGCCCCAGTCGACGGCGGTCTTGCCCTCGGCCTTGTTCTTCAGGACGCCCGCCACGTACCAGGTGCCCATCGGCATCATCGCGGTCTTCTCGGTCTCGAACATGGTGCGGTAGCTGGCCTGCTTGGCGCTGCCGAAGTCGAGCGTGGCACCGGCCTGCTGCAGGTCGAGCGCCATCTTGTACTGGTCGGCGAAGAACTCGAAGTCACCGGTGATCTGGTCGCTGTCGGTCTGCGCCGCCGAGATGGCCTGGATGACCGAGCGCCACGTGTGGTGGTAGGTGCCGTACACCTTCTGCTCGCCCTCACCCTTGGTGAGCTTCTTGGCGACGTCCGCGTACTGGTCCCAGGTCAGGTTCTCCGGGTAGGCGATGCCCGCCGCGTCGAACAGCTTCTTGTTGTAGTACAGCACCCAGTAGTCGTTGCGGTACGGCAGCGCGAAGTACTTGCCCTCCACGTCGAACGCGTCGAGACCGGCGAGCTTGGCGTCGCCCTTGGCCTGCACCAGGTCGGTGACCTCGGCGAGCTGGCCGCGACTGGCGTAGCGGGAGTAGTCGGTGACGTTCTTCATGGTGATCACGTCGGTGGTGTCACCGCCCGCGAGCATCGTGGTGACCTTCGCCGGGTAGTCCTCGGCGAGGATGTCGACCGGCTCCACCGTCACGTCGGGGTTGGCCGCCTCGAAGGCGTCGAACACCGCCTGGAACTCCGGCGTCGCCGCCAGGTTCCAGACCGACACGGTCAGCGTGACCGGTCCGGTCTCGTCCGCGGCGCCGCCCGAGCCACAGCCCGCCGTCACCAGTGCCACCGCGGTGAGCGCGACCAGCGCCTTGCGGACCCGGCCCCGTCGCCCGCCCTCGCGAGGCTTGTTCGGAGTCACCATTGATCCCGTCTCCTTCCAACTACCGTTCAGTCGTGGTGCGGCAGGTCCGCCGCGGTCGAGCTACCGTCCGGCCAACGAACCACCACTAGGCGGGCCGCCTCGTCCAGCACGATCTCCGGGACGCCGTCGGGCAGACTGCCCGCGCCCAGTCCGATGGCCACGGCAGTCCACCTGCCGGGCGTCACCTCTCCCGCCGCCCACGGGGTGGCGCTGTGCGCGCCCAACGGGCTCGCGGCATCCTCCGTGTCGACCCCGACCCGGCCCAACCCGGGTCCGGCCACGAGAGTCGAACGCAAGTTCCCGGACCGCACCTCGACCCGACCCGACTCCCGCAGCACGGCCGGCCCGTCACCGGCCAACGGCCAACCGCCGATCCGCAGCGCGGTCACCTCACGCAGGGGGTCCGGCGGCGACGGCTCCACAGGGGTACTCGCCAACGCGGTCGCCGCACCGAAGGCATCCGGCGGCGACGGCTTCGCAGGGGTACTCGCCAAGGGGACCCCTGCTTTTATCCTGCCAGTGGCGTCCGACAAATCCGGGCCGTCAGCGGCCGGTTGTGGATAACTCAGCGAGTCGGCCAACGGGTCGGGCGGGGCGTCGGGCAGTGGGTCGGGTAGGGCGTCCACCCGCACGCACCGCACCTCCCAGGGCCCGCGCAGCACCGACAGGGTGGTGACCACGGCGACGTCCCGCGCCACGCCTTGGCGTCCGGACCCGTGGTCGCGTTGGCCGGGTTCCGGGTCGAGCCAGTGGACGCGGGCCGCCGACGCGCCGACCACGGCGTCCCCGATCTGCTCGACGGACAGCGTCCGCATGCCCGCGCGATGCGTGGCCGTGCCCGCCGCGTCCAGCAGGACCACCGACTGGTCCAGGGGCGACGTCCACGCCCGTTCCGACAGCAGCGGTGCCGTGGCGGTCGAGTACCCGAGGCGCGTGTAGAGCGGGGAGTCGCCGACCGGCGCGCCGACGACCGCGTGGTCGGTGCCGTGGTTGACGACCCGCACGAGACCGTCCGCGCGCGTGGCCGAGACGAGCCAGCCGGGCGGGGAAGCGATCCACGTGTTGTCGTCCCGCTCCACGGGCAGCGGTTCCTCGACCGCCGCCCACACGGAATGGTCGGCCGGGAGCGCCAGACCGAGCATGCCCTTCGCGGCCCAGTACGGCGACGACGGCCCCGAGTAGCTCTGCGCCAACGGACGCCACTCGTCGTACCAACCGAGGGTCAGCAGACCGCGTTCGTCCGGTGCCCCCCGGTCGGCGAAGTGCGACACCACCCCGGAGGCGGCACGGCGCAGCAGGCCCGGCGCGGTCGAGTCGACGCCCGCGATCGCGCCCGCCCACAGCGGCGCGGCTGCCGCGAACCGGTAGGCCAGGCTGCGGCCCTGCACCAGTGGTGCGCCGTCGGCGCCGATGAGGCGCACGTAGTCCACGAGGAAGCGGTCGAGCCTGCCGACGTCGAGGGCCGTCCGGTCGCCGGCGAGGTCCGCCGCGCCCCGCATCCGTGCCCAGAGCACCGGGTAGAGGTGCAGCGCCCAGCCGCAGTAGTGGTCGAACGAGCGCTCGTCGCCGTCGGCGAACCAGCCGTCACCCCGGTAGAACGAATCGTGCGCGGCCAGGTCGGACTCGATGTCCTCGGCCCGCCACGGTCCGCCGACCGACCGCAGGAACGTCTCCACCACGATCCGGAACCACACCCAGTTGCACCGGGGGTAGGTGTCGTCGCCGACCACGGCGGAGAGGTAGTCGACCACGCGGTCGCGCACGGAGTCGGTCAGCCGGTCCCACAGCCAGGGCCGGGTCAGGTCCAGGATCAGCGCGATCGAGGCGGCCTCGACCTTGGCCTGCGCGTGCTCCTCCGGACGTGGCCAGCGTTCGTCCGAGGTCGGGTCGGTGCCCGCGTCGAGACCCTGCGCGTACCACTCGGCCAACCCGAGCGGGTCGCGGCCGTTCTCGCCCGCGAGCCGGAAACCGGCGAGCAGGAACGTGCGGGCGAACCCCTCCAGCCCGTCGACGGCGGTGCCGTAGCCGCCGGGCGCGCCGGGCGGTGTGATGCGGGCGTGCTTCGGTGACGCGTACGGGCGGACGTCGAGCAGCATCCGGTCGGCGAGCGCGGCCCACCGGTCACGGGTCCAGCCGGTGATCGGCGACAGCCCGGCGTTCACGCGCTCATCCCGAGGGTGTCCGGTGTGACGGCGGCGCGCGGCGGACGACCGGACAGGTAGCGCTCCACCTCGTCGATCGCGCTGTCGCTCATCCGCCGGGTCTCCGAGCCGAGCGAGCCCGCGATGTGCGGGGTGATCATCACGTTGGGCAGGTCGTAGAGGATCGAGTCGGCGGGCAGTGGTTCCGGGTCGGTGACGTCGAGCATCGCGTCCAGCCGGCCGGTGGCGCACTCCCGTTCGAGGGCCGCGGTGTCCACGACGGCGCCGCGCGCGGTGTTCACGACCGTCGCACCGTCGCGCAGCAGCGCCAGCTCGGCGGCTCCGATCAGGTGGCGGGTGGAGCCCAGCGCGGGCACGTGCAGCGTGAGCACGTCGCTGGCCCGCAGCAGCTCGGGCAGCTCGACCAGCCGCGCCCCGGCCGCCGCCACCCGCGCCGGGTCCGCGTACGGGTCGGAGACCAGGACGGTCACGTCGAGCGTGCGCAGCCGGTCGACCACCCGGCGGCCGACGCGGGAGAAGCCGACGACGCCGATCGTGCGGTCCCGGTTGGTCAGTTCGCCGCGTTGCGACACGTAGGACCAGTCGTCGCGGTGCTTGCGGGCGTCCTGCGCGAGGAACGGCGCCTTCTTGCCGGCGAAGACGATCGCGGCGAGGGTGAACTCGGCGACCGGGATGGCGTTCTCGTCGGCCGCGTTGGTGACGAGCAGCTGCCGCCGCCACACCTCGTCGGTGATCAGGGGCCGGACGGTGCCCGCGCAGTGGAAGATCGCGCGGAGGCGGGGTGCCGCGGCGAGGCGCTCGGCGGTCAGTGGCGGGCAGCCCCAGGAGGTCAGCAGGAAGTCCACGTCGTGCAGCCTGCGCCGCACGGCGGGCGAGTCGAGCTCGTCGGTCGAGATCGGGTCGGCCAAGCCGACGAGCCGGTCGAGCCGGTCCAACTGCGCCTGCTGGAACTGGACCTCGAAGTGGGCCGGTTCCATGACCAGTAACGCCTGAGGTCGTCGTTGTCCCTCGGTCACGCGGAGTCCTTTGTGGGCCGGAACACTCGAACAGTGGGCCGAATCATGTGTGATCAAATTTTTCAAGTCAAGACTTGTTTCGAACAGTTACGATCAGAATGATCGCGAGAGTGACCGAAAGCGGGCCGAGATGATCAACGCCGGATCGAGCACCCACTGGTCGGGGTCCGCCCCGACCGCGGCGGGTCCGTTGTCAGCGGCCTGGGGCACCAGGGCGGAGGCACCGGCTCTCGTCGACGTGCTCCGGCCGGCTCCGACCGCCCTCCCCCCGCTCGGTGATCCGGGAGCGTGGCCGAACGCCGCCGCTCGACTGGCCGCCGTGCTCGACCAGGCCCGCGCCGAACGCGGCACGCCGTGGCCGCAGCCGACCGCCTCCCACTACGCCCGCTTCTTCCGCGACGGCAACCGCACCGCCTACGAGACTCCCGTGTTCGAGCACGACGACCGCCTCACCCGCGCGGCCCTCGCCGCCCTCGTCCTCGACAACGACGACTGGCTGGACGAGGTAGCGGACGGCGTCGTCCTCCTGTGCGAACGCAGCACCTGGTGCTGGTCCGCCCACGAGGAGCACCACCGCACCCGCGGCGCCGTCGTGCCCGACCCCGACATCCCCTACCTGGACCTCGGCGCGGCGGGCGTCGCCGCCCAGCTGGCCTGGCTCGACCACGTCCTCGGTGACCGCCTCGACGTCCGCTGGCCCGGCCTGCGCGCCCGCGTGCGCCGCGAGGTCCGCACCCGCGTGCTCGACCCCTTCACCAACCGCCGCGACTGGCACTGGCTCGGCCTCGACGGCGACGTGCACAACTGGTGCCCGTGGATCTGCGGCAACGTCCTGGTCGCGGCCCTGCGCCTGGTCGACGACGTCGCCGACCGGGCCGGGATCGTCGCCGAGACCGTGCGCGGCATCGACCGCTACCTCGCCGCGCTGCCCGCCGACGGCTCCATCGACGAGGGCTACGAGTACTGGTGGAACGGCGCGTGCCGCGCGTTGGAGGCGCTCGACGTCCTGGAGCACGCCACCGGCGGCGCGTTGTCCGCGACGGCGGTGCCCGTCGTGCGCGAGACCGTCGGCTTCCCGCACCGGATGCACCTCGGCGGCCCCTGGTACGTCAACCTCGCCGACGCCCGCGCCCGGCCGCCCGGCGGTCAGCCGTGGCACGTGCCGCAGCAGTGGGCCGGGCGCATCGGGGACCGGGACGCCGAACGCCACGCCGCCGCCCAGCGGGCCGACGCGGTCCCCGACCACACCGAGTTGGGGCGGGCCCTGCGCGACCTGGCCACCCCGGTGATCGAACGGGCAGGTGAACCGCTGGTCGGGAGCGTGTGGCTGCCCGGCACGCAGGTCGGTGTCGCCCGTCCCACCGCCGGGTCGAACGCCGGGCCGACGCTGGTGGTCAAGGGCGGCCACAACGGCGAGAACCACAACCACAACGACGTCGGCAGCGTGATCGTGGCGGTGGACGGCGTGCCCGTCGTGGTCGACGCCGGCCGCCCGACCTACACCAAGCAGACGTTCAGCCCCGACCGCTACGACATCTGGACGATGCAGAGCAGTTGGCACAACGTCCCTGAAGTGCGCGGCACACCCCAGGGCACCGGGCGCGCCCACCACGCCCGGGACGTCACCGTCGAGGACACCCCCGACCGGTACCGGGTGCGGATGGACCTCGCCCCCGCCTACCCCGTGCCGGCACTGCGGTCCTGGTGGCGCACCGCGACCCTGCACCGCGACCGGCACCGGGTGACGATCGAGGACGAGTGGGACTTCGCCGACGGCGCTGACGACGCTGACGACGGCGGTGTGCCGTCGACGCTGCACTACCTGCTCGCCGGCCGCGTCACGCTCGACTCACCGGGACGGCTGTTCGTCCATCCACCAGGTGAGACGCGCGCTACGCTCATCGCCTGGAATCCGAGCCTGGCCTCGGCCGACCTGACGTTGCGCGAACTGGACGACCCGCTGCTCACGACCGTCTGGGGGGAGAAGCTGACCCGGCTGGAGCTGCACCTGCCCGACACGGCGCGAGGTGGCCTCGTGATCACAGTGGAGGTGTCCGCATGACGACGTCGGAGTCGTCCGCCATGCTCCCGTCGGAGCGGCGCGCCAAGGTCGTGGAGCTGTTGCGCAGGCGCGGCACCGTGCGCGTGCACGATCTCGCCGACGAGCTGGACGTCTCGGCGATCACCGTGCGCCGCGACATCTCCCTGCTGGCCGAGCAAGGCCTGGTCCGGCGCGTCCGGGGCGGCGCCACGGTCACCGCGGCCGCACCGGTCGGCGTCCGGCCGGCGGCGTACCCGGCCGAGCCGAACAGCAGCGCCTTGCTCATCACCGAGCGCCGTCAACCCGCGCCACAACCCCGGGACCGCCCCGCGCAACTGACCCTGGGCATGGTCGTCCCGTCGCTGGACTACTACTACCCGGACGTGATCAAGGGCGCGCGCGAGGCGGCGGCCGAGGCGGACGTGCGGATCGTGTTGCGCGGCGCCACCTACGAGGCCGCCGACGAGCGCCGCCAACTCGCCGCGCTGGTCGAGACGGTCGGCGTGGACGGACTGCTCGTGGTCCCGACGACCACCGGTGACGAGGGCGAGGCCCTGGTGCGGTGGCTGCGGTCGGTGGACGTGCCGGTCGTGCTGATAGAGCGCACACCGGCCGACAGCTACCACGACGCGGTCGAGTCCGTGGTCAGCGATCACGCACGCGGCGCCGCGATGGCCGTGCGCCACCTCGCCGAACGCGGCCACCGGCGCATCGGCCTGAGCACCACGCTGGCCAGCCCGACCGCGCCGCACATCCGGCAGGGCTGGCGTGACGCGTGCGAACGGTTCGGACTCCCGCTCGACGGCACCCCGGACGTGCGCACGGTGGACCGATGGGACACCGCCTGGCCGGCCGACCTCGACGCCCTGCTGGACTCCTGCCTCGCCTCCGGCACGACGGCGCTGCTCGTGCACTCCGACCCGGAGGCGATCTCGCTCGTGGAGCGGTGTCAGGAACGCGGGATCAGGGTGCCGCAGGACCTGGCGCTGGTCACCTACGACGACGAATGGGCCGAACTGTCCGATCCGCCGCTGACCGCGGTCCGGCCGCCGAAGGCCGCCGTCGGCCGGGCCGCCGTGACGCTGCTCGCCGCCCGACTCCACGACCCCGATCCGCACCGACCCGCGCACCGCATCGTGATAGAGCCGCAGCTGATCGTCCGCTCGTCGTCCTGAATTCTTGACTCACGGACGCGTTCCTTCGATCAAAAGCGATCAGAATCGATCGCGCCTCCCCGGAACGGTCAGACGTGCCAGGCGCCCTGCGCGGCAGCGGCCTTCGCGTAGTCGGAGAAGTTCCGGAGAGGCCGACCGAGGACGCGCCGCCCGTCCTCGGTCAGCGCGGCGACAGCCACCTCCGCGATGTCCTCGGCATCGATGAACGCCTCCTTGCCGTCCCCGGCCGGCAGCCGCAGCTCACCGCCCGCCCACCGGTGGACACTGGAGTCACTGGCCGCGAAGACCGGCGTGTCCAAGGCGAACCTGGTCCGGCGCTTCACCGCGCTGATGGACCGACCACCCATGGCCTACCTGCGGGAATGGCGCCTCACCCTGGCCGCAGACCTGCTGCGCGAGCCCGAGGTGACGCTCGCCGCCGTGGCCGGTCACGTCGGGTTCTCCACACCTTTCGCGCTGAGCGCGGCGTTCAAGAGGGAACGCGGCATCAGCCCGACCGAGTACCGGACCGGCACGGCGCCGACGCGTGCTCCAACGCCCTCCGGAAGCCGACGCGGGGTCGTCACCGAGCCGTAGTGATTACGGCCGGTCAGCGGTGGATCAGAGGTTGGCGTGGGCGGTGCGGATGGACTGCTCGGCTTGGGCGTCGCGGAACTCGAAGGTCGAGCCGTCCGGGAACCCGATCCGCACGAACCACTCCGGCCCGACCTGCCGCCCCAGCGGCACGGCCTCCAGGCGTGCCGTGCCCACCGGTGCGTCCCACCAGGTCACCAGCGGCGCGACGTCGGGCTGTGACTGGCCCAGCGCGCGGACGCGGCCCAGCAGGCCGCCCGACGCCGGTGCGGCGGGCCTGGTCACCTCGCCGTCCACGACCAGCGCCAGCCGCCGGTTGGTCAGCACCAGCCGGCACTCGTCGCGGCCCGCCGTGAACAGGTCGGCCCAACGGACGGCCGCCTGGTCCGGGCGCTGCGCGTGCGCCCAGGCCCACACCGCCGGGTCGTGCACCCACTCGTCGTTGTGGAACCGCCCCTCCCCGACCGCACGGGTCGGCAACGGCCACTCGGGCTCGGGCACCTCCAGCGCGGCCGCGCCGGTCCGGTGCGGCACCGTGCGGGACGGTCCGACCGTGCTGCCGACGTGGCCCTCGGGGTCGACCACCCACACCACCTGCTCGCCGGGCCCGACCCAGCGCTGCTGGGCGATCTCACCGATCTTCAGCCTGTTCTTGGGCACGTCCCGTCCTCTACCGGCCGTTGACCAGGGCGAGCAACCGCTGCGCGTGCGCGGGCTCGTGCCCGGCGACGACGTCGATGCCCGATCCGTCCACCAGCGACACCCGCAGCACGTGAACCCGACCGTCCGCGTAGTCGTGGGGCAGCTTGCGTTCCGCGCCGGCGACCCCGGTGATCCGGTCACGCGGCACCTCGACCACGGACACGACGCCGGCCGTTTCGATCGGGACGTGAGGCGGATACGGGCTCTTGCCCGCCAATGCGTCACGCGCGTTCTTCGCGAAGCCCCAGACCTGGTCGAGTAGCGACTTCTCCGGTTCCGACCCGGTCACCGCGCTTTCGGGTTCGGTGCGGACCCAGGCCATCCGGCGCGGTGTCAGCACCCACCAGGCGAAGGTGGAGTCCCGCACGGCCAATCCCGCTCCGACCGCCACCGTGTCGGGGCTCGGCCCGAACACCACGGCACTCGGTGGCGACGCGAGCTCGTTGCGGTCGCGAGGGCCACCGGAGGCCACGGCCGCCGTCGCCGTGCCCAACGCGCGCAGTGCTTTGCCGCCGAGACCGCGTTCCGGCTTCCCCCACCAGTCCAGACCGCCGACGTCGAAGTGGGAACTGGTCGAGCCGACGAAAGTGCACAGCAGGATCGGCTCGTCCGGCGCGCACCACGACTGCCGGAGGGCCAACGCCCCATCCAGTTTCACCAGTTGAACCCGCGTTCCTGCGTTTCCCGGCGTTCCTCTTCGGACGGTTTGTTCTGCGCGGCGTCGTACGCCTCTTGGGTGCCGAACTTGATGCCGCCGTCGATCGCGGCGTCCACCCCGGCCTTGGTCGCGGCCGTGCCGAACGTGGTGCTGCCGCCGAGCATGCCGGTCAGGACGGTCTGGCTGATGTTGCCCGCCAACGCGCCCTCGCCGGTGACGCCCTGCATGAACCGGTTCCCCGTGGTCGAAGCCAACGTGAGGTCGTCCGCCCTGGTCACGATGTTGGCCGTGCTGCCGGCTTGGCGGGCCGCCCACTGCTGGGCCATGTTGCCGCCGCGCAGGCCGTTCATCCGCTGGATGACCTGCCGCAGCGGCCCGCGCAGCCGCACCAGCAACGCCTCCAGCTTCTTCATGATCTTGAACAACTCCATCTGGAGTTTCGTCACCCGCATGGTGATCCGGACGCCGGTGCTGCCCACCTGCACCGTGGTCGTGGCGCCCGCCGCGGCGACCGACCCGCCCGCGGTGATCCACGACGCCGCCAGCGCGGCCAGCCACTGCACGATCAGGCCGATGATCAGCTCGGTCAGGATCTGGATCACGAACTCGACGAACATGTCGAACAGGTCGGCGATCATGTCCAGGGTCTCTTTGAGCCCGCGCACGTCCTCCGCGAGCGCCGAGACCCCGCCGCTGAACTCGGTGATCTGGTTGCGGAACGCGTCGCCCGCCGAGCCGACCCACATGCCGCTGGTGGTGTCGGCGCGCTTCTGCTCGGCCTCGGCGACCTCGTCCAACCAGGTCGCCACCTGCTCCCAGCCGTTGCCGGTGGCGCGCATCTGCTCCGGATCGCCGATCGCCCACTCGGCGATCTCGATCAACGGGCTGAGCACGATCGACACCAGGAAACCCAGGCCGTTGTCCAGCAGCGCCTGGCCGGGGCTGGCGATGGTCTGGAGCAGCTCCATCCGGCCGGAGATCGTCGCCGCGGCCATCTGCGGCGGGCTGGTGGCGTCGGCCAGGTCCTGCACGGCCCCGATACCGGAGCTGCCGCGCCCGGCCGCCTGCTCGAACCAGTTCTTCTGCTCGCCGCCGTTGAGGTCGGCGAACGTGCCCGGCCCGGCGTTCACCGGCCACCGCCCAGGCCGTTACCGATCTGCGTCAACGCCTGCGAGATGCCGTCGTCGACACCCTGGTACACCTCGAAGCTCTGCCTGAGCTGGTCACCGGTCTGCTTCAGGAACTCCTGCGCATCGGTGGCCAGCTGCCGGCACTCGTCCAGGCTGGAGAAGTAGCCGCTGCTCAGCCCCACCGCGTCACCGATCGGCCCGAAGCACTGGTCGTCCACCCTGGCCTGCTCCAGCAGCCCGGCCAACGTGCCGAACTTCTCGGCCAGGCTCTCGCTGCCCTCGGCGAAGGCGGTCAACGCCTCCGGCATGACGTGAAATGTCACCCTGTCCCCCTCAGCGCAGGTACGTGCTCGGTGGTTCCTCGTCGTCTTCGACCACCGGACGGGGCGGACGGTTCCCTGGCATCTGAGTCGGCGGCTGGAACGGCTGGAACGGCTGCGGCGGCCCGGCAGGCGGCCCAGCAGGCGGCCCGGCGGCCGGTGGAGCGGTCTGCGGCGCGGGAGGCGCTCCCGGGGGCGGCGGCGCGGACGGCATGATCGGCTGCACCCCGGACGCCGCCATCCCCTGCTTGAACTCCTGCAACCGATCGCCCAGGATCGGCGCCACCGCGGCGTCGAGCTGCTGCGCGGCGTTCTGCGTGGCCATCCGGATCGCGTCCAGGATCTCCTGCTGCAACGCCACGTGCGACCGGGACATGGCCGCGGGCGACAGTTGCAGTCCCAGCACCGCCCCGGACGGCGCGGCGGTCACCGTGACCGACCCGTCCCGGCTGCGCCCCACCCCGCGCAGGTCCTTCATCGCTTCCTGCAACTGGCCGGCCTTGGCCGCCTGCTCCTGGAACGAACGCATCATCGCCTGCAGCCTCTGCTGCCCATCCACCACCGCACGCACCCCCGGAGCCCTTGACGTCTCGGCGCAACCAGGCTAGCGGACTGCTCCGAAGCGCATACCCAAGTCCGTCACGTCTCCACGGCCGATCTCGTCGCTATCGTGGTCGTGACGGGCGGGTCCGACGGGCGACTTGGGGGAACATGAACGGCGTGACGCGGTACCTGCCCGCGAAGGACCGCCCGGGCAAAGCCGCTTGGCTGGGACCGATCTCGTTGTGCCTGGGGCTGCTCAGCTGGCCGACACCGGCCGGCGGTCCGATCCTGGCGGTCAGCGCCGTGATCTGCGGCACGCTGTCGATGACCACCAGGACCGAGTACCGACTCGACTGGACCGCCATCACCGGCACCACTATCGGCGCTCTCCAACTCCTGCTCTCGCTGATGCTGCTGGCCATGGCCGCCGGCGGACACTGACCCGGAACCGCGGGTCGCCCCATTCAGGCATTCAATGGTCGGCGTAACAAAATGTAACCGCACGACCTGCTGCCTGCTGCCTGCTGCCTGCTGCCTGCCGCCTGCCGCCTGCCGCCTGCCAATGCGGAATAGAGCGGAATCGGTTTCAGTCCGCGGGTAGCCAGTCGACGAGGGCCGGGTCGCGCCGGAATGCGACGTAGACCGACTTCTCGTGGGTCGGACGCGCGGGATCGAACAGCACTTCCGCGAGGCCGGCGCCGGTCGTCATCCCCGTTTCCGGGGCACGGCGGGTCACCCGGTGCCGGAATCCGGCGGGGTCGACGAAGGACACCGTGACGATCGCGTGGCTGTCCGGCTCACCGGGCGAGCCGCTCGGCTTCACCTCGACGACGTCCGCCGGCACGCGGCGCCCGTGCGCCAGCAGGCGCTTCACATCCCGGACCACGTTGGCGCGCCGACGGGCGATCCGGTAGGTCACGAGGACCGCGACCACGGTCATCACGATCATCGTCGCGGGCACCCACCGGTCCGCGTAGTACATCGTCCACGCCCAGAGTCCCCACTTTTCGTCCCGGTGGAAGACCGGGTCTATCTGGGCGCCGACGGCGAGCGGCGGAAGCCATTCCCTGGACGACACCCACACTCCGGCGGTGTTCCCCGCGAACGCCAAGGCGACCGGGAACACGGGAGTCGACGCCCCTCCCCGGTACCACCGCGCGGCGCCCGCGGCCAGGTTGGCCGCGAGAATGCAGCCGATGAAGCCGAACGTGCCCCACATCGCCTGAAACGGCGGTACTTCGTCACCGCGGTCGTCGAAGACGCTGTCGATGGCCTTGGTGCGGTACTGCTCGACGAGTTCGCCGATACCGGTCCCGCCCAGATACCCCAGGACCGGGATGGCCAACGAAGCGATTACCGCGACGGCGAGCACCACCGGATTTCCCCGCCGGCGCTCGACACGGCCGTGCGAGGACCGGGCCGGGTCCACCGTGTTCACGACGTTCACCTCCGGCATCAGAACGGAAACCGCGCAGGCTGGTCGGGCCGTGCTCGAACGATGACCGACTCGTCGTCGTCCGGGTCGTAGAACACGTCGACCGCGCCTCCGACCACCGGCGCCTGGAACACCGAGGAGATCATGGTAGCCACCGCGGTGCGCGGGCCGACCGTTCCCGGATAGGAGACGCGCACCCGGAACCGCGGGTTCCCCATCCCCAGTCGTGGGTGAACTCGACGTGGTCGATCCGCCCCGTGACCCGCCGACCCCGGTGTTCGAGGTCGGGCGTGGCGCCCTCCCGCATCGCGCTAGCCTGCCCCGAATGACCGACGACACCTCACTCCGCGAACCGGGGATCGGGATGCCGCACCCGATCACCGAGGCGCAGGTCCGAGTCGTCCCCGCCAACGAGGCGTCGTGGGACGACTTGCGGGACGTGTTCGGCACGTCCGAACCGGGGCAGTGCCGGTGCCAGCGGTTGAAGGTGCCCGGCTGGTTCTGGCGCGACACCACCCAGGAGGAGCGGAACGCGATGCTCCGCGAGCAGACCGGTTGCGACACCTCGGACGCCGAGACCACCAGCGGCCTGGTGGCCTACGTGGACGACGATCCGGCCGGCTGGGTCGCGGTGGAGCCGCGCACGGCGTACCCGAAGCTGCGCACGTCCCGCATCCCGTGGAAGGGACGTGAGGAGGACAAGGACGACAGCACGACGTGGGCGGTGACCTGTTTCGTGGTCCGCAAGGGCTTCCGGGCACGCGGCCTGACCTACCTGTTGGCCCGCGCGGCAGTCGACTTCGCCCGCGAACGCGGCGCCCACGCCCTGGAGGCCTACCCGATGATCACCGAACCGGGCCGGGACGTCATCTGGGGCGAAATGCGCGTCGGCGCCCGCCAGGTCTTCGAGGAGGCCGGGTTCACCCAGATCAGCCACCCGACCCTGCGACGGGTCGTCATGCGGATCGACTTCGAGCACTGACCGCACCCAACAGTCGTCGAGCTACGTCGACGCTTCGGGAGCGGCGGCCAGGCTGCGATAGGTGGCGAGGTCGGCGTGAGAGGCGAGGGTGTCCGGGTGGTCGGGGCCGAGGAGCCGTAGTCGGTCGTCGAGCAGTTGCTGCGCGACGGCGACGGCCGCGGCGGCGTCGCCGGCGAGTGCGCGGCGGCGAGCGAGTTCGCGTCGAGCCCGGAGTGTGTTCTGGTGGTCGGGGCCGAACTGGCGGGCGACGTCGGATACCAGCCCTTCATAGGCTTCCGCGGCGCCGACGGCGTCGCCGGCCTTGCTGCGGGTCAACACGACTTGGGCGCGAATCCGCCAGAGGTCGGGGTGGTCCGGGCCGAGGACGCGCAGGCATGCGGCGAACAGCTCGTCCGCGGCGGTCACCATCGGGTCGCCCGGTCCTCCCCGCGAGACGGCGAGGTGCACACAGGTGTGCCAGGCGCTGGGGTGGTACGGCCCGAGTACCCGCAGCATGTCGCCGAGCAGCACCTCGACTTCGGCGATGCCGTCCGGCGGTCCGTCCTCGGCACCCGAAACGATGAGGCTGAGACGGGTTTCCAGGGTATCGGGGTGGTCGGGGCCCAATGCCCGCAGACGATCGGCCAGCAGCGATTCGAGCGCGGCGGTGGCACCGGCGGGGTCCCCCGCCAGCCCGGTGGTCAGGGCCAGCTCGCTGCGGGTGGTCAGGGTGAGCGGGTGGTCGGGCCCGAGCACGCGGACCCGGTCGGCGAACAATTGCGCGAACGCGGCGGCGGCACCGGCCGGATCGCCTGCCGCGCTCCGCCACCGGGCGAGCTCGTGGCGGGTGCTGAGGGTGTTGGGGTGGTCCGCGCCGAGAGCCCGTTCGGTATCGACGAGCAACGCCTCGAACGCCGCGACGGCTCCGGCGACGTCGCCCGCCTCGCCCCGGTTCGTGGCCAGGTTGTGCCGCGTGGTGAGCGTGTCGGGGTGGTCGGCTCCCAGCAACGCCACGCGATCGGCGAGCAGCCGGTCGAGTTCGGCCGCGGCATCCGCCGGAGCGCCGACGAGGTCGAGCTGGCGCGCGAGGGTGTGCCGGGCGGTGAGGGTGTCGGGGTGGCGTGGACCGAGCACCCGCCGCCGATCGGCCACCAGCCGCCGCGCGATCAGCACGCTTTCCGGGTTGCCGCCCTCGCCCTGCCAGGTGGCCAGGTTCCCGAGGGCGCCCAGGGTGAAGCGGTGATCCGGGCCGAGCCGTTCGGCGGCGGTGGCGTGCAGCCGCGCGAAGTACGCGGCGGCGGCGGAGAACCGACCGATGAGGCCGAGGCTGTTGCCCGCCACGGCGAGGACCGGGTGGTACTCGTCGGGGGTCCACAAGTGCTCACCGGCGCACCGGTCGATGGCGTCGGCGTTGGCGCGCAACGTCTGGCCGAGTTCCGGCTCACGGCCGCCGTCGGGCCAGAGGTCGACCAGGGAGTCGGCGGCAACCCAGGCCAGGTCGTCCAGGCGTCCGGGTGGCAGGTGGTCGCGAACGGCGCGCTGGACCACACCGTGCACGCGGACCGTTCCCGAGCCGATGGTGGCCAGGCTGAACAGGTGCAGGCGGCGCAGCGCGGCGTGGACGGTGTCCGCGTCGGGCTCTTCCCACTCCGCGTCGGTGTCGGCAGTGCGGGTGTGGCCCAGCCAGGTGCGGGCGGCTTGAGTGGTGAACACGGCGGTGGGGATTCCGCCCGGGTCCAGCACGCCGGCCAGTTCCAGCACGGGGCCGGCCAGGCCGGTGGGGCGTTCGGCGTTCGCGGCCTCGATCGACAGCGACCAGGTCACGGCCACGGTCTTGCGGTACTGGTCGGGCAGCGCGTCGGACGCCGGCACCAGATCGGCCAGGCGCTTGGTGCGATCGGCGAAGCGCCGACGGTAGTCGGCACAGGACACGTCCTGGTCGAGCATGTAAGCGGCGGCCTGCCCGAGGGCCAGGGGCAGTCGCCCGAGATCGGCGACGACCCCGGCGACGTCGTCGGCCGGCTTCCCGTCGAGCGCGGCGTGCAGGTAGGCGTTCGCCTCGGCCTCGGTGAAGACCCCGATCTCGACCCGCCGGCCGCCCAGCCCGGCGACCGCGGCGTCACGGCGGCGAGTGGTGATCACGGTCCGTCCCGACGGCACTTCCGCGGGCGGCCGCAGCCCGGTCAGGTCGGCGGGGCTGGTCAGATCGTCCAGTACGACCAACCACCGCCGCGGCGTCGTCTCCAACCACCCGAGGAACAGTTCGGCGGCCAGTTCGGGGTCACCCGGGTCGGCGTCGGCGAACTCGACACCGGCCTCGGCGTACCGGGAGACGATCGCGTCACGCGAGGAGGCGGCGACCCACACCACCAGGTCGACCTCGCCGGACGCGATGCCGCGGCGCGCGTACTCGGCCGCCAACTGGGTCTTGCCCACCCCGCCCATGCCGGTGAGCACCCGCAACGTCTCCTCGACGGGTCCCCCGGTCACCAGACCGATCGACGCGCGGTCCTGGAAGCACCCCGCCCGCGCCGGAATCCGGCGCATGAAACGCCTGCTCTCCCCCGCACCCGTGACAGCCTGAGCACCGGATGAAGAGATCGAGTGCACGTGCAGATCGCCGTACAGAGCACCGAACTGCACCACCGGACCCGTCACGGTCCCGGATACGTCGTTCTCGACTCGTGCCCACCGGGCATCGTCCGGAAGCCCGGACTCTCTCGGCTGCTCCGGCTCATGCGTCGGGTCCACGCCTCAGGAAATCACGTCGGCGACGTTTTCTGTGCAGGACCGGAAACGCTCGCGGCCCGACCCGGCTCGCACCACGTACCGTTGACGACGTGAGCACCGCACCGCCACCGACCGTCACGCTGAGCGACCACTTCGCCCGCACGCTCCCGGAGATGGCACTTCCCTGGCAGGCAGAACAGGCTCCCGCGCCGCACCTGCTCGTGCTCAACGAGCAACTTGCGGCGGAGTGCGGTCTCGACACCGACTGGCTGCGCGGCTCCGAGGGACTGCGGCTGCTCCTCGGCAACCACGTCCCCGACGGGGCGACTCCGGTGGCGCAGGCCTACGCCGGGCACCAGTTCGGGCAGTACTCCCCGCGTCTCGGCGACGGTCGCGCGCTGCTGCTCGGTGAGGTCGTCCACGCCGACGGCCACCCGCGCGACCTGCACCTCAAGGGCTCCGGGCGCACGCCGTTCTCCCGTGGCGGCGACGGCCTGGCGGCGGTCGGTCCGATGCTGCGCGAGTACGTCGTCAGCGAGGCGATGCACGCCCTCGGCATCCCCACGACCCGCTCCCTGGCCGTGGTGGCGACCGGACGTCCGGTGCGCCGCGACACCCTCCTGCCCGGAGCCGTGCTCGCACGGGTCGCGCGGAGCCACCTGCGGGTCGGCAGCTTCCAGTACGCCCGCGCCACGGACGACGTCGATCTCCTGCGCCGTCTCGCCGACCACGCGATCGCCCGCCACCACCCCGCCGCCGCGAACGCCGGACGCCCCCATCTCGCGCTGTTCGAGGCCGTCGTCACCGCCCAGGCGTCGCTGGTGGCCCGCTGGATGCTCGTGGGCTTCGTCCACGGGGTCATGAACACCGACAACATGACGATCTCGGGCGAGACCATCGACTACGGGCCCTGCGCGTTCATGGAGGCGTTCGACCCGGCCACCGTCTACAGCTCGATCGACCACGGCGGGCGCTACGCCTACGGCAACCAGCCGCTCGTGGCCGAGTGGAACCTCGCGCGGCTCGCCGAAGCCCTCCTCCCCCTGTTCTCCGACGACCAGGACCAGGCGATCGCACTGGCGGTCGAGGCGCTCGGCGCGTTCCGCAGGCAGTACAACGCCGCCTGGTCGGCCGGTATGCGGGCGAAACTCGGCCTGCCCGACGGCCTCGACGACGCGGTGACCTCACCGCTGGTCGAAGAGTTGCTCACCCTCCTCCAGGACAACCACGTCGACCACACGTCGTTCTACCGCCGCCTCGGCACGGCCGCCCGCGGCGGCACCGAGCCCGCACGCGAACTGTTCCTCGACCTCGCCGCGATCGACGACTGGATGACCCGCTGGCGGGCCCTGGGACCGGACGCCGACGCGATGCGGCAGGTCAACCCCGTCTACATCCCCCGCAACCACCTCGTCGAGGAAGCCCTCACCGCCGCGACAGAGGGCGACCAAGCTCCCCTCGAACGACTCCTGGACGCCGTGACCGCCCCCTACGACGAACGCCCCGGCTACGAGCGCTACGCCGAACCCGCCCCGGAGGACTTCGGCACCGCCTACCAGACCTTCTGCGGAACCTGAGTCCCTGACCGGCTCTGGTCAGGGCCAGAGGCTTCCCGATCCGCTCCGAGGACGCCACCCGGCGGGCGGGTCTTCACCGACGCGCCCGTCCACGGCCTCGCGGAGCAGGTCGGCGTGCCCGGTGTGCCGGCCGTACTCCTCGATCAGGTCGCAGACGAGCCTGCGCAGACTCGCGTGGCGGCCGTCGGAACCGGACACGTGGGCGGGTTGGTCGAGCCCGCCGTTCGCCAGTGCCGCCTCCAGCCGGGCACGGGACCGCTGCACGGCGGCATCCCACAAGGCATAGAGCTGTTCGGGCGTGTCGGCGGAGGAGGAAGTGAACGACCACTCGCGGCGGACGCCTCGGTCCACGCTGTCCCATGGCGGGCCGGGCGACTCCCCGCGCAGCTTGGTGGCGAACATGTTGTCCTCGCAGAAAGCCAGGTGCTTGAGCAGACCGCCCAGGGTCAGCGCCGAAGCACCGATCCGAGTCCGCAGCCCGACCGCGTCGAGGTCGTCGGCCTTCCACCGGAACGTCGTGCGCAAACGGTCCAACGCGCCGACGAGGTGCTCGACCTCCGTGCCGGCCAGAGGCGGCTCCCACGGGTAATCACCATCGCTCATGGCCGCCCACCGTAGACCCGACCACCGACAATCGCCCGACGCCGGCAGAATCGGGTGTCCGAACAGGACTGATGACAGGGGCTCGCGGTGAAGTACCTGATGCTGATCTACGGCAACGACGAGGTGTGGAACAGCGTCGACGCGGACATGTTCGCGAAGCTGGTCGGCGAGGTGGACGCGTTCAACGCGGACCTGCGGGAGTCCGGTGAGCTGGTCGACTCCCAGGGCCTGATCGACCGCCCGCGGGCGGTGCGCGTGGTCGGGGACGCGCCGGTGGTCACCGACGGCCCCTACCTGGAGGCCAAGGAGTACGTCGGCTCGTACTTCGTGGTCGACGTCGACAGCGAGCAACGGGCGATGCAGATCGCGCAGTCGTACCCGGCCCTGCGGTACAGCCGGGGCCTGGGCGGCGGCATCGAGGTGTGGCCGCTGATGAACCAGGGTGGCGGTGACCTTTGACCTCCGGCGAGCCGGTCGAGCACCTCCTGCGCGCCCTCACGCCGCAGGTGCTCGGCATTCTCGTCCGTCGTCACGGCGATTTCGCCCGCTGTGAGGACGCCGTGCAGGAGGCGCTGATCGACGCCGCCGGCACGTGGTCGCGGGACGGCGTCCCGGAGCACCCGCTGGGGTGGCTCACCACGGTCGCCGCGCGCCGTTACGTGGACCAGGTGCGTTCCGACGCCGCCCGGGAACGCCGGGAGCAGGCGGTGTTCGACGCCGTGCCGCGTGACGAGTTGCTCGCCGCGCCGCCGGACGCCGAGCCACCCCGTGACGACCTGCTGGAACTGCTGTTCCTGTGCTGCCACCCGGCCCTGAGCGCGCCCTCGCAGATGGCGCTCACGCTGCGGGCGGTCGCCGGGCTGACCACCACCGAGATCGCCGCGGCGTTCCTCGTCCCCGACAAGACGATGGGCCAGCGGATCTCCCGCGCCAAGCAGCGGCTGCGGGAGGTCGGCGCCCGGTTCGAGTCCTCGCCCGACCCCGAACGGGGGCCGCAGCTCCAGGTCGTGCTGCACGTGCTGTACCTGCTGTTCAACGAGGGCTACAGCGCCAGCGCCGGACCCGACCTGCGCCGTCCCGACCTCACCGTGCAGGCCGTGCGGCTCACGCGCCGGCTGCACCACCTGCTGCCCGACAACGGCGAGGTCGCCGGACTGCTGGCGTTGATGCTGCTGACCGAGGCGCGCGGCGCGGCGCGAACCGGACCGGACGGCATCCTGGTCCCGCTGGCCGAGCAGGACCGATCCCGGTGGGACCGGACGGCGATCGCCGAGGGCACCGACCTGGTGACCCGCAGCCTGGCGGTCCACCCCGTGGGCCCGTACCAGGTGCAGGCGGCGATCGCGGCCGTGCACAGCGAAGCGGCTTCGACCGAGGACACCGACTGGCCGCAGGTCCTCGCGCTGTACGACGTGCTGGAGCGCCTGGCACCCAACTCCGTCACCGCGCTGAACCGGGCCGTCGCCCTCGGCGAGGTGCGCGGTCCCCAAGCCGCCCTGGACGTCGTCGCGGAACTGGAGCGGGGAGTGCTGGCCGGCAACCACCGACTGCTCGCCGTGCGCGCCCACCTGCTCGAACGGGTCGGTGACCTGGCCGCCGCGCGCGAGACGTTCCGCCAGGCCGCACGGCTGGCCGGCAGCGTGCCTGAGCAGCGGTTCCTGCTGCTGCGAGCGGCCCGCTGCGCGTCTGCCGGGTGAGGCCGCGAAACCGCCGGAAAAATCTTGTCGCGGTGACGTAGAAATCCGGTCGCCGGCTCCGATCCCTTCCGAGCGAGCCCGTCGGGCATCGCCGGGAGGAAGGAAAGCGACATGACCAAGGTGACCGCACAGATGTCGGTGTCCCTCGACGGCTTCTACGCCGGACCGCGCCACGACGGCGACGGCGACTGGCTGGGGTCGGCGGAGTCCTTGGCGTTCTTCCGCGTCACCCGCTGGGTGATCAACGCGATGGCGTGGCGGGAGCGGCAGGGCTTCGCCGGTGGGGAGCAGGACGTCAACTCGGAGATCATGGCCGAGACGTTCGAGGCCGCCGGGGCGTATGTGATGGGTCGGCGCATGGCCGACGGCGGTGAGGTGCCGTGGGGCGAGGAGCCGCCGTTCCGCGCACCCGTGTTCGTCGTGACCCACCGCCCGCGCCAGACCCTGGTGCGCAAGGGCGGAACCAGCTTCACCTACGTCACCGACGGCATCGCGAGCGCGGTGGAACAGGCCAAGGCCGCCGCCGGCGGCAAGAACGTCGCGGTCGCCGGCGGCGGCACCCTGCTGCGACAGGTCCTCGCGGCCGGCCTGCTCGACGAGTTGGACCTGCACATCGTGCCGGTCGTGCTCGGCACCGGCATGCGACTGCTGGACGCCGACCTCGGCCTCGGCGACAAGGAGGGCATCGAACTGACCCCCACCAGGGTCCTGCACACCCCTGACGTCACCCACATCCGCTACACCGTCAACGGGCGCGCCCCACTCGTCCTGGACGACCGCGGCCGCGGCACCGACGAGTAAGCGCAAGCACCCGCCCGCCGCAGAGCCCGGTCAGCCCTGGTGTGGCTGGTCGGGGGCGAGGGTGGCGAGGAGTTGGGCGGTGTGGGTTGCTTCGGGGGCGTTGATGGCGCGGTGGATGGTGAGTGCTTGTTGTAGGAGCGGAACGGCTTGGGGCGTGCAGCCGGTGCGGTGGAGACATTGGGCTTGGCCGACGAGGGCGTTGGCTTCGTGGAGTCTGCTGCCGCACGTGCGGGAGAGGGTGAGTGCGGCGGTGTAGTGGGTGTGGGCGTCCGCCCTGTCGGAGTGGTCCAGGAAGAGGTCGCCCAGCGCGTTGTGGGTTTCGGCTCGGCCGTCGGGGTCCTCGGCGCGGGTGAACAGGTGCAGGGCCTCGGTGAGGTCGGCGATGGCGGTGTCGAGGTCGTGCTTGCGGTGGTGGGCGATGCCGAGGCCGAGGCGTGCGTTGGCCTGCCCCATCAGGCTGCCACTGCGGGTGAACAGCTCCAGCGCACGCGTCTGGGCGTCCACCGCCGCGTCGAGATCACCACGCCGTCCGAACACGCGGCCGAGGTTGTTGAGCGCGTTGCCCTGTCCCAAAAGATCACCACTGCGGGTGAACAGTTCCAGCGCACGCGTCTGAGCATCCGCCGCGGCGTCCAGATCACCACGCCGCTCGTACACGTAGCCGAGGTTGTTGAGCACGTTGCCCTGCCCCAGAAGGTCACCACTGCGGGTGGACAGGTCCAGCGCACGCGTCTGGGCATTCACCGCCGCGTCGAGATCACCCCGCAGCTCATACACGTGGCCGAGATTGTTGAGCACCCTGCCCTGTCCTACCAGGCTGCCGCTCCTGGTGAACAGCTCCAGCGCACGCATCTGCGCATCCACCGCCGCGTCCAGATCGCCCCGCCGCTCAAGTACGCGGCCGAGGTTGTTGAGCGCGTTGCCCTGCCCCAGGAGGTCACCACTGCGGGTGAACAGGTCCAACGCACGCGTCTGAGCATCCGCCGCGGCGTCCAGATCACCACGCCGTTCGTACACGCGGCCGAGGGTGTTGAGCGCGTTGCCTTGCCCCACCAGGCTTCCGCTGCTGCTGAACAGCTCCAACGCGCGCGACTGGGCATCCGCCGCCGCGTCGAGATCACCACGCCGCTCGTACACGTAGCCGAGGTCGTTGAGCGCGGTGGCCCGGGTGTGCGGGTCGCCGGTTCGGGTGGCGGTGGTGTGTGCGGTGTGGTGGATGGTGTGGGCCTGTTGCCAGTGCCCGGCCGTGCGGAAGTAGGAGTGGAGGGTGGTCGCGAGGTGGAGGGCGTGGGCGGGGTGTGTCGTGTTGGTGTGGTCGATGGCGGTGGCGAGGGTGGGGAGTTCGATGGTGAGCCACGTCAGGGCGTGGTCGATGTCGGTGATCGCCGTGGGGTGCGCGGGGGTGGTCGGGGTGATGGGAGTGCTGGGCGTGCGGTGGGCGGGTAGGTGTCGGGTGGCGGTGTGGGCGGTGTGCAGGTAGTAGTCGAGGACTCTCGTGGTGGCCCGCTCGTAGTGGGTCGGGTCCAGTTGTGCGGCATGGGTGTTGGCGTAGGCGCGCAGGAGGTCGTGGAGTCGGTAGCGGCCGGGGCTGCTCTCCTGGATCAGGTGTCGGGTGTGCAGGGCGTCGAGTGCGCGGCGGGCTCGTGCGGGGGTGGTGTCGGCCAGGGCCGCCGCGGCTTGGGCGTCGATCTCGGGGCCGTGGTGGACGCCGAGCAGGGTGAACATCTCGCGCTGGTCGACGGGCAGGTCGCGGAACGACATGTCGAACGCGGCCTTCACCGAGCGGCCGCCGTATTCGAGTTCGCCGAGCTTGTCGTCCGCCTGGGCGAGTTGGTCGGCGAGCAGGTCGGCGAGGGTGCGCACGGGCCAGGTGGGGTGGGCACGCAGTTGGGACGCGGTGATCGCGATGGCCAACGGCAGGTTCCCGCACAGTTCCACCACGCGGGCCACCTCGTCGGCCTCACCGGGGTCGGCGGCGCGTCCGGCCAGGTACAGCAGCATCCGGGCGGCGTCGTCGGGCGGGAGAACGGTCACGGTCAGGGGGCGCACGCCGTCGAGTTCGGGGAGTCGGTTGCGGCTGGTGATCAGCACCAGGCAGTCCCGTGCCCCTGGTAGCAGGGGGTTGATCTGGTCGTGGCCGGCGGCGTCGTCGAGCACCAGCAGCAGTTTGCGGTCGGCCACGAGGGTGCGCCACAGGCGTGCCCGGTCCTCGACGGTCTTGTGGCTGTCGAGCACGTCGGCGTGCACGCCGATGGCCAGCAGCAGCGAGTGCAGGGCGTCGTACGGGGTGACGGGCTTCTGACCGGGGGTGTGGCCGTAGAGGTCGAGGAACAGTTGGCCGTCGGGGAAGCGGGGGGCCAGTTTGTGCGCGGCGTGGGTACCCAGGGCGGTCTTGCCCACGCCCGGCATACCGTCGATGGCGTGGATGGCGATCGCGGTGGCTTCCGCGGCGCGCTCGACCGTGGTGATCAGCTCGTCGAGTTCTTGTTCGCGGCCGGTGAAGTCGGGGATGTCACGGGGCAGGTTGTTCGGCGCCGGCGGTGTGGCGGGCGGTGTCGTCCGGGTACTCACGGCGGTGAGGGCGGGGTCGGCGGCCAGGATCTGCCAGTGCAGGTCTTGCAGCGCGGTGCCGGGGTCGGTGCCCAGGCCCTCCACCAGTCGTTGCCGGAGTCGGCGGTAGTGGGCCAGTGCGCCGGCAGTGCGCCCGGCGCGGTGCAGGGCCAGCATGTACTGGCCCGCCACCCGTTCGTCCAACGGCCACTGGGCGTCGCGGGCGGACAGGTCGGCCAGCAGGTCCTCGCCGTGTCCCAGCCGCAGCCGGACGTCGGTGAGATCGTGCTCGGCGCTGAGCCGCTCTTGACGCAGCCGGTCGCGTTCGACCTGCGCCCAGTCGCCGTCGAGCCCGGTCAACGCCTCCCCGCGCCAAAGTCCCAGGGCTTCCTCCAGCAGCACCGCGGCCTGCCGGTCGTCGGCGACGCGGGCCCGTGCGCACAGATCGCGGAACCGGTGCAGGTCCACTGCCTGGCCGAGCTGGTCCGCCACCAGGGTGTAGCCGCCCGAGCGCAGGACGATCTCCGCGTCGTCGGCCAGAGCGCGGCGCAGCCGTGAGATGTGGCTGTGCAGCGTCGCCCGCCCCCGCCGCGGCGGCGTGTCCGCACCCCACACCCGTTCGACCAGCCGTTCCACCGGCACCAACCGGCCCGCGTCCACCGCTAACGCAGCCAGCACACACCGCTGCCTCGCCGGCCCCAGCTCCACCGGCCGCCCGTGGACGTGCGCGGTCACCTCGCCCAGCAGACCGAACTCCACCGCCATACCGCCCCCCTGACACCACTGTCCCACGGCCAGGAACAGCGCCCTGACCAGGGCAATGCAGAAAGTCGGCAAGCGTTTCACACCAACGGCAGCAGCGCGCAAGCGGAGAGGGCCGGGCGGAGGCGGCACTCTGCCGAAACGCAAGAAGCCCGGTCCTCCATTTCGAGGCCGGGCTTCTTGCGATCCGAACGGTCGAAGGCGACGGGGTGGGTGGCCTGCGACCGTTCGGTCAGCGGGTCGCGGGGCCGGTCCAGCCGGTGGGGACGTGGCCGATGCGCACTCGCTGCGGGTGGTCGCCCACCGGTACCGAGACCAGTTTGCGGCCGGTGGCGAAGTCGATCGCGGTCACCTGGTCGGAACCGCTCTCGGAGATCACGCAACTGCGCCCGTCACCGCTGACGGTGGCCCAGTAGGGCTTGGAGGCGGTCACCGGCGTGGCTTCGCGGAGGGTCGCGCGGTCCACGATCACGGCGTAGTCGTCCATGGTTCCGGCGATGCACAGCTTGTCGCCGGCCGGGCTCATGGACATGCCGTGGTGGCGGGAGTCGTTGACCCAGGTGGTGCGGTCCAGGCTGGTGTTCGGGTTCTTCGGCAGCTCCTTGACGCGCGTGATGCGGTCGGTGGCGACGTCGTACTCCAGGAAACCGTTGTAGAACGACACCTGGAAGTACAGCCTGGACTCGTCCGGCGTGAACGCCACCGGCCGCACGGAATCGGACAGGTCCGAACGCCCGAACGCGTCCAGCCGCTGCCGCATGTCGATCACCTTCACCTGCTGGAAGGTGGCGGCGTCGACGACGGTGATGCGGCGGTCGCCCTTGGTCCAGTCCATGCCGGGATCGTCGAGCGCGGTGTTGACCTCGCCGATGGACATGTTCCACAGGTACCGGCCGCCGTCGGTGAACACGTTCTCGTGCGGCTTGTCGCCGGTGCCGAACGAACCGACCTGGCGGCCGGTCTCGATGTCGAGCACGTGCACTGTGTTGGACGTCGAGGCGGACACCGCCACCCGTCGTCCGTCCGGGGAGACGGCCATGTGGTCGGAGCGGTAACCCGAGACCGGGAAGCGCCACTTGACGCGGCCGGTGGCGAGGTCGATGGAGACCACGTCGGCGAAACTCGGGCGGGACGCGACCACCGCGCTGCCGTCCGGGGTGGTGTACATGTCGTCGACGAACTGGTCGTGGCCCTCACCGGGGCCGGACCGGATGCCGAGGAAGAACGCCAGCTTGATCGGGTTGAGGTAGATCTCCCACAGCCGCTCGTCCTTGTCCGGGATGATGTTCACCCGGCCGATGCGGGCGAAGTTCCCGCTGGACGCGATGACGTCGGCGGTGCCGTCCCAGTTGTTGCCGACGAACATCACCTCGCGCAGCGCGGCACCCGAAGGCGGGGCGGCACTCGCGGCGGGCGCCGCCATGGCAGGCCCGACCGTGGAGGCGAGGACGCAGGTGGCGACAACGCCGAGCAGACGCGTTCCGCGAAGGTGCTTCCGCCCTTTCGAAACGGATTTATTGCTCACCAGAGCTCCAAACCGGATGCGGAAATTGTCACATCCGTGCAGGGTTGAATCTTTCGGGCAGGCCTTCCATTCCGAACTCGTGACGGCCGAGTCGCGGTCGAGCTGTTACCGTTCAGTAGCAATAGATACCGGTTCGCCGCACGCCGGTGGTAGGGGCCGATGGCCAACGAGTCGGTTGCCCGTTATGCCACCACCACAACGACGAGGCGCGAGGAGGGTGTCGTGTCGACAGCGCACGACAGCGGTCGCCTGCTCGGGCAGGTGCTCCGGGGCATGGCCACCGACGGGCACGTCGTCGACGAACTGGTCCGGGCCGCCCGCAGCCACTCCCCCGAAGTCGCCAGCCTGCCCGAAGCGGAGAACCGCCGTCACGTCGAGGTCCTGCTCGCCACCGGCCTGGACTTCTTCGAACGGTCGGGCGAACCCGACGAACAGGACTTCGAAGCCGCCGCGACGCTCGGCGCCGATCGTGCGGCCCAGGGCATCTCCATCGACAGCCTCCTGCGCGGCGTCCAGGCGGGACGCACCCAGGCCATGCGGATCGCCATCGCCCGGAGCCGGGACGCGGGCGTGCCCGACGAGGTGATCCTGGAGGGGATGGTCGACCTCGACCGCTACACCGGCGCTCTGGAGCGCCACGTCATCAACGGCTACCACACCGCCGAACTGGAGCTGTCCCGCACGAACCGGGACGTCAACACGCACCTGCTGCGGCGGCTGCTCCTGCACGGCGACGGCACGCCACCGGCACCGGAGGAGATACGCCGCGCGGGCCTGTCGTCCGACGGGCTCTACCACTGCCTGGTCTCCGACGTCGCGCAACCCGACCAGGCGCGCGCCCTGGAACAACGGCTGCTGGGCTGCGGCGGCGTCTACGGGCTGGTCGAGGGACGCCTGACCGGACTGGCCGCACGCCCACCGGCCGCGGCCGACGTCGCCCCGGACGTGCTGCTGGTGGCGGCGCCCGCCACCGGACTCGCGCTCATGCGTGACGTCCACCCGTTGTGCGTGGCGGCCCTGCGGATCGCGAGCCGATCGGGACTGCGCGGCGTGCGCGACCTGACCGACCTGTCCGGCGAGGTCGCGCTGGCCGCCCAACCGGTGCTCGCCGACCTGCTGCGCGGCACGCTCGTCGGCCTGCACCACGACGACGACTTCCACCGCGAACTGGTCTCCACGGCCCTGGTCTACCTCGACCACGGGCAGCGCCTCGGGCACACGGCCGCCGCACTGCACGTGCACCCCAACACCGTCCGGTACCGGCTCGACCGGCTCGCCGAGATCACCTGCACACCGTGGGACGACAACACCGCGTCGGACCCGTCCACCGTGCTGGCCACGTTGCGCCATTGGTGGGCCCTGCGCCACTGGCTCGACCACCGCGCACCACGCGGATAAGCGCTACCGACCCCTCACGTTGGACACGCGCGTGTGTCTTACCTTCAGGTTCGGCGTGTCCAACGTTCAGAACAGGCGTGTCCAACGTTCAGGTGCGCCGAATTCGACGCTCAGGTGTGGTGATGCACGGTTCGGTCGGGTCTGGTGAGCCGTGGAACCCGCCCGGCCACACGTGCAGTTCCGCCCGACCACCCGCCTGCCACAGCCGCACGGCGTAGGCGACGTCCTCGTCGCGGAATGTCTCCGCCGAGCCGACGTCGATGAACGCGGGCGGCAGATCGGACAGGTCGGTGGCACGGGCGGGAGCGGCGTGCGGCGACACGTCCGGGCCGCCCCGCTGCTCGCCGAGCAGCGCCGTCCACCCCATCTCGTTGCTGGCCCGGTCCCAGAGGTCCAGCCCGGCCATCTGCATGACGGAGGGCGTGTTGTTGCGGTGATGTCGGTGAACGGGTCGCCGCGGACGGCGATCAGGTCCGCCGTGGCGCCGGGGGCCAGGCGCCCGAGGTCGGGACGGCACAAGAGTTCGGCGGCCACGGTGGTGGCGGCGCGCAACACCCGCAGCGGGGACAACCCGGCGTCGGTCGAGCGACGGTCTACGGCACACGGGCCACCGATGCGTCGCCCGCACCGGGAGGTTAGGTTCGGCGCATGAACGAGACCCCCGACATCAAGCCCCGCAGCCGCGACGTCACCGACGGCCTGGAGCGCACCGCCGCGCGCGGGATGCTCCGGGCGGTCGGCATGGGCGACGACGACTGGGTCAAGCCGCAGATCGGTGTCGCGTCGTCGTGGAACGAGATCACGCCGTGCAACCTGTCGCTGGACCGGCTCGCGAAGGCGAGCAAGGACGGCGTGCACGCGGCGGGCGGGTACCCGTTGGAGTTCGGCACGATCTCGGTGTCCGACGGCATCTCCATGGGCCACGAGGGGATGCACTTCTCGCTCGTGTCGCGCGAGGTGATCGCGGACAGCGTGGAGACGGTCATGCAGGCCGAGCGGCTGGACGGGTCGGTGCTGCTCGCGGGCTGCGACAAGTCGCTGCCCGGGATGTTGATGGCCGCCGCCCGGCTGGACCTGTCCAGCGTGTTCCTGTACGCGGGCTCGATCCTGCCCGGCCGGGTCACGCTGTCGGACGGCAGCGAGCGCGAGGTGACCATCATCGACGCGTTCGAGGCGGTCGGGGCGTGTGCCCGGGGGTTGATGAGCCGCGAAGACGTCGACCTCATCGAACGGGCCATCTGCCCTGGTGAGGGCGCGTGTGGCGGGATGTACACGGCGAACACGATGGCGAGCGCGGCCGAGGCGTTGGGCATGTCGCTGCCGGGTAGCGCGGCACCGCCCGCGACGGACCGCAGGCGGGACGGGTTCGCCCGGAAGTCCGGTCAGGCGGTGGTCGAGATGCTGCGCAAGGGCATCACCGCCCGGCAGATCATGACGCGGGAGGCGTTCGAGAACGCGATCGCGGTGGTGATGGCGTTCGGCGGGTCCACCAACGCGGTGCTGCACCTGCTGGCCATCGCGCACGAGGCCGAGGTGGAGCTGAGCCTGGACGACTTCACCCGGATCGGCGCGAAGGTGCCGCACCTGGCGGACGTCAAGCCGTTCGGCCGGCACGTGATGACCGACGTCGACCGCATCGGCGGCGTGCCCGTGGTGATGAAGGCCCTGCTGGACGCCGGTCTGCTGCACGGCGACTGCCTCACCGTCACCGGCCGCACGGTCGCCGAGAACCTGGCCGACATCGCCCCGCCGGACCCGGACGGCACGGTGCTGCGCGCGATGTCCGAGCCGATCCACCGGACCGGTGGCATCACGATCCTGCGTGGCTCCCTGGCGCCGGACGGCGCGGTGGTGAAGTCGGCCGGGTTCGACTCGGACGTGTTCACCGGCACCGCGCGGGTGTTCGACCGGGAACGCGCCGCGATGGACGCGTTGGAGGACGGCACGATCACGGCGGGCGACGTGGTGGTCATCCGCTACGAAGGCCCCAAGGGCGGGCCGGGGATGCGGGAGATGCTCGCGATCACCGCGGCGATCAAGGGCGCGGGGCTGGGCAAGGACGTCCTGCTGCTCACCGACGGCCGGTTCTCCGGTGGCACGACCGGCCTGTGCGTCGGCCACGTCGCGCCGGAGGCGGCGGACGGCGGGCCGATCGCGTTCGTCCGCGACGGCGACCCGATCACGCTCAACGTCGCCGACGGCACGTTGGACCTCGGTGTGGACGCCGCCGAGTTGGCCGCCCGCGGCGAGGGCTGGGAGCCGCTGCCCGCCCGTTACCAGCGCGGTGTGCTGGCGAAGTACGCCAAGCTGGTCGGCTCGGCGTCCAACGGCGCGGTCTGCGGGTAGTCCGCCGGCGGCTAATTGAGGCGCGGGGCGTCCGGGAGGTGTGTTAGGCACTCGGTCATGGATCGACGAACACTCAGCGCCTTGACGCACGCGGATCACCCGATCGCCGCGCCCGTCAGCGACCTCACGGTGACGGACCTCCTCGATCGGGCGATCCGTCGACCGGACGCCCACGTGCTCGACCTGGGCTGTGGTGAAGGCGCTTGGCTCCTGCGCGCCGCGCAGCTGCACGACGGCATCACCACGGTGGGCGTGGACATCTCCGATGCGGGGTTCGACCGGACCCGCGCGGAGGCCGCCCGGCTCGGCGTGGCCGACCGGCTCGACCTGATCCAGCAGGACGTGGTCGAGTACCGGTCGCCCCGCCAGGCGGACGTGGTGCTCAGCGTCGGCGCCGCGTACGCCTTCGGTGAGCTGCTGCCCGCGCTCGCCGCCGCACGCCGTCACCTGGCCGAGGAGGGCGTGGTGGTGCTCGGCGACTGCTTCTGGGAACGCGAACCGGAGCCCGGGCTGCGGGCGGAACTGGAGGACGGCCCGCAGAAGTACGCGGACCTGCCGACCACGGTCGCCCGCGTCGTCGCCGACGGGTGGACGCCGGTGTACGGGCACGTGAGCACGGTGGCGGAGTGGGACGAGTACGAGTGGAGCTGGACCGGCTCGCTGGCCGCCTGGGCACTCGACCACCCCGACCACCCGGACAGCGCGGAGGCGCTGGCCAAGTCCGCCGCCCACCGCGACACCTGGCTCAACGGCTACCGCGGCGTGCTCGGCTTCGTCACCCTCCTGCTCCGCCCCACGCCCTAGACCCCCGGCTCACGCGACAGCTCGTCGGCCGCCACCGCGAAGTCCACCCCGATCCGTCCCTTGTGGAGGGTGACGGAGTGGGTGAACCTGGTGGCGGCGCCGCAGCCGGCAGTCCGCGACACCACGTCCGCGCTTGGGCCGGCGTGCCGACGATCGAGCGACGCGGGCTGTGACATCGCCCGGAGTGATCTTCACCTCATCGCCCGAATGGCCGCCCGAACGGACGAAATTCACCCGCCGTAGAAAAATCTCGCTACGCTCGACCCAGTGCGAATCATCTTCTCCAGCCTCGGCTTACACGGACACACCTATCCCTTGGTGCCACTCGCGATCGCCGCCCGCGAACTCGGCCACGACGTCATCTTCGTCACCGGACAAGCGTTCGCCAACGCGTTCAACGCGCGCGACATCGAGCACATCCCCGCCGGCCTGGACATGGCCGACGTGGCCGCAGCCGCGGGCGTCGACCCGCAGCACTCGCGGGAGGCCACGCCGGACCGGGTCTCGATGGTGTTCGGCTCGGTGCTGCCCCGCCGCTTCGCCGCCGACCTCAAGCCGATCCTCGCCGACCGCAAGCCCGACCTGGTCGTGCACGAACTGGCCAACCCCGGCGCGGGCCTGGCCGCGAAGATCGCGGGTGTACCCGCGCTGTGCCACTCGTTCGGCCGCATGTGGTACGGCGACGTAGTCCTCGACGGCGCGTTGAAGCACCTGGTCGACTTCGCCGCCGAACTCGGCGTGGAGCTGGCCGAGGACGACCACATGATCCTCGGCAACCCGTACATCGACATCTGCCCGCCGTCGTTGCAGGACAAGGAGTTCCTGGCCACGCAGACGAACCGCATCCTGCTGCGGCCGGTGCCGTTCGCCGATTCCGGTGAGCTGCCGTCGTGGGTCGTGGAACACCGCGAGCCGTTGGTGTACCTGACGTTGGGCACGGCGTTCGGCGAGGCGGGCGTGCTGCGCACCGCGATCGAGGGCCTGGCGACGTTGGACGCGCGGGTGCTCGTGGCCGCCGGTCCGACGGTCGAGGTGGGCGCGCTCGGCGAGCTGCCCGACAGCGTCGTCGTGCTGCCGTGGGTTCCGCAGGCCGACCTGCTCCCGCACGTGGACCTCGTGGTGCACCACGGTGGCAGCGGGACGACGATGGGCACGTTCGGTGCCGGCGTGCCGCAACTCGTCGTGCCGCAGGGCGCCGACCAGTTCAGCAACGCCAAGATGGTGGTCGAGGGCGGGTCGGGCGAGCAACTGCTGGGTGACGACGTGACCGCCGAGGCGATCGCCGCCAAGGCCCGGCACCTGCTCGCCGACGAGGCCGTGTTCGGTGCCGCCAAGGCGATCGCCGCCGAGGTGGCCGCCATGCCGTCACCGCATGATGTGGCCCGCACCTTGCCCGACTACGTCTGAATCCCCTCCGCCCGCCCGCCTGGCCGCGCCCGCTCGGGTCGCGGTCGGGCGGGCACGGCGGCGACTACTTAAGTGTTAAGCCGAACCACTCATCGCAACTCCCGCACTGCTCGTCGTGGCTTACTTGACCGGTTAATTTGATCGCTGCCACCGTCGGCGACGCCACCAATGACGACGGCGTAGGAGGACCCTGATGGCAAGACACGTCGGGAAGCTGGCCGTGATAGCCGCGCTCGTGGCGACCGCCGCGGTGCAGCCGGCCGCCACCGCGCACGACCGGCCCTGGGTGGCCGGTTGGGCGGCGAGTCCCGTGGTCGGCAGCGAGATCCCGTGGAGCGACTGCCCGGCGGGCGAGGGTCTCGCCGACCAGACCGTGCGCAACGTGGTGTTCCTCAGCGCCGGCGGCGGTTCGGTCCGGGTCCGGTTGACCAACGCGTTCGGCACCACGCCGTTGCAGGTCGGACGTGCGTCGGTCGCGGTGCAGGCGTCCGGTGACGCGGCGGTGCCCGGCACGCTGCGCACGTTGACGTTCAAGGGCAGGCGGGGCGTCACGGTGCCGGTCGGCCAGGAGATCTTCAGCGACCCGGTCCCGCTCGAAGTGAAGGCGCTGTCCACCCTGCTGGTCAGCGCGTACGTGCCGCACGCCACCGGCCCGCTGACCAACCACCCGTTCACCGCGCAGGGCAACTACCTGGCGTCGGGCGACCGGACCGGCGTGCTGTCGGGCGGGTTCCAGGGCACGCCGTGCTGGATGGTCGTGGACGGCGTGGACGTCAAGCCCGCCAAGCGGGTCGCGGGCACGGTCGTGGCGTTCGGCGACTCGATCACCGACACCGCCAACACCACCGGCAACGCCAACCGCCGCTGGCCGGACTTCCTGGCCCGACGGCTGAACGCGGTACCCGGCAGGACGCTGTCCGTGGTGAACGCGGGCCTGGGCGGCAACCGCCTCATCGCCGACCGCGACGAGCCGTACTGGGGCGTGGCGGGAGTGACGCGGGTGCAGCGGGACGTGCTGTCGCAGACCGGCGTGAAGGCGATGATCCTGCTGGAGGCGGTCAACGACATCGGCTACAGCGCCTCCGCCGAGGACCTGATCGCGGGCCACCGCAACGTCATCGCGCAGGCGCGGGCGAAGGGCGTGAAGGTGTACGGGGGCACGATCCTGCCGTTCAAGGGGTCGTTCATCTGGACCGCGGAGCGCGAAGCGACCTGGCGGACGCTGAACGACTGGATCCGCACCTCGGGCGAGTTCGACGGCGTGGTCGACTTCGCCGCCGCGACCGCCGTCCCCGGCGACCCGGCCACCCTCGACCCCGCCTACGACAGCGGCGACCACCTGCACCCGAACGACGTGGGCACGGAAGCCATGGCGAACGCGATCGACCTGGCGATGCTGCTGCGGAGTTGACGGAATGCGGCCGTGCTGTCCGGGAGGAGTCCGCTGTCGGCGAACGTCCCGGACAGCACGGTCGCCCTGAGCGCACGATTGAGGTGTAATCGTGTAATCAGGAGGCGCCGATGGACCCGCTGGACGCCTACTCGCAGGCGGTCATCGCCGTGGCGAAGTCGGTCACGCCGCACGTGGCCAGCCTGCGGATGCCGCGCGGCACGGGTTCGGCGGTGGTGTTCACCGACGACGGCTACCTGCTGACCAACGCGCACGTCGTGGGCAGCGCGCAGGCGGGCAAGGCGGTGTTCGCGGACGGCTCCGAGTCGGCGTTCACGGTGGTCGGCACCGATCCCCTGGCCGACCTGGCGGTGCTCAAGGCCGCGGCGGACGCGCCCGGTGCGGCGAAGTTCGGTGACGCCGACCGCCTCCAAGTGGGCCAACTCGTCATCGCGGTCGGGAACCCCCTGGGCCTGGCCGGCTCGGTGACCGCGGGCGTGGTGAGCGCGTTGGGCCGGGCGGTGCCGGTGAGCAGCGGCCGGGCGGGACGCGTGATCGAGGACGTGATCCAGACCGACGCGGCGCTCAACCCGGGCAACTCGGGCGGCGCGCTGGCCAACTCGGCGGGCGAGGTGGTCGGCATCAACACGGCGTTGGCGGGCATCGGCCTGGGGCTGGCGATCCCGATGAACAACACCACCCAGCGGATCCTGTCCACCCTGATGGTCGAAGGCCGTGTGCGTCGGGCCTACCTGGGTGTCGTCGGCGCTCCCGCTCCCCTGCCGGAGGCCGTCGCCGCCCGCACCGGGCAGAGCGCGGGGGTGCGGCTGGTGCACGTCGTGCCCGGTGGTCCGGCGGAGCAGGCGGGACTGCGTGACGGCGACCTCGTGCTGAGCGTGGCGCGGACGGCGGTCAGCGACGCCCAGGGCATCCAGCGGCAGCTGTTCGCCGAGGCCATCGGCCTACCGCTGCCGGTCACCGTCCTGCGCAACGGCGCGATGGTCGACGTCATCGCCACGCCGACCGAACTCACCACCTAACGCCATCGCGAACCGCCGGCAGACGTGCACGCGCGCGAACTCCCGCCGCAACCGGTCCTCGTCGACCAGGTCGGCGTGCAGAAAGGCCTTCGCCAGGCGCAGACCGGGGTGCTGGGCGGCGACGGCACGGGCCGGTTCGTCGGCACGCGTGTAGTGGTCGGCGATCACGTGCACGTAGTGGTCGCTCTCGGTGAAGCCCATGGCGCGGTACCAGCGCAGCGTCGCCGGGTCGTCACGGGTCCAGGCGTCGAGGGTGGTCGCGCCGAGCGCGCCGGCGCGGGCCCGTGCCCGGGACAGCAGCGCGCCGCCGATGCCCCGGTGCTGGTGATCGGGGTGGACGGCGACCGTGTCGATGGTGGCCAGGTCACCCTCGACGGCCACGTCGAGGACGCCGACGACCACCGGGCCGTCCACCGCGACCAGTTCCACGCCGGACACCTCGGGTTTCGCCGGGAGGACCGAGTCGTAGAAGGACGCGCCGAGGAACGACAGCACCCGACACCGCAACCACGACGGTTCGTCCCCGGCAACGTAGTCGCGCACCTGGTACCCCATCGCGACAGCTTGCCCGATCGATGTTCCGGGGGCGTACCGATTTCTCTAACGCGGCACGGCAACCATTCACCGCTCCCGACTGGTAGTACCGGGGTCGGACGAGGTGAGGGGCCGTGGTGGTGGGATTACCCGAGGGGTTCGAGGAGTTCGTGGCCGGGGCGTCACCACGCCTGCTGCGCACGGCCTTCCTGCTGACCAGGGACATGGGGCACGCCGAAGACCTGTTGCAGACCGCGCTCGCGCGGTACTGGTGCTGCGGTTCTACGAGGACCTGACCGAGGCACAGGTGGCGGTGACGCTCGGGGTGTCCGTCGGAACGCACCAGCGGCGACTGGGCCGTGTGGCTGATGTAGTACCGGTGCCCACGGGGCGATGGCCGGTCGGCGGGCTGTGACAGGATCAGGTCATGGCCATCGAGGTGCACGACGTTCCCGAAGAGAAGCACTTCGCCGCCGTGGTCGACGGCACGCCGGCCGGCAAGGCGGTCTACATCCGCACGCCGGAGCTGATCGTGTTCACCCACACCGAGGTCGACCCGGCGTTCGAGGGCAAGGGTGTGGGCAGCGCCCTGGCCCGTGCCGCGCTGGACCAGGCGCGGGCGTGGGAGCTGCGCGTGCTGCCGTTGTGCCCGTTCATCAAGGGCTACATCGAGCGGCACCGCGAGTACGTGGACATCGTCTACAGCACCCCGAGCACCACCGCCGTCGACTGACCGCGGAAACCCGATGGGATTCTCGCCGCGGTCGCGGCAGAATCCGCCCATGAGCAACGAGGCGAGACGTGCCGCGGTGGCGGCCCTGGCCGCACTCGCGGGCAGCCCCGACTACCGCGACCGGGCGGACGCCGGCCACGGTCTGGCCGGCTTCGCCGAGATGCCCGAGGCCCGGCCGACGCTGCGGGAACTCGTGCTCGACGCCGGCAACACGTTCGTCACCCGGGTGACGGCGGGAGCTCTGCTCCGACGCCGGGACGCGGCCGGGTTCGAGACGGTCGCCTCGGCCTTCGCCGACGCCGACGACAACCACGCGGATTGGATTCACACCGCGGTGCTCGACGTGTTCATCCTGTCCTCGCGCGAACGGGACGCTGCGGTGCGGGAGTGCACGGCGCTGACCCAGGACCCCGACGAACAGGTGCGCCGCGGCGCGGACAAGCTGATCGCCTCGCTCACCAAGTTCAACACGGTTCTCCGCCCCGCCGAGGACGGGCCACCGGCCACGTGAGCCCGGGCTGGTCTCAGCGGAACGGGGCGGTGAAGCAGGCCAGCCGCGCGCCCGCGCTGCCCGCCCGGCCGTGTTCGGTCGCGGTCGTCGGCTGCTCGTGCAGCACGATCGAGGACGGCACGCGGTCGTCGAAGACGAACGGCACCGTGGTCTCGGCCGAGCCGTTGCCCTGGCCGTCGGTGGTGAGGTCGAGCCAGATCTCGTTGCGCGGGTTGGCGTAGGCCGGGTCGACCGACGGCCGGTCCGGTGTGGCGGCGGGGTCGACCTCGTGCTGGAAGTGCGGACCGGCGTCGGCGCCGTTGCGGCCGCACGGCTCGGTGTGCGCGTGGACGGCGTAGCCGCGGTTGGGTTGCAGCAGCTCGGTGGACAGGCGCACGGTCGTCATGCCGTCGGCCTCGACCACTTCCAGCTCCAACTCCGCACCAGGGGGCGCGGCGGCCGTGTCGTAGGTGAACGCGGTGTCGGCCGCCTCGGCCGGGGCGAGGATCCCGATCTGCCGGGTGCCCACCTCCGGCTCGGACACCCTGGTGGTCTGCTGGGGTCGCCCCGGTTCGGACTCGCCGCCGCACCCCACCGCGGCGCAGAGCGCGGCGACGACGATGCCGATGCCGATGCGCATGCCGGTTCCCTTCCACGTCCGTCTGGATCACCACCCGACCAACCGGGCCACTCCGCATGAAACCGCGTGAAACCGCGTCACGCGCGCCCACGTCCGAGAGACCACTCCGCCGAGTGGTTTTGGCGCTATTCCGGAGAACTTCGGGGAACCTGCGGTTTGCCCACGCCGCGGGCACAGTCCCGCGGCACCCCGACCCCGAAGGGGATTCGATGAAATACCGCACCTTGATCGCCGTCCTGGCCTGCGCGGCGGCGTTCCAGGCACCGGTCGCGCACGCGGCCGACGGCCCCGGCCCGAAGGCCGCCTGCGGCACCACGCCGGAGAACCGCGTGACGTCACGCAGTGAGACACAGGCCCGATCGCAGTCCTGGTTGGACGCTCGGGTGCCCTACAGCCAGCGGGCCTGCTACCAGAACCAGTACGGCAGCTACCGCACCGACTGCTCCGGCTACATCTCGATGGTGTGGGGCCTGACCCACTCCCGCACCACGGCCACGCTCCGCGAGATCTCCACCGTGGTGGCCCGCGCCGACCTGCGGCCCGGTGACGCCCTCACGTCCGCCTACCACGCGGCGCTGTTCGTGCGCTGGGCGGACGGGGCGAGGTCGGAGCCGGTCGTGCGCGAGCAGACCGGCCCCGACGGCGCGCCGCCCGTGGAGCGGAAGTGGTCGGCGGCCACGGCGAGCAAGTACACGCCGATCCGCTACCACCGGATCGTGGAGAACTGAGCGTCAGCCGGTCTGGCAGGCCACGCCGTTCAGGGTGAACGCGGTCGGCTTGGAGTTGGCGCTCGTCCAGCTGCCGATGAACCCGAACGAGACCGCGCCGCCCGGCGCGATGGTGCCGTTCCAGAACGCGTTGCGCACGTTCACCGCGGGGCCGTCCCGGGTGGACACCGCCCCGGAGGTGGGTGATCCGCTGACCGTCCGCAAAGGACCAACCGACCGTCCACGGCGTGACGGCGGTGGTGCCCCGGTTGGTGACGCGGACCTCGCCCTGGAAACCGCCCTGCCATTGGCCGACGGTCGTGTACGCGACCGTGCAGGTGGCCGGCGGCGCGGTCGTGGTCGTCGTTGTGGTTGTTGTTGTGGTTGTTGTGGTGGTGGTTGTGGTGGGCCCGCCGATCTGGCTCGGGTCCACCACACCCCAGTCGCGGGCACGTCCTTCTCGGCCAGCACCGCCAGCAGTTCCGCCGTGCCGGCCGGGTGCGGCCCGTCGTCGAAGGTCAGCGCGACCACCTTCTCCGTGGTGTCGACCGCGCTGGTCAGGCCCCCGAAGAACTGGAAGTCGCGGGCGTTGGCCAGACGCCACAAGCCGAAGCCGCTCAACGGCACCAGCACCACCACGACGACGACCACCACGACCATCCACCTGCGCACCCGAAAACGCCGCATGGCCCACGATCATGTCGGACGGGGACGCGGCGTTCGCGCCCGTCCCCTTGCCGCTGTTGCCGATCCGGCGAGGCCGACGCTCAGTTCTCGCAGCCGATGCCGTCGTTGTCGTTGCCGTCCAAGCCGTACTCGTCCGGGCCGATGATGGTGATCGGGCCGCGCACGTACGCGGGACCGTTGCCGGAGCCGCCCGCGCAGTCGACGTCGGACGCGATGGGCACGCACGGGGTGTAGCTGGTGTGGCAGCCCTGGGCGGGTGCGGGCGGCGCCGGGGGCGGCGGGGCCTGGGTGGCGGTGTTCGGCTGGGGGTTGGGCTGCGGGTTCGGCTGAGGTTTGGGCTGCGGCTGGGGCTGCGGGGCGGGCTGGGCGACGGTCGTGGTCGTTGTGGTGGTCGTCGTCGTGGTGGTCGTGGTGGTGGTTGTCGTCGGCACGGTGGTGGTCGTGGTGACGGGTGTGGTGGTCTTGGTCGTGGTCAGGGCGGCGGCCGGGTTGGTGGGTGTTGAGTCGTCCGCCAGGGCGCCGATGACGACGAACAGGGACACCACGGCCCCTACGGCGATCCACACCGGACGGCGGGATTTGCGTTTCGCCGGCGGGGTGAAGACCGTGGGCTGCTGGGGCGCCGCGATGATGCCCGACGTGTCGCGCGGCAGGTGGAGCACGACCTCCAGGCCGCGGTTCCCGAGCTGGACCACGGCCTCGCAGCCCGGTCTGCCGCCACGGTTGATGACCTGGCCGAGCACGTCGGCGTAGCGCCGCGACATCAGGTACGTGAGCTCGCCGACGCGCTGCCCGTCCAGCCGGACCTCGATGGCGTACTGGCCGCGGTACTTGCCCGAGTCGATGGTGCACCAGGCCAGTTCGACGGCGACGTGCCGCTGCCCGCCGGGCGCGACGGCGTACCGGGACAGCCAGTCCTGGTGGTTCTCCTCCCTGGTCACGGTCACGGAGACCCCGGCCTCCAGCATGTCCAGACCGACTGCCGAGTTCTCGATCACTGCGCACTCCCCTGACGCCGTACGGATGTACGCCGGTCATCGGTGGGGTGCACCAGGCGTTACCGCCGGACGCGGTGCGTAGCGGATCGGTGACGGTCGGTTCGCGGACCGCGGGGTTACGGCGTGGAGATCCGGGCTGTCGACATCGGGAGGGCCACCCGCACGTCCAGGCCGCCCTCGGGGCGTGCGCGGGCCGTCACCTCACCGTCGTGAGCACGCGTGATCGAGGTCAGGATCGCCAGGCCCAACCCGGCTCCCCCGTCGGCGGACCCGGTGCGGCGTGGGCCGCGGCGGAACGGTTCGAACAGCGCCGGCAGCTCGGCGGGGTCGACGACCGGTCCCGTGTTGGCCACGTGCAGGCCGTCGTCGTCCAGGCGCACCCGCAGCCGGCCGCCGTCCACGTTGTGCCGCACGGCGTTGCCGATCAGGTTGCCCACCAGCTGCGTGAGCAGGACCCGGTCGCCCAGGACCCGCACGGGTCCGATCACGACGTCCACGGTGATCGATCCGGCGGCGGCGGGCGCCCGGTGTTGCTCGACCACTTCCGCACCACCTCGTCCAGGTCGACGGGCACGCGGTCGGCCAGCCCCCGGTCACTGCGGGCGAGCACGAGCAGGCCGTCGATCAGCTGCTCGGTGCGGCGGTTGGCGGCCAGCATCTGCTCGCGCACCTCGGCCAACCGCTGCTCGTCCGGATCGCGCAGCCCGATCTGGATGGCGGCGCGTTGGATCGCCAACGGTGTGCGCAGCAGATCAGGGCCTAGTTCCTCACCGAAGCCGTGCTGCTGTGGCGGCGCAGCCGGATCGCCCCGGTCGCCACGATGCCGGCGGCGGCGCTGACGGTGTTCTTCCACCCGACCGACGTGGCGTTCGACCTGATCCGCCCCGGTGACGTGCTGCCGTTCGCGAACGCGGTGGCGTTGGTGCTGGCGGCTGGTGTGGCCCTGGTGTCGGCGCTCGTGATGCTGTTGCGCCGTGGGCGACCTGGCAACGGCGAACGGCTCGTCAGCCTCGGTGGCGGCACGGCGGTGGCCGCGCTGCTGGCGGCGACCCTGCTGGTGGTGTGGCCCCAGTCCGATGACACCGGGTCGTTGACCGACGCGCAGCTCGCCGCGCTGCCCACCGTGGACATGACGAACTTCAAGTTCTCCCCCGCCCAACTGCGCGTCGGTCAGGGGCAGCCGGTGGCGTTCAAGTTCACCAACGACACCGACGACAACCACACGTTCACCATCGAGGACCTGGGCGTGGACATCGAGGTGCCCAGTGGCCGCACCCGGATCGCCGTGGTGGACGCCAAGCCGGGCCAGTACGCGGTGCACTGCGCGGCGGGTGACCACAAGGAGAAGGGCATGATCGGCCGGCTCACCGTCACCGACGGCGCGCTGACGTCCACGACCACCGCCTCCGCCGTGTCCGAGCCTGCCGGGGCGCACCACCATGGCTGAGTCGAAGGTGTCCCGACGGACCTTGCTGATCGCGGGCGGCCTGACTGCCGGAGCACTGGCCAGGGTGGCGCGCTGGCCGTACGCGCCGCCCTGGCCGGCCCTGCCGACGGCCCGGCACTCCCCCAGCCCACCACCCTCCCGCTGCGCGCGGGCGCGGACGGCGTGCTGCGCGGCGAACTCGTCGCCGCACCGGCTGGCAACACCTTGCAGTACAACGGAACCGCGCCCGGCCCACTCGTCAAGCTCCGGGAAGGCGACCGGGTGCGGCTGGAGTTCCGCAACGACCTCGACGCGGACAGCAGCCTCCACCTGCACGGCCTGCCGCTGGCACCGGCCGTGGACGCCCCGCTGACCCACCTGGCGCCCGGAACGACCAGCACGCAGGAGTTCGACGTGCCCGAAGGCGTGGCCGGCACCTACTGGTACCACCCTCACGCCCACGGCGACGTGGAGCGGCAGCTCCTGGCGGGCCTCGCCGGGCCGATCGTGGTCACCGGCGCGACCGACGAGCTGCTGAAGGCGTGCGACGACCGGTTGCTGATGTTCACCCGCGCCGGTTCGGAGATCAGCGTCAACGGCGTGGTCCGGCCCGTGCTCACGCCCACCAGCGGCCGGACCCGGCTGCGGCTGCTCAACGCCACCGCGGGCGACCACCTGCTGGTCGGCGTGCTGCGCGACGGCAACCGGACTCCCCTGCACCTCGTCGCCACCGACGGCGGGTTCGTGGCCGAGCCGGTCGAACTCACCGAGATCCTGCTGGCGCCCGGCGAACGCGCCGAAGTCCTGGTCGACACCACCGCGGCCGGACGGTTGGAACTCACCGCCCTGTCGTACTCCGTGTACGGGAACGGTGGCGAGACGAGCACCGGGTTCCGGCTGGCGGCGTTGGATGTGCCGCAGGGCCTGGCGGCGGTCGCGTTGCCGGAGCGGTTGCGCGAGGTGGAGGCGCTGGACGAGGCGAAAGCCGTGCGGCGCAGGAGGATCGCGTTCGGCGGCGACGGGGTCGAGCACTTCACGTTGGACGGCAAGACGTTCGACCACCACCGCGTCGACTTGGAGGCTCGGCTCGGCACGCTGGAGATCTGGGAGGTGGTCAACGAGCACACCACCGACCACCCGTTCCACCTGCACAGCTACTCGTTCCAGGTACTGGCCCTCGACGGGCGACCGGAACCGCTGCGGGCTTGGCGGGACACCGTCAACGTCCCACCCGGCAGCACCGTGACGATCGCGGTGCCGTTCCGGGGCGAGGCGGGGCGGACGGTGTACCACTGCCACATCGCCTCGCACGAGGACCTGGGCATGATGGGTGTACTCGAAGTCAGTGCGTGAGAAGGTGTCGGAGCGGCGTAGAACCGCCCCGACACCTCACCGAACGCCTTCCACAGGATCAGTAGTGGAAGCCGGGCTTGACCACCATGTCGATCAGCTGCTGCTCGGTGAACGGCACCTCGTCCCGGGTGGGCGGCTGCGCGATGGGCACGCCGTCCACCATCACCTCGACCTCGTTGCGCACACCGGCGTACACGACCGTGCCGTCGGGGAAGTGCGCTTTCACCGTCAGCCCGTCCGGCCCGCGTGCTTCGGGGCTGCGGATCACCGTGAGCTCGACTCCGTCGACGTACCGCACGCTGGGCTCCACGGGGGACGCGCCCGAAACCGGAGTGCCCATCACACAGTTGTTCTCCGGCGTGCACTCGGGGTGCTTGGACACCGACTGCACGAACATCGTCAACGTCGCCCGGCCCTTGGCATCCGCGACCACGGCGGTGGCCTTGTAGCCGTCCGAACTGTCCTCACCGAAGCGGTAGAACTCCATCGGTCCGGCCTGCGCCCCGGCTACCCGGGTGAGCTCGAAGCCCTGGGGGATGACGTTCGCCGCGACCAGCTTCGCGGTCAGTTCGGCGGCGTGCTCGGGCGTGTTCGGCACCGGTGGCACATCAGTGGGCAACACCACGGCCTCCGGCGTCGTGGTCGTGAGCACCAAACTCGACCCGGCCTCCACAGTGGACGGACGGTTCACGCCGAGGAACACGCCTGCCCCGACCGCCACCACGAGCCCCGCGGACAACGCGCTCGTCACGATCGCCCGCCGCTGCGCCGTCGCCCTGCGCGCCGACCTCAGCACCTCTTCCGGCGAGTAGTGCGGCCCGGTGTCACCCTCCAACACCGAGTCCAGCAGTCCCCGCACGTCACGCCCCTCGTCAACGTCGTTCATCACGCCACTCCTCCTTTGGCCGGCACGCCTTCCAGCTCGCGGCGCAACGCGGCGAGCCCCCTCGCGCACTGGCTCTTGACCGTTCCCTCACTGCACTTGAGCAACTTCGCCGTCTGCGTGACCGACTGGTCCTCCCAGTACCGCAGCACCACTGCCGCACGCTGCCCAGGCGGCAGCGTCGCCAACGCGCGCTGCACGTCGACACCGTGGCCGGGCTCCACCTCGACGTCCGGCAGGTCCGGCAGCTCGGCCACCGGCTTCTCCCCGCGCTTCATCGGCCGTCGGTGGTCGATCACCGTGCGCACCAGCACCTTGCGCCAGTAGGCGTCGACCGAATCGGCCCGCTGCGCCCGTGACCAGGACCGGTACAGCTTGAGCAGCGTGGCCTGCGCCAGGTCCTCGGCCAGGTGCCAGTCACCGCACAACAGGAACGCGGTGCGCCGCACATGGCGGTGCTTGGCACGCACGAACTCGACGAACGCGGCGTCTTTGTCCTTCACCCGTCCACCTCCTCAGCCATCACGACGAGGTGGCACTCGCATTCGGTTGTCATCGGGTGCGGACTGCCGTTCGGGGCAGTGAGAGGCCACGCGAATGGGCGCTCCGTTCGGCTATCGACAGTGCGACACTTTGTCACCGCGAGTAGCGGTCGAGGCATGATCCCAGGAGGTTCCGCGATGAGCTCCGATGTCCTCACCGCCATCGCCGCTCTGGCGCCGCGACTGACCGACGCGGCCGGCCGGGCGGACGCCGAACGCCGACTGGCCGAGGACACCGTGGCCGCGATGCGCGAGGCGGGCGTGTTCCGCACCGCCACACCCGCGCGGTACGGCGGTGGTGAGGCGTCGATCCGCACGCACGTGGAGGTGGCCTCCGCCGTGGCCGCGATCGACGGTGGCGCGGGCTGGGTGACGGCGCTGTGGAACGGTGGGAGCTGGATCGTCGCCCTGTTCCCCGAACAGGCGCAGGACGACGTGTGGGGCGACACTCCCGACTCCCTGATCAGCGGCGCCCTCAAGCCCAGCGGCCCGGTGCACCGCGTGCCGGGCGGCTACCGGCTCAGCGGCGGCTGGAGCTACGCCTCCGGCATCTGGCACGCGTCGTGGGCCATCGCGTCCGCCGTCCTGGACGACGGCCCGGCGATCCTCCTGGTGCCGCGTGCGGACTACGAGATCGTGGACGAGTGGCACATGGCCGGGATGAAGTCCACCGGCAGCAACCGCTTCGTGGTCGAGGACGCGTTCGTGCCCGACCACCGCGTGCTGCGGCTCGGCCCCCTGGTGGCGGGCGCGAACACCACCTCCGCCATCGCTCCCACCTACCGCGCCGCTTTCGTGCCGTCGCTCGTGCTGATGGTCGCAGCTCCCCAACTCGGCCTGGGCCGCGCCGCCCTGACCCACGTCATCGACGCCGCCCAGCACAAGGGCATCGCCTACACCGACTTCGCCCGCCAACGCGACTCGGTCGCCTTCCAGCTCCGGATCGCCGAGGCCGCCACCGCCCTGGACACCGCCGACCTGCACGCCTACCGCGCCGCCGACGCCCTCGACCACCACGCCACCGAGGTGGTCCATCCCACCGAGCTCCTCCGCGCCCGCTACCGCGCCGACGCGACCGTGGCCGCCCGCCACGTGAACCGCGCCCTGGAGACCCTCATGACCGCCCACGGTTCCAGCGGCTTCGCCGACGCCAGCCCTCTCCAACGGATCTGGCGCGACGCCAACGTGGCCGCCCGCCACGGCATGCTCATCCCGCAAGTCAACCTGGAGCTCTACGGCGCGGCTCTGGTGGGTGCGGAGAACACCGTGACCCCGTTCGTGTGAGGACCTCGCCGGCACGTCGCCACACCGCCGCTCACCACTCCGGCGTTGAGGCGGCTACTGACTTGTGCGGGCCTCGCGGGTTCGGAGGTAGTTCGCAGCGGTGGTCGCGGGTCGGATAAGCACGCGCGCTCCTACGGACGAATCGATAACATGGCTGGATGCGCGTGCTGTTCACCTTCGCCGGCGGGCTGGGCCACTTCCAGCCGCTGGTCCCGCTCGCCTCGGCCGTCGCCGCCGCCGGCCACACCGTCGCGTTCGCGGCCGGGCAGGCTCTGCGGGAGGCGATCGAAGCGGCCGGGTTCACCGCGTTCGCGGTGGACGAGGGCAGCGGTGACGAGGCCCCGGAACGCCTGCCGCTGCTGGTACCGGACCGGGAGCGGGAGGACCGCGACCTGCGCGAGGGCTTCGTCCGGCGCGGGGCCGGCCGTCGGGTGCCTCGCTACCTGGACCTGTTCGGCCGGTGGCGCCCGGACGTGGTGGTGTGCGAGGAAGTGGACTTCGGCAGCGTGCTGGCCGCCGAGAAACTCGAGCTGCCCTATGCGAACATGCAGGTCATCGCGTCGGGTTCGTTCGTGCGGCCGGCGGTGATCGGGGAAGCGCTGGCCGAGTTGCGCGCCGAGCACGGCCTGCCGCCCGATCCCGACCTGGTCATGCTGCACCGGGACCTGATGCTCTCGCCGTTCCCGCCGAGTTTCCGCGATCCGGGCTTTCCGTTGCCGGACAACGCTTTCCCGATCCGCCCACCGGTCGGCCCACCGGCCCGGTCCGACACACCCACCGTGTACTTCACCCTGGGCACGGTGTTCAACACCGAGTCCGGCGACCTGTTCTCCCGGGTGCTGGCCGGGCTGCGCGACCTGCCGGTCGACGTGGTGGCCACGGTCGGCCGGCACATCGACCCGGCCGAGTTCGGCGAGCAACCGGCAAACGTGCGCATAGCCCGCTACCTCCCGCAGGCCGAGGTGCTGCCGCGCTGCGACCTGGTGGTCTCGCACGGCGGCTCGGGCAGCGTGATCGGCGCGCTGGCGCACGGCCTGCCCACGGTGCTGCTGCCCATCGGGGCCGACCAGCCGCACAACGCCGAACAGTGCGTGCGACTCGGTGTGGGCAAGGAACTGAACCCGATCACCGTCACCCCACAGGACGTGCGGGCCGCAGTGACCGAGGTGTTGGCGGATTCGAGTTACCGACGCGCCGCCGAACGGGTGCGGACCGAAATGCTCGACCTACCCGACCCCACCCAAGCCGTGCCGCTGCTGGAACGGTTGGTCACAGCTCCGGTCACAGGTGCCCGAGGTCGATCGCTGACCGGCGACCAGCGATGAGCACGATCTCAAGATCACTCTATTGGGCGAATCGTGGGCAAATCGGTCGTCATCGTGAAACTTTCAGCGCACCATTGACGTTGCCGGTAGGGAAGAAGGAGGCGGCTGCGCGGCAGGACCTGGACATCGGATCGCCTGCTCCAAGCTTTCCAGCTTTCCACGCCGATCAACCGCCGCCGCCCACCGCTCGGCCCACACCAGCATGATCGGCCGGACCGCCCCGCCAGCGTGAGTCGGCCGCCCCCGCCAGCGTACGGACCGCCCCACCAGCGTGATCGGGCCGGACCAACGTGATCGGCCGGACCGCAGCGATCGGCCGGACCAGCGTGATCGGGCCGGACCGCCCGTTGTGCGGCTGGTCGGCCCCGATGAGCAGCAGCGCTGACGTCAGCCCTGCTCCTGCTCCACCTGCCGGTTCCAGTCGGACTTGGTCGACTGCCACCCGTCCTCGTCCGCGCCGAGCCGCCAGTAGCCGGAGATCGACATCTGCTCGCGCGCGATGCCCCGCTCCACCTTCAGGTGCCTGCGCAGCTCCTTGACCATGTTCGCCTCGCCGTGCACGAAGACCTGGACGATCCCGTCCGGGAAGTCCAACGCCTTCACCGCCGCGACGACCTTCTCGCCTCGCGGCCGTCCGGCGCGGTGCACCCACACCACGTCCGCGTCCACGGCCTGCTCGTCCTCGGGCCCGTCGACCTCGACGAACACCTCCGCCCGAGCACCCGCGGGCAACGCCTCCACGGCCGCCGCGATGGCCGGCCACGCGCTCTCGTCGCCCACCATCAGGTGCCAGTCCACGTCCGGGTCGGGCGCGTAGCCGCCGCCGGGGCCGGCGAAGTGGATCACGTCGCCGGGCTGCGCCTTGGCCGCCCACGGCCCGGCCACGCCCGAGTCGCCGTGCGTGACGAAGTCGATCCACAGCTCACGCGCCTCAGCGTCCCACTTGCGGACGGTGTACGTGCGGGTCCGGGGCCACTGGTCGCGCGGCATCGTGTCGCGGATCGTGCCGATGTCGTACGGCTCGGGGTAGACCACGTCGTCCAAGGGGAAGCTGAGCTTGACGTAGCTGTCGGTGTACGGCCCCACGGCGAACTCCGCGAGTCCGTCACCACCGAGCACCACGCGGATCATCTGAGGGGCGATCCACTCCGTGCGGATCACCTGCCCGCTCTTGCCGCGGGCGCGGGACCGTTCGGCCATGTCGCGTACTCCTAGGTGACTCCGACGGCGCAGGGACCTCTTCACCGTACGTGAGGCGCGGGCCGCGGCCGTCCGGCATACCCGGTGCGTGCCACCCCCGCCAGAGGTGTCCCACGAGTAAGGTGGTGAACCTGGTCACCGAATTCCGCGAAGCGGAACATATATCATCCACGTCATCGACCGGAAACCGGTCGGAAATGATCTCGCCACGAGCCGCGCCTATTTTTCCCACATGCCAAACGCCGGCGCGCTGCCGAACAGTGAAATGCGGGGACTCGCCAACAGAACGCCGTGGTACCGGTCGCTGTTCGTGCAGCTGATGATCGCGATATCGGCGGGCATTCTGGTCGCGGTGCTGTGGCCGAAAGCCGGGGCGGCGGCCAAGCCGTTGGCCGATGCTTTCATCAACCTCATCAAGATGCTGATCGCGCCGATCGTCTTCTGCACGGTCGTGCTGGGCATCGCGCACGTCGGCGACCTCAAGTCGGTCGGCCGCATCGGCGTGAAGGCCCTGATCTACTTCGAGGTCGTCACGACGTTCGCGCTGCTGTTCGGCCTGCTTGTCGGCAACCTGGTGCAGCCGGGCAGCGGGTTCGACATCGACCCCGCCACGCTCGCCACCGGCGCGGAAGCCGTTGCCAAGAAGACCAACGACGGTGAGTTGCCGAGCACGGTCCAGTTCCTGGTCAACGTCATCCCGACGTCGTTCATCAAGGCGTTCGCGGACAACGCGATGCTCCAGGTGCTGTTTTTCGCGGTGCTGTTCGGACTGGCGCTGGCCAAGCTCCGGGACCGCTCACAGGCGGTCGTCGACTTCATCGAGCAGGGCAGCCGGCTCTTTTTCACCATCATCGGCTGGATCATGCGGGTGGCGCCGTTGGGCGCGTTCGGCGCGATGGCCTACATCGTCGGGCAGTACGGGATCGCGTCGCTGGGCAACTACGGCAAACTGATCGCCTGCTGTTATCTGGCGGCGGCGCTGTTCATTCTCGTGCTGGCCGCGATCTCGCGGTACCTGGCCGGGGTGAGCCTGTGGAAGTTCGTCCGGTACATCAAGGACGAGCTGTTCATCGCGCTCGGCACGGCGTCCACCGAGGTCGTGCTGCCGCGGATCATGGCCAAGCTCACCAACGCGGGCTGCTCGCGGGCGACGACCGGGCTGGTGGTGCCGACCGGCTACTCGTTCAACCTCGACGGCGCGACCCTGTACCTGGCGATCTGCACGTTGTTCCTGGCGCAGGCGCTCGGCGTGGATTTGAGCCTGGGCGAGCAGATCACCGCGGTGCTCGTGCTCATGCTGACGTCCAAGGGCATGGCCGGTGTGCCCGGCTCGTCGTTCCTCGCGCTGTCCGCGACGATCGCGGCGATCGGTCACGGCGCCATCCCGGTGGCCGCGGTCGCGATCCTGCTCGGCGCGGACCGGATCATGGACTCGATGCGGGTGTCGGTGAACCTGCTCGGCAACTGCGTCGCGACGCTGGTCGTGGCGCGGTGGGAAGGCCAGCTGGACCGGGACCGGCTGCGCGCCGTGCTCGCCGGTGAGGACGTCCCGCCCCTCCAGGACGAGCCCCGACCGGATGACGAGGAGTCGACCTTGTCCGGGGCGCCGGCGTAGTACCACCAGGACCGTAATCCCCCATGTCGCGCCACCTCGGCCGCTCCCAGGTCGAGGTGGCGCGATCCCGTTGTCGGGACGCCGACGGCGGGGTCGGGCGCGGTTCGTTCAGGCGGCGGTCGAGTTCACCGGGTTCCGTCACCGGCGGGGGCCGGTGGCGGAACGGTGAGGCCGGCGGCGGTCCGGCCCCACCTGCCGGCGATCAGACGGGGCGCCCGCTCCACTCCGCCGCGAGTTGGGCGGCCAGCTCCAGGTTCGCGGCAGCGGCGTCCTCGGTGCGGCGCCCGTACCCGCAGGCCGCGGAGATGCCGACGACCGGTACGCCCAGGGCGTCCACGGTCAGTTGCAGCGCTTCGCGGGTCTCGTCCGGGTGGTCCTCGGCCACCACACCCGCGATCACGTCCACTCCGCGCCGCAGGTGCCGCAGCGCGTCGAAGAAGACGGGATTGGTGGGTGGCGGGTTCTTACCGCTGGCCACGGGCAGGTGCACGATCGGCATCGGGACGCCGCGTCCGGGCAACAGGTCGGCCAGCCCGTTGAGGAATTCCACGGCCGGGCTCAGGTCGACCGGCGTGAACACGGGCACGCGCTCCAGATCGCCGTAGCACAGGTGCAGCACCCACCGGGTGTGCGGCGCGGCGGCGAAGATCTCGGCGGCCTGCTGGGTGAGTTCGACGGTGAGCAACGGCCAGGCCAGGTGCGGGGTGCTGTTGTAGGACACGAGCACGGCGGGCGTCTCCAGTTGGAGTTGCACCCGATCGCCCCACCGGGCGGCCAGTCCGGCGACCTCACCCAGCACGGCGGCCTGCATGGTGGGCATCCACTCCCGGGCGGCCTCCACCGAGCCGAAAGCGAACAGCGCCAGGTCGAGCGCGTTGGGAATGCCGACCTGCACCCGCAGCGGTTCACCCATGTCGGGTACTTGCAGCCGTTCCAACGCCGCGAACGCCGCCTCGGCCTGGTCGAGCCGGGCGAGCCCGACGTCCTCGGGGCGCAGCCGGTGGCCCGGCCGGACCCGGTAGTACGGCATGTCGTCGTAGCCACGGCTCTCGCCGCCGCGCACCTGGTCGAGAGCGCGCAGGGAGACCAGGTGGTGCGTGAGCCAGTCGATGATCCACCGCGGGTCGCGGTCGTACGGGAGGGCGGTCAGCGGGGCGTTGCCGCGGTGACGGAGGTACCAGTCCATCGCGGTGGCGGGGTCGTCGCACAGCGGGCGCGGCAGTGAGCCGACGAGGTGGACGGGCAGCGGGCCGTGAGCACGGTCGTGGGCGGGCGGGTGTGTATCTGCGGTCGTGCGAGACATGAGAAGTTGTTCTGCTTTCACTGTGAACCAAGCGTGAAACACCCAGGGCGGTGCAGGATCACCGCGTCCGACTCCCTGGTGTTGAACGCATCCTGACCGCACCCACCAACCGTGGCCACTTAGGATGATCGACAAGAGCCGACCGTGCAGATCCTCCACGCGATGGTGTGATGGCCCGGGTCACACGTGAATCCTTTCTGGACAAAAGACCACCGCGGGATCAACGCCCGTTCCCTTTACGCGGTCGGCAAGCCCGGCGTGTCCAACGTTCAGAACAGGCGTGTCCAACGTTCAGAACAGGCGTGTCCAACGTTGGGAATGGGCGAGTTGAACGTTCGGAACGTCAAGGGCGGGAGTCGGCTACGGAGGTGATGACGGAAGTGAAACAGACCCACGCCTGCCGCCCGTTCGAGCAACGGCACTACGCTGCCCGGCATGGCGAGGTACTTCGACGTGCACCCGGTGAATCCGCAGCGCAGGTCCATCGATCAGGCGGTGGCGCTGATCAAGTCGGACGGCCTGATCGCCTACCCCACGGACTCCTGTTACGCGCTCGGCTGCCAGCTGGGCAACAAAGCCGGCTTGGACCGCATCCGGCAGATCCGGCACCTGGACGACCGGCACCACTTCACCCTGATGTGTCGTGACTTCGCCCAGTTGGGGCAGTTCGTGCACGTGGACAACGCGGTGTTCCGGGCGATCAAGGCGGCGACGCCGGGCAGCTACACGTTCATCCTCCCGGCGACCACCGAGGTCCCACGCCGGTTGATGCACGCGAAGAAGAAGACGGTCGGCGCGCGCATCCCCGATCACCCGGTGGCGCTGGCGCTGCTGGAGCAACTGGGCGAGCCGTTGCTGTCCAGCACCCTCCTGCTTCCCGACCAGGAAGAACCGCTGACCCACGGCTGGGAGATCAAGGAGCGGCTGGACCACGTGGTCGACGCCGTGCTGGACGCGGGCGACTGCGGCACCGTGCCGACCACCGTCGTCGACTTCTCGCAGGGTGAGCCGGAGGTCGTCCGGCGCGGTGCCGGCGACCCGTCCCGATTCGAGTAAATCACCTAGGGATCAAGACTTTTGCGCCGCCCTGAGGTATGGGAGCGTTCCCAGAGTGGGTAGCTCGACGCTACCCCTCCCTCAGCGCAGAAGGAGTTCACCCGTGCGGAAACGGTTGTCCTCGGCGGTCCTCGCCGTCCTGCTGTCGCTCGTCGCCCTCCCGGTCGCGGCGGCCTCCGGCCCGGCCGACCACCGGCTGAAGACCTGCCGTCCGGGCCTGCTGTTCTGCGAGGACTTCCAGAACGTGCCCACCGGCGCGGGCACCAGCCTGAAGTGGGGCGTCGACACCAAGAACGGCTCGCTGGAGGTCGAACGCGACCGAAGGGGCCAGAAGACGCTGCACGTGCGCGCCGAGGGCAACGGCCGCGCGTTCCTCAAGGTGGACGACTTCGCCGCGCCGGGCAACAGCTTCTACGGCCGGGTCCGGGTCAAGGTCGAGGCGTACCCGACCAAACCGGACTGGGCGCACTACACGCTGATCGAGGCCACCGGCGACGGCCCGGAGATCGTGCGCCCGCTGGGCGGCCAGTACGTGCCCACGCTGGACAAGGTGCTGACGGGTGTCGGCGCGGACGGCGGCCCGACCGGCGACTGGACGAACTGGCGCGAGTCGGCGCCGGCGAAGGACGACGTGTGGCAGTGCGTCGAGTGGCGGATGGACGCCTCCGACAACCGGATCACGCTGTGGTTCGACGGCGTGCCCAATCCGGACCTGACCGTCTCCACCCGTGAGCACGGCGGCAACCAGGTCGACTTCCTGTTCCCGAAGTTCGACACGGTCAAGCTCGGCTGGCAGCTCTACCAGCCGAACGACGGCAGCTACGACATCTGGATGGACGACATCGCGTTGGGCGCCGACCGCATCGGCTGCTAGCTCCAACCGCGAAAAACCAGGCGCGGGCCGGGCGGCGGCGCTGCTAGCGTCGCCGCCATGTCCTCGTCGTCCTCGGCCATGGTGCCCCGCCACGCGGGCCTGCCGATGCTGGACGGATGACGGAAGTCCGAGGCCCCTCACCCCTGGGGCCTCAGCGCTGGGAGCCCCCGCACCAGGAGGTTCCGATGTCGCGCTTCTACGTGACCACCGCCATCCCGTACGTCAACGCGCGCCCGCACCTGGGGCACGCGCTGGAGCTGGTGCAGGCCGACGTGCTGGCCCGGCACCACCGCCTGCACGGCGACCGCGTGCGGTTCCTGACCGGCACCGACGACAACTCGCTGAAGAACGTGCTGGCCGCCGAGGCGGAAGGGCTGTCGCCGGAGGAGCTGGTCGACCGCAACTCGGCGGCGTTCGCCGCGCTGCGCGACCCGTTGGCGTTGTCGTTCTCCGATTTCATCCGCACGAGCCGCGACGCCAGGCACCGGTCCGGCGTCGAACGGCTCTGGCGGGCCTGCGCGGACGCCGGCGACCTCTACCGCACGCACTACGAGGGCCTGTACTGCGTGGGCTGCGAGCAGTTCTACCCGCCCGCCGAACTGGTGGACGGCAAGTGCCCCGAGCACGACGTGGAGCCGCAGCTCGTGGCCGAGGAGAACTGGTTCTTCCGCCTCTCCCGCTACCAGGACCGACTCCACGACCTGATCAGCAGCAACGTGATCCGGATCGAGCCCGCCGCGCGCCGCAACGAGGTCCTCGGGTTCATCGCCTCCGGGCTGCGTGACTTCAGCATCTCCCGATCACGCGCCCGCGCCCACGGCTGGGGCATCCCCGTGCCGGGCGACCCGGACCAGGTCGTCTACGTGTGGTGGGACGCGCTGGGCAACTACATCAGCAGTCTCGGCTACGGCACGGACAGTTCGAACTACCGGCGTTGGTGGGTGGAGAGCGACCGGCGCGCGCACGTGATCGGCAAGGGCGTAGTGCGCTTCCACGCCGTGTACTGGCCCGCCATGCTGCTGTCCGCCGGCGAGCCGCTGCCGACCGACGTCCTGGTGCACGACTACCTCACCACCGACGGCCGCAAGATCAGCAAATCGGCCGGTGACGCCGTCGACCCGACCGAGTTGGCCGACCGGTACGGCTCCGACGCGGTGCGGTGGTGGCTGCTGCGCGAGGTGCCGCGCGTGGGTGACGCCGATTTCACCGTCGCCCGACTCGTCGCCCGCGCGAACGAGGACCTGGCCAACGGCCTGGGCAACCTGGTCAACCGGGTGACCGTCATCGTCCACCGCTACCGCGACGGACGACCACCCGTCGCCACCGAGCCCGACAAGGAAGCGGAACGGCTCGACGCGGCGTGCCGTGACGCGCCCGATCTCGTCCACGAAGCCCTCACCGACTTCGACTTCAGACGGGCGACGGCGGCCGTGTGGCGGATCGTCGAGGAGGCCAACCGCTACGTCGAGCAGGTGCGCCCGTGGGAACTGTCCCGCGCCGAACGCGGCGGTGACGCCGAGGCGGGCAAACGGCTGGACGCCGTCATCACCGCCCTGCTGACGGCGTGCCGAGTCCTGGCCACCCAGCTCACGCCGTTCCTGCCCGCGTTGGCCGCACAAATCTCCACGCAGTGCATCTCGCTCGCAGGCCAACTCCCCCTGCCACAGGTCCTGTTCCCCAGGCTGTGACTCAGTCAGGCAGGCCTGCTGCCATCGCGATCCACAGCGTCGAAAAATTGGACTGGATCACATCGCGGCCACCGAGGGACCGAAGGTGGTTGACCGGCCGCCGGAGCGGGTACCTCGAACGCGCGTTCGACGGAAGGGAGACCGAGGTGAACCGGAACCCGGAGAAAGATCCGCAGGACTGGACGACGGGCGACGAGCCGATGACCGGTCCGCAGGAGTCCTACCTGCACACGTTGGCGCAGGAGGCGGGCGAGGAGGTGCCCGAGGGGTTGACCAAGGTCGAGGCCTCGCAGCTGATCGACCGGTTGCAGGAGCAGACCGGCCGCGGCAAGTGATCTCGGCGTAGCACGACGCCAGCCGGTTGTCCGATCCGGACGGCGCGTTTTCGGACAACGAACGGCGTTGTCAGGACGTTGTCAGGTCAGTGAACGGTGTTCATGAAAACGCTCCGGCGTTGACGAACCGGCGGTTACCGTTCGCTGGTGCAGATCCCGTGGAGAGCCGCACCCCGCGCTGCCCTGTCCAGCCCGTTGACGCTGCTGGTCAGCGTGGTCACCGCGCTGTTGCTCAGCTTCGTCGTGGCCGCCGCCACCATGCACTCGGCCGCTTCCGGCAGCGCTGCGATCGACTACCAGCAGAACCGGTTGTGCAAGGAGGCGTTGCACCCGTCGCTGGAGGCCACGGGGGTCGGGGCGGTCCCGCACCAGCACGTCGCCGAGGTCGTGCGGGAGATCACCGCCGCGGTGCCGGACAAGCGGCCGTTGATCGGCACCTACACGCGGGAGAAGAGGGTCGACTTCGGCGGTAGGCCGACCGAGGCCAAGTTCGGCTACCGGCCCGGCGCCACCGACCACCTGAAGGTGCTCCAGGGCGGTTCGAAGGACGGCCTCTGGGTGCCGCAGAGCATCGCCGCCACCACCGATCTGCAACTGGGCAAGCGCGGCCTGGGCGGGCGGCTGCCGCCGGTCACCGCGATCTACGCCGACGTGATCGACCCGCTGCCCGAGTGGTGGTGCTCGGAACGCCACTTCGTCGTGCCCAACGTGCTGGACCGCGACGAACTCGCGACCGCCGTGGTGTGGATGCCCAGCGCCGAGTCGTTCGCCGAGCTGCCGCCGGAGGCCGCTGACGACACCGACATCACCGTGCGCTTCCCCGCCGCCGCGCCGCGCACGATCGACCAGGCCCAGGCCCTGCTCACCGAGGGCACCGCCCGCATCGCCCCGATCCGTGGCGGGTTCAACCGCGAGATGTCACCGCTGGTCCTACCGGTGGAGAACGCCGCCCAGACCGTGCGGAACGTCCGCTCCGCCGTCCTCCCGCTCACCTTGATCAGCCTGCTCATCGGCCTCGCCGGCATCGCCACGGTGACCGTCCAGTGGGCGCAACGCCGCCAGCACGAACTGCGGTTGCTCTGGGTGCGCGGCTCCGGCCCGTTCGCGCTGGGCGGTCGCGGCGTGCTGGAACTGGGCCTGCCGCTGGTGGTCGGCGGCGCGGCCGGGTTGGGCACGGCTCGCCTGCTCCTTCCCGTCTACGCGCCGTCGGACGCGCTGCCGCCGGGCACCGGGTCGATGGCGGCGCTGGCCGTGCTGGTGGTCGTGGTGCTGAGCATCGCGGTCACGTTCGCCACCGGCGCACTGCGCACGCACCGGCTGTTCCAGGTCGCGAACCGCGGCAACCGGCTGCGCAAGGTGCTGACCGCCCTGCCGTGGGAACTGGCCACCGCCGCGCTCGCGGCGTGGGCGTGGAACCGGGTGCAGCACAGCGGTCTGTCCACCACGACGGAGATCGGCGGGCTGCCGCGCATCGACGCCGCCGCTCTGGCGTTCCCGCTGCTCGTCGTGCTCACCGCGGCGTTGGTGACGGTCCGGTTGGCGCGGTGGGCGCTGGCCGCGTCGCACCGGGCGAGGTTGTGGTCCAAGCCGGTCGCGCAGTTGGCCATCCGCCGGCTCGCCGCCGCCTCCGGGCCGGTGACCGGCGTGCTGCTGGTGGGCGTACTGGCGATCGGCACCATCGCGGTCGGCACCGCCATCGCGGGGTCGCAGAAGACCGCGCTGGACGTGAAATCCGGCATGTACACCGGCGCGAACAGCTTCGCCCAGATCAAGCCGGACACCACCGAGCTGCCGGCCTCGTTGCGCGGTGACTCCGCCATCGTCGGCTACGTCGAGCAGCACGACCGCACCGCCCTGGTGGTGGACCCGAAGACGTTCCGCGACGGCGCGTTCCCGTTCGAGATCGACCCGGCGCTGCTGAACGAGCCGCTGCGGGTCGGCAACGTGCCGCGCCGCGAAGTCCGGCTGCCGGGCCTGCCGCCGGTGAACCCGACGGCGTGGGTGCCGTCGTTCCCGAAGCTCGGCCGGTCCGGCTGGGTCGTGCCGGTCGACCGGATCGAGGACCGCAAGGACGTCGGCTCCTGGTACGTGTGGTCGCGGAAGCCGCTGGGCGAGCTGACCGAGGCGTTGGCGGCGGCCGGCGTGAAGTTCCGCAACGTCGGCGAGAGGTCGAAGGCGGTGCGGGGCCTGCCGTTCCTGACGATCCAGTGGACGTTCGGGTTCGTCACGGCGCTCGGCGCGGTGCTCGCCGTGGTGGCCGCGATCGCACTGCTGCTGGCGGTCGAGGTGCGGCGGCGGCAGAACGCGCTGTCCGGCGCGTTCAGCGCCCGGATGGGTCTGGGACCGGCCGCGATGCTGCGCAGCCACCTGCTGGAACTGGGCGCCGTGGCCGCCGCGGCGGTCGTCGTCGGGATATCCGCCAGCGCGGTGAGCACCGGTTTCACCGTGCCCAAGCTCGATCCCGCACCCCGCCTGACCCCGGCACCGGAAGTCCCGAACGTCCTGCCGATCCTGGTGACGACGGTGGCGGGCAGCGTGCTGGTGGTGCTGGTGGCGGCGTGGATCGCGGTGCGCTCGGTGCGTTCGGCGAAAATCGGGGAGTTGATCCGTGGCTGAGCACGTGTTGCGGCTGAGCGAGGTGGGTGTGGAGTACCGCACGCCCGCCGGGGCGGTGACGGCGGTGTCGGGCGTGACGCTGGACGTGCCCGCGTCGGGGATGACCGTGCTGGCGGGGCCGTCCGGGTCGGGCAAGTCGACGTTGCTGCGGGTGCTGAGCCTGGTGGAGCGGCCCACGGCGGGTGGTGTGGAGCTGCGCGGCACGGGCACGGCGCGGCTGTCGTCACGGGCTCGGCGGAAGCTGCGGCGGCGGGAGATCGCGCTGGTGTTCCAGAACCCGGCGGACAACCTGATCGGGCACCTGGACGTGGGCGACAACCTGCGGGCCGCGGCGCAGGCGGCGGGTCGGCACGCGCCGGTGGAGGAGTTGCTGGAGCAGTTGGGGCTGCCCGGCACGGCCACCTGGAAGGTGTCGGCGATGTCGGGTGGGCAGCAGCAGCGGCTGGCGTTCGGGTGCGCGTTGGCGCGGCAGGCGACGGTCGTGCTGGCCGACGAGCCGACCTCGCAGCTGGACACGTCCTCGGCGGACCTGGTGCTGGAGACGTTGGCCGACCTGGCGCGGCGGGGTGTGCCGGTGGTCGTCGCCTCGCACGACCCGAGGCTGATCGCGTTGGCGGACACCAGGTTCGACCTGCGGAACGGGGTGTTGGCGGCATGACGGCGTTGCGGGCGGCGGGGATCGAGCGGACGTTCCGGCACGCCGGCGGCCCGGTGCACGTGCTGCGCGGGGTGGACCTGGAGGTGGCGGCCGGTGAGCTGGTGACACTGTCCGGCCCGTCCGGGTCGGGCAAGAGCGCGCTGCTGGCCGTGCTGGCGGGGTTCGACCGGGCCGACGCGGGGACGGTGGAGATGTGCGGCGAGGTGCTGACTGCGGCGCCGTCGTGGAAGGTGTGCGCGCTGCTGCCGCAGGCGATGGGCCTGGCCGGTGAACTGACGCTGGCGGAGAACGTGGCGCTGCCGATCCGGCTCGGCCGCACCGGCGGGTCACTCACTCGGGTGATGGAGTTGCTGGCGGAGCTGGGCGTCGGGGAACTCGCCGACCGGTACCCCGCCGAGGTGTCGTACGGGCAGCAGCAGCGGGCCGCGTTGGCGCGTGCCGTGGTCGGCTCGCCGAAGGTGCTGCTGGCCGACGAACCCACCGCGCACCTCGACCAGCGCAGCGCCCCGACGGCGGTGCGGGTGTTGCGGCGGGCGGCCGACGCGGGCGCGGCCGTGCTGATCGCCACCCACCACGACGAGGTGCACCGGGCGGCTGACCGCACGCTGGTGCTCAGCGGCGGGCGGATCTCCGTAGGATAGGTGCCGATGTTGCGCCGATCAGTAGCCGTCACCCTGGTCTTCTCGCTGCTCGCCCTGTTGGTGGTGGTCAGCGACTCGCCGTACCCGACTATGCCGGGCCCCAAGCGCGACGCCCCGCGGGCGATCGTGGCGCTCGGCGACAGCACCATGTCCGGTGAGGGCGCGGGCACCTACGAGCCGGGCACGGACGGCGAGAACGGCAACTGGTGCCACCGGTCGTTGAAGGCCTCGGTGCACAAGACGCGGGTCGCGGGCGTGGACCGGGTGTTCAACCTGGCCTGTTCGGGCGCGAACTCGGAGCAGGTCGGCGTCACCGACCAGGTCCGCAACACCGAGGGCTCGCAGGCCAGGCAGCTGGCCGCGATCGCACGCGAGTACCGGGTGTCGGTGGTCGTGGTCGCGGTGGGCGCGAACGACGACCCGCGGTTCGCCGACGTGCTGGGCGCGTGCCTGCGGGCGTGGATCGAGCGCCGCACCGACTGCGCTCGGACCATGGCCGACGAGTGGAAGGCCCGCGTCGAGCGGATGGTGCCCAAGGTGGAGCGCGCGCTGCGCGACATCCGCCGGGTATTGCAGGACGAGGGCTACACGCCCCGCTCGTACACGCTGGTCCTCCAGTCCTACGCGGCGCCGGTCGCGCCGGGGCTGCCGTTCGACCTGCAGAACCTGGCGGGCTGTCCGCTGCGCACGGGTGATCTGGAGTGGGTGCGGGACACGGCGGTCGAACAGCTGTCGGACGGCCTGCGGTCGGCGGCGAAGGCCGTGGAGGCGCGGTTCCTCGACCTGTCGCAGGCCGGTGAGAAGCGCGAGGCGTGCATGGGCGGGCAGAAGCCCGAGGACGAGTGGTTCACCCGGCTCACGGTCGACTTCGACGGCCTGCGGGACGAGGTGCGGGCCCGGCACGCGTTGCAGGAGTCGTTCCACCCCAACGACCGGGGGTACGAGCAGTTCGGTCGGTGCATGACGGAATTCCTGGCCACGTCGGAGCCGGAGGCGTCGTGCGTCGCCGGGGACGACGGGAACCTCAGCGCGGTCGTGGCGCGGGACTGACCAGGACCTCGATCTCGGCCGCCGTCCAGAACGGCGTGCGGCGGGCGAGGTAGGCGGCGATCCGTTCGGCCGTCCACCGGTGCGCCTCGGCCAGGCCGAACGCGAGCATCGTCAGGTAGGCGGCCGAGGGTGCGGTGTGCTCGACCTCGGCCGCGCTCCACGGTGCGGTGAACGTCAGCGCCGGGTGGCGGTCGGGTGTCCGGTTTCCAGTTCGTGCCGGGTGCCGACGATCTTGATGTAGCTGCCGACCCACGTCGTGCCGCGGGCCGGTGTGCCGTTGATGGCGTGGCGGCTCGCTCTGTGCAGCATCAGGTTGTCCGGGTTCAGGCTGCGCTCGGCGTTGACCACGAACTGGTCCTGGTGTTCGGCCAACCACCGCTCGTAGGCGCCGCTGTCCACGGTGAACTCGTACATCGGGACATCATGCGCCGCCCGGCCCCCACGGGCTGTCCGCCATCCGGTGCCACTCGTCCTCCAGGATGGCGTAGATCAACTCCTCGCCCCACGCGCCCTTGAAGATCTCGTTGTGCCGGAAGTGGGCTTCGCGGCGCATGCCCAGCCGTTCCATCACCCGCCACGACGGCTCGTTGAACGCGTCGCACGACGCCACGATCCGGTGCAGGCCCAGGTTCTTGAAGCCCAGGTCGATCATCGCGGCGGCGGCTTCGGTGGCGTACCCGTTGCCGTGGTGGTCGGGGTGGAAGGTGTAGCCGACCTCGCCCTGCCGGTGCGCCTCGCTGCGGTACTTGAGCACCACCTCACCGATGACCTCGCCATCCTTCTCCACGGCCAGCGCGAGGTTCTCGCCCTCCTTCTCCGGCCACGTCACCGACATGTCCCGAGCCAGTCTCTCGCTGGTGTCCTCGGGCGTGCGGACGTCGCCGTAGAGGTAACGCACGACGTCCGGGCGTGACTGCCACGACTGCAGCGCGGCGTGGTCGTCGAGAGTGAACGGGCGCAGCGTCAGCCGCCGGGTTCGAATGGGGAAATCGGGCTTGCTCACGCTGATCAATCTACGAGGATCCCGCGCAGCCGTCCTCCGAGTTTCGCGGCCAGGTCCGCGAGGTCGCCGTCGGGGAAGTCGTAGGAGCCCCCTCGGCCGAGAACGCGGCGAACTGCTGCTGTTCGTACGGCACGCCGGGCGGCAGGGGCGCCAGGTGCCAGTGCGTGTGCCGGTTGCCCTGTTGGCTGCCCAGGCTCAGCAGGTAGAGGCGTTCGGTGGGGACGATCGAGGTCAGCGCGGTGCCGGCCGCGTGGACGACCCGCCGCAGGGCCAGGTAGTCGTCCAGCGGGAAGTCGCCGATGACGTGCTCGCGGTGCTCGACCGGCGCGACCAGCACGTGCCCCCACATGAACGGGAACTTGCTGAGGAACACCACGGCCCGCTCGTCGCGGTGGGCGACGTGGTGCGGGTAGTCGGGGTTCCCGGCGAGCATTTCGCAGATGAAGCACGCCCGGCGGACCAGCTCCAGGTAGGACTCCTCGTCCCACGCCACCCAGGTCACCGGCCGACCACCAGGTGGAAGAAGCGGGCGATCAGCGGGTACGGCATGCGGTCGGCCAGGGCCAGTTCCAGGCGTTCGAGATCGGCGAAGAACGCCGGATCGTGCTTGCGGGCGTTGTCGGCGACGTAACCGGTGACCGTGCAGATGCCGTAGTGGCCGAGCACCGCACAGCCGTCGAGCCACCCGACGACCTGGTCGGCCGTGTACTGGATGACGTTGTGCACCAGCACCACGTCGTACTCACCGCCCACGTCCTCGGCCGGATCGGTCAGATCCGCCCGCACGACCCGGACCGGCAGTCCCGCGGAGGCGAACGACCGCTCCGCTTCGGCCAGCATCTCGGCCGACCGGTCCACCACGGTCACGTCGTGGCCGCGCCGGGCCAACCGGAGCGCGTCCGCCCCGTCGCCGCCCGCCAGGTCGAGCACCTTCGACGGCGCGGACGGCAGGTGGCGGGCCAAGTTGGCCTCCGCCTGCGTGTACCGCAGCCGTCCCCACGGGCTCTCCTGCCAGTCCCGCTACCGTCGCGTCGCGCTGTCGAAGGTCACCTGATCAATCTATAGATCGGCCAGGGCGGTGATCGGGGACTCGACGCAGTCGGCGGCGAACCGCAGGAACCCGCCCGCCACTGCACATCCGGTGGTCGAAGGCCAGCGTCAGCCGCATGACCTGCGCACCGCCAACTGCCCGCCAACTGCCCGCCCACCGCTCACGCCGGTTGCCTATCGCCTGGTGCGGGAGGGGCTGACCAACGTCGCAGGTCGGTCAAGCACCGACGATCTTGGTGACGATCCCGATGATGCCCAGGGCGATGGGCGCGATCGTGGCCAAGCCGTCCACCAGCGCGCGCAGCCCGTTGGCGGAGGTCTCCACAAGTTTCTTGTTCGGCTTCTCCTTGGTCGCCTTCTCCACCAGGTCGGCGGTCGTCGTGGCGACGGCCTCGGCGTCTTCGGCCTGCTCCGGCGGGAGCTTCTCCAGCTCCCTGCCGAGTTCCGCGACCAACCTGTTCAGCTCGGCTTTGGCCCCGTCGTCGAGCGTCGTGGCCGCGCCGACGGTCTGGGTGACGTTCGTCAGCGCGGACTTCACGTTGATGTTGGAGTTGACGACGTTCTCGAAGCTGATCTTGTCGCCCATCGTGACCTCGCTGTTGATGTTGATCTGCTGGAAGTGGATGACCGGTCCGGGGCCTTTCGGCACCAGCTCCGCGTTGTCCAGTCGCGCCACCGACCCGACGACGAATTCCGCCGTCGCCCGTTGCAGACCACGGTCCTTGGTGGGCTGGAAGTCCACCAGTGCCCGCTGCGCGGCGGGCTCCCGCATGTCGTCAACGAGTTGGAGCGCGGTCTTGCGGCTGAGGTTGGTCAGCTCGATCCGTCTGCCGTCCGGAAACGTGAGCGCCACGCCCACGCCCTTGAACCGCTTGTAGTAGTGGTCGACGACGGTCCGGATGGCCATTGCCCCGCCGACTGCCAGGGAGAAGGCGTAGACGAGCGTGGCGGCGTCGAAGTACTCCTTCGTCGGATCGGCGTGGCCGGTGGTGTGTCGCTCGACCGCCTCGTAGACGTCGGCGACCAGCCCGTCCACCGGGACGTCGTAAGGGTTGCCGTGGTCGGAGAACCGCCGCACCGACGCCGCCAACGCGTCCGGCCGGACCGGCAGGGCGTTGCCGTCCAGGTGCAGCTCGTCCAGGGCCAAGCCGACCAGGGAATCGACCGAGGTCAGCCGGTTGTCCGACAGGTCGAGGCGGCGCAGGCGGGTGAGCGGGCGCAGGTCGTCGGGCAGCGCCGTGATTCGGTTGCCGGAGACGTCCAACGACTCCAGGGTCGGGGCCAGGGCGTCGAGTGAGCGCAGCCGGTTGCCGGACATGTCCAGCGTTACCGGCGCGTGCAGCGGAACGACCTCGGTCAACGCGTTGCCGTACAGGTGGACGTGCCGCAGCGCCGTGCACGCGGCCAGTTCGGGCGCGACGGCCGACAGGCGGTTCTCCGACACGTCGAGCCGGACGAGCCCGACGAGCGAGCCGAACTCGGGTCCGAGGGTGGTCAGCCGGTTGTTGCCCAGGTCGAGTTCTTCCAACCCGGCCAACCGGAACAACGACGGCGGCAGCGCGGTCAGCCGGTTGCCGCTCAGGTCGATCCGCCGCAGCCGCGGGTCGGCGGGGAAGTCGTCGGGAAGCTCGCGCAGCCGCAGGCCGCGCAGGTCCAGCACGCCCGTCCCGACCCAACTCCGCGACTCCAGCGCGGCCGCAACCCGGTTCACCGAACGTCCTCCCGCGCTCCCGCCCCGATCAGGTCCTCGATCATCTTCCCGTGGCCCTGCGCCTCGGCCTGGGCGAGGGGCGTGACGCCGGCGTCGGTCGCGATGTTGGGGTCGGCGCCGAGTTCGAGCAACAGCGCCACCGGTCCGGCGTCGAACCCCAGGCTCGCGAAGTGCAGCGCGGTCCACCCGTCGTTGCTCCGGGCGTCGAGGCTTGCCCCGGCGCCGGCCAGCAGCCGCAGGCACTCCATGGCGCGGTCGTTGTGCGTGGGGTCCCGGCTCCACTGGTTGCGGCCGTCCGCGGCGTGCATCAGGGGCGTGAAGCCCTGCACCGTCCGCGCCTCCACGTCGGCTCCCCGGCTGATCAGCAGCTCCACGGTCTCGGGATGGGCGTCCATGCAGGCGGCCATCAGCGCCGTCATGCCCTCGTTGTTCTCCTCGTCCACGTCCGCGCCGGCGTCCAGCAGGGCCGTCACGACGGCGAGCCGCCGGTCCGCGATGCCGGCGACCGAAGCGTGGTGGATGGCCGCGTCGCCACGATCGGTCACGGCCGACGGGTCGGCTCCGCGCCGCAGCAGCTCCCGCACGACCTCGACGTCCCCCCGCGCCGCCGCACCGATCAGCGCGGTGTTCCCCGAGTGGTCGGCGGTGTTCGGGTCGGCGCCCCGCTCGCACAGCAAGGTGACCAGGGCCGGCGTCACCGCGTTCATCAGCGGGGTCCGCCCGGTGCTGTCGGCGACATCGGCGCCTGCCCCACCCGCGAGCAGGCGGGCCGCGACTTCGGGGTGGCCCGACGACACAGCGTGGTGCAGCGCGGTGCGGCCGTCGACGTCCCGTTCGTCCAGCCGTGCCCCGGCGTGCAGCAGCGCCTCGACCACGCGCCACTGGCCGCTCATCGCGGCACGGACGAGCGGGGTGACGCCGTCGCGGTTCTTGTGGTTCGCGTCGGCACCGTGGGCCAGCAGGAACGACGTGAGGTCCGCGCTGCGGGCGGCCGCGTCGGACAGCAGGCTGTCGCCCTGGTCGTTCACCGCCTCGTCCACGTCGCGCCCTGCCTCGTGGAGCACCCTGATCACGTCGTACAGGTCGTCGCGTGACGTGCCCGCGTGGGTGAGGCCGTCGTCGACCACGATGGCGCGGCTCCGGCCGAGGTCGGCCAGGCCGAGGAGCGGCACGTCGGCGGCCAGGGCATTGCGCACCGCCACCGGGTCACCGCACGCGACCGCCGCGTGGACCAGGGTCTCGGCGTCGAACTGCGAGAGGTCTCCCCCGTCCCGCAGGTTGCCGCGGATCGCGAGGTCGCGCATCGCGGTCCGGGGCGACTCGGCATGGACGCGCGCCGCCCGCTCCGCGCCGGTGACCAGCGCGGCGACGTCCTGCTCGTCGTGCCCGACGCGGCCGGTCCGCTCCAGTTCCGCGAACCACGCGGCGGCCCGCTGCGGCAGGTCCGGCGTGACGACCGGCTTGCGCACGGCCCGGAACCGGACCTTGAACGCGGCCGGGAAACCGGTGCAGGCGAGGTGGAACACCCCGCCGGGCGAGTAGGCGACCACCACGTCCGCGGGCGGGACGCCGAGCAGCTCCACCAGCAGCAGGGCGCAGCCGACCGCGTAGTCGAAGTCGATCGGCCCGCCGGCCTGCGACAGCGACAGGTGGGTGTACTGCCCGTGCGTGGTGCAGATGATCACCAGACCGGCAGGCAGCACGGCCGTGCGCGGGTCGGCCGGGCCCACCGGCCGACCCGCCAGTCGCGCCGACTCCTCCAGCAGCCGCGGCACCGCTCCCGCCATCCCGCGAGCCAGGTCGTGGCCGAACGACTCCTCCTGACCGGACCGCAGGTCGTTGGTCACGTGGTGCCCGAACTCGTGGTAGATCGGGCCGAGGAACCTCTCCAGCGATGCCACGCCCAGCACGACGTCTCGGCCGACGGCGAACGTGGAGTCGACGCTGTCCCCCGGAACGACCCTCGACGTCCGGGTGATGTCCCGCAACACGCGCTGCCGCGCACTGGACTTCATGGACTCGCCGACCGGACCACCGGCGAAGTTCGCGAAGCCGAGCAGGATGAACGCGGTCAGCGCGGCGTCCTGACCGGGAGCGTCCCGGCGCACCATCGCCTGGAACCGCTCGAAGACCTCCGGCCCGACCTCGCGGGCGAGCCGCCGGACGGTCTCCGGGTCGGCCAGGAACAGCCGTGGGGCGAACCCCGTCACGTACAGCTTGACCAGCGCGGGCATCTCGGCGGTCGGCACGGCCTCCGGCGAGCCGGTAGCCCCGAAGTCGGGCAGGCCCAGGTCCGCGGCGAAGATCCGGCCGAGCGCCACTGCCGCACCGCGGTCACCCTCCACGGCCAACGACGACAGGGCCGCGACCACGCCGCGCGCCGCGGCCGGTCCGGGCGATTCCCGAGCGATCTCGACCAGCTCGTCGAACACGGTCAGGGACATCGGCCGGTTCACCTTCTCCCCGGGGCACACCTCACTACGTTTCGTAGTTCGCCCACCGGGAGGATGCTGTTACGGCCGTTCGCTCCGCGTGGTCCGATCGAGGGACGCCCGCCGCGTCGCGCTGTCGAAGGTCACCTGATCGATCTATAGATCGGCCAGGGCGGTGATCGGGGACTCGACGCAGTCGGCGACGAACCGCAGGAACCCGCCCGCCGTGCCGCCGTCGCACACCCGGTGGTCGAAGGCCAGGGTCAGCTGCGCGACCTTGCGCACCGCCAGCTGTCCGTCCACCGCCCACGGCCGGTCGATGATGCGGCCGATGCCGAGGATCGCGGCTTCCGGGTGGTTGATGATCGCGGCCGAGCCGTCGACGCCGAACACGCCGTAGTTGTTGACCGTGAACGTGCCGCCGGTCATCGCGGTGGGTGCCAGTTTGCCTTCGCGCGCGGACGCGGTGTGGGCGGCGATGGCGGTGGCGAGTTCGGTGGTGGTGAGGGACTGGGCGTCCCGCACGACCGGCACCACGAGGCCGCGGTCGGTCTGGGCGGCGAAGCCGAGGTTCACCTGGTCGAGGACCACGATCTCGTCGCCCTCGACCCGTGAGTTCAGCTCGGGGAACTTCTTGAGGCCCAGCACGGTGAACCGGGCCAGCAGCGCGAGCAGCGACACCGACGGCATCGCGGCGCGTGCGGCCAGGAAGTCGGTGGCGTCGACGTCCACCCACACCGTCGCCTCGGGGATCTCCCGACGCGAGGTGCTCAGCTTCTCCGCCACCGCGCCGCGCAAGCCGCGCAACGGGATGCGGCGACCGGCAGCGACCGGGGCCGGAGCTGGGGCTGGGGTTGGTGCGGCACGGGCGGCCAGCTCCCGCTCCACGTCCGCACGCCGGATGACGCCGCCCGGCCCGGTGCCGTCGATGCGGTCGAGCGCCAGGCCGTTCTCCCGCGCCAACTGCCGCACCAGCGGCGAGATGACAGCGGGCGCACCACCGGAAACGGTTGCGGCCGGCGCGGAAGCGGTGCGGGCGGCCGGGATCGTGGCCGGTTCGGCGTGCCCGAGTGTTGAACTCGGGTGTTCTGAACGTTGGACACGCGCGTTCTGAGCGTTGGACACGCGGGGGCGGCGACGGCGGCGCGGGGTGTCGGACGTGCCGTAGCCGATGAGGACGTTGCCGGAGGACTCGGTGCCGGAGGACTCGGTATCGGGTGCACCGACCGACAGCAGCACGGACCCGACGGCCAGCTTCTCCCCCGGCTCTCCGAACCGCGCGCTCACCACGCCCTCGAACGGGCAGGGCACCTCCACCACGGCCTTCGCCGTCTCCACCTCCACCACCGGCTGGTCGATGGACACGTGGTCCCCGACCGACACCAGCCAGGTGACGATCTCGCCGTCGGTCAACCCCTCGCCCAGGTCGGGCAGCCGGAAGTCAGGCACCGTAGCTCCCCACGACCTCGTCGTCCCACTGCAGCCGGGCGATCGCGTCCAAAATTCGATCGACACTCGGCAGGTGGTGTTCCTCCAGCTTCGGCGGCGGGTAGGGGATGTCGAACCCGGTCACCCGCAGCACCGGCGCGTGCAGGTGGTGGAAGCACCGCTCGGTCACCCGGGCCACGACCTCCGCGCCGTACCCGCCGAACCCGGACGCCTCGTGCACGACCACCGCACGCCCGGTGCGGCGGACGGACGCGCACACCGTCTCGTCGTCGAACGGCGACAACGACCGCAGGTCCACGACCTCGACGTCCCAGCCCTCCTCCACCGCCGCCTCGGCCGTCTCCAACGCGGTCGCGACCATCGGCCCGTACGCGATCAACGTGACATCCCGCCCGGGACGCCGCACCAAAGCCCGGTCGAACCCGATCGTGTCCGAAGAGTCGACCGAAGAGTCGACCGAAAGATCACCCTTCGCCCAGTACCGCCGCTTCGGCTCCAGGAAGATCACCGGATCGGGCGAGGCGATCGAGTCGCGCAACAACCGGTACGCGTCATCCGGCGTACCGGGCGTGACGACCCGCAGCCCCGGCGTGTGCGTGTAGTACGCCTCCGACGAGTCGCAGTGGTGCTCGACCCCGCCGATCCCGCCGCCGTACGGCACCCGGATCACCACCGGCAACGACACCCGGCCGCGCGTGCGGTTGCGCAGTTTGGCCAGGTGGCTGGTGATCTGCTCGAACGCCGGGTAGGCGAACGCGTCGAACTGCATCTCCACCACCGGCCGCAGCCCGTTCATCGCCATGCCGATGGCCGTGCCGACGATGCCGGACTCGGCCAACGGCGTGTCGAACACCCGCTGCTCACCGAACCGCGCCGCGAGCCCGTCGGTCACCCGGAACACACCGCCGAGCGCCCCGACGTCCTCGCCGAACACCAGCACGCTCGGGTCGGCGGCCAACGCGTCGGCCAACGCCCGGTTCAACGCGCCCGCCATGGAAACGCCGGTCGACACCGTCCTCATGCCAGTTCCTCCCGCAGCGCCGCAGCCTGTTCCCGCAGGTGACGGGGTGTGGACGCGTAGACGTGCTCGAACAGCTCGTCCGGCGAGGGCACGATGTCGGCGTTCATCTTCGCCCGCACGGACGCCGCGAACTCCTCCGCCTCGGCCGCCACCGCCGCGCGCCGCGCGTTGTCCAACAGTCCCCGCGAGACCAGGTACGCCTCCAGCCGGTCCACCGGGTCCCGGTCCAGCCACGCCGCGACCTCGTCGGACGTGCGGTAGCGGGTGGCGTCGTCGGCGTTGGTGTGCGCCTCGATCCGGTAGGTCAGCGCCTCGATCAACGTCGGCCCGCCCGACAGGACCGCCTCGCGCACCACCGCGTACACGGCGGCCACGTCGTTGCCGTCCACCAGCACCGACGGCACGCCGTACCCGATGCCCTTGTGCGCCAACGACGGCGCGGCGTTCTGCTTGGACATGGGCACGCTGATCGCGTAGCCGTTGTTCTGCACCAGGAACACCACCGGCGCGTTCCACACGCCGGCGAAGTTCAGCGCCTCGTGCGTGTCACCCTCGGACGTCGCGCCGTCACCGAGCAGCACCAGCGCCGCCGTGTCCTCGCCCTTCAACCGCGCCGCGTGCGCGAAGCCCACGGCGTGCAGGGTGTTGGTCGCCAACGGCGTGCACTGGGGGCCGACGCGGTGCTCGTACGGGTCGTAACCGAGGTGCCAGCCGCCCTGGAGCAGGGTCAGCGTCTCGGCCGGGTCGACGCCCCGCGTGACCAGGGCGACGGAGTCGCGGTAGGTCGGGAACAGCCAGTCGTCGGGGCGCAGCGCGAGCACCGAGCCCACCTCGCACGCCTCCTGACCGCGTGACGACGGGTAGACCGCCAGCCTGCCCTGCCTGGTCAGCGCGGTGGCCTGGGTGTCGAAACGGCGACCGACGACCATCCGCCGGTGCAGCTCGACCAGCACGTCGTCGTCCGGCATGGCCAGCGGCGAGTCGTCCACCGGCGAGCCGTCCTTGCGCAGCAGCGACAGCGGTTCTTCGCTGGGCAGCAACGCCCGCTCGGGCACGCGGGTCCGGACCATGGCTCCTCCGGGTGTCTCAAAAGACGAGGTGAAGGCATGGTCCAGCTCACACCGGCCAATGTTCCAGATCCCGGCCCGCAATCCGGACGAATGGCCGGGCAGCCGGGTTATGGTCGGCCACATGACGGTGAGAGCTGGACATTCGGCGCCGCTCGACACGCTCGACCGGCGCATCGTGGAGGAACTGCGCGCGGACGGCCGGATGTCCATGCGCTCGTTGGCCGAGAAGCTGCACATCTCGCGTGCCAGCGTCTACTCACGGGTGGAGCGGCTGCACCGCGACGGCGTCGTCACCGGGTACACGGCGGTGGTCGACCCGGAGCGCTACGGCTTCGGCATCTCCGCGTACGTCTACCTCAAGATCAGCCAGCACTCGTGGAAGGCGGTGCGGCAGCGGGTACTGGAGATCCCGGAGGTGTGGCACGGCGCGCTGGTGTCCGGTGACTACGACCTGGTGCTGCTGGTCCGGGCGCCGGACGCGCACAGCCTGCGCGACCTGGTGCTGTCCCGGTTGCAGACGATGCCGGACGTGACGTCCAGCCACACCGTGCTCATCCTCGACGAACTGCCCGCCGGCGGTAACGACCGCGACGGTCACCAGCCGAAGTTCTGAGTCCAGTAGATGCCGTAGGAGCCGCCGCGAGCCATGCCCGCGCCGATCGCCTTGAGCTTGCAGTTGAGGATGTTGGCCCGGTGGCCGGGCGATTCCATCCAGCCCTTCACCACGGCCTCGGCGGTGCGCTGACCTGCGGCGATGTTCTCCGCGCCGGGAGCGGGGTAGCCGGCGGCCTTGACCCGGTCCACGAACGTGCGGCCGTCCTTGGAGACGTGGTCGAAGTAGTTCTGCGCGGCCATGTCGGCGCTGTGCGCGCGGGCGGCGGCGGCGAGCCGGCCGTCGGCGGCCAACGCGGGGCAGCCGTTCGCGGCGCGTTCGGCGTTGGTCAGCTCGACCACCTTGGCCTCGGCGATCTCGACCTCGGTCTTCTGCGGCACGGCCGGCACGGCCGGTGCGGGCGGGGCAGGCGGGGCAGGCGGGGCGGGCCGCTTCACGGGGGCTTGCGCCGGCGGCTTGGTGGTGGTCGTGGTCGTCGTCACGGGAGCCGGGGCCGGAGCAGGCGGCGGCTCGGTGGTCGTGGTGGTGCTCGGCGACGTGGTGGTGGTGGTGTCCGACGTGGTCGGGGTGGTCGGTGGGACGTCGGCGTCGGACGTGGTGCGGATCGTCGCGGTGGCACCCGCCGCGACCAGGGCCAACCCGTCGGGGTGCTCGCACCCGGTCAGGGCCAATCCGGCGAGGACGGCGACGATGGGCAGCACACTGCTCTTGCGCGACACGCGAAAAACCTCAATCTGCATTCGACGGCATTTCGGGCGCGGCGACCGCGTGTGCGCTTCTTCGCAGGGTAAGCGCGCTGCGGTCGCCGCACCGGAGGAAGAACCGGGCCACCGGACATGGGAGCGCCTCGGTTGCCTCAATTCCAGAAATTACTTTATCCGGGAATGCAGAGCTGTCAACAACTATTTATTTAAGGAACATTTAAACCTTGCATCAGGTGCGGAAAAGGAATCGGCGGTCAGACTGGCTCCTCCGCGCGGCCCAGCCGCAGCTGCACCCGCGTGCCGCCCAGCGGTCCGCGGTCGACCACCAGCGAGCCGCCGGTGGCCTCCGCCGCCCGGCGGGCGATGTCGAGCCCGAGGCCGGTCGAGCCCGCGCCGCTGCTCCCCCGCCGCAACGCCGCCTCCAGGTCGTCGATGCCCGGCCCGGCGTCCTCGACGACGATCACCACCCGGTCGGCCTGGTGGAACAGCGCCACCACGAAACCGACGCCCTCGGCCGTGTGCCGGAAGACGTTGCCGAGCACCGCGTCCATCGCCGCGGCGAGGTCGCTGCGGGTCAGGGGGACGAACGCGGGGCGTTCGGTGCCGCGCAGGTTCCACAGCCGCTGCTGGTCGTCGGCCAGGGCGGACCAGAACACCAGGCGGTCGTGCACGACCTGGGCGGCGTCGCACCGGCCGCCGTCGGGGTCGTCGAGTTCGCGGCGGGCGGCCCGGATGAGTTCGTTGACCTCACGTTCCAAGGCGTGCACGGCCTGCCGGACGCGGTTGGCGTTGGGGTCCTGGCCGAGGGTTTCCGAATCGAGCCGCAACGCGGTGAGCGGTGTGCGCAGCCGGTGGGACAGATCGGCCAGGATTTCCCGTTCGTTGGCGACCAGTTGGCCGATCCGATCGGCCATCCGGTTGAACGCGCCGGCGGCGTCGAGCAATTCCGGTGGTCCGCTGGGTGCGACGCGGGTGCCTAGATCACCCTGGCCCATTTTGCGCGCGCCTTCGGCGAGGGCGGCGGCGGCTTTGACGACCCGTGCGCCGAGCCGGTCGGCGACGAGCACGGAGCCCAGCACCAGGGTGACGGCGACGCCGCTGAGCGCGAGCCAGGCCTGCCAGACGCCCCGGGACAGCTCGGACTGGGGCACGAACGCCTCCACCACGGCCACCCGGCCCTCGTCCAGCAGCACGGGTTGGAGGTGCACGAGACCGGCGGGGACGACGTCGGTGAACGCGAGGCCCTTCTCGCGGGCGGTCTTGAGTTGTTCTTCAGTCGCCACCGGCACGCCGACGACCTGGCCGTTCGCCAGGTGCACGGCGACGTCACCGCCGGTGCTGGTGAGGGCTTGGCCGACGGACGCCGGGTCGGTGGTGATCACCAGGACGGGGGTGAGCGCGCCGGCCAGGCGTTCGGCGTCGGCCTGCGCGCGGTCCTCGGCGAGTTGGCGCACGACCAGTGCCAGCGGGATCAGGAACGCCAGTGCCACCATCGAGGTGACGGCCAGCGAGACCAGCGCGAGCGACTTCCTCACTCGGCCGCCGTCAGCTTGAACCCGACGCCGCGGACGGTGTGCAGGTAGCGGGGTTGGGCGGCGCGTTCACCGAGCTTGCGGCGCAGCCAGGACAGGTGGACGTCCAGCGTCTGGTCGTCGTGCCGGCCGGGCAGGTTCCACAGGTTGGCCAGCAGTTCGGCGCGCGGCACCACCTTGCCCTCGCGGGCGGCGAGGTAGGCGAGCAGGTCGAACTCCTTGCGGGTCAGGTTCAGCTCCCGCCCGTCCAGCCGGGCCTCCCGCCGGTCGGGATCAACGGTGAGGCTGCCGATCTGCAACGGCGCGGGCGCGGCATCCTTCCGCGCCCGCCGAAGCACAGCCGACAACCGGGCCGCGAGATGCTCACTGGAGAACGGCTTCACCAGGTAGTCGTCCGCACCCGCGTTGAGCAGACGGACGATCTCGTTCTCGTCATCGCGGGCGGTGGCGACGATGACCGGCACGTCGCACACCCCGCGCATCATGCGCAACGCGTCCGCACCGTCCATATCGGGCAGACCGAGATCGAGCACCACAAGGTCGAACGCGCCCCCCGTGATCTCCCGCAACGCCTCCAGCGCCGTCCCCACCGGCAGCACCGCGTGGCCCAGCCCCGTCAACGCCCGACTCACCGCCGACCGCACCACCGGGTCGTCCTCGACGAGCAGCACCGACACCATGCCGCGCACCGTACCCACCCGCGCGTGTCCAACATTCAGAACGCGCGTGTCCTACCTCCAGGACGCGCGTGTCCAACGTTCGCGTCACGCGTGTCCAACGTTCAGAACACCCGAGTTTAACGCTCAGAACACGGGCCGACCGACCTGAGCGTTCAACTCGGGGTACCGGAACGTTGGACACGCGCGTTCTGGGTGTTGGACACGCGCGTTCCCAACGTTGGACACGCGCGTTCTGGGTGTTGGACACGCGCGTGGGGGCGGGTTCGCGGTCAGGGGTTCGAGGTTGGGGTGGCGCTGGCAGGATGGCTGGGTGACCAGGGGCCTGCAGTACCTCGCCGCGTGGTCGGCGTCGACGGCGGTCGCGGTGGCGCTGTCGTGGCTGGGCATCCGGTTCGTGCTGGACGCGGGTGCTCCGCAACGACCGCTCGTGGTCGCCGGACCCACGCAGTCCTCCGTGATACCCACGACCACCACGACGACCGCCGTCACGACTACCACCACCACGACCACAGCGGAGGTGGTCGCAACGACCGTGCCGACCACGACGACGGTCGTCCCCACCACGACGACGCAGCCCTTGCCGTCGGAGGAAGGCACGTGGACCGAGCAGGACGGCGAGCCCGTGTACCTGCGCAGCTTCAGCCTCCAGGGCGGGGTGGCCGCGATCCGCTTCTCGGAAAGCGACATGCAGCCGATCTCGGCCACGCCGCGCCAGGGCTTCGCCGCCACCGTGGAACAGCCCGCGGACGCCGTCGTGGTCGAGTTCACCAGCCCCGGCCACCGGTCCCGGCTGGAAGCGACGTGGGTCCGCGGCCCGCAGTTCCGGATCATCGAAGCCGGCTAGTCCAAGGCGAATCCGGGGGAGTCCGGGCAGGTCGGGGCGGGTCCGGGGAGTACGCCTAGATCAGGGCGACCTCCGCGCGCAGGCGGGGCAGCAGCGCGTGGAAGGCGTCGCCGGGGCACATGGTGCCGTCCCAGAAGTCGCGGTGGCCGTGGATCTCCGCGGGCGCGATCCCGTACTGGCGGCATATGACCGCGCACAGCCACACCAACGCGTCCCACTGGACGGCGGGTGGTGTCTGGTCGATGTAGGTGCCCTCGTTCTCGATGCCGATCGAGTTCCGGTTCTGGCCGAACGCGTGCGCGCCCTCCACCATCCGGTCACCGGCCAGCAGCGCGTCGAGGCTGCCGTGCCGCCCCTCCAACAGCACACCGCCCCGCGTGATGGTGAAGTGCTGCCCGGTGTCGCCCCAGTCGTTGACGTCCATGTGCAGCCCCTGGAAGAACCTCGCCCGTTCGTGCGCGTGCTGCCGCGAACCGTCCGCCACGTTCTCGGTCGCGGTGTGGTGCACGATGATCCGTTCCGGCTTGCGGCTCAACGACACCGGCTGTTCGACCGGCGGCCGGGCACCCCACTCGGCGCACGGCTCGATCCGCCGTCGGACGGCACGCGGCGGCAACGTGGACGCACCCAACCCGACCACCGCACCCACCCCGAGCAACACCGCGCGTCTGCTGACCACCACTCCCCCAATTCGTCAGCCCGGAGTGGATCACGAACGCGCTCCCGCGGGGAATCCCGACCGTGTCCAGGCCCTCACCCGTTCGCGACAGGGACTCCACTCGTTAGCGGGGTGGTGGTTCTATCACCGTCATGACGCACCCCGGCGAACCGCACCACGACGACCTCTCCGGCCGGCTCAACTGGCTGCGCGCCGGCGTCCTCGGGGCCAACGACGGCATCGTGTCCACGGCCGGCCTCGTGGTCGGTGTCGCGGGCGCCACCGCGGACCGCACCACCATCCTCGCCGCGGGCATCGCCGGGCTGGTCGCGGGCTCGCTGTCGATGGCGGGCGGCGAGTACGTCTCGGTCAGCACCCAGCGGGACACCGAGCGGGCCGCGCTCAAGCTGGAGGAACGCGAGCTGCGCGAGATGCCCGAGGCGGAGGAACGCGAGCTCGCCGAGATCTACCGGGACAAGGGGCTGTCCGAGGAGCTGGCCGCGCAGGTGGCGCGCGAGCTGACCGAGCAGGACGCCCTGCGCGCGCACGCCGAGGCCGAGCTCCAGATCGACCCGGACAGCCTGACCAGCCCGTGGCAGGCCGCGTGGGCGTCGCTGGTGGCGTTCGCGGTCGGCGCGCTGATCCCGGTGATCGCGATCGTGCTGCCGCCCACGGCCTGGCGGGTGTGGGCGTGTGCGGCGGCCGCGCTGGTCGGGTTGGTGCTCACCGGCGTGATCAGCGCCCGGCTCGGGTCCAGCCGCGTCGGCCGCGCGGTGCGGCGCAACGTGGTCGTCGGGTCGCTCACGATGATCGTCACCTACTACGTGGGTCTCCTGTTCGGAGTAACGGTCGGGTGAGGTGATCACGCAGTGCACACGCCCTCCGGAGTCGGCCGAAAAAAGTCACCACCTTGAGGTGTGAAGTACGCAAACTGCGGGTAACCGCAGCCGACTTGTCGCCGTCGAGCGCGGCAGGCCCGGACCGGAGGTGCGCGCCGTGACACACCCGCCCACATTCCTGCTCATCCCTCGCGGCGAGAAGGCGGAACGCCGGCTCTGGACCTTCCTGGCAGCCCTGTTCGCGCTGGTCTCGGGCATCAACGTGATCCTCGCGGTGAGCGAGGCGGGATGGCTGCAGGGCAGCGTCGCGGCGCTGTGCCTGATCGTCGCGGCGGGCTGCGTCAGAGAGTCGAGAAGGACCAGAGGCTGACTTCATCCGCCACTGAAGGCTCGAAACCCGGCGAAAACCTAGGCCGACCGGTCGTACCCCGTTGATAGTAATGGCGTCAAGTAGGGGTGGGATTCACCACGACGCCCTGTCGGACTAGAGCCATAACCGCGAATTCACACTATCGTCACAAGACCCCGGCAATCCCGGTGCACCGCTCGGCACGTCCCGCGACCCCATCCGGCCGCGGAACGCGCGCACAAGGAAGTGCAGTTCCTCCCGCACAACGGAGTGCGGTCCCCACGCCGAAGATCTCTCGGGCGTGGATCCACAGCAAGAACCTCTAGGCCGAGTGGTCCCGCGTAACGCCGCGCGCGGGCGTTCGGCCGTCTCCGTATGCCCGGACGAATGCCCGGACGACGCCACGGGAGGGCCCGTTGTGACCCACCACAAGCCGCAAGGCCTGTACGACCCGCAGTACGAGCACGACGCCTGCGGCGTCGCCTTCGTCGCCGATCTGGCCGGTCGCAGAAACCACGCGATCGTGCGCCAGGCCCTGGTGGCGCTGCGCAACCTCGAACACCGGGGCGCGCGCGGCGCCGAGCCGGAGACCGGCGACGGTGCGGGCATCCTGATCCAGGTGCCCGACGCGTTCTACCGCGAGGTCGTCGGCTTCCCGCTGCCCGAGCCGGGCGGCTACGCGGTCGGCACCGCGTTCCTCCCCCCGGAGGGTCACAACGAGGTCAGGGCCGAGGTCGAGCGGATCGCGGCGGAAGAGGGCGCGACTGTCCTCGGGTGGCGCGATCTGCCGGTGGACACCGATCACGTGGGTCCGACCGCGAAGACGACCATGCCCGTGTTCAGCCAGCTCTTCCTCACCGGTCCCGCTGGAGCCGGCCCAGAGGGAGCCGGCCCAGAAGGAGCGGGCACGGCGGGAGCGGGCACGGACGGTCTGGCGTTGGAGCGGCTGGCGTTCGTGGTGCGCAAGCGCGCCGAGCGCGCGACGGACGTCTACTTCCCGAGCCTGTCCGCGCGGACGATCGTCTACAAGGGCATGCTCACCGAGCCCCAGGTGGAGAAGTTCTTCCCCGACCTCACCGACGAGCGGGTGACGAGCTCGGTCGGCCTGGTGCACTCCCGGTTCTCCACCAACACGTTCCCGTCGTGGCCGCTGGCCCACCCGTACCGGTACGTGGCGCACAACGGCGAGATCAACACGTTGCGCGGCAACCGGAACTGGATGGACGCGCGCGAGTCCGTGCTCGCCACCGATCTCATCCCCGGTGATCTGGACCGGATCTTCCCGGTCATCACCCGCGGCGCCAGCGACTCGGCCACGTTCGACGAGGTGCTGGAACTGCTGCACCTGGGCGGGCGCAGCCTGCCGCACGCGGTGCTGATGATGATCCCCGAGGCGTGGGAGAACCACGCCGAGATGGACGCGCAGCGGCGCGCGTTCTACGAGTTCCACTCCACGCTCATGGAGCCGTGGGACGGCCCGGCGCTGGTGGCGTTCACCGACGGCACGCTGATCGGCGCGGTGCTGGACCGCAACGGCCTGCGCCCGGCCCGGTACTGGGTCACCGAGGACGGCCTGGTCGTGCTCGGCAGTGAGGCTGGTGTGCTGGAGTTCGACCCGACGACGATCGTGCGCAAGGGTCGGTTGGAGCCGGGCCGGATGTTCCTGGTCGACACCGCCCAGGGGCGGATCATCGACGACGAGGAGATCAAGGGCGAGCTGGCCGCCGAGCACCCGTACCAGGAGTGGGTGGCCGACGGCATCCTGCACCTGGCCGACCTGCCCGCGCGGGAGCGCGAGACGCCGACGCACTCGTCCCTGGTGCGTCGTCAGCAGGCGTTCGGCTACACGGAAGAGGAAATGGCGCTGCTGCTGGGCCCGATGGCCCGGTCCGGCGCGGAACCGATCGGCTCGATGGGCAACGACGCCCCGTTCGCGCCGCTGTCGGACCGACCGCGGCAGCTGTTCGACTACTTCACCCAGCTCTTCGCCCAGGTCACCAACCCGCCGTTGGACGCGATCCGCGAGGAACTGGTGACCTCGCTGCACGCCACCCTCGGCGCGGAGCCGAACCTGCTGAGCGCGGACGCCACGTCGTGCCGGCGGATCTCGCTGCCGTTCCCGGTGCTGGACAACGACGAACTGGCCAAGCTCGTGCACGTCGACGACGACGGCACGCTGCCGGAGTTCCGCACGTTCACCGTGCGCGGCCTGTACGAGGTGGCGGGCGGCGGTGAGGCGTTGGTGCGGCGGCTGGACGAGATCCGCGCCGAGGTGTCCCAGGCGATCCGGGATGGCGCGCGGCTGGTCGTGCTGTCGGACCGGGGCCTGGACGAGATCCACGCGCCGATCCCGTCGCTGCTGCTGACCGGCGCGGTGCACCACCACCTGGTGCGGGAGAAGACCCGCACCCAGGTGGACCTGATCGTGGAGGCGGGCGACGCCCGCGAGGTGCACCACATCGCGCTGCTCATCGGTTACGGCGCGAAAGCGGTGAACCCGTACCTGGCGATGGCGTCGGTGGAGGAGCTGCCGGACGTCGAGCCGGACGTCGCCACCCGCAACCTGATCAAGGCGCTGGGCAAGGGCGTGCGCAAGACGATGTCGAAGATGGGCGTCTCGACCGTCGCGTCCTACACCGGCGCGCAGATCTTCGAGGCGATCGGTCTCGGCGACGAGGTCGTGGACTCCTGCTTCACCGGCACCACCTCGCGGCTGGGCGGCATCGGGTTCGACGTCATCGCCGAAGAGGTCGCGCGGCGGCACCGGATGGCGTTCCCGGCCGACGGCGTCCGGGCGCACCACCGGGAGCTGGAGGTCGGCGGCGACTACCAGTGGCGCCGCGAGGGCGAAGCGCACCTGTTCAACCCGCAGACGGTGTTCAAGCTCCAGCACTCCACCCGCAGCGGGCGTTACGACATCTTCAAGGAGTACACGCGGGCGGTGGACGAGCAGGCCAAGCGGCTGTTGACGCTGCGCGGGCTGTTCGCGTTCAAGGAAGGCGTACGGGAGCCGGTACCGATCGACGAGGTCGAGCCGGTCTCGTCGATCGTCAAGCGGTTCGCCACCGGCGCCATCTCGTACGGCTCCATCTCGCAGGAGATGCACGAGGTGCTGGCCATCGCCATGAACCGGTTGGGTGCCAAGTCCAACACCGGTGAGGGCGGCGAGGACGCCGAGCGGTTCACCCCCGACGCCAACGGCGACTCGCGGCGTTCGGCGATCAAGCAGGTGGCCTCCGGCCGGTTCGGCGTCACCAGCGAGTACCTGGTCAACGCCGACGACATCCAGATCAAGATGGCGCAGGGCGCGAAGCCCGGCGAGGGCGGCCAGCTGCCCGGCGCGAAGGTGTACCCGTGGATCGCCAAGACCCGGCACTCCACGCCCGGCGTCGGCCTGATCTCGCCGCCGCCGCACCACGACATCTACTCGATCGAGGACCTGGCGCAGCTCATCCACGACCTGAAGAACGCCAACCCGGCGGCGCGCATCCACGTGAAGCTCGTCTCCGAGGTCGGCGTCGGCACGGTCGCGGCGGGCGTGTCCAAGGCGCACGCGGACGTCGTGCTGATCTCCGGTCACGACGGCGGCACCGGCGCGTCACCCCTGTCGTCCATCAAGCACGCGGGCGGTCCGTGGGAGCTGGGTCTGGCCGAGACGCAGCAGACGCTGCTGGCCAACCGGTTGCGCGACCGGATCGTGGTGCAGACCGACGGCCAGCTCAAGACCGGGCGGGACGTGGTGATCGCGGCGCTGCTCGGCGCGGAGGAGTTCGGTTTCGCCACCGCTCCCCTGGTCGTGTCGGGCTGCATCATGATGCGGGTCTGCCACCTGGACACCTGTCCGGTGGGTGTGGCCACGCAGAACCCGGTGCTGCGGGCGAAGTTCGCGGGCAAGGCCGAGCACGTGGTGAACTTCTTCGAGTTCATCGCGCAGGAAGTCCGGGAGCTGTTGGCACAGCTCGGCTTCCGCACGCTGGCCGAGGCCGTCGGGCACGCGGACCTGCTCGACACGCGGGCCGCCGTGGACCACTGGAAGGCGGCCGGGCTCGACCTGTCGCCGATCTTCCACGTGCCGGAGCTGCCGGAAGGCGCGGCCCGGCACCGCACCACCGACCAGGACCACGGGCTGGAGAAGGCGTTGGACAACACGCTGATCCAGCTCGCGGAGGGCGCGATCGCCTCCGGTGACCGGGTGCGGCTGGAACTGCCGGTGCGCAACGTGAACCGCACCGTCGGCACCATGCTCGGCTCCGAGGTGACCAAGCGGTGGGGCGGTGAAGGGCTGCCGGACGACACGATCGACGTCACGTTCACCGGCACCGCCGGCCAGTCGTTCGGCGCGTTCCTGCCGCGCGGCATCACGTTGCGGCTCATCGGCGACGGCAACGACTACGTGGCCAAGGGCCTGTCCGGTGGGCGGATCACCATCCGGCCGGTGGCCGACGCGCAGTTCGCCGCCGAGCAGCACATCATCGCGGGCAACGTGATCGGCTACGGCGCGACCGGTGGCGAGATCTTCCTGCGCGGCAAGGTCGGCGAGCGGTTCTGCGTGCGCAACTCGGGCGCGCTGGCCGTCGTCGAGGGCGTGGGCGACCACGGGTGCGAGTACATGACCGGCGGGCGGGTGGTCGTGCTCGGCGCGACCGGGCGCAACTTCGCCGCGGGCATGTCCGGTGGCATCGCCTACGTGCTGGACGCGGCCGTGCAGCGGGTCAACCCGGAGATGGTGGACCTGGACCCGTTGGACGAGTCGGACCGCGAATTCCTGCGGCGCGCGGTGGAGAAGCACTACCTGGAGACGGACTCGGCGGTGGCGCACGCGCTGCTGGCCGACTGGGACCTGGCGGTGGACCGGTTCACCAAGGTCATGCCGAAGGACTACAAGCGGGTGCTGGCGGCGCAGGCGCGGGCCGAGCTGGAGGGCCGGGACGTGAACGAAGCGATCATGGAGGCGTCTCATGGCTGACCCCCGCGGGTTCCTCACCACCGAGCGTGAGACTCCGCGCAGCCGTCCGGTTTTCCTGCGCCTGCGCGACTGGCGCGAGGTGTACGAGGAGTTCGAGCGGCCCAAGCTGGAGAAGCAGGCCGGTCGGTGCATGGACTGCGGCATCCCGTTCTGCCACCAGGGCTGTCCGCTCGGGAACCTGATCCCCGAGTGGAACAACCTGGTGTGGAAGGAGGACTGGCGGCTGGCGTCGGAACGCCTGCACGCCACCAACAACTTCCCGGAGTTCACCGGGACGTTGTGCCCCGCTCCGTGCGAGGCCGCGTGCGTGGTCGGCATCAACGGTGATGCCGTCACCATCAAGCGGGTCGAGATCTCCATCATCGACCGGGCGTGGGACGAGGGCTGGGTCACGCCTCAGGTGCCGGTGACGCGCACCGGCCGTTCGGTGGCCGTGGTCGGTTCCGGGCCCGCGGGCCTGGCTGCCGCGCAGCAGCTGACCCGCGCCGGGCACTCGGTCGTGGTGCTGGAGCGGGCGGACGCCATCGGCGGGTTGCTGCGGTACGGCATCCCCGAGTTCAAGATGGAGAAGTGGCGGCTGGACCGCCGGCTGGACCAGATGCGGGCCGAGGGCACCGAGTTCCGGACGAACGTGAACGTCGGCGTGGACGTCACGGTCGCCGAACTGCGGGAGTCGTTCGACGCGGTGGTGCTGGCCGGCGGCGCGACGGCGTGGCGCGACCTGCCGGTGTCCGGACGGGCGCTGTCCGGGGTGCACCAGGCGATGGAGTACCTGCCGTGGGCGAACCGGGTGGCGCGGGGCGAGCTGGACGCGCCGCCGATCACCGCCGAGGGCAAGCACGTCGTCGTCATCGGCGGCGGCGACACCGGCGCGGACTGCGTGGGCACCGCCCACCGGCAGGGCGCGCTCTCGGTGACGCAGCTGGAGATCATGCCCCGGCCGCCGGAGAAGCGCGCCGAGGCCCACCCGTGGCCGACCTACCCGATGCTCTACCGGGTGACGTCGGCGCACGAGGAGGGCGGCGAGCGGCTGTACTCGGTGTCCACGGTGGAGTTCCTCGGTGACGACGACGGTGCGGTCCGGGCGTTGAAGCTGGTCGAGGTCGAGGCGTCCGGTGGGCGGTTCGAGCCGGTGCCGGGCAGTGAGCGGGAGATCCCGGCGCAGCTGGTGACGCTGGCGATGGGCTTCGTCGGCCCGGAGAAGGACGGCCTGCTCACCGAGTTGGGCGTCACCCTCGACGCGCGGGGCAACGTCGCCCGCGACGACTCCTTCACCACCTCGGTCGACGGCGTGTTCGTGGCCGGCGACATGGGCCGCGGCCAGTCGCTCATCGTGTGGGCCATCGCCGAGGGCCGTTCGGCCGCCGCCGGCGTGGACGCCTACCTCACCGGCCGGCACGTCCTGCCGCGGCCGATCGAGCCCACCGACCGGCCGCTCGTGTGACCCGTCGCGGCGGGCGGCCAACGCCGTCCGCCCACCGCGATGCCTTCCCGTCCCGCGTCCGTCAGACCGCCGGACAGGTCTTCCAGGAGAACTGGTAGGTCGTCTCGACGCTGCCGTCGGTGGAGTCCATCGACATGAAGCTGGTGGTCTTGGTCGGGTCCGAGGTGCCGGCGTTCACCCGCAGCTCGGTGTTGATGTTGAGCAACCGCTGTTCACCGCACGGGTGGAAGACGATCGCGGCGAGTTCGGTGGTGTCGGTGGCCTGCCAGTCGTCGCTGAGCGGGCCGGCGTAGTTGTGGTTCTTGTACGACGTCGGCGACATGCCCTGGAAGTAGTAGTTCGCCCGTTCCAGGCCGGTCGCGCCCCGCTCCAGGTGGGCGAAGCCGCGGTAGTCGGCCTGGGCGATCCCGTAGGTGAAGCCCTGCGGGATGTTGATTCTCAGGTTGAGCTGGCAGTTCTTCCGGAAATCGGTGGGCAGGGCGCCGACACCCACCTGCGCCATGAACTGGCTGTAGGTGACGGTGAACGCCTTGTGGTCCGGTGACACCGCGACGGCCGCGGTCCCGGCCGGGCAACCCGAACCGTTGACGGTCACCACGTCGATCGTCATGTGATCCGGCGGTGGCGTGGTGTTGGGGGCCCCGCCGGGAGGAATGACGATCACCGCCGCTGCCATGGTGGCAGCCGCCAGGAAACTGAACATGGAGCACCTTCCGACTCGTCGTTGAACACAGCAATCGGCGGCGAATTGACGCAAGTCGAATCGATCGGCCCTATTCGAACAGGGCTAGCACCGCTTCCACGAGAAGTGGTAGGTGGTGCTCACGTTGCTGTCCGTCGAATCCATCACCATGAAACTCGTGCCGGTGGAGGGGCCGGCTTTGACCCGGAGTTCGGTGTTGATGTTGAACAGCCGGCGCTCACCGCACGGTGCGTACACGATGGCGCCGAATTCGGTGCTGTCGGTAGCCTGCCAGTTGTCGCTGAAGGGCCCGTTGTAGGTGTGGCTCTTGCGCGCGGTCGGCGATGTGCCCTGGAAGTAGTAGTTGCCCTGCTCCATTCCGACGGCACCGGCCTGGAGGTGCGCGAAACCGCGGTAGTCGGCCTTGGCGATGCCGAACGTGAAACCCTGCGGGTAGTTCACCTCGACCGCGAGCTGGCAGTTCTTCCGGATGTCGGTCGGGTCCGAGTCCGGGCCCGCCTGGGCGAGGAACTGGCTGTACGTCACGGTGAACGCGGTGCGGTCGGGCGCGGGGGCGACCGCCGACGTGCCGGCCGGGCAGCCGGACCCGTTCACCGTCTTGACTTCGATCGTGACGGAATCCGGCGCGGTCTCGACCTGCGTTTCACCGGATGATGGGACGATCGCGGACATGGCCAACAATGCCGCGGCCACTGTGGTCAGCATGGATTGCCTTTCTCTGCGGCGCTGCGAGGTACTGTGACGGCGGTCACAGGAAGATAGCGCAAGGCCGTCGCCGGCAGAGTTCCGCCATTAGAGTGGACGCGTTCCGGGCAGCGCCGCGGAAGGCACCCGGAATGAACATGCGCGAAAGTTTTTCGAGCCGACCCGTTTGGCGAATTCGCTACATTTCGAAATGGGACGGCCGCCCGCCGTTACTGTCGCCCGCCGCTACTTCGGTCGGGCGGCGACCACTCGCCGGATCAACTGCACCATTTGTGCGCACTCTTCCTCGTCCAACGCCTCGAACCAGCGCGCCTCCCGCGCGTTCTGGGTCGGGAAGACCCGGGCCACCGACCGGCGGCCCTCGTCGGTCAGCGCCACGAACACCACCCGCCGGTCCTGGCCGTCCCTGGTCCGCTCCACCAACCCGGCCCGCTCCAGCGTGTTGATCAGGTTGGACATCGCCGACCGGGTCGTCCCGGACAGGTCCGCCAGCCGCGCGGGCTGCGTCGGCCCCAGGATCCACAGCTTGAACATCAGCCGGAACCCCGGCATGGTCCACCCCTGCTCGCGGTGCACCAGGGCCTCGTAGTCGGTGATCATCATGTACGCCAGGTGCAGCACGTTGTACGACAGGCCGAACGCGTCCGCGTCGCCGCCCGACTCGGCGATCCGGTGCCGTGCGAACCGCTCGTAATCCTGCTCCGTCACCACATCGTCGGCGACGGGAACCTCCTGCTCTGCCACCCTTCGATCCTCCCAGGGCAACCCGGCCGACGGAACGCGAATGCGGCACACTGACCGCGTGATCGGGACCAGGCGATTCGCCATCACGGCCACGGTCGTGCTGGTGCTCGCCACCGCCGCGTCCGTGGCCGCGAGTTTCGACATCGTCAAGGGCGAGGGCGCGGTGGTCCTGGACGACCTCGCCCAGCTCGCCACCGGCCTGCTCGCGACCGGTTGCTGCTGGTGGACGGCCCGCCGGGTGACCGGGCCGGACCGGCGCTGGCGGCTGGTGACCGGCCTGGGCATGGCGGGCTGGTCCACCGGCCAGGCCCTGTGGACGTGGTACCAGCTGGTCGAACGCCGTGCGGTGCCGTCACCGTCGCCGGCGGACGCCGGGTACCTGAGCATCGTGCCGTTCGCGTTCATCGCGCTGCTGGTCATCGGCAGCTTCCGCCGTTCCGACTCGCCCGACGCGCTGCTGGACCGCCGGTCCCGCAGTACCCGGCTGGTGCTGCTGCTGGACGGCCTGATCGTGGTCGGGTCGCTGTTCGTGCTCACCTGGACGACGTCGCTGCGCGGGCTGGTCGCGGTCGGCAACCCGGGCACGACGAAGTTCCTGGTGGCCATCGCCTACCCGGTGACGGACCTCGCGCTGCTGGTGATCGTGGTGGTGTTGAGCGCGGACCGGAAGGTCGTGCTGCGGCCCCAGCTCCGGCTGCTCGGGCTCGGCCTGGCCGGGCTGGCCGCGTCCGACTTCGCGTTCGCCTACCTGGTCAGCATCCAGGCGCCCGAGGTGCCGCCGCTGGCCAACGCCGGGTTCGTGATCGGACCCGCGCTGATCGCGTTGGCCGCGCTGGCGCCGGTGCGGTCACCGCTGTCCGGTTCGGGCCGCCACCGCCGGTCGTGGCAGTGGGCCTACCTGCTGATGCCGTACGTCCCGTTGCTGATCAGCAGCGTGCTGGTGGTGCGCCGCACGCTCATCGGAGACCTGCGGCCGTTGGACGGGGTGGAGATCGCCTGCGGGTTCACCGTGTTCGTCGCGGTCATGCTGCGGCAGCTGGTGACCCTGGTGGACAACACGAAGCTGGTCCTGCTGCTGCGGGAGTCCGAATCCACCCTGACCCACCAGGCGAACCACGACCCGTTGACGGGCCTGGCCAACCGGGCGCTGTTCGAGAGCCGGCTGGACGAGGCGCTGACCCGCCACCACCGCGACGGCACGTCGTTCGGGCTGCTGTTCGTGGACCTGGACGACTTCAAGGCGGTCAACGACCTCTCCGGCCACGCGCACGGCGACGCGATGCTCGAACGGGTCGCGCAACGACTGCGGCAGTGCGTCCGCGACACCGACGTGGTGGCCCGGCTGGGCGGTGACGAGTTCGGCGTGCTGGTCGAGGGCGTGGAGGGGCCGGAGAAGGTGGCGTTCCGCGTCCTGGACGCGTTGGGCGACGAGATCAGCGCGTCGGTCGGCGTGGTGATCTGCGCCGACCACGACCCGGAAACCACCGCCTCGTCCGTGCTCAAACGCGCCGACAAGGCCATGTACCAGGCCAAGCGCGACGGCGGCCGGGGTCTGGTCATCCACCCCTAGGACCCGTTCGACGGCTCACGACGCGCGCTCACTCGCGTTCGCGGATCCTGGCGTTCACGGCGGAGATCCCGTCCACCACGGCGACGGCGAGGACGAGGACGACTGCCGCCACGAGCACCACGACCGACACACCGGTGCCCTGTCCGAGCAGCATCGTGGTGACGAACAGGGCCACCGCACCGAGGGCGAAAACCTTGGCACACAAGCGCAATCGCGTTTTCCACAGTCGCTCCACAGCGGCCCTCCCGCGCCTCTCCCGTACGAGAAACCACGGTCGCACGTCCCCGCGGACGACAGCGGCGGGTGGCAGGTTCGCGCCATGCGGCCGGACCGCGGGCCACGCCTTGCCTTGTACCGGGCCGAGCGCGACGGCGGGCGTGGCCCGGTCATCCACTCTGGAGGCCGGGGTGGGGCGGTCCGGCAGACTCGCCCCACCCCACGCCTTCGGTCAGTCGATCACCATCTCCTCGGGGCCGGACCACCACTGCACGGTGTACTCGCGTCCGACATCAGTGCCGGAAGGAGTTCACCTCGCGGACCGGCGGCCAGCCCCGCCTGTACTGCTCATCCGCGTGCAGGCAGCGTGCGTTCCGGGCTCGGCGGCTCACCGAACGGTCGGCTGCGGGGCTACCCGGCCAGTCGGAGGCGCTTACCCGCGGGTCAGCCCTTAACGGATCACCGCCGCGCACCTACGGTTGCCGCGACCGAGACGAGGAGATCTGGTGGCACACAACGGAGTTGGGGATCTGGCCGCAGGCGGTGGGCAAGTGGCGGCGCCGGTTCCTGGACAAGCGGTTGGAAGGGTTGGTGGACGAGCCGCGTCCCGGCGCACCCCGCAAGATCACCGACGAGCGGGTGGAACAGGTGGTGGTGGCCACGCTGGAACGGACGCCGGTCGACGCCACGCACTGGTCGCGGGCCTCGATGGCGGACGAGAGCGGGTTGTCCCGCTCGACGTCGCCACCGGCGAGGTCACCGGCTCCGTCCACCGCCGCAGGGACAGCAGCACGCGGGCTCGTCGACGTCGCGCCGTGCGAGCAGCTGCATGGTGAGCACGATCGCCGCGCTGGTCTTGCCGGCCCCGGCGCGTCGAGAACGACCGACTGCAGCACCCGCAGGTTGGCGAAGGCCGCCGTCAAGGTGTCCGTGTCGCCGCGCCGGACCTCGCGGCCTGGCCGCGCGTCACCATCGTCGGAGACTGAAGCGACCGACGGTGTGGTGGACACCCACCACACCGCCAGGGAGCGGGGCTGGGACAGCAGGCGGTTGTCGACCTGCTGTTGCTGGTCGGCCTGGCCTTGCGAGCGAACCGCAACAACGACCGTGCCCGGTGCGCGAACGAGCAGCGCACCGGGCACGAGTCGTGCGTCAGGAGCTATTTGCTCGCGGCGCCGGGTGGATGTTGTCCACGGACACCGTCGCGACCCACCAGTCAGATGCGCCGAGAGTGTGGACCAGAGCCGTGGTCAGGACCCCACCACCCGGGAGCAGGCGTGCTTCCAGTTGGGCAGGGAACGCGTTGGCGGGCGGCATCGTGTTGTCGTAGGACTCCAGCGTCACCACCCGCCCCGCGGCGAACTGATCGTTGGCCGCGTTGCTGCCGCTGACCACGCCCGTGACGCGCAGGAAAATCGTCTTGTTGGACTTGCGCGGCGAGATCTGCTGGACGGTCAGGGCGAACCGCTCGGCGGCGGACTCCGGGTCGAAGCCGCGCAACCGCGAGGTCCGGATGAGCCCGGCGATCGCGATCCACGCCCACACCACCGCGGCGATCAGCAGGACGGCCAGGAGCACCCAGGTCATCGTGGCGACCGACGGCTTCTCCAGGGCCACGGCCTCGCCGTCGACGTAGACGGGGAACGTGTCGCCGACGTCGTGCTGGTCGGCGACCACCGTCTCCCGGCGCTGCTGCCCGTCGTGCTCGAACTCGATCCGCAGGGCGCGGACCTGGTCGATGCTCCTGTTCCGCCGCGATCCGGTGGTCTGGGAGGTGGTCGTCTCCTCGACGGCGGTGGCCGTCACCTCGGCGCGGTCGCCGGTCAGCGTGCCCACGACGGAACTGCCGAGGTAGACGGTGAAGCCGGCGAGCACCGCCCAGAGCAGCAGCGACACGACCGAGCTTCGCAACCTCTTGGCGAAGTACTTCTGCAAGAACGGCGAGACAGACATTGTTCCTCTAGCGGTTTCGAGTGGTGCACGGGCTGCCTTCAACGGCGAGACACGCCGACGAATCGGGACCACGGCGCACTCACCGCGACGCCCCCGACAACCAGTGCACCGCATCCTAGGAGCGAAGACCCTGCCCCGGTGTGGTGCGAACAGACCACAACCACCGCGGTCGGCCGTTCTCAGCCTTTGCGCCAATCTCGCGTGGCTGTCCTGGGAGTTGCTCGAGCCACGCCAGCGCTGACGAGTAATGCGCAAGTCGGGATGACGGCCGGAGATGGACGAAGGGTGTTCAAGATCAGTTGCGACGACCGACCTGAACACCCTTCGAAGCCCGCGCAGCGTCCGGGACGGCATCGCGCGCGGGGAGTTCCGCGACGTCGGCGACGTGCACCTCGCGGTGGAGCTGCTGTCCGGTGTCATGCGCGCGAGCGCCGAACGCATCGGCCGGGACCCGGCCGCCTTCGCGGCCACGGTCCGCGCGGCGCGGGAGATCGTCCTCGCGTCTCTGGCCCGCCGCCCGGGGCAGGGTCCGTCGACCGGTCTTCAGCACGCACGGCATACCGCCATGGAGTGAGATTCCAAGCGCGGAACGCCCGCTCCCGGCCGACGGTGAAGCACTCGGAGTTGGCCGGCTGAGCCGGTTACAGCTACTGCCGCTCGCACTCCCGCTGGTTCTGGGGCCTGCGCCTGCACCCCCCGCCGGACTGCCGATCACCTGGGCCCTAGCCGACCCGAAGATCGACGAGCGGCAGGTGCTCATGGCCATCTGCGACCACGAGCCCCACCTGCCCGCCGAACGGCCGGGACTGCTGATCATCGCGGACAAGGGCTACGTCTCCGCCGAACTCGACGGCGTCGGAGTCCGTATCGCCCAACGACTCCTCGCCCTCACCGCCGCCATCTGGCACAACCGCGCCACCGGCCACCCGATCCCCGACCGCCTACGACCGCTGACCCAGTTGGGAATTACTCCGTCTAAACGAAGTCGACGCTCATCGGTTCCGGCGGACGCAGTGCTTCGCAGGCGTCCCCGCCAGAGGGTCCCCCTGTTTTGATCCTGCCAGTCGGCACCGACATTTCCGGCCGTCGGACCCGAGCCTGTGGACAACTCGTCGGCCCGCGGGCCGGTCAGCGCTTGGGCACGAAGGCGTAGATGCTGGCGGGCGAGCCGGAGCCGCGGCGGTTGACCGTGCCGCCGACCAGGATGTGCGCGCCGGTCGGCGGCAGTTCGGCCAGGTTCGCCAGGATCTCCAGGCTGATCCGGTGTTCGCGGTACAGGAGTTTGGAGACCTGGTACTCGGCATCCAGCGCCGACTCCGGGCTGAACGTGTCCGTGCCCAGCGCGCCGCGGCGCCCGAGGCGGCCGGTGTTCACCAGCCACTGCACGGCTTCCAGGGAGAACCCCGGCTGGTGCATCTGGCCGGCGGCGTCGTAGTTGAAGAACGCGGGCGTGCCCCAACGGTCCTCCCAGCCGGTCCACAGCACCACCGCGGCCTCGTTCGGGATGCGGCCGTGCTGCTTCTCCCACCGCTGGAGGTCGGCGACGCTCACCTCGTAGTCGGCGTCACGCGCGGCCTGCTGACGCACGTCGATCTTCACCGCGGCCAGGAACAGGTCCTCGGCGTCGAGTTCGTCGGCGTACGGCTGGTCGTCGTTGAAGTGCGCGGGCGCGCCCCAGTGCGTGCCGGTGTGCTCGCCCTGCTGCGCGTATTGCAGGTAGAACCCGTGTTCCGGCACGGTGGTCACCGTGGTCAGGGTGAACGCCGGGTCGCCCGGGTAGACGTTGGTCCGATCCGGGTCGTTGACGTGCGCGAGGTTCACCAACCGGTAGCCGGACAGCGGCGACCGACCCGAAGCGCCCGCCGACCCACTGCCCGCCGCGATCATGCCGCCCACCGCCGTAGCCACACCCGCGAGCATCGACCGTCTCCGCACTGCCGACCACTCCTCTGCCGCACTGTCACCCGATTCGGGCAACCGTACCGGCTACGTGATCACAAAACGATGATCTGCCGGACGGCTTCCCCCGCTGCCAAACGGGTGAATCCGGTGTTGATCTCCTCCAACGTGAGCTGTCCCGACAACAGCTCGTGCACGGGCAGCTGGCCGGCCCGGTACAGGTCGACGAACCGGGGCACGTCCCGGCGCGGCACGCACGAGCCGAGGTAGCTGCCCTTCAACGTCCGTTCCTCGGCGACCAGGCTCAACGCGGGCAGCGTGATCGTGCGGTCCGGGTGCGGCAGGCCGACGGTCACCGTGGTGCCGCCCGCGCCGGTGGCCAGGTACGCCTGTTCCAGCACCGCCGCGACACCGGTCGTGTCGATGACCTTGTCCGCACCGCCACCCGTCAACGAGCGCACCTCCGCCACCGCGTCCGGCCCACCGGCGACGTCATCGGTGGCACCCAGCTTCCGCGCCAACGCGCGCTTGTGCCCGACCACGTCCACCGCGACGATCTGCGACGCCCCGGCCGCCCGTGCCGCCAACAGCGCGGCCAGCCCGACCCCGCCGAGCCCGAACACCGCGACCCGGTCCCCCGGCGTGACGCCCGCGCTGTAGAACGCCGCCCCCGCGCCGGTGAGCACCGCGCAGCCGAACAGGGCCGCGATCTCGAACGGCAGGTCGGCGGGCACCAGCGTGGCCGATTTCTCCGACACCACGGCGTACTCGGCGAACCCGGACACGCCGAGGTGGTGGTGCGGACGCGTGCCGTCGGGCAGCCGGAGCCGCCGCGCGCCGCTCAACAACGTCCCGTCACGGTTGGCCGCCGCACCCGGTTCGCACAGCGCCTGCCGACCGGACACACACCGCCGGCACGACCCGCACGCGGGCACGAACGACAGCACCACGTGGTCGCCGACGGCGAAGTCCGACGCGCCCGGCCCGGTCTCCACCACCTCGCCCGCGGCCTCGTGGCCCAGCAGCATCGGCAGCGGCCGGATCCGGGAGCCGTCGATCACCGACAGGTCGGAGTGGCACAGCCCGGTGGCGCGCACCCGCACCAGCAGTTCACCCGGCCCCGGCGGGTCCAGTTCCAGGTCGAACACTTGGAGCGGACCGCCGACCTCCGTCAACACGGCGCCCTTCACGCGACCACCAGCCCTTCCATCGCGGCACGCAGACCGGCCGGGATCGCCACCGGCTTGCGGGTCCCCCGGTCGGTGAACACGTGCACGAAGTGCCCTTCGGCGACCACGTCGTCCCGTCCCTCGGGGTAGAAGCCGATCTCATAGCGGACGCTGGAGCGGCCGAGGTGCCCGATCCGCAGACCGGCGTCGACGGCTTCGGGGAACGCGATGGACGCGCGGTAGTTGCAGTGGGATTCCACGCACAGCCCGATGGCCTGCCCGTGGTGGATGTCCAGCCCGCCCTCGGTGATCAGCCACGTGTTGATCACGGTGTCCATGAAGGCGTAGTGCACGACGTTGTTCACGTGCCCGTACACGTCGTTGTCGTGCCACCGGGTCGGAATCCGCTGCCAGTGCCGGTAGTCCTTGCTCACCTAGCCTCCTGTGTCAGTCCAGCATCCTGGTCAGCTCCACCCGGGACCGCACTTCGAGCCTGGCGAAGATGTTGCGCAGGTGGTGTTCGACGGTGCGGTGGCTCAGGAACAGCCGCGCGGCGATCTCCCGGTTGGTCGCGCCCTCGGCGACCAGGCGGGCGATCTGCGCCTGCTGCGGTGTCAGCGCGGCGGTCGGGTCCACCTCGGACCGGCCGGCGGCGCGGTTGGCCGCCCGGTCGGCGGTCCGGTCGGCCTGCGACGGCCCGATGGCCTCACCCGCCGCGCGCAGCTCGGCCCGTGCCCGCGCGACCCACCGGTCGGCCTCGTAGCGCTGGAAGATCTTCACCGCGTCGCGCAGGAGTTCCCGCGCGGCCCGCGGTTTGCGGTCGCGGCGCAGCCGGTGGCCGTAGAACAGCTCGGTCTTGGCCATCTCCATGGCGGTGCCGCTGGCCCGGTGCAGCCGGATCGCCTCGCGGAAGTGCTCGTCGGCGCGCGGGCCGTCGGCCAGCAGACCGCGGCAGCGGTGCGACAACGCCAGCCGCGCCGCGCTGCCGGTGGTGCCCGCCCACTTCTCGTACCGGCGCAACGCGCGGTCCGCGGTGCCCGGCCGGCCGCAGCCGACGGCGGCCTCCACCACGTGCGGCGCGGCCATCACCTTGATGCCGGTGTGCACGCCGCCCGACCCGGCGGCCATCAGCCGCAGCCGGTCCAGCGCGTCGGCCGGGCGGTCCAGCACGAGGTCGACGCAGGCGAACGCCCACGCGCCGAACGTGCCGGAGCGGCCGAGACCGCGTTCGGCGATCTGCTCGGCGGCGGCTTCGATGCGGTGCACGGCGGTCTCGGTGTCGCCGCGCAGCGCGGCGAGCAGGGCGAGGATCGTGAGGTGGTCGACCACGGCGTTGTGCTGGCCGATGGCGGTGGCCGCGTGCACGCCCTCGAACGCGGCCGACAGCGCCACCGAGTGCTGGTCGAGCAATAACGCCGACAACGCCCGGTAGACCAGCGCCCACGGCACCAGCGCGGTCAGGCCGTACTCGTGTGCCGCGGTCACCGCGCTGGTCCCCAGTTCGTGCGCCCTGGTCGCGTCACCGAGGATGTAGGCGGCCTGGCCGCCCCAGATCTTGGCCTGCGGGTGCGGCATCCGTTCGGCCAACTCCACCACCGAGCGCAGCACGGGCAGTGCCTCTTCGTGCCGTCCGGCGAACGTGGCGGCCATGCCGGCGAGGTGATCGAGGGTGATCCGGGTTTCGTCCGGCTCGTCGGGGCGGCGCAGGGCGGCGGCGAACGCGGCGGTCTCGGCGTACCGGACGTGGTCGCCCGCGATGCTGGCCGCCTCACCGGCGAAGCCGAGCGCGGTGATGGCCAGCGTGCGGTGCGTGCCGACGAGTTCGCCCGCCGCGCGCAGCAGTCGGCGCACCGCGACGTCCGGCAGGCCGTTGCCCAGGTCCAGGCCGCCGCGCAGCAGTTCGGTGCGCGCCCGCAGTTCGTCGTCGTGGGTGAGCCGGGCGGCCGTGCGGAGCGCGACGCGGGCCCGGCGTGGCGCGCCGGCCGCCCAGTGGTCGGTGGCGGCGGCGATCAGGTGCCGGGCCCGCGCGTCCGGGTCGGCGGTCAACGCGGCGGCGCGGTCGTGGTCGCGGGCGGCGCCCCGGTAGTCGCCGCAGCGGCGGGCGCGGCCGGCGGAGTCGACCAGCCGTTCGGCGAACGCGTCCCGCACACCGGGTACGCGGGCGGCCTCGTGCCAGGTGCGGCGCGGACCGGGCGGCAGGGCATCGGCCAACGCGGCGTGCGCGGCGTAGCGCAGGACCGGCGGGATCTCGGTGCTCAACGCGGACCGGACCAGCGGCCCGCCGCCGAGCAGGGCGTCGGCCTCCTCGATCGCGGCCAGGTCGAGGTCCGGCATCCGGGCCAGGGTGTCCACGTCGACCTCGTCGTCCACCACGCTCAACACCGTCGCGAACCGCGCTTGCGGTGACAGGTCGTGGAAGCGGGCGCTGAACCGGACCCGCAGGGAGCTGTCCTCGGGCAGCGCGTCAGGCTCGGGCGCGGTGCCGCCGAGCTGGTGGGAGGTCAGCGCGCGGGCCAACTCGGTGAGCGCGAGCGGGTTGCCGCGGGCCAGGTCGGCGACGTCGTCGGCGAGACCGGGCGCCAAGCCGGGCCGCAGTTCGCGCAGCACGCGCAGGCTGTCGGCGTGGTCCAACGGGTCCAACCGCAGCCACGGCAGGCCGTAGGGCTCACGTTCCGTGGCGATCAGCACGGCCACCGGCTCGTCGGCGACGTTCCCGGCCAGTTCCACCAGCCAGTCGGTGTCCTCCAGCAGGTGCGCGTCGTCCACGCACAGCAGCACTTCCCGGCCGGTCGTGGTGGCGACCTCCCGTGTGGCGGCGAGCATCGCGGTCTTGCCCGATCCGGGGGCGCCGCGCAGCACCAGCGCCCCGCCGCGACCGGTCCGGGCGCGGGCGAGCAACGCGTCTACGGCGACGCGCTGCCGCTCACGTCCGCGCAGCATGCGGCCAGTCTGGCCGGAGATCGACGCGCGGCGGAAGGGGTGGGCCGAAAATTATCTACCAGCGTTAGGTTTCCGGGTCGGACCGGTGGTTGCACCGATGCGGAGTGCTCACTCAGTGGCGCAGGGTCATCGCTGTACGTAACCCCTGCCAAGCGAGGTGTACACCGACGTGCGACTCCGCAGACTCATACCTTCCCTGATACCGGTATTGGCCCTGTCGTTGGCCGGCGTGACGCCGGCGACCGCGGCCGAGGCCGAGTACCGGCGCGGACCCGACCCGACAACGGCGGGCATCGAGGCCCCCCGAGGCCCGTTCACCGCGGAGACCACCACGGTCTCCCGCTCGTCGGCCTCCGGTTTCGGCGGCGGCACGATCTACTACCCGACGAGCACCGCCGAGGGAACCTTCGGCGCGGTCGCCATCTCACCCGGCTTCACCGGCACCCAGTCCAGCATCTCGTGGTACGGCCCCCGGCTGGCGTCACACGGCTTCGTGGTGATCACCATCGACACCAACTCCACCCTCGACGCGCCCGACAGCCGGGCGACGCAGCTGCTGGCCGCGCTGGACTACCTGACCCAGCGCAGCACGGTGCGGACCCGGATCGACGCGTCCCGACTGGGCGTCATGGGCCACTCGATGGGCGGCGGCGGCAGCCTGCGGGCCGCCGAGCAGCGGCCCGCCCTGCAAGCGGCCATCCCGCTGACCCCTTGGCACACCGACAAGACGTGGCCGGGCGTGCAGACGCCGACGCTCGTGATCGGCGCCGAGAACGACTCCACCGCGCCGGTCTCGTCGCACTCGGAGCCGTTCTACACCTCGATGCCGTCCACAATGGACAAAGCGTACCTGGAGCTGAACGGCGCGAGCCACTCGGCACCGAGCAGTTCCAACACCACGATCGCGAAGTACAGCATCGCGTGGCTCAAGCGGTTCATCGACAACGACACCCGCTACGAGCAGTTCCTGTGCCCGGCGCCGGCGCGCGGCACGCTGATCGAGGAGTACCGGGACACCTGTCCGCATACTGCCTGATCCGCACGAGGCAAGACCTGGGCGTGCTGCCGTGACCATTCGCGACAGCACGCCCGTTCCATTTTTTGGTGCGGAACCACCGGGGCGGACACTTGCCGACAGACAGGCGCGAGACACCGCGTCGGCGTACCCGCCCAAGGCTGATCTTTTGTCCGCAAACATGCGGAATGACCACCGGAGCGATACTCCAGATGGTCGTCAAGGCCACTTTCCGGTGAAAATCACTGGGCCAAACGAGCTAATGATTCCCCTCCATAACGAATCGTCTCACCAGCGCCCGCAAGATCACCCGTTATCACCCTTGAGGTGGACAACTTTCACAGTGAGTACTCATTAGGGGACCTATTGACCCTCAGGAGTGTCCTCACATCGGCCGCTTCCCGTAATGCATTCGGCCTCACTACCGTCGATCCGGACCAATGAACGAAATCCGATTGGCGGTGTACGCGGTGACTGTGACCGATTCGGACTTGGACACCGAGCGACCTCGGCTCAGCCTCGGCACGGCTGCGGCGCGGAACCTCGCGACCACGACCAAGTCCGTGCCCCAGATGCAGGGCATCACCTCCCGGTGGTTGCTCAAGATCCTGCCCTGGGTGGAGGCGAAGGGCGGTGCCTTCCGGGTCAACCGCAGGCTCAGCTACAACGTCGGCGACGGGCGGCTGACGTTCACCAACATCGGCGCGGACGTGCGGGTCATCCCCCAGGAACTCACCGAACTGGGGCTGCTGCGCGGTTTCGAGGACGTCGAAGCGCTCACCGCGCTGGCCGACCGCTTCGAGCAGCGCGAGTTCGAGCCGGGCGCGGTGCTGGTGGAGTCCGGACAGCCGCAGGACTCGGTCTACCTCATCGCGCACGGCAAGGTGAACAAGATCGGCCAGGGCGAGTACGGCACCCAGACCGTGCTCGGCACGCTGGCCGACGGGGAGCACTTCGGCGGCCAGGTGCTCGCCGGCCCGCAGGGCGAGTGGGAGTTCACCATCAAGGCCGTCACCCCGGTGATCGCCCTGGTGCTGCCGTGGGCCGTGTTCGAACAGCTCAACGGCGAGGCGGGCGGCCTGCGCGCGCACATCCAGCGGGCGATGGCGACCGGCAACGGCCGGTCCAACGCCTACGGTGAAGCCGAGATCGACATCGCCTCCGGCCACGACGGCGAACCGGACCTGCCCGGCACGTTCGTCGACTACGAGGTCGCGCCGCGCGAACTGGAGCTCAGCGTCGCGCAGACCGTGCTGCGGGTGCACAGCCGCGTCGCGGACCTCTACAACCAGCCGATGGACCAGGTCGAGCAGCAGTTGCGGCTGACCATCGAGGCGCTGCGCGAGCGCCAGGAACACGAGATGGTGAACAACCGCGAGTTCGGCCTGCTCAACAGCGCGGACCTCAAGCAGCGCATCCACACCCGCAGCGGTCCCCCCACCCCGGACGACATGGACGACCTGCTGGCCACCGTGTGGAAGGAGCCGACCGCGTTCCTGGCCCACCCGCGGGTCATCGCGGCGTTCGGCCGCGAGTGCAGCAAGCGCGGCATCTACCCGTCCACCATCGACATCAACGGGCACCACGTGCCCGCGTGGCGCGGTGTGCCGGTCCTGCCGTGCAGCAAGATCCCGGTCACCAAGACCCGCACCAGCTCGATCATGCTGCTGCGCGCCGGCGAGCAGAACCAGGGCGTCATCGGCCTGCACCAGACCGGCCTGCCCGACGAGTACCAGCCCGGACTGTCGGTGCGGTTCATGGGCATCAACGAGAAGGCGATCATCTCCTACCTCGTCAGCGCGTACTACTCCACCGCGATCCTCGTGCCGGACGCGGTGGGTGTGCTGGAACACGTCGAAATCGGCCGCGAAGACTAGTCCCTCGACCAGATTGGCAGCTGAAGTGACCGTGACAGACCCCGGCCTCCTCCCTGAAGAGGCCGAGCAGCAGCGGCAGAGCCTGAGCACCGCGGGCGCGCGGAACCTGGCCAGCACCACCAAGTCCACCCCTCAGATGCAGGGCATCTCACCTCGGTGGCTGCTGCGAAAGTTGCCCTGGGTGTCCACCCAGGCAGGCACCTACCGGGTCAACCGACGCCTCACCTACGCGCTCGGCGACGGTCGGGTGAGCTTCACCAGCACCGGCGCCGAGATCCGCGTGATCCCGCAGGAACTGCGCGAACTGCCCCTGCTGCGCGACTTCCCGGACGACGACGTGCTGGTCGCGTTGGCGGACCGGTTCCAGCAGCGCGAGTTCCAGCCCGGCGACGTCGTGGTCACCTCCGGCGACCGGGCCGACGAGGTCTACCTCATCGCGCACGGCAAGGTGAACAAGATCGGCCAGGGCGAGTACGGCGCCCAGACCGTGCTGGACACGCTGGCCGACGGTGACCGCTTCGGCGACGAGGTCCTGATCGGCGACGCGACCGAATGGGACTTCACCATCAAGGCGGTCACCCCGGTGATCGCCCTGGTGCTGCCGTGGCGTTCGGTGCAGGAGCTGAACGGGCAGGCCGACGCGTTGCGGGCGCACATCGAGGCGGTCCTGCGCAACAACGGCAAGCCGCAGAACAAGCACGGCGAGGCGGAGATCGAGATCGCCTCCGGCCACGAGGGCGAGCCGGACCTGCCGGCCACGTTCGTGGACTACGAGCTGTCGCCGCGCGAGTACGAGCTGGAAGTCGCGCAGACCGTGCTGCGCGTGCACAGCCGCGTCGCCGACCTCTACAACCACCCGATGAACCAGACCGAGCAGCAGTTGCGGCTGACCATCGAGGCCCTGCGCGAGCGGCAGGAGCACGAGATGATCAACAACCGCCGGATCGGGCTGCTGCACAACGCCGACCTCAAGCAGCGCATCCACACCCGGACTGGTCCCCCCACTCCGGACGACCTGGACGAACTGCTGTCCCGGCGGCGCAAGACGGCGTTCATGCTGGCCCACCCGCGCACCATCGCGGCGTTCGGCCGGGAGGCCAGCAAGCGCGGCCTGTACCCCGGCACGGATCTCGTGGACGGCACGCAGGTCGTCACCTGGCGGGGTGTGCCGCTGCTGCCGTCGGACAAGATCCCGATCACGCGCCAGGGCACCAGCTCGATCCTGGCCATGCGGGTCGGCGAGCAGGACAACGGCGTGATCGGCCTGCACCAGCCCGGCATCCCGGACGAGGTGCAGCCCAGCCTGAACGTGCGGTTCATGGGCATCAACGAGAAGGCGATCGTCTCCTACCTGGTCAGCGCCTACTACTCGGTGGCGGTGATGGTGCCCGACGCGCTCGGCATCCTGGAGCACGTGGAGATCGGTCGGTCCTGACCACGCCGGAGTCGATGGCAGCCGGGCCGCCGCGCCCGGCTGCCCGTCCTCCGCTGCCCGTCCCCACGGCCTTGCGGGCTCGGGCGCATCCCCCGAACAGGAGTTGTGGCGATGACCGACCTGGACGTGAGCCTCGAGCACCGGTCCGCGCACGAGGTGTTGAGCTGGAGCCGTGCCGGGGTGGACCCCGCGATGCGGGCGGCGGTGGACCGGTTGCCGGACTCGATGCGGGCGATCGCGGGCTACCACTTCGGCTGGTGGGACGAGAGCGGCAGGCCGACGGACGCGGACGCGGGCAAGGCGATCCGGCCCGCGCTGGTGCTGCTGGGCACGCAGGCGGTGGGCGGCGCGGTGAACGCCGCGCTGCCGGCCGCGGTGGCGGTGGAGTTGGTGCACAACTTCTCGTTGTTGCACGACGACGTGATGGACGGCGACACGACCCGGCGGCACCGGGCGACGGCGTGGCACGCGTTCGGCGTGAACCCGGCGATCCTGGCCGGTGACGCGTTGCTGACGTTGGCGCTGGACGTGCTGGCCGGTAGTGGGCACCCGAAGGCGCAGCAGGCGATCCGGGTGATGTCCGGCGCGGTGCAGCGGCTGTTGGACGGGCAGAGCGCGGACCTGGCGTTCGAGGAGCGCGCGGACGTGCGGCTGGCGGAGTGCGTGCGGATGGCCGAAGGCAAGACGGGCGCGCTGCTGGGCGCGTCGTGCGCGTTGGGCGCGATGTTCGGCGACGGCCGGCCCGACCAGGTGGAGCACCTGCGGTCGTTCGGCGAACAGGTCGGCTTGGCGTTCCAGTTCGTGGACGACCTCCTCGGCATCTGGGGCGATCCCGAGGTGACCGGCAAACCGGTGTACTCGGACCTCCAAAACCGCAAGAAGTCCCTACCTGTAGTAGCCGCCCTGACCTCCGACACACCGGCCGCCCGCGAACTGCACTCCCTTTACCACACCGAAAGCCAACTCACCCCCGCCGACCTGGCCCACGCCGCGGACCTGATCGAGACCTCCGGCGCACGCGCATGGGCCCAGAGCCGAGCCGACGACCTACTCGCAAGCGCACGGGAACACCTCCGCGCCGCCCAACCCACCGAACGCGCCGCCCAAGAACTAGACGCCGTAGCCCGCCTAGCCACCCGCCGCGACCACTGATCCCCTCGCCCCCGCCTGCCGCTCAAACCCGACCGTCCACTTGACCGCCCACTTGACGAGGAGCCGTTCGCATGGCCCTTCCTGTTGTGCTGCTGGCGTCACCCCGGTCGTTCTGCGCTGGGGTGGAACGCGCCATCGACATCGTCGATCGACTGCTGGACCAACGCGGTGGGCCGATCCACGTGCGCAAGCAGATCGTGCACAACACCCACGTGGTGGCCGAGTTGGAGGCGCGTGGCGCGGTGTTCGTGGACGAGCTGGACGAGGTGCCGGACGGGGCCACGGTGGTGTTCTCCGCGCACGGGGTGTCGCCCGCCGTGCGGGAGGAGGCCGCGCGGCGTGGGCTGGAGGTGGTCGACGCGACGTGCCCGCTGGTGACGAAGGTGCACGCGGAGGCGAAGCGGTACGCCGCGCGCGGTGACACGGTGGTGCTGATCGGGCACGCCGGGCACGAGGAGGTCGACGGCACGCTCGGTGAGGCGCCCGGCCAGATGGTGCTGGTGGAGAGCGTCGCGGACGTGGAGGCGCTGGAGGTGCCGGACCCGACCAGGGTCTCCTACCTGACCCAGACGACGCTCGCGATGGACGAGACGGCCGAGGTGTTGGCGGCGTTGCGGGCGAAGTTCCCCGAGTTGCGGGGGCCTTCGTCGGCGGACATCTGCTACGCCACCACGAACCGGCAGGACGCGGTGCGCGAGGTCGCGGGCGAGGCGGATCTGGTGCTGGTGGTGGGTTCGGCGAACTCGTCGAACTCGGTGCGGCTGGTGGAGTTGGCCCGCCGGGTGGGCACGCCCGCGCACCTGATCGAGGACGCGTCCGAGATCCTGCCGGAGTGGCTGGTCGAGGCGCGGGTGGTCGGGGTGAGCGCGGGGGCGTCCGCGCCGCCGCGGCTGGTGGACGAGGTGATCGAAGCGCTGGGCGCGTGGGACGTGCAGATCCGCGAGACGGCACGGGAGACCATCCAGTTCACCCTGCCGGCCGCGGTGAGGACACGATGACGTTGCTGGACGCGATCGTGGGTCCCGCCGATGTCAAGGCGTTGCCCGCGTCGGCGCCGCCAGTACTCGCACAGGAGATCCGCCGGCTCCGGTGAACCGGGTATCACCACCTCCGTCCTCAAGCGACTGAAGGAGAACAGTTGACCACCCTCCAACTCGCGCCACCGGTGCGACGGCGTCGACCGGGTCGGTGAGATCGCCCGCGCGGCGGGTGCGGCGCATGCCGATCGCCCGCAGCAGCGCCAGTTCCCGGGTGCGCTGCGCGACGATGACGGAGAACGTGTTGAGGATGATGAAGATGCCGACGAACAGGGCGATGCCCGCGAAGCCGAGCAGCACGAAGGCCGAACTCGTTGCCGCGGTTGACAGTTGGATCGAGTTCTACAACAGTGTGCGGCGGCACTCCGCGCTGGGGATGCTCAGTCCCGACGACTATGAGAAGTCACTCCGAGCGGCTGCCTGAACCTCGTAAGCCCCTGTCCACCGTTCGGGGTGAACCTCAATCACCCTCTGCTACGCCAATCGATGCCGCGAGGTCGCAAGGGCTCCGAGAGCGGCAATTCGGTCGCGGCCGTTGTCTGCAGGCTTGTGAGCCCGTACACAGGCCAGCGGCGTCGTCGCGTAGGGCGCGGCGGCGGTCGGGCAACCACCGCTGGAACGGGTACGCGCTCTCGGCTGACGGCACGTGGTCGGCTGCCTGGCATGGCTCGGCCCGTCGCTACGCGCCGGCGTCGCCGAGGTCATCACCGTCGTGGACGGGACCGCCGCCGAGATCGAGGCGTTCGTCGACCACTTCCGCTCCGGCAAGCGGCCTCTCGCACGGCCCGCGGCCGTCTCCTCCACCTGCGGCTGTTCTTGCATCGCCGATACATGCCACGGATGAACGGTTGTGCGCCCGGATGGTTCGACGAAGTCCCACCGCCGGCCCTCGGGGTGGAAAGGCGATCCCGGCTGGGAGGGAACCTCCTGTCGGGGCTCTACGGGGGCCCATCCTCGGACTGATCAACGAGTACGAACCCGCGGCAGTCCAACGCGCAGGACGCTCCTATGTTCGGTCAAGGGGTGACCGGTGGTGATTCGAGTTGTCGGTAGAGCTGTCGGGCGATATAGCGCTTGAGGCAGCGTTTGATCTCGCGGTCGGTTCGGCCTTCGGCGCGGCGGCGGTCGGCGTAGGCGCGGGTGCGTGGGGCGTGGGGCGTGGTGCAGTCGGCACAGGGCCACGGTGTGCAGGGCGCGGTTGAGTTGGCGGTCGCCGGAGCGGTTGAGCCGGCGGCGCACCGTGCGGCCCGAGGACGCCGGGATCGGGCCGGCACCGACAGCGGCGGGCGGACAAGTCCCGCCAAAGGCATCACGCCAGTCAGGCCAAGAGTCACGCCCACTGCCTCCGGCTACCAGCCCACCATCAACGGACCGGTCGGGCCATACTCACAGTCAGACCACATGGCCGACTTCGACGTCCCACAGGCGTTACGGCAAGCTCGACGCCCTGACCGCGGAACAAGGGCGGCAGCACCACCACGCGCATCTACGAGTTCGAGGTCTACGCGTGAGTCGTCCGAGGAGGTGGTCCTCGTCGGATCCACGTGGTCATGTTCCGCGACGCCCGCGAGAGCCGACCGCTACTCCCCCGCTCCCGCCGCGGCGGGAGCGGCGGGCTCGTGGCGGGACAGGCGGCGCAGCGTGGGGTTGGCGGTCGCGTAGACGGTGAGCAGGGCGGTGCCGGCCGCGCAGGCCAGGACGGCGTGGGTGGCGGGCAGCAGCTCCACCAGGAACCCGCCGACTGCGGGACCGGCGATCGCGGCGGTGCCGAGGGTCACGCCCATGACGCTGCTGAGCCTGCCCCGCAGTTCGTCGGGGGTGAGCAGGAGCTGGTAGGTGGTGATGGTGGTGTTGGCGGTGGGCGCGAGGAACGCCATCGCGGCGAACAGGGCGCCGGTCTGGTAACCACCCTCGGCGATCGCCGCCAGCGGCATCAGGGCGGTGATCACCCAGAAGACGCCGACGATGGACGTGTGCGGGCGCAGCGCCCGGTGCAGGCGCGGCGCCACCAGCGCGCCGAGGATACCGCCCGCACCGAGCATGGCCGCCATGACGCCGATCTGCCCGGCCGGGACGCCGCGCTGCTGCGCGACCGCGATGACCAGCAGGTAGAACGCCTGGAAGAACAGGTTGAGGCCGATCGCGCAGACCGCGACCACCCGCACCACCGGTTGCGCCCAGACCCACTTCAGGCCCTCCGCCACCTCGCGGCGGAAGTGGCGTGCGGGGGCGCGCTCCCTGGTGCGGGTGGGGATGCGGATGAACAGCAGCGCGACGAACGTCGCCACGTGCGCCAGCGCCTCCACGGCGAACGGCAGCCATCGGCGCAGCCCGAACAGCAGGCCGCCCAGCGCGGTGCCGGCGAGCTGGCCGAGGTAGCCGCGGGCCGCGTTGAGTGCCACGGCCGTGGACAACTGGCTCTCCGGCACGAGGGCGGGCAGGGCGGCGTCCTCGGCGGGTTCGGACAGCGACCGGCACACCCCGAGGACGACGATCACGAGCACCACGAGGAGCACGCCGGCGCGGTCGAACCACAGGGCGGCGACGAGCCCGCTCACCGCGAGCGCCTGCACCGCCTCGCAGATCAGCATCACCCGCCGGCGGTCCCAGCGGTCCACCAGGGCGCCCGCCGGGAGCCCGGCGAGGAGTTGGGCGGCGGCGCCGGCGCCCAGCACGAGGCCGGACGCCGCCGCCGAACCGGTCAACGCCAGCACCAGCAGCGGGAGCGCGATGGTGGACGCGCTCGAGCCGGCCTCGGACAGTGCCTGGCCGACCCACAGCAGCCGGTAGTCGCGGTTGCGCGACAGCGGGGCGGTCACCTCCCGCCCCGGCAGTCCGCGGCGATGCCGCGCAGCGCGTCGAGGAAGTCCTCCGCGACCCGGCGCACGGTGGCCTCGTCGTGCCGGTCCGGCTGGTGGTACCAGGTGAAGCGGAGTTCGCCGGCGGCGACGCCGCCCACCACCTCCAGTAGGTGCGGTCCGCGGTCGGTCGGGTCGCCGTCCTGCCCGATCGGGTCGTGCACCGCGCGGTAGAGCGAGTCGCCGGTCTGGTCGGTGGCGCTGTCGGACTGGCCCAGGTAGTTGAACACGATCTGCGGGCCGGGTCCGGACAGCCGCTCGCGCGCCTGCGGCGACCCCAGGTAGCGCAGCGCCCCGAAGCCGAGGCCGTTGCCGGGGATGGTGCGCAACTGCCGCCGCACCGCCTTGACCCGGTCGCGCCACCTCGGCTCGTCGGCATCGGGCACGGTGAGCGCGACCGGGTAGAGCGTGGTGAACCAGCCGACCGTGCGGGACAGATCCGCGCCGAGGACGTCCTCGCGGCCGTGGCCCTCCATGTCCAGCGACACGGTGGAGCGCCCGGTGAACCGGGCCAGGGCATGCGCCAGGGCGGTGAGCAGGACGTCGTTGACCCTGGTCCGGTAGGCGGCCGGGGCCAGGTGCAGCAGCGCGTCGGTGTCCTCGGCGCCCAGGGCCACGTGCACCGTGCCGGCCGGGGTGCCCGGCCGTGGCTGCTCGTGGTCGACCGGCAGCGGCTCCGCCCGCAGCGCGGCCTCCCAGTGCTCCAGTTCGTGGTCGAGGCCGCCTTCGGCGGTGTGCCGGCCCAGCCGCTGCGCCCACTCCCGGAACGACGTGGTCTTGGCACCCAGGTCGACCTCTTCGTCGCGGGCGGCCTGCCGGTAGGCGGTGTCGAGGTCGTCGAGCAGCACGCGCCACGACACGCCGTCCACGACGAGGTGGTGTACCGCGAGGAACAGCAGCGGCGGTGCGCCGTCGGCGTGGAACAGCACGGCCTTGAGCAGCGGCCCGCGGGCGAGGTCGAAGCCGGTGTGGGCCCGGTCCGCCACCTCGACCATGCGCGCCTCGCGGTCGTGCCCTTCGACGGCGGTGAGGTCGTGCCGGTCGAGGACGGTGACCGGTTCGACCGGGGCGTTGTGCTGGCGCCACCGCCCGTCGACCCGCTCGTAGCGCATCCGCAGCGCGTCGTGGTGGCTGAGCAGGGCGTCCAGTGCCCGCTCCAGGGCGCGTTCGTCCACCTCGGGGTCCAGTTCCAGCAGCATGGACTGGTTGAAGTGGTGCGGCGCGACCGTGCGGGTGTCGAAGAACCACTGCTGGATCGGGGTCAGCGGCACGTCGCCCACGACCTCGGCGGTGTCCGCCGGGGTGTCGGCGACCTCGGTGGCCACGGGGGCCAGCGCCTCGATGGTCTGGTAGCGGAACAGGTCCTTGGTCGTCAGGGCCAACCCCGCCTTGCGTGCTCGGGACACGACCTGGATGACGAGGATCGAGTCACCGCCCAGCTCGAAGAAGTTGTCCCGCACCCCGACCCGGTCCGCGCCGAGCACGAACGCCCACACCTCGGCGAGCGCCGCCTCCACCGGGGTGCGCGGGGCGACGTGGCGCCCCTCGTCGTCGGCGGAGGGTTCCGGCGCGGGCAGGGCGGCCCGGTCCAGCTTGCCGTTGGGCGTCACCGGCAGCGCGGGCAGCGCCACGAACGCCGAGGGCACCATGTAGGCGGGCAGGGTGCGGCCCAGGAACTCCCTCAGTTCCGCGGCCGCCGGTTCGGCGTCGGCGTGGACCAGGTAGGCGACCAGGCGGTCGTGGCCCTGGCCGGTGTCCCTGGCCACGACCGCGGCCTCGGCCACACGGGGGTGCCCGAGCAGCGCGGCCTCGATCTCGCCGGGTTCGATGCGGTGACCGCGGATCTTGACCTGGTCGTCGATGCGGCCCAGGTACTCGACCGTGCCGTCCGCGCGGCGGCGGACCAGGTCACCCGAGCGGTACATCCGCTCCCCCGGCTCCCCGAACGGGCAGGCCACGAACCGGGAGGCGGTCAGGCCGGGCCGGTTGAGGTAGCCGCGGGCCAGCCCGGCACCGGCGATGCACAGCTCGCCGGGCACGCCGACGGGCACCGGTCGCAACAGGTCGTCGACGATGTAGAGCCGCGTGTTCCAGGCGGGGTGGCCGATGGGCACCGGGCCGGGTGCCAGCGGCGCGCCGGGTTCCACGCGGTGCTCCATGCAGCCGACGGTCGCCTCGGTGGGTCCGTACTCGTTGACCACGGCGGCGGTGGGGTTGGCCCGGCGCCACTCGTCGACCACCTCGCCGAGCAACTGCTCACCGCCGACGACCAGGTCCCCGGTCGGCGACAGCTCCGCCGGGACGGCGCCCAGCAGCGGCAGGTGGCTGGGCGTGGCCTTGAGGAACGTCGCCCGCTCGGTCGGCGTCGCGTCCTCGGCCAGTTCCTGGACCAGGACGCGCCCACCGACCAGCAGCGGGCCGAGCAGGGTGGTCACGGTGAGGTCGAACGACACCGGCGAGTGCAGGACCGCCGCACCGCGCAGGCCCGGATATACCTCGCCCGCCCAGGTCAGGTAGTTGACCACGGACCGGTGCTCGACCACGACGCCCTTGGGGCGGCCCGTCGACCCGGACGTGTAGATCACGTACGCCGCGTCGCGGGTGGTGAGCGGTCGGGTGCGGTCGTGATCGGTGAGGTCGTGGTCCGGGACGTCGGAGTCGGACTCGTCGCGCACCCGCGCGGGGTCGTCCAGCACCAGCACGGGGCGGGCGTCGTCGAGCACGAACGCGACCCGGTCGGCCGGGTGGTCCGGCTCGATCGGCACGTACGCGCCACCGGCCTTGAGCACGGCCAAGACCGCCACGACCAGCTCCACCGAGCGCGGCAGCGAGATCGCCACGTACCGGTCGGGGCCGACGCCCCGGTCGACCAGCCGCCGCGCCAACCGGTTGGCGCGGGCGTCGAGCTGCGCGTAGGTGAGCGCCACGCCGTCGCCGACCAGCGCGACCGCGTCGGGCGTGCGGTCCACCTGCGCCCGGAACAGCTCGGGGAGCGTGGCGTCGGGGACGGCGTGCGCGGTGTCGTTGCCGACCTCCAGGGCCTGCCGCCGCTCGTCGTCGGCCATCAGCGGCAGCTCGGCCAGCGGGCGGTCCGGGTCGGCGACGGCGGCCTCCAGCAGCACGGCCAGGTTGCCGGTCAGCCGTTCGACGGTGGCGGCGTCGAACAGGTCGGTGCTGTAGCTGACGGCGCCGTACAGGGCGTCGTCGGCCTCCTGGAATTCGACGGTGAGGTCGAAGTTCGCCGCGACCACCGGCAGCCCGAGGTCCTCCACGTGCAGGCCGGGCAGGTCGGACGCCGGCTCGGGGTTGTTCTGCAGGACCACCATGACCTGGAACAGCGGCGTGCGGCTGGTGTCCCGCTCGGGCCGCACCTCGTCGACGATGCGCTCGAACGGCACGTCCTGGTGGGCGAACGCGTCCAGCGCGGTGCCGCGCACCTGCCCCAGGAACTCGCGGAAGGTACTCGAACCGTCCACTGAGGACCGGAGCACCAGCGTGTTGACGAAGAACCCGATCAGCCCTTCCAACTCGGTGCGCTCACGCCCGGAGGCGACGGTGCCCACGGCGATGTCGTCCTGCCGGGACCAGCGGGCGAACAGCGCCTGGCACGCGGCGACCAGCGCCATGAACAGGGTGCCGTCCTGCTGCCGGGCCAGTGCCTTGAGCCGGTCGGCGACCCCGGCGGGCACGGTGAAGGCGTGCACCGCGCCGCGGGTGCCGCGGACCGCGGGCCGGTGCCGGTCGGTGGGCAGCTCCAGCGGCGGCACGCCCGCCAGCCGCTCACGCCAGTGGCCGAGTTGCCGTTCCAGCTCGGGCCCGGCCAGCCGCTCGCGCTGCCACACCGCGTAGTCCGCGTACTGCACCGGGAGTTCGGGCAGCTCGGCGTCCACGCCGGACAGCTCCGCCCGGTAGAGGGCGCCCAGCTCCGAGGTGAGCACCCCGGCGGACCAGCCGTCGGTGACGATGTGGTGCATCACCAGCAGCAGCACGTGGTCGTCGTCGACCAGGCGCAGCAGCACCGGGCGCAGCAGCGGGCCGCGGGCCAGGTCCAGCGGGCGCGTGGTCTCCGCCGCCAGCGCCCCGCCCAGTCCGGCCTCGCCGCCGGGCACCTCCACCACGGGCAGGTCCACCGGGTGCGGCGGGTGCACGACCTGCACGCCGCGGCCGTCGACGGTGTCGAACGTGGTGCGCAGCGACTCGTGCCGGGCGACCAGCGCGGTCAGCGCCCCGGCGAGCGCGTCGACGTCCAGCTCGCCACGCAGCCGGAGGATCGACGGCGAGAGGTAGTCCGCGCCGCCGGGTTCGAACTGGTCGAGGAACCACAGCCGCTGCTGTGCGAACGACAGCGGCAGCGCCCCGTCGCGCGGGGCGCGTGGGATGACCTCGTCCGCCCCGGTCTCGGCGGCCAGCGCCTCGACCAGCCTGGCCGGGGTGGGCGCGGTGAACAGCACCCGCGGCGACACCGGCACGTCCAGCTCGGCGCGCAGCCGGGATACGACCCGGATGCTGAGGATGGAGTCGCCGCCCAGCTCGAAGAAATTGTCGTCCAGCCCGACGCGGGGCACGCGGAGCACGTCGGCCCAGGCTCGGCAGACCCGTTCCTCGACGGGCGTGCGCGGGGCCCGGTACGCCGTGCCCGCGTCGGCGAGCACGTCCGGCGCGGGCAGCGCGCGGCGGTCGACCTTGCCGTTGGGCGTCATCGGCACCGCGTCGAGCCCCACGAACGCCGTCGGGACCATGTGGTCGGGCAGGCGCTCGGCCAGCCACGACCGCAGTTCCGCCGGGCTCGGGCCGGCCGGGACGACGTAGGCCACGAGGCGCTTGTGGTCCCCGTCCTCCCGGGCGACCACGACCGCGTCGCGCACGTCCGGGTGCCGGGTCAGGGCGGCCTCGACCTCGCCGGGTTCGATGCGGAAACCGCGGATCTTGACCTGCTCGTCGGTGCGGCCCAGGTACTCGATGCGACCGTCCGCGTGCCACCGCGCCCGGTCGCCGGTGCGGTACATGCGCTCGCCCGGCACGCCGAACGGGTCGTCCAGGAACCGCTCGGCGGTCAGTCCGGGGCGGTTGAGGTAGCCGCGCGCCAGTTGCGCGCCCGCCAGGTACAGCTCGCCCGGCACACCGACCGGTACCGGCCGGAAGTCCTCGTCCAGCACGTAGGCCCGCACGTTGCGCAGCGGACGGCCCACCACCACGGGCGAGCCCGGCGCGATGCGGCACGACAGGGCGTCCACAGTGGACTCGGTGGGACCGTAGAAGTTGTAGCTCGCCGTGCCCGGCGCCTCCGCCAGCCGCCGCCACAGCGACTCCCCGATCGCCTCACCACCGAGCATCAGCACCCTCGGCCGGTGCTCACGGTCCAACAGACCCACCGCCAACAACTGCTGCGCGTACGACGGCGTCAGGTCGAGGAAGTCGATGCGCCGCTCCACGACGTAGTCCACCAGCGCCGGCGGGTCCAGGCGCAGGTCCTCGTCCAGCACGTGCAGCTCGTGGCCGTCGGCCATGAGCACGAAGCCCTCCAGCGACGTGTCGAAGGAGAACACCGCCGACAGTGCCACGCGCAACCGCCCGCCACCGGCGTCGGCCACGAAACCCTCGCGGTGGTTGACCACCAGGTTGACCAGGCTGCGGTGCTCCACCACCACACCCTTCGGCTTGCCCGTCGACCCCGACGTGTAGATCACATACGCCGCATGCTCCGGGCACAGCGGCGACAGCCGGTCCACGTCGGTCAGGTCGGAGAGGTCGGTGACGGCGGTGACCTCCGGCGAGCCGAGCAGCGATTCGGTGATCACGAGCACCGGGTTCGCGTCGGTGGTCAGGAACTCCACGCGGTCGGCGGGCAGGTCCGGGTCGATCGGCAGGTAGACACCGCCGGCCTTCCACACCGCCAACAGCGCCACCACGAACTCCACCGAGCGCCGCAGCGACAACCCGACCACGCGCTCGGGGCCGACACCGACCGACACCAGGTAGCGCCCGACGCGGTTGGCGCGTGCGTTCAGCTCGGCGAAGGTCAACGACCGGTCGCCGACCACCAAGGCGGTCGCGTCCGGCGTCGCCCGCACCCGCGCCTCGAACACGTCGGTGAACGTCACCACCGGCACGTCGCCGGCCGTGTCGTTCCACTCGACGACGACCTGCCGACGCTCCTCCTCGGTCATCAGCGGCAGTTCCGCCACTGGCCGGTCGGGGTCGATCGCGATGCCCTCCAGCAGCACCATCAGGCGGGCGGCGAGGCGTTCGGCGGTCGCGGGGTCGAACAGGCGGGGGTCGTAGTCCAGCTCCAAGCGCAGCCGGTCGCCGAGGTTGGCGCTGAGGGCGAGCGGAAAGCTGGTGGTGTCGGCGCCCTCGACCTCCAGGACGCGGACCTGCTGCTCGGCGTCGACGAGCTCGTCGACGGGGTAGTTCTCGAACACCACGGCGCTGTCGAACAGGTTCGCACCCGCCGGCACGTCGCTCCACGACCTCAGATCGGCCAGCGACACGAAGTCGAACCGGCGGGACTCGATCTGCTCGGCCTGGAGTTCCCGCAGCCACGGCAGCACGCCCCGGCTCGCGTCGACCCGGACCCTGGTCGGCACGGTGTTGATGAACAGGCCGACCATCGACTCCACACCCGGCAACTCCGCCGGACGACCCGACACCGTCGTACCGAACACCACATCCGACTCACCGCTGTAACGCGACAACAACAACGCCCACGCACCCTGCACCACCGTGTTCACCGTCAACCCGGCGGTGCGGGCGACCCGGTCCAGGGTCGCCGACCGCTCCGGGGTCAGCTCGGCCCCGGCCGAGGCGCTGGACGCGGCGCGGTGCGCCTCGACGGGCGGCCGGTCCCAGGGCAGCGGGGTGGGCGACTCGACGCCGGCGAGTACCTGCCGCCAGTGCCGCTCGGCCGCCGCGGTGTCCTGCTCGCCGAGCCACCGCAGGTAGTCGCGGAACGGGCGGCGCGGGGTCAACCGCGGCGCCCGTCCGTCGGCGAGGGCGGCGTACTGCTCGCACACCTCGGCCAGCACTTGGGCGAGGCTCCATCCGTCCATCAGGACGTGATGGGCGGTCCAGAACAGGGTGACCTCGTCGTCGGTCAGCCGCGCCACGGCCAAGCGCAGCAGCGGCGGCCGGGTCAGGTCCAGCCCGTCGGCGTCCTCGGCGATCACCCGGTCGTGCGCGGCGTCCTTCTCCTGCTCGGAGAGGTGGCGCCAGTCGTGGTGGACGACCGGCACCTCGACGCGGCGGTGCACGACCTGGAGCGGCTCCTCCACGCCCTCCCACACGACGGTGCTGCGCAGCACGGTGGTGCGGTCCACGACGCGGCGGCACGCCTCGGCCAGCACGTGCGGGTCGGTGACGCCGGCCAGCCGCAGCCGGAACCGGTTGAAATAGGCGTCGGAGGTGTCGTCCACGAGCGTGTGGAACACCATGCCCGCCTGCAACGGGGTCAGCGGGTACAGGTCCTCGACCGACCGGCCGTCGCCGACCAGGCGGTCGACCGAGGCCTGGTCCAGCCGGGCCAGCGGGAAGTCCGACGGCGTGCGACCACCGGCACCGGGCCGCGCGCAGTGCTCCACGATCTCCCGCAGCGCGGTCATCGTCGCCTCGGCCACCGAGAGCACGGTCGACTCGTCGTGCACGTTGTCGGAGTAGAACCACGACAGGACCAGCTCACCGTCCTCGACGCCGCCGACGACGTCGAGCAGGAACGCCCGCGGGCTGCCGGCGGGCGCCTCGTCGCCGGGGGTGTCCCGCCGGGCCCGATACAGGCCCTTCCCCTCGGCCGACGCCACGTCCCACTGGCCGTGGTAGTTGAAGCTGACCGGCGGCAGCGGGGCGCCACCGAGCACCGCCGCGCCGACCTGGCCGAGCTGCCGCAGCGCTTCGTAGCCGAAGCCGCGGCGCGGCACGGCCCGCACCTGCTCCTTGACCGACTTGAGCACCGCGTCCCAGCCACCGTCGGGCACGGTGAGCGCGAGCGGGTACTGGGTGGTGAACCAGCCGACCGTGCGGGAGGTGTCCACGCCGTCGAGCACGTCCTCGCGGCCGTGGCCCTCCATGGTGACCGCCACCCGGTCCAGGCCCGTCCAGTCCGCCAGCGCCCGGCCCAGCGCGCTGAGCAGCACGTCGTTGGCCTGCGTGCGGTAGGCGTCGGGCACCCGGTGCAGCAGGGCGTCGGTGTGGTCTCGGTCGAGCCGGACCGACACGACGCGGGTGGACCCGGCGGTGTTGGGGCCGTCGCGGTCCACCGGCACGGCACCGGGCTCACCGTCGAGCACGGCGCTCCAGTGGGCCAGCTCGTCGTCGAACGCGCCGGAACGCACGTGCTCGGCCAGCCGGTGCGCCCACTGGGTGAAGCGGGTGCCGACCGGTGCGAGGTCCACCTCCTCGCCGGCGGCGACTCGGCGGTAGGCCGTCTCCAGGTCGCCGAGCAGGACGCGCCACGACACGCCGTCCACCACGAGGTGGTGCACGGTGAGGAACAGACTCGGCCGGTCCCCGCCGGTGAACAGCAGGGCGTGCAGCAGCGGGCCCTGGGCGATGTCCAGGCCGGTCCGGGCCGCCTCGACGACAGCGGCCACGGCCTCGGCGCGGGAACTCTCGTCCAGGCCGGACAGGTCGTGGTACTTCAGGTGCCCGCCGAGGCCGATCGGCGCGGGCTCCTGACGCCACTCGCCGTCCACCCGGGTGAACCGGGTGCGCAGCGCCTCGTGGTGGGCGACGACCGCGTCCACGGCACGCGACAGCGCCGCCGGGTCCACGTCCTCCTCCAGCTCCAGGTGGAACGACATGGTGAAGCGGTGCGGGTCCGGCGCCGAGTCGAGGAACCAGCGCTGGATCGGGGTCAGCGGCGCGGGTCCGGCGATGTCGGGCCGCTCGGCGGTCCGCTCGGCGGTCCGCTCGGCGCGGGTGCGCACGACGGTGGCCAGCTCGGCGACGGTCTGGTGGGTGAAGACGTCCTTGGTGACCAGCTCCAGGCCCGCCTGACGGGCCCGGGAGACGAGCTGGATGCTCAGGATCGAGTCGCCGCCGAGGCCAAAGAAGTTGTCGTGCACGCCGACGCGCTCGACGCGCAGCACCTCGGCCCACACGCGGGCCAGCTCCTGCTCGACGGGCGTGCGGGGTGGCACGTAGCCCTCCTGCACGCCGCCGCGCGCGTCGGGCGCGGGCAGGGCGCGGCGGTCGACCTTGCCGCTGTCGGTCTTGGGCAACCCGTCCAGCACGACGAACAGCGACGGCACCATGTAGTCGGGCAGGTCCCGCTTGAGCCAGGCCCGCAGGTCGTCGGCGGTGGGCGCGGTCGCGCCGGCGGGTACCGCGTAGCCGACCAGCCTCAGGTGGCCGGGGTCGTCCTCCCGCGCGACCACGACCGCCTCGGCCACGTCGGGGTGACCGGTCAGGGCGGCTTCGATCTCGCCGGGCTCGATGCGGTAGCCGCGGACCTTGACCTGGTCGTCCGCGCGGCCCTGGTACTCCAGCACGCCGTCCGCGGTCCAGCGGACCACGTCGCCGGTGCGGTACATGCGGCTGCCGGGCGCGCCGAACGGGTCGGCGACGAACCGCTCGGCGGTCAGGCCGGGCCGGTTCAGGTAGCCGCGTGCCACCTGGTCGCCCGCCAGGTACAGCTCGCCGGGCACGCCGACCGGGACGGGCCGGAAGTCCTCGTCCAGCACGTAGGCTCGCAGGTTGCGGCCGGGCGCGCCGATCACCGGGCGGTCGCGGTCGGTGATCGTGCTCCACACCGAGTCGACGGTGCACTCGGTGGGGCCGTAGAGGTTGACGCCGATGACGCCGTCGGCGTCGGCCAGCGCCCGCCACAGCGGCTCGCCCACGGCCTCGCCGCCCAGGGCCACCAGCCGCGGCCGGTGGTCCGGGTGGGTCAGCACGCCCTCGGGCAGCAACTGGCGGAAGTAGGACGGGGTGCAGCTCAGGAAGTCGATCCGGTTCCGGACCAGGTGCTCGGCCATCGCCCGCGGGTCGAGCCGCACCGCGTCGTCCACCAGGTGCAGCTCGTGGCCGGCGGCGAGCAGGAGCAGGCCCTCCCACGAGGCGTCGAAGGAGAACACGGCGGTGGCGATGCCGCGCAGCCGCGTCCCGTCGCCGGGCAACAGGCGAGCGTGGTGGTCGGCGACCAGGTTGGCGAGGTTGCGGTGCTCGACCACGACGCCCTTGGGCCTGCCGGTGGACCCGGACGTGTAGATCACGTACGCGGGGTGCTCCGGCCGCAACGGGGCGGCGCGGTCGTCGTCGGTCGGGTCGGTGGCGGGCAGGGCGTCGACGGCGGCGCGCGTGGCGGGGTCGTCGAGCACCACGCGGAGCAGCCCTTCGGGGACATTGCCGCCGTCGCCGGTGGTGACCACCAGCACGGGCCGCGCGTCGTCCAGCAGGTGCGCGACGCGGTCGGCCGGGTGCCCGGGGTCCACCGGCAGGTACGCCCCGCCGGCCTTGAGCACGGCCAGCACGGACACGACCACCTCCGGCGAGCGGGGCAGCGCCAGCGCCACGACGGACTCGGGACCGACACCGGCGGCGACCAGGCGCCGGGCCAGGCGGTTGGCGTCGGTGTTGACCTCGGCGAAGGTCCACGACCGGTCACCGGACACCAGGGCCGTCGCGTCGGGCGTGCGGGCGGCCTGCGCCTGGAAGACCTCCTGGTAGGCCGGTGCGCCACCGCCGGAACCGGTGTCGTTCCAGTCCTCCAGCACGTGCCGCAGCTCGTCGTCGGTCAGCAGGGGCAGGGCGGACACGGTGCGGTCGGCGTCGGCGGCGACACCGTCGAGCAGCACGCCGACGTGGGCGGCCATCCGCTCGGCCGTGGCGGCGTCGAACAGCGCGGTGTCGTAGGTGAGCACCGCCTCCAGCCCGCCCTCGTGCTCCTGGAACTGGAACGACACGTCGAAGCCCGCGGCCACCGACGGCGGCGGCACCTCCTCGACGCGCAGGCCGGGCAGGCGGGGGCCGTCGTCCGGGGTGTTCTGCAGGACCACCATGGCCTGGAACAGCGGCGTGCGGCTGGGATCGCGCACCGGGTGCACTTCGTCCACGACGCGCTCGAACGGCACGTCCTGGTGGGCGAAGGCGTCCAGCGCGGTTTCCCGAACCCCGCGCAGCAGCTCGGTGAAGCGGCGCCGCGGGTCGACCTCGGTGCGCAGCACCAGCGTGTTGACGAAGAAGCCGACCAAGCCCTCCAGCTCGGTGCGGTCGCGGCCGGACACGACGGTGCCGACGGCGACGTCCCGCTGCCCGGACCAGCGCGAGAACAACACCTGGCAGGCGGCCAGCAGCACCATGAACAGGGTGCCGTCCTGCTGCCGGGCCAGGGCCTTGAGCCGCCCGGCAACCTCGGCGGGCACCGAGAAGTGCACCAACGCGCCCTGCTTTCCGCGCGTCGCGGGCCGGGGCCGGTCGGTGGGCAGCTCCAGCGGCCGGACGCCGTCGAGCGCACGCCGCCAGTGGGCGAGGTGCTGCTCCAGGGCCTCCTCGGTCAACGCCTGCCGCTGCCACACCGCGTAATCCGCGTACTGCACGGGCAGCTCCGGCAACTTGGCCTCGGTGCCGAGCGTGGCGGCCTCGTAGCAGGCGCCCAGCTCGGCCAGCAGAACGCCGTTGGACCAGCCGTCGGTGACGATGTGGTGCAGGACCAGCGACAGGACGTGGTCGTCGTCGGCAAGCCGCACCAGCCGCGCCCGCAGCAGCGGGGCGTGCCGCAGGTCGAACGGGGTGGTCGTCTCCTCGGTGAGCACGCGCTCCAACTCGGCCTCGGGACGCCCGGTGAGGTCGACCAGCGGCACCCGGACGCGCTGCGGCGGGTGCACGACCTGCACGCCGCGGCCGTCGACGGTGTCGAACGAGGTGCGCAGCGACTCGTGCCGCGCCACCAGCGCGGTCAGCGCCGTGTCGAGCGCGGCCACGTCGAGCGGGCCGCGCAGCCGGAGGATCGACGGCGTCAGGTAGTCGACGCCGCCGGGTTCGAACTGGTCGAGGAACCACAGCCGCTGCTGGGCGAACGACAGCGGCAGCGCCCCGTCGCGCGGCGCGACCGGGATGTCGGCCGTGCGGACGCGGGCGGAGGCCGAGACCAGTTCGGCGATCCCGGCGACGGTGGGGTGGGTGAACAGGGCGCGCGGCGACATCTCCACGTCGAACGCGGTGCGCAGCCGGGAGATCACCCGGATGCTGAGGATGGAGTCGCCGCCCAGCTCGAAGAAGTTGTCCTCGACGCCGATGCCCGGCACGCCGAGCACTTCGGACCAGATGTCGGCCACGTCGCGCTCCGCGTCGGTGCGCGGCGCGACGTGGCGACCGCGGGCTGCGACGAGGTCGGGCGCGGGCAGGGCATGGCGGTCGACCTTGCCGTTGGGCGTCACGGGCACGGCGTCCAGGGCGACGAACGCGGCGGGCACCATGTACTCGGGCAGGGTGCTTCCCAGCCTGGACCGCAGGTCCGCCGTGGTGGGCACGGTGGAGCCGGTGGGCACGACGTAGGCGACGAGGCGCTTGACGCCGCTGTCCTCCCTGGCGACGACCACCGCTTCACGCACGTCCGGGTGGCGGGTGAGGGCTGCTTCGACCTCGCCGGGTTCGATGCGGAAACCGCGAATCTTGACCTGCTCGTCGGTGCGACCCAGGTACTCGATGCGGCCGTCGGCGTGCCACCGGGCACGGTCACCGGTGCGGTACATGCGCTCGCCCGGCGCGCCGAACGGGTCGTCCAGGAACCGCTCGGCGGTCAGCGCCGGCCGCCCCAGGTAGCCGCGCGCCAGTTGCGCGCCCGCCAGGTACAGCTCGCCAGGGACTCCGATCGGGACGGGCCGGAAGTCTTCGTCGAGGACGTAGGCGCGCACGTTGCGCAGCGGGCGACCGACGACCGGCCTGCCCTCACCGGTGATCCGGCACGACAGGGCATCCACGGTGGACTCGGTGGGGCCGTAGAAGTTGTAGCTCGCCGTCCCCGGCGCCTCGGCCAGCCGACGCCACAGCGACTCGCCGATCGCCTCACCGCCGAGCATCAGCACCTTCGGCCGGTGCTCGCGGTCCAGCAGCCCCGCCGCCAGCAACTGCTGCGCGTAGGAGGGGGTCAGGTCGAGGAAGTCGATCCGCTGCCGCACGACGTACTCGATGAACGCGGGCGGGTCCAGGCGCACGTCGTCCTCCAGGACGTGCAGCTCGTGGCCGTCGGCCATGAGCACGAAACCCTCCAACGACGTGTCGAAGGAGAACACCGCCGACAGCCCGACGCGCAACCGCCCCCCACCGGCCTCGGTGACGAAGTCCTCGCGGTGGTTCACCAGCAGGTTGACCAGGCTGCGGTGCTCCACCACCACGCCCTTGGGCCTGCCGGTCGAACCCGACGTGTAGATCACGTACGCCGCGTTCTCCGGACGCAACGGCGCGAGCCGGTCCGCGTCGGTCAGATCGGCGTCGGTCAGGTCGTCGGGGTCGTCGGCGGTCGGCAACGCCCCGTCGACCACCAGCACCGGGCCGGCGTCGCGCAGCACGAAGTCCACGCGGTCGACGGGTAAGCCGGGGTCGATCGGCAGGTAGACACCGCCGGCCTTCCACACCGCCAGCAGCGCCACCACGAACTCCACCGAACGCGGCAGCGACAGCGCCACCAGGCGCTCCGGGCCCACGCCCGCGGCGACGAACGCCCGCGCCACGCGGTTGGCGCGCGCGTTCAGCTCGGCGAACGTCAACGACCGGTCCCCCACCACCACGGCGGTCGCATCCGGTGTGGCCCTCACCTGCGCCTCGAACACCTCCGGGAACGTCACCACCGGCACCTCGCCGACCGTGTCGTTCCACTCCACCACCACCCGCCGACGCTCCTCCTCGTCCATCAGCGGCAACTCGGCCAACGGCCGGTCGGCGTCGGTCGCGATGGCGTCGACGAGCAGGTGCAGGCGGTCGGCGAGGCCGCGGGCGGTGTCGGTGTCGAACAGGGCCGGGTCGTAGGCCAGGTCCAGGCGCAGCCGGTCGTCCAGGACGGCGCTGAGGGTGAGCGGGAAGGTCGTGGTGTCGCGGGCCCGCACCTCGGTCACCCGGACGCCGCCCACCTCGGCGACGTCGTTGAGCGGGTAGTTCTCGAACACCACGGCGCTGTCGAACAGGTTCGCACCCGCCGGCACGTCGCTCCACGACCTCAAGTCGGCCAGAGACACGAAGTCGAACCGCCGCGACTCGGTCTGGGCCGCCTGGAACTCCTTCAACCACGCCAGGGTCGCGGCGTCCCCGCGCACGGTCGCCCGCGTCGGCACGGTGTTGATGAACAGGCCGACCATCGACTCCACACCCGGCAACTCCGCCGGACGACCCGACACCGTCGTACCGAACACCACATCCGACTCACCGCTGTAACGCGACAACAACAACGCCCACGCACCCTGCACCACCGTGTTCACCGTCAACCCGGCGGTGCGGGCGGTGCGGCGCAGCCGGTCGGTCTGCTCGGCGGTGAACACCACGGGCACCGCGTCGGAGGACTCGGTGGCGTGGTCGCGCGCGGGCTGCCGGTCGTAGGGCAGCGGGGTGGCGGCGGCGAAGCCCGTCAGCGCACCGCGCCAGTGCCGCTCCGCCTCCGACCGGTCGCCGTCGGCCAGCCAGCGCAGGTAGTCGCGGAAGGGCCGCCGGGACACCAGGCGCGGCGCGCGGCCGTCGACGAGAGCCGCGTAGTGCTCGCACACCTCGGCGAAGACCTGGGCGAGGCTCCATCCGTCCAGCAGCACGTGGTGGAAGGTCCAGACGAGCAGCACCTCGTCGTCGGACAGCCGGGCGAGGGCGATCCGCATCAGCGGGGCCCGGCGCAGGTCGAGGTCTTCGGCGGCCAGTCGGTCCAGCTCGCGCTGCCGGTCCTGCTCGGACAGGCCGCGCCAGTCGTGGCGGGTGACGGGCAGCTCGACGCCGGTGCGGACCACCTGCACCGGCTCCGGCACGTCCTCCCAGACCAGTTCGCCGCGCAGCACGGGCGTGCGGTCCACGACGCGCTGCCAGGCGGTGGCGAGGGCGCGCTCGTCGGCGACGCCGGCCAGCCGCAGCCGCACCTGGTCGAAGTAGGCCGTCGAGGACGGGTCGACCAGGCTGTGGAACAGCATCCCCTCCTGCAACGGGGTCAGCGGTTGCACGTCCTCCACGCCGCGCCCGTCGCCGACCAGCCGGTCGACTGCCGCCTGGTCCAGCCGGGCCAGCGGGAAGTCCGACGGCGTGCGACCACCGGCACCGGGCCGCGCGCAGTGCTCGACGACCCCCCGCAACGCGGCCATCATCGCCTCGGCCACCGAGAACACGGTCGACTCGTCGTGCACGTTGTCGGAGTACAGCCAGGTGAGCACCAGCTCGCCGTCCTCCACCACGCCCACGACGTCGAGCAGGTACGCGCGGGCGTTGTCGGGGGCGGTGTCGCGGCCGACGGGGGCGCAGCGGGCCCGGTACAGGCCCTCGTCGCCGGCCGCCACGTCCCACTGACCGTGGTAGTTGAAGCTGATCCTCGGGTGCGGGTCCGAGCGCAGCGCAGCGGCGGGCGAGTCGGGCGCGCCGAGGTAGCGCAGCGCCCCGTAGCTCTGGCCCCGGCGCGGCAGCGCGCGCACCTGCTCCTTGACCGACTTGAGCACCGCGTCCCAACCGCCGTCGGGCACGTGCAGCGCCAGCGGGAACTGGCTGGTGAACCAGCCGACGGTGCGGGAGACGTCCAGGTCGTCGGGCACGTCCTCGCGGCCGTGGCCCTCCAGGCCGATCAGCACGCGGTCCCGACCGGTCCAGTCGGCCAGCGCCCGGCCCAGCGCGCTGAGCAGCACGTCGTTGACCTGCGTGCGGTAGACGCCGGGCACCTGGTGCAGCAGGGCGTCGGTGTCGGCGCGACCGAGCCGCACGGTGAGCGCGTGCACCCCCTCAGCCGGGTCGCCGCCCTCGTGGTCCACGGGCAGTTCGGCCGGGGCGGACGCGGCGAAACCGGTCCAGTGGTCGAGGTCGGCGTCCAGCTCGCCGGCGGACACCCGCTCGGTCAGGCGGCGCGACCACGTGGCGAACGCGGTGCCCACCGGGTCGAGCCGGACCTGTTCGCCGCGCAGCACCTGGTGGTAGGCGGTGTCGAGGTCACCGAGCAGGACGCGCCACGACACGCCGTCCACCACGAGGTGGTGCACGGCCATGAACAGGCGGGGACGCCGGTCGTCTCCGAGCCGGAACAGCAGGGCGCGGACCGGGGAGCCCGCGCCGAGGTCGAGGCCGGACTGGGCGGCCAGGGCGTCGGCCTCGACGGCCTGGTCCAGCGCGTCGCCGTCCAACCCGGACAGGTCGCGCACCTCCAGCACACCGGTGGGCGGGGTGGGCGCGATCTCCTGCACCCACCGGTCGCCGTCGCGGGTGAAGCGGGTGCGCAGCGCCTCGTGGTGCGCCACCACGGCGTCCACGGCGGTGCGCAGCGCCCGTTCGTCGAGGTCGGGGGTCAGCTCGACGAACGTGGACATGGTGAAGTGGTGCGGCTTGCCCGGCGCGGTGTCGAAGAACCACTCCTGGATGGGCGTCAACGGCACGGGGCCGGTGACCGGCGCTTCCGGCGCGCGCACGTCGTCGCCGACGGCGGTCACGTCCGCGGCGAGTTCGGCGATGGTCGGGTGCAGGAAGATGTCCTTGGAGGCCAGCTTCAGACCGGCCTGCCGGGCGCGGGCGACGACCTGGATGCTCAGGATCGAGTCGCCGCCCAGCTCGAAGAAGTTGTCCTCGACGCCCACGCGCTCGGCGCGCAGCACCTCGGCCCAGATGCGGGCCAGCTCGCGCTCCACGGGCGTGCCGGGCTCGACGTGGTGGGACGCCGCGGCGGCGGGTGCCTCGGGCGCGGGCAGCGCCTTGCGGTCGACCTTGCCGTTGGTGTTCAGCGGCAACGCCTCCAGCGCCACGAACGCCGAGGGCACCATGTAGTCGGGCAGCTCGCGCTTGAGCCACGACCGCAGGTCGGTGTCGGCGGGCACGGCCCCGTCGGCGGGCACGAGGTAGGCGACCAGGCGCTTGCGGCCGTCCTCGGCGCGGGCGACGGTGACCGCCTGAGCCACGCCGGGGTGGTCCATGAGCCGGCCGTCGATCTCGCCGGTCTCGATGCGGAAGCCGCGGATCTTGACCTGGTCGTCGGTGCGGCCCACGAACTCGAGGGTGCCGTCGGATCTCCACCGCACCACGTCGCCGGTGCGGTACATGCGGGAGCCGGGCGGGCCGAACGGGTCGGGCAGGAACCGCTGAGCGGTGGCGCCGGGCTGCCCGAGGTAGCCGCGGACCACGCCCGCGCCCGCCAGGTGCAGCTCGCCGGGCACGCCGACCGGGACGGGCCGCAGGTGCTCGTCCAGGACGTAGGCGGCCATGCCGTCCAGCGGGCGGCCGATCGGCACCACGTCCGGCACGGCGTCGGCCGAGGTCATCGGGTGGCAGGTGGCGAACGTCGTGGTCTCGGTCGGGCCGTACACGTCCACCGCGGTCAGGCCGGGACACACCTCCAGGACCCGCCGCACCGCCGCCGCCGGCACCACGTCACCACCGGTCCACACCTCGCGCAACCCCGCAAAGCACGCCGGGTCGTCCTGCGCCAACACCCGGAACAGACCTGACGTCAGGAACACACCCGTCACACCGTGCCGACCCACCACCTCCCGCAACACCCGACCATCCACATCACCGGCAGGCGCCACCACCGCACGACCACCATTGAGCAACGGCACCCACAACTCATAAGTCGTCGCATCGAACGCCTGCGCCGAATGCAACAACACACACCCGTGCGCACCGCCGCCGAACCGCGAATCCAACGCCAACGCCACAACATCCCGATGCCGCACCGCCACACCCTTGGGCACCCCCGTCGAACCCGACGTGAACATGACATAAGCCAGGTTGTCCGGGTGCACGGGCACGTCGACGGGTCCGTCGCCGGGTTCACCGGGGTCGCCGTCGAGCAGGATGACGTGTCCGGTGTGGATGGTGCGAGTGGTGCTCTCGTGCGCGGGGTCGGTGATCACGACGGCGGTGCCCGCCTCGTCGAGCACCCGTCTCATGCGGTCGGCGGGCGCGCGCACGTCCAGGGGCACGTAGGCCGCGCCCGCCTTGGTGATGGCCAGTTCGGCGACGACCAGGTCGGTGGAGCGCTCGGCGAGCAGCCCGACCGGGTGCTCGGGGCGCACGCCCGCGGCGATCAGCCGGCGCGCCAGCCGGTCGGCCCGCGCGTCCAGCTCGGCGTAGGTCAGCGTGGTGTCCCCCGCGACGACGGCCGTCCGGTCCGGGACGCGCCGCACCTGCTCGGCGAACAGTTCGGTGATGGTGCGGGCGGGCGGCTCGCGGTGCGCGTCGTTCCAGCGCACGAGCACCTGGTCGCGCTCGTCGTCGGACATCCACGGCAGTTCGGCCAGGGGACGCCGGGGGTCGGCCGCCACGCCGCCGAGCAGCCGCACGAGGTGCCCGGTGAAGCGCTCGACCGTGGCGGCGTCGAACAGGTCGGTGTTGTACTCGACCTGGCCGGTCAGCGCGCCGTCGCGCTCCTGGAACTCGATGGTGAGGTCGAAGATGGCGTCGCGCCTGGACATCTCGACCTGCTCGACGCGCAGGCCGGGGAGCTGCGGTGGCGTGCGGTAGGGGTTCTGGAGCAGCACCATGACGTCGAACAGCGGGTTGCGGCTGGGGTCGCGGTCCTTGCTCACGGCGTCGACCAACTGCTCCAGCGGCGCCTCGTCGTGGGCGTAGGCGTCCTTCACGGTCTGCTTGACCTGGTCCAGGAAGTCGGTGAACGCCCGCTCGGCGTCCACCGTGGACCGCAGTACGACGGTGTTGACGAAGAACCCGACCAGCCGGTCGAGACCGGGGCGGTCGCGGCCGGTGGTGACGGTGCCGACGGCCACGTCGTCCTGGCCGGCGTAGCGGGCCAGCAGCGCCTGACACGCGGCCACGAGGACGGTGAACAGGATCGTGCCGCGCTCCTGGGCCAGGTCGCGCAGGGCCGCGGTGACGGGCGCGGGCACGGCGAACGCGTGTGCCGCGCCGCCGGTGGTGCGCACCGGCGGGCGGGGCCGGTCGGTGGGCAGCTCCAGCGGCGTGGTGCCGGTCAGCCGCCGCGTCCAGTGGTCGAGGTGGCCGCGCAGGGCGTCACCGGACAGGCGTTCGCGCTGCCAGGCGGCGAAGTCGGCGTACTGGATCGGCAGCGGCGGCAGCGGTGCCTCGCGGCCGTCCAGCGCCGCGCGGTAGAACTCGACCAGCTCCTCGGTCAGCACGCCCATCGACCAGCCGTCGGTGACGACGTGGTGCGCGGTCACCAGCAGCACGTGCTCGTCCTCGGCGAGCCGCACCAGCAGCGCCCGCACCAGCGGACCGCGCCGCAGGTCGAACGGCCGGGAGTACTCCTCGACCAGCACGTCGTCCAGCTCGTCGGAGCCGGCGACGACCACCGGCACGTCCAGGTCGAACGGCGGGTGCACGGCCTGCACGCCCCGGCCGTCGACCTCGTCCAGCGTGGTGCGCAGCGACTCGTGGCGGGCCACCAGCCCGCGCAGCGCGGCGGTCAGCGCCGCCACGTCCAGCCGCCCGACCAGGCGCAGCGCCAGCGCGCTGTTGTAGCCGGAACCGCCGGGCTGGAACTGGTCCAGGAACCACAGCCGCTGCTGGGGGAACGACAGCGGCAGGGGCCTGTCCCGGTCGGCGGGCTTGATGGCGTCGGTCTGCTCGGCGCGGCCGGCGAGCCGGCGGCGCATCTGCTCCCTCAGGTGCGGGGGCAGCGCGGCGATGCGGTCCTCCATCGACGACGACATGGCGTGGTCTCTCCTCACAGTTCCGGGATTGCGCCGTCAGCGAAGGCGACTCGTTCGAGTTCGAGCAGGATCTTCTCCTCGACCAGCCGCGCCAGGTTCTCCACGGTGCGGGCGGTGAGGACGTCGTGCGGGGTCAGCGGCACGTCGAAGGCCGCGCGGCAGCGGGAGGTGACCAGCAGGCTGCGCATGGAGTCGCCGCCGAGGGCGAAGAAGTCGTCCTCGACGCCGACGCCGGCCACGCCCAGCGCGTCCTCCCAGATCCCGGCCAGCACCTGCTCGGTGTCGGTCCGGGGCGCGACGTGCCGCGCGGCGGGCGTGGTCTCGGCGGGTGCGGGCAGCGCGGCCCGGTCGACCTTGCCGTTGGTGCTCAGCGGCAGCGCGCCGAGCACGACGAACGCCGCCGGGACCATGTAGTCGGGCAGGTGCCGCCCGGTGAACGCGGCCAGGTCGGTCGGGTCGGGCGCGCGGCCGGGGTCGACGGGCACCACGTAGGCCACCAGCCGCTTGACGCCGGGCGTGTCCTCGCGCGCCACCACGACGAGCTGGGCCACGTCGGGGTGGCCGCCCAGCACGGCCTCGATCTCGCCCGGTTCGATGCGGAAACCGCGCAGCTTGACCTGGTCGTCGGCCCGTCCGGCGAACTCCAGCACCCCCTGCGGCAGCCACCGCACCACGTCGCCGGTGCGGTACATCCGCTCCCCCTGCACGCCGAACGGGTCGGCCACGAACCGGGAGGCGGTCAGGCCGGGGCGGTCGAGGTAGCCGCGGGCCAGCCCGTCACCGGCGAGGTACAGCTCGCCGGGCACGCCGACCGGAACCGGCCGCAGCCGGTCGTCCAGCACGTAGGCGCGCATCCCGTCCAGCGCCGCGCCGATGGGCACGGTGTCGGGCACGGAAGCGAGGTCGGGCATCCGGTGGGCGGTGGCGAAGGTGGTGGTCTCGGTGGGCCCGTAGCCGTCCACCACCACCAGTCCCGGACAGGCCTGCACGACCCGTCGCACCGCCGGGGCGGGCACGACGTCGCCGCCGGTCCACACCTCCGCGACGCCGGCCAGGCAGTCCGGCGAATCCTGGGCCAGCACCCGGAACAGGCCCGCGGTGAGCCAGAGCGCGGTCACGCCGTGCCCGGTGATCAGCTCGCGCAGCAGCGCCGCGTCGAGGTCTCCGGGCGGGGCGACGACCGCCGTTCCGCCGCGCAGCAGCGGCACCCACAGCTCGTAGGTGGAGGCGTCGAAGGCCAGCGGCGAGTGCACCAGCACGGTGCGGTGGGCCGGGCCGTCGAAGCGGGAGTCCAGGGCGAGCGCCACCACGTCGCGGTGGCGCACCGCGACGCCCTTGGGCGTGCCGGTGGATCCGGAGGTGTACTCGACGTAGGCCAGGCCGTCCGGGTGCGCGATGACCGCAGGTCGGTCGGCGCGGCCGCCGGGATCGCCGTCGAGGACGACGACGTGCCCGGCGTGGACCTCGCGGGCGGTGGTCTCCCAGGCGGGGTCGGTGAGCAGCACGCCCGCCCCCGCCTGGTCGAGGACCAGGCGCATCCGGTCGGCGGGCGCCCGAACGTCCAGCGGCAGGTAGGCGCCGCCCGCCTTGACCACGGCGAGCACCGCGACCACCAGCTCCACCGAGCGGTTCAGCAGCACGCCGACGCGGTCCTCCGGTCGCACGCCCAGGGCGATCAGCCGGTGCGCCAGCCGGTTGGCACGGGCGTCCAGCTCGGCGTAGGTCAGGGTCGTGCCACCCGCCACCACAGCCGTGGCGTGCGGGGTCAGGTCGGCCCGCGCGGCGAACAGGTCGGCCACCGCGCCCTCCGGGAGGTCCCGGTCGGCCGGGGCCGGCAGGACGAGCCGCCGCTCCGCCTCGTCCAGGACGTCGACCCGGCCCAGCGCGCGGTCCGGGTCGACGGTCATGCCCTCCAGCGCACGGGTGAGGTGCCCGGCGATCCGCTCGACCGTGGCGGTGTCGAACAGGGCCGGGTCATAGCCCAGCTCGACGGCCATCTCCTCGCCGGGCCGGATGCCGACGCTGAGCGCGTAGTTGGTGGTCTCCACGGCGTGCAGGTCGCGCAGCGCGAGACCGTGCTCGGCGGCGGCCTCGTCGTCGACCGGGTAGTTCTCGAACACCAGGATGCTGTCGAACAGGTCCACCCCGCCCGGCACGTCGCTCCAGCCCTGGAGCTCGGCCAGGGAGACGTGCTGGAACCGCCGGGACTCCGCCTGCGCCGCCTGCAACCGCCGCAGCCACGCCGCGACCGGTTCGTCGTTGTCGACGTCCACCCGAACCGGCAGGGTGTTGATGAACATGCCGGTGATGGAGTCCGCGCCCGGCAGGTCGGCCGGGCGGCCGGACACGGTGGAGCCGAAGCACACGTCGCGCTGCCCGCTGTAGCGCGACAGCAGCAGCGCCCAGGCCCCCTGCACGACGGCGTTGGCCGTCAGGCCGTTGCGCTGGGCGAAGGCCCTCAGGTCCGCGCCCGGCAGGGTCAACGTGATCCACCGAGCCGAGCCGCCGGCGTGGCCCTGCTCGGCGGGGCGGTCCACCGGCAGCGGGGTCGGGGCGCGGAACCCGTCGAGCACTCCGCGCCAGTGCCGCTCGGCCTCCCGCGGGTCCTGCCGGTCCAGCCACCGCAGGTAGTCGCCGAACGGGCGGCGCGCGACCGGCTCGGGACGGCGGCCCGCGGTCAGCGCGGCGTGGCAGGCGAAGACGTCGGTGAACACCTGGAAGGTGCTCCAGCCGTCGAGCAGCACGTGGTGGAAGGTCCACACGACCCGCACGGCGGTGGCCGAGACGCGGGCCAGCACCAGGCGCATGAGCGGCGCGGTCCCCAGGTCCAGGCCCTCGGCCGAGTCGCGGTCGAGCAGTTCGCGCAGCGCGCGCCGGTGCTCGTCCTCGGGCAGGCCGCTCCAGTCCAGCTCGCGGATGGACACCTCGACGTCGCGCTCCACGACCTGGAGGGGGCGGTCCACGCCCTCCCACACGACGCGGCTGCGCAGGACCGGCGTCCGCTCCACGACCTCGCGCCAGGCGCGGGCCAGCACGGCGGTGTCGGTGACGCCGTCCAGGACGAACGCGATCTGCTCGGTGTAAAGACCTTCCTCCGCCTGCGAGAGGCTGTGGAAGACCATGCCGGCCTGCATCGGCGTGAGCGGGTAGACGTCCTCCACGCCGCGCCCGTCGCCGACCAGCCGGTCCACACCGGCCTGGTCCAACCCGGCCAACGGGAAGTCCGACGGCGTACGACCACCGACACCAGGCTGGGCGCAGTGCGCCACGATCCCGCGCAGCGCCCGCGCCATGCGCTCGGCCAGCCCGCGCACGGTCGACTCGACGTGCACCCGTTCGCTGAAGTACCAGGTCAGCTTGAGCCGCTTGTCCTCGACAGCGCCGACCACGTCGAGCAGGTGCGGCCGGGGCGTGTCGGGGGCGCCGTCGGCACCCAGCCCGCCGACGGCGCGCACCGCCGTCCCGCCCGCCGCGGCGGCGAACTGCCCGAGGTAGTTGAACGCCACCGCGGGGTGCCCGGTCGTACCGCCGCCGCGCAGGTGGCGCAGCGCGCCGTGGCCGATGCCCTTGCGCGGCACCGCCCGCAGCCGTTCCTTCGTGGACTTGAGCACGCGTCCCCAGTCGTCCGTCGCCGGGACCTCCAGCGCCACCGGGAACACCGAGGTGAACCAGCCGACCGTGCGGGACAGGTCCACGCCGTCGAGGAAGTCGCCGTCGCGGCCGTGGCCCTCCAGGTCCACCACCACCCGGTCCCGGCCCGTCCACTCCGCCAGGACCCGACCCAGCGCACTCAGCAGCACGTCGTTGACCTGCGTGCGGTACACGCCCGGCACGTCCTGCAACAACGCCCGCGTCGTCTCCGCGTCCAGTTCGACGGTGACACCCCGCACCGTGCCGGTGGTGTTGGCCCCGTCGAGGTCGACCGGCACGTCGCGGTCGCCGGCCGTGACGGCCCAGTGGTCGGCCTCGTCGTCGAACCCACCGTTCGCGGTGTGCTCGGCCAGCCGGTGCGCCCAGTCCCGGAACGACGTGGTCTTCGCCCCGAGGTCGACCGGTTCGCCGCGCAGCGCCTGCCGGTAGGCGGTGTCGAGGTCCTCCAGCAGCACGCGCCAGGAGACGCCGTCCACGACCAGGTGGTGCACGGCGAGCAGCAGTCGCCGGTCGCCGGCCCCGTCGTCGAGCAGCGCCGCGCGCAGCAGCGGCCCGTTGCCCAGGTCGAAGCCGCGGTGCACCTGCGCCACGACCGCCCGCCGCCGCTCCTCGTCGGCCACGTCGTGCACCGACAGCACGTCCACCGGCTCGATCCGGGCGTTGTACTGCCGCCACCCGCCGTCGGTGCGCTCGAACCGCATCCGCAGCGCGTCGTGGTGGACCAGCAGCCCTTCCAGCGCCCGCCGCAGCGCCGCCACGTCCACGTCGTCGGTGAACTCCAGCAGCATCGACTGGTCGAAGTGCTCGGGCCGGGGCGGTTCGGTGTCGAGGAACCAGTGCTGGATCGGGGTCAGCGGCGTCTCGCCGGTCACCGGGCCCTGCGGCACCGCCTCGACCGCGTCGGCGGCGGACGCGGCGGCGGCCAGCGCGGCGACCGTGGGGTGCGTGAACAGGTCGCGCGGCACCAGGGCGAACCCCGCCTGCCGGGCGCGCGAGACGATCTGGATGCTGATGATCGAGTCGCCGCCCAGCTCGAAGAAGCCGTCCTCGACGCCGACGCGATCGACCCCGAGCACCTGCGCCCAGATCTCCGCGAGCACCCGCTCGGCCTCGGTGCGCGGCGCGACGTACCCGGAACCGGAGGCATCCCACTCGGGCGCGGGCAGCGCCTTGCGGTCCAGCTTGCCGTTGCCGGTCAGCGGGAGGCGGTCCAGGGCGACGAACGCCGAGGGCACCATGTGCTCGGGCAGGGAGCGGGCCAGGAAGCCGCGCAGTCCCCCGGCGGCGGGCGCGGTGCGGCCCGCAGCGGGCACGACGTAGCCGACGATCAACTTGCGCCCGGCGTGCTCGCGGACCGCGGCGACCGACTCGGCCACGTCGTCGTGCGCCTCCAAGGCCGCCTCGATCTCCCCCAGCTCGATGCGGAAGCCGCGGATCTTGACCTGGTGGTCGGCCCGGCCCAGGTAGTCCAGCCGACCGTCCCGCCAGCGCGCCAAGTCGCCGGTGCGGTACATGCGCGTGCCGGGTTCACCGAACGGGTCGGCGACGAACCGGGAGGCGGTCAGCCCCGGCCGGTTGAGGTAACCGCGCGCCAGGCCCGCCCCGGCGACGTACATCTCGCCGGTGACGCCCGGCGGCACCGGCCGCAGGTCGTCGTCGAGGACGTACACGCGCAGGTCGGGGATGGGCTCGCCGACCGTGCCGTCGGCGGGTGTCCACGTGACGTGCACGGTGGTCTCGGTGATGCCGTACATGTTGATCAGCTCGCCCGGACCGTCCCAGGCGGCCAGCTTGCGCACGTCCAGCGCCTCGCCGCCGAACACGACCCACCTCAGGCTCAGCCCCGTTGGCTTCTCGGCGATGAGCTGGTAGAACGCGGAGGGCGTCTGGTTGAGCACGGTGACCCGCTCGTCGGCCAGCAGCCTGGCGAAGTCGCGCGGGGAACGCGAGACCTCGTGCGGCACCACGACCAGCCGCCCGCCGTGCAGCAGCGGCCCCCACAGCTCCCAGACGGAGAAGTCGAAGGCGTAGCTGTGGAACAGCGTCCACACGTCCTCGGGGCCGAACCCGAACCAGCGGTCGGTGGCCGAGAACAGCCGCGCCACGTTGGAGTGCGGGATCACCACGCCCTTGGGCTTGCCGGTGGAGCCGGAGGTGTAGATGACGTAGGCCGGGTGCCCGGGCCGCAGATCCACCGCGGGCGCGGTCGCGGGCACGCCGGACAGGTCCGGCAGCTCGGTCAGCGTGAGCACCGGCCGGGTGTCCTCGACCATGCCCGCCACCCGGTCGGCCGGGTAGGACGGGTCGATCGGCAGGTACGCCGCGCCGGACTTGAGCACACCCAGGACGGCCACCACCAGGTCGATCGAGCGGGGCAGCCGCAGCGCGACGTACCGCTCGGGCGCGCCGCCGTGCCCGGCCAGGACGTGTGCCAATCGGTTGGCGCGGTCGTCCAGCTCGGCGTAGGTCAGACTGCGGCCCTCGCAGGTGACGGCGACGGCGTCGGGGGTGCGGGCGACCTGCTCGGCGAACAGCCGGGGCAGCGTGGCCACCGGGTAGTCGCGGCCGGTGGGGTTCCACTCCACCAGCACCTGCCGCCGCTCGGCGTCGTCGAGCATCCGCAGGTCGCGCAGCAGCCGGTCCGGGTCGGCCAGCACCTCCTCCAGCAGTGCCCGCAGGTGCCGGCCCAGCCGCTCGACCGTGGTCGCGTCGAACAGCGCCGGGTCGTGGTCCAGCTCGACGACCAGTTGCGGACCCGGTGAGACGACGACGGTGAGGGCGTAGTTGGTCGGCTCGTCGGCGCGCACGTCGTGCAACCGCAGGCCGTGCGCGGCCATGGCGTCCTCGTCGAACGGGTAGTTCTCGAAGACCAGGATGCTGTCGAACAGGTTCGAGCCGCCGGGCAGATCGCTCCAAGCGCGCAGCTTCGACAGCGGCACGTGCTCGAAGCGCCGCGCCTCGGCTTGGTCGGTTTGGAGTTCGCGCAGCCACGACAGCTGGTCGCGGTCCCGGTCGACGGCGATCCTGGTCGGCACGGTGTTGATGAACATGCCGACCATCTGCTCGACGCCCGCCAGGTCGGCGGGCCGACCGGAGACGGTGGTGCCGAACACGACGTCGGAGGTGCCGCTGTAGCGGGCCAGCAGCAGGGCCCACGCGCCCTGCACGACGGTGTTCACGGTGAGGCCGTTGCGCTGCGCGGCGGTGCGCAGCCGCTCGGTCTGCTGGGCGGTCAGGTCGAAGCGGACGGTCCCGCCGGACGCGGCGCGGTGGGCCTCGACCGGGCGCCGGTCGTAGGGCAGCGGGGTCGGCTCGTCGAACCCGCCGAGCACCCGGCGCCAGTACCGCTCGGCTGTCGTGCCGTCCTGCAGGGCCAGCCAGTCCACGTAGTCGCGGAAGGGGCGCCGGGCGGTCGCGGGGCCCGAGCCGCCGCGGGTGATCGCCGCGTGGTGCTCGCAGACCTCGGTGAACAGCTGCGCCGCGGTCCAGCCGTCGAGCAGCACGTGGTGGAAGGTCCACACGACCTGGACCTCGTCGTGCGACAGCGCCGCGATCGCCACGCGCATCAGCGGCGCCGTGCCCAGGTCCAGACCGGCGGCGCGGTCCCGCTCCAGGAACCGGCGCAGCTCCTCCTCGCGGCCGGCGTCGTCCAGGCCGGTCCAGTCGAGGTGCGCGACCGGGAGGGTGACGTGGTGGCGCACGAGCTGGAGCGGTTCGGGCAGACTCTCCCACGCGATCTCGCAGCGCAGCACCGGGTTGCGGTCCACGACCCGCTGCCACGCCTCGCCCAGCACCCGCGGGTCGGTCACCCCGGACAGGCGGAAGTGCACCTGGTTGAAGTAGGCGCCGGAGGTGTCCCGGTCGACCAGGCCGTGGAAGACCATGCCGGCCTGCATGGGGGTCAGCGGGTAGACGTCCTCGACGTCGCGGCCGTCGCCGACCAGCCGGTCCACACCGGCCTGGTCCAGCCCGGCCAGCGGGAAGTCCGACGGCGTGCGACCACCGGCACCGGGCCGCGCGCAGTGCGCCACGATGTCCCGCAGCGCCTCCGCCATGCGCTCGGCCAGGGCCCGCACGGTCGCCTCGTCGTGCACCCGGTCGCTGAAGTACCAGGTCAGTTCGAGGTTGCCGCGTTCGACCACGCCGACGACGTCGAGCAGGTGCGGGCGGGGCGCCTCCGGTGCGCCGTGCAGCTCCAGGCTGCCGCGCACGGCGTGCACCAGCCCGCCCTCGACCGCGGACCAGTCGAGCCTGCCCAGGTAGTTGAAGCTGATCCACGGACCGTCGACGCCGGGCTCGTGCAGCGCGCCGTGGCCGATGCCCTTGCGCGGCACCGCCCGCAACTGCTCCTTGACCGACTTGAGCACTGTTCCCCAGTCCCCGCTCTCCGGGACCTCCAGCGCGACCGGGAAGATCGAGGTGAACCAGCCGACCGTGCGGGACAGGTCCACGCCGTCGAGCAGGTCCTCGCGGCCGTGCCCCTCCAGGTCCACCACGACCCGGTCGCGCCCGGTCCAGTCGACCAGCACCCGGCCCAGCGCGCTGAGCAGCACGTCGTTGACCTGCGTGCGGTACACACCCGGCACGTCCTGCAACAACGCCCGCGTGGTCCCGGCGTCCAGCCGGACGGCTACGGTGCGGGTGGAGCCCGCGGTGCCGATCCCGTCGTGGTCGACGGGCAGGGACGGGTCCACCGCGGCGGTCTCCGCCCAGTGGTCGCGCTCGTCGTCGAACCCGCCGTTCGCGGTGTGCTCGACCAGCCGGTGCGCCCACTCCTTGAACGAGGTGGTCTTCGCGCCCAGCCGGACGGGCTCGCCGCGGGCCGCCTGGTCGTAGGCGGAGGCCAGGTCCTCCAACAGGACGCGCCACGACACGCCGTCCACGACGAGGTGGTGGGCGGCGAGGAACAGCAGCGGGCGGTGTCCGTCCGCGCGAAACAGCGCGGCCTTCACCAGCGGCCCGCTCGCCAGGTCGATGTCCGCGTGCGCCCGCGTGGTGACGGCCCGGACGCGTTCCTCGTCGGCCGGGGACACCTCGTGGACGTCGAGGACGTCGCCCCGCTCGACCGGGGCGTTGTGCTGCCGCCACCCGCCGTCGTCGGTGCGCTCGAACCGCATCCGCAGCGCGTCGTGGTGCTCCAGCAGCGCCTCCAGCGCCCGCCGCAGCGCCGCCACGTCCACGTCGTCGGTCAGCTCCGCGGTCAGCGACTGGGCGAAGTGGCCGGGGTGGTCGGGGTTGGTGGCGAACAGCCACCGCTGCACCGGGGCGAGCGGCACGTCGCCGACCACCTGGCCCTGGTCCGCGGTCGTCTGCTCGGCGTCCACCTGCTCGGACACGGCCGCGGCCAGGGCGGCCACCGTGGGGTGCCGGAACAGGTCGCCGGGGGTGAGCGCGAGCCCGGCGCGGCGGGCGCGCGACACGACCTGGATGCTGAGGATGGAGTCGCCGCCCAGCTCGAAGAAGTTGTCGTGGGCGCCGACGCGGTCCACACCCAGCAGCCCGGCCCAGATGTCCGCCAGCACGGCCTGCGGCCCTTCGGCGGGCGCGACGTGGGCGGTGCCGGCGGTCCTCCAGTCCGGTTCGGGCAGGGCGCGGCGATCCACCTTGCCGTTGGCGTTGAGCGGGAGCGCGTCCACGACCACGAACGCGGAGGGCACCAGGTAGTCGGGCAGCGCGCGGCCCAGGAACTCGCGCAACCCGGTCGCGTCCGGCCGGTCGCCGATGGCTGTCAGGTAGGCGACCAGGCGCTTGCGGCCGGTGTCGTCCACGCGCACGACGGTCACCGACTGCGCGACGGCGGGGTGCCCGGACAGCGCCGTGTCGACCTCGCCCGGTTCGACGCGGAAGCCGCGGATCTTGACCTGGTCGTCGGTGCGCCCGACGAACTCGACGGTGCCGTCGGACCTCCAGCGCACGACGTCGCCGGTGCGGTACATCCGCTCCCCCGGCGCGCCGAACGGATCGGGCACGAAGCGCTCGGCGGTCAGGCCGGGACGGCCCAGGTAGCCGCGGGCCAGGCCCGCGCCCGTGATGAACAGCTCGCCCGGCACGCCGATCGGCGCCGGCGACAGCCCTTCGTCCAGCACGTAGACGCGCATGTCGTCCAGCGGGCGACCGATGGGCACCACGTCCGGGACGTCGGCGGCGTCGGCCATGCGGTGCGCGGTGGCGAACGTGGTGGTCTCGGTGGGGCCGTAGCCGTCGACCACCGCGATGCCTGGACAGGCGCCCAGGACCCGGCGCGCGGCGGCCGCGGGCACCACGTCGCCACCGGTCCACACCTCGCGCAGCCCCGCCAGGCAGGCCGGATCGTCCTGTGCCACGGCGCGGAACAGTCCGGCGGTCAGCCACAGGCCGGTCAGGCCGTGCCGGGTGACCAGGTCGCGCAGCAGGTCCGCGTCGAGGTCGCCGGGCGGGGCGACGACGACGCTGCCGCCGTTGAGCAGCGGCACCCACAACTCGTAGGTGGTGGCGTCGAACGCGGGCGCCGAGTGCAGCAGGACCCGTGCGTGCGCGCCGCCGAGGAAGCGCGAGTCGCGGGCCAGGGCGGTCACGTCGCGGTGCCGCACCGCCACACCCTTGGGCACACCGGTCGAGCCCGAGGTGTACATGGCGTAGGCCAGGTTGTCCGGGTGCAGCGGCACGTCCGGGGCGGTGGCGGGCTCGGCCGACAGGTCCGCGTCGTCCAGGACGACGACGTGACCGTCGTGGACGGACGCGACGGTGTCCCGCCACGCCCGGTCGATCAGCACGATCCCGGCCCGCGTCTCGGCCAGCAGCACCGCCAGCCGCTCGGCGGGTGACCTGGTGTCCAGCGGCACGTAGGTCCCTCCGGCCTTGACCACGGCCAGCTCGGCCACGACGAGGTCGACCGACCGGCCCAGCAGCAGCGCCACCGGGTCCTCGACGCGCAGGCCGCGGCGCAGCAGGTGGCGGGCGAGCCGGTTGGCCCGCGCGTCCAGCTCGGCGTAGGTGAGCGAGGCGCCGTCGGCGAGCACGGCGGTGGCGTCGGGCGTACGACGGGCCTGCGCGGTGAACAGGGAGGTGATCGTCGCCGGGGACAGGTCACGGCGGGTGTCGTTCCACTCCTCCAGGACCCGGTGGCGTTCCGCGGGGTCGAGCAGCGGCAGATCGCCCAGCGGGCGGTCCGGGTCGGCGGCGACGGCGTCCAGCAGGACCTTGAGGTGACCGGCCAGCCGCTCGACCGTGGCGGCGTCGAACAGGTCGGTGTTGTACTCCAGCGCCACGTCCAGCGCATCGCCCCTGGGCCAGAACTCGACCAGCAGCTCGAACCGGGCGCGCGGGCGCGGCAGGTGGTGCTCCTCGACGCGCAGCGCGTCGACCGCGGTCGGCTCCACCATCGCCTGCTGGAGCACGACCAGCGCCTGCACCAGCGGCGTGCGGCTGGGGTCGCGGTCGGGCTGCAGCTCGTCGACGAGCCGGTCGAAGGGCACCTGGTCGTGGGCGAACGCGTCCAGCGAGATCGCGCGCACCCGGCCCAGGAAGTCCCGGAACGGCGTGGCGGGATCCGCGGTGGAGCGCAGGACGAGTGTGTTGACGAAGAAGCCGACGAGGTCGTCGAGCTCCGGCCTGCCGCGGCCGGAGGAGGCGGTGCCCACGGCGATGTCGCGCCGACCGGTGTAGCGGGCCAGGAGCACCTGCACGGCGGCGGCGAGGGTGGTGAAGAGGGTGGCGCCGTCGGCGCGGCCCAGTTCGGCCAGGCGCCGCACCAGCTCGGCGGGCAGGGCCTCCCGGTGCACGGCGCCGGAGGTGGTCCGCTGCGCGGGCCGGGGCCGGTCGGTGGGCAGGTCGAGCGGTTCCAGGCCGGCGAGCCGGTCGCGCCAGTGGTCGAGTTCGCCGGCCACGGCCGGGTCGTCGAGGCGGTTGCGCTGCCACACGGCGAAGTCGGCGTAGCGCACCGGCAGTGGGCGCAGGTCGGGTGCGGTTCTTCGGAGCGCGGCCCGGTACAGCTCGACCAGGTCGTCGACCTGCACGCGGACCGACCAGCCGTCCGTGGCGATGTGGTGCTGGTCGAGCAGCAGCACGTGCTCGTCGTCGGCCAGGCGGGCCAGCACGGCGCGGGCCAGGGGGCCGCGGCCCAGGTCGAACGGGGTGGTCAACTCCTCGGTGAAGACCCGGTCCAGGGCGCTGTCGCGGTCGGCGTGCGCCACCCCGGTCAGGTTGACCACGCGCAGCGGCACCGTCCCGTGCGGCGCGACGACCTGCACACCCCGGCCGTCGACCTCGTCGAAGGTGGTGCGCATGGTCTCGTGCCGCTCGACCAGGCCGTCCAGGGCGGCCCGCAGTGCGTCCTCGTCGAGCGGGCCGGACAGCTTCAGGCCGACGCCGGTGTTGTAGTCGGTGGCGGTGGGGTCGAGCCGCTGCAGGAACCACAACCGCTGCTGGGCCGGGGACAGCGGCAGCGTGGCGTCGCGCGGCGCGGGCGCGATGCGGTCGTCCGCGCCGGCGGGCTGCCGCTCGGCCACCAGCGCGGCGAGCCCGGCGACGGTGCGGGCGTTGAACACGTCCCCGGAGGACAGGGGCACGTCGAGCGCCGAGCGGAGCCGGGAGACCACCCGGATGGCCTGGATCGAGTCGCCGCCCAGGCCCAGGAAGTCGTCCTCGACGCCGACCCGGTCCGGTGCCACACCCAGGACCTCGGCCCAGGCGACTGCGACGGCGGTCTCGGTGGGGGTGCGGGGCGCCACGCGCCCGGCACGCGGGGCGGCCTGCCAGTCGGGCTCGGGCAGGGCCTTGCGGTCGACCTTGCCGTTGGCGCTCAGCGGCAGGCGGTCCGCGGTGACGAAAGCCGACGGCACCATGTAGTCGGGCAACGTCCGCAGGACCAGTTCCCGCAGCTCACCGTCGGCGGGGGCCCGGTCGCCCTCCGGGACGACCCAGGCCACCAGGCGCTTGGTCCCCACGTGGTCGTACCGGGCGGCGACGGCGGCCTGCGCGACGCCGGGGTGCCGGGCCAGGGCGGCTTCGACTTCGCCGGCCTCGATGCGGAAGCCGCGCACCTTGACCTGCTCGTCGACGCGGCCGACGAAGTCCAGTTCCCCCTGCGGGTTCCACCGGACCAGGTCGCCGGTGCGGTACATGCGGGAGCCGGGCGGGCCGAACGGGTCGGCCACGAACCGGGCGGCGGTCAGCGCGGGACGGCCGAGGTAGCAGCGGGCCACGCCGGCGCCCGCGAGGTGCAGCTCGCCGGGCACGCCGACCGGGACGGGCCGCAGGTCCTCGTCGAGCACGTAGGCGGCCATGCCGTCCAGCGGGCGGCCGATCGGCAGCACGTCCGGGACGGCACCGGAGTCGGTCATCGGATGGGAGGTGGCGAACGTAGTGGTCTCGGTCGGGCCGTACACGTCCACCGCGGTCAGGCCGGGACACACCTCCAGGACCCGCCGCACCGCCGCCGCCGGCACCACGTCACCACCGGTCCACACCTCGCGCAACCCCGCGAAACAGGCCGGGTCGTCCTGTGCCAACACCCGGAACAGGCCCGAGGTCAGGAACACCCCCGTCACGCCGTGCCGGCCGATCACCTCCCGCAACACCCGACCGTCCACATCGCCAGCCGGGGCCACGACCACGCGGCCACCGTTGAGCAACGGCACCCACATCTCGTAAGTGGTCGCGTCGAACGCCTGCGCGGAGTGCAACAACACACGCTCGTGCGCGCCGTTGCGGAACCGGGAGTCCAAGGCCAGCGCCACCACGTCCCGGTGCCGCACCGCCACACCCTTGGGCGTGCCCGTCGACCCCGAGGTGAACATGGCGTAGGCCAGGTTGTCCGGATGCACCGCCACGGGGATCGCGGCTCCCGGTTCGGCGGCCGGGTCCCCGTCGTCGATCACGACGAGGTGGCCGTCGTGGATGCGTTCGGCGGTGGCCTGCCAAGCGCGGTCGGTCACCAGCACCGACACCCCGGCCTCGGTCAGGACCGTGTTCATCCGACCGACCGGCGCGCGGGTGTCCAGCGGCACGTACGCGCCGCCGGCCCTGAGCACGGCGAGCAGGGCGGCCACCAGGTCCGCGGAGCGGTCCGCCAGCACGCCGACGCACTGCTCGGGCCGCACCCCCAGGTGCAGCAGGCGGCGCGCCAGGCGGCCGGCGCGGGCGTCCAGCTCGGCGTACGCGCACTCCACGCCCTGCGCGACCACGGCGACGCCGTCGGGGGTCCTGCGCACCTGCTCGGCGAACAGGTCGACGATCGTGGGGACCGCGGCGGGCGGAGCTCCGCCTTCACGGGAACGAGGGCCGGCGGTCGACGGTGTGACAGGGGCGGTTTCCGGGGGCGTCATCGCTGTCCAAACCTCTTTTGGGCGCGGCAGGGCGCCGCAGGAGCACGGGTGGGGTGGGGGATGGGTGCCGCGCCGGGCGGCGGTCCTGCGGTCAGGCCACTTCTCGCGCGCGCTGCCGGCGGCTCGCGATCCGACCGCCGACCTGGATGCGATCGATCACGCCGCTGCGCGGGTCACGGAGGAAGCGTCCGGGGTGACCGGTCTCGCCGCTGGCCGGGTCCGTCACGGAGAAGACGAGCCCGTCGTGGGAGGTGAGCCGCGCCGCCGTGTCCCCGTCGACGACGAGGCGCAGCTCGCCGTCCTGGACGACCACCGAGTAGGCGGTGCCGCCGTTGACGTAGTCGCCGGCGCAGCCGGGCGGGATGGGCACCCGGCGGCCCAGGTCGACCGAGGTGGCGTGCTCGCCGACGTCGAGACCGGCCGTCCGCAGATCGGGGAGGAGCTGCCGCCACAGGGCAGCACCGGTGGCGGAGTTGGCCGTGAGCGCCACCACGGTGCCCGATTCGGGGTCGAGGCGCAGGTGGCAGGAGGTGCCGTCGGCCGTACCGTCGTGGCCGAACCACTCGGTGTCGCCGCTGCGGAACAGCGCCAAGCCCAACCCCCAGCCGTCGGCCAGCCCGAACGGCTCGGCTCCGGGAACGGGGCGGCGCATCTCGACGAGGTCGGCCGGGGCCACCAGGCCGTGGTCGGTCCCGCCGTGCTCGGAGCGCAGGTGCATCCGGGACAGCTCGACCAGGTCGGCCGCGCTCGCGGCGAGCCCACCCGCCGGCGCCTCGATCGGCGACAACTCCTGCTCCACGGGGCGGACCCGGCGCAGGACGCGGTTCACGGTGTGGCCGTGCGCGATGGACGACGCCGCGGCACCGGCGCCCACGATGAAGGCCGGGGCGATGCCCAGCGGCTTCAGCAGGATCGTCCGGACCGCCTCCGACCACGTCATCCCGGTCGCCACCTCGACCAGGCGGCCCGCCAGGGCGTAGCCGGCGTTGGAGTACGAGAAGCCCTCCCCCGGCGCGTGCAGAAGTTCCAGGAGGGACGCCGCCAGAGGCGGTCGGGCGTCGGCGGACGGCGCGACGACCTCCGAGCACAGCCCCCCGGTGTGGCTGAGCAGGTGGCGGGTGGTCAGCACCTCGGCGAGCCCGCCACCGGTCTGTCGCACCTCCGGCAGGTACTCCGCGACGGGTTCGTCGAGGTCGACGTCGCCGTCGGACACCAGCACCATCAGCAGGGTCGCCGTGAAGGCCTTCGTGATGGAGCCGATCGGCACCTTGGTGTCGCGCCCCATTGCACGCCCGGAGGCGTGTCGTTCCTCACCGAACACGAACTCCCACACCCTGCCGTCGCGCAGCACGGCCAACTGCGCGCCTGGGACGTCGTGCACGCGCACCGCTCTCTGAAAAGCTCGTCCTAAGTCTTCCACAGCTCTCTTTCCTCACTGGCGAGCCCTACCGCTTGCCGGCTGAACATTCCGCCTGCAGCACGGTGCCCGATATCCGCGCAGGTCCGCACCCGGTGGAACTCAAGGGATGGTCACACCTGCGGACTGGGGGCCCGACCTCGGCGAATCAGGAGTACCGGGGGCCATATACCCACTTCGGCAGGTCTTATGCGCACATCCCGAAATCCCACCCCGAACCGATCGAGTCCACGCGACAGCGAAATTACCACCCTATGCTTGCGACCGCTCGCCCGACTTGGCGACCGCCAAACGGACTATTCACAATCGAGCGGGATTCACATTTGAACGATGAACAACGGAATTTCACCGTAGGTACACGAAGATGCAACAGAATCACCCGAACGCCACGTTTGAGCGGAGATCCACGCAGCTATGCGCTAACGTGAAACGCATCGTACGACCGATGACGAATTCGAAAGACGATGCCTCCTCATAAACACATTCCACATAGCGGACACCGGCCGCTCCGCGGGGACCTTCCGGCCGCACCGACACCGCCCGCGGAACGATCTGCGTTCGACCTACCGCAGGAACGTGTCGCATCGAGGGACGGAGCATGACCACGACACCAGCCTGGACCACTGCCCGCGTCGTCCTGGCCTCGACAGAGATCGACGCCGCGCTGTGGGCGGCCGACTACGCGGACCGGTGCGGCCACGGTCTCACCGTGGCGCACACCCCCGACCGAGTCACACAGGCCCACGACGTGACAGTGCGCCTGCGTGCCGGCTCACCGCGCTTGGACGTGTCCACCCGGAGCATCCCCGAGCCGATCGCGTACGGCTTGGCGGCCGAATCCCACACCGCGGACCTCATCGTCCTGGATGCGGAGCAGACGGTGCTGGCCCGCACCGTGACCGCACGGGCCCGGTGCCCGCTCGTCGCCATCCCGCCCGCCACGAACCAGGACGACGACCTCCCCGTGGTGGTCGGCACCGACGGCGGTCACCTGGCCGAAGCGGTCGTGCTGGCCGGGCTCGCCCTGGCGACGGCACTGGGCACCGGAGTTCGCGTGGTGTGCTGCACCCTGGGCACACCGATCACCGGACCGAGGTCCACCTCGGTCGCGCAAGCCACCTTCACCGTGACCAACAGTTGCGCCGAGCAGTACCCGGATGTGCCCGTGGAGGTGCGAATTGCCCGATCCCACCCGGTCACCGGCCTGATCCGCCACGCCAGACTGGCGTCCGTGCTCGTCGTCGGCTCGGACCCGACCGGCGACGACTCCACCAGCCACCACCTGCTCCACCGCAGTTCCACCCCGGTGGCCCTGGTAGGCCCACTCGTACCCGCCCACCGCAAGCCCGAACCCCTCAGCTGCAGCCCTGCGGCGGAGCCGAGCTGAGGACGGTCCCCTGCACGTCACGACGACCATCCGCCGCATGCTCAAGCGCCTGCGGACACCGCCCGCACCCATACGTGACACCGATATCTCCTGGCGGCGGCTCCTGCGTGCTCAGGCCGCTGGCATGGTGGCCTGCGACTTCTTCCACTTCGACTGCGCATTCACCCTCAAGCGCGTCCACGTGTTCTTCGTGATGGAGGTCGCCACCCGCTACGTCCACATCCTTGGCACCACCACCAACCCCGACGGCCTCTGGACCGCCCAACAAGCCCGCAGCCTTCTCATGGACCTCGACGACCGAGCTGACGACTTCCGTTTCCTGGTTCGTGACCGGGCTGGACAGTTCGCCACCTCGTTCGACGCGGCCTTCTCCGACGCGGACGTCAAGGTCGTGAAGATCCCACCACGCTGCCACGGGTCAACTGCCACGCCGAACGATTCGTCGGCACCATCAGACACAAAGCCACCGACCGACTACTCATCCTCAACGAACACCACCTGCGATCAGCGCTGGACCGCTATGTGTCCCACTACAACCACCGCCGACCCCACCGAGCCCACCAGCTCCTGCCACCACGATCGGCTCATCCGATCCCGCTGCCGAGCCACACGTCGGTACGCCGTCGACCGATCCTCGGCGGCCTGATCAACGAATACGAACCCGCCGCAGCCTAACGCGCAGGTCAGAGCATCAATGCTGACTTCTGGCACCTCACAGGCTATCGGCAGCTGCTGGACTGGGCCGCCGGCTTCGGCGCCAAGCAGCTCGTGTTCGGCATCGAGGGCACCGGCTCCTACGGCGCCGGGCTGACCTCCGCCGTGCGCCGCCGCGGCCTGGGCGCGGTCGAGGTGCTGCGCACCGACCGACGCGACCGCAGACTGCGCGGCAAGAGCGACACCATCGACGCCGAGAACGCCGCCCGCGCCGTGCTCAACAACACCGCCACCTCGGTGCCCAAGACCAACGACGGCACGGTGGGGATGATCCGCCAGATCAAGGTCGCCAAGGACGTCGCGGTCAAGGCCCGTACCTCCGCCATGGTCACCCTCAAAGCCGTGATCGTCACCGCCGACCCCGAGCTGCGCGAGCAACTGCAACCACTGTCGAAGATGGCGCTGATCCACCGCTGCGCCGGCTTGCGCCCCGGCAAGGTCGACACCGTCACCGCCGCGACCAAACACACCCTGCGCGCCATCGCCCGCCGGTGGCAGCATCTCGACGCCGAAATCAAGGCGCACGAGACACTCACTCTCGCCGTGGCTACCGCCCAGGCGACTTGACAACGCCGCGCTGCTGCACCGGCTCCCGGTGGAGGCGCTTCGTCGGTTCAGAATGTCGGTGCGTCCCGAGACGGTGCTGCGTTGGCACCGGGGTTTCCTCACGCGACGCCCGGGTGTCACCTACGATCACAAGCTGATCACCGTCGAGCACGTTCTGCCCCAGACGCCGGGGCAGGACTCCCAGTGGCTGGGCCTGTTCGACGACGACCAGCGTGCCCGCTGGACCCACCGCATCGCCAACCTGGTGCTGCTGAACCACGAGAAGAACTCAGAGGCCCAGAACTACGACTTCGAGACCAAGAAGCAGAAGTACTTCACTTGACGCCACAATCAGGTGCGGCGGACGGCCAACCACCCAGCATCCGACGAGACGTGCCGACAGCGTGGCGCCGGGGCTCCGAAATCACCCCGGCGCCACGCTGCGGCGGTGAACCGGTCAGCTCGCTTGGATGGGCAGCATCACGTGCACCCGGCCCGTTTCGCGTCGCCGCTCGCTCGCCCATTGCTCGACCGCCTGGAGGCAGGCCTGGTCGAGGTGCCTCAGGCCTGTCAGATCGAGTTCGGTCCGCGGCGCGGAAGGCACCGACCGCAGCAGTTGCAGCAGCCGGGGCAGGCGGAGGAAGGTGGCGGTGCCGCGCAGCATGACGTGGACTCCCTCCGCGGTGGACGTGGTGCTCACCGACAAGTGCGACACGTCCCACGCGGTCTTCGTGATCGCCACGCCAAGCCCGACGAGCACGCCGACCAGCAGGTCCACGGCGGCAATGGTGCCCGCCGTGATCAGCACCACCGCGGCCTCCGGCCGGTTCGTCCTGGCCAGGGCGATCAGTCGCGGGATCTCCAACAGCTTCCAACCGGCGTGCATGAGCAGCGCCGCGAGCGCCGCCAGCGGCACCAGGGCGAGCAACCCGGGCAGGAGCACGGCGAACACCAGCAGCCACACCCCGTGCATCACGCGCGAGGCCCTGGTCCGTGCCCCGGCCTGAACGTTCGCCGCGCTGCGCACGATGACAGCCGTCATGGGCAGCGCGCCGAGAACGCCGGACACCGTGTTGCCGACGCCTTGAGCGACGAGCTCGGCGTTGTAGCGGGTGGGTGGGCCGTCGTGCATCCGGTCGACAGCCGCGGCACTGAACAGGCTTTCCGCAGACGCCACCAGGGCGAAGGTCAACACCGAACCGAGCACCGCGGGATCGGTGAGCAGGCCCCAGTCGTGACCGCCGAGTCCACCGAGGACGGAGGTGAGGCCACCGACCTCGACGGTCGCCACCGGCAGACCCACCAGTGCGGTCACCGCCGACGCCAGCACCACTGCGATCAGGGCGCCGGGAACCAGGCGAACCTTTGCCGGCATCCGCTGCCAGCCCAGGATGGTGGCGATCGTCAGCAGCCCGACAAGCATTGCCGCCGGCTGGGTGAGGGCGTCTGTCACCAGGTTGGCCAGGCCCAGCACCTTGTCCGCGGTGGTCTCCGGTTGCGTCGCCCCGGTCATCGGGTAGATCTGGCTGAGCAACAGCACCAGGCCGATACCGGCCAGCATCCCCTGCACGACCGAAGGCGAGATGGCGCGGAACCACTCACCCAGCCGGAGCAGGCCCAGCACGATCTGCAGGAGGCCCGCGCCGAGCACGATCACCCCGAGCGCCGGCAGGCCGTGCCGGGAGACGGCGTCGGCCACCAGCACCGTCAGCCCGGCCGCGGGGCCGCTCACCTGCAGGCTGCTGCCGGGCAACAGGCCGACGACGATGCCGCCGACGATGCCGGTGACGATGCCCAGCTCGGCCGGTACGCCGGAGGCCACTGCGATGCCGACGCACAGCGGCACCGCGACCAGGAACACGACCAGCGAAGCACCGAAGTCGGCGGCGATGTCCTGCTTGCGCCATCGCGGTTGGCGATTGCGGGCGGGCTGCTCTTCCGCCCGCTCGGTCATGGTCATCACGTCGAACCCCCTGGAGATCCGTTACAGGCGCTGGAACGACAGGTCGGAACCGGTCGGATCGACATCGGGGCAGAAAAGGACCTCACCGGTGTCGATCTCGTACAGCCAGCCGTGGAGCCGCAGCTCACCGCGCTCCAGCCGCTTGCGGACGAACGGGTAGTCGGCCAGGGTGCGCAACTGGTTGAGCACGTGCTGCTGCGCCTCCGCCTTCCGCGCCGGATCGCCTTCGCGTGGCGCTGGAACGGGAGTGGCTTCGGCCAGCCAATTGCGCAGTGCCGGAAGCTCGTCCAGACCGTCTCGCGAGCACAGGGCGCCGACGGCCCCGCAGTGCGAGTGCCCGCAGACCACGATGTCGGGGACACCGAGCACCTCGACCGCGTACTCGATGGTCGCGGTCTCCGCCACCGGGCGGATCGAGGTGTACGGGGGAACGATGTAACCGGCGGTGCGCAGCTCGAAGAGCTGGCCGGGTTCTGCACCGGTGATCCGCGCGGGAACAATTCGCGAATCAGAGCAGGTGATGAACAGGGCAAGGGGCTGCTGACCCTCGGCGAGCGCTCGCCGCTGGGCCTCGGAAATTCGGTCCCGGTGGGCACGGGCGTGCGCCACGAGGTGCTGGAATGCCATATTCGCCTCGTTGGTGTCGTCCGTCATTCATTATTCAATTGTTCGTTGTTTGGTCGCGTTGCCGGAAAAGCGATCGGCCGGATACCGGGCGGAGCGGTATCCCGCGCGCGGAACGATTCAGTGCAGCAATGTCTGCAATGCGACAGGCGAGCGGTGCGCCCGCAGCCACTCGGCCACCCGGCGCGCCGAGGCCAAGGTTCTCTTGGCCCTCCAGCAGGCGAGCGCGAGGCCGAACGCCAGCACCACCACGACCGGAATCCGCACGGCGCCGCCGACGAGAGCCCCGACGCGCCGGGAGACGCGCGTCAGGTCGACCGGGATTCGGGAGAACCGACCGGCGACGGACAGGTCAGCGGATTCCTGGTCATGGGCCTCGGCGGCCACCACCGCCGGAACGACCGCGAAGGCAGAGGGCACCGCCGGTTCTTCTCGGTGCAGCACGCCGAGCAGCGCGAACAGCAGCCCCACGGCCGGCAACAGCGCCAGCAGACGCGAGTTGCGCACCAGATCCCCCGACAGACGGTCATCGTGATGATCGTTACAGTCACTTACTGTAGTCATTCGTTGACAAAGTCGCCGCTTGCTGTGATGTAGATCACCTTGCAATGGATCGTCGCGCGGGTAATCCGCGCGCCTCCGGAGATCAGCGAACGGCGGGGCCGCTCACATGCACGACGTCATTGCCGGCGGTCCACGTGAAGACGTCGGGGTGGCGGTGCGGGAGAAGTTGTCGATTCCCGACCTTCGCGGGCGTATCAGCACACTGCGGGACCACACTGCGGCGGACGTGCTTGATGTCAATCCCCTCGAATCGTGGAGACGGTGTTATGCCACTTCGGTCCTGGCCTGGACCGTTGACGCCGTCCGTGCTCGTGCCATCTGGTGCTCGAACGGGATCGGAGCCGGCCAGCCGTTGGCGCTGTGTCGTCGGGTGGTGTTGTAGAAGTCGGCGATCCAGGTCGAGATCTTGATGCGGGCCTCGGCGCGGGTCCTGAAGTGGTGCCGGTGCACGAACTCGACCTTGAGCGTGCTGTTGAACGCCTCGGCGGCGGCGTTGTCCAGGGCGCATCCGACCCGGCCCATCGACTGGACCACGCCCGGCACCCGGCAGACCGCCGCGGTCGCGGCGGCGGTGTATTCGGCGGATTCAATCGGTGGACGCAACACCGGTGCCTTGGATTGATCGTAGGTGATCGTCGAGGGCTTCGGCGCAGGGTTGTCGCGGAGCCGGTGATCGCCCGCTCGTGTCCGGTGATCTGCCGATACCGTGCCCGGTCATGACCTCTCCGGCAGCGTCACCGGCGCGGATCGCGTTGGAGTCGGTCGTCGAGACGGCCGCACGGGTGCGCGCTACCGATCCCGGCGACACTGCCTCGGATGCCGTCACGCCAGGACGGCGAAGCCGGCCCTCGGTCGGAAACGGCGGTCGAGGGAAGAACAGGACCCGACCGCGCGATGGTGCCTGACGAGCGGGTGGTGCTCATCGACCTGGAGAACATGGTCGGCACCAACCCCGGACCCCCGGTGCCGCGGTCCCGGGTGACCGCCCTGCCGGACGCGGCCGGGCCCGCCCCCACACCGTGGTCGCCTACGCCGCGCCCGACGCCGACAGCGACACGGCCGCTTCCGTCCTGGCCGCACTCGGCGTGGCGCCGCCGCGGGTGGAACCCGGCCCCGACGCCGCCGAGAACGCTCTGATCAAACTTCACCATGGCGACGCCAGCGGTTGACCCACTTCGAAGCACAGGCTCGTGAGATTCTGAGCGGCTCTGCCACGCCAACGCCAGGCAGATCGCGCTGCGGGGAGCGACGATCCTGGTGAACTGCCGGTACGAGGGCGCCACCCACGACTCCACGCCGATGTGGCTGCTGAGCTACCCCTACTGACGGCCGGGGCGGCTCACCTGCTGATGGGCCGCCCCTGTTTTCGCTGATCAAGCTGTGGAAACGGAAGGATTCGAACCACGGTCGGTCGCCCGTCTCCCGTCATTCGAGGCCGCACCCACCCGTCCGACGCCGTTCGGTTCAAGCCGTGGGCCGCTAGTGGGTGGCTTGGAACTCCTCGAACAGCTCCGGGATGTAAGCGAACATCAGGTCCACGGTGCTGAACACGCCGTTGACCGGGTCGAGCTGCGCGTAGGCGAAGGCGATCTCACAGCCCTTGCGGGAGGGTGTCGATTCGCGCACGTCGGTGAACCAGTCCAGGAACGGCACCCGCCGCAGGACCAGCGCCGGGTTCAGCAGCGCGGCGTGGAGCAGCAGCAGGTCCAGCACTACGGGGCGGTTGCGCAGGGTCCACCGGTAGAACTCGGAGAACAGGAAGAACCGGCGCTCCACCGCCGTCGGCCGCACCCCGTGCTCCCGCTCGGCCACCGCGACACCGTGGTCGGTCGAGGCCTGCTCGGCTTCGCTCCACGCCCTGTCGTGGACGGCGCGGACGGTCAGTCCGCCGCCGTGCAGCCGGGTCAGGTAGTCGGCCCACCGCGCCGACCCCGGGTTGCCGAACCCGTCGGTCGAACGGCCCAGCGCGATCGCGATGCCGCGCTCGATCCCCTCCAGGATCGCCGCGTCGACGTGCGACACCCACGTGCCGGGCGCACCCAGGCCGTGATCGCGGAAGAACGAGATGACGCCCTCGATGTTGCGCCACCGGTCCGGCGCACCCAGCCCCGCGGCGGGACCGCTCTGCAGAAGACGCAGGAACTCCAACCGCTCCGCCATGCCCATACGATCGATCTCGGCCGCGGTGCAGTCCAACGACGCCGCGCACTCCCCCGGCGACCGCACCACCGCCCACGCCGGAACGGGCGCCACGAGCCCGGCCACCAGAGCAAGCACCACAACCCACCCGGATCGCTTCACACCAGGCAACGTAACGCCTCCACACACCCGCAGCGGTCGGAACAACCCACAACGGCCACAGCACCACCGCGCATCACCACATCGGCCGAATGTGCACGGCCGACGGCTGTGGGAGACCGAACCGGGCACGCCGCCGCGCGGATCTGCGACAACCTCCCGGCCCTCGCTGGTCGCGCAAGACGGACTCCGGCCGCGCGACGCCCCTTGGGACGACATCGGCGTCGTGTTCCTGGGCGGGTCGACGGAGTGAAAGCCCGGGCCCGATGCCACCCGCATCGCCCACGCCGCGAAGGCTCGCGGGAAGTGGCCGCATGTAGGGCGGGTCGACGTTCGCGCGGCTCCCATCGCCTTGCGAGGAGGGAGTTTGAACATGTCTCGCGCGAGCGCGAACCCCTGGGTAACCCGCGCGGCACAGCGGATGTGACCTCCGCTGCGACCGTGCACCCTGGATCCCTGACGCACAGGCGAGTCCTTCAGCAGCCGCCGAGGATCGCGACTTCCGCGAGGACGAGAACACCGAAGGCAACGGGCAACGGCCTGGGAGCCGCTGGGCCGTGGCCGGGAACGTAGGCGAGGAGCGCTATGAGCACGGCGAACGAGAGCGCGGCCGCCGCGCCGGTCAACCCGGCCGACAACGCGCGGCGACAGCCGTGCGCGAGACCACGGCGTCGTCGCAGCAGGGCGTGCAGGACCGCCAGCCACAGCACAGCACAGCACAGCACAGCACCCAAGATCATCAGACAAACACCGCCGTCTATTGCGTGCCCGCGCAGCGGCTAACCCAGCGGTTCACCGCGCGGCGGGTGGCCGCCGTTCGCCGATGTCCGCCCGGCCCGCGCTGGCGGCTGATCCGGCCAAGGTCTCCTGGGTCTGGTCCTGGCCGGCACGCCTCGACACCGCGGTGGAGGTCGCGTTGGGGTGCGGTTCCGTCCGATCGCCCGTCGCGGTAGCGACTCGCCATCCGTTGGATCGGATGCGTGGCCTCCTGTAGTACAGGCACCGCCACACGGGTCGCTGTCACTCGACAGGGTGAACTGTGCCCTGAGATGACGTGAGCCCCTGGCTGTCGAAGGGTGTACGCGCCATCGTGGCCACTGTGAGATGAGAGGGATTACCGAGTCACTGTCGGCCTTGAGAGCGGTCGATCACGGTCGCCGTAGTCCTGCTTGGCAGACATCACCAAGAGCGGGATCTGCGGTGGGACTGCCCCGCTTTCGGGTTCAGTCAGGAGCGGACGCCGGGCGGCCCGGGTTTGCGTGCATCGCGGGTCGCAACGTCGCGCAGACAGTGTCACACCGCTGCGGGGTGCCGTTCATGGGTACATCACGGGAACAGCCGTGGGGTTCTGGACCGCGACTGCACAACGAGACCACTGTGGACGCCGTGGTTTTCGTTCCGGGGTTGATGGGCAGCACCCTGTACGACAAGGTGCGCGAGCGCACGATCTGGGGGGCTGAAGCCACCCCTTTGCCGACGGCACGTCGCCGTCCGAGAGCAATGTGGCCCACGACAAGTGGCCGACGCGTCCGGAATGACCCCTGAATCGTGTCGGGGTAATTCCCCGAGGTGGCGCGGAATATGAACGGCGCGGTGCACTGTGGATGATCACCAGAACCGACAGAGTTCCGGAACGACCCCGTTCCGGGCGAGCCGGAGCCGAACAAGGCACGAACGGAGGGTGAAGTCGGCCGATCATCCGATGCCTGCGCCGGCGCCTTGCCGAGGTTCCGATACCGGCAGGAAGCGACCGGACACAGACCGTCGCCACGACACGCAAGTCGTCCCACATGGCGGGAAGTCCGAGACAGGGGCCCTGATCACTCGTAGGGTCTACCGGCGTCAGGGACCCTGACGCAACACGCGACCAAGATCCACGCCGACCGCTTTGAGGAGCTGGTGTGTCGACCCTCCGGGTGCGTCCCTACACCAGAACCGGCGGCCGTACGCATTCCGCGACGACGCTGGCGATCGAGACCATCGTGACGACGAACGAAAGGGCGGCGAGAGACGCCCTGACGTCCACCGCGGAACACCGCATCATCAGTGATCTGTGCCGGAACCCGCATTCCGTCGCGGAAGTGGCGGCGACACTGCGGTTGCCGCTCGGCGTGGTGCGCGTGCTGTTGGCGGATATGTCGGACATGAGCCTGATCAACGTGCACAAGGACCAAGCGATCGACGCGAAGGGCCGACCGTCAATGGAGTTGATGGAACGCGTCCTGATGGGGTTGCGCCGAATCTGAGCGTTCCCTGATCGCGTGCACCACGGCGGCCATGTCGTTCTTGCCGTGCCCCAGTTCCACCGTGCGGGTGAACAGGGTCAGGCACACGTCGAGCAGCGGTGAGGCGATGCCGGCGGCGCGGGCGGCGTCGGCGATGAGCTGGTTGTTCCGGAGCACGTCGCGGGCCGCGGCCTGGGCGTCGAAGTCGGCGGCGAGGAGTTTGGCGGCCTTCGCCCGGGACACCTTGCTCGCCATGGGACCCGCGTCCAGGACTTCGACCAGGGTCCGCTGGTCGAGGTTGTGCCGTTCGGCGAAGTGGAACGCCTCGATGAGGCCGGTGCTCATCGTGATCAGGAACAGGTTCACCGACAGCTTCATCAGCAGGGCGTTGGGGGTCGGGCCGCAGTCCACCACGTCCCCGCACATCGGCGCGATCACCTCGCGTGCCCGTGCCACGGCTTCGGGGGCGCCGGCGAGCATGGCGACCAGTTCCCCGGCCTCGGCCGGGCCGCGCGAGCCCGAGACCGGCGCTTCGACGTAGTCGCCGCCGGCCGCGTGGATATCGGCGCCGAGGTCGTGCGAGTAGTCCGGGGAGGTCGTGCCCATGTGCACGACGGTGCGGCCTTCGACGGTGCGCGCGAACTCGGCCGTTCGGCGGCCGAGGACCGAATCGATCGCGGCCTCGTCGGCGAGCATGAGGATCACCACGTCGGAGCCGGCGAACACCTCCGCCGGCGTTGCCGCGACCCGCGCGCCCGCCTCCCGCAGGGGTTCGGTCCGCTCCGGCGAGCGGTTCCACACCACCAGCGGTCGGCCGGACCGGGCCAGGTTGAGCGCCATCGGCTGACCCATGATGCCGAGACCGACGAATCCGACCTGCACTACGACCTCCTCGCACGACGGCACGGCGCCGTCTCCGCGTGGGAGTCGACGCCGTGCCGGTGGTACCCGTCCTGAACGGTGGTGCGGTCCCGCCGGTGGGGCAGCAACCGGTGGACCGGCCGCTGGTTCGTCAGCCGCTGGTGGGCAGCCGGACCAGGGTCGCGCCTTCTTTCGTGTCACGCACGATGAACTCGGAGATCTCGTGCCAGCGCATGCCGACCGAGGCCTGCATGCTCACCGGGTCCTTGCTCGGGCCCGAGGCCGTCACCAGCCATGAGCCGACGACCATCGTCTCGCCCGTCCGCGCCTTCGCCACCAGTTCGCACCGCGTGGGCCCCTTGGCGCCCTTCACTTCGACCTGGATCGACGTGCCCCACGGTTCGGGGCTCGCCGCGAGCCGGGCGTACACGCCGGTCGCGGGATCGGTGCGGGTGATGGTGCCGGAAGCGTCCGGGGCGCCCTTCGCCACGTTGGACTGCTCCGGCACCGACGGCGTCGTCGAGGTGGCGACCGAGTCGGACGGTGAGGCGATGCTCATCGACACGACAGCGGTCCCCGCGATGAGCAACGCGGCGGCGGCGGCAGCCAGCAGCGCCACGTTGCGGCGCTTGCGCGCCCTGGTTTCCGAGACCGAGTCGAGCATCGCGCGCACCGAGCGGCCGTCGGGCCGCTCCCCCGCGTTGGCGCGCAGCATGCCGTTGGCGTCGGCCTCGTCGAGCAGATCCGGCAGTTCGGCGAAATCGCGCAGGTCGAGCGCACATCGACGACATTGGGCGAGGTGGTTCTCGAACGCGTCGACCTCGTCCTCATCGAGGATGCCGAGGACGTACGCCGCCACGTCGATGTGGTTCGGCAGCGATGTCACCTTGTTTCAGCCCCGATCCTGCAACGCACGCCGCAGGGCGCGAAGCGCGTAGTACACCCTGGACTTCACCGTGCCGGGCGGTACCCCGAGCACCGCTGCGGCTTCCCCGACGGTCCGATCCCTCAAGTACGTTTCGAGAATAGCCTCCCGGTGTTCCTCCGTCAGTCCGTTCATCGCTTCGGCTACGACTATCGCCGCCAGCGTGCGGTCCGCTTCGTCCCGCGCCGGGGCTTCGTCGGACGGCGTCAACTCCGACTCCTGCGGTCGGACGCTCCGCTTGCGCCGGTCGTCGATGACCAGCCGCCGGGCGACGGTGAACAGCCAGGAGCGGAGCAGGACGGGGTCCCGTTCCAGCTTCTCGGCGTTGCGCCACGCCCGTACGAGCGTCTCCTGGACGATGTCCTCTGCCCACTGCCGGTCGCTGCCGGTCAGCCTCATGGCATGCCCGAGCAGCGCGCTGCCGAACTCCTGGTAGAGCCTGCGGATCAGCTCGTCTTCCAGACTCAAGTCCGGCCAACTCTGATCTCTTTGGGGGGAAGTGCTGCGTCTGTGCCGCGCCACGCCGAGCATCCAAGCGCGCCGACGGCTTCCGCGTCGAGGGTTTCGTGGCAAAAAAAGTCGTTGATTTGTTTGTGAACCGACATCCCATCGTGTCCGTACTCCTCGGTATCCGCTTCGAAGGCAAGGACCTGGGTCCCCGGTCCCACTAGTCCTTCCGGCGGACCCGCCAGCAGTAGAAAGGACCAACGATGCGAAGTCGACGTACCCGAAAGGCGTTGCTGCTGGTTCCGGCAGCAGCGGCGTTGATGCTGGTCAGCGCCTGCAGCGCGACCGGGATCAACAACGCTGCGAGCCAGAACGGCGCGGTCGACGCCGGTTCCGGTTCGACGACTCTCCAACAGACGCCGGAATTCAGCAAGGAGCCACGCCAGATGCTCCTGGCGACGGAGTCCAAGCAGGTCGGGTGGTTCGTGGCCGACGGTGGCGGCTTCGCGCTGTACCGCTTCGACAAGGACACCGCGAAACCGGCGAAGTCCAATTGCGACGTCGAGTGCGTCAAGACGTGGCCGCCGGTGCTGGTCAGCGAGAAGCAGACGATGACCACCGGGGTCGACCCGACGCTGGTCGGCTCGGTGACCCGCGCGGACGGCAACAAGCAGGTCACGCTGGCCGGCTGGCCGCTGTACCGGTACGCAGGCGACAAGAAGGCGGGCGACCTGACCGGTCAGGGCAAGGGCGGCACGTGGTTCGCGGTGACACCCGAAGGCAAGAAGGCGCAGGCCAACGCCGCAGCGGCGTCCGGCCAACCGTCCACCGGCACCGGCTACTAGGACGAGAAGACCATGTCAGCCAAACGTTTCGCGGCGGCCTTGTTGGCCCTGCACCTGTTGTTCCTCCCCGCGCTGCCCGGTGTGGCGCTCGCCCAGGACACCGGTCCGGTGGAGCAGACGCCGTTGGGCCCGATCACCGCGTCGGACAAGGAATTGCTGGTCAAGGTGCGTCTGGCGGGCCTGTGGGAGATGCCCATGGGCGAAGAGGCGCAGACCCGCGCGGCCAGCACCCGGGTCAAAGAAGTCGGCGCCCAGCTGATGAGCGACCACCAGTTCCTCGACGAACGGGTGGTGCGGCTGGCCGCGCAGATGGGCGTCCCGCTGCCGGACGAGGCCAACGCCGACCAGCAGTCGTGGATGGCGGAGATGCGCGCGCGCACCGGCACCGCGTTCGACGAGTCGTTCGCCAACCGGCTGCGGGCCGCACACGGCTCGATCTTCCCGGTCGTCGGCACGGTGCGGTCGAACACCCGCAACGAGGCGATCCGGCAGTTCGCCCAGATCTGCAACCAGATCGTGCTCAAGCACATGACCCTGTTGGAGAGCACCAACATGGTCGGCGAGATGGGCCTGGCCAAGCCGGTCGCCGCGGGTGCGGCGCTGCAGGGGGGCGCGGTCAGCGTCGACCCCTTGCGAACCGCCGCCCAGGTCCCCTCCGACGACGGACCCAGTCCCCTGGTCGTGCTCCTGATGTGCCTGGCAGGTGCGGTGGTGACGATCGGAATCCTGCGCGTGCTGCGGCCAAGCGGCGACGTCAAGTGAAAGGAGGTGGTGATCCCGACACCACAGTGCGACTCCCGACGCGGAGAACTTCCACACCCTCGAACCCGCCCGGCAGGCCGTGAACACTCCTGCGCGGCCACGCCGGGCGGGTCGGGCCCCTCCCACCACCTGCGAGTTCTCTCCCGCCATCTCGGAGGTAAAGTCCAGTGCTCTCCCAGGTTCCGCTGTTGATCGCCCAGGCCAGCGGCGACCATGACGCCGGCGTGAAACACATGGCGCAGATCTCGGCGCGCATGGCCTATGCGCTCATGTGCGCCACCCTGGCCTGGGGCGTGATGATCGCCACAGGCTGGGCCAACAAGTTCTCCAGTAGACAGGGGTTGCGCAACACCCACATGGTGTTGGCCACCATGGCTATCACGTTCGGCTCGTTGCACGCCTTCGCGTTCACCATCTTGCAGCTCAACACCTTCTCGTTCCTCCAGATCCTGGTGCCCTTCGCCAACGGCGGCCTGTTCCGGCACGCGCTGGGCATCCTCGGCCTGGAACTCATGATCACCATCGCGGTCACCGCGGGTCTGCGCAAGAAGATCTACTACCGCAAGTGGTTGCGGCTGCACCAGGTCGCCTACGCCGCGGTCACCATCACCGTGGTCCACTCCTGGTTCGGCGCCATCGCCAACGGCAACCTGTCCGTGCTGTGGCTGGCCGGCCTCACGATCCTCATCCCCACGGCGACCATCGCCCTGGCCCGCTTCCTCCCGCCGCACGTGCTGGTGAAGCTGGGCATGCTGGAGCCGGAGCCCGGTTTCGAGCCCGAGCCCGACGGCGCGGGCGGCAGCGCGCTGGACATCAGCGTCGACAACGAGCGCTGCCACCGCTACGGCATCTGCCAGGCCGAGGCGCCGGGGCTGTTCCAGCTGGTCGACGACGAACGCCTGCGTTACGAGCGCAGGCCACCACCTGAGCAGTTCGCAAAGGCGCGGGCCGCCGCGCGCGCTTGTCCGATGCGCGCGATCGAGCTGCGGGAGCGTGTGCGGTGAAGAACGAGGAACGCGTGGTCATAGCCGGCGGCGGGTTGGCCGGTCTGCGCGCGGGCGAACGACTGCGGGAGCTGGGCTTCCGCGGTGAGATCGTCATCGTGAGCGCGGAACGGCACCTGCCCTACCACCGGCCCGCGCTGTCCAAAGAGGCCATCAGCGGCGAGCTGGTCGCGAGCGATCTGCGGCTGAAGATCAGCCGCGAGCTGAACGCGGTGTGGCGGCTGAACGCCGCGGCCACCTACCTGGAGCAGGACCGGCGCGTGATCGGCCTGCCCGGTGGCGAGGAGCTGAGCTACGACGGCCTGATCATCGCGACCGGCGTCGACGCGCGGCACCTCGTGGGCGCGCCGCGCCAGGACCCGCGCATCCACGTGCTGCGCACCGTGGACGACGCGATCGCGATCAAGGAGGCGATTCGTTCCACGCAGGGCCTGGTCGTCGTCATCGGCGGCGGCCTCATCGGTTGCGAGATGGCCGCGTCGGTGAAGATGATCGGCCGTGACGTGGCCATCGTGAGCCGGTCGTCCACGTTGCTGGGCAACGCGGTCGGCAAGAACATCGCCGAGACGATCACCGAGGCGCACCGGGTGCGCGGTGTCCGGATGGCGATGGGTGTGAAGATCCGGCACTGGGTGCGACAGGCGGGCGGGGTGGCCATCCACCTCTCCGACGGGCAGGTGTTCTTCGCCGCGGTCGTGGTGATCGCGGTGGGCGCCGCGCCGGCGACCGCCTGGTTGCGCGGGTCGGGTCTGTCGCTGGAGGACGGCGTGCTGTGCGACGCCGCGTGCCACGCGGTCGGTGGGACCGACATCGTGGCCGCGGGTGACGTCGCCAAGTGGCCGAACCTCCGGTTCGGAGGACAACCGCGTCGGGTGGAGCACTACATCCACGCGGTGGAAATGGGGCGGGCGGCCGCGGAGAACCTGTTGGCGGGCAGGGAGAATTCGCGGCCGTTCACCCCAGTACCCCGGTTCTGGACCGAGCAGTACGGGATGCGCATCCAGGGTGCGGGCCACGCGTCGATGGGCAAGGACACCACGACGTTGGCGGGGTCGCAGAAGGACCACCGCACCATCACCGGGTTCATCAACGACGGCAAGCTGGTCGGCATGGTCGGGTTGGACGCGCCGACGGCGATGATCAAGCTGTCCACCGAGCTGTGGCGGCAGAACCGGGTGACCGGGGCCGCCGCGGAGCAGCAACAACGGCGTGCGGCGCAGCGGCCCGTGCCGGCGGCCGAAGCGGTCGCGGCCCCGGCAGCGGCAGCGGAACCGGCGACCGGGCCGGCGGCTGTCCCCGCCGAGGAGCCGACGCGGTACGAGCCGATCCGCGCCGCGCTGTCCCAGACGGAAGTGTTGCGTTCGGACCCCGAGCGTTCCGACCGTTCCGAACGGGCACGGCCGGAGCCGGTGCAGGCGACGTCGGCCTACCCGCTGCCGAAGCCGACGGAGTCCGGGCGGTTCGAACCGCCCGAGTCGCTGCGGCGCGAAGCACCGCGTACGGAGTCGATGCGGTACGAGGCGGCACCGACCGAGTCCGTGCGATACGAAACACGACGTACCGAGCCGACGCACTATGAAGCTCCCCGTGCGGACTCGATGCGATTCGAGGTGCCGCACACCGAGCCCACGCACTACGAAGCACCCCGTGCGGACTCGATGCGATTCGAGGTGCCGCGCACCGAGCCGGTGCGGTACGAGGCACCACCGGTCGAGTCCGTGCGGTACGAACCACCGGTCGAGTCTGTGCGGTACGAACCACCACTGGTCGAGTCTGTGCGGTACGAACCACCGCCCACCGAGTCGGTGCGGTACGAGTCGCCGTCGCGGCGGCTGGGGCCGACCCGGTTCGAATCCGTCCGTTCCGAGGCGATCCGGCTGGAAACGGCACTGCTGGAAGAGGCGGCCCGGTTCGAAGCCAGACGGGCCGAGGCGACGCACGCCGAGGAGTTGGCCCGGCTCGAAGCGGCCAGGTTGGAGGCGGCCCGGTTCCAGGCCAGGCGCGCCGAAGCGATCCGGGCGGAACCGCCGGCCCGCGAGGTCGACTCGGGACCGTCCCACACCCAGTTCTCGGACCCGGTCGAGTTGGCCCGGGTGCCGCGCCAGCAGCAGGAGTCCCAACCGCTGCCCATCCCCCCGTCGCACGCGCCCGTCGTGCGGGCGCGGTCGCGCACCCTGACCCGCACCGGGCCGAGAAGGGCAAGACCCAGGTGATCTGTTACCTCGCCGCCGTGTTCCCGTAACCCGGGCCACCAAGCATTCGGGCCATGGCGAACCGGAGTCGAGTCACTGTCGTCGGGATACCGGCCCGCGACGAGGCGCGCACGGTCGGCGCGGTGGCCTCGGCCGCCGACGCCGGCCTGCACCTCGCGTTCCCCGAGGGGACCAACGTCGTGGTGCTGGCCGAGAACGGCAGCACCGACGGCACCGTGCGGGAGTTCGCCTCGACACCGCTGCGCGCACGGAAAGTAGTGGCCAGTTCCAGCGGTGAGGGCACCGGCAAGGGCACCAACGTGTTCGCGATCATGGACCGGGCGCTGGAGCTGGACGCGGACCGGGTGCTGCTGCTGGACGCCGACGTGCGGTCCACCGAGCCCCGGTGGATCTCGGCGTTGGCGGACGCGGTGGACTCCGACGAGCCCGCGCTGGCCGTGCCCGCGTACCGGCGCAACCGGTTCGAAGCGAACACCACGAACCACTTGGCCAGCCCACTGTTGGCGGCGGTGTTCGGCGTGCACGTGCAGCAGCCGATCGGCGGCGAGTTCGCGTTCAACCGCGCCTTTGTGGAGCGTGCCCGCTCGTGGCCGCGGCCGGACAGCGCGTACCTGTACGGGATCGACGTGTGGCTGACCGCGAACGCGTTGCGCGAGCACGTTCGGGTGGTCGAGGTGCCGTTGGGGCGCAAGCTGCACAACTCGCCGTTCCCGAAGATCCTGACGCTGCCGCAGCAGGTGCTGGACTCGTTGTTCCACGTCGTGCTGCGGACCGACGGGGTGCGGTCGCCGGGTTTCGCGGCGCCGAAGGCACGGGCCGCTGTGGACGGTGCGGCGGTGCGCCAGGACCCGGCGGTGGTGACGCGGGTGTCCGAGTCGGTCGCGCGGTACATGGACGTGCACCGGGGTGACGTGCGGACGCTGTTCCCGTCGGCGTGTTCGGTGCCGTCGGCGCCGTGGGGGTTGCGGGTGACGACGGACGACTGGCCGCAGATCCTGGCCGACGCGGTGGCGGCGGTGGCGGAGGGCCGGTTCGAGCCGGCGCGGGACCACCTGGTGGCGCTGTACGTGAACCGGGTGATGACGTTCTGGGACGAGATCGAGGGGTTGGGCGACGGCGAGATCGACGAGCTGCTGGACCGGCAGGCCGCGCAGACCGTGCGGGCGGTGCAGGAGAAGCGGATCGCGTTGGGCGGGGCGACCGGGCCGGACGGGTTCGACGTGCGGCACTGGGCCGGGTTCAACGACGTCTCGCCCGCGTGGAGCGTCCAGGTCTGACGTGTGGACGTTGCTTTCGTTGACCGACCGGTAACGGCGGACCGGTCGCAAACGCTGTTCATGTATGGGACCGAGCGGCGCACGAACTCTGGTGGTGCTGGCTGTGGTCTTCCTCGCGGTCGCCGTGTGGAACGGCGTGTTGGCGTTGGACGACCAGGTGGCATGGCGCGATGCCACCGCTGCCATGTGCGCCGTGGCATCGGCCGGCTTGTTACTCGTGGCAGTGCGCCGCTCGTGACCTTCCGTTCACAAACTGTTCGCGATGTGTGAAATGTTCGGCCATCGCAGATAGATTGACGGAACTTTTCATCTCCGCCAGGCTCCAGATCCGTTCACATCACGGTCTGGAGGTCCCTGTGCTCCGACTTGTCTCCTATCTCGCGTCGTTAGCGCTCGTCGCGGTGGTGCTCGTGACTGGCGGCGGAACGGCGCAAGCCGATGGCTGCTACACGTGGAACCGAACTCTTTCCGAAGGTGCGTCCGGTGAGGACGTGCGGCAATTGCAGGTGAGGTTGTCCGGCTATCCCGGCTACGGCGGGGTGCTGGGCTTGGACGGCCAGTTCGGCCCGGCGACGAAGTCGGCGCTGGTGCGCTTCCAACAGGCTTACGGCCTGACCGCCGACGGCGTGGCGGGCAGTGGGACGTACTCGCGCCTCTATTCGCTCCAGGACGACGATTGCACACCCATCAACTTCTCCTATGCCGAGTTGAACGATTGCAATTCCGACTGGTCAGGCGGCAAAGTCTCGGCCGCGACCGCGAAGTTCAACGCCCTGGTGTCGATGTGGAAGCTCCAGGCCCTGCGGCACGCCCTGGGTGACGAGGCCGTCCGGGTGACCAGCGGCTTCCGCAGTATCGCCTGCAACAACGCCGTCGGCGGCGCCTCCGACTCCCGCCACCTCTACGGCGACGCGGTAGACCTCGGCTCCGGCCCCCACTCCCTGTGCCGCCTGGCCCAACAAGCCCGCAACCACGGCTTCAACGGCATCCTCGGCCCCGGCTACCCCGGCCACGGCGACCACACCCACGTGGACCACCGAGGCAGCCGCTTCTGGTCTGCCTCCTCCTGCGGCATCTGACCCGGCCCGGGCATCCGAGGCCGAGAATCCGCGAGGCCGCGGGTGGGCACCCACCCACCCGCGGCCCGCCCAGCTCCCATTCGCCCAACCCCCCGATCGCGGGGAACGCGCTGTGCAGAACAGAAAGACCGGCGCAGTAAGGTTGGGCGAGCGACACGAGGGGGCGCAATGGGGGCGCGGTCCGACTTGGCGGATTTCGGGCGGTACCAGGTCCGGGAGTTGCTCGGGCAGGGTGGCATGGGTGTGGTCCACCGCGCCTACGACACCGCCAACGACCGGGTCATCGCGTTGAAGCGACTCTCCGCCTCCGTCACCGACCACGAGTTCCGCGCGCGCTTCCAACGCGAGTCGCGCATCGCCGCCGGTCTCCGCCACCCCAACGTCATCCCGGTCAACGACTTCGGCGAGATCGACGGCCACCTCTACCTCGACATGATGCTGGTCGAGGGCACCGACCTGCGCCGCGCGCTCGGCGCCGACGAGGTCGACCAGGTCCGGGCCCTCAAAATCCTCGAACAAGTCGCCAAAGCCCTGGACGCCGCCCACGAACACGGCCTGGTCCACCGGGACGTCAAACCGTCCAACATCCTCATCACCGCCGACGACCACGCCTACCTGGCCGACTTCGGCATCGCCCGCGAGACGTCCCCCGAAGCCACCGCCCTCACCCGCTCCGGCGAGCTCATCGGCTCCTGGGACTACATGGCCCCGGAACGCCTCTCCGGCGGCGAGGTCGACGGCCGTTCGGACCAGTACTCCCTGGCCTGCGTCCTGTTCGAGTGCCTGACCGGCCGCTTACCGCACCCGGCCACCGACCCGGCCGCCAAGGTCGCCGCCCACCTCCTCCAACCACCACCCGCGCCCTCGGTGTTCAGCCCGACCGTCACCCCGGGACTGGACGCGGTCGTGCTGCGCGGTCTGGCGAAGGATCCGGCGCGGCGCTTCCAGTCGACGACGGCGCTGATCCACGCCGCGCAAGCCGCCGCGTACGACGGTGACACCGCACGCGCCGCGCGGCCGACCTCACCCGGCCCGGAGAACGACCAGGGCCGGCTGGTGCGCGCGATCCTCCGCTCCACCAACAAACCCCGCCCCAAACGCCCGAACGGACCGTCCTCCCCCTACCCCGGCCTGAGCGGCTTCGAGCGGGCCGACGCGGATCTGTTCCACGGGCGCGAGCACGTCGTCACCGATCTGCTGGTCCGGTTGGCCGAGCAGGTCGGCGGCGGTGAGCCGGTGGTGTTGGTCGGCGCGTCGGGTTCGGGTAAGTCGTCGGTGCTCAGGGCCGGTCTGCTGCCCGCGCTGGCGGACGGGAAGGCCCAGGACGCGTGGCCGCAGGTGCTGTTGACGCCGGGCACCGACCCGGTCGGCAACCTGGCCGGCGCGATCGCCCAGCACACCACCATCGCGGCGGCGGAGTGGGCGCGGCTGATCCGCGAGTCCCCGAGCCGGTTCGGCGACGTGTGCGCGCGTTCGGTGCGGACCACCCGCCCGGTGATCGTGGTCGACCAGTTCGAAGAGGTGTTCAACGCGCCGGAAGCGGACCGGTTGGCGTTCGCCACCGCGTTGACCGCCGCACGTCCGGTGCTGGTCGTCCTGGCCGTGCGCGCCGATCTGGTGGACCGGTGCATCGAACTGGCCCCGCTGCGCCCCGCGCTCGCCGCCCCCGTCCTGCTGGGACCGTTGGACGCCACCGGTCTGCGGCAGGCGATCGTCAGCCCGGCGAAGGACTTCGGTGTCGACGTGGAGCCCGGCCTGCCGGAGCGGATGATCGCCGACCTGGGCGTCCGCGGCGAGATCGGCTACGACCCCGGCGCGCTGCCCCGGTTGGCGCACGCCCTGCGCGAGTCGTGGAACCACCGGGACGGTCCGGTGCTGACGTTGGCCGCCTACCGCCGGGCGGGCGGGATCGACGGCGCGGTGTCGCGCACCGCCGAGGAGATCCACTCCGCGCTCGACCCGGCCGGCCGCCAGGCGCTGCGGACGATCCTGCTGCGGCTGGTGGCGGTGTTGGACGACGGCGCGGTGGTCCGGCGTCGGGTCGATCCGCAGGAGTTCGCGGCGCAGCGGCACGTCCTGGACCGGCTGATCGCGGCACGGCTGGTGACCGTGGACGGCACGGGCGCGCGGTTGAGCCACGAGGCGCTGTTCACCGCGTGGCCGCGCCTGCGGGACTGGATCGAGGAGGATCGAGCCGGTCTGGTGCAGCACCGCCGGTTCACCGACGCGGTGCGGGTGTGGGTGGAGTCCGGGCAGCACACCGACGACCTGTACCGGGGTGTCCGGCTGGCGGCGCTGACCACGTGGTTGGAATCGGCGCGGGACCGTGTCCGGTTGCAGCCGGTGGAGCAGGAGTTCCTGGACCGCTCGACGGCGGCCGAGCACGCCGGTCAGCTGGCGGCGCGGCGGCGCACGAACCGGCTGCGCGGTCTGGTGGTGGCGTTGAGCCTGCTGCTGGTGGTCGCGTCGGTGGCCGTCGTGGTGGCCACCCGGTTGCAACAGACGGCGTCGGCGGAACGGGACCGGGCGGACGTCGGGCGGCAGCAGAACCTGTCCCGGCAGCTCGCCGCGGAATCGGCGCTGGCCAGGGAAGTGGACCCGCGTCGGGCGGCGTTGGCGGCGCTCGGCGCGTGGCGCGCGAGCCCGACCGTCGAGGGGCGCAGTGCGCTGCTGGCCACCGCTCTGGACGCCTACCGGGGCCGGATGACCGGTCACACCGGAGCGATCGACTCGATCGCGGTCAGCGATGACGGCAAGACGGCGGCGACCGCCGGCAACGACGGGTCGCTACGGCTGTGGGACGTGCCCGCGCGGCGTGAACTGGCCGTGCTGGACGACAAGGACGGCTGGTACCGCACGGTGTCGATGAGCGCGGACGGTCGGCTGTTGGCCACGGCGGACCCGGACACCAAGAAGGTCGAGCTGTGGGACGTCCGGGAGCGCAAGCGGGTGTTCACCGTGCCGGGCTCGGCGCTCGACACGGCCATCTCGGTGGACGGCGCCACGTTCGCCGCCTACACCGACCGCGGTGTCGTGGTGTACGAGACGGCGAATTTCACCGAGCGGGCGGTGTTCCAGGCGGGGCCGTCGATCCGGATGGTGTACCTCCCGGACCCCGGGCTGATCGCGTTGGCCAACGGCAACGACGTCGTGGTGCACCGGGTGAGCGACGGCACGATGGTCGCGAACCTGGTGGCGCACACCGCGAGGGTGAGCGCGCTGGCGTTCAGCCGGAACGGCGCGATGCTGGCCAGCGCGTCGATGGACTCGACGGTCCGGGTGTGGGACACCGCGACGTGGACCGCGCGCCAGGTGTTGGGCACATCCGAGCCGGGGTTGGCCTCGGTGCAGTTCAGCCCGACCGGCGCGGAGGTGGCGGCGGGGTCGGTGGGCACCGGCATCTACTCGTGGGACACCGGGACCGGCCAGATGCTGACCCAGTACGCGGCCGGTTCGGCGACCACGTCCGCCCTCGCCTTCACCGGCGACTCGCACACGCTGCTCAGCGCCGACTCGAACGGCGTGGTCACGGAGTGGTCGTACCGGCGCTCGGCGTTCGGCCCGCGCGACGCCGTCGTGCTCAGCACCGCGTTCCACCCGGACGGCAAGCTGTTGGCGACGACCAGCGGCGACGGCATGGTGCGGTTGTGGGACCACGAGAACGCCCGCCAGGTCCGGCAGTTCCGGGCGCACACCGACGACGCCTACGACCTGGCGTTCAGCCCGGACGGCACCGAACTGGCGACGGTGGGCGAGGACGGCGAGGTCGTGGTGTGGAAAACCGAGACCGGTGCGGAGGCACGCCGGTTCTCCCGACCCGGCACGGAGTTCACCGCGGTGAGGTTCAGCCCCGACGGCAAGGCGATCGCCGTCGCGGGCCGCACGCCGACCAGTACGCAAAACACCGAGCGCGACGAACTGCTCTTGCTAAACACGACCGACCTGAGCGTGGCCGGTCGTCGGCCGACCGGCGAGGAACCGCGCAACGCCCAGCCGAACGGGCTGGAGGCGAACTACCCGACCGCGATCGCGTACAGCCCGGACAACCGCACGCTGGCGGTGACCTTGGCGGGGGGCAAGATCGGCCTGTGGAACCTGGTCGACCCGGGCTCGGAGTGGACCATCCTGCCCGGCCACGAGAACCTCGCGCTCGACGCCGAGTTCAGCCCGGACGGCGAGGTGCTGGCCACGAGCGGCTCGGACAAGCTGGTGCGGCTGTGGCGGGTCAGGGACGGCGTCGAGATCGGCAAGCTCACCGGCAGCGACGCACCGGTGCGCCAGGTCGAGTGGAGCCCGGACGGGAAGACGCTGGCCACGGCGAGCCAGGACACCGTGTTGCGGATGTGGGAGGTCGACGGCGCCCGGCAGTTGGTCCGGATGGACCGGCACGACGGCGAGTTGAACGACGTGGCGTTCGACCCGACCGGGGAGCGGGTCGCCACCGCGAGCGCGGACGGCACGACCCGGGTGTGGAACCTCGTGCCGGAACGGGCGGTCGACGTGCTGTGCGGCGCGCTCGACCGGGACACGTTGGCCGAGGAGTGGGCTTCGCTGGGGTCCGAGCGGGGCGACCCGCCCGGTTGTCCGGGCTGAGCCGTGCCGCGGGTGGTGGTGCGGGGAGCGGGCCTGGCCTCGGTGGTGTTGGGGCCGGGTGAGTCTCTGATGTTCGGGCGCGCGCCGCACGGCGTGCTGGGTCCGGCCCGTCCGGGGCGGGTGGCGTTGACCCTGCCGGACTGCGCGCCGCACGTGTCACGGCTGGTCGGCGAGCTGGCGGTCGGCGTGGACGTGGTGTCGTTGACGTGGCTGGGCGCGGGCGAGGCGCAGTTGTCGAGCCTGTTCGACGCGCCGGGTGGCGCGCGGCGGGTGATCCTGACCCGGTCGGCTTCGGCGTTGCTGGACGCCGGGGAGAACCAGTTGGTGCTGCTGTTGGGCAGGCGTGGTGACGGCGACGGGTTCACCGACCTGTTGATCACGATCGACGTGGAGCCGTCGGCGGTGACGCCGGAAGTGCCGTTCGGGTCGGCCGGCGACGACACCCGGACCGGGCCGGGGTTGGTGCGCGGCGGGCGGGACTGGTTCGTCGCGCTGGCGTTGAGCGAGCCGTGGCTGGTGGGCGCGGACGACTACCCGCGGCCGCCGTCGAACCGGGAGATCTTCGAACGGGTCCGCGAGTGGCACGGCTACACGTGGAACCTGCACCGGCCGCAGCGGGTGGACGACGCGATCCGGGCCATCTCGGCGATCGCGTTCGGCCGGGCGGACGACCCGTTCCTGGCGCCGCACGCGGGTCGGCTGCAGAACACCAGGTTCGCGGTCGCACGGCGCGCGGCGGAGGTCCGGCTGGTCACCGCCGCCGACCTGGCCGAGGTGGAACGGGCGGCGCGGAACCGGAAACTTCCACCCGCGCCGTCCTCGCCCGGCGACGCCCCGGCTCCGTAACGTCTCGGGTGTCAGGGGCACCGCGACTCCTCGCCCCTCCACCCACCCCCACGGCGCACGACCGGTTCCGCTTCGCGGCTTTCCGGGGCCGCGCCGTGCTCCGGAAAGGACCGCAGCCATGGTGCAGCACAACTCCTTCGACTCCCCGGCCACCGCCGGCTCCCAGCCCGAACCGCGCGCCAAGAAGGGCGGCGCCATGATCGCGTTGCTGGTGCTGCTCACCGTGGCCAACACGTTCACGCTGGTCGTCGCCGTGGCCGGTTGGGTGGACGAGGTCGATCACGGCGGCGACTGGGGCGACGGCGTGTTACCGCTTCTCGTCTTCATGGCCCTGGTCAGCCTCGTCGCCCTCGTCGGCCTGGTCGGCGCGTGGCTCACCCGCAAGTGGGGTCCCCGGCTCTACGTGCTGACGGCGGGGTTCAGTCAGCTTGTCGGTCTGCTCGTCTCGGAGGGCGCCGGCTTCACCCCGCTCAACCTTGTCGGTATCGCCTTCGCGGTCGCGCTGTGGCTCAAGGCCGAGAGCAGCTGGTAGCAGCGGAATGCCGAACGGCGGCGTGTCCACATCGGACACAACGGGGAGCCCGGCAGGCGCGGGACCGGCAGGCGCAGGACCGGAATTGTCGGACCCCTCTGGCAGGATAAAAGCAGGGGTCCCCCTGGCGGGGACTCCTGCGAAGCCTTCGTCGGGCACAGGCGTCGGCGCAGACAGCGGCACTGACGTCGGCACTGGCGTCGGCGAGTGCCCGCCCGGCGCCGGAGCGGCCGCCGCGACAGGGGATGCGGGCGTCAGGCGACGCCTGCGGGTCAGCGCGACCATCGTGCCCGCCGCCCCCGTGCCCACCGCGATACTGGCGCAGAGCACCGCGAACCCGATGAGCAGCACGGAATCACCGCCGGCCGTGCCGCCCCGCTCGACCGCGAGCCGCCGGTACTCGGTGGCCTGGAGGTGACCGGGCGAGGCGGCCAGCACATCGTCGAAACCCTCCACCGCGCCGTCGAAATCGTCGGCGAAGTAGCGCTCCAGCCCCTCCCGGTAGGCGCGGTCGTGCGTGCCGAGTTCGGCCTTGACGTCCTTGCCCGCCAACACGTCCAGCAACGTCGTGGACGCGGCGGCGAAGTTGAACGACTGCGTCTCCCCCGGCGCCCCCTGGCTGACCAGGCCGACGATCCGGCCCTCCATGTCGACCACCGGGCCGCCGCTCATGCCGTGCGTCGCGGCGGCGCTGATCTCGTAGAACGGCCGGTCGTTCTGGGTGCGGCGGGCGGAGACCTGGCCGTTCTTGTTGCTGGGCTCCAGGCTCGGATCGACCGCCGCCCCCGCCGAACCGGGGTAGCCGATGGCGAGGACCGGCGTGCCGACGGGCGTCTGGTCCGCCCTGATCTCCAACGACGGCAGGTTGTCGCGCGGCACCTTCAGCACCGCCACGTCACCGTCGGTCGGTGCGACGAGGTCCACCACGGTGGCCGGTGCGATATCGCGGATCGGCCCGTCGCCGGTGGCTTCCATCCGCTCGACCTGGATGGCGCGGTCGACCGGGCGGTCGGGGGTCGCGCCCTCGGCCACCGCGTGCTCGATCAGCTGCGCCTTCGCCACGGCCCGGTCACCGATCCGGCCGGCCGCCGCGAGTTCCTCGATGGCCGCGTCGAACAGCGCGCCCGCGCCGCCCTGCGGTCCGGTGTGGACGCAGTGGCTGGCGGTGGCCACGTGCCCGTCCGGCTTGATCACCGCGCCACTGCACGTCGATTTGATCTGGTAACCGTCGGCGCCGCCGAACTGCTCGCCGGTGCGCTTGTCGCGCACCCAGCCGCGCCACTCCACGGTGACCAACACGATCCCGGGCCGGGCCACGGCGGCGGCCGACTCCTCCGGGCTGGACGGCTGCGAAGCGGCACCGGCAGCGGGCGCGGCCGTGAGCGCGAGCAGCGCCGCCGCGACGAACACCGCGCGCATCAGCCGTACACCCCGGACGCTGTGGTGCGCGCCCACACCGACCGGTAGCCGGACCCGTTGCTCTCGACGAGTTGGGTGCCCTGGCAGCTGTAGTCGTCGACCTCGTTCACGCCCTGCTTCGCCGTCACTGGTTGGGTGTCCACGAGACCGCGCTGGTCGTAGAAGGCCCAGGTCACATCCGTCCTGGTGCGGTCGATGTAGGTGATGACCTTGTCCGTCGCCGACCAGGTGAAGTCGGTGGACCCGTTGCCGACCATGCGCAGCGCGTTGCCCTCGAAGCTGCCGCTGAGCGTCACGTTGTCCAGCCGCTCGGTCCCGGTGCCGTCCGGGCGGAACTCGAACACCCGGCCGCTGGTGGTGAGCGGCATCGGGTCCTCGTCGTTGTAGAACTTCACCATCAGCGTCTCGTCCACCGTGCGCCACGAGCCGATCAGGCACATCGGGTGCGCGACGGCGCGGGTGGCGGCGGTACGTGCGGTCGGTGAGGGCCGCTCACCCGCCACGACGGGAGTGACCGGACCGGGGCGGGAGTCGGCGAGGACGACGGCGGTCAACCCGCCCGCCGCGAGCACCGCGCACGCGGCGACGGCGAACAGCACCACGACGACGGATCGTGCCGGTAACCGGGCGGAATCGCTCACCGGACAATCGTATTGATCGACCGGCCCGCGACGTGAGCCGGTTGATCCGGAAGTTTCCGCCACGTGACCCAACCGCAGTCCGCTCCGCCCGCGTGAGCGCCCGACCGCCACTACCATGAAGGCGTGATCTTCTTCAGCGTGGTCCTCACCCTGCTCGGGCTGGGCACGCTGCTGTGGCGTGACGACGAGCTGATCGGTCTGCCCCCGGCGGTCGTGGGTGCCGGCCTGCTGGTGCTGGGTGTGGCGGCCGGTGTGCTGTGGGTGGTGCGCCGGCGTCGCCGGTGGGAGCGGACCGGCGAGCCGCGGCCGGTCGGCAACGTGATCGAGCGGGCCAAGGCGCTGCCCCGGCTGCTGCGCGAGCGCAAGGCCTACGGCCTGCCCACCAGCACGTTGGCCACCTGGGGTTTCGCGATCGTCTACCTGGTCTCCCCCATCGACGTGCTGCCCGAACTGCTGCCGATCATCGGCGTGACCGACGACGCGGGCGTGGCGGTGTGGCTGCTCACCAGTGTGTCCACGGTCGCCGGCCAGTACCTGCGGTGGGAACGTGAGCGGCGCGGCCCGAAACCCTCGGACGTCCCCGAACGCTGATCAGGCCAACGCATCCCGTCACCGGTTCCCGGGATGTGGGAGCTCCCGTACGCCCGTCAGCAAAGTCGTCACGGCGGCCATGATCCGTGCGGTGGCCTCGTCCAGCACGGCCTTGTTCGGCTCCAGCCCGTACAGGTCGGACAGGTCCACCTCGGCGCCCGCCACCACGCTCACCTTCCGCCACGGCCGGGGCAGGAACTTCCCCGGCGGCAGCAGTTCCCGGGTACCCCACTGCGCCACCGGCACCACGGGCGTCCGAGTCGTCAACGCCAGCCGCGCGACGCCGTTCTTGCCGCGCATCGGCCAGCCGTCGGGGTCACTGGTGAACGTCCCCTCCGGGTAGACGATCACGCACTCCCCCGATTCCAACGACTCGCGGGCGCTGTCCAACGCCTGGCCCCCGCGCACGCTGCTCCGGTCGACCGGGATGTGCCGCCCCGACGACATGACCCAGCCGAGGACCGGCACCTTCCACAGGCTGCCCTTCGCCAGGTACCGGGGCACCCGGCCGGAGGCGAGCGCGAACGCGGTCAACGTCACCGGGTCGGCGAAGGACAGGTGGTTGGACGCCAGCAGCACCGCGCCCCGGTCCGGGATGTTGGTCCGGCCCGCCATCCGCATCCGCACGAAAAGCACCACCAGCGGCCACAGCAGGTCGATGGCCACGGAGTACCAGAAACCGCGGCCCCGTCGGGGCAGGCGGGCCGTCAGCGCCACCATCTGGGAGAACGTCACGCCAGGATCTTCGGTCATGGCCTCCGGTCCGGTTACCGCGCCCCACCGCACCGCCGTCGCCGCGGTCTGATCGAGTTCGACTAATCTCCTCCCCCGTGGCTGGGCTCCCCGCACCGCGGACCGCGGTGGACCGGATCAACGTGCTCCTCGTCGAGGACGACGAGGGCGATGCCGTGCTGGTCGAAGCCCTGCTGGAGGAGGTGGAGGCGGACGTCTCCCTGCACCGGGCGCGGACCCTGCGCGAAGCCGAAGGGCTGCTGTCGAAGGCCGACTGCGTGCTGCTCGACCTCGGCCTGCCGGACACGACCGGCCTCGACGGCCTGACCAGGCTGCTCACCCACCCGGCGCCGGTGGCGATCATCGTGCTCACCGGCCTGAACGACGAGCACCAGGGCACCAGGGCGGTGGCCGCGGGTGCGGAGGACTACCTGGTCAAAGGCCAGGTGGACGGGGTGGGACTGGCCCGCAGCATCCGGTACGCGGTCGGCCGCAAGCGGGCCGAGGAGACCCAGCGCCAGCTGCGCGACGAGCAGCTGCTGGCGTCGGAGAAGACCCGCCTGGAACGGGGTCTGCTGCCGTCGCCGATCATGCGCGGCGACGACATCGGCTGGCACGTGCGTTACCGCCCGGGCGGTAGCCGGATGCTGCTGGGCGGCGACTTCTACGACGCGGTGCGCACTGCGGACGGCACGCTCCAGCTGCTGATCGGCGACGTGTGCGGGCACGGCCCGGACGAGGCGGCGATCGGCGTGTTCCTGCGCATCGCGTGGCGGGCGCTGGTGCTGGCCGACCAGGAGCCGTCACGGGTGCTGCGCACGTTGCACGAGATCCTGGAGCACGAGCGGCACCAGCCGGGCCTGTTCACCACGGCGTGCATGGTGACGATCTCGCCGGACCGCCGCTGGGCGCGGCTCTACCTGGCCGGCCACCCCGAGCCGATGCTCCTGGTCGGCGACCGGGTGGTGGAACTGCCCCGCGACCGGGCCGGACTGCCGCTGGGCGTGCTGCCGGACAGCACCTGGAGCGGCTTGGACGTGCCCCTGCCGCCGGGGTGGTCGATGCTGCTCTACACCGACGGCCTGGTCGAGGGCCGGGTCGACGGTGACAGCGAGCGGCTGGGCTCGGAGCGGCTGATCGAGCTGATCGGCGACATCACCGCGGACCGGCCGGACTGGGCGCGCGAACCGGCGGCGCTGCTGGACAACCTGATCAACAAGGTCAAGGAGCTCAACGGCGGCGAACTGGACGACGACATGGCCGTGCTGCTGATCTCGGACCGCCACTGATGGACCGCCGCCTGCTGATGGGCTACCGCCGACGGGCTACCGCCGATGGATCGCCGCTGACGGACTACCGGACCCGCTGGCCCGCGAGCCGGCTGCTGATGGCCGCGGTGGCGGCGCTGATCCTCGTGTGCGCGGGCGGCATCGGCAGCCTGGGCGTGGCCGTGGCGAACCTGTCGGACGCGCGGGTGCTGATGCTGGACCAGATCGCGCCCGCGCACAGCATGGTGAGCCGGCTGGACACCGCGCTGATCAACCAGGAGAACGGTGTGCGCGGGTACGTGCTCACCGCCAGACAGGACTTCCTCACCCCCTACACCGACGGGCAGCGGGCCGAGCGCGAGGCCGTCGACGCCGCCAGGTCGCGGCTCGGGCCGGTGCGGCCGGACCTGGTCCGCGACCTGGACGAGGTCGACCGGCTGGCGGCCGACTGGCGGCGGAGCTACGCCGAGCCCTTGGTCGAGCTGGTGACCGTGTCGGGCAACCCGCAGACCACCCTGGTCGACGCCGAGCGTGGCAAGGAGCTGTTCGACCGGCTCCTCGCCGCCGTCGACGAGCTGGGCGACAAGCTGGAGCAGGCGGCGGACGAGGCGCGGCGCTCGCTGGACGACGTCGCCGACGAGATGTTGTGGCTGGTCGTGACCCTCGGCGTGCTGCTGGTGCTGATCATCGCCGGGGTCGCGGTGATGCTGTACCGGATCGTGATCGCGCCGTTGAGCGGGCTGGCGGCGGACGTGCGGCAGGTGTCGTCGGGCGACTTCTCGCACGCGGTCGAGGCGGGCGGGCCGCGGGAGACGGTGATGCTCGGCCAGGACGTCGAGGCGATGCGGGTGCGCATCCTCGCCGACCTGGAGGAGCTGCGGCGGTCGAACTCGGAGCTGGAGCAGTTCGCCTACGTCGCCTCGCACGACTTGCAGGAGCCGTTGCGCAAGGTGGCGAGCTTCTGCCAGCTGCTGGAGCGCCGCTACTCGGGTCAGCTGGACGAGCGCGGCGAGCAGTACCTGCGGTTCGCGGTGGACGGGGCGAAGCGGATGCAGGTGCTGATCAACGACCTGCTGGCGTTCTCCCGGGTCGGCCGGATGAGCCGCGAGCAGACCCTGGTGGACTGCGACGAGCTGGTCGCCGAGGTGCTGGACAACTACTCCGAGGTGATCGAGCGGACCGGGGCCACGATCGAGGTGGCGGACCTGCCGACGGTGCGCGGCGAGGCGTCGCTGCTGGGCGGTGTGTTCGGCAACCTGGTCAACAACGCGCTGAAGTTCCACGGCGAGAACCCGCCCCGGGTGCGCGTGGACGTGGAGCGGAATGGTGAATTCTGGACGTTCAGCGTGAGCGACGAGGGCATCGGCATCAACGCCGAGTACGCTGAGCGGATCTTTGTGATCTTCCAGCGCCTGCACCACAAGGATGACTACCCCGGCACCGGTATCGGGCTGGCCATGTGCCGGAAGATCATCGAGTACCACGGTGGCACAATCTGGCTCGACACCAGCCGGGACACCGGGACGACCTTCAAGTTCACCCTGCCGGCCGTAGAGGACGACGAGCAATGAGCAACCCGCTGAACGTGATCGACGTCCTGCTGGTGGAAGACGACCCCGGTGACGCGCTCATGACGCAGGAGGCGTTCGAGCACCACAAGATCCGCAACCAGCTGCACGTGGTGCGCGACGGCATCGAGGCGCTGCAGTTCCTGCGCCGCGAGGAGCCCTACGAGGACGCGCCGCGGCCGGGCCTGATCCTGCTGGACCTGAACCTGCCGAAGATGGACGGCCGGGAGGTCCTGGCCGAGATCAAGGCGGACGAGACCCTGCGCCCGATCCCGGTGGTGGTGCTGACCACGTCGGAGGCGGAGGAGGACATCCTGCGCAGCTACAACCTGCACGCCAACGCCTACGTCACCAAACCGGTGGACTTCGACCGGTTCATCGAGGTCGTGCGGCAGATCGACGACTTCTTCGTGACCGTGGTGAAGCTGCCCCGTTGACTCGTTCGTGCGTCACCTGATCGAGTAGATCGTCACGCCTTCGCGTTCGTCGGTGGTCAACAGCCCCCGGTGGGCCAGCACGTCGAGGTGCGCGGCGGTCTCACCGGTGGCCAGTACCTGGTTGAACAGGTCCAACTCGGCGAACTTCCGGTTCCGACGGGTCCAGCCGAGGTTGCGGGCGGTCTCGAACGCGGTGCCGGTGCCGGCGCGGACGGCCTCCAGCGTCGCGGTCAGCCGGTCCTCGTGGTGGGCCAGCAACTCGTCCACCCGCGCGTGGCTGGACTCGGTGACGGGGCCGTGCGCGGGCAGCAGGCGCAGGTCCGGGTAGTCGCGGACCAGGCGCAGCGAGTCGAGGTAGTCGCCCAGTGGCAGGGCGGGCCGGGCCGGTTCGAAGCCGATCGACGGGGTGATGTGCGGCAGCACGTGGTCGCCGGCGAACAGCAGCGACGAGTCGGCGTCCACGAACACCACGTGCCCACGGGTGTGGCCGGGTGTGGGCAGGACGCGCAGCACCCGTTTCTCCAGGGCCAGGTCGGTCTCGTCGAGCCATTCGTCCGGCTCTTCGAAGTCGCGCAACTCGTCCTCGCCGGTGGACGCCACCACCGCGCGCCACTTGTCGGCCAGGTGCGGGGCGCCCCACGTGGTCAGGTTGCGGATCTGGCCGACCCGGGCGCGCGCGATGACCTTGGCCAGCGACGGCTGCTCCCCCGCGCCCAGCGCGATCTTCGTGCCGAAACGGCGGCGCAGCGCCACGGCCATCGTGTAGTGGTCGCGGTGGACGTGGGTGACCAGGAAGCGGCGGATGTCCTCGAAGCCGTGCCCGAGGGTGCCCAGCGCCGACTCCAGGGCTGTCTCAGCCGCGTCGAGGGCCCAGCCGGAGTCGATCAGGACGAGACCGTCGCCGTCGTCGATCGCGTACACGTTGACGGTGTGCAGTCCGTCGTTGGGCAGCGGCAACGGGATCCGGTACACACCGGGCGCGACCTCGAAGGCTCCGGGTTCGGTCCACTCCATCCCCGGATACTACTTTCCGGTAACCTCGGTGTGGGTGAACGTGACCACCGCCATTCGCCGACACGTACTCGGCGAAGCCGCCCGAGTCGCCGTCCAATTGTGCGATGGACGTGTACCTGCTGATCCTGGGCGACCACCTGCCCGACCCGTGCACCGGGAACGCCGTCACCGAGTCCGACCGGGTGCGTGCGATCGTGGAGCAGGCCGTGGTGGCCGAGGAGGCGGGCTTCACCGGGGTGGCGATCGGTGAGCACCACTTCACCCGGTACATCATCTCCGCGCCCGAGTTGCTGTTGGCCACCATTGCCGCGCGCACCTCGACGTTGCGGCTGTCCACCGGGGTGACGTTGCTGGCGCACCACGATCCGGTGCTGGTGGCGGAGGAGTTGGCCACGCTCGACGTGCTGTCGTTGGGACGGGCGGAGCTGATCGTCGCGCGCGGGGTGTCGCAGCGGACGGACCGGGCGTTCGGGGTGCAGGACGACCTGCGGGCGCGTTTCGACGAGAACCTGCGGCTCCTGCTCCGGCTGCTGGAGGAGCCGTGCGTGACGTGGGAGGGCAGGTACCGGAGCCCTCTGGTGGACGTCACGACCACGCCGCGCCCGCTCCAGCAGCCCCGGCCGTTGGTGTGGATCGGGAGCGGGTCGGCCGTGTCGGCGGACCTGGCGGTCGAACTGGACCTGCCGTTGATGCTGCCCAGTACCTTGCGTGACCCCGGCACGCACCGTTCGGTGGTGGAGCGCTACCGGGCCGCGATGGACGGACGGGGACGGGTGGCGTTGCCGAGCCACGTGTTCGTCGCGCCCACCGCTGCCGAGGCTCGCGACACCTGGCGTCCGCACCTCGCCGCGTACGCCGAGTTCGCCGACCCCTGGCGCGGCGATGGCGACGTGGACGTCAACGCGTTGATGGAGGGCGCGGCCGTCTGCGGCGACCCGACCGAGGTAACCGAGCGACTAAACGCCCTCACCGAACTACTGGGCCTGGACACACAGCTGGTCATGGTCGACATCGGCGGCCTACCCCACCAGGCCGTACTCGACACAATCCGCCTCTTCGGCCAAGAAGTCCTACCAAACCTAAAACCCTGACCCACCCTCCCCTGAACGCACAACTCGCCCATTCCCAACGTTGGACACGCCCGTTCTGAACGTTGGACACGCGCGTTCCCAACGTTGGACACGCGCGTTCTGAACGTTGGACACGCGCGAGAGTCGAACGTTCAGGTACCCCGAATTCAACGCTCAGGACAGGCTGGCGGTGCGGAGGCGGGGGGCTCGCGTGTTCTGAGCGTTGAGCTCAGGGGTCCTGAGCGTTCGACTCTCGCGACTTGGGGGTTCGACTCTCGGGGTCTTGGGGGGGTGAGGTGGGGGTGGGGGTGGGGTAGTCCGTGGGGGGAAGGGAGGTCGTCATGGTTCAGCCTCAACCGCCTCAGCCGCGGCCTGTGCCGGTTCCGGATCCGGTGCCCAAGCCGCCGCCTGAGCCTTCGCCTGGTACTGAGCCGCCGATTCCGCCTACGCCGGAGCCGCCTACGCCTACGTGAGGTGCGGTTCGGTGGCGGGGTGCGGCTGGTGGTGTCACGCTGAGTGAGGTTCTGGGTACGTTGGAGGTTGTGAATGCGCATCCCGTTGCGTCGGTTCAGCGCCAGGCCGTGGCCTGAGCAGGAGCCCACGTGGCGGGATGCCCAGCCCGCGCTCATCGAGTCGGCGGTCAAGCGTGCCTCGGTGAAGCCTTCGGGCAACTGGTTCGTGCTCGCGGCCAGTCGTGAGGTCACGGCATCCGCGCCCGTCGGGCGGGTGATCGGCGGGCGCGAGGTCGTGGTGTGGCGTGGACGTGCGGGGCAGGTGTTGGGCGGGCCGGGGGCGTGCCCGCACATGGGGGCGCCGCTGTGTGACGCGGGCGTGCACCGAGGTGAGTTGGTGTGCCGGTGGCACGGGTTGGCGCTCGGCTCCCGTCGGTTAGGCACATGGAGCCCTTACCCGGCGCACGACGACGGCGTGCTGGTCTGGGTCCGGTTGGACGACGTCGGCGGTGAAGACCCGCTACCGCAGCCGGTGTTGCCGACCAGGCCTGAGGGCGGAGTCGATGCGGTGGCAACGATGGTGGGCCGGTGCGAACCGGAAGACGTGGTGGCCAACCGACTCGACCCGTGGCACGGTGCCTGGTTCCACCCGTACTCGTTCGCCAACCTGACCGTGTTGCAAACACCCACCGAACAGGATGACCGGTTCCTGGTCGAGGTGACGTTCAAGGTCGCCGGACGGATCGGGGTGCCGGTGATCGCCGCCTTCACCTGCCCCGAACCGCGCACGGTCGTGATGCACATCGTGGAAGGCGAAGGCGTCGGCAGCGTGGTGGAGACGCACGCGACCCCACTGTCGGTCGATCGGGACGGCACGCCCCGGACAGCGGTGATCGAGGCGACCATCGCCCACTCGCACCGGCGCGGCTTCGCCCTGGCCAAGCCCGCCGCCCCGGTGATCCGGCCGCTGATGAAGTGGGCCGCCGCCCGGCTGTGGCGGGACGACCTGGCCTACGCCGAACGCCGTTACACGCTGCGCACCACCGGCCGGTCGAGCTGAGGATTACGCCCGAAGCGGCGGGCCAGAGTGCGCAGGAGGGGGCCTCGGCCGCTCGTCGGGACGGTCCACAGGTCGGTTCCCGCCACACCCCAGGACGACAGGAGGTGGTTGGCGGCGGCGAAGCCGGTGGTGGCCGCACGTTCCATCAGGGCGACAGGCAGGTCGACGCGGACGAGGTCGCCGGCCAGGACCAGGTTCGGGTCGGGGGTGCGGACGGTGGGGCGTCGGGCGAATCCGCTCGGCGGGAACAGTGGGCAGTCGGCGCGTAGTTCGTGTCGTGAGTCCACGATCTGCGCGGACCGGGTTTCGGGGTAGATGGTGTGGAGTTGGTTCAGGAGGCGGGCGCGGGCGTCGAGAGAGTCCACATCAGACGATAGGGCGTAGCCGTGTAGTTCGATCACGACACCGCCGGTGCGGGTGGCCCACGCGCGGGCCTCGTGCTCGTAGTGGTTCAGCACGGAGATGTTGTCCAGCAGGTCGTAGCCGCTGGTGCCGAGGAAACCGGGGCGATCGGGGCGCACGGGCCGGTCCAGCCAGTAGCGGGACACCAGGAACGGTGGCGCGGTCTCAAGCCGGGCGATGTCGGCGCGCCACTGCGAGGTGCCGATGTCCGATGTGGCCACGATCTGGCGCAGTCCTGGGACATCGACGGCCAGGACCACGGCGTCTGCTTCCAGTGCCGAGTCCGGGAGGTGAACGGTGAAGCGTTCGCCACGCTCGACGCGGAGTACGGGCGTGCCGGTGCGGATGGTCGCGTTCCGCGTGGTCAGGTAGCGGGCCAAGGGGTTCCACAGAGTGGGGAACGGGTTGATGGGCACGTCGAACAGCAGTCCCTCGCTCGACCCGAGGAAGTAGATGTGGAACATGGTCGCCAGTTCGGCGGCGGACATCCGGCTGGGGTGGGCGAAGAAGCTGCGGGAGAACACCTCGAACGCCAACGCGTGCACGGCCGGCGGGAAGCGGATGCGTTGGAGGTAGGTGGCGGCGTCCAGGGAGTCCAGTTCGTAGTACGTACGCGGCACGGAGACGTCCAGCAGGGGCAGGGCGGCGCGGGCGTCGACGGCGGGCAGGTCGCTCCACGCGAACGCGGGGCTGCGCAGCAGGAAACCGGCGGCGTTCCACGGCACGGCGCGCGGCAGGCCGGCGAAGCGCTCACGGTGCCCGCCCGCGTGCCACAGCGGGTAGTCCGGCAGGCCGACCAGCGCCGAGCCGTCCGGGTCGATCCGCGCCAGCAGGGACCGCAGGTTGTAGTACTGGCGGAAGAACGCGTGGAAGCCGCGGGTCATGGTGGCACGGCTGCCGTCGGCCAACCGCGTCTCCCAGCCGCCGACCCGCCCACCCAGGTGGTCCTCCCGTTCGCACAGCACGACCCGCGCGCCGCGTTCGGCCAGGATGGTCGCGGCAGCCAGCCCCGCGATGCCACCACCGACCACGACCACGTCCCTGTCGCACGTCGGGTGCCCGGTTGGCCCCGGGATGCGCACGGCCTTGCGGTCCCGCCTCACGCCTGCCCCACGAACGTGTGCAAAATCCCCCGCTGCCACCCACAAGCAGGCAGGGCGCGGACGTCGGTGAAACCGTTGCGGCGCAGTCGGTCCCGAAGCGCCCGAACACCGTCGAAGGAGACGACGCTCCGCCACAGGTACGTGTAGAGCTTCGGGGAACGGGTCACCACCACACCGGCCGGGATGATCACCGTCCAGCACACGGCGGTCCAGATGGCACCGGCGACCGGCGAATCACGCACCGAGTACTCGTGGGCCACGAACCGGGCGCGAGGCTTGAGCAGGCCGTGGATCGTGGCCAGCACCGGGTCCGGGTCGGCGAGGTTGCGGATCAGGTAAGCGGCGAAGATTCCGTCGAACGGCCCGAGAGTCGTAAGTCCTTCGGCTCTGGCGTGCACGAACGACACGTTGTCCGGCCACGGTTTCCGCGCCGCACGCAAGAGCATGCCCGCCGACGCGTCCACGCCGATGATCTCCGCACGGGGGGCCACCGACAGCAGCGCCGCCGTGGACGCCCCGGTGCCGCACCCGAGGTCCAGCAGTCGCCGGCCGGCACCGGAGTCCGCGATGCCGAGGGCGGTGGCCGCTCTCCGCAGTTCCCGGTGGTAGCCGGGGTTCGCGCCGACCAGCAGGTCGTAGCCGGGAGCCGCGAGATCGAACGCGCCCGGCACCGCGTCCGCCGCCAACCCCGCCATCAGGTCGCCTTCCGACGGGCCAGCGCCCGTTCCCACAGCAGCAGGGTCAGGGTGATCAGGGAGAAGCCGAACAGGAAGTCCTCGACGGGGATGTCCCACGGCACCCTCAACCCGCTGATGGCCGTAGGCGCGTAGAGGACGACGGGCGCGCTCAGCTTGGTCAGCCACCCGTCCACCGGGATCTGGAACAAGAAAACGATCACCATCGTCAGCCAGTAGGCCGGACGGCGGAACAGGCCGGTGCGCAACACCAGCAGTTCCGCGGCGATCGTCAACGAGACGGACACCGCGGCGGCGATCAGGTATTCCGGACCCACCGCATATCCTCCGATCGGGGGGCTATCACCTTCTGCACCGCCTCATACGTGAGCAGCGCGCACAGCGGCACCACCAGGAAGAACAAGGCCTCCTCCACCGGCATGCCACCCGGCAGGGCGAACCCGATCGTGAACCTCTCGCTGAACGTCCAGTGCCCACGCGCGATGGCCACGACATCCCACGCGCCGAACAGCACCACGACCGGCAACAACGTGCGGACCACCGCGTCGAGCCGCCGGTAGACGCCCGCGCCCAGGTACTCCAGCGGCGCGGTCAGCAGAAGGCAGACGAAGAGCACCGACAGGTACTCCCACCGATCGTCCATGGACAACCTCCCGCGATTCACCGTAGGACGGGCCCCTGCCGTTCGCACGACAAGCGGACAAGCGACAAGCGCGAGGGGCCGGTCACGGCACGATGAAGTCCACTTCGGACTCGCCGTGCGCACGTCCGCGCTCGAACTCCACCGCGAACGCGTCCGCGCCCAACGCCGCACGCGACGTCGCGGTGATCCGTTCGACGTCCCCGCGTTCACCCGAAGGGAGCGGCGCGCCCACCTGTTCCCGCAGCACGGTGGCCGCACCGAGCAGCCGCGCCGCCCGGTCGTGGTGCCCGAGGACGGCTTTCACCCCGGCCAGACCTTCCAACGCCAGGGCCACCGCCCGCGGATCGGCCGCCTTCCGTGCCGCTTGCAGCCCCTCGACGTGCAGGGCACGGGCCGTGTCCACGTCACCGCGCTGCTCGGCGATGAAGCCCAGTTCGGCGAAGATCAGGGCGAGCGCGATATCGGACTCCAGCCGACGGTCCTGCTCCAGCCACTTGCGCAACCACGCCTCGGCGTCGTCGAACCGCCCCTGCCGCCGCGCACTCAACGCCAAGCCCAGCTCGGCGTACTCCTCGCCGAGCGTGTAGCCCTGCGAGACGGCCTGCACCCGTGCGCATTCGTGCAGCTCATCGGCCTGTTCCAGGTCACCGGTCAGCAGCGCGATCCGACCCAGGGCGGACAGCTTGTCCGACAGTTCGGTGCCCAGGCCCAGTTCCTCGGCCATCCGCAGGCCCTCGCGGTGCAGGCGGGCCGCGCGGTCGTAGTCGCCGACGACCTCGGCGTGCGTGCCGAGTCCGAACGTCGCGTGCAACTGTCCCCACCGGTCACCCAACTCGGTGAACAGGGCCATGCTGCGCTCGCCGTGTCGGGCCATCGCGTCCAGGTCGCTGCGCGCCAACGCGTACCGGGCGAGCGTGCCGAGCGCGGCGGCCGTGCCCCACCGGTCACCTTGGGCCTGGAACACTGCCAACGCGTCGCCGACCAGGTCCTGGCCGATGCTCAGCTCACCGATGCCGATCCCGGCGAACCCGAGGAACCACTCGGCCCGCGCACGCCGTGCCGCGGCCTCCACGCCGGTCGGCCGGGACGCGGGCGGCTTCACCAGCCCGGATGCCACGCCCATGAGCAGGCTGAACGCGGTGTGCCAAACCTGGGCGGTGCCCGCCTCGTCCTCCGGGCCGCCGCCGGCCAACGCCGTGGTCAACGCCCGACGTCCCTCACCGAGGCGCCCGCGCAGCACCCAGTACCAGGCCAGCGACTCCACCAACGGCAGCGCTTCACCGTCACGGGCCGCGTGGTCGACCGCGACGCGCAGGTTGGCGGCCTCGGCGTCCAGCCGGTGCAGCCACTGCCGCTGCTCCGGACCGCGCAGGAACGGGTCGGCGGTCGCGGCGAGCCGCGCGTAGTAGTCCCGGTGCCGCCGCTCGATCTCCGCCAGTTCACCGGCCTCGCGCAGCTTCGCCGAGCAGTACGCGGCGACGGACTCCAGCAGTCGGTACCGAGGGCCGTCGCGGTCGTCCCTGGTGGAGGCGGCGACCAGGGACCGGTCCACCAAGCGTGCCAACAGGTCCAGCACGTCCAGGCCCGCACCGCCGCACACGGCTTCCGCCGCGCTCAACGTCCAGCCGTCCACGTGCACGGACAGCCGGCGCAGCACCGTCCGCTCCGCCTCGGTCAGCAGCTCCCAGCTCCAGTCGAGCATCGCCCGCAGGGTCCGCTGCCGGGCGGGCGCGCCGCTGTGCCCGGCGGTCAGCACCCGGAACCGGTCGTCCAGCCGCGCCACGATCTCGTGCACGCCCAGCGCCCGGACCCTGGTGGCGGCGAGTTCCAGGGCCAGCGGGATACCGTCCAGCCGGCGGCAGATGGCCGCGACGGCGTCGGCGTTGTCCGCGTTCAGGGTGAAGCCGGGCACGCCCGCCGCCGCACGTGCCACGAACAGTTCCACCGCGCTGGACTCGGCCAACGTCGGCACGTTCCACAGCAGCTCACCGGCCACGTCCAGCGGACTCTGGCTGGTCGCCAACACCCGCAGCCCCGGCGCGGCCCGCAACAGCCCCGCGGCCAGCCCCGCGGCGGCCGGTGCGACGTGCTCGCAGTTGTCCAACAGCAGCAGCATCCGCTTGGCGCGCAGGGTCTCGGCCAGCTTGCCCGCCAGATCCGTCGCCGCGCAGTCGCGGAGGCCGACGGTCACCGCCACCAGCGCCGCGACCTCGTCCGGCCGCGCGCCCGCCGGCAACGCGGCCAGCTCCACCAGCCACGTCCCGTCCGGGAACCCGGCCGCCGACTCCCGGGCCACGGCCAGCGCCAGCCGGGTCTTGCCCACACCGCCCGGCCCGGTGAGGGTGACCAGCCGGTCCGCCGCGAGCAGCGACCGCACCTCGCCGATCTCGGCGTCCCGGCCGACCAGGTCGCCGAGCAGGTGCGGCAGGTTGGTCGGCGGCTCCACGGCGGTGCTCAGCGACGGGTCCTGTTCCAGGATCGCCCGGTGCAGCGCGGCCAGGCGCGGGCCCGGCTCGACGCCCAGTTCGGCGATCAGCCGGGCGCGCAGATCGCGGTAGCCGGCTAGCGCCTCGCTCTGCCGTCCGGCCTGGTAGAGGGCACGCAAGTGGGCGGCGCGCAAGCGTTCGCGCAGGGGGTGGCGGGCCACCAGGTCGCCGAGTTCGTCGGCCAGCAGGCCCGGTTCGCCGAACTCCAGCCGTGCCTCGGCGCGCTGCTCCCACGCGGTGAGCCGCAGCTCCTCCAGCCGGGCCGTCACGTCGCGGGCGAACTCCTCGTCGGCGAAATCGGCCAGCACCGGTCCGCGCCACAACGCCAGGGCGTCGTCCAGCAGCGCGACGCGTGCCTGCGGGGTGCCCGCGGTGGCTCCGGTGGCTTCGGTGGCTTCGCCGATGAGCGCTTCGAAACGGCCGGCATCCACCGCGTCCGGGGTGACGTCCAGCAGGTAGCCGGGCGGGCGTGACACCACCAGCCGCCGCGCGCCCGGCTCTGCCTCGTCCAGCGCGGCCCTGAGCTGGGAAACCCTGGTCTGGAGCGCGCCGGCGGGGTTGGCCGGCAGCCGGTCGCCCCACAGCCGGTCGATCAACCGGTCGGCGGGCACCACGCGGCCCGCGTCGATCACCAGCTGGGCCAGCAGCGCCCGGACCTTCAGCTCCGGAACGCGGACGAGCCGGGCGTCCGACGTCCACACCGCGAGCGGGCCCAGCACCCCGAAACGCACGGTCCGACCGTACCCGAAGTCGATCTGGACGGTTCCTGGAGCCGCGCCGGCCACTGTGGGTCCCACGAGCGGAAACCGACCGTTCGAGCGGGTTCGAGCGGTTCGAGCAAGGGGAAGAATCACCATGTCTGTCGATGTCGGCGATCGGGCCGGAACCAGGGAGTGGCTCGGCCTCGCGGTGCTGCTGCTGCCGACGGCGTTGCTGTTCCTGGCCATGACCGTGCTGTTCCTGGCCACCCCGCACATCGCCGCCGACCTGCGGCCGACCAGCGACCAACTGCTGTGGGTCAACGACGTGTACGGGTTCGTGATGGCCGGGCTGCTGGTGGCCATGGGCACCGTCGGCGACCGGGTCGGGCGGCGCCGGGTGCTGCTGTTCGGTGCGGCGACGTTCGGGGTGGCCTCGGTGCTGGCCGCGTTCGCGCCGAACGCCGAGCTGCTGATCGGGGCGCGGGCGTTGATGGGCGTCGGCGCGGCGGCCGTGATGCCGTCCACGTTGTCGCTGGTCAGCACCATGTTCCGGGACGCACGGCAGCGTGCGACGGCGATCGGGCTGTGGGCGGCGTCGGTCTCGGTGGGTGTCGCGGTCGGGCCGTTGGTCGGCGGGCTGCTGCTGGAATCGTTCTGGTGGGGCGCGGCGCTGCTGATCGGGGTGCCGGTGATGGCGCTGGTCGTCGTTGTGGCGCCGCTGTCGGTGCCCGAGTACCGCGCGCCGGGCACCGGGCTGCCGGACCTGGCCAGCGTGCTGCTGTCGATGGCCGCGCTGCTGCCGTTCGTCTACGGGATCAAGGACTTCTCCAAGTCGGGGCTGAGCGTGACGTCGGTGGTGACGGTGGTCGTCGGTGTCGTGTTCGCGGTGCTGTTCGCCCGCCGGCAGCTCCGCCTGGACAACCCGCTGCTGGACGTGCGGCTGTTCGCGAACCGGACGTTCAGCGGCGCGTTGGGGGTGTTCCTGCTGTCCGCGATCGCGCTCGGCGGCATCTACCTGCTGTTCACGCAGTACCTCCAGTTGGTGGCCGGGCTGTCGCCGTTGGCGGCGGGGCTGTGGATCCTGCCCGCGGCGCTGGCGCTGGTGGCCGTGTCGACGTTGTCGCCGATCCTGGCGCGGCGGGTGCGGCCGGCGTACGTGGTGGCGGGCGGCGCGGTGCTGTCGATCGCCGGGTACGTCGTGCTGACCCAGGTGGACAGCGTGGGCGGGCTGCCGCTGCTGATCACCGGCTTCTACCTGCTCTACCCGGGTATCGCGCCGACGATGGCGTTGACCACCACGTTGGTGATCACGGCCGCGCCGCCGGAGAAGGCGGGTGCCGCGTCGGCGGTCAACACCACGGCGAGCGATCTGGGGGTGTCGCTGGGGATCGCGTTGATGGGCAGCATCGGCACGGCGGTCTACCACGCGGCGATGCCGGGTGATGTGCCTGCCGAGGCGGCTGATTCGCTGTCGGGAGCGCTGGCTGCGGCCGAGGGCTTGTCGTCGGACGCGGCGCGGGCGTTGGTGGAACCGGCTCGGGCGGCGTTCACCAGCGGCCTCAACATCGCGGCGGTGGTTGCGGCCGCTCTGGTCGCGGGTGCGGCCCTGCTCGCTCTGAGCGTGCTGCGCCGCGTGCCGCCCACGGCGGCTCCGGTCGTGGAGCGGGAGGACGTCGCGATCGTGAACGCCTGAGATTGTCGGACCCCGCCGGTAAGATCAAAGCAGGGGTCTCCCTGGCGAGTACCCCTGCGAAGCGTTGAAGCAGTTGGAGCCGGTAGGACGGCGTGCGTGCCGGGATGCGGAAACCCGCATCCCGGCACTTCAGTTGCGCACGACGACCAGGCGCTGGGTGGCGCGGGTCAGTGCTACGTACCGCTCGGCCGGTGTCATCCGTTCGGGATCGACCACCACGACCGTGTCGAACTCCAGGCCCTTGGACGCACGGGGTGTGAGCGGGCCGGTGGGGGTGATCACGGCGAACGTGCCGGTCGGCGGGCGGAAGGTCTCCGGGTCGGTGTCCGTGACTTCGAGGGGTGGTTCGCCGTGGCGCACGGACGTCGGCGGGACGGCGGTGGGGTCCACTTCGGCCAGGACTTCGGCGGCGTAGGCCATGATCTCGGCGGGCGTGCGGTAGTTGACGGTCAGCCGCCGGTACTCCCAGCGGGCCAGGGGGTCCAGCACCCCGCGCCAGCTGCGGGCACCGGCTTCCGCCTGCCGTTGGGCCAGGTCGCCGACGATGGTCATGGAGCGGTTCGGGCTGCGCCGGGCCAGCAGCCGCCAGTCCATTGCGGACAGTTCCTGGGCTTCATCCACCACGACGTGGCCGTAGGTCCACTCGCGGTCGGCGGCGGCGCGTTCGGCCAACACGCGGTGGTCGACGGCGGTGTGCCGGTCGGCCAGCCAGTCGGCGTTCACCAGGTCCACGGCACGGAGTTCGTCCTCGTGCATGGCCTGGTCGGTGTCGATGACGTGCAGCACGCCCTGCGCGTACTCGACGGCCCGCCGACGTTCCTCGGCCTCCTGCCGTCCGGCCCGGCCGTCCGAGCCGAGCAGTTCGGCCGCCTCGTCCAGCAGCGGCACGTCGGAAACGGTCCACGCGTGCGGGTCGTCGCGGTGCAGTTCCGGGTAGCCGAGGGCGAAGCAGCGGCCGGCGTAGAGGTCGGCCAGGAGGGTGCACGGGGTCAGGACCGGCCACAGTTCGGCCACCGCCCTCCGCACGTCGGGGTGGCCGGTCAGCTCGCGGCGCACGTCCGCCGCCAGTTCCGGCCAGTCCTCCCCGATCAGCTTCAACGCAGGCGCGACCAGGGCGTTCACCAGGGCTTTGTGGAACACCGACTGGGCCTCGTTGTGCTTCAGCCCGGCCTTCCTGGTCTTGTCCCGCGCTTGGGCGGCGATCCGGGCGGTCAGGGGGACGGTGACGTCCTCCAGTTCGATCGGGATGGGTTCGGCGGGCAGTTCCTGGCGGTCGGCGATCGCCTCCACGAGCAGGTCGACGGCGGCGAGACCGCCCTTCAGCGCCTGGAGTTCCGGCGTGTCCTCCCGCTCCGTCCGCACGCCGGGGAACAGCTCGCCGGGCGTGGCGAACACGACGTCGGTCTCACCCAGCGACGGCAGCACTTCGCCGATGTACCGCAGGAAACCCGGGTTCGGGCCGACCACCAGCACGCCTTGGCGGGAAAGCCGTTCCCGTTGCGTGTAGAGCAGGTAGGCGACGCGGTGCAGGGCCACCGCTGTCTTCCCGGTGCCCGGACCGCCCTCGATCACCAGGACGCCCCGGTGCGGCAGCCGGATCACCTCGTCCTGCTCGGCCTGGATCGTGGCCACGATGTCGCGCATGGTGTCGGACCTGGGCGCGTTCAACGCGTCGAGCAGCGCTTTCGAGGTGAGCTGGAGTTCGTCGTCGTGGAAGCTCACCAGGTGTCTGCCCTTGGTGTGGAAATGGCGTCTGAGCATCACTCCCTCGGGGTTCGCCGCGGTCGCGGTGTAGAACGGGCGTGCGGCCGGCGCACGCCAGTCGGTCAACAACGGCTCGTAGTCGTTCTCGGTGTCCAACAGGCCGATGCGGCCTATGTAGATGCGTTCGTCGGCGGTGTCGATGCGGCCGAAGCACAGGCCGTCGTCCGCCACCTTCAGGCGGCTGACCTGGTCGGACAGCGTCCGGACGGCCACTTCGCGGTGCCAACGCTGTTCGTGGGCGTCACGGAGCGCGGCGTCGAGTTCGGCTTGGGCGGCGGTTCGTTCCCGGTCGAGCCGGTCGTGCAGGAACGCGATCCGATCCCGTTCGGCGGACAATTCCCCGGTTGTCACGCTTGCCCCCTGTGATATACTGGGACTGTCTTCATTCCGCCATTCCTGGCGAAGTCAACCCTGATGTTTACCACATTTCTCCGCGCGTTTCTCCGCAACGGCCTCGCGCGGGGATTCCGCGTGGAATGATCGATCGCGTGGAATCCGACAAGTTGGTGGTCGCCGTCGCGCAGCACGCGCCCATACCCGGTGACATCGCGGAGAACGCGCGCCGCGCGGCCACGACGGTCGCCGTCGCGGCGGACTCGGGCGCGCGGCTGCTGCTGTTCCCCCTGCTGTCGTTGACCGGCTACGACCTGGACCGCCTGGCCGATCCGACCTGCTGGGTCACCGCCGAGGACCCCCGACTGGACGTCGTCCGGGAGGCGAGCCGGACCCACGGGGTGACGACGGTGGTCGGTGCGGCGTGGCTCGGACCGGACGGCGATCGTTTGCTGGCCTCGGTCGTGCTGTCACCGGACGGCGGGGTCGAGATCGTCGGCAAGCAGTACCTGCACCGGGACGAGCGGGACCTGTTCGAACCGGGTGTGTCGTCCCCGATGGCGGAGATCGACGGTTGGCGGATCGCGCTGGCCGTCTGCTACGACGCCGCCGCTCCCGAGCACGCTCTGGAGGCGGCCGGGCGGGGCGCGGACGTCTACGCCGTGTCGGCGCTCTACACGGAGGGGCAGGAACGGCGCCTGGACGTCCACCCCGCGGCCCGCGCGATGGACCACCGGATGTACGCGCTGGTGGCGAACCTGGCCGGCGCGGGTCCCGGTTGGCGTTCGTGCGGCGGCAGTGGGGTGTGGCACCCGGACGGTCGTCGGGTGGCCGAGGCGGGAATCGGCCCGCAGATCGTGGTCGCCGTCCTGGAGCGTGGCGAACTCGACCGGTTGCGCGCCGACGACGCGAAGGCCGGCTACCGGGGGCAGCTCGGCTGACGTGGCCGAGTCGAGCGGAAGGGGCCCGATGGGGATTCTGGACGGCAAGGCCGTGATCGTGACGGGCGCCGGTCGCGGGTTGGGTGAGGCGTACGCGCGGCACGCGGCGTCCGAGGGCGCCGCGGTCGTGGTGAACGACATCGAGGGCGCCCCTTCGCTCGCGGCGTCGATCGTGGCAGCGGGCGGCCGGGCCGTGGCGCACACCGGTTCAGTGGCGGATCCTGCGGCCGCGTCGGCTGTCGTGGAGCTGTGCGTGGCGTCGTTCGGGCAGGTGGACGGCCTGGTGAACAACGCGGGCATCACGCACTTCGCCGAACCGTGGGAGGACGAGCCCGACATCATGCGCTCGGTGATCGAGGTCAACGTGCTCGGCACGATGTACTGCGGCACAGCGGCAGCGAAGGTCATGCGAGGCGGGTCGATCGTGAACGTCGTCTCCGGCGCGATGCTGGGCCGTGCCGGCGCCGCCGCCTATTCGGCGTCCAAGGGCGCGATCGCATCGGTAACGACGTCCTGGGCCGCGTCCCTGGCGGCGCGAGACATCCGAGTCAACGCAATCGCGCCACTAGCGTGGACCCCGATGATGGACACCGACCCACGTGCCCACCAGATCAGCTCACCCGACCAGACACCCGACAAGATGGCACCCCTGGTGACCTACCTGCTCAGCGACCTCGCCAAGGACGTCTCCGGCCAACTGGTCCGGTTCCTGCCCGACAAGCTGCACGTCATCTCGCAGTACGCCGTGAAGCACCCCGTCCTGGTGCGGGACTCATGGCAGGTCGAAGACATCGCCACCGCATTCACCACCGAACTGACCCCCGAGCCACCGGGCCGGGTCAGGTGGCAAGTCTGACTTCGTCCGGTTCTCCAGGTCACGCCCGAACGGTAGGCCCGTCAGCAGCGTCGAGGGTTCCATTCTGGAGCGTAAGCAAGATTGGCCGCACCAGTCTGGCCACCTGTTCTGGTCACTTCAAGCGAATGGTCGCCTGTCGCGGCGGGTCCACCTGGTGTGGCTGGACGAGACGACCACCGGGGCGCAGCGGGACTGATGCTGGTCACGTTCCGACGGTCTGGGTGGCCCGCTGGCGGCGGAGCGGCACGATCAGGGGGGTTTCGGTTTCGGGGTCGGCGATTACTCGGCACGGTAGGCCGAACACGTGCTCCACCAGTTCGGCGGTCACGATGTCGGCGGGGTTGCCTTGTGCCACTACGCCCTCGCCGGGCTTCATCGCGATCAGGTGGGTGGCGTAGCGGCACGCCTGGTTGAGGTCGTGGAGGACGGCGACGAGGGTGTGGTTGCCGTCCTCGTGCAGGTTGGCGCACAGGTCCAGCACCTCGATCTGGTGCGCGATGTCCAGGAACGTGGTCGGCTCGTCCAGCAGCAGGATCGACGTCTGCTGGGCGAGAACCATGGCCAGCCACACGCGTTGCCGTTGGCCGCCGGACAGTTCGTCGACCAACCGATCCGCCAGGTCGTGCACGCCGGTCAGGCTCATCGCCTCCGACGTCACCGCCTCGTCCTCTGTGGACCACTGCCGCAGCAGCCGCTGGTGCGGGTAACGGCCGCGGGCGACCAGTTCGCCGACGGTGATTCCACCGGGTGCGATGGACGTCTGGGGCAGCAGGCCGAGGCGGCGGGCGACCTCTTTGGAGCGGTACGTCGAGATCGCCTCGCCGTCCAGGTACACGGCGCCGGTGCGTGGCTTGAGCATGCGCGCCAGTGCTTTGAGGACGGTGGACTTGCCGCAGGCGTTGGGGCCCACGATGACGGTGAACGAGCCGTCGGGGATCTCGACGTCCAGGCCGGACACGACGACGCGCTCGTCGTAGGACAGCGTCAGATCCGCACCGCGCAGTCGTCCGATTGTCGGCTCCGCCTTTGGCATGTTCATGTCGTGCTCCCCTTCCGCCATTCGTGGGCCAGCAGCCACACCAGGTAGAGCCCGCCGATCGCGCCGGTCGCGATGCCGACCGGGAGCTGGGTCGTCGGGAACAGCCGTTGCACCGCGAAATCGCTGACGACCAGCAGCAGACCGCCCATGAGCGCGGAGGCGGCCAGGCCGGGGCCCGACGCGCCGGTGAGCCGTCGGGCGAGCTGTGGCGCGGCCAACGCCACGAAGCTGATCGGTCCGGCGGCGGCGGTGGCGACGGCGGCCAGGCCGACGCTGACCACGAGCAGCGCCAAGCGGGTGCGCTCGGCGTTCACGCCCAGGCCGGTCGCGGCGCTGTCGCCCATCTCCAGCAGCGCCAGACGACGACCGAGGACGAGCGCGCACGGCAGCAGCACCGCCAGCACCACCGCAACCACCTGGGCCTGGTCCCAGCCCCGGTTGTTCAGGCCGCCGACCAGCCAGGTCTGCGCGGCCAACGCGCTTTCCAGGGTGGCGCGGGTGAGCAGGTAGGAGTTGACCGCGAGCATCATCGCGCTCACGCCGATGCCGATGAGCACCAGCCGGAAACCCTGCACGCCCTGCTTGAACGCCAGCAGGTAGACGGCGCCGGACGTGAGCAGGCCGACGGCGGTGGCGCCGAGCGCGGTGGCCGCCATGCTGCCCTGCGCGAGCACGATCACCGCGATCGCGCCGGTGGCCGCGCCCTGGGTGAAGCCGATGATGTCGGGGCTGGCCAGCGGGTTGCGGGACAGGCTTTGCAGGATCGCGCCGCTGAGCGCGAGCGCCGCGCCGACCAGCAGGCCGGTGAGCAGGCGCGGCAGCCGCAGCGTGAAGATGACGAAGTCGGCGTAGCCGTCGCCGTTGCCGGAGAACGTGGCCAGCACCTCGCCGATGGTCAGCGGGAAATCGCCGGTGACCATGGTGGCGACGGCGGCGACCACGGTCAGCGCGGCGATGACCGCGCTCACGAGCAGGGCGCGTTCGCTGAACCGGAGCGAGACGGCGGGGGTGCGGATGGTCCTCACGGCATCGTCCTCACAGCGTCGCCAGCTTCCGCCGCCGGCACAGCGCGATGAACACCGGCGCGCCGATGAACGCGGTGATGATGCCGACCTCCATCTCCTGCGGCGCGATGATCACCCGCCCGACGATGTCCGAGCCGAGCAGCAGGATCGGCGACAGGACCGCGGAGAACGCCAGCACCCAGCGCTGGTCACTGCCGCCGATCATCCGGGCCACGTGCGGCACGGTCAGGCCGACGAACGAGATCGGCCCGGCGGCGGCGGTCGCGGCGCCGGCCATGAGCGTGACGGACAGGACGCCGAACGCACGGGTGCGGTTGACGTTCGCACCCAGCGCCTTGCCCGTGTGGTCGCCGAGGGCCAGCACGTTGAGGTTCCGCGCGAGCAGGAACGCGATCAGGATGCCCGGCAGCACGAACGGCGAGATCTGGCCGATGAGCTGGAAGTCGCGGCCGGCGAGCGAGCCGACGTTCCAGAACCGGAACGAGTCGAACGTGTGCGTGAACAGCAGCAGGATCGCCGAGACGTAGGCGAACAGGACGGCGGTCAGCGCCGCGCCGCTGAGCACCAGCCGGTCCGGTGTGGGTGTGCCCCGGCCGGCCGCGCCGAGGACGTAGACGACCGTCGCCGTGCCCGCCGCGCCGGCCAGCGCGAACCAGACGTAACCGGTGGGGCTGGTGATGCCGAAGAACGCGATGGCGGACACGATCGCCGCCGCCGCTCCCATGTTCACGCCGAGCAGGCCGGGGTCGGCCAGCGGGTTGCGGGTCAACGCCTGCATCACCGCGCCGGACAGCCCGAGGGCCGTGCCGACGAGCAGGCCGAGGGCCGCCCGGGGGACGCGGACGTCACGGACGATCGCCGCGTCACCGGTGCCGTCGTCGGCGAGGAGCAGGGAGAAGGTGTCGGTGAACGGGATGCTCTTGGTGCCGATCCAGAGGCTGAGCAGCACGACCAGGCCCAGCACACCGACCGACACCACCAAGCCGACCCCTCGCACCGTTCCGCGCGACACCCACACCTCCCGGAAGTTTAGGTAAGGCTAACCGATGCACCGGGTGAGGTGATCGTCCGGCCGGCCTCGGGCGCGTGGACTCCGCTTGGGCCGCCCGTCACCGCCCTGACCACCTGCGGACGGTGACGGGCGGCGGTCACAGGTAGCGGCGGTAGCCCTTGGCGGTGGCGGCGAAGCCGTGCCGCTCGTAGAAGTGGTGGGCATCGGCTCGCCGGCTGTTGGACAGCAGTTGGATCTTGTAGCAACCCCGCTCGTGCGCCCACGCCGACGCGGCCTCGAACAACGCCGAGCCCACTCCCCCGCGACGGTCCGCTTGGCGCACGACGACGTTCTCCACCAACATGAACGGCCGCGCGCCGCGCGTCAGGTTGGGCACCACGACGGTGTCCACCGCGCCCACGAGATCGGCGCCCCGCTCTGCCAGGAAGACGCGCCTGCCCGCCTGCGCGACGATCTCGCGCCACGCGCTCATCAGCCGGTCGGGTTCCGGCCGGTCGTCGTCCGGGGCCAACGTCCACAGCAGGTCGAACAACCTGTCCGGGTCGTCGGCGCCGGTCGCCACCCGGATGCTCAGCTCAGCCACGACGTCGATGCTGCCGGCGGTCGGCGGCGGTGTCGGCAGCTTCCGGCCGGCACAGGTGAACATCGCGCGAACACGGCCCGGTACACGGAGATCCGTTGCGATGATCCGATCGGCGTATGCCGGAATGCGGAGGCAGAGGTGACCGTGGCGGAGCTCATCGGGATTGTCGTCGGGTCAACGCCAACATCAAGGACGGCGACCTGCGCGACGGCGTTCACGACGGCCACTCCCCCAGCGTGACCCCGTGCCGTGCGGCCAGGTCCGGGAGCCGCTCGGCCGCCTCCTCCAGTGGTGTGCCGGCGGGCACGGCCTGGTCGACGTCGTGGAAGAACCGGCCCAGCGCGTCGGTCAGGCTGATCGCCAGGAATTGGACGGACGGCGTGTGCACGGTGAACGTGTTCAACGCTCCCGCCGGGATGGCGAGGGACGAACCGGGGCCCAGGTCGTAGACCTCGCCGTCCACCAGCACGGCCATCCGGCCGTGCAGCACGTAGTACGTCTTGGCCCACGGCTCGCGGTGCGGCGGCATGGTCGGGCCGCGTTGCGCGTCGACCTCGAAGAGTTCATAGGCGCCGTCGGTGTGCGCGGCGTCGACTTTGACGGTGATCTTGGCGTCCGGCGAGTTGAGCTCGAAGCCGTCGCCGGTGGTGCTCAGGTGTGTCTTCATGACTCGACGGTAGGAACCGCCGGCCGGGGCTTTCCATCCCGGAAATGTGGGATGTCGGTGTCGCGGAATCGGACGCATACTCGGTCCATGTGGGAAGGTCGCGCGATCGGCGCGCGGCGTGAGATCGCCGCGCTCGCCTCGGCAGGCCTCGGTGTCGCCGAGCTGCACCGGGCCGCCATCGACGTGGTCGAACGGGTCGTGCCCACCGAGCTGACCTGCTGGGCGTCGCTCGATCCGGACACCGCCGTGATCAGCTCGATGACCAGCGGCCCCACCCGCATCCCGGCCGAGTACGAGCCGCTGCTGGCCACCTACGAGTACAGCGGCGGCGAGCCGCACACGTTCGCCGAACTGGCACGCCGACCGGAACCGGTGGCGCTGCTGTCGGACGTGCCGCAGCGGGAGGTCGCGCGCAGTGGCCGGCTCAACGAGGTGTGGCGACCGCTGGGTCTGTGCCACGAGATGCGGGCGGTGTTCCGGGTGGACGGCACGTGCTGGGGCGCGGCGGGCATGGTGCGGCGCGGCGACTTCACCGACCGCGAGGCCGAGTTCGTCGCCTCCGTGACGCCGGCGCTGGCCGCCGCGACGCGGGTGGCGGCACGGTGCGGCAACCACCGGGCCGGCGGTGACCCGGCGATCGTCGTGGTCGGCCCGGACTGCGTGCAGCGCGCGGCCACGGCCGCCGCCCGGTCGTGGCGGGAGGAGCTGGACGAGATCGCGCCCGGCCGGTTCTCGGTACTGCTGCGGGCCGTGGTGGTCGGCGCGCGGGCTGCCGCTTCCGGCACGTTCCGGGCCCGCGTGCGCGACGCGTCCGGTGGCTGGGTCCTGTTGCAGGCGAGCAGGCTGATCGCCGAGGACGACGACGAGACGGTGGTGACGGTCGAACGCGCGTCCGGTGGTGAACTGCTCGGCCTGCTGTTCGCCGCCTACGGCCTCACGGCCCGGGAACGCGAGGTGTGCCACGAGGTCATCGCCGGGCGGTCCACCTCGGACATCGCGGCCCGGCTGGTCATCTCCGCGCACACCGTGCAGGACCACCTGAAGTCGGTGTTCGGCAAGGTGGACGTGCGCAGCCGGGGTGAGCTGGTCGCGCGGCTGCGGCCGGAGGAGCGCGTCACCTGACGACGGGGATCACCTGACGGCGGGGATCACCACGGCCAGCACGCTCGTCGCCAGCGGGGCGAGGATACCGGAGGCGGCCGGCGACCAGCCCGACCCAGAAGGTGAAGTCCGGGGTGTGCGCGCGTGCGCCGTTGCCACCGGACGCCGGCACGGCACGGGTGAGGACCGAGAGACCGGTAAACGCCCCGAACCCGACCACCGCGACCGACAGCGGCCACAGCCAGTGCCTCCTCGCCCGTTCCAGCACCGCGCCCCTCCCCTGCGGCCAGGGCCGTCATGGGGGCGGTCCCCGACCTCCGCCACCGGACGCCAGGGTTTGCGACACGCCCCCGCAGCCTGGCCGCGGGGGCGTGTCCGGGTCATGACGTGCGCGTCGTGCGTTCCTCGGCGAGGGTGATCTGGCCGGTGACGTAATGGCTGTAGACGCCGAAGTCCATCGGCCTGCCCACCGGCGTGTCGGTCTCGGCGAAGCTGCGCCCGTCGCGCGTCGCGCCGAACGTCACCGAGAACGCCTGCGTGACCGCCCGGTCCTGCGGCGGCACCGTGCTCGGCGGGATGATCTCGTCCGAGCCCCACCTGTACCGGTCGCGGTACGGGTGGGCGACGCGCTCGAAGGTGTTCTCCAGGATCGTGCCCGTCGCCGGGATGGTGATCAGCACGCCGCGCATGCCGTTGGCGTAGGCGGTGTTGAACACGGCGACCTCGGCCGATCCGGTCGGGTAGAACTCGGCCGTGCCGCCGCCGACCCGTGAGCCGGCCGGACACGCGCCGATGCCGTCCCGCTCGACCGTGGTGCGGTCGCAGGTCGGGAACGCGGTGGTGTTGAAGCGGATCGAGTCGTCGAACAGGAACACGAACCGGCGCGGCGCGGCAGGTTTCTCCCCCGTCCCGGTCCAGCGGCGGGTGTGGAACGCGAGCAGCACGCCCTCGCCGCCGTCCGTGGTGACGTCGACCGTGCCGTTCTCGATGTTGGTCGGGCCGACGGCGTCCGGCTCGTAGGGCAGTCGCGGACCGGCGGGCGCCGGGTCCGCGATCGGACAGGCGAGCGTGGCGATCAACAGTGTGCTCAGGACGAACCCCATGGATGCCTCCCTGGTGGCGTCTATTCGAGACCTCTCTAATAGACCAGCCCGGAGGTAGTCTTTTCGTGAAGTGTCGAATAGAGCTGAGAGGACTGCCGGGAATGGGGCTGGGTCGCTGGATGCCGTTGAGCCACCCGGACATCGACGAGATCAGGGTGGACGACGTGCTGCGCGCGCTCGCCGACCCGCACCGGCGGGCGATCATCCGGCTGCTGCTCGCCGAGGGCGACCGGCCGTGCGGCACGTTCGGCCTGCCGGTCGCGGCCTCGACGCTCAGCCACCACTTCCGGGCGCTGCGGCAGGCCGGGATCATCCGGCAGTGGGACGAGGGGCGGCAGCGGATGAACACGCTGCGGCTGGACGAGCTGGAAACCCGGTTTCCGGGGCTGGTCGCCAAGGTGCTCGACGCCGACTGAGCCGGCTGCGGGTCCTGAGCGCCGACGAGATCGACACCGTCAGAACCGACACCGTCCGAGCCGACGCTGCGGAAGCCGACACCACCGAGGAGACATCGTCATGAAAGCCGTTGTGCTGAGCCGGTTCGGCGGGCCGGAAGAGTTGCGCCTGACCGACGTGGAGCGCCCCGAGCCCGGTCCCGGCCAGGTGCGGATCGAGGTGCGGGCGTCCGGCGTGAACGGGTTCGACGTGAAAGTCCGCTCAGGCATCATGGAGGCCGTCTTCACCACCCCGCTGCCGACGATCCTGGGCATCGAGGTCGCGGGCGTGGTCGACGCGGTCGGCCCGGACGTCACCGGCGTGTCGGTCGGGGATGAGGTGCTCGGCTGGCCGGACACCGGTTCGTACGCCGAGTACGCGTTGGCCACCACGTTCGCGCTCAAGCCCGAGGGCCTGTCGTGGGAGAACGCCGCGGCACTGCCCGTGGCCGTCGAAACCGCCGACCGCGTGCTGGGTTTGCTGGACGTCAAGCCGGGCGAGACCCTGCTGATCCACGGCGCAGCGGGCGGCGTGGGCACGATGGCCGTGCAGCTGGCAGTGTTGGCGGGCCTGCACGTGATCGGCACAGCCGGCCCCGCCAACCAGGAGCACATCGCCGCCCTCGGCGCCACGCCGACGACGTACGGCGAGGGCTTGGTGGAACGGGTGCGCGCGTTGGCACCCGAGGGCGTCGACGCGGTGTTCGACGTGACGGGCAAGGGCGCGCTCCCGGCGTCGATCGAACTGCGCGGCGGCACCGACCGCATCATCACCATCTCCGACAACGCCGCCCAAGAGCTAGGCGTCACCTTCTCGGCCGGCCCACAGCAACGCTCCGCCGAGCGCCTGGCGGAACTGGCCGACCTCGCCGCCCAGGGCAAACTCGTCACCGCCGTCGAGGGCACTTTCCCGCTGGCCGACGCCTCCGAAGCCCACCGCGTCAGCGCCACAGGCCACGTGCGCGGAAAGCTCGTACTGACAGCCTGAGCGCCCGGTCAGCCACGCAGTCGCACCCTCGCGCGTGTCCAACACTCAGAACACGCGTGTCCAACGTCCAGAACACCCGAATTGAACGCTCAGAACGCGAACGAACCGCCGTGAGCGCGCTCAGGGACCCGAACACGAGCATGGCCGCAGCGGTGCGGGCGGCGATCGCGCTCACGCGGCCAGTCCGAGCGCGAGGGTGGCGGCGTTGAGGGTGAGGAATCCGATTGCCAGGCCGAACTGCGACGAGTAGTCGCGGGCGAGCAGGTGGGTCTGGATCGCGCAGGCGAAGAACAGGACGAGCCCGGACGCCGCCGCCGTGCCCACCCACGGCACCGCGAGGAGACCGATCAGCAGGCCGACGGCGCCCGCCGTTTGAGCGTGCCGATGGGGAACCTCAGCCACGACACCGGCACGCCGGCCTTCTCCATGCCGGGGATGATCGGCTTGAAGTGCAGCAGGGCCGCGACGCCCGAGAACCCGTTGAACGCGATCGCCAGCAGGGAAACGACGGTGTGTGCAGTGGTCACGACGACTCCATGGGTCATAAACTAATACGAGTATCATATCGTATGAGATACGTATTACCTTGGCGGTCGTCGGTCGTCGGAGTTTGGTTAGCTCGTACGGTGACGATCTACATCGACGAAGCCCTGAAGGCGTTGGCCGACGGAGACCTCGACCGGGCCAGGGAGGCGGTCCGCGGTGGCGGGACGCCGCTGACGGCGGCACTGGCCGAGCACCTGGAAGACGTGCGGAGCGGGTCCGTGTACGACCAGCCGGCCGCGTTCGAGGCGTTCATCAACGGCGGTGGCAACGTCGGCCTCTACCGGGCGGTCACCGAGGCGTTGGGGCAGGTCTACGACCGGGCCCGGCCGTCGAGCCTGCTGGACATCGGCTGCGGTGACGGCCGGGCATTGCTGCCGGCGCTGGCTTCCGGGAACGCGCCCGCCGCCGTCACGCTGGTCGAGCCGTCGGCGGCACTGCTCGACACGGCGGTGCGGGCGTTGGACGGGTTCGAGATCGACGCCCGCCACACCGGGGTCGAGCCGTTCGCGGCGGCACTGCCCGAGGACGCGGTGTTCGACGTGACCCAGTCGACGTTCGCCCTGCACACCCTGCCGCACGAGGTGCGTGACGGCGTGCTGGCCGACCTGGTCGGACACGTCGGGGTGCTGGCGGTGGTCGAGTTCGACGTGCCGGACCTGCCGCACGCGAGTCCCGAGCACCGCAGGTTCCTGGCGGAGGCCTACGAGCGCGGGTTGACCGAGTACGACACCGACCGGGCCCTGGTGGCACAGGGATTCCTGATGCCGGTGCTGACCGGCCAGCTGGTGCCGGGCGCGACCCGGGCGACGTGGGAGCAGCCCGCGTCGCGGTGGGCGGAGCAGGTCACGCGGGCCGGGTTCACCGACGTCGAGGTCACCCGGCTGCACGACTACTGGTGGTCGCCCGCGTTCCTGCTCACCGCTTCCGGGTCTCCCACAGCAGCGACGCGGCGGCGATGAGCACCAGCACGGCGGCCGAGCCGTGGACGCCGAGGGCGTAGGCCACCGTGCCGCCGTTGGCGACCACGGCGATGCAGTCACCGATCGGGATGATCGCGTCGGCCAGCACGACCCAACCGAGGGCGTGGCGGTGCTTGAGCAGCAACAGGACGAGCGCGGTCAGGCCGTAGGCGATGTCGCGCACGCCCTTGACCACGAAATAGCCCCCGGCCTCCGCCTGGGGCCACGGATCGATGCCGAAGCCGGCCGCCGCCGTCTGCGGGTTGACCAGGAAGTTGAGGCCGAAACCGAGGCCGGCGAGGACGACGAGCACGGCGAGCCCTGTGTTGAACCGCTTGAGGGACATGACTTCGACTCCGGTCTCTAGCAGTGCTAGGTGTGAGAGCGCCACTAGACTTAGTTGCGCTCGAATGTCTAGCACTGCTAGAGACCGACCGTGTCCATCCAGCGCCGTGAGCGCGAACGCGCCGCCTCGACCTGCCGAGCCGGTTCTCCTGACCCGACACGTCGTTCACCGGTGGCCCCCCGCCTCCCGTGTCACTCCGTGAAGGCCTCCGTGGCGCGGATGCGGTCCTCCCACATCGCCACCGCCGCCGGCGCGTCCCACCGCACGCAGAAGTCACGGCACCGCCGACACGCCGCCAACATCGCCTCGTGCCGCAGAGACCACTCGGGCCGCTCGCCGTATCCGGCGAACAGCTCACCGAGGTGTCCCACCGCCTCCGGGTGGTGCGTCCGCACGATCCACTCGGTCCACGCCAGGTCATCCACCGCCGCACCCAGGCGGCACAGCTCCCAGTCGATCACCGCGAGCACCACGTCGCCGGTCTCGGTCAGCAGCATGTTCTGCGGCCCGAAATCACCGTGCACGATCACGTCGCCGTCACCCGGCAGGCCCGGCACAGTGCTCGGGTCGATCTCCGACAGGAGCCGCCGGGTCTCGCCGCACAACCGCAGCACCTCCCCTGCCCGCCCGTCGGCGATCACCTCCTGCGCGTGCCTGCCGTCCACCTCCGCCAACCACAGCGAGCCCTCCGGGGCGTCCGGCACGAGAGCGGGCACCGGGAACCGGCCGTGCAGCCCCGTCAGGGCGGCACGCTCGACAGCGGCCCGTCCCAGCGGATCGGGGCCGAGGTAGGACTTGCGCACCACTCCCCCGCTCTTGCCGGTGGCGTTGGTGTACCCGTGCGGGAGCCGGGTGTCCGCTCCGGTCACATCTACCTCCGATTACGCGTGGCTGACCGACCTCAAGGGCGGCTATCGGGTGTGGGCGATGACGAGGAGTTCGCCGTCCGGCGCGCCGATCGGCTCACGGTGCCAGCCGCCGTGGATGTGGTCGACCGTGAAGCCCGCCTGCGCCAACGTGGAGCGCACCTCCTCCTCACCGCGGAACCGCAACGTGGCCTGACTGCGCCGCTCGTCACCGTCGGAGAACGCGTAGTGGTGGACGAACGTGACGGCGCCGCCCTCGACCGCCGTCACTTCGGTCCAGACCACCACGTCGACACCATCGGCCAACGTCACCCGGTCCCGTGACTCCACCGGGTTCCACCGCTCCCACCTGCGCGCACGGGGATCACGCGTGTCGAACACCAACCGGCCGCCCGGCACCAACGCCCGCCTGAGATCGGCCAGCGCACGCGCCCACTCCTCGTCGGTGACGAAGAACTGCGCCACATGGCTCGTCATCACCGCCACGTCGAACGCCGCGTCGGGCAGGCAGTCCGTCGAGCCCTCCACCCACATCACCCGCTCGGCACCGGCCTTGGCCCGTGCCGCCGCCAACGACGCCGCAGCGGGATCAACCCCCGTCACGGCGTGCCCGGCGGCGGCCAGGCCGAGCGCCAGCCGACCCGTGCCGCAGCCCAGGTCGAGCACGCGGGCGGCCGGGGTCTCGTCGACCACGGACAGGAAGAAGTCGTCGTCCACCGACCACGGGCACTGGGCGTCGTAGACCTGCACGAGACGGGGATCGCGGAACTCACCGTGATGCACGACCGGACCGTAATCGGGCGGCTTACAGCCGATCCACCGCATTTCCCGGCCGGCCCGGCGCAGGGACTCGACTACGCGTGGCTGAGGGTGTCGTCCCACTCGATCCGGTGGTCGAACTGCCAGGTGAACTTGGCCGGATCGACGAACTTGAACGCCAACGGCATCATGACGTCCCGCAGGACCCGGCCGATCGGACCGGCGGCCTTGTTGCGGTTGGTCCGCGCGGCCTGGGCGATGATCCGTTCCACCCGCACCCGGCGCATCGACTCATAGGTCCTGAACGCCTCGCCGTACGGCAGGTCGCGCAGGCAACGGGCCAGTTGCACCGCGCTCTCGAACGCCAGCGAAGCCCCCTGCCCGGAACTGGGTGACGTGGCGTGCGCGGCGTCCCCGACCAGCACCATCCGGCCACGGCTCCACGTCGGCACGCTCGGCACGTCCTCCAACCCGCCGGTCACGATGAGGGCAGCCGGGTCGGTGGCGGCGATCATCCGGGCGGCGGGCGTCCGGTCGGGGGCGAACGCCGTGGCCAGCACGTCCAGCCACTGCTCGGGGCCGGTGGCACGGGCTTCGGCGGTCGTCATCGGTGTCTTGTGGGGCAGGTTGGCGAACCAGCCGCCGGAGCCGTCGTCGTGGATCTGGTAGCCGAAGAACGCGCGCTTGCCCGAGACCAGCCGCATGGCGCCGTCGGTCGACGGTTCACCGGTCCGCGCCATCCGGGCGCCGAAGCCGAGCAGACCGGCGTAACGCGGTGCCGGCGCGTCCGGGTCGATGATCCGGCGCACGGTCGACCGGATGCCGTCGGCGCCGATCAGCAGATCGGAGTCCACTTCGGACCCGTCGGCGAAGTGCGCGGTGACGTGCGAGCCGTGATCGACGGCGTCCACGAGCTCCTTGCCGTGCTCGATGGTGACACCGCGCCGGACCGCTTCCTCGCGCAGCACGCGGTAGAGGTCGTAGCGCCACACCAGCAGTTGCGGCGGTTCGCTGCCGAATTGGCCGAGCGTCTTGCCCGTCCAGCTCTGCAACGCCATGGCGGTCATCGGCGTGCCGACGTCCCGCACCGCGTCGGCGAGACCCACGACGTCCAGCGCTTGCAGGCCGTTGGGCGCGATGCTCAACGCACCGCCCGAGCCGTCGGCCGTGTAGTCGTAGCGCTCGTGGACGGTCGCCTCGATCCCGGCCTTCCGCAACGCCATCGCGGCTACGGGTCCGCCGATGCCGCCCCCGATCACAGTCGCTCTCATGGTTCCTCCCCGTGGAAGCCCGCCCACAGCGGGCGCCAGTCCTCGATACGTGCCAGGAAGTGGCGGACGAACGCGATCTCGGCGTTCAGCATCGAGATGCGGTACTCCTCCTCGATGAGGAACAGCGGGTGCGCGTCGGCGCCGGCGATGACCGCCTTGGCCTCCTCCAGTTGCCGCCCGAGCCCGTCCAGCCGGTCGTGCAGGAGGGTGGTGACCTCGTCGGGGTGCAGCGCCCCGATCATGGACAGGGCCGCCACGAAGTGCGGGTACTCGTGCCGCGGTTCGGCGACGAGTTCGCGCATCCAGTCCTTGAGCTCCGCCCGCCCGGCGTCGGTCAACGCGTACACCGTCCGCTCGGGCCGTTGCCCTTCGCGTGACGTCTCCTGCTCGACGATGAACCCGGCCTTGGCGAGCTGCCCGAAGACCATGTAGAGCGAGCCGTGGGTGAACTTGATGCTGCGATCGTCCCCGTGGTCGCGCATGAGCCGGCTCAGCTCGTAGGGGTGCATGGGCTCCCGGACGAGATAGCCGAGCACCGCCAACCCGAGCAGGTTGCCGACCTTCCGCTTGGACTTCACCGCCACCTCCTAGTCAACTCTGACTATCCAATACTAACTAGTCAACGTCAACTATTACCCCTCATTACAACCCTACGTATGGGCCTGGTGACGCCGGGCTACTACTGGTTCGTTGGTACGCGGGAGCCTCCCCCTGTCACGCACGGCTCCCTTCCCTGCACACGAGGAGACCAACGATGTTCGTACGAAAGGCCGCACGTGTCGTCGTGACGGTGCTGGGTCTGCTGTTGCCGCTGGTCGCGGTGGCCGCACCCAGTGCGTCGGCGGACCCGCAGGCGCTGGTGCGCACGCTGTACTACGACGTCAGCCAGGCTCAGGAGTTCGCCGCGGACTGGGATCGGGCCGCGACGAACTGGAACAACTCGGTGGCCAACGTCAAGCTGGCCCCCCGGGCCACGGGCACGCCGACCAACATCCGCATCCTCGCGGACAACGGCTGGCCGCGGGCGTACGTCAGCTCGCTCGGCAACGGGACCGTCTACATGGGACGCCAGGCCGTGGACCAGGGCTACTACCGGCCCCGGATCGCGACGCACGAGATCGGGCACATCCTCGGCCTGCCGGACCGGCGGACCGGGCTGTGCGCCGACCTGATGTCCGGTTCCAGCGCGCCGACGTCGTGCCGCAACGACCTGCCCAACGCCGCGGAACGCGCCGAGGTCGAGCGCCGGTTCGCCGGTCAATTGGCCGCGGCGGACGCGGCGGACGTCCGTGCGGCGGGCTACCAGGGCACGGAGTGCTTCGTGTTCTGACGCTCGACCGGCCTCGTGGGGTGGCCCAGTGCCGTCTCACGGGGACCTGAAGGTTCGACTCTCGTGGTCTGAACGTTCAACTCGCCTGTTCTGAACGTTGGACACGCGCGTTCTGAACGTAGGACACGCGCGAGAGTCGAACGCTCAGGTAGGCCGAGTTCAACGCTCAGGTCAGGTCACGCGCGTCCTGAGTGTTGAACTCACGGGGACCTGAGTGTTCGACTCTCGCGGCCTGGGGGGTTCGACTCTCGGGTTAGCGGAGGGTGAGGGGGCGGAGGTCGGTCCAGTGGTCTTCGACGTAGGCGAGGCAGGCGTCGCGGGTGTCGGGACCGAAGCGGGGGGTCCAGCCGGCGGGGATGTCGGCGAACGAGGGCCACAGGGAGTGCTGGTCCTCGGCGTTGACGAGGACGTGGAAGCGGCCTTCGGGGTCTTCGAACGGGTTGGTCACGGCTCGATCCTCCGGTCAGGGTCGGTGGTCGCGCGGTGCAGGTGGTCCAGCACGGCGTCGGCCAGGTGTTGGGCAGTGGTCGGGGTGAACAGGTCGGTGGCGTAGACCAGGAAGCACGGCACGGGGCCGTCGTCCTGCGGTTCGTAGAAGCTGACGGTCAGTTCGGCCGGCGTGGTGCCGGTGGGCACGGCTTCGAGTGCGCCGGTGTCGCCTTCCAGCGTCGACAGGACCGCCTTCTCGTGGTGGACGATCATGATCTGCGGGTCGGCGGGCACCTGCACGTCGGCGTGGTCGAGTGCGGCCAGGTTGGTGGCGCGGATGCGGGCCAGCAGTTCGGTGTAGCCGGGGCTGCCGGCGGTGTCGGTGCGCAGCACGATCCGGTTGAAGAACGAGCCGACCAGATCGGCCAGCGCCTCCTCGGTCCGGCCGGCCACCATGGTCCCGATGGGGATGTCGGTGCCGTACGGCGTGAGCGCGGCGGCCACGGCCGCCTGCACGATCATGAACATGCTGGTGCCGGTCAGGGCCGCCAGCCGGTCGATGGACGCGTGCAGTGAAGCCGGGAGCGAGAACGGGATCACCTCGGCGGCGTAACGGCCCGACCGGCGCTCACCGGAGTAAGGCAGAGCGAGCACCGGAAGGTCGCGCAACGTCTCGTGCCAGAACGCGTGCTGCTTCTCCCCCACCGACTCCACGACGTCCAGCGACCACAACGTGTAGTCGGCATAGGTCACCGGCAACTCGGTCCACTGTGGAGCTTCACCGGCACGGCGGGCCGCGTAGGCGTGCTGGAGGTCGCGGAACAGCGGCACCACCGACCACTCGTCCACCGCGAGGTAGCTCATGGTCAGCAACAACGCCTGTGCACCGGACGCGTCCTCGACCAGCCGGGCCAACACGGGCGGCTGTGCGGTCAGGTCCACCGACTCGGCGGCGAACGCGGACAACGCGTCGTCCAACGCCACCACCGGCACCACCTCCAGCGGCGACACGGCCACGGCGCGCTGCACGTCCCCGTCCAGCACCGTGCGCAACGGCTCGTGACGACCGACGACGTCCGCGTACGCCGCGACGAGAGCGGGCACGTCGAACGGCGTCCGAGCACGCAGAGCCAGAGCGTGGTCCCAGGACGACGACACACGCCCCCGCTGCACGGGCGCCAACGGCAGGTCCACCGGCCGGTCGAACCGGCGCAACCGCGGCCGGGCCGACGTGGCGCCGGTCAGCCGCCCGGCCAGCCCGGCGACGGTCGGCGAGTCGAACACGTCGCGCAACGCGATGTCGACCCCGAACACCGACCGGATCTTGCCGACCAGCCGCATGGACGCCATCGAGTGGCCGCCGAGGGTGAAGAAGTTGTCGTGGATGCCCGGCGACACGCCCAACAGCTCGGCGAACAGCTCCGCGATCGCCTTCTGCTCCGGTGTCACCGGCCGGTCGTCGCCGGTCAGCGCGGACCAGTCCGGCTGGGGCAGGGCACGCCGGTCGAGCTTGCCGTTCGGCGTCAGCGGCAGCGGGCCGTCGAGGAAGATCACCGTGGCCGGGACCATGTACTCGGGAAGCCGTTCGGCGGCGAACGCCCGCAGGTCGTCCGTGGTCGAACCGACCACGTACCCGACGAGCCTGGTCACGTCACCCGTGCGGTCGGCGACGACGGCCGCCTGCGCCACGTCCGGGTGCCGGGCCAGGGCGGCCTCGATCTCCCCGAGTTCGATCCGGAACCCGCGGATCTTCACCTGGGTGTCGACGCGGCCCAGGAAGTCCAGGTTGCCGTCGGCACGCCAGCGCGCGCGGTCGCCGGTGCGGTACATGCGAGCGCCAGGCGGGCCGAACGGCGAGGCGACGAACCGGGACGCGGTCAGGGCCGGCCGGCCGAGGTAACCGCGGGCCAGGCCGCGTCCGGCCACGTACAGCTCGCCGACCACGCCGGGCGGCACCGGGCGCAGCCGGTCGTCCAGCACGTACACGGTGGTGTTGGGGTCGGGGATGCCGATGGGCACCGCCGTGTCCCAGTCCGGCCGCGCCTTCCACAGCGTGGAGTTGACCGTGGCCTCGGTGAGGCCGTAGGCGGCGAGCAGGTTGAGCCGTCCCGCCCAGCGGCCGATCACGTCCGGTGGCACGGTCTCGGTGCCGACCAGGATGGTGGAGCCCTCGGGCAGTTCGCAGTCGGCGGGCAGCGCGGACACCAGCGACGGCGGCAGGATCATGTGCGTGATCCGGCGGTCGCGCAGGAAGTCGGTGAGCTCCGGGCCGGCCACACGCACCTCGTCGGGCGCGAACACCAGCCGTCCGCCGACGCACAGCGCCATGGTCAGCTCGAACACTGCCACGTCGAACCCGACCGACGCGAACTGGAGCACCCGGCTCTCCGACGTGAGCCCCATCCGGTCGATGGCCGTCGCGGCGAGGCTGGAGATGCCCTCGTGCGGCACCACCACACCCTTCGGCCGACCCGTCGAGCCGGACGTGTAGATCACGTACATCGCGGAGTCCAGGGCGGGCGGCCCACCGTCCACAGCGGACTCGTCCAGCGCGGCCAGTTCCGCCACCACGGATGGCGAGTCCAGCAGCACGGCGGGCACCGGAACCGGCGCGGCGGACGTGGTCACGACGATCGAAGCCGCCGAGTCCTCGATCATGTACGTGATCCGGTCGGCCGGGTGGGACAGGTCGAGCGGCAGGTAAGCCGCGCCGAGCTTCAGGGTGGCCACGACGGTCGCGACCATGTCCGCCGACTTGGGCACCGCGATGCCCACCACCGACTCGCGGCCGACACCGCGTGCGGCGAGCAGTCGGGCGATCCGGTTGGACCGGGCGTCGAGCCAGGCGTAGCTGACCGACCGGCTGCGGTCGACCACGGCCACCGCGTCGGGTGTCGCGGCGACGCACCGGGCGAACATCGCCGTGAACGTCTCCTCCGCCACCACCCGGGCGGTCCGGTTGAACTCGTCCACCACGCGCCGGCGCTCGTCGGGAGCCAGCAGGTCCACCGCGCTCACCGGCGCGGACGGCGTGGCCAGCACGGCGTCGACCAGCGTGGTCAGCCGCGCGCCGAGGCGTTCGACGGTCACCCGGTCGAACAGGTCGGTCGCGTACTCCAGCCGGCACGTGACCGGCCCGTCGACCACCTCGGTGAAGCTGAACACCAGGTCGAACTTCGCGGTCGTGGTCTCGTGGCCGACCCACGTCACCGGCAGGCCGTCGAACGACCCCGCGTCACCGCCCCGGCTGTGGTAGCCGACCATCACCTGGAACAGCGGGTTGCGCGCCGCCGACCGGAGCGGGTTGAGCCGGTCCACCACGGCCTCGAACGGCACGTCCTGGTGCGAGAACGCGGCCAGCGACGTCTCCTTCACCCGCCCCACCAGGTCGGCGAAACTCGGGTCACCGGACAGGTCGGCCCGCAGCACGAGGGTGTTGACGAAGAACCCGACCAGGTCGTCCAACGCCTCATCGGTGCGACCCGCGATCGGCGCGCCCAACGGGATGTCGTCGCCCGCGCCGAGCCGACCCAGCAGAGCCGCCACAGCCGCCTGCAACACCATGAACATCGACGCACCGGACGTCTGCGCGAGCGCCCGCAGCCCGTCGGCCGTCTCCGGCTCGAACACGACTTCCAGGTCCGAGCCGTGGAACGTCGGCCGCGCCGGACGCGGCCGGTCCACCGGCAGCTCCAGCTCCTCGGGCACACCGGCCAACGCCCGCGCCCAGAAGTCCAGCTGCTCCTCGCCGACGACGTCGAGCACGTTCCGTTGCCACACGGTGTAGTCCGCGTACTGCACGGGCAGCGGCGTCCACCGCGGCGCTTCACCGGCCCGCCGCGCCCGGTACGCCGACGCGAGGTCGCGCAGGAACGGCCGGTCGGACCACTCATCGGTGGTGATGTGGTGCAGCAGGATGACGACCAGGTGCTCGTCCTCGCCCAGCGACGCGATCGTGACCCGCAACGGCAGCTCGGTGTGCAGGTCGAACGGCCGCTCGACCTCGTCGCGCACGATGCCGGGCACGTCGTCCTCAACAGCCGAACGCACTACCACCACGGGCGTGACGTCGTGCAGCACCCGCTGGAACGGCGCGCCCTCGTGCTCGCCGAACACCGTCCGCAGTGCCTCGTGCCGGTCGACCACGTCACCGAGGGCGGCGGTGAACGCGGGCACGTCCAGCGGGCCGTGCAGCTTGAACACCAGCGGGAAGTTGTACGCGGCGGACGTGCCCTCCATCTGCTGGATCAGCCACAGCCGCTGCTGCGCCGACGACAGCGGCAGCTCGGCGGGCCGTTCGACCGGCACCAGCGGCGGGCGCGCCGAACCGCCACCGGCCCGTGACGCCAGTTCGGCGACGGTGGGCGCGTCGAACAGGTCGCGGATCGCCAGTTCGACGCCCAGCGCCGACCGGGCCCGGCTGATCAGCCGGGTGGCGAGCAGCGAGTGGCCGCCGAGGTCGAAGAAGTTGTCCTCCACACCCACCGACGGCACGCCGAGGATGTCGGCGAACAACCCGCACAGCACTTCCTCTTCACGGGTCGCGGCGGCACGCGACGACGCGCCGCCTGCCACCACGGGCTTCGGCAGGGCGCGCACGTCGAGTTTGCCGTTCACGGTCAGCGGCAGCGCGTCCACCGGCATGATCGCGGCGGGCACCATGTAGTCGGGCAGGCCGGACTTGAGGCCGTCCTTCAACACCGCCGGTTCGACGGAGGACACCACGTACCCGATGAGCCGCTTCACGCCACCAGGACCGGCGTCCACCACGACCGCCGCGTGCGTCACGCCCGGCTGGGCGGCCAGCGCCGACTCGACCTCGCCCAGCTCGACCCGGTAGCCGCGGATCTTGACCTGGTCGTCGGTGCGGCCGAGGAAGTCCAGGTTGCCGGCCGAAGACCTGCTTGCGGGGTCGAGCGAAGACACAGCACGGGCGCGCACCAGGTCACCCGTGCGGTACATGCGGGTTCCGGGCGGGCCGTACGGGTCGGCGACGAACCGCTCGGCGGTCAGGCCGAACCGGTCGTGGTAGCCGCGGGCCAGGCCGATGCCCGCGATGTACAGCTCACCGGGCGAGCCGGGCGGCACCGGCCGCAGGTGCGCGTCCAGCACGTACGCGCGGGTGTTCCGGATCGCCTTGCCGACCGTCGCCGTCTCACTGTCCTCAGTGGACGCGCCGAGCGTGTTGATCGTGTACTCGGTCGGCCCGTACAGGTTGTATCCGTACGTGCCGGGGGTTTCGCGCAGCCGCTGCCACACCGATTCCGGCACGGCCTCGCCGCCCAGCAGCACCAGCGCGGGCACGTGGTTGTCCAGCAGACCCTCTTCGATGAGCAGCTGGGCGTAGGTCGGGGTCACGTTGACCACGTCGATCAGGTGCTCGTCGCAGTACGCGACCAGGGCCGCCGCGTCACGGCGCAGCTCCTCGTCGCACACGTGCACCTCGTGACCCTCGACCAGCCACAGCAGTTCTTCCCACGACATGTCGAACGCGAACGACACGGTGTGCGCGATGCGCAGCCGCCGTCCCCCGGCCGCCGCGATGGCGGGTGCGAAGATCGCCTGCTGGTGGTTGAGCTGCATGTTCGTCAGACCGCGGTACGGCGTGACCACGCCCTTCGGGCGACCGGTCGAGCCGGACGTGTAGATCACGTACGCCGGGTGCTCCAACGAGAACCGCGGCCACTCCACGTCAGCGGGCACGTCGTCCGGGTCCAGATCGTCCGGGCCCAGATCGTCCAGGCACAGCGCGTCCGGCACCAGGCCGACCGCCGTGGTCGACAGCACGCACAGCGGCTTGGTGTCCTCGATCATCAGCAGCAGCCGGTCGGCCGGGTGGTCGAGGTCCAGCGGCAGGTAGGCGGCGCCGGTGCGCAGCACCGCGAACAACGCCACCACCATCTCGGTGGTGCGCGGCAACGCCAGCGCGACCACCCGTTCCGGCCCCGCGCCCCGGCTGATCAGCAGCCGGGCCAGGGTGTCGATCCGGTCCTGCAACTCGGCGTAGGTCAGCCGCTCGTCACCGAACACCAGCGCGGTCGCGTCCGGCGTCTTGCGCGCCTGGGCGACCAGCAGGTCGGCGACGGTGTCCTCGATCATCGAGTCGGCGCTGGCGTCCCACTCGGCGGCCAACGCGCGGCGCTCGTGGTCGGGCAGCACGTCGAGCGCGCCGAGCAGCGCGTCCGGCGCGTCGACCAGCCGTTCCAGCACGGTCGTGTACCGGGCGAGCAGGGCCTCGGCCGCGTCGGTGGCGAAGATGTCCGGCCGGGAGGCGAGCGTGACGCGGGTGCGGGCGCCCGGCGTGATGATGAGCGTCAGCGGGAAGTGCGTGCCGTCCACATTGGACACGTCGAGCACGCCGTACTCGTCGGACAGCTCGTTCTGCCGGTCTTCGCCGTCACCGGTGCGCAGCACGAACAGCGTGTCGAACAGCTGCCGGTGCCCGGCTTCCTGCTGGATCTCACCGAGGCCGACGTGCTCGTAGGACATCAGCGCGGTCCGCTCGGCCTGGATGCGCCGCAGCAGCTCCAGCACGGTCTCGCGGGGGTTGACCGCGATCCGGGTGGGGATGGTGTTGAGGAACATGCCGATGACGTGCTCGACGCCGTCGACCTCGACCGGGCGGCCCGCGACGGCGGTGCCGAACACCACGTCGTCCCGGCCGACCTGACTGGCCAGCACCAGCGCCCAGGCGGCGTTGAACACGGCGTTGGCGGTCAGGCCGTGCTGCCGGGCCTGCGTCCTGATCCGGTCGGTCAGGTCCTCGGTCAACTCCCGGTGGAACTCGGCCGGGATGACCGGCTCGCGAGAGCGGTCCACCGGCGCGACCAGGGTCGGCTCGCGCAGGCCGGACAGGGCGGTGCGCCACGCTCGCCGTGCGGCGTCGTGGTCCTGGCGGGCCAGCCACGTCAGGTAGTCGCGGTAGGAGCCGGGCGGCGGCAGTTCGGCTTCGACGTCCCGGTACAGCTCCAGCAGCTGCTCCAGGAACAGCCACGCCGACCAGCCGTCCCACAGGATCAGGTGGTGGGTGATGACGAGCCGGTCGCGGCCGTCGGGCAGCCGCAGCACCAGGAACCGGCACAGCGGCGGCGCGGCCAGGTCGAACCGCTCGCGCCGGTCGGCGGCCAGCACGTCGGACATCCCGGCTTCGTCGGCCAGGTCGACCACGCGCAGCGGGATCTCCAGGCCGGGCGCGATGAACTGCACCGGTGCCGGAACGCCGTCGCTGGTGAAACCGGCGCGCAGGCTCGGGTTGCGGTCCAGCAGGGCGGCGCCCGCGCGGCGCAGCCGGTCGACGTCGAGCCGGCCGGCGAAGTCCATCGTCTCCTGGGAGAGGTAGACGTCGAGCGCGTCGGTGTCGTAGCTGGAGTGGAAGTACAGGCCCTCCTGCAACGGCGAGAGCGGCCAGACGTCCTCCGCCTCGGGCAGGGCGCGGCGCTGTTCGGCGGTCAGCACGAGCAGCGGGGCGTCCACGACCGTGTTCGTGACGCTCTCGACGGCCGCGAGTGCGGCCACCGTGCGGTGCTCGAACACGTCACGCGGGCTGATCCCGATACCGAGCTTGCGGGCCCGGCTGGACACCGCGATGGACGTGATGCTGTCGCCGCCGAGCACGAAGAAATCGTCGTCCACGCCGAGTTCGGTCACTCCGAGCACGTGGGCGAACACCTCGCACAGCAGGCGTTCCCGCTCGGTCTCCGGCGCACGGCGTTCGGTCTTCACGACGGTCGGCGACGGCAGGGCGTTCTGGTCGAGCTTGCCGCTGGGCGTGAGCGGGAAGTCCGGCAACGCCACCAGGGCGTGCGGGACCATCGCGGCGGGCAGGGCTTCGGCGATCCCGGCGCGCAGCGCGTCGAGGTCCACGTCTGCCGGGGTCACGTAACCCAGGAGCTGGTTGTCCCGGGCGATCACGGCGGCGCGCCGGACACCGGGCAGCTTGCCCAGCGCGGACTCGACCTCGCCCAGTTCGATCCGGTTGCCGCGCACCTTGACCTGCCGGTCGGTGCGACCGAGGTAGACGATCGCGCCGTCCGGTCGGCGCACCACCAGGTCACCGGTGCGGTACATGCGGGAGCCCGGCCCACCGAACGGGTTGGCCACGAACCGCTCGGCCGTGAGCGCGAACCGGCCGTGGTAGCCCATGGCGAGCTGCACGCCCGCCAGGTACAGCTCACCCGGCACACCGGTCGGGACGGGCCGCAGGAACGGGTCGAGCACGTGCAGCTGGGTGTTCCACACCGGGCGGCCGATCGGCACGGCCGGGTCGGGCGCGGCGTCGTACTCGAAGTAGGTGACGTCGACGGCGGCCTCGGTGGGGCCGTAGAGGTTGTGCAGCGGCACGGCGGTCAGTTCGAGCCAACGGCCGGCCACGTCACCGGTCAACGCCTCACCGCTGCTGAAGATCCGGCGCAGGCTCGCCGACCACGCGGCGCTCTCGTAGACCTCGGGGACGCCGAGGAACGCGGCCAGCATCGACGGCACGAAGTGCAGCGTGGTGATCCGCTCCTGCCGGATCAGCTCGGCCAGGTAGGCGGGGTCGCGGTGGCCGTCCGGCCTGGCGAGCACGACGGCCGCGCCTTCGCACAGCGCCCAGAAGAACTCCCACACGGATACGTCGAAGCTCGACGGGGTCTTCTGGAGCACGCGGTCGTCGGCAGCCAGGCCGTACTCGTGCTGCATCCACGCCAGGCGGTTCACGATCGCACGGTGCGTGACCACGACGCCCTTGGGTCGTCCGGTCGAGCCGGAGGTGTAGATCAGGTAGGCGGCCTGGTCGGGTCGGACGGCGGGCAGTTCGACGTCCGGTGCCGTGGTTCCGGTGCAGTCTTCGGGGCGCACGACGGTCGTCGCGCCCGAGTCGGCGAGCATGAACTCGATGCGGTCGGCCGGGTAGTCGAGGTCGAGCGGCAGGTAGGCGGCGCCGGATTTGAGCACGCCCAGCAACGCCACCATCAGTTCGGCCGACCGGGGCACGGCGACGCCGACGACGTCACCGGCGTTTTCGGCTCGGAGCCTGCGTGCCAGGGCGGTGGCTCGGCGGTCCAGTTCGGAGTAGGTGAGGGAGACACCGTCGTAGACGACCGCGACGGCGTCCGGGGTGCGGGCGGTCTGGGCGGCGATCCGGCTGACCAGCGTGCCTTCCGGCACGTCGGCGGCGGTCGCGTTCAGCTCGGCGAACCAGTCGGTTTCGCGCGCGGAGACCAGGTCGAGGCTCGCCACCGGCCGGTCGGGGGTGGTGGCGAACGCGGACAGCAGCCCGACCAGCCGTTCGCCGAGGGCGGCGACTTCGGCGTCCGGGAGGCGGTGCTTGAGGCGCAGTTCGATGCGCTCGCCGGGCAGGACGACCAGGGCGAGCGGGTAGTGGACCTGGTCGCGGATCTCGACGTCGTCCACCACGTCCGGGAAGTTCTCGACCACGACGAGCGTGTCGAACAGCTCACCGTGCCCGGTGACTCGCTGGATCTCGGCCAGGCCGAGGTGCTGGTGGTCCAGCAGGCGAGCCTGCTCGTCCTGGAAGTGCCGGAAGACGGTGGCGAGGCTGTCCCCACCCCGCCACCGCTGTCGGACGGGCACGGTGTTGATGAACAGGCCGACCGCGTTCTCGATCCCAGGCACTTCAGCCGGGCGCCCCGCGACCGTGGTGCCGTAGACGACATCCGCACGGCCGGTGAGACCGCCGAGCAGCAGACCCCACGCGCCGTGCAGAACCGTGCTGAGCGTAAGTCCACGCCGACGCGCCTCGCCCACCAACGACGCGCTCAGCTCGGCAGGTAGCCGCACGCGGTGTTGCCCGTGGCGCGGCGAGACCTCGAACTCGGCCAACGGCAATGCTTCGCGGGCGTCCCCTCCCAGGGGACCCCTGCTTTTATTCTGCCGGCCGGGTCCGACAATTCCGGTCGCGGCGATCGCGGCTGTGGACAGGCCGGCGATCTTGGTCGGCTCGTCCACACCGGACAGGGCTGCGCGCCAGGCGGCATGTGCCGCGTCCCGGTCACGAGTCGCCAGCCACGCGAAGTAGCGTCGGTGGTCGACCGGCTCGACCCGGCCACCGACCAGTTCCCGCCGCAGCAGGCCGACCGACCACCCGTCGAGCAGGATGTGGTGCAGGGTCAGCACGAGCCGGCCACCGTGCCGAGCGGCACGCATCAGCGGCGGCTGGGACAGGTCGAAGCCGTCGGCGCGTTCCGCAGCCAGCACGTCTTCCAGATCGTCAGAGACCGGGTAGTCGCGCCAAGGCAGCGTCAACGCCTCCGCGATCACCTGCTCCACGCGCCCCCGGTCGGTCTGCCGGAAACCGGCCCGCAGCAACAGGTGCCGGTCCAGCAGGCCCTGTACGTCCTCCCTGCCGACATCGAGAGTCAGCACTTCCTGCACCACGTACGAGTCATCCGTGTCGTACTGCGCGTGGAAGAAGAACCCCTCCTGCAACGGCGACACCGGCAACACATCGGTGTCGAACCCGGTCAGCTCGACCTCGGGCACGGCCTCACGGGCGACACGGGCCAGCGCGGCCACGGTCCGGTGCTCGAACACCTCTCGCGGCGTGATCACCAGGCCGGCGTCACGAGCCCGCGACACCAACTGCATCGTGACGATGCTGTCGCCGCCGAGCTCGAAGAAGTTGTCGTGGATACCGGGCGTCAGACCGAGCACGACCTCGACGAGGTCCACCAAAGTCTGCTCGACGGGATTCGTGGCCGGCGCGTCACCGCCCAGCGTGGTCCAGTCCGGCGAGGGAAGCGCCGCGCGGTCCAGCTTGCCGTTCGGCGTCAACGGCAGCGGCCCGGTCAGCGGCATCACCACGGACGGCACCATGTACTCCGGCAACGCCCCCGCGACGTGCTCGCGCGCGTCCACCGGCGAAGCCGACCCGACCACGTACGCGACCAGCCGCTTCACCCGCCGGTGGTCCTCCCGCACCAGCACGGCGGCCTGCGTGATGTCCGGGTGCGCCATGAGGACGCTCTCGACCTCACCCGGCTCGATCCGGAAACCACGGATCTTCACCTGGCCATCGGCCCGACCCAGGAAGTCGATGTTCCCGTCGGCACGCCACCGAGCGCGGTCACCCGTCCGGTACATACGTGCGCCCGCAGCACCGAACGGGTCGGCCACGAACCGGGACGCGGTCAACGCCGCCTGCCCCCGGTAACCACGCGCGAGACCACGCCCGCCGACGTACAGCTCACCCTCGACACCCACCGGCACCGGCCGCAACGCCGAGTCGAGGATGTAGCAGCGGGTGTTGGGGTCCGGCACGCCGATCGGCACCGGCCCGGTCCAATCCTGCTGGGCGGCCCACAAAGTCGAGTTGACCGTGGCCTCCGTGAGGCCGTAAGCGGCGACCACGCGCAGCCGACGCGCCCACCGGGCGATCAGCTCGGTCGGCACGGTCTCGGTGCCGACGATCAACACCGCACCCTCGGGCAGCTCGCACTCCGCCGGCAGCGCCGCGACCAGCGACGGCGGCAGGATCATGTGCGTGGCCCCATGCGCAGCGATGTACGAGGTCAGCGCCTCACCCGCGACCCGCCGATGCGACGGCACGACGATCGCCCGACCGCCGACGCCCAGCGACATGCACAGGTCCCACACGGCCACGTCGAAGCCGACGGACGCGAACTGCACGACCCGGCTGTCCGCGGTGATGCCGATCCGGTCCAACGCGGTCGCGATGAGGCTGCCGATGCCCTCGTGCGTCACCACGACACCCTTGGGCCGGCCGGTCGAGCCGGACGTGTAGATCACGTACGCGGCCTGGTCCAGCGCGATGTCCAGCCCGAGATCGGTGCCATCGGAGGGCAGCTCGAACCGCGACTCCGGCGTGATGACCAGCTTCGCGCCCGCGTCGGCCACCATGTAGTCGACGCGATCACGCGGGTGGTCGAGGTCCAGCGGCAGGTAGGCGGCCCCCGCCTTCATCACCGCGAGCAGCGTGACGACCAGGTCGGCCGACCGCGGCAACGCCACGCCCACCACGTCTTCCAGCTGCACGCCCTGCGACAGCAAAGCGCGGGCGAGCCGGTTCGCGGCGAAGTTCAGCTCGGCATAGGTCAGTTGCACGTCCTCGCACACGACCGCGACGGCGTCCGGAGTGCGGGCTACCTGGCGTTCGAACGCGCCCGGCCACGTCACCTCGTCCACTTCACGCGGCGACGTGCCGAACTCCAGCAGCCGCGCGCGTTCCGAGGGATCGACCAGGTCGATCAACGCCACCGGCTGGTCCGGATCGGCGTCGAGCACGCGCAGGAACCGCCGCTGGTGGTCGGCCAGTTCCTCCGCCGTGCACACGGCGGCGTTCGCCTCGAACGTGACGACCAGGCTTCCGTCGGCGCGCTGGAGGAACGACGTGGTGAGGTCGTTGACCGGCCCCAACGACAGCACGTGGAACGTGGGGTCGAGGTCGCCGAACTCGATCTCCCGGCCGAAGCCCAGGTAGTTGACCGTCGGCCCGACCAGCTCGGGGATTCCGTCGCGCAGGCCCAGTTCGCGGGCCAGGTCCTCGCCCCGGTAGGCGCTGTGCGGGATGACCTCGCGGATCTCCCGGTCGATGTCGGCGATCAGGCCGGTGATGGTGCTGTCCGGCCGCACGGTGACGCGCAGCGGCAGCACGGTGGACGCCATGCCGGGCGTGACCCGGCTGACCGCGTCCCGCCGACCGGTCATCGGCATGGCCAGCACCAGGTCGGACGCGCCGGTCACGCGGTGGGCGTAGGTGGCGACGGCGGCGATGACCTGCCGTGAGGACAGCGGATCGGGCAGTTCGACGGTCCGGCGGATGACCTCGCGCACCTGCCCGGCGGCACGCGGCACGAGCCGCACCGGCTCCGGGTGGTCGGCCATCTTCGCGAGCCAGAACGCCCGGTCCTCCTCGCGCGCCGGGGACTGGCGGTACGAGAGGTCGGCGTCGACCAACGCCTCCACCGGCTTGGGGCTCGGCTCGTCGGAACCCGCGTAGATCCGGCCGGCGCGCTGGGTGATCAACACCCACCCGTAGGCGTCCACCGCGAGGTGGTGGTAGCGCTGGTACCAGAGCACGTGGTCGTCGGCGATGCGCAGGAACGCCTGGTGGAACAGCGGGCCGCGGGTGATGTCGGTCAGCCGCTTGAGGTCGTCGTCCATCCACGCCCGCGCGCCGGCGAGCGAGTCGAACGACAGGTGCGTGATGTCGGTGGTCACCGGCGCCGGGACCTGACCCTGCTCGGTGAACCGGACGTGCAGCGCGCCGGTTTCGGCGACCGCCTGCCGGACGGCCGCCTCCAGCCGGTCGTGGTCGACCGCGCCGCGCAGCTCCAGGTACCAGGCCACGTTGTAGACGGGGTTGTCGGGCTCCAGCTGCTGTGCCAACCAGACACCCGTCTGAGCACCGGTCAAGGGCAGAGCCATGGTCACAACCTTCCCCGCATGTTCCCGACTTCACCGGCACCGACTTCACCGGCACCGACTTCACCGCGCCGAGTTCGCCGGCACCGGCTTCTGCGCCGACTTCTCTTGGACAAGCCACGGGTGGGGATGCGCGACGGCACCCCCACCCGTTGCACCGCCTGTTAGTTCTTGATGGCTTCGAGCAGTGGCACGACCTGCTGGATGCCGTAGGGCACGCTCAGCACGGTGTTGAACGACATGGCCGCGCCGACCGGCGGGTCCATGTAGGTGAGGAACAGGTCGCGCTTCCCGGTGACGACGCCGAGCCGCTGGTAGGCCGGAATGGCCTTGATCCGGTCCCACGCGGTCTGGTCGAACATGATCCACACCAGCCGGTCGGCGTCGAGCAGGTCGAACCGCTCCTCGCTGAACTCGGCCACGTTCTTCTCGCCGGCCAGCGTGCCGATCTCGGGCACCAGGGTGAAGCCCAGCTCCTTCATGAAGATGGCCTTCGGGTCGGTCGGCGCGAACGCGGAGTACTGGCCCGGCTTGAAGCTGTCGGCCACCACCATCGTCTTGCCCGCCCACTCGGGGTGCGCGGCCTTGGCGTCGGCGAAGGTCTTCGCGACGCCGTCGATCAGCGCCTGCGCCTCCTTCTCCTTGCCCAGCGCCTTGCCGATGTGCAGGGTCTGGTCCTGCCACGGCGCGGCGTAGTCCGGGAACGCCTTGGGCTGCGCGACCACGGGCGCGATCTTGGACAGCGTGTCGTACTGCTCCTGCTTCATGCCGGAGTAGACCGCGATGATCAGGTCGGGCTTGAGCGCGGCGACCTTCTCCAGGTTGTACTCGTCGCGCTCGCCGACGATCTCCGGCTGGGTGTCGCCCCAGAGTTCCTTGGTCCACGGCCAGTTGCCGAACGGCCGCTCCTTGAACCAGTCCACGACGCCGACCGGCTTGACGCCCAGAGCCAGCACCGGCTCCTGGTCGGACAGGCCGAGCGTGACGACCTTCTTCGGCTCCGCCTTGATCTCGGTGGTGCCGTACTTGTGCTCGACCGAGACCGGGAACGCGCCGGTGGCGGCCGCGTTGGTCGGGCTCGTCCCGCCGGAGCCGGCGTCGCCGCCGCCCCCGCAGGCGGCCAGCGCCAGCGCTGCGGCCGAGACGACCGCGACCAGCTTGAACTTCGTGGACATCAAGGATTTCCCCTTCGGAGGCGCGGCGGCGCGCCGCTGTGCAAGTTAGGTATGCGTAACCTAACAAATCGAGGCGGGTTTAGCGCACCCGTGAGACGCTGATCGCGTATTCGGGCTGCGCAGACCGTGCGGGCAGCACCGGTTCACGGCGTCCGAGGACGGAGTCGAGGATCTCCCCCACCCGGACCGAGGTGTTGGACAGCAGCGACGACGAGATGCCGTGCGTGTGCTCGGTGCCGCCCTGGAGGTAGAGACCGGCCAGCAGGTCGTCGTCGGTGTCCAGGCGGTAGTCGCGGCCGACACTGAGCCTGCCGTGCTCGTCACGCGTGCAGTGGCCGGCCAGGTCGCCCAGCAACGCGGTCGGGTCGGCCTCCAGGTAGCCGGTGGCGTAGACGATGGCGTCGGCCTCCAGCACCTCGCGCTCACCGGTGCTCAGCGACTCGACGGTCACCGTCAGCCCGTCCTCGCGGTCGTTCAGTTCGGCGACGCGGGAGAGGTTGAGCAGCCGCAGCCGCTGCCTGCCCAGCACCTTCTCCCGGTACACCCGCCGGTACAGCTCGGCGATCAGGTCGTTGTCGACCACCGCGTAGTTGGTGTTGCCGTGGTAGTCCATGAGCCGGCGCTTGACCTGCTCCGGCGCGGTGAAGTAGTCGTCCACGGCGCCCGGGTCGAAGATCCGGTTCGCGAAGGAGCTGTCGTCGGCGGGGCTGTAGCCGTAGCGGGCGAACACCGCGCACACCTCGGCGGCGGGGAACCGCTCGTGCAGGAACGCGGTGACCTCGGCGCCGCTCTGCCCGGCGCCGACCACGACCAGCCGGCGCGGATCGGTCAGCGATTCGACGCGGTGCAGGAAGTCCCGGTTGTGCCAGACCCGGTCGGACGGCAGGACGCCGTCGGGCAGGGCCGCCCGCAGGCCGGTGGCCAGCACCAGGTTGCGGGCGCGGCGCAGCTCCACCTCACCGGATGGGGTGCGCGAGGCGACGTCGAAGTGGGTGACCACGCCGTCCTCGGTCACCGGACGCACGTCGACCACGTCGTGGTCGTAGGACACCAGGTCGTCCACGCGTTCGGCGGCCCACTCGAAGTAGTCGTGGAACTCGACCCGCAGCGGGAACAGGTTCTTGTGGTTGATGAAGTCGACCAGGCGGCCCTTGCTGTGCAGGTAGCTCAGGAAGGTGAAGGTGCTGTTCGGGTTCCGCAGGGTCACCAGGTCCTTGAGGAACGACACCTGCATCGTGGCGTCGTCGATCAACATCCCCCGGTGCCAGCCGAACTGCGGCTGGCGTTCCAGGAAGTGGGCGGTCACCACGTCTTCGGGCCGCGCGGTGGCGTTGTACTCGGTGACGGCGATCGCGAGGGCCAAATTGGACGGCCCGAAGCCGACGCCGAGGACGTCGAAGACCGGTGGCTGTGGCATGGCTGTCCCATCGGTGCGACATACAGGATGATCGAACTTTGGTTACCCTAACCTAAGCGGCCCCGCAGCGGGCGTGATCCATACCTCTCTTTTGTTTAGGGTAGCCTCACCTACCAATCAGCGGAAGGTGGGCACCGGGGTGAAAACGGTCCGCAAGACGACTGTCCTCAAGGGGGCGGTGACCGGGCAGTGGAAGTCGGTGACCCTCGCTTCGGCGCTCGGCGCGGCCCACCAGACCGGGGAGGCCGCGGTACCCCTGCTCATCGGTGTGGTCATCGACGAAGCGGTGCGGACCGGCGCGGGCGGGCGGCTGGTGTTCTGGATCGGCGTGCTGGCCGCGGTGTTCGTGGCGCTGTCGCTGAGCTTCCGGTTCTCCTTGCGGTGTGGGGAAAAGGCGTCGCACCAGGCCGCGCACGAGGTGCGGACCGAACTGGCCGCGCGGGTGCTGTCGGCCCACGGCGGCGCGGCGCACGGCAGGCTGTCCGGCGAGCTGGCGAACATCGCGACCAGCGACGCGCAACGCGTCGGCCAGGTGAACCTCGGCCTGCCGATCGCGTTCGCCGCGGTGGTCGGCGTGCTGGTGGGCGCGGTGGCGTTGCTGCGGGTGTCGGTGGTGTTGGGACTGCTGGTCCTGGTGGCCGCCCCGGTGCTGCTGGGCCTCGCGCATTTCTTGGGCAAACCACTCGAACGGCGCAGTGACGCCGAGCAGGACCGGGCCGCGTTGGCGTCCGGGGTGGCGGCCGACCTGGTCGCCGGGCTGCGGGCGTTGAAGGGCATCGGAGCGGAGGCGACGGCGGCCCAGCGGTACCGGGTGACCAGCCGGTCGTCCATGGAGGCCGCGATCCGGGCCGCCCGGTCGCGGGCCTGGCTGGACGGCTCGATGCTGGCGATGACCGGCGTGTTCCTGGCGATCGTGGCGCTGGTCGGCGGGCACCTGGCCGCGTCCGGGTCGATCAGCGTGGGCGAGTTGGTGGCCGCGGTCGGGTTGGCGCAGTTCCTGCTGTGGCCGTTGTCGATCTTCTCCTGGGTGAACGGGCTGTTCGCGCAGGGCCGGGCGTCGGCCGCACGGGTGGCCGAGGTGCTGGCCGCTCCCCCGGTCGTGCCGCCGGGTTCCTCGCCGTTGCCGGCTTCGGCTCCCGGGAGGGTGGAGCTGACGGACGTGGTGTCCGGGTCGCTGCGCGGGGTGTCGTTGACGGCGTCGCCCGGTGAACTGCTCGGCGTGGTGGCCCGTGATCCGGCGGACGCGGTGTCGTTGCTGGCCGTGCTGGCACGGGAGGTGGACCCGACGGCCGGTTCGGTGACGTTGGACGGCCTGCCCTTGTCCAGTGTGGAGAGTTCGGCGCTGCGGTCGGCGGTGCTGGTCGCGGCGCACGACGCGGACCTGTTCGAGGGATCGGTGCGGGACAACGTCGCGGCCGGTGGGTCGCAGGTGGATGAGGCGATGGACGCGGCACGGGTGGACGACGTGGCGCGGGCGTTGCCCGACGGGTTGGACACGGTGATCTCCGCGCGCGGCCGGTCGTTGTCGGGCGGGCAGCGGCAACGGGTGGCGCTGGCGCGGGCCTTGGCCGCCGCTCCCCCGGTGCTGGTGGTGCACGACCCGACGACCGCGGTGGACGCGGTGACCGAGGTGTCGCTGGCCACCGGTATCAAGCGGATGCGGTCGGGGCTGACGACGATCGTGGTGGCGACGAGCCCGGCTTTGCTGGCCGCGGCGGATCGTGTGGTGTTCTTGGCTTCCGGTGCCGTCGTCTCGTCGGGCGCGCACGCGGACCTGGTGGCGGACGAGGACTACCGACTGGTGGTGTTGAGCTGATGCGCGAGCTGCTGGCGACCGCGTCCGGCACGCGGACCTGGGCCGCGGTCGGGGAGTTGGTGCGACCGCGCCGCGGGTTGGCGTGGGGGGCGCTGCTGGTGCTGTTGGCGGGCACGGCGGTCGGGTTGATCACCGCGCCGATGCTCGGTCGGATCGTGGACCTGGTCGGTGCCGGGTCGTCCGCTCTGGCTTGGCCGGTGGTGGTGTTGGTGCTGGTCGCGGTCGCGCAGGGCGTGTCGACCGCGTTCGGCACTTCCCTGGTGGCGCGGCTGGGCGAGGGGATGCTCGCCGACCTGCGCGAGAAGTTCGTGGAGCGCGCGCTGCACCTGCCGTTGGAGCGGGTGGAGAAGGCAGGCGCGGGTGACCTGACCTCGCGGGTGACGCGGGACGTGCAGGTGATCGCGGACGCGGTGCGCAACGCGCTGCCGGTGATGGCGCGGGCGGCGTTGACCATCGGGCTGACCGTGGTCGGCATCGCGGTGCTGGACTGGCGGTTCCTGATCCCGGTGCTGCTGGCGCTGCCGATCCACGTGCACACCGTGCGCTGGTACGGCGGGCGGGCGGTGCGGCTGTACGCGTCGCAGCGGGTCGCCGTGGGGGTGCAGCAGCAGCAGTTGCTGGACTCGATCGGCGGTGCGGCGACCGTGCGGACGTTCGGGTTGGCTTCCTCGCACGTGGCGCGGGTGCGGACGCGGTCGCAGGAGGCGGTGGACCTGGCATTGCGCGGCATCCGGTTGCTGACCCGGTTCTACGGGCGACTCAACGTAGCCGAGTTCATCGGTCTGGCCGGTGTGCTGGTGACCGGGTACCTGCTGGTGGGCGCTGGTTCGGCGTCGGTCGGCACGGCGACGGCCGCGGCCCTGTACTTCCACAGCCTGTTCAACCCGATCAACGCGGCGCTGGCGTTGGCCGACGACGCCCAGGCCGCCACCGCGTCACTGTCACGGCTGGTGGGCGTGACCGACGGGCCGATGCCCTCGGTCGAGGGGCGGGTCCGGCCGGTGGACACGACGATCAAGCTGGCCGGCGTCGGTTACTCCTATGTGGACGGACACCCGGTGCTGCGGGACATCGACCTGGAGCTCGGCGCGGGTGAGCGGGTCGCACTGGTCGGCGCGTCGGGTGCGGGCAAGACGACGTTGGCGAAGCTGATCGCGGGCGTGCACGAGCCGACCAGCGGGTCCATCACCCTCGGCGGGGTGGAGTTGGGGTTGGCGGCGCGGTCGGTCGCGTTGATCACGCAGGAGGTGCACGTCTTCGCCGGCCCGCTGGTGGACGATCTGCGGCTGGCCCGCCCCGATGCTTCGGACGAAGACATCACGGCCGCGTTGGCGCGGGTCGGCGCGCTGGGCTGGGCGTCCGCGCTGCCGTCCGGGCTCGACACCGTGGTCGGCGAGGGCGGGCACCGGTTGACCGTGGCGCAGGCGCAGCAGCTGGCGTTGGCCCGGCTCGTGCTGGCCGACCCGCCGGTGGCGATCCTGGACGAGGCGACGGCGGACGCGGGCAGCGCCGGTGCGCGGGAGTTGGAGGAGGCGGCGGCGCGGGCGTTGGACGGGCGGACCGGGCTGCTGGTGGCGCACCGGCTCACCCAGGCCGCGACGGCGGACCGCGTGGTCGTGCTGGAGGCCGGGCGGGTGGTGGAGAGCGGCACGCACGAGCAACTGCTGGCCGCCGGCGGTCGTTACGCCACGCTGTGGGCGGCCTGGTCGGGCACCCGGTCCTGACCCGTTCGGCTAGGAGCGCGCTCCCGCGAGCACGGCCACGCTCTCCTCGATCGGCGGCAGGTCGGCGATCTCATCGGCCAGCCTGCGCGCGGCCAGCCGGTGCGACTCGTCCCGCGGGACCCGCGACAGGTTCTCGCTCAAGGCGGTCAGCTCGGGATCGACCACCGCACCCGCCCCGGACCGCTCGACCGCCCGCGCGTTGTAGAACTGGTCCAGCGCGAACAGCGGGACCACGATCTGCGGCACGCCGGCGGCGAGCGCGGTCATCGTGGTGCCGAACCCGCCGTGGCCGATGACGGCGCCCGCGTGCGGCATGACGTCCTGTTGCGGCCAGAAGGGTTCCACCCGGATGTGGTCGGGGGTCGGGCCCACCAGCGCCGGGTCGACCGACTCCCCCAGCGTGATCAGCACTCGGACCGGCTGGTCGGCCAGCGCCTCCACCAGCGCGCGGTACATCCCGCGGAACGGTGGGAGGGCCGCGGCGACCGTGCCGAAGCTCGCGTACACGATCGGGCCGTCGGAATCCGGCCACTCCGAGAGGCCGCGTGGCGTCGCCGGGGGCGGCTCGTAGCGGAAGCGGTGGATCGGTCGGTCGGGCAGGCCGTCGGTGGGGTCCAGCGACTCCGGCACCGCGGTCAGCAACGGTGTCGCCAGCAGTCCGTCGTCGTCCGGGGAGCCCAGCCGCGCCAGTGCGTCACCGAGCAGGGCGCAGGCGGCCACGTCGGTCTCGGCCAGCGCGGCGGCGATCTCCACCTGCGGCACCCCCACCGCCGCGCGACCACGAACGACGCGAACTCGGCCAGCTCCCGCACCACGACATCGGGCTTGAACTCGCGCACGGCGGCCTCGATGCCGGGCAGCGCCGCACGGGCGTCCACACCGGCATCGGCGCGGAGCTGATCAGCCCGAACGGCGGACGACGAAGGTCGTGGGCAGGACGACGGGTTCCGGAGCCGGGGTCGTGCCTTCGAGCCGGGCCAGCAGGAGCCGGGCGGCGGCCCCGCCCATCTCCCGCATCGGCTGCCGCACGGTGGTCAACTCGGCGTGCGCGGCGATGGGGATGTCGTCGAAACCGACCACCGCGACGTCGTCCGGCACCTTCCGGCCGACCGCGGTCAACGCCCGCACCACGCCCAGCGCGGACAGGTCGTTGTGCGCGAACACGGCGTCGAAGCGCAGCCCGGTGGCCAACAGCTCCTCCGTCGCCGCCGCGCCCCGATCGGTGCCGAAGTCGCCCTCCACCACCAGCCGCGGGTCCACGTGCACGCCCGCGTCGCCCAGCGCGTCGAGGAAACCGTCCAACCGCTCCCGCACGCACCCGAAGTGCGCCGGTCCCGTCACCACGGCGAACGCCGTGCGGCCGGCGGACACCAGGTGCTGCGCCGCCGCCCGCGCGCCCTCCCGGTTGGTGGTGCTCACCGACGGGAAACCGGGCCTCCTGCCCCGGTCGTCGATCATCACCACGGGCAGGCCCTGGTCGTGCAACGTCTCGATGTAGCTCAACGTGTCCGGCGGCTCGATCACCAGCAGCCCGTCGAACGCCTTCGCCGACACGTGGCCGGCGAACTGCGCCAACGACTCCGCGCCCCGGTTCACCGTGTACAGCAGCAGGCCGTACCCCTCGGCCTCCAGCTCGTCCACCGCGCCCTGTACCACTTCACCGGCCCAGGGCCAGGTCAGCGAGGGGACCAGCATGCCGACGGTGCGGGCACGGCCGCGGGCGAGGCCGACGGCCCGTGCGCTGGGCACGTAGCCGACGTCCGCGATCACCTGGCGCACCCGTACCGCGGTGGCCGCGTCGACGTCCGGCTTGCCGTTGAGCACGCGGGACACGGTCGCCTTGCTCACCTGGGCGCGTCGGGCGACTTCGGCGATCGTGACTCGCACGTGCACTCCTCGGCTGCTGTCCACGGCGTTCGTAACCGGTACCGAAACCGGTTACGGACACGCAGTCAACCGCTAGGTGCACGCAGCGTCAAGAGTGCGCCCGCACCGCTCCGATGCCAGGTCACGCCAGTCCGGGCGGCTGTACCCGCATCGGTCAGGCGTCGGTGCCTACGGCGGTCAGGCGTCGGTGCCCGTGTTGGCACCCAGGTCGGTACCGGCGTCGGTCAGGCCAGCACCGCGCGGCCGGCGGGCGTCAACTCGGCCCGCACCCACGGCTCGGAGGTGTCCGGTCGAGCCGGGCGGAGCAGTCCGGCGTGGGCCAGTTCGCGAGCGGCCACCTGGTCGCTGCACAGCAGCCCGTCCACCTTCAAATCGGGTTCGCTGCTGCGGGTCACCTCGGCCCGTCCCGCCGCGATGGCGCGGAGCAGAGCACGTGCCCGGTGGTTCAGTTCCTCGTCCATGATCGTTTCACCGTCGTCCCCCCTGAAAGTTGTTCACTGGGCATATCGCCACAACACCAGGAAGTCTTACTGGGTAGGGTCGATTTCATGGGGACAGTCGTGGCCGTGAGCCGAAGCGGGGAGTACACCTTCACCAAACCCAACCAGGACGCCGTCACGCTCGTCGCCGGGCTCGGCATCGAGGGCGATGTGCACCAGGGCGTCACGGTGAAGCACCGGTCACGCGTCCGGCGCGATCCCACCCAGCCGAACCTGCGCCAGGTGCACCTCATGCACGCGGAACTGCACGACGAGCTGAACGCGTCCGGCTTCCAGGTCGCCCCCGGCCAACTGGGTGAGAACGTGACCACGCGCGGCATCGACCTGCTCGACCTGCCGACCGGCACGCGCCTGCACCTGGGTCCGCACGCCGTGGTCGAGGTGACGGGCCTGCGCAACCCGTGCCCGCAGATCGAGGCGTTCCAGGAGGGCCTGCTCAAGCAGGTCGTCGGCCGCGACGAGGACGGCAACGTGGTCCGCAAGGCGGGCATCATGTCCGTCGTGCTCGTCGGCGGCGAAGTCCGCCCCGGCGACGAGATCCGGGTCGAACTCCCCGCCGAACCGCACAGCCCGCTCGTGCCGGTCTGAGCTGAGTCCGAGCTGTCGCTGGAGATCGCGCAGGTGGTGATCGCGGCGGATGAATCCGGCTCGTCCAAGCCACGGTCCGGGCACTCGCCACTCTCGCGATCGCCGGCTACGCCGGCCTCATCCGCAAGCCTTCCTGACGCTACTGTCCGTTGCCGTGACAGGACTTCTCACGGGCAAGGTCGCACTCGTCACCGGGGCCAGCGGCCACATCGGGCGCGGTATCGCGGTGCGGTTCGCGTTGGCCGGGGCGGCCGTTGTCGCGCACAGCCATCGGGGTGACGTGCGGGCGCTGGTCGCGGAGATCGTGGCGGCGGGTGGGCGGGCGACCGGTGTCCGGGCCGATCTCGGTGACGAAGAAGAGGGCCGGCGGCTGGTGCGTGAGGCGGCCGAGTGGCGCGGGCGGTTGGACGCGGTGGTGAACAACGCGGGTGTGCAGCCGGTGCAGGACCTCGCGGGTATGACGGCGGCTCAGTGGCGTGAAGTGGTGGACGTCAACCTGACCAGTGCGTTCTCGTGCACCCAAGCGGCGGCCGAGGTGTTGCCGGAGGGTGGGTCGGTCACCCACATCGCCTCCATCGAGGGCACCCATCCCGCCGCCGGGCACGCGCACTACAGCGCGTCCAAGGCCGCCCTCATCATGCACGCCCGGTCGGCGGCACTGGAGTACGGGTCACGTGGCATCCGGGTCAACACGGTCTCCCCCGGGTTGATCGACCGGCCGGGCTTGGCCGAGGACTGGCCGGACGGGGTCGAGCGGTGGACTACGGCGGCGCCGTTGAGTCGACTGGGTCGACCGGAGGACGTTGGTGACGCCTGCGTTTTCCTGGCCTCACCGATGGCCTCCTGGATCACCGGAAACGACCTGGTAGTAGACGGCGGGATCACCGCGCGACCCACTTGGTGAACTATTCGCGACGTAGTGGAAATGTGAATTCACAGATTACGACATCTCAGTGACGTGCGAATCCTGCTGAATACGATCCACTCAATGGGGTCACCCCGGGGCCATGCGACGAACACGAACCCTCATGGCGTCCTTGTTCGCATCCGGCCTGCTGGCCGCGCCGCTGATCGGCGCCGGCACGGCGTCCGCCGCGCAGCCGGAGACGGACCTCGTACTGGCGGTCTACCAGGAGGAAAGCGGAATCGAGAGCACCCGGCTGACCTGCGACCCGGCGGCCGGTGACCACACGCTGGCGCAGGCCGCGTGCGGCGAGATCGAAGCCGCCGGCGGTGATTTCACGCAGTTGACCGGCACCGAACCGCAGTTCTGCACGTTCGACTACAACCCGGTGCGGGTGGCCGCGTTCGGCTCGTGGCGCGGCGAACCGGTGCAGTACACCGAGGAATTCCCGAACCGGTGCGTGATGGAGCGGGAGACCGGCGCGGTTTTCTCGTTCTGACCAGCCGACCGGCTGACCGAAATCAAGTCCGACCCTGCGGCCGAGCACCGGCCGCAGGGTCGTCGCGCATTTTCCGGGGGCATTTTGGTTGACGCCGCGTGGGCAAGTCGACACGGCGAGATAGTTGCTGTTGCGAAGTAGGTTAGCCGTCCGCCACGTGGGTAGGTGGGTGGGCGAGAAACACGCCGACCGTGAGGAGTCAGTCGTGGACGAGAACGTGGGTGCGGTCCGCGAGACCGCCGAGCAGGAAGGCACCGCCGTGGCGCAGCACGCCAGGCAGGCCGCCGGAGAGGTACGCACGACCGCGCGTGAGCAGGCCGGACAGGTGGTGTCCGAGGCCACCGGCCAGGCCAAGCACGTCGTGCACGACATGCGGGAACGCGTCGCGGGCGAGGCCGAGGAGCAGGCCCGACGGGTGTCGCGGCAGATCGACCGGATCGCCGACGAGTTGGGCACGATGGCCGACGGCTCGGGCCCGGACTCGCTGACCGCGGGCGCGTTGCGCCAGGTGTCCGACGCGAGCCGGCAGGCGGCCCGGTACCTCGACGAGCGGGGTGCGCGCGGGCTGCTGGACACGGCGCAGGACTTCGCGCGGCGCAAGCCGGGGACGTTCCTGATCGGTGCCGCGGTGGCCGGTTTCCTGGTCGCACGCGCCGCCAAGAGCATGAGCACCGCCGACCAGCCGCGCGAGCCGCAAATCCAGCGCGGGTACGCGGATCAGACGCCGACGACGCCGGTGACCACGCCGGCCATGGCACCGACGCCCACCCCGACGCCGTCGCCACAGCCGTCGCCCGAGTACGGCACGCCGGCACCGGGGTACGGCACGCCGTCGCCGCGCACCCCCTACCAGCCGGAGGGATCGCCGTATGTCCAACGCTGAGACGCACGTGTCCAAGATGGATGTGCCCGAGGCGCAGGTGCCCGAGACGCGCGTGCCGGAGAGTCGCGTGCCACCGACCGGCGACCAGGCGTCGTTCGGGCAGTTGCTCGGTGAGCTGACCGAGGACCTGTCGCGGCTGATGCGGCAGGAACTCGAACTCGCCAAGGCCGAGATCAGGCAAGAGGCCACGAAGGCGGGCAAGGCGGCCGGGATGTTGGGCGGGGCCGGGTTCGCGGGCTACATGACCGCGGTCCTGCTCAGCTTGGCGCTCATGTTCGGCCTGGGGTCCTTGATGGCCCTGGGCTGGGCCGCGCTCATCGTCGCGGCGCTGTGGGCCGTCGTCGGGTTCGTCCTGTTCTCCATCGGCCGCGCCCGGCTGCGCAAGGTGTCACCCAAGCCGGAGCGCACCATCGAGACCCTGAAGGAGGACGCGGAATGGGCGCGTCACCCGACCAAATAAGGCACGACATCGACCGGACCCGCGCCGAGTTGGTCGCCGACGCCAACCGGATCGTCGAGCACTCCAAGCCGCGCAACATCGCGCAGCGCCGGGTCGACCGGGTCCGGCACGGCATGACGAACTTGAAGGAGAGAGTCATGGGCACGGTTCCGGAGACCGCGACGACGGTGCAGGACCGGACGGCCGGCATGGCGTCCACCGTCGGCGAGCGGACGCAGGAAGCCGCCTCGACCGTCGGTGACAAGGCGCAGCAGGCCGCTTCCACCGTCAGCGACAAGGCGCAGCAGGCCGCGCAAGCGGTGCAGAGCGTGCCGGAGCAGGCACGGCAGCAGGCCCGCGGCAACCCGCTGGCGGCGGGCTTGATCGCTTTCGGCGCGGGCGCGCTGGTCGCGACGCTCATTCCGGCGACGCGGACCGAGCAGGACGCCGTCCGGCAACTCGGCGAACGCGCCGGCGGCACCATGGAACCGGTGAAGGAGGCACTGACCGAGTCCGCGCAGAAGCTGAAGGAAGACGCGGGCACGGTGGTCGGCGAGGCGGCCGGCCAGGTGAAGCAGGTCGCCCAGGAGGCCGCTCAGACGACCGTGGAGCAGGCCAAGGGCTCGGCCCAGGAAGTCGGCGAGCACGCCCGCGAGTCCGGCCAACAGGTCAAGTCCGAGGCGAGGAACCAGTAATGGCCGGCGAGGGCTGACGCCGGACACGTCTCCGGCGTCAGCCCTCGGCCCATCGGCCTCGACCCACGGATGCGGCCGAGCACCAGGAGGCTCACTCGACGTCGTCCATGCGGGCGTCATCGACCCCGTCGAAGGACCCGCCGGCCAACCGCCCGAAGGACGCACGTCGGACCGGTAGCGGTCAGTCCTCCTGTGCCATGGCGTGTCAATCATGACGAGAGGCGCGGAAACGCTCTGCAAGGTCAGTCCTCGGCCAGAATCGGCTGGGCTACGGCGAACGCCCGGTTGGCCGCTGGTACGCCTGCGTAGATGCCTACCTGCAGCAGGACTTCCTTGATCTCGTCGGCCGTCAGGCCGTTGCGCAACGCCGCGCGCACGTGCATCGCCAACTCCTGCTCGTGCCCGAGCGTGGCGAGCATCGCCAGCGTGATGCAGGACCGGATGCGGCGGTCCAAGCCGGGGCGGGTCCAGATCTCGCCCCAGGCGTACCGGGTGATGAAGTCCTGGAAATCGGCGGTGAACGGGTCGGTGCGGGCCACGGCACGGTCAACGTGCTCGTCGCCGAGCACCTCACGGCGCACGCGCATGCCCTCGTCGTAGACGCTCACAGGTGGCCCTCCATGATCGCCGAGACCGCGTCGTCCGCCTCCACGTTCGCCAGGTGGGCCCCCGCCACGACGTGGAACGACGCACCGGGGATGGCGTCGGCGATGGAACGTCCGCACTCCGGGGGCGTGGCCTCGTCGGCCGCGCCGGCGATGACCGCCGTGGGTGCCTCGATCGCGGGCAGCACGGACCGCAAGTCCAAGGACGCCAACGCGTCACAACACCCCGCGTACCCCTCGTCGTCCACTTCGGACAGACCGCGCTCGAAGGACGCCACCACCTCCGGTGAACGGTCACGGAACGTCGGGGTGAACCAACGGCCCACACCCGCCGGCGCGATGGAGGCGGTGCCGGACGACCGGACGGTGGCGGCGCGGTCCAGCCACGGCTGGGCGGACGCGAACGTGGCCGTCGTGCAGCACAGCACCAGCCGCTCGATGCGCTCGGGCGCGTGTCCGGCCAGCCACATGCCGATCATGCCGCCCATCGACACCCCGCAGTAGGACACCCGGGCCAGGTCCAGCGCGTCCAGCAGCTCCAGCACGTCGTCGGCCAGGTCGTCGATCCGGTACGGGCCCGGCACGGCGGGGCTGCCGCCGTGGCCGCGGTGGTCGTAGCGCAGCACCCGGAAACGTCGGTGCAGCACGGGCAGTTGCCGTTCCCACAACGCGGTCGTGGTGCCGAGCGAGTTGCCGAGCACGACCACCGGCGCGTCCGACGGTCCGCTCCACTCGTAGTGCAGCTTCACGACCGTCCCCTTCCCCGGTGCGCCACGAGGGCGCGGTCCACGAACTCGCCCGCGCTGCCGACGTACCCCGCCGGGTCCAGCGCGTCGTCTATCTCCTTCTCGGACAACCCGATCCGCAGGTCGGCCAGCAGCGCGTCACGCAACGACTGCCCCGCCGCCACCGCGGTCCGGCACACCTCGGCGACCAGGTCCTGCGCCTCGGACCGGCCGATCCGGTCGGCCAGGCGCACGGCCACGTTCTCGGCCATCAGCAGCCCGCCGGTCAGGTCCAGGTTGCGGCGCATCCGCTCGGGATCGACGCGCAGCCGGGACAGCAGCTCACGGGTGCCGCGCACGGCCCCGCCGACCAGCCGCAGCAGCTCGGTGACGGTCTGCCACTCGCTGTGCCACGCGCCGGCCGCGCGTTCGTGTTCCTGCGCCATCGCCGACAGCACCGTGGCCACCAGTCCCGGCACGCGGCGGGTGCACGCGGTCACCAGCACCGAGCGCACCGGGTTGTGCTTGTGCGGCATGGCCGACGACGTGCCACCGTCCCCTTCGGCCACCTCGCCGACCTCGGTCTGCGCGAGCAGCACGACGTCCTGCGCGATCTTGGCCAGCACACCGGACGCCTCACCGAGCGCGCCGGCCAACTCGGCCACCCTGGTCCGGTTGGTGTGCCATGGGATGAGCGGCGCGGCCAGACCCAGTTCGTCCGCCAACTGCCCGGTCAGGTCGGCACCCGAGCGCACGGCGGCCAACGTGCCCGCCGCACCGCCGAACTGCACGGCCAGCCGCTGCGTGCGCACGCGGGCCAGCGCGGTCTCGGCCTCGTCCACCGCGACCATCCACCCGGCGCACTTGAGTCCGAACGTGGTCGGCAACGCGTGCTGGGCCAGCGTGCGGCCCGCGATCAGCGTGTCCCGGTGCCGTTCGGCGAGCCGTTCGCACTCGGCCGCGACGCCGCGCAGCCCGGCCAGGATCGGCCCCAGCGCGCGGTGCGCGACCAGCGACATGGCGGTGTCCAGCACGTCCTGGCTGGTGGCGCCGTTGTGCAGGGCCGCACGGCCCTCGGTGGTCACGTGCGCGCCGATCGCACGGACCAGCGGCACGACCGGCGTGCCGGAGGTGAGGGCGCCCTCGCCGAGGGCGACCGGGTCGTAGTGCCCGACGTCGATGGCGGTGACCACCATCCGGGCCGCCTCCTCGGTCACGATGCGCGCCCTGGCCTGCACGATGGCCAGGGCGCGCTCGAAGTCCAGCATGGCCCGCAGCCACGCCCCGTCACAGGTCTCGGCCTCGACGTCCGGGTCGGTGAACAACGCGCCCCAGAGCGAGCGCGGCCCGGATGGACTCGCGCTGTGCTCAGAGGTCGAAGAAGACGGTTTCATGCTCCCCTTGCAGGTGGATGTCGAAGCGGTAGCCCAAAGGGATGGTCTCGGTCGGGGTGCTCTCGGCGATCTCGGCGACAAGGGTGGCCTGCCGGGCGGGGTCGTCGATCGAGGTGAGCACCGGGTCCGCGGTGTTGGCCTCCTCCTCGTCCGGGAAGTAGATCCGGGTGACCAGCCGCACCAGCATGCCCCGGCAGAACACCGACACGTTGAGGTGGGGTGCCTCCTGACCGCCCCCCGGCACCGGCAGCGGTCCGGGTTTGACGGTCAGCACCGAGTACCGCCCGTCCGGGTCGGTGGCGCTGCGACCGAAACCGCGGAAATCCTTCCACCGCACCGCACCGCGCGGGTCGTCGGGGTGGTCGAACCGGCCGTCCGGGTCGGCCTGCCAGGTCTCGATCACCGCGTCCGGCACCGGCAGGCCCGCGCCGTCGAACACCGTGCCCTCGATCCGGAACGCGCCGGGCGTGCCTTCGGGCACCACGTACGGGCCGTCCTCCCATTCGAGGCCGTGCCTGAAGAACGGGCCGACGGTCTGCGAGGGGGTTGTCTGGAGCCCGCTCAGCTGGAGACCGGTGGTCTGGGACTCACTCATCGTCGTCCTCCTCTTCCAGCGGCGTGGGGTTCTTGCCGCGCAGCACGATGTCCCACTGGTACCCCAGCGCCCACTCGGGCACGGTGGTGGCCAGGTCGAACTTCGCCACCATCGCCTCGCGGGCCTTCGGGTCGCGGACCGAGTTGAAGATCGGGTCCTGGGCGAACAGCGGGTCGCCCTCGAAGTACATCTGGGTGATCAGCCGCTGGGTGAACGCGGTGCCGAACAGCGAGAAGTGGATGTGCGCGGGCCGCCAGGCGTTGTCGTGGTTGCGCCACGGGTACGCGCCGGGCTGGATCGTGGTGAACGAGTAGCGGCCGTCCGAGTCGGTGATGATGCGGCCGACGCCGGTGAAGTTCGGGTCCAGCGGCGCGGGGTGGCGGTCGGCGTCGTGCCGGTACCGGCCGGCCGCGTTGGCCTGCCACACCTCCAGCAGGGTGCCCGCCACCGGCCGCCCGTCGCCGTCCAGCACGCGGCCGGAGACGATGATCCGCTGGCCCTGCGGCTCGCCGTCATGGCCGAGGGTCAGGTCGTTGTCGTTCGGCCCGACCCGGCCCTCGCCGAGCAGCGGACCGGTGATCTCGCCGAGCCGCTGCGGGAGCAGCACGAAGGGTTTGTGCGGGGCCCGTCCGACGTTGGACTTGTAGTCGGGCCAGCTCACCGGGGGGTGCGACGGCGTGTCCGGCCGGTAGGTGTGCGGTCGAGAGGTCGGCACCGCGTTCTCCTGTTCGTCGTGCCGAGGGGGAATTCAGTGCTTCAGCGCGCGCAGGACGGCGAGTTCGCGGTCCGTCGGCGGCTCGGTGCGACCGAGGTCGTCGGCGAGCTTCAGGTCCCACCCGGTGCGTTCGCGCACGGTCTCCACCTCCACACCGGGGTGGAGCTGCACGAGCACCAGCTCGCAGGTGCGCGGATCGGGTCGCAGCACGCCCAGGTCGGTGATCACCAGCTGCGGTCCGGCGCCGGTCAGGCCCAGCTTCTCCCGCTCCCCCGGCCCGGAGCCGAAGCCGAACGAGGTGACGAAGTCGACCCGGTCCACGAACGCCCGAGCGGTCTGCCGGACCACCACGACGACCTCGCGGCACGACGCGGCGATCTCCGGCGCACCGCCCGCGCCGGGCAGCCGCACGCCGGGGTTGCGGTAGTCGCCGCCGATGACCGTGGTGTTGATGTTGCCGAACCGGTCCAACTGGGCCGCGCCGAGGAAGCCGACGTCGATCCGGCCCGGCTGCAACCAGTAGTTGAAGATCTCCGGCACGCCGACCACGCTGACCGCGGTGTCGGCCAGCACACCGTCCCCGATGGACAGCGGCAGCCGGTCCGGTTTCGCGCCGATCGTGCCGGATTCGTAGATCAGCACGAGGTTCTCCGCGTGCGTGCGGCGGGCCAGGTTGGCCGCGGTGCTGGGCAGTCCGATGCCGACGAAGCACACCGCCCCGTCACGCAGGGCCCGCGACGCCGCGACCGTCATCATCTCGTCGGACGTGTACTCGCTGTCGTCGGTCACGCGACACTCTCCAACCACTGCGCGAACTTGTCCCGGTCGCGGCTGATCTCGTCCCACGCCAGGTAGAAGTCGTTGTCCCGCACGGAGTAGTCGTGCGCGTAGGACGGGTGGGCGCCGCCCGGCGCCTCGGCGACGTAGTCGATCACCCAGGACGGCAGCACCACCGCACCCGGTCGCGGCTCCAGCTCGTCCACGATCTCCTCGACGGTGACCAGCGAGCGCGTCGCGGCCAGCACCGCCTCCTTCTGCACGCCCGTGATGCCCCACAGCTGCACGTTGCCCTGCCGGTCGGCCCGCTGCGCGTGCACGACCGCGGCGTCCAGGCTCAAGGCGGCGACGGCGGTCAGCACCTCGCCGGTGAACGGGCAGGTCACGGACTTGATGTTGGCGGTCTGGGCGGGCAGGTCCGTGCCGGTGTAGCCGCGCATCACGGCGAACGGCAGCCCGGACGCCGCCGCGACGTACCGGTTGGCCATGCCCGCGTGGCTGTGCTCCTCCAGTTCCAGCGGATTCGGCCAGCCGTGCTGGACCGCGTCGCGGAACCGGTGCAGCGAGCCCACGCCGGGATTGCCGCCCCAGGAGAACACCAGCTTGCGGGCACAGCCCGCGCCGATGAGCTGGTCGTACAGCACGTCCGGGGTCATCCGCACCAGGGTCAGATCGCGCCTGCCCTGCCGGATCACCTCGTGCCCCGCGGCGAACGGGATCAGGTGGGTGAACCCCTCGAACGCCACGGTGTCGCCGTCCCGCACGACGTGCGCCACGGCCTCCGCGAGGGGAGCGATGGTGGCCAATCCGACCTCCTGTTGTGCGCGGTCCGAACCGGCGACTTTGTCCGGCGAACGCTATTGAGCCCCCTCGCCGGGGGTCAACGGCAGCTTCCACTGACCGGAAGACAGCAACCCCTACGTTCTGAACCGGAAGTGCTCCCGGAACGAATTGATCAGTGAAAGCACGCTCGCGAATCCAGTGAAGGGATCGAGCATGTCCACACCGCTCACCAGCCGCCGCGCCACCAGGGTGGTCGCCGCGTTGGCCGCGGTCGGCGCCACGGCCCTGGCCACCGGCCTGTTCGGCACGTCCGGTGCGGGCGCGTCGAGCCACCGCGAGGCGCCGCTGATCGCGGGCGACCCGGCGGTCGACAACACCGACGTCTACGCGTTCGTGAGCCCCGACCACCAGGACACCGTGACGCTGATCGCGAATTTCTCGCCGTTCCAGGAGCCGAACGGCGGTCCGAACTTCTACCCGTGGGCGACCGACGCGCGGTACGACCTGAACGTCGACAACGACGGTGACGCCCGCGCGGACATCACCTACCGGTTCACGTTCCAGAACGACGACCGGCGCGGCAAGTCCACGTTCCTGTACAACAACGGCGTCGTGGACTCGTTGGACGACGAGAACCTGCTGTTCCGGCAGACCTACACGCTGGAGCTGGTGGACCAGCGCGGCGCGTCCACGAAGCTGGTGCAGAAGGGCAAGGTCGCCCCGTCCAACACCGGTCCGAAGTCGATGCCGGACTACGCCGCGCTGCGTGACCAGGCCATCACCCAGATCCAGGGCGGCGCGAAGGCGTACGTCGGGCAGGCCGACGACTCCTTCTTCCTCGACCTGCGGGTGTTCGACCTGCTCTACGGCGCGGACCTGTCCGAGGTCGGGCAGGACACGTTGAAGGGCTTCAACTCCAACACCATCGCGTTGCAGGTGCCGAAGGCGTGGCTGGCGTTGAAGGGCGACGCCAAGCGCAACCCGGTGATCGGCGTGTGGGGCGACACCGAGCGCCGCTCGATGGAGCTCAGCCCCGGCCGTTACCGGGCGCACGGCGAGTGGGTGCAGGTGTCCCGGCTGGGCAACCCGCTGGTCAACGAGGTCGTCGTGCCCGCGGGCCTGAAGGACACGTTCAACTCGTTGACGCCGGACCAGGACGGCAAGGTCAAGGAGCTGGTGGACCGGGTGACGAACCCGGAGCTGCCCCAGCTGGTCGAAGCCATCTACAAGATCCCCGCACCGAAGGGGAGGCGCGACGACCTGGTCGAGATCTTCCTGACCGGCATCACCACCAAGCTCGGCGGCCCCATCAAGGCGGACCTGAACTCGCAGGTCAACAACGCGGACGTGGACAAGCGGAAGTTCGTGCCCTCGGAACAGCTGCGGCTGAACATGTCCGTGGCGCCGGCGGCGGACCCGAACCGGCTCGGTGTGCTGGCCAAGGACAACCAGGGCTTCCCGAACGGCCGCAGGCTGACCGACGACGTGCTGGACATCGGCTTGCAGGCGCTGGAGGGCGCGGCGGTGAACGGCGTGGTCGAGGCACTGGCCGCCGGTGACAAGGTCGACGCGAACGAGAACGCGTTCGAGAAGAAGTTCCCGTACGTGGCGCTGCCCAACAACACCGCGGTCAACGCGGGTGCGGCGGACGTCGCGATCAAGCCGACAGCGGGCGGCGGCGGTCTCCCGACCGCGCCCCTGTTGAGCGGACTACTCGCCATCCTGCTGATCGGCGCCGGGGCATGGGTCCTGCGCCACCGTGCCCAGCAGGACTCCCCGACCGAGTAGTCCGGTCCCCCTTGGAGGGTTCCCCACCCTCCAAGGGGGCTTCTTCGTCTTCGCCCTCGTTGGAGGCCGCCATGCTCCGGCTCGTCGCCGTCACCGCCGTCGTGGGCGGTATCGCCCTGCTCGTCACGGCCGTATCTTCTTTTCCCACTTCGGAGGCGCCGGCGCAACCGGCGGGCGCGGTGGTGGAGGTCGCCTCGCACCGGACCGTCTCGGCGTTGCAGGACAAGCTGCGCCGGACGCCGTCGGACGCGGGGGCCTGGGCCGCGCTGGGTACCGCTTATGTCGAGCAGGCCCGGATCACCGGCGATCCGTCGTACTACGAGAAGGCGCAGGGTGCGCTGGACACGTCGATGCAGCACCAGCCTGCCGGGAACGGGTTCGCGCTGGTGGGGCTGGGTGCGTTGGCCAATGCTCGGCATGACTTCGCCGCTGCGCGCGATTACGCGTCACAGGCCGAGGCGTTGCTGCCGGACACGGCGGCTGTGTACGGGGTTCTGGCGGACGCGTTGACCCAGCTCGGGATGGCTCCTGAGGCCACCGCGGCGGTGCAGCGGATGTTGGATCTGGAGCCCGGGATCTCGTCGTTCACGCGGGCGGCTTACGACTTGGAGCAGCGCGGGGACGTGGCGGGGGCCCGCGAGGCGTTGGGGCGGGGGCTGGATGCCGCCGCCGCTGCGCCCGACATCGTGTTCTGCCGGTACCACCTGGGTGAGCTGGCGTTCGACAACGGGGATCTGGACGAGGCCTCGTCGCAGTACTCGCAGGGGTTGGCGGTCGATCCGCGGGACGTGATGTTGTTGCAGGGCCAGGCGAAGGTGTCGTTCGCCCGCGGGTCGGTGGACGAGGCGTTGCGGATGTACTCGGAGCTGGTGCAGCGCACGCCGTTGCCGCAGTTGGTGCACGAGCACGCGAACATGCTGCGTGCGGCGGGACGTGACGCTTCGGCGCAGTTCACCGTGTTGGAGCGGCAGTTCGCGTTGGTGCCGGACGATCTGGCGGCGTCCGTGGTGGCGGCCGATCGGGGTGACGCGGCGGCGGCGTTGCGGCTGGCGGAGTCCGAGTGGGGACGGCGGCAGCACGTGCTGGTGGCCGATGCGATGGCGTGGGCGTTGTACCTGAACGGGCGGCACGAGGAGGCGTTGACGTTCGCCGACCGTGCCGTGTCGGCCGGGTGGCACAACGCCGTGTTCCTGTACCACCGGGGGATGATCCTGGCCGCGTTGGGGCGTGAGGAGGCTGCGGGGGTGTTGGACGAGGCGTTGCGGATCAACCCGCACTTCTCCTTTGTGGACGCGCCGCGTGCCCGTGAGACGTTGGACGGTCTCCGGTGAAGCTTCTTGGCCTGGTTTTGTTGGGGTTGCTGGTATTCCTGGTGTTCCCGGTTCAGGCGGCGGCGCATCCGTTGGGGAATTTCACGGTCAACCACTATCACGGGATCACGGTGCACCCGGATCGGGTGACCGTGCGGGCGGTGGTTGATACGGCCGAGATTCCCACTTTGCAGGAGCGGCCTGCGGAGGTGAGCGATTACGCGTCGCGGGAGTGCTCGGCCCTGTCGCGGGCGACGTCGGTCGAGGTGGACGGTCAGGCGGTGCCGGTGGAGGTGCTGTCCAGTGCGGTCGAGTTCCCTCCCGGTGACGCGGGGTTGTCGACCACGCGGCTGACGTGCGTGGTCGAGGCTGCGGCGTCCGGTTCGACGGTCGCCGTGCGGGCCGGGTATCGGGACGACCGGATCGGCTGGCGTGAGATGACCGCCGTCGGTGATGGTGTCGCGTTGCTCGACCCGCCCGTGCCCGGGGTGAGCGTGACGAGTGAGCTGCGGACGTACCCGGACGACCTGCTGTCGGACCCGTTGGACGTGCGTTCGGTGGAGTTGAAGGTGGGCGCCGGTGCGTCCGCGCCGGTTGCCGGGCCTGTTGTGGGCGGTTCGTCGCTGTTGACGGCGGCTACGGCGACTTTCACGTCCTTTGCGGGCGACCAGGACCTCACGCCTCTGGTGGGTGTGCTGGCGGTGCTGTTGTCGCTGGTACTGGGGGCTTCGCACGCGGCGTTGCCGGGGCACGGCAAGACCGTCATCGCCGCTTACCTGGCGGGGCGGGCGGGGACGCCTCGTGACGCCCTGGTGGTGGGCGCGACCGTCACCCTGACCCACACGGCCGGGGTGCTGGTCCTGGGTCTGTTGATCAGCGCGACGAGCGCGGTGGCCGGTGATTCGGTGCTGAGGTGGCTGGGCGTGACCAGTGGCCTGCTGGTGACCGCGATCGGCGTCACCCTCCTGCGCAGCTCACTACGCCAACGCCGCCCGGTCCTGGTCAGCCACGGCCACGCCCCTCCCCCAGCCGACGACGCCGCACACGGCCACGGCCACGGGCACGGGCACGGGCACGGACACGGACACGGACACGGGCACGGACACGGACACGGGCACGGGCACGGCCTGGGACGCACCAGCCTGATCGGCATGGGCGTGGCCGGGGGCCTGGTGCCCAGCCCTTCGGCGCTGGTCGTCCTGCTGGGCGCGGTGGCGCTGGGCCGAACCTGGTTCGGCGTGCTGCTCGTCCTCGGCTACGGCCTCGGCATGGCCGCGACCCTCACCGCCGTAGGTCTGATCCTGGTCCGCCTACGAGACCGCCTGGCCGCCGTCGAACGCTTCCGGGACCGCTTCACCGCCCTACCCACCATCACCGCGGCTCTCGTCCTGGTGGTCGGCATCGGCCTGGCCGGACGCGCTGCCTTGGGTCTCTGACCTCGGAGCGGACACACCCCGCGCGCACCCAAGCCCCCTCCCCACCCCCGGCACAACGTCCGCGTGCCGAAGCGGTGCCAAGGGCCGGTCGTACCACCTGCCACGTGTGTGGCCCATCGGTGCCGCGCAGGGGTTGCCGACGTCGTGCAGGCGTTGCCGACACCGTGCAGGTCGATGTCACCGGGTCGGTTCGGCGGGCGGGGGCACGAACTCGGGCTGGTCGAGCAGGCGCAGCCAACTCCCGTCGGGCTGACGTCGGACGACCTGCGCGCGGGCCCCGCTCCCGTCCTTCGGCGGGGTCGCGGTGAGCGCGATGTCGCCGCTGATCAACGTCGGCAGCGGTGGTTCCGGTTCGAAGCGGGGACGGTTGGCCAGCACCTTTTCCCACAGCGCGCGGATCGCCGTCCGCCCCACGGTCCGGCTGCCGGGCGGGTAGGCCATCACCGCGTCCTCCTCGTACAGCGCCGCGACTCCGGCCGCGTCGCCCGCGTTGGACCGTTCGACGAACAGTCGGGTGAGGTCTTCGGGCCGCATGGCCTTCTCGTACTCCGGCATGGACTTCCTCCTTGCGTCGGGATTCGGTGCTTCCCAGGGTTGCCGTGACCCGATCAGAAGTCCAACAGATAGAAGTTATCGAGACTAGAATCTGCAGTCATGGACTTGAGGCAGCTGGAGTACTTCGTCGCGGTCGCCGAGGAGCGGAACTTCACCCGGGCGGCCGAGCGAGTGCACATCAGCCAGTCCGGGGTGAGCGCCCAGATCCGTCAGCTGGAGCGTGAACTCGGCGCCGAGCTGTTCGACCGGTCGGCGCGCGCCGTCACGCTGACCGTCGCGGGAAAGGCCGCGCTCGAACACGCCCGCGTCGCGCTCGCCGCCGCTGAGGCGGTCGCTCGGGCGGTGGGTGAGGTGGCCGAGCTGATCCGCGGCCGGCTCACGGTCGGGATGGTCGTCGGCTGCACCGTCACACCGCTGTTCGACGCCCTCGCCGCGTTCCACCGGGCCCATCCGGGTGTGGAGATCTCGCTGCTGGAGGACAACTCCGAACAGCTCGTCGAAGGCGTGCGTGATGGCACCGTCGACCTGGCTCTCGTCGGGACCGCCGCCACCCCGGAAGGGCTCGACGCACTGACGATCGTCAGCGAACCGCTCGTCGTGGCGGTCCCGGCCGGACACCCGTTGACGACATTGCGACGGATCACCCTGCGCGACCTGATTTCCCACCCGATCGTGTGTATGCCGACCGGCACCGGTCTACGCACGGTGTTCGACCAGGCGTGTGCGGCACAAGGCCTTCGACCGGTGATCACCTTCCAGGCCAGCGCCGCCGACGCGATCGCCGACCTGGCGGCACGCGGCCTCGCGGTCGCCATCCTCAGCGACTCGATGGCCGCCCGCTACCGCGATCGCCTCACCGCCCTCACCATCGACGACGTCACGACGCCCGCGCTGCTCGCCCTGATCTGGCGGAGCACCCACAACCCCGCGGTGCGGGAGCTGCTGGCGTTCAGCCGAAGGGCATTCGCCAAACCCGTTTGATCGGAACGACCCGGCTGAACACCGCGCGGTCGGCCGGAGGACCGCCTACCGACGCGCCGGGTACGAAGGCCAGGGGCCGAGCGCGGGCAGCGGCCCGGCCGAGGTGGGCGACTCGTCGGGAACGCGACCGGCGAGCCAGGCAGCCAGATCACGAACCCCGCCGCTCACCTCCGCACCCGTCCCCCACGTCCGTGGCACGTCGGTCGCCCGCAGCGACACGCCGTCCGGCAGCCGTGGCCGCAGGATGTCGATGGTGTGGCAGGAGAAGTCCGCACTCCACTCCGCCGGCCGGACGCCCAGATCCAGATCGACCAGGTGAATCCACACCTCACGCCACCGGGTGAACACGGGCGGGACGGGGTCGGCCACAGCGGGATCGACCGGCACCGACCAGTCCCCGACACTCGCCCACGCCCGGTCCAGGCGGTCGGAGTGCTCGGCGGTGGCGGCACGGTGTTCAGCGGCGGTGCGGGACGCCGTGGCCTCGATGATCGCGTCCCGTTCGCCCGGCTCCCACATCGCGACCTGTTCACCGCGCAACGCGTGCTCGACAACCCGGCTGCGGGCCCGAGCGGCATCCGCGAGGTGGGCGAGCACGTGACCCCGCGTCCAACCGGGCAGCAGGGACGGTTCCGCGACCTGGGCGTCGGTCAGATCGGCGATCACCTGGAGCAGACGCCGATGCGCCTCGGCCACGGCGTCGATGGGTGGTTCCACGTCACCCGATCTTAGCGGGCAGCTGATCTCTGTTCGGGTGATCTGCCCGTATCCGGCGACTGCTCAAGCCGTTGATCAACTGTGAGTTCTCGGCGCGCGCCCAAGGAGACCGGACCGTGCGTTTGGCTCAGAGGGAGCACCGGGCCGCACTCCACGCCTTCCGATCAGCGGTCGAAACCGGCGACCTGCAGGGCCTGCTCGACATCCTCGCGCCGGACGTCGTCGCCCTCAGCGACGGCGGAGGAGTCAAACATGCCCTGCTGCGGCCCATCGTGGGCGCGGACAAGGTGGCTCGCCTGCTGGCCGTCGGCTGGCGGAAGCGCGATGTGGAGAGGTCGGTCGAGCCGGTGCAGATCAACGGTGGCCCGGGGCTGCTCATCCGCGTCGACGGGGAGATCGACGGCGTGCCGGCGGTGCGGGTCGAGAACGGCTACGTCACCGGCGCCTACCACGTGCGCAATCCCGAGAAGCTGTCGGGCGTGGAGCGGGAGATCGCCGTGAGCCGCTGAGCTTGCCCAGACCGGCAGCGCCGGCAAATGGCGGCGGCGACAAGACCGAAAGCAACAACTCAGCCGCACTCCGGTCGGCCCGACCGGTGCCCCGACACCTTGACAGTCCATAGTGGATGATGGCGGGCTACGGCGGCTGCGGCGTTGACGGTGGCGCCGTCGACGTGGACCGTGCCGTCGCTGTGCACGGCGTCGTCCGCCGCGTCCACGGTGATCGTGCCGGACTGCACGACCAGACCGTCCTTGCTCGCGATGGCGTCGTTGCCGTTGCCCTGCACGGTCAGCGCCCCGCCACCGGCGACGGTGAGGTCGCCCGCGCTGAACAGCGCCGCGTTGACGTCGGCGGCGCCGGGGTCGGGGTCGCTGAAGCTGGTGGACAGCCGTTAACTCTCCGCCTGCAGCACCAAGAGGGTCAGGTCGTCGTGCTCCGTCGTGCCCAGCCAGTCGAACACGACGTGCCGCAGGTGCTCGGCCACCGCGTCGGCGGACAGCCCGGCGCACCTCGCCAACGCCGCCTTCAGCCGCACGTCCCCGAACAGTTCCTGCCGGTCACCGTGCTTGCGCGCCTCGGTCAACCCGTCGCTGTAGAGCAGCAGCGTCTCCCCCGGCGCGAGGGTCACCGTCGTCTGGTGGAACCGCACCTCCGCCAGCACGCCGACGATCCCGCCGTGCACCGCCACCTCGTCCACCCGCCCGTCACCGCGCAGCACGAGCGGCGCGGGGTGGCCGCCGGCGGCCAAGGTGAGGCGCAGGCCGCCGGACTGGACGGGCATCATCGTGCCGACGACCAGGGTGGTGAACAGGCGGCTGCCGGCCGCCCGCAAAGCGGCGTTGAGCAGGTGCAACAGCTGCGCGGGCCGCTGCTCGACCACCAGCAGGGTGTGCAGGCTCTGGCGCACCCGGCCGCTGTGCACGGCCGCCTCCAGCCCGTTGCCCGCCACGTCACCGAGCACGAACGCCGCGCTGCCGTCCTCACGCGGGTGGACGTCGTAGAAGTCGCCGCCGATCAGCACGCGCCGGTGCGCGGGCTCGTACACGCGCGCCAGCCGGACGCCGGGCACGTTCGGCAGCGTGGCGGGCAGCAGGTTCGCCCGCAGCGCGTCCACGGTCTGTTGCTGCTCGCTGAGCCGCGTGCCGGCCTCCACGGCAGCCGCCGCGCGGATCGCGAAACGTTTCAGCAGGTCCACGTTCCAGGCCCCGCCGAAGCACACCAGCGCGCCGCCCTCGGTCAGCGGCACGGCCACGCCGGCCCCGGACGTGCCCCACGGCCCCTCACCCAGATCGGTGAGTTCGGCGTGCTCGACCAGCCGGTCCAGGACGGCGGTGAAGCCGGGTGCGGTGTCCGCGACCTGCGGGGTGGTGCGGGCGACGGCGACGTCACCGGCGGGCGTGCGGCGCCACCACTCCAGACGTCCGCGCAGCCCCGGCATCACCACCACGGTGTGCTTAGCGGGTGCCAGCTCGACTACGCAGCGCAACAATTCCGCACGGTCCGTGAGCGGGGTCAACCGCCGGACGACCTCTTCCAGGTAGTCCTCGACACCCCGGTACCAGGCCACCCACCCGCCGCCCAGGTCCTGCTGTCGTCCCTGGTCCACCGGGGGCAGCGGCGAACCCGGCCGCGCCTCGGGGAACAGCACGGCCGCGAGGGGGTTGACCAGCCGGACGACGCCATCCGGGTCGAGCACGACCACGGCTTCACGGAAGCCGTCGACCACGCGACGCCACGCGTCGAGGTCGAGGCCCGTGTCGGCGCCTTGCCGGTAGCCTTGGGCCATCACGGCTCCTGTGTGTCGGGTCGACCCAACCTATCGGACAAGTTGCCTCCAACAGTGGCAGGCTTGGCTCAGTTGCGCTGACATCGGAGGCTCGTGTGACGACCGCCCAGGACGACACGGACGTGACCCTGGCCCGACTGCTGACCGCCATGCGGGAGATGAAGGACGGCAACTTCCGCCGTCGCCTCGTCGTGCCCCGTGACGGGGTGACGGCCGAACTGGCCGAGGTGTTCAACGAGATCGCCGAGCGCAACCAGTGGTTGGTCGGCGAACTCGCGCGGGTGCACCAGTCGGTCGGTCAGGAGGGCAGGCTGGGCGAACGGCTGCCGCCCAGCACCGGCACCGGCGGCTGGCAGCTGGCCGCGAACTCGGTCAACGGCCTGATCGACGACCTGACCAGGCCCACCGCCGAGCTGAGCCGCGTGCTCGCCGCGGTGGCCGAGGGCGACTTGTCGCAGGAGATCGTGGTGGACGCCCGTGGCGAGGTGGCCGCGCTGGTGGAGAGCTTCAACTCGATGACGGCGACGCTGCGGACGTTCGCGGGCGAGGTCACCCGGGTGGCGCGCGAGATCGGTACGGACGGCCGGCTGGGCGGCACGGCGGTCGTGCCGGGGGTGGCGGGCACCTGGAAGGACCTCACCGATTCGGTGAACTTCATGTCCGACAACCTGACCCAGCAGGTCCGCGACATCGCCCAGGTGGCGACGGCGGTGGCACAGGGCGACCTGTCGCAGAAGATCACCGTGACGGTGGCGGGCGAGATGCTGGAGCTGAAGGACACCGTCAACACGATGGTCGACCAGCTGTCGTCGTTCGCCGACGAGGTCACGCGTGTCGCGCGTGAGGTCGGTACCGACGGGCGACTGGGCGGTCAGGCCCAGGTGCCGGGCGTGGCCGGTACTTGGCGCGACCTGACCGACAACGTGAACTTCATGGCGAACAACCTGACTTCGCAGGTCCGCAACATCGCGCAGGTCGCGACGGCGGTGGCACAGGGCGACCTGTCGCAGAAGATCACCGTGGACGCGCGCGGCGAGATCCTGGAATTGAAGTCGACCATCAACACGATGGTGGATCAGCTGTCGTCGTTCGCCGACGAGGTCACGCGTGTCGCACGTGAGGTCGGTACCGACGGGCGACTGGGTGGCCAGGCCCAGGTGCCGGGGGTGGCGGGTACCTGGCGCGACCTGACCGACTCGGTCAACTTCATGGCGGGCAACCTGACTTCGCAGGTCCGCAACATCGCGCAGGTTACGACGGCGGTGGCACAGGGCGACCTGTCGCAGAAGATCGACGTCGACGCGCGCGGCGAGATCTTGCAGCTCAAGACCACGATCAACACGATGGTGGACCAGCTGTCGTCGTTCGCGGCCGAGGTCACGCGGGTGGCTCGGGAGGTCGGCAGCGATGGGCGGTTGGGTGGTCAGGCCCAGGTGCCGGGGGTGGCGGGTACCTGGCGCGACCTGACCGACTCGGTCAACTTCATGGCGGGCAACCTGACTTCGCAGGTCCGCAACATCGCGCAGGTCGCGACGGCGGTGGCGCGGGGCGACCTGTCGCAGAAGATCACGGTCAACGCGCGTGGCGAGATCCTGGAGTTGAAGGACACCATCAACACGATGGTCGACCAGCTGTCGTCGTTCGCCGACGAGGTCACGCGTGTCGCACGTGAGGTCGGCACCGACGGACGGCTGGGCGGTCAGGCCCAGGTGCCGGGCGTGGCCGGTACCTGGCGCGACCTGACCGACTCGGTCAACTTCATGGCCAACAACCTCACCGCGCAGGTGCGGTCGATCGCGCAGGTCACGACGGCGGTCGCGGGTGGCGACCTGTCCCAGAAGATCACGGTCGATGCGCGCGGTGAGATTCTGGAATTGAAGTCGACCATCAACACGATGGTGGATCAGCTGTCGTCGTTCGCCGACGAGGTCACGCGTGTCGCGCGTGAGGTCGGCACCGATGGACGGCTGGGTGGTCAGGCTCGGGTGCCGGGCGTGGCGGGGACGTGGAAGGACCTGACGGACAACGTCAACGTCATGGCCGACAACCTGTCCACGCAGGTGCGGTCGATCGCGGCGGTGGCCACGGCGGTGGCCGGTGGTGACTTGTCCAAGAAGATCGCGGTCGAGGCGAAGGGCGAGGTCGCGGCGCTCGCGGACACCATCAACGGCATGGTGGACACGCTGCGCGCGTTCGCCGACGAGGTCACCCGCGTGTCCCGCGAGGTCGGCACCGAGGGCATCCTCGGTGGTCAGGCCCGCGTGCCGAACGTGGCGGGCACCTGGAAGGACCTCACCGAGAACGTCAACTTCATGGCGAACAACCTGACTTCGCAGGTCCGCAACATCGCCCAGGTGACCACGGCGGTGGCGCTCGGCGACCTGTCGAAGAAGATCGACGTCGACGCGCGCGGCGAGATCCTGGAGCTGAAGACCACCATCAACACGATGGTCGACCAGCTGTCGTCGTTCGCCGACGAGGTCACGCGTGTGGCACGGGAAGTCGGCACCGAGGGCAAGCTGGGCGGTCAGGCCGAGGTGGAGGGTGTCTCGGGCACCTGGAAGCGGCTGACCGAGAACGTGAACGAGCTGGCCGGGAACCTCACCCGGCAGGTGCGTGCGATCGCCGTGGTGGCCACGGCCGTGACGGCGGGCGACCTGACCCGGCAGATCACCGTGGAGGCGTCCGGAGAGGTAGCCGAGCTCAAGGACAACATCAACCGGATGATCGGCAACCTGAGGGCGTCCACCCGCGCCAACCAGGAGCAGGACTGGTTGAAGACGAACCTGGCCCGGCTGTCCGGTCAGATGCAGGGCCACCGGGACCTCAACGCCATGGCGTCGCTGGTGATCAGCGAGCTGACACCGCTGGTGTCGGCGCAGCACGGGGCGTTCTTCCTGGTGAACCCCGAGTCCAGTGCCCTGGATCTGACCGCCTCCTACGGGTACCGGCCGCGAGGCGGGCGTCCCAAGCGGTTCATGCGGGGTGAGTCGCTGGTCGGGCAGGTCGCGGTGGAGAAGAAGACGGTGCTGGTCACCGACGTGCCGCCGGGGTACATCGAGATCGGTTCCGGGCTCGGTTCCGCGCCGCCCGCCAACCTGGTGATCCTGCCGATCGTGTTCCAGGGCGAGACGCTGGGCGTGATCGAGCTGGGGTCGTTCGGCGAGTTCACCGAGGTCCACCTGGACCTGTTGGACCAGCTCAAGGAGAACATCGGCGTCAACCTGAACACCATGCTGGCCAACGCGCGGACGGACAGCCTGCTGGTGGAGTCGCAGCGGCTGACCGAGGAGCTGCGGGCCGGTTCGGTGGAGCTGGAGGCGCGGGCGCGGCAGCTGTCGTCGGCGTCGAAGTACAAGTCGGAGTTCATGGCGAACATGTCGCACGAGCTGCGCACGCCGTTGAACAGCCTGCTGATCCTGGCGAAGTTGTTGGCGGACAACCTGGACGGCAACCTGAACCCGAAGCAGGTGGAGTTCGCCCGGACCATCCACTCGTCGGGTACGGACTTGTTGCAGCTGATCGACGACATCCTCGACCTGACGAAGGTCGAGGCCGGGCACATGCAGGTGCTGACCGACCCGGTGCGGGTGTCGGACGTGGTGACCTACGTCGAGACGTTGACCATGCCGTTGGCGGCGGAGAAGGGGCTGGACTTCGAGGTCGTCGTGGAACCCGATGTCCCGCCCACCCTGCACACCGACGAGCACCGGTTGCAGCAGATCTTGCGGAACTTGTTGTCGAACGCGGTGAAGTTCACCCACGAAGGTGAGATCAAGCTGCGGATCAGGGTGGTCGAGGGCGGCTCGGTGGCGTTCGACGTGCAGGACACCGGTATCGGTATCCCGGCGGACAAGCTGTCGGTGATCTTCGAGGCGTTCCAGCAGGCGGACGGCACGACGTCGCGCAAGTACGGCGGGACGGGGTTGGGCCTGTCGATCAGCCGGGAGTTGGCGACGTTGCTGGACGGGCGGCTGGATGTGCGGTCCGAGCCGGGGGTCGGGTCGACGTTCACGTTGTACCTGCCGTTGGGCGAGCAGGGTCTGGTGCCGCCGGTCGTGGCGGAGCCGGAGGCCTTGCCTGAGCTGCTGACGCCCGCTGATTCGGTGCCGCAGTCGTTGATCGCGCCGTCGGAGCTGCCGCCGGCGCCGATGCGGTTCCACGGTGAGAAGGTGCTGATCGTCGATGACGATTTGCGGAATGTTTTTGCGTTGACGTCGGTGTTGGAGCTGCACGGGTTGCAGGTGATCTACGCGGACAACGGGATCACCGGGGTGCGGGCGTTGGAGCAGTACGACGACGTCACGTTGGTGTTGATGGACATCATGATGCCGGAGTTGGACGGGAACGCGACCATGGCTGCTATTCGGGCAATGGCGCGGTATGCCGATCTGCCGGTGATCGCGGTGACGGCTAAGGCGATGAAGGGGGACCGGGAGAAGTCGTTGGCTTCCGGGGCTACGGATTATGTGACGAAGCCGGTGGATACCGAGCACTTGCTGCGGTTGATCGCGTTCTACCTGGGGGTTGAGCACGAGCAGGAGTGATCTGGTGGTTGCAGGGCCGTGTTGCACGGCCGTGGGTTGGGTCCGGCTCGTCGGCCCCCGGAGGTTTGTTGTGATCTTGGGGGATTGACTGGCGGGGATTGACTGGCTTCGTCGGCTTGCGGTGGTCCCCGTCGTGGGTTGGCGGTTGGCGGACGGCGGCGGGTCCGTTGTGGGTGATCGTTGGCTGGACGTTGGTGCGGCGTTGGCGGGAGTGCCTTGACTCCTCGATGCGGGCCTCGACGGTGGGCCCCGACGGGTTCGCGCCATATCCGGTGCGGTTCGACCACGTGCTCACGTGTTCCGAGGAAGGTCCGGCTCATGGCATCGGCTACCGCTGAACAGCCCAGGCTCAGGAAGGCGCTGGCCAGGCCTGAGTTCGCCCAGCGCATCGAGACGATCGGCCGCGAGGCTGAAGCCGAGCCCGAGTCCGTCGCGGGCCTGCCGTCTGGCTTGGGTGGTGCGGCGCCTGAAGGCGATCCGTTCCAGCGCCTGCAGGGTGTCGCCGGTTGGGTGATCGACTACGTGGCGTTCCTGCGGCAGCCGATCGACCAGTTGCAGGGAGACCCACGGAGCGTCAAGGCCACTTCCGACGCGATCAAGTCGGCGGCGGAGCGGATGCGGACGTTGACCGAGACGCACCGCACGACGTTGGCGCAGCCCGTGGGGTGGAGCGGCAACTCGCAGGAGGCGTTCAAGAGCAGCATGGACGCCCTCGGCCAGGAGTTGGACTCGCTGGCCAACGTGGTGGACAAGAAGGGCGTGGTCGTCGCCACGACCGGCGCGATGGTGCAGGCGCTGCGCGACATGGTCGTCGACCTGGTCACGCGGTACTCGGACTCGCTGGTGCCGGGCGCGATCACGGCGTATGTCATGGCTCCGTTCACGTTCGGCGCGTCCATCGCCGTGTTCCTCGGCTCAGTGGTGTCCAGCGCGGTGGAGTTGGGCACCGCCATCGCGGCGAAGATGGACAGCCTGGCCGCCGCGCTGACCCGCCAGGCGGACCGCTTGAAGAAGCTCGACGAGATCTCCGACGATGTCACCAAGGGCTGGGAGCGGTTCGACGCCGCCGCCGAGGGGACGACAAAGGCGAGCAGGATGCTGGCGCGCACTTCGTCGACCCCCGCGCAGGCCGCAGTGCGGCCCACCGGACGCCTTCTGTCCGACACCGAAGGCCTCACCATGGTACGACCCCTCCTGCTCACGGATGCCGAAGAGGTCACCACCGCTCGGCGGTCCACGGCCCCGCTCGAACCCGCGCAGTACCGCACGGCGATGGCCGTGGAAGCGCAGCCACTCCAGCCCACGCGCATGAGCCAAGCGGTCCACGCCACCGCCCCGCTCGCGCCGACGGAGTCGATGACCCATGTGAGGGCAGCGGAACAGCACGTCCTCCACACCAACCAAACGACAGAGGCTCCCCTTCTGAGGGCAACAGAACCACAGGTCCAAGCCCGCCAGGCGACTGAAGCCACCACGTACGTCAAGGCAACAGAACCGCAGGTCCAAGCCCGCCAGGCGACAGAGGCCACGTACGTGAGGGCGCCGGGTGCCGATTAGGCGCTGACGGCGGCCGAGCACCGGCGTCCCCTCTCAACCGGCTCCCTTCCCTGCACCCTGCGGAGGCATTCCCGTGGTCACCACCGATCTGTCGCCCACTTCGACCAGTCCACAGACGCCCAGCGGCGTCGGCTCGGGGTTCACGATGGAGCGGTCCGCTATGGACACGCTCCAGCAGCATGCGAGCGGCCTGCGCACCGGCTACGAGGAGGTGGTGTCGCAGTTGTCGGGGCAGACCCTGGTGGGCAACGCGCTGGGCACCGTGGGCGTGTCCTTCGTGGACGCGTTCAACAGTTCCGCCGGCAGGTCGATCGAGCAGGCGAACCGCGCCGCCACGACGATGGGCCAGGTCGGTGACCGCCTGAAGGCCACCGCGTCGACCCACTTCGACACAGACCGCGCCAACGGCGAGGAGTTCTCGAAGCTCGAACCCACTACGACCTCCGAGAAGCTGCCGGGCGCGCCATCGACGCCATCGGAGGAGAGGCCCCGGACCACCGGCGGCCAGGCACCGGCGGCCGTCCCTGCCGAGCAGATCAACGCCGGCCAGGAGACCGTCCCGCAGACCACCACCGCTACCGCGCCGACCGGACCGCTCCCCGGTACCGGCGGCCCGGCTCCTGATGCCGCCACGACGGCGTCCGCCCCGACGATGCCGAACGCCCCCGCTACGGCAACGATGCCCACGGCCCCCACCGCTCCCACTACGGCGGCGATGCCGGCGATGCCGAACATCCCGGATCCCGTAGCACGCATACCGGCGTTCGATGCGGGCGGTGTCGGTGGGACGGACTCGGCGGCTACCAAAACCGCATCAGCGGCGCAGATGTCGAGCGCTCCCACGGCCCCGGCTGCGGCCATGCCCTCAATTCCGGCCATGCCCCAGACTCCCGCGATGCCGCCGACTCCCGCGATGCCGCCGATCCCCTCGATGCCGGACATCCCCGGCATGACCAGCGGCACGGGCGTGCCGGGTGGAGCGAACACGCCGGGCGCCACCGGGAAGACGTCCGCACCGGGTCAGCTCGGGACGCCGGACGTGAGCGCCCCGACCGGCGGAGCCAAGCCGCCCGTCTCGGCCGGTGCCGTCAAGATGCCGGAGATCCCCCAGCCGACCGGTGGCACCACCTCCGCGGCCGTGCCCAGGATGCCCGCTATGCCGTCGATCCCGGACTTCCCCTTGCCGAGCGGCCCCGGCGGCGAAGCGAAACTGCCCTCGGCTCCCGACACGACCGGCCTGTCAGCACGGCTCAACCCGCCCACCATGCCGTCCATGCCGTCCATGCCGGATCTTCCCGGCAGCCCCCAGCAGGGCGGCGCAGGGCACGGTGGGGCCTCTGAGCCGGACAACAAGCCTTCGCAGTCGCCGAACGACGTGGCCGGCGACGCCCGCAAGCCGGGGGACGAGGGCCGCTCCGACCGACACCACGGGCAGGACGGCGAGCATGACGGCCGCCACCGTGAGCCCGGCGACGACCCGACGAAGCCCGACGGGCTCCGCGACGCGATCGGCAAGGACGAAAAGGACCAGCACGGATTCCCGGTCACCTCGGTGGACGGGAAGCCCCACATCGACTTGCGCGACATCCCGCAGGAGCAGGGTGAGCGCTGGTTGGACAACATCCGCGACATCATCGACACCAAGGCCGACGGTTCGTTCTTCTGGGCGGGCGACACCATCGACACCCAGGGGCAACGCCATTCGCTGATGGACCTGGCCGAATTCATGGCGAACCTGGACAACCAGGACAGCCCGAGGCCGGGGTTCGAGGCCGGTGCGGAGCCGTCTGCCGCCGTGGCCGCCAGTCCCGCGCGCAGCGCCAACGGCGACGTCTACGTCCTGCTAAGCCCTGATCGCGAGCCGGGCACCCCGGTCGACATGACCGATTTCCCGACGCTCCAAACCAACCCCAGGGTCGAGCGGGTGTTCGCCATCGACGTCGTGACCGGCAAGGAGCACCAGATTCACCCACCGGTGTCCTGAGAGGGCAACTGATGTTGCGGGAGCAGATCGATGAGGGTGACAAGGCCCTGACCGGGCGGTGGCACGCGGCACCGGCTCGGTATCCCCCTGGGCGCCGGCGATGTCGGCGGGGTGGTCAGGTCAGGGCGGTGATGAGGCGGTGGCAGCGGAGGGGGTCTTCGGTCAGGCCGTTGGCCTGGCCCCAGAGCCAGTAGTCGACGGCGCGGAAGACGACCCAGTTCCGGGCGTGGTCGAGGGGTAAGTCCGCCGAATCGGTGACGATGTCCAGGTGTCCGGTGATGGCGGTGTCGTCGGGCATCTCGTCGAGTCTGGTCCACAGGACGCGGGCCAGGTCGTAGGCGATGTCGCCGCGCAGCAGGATCGGGTCGACGGTGAGCCAGGGTTCGCGCGAGCCCGCCAGGACCTGGGCCGAGTGCAGGTCGCCGTTCACCGCCAGGTCCGACGACGTGGTGATCAGGGTCTCGGCCGCCTTCTCACCTTCGCGCAGGAACGCCACGTCGAACGGTCTCCCCTGGCGCGCCCAGGCGGCTTCCAGGGTTGAGGCGCGGGCGTGGGCCAGGTCGGCGGTTGATCGGGCGGTCGGTGGTGCGGACACGGCCAGTCGTCGGGCCATCACGCCGAGCACCGCCATCGCCTCGTCCGACGGCAGGTCGAGCGCGGTGCGGTGCATGTCCAGGCGTTCCAGGAGCATCGCGCTGGCGGTCGGGTCGGCGTCGATCAGGAGCACGGTCCCCCGGCCTTGCCAGAAGCGCAGCGCCTCGACGTGCGAGGTCACGTCCTCGCTGGGCGCGTTCAGCCGCAGCACCAAGGGCGTGCCGTCCCGCGTCACGGGGATCGCCAGCGCGTGCGAACCGTGTGCGACCGGGCCGTCGGGGCGGAGGTCCCAGACCGTCAACCGCTCCTCGATCGCCGCCGGCAGGGCGGCCAACCATGCCTGGTCACGAGGAATCGGCGAGTTCCGGAAGGTCTCGGGAATCACGCCGCAGGCGTGGTGGCCGACTCCACGGATTCGTGGATGTGCATGACCTCGGTCAACTCGGTCAGCCGGAACAGCTTGTGCACCGACGGTTGCAGGGACGCCATCCGGAACTGGCCTCCCACGCCATCCAGCCGGCGGTGCCAGTCGAGCATCAGGGACAGGCCCGTGGTGTCCATGAACGGCACGCCGCTCAGGTCCACGACCACCCTGGCGCCCGTGCTCTCTTCGAGGCGGTCGGACAGCATGGGGACGGTGTCCGCGTCGAGTTCGCCCGACACCGCGACGACCGTCCAGTCGCCCCGCACCTCACTGCGCACCTGCAACTCCATGGTGCCCGAGCCTAGGCCACCCGGTGCGTCTCACGTCGCCACCGTTCACCCGCCACGCCGCCGCCGGTCGCGTCACGGCCGCTGGTGGCGTCACACGCGCTGGTCACCGCCACGCCGCCGGTCGCGGCCAGACGGCCGGTGAGCGCGACCACTCGGTGATCGGAGCGGAGGATGTGCGACGATGCGGTGACGGCCGATCGACGGGGAGCGGATGTGCGCAACGAGCCAGCGGCGCCGGTGGCCGTGACGCTGCCCGCCTCAGCGGGCTCATCGGCGCGCGCGCGGCGGGTGGTGGGTGACGCGGCGTCAGCCTGGGGGCTGTCGGCCGACGTCGCCGACGATGCCGCCCTGGTGGTGACGGAACTGGTGTCCAACGCGGTGGACCACGCGACCGGCCCGGTGGGGTTGACCGTGACGCGGACCACGTCCGGAATGCGGATCGACGTGTCCGACCGCTCGTCCTCGCTGCCCCAGCCAAGACCGGTGCAGGTCGACTCGGCACGCGGGCGCGGGCTGATCATCGTGGCGGCGTTGAGCCGGTCGTGGGGCGCCGAGCCGACGTCCGACGGCAAGGTCGTCTGGGCCGAGCTGGAAGCCTGAGGATCACGGCACCGGTCGGCGTTCAGGATGCCGAAAACGGGTATCCGGGGGTTGTCGACTAGTGAGGAGGTCACGTGTCCACGACCGAAGCCGGTCAGGTGACCGGAACCCAGGACAAGGACTACAACATCATCTGGTTCGTCGAAGCGTGCCTGAGCAACGCGTTGCGGCTGGAGACATACATCTCCGACGCCGAGCGTGCGGGCGACGGGGAGCTGGCGGATTTCTTCCGCCGCGCTCAGGGTGAGAGCCGCAAGGGCGCCGAGCAGGGCAAGCAGCTGCTCGCGTCACGCCTTGCCCGACAGTAAGCGCACAGCGGTAGGACAGGAAGGGCCGCCCTCGACCGGAGGGCGGCCCTTGGTCCGGGTTCGGCGGGCGCTACTGCTGCTCGCGGAATCGGTCCAGACCCTCCTTGGCCTTGTCCGTGCCCTTCTGGATGTGCTCGGAGTGCTGACCGCCAGTCCGTTCGTCGGCGAATTGACCGGCCCGGTCGATGCCCTCGTCCGCCTTGTCGCCGTGCTGGCCGAGGGCGTCCTTGGCCTTGTTCTTCAGTTCGTCGAACTTGTCGCCAATGCCCATCTGCGCTCGAACCTCCTCCACGGGTGTCCCTCGTGGACACTCCACGGAATGGGCTACCGCAGTCCGGTGGGGTCGATGCACCCCGACCGACAAGTCACCCGATCGAGTTAGGCTGATGGTCGGCGCCGTCTTCCACGAGGTCGTGCAACCGGCCGCCGGCGAACCGACCGGGAACGCGCTCCACGAGACGACCCGGACGGTGCGGCTCGGGTACTGTCCGCGCACGGCTTCACGATCGTCCAATTGCGACACCTGCACCGGTACCCGCGGTTCACCACCGCGTTGGAGACGTGGGTGAGCCCGGTGGCACGCTTCCGCCCGCGTACCAGGTCCGACTGCGAAGTCCTGATAGGACTCTACGAGGAGCACGGGGTTGGGCGTGCTCGACGAGATGGCCCGGACCGAGGGCTGGACGACCGGGAGGACGACACGGCCGACCACACCCGGAGCGCGCTCCAGAGAGCCCTGCACCGGTACGCGTAGACCCCACCGACTGCCCGGACGGCACTGTCACAGGCAAGTCGGAGGTCGAGACGCGGTACTGCGAAGACCCGACGTGGTCGACGGCGAGGGGGCCGCCTGCCGACGCGGGTCAGACCAGCTGGACCGAAGTGGCCTGCGGACCCTTGGCGCCCTCGCCGATCTCGAACTGGACCGCCTGGTTGTCGGCGAGGCCGTTGTGGCCGTAGTCCTTGATCTGCGTGTAGTGCACGAAGAGATCGGCGCCGCCACCCTCGGGGGTGATGAAGCCGAAGCCCTTGGCGCCGCTGAACCACTTGACGGTTCCCTGGGTCATTCGCGTACTCCTGCCTGGTAGGCCGCGTCCGGCGCGTCCTGGTAGCTGTAGTCGGGCACGCGCTGCTCGGGGGCGCGCTGATCCTGCGCCCGCTCGTTCTGCGTGCGCACGGGGGCGTTGCCCGCCGGCGGGTCGGGCAGGCCGAGCATGAGGAGCAGCTCACGGCAGTCGTTCGCGTCGACCGAGTTGTCCGCGACGGTGCGGGCAGCCTGGCTGCGCTGGACGTTCTCGGCCCTGTCGGCCGCTGCGCGCGCGTCGGCGAAACCCACCGCGGCACCCTGTGATCGGCCAGATCTGGTCTGCGTCATGAGGACCCCGTCTCCCCTGCCTGCGGGACCGGACCACGCCGACGGCGGACATCGTCCCGCGCGCTGGAGTCGTCGTTCGGTTCGGCGTGCCCGCGGGCCGAGGGGGTAGAAGATGTGAACGGATTTTCCGGCGACAAGCCGGTGCTCCCGTCCCCGGCCCCAGAAGTACGGCCGGACTGGATCGGGGACCGCGCCGGCCTCGTGCCGACAGCTCGTGCCCCAACCTGGCGAAGTGTACTCCACCAGCACCTCATCACACGAAGTACGGTTCCGGTATGTCGGAAAATGCGGATGGCCCCGTGCTCGCGCCCACTCTGGTCGGGTGGCTGAAGGCGCGCGAGGAGACCGGGCAGCACCTGGCCACGGCGACGCCCCCGATCGACGCGGGGTGGGTGCAGCGCCTGGCCGACCTGCTGGCCACCGAGCGGTCGTGGCAGGACCAGTACACCGAACTGATCGCGCTGGGCAGTCCGGGCAACCGGTTCCCGTCGTCCAACCGTTGACCATGGTCGGTGTTTAACCAACCGCACGCTCCCGTAGTCAACTATTGCCAAGGGCTGTCGGTTGGCGCTTGACTGATTTCGATTCCAGTCCAGCGTCGACCGGAGGTGGATGTGGTCAACATCAGAGGCGCCGCAGTGGCCGCTGTGGTGATCGGGTGGATCGGCCTGGCGGTCCCCGCCGGCGCCATGCCGTCGGCACCGCCGCAGGCCGTGGCGCTGCCGACGGCCAACATGGAAGCCGTGCTCAAGGCCGCGCAGATCGATCCGCGCCGGGCCGACACGGCCATCACGACGGGCAGCGGCCCCAGCGTCCTGCTCGTCGAACGGGCGCTCGTCGCGAAGGGCTTGTTGTCCTCGACCTACGTGGACGGGCACTTCGGCACCAGCACCATCTCCGCCTACGCGGCGTACCAGCGGTCGCTGGGTTACACCGGGCTCGACGCGTCCGGCATGCCCGGACCGACCTCGCTGCGGCTGCTGGGCGAGACGACCTACACGGTCACCAACGCGGTGTCGGCGGGCAGCAAGGTCACCTACCACGGCAAGCTCATGAACACCCGCACCAAGGCCATGCTGGTCGAGGCGGAACGGCTGCTGGGCATGTCGTTGGGCGTCACCCAGGGCTCCTACAATCCCGGCGGCGTGGCCGGATCGGCCGGCACCCACGACGGCGGCGGCGCGTTGGACATCTCCGTGTCCGGCATGACGACGACCACCCGCACGAACGTGGCCAGGGTGATGCGGCAGGTCGGGTTCGCGGCCTGGGTCCGCACGCCGGCGCAGGGCGACTGGGGCTACCACATCCACGCCATCGCGCTCGCCGACCCGGACCTGTCCAGCGGCGCCCGCAACCAGGCGGGCGACTACTACCTGGGCTACAACGGGCTCGCCAACCGCGGCGCCGACGACGGGCCGGCGGTCAGCCCGAAGCGGACGTGGGAGGAATACCAGCGTTCGCTCTAGGCGATTCGGCGGCCATCGGGCTCTACGATGGTCCGATGGCCGTCCGATCGGGGTCTCGATGAGCAACGTGGAAACCGACCCGTCCGAGCTGGTCTGTGAGAGCGCGTCCGGTGTCGCCGCGGTCGAGGTGCTGGACCCGCGCGACGTCCCGTTGGGCGGGCCGCGGGCGATGTCCGTGCGGCGCACGTTGCCGCAGCGGTCGCGGTCCATGATCGGCGCGTGGTGCTTCGCCGACCACTACGGGCCCGACGACGTCTCGCTCAGCGGCGGGATGGACGTCGCGCCGCACCCGCACACCGGGCTCCAGACGGCTTCGTGGCTGTTCAGCGGCGAGATCGAGCACCGCGACAGCCTGGGCGTGCACGCGCTCGTGCGGCCGGGCGAGCTGAACCTGATGACCGCCGGGCACGGTATCTGCCACTCGGAGGTCTCGACCCCGGACACGACCGTGCTGCACGGCGTGCAGCTGTGGATCGCGCTGCCCGACGCCCACCGGGACGCGCCGCGCGACTTCCAGCACTACGTGCCCGGTGCGGTGGCGTTGGCCGGTGCGACGGTCCGGGTGTTCCTCGGCACGGTCGCGGGCGAGACGTCGCCGGTGCGCACGTTCACGCCGTTGGTGGGCGCGGAACTCGTGCTCGAACCCGGCGCGCGGCTGGTGCTCGACGTCGACACGGCGTTCGAGCACGGCGTGCTGGTGGACGCCGGCGCGGTGGAACTCGCGGGCACGCCGCTCGCGCGGGGGACGCTCGGTTACGTCGGCGCGGGTGCGGCCGAACTGCACCTGGCCAACGTCGCCGACACCCCGGCGCGGGTGGTCCTGCTCGGCGGCGAACCGCTCGGCGAGGACCTGGTCATGTGGTGGAACTTCGTCGGCCGCAGCCACGACGAGATCGTCCGGTTCCGCGACCAGTGGCAGGCGGAGGCGGAACGGTTCGGCCGGGTCGAGGGCTACCCCGGCGACCGCCTACCCGCCCCGCCGCTACCGATGGGCCGCCTCCGACCGCGCGGCAACCCGCGAACCCCGGTGACCCCGCTCGACGCCTGAGGCCGTTCGCGCGGCCACCCGGTGGACACCCGAGCCGTGCCGATGAGCGGGGTTGAGCGCCTTCACGGGCGCGGGGCGTACATGATCACGGCCACGCCGACCAGGCAGATCGCCGCGCCGACGTAGTCCCACCGGTCGGGCCGGAACTTGTCCACGACCACGCCCCAGGCGAGCGATCCGGCCACGAACACCCCGCCGTACGCGGCGAGGATGCGGCCGAAGTGCGCGTCGGGCTGCAACGTCGCCACGAACCCGTACAGGCCGAGCGACACCACGCCGGCGCCGATCCACAGCAGGCCCCGGTGCTCGCGCACGCCCTGCCAGACCAGCCACGCGCCGCCGATCTCGGCGAACGCGGCCAGCGCGAACAACACCAGCGAGCGCACCACGGTCATGATCGCGACGATAACCCGCCCACCGGACCGCTTGACGACACGCACCGCGGTGCGCTGCGCCCCGGTGGGCGGCTGGCGTTCCTGTCGATGCGGGACTTCGGCCACCTCGGTGACGTGTTCGCGGTCCTGGGCGACCGGCCGAAGTACTCCGACTCCGGGCCGTTGTCGCTGTCCGACCCGGCCGTGATCGACCGCGTGCTCACCGGGGCCGGCTTCACCGACGTCAAGGCCGAGGCGGTGGACGCGGACCAGGTGTGGGGCCGTGACATCGCGGACGCGACGGACTTCATCATGGGCTGGGGACCGGTGCGGTTCGCCCTGCGCGACGTCTCACCGCCCGCGGTGGACGAACTCCGGGAAGCCGCGGCCAGGTCATCGGCGCGTGCCACGAGCTGGTACTCCCCCGGCTCTACCGGGGCACGTCGACGCCGGTGGAGGTGCCGCCGGGCTACGTCGAGGCGCTGGTGAGGACTGTCCTGAACGGCATCACACCGCGCTAGCCGTGCCGATCAAACGGCCGTGGTGGCCCGCCGAACGGATCGGCGGGCCACCACGGGAGAGCGATCAGCTACACGTGCGGTAGTTGTAGCCCGCGAGCCGATGCACGCCGTCCTCGTAGAACCCGAACCTACCGTCATCGTCGAAGGTGATCACGGCGTCGTGCTCCGAGCCGTCGTAATACCACGCCCGCTCCTGGTCCGACTTGAGTTTGGCATCCGCCTTCTTGAAGGCGTTGATACCGACCTTCCCGTCGTGCGGCAGGGCTCGGTCTGCCTCCCACTGCAAGGTCGCACTCGCCGTGCCACCGCCGAAGATGCCGTCGATCCCGTCGTTGGTGAGGTAACCGTCGGCCCACAGGATCTTCTGCCACAGACAGGTCGCGTTGGAGTACGCGTGCTCGCTGGTCGACAGGTCGCCCTCGTCCTGCCAGCGGTAGCCGGCCGTATGCACGCAGGCCCGCCCGCTGTGAGTCCCGCTTGCGGCAGCGCTGCGGCAGGTACTCGACTTCTACACCCACACCGCGTACGGCACCGCTCTCCTCCTGGGCCCCCACCGCCACCCCATCGAGCTCGACCCACCCTCACCTGCCTCCCGCGTCCACCCGCTGCCCGACATCCCGGCGGCGATGGCCTGGCTCGACACCGAACACCCAACCTGCTCGCCTGGACCGGATTCCGGACGGCGTGGAAACCTTCATCCGGCAACGTGCCGGATGAGGGCGACACCGGTTCAGTGGTGGGCGGCCAGGGCGCGGCCGATGAAGTGGGCGCTCAGCGTGGCGAAGATGTACGCCTGCAGGACCTGGATCAGGGCTTCGAGCATGGTGATGCCGATCGCCAGCGCGAAACTGACCGCGGCCAGCGGTTTCAGCAGTGGAGCGGCTTCGAGGAGCAGGAATTCGCCGCCCAGCACGAAGACCATGACCAGCAGGTGGCCGGCGAACATCGCGGCGAACACCCGGATCGCCAGGTTCACCGGGTCGAAGAAGAACTTGAGGACGACCTCGGTGGGGATGAGCAGCAGCCACAGCACCGGTTTCGGCACGTCCGGGATGACGAACTGGTTGCGCAGGTAGCCGACCAGGCCGTGCCGCCTGATGCCGACGAAGTGGTAGAGCGGGAACACGACCAGCAGCGCGACCGCGGCGGGGAAGCCGATGTGCGCCATGGTCGGGAACTGCACCAGCGGCACGATGCCGAAGATGTTGTTCACCAGCACGAAGGTGAACAGGGACAGGATGAACGGCACGTACGGGCGGAAATCGTTCGCGCCGATCTGTTCGCGGGCGATGGAATTGCGGCCGAAGTCGTAGACCGACTCGGCGGCGAACTGCCACCTGCTCGGCACCAGCTTGAGGTTGCGGCTCGTGATCAGGAAGAACGTCGAGATGATCACCACCGACAGCACGACGAGGACCATCGGTTTGGTCACCCCGCCGAAGATCGCCGGCGGGAAGAAATCCGCCGGACCCGGCGGTGTGAAGGTGTTGTCGGCCATGGGCGCCCCCCGTCCAAGGTCTTGCGTTCGACCCTAGCGGAACCCCGCGGTCGTGAACACTGTGTTTCCACAGGTGCGCGGGAGGGAGTCGTCGTGGGGTTATGGAAGTCACGCCCGGAGCCGGAGCCGTTCGTGGACCGGCCGCAGGCACGGCTCGCGTTCATGCTCGCGGAGTACAACACCATCCGCACCGAGCTGGTGGCGGCGGTGTCGACGCAGCAGACCGTGATGACGTACGGGTTGGCCGCGATCGCGGTCATCTACTCGGGTCTGCTGGCGTCGTGGTCGAACGTGCCGGTGCGGACCGGGATTCTGAGCCTGGCGCCGGTGTTGCTGGTCTTCGTCTGGTTCGTCTGGTTCGGCGAGGTGCAGCGGTTGGGGCGGGCGCGGTGGTACCTGTGGGAGCTGGAGCAGAAGGTGAACGCGCTCCTGCGGCCCGAGCAGGACGTGCCGTCCGGGTCGGCGTTGCCCGCGTCCGACGTGCTGCACTGGGAGAGCTGGGTGCGCGGGCGGAACAAGTGGCGCACCAACGTGCACTCCCGCCCGGCCTACCACCTGGCCACCGGGCTGCTGTGCGGCACGGGCCTGGGCACCACGGTGTTGTCGGTGGTGTTGAGCCAGGTGTCGCGGCCGGGCGGCCCGTTGCAGGCGTTGGTGTTCGGTGGGGCGGCGCTGTTCCTGGCGCTGCTCTGGTACGCGTGGTTCGTGTTCCGGCGCCACCCGTTCATCGGCAACGGCAAGCCGATCAGCGACTGAGCGCCTGACGGGTGCCGTGTGCGATCTCCAGGTCCTCACGCGCGGTGACGACGAGGGTCCGGGCGCCGGCGTCCCGGCCGGTGATGTCGGTGTCGCCGTCCACGTGGTCGTTGCGGTCCGCGTCGATGGTGACGCCGAGGAAGCCGAGGCGTTCGGCGGCACGGCGGCGGACGGTCGCGGACTTCTCGCCGACGCCACCGGTGAACGCCAGCACGTCGAGGCCGCCGAGCGCGGCCGCCATGGCGGCGACGCCCGCCACCAACCGATGCGTGTAGACGTCCAGCGCCAGCACGGCGTCCGGCTCGTCGTTCGCCGCCGCGGTGTCGATCTCGCGCATGTCGCCGGTGCCGGCCAGAGCGGTGAGGCCGGAGCGCTCCTCCAGCGCGGTGGCGACCTCGTGCGGCGACAGGTTCTCGTGCTCTTCCAGCCACAGCACCAGACCGGGGTCCACCGTGCCCGACCTGGTGGCCATCACCAGGCCTTCCAGCGGCGTGAAGCCCATGGTGGTGTCGATGCTGCGGCCGTCGGCGATCGCGGTCAGGGACGCGCCCGCGCCGAGGTGGCAGGTGACGAGCCGCAGGCCGGGCGACAGCAGTTCGGCCACCCGCCGCGCGCAGTAGGCGTGGGAGAGGCCGTGGAAGCCGTAACGGCGGATCGCGTACCGGTCCCGCCACTGCTTCGGTACGGCGTAGGTGGCCGCGGCGGTGGGGATGGTGGTGTGGAACGCGGTGTCGAAGCACGCGACCGCCGGCACGTCCGGGAGCAGCTTGCCCACCGCGTCCAGGCCGGCCAGCGACTTCGGCTGGTGCAGCGGCGCGAGGGCGGTCAGGTCGAACAGCGCCCGGCGGACCAGCTCGTCGATCACGACCGGGTCGGTGAACCGGGTGCCGCCGTGGACCACCCGGTGGCCGACGGCGTCCGGCCTCGGCCAGTCTTCGAGGAAGCCGAGCTGCTCGACGTCCGGTTCGACGTCGGCGGTGCGCTCCACCGTGTCGTCGGCGGCCAGCAGCCGCAGCTTCAGGCTCGACGACCCTGCGTTGACCACCAGAATCCGCACGTCAGCTCCACGTCCACTCGGCGATCGCCGGGTCGTCCTCGCCGTGTTCACGCGTGTACTGGCGCGCGGCCAGCCTGGCGTCCGTCATCCGCTGCCGCAACGACGCCGCCGCGCCGCCCAACGCGGGCACGCGGTCGATCACGTCCATGACCAGGTGGAACCGGTCCAGGTCGTTGAGCATCACCATGTCGAACGGGGTGGTCGTGGTGCCTTCCTCCTTGTAGCCGCGCACGTGCAGGTTGACGTGGTTCGTGCGGCGGTAGGTGAGGCGGTGGATGAGCCACGGGTAGCCGTGGAAGGCGAAGATCACCGGCTTGTCGGTGGTGAACAGGGCGTCGAAATCGCGGTCGGGCAGGCCGTGCGGGTGTTCGGTGTCCGGTTGCAGGCGCATGAGGTCCACGACGTTGACCACGCGCACCTTCAGCTGCGGCAGGTGCTCGCGCAGCAGCTTCGCGGCGGCCAGGGTCTCCAACGTCGGGATGTCGCCCGCGCAGGCCAGCACCACGTCCGGCTCGCCCTCCGTGGTGCCCGCCCAGTCCCAGATGCCCAGGCCGCGCGTGCAGTGCGCGATCGCGTCGGGCATGTCGAGGTAGGTCAGCGCGGACTGCTTGCCGGCTACGATCACGTTCACGTAGTGCTTGCTGCGCAGGCAGTGGTCGGCCACCGAGAGCAGCGTGTTGGTGTCCGGCGGCAGGTAGACGCGGACGATCTCGGCCTTCTTGTTGACCACGTGGTCGAGGAAACCGGGGTCCTGGTGGCTGAACCCGTTGTGGTCCTGGCGCCAGACGTGCGACGACAGCAGGTAGTTCAGCGACGCCAGCGGCGCGCGCCACGGGATGAGGCGGGTGGTCTTGAGCCATTTGGCGTGCTGGTTGAGCATCGAGTCGACGATGTGGATGAACGCCTCGTAGCTGGTGAACAGGCCGTGCCTGCCGGTCAGCAGGTAGCCCTCCAGCCAGCCCTGGCACAGGTGTTCGGACAGCACCTCCAGCACCCGGCCGTCCGGCGCGAGGTGCTCGTCGCCGGGCACGGTCGCCGCCCGCCACTTGCGGCCGGTCGCCTCGAACAGCGCGGACAGCCGGTTGGACGCCACCTCGTCCGGGCCCATGACCAGGAAGTTGTCCGGGTTGCGGCGCATCACGTCGCGGAGGAACCCGCCGAGCACCTTGGTGGCCTCGCTGCTGGTGGCGGCCGGTCGGTCCACGGTCACCGCGTGGTCGCGGAAGTCCGGCATCCGGAGGTCGCGCAGCAGCCGGCCGCCGTTGGTGTGCGGGTTGGCGCTCATCCGCCGGTCGCCCGTCGGCGCGAGGGCGCGCAGCTCGGGGATCAGCCGGCCGTTGTCGTCGAACAGCTCCTCGGGCCGGTAGCCGCGCAGCCACTCCTCCAGTCGGTCGCGGTGCCCGGCGTCGGTGCGGGTGGCGGCGAGCGGGACCTGGTGGGCGTGGAACGTGCCCTCGACCTGCTGCCCGTCCACTTCCTTCGGCCCTGTCCAGCCCTTCGGGGTGCGCAGCACGATCATCGGCCACGGCGGGCGCTGCTTCGCGTTCTTCATCTCGGCGATGTCGTCCAACACCTGGTCCAAAGTGGACGCCAGCTGTTCGTGGACGGCCTTGGGTTCGTCGCCGACGACGAAGTGCGGTGTGTGGCCGTAGCCGCGCAGCAACGACGCCAGCTCGTCGTCCGGGATGCGCGCCAGCACGGTGGGGTTGGCGATCTTGTAGCCGTTGAGGTGGAGGACGGGCAGCACGACGCCGTCACGGGCGGGGTCGAGGAACTTGTTCGAGTGCCAACTCGCCGCCAGCGGCCCGGTCTCCGCCTCACCGTCCCCCACCACGCACAACGCCAGCAGATCCGGGTTGTCGAACACCGCGCCGTACGCGTGCAGGAGGGCGTAGCCGAGCTCGCCGCCTTCGTGGATCGAGCCGGGCGTCTCCGGCGCGACGTGACTGGGGATGCCGCCGGGGAAGGAGAACTGGCGGAACAACGCGCGCAGCCCGTCCAGGTCTTCACCGATGCCGGAGTACACCTCGCTGTAGGTGCCCTCCAGGTAGGCGTTCGCGACCAGCCCCGGACCACCGTGACCGGGCCCGGTGACGTAGAGGGCGTTGAGGTCACGTTGCCGGATCGCCCGGTTCATGTGCGCGTAGAGCAGGTTGAGCCCGGGCGTGGTCCCCCAGTGCCCGAGCAACCGCGGCTTGACGTGCTCCGGGCGCAGCGGTTCGCGCAGGAGCGGGTTGTCGAGCAGGTAGATCTGCCCGACGGACAGGTAGTTCGCCGCACGCCAGTAGGCGTCCAGCAATTCCAGGTCGTCCGTGGCTCGCTCGGTCGACGGCATACACCGACGCTAGCTCCGATCACCACCGCCCGAAACTCGAACGCACACCGACCACCGGGCCGACGGCCGGGCTACGCAGGGGTCCCCGTCCAGGGGAACCCTGTTTTGATTCTGCCGGCGAGGTCCGACATCCCGCCGCCGACGGCGGAGAGAGTGTGGACGACCGGCGGGCCGAAACGGCGGGCGCGGGTGACGGTGGGCTACCTCGCGCCGCAGTTCTCCGGAGACGTGACGCCTCAGGCGCCGACCGTGCCGTCGATGCCCTCGCGCAGGAAGTCGGCGTGTCCGTTGTGCCGGGCGTACTCGTGGATGACGTGCAGCATGACCAGGCGCAGCGACACGTCCTCGCCCCAGCGGGGCTGGTGGCCGGTGATGTCGAGGGATTCGGCCTCGCGTTCGATCCGCCGCGCGTGCTCGACCTCGGTCTGCCACGCCTCGAAGGCTTCAGACCTGGTGGCGGTGGAGGCGTCGTAGGCGACCTGGAAGTCGCCGTCGGCGGACCACACGAGCGGGATGTCCTCGTGGTTGATCACTCGGCGGAACCAGGTCCGTTCGACTTCGGCCATGTGCCGGACCAGGCCGAGGAGGGTGAGCGTGGACGGTGGCATGGAGCGGCGGCGCAGTTCCTCTGTGGACAGGCCGTCGCACTTCATGGCCAGGGTGGCGCGGTGGTAGTCGAGGAACGCGCGCAGCGTCTCGCGTTCGCCGCCTCGCAGCGGTGGGCCGATCCGTTCGGTTTCCATGTCGGACATCCTCGTTGGCGGGCTAGGGTCGGGTGTCATGGACCCGCTGGTGCCCCGGTACGGGGTTGGTTCGCTGGCCGACGTCGTGCCGTCGTTGCTCGCCGGGCTGGGTGTGCCCGGGATGGTCGACGTGCTGGGCATCTCCGGCTCGTCGCGGGTGTGCGTGCTGCTCGTGGACGGTCTCGGGTGGCGGTTGTTGCGGGAGCACGAGACCGACGCGCCGTTCCTGGCTTCGTTGGCCGGGTCGCCGATCACGGCCGGGTTCCCGTCGACCACGGCGACGAGCCTGGCGGCGTTGGGGACCGGGCTGTCGACCGGTGAGCACGGGTTGGTGGGGTTGTCGTTCGCCGATGGCGACGAGGTGTTGAACGCGTTGCGGTGGACCCGGCACGGGGTGCCGGAGTACGTGGACCTGCGGACCGTGCTCGTGCCGGAGGACGTGCAGCCCCGGCGGACGGCGTTCGAGGTGGCGGCCGAGGCGGGGGTGGCCGTGCGGCTCGTGCTGCCCCGGGACCAGAAGGACAGCGGGCTGACGCGGGCGGTGTTGCGCGGCGGGCGGTTCCAGGGAGTGCTCGGGTTCGGTGACATGGTGACGCGGGTGGCGGAGGCGTTGTGGTCGGAGGACCGGGTGCTCTGCTACGCGTACCACTCGGATCTGGACGGGCTCGGGCACGTCTACGGGCCGGGGAGTGAGCCGTGGCGGTGGCAGTTGCGGTTCGTCGACCGGTTGGCGGCGGCGATTGCCGACGGTCTGCCACCCGGGGGTGCGCTGGTGGTGACGGCGGACCACGGGATGGTGCCGGCGGACGACCGGGTGGACTTCGACACGGACGCCGCGTTGCAGGACGGTGTGCGGGTGCTGGGCGGCGAGGCGCGGGTCCGGCACGTTTACACCTCCGCGGTGGAAGGTGTGCGGGCCCGGTGGAGCGAGCGCTTGGGTGACCGGGCGTGGGTCGCGTCGCGGTCGGAGGCGGTCGCCGCGGGCTGGTTCGGCCCTCGGGTGGCGGACCACGTGCTGCCGCGGATCGGTGACCTGGTCGTCGCGGCGAAGGGGTCGCTGGCGGTGGTCCGCTCGGTGGCCGAACCGCATTTGACGACACTCGTGGGCCAACACGGCTCGTTGACGGAGGAAGAGCAGCACATCCCGGTGCTGGTGGCCACCAACCCGGTCTGACCGCTCCCCTCACCGCCGAGGCCGTCCGCACGGAGTTCGGCATAGCATCACGTGTCGGCCGGCGGGGTCGATTGCCCGCGGTCGGGACGGAGGCGATGAGTGGAGGACGGGTCGCCCGTGGTGGACACGTCGGTCGCCGGGGTCGTGCAGGCCAGGTGGGGTGTCCGCCCGGAGCCCGCGATCGCGCGGTACGCCGAGCCCGGCTGGCAGCTGTCGCCGGTGCCCATCGACCGGCGGTGCCCGAAGTGCGAAGGCGAGATCCATGGCCTCTACCGCGCCCACCCCGACCGGGGACGGCAGCAGTTGCAGGCCGCGGTCGTGTGCCCCACGTGCCCCGCGTCGTTCACGCTGCGGGAGTTGAAGCTCGCGCAACGTTCCGTGCTCGGCGAGCTGCGCCCCGACGCGGTGTCGCGCCGCCTGGCGGAAGACGCCCAGCTGGAAGCCCTGGCCGGCAGCTCCCGTGCCATCTCCCCGCCGACCGCGAAACCGCCCCAGAGCCAGAGCCGGTCTCAGACCACGCGCCGGAACCCGCCGGGCCCGGATTCGACACCGCCGGCGCCGGGATCGGGATCGAGCGAGGAGGGGCGACGGCCGAAGCCGCAGCGCAAGTCACAGCCGCCGACCAGCGCCGAGCCGGGACGAGAGACGAGGCCCGGTTCGAACTCGCAGGCCAAGGCCGGCTCACGGGCTGCGGACGGCTCGCGGAACGGGGCCGGCTCGCGGACTGGAGCGAAGGCCGGGTCTCAGGCCGGGCCGGAGCCCGAGCCGTGGGCTGAGGTCGAGCCAGAGGCCGGCTCGTGGGACGGGGCCGGCTCGCGGAACGGGGCCGGCTCGCGGACTGGGGCGAAGGCCGGGCCACAGGCTGAGGCCGAGCCGGAGGCCGGGCCGGCGGCGGGCGACGCCGAGGTGGAGCAGCAGGCCCTCGCAGCGAACAGCACCGCGCCGGACGTGACCCCGGCACGGCCCGCCCGACGCGTTTCCACCGTTGCGATGGCGGCCCGGATCCGGTCCATCCTCAGCGGCTCCGAGGTCGCGCCCACGACCCGCACGGCGGGCGCACCGGTGCTGCCACCGGCGTTGGCGGCGCTGGAGTCGCGGCCCGTGTGGTGGTGCAAGACGGTGGACCCGGCGCTCGACGTGCTCGACGTGCCACCAGGGGTGGACGCGCGGGTCGTGTTGCCCGATCGGCCGGAGTTCGACGGGTTGCGGGAGCGGCTGGAACGAGCCGGGGTGCCGTTCCGGGCCGTGCGGCACTGGTTGGAGCAGGAGGAGGTGTCCGCGAGTTCCGCGTCGGCCTGGTTGTCCGAGGTCGGCGGCGTGGTGCCGGAGCGGTGTGAGGCGGTGGTCGGTGAGGGGGCTCGGGCGGCTCGCCTCGCCTTCGAGATGCTGTGGAACCTGCACGAACCGGTCGACCCGAACGACGTCCCGGACCCGGTGCCGGTAGAGCGGCACGTGCCGTCCGACTGGGCCCGGTTCCTGCCGTTTCCCGTGCTCAACCCCGCCCAGGCCCAGGCCGCGCCGCACCTGGTGGACGGCGACTCGCACCTGTTGATCACCGCACCGACCGGCGCGGGCAAGACGGCGATGGGCATGCTCGCCGTCCTCAAAACCATCCTGGACGAAGGCCGCAAGGCCGCCTGGCTCGTCCCGCAGCGCTCCCTCACCGACGAACTCGACCGCGAACTGGAGACCTGGCGCAGCCAGGGCCTGCGGGTCGAACGCCTGTCCGGCGAGTACGCCGTCGACGTAGAAGCGGTCAAAGCGGCGGACCTGTGGGTCGCCACCACGGAGAAGTTCGAGGCGATCTGCCGTGCCAGCTCCCTCCAGGCCGCCCTCGGCGAGGTCGGCTGCCTGGTCGTGGACGAGATCCACCTGCTGGGCAGCCCCGGTCGCGGCGCGCTGCTGGAAGCGCTGCTGGCCCGCGTGCGCGGCACGGACTCGCCGGTGCGGATCGTCGGCCTGTCCGCGACCGTGTCCAACGCCGCCGAAGTCGCCGAATGGCTGCAAGCGGACCTGGTCGCGACGACCTGGCGGCCGTCCCGCGTCACGTGGCAGCTGCCGACGATCCCGGCCGCGTCCGGCTTCGCCGCGAACAACCGCCGGCGCGAACAGGTCGTCCTCGACCTCACCCACCGGCACGCCGCCGAGGGCGGCAGCGTGCTGGTCTTCTGCGGCTCCAAGCGCAACGTCCGCTCCACCGCGATGGCGATCGCCGCCGACCGCGGCGCCCCCGTGCACACCGTCGCCGCCGACGACATCGACGGCCTGACCAAGGTCTGCGCGGACGTCGGCGTCCGCCTGCACTACGCCGACTACGAGCACAAACACGCCGCCGAACGGGCGTTCCGGGCACGTGAGGCCGACGTCCTGGTGGCCACGTCCACCGTCGCCGCCGGCGTGAACCTGCCGGCCCGGGCCGTGATCATCCGGGACGTCTCGATCGGCGGCGAACCGATCGACACCTCCACCGTGCTGCAGATGTTCGGCCGGGCCGGGCGCATCGGGGCCGGTGAGACCGAGGGCTGGTCCTACCTGATCGTGGACGAGACGCAGCGCGCCGACTGGCAGACCCGGCTGGTGGCCGGGTACTCGGTCTACTCGCGCATCCGCGACTCGCTGCCCGACCACGTGCTCGCCGAAGTGCTGCAAGGCCGGATCGGCACGGTGGACGACGCCCAAGCCTGGTGGGTCGAGACCCTGGCGCACGCGCAAGGCGACGACGACCTCGAACCGGTGCAGGAAGCGGTGTCGTTCCTCGTGGACGAGGGCCACCTGACCTTGGCGGACGGCCGGTTGGCGATCACCGAACCCGGCCGGCTGACCGCGCGGATGATGGTGTCCACCCACACCGGTCACCGGCTGCGCCGCACGCTGGGCCTGCTGCCCGTGCCGCACGACCCGGACGAGGCGGAGAACGCGCTCAGCCTGGTCCTGTCGGTCGCGGTGCGGGACCTGGCGGGCATCCCGGTGCCGGAGCCGGTGCGGCCGGCGGTGGCCACGGTGATCAAGGCGGGCGGCAAGACGTCGCAGATCACCAACACGACGTCGGTCAAGGGCCTGGGCTCGCAGACGACCACCGCACCCGGTGACCTGGCGTGGGCTGCGCTGCTGCTGGTGGCCCGCTCACCGCACCTGTTCGACACCGCCAAGCCCGGCACACGGGGACGACGGGTGGCGGGCGGCATCCCGATGGCCACCCTGCACCCGGTGTACGAGCAGGCGCCCAGGTTCCTCGCGTGGCTGGCCGCGCAGGGCGTGCTGGGCACCGTGCACCCGTGGATCGCCGTGGTGGCCGCCGACCTGGACCACCGCGTCCGCTGGCGGAGCCTGGCGCCGGCCCGTGGCGCGGGCCGGTTGCTGTGGATGTGCGAGGAGATGGCCACCCGCGCCCACCTGAAGGACGTGGTGCCGGCCCTGTGGCGCTCGGCGGTGGCACGCGGTGTCCGCGCACCGGACTGGCAGCCGAGCCGTTCACCGGCGGGCTGCGTCCTCGACCACGCCGGCTACACCGCCCTGCTGCGCGAACGCACCACCAACTACACCCTCACCGCGCACGGCGACAGCGCCACCGTCACCAACGGCACCGGCGCGACCGCCATCGCCTGGCGAGGCCGGACGTGGACCGCGCCCACGACGTCGGCCGCGACCATCCCGTACCCGGAGGACGACGACCCGGCGGAGACCGAAACGGGAGTGGCCGTGTTCACCCGACGCGGCGACTACCGGGCCACCGGCTGGCTGGACGCCTACACCAGCCTGACCACCGAAACCGAAGCCCCACCGCCACCCGCACGCCCACGCCGAGGCCTGGGCAGCGCGCGCCGCTGAGCCTCAGGCGCCACCGTCCGGCTACCGAGGCTTCAGCACCTGGTCGAGCATCGGTGCGAGGCTGCGGCTGAAGGTCGCGTTCAGGTGGTCCGGGTCGTAGTACACCGCGACGTTGCCGACCACCCCGTGGCACCGCCGTTCGTCGCAGAAGTAGTCGGTGAAGTCCGCCAGCCGCACCCCGGGGTTGCCGCTGGTCCGCGCGACCTCCGCCAACGGGTCCACCGGGTGGGCCGTGCCCCGGTCCACCGCGCACACCGACGGGTCGCCCGGGTGCAGCGCCACGCACTGGTGGTCCCGCACGGCGCCGTTGAGCGGCGGGTCGGCCAGCACCACCACGCGCGCCCCCGCGTCGGTCCACCGCCGCCAGCGCGGTTCGAGCCCGTCCCGGTACTGCTCGGTCTGCGACCGGCCGCTGCCGTCGTCCACCGACTCCTTGCGCGCGTAGAACGACGTCAGCACCACCGACGGCCGGTCCTCCGCGATCACGTCGGTCATCCGCGCGCTCCACTCGACGCACGTGCGCCTGGCCTCGTCGGTGGTCAGGTCGCCGAACCCGACGAACGCCACGTCCGCGAACGGGCACCCGCCCAGGTAGGCGAGCTTGAGCACCCAACCGTGCTCCCGCGCCAGGTCCGCCACCGCCGGCTGCCACTGCTGCGCGTGCGAGTCGCCGACGAGCCACACCACGTCCGGCGACTCCGCTCCCCCGCCGTAGTCGCACACCAGGACGTCGGCCGACCCCTCGGTGCCGACGCAGTCGGGCGGCGCCGTGAAGTACTCGTTGGCCGGTCCCATGTGCACGACCTTCGCCGGACCCATCGGGTTCGGGCAGCCGTGGGCCGGGATCAACGCCTGCGCACCGGCGCACGGCCCGCTCAGCTGCACCGTCCCGTCCCGCTCGGCCTGGTCGACGTGCCGCAGGTAGGTCCAGTTCAGCCCGCCGGCGGCAGCCGACACGACGACCACGCCCGCCACCATCGCGGCGAACGTCCGACCGGTGCCCAGCCCGATCGCGATGCCCCGGTCCTCGACCAGCACCTTCGACAGGTACGCCAGGACCAGCGACACCGCGAGCACCGCCACCAGGTACGGCGCGGTCATCCGGCCCGCCCGCAACGCGTCGCCCAACACGAACGGCGCGAGCAGGATCAGCGGCCAGTGCCACAGGTACAACGAGTAGCTGATGCCACCGAGGAACTGCACGGGCGACGACGCCGTGACCGCCGTGTGCCACTGCCGTCCCGGACTCCGCCCGGCCGCGATCACCAGGACCGTGCCGACGGTCGGGACCAACGCCAGGTAACCGGGGAACGGCGTGCCGTGGCCGTAGAGCACCGCCGACCCGAGGATCATCGCGAACCCGACCGCCGACGCCGCACCGGCCGTCCGCTTCGACAGCCCCCACCCCGTCAACGCGACGAGCGCGCCCAGCGCGAACTCCCACACCCGGACCGGCGTGACGAAGTAGGCCTGGCTCGGCTCGACCTGCGTGTAGTAGACGCTGAACGCCAGCGAGGCCGCGCCCACCACGGTGATGCCGACGACCTGCGCCCGCCGTCGCCGGATCTTGAACAGCAGCACCAACAGCACCGGCCAGCACAGGTAGAACTGCTCCTCCACCGACAGCGACCAGTAGTGCTGGACCAGGCTCGCCGCCGCGTTGGCCGCCGAGTAGTCCACCGACTTGGCCGCGAGCAGCCAGTTCTCCCAGTACAGGGCGGCGGCGAACGCCTCGGCCGCGGTCGCCTCCCAGCGCGGGTAGGGCAGCAGGAAGTAGGCGGCGACGAGGCTGACACCCAAGACCAGCAACGCGGCGGGCAACAGCCTGCGGATGCGGCGGGCGTAGAAGCGGCCGAGGCGGACCCGGCCGGTGGCGGTGATCTCGCGGTCGAGGTGGGAGCTGATCAGGAAGCCGGAGATCACGAAGAACACGTCCACGCCGACGTACCCGCCGGTGAGCCCGCCCGGCCAGAGGTGGTTCACCACCACCGCCAGCACCGCGACCGCCCGCAGGGCCTGGATGTCGGTGCGGAACGCCGGCGGTCTCGCGCTGTCGGCGGGCGCGCGTTCCTCGATGAGCGTGCTCACGCTGTGTTCCATCCCCCACGCGCCGACCCCGTATCGGGTGTCAGGCTGTCGGGGCACGGTACACCGCTCGTCGAGCGCGCAATGCCGTTGTGGCCCAACAATGATGCACAGTCGTGCCTACCGCCGAAGCGAGGGGCCGCGATGGTGAGCTATCCGCCCGAACCGTGGGAGCTGAACGGCCGAGCGTGCGTGTCCGTGTGGCTGGTCAGGGCGACGGCACTACCGCCGTTGCCGGTGCGTCCGGTGACGGTGCTCGGGCGGGCCGTGGTGGGCACGGCGTTCGTGCACTACCAGCCGCCCGGCCTGGCCTACCACGAGTTGGTGGCGGCGGTGCTGGTGCGGCAGGGGCTGCGGTTCGGTGTGTCGATCACGCGCATCTGGGTGGACAGCCCGGCGTCCCGCGCGGGCGGGCGTGAGCTGTGGGGCATCCCCAAGGAGTTGGCGGAGTTCGAGTGGGAACGGGGGCTCACCGCGTCCGCCCGTGACGTGAACGGCACGATCGCCTCGGTGCGCGGCAGGCAGTTGCGGATCGGCGTGTGGCTGCCGGTGGCGACGTCGACGTGGCAGGCGTTCGGCAGCGGTTTGGCCCGGACACCGTTGCGCGCCAAGGGTTTCGTGACCGCGCTGCGGACGAGCTGGGACATCGACCCGGCCGGGCCGCTGTCCTGGCTCCTCCCCCACCGCCCGCTGCTCAGCGTCGGCATCCGGGGCATGTCGATGAGGTTCGGACCGCGCCGGCGTTAGCCGGACACCCTGGCCGCGAGGCCGTCCAGCACCCGGTCGAGGCCGTAGGTGAAGTTGTCCTCCCGGAGCTTCACCGGGTCGTCCTCGCGCCGCACCGCGTACTCGTCACGCAGCCGGGGGTGGTCGCGGACGGACTGCTCGGCGGTCGACCGCACGCTCCGCGCCCACTCCTGCTCGGTCTGGCCGCTGCGCGCGAGCAGTGACAGGTACGCGGCCTCGCTGGTGGTCATGCCGATGACGTAGGCGATGAGCGTGCTCATGGCCTGGTCGGCTTCACCCGGCGGGAAACCGGCCGCCCGGAACAGCGCCAGCAACTGCTCGGACCGCGCCATCAGGTTCGGTCCCAGCTGCGCCAGCCCGACCTGCCCGAGCACCGAGGCGACCCACGGGTGGCGCAGCACCATCGCCCGCAGGCTGTGCGCGCACTCGGCGACCACAGCCCGCCAACCGACAGGGTCGGCGTCACCCACCCGCATCTCGCCGTAGACCTCGTCCACGACCAGTTCGATCAGCTCGTCCTTGTTGGCCACGTGCCGGTACAGGGAGGTGGCGCCGGCGCCGAGCCTGGTCCCGAGGGCCCGCATGCTCAGCGCTTCGAGACCTTCCTCGTCCAGCAACCGCACGGCCTCGGACACGATCCGGTCCTGGCTCAACGCCGGCTGTTCGCGCGCTCGGCGTTGACGGGCCCACACGGACGGGACGGTCGGTTCGGGCATGGGGGCCTCCTCTCACCACCGAGACTAGCGCACGACGTGCGCATTTGCGCACAATCGTCCCGCTGCGTACAGTGTGCGCAAGATGAGAACAGCGTTCGCAAGATGCTCGGACGAGGAGAACCCCATGACTTTCCAGCGCGATCACTGGCAGGCCCGGCTGGACGAGCTGCGCGCCGCGAACCACGTGCCCGGCGCGACCCTGGCCGTGCTGGTGGACGGCGAGATCCACGAGTTCGCGACCGGCGTGCTGAACCGCGGCACCGGCGTGGAGGCCACCGCCGACTCGGTGTTCCAACTCGGCTCGGTCGCCAAGATCTACACCGCCACGCTGATCATGCAGTTGGTCGAAGCCGGCCTGCTCGACCTGGACGCACCGGTCCGCGACGTGCTGCCGGACTTCACGGTCGCCGACGCCGAGGCGAGCCGGACTATCACCCCGCGCCAACTGCTGTCCCACACCAGCGGCCTGAGCGGCGACTTCCACCTCGACACCGGGCGCGGCGACGACTGCATCGCCCGCTACGTCGAGGGCTGCGCGGACCTGGCCCAGGACTGCCCGCCCGGCACCACGGTGTCCTACAGCGGCTCTGGTTACGTCGTGCTCGGCCGCATCGCGGAGGTGCTGACCGGCATGACGTGGGACCAGGCGTTGAAGGAGCGGGTCCTCGCGCCGCTGGGCCTGGACCACACGATGATGCTGCCGGAAGACCTGCTGCGCTTCCGGTCCGCCATGGGCCACCTCGGCGAGCCCGGCCAGGACCCGGACCCCGCCCCGGTGTGGGAGATGATGCCCCGCGGGTTCGGTCCCGGCGCGATCGTCTGCGCCAGCGCCGCCGACGTGGTCCGGCTGGCCAAGGCGCACCTCGACGGCGGCGCGTCCGTGCTCACCCCGGCCGGTGTCGCGGCGATGCAGGAGCGGCAGGTCGACGTGCCGGACAAGTGGACCGTCAGCGCCGACGGCTGGGGTCTGGGCTGGACCCTCTACGACTGGGACGGCACGCCCGGCTTCGGCCACGACGGCGCGGCCACCGGCCAGTACGCCTATCTGCGTGTGGTGCCCGGCGCGGGAGTCGCGGTCGCCCTGCTCACCAACGGCGGCGGCGCACGGCCGTTGGCCACGGCGTTGCTGGGCGAACTACTCGCGGAAACCGCCGGCGTCCCCGTGCCCGAGCCCTTCGGCCCGCGCGAGGTGGACGCCGACATCACGCCGCACCTGGGCACCTACCGCCGTGAAGGCGTGGTGATCACCGTCGGCACCCGTTCCGGCGCGCCGCACCTGCGCTACGAGTTCGTGGACGGCATGAAGGCCTACCCGTCGATGGACATGGACCTGCTGCCGGTCACCGACACCGTGTTCGCCGCCTCGGGCGCCGGACCGTCGTTCAGCGACGCGTACATGCCGGTCGTGTTCTCCACCCTGACGGACGGCCGGAAGTGCTGCTACATCGGGATGCGCGCCGCACCGAAGGTCGCGTGAGCCTCACTCCAGCCGGACCTCGACCCGTTCTCCTGCAACGCATCGGGAAGTACGGCGGCTCACGACCGCCTCGATTCCCCGCGACCGGGACGCCCTGTTCGGTCAAGGACTCGACCACTTCCGGCCGGGCCGGCCGGTTCGCGCCAGAAACGCCGGAGGCCGGTCCGGGCATGCCCGGACCGGCCTCTCCACGCGAGTTGATCCGCTTACGCCAACCCGCACTCGGCGAACTGCTCCAACCCTTCCGGCTTCTCGGCGACCCGGCCGATCGCGGTCTCGATCCGGTTCAGCGCGGCCGTCCGCTTGTCGGCCAACGGACCCAGGATCGCGTTGTCCACGAAGTTCGGCCCGCCCTGACCCTTCGTGCTCACCAGACGGTCGTTGGCCTCCTGGATCTGCTTGTCGAGGTTGGCCAGCTCCCTGGTCACCTCAGCCTGAGCCGCGGCAGGCACCGCGGGAATGGCATCCACCGGCGACGGGCACGCGATGACCTGCTCACCGTCCGCGGGCTCGTCGGCGGCCGGAGCGGTCGTCGTGGTCATCCCACCGGCTTCTTCACCGGCTTCGCCTTCCTCACCGGCTCCCGCACCGGCCTCCACCAGCTCGCACTCGGCGAACTGCTCCAACCCTTCCGGCTTCTCGGCGGCCCGGCCGATCGCGGTCTCGATCCGGTTCAGCGCGGCCGTCCGCTTGTCGGCCAACGGACCCAGGATCGCGTTGTCCACGAAGTTGGCCCCACCCTGACCCTTCGTGCTCACCAGACGGTCGTTGGCCTCCTGGATCTGCTTGTCGAGATTCGCGAGTTCCCGCTCGACCTCGGCCTCAGCCGAAGCCGGCACTTCCACCGCGGCCAACGCATCGACGGGCGACGGGCACTCGATCACCTGCTCGCCTTCACCTTCGGCAGGCGCGTCCGCGGGCGGGGCCGCGGTCACGTCGACGACATCGCCGGCCTCACCCAACGCACACTTCGCGAACTGCTCCAACCCTTCCGGCTTCTCGTCGACCCGGCCGATGGCGATCGCTATCCGATCCAAGGCGGCGGTCCGCTTGCTGGCCAACGGACCCAGGATCGCATTGTCCACAAAGGCCGGACCGCCTTCGCCGGCCGACGTCACCAACCGTTCGTTGGCCTCTTTGAGCTGCTTGTCCAGGTTCGCCAGTTCGCGGGTGACTTCGGCCTGCGCCGCCTCGGGCACCGCGGTCAGCGCACCGACCGGCGACGGGCAGACGATCGCCTGCTCCGCCTGGTCTCCGCCTGCGGTGGCGAGTGCGGCCACCGCCATCGCGACCATCGCCGCAACGCCGACCGCACCGACCACAACCGCGCGTTTCCTGCCGAGCTGGGGACGTGTGTGCCTCATGAACCACCTTCCTGTGTGGGGAGAGGCGAGTGCACCTGCGCGGCGGGGTGACCCGTTCTCATGGGGAAGTACGAGCATCGACCAAGGCCTGTTCAGCACCTGGCCGACATTGCTCCGTTCAGCCCACAAATCCCCGTCTCAACCGGTTTAGCACTAGACCAAAAGCAGGAACCCGCCATCCGGTCACCCCGGCGTCCGTCCACATTGGACAGTCCATGGCGGAGTCGGGCGTGTATCGACTCGATCGGAGAACAGATCCGCCGGGAGCGCCACCACCCTCTTACGGGCGGCAACGGGACTCGGTGACGGGCCGGCGTGGAGGACGACCCGGCCTTTGACCTTGCAGATGAAACCGATCGCCCCGGCACACCCTGAAACCGATCGGTTTTCATTTCGTCCGCATCGAGTTAACCTCGCAGCATGACCACCGAAGTGAAGCCAAGTACCAGGGAGCGACTGCTGGAGGCGGCGGCCACGCTCACCTACCGAAACGGTGTCGGCATCGGCGTCGAGGCGCTCTGCAAGGCGGCGGGGGTGTCGAAGCGCTCCCTGTACCAGCTGTTCGAGAGCAAGGACGAACTGCTGGCAGCGAGCCTGGAGGAGCGCGCCTCCGCCTACGTGGCGACCCTCCTGCCCGCGGCGGACGATGGCCGGTCACCCCGCGCGCGAATCCTGCACGTCTTCGAGCAGATGGAGTCGCAGGCGGGTGCGCCCGAGTTCCGAGGTTGTCGGTACCTGGCTGTTCAGATCGAACTCAAGGATCAGAGCCACCCCGCGAGCCGGGTGGCCCACCAGGTCAAGGCCAACCTGACGGCGTTTTTCCGTGCCGAGGCCGAACAGGGTGGCGTGAGCGATCCCGACCTGCTGGCCCGACAGCTCAGCCTGGTCTTCGACGGCGCCAGCGCCCGCGCGGGGGTACAGGCCGACACCCTGGCCGGGCTCGTAGCGCCCACTGTGGCCACCCTGCTCGACACGGCAGGCATGCGCTGACGCATCACGCGGTTCCCGGACGGACGCGGCCGGTGGCGCGGTCCGGTCTCGTGGTGGTGTTCGCGCTTGCGCGTGGAAACCGATCGGTTTACAGTGGTGGAAACCGATCGGTTTCTCACTGAGTACGGGAGTTCATGATGACCACGAATCGTCCGGTGGCACTTGTGACGGGTGCGTCCTCCGGCATCGGGAAGGCCGCCGCGCTCGCGCTGGTCGAAGCGGGTTTCGACGTGGTCGGCACGAGCCGCGACACCTCGCGCGTCACCCCGCTCGACGGTGTGACGTTCCTCGACCTCGACGTGGCCGGTGACAAGTCGGTCACCACCGCGGTCGGACAAGTGGTCGACCGGTCCGGGCGGATCGACGTCCTGGTCAACAACGCCGGCATGGGCGCGATCGGCGCCGTTGAGGAAAGCTCCGTCGCGCAGACCCAGGACATCTTCAACGTCAACGTCTTCGGCGTGATGCGCATGACAAAGGCCGTCCTGCCCCACATGCGCGCTCAAGGACGCGGACGCATCATCAACCTCTCCTCCGTGGTCGGCTTCCTCCCCTCGCCTTACATGGCCGCCTACGCCGCCTCCAAGCACGCGATCGAGGGGTACACCGAGTCCCTGGACCACGAGGTCCGCGAGTACGGCGTCCGGGCGCTTCTCGTCGAACCCGCCTACACCAGCACCGGATTCGAGGCCAACAGCCCGCGGCCCGACACGCCCCTGGAGGTCTACGCGGACCAGCGGCGCGCCTTCGACCGCATGATGGAGACAGCGATCAAGGACGGCGACGACCCCGCCATCGTCGCCAAGGTGATCGTCGAGGCAGCGACCGCCCCGAAACCGAAGCTGCGCTACACCGCCGGTTCCATGGCCGGACGCGCAAGCATGCTGCGCCGCATCGCTCCTGCCGGGGTCTTCGACAAGCAGATCCGCAAGCTCAACAAACTGGCCGGCTGACGCCCGCCGCACCCGAGCACACCGCAAAAGACGCACAGGGAGCGGTACATGGCGGAGATCCAGATCGAGTTCGACGTTCCGGCGGAGATGCGTGACGGCACGGTGCTGCGCGCGGATGTCTACCGGCCCGGCGATACGGGACCGTGGCCGGTGCTGCTGAGCCGGCTCCCGTACGGCAAGCACACGCCCGTGGCGGCCATCGGGCTCGATGGGCTGTGGACGCGCGGCGGTGCGATCGAACTCGGCATCACCGTGCCCTGGTCCCTCATGCAGGGCGCCGACACCCTGACGCGCCGTCACCGCACCGACCTCGCCGGGCTCGTGAGCGGCGTCACCGGGCTCGTGCGGGATCTGGACGGTCTGGCGGGCGGCGGTTACGGGGGAGCTGCCCGCCGGGCGGTTTCCCGCGCTCGCCCGGCACGATCTGCCCGAGCTGGGCTACGAGCGTTCCCGGCGGGAGCCCGACTGGGCGCGGTCCTGCAGTGTCGCGGGCCGGCACGACGAGGTGGACTACCTGCCCCCGGCCGAGTACGAAGCCGCGTACTACTCTCAACAACCGCCACGCCGACCGGCGCTGGTCTGAAACCGAAGCCGGTCCCAAACCCGTGACGGTTCACTTCTCGGCTGGCCGCCGCGCTGGCCACCGCTTCCATGACGCCGCCAAAGGCTTCCGACCTGCGAATAGGCACTAAATCACTGGTATTGGCCTAGCCTGGCGGCCATGATCGAGCTGACCGCGGAGATGATCGTGGACGGCCGGGAGCCGCGCAATCCGGTGTTGTCCCCGGACGGCAAGTGGATCGCTTTCGTAGTCGTCCCCGTCGGGCGGATCGGGGAACACCCGGTGAGCGAGCTGTGGCTGGTCCCATCCGACGGCAGCGCACCACCCCACCGCCCAACCAACTCCACCCCCACCCCCGATTCCCCCTCCCCCTCCCTCTCCGACGAGTCGCGCCCCCGTTGGTCACCCGACTCGACCGCCATCTACTACCTGTCGGACGCGGCACAACGCGGATGCCCTCAGTTGCACCGCGTCCGACTGGACAACGGGGTGATCGAACAGCTGACCACCTGGCGCGGAGCCGTGATCGACCACCTACCCCTGACCGGCCGGCCGCAGGTCGCCGTGATCGCGCACGACGAACCGACCGAGGAGGACGCCCGACGAGCGGCCGAACGCGACGACGCGCAGGTGTGGGGCGAGCGGCCCGCCCCGGCCCGACTCCGCCTACTAGACCTGACCACCGGCAAGCTAGAAACCCCACCCGGCCTCGACGATCGACACGTAGTCGAGCTGGCCCAGCGCCCAACTGGCGGACCACTGGCCGTGCTGACCTGGGAAACACCAGCCATCGACCCCGGCCTACTCCGCCCCGCGCTACACCTGGTGCACGACGGCAAGGCACACAACCTCGGTCCCGCGCACGTCGAGGCGTCATCCCCAGTGTGGTGGCATGATGATCACGGATGGCGGTTGGCCTACCTAGGTACGACCCCGCCGACCCTGGTCGGCGGACGTGCCGTGTTCGACCTCCCCATACCGGACCTGGATACACAATCGGGTGATCCTGACCCAACGACCTACAGAAACGCCGTTATTTCCCAACTCGAACGTCGGTTGAAACAACGAGGACCGCGACCAACCACCGACCTCGACCCCCACACGACACCCGAAACCCACACCACCCAAAACCCGACGCCACCACCGCCCCCAGCACCATGGGCCCCAACATCACCGGCCCACACACCACCCGCCCACACACCACCCGCCCACACACCACCGGCCCACACATCACCGGCCCACACATCACCGGCCCACACATCACCGCACGAAACACCGCCACACGAAACACCGCTGGCGCAAACACCACCCCACCGAACACCGCCGCACCGGAACCTGACGGCCGGGACGACGACCTGCCCGACCGAACTGGCCCAGGCAGGCCCTGGCGTGATCGCGCTGTTCGCGGACGGCCTGGACACCACCGTCCACGCCCTCACCCCGACCGGCTTCCGGGAGCTGTCCCGCCTGACCGGCTCGGCTGGCTCCGTGACCGCGACCCAGGACACGATCGCGGCCGTGCTCAGCACCGCCTACAGCCCCGCCGACATCCACGCCGGGCCACAGGCCGGGCCATTGCGCCGACTCACCCGCACCAGGCCCGAACTCACCGCCGTCCGCTGGGGCAGGCAAGAACGCCTCGCCTACCGCGCGCCCGACGGCCTGCCGCTGGACGGCCTGCTGCTCCTGCCACCGGGCCGGACGCGCGTCGACGGTCCGTTCCCGCTGGTCACCATCGTCCACGGCGGCCCGTACGACCGGCACGCCGATCGGTTGGCGCTTGCCTGGCACCCCTCCGGACAGTGGCTCGCTACCGCCGGCTACGCGGTGTTCCTGCCCAATCCGCGCGGTGGTGCGGGGCATGGCCACGAGTTCGCCGCATCTGTCACCGGCGCGGTCGGCCTTGATGAGTGGGATGACGTGGTGGCCGGCATCGATCTGCTGGTCGGCGACGGTGTGGCCGACCCTGAGCGGCTCGGCATCGCTGGTTGGAGTCACGGCGGGTTCATGGCGGCGTGGGCGGTCACGCGGACTGATCGTTTTCAGGCTGCGGTGGTCGGCGCGGGTATCAGTGACTGGGGCATGCTCGCCGCTACGGGCGAGGGTGGCGCGTTCGAGGCGGCCCTGGCGGGTAGCGCGGGGTGGGAGGGTGTCGGCCCGCATCCGCACGATCGGCTCAGTCCGGTCTCGCACGCTGCTCGTGTCCGAACCCCCGTGCTGATCATGCACGGTGAGGAGGACACCAATGTGCCGGTCTCGCAAGCCGAATTCCTGCACCGCGCGCTGGTCCGGTTCGACGTCGAGCACGAGTACGTCGTCTACCCGCGCGAGAACCACTCGATCCGTGAACGGGCACACCAGCTCGATGTCCTGCGCCGCACCCGTGCGTGGTTCGACCGTCGGCTCGCCCCGCGATAGTCAGTCCGCTCCCCGGTGACGGTCAGTCCACTGTGGACTGTCGAGATCGGCGTGGGGCGAGATCGGTGTGGGGTCAGGTCGGTGTGGGTGGCGAGCATGTGTCTCGACGGCGGGGTGGTGGCGGGCGGTGGCGGGGCGGCACGTCGGTCACGGGCGGGGAGCGTGGCACGTCGGTCGCGGGCGGGGTCGGACGGCCTGTGGGTTACAGGTATTCACGGAACCAGGAGCCCGCCAGGCGGGCTACCTCGGCCAACGCGCCCGGCTCCTCGAACAGGTGCGTCGCGCCCTCGACCACCTCGATCCGGCACGTCGCCACCAACTGCTCCGCCGCCGCACGATTCAGGTCCAGCACCTGCTCGTCCCGGCTACCCACCACCAGCAACGTCGGCGCACGCACACGGGCCAGCGCACGACCCGCGAGGTCCGGCCGGCCGCCGCGCGACACCACGGCTCTGACCAGGTACGTCCCTGCCGACGCCACCAAGGCCGCCGCCGCTCCGGTGCTCGCGCCGAACAGTCCGATCGGCAGCCCCCGCGTCACCCGGTACCGCGACGCCCACTCCACCGACGCCGCCACCCGCTCCGCCAACAGCCCGATGTCGAACCGCAGCCGACCCGTGACGCGGTCCTCCCGCTCCTCACGCTCGGTCAGCAGGTCCAGCAGCAGGGTCGCGAACCCGTCCCGGCGCAGCGATTCGGCCACCGCCCGGTTCCGCCCGCTGTGCCGTGAGCTGCCCGAGCCGTGCGCGAACACCACCACCCCGGCGGGTTCGTCGGGTATCCCGAGGTCCGCGGCCAAGTCGACACCCCACGCGTCGACCGACACGGCCGTCGTGGCGCTCCTCGTCATGTCTTCCGGGGTTCACCGGCAGACACCCCGGCAAACGACCCGTGGCAAACGAGCCCAGGCAAACGACCCATGGCCGAAACGGATACCCGCCCACGCGGCGGGGAACCCACCGGGGGAATCCGACAGGGTGTCACCCACTCGAAAGGAGTCATCCATGGCCGACGAACGATCGCGGACCGACCGAACGCGGTCCGAACAGCAAGAGGGCCTGGAGATGCGGCGGGGCACCGGCCAGGACCGCGCCTGGCAACGCGACGCCGAGGCGGCCGCACCCCAGTACACCGAGCCCGACGACGACGGCGACTTCACCGACGACGAGCCGACGGCCATCGCCGACGAAGCCGGGTCGAGCTACCCGGGCGGCCCCGAGCACCAGGCCATGCACATCGAGGAGAACCGCGACTGACCCGCCACAGTGGACAGCTCTTCTCCGGCCGTTCGCGTGGCACGATCCGACGGATCAACCGCGCACGCCTGAAGGAGATGCCATGAGGAAGATCGTCGCCTGGCTGTTCATCACGCTGGACGGTGTCGTGGAGTCACCGGAGAAGTGGGTGATGTACAACGACGAGATCGGCGAGACCATCGGCGCGGACGCGGAAGCGGCCGACACCCTGCTTCTCGGCCGCCGCACCTACGAGGTCTTCGCCGCCTCGTGGCCACAACGGACGATCGAGGACGACCCGTTCGCCGACTGGATGAACAACACGCCCAAGCTGGTCGCATCAACCACATTGGACTCCACGGACTGGCAGAACACGACCGTCATCAAGGGCGACCTCGCCGAGGAGCTGCGCGCGCTCAAGGCACAGCCGGGCAGGAACATCCTCGTCAACGGCAGCCCCACGCTCGTCCAATGGTTGCTGCACAACAACCTCCTCGACGAACTGCGCCTGTTCCAGCACCCGATCGTCGCCGGCGGCGGCAAGCGCCTGTTCACCGACAGCGGCAAGAAGATGACACTCACGCTGTCCCACTCCCACGTCCTGTCCACCGGCGTCCTCGACCTCACCTACGCGCCGAACACCGCCTGATCGGGTGAGGGTGTCCCGATCAGGGGATCATCCATCGAGCACCGGGTGGATTTCCTAACCTCCGCCCCGTGCCTGAAAAGCCCGACACCGCCGTCACGCTCACCCACCGGGCGATCAGCCTGCGCGCCACCGACCCGCAGGCGGCCCGCGAACTGCTGGGCGTGGCGCTGGCCAACGACGCCGAGTACGAACCGGCCTGGCGCTGGCTCGCCGAACTCGTCACCGACAACGCCGAGCGCCTGTTCTGCCTGGACAAGGCGTACGCGATCAAAGCCGACCCGGACACCGACCGGGCCCGGCGCGCACTGCGCGGCATCCAGCCCACCGCGCCGGTCGAGGCGCGCGACGTGGTCGAGCCACCCCGCCCACACCCCGTCGCCCCGCCCGCCAGGCGCCGCCGCAGGCCCAAGGACCTGATCGCGATCGGCGTCGTGGTGCTGGTGGTGCTGACCACCGTCGGTGTGTGGACGGCGACCGGCAGCGTCGGCGACGACCCCGTGCACGTCGCCCTGGTCGCGGGCATGACCGGACGTGACCCGGCCGCTGCCGCCCACCTCGAACGCGGCGTGCGGATGCGCCTGGACGACCTCAACGCGGACGGCGGCATCAACGGCCACCCGGTGGAACTGCTCGTCTACGACGACGCCGACCAGCCCGACCGGGCGAAGCAGATCGCGGAGGAGATCGTCCGCGAGGACAAGGCGCTGTACGTCATCGGCCACGGCGTCACCGTGACCTCCCTCGCCGCCTCCCCCCTCTACCGCGCGGCCGGCATCCCCGCCATCACCCCGTCGGCCAGCGGCGCGGGCGTCACCGACGGCAGCGAGTGGTACTTCCGCAGCATGTTCGGCGACCGCACCCAGGGCGATTTCCTCGCCGCCTACGCCTCCCGGGTGCTCCACGCCGACCGGGTGGCGGTCGTCTACGACGACAACGAGTCCGGCCGCTCCGCCCACGCCGCGTTCGCGGACTCGTTCGGGCGCTTCGGCGAGGTCGTCGCCGCCCTCCCCGTCACCGACGACCCGCAGGCCGCGATCGACCAGGTGAAGGCCCTCGCCCCCGGCACTCCGGTCCTGCTGGCCACCGAGGAGCGCAACGGCGTCCCCCTGGTGAAGGGCCTGCGCGGCGCGGGGATCGACGCGCCGATCCTGGGCACCGCCGCCCTCGGCACAACCGCGTTCCACGCCGCCCTGGGCGGCGCGACGCGTGACCTGCACCTGGCGACCCCGATGGCGCACGACTCGCTGTCCGGCCCGGCGCTGACCTGGGCCGAGAACTACCAGCGGCGGTACGGGGAACGCCCGCGCTGGCACGCCGCGACCGCCCGGCAGGCGCTCAACGTCGGCCTGCACGTGATCACCAAGAACGGCATCGGCCTCGCACCGGCGAACCGGGCCGAGGACCGCAAACGTCTGCGTGACGGCCTCGCGGCGTTGAAGGACCGGAAGAACGCGTTCCCGGCGCTGCTCGGCCCGCTGTACTTCACCGCCAACGGCTCCGCCCAGATGCCGGTGTCGTTCGTGACCAGCGACGGCTCCCGGCTGGTCTCCGCGCCCGTGCAGTTGACGATCTACGAACCGCCGTCGGAGCAGGTGTTGAGCGCCGCGCTGGCGGACGGCACGGTGATCGCGATCGGCGACCGGTACCTGACCCGCCGACAGGTGGTGGCCACCGGCATCAACCTCAACGAGGTGCGCGACCTGGACACCCGGGACGGCACCTACTTCGTGGACTTCTTCCTGTGGTTGAAGTACACCGGCCCGCACACCGCCGCCGACGTCCAGTTCGTCAACGCGGTCAAGCCGGACCTGAAGCTCGGCGATCCGCTGCGCGATGTCACCGGCCCGGACGGCACCTACCGGCTGTACCGGGTGGCCGACCGGTTCAAGAACGGTTTCGAGTTCCGCGGCTTCCCGTTCGACCACCAGCACCTCAAGGTCGTGCTCCAGAACCGGACGCGGACCGCCGACCAGGTCGTGTACGTGACCGACAAGGAGATCCTGGACAAGCCGGCCGAACACCACCTGCGCAGCGGTGCGGACGCGGAGGCCGGCATCAACGCCATCCCCAACTGGCTGGCGACCTCGGCCCGGTTCTTCCAGCGGACCGTCGGCAGCAGCGACGCCCTGGGTGACGGGTCCGCGGCCGGCACCGCCGACGGCATCTACTACAGCCAGTACACGGGCGAGGTGGAGATCGTCCGTGACACGCTGCCGTTCCTGCTGAAGAACCTGCTGCCGTTGGTGCTGCTGATCTGCGTCACGTACCTGTCGCTGTTCTTCAAGGCCTCCGACGGCACCGCGCCGGTGTCGATGGGCATCACCGCGATCCTCAGCACCGCCGTGCTGCTGAACAACGTGACCTCGCAGTTGCCGTCAGTCAGCTACACGGTGGCGCTGGAGTGGGGGTACTACGCGTTCATCCTGCTGGCCGTCGGGTGCGTGCTGGTCGCCATGCTGCGCAAGCGGATGGCCTCGCTCCAGCGCGACGATGCCGAGCGGCGGCTGTCCAGGGCGGCACGGGTCGGTTACCCGGTCTACCTGCTCGGGGTGCTGGCGACGTACCTGGTGGTGTTCGCCTAGCCAGGCGCTCCAGGCGGGGGCACGTCGACGCCCCCGCCTGGAGTCCGCTCACTCGGAACAGCCGCACCCCGCCGACGCGGGCACGGTGTCGCCGCCGTTCGAGGAGGTGGGCTGCGGTCGAGTGGCGTCGGGTTCACCACGGCCCGCACCGCCTGCAGCGCCTCGGACGGCGGCATCGGTGATCTTGGCCGCCCGCGCCTCCGCCACCTCGGCGTCGCTGTACTCGTCGTGCCAGTTCCACCACTCGTACGGCTTGGTCTGGGGGTAGCCCTCGGGCGAGTCCTCCCACGCCTCCTGCCGGCCGAGCGCGGTCATGTCGAGGTAACTCCAGGTGCCCCCCATCGCCTCGTCGCCGCGGCGGTTGATGAAGTAGGTGCGGAACACGCGGTCGCCGTCGCGGATGAACGCGTTGGTGCCGTGCCACTCGTCCACGCCGAAGTCGGCGTCGAACCCGTCGGTCACGGTGTACCAGGGCATCGTCCAGCCCATCCGCGCCTTCACCCGCTGGATGTCCGGCTGCGGCGCGCGTGAGGCGAAGGCGAGGGTGGTGTCGCGCGCGTTCAAGTGGGCGACGTGGGCGACCTGGTCGGCCACCATGGAACAGCCGCGGCACGCGTGGTCGGGCCAGCCGAACACGCCGGGCTCGAAGAAGGCGCGGTAGATGATCAGCTGACGGCGACCCTCGAACAGGTCGAGCAGGCTCACCCGTCCTCCGGGTCCGTCGAACGCGTACTCCTGCTCCACCTCCAGCCACGGCATCCGCCGACGTTCCGCGGCCAGCGCGTCCCGGGCGCGGGTCAGCTCCTTCTCCTTCACGAGCAGCCGCTCGTGCGCCGCGTGCCACTCCCGCGGCTTGACGATCAAGGGCGTCTTCATCGTGGTGTCCTCAGCTTTCGTGGGTTCCGCCGGCGGTGCGGTCGAGGTGGTCCTTCAAGGCGTCGAGCGGGCCGTCCCAGTCGCGGGCCAGCGCGGCCAGGAACTGCTGGGCCACCCGCATCGGCGCGGAACGCAGCCGGTACCGCACCCGGCGCCGCTCCCCCGGTTCGGCCGTCACCAGGCCGACCTCCGCCAGTAGGGCGAGGTGTTTCGCGATCGCCTGGCGCGTGATCGGAAGCCGATCGGCCAGGTCCGTGGCCGTGGCCGGCCCCCCGGACGCCAGCGCGGCAAGGATGGCGCGTCGGGTCGGATCGGCCAGGGCCGCGAAGACCTGTTCGGCGATGGCCTCGATATCAGGCGGCATCGAGGTAGTCGACCAGTTCTCCCAGCTCGCTCATCCAGCCCTGGGTGTTGGCCTCGAACGCCTTGCCGTAGCAGTTCTCCGGCAGCTGGGCGAAGCCGGACTCGACCACCTTCAGCCGCGTGCCCGCGCCGACCGGTTCGAGCGTGAACTCGACGTAGGTGCGGCGCGGATCGTCCTCGGGCAGCCCGTAGATGTGCCAGGTGAACCCGAACACCGTCGGCTCCTCCACCCGTTCCACCCGCAGCTGGACCTCGGGTCCGTCGGTCCACTTCATCCGGGCCTCCCCGCCCGGACGCAGGTCGATGGTCGCCTCGTTGCCGAACCAGGCGCCCAGACCCTCGGCGGTGGTGAGCGCGGCCCACACCTTCACCGGCGGGTGCGCGAGTTCCATGGTCCGCTCGATGCGGTCGGGAAAACCCATTGCCTGCCTCCAACAAGTAGCAACCGGACGGTTGCCACAGTATGGCAACCGTCCGGTTGCGTCAACGGCGTCAGTCGACGGGCTCGTCCTCCGGGCTGCCGGCGGCCAGGGCGGCGAGCACGTCCAGTGCGGCGGTCAACGTCGGGGTGGGCGCGGAGGCGAGGGCGAGGCGGACGGCGTTCGGGGCGTGGCCCGGCACGACCGCGAACGCGGCGGCGGGCGTGACGGCGATGCCCCGACGCCCGGCCGCGGCCACGAACGTCTCCGCCCGCCACCGCTCCGGCAGCCGCCACCAGCAGTGGTAGGAGCCGGGATCGCCGCGGATGTCGAACCCGGCCAGCCGGTCGCGGACGAGCTGCTGCCGCTCCAGCGCCAACGCGCGCTTGCGGTCCACAATGGACTGGACCGTGCCGTCGGTGAGCCAGCCGGTGGCCGCCGCGATCGCGAAGTGGCCCGCCGCCCACCCGCCTGAGCGCGCGGCGGCGGCGACCCGGTCGACCAGGTGCTCGGGCGGCACGGCGAACCCGACCGTCAGGCCGGGCGCGAGGCGCTTGGACAGGCTGTCCACCACGGTCGTGCGTTCGGGCGCGAGCGGCGGCAGGTCGGGCCCCAGGAACGCGTAGATGCCGTCCTCGACCACCTGGACGTCCAGTTCCCGCACGGTGTCGGCGAGTTCGGCCCGACGCCGTTCGGGCATGGTGGTGCCGAGCGGGTTGTGCAGCGTCGGCTGGAGGTAGACCACCCGCACGTCGGCGGCCCGGATCGCCCGCGGCAGCACGCCCGCATCGTCCACCGGCAACGGCACCAGCGTGACGCCCAACCTGGTCGCGATCGCCTTCACCACCGGGTAGGTGACGGCCTCCACGCCGAGCCGCCCGCCGACCGGCACCAACGCCGACACCGCCGCCGCGATCGCCTGCCTGCCGTTGCCGGTGAACAGGATCCGCCGCGGGTCCGGCGCCCACCCGCCCCGGGCCGACATCCGCGCCACGGCATCACGCGCCTCGGCCGTGCCGCGGACACCGATCGGCGTGAGCGCGTCACCCAGCCCGTCGCGGACCAGCCGGTCGAGCCCCGGTGCCAGCAACGCCGGCTGGTCGGGCAGCACGCAGAAGTTCAGCTCCAGGTCCACCCGCGCCCCACCCGGTTCGGCCAACGCGGGCTCGTCCGGTGGACGTGCGGCGCGCACGAACGTCCCGCGCCCGACCTCCCCCACCGCGACGCCGCGCCGGACCAGCTCGCCGTAGACACGCGCCGCCGTCGATCCGGCGATGCCGTGTCTGCGGGCGAACCGCCGTTGCGGCGGGAGGCGGTCACCCGGCTTGAGCCGCCCGGCCGCGATATCGGCAGCGATCCGGTCGGCGATCACCCGGTAGTCCGGCACGCGCACCCCACATTGCACCGAGAGCATTGTTTTCATTGCACCGAGGATCGTCGCGTTCCTACGCTTCGGACGTCAACGATTACGGGGGACGCATGCGCGTGAACGACATCGACATCGCCTACGACGACAAGGGTGCCGGGCTCCCGGTGGTGCTCGTGCACGGCCACCCGTTCGACCGCTCGATGTGGCGGCCACAGGTCGAACACCTCAGCTCCCGGTACCGCGTCATCGCCCCTGACCTGCGTGGATATGGTGGAACGACGGTCGTGCCGGGCACGACGCCGCTGAGCGCGTTCGCCGACGACCTGATCGGCCTGCTGGACCGCCTGGACCTGGACCGGGTGGTGCTGTGCGGGCTGTCCATGGGCGGCCAGATCGTCATGGAATTGCACCGCGCGCACCCGGAGCGCGTCCGCGCCCTGATCCTCGCGGACACCTTCCCCGAGGCCGAGACCCCGGCCGGCCGTGAAGCCCGCTACGCGGCGGCCGAGCGCGCGCTCAGCGAAGGCATGGGACCTTACGCGGACGAGGTGCTGGACCGGATGATCGCCCCGCGCAACGTCCGGGCCCTCCCCGACGTGGCCGCCCACGTGCTGCGGATGATGCACGGCACGTCGCCGGAAGGCGCCGCCGCGGCCCTGCGCGGACGGGCGGAACGGCCGGACTACCGCGACTCCCTGTCCCGCGCCACCGTGCCCGCGCTGGTGGTGGTCGGCGAGGACGACGACTTCACGCCGGTCGACGTGGCCCGGCGGATGCACTCCACCATCCCCGGCTCGACGCTCGCCGTGATCCCCGGCGCGGCCCACCTGCCGAACCTCGAACGGCCGGAGGAGTTCACCGACGCGGTGGAGAAGTTCCTGGACACCCTCTGACGTCGGTGTCGTGCAGGCGCGGCTAGTCGCGGTAGCGGAGGGTGTCGCCCGCTCCTGCGTGCTGTGCGCCGCCACCGCAGAGCAGTTCGTCAGGCAGCACGCCGGAGATCCGGCCGGAGCGCAGCATCTCGGCACACCGCGCGGCCGTCGGGCGGCGACGGACGGACAGCGAGGTCATCAACGCCAGCAGGCGGCCCAGGTCGGCGGGCAGGTCACGCGGGATCTCGGGCGGCCGGTGCAGCCGGGCGACGGCGGCCTCGACCCGTTTGCCCTGGTACTCGCGGTACCCGGTCAGGCACTCCAGCAGCACCAGGCCGAGCGCGTACACGTCCGCAGCCGGGCCGACCTCCTCACCGCGCACCTGCTCCGGGGCCAGGTAGGAGGCGGTGCCGACGATCTGCCTGGTATTGGTGAGCCTGGCCGAGCCGAGCGAGTGGGCCAAGCCGAAATCGGCGAGGTAGGCGGTGTCGGTCTCGTCGAGCAGGATGTTCGACGGCTTCACGTCCCGGTGCACGACACCGTGTTCGTGCACGTGGGCGAGGGTGTCGGCGAGCCGGTGGCCGAGAACGCGGACCTGTGCGGGCGACAGCACGCCGTCGGTCAGCCGAGCACGCAGCGACGGGCCTTCGACCAGCTGCAACACCACGAACGACGTCCGGCCGCAGGTGCCCGCGTCGTAGACGGAGACGACGCCGGGGTGCGACAGCCGGGCCAGCGTGCGGATCTCGTTGTCGAACCGGCTGCCGCCGACCGAATCGCCTCGGAACTGGGACAGCTTGACCGCGACGAACCGCCGGAGCAGCACGTCCCACCCCCGGTGGACCTCGGCCATCCCGCCCGTGCCGAGCTTGCCCGCCAGCTGGTAACGACCCGCCAGAACACGGTGCTCGGTGGACAGCGACATGGCCCCGCCCTTCGAGTCACCGGTCCGGACGCCATCGAGTTCCCCCGGGACACCACGATCAAACCGCCTCCGAGCGGGCCGCGGCACCGGGGTCAGCGGAGGCCGGCGGCGCAGCCTTCCTGGCCCGGGCAGTTCCGCAGCAGCCGCACGTGCGGCGGGTCGATGATCTCCGCGGGCGCGTGGGCGGCCCCGTCCGGCCACTGCACCGAGATCGCCATGGACGAGGCGTTGTTGGTGTACGACTTCTCCATCAGCGACCGGTCGCCGTTGACGATGTTCACCACGTCGTACACCCCCGACGGCACGGTCGTGATGTCCAGCCACTGGAAGTCCACCGTGTGCAGGTAGGCGTCCCCGTACCCGACCGAGATGCCCTGCACCGCGGTCAACGCCTCCGGCGCGTGGCGGCCGCACTGGTTCCTCGCCAGCACGTCCGCCAACTCCTCCTCCGGGCTGTCCCCGTTGCCCGGCCGGTTCGGCAGGCGGTCGCCCGTCTCGTAGCGGTCGCCCAGGCAGAAGCCTGTCTTCCGGTCGGTGACCAGCGTGTCACCCGACGGGGTGCGAAGTTGGAAGTGCTCGAAGCCCAGCAGGTGCCAGTGCTCGTGCGTCGCGGCCGGCTCGTAGTACATCGTCGCCGGGATCCCGTGCTGCGCCTGCTCGTACGACGCGGGGATCGAACCGTCCACAGCGGACTGCAGCGCCTGCCGCGCCGACATCTCGTGCCGGCCGAGGTGCTCCCGCCGGCCGTAGATCAGCAACGGTCCGTCGCCGATGTTCTCCGCCGATGTGGCGAACCTCAGCCGCACCGCACCGGCCGGCCCCTTCTCCACGCACTCGCCGTTCGCCCCGGACGGATCGACGACCAGGCACACGTCCCAGTCGACGCACCACGACGGGTTGCCGGAGTAACTACCCACGCACCCCACAGCCGCCTGCCGCAGATCGGGCAACAGCACCGTCCCCGTGGCCTGCGCGTGCGACTGCCACGGGGACACCGCCACGAGCACCGTCGTGGTGAACAGGGCAGCGTACCTTCGAACCATTGTCCTCAGTCCGTCCGATTGTCAAAGTGATCCACACGCAAAACTACTGACACAACCCCCATCTCCGGTCCAACGCCAGTCAAGTTCACTCGATCGACTGAGACACAAGGGAAAACGGCCGCCGTGGGCCCTAACCTTCACCGCGATCGCGCACGGGTGCGCGTCAGCCGCGACTGGAGGTGGGTCCGATCGACAAGGGAGCTCTCGGCGCCGTCACGATGGTGTGCGGCACCAGGCCGGAGCTGATCAAACTGGCTCCGCTGATCCGCCTGATCGGGGCGAACGCGACCGTCGTCTACACCGGACAGCACTACGACACCGCCATGTACCACCGAATCCGGCAGGACATCGGCGCTCCGGGCCGGTTCCACGAGCTGGCCGTGGGCGGTGGACGGCGCGGCGAGCAACTCGGCGCGGCCGTCGCGGCGGTGGACGACGTGCTGGCCCGACACCCGACGCGGGCGGTGATCGTGCAGGGCGACACGACCTCCGCGCTCGCCGGCGCGTTGGCCGCCAACGCCAACGACGTGCCGCTGGTGCACGTCGAAGCGGGCCTGCGCAGCTTCGACCGGGCGATGCCGGAGGAGCACAACCGGGTGGCCATCGACCACCTCGCCGACCTGTGCTGCGCGCCGACCCCGCTCAACCGCACCAACCTGCTCGCCGAGAGCGTCCCCGAGGAACGGATCGCGATCACCGGCAACACGGTCGTGGAAGCCCTCGTCACCGCCCTGCCCGGACGGGACGAGGAGGCCGTCGTGCTGGCCGCGCACCGACTCGAACGCGACGGTTACGTGCTGGCCACCATCCACCGGCCGGAGAACGTGGACGACCCGGCCACCCTGGAGACGATCCTGCGCGAGCTGAACCGGCTGCCGCTGCCGGTGGTCCTCCCACTGCACCCGCGCACGGCCAAGCGCGTGGACGGCTTCGGCCTGACCGCCCTGCTGCGCCCGCTCAGGGTGGTCGAACCCCAGGCGTACCCGGCGTTCCTGGCGCTGGCCCGCGGCGCCGCCGTGGTCGTGTCCGACTCCGGCGGCATCCAGGAGGAGGTCAGCGTGCTCAAACGGCCGGTGGTCGTGGTGCGCCGCAGCACCGAGCGCCCGGAGATCGAGGGCACCTTCGGCACCCTCGTCCCACCCGGTCCGGGGATGAGTGCGGAGGTGTCGCGGTGGTTGGACGACGTGGCCGGCCACCGGGAACGCCTGGAGCACATCCCGTCGCCGTACGGGACCGGCTCGCCGTCGGCCCGGATCGCCGCCGCGCTGCGGCAACTGGTCCGCGGCGAGCCGGTGCACGTCCAGTCGGGGGTGGGGCTCAGCCCGGAACGGGTTGTGGTGCCCCCGCCAGCGTCGCGACGACCCGCCGCGCGAGTCCCACACTCGAATTCCAGCTCGTGACGTCCGGGTAGACGTGCGCCGTGGTCGCCAGCAGCAACGGCGTGCCGGTGACCACCACGGGCGGGCGCAGGGCCAGGTACCCCAACGGGTACACCGGCTCCACGAACGGCGCCTTGAACACCCGCACGTCCTCCACGTCCTCCCGGCTCAACGACGGGTGCAGCGCCAACAACTGCGCGGTCCACCGCGCCGCGACCGCCGCGTCGTCCTCCTGGAACAGCGCGGATTCCCGGTCGGTGTACCGCATCGCGTAGACCAGGTGCCGCCCGTCGTAGGGCTCCACGCCCGCCAGCGGCGTCATCTGGACCAGCCCGTCGAACTCGGTGCCCGACCGCACCACGGGCGTCCAGTAGTGCCCGGACAGCGGCCGGCGCAGGAAGAACAGCGCGTTCACCACGCCCTGGTACGGCAGCCGCACCTCGGGCAGCCGGCCGGCCAGGTCGTCGTCCGCGAGCTGCCGCAGCAACGGCAGCGGCAGCGTCGACACCACGCGGTCCGCCGACACCACCTCGTCGTCCAGCTGGATCCGCACGCCGTCGGCCACCCCGATCCGCCGCACCGGGGCGTCCAGCCGCACCACCCCGCCGCCGGCCTCGATCGACGTCCTCAGCGCGTCGATGACGGCCCGGTAGCCGCCCTCCGGATACCCGCGCACCGACACGGCTCCCTCACGCCCCAGGCGCTGCCACAGGTACAGCGCGGGCACGTCGCCGAAGCGCGCCCCGAACTTCGCCCCGAACAGCGGCGCGAGCAGCAGCTCCCACACCCGGTCGCCGTAGAGCCCGCGCAACCAGTCCTCGGTGCGCGTGCCGTCGAGGTCCCGGCCCCGCCCCAACCGGCGCAGCAGCACCGAGACCGCGCCGAACCGCAGCCGGTCGGCCACAGCCAGCGGGGTGAACCTGAGCAGGTCCAGGGCCGTGTTGAACGGGAAGCTCCGGCCGTCCACCACCATGCCCATCCGGGTGCGGCGCCAGGTGATCGAATCGCGCAGCCCCAGCTCGGCCAGCAGGCCCAGCAGGTGGTCGTCGGTGGGCATCACGCAGTGGTAGAAGCGCTCGACCCAGCGGTCGCGCCACGGGAAGAACGTGCCGAGCCCGCCCAGCTGGTCGCTGCCCTCCAGCAGCGTCACCCGCGCGCCGGCGCGCGTCAGCCGGTGGGCGGTGGCCAGGCCGCAGATCCCGCCGCCGACCACCACCACGTGCCCGTGGTCCACGCTTCCCTCCGACGGGCGCCGCATCACAGCGCCCGGTACGGCGCGGGCGAGAGCCGGTCGCGGACCAGCAGCTTCAGGTACTGGCCGACGGTGCGCGCGATCCGGATCTTGCTCGGCCCCCGTTTGCGGTCGTAGCGCAGGGTCAGCGGCACCTCGGTGACCACCGGCCGGCAGTGCCGCAGCTTGAGCAGCAGCTCGACCATGCACGCGAACCCGCGTTCCTCGATCAGCCGCTCGCCCCAGTGGCCCGCGGCCCGGGTCAGCAGGCTCACCCGGTAGGCGCGGAAGCCGCTGGTGAAGTCGCGGACGCCGGCCACCCGCAGCACGCGGCGGAACAGCACCGCCGCGCCGCGCGACAGCAGCCGGCGCAACGCGGGCGCGGTCGCGTCGTCGCCGCCGTTGACGAACCGGGAGCAGATCACCACGTCGGCGCCCGCCGCGATCTCCTCCTCCAGCACGTGGATCAGGGCCGGGTCGTGGGTGTCGTCGGCGTCCATCACGACGACGACGTCCTCCTCCCCGGCCTCGGCCAGCACGGCCCGCAGTCCGGATTGGACGGCTTGGCCGAGGCCGAGGTTCACCGGGTGGCTGACCAGCCGGAGGTCGAGCCCCGGCACGCCGGCCGCGACGACCTCGGCGGTGCCGTCGGACGACCCGTCGTCCACTACCCAGGCGGTGAGCCGCTCGGTGCGCGCGACCTGCGCGAGCCGGCTCAGCAGCGGCGGCAGCGAGACGGCCTCGTTGTAGGCGGGAAGCACGACGTGGGCTCTGGCGTGTGTGCGCTTGCTGCCGGAAAAGGCCGGTCCGCCCTCTTCCGACGCGGTGCGCAGGCCGCCTTCATCGACGCTCAAAGGGCCCCATTTCACTGGATGACGGATGGCGGTCCACAATTATTCGCCTCCGCACCGACACTGGACTCGACCACCCCGCGGTATCTCGTCGCACGGCAGGGCGAATTCGCGCGGAGAACAGGAACCGCGATCACCGGAAAGGGGAATAGTGTTCACCGAAAGAGTGAATTAACGCCGAAGATCGACGCTTGATGCACACCGAGTGAGCAGAGATTCCCGTTCGTGTGGTCTCGAACGGGTGGACCGATAGTTGAGTTCGTGGTGGGAAGGACGTCGTCCGGATGTGGTGTGGCGTGGACGGGACGCACTCGGGCCCTGGCAATGGCGGTCCGAGGTGAACGGGGTGGGTTCGGCGACCACCTCGCCCCCGGTGTCGCGGTGGCGGCACCCGAGACCGCGGGAGGCGTCGTGGTCGGACCTGCTCCGGCGGGTGAACGCGGTGGCGGTGCTGCTGGTCGCGGTGGACGTGACCGCGGTGGTCGCGGTGGTCACCCGGTTCTCGCCGGGCGGGCGGTGGACGGCGGTGGTGGCGGCGGCGCTGCTGGGCGTGCGGGGCGCGTGCCGGCTCTACCGGCGCCGGCTGTGGCTGTCCTGGTTCCACGACCTGCCACGCTCCGCGGGCGCGACGGCGGTGGCGTTCGCCCTGGTCACACTGGTCGGACTGATCGGCGACGCGCCACCGGGCCCGGCCCGGGCCGCCCAGTGGTCGGTACTGGCCTTCGCCGCGCTGAGCGAACCGGCCCGGCTCGCCGTGTTCGCCTTCGGCCGCTGGTGCCGCCGCCGGTTCCACCGCTGCGACCGCACGATCGTGGTCGGCGCCGGGAAGGTCGGGGTCGACCTGGCCGGCGCGATGCTGGCGCACCCCGAGTTCGGGCTGCGCCCGGTCGGGTTCATCGACCCCCAGCCCCCGCAGGACCTCCGGTCCGCGCTCGCCCGCGCCGCCCTCCCGGTGGACCTGATGGACGAGGACCTGGCCGACGCGATCACACGATTGGGTGTCGGCACGGTCGTGCTGGCGTTCTCCCACGCCCGCGAGTCGTCGGTGGTCGACTCGGCCATCACCGCGCACCGGCTGGGCTGCACCACCCTGGTGGTGCCCCGGATGTTCGAGCTCTACCAGGACGGACCCGATATCGAACGGCTGCGCAGCTACCCGCTGATGCGCCTGGGCACCGCGCCGACCAGCAGGCCGAGCTGGTGGGTCAAGCGGGCCATGGACGTGCTGCTGGCCGCCGTCGCGCTGGTCGTACTCTCGCCGGTGATCGCGCTGTGCGCGCTGGCTGTGCTGCTGGAGAGCGGCCGGCCGGTGATCTTCCGCCAGGTCCGGGTCGGGATGGACGACCAGCCGTTCGTGCTCTACAAACTGCGCAGCGTGAGAATGCTCGGCGAGGACGATTCCCAAGTCACCTGGTCGGTGGCCGGGGATCGCCGGGTCGGACCAGTGGGACGATTCCTGCGCAACAGTTCCCTGGACGAACTACCGCAGTTGTGGAACATCCTCCGGGGCGACATGTCCATCGTCGGACCACGCCCCGAACGGCCGGGTTTCGTGCGTGAATTCTCGGCTATCCACGAGCTATACTGGGCCCGGCACCGGGTGCCCACGGGCCTGACCGGACTCGCGCAGGTACACGGACTGCGAGGTGATACCTCAATTGTCGACAGGTCCCGGTACGACAACTACTACATAGCCAACTGGTCGTTGTGGCTGGACGTGAAAATCCTGTTGCAGACGGTGGGTGAGCTGCTGTGCCGAAGGAATCGCTGAACCGCCGCTCCATCCATGAACTCGGCAGCCGCTTACTCGGCCTGCTGTGCGCCGCCGCGATGCTGCTGCCGAGCACCGGGTGCACCCTGGACGCGGCGTCGGGCAAGGCGACACCCCCGGACCCGCTCGCCCCACTGCCGCGGCCATTCGCGCCGTGCGGCTGGTGGTACGGCATCGGCGAGCCACCCACCGCGGCGGACATCACGTTCGCCGCGAAGCACTACAGCCTGGTGGTGCTCAACGCGACCGAGACGGCCGCCATGCGCCGGCTCAAGCAGCTCAACCCGCAGATCAAGGTGCTCGTCTACAAGGACTTCTCCAGCGCGCGCAACTACCCCGGCGCGGTCGACGGCGAGGTGGACTCGCCGTTCCTGCCCACCGGCATCGGCTACTTCAAGGCGCAGCGCGAGAGCCCGCACTGGTTCGCGGAGGACACCGGGGGCAAGCGCATCGAGTGGAAGACCTACCCGAAGCACTGGCAGATGACCGTGTGGGACCCGGCGTACCAGAAGGCCTGGAGCGACGCGGTCACCGCCGAGGTGCTGCGCGAGGGCTGGGACGGCGTACTCGCGGACAACGACTTCAACTCCCTCAAGTACTACTCGTCGTCCGTGATCAAGGGCGCCGCGGACGCGGCCGAGTCCGACCGGATCATCCGCGACGGCATGGACACGTTCCTCACCGTCGCGGGCGACGCCCTGCGCCGAGCCGGGAAGATACTCATCCCGAACGTGTCCGAATCGCACCTGACCCCCGGCCGGTGGTCGGCGCACTCCCGCTACGACGGCGCGATGGAGGAGAACTTCAGCCTCCACGAGTCCGGCACGGGCGAACTGCTCACCTTCAAGGGCAACGAGTGGAAGGAGCTGCGGTCACAGGCCGCGCTCGGCGAGTCCTGGCTGCTGCTGATCACCCACACCAAGGACCCCCGGGAAGAACGCGTCGGCTACGCCACCGCAGCGCTGCTGGCCAGCCCGTACACGTGCTGGTCCGGCGCGACCACCAAGGACTACCGCAACCCGGACTGGTCCCGCTACCAGGACGCCGGACTGGGCGAGGCGACCGAGGCCGCGAACCGCCTGCTGTCCGGCGCATGGGACCGACGGTTCACCGGCGGCTACGTGGCGGTGAACCCGACCGGCAAGACGACGCAGGTGACCCCGCCACCGGGATTGGTCGACATCGATGACGGCGCCGCCACACCGACCACCATCGACCTGCCCGCAGGCGACGCCGTGATCCTGGTCAAGCCCACAAGCACCACCACGGCAACCCCACCGACCACCACCTCGACCACCGGACCGACCACCACACAGCCGACCCCAACCCAACCCGCAACAACCCAGCCCGCAACAACTCAGCCGACCACAACTCAGCCACCCGAGCCCCAGCCGACAACCCAGCCGACAACCCAGCCAACGGCCACCACGACCAAAACCCTGACGACGACCACTACGCCGCCGACTCCCACCTCATGAGCTCGCGGTAGAGGGCGAGGTGGCGCCGCGCGCACACGTGCGGCGCGAACCTCTCCCGCGCCCGTTCGGCGAGCAGGCGGCCGGTCCGGGCCGGATCGGGGTCGGCGAACAACGCGCGCAGCCGCGCCGCCAACTGATCGACGTCACCCGGCGCGGCCAGCAAGTCCACGCCACCCAAGCCCGAAGAACCCGCTCCCGGTGAACCCGAATCCGAATCCGAATACCCCAGCATGTCTGCCACCCCACCGGTGTCCGTGGCCACCACCGGCTTACCCGCCACCATCGCCTCGGCCACCACCAACGGCTGCTGCTCCATCATGGACGGCAGCACGAGCGCATCGTGGTGCCGCAACACATCCGGCACATCAGCCCGGAACCCCAGAAACGTCACCCGTCCGCCCAACCCGCGGGCCAACTCTTCCGCCCTCATCCGCTCCGGACCGTCACCGACCACGGTCAACGTGGCGTCCGCCGGCATCACCCCCGGCCGGGCCAACGCCGCCAGCAGCGTCGCCAACCCCTTGCGCTCCACCAACAACCCGACGAACACCAGCCGCCGCACCGGCCCAACCGGCAGCTGCACGTGCGCGGGCTCCACGCAGTTGTCGATATGCGTCAACCGAGCCCCCGGCACCCGCAGCCGAGTCGACAAAAACCGACCCATCGCCCACGCAGGCACCACCGTCCGATGCACGGCACGCGCCACCACGGCATCCGCAGCCAACACGACCCGCGTGTAAGCAGAAGGCGGGACAGCCTGCGGCACCCCTCGGAACCACGCCTCCCCCACATCGTCCGGCACACCGTGGTAGGTCTGGATCACCTTGTGCCGCCACCGCAAACCAGCGCTGACCAACCCGGCCCGCCGATCCTGCGCGTGCACCACATCCGGCCGCCACGCCCGCACCGCCACCCGCGCCCGCCGCCCAGCCCGCAAGTCCGTCTTGTCACCAACGTCCACGATCTCGTGGTGCACCCCCAACTCCTCCGCCCCCCGACGCGGCACCGGCCCGAACACCCGCACATCCACTTCCCCGGACGCAAGCAGAGCCCGCGCGAGCCGCACAGTGACGTCCACCGGCCCCCCGCTGTCCTGCGTCAGCAGATACGCGACCCGCAAACGCCTGCCGCCTCCCACAAACCCACTCACCGAACACCCAGTCACCGACGACCCACTCACCGAAGACCCACCACGAGCTTGTCCACCAACGTCGCGACCTGGTCGGCCACCTGCCGCCGGTCGAACAGCAACTCCACCCGCCGCCGACCGCGCGCCCCCTCCTCATCCGCCAACACCGAATCAGCCAGCCGCAACGCCACCGCCCCCGCCAACGCCCCGACGTCACCGACCGGCAGCACCACACCACCCTCACCAACACTCTGCCGCGCCCCGCCGACATCGAACGCCACCACAGACCGCCCGCTCGCCATCGCCTCCAACGGCACCAACGCCATCCCCTCCGCCCGCGACGGCATCACCACCACATCGGCGGCGGCGTAGAAGTCGGCGACCGAGTCGTCATGCCCCCACCACCGCACGGACTCGTCGTCACAAGCCGCCCGCCACTGCGGACCCATCGGTCCGTCACCTACCAGCACCAGCCGCGCATCAGGCACCCGCCCCCGCACCTCCGGCCACGCCGCAAGCAACTGGTCCTGCCCCTTGAGCAGCGCAAGCCGACCAACGCACACCGCCGTGGGCACATCCGGCAGCCCCAACCGCCGCCGCGCCGCGACCCGATCACCAGGCCGGAACCGCTCGACGTCCACGCCGTTGCACACCACTTCCGCAGGTCCACGGACACCGGCTGCCCGCCCCACCGCCAGTTCGTCGTCGCTCACACACACCAACTGGTGCGTCCACCGCGACCCCACCCGCTCCCAAGCCCGAGACGCACGCCCCACCACCCCGGCAGCGCTCTGGAACGACCACATGTGCGGCTGGAACAACGTCGGCCGCCGCCCCCGCACCACCACCCGCCCGACCAGCCCGGCCTTGGAACTGTGCAGGTGCACGACATCCGGCGCGAGATCCCGCAGAATCCGCCGAAGCCGCAGCGCCTCCCCCACCGTCCCCACCCCAGGTTGCCGACGGGCAGACCACTCACGCACCTCGACACCCACCCCACGCGCCCGTTCGGCGAGCGACCCCGGCGGACACACCACGGCTACCGACCACCCGAGTTCCCGTTGCGCCTCGGCCAACTCCAACACCACCGCCGCCACCCCGGCCTCCACGGGCTGGCTCACGTGCACGACCTTCATCGAAGCCACGCCTTCCGGTTCGCAGCCAGCACGACCACGCCGCACACCACCGCCAACACGCCCCCTTCACCCAGCGCACCCACCACGGAACCGGGCGGCCCGAACACGTCACCAACTAAATGCGCCACCGCCGCACAACCCCCTGCCGCCAAGACCACCCCGGCAATCCCCTTCGCCAGCAACCTCAACGGCGGCCCGATCCCCCGCCGGACCAACGCACACCACGTGCACGGCACCACCAGCCACGCCGCCACGACCTGCACCAACGCGACCGCCACCACCCCGTGCCGGGTGAACACCAACAACCCGCCGACCAACAACGCCAGGTGAGTCGCCTCCAACGCCAGGTAACGGCGGGCGTGCCCGGCCCCCTTCAGCACCTGGTACCACAGGTGCAGCAGGCTGATCCCCAAGCCGTACAGGCACAGCAGAGTCAACGGCACCGCCGCCTCCGCCCACCGCGCGCCGAACACCACCACCCGATCGGCCAACGCCGCCGTCACCGCGTACAACCCACCGGTCACCACCAGCACCGCCGACGTGAACCGCCCGACCACATCGGACAGCCCTTGCCCCTCCCGGATCAGCTTGGCGCACAACGGGAGAACCACGCCGCCGAGCACCACCGCGACCAGGATGTACGGCACCCAGGCGATCCGGTACGCCAACGAGTACACGCCGACCGCCTCCGGCCCGTGCACCCGCGAGATCGCCAAGTAGTCCAGGTTGATCAGCAGCACGGCCACCAGCGCACCCGGCCCCACCACCGCGATCCACCGCAACGCCTCGGCCGCCGCGTCCACGTCCCACACCGGCCGCACCCACACCCCGACCACCACACCCAACACGGGTTGCGCGACGGCCGTGCACAGCAGCCCGATCACCAGCGAGTACGGCCCGGCCCCACCCACCGCGAGCACGATCGTCACCACCGCGCCGAGCACCGCACCACCCGCGTCGGGCACCAACCGCCGGCGGAAGTCCAGCTCCCGGTGCAGCAACCCCATCTGCACCCCGGCCACCGCCGAGAACGGCAGGCTCACCGCCGCCAGCCGCACCAGCGACGCCACCGAAGGAGCGTCCAGCGCCCGCGCGATCCCGTCGGCCGCCAGCACCAACCCGACCGCCAGCACCACTCCCACGCCCACGCTGAGGATGAGCAGCGTGCCCGCCACCCGGCGCGGGTCCCGGTCCGTCCTGCTGACCACGTCGTACACGCCCATCGACTGGACGACCTGGCCGATGTTCACCAGCGCCACCGCCAGCGCCACCAGCCCCAGCCCCTCCTCGGTGAGGAAGGCGGCCAGCACCAGCGTGACGGCCATCTGGCTGCCCTTGCCGACCAGGTTGACCAGGAACAGCCACAGCGAACCCCGCACGGCCCGCTGACCGACAGGTGTCACGCCCGCACCGTGCCGACGTCCGAGCAACGGCGGTTGACCGCGAAACCCATCACCAGCAGCCACGCCACCACGACCGCCACCCCGTCGACCGTCACGTCCACCCGCGAACCCAGCAACCCCCGGATCGCGACGCTGACGAAGTGGAGGTGCGCGAAGGGAACCGCCATCAGCAACACCGACAGCCCCACGAGCCGCCAGCCACGCTCCCGCCGATGCCGCCACCACACGACCGCCACCGCCGCCATCGACGGCACGGCGATCAACACGTCACCGGGCTGGTGCACGACCGCCACCACGACGGCCATGCACGTCAACAGATCCGCCAACGCGGGCTGACCGAACCGGTCCAGCCGCCGCACGAGCACCGCGCTCACCGCCAGCACCCCGACCAACACCAACGGCTCCGCGCCGAATGCGATCCACCTCGTGGCCCGGTAGAACACCGCCGCGAGATCGATTCGCTGCGCCGTCAGCGAATCCACCGCGCCGTACGAGGTCTGACTGGCGTGCGCCAGGTTCGCCGCGATGACGTCCAGGAACGGCCCGACCCCGCCACTACGCACGATCAACGGCACCAAGACGACCAGACTCGCCACCGCCGCGACCGCCGTCCCGGTCACCGCGACCCGCCGTGACCCGCGCACGAACAGCAGGAACGCCAGCGGCAGACCGAACTGCGGCTTGAGCCACGCCAACGCCAACGCGAACGCCGCCCACTTCGGCGAGTCCCGCCGCGCCAGCAACGCACCCGCCGCCCCGACCGCGATCAGCGGATTCACCTGCCCGATGTACAGCTGGGCCTTGCCCACTTGGCTGAGCACCAGCAAAGTCGCGCTCACCGCCGTGCCGAGCACCACCGGCACGTGCTGCCGCAGCCGACCCGCCGCCAACACCGCCAGCGCGACCAGCAGCACCAACGACGCCAACGCGAACGCCACCGCGCCCACCCGGTACCCCGGCAGCGCGAACGGCGCGTGCAGCAGCAGGTGGTACGGCTGGTAGAGGTTGAAGTTCTGCCGCACCGGCCAGTGCTCGAACATCGTCGCCGGGTGGTACGGGTTGCCGCCGGCCAGGAACTCGCGGATCGGGAAGTACAGCGCGTCCCGGAAGTCCTGCATCCGCTCCTCGGGCAGGTTCGCCGACGTCGGGAGCGGCACCTCCCACGACGGCCGCAACGCCCGCCACGCCCCCACAACCCCGACCAGCCCCACCACAACGACAACGAATCGCGCTGTCTTCCCGAGCGGCTTCCCGAGCGGCTTCCCGAGCGACTTCCCGGACACCCGACCGTCGACGAAAAACGAACGCACCTTCCCGCTCAGCACAACACCACCGCCACCACCGTCGCCGAAACCGGCAGCGCGCCCACCACAGTCGCCAGCTCCTCGTGCCGCCCGCCGCCGGCTCGGACGACCGCGATCACCGCGTCACCGTCACCGGGCTCACCGGTCTTGTCCGGCAGCTCGGCCGCCAACGCCTCGGCGCGTTCGGTCAACTCCGGCACCACCGCCACGACCCGCGCCGGCCGTGCCGACGCCTCGCACAGCACCGTCAGCCGCTGTGCCAAGCCGGGGTCGTCGTCGGGCAACACCGCGACCGGGTGCCGCACACCACCGGCGGTCAGAGCGGCCCGCACCTGGTCACCGGGGCGGGTCCGGCGCAGGTGGCCGACCGCGTAGGCGGCCAGACCCGCGATCACCCCGGCGACCAGGGCCAGGCCGGACGCCAACGGCCGGTCCGGCGCGATCCGCGTGGTCTCGGGTCGGTCCAGTATGCGGAGCCGGGCGGCCGGCGTGAGCAGGTCGGCGTCCACCACGGCCTGCGCGATCCGCGTCGCGGCCTGCGCGGCCTGGTCGGCGGTCGGCGCGCGCACCGACAACCGGGCCAGCCCTGAGGCCGGCACCAGTTCCACCGACACACGGCGGGCCAGGTCGTCGATCGTGGTGCCGAGCTCCTCGGCCGGGCCCCGCAGCACGGACGGACTGCGCGACACCTCCACCAGCGCGGGCAGCGCCAACGCCACGACCTCGCCGTACTGTGCCTGACCAAGCTGGGCAGGATCGCCCGCCGTCGCCACCGCGAGCAGCCCGACGCGGCTCTCGTGCTCCTCGCCGCCCACCTCGACGGCGATCAACACCGCCAAGGCGACCAGCAGCGCGACACCGAGACTGATCAGCAGTGGACGCTTCATGATCCTCCGATCGCGGTGCGCAGGAGTTCGTCGTAGGACCGCATCAGCAGGCGCGGGTCGTGCTCACGCTGGACCGACGCACGTCCGGCCTCGCCCAGTTCGGTGCGGGCGTGAGCGTTGAACAGCAGGGACCGCAACGCGTCCGCCGTCGCGGCCGGGTCACGGCGCGGCACGGTGACGCCGCCGCCACCGGCCAGCGCCTGGCGCACACCGTCCACATCGGTCGCGATCACCGGGCGTCCGGCGGCCAGCGATTCGAGCACCGCGATCGGCATGCCCTCCCAGTCGCTGGTCAGCACGGTGACGTCGGCGGCGGCCAGCAGGTCGGGCACGTCGCAGCGGTTGCCCAGGAACCGGACCCGGTCCTCGATGCCGAGTTCGGCGGCACGCAGGCGCAGCGTGTCGCGGCGGCTGCCGTCGCCCGCCAGCCACAGCACCGCCTCGCCGTCCAGCTTCGCCCACGCTTCCAGCAGCACGTCGTGCCGCTTCTGCGGTTCCAGCCGGGCCGGGCACAGCGCGACCGGCACGTCCGGGGCGACGCCGTGCACCGCGCGGACCGCTTCCCGGTCCACCCGTTCGGGTTGCGGGAACACGGCGTTGGGTATCACCACCGGGTCGGGGACGCCCGCGGCGCGCAGCCGGTCGGCCGTGACGTCGGCGACCGCGACGACCGTGCGCGAGGTGTGTTTGAGGATGCGGGCCGCGCCGGTGTAGTCGGTTTCGGCCACACCGTGGAACACGGTCAGCAGCGGCAGTCGGCGGGGCAGCACGGCCAGCCGTGCGACCAGGCTGGCCGACACGTTGTGCGCCAGCACGACCTCCGGCTGGAAGCTGCGGATGGCGGCTTTGGTGGCCGTGGTCGCGCGCAACACGCCGGCGGCCTTGCGCTGCGCCACCGGCACGGTGAACGTCGGCACGCCGAGCGCGCGCAACGCCTCGGCCCGGTGCCCGCCACCGCTGGCCACGGCCGACTGCCAGCCGAACTGCCCGCCGGACCGGGCCATCCCGGCGACCAGCGCTTCGGCGCCGCCGGTCCCCATCTCACTGATCACGTGGAGCACACGCAACGTCGCTCGTCCTCCTCAGACGCAGGTCGGCCGCGGCCACGACTGCGACCAGCGACCACAACGGCAGGTAGTACTGCTGGGACAGGAAGGTGGAGGCGACCACGACCGCGATCAGGGCCGCCTGCACCGCGAGGATCGGCAACGGGTCGGTGGTGGCGCGCAGCACGCGTTCGCTGGTGACCGCGGCGAGCACCAGGAGTGCGGCGAACAGCGCGAACCCCGGCACGCCGAGTTCGGCGGCCACCTCCAGGTACATGTTGTGCGACACCGGGCTCTGCTCGTCGATCTCGGCGTTGTGCGAGGCGGCGGGGTACTCGGCGCGGAACCCGCCCGGTCCGACGCCGAGGACCGGGTTGTCGGCGACCATGCGGGCGGCGGCCTGCCAGCGCAGTTCACGAGTGTCCACATTGGTCTCGGCGATGTGGGTCTTCTCCCGCAACGCCCGGTCCAGCGCCGGTCCGGCGAACAGGACGGCCGACACACCGAGCAGGGTGAGCGCCGCCGCCCCGATCGCCAACGCCTTGAGCGGCAACGCGCGGCGGGCCAGCAGCCACGCCGGCGCGGCGGTGAGGGCGAGCGCGCCGCCCCGGGAGAACGTCGCCGCCGCGCCCGCGACGAGGATGGTCGCGGCCAGGGCGATGACGACGCCGCGGCGCAGGGCCACCAGCAGCGGCAGGGCCGCGACCAGGACGTAGGCGAGGTCGTTCGGGTCCTCCAACGGGCCGGTCGCGCGCGTCTCCCCCGCCGCGAGCAGGCTGTACAGCGCGCCGACGGCGGCCACCACGGCGCCCGCGACGGCGGCCGTGAGGATCGCGCGGATCGACACCTCGCGCGCGGCGACGTCCACCAGGATCACCGTGACCAGCAGGAACGGCAGCCAGCGCAACGCGTACTCCATCGTGTACGCGCCACTCGCGTGCAGCGCCGAGGACGCCAGCAGCACGATGGCGAGCAACGCGAGGACCGCGTGCACCGGGTGGGGTTCGGGAGCTCGGCGTTGGCGCGCCCGGACCGCGATCCAGGTGACGGCGAGCAGCGCGGGCGGTAGTTTGGCCAGTTGGCCGTGGGCTTGGAGGAGGTAGCCCTCCAGCGGCGCGGCGAACACCGTCACGCACGCGAGGGCCCGCAACGGCCAGGTCATCCGCCGCACCGCGCCAGGAGTCCGGTGTCGTGCTCGCGCAGGCCCGCTGCGAGCCGGGCGACGTGCTCGCCGGTGCCGACCACGTCGAAGTGGGCGCGCAGCGCGCCGAGCACCCAGCCCAGGAACTCGACTTTCCGCGCGCCGGGCACCGCCATGCCGGGGAAGAACTCCATGCCGGGTGCCTCGGCCGCGCCGAGCACGTCCGTGGGGTGCAGCAGCAACGACGGCTGAACTTTGCGCGCCCGGCACAGGCGCAGCGCGGTGGTGAAGTAGCCGCGGGCGAGGCGGGGTGAGACCTGGTGCAGTTGGAGCAGGTAGGAGCCGTGGATCGGGACGCGCAACAGCGGCATGGTGGTGACGGGCAGTTCGACCAGGCCGATGCCGACGCCGATGCGCCAGCGGTAGGCGGCGTTGGGCGCGCGGACGCGGGAGAAGCCGCCGAACAGGTCACGTTCGCCGCCGGTCGGGGCGGTGCGGTTGTGGTAGGCGCGGGCGAGTGGGCCGATCCAGGTGGGCAGGGTGCTGGCGTCGTAGCGGTAGCCGCGTTCGGCGAGCAGTTCCAGCAGGTCGCGGGTGACGCTGTAGCCGGGGCCGCGGAAGCCGGTCGGGCGTGGCGCGCCGGCGGCGACGATGGCGTCCTCGGTGCGGGCGAGTTCGGCTTGGAGCCGGTCGCGGGAGTAGCGGTGCAGCCAGGGTTCGTGGCCGTAGGAGTGGTTGGCGACTTCGTGCCCTGCTTTTGTGATGGCGGCGACGGCCTGTGCGCCGTCCTCGCGTTCGACGTCCGCGCCGACCACGAAGACGGTCGTGGTGAGGCCGTGCGTGCCGAAGGCTTCCAGCAGGCGGGGCACGGCGGTGGGCAGGAAGCTGGGGCGGCGTTCCCACTCGGGGTTGCCGTGGGTTTTGAGGTAGGCCCAGAGGTTGTCCAGGTCGAGTGAGACGCTGGCGGTGCTCATCGGGCCACCCGCGCGGGTGTCTTCGTGAACCGGTCGGCGTAGCCGAGCAGCAGCACGCCGGACACGACCAGGCCCACGCCGAGCACCACCCACCACTCGCGGCCGGGCGTGATCCGGTCGCCGAGGGCGGCGATGCCGATGACGGAGGTGAGCACGACGGTGGTGGCGTCCATGGTGGCGACGGTCGAGGTGGCCGAGCCGCGGCGCAGTGCCAGGGCGAGGTAGGACTGGCCGACGAGCGCGGCCACGACCATCACCCACGCCAACGGGTACAGCGGGAGCGTGAGCAGCGGTTCGTCGGCGAGCGTGCGGCTGGTCATGGCGACCACGGCGAACGCCAGGCCCGCCGACGCTGCCAGCGGCACCGCGCCGCCGACCAGGCGTTGGATCAGCACGAGCGCGACCAGCGGGAGTCCGAACAGGACGATGCCGAGCCCTTGCGGCACGTCGTGCGCGGCCGACGGCGTGGCGGCGGCGACGAGCAGCACCAGCCCCGTCGCCATCACCAGGAGCACCACGATCTCGACCGCCCGGACCCGCCAGCCGAGCACCGCCATGCCGAACAGGGTGGCCAACCCGACCGCGCACGACGAGCCGGCCTGCACGAGGTAGAGCGGGAGTTCGGCGCGGGCGAGGAAGGCCAGCGCGAACCCGCCGACCTGCCCGGCGAAACCCGACAGGTAGAGCCGGTCGCGCAGGAGCCGGGCGAGCAGGCCCAACCCGCCGCCGCCTTCGTCGGCGCGCTGGGAGGCGACCGACTGGGCGACGATGCCCAACGCGTACAGCACCGCGGACGCGGCGAGTTCGAGGTAACCAGTCACGCGACTCTTCCCATGGAGACACCCGGCACGCGGTAGCGGTCGGTGTGATCCCGATATCGGAAGGGCAGCGTAGAACCCGCACTCCTGCGACTCTTTCGAGCGATAGGCGGTTACACGATCGAGTTAACTTGCCGACTACACAACGACATTTTTACCTCGGAGTGTGGATCAGGTGGCGTCGGCGACGGCCAGGGCGATCCTGGTCAGCTGTTCCTCGGTCAGCGGCAGGGTCTCGCGTCCCGCGCCGGTGCGGTTGAAGGACGCATCGCGTTCCCGGAACTCGAAGTCGGGGCTGCCGTAGTTCACCACCGTGATCGCGTAGGTCTCGCCCGTCGGTGTGTAGACGCGCAGCACCCGGGCCAGCGACTGGAACGGTTCGCTCACCCGCACCGGGTAGAACTGGAGAACCGTCCCGTCCGGGCGGACCAGCCTGCGCGGCGGGGCGCAGTTGCCCTCCACGAACGCCTCGTCGTCGGCCGCCGCGACCGGGTCGAGGGTGGTGTAGCCGGCCTTCAGGTCCACGCTGCCGGTGCCGTGCTCGTCGGTGACGTCGATCCACTGGACGTGCCCGTCGACCGAGTCGGGGTGCTTGTCCTTGTTGGCCGGGATGGTGCGTGTGTTCAGCTCGCTCACCCTCGCGGGCGACGCGACCTGCGCCACGGCGAGCCCCCACGCGTTCAGCACGGGCATGGGCGGGCGCGGCGAGTTCCACGTGGTGAACCGGCTGCCGGTGCCCGAGTCGCACTGCGGGATCGCCAGGATCTCCCGGCCTTCCGGCGGTGGCGCGGTCCACGCGGGGGTGAACGTGCCGTAGGGGATGCGCGGCGGCTGGTTCACGGCCGTCCACTCGGGACCGACGGTCGCCGGTGACATCGTGACCAGCGGCCCGTCGCCCCCAGCGGATGACGAGTGGTCCGGTCCGGCAAGGCTGCTCAACGCGGCCGTGCCGAACCCGACCACGCCGACCACCGCCAGCACGCCCGCCGCAGCGCCGGCCCGACGCACCAGCAGCCGACGGCGGCCACGCCGCAACACGTCCGCGAGATCCGTCCGCACCGCAGGCGCCGGTCCGTCCACTTCGGACCGCAGCACGCCGCCCAACTCCCGCTCGTTCAACTCCCGCTCGTTCTCCCACATCACGCACTCCCCCGGGTCATCGCGCCGCGATAGGCCTCGCGGAGCGTCTGCAAGCCTCTGGCCGTCTGGCTCTTGACCGTCCCCGTCGAACACCGCAGCGCCTCCGCCACCTGCTCCACCGACAGGTCATGCACGAACCGCAACACCAGCACCGCCCGCTGCCGGGGCGCCACGTGCTGCAACGCAGCCAGCAACGGCGGCCGTTCGTCCGCGCCCGACGTGTCCGCCTCGACCGCGGACTCCGGTGGCGCCGCAACGGCCTGCTCGCGCCACCTGCCACGCCGCCGTGAATCGAGGAACAGCCTGGTCACCACGGTCCGCAGATACGCTTCCGCGGTCTCCCGACGCACCTTCGGCCAGTGCACGTACATGCGGACGAACGCGTTCTGCGCAATCTCCTCCGCCTCACCCAATCACCGCACAGCGCGTACGCCGTGCGCCGAGCCTGATCGAACCGGCTCGCGAAGAACTCGGAGAACTCGTCCTCGCGTCCCACCCGTTGCCCTCCCCCGATGTCCTGCGGTCACCACAAGTACGCACTTACCCACCGGCTGGTTGCACCGGGCAGCGGCGGATCGGACAGCGGCAGGGCGGGCACGGCAGGGCGGGACGCGGGGCAGGGCAGGCCGGGCCAGGGCAGGTCGGGCCGGGGCGCAGGTCGGGGCAGGGCAGGGCAGGGGCGGGCGGGGGCGGCAGTCGGCACGGCTTGGGTGGGGCGGGCTGGGTGGGCCTGACTGCGGGTGGGATGGGGTTGGGGTTGGTCGCGCGGTCCTCGTTGTTTCAACCGACGTTTGAGGGGATTTATAACAGCGTTTTTCTAGGTTGTCAGGTGATGATCACCCGGTTGGGTGACCGGAGGCTCCGGGCTCCAGTCCGTGGACCAGCGGAAACGTTATCGGTGGGCTTTGGGGTTGCCAAATTGGCAACGTTTATTGCTGGTGTTCGGTGGATGGCTGGAGGATCTGGGTATGACTGCTACTGAGGAGTTTTGGGAGACGTTCTACCGGGATCGCGACCGGGTCTGGACCGGCAAGGCCAACGAGTTGCTGGTGCGGGAGGTCGCGCATCTGGAGCCGGGCACGGCGCTGGATCTCGGGTGCGGTGAAGGTGGGGATGCGTTGTGGTTGGCCGAGCGGGGTTGGATGGTGACGGCGGTCGACGTGTCCACCACCGCGTTGGCGAGAGGTGCGGCGCGGGCCACTGAGGTGGGGTTGGCCGCACGTATCGACTGGCAGCGGCATGATCTGGCGCGTTCGTTCCCGGCCGGTTCGTTCGACTTGGTGTCGGCGCAGTTCCTGCACTCGTCGGTCGCCGCGGAGGGTGAGCGGGAGGGAATTCTGGCGCGTGCCGCCGAGGCGGTGGCGGCCGGTGGTGTGTTGTTGGTCGTGGGGCACGCCGAGTGGGCGTCCTTCCAGCGGCACAACCCGCCGGTGGAGTACCGGTTCCCGACCAACGCCGACGTGTTGGCGTCGCTGAAACTCGACCAGCGGTGGGTGGTGGAGGTGGACGAGTCGGTCGAGCGGGAAGTGATCAGTCCGGAGGGCGAGCACGGCACGCGCGCGGACATCGTGCTGCGGCTGCGCCGGAGCTAGGCGAGCCGGGGCGGGCGGGGCAGGCGGGCTAGCAGGGTGGTCAGGGCTTCGCCTAGGGGCAGGTCGACGCGGACGGTGGCGTGGGCGTCGCCTCTGGTCTGGCCTTTGTTGACGATGAGGACGGGTTTGCCGGCGGTGGCGGCGTGCCGGACGAAACGCAGGCCGGACATGACGGTCAGCGAGGAACCGAGCACCAGCAGGGCGTCGGCGGAGTCCACCAGCCGGTAGCACTGCTCGACGCGCGGCCGGGGCACGTTCTCGCCGAAGAACACCACGTCCGGTTTCAGCACGCCCGAACCGCAGGCGGCGCACGAGACCAGCCGGAACGAGCGGACCTCGTGATCGGGCAGGTCGACGTCGCCGTCGGGGTTGATCCGGGTCGCGGTGGCCTCGAACGCGGGGTTCGCGGCGCGGAACCTGCGGTCGAGGTCTTCGCGGGCGCTGACCGTGCGGCAGTCCAGGCAGATCACGCGGTCGAGGCTGCCGTGCAGGTCGACCACGTCCGGCGTGCCGGCGGCCTGGTGCAGGCCGTCGACGTTCTGCGTGATCACGCCGGACACGTAGCCGCGGGCGTGCAACTCGGCCACGGCGTGGTGGCCGGTGTTCGGGGCGGCGCGGGCGATGGTCCGCCAGCCGAGGTGGCTGCGCGCCCAGTACCGGCGCCTGCCCTCGACGCTGCCGACGAACTCGTCGTAGGTCATCGGGGTGTGCTTGCGCAGGCTGCCCGACGCGCCGCGGTAGTCCGGGATGCCGGATTCGGTGGACAGCCCCGCGCCGCTGAGCACCACGACCCGTCCGCCCGCGACCACCCGCACCACCTCGTCCAGGCTGGTCGTGCGCGGCAACGGCGCACCGGTCGCCGTCCAGCTCAACGTGGGCCGTGTGCGCATGCGGTCCACTTTACGTGCAGCCGGGCGGCCTTCCGGCTGGTCAACGCCGGCGAGCTGTCAGCGCCGGCGGCCAGTCAGCGCCAGGTCCGGTCAGCGCTGGCGGCCGGCCGCCGGTCCGGTGGACTCGCGGACCACCAGTTCGGGTGGGCGGATGTCGAGTGACGCGTCCTCGATCTCGTCGAGCGACGCGAGCAGCACACGCGCCGCCGCGCGGCCGAGGCCGACCAGGTCCTGGCGCACGGTGGTGAGCTGCGGGTAGACGAGTTCGCCGAGCGGCAGGTCGTCGTGGCCGATCACGGACAGGTCGCCGGGCACGTCCACGCCCAGTCTCCGAGCCGCACTCATTCCGGCCACGGCCATCGAGTCGTTGGCGAACAGGACCGCTGTCGGGCGTCGGCGGTCGTCGAGCAGCCTGCCGACGGCATCGACCGCGCCGGCCGCGGTGAAGTCGGAGACGATGGTGTGGCTGGGCGCGAGGTCGTGCGCCGCCAACGTTTCCTCGAACACCCGCCGCCGGTAGAGGGTGTGCACCCGGTCCTCGGGGCCGGACACGTACGCGATGCGCCGATGCCCGTGCGCGACCAGGTGTTCGACCGCCGACCGCATACCGCTGTCCAGCCCGGACGCCTGCACGGCGGGCACCGGGTCGTCGCGCCACGGCGTGCCGATCAGCACGGTGTTCATGCCAAGAGCCCGCAGCAGCTCGAACCGGGTGTCGCCGATCCGGCTCTCGGTGAGCACGACGCCGTCGACCCGGCGTTCGTCGGCCAACCTGCGATAGGCGGCCTCCTCCGCACTCGGCTCCTCGCCGACGATGTGCAGCAGCAGGCCGTACCCGAGCGGGGACAGTTCGCTCTCGATACCAGAAATCAGCAGGGTGAAGTGCGGGTCGGCGCTGAGCAGGTCCGGTGAGCGCTTGGCGACCATGCCGATGGCGCGGGTCTTCGCGCCGCGCAGGGCGACCGCGGCGGCGGACGGCGTCCACTGGAGTTTGCGCGCGGCGGTCAGGATGCGTTCGCGGGTGGGCGCGGAGATGCCCGTCTTGCCGTTGACGACCTTCGACACGGCCGCCACCGACACCCCGGCGAGGGCCGCCACGTCCGCGATCGTGGGCTTGCCCGGTCCGCGTCTCACCACCCGGCAAACGTTACACCGACTGGCCCCACTACCTCGACATACGCTAGGTATAACGATATACCTGTGGCCATGCAGCGAAACTCCGCCAAGCTCGCCGACGCCGACGGGAGTCCGCTGGTCTGGATCGGGGTCAACTACTGGTCACGCACCGGCGGCCCGCTGATGTGGCGCAACTACGACCCGTCCGTGGTGGACGAGGAGCTGCGCACGATGCGCGACCACGGCATCGGCCTGACCCGCAGCTTCTTCTACTGGCCGGATTTCATGCCGGCCGAGGACACCCTCGACGAGAAGCTGCTGACCAGGTACGACGACTTCCTCGACCGGCATCGCGCGCTGGGGATGCAGACCATCCCGACGTTCGTCGTCGGGCACATGTCGGGCCAGAACTGGGACCCGCCGTGGCGGGACGGCCGGGACATCTTCGCCGACGAGTCGTTCCTGGACCGGCAGCGCTGGTACGTCCGGGAGCTGACCGGCCGGTGGAAGGACCACCCGGCCGTCGCGGGGTGGCTGCTGAGCAACGAGATCCCGATCTACGCCGACTGGAGGTCGCGGGGCATCGGCACGCTCGACGCGGACGCCGTGACGGCGTGGGCGGCGGCGTTGATCGGCGAGATCCGGGCGGCGGGCGCGACGCAGCCGGTGTCCGTCGGTGACGGTGCGTGGGGTGTGGAGATCACCGGGCTGGACAACGGTTTCCGGGTCCGCGACCTGGCGCCGCTGATCGACTTCCACGGGCCGCACGTGTACCGGATGGAGGACGACCAGCTGCGGCTGCACCTCGGCGCGGCGTTCGTCTGCGAGCTGCTCGACATCGGCGGCAAGCCGGTGATCATGGAGGAGTTCGGCGTGACGTCGGACTACGTCTCCGAGGCCAACGCCGCGCACTACTACCGGCAGATCCTGCACACGACGCTGCTCGCGGGCGCGACCGGCTGGATACCGTGGAACAACACCGATTACGACGGACTGGCCGACCAGGAGCCGTACCGGCATCACCCGTTCGAAATGCACTTCGGGCTGACCGACTCCGAAGGGCGACCGAAGCAGCAGCTGCGGGAGGTGCACGCGTTCACGGAAGTGTTGCGACGCACCGATTTCGCGAGGTTGCGGCGGTCGGACACGCGGATCGCGCTGCTGGTGTCGTCGTTCCTGGAGGCGCAATACCCGTTCACGTATCCCGAGGACGCGACGAGCGTGGCGAACAACTCGCGGCAGGCGTACATCGCGGCACGGGAAGCGGATCTGCCGGTGGGCGTGGTGCGCGAGTTGGACGGTGTGCCGGACGACTGCGCGCTGTACCTGGTGCCGTCGGTCAAGCAGCTCACCGCGCCGACGTGGCGGACGTTGGTGGAGCGGGCTTCGGCGGGCTCGGTGGTGTACGTGTCGTACTTCGTCGGGGAGCACCGGACGCAGCGCGGGCCGTGGTGGCCGAAGCTGGACGAGACGTTCGGCGTGGTGAAGCAGCTGCGGTACGGGTTGGTCGACCCGGTCGAGGACGACGAGCTGCGGATGGGGTTCGTGCGGGACTTCGGCGGTATCGGCGCGGGCGAGGAGCTGGTGTTCCGGGTCGGCGGCACGGAGAACTCCCGGGCGTTCCTGCCGGTGGTGCCCGATGGTGCGGAGGTGATCGCGGTCGACGGTCGTGGTCGGCCCGCGTTGCTGCGCCACCGGGTGGGTGACGGCTGGATGGTGCTGTGCACTTACCCGTTGGAGCACATGGCCGCGATGACGCCTCGGGTGAACCCGGAGCCGACGTGGCGGCTGTACTCCGCGTTGGCGACGGTGGCCGGTGTGCCGCCGCGCGTGCGGGTCGACGATCCGCTGGTGATGACGGGGTTGATGGAGCACGAGGACGGGCGGGTGTTCGCGTGGTTCATCAGCCAGCACGCGTCGCCGGTCGCGGTGAGTCCTCAAGTGGATGGCTCTTTGCTGACGTTGGACGGCGAGCCGCTGTCCGTGGTGGAACTCGACGCCTATGGCGTGTTGGTGGCGGAAGTGCGGAGGGGCTTGTGAAGATTCGGGCCGTGGACGTCGTGGTGACCAGCCCGGGGCGGAACTTCGTCACGCTCCGGATCACCACCGAAGGCGGGGTCACCGGACTGGGCGACGCGACGCTCAACGGCCGTGAGCTGGCGGTGGAGGCGTACCTGCGGGAACACGTCGTGCCGCTGCTCATCGGGCGCGACGCTCACCGCATCGAGGACACGTGGCAGTACCTGTACCGGGGCGCGTACTGGCGGCGCGGCCCGGTGACGATGGCCGCGATCGCCGCCGTCGACACGGCGTTGTGGGACATCAAGGCGCGCGTCGCCGGGATGCCGCTGTACGAGTTGCTGGGCGGTGCGTGCCGGGTCGGCGCGTTGGCGTACGGGCACGCGTCGGGGCGGGACCTGCCGGAGCTGTTCGACTCGATCCGGCAGCACCTCGAACTGGGGTTCCGGGCGATCCGGGTGCAGACCGGCATTCCGGGGCTGGACACCGTGTACGGCGTGGCGGCGTCGGCGGCGGGTGGCGGTGAGCGGTACGACTACGAGCCGGCGCGGGCCGGTGTGCTGCCGGTGGAGGAGAGCTGGGACACCCGCGCGTACCTGCGGCACGTGCCGAGCGTGTTCGAGGCGGTGCGGGCGGAGTTCGGGCCGGAACTGCCGTTGCTGCACGACGGCCACCACCGGATGACGCCGATCGAGGCGGCGCGCCTGGGCAAGTCGCTGGAGCCGTACGACCTGTTCTGGTTGGAGGACGCGACGCCCGGTGAGGACCAGGCGGCGTTGCGCCTGATCCGGCAGCACACCACCACGCCGTTGGCGATCGGCGAGGTGTTCAACTCGATCCACGACTACACCACGTTGTTGAGCGAGCGGTTGATCGACTACGTGCGTTCGGCGGTCACCCATACCAGTGGTGTGACGGCGTTGAAGAAGGTGCTGGACTTCGCCGCCGTGTACGGGATCAAGTCCGGGCTGCACGGGCCGACGGACATCTCGCCGGTCGGCATGGCCGCCGCGCTGCACCTGGACCTGGCGGTGCACAACTTCGGGATTCAGGAGTACATGCGGCACACGCCGCAGACGTTGGAGGTGTTCCGGACGTCTTACACGTTCGTGGACGGTCTGCTGCACCCGTCCGACACGCCCGGGTTGGGGGTGGAGCTCGATCTGGACGCGGCGGAGCGGTTCCCCTACCGTCCCGCGTACCTGCCGGTGAACCGGCTGGCGGACGGCACGCTCCACGACTGGTGAGGTCCATGGGGAAGATCATCCACATCGCGACGGTGTCCCTCGACGGCTTCTTCGAGGGACCGGACCGCGAGATCGACTGGCACCTCGTCGACGACGAGCTGCACCAGCACTTCAACGACGAGTTGTCGCGGATGGGCGCGTTCCTGGCCGGGCGGCGCACCCACGCGCTGATGGCCGAGTTCTGGCCGACCGCCGACCGCGATCCGGCGATTTCGGGGCCGATGGCCGAGTTCGCGCGGATCTGGCGGGAGATGCCGAAGATCGTGTACTCGCGGACGTGGGAGTCGACGGACTGGAACACGACCATCGTGCGCGAGGTGGTGGCGGACGAGGTGCTGGCGCTGAAGGCTTCGACCGATGGGGATCTGTCGTTGGGCAGCGCGGACCTGGCCTCGACGTTCCGGCGGCTCGGACTGATCGACGAGCACCACCTGTACGTGGACCCGGTCCTGCTCGGGCGGGGGCGGCCGTTGTTCGGGCCGGCGGACGACAAGACGGACCTGGACCTGATCGACAGCCGGACATTCGGCAACGGCGTGGTGCTGCTGCGCTACCGGGTCTCCGGCTGACCGGGCTGTCCCTCCGGGGGTGCGGCACGGCCGGCGCCGCGACGGGTCGGGGTGGTGTTGTCGCGGTACAGCTCGGCCATCAGGCCGACCACGTCCTGGGTGGCCGGGTGGGGGTCGTCGCGCCACCAGATCAGCCAGACGGGGATCGGTGGGGCGTCGCGCACGCGGCGGAAGACGATGCCGGGGCGTCGGTATTGGGTGAGCGTGCTCTCGGCCGTGACCCCGACACAGCGACCGGTGCCGATCACGGCGAGCCAGTCGTCGACGTCGTGGATCTCCTCCACCCGGGGACGGCTGCCGACCGGCCACAGTTCGGGGGTGGTCGTCCCGGTGCGGGGGTCGACGGCGAGGGTGCGGTCGCTGAGGTCGTCCAGGCGCAACTGGCGGCGTCGGGCCATGGGGTCGTCCGCGGCCAGCGCGCAGTAGCGCGATTCCAGACCGACGACGGCCCGGTCGAAGCGTTTCGCGTCGAACCGGCCCGCGGCGGTGTCGGGCCACACGGTGTCGGACGGGGTCCGCACGACGGCCAGGTCGCAGGCGCCTTCGGCGAGGCCTCCCGTCGGCGAGTTGGTGCGCACCAGGTGCAGTGAGACGTCGGGGTGCCGCTCGGTCCAGCGGCGCTGGAACTCCAGGGTGTGTTCGCCGATCGCCGCCCACGCGTGGCCGATGCGGAGCCGGCCGCGGCCTGTCTTCGCCTCGCGTGCCAGGTCCTCGACCTCGGCGACCACACGTCGTGCGCGGGCCAGCACGCGCACTCCCGCGGCGGTGAGCACGACCTCGCGGCTGGTCCGGCGCAGCAATCGGACGCCGAGCACGTCCTCCAGCGCGGCGAGGGTGCGCGAGACGGCCGGCTGGGAGATGCCCAGGTCCAAGGCGGCATCGGTGAAGCCGCCCGAGTCGACGATCGCGATCAGGCAGCGGAGGTGCCGCAGCTCCACATCCATGTGTCCAGCGTATAGATGCGGCACAAGATGCATTTTGCGAATGCTTGGACGTGACGGATCGTTCGGTGCGTGGACACCAAGACCCGAGACCTGCCCGCCGCGCCGTCCGTCGGCACCGGCGATCGCATGGCGGGCGTCGCGCTGATGCTCGGCGGCGGACTGGCTAACCAGACCGGCGCCGCCGTCGGCGCCCTGGCCTTTCCGGTGATCGGCCCGCTCGGTGTGGTCGCGGTGCGCCAGTGGGTGACCGCGGTGATCCTGCTGCTCGTCGGCCGGCCCCGGCTGCGGTCGTTCACCTGGCCGCAGTGGTGGCCCGTGCTGGTGCTCGCCGCCGTGTTCGCGACGATGAACCTGGCGCTCTACACCGCGATCGACCGCCTCGGCCTGGGGCTGGCCGTGACGCTGGAGTTCCTCGGCCCGCTGGCCGTGGCGTTGGCCGGCTCCCGCCGCCCGAGCACCCTGGTCTGCGCGCTGCTCGCCGTCGTCGGGGTGGTGGTCCTGACCCGCCCGCAACCGAGCACGGACTACCTCGGGATCGGCCTGGGACTGCTCGCCGCGGCGTGCTGGGCGGGCTACATCCTGCTCAGCCGCACGGTCGGAGCACGGACCTCGGGCGTCGAGGGCGCAGCGGCAGCCGGTGCGCTGGCCGCGGTGGTGTACGCGCCGATCGGGATCGCCGCACTCGTCGCGCACCCGCCCACCCTGTCCGCGGTCGCGTGCGGGGCGGCAGCCGGACTGCTGTCCACGGCCGTGCCGTTCCTCGCCGACCTGCTCGCGCTCCGCCGCGTTCCCGCCCACTTCTTCGGCATCTTCATGAGCGTCAACCCGATGATCGCCGCGGCCATCGGCTCGGTGGTCCTCGCCGAGACCCTGGCCGCGATGGACTGGCTGGCCATCGCCCTCATCGTCACCGCCAACACCGTCGGCGTCCTCGCATCCCGCACCCGATGAGACTTCGTCCGAACGGGTCCGGACGTGTCCACTCACTCCTCGGCGATCACGCCGAAGACCGTTCCCGATCCGGACATGCAGGCGGCTCGATGTGTACAGCGTAGACCTCACGCGTGTACGTTGTACACATGACCGAGACGGCCGATCGGATCGCGGCGGCGGCGTTGGCGATCCTGCTGGCGGAAGGCGCGCAGGCGGTGACCATGCGACGGGTGGCGGCGGATGCCGGGGTGACCGCGATGGCCACCTACCGGCACTTCCCCAACCGTGAGGCGCTGTTGCGTTCGGTGGTGGACGCGGCGGTGGCGGAGATGACCGGGGACTGGCGCGAACGCGGCCGGGACCTGGACTTCGCCGCGCGGGTGGACGTGCTGGCGGACGCGTTCCTGGACTTCGCGCTCGGCCGGCCGAACCTCTACCGGTACCTCGTCACCGACCACCGGTCGGACGCGCTGCGGTTCCCGGACGACTTCCGCGCCGGCGGCTCGCCCGCGTTCGCCCCGGCGTTCGCGGCGGTCGAGCAGGCGTTGAAGGACGGCGTGTTGCTCGACGACGACCCGTTGGAGGTCACGTTGGCCCTCACCACACCGGTCATGGGCCTGGTCCAGCTGCACCTGGGCGGCCGGATGAACATGTCAGAGCAGGACTTCCGCGCGCTGTGCAAGCGCACGACGGGAAGGGTCCTCAATGGACTTCGCACGTGACCGACGCCTGCTGTTACCCGTGGCCGGGTTGTGTTCGGCCGCCCTCTTCTACTTCGGCACGGGACTCGCGCCGGTCGCCGCGCTGACCTGGCTCGCACCGCTGCCGGTGCTGCTGGTCGCGGCACGCACGTCCGGCCGGGTCGCCGCGGGTCTCGCGTTCGGGGCGTGCCTGCTGGGGATGACGAACAGCTGGCCGTTCTTCGCCGGATCGCACGACGTGCCGCTGTGGCCGTGGGGCCTGATGGTGACGGTCGGCATGGCGTTGACGTTCGCCCTGGCGGTCGTGCTGTTCCGCACGCTGCTGCTGCACGGGCGCACCCTGCTCGCGGTGACGACCGCGCCGGCCGCGTGGGTGGCGGTCCTGTACGTGGTGGCGTCGTTCAACCCGACGGGCATCATGGGCACGCTGGCCAACACGCAGGCCGACGTGCCGATCGTGGTCCAGGCCGCGTCGGTCACCGGGGCGTGGGGTGTCGAGTACCTGGTCCTCTTCGTGCCCGTCGCGGTCGCCGCCCTGGTGACCAGGCGCGATGTGCGGGTCGCCGTGTTCACCGGGGTCGTGCTCGCGGTCGTGGTGGCGGGTGGAGCGGTTCGGCTGGCGCAGGACGACGAGCCGGCGCAGCGCGTGGCGTTGGTGGCGGGGAACGGGCACGGCTGGGCCGCCGACCTGGACACACCGGCCGGGCCTGAACTCCTGGCGGCCTACGCGCGGGAGATCGCGGCGTTGCCGGACGGGGTGCGGACCGTGGTGCTGCCGGAGGCGGTGTTCGGCGCACACGAGGCCCGGCCCGCCCTGCTGGTGGACACCATGACCGCGCTCGCCCGTGCCGAGGGCGTCGACATCGTGGTCGGGTACGCGCAGTGGACGGACGGGGCGAAGTACAACTACGCGTTGACGTTCCTGGCCTCCGGCGGTGACCCGGTGCCTTACCTCAAGCACCACGACATGGTCAGCCCGCCGGGTCACGACCTCGCCCTGCTGCCGGCGGCCGGAGTCCTGATCTGCGGCGACGTCAACCACCGCAACCCTAGCGCCGACTACGCGACGGCCGGTGCGCGGCTGTTGGCGATCCCGGCGTCCAACGAGGACGACAACGGTTGGCAGCACAGCCGGATCGCGTTGCTGCGCGGTGTCGAGAGCGGGGTGGCGGTGGCGTGGGGCGGGCGTCAGACGCGGTTGATGGTGTCCGACGACCGGGGACGGGTGGTCGCCGAGGCGAGCAGCGGCGGGGCCGGTGCGTTCACCACGGTGGTCGCCGATGTGCCGATGGGTAACAGGGCGACGCCGTACGCGCGGCTGGGTGACTGGTTCGCGTGGCTGTGCGTCGGGCTCACGCTCGCCGCTCTGTTCGTCATCGGCTACCAGAGGAAGCTACGGATCAAGGGGCGATCCGCTGCGCGGTCTGGGTGACGTCCTCTTGCCGGAGGTCCATCACGACAACACCCCCGACACCGCATCGCCGACCGGAGCCGATCAGAGCTGGAACGCGGCGAGCACCAGAGCGGCGTCGAACGGCCGGTTGCCGGACTGGACCGGCATCGTGTCGGGCGGACGCGGGCCGACCAGCGAGGCCGCCTCGGCGGGCAGGCCGATCCAGTGGTCCGCCACACCGACCTCCAGCGGCGCGCCGGGGTCCAGGTCGCAAGTGATCTCGCGGCTCGTCGAGCCGTACAACTCCAGCGTGGAGCCCGGAAGGTCGGCGTCACCGAACCGGCAGGGCCAGGTCGGGCCCGTCCAGCCGCGAACTCGCCCCCAGCTGCGTCCGGCACCGGCACCGGCGGCCGGGACGCCGGCACCGCGAGCACACCCACCCCAGCGATCACAACGAGCAGGACTACGCCTGGCGACCATCCGCCAGACCCTAACCCGGTGAAACGCGATCGACAGGGCCTCGCAAGCCGGCGCACCATGTCCGCCCATGAACGCCCTTCCCCCCGGTCACACCGCCCGCCCACCCCGCCCGGACGACGCCGAGACGATCCTCGGCCTGGTGCAGGCGTACACGACGGCGGTCGTGGGGTTCGCCGACTACACGCTCGACGATGTGCGGGACGAGCTGAGCAGACCGGAGTTCGACCCGGAACGCGACGCCTGGCTGGTGTTCGACCCAGCCGGCACGGCGGTCGGCTACGCGACGGCCAACGGCAAGAGCGGCAGCGCCGAGGTCGACGTAGACGTCGTATCCACGGACCCAACCGTGACGGACTGGCTGTTCACCCACGTGCTGGACCGGGCACGCGAGATCGGCCGAGAGGGCGGGCACGACAAGATTTCCGTGCACCACGGCGTCTACCGGGACGACGTCTCGCTGCGAGCACGGGTGGAGGCGCTCGGCTTCGAGATCGCGACCACGTTCCACCGCATGCGGATCGACCACACCGCTGACGTGCCACCGCCGTCCCCGGTGCCCGGCCTGGTGCTGCGGCAGGCGTTGGACGAGGACGTGCGGCGGACCGTGCACGAGGTGTGGAACACGTCGTTCGACGGCCACTTCGGTTTCGTGCCGAAGCCCTACGACACGTGGCACGAGAAGCTGGCCCGCCAGTCGACCTTCGACTGGTCAGACCTGTGGCTGGCGGAACTCGACGGACACCCGGCCGGGTTCCTGAAGTGCTCCGACCAGTTCGCCGACGAGAACTGCGGATACGTAGACCACCTGGGCGTGCTCCCCGAGGCGCGCGGCCGAGGTGTGGCCAAGCACCTGCTCCGGCACGCTTTCAGCCTGGACGCGACCACCGGCCGGGCGGGCACGATCCTGCACGTCGACTCGAACAACCCGACACCCGCACTCGACCTCTACGAGTCGGTGGGGATGCGTCCGATCCTGGTCATCGACATCTGGCGCGGCCATTTCGCCTAGCCCCGCCCCGCGCCCCACACCAGACCGCCGGGGGGCCGACGAGGCTCGATTTGACATGGGTTCGGGTGCCTTAGGCCGGCTGCGGCCAGCCTTCGGTGCCTGTAAGGGCCCCATGTCAAATCGAGCCGGACCCAACCCACTGCTTGACGTAACGCAGTTCGACCAGCTCACGGCCACCGACGGTCTCAGTCCGCGTGACGCCGTCCGGAGCGAACCCGGCACGCTCGTAGAACCGACGCGCCCTCGGATTGTCCTCCAACACCCACAGCATCACTCCGGACACTCCGGACACGCCCGGAACGCCGGACACGCCGACGTCCGCGAACGACGCCTCCAGCAGACCAAACCCGACGCCACTACCCCACACCGACGGGTGCACGTAGATGGCGTGCAGCTCCAGAAAGTCCCGTTGCCGCAGGTCTTCGTCACGGGCCGGGCCGACCGAGGTGAACCCCACCACCACGTCACCCTCGACCGCGACGAACACCGTGCTGCCGTCCCCCGACGGCTCGGCCAGGGCACGACGCCAGCCCTCGGCCCGCCGTTCCCAGCTCAACCCGGCCAGGAACTCGTCCGGCACCACGCCCCGGTAGGCAACCTGCCAGGTGGTCGTGTGCACGCGCGCGATGCCTTCGGCGTCGTCGGGCACGGCTCGGCGCACCATCGTCTCCCCCACCCGACCGATCATCACAGCCGACCGCCGTCGCCCGCCACCGGGTATCCGATGGCTACTCCCCGTTCTGCCGGTCGATCGCCCACTGCCCGTTGACCTTGACCAGCGTGTAGACGTTCTGCTCCACCACGCTCCGCCCGTCCTTGAACGTGTACGACAAGCTCGCCGACACCGTGTCCGGCCCCACCGCCTGCACGTTGCTCACGCTGACCGCGCTCATCTGCCCCCACCAGCCCTGGTAGTCGGCGAAGGTGGGCGACCAGGCGGCCTTGAAGCGGTCGGTCAGCCGGGCGTACGCGGCTTCCATGTTGTTCGGCAGAAGGCCGAAGTACTCGCTCACGGCCTGGTCCGAGCCGATCTCGGCGGGCGGCTGCGTCGTGGGCTCGGTCGTGGGCTCCGCCGGCGCGGTGGTCGTGGTCGGTGGTTCCGCCGCGGTCGTCCCGGCAGGCTGGGTGGCGGTGTCGGCGGCGCTCGTGGGCGCGCCCTGGGTCTCGGTGGTGGCAGTGGGAGACCCGGCCAACGGCGACTCGCCCTCGTCCCGGTTGACCAGGTACACGATCACCATGGCGGCGATCAGCACGACGACCGACAGCACGGCGAGCGCCGCCTTCCGGTCACGTCGCGGCTCTTCCCCGGGACCGGCGGCGGGCACGGCACCGGTCCCGGCGTACGTGACCTGCGCAGGCGTGGCCTGGGCAGGCGGCTGTTGGGCAGACGAGTCCCGGGCATGCGTGTACTGGACATGCGCGTGTTCGGCAGGCGACGGCTCGACGGGTACGGGTGCGGGCATCACGGCGGTGGGAGTCGGGCCCGGCACCGGAGCCGGGGTCTCGTCGAACCGGACCTCCCGCAGCATCTCCTCCGCCTCGGCCATGGTCGGCCGCGTCTCCGGGTTCGAGTCGAGCAGCCGCATCAGCACCGGCGCCAACGGCCCGGCGTGCTGCGGCGGCGCGAACCGGCCGTCGGCCACCCGGTGCAGCAGGGCGATGGTGTTGCCGTCCTGGCCGAACGGCGGCGCGCCCTCCACCGCCGCGTACAACGTCGAGCCCAGCGCGAACACGTCGGCCGGGAACTCGCCCTTGCCGCCGCGCGCCACCTCCGGCGCCAGGTAGGCGGGTGTGCCGACGAGCATCCCGGACGCGGTCACGGCCGCCTCGTCGGCCGCGCGCGAGGTGCCGAAGTCGGTGATCTTGACCGTGCCGAACTCGGTGACCAGCACGTTGCCCGGCTTCACGTCCCGGTGCACGACACCGGCCTTGTGCGCGGCGGACAGCCCGGACGCCAACTGCACGCCCAACCGGACCACCTCGTCGGCAGGCAGCCGGCCGCGTTCGGTGATCACCGTGGCCAGGCTGCGGGACGGCAGGTACTCCATGATCAGCCACGGGTGGCCGTCGTGCTCGACCACGTCGTACAGCGCGATCACGTTCGCGTGCTGCAACCGGGCCGCGATGCGCCCCTCCCGGACCGCGCGGTCGACCGACTCCTGGTCGAACCCGGTGCGGGACAGCAGCTCCTTGACCGCCACGATACGGCGCAACCGCGTGTCCTCGGCCCGCCACACCACCCCCATCCCGCCAGACCCGATCCGCTCGGTCAGCCGGTACCGGCCGGCGATCGTGCGCTCCTCCACCCGTGCTCCCAACGTCGCGACGCACGCCCGGCGCCGGGGGTACCCGATCGTGTTACCCCTCGAACGTGCGTTTCAAGTGGTAACACTTCAGGTGGTCGTTTGTCCCTTCACCACGCGGGGCCAGCCCAGCCATGTGAGCAGCGCACCACCGAGCACCAGCTCCCGTTCCGCGTCGCCAAGAAACGATAGAGCCTCGGTGATCAGGCGCAAATTGTCGGTGTACGAACAGGGCAAGCGGGTCCAGTCGCTGCCCCAGAACACGCGTGCGGGGCCGAACGACCCGACCACCTGCCGCAACGGGTCGTGCAGGTCGGTGAACGGGTAGCAGAACGCCGAGTGGCACGGCAGCGCGCTCGCCTTGACCGCGACGTTCGGCAGGTCCGCCAAGGCCAGCAGCTCCGGCAGGTGCGCGAACGCGTCCGCGCCGGTCGCGCCCAGCGGCACGTTCAGGTGGTCCACCACCAGCCGCAGGCCCCGGTACCGCCGCGCGACCGTCCTCAGTGGACTGGACAGCCCCGGCCCGTACACCATGACCGGCAGTTCCAGGGCGGACGCGGCGGCCCAGAACCAGTCCAGCCCGCCGGTGGCGAACGCGGTCCGCCACGGCTCGCGGTGCAGGGTGATGCGGACGCCGAGCAGGCCGGACTCCCGCCAGCCGGACAGCAGCCAGGCGGCGGCGGGGGCGAGCGGTATCCGGCCCATCACCCCGAACCGGTCGGGGTGCCGCTCCGCCGCGTCGAGCACCACGTCGTTGCGGTCGCCTTCCCACGACGGCGGCACCAGCACGGCCCGGTCCACGCCCGCGCCGTCCAGCACCGCCAACGTCTCCTCGACCGTGGGCGGCACGTCCCGGTGCGCCAGCCCCCGGCCGCCCGCGGGCCACGGCCGGTCCGGGTTGTCGGCCGCCCACAGGTGCACCTGGGCGTCGACGATCACCGGCTGTCCCTGGCCGGTCCGGCGCTGGTCACGGCGTCGGACCCCGCACGTCCGGAGCCGACCTCGTTGGGCAGGAACCGGCCGCGTTCCTCCGGAGAGAGTTCCACCGTTGACCCCGACTTCGTCTGTGAACCGTCCGTCCGCCACTGGGACGTCCCTTGATCACCACAAGTTAGCGGCATCGAGGACGACCACGACCGCTGATCGGACCTCCCGTGACGATCTCCGTGCCGGCCACCGCACTTTCGGGTTGAGCCGCCTTGGCGCGGCCTCCTCCGGAAGTACGACGCCGAGCGGTCCGTTCGCACGACTCGCCCGGCGTGGTCGGCTGCCTAGCGTCGGCCGCATGCTTCGGGGGTCGTGTTCGGGCTGTTGCCGGCCGTCTTGTGCGCCGGCCGTGCGTCGGCGCACGGGGTGAGCGACGCCGCGGACCTGCACTTGGCGCAGACGTTTGCGGGCAACGAACCGACCGTGGTGGTCCGGCGCACGACGCAAGTCCCAGGGCCGCTGCACGTCGACCTGACCGCACGAACCCGTCCGCGCGGTCACGGTCGGTATCGGGCCGGCGGAGCAACACGCCCACGTCATGGTGGATCGGCGTGGCACCCATTCGGCCGTGTTGTCGGTAGACCGAAGTGGGCCGTGGGAGGTGGTGCCCACCGCCGACTCCGGCGAACGCGCCACCATCCCGTTCCGGGTGCTGACACCTCGGTTGAGCGCGTGGGAGCCGGTGGCCTACGGAGGGTTGTCGCTGGCAGGGCTGCTGTTGGCCACGACTTTGCTCAGCGCGGTGTTCATCAGGCGAGGACGGGCGGTTCTTCCGGCACCTGCACCCCGTTCAGGTCGCGCCGGGGCAGTTGGAGGTGCGGGTGGACGTCGACCGGCCGGGGCGGCACCTGCTGCACGTCGAGTTCGAGCGGGCCGAGTCCGGGTCGCAGCTGGCCAGCGGTTCGTTCGAGGTCAGCGGAGAGAACCGGGAACGGCCGGTCGACGTCCCGTCGGTGGACCTGGGAGTGGCGAACGCCGTCGCCGGGCAGGCCACGACGGTCGAGGTGGTCGTGGGTGAACGGGCGGACCTCCAGCCGTGGCTGGGCATGGCGGGGCACCTCGTGCTGCGCGACCGGGCAGGCGGGTTCTTCGGGCACGTGCACGAGATGGGCCCGATGACGACCGGCCGCCCGGACGAGACGGTCGCCGGTCTCGGGCCGCGACTGCGGTTCACCTTCACGTTCTCCGCGCCGGGCCGGTACCTGGGGTGGGTGCAGTACCAGCGGGACTTCACCGTGACGACGGTGCCGCTGACGATCGACGTCCGGGGGGCGAATGAGAGTCCTATTCGGACGTCGGGCCGGACACGTTCTTCACCGCGCCGCACCTGGTGCTGTACCTGGGCATGGCGTTGTGCGGGGTGACGAGCCTGACCGTGGTGCTGCACCGGACGTTCCGCGTAGCGTTCGGCCGTGATCACCAGCTCCCCCAACCGCCCAGGTGTGGCGTCCGCCCTCAGGTTCCTCACCGAGCTGGTCGCCTGGGTGGCCACGCCGTGGGCGTTGTGGGACGTCTCCTGGGTGCTGTCCGTGTTGTCCGTGGTGGTGTTGATCGGGCTGCCGACGGTGTTCGCCACTCCGGGCGACAAGCCGCACGTGATGGTGCCGGTCCCCGGTCACGTCACCATCGCGCTGGTGGTGCTCCAGGTCGTGGCGGCCGTCGTGTCGTCGTGGATCGCCTGGCACCCGGTCGCGGCGGGCGTCGTCACGGCGTTGGCGGTGGCGTCGGTGGTCGCCGAGCAGCCCCGGTGGCGGTGGCTGGCGCGTTGACCACGAGCGTTCACCGGCGGGCAGCACTGCCGGAGTTCATGGTGATCCACGTCATAGTCGAACCCTGTCAGGGATCGGGGCGCTGTCCCGTTCAGAGGGCACCCGAACCAGACAGGAGCAAGAACATGCCGCACCGCATCGTCGTCCTCGGAGCCGGATACGCCGGGGGCTACGCCGCCGGATGCCTCGCCCGCCGCCTCCACCCCGACGACTTCGAGATCACCGTCGTCAACACCGAACCCGACTTCGTCGAGCGGCTGCGCCTGCACCAGCTCGCCGCCGGCCAGGACCTGCGCCGCTACGGGTTGGCGGAGATGTTCGCGGGCACCGGCATCCGACTGCGACTGGCGCACGTCACCGCGGTCGACGCCGAGCACCGGACCGTCACCGTGACCGACGGCGAGGGCACCGACCGGCTCGACTACGACACCCTCCTCTACACGCTCGGCAGCACCGCGGCCGACCACGGCGTTCCGGGCGTGGACGAGCACGCCTTCCACGTGGCCGGACGGCCGGCGGCGCTGCGCCTGCGCCGGCGCCTGGACGAGCTGGGCGGGCACGGGACGGTGCTGGTCGTCGGCGGCAACCTGACCGCGATCGAGGTCGCCACCGAGATCGCCGAATCCCGGTCCGGACTCTCGATCACCCTCGCCACCAGCGGCGAGCTGGGCGGTTGGCTGGGCCCGAAGGCCCGCCGTCACCTGCGGCGAGCGTTCGACCGGTTCGGCATCACGGTCCACGAGCACACCACCATCGACCGCGTCGAGGCGACGGGAGCCATCGCCGCCGACGGCACCGGCTTCACGTCCGACGTGACCGTGTGGGCGGCAGGCTTCGCCGTCCACCCCATCGCCGCGGCCAGCGGTCTCGATGTCGAGGACAACGGCCAGATCAGGGTCGACCGCATGATGCGGTCGGTCTCGCACCCGGAGGTCTACGCCGCCGGCGACAGCGTCCACGCCGTCGGCGAGAACGGCCGGCCGCTGCCGATGTCCTGCGCTTCGGCCGGGTACACCGGCATGCAGGCGACGGCCGCGATCATCGGGGACCTGACCGGTCGCAAGATCTCGAAGACCTCGCTGGTGTACGTCGGCAACCACATCAGCCTCGGCCGGAATGACGCGATCTTCCAGCTGGTCGACGGCGACGCGCGATCGAAGTCCTGGGCCCTGCTCGGCCGTACGGCCGCCCGCTTCAAGGCGGCCATCCTCAGGGGCGCCGCGTGGAGCATGGGCCACCCGACCTTCGGGATGCCGGCTCGCAAGCACCGCCTGGCAACCGCATCCGCCCGCTCCACCGAGGCGGTCGCCGCCTAGCGTGGCGCTCATGGACACTGCCGCCGTGGCGCGTTTCGAGGCCGGCCGGGAGCGGCTGGCCTCGCTCGCATACCGTCTGCTCGGCTCGGCCGCCGACGCCGAGGACGCGGTGCAGGACGCGTTCCTGCGCTGGCTGGCCGCCGATCGGGAGCACATCGAGGTGCCCGAGGCGTGGCTGACCAAGGTGGTCACCAACCTGTCGCTCGACCGGCTCCGTTCGGCGAAGACGCGGCGTGAACGCGCGGTCGGCGCCTGGCTGCCCGAACCACTCCTCGACGGCGATCCGATGCTGGGCCCGGCGGAAACCTTCGAGCAGCGCGAATCGGTGACCCTGGCGGTGCTGACGCTCATGGAACGCCTCCCGCCGGTCGAGCGGGCCGTCTACGTCCTGCGCGAGGCCTTCTCCTACAGCCACGCCGAGATCGCCGAGATCCTCGACATCACCGAGTCGGCGAGCCAGCAGCACGCCCACCGGGCCCGGCGCCATGTCGCCGCCGAGCGCAGCGCCGGTCAAGTCGACCGCGCCGCCGCGCGCCGAATCGTCCAGGCGTTCATCGACGCCGCTTCCTCGGGCCACACCGAACAGTTGGTGGCGTTGCTGACCCACGACGCGACCGCGATCTCCGACGGCGCCGGGTTGACTGAGAAGTTGACGCGGATCTCGGTCCCCGAGCGGATCGCCGCCGCCTTGAGAGGCGCCTTCAAGCCGTCCGCGGCGAAGCGGAAACTGGTCGGCGGCTCCCCGGCGATCCACGCCGGCGTGATCAACGGCTCCCCCGCCATGATCGCCGCGTTCGACGACCGGGTGGTGGGCGTGGTGGTCCTGGAGGTCCGCGACGACAAGATCGCGACCGTGCGTGCCATGGCCGCCCCTGCCCGGCTCGGCCGCCTCACCGAGGACTGGCGGCGGCGCGAGCACGACGACCCGCTCATCGAATCGTGGTGGCCGGAGCGGCCCTAGGCGGGTCGCTTCAGGCCCGACCACTGGCGACCGTCCACCAGACGGGTCGGGATCTCCATGGGCGGGTCGGCGGACAGTGCGCGCAGCGGGCCGCCGGGCAGCAGCACGGCGTGGTCGGTGACGATCGCGACGTATCCGCCCACGCGGAAGTCGCCGACGACGGTGGCCGGGAACAGGTCGTCCGGCGGCTTGACGTCTTCCACCTCGGGGATGGCGGCGCGGAAGGCGCGCACGTCGGGGGTTTCCGCGTCCGCCGATCGGTGCACGATCTCGTTGAGCGGCAGCCAAGCGAGGCGTAGGCGGTGCTTGTCGGCGGTGAACAGGATCAGTCGCGGCCCTTGCTCGGCGCTGATCAACACCTGCACGCCGGGACCCGGTCGGGACACCAGCCGGCGAGCGGCGAGTCGTACGGCGGTGAGGCGGGTGATCTGGACGGCGAGGACGAAACCGATCACACCCACCCACAGCCACACGCCGGGGTTCCCGGACCAAGCCCACACCGCGAGCGCCGCCAGGACCAGCAGGCACGAGATCACGAACACCCGCAGCGCCGGTACGCGCCGGCTGACGACGTCGTCAGCCGGCAGTTCGATCGACACCGGCGTGGCGATCTGGGCGAACAACCGACGCTGCCGCCGTGGTCCGATCAGGAAGCGGGCCAGGAAGTAAGCGCAGAGCGCGGCGTTGACGGCGAACGGGACGACGACCGAGGGCGGTTCACCCGCGATTCCCAGCAGCACCGCCGAGACCACCGCGACCGCACACCCGAGCCTGGGCCGTGCCACCAGCACGAGCGGTGTGGCCAGCACTACGACGTAACGCACGCTCTGCGGGATCGGGGAGTCGGCGTCCGAGCTGTCCGCGAACAGCGCGATCACGAACGCGGCCAACCACGACAACACGCCCATCAGCACGCGGCCGGCGCGCCCCGTGCCCAGGGCCTGCCACTCCTCCGCGAACGGCCAGTCCGCCACCGGCGCCGAAGGTTTCCCCATCCCGACGATCATGCCCGCTGCTGCCGCTGGTGCGTCAGCGTGGTGCGTCAGAGCCAGCGTGGTTCGTCGGTGCCCCAGAGGGTTGGCGGGCGCTCCCACGTCCCGTCTTCGGTGAGTGGCGGGCGGGCGTGGCGGAGGGTGCCGTAGGGGGAGGCGGTTTCCACCAGCCACGGTTCGGGGTCGTAGTCGCCTCGGGCCGGTGAAGGTTCGATGTCGTGCAGGAGCCAGGACGCGGTGCCGGCCAGGGACAGCCTGAGGTGTCGGCCTTGTCGCTCGGTGAGGGCACGCAGGACGGCGGCGGCGAGCAGGTAGCCGGTGCCGTGGTCGAGGGCTTGCGCCGGGAGGACGCCGGGGGTGCCGTCCGTGCTCTCGACGGCCGCGATGCCGGTGGCGGCCTGGACGAGGCTGTCGAAGCCGCGTCGGTGCGACCAGTCGCCGGTGTAGCCCCAGGCGCGGAGTTGGGCGACGACCAGGTCGGGGCGTTTCTCGTGCAGGGCTTCGGGGGCCAGGTCGTGGCGGTCGAGTGCGCCGGGCCGGTAGCCGGTGACGACGACGTCGGCCTGGTCGAGGAGGTCGTCGAACGTCCGCCGGTCGTGGCCGGTGGTGAGGTCGAGGAGGGTGGAGCGCTTGCCCATGCCGGTGTCGGCGTGGGCGTCGGGGTCTTCGGGGAGGTGCGGTGAGTCGACGCGGAGGACGTCGGCGCCGAGGAAGGCGAGGGTGCGGGTGGCGACCGGACCGGCGATCACCCTGGTGAGGTCCAGGACGCGGACACCTTCGGCCGGGCGGGATGCCGGTGGTAGGACGCGCCTCTCGGCGTTCGTTGGGCGCGTTACGACCAGTGGGCGCCGTGTCTGGTCGGGTTCGGTCGCGACCGCGACGGCGAGGCCTCCTGCGGCGTAGACGGTCTCTTGGACCTCTACGGCTTGGCGGGTGGCGAGTTCGCGTTCGAGGGCGGTTCGGTCCTCGGTGATGTTCAGGGCTTTCAGCAGGCGGGCTCGGTGGTGCGGGTAGTTGGCGTGGGTGCGGACCCAGCCGTCGGCGGTGCGCCAGAACCCGGACAGCGGCGCGAACGTGGCACCGGTGCGTCCGTCGATCCGCAGGTGGCGTTCGCTGATGAACGCCGTGGCGACGGCGGCCTCGTCCACCGTCACCGGTGGTATCGGGGTGTTGTTGCGTCGGGCCGAGAGTTCCGCTGCCGCGAGCGCGCACACTCCGACGGTGGCGCGTGCCATGTCCCGCACGGGTAGGTGGGCGTTCAACACCTCGCCCGCCGTCGTGTACTCGACGGTCAGGTCGGGTCGGCCGCCGAGTGCCGTCCAGGCGTGCGCTGTTACCGGGTCCACCTGAGCAGTGTGCTTCTTCTCGCGCTCATGAGCCGCTCGTGGCGGCTATAAGGTCGATCACCATGAAGTACCCGATCGCGCGCAGTCCTGGTTTCGACCCGCCGGCGGAGTTCGCGTCGCTGCGCTCGGAGGCGCCGGTGTGCCCGGTGTCGTTGCGGCACGGCCAGGAGGCGCACCTGGTGACCCGGTACGACGACGTGCGGGCGGTGTTGCGGGACCACGGGCGGTTCAGTTCGGACCCGAGCACGCCGGGATTCCCACAGCTGCGGCCGGTCGTGGACCGCAAGGCGGCGCCGGGGAGCTTCCTGGTCACCGACCCGCCTGAGCACACCCGGTACCGGCGGATGCTGACCGGTGAGTTCACCCTGCGGCGGATGAACGCCTTGCGGCCCGAGGTGGAGCGCATCACCCGGGAACGCCTGGCAGCACTGCGTTCGGGACCGCGCCCGGCCGATCTGGTGACGGGTTTCGCGCTGCCCGTGCCGTCCGACGTGATCTGCCTGCTGCTCGGCGTGCCCGTGTCCGACCAGGAGTTCTTCTCCACCCGAAGCCGAGCCCACCTGAACCGGTCGTTGACGGCGGAACAGGTGCAGACGGCGTTGGACGAACTGCACGCCTACCTGGAAGCCCTGATCCGCAGCCGCCGCGCGTCACCCCAGGACGACCTGATCAGTCGCCTGGTGCAGGAGCCGGGGTTGACCGACGAGGAGGCCGTCGGGATGACCGTGCTGCTGCTCGTCGGCGGGCACGAGACGACCGCGAACTCCATCGCGCTGTCCGTCCTGGCCCTCCAACGCGACCGCGCGCAGTGGGAGGCCCTGGTAGCCGAGCCCGACCTGATCGAGAACGCGGTGGAGGAACTGCTGCGCTACCTGAGCCCCGTGCACCAGGGCGTGGTGCGGGCCGTGGCGGGCGAGGCAACGATCAGCGGCACGGTCCTGGGCGCCGGCGAGGGCGTGATCGCATCCCTGTTCGCCGCCAACCGCGACCCAGCAGCCTTCCCCGAGCCGGACCGCATCGACCTGCACCGCGACGCCCGCACGCATCTCGCGTTCGGCAGCGGCGTGCACCAGTGCATCGGACACCTGCTGGCACGCATGGAGATGCACGTAGCCCTCCGAGCCCTGGTGACGGAACTACCCACCCTCCGCCTAGCCGTGCCGTTCGAGGACGTCGAGTTCAAGTTCGACGCACCCATCTACGGCCTGCGGTCACTCCCGATCACCTGGTGACTCATGGTCACTTGGCGGGTCGGGGGTCTGTTCGACCTTGGCGTGCACGGGTGACGGCTGCCGGTCGATGAAGCCCTTGGCCTGCATGTCGCTGAGGACCGTGGCCATGCCCTGTTGGGTGACGCCGCAGGCGCGGGCCAGTTGGGCGCCGGACATGCCGTCATCGCGTGAGAGGGTGAGCAGCACCGTGTACTGGGTCATGGTCAGCCCGTAGGTGCGCAGGAGGGTCTCGTGGTGTGCCATCAGGGCCTGTTCGGCGGTCTCGGGGTGGCGCGCGAACTGGCGACTGTCGCGCCGCGCCGGGTGTACTCGCCCCGACCCAGGTCGTCGACCCGGCCGCCTTCCTGGACCGCCTCGGATTTCAGTGGAAGATCGGGTGAGGGTGAAGGCCGCCCACGGCGCACACCGCGGGCGGCCGCTCCCGCCCCTGGGCTTCAGTCCCCCGTGCTGAACGCGGCGTCGAAGGACGCGGCGGGCGGGTCGAACAGGTGGCGCCGGATGAACCCGACCGCCTCCTCCGCCCCGCGCAGCCGGTCCATCCCGGCGTCCTCCCACTCCACCGAGATCGGCCCCCGGTACCCGATGGCGTTCAACGCCCGGAACGACTCCTCCCACGGCACGTCGCCGTGCCCGGTCGACACGAAGTCCCAGCCGCGCCGGGGATCGGCCCACGCCAGGTGCGAGCCGAGCCGGCCGTTGCGCCCGTCGAACCGCTTCTTCGTGTCCTTGCAGTCCACGTGGTAGATCCGGTCGGCGAAGTCGAGGATGAACCCGACCGGGTCGAGGTCCTGCCACACGAAGTGCGACGGGTCCCAGTTCAGGCCGAACGCGGGCCGGTTGCCGACCGCGTCCAGCGCGCGCCGCGTCGTCCAGTAGTCGTACGCGATCTCCGACGGGTGCACCTCGTGCGCGAACCGCACCCCGACCTCGTCGAACACGTCCAGGATCGGGTTCCAGCGCCGCGCGAAGTCCTCGTAACCGGCATCGATCACGGCCTGCGACACGGGCGGGAACATCGCCACGTACTTCCAGATCGACGACCCGGTGAACCCGACGACGGTGTCCACCCCCAACCGGGCCGCCGCCCGCGCCGTGTCGGCCATCTCCAGAGCAGCCCGCTCCCGAACACCTTCGGGTGAACCGTCACCCCAGATCCGAGCGGGCACGATCGCCTGGTGGCGGAAGTCGATCGGGTCGTCGCACACGGCCTGGCCGACCAGGTGGTTGGAGATGGCGAACACCTCCAGCCCGTACCGCTTGAGCATCGCGCGCTTGGCGGGCACGTAATCGTCGTCCGCCAACGCCTTGTCCACCTCGAAGTGGTCGCCGGAGCAGGCGATCTCCACCCCGTCGTAACCCCACCCGGAGGCCAGCCGGCACACCTCCTCGAACGGCAGGTCGGCCCACTGGCCGGTGAACAGCGTGACCGGTCGGCTCATCGGGAGTCTCCAATCGTGGTCCACATCGACTGCTGCCCGGCACTCTCCTCCACCGCTGCCAGCACCCGCTGCACGCGCAGGCCGTCGGCGAAGCTCGGCGCCGGATCACTACCGCTGCCGATGGCGGTCAGGAAGTCCGCCACCTCGTGCGTGAACGTGTGCTCGTAGCCGATCAGGTGACCCGGCGGCCACCACGCGCCGACGTACGGGTGGTCCGGCTCGGTCACCAGAACCCGCCGGAACCCGGCCGCCGACCCGTCCTCCTCCGAGAAGAACACCGACAGCTCGTTCATCGACTCGAAGTCGAACGCCAGGCTGCCGCGCGTGCCGTTGACCTCCAGCCGCATGGCGTTCTTGCGCCCCAACGCGTACCGGGTCGCCTCGAAGGTGCCCAAAGCGCCGGACGAGAAACGGGCCAGGAACACCGCCGCGTCGTCCACGGTCACGTCGCCACGCCCGTCACCGTCGGGCCGGGAGCGCACGAACGTCTCGGTGGTGCCGCTGACCCCGGTGATCAGGTCGCCGGTGACGAACTGCGCGGCGTCCACGATGTGCGCGCCCAGGTCGCCCAAAGCGCCCGAACCGGCCTGCTCCCGCCGCAGCCGCCACGTCATCGGCGACTCCGGGTCGGACAGCCAGTCCTGCAGGTACACCGCGCGCACGTGCCGGACGTCGCCGATCCGGCCTTCCCGGACCAGCTTGCGGGCCAACGCGATCGCGGGCACCCGGCGGTAGTTGAACGCGACCATCGACCGGACGCCCTTGACAGCCGCTTCAGCCGCGGCGGCGGCCATCGCCTCGGCTTCGGCCACCGAGTTGGCCAGCGGCTTCTCGCACAGCACGTGCTTGCCGGCGGCGAGCGCGGCGAGCGCGATCTCGGCGTGTGTGTCGCCGGGCGTGCAGATGTCGACGAGCTGGACGTCGTCCCGGGCGACGAGCGCGCGCCAATCGGTCTCGGCGGCGGCCCAGCCGTACTTGGTCGCCGCCGCCTTGGTCCGCACCGCGTCACGTCCGCCGAGGACGGCCAGGCGCGGCGTCAGGGGCACGTCGAAGAACCGGTGGACGCTGCGCCAGGCGTGCGAGTGCACCGCGCCCATGAACGCGTGGCCGACCATGCCCACGCCGATCTCTTCCGTCATCAGCAGCCTTTCGCAGCAGTGTCTTACCCGGATGAACTGGGTCAGGAGTCGAACCCGACGTCGAGGTACTGGTCGACGTTCTCCTTGGTCAGGTCCGCCTGGTCCAGGGCGCGCACGCCGGGGAAGGTCTTGCCGATGCCCGTCATCCTGAGCAGCGTCATGCCGAGGCCCCTTCACGTTGGCGGTCTTGTTTCGGGGTGCCTTCCTTGAGCGGCACGACGGTCGGGTCGTCCAGCACGCGGCGCAGTGCGGCCAGGGCCGCGCCCCTCGCGCCCGCGGTGAAACCGAGCGTGGAGGCGGTGACCGGGGTCTTCTCCTGCTTCTGCGGCGCGACCAGCCAGTCCTGGAGAGCGGCGAAGTAGCCGCCGAGGACGATCTTCTGCGGGTTGAGCAGGCTGGTGAGGACCGAGAGGCCGGACGCCAGGGCGGCGGCCGTGCGGTGCAGGGCGTCGAGGGTGCGCGCGTCACCGCGTTCGGCCCGGGTGCGCAGGATGGACATGCGTTCGCCTTGGGCCAGCCTGGGGTTGTGCACCTGGTCGTGGCGCGGCGCGCAGGCGTGCAGGAACGCGTCCAGGCCCACCTGGGTCTCCCAGCAGCCGCGCCGGCCGCAGCCGCAGAAGGTGCTGCCGAGCTGGTCGAGGACCATGTGGCCGACCTCGCCCGCGCGGTTGTCCGCGCCGCGCACCAGGACGCCGTTCGCGATCACGCCCGCGGCGACGCTGTGGTCGCCGTTGAGGTAGACGAGGTCGTCGACCGGGTCGGTGTCGTGTTCGGCGTAGGCGGCGAGGTTGGTCTCGTTGTCGATGTCCATCCTGGTGATGGGCAGGCCGGTGCGTGCGGCCAGGCCGTCGACCACGGCCACCTCGCGCCAGCGCAGCCGGGTGGCGGTCGCGATGCCGGTCTCGCGGTCGGCCCGGCCGGGGACGGCGACGGTGATACCCGTCCAGTCGGCTTTGGCCACGTCCTTGAGGGCTTTCCGGGCCAGGTCGGCCAGTTGGTCCAGGGCGTGTTCGGGGGCGTTGGTGTCGCAGCTGGTCTGCCGGCGGAGGTGGACCTCGCCGGTCAGGTCGGTGATGGTCGCGCCGACGTGGCCGGGGTGGACGTCCAGGCCGATGCCGCAGACGGCGCCGGGGCGCAACTGGATCAGTTGACCGGGTCGGCCCTGGGTGGTCGTGGTGCCGGCGCGTTGGGTCAGGCCGCGTTGTTCGAGGTCGGCCAGGAGCGGGGCGACGGTGGCCTTGGAGAGGTCCGACCCGGCGGCCAGCTGGGCGCGGGAGAGGGGGCCTCGGGCGCGGAGCGTGCGCAGGAGCAGGGCGAGGTTGGCCTCGCGTCTGCCCTCGGTCTGCGCCTGCATCGTCTCTCCGACTTCGTTGAGGGAGTCGATCGAATGAGGTGGTCCAGCTCACTTTCTGGGGTGAGTTGCGGCCGATCCTGGCAGTTGACTGCACGGTCTGACAAGAACTTGGGCCTACTTTTGTCGGTTCATTGCAAAAGTCGGCTCCTATTAGACAGAAGCCGATCAATTGCTTTCGCAAACCCCAACGGCGTGCACGAGCGTTCGATCGTGGAACGCGGGGGTCGGGTCAGCCTGCCGGGGAGAAGGCGCGGTCGGTCGCGGACCAGGCGGCGCCGGTCACGCCGGCCAGGTCGCCCAACTCGGACAGCACGATGGGCAGGTTGCCGGTCGCCAACGGCAGCGAACGGCGGTAGACGGCGCTGCGCACCTCCGCCAGCAGGGAGTGGCCCAGCCGCGAGACACCGCCGCCGATGACGACCATGCCCGGGTTGAGGAAGCTGACCAAGGACGCGACCACGTGCCCGAGGCGTCGGCCGCCCTCGCGCACCAGGTTGGCCGCGGCGAAGTCACCCGCCGCGGCGGCGGTGCCGACGTCCTCGGCGGTGAGCACGCCCTTGTCGTGCAGGGCGGTGGCCAGGGCGACGGAACGCCCGCTGCGGGCCAACGTCGTCGCGTCACGCGCCAGCGCCGCGCCACCGAAGTAGGCCTCCAGGCAGCCGACCTCGCCGCACGCGCAGGCCGGGCCGAAGTCGTCCAGCCTGATGTGCCCGATATCGCCGGCGGTGCCGGCCACGCCCCGGTAGACCCGTCCGCCGAGCACTATCCCGCAGCCGATGCCGGTGCCGACCTTGACGAAGATCAGGTCTTCCAGGGACCTGGCCACGCCCGCGTGGCGTTCGCCCAACGCCATGGCGTTCACGTCGTTGTCCACGGTCACCGGGCAGCCCCAGCGGCCGGCCAGCTCGTCGCGCACGGGGTAGCGGTCCCAGCCGGGCATGATCGGCGGCGCGACCGGCATGCCGTCGCGGAAGCTCACCGGCCCCGGCAGCCCGATGCCCGCGCCGATCAGCCTGCCCGGCGCCTTGGCGTAGACGAGGTCGGCCAGCTCGGCGACCCGGCTCAACACCTGCGCGGGGCCGCTGCGGACGTCGCAGTCCTCGCTGAGGCTCTCCAGCACCTCGCACCGACCGTCGGTGACCGCGATGGTGACCGAGGTCGCGCCCACGTCCACGCCGAGAACACGCAGGTCGTCGGCCAGGTGGACGAGCGTGGAACGCCGCCCGCCCCGGCTCGCGGCCGGTCCGCCGATCTGGACCAGGCCGACGTCCACCAGCCTGGCCAGCTCGGCGGTCAGCTTGGCCCTGGGCAGCTCCAGCCGTTCGCCCAGCGCGACCCGGGACATCGCGCCCTCGTCGCGGAGCAGACCCAGCAGCTCCGACTGCCTGCCGGAAACCACCCGCGGCTGCTGACCGCTGCCCGTCGCGCTGCTCATGGCACCAATTTACGGCTGCTACGGGCAGACCGGGACCCGATCGACCTCGGGGAGGAATTGTCGCCAGTCGTCGTCGCCGAGGCGGAGGTCTTCGCGTTGGCAGATCTTGGCGGTGACGCTGTGCGCGTCACGGTCCAGGCGCCAGATCTCCTGGCCGTCGGAGTACACGTAGTCCCCGAACTCCGGCCGGTACACCGGCACGTGCGACAGCGGGAAGACGGTGCGCACGGTGGAGAGCCGCTCCGGTCGGGCCGGATCGGCGAGGCTCCAGAAGGACACTTCGACGTTGTCGTGCACGACGAGGGTGCGGTCCTCCTCGCTGAACGAGAACTGGTACCCCTCTCCGCCCGGCCTCACCTCGGACCACGGCCGCGGGTCGTGCTCGTCGGAGACATCCAGGATTCGAGCCCATTCGTCGGGCTGTTCGGTGATGACCAGGTAGTCGCCTCCGGTGCTGTAGTCGAACACGCCTGTCCCGGAGCTTCCCAGCGGTACCTCCGCGAGGGGCTGCAGGGCGTGGTTCCCGGTGATGCGCCAGAACCGGATCGAGGCTCCGCCGTCCTCCGCGCACGTCGAGGCGAACACCTGCCCATCGGGTCGCACCCGTCCGACCACGACGTCGCACGGAAGCGCGATCTCCGTCGGAGCGGCGGGGTCGGAGACGTCCCACAGTGACCGCACCATCCCGCTGTCCTCCGTCGAGGATTGCGGTTCGTAGCCGAGCAGGACCCGTCCGTCCGAGGATGCCGAGAAGACTTGGACTCGACGGGGAAGTGCGGCGATTCGCCGTGGGACGGCGGGGTCGTCGATGCTCCACACGTCGGTGTGTTCTTCGACTTCGAAAACCATGACGCTGTCGTTGATGAACGGGTTGTAGTAGTACTGGAATTCCTGCGACAGTCGGGCCCCGGGCACCGCGCGGTCGGCGAGCACTCGCCACAACAAGATGCCGCTCTGTTCCGAAGCGAACGCCACCCTGCCGGGAGGTCCTATGCGGACCGAGGCGGTGCGCAGGGCTGCGTCGCCGCGCGGAATCCTGCTCACCGCCAGGTGCGCGGTGAGCAAGGCGTCCCGTGTTTCCGGGGTGGGTACGACGCGGTAGGCGGCGTGGGCGAGCGCGACCGCGAGTTCCGGTCGGGTGGAGATCAGTGAAGTGGCCTTCATCACCGCTTGCTGCGCCACCGCGCGGGTGCGGGCCTGGTCTGCGCGCCGCTCGGCGATCACGGCGTAGGTGGCGGTGGCGGCCAGCACCAGGACCAGGGCGGTGAGCAGGGCGACGAACAGCTTGAGTCTGCGCGTTCGGCGGCGGGCGGCGGCTCGTTGGTCGCGTTCGTGTTCGAGCACCGGCTGGTCGGTCGGGGTGAGCACGAGACGCGGCCACCGCGCCGACCCGCGAACCGGCAGCGCGCCCCGGTCGATCGCGGTCAGGAGCCCGGCCCGCAGCAGCGACGACTTGCCCGCGCCGGACGGCGCGACCACGACCAGCGGACCGCCTTCGTCCAGCCGCTCGGCCGCACGCTCGACCAGCCGCGCGGTCAGCGCGTCACGGCCGAAGAACCACTGCGACTGCTCGGCGGTGAAGGCCGCCAGCCCCGGGTACGGGCACTCGCCGTCAGCGTCCGGAGCCTCCGCGCGCCGCGTGACACCGTCTTCGTAGTGGACGTGGACGTCCCGCCCCGCGATCGTGGCCCGCGCGTGGCCCGAGACCGTGGCGCGCAGCCTCGTCACCCGATCCCGTCCGGTCATGGTCCGGTGATGTGCACGTCCCGCCCGGCCATCGTGACACTGCTGTGCCCGGACGCCCTGACCCGCATGGAGATACTTCCGATGTCGGTGTCCCCGCCACCTGACGCCGACGCCCAGCCCTCCACCATCCGACGCAGTTCGTCAGCCACAGCGGGGTTGCCCGCCACCAGCCTGCGCAACCGGCTGCGCCACTCCCCCACCAGCTCCGCCACGGCCTCGTCGTCCGCGATCTCCAGCGCCCGCAACGCCGCGGCACGAGTCTCGGCGGCATCGGCCTCGACCGCGTCCCCCTGCTCCGCGTGGACCCGCCGCCACAACCCGCCGATCGCCGCCACGACCGTCTGCCACGCCTCGCCCGTCAACCTCTCGACCAGCGTCGTCGCCGCGCTCGCCACCAGATCGGATTCCATGCCCCGCCCCTACATGATCAACGCTCCCCATCCAGCGTGTCAGGACGCCAAAGGCCAACGCACGTGTGAAATGGAAGTTCATCCCATCGAGTCCGGGCCTCAAAGACGCGCGAGGTGGCGCAGCGTCACGTCCTGCTCATCCGGGTTCCCAGGCCACGAGCAGGTCGAAGAGACGTCGAGTGCCACCTCGTCCGGCAGCGGCTGCGGGGCGCCCAGAGTGATCTGGGCGTCGTAGGTGTGCACCGCGATCTCCTGGAGCTGGTGCCGGGCGACGGCACCGCAGGTCTGCGGCGACTGCGACCTGCCCCACCCCGTCCAGCAACCGCGATCCGGGCCGGCCTCCCGCAGTGCGTCCAGTAGCTGCTGCGTCGATGCGGCCAACCAGGCCAGCAGTGCCTCGCGCTCCCGAGGCGCAGCCGGGCCCTCTGGAGCGGACTTGGCAGCGGCAGGCCCTGCGGCGACGGTGGCGGCCCAGGAGCGGCGCCCCTCGCCCAGGTGCCGCACCAGATCGAACAGCGTCCACTCGGGGCAGGTCGGCACCTGCACGTCGAGGCTGGGCGCGGAGGCGACCGCGGCCCGGAACGCGCTCGACCGTTCGTCGATCAGCCGCAGCAGGTCGGGGAACTCCAGAGTGCTTTCCACTCCGGCTGTCTATCACCGTGCTCCGGCAACCGGACAGCGAATTCGCAGCCGACGCGGCGGGCGCTCGGCCGGGCTGCGCGCCCTCGGATGCCGCGGTGTCCTCGCTCGCGACCTTGCGGCAGCGGGTCAGCGGGTCAGCGGGTCAGCGGGTCAGCGGGTCAGCGGGGCGTGACGGGGCACCAGGACGCGCGGCGGAGGTCCAGGTCCTTGCGGTTCGGGTACTCGCCGCAGGAGGCGAGGACGGTCGGGGAGTTGCCGTCGGCTACCCGGAGCACGGCCATGAACTTGTCGATCGGCACCTGGCCGCCGCCGAAGTCGATCACGCCGCTCTCCCCCGACAGCGCACGGCTGTCGCCGATATCGCTCATCTCCTTCCAGATGTGGCCCGCCGACACCGGAATCCCGCCCAGCTTCGTCATGGCGTGCACGTAGAGGTACAGGGCGTCGTAGGTCAACGCGGCGTGCCCGTCCAACGACACGTTCGCGTCGTCCTCGCACTCCTCCGGCATCAACGCGCGCAGCGTCTGGTTCATCTCGGTCGCCGCAGCACAGCTCTGGGCGCCGACCGCGAAGGACACGTAGTCGAACGGGATCTCCGGGTGCTGGCCGCGCAGGTTGTTGTCGGCGGCGTAACGCGCGATGTCGTCGCCGGCGATCAGCGCGGGCGGGCGGTTGCGGCAGCCCGCGCTGAGCCCGTCCCGCAGCTTGCCGAAGTCCGCCGGTCTGCCCGCGAAGAACACCACCTCCTCGTCGGCCACCCCGCACAGCCGCTGTCCGAGCTGCCGGGCGTCGGCGTCCTGCCCGGCGGTCACCGGCCGGTACGGCTCCTCGCGCACCCGCAAGCCGACCTCGCCGAACCGCTGCGCCACGTCGGCACGCAGGTTGTCCGCGTAGGAGTCCGCCTCGTCGCTGGAGTGCACGATCACCACGCCCCGCTTGTCCGGGTACGCCGCCCGCACGTGCCCCGCCGCGACCTGCGCCTGCCGGTCGTTGTTCGGCGAGACCTGGAAGTACATCCGGGACGCCTCCGGCATCGCGTCGTCCGACAGCGTCGCGGCGACCACGGGCAGGCCGACGTCACCCAGAGCGGCGATCGTGTCGCGGGTCGGTTTGCTGCTCAACGCCATGCCGAGCACGCCGATGACGCTCTTGTCCCGCTCCGCCAGCGATTTCAGCTTCTCCGCCGCCAGCTCGCCGTGCTGCATCGCCGAACCCGCGTTGCTCAGCAGCACCCGGATCAGCGGCTCGTCGGAGTCGGTGCGTTCGAGCAGCCGTGCCTGTCGGGCCGCCAAGCCGACCAGCCGGGCGGTGTTGCTGGCCAGGGCGTCACGGGCGGCGCCCATCGCCGACAGGTAGACGACCGTCGCGTAAGGGCGGTCGGGGTTGCTCTCGTGCGCTTCCAGGACCCGCTGGTTCTGGCTGACGATCAGTTGCTGGACCCTGTTGAACCGCGTGAGGTTCTCGGCGTCGGCCGGGCCGAACAGCGGCAGGTGGCCGGTGGTGACGCCCACGCAGTCGTCGCCGATCCGCTGCAAGGTGTGCGCGTCGGGGTTGTCGCGGTCCAGGCCGCAGTGCTCGTACCGCCACAGCTCGTCCGCGGCGACGATCCCGCGCACCTGCCGGTAGCCGAGCGTCGCCACCAGACCGATCAGCAGCAGGAAGACGATCACGAGTACCGACGTGCGCGACCAGATCGGCGCCGGGCGCACGGACAGCGTGGCCGTGGGCGGCACCTCGCCCCGGTCGACGGTCAGGGCGGGCACCTTCAGCGGCAGGAACCAGGCGGTGGGACGGCGGGCGCGGCTGTCCGTGGCGAGCTTGCGCGCCCACGTCTCGTAGGCGTGGCTCGCCTGGCTCACCGGCGCCGGTTCGCGTTCGGCGGTGGTCTCCGCGTCCGGTGGCACCTTGGCCGACCCGCTGATGATCACCAGCGGGTCGAACGCGCCGGTGTCGTTGCGCACGTCGTTGATGATCTTCAGCACGGCGTAGCCGCCGTTGTCGCGGCGGATGCCGTCCAGCAGGACCACCGGGTACACGGTGCGGCGGGCCGACCGGATGCGCCACCACGACCGGCGGTAGGCCCGGCGCACGTCCTCCAGGAACGCGTTGACCAGCAGCTTCGCCAACTGGCCGGTGTCCTCGCGCGGCTCGGCGCTCTGGCCGGGCACCAGCGCCGAGGTCAGCCGCTCGGCGAAGCCGATGAACGTGCCCGGGTCGTGCGGGGCGAGGTACGGCTGGCGCAGCAGCCACCGGTACTCGCTGCCCGGCACCACCCCACGCAGCTTGGCCCGGAACAGGAACGACGGCACGAGCCGCACCACCAGCCGCACCCACCACGGCGCGGTCTCGGTGGCGTCGTCCAGCACTTCCCTGGGTAACAGGTCGTCGCCGCTGCGCCGGAGCAGGTCACGTTCCCGCAGCCGGGTCAGCAGGGTCGCGGCCGATTCCGGGTCGGCGCCGTCCAGCCGCTGGTTCATCAGCCAGTAGACGAGTTCGAAGCGCCGGAACTCGTGCCGCCCGTAACGGCCGTTGACGCCGGCGGACAGCTCGCGGGCGATCCGAACCAGCACGGAGCCGACGGCGTCCAGCGTGGCCGGCTCGGACGTCGGCACGCCGGGGCTCGGGTCGGGGAAGCGGTGGTAGGCGTGCGGCACGCGGCCGGGGTGCGCGCCGCGCAGGTGCGCTTGAAGCGCCTGGAGCAGACCGGCGGCCGCCGTGCCGCGGACCAGACAGACCAACGGGATACCCCGATCGCCACCCGCCCGCGCACCCGCACGGCGGCCGGGTAACTCGCCGAACCGCGGCCGCTCGGTGAGCTCCTGCAGCAGCTTCACCAGCTCGTCCACCACTTCGACGGACGAGAACCGTTCCCCTGCACCGTTTTCGGCCACCGGACTCCTCGCGCGGACCAGCCTCGTCCCACCCTCGCCGGCGTGACGCAGGACCTTCGACTGTAACGGTCCGGACGACCGGAACCGGGCGATTCCGGCACTATTCGCCCACGTCACCGCACTCCTGCGACTTCCCGGCACGCCGACAGGGCCGTCAAGAAGGGGAGATCGACGGCGCGGTACCGGGATGGCGCGGGCCGGTGGACGGGACGCGGAGGTAACGGTGAGTCCGGCGTTCGCGCCCGTTGACGACCGGCCCGTACCCACGCCCGTTACCCTTCTGACACATGGGTGCGCTCCCAGACACAGTCTGTAGTCAATGTGACGAGCAAACGTGACTAGCGTCACCGATAGGGCAGGATTTCTTGCCACCTCAAATCACCAACGGTTACGTTCCTGGCCGCAGATCACGGTTCCATCACCGAACGGACACGGGCCCGATACCCCTACAACCGGCCCTTGACCACCTGGATCCCCCGCCAGGCCCCGGTGACGGAGTTCCCCGACCGCAGGAGGCTGCACCCTTGGCTCGGCATGCTCGACAAAAGAACGCCAGTGAACAGACGACCGTATTCATGCTGCCCGTCCCCCCACCGCCGCCACCCGGCTACCAGGGCGCGCACCGGGTAGAGGCAGAGCGGGTGCTCCCGCGACGTATCGCCAGTGTGGCGGTGGCCGTAGGCATCGCGTCCGGCGCCGGTGCGGGCGCCCACGCCATGAGTGGGACGTTCAGCCCCGTGGCAGGTGGCCTGGATCTCGGCGGTGTGCCCGACAACACAGTCCAGACCGGCAAGGCCGACACCGCGAACGCGATCAACCTCGGCTCGGAGACCGTCCGCATCATCCGCCAAGAGCAACAGGCCGCGATGCAGACGTTCAACCAGGTCAGCGGCGTGGCGACGAACGACTACGCGGCGCGCAAGGCCGCCGAGGAGAAGGCGGCCGAGGACGCGCGGAAGGCGCAGGAGGCCGCTGACGCGGGCAAGTCCCCGAAGCAGCGGCAGGTCGAGGGCTGGATCCGGGAGGCCATCAAGATCATGGCCGCCAACGGCACCCCGGTCTCCGAGGCCAATGTGGCCGACATCTACACAATCATCATCAAGGAGTCCAACGGCAACCCGAACGCCATCAACACCTGGGACTCCAACGCCGTCAAGGGCACGCCGTCCAAGGGCCTGATGCAGTGCATCGACCCGACGTTCCAGGCCCACAAGCTGCCCGGCCACAACGACATCTACAACCCGGTCGACAACATCATCTGCGGCGTCCGCTACACCTTCTCCCGCTACGGCAGCTTCGAGCGCCACCCCGGCCTGGCCGGAATCAGGCGGGGCACGGGTTACGTCGGGTACTGAACGGATGATCACCGTCCCCTCAGGGCGGGTGACCGTCTCGCACCGCGGCGCGCGGCGCAGCTGGTCTGTCGACGTCGCGCCGTACGAACTCGCGGCGTCTCCGGTCACCCAGGCGCAGTACGCCGAGATCACCGGACAACGGCCGAGCACCGCGCACGGCGACCGATTACCCGTCGAGGGCGTCTCGTGGTTCGACGCGCTCCGGTTCTGCAACACCCTGTCGCGGCTTGAAGGCTTGGCGCCCGCGTACCGGATCGATGCCGACGACGTCGAGTGGGGCACCTCCGCCGACGGCTACCGGCTGCCGACCGAGGCCGAATGGGAACACGCCTGCCGCGCCGGCACGATCGACGCGCGCTACGGGCCGCTGGACGACATCGCGTGGTACCGCGGCAACTCGGACGAGCGAGTCCACGAGGTGGGCGGCAAGCAGCCCAACGCGTGGGGCCTGCACGACATGCTCGGCAATGTCTGGGAATGGTGCTGGGACATGCACGACGTCGAGGTCAAGGGCATCTACCGGGTCCTGCGCGGCGGCGGCTGGTTCGACGAGCACTGGAGCTGCCGAGCCTCGGTACGCCGCCGAAGCCACCCGACGTTCCGGATCGACGACGTCGGCTTCCGCATCGCCCGCTCCCCCTCGCCCTGACGGGCCGGCGCGCCGGCACACTGATGCACTGATGCACTGATGCACTGATGCGCTTCCGGCTGCGCCGTCCTGCGCTGAATGTCGGACCTCGCCAGTAAAATGAGAACAGGGGTCCCCTGGCGGGGACCCCTGCGAAGCATCCGCGAACGGACTGGTCGGCTCGACGAGGCCAGCGCAGCCGTCAGCCGAGGCGGAGGTCGGCTACCCGGATCGGTGACGGTGTGGTGCCGGTGGAGCGCTGTTGGTACTGGAACGACAGGACGCCGTCCACCGCCAATCTCGACGCGTCGACGTTGACCTCGCCGAACGCGTTCATCGACGGCTGGTCGAAGACCAGGGTCCAGTCCGTCCAGCCGCTGGCCTTGCTCGCCGACACGATCCGGCCGCGCGGCATCACCAGGTAGGCGTTGTCGGAGCGGTCGAAGACGAGCTTGGTGCGCTGGGTGCTGCCGGGCGGCACGGGGACCTCTCGTTTGGTCCAGGTGCCGTTCGAGTTCCGCACGACGTGGAACGTGCGGCCGTTCTGCGTCCGCTGCTGCGCGTAGTTCGTGACGCACTGCCCGAACCGGCCCGGCACGTAGCTGATCACCACGTGCGGTGTGCCGGTGGAGTCCGCGCCCTGCGCCTCCTGGTTCATCAGACCGTGGTTCGGGTCCAGCGGGTCGGCGACCAGGCCCGGTGAGCTGATCGACACCCGCGTGCCACCGGTGGTGCCCACGACCGTGCCCGCACCGTTGCGCCAGGTCCGGCCCCGGTCGTCGCTGTAGACGTAACCGGTTTCGTGGTTGGTCAGGCCACCGGAGTTGCACAGCACACCCGTGTTGCCCTCACGCCACGTGAACGCCGCGTGCAGCCGACCGCGCCGGTCGTAGGTGAGGCCGTGCAGGTACATGTTGCGGGTCGTGGACACGACACCGTTCGGCCCCGTGTAGTTGCCGGTCGCCGACGACCACACGCCCAACCGCCGCCACGTCCCGCCTGTGTACTCGGCCAACTCGTTCACGCCGTTGCCCGACCCACCGGTCCGGTAGCTGAACTGCAAGGCGCCTTCCGGCGTGACGACGAACTGCGGGTACGTCATGTTGCCCAGCTCGACGCCACCCAGGGTCCGCTGCACGGAACCGAAGACCGACGACGTCCACCGGTGCGAACCGGGCTGCGACGCCAGCCCCGCGACGGACTTCGAGTAGTACAGCCGCGTGTTGTGCGTGTCCATCGCGACGTGCAGGGTGCCGTCCTGCGGCGAGATCCCGATCGAGATCACGTTGTGCGAGTCGTTGGTGCTCAGCTGGTGCGGCAGCACGACCTTCTCCCAGTTGCCGCCCAACGCCCGCCGCGCGACCACGACGTTGCGGCTGGACGTGTACCAGGCCGCGTACTGGTGGCCGTTGTAGGTGACCAGCGCGTCCTGGAACGCGTTGTTGTTGACCAGCCCGTCGTACGACACGAAGTACAGCGCCGACTGGTCGAGCACCGTGTCCGACAGCAGGGTGACACCCGGCCCGGCGTGCGCGACGCCGGGCTGGATCAGGGACGCGGCCAGCACGACGGCCGCCGCGAGCGAAGCGCTCCTTCTCACCGGGTCACCGGACCACGCCGTCGACCTGGATGGTCTGCACCGCGCCCGCCGCGAACGGCACGCGCACGAGCTTCCCGTTCGCGCTGATGTCCGTCCGCCGCGTGTACCGGTCGCCGGAACCGGAGGTCAGCGTGGACCACCGGGTGGCCGTGCCGTTCGGCACCGTGCCGAACCGGGACAGGTCGAACGTCAGCGTCTGCGCCGCACCGTTGTTGGCGGCCACGATCACCAGACGACGCGCGGCCGAGTCGTGTGCGGCGACGGCGTAGTCGACACCGGTGTTGATGATGCGCATACCGGGCCGGATGTGCCGGGTGAACTGGGCCAGCACGTACAGCTTCGTCTCCACCGCGCCCGCTACGCCCGCGTTCCCGTCGTAACGGATGGTGCCCCAGCCGGCGGTGGGGTCCATCACCTGCCAGTAGCACCAGGCAGTCGGCTTGAGCCAGCGGAAGTCCATCAGCAGGCAGCGGGCCGTCATCATGCCGCTGCCGTCGCTGTCGCCGTGCTCGGAGTTCCACAGGACCTTGCCCGACGCGCGGACGTCGTTGCCCAGCAGGTCGCGACGACCGCTCAGGCCCTGGTAGCCGTGCACGTTGACCTGGCGCACCCGCCCCTTGGTGGCGGAGTCGAAGCTGTTCCAGGTGGTGCGGGCGAGGTCGTAGCTGGTCTCGTCGGAGGCGGAGATCCAGGTGCCGGTCAGGCCCTGCCGGTCCAGTTCGGTGCGCATGTGCGCCAGCACGCTGCGCTGGGTGGTGGCGTCGATGTGGCAGCCCTCTTGGGTGCCGTTGGCGTGCCAGTAGTTCGAGGACGGTTCGTTGAACGGGTCCACGGTGCGGAAGTTGACGCCCCACTGGTCGCGGGCCCGGCGCGCGGTGACGGCCAGGTGCAGGGCGTGCTGGCGGTGGTTCCACGACTGGAGGTTGTTGTCGGCGGCGTTCGCCGCGCCGGACGGGTTGTGGTTGACGCACATCCACCACATGGGGGAGTTGGCGAACAGCTCGCTCATCGCGCCGCGCTGGGTGGCCTTGACCAGGGCGGCCCGTTGCTTGGCGTCGGCGTTCCAGTTCCACGCGGCCGAGTTCGGGTCCTCGTTGTTCCAGTCCTGCCAGAAACCCTCGATCTGCTTGAACCGCGGGATGTTCGGCGAGGCGACCATGCGTTCGCCGCCGACGGCGTTCCAGCTGGACGCACCGAGGTTGTAGCGGGCGATGTTCATGCCCAGACCGGGCAGCGAGGCGCCGTTGTAGGTCACCGTCTTGGTGGTGAAGAACAGGTCGGCGAAGTCGTCCCGATCGCCGAACACGTTGGCCCACCACGCGAGCGAGGTGCCCCAGCCTTCCCAGGCGCCCTGGTCGGCGGCCGGGTCGACGCCCACGGTCGCGTCGGCCCCTGCCACCCCCGTGCCGAACGCGCCGCCCGCGACCGTCACGCCGGCCGCGGCGAGCAGTGCCCGGCGGCTGAATCCCGGTGAATCCATCGAACTCTCCATACGTCAGAGGGGTGAACTCGGTGTGCTGGCCGTCGTCCAACGTCACGGTGACGTGGTGGCCGCCGACGGCAATGGACGGCAGCGGAGATACTCCAAATGGACTAAGCCGGGTCCGTTGCCGGACCGCTCCGGTGGCGGCGTGGTGGCCAACGCGCGCAGCACCGTGCGTCGAGAACGCAGCGTCATTGCCCATCCCCCTGCTGGAGTGATGAAGACCACCTCAGTACGTGGCATAGTCCCCGTCAACGAAACAAACAGAAACGATCAAAGTCGATCGGAACCGAAAATGCGACTGGCTGCGCAGCGGCGTGAACTGATCCTGTCGGCGGTACGCGCGCACGGGGTGGTCCGGCTCTCGGACCTGGTGGAACAGCTGGGCGTGACGGCGGTGACCGTGCGCCGCGACGTGACCGCCCTGGCCGACCGCGGGCTGGTCTCCCGGGTGCACGGCGGCATCACCATGCCCCACCACGGCGACCCGCCGCCGTCCCCGAGATCGGCGCACACCCTGGTGGGCATGGTCGCGCCCTCGGAGGAGTACTACTGGCCGGCCGTGATCCAGGGCGCCCAGGCCGCCGTCACCGCCGCGGGCGGCCGGTTGGCGTTGCGCACGTCGTGCTACGACGCCGTCGAGGACCGGCGGCAGGTGATCAGGCTGCTGGACCGCGGTGTGCAGACGCTGCTGGTCGCGCCCAACACCACCGGGGTGGCCGGGATCGACCTGCTGCGCTGGCTGAGCGGGTTGAGCGTGCCGGTGGTGCTGATCGAGCGCATGCCGCCGCCGGAGCTGCCGACGATCGGGTTGGACGCCGCCGTCACCGACCACGCGCTGGGCGCGGGACTGGCCGTGCGGCACCTGGCGACGCTGGGGCACCGCACCGTCGGCCTGGTGCTGTCGCGTCTCAGCCCGCACCACGCGGCGATCCGGGACGGGTGGTCGGCGGCGGTGTCGTCGCTGGGCATGCCGGTGGACGGGGTGCCGGCGCTGGACGTGCCGTCGTACGGGTCGGCGGGGTGGGCGCAGGCGTGCGACGACGTGCTGGACCAGTGCGTGCGGGCGGGGGTGCGGGCGTTGCTGGTGCACGCCGACCGCGAGGCCATCGGCCTGCTGGACCGTGCCCGCGACCGCGGCTTCGACGTGCCGGGTGACCTGGCGGTGGTGTCGTACGACGACGAGGTGGCCGCCGCGTCCGACCCGCCGCTGACCGCCGTTCGGCCGCAGAAGCACCGGCTCGGCGCGCTGGCCGCGCAGTTGGCCCTGGCACGGGTCGCCGACCCGCTGGACCGTCCGGTGCACCGCGTCGCCCTCTGGCCCAGTCTGACCGTGCGCGAGTCCTGCGGCACACCGCGGAACTGGCCCGGGTAACCCCGCCGGGGTGAACGCGCAACCGCCTGTCGGTCGTACCGGTGCCCTCGTCGGAGCGACTGAACGAATGATTGCCGGCCGGTCGGCGCCCCACCACGATGAGGACAGGCCGAACGTGAAGGGGGCCGCGGTGGGGCGATACCGGTTGCACGTCAACGGCGAGCGGCGCGAGGTGGACGTCCCCTCGGAGACACCGCTGCTCTGGGCGTTGCGGGAACAGCTGGGGCTGCTCGGCCCCAAGTACGGGTGCGGCGTCGGCGCGTGCGGCGCGTGCACGTCCCTTGTGGACGGTCAGGCGGCGCGGCCGTGCATCACCACGGTGGCGGAGTCCCAGGGCAGGCGGATCACGACCATCGAGGGCCTGTCCGAGGACGGTGACCACCCGGTGCAGCGGGCGTGGCTGGAACTGGACGTCGCCCAGTGCGGTTACTGCCAGCCTGGGCAGATCATGTCGACGGTCGCGCTGCTCGCGGCCAACCCCGACCCGGACGACGACGCCATCGACGTGGCCTTACGCGACAACGTGTGCAGGTGCGGGACGTACACGCGGGTCCGGGCGGCCGTGCGGCGGGCCGCGCAGCTGAAGCGTGGTGACCGGTGATCAGCCGGCGGGCGTTCTTGGGTGGCGTGTTGGTGGTGTCGGTGCCGTTACCCGCGCACGCCGCCACCGGCTTCACGCCGAACGTGTTCGTGCGGCTGGACGCACGCGGCCGGATCACCGTGACCGTGCCGAGGCCGGAGACCGGGCAGGGCGTGCGGACCACGGTGGCCTTGCTGGTCGCCGAGGAGCTGGCGGTCGGTCTGGATGACGTCCGGCTGGAGCAGGCGTACGGCGACACGGCCCGGTTCGGGTCTCAGCTGGTGGCGAACTCGTTCTCCGCCCGGCAGCTCACCCAGCCAATGCGCACGGCCGCCGCGACCGCCCGGTGTCTGCTGGTTGCTGCGGCGGCGCAGCGCTGGGGTGTGCCCTCCGAGGAGTGCACGGCACGAGACGGCGCGGTCCGCCACGGTCACCGCGTGCTGCGGTACGGCTCGCTGGTGCGGGACGCGGCGGCATTGGACCCGGCGACCGTGCCTGTGACGTTGACCCCGCCGGAACGGTGGCGGCTGCTCGGCCGCACCCGTGCGGGACGCGTGGACGCGAAGGCGATCGTGACCGGCAAGGCCCGGTACGGCATCGACACGCGTCCGGCCGGTGCCTTGGTCGCGGCCGTGCTCCGTCCACAGTGGATCGGTGCGCTGGTCGACACCTTGGACGACAGCGCCGCGCGGGCGGTGCCCGGTGTGGTCGCGGTGACGGCGTTGGACCCGGCGACGTCCGGCCAGGGCGGGGTGGCGGTGATCGCGCGGTCGATCCCGGAGGCGTTGCGCGGGCGCGAGGCGTTGCGCGTGACCTGGCGCGGCGGCACGCCCACGGCGGACAGCCGGGTGTGGCTGGCCGAACTGGAGACCGCGCTGCCCGCCGTGCCGGCGGCTCCCGGCCCGGTGGCGTTCGAGGCGGTCTACCGGCTGCCGTTGCTGGCGCACGCGCCGATGGAACCCATGAACGCCACCGCGCACGTCACCGCGACCGGCCTCACCGTGTGGACGCCGACGCAGGACCCGGGCGGTCTGCGGGCGTCGTTGGCGCGGCAGTTCGAGCTGGACCCGGCGAACGTGCGGGTCGAGCCGACGTTGGCCGGTGGCGCGTTCGGCCGGCGGATCGAACCGGACCCGGTGTTGGAGGCGATCGCCTGCTCACGGGTGGCGGGCGCGCCGGTGAGCGTGCTGTGGACCCGGGACGACGACATGCGGCACGACTCGTACCGGCCGATGTCGGTGCACCGGCTGTCCGCCGTGGTCGACGCCGCCGGCGTGCCGACGTGGCGTGCGCACGGGATCGCGACCTGGCCGTTGAACGTCCTGCCGTTCTTCAACGACCCGGCGATCGTCAAGCTCAACGGCGACCACTTCCCGTACACGGTGCCGGGCGCGGTGGACGTGACCCTGCGGCCCGCGCCGTTGCGCACCGGGTTCTGGCGCGCGGTCTACGCCGGGCACTTCCTGTACGCCGAGGAGAATTTCCTCAGCGCTCTGGGCCAACGCGCCGGGCTCGACCAGGTGGACCTGCGGCGACGGCTGCTGCCCGCCGACTCCCGGCTGCGGCGGGTGCTGGACGCGGCGGCGGCACGGGCCGGGCACGTCCGGCCGGGGTTCACCCGCGGGGTCGCGTGCCACCACGACTACGGATCGGTGATCGCCGTGATCGCCGACAGCTCGGACGGCGAGGTCCGCCGCGTCACCGCGGCGGTGGACGTGGGGTCGGCGCTGCACCCGTCCGGGGTCAGGGCGCAGGTCGAGGGCGGTGTGATGGACGCGGTGTCCACGGTGTCGGGCGCGCAGATCACCGTGCGGGAGGGCCGGGTCGTGCAGTCGTCGTTCCGTGACTACGCGTGGGCGCGGATCGACCGGGCGCCGGACATCGACGTGGTGATCGTGCCGTCGGACGCCCCGATCGGCGGGTTGGGCGAACTGGCCTATCCCCCGGCCGCGGCGGCCATCGCGTTCGCCTCGGGACAGCCCGTGACCGGTATGCCGGTGGGCGTCGACGTGGGCTGAGCCACCTCTGCGGCCTAAATCCTGCGGTGTTCCGACGCCGGCCACTTACCCTCTGCGCCATGGACTTGGTGGACCTGTGGCGGCCGACCGGACGGGCGGAGCTGGACCTGGTCGCGGCCTCGCAGTGGCGGGCCTGGCCACCGCGACTGCCCGACCAGCCGATCTTCTACCCGGTGGCGAACCGCTGGTACGCCACCAAGATCGCGCGCGAGTGGAACGTGCCCACCGAGGGTGTCGGTTTCGTCACGCGGTTCAGCGTGCGGCGCGACTTCCTCGCCCGGTACCCCGTGCAGCAGGCCGGCGGGCGTGAGGTGCTGGAGCACTGGGTGCCCGCCGAGGACCTGGACGAGTTCAACGCCAACATCGTCGGCGCGATCGTGCGCGAGGCCGAGTACCGGGGTCCGGTCGCGGACGAGGAGTTCGACCAGGCGGCGGCGCACGGCTGTCCGCTGCCGGCCGGGTGGCGGCGGTACCTCCAGGGCGAGTCGTGGTTCCGCAGCGGGTGGCTGGGCGACACCTTCCTCACCCTCTACACGCCGTCGGAGACGTTGGAGGCGAACGCCGCGTGGGGTGAGCCCACGGCGGCGCATCCCGGCATCGCGATCATCGGCGACGACGGCTCCCGCGAACGCCTCGCGTTCGACCTGCGCCACGACCCGGCACCCGTGTCGCTGGTGGACGTCACCAGCACCAACTGGTCGGCCGCCCTGCCGCTGGCCTCGGACGCCGCCGCGTTCACCGCGCGGGTCGAGTCGGGCGACATCACCTGGTAGCTGCCGACACATCCCGTCGATCGAGTCCTCGAACCCGGACGCGCGCTCGGGGTTGTGCACGACCTCCGACGGGTCAGGAACCGCCGCGGTAGAGCCGCTCGTAGGCGGCCTGCGCCTGCGCGTCCTCGTCGGCCTTCGAGGCGCGCCGGGTCTCCGCGCCCAGGCCTCGCGGGTAACCCTGCTTGACCAGGCGTTCCTCGGTGGTCTGCCACATGTAGGACATGGAGTAGAAGTAGCCGACGAGCAGGCCGAGCACGATCGACAGGACCCGGATCAGCAGTGGGCCGGGCAGCAGGAGCAGCAGCAGTACCGGCGACATCTGGATGAACCCGCGCACGAAGTGCCGCACCGCCCACGTGCGGCAGGTGACGTCGTGCAGCACCCACGCGTTGCAGCGCTGCGGCAACCGCCCACCGACCGCGTACCACAGCCACTGGGCCGGATTGGGTCTGGTGCCGCGCAACGTCACCGGCCTACTGTATGCGCCGCCGTCACACCTTCGGGTGCCGGCCGAGCACGTCGGCCGCGTGCACCGCCTCCAGCGACAGCACCTTGTACCCGACCTGCTCGAACAGCACGGTCAGCCGGTCCTCCTCGCTCTGCACCACCGTCCCGCCGCCCCACTCCGCGTGGTGCACCCGGGACTGCGCCGGGTACTCGGGGTTGGCCGACACACCGGTGCCCGCCTCGCCCCGAGCGCACGTGTCGCAGGTCCCGCACGCCCGCTCCAGCACCTCGCCGAAGTACCCCAGCAGGTGCTGCCGCCGGCACGCCCTGGTCTCCGCGTACCTCCGCACTTCCAGTGACCGGTTGGGTCGGTCGAAACCGACGGCCGCCCCAACCGGTCCACTACTCCCGGCTTGGCCAACTGCTCGGGCGACACGAACAAGTACCGCACCTCGCCGCGTTCGACTGCCTCCCAGGCGACTTTGTTGTCCACTTCGGACTGTGCCGAGTTCACCAGCACGGCGGGCGGCGCGCCGCTCTCCCTCAGCGCCGCGACCTGGTCGCGCTGCAACGCGATCAGCGGCGACACCACGACGACCAGACCGTCCAGCAACACGCCGGGCACCTGGTAGACGGCCGACTTCCCGGCGCCGGTGGGCGGCACGACGAACACGTCACGACCGGCCAGCACCTGCTCCATGGCGTCGATCTGCTCGTCACGCAGCTCCGGCCACCCGAACACCTCGGACGCCGCCGCACGCAGGCGTCTCCGCGTGCTCATCGGCTCGCCCTGCTTCGGACGAGCAGCCAGCCCACCACGACCAGGAGCGCAGGGTGTTGCCGTGCCGCACGACCGGCGCACGTGGGGGCACGCGGCGGTGGTCGCGGCGCTGCTCAACGCGGTGGCGTTGGTGGTGCTCGGCGCGGCGGGCACGGGACTGGCGTACGTGCTGAACCTGGACGTGATCCGGGCGGCCGGGCCGACGGTCGCGTCCACCGTCACGTACGTCACGCCGTTGTGGTCGACGGCGGTGGGTGTGTTGTTGCTGGACGAGCCGGTCGGGTGGAACACGCTGGTCGGCGGCGCGGTGGTGATCGGTGGTGTGCTGCCGGCCCGGTCCCGACCGAATGTGAAGATCCTTGTATGAACGCGATCTTCGTCTTCGTGCACGGCTCCAACAGCAACTCGTTCAGCTGGTCGCCCATGCTCCGCGAAATGACCCTGCTCGGCCACCGCGCACTCGCCGTCGACCTGCCCGGACACGGTTTCAACGCCACATTCTCCGCGTCGTACCAGGCCCCGCAGGACGCCGCCGCGCTGGCCGTCGCGCCGTCCGGCTTGGCCGGTGTCCCGTATGCCGACAACATCGCCCACGTCATCGAGGTCGTGCGGCGGGCCGGCGGACTCGGCCCGGTGATCCTGGTCGGGCACAGCCGTGGCGGCATGACCGTGACCGGAGTGGCCAACGCGGCGCCGGAGCTCCTGCACCGGGTCGTGTACATGTCCGCGTGGTGCTGCGTAGAGCTGACTCCTCGCGAGTACACGACGGAGCCGGAGTACGCGTCGAGCGCGCTCAACGACCTCGGCCCCGAACTGATGGCCGCCAACCCGGCCGAACTGGGCTCGCTGCGGATGAACTGGCGCACCGCCGACCCCGCCGTGCTCGCCACCCTCAAGACCGCGATGCTGGCGGAGGGCACCGACACGGAGTTCCTGGCCGCGCTGAACACCCTGGAGCCGGACGAGAGCCTGGACGCCGGCGACGAGCGCGTCAACCCGACCACCTGGGGCCGCCTCCCGCACACGTACGTCCGCCTCACCGCCGACCGCTCCATCCCGATCGAACTCCAGGACCGCTTCATCCGCGAGGCCGACACCCTGACCCCCGACAACCCCTTCGACGTCCGCACCCTCGACACCAGCCACATGGGCTTCCTCCTCCACCCGCAGGAGGCCGCCTCGATGCTCACCGAACTGGCGTAGACACCACCGCGCCGGCTGCTCCAAAGCTCGACCACATGGCCACCTCCAGCCATCGGGTAGAGCACCCGAAACCTGGCGCATTCCTGTCTTCCGTCAGTGGGACGCGGAAATTTCGGCCGACCGCACCGATCATTCGTAAAGTGGCGAACTACCTTCGGCGCGGCCACCAGGACCACCGTTCGCTCCATCCCGCTCTCCCTCTCCCCGTTGCGGATCTACGGGTTCCACGGTGGCGGGCGGCGAGGGAGGTCACAACAGTTCATGATCAACATGTGGATAAGTGGGCCGGCCGTGGATAACCGGGAGCGCCTGCGCGGAGATCACCGACGTCAAGCTGACGTGATCAGCTCCCACGCGAACGGCGCCACGACGCCGACCGACGTTGCCTACGATCTCGGCCGTGCCACCTCCGCCGTCCGGCGAGTGGGTGGTCGACGGCTGGGAGGCGTGCCGGCGACCGCGCGTTCGGCTCCGACGGATGGTCACCGGAAGAGGTCCGCGCCCACCGCCCCGCGGTCGACTGGTGGTGGCCCACGCCGACCGCGGTTGAGTGCCGCCCAGCCGGGTAATGCTCAGCGGGCCAGCGTCTCCTCCGAGACCTGCCACAGCCGCGTCGCCGCCTCCGGGTCGAGCGCGTAGGCCGCGACACCGCTGATCACGGAGCCGCCGTCGTTCGGCAGGGCCTCGTTGCAGTCCTCGAAGTACCGCCCGCCGACGCCCTCCAACAGCGGTGACGTCGCCACCAGCACGGACGTGGCCGCACCCTGCTCCACCGTCTTCAACTTGAAGCCGTCGGCGGCGGCTTGGTCGAACATGGCGCCCATGGTCTCCATGTCGACGTGGCGCTGGAGGTTGGTCATGATGCCGCCCGGCATCAGGGCGTTCACGGTGATGCCGTCGGCTGCCCAGCGCTTGGTCGCCTCGACCGCCAGCAGCACGTTCGCCGTCTTCGACTGCCCGTACGCCGCCCACGGGTCGTAAGGCCGGTCGACGAAGTGGATGTCGTCGAAGACGACCGGCGACATGAGGTGCGCGCTGGAGCTCACGGACACGACCCGCGCGCCCTCGACCGCGAGGAACCGGTGCAGGCCCGTGGTCAGCGCGAAGTGGCCCAGGTGGTTGGTCGCGAACTGCAACTCCCAGCCCTCGGGCGTGCGGGTCTCCGGCGTGGCCATCACGCCCGCGTTGTTGACCAGGATGTGCAGCGGCCCGTCCCAGCCCGCCACGAACGCCGCCACCGACGCCCGGTCGGCCAGATCGAGCGGCGCGACCCGCACGTTCCCGCCGATCTCGTCGGCCACCTGCTGGCCGGCCGTGGTGTTGCGGACGGCCAGGATGACCTCCGCGCCAGCACCTGCCAGAGCCCGCGCGGTCTCGATGCCGATGCCCGACGCGCCACCGGTGACCACCGCGCGACGGCCGGTCAGGTCGATGCCCGCCACGACCTGCGCAGCAGTGGACTCCGCGTCGAACGCAGTGGTGATGTGCTCGGTCATGATGATCCCCGTCTGCTGTCGTACACTTAAGCGGAGGTTCCTCCGGTAACTCCGACACTAACCGGAGGCCCCTCCGGTTAGCATTGTGAGCTGCGTCATACCACTTCCGGGAGGCATCGTGTCCCGTCCGCTGCGCGCGGACGCCCAGCGCAACCGCGATCGCCTGATCGAGACGGCGTTGGACGCGTTCACCAACGACGGCGCGGACGTCACGCTGGAGTCGATCGCCAAGCGCGCCGGAGTCGGCATCGGCACGCTCTACCGCCACTTCCCCACCCGCGAGGCGCTGGCGGAGGCGGTCTACCGCAACGAGTTGGCCAAACTCTGCGACGCCGCGCCCGAGCTGTTGCGCACCCTGCCCCCGCACGAGGCGACCAGGGCGTGGATGGACCGGTTCGTGGACTACATGGCCACGAAACGCGGCCTGGGGGACGCGCTGCGCATGGTCATCGCCTGCGGCGGCGATCCGTACGCGGAGAGCCTGGAACGGCTGATGCGGACCATGACCATGCTGCTGGAAGCCATCGACCGCACGGACGTGGCCCCGCTGGACGTGATCGCCACCCTCGGCGGCATCGCGATGGCGCCGAGCGAGGTCGGCCCGACGGACGGGATGCTCGACCTCGTGATGAACGGCCTCCGCTACCGCGCCTGAGCCGCCAGACCCGAGCTACTGCTCCTGACCGACCGGCACGGACCGGCGCACGGCCGCGCGCGACGTGCCGATCAGGTGCCGGCTCAGGTCACCGCGCAACGTGGCCACCGCGTCGAGCAGGTAGTTCTGCCGCACCCGCCACGGACCCCGGTCACCCTGGCGCGGGAACGTGTCGATGGCCCGCTGGATGTAACCGGAGGCCAGGTCCAACAGCGGACGGCGGACCAACTCGCGGTCCGGCGTGGGGACGACCGACGCGTACCCGTGCCGGTCCATGTGGTTGACCACCCGGCACACCAGGCGCGAGGTCAGGTCGGCGCGCAGCGTCCACGACGCGTTCGTGTAGCCGACGCACACCGCGAAGTTCGGCAGCTCGGTGATCATCGCGCCGCGCCAGATGAACTGGTCGGACAACTCGACCCGCCGCCCGTCCACGCTCGGCGTGATCCCGCCGAGTGCCAGCAGTTGCAGCCCGGTGGCCGTGACCACGACGTCGGCTTCCAGCACCCGCCCGGACTTGAGCCGGACACCCTCGGGCACGAACGTGTCGATGTGATCGGTGACGACCGACGCGCGGCCCGCGCTGACCGACTTGAACAGGTCGGCGTCCGGAATCGCGCACAGCCGCTGGTCCCACGGGTCGTAGGTGGGCGTGAAGTGTTCACGCACGGCGTTCTCGTCGTTCAAAGCCTTGGTGGACAAGCCTGTGAGCACCTTGCGCGCGAGCTTCGGCGAGCGGCGGCAGAACTGGTAGAACGCCAGCCCGAACAGGATGTTCTTGGTGCGGATCAGCCGGTGCGCGGCGTTCGCGGGCAGCAGCGCGCGAACCTTGTCGGCGAGCTTGTCCCGACCGGGCACCACGCCGATCCACGTCGGCGAGCGTTGGAGCATGGTGACGTGCGCGGCGGTCTCCGCCATCGACGGCACCAACGTCACCGCCGTCGCGCCGCTGCCGATCACCACGACCCGCTTGCCCGCGTAGTCCAAGTCCTCGGGCCAGAACTGCGGCCGCACGACCTCACCGCGGAACGACTCGATGCCCGGGAACACCGGGTCGTGCCCCTGCTCGTAGTTGTAGTAGCCCGTGCACGAGTAGAGGAAGTCGCAGGTGAGCGTGCTCTCGGTGACCACACCGGCCTCGTCGCGGCGGCCGACCGTCACCGTCCAGCGCGCCGTCTCAGTGGAGAAGTCGGCGGCCAACACCTTGGTGCGGTAGCGGATCAGTCGGTCGATGCCGAACTCCTCGGCGGTGTCCCGGACGTAGTCCAGGATCGACGGCCCGTCGGCGATCGACTTCGCCTCGCGCCACGGCCGGAACGGGTAGCCGAGGGTGAACATGTCCGAATCGGACCGGATTCCCGGATACCGAAAGAGATCCCACGTCCCGCCCATGACATCACGCGCTTCGAGGACCGCGACGGACTTGCCCGGGCACTCGGTCCGCAGCCGATAGGCCGCACCGACACCGGACAGTCCGGCGCCCACGATCACGACGTCGAGGTGCTCGGGAGTGGTCATGGCTCCAGTGTGCGGGATGCGGTCCGCACGGTCCTTGACTGGGTGCGACAAGTATTTGACCCTGTACGGCATGTCGGTGATCCGGTTCGGCGGAGCCACACGGATTCCGGGCGCCCCGCTGACCTGGGCGACCCGGCCGAGAACTACGCCCACGCCCAACACGATCGAGTGAACATCACCCGAGGACCTACGAAAAACGCTGTTATCTCTCGGTTGAAACGTCGGTTGAAACAAGGAGGACGCCCGAGCAACCACACCTGACCCACCGGACCCGACCCACCCGACCACCCGACCCACCGGACCACCGGACCCACCGGACAAGCCATGCCGCTCGACTTCACGCCAGACTGGTGTCACCGAACGGGACTGGTGTCACCGAACGCCCTGAGGAGGCCGCATGTCCCAGCTCTCGCCCTACCGGTTCGCGGGCGGCACGGCGGTGGTGACCGGTGCGGCCAGTGGGATGGGTGAGCACATGGCTTACGGGCTGGCTCGGCGCGGCAGCGATCTGGTGCTGATCGATCGGGACGCCGACCGGCTGGCGGCGGTGGCCGGGAAGATCCGCGGGGTGCGGGTGGAGACGCTGGTGGCGGATCTGTCCGACATCGCGGGGCTGGGCGACCTGGCGGCGCGGATTCTGGCCTCGAACCGGCGCGTCACCCTGCTGGCGAACAACGCGGGCGTGGCGCTGAGTGGCACGTTCGACCAGGTCAGCGCGGACGAGTTCGACTGGGTCATGGACATCAACTTCCGGGCACCGGTCGCGTTGACCCGGCTGCTGCTGCCGACGTTGCTGGAGTCGCCGGGCAGCCACGTGGTGAACGTGTCGAGCCTGTTCGGCCTCATCGGCCCGCCCGGCCAGACCGCGTACTCGTCCAGCAAGTTCGCCCTGCGCGGGTTCAGCGAGTCGCTGCGCCACGAACTGGCCGACCGGGGCGTCGGCGTGACCAGCGTCCACCCGGGCGGCATCCGGACCAGGATCGCGGAGACCGCGCGGGTGGCGTCGGGGGCCGACGAAGCGGAGGCGGCGCAGGGGAAGGAGAGCTTCGCGAAGCTGCTCACCTACCCGGCGGACAAGGCGGCCGAGCGCATCCTGGCGGGTGTCGAGAAGCGCAAGGGCCGCGTGCTGATCGCGTGGACCGCCGTAGTGCCCGACATCCTGGCCCGCCTGTTCCCCACCTCCTACCTGGCCGTGATGAGCCGCCTCAGCCCGTCCACCGCCCGGAAGGCGGCAGCGCCTCAGCGCAACACCACCTCCACCGGGAGCTGAGTGGTCTGGTCGAGGGACGTGATCACCGGCGTCACCCGGTAGGCGTCGGTGTCGAAGGCCGCATGCAGGTCGGCGGTCGGGTTCGCCAGTAGTGCGGCGAGTTCGTCGGCGGCCCGAGCGTCCTCTTCGGACACTTCGGGCTCGTCGCGCAACCCGCCCCACAGGTCCCACAGGATCATCTCGTGCTTGTTCAAGGAGGCCAAGTCCTGCACCAGGTCGTGCCGCACCTGGGGAAGGCCGCGCGTGCCGGGAATGGTCAGCTGCGGTGACACCACGAACCGTTCCGCCTCGATGGCGCCCGACCGGCAGGCCCGCCACGCGTCCGCGCCCACCAGGAACAGGTCGCGGGGCACGTCCAACAGGTCGACGTCGCTCTCCAGGAACTGCGGGTCGACCAGCCGCCACCGGTCGCCGTCCCACACCTCCGCCACCACGTGGTCCACGTACCAGCCGGGGGCCAGGTAACCGGCGAATCCGACCCGCGACCGCGCCGGTATCCCGTGGTGCCGCGCCATCGAGACGAACAGCAGTGTGAAGTCGCGGCAGCAGCCCACGATCCGGTCGGTCGGTGCCCGTTCCTGGTCCAGCGACTCGGGGTTCAGCTCGTGCAGCCGGGCGAACATGTCCGCCGCGTACCGGAGATCGACCTCCGCCAGCCGTTCGGCCGGGAACCCGTGGTCGGTGATGTCCCCGTTGCCCCAGAAGTGGAACACCAGCCCGGACGCCGCCTGCCGCAGCTTCGCCAGATCCGGCCCGACGCCGTCCAGCCACCCGGCCAACGGTCCGGGATCGGTGAACCGGCTGTGCGTCGTGTAGTCGATCATCGGCGCTCCCCCTCAACGACTGTCGTCCTGTGTGCCGCCAGGTCTACCCCCTGCCCCTGGGGCACGGTCAAGCGGTCACGGTGAACAGGACGTAGCCGTAGCTCAGCTCCCGCCGTCCCGGGTTCGCGCGGACCCACTCGTCCACGACATCGCCCGGGAACTCGATGCGCAGCACGGATTCCAACTCGGCCGCGTCACGGCAACGCCACGCGGACATCACCTCGGTGCGCTCGGCGTCCCGCTCCCGCCACCACGCGTCGGTCGTGTCGGCGGTCCCCTGGGCGGACGCCCACGGCGAGGCGGCGAGCAGGTCGGCGAACTCGCCGTGCCGCCAGTCGTTGTCGATGACGACGAGCCTGCCGCCGGGCCGGAGCACCCGCCGCACCTCGGTGAGGCCGGGGTCGCAGTCCGGTGGGAAGAAGTAGGCGAACCTGGCGTGCACCACGTCCACGCTCGCGTCGGCCAACGGGATGTGCTCGGCCGAGCCCGGCAGCACCGTCCCCCGCTCCCCCGCCCTGGCCCGCAGGTCCGGGTCCGGCTCGACCCCGATGGCCTCCCCTGCGTCGGCCGCGTAGCGGGGCAGCCAGAACCCCGTGCCGCAGCCCAGGTCGACGATCGTGCGCCCGGCCCAGTCGGCCCGCACCCGCAGTTCCCGCCACAGCACGCCGTCGGGGTCGATCGCCTCGTTCTCCCGCTCGTAGACATCGGGGTGGTCGGCGATGTTGGGTGCGCGGCGGTAATCCGAGAATGTCACGGCGCCACCGTGGCACTCCGCCGATCGAGTGGCCAAGGAATATTTTCGCGCACGCACCCGCCGCCACCCGCGGGTTTCCTCGCCGAATGGACTAAAGCATCCGGACCAACGGAATAGTCCGTGTATCTGATGGACAAGACCTGGTACTTGTGTAGTACAGGGCGACCACAGGGGGTGCTCGTCCTGCCCGGGATGGGGATTCCGGGGAACGAATGACCCGGGGGGGTCCATGAAAAAGCACGGCACGAACAGCTTCTTCGTCGTGGGCGAAGGAGTTCTGGAGTTCGACCGGAACGGAGTGGCGACGACCCGTCAGCCGCTCACGGTGGAGGAATTGCGCCGGTTCCGCTTTTCCCGGCTGGGGCCGGAGGGGACGCAACTGGACGAGGAGACCAGGATCGCCCTGGCCACCGCCATGACCGCGGACGTCCCGCAGCTGGACTCCGTGGACCCGCCGATCCCGGCGGGCTTCACCTACCTCGGTCAGTTCGTGGACCACGACCTGACCATGGACCGCACCGAGTCGCAGCTCGGCGACGACGTCAACCTCGTCGACCTGGTGCAGGGCCGCTCGCCTGCCCTGGACCTGGACTCGGTGTACGGCCGCGGTCCCGGTGACCGCAACGACCGGGTCTTCTACGCCGCCGACGGCGTGAAGCTCAAGGTCGGCACGACGTCGCCCGCGCCGTTCCCGCCCGGGGACGAGCAGGTCAACGTCGCGTTGGAGGGGTTCGACTTACCTCGGTTCGGTGCGGCGGGCACCACCGAGGCGGACCGGCGCAGGCCGCTCATCCCGGACCCTCGCAACGACGAGAACCTGGTCGTCGCCCAGACGCACCTGGCGTTCATCAGGTTCCACAACCGGGTCGTGGACGAGCTGGCGTTGCGCGGTCTGACCGGGCGGCGGCTGTTCACCGCGGCACGCGAGCAGGTGGTGCGCCACTACCAGTGGGTGCTGCGCACCGACTTCCTGCCGCGGATCGTGGACCCTGCGATCGTGGACGACGTGTTCACCCACGGTCGGCGCTTCTTCGAGGCGCCGGGCCGCGGGAAGTCGCCGTACGGGATGCAGCCGACCATGCCGCTGGAGTTCTCGGTGGCGTCGTACCGGTTGGGCCACAGCATGATCCGGGGCGCGTACCAGTGGAACCGGGTGTTCAACACGGACGGGCCGGGCGGTGTCGCCACGCTGTTCCTGTTGTTCGTCTTCACCGGCACCTCCGGCAACTTCGACCCCGGGTCGCTGCTGCCGGACCTGGACAACCCGGACCACGAGAGCGTGGACACGCTGCCCACCAACTGGATCGCCGACTTCCGCCGGCTGTACGACTTCACCGAGGTCGACCGGCCGGACCTGGTGCCGCCGACCGCCGACGGCGGCAACCTCACCAAGCGGATCGACAGCCTGTTGGTCAACCCGCTGACCCAGCTGCCGGCGGGCACGTTCGACGGCCGCGGCACCACGTTCCCGGAGATCCAGCGCAACCTGGCGTTCCGCAACCTGACCCGGGCGAACATGGTCCGGCTGGCCAGTGGGCAGCAGATGGCGGAGTTCCTGGGCGTGCCGCCGTTGACGAGTGAGCAGATCCTGGTCGGCAACCAGGGCGCGACCCTGGATTCGCTGACCGACGCGCAGAAGGCCGCGGTCACCGCCGCGACCCCGTTGTGGCTCTACGTCCTGCGGGAGGCGGAGTTCAACAACGGTCTGCTGGGTCCGGTGGGCGGCCGGATCGTGGCCGAGGTGTTCCACCGCGCCATCGAGGGCAGCCGCACGTCGATCGTCCGTGAGCCGTCGTGGCGGCCCACGTTCGGTCCGGACGCGCAGACGTTCCGGATGACGGATCTGCTGCTGTTCGCGTTCGAGGGCAAGGCGGATTTGCTCAACCCGTTGGGCGACTGACATGTCGGCCCGCTTGGGGGAGCGGACCACCGCGGAAGCGCAGCTCGACCGTTGGGCCCGGCCGGCCCTGCGGATCTCGATCGGTGTCGTGTTCGTCTGGTTCGGAATGCTGAAGGTGACCGGCTCCTCGCCGGTCGCGTACCTCGTCGGGGCCGCCGTGCCGTGGGTGGACCAGGACTTCCTGGTGCCCGCGCTGGGGTGGTTCGAGGCCCTGCTGGGGGTGGTGCTGCTGCTCGGGCGGCTGCCGCGGCTGACGCTGGTCGTCGTGGCGGCCCACCTGGCGGGGACGTTCCTGGTCTTCGCCCAGCCGCCCGCTCTCGTGATCACCGGGGGCAATCCTCTGCTGTTGACCACGAACGGCGAGTTCGTGTTGAAGAACGTGGTGCTCATCTGCGCCGCTCTGGTGCTGCTCGGCCGGGTCGAGAGGCGGCGGACGAGCTAGCCGTGCGGTCGGCGTCCGGTCCCGGTCCCCGATCCTCCCGGGGACCGGGCTCCGGGCTTCCGCACGCCTGCTCATCCGGTTGCTTGACAGGGCCTGGTCGGGGGCGGTTGACTGCTGGGGTTTGAAACGATTCAAGGATCAGGTGGAGCCGCACATGTCGCCCGTGGCCAGGGTTTTCGGAGCAGTCGACATCGGCGCCTCGGGCGGGCGGGTCGTGGCCGGGGTGGTGGACGGTGGGCGGACCACGCTCCACGTGGTGCACCGGTTCCCCAACGGGGTGGTCTCGCTCGACGGGCACCTGCGGTGGGACTTCAGCGGGCTGTACCGGGAGGTGCTGACCGGGCTGCGGGCGTTGGCTGCGGGGTTCCCCGATGTGGTGTCCATCGGCATCGACACGTGGGCGGTGGACTACGGGCTGTTGGCCGAGGACGGCACGCTGCTCGCCGAGCCCGTGTCGTACCGGGACGGGCGGACGGCCGACGTGGTGGCGCGGGTGCACGAGCGGGTGTCGCCGGAGCGGTTGTACGCGATCAACGGTCTGCAGTTCCTGCCTTTCACGACGCTGTACCAGTTGGAGGCGGAACGGTCGTCGCCGTTGTGGGACAAGGCCGCGCACGTCGTGTTGCTGCCGGACCTGCTGGCTTATTGGTTGACCGGCGAGTTGCGGACCGAGATCACGAACGCCTCGACCACGGGTTTGTTGGACGTGCGGACGCGGACGTGGGCCTCGGAGTTGGCCGGCGGCGTGCCGTTCCCGCCGTTGCAGGAGCCGGGTGAGGTGCGGGGTCTGTTGCGCCGGGAGGTGTTGGCGGCGACCGGGCTGCCGAGCACGACCCTGGTCACGTCGGTCGGTTCGCACGACACCGCGTCCGCTGTGGTGGCGTTGCCGGCGGACGGCCCGCGGTTCGCCTACGTGTCCAGCGGCACGTGGTCCCTCGCCGGCGTCGAGCGGCCCAGCCCCGTCCTGACCAGCCAAGCGCGCCAGGTCAACTTCACCAACGAGGGCGGCGTGGACGGCCGGACCAGGTTCCTGCGCAACGTAGGCGGGTTGTGGCTCCTCCAGGAGTCGCTCCGTGAGTGGGCAACCCTCGACACGTCTGACCTACTCGCCCAAGCCGAAGCCCTCCCCGCAGGCGGCCCGACAGTCGACGTCGATGATCCGGCGTTCATCGCCCCTGGCGACATGCCGCAACGAATCGCCTCAGCCGCATCCGGCGCCCTGCACACCCCCGCCGAGACCGTCCGCTGCATCCTCGACTCACTGGCCGTCGCCTACGCCCGCACCGTCGACCAGGCCACCCGCCTGACCGGCCAAGACGTGGACGTCATCCACATCGTCGGCGGCGGCTCACGCAACGACCTCCTGTGCCGCCTGACCGCCAACCTCTCCGGACGCCACGTAACAGCAGGCCCCGTCGAAGCCACAGCCCTGGGCAACATCCTCATCCAAGCCCGCGCCCACAGCGCCGCCCCAGAGTCCCTAGAAGACCTCCGCGCCGCCCTAGCCGCCACCGAACAAATCCGCCACTACCACCCCGCCTAACCCGACAGTCGAACCCCCAGAACACGCGTGTCCAACGCTCAGAACACGCGTGTCCAACGCTCAGGTACCCCGAGTTCAACACTCAGGTCGGCCGGACCGTGTTCTGAGCGTTGAACTCGGGTGTTCTGAACGTTGGACACGCGCGACGCGAACGTTGGACACGCGCGACCTGAAGGTTCGACTCTCGTGGTCTGAGCGTTCGACTCTCGGGGGGGTTGGGTTAGGTGGAGTGGCGGACCCATTCGCGGTGGAAGCCTTCGACGTGGCGGGTGACTCTGGTGGCGGCGAGGTCGGGGTTGCCGGACTGGATGGCGCGGAGGATGGAGCGGTGTTCGCGGCGGAGGCGGACGGCGGTGCGGGGCCAGTCGGGTAAGGCCTGGACGGCGTCGAGCACGGTGTGGTGGATGGCGTCACGCAGGGCGGCCATGATCGCGGTGTTCACGGCGTTGCCGGCGGCGGCGGTGAGGGCGACGTGGAAGTCGGCGTCGAGTTGGTGGAACGTGTCCGCGTCGAGGTCCGGCGCGTCCATGCGGGTCAGCAGGTCGGCGGCGCGGGCCAGGTCGGGGTGGTCGGGCGACGAAGCGGCGGCGCGCACGGAGTGGCTTTCGATCATCACCCGGGTGCCGACGAGGTCCGCCAGGGGCAGCCTGCGGGTGGCCAGGTGCAGGCGCAGGGCGGAGCCGAGGCCGCCCGCCGGGTCGGCGATCACGGTGGTGCCCGCGTCGGGGCCCGAGCCGACGCCGCTGCGCACCACGCCCATCGCCTGCAACACCCGGATCGCCTCGCGCACGGTGGCCCGGCTGACGCCCAGGTCCTCGGCCAGCCGGCGTTCGGCGGGCAGCTGCTGCCCCACGCCGAGCCTGCCTGCGGTCAACTCCGACTCGACGTGCCGCAGCACCGCGCCGTACCCGGACACCCGAACACCTCCGACGAAACGACATGTGGTCAGACCACAGTCTGGTGTGGTCTGACCACAGAGTCTAGACTCACCGCCGTGAGAGTCGCGCTGTTCGTCACGTGCCTGGTCGACGGGCTGTTCCCGGACGTCGGCAAAGCCACCGTCCGCCTGCTGGAACGGCTCGGCCACGAGGTGGTCGTCCCCAGTGCCCAGACCTGCTGCGGTCAGATGCACATCAACACCGGCTACCCCGGCCAGGCACTGCCGGTCATCCGCAACCACGTCGAGGCGTTCGAAAAAGCGGACGTGATCGTCGCGCCGTCCGGTTCGTGCGCGGGTTCGATCCGCCACCAGCACGCCGACGTCGCCCGCAAGCACGGCGACCGGAAGCTGGCCGAGGCCGCGGCGGACACCGCCAAGCGCACCTACGAGCTGTCCGAGTTCCTGGTGGACGTCCTCCAGGTCACCGACGTGGGCGCGTACTTCCCGCACCGCGTCACCTACCACCCCACCTGTCACTCGCTGCGCGTGCTGAAGGTGCAGGACCGTCCGCTGAAACTGCTCAACGCGGTCGAGGGCATCGACCTGGTCGAACTGCCCGCCGCCGAGACGTGCTGCGGATTCGGCGGCACGTTCGCGCTGAAGAACTCCGACACCTCCACCGCCATGCTCGGCGACAAGATGAGCGCCGTGCTGAGCACGAAGGCGGGCGTGCTCACCGCGGGCGACTCGTCGTGCCTGATGCACATCGGCGGCGGCCTGAGCAGGCTGCGCAGCGGCGTCCGCCCGCTGCACCTGGCCCAGATCCTGGAGCACACCCGATGACGTTCCTCGGCATGCCCGCCGGTGGCGGCAACCTGACCGGCGAACCGTTCCCCAAAGCAGCCAAGAACACGCTCGCCAACGCCCAGATGCGCCGCAACCTGGCCAAGGCCACCGGCACGATCCGGACCAAGCGCGCGAACGTGGTCGCCGAGCTGCCGGACTGGGCGGACCTGCGCGCGGCCGGCGCCGCGATCAAGGACGAAGTGCTGGCCAACCTGGACGACTACCTGGTCCGGTTCGAGGAGGCGTTGACGAGCCGGGGCACGCACGTGCACTGGGCGCGGGACGCCGACGAGGCCAACCGGATCATCACCGGCCTGGTGCAGGCCACCGGCACGCGTGAGGTCATCAAGGTCAAGTCGATGGCCACGGTCGAGATCGGGTTGAACGAGGCGCTGGCGGACGTCGGCGTGCACGCGGTGGAGACCGACCTCGCCGAGCTGATCGTCCAACTGGGCAACGACAAGTCCAGCCACATCCTGGTGCCCGCGATCCACCGCAACCGGTCCGAGATCCGCGAGGTGTTCCGGCGCGAGATGCCCGGCGTCGACCCGGACCTGACCGACGACCCGCCCGCGCTCGCCGAGGCGGCCCGCGAGCACCTGCGGCGCAAGTTCCTGACCGTGGACGTGGCCATCTCGGGCGCGAACTTCGGCGTGGCCGAGACCGGCGCGCTGGTGGTGGTCGAGTCCGAGGGCAACGGCCGGATGTGCCTGACGCTGCCGCGCACGTTGATCAGCGTGGTGGGCATCGAGAAGCTGGTGCCGACCTGGCAGGACCTGGAGGTGTTCCTGCAACTGCTCCCCCGCTCCTCCACCGGTGAGCGGATGAACCCGTACACATCGGTGTGGACGGGGCCGACCGAGGGCCAGACCAGCCACGTCGTGCTGGTCGACAACGGCCGCACGGCCACCCTCGCGGACCCGGACGGCCGTGCGGCGTTGCGCTGCATCCGCTGCTCGGCGTGCCTGAACTCGTGCCCGGTGTACGAGCGGACCGGTGGCCACGCCTACGGCTCCACCTATCCCGGCCCGATCGGCGCGGTGCTGTCGCCGCAGCTCACGGGGGTGGACAAGAATCCGACGCTGCCGTTCGCCTCGTCGTTGTGCGGTGTCTGCTACGACGTGTGCCCGGTGGCCATCGACATCCCGTCGATGCTGGTGCACCTGCGGGAACGGGTCACCGAGTCCAAGCGGACCACGCCGGAGTCGACCGCGATGCGGGCCATGGCGTGGGCGATGTCGGACGCCCGGCGGTGGCGTCGGCTGATCCGGCTGGGCAAGTTCGGGCGGGTGGCGAGCCGGCACGTGCCGCTGCCCGGCTGGACGACGGCGCGCGACCTGCCGCAGCCGCCGAAGGAAACGTTCCGCGACTGGTGGGAGTCCCGTTGAGTGCCCGTGACGAGGTCCTGGCCAGGGTGCGGCGGGCGAAGGGTCCGCGCGATCCCGCGCCGGTCCCCCGTGACTACCGCGCGGCGGGCACGCGCGGGCCCGGTGACCTGGACCTGTTCGCCGAACGCCTGCGCGACTACCGCGCCCTGGTCCGCATCGTCAACGCCGACCAAGTCGCCGAGACGATCGCCGCCGCGCTCCGCGACCGGGGCGCTCGACGGGTCGTCGCGGCCCCCGGCACCCCTGCCGAGTGGACGGAATTGTCGTACCCCGCTGGTATTTTTGAATCCAGGGTTCCCCTGGGCGGGGACCCTCGCGAAGCCGAGCCCACCGGCACCCCAGACGCCGCCAGCGGTCCGGAAGTCATTCGTATCCCGGTGGACGTCGACACGCTCGAACGCACCGACGCCGTGGTGACGGCGTGTCACGTGGCGATCGCCGAGACGGGCACGATCGTGCTCGACCACGACGCGGCCGACCAGGGGCCGCGCGCCCTGACGCTGGTGCCGGACTACCACCTCGTGGTGGTCCGGGCGGACCAGGTGGTGGCGGGGGTGCCGGACGCGGTGGCGGCGTTGGCGGGGGTGCGTACCCAGACGTGGATCAGTGGGGGGTCCGCGACCAGCGACATCGAGCTGGAACGGGTCGAAGGCGTGCACGGTCCGCGCACGTTGGAGGTCGTCATCGTGCGCTGAACCCCGTGCGCCGGATCTCACCCAGTGGGCCGCTACGCCCACAATCGCGGGGTTCGCTAGGATCGGTTTCCCGACCGAGAGGCGCTGCAACGGGTGACGAGCCCGCCACGCTCGGCCGAGGCTCGAAGACCGTAAAGGGCGCCTCCCACGATGGGAGGCCGCGTGTCGGAAAACGCTCTGCGAGAGCTGCTGGACCAGCGCGTCGCGGTGCTGGACGGCGCCTGGGGCACGATGCTCCAAGGCGCCGGGCTCACCCCGGCCGACTACCGCGGTGATCTGCTGGGCGACCACACGCACGACGTCACCGGTGACCCGGACCTGCTCAACCTGACCCGGCCGGACGTCATCCTCGACGTGCACCGGCAGTACCTGGCCGCGGGCGCGGACATCACCACCACCAACACGTTCACCGCGACCAGCATCGCGCAGGCCGACTACGGCCTGGAGAACCTGGTGCGCGAGATGAACGTGCGCGGCGCGCAGCTGGCCCGCCAGGCCGCCGACGAGGCGGGCGGGCGGTTCGTTGCCGGTTCCGTCGGCCCGCTCAACGTCACCCTGTCGCTGTCGCCGCGGGTCGAGGACCCGGCGTACCGGACGGTGGCGTTCGACCAGGTGCAGGCCGCGTACGCGGAGCAGATCAGCGCGCTCGCCGAGGGCGGGGTCGACCTGCTGCTCATCGAGACGATCTTCGACACGCTCAACGCCAAGGCCGCCGTGGCCGCGGCCCGCGAGGTCGCGCCGCACCTGCCGCTGTGGATCTCGGTCACCATCGTGGACCTGAGCGGTCGGACGCTGTCCGGGCAGACCGTCGAAGCGTTCTGGAACTCCGTCGCGCACGCCGACCCGCTGGTGGTGGGCGTGAACTGCTCGCTGGGCGCGGAAGAGATGCGCCCGCACGTCGCCGAGTTGTCCCGGATCGCGGGCACCTACACCGCCAGCCACCCCAACGCCGGGCTGCCCAACGCGTTCGGCGGCTACGACGAGACCCCGGACGAGACCGCCGCGTTGCTGCACGGGTTCGCCGAGGAGGGCGTGGTCAACATCGTCGGCGGCTGCTGCGGCACCACGCCGGACCACATCGCGCGGATCGCGTCGGCGGTCAAGGACATGAAGCCGCGCCCGGTCGCGCAGGCGCCGAACCGGACCCGGTTCAGCGGTCTGGAGCCGTTCGAGATCGGCGCGGACACCGGGTTCGTGATGATCGGCGAGCGCACCAACGTGACCGGTTCGGCGAAGTTCCGCCGGCTGATCGAGAGCGACAACTACCAGGCGGCCGTGGACGTCGCGCTGGAGCAGGTGCGCGGCGGGGCGAACCTGCTGGACGTGAACATGGACGCCGACCTGCTCGACAGCGAGCGGGCGATGACCACGTTCCTCAACCTGATCGCCACCGAGCCGGAGATCGCCCGGGTGCCGATCATGGTGGACAGCTCGCGCTGGACCGTGCTGGAAGCCGGGCTGAAGTGCGTGCAGGGCAAGGGCGTGGTCAACTCGATCAGCCTCAAGGAGGGCGAGGAGCCGTTCCTGGCCCAGGCCCGCCGCATCCGCGATTTCGGCGCGGGCGTGGTGGTGATGGCGTTCGACGAGAAGGGCCAGGCCGATACGGCCGAGCGCAAGGTCGAGATCTGCGGCCGGGCGTACGACCTGCTCACGCAGAAGGCCGGTTTCCCGGCCGAGGACATCATCTTCGACCCGAACGTGCTGGCCGTCGCCACCGGCATCGCCGAGCACAACGGCTACGCCAAGGCGTTCCTGGAGGCCATCCCGCTGATCAAGCAGCGCTGTCCGGGCGTGCGGATCAGCGGCGGCATCTCGAACCTGTCGTTCTCGTTCCGCGGCAACGACACCGTGCGCGAGGCGATGCACTCGTCGTTCCTGTTCCACGGTGTGCGGGCGGGCCTGGACATGGGCATCGTCAACGCCGGGCAGCTCGCGGTCTACGAGAACATCCCGAAGGACCTGCTGGAACTGGTCGAGGACGTGCTGTTCGACCGCCGTGAGGACGCCACCGACCGGCTGGTGTCGTTCGCCGAGACGGTGTCCGGTTCGGGCACCAAGCGGGTCGTCGACCTGTCGTGGCGCGAGGGCCCGGTGGCCAAGCGGCTGGAGCACGCGCTGGTGCACGGCATCGTGGACTTCATCATCGACGACACCGAGGAAGCCCGGCTGGAGGCCAAGCGCCCGCTCGACGTGATCGAGGGGCCGCTGATGGACGGCATGAAGGTCGTCGGCGACCTGTTCGGCGCGGGCAAGATGTTCCTGCCGCAGGTGGTGAAGAGCGCGCGGGTGATGAAGCGCGCGGTCGCGCACCTGGAGCCGTACATGGACGCGGAGAAGGAAGCCTCCGGCTCCACCCGCGGCAACGGCAAGGTCGTGCTGGCCACGGTGAAGGGCGACGTGCACGACATCGGCAAGAACATCGTCGGTGTGGTGCTGGGCTGCAACAACTACGACGTGATCGACCTGGGCGTGATGGTGCCCGCGGCGAAGATCCTGGACACCGCGATCGCCGAGGGCGCGGACGCGGTGGGCCTGTCCGGGCTGATCACGCCGTCACTGGACGAGATGGTGTCGGTGGCGGCGGAGATGCAGCGGCGCGGGATGAAGCTGCCGCTGCTGATCGGCGGCGCGACGACGTCCCGCCAGCACACGGCGGTCCGCATCGCGCCCGCGTACGACCAGACCACGGTGCACGTGCTCGACGCGTCGCGGGTGGCGGGCGTGGTGTCGGCGCTGCTGGACGAGGAGCGTGCCGAGGAGCTGGGCGTGGCGACTCGCGTGGAGCAGCAGCGGCTGCGCGAGGAGCACGAGAACCGGCAGAGCACGCCGCTGCTCACCGTCGAGCAGGCCCGGGCGAACGCCGAGGTGGTGTCGTTCGAGGAGCTGCCGACGCCCGCGTTCACCGGGCTGCGGGTGGTGGAGCCGTCGTTGGCCGAGCTGCGCGAGATGATCGACTGGACGTTCTTCTTCCTGGCCTGGGAGCTGAAGGGCAAGTTCCCGAAGATTCTGGAGACCAACCCGGCCGCGCAGGAGCTGTTCGACGACGCCAACGCGATGCTGGACCAGATCATCGCCGACGGGTCGTTGTCGGCGAAGGGCGCGTACGGCTTCTGGCCCGCGCACTCCGAGGGCGACGACATCGTGGTCAACGGGCTGCGGCTGCCGATGCTGCGCCAGCAGACCAAGAAGCCGCAGAGCCGTCCCAACCGCTGCCTGGCCGACTACGTCGCGCCGGCCGGTGACCACCTGGGCGGGTTCGCGGTGGCGATCCACGGCGCCGAGGAGCTGTCCGCCCGGTACGAGCGCGAGCAGGACGACTACAAGTCGATCATGGTGAAGGCGCTGGCCGACCGGCTGGCCGAGGCGTTCGCCGAGCACGTCCACCTCCAGGCGCGGCGCGACTGGTTCGAGCCGGACGCCGAGCCCGAGCTGGCGGACCTGCACGCCGAGCGTTTCCGCGGCATCCGCCCCGCGTTGGGCTACCCGGCGAGCCCGGACCACAGCGAGAAGCAGGACCTGTTCGCGTTGTTGGAGGCCGAGCAGCTCGGCATGGCGCTGACCAGCTCGTTCGCCATGACGCCCGCGGCGAGCGTGAGCGGCGTGATCTTCGCGCACCCGGACTCGCGGTACTTCACCGTCGGCCGGATCGGCCGCGACCAGGTCGTGGACTACGCGCGCAGGCGTGGGATGCCCCTGGCCGAGGTCGAACGGTGGCTGCGCCCCAACCTGGCCTACGAGCCGGGCGCCTGACCGTTCAGAGGTCGAGCCGGCGGCTGATCTCCAGCCGCCGGTCCACCGCGTCGGTGAGCCTGTCGGCCTGAGCGGGCACGACGTCCAGTGCCCAGCGGTGCAGCGTGCGGAGGAAGTCCGACAGGTCCCGCTGAACACCCAGGAGAAGCGCGGGCAGGTCGTCGCGCGCGAAGTCGATGTGTCGGGCGTTGGGCCCCGGCACATCGTCCATCGTGAACTCGGATTCGTCCTCCCAGACGCGGACCAGCGGGCCTCGGGGCTCCACCCACACATCCGGGTCGTGCCCGAAGCCGACGGTGTGCCCCTTGACCGCGCCCACCCAGTCACGCCATTCGTCGAGCCCGTTGCAGCACCCAGGGTCGATGACGACATCGCCCTCGACGACCCGCAGACCACCGGCTGCGCAGTACTCGCCGTCGTCGCACGCCAGGAACACGTCGATCGCCTCCGCCGCATCGGCCGCGATGACCGACAGGTGATCGTCGCCGACGGGTCCGACCAACGCCCACACCACGGCGCCGATCGGACCGGCCTCGGACGGAACCGGGAGGTCGTCGAACGCGTCCTGTTTGGACTTTGCGTTCACGCCGCGGTCCTTCGCTTCGACCGGGGTTTGAAGGTTTCGGTGCATCGACATCTCGTCCAGGGACAGCGCACCGTCCTCTACCAGGAAGGCCGGTGCGGGGCCACTACAGCTCCGCACCGGCCTGACTGCCGTTGTCACGGGCTCCCCCGGTCAGGGCGATACCGCCGACGAGCACCAGGACCACGCGATGCCGACGATGGCTGCCGAAACAGCGCGGACGGGTTGGCTCGTGAGGTTCGGCAAGGCACTGTCCCCCTTCCCCGGCGGCGTCTGACGCCGGGGCCCCTCCTCGGCGCGGACGCTGAGGAGGGGGATACGTGCCGGTGTCAGACGGTGACCGGCTCGCGGTCCTCGGTGGGCCGTGAAGCTTTGCGTGCCCGGCGGCGTTCCTTGCGGCCCTCGACCATCGAGTACAGCGTCGGCACGAGGACCAGGGTGAGCAGGGTGGAGCTGATCAGGCCGCCGATCACCACGATCGCCAGCGGCTTGCCGATGAACGCGCCCTCGCCGGTGATGCCCAGCGCCATCGGCAGCAGCGCGAAGATGGTGGCCGCGGCGGTCATCAGGATCGGTCGCAGCCGTCGTCGTCCGCCCTCGATCACCGCCTCACGCACCGGCATGCCGTCCCGCCGGTACTGGTTGACCAGGTCGATCAGCACGATCGCGTTGGTCACCACGATCCCGACCAGCATCAGCATGCCGATCAACGCGGGCAGGCCGAGCGGGGTGCCGGTGAGCAGCAGCAGGCCGATCGCGCCGGTGGCCGCGAACGGGATGGACACCAGCAGGATCAGCGGCTGCACCAGGCTGCGGAACGTGGCCACCATGATCAGGAACACGATCGCGATGGCCGCGAGCATGGCCAGACCCAGGTCGGCGAACGTCTCGGCCTGGTCGGCGCTGACACCACCGAGGGTGTGCGTGGCGCCCGAAGGCAGGTCCACAGCGTTCAGCCGCGAGGTCAGCTCGGTCGTCAGCGCGCCCAGGTCCGAGCCGGTGACCTTGGCCGACACCGTGGCGCTGCGCGCGCCGTCGGCGCGCCGCACCTGCACCGGACCGTCCACAACGGACACTTCGGCGACCTGGCCGAGCGTGACGCCACCAGGCAACGCCAACGCGCGCAACGCGTCCACGTCCGAGGGCGCGGTGCCGGTCCGCAGCACGATCTGCTGCGACTCACCGTCGATCGGCAGCTGCGCCACCGGCACGCCGCGCAACGCCTGCGCCGCGAACTGGCCGATGGTCTGGCTGCTGAGCCCACGTGCCGCCGCCGCGGCCTGGTCCACCGTGACCTGCACGCGCGGCGCGCTCACCGAGAGGTCGTTGGTGACCTCGCCGACGCCCGGCGTGCCAGTGACGACCTGCTGCACGCGGTCGGCCGCGTCCCGCAGCGAAGCCGCGTCGGGTGCGGTGACCAGGACGTCGATCGTGTCCGAGCCGAACCCGGACGCCGCCGCGCCGAACGCCACCTCACCCGCGCCGGCCGTGGCGGCCATCCGCTCGGTCAGCCGGGTCTGCAAAGCCTCCAGGTCGGTGCCCTCGCGGACGGTGGCGCGGACGCTGGTGTCGCCGTCACCGCCGAACCCGAACGCGGCCAGGCTGTTGTCCGTGCCGATGGTGACCTGGTAGGTCTCCACCTCCTCGGTGTCCGCCAGCGCGCTCTCCAGCTTGCGCGCCGCTTCGTCCCGGGCGGCCAGGCTGCTGCCGGGCGGCATCTTCTGCGTGCCCTGCAACGCGGTGCCGCCCGCGTTGTCGATGAAGTTGGTCTGCAGCGAGCCGGCCAGGCCGAGCGTGCCGCCGAAGATCAGCACCGCGATCAGCAACGTCACCCAGCGCCGCGTGGTGGCGAACCGCAGCACGGGCACGTAAGCGCGCTGCAACGGGCTGCGCTTCTCCTTCTCCAACGCCGCCTGCAAAGCGCGCTCGGCAGCCTCGGGGTCGGTCGGCACGGCCGGGCGCTTGAGGAACCAGAACGCCAGCACCGGCACGATCGTCAGCGACACCAACAAGGACGCCAGCAACGCCACGGTGACCGTGATGGAGAACGGCCCGAACAGCTCGCCCGCGATGCCGCCGACGAACGCGATCGGCAGGAACACCGCGACCGTGGTGAGCGTGGACGCGACCACCGCGCCCGACACCTCCCGCACGCCGTCGAGCACCGCCCGCTGCTTCTCCTCGCCGTACCCGAGGTGGCGTTTGATGTTCTCCAGCACCACGATCGAGTCGTCCACCACCCGGCCGACCGCGATCGTCAGAGCGCCGAGGGTGAGCAGGTTCAGCGACAGGTCGCCGGTGTAGAGCGCGATCAGCGCGACCACCACGGACAGCGGGATGGACACCGCCGTCACCAGCGTGGACCGCACCGACATCAGGAACAGCAGGATCACGATCACGGCGAACAGCAAGCCGAGCAGTCCTTCGGTGGTGAGGCCGCTGATCGCCTTCTCCACCTCGGGACCCTGGTCGAACGCGACGGTGAGCGTGGTGTCGGCCGCCTCGCCCCACTCGGCGAGCTTCTCGCGGACCTGACTGGAGATCTCCACCGCGTTGCCGTCGGCGGTCATGGTGACGCTGACGCCGAGCGTGGCCTGGCCGTCGGTGCGGGTGAGCACGGTGGCCGCCTCGGGCGCGGACTCGACCGCCGCCACGTCACCGAGTTTCACCGGGCCGGCGGGCGAGGCGAGCAGGAGCCCGCGCAGGTCGTCCACGGAACCGACCGGCCCGCCGACCTGCACGGTCAGCGTCTGGTCCCCCTCCGGCACGGTGCCCGCGGGCACGACCGCGCCCGCCGTGGTCAGCGCGGCGGTCAACGCCTGCGGCTCGACGCGTGCGGCACCGAGGCGGGCGTAGTCGACGGTGACGGTGACCTGGCGGTCGCGTTCACCGCTGACCGTGGCCTCCCGGACGCCCGGGATGGCCTCCAGGCCGGGCACGACCTCGGCACGCAGCCGGGCCGCGGCGGCGATGTCGTCGTCACCGGAGGTCGCGGCGAGCGCGATGACCGGGATGTCGTCGGTGCTGCCCTGGGCGACGGTGGGTTCGACGCCCTGCGGCAGGCGGGGCTGGAGCCGGTTCACCGCCTGCTGCATCTGCGCCACGGCGGCGTCGACGTCGGTGCCGTAGGTGAACATCACCTGCACCGTGGCGGAGCTCTCCGCGGAACGGGTGAGCACCTGCTCGACACCGTCGACGCCGCGCACGGCCGACTGGATCGGCTCGGCGACCTGGCTGTCCACCAGGTCCGGCGACGCGCCGGGGTAGGGCGCGATGACCACCGCGGCGGGTAATTCGATGGACGGGAAGAGCTGCTGCTTGATGGAGGGCAGCGTGAACACACCGAAACCGATCACGAGCAGGCTGAGCAGCCCGACGAGACTTCGGTTGGCCAGGCTCAGCCGAGCCAGCACGGACATCGTGGGAATCTCCTTGGTGAGCGGGCCGGCCGACGCATCGCTGCGCTCGGTGCCGCGGGCGGATGCGCGAACGCTTGCACACACCACCTGAGAACGGGCTCAGACACGGGGTGACCACGCGACCGCCGGCACCTGGCCTGACCTGCGTGGACAGTGATCATCACAAGATCGGGCCGGCCCGGTGATCTTCGTCACGGAGGCCGGGAGCCGTGCCCCCGGCCTCCTGCAACACCCCACGACGGCGGTGCCCTGCCGGACACCCGTTGTCTCGGCCGCCGTCACGGATCGACCGCCCGGGGCGTGGGGCCCCAGGCGGTCTGCCTCCAATACGAAATCGGTGACATTCCGGTTCACCCGGACTCTTCGGAGTACCGAAGTCCTGTGTGTCGCAGCCACAGCAGGCCGAGCACGGGCAGCACGAGCGGGATGAACCCGTAGCCGCCGCCGAAGTCGGACCACACCGTGGCGTCCGGGAACGCGTCGGCGAACACCAGGCTCGCCGCGCCGACCAGGACCACCCCGGCCAACTCGACCCCGCACGCGAGGTACGCGATCCGCCGCGACACCACACCACCCAGCGCCACCGTGGCCACGACGTACACGACCGCGGCGAACGCGGACAGCAGGTACGCCAGCGGGGCCTGCTCGAACCGGGTGGCGATCTGCACCGCCGACCGGGCCGTCGCGGCGAGGGCGAAGATCCCGTACACCGCGATCAGCAACCGGCCGGGCCCCGACCGGGTCGAGGCCTTCAGCCCGTCATCCACGGGGCACCCCAGATCTGGTTCAGCCGCAGGATCATCACCGGCACGCTCAGGCACGCCACGGCCAACACCCCGGCGCCCCACCGCGACCGGTCACCGAGCGCCCAGAACGCGCCGACCGGCAACACCACGGTCGTCGCGATCAGGTACCCGATGAACGTGGGCACGTCCACCTCACCCCGCACGACCCCCAGGACGTTGATCACGCCCGCCACCGCCTGTGCCAGCAGCCCCACTTCGAGGAGCACGATCACGCCGGCGAGGCCGAGGGTGGACTTGGTGGCCAGCGTGATGGGCCGGTTCGCGATGGCCAGCACCAGCGACCACAGGGCCGCGATGAGCGCCACGACCGTCAACGAGGTCGCGAGGACTTGGATCATCAGGCCTTCTCGGTAGGGCGGCGGACGACTACCGCCGCAACCTACCCGGCGTCACGACAGCGTCAGCGGCGACTCGCGCAGCGCGCCCAACTCGTCGTCGGCGAGCACGGCGACGATCGCGGGGACGTCCTCGGCGGTGGCACGGCGGATGATCACTGGTGCGCTCCTCCCTGGTAGGCGTGCCCTCACTGACCGGGCTCCTCCACCCTAAGGTCGAGCGGATCGGACGCCCCGCCGCCAGACCTCGACCACCGACCCGACCGCCGTGATGTCGGTGGTCGGGTCGCCGTCCACCAGCGCCAGATCCGCGCGCAGACCCGGCTCGACGCGCCCTCGATCGGTGAGCCCGAAATGGACAGCGGGCACGCTGGTGGCCGAAGCCAGAGCCTCCGACGGGGTCAAGCCGGCCAGGGTGAGCAGTTCCAGTTCCCGGTGCATGCTCACGCCGTGCAGCGGTGCGAAAGGGTTGGCGTCCGTACCCGCCACGATCGGCACCCCGGCCTCGTGCAGCACCCGGGCCGCGCGCATCGCGTGCTCGAAACTGCCGTGCGCCGCGTGGTCGACCGCATCGCCCTGCCCGGTGATCGACTCGAAGTACACCAGCGTGCTCACCACGAAAACCCCGCGCTCGACCACCCGGCCGACCAGGTCGTCACCGGCGTCGCACCACACGTGCGCCAGACCGTCGACCCCCGCGTCCACCGCGATCCCGACCTCCTTCCCGGTGATGGCGTGGGCGATGACTTTCAGGCCGTGGTCGTGTGCCGTGTCCACCAGAGCCACGACGATCTCGGGTTCGAGGGCCGGGAGTCGGAGGCCGTGCACGGCACCGTCATCGATCACGACCTTCAGGTAGTCGATGCCCTCCGCCACCCGTGCCGCCACGAACGCCCGCGCCTGGTCCACGTCCGCCACGGTGTCGAAGGGTTGTGCGGCGTCGCCGAACTCGTCGCCGATCGCCGCCAGCAGTTGGGTCGGGTGCCCGCCGGGCGCGGTGGCGAGGAGACCGGCGCTGCGGAGGTCGGCGACATCGTCGCGGGACGTGGCCAGCTCCCGTTGCCCGCGCAGGTTGCCCGGCAGGCAGAACATGTCCAGCTCGGTCGTCACACCCGCCGTCAGCGCTGCCGCCAGGCTGCCGTTGAACGTGTGCGTGTGCCCGTCGATGAGGCCGGGCAGCAGGGTCCTGCCCCTGCCATCGACCTCGACGTCCACCGGACCACCGGGCGCGGCGATCAGCGGGCCGTCGATCAGCACGTCGGCACGGGGCACGACACACCGGCCGTCGAACACTCGCACATCACGGATCAGGGTTCGCATGGTGTCTCCTCAGGGGACTGGGAACGTCGCCATCTGAGAGGACACGGACACCGGTGACTGTGACGTGCTGAGGTCCACATCACACCGTGTCACAGTCACCCTGTCGATATCGCTCATAGGGAGGACGCAAGGAAGAGGGAGGCGCCATGGGCGGCACGGACGCGTTCGTCGAGCACCGGGAACTGCTGTTCTCCATCGTCTACGGGATGCTCGGCACGGTCGCCGACACCGAGGACGTGCTCCAGGAGACTTGGCTGTCGTGGGCGCCCAGGGACAACGTCGAGAACCCGCGCGCCTACCTGGTCCGGATCGCGGTCAACCACGCGTTGCGCCGCCGCGAGAAGACGAGCCGCGAGACCTACCCCGGCCAGTGGCTGCCCGAACCGCTCGTCGGCGACACGGCGGACGAGGTGGTGCGCGGCGAGGAGTTCTCGATGGCCGTGCTGGTGGTGCTGGAAACCCTGACCTCCGCCGAACGGGCGGTATTCGTGTTGCACGAGGTGTTCGGGTACGCGCACCCGGAGATCGCGGTCATCCTCGGTCGCAGTCCGGCGGCGGTCCGGCAGCTCGCGCACCGGGCCCGCGAGCACGTCGAGGCCAGGCGGCCCCGGTTCACCGTGGACCCGCGCACCCGCCAGGAGGTGACCGAGCGGTTCATGGCCGCCGCACTGGGCGGTGACCTCGAAAACCTGCTCGAAATCCTCGCGCCCGACGTGACGCTGTGGACGGACGGCGGCGGCAAGGGACCGGCGACGAGCCTGGAACCGGTGCACGGCAAGGACCGGGTGGCACGGTTGCTGGTCACCGTCGCGAAGAACGTCCCCAGCACGACGGACCTGCGGTTCCGCCGCGTGCACGGCGACCCGGCGGTGCTGCTGTTCGCCGACGACGCGCCGTTCGCCGTGCTGGTGCTGGAGGTCCACGGCGACCGGGTCGGCCGCCTCTACTCGATCACCAACCCGGACAAGCTCGGCCACCTGGGCTGACGCGTCAAAGACCCCGAGGACCCCGGGCTCAAGGACCGAGGCTCAAGGACCAGGCCGGTCACCCGACAGGGCCAGATCGCCGATCACCACGGTCGTGCGCGGCGTCGCTACGGCGTCCGCCACGCGGGCCACCACCTCGTCGAACACGGGGTCGTCGTAGTAGTCGCTGTGCCCGCGCAACGGTGAGGCGACCATGTCCGGGTCCGGGTCGAGGAATTCCGGGTCGCGCAGGCGCACGTCGTTGCCGCAGCGGACACCCCACAGCTTCGTGCCCGCGTACAGCGGCTCGTCCGCCGTCTCCGGCCAGGCCTGCACCGGCCCGCCCAACGGGTCGGTCGACCGGTGCACGTTCCACCACCTGTCGCCGAGTTCGTCGTGCAGGCGGGTCAGCTCGGCGTGGCCGAGGTAGTGCGGGAACAGCCGCGAGTACGCCCACTGCAACTGCGAGCCGTAGGTGACCAGGCCGACCCGTTGCAGCGCGGCGACGGCGTCCGCCTGCCTGATGTACCGCTCGCCGTCGGCCGGGTCGGGCCGCTCGCTCTCCCGGCGCAGCAACGACAACGCGGCGAAGCACACGACACTGCCCTGGCTGTGCCCGGACAGCACCACCGCGCCCACGTCGTGGTGCCCGGCCAGCCGGACCGCGCGGGAGGTCAGCTCGATGGTGGCCCGACCGCCGTAGGGCGGCGGGCAGATCGGGTGCGCCAGCCGGGGCCAGAACGCCACCAGGTCCCACACGATGCCGACCGCCGTGCGCATCTTGGGGCTCTGCCACGTCCGCACACCCAACAACAACAGGACCACCACAAGACCGGACACCACCAGGCTGCCCAACGCACCGAGGTCCTGCGCCGGGCGGGTGGACAGCCAGTCGACCAGTCCGGGCGGCGGCGCGGCACGCCAGTCCGGATGCACCAGCCGGGCCAGCGCGACCCCGCCACCCGCCGCCACCAGCACACCGCCGAGCAACGCCATCGCGCCGAGCAGCCAGTGGTAGCGGTACTTGGCCGAGGCCAGCCGCTGGTTGAACGCCACCTTGCCGATGCCCGGCCGGTCCACGCGGCCCGGGTAGTCGGCCACCACAGCCTCACGGACCGCCGCGCCGACCGGATGCCGCGCACACGACGCCAACCCGATCGCGTACAACACACCGGCCACCGCCGCCGCGACCCAGAACGCCCAGCCCGGCATGGCCGTCCACCGCAGCGCCACCGCCACACCCGCGACCAGAGACCCGGCGGCGAACACGACCGCGCTCGACACCTGCCGCACCATGGCCGCCACGACCGGCGCCACCAGCAGCGGGAACGCGATCGCCAGCACACCCCACAGCCCGGCCCCGACCAGGTAACTCGTGCTCAGCACCAGCCCCGGCCCGCCGGCCTCGGGCACCGGATCGCCGACCCACTCCACCGCCCGGTACGCCAGCCCGCCGCTGAACCCGACCGCCAACGTGGTGGCGAGCGCCGCGATGACCACGGCCGCGTAGCCGTGCCACATCGGCCGGAACCGCTTGTCCGCCACCATCAACTCGACACCGCGCTTGGAGTACCGCAGCTGCACGCACGCACCGAACAGCACCACGAGCAGCACCATCGCCAACGCGGCCTCGATGTTGGTCACCGCCTCGAACCCGGCCAGCGGCTTCACCCCGCCGCCCGCGTCCGTCGGCACCCGCCACAGGAACGCGGTCGCCAGCGCGGCCGCCACCAGCAGGTACGCCACCGACACCCACTTCAACGCCCGCGAGTTCACCCGCCGCCGGTCCGGCGACATCACCACGCACCCGACGGCCCACAACAGCACCAGCCCGCCCAGCCCGATCACGAACCACGACAGCACGTCCGACGGCCGGTCCGGCTGCTCGGTCCGCAACGCGCCCGCGTACAGCACGCCCACCACCACACACGCCGCCGCCACGTGCGCGTCACGCAGCACGGGCGTGCGCGGCGACGTGTGCCAGAACGCGTAGTCGCCCAGGCTCCCGGAGCGGGTCTCCCACGCGTGGTGGGTGCCCTTGGGCTCGTACAGGAACGTCTGCCGACCGAACCACCACAGCACGGTGATCACCAGCCCCGGCGGCACCATGCCGACCAGCAGCATCGCCCCGAACGGCCAGTCGTCGAAGAACCCCAGGTTGGCCGCCCGGCACGCCACCGTGCCCGCGCACTGCCGCACCAGCAACTCCAGCGACACGTACGCGGTGGCCGTGACCAGCATGCACGTCAGCACCAGCCCGAGCAGCCGCAACACCGCCTCGGCGAACCGGCCCGCGCCCAGCAGCGTGTACCGGGCCAGGTTGAGGATCGCGAACGGGATCAGCACCAGCCACAGCGCCCGGCTCGCACCGCCCGACGTGAACCGCCCCCAGTGGAACGCCTCGACGGTCCGGGTGCGCCCGCTGGACAACGCCCGCGCCGGTTTGCCCGCCCGCAGGAACCGGGCCACGTCGTCACCGGCCACGGGGGTCGGGAACGGGTCGCCGAGCATCGCTTCCGGCGGTGTGCCGGACACCCCGTGCACCCGCAGTTCGACGACGTCCTCGGGACGCATGCGATCACCTGCCGTAGGTAGGCCGTGGGGTGTTGCCTACCGGATCGCCCGGATCGGGTAAGCCGTTTCGGTCCCGGAGCCACCCGGTTGGGCGATTCCGGGCTGGTGGCAGCATCGAGGCTGACGCCCGGTCGCCGATCGCGACCGGACGCGCCCCGACCCGAAAGGCTGCCCACGGTGACCAAACCCGCCCGCCGCGACCCGAGCAAGCTCGTCGACGCCTCCGGGTTCCGCGAGTTCGTCCAGCACGGCTGGGGCCCGGCCGACCGCACCGCGCGCCTCACGCCCGGCGCCGCCCAGGCCGCCGCTGCGCACCGCGACCGGCTCAGCGCCGCACTGCCCGGTGCACGCATCGCCGTGGCCGCCGGCTGGGCGCCGGTGCGGTCCAACGACACCGACTTCGGGTTCCGTCCCGACAGCGATTTCTCCTGGCTGACCGGCTGTTCCGCCGAGGGCGCGGTGCTGGTCATGCAGCCGGTGCAGGGTGGCCACGACGCCGAGCTGTTCCTGCGCCCGCCGGCCGGGCCGGACGAACCGGACTTCTTCGCCAACGCCCGTGACGGCGAGCTGTGGATCGGCCCCGTGCCGGGCCTGGCCGAGTGGACCGAGGCCCTGGGCGTGCGCTGCCGCCCGCTGCACGAGCTGCCGTCGGCGCTGCGCGGCAGGCTGCCCGCCGTGCACGCGACGACCGGCGTCGACCCGCTGCTGGACGCGTTGGCGGGCGCCGACCACACCGCCGAGCTGCGCACCGTGCTGGCCGAGCTGCGCCGGATCAAGGACGACTGGGAGATCGGGCAGCTCCAGGCCGCCGTGGACGCCACGATCCTGGGCTTCGCCGACGTCGCCGCCGAGCTCCAGACCGCCGTGAAGGGCGGCGGCGAGCGATGGCTGCAGGGCACTTTCGACCGACGCGCCCGGACCGCCGGCAACGGCCCCGGCTACAGCTCGATCGTGGCCGCCGGACCGCACGCGCCGGTGCTGCACTGGACGCGCAACGACGGCCCGGTACCCGAGGACGCCGTGCTGCTGCTGGACGCGGGCGTGGAACTGGACAGCCTCTACACCGCCGACATCACCCGCACGTTGCCCGTCTCCGGCGCCTACAGCCCCGCGCAGCGGCGAGTGCACGAGCTGATCGAGCGCGCGTCGGTGGCGGCGTTGGCTGTCGTACGGCCCGGCGCCGCGTACCGGGACTTCCACCATGAGGCCATGCGCGTCCTCGCCGAAGGACTGCACGACTGGGGCCTGCTGCCGGTGTCGGTAGACGAGTCGCTGGACCCCGACGGCCAGCACCACCGCCGCTACATCACGTGCGGCGTCGGCCACTTCCTCGGCCTGGACGTGCACGACTGCGCCAACGCCCGCTCCACCGCGTACCACGACGGCACGCTGGAGGTCGGCATGACACTGGCCGTCGAGCCCGGCCTGTACTTCCACCCGAACGACGAAACCGTGCCGCCCGAACTGCGCGGCATCGGCGTGCGCCTGGAGGAGAACGTCGTGGTGACGTCCGAGGGCAACCGGGTCCTGTCGTCGGCGCTCCCCGGTGACGTGGCCGGCCTGGAGGCCTGGGTGGCCGCCGCCGGCCGGTAGAAAACTTTCCCGCCGACCGGTCACATCCTTCGCGCCCGGTCCGTCAGTGCTGTGACGGACCGGGAACGAAGGAGTCGGAAACGATGACCGGATCAACGTGACCGTCAAGGAGCAGGCGGGCGTGAGCTGGGGCTGAGCGGAAGGCCCGTCCTCGCTCGGGGACAGGCCGTCACCGCTTCCGCAGGCGCACGGACGTGATCGCGTGGTGCTCGACCTTCAGCACCTCGATGGTCCAGCCGGACAGGGTGATCCGATCGCCCGGGTCGTCCGGGATGCGGCCGAGCACCACCAGGACCAGGCCCGCGATGGTGGCGTAGTCGCCCTCGGGCGCGTCGGGCAGTTCGATGCCCAGATCGACCAGGTCGTGCATGGGGAACGTGCCGGGCAGCACCAGCGACCCGTCCGCGCCGTTGCGCACGGCCATCACGTCGCGGTCGGTCTCGTCCAGGATCTCGCCGACGATCTCCTCCAGCAGGTCTTCGAGCGTGATGATCCCGTCCACCGCGCCGTGCTCGTCCACGACCAGCGCCAACTGCTCGCGTTCGGCCTTGAACCGCCGCAGCGCGTCCGACACCCGCACGGAATCGGGGAACACCACCGGCGGCCGGGCCACGTCGACCAGCCGGACGTCGTCGCGGAGCAGGTCGCGCAGGTGCACGACACCGACGACGTCGTCCAGGTGCCCGCCGCGTGCGACGGGCGCGCGGGAGTGGCCGGAGGCGGCCAGCGCGGTGCGGGCGGACGGCACGTCCAGCTCGGCGGCCAGCGTGACCACCGCGCGGCGCGGCACCAGGACCTCCCGCAGCCGGCGTTCGTTGATCTCCAAAGCGCCGGTCATGATCATGCGCTGCTCGGCGTTGAGACCCCGTTGGGCCGACACCAGCTCGCGCAGCTCCTCGGCCGACATCTGCTCGGACTCCGCGTCCGGTTTGCCGCCGAACAGCCGGACCACCACGTTCGTGGACGCGCTCAACGCCCACACCGCCGGCCGTGAGACGGTCGACAGGGCGTGCAGCGGCCGTGCCACCAGCAGCGCCCACCGCAGCGCGTACTGCATCGCCAGCCGCTTGGGCGCCAGCTCGCCGAACACCAGGGTCAGGAACGTCAGCACGACCGTGACCAGCGCGATCGCCACCGCGTTCGCCGCGTCGCCGAGGAACGACAGCGCGGGCACCAACGGCTCGGCCAACGACACCGCCGCCGTCGCCGAAGCCAGGAACCCGGCCAGCGTGATACCGATCTGGATGGTGGCCAGGAACCGGTTCGGATCACGGGCCAGCCGCACCAGCGTTCTCGCGGAGGCCCGGCCGTCGCGCTCCAGCGACCGCAACTGCCCCTCGCGCAAGCTGATCAACGCCATCTCGCTGCCCGCGAACACCGCGTTGAGCGACACCAGCACCGCGACCAGCGCAATGGTCCACCCGTACCCGTCCACACCTACCCCATACCCCGACCCGGCAGACGCGCAACGCTACCGGTGCGTTGGTCATTTCGAGTGGTGCCGCTGCCCCCGAACACCCCCACTGGGCTACAACAGCCTTGGGGAGGTCTCATGGGTGCGGATGCTGTGCACCGGTCGTTCGTGGTCGTGGACGTCGAGAGCTACGGCGACCTGACCCGGACGACCCACCAACGGCTCGCCGCGCGCGACGGCATGTACCAGGTGCTGATGACCGCGTTCGCCGACTGCGACCTGCCGTGGGACGACAAGATGGTGGACGACGCGGGCGACAGCCTGATCGTGGTCCTGCCCGCCGACGTCCCCAAGTCCCGCCTGGCCGACCACCTGCCGACGCGCGCCGCGGCGGAACTGCGCGCGCACAACGCGATCCACTCGCACGGCGCCCGGCTGCGCATGCGCATGGCCCTGCACTTCGGCGAGGTCGCCTACGACGGGCGCGGCGGCAAGAGCAGCGCGGCGCTGATCTTCGCGTGCCGGATCGTGGACACCGCCGAGGCGAAGCGCGCTCTGAAGGACTCCGCGGCCACCCTGGTCGTGATCGCCTCGGACCTGTTCTACGACTCGGTGATCCGCCACGACCCGGCGTCGCACCCGGAGGCCTACCGGCTCGTCGACGCGGACGTGAAGGAGACCCGGACCGAGGTGTGGATCCGCCTGGTGGACCACTACCCGGCCACCGCGCCCGTCACCGCCCGGTACCCGCAGCCGCGACCGCGGCATGCGTCGACGACGGCCGCGCTGGGCCCGATCGTGGAGGTCCTGCTGCGCACGCCCGGTTTCGACACCCGCGAAGGCCGCGACCTGGTGCTGCGCGACCTGCCGTTCGCGTCGTCGACGGCCCGCCTGTCGAGCGACCGCGCGGACACCGTGAGCATCGTCCGGTCGTGCGAGCACTACCCCGACGGTCTGGAGTCGCTGGTCGAAGCGATCCGCTTCTACGCCGCCGGCACCACCGCAATGGCGGAACTCGACACCCTCATGGCGGCGCGGCTCGGTGACGGGTAGTTGCCGGCCGCAGTACCGAATACCGCCATACGCACCTCTACCCGCACGTTTCCGCGACATTACACTGAGTCATGCCGTCGATGGTGAATCGCTACCACACGGGGACGCCCTGACCAGGTGGCCAACTCGGGAGGCCCGCTAGTGGACGAATCCGCAATTCGGATCGACTCCGGTCTGGTTGACCTGACGAACGTGCCACTCGATGCCTTGGACGCATTCGACGACGAGGTACTGGCGCCGTCGGTCGAACGTCTGCTCAGACAGGTCGACCAGGCCAGCAGCAGCGTGGCGGGGAGCCAACCTTCATGACCGGGTCTCCGGACCTGTTGCCGCACCACCACATCACACCCGTGCAGTTGGACGTCCTCGCCTCCGGCGGGCACGAGGACGGGGCCTTCGCCGTGCTGCGCGACGTCGAGCGCAGTCGTTGGCGGCTCGCGCTGGGCATCCTCGTGCGACACATGAGGAATCACCTGGTCCCCACCGGACCGCTGGTGCCGGTGGCCGAGGCGTGGCGCCTCCTGGTCGAGGCCCAGAGGGTGCGACCGGAGGAGGTCACGGCGCTGCTCGGACGACCCCAGGTCGGCGTGTGGTCCGCCCACCTGCTGCGCCGACTGCGCGGCAAGGCCGACGACGCCGCCCCGCTGTGGTTCCACGTGGGTCAACTGCACGCGTTGGCCGCCGCGAGTGGGATAGTCGCGGGGTTGCGCTTCCGGATGCCGATTCCGCTGTGGGACGGACTCGGCGTGCTGCCCGGTCTGGGTTCGGTCGAGCTGCCCGACCACACCGGGTGGACGCACGCGACGGTGGTTTCGGAAGGCGCCGCATTCACCATTGACGGTGAATCCGCGGACACCGCGTTCCGACCAGTCCGCAATTTTGTGGTCCCCGCCGGAGAACGGCCGCCGGTCCTCACTCTGGACGACACGAGCTGCTACCGGGGTTCGGAAATACCGGAACCGCCGGAGCCGCTGTCGGAATCGGAGGAGGAGAATTGGCGGGCCGCGCTGGCCGGCGCTTGGGCGGTGCTCGACCGCGACCACCCCGACCGGGCGCGTGAACTGGCCGCCGGCCTGGTGGCGATCACCCCGCGGGTGGGAACCCCGCGGTTCCGGCCGCACAGCGCCTCGGTCGGCGACGGGTTCGGGGCCGCGATCATCTCCGCGCCGCACGACCCGGTCCAACTCGCCGTCACGATGGTCCACGAGTTCCAGCACAGCAAGTTGACCGCGATCGGTCATCTCGTGCCGCTCACCGAGGACGACCCCGTGCTCGACTGCTACGCGCCGTGGCGTGACGACCCCAGAGGCACCAGCGGGCTCTTCCAGGGCGTGTACGCGTTCACCGCGGTGGCCGAGTTCTGGGCGGTGCAGTGGCAGCGGCTGTCGGGGGCGGAGCGCGACCTGGCGCGGTTCGAGTTCGCCTTGGTGCGACGGCAGGTGGTCACCGCCCTCGACGTGCTCAAGGGCAGGTCGGCGCTCACCCCGACCGGGCGGCGCTTCGCCACCCGCATCGGTGAACGGCTCGCCGCGCTGGACTCCGTCGACGTCCCCGAGGCGGTCCGTTCCGTGGCCGAGTCGGCCGCCGACGACCACTGGATCGGGTGGCGCGTCAGCAATCTGCGCGCCGATCCCGCGCGGGTGCGCACCGAGGCCGCGCGGTGGCTGTCGGGCCGACCACCCGGACCGATCGCACCTCCGGCCGCGGTCGTGCCGAACGAGAAGCCGCGCCGACTCGACGTGAAGGCCGTGCTGAACCGGGCCCTGCTGTGCGGTCGGGACGACTTCGAGGCGGCACACGCGCTGCTGGGCCGCGAAGACCACGTCGTCGCGGACGCGGGCGAAGGGGATTTCGCGCTGGTGGGAGGCGACGTCCGCGAGGCGCTGGCCCGGTACGCCGAGGAGTTGTCCGAGGTGACCGACCGACCGGGCGCGTGGTCGGGGTACGCGTTGGCGTTGCGCGCGGTGCGCCCGGGCCGCGCCGCCACCACGCTGCTGCACCGCCCCGAACTCGTCCGCGCGGTGCACGACGAGGTGGCGACCGCGACCGGCGAGGCCCCGGATGTGGAAAACCTCGCCGGTTGGCTGGGCGCCCGGTGGTCGGACGACCGGCCCTAACCGGTCACAACGGGATCGGGTCGAGGTCGCAGTCCGCCCGCCGGTCCCCGTCGGCCAACTGCGTCACGGCCGGGTGCTCCGCGCCCAACCTGTGACGCAGCGCTTCCACGGCCTCCCGGTGCAGTCGATCCGCCCCGTCCACGTCACCCAGCGACCTCGTGTCCTGGGCGAGGTTCACCTTGCAGGCGAGCGTGGTCGGGTGGTCCTCGCCGTGGACGACGGCGAGCCGCCGGAGCGTGTCGGTGTCCAGGTCGGACGCCGCTTGGAACTCGCCCAGCTCGTGCAGGTCGCTGGCGAAGTTCACCGCGGTGACCAGGGTGGACGGGTGGTCGACGCCCAACCTGGCCCGGAACTTGTCCAGCGTCGCCTGGTCCAGGTCGCGGGCGCCCTCGGCCTCGCCGACGGCGCGCCGCAGGATCGCGACGTTCACGGCGGCGCACAGCGTGTGCGGGTGGTCGGCGCCGAACGTCTTCGCGTAGCGCGTCAACGTGTCCTGGCCGAGCTGCGTCGCCTTGCCGATCCGGCCGTGGTGCCGCAGTTCCACGGACTTGCACAGGGCGGCGGCCAGCGTGTCGGCGTGGTCGGGGCCGTAGCGCGCGACGAGCCCGCTCAGCGCGATGTCCGCCGCCGCCAAGGCGCCCTCGTGGTCGCCTGCTTTGCGCCGCACCACCGCGAGCTGCCGCATCGCCGCCAACAGCGACGGGTTGAGCGGCCTGTTCTGGCGTTCGAGGACCCGGATGATCCCTTCCAGCTGCGCGCGGGAGTCGATGTAGTCGCCGGTCTCCCGCATGTCGATGACCACGGCGACCTCGGTGGCCAGCGAGATCGGGTGCTCCTGGCCGTAGATCTGGACCTTCCGCTCCCAGGTGTCCGTGTCGAGCTTCCTGGCCGCGCGGAAGTCGCCCACCAGCCGGTAGCTCACCCCGAGGTTGTGCGCCGCGGTCAACGTCACGGGGTCGTCGTCCCCGAGGTAACGGACGCAGTTCTCGTAGTTCTGGATCGACAACCGCAGCGCCTCGTCGAAATCGCCCCTGGCCCGGTAGTCGGTCGCGACCGAGCCGATCGCCTCGATCGTGTCCTCGTGCTCCTCGCCGAAGACCCGCCGGTGCGGTTCGAGCAGGGCGAGGTTGAACTCGGCGGCCTCCGCGTAACGCCCCACGACCCACAGCATGGAGCCGTACCAACGGCCGATCCTGAGCGTCTCCGGGTGCTCCGGGCCGAGCCGTTCGCTCCAGATCTTGTACACCCGGCCGGACAAGTTGACGCTCTGCTCGTGCTCGCCCCAGCGGTAGAGGAACTTCGCCTGGTTGTAGACCAGGCCGCGCACCGATTCCTCCTGGCATTCATAGGCGTTGGACGCGGACAGGTGCGCGCCGAGGTCGGCGTACTTGGACCACTGCTCGGAGTCGTCCGGCGAGTCCGGATCGTTGGCGCCGAGGATCAGGTGCGCGGCGTGCCGCAGGTCGTCGCGTTCCTGGTCGCTCATCTGGCTGATCAGCACCGTCTGCACCAGGCGGTGCATCTCGATCGAGTTGGTGCGGTGGTCGATGCGGACCAGGGCGAAGCGGTTGATATCGCGAATGGCCTCGGTGAGCCGGAGCCGGTCGCGCAGGATGCGGGACAGTTCCGGCAGCACGTCGATGTTGCGGCTGTTGGTGAACATCGACCGGGCGATCGGCTCGGGCGCGAGGAACGCGCACGCTTGCAGCAGCCGCAGGGCGGAGGAGTTCTTGCGCTTGAGCTGGTTCAGCGACAGGTTCCACATCGCGGCCACCGACTTGGGGTAGTCCAGCGTCGTGGTCACGTCGAGCAGTTCCAGCTGCTTCTCGGCGAGCAGTTCCATGTACTCACTCGCGGGCATCCCCGTCTCGACCCGCCACGCCGCCGCTTGCGCGATGGCCAGCGGCAGGTCGCCCAGCGCGTCGGCCAGCCGGCTGGCGTCCCCCTCGGTGAGGTCGGGATCGCGGCGGCAGAGCAGTTGCACGCTCTCCGCCCGGCGGAACACGTCGACTTCGAGGGGTCGGGCGACGCTGAGCCACTGCGAGTTGCGGGAGGTCACGAGGATGCGGCCGGTACCCCCCGTGGGCAGGTACTGCTGGACGGCCGCGGGACTGTCCGCGTTGTCGAAGATCAGCAGCCAGTTGGCGGGCACTTTGGGGTGGCGTCCGCTCTTGAGCGCGTCGAGCACCTGCTGCACCGCGACGTTGGCCTCGGCCCCGACGTTGAGGTCCAGGCGGTCGCCCAGCTCCACCAAGGAGTTGACGATCTTCACCGACCGCTCCGCCGGGATCCACCAGATGACGTCGTACTTGGCTTTGTTGCGGTAGGCGTACTCGATCGCGAGCTGCGACTTGCCCACGCCTCCCATGCCGTGCAGCGCCTCCGGCAGGACCGCCGCTGTCGCGCCGCGGACCAGCCGGCGGTCCAGCTCCTGGAGGAGGTCGGCCCGCCCGGTGAAGTTGGGGTTTCGCGGCGGGACGCCGCCGAACACCGGGGTTACGAACGTTTTTCTCCTTTCCTCCTTGTCGCGGTCGACTGTTGAGGTCACCTCGGCTCCTCCTGCTTTCGGCACCACGTCCGACATTTGCGAATGCACATTCGACGAAGTAGAGTTAATCATATGCGGGGGCACAATAGCCGAGGTTCCCGACGTCGGATCCACTTCACCCGCGTTCAGGTGACGACGACGACTCGAAAGGCGTCGGTACCTACCGAGGTGAAGTCCGGAAAGGGCCTGCTCACCGGCCAGTTGCGCCTCGAACACGTGTTCAGCCTGCGCGGTGGCCCAACTGTCGTCGAAGCCGACGACGTCCTCGTCGAGCGCCGAATCGAAAGCCGCGGCATCGGAATCCCGCTCGGCGAGGTATCGCCGGACGATGTCGCGGACACGAGCGGTCTCGCCCCTGCGGCCAAATGCGAGGAGTTCTTCGCGAATGCCGGGCGAGGTGAATGCGAACATCGCCCGGCCCCGGTCCGCCGATCGCTCCTGCGGCACGGCGGCGACCAGTGGACTGCCGAGGAATTCCGACAGCACGGCGTGCGCGGCGTCCGGGTGCATCCGCGCGCGGATGCGCGACATCACCCCCAGCTCCAGTGGAGCGGCGGCCAGGCACACACCGAGGTCGAACGCGGCCGGCGAGGCGTTGGCCCGGTAGGCGGCGACCAACTGCGCGGGCGTCCCGCGAACGGTGGCACCCTCGGCCGGCGACCTCTCCGGCACCAGCAGAGCGCCCGCGTCGACCCAGTCCGCCCCGGCGGTCAGGCGCGCCCACCGGTGCAGGCCGGCCGGGGTCGGATCGGTGAAGCACACCGGGAACACGTCGCCCACGTCGTCGAACACGCCGGGCACGTCCACCTGGGGCCGCCAGGCCAACCGGGTGTTCGGCGCACCGGCTTCGGGCGACCGCAGGCGCAGCCGGTGCACCTCGAAGCCCATCCGGTTGGCCACCGACCACGGGACCAGGCCGACCAGCGCCACCGGGTGCGCCGCACCCCACCGGCGCAGCGGCGTCCAGGCCGGCCCCGTCCGCCACATCGGGCTCACCCCGTCGCTGACCACGAGCACCAGGCGGCGCCGCAACGGGTCCAGCAGCTCGCCGGGTTCCCTGCGCGCCGAGGTCGGGCCGGCGCCCCACAGGGCCGGCCGCCCTCGGTCGTCCAGGCCGAACCTGCGCAGGACCACGTCGCGGAAGACACCGGCCGCGCTCAACGCCCGCGCGAAATCGCGCACGAACGACGAGTAGATCCACATCGACGGGCTGTCGTCGACCACGAGACCCAGGTCCCAACGCCGCTCGTGGTTCCCGCCGGCGTCCGGCGCACCGCGTGCCGCGCGGGAGACGGGCTGCGAAGCGGCCTTGTGGCCTCGCGCGACCAGTGGTCTCAGCGCCTCCCGCAGGACACGCGTGGTCAACCCGGGAGCGTCCGCGTGCGACGGCGCTCCCCCGCCGGGTTCGTGGTGGAGCGCGCCCACCGTCATGTCCTTTCGACCGTGTCGTGCCAGAGGACGCGCAGCACCTCGTCCCGCCGCGCCGGGTCGGCGGCGATCTGGTCGCTGGACCGGAACACGTGGACGGCGTCGAGCAGCCGGCCCACGTCCGCGACCGCGTGCTCGGCGCGGAACTGGACGAACAGGTCCACCAGGCTGTCGACGAACGCGCCCTGCTCCTCCGGGAAGTGCGCGTCGACCACGAGGCGCAGTTCGTCGACGGTCGGCTCGGGCAGTTCCAGGTGGACCACCCGGCGGCGGAACGCGGGCGGCAGATCGCGTTCGCCCTCGCTGGTCGCGATCACCAGGGGGAACGCGTGGCAGTTCACGACACCGCCGCCGATCCGCGCGGTGCCGCCCGGATCGGCGGTGCGCACGGTGATCTCGGGATCCTCGCGCACCCGGGCCAGTTCCGGGATCTCGAACCCGCCGTCCGCCAGCACGGGCAACAGGTCGAAGGGCAGCGCGAAATCGGCCAGGTCGATGCCCTCCACCACCAGCACCCGCGGCGTGCGGTGCGGCAGGAACGCGGTGCCGAGCGGACCGAGGCGCACGAAATCACCGACCGAACGGCGGTCGCGCGGTTCCGCGGCGTGAATCCAGCCGGCCGAGTCGAATTCGTACAAGGCGGACTGCACCGTGCTGCGCGGCGTTGTCGGCCAACGCAGCACCCTGCCCAGCCCCAACTCGCGCGCGATGGAATAGGCGAGCGCGGTCTTGCCCACACCCGCCCGACCGGTGACGAGCAGGGGACGCGCGAGGGCGATCGCGGCGTTGACGCGGTTGAGCACCTCCGGCCGGTTGAACCCGGCGAACGGGGCGCGGCCGAGATGGCGGGCGCTGTCGGTCAAGTCGAATTCGGGAACAGGCAGATCCGGGGCACCCGCGAAGCGACGCGACGGTGGCGGCATGGGCCAGTGCCGGTCCCGCACGTCGGGATCCACCACCTGTCCGACACCGCGGTAGATCCACCAATCGGGCGATCCGGATGAATGCGTGACCGATAAGTCCTCTCGTTCGACCACCCGCTCCTCGGGCATCACTCAGATCCTCCCAGCGAACCCCACCACGCGCCGAGGGGTTCCGGTAGACGGTCTGCGTCATCCCACAGTACGGCAATTCCATGCCCTGCATGGGTGACATCCGAAGCATTCGAGCGCAGTGCTTCACGCCGCAACCGCGCCACTCGATGCGGGAGTTGATCGACCGCGCCATCCGCGAACAGAGCGGTCACCGCGTCGTGAAAACCGGTCGTCGAGCAGTCCTCGTGATCCCAGAGAATCACCGGTATTCCAGCCCGGAACGCCATGGCGGCCTCGTGCCAGGCCCGACCGCCGCGGTCACCCGGCGGTTCGCTCAGCACCAGCGACACGATGCTGTCGTCCGCGCCCAGGTCGATCGCCATCCTGGTGGGGTCCCACCCGCCGTTGGCCTGCCCCCAGTACGGCAGGGTCGAGGCGGACCGGCCGGCCACCGCGCTCCACCTCTTCTTCCAGGCCAACAGGAACCTCTGGTTGCGCATCCGCTCCAGGCTGCGCAACACGACCGGGTGATCCACGGCCAGCGGTACCGCGTCGGTGGACATCGTGGCTTTGCGCCAGTACTGGACCGGCGTGTTCAGCATGTCCCACGGCAGCACGAATTCCACGAAGATCGCGCCGACGCGCACTCCTTCGGCGCGGACGCCGAGATCCGCCTCCAGGCCCGCGATGACCCGGTCGATCTCCCGCTCCAACTCGTCGCGGCGCACCGTGACGTCGCCGCGGCGTTGCGCGTTCCAGCCGGGCGCGTCCCACTGGCGCCAGTGGGACAGCACCACCTTGTGCTGGTCGGCCGGGTCGGGATCGACCTCGAACACCAGGTAGACCACTTCCGCGCCGTCGCGCGGCGCCGACCGCGCGCGCCAGTGCGCGTGTTCCACGAGGTCGGTCACCTCGAACCGCTCGGCCCACCGCCAGTTCCAGCGCAGGAACTCCTCGGCCAACGCCTTGTCCTCCACCTGGTCCGCGAGGCACGCGATGAAGACCATGGCGGGCGGCAGGGCGTTCGGGCCCGCGTTGAGATCGGCCAGGTGGAGGAACGCCGACCACGCGGACCCGCAGTGGGCCGGCAGGTCGTCGCACTTGCCGTCGGTGGCCACCCGCGCGAGGTGGCGCAGCCGCCGCCGTTCCGCGCCGGGGTCGTCGGTCAACCGCACCGAGCGCAGTGCCTGGCGCAGCTTGTCCCAGTCCCGCGTGGGCAGCGCCCTGGCGGCGGCCCACTCGTCGCCGAGGAGCACGAGTTCGGAGAGTTCGGGCGTATGGGGATCCAGCGCGGTCACGCCCTCGACGAGCGCGGCCAGGCCGTTCGGCCGTTTGCAGCACTGCCGCACCAGGTCGAGCAACTGCAGTCGCGCCGCCTGCCCCTGCAGGAACACCGCTTCACCGAACCAGTCGGACAACAGACCCGCGAGCATCTGCCGGCTGCTATCGCCGCGCAGGCTCTCGCAGCGTTCAAGAGCGTTTACCAGCTCCGCTTGAATCCGCAGTTGTGCGGTGTCGACCCCTGACTCCGAGGTCATGCGACCGCCCCCCTTCCCACCTGCGAGCGCTACCCCAGCCGCGCTCACAAGAAGCTGAATCGTGACGCCGCGCAGGCCATTCGCGCAAGTACTCCACCCGCTCGACCACGCGCACCTCCCGGGACGACCATAAAACCGCCGCCCCACTCCGCGCGTCGACGACCACGCCACGCTGATCACGCAGGTGTCGAACCGCCCAGGAACCCATGTGTCCCTCAGCGTTCGTCCCGGGACACGAATGTCATGACCGTCGGTACTTTCGGCTGATCACGCGATACCGATGGCCGATGCGCCATTCGCGCGATCTTCCTAGCATTCGGTCACGGCCAAACTCGAGCAACCGGCACGTGGCTCGGTGAAGCAGGGGGAGCGGGCACTCGCCCCCGATTTGGCCCGTGGCTTGATGCTGCTGCTGATCGTGCTGTCCAACACCGTCTTCTACCTCTGGGCAGCCGAACAAGGCCCGTCCGGATGGCACCCGGTCGAGGACTCGACGGTCGATCGCACCGTCCAGTTCCTCATGATCACCGTGCTCGACCTGCGCGTCTACCCACTCGCCCTGGCAACGCGGCAGCAACGAGAACACCAACGGCCTGCTGCGCCAGTACTTCCCCAAAGGCACCGACCTCGCCGCCCACACACCCGAGGACCTGGCCGCCGTCGCCGCCCAACTCAACCGCCGCCCACGCAAGACACTCGGCTGGGACACCCCAGCCGAGCGCCTGGCTAAACTCCTGACCGAAACCAGTTGATCACCCGTGTTGCGACGACCGCTGGAATCCACCGGCCGGTACTCGATCGAGACGACGCAGCCGGTCGCCCAGGCCGGCCCGATGGCTTTGCATGATCGCCGTCGACGGCAAAGCGACCTTTCTCAACGAGAAAGCGCCGGCTCACCGGAGCCGGCGATCCGGTCCGGTAGTCGTGTGGCCAGGTGGTCGACCAGTTCGCTGATCCGTCGGGGCACGTGGACGTCGTCGGACAGGAGCGCGTAGATGTCGGCAGGCGGTGTCGGTACCTCGGGCAGCACGCGCACCAGGGCGCCGCTCTTGAGGTGAGACCGGATCTGCCATTCCGAGCGCATGATCACCCCGCGGCCCTGCAGTGCCCAGCCGGTCACGATGTCACCGTCGTTGCTGGACAGGCGGCCGTGCACGCGTATCTGGCGCGGGTTCCCGACGTCGCCGAAGCGCCACAGGGCGAAGTCGCCCTCGTTCTCGCGGAGCACGATGCAGTCGTGGTCGGCAAGGTCCTCGACGTGTTCGGGCGTTCCCCTCCGTTCCAGGTAGGACGGTGCGGCGCAGGGAACTCGACGGTTCTTCGCCAGTCGGCGCATCCGCAATGAGGAGTCCGGGGGTGTTCCGACGTGGACGGCCATGTCGAACTCGCGTCGGTGCGGACGCAGGGGCAGCGCCGTCGTGCGGAGCTGGATGCTCAGCCGGGGATGCAGGGCGGTGAACTCGCCGAGCAACGGCGCCACGTGCGCGCGTCCGAGGCCCAGGGTCGCCTGGACCACGATGGAGCCCCGCAGGTCGCCGGAACGATGGGTGACCAAGTCCTCCAGCTCGCGGACCTGGTCGAGGATCGTCTCCAAGCGCGCGGCGTAGACCTCCCCCTCGGGGGTCAGTGCGAGCCGGCGCGTGCCGCGGTGCACCAGACGTACGTCGAGCCGGCGTTCCAGGGCGCTGAGGCGCTTGCTGACAACGGGCAGGGAGCAGTCCAGCTCGCGGGCGGCCGCCGTGAGCGTTTCGCTGGAGGCGACCACCTGGAAGAAGTGGAGGTCGTCCATCGAGGTGGTCATCGCGTCGCACCGCGGCGGGTGCGGAGCCGGTGTCTTTCCATGAGCGAAAGGATAAGTTGCCCTGAGCGTTCTTGTTGTGGCGTTCCCCGCCGACAAAGGTGGAGGCGCACCCGCCGGCCGGACCGGGCGCGTGCACTGTCGACGAGGCCGGAGGAGCGCCTGTGTCCCACCGTTACCGCATCGCGGTCATCCCGGGCGACGGCATCGGACGTGAGGTCGTCCCGGAAGGGCTGCGGTGCCTGCGGGCCGCCGCGGAGACCCACGGGTTCGAGCTGGAGACCGTCGAGTTCGGGTTCGCCTGCGCCGACTACTGGGTGCGGCACGGCGAGATGCTGCCGCCGGACTGGCGGGAGGTGCTCGGTGGCTTCGACGCGATCTTCTTCGGCGCGGTCGGGTGGCCCGAGGTCGTGCCCGACCACGTGTCGCTGTGGGGCAGCCTCCTGAAGTTCCGCCGTGAGTTCGACCAGTACGTCAACCTGCGGCCGGTCCGGCTGCTGCGCGGGGTGCGCAGCCCGCTGCGTGACCAGGAACCGGGCGACATCGACTTCCTCGTCGTCCGCGAGAACACCGAGGGCGAGTACTCCAGCATCGGGGGCCGGATCTTCGAGGGCACCGACCGCGAGACGGTCGTGCAGGAGACCGTGATGACCCGAACCGGGGTTGACCGGGTGCTGCGGTACGCGTTCGAGCTGGCCGACTCCCGGCCACGCAAGCACCTGACGTGGGCGACCAAGAGCAACGGCATCTCCATCACGATGCCGTACTGGGACGAGCGCGCGGCCGCGATGGCGGAGCGGTACCCGGACGTGGTCGCGGACAAGGACCACATCGACATCCTCGCGGCCAAGTTCGTCCTGCACCCCGAGCAGTACGACGTCGTCGTCGCCAGCAACCTCTTCGGGGACATCCTCTCCGACCTCGGGCCGGCGTGCGCGGGGACGATCGGGATCGCCCCGAGCGCCAACATCAACCCGGACCGCACCTGGCCGAGCCTGTTCGAGCCGGTTCACGGCTCGGCTCCCGACATCGCCGGACGCGGGATCGCCAACCCGGTTGGTCAGATCTGGAGCGGCGCCATGATGCTCGACCACCTGGGAGAGCACGCCGCGGCGGCGCGGGTCGTGGCCGCGATCGAGAGCGTGCTCGACGAGCAACCGGAGGTGCTCACTCCCGACCTCGGCAGCTCCGGGACGACCGCGGGTCTCGGCACGGCGATCGCCGCCGAGATCGCCGCCCAGCACCCAACGGTGACGGTGGTGTCATGACAGGCCGAGTGCTTCCCAACCGCAGTCCAACGACTGCACCGGCGTCCTGGCGGTCCCTCAGGACTGGGCAACGGAAGCCGTCGCCGGTGTCGTGGGTGCGGCGAGCAGGTCCCCGAGCCCGCCACGGACGTCCTCGATCACGAGCGCTTCGGCCGCTGCCGAGTCACCCACCCGCAACGCCCGCACGAGCGCTCGATGGCTCGTGTAGCGGTGCAGGCCGAACTCGGTGTCGTGGCTGATCCGTTCGATCAGCCTGGCCCGGCGCTCCGGCCACGAGAACACCCGGGTCTGGTCGAGCAGACGCACGAGGACCGGGTTGCCGGCGCAGGACTCGACGACCTCGTTGAAGCGCTGCATGGCGTCGAGCAGCCGGCCGAGGTGCCGCGACAGCTCCTGTCCGGCCTTTTGGCGCTGCTTGATGAGGATCAGCAGGTCGTCGGCTTCGTCGAGGATGGCGTCGAGCTGGTCCAGTTGCTCCGGGGACGCGTGCCGGGCGGCGAAGCGGGCCACCATCCCGCGCAGGGCCACCTCGACCTCGGCGAGGTCCTGTATCGCGATGTCGCCGAAGGTGGCCACCTGCACCGTCCTCGGCCCCGTTCGTTCGAGCAGGCCGTCCTGCTCCAGGCGCCGGATGGCCTCGCGCACCGGCGTCGGGCTGACCGACAACCGCTCGGCGAGCCCCCGTTCGGTGACCTTCTGACCGGGACGTAGTTCTCCGATCGTGATCGCGTCGCGGATGGCGCGGTACGCGCGGTCGGCCAGGGTGCCGGCCGTCAGGCCCTTCAACGTCTCATCCGCCATGCGAGCAGTCTATCTGCCATGGCAAAGTTCACTTGCAACTCTTGACCATCTTGCTATAGCAACCGTAGCGTTGTGCTCGCCACAACGGCAGTGGTGAAGGGAAGGTGCCCATGTCGACGACGATGCGCGGCCAGCGCACGCGGACGGGACGGATCACGCTCTTGGTCTCTCTTGCGGTCTTCGCGCAGGAGTCGACGTGGAACCTCTACGACTCGCAGGTACCGCCGTTGCTCCGCGAGCACATCGGCAGTGCCGCGCTCGTCGGTCTCCTCATGGGGATGGACAACCTGCTCGGCATCTTCGTCCAGCCGTGGATGGGCAACCGGTCGGACAACACCCGTACTTCGTGGGGAAGACGTATCCCGTACCTCGTCGTCGGGATGCCGTTGGCGGCACTGCTGTTCCTCGCCATCCCGCACGCCGCGGCCGCGCTGCCACTGCTGGTCCTGGTGATGTTCGCCTACGCGTTGGTCGCGAACTCGTTCAAGCCCATCGCCGAGTCCCTGCTCCCGGACTACATCCCACCCGAGCGGCGCAGCAGGGCCAACGCGGCGGTCAAGATCGCGTCGAGCCTCACGGTGATGGTCGCGGCACTGATCAGCGTCTTCTTGATGGACGACTACCCGAGGTCGTCGTTCGCGATCCCCTCGGTCCTGATGGTGGCGTCCGTGGTCGTGCTCGCCGCGAAGCTGCGGGACAGCCGGTCCCCCGCCTACCAGGCGGCACTCGACGAGGACCGCGAGCGGCAGGGTACGGCGTCAGCGGACGTGCGGGTGCGGGTGCGGGACGTCGTGCTCGACATCGTGCGGGATCCGAACCGCAGCAGGTTGTTGCTCATCGTGTCCATCCTCGTCTTCGGCGGTGCGTGGGCCGCCTCCCGGGCACTCATCACGCCGTACGGCATGGAGGTGCTGGACCTGTCCCGCGGCGAAGCGGGCGGGCTGACCCTGCCCAGCGGGGTGGCCTTCATCGTGGCCGCCTACCCGGTGGCGCTGCTCGCGGAGCGCTTCGGCCGGCTGCGCGTGATGATGGCCGGGATGGCGGTGTTCGCGGCCGGCCTGGTGCTCGGCACCGTGGTGCAGACGCCAGCCGGTGCGGTGGTGGGTCTGTGCGTCGCGGCAGCGGGTGCGTCCTCGTTCTTGGTCAACGCGGTCGTCGTCCTGTGGAACCTCGCCCCGTCCGACGGTGTGGTCGGTACCTATACCGGTCTCTACACCGTCGGATGGGTGGGTGGCGGCTTCCTGGGGCCGGCGGTGGTCGGCGGCATGGTCGACCTGACGAGCTGGTCCCTGCTGCTGATCCACGTGGCGATCATCGCGGTCATCGGCGTGCTGGTGGTCGCGCGCATCAGTGCCCTGCAACGACGGTCTTCCTCCGGTCGTGTCCTGTGACGGCATCCCGCGTGCTGATCACCACGGACTACCTCCGCCCCGGCGACGAGGTCGACGAGTTCCTGAGGCGCTCCGGGTTGGAGACCGTGCACCTGCCCATGGTCGGTCGGCGCGATCCCGAGCAGCTCGTGGCGGCGCTCGCCGGGATCGACGCCGCGCTGGTGGCCAACGAACCGCTGACGGCCGACGTCCTCGCCCGCGCGCCGAGGCTGCGGGTCATCGTGCGGACGGGTGTGGGCTACGACTCGGTCGACGTCGCCGCCGCGGCCCGGCTGGGGATCAGCGTGAGCAACCTGCCCGGCATCAACGCCAACGCCGTCGCCGAGTACACCATTGGTCTGTTGCTCGCGGGCGCCCGACGTCTCGTGCAGTCCGCACACGGTGTGGCGCAGGAGGCCTGGCCGCGTGAGGACGGACGCGAACTGCGCGGGTCGACCCTCGGACTCATCGGCTACGGCGCGTCGGCGCGGGCGGTGGTGCCGCTGGCTCGCGCCTTCGGCATGAGCGTGGTCTGCACCACCAACGTGCCGGCGCGGCTGCGGAGCGCCCCCTCGGTCCGGTTCGTCGATCTGCCCGAGTTGCTGGCCACCGCCGACTACGTCTCGGTGCACACCTCGCTCACGGAACGGACCCGAGGCCTCCTCGGCGAGTCGGCGTTCAAGCAGATGAAGCCGACCGCGCTGCTGGTCAACACCGCGCGTGGCCCCATCGTCGACGAGGACGCGCTCGTCGCGGCCGTGCGGGCGGGAGAGATCGCGGGCGCCGCACTCGACGTCGTGAGCGAGGAGCCGCTTCCGCCGAGCAGCCCGTTGCGCGGCGTCGAGGGCATCGTCGTCTACTCCCACATGGCCGGGCAAACCGCCGAAGCACGAGCCGCCGCAGGGCGCAGAGGGGCCGAAGAGCTCGTGGCGGCGCTCGAAGGCCGAGCACAGTTCCCGGTGAACTGACACGGAGAGAAAGAGGGACATGGACAGCGAACCCGTCAAGTCGGTCCGGGTCCTGTCGCCGAGCGGCATGCTCGGCGCCGGGTGGGACCACGCGACGATCGAGCGCGGCATCGCACTGGGTGCCGACGTCATCAGCATCGACGCCGGGTCAACGGACTCCGGCCCCTACTACCTCGGCTCCGCGACCCCGAAGACGACGGCCAAGGCGGTGGCACGCGACCTGCGCAGCCTGCTGACGGCCGCGGCCGGCGCGGGCATACCCGTGATCGTGGGCTCCTGCGGTACGAGCGGAACCGACAGCGGCGTCGACTGGGTCGCCGGGATCGCCGCCGAGGTGATGGCGGAGGAGGGCCTGAGCCTGAAGGTCGCGCGGATCTACAGCGAGCAGAACGCGGCCGAGTTGAAGGAGCACCTCGACGCGGGCCGGATCCACCCGCTACCGCCGTTGGGACAGCTGCGGGCCGAGACCCTTGAGAGCTGCACCCGCATCGTCGGAGCGATGGGCCACGAACCGATCGTCCAGGCACTCCGTGCCGGTGCCCAGGTCGTGCTCGCCGGCCGGGCCACCGACACGGCGGTGGCTGCCGCCTACCCGCTCATGAAGGGGATGCCGGCCGGGCCGACGTGGCACGCCGCCAAGATCGTCGAGTGCGGCGGTCAGTGCACCGACAACCCGCGCGCGGGCGGAGTCCTCGCCACCATCGACGCAGACGGCTTCACCATCGAGCCGCTCGACCCCGCGGTGTCGTGCACGCCGATCTCGGTGGCCGCTCACATGCTCTACGAGACCGCGAACCCGTTCGAGATGCGGGAGCCCGACGGCACCCTCGACGTCCGTGACGCGCGGTACACCGCGGTCGACGGCCGGATCGTCCGCGTCGAGGGGTCGAGGTTCCACGTCGCCGACCAGTACACGATCAAGCTGGAAGGCGCCCGGATCACCGGCTACGAGACCATGTCGTTCACCGCGATCCGAGACCCCCTCATCCTCGCCGACATCGACGCCTGGGCGGACTTGATGCGCACGATGATCACTCAGCGGGTGGACCAGACGCTGGGGCTTGCGGATGACGAGTACGCCTTCGACCTCCGCCTCTACGGCCACAACGCGGTGCTGGACGACCTCGAACCCGAGATCGGGCCGCCGCGGGAGGTGGGCGTGATGCTGCTGGTCAACGCGCCCGACCAGGCGACGGCCACGGCGATCGCCAAGGTCGCCAACCCGCTGATGCTGCACCTGCCGACGCCGGCGATGGACTACCTGCCGAGCCTCGCGTTCGCGTCCTCGCCCGCCGAGGTCGAGCGCGGCGCGGCGTACGAGTTCGTGCTGAACCACGTCGTCGACTGCGACGACCCCACGAGCCTGTTCCGGACCGAGATCGGGGAGAACACCGATGCCTGAGACCACCCTGGCGGATCTCGCCCACGAGGTCCGGTCCAAGAACGCAGGCCCGTTCTGGGTCACCATGGAGCTGTTCATGCGCGATGCCGAGGGCTACCGGATCGCCGCGGACGAGTCCTTCCTGAACGAGCGCGTGATCGCGGAGCTCTACCGGGTCGAGGAGAGCACGGTCCAGATGTTCCGGATCCCGTCGCTCAACGTCGTGAAGATCTCCTTTCCACGCCCGATCAGCCAAGGATCGCTCCGGGACCGCGACATGCACGCCGGCCAGCACCACGTCCCGCTCGCGCGCATGCCGATCAAGCGGTCAGCCGACCGTGATCGCTGACGACCTCGGTTCCTGGGCGGCTGCACTGCGCTTCGACGACCTCAGCGAGCACGCGGTCCACACGGTCCGGCAACGCCTGGTCGACACCCTCGGCTGCGGGCTCGGCGCGTTCAACGCCGAGCCCAGCCGCGCGGCGCGACGTCTCGCACGTGCCCTTCCCCCGGGCCCGTCGACCGTACTGGGCACGAGGCACAGCGCCACCGCGGACGTCGCCACGTTCGTCAACGGGACGATGGTGCGCCACCTGGACTTCAACGACGGCTACCTCGGGCTCGAACCCGGACATCCCAGCGACAACATCCCGGCATGTCTGGCGGTTGCCGAGGCCGAAGGGCGCTCCGGCCGGGACCTCGTCACAGCCATCGCGCTCGCCTACGAGGTACAGGTCCAACTGCAGGACGCCGCGAACCTCTACCGCCGCGGGTGGGACCACGCGAACTACGTGCTCGTGTCCGCCACCCTCGCCGCGGGCAAGCTCATGGGCCTGGACGCTCAACAGCTCACCCAGGCGGTCAACATCGCCTTGAACGGGCACATCGCGATGCGTCAGGTCCGGGCAGGCGAGCTGTCGTCGTGGAAGGGTTCCTCCGCGCCGAACGCCGCCAGGAATGGTGTCTTCTCGGCCTGGCTGGCCAGGGAAGGGTTCACCGGACCCGCGCCGATCTTCGAGGGCGAGATGGGGTTCATGCGACAGGTGAGCGATTCCTTCGTCCTGGAGCCACACGGGTTCCCGCACACCTCCGGCAGCCCGTACGCCGTGTCCCGGACGCTCACCAAACTGCTGCCGACCAACGGTGAGATGCAGACAGCGGTGTGGGCGACGCTCGCCTTGCGCCAGAAGATCGCCGACCTCGACGAGATCGACCGCATCGTCGTCGACACCACGCACATCGGCTGGACGATCCTGGGCAAGGACCCGGAGAAGTGGCGCCCCACCACTCGCGAGACCGCCGACCACAGCCTCCCGTACACGGTGGCCCGTGTGCTCGTCGACGGGGAGTTGACGGCGTCCTCGTACGATCCGGACGCGCTCACCGACCCCGCCGTCGGGGCGTTGATGGCCCGCGTCGAGGTTCGCGAGGACCCGGTTCTCACGGCGATGCTGCCGACCCGCATCCCCAACCGGGTCACCATCAGCCTCACCTCCGGCGACGAGCTCGTCCGCGAGGTCCACGACGCCCCCGGTGGCCACCGGACGCCGATGACCGATGAGCAGTTCGAGAAGAAGTTCGCGGCGATGGTGGAACCGCTGACGACGGCAGCGCGGTGCAGCCGGATGCTCGACGAGATCTGGAACGTCGACCTGGCGCCGACCGTCACCACCCTCACGAAGGCCCTGGTCGTCGACGACGAGCCCGATGGCGGATGAAACCGGACTCCTCTTGCCTCGACCTGAAAGGGACATCTCGTGGTCCGTGTCGAAGACCTGCCTGCCGCACACCCCGGCGGCACGGCGGGCCGCTCCACCGGGTGTCGTGTCCACCTCGAACAGATCGCCGGGAGTGCACGGCAAGGCGGTGCACAACGCGATCAGCGTCGACAGCTTGATCTGGCTGGGTTCCTTGGTGAACAACGCCGACACCGAGGCCGCGGACATCTCCAGGCCGGCCTTCTCCGCCGGCGGCCGCCGCAGCGGGGTGCCGGTCCACACCTCCCGCTGGGCCGCGGCCATCCGCAGCCGCCACCGGATCTCCCCTCTCCGGCCAGCTCGGACAGCGTGGAGGACGCCGCACGCCGATAGGCGTCCTCGATGAACGTCGCCGAGGTGCGCTCTGGCGACGTCAGATATCAGAACTGTTGGAATGGGTCTGCTCCGGTCGGCTCGGTGGGGTCTGTAGGTGCCGGTTCCGCAGCCGTAGGTGGGGATGGCTTGCGGCCGAAGGCGTAGATCACCTCCGGGTTCAGGAGGCGGTCCTCGTCGTCGCGCAAGAGGTCGGCCAACGCGCTGGTGTAGTCGTGTTGGAACGCCTGGACTTGCTCGGGGACGAGGGTGGCGATGGCGTCGTGGTGCGGGCCGTGGACGTGGGCTTCCCAGGCGTGTTCGAGGTCGCCGCGGGAGAACTGGACGGTCTCTGCAACCGGGGCCGTCGGGGTGATGCCGGCTTCCCGCAGAGCGTGGGCGCATCGCGATTCCGTGCCCAAGGGCGTGGCCGGGTCGGTGAGATCCAGGCCGTAGCGGCGGGCCTGCTCACGGAAGAGCCTCGCCCCGACAGGGAATCCTTCCCGCATGGTGGAGAACGCGATGAGCCCGCCGGGCGCCAGCAGCCGGTGCCATTCACGAAGCGCGGCCTGGACGGGCAGGTAGAGCAGACCGGCGGAACAGAGGACCAAGTCGAACGAGGCATCCGCGAAGTGGGGCAGCGATGTGGCGTCGGCCTGGACCAAGTCGATGTTCGTCAGGCCCGCTGCGGTGATCGACTGCCGGGCCCGGTCGAGCATGCCTGCGGAGATGTCCACGCCCACCACGCGCCCGGCGGGTCCGGTGGCGCGGGCGGCAGCGATCGCGGCGAACCCGGTCCCGGTTGCGGCGTCCAGGATTCGGATGCCCGGCGTGGGGGCGACGAGTTCGACGAGCCGTCGGGCGTAGCCGATGTGCCAGGAGTTGCTGTCGTAGGAGGCGGCACGCTTGTTGAAGGCGGCCTCGGTGGTGTCGCGGGATTTGGTCATGCGAGTTCATCTTCTGGTCGTTCGGCGGCTGATGTCGGCGGCATAGCCGGCCACCGGGGAAAGCCAGGACGAGGTGCCGTGGCCACCGATGGCGCGGACCGCTCCCGTCAGGTGAAGTCGACGCGAGGCGCGTCGGGGAGCGTGGCGCGCAGCGCCGGTCGGTCGTCCGGGGCCACGCCGCGCAACTCGAACTCGACGGACAACCCGGCGAGCGGGCCCAGGTCCGGGCGGTCGATGCCGGTCAGGTCGAGCACGAGGCGGCGCAGCGCGGGCAGGACGGCCAGTTCTCCGGCCTCGGCGACGGACGGCACCCCGCGCGCGTGGACGGTGGTCAGTCCCCGGAAGCGCCCGATACCGGCGAGGTTTCGCGCGTGGCCGGGTGACTCGACCGCGAGATCGGTCAACGGCAGCGAGTCCGGCAGGGCGTGCAGGCCGTCGCGCAGGGCGCGGTGCCTGATCGCCAGGTCGCTCACCCGCGCCCCGTCGAGGGTGTCCAGGTCGACCGACGGTCCTCCCACGTACGGGCGGCCCAGCAGGCGCAACGTGGTGACCGGGAGGTGGGCCAGCGCGGAGAGGTCCGCCAAGGCGCTGAAGCCGGAGACGGTGATGGTGTGCAGGGATTTGCAGCCGATGAGGCCGTTGAGGGTGCGGCACACCTCGTTGGCGCGGATCTCCAGCGTTTCCAGTCGCGGCAGTTCGACGAGCGGGCGCAGGCGGGCACGGGAGTCGGCGAGCTGGAGGTCACCGACGACCACGACGTGGCGCAGGGTGCTGAGGTGGCGCAGGCCGCGCAGCATGTGCCAGCGGTGGACTTCCAGGACGCGGTCGCCGAAGTCGACGACGCCCAGGTTGTCGGCGGCGTACCGCTCGGAGTACTCGGTGTTGCGCCACGCGCGGAGGAGTTCGTTGACGACCGCGCCACCGTAGGCGTGCGTGAACGCTTCGATGCTTCCCCACCCGCCGATGACGGCGAGCGCGCGGATGACGTAGCGGGCGATCTCGGCGGCGTTCGCGCCGGTCTCCGCCGCGAATTCGGCTACCGCGTCCGGACCGGGCAGCAGGTCGAGCACGAACGAGCCCGCGCGGGCCAGCAGCTCGGCCTCGTCGTAACCGCGGGGTGGGACGAGTTCCCGTGCGGCGGCCATCACCTCGGCACGCACGTGCTGGGGTTCTATCACGTCGACGTACCCGAGGCAGGCGGCGGCCAGCAGGCGCAACCGCTGCACCTCGGCGGTGGTGCTGCGGCGCCGTTCGGCACGGGCCAGCATGCCCAGAAGCAGCTCCCCCGCCTCGTGCGCGCGGGCCTGCGCCGCCGCCATGAAGATCACCTCGTCGAGTTCCTTGGCTGCGTCGTGGGCGTTGTCCACGAGGTAGGCCAGCTCACCGGACTTGACGAAGTCGCCCGCGGCGAGGAAGTCGCGGAAGATGCGGTGGACGAACCGGATGTGGCCGTCCCCCTCGTCGTCGCGCAGCAGACCGGTGCGCTCCACCAGGTGACGCAGCACTTCGTGCGCGTCCAGGTCGGTGGACCGCAGGCCGGTCATGGCGCGCTCGATGCGGCGCGCGGCGGCCGACCGGGTCACGACGTGCTCGCCGTTGCGCACCATGGGTGCGGCGAACCGTTCGAGCAGCACCACCTTCTCGTTGCCGGTCATCCGCAGCTCGGTTTCCACCTGCACGCCGCGACGCAGGTCCCACTCGCCCAGCAGCAGTTCCAGCGCCCGGTTGAGCAAGTCCTTGCGGCTGTACGGGAGGTACATGTTCTCTCGCCGGTACAGCGCGCACAGCAGGGAGCACAGCAACGGGCTCGACACCAGCCGGAGCACGTCGGGACGTTTGAGCAGCGCCTCCTTGAGCTTGCGCTCGCACCGGGACAGCCACTCGTGCGACGACTCGGGCTCGGTGACGCGCACCGCGGCGAACCAGTTGCTCACCAGATCCCGCACTCCGGGGCCGCTGAGCGGCATCAGCTCGAAACGGACCAGTCCCGGCACGCCGATGTCGTCGGGCGCGAGCCAGGTCTCGTCAACGGCGGACGGGCGCGACGTCACCACGTACCAGGCGTCGGGGTAGTTGCGCAGCAGGCCGCTCAACCAGGTCCGCACACTGTCGCGCCGTCTGATCAGCAGCTCGTCGATGCCGTCCACCAGCAGCAGGGCACGCCCCTGGGCCAACAGGTCGGTGACCCACCGATCGGGCTTCTCGCCCGCGAGCACGGGCGTCGTGACGCGCACCAACTCCTCGGCCAGCGGCAGTTCACGGTCGGCGAACTGCCGCAACGGCACGTAGAACGGCACGACACCGCGCCAAGTGCCGTCGGGCTCGCCCTGGCCGGTCGCCAACGCCGTCTCGTGGGCGAGCCACTGGAGGAACGTCGTCTTCCCCGCCCCGGCCCGACCCAGCAACAGGACGCGACGCGCTTCGGCGATGGTGTGGGCGCTGTTGACACCCTGCCCGGTGAGCTCGGCTTCGGTCTCCGAACCGCGCTGCCACCGGTCGATGGACGGAGGCGCGTAGAACGAGGAGAACTCGTGCTTGGCCGGGCCGCCGCCGCGCACGCCGACCTGGAACAGCTCGAACCGGGCGAACTGCTCGGCCACCTCGGCCAGATACCGCTGCTCGAACCGGGCCCGCTCGTCCCGCGCCTTGCGTTCGGGCGCCTCGGCCAGCTCACCCAAGGAGGTCCGCACGCGGTCGAGACCGCCGAGCGCCCTGCTCATGTCGTCGCCGACATCGGCCAGACCCGCGACGACGGCCGAGCGCCAGATGCTGTCCACCTGCCGGGCGTGCTGCGCGACCTGCTCGCACGCCTCGTAGAGCAGCCGGTGGTAGGCGCGCGCCTCTCCGTCGCTCATCCCGGCGGGCGCGGTGGTGCGCAGCGCCCGGCGCAGCTTCGCCGCGTCGACCAGGTCGGCGGGAGCGGCCTGGGCCAGTCTTCCCAACGGGGACGACGCCAACGCCTCCGCGGCGGCCTCGCAGGTGAGCATCCACTCGGCGTCGGTGAGCGCGGGGAACTCCAGGGAGCGCAGGGCTCCGAGGTCTTCCAGTGCGGCGGCGACCTGGCGGTCGACGTTGCCCAACCGACGGCCGCGCCGCTCAAGGGCACCGTCCAACACCTTGGTCAGCACCCACTGGTGCATAGCCGAGAAGGTCGCGGCCAGCACCGCGGTCACAGGATCGGCCACCAGTCCCCCAACCCGCGTCGACATCTCCACGTTAGCGAAGAGGCACGGGCCGTGCCCTCAGATCGCGGACAACCTCCGCTCGACCCTCGCCGCGATGGCGAGCAGACGGGGTCCGCGCAGGTGGTGAACGCGCGCGTTGGCCGAATCAGCTCCGTGCCTGCGCAGGACGTCGGCCAGCCGTTGCGCGGGGGTGACCTGCCGGCCGGTGCTGTCCACGGTCTGGTCGGCGTAGGTCAGCGCGTCCGCGACCGGGCCGTCCTCCTGCGGGTAGGCGTCCAGCGCCTCGCCCAGGCCCTGGACACCGGCCACCAGACGTGCACCCGAGTGGTGGGCGACCAACGCGCTCACCCGACGCGGCCACCCCGACCGGTCCAGGTGGCGGGCACCGTCGAGCGGGTGAAACCCGCTGTCCGCCACCGACGCGGCGTACCCGATGTCGTGCAACCACGCCGCCGCGACCAGCACATCCCGATCACCCGCCGGCACCGTCACCGCCAACTCCGCCGCCCGCGCGGCCACTCCGACCGTGTGCCGCCAGCGGTTGCCCATCTCCCCCAACAGGCCCTCCGCCAGCCGACGCGCCCCCAGCGGGCCGTGATCCCCCCACGCGTTCGCCTTCATGCGACCCTGCATTCCCCGCCGGGTGACGTTGCGGTCGAACGGGCGGGAACACAAGATGAACAAACACTGTCGGATCACGCACGCCGACACCGAAATGGTCGGGTGCGCAACCCGCGATACCGCATGCGACGGTCAAGGTGTTGCCGCCGACGGTCAATTCGACCGGGTCGGGGATGGCCGTGCCCGAGGCCGCTCCTGATCCCGCCGACGTGGCGATGGCGACGCAGTTCCTGGCCCGGTTGAAGCTTGTGCCGCTCGAAAAGTCATCGTCGCCGGCAGAGCTGCGCGGTCGTCAGCCTGAGGGCATGCTCTGGTGATCGTGTCTCTGCTGGAGGCATTCCAGGACGAAGTATCCGTTGCGGCTCTCACGCTGCGTTCCAGAACCGGGTTCCACCTCACCCGGCTATCCCGGCCCGGATGCTCGGGGTCCACATCGAAGTCGCCGTCCAGTGGCAGCAAGCATCAGCCGAACAGCGACGACGACGCCGGCACCGGCCTGGCGGCGCGGCTGCGGCCGGGGGTTCGCGCAGCCGGTGATCCCGGTCGACCCCGACGAGGCCACTACCAGCGACAACGCCTCGAACACCCGGGGCTTCAGCTGCCGCACCCTACGATGAACACGTGGCGGTGATCTTGGTGACAGGCATGTCCGGCACGGGGAAATCGACGGCATTGGGCCGGTTGGAACAGCGGGGATACCGGGTCGTGGACACCGACGTCGGGGAGTGGATCGAAGACGTCCCGCGCCCCGATGGCGCCGGCATGGAGCCGCAGTGGCGCGAGGACCGGATCGACGCGCTGATCGCGGACCATGAGCGTTCGGGTGAGCCACTGTTCATCGCGGGCACGGTGTGGAACCAGAGCAGGTTCCATCCCCGGTTCGACGAGATCGTCGTCGCCGTCGCCGGTTCGTCGGTGCTCTACAAGCTCGCCGGCCTGGTGACGGGTCGAGCGGGGCGGATGCCCATCTCGACCCGTCACCAGGCATGACACCTCGTCACGTGCTGTTCGGACCGACATCGGTTGCGCCGAGCGCACCTCGGGCGACCGGCGCCGACGACCGCTCGTCGGCGCCGGCGTCCACACCACCCGCGCGAGCCTGGCCGTCCATGTCGTCGATCACGAAGGCGTAGCCGCCGGTGGCGGTGTCGATCGCCGGGCTGCCCGCGCCGATCCGGTGCAACGCTCCATCGCGGACCAGCAGCGGGTCGACCGCGCGGACGGCGGCGGAGGGCTTGGCCACGCCGACGGTCGCCGACCCGGTGGGCCAAGCGATGTTCCCGGTGTAGGTCGCGTTCACCGGCGCCTTGAGCTCGTTGAACAGCTTGCCTTGGCTGCCCACGACGACGTTGTCGGCGATGATCGAGTCGACCGGCGCGAGGGTGTAGTTGGCACCGATCTCGATGTTCGACGCGTTGCCGACGAAGGTGTTGTTCACGACGGTCGCCCGGTAGACGCGCCAGTGCGCGCTCAGCGCCCCCGAGGTGTCCACGTCGCCGCCGTCGATCTGCAACGCGGCGTCGTAGCCGGTGCCGGTCAGGCCCTCGAAGTAGTTGTTGTAGATCTTGTGGTCCTGGCCGTAGATCCGGATGCCCCCGGTCCCCGCCTTGCCCCCACCGAGGAAGAAGTTGCCGTAGAACGCGCCGCGGTTGCCGTGCCGGTGCGACAACGTGCCCTTCGAGGTGCGGAACGTGTTGTAGCGGACGGTGTTGTCGTTGCTCTTCACCGAGATGATCTCGGGATCGCCGTCGCAGTTCTCGAACAGGTTCGACTCGACCGTGGTGAACCCGCTCGACTGGGAGATCCCGCTCCAGCCGACCCGGATGGCCTCCATCTCGTTCTGCGCGCGCGGGCCGATGTTGCGGAAGTGGTTGTGGTCGATGAGGTCGTGCTGTGACTGCTGGGTCGCCGATCCGTCGATCGTGATGAAGTTGCCCAGTTGGTGCTTCTCCTCGAACAGGTTGTGGTCGATCCGGTTGTGGTGGCTGTTCGCGCCCTGGATGATCACCCACTTCAGCGACGACTCCTCGGTCAGCCGGAAGTGGTTGCGGGTGAGCCGCACGTTGTTCGAACTCGTGATCTTCAACGTGTCGCTGTTGGTCCACTTGAGACCTTCGAAGGTCACGTACGAGGAACTCGCCACTTCAAGCTGCCCGTCGGTGATCACCGCCTGGCCGCGGTTCGCCGCGGCGACGGTGATGGGCTTGGCCGCGGTGCCGTTCTTGCCGGTCATCCTGCCGATCGTGTAGTTGCCGTTCACGAGCACGATGCGGTCACCGGCCTGGGCGTTGCCGAGCGCGCTTTGCAGTTGGGCCGAGTCCGCGACGTTGATGGTGCGGTCGGACCCCGGATCTCCGGTGCCCGGGTCACCGTTGTCATGTGTCACGCTCAGCCCGTAGATCTTCACCTCGCCGTAGTTGCCGCCGCTGCACGGCGAGGAGTTGGTGCAGTTGGCCTGCGTGTACGCGCCTGCCTTGAAGTAGCCGCCGGAGAAGCTCTTCGAGATCGTCGTCTGCAGCACGCCGTTGTAGTAGGCCTTGATCTGGCCACCGCTGATCACGAACTTCGCCTGGAACTTGGTGCCCAGCACGTAGTTGCTCGTCACGAGTTTGTGGTGGCTCGTGTCGCCGTTGGTGATGTAGAGGTTGCCGCCTTCGAGCCGGAAGACCGAGACGTCGTCACTGGCGTCGTGGATCTGCCCGGCGACGACGTGCGGCTTGTCCTCGGGCAGCGCGGTGATGGCCTGCTCGACCACCATCGTGTGCGTTCCCGAGGTGGACGACCAGCTCGCCTTGGAGGTCCCGTTCATCTCGCGCAGTTCCGAGCGCGGGTAGCTCGAACCGCTCGTGGTGACGCCGTCGACCCCGGCGCGGAACTGGACCGCGTCGCAGTCCGGGGTCGTGGTGAACCACGGGTCGATCTCGTAGGTGTCGAGCTCCGGCTGTTCGACGTTGGTGGGGCTCTCGTCCTCACCGATCGGCAGGCCGATGTACCAGTTCGTCAGGTCCAGCACGTCGGCCGGGTAGGCGCAGGTTCCCCCGCCGCCGCCGCCGCCGTCCGCCCCGTTGACGGTGGCTTCGGCGATGCTGGTCCAGTCGTTGTACGTGTTGCCGTAGCCGACGACGCGCACGTACCGCGCGGAGCTGTCGGAGAAGTCGTAGGCCTCTGGTTGAACCGTGCCGCCGCTGCTGACCTTCCGCGCGATGACGGTCCGCCACGACGACCCGTCGTCGGACAGCTGGACGTCGAAGGTCTGTCTCCTGGTGTTCCCCTGGTGCCAGGCGACCGATACCGAACCGACGGTCTTGGACGAGCCGAGGTCGTACCGTATCCACACCCCGTCGCCCTCGGCCGACCAGCGGGTGCCCAGGTTGCCGTCGAGGGTGTTGGCCGCGACGTTGCCGTCGTCGTCGCTGGCCACGACACCGGTGATCGGCAACGGAGGAGCCGCCGCCGCGAGCGCGTCAGGCGCGCTCACGGTGCCGAGCGCGAGCGCGCCCACCACGAACACACGACAAGCTCGTTTCATCGAACCTCACCTCGGTCTGATGGTGCGTGGTCCGGACTGATCCCGGACACGTCGATCCTGGCCACCGCCGCTGACCATGCGTTGAACTCGCGCTGATTCGCCTGGCCCGACCGCGTGACCTCGGCGATCAGCGGGCGAACAGCGCGCGTTCAGCGGTGGTCGCCATGCTTCGGCCTCGGCACGTCAGCGATCACAGGGAGCGCAGTTCATGGCCGTTCAGCGGAGACGATGGATCGTCGGAGGAGGCGTCGTCGGTGTCGCGACCGCGCTGGTCCTGGGTGGTGTGTCGGTGGCGCAGCCGCCGTCCGGCACCGGCACGAACGTGTCGACGTGCAACAACCCGGTGCTGAACAAGACACTGGCCGAGTGGGGGCCGCTGCGCGGTGCGACTCCTGCTCGCGAGCCCGTCACCGACCACCAGTCGGCGAGGTTCGCCTACGCGCAGCGGGACAACTCGGTGTCGAACCCGTCGCTCTACTTGCCGCAGCAGCCCGTGAAGGCCGGCGAGCAGTGGACCTTCGCCTACGACGTCGCGGCCACGCAGAGCGGCCGGGCCCGGGTCGAGGTCGACTGGTACTCCACGCCCGAGGGCGACAACAGCGGGTACCTCGGCCATGTCGACGGCCCGTGGGTGTCGTTCGCGGCAACCGGCTGGACCCGCGTCGCCGCCGGGTTGACCGCGCCGACCGGCGCGGTGCGGGCCAACGTGCTCAGCGACCACGAGTACACCGCCACCGGAGCGAGCTTCCGGGCGACCGCGTGCGACTACCGCGCGGGCGCGCAGACACCGACCACCACGGAGCCGACGTCCACGACCGGCCCGACCACCACCACGACCACCGGCCCGACCACCACCACCACGACAACCCAGCCCGGCGACCAGACGCAGGCCGCCGTCCGCTACGGCTGGGGCACGCCGCAGCCGATCTCCGACGAGTTCGACTACACCGGCCCGGTGGACCCGGCCAAGTGGGCGGCGCCCAGCGGCACGGTGGGTGGCACCGAGGGCTGTTGGGAGGGCCACGCCGGCAACGGCCGCCGGTGCGCGAAGAACTCCGCGGTGGCCGGCGGGATCATGACCATGACCGGTGAGGCGAACGGCGACACCGGCTGGCTCAGGCAGAAGCTGGACCGCCAGTACGGCAAGTGGGAGATCCGGTCCCGCTCGCGCAACACCGGCGCCTCCGGCGGCCTGTACCACCCGCTGCACCTGATCTGGCCGACCTCCGGCAAGCGGCTGATCGACGGCGAGTACGACTGGGTGGAGTACTCGAACCCCGACGGCCAGTGCCTGTCGGCGTTCCTGCACTACCCGAAGAGCCCGAACGACAACAAGGTCTACCGCGAGCGCTGCCCGGTCGACATGACCCAGTGGCACAACTTCGCCTTCGAGTGGAGCCCCACCGCGCTCGTCGGCTACGTCGACGGCGTCGAGTGGTTCCGGCTGTCCGGCGGCGCGGGTCCGGACGGGCGGGCGGACATCCAGGCCATGCCGTCGGGCCACCTCAACATCCAGCTGGACAACTTCACCGGTGCCGGCGGCCTGCGGCCGGCGGTGTTCGAGGTCGACTGGGTCCGCGTCTACTCCGGCGCGTCGTAGCGATGGCCGATCAGAAGGTCCTGGAGGCTCAGCAGTGGGTGAACGCCACCTACGGCGCGGTGCCGGGCTACACCAGGTGCGAGGAGGACGGCCGCACCGGCTGGGCGACGATGCACTCGCTCACCAGGGCGCTTCAACACGAGTTGGGCATCACCGCCCTCTCGGACAGCTTCGGTCCGACGACCCTGACGAAGCTCACCGAGCGCGGACCGGTCGGTCCCGGTTTCGCCAACCCGAACATCGTGCGGATCGCTCAGCACGCCCTGTTCTGCAAGGGCTACTGGGCCGGCGACACCACGTCGGGGACGTACGGTGCGAGCACCCAGCACGCGGTGCTGCGGATGAAGGGCGACTGCGGCGTCACCTCCGCCGGCCACACCCTTCAACCGAAGTGGTTCAAGGCGCTGTTGACGATGGACGCCTACATCCTGGTGTCGGGCGGCAGCGCCGAGGTCCGGGCCATCCAGCAATGGCTCAACGACCAGTACCTGGAGCGGTCCACGTACTTCGTCATCCCCTGCGACGGCCTGTTCTCCCGAGACGTGCAGGTGGCTTTGATCAAGGCCATCCAGTACGAGAGCGGTATCCCCGACGACCAGGCGACCGGCAGCTTCGGCCCCGCCACCCGCGACGCCTTGCGCCGCAACACCGTCGGCCCGGGCTCGGCGAGCAAGTGGGTGCAACTGTTCAGTGCCGCGTGCGTGTTCAACGGCGCGGTCGACGGCGCGGCCACCGTGTTCAAGGCCGCCTGGGACGACCGGCTCGCCGAGTACGTGCGGGTGTTCCAGGAGTTCTCCGCGCTCGACCGCACCGGTGTCGGCGACTACCGCACGTGGGCACAGCTGCTGGTCTCCACCGGTGACCCCGACCGGCCGGCGAGCGCCTGCGACACCCGCTTCCACATCAGCGTCGCCCGCGCCCAAGCCCTGCGCGCCGCCGGTTACACGGTCGTGGGCCGGTACCTGGACGAAGATCCGACCAGCACGCTCGACAAGGAACTCCAGCCCGGCGAGCTGGACGCGATCTTCACCGGTGGCCTGCGCGTCTTCCCGATCTCGCAGTACAACGGGCGCGAACTCGGCAACTTCACCTACCAGCAGGGCTACCAGCACGGGCTGCGGGCGCACGAACGCGCCGTGCACTACGGCTTCAACCGGGGCACCGTCATCTACTTCGCGGTCGACTACGACGCCACCGACGGCCAGATCACCTCCAACATCGTGCCCTACTTCCACGGAGTGCAAGCCGCCCTGGCCAACCAGGGCAAGCGGTACGTCGCCGGGGTGTACGGGTCCCGCAACGTGTGCGCCCGCGTCACCGGCCAGGCGTACGCCCGGTACTCGTTCGTGTCCGGGATGTCCTACGGGTTCTCCGGCAACCTCGGCTTCCCGATGCCCGCCAACTGGTCGTTCAACCAGATCAAGGAGTTCAGGTTCACCAGCGGGACCGACGTCTTCGACCTCGACCGGAACGTGCACCGGCCGTTCAGCGACCCCGGCGTGGGACGGGAGAACGTCGGCGGGACCACTTCGCCGGTCGACGCGTTCCTGCACTACGTCGAGCAGTTGTACGCCACCGCGCTCGCCTACGGCGGGCCCGATCCCAACCTGAGGGTCCTGGAGTACCTGCGGTACCCGACCTACGTGGACGTCTACAGCGGCTGGCAGAACCTCATCGGCGATGTCGACCGGGCCTGGATCGACTACGCGCGGGCCAACGGGCCGGGTCGCGTCGAGAGCTACCGCGACCCGTCGCTCGGCGTGACCGTCAACGTCGACCACCTCGGCGCCACCGCCAACGCCGTGTACCTCAAGGGCAACGTCAACGGCGTGACGGCCAACCGGGGCGACTTCGGCGGCTGGGGCGGCGACCTCGCCACCTTCTACGGCGAATGGCAGGCCAACAGCGAGTCCTACCCGTCCGGTTACGCGTTCTGCACCGATCGTCTGGCCAAAGTGGACGTCCGCTCGTCGTTCCCGCTCGGCGACCTGGTCGAAGACGTCGACGGTCACCTGCTCGGCCTGTCACTGCGGATCGGCGGCCGGGTGGACGAACTGCTGCGACTGCACCTGGCAGGAACCGGGCACGTGGGCCGGTTCGCCCGGTTCTTCGGCGCCCGGTACGACGCCAGGAACGCCGACATCGTCGCGTCCGCGAGGAACATGCTGATCAGCGACGGCACCGATGCCGAACTCGGCGGGCTGTGCACCGCGGCGATCCGCACCACCGGCGGCTGGAACTGCCTGCTGCCCGGGATGCTGCCCGCCGACAAGCTCGACCCGTTCCTCCAGGGCTACGCCGACACCATCGAAAAGCTGGCCCGTGGCTGACCTCCGACCCGGTGAGGACACCGTGACCCGATCTCCAGTCCACCACCTGGCCCGCCGCACGTTCCTGACCGGACTGCTCGCCGCCGGCGGCTTGGCCGTGCTGGAACCGGCGCCCGCCGCGGCGGGCGCACCTGCCGAAGCCCGCCCCGGCCCGACGCGGTTCGGCAACGTCGAAACCCACGTCATCGAGGGGTCCGCGGCGTCCGCCGCGCTCCTCTCCGGCCCGGTCGCAACCCTCCTGCTGCACGTCGCCCGCAGGTTCCACTACGAGATCGCGGCGCTCACGTCGACCGACGCGATCGGCTTGGCCGACGGCACCGAGCTCGTGATCCGCCCCGATGCGTACCCGCGCGGCGCCACGGGCTGCCTCTTCCCGCACGAAGTGGCGGTCGTCCGGGACATCCTGGCGGACTGCGGCGGCGCCGTGCGGTGGGGCGGCGACGACCGGGACACGCCGTGGGAGGGGCACTTCCGCATCGACGCACGGCCTGGCAGCAGCACGCTCACCGCCGCGGCCGTCAGGCCACCGATCAGTTCACTCCGAAAGGGAAGATCATGGGAATGACATCACGCGTCGTGGCACGCGTCTGCGCAGCACTGCTGATCGCCGGGGCGTCGCTGGTGGGGGCGACCGGCACGGCTTCGGCGGCGGAGGTGTTCCAGACGTTCCGCAACGTCTACAGCGGTCTGTGCCTGGACGACAGCAGGGACTTCAGCGTGCGCACCTTCCACTGCAACGGAACCAACTACCAGAGGTGGGGGGTCACCGTGTGGAACGACGGCACCCGGCAATTGCGCAACGTGGCCACGAACAGGTGCCTCGGGGCGAGGAAGTACGGAGCCGGCGGTGTCCTGACGTCCGGGGCGTGCGGGCCGTCGAGTGTCATGAGCTGGTACGTCCGCCGCGCGCCCAACGGGATCTGGTTCGAAAGCCAGGAGGTCCACGCCGACTGCCTGGTGGACGACGGCGGCGACTACGCGGGCGGGAACTACGTCGGCCTCACGTCGTGCATCGGTGGCCACTACCCGACCGACATCGCGTGGGGGTGACCGAACCGGGTGTGTCCCGGCGGGTCGGGGTGTCGAGCGGGTGACGAACCCGCTCGGCGGCCTCGACCCGCTACCACGCCCGGGTGTCCCCGTCGAGCGCGTCGAGTTGTCGCCGCACTCGTTCGGCATCGGCATCGCGGCCCTGTTGTCGGTACAGCTCAAGGGCTTCCTGCCACACCGCGCGGGCCTGCTCGTGCTCTCCGAGGGCGGTGTAGGGGTGGCCGAGGTGGTCGAGGGTGTCCGTGGCCTGGTCGGTGTTGCCGTGGTCGCGGCGCAGGATGAGCGCCTGTCGGTAGTGCTCGACGGCCTGGTGGTGATGGCCGGTGAGGTGGTCGATGTAGCCCAGGCTGTCCAGGGTGGCCGCCTCGCCTTCGGGGTCGCGGTGACGGCGGTGCAGGGTGAGGGCGGCTCGGCACTGGACACGGGCGGTGTCGTAGTCGCCCAGGCGGGCGTTGAGCCAGCCCACCGAGTTGAGCGTGATGGCTTCGAACACCGGCCGATCGAGTTCCCGGAAGAGAGCCAGGGCGCGCTGGGCGTGTTCCAAGGCCCGCTGGTCGTCCCCGTGCCGAGTCCAGGCCAGCGCGAGGTCGTGGTGGGTGTGGGCCTGTTCGGTGGTGTCGCGGTGGTCCTGGGCCAGAGCCAGGGCCTGGTGCAGGTGCCCGGTCGCCTCATCGTGGCGTTCCAGCCGGGAGTAGGCGATACCGAGACCCCGGTGGGCGCGGATGCGGACGGCGGGGGCGGACAGGTGGGCGGCGGCGTCCACGGCGGCCTGCCACACGGTCACGTCGTCGTGGCGATGCCCCCGTCGGACGTGGAAGGTGGTCAGTGCCCAGGCCAGCGGCCACACGAGGTGGTGCCACCGGTGGGTGGCGGCGAGGTGCTGCGCGGCCAGCAGGTTGGCGTGCTCGGTGTCCAGCCAGGCCAACGCCGCCGAGACGTCGACCAGCGGGTGCGGTCGGGTGTCGGGTGTGGGTGGATCAGGCGGCGGGAACGTGCTGTGGGGGTTCAGGAGGCGGTCGGCGGCGTAGCTCGTGTGGACGTAGAAGTCCACCACTCGCCGCAGTGCCGGCTCCCGCACGTGCTCGGCCAGGTCGTGCTGGGCGGCGGTGGTGGCGTAGCCGCGGATCAGGTCGTGCATGGTGTAGCGGCCGTGGGCGCCCCGGTCCAGCAGGGAGGCGTCCTCCAGGGTGTGCAGTGCCTTGCGTGCGTGCAGGAGGGGCAGGGCGGTGAGGGAGGCGGCGGCGGGGAGTCCGATATCGGGTCCGGGGGCGATGCCCAGCAGGGCGAACACCTGCCGCAGCTCCGGGGTCAGCGCTTGGTGGGACCAGGACAGCACCGCGGGCAGGCTGGCGGTCGGGTCTTCGTCGTCCAGCGCGTCCACGCCGAGGTCGAGCAGTTCGGCGGCGACAGCGGCCAGGAGAAGGTGCGGGCGGGTGTGGGCGTGGGCGGCGATGATGCTCAACGCCAGCGGGAAACCACCGCACATCCGGATGAGTTCCGCCACCGCGTCCGGCTCGGCGTCGACCCGGCCGCTGCCGAGGCGGTCGGCCAGCAGGGCGCGGGCTTCGGAGTCGGTCAGGACGTCGAGGGACAGGTGTTGCGCGCTGTGGCCGGTGATCAGGCCAGGTAGCCGGTTGCGGCTGGTGACCACCACGGTGCAGGTACGGCTGCCGGGCAGCAATGGCGTGATCTGCGTGGTGTCGGCGGCGTTGTCGAGCACGATCAGCATCCGCTTGTCCGCCACCAGGCTGCGGAACAGCGCGGCCTGGGCGTGCGGTTCGACCGGCAACCGGCCGGGGTCGACACCCAGGGCGTCGAGGAACCCGCGGACCGCGACGGCCGGGTCCATCGGCTCACCTTCGGGGCTGAAACCCCGGAGGTCCACGAACAGCTGCCCGTCCGGGAACCGGTCGAGCCGGTCGTGCGCCCAGTGCAACGCCAGCCAGGTCTTGCCGATCCCACCCGCCCCGCCGATGGCGGTGATGAGCATCGTGGCGGCGGTCTCGCCCGCGGTGGTCAGGGCGGTGTTCAGGCGGTCCAGCTCGTCGTGGCGGCCGACGAACGGCGCGGGAGCGGCGGGCAGTTGGCGGGGCGCCACGGCGCCGGGAGGTGCGGGCTCGGTCGTGGTCAGCGTGGTGTCGGCGGTGAGGATGCGGTGGTGCAGCTCCTGCAACGCCGAGCTGGGATCGGTTCCCAACTCCTCGACGAGCCGCTTCCGGGCACGCTGGTAGTGCTCAAGTGCGTCGGCTTGCCGGCCGCCGCGGTACAGCGCCAGCATCAACAACCCGGCCGGGCGTTCCCGCAGCGGGTGCTCGGCCACCAGCCCACGCAATTGCGGTATCGCCTCGGCGTGCTGCCCGGAGTCGATCTCGGCGGACAGGCAGTCCTCCAGCACCGCCAGCCGCTCCTCGACCAACGCCTGCTTGACCGATGCCGATCCGGGGACGTCGGCCAGCGGCTCGCCCCGCCACAACCCCAATGCCTGACGCAACAGCACCGCCCGGTCGCCGGCACCGCGTGCCTGTGCCACCAGTGTCCGGAACCGGTGCAGGTCCACCCGCTCCGGCTCCACCTCCAGCACGTAACCGGGCGGCCGGTGCGCCAGGCTGACCTCCGGGTCCACCGCGACCAGTTTGCGCAGCTCGGACACACACCGTTGGACCACGTTGCGCGCCGTGCGCGGCACCGCGTCGTCACCCCACAACGCGTCGACCAGCCGCTCCAACGGCACCACCCGCCCGGCCTGCAACGCCAACACCGCCAGCACGCACCGCTGCTGCGCGCTGCCGACCGCCACCTCCCGACCCCTGTGCCAGATCGTCATCGGCCCCAGCACGCCGAACTCCACACCCTCCCCGCGGACACCGGAATCACCGGACCGCACGGGGTGACCCGGGATCACCTGGTCGGTGTGATGGGGATGACCGGGCAGAGCGGTCCAAGACGTCTCACGGGCCTCCTCCACCACGAACAGCACCGGTCGGAACGTGGCCGGGTCAAGTACCACTGAGTGGCGGACGACCTCGTCGTGGATCCGGCGAACAGGATCACGGCGAGTGTACCCGGCGAGTCGATCATCAACGCCCGATCATCAACGCCCGATCATCAACGCCCGGTCACCGACTCCCGATCAGCGCCTCTCGGCGGCGGCAGTGCCCTGCCGAAGTCCGCGCAGCCGGGCGCGACGAAGGCGATGCAGGAGATCTGCAACGCCGAGGATCGCGCGCACGCCGAGAAGGCGATCGGGGCGTTCGCCAGGACCTACGGGGCGAGGTTCCCCAAGGCAGTCGCGAAGATCACTGACGACCGCGAGGAGCTGTCGGCGTTCTACGACTTCCCGTCCGAGCACCGGATCCATCTGCGCACCACGAACCCGATCGAATCCACCGTCTCGACGGTCGAGCTCCGCACAGGGTCACCCGCGGAGCCGGCGGCCTCGCCGCGGCGCTCGCGATAGTCTTCAAGCTCGTCGAGTCCGCCCGGACACGCCGGCGTGCGATCACCGGCGCCGACCTGGTCGCCCTGGCCCGCGCGGGTGCCCGGTTCGACAACGGCGTTCTGGTCGAGCGGCAGGAGCAGGTCGCATGAGCCTTCATGACGCCCGGCAGGAGGAGCCGGCCGGGCACGTCCGCTTCAGCCGTCGGGCGATCCTGATCGACATCGGCGGCGTCCTCGCCTCGGACCGCCTCACCGCGGCCGCCATCGAGTGGGGCACCCGACTCGGAATTCCTCCGCAGGGCTTCCTCAACGCGCTGTTCGGCGGAAATGACGACCACGTGCTCATCGGTCGGACCGACGAAGAGTCCTGGTGGGATGTCATTCGAGACCGGCTCGGCATCGACCCGGGCCTGATCGACGAGATCAGAGGTGATCTCGCGTCCAGGCAGACCTGGGACCGCGCGCTCCTGGAAGCCCTGCACCGCCTCCGCGGCCTGGCGAAGATCGCCGTCGTCAGCAACGCCTGGCCGCACATGCGCAGCAGGATGGCGAACGCCGGACTTCCGGACATGGTGGACGCCGTCGTCCTGTCCTGCGAAATCGGCTTCGCGAAGCCCGACCCCCGCATCTACGCGGCGGCTCTCCGAGGTGTCGGCGCCCGCCCCGCCGAGGCCCTCTTCATCGACGACACCCCTGGACACGTCGCCGCTGCGAGGTCACTCGGCATGACCGGTCACGTGCACACGAGCACCACGGACACCCTGGCCCGGATCCAGAAGTTCCTGGAACCGGGCTGCCAAGACTGAACAGCCCCGAAACCTCAACCGCCCACCAATGGGGGCCTGATCCACAACTCTTGACAATTGCTCCTTGTGCACCTGGGGAACCGTGTGCACGATGAGATCATCGAGACGTTGCCCGACGTCTCGTTTTCAGCCGGGCATGGCAGCGATGTAGTCCCGTACCGGGCCGTTCTCCTCATCCTTGGGGATCTGCGGGTTGCCACCCGAGAGCAGCGTCGGTCCCGCGACGTTCTTCTTGCGATCGCACGATCGGCGTACCGCCGGACACCTACCGCCGCACGTTCCGGCATGAGGTCTCCGCGCCGAGCACCGAACCGGCGGTGAACCCTCACCCACCTCGCCCCGGGCCGATGCTTGTAAGGGCGTCGCGCGCTGGGCAATACTGATCCACGTCGCTCTGGGGGTGCGGATGCGGTGGGTGCCTTGGGTCCTGTCGAGGTGTTGTCCCCGGGATCTCCGGTCAACATCGGTGGGCCCAAGCCGAAGGCGTTGCTGGCCGCGCTGATGTTGGAGCCGCGGCAGGTGGTGTCGATCGACCGGCTGGTCGACCTGATCCGGGATGAGAACCCACCGCAGTCGGCAGTGGCTCTGGTACATACCTACGTTTCGGCGCTGCGGCGCAAGTTCGCCGAGATCGGCGCGGATGCCGCGTTGCGCACCCGCGCGCCGGGATACGTTCTCGACGTCGATCCGGCCGACGTCGACATCGTGGAGTTCACCAGGACGGTCGCCTCGGCCCGGCGGGCCGAGCAGCAGGCGGAGCATTCGGTCGCCGCCCAGTTGTACCAGCGGGCGTTGGGGTTGTGGCGGGTCCACTGACCGAACCGGTGTTCGCCACGCCATTCGTAGACCGTGTTGGCGATCGGGTAGCCGCCGCAGGTGCGATTCGTCCGGACCCAGCCGCCGACGTAATCGCCCCGCGTCCAGCGGCGGACGACCACCTGCACCAACTGCACCGTCACCCCGGGATCGACGGTGACGGACCTGTCGTAGTTGGTCGTCACCGTGGTCGACCTGCCGTAACCACCGACCAGGCTCAAGACGACGTTGTACCACTTCTTGGACGGTGAACTGGCGTTTCCGAGTTCAACTCCCCCGCCGACGTTCCACCCCGATGTCGTCGTCTTCGATTCCGAGTACGTGAATTGGCAGTCCCTCGTGCCGGGCGCGGACGGACATTTGTCCATACGTCCACGCCACACCCAGTCGTCCCACGTGTTCGACGCCTGCGTCCGTGCCACGGACCGCGTCTTGTACGAGTTGTCCGAACCCGGCACGACCTGCGCGCCATCGGAATACTGCTCTGTGAAGCGCTTCTCCGTGGCGGCTTGCGCCGGACCTGCGGTAAACGTGACCATCACCGCGGCAAAAGCCACCCCGGTCAACACTCGACCCCACAACGCTCCAGGCATACAACCATCTCCAATGATGCTTGTTTGAATTCCGGATCGACTGCGGATTCCGGATCAGCTGCGGATTCCGGATCGACTGCGGAAAACGCTAGGCGATCCACACCACTCGGCCTATCCACGTGCGGCGGAAACTTTCCGCAGTCTTCGTGCCGATGGGCACGAGCCCGTCGCGGACGCCGACGGCCCGGTCCTTCCGCTCGGAAGATGTCGGATCGACTGTCGGGCAGCGGAGTGGTGTCGGAGGAAATTCGGCAGCGCTTCGGATTCAGCGCGACCCGGTGAACAAGTCGACCAGCGGGTCCCAGCGGTTGCGGCGGCCCGGCGGGAACCTCCGCCGGGCCTTGGCCAGCCGCCGCGAGCCCGGCGGGTACCAGCGGCGGGCCCACGGTGATCCCGGGCGGGCGACGCGGCACGTGGCGACCAGCGCCAGCAGCGGCACGAACAGCCCGCAGATGCCCAGCAGCGCCCGTCCTTTGAGGATCGCGACCACGGCGAACACCAGGTTCACCGCCACTACCAGCACCGCGGCGAGGCTGCCGTCGTCGGGGTCGTCGTCGAACGGCGAGAACCCTGCGAGCATCAGCAGCCCGATGACGACCGCGACCAGCACCGCGTCCACGGACTGCCGCCCTTCCGGCCCCCAGTACACGTCGTCCAGCCGCAGCCACAGCGCGAACTCGTCCAGCGTCAGCGCCGCCCCGATCCCGAACGCGACCGCGGTGGCGTCGGCCCAGCCGTCCGCCGGGTGGAACACCAGGGAGACGGCCCCGGTACCCAGGATCAGGAAGATGCCGAACACCTGGTGGTGCACGTGGACCCCGCCGGCGCTGACGTCCCGGAACGGCCCGCGTCCGGCGCGGATCATCCGCGTGACCAGCCGCGTGACGACGAACGCAACAACGAAGGCCCCCAGCATCCACGCCACGACCGACCGATCCACCACGCCGCCAATGTCCCACCACGCCTGCGTTCCCGCAGGGCGGTCGGAGATGAAAAGGCTCGATGACGGGCAATGGAGCTCCTTCGGGACAAGCTGTCTTGATCGACTGCCTGTACCAATGAGCTCCGTTGTCCTGCGTCAAGACTCCTTCAACTCCGTTGCGTGACCGGCGAAAACGCTAACCACCCGGCCTTGGGGTGAGGCCCCTTCTGCCGATGTGAGTGTGTGACTTTGTGCTTGTCTTGGCGTGCTGCGTCAACGCCGGCTGGATCCCGGTCTTGGCACGCCTCTGCCGGTCAATCCACACGAACTGTAGTTTCAGCCGTCCGGTCATCGCTCTGGGGGAGAACAGTGGACGTCCTGATCACCGGCGCGAACCGCGGCATCGGCCGCGCGCTCACCGCCGAGTACCTGGCCCGAGGGGCGCGTGTCTTCGCGGGCACGCGCTCCGCGGACGGCGAGGCCTCGTTACGCGCGCTCAAAGCTGATGGCACCTCACTGCGGGTGGTTCGGCTCGACGTGACCGAGGAGGCCGACCTGGCCGAGGCCGCGCGGGTCGTCGAAGCGGAGGCGGGTGGGCTGGACGTCCTCGTCAACAACGCGGGCGTGCTGCAGCAGAGCACCGGTTTCCGCGACGTCGACCCCGCCTCGGCGCTCGCCCTGCTCAACGTCAACACCCTCGGGCCGCTGAACACGGCCCGGCACTTCGCCGGACTCCTGCGAGCCGGCTCGCGGATGGTCAACATCACCCTGCCCACGCCGCCCGTCGGCAAGGTCTCCAAGCCGCGCAACCACGTCTTCGTCGCGAGCCGCTACGCGCTCAACGCGCTGACCAGGATGATCGCCACCGAACTGGCGGACACCGGGGTGACCGTCGCCGCGCTGTGGCCCGGCTACCTGCGCACCGACATGAACGACCACGCCGCGGACGCCGCTCCGCCCGATACCGCGGCACCCGGGCTCGTCGACCTCATCGACCGCCTCGGCCCGGACGACCACGGCGCGTGCGTGCTGCCCGACGGCAGCCACTACGACTGGTGAGCCCCACCGCCGGGCAGGATCAACGGCGTACTCGGCGTCTTCTTCAACGTGCGCGTCACCGTGCAGAGCTGCTCGACCGCCCGCCGCACCGCCATGTCCAACACGGCGCGCCGCTTGCCGTCCAGGCTCCACGATGGATCAGACCGATCCCCTTCGCGGTGTCGCAGGACCACCACAAGCCCCACAGCGAACGCGCACCGTCTTCGGGCAGCAAGCCGCCAGCGATCATCTGGCGGGCGATGTCGCGGGCAACCACCCAGGGAGCTTGCGATGCGTCGATCGGCTCAGCACCGAGTTCAGCAAGCGTCTGCCGAACGAGCGGCGCCGCGTCGGCGAGGGCCAAGCGGGTCGGCGACTCGCCGGCCAACTCAAGCAACGCAGGGCTCTCAACCCCCTTAACCGCCAAACGCAACAGTACCAACCACTGTCGGTTGCTGACTGTCCAGGAGCACCGCCAACACACCCACCGGTTCGACATCAGCCGCGAAGCAGATGGACCCGGAGACCGTTTGCCCTGGACCCAAAAAGTCAAACTTCTCGCCCGTCGCCGGCGGTTCAGGACAGGTCGTAGGAGTGCCGAGCACACCGTTCGCGTTCACTGAAAAGATCTGCAAATTTGAGTTCAAGGGATCGAGCTTGCTCTGGTTGGCCACGGTTATCGGAACTGAAATCGCATTACCTCTCTGTCCCCAGGCTCCTGAAGGAGGTGCGACGACCCCTCGGCTTGGCGCTCCGGTGACGGTGAACGTACCTGATTGTCCAGCGCTAGTTGCGAATGGCAAGGCTTGGCCGATCTTGGCAGTGAACCGGCGCGTGTCCACCTGACATGCGGTGGCAGAATCCTGCGGAGGAGTGCTCAAGTCGAGCGAGTCGAAGCCGTCGAGCGCAAGAGCCTTGGGCGTGGTTCCCCGAGGAATCTCGGCCGTTGCATACATGTATACAATGAGGGATTTTTCATCAGCGGCCAGACCCGTAATGAAGCCGCACAAAGGGACTTCAGGTGGCAATGTCATGGGTGCAAAGCTGTTGGCATACGCTTCGTTGAACCAAGCCCACATATTTTCGACTACATAATGTGCGGCATTGTCCATGCGCAGCATTACATCATATTCGCGCCCCTCAGAAATCGTAATCGTGCCCCCTCCTATATCGGGGATCACTTGAGGGCCGCCGGCGGCGTCAAACCCAAAGTTGACGGTCAGTCGCTCATACCCGGGGTCCGTATCGTGACTCGTGCGAGTCATGGCAATCAGGAGCGGCTTTACTATCCCGGTGGCCGGCCCGGTCGAGACCTCCGTTGGGCTGACCGTTGCCTCCGGGTCTCCAGTCGGGTCTACGGATCCAGAGTTCACCCCTCCGCCTGCACAACCACACAAGACCCCTGCAACCACCGCCACTGTCAGTATTCGACGCCTTCGCTGAAGATCCATCACGGTCACCCTCTTCGACTACTTCACGAGAAGGCCCCCAGGTTCGCCCGCAACATCCGACTGGAGCACTAACGGACGAGCTTCGCATCGCCCCATACCGCAGTAGCGTTCTCCACGTAATAATCGTTACAGCCGCCCACATTCGTTGTCGTAAGCTTCAACTTGACCGGATTCGAAAGAGAAACACTTATCGCTTCGTGCTTACCCAAGGTCATGACGTACGGCCCACCGACTGGCACACCATCGGCAGCGACCTCGAATTGGACTTTGGCAGCCGACCCAGAGTCGTCGGCGAGACCTATCACGGCCGTGAACTTGCTGAAGCGCCGACTCGACACGAACTCGACAACCTCCGGGTACTGCCCACAAGGATTTGGAAACGCTACCGACCTGGTATACGTATTACCATTGACGACGTACAGCCCGGTCTCAAAGTTGCCCGGCCCACGTACGACCTGATACTCCGCAACCTCATCGAGGAAGACTTCAGGCGCCGCAGGCGGTGCGACAGATGCCGTGTTCGTGTTTGGCAAAATTCCAGGCATGGTAGTCAGCTCAGCCGTTGACGGACCCTGAAATACTGTTGGATACTGTTCGCTCTCATTCGAATCTGGCAGTACATTGAAGATCCATATAAGTGCGATCACGGCAGCGATGGCCAGACTTGCCACTGGCAGCCAACGTATACCCTGTCGCTGAGGCTGCGTCACAGCGGGAGTCCTCACTTAAGGGATGACTTTTGACGTGTGGAAGCCCTTGCCGCCGCCGAGTAGTGGCCATTCAAGCCCCGAAAGGCCACTACTATTGCTGCGGCGCGCGTCGGCTTCGCTCGATCTCGAACCTTCCCGATGACCGAGAGGGCATGATCGGGAGGGTTCGCCCCGACCGAGGTGGCCAGGACGCCTCTTCCTGGTAGCGCGGCCCGACACCGGCGGCGGGCTATAGCCAGGGGTGTGAGTGGTTCTTCCAAAAGTGACGCGACTCGGCCCGGACCATCGCGTTGTGCACAGCGGTCTCCGTGTCGTCGCGCTGCTGCTGGCGACGGATCGCGGTGGAGATCATGCCGCCCGAGCCTCCTCCGCCAAGAACAGTTCCGATCAGGACCAGCCCGGCGATCGCCACCGCCACGACCAGGGCGATCGCGATCAGCCACGGGACGAAGAAGCCGACCGCCGCAAGCGGCACGCCGCCCATCACCCACCCAATCTCCTTGCCGTCCTCGTTCTTCATGCCGGCCCGGTAGGCGAATATGCAGCAGACCGCGTATGTAATAAAGGCGCTTATAATTCCTAGAATAATCAACGTGGACACCCCTAAGTGGCGTGCCCGGCCTGCGCCGAGGGCGCCAGTTCAGACCTCGTGCTAGTCATTCAGCATAGCGGGAGTGCCGGCGTTGGGATAGCCACCGAGCGGCGACCGGACAGCCGACACGAGATCCGATCTATTAGGCCACACCGTTGCGTACGAGGACTTTTCGCGTTTGCGCCTCTGTGCAGCCCCGTTGACCATTCGCCAGTAGTACAGGACGCCGGTCAACAGGTCCTCCGGCCCGGCAACCGCGAGCAGCTCCAATGCCACGCGCCAGAGCGGGCTCCGCCCTCGCGCCTTTGGTGGCGTTCATGTCCGTGACGGTGTGGTGGTCGGTGGTCTGTGCCGAAGGGGGTGGTGGCGCCACCCCCGCCATCCGCCGAACGCCTGTCAGCGGTCGACGGTCGCCTTGTTGAAGGACCCTTCGGGTAACGGCTCGTCCGGCGGCTTCGACATCGCCCCGGGCTAGGCGAGACCGGCTTCCCGATGCTCGCCTTCGGTCACGAGTCGATTGACCGCATACTGCGGCGGCCCTGGTCGATACGGCGGTCATCGGAACCGGGGTCACACCGACGCGCCTGGCTGACGAGCCGCAATCACCTCCCCCGCCCGACACGGAAGAACCGCCCCGGCCCGTCAGCCCAGACGACCGCCTACCGGGTGGGCGGTCCGAGACGCACCACTAGGTGAACAGCTTGTAGTTGAGAACGACGTGGTTGGTTGGCGGGCCGCTGTCGAAGTCGACGGAGTTGACACTGATCCAGTCGACTGTGCCCTTGGAGGTCCGGTAGCAGTACGTGGGGTGGGCGCGGTGTTGCCTGCCAGCCTGAGTGAGTGTTCTTGCGCCCGGTTGCCTCGGGGTCGGCGAGGGTGTCGAGCAGGAGTTCCCACCGCGTGCACGACCTCGACGCCCACAGTCTGCTGTGTACCCGGATCCTGGGCGGACTCATCAACGAGTACAGGCATGCCGCGCTTGACCAGCAGTGATGACTTTTCGAGCGGCACATGCGGCGGTGAGATCGAGGTCGATACCCGGCCAGAAGGTCGCTGCGGGACGATTGGCATCGTCGCCAGGGCGCAAGTGCGTGGTGAGGATGCGTTGGGCGGTTAGCCGGACCTCGCGCCCACGTCCTGATCGCACCTGACGTTCTGCGGTGGACGTCGACCGTCCAGCTCAGTCCGCTGAGGACGTGCCCAGGCCCGCCACCTGCTCGGCCTCGCGGATCGACGCCGCCAACCCCTTGCGCATGTACCGCTTCCACATTGGACCGATGAGCAGGCGCACCAACGCTCCCCGGCCCGGCTTCGCTGTGAAGTGGTAGGACCAGCGCACGGCCACGCCGCCGTCCAGGTCGGGGATGAAGGTCCATTCGCCCCTGGCGCGCTCCACGACCAACCGCAGGGCGTTGGTGAAGCCGGTGACTTCGTAGGCGAAGTAACCGGGCCGCAGGTAGTGCGTCATCCTCTCCATCGCGGACCCGCCGTCGGCGAACTGCGGCCTGCGGTGTACGCCCACGTGGTCCCACGGGCCGGACTGCTCCTCGACGTGTGTGATGGCGGGCAGCGGTCCCCAGCCGGTGAAGACCAGTGACAGGTCGATCGGCGTCATGACGTCGAAGGCCGCCTCCAGGCTGTCGACGGCGGCAGTGCCGCTAGCGGTGACGGTGGTGACGGACACGGGAATGCTCCAGTTCGCGAGGGCGGACGAGTGTCTTCGGTGATGGTGAGGTCAGATCGATCTGAGCGCCCGAATGCGGTCGGCGATGGCGCGGCGGGCGACGTCGGAGTCGAAGGCGATGGAGTCGAACTCGTGGGGGGCGCCGGGGTGGAGGTGGAACTCCACTGGCACGCCGGCGCGGCTGAGCTTGGTCGCGTAGGCGGTGTCCTCGTCGCGGAAGACGTCGAGCTGGCCGACCTCGATGTAGGCCGGGGGCAGGCCGGTCGCGTCATCGAGCCGGGCCGGGGCCGCTGTGGCTGGGACGTCGGGGCCGCCGGCGGCCGCACCGAGTAGTGCCGGCCACGCGGTGCGGCTGTCGTCGTAGGACCACAGCGCGTAGGGCGCGATGTGCGGATCGGGCGTGGTGGTGCGGTCGTCGAGCATCGGCATGAGCAGGATCTGCCGGGCGATCTTCGGGCCGCCGCGTTCGCGGGCGAGGATCGTCAGCGCCGCGGCCATGCCGCCACCGGCGCTGTCGCCCATCACACCGATTCGGTCGGGGTCTACGCCCAACTCGGAGGCGTGCTCGTGCAGCCAGCGCAACGCGGCGTAGGCGTCTTCGAGCGGCGTAGGGAAGGGGTGCTCGGGCGCGCGGCGGTACTCGACCGACAGCATCGGCACGCCGCTGGCGGACACGTAACGGGCGACCGGTCCGTCGAACAGGTCGATGTGACCGAAGATGTACCCGCCGCCGTGGAAGAACAGCACGGCCGGGCCCGGCGTCGCGCCGTCCTTGACATACCAGCGCATTGTGATCTGAGCACCGTCGTCGGCGGTCGCGTAGTGCTCGCTCGTCTTGACATCGGCCGGGATCGGCTGTGCCGTTCCCGCGGTGCCGATGATCGGCTCCCAGATGGCGCGTCGCGCCGCGACGTCTCCCACCGCTGGTGGCGTGGCGTCCGCCATCGCGCCGGCCATCGGGGCCAGTGCCTCGGCGATTTCGGGATCCAAGCTCAGTGCCATGGTGGTTGCCTTTCGGTACTGGCGGAGTGAGGCTCAGGAGGCGGCCGGAACGACGATGACCTTGCCGTGCAGCGTGCCCGCGGCGGCCTGGGCGTGGATTGCCGGCAGCTCGGCCAGCGGGACCCGCCGGCCGACGTCGACGCGCAGCTCGCCGCGGTCGATCAGCGCCACCAGCCGCGACAGCTGTTCGGCGTCGCTGCGGACGTAGAGGTCGATGCCGCGCACGCCGCGCTCCTCGTCGGTGGGCGCGGGCATCCACACCGTCGTGTTCACCACGACACCGCCCGAGCGGACCAGGCCGGCCAGCGCGGCGAGCTCGGCCGGGTCGATCGGCGCGAGGTTGAGCACGACGTCGACCGGCTCGGTCACCGCCGCGGTCACCCCGGTGGTGGTGTGGTCGATGACCTCGTCGGCGCCGGCGGATTTGACGGTCTCGCTGCTGCGCGGGCTGGCCGTGGCGATCACGTGGGCACCGGCCCCCTTGGCCAGCTGGACGGCGTAGCCGCCGACCGCTCCACCCGCGCCGTTGATCAGCACGCGTTGCCCGGCCGTCAGCTTGCTGTGGTCGAACAGCGCCTGCCACGCGGTGAGGCCCACCAACGGCAGCGCGGCGGCGTCGGGCAGCGGGACACTCTTGGGCGCCGGCGTCAGGACCTCGGCCGGCGCGAGGACGTACTCCGCGGCGGCGCCGTTGCCGTCCATCGGCAGGAAGCCGATGACCTCGGCACCGACCTCGATGCCGGCCACGCCCTCGCCCACCGCGTCGACCGTGCCGGCGACATCGATGCCGGGAGTGTGCGGCAGCACCACCGGGATGGGGCCGCGCATGAAGCCCCCGCGGATGTTGCCATCGACGGAGTTGAACGACGTCGCCGCGACGCGGATCCGAACTTCACCGGCACCGGGGACGGGCTGCTCCACGTCCTCGTAACGCAGGACATCGGGGTCGCCGTACTCATGGAAACGCACTGCCTTCATCAGAGTTCTCGCTTTCACTTCAAGTTGGTTGCTTCGAACTTGAAGCAACTGACATCAGACTACTTCTGCTTTGAATTCGAAGCAAGTGAGGTCGGTCACCGCCGGTCAGAGCTCATCGCCGCGGCGAGCTCGGCGGCAGCTTGGTCGATGTGTTCGCGCAGCCGCGTCGTGTCGCCGGAAGGCGATTCCTCCCAGTCCGCAGGGCCGGCGACGACAGTGGGCACGGGTTCGGCGTGCAGGCAGATGAGGCGCCCCCGCATCACCTGCCCGATGCCAGGTGGCCTGCCAGCGCGAGCCGCTGGTGACCGCGAGCAGCACGGGCACGCCGGACAGGACACCGTCGCCGAGGACGGCAAAGAACGATTCGAATACGTCACTCGGGGATGCGGCAACCACCGGTGTCGCCACCACGAGCCCGTCGGCCGCCACGACCGCCGCGATCGCCTCGCGCAGGTCGAGGCTGACGTGGCCCCGGGTGGAGCGCTGAGCGAGGTCGGCCGCCAGCCGGCCCAGCTCCAGCACCTCCACCTCGACTCTCGCTCCACTGGCCGTGAGCGCCCTGCAGACCGACTCCGCGATCCGGTCCACGAGCAGGCGAGTCGGGCGCCCGTAACCGACACCGGCGCAGAGGACGGCCAGGGAAACCGGGCTCCACGCGGACGGGCTCATCCCAGCACCGCGTCATGGCTTCTTCCCCACAGCCGGGCTGCGGTACCGTCACCGGGGAGGACCGAGGACGACGTTGCCGGTGAGTTCGGCGGCTTCGGCGAGCAGCTGCCGCGTGATCTCGAAGCCCTCCGGGCGTGGCTCGCGCAGGTCGCGGCCCGCGTGGCGGAACATCTTCTCCAGCCCGCCGGGGGTCGCGATGAGCAGCAGGTCGGCCTTCTCGGACGTGATGCGGTAGCCGTGCGGGATGCGCCGGGGCAGGAAGACGATGCCACCCTCCTGCAACTCGTGCTGCTCGTCACCGACCCACACCAGCGCCGAGCCGGACAGGAGCAGGAAGACCTCGTCCTCCTTGTTGTGCACGTGGAACGGCGGCGCCTCGCCCAAGCTGACATCAAAGCGCCCGACAGTCAGTTGCCCACCGGTCGCCTCGGCATCGAGCAGGACGCTGAAGACGCTCCCGCCGATCCACTCAAGCTGCTGCTGATCCTCCCGCTGGGCGAGGTACGGGATAGTCATGGCCGGTCCTCAAGATCCGCAGACAGCGGCGCCGTCCTCCTGCCCGCGACCCTGCCCCGCGCCACTGCCCGATCTCCACGTCCTGCGATGCCCAGTCGGGCCCAACACTGCCCACACGCGCTCACGAGGCCACACATCGGGCCGCGATGTCCTCGCAGCCACGGTGCACTTCGAATTCGAAGCAGTAGACTTGCGCCATGCCTGATTCGCCGCCGTCGCTCGATCCCGTGCAGCTCGGTGCCTACTTCGACCTCATCGAGGTGACCAGCCTGCTCCGGCACGCGGTCGAGCAGCAGCTGCGCGAGGCCGGTGATCTCAGCTACGTGCAGTTCCAGCTGCTGGCTCGGCTCGGCGACTCGCCGACGGGCAGTCACCGCATGACCGACCTGGCCGACGGCGTCGTCTACAGCCGCAGCGGCATGACCTACCAGGCAGGCCTGCTCGAAAAGGCGGGCCTGGTCATGCGCGCCCCCTCTTCGGACGACGAGCGGAGCATCACCGTCACCATCACCGATGCCGGACGCGCGCTGCTCGCCAAGGTGCTGCCCGGTCACATCGAGGTCGTCAGCAGCATGCTCTTCGAGCCACTCTCGCGCGACGACGTCACGGCCCTCGCCAGCCTGCTCGCGCCGGTGCGGGACCACATGCGCTCGACGCCGCCTCGCTCGGCAGCGCCTCGCCGCCGCAAGGGCCGAGCGTGACGACTCGTCTCAGTTCACGCGGACGGCCGCAACGAGTCCGCGGTAGACCAGTCTGCGCGATCCACGAAGCCCTCGCGGCCTCACCCCTCCAGTGACAAGCGCGGCGCGGACAGCACAGGCATCGTGGCCGCCTGACGCAGCAACTGCTCGATGAGCCGCTCCTTGGCCATGGCGAGGTGGCGCCGGTACGTGCCGTAGGGCACCCCCAGTCGTCGGGCGGCTGCCTTGTGGGTGCGGGAAGCCGAGGTGTACGTGGCGGTGAGCGCTTCGTGTGCCTTCACGCCTGCGGGATCGACCTGCAGCGCGTCGAGGGCGGTCGTGATGGCGGCGCGCAGGTCGGCGACGGGGTCGGCTGACCCGTGCGGCACGAGGCGGGAGTGCAGCAGGACGCTGGTCGCGAACTCCCGGGGAGCGTGCCAGGTGCGCAGCGCCTCGACCACGCCCTCCTCGAACGCGGCACGCGGCAGGTCGTCGCCGTGCTCGTCGTCCGGGCCACCGGCGGACGCGGCTGCTGTCCACCCGGCTTCGGGTGCGACCATGGCGCGAGCCCGGTGCTCCACCCACTGCTCCACCGGTTGCCGCCGCCAGTCCCTGCCGAAGACGTGCTGCTTCCGCCCGTCGGCGTCCACCGCCACGACCTCTTGCAGCCCGGCGTTGGCGAGGTAGCGTCGCCACCGCTCGGCGTCCTCGAAGACGGTGAAGGTCACCGCGCGTCCGCGGACCCTCATCTCGGCCGCGATGGTGCGCCGGCTGATGAGGTCCATGAGGGGCGAGGGCCGCTGGTGCCGGCCGGGCTGCACCGCGAAGCGGCGGATGCCCAGGTGCTCGCCCGGTCCCAGGGGAGCGGCGGCCTTCACGTAGTCCCAGAGTGCCGCGATCACCGGGTCCTCGGCGCAGTCCTCGGGCAGCGGTGCCTCCATGCGCAGGATGGCCATGAACGCGACCGGTGCGGAGGAGCCCGCGTACCGGTAGACGCGGAAGCCCCGTGGCTGGCGGCGCACCCAGTGCGCGACCGCGGTCGCGGAGGCGGGGCCCTCCGCCTCCTCCGCCATGCGGAGGACGTCGGGCACGTCGTCGGGCTGCAGCGGGGTGTCCTCGACGTGGGGGTGCGCCTGCCAGTCGTACAGGTCTTTCAGGCCGCCCTGGTCGCGGAAGAGGAACATCCACTCCGCGACGCGCACCAGCGCGTCCTCCTCGGAGGCGCAGCGCACGGCCTGCAGACACGCGACCGAGACGCGGACGCGGACGTCGTCGTAGCGCTCGGGATCGCGCCAGCGCAGGTCAGCCGCGAGTGTGGCCCGCACCGCATCGTGCGGGTGCAACCCTTCAGGGGTGGCCTCGATGTAGGGCAGCTGACGCAGCCAGGAGAACACCGTCGCGGTGTCCTCGTCACCCAGCACCGCGCGCAGCAGCGACTCGCGCGTGACGTAGGCCTGCGCGACGACCTCGAGGGCGCGCCGGTGAGCGGTGCTCGGCAGGTCGCCCACGAGCCGCTCGACCAGGGTCGTCAGCACGTTGCCGGTGGGCTCCCACGGTGCGCCCGGCGCCGCGGCGGGCACGGAGGCGGCGAGGGAGAGGGCGAGTGGGCTGCCCCCGGCGAAGGCGACGAGAGCACTGCGCTGTTCCTCGGTGACACCACGTGCCGCGAGCAGGGCGTCGGACCGGGCGGCGTCGAGCGGTCGCACGACCAGTTCGGCGAAGAGCCGGGCCCAGCCGGGATCCAGCGACCACTCGGCGTCGGGGGCGATCCTGCTCGCCAGCACGACGAGCGCGCCGTCGGCGAGCCGGAGCAGGAAGGTGTCGCGCAGCCACGGCTCGAGCGGCTGGCAGTGCTCGAAGGAGTCGATGAGGAGCACCGCACCGGGCTCGACGCACGCCAGGGCGGCGGCCTGCTCGAGACGACGCGGATCCGCGTCGAGGAACCGTGCGTCGATATGCACCACGCGGCGGCCGGCGAGTTCGGCCTGCCGGGCGGCGTAGCGCAACAGGGAGGACTTGCCGATCCCGCCAGGGCCATGAAGGTACGTCACGATCGGAGCGTCGGCCGCACCCGACAGCATCCGGTCGAGCACCGCCCGCTCCGGCTCTCGGCCTACCAGCGCACCGGCTCGTGCCGCCGCCAGCCTGTCCGCCAGTCCCGTCGCACCCACTCCCACTCCTTCCATCGGCTTCGTATCAGTACGGGGGGAGTTCGCGATCCGGGACAGCTCGATGAACCGGCCACCAGGGACCAGGACGGGCATTAACCAGGTAAGGCCCGACAACGTACACGCTGATCCTTTGCAGTGAGGTTCGCGGGAACCCGATAAGCCGTCTGGCTCATGGACTCGTCGGCACGGTGGCGCAGACCATGTGGTTACGCACGGTCACCTCCGTCGCCGGGGTTGGCCGTGCCCGAATCCGGGCACGGCGGTTGATCCGGTGGTTGGCTGTGGTCATGCTGGAGTCCGTGGAGGACGTTCGCCGGTCTGACGAGCGGTGGGAAGAACCCCACATCGGAGTGTCGGAGGAACTGCTCCGGCACGTGGTCAGGACTACCGGCCTGCCTCCCGCACTCGCGCGACGGGTGGTGTCCGATGTCATGGGCTACTTCGTCGAGACGGCGGAGGAGTACGTGCTGCGCCGGCACGCGGAGCTGCGGCGGGACGGGTTGGCCAACGCGAAGATCTGGAGCTTGCTGCGGAAGGAACTGGACGTGCGGCCGGTCGCCGCGCCGCCCCTGTCCGAACGCCAGCTGCGCCGGATCGTCTACGGCTAGAGGAGATCACCGGGCATGTGCGGAATCGTCGGTTACGTAGGTCCGAGGGACGCGGTCCCCGTGCTGATGGAGGGCCTGCACCGGCTCGAATACCGGGGGTACGACTCGGCGGGCATCGCGGTCGTCGACGACGGCGCGCTGCGGGTCGTCAAGAACGCCGGACGGGTCGGTGACCTGCGGCGGGCCGTGCCCGAGGACATGGCGGGCGCGACCGGTATCGCGCACACCCGGTGGGCCACGCACGGTGAGCCGACCGACCGCAACGCACACCCGCACGTGGACGCCGCCGAGCGCATCGCGATCGTGCACAACGGCGTGTTCGAGAACTCCGACCGGCTCCGCGCCCAGCTCGTCGCGGACGGTGTCGAGCTCGCCTCCGACACCGACAGCGAAGTCCTCGCCCACCTCGTCGCCCGCAGCTCCGCCGACACCCTCGAAGACGCCGTGCGCGAGGCGTTGGCGCTGGTCGAGGGCACGTACGGGGTGATCGTGATGGACGCCGAACGGCCCGGTGAGCTGGTCGCGGCCCGCCGGGGCAGCCCGGTCGTGCTCGGCGTCGGCGAGCAGGAGATGCTGGTCGCCTCCGACGTCACCGCGCTGGTCCGCTACACCCAGCAGGTGATCTACCTGGACGACGACGAGATCGCCACGGTCACCGCCGACGGCTACCGCACGTCCACCATGGACGCCCGCGCCACCAGCACCACCCGTTCCCCCACGTCGATCGACGTCGCGAGCGCCGAGTACGAGCTGGGCGAGCACCCGGACTTCATGTACAAGGAGATGCGCGAGCAGCCGGACGCGGTGGACCGCTGCATGCGCGGCCGGCTGGACCACCGGTTCTCGTCGGCCCGGCTGGACGGTGTCGGCCTCACCCCGCAGGACTACCAGCGCATCCGCCGGGTCAAGCTGCTGGGCTGCGGTTCGGCGTACTACGCCGGGCAGCTGGGCGCGCAGCTGATCGAGGAACTGGCCCGCATCCCCGCCGACGCCGAGCCCGCGTCCGAGTTCCGCTACCGCAACCCGGTCGTGGACCCGGACACGCTGTACGTCGCGATCAGCCAGTCGGGTGAAACGCTGGACACGCTGGCCGCCGTGCAGGAGCTCAAGCGCAAGGGCGGGCACGTCATCGGCGTGGTCAACGCGGTGGGCAGCACGATCGCCCGCGAGTGCGGCCACGGGATCTTCCTGCACGCGGGTCCGGAGGTGTCGGTGGCGGCGACCAAGTCGTTCACCACGATGGCCGTCGCGTTGGCGATGCTCGCCCTGGACCTGGGGCGGGTGCGCGACCTGTCCATCACCGAGGGGCGTCGGCTGGTCGGTGGGCTGTCCCAGCTGCCGCACCAGATCGCGCAGATCCTCGCGTCCGAGGACGAGATCGCGAAGATCGCCCGGAAGTACGCGGGGGCTGAGCACATGTTCTTCGTCGGCCGGGTGCGTGGGTGGCCTGCGGCGCGGGAGGGTGCGCAGAAGCTCAAGGAGATCTCGTACGTGCACGCGGAGGCTTACCAGGCGTCCGAGCTGAAGCACGGGCCGTTGGCGCTGATCAACCCCGAGATGCCGACGGTGGTGCTGGTGCCGGACGACGAGCTGCTGGCCAAGAACACCGGCACGATCGAGGAGATCAAGGCACGTGGTGGGCCGGTCATCGCCGTCACCGACGCCGACCTGCCGGTGGGTCTGGCCACGGATGTCATCCGGGTGCCCAAGGCCCACGAGGTGCTGGCCCCGATCACGCTGTCCGTGCCGTTGCAGCTCTTCGCCTACCACCTCGCCCACGCCTTGGGCCGGGACGTGGACCGGCCGCGCAACCTGGCGAAGAGCGTGACCGTGGAGTAGCCGGTCCTACGTTCACCGGGTAGCCGATCGGGCACCCCAGGCGGGCACGCCGAACCGACGGGGGTGGTCTTGCTGTGCCCAAACAAGATGCGGGCGTTGACGGCAATCGACGGCCGGCCGGAAGGTGCACAGGGAATGCACCCGGTGCACCTTCCGGCGTTGCACCTTCCTGAAGGGGAGAGCGATGAAGCTCACCGCCACGATCACGGCCTTGGCACTCGTCGGGTGCGCCATGACCGCCGTCGCCCAACCGGCCGCTGCCGCGACCGTCGACACCTCCGCCACTTATGTGCTGGTCTCCCGGTACAGCGGCAAGGCGGTGCAGGTCGGCTCCACGGCGGATGGGGAGGCGGTTGTGCAGGCCACCCGGGTCGACTCCACCGCCCAGCAGTGGCAGTTCGTCGACTCGGGCGGGGGCTACTACCGGTTGAAGTCGCGTCTGAGCGGGAAGGTGGTGGACATCGCGTCGTCGTCCACGGCCAATGGCGCGAACGTCGTGCAGTGGACCGACAAGAACGCCACCAACCAGCAGTTCAGCCTGGCGGACTCGGACGGCGGGTACGTCCGGTTCGTCAACCGCAACAGCGGCAAGGCGCTGGACCTCTGGGAACGCTCGACCGCCGACGGCGCCCGGATCTCCCAGTACGACGACAACGGCGGGACCAACCAGCAGTGGCAGCTGGTACGGCTCGCCGCGGCCACCGTGGGTGCGCCCACCGACCCGAACATCCGGTACTTCGGCCGCTGGAACTACAGCAACCCGGCCGCGTACGTGTCGGAGTGGGCGGGCGCGTACGTGGTGGTCGGCTTCACCGGCCGCACGATCAAGCTGCGCCAGCGCAACGCGATCGACTTCTACGTCAGCATCGACGGCGGCGCGGACGTGTCGTACACCAACCGGAGCGGCACGGTCGACCTCACGCCCACCCCGTTGGCGAGCGGCAACCACACGATGCGGGTGTCCTACCGGCCGATCGCCGGGTCCTACCGGGGTGACGCGGTGTTCCAGGGCGTCCAGCTGGACGCGGGTGCTACGACGTTCGCGCCGACCGTGCCGTCGCGGATCGTGGAGTTCGTCGGCGACTCGATCACCGTGGGCCAGCTGTCGTCCAAGCAGGCGCTGACCGCGTACGGGTGGTTGGCGAGTGAACGGCTGGGTCTGGGCCACACGCAGATCGCGGTCGGCGGCGCGTGCCTGGTGTCGGCGGCGGACGGCTGCATCGGGATGAGCGACCGGTTCCTCCGCACCGGCCTCCAGGCCAACGCGTCGAACTGGGACTTCTCCCGCTACCGGGCGGACGTGGTGGTGATCAACCTGGGCACCAACGACGTCGGGCACAGCGTGACCGGTGCGCAGTTCCAGACCGCGTACGTGACGCTGCTGCGGCGGGCGCGGGAGAAGTACCCGAACGCGACCGTGCTGGCGCTGCAGACGTTCCGCAAGCGCTTCATCCCGGAGACGCAGGCGGCCGTGCAGACGGTGAACGACCCGAAGATCCGGTTCGTCGACACCACCGGCTGGATCGTGGAGTCCACCGACACCTCCGACAACGTGCACCCGAACGACCAGGGTCACCGCAAGATCGCCGATCGGCTGGCTCCGCTCATCTCGGCGGCGCTGACGTCCTGAGCGTGGTGAGGATCGGGCCGGGTGGTGGCGTTCCCACCACCCGGCCCGATCTTTAGGTTGGTGCTGCACCGCGAAATGGGTGGACCGGGAGTGCTCCGCCTTCGACTCCGCCGGGACAGTAAGATCAGCTTCGGGTTGGTGCTCGACCAGTGGGGGCTGCGGTGTTCAGGGCTGTCATGTTCATCGTCTCCGGCGTGGGTTTGATCGCGTTCGGCGGCTACGTCGTGATCGACGACAAACGCCTGGTCGACGTGCAGGCCGAAGTGGTCAGGGTGTCCAGGGTGGACGACACCGAGTGGCGGTCGACGGTGCGGTTCACCACCCTCGAAGGCAAGCAGGTCACCGAGGATCTCCGGCCGTCCACCCGGAAGCCGCAGACCGGCGATCGGGTGGAGGTCAGCTACCGGCCCAGGAACCCGAGTGCCGTCCACTTCCCCGAAGACGGGCAGAACCTGTACCTGTGGCCCGGCATCGGGCTCGGGCTGATCGCCGTCGGGGTGTTCTGGATCGTCTGGTACAACCGCAGTCCTCGGTGAAGCTCACCACTGGATGTCGGTCAGGGTCTCCAACGGCGCGCGTTGCGCCAACGACTCGGGCAGCACCAGGGTGTCGGCCGCCTTCAACGGCGCCGGGAACGTGAAGCCGCAGCGCTGTTCGACCTCGCCCAAGGCCACCTGGAACACCCGGAACTCGTCCAGTTCCAGCGATTCCAGCTGGTTCAGGTTCTGGGTCAGGACGAACGCCCGCGCCTTCAGGACGCCGGCGGACACGAAGGCGATCACCTTCCAGTACTCGCGCGGCAACGGCACGCCGCGGAACACGCGGTCGTCGGACCGGAACACCGGGCCGCCGTAGGCGCTGACCTTCAGGTCGTCCACGTCCACATCGGACAGCACGGCGTCCTCCAGGCGACCCCACAGCCCGCGCCGGGCGCTCTGGTTGAAGTCGTCCATCTGGGGCGTGATGTTGGTGAAGAAGAACGAGTCCTTGTTGGCCCGCTCCGCGTCGGCCTGCGGCCCCCACAGCAGGTCCGCGCGCCGGGCCAGGTGCCCGCGGTCGAGCCGGTTGTCCCGGTACAGCTCGTCGCCGACCTGGAACTCCGCCGGGATGCGCGGGTCGAGCAGGAACGGGATGCCGCTGCGGTTGATCTTCTTGAGCCCGCCGCCGTCGATGTTCCACGCCACCCAGAACGCGAACCGCCGCGACTTGCTCTGCGCCAGCGAGAAGTGCTTGTAGTCGATCACGGTCGACCCGTTCAGCTCGACCGCGTCGGCACGGGTCGCGTCGCCGAGTTCCGGCACGCCCGCGGGTACACCGAGGAAGTTCTCGTCGAACCCGACCAGCGCCGCCACCTCGGGCTTCTTCGGCGGCTTGACCGTGATGCCGAGCTTCTCGAACACCGACCCCGGCAGGCACGCCAGCGCGTGCTCGTCCGTGCCGTCACCGGACTCGCCGGCGAAGTGCAGGCCCGCGATGGTCTTGCCGGTCTTGCCGTTGGACGCCTTGAACACCCACGCGGCGCCGGAGTCGCCGCCCATGCTGATCTCGCCGTCGGCGGCGGGCCGCGCCGGGTCGGGTCCGATCTCGAAGCAGCCGATCTGCCGCTGCCCCACACCGGGGCCGTAGTCGATCTTGACCAGGGTGTCCACGCGCCGGACCACGCCGTGCGTCACGCCGGTCGTCCGGCCGCTCTTCACGACCTTGTCACCGAGTTCCGGCTCGCCCAGCTTGTCCACGGCGACGCCCAGGTCCAGGATCTCCGCCTCGAACCCGCGGTCCTCGATGGTCGCGATGGCGCAGTCCCCCGCCGCGCCCAGGTGCGACCGGACGAGCCGACCGAGCCGGTTGCGCTCGGTGCGGTTGTCGTCGTGCACGCCGGGCTGGACCACGTCCTCGCCCAACGCGCCCTGCGGACCGTGCAGGACGTGCCAGTTGCTCAGCACGTACGGGGTGCCGTCGACGCGGTCGTACACGACGCAGCCGACGGTGCCCGCCGACACGCGCACGTGGCCCACGCTCACGCCCGGCACGACCGGGTCGATCCGCGTCTTGCGCACGCTGCTGACGGTCTCCTGCACCACGTGGAAGTCGACCCGGTAGTCGCGTTGCAGCACGTCGGTGGGCACGGGGACGCCGTCCACCTCGATCGTCTCGGGCAGCAGCGTGGTGCCGAGCGCGCCCAACGCCTCGGGCGCGGCCTTCTGCCGGACGGTGAACTGGATGGCGATCTCGTTCGTCGGCTTGCCGTCGGCGACCTTGTAGCCGATCCCGATCGAGGACACGTTGACGTCCCGCAGGTAGTCGGCGCCCTTGGTGCGCACGAACCGCCGCAGCGATGCCTGCAAACCGTTCTTCTTCTTGACCATGAGCGCCAACCCCCTGATGTGCGCGCGTCGGTGGCCTTGCTGTCGGTGTCACCCAATCCGGTGTTAGCCCGGACCTGACACCGTCACCCATTCAGCCCTTTGTCGGCCACCGAGTGCAGTATCCATCACCTGGACGACTGAAAGTTGACCATCGGGAGACTGATGGCTGAACTCTGATCGGACCTGTCGCCGCACCCGCCGCCGTGCTGTGGTTCAGGGGCAAGTCGTGCACGTTCCCCGACGACCCCTGCATGTTGGAGGAGCTGTGAAGATCAGACACGTGGCGGTGGCGAGCGCGCTGTTAGCCGGGCTCGTGGCCGCACCCGCGCACGCCGCCCCGGTCGGTGCGGTGCTCTACAGCGGGCACCCGCAGGCCGTGGCGGGCAGCTACATCGTGGTGTTGAAGCGGCACGAGGACCTGGCCGCCACCCGGGCCGCCGCACCGGGCGTCACGTTCACCTACCGCTCGGCGCTGGCCGGGTTCGCGCTGCGGACGGGCGCGGCGGAGGCCAGACGGCTCGCCGCCGACCCGCGCGTCGCCTACGTCGCGCAGGACGTGCGGGTGCGGCTGGCACCGCAGGACTTCGCCAGGCGTGACGTCACCGCGCCGGAAGCCACCGACGTCAACGCGCAGGACCTCGTCGTGCAGCCGAGCCCGCCGTCGTGGGGCCTGGACCGGATCGACCAGCGCTCCCTGCCGCTGGACACGAAGTACTTCCACCCCAACACCGCCTCCACCGTGCGGGCGTACATCTTCGGCACCGGCATCCGGTACACCCACCAGGAGTTCAACGGCGCGGCCGTGCCCGGTCTGGACACCGTCGGCGGCGTCACCCCGCCCGGCAACGACTGCAACGGCCACGGCACGCACATGGCGGGCACGGTCGGCGGGCAGACCACCGGCGTGGCGAAGGACGTGACCCTGGTGTCCGTGCGGGTGCTCAACTGCCAGGGCTCCGGCACGTACTCGCAGATCATCGCGGGCATCGACTGGGCCACCCAGGACGCGGCGGCCGTCGGCCAGAAGGCGGTCGCGCTGATGACCCTCGGCGGCGGGCTGCACCAGGCGTTCAACGACGCCATCACCGCGTCGATCAACGCCAACGTCCACTACTCGGTGGTGTCCGGCAGCTCCAACGCCAACGCGTGCAACTACTCCCCCGGCAGCACGCCGCTGGCCACCACCGTGGGCGCGACGGACATCAACGACGCGAAAGCGAGCTTCTCCAACTACGGGCCGTGCATCGACCTGTGGGCGCCGGGCGTGAACATCACCTCGGCGTGGGGCACCTCGGACTCCGCGTACTCGACCATCAGCGGTTCCACGGCGTCCGCGCACGCGGCGGGCGTGGCGGCGTTGTGGCGGCACCGGTTCCCCGGTGATTCGGCGGTGGCGGTGGCCCAGGCGCTGCGGGCCAACGCCACACCCGGCGTGATCACCAATCCGGGTGCGGGCTCGCCGAACCTGCTGCTGTTCATGGGGATGATCCCGGTGTGAGGTCTCAGGTGCGAGGTCTCAGAGGAGTCCGTGGTCACGGGCGTAGACGGCGGCCTGCGTGCGGTCGCGCAGGCCGAGCCGGCCCAGGATGCGGGAGACGTGGTTCTTCACCGTGCCCTCGCTCAGGTGCAGGCGTCCGGCGATCTCCCGGTTGGTGGAGCCGGTGGCGACCAGCCGCAGCACGTCCACCTCGCGGTCGGTGAGATCGAGGCCGAAACCTTGAGCCGGCGGGCGTTCGGGCCCCTGCCGTTCGGGTTTCAGCGCGGACGCCAACCGGGCCGCCGCGGCCGGGTCGAACTGGACCACGCCGGAGTGCGCGAGCCGGACGGCGGCGGCCAGTTCGACCGCGGGCCGGTCCTTGAGCAGGTAACCGCTCGCCCCCGCTTTCAGGGCGCGCACCACGTACTCCTCGTCGTCGAACGTGGTCAGCATGACCACCCTGGTGCGCGGGTTGCGCTGCCGGAGCACGCCGAGCGCTTCGATGCCGTCCAGCACCGGCATCCGCACGTCCATCAGGACCACGTCCGGGTCCTCGGTGACGGCCAGGTCGACCGCGGCCCGGCCGTCACCGGCCGTGCCGACCACGCAGATGCCCGGCTGGATGTCCAACAGGGCCGCGATGCTCTCCCGGATGAGCTGCTGGTCGTCCACCACGATCACGCGCACGTCGTCGCTCACGCCGTCCCCCTCGGCACGACCACGGTGAGCCGGGTGCCCGATCCGGCGACCACCTCGACCGAGCCGCCCGCCTGCGCGATCCGCTCCCGCAGACCGCTCAGCCCGATGCCCTCCCGTTCCGGCGGGAAGCCGGGCCCGTCGTCGGCCACCACCAGCCGCGCCTCGCGCTGTCCACAGTGGACGGTGACGCGCACCTCCGAACCCTGAGCGTGCCGCATCGCGTTGGTGATCCCTTCCTGGGCCGCCCGGTAGAGCGCGAGCAGAGCACCTGGGGCGTAACGGGATTCGTCACCCGTGCAGTCGACCGACACGCCCAGCCCCTGGGTCAACCCCGCCAGTGACTCCGCCAACCGGAAGGGCTCACGCAGAGCGCGGACCGACGTGCGGACGTCCTCCAACGCCCGACGCGCCGACTCCCGGGCGTCCTCGATCGCCCGGTCGGCCACCTCGGGGTCGCGGTCGCGGAACGCCGACGCCTTCTCCAGCAGCACCGACACGGCCGTGAGGTGGTGGCCGAGACCGTCGTGGATGTCCCGGGCGACCCGGTTCCGCTCGGCGGCGGCCGACAGCTCGGCCATGGCCAACGCCAGGACCAGCCCGATGCCGAACATCAGCAGGTCCGACACGTGCTCGACGGACCGCGTCCACCCCGGCACGGTGAGCTGGAAGGCGACCACGAGGAAGGCGGCACTCGCCACCCCGACCCCCACCGCGACCACGCGCCCGAACGCGAAGTAGGCGCTGAACGGCAGGAGCAGGAACAACACCCGCGCCATCCCCGACCCGTCGGAGAACGCGACCAGCACCACCAACCCGGCCTGAACCGCCAGCACCACCGACGCCGGGTACCGCGTGCCGACCGCGTCGACCAGGACGAGCGCGGCAAGGCCGAGCACGAACGGCACCCACCGGGTCTCCCCGAGCCCGGCCAGACCGGCGTAACCGCCGGCCACCAACACCGCCCCGCACAACAGGGGCGACAACCACGACAGAGGACGCACACCGGCAGGCTACGGCGCTACTCGCCGTGGCTCATTCGGCGCGAGGCCGGCGCGAGGCCACCCGGCACGTGCCGATCGGCACCCCAGGACTGGCCGCTCGGCACTCCCGACGCCATGACCTGTGCCAATAGCGTCCCCGCCATGACGTTCCTGCTGCGTTTCGGCGCCCTCTGCGGCGCGCTGTCGGGCCTGTTCATCGCCCTACCGGGAGCGGTCGAGGGGTTTGTGGGCGAGACGACCGCCACGAGTCTGGTGATCGGGGTGTCGCCCGCCCTGGCCGCACCGCTGCTCACCGCCCTCTACCTGAAACAGCCGCGCACCACGCTCGGCACCGTCGGCTACGTGGTGAACTTCCTGGGTCTGGGCCTGTTCGGCGCGGCGGCCTACGCGTTGAACATCGTCCTGTTCCACCTCGACCAGCCGATCCTCGCCGCTCCGACCAAGATCGTCCTCACGGCCAGCGCACTGATCTTCGCGGTCGGCACGGTGCTGTTCGCGATGAGCATGATCAAAGCCCGCACCCACCCGCTCGTCCCGGTGTGGACCTACGCGATCGCGCTGCCGCTGTTCACCTTCGCCGCACCCCTCCCGGACACGCCGCTGACCAGCGCGCTGCACGTCGTCGTCGGCGGCACGCTGGTGTGGCTGGCCCGTTCGGTCTACCCGGCGGCGATCCGACCGGCCGCGAACAGCAGCCCGAAGATCAACACGATGCCCGCGTAGGGCACGACCGCCCGAGGCCGGCCACGGGTGCCGGCCCAGGTCAGCACGACCGCCACCGCCCACACCAACGCCGTCCCGCCGGCCGCCAGGACCATCGGCAGCTGCCCGTACGCGCAGACGCCACTCACCGAGTACTCGCAACTGCCCGTCGGTGTGAACGCCATCAACCCGTACACCATGGCGACCGGCGCCCACACGCACAGCAGCACCGTACCGAGAACGGCCAGACCCTTCATGGACCCGCACGGCAGCAGCACCACCGTGCGGGTCCACAAAGGACTTAAGGCGCCCAGGGCGCGGTGACGGCCCAGCTCACGTCCGCGTCGTAGGACGTCGGGTTGTCGAACGCGTGGGCGCCGCCGTTCACCGCCACCCACACCTCCTCCGCGTAGTGCCGCACGCTCGCACCCAGCTCGTTGACCGACGTCAGCCGCACGCCACCGGCCCCCGGCTGAGCGCAGAACGTCGCGTCCTTCCGGAACAGGTCGGTGTTCTCCGACGGGGCCAGCCGCACCCGGAACGCCGCGTGCCGCAGGTACTGGCCGGGGTAGTTGCGCGACTCGAACGAGTAGCAGGACGGCTCCGCCAGACCACGCCGCACCACGAACGTCGCGTCCGCCTTCAGCAGGTCCGGACTACCCGCGTCCACCACGTCCGTCCGGGCCAGGCCGTCCCGGTGCCGCAGGTACCGGTCGGTGAACCCCGGCGTGGTCACCCGGAACGACCGCGCCTGGTCCAGCGGCAGATCGGCGCCGCTGCGCCACAGCGGAACCACCGCCGCCCACGTGGTGTCCGCCGCGAAGCCCACCGCGCCGTCCCACGGGTTCGGCCCACCCGAGCGGGCCAGGTACACGCCCTCGGCGTAGTGCCGGATGAAGTGACCGGGCAGGTTGCGCGACTCCAACGCCGTGCCACCGGAGCCGGAACGCGCGCAGAACGTGGCGTCACCGGCGAACCCGGCCGACCCGTCGTTGACCTCCGACCGCACCCGGAAGCCGGAGTGCCGCAGGAACCGGCCCGGGAAGTTGCGCGACTCGAACGACAGGCACGCCGCGTCGGACAAGCCCGGCCGGGCCCAGAACGTGGCGTCCAACCGGCCGGTGTCGTCACCGATCACGTCGGTGCGCACCAGCCCATCGCGGTGGCGCAGGTACCGGTCGGTGAAGCCGGTCGTGGTGACCCGCAGGGAGATCGCCTCGCCCCGACCGACCTCGGTGCCGTTGGCCAGCGCCAGCACTCGCTGGTTGACCTCCCGCACCCGCGCCTCGGACACCTTCAGCACCTGCCGGTCGTAGGTGTAGAAGCCGTTGACCTCGTTCTCCACGTCGTAGGGCTCGGTGTAGACCGACGCGGACAGCCCGCGGGTGTGCACGAACCGGCCGACCTCCTTGGTGATCTCCACGTACCGGCCGGTCAGCGACGTCTCGTCGGGGAACAGCTCGCCGTACGCGAAGCCCGCGCCCGGCTGCCACTCGTGCCCGACGATCCGCCGTCCCAGACCGCCGAACTCGCCGAGCACCGCGATCCGGTTCGCGTCGGGCGTCCGCGTGCCGCTGGACATCTGGTAGGCGTGGTCGTCGATGATGTCACCGTTGCCCGGGTCGGGGTCGGAGACGCAGCAGTTCGAGCCCGAGTTGTGGTTGATCAGCCGGGTGTTGTCGATCGACCGGACCAGGTCCACGATCCGGCCGGCGTCGTACTCGCCCCAGCCCTCGTTGAACGGCACCCACTGCACGATCGACGTGATGCCCTTGAGCTGGTCGATCATCCGCCGCAGCTCGGACTCGAAGTGGGTGGCCCCGTTGGGCACGTCGTCCACCGCGTCCAGCGACGGCATGTCCTGCCACACCATCAGGCCGAGCCGGTCGGCGTGGTAGTACCAGCGGGCGGGTTCGACCTTGATGTGCTTGCGCACCATGTTGAAGCCGAGCGCCTTCTGCCGTTCCAGGTCGAACCGCAGGGCGGCATCGGTGGGGGCGGTGTAGATGCCGTCCGGCCAGTAGCCCTGGTCGAGGGTGCCGAGCTGGAACACGAACTTGCCGTTGAGCAGGGGCCGCATGACGCCGCCGATCATCGCCTTGCCCAGCGACCTCATGCCGAAGTAGCCGGTGACCACGTCGCCGCCCATGCTGACCCGCAGGTCGTAGAGGAACGGGTCGTCCGGCGACCACAACCGGGCATTGGGCACGGGCACCCGCAGGTGCGCGCCCACTGTGCCCACGGCCGTGCCGACGACCCGGCCACCGGACAGCACCTCGGCGCGCACTCGTTGCCCGGCGGTGCCCTGCACGACCAGGTCGAGCACGCCCGCGCGCACGTCCGGGGTGGTGTCGAGGCGGGTGATGTGGTTGGCCGCGACCGGTTCCAGCCACACCGTCTGCCAGATACCGGACGCGGCGGTGTAGAAGATGCCGCTCGGGTCGCGCCGCTGTTTGCCGATCGGGTGCGAACTGCCGTCCACAGTGGACCGCACGCCGACGATCACCTCGTTCGTGCCGCCGCGCAGGGCGTTGGTGATGTCGAACGAGAACGCGTCGAACCCGCCGGTGTGGGTGCCGACGCTGACGCCGTTGACCCAGACCCTGGTCTCCCAGGTGACCGCGCCGAAGTTGAGCTTCACCCGGCGGCCGTGCCAGCCGGCCGGTGTGGTGAAGGTGCGGCGGTAGAACATGTGGTCCTCGTGCCGCTTGATGCCCGACAGCGCGGACTCGATCGGGTAGGGCACCAGGACGCCCTCGGCGAGCGGCCGGCCGAACGGCGGCGAGGACAGGTTCGGCGCGCCGGTGAACTCCCAGACGCCGTTGAGGTTGAGCCAGTCGGACCGGACCAGCTGCGGGCGCGGGTACTCGGGCAACGCGTTGGTCGGTGACACCTGGCCGGTCCACGGTGTGGTCAACGGCGCCGGTTTGGGCTGCCAGACGGCCGCCGAGGCGGTGCCGGGCAGGGCGATCACGAGGGTGCTCAGGACGAGGAGTCCGGTCAGCCCGGACAACAGCTTGCGCATGGTGGCTCCACGGTCGGCAGGGTGCTGGTGACGTGGTGCTGGGGTGATCCAGAGTTGGTGACCTGGGTCACTTCTCGTTCTTACATCGTTGATACAACGTTGTAAACCGCCCGACGCGCCGGCTACGATTCCGGTCGTTCCCGAGACCCGCCGTTTCCGACCCGCCCTTCCCGAGAGCCCGGAGGTGCCGCGTGGCCACGCTCAAGGACGTCGCCGCGCTGGCCGGTGTGTCGGTGAAGACGGTGTCGAACGTGGTCAACGGCTACGCGTTCGTGAAACCGGAGAACCGCCGCCGGGTCGAGGAGGCGCTGGTCTCCACCGGCTACCGGCCGAACCTGGGCGCGCGCAACCTGCGCCGGGGGCGGACCGGGTTCGTGGCCCTGGTGCTGCCGGAACTGGTCGTGCCGTACTTCGCGGAACTGGCCGGGCTGGTGCTCGGCGCGGCCCAGGAGCGCGAGTGGAACGTGCTGATCGAGCAGACCCTCGGCACCCGCGAGGGTGAACGGGACACGCTCGCCTCGCTCGGACCGCACATGATCGACGGCGCGATCGTGAGCCCGGAGGCGCTGCAGGCGCGGGACTTCGGCGAGCTGGCGCCCGGCATCCCGGTGGTGATGCTCGGCGAGCACTCGGTGGACCTGCCGATCGACCACGTCGGCATCGACAACGTGGAGGCGGCGCGGGCGGCCGTGGCGCACCTGGTCGGCCTGGGCCGCACCCGGATCGCGGCGATCGGCGCGCACCCGCATCGCGGCACGGCCGCGCAACGCCTGGAGGGCTACCGGCTCGCGCTGGCCGAGGCGGGCCTGCCGGTGCGCGATTCGCTCGTGGCGACGGCGTTGAACTACCACCGCCGGGACGGCGCGGAAGCGATGGCGCGGCTGTTGGCCGCCGACGAGCCACCGGACGCGGTGTTCTGCTTCAACGACCTGTTGGCCGTCGGCGCGGTGCGCGCGGCGGCGGAACGGGGCGTGCGCGTGCCCGCGGACGTGGCGGTCGTCGGGTTCGACAACACCGAGGAAGGCGCGTACAGCCTGCCCTCGCTGACCTCGGTGGCACCGGACAAGGCCGCGATCGCGCGGGCCGCGGTGGACCTGCTGCGGCGGCGCGTGGAAGACCCGGAACGGCCACCGGAGCACGTGCGGACGCCGTTCTCGTTGGAGATCCGAGACAGTACGAGGAGTGGCGCGTGACGCGTGACGGGGTTTTCGAGGCGCCGGGTCGGATCAACCTGATCGGCGAGCACACCGACTACAACGACGGTTTCGTGCTGCCGATCGCGTTGCCGCACGTCGCGCGGGTCACCGCGGCACGGCGGGACGACGGCGTGCTGCGCATGTCGTCACGGCAGGCGCACGGCGTGACCGAGGTGCGGCTCGTGGACCTCGCGCCGGGCGCGGTCACCGGCTGGGCGGCGTACGTGGCGGGCGTGGTGTGGGCGCTGCGCGACGCGGGCCACCCGATCGGCGGATTCGGCCTGCTGGTGGACGGGAACGTGCCGTTGGGCGCGGGCCTGTCGTCGTCGGCCGCGTTGGAGAGCGCCACGGCGCTGGCGGTGACCGAACTGTCCGGTGTTTCGCTGGACCGCCGCACGCTCGCGCGGATCGCGCAGCGGGCGGAGAACGAGTTCGTCGGCATGCCGTGCGGGATCATGGACCAGTCGGCGTCGTTGCTGGCGCGGGAGCGGCACGCGCTGCTGCTCGACACGCGCACGATGGCGACCGAGCACATCCCGTTCGACCTCACCCCGGCCGGGCTCTCCCTGCTGGTGGTGGACACCAAGGCCCCGCACCGGCTGGTGGACGGCGAGTACGCGGCACGGCGGCGCGACTGCCACCGTGCGGCGGAACTGCTCGGCGTGCCCGCCCTGCGCGACCTGGATCCTGCTGATCTCGATCGGGCCCGCCACGACCTCCCCGACCGCCTCGCCCGCCGGGTGCGGCACGTGGTGACCGAGAACCAGCGGGTGCTGGAGGTGGCGGAACTGCTGCGCGCCGACCGGATTCGCGAGATCGGCCCGCTGATGACCGCCTCGCACGCGTCACTGCGGGACGACTACGAGGTGACCGTGCCGGAGTTGGACGTCGCGGTGGACACGCTGCTCGCGGCGGGCGCCCTGGGCGCCCGGATGACCGGCGGCGGCTTCGGCGGCTGCGTGATCTCGCTGGTCGAGGAGACGGCCGTGGAAGCCTGCACCACGGCTGTCCACACCGCGTTCGCCGAACACGGCTTCGCCACCCCGGACTGCTGGACCGCCACCGCGGCGGCCGGGGCACGCCGGACGGACCACGTCCCCGCGGGCGTCGAGTAGCTCTGGTCTAGGCGCCGGGTGCCCGGTAGTCCGGGAGTCTGGTCCGCGCCTCGTCCATCTCTGCCGCGGTCAGCAGCGCGGTCGTGCTGAGTTGGACGCTGCCGCTCTGGTTGACCGAGAGCGAGATCGCTGCGGCCGCCGAGGGTTCGGCGTCGACGAGGACGATCACGTCGTCCTGGCCGTAGGCCCAGTAGAACGCCTCGACCTTCCCTCCGACGGATTCCGCGAGGGTGCGGATGTAGGCCTCACGCGCACCGAAGCCCTCTTTGACCACGCCCTGGAAGCCGGCCTGCGTGTATCTGCCGTGGTACAGGAATTTCGCCATGGTGCACCTCGTCGATGAAGTCATTGGGTGCTCCCCCACAGCTCAAGGTAGGTCCACTGTCGAGTGACCACCACTCGACAGTGGACGCCCGCCGTCGGCTCTGAATCGGTGGAGCCGACGCTGATGGTCCACTCCGGTTCTCCGACCGGCCCGCCCTTGACGATCACCTCGTCGGTGATCCCGGTATCGGGCGCCCTCCCCGAAGTGCCCGGCCGAAGTGTCCGCATGGGAATTCGAGATGAGCGGAGCCCGAGCCCATTCGGGAAGTTTATCTATCACCAATACATCTCCTAGTTGGGCGGGCGTTCACCAGGGACGTTCGGGTGACCGCCCCATGAGGGCCCGTCATCCCACCTCCGCCGAGGGCTTCCCGCGCTCCACCGGGCGTACACGTCGGGGATGGCCGCTGATCACCTCCGGCGTGTACGCAGTACCGGGAACGCGTTCTTCCGGGCCCTGCACCGAAGGAGAGCCGATGTCCCCACTGACTCGACGAACGCTCATCGCCGGCGGCATCGCGAGCGCCGGCGTGACGGTCCTCGCCCCCACCACCGCGAACGCCATCTCCTACCCGTTCACGCTCGGCGTCGCCTCCGGTGAGCCCGCCGCGGACGGCTTCGTGATCTGGACCAGGCTCGCGCCCAGCCCGCTCAACGCCGACGGCCTCGGCGGCATGACCAGCGCCTCGGTGGCGGTGGAGTGGCAGGTCGCGACCGACCAGAGGTTCAGCCAGATCGCCCGCAGCGGCACGGTGACCGCGACGCAGACGTGGGCGCACAGCGTGCACGTGGAGGTGGACGGCCTCCAGCCCGGTCGCGAGTACTTCTACCGGTTCCGCGCCGCCGGCCACATCTCCCCCGTCGGCCGCGGCGTCACCGCGCCCGCACCCGGCACCAGCCCGGCGCTGACCATGCTGTTCGCCTCGTGCTCGCACTACGAGGAGGGCTACTTCACCGCGTACCGGCGGATGGCCGAGGAGAACCCGCACCTCATCCTGCACCTGGGCGACTACATCTACGAGGGCGCGGCGACGACCACCAAGGTGCGCAAGTTCGCGCCCGGCGTGGAGATCTCGGGCCTGGCCGACTACCGGGTGCGGCACGCGCAGTACAAGACGGACGTGGACCTCCAGGCCGCGCACGCCGCCGCGCCGTGGCTGGTCGTGTGGGACGACCACGAGGTGGAGAACAACTACGCCAAGCTGGTCCGCAACGACACCTCGCCCGCCGGCGACTTCAAAGCCCGCCGTGCGGCGGCGTACAAGGCCTACTACGAGCACATGCCGTTGCGCGCCGCCCAGGCGCCGGTCGCCGAGAACATGCAGCTCTACCGCCGGGTCCGCTGGGGCGGCCTGGCCACGTTCCACATGCTCGACACCCGCCAGTACCGCGACGACCAGGCGTGCGGCGACGGCACCAAGGTGTGCCCGGAGGCCGACGCCCCGGCCCGCACGCTGATCGGCGCGACGCAGGAGTCCTGGCTGCTCGACGGGATGCGGCAGAAGCTGGGCACCTGGGACTTCCTGGGCCAGCAGGTGTTCTTCGCGCAGAAGCTGGCCTCGGCCGACGGCGCGAAGTCGATGGACTCGTGGGACGGCTACAGCGCCAACCGCGGCCGGTTGCAGAGCGGCTGGGACGCGGCGGGCCTGCGCAACACCGTGGTGCTGACCGGTGACGTGCACCGGTCGTGGGCCGCCAACCTGATGGCGAACTACAACACCCAGGACCGGATCGTCGGCACCGAGCTGGTGACCACGTCGGTGACCTCCGGTGGCGACGGCAACGCCGCCGACACCGGCCTGAACAGCCTCAACCCGCACGTGAAGTTCTTCAAGAACCTGCGCGGCTACGTCCGCACCGTCACCTCGCCCACCCAGGTGAACGTGGACTTCCGCTTCGTGGACCGGGTCACCGCGCGCGACTACCCGATCAGGACCTTGCAGAGCTACGTCATCCAGGCAGGCAACCCGGGATTGCAGGCGCCATGAGAAAACTGATGATCACGACCGCGGCGCTCGTGCTGCTCGGCGCCGGCGCCGGTACCGCGTCGGCGGCGGCCACGTGGACCCCCGCGAACAGCACCGCCACCGGCGACCAGGACAACGCCGCGGTGTCGGCGGTGCGCAACGGCTGGACCGCCGTGGTGTGGGAGGACGACCGCGACTCCGAAACGCCCACCGATCCCGCGCACAGCGACGTGTGGGTGCGGATGTTCGAGGACGGCGTGTCCCGCTACGAGAAGAAGCTGTCCGCGGGCGGCACCAGCGGCACCACCTGGCGGCACATCCAGCCGGACGTGGCCGTGCACGACAACGGCAGCGCGGTCGTGGTGTGGGCCGACGACGCCGATGGCAACGGCTACTACAACATCCAGGTGCGGGTCCTGGGCACCGACGGCACGGTCACCGGTTCCGCGCGGGCCAACGCGAACACCGACGGGCAGCAGCTGAACCCGGCCGTGGCCGCCGACCCCGACACCGCCGGTTTCGCGGTGGCGTGGGAGGACGAGCAGACCGGCGTCAACCCGACCGTGCGGGTGGCCGGGTTCGCGTCCGTGACGTCGAAGACCTACGAGGCGCAGGTGAACACGGCCGGCGGCACGCACCAGCGGCCGGACGTGGCCATGGGCGCGGCGGGCAACGCGATCGTGGTGTGGGACGAGGACGGCGACGGCAACGGCTTCTTCAACATCGGCCGCAAGATCCTCACCCCGTCCGGTGGCGTGAAGCTGGCCCAGGGCGCGGCCAACGCGAGCGGTGACGGCCAACAGCGGCGGCCCGTCGTGGCGGCCAACTTCAACGGCGACTACACGGTGGCCTGGGAAACCGACCACACCGGCGTGGCGCAGGTGGGCGCCCGGTCGTTCACCGCCGCCGGCACCGCCCGCACGGCCACCGACACCCTGCTGCCGGGCACCGACCCGCAGATCGGCATCGACGACCAGCTCAACGTCGTCGTGACGTCCGTCGAAGCGCAGGACGTGGTGACGCAGGGCCTGAACCCGGACGGCACGGTGACCGGCCGGCTGCCCCGCCAGCCGACCGTCTCCACCGCCACGGGCAGGCAGGACGAGCCCGCGCTGGGCGTCGACGCGTGGGGTCGGATCACCGTCGTCTACACCGACGACAACGACGGCAACGGCTTCGACCAGGTCTACCTGGGCACCGGGCTGGTCAACAGCACCTGGTGAGTCACGCTCGCGGCGCGCCCTCTCGCTCAAGGCGCGCCGCGAGCGATGGCCTGGTCAGTGATCGGCCTCGTACTGGTTCGCGAGACGTTTCGGCGCGCGGCAGAGCCAGGCTTCGGTCAGCAGTTCCTGCAGGTCGTCGGTGGTGACCCCGTCCAGGCGGACCAGGACGGCGGGGAAGCCGTCGAAGTGCGGGGTGGTGAAGTAGACGGTCGGGTCGTCGGCGAGCAGCGCCTCTTTCGCGCCCAGGTCGGGCACGCGGGCCGCGAGGACCGGGCCGTCGGGCGCGGTCCGGCCGAGGGCGGCCAGGTCGGCTTGGCGGAGCGGTCGGTCCCAGGCGAACGCCTTGTCCTTCACCCGCCACACGGGTCGTCCGTCGTAGGAGGCGTGCTCGGTGACCTCGGGCAGTGCCGCGGCGATGCGGCGCACGTCGTCCCAGGTGGCCATGGGTGCAGACGATAGTCCCGTAGTCCGACGACCGCCCGGGATTGACCGTTGGCGAGTCGTGTTCACGTCGCCACCGCGCCGCCCGAGCCTCGGGCCGCACCTCCAGTACCGACTGCGGTTCCCCGTCGGCACGGCCGAGCCCGCCGGGCTCGCGGCCGACATCACCGCCACCATCGCCGCCGCCGACCCGAGGCCCCACGCCGAGGTGTGCGGCGGCTACCAACCCCCGCTAGACGACGAGTGAGATGCCGGTCGCCGTGACCACCACGGCGACTGCCGCGTCCAGCACCCGCCACGCCGAGGGCCGGGTGAACGTGCCGGACAGCCACCGGGCGCCGAAGCCGAGCGCGGTGAACCACAGCACGCTGCCCGCCATCGCACCCGCCCCGAACCACCACCGGTCGCCGCCGAAGCCGGTGGACGCGGTGCCGAGCAGCAGCACGGTGTCCAGGTAGACGTGCGGGTTGAGCCAGGTGAGCGCCAGGCAGGTGACGATCGCCGCCGACGCCGCGCCGCCGAGTTGCAACGCGGCCGGCCGCAGCACCCGCCGTGCGGCCAGCACGCCGTAGCCGACCAGGAACGCCGCGCCGACCCACCGCACCGCCGTCAACGCGGCCGGCCACGCGGTCAGCGCCGCGCCGACACCGCCGACGCCCAGCGCGATGAGCAGCGCGTCCGAGCCCGCGCAGATGGCGACGATCGCCGGCACCTGCTGCCGCAGCACCCCTTGGCGCAACACCAGGGCGTTCTGGGCGCCGATCACGACGATGAGGGACAGTCCGGTGCCGAGTCCGGCGATGAGCGCGTACATCACACCGCCGACCGTATGAACCCGGCCGCGATAAGGCCAGCTACGGTTTCTTACGTATCATTAGTGATCGTGATGCTCGATCCGGAATGCGTGCGCACCCTGCTGGCCGTCGTGGACGAGGGCACGTTCGACGCCGCCGCCAAAGCGCTGCACGTCACGCCGTCGGCGGTGAGCCAGCGCATCAAGCTGCTGGAACAGCGCACCGGCCGCGTGCTGCTGGTGCGCTCCAAGCCCGCACGGCTCACCGACTCCGGCGCGGTGATCGCCCGGTACGGGCGCCAGCAGGCGCTGCTGGACCGGGACGCGCGGGAGGCACTGGGCCTGATCGAGGACCCGACCCCGATCCCGGTCGCCGTCAACGCCGACTCGCTGGGCACCTGGTTCCGCCGCGTGGTCAAGGAGCTGGCCACCGACGAGAGCCTGGTGCTGGCCGTGCGGCGGGACGACCAGGACCACACCGCCGAACTCCTGCGCCAGGGCCTGGTCGTGGGCGCGGTGACCTCGTCGCCGCAACCGGTGCAGGGCTGCGTCGTCCGTCCACTGGGGAGCATCCGCTACCACGCCGTGGCCACCAAGCGGTTCACACAACGCTGGCTGACCGACGACCGCCCACTGCACGACGCGCCGGTCATCGTGTTCGACGAGAAGGACGACCTCCAGGACCGCTTCTGCCGCGACCTCACCGGCCACAACGCCTCCACCCGCCGCCACCACCTACCCGACGGACACGTGTTCGAGGACGCCGTCGTCGCGGGCGCGGGCTGGGCACTGCTCACCGAGCACCAGATCGCCAGGCACCGCCGGCTCGTCCATTTGGCTCCGGAGAAGCCCGTGGACGTGCTGCTGTACTGGCAACAGTGGAAACTCGACTCACCCCCGCTGGCCCGCGTCGCCGACGCCGTCTTCCGCGCGGCTGCCGCTGAACTGCACTGAGACAGTCTGTCGGGTACGCGGCCGTGGCCGAGGCGGTGTGGCACCTGCACGTGGCCGCGAGGTCACGGCGATCACGCCGCGACGCTGACGCCCACGCCTTCACCCATGCGCCGCCGCGCCGCGCAGCAGTCAGACGGCCTCCAGGACGAAGAACAGGAAGCACAGGAAGGCCCCGGAGGGGAACTTCGCAAGCTCGTCGGGGAAGAGTTCGCGGGCTTCCGGTGCCGGGTGCGGTTCACTGATGACGGCTGTGCGGAAGCCGGCTGCGGTGAAGGCGTCGGTCATCGCGTGCAGCGGCCGGTGCCAGTAGGTGAGCACGGCCTTCTGACCGTTGAAGGTGTACTCGTAGGACCCCTTGCTGGTCGCGAAGTAGTCGGCTTCGCGATGCTCCATTTTGAGGAGGATGGGGTGATTGACGACCACGATCAGCCGGCCGCCGGGCTTCACCACGCGCCTCAACTCGGCCAGCGGTGCGGTCCAGTCCTCCAGGTAGTGCAGCACCAGCGCCGCGATGACATCGTCGAACGCGGCGTCGGGATACGGCAGCGGACCGGCTATGTCGGCGACCCGCAGGTCCGCGTCGTCACCGAGTCGCTGCCGGGCCAGCTCCACCATCTTGGTGCTGCGGTCGAAGCCGGTCACGACGGCGCCCCGGTCGCGCAGCGCCGCGAACAGGGGGCCTGCGCCGCAGCCGGCGTCGAGAATCCGGCGACCGGCCACATCCCCTGCCAAGTCGAGGATCGCGGGCCGCGTGTAGTAGGCGTTGATGAGGCTGGTCTCGTTCTCGGCCGTGTACGCCTCGGCGAAGCCGTCGTAGTCGTTCTCCACGACCACGTCGACGGCTCCGGCAGACCTCTCGGGATTGGCGGGCATGTTCCCCATACTGCCGAGTGATCAATCAGGGCACCAGGAGGTCATCGGGGTCGAGAGCCGGAGGCTCGATCAGACGTCCCGCTGCCGAAGTTTTCCCGAATGGCCGGCAGAGACCGGCATCGGAACCCGAGCACCTCTCGCGAGCCTTCTTCACCTGCACTGATCAAGGCGTGAGCGGTTCGTCGGTCGTTCATCCGGCGGCTGCCCGGTCATCACCACGCAGTGTCTACGCCTGCCTACTGTCTGCGAGGCTCTGGTAGCCGCCATTCGAAGCGAAGGGTTTCGCATGTCACGTCGCAGGGCTCCCCTGGCGGTGCTCGCCATCGGCGTCGTCACCGCCGCAACGCTCACCGTCATCGCCTCCTCCGGCCAGGTGCCGGCCGCCACGGCCGCCACCACCACGTTCACGGCGTCCGCCGACACCTACGTCGACAACTCCGCCACCGGCACGAACTACGGCACCTCCGGTCAGCTCGGCGTGGACAACTCGCCGATCAAGCGGATGTTCCTCAAGTTCACCGTCTCCGGTGTGTCCGGCACGGTCAGCGGCGTCAAGCTGCGCGTGCACACCGACGACGTGTCGGGCGCCGCCAGCCCGGCCGGCGGCTCGTTCCGGGCCATGACCGACACCACCTGGTCCGAGACCGGAGTGACCTGGAACAACCAGCCCGCCATCGACGGCGTCACCCTCGGCACGCTCGGCTCCGTCGTCCGCAACACCTGGTACGAGGTCGACGTGACCTCGCACGTCAAGGCCAACGGCACGTTCAGCTTCGGCGTCACGTCGTCCAACTCCGACGGCAGCGACTACGACTCGCGGGAGACCGGCGCCACCGCGCCGCAACTCGTCGTCACCACCGGCACCACACCGACCACCACGACCACCCCGCCCAGCGGCGACCCCGTGCTGGTCGGCGCGGGCGACATCTCCAACTCCGGCTCCGGTGACAGCGCGACCGCCGCGCTGCTCGACAACATCCCCGGCACCGTCTTCACCACCGGCGACAACGTCTACAACGACGGCACCGCCGCGGAGTTCGCCAACTACTACAACCCCACCTGGGGCAGGCACAAGGCACGCACGCGCCCCTCACCGGGCAACCACGACTACCACACCAGCGGCGCGACCGGGTACTACGACTACTTCGGCTCGCTCGCCGGACCGTCCGGTCAGGGCTACTACTCCTACGACCTGGGCAACTGGCACATCGTCTCGCTGAACTCCAACATCAGCATGGCCGCCGGCTCCGCGCAGGAGCAGTGGCTGCGCGCCGACCTGGCCGCGAGCGGCAAGCCGTGCACGGCGGCGTACTGGCACCACCCCCTGTTCACCTCCGGCGCCAACCACGCGCCGTCCACGTCCACGCGCCCGCTGTTCCAGGCGCTGTACGACAACAACGCCGACGTGGTCCTGTTCGGCCACAACCACCACTACGAGCGGTTCGCGCCGCAGAACCCCAGCGGCGGACTGGACACCACGCGCGGCATCCGCACGTTCGTCGCGGGCATGGGCGGTGCCAGCCACTACAGCTTCGGCACCATCCGCGCCAACAGCGAGGTCCGCAACAGCGACACCTACGGCGTGCTGAAGCTGACCCTGCACAGCAACAGCTTCGACTGGCAGTTCGTGCCCGAGGCGGGCAAGACCTTCACCGACAGCGGCACCACCGCCTGTCACTGACCCGAAGGCAGCCGCACCCGGCCCTCACCGGCCGGGTGCGGCGCCCCGCCACGGAGGTGTGCCGTGTACCTGTCCACGATCACCCGCACCAAGACCGAAGGTCCGAGAACGGCCCGCTGGAAAGGTCTCAGCGCCAACGTCTTCGCGCTCGGTGCGGTCAGCCTGGTCACCGACATCTCGTCCGAGATGGTCACCGCCGTCCTGCCGCTCTACCTCGTCATCGGACTCCAGCTCAGCCCCGCCGCCTACGGCGTCATCGACGGCGTCTACACCGGCGCCACCACCCTGCTGCGGCTGGTCGGCGGCTACCTCGCCGACCGGACCAGCAAGCGCAAGACCGTGGCCGGGTTCGGTTACGCCATGTCGGCCGTCGCCAAGGTCGGGCTCCTGCTGGCCGGCAGCTCCACCGCCGCACTCGGCGCGGTGATCACCCTCGACCGGGCCGGCAAGGGACTGCGCACCGCACCGCGTGACGCCCTGATCACGTTGTCCACGCCTTCGGGTGACCTCGGACGGGCGTTCGGCGTGCACCGGGCGATGGACGGCGTGGGCGCGTTCGCCGGTCCGCTCGTCGCGCTGGCCGTGCTGGCCGCCGCCGGGCAGTCGTTCGACTCGGTGTTCATGACCAGCTTCTGCATCGCCGCGCTCGGTGTGGTGATCCTCGTGCTGTTCGTGCGCGACCACCGTTCACCGGTACCGGCGAAACCCGTGCGGGTGAAGGCGATCGGCGGGCTGTGGAAGGACGCGGGCGTGCGGCGGGTCGTGCTCGCCGCGTCACTGCTGGGGTTGGCCACGATCGGCGACGGGTTCGTGTACTTGCTGCTGCAGAAACGGGAGGGCCTGGCCATCGGCTGGTTCCCGCTGCTGGCCGTCGGCACCAGCCTGGTGTACCTGCTGCTGGCCGCGCCGCTCGGGGCGTTGGCGGACCGCGTGGGCAGGCTGCCGGTGATGCTGGGCGGGTACGTGGCGCTGGGCGCGGTGTACCTGCTGCTGTTCGGGCCGCTGGGCGGGTGGCCGCTGGTCGTCGTCGTGGTCGCGCTGTACGGGGTGTTCTACGCGGCCACTGACGGGGTGCTGATGGCGTTGGCCGGGCCGCTGTTGCCGGAGCGGTTGCGCACGACCGGTATCGCGTTGATCCAAAGTGGACAGGCCCTGGCGTACCTCGGCTCGTCCGTGCTGTTCGGCCTGGCCTGGCAGTTCTGGGGCCCGGAGGCCGCCACCCGATTGGCCGCCGCGGGCGTCGCGCTCACGTTGGCCGCCACCGTCGCACTCCTGGGACGCCGCTCATGACCACCCGCACCCGTCTGCTGATCACCGCGCTGGCCGCCGTACTGCTCGCCGTCTTCGCGGTCGGCTACACGGCGCTGTCCACGTCCAAGCAGCCCGACGCCATCACTTCCTCCACCGTCAGCGGGCCGCGGTTGATGGTCCTGGGCAACGGCAGACTGTCCACGGTGCCCCGTTCCGATCCCAGCGGACCGCGCGAGGTCACCGAACAGCGCTGCGACCGCGCATACACCGCCGCCGGGACCACGTCCTGCCTGCGTCCGGTGGGCGCGTTCAAGGCCGGTGAGCTGGCCGTGTTGGACTCCGGACTGCGCGAGGTGCGGACCGTGCCGCTGACCGGCTTCCCGAACCGCACACGGGTGTCACCGAGCGGCCGGATGGTGGCGTGGACCCTGTTCGTCGACGGCCACTCCTACGCGGCCAACGGCTTCTCCACCAGCACCGGCATCCTGGACACGAAAGCCGACACCCTCGTCACCTCGCTGGAGGAGTTCACCGCCACCGTGGACGGCGAGGTGGTCACCGCCGTGGACCGCAACTTCTGGGGCGTGACCTTCACGGCGGACGACAACCGCTTCTACGCCACCATGTCCACCGGCACCCACCGCTACCTGATGGAAGGCGATTTCGCGGACCGCACACTGCGGTCGATCGCGGACAACGTGGAATGCCCATCGCTGTCGCCCGACGGAAAGCGCATCGCGTACAAGGCGGCGGTCAACCGCGATCCGCAGCAAGGCTGGCGACTGTCTACAATGGATCTCGGCACCAGGGTGATCACCCCGCTGGCCGAGACGCGCAGCGTGGACGACCAGCCGACGTGGCTCGACCAGGACACCATCGGCTACGGCATGCAGCGCAGCGACGGCCTGAACGACGTCTGGGCCGTGCCCGCCGATGGCACCGGCACCCCGGCCGTCCTCGTCCCGGAAGCCAACTCGCCCGCACCGATTGGGTGATTTTTGTCTACACTGAAGTGATAGTGATTATCAACTCAGCGTGACGACTTGTGCCCTTGATCGCTGGTTCGGGTGAACATTCGGCCCTCGTTAAAACTGGTTCCCGCGGCGGACGGCCGCTGCCAGGCTTGCGGTTCGGACGGTGAAATCCGCGCGAGGAAAGGCGATCCCCTTGTCGAACCGACGAAACAGACAGCTGCTCGCCACGGCCGTGCTCGGCATGGCGATGGGGCTGGCGCTACCCGCCGGCCAGGCCGGTGCGGTGGAAGCGGCGGCCTGCACCTGGCTGAAGACCGCGTGGAACCTGCCGACCGGCATCGACGCGGGCACGATCTCCGGCTACGACGGCCGCCGGTACGCGGTCGGCGTCACCGGGAAGCGGCGGCTGTCGGGCGGCATGGCCGATCCGCGCGGAACGCTGTGGGACAACGGGAAGGTCGCGCTGCGGCTGACCGGCGAAACGCCCCACCTCCGCGACGTGAACGCCGCCGGGCTGATCGTCGGCGACGACATCGTCAACGGCGAGTTCGTCGGCGTCACCGTCGGTCGCGACGGCAGCACCACCGTGCTGCCGGGCAACCCCGCGTGGGAGGGTTACTCGGCCGACCTGGTCAACAACGCCGGTGACATCGTCGGTTCGTCCACCACCGGCTTCCGGCACACCGTGGTGGTGTGGCCGGCGAGCGCGCCGGGCACCTACCGCGAGCTGCCCACACCGGACGTCGACTACCTCAGCCTCACCGACGTCGACGAGCAGGGCCGGATCGTCGCTCAGACCGACTCGGGCTCGGGCGGCGGCTTCGTGTGGGACACCGACGGCCAGTGGCGGGCGCTCGCCGCGCAGGGCACCGGCGGCTACGGCACCCCGTGGGCCATCCGAAACGGCCGTGTCGTGGGCGGGATGAACAACGACACCAGCTACGCCGCCGCCGAGTGGAACGCACGGGGCACCCTGATCCGCACCATCCGCGACGGCGCGGTCAACGCGGTGGCCATCGGCGGCAACGGCACCGTCGGCGGCAACCGCTTCGTGGGCTCGGGCCAGCGGGCGGTCCTCTGGCGTGACGGCGCGGTCGTCGACCCGCTGACCACCGTCTCGGCCGCGTTCCGGCTGGTGGGGATCAGCGACGACGAAACCACCCTGGTCGGCCACGAGGGTGGACCCGCGCAGTACCGCTGCTCCTGACGCCCCCCGGCGGCAAGTAATTGGCCGGTCGTCACGGCTCTCCCAACACGTGACGACCGGCCTCTGCAACCGCTCGGCGCCTACTTCACTCCGCCTGCGGTCAAGCCTGCGATGATCCTCCGCTGGAACAACAGCACCATGACGACCAGCGGAACCGTCACGATCACACCGGCGGCCATCTGAGTGCCGAACGGCTGATCGAAACCATACGCCCCGGTGAACCGGGAGATCGCGACGGTCGCCGTTTGCATGCTGCTGTCGTTGACCATGGACAGGGCGATGATGAACTCGTTCCACGCCGCGATGAACGTGATGATCGCGGTGGTGAAGATACCCGGCGCCGCCAACGGCAGGATCACCTTGCGAAACGCCTGGCCACGGGTGCAGCCGTCGATCATGGCCGCCTGCTCCAGCTCCTCCGGCATCTGCCGGAAGAACGCGGTCAGGTTCCACACCGCCAGCGGCAGCGCGAACGACAGGCTGGGCACGATCATCGACTGGTAGGTGTTGATCCAGCCGATGTCGGTGAACAGCGCCAGCAGCGGCACCAGCAGCGAGATGCCGGGGAACATCGAGGTGGCGATGATCAGCGCCGCGACCGCGTTCTTGAACCGGAAGTGCAACCTCGCCAGCGCGTACGCCGCCGACACACCGATGATCAGCGTCAACACCGTGGTGGTACCCGCGACGACCAGGCTGTTGAGCAGCGACCGGCCGAACCCCACCCCGGGCGAGAACACCGCCGTCATGTTGTCCAGCGAGAACGGCGCCGGCAGCGGCGTGAGCTCGAACTGGTCGGACGGCCGGCGGAACGCCGACACCGCCATCCAGTAGAACGGCGCCAGGCAGTAGACCAGGATCAGCCCCAGCCCGCCGAACGTCAGCACCCGCCTCAGCTGCGTGTTCATCGTTTGGCCGCCCTTTCCCGAGCGGCGCCGATGACGTCCGCACCCAGCAACCGCACGAACACCAAGGCGGTGACGGCCACGTAGACGAACAGTAGCGTCGCGTACGCGGCGGCGGGCCCGAACCGCAGACTCGCCGCCTCCTCGAAGGCCAACATGGACAACGTCTCCGCCGACGCCTTGCGGGGGCCGATGAGCACGTACGGCAGGTCGAACATCCGCAGCGCGTCGAGCACCCGGAACAGCACGGCCACCAGCAACGCGGGCTTGACCAGCGGCAACGTGATCCGCCAGAACTGCCGCCACGGCGACGCCCCGTCGACCCGGGCCGCCTCGTAGACGTCGTTCGGGATGATCTGGAGGCCGGCCAGCACCAGCAGACCGACGAACGGCGCCGTCTTCCAGACGTCCGCCAGGATGATCGCGAACTTCGCCTGCCAGCCCTCGGTGGTCCACAGGACCTGCTGGCCGATGATCGAGTTGGCCACGCCGTCGGCCTGGAAGATCCACCGCCACAACAGCGCGGACACCGCCGTCGGCACCGCCCACGGCACCAGGATGCTGGCCCGCACCACACCACGCCAGCACAGCGCGTGGTGCATGACCAGCGCCATGCCGACACCGATCACCACTTCCAGGGAGACCGTGATGACGGTGAACACCGTGGTGTTGCTGAAGGCGTTCCAGAACCGCACCGCCGACTCGCCCGCGAAGACCGAGGCGTAGTTGTCCACACCGACGAACCGCGCGCCCTCCACGACGAAACCGCTCTCGTCGAGGTCCGTGCCCTCCCTGAACACCGACTCGCGCAGCGCCGCCACCAGCGGGTACCCGACCACCAGGGCGAGCACCACGAACGTCGGTGACAGCAGCGCCACGGCGAGTCGCCCCGCGCCCGAGGTAGCACCCCGGGCGCGGCGGGCGACTACCGTCACTTGACCAGCTCCTGCAACTTGGCCTGCAACTCCTTCAGCGCCACCTCGCTGGTCTTCTCACCGGTCAGCGCGGCGTACGCGGCTTCCTGGATGGCCTGGGTGACGTCGCCGTACTTGACGGCCTGCGGACGCGGCTTGGCGGACAGGATGGACGCCTTCAGCATCGGCAGGTACGGGAACTGCTTGATCAGCTCGGCGTCGTCGTACAGGCTCGCCAGGGTCGGCGCCTGCGAGGTGGCCAGCAGGTTGGAGCGCTGCGCGGCCTCGCCGCTGAAGAACTTGATGAAGTCGACCGCGGTGGCCTTGTTCTTGCCGAACGCCGAGATGGCGAAGTTGTGGCCACCGAGCGTGGAGCTGCCGGGTCCGTCGATGCCGGGCAGCGGGGCGACGTCGAACTTGCCCGCGACCTGCGAGGAGCCGTCGGTCTTGCCGGCCAGGTTCCACTGGTAGGGCCACTGGCGGTGGAACACCAGCTCGCCGGCCTGGAACGCGCGGCGGCCTTCCTCCTCCTTGTAGGTGATGGCCTTCTGCGGGATCACGCCCTGCTGGAAGGCCGTGACCAGGGCGTCCAGCCCGGCCTTCGCCTCGGGCGAGTCGACCACCGGCTTGCCGGAGGCGTCGACCACGTCACCGCCCGCGGAGTGCACGGCCTCGTCGAAGTTGACCGTCAGGCCCTCGTACTTCTCGAACTGACCGGCGTAGCAGCCGATCGCGGGCTGCGCCGGCTTGACCGCCTGGCAGGCGGCGATGAGTTCGGCCCACGTCTTCGGCGGCTTCACGCCCGCCGCGTCGAGCAGGTCCTTGCGGTAGTAGAGCAGGCCGCCGTCGGAGTACACCGGCACCGCGTAGAGCTTGTCCCGGTACTGCGCGGTCTTCACCGCGGGCTCCAGGAACTTGTCCAGGCCGAGCTGGTCGGTGGGCAGTTCCACCACCCAGCGGTTGGCCGCGAACTCGGCCGTCCACACCACGTCGAGGTTGAGGATCGTGTACGCGTCGGACTTGACCTGCGCGTTCTGCACCATCTGCTGGCGCTGGGCGTCCGCGGACTCGGGCAGTTCGATGATCCGGACCTGCTCGTTGGGGTGCGAGGCGTTCCACTCGTCCACGAGCTTCTGCATGTTGTTGGACGTGTCCTTGCCGGTGGCGAACGTGATCTCGCCCCGGCCTTCGAGCGCACCGCCGGTCTGCTCGCCGGTGTCGTTCCCGCCACTGCCGCACGAGGCGAGGAGAACTGCCACCCCCAGCGCCGCAGTCGCTCGCAACGCCGTTGTCCGAACGCCCATCACCGAGACTCCCATCGGTTCACATCTTGCTCTGTCAGGCGGAGTGGGGCGCTGCCGCGGCTGACGATCTCGCCCGGCAGCAACACACCCCGATCCCCGTTCGTGCTGTCCAGCAGGTCCACCACGGTTCGGGCGAACCTCTCGACGGGTTGCCGCACCGAGGTGAGACCACCGTCCACAACGGAGGCCAACGGTGAGTCGTCGAAACCCGTCACCGCGACGTCCGTCCCCGGCCGGAGCCCCTGGCGGCGCACTTCACGGAGCACACCTACCGCAAGCGGGTCGCTCACCGCGATCACCGCGTCCGGCGGGACTTCGGAGTCCAGCAGGTCCCGCATCGCCGCGCCGCCCGCCGCGACGGTGTCGGCTTCGGCGACCGCGAGCCGGCCCGCGGGCAGGTCGAGGGCGGCGCACCCGGCGAGCCACCCGCGCTGCCGGTCCAGGAACTGGCCGCTGCCGCCGCGCCTGGCGACGAACGCGATGCGGCGGCGTCCGAGGTCGTGCAGGCCGTCGACCAGCCGGTGGCACACGGCGGCGCCGTCCAGGTCCACCCACGGACCCGGTTGGCTGCCCGACCACGTGCGACCGAAGGACACGAACGGCACGCCGTGGTCGGCGAGCCACTGGTGGCGCTGGTCCTGGTCGACGGTGTCGGCGACCACGAACGCGTCCACGGCCCGTTGGGCGACCAGGTCGGCGTAGACCTCGATGTCGGTACCGGTGAACAGCAGCACGTGCCGTCCGGAGCGCTCCACCTCGGCGGTGAGCAGGTGCAGGAAGCGGTCCATGAAGGAGTTGGCGGTGTCGCGGACCGGGCATGCTGTAGCCGATGAGGCCGGCGCGCCGGGCGGCGAGGTTGCGCGCGTTGCGGTTGGGCCGGTAGCCGAGCGGCTCGATGGCCGACCGGACCCGCTGCCGTGTCGCCGGGTCCACCCGCTGTGGCGCGTTGAGCACGTTGGAGACGGTCTGGGGGGAGACGCCGGCGTGTAACGCGGCCTGGCGGATCGTCACCGGACCACCGGGACGTGCCATGGCCTGATCACTCCCCCGTCACGCCCTGTTCACCGAGCGCACCGGCCGGCACACTTCGATCTCCATTTGACCGCTCAAATCGGCGGTACTGTGTCCCGCGCCACACGGTGGTGTCAAGGAGTCGGAGGCCCGACGTGACCGGACCGCAACTGACGACCGTCTTACGCGCACCGTCAGTGGTGCTGAGCGCGGCCGACGGACAGGTCACCGGAGAAGGTGTGAACGGCTTCTTCCACGCCGACCGCCGAGCCCTCGCCCTGCTGCAACTGGCCGTAGGGCCACTGGTGTGCGTGGGTGCCTCGACGTCCGGCGCTGACCGCGTGTCCTTCCGCTACGCGACCGAAGAAACCACGTCGTGGGTCGATCCGGTACTGATGATCCATCGTGACCGAACGGTGACCGCCGACGGCTTGCGCGAACGGATCACCGTGACCGCGTGGGCCCACCGCCAGGTAGTGGTGCGCCTCTGGGCCGCGACCGACCTGGCCGGAGTGGACCGCGTCCGAGCCGGCTCCCGACTACCACTGGTGCCGCCGCTGATCGGGGCGGACGTCCTATGGCAAGACGAGCACTCGTGGTCACGGCTGGAGGTCTCCACCGAGGCGTCCACCGCAGTCATAGCCGACGTAGTCGAACTGAGCTGGCCGCTGACCCTCACCTCCGGCGAATCCTGGACCGTGGACGTCGTGGTGACCGCAGGCCGCGCCAAGCCGACCACCTTCACACCACTCCCCGCCATCCAACGTCCCAAGTGGACATTCGCGGACGACCTGGCCGCACGATCGCTGCGCGACCTGGACGCACTCCTCTTATCCGACCCCGACGCACCCGCCGACACCTACGCAGCAGCCGGAAGCCCTTGGTACTTCACACTTTTCGGCCGCGACTCACTGTGGACGGCATCCTTACTCCTGCCACTGGACACCACGCTGGCCGCCGGCACATTACGCACCCTGGCACGCAGGCAGGGCGTCCGGCACGACCCGGTCACCGAGGAAGCGCCCGGCAAGATGCCGCACGAGGCACGCTCGGAAGCCATCGAGACCGGCCAGGTCAGCCTCTCCCCGTTGTACTACGGCACGATCGACGCCACCGCCCTGTGGATCCGACTGCTGCACGACGCCTGGCAGGCCGGAATGCCATCCGACGAGGTCCGCGCACTACTCCCGAACCTCACCGCCGCGATGGCCTGGCTGACCGGCCCGGACGCCGACCCGGACGGTGACGGCCTGCTGGAGTACGCAGGCTCAGCCACCGGCGGCCTCACCAACCAGGGTTGGAAGGACTCCCACGACGGCATCCGGCACGACGACGGCCGCCACCCCATCGGCCCGCTGGCGTTGTGCGAAGTACAGGGCTACGCGTACGCGGCGGCGACGAACGCCATCGCCTTGGCCGACGAATTCGGCCTGGACGCCACCGGCTGGGCCACCTGGTCAAACCGCCTGCGCAACCGTTTCCACGAGTCGTTCTGGCTGGCGGACGAACACGGCCACTACCCCGCAATCGCGTTGGACGGCGCCAAAAAACCGGTCGACGGCGCAGCGTCGAACATGGCCCACCTACTGGGCACCGGCCTCCTCGACCGCGACCAGGTGGACCTGGTCGCCGCACGGCTAGCGGCTGACGACCTGACCACCGCATTCGGCCTGCGCACGCTGTCGTCCAACAGCGCCGCCTTCAACCCGCTGAGCTACCACCTGGGCAGCGTCTGGCCCCACGACACCGCAATCGCCATGGTCGGTCTGGCCGCCGAAGGCCACCACAACCTCGCCGACACATTGGCACACGGCATCATCCGAGCAGCCACACACTTCAGCGGACGACCACAGGAATTACACGGCGTCGTAGACCAAGACATCGTCGCCTACCCCGCGGCATGCAGCCCACAAGCGTGGTCAGCCGCCGCCGTAGTCCGCGCCCGCTTACACCTCACACGCGAATGACCTCGACCCCACGTTCGCGGAACCGACGCACATCGTCCTCATCCGCGTCGGTATCCGTGACCAGCGCGTGCACCAGCCCGATCGGGCAGATCTCGGCAAACGCCCTGATGCCGATCTTCGACGAGTCCGCGACCACGACGACCCGCTCCGCACGCTCGGCCAGCATCCGATCCACGTCCGCCGCCGCCTCGTGGTGCGCGTAGGCACCGGAGTCCGGGTCGATCGCGTCCACGCCCAGAAACGTCACGTCCAGACTCAGCCCACTGAGGATCTTCCCCGCCAACGGACTGGTCAACTCGTAGGACAGCGGCCGCGCCACCCCACCGGTCACCACCAACTTCACCTGCGGCCGCACCGCGAGTTCATTGGCGATGTTCAACGCATTGGTCACCACGGTGATCACGCCGTCACCCGCCGCGCCACCGAAATCCGGGCTGGTCATCAACGCCCGCGCAACTTCCGTGGTCGTAGTACCGCCGTTGATACCAACCACCGCACCACGCGCAACCTGCCCGGCCGCCGCCCGCCCGATGCGCTGCTTCTCCCCCGCACGCAGAACCGACTTGTAGCGCAACGGCAACCCATAGGCGACCGAGTGCGCCACCGCACCCCCACGAGTGCGCGTAAGCAGTTGCTGACCCGCCAAATGATCGAGATCCCGACGAACAGTGGCCCCGGAGACGTCCAACTCGGCCGCGATGTCGTCCACCTCGACCCGCCCCCGCTCGGCCAACAGCTCCAACAGCAGGTTCAGCCGCTCATACCGATTCACCGCGCCACCTCCCCCCGAGGTCCACGCACACTACAGATCCCCACATCCGAACGGAACCGTTTCAGATGGCCTTGGCCGGGACAGGACACGTGCGCCCCGTCCCGGCCGAAGGACTGCTAGCAGATGCTCTGCCTGCTGTTGACCAGGGTGTTGTTGCGGAAGGTGGTGTTGGTGCCGCACGGGTTCTCGGTGATCGCCGAGTTGGTGACGGTCAGGTTCTGGATGATGATGTCCCGCGTCACCGGGAACTCGCTCCGCGCCGCCAACCGGATCTCACCCCCGCCGTTGACGCTGCCGCTCTGAGCGGCAAGGTTCACGTTGTAGCAGTTCTCGATCAGGATCGCGTTGTTGCCGGTGTTGGCGATGGTGATCCGGTCGATCTGGAGGCCGCCGCTCTCCGAGACGCAGAAGATGCCGCGCCCGCCGCCACGGGCGATGACCTGCCCCACCCGCACGTTGATCGGGTAGCTGCTGCCGATGCGGCCGTTGCGGTTGGCGGTGCGGAACGCGGCGTAGCCGGTGCCGGTGCCCGCGTTCTCGGCGTCGACCGTGCCCACGGTGGCGTTGATGGTCTGGTTGAGCAACAGGCCCGACTCGCCGACGCTGCGGGCCACCACCGTGCCGATGGTCAGGCCGTCCACGCCGTAGGTCTCCACGGCGTGCGAGCTGGCGCCCTGCACGTAGGCGTAGTCGAGGCGGATGTTGCGGCTCCACTGGCTGGTGTCGCCGCGGTTGTCGATGCGCACGCCCAACCCCCTGGACAGGCGCATGTTCACATTGCCGATCACCACGTTGGTGACGTTGCGCATGAAGATGCCGTACAGCGGGGTGCCGGTGAGGGTGAGGTTCTGGACCTCGATGTCGCGGACGCCGCGCGCATAGACCGGGGCGTAGTCGCCCGAGCCGGAACCGGTGACGTTGATGGTGCCGCACAGGTCGATCGTGGTGTAGCTGCGCATCGAGTACCGCTCGCCCGCGGGGATGGAGCCGGACGCCCGGACGACGATCCGTTCCTTGGACGTGCGGTTGGCGGTGAGGCTGTCGTTGGCCGCCTGCATCGCGGCACGCAGGCTGCTGCCCGTGTAGACCGTGCTGCTGCCCCGGCGGGCGGTGAAGCTGCTGCCGGACCCGGTCACCTCGGCGTGGAACGTGCCGTCGCCGCAGGCGGCCTGGGCCTCCGGCGCGGTGACCTGGAGGAGCGCCGCTGTCAACGCTGACACGGCGAGTAGTGCTTTCATGTGGTGATCTCCCGAGTTTGGTAAGCGCTTTCCTCTAGCGGCGGCGGAGATCTGCGGGTTCCTGTTCGGTCGGAGAGGAAGGATGGCGGCCCACCGGGGGGACGAGGCGGGCCACCACCCGAGGACCCTGCCCGAGGAACACTGATGGGAGCGTTCCCAGGGCCACTCGGTAGTGAATCGGACATCCGAAAACGAGTCAAGGGCCTGTCCGACACCCGGACAGGCCCTTGACGAAGAGAACCGAGAGAACCAACCGCTCAGGCACGCCCGCGACGCTTGGTCCACACGTCATAAGCAACGGCGGCCAACAGCACGAGCCCCTTGACCAGCATCACCTGTTCGCTCTGGGCACCGATCAACGACATGCCGTTGTTGATCACGCCCATGATCAGGCCGCCGGTGATCGCGCCGACCACCTTGCCCACGCCGCCCTGCACCGCCGCGCCGCCGATGAACGCCGCCGCGATCGCGTCCAGCTCGAACGCGGTACCCGCGGTCGGACCGGCCTGGTTGAGCCGGCCGGCGAAGATCACGCCCGCCAGCGCGGCCAGCACGCCCATGTTCACGAACACCCAGAAGGTGACCTGCTTGACCTTCACGCCGGACAGCGTCGCGGCCTGGAGGTTGCCGCCGATGGCGTAGATGTGCCGGCCGAACACCGACTTGTTGGCCATCAGCGAGTAGCCCAGCGCCAGCACCGCGAGCAGCACGAGCACCCACGGCAGGTTCCGGAACCGGGCCAGCTGCACGACCACGGCCAGCACCACGGCCGCCGCCAGCGCGATCTTCGCCACGAAGATCGGGAACGGGTCCACGACCTGCCCATAGCTCAGCCGGGCCTTGCGCGTGCGCCACTGCGTGAACCCGAAAACGGCCACCACCACGACGCCGACCAGCAGGCTGAGCAGGTCTGCGCCGCCCAGCGGGCCGAGGCCGACGTTGCCCAGGTAGCCCTCGGTGAAGCCGTTGGCCAGGGTGCGGATCTGGTCCGGGAACGGGCCGATGCCCTGGTTGCCCAGCACGGTCAGGGTCAGCGCCCGGAACACCAGCATGCCCGCCAGCGTCACGATGAACGCCGGGATGCCGAAGAACGCCACCCAGTACCCCTGGGCCGCGCCGATCACCGCGCCCGCGGCCAGCGTGATGACCACGGCCAGCGGCCACGGCAGGCCCATCTGCACGGTCAGCACCGCGCAGATCGCGCCGGTCAACGCGACCACCGACCCGACGGACAGGTCGATGTGCCCGCCGATGATCACCAGGATCATCCCGATGGCCAGGATCAACACGTACGAGTTCTGCACGATGATGTTGGAGATGTTCTGCGGTGTCAGCAGAGCGCCATCCGTCAGCACCGTGAAGAGCACCACGATCAGCGCGAACGCCACGTAGATGCCGGACTGTCGCAGGTTGATCGAGAACCGGCGCTGCGGTGCGGCGGATTTCGCCACGGGCGCCGGTGCCAGTTCAGTGCTCATGAGGTCTGTCCCTGGGTCATGTGGTGCATCAGGCGTTCCTGGGTGGCTTCCGCGCGGTCCAGCTCACCGGTGATCCGGCCTTCGGACAGTGCGTACACCCGGTCGCACAGGCCGAGCAACTCCGGCAGCTCGGAGGAGATGACCAGCACCGCGCGTCCCTGGTCGGCCAGCTCGTTGATGATCGAGTAGATCTCGTACTTCGCGCCCACGTCGATACCGCGGGTCGGCTCGTCGAGGATGAGCACGTCCGGGTCGGTGAACATCCACTTGGCCAGCACGACCTTCTGCTGGTTGCCGCCCGACAGCGACGAGGTCGGCGTGCCGACGTTGGGCGTCTTGATGTTCATCGAGCGCCGGTACTTCTCGGCGACCGAGAACTCCTCGCCGTCGTTCACCCAGCCGCGGGGGGCGATCTTGTCCAACCCGGCCGCGGACACGTTGCGCTTGACGTCCTCGATCAGGTTCAGCCCGTACCGCTTGCGGTCCTCGCTGACGTAGGCCAAGCCGTGCTCGATGGCCTTGCGCACGGTGCGCGTGTCGATCTCGCGGCCGTCCTTGATGACCCGGCCGGACACGCCCACGCCGTACGAGCGGCCGAAGACGCTCATCGCGAGTTCCGTGCGGCCCGCGCCCATCAGACCGGCCAGGCCGACGATCTCACCGCGCCGCAACGACAGGGTGGCGTTGTGGACCACCACCCGGTCCGGCTGGGACGGGCTGTGCACGGTCCAGTCCTCGATCCGCAGCACCTCCTCGCCCACCTTCGGCGTGCGGGGCGGGAAGCGGTTCTCCAGATCGCGGCCGACCATGCCCGAGATGATCCGCTCCTCGCTCACCTCGCCCGCGGGCAGCGTCTCGATGGTGCGGCCGTCGCGCAGGATCGTGATGCTGTCGGAGATCCTGGTGACCTCGTTGAGCTTGTGCGAGATGATCACCGAGGTGATGCCCTCGTCGCGCAGCCCGTCGAGCAGGTCGAGCAGGTGCGCGGAGTCGTCGTCGTTCAACGCCGCGGTCGGCTCGTCCAGGATCAGCAGCTTGACGTCCTTCGCCAACGCCTTGGCGATCTCCACCAGCTGCTGCTTGCCCACGCCCAGTTCGTTGATCGGCGTCGTCGGGTTCTCCCGCAGTCCCACGCGGGCGAGCAGGGCGCCCGCCGCGTGGTTGGTGCGGTTCCAGTCGATGAACCCGCGCTTGGCCCGCTCGTTGCCGAGGTACAGGTTCTCCGCGATGGACAGCTGGCCGCACAGCGCCAGCTCCTGGTGAATGATCACGATGCCGCGTCGCTCGCTGTCGCGGACGCTGGCGAACGAGCACGGCTCGCCCTCGAAGACGATCTCGCCTTCGTACGACCCGTGCGGGTGCACTCCGGAGAGCACCTTCATCAGCGTGGACTTACCCGCGCCGTTCTCACCGCAGATCGCGTGGATCTCACCGCGCTGCACGGCGAGCGATACGTCGTGCAGCGCGGTGACTCCGGCGAACCGCTTGGTGATGCCGTGCATCACCAGGATGTCGTCGGACATGTTGTGCAAACCTACTTCAGCTGATCCGCGGTGTAGTAGCCGCTGTCCACGAGCACCTTCTGGAAGTTGCTCTTGTCCACGATGACCGATTCGAGCAGGTACGACGGGACGACCTTCTTGCCGTTGTCGTAGTCCTTCTCGTTGTTGACCTCGGGCTTCTGGCCCTTGAGCACCGAGTCCGCCATCTTCACGGTGGTCGCCGCCAGTTCGCGGGTGTCCTTGTAGATGGTGGAGTACTGCTCGTTGCCGATGATCGACTTCACCGAGGCGACCTCGGCGTCCTGGCCGGTGACGATCGGGTACGGGTTGCCGCCGGTGCCGTAGCCGCTGCTCTTGAGCGCGGACAGGATGCCGATGGACAGACCGTCATAGGGCGAGAGCACGCCGTGCACCTGGGCGCCACCGTAGGTGGAGGTCAGCAGGTTCTCCATGCGCTGCTGGGCCGTCGCCGGGTCCCAACGCAGGATGGCGACCGTCTTGAAGTCGACCTGGCCGCTCTTGACGACCAGCGTGCCCTTGTCGATGTGCGGCTGGAGCACCGACATCGCGCCGTTGAAGAAGAACGTGGCGTTGTTGTCGTCCGGCGAGCCGGCGAACAGCTCGATGTTCAGCGGGCCGGTCGCGGTGCCCGGGGTGCCGTCGGCGTTGAGCACCTTCAGCCCGGTGAGCAGCGACGTCGCCTGCTGCACGCCGACCTTGAAGTTGTCGAAGGTGGCGTAGTAGTCGACGCTGTCGGTGTTGCGCAGGAGGCGGTCGTAGGCGATGACCGGGATCTTCGCGTCTTCGGCCTGCTGCAGCTGCGACGTGATCGCGGTGCCGTCGATCGAAGCCACGATGAGCAGCTTCGCGCCCTTGGTGATCTGGTTCTCGATCTGGTTGGCCTGCGTCGGGATGTCGTTCTCGGCGTACTGGAGGTCGACCTTGTAGCCCTTCTCCTCCAGCTGCTTCTTGATGTTGTCGCCGTCGTGGATCCAGCGCTCGGACGACCGGGTCGGCATGGTCACTCCGACCAGCGCGCCCTCGGTGGTGCCGGTCTGGGTGTCGACGGACTTCTCCGCCGAACCGCAGGCGGACAAGGTTAGGGCTGCTGCCGCCACGGTGACGGCGGCGAACCGTGGAAACTTCATCGTTTCTCTCTCCTCGGGGTGGTGCCAAGCCCAGATGCTGCTAACGCAGGCCCTGCGCAAGTCGGAAGTACGCCTGGTTCCAGCGCAGGCGATCGCTGAACGACGTGGTCGTCGTGTCCTGGTCGATGACCACCAGTTCGGTGTTCACCATGTTCGCGAAGTCACGCAGCACCTCCGCGCCCACCGCCTGCGTCATGACGGTGTGGTGCGGGCCGCCCGCGGTCAGCCACGATTCGGCCGAAGTGGACAGCGACGGTGCGGGCTTCCACACCGCGCGCGCCACCGGCAGGTTCGGCAGCGGCTCGTCCGGCGGCACGACCTCGACCTCGTTGGCCACCAACCGGAACCGCTCCCCCAGGTCGGCCAGGCCGACAACCACGGCGGGCCCCTCCGCCGCGTCGAACACCAACCGCACCGGGTCCTCCCGACCACCGATGCCCAGCGGGTGGATCTCGCACGAAGGCCGGTCGGCCGCGATGGTCGGGCAGACCTCCAGCATGTGCGCACCCAGGATCTTCGGCTCACCCGGCCCGAAGTGGTAGGTGTAGTCCTCCATGAACGACGTGCCGCGGCCGGTGCCCGCGCCCATCGCCTTGACCGCGGCCAGCAGGGCCGAGGTCTTCCAGTCGCCCTCGCCGCCGAAGCCGTAGCCGTCGCCCATCAACCGCTGCACGGCCAGGCCGGGCAGCTGCCGCAGCCCGCCCAGGTCCTCGAAGTTCGTGGTGAACGCGCCGAAGCCGCCGTCGGTGAGGAACCGACGCAGACCGGCCTCGATGCGGGCCGCGTAGCGCAGCGACTCGTGCCGCTCCGCGCCGCGGTGCAGTTCGGGCGCGAGCCGGTAGGTGTCGGCGTAATCGGCGACGAGGACGTCGATCTCCTGGTCCTCGACCGCGTCCACCAGCTCGACCAGGTCGTTCACTCCGTAGGTGTTCACCGAGACGCCGAAGCGCAGCTCCGCTTCCACCTTGTCGCCCTCGGTGACCGCGACGCCACGCATGTTGTCGCCGAACCGGGCCAGCTTCATCCCGTTGAGATGACTGTAGCCGGTGGCCGCGCGCACCCAGCCGTCGATCCGCTCGGCCAGCAGCGGGTCACTCGCGTGGCCCGCGACGGTCTTGCGCGGCACACCGATCCTGGTCTGGATGAACCCGAACTCGCGGTCGCCGTGGGCGGCCTGGTTGAGGTTCATGAAATCCATGTCGATGGTGGACCACGGTAGCGCCTCGTTCAGCTGCGTGTGCAGGTGCAGCAGCGGCTTGCGCAGCGCGTCCAGCCCGGTGATCCACATCTTCGCGGGCGAGAACGTGTGCATCCACGCGATCACGCCGATGCACGACGGGTCGCTGTTGGCCGCCAGCATCACGTTGCGGATGGCGGCGGTGTCGGTGAGCACCGGCTGCCACACCACCTCGGCGGACAGCTTGCCCGACTCGGTGAGCATCCGCTGGATCTGCTGCGACTGCCGGGCCACCTGCTCCAGCGTTTCCGGGCCGTAGAGGTGCTGGCTCCCGGTCAGGAACCAGACCTGCGGCTTCCCCCCAGAGGACATGCGGGACTCCCCTCGTGGGCTCATTGCCCGTAGACGTTCTGGTAGCGCGAGTAAAGGCTGTCGATGTGGTGCTGCTCGATCGGCTCCGGCTTGCCCAGCTGGTGTGCGAAGTGGACGGTACGTGCCACGTCCTCCAGCATCACCGCTGCCTTCACCGCCGACCGCGCGTCCTTGCCGACCGTGAACGGGCCGTGGTTGCGCATCAGCACGGCCTTGGACCGGCTGGCGCGCAGCGTCTCCACGATGCCGTGGCCGATCGAGTCGTCGCCGATGAGCGCGAACGGCCCCACCGGGATGTCGCCGCCGAACTCGTCGGCGATCATGGTGAGCACGCACGGGATCGGCTCACCGCGTGCCGCCCACGCCGTGGCGTAGGGCGAGTGCGTGTGCACCACGCCGTTCACCTCGGGCATGTGCCGGTACACGTAGGCGTGCGCGGCGGTGTCCGACGACGGCGCCATCTCGCCCTCGACGAGCGTGCCGTGCAGGTCGGTGACGACCATGGCCTCGGGCCCCAGCTCGTCGTAGGACACGCCGGACGGCTTGATGACCATCAGGTCCTGGTCCGGCACGCGCGCCGAGACGTTGCCCGCGGTCCAGATGACCAGCTCGTAGCGGGTCAGCTCGCGGTGCAGGTCGGCGACCGTGCGACGCAGGTCGGAAACGGCTGACATGGACTCACTCCCCCTTGGCGGCACGACGCCGCGCCTTGAGCCGGTGCATGACCTCGTTGACGCCGCGCCCGAAGTAGTCGTGCAGCTCCTGGTACTCGACGAACATCCGCTCGTAGGCCACGACGTTCGCCGGGATCGGCAGGTACACGCCCCGCTTGACCGAGCCCATCGCCTTGGCCGCGGCACGGATGTCCTCGAAGGCCTTCGCGGCCACCGCCGCGTGCATCGCCGAGCCCAGCGCGGGCCCCTGCTCCGAGCCGATCACCGACAGCGGCAGGTTGGTCACGTCGGCGTAGATCTGCATCAGCAGCGGGTTGCGCAGCAGGCCGCCCGCGATCACCAGCTCGTTCACCGGGATGCCCGCGTCGGTGTAGGAGTCCACGATCACCCGGGTGCCGTAGGCCGTGGCCTCCAGCAGCGCCCGGTAGGTGTCCTCGGCGCGCGTGGCCAGCGTCTGCCCGACCACCACGCCCGACAGCTCGTGGTCCACCAGCACCGAGCGGTTGCCGCTGTGCCAGTCCAGCGCGATCAGGCCGTGCTCGCCGATGCGCTGCTGGGCGGCCAGCTCGGTCAGCAGCTCGTGCACCGAGATGCCCCGCTCGCGGGCCGTCTCGTGGTACTCCGCCGGCACGTTGTGCTCGACGAACCAGGCGAAGATGTCGCCGACACCGCTCTGGCCCGACTCGTAGCCCCACAGGCCGGGCACGATGCCGCCCTCGACCACGCCGCACATGCCGGGCACGTCGCGCAGGATGTCGCCGTTCATCACGTGGCACGTGGAGGTGCCCATGATCGCGACCATCTGGCCCGGTTCCACGGCTTGGGCGGCGGGCGCGGTCACGTGCGCGTCGACGTTGCCGACGGCCACCGCGATGCCGGGCGTGAGGCCGGTCCACTCGGCGGCCTGCTCGGTGAGCCCGCCGGCGCGGTCGCCCAGCTGGCCGAGCGGGTGCTCCAGCTTGTCGGCGACGAAGCCCGCGAAGTCCGGGTTGAGCGCCGCCAGGAACTCGGTGGACGGGTAACCGTCCTGGTAGATGCCCTTGTAACCGGCCGTGCACGCGTTGCGCACGTAGACGCCGGCCAGCTGCCAGACGATCCAGTCCGCGGCCTCGACCCAGTGGTCCATCTCCGCGTAGACCTCGGGGGCCTCTTCGAGCAGCTGGAGCCCCTTGGCGAACTCCCACTCCGAGGAGATCAGGCCGCCGTAGCGGGGCAGCCAGCTCTCGCCGCGCTGGGCCGCGAGGTGGTTGATCCGGTCCGCCTGCGGCTGGGCCGCGTGGTGCTTCCACAGCTTCACGTACGCGTGCGGGTTGGTCTCGAACTCGGGCAACTCGTTGAGGGGCGTGCCGTCCGCCTTGACCGGGACCATCGTGCACGCGGTGAAGTCGGTGCCGATGCCGATCACGTCGGCCGGGTCCACCCCGGCGTCGGCGATGGCCGCGGGCACCGCGTGGCGCAGCACGTCCACGTAGTCCTGGGGCACCTGCAACGCCCAGTCCGGGGGCAAGGCGCGCCCACCGGGCAGCGCCCGGTCCAGCACGCCGTGCGTGTAGTCGTGCACCGCTGAGCCCAGTTCAAGGCCGTCGCGGACCCGCACGACCACCGCGCGGCCGGACAACGTGCCGAAGTCGACACCCACCACCAACGGATCGCTCGCCATGGGAAGGAGTGTTATCGCTAACATTCCCGGCGTCAAGACCTGCCCGCAACCTGGTCTTAACGACTTGGTGAGCGTGCACAAAACGTGATGCTTAGCGGGTTCGGGCGACTACCGCCCGCAGCTTCAGCGTAGGCGTGATCGCGCCCGACGCGGAGCCGCAGATGTGCGAAGAGAGTACGAAAGTGTTGCGCCGCCGTCCCCGGCGGCGCCCACTACGAGCCCGGACCCTAGCCGGACGACGTCACTCCGCGATCACTCCGCGGGCGGAGCGACGCTGTCCCGTTGCACCAACGACGGCGCGACGGTGCGCTGCGGCGCACCCACGTCGCCGTCGGAGACCTGGGCCAGCAGCAGCTCCAGGGTCTCCTTGGCGACGGCGTCGAAGTCCGGCCTGATGGTCGTCAGCGGCGGGATGAAGTACGCCGCCTCCGGCACGTCGTCGAAGCCCACGAGGCTCACGTCGTGCGGCACCCGGCGGCCCCGCTCGCTCATCGCCCGCAGGATGCCGAGCGCCAGGTGGTCGTTCGCCGCGAAGATCGCGCTGACCTCCGGCATCCGGGCCAGCATCTGGCCCGCCCGGTAGCCGGACGACGCGCTCCAGTCCGCCGGGACGACCGGCGGCACCTCCAGGCCCGCGGTCTCCAGTGCCGTCCGCCAACCCCGTATGCGACCGAGGCTGTCGAACCAGTCCGACGGGCCCGACACGTGCCACACCGTGCGGTGACCCGCGCTGAGCAGGTGCGTTGTCGCCGCGAACGCGCCCGCCGCCTGGTCGACCGTGACCAGCGGGGTGGAGCGCTCCGGGTCGCCGTCCACGGTGACCAGCGGGATGCCCGCGGACACCTCGCCGACGGCCTCGTTGGCCGACGCGGTCGGCGCGATAACCACTATTCCGGCGACACGCTGGTCGAGGTGCCGCTCGACGGCGTCCGAGATGGAGTTGCGGTCCAGCACGTTGACCCGGCCGACGCTCACCGCGAACCCGGCCTCGGCCGCCGCCGCCTCGAACGCGGCGAGCAGCGACGCGGGGCCGTAGAGCGTCGAGTTCTGCGCCACCACCCCGATCAGCTGGGACCGTCCGGTCACCAGCGCACGGGCGGCCTTGTTGGGCCGGTAGCCCAGCTCGGCGATGGCCGCGCGCACCCGCAGTCGGGTCTGCTCCCGGACGTTGGGGTGCCCGTTGAGCACCCGCGACACCGTCTGGTGCGAGACCCCGGCGAGCCGGGCGACATCCGTCATCGCGGGATCGCGCGAGGTCCTGTGGTCCACTACGTCCCCATCTCCACTGTCCGAACACTGCTTGCCTTGATGTTAGCGATAACAGGGCCTGTTAGCCCTGTTCACCGCGCAAGTGCGCCCGATCGATTGTCTCACCGGGGACCGGGCGCACCTGGCCGCAACACGTCATCCCAGGCGGAATGTCGCCCGTTCCCTGGCGCGCCGGTCGTCACCGGGCTTGGACACCACCAGCCGCCCGGTGTCGTGCGCGAGGTACGCCGCCGGGTCGGCGGCCAACCGCAACGACACCGCGCCGCGATCGGTCAGGCCCGGGACCCGGACGAACGACGCGGCCAGCCCGTAGGCGTCGGCGTCCTCGTACGGGTCGATCCGGATCGCGGTCCCGTCGACCCGCGCGTAGCGGTCCGGGAAGTTGACCGACTGCACCGCCACCGTGCCCGCGCCGAGGAAGCCGGGCACGAACCGGAACTGCGAGTCGGCCACCTCGCGGACGTTGCCGTCCACCCGGAGCCGGTACTCGTAGTGCCGCACGAACAGGTTCGGCGCGTCGAGCGGCGACAGCCGGACCACCGGTCCGCCCTTGCCCACCGGCACGCCGAAGCTGGGCGTGCCGTCGGCGTTCCAGTGCACCCGCTGCACGCGGGTGTGCCGGTTCGGGTCGAACAGCGGGTCGCCGGTGATGTCCCGGTAGTCGCGCGCGTGGTAGACCAGCACGTCCTGGTCGCCGACCGTGGTGAACGAGTTGTGACCGGGGCCGTACTGCCTGGTCGCGTCGTTCGTGGTGAAGATCGGCGTGGGCGTCTTGGTCCACGACCGCGCGTCGAGCAGGTTGGCGTTCTCGTCCGCGGTGAGCAGACCCATGCAGTAACGGGCGTCGGTGGCGCTGGCGGAGAAGGTCACGAAGACCCGGCCGTTGCGGATGAGCACCGCCGGCCCTTCGTTGACCTTGAAGCCCTGGGTCTCCCAGGACAGCGTCGGCGTCGCGATCCGCACCGGCGCCGACTTGAGCGCCAGCGGCGAAGCCATCTCGGCGATGTAGAGGTTGCTGTTGGTGGCAATGCCGGGTTCGCTCTGCGCCCACAGGAAGTACCGCTTGTCGCGGTGCACGAACGTGGTCGCGTCGAGGGTGAACGTGTCCCACGCGGTGACCATCTCGCCGCGCAGCTCCCAGCCGCCCTCGCGCGGGTCGGCCTTGGCCGATTCCAGCACGTAGGTGCGGATGCGGAACGGCTGGTCGGAGTCGCCGGCGGCGAAGTAGACGTACCACTTGCCGTCGATGCGGTGCAGCTCCGGCGCCCAGATGTAGCCGCCCATCTTCCCGGACGTCGGCCGCCGCCAGATGGTGCGCTCGCGGGCGTCGGCGAGACCGTCGAGGGTGGACGCGCCGCGGATCACCACCCGGTCGTACTCGGGCACCGAGCCGGTCAGGTAGTACATCCCGTCGACCGGGCGGGTGATGAACGGGTCGGCGCGCTGCTCGACCAGCGGGTTGCGGGTGGGCAGCCCACCCGGCGTCGCGGCCGCGGCCTCGGCCTCCGGTTGGGCCTCCGCCGCGATGGCCGCCGCCGAGGTGGACAGGCCACCCACCACGGCCAGCGCGCCGCCGGCGCGGAACAGGCTTCTGCGGTCGAGCGTCACGTCGGCTCCAGTCTCGGTCATCGGCGTTGGTCCTTGATCCGCAGGAACGTCACGGAGTTCGGCGGGAACGTGTGGGTGAAGGAGTTCGAGACCCGCACCTGCGTCTGCCTGGCCTTGATCGGCTGGGTGAACTCCGTGTTCACGTCGTCCGGCATGCCCTCCAGCACGGTGGCCTTCGCGGTGGGCACGACCCAGGTGTTCGGGCCCAGGTCGATCTTCGTGCGGGCCGCGTTGTCCTGGGCGTTGACGACCTTGACGATCAGCTCGCCGGTGGCCTGGTCGCGGGTGACGACCTGGCGGAACGGCTCGGCGACGCTGTCGTCGGTGAACTCGCCCCACTTCTGCCCGTCCAGGAACAGCTGCACCTTCCGGCCCCGGACCTCGATCCGCAAGTCGTAGGCGCGGCCGGCGTCGATCTTGGTGGTGTCGGTGAGCAGCGTGCTCTTGGCGCCGCCCTCGGCCTTCTCCACCGCCGACTGGGTGTTGTTCCAGCCGCCGAGGTTCCACCAGTAGTAGTTGCCGGTGTCCTTGACGCCGAAGGCGACCAGGAAGCCCTCGCGGCCGGACTGCTTGGTGGCCTTGACGTTGAGGGTGTAGTCGCGCCAGGTCGGATCGCCCGCCGTGACCAGGGTGTTCTCGGCGGCGGCGTCGGACTGCACGTAGGCGCCGTCCACCACGCTCCACGCGCCGCGACCGGTGCCGATCCACTTGTTCGCGCCGGCCGAGAAGTCGTCGGAGAACAGCTCCTGGCCTGCTGCCGAGGTGACCTTGACGTCGTCGTAGGAGGCGGCCGTGGCCCAGGTCGAGAGACCGATCGCGCCGGTGATCGGCTCACGGGTGGACGGCGTGCCCGAAGCGGTGCTGGACACCACGTGGTCGCCCACGTTGGTCATGAACAGCTTCTGCATCTCGTACGAGGCCGAGCCCCAGGAGGCGTGGTTGTTGAACCAGATCATGTCCGGCCGCCACTGCACGTAGTCCTCGTTGGCCAGCAGCGGCGCGTAGGAGGCGAGCTTCACCACGTCCGCGTTGCGCTCCAGGCCGGTCATGAACGCGGCCTCGGCGAGGGCGTTGGAGAACAGGTTGCCCTGGGAGGCGTACTCGCCGAGGAACACCTTGGGTCCGTTGCGGTCGTAGCTGTCGTACCGCTCGTTGTTCTCCAGGAACCAGCTCGGGCTGTTGTAGTAGTGCTCGTCCACCATCTTCACGCCGGCGTCGCGGTTGAGCTGCCAGAGCTTGTCGAAGTTGGCGCCGGTGTCGTCGGGCCCGGAGTTGCTCACGACCGTGATGTCGGGGTACTTCGCTTCGATCGCGGCCCGGAACTGGGTGAACCGGGTGAAGAACGCGTCGGCCAGGTTCTCCTCGTTGCCCACCCCGATGTGGGTGAGCTTGAACGGCTCCGGGTGCCCCATCTCGGCCCGCTTGCGGCCCCAGGTGGAGTCGGCCGGGCCGTTGGCGAACTCGATCAGGTCCAGCGTGTCCTGGATGTGCCGTTGCAGCAGCGCCGGGTCGTCGGTGGCGCGGTTCTGACCGCACCCGGTGACCAGCGCGGGCACCACCGGCAGCGGCATCGCGCCGACGTCCTCGGAGAACTGGAAGTACTCGTAGTAACCGAGCCCGTACGATTGGTTGTAGCCCCAGAAGTTCCAGTTGGTGGCGCGTTGTTCGACCGGGCCGATGGTGTCCTTCCACTGGTACGAACGGCGGCGCTCGAAGTTCGGGGCCTCGTAGCCGTAGTGGCTGCCGGTGTTCACCAGGCACCCGCCGGGGAAGCGCACGAAGCCGGGGTCGAGGGCGGCGATCTTCTCCGCCAGGTCCTTGCGCAGGCCGTGGCCCTTGAAGGTGTCCTGCGGGAACAGCGACACCATGTCCAGGCGCAGCGTGCCCGTGCCGCCGGCGTTGAGCAGCAGGCGGCCGGTGGTGGAGGACTTGCGCGCCTCGAACGTGCCGGTGTACTTCGCCCAGCCGTCACCGCGCACCTGGATGTTCAACGGCGGCGCGAAGTAGTTGCCCGCCGGGTCGGTCAGGCCGATGCTCATCGGCGTGCCGGCCGGCTGGTCCGTGCGGGCCCAGACGGAGAAGTCGTACCGCTTGCCGCTCTCCACCGCGATCCCCGAGTTGTACCCGGAGTTGATCACCCCGGCGGGCAGGCCGAGGCGCAGGTAGCGGCGGTTGCGCTCGTTGAGGCGGGCGTCGTCGTCCACCACGTCGAGCGTGCCGCCGGTCGGCGCCCACGCGGTCAGCGGCGTGTAGGTGGCGTTGTCCGCACGGTCGTACTCGAACGATCTGTTCTGCACCAGCTCCGCGTAGAGGCCGCCGTCGGCCGCGCGGTTGATGTCCTCGAAGAAGACGCCGTACATGCTGTCGTCGATCGACGCGCCCTTGGCCGCCGGGTCGATGGTGAGGGTGTAGTCGGTGTCGGCCGCCGTGCCCGAAGCGGGCACGGCGACCAGCAGGGTCGCGGCGAGTGCCGCGGCCATCACAACGCGGGACATGCGTGCTCCAGATCAGGGGAAGGCAGCGCGGAGACGGTCGAGTTCGGCCTTGGTGACCGGCACCACGGTGCCGTGCCGGGGCCGGCTGGGCAGCTCGTAGCCGGTCGAGAGCTGCCACTGCCCGGAGGCGAGGTCGGTGGTCTCGAACGGGACGTAGCCGCGTCCGCCGAACTCGTCGATGAGCAGGTACCACTTCTCCTCGGTGTTCGACTTGAACACCGTCGGCCCTTCGCCCTGGTTGATCGAGCCCTTGCCGATGCAGTCGGCGACGAAGTCGTACGAGGTGTCACGCAGCTCGGTGGACTTCTCGGCGAGGATGAACTTGCTGCACGGCGTGGTCGAGGTGTTGTTCCGCTCGTCCTTGGTGAACCGGTAGTACTCGCCGTCGTGCTTGATCACCGTGGAGTCGATGACCGAGTAGCCCGGGTCCACCCACACCTGCGGCTCGCTGAAGGTGCGGAAGTCGCGCGTGGTCGCGTAGAGCATCTTGTTGTAGGTGTTGCCCGTGTGCTCCGGGTCGTTCTCGGCGTAGATCTTGGAGGCCCAGAACACCACGTACGCGCCGATCGACTCGTCGTAGTACGCCTCGGGCGCCCACGTGTTGCCGGCCGTCTCGGGCGACACCTGCACGTGGCGCTGCTGCGACCAGTTGACCAGGTCGGTGGACTCCCAGACCTCGATGTAGCGGCTGCCCTTGCGCTGCACCAGGTCCCAGTTGCCGTTGCCGTGGATCTTCAGGTCGGTGGCGATCATGTAGAACTTGTCGCCCTCGGGCGAGCGGATGATGAACGGGTCGCGCACACCCTTGTCCCCGAGCGAGGACGTGAGCACGGGGTTGCCCTGGTTGAGCTCGTCCCACTTGAGGGCGTCGTTGCCGCGGCTGGCGGCGAAGTAGATCTGCTCGCCGTTGGCCGAGCCCTCACCGGTGAAGTAGCCGAACATGTAGCCCTCGTAGGCCTGCTGCTCGGGCTTCGGGGTCACGGTGACCTTGAACTTCTTGCGGGTGGTCTCGCGGCCCGCGCTGATCTCCGCGGTGAGCTGCACCTTCACCGGCTTCGCGCCGAACGCGGGCCGGGTGACCTCGCCGGTGGGCGTGATGACCTCGGGCTTGGCGCTCTTCCACGTGATCGTGGTGCCGTGCAGGCCGGTGGTGGGCAGGGTGATGTTGCCACGGATGTCGTTCTCGTCCCACACGACCAGCGCGGCGTCGGCCTCGGCGACCTTCTCGTCGTCGGTCAGCTCCGGGCGCACGGTGACCTGGAACTCGCGAGTCTGGCCGAACGCGGTCGCGGTGAGCGTCACCGTCGCGGGCGCGCTGCCGGGCGCGGGACGGGTGACGACACCGTCGGTGCCGACGTGCGCGGGGTCGCTGGACTGCCAGGTGATCGTGGAGCCGTACGGCCCGGTGACGGGCAGGGTGAGGTTCGCCGTGACGGCCGAGGTGTCGCCGAGGTCGATCGCCGCGAGGTCGCGCCGACCCTTCTCGTCGTCCGCCACGAAGCCGAGGTCGTGCGCTTCGGCGGCGGTGAGGGCCCGGTTGTAGAGGCGGAAGTCGCGGACCGCGCCCTTCAGGTAGCGGTCACCGCTGTAGTTCGAGCGGCCGATGTAGTTGGCGGTCGTGGTGCCGCCGCCGATCATGGCCGGGGTGATCGTGACGTCGGTCTTGCGGGCGATCTCGACGCCGTCCTCGTACAGCACCGCAGTGCCGCCGGAGAGGGTGTAGGTAAGCGTTTTCCAAACGCCCCTGGCCAGATTCCGGCCGGCCGTCACGGTCTGCTCCGTGGACCAGTTGCCGGTGGCGATCGAGGTGCGGTAGCCGTTGCCCGTGGTGAACAGGTAGCCGTCACCGAACGTGCCCGAGGAATTACCGAGGCCGTAGATGAAGTAAGGCGTCGCCTGGTCTGGCGCGATGCGCACCTGGAGCGAGACGCTGACGTCGGTCAGACCGCGCAGGACGTTGTCCGGCAGCTTGACGTGGCCGTTGACGCCTCCCAACTGGAGGCCGTCGGCACCGGCAGGGGTGGCGTCACCGATGATGGCGGCGTCACGACCGCTGCCGGAGGCGTCCGTCGCGACGGCGCCCGCCGTCTCGGTGAGGGGGTAGTGCACTACGAGTCCGTCGGCGGCCGACGCGGGCGGTGCGCTCAGGGCCGCGACCGCGAGCACCACGACGAGTATCGCGGCGAACGGGCGTGCTGGGCGATGACGAAGGGAGACCATGGGGACGTCGCTCTCTCGTCTTGCGTGCGGCACGTGGGCCGCGGATGAACAGGGCATCCGTACTGTCCAGGTGTGCTGTGTCACAAAAAGTGAGCGCTAACATACGACTGGCTAACAAATGTGTCAAGGATGCAAAATCGTCATTTCCGAGGGGTTGACGAGCGGATTGTGAACGCTCACTCTTGTCCACCAGGTGACCACCGTCACGCGGTTCGCCGCGACGTCAAGTGTCTCGGGTTCACACGGAGGAAGACCAGTGTTGAAGAAGATCACGACCGCCGCAGCTGCGGTCATGTTGGCCGCGTTGACCGCGTGCGGTTCCGGGGACACCGCGTCGTCCGGTACCACCGCGGACGACGGCAAGATCACCATGGGCTTCGCCCAGGTCGGTGCCGAGAGCGGCTGGCGCACCGCGAACACCAAGTCGATCCAGGAGTCCGCCGAGGCTGCCGGTATCGAGCTGAAGTTCTCCGACGCGCAGCAGAAGCAGGAGAACCAGATCAAGGCGATCCGGTCCTACATCCAGCAGAAGGTGGACGTCATCGCCTTCAGCCCGGTCGTGGAGACCGGCTGGGACACGGTGCTGCTGGAGGCCAAGCGCGCGAACATCCCGGTCATCCTGACCGACCGCGCGGTCGACTCCGAGGACACCTCCCTGTACAAGACGTTCCTCGGCTCGGACTTCGTCGAGGAGGGCAAGAAGGCCGGCGAGTGGCTGAAGGCCAACGCGGGCAGCGCGGTCAACGTCGTCGAGCTGCAGGGCACCACGGGCGCGGCGCCGGCGATCGACCGCAAGGAGGGCTTCGAGAAGGCCATCGCGGGCACGCCCCTGAAGATCGTGGCCAGCCAGACCGGTGACTTCACGCGGTCCGGCGGCAAGCAGGTCATGGAGGCCTTCCTGAAGTCGGTCCCGCAGATCGACGTCGTCTACGCGCACAACGACGACATGGGCCTGGGCGCCATCGAGGCGATCAAGGCCGCGGGCAAGGTGCCGGGCAAGGACATCAAGATCATCACCGTGGACGCGGTGAAGGACGGCATGACCGCGCTGGCCGCCGGTGAGATCAACTTCATCGTCGAGTGCAGCCCGCTGCTGGGCGACCAGCTGATGGACCTGGCGAAGAAGGTCCTCAAGGGCGAGGAAGTGCCGGCCCGCGTGGTGACCGAGGAGACGACGTTCACCCCCGAGCAGGCCAAGGCCGCGCTCCCCACCCGCAAGTACTAGTCACCACAAGCAGCGGTCCCCGCCACCCTCCGGGTGTGGTGGCGGGGACCGCACCCACTCATGTGAGGGAGTTGTCCGGTGACCGAGCCGGTCGTCGACATGCGGGGCATCTCGGTGGAGTTCCCCGGAGTGAAAGCCCTGCAAGAGGTGGATTTCCGGCTTTTCCCCGGCGAGGTCCACGCGTTGATGGGAGAGAACGGAGCGGGTAAGTCCACCCTCATCAAAGCGCTGACCGGGGTGCACCCGCTGGCCGCGGGCGAGGTCCGCTACGCGGGCGGCTCCGTGTCGTTCGGCGGGCCTGCCGAGGCGCAGGCCGCCGGGATCAGCACGGTGTACCAAGAGGTCAACCTGTGCTCGAACCTGACCGTGGCGGAGAACATCCTCCTCGGGCGTGAGCCGCGGAAGTTCGGGCGCATCGACGGTAAGACGATGCGCGCCCGTGCCGCCGAGATGTTGGCGCGCATCGGGTTGCACATCGATCCGGGTTCGGTGTTGGAGAGCCACCCGATCGCCGTGCAGCAGCTCGTCGCGATCGCACGTGCGGTCGCGGTGGACGCGCGGGTGCTCGTGCTGGACGAGCCGACGTCGAGCCTGGACGTGGACGAGGTCGCGGAGCTGTTCCGGATCATCCGGGTGCTGCGCGACGAGGGTGTCGCGGTGCTGTTCGTGACGCACTTCCTGGAGCAGGTGTACGAGATCTCCGACCGGATCACGGTGCTGCGCAACGGCCGTCTGGTCGGCGAGCACGCCACCGCCACGTTCAGCCGGATCGACCTGGTGTCGGCGATGCTGGGTCGTGAGATGGGCGTGCTGGAGGAGATCGAGCGCCGCACCGGCACGCCGGGTGATCCGCTGCTGGTGGCGGAGGGTCTGGGCCGCAAGGGTTCGGTCGCGCCGTTCGACCTGGAGATCAGGTCGGGCGAGGTGGTGGGCCTGGCCGGGTTGCTGGGTTCGGGCCGCACCGAGGTGGCGCGGCTGCTGTTCGGCGCGGACAAGGCCGATTCCGGCCGGGTCCTGGTCGACGGCAAGCCGGTGCACCTGCGCGGGCCGCGGTCGGCGATCGAGGTCGGCATCGCGTTCTCCTCGGAGGACCGCAAGGCCGAGGGCGTGGTGGCGGACCTGAGCGTGCGGGACAACCTGATCCTGGCGATGCAGGCCGCGCGCGGTTGGCTGCGGCCGGTGCCGCGCAAGCTGGCCGACGAGCTGGTGGCCAAGTACATGGAGATGCTGGACATCCGGCCCGCGAACCCCGACGCGGTGGTGGGCACGCTGTCCGGCGGCAACCAGCAGAAGGTGCTGTTGGCGCGGTGGTTGGTGACCGAGCCGCGGCTGTTGATCTTGGACGAGCCGACGCGCGGTATCGACGTCGGCGCGAAGGCACAGATCCAGAAATTGGTGGCGGACTTGGCCGCGGAGGGCATGGCGGTGGTGTTCATCTCCGCCGAACTGGAAGAGGTCGTGCGGATCGCCGACCGGGTCGTGGTGATGCGCGACCGGCAGAAGGTCGCCGAACTCGACGGCGGCGCGGTGGGCGTGGACGACGTGATGGCGCTCATCGCGGGCGGCGGCGGCGTGGAGAAGGCGGTGGCGTCGTGAAGAACCGATTGCTCTGGCCGGTGTTGGCGCTGGTCGCGCTGCTCGTGCTGAACGTGGTGGTCACGCCGTCGTTCTTCTCGCTGCGGCTGCAGGACGGGCACCTCTACGGCAGCCTGATCGACATCCTGCGCAACGGCGCGCCGACGCTGCTGATCGCGTTGGGCATGACGCTGGTGATCGCCACCCGCGGCATCGACCTGTCGGTCGGTGCGGTGGCGGCCATCGCGGGCGCGGTGACGTGCACGTACATCGCCTCCGGCGGTGACCCGTGGATCGGCATGGGCCTGGCCCTGCTGCTGTGCGCGGCGCTGGGGTTGTGGAACGGGTTCCTGGTGTCGGTGCTGGGCATCCAGCCGATCATCGCCACGCTGGTGCTGATGACGGCCGGTCGCGGTATCGCGATGCTGATCACCGAGGGGCAGATCGTCACGGTCGACTCGCCGACCTACCGCGAGGTGGGCGCGGGGTTCCTGGTGCTGCCGATCGCGATCCTGATCAGCCTGGCGGTGCTCGGCCTGGTCGCGTTGGTGACCAGGAAGACCGCGCTGGGCCTGCTGATCGAGTCGGTCGGGGTGAACCCGGCGGCGTCGCGGCTGGCGGGCGTGAAGGCGCGCACGATCATCTGGACGGTGTACGTGTTCGCGGCGCTGTGCGCGGCCGTGGCCGGGTTGATGATCAGCTCGAACGTGAGTGCGGCGGACGCCAACAACGCCGGTCTGTGGATCGAGATGGACGCGATCCTGGCCGTCGTCATCGGCGGCACGTCGTTGGCGGGCGGCAAGTACTCGCTGACCGGCACGCTGCTCGGCGCGTTGATCATCCAGACGTTGACCACGACGGTCTACACGATCGGCATCGCGCCGGAGATCACGCTGGTGTTCAAGGCGGTCGTGGTGATCGCGGTGTGCCTGATGCAGGCGCCGATTCGGATTCGGGTGAGGCAAGGGGTGCCCGCATGAGCAATTCAGTGATGAGCCCTCCCGCCAAGCCCTCCGGGTCGTCGCGCGGGTTGGGGCAGGTGGTCTCCAAGGTGCCGTCGCGGTTCCTGCCGGTGATCGCGACCTTCGTGGTGTTCGTGGCGACGTTCGGCGTCGGCTCGGCGCGCTACGAGGGGTTCGCGTCCGGTCAGGTGATGGCGAACCTGTTCATCGACAACGCGTTCCTGATCGTGCTCGCGGTCGGGATGACGTTCGTGATCCTGACCGGCGGCATCGACCTGTCGGTGGGGTCGGTGGTGGCGCTGTCCACCATGATCGCGGCGTCGGCGCTGCAGGCCGGGTGGCCGGCGTGGCTGGTGGTGATCACGGTGCTCGCGGCCGGTTCCGGTCTCGGCCTGGCCATGGGCTGGGTGATCCACCGGTTCGGCGTGCAGCCGTTCATCGTGACGTTGGCGGGCATGTTCCTGGCCCGCGGCCTGTGCTTCGTGATCAGCGTGGAGTCGGTGTCGATCAAGAACCCGACGTTCCGCGACGTGGCCACCGGGACGATCGAACTGCCGGGCGGCGTGACCATCACCTACCCCGTGGTGATCGCGCTGGTGGCGGTGATCGCGGCGGTGTACGTGCTGCACCTGACCCGGTTCGGCCGCACCGTGTACGCGGTGGGCGGCAGCGAGTCGTCCGCCCGGCTGATGGGCCTGGCGACGACGCGGGTGAAGATCGGCGTGTACGTGATCAGCGGGTTCTGCTCGTCGTTGGGCGGACTGCTGTTCAGCCTCTACATGCTGTCCGGCTACAGCCTGCACGCGGTGGGCATGGAACTGGACGCGATCGCCGCGGTCGTCGTCGGCGGCAGCCTGCTGTCCGGCGGTGTCGGCTTCGTGATCGGCTCGGTGGTGGGCGTGCTGGTGTTGGGCACGATCCAGACCCTGATCTCGTTCGAGGGCACGCTGTCGTCGTGGTGGACGAAGATCGTGATCGGCGCCCTGCTGCTGGCGTTCATCGCGTTGCAGCGGATCATCGTCCGGCGGACGTAGCCGTCCTGGTTCGTGACATTCGGTCAGGCGGCCGGCCCGGTAACAGGGGGCCGGCCGCCTGACTGCGTCAGTGCCGCCCGCCGCCCAGCCGGCAAACGCCGCGACGCCGTTGCCGGTTCGTTCACGCTGGCGGAGACGACTCCCAGCCGGCCAGCAACACAGCGGCTTCACGGGTGCGCGGGTGGTTGGCGCCCTGCACGCGGGCCATTTCGGACAGCACCTCGCGCAGTTCGTCGACCGCTTCGGCGCGCCGGCCGGCCCGGTGCAGGAGTTCGGCGCGTTGTTGCCTGATCCGCAGCACGCGGGGGTGGTCGGGGCCGAATACGGCTTCGACCGACCGCCGCAGGGTGGCCAGGTGGCCCGCCGCCTCCGGGTCGCCCGCCACCCCGCGCCAGAAGGCCAGGTTCGACCGGTAGGTCAGGGTCGTCGGGTGGCTGGCGCCGAGGCCGAGTTCGGCGTCGGCCGCGGCGGTCTCGAATTCGGTGATCGCCTGCTGCAAGTCTCCCGCGACGGCACGCCAGTAGGCCAGGTTGTGCCGGGCGATGAACGTGTCGTGGTACACGCGTCCGGCCACGGCCTCCAGCCCGTCGACGGCCTCCTGGTAAGTCGCCACGGCGGCCCGCGCGTCGCCGGTCTCGCCGATCCACCGGCCCAGGCCGACCAGCACCCGCAACGTCTGCTTGTGCCGCGGCCCCAGTTCCTCGCGCAGCACGGTCACCAGCGCGGTCGCCGCGTCACGCGCGCCGGTGATGTCGCCGGACAGGCCCATGCACAGCACGCGGTCGTCCTCGGCCGCCACCAGCAGCGGGTGTGCGGCGGGCAGGTCGCAGGCGGCGACGAGGGACGTCAGTTCGGCGAGCGCGGTCTCGATCTGGCCGGATTCCATCCGGTAACTGGACTGGTAGAGGCGGGCCCACAAGGTGTCGAGGTCGGTCGGGCCGAGGTCGCGTTCGGCGGCGGTCCGGATCTCGTTGAAGTGCACCAGCGCGGTAGTCGTGTCGCCTAGGTCGCCGATGGCCTTGGCCACTTGGGTGCGCAGCACGACCACATCGCGGGGTTCGACCGCACGGGCCAGCAGCTCGGACGCCACGTCACGGGACGCGGCGGTGCGGCCGATGCCGGACAGGTACTGCCCGAGCCGGCGCAGCACGGGGTGCATGGCGCCGGCCCACAGGTGCTCCCCCGCGACCGACCGCAGCACCTCGACGTTGCGGTACAACGCCGCCGCGGTGTCCGGGTCGGCCATCGCCCACTCGCGTTCGATCGCGTCGGCCGCCGCCACCGCGACCGCGGAAAGGTCCGGCACCAGGTCACGCGCGGCACGCTGGACCAGCGCGTGCGCCTCGACCCTGCCGTGGTGGGTGACGAGGTTGAGCCGGTGCAACGCCCGCAGCGCCAGCAGGTTGCGGCCGCCGTCGAGCAGCACGGCTTCCGGGATGCCGTCCGGTGCGAGCACCGAGACCAGGCCGAGAACCTCGACCGCGTTGGCGGCCAGCGACTCGGCCCGTTCCGCGGCCAGCCGCACCGAACCCGCGACCGTGTCGACGTGCTCGTCACCGGGTGACGACGGCGGGAACAGGTCGGCCACCCGTTGCCGTCGGTCGGCCAGCAGATCGAGGTAGGCGGGCACGTCCGTGCCGGTGTCGATGAGGAACGCGGCGGCTTGGGACAGCGCCAGCGGGAAGCACCCGAGCGCGTCGGCGAGCGCGGCCAGTTCGTCCGGGTCGTGCCGGGGATCGACCGACAACCGGGCAGACAGGTAGGAGGTCGCCTCGTCCGGGGCGAACGTGCCCACCGGGATCATCCGCACGTCCGGCCGCAGCAGCGACGCGTCCCGTCGTTGCGTGGTGACCAGCGTGCGCCCCGCGTCGCCGACGGGCCACAGCCCGGCCAACTCCGCGGGGTCGTCCACGTCGTCCAGCACGATCAGCCACGACGTGCCGGTGGACCGCAGCCAGGCCAGGAACAGGTCGGCCTGGGCCTCGTCGTCGGCGCCCGCCTCGGCCTTGACCAGCGCGCGCCACGCGCGGGCGTACCCGGTGAGCACGGATTGCCTGGTCCGCGCGCCCACCCAGACCAGCACGTCGGCCCGCGCCCGGTGGAACGCGGCGGTCGCCAACTGCGACTTGCCCACGCCACCGGGCCCGGTGAGCAGCACTTGCCGGACGTCGTCGGCCCGCAACGCGGCGTCGACCGCGTCAGCCAGCTCGGTCCGGTCGCATAACGCGGCCGCGTCGGTGGGCGGTCGTCCGACGACCACGCGTCCGGACTTCGGGGTGGCCCGGCGGTCCTGGCGCGCGGCCCGCCACAGGTCGCGCAGCGTGTTCAGCCCCGGCACGCCGCCGGTGGCGAGCGCCACGGCCAGCACGGCGTCGAAATCGCGCGGCACGGACTGGCCGCCGACCCACTCCCCCAGTCGCCGCGCGTTCACCGCGACCCGCCGCCCGGACGGCAGGACCACCGCGCTCGCACGCCGCGCCACCGCCTCGTCCGACACGTCGGGCAACCGCCCCCGCAAGCTCGCCAACGCCTGCGCGAACGCCGTTTTCGGGTCGCTCAACCCGTCACCTCCCCAAGGTGATCGAGTCTAGATCTCCGCAGCGGCCCGGAGCGGGGGCGCGACACGTGCCCGTTCACGCATAGCCACGTCCTGCTCGCACTGTCACTCAGCGCGTTCGCCCCGGTCTCCTCCGTCACCGCCCCGGGGAGCACCTGCGTGGGTGGCGGCACACAATGGTGTGCGGCGACTGGTACGCGGTGGCTGGCGAGTCCGAGGCTGCCGGACGCCATCGTTGACCTGAATGTCCGCACATTGGCTGCGTCGCTCAATGACGGAGGCGTGCATGAACGTCGAGACGATCAGCACCGAGGCACTGGGCGACCGCGGCTACCTCGTGCACGACGGCGGGTCGGCGCTGGTGGTCGATCCTCAGCGGGACTTCGACCGGGTCGAGGACCTGGCCGCACGGTTGGGCGTCCGGATCACGCACGTCGCCGAGACGCACGTGCACAACGACTACGTCACCGGCGGTCTGGCGCTGGCCCGCCACCACCACGCCACCTACCTGGTGGCCGCGGCCGAGGACGTGTCCTTCGAGCGCCACCCGGTCCACCCCGGTGACCAGTTCGCGGTCGGCACGATGACCGTCACCGCCGTCGCCACCCCCGGCCACACCGAGCACCACCTCGCCTACGTGGTCGAGCACGAAGGGCAGCGGGCCGTGTTCTCCGGCGGCAACCTGCTGTTCGGCTCGGTCGGCCGCACCGACCTCGTCGCACCGGACAAGACCGCCGACCTGACCCGCGCCCAGTACCGCTCGGCCCGCGCCCTGGCCGACCACGCCGGTGACGACGCCACCCTGCACCCGACGCACGGGTTCGGCAGCTTCTGCTCGTCCGGACCGGCGGTCGTAGCCGACTCGTCCACCATCGCCGAGCAGCGCCGGTCCAACCACGCGCTCACCGACCCCGACGAGCACCACTTCGTGCGCACCCTGATCGACAACCTCAGCGCGTACCCGTCGTACTACTCGCACATGGCCCCGCTGAACCTCCGCGGACCGGCCGCACCCGACCTGTCGGTCCCGCAACCGCTCCGCGCCGACGAGCTCAAAGCGCGGATCGCGAACGGCCAGTGGGTGGTCGACCTGCGCGACCGGGTCGCGTTCGCCGCCCGCCACCTGTCCGGCACGGTCGGCATCGAGTACGGCAACAGCTTCACCACCTACCTCGGCTGGACGCTCCCCTGGGGCGAACCGATCACCCTGGTCGGCTCCGAGGCCGACGTCCGCGCGGCGATCCGCGACCTGTCCCGCATCGGCATCGACCGCCCCGACGCGGCGATCGGCGACCCGGCCCACGGCATCGCACCCGGCCACCCGCTGGTCGGCTACCGACGCGCGACCTGGCCCGAACTGACCCGCCAGAAGCAACCACCGATCGTGCTGGACGTGCGCCGCGCGGACGAACACCGAGCCGGTCACGTCGCCGGCTGCGTCCACATCCCGCTGCACGACCTGGTCCGCCGGCTGGACGAGGTGCCGGCCGGCGAGGTCTGGGTGCACTGCGCCTCCGGCTACCGAGCCGGGATCGCGGCAAGCCTGCTGCACCGGGCCAGGCACGATGTGGTGCACGTGGACGGCGACTGGGCCCAAGCCGCGGACGCCGGCGTGCCGATCACGACACCGTGACAGCGCTGGTCCTCGCGGGCGCCGGCCCTCGCGTTGGTGGTCGGAGCCGTCGTCAGGCTGTTGCTGGGCGCGCTCGGCGGCGGTGGAGTCGTGTGGGTGGTTTCGGTGTGTTGGTTCGGTGGGTGGAGTTGTGTGGGTGGGTTCGAGTGCTGCCTGGGGGTGCCGCCTCCTTCTAACCCGGCAACGTCAATGGTGCGCTGAAAGTTTCCCGTTGGCGATTTGTTCGCTCGTCTGGGTGATCTTGGCGGTCAGCGGAGACGGCTCGTTCGTCCAGGCCAGGCCAGGCCAGGCCAGGCCAGGCCAGGCCAGTCTACCGGGTCGATCTTCTGTGGACCGTTGATCCACACCTCGAAGTGCACACGTGAAGGGAAGTAAACACGTCAAGGTGGTGTGGGAAGACACGGGGGCGGCCCCTGGCGGGAGAGTTGCCAGGGGCCGCCGATTTACTGACAGGGCGTCAGATCTTGCCCGTGCCCGCACCGCTCTGCACGATCGACTTCACGCTGCCGCACGCGTCGAGGGCGTAGGAGTACGGGATCGCCCTGACGGAGCCGCCTTGGTCACCCGAGCCCGAGTTCACCAGGCAGTTGTTGCGCGCCACCAGGTTAGCGGCCGGCGAGGAGCCCTCACCGCGGTGGAACGGGTCTTCGGTGTTCTCGAAGGAGTTGCCCTCCACGAGCACGCCGGCCTCCATGGTGGAGGCGACACCGTACGACGTCACGCCGCCGTAGTAGTTGTTGTAGACGTGCACCGGGTTGCCGAAGCGCACGCGCGGGTGGCGCTGGTTGGTGCCGTCGAACCAGTTGTGGTGGTAGCTGACGCGCAGCTTGCCGCGGTCTTCGCCACCGTTGTCGTCACTGTGACCCAGCAGCATCGACTTGTCGTGGGAGCTGATCTTGTTCCACGACACGGTCACGCAGTCGGACGCGCGCTTGATGTCGATCGCGCCGTCGTAACCGTTGCTCAGGCTGTTGTGGTCGATCCACACCCTGGTCGAGTACTGGACGTTGATCGCGTCGTCGCCCCAGCCCCGGAAGTTCAGGTTCCGGATGATGACGTTCGACGCGTTGGAGACGTTCAGGCCGTGGCCGGTGATGGTGGCGCCCGAGTTGCCGATGATGGTCTTGTTCGACGCGACCTTGGTCATGCTCGACAGGTTGATGGTGCCGGAGACCCGGACCACCGACGCGCTCGACGACCCGACGGCCGACACGAACGCCGAAGTGGTGGAGACGGTGACCGTCGCGGCGCTGCCGCCACCGGTCGTGCCGCCGCACTGCGTACCCCAGCCTTCGAGGTTGAACGAGGCGGCGTTGGCCGAGGGTGCGGCCAGAGTCGCGGTGGCGACCAGCGCCGCGGCCGCGAGCAGGGAACGGGAGATCTTGCGGGACATGCGGTTTCCTCCATACGACAGTGGATGACAGGAAACGGCGGCGGTAAGACGTGGCGGCGGCCTGAGGTCTACACCGGACTCACCACCTCTCAATGGTGTGTTTGCGGATGTGCTCGACGTCGAACTCGTCACCGAGACCGGGAGAGGAGGTCATGGTGACGTGGCCGTCCGCGTCGAGCGGGTCGGCGATCGCGAGCCGGTGGGGCGGCACGCGGTCGAAGTCGTGCAGCGGGTGCAACAGGCCGCGCTCGTACCAGCGGCCGTTGTCGGTGCCGCCGAGCAGGGCGAGGCTGGCGGAGCCGTCGCCGTGGATCTCGCAGTCCATGTTGAACGCCTCGGCCAGGTGCAGCGCCTTGAGCGTCGGCGAGATGCCGCCGACGTCGGTCGGGCCGGCGCGCAGGATGTCGCACGCGCCGGAGGTGATCCACTCGGCGCGGCTCATGTGCTTGCCCCAGGCCACTTCCGGTCCGATCACCGGGATGGACAGCTGGTCGGCCAGCCACCGGTAGGAGCTGATCGACGCCTCCTCCATCGGCTCCTCGAACCAGTAGAAGTCCAGTGCCTCCAGCGCGCGGCCCAGTTCCAGCGCCTCGGTGCGGGAGTACCAGTGGTTGGCGTCGAGCATCAGCGCCACACCGGGGCCGACGGCGTCGCGCACCGCCTCGCACGCGGAGATGTCGGCCCGCACGTTGGGCGCGCCGGGCACCGGCGGCATCCACGTGTGCAGCTTGATCGCCCGGTAGCCCTGCTCCACCAGCTGCTTCGCGAACGACGCGTAGTCGCCCGGTGTGCTCAACCCGCCGGGCATCTCGTCGCCGCACATCGTGCTGGCGTACGCCGGGATGCGGGACCGGGCGCCGCCGAGCAGCTTCCACACCGGCTGTTCGACCCTCTTGCCCACCAGGTCCCACAACGCGGTGTCGATGTAGCCGAGCGCCCGGTCGGTGAACCGGCCGTGCGAGCCGCGCTGCTTGCGCGCCATCGACCGCCACAGCCGCTCACGGTCCCACGGGTCCGCGCCGACCAGCACCGGCCGCACGATCGAGTCCAGCACGGCGGGCCGCAGCTGGTCGGGGTGCACCTGCACGCGGCCGACGACGCCGTCGGAATCGGTGATCTCCAGCAGCGCCTCGCGGACCTCGTGCTCGGCGCTGGGGTGTCGGTGCCCAGCCGGGTCCACCGCGGTCCACGCGGTGGTGGTGAACACCGACACCTCGACGCGTTCGATCACTTGCGGTCCTCCCACTCCTTTTGTGCCTCGGTGAGCTTCTTCGCCATCTCGTCGAGGAACTGCTGGCCGGTCAGCTCGCCGAGGAGCACCTTCTGGTACTGGGGTTCGCTGTCGGTCTTGGTGATGGACGAGTACTGCGGCAGGTAGACCGGGGCGGGCACGAGCACGGTGGCCGGGTCCTCCAGCACGCCGAGCGCCATCTTCACGTGCGCGTTCGACTCGATCCACGCCTCGCTGCGCACGTCGGTGTTCGCCGGGATCTGGCCGACCTTCTCGTTCCAGTAGCTGTTGGACTCGGCGGAGGTCAGGAACTCGGCGAACTTCCACGCCGCGTCGGGGTTCTCGCTGTTCTTGAACACCGCGAAGCCGTCGGTCGGGTTGGGCACGACGGTCCGCTTGCCGCTCGGGCCGACCGGCAGCGGGATGGCGGCGACCTTGTCGCCCAGCGCCTTGGTGACGTCGCCGTAGGAACCCAGGTTGTGGTGCATCATCGCGACCGAGCCGCCGGTGAACTGGGCGATCATCTGGGTGAAGCTGTTGTTGACGTCGGCCTCGGGCGTGGCCTTCTTGTAGAGGTCGGCGACCTTGTCGACGAGTTCGGCGTTGGCCTTGTCGTTGAGCGTGCTCTTGCCGTCCTTGAAGAAGCTGTCCACGCCGGAGTACGCGTAGGCCTCGGTGATGAGCTGGAACACCGAGCCCGCGCCACCGCGGATGGTGTAGCCGTACTTGTTCGCGGCCGTGTCGGTGAGCTTCGTGGCGGCGGTGATGAACTCGTCCCACGTCTTCGGCGGCTCCAGGCCCGCGTCCTTGAACCAGTCGGTGCGGTACCAGATGAGGTCCATGTTGGCCGAGGACGGGACGATGTAGAGCTTGTTGTCCGGCGCGGTCTGGCGGACCGTCTCCACCAGCGAGGGCAGCAGCTTGTCCTTGAGCGGACCGCCGCTGATGCGGTCGTCGAGGGGCGCCAGCGCGTCCTGGCCGACCAGGTGCGCGAGGTACGAGGTGGTCACGCCGCCGACGTCCGGCGTCTCGCCGCCGACGATGGCGGTGTCGTACTTCTGCTGCACCGACGCGCTGGGGATGCCGACGTACTCGACCTTGATGTCCGGGTTGGCGGCCTCGAACCGCTTGATCAGCTCCTCGTAGATCGGCTGGCGGGCAGGGCCGCCGTTGTTGTCCCAGAACGTGATGGTGGCCGTGCCACCACTACTCGTGTCCCCGGACCCGCAGGCGGTCAACGCCAGCGCGGCGGCGGCCACGGCGACCAGCAGTTTTCTCATGATGCTCCCTATCCCTTGACAGCCCCGGCGCTGAGCCCCTGCACCAGGAACCGCTGCACGACGGCGAAAACCAGGACGACCGGTACGGCCGCGACGACCCCACCCGCGGCGAGCGCGCCGAAGTCGGTGTTGAACTCACCCAGCGCGTAGCTCAGGCCGACCGGCAGGGTGAACTTGTCCTGCCGCGACGCGAACATCAACGCGAACAGGAACTGGTTCCAGGCGCCGATGAACGCGAACGACCCGACCGCCACCAGCGCGGGTTTGAGCTGCGGCAGCGTGACCGCGAAGAACGCGCGCAGGCGCGAGCAGCCGTCCACCATGGCGGCTTCTTCCAGCTCCACGGAGATGTTGCGGATGAACCCGCTCATCAGGATCAACGACAGCGGGAGCTGGAACGCCACTTCCGCGATGATCAGGCCGGTGATGCTGTTGAGCAGCCCGGCGCTCTTGAAGATCACGAACAGCGGGATCAGCATCATCGCGCCGGGGATGAACTGGGTGCACAGCATCGCCAGCAGGAAGACCTTCTGGCCGCGGAACTTGAACCGCGCGAGCGCGTACCCGCCCATCACCGACAGCACGGTCACGAACACCAGCACGCCGAGACCCATGACGACGCTGTTGTAGAAGAAGATCCCGAAGCCGATGTCGTTCCACACCGTGTCGAAGTGCTCGAACGTGATAGGCCACGGCACGAGCTGCGTCGAGCCGGTCGGCCGCACCGCGAACACCAGCATCCAGTAGAACGGGATGAGCGTGAACAGCAGGTACACCACCAGCGGCAGGTGGATGAGCCACCGCTTGCCCGGTTCCTCGGCCACCGCCCGGCGGCGCCGCTTCGTCGGCGGCCGGGGCGGGGGCGGGGTGTCCACCGGTGGTCGGATCAACGTCTCGGTCATGCCCGGCTCCCGAACTTCGACACCCGCAGGTACAGGATCGAGAAGAACAGCAGGATGAGGAACCCGGCGATGGTGAGCGCCGAGCCGTACCCGAAGTTGTGCGAGTCGACGGCCTGCCTGGCGACGTACAGCGGCAGCGTCGTGGTCTGGTTTGCCGGGCCGCCGCCGGTGAGTGTGTAGATGAGGTCGACGTTGTTGAACTCCCACACCGCGCGGAGCAGCGTCGACAGGATGATCGCGTCTTTGAGGTGCGGCAGGGTGACGCTGGTGAAGCGCCGCCACCGGCTGGCGCCGTCCACGGACGCCGCCTCGTAGAGGTCCTTGGGGATGCTCTGGAGGTCGGCGAGGAGCAGGATCGCGAAGAACGGGACACCGCGCCACAGTTCGGTGACGACGAGGGCGTCGAACACCGTGTCGGGGTTGCCGAGCACCGAGGTGCCCGGCGTGCCGATGCCCAGCTTGGAGAGTTCCTGGAAGATGCCGGTGGACGGGTTGAGCAGCAGGATCCAGATGCCCGTGGTGAGCACGCCGGACACCGCCCACGGCGAGAACACCAGTGCCCGCGCCATGCCGCGGCCGATGAACGTCTCGTTCACGATCAGCGCCAGGATCAGGCCGAGCAGCAGTTGCAGTCCGACTTCGACGAACACCCACTTGGCGCTGAACGCCAGGCTCTGCCAGAACAGCGGGTCGTCGAACAGCATCTGCTTGAAGTTGTCCAGCCCCGCGAACCCGTTCTTCCACGGCTGCGTGACGTTGTACCGCTGGAGGCTGTAGTAGACGACGCTCCCGATCGGGTAGACCAGGAAGACCGCCATCAGCACCAGCGTCGGTGCGATCAGCGCATAAGGCGCCCACGTGCGAGTCCTCATGCGGGGTTCCAGTCGCCGAGGTACGCGCGGAGGGTGTGCTGGGCGGCTTGTTCGGCCGTGAGCAGCGGACGGTCGACGCCTGCTGTGGCGCCCGCGCCGGAGTTGCGGAACTCGGCGAACCGGGCGTCGCGCCAGGAGAAGCCGGACATGTCGGTCCACGGCGCGGTCTTCACGGCGGCGGGCAGCTTCGTGTCGCGGATGACGACGGACGCGATGGCGTCCGGGTCGCCGCCGGGGTGCCACGGCCGTCCCAGGTAGAAGGTGCCCGCGGGCGCGTCGCTCACGATCGTGGAGTTCATGATCAGGAAGCCGTGGGGGTTGTCCCGGCGCGTGCTGGCGGCCGTGATGTAGCCGTTGGGGTCGCGGTCCCGGTTCAGCGCCGTGATGGTGACCTGGTCGAACACCGCGGTGGCGCGGCCGAAGATGAAGTCGACGTCGCCGACGATCTCGCCGCCCCGGTAGTACTGGCGGGCCTTCGTCCCCACGGCGCGCGTGTCGGCGTACAGGGTGTCCTGGTGCCCGAGGAACCGGACGCGGTCGTAGTACTGCCGGTCGCCCGTGGCCTTCACCGCGACGGCTTGCGTGCCGGTGATCTCGGGGTGCGCGGCCCGGTCGAACGAGTTGCTGAACGTCAGGTCGCGGGCGACGAACCCGTCCGCCTCGATCGTCGCGGTGGCCGACCCGGTAGTCCCGTAGGTGGTGCCGTCGGGCTTCTTGGTGCCGTTGGCGTTGTCGTAGTCGATGACGACGTCCCGCGCGTTGCCGGTGGAGCCCTTCAGCAGCAGGTCCGGCTTGGTGCGGGGCACCCGGATGACCTCGCGGTACACGCCCTTGCCGATGGTGATGGTCGTGCCCGGCGGCGCGGCGTCGATCGCGGCCTGCACGGTGTCGAAGTCGGTGCCCTTGGCCACGTGGTACCGCTCGCGCTCCTGCGCGCCCGCCTTGAGGTTCTTGATCCGCGAGGCCGGTTCCAGACCGCGGTTCAGCGTGGGCGTCCAGCCGGCGTCGCCGGAGAGCTGCTTGGTCGGGTTGGCCGCGTTGAACGCGTCGAGCGCGTCGACCGGCTTCCCGTCCACGAGCGTGCCGACCTCGGTGATCGCGGTGCCGCTCCAGTTGTAGATGAGCTTGTCGACCGAACCTCCGTTGCCCAGCTTGACGTAGTTGTTCTCCACGTAGAGCGCGGACTGCACGCCGACGCCCCACGCGTAGACGAACGACGGCCCCGGCTCGTAGAGGTTGTTGTAGACGTGCACCTGGCCGAACCTGACCCGCGGCAGCCGCTCCTCGACGTTGCGGAACACGTTGTGGTGTATCGAGACGCGCAGCTTGCCGGGGTCGACGGTGGAGGTGTTGGACCCGCCGATCAGCATCGTCTTGCCGTGGTCCTCGAACCGGTTGTACGACACGGTGACGAGGTCGGCGCCGGCGGTGATGTCCAGGGCGCCGTCGTGCATCTGGAACGGGCGGTCGAAGTACTTCGGGAGCTCACTGTCCGGGTACGGCTGGTCGGTGAACGTGACGTGGTCGACCCAGACGTTGGTGCTCCCGCCCATCACCCACACCGAGTCGTAGAGGGAGTTCCAGTTGCCGACCACGTCTTCGGTCGGGTTCCACTGGGGGAAGCAGTCGCGGGTGTCCCGCATGGTGAGGTTGCGGATGATCACGTTGTGCGCGCCGTTGAGGCGCAGGTTCGCGCCGGTGATGCCCGCGCCCTTGCCGTCGCCGACGATTGTGGTGTCACTGCCGATGTCGAACCGGATGGCCTCGGTCTGCTTGGCCGCGGATGCCGCACGGGCGTCCTCCAAAGGGCCGCTCGGCCTCCTGTCACGCCCCCAAACAGCGGGATCGTATGCCGCCAAGTAGCCCGCAAGGGTATAGCCGTCCGTCGCGTAGGAAGAACAATCCTCGCGCACGTCGATGACTCCGCGCACTTTGATGATGCGCGGCGCGGGGGCGGCGAGAGCGGCCCGCAATTCCGCCTCAGTGCGCACGACGTGAATCGTCGTGGCAGCGGACCCGCCGGTGGTCCCGGTGCCGCTCGACGCCCAGCCGTCACCTGCCTGAAGCACCTGTTTGCCCAGGTCATCGCTTGCGTGCGCGGGTACCGCCGCGACCACGCCGAGGGCGCATGAAAGCACGAGCGCAGAACTCAGTATCCGCATGGCGAGGAGCCTTCCCCGGCGAGATAGTTCATATTTGTGAACACTATCCAGAAGTGCGAACAGAGTATTACGAAAATGTCCGCCGCACGTCAACGACGTAACTCCGTTCGATCGTCGTTCGACAGTGTTGTTCGACGATTCGTCGAATTCGAATCGAATTCGACGCCGGGCACTACTCCGACCGGCGTGACACCGGTGGGACGGCGGTCAGAGCGCGGGCGTGAAGGCGGCGATCCTGTCCGACAACGTCCGGGCGTGCGGGTCGGTCCGGTAGCGGTCGGCCAGCCGGCGCAACGGCGTCAGTCGGTCGGCGACGCGGGTCGAGCCGACCTCGCCCGCCGCCGCCAACGCCTGCCCGCCCACTTCGGCGGCGTGGTCGAAGTCGTGCTCCACCAAGTGGTTCGTGGCCAGTGCCACGAGGCTGAACGCGCGGCTGCGGGCCATCTCGTCCGGATAGCCCCGCACGGCGGTGGTCAGCGTGTCGATCGCCGTCGCGCTGTGCGCCGGGTTCACCGTCCGGGCCAACTCGGTCAGCACCACGCCGGTCAACCCGCACAGGTCCGACTCGTCGAAGAAGCGCGCCCACCCGGGTACCGGGCCGGACGGCACGCGGGCGAAACCGTCGTGCGCCAGGTTCAGCAGCCGCATCGCCTCGCACTGGTTCCCCAACCCCGCGTGCGCCCACGCCTGGTTGGCCTGCAGCAGCGCGACCGCCCGCCGCGACCCCGCCCGGCGGGCCGCGACCAGCCCGCGTTCGAACATCTCCAACGCCTCCCGACACCGGCCGCGGTGCAGTCGCATCCGGCCGGCGCGGTAGTGGATGTTGGCCTCCAGGTCGTGGTGGCCGGCTTCGACGGCCAGTTCCAGCGCCCGGTCCCAGTGCCGCGCGGCGGCCTCCTCCAGTCCCGTGTCGAAACACGTCCACGCGGCCAGGTTGTGCACGTCGGCCAACGCGACCAGCAGCCGTTCGCGCACCGCGTCGGTCGCGTCGGCGTCGAGTAACCGGTCGTGCCACGCGGCGCAGACGACCGCCGAGGCGCGGCACGCGGCACCGCCCTGCCGGTAGTCCAGCCCGCGCAGGCGTTCGGTCTCCGCTTCCAGGCGGACCACGTCCTCGACACCGATGCGTGCCGGTACGTGTGGGTGTTCGGCCATCGCCACACCTCGCAGTTCCAGTAGAGCCGTCGAGGGACACAACACTCAGTTATCAGTGGGGTACCCCACGTGACACCTGTGCCACTCCCGTGAGCGTCGGCGCGCGCATTGACCCCCTGCGCCCGAGCCCGCCAGCCGCACGAAACGACGAGGGACGCCGACCGAGGCCGATCAGCGCGATACTCCCCGAACTCCGGCGCGGACGCGGCCTACCCCAGTACGACCTGGCCGCGGAGCTGCACGCGGTGTCCGGCAACGTCAGCATCGCCCGGGAGGAGGTCTCCCGCCGGGAGCGGGAAAACGTATTCCCAGACCGTACTGGCGGACCTGGCTGGGCCGCGTGCTCGGCACGTCCCAGCAGGAACTGGAACAGGCGGCGGCGACAGCCAGGCGCACCCGCGGACGCCATTGACGGTTACTGGTTCTTACCGTTCTTCACGGTGCCTATTCTTCCGTCGTGGCCAGCCGGGTCGCGGCCGGCCCGTCCGACCGGTCCAGGCGTGCCGCCGCTCGGCGGTCGAGCCAGTTCAGCCACGGCGCGGTCATGACCGTGGTGATGATCGCGACCAGCACCAGCACGCTGAACAGCTCCTGGGTGACGATGCCCGCCGCCAGGCCGACGTTGAGCGCGATCAGCTGCATCAGCCCGCGGGCGTTCATCAGCACGCCGACCCGCAGCGCGTCCGCACTGCTCTCGCCGACCAGTCGCCCGGCCGCCCAGCACGCGCCGAACTTGCCCGCGATGGCCACCACGACGCACGCGACCGAGAGCAGGAGCAGGCTCGCGGTGAACAGCAGGCCGAACCGGGTGTTGAGCCCGGAGTAGGCGAAGAACAGCGGCAGGAACACCACCCGGGTGATCGGGCTGATCGCCGCGATCACCCGGTCGGACGCCTCCCCGCGGGGGAAGACGAACCCGACGCAGAACCCGCCGAACACCGAGTACAGGCCGATCGAGTCGGTGTACCAGGCCGCGGCGAACAACGCGACGGCGGTGACCAGCACCAGCTGTTCGATCGACGCGCCCGGGCGGCGCAGCGCGAACGCCAGGCCGCGCTTGCCGATGGTGCCGAGGAACAGCAGGAACAGCAGCGAGCCGCCCGCGGTGATCAGCACGCCGGCGGGGTTGCCGGTGGCCAGGCCGAGCACGACGGCGAGCAGGATCCAGGCGACGCCGTCGTCCAGCGCGCCGCAGGCCAGCGCGAGTGAGCCGAACCGGGTCTCGGTGAGGCCTCGTTCGGTGATGATCCGGGCCAGCATCGGGAACGCGGTGATGGCCAACGCGACGCCGACGAACATCGCCGACACGAACACCGGGATGCCGTCGACCAGCACGTCCACGTGCTCGTGCACCAGCAGCACCAGCGCGATGCCGCCGACCAGCGGCGCGGCCACGCCCGCCAGCGAGATGGCGGGCGCCGAGCGGCCCAGACCGCTCACCTTCCGGGAGGCGAACTCGTAGCCCACCTCGAACATGAACGCGACCAGGCCGATGTGGCTGACCACGTACAGCATCGGCCGCACGCTGGGCGGGAACAGCAGTTCCTGGAGATCCGGGCTGACGAACCCGAGGGCGGACGGGCCCAGCAGGACGCCCGCGATCATCTCGCCGACGACGGGCGGCTGACCGATGCGGCCCACCGCCGCCCCGACCATCCGGCACACGACGAGCACGACGACGGCGGCGAGGAAGAACCTGGCAGCCGTGGTGGCGATGTCCATGGGATGCCTCTCAGTCGTGGCGCGGCCCGTGACCCGGCCCATGACTTGGACCGTGACTTGGCTCGTGGTTTGCGAAGTAGCGCCGGCACAGGCCGACGCGGCGGGCGTCCCAGACCATGTAGGTGCCCAGCACGAGCTGCACGACCCCGCGCCACACGTCCTCCCAGCGGTCGCGGACCCGGATGTAGAGCAGCAGCGCGCGTGGCGGCCGGGCGCCGCGCGGCACCAGGGCGCAAGGCCCGCGGTTGGGCAACGACCGGGTGTGCGCGGCCGTGGAGTGCACCGCGAAGCGGGTCAGCACCTCACGGGCCACCGCCCGCATCGCGATCGGCGCGATCACCCGCGCCGGGCACGGCCGGTTGCCCGTGACGCCGAACGGGATGTTCCCGCCCGACCGGTGGAACGACGGGTAGTCGAAGCACAGCACCGAGCCCTTGGGGATCGAGCCGCCGTCGATCGGGATGTCGGCGCTGGTGATCCGGTGCGCGATGCCGAACAGCGGGAACCGGCGGAACGCCTCGTCCATCACCTCGTCCACCAGCCCGTCCTCGCCGTCGGCGATGCGCTGCTGGATGTCCGGCCGCTGGGCCACGACGAGCAGCAGGTGGGCCATCGCCTCCGACGACTGCACCACGGCGGTGTTGAAGAACGTGCCCTGGAGGTACCACGCCTTTTCCTGGGCGTCGAACGTGGTGGGCAGTGCGTGCGGCACGGTGTCGATCCGGTCCAGCAGGAACCTGGTCAGCCGCTCACGGCGGTCCATGTGCCGCAGGCTGGTGCACTTGAGCGCGGAGACCACGTCGTCGGCGTTGGCGACGATCAGGTCGCGCGCCTCCGGTGGGCACTTCTCGGCGAAGACCAATTCGTGGTTGAACTCCGCCCAGATCGGCATCATCAGGTCCCGCAGGCGGACCAGCCTCCGGGTGCCGAGCCCGTCGAGGACCCTCCGGGTGCACTCGGTGGCGAGCCGGTCGGCGTCCGCCATGCCGTGCGCCAGCACGCGCCGGGTGGTGCGGGCGACGTCGTCGTAGCGCGGCCCGGGTTCCAGGTGCTCCTGGTGCACCTGCGGTCCGGGCGCGAGCCAGTACCAGAACAGGTCTGACAGGGCCGCGCCGCGACTGCGCCCGTTGGCCGCGGGGTGCTCGTAGACGCGGCGGAAATCGGCCAACCCCACCAGGTCGCCGGGCACCGGGATGCCCTCGTCGCCGTTGATCCGGGCGAAGATCCGGGTCCGGAGCGCGACGACGGCGTTCGGCAGCCAGAACGGCAGGCTGCCCAGCACGAGGACGGCCAGCGGGATCACCACCGGATCACGTCCTCGGTCAGGGCCGCGGGCGTGTCGTAGCCGCACAGCGCCAGCGCCCGCACCAGCTCCGCGCGCAGGGCCTCCAGCACCTGCTCGACCCCCTTCTCCCCGTCCACGGCCAGCCCCCACAGCACCGGCCGGCCGACACCGACCGCGGTCGCGCCCAACGCGCACGCCTTGAGCACGTCCGTGCCGCGCCGGACACCGCCGTCCACCAGCACCGGCACTCGCCCGTCGACCGCGCGGACCACGGCGGGCAGCAGCTCCACCGTCGCCGGGACGGTGTCGAGCTGGCGGCCCCCGTGGTTGGACACGATCACCCCCGCCACGCCGTGCTCGACCGCCAGCACGGCGTCGTCGGGGTGGACGATTCCCTTGAGCAGCAACGGCAACCGGGTCGTGGCGCGCAGTTCGTCCACGTCCGGCCAGGACAGGCCGGGGTCGAACCCGATCGGCCGGATCACGCCGTCCGCGTCGCGCATGTTCTCGCAGCGCAGCCCGTCCGGCAGGTCGGTGAACCCGTTGCGCAGGTCCCGTTCCCGGTTGCCGAACACCGGCGAGTCCACGGTGAGCACCAACGCCCGGCAGCCCGCCCGCTCGGCCCGCCGCACCACGTGCCCGGTGAACTCCCGGTCCGGCTGCGCGTAGAGCTGGAACCACACGTCCGCGCCGGTCTCGGTGACCGACTCGATCGGCGTGGTCGCGGCCATGCTCGCGATCAGCACCACGCCCGCCCGTGCCGCCGCCCTCGCCGTGGCCACCTCGCCGTCCGGGTGCGCCAACCGGTGGAACGCGGTGGGCGCGACCACCACCGGCATCGACTGCCCACGACCCAGGAGTCCGGTGTGGACGGTCGGGGTGCCGCCCGCGCGCAGCACTCTTGGCACCAGACCGATCCGCGCGTAAGCCTCCTCGTTCGCGCGGACCGTGTGCTCGTCGTCCGCCCCGCCCTCGAAGAAGTCGAACACGGCCGGGTCGAGGCGTTGCCTGGCCAGTTCCCTCATCGGACCGGGACGCGCTGCGCCAGGAACCGCCGCAACGGGTCCCGGTGAGTGGTCGCGCCGGTCCACTCGTTCTCCAGGTTCTCCGCCAGGTGGTGGGTCGCGACGACTTCGCCGTCACGCAGGTGGCGCACGACCGGGTGCAGGTAGGCGGCGTCGAACGCGCGCTCGGTGTCGTTCTGGGCGACTCGCCGCACGGTGATGTCGAACGGGTCCACCTTGTCGTGGTCCGGCCCGTACTCCAGGGTGATCACGAAGCAGTCGTCGGCGAAGCCCGGCACCCAGTCGACCGGCAGTTCCTCGTAGTAGCGGGCGCGGTCGCCGTCGACGGTGACCACGTCGCCGAGTTGGCCGAACTGCTGCCACAGCCCGGAAGTCCGGTTCACCCGGTCCACCACGACGTCGGCCAGGTCGTCCAGGGCCACGTCCACGTGCGGCCACTCGGCCCCGTGGTACTTGCGCTCCAGGATGCGGTGCAGCGACCGGACGCAGTAGCGGAAGCCGTGGATGAAGCCGCTGGTGGACTTCTTGAAATCGCGGACCTGCATGAGGGTGCCCGCGAAGTACAGGTCGGGGGTGTTGGTGGACTCCCACTCGGGGGTGAGCGCGGCGAACCTGTCGTTGATGGTGAGTGCCGGTTTTTCGGTGAACACGCTTGCGTCGAACCGGAACCCGGTGGCCGCGATGACGCGGTCGTAGCGCAGCTCCTTGGTCACCTCGTCGGCACGGGCGAAGCTGACCTTGACCACGAAGCCGTCGCCGTCCGGGCGGATGTCGAGCACGTCGCCGTCCAGCACGGCGTTCTGCGACTTGAGCTGGTAGGTGTCGAGGAAGTTGTTGTTCACCGCGCGCACGTGGCCGACGAAGTGCGTCTGCCAGGCCATCCGGAGCGAGTGCGGGCCGACCAGGTGGATGACGGCGGCGGTCTCGACCAGGTTGTCCGCGGTCTCGAACGCGGAGTTGCCCTTGCCGATGATCAGCACCCGCTGGTCGGTGTAGTCGTCCGGGTCGGTGGACGCGGTGCCGTACGGCTCGGCGTGCTCGATGCCCGGGATGTCGGGCAGGTACGGTTTGGACGGACCCGTCGCGACGATGACCCTCTTGGCCGTGTGCGTCCGTCCGCGACTGTCACGGACCACGAAGTGGTCCTTTCGGCTCACCTCCACCACGCGGCTGTCGTAGTGGATGTCCAGATCGGTCTTGGCGGCGAAGTCCTGCAGGTACCGCACCAGGTCGTCGGCGTGCGGGAAGTAGCGCGGGGTGTAGCGGGTGAACAGCAGCTCGGGATCGTCGGACAGCAGGGAGTTCCAGTCCATCCGGAGGTTCAGCTCCGGGTCCGTCGTGCCGGTGTGCGGTTTGTTGATGGAGATGAGCTTGCGGTGCCGGGGAAAGGTCTTGAAGAACGTTCCCGCGGCCGGCCCGGCTTCGAGAATCCGGTAGCTGCGCCGGGCCTGGTGCAGGAAGTAGCCCAGTTGCAGACCGGCCGGGCCGGCACCGATCACGAGGTAGTCGACATCCATGTCGGTCACGTGCACCTCCAGAGGGGTGAGTGCTCGCCACCACTACGAGATCGAGCATCCCTCGGGTTCATCCGTACGCGGCACAGTGCACGAATGGACGTATGGCCGGTTCGGGAAGACGAAGGTCGGCGGCGCCCACCTACGCCGCCGACCACGATCCACTCCGCGAGTCGTCCCGGCGACAGCAGCTCAGAGCACATGTGATCGGTGGCCGCGCAGGCCGCCTGAGCTGTCTGCGCCGCAGCGGGGTCCGTCGGCCTAAGCTCGCGGGTGGAGTGATCACACCGGGGGGCGGATCGCGATGGAGTCCGAACTGTGGTTCTCGCTGCGCGAGGCACAGGCCATGGAGCACACCGAAGCCAGGACGGCGTTGCTGGAGGACACCGTCGGCCGCGCCGATCGCGCCGACGTGCCGCGGCTGATGTACCTGTCCCGCAGGCTCCTGGCCGACGCGTACCGCGTGGACGGGCGGTGGGAGCAGGTCTACCGGCTGTTGCGGGAATGCCTGGAGGGGTACGACCGCCGGCCGGCGCGGTTCGCACCGGCCGACGAGATCGACCTGCTGCACTGGTACGCCTGGCTGGTCGAGTGCATGGTCGACTTCCCGGACTACAGCATCGACGACATCCGCGAGGCGCAGCACGCCGTGGAGCACCGGTTCACCACGGCCGGGCTCGACTGGCACGAGATCTACGCCGGCCGGCGCGGTGTGGCCGCGCACTTCGGCGACTGGGCCGTCGCGGACCGGGCCTACTTCCAGTGGAGGGCCACCGCGCCCACCGACCAGGACGACCGGTGGCTGCACGTCACCGGCATCGACCACTTCCTGGCGCGTGGCGACGACGAGTCGTTGGCCCGCGCGCACGCGCTCGCCGCACCGATGCTCGCCGACCCGACCGTGTCCGACGATTCCCTGGTGCAGGTGCGGTGTCTGATGCTGCTGCCCTTGGCGCGGGCGGGCGCGTGGTACGAGGCGACGATGGCGTACCGGCGGTTGCGGCGCGGGATGGAGGGCGAGTTCCACTCGCTGGAGCAGCACGGCCTGGTGATCGAATTCTGCGCGTTGACCGGCAACGCGGCGGCGGGCGTCGACTGGCTCGCGTCGATGCGCGGATTCGAGGAGCGGCAGCGGCCGTTCGCCACCATGGAGTACGCCACGGCGGTGGCGGTGCTGGCCGACGCGCTGGTCCGCGAGGGCCGTGGGGACACCGCGCTCGACCTCGGCGCCGACGACCCGAACTCCGTGCCGTTCCACGTGGTGGCGCGGCGAATGCGGCGGCTCGCGCTGGACCTGGCCGACCGGTTCGACCGGCGCAACGGCGACTCACGGCAGAGCGACCGGGTCCGCGCCCGACTCGCCGCCTCGCCGTTGACCGACTTCCTGCCGCTGGGCCCGACCAGCCGTCCCGCCCTGCCCATGCTGCCGTCGCCGGGCCTGTCGGACGAGGCCCTGCTCGACCGGGCGCACTGGCACGACCTGCGGTGCGAGCCGGACGAGGCGCGCGCCTGCCTGACCGGGTTGTCCGACGACCTGCCCGAGCACTTGGACGCCCGGCTGGTCGAGCTGCGGGCGAAGTTCTTCCAGAGCGCGGACACCGAGCCCGCGTTGCGCCGTGCCGCCGAGGTGCACCGGCGTTACGGGGACGAACGGCGCGCGCTGCTCAACCAGTGCTGGCTCGGCTTGTGGATCGCCCACGACGGCCGGACCGAGGAGGGCGTCATGGTCACCGCCGACGCCGTCGCCCGGTTACGGGATTTAGGTGACGACAGCGATTGCGCGTGGGGCGAGCACTGGCTGGCGCACGTCCTGATCGGGCAAGGCCGGCACGCGGAGGCTCTTGAGGCGCTGTCGCGCGGCAGACAGCACGCATCGGCGGCGGGCGACCTGCTCGCGTTGGGGACGCTGCTCATCCTGGAGGGCGTCATCCGGCCATCGGCCGCCACCGCCAGGGCCGCGCTGGAGACGTTGATCGCGGCAGGCGTTCCGGAGAAGGCCTTGGAGGCCGTCGAGCAGCTGCGGAACCTGGACGCGCACGAACCCGTGCTGGACCGGCTCCTGGCCGACCCGCCCCGGAACGCGGACCGGTTGCTCGGCCACCTGCGGTACCTGCGGGCGTGCGCGCTGATCGACGCCGGCCGGGTGGCCGACGCGGTGGACGACCTGAACGAGGCGATCGGCCAGGCGGCGCAGCGCGGTGGCGACACGGCCGAGCAGTGGTACCAACTGGTGCACGCCGCCCACGCCGCCGGACGTCACGAGGACGCCGTGGACGCCGGCCTGCGTGCCGCGAACCGCCTGGACCACCTGCGCGACACGGAGGACGCGGCGTGGGCCGACTCGGCCGACCGGGCCAGATACCTGGTGGCCGACAGCTACCGCCGACTCGGCGACTACCGAGCCGCACTGCGCGAGTACCGCAGGCTGGCCGACGGCCACGGTGCCCTGTCCGCCTCGGCGTTCCTGGCGGGCACCGCGCTGCTGGAGGAACTGGGCTTCAGCGAGTGGCCGATCTAGCCCGCCACTCCGCGACGACGTGCTCCACGTCGAACGGCATCAGGTTCAACGGCGGCCCCGACATCGGTTTCCGGATCGCCTCTTCGATCTTCACGTTGATCCCGGCCAGAATCGACCGCACCTCCCCCTCACCGGACGCCCGCCCAGCCGCCTCCCGCGCCGCAGCCACCTCCTTGCGCAGCAACAGAGTCGGCGGCAACGCCGTACCCTCTTCCCGCCGCAACTTCTCCTTCACCCACCACAACTCGTCGTGCGGCCCCTGCAACCCACTCAGCGGCTTACCCGCACCCGGCAGGTTCTCGAACTCCCCCCGGTCCTGCGCCTCCCGAATCTGCCGCTCGATCCACGTCTCAAACCCGACACCAGCCGGTTTGCGCTCGGTCACGGCCACCACCTCCCACCACCGAAATCACCAAGCACACGGCCGGTGAGCTTCCCCCGATAACCGGGGGCAGACCAGATTCTCCACCACAACCGGAGCGCTTCACCGGAGTTCGGCCGGGAACTGGTGGTCACGCTGGACAGCGCGCCCACGATGTTCAGCATGATCCGGGTCATTCGTTCCGCTCCGGCGGAGTACCCCACCACTCCGGAGAACCCGGCGGCGGCTCAACCCCAGCGGCTGGTCAACCGGCGGGTGCGGCACGGACCCGGCCATCGGTCGGCCTTGTCGCGGCGCAAACCAGACGCGGACCTCGTAGCTGAACAGGTTGACGAGCCCGCCGCATCGGACGCAAGGTCCTGATCCGCACCGACGCCGCCGGCTGCACCCACGAGTTCGTGAGTGGCTGCACGCAAGGAAGTCGGGCTACTCGCTCAGTGGGCGAGTCGGGACGCCTTCTCCATCAGGTACCGCTGCTCGGGGATGCTCGTCGTGCGCGCGGCGGCGGCCCGGTAGTGCGTCACGGCGCGCGGCACGTCACCGGCCAGCTCGTGCAGGTGGCCGCGCACGGCGTCGAGCCGGTAGTGGCCGGGCAGCCGCTCGTCCAAGGCGTCGATCAGCTTCAGACCCTCGGCGGGTCCGTGCACCATGGCCACCGCGATCGCCCGGTTGAGCGACACCATCGGGTTGCCGGTCATCTGCTCCAGCAGCCCGTACATGCCCAGGATCTGCGGCCAGTCGGTGTCCTCGGCCCGCAGCGCGTCGTCGTGGAGGGCCGCGATCGCCGCCTGCAACTGGTACTCGCCGATGGCGCCGCGCTCCACCGCCGCCATGATCAGCTCGACGCCCTCCACGATCAGCGCCTTGTCCCACAACGACCGGTCCTGCTCGGCCAACGGGATGAGCGAGCCGTTCGGGCCGGTGCGGGCGGGCCGGCGCGCGTCGGTGAGCAGCATCAACGCCAGCAGGCCCGCCACCTCGGCGTCGGACGGCAGCCGGGCGTGCACGGCCCTGGTCAGCCGGATCGCCTCGCCGGACAGTTCGGTGCGGTGCAGCGAGCCGCCGACGCTGCTGGTGTAGCCCTCGTTGAAGATCAGGTACAGCACGTGCAGCACGGTCCGCAGCCGGGCCGCGAACTCCTCCGGTCCGGGCATGGCGAAGTCCGCGCCGCGCAGCTTCTGCTTGGCCCGGCTGATCCGCTGCGCCATGGTCGCCTCGGGCACCAGGAACGCGTTCGCGATCTCCGCCGTGGTCAGGCCGCCCACCGCGCGCAGGGTCAGCGCGATCGCGGACGCGGGCGTCAAGTCCGGGTGGCAGCACAGGAACAGCACCACGAGCGTGTCGTCACGGTCCGCCGCGTCACCGGGCGGCGGTGCGCGGAACACCTCGTCCTCACGCCGGCGGCGGGCGGCCTCACTGCGGATCAGGTCGATCATCCTCCGCACGGCGGCCTGCACCAGCCAGCCGCGCGGGTTGTCCGGCAGACCGTCCACGGGCCACTGTCGGGCCGCCGCCAGCAGCGCCTCCTGCACGGCGTCCTCGGCCAGCGCGAAATCGCCGTACCGACGTGCGACCACGCCGAGGACCTGCGGCGCGCACTCGCGCAGCAGGTCCTCGACGGCGTGGCTCACAGAACCTACGAGGCCGGCACTCACACGTCCGACGCGGCGGGCGCCGACATCAGCTCCCGCACCTCGACCGGAATCCCCATCGGCACGCCCTTCGGACCGGGCGCGGCCGAGGCCTTCGCCGCGATCTCCAGCGCGCGCTCCAGCGTGGTGTCGACCATCCAGTAGCCCGCCAGCAGCTCCTTGGACTCCGGGAACGGGCCGTCGGTGACGACGGGCGCGCCTTCGCCGGTGAACGTGACGGTCTTGGCCAGTTCCGGACCGGCCAGGCCCTGCGCGTCGACCAACTCGCCGTTCTCGGTCAGCTCCTTGCCGAGGTCCTGCTGGAACTGGATGTGTGCGGCGATGTCCTGGTGGTCCCACTGATCGATCGGGATGTCGCAGTTGGCGGCGGGACCGTAGTTCGTCAGGAGCAGGAACTTGGCCATGGCGGCCTCCTAGGTGTCGTCCGCGCCCATCTTGGCGCTTTCACCCCCTGGTCGGAGCCGTTCAGGCCTTCTCGACCCCACCGAGTGTGACCCGCGTCACATCATAGGTAGGCCCTCGCGGTTGCGCCCGGGTTGGTGGGCACAACCGCGAGGGCCGGGTCAGGACAGCGTGCAGATCGGGACGGGCACCCAGCCGGCCGCGTCACCCGTACCGGTGAACCCGACCTTGGTGGACGCCGCCGGCTGGATGGCGCCGTTCCAGGACGTGTTGGACACCGTCACCGACGTGCCGCTCTGGGTGAAGGTGCCGTTCCAGCCCTGGGTGATGGCCATCCCGGCGCGGAGGCTGAACGCGACGCTCCAGCCCCTGGTCGCCGTGCCGCCGGTGTTCCGGATGGTGATCTCCACCTGGAACCCGCCGGGCCACTGGTTGACGATCTCGATCACGACGTCGCACGACCCACTCGGAGGAGTGGTCGTGGTGGTTGTCGTAGTAGTCGTGGTTGAGGTGGTGGTCGTGGTGGACGTGGTGGACGTGGGTGTGGTGCTGTTGAGCGCGGACACCACGGCCGGGAACCACTTGTCCGCGATCTTGCGATCACCGGACGCGTTCGGGTGCACACCGTCGTAGGTGTCGCTCCCGGTGGCGAACCCGGCCCACTGGTCCACCACGGTGATCGGCGACTGCGCGGTGGACTTGCCCGCCGCCCAGGCCGGGATCGCCGCGTTCAGGTCGACCACCCGTTGGGGGCACTCGGCGCAGGCGCTCGCCGCCATGGGGATGATCTTGGCGACGATCACCTTCATGTTCGCGTTGTTGGCGCGCATCTGGTCGACCAACTTGCCGTACGCGGCCAGGATGGTCGCGGTCGGCCGGCCGTTCCACACGTCGTTGGTGCCGAAGTGCATGAGCACGACGTTCGGGTTGGTCGCGCTCAACCACCCGACGAGCTGGTTCTGGTCGGCCACGTTGGTGACCAGCGCGCCGCCGTGGCCCTCGTTCTCGCCGTCGTAGGCGAAGCCGCAGCCGTCACCGGCACGGGTGCCCACGAAGTCGATGTTCGTCTGCCCGGCGGCGCGCAGGTCGCGGTCCAGCAGGGCCCGCCAGCAGCCCGGCGAGCCGGTGATCGAGTCGCCCAGCGCCATGATCCGGGTCGGTGCGGCGGCCTCGACCGCCTGGCCCGGTGCGGCCACCAGGAGGCCGACGAGCGTGACCAGTGCGGCTAAGAGTGCTGCTACAGCGGTTTTTCTCGACATCACCGACCCCCTAGACCGTGGTGCAGCCGGCGCCGTTGAGGGTGAAGGCCGTGGGCACCGAGTTGGTGCCGTTCCACGACCCGATGAAGCCGAAGCTGACCGAGCCGCTCACCGGGATGCTGCCGGTGTAGGACACGTTGGTCGCGCTCAGCGTCGTGCCCGACTGAGTGGTGGTGGCGCCCCAGGACTGGCTGACGGTCTGGCCGTTGGCCCAGGTCCAGCGCAGCGTCCAGCCGTTGACCGCGGCGGTGCCGGTGTTGGCGATCTTGACGTCGCCCTGGAAGCCGCCCTGCCACTGGCCGGTGACCTTGTAGGTGATCGCGCAGCCCGCGGGGCCGCCGCCACCGGACTGGGTGGTGACGTTGACCGTGCCGGAGCGGGTGGAGCGGTTGCCCGCGGCGTCACGGGCGTAGACGGCGAAGGTGTATGTGGTGTTGGCCGACAGGCCGGTGATGTTCGCGGTGGTCGTGGCGGAGCTGCCGGCCGCGGTCTCCGTGGTGCCGTTGACCCGCACGACGTCGTAGCCGGTGACGCCGACGTTGTCGGTGGACGCGGCCCAGGACAGGGTGGCGCCGGTGGACGTGACGCCGGACGCGGACGGGGTGCCGGGGGCGGACGGCGGCGTGGTGTCGGTCGGGTTGCCGCCACCGCCGTAGACGCTGGCCTCACGGGAGGTCGCCTTGATGCCGTTCGCGCCGTTGAACGCGCGTTGGCCCCAGGAGGAGAGGTTGGCCGCGTTGAATCCCACCGCCAGGTCCAAGTACTCCACACCGCCGCCGTTGCCGCTCCACGACCAGGCGAGGTAGCCTAGGCCGAGCTGCTGCGTGGTGGCGAAGATGGTGTCCTCGTCGGGGTTGCCGTCGGAGTGGTCGTGACCGAACTCGCCGACCACGATCGGCAGCTTCGCGGTGACGAACCGGTTCAGGTAATCGTTGATCTCCGCCGCCGTGTCGAACACGCCGTACATGTGGATGGAGAACACGGTGTTGCGCTGCGGGTCGGCGGCGAACACCGAGGCCGCGTTGTCGCGCATGGTGAAGGCCCAGTCCTGGCCCCAGTTCGGCGCGTCCACCATGATGGTGTGCTGGAAGCCCGCCGAGCGCAGGCGGGTGATGGCGTCCTTGGTCGCCTGGGTCCACCCGGCGTAGCCGGTGTTGCCCCAGGGCTCGTTGCCGATGTTGAGGATGACGTACTTCTCCTGGCCGGCCATGGCGCTCTGGATGCCGACCCAGTAGTCCACCGCGCGGTCCAGGCTGACGGCCCCGCTCTGCTCCTGGTAGCCGGTGGTGTCGTGCACCTCCAGCACGCAGATGAGCTTGTTGGCCTTGCACTGGTTGATGACGTTGGTGACGTCGGCGGCGTCGTTGCGCGTCCACCGGTCGCCGCTGGACAGCACCACGCGGACCGTGTTGGCGCCCAAGGCTTTGATGTCCTTGAGCGACTGCGTGGTGCGGTCGACGTACCAGGTGTGCGCGTGGTTGACGCCACGCATCACGAAGTCGTTGCCGTTGGCGTCCAGAAGTCGGCCGTTGTTGACGGTGAACCCGGCCGCGGCGTGTGCCGGCACGACGGTCAGCAGTGACAGGACCAAGGCGGCGATGGCGGCGCCCACCAAGGCGAATCGCTTGCGCATGGATGTACCTCGCGTAGTTGTCGACGTTGACGTAGCGAGCGCAGGGCAGCGCACCTGCCACAGGCAGGCAATCCACACCCAAACACTTAACCGCTTAAGTGTCAACAGCACACCCCAGACGTAACGCGCGTGTCCAACGTTCCGAACAGCCGTGTCCAACGTTCAGAACAGGCGAGTTGAACACTCAGAACACGCGACCTGGGCTTTGCGAGGGATCAAGGCGAAGCACCTGGAGGTTGGACACGCGCGTTCCGAACGTTGGACACGCGCGTTCTGAAGGTTGGACACGCGCGTTCCCAGCGTTGGACACGCGGGTTAGGTGGGGGCTTGGCCGGTGGTGGAGCGGGGGACCAGTTCGGGGTCGGAGGTTTTCAGCTGTTCGGCGGGGGCGCCGCCGATGACGTCCAGGAGGAGGTGGACGGCGGCGGCGCCGCGTTCGGCGATGGGTCTGCGGACGGCGGAGAGGGCGGGGCGGACCAGGCGGCAGAGGGCGGAGTCGTCCCAGGCGACCAGGGAGAGGTCGTCGGGGACGGTCAGGCCCAACTCGTGGGCTACGCCCAGGGCGGATACGGCCATCACGTCGTTGTCGAAGACCAAGGCCGTGGGTGGGGTGCCGCTGGTCAGGACTCGGCGGGTGACCCGCGCGGCGGCCTCGTCGGAGTAGTCGGCGTGCACGACGCGGGCCTCGGTCAGGTTGAGGCGGGCGGCGGACGTGGTGAACGCGCGCGACCTGGTCTGGGTGTGCACGAACTTGGTGGGGCCCGCGACCCGCACGATGCGCTGGTGGCCCAGGGCCACCAGGTACTCCAGCACCTCTTCGACGGCCGTCTCGTCGTCGGTCCACACGCACGGCAGGTCCGGCACGACCGGCTCCCCCAACACCACCGCCGGCAGCCGCAGTTCCCGCACCAACTCCACCCGCGGGTCGTTCTGGATCAGGTCGACCAGCAGCACGCCGTCCACCCGCCGCTCGCCCCACCACCGCCGGTACGCCGCCAACTCCGCCGCCGAGTTGTCCGTCACCTGGAACAGCAGCGACATCGGCCCGCCCGCCAGAGCGCCCTGTATCCCGGAGATCAGCTGCATGAAGTACGGCTCCACGCCGATCACCCTGGCCGGCCGGTCCACCACCAACCCGATCGCGTTCGCGCGGCCGTCGCTCAAGGACCGGGCGGCGCTGCTGGGCACCCAGCCGAGGCGGTCGGCGATGTCCATGATCCGGCGACGGGTCGGTTCCGAGACGCCCGGCCGGTTGTTGAGCGCGTACGACACCGCGCCGGTGGACACGCCCGCGGCCTTGGCGATGTCCGAGATGGTCGGACGCTTGACAACCACCCGCGCCTCCTCGGTCGATGATCATCAAGTCTAGACCGCTGTTCCGGCGATTCGGCCCGGTAGGGTGGTTAAGCGCTTAACGGATTACCGGAAAGGGGACCCCCGTGCCCTGGTTCGACCTCTCCGAGCGGGAGCTGGCGCTGTACCGGACCGCCACCGCCGAGCCGGAAAACCTGGATCTCTGGTGGAAGTCGCGGCTGGAGGAGTCCCGCGCCGCCGCGCTGCCGCCGGTGCTGACGCCGTACGGGGCCGACGCCTACGGGCCGCTGGCGGTCTGGGACGTCGAGTTCTCCGGTTACGGCGGCGACCGGGTGCGCGGGTGGTACATCCGCCCGGCCGGTTCCGGTGTGGAGTCGCTGCCGACCGTCGTCTGCTACATCGGCTACGGCGGCGGGCGCGGCCTCCCGTCGGAGCACGCGCTGCTGCCGGCCGCCGGGTTCGCGGTGTTCGTGATGGACACCCGCGGCCAGGGCGGGCGCTGGACCGTCGGCGCCACCCCGGACTCCGGCTTCACCGGTCCGGAGTACCCCGGTGTGATGACGCGGGGCATCGCCACCCCCGAGACGTACTACGTGACGCGGCTGATGGTGGACGCCGCCCTCGCCGTCGAGGTGGCCGCCTCACTCGACGGGGTGGACGAGACCAGGCTCGCGGTGTCCGGCGGCAGCCAGGGCGGCGGGCTGGCGTTGGCCGCCGCCGCGTTGAACGGCGAAGCCGTGAAGGTCTGCCACGCGGACGTGCCGTTCCTGTGCGACTTCCAGCGGGCCATCACGATGACCGGCGCGGAGCCGTACGCGGAGATCTCCCAGTTCCTGGCCCAGCACGTCGACCTGATCCCGGCCGCCCTCGACACCCTGCGGTACGTCGACGGCGCGTTGCTGGCCAAGCGGATCACCGCGACCTCGCTGCTGAGCGTGGGCCTGATGGACGAGGTGTGCCCGCCGTCCACGGTGTACGCGGCGTACAACGAGATCACCGCGCCGAAGGAGATCGCGGTGTTCCCGTTCAGCGGTCACGCCGTGCCGAGGGTGCACGACGAGCGCAAGCTCCGGCACCTGCGCGCGAACCTGTAACGCGCGAACCTGCAAGCGAAAGAAACGGCGGGGCGTGAGGGGACCACCGCCATAGTCCCCTCACGCCCCAGCCCGGTCAGTGGACTCGGCGGCTCTCCGGAGGCCCGCTAGCTCGACCTCAGGTCTCCTCGGTCCACGACCAGCTAGTTGGTGCTCACCGGGGTCACCAGCACGCGGTCGTGACCGACCACGCGCGGCTCACCGGTGAGCCGGACGGACCGCTCCCAGCGGATGTCCGCGCTCGAACAGCCGACCTGCAGCAGGAGCTCGCCGGGCTCCACCACGCGCCGGCCGTCGCGACCGGTGAACGAGGTGCGGTCGGCGTGCAGCCGGAACCCCACCTCGGTGGCTTCGCCCGGCTCCAGGTCGACCCGCGCGAAGCCGACGAGCTGGCGCACCGGCCGCGTGACGCTCGCGACCGGGTCGTGCAGGTACAACTGGACGACCTCCGCGCCGGGCCGGTCGCCGGTGTTGCGCACCAGGCACGACACCTCGACCTCGCCGTCGGACGGGAACTCCTCGCCCGCGGTGAAGTCGGACAGCTCGAACGTGGTGTACGACAGGCCGTGCCCGAACGGGTAGGCGGGCGACGGGTCCACCGAGCTGGCCCCGCCGGGACCGCCGAGCCGCGGGTGCAGGTAGGTGGTGGGCTGGCCGCCGGAGCCGCGCGGCACCTGCACGGGCAGCTTGCCGGACGGGTTGACGCGCCCGCTGAGCACGCCCGCGACCGCGCCCGCGCCTTCCTCACCGGGGAAGAACGCCTGCACGACGGCCGCCGGCTGATAGGACCCCAGCGCGTACGGGCGGCCGGTCAGCAGGACCAGCACCACCGGCACGTCCAGCGCCAGCAACGCGTCCAGCAGTTCGCCTTGCACACCGGGCAGGGACAGGTCCTCGGCGTCGCAGCCCTCACCGGACGTGCCGCGGCCGAACAACCCGGCCCGGTCGCCGAGCACGGCGAGCACCACGTCGGCCTCCCGCGCCACGGCCACGGCGTCCGCGATGCCCGACCGGTCCTCGCCGTCGACCTCGCAGCCCTTGGCGGTGGAGACGGCCGCGTCCGGGAACTCCGTCCGCACGGCCTGCAACAGCGTGTCCATCTCCACGCCCAGCGCCACCTCGGGGTGCTGCACGCCCACGTGGTTCGGGAACGCGTAGCAACCCATCAACGCCAGCAGGTCGTCCGCGCACGGCCCGACCACGGCCAGCTTCACGGTGTCACCCTTCGCCGGATCGAGCGGCAGCACGCCGGAGGCGTTGTCCAGCAGCACCACGGAACGCTCGGCCATCGTGCGGGCCAGGTCGCGCAGCGCGGGCGGGTCCAGGTCGACCGGCTCGCCGCGCAGCACCGCGGGCGACTCCGGCCGGTAGTCCTCGTCCAGCAGACCCAGCTCGCACTTCTGGGTGAGCACGCGGGTCACCGCGCGGTCCACCAGCGCCTCGTCCACCAGACCGGACCGCACCAGCTCCGTCAGCGGTTCCCCGTAGCAGCGCACGCTGGGCAGCTCCACGTCCACGCCGGCGGCCAGCGCCATCGCACCGGCCTCGCCCGGCGAGCCCGCGACGCCGTGCGCGGTCTCCAGGAACGACACCCCGAAGTAGTCCGCGACCACCACGCCGTCGAAGCCCCACTGGTCCCGCAGCAGATCGGTGAGCAGCGACGGGTCGGCGGCCGGCGGCACGCCGTCCACCTCGGCGTAGGAGTGCATGACCGACCGCGCACCGCCCAGCCGCAGCGCCATCTCGAACGGCGGCAGCACCACGTCGGCGAACTCGCGCGGGCCCATGTGCACCGGCGCGTGGTTGCGCCCGCCGGCCGAGGCCGAGTAGCCCGCGAAGTGCTTGAGCGTGGCCACGATGCCGCTGGACTCCAGGCCCTTGGTGTAGGCGGCACCGAGGAGACCGACGAGGTACGGGTCCTCGCCGATGGTCTCCTCGGTGCGTCCCCACCTCGGGTCGCGCGTCACGTCCAACACCGGCGCCAACCCCTGGTGGACGCCGACGTCGCGCATCACCAGGCCCACTTCGCGCGCCATCCGTTCGACCGACTCGGGGTCGAAGGACGCGCCCCACGCCAGCGGGACGGGGAACACGGTGGCCTGCCAGGCGGTGAACCCGGCCAGGCACTCCTCGTGCGCCATGGCAGGGATGCCGAACCGGGTGTTGGCCACCAGCTTGCGCTGCGTCTCGGCCAGCACCTTCGCGCCGACCAGCGGGTCGACCGGCCCGGTGCCGAACACGCGGGTCAGCTGGCCCAGGCCCGGCTTGGTCAGCTCGTCCCACGGCGGCAGCGGCTCGGCGAACTCGTGCTGCGCGGGCGCGACCTCTTCCCCGTCGGAGATACCAACCCACACGCCGACCAGCTGGGCCAGCTTCTCCTCCAGGGTCAGCTCGGCCAGCAGCGCGGCGACCCGCTCACCGGTCGGCCTTCCGGGATCGGCCCAGGTGTTCAGCACGGCGGCTCCTTCGTTGACGATCGGACGACGAGTTCGGTGGCCAGTTCCACCCGCTCGGTCTCCACGGGGCGACCCGCGATCAGGTCGGCGAGCATCCGGCCCGCGTGGCGGCCCATCTCGGTGAGCGGCTGGCGCACGGTGGTGAGGGCGGGCGAGGACCACACCGCGACCGGCAGGTCGTCGAACCCGACCACGCTCAGGTCGTGCGGCACGGACAACCCGACGACGCGGGCCGCCTCGATCACGCCTAGAGCCTGCTCGTCGTTGCCCGCGAAGATCGCCGTCGGCCGGTCCGGCAGCGCCAGCAGCTCGGCCGCGCGGCGGAACCCGCCCTCGTGCTTGAAGTCGCCGTGCTTGACCAGCTCGGCGTTGAACCCGATGCCCGCCCGGTCCAGCGCGGCGCGGTAGCCGTCCACCCGCGCGCGGCTGCACAGCATCCCGGCCGGTCCGCCGATGACGCCGACCCTGCGGTGACCCAGGCGCAGGAGGTGTTCGGTGGCGGCCAGGCCGCCGGCCCAGTTGGTCGCGCCGACGCTGGGCACGTTGGGCTGGGGCAGGTCGACCGGGTCGATGACCACGACCGGGATGCGGGAGTTGGCCAGCACCCGGCGGTCGGCGGCGGTGAGCTGGGAGGTGACCAGCAGCGCGCCCGCGCGCCGGGCCTCGACCAGCGACGCCGCCCACGACGTGTGCTGACGGGGTTTGTCGGTGGACGACACCACGACGTGCAGTCCGGTGTCCACGACACCGCGGATGATCTCCACTGCCCAGGGGCTGTCCAAGGCGGTGAACACGAGGTCCACCAGCAGGTGGCCGGAGGCCCGACGGGACCCCACCGGCACGTAGTCGTACTCGGCGAGCAACTGCCGCACCCGGGCCCTGGTCTCCGCGCCGACGTCGTCCTTACCGTTGAGGACTTTGGACACCGTCGGGAGGGACACCCCCGCAGCTGCGGCAATCGTGGCCAACGTGGCTCGACGCATGCGCCGATAGTATCGAAACTCGATCGAAACACAAGAGTGACCGTTTGACGTGCACAAATGTCACCTAGGCGCGCCAAATGGTGATGCTTGACACCGATTGGACACGGGCCTAGGGTCTGCGCAAGTCGTGGATGTTTCGAAATGTTTCGATGCCACGAACATTCCGCAGCGTGGCAGAAGGGTGGCGGTCGAATGTCCCGCCGTTCATGGGTGCGTCCCCTCCTCGCGATGGGGCTCGTCGCCGTGACAGCAGTGGTGTCCGCGTGTGGTACGTCCGGTCCGGGCGAGACCAGCGCCGGCTCCCTGAAGATCTGGGCCCTTGAGGACCCGGTGCTCAACAAGATCGAGCAGAAGTCGATCGACTCGTTCAAGGCGAACGGCGGCAACGCCTCGCTGGAGACGTTCGGCAACGATCCGTACAAGCAACGGCTGCGGGTGGCCATGGGCTCGCCCCAAGCCCCCGACCTGTTCTTCAACTGGGGTGGTGGCAACCTCAAAGAGTACGTCGACGCCGGCAAGGTCGCCGACCTGACCTCCGTGCTGGAGGAGAACAAGGCCGCCAAGGACGCGTTCATCCCCAGCGTGCTGGACGGCGCGAAGCTCGACGGCAAGTACTACGGGGTACCGATGCGCGGCATGCAGCCGGTGCTGCTGTTCTTCAACAAGCAGGTCTTCAAGGACGCCGGTGTGGAGCCGCCGACCACGTGGGACCAGCTGCTCACGCTCGTGGACACCTTCAAGGCCAAGAACATCACCCCGATCGCCCTGGCCGGCACCCAGGCCTGGACCGAGCTGATGTGGGCCGAGTACGTGCTCGACCGCTTCGCGGGCCACGAGGTGTTCAAGAACATCCGGGACAACGGCCCCGCGGGCTGGAAGGACCCGGCCGTGGTCGCGGCCATGTCCAAGCTCAAGGAGCTCATCGACCGGGGCGGTTTCGGTCAGAGCTTCGCCTCCGTCGGTTACGACGCAGGTGGTGCGTCCACGCTCCTCGCCCAGGGCAAGGCCGCCATGCACCTCATGGGCACCTGGGAGTACACCAACCAGCTCGACCAGAGCCCGGACTTCGTCAAGCAGGGCAACCTGGGCTGGGTTGCGTTCCCGTCGATCCCCGGCGGCAAGGGCGACCCGTCGAACCTGGTCGGCAACGTGAGCAACTTCTACTCCGCCACCGCGGACTCGAAGAACCTGGACGCGGCGAAGAAGTTCGTCACGACCACGCTGCACGAGGACTCCTACATCGACGCGCTGATCGAGGCCGGTGACGTGCCGCCGGTCGTGGGCGCCGAGGAGAAGCTGAAGAAGTCCCCGAACCCCGAGTACGCTTCGTTCATCTACGAACTGGTGCTCGACACGAAGAACTTCCAGCTGTCCTGGGACCAGGACCTGCCGGCCGACGACGCCACCTTCATGCTGACCCAGCTCCAGGAGTTCTTCCTGGGCAAGGTCTCGCCGCAGCAGTTCGTCGACGCGGTGGCCGCACGCTGATGTCGTCCCAACGACCCTCGGCCTGGTACGCCGTCCCGGCGTTCGCGTTCTTCGCCCTGTTCGCGGCGTTGCCCATGCTGCTGGTGATCTACCTGAGCTTCACCGCTTGGGACAGTCTGGGCACGCCGCGGCTCAACGGGGGCGAGAACTGGGCCCGGTTACTCGACGACGCCGAGGCGCGCGCCTCGGTGTGGCGGACCCTGTTGCTGATGGTCATGTCGTGGCTCGTCCAGACCCCGATCGCGTTGCTGGTCGGGGTCTGGGCGGCAGGCAAGCAGCGGTCCCGGGCGGTGCTCAGCTCGATCTTCTTCCTCCCGCTGCTGCTGTCCACGACCGCCATCGCGTTGTTGTGGAACGCGCTGATGGAGCCGAACTTCGGCGCGTTCGTCGGCGGCCCGCTGTTCCTGGGCGACCCCGACATCGCGCTCTACACGGTGGTGCTCGTCATCTCCTGGCAGTTCATCCCGTTCCACACCCTGCTCTACCAGGGCGCGGCACGGGCGGTGCCGCCCTCGCTGTACGAGGCGGCGACCATCGACGGCGCCTCGCGGGTGAGCAAGTTCCGGCACATCACGCTGCCGCAGCTGCGGTACACCATCGTCACGTCGTCGGTGCTGATGCTGGTCGGCTCGCTGACCACGTTCGACACCGTGCTGATCCTGACCCAGGGCGGACCGGGCACCGCGACCCGCATCCTGCCGCTGCACATGTACATCACCGGCTTCAAGGGATTCGAGATGGGCTACGCGAGCGCGATCGCGGTCGTGCTGGTCGTGCTCGGCACCGCGCTGTCCCTCGCGGTCATGCGCTGGAGCGGTTTCCGCTCGATGAGCAGCCAGCAGGAGGGGTCGTGAAGTCTCGTCCCAACTGGCCCGCCGGGCTGTTCGCCCTGGTGTGGCTGGCGATCGTGGTCGGACCGCTGCTCTACCTGGTCACGGTGTCGCTGCGCTCCCGTGCCGAGTACCTCGGCAAGAGCGCGTGGGAGATACCGGACGCGTTGACGCTGGACAACTACGTCACCGTGCTGACCGGCAACTTCGGCCAGTACCTGCTGAACAACGTGATCGTGACCGTGGCGACGGTGGCGATCGTGGTGCTGGTGACCGTGCCCGCCGCCTACGCGGTGGTGCGCAACACCAGCCCGTTCGTGCAGCGCGGGTTCACCCTGCTCCTGATGGGGCTGGCGATCCCCGCACAGGCCACGATCATCCCCGTCTACCTGATGATCACGCGGATGCGGCTGTACGACACGCTGACCGCGGTCATCCTGCCGACGGCGGCGTTCGCGCTACCGGTGGCGATGCTGGTGCTGGTCAACAGCCTGCGCGACGTGCCGCGCGAGCTGTACGAGGCGCAGGCCATCGACGGCGCGGGCCCCCTGCGGGTGCTGGTGTCGTTGGTCCTGCCGCTGGCGCGGCCCGCGATCATGACCGTCGTCGTCTACACGGCGCTCAACGCGTGGAACGGGTTCCTCTTCCCGTTGGTGCTCACCCAGTCGGAATCGTCGCGGGTGCTCACCCTCGGGTTGTGGGACTACCAGGGGCAGTTCGGCACGAACGTGCCGGCGCTGCTGGCCGCGGTGACGCTGTCCGTGCTGCCGATCTTCGCGGTGTACCTGATCGGGCGACGGTTCCTGCTCAGCGGTCTGACGGCCGGTTTCGGCAAGTAGGTTTCGGCGCGCAACACCGAGTTCAAGACCTGGCTCGGGCCCGACTCTCCCACGGGCCCGAGCCACCCCTTGCGCGGGCCGGTAGCGTTGGGGCACACCAGTCGAGACGCGTGTTCGACAGTTTCGATTCGAACCTCGATTGTTTCGATCGTGTTAACTGGCGATCGAGTGACCGACACCCCACCGCCCGTCCCCCGCGTCCAGCGGCCGGAACTGGGCAGGGCTGTCGTAGACTTCCCCCATGCCGACCAAAGCCGACCCGTCCCCTTCGGATGGCACCGCCTCGGGTAAGATCACCATTGCCGCCATCGCGGCCGAGGCCGGGGTTTCGGTTCCGACTGTTTCGAAGGTCATGAACGGTCGCGCGGACGTCGCTCCGCACACCCGGGAACGGGTCGAGGCGATCATCCGCAGGCACGGCTACCAGCGGCGGGCCGACGAGCGGTCGCGGCGCTCCAACCTGGTGGAGCTGATGTTCCACGAGCTGGAGAGCGCCTGGGCGCTGGAGATCATCCGCGGCGCCGAGCAGGTGGCCTCCGAGCAGGGTCTGGCGCTGGTGCTGTCGGAGTCCCAGGGCAGGCTCACGCCTGGCCACGGCTGGCTCGAAGGGGTCATCGCGCGCAAGCCGCTGGCCGTGATCTCCGTCTTCTCCGATCTCACCTCCTCGCAGCTGGCGAAGCTGCGCGCGCGGGACATCCCGGTCGTCGTGGTCGACCCGATCGGCGAACCCCAGCTGGAGACGCCGTCCATCGGCGCGACCAACTGGAACGGCGGCCTGACCGCCACCCGTCACCTGATCGAGCTCGGCCACCGCCGCATCGCCATGATCGGCGGCCCCGAACGCGTGCTGTGCAGCCGTGCCCGCGTCGACGGCTACCGCGCCGCGCTGGAGACCGCGGGCCTGGCCTACGACACGGACCTGGTCCGGTACGGCGACTTCCACGTCGAATCCGGCCGCGCCCAGTTCGCCCCGCTGCTCGACCTGCCGGACCCGCCCACCGCCGTGTTCGCCGGCTCCGACCTCCAGGCCCTCGGCGTCTACGAGGCGGCCCGCGCCGCCGGTCTGCGCATCCCTGAAGACCTCAGCGTCGTCGGCTTCGACGACCTCCCGGTGGCGCAGTGGGTGGGCCCGCCGCTGACCACGGTCCGGCAGCCGCTGCAGGACATGGCCGCGGCGGGCACCCGTCTCGCCATCACGCTGGCACGTGGTGAAGAGCCCGAACACCGCCGAATCGAGCTTGCCACCACGCTGGTGGTGCGTCAGAGCACCGCCGCGCCGCGCTGACGAGCCGCCTCTAGTGGTGGTGGCCCGACGTCTGCGTGTAGATGCACCCCTGCGCCTCGGCGGGCACGGTGTGTCCCACGTCCTCGCCGGGCCGCACCGGTGTGCACCGCAGTTCGTGCAGCCCCAACAGTTCCAAGCCGAGCGTGCCGCTCAACGCGAAGCCGTTGCCGAACCCGAAGTCCGGGCCGTCCGACACCTCGCCGCTCGACAGCGCCCCCTGCCACGAACGCTGGAAGTCCGCCAGCTTCTCGCGCTGGAACACCACCAGCCCGAGCCGTTCGTACGGCCCCGCCTTGCACGTCGCCCACTCCGCCACGTACGGCGCGTAGAGCTTCGCCCGCAACGGCCCGACGAACTCGCCGAACTCCTCCATCGTCCGCGGCACCACGTCGTCGCACTGCCCCGTCTTCTCCCGCACCCACTCGCCCACCTCGGAGGACGTGGCCAGCGGCGGTCCCAGGGCATTGGACCCGAGACCGGGAGAGCCGGTGGAGCCGGTCGCCGGGGAACAGGCGACCGACCCCACCAGGAGCGCGACCAGGGCCGCGCATCGCGCGAACATCAGCCCGCGCCGCACAGGGCGCCGTTGAGGCTGAACGATGTCGGGAGGGCGGGCGTCCCCTGCGACGACCCGTTGAACCCGAAGCTCACCGTCTGCCCCGGCTGGATGTTCTGGTTCCAGCTCGCGCCCTTCGCGGTCGCCTTGCCCGCCGCGATGGCGATCTCGGCCGACCACGCCGAGGTGATGCCCTGACCCGCCGGGACGTCCCAGACCAACTGCCAGGCGTTGACCGCGCTCGTACCGGTGTTCTTCACCGACACGTTCGCGGTGAAGCCGCCCGACCACGAGCTGGGCACGTTGTAGGTCACCGCGCACGCGCCGGGCGTCGTGCCGCCGCCGGTCGTCACCGACACCAGGGCCGACGCCGGTGAGGTGTTGCCCGCCGCGTCCCGCGCCACCACGTAGAACTGGTAGGCGGTGTTGGCGGTCAGGCCGGTGACGGTGGCCGTGGTGCCCGAGGACGTCGCGACCGACACGTCGGTGGCGCCCGCCTCCCGGTACACCGTGTAGCCGCTGACGCCCACGTTGTCCGTGGCCGCGGGCCAGCTCAACGCGACGGAGGTGCCCGTGGCGGTCGCGGTCGGCGTGCCGGGCGCCGTCGGGGCCTGCGTGTCACCGCCGCCGTTGCCGCCGGTGAAGATCACATCCGAGCAGCTGTAGAACGCCTCGGGGCTGTCGTTGCGCTGCCAGATCGAGTAGATGATGTGGCGGCCGGTCTTGTTGGGCAGGGTGCCGTTCCACGAGTACTCGCCGCCGACCGCGACCGGGTTGGTGATGCTGTCGAACGGCACCGGCTCCAGGTCGGACCACTTCAACGGCTGGTTGACGTCGAAGCCGTCCTTGGTGACGTACTGGTCCCAGGTCCCAGGGTGGGGCGCCCAGGCGTTGTACTTGAAGTTGATCGCCGCGCCCGCCCGCAGGGTGGTCGTGGGCCAGTCACCGCGCGCCAGGTTGTAGGCGTCGTACTTGGTCGTCGGCCCGCACAGGTCGCCGTCGGCGATGATCTCGCGGTGCCGGCCGCCCGCCTGGCTGATGAGGTTGCCGTACCAGTCCCACAGCGGTTGCTTGCCGCCGATCTCCACCGCGGCGACGCACGCCGGGTTCGTCGGGTAGAGGTCGCCGCCGCCGGCCGCCCTGCCGTCTTCGTAGCAGGCGTAGGTCCGGCTGGCCGGGTAAGTCATCGAACCGTGCGCCACCGCTACGCCGCTCTGGACGAACACGCTGGTCACACCGACGATACCGAGCGCGGCAACGGCCAACGCCCCTAAGCGCTTGAGTCGCAAAGGACTTCTCCTTCAGATCGACGGTGATCTGTGAACCACGAGACTGGGAGCGCTCCCAGAATCACGATCGCATTGCCGGTGACGCCGCGTCAACGGCCCGTTTCAACTGGTGGCCACCGGTACCGGTCGACCATGCGGATCGCGGTGGTCGGCCAGATAGCCCGTGACCTGGTGCTGCTGGTGCCGGAGGTGCCCGGATTCCGGTGGCAGCGCGGAGGTTCGGGAACGCCGCGAAGTGCTCGGCGGGAAGGGCGCCAACATCGCCCGGGGCGTCAGGCAACTCGGCGCGACGGCCACGCGGTTGCACCGCATTGGCCATTGCGCCATGCGGGTCGTTGCGCCGGATGCCCGGTTGCGCGGTGTCACGTTTGATGGCCGGCGGGGTTCGGAACGAGTCGAACGGCACCCCTGATGGACGAGCGCGGGGTAGATCCGTAACCTGTCCGAGACCTGGGCGGGGTTTGATCCGCTCGGCACTCATCCCGGCTTCCGAGGAGGACCGCGCGACCGTGGCGTCGAAACCCGCTCAACGCACCGTCCGCGCGACCCTGACGGCCACGGCCGTCACCGCGCTGATCGGGGCCACCATGCCCCTCCCCCACGCCGCCGCGGACCCCGAGGTGCCGCCCAACGCCTCCGAGGCGTTGCGGAAGTACAGCGAGCTGTCCATGCAGGCCGAGGCGCTGAACGAGGAGCACCTCCGCGCGCAGGAAGCCCTCACCAACGCGCAGGGCGCGCTCGACCAGGCCAACCGCGACCTCACCACCGCCCACCAGGCGCAGGACGCGCTGCGCGGCCAGGTCGACCTGCTCACCGAGGCCTCGTTCGAAGGCGCCCGGTTCAACCAGCTGTCCGCGCTGCTGGTCAGCGACTCGCAGCAGGACTTCCTCAACCGCATGTCCGCGCTGGGCGTACTGGCGGGCGACAACGCGGACGCGTTGGAGAACCTCGGCGCCGCCGTGGACCTGGCCAACGACGCCACCCGCCGCGCCAACGAGGCCGCCGACGCCGCGACCAAGGCCATCGCCGACATCGACCAGCGCAAGGCCGCCCTCGACGGCCAGATCACCGAGGCCCGCAACGCCTACCGCTCACTGAGCGCGGCCGAGCGGGCGGCGTTGAACAACGCGGGCGACATGAGCGCGATCCCGGTGCCCGCCGGCACGGTCGGTAAGGCGCTGGCGTTCGCGCTGGCGCAGCGCGGCGAGGACTACGTGTTCGGCGCGAACGGCCCCGACACGTGGGACTGCTCCAGCCTGATGCAGGCGGCCTACCGCTCGGTCGGCATCGCGATCCCGCGCACCACCTACGGGCAGGCGACGATCGGCCGGTCCGTGTCGCGCAACGACGTGAAGGCCGGTGACCTGGTCATCTACTACTCCGGCCAGACGCACGTGGCCATGGCGATCGACGGCATCCGCGCCGTGCACGCCTCCACCGAGGGCGTGCCGGTTAAGGTGCAGGACATCGAGTCCATCGGCCCCATCAGCGTCATCCGGCGCGTGGTCGGCTGATTCGCGGGTACTCCTCCGGCCACCACCACACGTGACGGAGGACGAGATGCCGGACGTAGTCGATCTGATCATGCAGGACCACCGCGAGGTGGAGCGGTTGTTCGCCGAACTGGAGAACAACCCGGAGAAACGCCCGCTGCTGGTACCCGTGCTGACCGCCGTGCTCACCGCGCACAGCCGCGCCGAGGAGTCCGCGGTGTACCCCGTCGCCAAGAACGAGGCGGGCGAGACCGAGGAGATCGAGCACAGCCAGGCGGAGCACGTCCAGGCCGAACACCTGCTGCTCAGGCTGTCCCAGACCGACCCGACGTCCAGGGTGTTCGACGACGTGCTGCGCGAGTTGGTCGAGGCGGTGACGCACCACGTCGAGGAAGAGGAGTCGACGGTGCTGCCCGGCATGCGGGAGCGGCTGGACCAGGACCGCCGCGAGGAGCTGGGGCGGGCGTTCGCGGAGAGCCGGGCCCGGCACATGGGCGACCGGCCGGGTGAGGAGACCCGCGAGGAGCTGCTGACCCAGGCCCGCAACGCCGGCCTGTCCGGTGCGTCCGGGCTGAGCAAGGCACAGCTGGAGAAGGAGCTGCACCCGTCCTGACGGACGCTCGACTATCCCCTGGGCATAGGCTTGGTGTGGTTGAGCAGCCAGCCGCGTCCTGCCGACCGCACCCAGGGATTCGAAATGGACGATTTCACCGACGCCATCACGCTCACGGCGCGCGATGCGACCGTGGGCGTGCTGGTCGTGGACGTCTCCGGTGAGGTGGACATGGCGACGGCCCCGTTGGTGGAGGAGTTCGTCCTCCGCACGCTCGACGACGCCGTCCGCACGCTGGTGGTCGACCTGTCCGGTGTCACGTTCCTCGGCTCGACCGGCATCAACCTGCTGATCTCGCTGCGCGCGGCGTGCGAGGAGGCGGGCACGGCACTGCGGCTGGTGGCGAACACCAACGCCGTGCTGCGCCCGCTGGAAGTGACCGACCTGACGAGCCACTTCACCATCATCGCGGCGGTCGACGAGGCCTGCTGACCGCGCCGGTCAGTCGCTCTGCTCCATCACCAGGATCGCGCCGCTCGGCTCACCGGCGTTGGAGCGCAGCGAGCTGCACACGACGCGCACGACGACCTCGCGTCCCTTCCGGCTGATCGCGCTGACCTTCACCTCGGTCAGGAACCCGGCGTCGCTGAGCGCCTGCCGCACGACCGGCCGCAGCTCCGGCAGGGGCAGCCCGATGTCGAGGTTGAGCAGGTGCTCGCCCTCGGCCTCGTCGCGCCGCACGCCCCACAGGTCCTCCGCGCCCCGGTTCCACGCGATCACGCGCATACTCGTGTCGAGCACGATCACGCCGGCGCGCAGCGAGGTGAGGATCGATTCCAGGAAGTCGTTGACCTGGTCCAGTTCCCCGGTGCGGTCGCGGAGGGTTTCGTTGATCGTCTGGAGTTCGTCGTTGGTGGACTGCAACTCCTCGTTCATCGTCTCCAGTTCCTCATTGGTGGACTGGAGTTCTTCGTTCGTGGTCTCCAGCTCCTCCACTGTGGACTGGAGCTCTTCGTTGATCGTCTGGAGTTCCTCGTTGGTGGACTGCAACTCCTCGTAGGCCGATTCGAGCTGCTGGTTGGCGAACTCCAGGTCGTCGAGCAGCCGGCGGGTGGCGGTCACGTCGTGGAACACGGGCCCCGTTCGGCGAGCAGCGCGGACACCACGTCGTCGCGCAGGTAGTCCCACGCCTCCGGGTCCCGGAAGAAACCGGTGACGTTGATCAGGATGGTGTTGAACAGCGCGTTGAACTCGTCCGCGTCGACCTGGAGGTGGTCGATGTAGTCGGCGTGGTTGTCGATGCCGACCTGGCCCATCCGGTGGCGCACCCGGCGCATGAGGCTGCTGCGCTTGTAACCGGTGAAATCGAAGCCGCGTGCTTCCTTGAGGTAGCGCAGCACCTCTTCGAAGTCCTCGTCCGGCTCCTGGCGATCGCTCACGCTCCGGAACGCTACTCGTGCGCGTCGGTATCGCCCGATCGAGGCGTTTACCGCGCGTGGACGGCTCAGTCGTCGATGACGGCCCAGACGATCTTGCCGCCGCGCGGCCACGGGGAGCAGCCCCACACCCGGCTCAGCGACGACACGATCGTGATACCCCGGCCGTCCGGCCGCAGGGTCTCCCCCTTCGGCTCCTCGGGCGGGTCCGGGCTGTCGTCGCGCACCGCGATCGTCAGCCGCCGTTCGCGCAGCTCCAGGCGCAGCAGCGGTGCGGACCGGCCGTGCCGGACGGCGTTCTCCACCAGCTCGGTGGCCACCGTCACCGCGTTGTCGACCAAGTGGTCGACGAACCAGCGCTCGCACATCTCGCGGACGAAGTGCCTGGCCAGCAGCCCGCTGACCAGCGCCTTCGGCAACTGCATCTCGTCGCGTCTGCGCTCGGGCGGTCGCCTGATGGCATCCAGGGCGTCGTCCAGGGCGGTGAACCGGGGCACCAGCCGGCCCGCGCCGCCGCCGGCGAGCACCTCGCGGTGCCGGGGCGACTCGCCGACCAGCATGATCGGCACGCCGGGCCACTCCGACACGCGCAGCCACACCGTGGCGAAGACCGACATGAACGCGGGCGTGGCGCACCGGAAGTCGTCGTCGAGCCGCACGATCACGGCCGTCGGCTCGTCGGCCACGCACTTGAGCAGCCCGTCGCGCATGTCGCGGTAGGTGGTCAGGTCCAGCAGGCCGGTCGGGCGCACCACCACGGCGCCGTCGACGTCGGTGCGCTGGAGCGCGAGCGCGGTCACGTGGCCGACTCCTCTTCCACGTCCGCGGGTCGGGTGAACGTGCCGGACAGCAGGTGGTGCCGGAGCACGTCGGCGGCGTGCGCGGCTTCCTCCTCGGTGCGCGGGAAGCGGCGGACCAGCAGTTCCGCGCCGCGGGCCGAGGCGTCACCGCGCATGCGGCGGACCAGGCCAGCCTTCTCCTCCAACGTGCGCAGCGCGGTCCACAACACCCTCTCCAGGGTCGCGCCCTGCGCGACCAGCAACGCCTCGGCGGTCCACGCATGGCCGACATGGCAGCGGAAGCACTTCGACGTGCCGTCCAGTTCGATCAGGTTGCCGTCGCAATCGGGACAGCTGAAGTTCGACGGTCTGCCCAACGGGGTCACCCCATCGGCGTGCACGCCCCCGTTGGTCGCGGCGATCGCGGTTTCGCGTCGGACCAGGCCCGAGGGCTCGTGGCGGGTGTCCACCTGCAGTCCGACGCAGTCGCGCAACAGCGCTCCCATCTTCGCGGACGGCACCACGTGGTCGACCGTCAAGTGCCGCAGCACGCTGGTGGGCATCCCGTCGTAGAGCGCGTCGTCCGGGTCCTGCACGACGGTCAGACCGCCGCGTCCCGCGATGGCGAGCATGCCGGCCGTGCCGTCGTCCAACGCACCGGAGAGCACCACGCCGATCACGCCCGCGCCGTGCGACGCGGCGGCCGAGCGGAACAGCGCGTCGACCGCCGGCCGGTGGCCGTGCTCGGTGGGCCCGTGGGACAGGCGCGCCGAGCCGTCGACGACGAGCAGGTGGTGGTCGGGCGGTGCGACGTGCACCCGGCCGCGGCGCAGAGCCATCCCGTCGGACGCGGTGACGGTCGGTAGCGGGCCGCTGCGGCCGAGGATTCCGGCAAGTGCGCTGGTGCCACCGGCGGGCAGGTGCAGGACCACGGCTATCGCCGCGTCCAGGTCGGCGGGAACACCGGCGACGAACGCGCGCAGTGCTTCGACACCTCCGGCCGATGCGCCGACGACGATCAGGTCTCGCGTTGGCATCAGGTCACCCCGATCGGTGGATACCCGAGCGGTGTGAACCTACTCGCCGCAGTTTCTTTCAATGCGGAGCAAGAGTGGTCGTACGACGCCGTGCGACGCCGTACGACACGGGCGTGTGACGACCGCACCGGGTCCCGATGCGGTCGACCACGTCACTGCGCGGGTGAGGCGACCTTGGACTTCGGGGTCCACTGGGTGTAGCCGGCGGCCTCCGCCTCGGCGACCGAGCGGAACGTGACATCGCCCTTCATGCGCTTGTAGTACGGCGAGGAGGGGGTGTGGAAGATCATCGACTTGGAGTTCGCCTTGACCTCCATGTCTTCCTCCGCCGCTTCGGCCACCAGGGCTTCCGCCGGGACGGCTTCCATCAGCACCGCTTCGGCCTCGGCGACCGGGCTGCTGCCGGTTTCCTCGACCTTCTCCGCTTCCTCGACCGCTGCCACGGGCTCGACCTCGGCAACAACCTCGGGCTCGGGCTCGGCAACGACCTCGGGCTCGGCGGCCGGCTCCGGCTCGACAACGGCGACAGGCTCGGGCTCCGCGACGACCTCGGGCTCGACGACCGGCTCCGGCTCGACAACCGCAACAGGCTCCGGCTCCGCAACCACCTCGGGCTCCGGCTCGACAGCCGCAGCAGGCTCCGGCTCCGCGACGACCTCGGGCTCGACAACGGGCTCCGGCTCGACAACCGCGACAGGCTCCGGCTCGGCAACGACCTCGGGCTCCGGCTCGGGGTCGGCGGCGGCTTCCGGCTCGGGGGCTGAGGTCGGTGCCGCGATCACGGCGGCGGCGACAGGGGTGACGACGGCGGCGGCGACCGGAGTGTCGTCGTCGGTGTCGGTTGCCGTTGCGGTGTCGGCCACCGGCTCGGGCTCGGCCACCGACGCGGGCTTGGCCGCCACCGGCGCGGGCTTGGCTGCCGACTGGTCGAGTTGGTCGCGGAGGTTGGTGATGGTGGCGCTGAGACGCAGCCAGGCGAGCGACACGCCCGCCGAGAACGTCGCCACGCACAGGAAGAAAGTGATCAACCAGGACACTGCCACTCCTAGGGCCACTGCTAGCGGGGACAGGACAGCAAGACCCCGACAGCGCGCAACCTGTCGGCACGCGACACTGTGGCCGACCGCACTCTTTCGGGAAGCACAGACTAAGGACGTGTCAAGCCGCGTGCGGCAGCACCCCCTGCCTGCACCCACAGCGACTGCACACCGGGTGGGCGGGCAGCCGCACGTCGGCCAGCAGCTTGCGCGCGTCGTCGAACGTCGGAACCCGTTGCCCCGGCACCAGAAGGCTGTCCAGCACCTCCTGCCGCCGGCGGGCCAACTCGCGCGACCGCTCCACTGGATCCTTCAGCCGGGCTCGCACCCGCTCCCGCGACTGCTCACGCGCCAACGTCCCGGCCGCGCTCAGCGGCCGCGCCGCCCGCGGCTGGGTCAGGCGGGCGTTGCGGCGGTTGATCCGCCACCACGCGCCCAGCGTCATACCGGCCACCGGGGGGCGCGCTCGGCGCGCGCCCCCCTGCCACCACGACCTCAGCCGCGCACGGAGGAAGTCGTGCGCTACCTGGTCGCGGTTTCTCGGGCTGCCCTGCCTGGTGCCGTCAGGCCTGCGGTCGACCGCCGCGAGCAGGGCATCGACGCTCCACCCCTCGCCGAACCAGGGCTCGACGACCCGGCGCACGGCGGCGCGGTTCGCGTCGGGCCAGGTCGCGCGCAGGCAGAGCGCCTCGACGGCCGTGTCGATCTCGGCGTCGGTCTCGGGGATGACACGGCCGGGCCACTGACGGGGATCGAGTCGAACACGCATCTCATGGCTCCCTTCGAACACGTACCGAACACCCGTTCGAGATAGTGCCACCGACCACCGACAATTCCAGAACTTTAGATTTGACTTATATAAGCCCAGTCTGAAACATGCTGGTCGTGCACGTGTTCGACGTACTCGGCGACCCGGTCCGCCGCCGCATCTTGGAGCTGCTCGCGGACGGCGAGCAGACCTCCGGCGCGGTCACGGAGGTGGTCCGCCGGGAGTTCGGCATCTCGCAGCCCGCGGTCTCCCAGCACCTGCGGGTGCTGCGGGAGAACGGCTTCGCCCGCGTCCGCGCGAAGGGCACCCGGCGGCTCTACGCGGTGGACGACCCAGGCCTGCGCGAGGTGGACGAGTGGCTGGACCGATTCCGCTGAGAGCGGCTTTAGGGCTCGTTGACCTCGGCTTCGACGCTGTCCAGCGTGGACTCGATCCCGTCGAAGCCGGGGTCCGCCGGCGTTGCGTCGTCGGCCCGGCACGCGACCAGCGAGAGCATCAGCGCCACGGCCGTGACCAGGGTCTTCACTTGGCACCGCAGTGGTTGGTCTGGAACGTGTCGACGCGGCGCTGGGCGTCACCGAGCTTGGTCAGCTGGTCGCCCCGCCGCGCCGCCCGGCGGTCCAGCCGCTCGGCACGGGCGGTGTTGCCCGCGTCGCGCGCCTTCCGCGCCTGCGCCTGGAGCCACGCCGTCGACCCGGCCGCCTCGGGCCCGCCGTTGATGCGCGTGGTGAGCCGTTGGATGCGGTCCTCGACCTTCGGCGCCCGCTGCTCGCACAGCTGCTTCACCTGCTCAGGGCTGATCGTGATGGGCGCGTAGCTCGTGTCCTGCGCGGCGGCGACACCCGTCGAGGTGAACCCGAGGGCGACGGTCCCGACGACGGCCATGCGGCGAATCCATGTGTTCATGGAGGCCACGATGGACTCGACGGATGTGGACGGTGTCCGGCCGGTGTTCGGGTTGTGCAAAGAACTCGAAACTCGTCCGTTTCAGTGAGCCTCGCAGTGGCAACCCTCCTCCCCATGACCGACACCCTCTGGGACGAGTTCCACCGCGTAGTGAACATGACCTCGCACGAACTGGAGGACTGGCTGCGCACCCGCTCGGCGGACGAGGACACCGAGGCCCTGCCCGACCAGGCGGGGACGCCGACCGGCCAGGAGGTGCTGCGGGTGCTGCGCAAGCGGCGCACCGACCTGACCACCGAGGACGTCAAGGTGATGCGCAAGGTCGTGGAGCGGGTGCAGGCGCAGCGGCGCGAGGACCTGGAGCCGACGGCCGGTGAGGCGCACTGGAGGCACCGGCTGATGTCCATCGGCCACGACCCGCTCAAGCCGGCTTGAGAACCCCCGCCGAAGCCCGCTCCACCGTCACCTCCCGGTGGCGACGCCGACTTTCTCGGCGTCCCCCAACCGCACGCCCGCCTCGGGGACCAGGCCGAACTGCACGACCTGGCGGCGGGCGAGGAGGTCGGTGAGCCAGTCCACGGCCACCCGCAGCCGGTTGCCGGGCATCGCGATCAGGTGGTAGCCGCGCGCCACCGCCTTCGCGGGTAGCCCGGTCAGCGGCACGTGCAGCGGGTTGGCGACGGCCTGCGTGCCGGCGAGGTCGACCACGAATCCGAGGTCGCGGTGCCGGTAGGTCCCCACGGTGCCGTGGCCCAGGGAGGCCGCGATGTTGCGCGCGGCCAGCTTGCCCTGGCGCTGCGCGTGCTGAGCGGTCATCGGCGTCGGCTTGCCGTCGTTGAACACGTCCGGCACGGCCGCCACGTCACCGGCCGCGAACACGTGCGGGTGCGTCGGCACGGCCAGCGTCGGATCGACCACCACCCGGCCCTTCACCGTGGCCAGCGAGACCGACTCCACCAACGGGTCCGGCCGCACGCCCACGCACCACACCAGGGTCTTCGTCGGGATCTCGGTGCCGTCGGTCAGCCGGGCGCAGTTCGCGGTGACCGCCTCGACGCTGGTCTCCAGCCGCACGTCCACGCCCCGCGCCCGCAGCACCCGTGCCGCCGGCCCGGACAGCCGTTCGGAGAGCCCCGGCAGCACCCGCGGCGCCATGTCGACCAGCACCCACTTGATCTCGGACTCGGACAGCCCGGTGCGCCCGCGCAGCGCCGACCGCGTCAGCTGCTGCCCCTGCGCCACCAACTCCGTGCCCGTGTAGCCGGCGCCGACCACGACGAACGTCGCCCGCGCCGCCCGCTCGGCCGGATCGGTGGCCTGCTCGGCCAGCTCGACCTGCCGCAGCACGTGATCGCGCAGGAACACCGCCTCGGCGACCGACCTGAACCCGAACGCGTGCTCGGCCACGCCCGGGATGGACATCAACCGGGTGACCGAGCCGGCCGTCAGCACGATCCGATCCCACTCCAGGACCTGCTCACGCCCCTCGATGTCCACCACGGTGCAAGTCCGCGCGGCCAGGTCGATCCCGGTCGCGTGCGCCTGCACCAGCCGCGTGCGCGGCAGCTTGGGCCGCAACGGCACCGCCACCCGGCGCGGGTCCAGCGAACCGCCCGCGACCTCGGGGAGCAGTGGCACGTAGAGCATGTAGTCGGTGGGGTTGACGGCCACCAGCTCGGCGGCGTCGGGCGGCAGCACGCGTTCCAGCGTGCGCAGGCAGTGGTAGCCCGCGAAGCCCGTTCCGACGACCAGGACGCGCGGCTTGCCCATTGGCTCGATCCCTCCGACGACGACGGCAAGTGTCAACAGCAGCTGTTCCGCCAGCGGGTACCCACGAGTCTGAAGGGGTAGACCAAAGACATGGCCCTGGGACTGCCTGACGCGATCACCGCCTGTCTCTTCGACCTCGACGGCGTGCTGACCAGCACGGCCGTGCTGCACCGCCGTGCCTGGCGGCGCACCTTCGACGATCTCCTGCGCCCGCGCGGTGAAGCGCCGTTCGCCGAATCGGATTACATCCGGTTCGTCGACGGGCGGCCGCGTTACGACGGAGTACGGGAGTTCTTGACCTCGCGCGACATCACGTTGCCCGAGGGGGAACCGGACGACCCGCCGGACCACGACACCGTGCACGGCGTGGGCAACCGCAAGAACGAGCTGCTGGAAGCGATCATCCGACACGAAGGCGTGACGCCCTACCTGGGCACCGCGCCCTACCTGCGCGCGGTGAAGGACGCCGGGCTCGGCATCGGCGTCGTGACGTCGTCGGCCAACGCCAAGAAGGTGCTCGACGCGGCCGGGCTCAGCCCGTTCGTGCAAGCCCTGGTGGACGGCGTGGTGATCAGCCGTGACGGGCTGAAGGGCAAGCCCGCGCCGGACTCGTTCCTGGCGGGCGCGCGCCTGCTCGGCGTGAACCCGGAGCACGCCGCCGTGTTCGAGGACGCGCTGGCCGGCGTGGAAGCGGGCCGTGCGGGCGGGTTCGGGCACGTGGTGGGCGTGGACCGGACCGGTCAGCGGGAGGCGCTGTACGCGCACGGCGCGGACGTGGTGGTCGAAGACCTCGCGGAGCTGCTGTGACGACCGGTTGGGAAGTCCACCCCTGGATGCTGCGGTGGAACGGCCTCGCGGTGGACCAGCTGCGCCGGACCGAATCGGTGTTCGCGCTGTCCAACGGCCACCTCGGCATGCGCGGCACGCTGGACGAGGGCGAGCCGCGCGGACTGCCCGGCACGTACCTCAACGGCTTCTACGAGGAGCACGCGCTGCCGTACGGCGAACCGGGTTACGGCTACCCCGAGGCCGGGCAGACCGTCGTCAACGTCACCGACGGCAAGGTGATCCGGCTGCTGGTGGAGGACGAGCCGCTGGACATGCGGTACGGCCGGGCGCACGTGCACCGGCGTGAGCTGGACTTCCGCACCGGCACGCTGCGCCGGCACACCGAGTGGGAGTCGCCGACCGGCCGCCGGGTCACCGTGCGCACCGAACGGCTGGTGTCGCTGACCCAGCGGGCGGTCGCGGCGATCCTCTACGAGGTCGAGCCGAGCGAGGACGTGCAGCTGGTCTTGCAGTCCGACCTGCTGGCCAACGAGCCGGTCGAGCACGACAGCGACGACCCGCGGGTGGCCGCCGCGCTGAACGAGCCGCTGGTGTCGGACTTCGCGCACGTCGAGGACTTCCGGGCGGTGCTGGCGCACCACGCGCGCAACTCCGGGCTGCGGATGGCCGCCGCGATGGACCACGAGCTGGAAGTCGAGGACGGCGTCCGCACGGAGATCCGCGCCGAGAAGGACCTGGCCCGGTTCACCGCGGCCGTGGACGTGCCCGCGGGCGGGAAGCTGCGGCTGGTGAAGTACCTCGGCTACGGCTGGTCCGCGCAACGGTCGGTGCCCGCGCTGCGGGCGCAGGTGGAGGCGGCGCTGGCGGGCGCGCGGCAGACCGGCTGGGAGGGCCTGCTGGCCGAGCAGCGGCGGTTCCTGGACGACTTCTGGGAGGTCGCGGACATCGACCTGCAGGGCGACGACGAGATGCAGCAGGCGGTGCGGTTCGCGTTGTTCCACATCATGCAGGCCGCGGTGCGCGGTGAGACGCGCGCGATCCCGGGCAAGGGGCTGACCGGTCCGGGGTACGACGGGCACGCGTTCTGGGACACCGAGATGTTCGTGCTGCCCGTGCTGGCCTACACGGTGCCGGAGGCGGCGCGGGACGCGTTGCGGTGGCGGCACTCGACGCTGGGCAAGGCGCGGGAGCGGGCCGCGGTGCTCGGGCAGGGCGGCGCGGCGTTCCCGTGGCGGTCGATCAGCGGCGCGGAGTGCTCGGCGTACTGGCCCGCGAGCACGGCGGCGTTCCACGTCTCCGGCGACGTCTCGCACGCCGTGGCGCAGTACGTGAACGCCACCGGCGACACCGCGTTCGAGCGCGAGTGCGGCGCGGAGATCCTGGTGGAGACCGCGCGGCTGTGGACCTCGCTGGGGCACCACGACCCGCACGGCGGGTTCCGCATCGACGGGGTGACCGGGCCGGACGAGTACTCGGCGGTGGAGGACAACAACGTCTACACCAACCTCATCGCGCAGAAGAACCTGCGTAGCGCGGCGGACGCGTGCGACCGGCACCCCGACGTGGCCGAACGGCTGGACGTGACCGCCGAGGAGGTGCAGGGGTGGCGGAAGGCGGCCGACGGGATGGTGATCCCGTTCGACAGCCTGCTCGGCGTGCACGAGCAGGCCGAGGGGTTCACATCGCACGCCGAGTGGGATTTCGACGGCACCGACGCCGACGAGTACCCGTTGCTGCTCAACCGGCCGTACTTCGACCTGTACCGCAAGCAGGTCATCAAGCAGGCCGACCTGGTGTTGGCGATGCACGTGCGCGGTGACGCGTTCACGCCGTTGCAGAAGGCGCGCAACTTCGCCTACTACGAGCCGCGGACGGTGCGCGACTCGTCGCTGTCGGCCGGGACGCAGGCGGTGCTGGCCGCCGAGGTGGGCGCGTTGCAGCTGGCCTACGACTACCTGGCCGAGGCGGTGTTCACCGACGTGTACGACCTGCACCACAACGTCCACAACGGACTGCACATGGCGTCGCTGGCGGGCGCCTGGGTCGGGTTGGTGGCCGGGTTCGGCGGGATGCGCGACCACGACGGCGAGCTGTCGTTCGCGCCGCGCCTGCCACCGGGGCTGACCAGGATGGCGTTCCGCATGTCGTTCCGGGGCACCCGGTTCGCGGTGGAGGTCGAACCGGGCAAGGTGACGTACCGGATCGTGGCGGGCGGCCCGCTGCACACCCGGCACCACGGCGTTCCGGTGGTGGTCGAACCCGGCCTGCCGGCCACGCTGTCCACACCGGATCCGCCCGAGCCGCCCGACCTCCGCCAGCCGCCGCACCGCGCGCCGGTGCGGCGGGTACCGCCCGGAGCCCGGCCGTGAACCGGCGGGGCCCACGCGGTCGGTCGCACTGTTCCGCCGGTGTTCACAGGCGTTCCGGGCGCCCGGAACAAACGCAGGGCCCTAAAGGAGGTAGAAGGACGATGAGTGCCCGGCCGGGCTCCTGGGGGGAGTGGAGCCCGGCCGGGACTTGGTAGGCGGCCATTGGGGGGCGACGGCCGCCTAAGCCCTCATCGTGAGCAGGACTACCCCTGTTACCGGGTTTCAATCACGGTTCCGAATACCGACTACGTGATCCACGTCATCATGACCTCCGAGCGGACCCAGAGCGGGCACGCGCCGGGATGTCCACAGAGGTCCGTCGGCCCGCGCACGGCACGTGGATCTCCGCAATATTGCGGTCTCCGTCGAGGAGAAGGTAACCCACAGGAGTGAGAGGGGCAGCGCTGAGGCCGCCGGCCGGACAGGATTCCGAAATGTGAGCTCAACACCGATCTACGACGAGTTGGCGGCCACCTACCTCGCCGACCTCACACCCGAGAACCGCGAGCCGGCCGGGTCCGACCAGCCGACCCAACCCGCCTCGCCACCCACCGCCCCGACCCCACCCCGGAACCAGCCGCGCAAACGGCCGAAGGTCTGAACCACCTCCGATCTTGACCCCGCCTCACGCAGCGGAGCAGGACGATCGCAGTCCGCAGAAGAGGTCGCCTACCCGAAGGGTGGAGCGGAATGCGTGGACGAGCGCTGTTCCTGGCAGCGGCACTGTTCGGCGCGTCGACGTGCAACGGAGAGCCCACCGACCTGCCCCGGCTGGCCGCCGGGGAGCGAACGTGCCCGGTTTCGCCGGACAACTGCCGTCCGCGCGGCCCCGCTCCGGGTACGGCGCGGAGTACCCGGAGATCTCCCGGGTGATCCACACCATGGCCACGCAGGTGCTCACCGGAGTGAGCAGACCCGAGCGGGCGGCGGCCGACGCCGAGGCGGAGATCGACCGACTGCTGCGCTAGCCGTATGCGCCAGTCGTATGCGCCGGCCGTAACGGATGGGTAAACCCTGGCGCCCGCCCCGACCGTGACACGCCGATTAGCCGTAATGCCGGAAGAGGTTGGGCGATGTGTCCTATAGGGGGAAGCCGCCACGCAGCGGGATGAGCCGAACGGGCGCGGGGTAACCCCCTCCCATGCGGAACGAGGCACCCGTGAAAGACCGGAAAACCGGGAAGAGGGCCGACAAGAAGGCTGAGCAGAAGGCCGATCCCAAGGCCGGGCACCAGCCGTTCAGCCGGGCACAGCTGCTCGCGCTCGTGGTGGGCGTGTTGCAGATCGTCCTCGCCTCCGTCCCGTTCCTGCCCACGAGCGACGGCACCAGCCACACCCTCTACATCAGCACGGGTGTGGCCGGTGTCCTCCTCGCGTGGCAGCACAGACACGCCCGTTTCTACGGCGTGGCCCTGCTCCTGCTCTACGGTCAACTGTTCATCACCGACGCCGAGGACACCGCCGCCTTCGGCCTGCCCACGTGGGAGACCCTGGCGTACGGCCGGGCCGCCCTGGCGGGCGTGGTGATCGCGCTGATCCCGGCGTTCAAGCGCCCGTAGTCACCGGCGCTCATCGTGCCGTCCGGGTGGAACCGCAGCTTGGCATCGGGGCTGCGGGCGATCGATTCGAACATCGCGCGGTCGGACGTGGTGGTGGGCCGCCAGTACATGTGGGCGCCGTGGGTGACACCCATGTCCATCGACATCATGGTCGCCACCGCCCGGTCGTACCGGCGGCGGCTCAGATCCGCGCCGCCGGAGGCGTGGATGTCGAACACGTCGTGGTCGCCCGTCAGAGGCCGCAACGCGCCGCGCCGGTCGTGACCGTGCACGACACCGTCCCGCACGAAGTACTCGCCCCGTTGTTCGAACAGGGCCATCTTGTCGCGCAACGCGTCGAACTCCACGCGCCGCTGGTCGTACCGGCGCAGCAGCCGGTCGTTGAGGTCGAAGTGGGGTAACGAAGGCCGGAAGTACCCGACCAGTCCCCGGTGGCGCCGAGCCGCGCCCAAGCGGACGTCCAGGTCGTCGATGGTCTTGGCCTTCACCGCCTCGGGTTTGGGCAGCGCGCCTTCGCGCAACCAGGCCACCGCGTGCGGGTTCGTCGCTCGCACGTCGATGACCAGGTCCTGCTCCGCGGCCACCTGCTGGAACTTGCGGGCGTGTTCGGTGGGCATGCCGAAAACCGGCTCCACCGACGCCAGGGGGAAGAGGTGATCAGTGCGCACGGGTATTAAGGTCCGCCCGAAATGGGCGTGCACCAGACCGCCGGCTTCGGTTAGCTCTGGGCGTGACCCCTGATTCACTGATCGGATTGCTGGCCGAGCCCGAGCGGTTGCGCGTCGTGGCCGCGCTGGCCCTCGGTGCCCGCACGACTGCGGACATCGTCGCGGCGACCGGGATGGACGCACGACGGGTCGAGAACTCGTTGCGCCGGTTGCGGTCGACGGGACTCGTCGTGACCGAAGGCTCCGGCCTGCGGTTGCGCGAGGAGCTGTTCAAGGAGGCCACCCGGGTCGAACAGGCGAACCGGGTCCCGGAGGACCCGTTCGTGCGGGACGGGCGGCTGGTGAAGCTCCCCGCGCAACGCGGACGCAGGCGGGCGGTCCTCGAACAGGTGAGCACCGCGTTCGAGCCGGGTAGACGGTACCCCGAGCGGGAAGTGGTGCAGGTGCTGAAGCGGTGGTGCGACGGCGGTGAGGTCGACCACGTGACCGTGCGACGGTACCTCGTGGACGAAGGCCTGCTCAGCCGGGCCGACGGCGAGTACTGGCGTACCGGCGGCCCGGTGAGCGTCTAGCGGGATCTAGCGGGGTCTAGCCGAACGTGTCGGGATCGGGGCCGGTGCGCTCACCCCGGTCCAGTTCGGCGATGCGGCGCAGGTCGTCACCGTCCAACTCGAAGTCGAACACGGCGAAGTTCTCCGCGATCCGGCTCGGTGTCACGGACTTGGGGATGACGACGTTGTCCAGCTGCACGTGCCAGCGCAGCACTACCTGGGCCGGGGTTCGGCCGTGTTTCGCGGCGATGTCGGTGATGACCGGATCGGACAGCAGCGCGCCGCCCTGCGCGAGCGGGCTCCACGCCTCGGTGGCGATGCCGTGCCGGACGTGGAAGGCGCGCAATTCGGCCTGCTGGAGCCACGGGTGCAGCTCGACCTGGTTGACCGCGGGCACCGCGCCGGTGGCCTCCACGACCCGTTCCAGGTGCGCGGGTTGGAAGTTGGACACGCCGATGGCGCGGACCCGGCCGTCGGCGTGCAGCTTGCCCAGCGCGCGCCAGGTGTCGACGTACTTGTCCTGTTTGGGCGCGGGCCAGTGGATCAGGTACAGGTCGATCCGGTCGAGACCGAGCTCGGCGGCGCTCGTGTCGAACGCGCGCAACGCCTCGTCGTAGCCCTGGTGGGAGTTCCACAGCTTGGTCGTCACGAACAGCTCGTCGCGCGGGATGCCCGAATCCGCGACCGCCCGGCCGACCGGCTCCTCGTTGCCGTAGGCGGCGGCGGTGTCGATGCTGCGGTAGCCGACCCGCAACGCCTCGCGCACCGCGTCATAAGTGTCCTCAGTGGACACCTGGAAGACACCGAAACCTAGCTGCGGCATGGTGACGCCGTTGTTCAGGGTGATGGTCCTCATGGGTGCCATCATGCCCGCTGCGCACCGGTCCCACCGGCCGCGTCGAAAGATCAACCGACCAGGGCGACGCGTCGCTCCACCTCGGCGGGCAGCGGCCGGCGGTGCCGCAGCGCCGCGGGCAGCCTGCGCACGGCGGCGGCCAGCGCCGCGCCCGCGTCCCGGTCCGCGACCGCCCGCCGGGCCAGCGCGAACGTTTGCGCGAGCACCACCCCGACGGGGCGACGCAGCCACGTGGTCAGCAGTTCGTTGCGCAGTTCCACCCGGCGCCGCCACGCCGACGGCGGCCGGGACGGGGACGGCTGGTGGTGCGCCACCACGTCGTCCACGTAACAGCAGGACCAGCCGGACGCCGCCATGTCCCAGGAGAACAGGCGTTCCTCGCCGGGCCAGAACAGCACGGGGTGGAATCCGCCGACCTCGACGAACGCCGACCGCCGCACCACCGCGCCGCAGCACACGAAGCCCAGGACGGACGGTCCGGGCAGGTCGTCGTCACGGCCCAGCGCCGATCGGGCCATCTCCACGCACACCGGGTCGAGCCCGCCGCCGGGTTCCACGATCGTGCGCGCCGCGATCAGGCCCAGTCGCGGATGCCGCGCGAACAGCTCCTCCGCGCGCGTCAGGGCACCGGGAGCCCACCACGAGTCGTCGTCACTGAACGCGACGTAAGGCGTGGTCGCCCGTCGCACGCCGTGGTTGCGCGCCACCGCGCCCTCGTTGCGCCCCAGGGCCAGCACTTCTACCTGGTCGAACTCCCGCCGCACGCGGGCCACCGTGTCGTCCGAGGAGCCGTTGTCCACCACGATGACCGGCGCGTCCAGTTCCCGGAGTCGGGTGAGCGTGCGCCTCAGATCGTCCACGCGGTCACGGGTTGCGACCACCACTGTTGTTTGCGGCACCAGCGGGTACTACCCGGAGAAGCGGTGGTTACTCCTCCGGTCCACGGGTAGGCCCAGCTCATGGGATTCGAACGCGCGGTGGTGACGGGTGGGGCCGGATTCCTCGGCTCGCACGTGTGCGATGCGCTGCTCAGGCGCGGTACGCGGGTCGTGTGCGTGGACGACTTCCGCACCGGATCGCCGGACAACCTGCCGGACGACCCGAGGCTGGGCGTCGTGGTCGAGGACGTGGCCAAACCGCTGGACCTGCTCGGCCCGGTCGACCTGGTGATGCACCTGGCCTGCCCCGCGTCCCCGGTGGACTACCTGCGCGCACCCGTCGACACGCTGAAAACCGGCGGTTTCGGCACGCTGCACGCGCTGGAGCTGGCGCGGCGCAAGAACGCGCGGATCGTCATCGCCTCCACCAGCGAGGTGTACGGCGACCCGTTGGAACACCCGCAGCGCGAGACGTACTGGGGCAACGTCAACCCGATCGGCCCGCGCAGCGTCTACGACGAGGCCAAGCGCTTCGGTGAAGCCATGACCTGCGCGTTCCGCCGCGAGTACGGCGTGGACGCGGGCATCGTGCGGATCTTCAACACCTACGGCGCGCGGATGCGCCCCGACGATGGTCGGATGATCCCCACATTCGTGCGGCAGGCGCGCGCCGGCGAGCCGCTGACCGTGCACGGCGACGGCACGCAGACCCGCTCGCTGTGCCACGTGGACGATCTCGTGCGCGGCCTGCTGTCGATGGCCGACAGTGACCACGCCGGCCCGGTGAACCTCGGCAACCCGGAGGAGGTCACCGTGCTGGAGGTCGCGCGCAAGGTCATCGAACTGACCGGCAGCACGTCCGCGATCCAGCACGTCGACGCCATGACCGACGACCCGCGCCGCCGCCGTCCGGACATCTCGCGGGCCCGTGAGCTGCTGGGTTGGCAGCCGGAGATCCCACTGGACGAGGGCCTGCGGCGTTCGTTTGACCGACATCTCGTCGGGTAGTCGGACCACATCCGACCACATCGGTCCGCATCGGACCGCATCAGGCACCCGGAAGAGAGTCCACACAGGAGCTTTGTCCACACAGGAGCGAAAGGGGAACGCCGTGCGCGTGCTCGGTATCAACGCGGTCTTCCACGACCCCGCGGCCGCCCTCGTGGTGGACGGCGAGGTGGTGGCCGCCGCGGAGGAGGAACGCTTCTCCCGGCGCAAGCACGGCAAGCGGCCGGTGCCGTTCTCCGCGTGGGAACAGCCCGAACAGGCTGCCCGGTGGTGCCTCAAGCACGCCGGTCTCACCCCCGCCGACCTCGACGCCGTCGCCTACTCCTACGACCCCGACCTGGTCGAGCCGAGCGACGTGCCGTGGGAGGACCTGCGCACCGAGTACGCCCGGCGCGCGCCGTACTTCCTGGCCACCGCGCTGCCCGGCCTGGACCCGGCGATCGTGCGGTTCGTGCCGCACCACGTCGCGCACGCCGCGTCCACGGGCCTGGCCGCGCCGTTCGGCGGGGACTGCGCGGTGCTGGTCAACGACGGTCGCGGCGAGTGCCGCTCGCACCTGGCGGGCAGCTACCGCGACCACAAGCTGGAGACGCTGGCCGCGCAGCACCTGCCGCACTCCCTCGGTCTGCTCTACGAGGACCTGACCGAACACCTGGGTTTCCTGCGGTCCAGCGACGAGTACAAGGTGATGGCGCTCGCCTCCTACGCCGAGCCCCGGCACTTGGACCTGGTCCGGGAGCACCTCTACGCGACCGAGGACGGCGGGTTCGCGGTGAAACCGCTGGACTGGGCGACGCTGGCCAAGCGCCGCGACCCGGACGGCGAGATGACCCGCGAGCACGCCGAACTGGCGGCGAGCGTGCAGGTGCGGGTCGAGGAGGTGCTGCTGGACCTGGTCCGGTGGCTGCACGAGCGGACCGGGCAGAAGCGGCTGACCATGGCCGGCGGCGTGGCGCTGAACTGCGTGGCGAACACGCGGATCTTCGCCGAGGGGCCGTTCGACGAGGTGTGGGTGCAGCCGGCCGCGGGTGACGCGGGCACCGCGCTGGGCGCGGCGTTGCAGGTGGTGGCCGACGCCGGTGAGCCCGCCGCCGCGATGCCGGGCGCCGACCTGGGTCGGTCGTGGACCGACGCGGAGATCGAGGACTACTTGCGCACCGCCAAGATCGCCTACGAACAGCCGGCGGACGTGGCGGTCGCGGTGGCCGAGGCGTTGGCCGACGACCAGGTGGTGGCCTGGTTCCAGGGCCGCAGCGAGTACGGGCCGCGCGCGTTGGGCCGGCGGTCGCTGCTGGCGCACCCCGGTCGGGCGGAGAACCTGGCCCGCCTCAACGAGGTCAAGGGGCGTGAGCAGTTCCGGCCGATCGCGCCGATGGTGTTGGCCGACCGGGCGGCCGAGTTGTTCGAGCGCGGGCCGTTGCCCAGCCCGTACATGCTGTTCGTGCACGACGTGCGGCCGGAGTGGCGTGACCGGATTCCGGCGGTCGTGCACGTGGACGGCACCGCGCGCGTGCAGACCGTCGATCCGGGGTCGGAACCGCTGATGGCGCGGGTGATCCGCGAGTTCGACCGGCGCACCGGCGTGCCCGTCGTGGTCAACACCAGCCTGAACACGGCCGGCCGGCCGATGGTGGACGACCCGCGTGACGCGCTGGAGTGCTTCGGCTCGGCGCCGGTCGACCTGCTGGCCATCGGCCGGTTCGTGGTGCGGCGGCCCCAAGCGTCCGGGCCTCAAGCATCTGGGGAGCAGCGATGAATGTCGACTACGCCGTCGTCATCCCCACCGTCGGCCGGGACAGCCTGCGGGTGGTGCTCGACGCGCTGGAGCACGGCGACGGCCCGCCGCCGCGCGAGATCATCGTGGTGGACGACCGGACCGATCCCGGCCCGTTGCCGCCGACGCACTCGGCGCGCGTGCTGCACACCGGTGGCCGCGGTCCCGCTGCCGCGCGCAACGCCGGATGGCGTGCCTCGTGTTGCGAGTGGATCGCGTTCCTGGACGACGACGTGGTGCCGGCGCGCGACTGGAAGCTGCGGCTGGCCGACGACCTGGAGGACCTGGGGCTGGACGTCGGTGCCTCGCAGGCGCGGATCATCGTGCCGCTGCCCGGGAGCCGCAGGCCGACGGACTGGGAACGCAACACGGCCGGGTTGGAGCACGCGCGGTGGATCACCGCGGACATGGCTTACCGGCGCGCCGCTCTGGTGCACGCGGGCGGGTTCGACGAACGGTTCCCGCGTGCTTACCGGGAGGACACCGAGCTGGCGTTGCGCGTGCAGGCGAACGGGTACCGGATCGTCACCGGTGATCGCGTGACCACGCACCCGGTGCGTGAGGCCGGGTTCTTCGCCAGCCTGCGGCAGCAGCGCGGCAACGCGGACGACGCGTTGGTGCGGCGGTTGCTCGGGCCGGAGTGGCGTGAACGGATCGGTGGCGCACCCGGACGGTTGCCGCAGCACGCGGTCACCACGGCGTCCGGCGGGCTGGCTGTCCTTTGCAGACTTCTCGGGTTGCGGAAATCGGCGTTGGTGTTCGGGGGCCTGTGGGCGGCGTTGACCGCGCGGTTCGCTTTCGAACGCATCGCACCCGGCCCGCGCACACCGGACGAGGTGGCGAAGATGGTCGTCACCAGCATCGCCATCCCGCCCGCCGCGTGCGCGCACCGGGTGCGCGGCGAACTGCGCCACCGGCGCGTGCCCGTCGCCGGACGGGAGCGCCGCCGGGTGGTTCCGGTGGCGCTGGACCGGTTGCGCACCCGCATCGATCCACGGGCGCCGGTCCGTGCGCTCGGGGCGGTGCGGCGATGAGGGTCCTGGTGCTGCGCGCGCTCGGCCTCGGTGACCTGCTGACGGCCCTGCCGGCGCTGCGCGGGTTGCGCCGCGCGTTCCCGGACGCCGAGATCACCCTGGCCGCGCCGGGCTGGCTGGCCGACGCGGTGGACCGGATCGACGCCGTCGACCGGCTGCTGCCCACCGAAGGGCTCGTGCCGATCGACTACGACTCGCCGGACCTCGCGGTGAACCTGCACGGACGTGGGCCGCAGAGCACCGAACTGCTGCGTGCCACCCATCCCGCCCGGCTGATCACGCACGGCCCGCACGTGCCGTGGCCCGCGCGGCAGCACGAGGTGCTGCGGTGGTGTCGGCTGCTGGCGCAGTTCGGCATCGCGTGCGACCCGGCTGATCTGCGCCTGCCGCCGTTGCCGCGCAACGGTGCGATCGTCGTGCACCCCGGCGCGAGTCACGCCGCCCGCCGTTGGCCGGCCGCGCGGTTCGCCGCGGTGGTGCGTGCGCTGGGGCCCAGCGTGGTGGTGACCGGCAGCCCCACCGAGGCTCCGCTGGTGCGCGCGGTGGGACGGGGCCGCACGCGGATGGGTGATCTGGCCGGGTTGATGGACCTGGTGGCGAGCGCACGGCTCGTCATCTGCGGCGACACGGGCGTGGCACACGTCGCCACCGCTTACCGCACGCCGTCGGTGCTGCTGTTCGGGCCGGTGTCCCCCGCCGCGTGGGGGCCGAGGTCGGGGCCGCACCGGGTGCTGTGGCACGGCCGGACCGGTGACACGTTCGCCGACCGGCCCGATCCGGGGCTGCTCGGGATCACCGTGGACGAGGTGTTGGACGCCGCGCGATCGCTACTGGGAGGTGGACCGTGTCCAAGATCGGCGTCATCGGCGCGGGCTATGTCGGGTTGACCACCGCTGCCTGCTTCGCCCGGCTCGGGCACACCGTGGTGTGCGCGGACGTGGACGAGGCGAAGGTCGCGGCACTGAGCCGGGCGGAGGTCGGCGCGCACGAGCCCGGGTTGGCGGAGCTGGTCGGGGAGGGGTTGCGGGCCGGGCGGTTGCGGTTCGTGTCGGGGAACGCGGAAGCCCTCTCCGGTGTGGACTTCGTGTTCCTGTGCGTGCCCACGCCGACCGGTGTCGACGGTGCGGCCGATCTGACCGCCGTGCACGCGGTGTTGCGCGAGGCGCGGGACGCGGTCGCGCCCGGGTGCGTGCTGGTGATCAAGTCGACCGTGCCGGCCGGGACGACCGAGCGGGTGGCCGAGCTGGTGGGTCGGCCGGATGTGCAGGTCGTGTCCAACCCGGAGTTCCTGCGGGAAGGGCACGCGGTGGACGACTTCCTGCGGCCCCAGCGGGTCGTGGTCGGCGCGGAGGCCGAGGAGGCCGCGCATCGGGTCGTGGGGCTGTACGCGCGGACGGGCGCGCCGGCGCTGGTCACCGGGAGCGCGAGCGCGGAGTTGGTGAAGTACGCCAGCAACTGCTTCCTGGCGATGAAGTTGTCGTACGTGAACAGCCTGGCCGAGTTGTGCGAGCGGGTCGGCGCGGACATCTCCGACGTGACCGAGGGGATGCGGCTGGACGACCGGATCGGGGCGTCGTTCCTCGAACCGGGGCCGGGGTGGGGTGGCTCGTGCTTCCCCAAGGACACCAGGGCTCTGCTGTCCACGGCGGACGAGGCGCACGTCGACTTCCCGTTATTGCGCGCGACCATCGGCACGAACGGCCACCAGCCCCACCGGGTGGTGTCGATGGTGCGCGACGCGGTCGGGCCGTTGGCGGGTGCGCGGCTGGGGTTGCTCGGCTTGACGTTCAAGGCCGGCACCGACGACCTGCGTGACTCCCCCGCCTTGGCGGTGGCGGCGCTGCTGGCCGAGGAGGGCGCCAAGCTGACCGGCTACGACCCGTGCGTGAGCACCGATTGCGGACCGGTGCGGGTGCTCGACTCACCCGAGGCGGTGGCCGAGGGCGCCGACGGTCTCGTGGTGCTGACCGAGTGGCCCGAGTTCGCCGAACTGGACTGGCCCAACCTGGCCGCCGCGATGACCCGCCCGATCATCATCGACACCCGCAACCTCCTGCCGGGCGACAAGGTCACCGAGGCCGGCTTCCACCTGATCGCCCTGGGCCGCCCGGCCCAGCCGCTCATCCAGGACCAGAACTGACCTACATCGTCTCTACCGTTCCTGGCGCAGACACCGCAAGAGAATGAGGAGACGATCCGTGAAGGTTGTTCCCGACGGCTACCACACCGTGACGCCGTGGCTGATCACGCCGGGCCACACGGCGGCGTTGATCGACTTCGTGGTGGAGGTCTTCGACGGCGCCGAACTGGGCCGCGTGGAGGCCGACGGGGTGATCGGTCACGCGGAGGTCCGCATCGGCGACTCGGTCGTGATGATGTTCGACCAGCCTCAGTGGCCGGCCACGCCCTCCTTCCTGCGGCTCTACGTGGCCGACGACGCCGAGGTCCTCAAGCGGGCCGTCGAGCGCGGCTCCACCGTGGTCACCGAGCCGACCGAGTTGTTCTGGGGTGACCGGGTCAGCCGCTTCCGCGACCCGTTCGACAACCTGTGGTGGATCCACCAGCGCGTCGCGGAGCCCACCGAGGAGGAGCTGGCCGCGCGCATGACCGACCCCGGGTTCGTGAAGGCGATGGCGTACGTCCAGAGCGCCGACTTCTCCCCCGGCGGCTGAGGTCGGCTAACCGCGCGGGTCCCAGCGGAAGAAGCGGGTGGACAGGGCGGTGGCGGCGGCGATCCAGGCGGCGGTGGAGATGAGGGCCGGGCCGATGTGGGTGGTCGGGCCGCCCCACGCCGCCTGGATCAGCGTGCCCAGGCCGGTGCCCGGGAGCAGGAGCACCCTGATGTCCGGTGCACCGTCCAGGCTCATCAGGCCGCCCACGATCAGGGCGAAGAAGAACGGGGCCGTGGTGATCTGGGCCAGTTCGGCGGTGCTGGTCAGACCGCTGGTGGCCACGCCCGCCGCGCAGCTGATCGCCGAGCCGCCGATCAACGCCAACACCAGCAGGCCGGGCCGGGCCGGCATCGGGGCACCCGCCGCCACGCTGACGCCCAGCAGCACGAACGCCTGCGCCAAGCCGAGCAGCACGACCGGCAGCAGGATGCCGGTCAGCACGACCACGTCCGACGCCGCGCCGGTCCGCAGCCGCTTCAGGTACAGGTCCTGACGGCGGGAGGTCAACGCGGTAGTCACCGTCACGTACACGGTGAACCCGAACGAGAACAGCAGCTGGAGCGCGACGACCATCGTCCAGCCGCCCTGCTCGCCGTCCATCGACAACGCGAAGAAGATCCCCACCGCCAACGGCATCAGCACGGCCAACGCGGCGGCGGTGCGGTTGCGCAGCAGGAGCTTCAGCTCGGCCACGCCCAGTGCGGTGATCATGCGGCCACTACCTCCTTGCCGGTCCGCGCGCTGTGGAACACGTCCTCCAGCGACGCGTGATTCGCCCGAATCCGCCCCAACCGCAGCCCCTCCCGCTGCGCCCACCCCAGCAGCACCGCCATGTCGTCCTGCAACTCACCGGTCCGCACCTCGACCCGGCCGGACGGCCGGTGCACGACATCCCCGGCCAACATCGGCAACGCGGTGACGTCGAGCAGGTCCGGCATGTCGAACGAGATCCGCGCGGGCTGGGCGGCGAGCACGTCCACCAACGTCCCGGACACCGCCACCACCCCCTCGTGCATGATCGCCAGCCGGTGCGCCAGCGACTCGGCCTCCTCCAGGTAGTGCGTGGTCAGCACGACGGTCGTGCCGTCGGCCAACAGCCCGCGCACCACCTCCCACGTGCGTTGACGCGACTCCGGGTCCAACCCGGTGGTCGGCTCGTCCAGGAACAGCAGCTCCGGCTTGCCCAGCACCGCCAGGGCGAGGTCCAGCCGCCGTCGTTCGCCGCCGGACAGCTGCTTGATCCGCACGTCACGCCGGTGCGCCAGGTCCAGCCGCTCCAGCACGTCCTCGGTGGCACGCCGACCACTCGTGACGCTCCACAGCCGCACCATCTCCCGCGCCGTCAGATCGGCCGGGAACCCGCTGTCCTGGAGCATGATCCCGGTCCGGGTGCGCAGCTGCGCCCGGTCCCGCCAAGGGTCCACACCCAGCACCCGCACGGTCCCGGCGAAGGGCGCGCGCAGCCCTTCCAACGTCTCCATGGTCGTCGTCTTGCCGGCGCCGTTCGTGCCCAGCAGAGCGAACAGCTCCCCCGCCAAGACCTCGAAGTCCACCCCGCGCACGGCCTCGAACTCGCCGTAGCGGCATCTCAGACCCGCCACCTCGATCACCGGTTTTCTCATGGTCACCATGCTGGTCGCGGGCCCGCCCACGCCCCAGTGCCACCGCGCACCGGTTCACGTGACAGATGTCAGCAGACAGCCGTGTGATCCGACTCGTAGATTCCCCCTGTGACACCCCTGAGCAGGTTGCGGCGCTACACGTGGTGGTCGGTGGTCGCCGGCGGCGTGGTCGTCGGCCTCGGTACCGGGCTCGACCTGTTCACCCACGACCACGGCCTGGTCAAGTCGCTGCTGGTGGCCTCGGCGGTGGCCGTGGTGATCGTCCAGCACACCCGCTACCTGCACCAGGCCATGGGCGGGCTGGGGCGCGGTGACCACCGGCCGTGGGAGCACGGGGCGACGTTCGCGGTGGCGTTGGCGGGGTGGGCGGCGATGAGCGCCAGCGGTGGGTTCCTGTTCGGTTGGGCCATGCTGCCCGCACTGGTGGTCGCGCACGTGGGCGCGCTGTTGCCGGCGCGCAGCCGGTGGCCGGTCGTGGTGGTGATGACGGCGCTCGCCGTCGCGGTCGGCGGCCTGTTCGGCGGCGCGGACGCCGGTCCGGCGATGTTCCTGGTCGCGACGATGATCATCGCGCTGGTGTTCGCCGACCTGATCCAGCTGTGGATCTGGGACCTGGTGGTGCAGCAGGACAAGGGCCGCAAGACCGCCGAGGCGCTGGCCGTGGCCGAGGAGCGGCTGCGGTTCGCCGCCGACCTGCACGACATCCAGGGCCACCACCTCCAGGCCATCGCGTTGAAGGGCGAGCTGGCGCAGCGGCTGATCGGGCGGGACGACGACCTGGCCCGGCAGCACGCGGGCGAGGTGGCCGAGCTGGCGCGGACCGCGTTGCGGGAGACCCGGGACGTGGTGCAGGGCTACCGGCGCGCCAGCCTGGGCACGGAGATCACCAACGCGGTGGGCGTGCTGCGGGCGGCGGACATCGAGACCACGGTCGAGGGTGACGCGGTGGACGTGCCGCCGCCGTTGCAGCCGCTGTTCGGCGCGTTGGTGCGGGAGGGCACGACGAACGTGCTGCGGCACAGCAAGGCACGGCGCTGCGACGTGCTGATCACCGTGCTCGACGGGCAGGTGTGCGTGCGGCTGCGCAACGACGGCGTGCGCGCGGACGACGTCGTTGCGCAGCCGGGGTCGGGGCTGGCCGGGTTGCGGGAGCGGTTCGCCACGGTCGGCGGGCGGGTCGAGGCCCGTCCGACGGGCGCGGACGGGTTCGAGCTGGTCGGCCGGGCCGAGGTGGGCCGGTGATCCGCGTGGTGCTGGCCGACGACGAGGACCTGATCCGGGGCGCGCTGGCGGCGTTGCTGGAGCTGGAGGACGACATCTCGGTGGTGGCACTGGCCGGCGACGGTGACGCGGCGGTCGCGGCGGTCCGCGAGCACCGCCCCGACATCGCCGTGTTCGACCTGGAGATGCCGCGTCGGGACGGTGTCCTCGCGGCCGAGGCGGTGCGGGAGCTGGACGGCGTCGCGGTGGTCATCGTGACCCGGCACGCGCGCCCTGGTGTGCTGAGGCGGGCGTTGAGCGCGGGCGTGCGGGGCTTCGTGCCGAAGACGACGCCGGCCGCACAGCTCGCCTCGATCCTGCGTGACGTGCACGCGGGTCGGAGGTACGTGGACTCCGAGATCGCCGCCGCCGCGCTCACCGAAGGCGTGTGCCCGCTGACCACACGCGAGCTGGACGTGCTCCGTTACGCGCTCAAGGGCGGCACCGTGGCCACGATCGCCGGCGAAGCCCACCTGGCCGCGGGCACCGTGCGCAACTACCTGTCGTCGGCGATGACGAAGCTCGGCGTGAGCACCCGCTACGAGGCCGCCCGACTGGCCTGGGACGAGGGCTGGATCTGACCGAGGTGGACGACCTTCATGGCCGTCATCTCGTCGAGCAGCTCGGGCCCGTAGCCGAACCCGGTGCCGGACATCCGGCGCGGCTGGGCGGCGCCGCCGGGCGCGCCGCCGAACACCGCGTTGACCTTCACCGTGCCCACCGGCAGGGCCCGCCACGCCTGCTGCGCGTGCGCCATCGACGCGGTGAGGACCGTCGCGGCCAGGCCGAGTTCGTCCACGCACGCCTCGGCCAGGCCCTCCTCGAACGACGGCACCACGCGCACCGGCGCGACCGGACCGAACGTCTCCTCCCGCATCACCCGCATGTCCGGCGTGCAGTGGTTGAGCACGGTCGCCGGGTAGTACGCGCCCTCGCGCTCCGGGACCTCGCCGCCGACCAACGGCTCCGCGCCGTCCGCGACCGCCTCGGCGACGTGCGCGTGCACGTGTTCGCGCAGCCGGACGTCCACCAGCGGCTGCGGATCGGTGTTCCAGCGGCGTGCCTCGTCGCACAGCGCGGCCAGGAACTCCTCCGCCACGGCCTGGTGCACGAAGATCCGCTCCACCGACGTGCACAGCTGCCCGGCGTTGGTGAACGCGCCCAGCGCCGCCTGACCGGCCGCCCACACCGGGTCCACGTCCGCGTCGATCACCAGCGGGTCGTTGCCGCCGTTCTCCAGCAGCGCCTTCGCGCCGGTCACGGCGCACGCGGCGGCGATCGAACGGCCGGTCGCCGTGCCGCCGACGTGCGCGACGAGGTCCACGTGCGGTGACGCGGCCAGCGTCGCGCCGACCGTGCTGTCGCCGGTGAGGCTTTGCAGCACGCCCGGTGGGAAGTGGTCGACCATGAGCTGCGCGAGCAGCACGCCCGTGTGCGGGCACCGTTCGCTGGGCTTGTGCACCACGGCGTTGCCGGTCACCAGGGCCGCGCCGAGCAGCCCGCAGGACACGGCCACCGGGTCGTTCCACGGGGTCAGCGCGACGACCACGCCGCGCGGTTCGGGCACCATGAAGTCGGCCGCGTCGTGCGCGCCCAGCAGCGACCGGCCGCGGTGGACCGGCCCCAACTCGGCGTACTGCTCCAACGTGGACACCCCGGCCAACACGCCATCCCGCGCGGACGGGAACGGGCGGCCGGTCTCCGCGTGCACCACGTTGGCCAGGTCGACCGCTTGCGCCCGGATCGCCGCCGCCGCGGCTTTGAGCGCGGCTCCCCGTTCGGCAGCGGGTGTCGCCGCCCATCCGGGTTGGGCCTCACGCGCGGTGAGCACCGAACCGGCCACGTCCTCGTCCGTGGCAGTGGGCAGCCAGCCGATCAGCTGACCGTCGACCGGGCTGTGGACGTCGAGTGCATCGACACGCATGTCCGTCATGGGCATCGGGTACCCCGGTGGTCGAGGTGAAACCCGAGGCGAAGCCCCGAGGAGGTAGACCCATGCCCGGACGCGAGGAACTGCCCAGCACCATCGCCCGCTCGCCGAAGAAGGCCCAGCGGACGTGGATCAAGGCGCACGACTCGGCCGTGGAGACCTACGGCGAGGGCCAGCGCTCGCACCGCACCGCGTTCGCCGCGCTCAAGCACTCGTTCGAGAAGGTCGGCGACCACTGGGAGCCCAAGGCCGGCAAGGGCCCGTCCGACAAGCAGGCCGCCCGCAGCACCCCCGAGCAAGGCAAGACCGCCGGCGGCGTGGACGCCAACGCCAGCAAGCAGCACCTCTACGACCTGGCCAAGCGCCTGGGCGTGACGGGCCGGTCGAGCATGACCAAGGAGCAGCTGGTCGAGGCGATCAACAAAGCCAACAACCGCAAGACCGCCAAGGCCCGGTCCTAGTATCCTGCTGGCCCTCGGCGTAGCGGCGTCCGCTATGCGCAGGGCTGCCCGCACGGCCGACGCGGTTCAGAGCCGTCAAGGCTCAAGCCACCGCCGGTCGGTGCGGAGTTGACCGTCACGACGTCGGCTGACCGTCACGACGTCACGGCCGGCGCGGCGAAGGTGTCGGCGACCCAGTCGGCGATGTAGGTGCTGACGTGGGAGAGGTGGTCCAGTCCGATGTGCTCGGTCGCGCCTTCCTCGGCGGTGAAGACGCGCAGCCGGCGGTCGGGGCTGCGGGTGGCCTGTGTGTAGGAGCGGTTCGCGTAGGCGACGGGGATCTGGCGGTCGTTCTCGCCGTGACAGATGAGGAACGGCACGGTGATGTGTTCGACTACGCCGTCGAGGCACACCGCGTCGGCGAAGTCGGGGAACGTGTCGAGGCGGCTGTGGCCCCACACCCACTGCACGTGCTCCCAGTAGTGCGGGACCGGGCGTTCTCCCTCCCGTTCGAGTCGGCGGCGTTGCACGGCGCCCCAGTCGTGGTTCGCGCCCCAGGCGACCACGAGGGCGAGGCGCTTCTCGAAGGCGGCGGCGCGCGGGGCGTAGTAGCCGCCGAGGGACCAGCCGACGAGGCCGATGCGGGCGGGGTCGACGTCGTCGCGGGTGAGCAGCCAGTCGACGCACGCGGCTGCCCACGCTTCGGTGTCGATGCGGGCGGTGAGTCCTTGCAAGCGCAGCGCCTCACCCGAGCCGGGGCAGTCGATCATGAGGCACGAGATGCCGCGGGCGGCCAGTTCTTCCCAGTGCCCCGAGGCGTACATGTGCCCCTTGGTGGAGTCCAGTCCGTTCCACATGATCATCACCGGGGCTCCGGCGCCGTCGGTGGCCGGGCTGAAGTACGCGGGCAGGGTCGTTCCCTCGTACGGGATCGACACGCGGGTGATGCGCGGGTCCTTGAGGTCGAAGGTCTTCTGCTGCAGTTCGAGGACGCGCCGGTAGGTGTCCGGCCGTTCGGGCGCTGACGCGCTCTGCAGTCGTTCGGCTTGGGACAGGTAGTTGGTGGCGCGGGCGTACAGCTGCCCGGCGGTGCGGGTGTGGCCGGCCTTCTCGGCCTCTTCGGCCTGCGCGACCAGCCGGTCCGTCAGATCGGTCCACGCACGCAGGAAGTCCGCGGTGCCGGCGTCCTCGCCGGACTTCGACCCCGCGTCCTCGACCCGTGAGTTCTCCCTGCTGGTCAGTGACTACGGGGTCGCGGTCTTCGGTGCGGCCGTCGCCGGTCTGCTCGCCGCGGAAGCGCCCGGCACGCGACTGCGGCTGATCGCGAACACGCCGCAGCTGGTCGACACGGCCACCCAGGTCCTGGTCAACTCCGACCTGTTGCTCCTCCCGCACGGTTTCGTGGAGGACCTGTCCCACCTCGACCTCTACCGCGACGAGTGGGTGTGCCTCGTGTCAGCCGACAACGCCGAGGTGGGTGAGTCGCTGACCGTCGAGCAGCTGGAGACCATGCCGTGGGTGATGACGTACCACGGGCCGACCGCGTCCACGCCCGCCGCGCGGCAGATGCGCATGGTCGGGATCGAGCCGCACGTCCAGGTGGTCACCGAAACGTTCCTGACCGTGCCGAGCCTCGTGCGCGGCACCAACCGGGTAGCCCTGCTACAGCGGCGTCTCGCCGACGGCATCCCCGACGAACTCGGCGTGCGCGTCCTGCCCTGCCCGTTCGAGGCCGGCCCGCTCGTGGAGGCCATGTGGTGGCACCCGATGTACGACGACGACCCCGAACACCGCTACCTCCGGGACCTCGTGCTGCGCGCCGCCACGATCGTGACCGCGCGGCCCACCCCGTCCGTCCACATCGACGGCACCGATAGTCCACCTCGGCGGAAGTGATTTCCGATCGCGTTCCGCGCGGCTGACACTTCGGCGGTGACGCAGGTCATCGAGGACCAGCTCCCACTCGACCGGAGACGCCCGTGACGGACAGCACCCTTTCCGCTCGTGTCCCACTCACCCCGGACACCGCCGTCGACCCGGCCACCGGCAAGCCCGCCGGCACCGCCCAGGCCTTGGTGCTGCTGTTCTCCAGCTGCCTGTCGGTGCTCGGCGCGGTGTTGCTCGCGCCGGTCCTGCCCAGCATGCAGGCCGCCTTCGCCGGCACGCCGGGAGTCGCCACGCTCACGCCCATGGCGCTGACCGTGCCCGCTCTGGTCATCGGACTCACCGCTTCCCTCGCCGGCCGCATCGTCGACCGGCTCGGTCGCAAACGGTTGCTGGTGGGCGCGCTCGTCGTGTACGCCGTCGTCGGCACCGCGCCGCTGTGGCTGCCGTCCCTGCCCCTGATCGTCGCCAGCCGGGTCCTCGTCGGCCTCACCGAAGCCGCGATCATGACCTGCTGCACGACCCTGCTCGCCGACTACTTCCACGGCGTCCGGCGGGAGCGCTACTTCGGCCTCCAGACCGTCTACACGACCGTCAGCGCGACGGTGTTCTTCGCCGTCGGTGGGCTGCTCGGCGCGAGCGGGTGGCGCACCCCGTTCTGGCTCTACGCGGTCAGCCTGCCGCTCGCCTTCCTCGCCGCGCGCCACATCTGGCAGCCGCCCGCCCGGCCGAAGGCGGAGCTCCCACCCCTGGCCTGGCGCCCTCTCCTCGCTCCGGTCGGCGTCACGCTCGTCGGTGGTCTCGTCTTCTACGTGCTCATCGTCGAACTGTCCTATGTGCTCGACGGCATCGGCGTGACGTCCACCGCCACCATCGGCCTCGTCAGCGCCATCGGATCACTGGCCACGGCGGTCGCGGCCTACCTCTTCGCCCGCGTCGCACGCCTCGGCCCGGCCGTCACGATCCCCGCCGCGTTCGCCCTCTCCGGACTCGGCATCCTCGTGCTCGCGCTGGCCTCCTCGGTGCCCGTCGTGGTGCTCGGCGCCGTCGTCGCCGGCCTCGGCAACGGCCTGCTGCTTCCCGCGATGCTCACCTGGGCGCTGGGCTCCCTGAGCTTCGACCAACGCGGCCGCGGCACGGGAATCTGGACCTCGGCGTTGTTCATCGGCCAGTTCGTCTGCCCGCTCGCGGTCCTGGCCCTCGCCGGCGCGATCGCCGGGTTGCCCTCGGCCCTGATCGTCGTCGGCGCCGTCGCACTCCTCGTCGCCGTCGGTGTCCGGCTCCTCCGCCCCGTGCGGCCGGCCGATTTCCCCGCCTGAGCGCGGGTGAGGACGCGATTCGGGGAAGGCCGGGTCATGGTGTGACGCCGGAAGTGCCGGCGGCCGCGAGCGCCTCGTCCAGGGTCAGGGTGCGGGGCACCTCGTTGATCGACACCTCGGGCGGCCCGGCCACGAGTTCACCGAGCCCCGCCAGGAGCCGTCGGAAGTCCGGCGTGCGGAAGTGCCGGAACTGCGCGTCCAACGACGCCCACCGCTCGACGATGACGAAGGTGTCGGGGGTCTCGACGTCTTCGCAGACCTCGTAGCCCTCACACCCGTCCTCGGCACGCGTCCGCTCGGCGTTCACCCGGACGACGTCAAGCCACCGCGCGCGCATTTCGGGCCTGATCGCCACCCGAACGATCTGGATGACCACGGCCGACCTCCCTGCCACGACAACGAGCTCAAGTGGTCAGGATGACGACCAACACCACAACGCGCACGTCGACCGCTGCCGCCGCCGGCGGCGGCAGCGGTCGAGGGTGAAGCCGACGGCCGCGCCGCCGCCGGGGCGTGGTTCGGCGAAGACCTCGCCGCCGTGGGCTTGGGCGGCGGAACGCACCACGGCCAGTCCGAGGCCGGAGCCGGGTAGACCGCGTGCCGCCACGCACCGGGCTACTCGCTAGACCTGGAGCCACTTCCGGTCTGCCAGGAGTTGGCTGGCTTGGGGGCCCATCAGGGTCATGCCGCCGTCCACCACGAACGACGCGCCGGTCACGTATCCAGCCGCTGGAGTGGCCAGGAATGCCACCACCGCGGCGACCTCGCCGGCGTGGCCGGGACGACCCAGGGGCACGCCGGGGCGTTGTTCCGTGCGTGGGTCCACGTCCTCCTGGCCGGTCATCGGGGTGGAGATCTCGCCGGGGGCGACCGAGTTGACCGTGATGGCGTGCTCGGCCAGTTCCAACGCCAGTACCTTGGTCAACGCGCCCAGTCCGGCCTTGGCGGCGCAGTACGGGGCCGCGCCGACGCGTGGCTGGTGCTCGTGCACTGACGTGATGTTGATGATCCGGCCGCCCTGGCCCGCCTTGATCATGTGCTTCACGGCGCGCTGGGAGCACAGGAACGCGCCGTCCAGGTCCACCGACAGCACACTGCGCCAGGTGTCGAAGTCCATCTCCATGGCCTTCTGGGCGGTGCCGGTGCCCGCGCAGTTCACCAGCACGTCGACGCCGCCCAGTTCGTCGGCCAGTTCGTCCACCACGGCGGCCGAGGTGGGGAGGTCGGTGAGGTCCAGGCGGCGCACGGCCGCGCGGACGCCCTGCTCGCGGACCTGGCGGGCGGTGTCCTCGGCGCCGTCGGCGTCCTCGTGGAACGTGATGCCGACGTCCACGCCGCCGCCCGCCAGAGCCACCGCGATCGCCTTGCCGATACCGGAGTCGGAGCCGGTCACCACCGCGCGCATCGGCGCGCCGGCGCGGTCCTGAGGTAGTGGAGCGCTCATGCGCCGCTGGGTACCCGGCCCGGTGCCCGCCACACAGTGCCCACGGTGTTTGCCACACACCCCGCCGGGAACCCGACCCGCGAGGTCGCGACTTCCAAGCGACCGAGCCCGCCGTCTGCGGAGCAGCGGCAATTCAACACAGGAGCGCGTGATGAAGGCCGTCACCTGGCACGGCAAGCGGGACGTGCGCGTGGATACCGTGCCGGACCCGATCGTCAAGGAGTCGACCGACGTGGTCGTCCGCATCACCTCCAGCGGGCTGTGCGGCTCCGATCTGCACCTCTACGAGGTGATGGGGCCGTTCATCGACGAGGGCGACATCCTGGGGCACGAGCCGATGGGCGTGGTCGAGGAGGTCGGTGCGGAGGTCACCGAGGTCAAGGTCGGGGACCGGGTGGTGGTGCCGTTCAACATCTCCTGCGGCACGTGCTTCATGTGCGAGTTGGGCTTGCAGTCGCAGTGTGAGACGACGCAGGTGCGTGAGCACGGGTCGGGTGCGGCGCTGTTCGGTTACACCAAGCTGTACGGGCAGGTGCCCGGCGGGCAGGCCGAGTACCTGCGGGTGCCGTTCGGGAACACGCTGCCGATCAAGGTGCCGGAGGGGCCGCCGGACGACCGGTTCGTGTACCTGTCCGACGTGCTGCCGACGGCGTGGCAGGCGGTGGAGTACGCGGCCACGCGGGACAGCCTGGTCGTGCTCGGGCTCGGGCCGATCGGCGACATGGCGACCCGGATCGCGCAGCACCGCGGCGTGGAGACCGTCATCGGGGTGGACTTGGTGCCGGAACGGATGGCGCGCGCCAAAGCCCACGGCGTGACCGTGATGAACGTGCGGGACAGCCACCTGGTGGACCACATCCGCGACCTGACCGACGGGCGCGGCCCGGAGGCCGTGATCGACGCGGTCGGCATGGAGGCGCACGGTGCGCCGGTGGCGAAGTTCGCGCACCAGGCCGTCGGCCTGCTGCCGGACGCCATCGCGGCCCGGTTCATGCAGACCGCGGGCGTGGACCGGCTGCACGCGCTGCGGCTCGCGATCGACATCGTGCGGCGCGGCGGCACCATCTCGGTGTCCGGGGTGTACGGCGGGATGGCCGACCCGATGCCGATGCTGACCCTGTTCGACAAGCAGGTCCAGCTGCGCATGGGGCAGGCCAACGTGTGGCACTGGGTGCCGGACATCCTGCCGCTGCTGACCGACGACGACCCGCTCGGCGTGGACTCGTTCGCGACGCACCACCTGCCGCTGGACCAGGCGCCGCACGCCTACGAGATCTTCCAGAAGAAGCAGGACAGCGCCGTCAAAGTGCTGCTTCGACCGTGACGGGTTATCGTCCAGCGATGATCCGCTTTCGGTGGTTGCTCGCCGTGGCGTTACCGGCGGTGCTGGTGAGCGGGTGCGGTTCGGGCTCCGGTGACCTGGTGCGGCGCGCGGCGGACGATTTCACCGCCGCGATAACCGCGGGCGACTCGGAGCGGGCCTGCGGGATGCTCACCGAACGCGCGCGTGAGGGCGTCGAGTGCTCGTCGCTGGACCTGCCCGGCGGGTCGGTGGAGGCGGTCGAGGTCTGGGGTGACGCGGCCCAGGTCCGCACCTCGGAGGACGTGCTGTTCCTGCGTGAGCTGTCGTCCGGGTGGCGGGTGTCCGGGGCGGGCTGCGAGGCGCAGTCCGACCGGCCTTACACGTGCGAGGTGGGTGGGCCGTGACGCAGCGCGGGATGTTCTACGCCTACCTGTTGGGCGTGCTGGCGCTGTTGGTGTTCTTCAGCGTCATCGGGCTGGTGGGGATGTGAAGAGGTTCCCGCGGGACAACGGGTTGGGTCTGGCGTTCGGTCTGCTGTTCCTGGCCACGCTGGTCGGTCAGGCGTTCGCGGGCAACGCCGACCTCAACAGCCGCAGGCTCACCGACGGCGGCGACCCGATCGGCTTATGGCAGTACGTGACGTCGTCCGACTTCGCGGTGAACGTGGCCGAGAACTGGCAGTCGGAATACCTGCAGTTCTTCCTGTTCATCTTCGCCACCGTGTGGCTGATGCAGCGCGGCTCGCCCGAGTCCAAACCGGCCGGGCGGCTGGGCGCGGAGTCCGACGAGGACCAACTGCTCGGGCCGCAAGTGAAGGAGCAGTCACCGCCGTGGGCGAAGGCCGGCGGCTGGCGCACGGCGCTGTACTCGAACTCGCTCGGCCTGGTCATGCTGGGGCTGTTCATCGGCTCCTGGCTGACCCAGTCGATCGCCGGGCGCAGCTCGTACAACAACGACCAGCTCAACCAGTTCCAGGACCCGGTGACGTGGTGGGACTACGTGCTGTCGGCCGACTTCTGGAACCGGTCGCTGCAGAACTGGCAGTCGGAGTTCCTGGCCATCGGCTCGATGGCGGTGTTGAGCGTGTACCTGCGGCAGCGGGGATCGCCGGAGTCCAAACCGGTGGGCACACCGCACACCGCCACCGACGAGACCGGCTGACCGGCCGCGGCCGATTCCAGCCGGCCACGGCCTATTCGAGGCGGTCCTCGTCGTCCTCGCCTTCGTCCTCGATGGAGTTCCGCCCGCGTTCGCGCCACGGCAGCACGAACCACAGCATGCCGAACAGCACGGCCGCGAACGCGCCCAGCGCGATGGCCACCCAGCCGCCGACGATGACCTCGCCGAGCAGCAGGATGGTGCCGATCATGGCCACCGCCAGGCACGCCAGCCCGGCGATCGCGAAGCCGTTGGCCACCTCGATCACGTCCTCCCGCCTGCCGCGGCGGAACAGCAGGCGGTGCCAGGCGGCCGGGGCGGTCAGCAGCGCCACCGCGCACGCGGCGAAGAGGATGGTGATCAGGTGGGTGGCGCGGACGAAGTTGTCGGCGTTGGCGTAACGCTCGGTGAACGCGATCGACAGCAGGAAACCGAACAGGATCTGCACGCCCGCCTGCGCCACCCGCAGTTCCTGCAACAACTCGTTGAGGTTGCGCGCCAATCTCCGCTGGTGTGATTCCTCGGCCTGACTCACCGGCACGAGGTACCCGTCACCCGGCCAGGTTAATCCCCCCGGTTAACCACCGTCACCCGAACGCCGGTTACTACGTCCGCGTGACGAAGGTCAACCCGCAGTGGTTCAGCGTGGCCGGGAGGGGTGCACGCAGGGTCGGCACCTCAAGGTGGTCCCGCAGCGCGTCCGGCATGGTGCTCCCCGCCACCAGCACGAGATCACGGCCTGGGCACACACCGGGACCGCCGCTGAACGGCACCAGACCGGGGTCGGGCGGCGTCGGCCAGATCTCCGGCGTGTACGCGTCGGCGTAGGGCAGCCGGTCCGGATCGCGGTGGAAGTACGGCACGAACACGACGAACGTGGTGCCGGTCGGCAGCCACTTGCCGTGCCAGCGGGTCGGTTCCGTGCTCTCCCGCAGGGTCACCGGCGTGGTCGGCCACAGCCGCACCGACTCCCAGATCCCGACCGGCCCGGCGCCGCCGATCGCCAACGCCCGCATGGTCGCGATACCCGCCGCGTCCAGCGCGAACAGCCAGTGTTCACCGCGCTACGGCCACGACCCCTCCTCGGCGTGCGCGACCACGAGTTCGCGCACCTCGCACCCCTCGGGCTGGCGCAACGCGAACACGATCGCGTCGGCCACCCGCTCGGGCGGGTTCAGCTTGCTGTCGTCCGGTGGCCGGTACTGCTCGGCCCGGTCGTCGAAGAAGTGCGTGCGCATCCCGCCCGGGATCACCAGCGTCACGCCGATCCGGCCGGCGGTCTCGGCCGCCAGCGCCCGGGTGAAGCCGACCACGCCGAACTTCGAGGCGCAGTACGCGGTCGCGTCGCTGACCGCGCGCAGCCCGAGGGTCGAGGCGATGGTCACCACCCGGCCGCCGCCCAGCATCGGCAACGCCGCCCGCACCACCGCCGCGGTGCCGAGCAGGTTCACCATCACCACCCGGTCCCAGTCGGCGCCGGGCACCTCGTCCAGCCGGCCGCAGGCGTCCGTGCCCGCCGCCGTGACGACCGCGCGCAGGCCGCCGTTGCGCTCGGCGATCGCCCGCACCGCCCGTTCCGCCGCCCTGGTGTCCGACAGGTCCACCGACTCGAAGTCGGCGACCTCGGGGGACGACGGGGCGGCCTTGTCCAGCACCAGCGGGCGCCCGCCCTGCTCGTGCACCGCGTGCACCACGGCCGCGCCCAACCCGGACGCACCTCCGGTCACCAACACCTGACCGAGCATCAGCCCCTCCTCGACAGCATCTCGGTGGTCGAACGACCCCGGTGGTAGGGCACGACGACGGTCCGTCCGCCCCAGCCCCGCACCAGGTCCGCTTCCGGCAACGAATCCACGGAGTAGTCACCGCCCTTGACCCACACGTCCGGTCGCAGGTCGGCCAACACGCGTTCCGGCGTGTCGTCATGGAACACCACCACGTCGTCCACGCAGCCCAACGCGCGCAGCACCTCGACCCGGTCCTGTTCCCGGGTGACCGGCCGGTCCGGGCCCTTGAGCCGGCGCACCGACGAGTCGGAGTTCAGGCACACCACCAGGCAGTCGCCGAGCGACCGGGCGGCGCGCAGCGTGCGGACGTGGCCCGCGTGCAGCAGGTCGAAGCACCCTCCGGTGGCGACGACCACGCCGCCGCGCGCCCGTACAGCGTCTACTGTGGACAGCGGGTCGACGGGTCGGAACCCGGAAGCGCCGCCGCACCGCAAGAACTCGGCGGCCGACGTCACACCGTCGGCGACCGCGTCGTCCATCGCGGCACCGCTCATGAGTCGCGCCGCGACGGTCACCGCGAACCGGTCCCCCGCTCCGCACGGGTCGATCACGGGGACGCGGGGCGCGGGCACCGCGACCGGCATGCCGCCGCCGTGCAGGAGCGCGCCGTCGGCGCCGAGCGTCACCACGACCGCCCGCGCCCGCCACCGGTCGCGCAGCACTTGCAGCGCTTTCGTCGGGTCGGCGTGCCCGCTGAACGCCTTGGCCTCGGACGCGTTCGGCGTCACCAGGCGCGCGCCGGGCACCGGCTCCGGGCCGCGCGGGTGCGGGTCCCACACCACCGGCCGGCGGGTGAGCACGCCGCGCAGCCGTTCGTCGCGCACCAGCCCGCGCCCGTAGTCGGAGACGAGCACGTAGTCCGCCTCCAGCACCGCGTCGAGCATTTCGTCGGTGGCCTGGGGTGCACCGGGGCCGCCGCCCCGGTCCAGCCTGGCGATCGACTGGTCGCCGCAGCGCAGCCGCGTTTTGACCGAGGTGGGCACGGGTGACGGCCCGAGCACGGACGGCACCCGGGCCAGCTCGTCCCGCAGCCGCTGCCCGTCCTCGTCGTCGGCCACCGCGCTGACCAGCGTCACGTCCACACCGTCGGCGGCGGCTAAAGCCGCGGCCAGGCCTGCGCCACCGGGTCGCGTTCGTTCCTCCGCCACCTCCAGCACGGGTGCGGGCGCGTCCGGGCACAACCGCTCGGCGGTGCCCACCACGTCCACGTCGAGCAACGAATCGCCCACGACGACGAGTTTCACCACACCCTCCTGTATTGAATTGCCGCTGCTCCGCAGACGGCGGGCTCGGTCGCCTGGAAGTCGGTCACGAACGACCGACGCGACCTCGCGGGGTGGGCATGACGTTGTTCAGCGCAGCGGCATATGAGCAGCGGCCATCCAACACAGCTTCGAAGGCGGCGCATAGGGCGTGCACGGCGACTAGGTGGGCTTCCTGGACGTTTGCCGGGTCACCCGGCAGCGCGAGGACTTCGTCCGCGATCTCGGCCAGCGGGTTGGGCGCCGGTCCGGTCATCGCCCACATGTGCGCGCCCGCCAGCCGGGCCGCCTTCGCCGCCTCGATCAGGTTGCGGCTGCGCCCGCTGGTGGACAGCAGCACGACCACGTCCTGCGGCCGGGCGTGCGCGGTGACCTGGCGGGCGAACACCTGGTCGTAGCCGTAGTCGTTGCCGATCGCGGTGACGCTGGACGATTCCGCGCACAGCGCGATCGCGGAGAACGGCTGCCGGTCGTCGCGGAACCGGCCGACGAGTTCGGCGGTCAGGTGTTGCGCCTCGGCGGCCGAACCGCCGTTGCCGGCGGCGAGCAGCCGACCTCCGTCGGTCAGCCGGCGGGCCAGCACGCTGCCCCAGCGGATCAGTCGCGGCGCCTGGGCGCGCAGCCCGGCCAACGACTCCGCGAGGCCGTTCAGGTGGGTCTCGACGCTCATCGCGCACCTCCCACGGCCACGGCCTGCCCCACCGTGACCCGCTCGTAGACGCGTTCGGTGTCCTCGGCGATCCGGTTCCACGTGTAGCGCACGGCGACCCGGTCCAGTCCGGCGATACCGCACGCCTCCCGACGGGCCTTGTCGGCCAGCAGCGAGTGCAGCGCGCGGGCCAGCGTGGACGGGTCGCGCGGCGGCACGAACACGCCCGTGACGCCGTCCACCACGGTGTCGGTCAGGCCGCCCACCGCGCTGGCCACCACCGGCACACCGCAGGCCATGGCCTCCAGCGGCACGATGCCGAACGGCTCGTACCACGGCACGCACGCCACCACGTCGGCCGAGCGCAGCAGCGCGGGCATCGCGTCCCGCGACACCTGCCCGGCCAGCCGCACCCGGCTGCGCACACCGACGCGTTCGGCGTGCGCGGCCAGCCGCCGCGCCTCCGGGTCGGCCTCGACGTCCACCGGGCCGCCCGCGATCACCAGTTCGGTGTCCGGCAGCGTCCGCAACGCGGTGATCAGGTCCTGGAAACCCTTGCGCGGCACCAACCTGCCGACCGAGACGATCCGGTGCGGGTAGCCGCACCGGTCGCTCGGGCCTTCGGGCCGGAAGCGCACCGGGTCCACCCCGCACGGCACCACCGAGATCCGCGACCGCTGCACGCCCATGCGCATCAGCTCGGTCGCCTCGTCGTCACAGGTGGCGGCGATCCGGTCGGCCTCGCGGCCGATCATCCGCTCGATGCCGATCCGCTGGGCCGGGCTGGTGTCGTCGGCGCCCTGGTGCCGGCGCTTGACCGTGCCCAGGGCGTGGTAGGTGTGCACGACCGGCACTCGGGCCTTGCGCGCGGCCAGCACCGAGGCCAGGCCGGACATCCAGAAGTGCGAGTGCACGACGTCCGGTCGCTCCTCGTACCAATGCTGTTCGAGGAACCGGGCGAATTCGCCCATGTGCGGCAGCAGTTCGTCCTTCGGCACCGCGCGCGCCGGACCGGCGGGCACGTGCACCACGTCGTAGCCTTGTTCGGTGCGCACCCGCTGCGGCAGGCCCGGGGCGTCGCGGCGGGTGTAGACCACCACGTCGTGCCCGAGCGCCGACAACCCCGCCGACAGCGCGGCTACGTGCACGTTCTGCCCACCTGCGTCGACACCGCCCAAGGCGGCCAACGGGCTGGCGTGCTCGGACACCATCGCGATCCTCATCCGCTCACTCCTGTCAACAAGTGGTCCCAACTCCGCAGGAAGGCGTCGAGTCCGTACCGTGCCAGGGCGAACTCCCTGGCCTGCTTGCCCTTCTGCCTGGCCAACGCCGGGTCCGCGACCAGGTCGGCCACCGCCTGCACCAGCTCCTCCACATCGGTGGACACCACACCGGCGTCCGGGGGCACCGCGCGCACCACCTCGGTGCACGCCAACGCCACCACGGGCATCCCCAGGTGCATCGCCTCGATCAGCGACAACCCCAACGACGTCCACCGCACGGGGTGCAGGTAGAGCCGTCGCCGGGCCAGTTCCCGGTGCAGCGATCCCAGCTCGTGGTCGCCGCGGCCCATCGCGCCCAGCCTGCGGGTGTGCATGCCGTAGACGTCCAACGGAGCCGCTTCGGCGAATCGCGGCAGCAGGTCGGTACCCACCGCCCGGCCGCGACGCACCGGGTCGTTCACCACCACGGCGGCACGTTCCAGCTCGCCCGTGTACAGGGGGCCGGGGTCCACCACGCCGTGTTCGATGACCACCGTACGCGTGGTCCCGCAGTCCCACATCAGGTCGTTGAAGTGGGTGACGTGGACGATCGTGCCCGGCCAGTCCTTGAGCGGGTGCGTCTGGTTCGGGTACCTCGGTGTGTTGTGCTCCAGGTACACCCACGGAACGCCGGTGGGCACCAAGCCGACTTCGACCGGCCGTTGCAGCACCGCGATGTCTGCCCCCACCTCGGGAAGAGCCGCTTCGGACACCGCGACTTCGCGGGCCGCCGGCCAGTCGCGTCCAGCCAGGCCGATCCCTTGGGGCGGCCCGGGAATCAGGTACTCGTGACCGCCGCGGACGAACGCGTTCGTCCACGAACCGTGCACGTGCCACAACAGGATCTTCACGTTCGCACCCCCACGAGTTCGGCTACGGCGGTGACGACCCGGTCGGGGGTCACCCGGTTCAGGCACGGGTGCCCGGCGACAGGGCACTCGCGGGCGCGTGAGCCCCGACACGGCGCGTTCTGGTCGCCCAGCAGCACGTGCGGTCCGTACGGGGCCCACCGCTCGGCGGGCACGACCGGCGAGAACAACGACACGACCGGCGTGCCTACGGCGGCGGCGAGGTGCGCCGGTCCGGTGTTGCCGACGATCACGGCGTCCGCACGGGCCAGCAGCCCGGCCAGTTCGGCGAACGTCGTGCGGCCGCCGAGGTCGACGCCGTGCGTGCCCGCCACGTACTTCGTCAGCTCCGTTTCATCGGGCCCGCCGGTGACCAGGACCCGGTGCCCGGCCTCGGCGAGAGCCGTCACGCTCTGCGCACACCGCTCCGGTGACCACGCGCGGGCGGGCACCGAAGCGCCGGGGTGCAGCACCACGTACGGCCCGATCTCGGTGGTCTCCGGTGGTGTGGTGATCGCCAGCCGGCCGTCGTCGCCCGGCGGCAGCTCGAAGCCCGCGGCCCGTGCGACTTCCAGCGCGCGTTCGGCCTCCGGGATGTCGGGGTCCTCGCGCAGCCGGATATCCAGCAGCGAACCGGGGTAGTCCGTGGAACGGGCCACGACTTTCGGCACACCGGCGAGCTTGAGCAGCAACGCCAGCGGCAACGAACTCTGGTGGAACGAGGTGAGGATCAATGCCACGTCGGCGCGAACCCCCTTGAGCAGGGCCACAATCCCTTCGATGTCCGGTGTGCGGATCTCCGGTGCGGGATGGCTGATCCACGGGCAGTCCCAGCGCACGACCCGCTGCACGCCGGGCAGCAACGCCGCCGCCTGTGCGCCGGAATACCCGCACAGCAACACGACTTCGCCCGCGTGCGCGGCGGCGCGGACCGCCGGACCGGCGAGCAGCACGTCACCGTCGCTGTCCAGTCTGGCCACGAGTGTCCGCGTAGTCCTCATAGGACCATCGCCAATGCGGACACGAGATCGGGCGCGGTGAAGGGCGCTCGGTCGACCTCGTCGGGCAGGGTTGCCGGTGTGGGCACGAGAATCGGGACGACGCCCGCCGCGAGTGCGGCTTTGACATCGGCTTCGATGTCGCCGATGAAGTAGGTGCGCTCGGGCCGTGCCTGAAGCGCTTCACACGCCCGGAGGATCATGGTGGGCGCGGGTTTGCGGCACGTGCAGCCGTCGTCGGGGTGATGCGGGCACACCTGCCAGGTGCTGAATCGACCGAGCAGCACGTCGACCCGCGCGTTCACGGCGTCCACCTGGTCGCGAGTGAGCAGACCGCGACCGATGCCGGACTGGTTGCTGACTACGCCCGTGCGCACTCCGTGAGTGCGCAGCGCGTGCAGAACCTCACGCGCGCCGGGCATCGGCTGCACCTGGTCCGGGTCGCCGTTGTAGGGCACGTCGGTGATGAGCGTGCCGTCGCGGTCGAAGAGAACGGCGTCGGGGTACTGGTCCACAGAGGAGAGTTAGCCGGCTGGGTGAGAAGCAAACGCTTCTCGACAAAGCGCTACTCTCCGTCACCCTTATGTGGGTTCGGACGTGTGTGAGGACTGTCGGATGTGTGTGAGGGCTGTCAGGGCGGGTACCCGAGTGTCGCACTCGAATTCCCAAAGAGAGGTTGTTGCAAGTGACGACGATCGAGAAGTCCGTGGACGTCGAGGTCCCGGTCACGACGGCGTACAACCAGTGGACGCAGTTCGAGTCGTTCCCCCAGTTCATGGAGGGCGTCGAGCGCATCACGCAGGTGACACCCACCCGCACCCACTGGGTCACCAAGATCGGTGGCGTGACCAGGGAGTTCGACGCGGAGATCACCGAACAGCACCCGGACGAGCGGGTGGCGTGGCACACCGTGGACGGCCCGCCGCAGGGCGGTGTGGTGACGTTCCACCGGCTCGACGACCGCCACACCCGAGTCCACCTGCAGATGGAGTACGAGCCGCAGACGCTCACCGAGAAGGCGGGCGCGGCGACCGGCGTGGTCGGACACCGCGTGTCCGCCGACCTGGAGCGGTTCAAGGAGTTCATCGAGCACCGTGGCAGCGAGACCGGTGCCTGGCGGGGCGACGTGAGCCGTCCGCCGCAGGCCGGCGAGACGCGCCACGACCTGCCCGACGCCGGCCGACCGGGCGACCCGTTGCCTGGTGACCCGCGGCCGGGTGGCCCGTTCCCGGGCGGCTCGGTGCCGGGTGACCCGTTGCGATGAGCACGCGGGCGGTGCGGGAGCCGCGGAGACGGCGTTGGGCACACCCGCCGATCCCCCGGCCCCGTCCGCCGGTTGACGGAAGCTGACAACGAACGAAGCTGCCAGCTGACAACGCCGAAAGGCCCGTGAACTTCAACCCCGAGGTTCACGGGCCTTTCGGCGTTGCTTTGCCTTTCGGCGTTGCTCTATCGCTTCACCGGGTCTAGCTCTGCTTGAGCCGCTCCCACAGCTGGGCCACGGACTGCCTCAGCGCCGAGGCGGCGTCACCGAGCAGCGAATCGGGCCGGCGGCCGCCGCTCGGGAGCGGTGGGTCGGCCTGCGGGTCCACGTCCAGGTTCAGCAGCTCGCGCAGGACCTCCAGGACCACCTCGGGGTGGCCCAGGGGCACCGGCGCGGCGAACGTCTGCACCGAGCTGATCAGGCCCTCGTGCCGCCGGACCAGCTCGCCGACCTCGGCGCCGGCCGCCGCGCCCGCCACCAGGTGCACCGGCACCGCGCGGTCGACGAACTCGGACAACACCTCGTCCACCTCGCGCCACGGCTCGTCCGCCGCGGGCAGCCGGCACCACATGACCTGCAGGTACTCCGTCAGCGGACGCCACGTGCCGGGCAGGTCGCCGTGCCTGCCGACACCGGCCGGGTCGAGCACGACCACGGCCGGCGCATCGGGCGGCCCCGCCCACACCACGGACGGGCCCTCGGTCCTGGGTTCTTCCATGCGGCTACACCTCCACTACGGCGGGTTCCACGCAGTACACGGTGTATGCCGATCGGATGATGGGTTGTGCGACATTGCGCACCCGCACCCCTCCGGGCGTCATGCCCTGCTCGACGCCGAAGTGCGCGTGCCCGTGCACGGCCAGGTGCGGCGCGTTGTCGTCGATCGCCTCACCCAGCAGGTAGGAGCCCAGGAACGGGTAGATCTCCGGCGGCTCGCCGCGCAGCGTGTCCGGTATCGGCGCGTAGTGCGTCAACGCCACCTTCACGTCGGTGTCCAGGCTGCCCAGGGCGCCCCGCAGGGAGTCGGCGATCTCGGTGGTGTGCCGGATGAACGCCTTCATCTCCGGCTCGCCGAACACGCTCCCGCACTTGCCCGCGAACCCGCCGCCGAAGCCCTTCACGCCCGCGACACCCAGCGTGTGGCCGTCGACCGAGATGGTGGTGGTCTGGCCCTCCAGCACGGTGAGGCCCGCGTCGCGCAGCACGGCGGTGACCTCGTCCGGCTTGTCGTCGTGGTGATCGTGGTTGCCCAGCACGGCTACCACGGGCACGTCCAAGCCGCCGAACTCGTCGGCCACCACCCGCGCCTCGGACACCGTGCCGTGCCGAGTCAGGTCGCCCGCGAGGAGCAGCACGTCGGCGCGTTCGCCGAGCTGTTCCAACGCGGGCCGCAGCCGGCCGCGCGCGTCCTCGCCCAAGTGCACGTCACCCACTGCGGCGATGCGGATCATCGAATCTCCTCTCGGCCGACCGGGGCTTCGGACGGCACCACCTTCACGTCGTCGAGCACGGTCAGTTCCGGGGCCACGTCGTGGATCACCGCCTCCAGTTCGGCGCGGCGTTCCGGACTCGCCACGTCACCGGACAGCAGCACGTGGTCACCACGCACGGTGACGCGCACGCCCAGTTCGGTGGTGCGCGGGTCCTCGGCCAGCGCCTGGCGCAGCCGGGCGGCGAGGTATTGCTCAGCGGTCATCGGGCGCTCCTGGTCAGCGGGGCGGGCAGGAGGTCGAGGCGTTCGACGAGCACGAGGAACGCCTCGGCGTACGGGGAGTGCTTGGTGGCTTCGCGGACGTGCTCCCAGTTGATCTGCTCGCGCAGCGCGCGGGCGAACGGCAGCAGCCCGCTGAAGTCGCAGCGGTGCCCGTCGAGGACCAGCAGTTTGCTGATCATCACGTCGGTCGCGGGCATCACGGGCAGCGTCACGGAGCCGACTGCCAGCTCCTCGGCGCGGCTGAGCGTCTCGTCGGTCACGGGCATCTCGTTGGGCCGGAACAGCAGGTCCACCAGCGAGTCGCCGTCGTAGACCTTCAACAGCCAGTCCTCCGGTGGAGTAGCGGCACGCATACCGGCCGCGACGAGCGCGCTCACCGCGGGGCCGGCGTCCTGTTCGCGCACCAGGATGTCCACGTCGTGTTCCGTCGCGGGCCCACCTCTGGCGTACACCGCGCACCCGCCCGCCAAGGCGAACGGGATGTCGTGCGCGCGCAGAGCCTTGGCGACCTTCGTCAACGTGCGCAGCAGCTCGTCTTGGACACCGCTCATGCGTGGTGATTACCCGTCTGGATGGTTGTTCACACGGCGGGGTAGGGCCGTCCGGACGGGGTAGTCCAGAGGGCATGACTGCCACACCGCCCGACCCGGATCCGGCCCGCACGCCCGGCCTGGAGCCCGGTGGCGGGGTCGCGCCCGGCGAGACGCCGCCCGATTCCGGCCAGACCTCCGGCCTGTCCCACCCGCAGCCCATGCCGTCACGGCGGGGGCCCGTCGTCACGCTCGTGGTGGTGGTGATCATTACGTTGCTGACGCTGGCGTTCGTGGTGGCCCAGGTGATGGGTTGGACCAACCTTTACTAGCCGCTCCCGGGGCTTCGGGGCTTCAGCGGTTCAGGGCTTCAGGGGCGGGCTTGGTTGGAGGCCTTCCTTGCGGGCGAGGCCGTCGAAGAGCTGCTTGAGCGTGTCGCGGGCGTTGTGGCGCGGTGACCAGCCGAGCCGGGTGAACGCCTTGGTCGCGTCCATCAGCGGTGCGGTGAGGGCCAGGTCCACCCAGCCGTGAGAGGTGGGTTGCAGGCGCAGGTGCCAGGTGATTCGGGCGGCCGTGCGGAGGGCGATCGGCGGGATCGGCACGTGGCGGGTGCGCATGATTTCGGCGAGGACCTGGGGCGTGACGACCGGCTCGGAGACCAGGTTGAACGCGCCCTCGGCGCGGGTGGTGACGATCTTGGCGAGGGCATCGGCGAGGTCGTCGGCGTGCAGGAACTGGAGCACCATCGTGCGCGGCAGCGGGAGGACCGGCAGGCGGAGGCGGAACAGGGCGTGCGGGACCAGGGGGCCGAGGAAGTAGCGCTTGATCTCGGCGGCGGCCTCCGGTTGCAGCACCAGGCCGGGGCGGACGCGGGTGACGGTGAGGTCGGGGTGCTCGCGTTCGACCTGGTCGAGCAGGTGCTCGACGGCCGCCTTGTGCCGGCTGTAGTAGGAGTTGGCGAGGCCGTCGTGAGGCCAGCTCTCGTCCACGGTGTGGTCCTTGGCCGCTGGTGAGTACGCGCCGACGGACGACATGTGGACCAGGTGTGGGACGCCTGCTTTGACGGCGGCGGTGAACACTCGGTCACTGCCGGCGACGTTGGTGCGGTAGAGGACGCGCTCGTCGTGGCTGGGCTGGATGCGCCAGGCCATGTGCACCACGGTGTCGGCGTGTCTGAAGACCTCGGTGAGCGGTTCCTCGGCGCCGTCGCGGCTGAGGTCGACCGGGGTCCAGGCGATGTCGTAGGGCGGTTCTTCCTTCGGCGGGCGGCGGGAGATGCCGTGGACGGTGATGTCCGGCTCGTCGGCCAGACGGCGCAGCAAGGCCGTGCCCAGATTGCCGGTGGCGCCGGTGACGACGATCCTCATGGCTACCGGATACCCGTGCGGGCCGGTGTGACACGGGGGAGGCGCGGTTGTTCGAGGCTGCCGGGTGGGGGCTGCTGGCCGGTTCCGCGTTGCTGTTGGGCGCGCTCGTGGGCTACCTGGCGCGCGTGCCGCGCGGGGTGGTGGCGGCGGTGATGGGGTTCGGCAGCGGGGTGCTGATGTCGGCGGTGTCGTTCGAGCTGATCGAGGAGGCGCACGAGCTGGGCGGGTTGCCGCCCACGGCGTCGGGCGCGGCGCTCGGGGCGGTGGTCTACACGGCGGCGAACGTGGCGTTGGCGCGGCGTGGCGCCCGGCACCGGAAGCGGTCGGGTGGTCTGCAGCCGTCCGAGGCCGAGCAGAGCGGGTCGGGGACGGCGATCGCGGTCGGTGCGCTGCTGGACGGGATACCCGAGTCGGTGGTGATCGGCGCGAGCCTGCTCAGCGGCGGCGGCGTGAGCGCGGTGACCGTGGTCGCCGTGTTCATCAGCAACGTACCGGAGGGGTTGTCGTCGGCGGCGGGGATGCGGCGGGCCGGGCGGTCGCGGCGGTACGTGTTCGGGTTGTGGATCGGGATCGCCGCGGTGAGCGGGCTGGCGGCGATGGCCGGGTACGGCCTGCTGGCCGGTGCGCCGCCGGTGTGGCTGGCGGGCATCACCGCGTTCGCGGGCGGCGCGATCCTGTCGATGGTGGCAGACACCATGATCCCCGAGGCGTTCGACGACGCCCACCTGCTCGTGGGCCTGGTGACGGTCTCGGGCTTCCTGACCGCGTTCGCCCTGTCACACGCCTGACCAGCCGCCCGGTCCCGACGCCGCCGAAAATGCCTTGCCCGACGATGGGAAGATCGCCAAGCTCGGGGCATGGTCGACGATCCGTACAGCGACGGTCGCGCCGGTGTCGACGCGGACCTGGTGAAACGGCTGATCGCGAGCCAGTTCCCGCGGTGGCGCGATCTCCCGGTGACGCCGGTCGAAGTCGACGGGTGGGACAACCGCACGTACCGGCTCGGCGATGACATGACCGTGCGGCTGCCCACCGGCGAGGGTTACGTGCCGGCCGTGGCCAAGGAGCACCGGTGGCTACCTGTGCTCGCGGCGTCGTTGCCCGTTCCGGTGCCCGTGTCGCTGGCGATGGGCGAACCGGGCGAGGGCTACCCGTTCCCCTGGTCGGTCCGCCGCTGGATGGACGGGCGGACCGCCTCCCCCGACCGCATCGACGACCTCTCCGGGTTCGCGGTCTCGATCGCCGACTTCATCCGCGCCTTGCAGCGCATCGACGCGACGGACGGACCGCCGGCCGGTGCGCACTGCTTCTACCGGGGCACGCCGCCCGCGCACTACGACGGCTGGACCCGGCGCGCGCTCACCGTGCTGGAGGGGCATGTCGACGCGGAACGGGCCGCGGCCGTGTGGGAGGACGCCATCCGCACGCCCGCCTGGGCCGGGCCGCCGGTCTGGTTCCACGGCGACATCGCGAGCGGCAACCTGCTGGTCGACGGCGGGAAGCTGACCGCGGTCATCGACTTCGGCGGGTGCGGCGTCGGTGACCCGGCCTGCGACCTGGTGATCGCGTGGACGATGTTCTCCGGCGACAGCCGGGAGGCGTTCCGCGACGCGGTCGGTCTGGACGCCGCCACCTGGGCACGGGCGCGCGGCTGGGCGTTGTGGAAGGCCCTCATCACGCTCGCCGACATCGTCGAGCACGACAAGGGCGAGGAGCAGGCCGCGGTCAACCGGCGGCTGATCGAGGAGATCCTGAACGACGCGCCGTGACGCCGAGAGGGGTGCCTCCGCAGCGGAGACACCCCTTCGGCTCAGCGGTTGACGGTCAGTTCACGCGCCGACGCGTAGCGTTCGCGGACCCACGGGGTCGGGTCGGCCTCTACGGAGGTGGAGGCCAGTTCCGTCCAGTGTGGTGGTGCGTCCGCGCCGCTGGCCGCCCACGCCGCCTGCCTGGCGGCGCCGTCTGCCACGTACTCGCTCGGCGACGGCACCAGTACCGGGCAGCCGAACACGGCGGGGGCTAGCTGTTGCACGGCGGGCATCTTGGCCGCACCGCCGATCAGGAGCACCCGCGTTACGGGCATGCCGAGGGCCACCAGGGCGTCGATGGCGTCGGCCAGGCTGCACAGCAGGCCCTCGACCGCGGCGCGTGCCATGTGCGCCGGGGTCATGGTGTCCAGGCGGAGGCCGTGCAGGGCGCCGGTGGAGTCGGGCTTGTTCGGTGTCCGCTCACCCTCCAGGTACGGCACGAAGACCAGGCCGTCGGCGCCTGCGGGGGCGCTGAGGGCCAGGTCCGACAGCTCGGCCAGGTCGACCTTCAGCATGGCCGCGGTTGCGTCGAGAATCCGTGACGCGTTGAGGGTGCACACGAGCGGCAGGTGGCCGCCTTCGGCGTCGGCGAAGCCGTTGACGATGCCGGTGCCGTCGGCGACCGGGTTCGGCCATCGTGCGAAGGCCGTGCCGGAGGTGCCGATGGACACGACGACGTCACCGGGCTGTGCCTGCACGCCCAGGGCCGCTGCCGCGTTGTCGCCTGCGCCCGCGCCGAACCGGCCGATCAGGTCGGCCGGACCCAGCACGCGCGGGAGTGCGACTACCTTGCCCAGGGCCAGTTCCAGGAGATCCGGCCGGTAGTCCTCTGTGGACGGCGACCAGTAACCCGTGCCGCTGGCGTCGCTGCGGTCGGTGGTCAGGGCGTCCAACGACGTCCCGCCGGACAGTTTCCAGGTCAGCCAGTCGTGCGGCAGGCACACGGCTGCCGTGCGGGCCGCCGACTCGGGTTCGTGAGCCGCCAGCCAGCGCAGCTTGGTCACGGTGAGGGAGGCGACCGGGACGCTGCCGATCGCCTCGGCCCACTTGTCCGGACCGCCCAGTTCGGCAGTGAGGTCGGCCGCCGCCGCTGCGGAACGGGTGTCGTTCCACAGCAGCGCCGGCCGCACTACCTCGCCGGAGGAGTCCAGCGTGACCATGCCGTGCTGCTGGGCGGCCACCGATACGGCGGTCACGTCGTCCAGGCCGCCCGCGTCCGCGATGGCCGTCTGGAGTGCGTCCCACCACGCGGCGGGGTGCACCTCGGTGCCCGTCGGGTGCGCCGCACGTCCTTGCCGCACAAGGGCGCCGGTGTCCGAATCGCGCACCACCACCTTGCAGGACTGGGTGGACGAGTCGACGCCCGCGACGAGCGCCATCAGCGCGCGCCCAACAGGTGCTCCAGCGCCAGCTGCGACAGGCGCACGAAGCCGTAGCCGCGTTCACCGGCGGCGGACGGGTCGAAGTCCTCGCCCTTCAGGAAGTCCGCGATCGACTCGCCCTCGTTCAGGGTCGGCTCGGCCAGCTCGTACACGCCGCTGGTCTTGAGCGCCTCCTGCACCTCGGGGTCGGCGCGGAACGCCGCCGACCGCTCGCGCAGCAGCTGGTAGGTGCGCATGTTGGCCGCCGCGCTCTCCCACACGCCGTCCATGTCCTCGGTGCGCAGCGGCTTGTAGTCGAAGTGCCGCGGGCCCTCGTAGCCGCCGTTCTCCAGCAGGTCGACCAGGAAGAACGCGGACAGCAGATCGCCCTGGCCGAACACGAAGTCCTGGTCGTAGCGCGGGCCCTTCTGGCCGTTGAGGTCGATGTGGAAGAGCTTGCCCTGCCACAGCGCCTGGCCGATGCCGTGCACGAAGTTGAGGCCCGCCATCTGCTCGTGGCCGACCTCGGGGTTCACGCCGACCAGCTCGTGGTGCTCCAGCGTCGAGATGAACGCCAGCGCGTGGCCGATCGTGGGCAGCAGGATGTCGCCGCGCGGCTCGTTGGGCTTGGGCTCCAGCGCGAAGCGGAAGCCGTAGCCCTGGTCGATCGAGTACTGCGCGACCGTGTCGACGGCCTCGCGGTAGCGGTCGAGGGCGGCGTGCACGGGCTTGCCGGCATCGACCTCCGAGCCTTCGCGGCCACCCCACATCACGATGGTTTCCGCGCCGAGCTCGGCCGCCAGCTCCAGGTTGCGCAGCACCTTGCGCAGCGCGAACCGGCGCACCGTGCGGTCGTTGCTGGTGAAGCCGCCGTCCTTGAACACCGGGTGGGCGAACAGGTTGGTGGTCACCATCGGCACGACCATGCCGGTCTCGTCCAACGCCGCGCGGAACGCGGCGACCCGCTTGTCCGCCTCGGCCGCGTCCGCGCCGAAGGGGACCAGGTCGTCGTCGTGGAACGTGATGCCCCACGCACCGAGCTCCGAGAGCTTGCGCACCGCCAACGGCGCGTCCAGAACGGGGCGGGTCGCCTCACCGAACGGGTCGCGTCCCTGCCAGCCGACCGTCCACAGGCCGAAGCTGAACTTGTCCACGAGGGCACCTCCAATAAGTTTGATGCCTGAACTTATCGCACTCAGCCGCTAGTATCCAGTGGTGTCCAGACCGCAGCCCGCGAGCCAGCACACCGTGCGACGGCACAACTCCGCCCTCGTGCTCGACGCGATCGCCGAGGCTCCCGGCTCGTCGCGGGCGGCCGTCGCCGCGCGCACCGGTCTGACCAAGGCGACCGTGTCGAGCCTGGTGGACCGGATGATCGGCGCCGGGCTCGTCGCCGAGGGCGAGGCGCAGGCGCGATCCGGTCCCGGCAGGCGCGGCACGGCGCTGCACCTGTCGCCCACCGGACCGCACGGGCTCGGCGTGGAGATCGGCGTCGACTACCTGGCGACGTGCCTGGTCGACCTCACCGGACAGGTGCGGGCGCGGTGGCTGCGGCCCAGCGACAATCGTGCCTCCTCCCCCGCCCGCGTGCTGGCCAAGGTGGCCACGGCGGTGCGGACGGCGGCGAAGCAGGACGTGCCGATCGGCGGGGTGGGCGTGGCCGTGCCCGGCCTGGTGGAGGTGGCCGGCGGGTCGCTGCGGGTCGCGCCGAACCTGGGGTGGCGCGAGGTGGACATCCGGGGCGAGCTGACCCGCCGGATGGCGCTGGACGTGCCGGTGCTGGTGGCGAACGAGGCGAACCTGGCCGCGTTGGCCGAGCTGTGGCACGGGGAAGTGGCGGCGGACTTCCTGCACATCTCGGGTGAGATCGGCATCGGCGCGGGGATCGTGGTGGCCGGCGGGCTGTTCGAGGGCGTGTCCGGGTTCGGTGGCGAGATCGGCCACCTGTCCGTCGACCCACGTGGGCCGCAGTGCGCGTGCGGGTCGCGGGGGTGCCTGGAGCGGCTGGCGGGGCAGGACGAGATCGTGCGCGCGGCGGGCGTCTCCGGCGTGGACGAACTGCTGGCGCGGCTGGCGGCGGGTGACCGCACGGCGACTGCGGCGGTGCGCTCGGCGGCACGGTGGCTCGGCGTGGCCCTCTCCGGCGCGGTGAACCTCCTGGACCTGCCCACCGTGGTGCTCGGCGGCACCTACGCCCGCCTGGAACCGTGGCTCCAGGAGCCCCTGCACGCCGAACTGGACCGCCGCGTGGTCAGCGCCGAGTGGTCCAAGGTCCGCGTCGTGGCCTCGTCCCTGGGCGCCGAAGCGGCCGTGCGCGGCGCCGCGACCACCGCCGTCCGCGCCATCCTCGCCGACCCGGAGCCCTACGTGACCTCAGTCCTGACCTGACCCGTTCAGGACGGCCAGGAGCGCCTGGTAGGTGTGGTCCGGGTCGCCTTCGCGGGAGGGGATGACCACCGGGTGGCGGGTGGCGATGATGGCCATCAGGTTGTCGTACATGATCGACAGCGTCTCCGGGGTCTCGTGGATGGTGCCGCGCTCGGCGAAGCGGCGCAGGGCGTTCTCCTTCGAGTCGAGCAGGACGATCTCGTGGAACGTCACGCCGACGTCCGCGGCGAGGTGGCGGAGGCGGTCCAGGAACTCCGGGCGGCCCAGGAACTGGGGCACGACGACGTCGTGACCGGAGGTCAGGTGCGTGCGGGCGGCGGCGATCGCGATGTCACGGGCCAACAGGCCGGCCTGGCGCAGGTCGCCGCTGATCAGGTCGCGCACCCGGTCCACGTCCAACGCCAACGCGGGCGGGTGGTCCTCGGCGTAACGGCGGGCGATGGTCGACTTGCCACACCCCGGCGGGCCGTTCAACGCGATCAGGCGAGCCACACCGGCGAGACTAGCGGCGGGAACGGCGCCTGGGCGAACACACTGGCGAAACGCGCCGGCCCTGTTCACCCGAATGAGCCCACCGGATGCGGACACGCTCCGGCCGCTCGTCTGACAGCCTGGACGGCACGTTTTGACGTTGAACGCCGGTGGCGGACAATCGGGGATACTGGGGCAGGGGGTGGACCGGTGCCGCGTGGAGAGCGCCCTTTGGACGTGGGCGACAGCCCGCTGCTCAAGTTCGCCGCCGACCTGCGTTCGTTGCGGGACAAGGCGGGCGGGTTCAGCTACCGGCAGTTGGGCGCGCGCGCCCACTACTCGGCGACGACGCTGTCGGACGCGGCGGGCGGGCGGAAGCTGCCGACGCTCGCGGTGACGTTGGCCTACGTCCGCGCCTGCGAGGGCGACGTGGCCGAGTGGGAGGACCGGTGGCGGCAGGTCGCCGCCGAGGTGCTGCCCAGCCCCGAGCCGCAGCCCGACGAGGGCCACCCGCCGTACGCGGGCCTGGCCGCCTACGGCACCGAGGACGCCGAGTGGTTCTTCGGCCGCGACCACCTGCTGGACGACCTGGAGCAGCGCATCGCGCACCGGCGGTTCGTCGCGGTGTTCGGCGCGTCCGGCGCGGGCAAGTCGTCCCTGCTGTGCGCCGGTCTGGTGCCGCGGCTGACCGGCCGGGTCGTGGTCACCACGCCCAGCGAGACCGGTGCGCCGGACCTGGACGCGGACCTGCTGATCGTGGACCAGTTCGAAGAGGTCTTCACGCTGTGGCCGGACGTCGACCAGCGCGCGGCGTACATCGACGCGCTGCTGACCGCCCGGTGCAAGGTCGTGATCGGCGTGCGGGCCGACTTCTACGGGCACTGCGCGCAGCACCCGGCGCTGGTGGAGGCGCTGACCGACGGCCAGCTGCTGCTCGGGCCGATGGGTCCAGAGGAGCTGCGCCAGGTGATCATGCAGCCCGCCGTGAAGGCGTCGTGCACGGTGGAGACGGCGCTGGTGTCCCGGCTCGTCGCGGACGCCACCGGTCAGGCGGGCGTGCTGCCGCTGATGTCGCACGCCCTGCTGGAGACGTGGCGGCGCCGGCGCGGCACCACGTTGACGCTGGCCGGGTACGAGGCGGCGGGCGGCGTCCAGCACGCCATCGCGCAGACCGCCGAACGCACCTTCACCTCGTTGGAGAAGCAGCAGCGGGCGTTGGCGCGGCAGGTGTTCCTGCGGCTCACCGCGCTCGGCGACGGCACCGAGGATACCAAGCGGCGGCTGCCGCGCGCCGAACTCGACCACGACGTGGACGTGGACGTCGTGCTCGACCGGCTGGCGCACGCCCGACTGCTCACCCTGGACCGGGACAGCGTGGAGATCGCGCACGAAGCGCTGATCCGCTCCTGGCCGCGGCTGCGCGGCTGGCTGGCCGAGGACCGGGAGGGGCTGCGCACCATGCGGCAGCTCACCGAGGCCGCGGCCACCTGGGACTCGCTCGGCCGCGACCCGGACGCGCTGTACCGGGGCTCGCGGCTGGACACCGCGGTCGAGTGGACGCAACGGGACGGCGTGCGCACCAGCGCCCAGGAGCGGGACTTCCTGGCCGACAGCCTCCAGGCCCGCGACCGGGAACGACAACTCGCGCACCGGCGCACCCGCAGGCTGCGGCAGCTGGTGGCTTTACTGGCCGTGCTGCTGTTGCTCGCCGGCACGGCCGTGGTGCTCGCGATCAACGCGCAGAAGGAGGCCGCCGAGGGCTGGCGCTCGTCGGCCGCCTGGTTCGTGTCCAACCAGGCGCAGTCGTTGCGCGGCAGCAACCCGGGGTTGGCCGACCAGCTGGCCATCGCCGCCTACCGGCTCAACCCGACCGGACCGCTGCGCGACGGCGTGCTCACCGCGCACGCGGCGAGCGAGGAGGACGTGGTCACCCGCTCGGCGTACCCGTCCGGCGGTGGCCTGAGCCCGGACGGCCTGCCGCGCCCCAGCGCACGCGTGCCCGTCCCCGCCGACGAGCCGTACATCCGGCTCGGCGCCCGCACCAACCCGCGCGCCGCCGTCACCTCGATGGCCGTCGACGGCTTCCAGCAGGCGTTCGCCACCACGGTGGAGGGGCGGGTGGCGAAGGTCTGGGACGTCACCGACGCGATCACCCCCGAGGTGGCGCACACGTTCGACTTCCCGGTGCGGCGGATCGCGCTGGACCCGGCGGGCGCCCGCACCCTGATCACCGTCTCGGACCGGGACGAGGTCACCGTGTGGGACTGGTCCGTGCCGGAGCGGCCGGCGATGCGGGGGAAGCTGATCGGTCACCCGCGCCCGCTCAACGGCGTCGTCTACAGCCAGGACGGGCACGTGGTCGTCACCTACGACGACGCGGGCACGCTCCGCGTGTGGGACGTGTCCGACCCGGCGCGACCGATGCGGATCGGGGTGGTGGAGACCGGCAGGGAGATCACCGCGGCCGCGCTGTCCCCGGACAACCGCACGCTCGCGGCCGGCTTCGCGAACGGCCTGGTCCGGATGTGGGACCGGACCAAGCAGTGGGCGCCCGAGGAGACGTGGTCCCAGAAGGTGCACCCGGAGTCGATCCGCGCGCTGGGCTTCCGGCAGGACGGCCGGGCGCTGGCCACCGTGGGCAAGGACGACAAGGTGGTGCTGTGGGACGTGTCCGACCCCACCCGCCCGGTCGAGCAGGGGCGGATCACCGGGCGCACCACCGGTGTGTACGGGGTGGCGTTCGGCGACGCCCCCGACCGGGTGGTGACGTCCAACTCCGACGGCACGACCCGTTCCTGGGGCTTCGACTTCGACACCGCGGTGGCCGAGATGTGCTCGGCGGTCGAGGCGCACATCTCGCGCGAGGAGTGGCAGCAGTACGTGGCCGCGGTGGGCGCGTTGCAGTACTTCCAACCGTGCGCCTGAGATCGGTGTCCTGAGAAGGGTGCCCTGAGCTGGCGTGTCGTCCGACCCGGACGGATAATCACGCCGTGACCACGCCGCGTGACGACGACCGCCCCGAATCGCTGCCCGAGAGCCCGATACCGGACGGCCCGCCGGCGGTGAGTCCGCGCGACCCCGGGCCGAGCACCGTCGAGCCCACGCCACCCCCGGCCGCTCCCGACAAGCCGGACCTCGGCGCCGGGCAGCCGGTGAAGCTCAAGCCGACCAGGATCAGCGGCACCTGGGTGGCGGTGCTGGCCTCGATCGTCGTGCTGATCGTGCTGCTGGTGTTCATCCTGCAGAACCTCACCGACGCCACGGTCCACTTCCTCGGTGCGGCGGGCACGCTGCCGCTGGGTGTGGCACTGCTGTTCGCGGCGATCGCCGGGGCGATCGTGGTGGCCCTGGTCGGCGCAGCCCGGATCATGCAGCTGCGCCGCCAGGCCAAGCGAGGGCTGCGTTAGACCGAGGAACAGGCCCTGCCGTTCAGCGTGAAGCCGGTGGGGGTGACGTTGCTGCCCTGCCAGCTCGCCTGGAATCCGAAGTCCACCGAGCCGCCCGCTGCGATGGTCCCGTTCCAGCCCTCGTTGGTCACCGTGACGGCGGCACCGGACTGCGACGCCTTGCCGTTCCAACTGTTGGTGATCCGCTGGCCGTTGGCGAACGACCAGCCCAGACTCCAGCCCGTGACGGCACCGGCGGTCCAGTTCGTGATCTTCACCGAGCCGGTGAAGCCCCCTGTCCACTGACTGGCGACCCGATACCGCACCTCGCACGCGCCGGCAGGCGGCCAGGTCGTGGTGGTCGTGGTCGGACCGGTCGTGGTGGTGGTGGTGGTCGTCGTCGTGGTTCTGGTCGTGGTCGTGGTCGTGGTCGGGAAGGGCTCCGTGGTGCTGATGTTGCCGCTCGGATCGGCGACGAGGATGCCGCGCCCGTTGGTGCCCAGGTAGACGCGCCCGTAGACGCGCGGGTCACCGGTGATGGCCTCGCCCATGTTCCCGTAGTTGTGCAGGCCGTCGGCGTTGATGTGCACCCAGCCCCGGCCGGCCTCGTCGTCGGCCCGGTACACGCCGGTCTTGCCGTCGATGGTCAGCACCGCGTAGAGCGCAGGGTAGGTATTGCCCTCCCTGGGCTTGCCGAAGCCGATGTTGACCGCGCTGGTGATCCAGTCGGGGCCCTTGGCGAGGGTCGCGCCGGAGTCGGTCGAGCGGAACAGACCGCCCTCCCCCGCCAGCCAGAGGTGGCCCTCGTAGCCGGGCACGGCGTGCAGTTTGGTCACGTCCGCGGTCCCGCCCGCGGTGAACGTCGCGCCGCCGTCCGTGCTGATGTAGACGGTGTCGTCGGCCAGGCCGTAGAACTTGTTCGGGTTGACCCGGTCGGATTCGACCACGGCGCCGGCCGGGATGCCGGTGGACGGCGTCCACGAGTTGCCGAAGCCCACCGAGTAGTGCACGCCCGCGCCCTGCGGGCTCCACACGAACCGGCTGCCGTCCGCCGCCGCGGCGATCGTGCCGCCACCGGTGACGCCACTGGGTTCAGTGCCCTGGAACCAGTTCGCGCCGCCGTCGGTGGAGAACGCCGCCCGCATGTCGTTGGGCCGCGCGGTCTTGTCGAAGTCGCCCGACCGCACCATGACCGCCGGGTTCTTCTCCGCGTAGTCCAGGCTCCGGGTGGTGGTGAAGTACGGCTGCTGGAACATCATCGCCGGCACCTTGGTCAGGTCCGTGTGCCGGAACCCGCCGATGTCACCGAGCCCGCTGATCAGCGGCGCGCCCGTGGGCGGGCTGACCAGGTCGAGCACTGCGGTCTCCTCCAGGCCCGCCGCGGTGGGCTTGATGGTGATCCGGCCGCCGTTGTCCCACTTCAGCAGGTCCGTGGCGCCGTAGATGGTGGCGCCCGTGCCGTACATCATCCGGTTGGAGTCGAACGGGTCGATCTCCAGCGACTCGACCATCCAGCCCAGCTTCGGGGTGACCTCCGGCGGCTGCGGGTTCTCGCCGAAGCTCAGCCACGGCGAGGAGCCGATGTCCATGGTGTAGCGGAAGCTGCGGTTGGGGTAGCTGGTGAAGTCCCACGCCCGCGTCCACGTCGCGCCGCCGTCGGTGCTGCGGAAGATGATGATGTCCGGCCACCAGGAGATCTGGGTGGCGACCATCAGCGTGTTCGGGTTCTGCCGGTCGATGGTCAGACCGCTGTAGCCGAAGTAGTCGTCCGCGCTGCTGGACGGGACGGGGCTGATCCGCGTCCACGCGCCGGTCGCCGTGTCGTACTTCCACACGTCGCCCTTGCCGCCGTCGTACGGGCCGCCGGTGTCGCTGGTGGCCAGGTAGAGGAAGCCGCCCGCGGTGTCCAGCTCGCCCTGGTGCGCGATGTAGCCGGTCGGCTGGCCGGCCAGCCGGGTCCACGTCGCGCCCGCGTCCGTGCTGCGGTAGACGGTGTTCTCCTTGTCGGCGACGCCGACGTAGATCGTCCTGCTGGGACTGCCCGCCGTCGAGGACCTCGGGTCGTAGGTCACCCAGACCACGCCCTGGATGTCGTTGGCGTAGCCGTTGGGGTCGTTGGGGTCGGCGACGTAGTTGCCGGGGTTGGGGAAGCTCGCCACCTGTGACCAGGTGGCGCCGCTGTCGGTGCTGCGCCACAGGCCCTTGCCGCTGGGCGCGCCGAAGTACAGCACCCGGCCGTCGTTGGGGTCCACGGACAGCCGCTCGCCCATGCCCCGGCCCGGCATGTTGCCGCCGACCTTGAACGGCAGTTCGGTCGTCTGCCACGTCTTGCCGCGGTCGGATGAACGCAGGATCGCGCCGTTGTTCGGGTCCCAGGTGTTGGTGTACATGCCGACGGCGGCATACACCTTGTTCGCGTTCTTGGGGTCCGGCGCGATGCTGGCGACGCCGTTGTAGCCCCACTTGTCCCAGCCGACCCAGTCCAGCAACGGGATCCAGCGGCTGGTGGTCTTGTCCCACCGGTACGCGCCGCCGATGTCGGTGCGCGCGTAGATCAGGTCCTTCTCGGCCGGGCTGAACACGATGCCCGGCACGAACCCGCCACCCGCGATCTCCACGTTGCGCCAGTCGTGCGGCTGGACGATCCCCGACGCCGAGGGCTCCGCGGCGGGACTGGTCGCGTTGGACACGAGCACGACACCCAGTGCGGCCACGGCCGCGGTGGTCAACGCCAGAAGCCGTCTCATGGCTTGTGCGCTCCTTTGCGCAGGGGGTTGGGGGGAGGCGGTGGGCGAGATGGAACCGCCTCCCCCCGGGCTCTTAGCGCACTCTGGGAGCGCTCCCAGAGTGCGCAGAGTTGGACCGTAACGAGGCGAATCGGTCGCCGGCAAGGGGACGGGTTGCGCCATCCGAGTGAAGTGCGGGGCGTGTTCAGCCCGCTGGTGTCGAACGCGTCGAACCCGGTGTCGAATCGCTTCGAAAAACACCGCGACCCGGGCCTGGGGCCCGGGTCGCGGCACGCTCGTCAAGATCCGGATCGCGGTCCGGATCGGGGTGGAGCGAGGTCGGTCAGCGCCCGTTCAGGCGCTCGACCGGGTGACCATCGCGGTCGGCAGGAGCAGGAACGGCGGGAGGTTCTCCTCGCCGGCCAGCTCCGCCATGAGCCGCCACGTCATGGTGCGCCCCAACTGCTCCACGTCCTGCCGGATCGTGGTCAGCGGCGGCACCGCGGTGGAGGCGATCATCAGGTCGTCGAACCCGACCACCGCCACGTCGTCGGGCACCCGCTTGCCGTGCGCGTGCAGGGTCTGCAACGCGCCCAGCGCCATGATGTCCGCGCCGACGAAGACGGCGTCCAGGTCCGGTGCCCGGTTGAGCAAGTCGGCCATGGCGACCGCGCCGCTCTCCGGGGTGAAGTCGCCGTACGCGACCAGGTCGGTGTCGAGCCGGGCCTGGCTCAGCCCGCGCTTCCAACCCGAGAGCCGGTCCATGCCCACCGCCATGTCCCGGGGGCCGGCGATGGTGCCGATGCGCTTGCGCCCGAGCGAGACCAGGTAGCGAGCCGCTTCCATGGCGCCGTTGAAGTTGTCCGAGTCCACATAGGGCACTCCACCGGCGCCGAGGGGCCTGCCGCCGACCACGGTCGGCAGGCCCGCGTCGGCGAGCGTGCGGGGCAGTGGGTCCTGACCGTGCAGGCTGATCACCAGCACGCCGTCCACGTGACCGCCGCAGAGGTAGTTGACCAGGTCCTGCTCGTCGCCCTCCTTGCTCATCATGAGGACGAGCTGAACCCGCTTGCCCGCCAACTCGGCGTGCACGCCGCGCAAAACGCCGGCGAAGAACGGGTCGGCCAACACCCGGCTGCCCTGTTCGGACACGACCAGGGCGATGCAGTTGGCCCGGCTGCCGGCCAACGTCCGGGCCGCCTGGTTGGGGCTGTAGCCGAGCTTCCCGATGGCCTGGTGCACGGCCTCGCGCGCCTTGGAGCTGACGTACGGCTCGCCGTTGATCACCCGGGAGACGGTCGACTTGGACACCCCGGCTGCGCGAGCGACCTCCTCCAGCCGGGCGTTGGGTCGTCGCGCCTTGGGTGGGTCAACGGCATCCGTCACGGAGCGACCGTCGCCGCGAGAGCGTTGCCGCGGGCAACCTGCGAGTACCACATGGCGCTCATCTTAGGCGTCCGCACCTGGGTCTCGTAGTCGACATGCACGATCCCGAACCGCTTCGCGTAACCCTCGGCCCACTCGAAGTTGTCCATCAGCGACCACGCGAAGTAGCCGCGGAGGTCGACACCGGCCTGGATGGCCGCGTGCGCCGCCCGGAGGTGTGACTCGATGTAGCCCAGCCGTTCGGTGTCGTGGATCGAGCCGTCGTCGTTGACGGAGTCGCGGTAGGCGGCGCCGTTCTCGGTGACGTAGAGCGGGATGCTGGGGTAGTCCTGGTGCACCCGCACGAGCACCTTGGTCAGGCCGTCCGGCTGCACCTCCCAGTCCATGTCGGTGCGCGGCAGGCCGCGGCTGGGGAACGTGACGTGCTCCGCGCCGACCCAGGGTGACCCGGTCGGGCGACGCCCGTTGGTCTGGACCGGTGCGGCGGATTCGAGTTCCGGGGTGCCGCTGACGAAGTGCTCGGCGTAGTAGTTGACGCCCAACTGGTCCAGCGGGGCGGAGATGATCTCCAGGTCGTTCTCGCGGATGTGCTTGGAGAAGCCGTACGGCTCCAGGTCCTCCACGATGTCCGCCGGGTACTCGCCCTTGAACAGCGGGTCCAGGAAGATCCGGTTCTGCAGGCCGTCGAGCCGGCGCGCGGCGTCGAGGTCGGCCGGGTCCTCCGGGTTCGCCGGGATGATCGGGTACATGTTCAGCGTGATGCCGACCTTGGCGTCGGGCGCCTGGTCCCGGATCGCCGCGGTGGCCAGGCCGTGGGCCAGCAGCAGGTGGTGCACGGCCGCGACGGCGGCCTCCGGCTCCTGGCGGCCGGGCGCGTGGATGCCGGCGGCGTAGCTGAGCAGCGACGAGCACCACGGCTCGTTGAGCGTGGTCCAGTTGTCCACCCGGTCGCCCAGCGCGCCGACGACCGACTCGGCGTACTCGGCGAAGCGGTACGCGGTGTCCCGGTTGGCCCAGCCGCCCGCGTCTTCAAGGGTCTGCGGGAGGTCCCAGTGGTAGAGGGTCAGCCACGGGCTGATGTTGTTCTCCAGCAGCTTGTCGACCAGCCGGGAGTAGAAGTCCAGACCGGCCTGGTTGACCGGACCGGCGTCCGGGCGGATGCGCGGCCACGCGGTGGAGAACCGGTAGGCGTGCAGGCCGAGGTCGACCATCAGCTGGACGTCCTCGTCCACGCGGTAGTAGTGGTCGGCGGCGGGGTCACCCGTGTCACCGCCCACCACCGCGCCCGGAACCTTGCAGAACGTGTCCCAGATGGACGCGGTGCGACCGTCCGCGGTGGTCGCGCCTTCGATCTGGAACGCCGCGGTCGCGGCGCCCCACACGAATCCCTCGGGAAAGGAAATCGACTCCACAGCTACCCCTTCACAGCACCCTGCATGATCCCGGCGACGATCTGCCGACCGAGTACGAGGAACACGATCAAGATCGGGACCGTGGCCATGGTGGTCCCGGCGAGCACGAGCGTTTTGTCGACGTAGTAGCCGCTCTGCAACTTCTCCAGGGCGACCTGCATCGTCGGGTTGTCCGCGTTGAGCACGATCAGCGGCCAGAGGAAGTCGTTCCACGACATCATGAAAGTGAAGATGCCGAGCATGGCGGCGGCCGGTCGCACGGCGGGCAGGCACACGTGCCAGAACGTGCGGATCATGCTGCACCCGTCCATCCGGGCCGCCTCGATCAGCTCGTCCGGCACGGCGTCGGCGATGTACTGGCGCATCCAGAACACGCCGAACGCGGTCACCAGGTTGGGCACGATGACCGCGCCGAGGGTGCCGGACCAGCCGTACTCCGCCATCGCCATGTAGAGCGGGATGATGCCGAGCTGCGTGGGCACGGCGAGCGTGGCGACCACGAAGACCATCAGCGGCCCGCGGCCCTTGAACCGGAGCTTGGCGAACGCGAACCCGGCCAGGGTGGACAGGACCACCACGGACAGCGTGACCGTGCCGGAGACGATGATGCTGTTGCCCAGCGCCTTCCAGAACGGAATCGTGTCCAGCACCCGGCCGGCGTTGACGAAGAAGTTGCCGCCGGGCAGCAGCGGCTCCTCCGCGTTGAACTCGGCGTCGTCGTGGCTGGCCACGAGGAACGACCAGTAGAACGGGAACGCCGAACCGAGGATGAACGCGATCAGGATGCCGTAGACGACGAAGCTCGGGCGCCGCTCGGACAACGACGTCGCCTTCTTGCGCTTCGGCCTGGTGGCGGTGGACGGTGCCGGGCGTTCGGCGATGGTGGCCATCACGCCTCCCCACTGGACGCGAGCCTGCGGGTGAGCAGGAAGTTGATCCCCGCGATGGCGATGATGACGATGAACAGGGCCCAGGCCATCGCCGAGGCGTAGCCGAGGTCGGAGCTCTGGAAGCCGGACTGGTACATGTAGAGCACGACCGTCTGGTACTGGTTGGTCGCGCCGCCGTTGCTGCCCCCGGAAGGCGAGAACAGCATCGGCTCGGTGAAGATCTGCATCCCGCCGATGGTCGACGTGACGACCACGAAGATCAGGGTGGGCCGCAGCATCGGCAGCGTGATGCTGATGAACTGGCGCACCTTGCTCGCGCCGTCCACCCACGCCGCCTCGTAGACGTCACGCGGGATGGCCTGCATGGCCGCCAGCACGATGAGGGCGTTGTAGCCGGTCCAGCGCCAGTCGACCATGGTCGCGATGGCGACGTGGCTCCACCAGCGCTCGGCCTGCCAGTCGATCCGGTCCAGACCGATCCACTGGATGACGTCGTTGATCATGCCGTACTGCACGCCGAACAGGTCGCCGAAGATGATGGTCAGGGCGACGATGCTGGCCACGTAGGGCAGCAGCACGCCCATCCGCCAGCCGGTGCGCCCGCGCAGCGCCGTGTTGAGCAGCGCGGCCAGCAGCACCGCGATGATCACCTGCGGGATGGTGGAGATCGCGAAGATGCTCAGCGTGTTGACCATCGCGTTCCAGAACTGCGAGTCGGCCAACAGCGTGGTGTAGTTTTCGATCCCGATGAACGGCTGTTCGTCCGCGCCCAGCTCCCAGTCGAACAGGGAGATGTAGGCGGTGTAGAGCAGCGGGAACAGGCCCACCACGGCGAACAGGACGAAGAACGGGGCGATGTACAGGTACGGCGAGAACTTCACGTCCAGGCGGGTCAGCCGGTAGCGCCAGCTGAGCTTCTCCGGACCGATGTCATCGTTGTCGTCGCGCCGCGGCGGGCGGGGCTCGACGCCCCGCCCGCGCGTGACCGTGAGTTCGGTCGTCATTACTTGGCAGCCTTCTTGGCTCCCTCGATGACCTGCTTCCAGGCATCCTCGGACGAAGTGCCCTGCTCGACCGACGCGAGGGCCGGCGAGACCACGTTGTCCTGGATCTCACCGTCCTGCGGGCCCTTGTACTGGGCGGCCGCGACCTTGTTGGCCTGCTCGGCGAACAGCATGCCGACCTTCTCGCCGCCGAAGTACTCGTTGGTGTTGTTCAGCAGGTCGGGCGAGATCAGGGCCTCGGTCTGGCTCGGGAACGGGCCCTTGGCCTTGAACGCCTTGATCTGCTGCTCGGGCGCGGTCAGCCAGGCGGCGAGCTTGGCGGCCTCGGCCTTGTTCTTGCCCTGCTTCGGGACGGTCAGGTACGAGCCGCCCCAGTTGCCGCTGCCGCCGGGGAACGCCGCGGTGACGGCCCACTTGCCCTTGTGCTCCGGGCCCGCGTTGCCCTCGATGACACCCAGCATCCACGACGGGCAGGTCTTGGTGGCGAACGCCGACTCCTTGAAGCCGGTCTGCCACTCCGGGCTCCACGCGGCGAGCTTGGCCGACTGGCCGCGCGCGACCGCGCCGGTGATCTGGTCCCAGATCTTCTTGTCGTCGTTGGACTCGATGACGAGCTTGTCGTCCTTGTCGAAGTAGCCGACCTTGGCCTGGTTGTGCATCGGGTTGAAGATCTGCGCGGCCGAGTCGAACCACGGCTTGCCGGTGGCCGCGACGTACCTGTCACCGGCCTCGAAGTACGAGTCCCAGGTGGCGAACAGGGCCTTGACGCCCTCGGGGTCGGTCGGCAGCTTGGCGGCTTCCAGCATGTCCTTGCGGTAGCACATGGCCAGCGGGCCGATGTCGGTGCCGTAACCGATCAGCTTGCCGTCCTTGGTGGTGACGGCGTCGGTCTTCCACTGCAGCCAGCGGTCTTCCTTGACGTCGCTCGGGCCGATCTCCTTGAGGTTCTCGAACTGGCCGGACTTGGCCATGACCTGGCTCAGGAAGCCCTCTTCGACGGCTTCGACGTCGGCCAGACCGGAGCCCGCGCCCAGCTTGGTGAACAGGTTCTGGTGGTGCGGCGCACCCTGACCGGTCTTGCGCTGCGTGACCTTGACGTTCGGGTTGGCGGCTTCGTACTCCTTGAGGAGGTCCTCGTAGCCGAACTCGTTGAAGGTCGCGATGGTCAGCTCGACCTTGCCGTCGGACGCGGCTCCGGACCCACCGGAGCCGCATGCCGTGGCGGCTGCGGCAAGCACTGCTGTGCAGGCCAGGACTTTGGCCAAGCCTGCTCGACGGTAGCGCACGAGAACTCCTCAGTTGATCGGCGGTGAACGTTCTGGGAGCGCTCCCAGGTTTTGCGGAAGTGTGGTTCGCACCACGGAGTTGTGTCAAGCTCTCGTGTCCGCGCTGTTACCGATCTTGCGACATTTGCCCAGCTGGACCGATTCTGCTAGCAGCGCCGCTGGTCGCCCGTTCGGGTACTGGCGGTAGACCGGTCGGACACACAGCGTTGCGACGATCGCAAGCCATCAGTGCGTCGTGATCAAGTTTTACCAATTCCAACCGGATGCTGCATCGGCTCGCCGCCGCCCGTGATGCCCAGGAGAGGTCGGTGCAGGACGCCGCCCACGAACTGCGGACCCCGTTGACCAGCCTGCGCACCAACGCCGGCGTGCTGCGCCGCGTCGAGAACTCACGCCCATCCCTCATGACGGGCGACGCCTGAGGACTCGGTCAGCGGCCGTCTTCGAGATCGCCCTCGGTTTCCAGGTAGACGTTTTGCAGCGCTTCCAGCGTCTCGGCTTCCGGGTGCTCCCACATGCCCCGGTTCGCCGCCTCCAGCAGCCGTTCGGAAATGCCGTGCAACGCCCACGGGTTCGACTCGGCCAGGAACTTCCGGTTCTCCGGGTCGAGCACGTAACTCGCCGCGAGCTGCTCGTACATCCAGTCGGCGACGACACCGGTGGTGGCGTCGTAGCCGAACAGGTAGTCGACCGTGGCGGCGAGTTCGAACGCGCCCTTGTAACCGTGCTTGCGCATGGCGGCCAACCACCTCGGGTTGACCACTCGGGCGCGGAAGATCCGGTTCGTCTCCTCGTGCAGGGTCCTGGTCCGCACCGCGTCCGGGCGCGTGCTGTCGCCGACGTAAGCGGCGGGTGCTTTGCCGGTGAGCGCGCGGACCGTGGCGATCATCCCGCCGTGGTACTGGAAGTAGTCGTCGGAATCGGCGATGTCGTGCTCACGGGTGTCGATGTTCTTCGCCGCGACGGCGATGCGCTTGTACGCGCTCTCCATCGCCGGACGCGCCTCCACCCCGTCGAGTTCACGGCCGTAGGCGTAGCCGCCCCACACCGCGTACACCTCGGCCAAGTCGGCGTCGTCGCGCCAGTTCCGGCTGTCGATGAGCGGGAGCAGACCGGCGCCGTACGCGCCCGGTTTGCTGCCGAAGATGCGCATCGTCGCCCGGCGCGGGTCGTCGTGCTGCGCCAGGTCGGCTTGGGCGTGTGCCCGGACGTAGTTGTCCTCCGCCGACTCGTCCAGGTTCGCCACGAGCTGCACCGCGTCGTCGAGCAGGGCCACGACGTGCGGGAACGCGTCGCGGAAGAAGCCGCTGATGCGGATGGTGACGTCGATGCGCGGCCGGTTCAGCTCGGCGAGCGGGATCGACTCCAGACCGGTCACCCGGCGGGACTGGTCGTCCCACGTGGGCCGCACGCCCATCAGGGCCAGCACCTCGGCGATGTCGTCACCGGCCGTGCGCATCGCGCTCGTGCCCCAGACCGACAGGCCCACCGACGGCGGCCACTCCCCCGTTTCCGCGCGGTAGCGGTCAAGGAGCGAGTCGGCCATGGCCTGACCGGTCTCCCAGGCCAGCCGGGACGGCACCGCCTTGGGGTCGACCGAGTAGAAGTTGCGGCCGGTCGGCAGGACGTTCACCAGGCCGCGCAGCGGCGAGCCGCTGGGACCGGCCGGGACGTAACCGCCGTCGAGCGCGTGCAGGACGTTGGTCATCTCGTCCGTGGTGCGGGCCAGCCGGGGCACGACCTCCAGGGCCGCGAACTCCAGAATCCGGGCGACGTCCTCGTTGTCGGTGAGGGTCCGGGCGGCGGACACGTCCCAGTCGGCGTCTTCCATCGCCTGGACGAGCACGCGGGCCTCCGCCTCGACCCGGTCCGTGTCGGTCCGGGTGTTCGCGGCGTTGGTCCTGGCCTCGGACAGCCCGAGCGCCTCGCGCAGGCCCGGCAGGGCGGCGACTTGGCCCGCCCACATCTGCTTGGCCTGGAGGATGGACAGCACCAGGTTGACCCTGGTCTCGCCGACGGGCGCTTCACCGAGGATGTGCAGGCCGTCGCGGATCTGGACGTCCTTCACCTCGCACAGCCAGCCGTCCACGTGCAGGATCAGCTCGTCGAACTCGGCGTCGTGCGGCCGGTCGTCCAAGCCCAGGTCGTGGTCGAGCTTGGCGGCCTGGATGAGGGTCCAGATCTGGGCCCGGATCGCCGGCAGCTTGGCCGGGTCCATCGCGGCGATGTTGCCGTGCTCGTCCAGCAGCTGTTCGAGCCGGGCGATGTCGCCGTAGCTGTCGGCCCTGGCCATCGGCGGCACGAGGTGGTCCACGAGGGTGGCGTGTGCCCGCCGTTTCGCCTGGGTGCCCTCGCCCGGGTCGTTGACCAGGAACGGGTAGATCAGCGGCAGGTCGCCCAGCGCCGCGTCCGGGCCGCAGCCGGCCGACATGCCGACGGTCTTGCCGGGCAGCCATTCGAGGTTGCCGTGCTTGCCGACGTGCACCACGGCGTCGGCGCCGAACTCGTCCTCCAGCCAGCGGTACGCGGCCAGGTAGTGGTGGCTCGGCGGCAGGTCCGGGTCGTGGTAGATGGCGATCGGGTTCTCGCCGAAGCCGCGCGGCGGTTGGACCATCACCACGACGTTGCCGGAGCGCAGCGCGGCCAGGACGATCTCGCCGTCCTTGTCCTTCGACCGGTCCACGAACAGCTCACCGGGAGCCGCGCCCCAGTGCTGTTCCATGTCCTGCCGGGTGTCCTCCGGGAGGGTGGCGTACCACTGCTTGTAACGGGCCGCCGGGAGCCGGACCGGGTTGCCCTGGACCTGTTCCTCGGTGAGCCAGTCGGCGTCCTGGCCGCCGGCCGCGATGAGGGCGTGGATCAACGCGTCGCCGTCCAGGTTCGCCACGCCCGGCAGCTCGTCACCGATGTCGTAGCCGTGGTCCTTCATCGCGGTGAGCAGCCGCACGACGCTCGCCGGCGTGTCGAGGCCGACGGCGTTGCCGATGCGGGAGTGCTTGGTCGGGTAGGCCGAGAGCATGACCGCGATGCGGCGTTCGGCCGACGGGATGTGGCGGAGCCTGCCGTGGCGGACCGCGATGCCCGCGACGCGCGACGCGCGCTCCTCGTCGGCCACGTAGACGGTGAGGCCGTCCTGGTCGATCTCCTTGAACGAGAACGGCACCGTGATGATCCGGCCGTCGAACTCCGGGATCGCCACCTGGGTCGCGGTGTCCAAAGGGGACAGCCCGTCGTCGTTCTCGTCCCACGCGGCACGGCTGCTGGTGAGGCACAGCGCCTGGAGGATCGGCACGTCGAGGGCCGCCAACGCGCCCACGTCCCACGCGTCGTCGTCACCGCCGGCGGACGCGGTGGCGGGCTTGGTGCCGCCGGCCGCGAGCACGGTGACCACCAGGGCGTCCGCCTTGCCCAGCTCGGCCAGCAGGTCCGCGTCCGCCGCACGCAGCGAGGCGCAGAAGATCGGCAGCGGACGGCCGCCCTTGGCCTCGATCGCGTCGCACAACGCGTGCACGAACGCCGTGTTCCCGGCCACGTGGTGGGCGCGGTAGTAGAGCACCGCGATGGTCGGGCCGCTACCTGCGGGCTCCCGCTCCAGCACGCCCCAAGTGGGGGTCGGTTCGGGCGGGGTGAAGCCGTGGCCGGTGAGCAGCACCGTGTCGGACAGGAAGTCGTGCAGCTGCGCGAGGTTCACCGCGCCGCCGTGGGCCAGGTACGCGTGCGCCTCCGCGCACACACCACCGGGCACGGTGGACAGCTCCATCAGCGGGGCGTCGGGGTTCTGCTCGCCGCCCAGCACGACGACCGGCAGACCGGAGGCCAGGAGCCGGTCCAGCCCCTCCTCCCACATCCGGCGACCGCCGAGGATGCGCACGACCACCAGGTCGACGCCCTCCAGCAGCGCGGGGAGGTCGTCCACGGCGGTGCGGGCGGGGTTGGCCAAGCGGTAGTCGGCGCCGCTGGCGCGGGCGGACAGCAGGTCCGTGTCGGAGGTCGACAACAGCAGGATCACGTGCGGGCTCCATCCCTCGGGGGTCCTCGCCCCAAGTCGTAGGGGACAGCGGGCGGAGTTCCTGGCTCCCGGGACTTCTCCCGGTCACAGTGGCGGGACCGCGCCGGATTCACACCGGCTTCCTCCTGTTGCTTCGCCGTTCGGATCTCACCCTAGACGGCGGTTAGCATCCAGCCCATGGCCACCGACCGAGTTCGCCCGGACGCCTGCCCCGGCGCCATCGACGTGCACCAGGCCGCCGACGGCGGGTTGGCGCGCGTGCGGGTGCCCGGCGGCACGTTGAGCGCGGTGCAGTTCGACGCGCTCCGGACCGCCGCACTGGAGCTCGGCGACGGCACGATCGAACTCACCTCACGGGCAAACGCGCAGATCAGAGGCTTGAAACCAGGCGCGGAGCACGAGCTGGGCGGTCGGCTGCGCGAGGTCGGGCTGCTGCCGTCGATGACGCACGAGCGGATGCGGAACATCATCGCGGCGCCGTTGGACGACAACCAGGCGTTGGTCGACGCGATCGATGCCGCGCTGTGCGCCGTGCCTGAGCTGGCGTTTCTTCCCGGGCGGTTCCTGATCACGGTCGGTCACGCGGTCAGCGGCCTGGCGGGTGACATCGGGCTGGTCGGTGACGCGTTGTTCCTGGCCGGGCGGGATTCCGGGCTCCGCGTGACCGATCCGGTGGCGGCGGTGGTGACGGCGGCGAAAGCGTTCCAGCAAGTGCGTGTCAACGCCTGGCGGCTGTCCGAAGTGGACGACGGTGTGCGGAAGATCACCGACATAATGGGCGTTCCGGGTCCACCCGAGATCGAACCCGCTGTGACGCCGGTCCCACCGGGCGTGCACGGTTCCGCCGTCGTGGCGGGCGTGCCGTTGGGGCGGTTGGACGCGCGGCTCCTGGCCGGTGTGCCGGTGCGGCTCACGCCGTGGCGGAGCCTGGTGCTGCCGGCCGGGAGCGATACCACTGGCCTGTTCACCTCGCCGGACTCGCCGTGGCACGGCGTGAGCGCGTGCACCGGGCGGCCCGGCTGTGCGAAGTCCCTGGCCGACGTCCGGGCCGACGCGACCCGCTGGATCGAGAGCCGGAACGCCGGCGCACGCAGCGCGGTGCACTGGTCGGGTTGCGCACGGCGGTGCGGGCGTCCGGCCGGTGACGTGGTGGAGTTCGTCGCGACCGGCGACGGGTACGAGGAGATCAGGTGACCAGCTACGTCAAGGACGGCGCGGAGATCTACCGCCGTTCCTTCGCCACCATCCGCGCCGAGGCCGATCTGGCGCGGTTCCCGTCGGACGTCGCCCGGGTGGTGGTGCGGATGATCCACGCCTGCGGGATGGTCGACCTGGTTTCGGACATCGACTTCTCCCGTGACGTGGTCCGCGACGCGAGGGCGGCGCTGCTGGCCGGCGCGCCGATCCTGTGCGACGCGCAGATGGTCGCGGCGGGCGTGACGCGGCGTCGGCTGCCCGCGGACAACGAGGTCGTGTGCACGTTGAGCGACCCTCGGGTACCGGGCTTGGCGGCGGAGATGGGCAACACGCGCAGCGCCGCCGCGTTGGAGCTGTGGCGGGACAGGCTGGACGGCGCGGTGGTGGCCATCGGCAACGCGCCGACCGCGTTGTTCCACTTGCTGGACATGATCGCGGCGGGCGCGCCACGGCCGGCCGCCGTGCTGGGTGTGCCGGTCGGGTTCATCGGCGCGGCCGAGTCGAAGGACGCGTTGGCGGACAACGGTCTCGGGTTGGAGTACCTGGTCGTGCGCGGGCGTCGGGGCGGCAGCGCCATGACCGCGGCGGCGATCAACGCGATCGCGAGCGAGGAAGAATGACGGGCAGGCTGTACGGGGTCGGGGTGGGTCCGGGCGATCCGGAGCTGGTGACCGTCAAGGCGGCGCGGCTGATCGGCGAAGCGGACGTCGTGGTGTTCCACAGCGCTCGTCACGGGCGGAGCGTGGCGCGCCGGATCGCCGCGCCGTACCTGCGGGACGGGCAGATCGAGGAGCAGCTGGTCTACCCCGTCACCACCGAGGATTCCGACGACTACCAGGGCGAGATCGACGCGTTCTACGAGGAGTGCGCGGCCCGCTTGGCCGCCCACCTCGATGCCGGGCGCACGGTCGTGGTGCTGGCGGCGGGTGACCCGTTCTTCTACGGCTCCTACATGCACCTGCACAAGCGGTTGGCGCACCGGTACGAGGCCGAGGTGGTGCCGGGGGTGACGTCGGTGAGCGCCGGTGCGGCGGTGATCGGGCGGCCGTTGGTGGAGCGGGACGAGGTGTTGACCGTGCTGCCGGGGACGTTGTCCGCGGACGCGTTGGTGGAGCACCTGGCCGGCGGCGACCCGGTGGCGATCATGAAGCTGGGGCGGACGTTCCCGCAGGTGCGGGAGGCGTTGGCGCGAGCGGGGCGGCTGGACGAGGCCTGGTACGTGGAGCGGGCCACGACCGGTGGCCAGCGCACCGCGCCGCTGTCCGAAGTGGACGCCGAGGGCGTGCCGTACTTCTCGTTGGCGTTGCTGCCGAGCAGGCCCGCTCCGGCGCGTTCGGACTGCGAGGGCCGGGTCGTGGTGGTCGGGCTGGGTCCGGCGGGGCCGGAGTGGTTGACGCCGGAGGCCCGTCGGGCGTTGGCGGAGGCCGACGACCTGGTCGGGTACGTGACCTACCTGAACCGGGTGCCGGTGAACCCCCGGCAGCGGCGGCACGCCTCGGACAACAAGGTGGAGGCCGAGCGGGCGGCGTTCGCGCTGGACCTGGCCAAGCGCGGCCGTCGGGTCGCGGTGGTGTCGTCGGGCGATCCGGGTGTGTTCGCGATGGCCAGCGCGGTGCTTGAGGTGGCGACCGAGGAGCAGTTCTCGGACGTGCCGGTGCGCGTGCTGCCCGGCCTGACGGCGGCACACGCGGTGGCCAGCCGGGTCGGCGCGCCGTTGGGGCACGACTACTGCGTGGTGTCGTTGTCCGACCGGCTCAAGCCGTGGGACGTCATTGCCGAACGACTGGAGGCGGCGGCCAAGGCCGATCTGGTGCTGGCGATCTACAACCCGGCGTCACGCAGCCGGACGTGGCAGGTCGAGTCGGCACGGGACCTGCTGCTCAAGCACCGCTCCCCCGACACGCCGGTCGTCATCGGGCGGGACGTCGGCGGTCCGGAGGAATCCGTGCGGGTCGTGCGGTTGGCCGAACTGGACGCGTCCACTGTCGACATGCGGTGCCTGCTGCTGGTCGGCTCGTCGCAGACTCAGGTGAGCGCGCGCGGCACGGTGTTCACCCCGCGCCGCTACCCCGGGTGAGCCAGTCGAGCGCCTCGGCGACGGTCTCCACCAGCGGTGCGTCCGGTGGCGGCGGTCGGCGCACAACGACGACGGCGATGCCGAGGTGACGGGCGGCGGTCAGCTTGGCCGCCGTCATCGGGCCGCCGCTGTCCTTGGTGACCAGGACCTCGATCCGGTGTTCCCGCATGAGCCGCAGTTCGCCGTCCACTGTGTACGGTCCACGGTCGAGCAGGAGTTCCAGGTGGGGGTTCGGCGGGTCGGGCGGATCGACCGTGCGCGCCACACCCCCGGTGAACGCGGCCAGCTCCTGGCGTCCGGTGGTGATGAACGCCCGACGGCCGGCGACGAGTTCGGCGGCTTCGGCGACCGTGCCCACGTACTGCCAGTTCTCCTCGGGCGGCCAGCCGGGGCGGCGCAGCACCAGGAACGGGGTGCCGGTCGCGGTGGTCGCGGCGAGGGCGTTCGCGGTGATGCGGTCGGCGAACGGGTGGGTGGCGTCCACGACCGCGTCGACCTGCTCGGCTTTGAGGTAGGCCACGAGCCCTTCGACACCGCCGAACCCGCCGATGCGGACCTCGCCCTCGGGCAGCTTCGGGTCGGCCACCCGGCCGGCCAGCGACGAGATCACCCGGAGGCCGGTGAGCTCCCGGGCCAGTTCGCGGGCCTCGCCCGTGCCACCCAGTACCAGCACGGTCTTCACGGCTGTTGCATCCTGACATCGTGAGCACGAACCTGCGTTTCGGCTGGACGACCGGCGCCTGCGCCACCGCCGCCACCACGGCGGCGTACACGGCGCTGCTCACCGGTGAGTTCCCCGACCCGGTGGGGATCGTGCTGCCGAAGGGCCAGACGCCGTCGTTCGCGCTGGCCCGCGAAGAGCTGTCCGGCGACCGGGCGTTCGCCGCGATCGTGAAGGACGCGGGCGACGACCCGGACGTCACGCACGGCGCGTTGGTCGGCTCCACCGTCCGGCACGGCGCGCCGGGCAGCGGGGTGGTGTTCGAGGCCGGTCCCGGGGTCGGCACGGTGACCAAACCCGGCTTGCCGCTGCCGGTGGGCGAGCCTGCGATCAACCCCGTGCCGCGGCAGATGATGCGTGAGCACATCGCGCGGGTGGCTCTTGAGCACGGCGGCAGTGGCGATGTGGTCGTGTCGATCTCGGTCGAGCACGGCGAGGAGTTGGCCCGGAAGACGTGGAACCCCCGGTTGGGAATTCTGGGTGGGCTGTCGATCCTCGGCACGACGGGGATCGTGGTGCCGTACTCGTGCTCGGCGTGGATCGACAGCATCCGGCGCGGCATCGACGTGGCGCGGGCGCAGGGGTACCGGCACGTGGCCGGGTGCACCGGGAGCACGTCGGAGAAGGTCGCGGCGGCGGTGCACGGGCTGCCCGAGGACGCGTTGCTGGACATGGGCGACTTCGCCGGGGCCGTGTTGAAGTACCTGCGTCGTCACCCCGTGCCCCGGCTGACCATCGCGGGCGGGATCGGCAAGCTGTCCAAGCTGGCCGACGGACACTTGGACCTGCACTCCGGCCGTTCGCAGGTCAACCTGGGCTTCTTGGCGTCGCTGGTGGACGACCCCGCCGTGGCCGCGGCCGTGACGGAGGCGAACACCGCGCTCGGGGCTTTGCAGCTGTGCCAGGCGGCCGGGGTGCCGCTGGGTGACCTGGTCGCGGTGCGGGCCAAGGCGACGGCCGACGACGTCCTGCGCGGCGCACCCGTCACGGTGGACGTCATCGTGATCGACCGCGCGGGCACCATCGTGGGCAGGGCCTGAGGTCATGAACGGCAGCGGGTGGTCGAGTAGAGGTGGCTGTCCGGGAAGCCCTCGGCGGCCAGGACCTTGCCCACGACGATGACGGCGGTCCGTTTCACGCCTGCTGCCAGCACCTGCTCGGCGATGTCGGCGAGCGTGCCGCGCAAGACCAACTCGTCGTCACGGCTGGCTCGGGCGACCACCGCGACCGGGCAGTCCGCGCCGTAGCTCGGCAGCAGGTCCGCCACCACCTCCGCGATCCGCTGCACGGCCAGGTGCAGCACGAGGGTGGCCCCGGACCGCCCCAGGGTCACGAGGTCCTCGCCCGGCGGCATGGGCGTCGCGCGGGCCGACGTGCGGGTCAGGATGACGGTCTGCCCCACCCCTGGAACGGTCAGCTCACGGTTCAGCGCCGCAGCCGCGGCGGCGAAGGCGGGCACGCCCGGCGTCACGTCGTACGGGATGCCCAGGGCGTCCAGGCGGCGCATCTGCTCCGCCATCGCGCTGAACACCGACGGGTCACCCGAGTGCAGCCGCGCCACCTGCTGCCCCGCCGCGTGCGCGGCGGCGAGTTCGGTCACGATCTGGTCCAGATCAAGGGACGCGGTGTCCACCAAGCGGGCGTCGGGCGGGCAGTGTTCCAGCACTTCCACCGGCACCAGCGCGCCCGCGTAGAGGCACACCGGGGACTCGGCGATGAGCCGGGCCGCCCGCAGGGTCAGCAGGTCGGCCGCGCCCGGCCCGGCGCCGATGAAGTGGACGGTCACGCGTTCTCCCCTGTCACGTTCTCTTTGGTTACGACCCACGCTGTCACGGGCATCTGCGGGCGCCAGCCGGTGAAGCCGCCGATCGCCGTCGCCCGGCTGATCTCGATCCGGGTCAGGTCACCGCCGAGCCGGGCGTGCCACCGCGTGAGCACGGCCTCCGACTCCAGCGTGACGGCGTTGGCGACCAGCCGCCCACCGGGCCGGAGCGCGTCCCAGCAGCGTTCGACCACGCCTTCGACAGTGAGACCGCCACCGATGAACACGGCGTCCGGTACCTCAAGATCCAGAACACCGGGTGACGACCCGACGACCACCCGGACGTTCGGCACGCCCAACGTCGTGGCGTTGCGTGTGATGCGCGCAGCGCGCTCGACGTGCTGCTCCACGGCGATCGCCCGGCAGCTCGGGTGGGTCCGGCACCACTCGACGGCGATGCTGCCCGCACCCGCGCCGACGTCCCACAGCAGCTCCCCGGGACGCGGTGCGAGCAGCGACAACGTCACCGCGCGCACCTCCCGTTTGGTCAACTGCCCGTCGTGCTCGTACATGTCGTCCGGCCGTCCCGGCGTCAGCGACGCGCCGTCCGCACCACACTCGACCGCGAGGACGTGCAACGGATCGGCGGCGCCCAAATCGTGGTGCACCCGCTCCCCCTGCCCACCCAACTGCTCCAGCACGGTCAGCCGCGCGTCCGGCGCCAAGGCGGCAACCTCAAGAGGGTCACCACCGAGCACCAGCACACGCCGGCCCGGGTGCAGGTGCGGGACGACGAGCGAGGCAGGCTTGCCGACCAGGCTGACCACGTCCACGTCGTCCAGCGCCCACCCCAGCCGGGCGCACGCCAGCGACACCGAAGACGGGTGCGGCACGACCCGGACATCCCGAGCACCCAGCAGCCGGACCAGCGTCGTGCCGATGCCGTGGAACATCGGGTCACCGCTGGCCAGCACACCCACCCGCCGGCCCTCGTGCCGCGCCAGCAGCCCCGGCAAGGCCGGTACCAGCGGTGACGGCCACGGCACCCGTTCGAACGCGCCCGGGATCAGGTCGAGCTGACGGGTGCTGCCCATCAACACCTCACACGACGCGATCTCGTGGCGCGACGCGTGCGGCAGGCCCTCCCAACCGTCGGCCCCGATACCGATGACGGTGACACCCACGGACTCAGACCGTCCCCAACACGCGGGTGATGGCGATCTCGATCACCACACGCTCGGGGTTCACCCGAGGCATCCGGTAGCGGTCGGCGTAACGCCGCACGGCGTCCTCGACGGCCTCCGGCTCCTGCCGCACCACGGCCCGACCCTCCAACGTCGACCAGCGACGTCCGTCCACTTGGCACACGGCGGCAGGCGCGCCCCCATCACCGGCGGCGAGGATCTGGCGGACCTTGTGCGAGCCACGCGAAGTGATCACCCGTGCGGTGGCGGTGTCCACGTCCAGCGTGACGCCCACCGGCACGACGTGCGGCGTGCCGTTCGGGCGGATCGTGGTCAGCGTGCACAGGTGGCGCTCGGTCCAGAACGCGCGGAAGTCCTCACCCTTGGTCGACAACATGCGTGCATCATGCGGCACGCACCGGCTAGGGTGGAAAACGTGACGCGCCGATTTAGCCGCCCCCGACCGGGAGACCCGGTCGCTGGGGCCTGCGGCGCGCGCTAGTTCACGCGGTCCCGGTGGCGGACCGGCTCGGGGGATACCTCCAGCCGATGTCCACCACCGCTCGAAGGGACCACCCGCGATGCCTCGCGACCTCAGCAACCCCACGTACGGGCCGCACGCCATGCAACTCCTCGTCGACCTGATCACCGCCGCCCTGCCGGGTGAGCTGCGCGTGCTGCGCGACCACCCGGAAGTATCGATCGACGACAACTACACCGCGTTGGGCTACCCACCGGACGCCATCACCCGTGACGCCCGCTACACGCGCTACACCAGCGGAAACCGGATGCTGCGCAGCCACACCTCGGCCATGGTGCCGCCCGCCCTGCGGCTGCTGGGCACCGAACAGGGCTGGGACGACGTGACGTTGGCGTGCGTGGGGATGGTGTACCGCCGTGACGCGGTCGATCGCGTGCACTCGGGCACCCCGCACCAGCTCGACGTGTGGCGGATCTCCCACCACCAGGCCGACTTGGACGGGTTGATCGACGCCGTGATCACCGCCGCCGTGCCCGGGCTGCGCTACCGCACCACGCCCGCGTCCCACCCGTACACGTCGGCCGGCCGCCAGGTGGACGTGCTGGTGGACGGCGAGTGGCTGGAAGTCGCCGAGTGCGGTCTGGCGGCCCGGCACGTGCTGCGCCGGGCGTGGCTGCCCGACGACGTGCACGGCCTCGCCCTGGGCATGGGCCTGGACCGGCTGCTGATGCTGCGCAAGGGCATACCGGACATCCGCCTGCTGTCCTCCGACGACCCGCGCGTGGCCGCCCAGATGCTGGACCTCACCCCGTACCGGCCGGTGTCCAAGCACCCGCCGATCACCCGGGACATCTCGGTGGCCGCCGATCCGAAAGCCGACGCCGAGACCATCGGCGACACGGTTCGCGCCGCGATCGGTGACCTGGTCGAAGAGGTCGTCGTAGTGAGCGAGACCCCCGTCCACGACCTCCCGCCGGCCGCCGTCGCCAGGCTCGGCGCTCGGCCGGACCAGAAGAACGTGCTGCTCCGCCTGGTCCTCCGCCACCCCACCCGAACCCTCACCGACGACGAGGCCAACGCCGCCCGTGATGCCGCCTACGCGGCCGTGCACGAAGGCGATCAGCCCCTGATCTCGTTGAGGTAGTTGTAGATCGTGTACCGGGTCACGCCGAGCACGCCCGCCAGGTAGTCGACCGAGTCCCGGATGAGGAACAGGCCCGCTTCGTCCAGCACCCGCACCACCTGGGACTTGTGGGACTTCTTCATCAGTTCCACGGGCACCCCAACAGCCGTCACCGCACGCTCGACCAGGAGGCGTTGGAGGGTGTCCACATCACCGGGGAACGCTTCGACGGCCGACACGGCGCTCTCCGGGCGTCGGTTCGGGCCGGGGTCGCTGTTCACGCACAGGCAGCCGACGGCCACGCCCCGGGCGTCACGCAGGAACACGGTGGACGAGTGGATCACCCGGCCATCGGGGGCGTACGTCTCGTAGCCCGCCAGGTCCTGCGTGGTGCCCCGGCGGACCAGGCCGAGCAGCAGGTCGGTCATCGGGCCGCCGACGCTGCGGCCGGTGAGGTCGCCGGCGATGGCGATGATCGAGTTGGGCAGGGCGCCGAGGTCGTGCAGGACGACCTCGGCGCCCGGCCCCAACGCCTCGGCCAGGCTGTTGACGGTCGGGATCAGGGCCGTGAGCACGTCCGAGGTCGCCGCGGGCACCCGAGAGGTCTCGCGCGGCACTTCCACCGTGGTGGCGGCGGGTTTGCGGATCTCCTTCAACGCGGTGGCGAAGCGGGCGACGGTCTCGGCCGTAGTGGAAGCGTGCGGCGACAGGCGGACGTGCTCCGGGCGCACGGTGGCCGTCACGCCCGCCTCCACCAGCGCCGCGCCGATCACCGAGGGCGGGTGGTCGGGCAGGGTGAACGCCAGGATGCCCGCGCGGCGGTCCACCGCGGAGACGACCTCGCCGCCTGCTGCGTGGATGACCTCCACCAGATCGTCGGATTGTTCAACAATCCGCGCGCCAAGAGCCTCGACCCCGGCCAGCTCGACCAGCTCCAACGCCGCCGCCAACGCGCCCGACGCGATCGGGCTCAGGTTGGTGATCGACCACCCCGCCGCGGCTTCCCCCACCGGGTGGACCGTGTTGTTGAACAATCCCGGGTCCTCCGCGCCGGTCCAGCCCGACAACACCGGGTCGAGCCGTTCCAACGCGCGGTCCGACAGCGTCATGAACCCGGTCGACCAGCCCGCCCGCAGCCACTTCTGGCCGCCGACCACGAGCACGTCGGCCACCTCCCACGGCTCGTCCACCACCCCGAACCCCTGGATACCGTCCACGATCAACAACCGGTCACCGACCACCTCGCGCAACGCCGCCAGGTCGGCCCGGTACCCCGTCCGGAAGTCCACCGCGCTCACCGACACGGCCGCCGTCTCCGGCGTCAACGCCGCGCGCACCACGTCGGCCGTCACCGGACCGGCCGGCAGCCACGACACGTCCACCCGCGGCGACCGCGCCCACGGGTAGGTGTTCGCCGGGAACTCCCCCGACGACACCAGCACCTCACCGGACACGCCCAACGCCGCCTGGAACAGGCCGGTGCTCGTGTTCGGCAGCAACGTCACGTGGTCGGTGTCCCCGCGGCACAACCGGGCCACCGCCGCCTTCGCCCGCAGTTCCTGCCGCATCAGGTCGTCCACCGTGGACGGCCCGGCCGCCACCGACGCCTCCAACAGCCGCGTGGACGCGTCCACCACCGCGAACGACGGCGGCCCGAACCGGGCGAAGTCCAGGTACCCCTCCGGCTCCTGGAACTGGACGAGGTAGGACGACGGGATGCGCATGACCACCTAGAGCACCTTCGCGAGGAACTGCTGCGTGCGTTGCTGTCGCGGATTGTCCAGCACCTGTTCCGGCACCCCGGCCTCGACCACCGCGCCGTCCACCATGAACACCACCGAGTCCGCCACCTGCCGGGCGAACCCGACCTCGTGCGTCACCACGATCATCGTCATGCCGTCCCGGGCCAGGTCGACCATCACGTCCAACACCTCGCCCACCAGCTCCGGGTCCAACGCCGACGTCGGCTCGTCGAACAGCATGAGCTTCGGCCGCATCGCCAACGCCCGCGCGATCGCCACCCGCTGCTGCTGACCACCGGACAGCTGGTGCGGGTACGAGCCGGCCTTGTCGGCCAACCCCACCCGGTCCAGCAACGCCCGCGCCTCCTCCAGCGCCTGCTTCCGCGACGTCCGGAGCACGTGGACAGGCCCTTCGGCGACGTTCTCCACCGCGGTGCGGTGGGGGAACAGGTTGAACCGCTGGAACACCATGCCGATCCCCCGCCGCTGCCGCGCCACCTCCCGCTCGCGCAGCTCGAACAGCTTCCCGCCGCGCGTGGTGAACCCGACCGCCTGCCCGTCCACCCAGATCCGGCCCGCGTCGATCGTCTCCAGGTGGTTCACACAGCGCAGGAACGTCGACTTGCCCGCGCCCGACGGCCCGAGCAGGCACACCACCTGCCCCGCGTCCACGGTCAGATCAACGCCCCGCAGCACTTCGGTGTGACCGAACGACTTCCGCACACCCACCGCCCGCACCAGGCTCACCGCGCCACCCCCCTGCCGTAGTAGCGCTCCAGGAAGTGCTGCCCGACGCTCGCCACGCTGACCACGACCATGTACCACGCTGCGGCGGCCAGCAGCGTCTCCATGATCTGGAGGTTGCGCGAGGCGATGTTGTTGGCCGCGTGGATCAGCTCCAGGAACCCGATGACCGACGCCATGGACGTGCCCTTGAGCATGTTGATGAAGTTGTTGCCGGTCGGCGGGATGATCACCCGCATGGCCTGCGGCAGCACGACCCGCCGCAACGTGGTCGCGGGCGTCATGCCGATCGCCTTGGCCGCCTCGACCTGGCCGTGGTCCACGCTGTTCAGCCCGGCCCGCACGATCTCGGCCATGTACGCGCTCTCGTTGAGCCCCAACCCGAGCAGGGCCGCCACGAACGCGGTCACCAGCACGTTCGTCTTCTCCTCGAACAACCCGAACACGGAGATGTTCTCGAAGACCAGCGCCAGGTTGAACCACAGCAGGATCTGCAACAGCACCGGCAGGCCCCGGAACAGCCACACGTACCCGGCGGCGAACCAGCGGGCGACCGGGTTGGCCGACCGGCGCAGCAGCGCGATCACCACGCCGAGCACGATCGCGCCCGCCTGCGCGGCCAACGCCAGCACGACCGTGTTGACCAGGCCGCGCAGCATGATGTCGTGGGTGAAGAACCCCGGCACGGCCGCGTAGTCGATCTTCGCGTCGGCCAGCGCCCAGCCCAGCGCGCCGAGCACGCCGAGGATCACCGCGCCGCCGACCCACCGCCCCCAGTGCCGCAGCGGGACGACGACCAGCTCGTCCTGGGCGGTGTCACCCTTCGCGAGGTCCCCCTCGGTGCCCCCTTGGGCGGTGTCACTGTCCATTGACGGTCACCTTCGTCACCGCGCCCTGCGACACGTCCCAGGCGTCGAGGATCTTGCCGTAGGTGCCGTCGTCCACGAGCGCCTGCAACGCCTTCTGGATGGCCGCCGTCAGCTCCGGGGTGCTCTTGTTGACGCCGATGCCGTACGGGCCGCCGTTGATCGGGGCCAGCTCCACGACCTCGAAGAACTCGCCGTCACCGGCGGTCTTGGCGACGTAGACGGCGGTGGGCAGGTCGTTGAGGATCGCCGCCACCCGGCCGGTGCGCAACTGGTTCTGGTTCTGCGTGTCACTGTCCGTGGCCGTCACCGAGATCGGGTCGCCCGACAGGCACTGGAACTGTTTGGCGTAGGTCTCCTGGCTGGAACCCAGGTTGACCGCGACCGCCTTGCCGCACAGGTCGTCCGGGCCCTTGATGCCCGACGGGTTGCCCTTCTGCACCATGATCGTGATGCCGGAGGTGAAGTAGTCGACGAAGTCGATCGCCTGCTGCCGTTCGGCGGTGTCGTTCATCGCGGCCATGGTCACGTCGATCCGGCCGGCCTGGAGGCTGGTGATGAGCGAGCTGAACGCCATGTCCTGGTGCTCGACGGTCAGGCCCAGCTTGGCCCCGATGGCCTTGGCCAGGTCGACCTCGGAGCCGACCGCGGTCTTGCCGTCGGCGGCGTAGAAGTTGTTCGGCGGGTTCTGGATGTTCGAGCCGACGCGCAGCTTGCCGGCCTCGGCGACGGCCGGGGGCAGGGTCGCGGCCAGCGCGTCGTCCTTGGTGACCGCCTCCACGATCGCCGAGGTGGATGGCAGGTCGTCGGCCGGCCCGGCCGGTTGGTCCTCGGCGGGCGTACCGCACGCGACCAGCGCGAACAGGGACAGGGCGAGGGCTGCGGTCCTGCGCACGGGACACCTCCTGCTTTTCGTGTGGCCGAAAGCTACAACGTTTTGTTGAAGGCGTCCACATCCTGTTGAAGGGAATGTGGCGGGTGTGGAATTCGTTGCGGTGGGTATAAGGGGGCGACCCCCATGTCCACAGCAAGGAGGACGCATGGCCACCGTGGAGCTGACCGCGGAGAACTTCGACGAGGTTGTCGGCGGCTCCGAGATGGTCTTGGTCGACTTCTGGGCCGACTGGTGCGGACCGTGCAAGCAGTTCGGCCCGACCTACGAGAAGTCCGCCGAGAAGCACACCGACGTCGTGTTCGGCAAGGTCGACACCGAGGCGCAGCAGCAGCTGGCGGCGGCGTTCCAGATCCGCTCGATCCCGACGCTGATGATCGTGCGCGACGGTGTCGTCCTCTACGCCCAGCCCGGTGCCCTGCCGGAGTCGGCGTTGGAGGACCTGATCGAGCAGGCCCGCAAGGTCGACATGGACGAGGTGCGCAAGCAGGTCGCGGAGCAGAACGCCGAACAGCAGGCCTGATCCGATCCACCGATCAGTCCGATCCGATCCACCGATCAGTCCATCGCGGTCGTGTCGCGGGGTGGGGCCACCGGGTCCTGCCCCGCGGGCTGTCCGGCCTCGATCCGCCGGCCCCGCTCCAGCTCCGCGTCCAGTTCCGCGCCGAGCAGCAGCGCCAGGTTCGAGATCCACAGCCACACCAGGAAGATGATCACACCGGCCAGTGAGCCGTAGGTCTTGTTGTAGGACCCGAAGTTCGCCACGTAGAACGCGAAGCCGAACGACGCGGCGACCCACACCAGCACGGTGACCAGGCCGCCCGGCGTGATCCACAGGAAGCTCGGCTGCCGCACGTTCGGCGACGCCCAGAACAGCAGGCCGATCGCCAGGCTGGCGAGCAGGAACAGCACCGGCCACTTCGCGATGTCCCACACCGTCACGAACGTCGGGCCCAGCCCGATCAGGTTGCCCAGCCACTCGGCCACCCCTCCGGTGAGCGTCACACCGAGGGCTGTCAGCGCCAGCAGCACCACCACGCCGATCGTCAGCGCCAGTCGCAGCGGGATGACCTTCCAGATCGGCCGGCCCTCCTCGACGTCGTAGATCGAGTTCGACGCGCGCATGAACGCGCCGACGTACCCCGAGGCCGACCACAGCGCGGCGACCAGACCGACGATCGCGAACAGCCCGCTGGCCTCGGACTTCTGCAAGTTCTCGATCGCGCCCGCGATGGTGTCCTTGGCCTCGCCCGGCCCCAGCACGTCCAGGCTGTCCACAATGGTCTGCGTCGCGCTCGGTCCGAGCAGCCCCAGCAGCGCGGTCAACAGCAGCAGACCGGGGAACAGCGACAGCACGGCGTAGTAGGTCAGGGCGGCGGCCCAGTCGGTGAGGTCGTCGTCCTTGAACTCCTTGACGGTCCGCTTGAGCACGGCCCACCACGACCGCCTCGGCAGTTGGGTGGGCGCCTCGGGTGCCTGTGCCATGGCGGACGGGTTCCCCCGAACACGGTGCGTACACCCACGCGTTTTCGGGTAGTCGGAGGTCGAGTGGAGAGAGGAGACGGACATGAGTCACGTCGCCACCACCCGCACGGACGACCGTACCTCCGATCGCGTCACCGGGCACGCCACCGACCACGAGCCGTCCACCGCCGAACTGGTGAACAGGCTGTCGGAGCAGGTGACGCGGCTGGCGCGGGACGAGATCCGGTTGGCCGCGGCCGAGATGCGCACCAAGGGCAAGCGCGTCGGCACCGGTGCCGGGCTGCTCGGCGGTGCGGGCGTGCTGGCCTGGTTCGGCCTGATGACGGTGCTCGCGGGGCTGGTGCTGTTGCTGGCCACGGTCATGCCGGCGTGGATCGCGGCGTTCGTGGTCGCGGTGGCCCTGTTCGCCGTCGCGGGCGTGCTCGCGCTGGTCGGCCGCAAGCAGATCGACCGCGGCACCCCACCGGTGCCGGAAGAGGCCATCGCGGGCGTCAAGCAGGACATCGCCACAGTGAGCGAGAGGGCACACCGATGAGCGGCAAGGACGTCCCCAAGGACCCGGACGAGCTGCGCGCCGATGTCGAGCAGACCCGACGCGACCTCGGCAACACCGTGGAAGCGCTCGTGCACAAGACCGACGTGCCCGGACGGGTCAAGGAGAAGGCGCACGAGGGAGTGGAACAGGTGAAGGAGACCGCTACGCGGGCCAACGCGGCCGTCTCGGCGGCGGCGGGCAAGACGACCGCCGCGGTCAGCCACGCCGCCGACAAGGCGGGCGAGCAGGTCAGTGTGGTCGGCGAGAAGGCCGGCGCCGTGGCCACCCAGGTCGGCCACAAGGCGAGCGAAGTGGCAGGTCAGGTGGGCCACAAGGCGAGCGAGGTCGCGGGCCAGGTCGGCGAGAAGGCCGGTGTGGTCGCCGGCCAGGTGAGCGAGAAGGCCGCCCAGGCGGTCGAGGCGCTGCCGCCGCCCGTGCAGCAGCGCGTCGAGCAGGGCGTGCAGCAGGCCCGCCGGCACCCCGGCGCGGTCACGGCGGGCGCGGTCGCCGTCGTGCTGCTGCTGTGGAGGCTCCTGCGCAGGAGGCGGTCGGCATGAGCAAGCTGCTCTACCGACCTCTCGGGCTGCTGTTCAGCGTGCTCGGCGGGCTCGCCGCCAGCGCTTTGTTCGGCCAGGTGTGGAAGCTGATCACCGGCACCAAGGAAGCCCCGACCGCGACCCAGAAGGACCGCGGCTGGGGCGAGGTGCTGCTGGCCGCGACCGTCCAGGGCGCCATCTTCGGCCTGGTGAAGGCCGCGATCGATCGGGGTGGCGCCACCGGCTACGACCGGCTCACCGGCGAATGGCCCGGTGACACGAACAAGCACGACGGCGACTGACACCCGGCTGGGCCAGGAGGGCGGTTCGTCCTCTTGGCCCAGTCCTCGCCCTGGGGCGTCAGAGGTGCCCCTTGCGCCGCATCCACGACAGGCCGCATCCACGACAGGGCGCATCCACGACAGGGCGGCCCACAGGCTCCTCTGACCTGCGAGGATGTTCCACTATGACGGCGGTTCGTCCGCCCTACCGCGCTTCTCGTCCTCGTCGATGAACTGTTCCGGGTCAACGTCGAGGTTGGGCGGCTCGGGCGTACCCGCCGAGTGCGGCGGATCGGGGTTGATCGGTCCTTCGGTCTCACCCAGGTCTTCTTCGTCGCGTTCTTCGATTGGCTCTCCGGGTTCGGTCATGCCGTCGAAGTACCCCGACACACCCGCTTGGAACCAGTCCGATTCACCCGGCCGGGCTAACGGACTTAACAGCGTCGGATCAGAACCGGGGCGTCCGCTTCTCCAGGAACGCCGCCACGCCCTCCGCGTACTCCGCGCTGTGCACGGCCTCGTCGTACAGCGCCCGCACGGCGTCGTCCTCGTCGTGCTGCCCGTCGGTGATCCGGTTGACGATCTGCTTCGCGCCGCGGACGCTGACCTGGGCGCGGGCGGCGATCGTCTCGGACAGCTGCTTGACCCGCGCCTCCAGCGCGTCGGCCGGGTGCACCTCGTTGACCAGGCCGATCCGCAGCGCGGTGGCCGCGTCGACGATCTCGCCACCGAACAGGATCTGCTTCGCCCACGCCGGGCCGACCACGTCGACCAACCGCTTGGTGGAAGTGAAGTTGTAGACGATGCCGAGCTTGGCGGGCGTGATGCCGAACCGGGCGTCCGCCGCCGCCACCCGCAGGTCGCAAGCCAGCGCGATCTCGCAGCCGCCGCCGATGCAGAATCCGGTGATCGCGGCGATGGTGGGCTTGCCGAGGGTGGCGATGGCGCGTTCGCCGTTGTGCACGGCCTCGCTGTACCGGGCCGCGCCGTCCGCGCCCTTGCGCAGGGTGGAGAACTCGCTGATGTCCGCGCCCGCCGAGAAGTGCTCGCCACCGCGTACCACCAGCACGCGCACCGCGTCGTCTTTTTCCACCTGGGTCAGCAGGCCGGGCAGCGCGGACCACATGTCGTAGCTCATGGCGTTGCGCTTGGCCGGGCGGTCGATGGTCAACACCGCCACCGGGCCTGCGGTGTCGAGCCTCAGCGTCATTACCGGAGGGTAAAGCGTGACCGGCGGTCGCCGGGAGTGAGCGCCCTCACGAGGAGAGGATCGAGAAGGCCAAGCCGCCGATCACCGCGCCCAGGACCGCGCCGACGACGACCTGCGCCTTCGTGTGGTCGCCCAGCGCCACCCGTGACCAGGCCACCAACGCCACCAGCGGCGCGGCCAGGAGCACCCAGGGGCCGTAGGTGATGGTCAGGACCGCCACCGCGCCCGCCGCTACCGCCGAGTGGACCGATACCTTCCAGCCGCGCCCGCCGTTCACCGGCAGGCCGAACGTCACCGCCAGGCAGATGAGCAGGCTGAGGAACATCGACAACGCCAGCGCCACCATCGCCCTCGGCGCACCGCCGAACGTCAGTGCGGCGATCCCCAGACCGAGTGACGCCACGCAGACCAGCAACGGCACCAGCCGTCCCTCGCGATTGGTCACGTGGTGGCCTTCCCACCGGCCCCGCCGCGCACCGCGCACGATCACCGCCATCGGGATGACCGACCCGGTCAACCCCACCACCGCGCCCCACAGCAGCGTCTCCGGCAGGCTCCTGGTGGCACGCCAAGCCACCAACAACGGCAGGCTCAGCACGAGCACCCACGGCGCCAACACCTCCGTGACCAGTCGAGCCAACGGTGGTGCGGAAGTGCGAGCAGTCACGCCGCACACCTTAGACCGCGAGAGTCGAACACTCGGGTAGCGAGAGTCGAACCCCCAAGTCGCGCGTGTCCAACGTTCGCGTCACGCGTGTCCAACATTCAGAACACCCGAGTTGAACACTCGGAACGTCGGCCGACTGTCCTGAGTGTTCAACTCGGGGTACCGGAACGTTGGACACGCGCGTTCTGAACGTTGGACACGCGGGGGCTGGGGGTTCGGCTCTCGGGTTTAGCGGTAGGTGTTGCGGGTGTAGGTGAGGCTGAACGTGCCGCGGTTGGCGAAGTAGACCGAGACCAGGTAGGCGGGGTCGGTGGCGAGCATGCCGCGCGGGAGGTCGTTGCCGTCGTTGGCGTCGTCCCAGCCCCAGGCGGTGTTGGCTGCGTTGTCCTTGCCGTTGTCACCGCGGAACGTGCCCCAACTCGCGAACGTGGTGGAGCTGTTGCGCTGCGCCCACAGACCACCGGCGGCGAAGGTGTCCACGAGCCGGTAGCCGACCGACCGGTCGTTGCCGCCCGACGGCACCTCGCCGGTCGTGCTCGGCACGTAGACCACGCCGTCGCCGCCGGGGAACTCCGCGCCGTTCCACGCGTACAGGCCGTGGCCCTTGGCTTCCTGGCGGGTGGTCGGCCGGGTGCCGTTGAGCCGCAGGGTGCCGTCGGTGCCCTCCCGTCCGGAGGTGAACGTGCTGCCCGCCGGGACGTAGGAGTAGAAGTCGCTGTGCGCCACCGTCACCACGGCTTCGAGCTTGCCGTAGGCCGAACCGTCCTTGCGGACCGTCGCCAGCATGCCCTCCATGTCGTTCTCGTGCGTGGTCAGCCCGAGCGGGTCGGGCGAGTCCTCCCAGTCACGCGGGTGGTAGAAGCTGTAGACCACGAACCAGTGCGTCGAGGTCTCCACGACCGAGTAGTATGCGGCGCCGGTGAGGCGGGCGAGCGAGTCGTCCTGGCTCTCCCAGTTGTTCAGCGCGTTCCACTCGCCGTCGAAGTCCACAGAGGACAGGTAGTCGGCGTCGTAGTCGGACGAGTCCGTGTCCTGGTAGTGGACCGGCGCCCAGTGGAAGGCGAGTTCGGCGTCGGTCGCGGCGTGCGCCGGGGTCGTGAGGAATGCCGATAACGTGGCGGCCGCGAACAGGGACGCGGCGATCTTGCGTGCAGGGGACATGCTCCACCTCCGTCAGGGTTGCCCGTCGGAGCCAACGGGCCGCGCTGAACCCTGCGGTGAAGAAACGACCAACACAAGAGATATTCAGGTGGTCATTTTCAAGACGCCTGCCAGGCCGCCAGAACCCTTCGGAACGCCGAACGTTCCACCTGATCGGGGCAGCGAGGTATTCGCGTTGAGACGACGCGCCCTCCCGTCCACGACGCGATGGCCTCGTGGACGGAGGGCGGGCGGTGGCTGGTACCGGTACCGGCCCCGGCGCAGCTGTTGTCGTATTCGCCTCAGTACGGTGCGGTCGTGGGCCAGACGATCGCGCTGGTGGGGATGGTTTCGGTGAGTCGCCGGAGATAGGTGGACGGCAGGGCGCCCTGGTTTCGCAACGCGGTGGCGATGAGTCGGGCGACCTCGATCGCACCGAACGCCTGGAAGTGCGTGTTGTCCTGGATGCCGTCGGGGTAGTTGGGGTACTGCCCGGCCGCCAGGTGCATGAAGTGCTTCTTCGTTCCCTCGACGCCTTCGCGGTTCCACAGCGCCATGCTGGACGCGGTCAGGTCGATCAGCGGTACGCCTTTGGCCGCCGCGAGTTCGCGCATCGCCGCCGGGTAGGCGCCGTGCGACGGGGAAGCGACCCCCGCGCTGGTGAAGCGGCGTCGTTCCACGGGCGTGATCAGGATCGGGATCGCTCCCTTGGCCCGGCTCTTGTCGATGTACTGGGAGAGATACGACTTGTACGTTGTCGACGGCTCGGTGTAGCGGGTCGGGTCCTCGATCTTCTCGTCGTTGTGCCCGAACGAGATGAGCAGGTAGTCACCGCTCTTGATCAGGCCCAGGATGTGGTCGAGCCGGCCCAGGTCGATGAAGCTCTTGGAACTGGCCCCCGACTTGGCCACGTTCACCGCCACGGCCTTGGAGGTGAGGAACACCGGCAGCGCCTGCCCCCAGCCGGTCCGGGGAGCCAGCGAGGACACATAAGTCGACCCGGTGGAGTCTCCCGCGATGTAGACACGAACGGGGGCCGCCGCCGAGGCACCCGCCACCGTGACGGCCATCGGAGCGATCGATAACGCTGCCACAACACCGATGACCGCAGGCGTGACGAGCCGTCGGCCCTTGAACCGTTGCCACATCGGACGTTTGAGGAGCATGCGTCGTCTTCCCTTCCGGAGGTCGACGGCCTGGGGCGCTCCCCGAGACCGACGGATCGATCAGCGCGCCCGTACCCCGCGCGCTCCAGGCGGATAACCGCACTCGCCGACCGGATTAAGCGGCCGGGAACATCCGGGCCATGCCCGGTGGTGGGGTGAACGGGCGCCAGCGGCCCGCGCGTTGGGCGAGGCGGTCGGCGATCACCCACAGCACGGAGGAGTTGTAGCCGTAGCCGAGGTGACTGGAGGCCACCGCGACGTTCTCCCGCCGCGCGCCGGGCGTCGAGACGCACGCCTGCCACGCCACGATGCCGTCCGACTTCGAGTACACCGACGTCGACGGCACCGGGAACGGCGGGCGGGTGTGCTCGGGTGGCGGTACGTCCGCGCCGGACACGTAGAACCGGGCCAGCAGCCGGTACACCGGGTTGACCCGCGTCTGCCGCAGGTCGGTCATCGCGTACGGGCTGCCGAGCGTGATCACCTGGCGCACCATCCCGGGGTGATCGCGGGCCAGTTCGCGGGCGAAGATGCCGCCCAGCGACCAGCCGACGACGCTCACCTTGCCGCCGACGGCCAGTTCCCGCAGCAACTCGCGCATCCCGCGCACGACCTCGACCGACGGCCCGATGTTCAGGCCCAGCCCCCAGCCGTGCACGTCGTAGCCCAGGCCGGTGAGGAACTTGCGCAGCATGGCGGTGGAGGCGTCGGTCCCGCCGAGGCCCGGCAGGACGAGGACGGTGTGGCCGTCGCCGCTCGGCGCGGCACGCAGCAGCGCACGGGTGGCGGCGAACTGGCCGATGTCGACGACGGCCCGGGTCGGCTCGGTGAGGTACCAGAGCAGGCTCGGCGCGGAATCCGGTGCCGCGTGCAGGTCAAGGTGGTCCGGTGGGATGTCCGGTAGTGCTGACATTGGCCCCTCCCCCCGCTCCGCGTCGAGCGCGCCCCACGTAACCATGATGTTTCGCGGCGATCGTTTACGCCAGTACCCAGAAGTCTCGATTTATGGCCGGCCGTCTCTTATGGCCTCTTATGGCCCGGCCGTCTCAACAGCCACTCGCGCGTCACCTGGACCGCGGTGTCGCCGCAGGCCTACGGTCGGGCCATGGACCGGATGAGCGCGATGGACGCGGGTTTCTTCTTCATCGAGGACGAGAACGTGCCCATGCACGTCGGCTCGGTCCTGGTTTTCGAAGGTCCGGCCCCGTCGTACGGCGACGTGGTCCGGCTGTTCGCGGCCAAGCTGGGCAACGTGCCCCGGTACCGGCAGCGGGTGAAAGCGCTCCCACTGCACGTCGGCCGCCCGGTGTGGGTGGACGACGAGCACTTCCAGATCCTCTACCACGTCCGGCACACGGCGGTGCCGGCGCCGGGCGCGGACGACCAGCTCCGCAACCTCGCCGGACGGTTGTTCGCGCAGCGCCTGGACCTGGCCAAGCCGCTGTGGGAGGTGTGGTTGGTCGAGGGGCTGGAGGGCGGCCGGTGGGCGATCATCTCCAAGGTCCACCACTGCCTGATCGACGGTGTCGCGGGCACCGACCTGATGCAGGTGTTGCTGGACTGGCGCGAGGAGGCACCGCTGCCCGAGCCGGTGCAGTGGAAGCCCGCGTCCAGTCCTTCGACGTTGGACCTCGTCGTGGACGGGGTGCGGGACGCGGTGTTGACGCCGGTCAAGCACTTGGCCGCGTTCCCGGCGTTGGCCAAGCGGTTGCGCAGCGGTTCGGAGGTGCTGGACATCGGCCGTGCCGTGCTGGAGAGCCTGCCGACCACGGCTCGACGGCTCACCACCAGCACCCCGAAGACGTTGAACGGCCCGATCGGACCGCACCGGCGCTGGGTGTGGGCGAAGGCGAACCTGGCCGAGATCAAGGCGGTCCGCAAGGTCACCGGTGGCACGGTGAACGACGTCATCCTGACCGCCGTGACGAACGGGTTCCGCGACCTGCTCGCCAAACGGGACGAGCTGGCGGACGGTCAGGTGGTGCGCAGCATGGTGCCGGTGTCGATGCGGTCGTCCGCCGAGCGCGGGGTGCTGAACAACCGGGTCAGCGCGGTGCTGGTGAACCTGCCCGTCAGCGAGCCGGACCCGTTGGCGCGCCTGGCATCGATCCGCGAGCAGATGGACGACCTGAAGAGCAGCCGCCAGGCAGCGGGCGCGGACGTGCTCACCAACCTGTCCAACTTCGCCGCCCCCACCCTGCTGGCACTGGGTTCGCGCACCGCCATGCGTTTCCCGCAGCAGCTGTTGCAGACGGTCACGACGAACGTCCCCGGCCCCCGCATCCCGTTGTACATGCTCGGCAGGCGTCTGTCGGAGATCTACCCGTACGTGCCCATCGCCAGCACCATGCGAATCAGCGTCGGGATCTTCTCCTACCTCGACCAGATCACCTTCGGCATCAACGCGGACTTCGACGGCGTGCCGGACGTGCAAGTGCTGGCCGACGGCATCCGCGCAGGCTTCGACGACCTCGTCACCGCGACCGCGAGCTGACCTTGTCCGCCGCCACCGCCCCCGCCAACTCGACCGCCTCCGCCGCCGCCTCACCGATCTTGGTCAACGCCCGTGGATCGACGTACAACTCCACGTCCTGACCGATCTTGAACACCACCGCACCCCCACCCGGTTCGACTTCGTAGTTGATCCACACATCACTGGGAATCTGCGCCCACAACTGCACCCGAGCCCGACCCATTTCCGCCTCCCCCTTCCCGCCTCTGTTACGATCGTGCCCAAGGTCGCTAATATTAGCAAGTAGCACAACCTGATCAGGTGAAAGATCATGTCGATGTCAACCTCAGTAGCAGGCTGGGAGCTTGGCCTCCGACTGCGCGAGCGCCGCGAACTCATGGACATCACCGCCGTGTCCGCCGGGAAGGCGATCGGCACCAGCCAGTCGTACATCTCCGGCATCGAGAGCGGAAAGCTCAAGATCAACGCACGCAAACTCGCCGAACTGGCCGCAGTCCTGGAGTTCGACGAGGCGGAAGTCGAGGAACTGCAAGAACTTCGCGAGGCGGCGGGCAAGCGGGCTTGGTGGAGCGCGTACTCCGCCATGTTCAGCGCCGAGGTGTCCAGGTACTTCGGTTTCGAGGCCGGCGCCGAGAGCATTCGCGCCTACAGCGCGGGCATGATCACCAGCCTGCTCCAGACCGAGGACTACGCCATGGCGATCATGAACGGTGGTGCGCCGAGCATCCGGCTGGCGGAAGCGAACCGCCGCGTCGAAGTGAGGATGAAGCGGCAACAGCGACTCGAAGGCGACGATCCGGTCCGGCTCACCACGGTGATCACCGAATCAGGACTGCGCCAGATGGTCGGCGGCCGCACGGTGATGGCGGCACAGCTCAAACACCTGGTCGCGAAGATCAACCAACATCCGGACACGATCGAGGTACGGATCGTGCCGTTCAGCGCCGACTACCACAACGCCATCGGCGGATCGACCTTCTACATCCTCGGCTTCGCCAGCAGCAGGCTGCCCGACTTGGTGTGGCAGGAGACCGTGTCGACCACCGATCTGATCGATCAGCCGATGCGCATCCGCGAGTACAGTCTGGCCCACAGCCAGGCAATGGATTACGCGCTCGACCGGACCGAATCGCTCGGCCTGATCGAGCAGATCGGTAAGGAGTTCGCGTGAACGACCCGATCAACCGCACCGGCTGGTTCAAGTCGAGTCGTAGCGCCGAAAACCCGGCCTGCGTGGAGATCCGATTCACCACCGACGCGACCGACGTGCGTGACTCGAAGAACCCGGCCGGGCCGATGCTGTCGTTCCCGCGTGCCGCTTGGGCGAAGTTCCTGCGTCGCTAGGCGAGCCAGGCCTTGATCCGCTCGGCCACCAGCTCCGGCACTTCCAGCTGCGGGACATGGCCGACGCCTTCGAGGACGTCGAACCGCCAGGACGGGTTGCGGCGGGCGACTTCTCGGGCCGATGCGACCGGCACCAGGCGGTCCTGGGCGCCCGACATCAGGTAGACCGGCACGCGCACCCTGCTCATCGCGGCGTAGTACCGGCGCTTGGTCGCGCCCGTCCAGACCACCGAACGGGCAGCGGCGAGGAAGGCCTCGTCCAGGCCCGGCACCTCGGCGCGCTGCTCCAGCAGCGACATCGACGCCAGGATCATCTCCTCCGGCACCAGCTCCGGGTTGACGCACACCAGGTTCAGCACCCGTTTCACCTGCCGGCGCGGCGGGACCCCCACACGTGACTTCGTCAGGAACCACTGGCCCAGGCCCGGCACCGCGTACATCGCGAACGCCGCCGTCACCTGCGGGTCGAGGCGGACACCCAAGGGCAGCGGCACGGCCGGGTCCAGCAGTGCCAGCGCGGTGACCGACGCGGGACGGCGGGCGGCGTGCAGGATCGCGATCATCCCGCCCATCGAGTTGCCGATCAGCACCGCCGGCTCACCGACCACCTCGGCGAGGAACCGTTCGAGCAGCCGCGCGTTGGCGGGCACCGTCGTGGAGCGCCCCTCCGGATGGGTGAGACCGAACCCGGCGAGGTCGACGGCCAGCACCCGGTGCCGGTCGACCAGGTGCGGCGCGAGCAGGCACCAGTTCAGGTGCGATCCGCCCAAACCGTGCACCAGCACCACCGGCGGCCCGTCACCGCCGAAGTCGACGTAGTGCACCGGACCGTCCAGATCGACGTACCGGCTGGTCCCGCCCCAGTGGTCGAGTGTGGTCATACCGGTCAGTATGTCCCGGACGGGTGGCCGTACAGACCGGGACCCTTGACCTCGACGCCCGCGAGGAACGCCTTCGAGGCCTCGTAGGACGCCGCGATCAGCTGGGCGGTGTGCCCGAAATCGAGCGGTGTCACCGGCTGCACGGGTGGTCCGGGCAGGTAGACGATCGGCACGTCCACCGACGCCAACTCAGCCTCCAGCACCGCCTGGTTGCGAGTGCCCAACGTCGCCCAGAACAGCAGCGTCTCGGCCAACGTCGCCGGCACGGTCGGCAGGTGCCCGGGGAACGCGCAGTCCAGCACGACCAGCGATTTCGCCCCCATGGCGAGCGCCTGGCGGATCGGCACGTTCGCCAGCACGCCGCCGTCGTAGAGCACCCGCCCCTCCCGCCGCACCGCCGGGTAGATACCGGGAATCGCACTGCTCGCCAGCACCGCCGACACCAGATCACCCGAGGTCAACGTGACGGCGGTGCCGGTCACCGAGTCCACCGCCACCGCGCCGAACGGCAGGGTCAGCTCGGCGAAGTCCCGCACGCCACCCAGCCCGAACCCCAACACCTCACCCAGCCCGGTGTTGGGGAACAGGTGCGTCTTGTGCTGCCGCAACGTCCGGGCCTGCGCGAGCAGACCGCCGGGGAAGACGCGGGCCCTGGTCATGTGCTGCCAGATCGCGGCGAGCCGTTCGAACGCACCGGCCGGGTCCAACGCGAGCAACGACCCGTTGACCGACCCGACCGATGTGCCCACGACAAGATCCGGCACGACACCGCCCTCGGCCAGGGCACGCAACATGCCGACCTGGCCGGCGCCCAGGCTGCCACCACCACCGAGCACGAACCCGACGGGTCCGGGAAGGTCCACCACGGCCCGGATCGTCTCACCCGACCGGACGCACCGCCCGGGCGGCCGGCGTGCCGCGCACAAGGTCATTTAGAGTCGGGAGGGGATCACAAGGGGGGTAGCGGGTGATCGTGTGGATCAACGGCGCGTTCGGCGCCGGCAAGACGACCCTGGCCGAGGAACTGCACCGCCGGCTGCCGGACGCCCTGCCGTTCGACCCCGAGTACGTCGGCTACCTGCTCCGCAAGTGGGTGCCCCTGCCGGACAGCGGTGACTTCCAGGACCTGCCGCTGTGGCGCAAGCTCACCGCCGAGTTCGCCATCGGCCTGCACCGCGAGTACGACCACCACGTCATCACGCCCATGACCCTGGTCGACACCGGCTACCGGGACGAGGTCTTCAAGTTCCTCGCCGAAGCAGACGTCCCCGTCCTGCACGTCTTCCTCGACCTGGCCGCCGAGGAACTGCGTCACCGCATCAACACCCAGGTCCTCGATGACGACCCGCAGGTCGACGCCAACGCCCGAGCCTTCCGCCTCCGCAACGTCGACCGCTGCGTGGCCGCGCGAGCCACCCTGCCCCCGGACACCCTCGTCCTCAGGTCGGACCAGCACACCCCCGCCCAACTGGCGGACCAAGTCCTGGCCGCCCTCCCCGGCTGACAGCTCACACCGACGGCGGTCCGGCAGCGATCCGGTCGCGCACCGCGTCGACCGTGGTGTCCCAGTCCGACTCGATCCACCAGGTAGCGCCCGCGTCGGCCCACTCCCCCACGCTCGTCGCCACCCCCTCGGCGATCACGTCGTACCCCTCCCACGGCAACCCGAGCGACGTCCGCAGCTCCCGCGCATCAGCCCGTCGTACACCGCTAGCTCTTCCCCTGCCGCCGCACGACGGCCCACTCGGCGGGCGCGGCGGCGTCCACCACGCCATGGGGCACCAACGCCCAATCCACAGTGGACGAACCAGCCAGCACAGTGATCCGCACCGCCGGCCGCAAGGGCGAACGAGCCCCGACTCCGCGCCTCAACCGGGCCGAGCACCACCCCGTAGTCCTCGGCGAGCACAGCAACCCGCTCCGCCAACGCGTCCAACTCCGGATCGGACGTCGGCACACCGAACGCCACCACCGCCGCCAACGTCCGCTCCACCGCGTCCGGATCGTCCAGGAAATGCTCCACAGCAGACACAGCGACCGCTCGTTCCGCCTGCAACACAGCGAGGTCCAACGCAGGCACACCGGCCGTAGCCGACGCGGGCGCGGCCGGAGCTTTGCGCCATCACGATCGAACGGGGGACACCGATGTACCAGACACCACCGCAGTACTCGCCGGTCATGCCCTACGAGACGCCGCGACCCCCTCGGCACCGGCTCCCGCTGTTCCTGCTGCCGCCGGTGCTGTTCGGCGTGCTGTTCTTCGGCGGGTCCTACCTGCTGACGCCGGAGCCGGACGTCGAGATGCAGTCGGGTTTCGCCGCGCCGCCCAGCGCGACCGCCGTGGAGGCCGGGGTGAACCCCGGTTCGCCCGAGCGGATCGGGTTGCGGCAGGCACCGGGCGCCGCCCCGGGCAGCGTGCTGGTCCGCGTCGCGGCCGACGGTCGGGAGGTCCCGGTGGGCGCCACCTCGTTCCACGGCGCGCGGCTGGCCGCGGTGGAGGTCGGGTCCCGGGTCGATCGCGCCCTCGTCGGCCCAGACGGCACCACGGCGGTGGCCGTGGGCGACTTGTTCGCCACGGCCCGCAGCGACGGCCGGGTCATCCCCCTCGACGTAGGCGAGACCGACTTCTTCGGCTCGTGATCCTCCTGGCGGAAAGGACGAACACCCTGATGCCTCAGCGGACGTCACCGAGGCGTCGAGGTCGCCCGACCCGGACACGGGTTCTCGACAGCGGCGAGCACGAGCGACCCCGGCACCGCCCGACGTCACCGGGGTGCCCGAACGTGGCCGGCCGGGCAGGGCACAATGGCTCGCTGTGACCACAGCCATTCACCAGAGGATCGCCGACGAGCTAGGGGTGCGGGCCGGGCAGGTCAGTGCCGCCGTCGACCTGCTCGACGGTGGTTCCACCGTTCCCTTCATCGCCCGGTACCGCAAGGAAGCGACCGGCATGCTCGACGACACCCAGCTGCGCACGCTGGAGGAGCGGCTGGGCTACCTCCGCGAGCTCGAAGAGCGTCGGGCGGCTGTGCTCGACTCCATCCGGTCCCAGGGCAAGCTGGACGAGGCGCTGGAGGCCTCGATCCTGGCCGCCGACTCCAAGGCCCGGCTGGAAGACCTCTACCTCCCGTACAAGCCGAAGCGGCGGACCAAGGCGCAGATCGCCCGTGAGCAGGGCCTGGAACCGCTGGCCGACGGGCTGTTGAACGACCCGACGCAGGACCCGCAGGAGGTGGCGAAGGCGTACGTGACCGAGGAGGTCGCGGACGTGGCCGCCGCGTTGCTGGGTGCGCGCGCGATCCTGGTCGAGCGGTTCGGCGAGGACGGCGACCTCCTCGGTGACCTGCGGGAACGCATGTGGGGCCAGGGTCGGGTGGTGTCCAAGGTCCGGGAGGGCAAGGAGGAGGACGGGGCGAAGTTCTCCGACTACTTCGACTTCTCCGAGCCGTTCACCAAGCTGCCCTCGCACCGCATCCTCGCGCTGCTGCGCGGCGAGAAGGAAGAGGTGCTGGACCTCCAGTTCGACCCGGCCGACGAGGACGAGCCCACCGGCTACGAGGCGCGCATCGCGTCCCGGTTCGGGGTGGACAACCAGGGCCGTCCGGCCGACCGGTGGCTGGGCGACACCGTGCGCTGGGCGTGGCGGACCCGGATTCTCGTGCACCTGGGCATCGACCTGCGGTCCCGGCTGCGGGCGTTCGCCGAGGACGAGGCGGTGAAGGTGTTCGCGTCGAACCTGCGGGACCTGCTGCTGGCGGCCCCGGCCGGCACGCGCGCCACCATGGGCCTGGACCCCGGCTTCCGGACCGGTGTGAAGGTGGCCGTGGTCGACGCGACCGGCAAGGTCGTGGACACCGACGTGATCTACCCGCACGTGCCCGCGAACCGGTGGGACGAGTCGATCGCCAAGCTGGCCGCGCTGGCCAAGAAGCACGACGTCGACCTGATCTCGATCGGCAACGGCACCGCGTCGCGGGAGACCGACAAGCTCGCCGCCGACCTGCTCAAACGGCACCCCGAGCTGAAGTTGACCAAGGCTGTGGTGTCCGAGGCGGGCGCGTCGGTGTACTCGGCGTCGGCGTTCGCGTCGGCCGAGCTGCCGGGGATGGACGTGTCGCTGCGCGGCGCGGTGTCCATCGCCCGCCGGCTGCAGGACCCGCTGGCCGAGCTGGTGAAGATCGACCCGAAGTCGATCGGCGTGGGCCAGTACCAGCACGACCTGTCCGAGTCGAAGCTGTCGCGCTCGCTGGACGCGGTGGTCGAGGACTGCGTGAACGCGGTCGGCGTGGACCTGAACACGGCGTCCGTGCCGCTGTTGACCCGGGTCTCCGGCATCACCGCCGGTCTGGCCGAGAACATCGTGCTGCACCGCGACAGCAACGGCCCGTTCCGCTCGCGCCGGGCGCTGAAGGACGTGGCGCGGCTGGGTCCGAAGGCGTTCGAGCAGTGCGCGGGCTTCCTGCGCATCCCGAACGGCGACGACCCGCTGGACGCCTCCTCCGTGCACCCCGAGGCGTACCCGGTGGTGCGTCGGATGCAGGAACGCGCGGGCGGTGAGCAGCTGATCGGCAACACCGCGGTGCTGAAGTCGCTGCGGCCGCAGGAGTTCGTGGACGACAAGTTCGGCCTGCCGACCGTCACCGACATCCTGCGCGAGCTGGAGAAGCCGGGACGCGACCCGCGGCCGGCGTTCAAGACGGCGACGTTCGCCGACGGCGTGGAGAAGATCGCCGACCTCAAGCCCGGCATGGTGCTGGAGGGCGTGGTGACCAACGTGGCCGCGTTCGGCGCGTTCGTGGACGTCGGCGTGCACCAGGACGGTCTCGTGCACATCTCGGCGCTGTCCAACACCTACGTCAAGGACCCGCGGGACGTGGTGAAGTCCGGTGACGTGGTGCGGGTGAAGGTGCTGGAGGTCGACATCCCGCGCAAGCGGATCGGGCTGACGCTGCGGCTGGAGGACGAGCCGGGCCGCAAGCCGCCGCGCGAGGAAGGCCAACGCGGCGGTCAGCAACGTGGTGGTGGTCAGCGCGGCGGGCAACGCGGCGGGGGCAAGCCCCGTCAGCAGGAGCAGCGCCCGCCGGCGAACGGCGCGATGGCCGAGGCGCTGCGCCGGGCCGGGCTTGGCGGGGGCAAGTAGGGGTACTCACGGGCCATGAGGGTCGTCGTCACGGGTGCCAGCGGCAACGTGGGGACGGCCCTGCGCCGGGTGCTCGCCGATGCGGGCGACCCGGTGGTGGGCGTCGCGCGGCGGATACCGCCCGGTTCACCCGGGTGGGTGAGCTGCGATATCAGCGCGACGGCCGCCGAGGTGGTGTTGAGCAGGGCGTTCGCGGGTGCGGACGCGGTGGTGCACCTGGCGTGGGCGGTGCAGCCCACGCCGGGTGAACCGGACATGCGGCGCACCAACATCACCGGCACTTCCCACGTGCTGCGAGCCGCCCGACGGGCGGGTGTGCCGCACGTCGTGGTGGCGTCGTCGGTCGCGGCCTACACGCCGGCGTCGGCTCCCGTGGACGAGGGCTGGCCGTGCGGCGGGGTGCCGGGTAGCGCCTACAGCGCGCAGAAGGCCGAGCTGGAGCGGTTGCTGGTCGGACAGCCCGGGGTGGCGGTGGTGCGGCCTTGCGCGGTCGTGCAGCCGGACGCGGGCGCGGAGATCGACCGGTGGACGCTGAGCCCGTTGATCCCGCCCGGGGTGTTGGGGCGGCGGTGGCTGCCGGTGCCGTTGTGGCCGGGGCTGCGGATGCAGATCGTGCACGCGGAGGACGTGGCTCGGGCTCTTCAGGTGATCCTGCGGCGGCGCGCGGTGGGCGCGTACAACATCGCCGCCGATCCGCCGTTGCGCGCGCCGGAGTTGGCGGCGGTGGTGGGCGGGTTCCTGGTGCCGGTGCCGTTGGGCGTGTTGCGGGCGTTGGCCTGGCCGACGTGGCGCGTGGGTCTGCAACCGGTGCACCCCGGCTGGTTGCGGCTGGCCGATCAGGTGTCCGTTGTGGACTCCGGTCGGATGCGGGCGCTGGGCTGGGCGCCGATGCACGATCCGCGTGAGGCGTTGGCGTCGTTCATCGCGGCGCTCGCGGCGGGGCGTGGGACGTGGGGGCCGCTCGCGCCGCAGCACGGGAGTCGGTGGCGTCGGCTGGGATTCGGTCGGCCGGTGCATCAGAGCCAGGGAGACGTGCGTTGAGCGATGTCGTGGACGCGGTGGTCATCGGGTCCGGTCCCAACGGGTTGGTGGCGGCGAACGTGCTGGCCGACGCGGGGTGGGACGTGCTCGTGTTGGAGGCGGCCGAGGAGCCGGGTGGGGCGGTGCGGACGGCCGAGCTGACCGAGCCGGGGTTCCACCACGACCTGTTCAGCGCGTTCTACCCGTTGGGGGCGGCGTCGCCGGCGATCGCCGGGCTGGGCTTGGAGCGGCACGGGCTGCGGTGGCGGCGGGCGCCGGACGTGCTGGCGCACCTGTTGCCGGACGACCGGGCGGTGGTGCTGTCGCAGGACGTGGACCGGACGGCGGCCTCGGTGGAGGCGTTCGGCGCGGGTGACGGTGACGCGTGGCGTTCGGAGTTCGAGCGGTGGCAACGGGTGCGGTCGGAGTTGCTCGACGGGCTGTTGCGGCCGTTCCCGCCTTTTCGTGCGGGGGCGGGGCTGTTGGGGGCGTTGGGACCGGGTGAGGCGTTGCGGTTCGTGCGGTCGTTCGTGCAGTCGGTGCGGGCGTTCGGGGACGAGCGGTTCTCGGGTGAGGGCGCGCGGATGTTGTTGGCGGGCAACGCGATGCACACCGATCTGGGGCCGGATCAGGCGGGCGGGGCGGCGTTCGGGTGGCTGCTGTCGATGCTCGGGCAGGACGTGGGGTATCCCGTGCCGGAGGGCGGGGCCGGGGCGTTGACGCAGGCGTTGGTGCGGCGGCTGGGTGGCGTGGTGCAGTGCGCGCGGCCGGTGACGCAGGTTGTCGTGGCCGGTGGGCGTGCTCTGGGGGTGCGTGACGCGGCCGGTGGTTACGTGCGGGCGCGCAAGGCGGTGCTGGCGGACGTGCCCGCGCCGACGTTGTACCTCGACCTGGTCGGCCCGGACCACCTGCCGCCACGGCTGGTGGCGGACCTGGACCGGTTCGAGTGGGACGACGCGACGATCAAGGTGGACTGGGCGTTGAACACCCCGATCCCGTGGACCAACCCGTCGGTGCGCGGCGCCGGCACCGTCCACTTGGGAGGCGACTTCAACGGGTTGGCGTTCAGCAGCACGGAGATCGCGTGCGGCCGGGTGCCGCGCACCCCGTTCGTGATCATGGGCCAGATGACCACGACCGACCCGACCCGCTCGCCCGCCGGCACCGAAACGGCCTGGGCGTACACCCACGTGCCGCGCGGCGAACGCTGGTCCCCGGACCGCCTACGCCGCCGAGCCGACCGCGTGGAGCAGCTGATCGAACAGCACGCACCTGGCTTCCGCGCCTCGATCCGAGCACGCATCCTCCACGGCCCAGCCGACCTGGAGGCACGCAACCAAAGCCTGATCGGCGGCTCGATCAACTCCGGCACAGCCGCCATCCACCAACAGCTGATCTTCCGCCCCGTCCCGGGCCTGGCCCGCGCCGACACCCCCATCGACCGCCTGTACCTCTCCAGCGCCTCCGCCCACCCCGGCGGCGGCGTCCACGGCGCCCCCGGCGCCAACGCCGCCCGCGCCGCCCTGACCCGCAACGGCCTGGCCGGCGACGCCTACCGCCTCATGATCCGAGGCCTGCACCGCACCCTCTACTAGCCGACCGTGCCTTTGCGGACGGCCAGGTCGTCCAGGCGGCGTAGGGATTCGCGGTTGCGCGGCGCCAGGAACAGGGACTGGACGGACTCGGGCAGGAGGGATATGGGTCCCTTGACGGCCTCTTCCAACATGGTGATCTCGGCGCCGTCGGACACGGTCTTCAGCTCGAACCGTATCCGCGCCGCACCCATCGGCCACATGCGCGCTTCCAGTTCCAGCATCCGGGGCGGGTCGACGTCCAGCACGGTGGTCACGTCCTTCACCGCCGCCGGCCACACGCCGATGCTGTGGTGAATCCGGGTGCCGGTGCCGGGCCAGCCCGGGTCGACCTGGCGGATGTGGGCGGCGCCCACCACCCAGCTCGCGTAGGACCAGCCGTCGGCCAACACCGCGAACACCCGCTCCACCGACGTCGGCACCGTCGTGCGCACCTCGATCATGCCCAGCGGATTCCCCAACCGGAGCGGGGAAAACTACCCGCAAGGGCTACTTGGCACGCGTGCCCTTGAGCTTGACCAGGTCGGATTCGAACAGGTTGGCGACCACGGCCAGCCCGCCGGGCGTCGCCGGGTCCGGCTTGGCGATGTAGGACTGCGTGCTGGACGGCCGACCGACCAGCGAGAACCGCAGCTGCCCGGTGAGGCTGTTCGTCTCGACCTTGTTCGTCTCCTGGAACGCCCGCAGCACGCCGTCACGGGTCAGGTCACGCGCCGCGCACGCCTTCTCCAGGATCGCGGCGAACGCCATGCCGATCACGTAACCGTGGTCGACCGACCCGGTCGGCTTCAGGTCCGGGTACTTGCGCGTGAACGCCTCGGCGACCGCACGCGGCCCCGGCAGGTCGGTGGCGAACGGCGCGATCGGCGACACCACCTGCACCCGCTTCACCACCGCGGCCGCGGCCGGCGAGTCCAGGATCAGCGGGTCGTACCCGACCGCGTTGACCAGGAACGGCACGTCCCAGCCGATCCGCTCCGCGGTGGCGACGGCGGTCGCGGTCTGCTGCGGCGACGTGCTCAGGAACACCGCCCGCGCACCCGCCGCCTTGAGCTCGGCGACCTGGGCGACCACGTCGGTGGTCTCCGGCACGGCCTTGGACACCAGCGTCATGCCCCACTTCTCGGCGGCGAACGCACTGCCTTCGAGCGCGTTGCGCCCGTAGTCGCTGTCGACGTGGATGTGCCCGATCGTGTCGCCCTCGCCGATCAGCCCCGCCCGCTTGACGTGGTCCAGCCCGTTGATCACGTCGAGGTCGTAGGTGGTGCCGACGATGACCATGTGCGGGTTGCCCAGCAGGCTCGCCGACCAGGACGCGGGCGCGGCGATGGCGCGGGTCTGCATCAGGTCCGGCTCGATGGCCTCGGTCATCGGCGTGCCGGTGACGTCCATGAACCCGAGCACCTGCGGCTCCAGGTCGAAGTACGCCTCCAACGCCCGGTCGACGTCGTAGCCGTGGTCGGCCTGCTTGAGCTCGACCTTGCGCCCGCAGATGCCGCCGCGTTCGTTGAGCTCGCCCAGGAACAGCTCGTAGCCCTTGATCCGGATGAGCGACGTGGGCGAGAACGGACCGGTCATGTCGGTGAGCACGCCGAGGGAGATGGTGTCGGCGGTGACGCCCGGCCCCGCCTTGATCGGCTTCTCGTCCTCGGCGCCGCAACCGGCGGCGGCGAGCAGGGCGAGCACGGCTGATCCGACGACGAGGTTGCGCACCACTGACTCCCGTCACTCACGTTACCGATGGGTAAGGAGTATTGACAGAAGTCACTCGGATTGCCTAATCGTGTGACATACCGCACGGTCGGTGAACTTTTACCGAGCCGATCCGTACCCAGTGCCACCCGAATAGATCAACTTAGACAGGAAAGCCGCGAGGATCGACGCTCTCCGTCGATCCTCGCGGCTCACACCCGACCGGTACGTGCGCCTACAAGTACGAGCGCTGGCCCCACGGCATCGCCGCGGCGAGCTGCGCACGCCTGCCGATGTCGAGCTTGCGGTAGATGCGGGTGATGTGGAGTTCGACGGCCCGGGTCGACACCGAGAAGTGCTCGGCGATCTGCCGGTTCGTCATACCCTCCAACATCATCAGTGCGATCCGGTGTTCGTGTGGCGTCAACGGCTCACGCGAACGCGCCTCGGCGCTCTGCCCGTCACGCGGCCGGACGATACCCGGCACGCGCTCACCTTCCGGCACACCCAGCAGCACGTGCCACTGGCGTATGCGCACCTCGGCGATCGACTGCGACCGCACGTACGGGTCACCGCGCACCAGGTCCCGGGCGGCGGCGTCGTCGGGCACCTGAACGATGAGCAGCACGCCGGAACCATCGGCCCACGGGCCGGTTCCGACGAGCACACCCTGTTCGGCGAGCGGACGCCAATATTCCCGGTGTGCGAGATGAATGGATCTCCGCACCTGGCGCGCATCACGAAATGTCAACTCAACGGCGAAAGCCACTGGACTGATCCCCATTTCATTCCGCGGCCGACTTTCGACCCATACTCAACTGGGGCGATTATTCACTGTCAAGTGAGAGACCTCACACCTGTGATTTGGGAACCGAATGACCCCGATAGCCGCTTTTCGAACCAGTGCTCCGCATAGCGGTCGTCGTTGAACGCGGGCACCTCGCGGTAGTCGTGCCTGGCGTACAGCGCGCGGGCTTCGACCAGGTCAGCCCGGGTGTCCAGGCGAATGGCCGCAGCACCAAGTGAGACGGCGGCCCGCTCCGCCGCCGCGAGGAGCACCGCTCCCCCGCCCGTGCCGCGGGCCCCGGGGTCCACGAACATGCGCTTCAACTCGGCCGTTTCCGGACCGACCATGCGAAACCCGACGCACCCTCGTACCACCCCGTCCCGGCGTCCCACGAAGAACCTCGCCAGGTCGTCGGTCGGGTCGTCGGCGATCGCCTGGTCGACCTCGGCGGGCGTGGCCGGGCGGCCGTAGTACCGGCCGATGATGTCGGTCAAGTAGGCGCGGATCACCGCCACCGCGGTCGGGCTGTCGACCGGCTCCGGCCGAACGGTCCAGGAAGTCATTGGCGGATTCTCACCCCGGCTGGGCCATTCGGACACGTGGTTTTCGGCATTCCGACGCGTGTAAAGTCCAGGCCCGTGGCAGCGCAACAGGTCCGCCTTGAGCGGGACGCGGTCGGGCTGGCCGTGCTCACCGTGGACGCTCCCCCGCTGAACCTCTACTCCGCCGAGTTGCAGGACCTGCTGGAAGCGGCGGTCGACGACTTGGAGGACCGGCCCGCGCGGGCGTTGCTGATCCGCTTCGAGGGCAAGGTCGTCAGCGGCGGTGTCGACGTCGGGCTGTTCGCCGCGCAGAAGACGTCCGCGCAGGCCAAAGCCCTGTTCGAGCAGATGCTGGAGCTGCCGGAACGGGTGGCCGCGCTGCCGTTCCCGACCGTGTTCGCCGCGCACGGGCTGTGTCTCACGTGGGCGTTCGAGGTCGCGGTGGCGTGCGACATCCTGCTGGCCGCCGAACGGGCGCGGTTCGGCCTGGTGGAGAAGGTCGTCGGGCTGACCCCGACCATGGGCGGCACGCAGCGGCTGGCCGCGCGGGCGGGCGTGGGCCGGGCCAAGGAGTTCGTGATGACCGGCGACCGGTACGACGCCGCCACGCTGGAACGGTGGGGCGTGGTCAACCGGGTGCTGCCGGACGAGGGTTTCGAGGACGCGGCGCTGGAGTTCACCCACACGTTGGCGACCGGGCCGACGTTGGCGCACGCGGCCACCAAGCGGGTGTTGGCGCACTTCGAGAGCGGTGGCGTGGCCGAGGCGAACGAGCACGTCGCGGCGATCGCGGCCGAGCTGTTCGACACCGAGGACCTGCGCGGCGCGGTGCGGTCGTTCCTGGCCGAGGGGCCGGGGAAGGCGACGTTCAGCGGTCGCTGATCCGCGGCGGAACCCTGTAGATCAGCCGTGTAGATCAGCGGGGGTCGTAGGCGGCCGATCCGTACCAGGCCAGGGCGGAGCGCAGCTCGACCACGTCGCGGTCGCGGCGCTTGCGGTAGCGCTCGTGCGAGATGGGGTAGACGCGCAGGCCGCCCTTGTGCCGGGTGAAGCTGCCGCGCCCCAGCGTGTCCGGGGCCTTGGCGGCGCTGACCAGCCAGACCACGAGCCACGGGCGGGCGTGGTGTGCCTCGACCTTGACGCGGGCGATCGCGTACCACGGGAGGCGGCGCGACTCGGCTCCGTTGGACAGCGTGATGCCGTCCGGGCCGACGTCCAGGGTGAGCGGTGCGCGGGCCACGCCGACCACGAGCCGGATCGCGGCCACGGCGAAGGCCAGGAACGCGAGGATCGCGGCCAGCCGCACCGCGTCGGGCGCGCCGAGGTTCGGGTCGGCGATGGAGCCGGTGACGATGGCGGCCAGCACGTTCGCCCCGGCCCAGCTCAGGCCCACCACGCGGGAGGTCTTGAACCGGACGCCGGTGGGGCGGACCTCCTTGCGTCCGGGGTCGGTGCGGACGGGGACCAGTGCCGCCGGTGCCGGGGTGGCGATCGTCGGAGGTTTGGGCGGTGGGTCGTCCACCATGACGCGGGTGGGCGGTTTGGCGGGCAGCATGCTCAGCTCGGTGTGCCGCTGCTCGACCATGGTGCGGATGCGTGCGGGCAGCCAGGACGGTTCGGCGGACGGTGGGCCGATCAGCTCCAGCAGGCGGGCGGGCGTCGGGCGGTGCGCGGGGTCGCGGACCAGGCACGGCACGATCAGCGGGACCAGGTTCGACGGCACGTTGGACAGGTCCGGTTCCTGGTGGACCACGCGGTAGACCAGCGCGGACGTGGCGCCTTCGCCGAACGGACCGCCGCCGGTCGCGGCGTAGACCAGGACCGAGCCGAGCGCGAACACGTCGCTCTGGGTGGTGATCTTCTGGCCGACCACCTGTTCGGGTGACAGGTAGCCGGGGGTGCCGAAGACGATGCCCGCTTCGGTGAGCGCCGAGTGCTCCAGGGCGCGGGCGATGCCGAAGTCGATGACGCGCGGGCCGTCGTTGGCCAGCAGGACGTTGGACGGCTTGAGGTCGCGGTGGACGAGGCCCGCTCCGTGGATCGCGACCAGCGCTTCGGCCAGGCCTCCGGCGAGGCGGCGCACGGCGCGTTCGGGCAGCGGGCCGTGGTCCTGGACGGCCTGCTGGAGGCTCAGGCCGGGGATGTACTCGGTGGCCATCCACGGCCGCTCGGCGTCCGGGTCGGCGTCGACGACGGTGGCGGTCCAGAAGCCGCCGACCGCGCGTGCCATCTCGACCTCGCGGCGGAAGCGCTCCCGGAACTCCGGGTTGTCGGCCAGCTCGGCCTTCGCGACCTTGACCGCGATCGGCCGCCCGCCGCGCGAGCGGGCCAGGTAGACCGACCCCATCGCACCGCGGCCGAGCGCGGCGAGCAGCGTGTAGTCGCCGATCCGCGATGGGGCGTTCGGGGGCAGTGGCTGCACGACACCCACACTAGATGTGCCGGCCACCCAGCCTGGGCCAGACGGCGAGGTTCGCGGCGCAAGCCACAACGACGCAACCTCAGGGGTGGTCACGGAGTCGAGGACGCCTCAGGACCCGCTCAGCGTGTTCTGAGCGTTGAATTCAGGAGTCCTGAACGTTGGACACGCCTGTTCTGAGCGTTGGACACGCGCGTTCTGGGGGTTGGACACGCGCGGGGGTCAGGGGGTGGTGAGGGTCAGGAGGTCTTGGGTGCGGGCGTGCCAGGAGTGGGGTTGGACGGAGGTGCGGAGGGTGTGGGCGGGGAGCAGGGGGCCGGTGGCGAGGGTCTGGCGGATGGCCTCGATGAAGGCGGTGGGGGTCCGGGCGACGCGGACCCGGTCGGTGTAGGCGGCCAGTTCGGCGAAGTCGGTGCTGACGACGGGGAGGCCGAGGGCCAGGTACTCCTTGAGCTTGATCGGGTTCGAGCGCTTGATCCAGTCGTTGTCCTGCCACGGCATGATCGCCACGTCGAACGCCGACCCGTAGGCCGGGATCAGGCTGTACGGGCGGAAGCCCAGCCAGTGCACGTTCGGGTACTTGTCGAACCGCTCCATCGGGTGGGTGGCGTCACCGATCAGCACCAGTGAGGCCTCCGGCAGCTCGGCGGCCACCTGTTCCAGCAGGTCGAAGTCGACTACGAAGTCGTCGAGCGCCCCGAAGAACCCGATCCGGGGACCGTCGATCGAGCGCACGTCGTCCGGCCACTCGAACTCCGGCCGCGCGGTGAAGTGGTCAACGTCCACACCGTGGTCGAGGAAGTGGGCACGGGTACCGGTCCGCGGCAGCTCCTCGTCCATCAGGGCGTGGCTGACGTACACGACGTGGTCGGCGTGGGCCAGGAGCTGGTTCTCCAGCGCCTCGATGGAGGCGCGGTCGGCCTCGGGGAAGTCCGAGTGCCGGTCCGACCGGTTGAACACCAGGCTCTGCCGGCGCATCGGGGCGACCACGTCCCACGCGGTGGGGATGGTCACCATGATCACCGGCGTCCGCAGGCCGAGCGCACGCGCGACGAGGCGGACCTGGGTGCGGACCAGCACGGCGTTGACCTTGCGCAGGAACGGCGAGCCGTAGAACGGCAGCGGCAACGGCGACATCACGTAGAAGTCCGGCATCGGCTTGCGCACGAACTTGGCCACGCTGCGCAGCTTGCGCAGGATGCGCCGGGACACGTGCGTGCTGTTGCCCCGCGTGGGCATCCGCATGCCGATGCTGTTGACCACCAGCACCTTCCGGTGCGCCGACATCGACCGCATCAGCTGGAAGTCCGAGTGCGCCCGGTTGTGGTACCACCAGTCCTGCGCGGAGAAGCACACCCAACCGGGCTCGGCGGCCTGTCCGGGACGCGCGGGCCAACGGCGCCACCGCAGCAGGTCGCCGATGGCCTTGCGGTGCTTGACGCCACGCGGCACGCGCACCAGCTCGTTGAGCAGCACCGCCCACCACATCACGAACGCGGCCAGGCGTCCGCTGCGCTCCCGGACCATCCGGACCCGGTTCGTCGTGGCCATCGACCACAGCACCGGCGACGTCGACTGCTCACCACCGAAGTGCACGGCGTGCGCACGCGGCTCGTAGCGGACGGCGTACCCCCGCTTGCCCGCACGCAACATGTACTCGGTCTCCTCCGAGTACAGGAAGTACCGCTCCTCCAGCACGCCGGTCGCCTCACGCGCCTCACGCGAAATCAGCCACGCCGCACCCGTCGCCCAGTCCGACGTCCCGGCCGTCTCGTACCGGAGGGGATCGACCACCAGCTCACCCAGCGCGTCGAACCGACCCGCCCGCGTGCCGCCGAGGAGCGCTTCGCCCACCGCGCGCAACGGGTTGGGCGCACGGCGCAACGACAGCTGCGGCGCGCCGTCCGCCCCGGCCAGCCGGGGCACCGCGATGCCGGTGCCGGGCAACGCCAACGCGGCCCGCAGCAGCGTGATGGCGTCCGGATCGAGCCGGACGTCCGGGTTGAGCACCAGCACGTCGCAGTCCGGCGCGGCGGCGAACCCGGCGTTGACGCCCGCGCCGAACCCGTCGTTGGTCGGCCGCGCCACGATCTGCGCGTCCGGCGCGACCTGGGCGACGATGTCGAGGGTGTCGTCCGCGGAGGCGTTGTCCACGACCACGATCCGACCGTCCGGGATGGACTGCAACGCGACGGCGATCGACTTCAGGCAGTCTTCGACGACCTCGGCGCTGTGGTAGGTCACGACGACGACGGCAAGCGGCACTATCTACTCCCCGGTCTGATTGCCGACTCCGTCGGCGGTCGAGCGACGGAACCGGGTGCGCAGCGCGCCCCCGAGCAGGCGGAACGCGAACGGCAGGTCGTCACGCAGGTAGCGCTTGGCCAGGCGGCGCGGTTCGAGCGCGAGGCGGTGCAGCCACTCCGCACCCAGCTTCTGCACCGCGCCCGGGGCCCGCCGGAACTCGCCCGCGGCCATCGGGATGCCCGCGCCGCAGCCGAGGAACCAGGCCTGCGGCAGCTCCGCGCGCAGCAACCCGATCAGGCGTTCCTGCTTGGGGAAACCGAGGCCGACCAGGACCAGGTCCGGTTTGGCCTGCACCACCTTGGCCACCGCGTCGGCGGTGGCGTCGGCGGAGGAGTCGAAGCCGAACGGCGGCGAGTCCGTGCCCGCGATCCGCAGTCCGGGGTACTTGTCGCGCAGCACGTCGGCGGCCCTCTCCGGCACGCCGAGGTCACCACCGAGCAGGTAGACCGAGCGGTCTTCGCGCGCGGCGGCTTCGGCGAGGGTGAACACCAGCGACGCGCCGGTGACCCGTTCGGGCACCGGGACGCCCGCGAGCCTGCCCGCCCACACCACCGGCATGCCGTCGGCGACGACCATTTCGGACTTGGCGACCAGCTCGGCCAGTTCAGGACGGCGGGTCGCGGCGCGCACGATGTCGACGTTGGCCGTGACGATCGCGCCACCCTCGGCCCGTCGCCAGGCTTCGGTGACGTGCTCGGCGACGCCGGACTCGCGGACGGCCCACACATCGACGGCGCCCACGCGGACGCGGGCCAGGGAGATGTCCGGCATACCCGCGTCATCGGGTTCGGACCGGTCCCCGTTACGACGCCCCCGGAACCGGTAACGGTTACCGCACGTGACCGATATCGGGAGCATGTACGTTGCGTCCGTCCGGCCCAGTGAGCGGGTCAGGGGCAGGGTTCCCGGCACGGTGTTCGCGCTGGGCGCAGTGAGCCTGCTGACCGATGTCTCGGCCGAGATGGTCACCGCGTTCATGCCGGTCTACCTGCTGTTCACGCTGCACATGGGTTACGCGCAGTTCGGTGTGCTGGACGGTCTGTACACGGGTGCGACGGCGGTGCTGCGACTGGTCGGCGGAGCCGTCTCCGATCGGACGCACCGGCACAAGGCCGTCGCCGCGGTCGGTTACGGACTGTCGACGGTGACCAAGTTCATCTTCCCGGTCGTGGGCGCGTCGGCGTTCGGCATCGGCGCGACGATGGCGGCCGACCGTGCGGGCAAGGGCCTGCGCACCGCGCCGCGTGACGCGTTGATCTCCCTGGCCACCCCGCCGGACCGGTTGGGCGCGGCGTTCGGCGTGCACCGGACCATGGACACGGTCGGCGCGCTGCTCGGGCCGTTGGTGACTTTCGTGCTGCTGTACGAGATCGGCATCGTCGCGGGCCCGGTGTTCGTGGTCAGCGCGTGCTTCGCCGTGGTGGGGCTGATCGTGCTGGTGGCGTTCGTCCGGGAGAATCCGAGGCCGGTGCTGACGGGCCCGCGACCGTCCGTGAAGGCCGGGTTGGCGTTGCTGCGGCAGGCCGGGTACCGGAGGGTGACGATCGCGTCGGCGGTGCTGGGGTTGGCGACGTTGTCGGACGCGTTCGTGTTCATCCTGGTGCAGAAGGCGACTGACGCCCCGCTGCACCTGTTGCCTTTGTTGCCGTTGGGCACGGCGTTGGTGTTCCTCGTCGCCGCCACGCCGATCGGACGGCTGGCCGACCGTGTCGGCCGTTGGCCGGTGTTCCTCGGCGGCCATGTGCTGCTGTTGGCCGTGTACGTGCTGTTCCTAGCCCCCGGCACCGGCTACGTCGGCGTTGGTTCGGCCCTGTTGCTGCACGGCCTCTTCTACGCCGCGACGGACGGTGTCCTGTCCGCACGGGTGAGCGCCCTGGTGCCGGAGTCGCTGCGCGCGTCGGGTCTGTCGGTGGTGCAGACGGGCCAGGCACTGGCCCGGCTCGTGTCGTCCGTGGCGTTCGGCTTCCTCCTCCAGTTCGCCGCTTTCGGCACCGCCGTCTACGCCGCGATCGCCTCCCTGCTGGTGGCCGTGCTCGTGGCCTGGCGCCTCAACGCACTCGCGGACACCGCTGCCACTGAGTGACCCACGGCCACAGTTCGACAGATGTGACATGGGCCACATATGCACGTTAGTTACGTTGCGGTAAATGGTTACCGATGGTGAGTATCGGGTTCCACCAGCACGAACTCACCAAGGAGATGTTCACAGTGGACTCGACCACCACGCTCGCCGTTGCCCGCGAGTACCTCGACGCGGTGTCCGCGAAGGACTTCGCCACGGTCGCCGGCCTGTTCGCCGAGGGCATCGTGTGGCACCAGCCCGGCGACAACCGGCTCTCCGGCACTCATCGGGGCCGCGCCGCCGTCGAAGGCGTGCTCGGCGCGACGATGACCATCAGCGCGGGCACGTTCGAGCTCGCGGTGACCGGCGCGCCCATGGTCAACGGTGACGTGGTCGCGGTTCCCGTCCACTTCTCGGCACGGCGCGACGACGTCGAACTCGCGCAGGACGGCATCGACGTGATGCGGATCGAGGGCGACCGGATCGCGGAGGTCTGGCTCTTCTCCAGCGCCCAGGACGCCGAGGACGCCTTTGGGGCACCGACTGAGGAGAATGTCGGCCATGTTCCAGCACCCGGCGTTCAACATCCTCACCGCGACCTGCCCGTCCCGCACGTCACTGGCCCGCATCGCCAACAAGTGGACGGCGATGGTGGTGATCGCACTCAGCGACGGCCCGATGCGCTTCGGCGACCTGCGCACCGTGGTCGACGGGATCAGCGGGAAAGTCCTCACCGAGACGCTGCGGGATCTGGAACGCGACGGACTCGTCACACGGCACGCGTACGGCGAAATGCCACCCAGGGTCGAATACGAACTGACCACCCTGGGACGCACGCTGCACACGCCCCTGCAGGCGCTGGGCCACTGGGCCGAGAAACACATCGAAGAGGTGCTCGCAGCACGCGAGACCTACGACGCCCGCGGTTGACCGCGGGCGTGACCGCGGCCCGTGCACCCCCGAAGGTGCACGGGCCGCGGGTTCCGCAGGGGTGCGGGTTCAGAGGAGGTGGATCTGACCGTGTGCGGCGGACGGGCCGTGGGTCTGGTCGCCCGCGTGGCCGGCCGTGTAGCCCAGGAGCAGGGTGGCGGTGCCCACCAGTAGCGGGACGTTGGCGTTGCACTCGGCCTTGCCCGCGGAGTTCGTGGTGGCGGTGCAGAGGGGGTGGCCCTTGACGGTGCGGAACGAGACCAGCTTGCCCACCACCGGTTTGCCGGTGTGCGATTCGGTGAGCGTGGCGTCCAGGCCTCGCAGGGTGAAGCCCAGCAGGCGCAACTGGAGTTGGCCGGAGCCGGCGGCCAGCTTGGTCGGGGCGGGCGGGACGGCGTGGATCGCGATGCCCACCGGGTCCACGCCCACCGGGACCGAACCGACGGTCGACAGCGTTGCGGTGTCCACAATCGACAGTGTTCCGCTGTTGAAGTTCGTCACGTACGCCTTGGAGCCGTCCGGTGTCAGTGCCACGTTGATCGGCCTGCTGCCGACCGGGATCTGGGCCACGTGGGTCAGTGCGGCGATGTCCACCACGGACAAGGTGTGGTTCTCGCTGTTGGTGACGTACGCACGCGCGCCGTCCGGCGAGATCGCCACACCGTGCGGGATGAAGCTCACCGGCACCGTGCCGATCACGGTGTTCGACGCGGTGGCGACCACGGCCACGTTGTTGGAGAACTTGTTGACCACGACCAGCTTCGCGCCGTCCGGGGTCACCGCCACGGCGGTCGGGGTGTTGCCGGTGGGGATGTCGGCGATCTTGGTGTTCGTCGTGGTGTCCACCACGGACACCGTGCCGGGGCCGACCACGTCGTGCGCCACGTAGAGCCGCTTGCCGTCCGGCCTCATCGCGACACCGTCGGCGTTCGCACCGACCGGGATGGTCTCGGTCGTGGTCAACGTCGCCGTGTCGACCACGGACACCGTGCCCGCCAGGTAGTTCGACACGTACACGTGCCCACCCGAGGGCGAGACCGCGACACCGGCGGGTCCGTCGCCGACCGGCACGGCCGCGTCCACGGTGTTGGTCGGCGTGTCGATGATCGTGAGGGTGTCATCGCGAACGTTCGTCACGTAACCGCGCGTGCCGTCGAACGCGACACCGACCCCGTAGGGCGAGTCACCGTTCGAGTCGATGAGCGTGTTGGTGACGGCGTTCGTGGCCGTGTCGAGCACCGACACCCCACCGCCGTTGTTCGCGATGTAGCCGAGCACGCGGTCGGGTTGGGCGCCCGCCGCCCCGGACGGCACGAGCAGCAGCGCCGCGCCCAACACCACCGCACTGCACACGGCGGGCGCTTTGCGGATCTGTCTGAGCAACACGATCGGCCTCCGGTGGGTTCGAGTCCCGCACTGGCCCAATCGCCGTACACCGCCCAGCTGTTAGCAGTCGTGGGGGCGGAAAGCCGTAGCCGGCCGCGAAACCGCTCAGAACCGGTAGACGTGCACCTGGTACGGACCGAAGTCGTCCACGATCTTGCCGTCCACGATCGGCACGGTCCGGTTCTCGTCCACCACCGTCGCCGTGCCCGACTCCACCGGCACGCTCAGCGTCACCTTCGCGGCGCGGCTGCGCGGGTCCTGCTTGGTGCCGTCGGTCTGCGCCAGCACCCACCGGTCCCCGCCGATCTCCTTGTGCAACACGGACACCGGGATGCCGTTGTCGCTCACCGCCGGCGCACCCGGCTGGTTGGGCGCGTTGAGCACCCGCGCGAGGCTCTTCAGCCGCGCGTTGACCGCGGTGACGCGAGCCATGATCTCGGGCCGGGTAAGCACGCTGGAGTACTCGCCCTTGCCCTCGGTGTAGAAGCTGTGCGCGAAGTAGTTGATGCCGGTCGCGCCGTGCAGGATGGTGTTCCACACCGCCGATTCGAGCTGGTCGGCGTTGATGATCTCGCCGTGCGTGTGCGGGTGCCCGGTCTCCACGAACCCGTACAGCGGCTTGTCCGGCCCGCACCACTTGCGCATGGTGTCGATGACCTGGCCGTAGCTGTACGCGCCGACCGTGTCGCCCCGGTCCGGGTGCGTCCAGGCGTAGTAGTCGGCCGACGCGATGTCCGCGGCCGAGCAGTACTTGCGCATGTCCTTTTCGTAGGACTCCTCGATGTAGCCGTACCCGATCTCACCGGTCGGCGTGCCCATCCACGGGCTGAAGTTGAGGTACGTGGGCCGGGACGGGTCCTTGGCGCGCACCGCGTCGGAGGCCTTCAGGATCGCCGACGGCTGCATGTCGGGGTTGAACACGTCGCCGTAGACCTTGTTCATGTCCGGCTCGTCGGCGATCAGGTAGCCGACGTAGTTGCGGGCGTGCGCGGTGTCCGCCAAGACCGTGTCGACCCGCGTCCCGTCCGCGTAGACCCGCCAGTCGGTCTCGTAGAGGCCCTCCTGGCGGAGGTACCACCACTGGTCCTCCCACAGCCCGATGCCGAAGTCGACGCCGATCTTCGGGTAGGCCCGGCCCAGCTTCTCGCCGTTCTCCACGCCGGACGGGTCCTGCATCCAGACGTTGACCGGGAAGACGCTCGGGTCACCGGTGGGATTGGGGCCGTTGGCCCACTTCTTGTAGTAGTCCACGGACGGTCCGGCGAGCGCCGGCGCCACCACCCGGTCCGGTTCCGGATCCGGTTGCGGGTGGGACACGGCCGTGGCCGTACAAGCGGTCAGGGTGAGTCCGAGTACTGCCAAAAGTGCACGAACCATGGTCGTGCTCCTGTTCACCTCGGCGGGGTGCGGACGCGCCCACGCGCGGCCAGCACCTGTTTTGCTTTCTCGAAGCCGCCGGGTCCGAGCAGCCGCAGCGCCGTCGTCTTGGCCAAGTATCTGGCCCCGTCCCGGGCCACCCGCAAGGGATGTCCCACGAATCGGTCACGCGCCAACACCCCACCGGCGGGCTCCGGCACGTCGTCCAGCGCGGTGCCGAACAGCGGCCGGTACGGCGCGGGCGCGACCAGCCTGCCGCGAGTGCGATTGCTCACGTTCCCGCCGTGCACGACCTGCAGCCAGCCGGGCGCGCCGCCCAGCGACACCACCTCGGCGTGCCGGTGCAGCCGGTTGTGCCAGTCCGCCCAGCACGTCACCGGGGCGTCCCAGCTCTCCCGCATCGACGCGAACGCGTTGTCCCGGTCGTGGTGGGCGAACAGCCCCTCCGGGCTCTTGACCAGCCCGTTCGCCAGGTACAGCGCGGTGCGGCGGCCGGTGGAGCGCTCCGCCTGGAGCCGGGCGATGAAGTTCGCCGCCAGGCCGTCGTCGTTGTCGAGGTTGGTGGTGATCAGCTCGTCGCCCTTGGTCGGGAACAGCTTGGAGATGTCCTCGATCAGCTCCTCGCGGCTCACCTGAGTGCGGAACACCGGGGTGTAGGCGTCGCCGTGGGCTTCGATGCGGTCCTTGAGCCACTGAGGGCTCTCCGGGTCGAAGTAGATCAGCCACCGGAAGTTCGACGAGGTCTGGGCCGCCACTGAGGGCAGGCAGTACCGCTCGAACAGCCCGACGCGTTCGGTCAGCCACCCGTCACGCGCCCGCACGACGCTTTCCGCGCCGACGGACGGCAGGTTGAAACGCGTCAGCACGACGTGGTCCATGGAACCCCTTCCCGTATGTCCCGTACATCGGGATCGGAGCCTTGCCGTTAACGATCCGCGTTCGCGCACGATGTGTAGAGAGTGACTGAGCCTCCGGCACGACCAACGGTCGACGTCGTCATCCCCTGCTACAACTACGCCCGGTTCCTGCGCGCTTGCGTGCGGAGCGTGCTCGACCAGCCCGGCGTCGACGTGCGGGTGCTGATCATCGACGACACGTCGAGTGACGAGACGCCCGAGGTCATGGCCGAACTGGTCGAGGACCCGCGGGTCGAGGGCCGCAGGCACGAGGTCAACCAGGGCCACATCGCCACCTACAACGAGGGCCTGCTGGAGTGGGCCAAGGCCGACTACACCGTACTGCTGTCCGCGGACGACCTGTTGGCGCCGGGCGCGCTCGCCCGTGCGGCCGAGGTGTTCGAGGCTCATCCGGGTGTCGGCATGGTCTACGGACGTGTTGTTTATTACACCGATCACGACAATTTGCCGTCCGTGATCACTCCCCCGCCCGGCCGCACGGTGTGGTCCGGTGTGGACTGGATCGAGGCGCGCTGCCGCACCGGGCAGAACGTGCTGTCCTCGCCCGAGGCCGTGGTGCGCACGTCCGTGCAGCAGCAAGTGGGCGGCTACCGGCCGGACCTGCCGCACGCGGGCGATCTGGAGATGTGGATGCGCATCGCCGCGGTGTCCGACATCGGCTACGTGCGCGGCAAGCCCGCCGCGTACTACCGGGTGCACCAGCAGAGCATGATGCGCACCCGGTTCTCGTCGTTGTTCGCCGATCTGGAACAGCGCCACGCCGTGTTCGAGCGGTTCTTCGCCGAGCACCCCGACCTGCCGCCGGGGCTGCGGGCGCTGGCCGACCGGTCGATCGCCAAGGACGCGTTGTGGCGGGCGGTGCGCGCCTACGACCGGGACAAGCTGGCCGAGATCCCGGTGGACGAGCTGGTGACCTTCGCCCGGCGCGTCTACCCCGGCACCGAGCGACTGCCCGAGTACCGGGCGCTGCGGCGGCGGCGGGCGTTGGGCCCGAAGGTGTGCAGCCGCACGCAGCTGTTCGTCGGCAGCCACCTGGCCAAGCGCGGCGCCGGCCTGGTGGGCAAGCAGGTCTGGAAGTGGCGCGGCCAGTGACCGCCGAGGTCGAGCAGCCCGAATCCGCGCGCCCCGGACTGGAGCGCAAGGTCACCTCGGCGATCCGCTGGAGTGCGGTCAACAGCCTGGTGCAGCGGCTGAGCCAGGTGGGTGTGGGCGTCCTGCTCGCCTGGCTCATCGCGCCCGAGCAGTTCGGCGTGTTCGCGGTCGCGCTCGTGGTGCTCAACATCGTGATGAGCGTCAGCGAGATGGGCGTCAGCGTGGCGCTGGTGCGAACCGACAAGCCGGTCGCGGAACTCGCGCCGACGGTGACGACGCTGTCCATCGCGTCCGGTGCCCTGCTCGCGGGGCTTTGCGTGATCGGCGCGCCGTGGTTCGCGTCGGCGATGGACACGCCGCAGGCCACCGGCGTGATCCAGCTGATGTCGCTGTCGCTGGTGATCGCGGGCGCGTCGGCGGTGCCGGGTGCGCTGTTGCAGCGGGAGTTCCGGCAGGACCACAAGTTCGTCGCGGACACATCGGCGTTCGTCATCGGCACGTCCGTGGTGGTGGTGCTGGCGGTGCTGGGGTTCGGCGCGTGGAGCCTGGCGTGGTCGCGGATCGCGACCAACCTGGTGGCCGCCGTGGTGATGTTCGCCTACACCAAGCAGCGCTACCGGCCCGGGTTCGACGCGGTCCAGGCGCGGGGGCTGCTGGCGTTCGGGCTGCCGTTGGCGGGCGCGAGCCTGCTGGTGTTCGGGGTGCTGAACGTCGACTACATCATCGTCGGCAGTGTGCTGGGGACCGTGCCGCTGGGGTTCTACCTGCTGGCGTTCAACCTGGCGAACTGGCCCGTAGGTGCTTTCTCGCAGCCGGTGCGCAGCGTGTCGCTGGCAGCGTTTTCACAGGTCAGGGATGATCCGGAGCTGTTCGCCCGGACGTTCGCGCGTGCGCTGCGGCTACTCGCGCTGGTGACCGTGCCGGCGTGCGTGCTGCTGGCGGCGTTCGCCGATCCGCTGGTGCGGACCGTCTACGGCGAGCGGTGGGCGCCGGCCGCGGAGGCGTTGGCGTTGCTGGTGCTGCTGGGCGCGCTGCGGGTGGCGTTGGAGCTGGGGTACGACTACCTGGCCAGCGCCGGGCGGTCGCGGGCCATCCTGGTGATCCACCTGGTGTGGCTGGTCGCGCTTGTGCCGCTGCTGGCGTTGGGCGCACACGTGGACGGCATCCGGGGTGTGGCGGCGGCGCAGAGCGTGGTCGTGCTCCTGGTGATCGTGCCCGCGTATCTGATCGCGTTCCGGCCTTACGGGCTTCGGGCGCGGGTGCTCGGTGCGGCTGTCGCACGGCCCGCGTTCGGCGGGTTGGTGATGGTCGCGGTGGCGTTGGGCGTGCAGTCGGTGATCGAGGGCGCTCTGTGGCGGCTGCTGGTGGGTGGCGCGTTGGCGTCGCTGACGTACGCGGTCGTCGTGTTCCCCCTGCGCCACGAGGTGCTGGGTCTGCTGCGTCGAAGGGGTAGCGAGTGAGGGTCGTCCGGCAGTTGCAGCGGCGTGCGCACCAGGTCTCGCGCATCGTGCGCTCGCAGGGTGTGCGGCAGCTCGGGGCCCGTGCGCTGGGCAGCGCGGCACGGCGGTTCGGGGCGGACGCCGAGGTGTTCCCGGTGCGCCTGGAGGACGTGCGTGCGGCGGACATCGGTGTTCGGCGGCCGGTCGTCGTGCCGCCTCTTCCGGCCGACGGGCGGCTGACCGTCAACTGGGTCAGCACGCCGCCGTCACCCGGTTCCGGCGGGCACACCACGATGTTCCGGCTCATCGAGCACCTGCAATCGCTCGGCCACAACTGCCGGCTCTACCTGTACGACGTGTACGGCAGCCGTGCGGCGGATCACGAGCCGGTGATCCGGTCGGCGTTCCCCGGCTTCCGCGGCTCGGTGCACGATGTGCTGGACGGCATGGCCGACGCGCACGCCGTGTTCGCCACCGCGTGGATGACGGCTTACCCGGCGTTCAACGACCCGTGCGCGGGCAAGCGGTTCTACCTCGTGCAGGACTACGAGCCGTGGTTCTTCCCGGTCGGCGGGCTGTCCGCGTTGGCGGAGAACACCTACCGGATGGGCTTCCACGGCTTCACCGCCGGCCGTTACCTGGCCGAGAAGGTGCGGGCCGACGCGGGCATGGCGGCCGACTTCTTCGACTTCGGCTGCGACGCCGACCGCTACCACCTGCGCAACGGTGTGCGGCGGGACGGCGTGGTGTTCTACGCGCGCCGGCTGGCGCCGCGCCGGGCGATCGAGATCGGACTGCTGGCGCTGGAGATCTTCGCCGAACAGCATCCGGACGTCGCCATCCACACGTACGGCGAGAAGATCGGCACCCTGGGCCCCCGGCACATCGACCACGGCCTGGTCTCCCCCGACCGGCTCAACGACATCTACAACCAGTGCTACGCCGGCCTCACCCTGTCGATGACCAACGTCTCGCTCGTACCGCACGAGATGCTCGCCGCAGGCTGCCTGCCGGTCGTCAACGACGCCGTGCACAACCGCGTCGTGCTGGACAACGACCACGTCCGCTATGCCCCCGCCACCCCGCACGACCTGGCCCGTGCACTGTCCGAAGTGGTCACACTGCCGGACTTCGGTGCGGTCGCCCAGGCCGCGTCCGCCTCTGTGTCGAGCCGCTCCTGGGACGCGGCCGGACACGAGCTGGAGAAGGTGCTCAGGCGGGAACTGCTGGTGTGATCGGGCGGTGCGGGGACCGCTCAGATCGGGGACGGCGAGTCGGCGTCGGGGATGAGGATCACGGCGGCGGACGAGCCGTCGGCGGGGACGACGTGGATCGAGGCGAGCTTGGCGTCCTTGGGCACGGCGGCGAACGCGAGTCGTTCGTCGTCCAGCCAGGTGGCCTGGTCGTCCACGCCCGCGGTGCCGGGGAGCCGGCGTTCCTCGCCGGTCTTCAGGTCCAGCACGGCCAGCTCCCACGGGCCGAGCCGTCCGATGCGCTTCTTGTAGGCGACCTTCGTGCCGTCCGGCGACAACGACGGGCACTCGGCGTCACGGCGCAGCGACTCCAGGCGACGGTCCACCAGATCGCCCTTCACCAGCCAGGTGTAGCCGCCCGAGGCGAGGGTCGCGTAGAACGTGCGGTCGTCGTCGGCCACGGTCAGGCCCCAGTAGTTCATGTCCTGAGCGGTGTGGAGCTTGCCCTCCACCATCGCGGTGAAGCCCTCCAGGGACTCCACGGCCTCGCCGGTCCGCACGTCCAGGAACCCGGTGCGGGTGGAGAACCCGCCGGGCACCAGGTAGGAATCGCCGCTGACGAAGGACGTCCAGCTGACCACCTGCCCCGAGGCCGACACCTTCGCCCGGCTGGGCACACCGGGCAGCGGCACGGTCCGCACCGCGGCGCCGTCCCGGGACACCTCGGCGGCGTACGTCGGGCCCGGCCCGGCCAACCGCAGGCACACCGTCGTCCCGCCGGCCCGGTACACCCGCTGGCACGTCATCGGGGTGGCGCTGCGGGCGCCGGGATCGGCCAGGCGCACCTGCTCCACCCGGCCGCGACCGTCGGCCAGGGCCACGAACATCAGGTCCCCGTCGACCGTGGTCACCGCCACGGGTGAGGTCTCGCGCACGACCGACGTCACATACACCACCGCGGCCGCGACGACCAGTACGATGGCCGCGACGGCGAGCGTGACGCGCCGGGAGCCCAAGTCCATCACCACCTGTAACACCTAGGCGCGAGTCGGCCGATTTCAAGAGTAACAACAGCTAGTGCGCCCGCATGCAGGGTGAACGTGGATCGGGGAGCGGATGGACTTCTGGGGCGCCGTGCGGACGCTGCGCAGGCGGTGGTACATCGCCCTGCCGTCGGCGATCCTGGCTGTCGCCGTGGCCGCCGGTGTGTTCCTCTCGATCCCGACGCGCTACCAGTCCTCGGGGGTCATGGTGCTCACCTCCCCCGCGGCCGGTGGCACGTTCTCGGAGAACGTCTCGCCGGACGAGGCGGTGCGGGTCAACCCGCTGCTGGCGTTCGACGGCAGCCTGTCGACCACCTCGCAGATCCTGGCGCAGATCCTGGCCGATCCGAAGACCCGCAAGGAGTCGCTGGGCATCGTCAAGGACTCACCGGACAACTTCACCGCGGCCGGCGGCGGCCAGGCCGGCCCGTTCCTGTTCGTGACGGGCGACAGCAACACGCCGGAAGCGGCCGAGCGGATGGTCTCCACGGTGATGGAGTTCGCCGCCAAGGAGCTGGACAAGCAGCAGACCACGCTGAAGGCGCCGGCGTCGACGTTCATCACCTCGCAGGTGATCGTGAACCCGACCGCGGCCGAGGCGCAGATCGGCGGCAAGGTCCGGTACGCGGGCGCGGCGTTCGTGCTGCTGATGTTGTTGACGACGGCGGCCACGTTCGGCGGCGACAGCATCCTGAACCACCTGCGCCGCCGCCGTGAGGCGCGGGAGCGCCAGGCCGCGGAGGCCGCGGACCACCCGGATGACGCCGCCGTGACGCCGCCACAGGCCGCCGCGGGCACTCCGGTGAAGCCCGAGGCTCCGAAACCACCGCCACAGGCCGCTCCACACCCTCCGACACACGTTTCGCCGCAGTCCAACGGCATGCCGCGCCGCCCGCCCGGCCCGCCGGTGCGCCGCCCGCAGCCGACGGCCAGCGAGCAGACGGTCAAGATCGCCGCTCCCGGGGCGCGCAACGCCCCCGGTAAACCGGGGGCTCCGGCGTGGCCGACCAACGAAGACAAACCCTGACCGTGTCCGAGCAGTTCCTGCAGGACAGCCCCGTGCGCCAACGGACGGACGGCGCCACTCTCGTGTGCCTGTTACTGCTGGCACTGCTGATCATCCCGGCCCGGCTGGTGCTGTCGTTCGTGCCCATGACGCTGCCGCCCGCGTTGGTGGTGGCGCTGCTGCTGGGGGTGCTGTGGCTGTCCGGGCAGATGGTGGACACGGTCGGGATGAGCAAGGGGCGCAACGTCGTGCGCACCGCCGTGGCGCTGTACCTGGCGTCGCAGCTGGCGACCTACGGCGTGGCGACGCGGCGTTGGCTGCCGACCGATGAGCTGACCGTGGCGGACAGCAGCATCATCCGGATCATGTCGATGATCGCGGTCGCGGTGTTCGCGTGCGACGCCATCCGCAGCAAGGAACGGCTGGACCGGGTGCTCAAGCTGCTCTTGGGCTGTTCGGCGGTGATCGCGTTCGTGGGGCTGGTGCAGTTCGGGCTCGGCGTCGACCTGGCCGGTTACGTGTCGCTGCCGGGGCTGCGCACGCAGGACAACGGGTACTCGGCGATGGAGGCCCGGTCGATCTTCCGCCGGCCGACCGGGACCACGAACCACCCCATCGAGTTCGGCCTGGTGTGCGCGATGGCCGTGCCGCTGGGGGCGCACTACGTGTTCAAGGCGCGGGACGACGGCACGCCGTACGTGCGCTGGCTGGTGTGCCTGGCGCTGGTCGGCCTGGGCTCGATGACCGCGTTGTCGCGGACCGCGCTGGTCGGTGTGGCGGTGGCGGCGGTGATCATGGTGGTCACGTTGCCGAAGCGGCGCAAGATCACCACTCTGGGGGTGGGCGGCGGGTTCTTCCTGGGCGCGAGCCTGGTGGTGCCCGGTCTGTTCGGCACCATTCGCGGCATGTTCTCCAACATCGAGGACGACCCGAGCGTGAAGGCGCGTACGGCGGACTACGAGGCGGCGGCGGAGCAGATCGACCTGAACCCGTTGCTGGGTCGCGGCTTCGGCACCTACCTGCCGACGAAGTACACGATCCTGGACAACCAGTTCCTGCTCACCCTGATCGAGAACGGCTACCTCGGCCTGTTCGCGTTGATCGGCATGTTCCTCGCGGCCGCGTTCGCGACGATCCGAGTGCGGATGATCAGCCAGGACGAGCAACTGCGCAGCCTGGCAAGCGCCCTGCTCGCGGCCGTCCTGGCGGGCGGCATCGGCTCGATCACCTTCGACCTGCTCGGCTTCAGCGTAGCCACCGGCCTGGTGTTCATCATGATCGGCATGAGCGGCGCCCTACTACGCGCCGCCCAACAGGAACGCAAGACCACACCCACACCCGAGGTCCAGGGCGCCTGAACGGCCCTGGTCGCACGTTCCGAGCGTTGAACTCACGGGTCCTGGACGTTCGACTCTCGCGTTCTGAAGGTTCAACTCTCGCGTTCTGAACGTTGGACACGCCTGTTCTGAACGTTGGACACGCGCGTTCTGAACGTTGGACACGCGAGGGCGCCCCGTCCGCAGAGGCGGACGGGACGCGGGTGGGGTGGGGTTAGGGGGCTGGGGAGAGGCCTTTGTCGCCTTCTACGTAGCGGTTGTGGCAGTCGCGGCAGACCAGGCCGGCGTCCAGGCGTTGGCCGCAGTCGCAGACCCAGCCTTTGTGGGTGGCCGGGTTGCCGGCTACGAAGGCGTGTGCGGCCACGTCCTTGGTGACGACGGAACCCGCGGCGGCGAAGGCGTGTTCGCCGATTTCCACGCCGCAGACGACTACGACGCCGGCGCCCAGGGTGGCGCCGCGGCGGACCACTGTGGACAGGAGGGCATCGCCGGTCTTGCGGATCGCCGCACGGGGACGCAGGTCGTTGGTGAACAGGACGTTCGGGCCGAGGAAGACTTCGTCCTCGCAGACCACGCCGTCGAACACCAGGGTGCCGTTCTTCACGGTCACCCGGTCGCCCAGCACGGCCCGGCTCTCGACGAACGCGCCGTCGCAGATGTTGCAGTCGCGGCCGATTCTGGCCCCCGGCAACACGTGTGCGAACGCCCACACGCGGGTGCCGGAGCCGACGTCCGAACTCTCGCACAGGCCCTTGGGGTGAACGAACACCTCACTCATCGCACCGCCTCCGCCAACGCCGCCACGACGCGCTCCTGCTGCGCCACCGTGATCTCCGGGAACAGCGGCAGGGACAGGATCTCCCCCGCCACGGCCTCGCTCACCGGGAAGTCCCCCGGCGCGTGCCCCAGGTACTCGTACGCGCCCGCCAGGTGCACCGGCGTCGGGTAGTGGATGCCCGCACCGATCCCGGCCTCGTGCAGCGACGCCAGCACCCGTTCCCGCGACGCCACGCGCACCACGTACAGGTGCCACACCGGCACGTTGCCGTCCAGCACCACGGGCAGCGTCACGCCGGGAACATCGGCCAACAAAGACGAGTAACGATCCGCAGCGGCCCGGCGCAGTTCGTTCCACGCCTCCAGCCGGCGCAGCTTCGCGGACAGCACCACGGCCTGGAGGGTGTCGAGCCGGCTGTTGAAGCCGACCACCGAGTGCTCGTACTTGCGCGGCGACCCGTGCTCACGCAGCAGACGCACCGCGGAAGCCAACTCAGCCGACGCCGTCAGCACGGCACCACCATCGCCGTAAGCGCCGAGGTTCTTGCCGGGGTAGAAGCTGGTCGCGGCGATGTCGCCGAGCCCGCCCACCGGCACACCGTGCCGCCGCGCGCCCTGGGCCTGCGCCGCGTCCTCGACGATCGGCACACCAAGGGCGAGCAACTCCTCCACGGGCGCGGCCTGCCCATAAAGGTGCACGGGTAGCAGCGCCTTCGTCCGTGGCGACAGCACATCAGCCACCTGCGACACGTCGATCAAACCCGTGTCGGCCACGCAGTCCACCAGCACCGGCGTGGCACCGGTCCGGGCCACCGCCCCAGCCGTGGCGATGAAGGTGTTGGCGGGCAGCACGCACTCGTCACCCGGCCCGACCCCCAGCGCCCGCAACGCCAACTCGATGGCGTCGGTGCCGTTACCGACCGCCACGCAGTGCGGGACCTCTTGGTACGAGGCGAACTCCGCCTCGAACTCGGCGACCTGGCGCCCACCGACGAAGGCGGTGTTCTTGAGCACTTCCGCCCAGCCGTCGGCTACCTCGTCGGCCACCTGCTCGTGCTGGGCACGCAGGTCCACCAGCGGGATGTCGATCACGAACCGTTCCCCTCTCGCAGTCGTCGGGCGGGGATGCCCGCCCAGACCTCACCCGCGGGGACGTCGGCGAGCACCACCGAGCCCATGCCCACCACCGCTCCCGCACCGATCGACACGCCTTCCCGGACCGAACTGCCCTGTCCGAGGTAGGCGCTCTCCCCCACCCGCACCGACCCGCCCAGCGACGCGCGCCCGGCGAACGTGACGCCGTCGCCGATCTCGTCGTCGTGGGTGATCAGCACGTGCGGCATGGCGACGACGTGCGCTCCCAAGCGCAACGGCGTCGTCACCACCGCTCCGGCGAGCAGGACCGTGCCCGGCCCCACCACCGCTCCGACGGCCACCGAGGCCGCCGGGTGCACCACCGTCGCCCACCGGTCCTCCGGCAGGCCGAGTCGGGCGACGACGCCCAGCCTGCCGCGCGGCCGGTGCGCGTTGGCCACGCACACCAGCACCGCCGCGTCGGTCATCTCGTGCACCAGATCGGTCCCGCCCAGCACGGGCAGGCCGTCGAGGTGCGTGCCGTGCCGCGCCGGGTCGTCGTCCAGCGCGCCGACGGGTCGCCACGCGCCGGGGGTGAGGCGGACGGCCGCGAGGACTTCGCGGGCCAGTCCGCCGCCACCCACCAGCAGCAGTGGGCGGGGCCTTTTCATTTGGGGGGCGCTCATCCGGTGGTGAACACGACGTCGATCCAGTAGTTGCTGCCCGCGTAAGACGACTCCGGGAACCCGGGGCCTGCCTTGTAGACGCCGTTCGCGGTGCCTTCACCGGTGGCCGGCGCGCTCAGCGGCGGGCTGGTCACCGCGTTGCCCATGAAGTACCCGGTGTCCACCGAGTACCGGCCGTTGGGCGCGGTGTAGGACGCCACGTAGCTCGCCCCGGCGGAGACCGACACCGGTGCCGCGAAGGTCAGCGTCTGCCAGCCGGTGGCCGTCTCGTTCGAGAACGTGCCGGTGGCCAGTTGCTGGCCGCTCGCCGACCACAGCGAGCCGGTGTGCGTGCCGGTGTTGCCGGTGCCCTTGTAGAACTTCACCCCGGTGATGGAGCCGTTCACCGAAGGCACGAACCGGACGCCGAGCTCGTACGAGCCGCTGTCGTCGGCCGACTGCACCGTGGGCACGGTCGCCGAGCTGAACAGCGAACACGGGCAGTCCCCGTCGGTGGTCGTGGTGAACGACCAGGTCGTCGGCGTGGTCATCAGGTTGCCGTAGACGTCGGCGATGCGCAGGCTGGCGGTGTAGGTCATGCCGCCGCCCAACGCCGCCGCCGGCGTCCACGTCACCTGCTGCTGGTTGGCCGACAGCGACAGCGTGCCCGCGAGTTTCGCGCCACCGGAGTCAGCGAGCGTGAACTGGGCCGTGGTCAGGTCGACCGGCTCGTCGAACGACGCGGTCAGCGGTGAGGTGCGGGACACCTCGCCGGCGCCGGCCAGCGGGGTGCGCCCGTTGACGACCGGCGGGACGTTGTCGTCGTTGGGCAGGTAGACCACGTCGACCCAGTAGTTGCCGCCAGAGTAGGAGTTCGTCGGGTAGCCCGTGCCCGCGCGGTAGACGCCGTTGCCGCCGTCACCGGCCGCGGGCGCGCCCAGCGGTCCGCCGGCCACCGCGTAGCCGCTGAAGTACCCGCCGTCCACGGAGTAGCGGCCCGTGGTCGTGGTGTACGAGGCGGTGTAGGTGGTCCCCGCCGAGACGAACACCGGGTTGGCGAAGGTCAGCGTCTGCCAGCCGTTCGCGGTCTCGCCGGTGAACGTGCCAGTGGCCAGTTGCTGGCCGCTCGCCGACCACAGCGAGCCGGTGTGCGTGCCGGTGTTGGCCGCGCCCTTGTAGAACTTGACGCCGGTGATCTTGCCGCCCGCGGTCGGGGTGAACCGGACGCCCAGTTCGTAGGCGCCGCTGTCGTCGGCCGACTGCACCGTGGGCACGGTCGCCGAGCTGAACAGCGTGCACGGGCAGATCACGGCCGCGCTGGTGGTGAACGACCACGTCACCGGGTCCGGCATCGGGTTGCCGTTGACGTCGGCGATCAGCACGCTCGCGGTGTAGCGCGTGTTCGGCATGAGCTTGCCGGTCGGTGTCCAGGTGACCGTCTTCTGGTCGCCGGACAGCGACAGCGAGCCGGTCAGCTGGGCGCCGCGCGGGTCGGACAGCCAGATCTGCGTGCTGGCCGGGTCGACCGCCTCGCTGAACGTCGCGGTCACCGGGGTGGTGGCGACGACGTCCGTGGCGTCCACGGCCGGGGAGCGGTTCGTGATCGTCGGCGGCGTGGTGTCGCCGTTGAGGCCGTTGCGGTAGACGACGTCGACCCAGTAGTTCGTCGCGTTGTACGACGAAGTCGGGAAGCCGCCGCCGCTGCCGTAGCGGTACAGGCCGTTGGCGCCGTCGACGCCGTCGGCCAACGCCCGGATGCCCGCGTAGCTCGGGCTCTGGCCGGCGAAGTAGCCGCCGGTGACCGCGTAACGCCCGTTGGGCGCGTAGTAGGACACGATGTAGGTGGTGTTGGCCTGCACGACCACCGGTGAGGCGAAGGTCAGCTTCTGCCAGCCGCTGGACGTCTCGTTGGTGAACGTGCCGGTGGCCAGGAGCAGGCCGGTGGACGACCACAGCGAGCCGGTGTGCGTGCCGGTGTTGCCGGTGCCCTTGAAGAACCGGACGCCCAGCACCTCACCCTTGCCGTTGAAGCGCACCTTGGTGCCGACCTCGATGGCCGTGGTGTCGTTCGCGGCGTACACCGCGGGCCGGGCGAAGTCGTCCCAGACCGTGCACGGGCAGGCAGCGGGCCGGGTCGCGCCGGTGGTGAACGACCAGGACGACTGCACCGTCTGGTTGCCCGCCGCGTCCGACACGCGCAGCGCCGCGGTGTAGGCGGTATTCGGCGTGAGGGCCTGGCTCGGGGTGAAGGTGACCGTCTTGTTCTCGTTGGACAGCGCCGACGAGCCGGACACCGCGCCGGCCGGGCCGGTCACCGTGAACTGGATGGAACCAGGTGAGGCGGCCTCGTCGTAGGTGCCGGAGACGACCGGGTTGAGCGCGACGGTGCCCTCGCCGTCGACCGGCGTGGTCGACACGAGCAGCGGCGCGCGCTGGTCGGGGCCGGGGTCCGACGCCCACACCACGTCCACCCAGTAGTTGCTGCCCCAGTGGGACTGGGTCGGGAAGCCGGTGCCGCCGAACTTGAACAGGCCGTTGGTGCCGTCCGCGCCGTTCTTCAGGCCGGTGAGCGGTTCCAGGTAGCGCTGCTGCTGGAAGAAGTACTCCAGGTCGTACGAGTAGTGCCCGTTGGGCGCGAAGTACGACACGACGTAGGTCGTGCCCGCCGCCACCTGCACGGGCATCGCGAAGGTCAGCGTCTGCCAACCGCCTGAGGTCTCGTTGGTGAACGTGCCGGTGGCCAGCTGCTGGCCGGTGGACGACCACAGCGAACCGGTGTGGGTGCCGGTGTTGCCCGGTCCTTTGTAGAACTTCACGCCGCGCACGTAGCCGGCGCTGTTCGCGGTCCACTTGACACCCAGCTCCAGCGGTGACGCGTCACCGCTGTCGGGCACGTCCGGGACGTCCGCGTTGGTCCACAGGCCGCACGGGCAGGTGCGCGGGTTCACGCCGGGCGTGGCCACGACGGGGTTGGACAGGTTGGCCGAGTCGTCCACCGCGCGCACGCGCAGGCTCGCCGGGCCGGACTGGGTCGGGACGTAGGTGTAGCTCCACCCCGTCGCGCCGGCCTGCCAGACCGCCGGGTGCCAGCGGGTGCCGCCGTCGGTGGAGACCTCGACGCCGCCGACCTGGCCGCCGGTGTCGGACACCGAGCCGGAGAACGTGTACGAGACGCCCACGCTGGACACCGGCGGCACGTTGGCGAACGCCACGGTCGGCGCCTGGCTGTCGGTGCTCGCGGTCGCCTGCACCAGACCGGACATCAACGTCGTCGCCTGCACGCCCATGTCGGCCAGGAAGTTGACCGTGGCCTGCTGCATCCGCACGTCGGAGGTCGGGGTGTTGGTGAGGAACGCGTGCTCGTCGTCCACGCCCCAGGCCCACTGGACCGTGCCCGCGCCGAACACCAGCGACCCGCTCGGGTGCCGGTAGTAGGTGATGGCGTGGGTCTTGGTGTCCGGGGTGTAGAGGTCGCCGTGGTTCTGCAGCACGTACGCGCCCTCGGGGATGGTCACCGTGGTGCGGGACAGCTGCGCGACGCCGGGCGGCTGGAAGCCGTTGTCCTCCACCGTGTTCCACTCGTAACCCAGCGTGCCGGGCTGGAACGTGTAGGTGGAGCCGGCGGCCTGGCTCTGCAACGACGTGTGACGCCACAACCGCATCTTGCCGTACGCGGCGGGCACCTGGAGGGAGTCGTCCCGTCGGCCGTTGACGGTGAAGATGTTGCCCAGCAGCGCGTTCTCCGGCTTTCCGCCGTCCTGGTCCGGGTAGCGCGGGTCGCGCCAGGTGCCGGTCCAGTCGCTCAGGCCGTCGTTCTGGGTGCCCTTGGTCTCCTTGTAGCAGGCGATGGTGCGCCAGTCGGTCTGGGAGGAGTCGATGCTCTTCTCCCAGCGGTGCTTCCAGAAGACCTCGTTACCGGTGAGGAACGCCAGGTGCACGCCCGCGTCACGGGCGGCCTCCACGTTGTTGCGCTGCTCCTCCGACCAGTACTCGTCGTGGCCGATGGCCATGAACACCTTGTGGTTCTTGATCAGGTGGCCGCGCCGGGCCGAGTCGGCGTCGGTGGTGTAGCTCATGTCGTACCCGTTGCGCTCCAGGAAGCGCAGCATCGGGTACTCGGCGTTGAAGATGAAGTTGTCGTCGCCGTCGCCGCCGGTGTACGGGCGGTTGTAGCTGACCTTGTACGCCTGGCCGCCCTGGCCGGGGCCGTCACCGAAGTAGAGGCTGTTGCCGCCGTACCGGTTGTAGGCCACCCAGGTCGAGTCGGAGGCCTGGAACAGGATCTTCGAGGTGCTGGCGTCGTCGCGGACGACGAACACGATCTCGTTCTCCGCGCCGTTGTCGTTGCGGTGCGTGCGGGCGTAGTAGATGCCGGAGACCGCGGTGGAGGGCACGTTCCAGCCCAGCGACACCGCCCAGTTGCCGCAGTCGATGAGCGCGCTGCCGTCCGTGCCGCGCAGGCACGGCGGCTGGTTCTGCGCCCCGCTGCGGGTGATCCGCTCCTGGAACCGCGCACCGATGCCGCCGTACCACCCGAGCCGGTAGATGTCGATGTAGTAGGACGACGCGCTGGTGAGCATCTTGAAGTCGACCCGGCCGCCGGGGTTGACGCTGATGTCCGTGGTGAACCCGAGGATGCCGTCGTCCCGGTAGTTCACCTGCCAGTCGGGCGTGCCCGGTTTGGTGTTCTCGCAAGCCACTTTGTTGACCACGGGCGCGTCGCACGGCGCCGCGGCTGCCTCTGGGGCCCGCAGCAGACCGACGACCACGATGGTCGACGCCGCGAGGGCGATCACCACCAGCAGACGCAGTAGTAGTACCGCGAGAACGGGTCTGGCCCGCTTCGGGTCGGCGGTCATGGCGGTTCACCTTTCGAGCAAAAGCGGCCGTAACTGCGGGTGGTCGAGTGCGCACTCCGTCAATCAGCGGAGTGCTGTTGCTCCGGTCGTCGCCGGAACCGCACCTTGCGTTACACCACAACGGAAAAAGGTGTACCACCCGCAGCGCCGGGCTAGCGTGCAGCCAGCGGCACGTGGAGCGCCGCCTTCAACTCCTCGACCACGGTGTCCTGCTCCGCGGTCGTCAGATCGTGGTACAGCGGCAGGATCAGCGACCGCTTGGTGAACGACTCCGTCACCGGCAGGTCGCCGTGCGGGTGGCCCGCGTACGCGGGCTCCAGGTGCGCGGCCATGATCCCCCGGCGCGCCGACACCCCGCGTTCGGCGAGCCTGGCCAGCACGTCGTTGCGCTCCAACGACGTGTCCTCCGGCAGCATGACCCAATAGGACTGGTAGTTCGTCGTGCCGTGCTCCGGGTCGCGCACCGGGCGCAGGCCCGGCCCATCGGTTTCGAACACAGTGGCGAGCAGCTCGTGGTAGCGGGCCGCCAGCTCACGCCGACGCCGCACGATCGCATCCAGTTTGGACAGCTGCACCAGGCCGACGGCGGCCTGGATGTCGGTCATCCGGTAGTTGAACGCCGTCTCCAGGTAGCTCTCGACGACCGCGCCGCCGCCGCTGTGCCGCTCGGCCGCGCTGACGCTCATGCCGTGCTCTCGCAGCCGCCGGCCGCGCACCGCCCACTGTTCGCGGTTCGTGGTGAGCATCCCGCCCTCACCGGTGGTGATCAGCTTGCGCGGGTGGAACGACCAGGCCGCCAGCTCGGCGTCCGCGCCGACCGGCACGCCCCGGTAGGTGGAGCCCGCCGCACAGGCGGCGTCCTCCACCACCGTCACACCGCGCGGCCCGCACAACGCGCGCAACGCGTCGACGTCGGCGGGCACACCGGCCTGGTGCACCACGATCACCGCGCGGGTGCGCTCGGTGAGCACCGCTTCGACGGTGGCCGCGGACAGGTTTCCGGTCTCCACCTCCACGTCGGCGAACACCGGCGTGGCGCCGCAGTAGCGCACCGCGTTGGCGGTGGCGATGAACGACAGCGACGGCACCACGACCTCGTCACCGGGCCGCACGTCGAGCAGGTGCAGCGCGACGTGCAACGCGGTCGTGCACGACGACACCGCGACCGCGTGCAGCGCGGCGACGCGGCGGGCGAAGGCGTCCTCGAACGCGGCGACCTTCGGCCCCTGGGCCACCCAGCCGGACAGCACGGCCGCGGCGGCCGCCTCGGCCTCCTCCGCGCCCAGCCACGGCTTCATGACCGGGATCATCGGAGCGCCTCGGCGCCCGAGGCCGCCACGGCCGCCTGCCACCACGACACCAGGCCGCGCAACCCGTCCACCAGACCGATCTCGGGCTTCCAGCCGAGGTCGCGGGCGGCGTTGGAGATGTCGGCGAGCCGGCGGGTGACGCCGTTGACCGCGCGCTCCGGGCCGTGCTCCAGCGGCAGGTCGGAGTCCATTGCGGACAGCAGCGCGTGCGCCAGGTCCTTGAGGCTGGTCTCGTGGGCGCTGGCGATGTTGTAGACCTCGTCGGTGACGGGCGCCTTCGCGGCCAGGATGTTGGCGCGGGCGATGTCGTGCACGTGCACGAAGTCCATGGTCTGCGCGCCGTCGCCGAAGATCAGCGGCGGCTTGCCGTCGGCGATGCGCTCCATCCAGCGGATCAGCACCTCGGTGTACTTGCCGTGCGCGTCCATCCGCGGTCCGTAGACGTTGAAGTAGCGCAGCGCCACGTAGTCCAGCCCGTACATGGCGTGGAAGCTGCGCAGCATGCCCTCGTTGAACGCCTTGGCCGCGCCGTAGAACGTGTCGTTGTTGTACGGGTGGTGCCGCTCGGTGGTCGGGAAGACCTCGGCCAGGCCGTAGACCGACGCCGACGACGAGGCGATGACCTTCTTCACGCCCGCCGCGGCGGCCGCCTCGACGACCGTGAACGTGCCGTCGACCAGGCACTCCAGCGCGAGCCGGGGTTCCTCGGCGCACTGGGTGATCCGGATGGCCGCGAGGTGGAACACCAGATCGGTGCCCTGGCTGAGTTCTGCCAGCAGCGCCCGGTCGTTGATATCGCCCTCGACCACGGTGAGCCGGTCGCCCGCCGACGCGGCGGCCTCGGCCAGGTTCTCCCGACGGCCCCGGACGAAGTTGTCCAGCACGACCACCTCGGCGGCTCCGGTGGCGAGCAACTGGTCCACCACCGCGGAGCCGATGGTGCCCGCTCCTCCGGTGACGAGGGCCCGCTGGCCGGTGATCGGCTGAGCCGCTTCCGACATGGTGCTTGTTCCTTCCTTGCGGGCGTGCAAGTGGTTGTTACGCGGTGGCGAGCTGGACGTCGTCGAGCTCGTCGAGCGGGTCGGGCTGGTCGAGTTGCGCCACGGTGACGAACTCGCCGCCCGCGGCGAGGCTGGCTGACGCGGCCTCCAGGGTGGCCAGCACCCGCAGGCCGGACCAGCCGTCGGTGAGCGGCGCCCGCTTCTCGGTGATCGAGGCGGCGAACTCCGCCATCATCCCGCGCAGCGCCTCCTTCTCCGGCAGCGCCGGGGCCACGGTGTCGCCGCGCCGGTAGGAGATGATCGCCTGGCGGCGGTCCTCGTCGTCCTCGATGCGGTCCGCGCCCCGGTCGTGCACGGACAGGCGCTGCACGGCGTTCAGGTCGTCCCACACCACCGTGCGGCGGGAGCCGCCGACGATCATGGTGCGGATCTTGGTCGGCGACAACCAGTTCACGTGCACGTGGGCCATCACGCCGTCGGACAGCTCCAGCGTCAGGTGGCCGACGCACGCGCGGCCCGCGCCGATCGGGTCCGAGCCGTGCGCGGCGACCCGCGTCACGCGCACCCCGTCGGGCAGGATCGCGTCGAAGATCGACAGGTCGTGCGGCGCGAGGTCCCAGAACACGTCCACGTCCGGCTGCACCAGGCCGAGGTTGACCCGCACCGAGTCGAGGTACTGCACGGTGCCGATCTCGCCACTGCGCACCAGGTGCCGCAGGTGCTGCACGGTCGGCGTGTAGACGAAGGTGTGGTCGAGCATCAACGTCAGGCCGCGGCTGTCGGCCTCGCCGACCAGCTTCAAGCCGTCCTCGTAGTTCGCCGCCAGCGGCTTCTCCACCAGCACGTGCTTGCCCGCCCGCAACGCCGCCAGCGCGACCGGCAGGTGGGTGGCGGCCGGGGTGGCGATGGCGACCGCGTCGACCGCCGGGTCGGCGAGCACGTCGTCCAGCGAGCCCGACACCCGGACGGTCGAGTAGTCGCCCAACACACGGCGGGCCCGCTCCACGTCCAGGTCGCACAGGTAGCGCAGCTTCAGCCCGGGGGTGGCCTGGACGTTGCGCACCAGGTTCGGCCCCCAGTAGCCGGCACCGATCACCGCGATGCCGATCGGCTGATCCATCTCGTTCTCCTTGTCGCCGCCTCCGCTGGGAGACGTACGTCGGCGGGTCATAGTCAGTACGCCCCCTGCCCGCCGAACACGGCGCGGAAGGTCTTCCACAAGATCAACGCGTCGAGCGCGAGCGACCAGTCCTCCACGTACCGGAGGTCGAGCCGCACGGACTCCTCCCACGACAGGTCGCTGCGCCCGGAGACCTGCCACAACCCGGTCAGGCCGGGCTTGACCAGCAGCCGGCGGCGCATGTCCGGCCCGTACTTCGCGCTCTCCTCCGGCAGCGGCGGCCGTGGGCCGACCAGCGACATGGCGCCGGTGAGGACGTTGAACAGCTGCGGCAGCTCGTCGAGCGAGTAGCGCCGCAGGAACCGGCCGACGGCGGTGATGCGGGGGTCGCGGCGCATCTTGAACAGCACGCCCGCGCCCTCGTTCACCGACTGGAGCTTGGCGCGCAGCGCGTCGGCGTTGGTGACCATGGTGCGGAACTTCAGGATGGTGAACGGCACGCCGTCCTTGCCGACCCGGCGCTGCTTGTAGAGCACGGGGCCCTTGGTGTCGACCATGATCGCCACCGCCACGGCCAGCAGCACCGGGCTCAGCAGCGCGACCAGCAGTGCCGAACCGACCTTGTCCACGGTCGCCTTGACCACGCGGCGGAAACCGGTGAACGCCGGCTCGGTGACGCGCAGCAGCGGCATGCCCAACACGCCGGTGACGTGCAGCCGAGGTCCGGCGAAGTCCATCAGGGCGGGCGCGACGACCATCTCGGTGCCGGTGCCCTCCAGGTCCCAGGCGAGCCGCTGGAGCCGGCGCGGCGTCCAGTAGGCGTCGGCGGTGACCGCGACGATCCGGTAGCCGCCGCGGCGGACCTGCTCGCCCAGCTCGCCGAACCGGCCGACGACCGGGACGCCTTCCAGCTCGACGCCGATCTCGGCGCGGCCGTCCACGGTGCACACGGCGTCCACGCGCCAGCCCAGGTGGGGCGCGCGGCGGGTGCGGCTGATCAGGTCGGTGACGGTCTCGACGTTGCCCGCCGCGAGCACCGGCAGCAGGCAGCGGCCCTCACCGCGGGCGCGGTGCAGCGGGCGGCGGAGCAGGTAGCGGACCGGGAAGGCGACCAGCGCGACGGCGGGTCCGACCACGAACACCCACAGGCGGGCGCCGGGCAGGTTGGCCGCCAGCGCGCCCAGACCCAGCGCGACGACGGAGCCGAACACGCCGCGGCCCAGGCGGCGGAACTCCTCGGCGCCCTGGCCCAGCACGGTCGGGTTCCACACCCGGTTGAGGACCAGCGATCCGATGACCACCGCGACGGTGACCGCTTCCAGGGCGATCAGGGGCAGTGGGGTGAACGAGGCGACGCGGGACGACAGGACGACACCGGCGAGCAGGACGACCACGACGGTGCACAAGACGTCGGCGGCGATCACGCCGTAGCGGTAGGCGGGTTCCCAACTGTCGACCGTGGGGCTGGTCGTGCGGTTGGCTGCGCCGACTCCCGCGACCTGTCTGTGTCGCGTCGGCTGGACCTGGTTGCTCATCGTGGTACTCCCCCCGGGTTGGGTCGGTTCGGACGTGCTCGTTCGCAGGGCATCCCCGACGGACCCGCGTGTGGTGTACGGCAAATGTGCGGCGACGATTTTTTGCTTCGCCAACGGTCATTCGTCACGTCGAGGGCGCGCGTTACACGGACAGTGAAAGCCGGGCCGGTCGGACATTCCTCGGTACGCCTCTCACACACACCCAGGTGGGCCACCAGGTGACTTCGGGTCACCGCACCGGTTCAGGGAAAGGCTTGCCGCCGGTCGGGATGCGGCGATCCACAGTGGCCGGCGCGAGGCCGCACAGGCACGCGGACACGTCCATCGAATCTGGGACGGTTTCCGTTACAGGGAGTTTTCGACAGAGGTCCGAACTGGGCCGGAATGAGCCCGAAAAGGGTCTAAAGACCCTAGGGCGACACCGCATCACGGCGGGCTTGCGGTCACCCATTCACAGCGCGGGAGCAGCTATTCGGAGCAACGGCCCGGCCACTTCAAGTGACCGGGCCGAACCAATTTCCACCGGCCCGGAGGATCAAGAGTGACCGCCGCCACTTTTCCGACCACAATGGGCCGGTGGTCGTCGTGCTGGTGATCGGCGGACTGCTGGGCGCGTTCCACGGCGTGTGGGCGTGGCGGACCCGGCTGTACCCGCGCGGCCGGCGTGGGTGGGTGCTCGGTGTGGTGGACGCCACGTGGAGCCTGCCGAACACGGTGGCGGGCGCGGTGTTCCTGGCGTACGCGCTGGCGCGGGGCAATCGGGTGGATCCGGCGTTCAGCCGGCACCGGGGCACGCTCGGGCTGCGCGACGGCGTGATCAAGGGCTTCGCGACCACCATCGGACCGGTGCAGGCCGGGATCGCGATGGGCGTGGACGACCACGAGGCCGTGCACGTGTTCCAGGCGCGGCTGTTCGGGCCGCTGTACCTGCCGCTGGTGGCGGCGAACTGGGTCGTGGCGACCGTGCTGCCGTACTGGCTGCTCTACCACGACCGGGCGGCGGCCCCGATCGACGGCGTGCCGGCCTACTTCCGCCGCGGCGTCTACCCGCACTGCTGGCACGAGGAGTGGGCCTACCGCCGCCAGGGCGCGCCGCCCTCATGAGCCTTCGCGAGGGCTAGCGACCGGCCACCAGACGGGCCTTCTCGTCGCCCACGGCGACCACGTCGCCGTGGTGCAGCTGCGCGCCGCGCCGCGTCTCCAGCCGGCCGTTCACCGTCACCTCGTCGGATTCGACCAGCTCACGGGCGTGCGCGCCGTTGTCCGCCAGACCCGCCAGCTTGAGGAACTGGCCCAACCTGATCATGTCGTCGGAGATCTCGACCTCACGGATGCGCATCGCAACATCATCCCTCAGGGCCTCACATGCGTCCTCACGTGCAGCCGTTAACGAGGATTGCACGGACTCGAAACATGTTTGACATCAGCCGAACGTGGTTCGGTCTACGGTTCCCGGGATGTGAGCACAGCGAGCTCAGACCCGGAGTTTGCCGACGGTGGAGATCGCAGACGCCGACGGTCCATGCGTGGCGAGGTGGGTACGACCGGTGCCCGGTTCGGCTCGCCCTCACTGCGCCGCAGCATCGACGAGGAGCCGGCGGAGCCACCCAAGCCGCCCCGGCGGCGGCGGTCGTTACGCGGCGAGGTCGGGGCCACCGGCGCCCGGTTCGGCTCGTCCAGACTCCGCCGCAGCCTGGACGAACAGCCCGACGACGACCGGCAGGACGACCCGCTGGAGGAGACCGCGCCGTTCGACGGGCCCTACGACTACGTCGCGCCGCCGACCGTGCCGTCCGGCCGCGAGCCGGAACCCGAGCCGACCGTGGAGGAGTTCTCCGGCCCCCTGGTCCGCCCCTACGCGTGGACCGGCGGCCGCACGTCCGCCAGCTACGACCTGCGGCTGGAGACGCTGGTCTCGCTGGAGCAGAACGGCATCGCGATCGCCATGCGCGACACCACCGCCGAGCAGCGGTCGATCGTGGAGATGTGCGCCAACCCCCGGTCCGTCGCCGAGGTCTCCGCACTCCTCTCGGTGCCACTAGGCGTGGCCCGGGTCCTGCTCAGCGACCTGATCACCATGGGCATCGTCGCCGTCCACCACAACGCCGCCGCCCCCGGCGGCCCCGACCTGACCCTGCTGGAACGCGTCCTAGCCGGCCTCAAGAACCTGTAACTGTGTTGGATTGCCGCTGCTCCGCAGACGGCGGCTCGGTCGCCTGGAAGTCGGTCGTTCGCGCCTCATTTTCCGACGATCGAAAGCGTGATCGCCGGAAAATGAGTCACGAACGATTGACGCGACCTCGCGCGGCCGACCTCAGCCGCCCGAACAGCTCGACCAGGTCGGGCAGCTGGTAGTGCGCGTTGAGCCCGCTGGGGTTGGGCAGCACCCACAGCCGCGAGGAGGCGATCAGTCCGTCCTGCGGGCCGATCCGGGCCGCCTTGCGCTCGAACGCGGTCCGGTACGCCGTCACGCCGACGACCGCCACCACCTTGGGCCGGTAGAGCCGGGCCAGCTCGGTCAACCTGACCCCGCCGGCCCGCAGCTCCTCGCGGGACAGCTCGTCGGCCTTCGCGGTCGGTCTGGCCACCAGGTTCGTGATGCCCAGCCGGTACTCCAGCAGCTCCTCCTGCTCGGCGGGCGTCAGCAGGCGCGGCGTGAACCCGGACAGGTGCAGCGCGGGCCAGAACCGGTTGCCCGGCCGGGCGAAGTGCTGCCCCTTGGCCGCGGACAACAGGCCGGGGTTGATGCCGCAGAACAGCACGTCCAACCCCGGCCCCACGATGTCCGGCAACACCGGCGACGTCATCCGACGACCACCGGCGTGCCGTCGACGACCAGGCGCCAGTCGGTGCGGTGAAACGCGGCCGGGTCGATCTCGCCGCGCTCCTGCACCCACTCGATGATCAGCTGGCGGATCTCCAGCTGCCGGTTGTGCAGCACCGGCGCGGCGGCGATGTGCGGGAAGTTGCCGCCGCCGGACTGCCGGTAGTTGTTGAACGGCGAGGCCGGCGACAGCACCGGCAGCGCCTCGGTCAGGTTCGCCTTGAGCGTCTCGCCCTGCACCTGGTTGACGAAGTCCAGCGCGGCGGTGTCCTCGTAGCGGGCGAGCACACCCGCGGCGCCGCCCGCGAGCAGGGCGCGGCGGTGCAGAGGAGATCCGGTCATGGCGGGACCGTAACCGTTGACCGTTGACTACTCGGCGGGCTTTCCGCGCCTGTTCAGGCCGACGCCGACCGCGATGCCGATCACGGCCAGCACCGCCGCGACCAGGATCCACACCCACAGCGGCACGCCACCGTCGTCGTCCGCGCTCCCCGCGACGGCCGGGACGGACGTCCCGGTGATCACGGCCGTGAGCGTCGTCGCGGAGGCGGTGCTCGATGCGGTGGTGGGGGCCGCGTCCGCGGACGTCACGGCCGGCGCGGTGGGCGTCGGCGTGGCGGCCGGTGGCTGCTGGGCCGCGGGCGGCGCGGTCAGCGTGAACGCGAACGTGCCGTCGACGAAGTCGCCGTCCAGCGCCTGGACCATCCAGGTCACGGTGTACTGGCCGGCCGGCGACCCGGTCTCCCGCATCGGGATGGTCAACGTCGCCGCCTGGGCCGTGACCTCGCCCAACGGCCAGGCGGCGCCGTCGGGGCCCATGACCGTGACCGTGGCGCTCTCGGCGGGCACCGGTTCGGTGAACGTCAGCGTGAGCTGCGTGGGACGCTGCGGCGGCGTGCCGCCGTTCGCCGGGTCGCTCGACACCAACTCGGTGTGGGCCAGCGCCTGGGGCGCCGCCCCGAACAGGGCCAGGGTTGCCAGCAGTGCCGAGAGCGCCAGTCTGGTCATACCGGTAGTTCTACCGGGTCGGTGGTGTTCCCTGCTGGTTGGCCGGCGGCTGGCCGTTGCCCATCTGCGGCCCGCCGCGCTGCGCGTTGCCTTCCATGATCGTCTCGACGGTGGCTTCGCCGCCGTCTTCGGCCGCGGCGGCGATGATGGTCACGGTGTCGCCCTTGGCGATGTCGTCCAGGGCGCCCTGTCCGCCGTTGACCTGCGTGTCGCCGTCGATCTTGTAGGTCTCGCTGAACCCGTCGCTGCTCTGCACCGTGATGGAGGCGTCGCCGACCTCGGTGACCTCGCCGTTCTGGAACTCGCCGTGCGTGGTCTCGCCGAACGGACTGCCCATGATCATCATGCCGGGGCCGCCCCGCATGCCGTAGCCGCCGGGGCCTCCCATGCTGTTCTGGGCGGCCTCGGAGTTGCTCGCGGCGTAGATGACACCACCGCCGACGGCGGCGATGCCCACGGCGATGGCGACCGCGGCAAGGGTCTTGCGACCGTTCCAGCCGGATCCGGGAGCGGCGGCCTGCGGCGGCTCTTCACCCCAGGTCGGGTGCTGCTCGGTTTCGGTAGTCATGGCGACCACGGTCTCGGGGAAGTCTGTGTGTGGGCTGTGCGGCCCTTGGGCGGTGCCTGTGCGTGTGCCTGAGCGTGTGCCTGAGCGTGTGCCGCCACCGGTCGCGTCGGTTCACAGGTGGTACACAGGATCGGCACAGGAGGTGCTCAAGGGCCCGACCGACGATGGGAGCATGCACCAAGTGTCTGCATCGGGGGCTTCCCCTGAACTCCGCCGCCCGGATGGCAGTCCGGTGCGGGTCCTCGTGGTCGACGACGAGTCCACGTTGGCCGAACTGATGTCCATGGCGTTGCGGATGGAACGCTGGGAGGTCCGCACCGCGCTGGACGGCACGTCCGCCGTGCGGACCGCGCGCGAGTTCCGGCCGGACGTTGTGGTGCTGGACATCATGCTGCCCGATTTCGACGGGCTGGAGGTGCTGCGCCGGATGCGGGCGGACCTGCCCGGCCTGCCGGTGCTGTTCCTGACCGCGAAGGACGCGGTGGAGGACCGGATCGCCGGGCTCACCGCGGGCGGCGACGACTACGTGACCAAGCCGTTCAGCCTGGAGGAGGTCGTGCTGCGGCTGCGCGGTCTGCTGCGCCGCACCGGCGTCACGGAGGCGACCGCGGGCACCGAACTCGTGGTGGGCGACCTGGTGCTGGACGAGGAGACGCGCGAAGTCCGCCGCGGCGGCACCGCGATCGACCTCACCGCGACCGAGTTCGAGCTGCTGCGGTTCCTGATGCGCAACCCCAAGCGGGTGCTGTCCAAGGCGCAGATCCTGGACCGGGTGTGGAGCTACGACTTCGGCGGCCAGGCCAACATCGTCGAGCTCTACATCTCCTACTTGCGCAAGAAGATCGATGCCGGCCGCGCACCGATGATCCACACGATGCGAGGCGCCGGTTATGTCCTCAAGCCTTCGTCCTGAGCACTGGTCCGCGCGGACGAAGCGCTGGCCGCTGCGCACCCGGCTCGTCGCCGCGCAGGTGGTCCTGCTCGCGGTGGTGTGCGCGATCATCGGCGTGGCGACCGGGTTCGCGTTGCGGGACTTCCTGGTCCGGCAGTTGGACGGCGAGCTGCGGGAATCGACGTTCAAGGCCGGCCGGGGACTGTCCATGCCGATGCCCGGCGGTATGCCGCCCAGTCCGCTGGACGGCCCCGGGTTCCGGCCGGGGACGCTGGTGCTGATCAGGCTCGACGACGGCGTGGTGGACGGCCGGCGGCTGCCCCCGGACTTCAGCGACAGCGTGAGGCTGTCGGGTGACGTGACCGAGCAGATCCAAAACGTGCCCGCCGACGGCATCGCGCGGACGGTGACGTTGGACGGCGAACTGGGCGACTACCGGGTTCTCTCCCTCACCACGCCGTCCGGGGCGGTGGTGACCACCGGGCTGCCGATGGCCGACATCGACAGCATCGTGTGGCAGATGGGCTGGATTCTCGGCGGGGTCGCGTTGGCCGGCCTGATCGCGACGAGCCTGGCGGGTGTGCTGATAGTCCGCCGCACGCTGCGCCCGCTGGAACGGGTGGCCGCGACCGCCGGCCGGGTGGCGGAGCTGCCGTTGCACGAGGGCGAGGTGGCGCTGGCCGAACGGGTGTCCGAACAGGACGCCAACCCCGACACCGAGGTGGGGCAGGTCGGTCTGGCGCTGAACCGGATGCTCGGGCACATCGGCGGCGCGTTGCAGGCCCGGCACGACAGCGAGACCAGGGTCCGGCAGTTCGTCGCCGACGCCAGCCACGAGCTGCGCACCCCGCTGGCCGCCATCCGCGGCTACGCGGAGCTGACCCGGCGCACACCCGACGAGGTGCCGCCGCAGATCGCCCACGCCATGCGGCGGGTGGAGTCCGAGGCGGTGCGGATGACGTCACTGGTCGAGGACCTGCTGCTGTTGGCACGGCTGGACGCCGGGCGTCCGCTGGGGCGTGAGCCGGTGGACCTGTCCCGGCTGGTGGTCGACACGGTCAGCGACGCCCGGATCGCCGGGTCGGACCACGAGTGGCGGTTGGAGCTGCCGCCCGAGGCGGTCCAGGTGACCGGTGACACGCACAAGCTGCACCAGGTTCTGGCGAACCTGTTGTCCAACGCGCGCACGCACACACCGCCGGGCACCAAGGTCACCACCTCGCTGTCCATTGTGGACGGCGCGGTGGAGGTGGCGGTGACCGACGACGGTCCCGGCATCCCGGAGGAGTTGCAGGCCGACGTCTTCGAGCGGTTCAGCCGGGGTGACACGTCGCGGTCCCGTGCGGCCGGGAGCACCGGGCTGGGCCTGTCGATCGTGGCCGCCGTCGTCGCCTCGCACGAGGGCTCGGTGCGGCTGGACAGCAGGCCGGGCCGGACCACGTTCACCGTGCGCCTGCCGCGCTGATCCGCACACAGCCGGCTCACAGGCAGGGCACAAGGACCGCCCAGGGTCCGCCGACAGGCTCGACCCCATGCGAGCGCGACTACCACTGTTGCTGTTGTTGGCCGGGACGGCGGTGTTGTACCTCTGGCGGTTGGGCGACTCCGGTTGGGCCAACGCCTACTACTCCGCCGCCGCCCAGGCCGGTGCCGAGAGCTGGCACGCGTGGTTCTTCGGCGCGACCGACTCGGCGGGCGCCATCACCGTCGACAAGACACCCGCGGCGACCTGGGTCATGGGGTTGTCCGCCCGACTGTTCGGGGTCAACGCCTGGAGCATCCTGGTGCCACAGGCGCTCATGGGCGTGGCCAGTGTGTGGCTGCTGTACGCCACGGTGCGCCGGACGGCCGGTGAGGCCGCCGGTCTGATCGCGGGCGCCGTGCTGGCGTTGACGCCGGTCGCGGTGCTGATGTTCCGGTTCAACAACCCGGACGCGCTGATGGTGCTGCTGCTCGTGGCGGGCGCCTACTGCACGGTCCGGGCCACCGAGAAGGCCTCGGTGCGGTGGCTGGTACTCGCGGGGGTGGCGGTCGGTTTCGCGTTCCTGGCGAAGATGCTCCAGGCGTTCCTGGTGCTGCCCGCGTTCGGGCTGGTGTACCTGGTGTCCGCGCCCGCCGCGGTGTTGCGCAAGGTGTGGCACCTGGGCGCGGCGCTGGGCGCGATGATCGTCGCCGGTGGCTGGTGGGTGCTGGCGGTGGAGTTGGTGCCCGCCGGCTCACGGCCCTACATCGGCGGATCGCAGTCCAACAGCGTGCTGGAGTTGGCGCTCGGCTACAACGGGCTCGGCCGGCTGACCGGTGAGGAGGTCGGCAGCGTCGGCGGCGGACGCGGGTGGGGTTCCACCGGGTGGGCCCGGCTGCTGGGCAGCGAGATGGGCAGTCAGATCGCCTGGCTGCTGCCGACCGCGCTGGTGCTGCTGGCCGCCGGGTGGTGGGCCGGGCGCAAGGGCGAACGGGTCGGGATCGCGCTGTGGGGCGGCTGGCTCGTGGTGACCGCCCTGGTGTTCAGCTTCATGAACGGCATCATCCACGCCTACTACACGGTGGCGTTGGCCCCGGCGATCGGGGCGTTGATCGGCATCGGCGCGGTCGCGTTGTGGCGCAGACGCCGGGAACCGGCCGCGGCGGCGGCGCTGTCCGGCGCGTTGGCCGTGACGGCGCTGCAGTGCTACCTGCTGCTGTTGGACTGGTCGACCGCGCTGGCCGCCGTCGTGCTGATCCTCGGTCTGCCGGCCGCGGTCGGGCTGTTCCTGTCCACGGTCGCGCCCGCCGTCGTGGTCGTGCCGATCGCGCTCGTCGCCGCCCTGCTCGGGCCGGGCGCGTACTCCGTGGCCACCGCCGCGACACCGCACTCCGGCGCGATTCCCAGCGCCGGGCCCGCGCGGGCCAACCGCCCCGGCGGTGGGCTGGTCCTCATGGGCCCCGGCGGTGGGACGGCCAACGTCGGTGGCATGGGCGGGATGGGTGGCCTGCTGAGCGCGCCCACACCCGGCGCGGAACTGGTGGAGCTGTTGCGGGACAACGACGGGTTCACCTGGGCGGCGGCGGCCGTCGGGTCGAACAACGCGGCCGGGTACCAGCTCGGCAGCGGTGAGCCGGTGATGGCCGTCGGCGGGTTCAACGGCACCGATCCCGCGCCCACGCTGGAGGAGTTCCAGGAATTGGTCCGAAATGGACGGATGCACTACTTCCTCGGCGGCGCGGGGATGCCGGCCGAGACCGGCAGCGACGCCGCGCAGCGGATCGCCGAATGGGTCGCGGAGACGTTCACGGTGACGGAGGTGGACGGCGTGGCCGTTTACGATCTCACAGCGGACGTACAGCCATGACACACGAGCCACCCAGCCAAGCGCCCGAGGGTGAGCTCATGACCTTCGCGACGCTCACGACGACCACCGTGCTCGACGTGGTGGTGCCGGTGTACAACGAGGAGCGCGACCTCGCGCCCTGCGTGCGCAAGCTGCACGCCGACCTGACCCGGACGTTCCCCTACACGTTCCGGATCACCATCGCGAACAACGCGAGCACCGACGGGACGCGTGCCGTCGCCGACGAGTTGGCCCGCGAGCTGCCCAACGTGACCGCCGTGCACCTGGAGGAGAAGGGGCGGGGCCGGGCGCTGAAGGCGGTGTGGACCGCGTCGGACGCGGCCGTGCTGGCGTACATGGACGTGGACCTGTCCACCGACCTGGCCGCCCTCGCACCGCTCGTGGCGTCGCTGACCTCCGGGCACTCCGACCTGGCCATCGGCAGCAGACTCGCGCGCGGTGCGCGGGTGGTGCGCGGCCCGAAGCGCGAGTTCATCTCCCGCTGCTACAACCTGATCCTGCGCGGCACGCTCGCCACCCGGTTCACCGACGCGCAGTGCGGGTTCAAGGCGATCCGGGCCGACGTGGCCCGCCGGTTGCTGCCGCACGTCGAGGACACCGGCTGGTTCTTCGACACCGAACTGCTGGTGCTCGCCGAACGTGCCGGCGCACGCATCCACGAAGTGCCGGTGGACTGGGTGGACGACCCGGACAGCCGGGTGGACATCGTGTCCACCGCCGTGGCCGATCTGAAAGGCGTCGCACGGGTGGGGCGCGGTCTGGTGACCGGGCGCATCCCCGTCGGCGAACTCCGCGCCCAGCTGGGGAGAGAACCGTTGGAGCCGGAAACGCCGGGTGTGCCCGCGGGGTTGTTCAAGCAGCTCGTCCGCTTCGCCGCGGTCGGGGTGATCAGCACGTTGGCCTACCTGCTGCTGTTCGTGCTGTTGCGCGGCGGGTTGGGGGCGCAGGGCGCGAACCTGGTGGCCCTGCTGGTGACCGCGATCGCGAACACCGCGGCCAACCGCCGGTTCACCTTCGGGGTGCGCGGTCGGCGGGGCGCGGGGCGGCACCAGTTCGAGGGCCTGATCGTCTTCGGCCTGGGCCTGGCGCTGACCAGCGGCTCACTGGCACTGCTGCACCTGTTCTCCGAACCCGGCGGCCCGGCCGAACTGGCCGCGGTCGTCGGCGCCAACCTCCTGGCCACCGTGCTGCGCTTCCTGTTGCTGCGCAACTGGGTCTTCCGCCCCCGCCGCGCCGTGGAGGCCACCGGATGACCACGCCAACCTCGACTCCAGGGACCTCTTCCATGACCACCGCCACCCTGACGGCACCCGCCACCGCCCCGGCCGCGGCCCGGCCGGGCCGGAACTGGACCACGCCCGCGCTGGTCGTGCTGCTGGCCGGCACCGCGGCCCTCTACCTGTGGAACCTCACCGACTCCGGCTGGGGCAACAGCTACTACGCCGCCGCCACCCAGGCCGGGTCGCAGAGCTGGACCGCGTGGCTGTTCGGCGCGTCGGACGCCGGCGGCGTGATCACCGTGGACAAGCCGCCCGCCGCCTTGTGGGTGAGCGGGCTGTTCGCCCGGATCTTCGGGTTCTCCAGCTGGGCCGTGCTGGCGCCACAGGCCATCGAGGGCGTGCTGGCCGTGTGGTTGTTGTACGCCACGGTGAAGCGCACCTCCGGCGCGGCGGCCGGGTTGATGGCCGGCGCGGCTCTCGCGGTGACGCCGGTCGCCGTGCTGATGTTCCGGTTCAACCTCCCCGACGCGTTGCTGGTGCTGCTGATGGTGGCCGGCGCCTACTGCACGGTGCGGGCGCTGGATAAGGCGTCCGGCTGGTGGCTGGCGTTGGCGGGCGTGGCCATCGGGTTCGCGTTCCTGGCCAAGATGGGGCAGGCGCTGCTGGTGCTGCCCGCGTTCACCGCCGTCTACCTGCTCGCCGCGCCCGCCTCGCTGCTCAAGCGGTTCGCGCACCTGCTCGGCGCGGGACTCGCACTGGTCGTCTCCGCCGGTTGGTTCATCGCCCTGGTGGCGCTGTGGCCGACGGACTCCCGCCCGTACATCGGCGGTTCGTCGAACGACTCCCTCTGGGAACTGGCCATCGGCTACAACGGCCTCGGCCGGATCTTCGGCGGCGGCGGAGGTGGCGGCGGTGTCGGTGTCGTGGCCGGTGGCAACAACGCCAACCTCGGCTTCGGCGGCGCCACCGGCATCGGGCGGCTGTTCGGGGCGAGCATGGGCGCCGAGATCTCGTGGCTGCTGCCGGCGGCGCTCATCGGCATGGTGGCCGGGCTGTGGTTCACCCGCCGCCTGCCGCGCACCGACCGGACCCGCGCGGCCCTGGTGATGTGGGGCCTCTGGGTGCTGGGCAACGGGATCGTGTTCAGCTTCATGAGCGGTATCACCCACCCGTACTACACGGTCGCCGTCGCGCCGGGCATCGCCGCGCTCGTCGCCATCTCCGGCCGGGAGATGTGGCGTGGCCGCAAGAACGTCCAGGTGCGCGTGGCTCTCGCGCTGATGGTCGCCGCCGCCGGCTTCTGGAGCTTCGCCCTGCTCCAGCGGTTCGGTGACTGGATGCCCGCGATCCGCTGGACCGTCGCGGCGGTGACCGTGCTGGTGGCCACCGCGATCGTGATGGGCGCACGCCGGGTCGCCGCGCTGGCCCTGATCACCGCCGTGTTCTCCACCGCCGCCTTCGGCGTGGCCACCGCCGCCACTCCGCACGGCGGTTCCATCCCGATGTCCGGCCCGGCCGGCTACACCAGCCAGATGGGCGGCGGCATGGGCGGCGATCCGGCGGGCCAGACCTCCGCGGAGCTGATCGACCTGCTCAAGAACACCACCGGCACCTGGGCGGCGGCGACGGTGAGCGCGCAGAGCGCGGCGAGCCTGTCACTGGCCTCGGGCAAGGCCGTGATCGGGATCGGCGGCTGGAGCGGCGGTGACCCTGCGCCGACGCTGGAGGAGTTCAAGCAGTACGTGGCGGACGGCCGGGTCGGCTACTTCGTCACGGGCGGTACCGGCATGGGCGGCGGGCGCGGCGGCAACAGCGAGATCACCGAGTGGGTCGCCGCGAACTACGAGGCCACCACGATCGGTGAATCGACGGTGTACGAGCTCGACTAGCACTCCCCGGAAGAGGCGGTGGTCGTTGCGCTCAACTGCGCGGCCACCGCCTCGGTCGCGATCGGGCGGATGACGTAGCGGGGTGGTTCCGGGTGACCCGCCCACGAGCAGTACACAATCGTTGCGGCGTAAGGGACCAGATCGCGACCTCGGCGCCACAGCCACGGAATCCCCTTCACCACCAACCAGCCCACGGTGCAGAGGCGTCACCTTCAACCCGCCCGTGCACACCAGCGGCACCCGTGACGACGACCGAACCCACCGACACCAACGCGCCCACGATCGCGTCCAGGTCCAGGTGCAGCTGCCGCGCGTCGAAGTCGGACCGCAACGTGTCGTTCATCCCCACCAGCAGCACGGCCGCGTCCGGCCGCACCGGCAGCGCCTTCGGCAGCTGCGCGTGCCGCACCGACGCCACCCGCGCCCCGGTGAACGAGACCGTTCAGGTACCGCGCGTCCGGGAAGGCCGCCGCGAGCAGCGGACCGACGCCCCGCCACCCACCGGGCACGGGATCGCCCACGCCCACCGTCGTCGAGTCGCCCAGGACCACCAGACTGTGCACCGGCTTGGCCACACCGAAACCATCGCGCAGCCACGTGACGCGCCGGGGACGAACAGCGGAACGCTACCGGAATGCCGGGTACAGCGGCAGTTCCGCGGCCTTCGCCCCGTACCGCGACACCAGCGCCGTGATGACGTCCTCGGCGTGCGCCGCGATGTGCTTGGCGCCCGACGCCAGCGCGTCGGACCGCAGCCGCACCCACCGCGAGAGCAGCACCACCAGGCGCGGCGGCGAGTCCAGCGGGCGGTGCCCGGACGGCAGCGCCGAGTCCAACCCGGGCAGCCCGCGCCACGTGCCCAGCCACACCCACATCAGCTGCGACTCCAGCAGCCGGGGCAGGAACACCGAGTCGTCGTCCAGGTCCGGCCACACCGACGACACCTCGGCCCGCCACGCCGCGACCATCGCCTCCGACATGCCGGCGGGCAGCCCGTAGGCGCACCAGCACGACGGGAACGGCACCCGCAGGCACGCCGCGTCGAACACGATGTCCCGCACGCAGCCGCCCTCGAAGTCGAGGAACCGGACGCCCTTGCTGGTCACCAGGTGGTTGTCCGGGCAGGACGTGGACGGGCTGAACGCGCGCCGGCGGGAGGTGACGAACCCTCGCACGGCCTGTTCGGCGTACGCCCGCACCGCGTCCGGTGTGTCGACTTCCAACGATTCGAACAGTAACGCCGGCATCCCGGCCAACGCCGTGTGCACGTCCACCACGATCGGATCGGCGCAGCACTGGCTGCCCTGGCGGCGCATCAACGCGTCGAAATCGGCGTCACGCCCGGCGGTCGTCGCGTGCAGCCGTCCCATGGCGTGCGCCCAGGACAGCAGCCCCCGTTCGGCAGCACGCGCGTCGGAGCCCAGCAGCTTCTCCGCCAGCCGAGGGGCCTTGCCCAGGTCTTCGAGCACCACGAGCCGCTTGGCGTTGTCCTGCGCCACCAGCTCGGGCGTGAGGCGTTCCTCCGACGGCAGCGCGGTGAGCAGCTTGTGGCTCACCACCTCGTGCGCGAACGGGTCGCGGTCGTTCACCGGCGACGGGTAGCGCTTGACCACCAGCGTGCGGGGCAGCGAGAACGGGGTGTGCGCCACCCGGACGCGGGCGACCACCGACCGGCCCGCTCCCCCGAGGTCCTCGGGGTCGGCCAGTCGAACCGGTGCGCCGAACCTGCTGCTCAACACGGACTCGGCCGCCGCCACCGCCGCGTCCAGCTCGGAAGGGGCAGCGTCGTCGATGTCCTGCGGGCCGGCGGTGATCTCCACGCTCATCCCCTCCGACCCTACTCCCGGTGGCCACCGATCTGACAGAACCCGTCCGGGCACCGTGACGGTAATGCTCACGCCCCGGAGGGTTCCAGTGTTTGTCGAAATCGGCACCCGGTCAGCCGCTCGTGAGGGGTCGTCCCAGCTCACGGGCGCGGCCGCGACGCGTGCGCAGCCCCAGTACCAGCGTCGCCGCCGCCACGATGCCGACCAGGTTCACCGCCAACTGCGCAATCGACTGGAGGCATATGTCCCACTCACCGAGAACCGCGGCCACCGCGGCGTAGCCTGCGGCGGGCACGGTGGTGACCGAAATGAACACCCCGACGAGCGCCGCGGACTTCGCGGACGTCATCGACAGCATCCCGGCCGCGCCCGCGAGCAGCGCCACGATCAACGAGAACGGCCCGACCTGGAACACGAAGTCGACCTCGTGCGCGGCGAGCACCATGTCCCGGCTGAACAGGTCGGTGAACGAGCCCGCGAACGCGGCCACCGCGGTGATCGCCATGGCCAGCGGGAACCCGACCGCGAGCGCCGCCGCGGCCCTGCGCACCAGGTCCCAGCGCCGCAGCACCATGCCGGCCGCGATCGCGGCGAGCGGGCCGAACTCCGGCCCGACGACCATCGCGCCGACGATGGTGATCGGCGAGTTCGTCACCACGCCGACCGCCGCGAGCAGGCACGCGATGATCAGGAACGACAGGAACGTGACGTTGAGCCGGGACTCCTCGCCGGTGCGGGACAGCAGCTCCTCCCACACCACCGCGTCCGCGCCTTCACCGGGCGCGGCCTCCTCGGCGCGGTCGGCGGCGTCGGACAGGGCGGTGTCGATCTGCTCCAGCGTGACGCCGCCGTTGCGGTCGACGCCCAATGCGCACAGGGAGGCCACCACCACATCGGTGGCCTCCCTGGCGACGTCGGCTTCCACCAAGTCACCCGCGGGCTCGATCGCCGCGCCGCGCAGCAGCACGACGTGCGTGACGCCGGGGTGCTGCTTCAGCGCCACCAACACTTCATCGGTGTGCTCGACCGGGCAGATGGCCCGCAGGTGCAGCACTGGTTACTGCTTCTCGGTGCTGGTCTTCTCGGGCGCGGTCTTCTCGTGCGCGGTCTTCTCGGGAGCGGGCTTGAAGTCGACGCCCGCCTCCTTGCGCTGCTGCGGGGTGATCGGCGCGGGCGCCGCGGTCAGCGGGTCGTAGCCGCCGCCGCTCTTCGGGAACGCGATGACCTCGCGGATCGAGTCGAACCCGCCGAGCAGCATGGTGATCCGGTCCCAGCCGAACGCGATGCCGCCGTGCGGCGGCGCGCCGTACTTGAACGCGTCGAGCAGGAAGCCGAACTTCTCCTGCGCCTCCTCCGCGCCGATGCCCATGATCTCGAAAACGCGCTGCTGGACGTCGGCGCGGTGGATACGGATGGACCCGCCGCCGATCTCGTTGCCGTTGCAGACGATGTCGTAGGCGTAGGCCAGCGCGTTGCCCGGGTCTGTGCCGAACTTGTCGATCCACTCGGAGTTCGGCGAGGTGAACGCGTGGTGCAGCGCGGTCCACTGGCCGCTGCCGACCGCGATGTCGTCGCCGATCTTGTCCACGGCCTCGAACATCGGCGCGTCCACGACCCACACGAACGACCAGGAGCCCTCTTCGATCAGGCCGATCCGGGACGCGATCTCCACCCGGGCCGCACCGAGCAGGGCCCGCGCGCCGTCCGGCTCGCCCGCGCCGAAGAACACGCAGTCACCGGGGTTGGCGCCGACGGCCTTGGCCAGGCCGTCGCGCTCGGCGTCGGAGAGGTTCTTGGCGACCGGGCCACCGAGCGTGCCGTCCTCGTTGACCAGCACGTACGCCAGACCGCGGGCGCCGCGCTGCTTGGCCCAGTCCTGCCACGCGTCGAGCGTGCGGCGAGGCTGCGACGCGCCGCCTGGCATGACGACCGCGCCCACGTACGCCGCCTGGAACACCCGGAACGGCGTGTCCTTGAAGTACTCGGTCAGCTCGGTGAGCTCCAGGCCGAAGCGCAGGTCAGGCTTGTCCGTGCCGTACTTGGCCATCGCCTCGGCGTAGGTCATCCGGCGGATCGGCGTGGCGATCTCGTAGCCCGCCAGGTCCTTCCACAGGCTCGCCAGGATCTTCTCGGACAGGGCGATCACGTCGTCCTGGTCGACGAAGCTCATCTCGATGTCGAGCTGGGTGAACTCGGGCTGCCGGTCGGCGCGGAAGTCCTCGTCCCGGTAGCAGCGGGCGATCTGGTAGTACCGCTCCAGGCCGCCGACCATCAGCAGCTGCTTGAACAGCTGCGGCGACTGCGGCAGGGCGTACCAGGAGCCGGGGCGCAGCCGGGCCGGCACCAGGAAGTCGCGCGCGCCCTCGGGGGTGGAGCGGGTCAGGGTCGGGGTCTCGACCTCGACGAAGTCCTCCGCGTGCAGAACCTCGCGGGCGATCCGGTTGGCCTCGCTGCGCAGCCGCATGGCCTTGGCCGGGCCGCTGCGGCGCAGGTCCAGGTAGCGGTGGCGCAGCCGCGCCTCCTCGCCGACCTGGAGGTGCTCGTCGAGCTGGAACGGCAGCGGCGCGGCCTCGTTGAGCACTTCCAGCTCGGAGGCGTAGACCTCGATGGCCCCGGTGGGCAGGTCGGGGTTCTCGCTGCCCTCGGGGCGGCGGGCGACCTCACCGACGACCTTGACCACGAACTCGGAGCGCAGCTTGTGCGCCCGCTCGGCCATCTCGCCCTCGCGGAAGACGACCTGCGCCACGCCGGAGGCGTCCCGGAAGTCGATGAAGATCACGCCGCCGTGATCGCGCGTGCGGGCCACCCACCCGGTCAGGGTGACGGACTGCCCGGCGTGCTCGGCGCGGAGCGTCCCGGCCTGGTGCGTGCGCATCACGGGTACTGCTCTCCTCGGGTTGGCTCGAAAACTGGGGGCTAGCTCAACTGACTACTGGTCGTCAAGGCTAGCCAACGACCTGGTGGGTGGCGCCACCAGGTTTCCCCTCCGTGTTTCCTCCGCGTCCGAGCGCGGCGGTCCGCCCCCAGGGGTGCCCTTCCCCCTGCTCTACCGATCAGGGCTCCCTGTCGGACCGCCGCGGAACCCAGTGTGCCCAGCCGGTGCTGAACGATCGTTGAGCAAACCTTTAATCCGCAGGTGGGAGAGGTTCTACGATCACCCGGTGGCCAGACGCCTGCTCGTGAGTGCCTTGATCCTCCTGACGACCGCGTGCACCACGGCGGTCCCCGGCCGCCCGGTGGCGGGCTCCACACCGCCGGCGGAGCCGATCCCGACCGTCGACTGCCAGTACCCGCTGATCAACGACGAACCGATGCGCCGGATGACCCCACCCGACGAGGGTCCGGTCCCCGCCCGCGGCACCGTGACGATCCGCTTCGACACCAACCGGGGCCGCTTCGACGTGGAGCTCGACGCCGCGAGCGCGCCGTGCGCGGTGCACAGCTTTCGCCACCTGATCACGAAGCAGCTCTACAACACCTCGTCGTGCCACCGGCTCACCGTGGAGGAGCTTTGGGTGCTCCAGTGCGGCGACCCGACGGGCACCGGCGCCGGCGGACCGGGATACGTCTACGACGACCCGACGGCGAGGACCGGGGACTACCGGCGCGGTGTGGTCGCGATGGCCAACGCGGGCCCCGGCACCAACGGCAGCCAGTTCTTCATCGTCTACCAGGACAGTCCGGTGATCGGCCCCGACTTCCCGGTGCTCGGCCGGGTCACCCTCGGCATGGAGGTCGTCGACAAGGTCGTCGCGGGCGGTGTCGTGCCCGGCACCGAACAAGCCGGGGGCGACGGTGAGCCGGCCACGTCGCTGGAGTTCCTGGTGGTGCAGCCCGCCTGACGCGACCGGGGCCTGACGCGGCTGGGGCCGCCCTCGTGAGAGGACGGCCCCAGTTCGTTCGGTCGTGGATCAGGCGGTGGGCGCCAGGTAGAGCAGGCGGTTCGGGGAACCGGTGCCCGGGCTGGTCACCTTGCTCGCGGTCGACTGGCCGACCAGGTAGCTCGCCACCTGGGACGGGGTCGCGCTGCGGTTGCCCTGGAGGTAGCGGGCGGCGGCACCGGCGACGTGCGGGGTCGCCATCGAGGTGCCGCTGATGGTGTTGGTGGAGGTGTCGCTGGTGATCCACGCCGAGGTGATCGACGAGCCCGGCGCGAAGATGTCCAGCACCGTGCCGAAGTTCGAGTAGCTGGCACGGGCGTCGGTGCTGGTGGTCGCACCGACGGTGATGGCCTCGGTCACGCGGGCCGGCGAGTAGCCGGACGCGTTGGCGTTGCTGTTGCCCGCCGCGATGGCGTAGGTGACGCCCGCCGCGATCGAACGGCGCACTGCCGCGTCGATCGTGGAGGAGGCGCCGCCGCCGAGGCTCATGTTCGCCACGGCCGGCTTGACGTGGTTGTTCGTCACCCAGTCGATGCCCTCGATGACGTCGGCGGTGGTGCCGCTGCCGGCGTCGTTGAGCACGCGCACGCCGTACACCGTCGCGCCCTTGGCGACGCCGTACTGGCTGCCCGCGATGGTGCCCGCGACGTGCGTGCCGTGGCCGTTGCCGTCCTGCGCGACGCTGTCGTTCTGGACCGCGTCGTAGCCGTTGCGGGCCCGGCCGCCGAACGTGCTGTGGCTGACCCGCAGGCCGGTGTCGATGACGTAGACGTTCACGCCCGAGCCGGTCGAGGTGTAGCTGTAGGCCGTGTCCAGCGGCAGGTTGCGCTGGTCGATCCGGTTGAGGCCCCAGGACGGCGGGTTGGTCTGCGTCGCCTGGATGGTGAAGACCTGGTCCTGCTCGACGTACTCGACGGCCGGGTTGGCCGCGAGACGCTTGGCCGCCGCCTCGGGCAGCGACACGGAGAAGCCGTTGAGCGCGCTGCGGAACACGGTGTCGACCTGACCGCCGTACTGGCCCGCCAGGCTCTGCGCGGACGCGGTCGAGCCGTCCTTGAGCTTGACGATGAAGTGGTTCTGGACCTTCTGCACGGCGTCGGCGGCGAGGATCTCGCCCTCGGCGGCCTGGGCAGGGGCGGCCAACAGGGAGGTCGCGGTGACGGCGAGCGCCGTCGCCCCGACCCCGGCCAGGAACCGGGCCTGTCGTGACTGTCGCATGCGGATTCCGTTCTTCGAACGGTGGCTCGACTCACCCCGAGGAGCTTTGCAGGGCTCGGGGGTGACATTGGGCCACCTTGCCCTCGCTGACAGTCACAAACGTAGGCAACCGATGGGTTCCCTCGGAAGGGTGAACAATTGCCAGTTATCCCTGAGCGTGAACAATCGGTCCGACCAGGGGGTTCCCAAAATCCGGGAGCGGTGGTGTCACGGCGGCGCTACGGTCCGGACATGCGTTTGGAACCCGTGACCGCGGACAACTACCGGGCCGTGATCGGCCTGGAGGTCCACGAAGACCAGCGGACGTTCGTCGCGACGAACCTCAAGTCGATCGCGGACGCCTGGATCCACCGCCCGAAGTTGCAGCCGCTTGCCCTGTTCAGCGGAGCGGAGCTGGTGGGCTTCACCCTCCTCGAACGGGACAGACCCGACGAGCTGCACATCGTCCGGTTCATGATCGACCGGCGCGCCCAGGGCCGCGGGCTCGGCCGCAAGGGCCTGGCCGCGATCGCCGACGTGGCACGTGCCGAGGGCCGTACCGAGCTGGTGCTGAGCGTCGTGCCGGGCAACGCGGTGGCCCGCGGCCTGTACGCGGCGTTCGGTTTCGCCGACACCGGCGAGGTGGACGAGGGCGAGCTGGTGATGCGCCACCACCTCGCCCCGTCGACTCACCTCGCCGACCAGCACGTCACCGGTTCAGTTCACCGGGTCGGCGACCAGTAGAGGAGCCCTCCGCCCCACGGCAGTGGTGTCGCCTCGCGCAGGAGCTCGGCGTGCACCTGGGCCGGGGTGGCCGTGGTGTTGTTCTGGAGGTACCGGACGGCGACGCCGCTGACGAAGCCGGTCGCCATGGACGTGCCGCTGAGCGTGTTGGTGGCGGTGTCACTGGTGTGCCACGCCGAGGTGATGCCGACGCCCGGCGCGTACAGGTCCACGCCGGTGCCGTAGTTGGAGAACGACGCCCTGGCGTCGGTCTGGGTGGTCGCGCCGGAGGTGACGGCCTCGACGACCCGAGCCGGCGAGACGTTGGCGACGCTGCCGTTGCTGCCGCCGGCGGTGACCGACGCGGTGATGCCCGCGGCGATCAACCGGCGCACCGCGTCGTCCAGCGCGACGGACGCCGAGCCGCCGAGGCTGAAGTTGGCCACGGCGGGACGGCGCGCGTTCACCCGCACCCAGTCCACGCCCGCGATGACACCGGAGGTGGTGCCGCTGCCGGAGCCGTTGAGCACGCGCACCCCGACCACCCGCACGCCCTTGGCCACGCCGTACGTGGTGCCGGCGATGATGCCGGCGACGTGGGTGCCGTGCCCGTTGTCGTCCTGGGCGACGGAGTCGTTGTCGACGGCGTCGTAGCCGTGGACGGCACGTCCGCTGAACTGGGTGTGCGTGGTCCGGATGCCGGTGTCGATCACGTACGCGGTGACGCCGGTGCCGAGGGAGGTGTAGTTGTAGGTGGTGCTCAGCGGCAGGGCGCGCTGGTCGATCCGGTCCAGGCCCCAGGGCGCGTTGGGCTGGCTGGCGTTGGCGTGCACGACCTGGTCCTGCTCGACGTACTCGACGGCCGGGTCGGCGGCGAGCCGGCGGGCCTGCTGCGGGGTGAGCGACGCGGTGAAGCCGCCGAACGCGGCGAATCTCCGCGTCACCTGACCTTGGAGCCGGCTTTCGACGGCACCGGCTGTGGTGAGGTCCTTGAGCTTGACGATGTAGCTGCCGGGCACGGCGGTGGGCGAGCCCGCGTGCAGGACGGCGCCCTCGGCGTGGGCGGGCGCGGCGAGCAGGGTGACGGTCAGGGCGGTGGCGGCGAGGCCCGGTAAGAGCTTGCGCATACGGCTTTCCTTTGCAGGGGAAGGGAACCCGGGCGCGGATCACGCGCCGGGGTTGCCAGTGTGCCGAACTCCGGTCGGGCCGTGGGCGCCGGACGGAGCAGTCGGTTCGGGGAACCACCCGCCAGGGGCACCGGCCCGCCCGCCCGCGACAACGTGATTGAGAAGTGATTCAACGCTGTGGATAAATGCTTTCGCCGGGGCCGTCGAAACGAGAAGCGATGACGCCCGCTTCGGCGGTAGATGTGTTCCACGTCACTGACCGCCTTGAGCCTATGGGCTGCTTCGACTACCGGAAAGGGACCAGATGTCCCAGCGTGGTGCGGTGATCGTGTGGTAGCCGACTCTTCACACCACTGCTGTTGATGAGAATTCAAACATTCCACAGCCCGCAGGATTTGCCGTCCGATTCGGTTAAATTCACGCCGGGAAACCCGATCGGCTGTACCGTCCTGGTGATTTCGCGCGATAACGTCGCTCGCCTTGTCCACCGGAGAACGGAGCGAAGATGCCTACGCCAGTCGTCGGACCGGAATCGCGGGTACGCGATCCCCGACGGATCGACGCGGGGTCCGACCCCTTCGCGGACGCATTGCGTGCGGCGATCCGAGCGAAAGGGCTCAGCCTGGAACGCATCCAGCACAAGCTGCGAGGGCGGGGCGTGGCGGTCAGCATCGCCGCGCTGAGCTACTGGCAGTCGGGCAGGCGGCGACCCGAGCGACCGGATTCGCTCACCGCTGTCAGCCACCTGGAGGAGATCCTGGACGTCGGCCCCGGCGGGCTCAGCACGCTGCTCGGACCGCCCCGGCCCCGAGGCAAGGCCCGTCCCCGGTCACGCGTGTCCGGCCCGGAGGGCTGGGTCGGCGAGAACGACTACGCGACCATCGCGGAGCTGCTGGCCGACGTCGACACCAGCACCGACCAGGACCTCACCCGGCTCAGCCTGCGCGACCAGGTGGAGCTGGCGATGGACGGCAGCACCCGCCGGGTGCGGTCGCGGCAGGTGCTGCGCGCCGAGCGGTCGGGCGTGGACCGGGTGCTGCTGGGCTACGACACCCGGCTGCCCGGTGACCCGCTGCCGGTCATCGGCACGCTGCGCTCGTGCAGACTGGGGAGGGTTTCCGCCGACCCGCGCAACGGATTGATGGTCGCCGAACTGCTGCTCGACCGCCCGTTGCGCCGAGGTGAGCGGACCGCCGTCGAGTACGAGCTGATCCACGTGGCACCGCACCACCCCACGTTCGACAACACGCACTCGCGGCGCTTCCGCCACCCCGTTCGCGAGTACGTCCTGGAGGTCCGCTACGACTCGCGGTGCCGACCCGCGCGTTGTGAACAATTCACGACCGGTTTGACCGGTGGAGAACCAACCGACGTACGCGAGACCCCGGTGGACACTTGGGGCTACGCGTACGCGGTCGCGCTCGACTTCGGTCCCGGCGTGGTCGGCCTGCGCTGGGAATGGACCTGATTCAATAGGAGCGCGGCAACTTCAACGTGTGCTGCGCCACGTAGTTCAGGATCATTTCCCGGCTGACCGGGGCGATTCGGGACAACCGGGACGCGGCCAGCATGGCGCCCAGTCCGTACTCGGACGACAGCCCGTTGCCACCGTGCACCTGGATGGCCTGGTCCACCGCCGCCGCCACCGCCTCCCCCGCCGCGTACTTGGCCATGTTGGCCGCTTCCCCGGCAGCCCGGTCCTCCCCAGCGTCGTAGAGAGCCGCGGCTTTCTGGGTCATCAGCCTCGCCAACTCGACCTGGATCGCGCACTGCGCCAACGGGTGCGCGAGGCCTTGGTGCGCGCCGATCGGCGTATCCCAGACGGTCCTGGTGCGGGCGTACTCGGCCGCCAGGTCGAGTGCGCGGCGGGCCATGCCGGTGGCGAAGGACGCCGCCATGATCCGCTCCGGGTTGAGTCCGGCGAACAGCTGGGCCAGGCCCGCGTCCTCGGTGCCGACCAGCGCGTCCAGTGGCAGGCGCACGTCGTCGAAGAAGCAGGTGAACTGCTTCTCCGGCGACAGCACTTCCATCGGGATGTGCCGGTAGGTGAAGCCGGGCGCGTTCGTCGGCACGATCATCAACGACGGCAGCAGCCGTTGGCCCGTCGCGTCGACATGCCGGGCCACCACAAGAACGGCCTCGACTTCGTCCACACCGGAGATGTAGTACTTGCCGCCGTTGAGGACCCACTCGTCGCCGTCGCGGTGGATGGCGGTGGTGAGCTTGTGCGAGTTGGAGCCCGCGTCCGGCTCGGTGATGGCGAACCCCATCTTGGTGGTGCCGTCGGCGAACCCCGGCAGCCACCGCTGCTTCTGCTCGTCGGTGCCGAAGCGGGCGATCACCGTGGCGCAGATGGCGGGCGAGACGACGGTCAGCAATAACGGGCAGCCGGCCGTCGCCAACTCCTCGCACACGGCGGCCAGGTCACCGATCCCACCGCCACCACCGCCGTACTCCTCGGGCACGGCCACGCCGAGGTAGCCCAGCTTGCCCGCCTCGGCCCACAGCTCGTCGGTCTTCTCCCCCGCCCGCGCCTTGGCGGTGAAGTACTCGTGGCCGTACTTGCGGGCCATGTCGGCGACGGCCTTGCGCAGCGCCCGCCGCTCCTCACTCTCGGTGAAGTTGATCATCACACCGCAGCCCCTTCACTCGACCCCGCAAGCGGGTCTTCGGCTACTACCGCGAGCACATCGCCCGCATCCACCTGCTGACCCGCCTGCACGAGCACTTCCACCACCGTGCCGCCGGCCGCCGACGGCACCCGGTGCTCCATCTTCATCGCTTCCAGCACGAACAGTTCCGCCCTCGGCTCCACGCGCTGCCCCGGCTCGACCGCGACCCGGACCACGGTGCCGGGCATCGGTGCGACGGTGGCGCCCTCGGCGACCTTGGCCGCAGGCTCCGGGAACCGCGGCCGGAGCTTGAGCGACACCGCGCCCACCTCCACCCGGTCTCCGTACACCGCGACCGGGAACGTGGTGCGCACCCCGCCCCGCTCCACCGTCACCTCTGTCGGCGACGCCGCCACGACCGTCAGGTCCAGGCTCGTCTCCACGCCCGCGCGGGTGTGGCGGTAGTCGACCTCCACCGTGTCGCCGCCGTGCTCGAACACGGTCTTCTGCGGCTGGGACGGGAGGTTCCGCCAGCCCAGCGGGAGGGAGGCCAGTGGGAGTGAGCCGCGGCGGCGTTCGGCCAACGCGAGCGCGGCGGCCAACGCGGCGGGCCGCACGTCTGCGTCGGGCGGGGTTGTCAGCGCGTGTTCGTCGAGGAACCCGGTGTGGGTGTTGCCCGCGCCGAACTCCGGGTGCCGCAGCGTGCGCACCAGCAGGTCCCGGTTGGTGACCAGACCGTGCAGTTCGGTGCGCTCCAGCGCGGCGGCGAGCTTGCGGATCGCCGCGTGCCGGGTCGGCGCCCACGCGATGACCTTGGCCAGCATGGGGTCGTAGTGCACCCCGACTTCGGTGCCGTCCTCCACACCGCTGTCCACGCGCACCCCGTCCGGCACGGCGAACCGGTGCACGGTGCCGCTCGCCGGCCGCCAGTCGTGCGCCGGGTCTTCGGCGTACAGCCGGGCTTCGATCGCGTGGCCGTTCGGTGTCGGCGGTTCCCCGTGGAGCCGCGCGCCTTCGGCGATCGCGAGCTGCCAGGCCACCAGGTCGACGCCGAACACCTCCTCGGTGACCGGGTGCTCGACCTGGAGCCGGGTGTTGACCTCCAGGAAGTGGAACGAGCCGTCGTCGGTGAACAGGAACTCCACCGTGCCGGCCCCGACGTACCCGATCGCCTCGGCGGCCTTGGTCGCCGCGTCGAACAGCCGCGCACGCGCCTGCGGCGTGACGGCCGGGCTGGGCGTCTCCTCGATGATCTTCTGGTGCCGGCGCTGGATGGAGCACTCCCGCTCCCCCAACGCCCACACCGTGCCGTGCGCGTCGGCCAGGACCTGCACCTCGACGTGCCGTGCGTGCTCCAGCAACGGCTCGCAGAACACCGTGCCGTCGCCGAACGCCGACTCGGCCTCGCGACGGGCCGCCGCGACCTGCCCGGCCAACTCGGCCGCGGACCGCACCACCCGCATCCCCCGGCCACCGCCACCCGCGGATGCCTTGACCAGCAGCGGGAACTCCCGGGCCGACTCCGGGTCAAATTCCGGCAGCACCGGCACGCCGGCGGCGGCCATCCGCTTCTTGGCCGCGACCTTGGAGCCCATCGCATCGATGACCTCCGGGTCCGGCCCGACCCACGTCAACCCGGCGGCCTGCACGGCACGCGCGAAGGAGGCGTTCTCGGACAGGAACCCGTAGCCCGGGTGCACCGCATCCGCACCGGCCGCGAGCGCCGCCGCCACCAACGCGTCACCACGCAGGTAGGTCCCGCTCGGCGCGTCCCCCGGCAGCCGCACCGCCGCGTCGGCCTCCCGGACGTGCGGCGCGTGCTCGTCGGGGTCGGAGAACACCGCCACCGGCGAGACCCCGACCTCCCGGCACGTCCGGATCACCCGACGCGCGATCTCGCCCCGGTTGGCGATCAACAGCTTGCGGATCATCGCGTCCTCACATCCGGAAGACGCCGTAGCCCTCGGCGCCCTTGATCGGTCCACTGTGGATCGCCGACAGGCAGAGCCCGAGCACGGTTCTGGTGTCGCGCGGGTCGATCACGCCGTCGTCGTAGAGCCTGCCGGACAGGAAGGCGGCCAACGACTGCTGCTCGATCTGCCCCTCCACCATCTGCCGCATGGCCGCGTCGTGCTCCTCGTCGTAGTCCTGCCCCTTCGCGGCGGCGGCCTGCCGCGCCACGATCGACAGCACGCCGGCGAGCTGTTTGGGCCCCATCACCGCCGATTTGGCGTTGGGCCAGGTGAACAGGAACCTCGGGTCGTACGCCCGGCCGCACATGCCGTAGTTGCCCGCGCCGTAGGACGCGCCCATCACCACGGTCAGGTGCGGCACCCGGCTGTTGGCCACCGCGTTGATCATCATCGCGCCGTGCTTGATGATGCCGCCCTGCTCGTACTGCGCGCCGACCATGTACCCGGTGGTGTTCTGGAGGAACAGCAACGGCGTGTCACTGGCGTTGGCCAGCTGGATGAACTGCGTGGCCTTCTGCGCCTCCGCGCTGAACAGCACACCGCGCGCGTTGGCCAGCACGCCGATCGGATAGCCGTGCAGGTCGGCCCACCCGGTGACCAGACTGGTGCCGTAGTCCGGCTTGAACTCGTCGAACCGGGAGCCGTCCACGATCCGGGCGATCACCTCGCGCGGGTCGAACGGCACGCGCAGGTCCGTCGGCACCAGACCCAGCAGGCCGTCCTCGTCGTACAACGGCGGCTCCACCGGCTTGGGCGCGGGACCGAGCTTGCGCCGGTTGAGCCGGGCGACCACCCGCCGGGTGAGCCGGATCGCGTCCACCTCGTCCTCCGCCACGAAATCGGCCAGCCCGGACGTGGTGCCGTGCATCCGCGCGCCGCCCAGCGACTCGTCGTCGGACTCCTCACCGGTGGCCATCTTCACCAGCGGCGGACCACCGAGGAACACCTTCGACCGTTCCTCGATCATCACCACGTAGTCCGACATGCCGGGCACGTACGCGCCGCCCGCGGTGGCGTTGCCGAACACCGTGCTGATGGTCGGGACACCGGCCGCGGACAGCCGGGTCAGGTCGCGGAACGCCCGGCCGCCGGGGATGAAGATCTCGCTCTGGCTCGGCAGGTCCGCACCACCGGACTCGACCAGCCCGATCAACGGCAGCCGGTTCTGCAACGCGATGTCGTTGGCGCGGAACGTCTTTCTCAGCGTCCACGGATTGCTCGCCCCACCGCGCACGGTCGGGTCGTTGGCGACGATCACGCACTCGACGCCCTCCACCACCCCGATCCCGGTGACCACACTCGCGCCCACCGGGTAGTCGGTGCCCCACGCCGCCAACGGCGACAGCTCCAGGAACGGGCTGTCCTGGTCGACCAGCAGCTCTATCCGCTCCCGCACCAGCAGCTTGCCGCGCTTGTGGTGCCGCTCGGCGTACTTCGCGCCGCCGCCCGCCAGTGCCTTGGCCTGCTCGGCGTCCAACTCGGCCAACCTGGCCAGCAACGCCTCCCGGTTCCCGGCGTACTCGGGCGACCGGCCGTCCACCACCGTCCGCAAGATCGTCATCCCGTGTACCTCAATCGCTTCGCCGCCAGCTCGGTCAACACCTCGGTCGCGCCGCCCCCGATACCGAGGATTCGCGCGTCTCTGTAGTGTCGTTCGACCTCCATAACGCGCGTGTAACCAGCGCCGCCGTGCAGCTGGACCGCAGCGTCCACAACGAACGAACACGCCTCCACGGCCGCGTTCTTCGCGAAGCAGACCTGAGCGGCGACCTCTAGACCCTGCAACACCTTCACCGCCACCTCGCGCGTGTACGTGCGGGCGAGGTCGATGCGTTGTGCCATCTCCACCAGCCGGTGACTGACCACCTGCCGCGCGATGAGCGGCTTGCCGAACGTCTCGCGTTGCCGCGTGTACGCCACCGTCAAGTCCAGACAGCGCTGAGCCGTCGCGTACGCCTCCACGGCCATCGAGATCCGCTCCACCTGGAACTGCCGCATGATCAGCGCGAACCCGGTGTTCTCCAGCCCGACCAGGTTGGCCACCGGCACCCGTGCATCTACAAAGGACAGATCGGCCGTGTCCGAGCAGTGCCAGCCCATCTTCTCCAGTCGACGGTCCACGGTGAACCCGGGCGTGCCCTTCTCGATCACCAGCAGACTCACGCCCCGGTGACCGGGACCACCGGTGCGCACGGCCGTGGTGACGAAGTCCGCCCGGTCACCCGAGGTGATGAACGTCTTCGACCCGTTCACCACGTAGTGGTCACCTTCACGCCGAGCGGTGGTCCGCAGGGCGGCCACGTCCGAGCCACCACCGGGTTCCGTGACCGCGAGGGCCCCGATCAGCTCACCGTCCAACGTAGGCCGCACGAACCGGTCGATCAGCCTCTCGTCACCCGAGTCCACGATGTGCGGCAATGCGATGCCGTGCGTCATCAACCCGGCGACCAGCCCGGACGAGCCACCGGCCTGGATCAGCTCCTCGGTCACCACGACGGTGTCGAGCAGATCGCCCGCGCCGCCGACGGCCTCCGGGAAACCGACGCCAAGCAGCCCGATCTCCGCCGCCTTCCGGTGCAGCTCACGCGGCAGTTCCCCGGCCCGCTCCCAGTCCGACAGGTGCGGCACGACCTCCTGCTCGGTGAACTTCCGCACGGTGGCCCGGAGGTCCCGCCGCTCCGGCGTCTCGAACAGCTCGGACGTCGTGTTCACAGCAACGCCTCCGGGATCTCCACGTGACGGGAGCGCAGCCACTCCCCCAGCGCCTTGGCCTGCGGGTCGAAGCGGGTGGACGAAGCCACGCCGTCGCCGAGCAGGCCGTGCAGCACGAAGTTCAGCGCCTTGAGGTTCGGCAGCTCGTACCGGTCGACCTCGCCCGCCTCGGGCAGCAGTTCCTTCACCCGTTCGACGGTGAGTTCGCCACGCAACCACTCGTACTGAGCGTCCGTGCGCACCCACACCCCGAGGTTGGCGTCACCACCCTTGTCCCCCGAGCGCGCGCCCGCGATCGTGCCCAAAGGGATTCGACGCAGTGGAACCTTTTTCGGGGAAACCCTCTTCGAGACAGGCCTCATACCTCGACCACCTCCCCGTCCGGCAGCACGGCCCGGTGCCGCACCGACGTCCGCGGCACGTACGCGGCCCGGTAGACGCCGAACGGCGTGCCGTCGCCGGGCGGCGCGGTGACGTGGAAGCCCGGGTAGGACGCCAACGCCAGCTCGATGCCCGCCCGCGAGAACGCCTTGGCCCGCTTGGCGTCCGGCGTCTTGATGGTGACGTGCAGCAGCGCGCTCGCCGTCTCCTCGGTGTCCGCGTCGGCGTGTTCGGTGCGCGCCAGCGTCCACGTCAGGTCGCCGTCACCGATGGCCTGTTCGAGCTGGTGGCGGACCAGGTCCGCCTTGGCCTCGATGTCCAGCCCCGTCAGCACGAACGTCGTCGAGTTGCGAAACCCGCCGAGCGTGTTGAGGCAGACCTTGAGCGTGTCGGGCGGCGGCGAGCCCTTCACCCCGGAGATCCGGACGCCCCGGTCGTGCGGGTCGAGCCGGATGGTGTCGAAGTGGCTGACCACGTCCGGGCCGAGGTAGGCGGGCGCGCCGATCTCGTAGAGCAGCTGGGCGGTGACGGTGTCCACGGTGACCGCGCCGCCCGTGCCGTCGTGCTTGGTGATGACCGACGAGCCGTCGGCCTCGATCTCCGCGACGGGGAACCCGGGCCTGGTCGCGTCGATCTCGGTGAAGAACGAGTAGTTGCCGCCGGTGGCCTGCGTGCCGCACTCCAGCACGTGACCGGCGACCGTCGCGCCGGCCAGGGCGTCCCAGTCCTCGTGGCCCCAGCCGAAGTGCGCCGCCGCCGGCCCGACGACCAACGACGCGTCGGTGACGCGCCCGGTGACCACGACGTCCGCCCCGGCGGCGAGGCACTCGGCGATGCCCCACGCGCCGAGGTAGGCGTTGGCGGTCAACGCCTCCGGGAACCGTTCGCGCAGGTCGTCGCCGGTCACGTAGGCGACCTTCGCGCCGAGGCCGAGCTTGTCGACCGCCTCGGCCAGCCCTTCCGGGTTCAGCCCGCCTGCGTTGGAGACGATCTTGACACCGCGTTCCAGCGCCTCGGCCAGGTTCTCTTCGAGCTGGCGCAGGAACGTGCGGGCGTAGCCGAGGTTCGCGTCCTTCATCCGGTCGCGACCCAGGATGAGCATGGTCAGCTCGGCCAGGTAGTCGCCGGTGAGCACGTCCAGTTCCCCGCCGGCCAGCATCTCGCGGACGGCGGAGAACCGGTCACCGTAGAACCCCGAGGCGTTGCCGATGCGGATCACCGCTGCCCTTTCCCGCGCCCCGCGCCGGGAGGACCGGCGAACGCCTGCGCGATGGGCAGCCAGGCGTTGGCGGTGTCCCCGACCGCGGTCACGGTCAGGTCGTTGCGGTGCCGTCGCTGGGTGGCCAGCAGGCAGAAGTCCAACGCGGGGCCGGTGATGCGGTCCTCGGCGTCCTCCGGGCCCCACGTCCACAGCTCGCCCTGCGGCCCGGTCAGCTCCACCCGGACCGGCACCTCCGGCACGGCCAGGCCGTTGACCAGGAACGCGTAGCCGAACGCACGAACCGCGATGTGCGCGACGTGCTTGAGCCGGTGGGTCGGCTCACGGGTCACCTCGAGCGCGTCGGCGACGTCCTGGCCATGCGCCCACGTCTCCATCAGCCGGGCGGTGGCCATGGACGCCGGGCTCATCGGCGGCCCGAACCACGGCACCTTCACGCCGGGCGGCACCTCCTGGAGGGCTTGGGCCAGCTCCGCGCGGCCGGCACGCCAGTCCGACAGCCTGACCCGCTCCCGCGCGCCTTCGTCCACCATGTCCGGCGTGGCCTGCTTCAACGCCTCGGCGAACGCGGCCGGGTCGCGGATGGCAAGCGTGGCCATGCGGTCGGTCCACCGCAGGTGGCTGATCTGGTTCGCGATCGTCCAGCCCTCGGCGGGCGTGGGGATGGTCCAGTCGAACAGCGGCGAGACCAGATCGTCCAGTTCCTGGCTCTCGGCGCGCAGGTCGTTCAGGATTTCGGTGATCACAGCGAGTCCTCCAGCAGTTGAGCCCAGTGCCGGATGATCCTCTTACGCCGTTTGGTGTCGTCGGTCAGCTGGTTGGCCAGGGCCAAACCGCGCACCAGGTCCATGGTGATCTGCACGGCTTCGCGGACGCCCGGCTTGGTCTCGTCGGCGTTGAGCAGGTCGACGGCCAAGCGGTGCGTCTCGCGGCCCAGGCGGACCTCCAGCGGCACCACCACGGTCTTCAGGTCGGGATCGGTGCGTGCGGCGACCCACAGTTCGAGGGCTGCGGTGAACAGGTCGCTGGCGTAGAAGTCGGCGATCAGCTCGACCACCGCGGTGATCCGATTCTTCGACGAGCTCCCGTTGACCTGCCGCGCGCGTTCCTTGAGGTGCAGGACGCTCTCCACCCCGAGGTGCTCGACCGCGGCGGCGACGAGTTCACCGCGGGTGCGGAAGTGGTGCAGCTGAGCGCCCCGGGACACGCCCGCGCGCTCGGCCACCACCGTCGTCGTCGTGCCCACCCAGCCGCGTTCGACCAGGCAGTCGACCGTCGCCTCCATGAGCTTGCGCCGGGTCTCCCGGCTGCGGTCGGCCTGGCGCCGGGTCTCCCTGGTTTCGGTGGCCATGCGGCCGAGTGTTCCGGGCCACTAACAAACAGTCAAGACTGATTGTTAGTGGCCCGGACGTCTACCACCCGCCTTGGACCATGGTCTGGAACAGCCACTTGCCGTCGGTCTTCACCAGCAGGTCCCCGTACCGCACGACCTGCGAGAACTCGCCCACCGTGATGGTCGCGTCGGTGACCACGAACACCAGGTTGGCGTTGATGAAGACCGGCGTCCGGACCGACTCCATCTGCACGTCACCCTCACCGAGGTTCGCCGCCATGTCCTGCAGGAACCGTTCCCGGTCCCACGACTGCACCGACCCGTCGGTAACCGCGTTGACCGGGAACATCGTCAGCCCGGCCATCGCCTCGACGTCCTTGGCCACCGCCAGGGCATCCCACTGTTCGAACCACGCGAGCACGCCCGCCACGTCTTCGTCGGTCGGCACGAACCCAGCTCCACTACCCGGCACGGCACTCATGTCGTACATTGTACCGTACGCCGTACGCCAGACTGCGACCGGCCACCCGACCAGCAGTTTTGCCCCTGCGGTTCCCTCAGGCCGTGCGTTATGCGGGACTAGAGGAGGGTCAGTTGTTCTTGCGCTACGGGGGTGGGTGGGGTTGAGGCGGGGAGGCTGCCTTCGGGCCACAGGCCCTCTTCATCGCCGGGGATGCCTGCGGCTTCGCGTTTGCCGTGTGCGTCCAGGCTGTGGCGGGCCAAGAGTGGCTGGACGCGGGCGGCCAGGCGGCGGCGGTAGTGGGTGTCCACGTAGGACCCGCGGGAGTAGAGCTTGCGGTAGTTGTCGGCCAGGTCCGGGCGTTCCCGCACCAGCCACCGGGCGAACCACTCGCGCGCGCCCGGTCGCAGGTGCAGTGGCATGACGGTGACGCCGGTGGCGCCCGCCGACGCGATCGACGCCAGCAGCGCGTCCAGCTGCTCCTCCGAGTCGGTCAACCCCGGCAGCACCGGCGCGACGAACACCCCGCACGGCAGGCCCGCGTCGCGGATTCGGCGCACCAGATCCAACCGCGCCTGCGGACTCGGGGTACCGGGCTCCAGGCCGGATTGCAGCTCCCGGTCCAGTAATGCGAGCGACACACCGATGCCCACCGACACCGAAGACGCGGCCTCCGCCAACAGCGGGAGGTCCCGTGCCAGCACGGTGCCCTTGGTGAGGATCGAGAACGGCGTGCCCGAGTCGGCCAGTGCCCGGATGATGCCCGGCATCAACGCGTACCGGCCCTCGGCCCGCTGGTACGGGTCGGTGTTCGTGCCCATCGCCACGTGCTCGCGCTGCCACTTCCGCGACCGGAGCTGGGCCTTGAGCACCTCCACCGCGTTGACCTTCACCACCACCTGGGTGTCGAAGTCACGGCCCGCGTCCAGGTCCAGGTAGGTGTGCGTGTTGCGGGCGAAGCAGTTGTGGCTGACCAGACCGTTGGCCACGAAATCGCCGGTGCCCGTGGTGATGTCGTACAGCGTCCGCGTCACGCCCAGCGACTCCACCGACACCACCGACAGCCGGGACGTCACGGGCACCGCCATGCCCTCCACCGCGTTGCCGCGCGGGATCGCCGGACCCACCAGGTGCAGGAAGCGCAGCCGCTCGACCAGCCCGCCGATGATTCGCACCCCGCGCACCTCGACCACGTGCGACACGCGCAGCCGCGTCAACGCCAGCACCGCCGCCTCGAACACCACGCTGTCCGAACTGGACATCACCAGCTGACCGCCGGTGGAGCTGCCGCGCGCGTCGAACAGGCCCGCCAGGAACCCCTTCGACCACTCCTCCCCCGGCGTCGTCGGCCACTCCACCAGCTCGTTCTCCCGGGGCAGCCGACCGCCGGCGAACTCGCGCACCCGCGCCAGCACGTCCGGGTGGCTGGGCAGCCCGCCGCGCACCACGCCCCACAGGTAGCCGGTGCGGTACTCGTCGTCCTGCGCGGGCGGTGTGGCGAACCGACCCGTTCCGACCAGCTGCGCGCCCTTGACCAGGAACGGCCGCTCCTCGAAATCGTCGCAACGGCCGGGCGTGACGTGCTTCCAGCCCTCGTCGGTGAGGAACCTGTGGTCGCCGCCGGCCACCACCCGGGTGCCGTCGCTCAACGTCAGCTGGTACGCGGGCTTGGCTGTCTTCCAGTGCGCCTGCACGCGCGTGACCACGAACCGGCCCTCCGACGTGCCGAACACCTCCTCGCCCAGGGACAGCTCGGCGATGGGTTTGGTGCGGCCGTCGGCCAGCAGCACGGGCGTGTCACCGGTCAGGCAGTACGTGCAGCCGTGCGTGCAGCCGCGGTAGGGGTTGATCGTCCAGCCGAACGGCAGCCCGCCGCCCGGCACCCGGTTCAACACGGACTTGGCGTTCACCTCGTGGAACACGACGTCGGCGAAGTCGGGAGTTCGTACGCTGCGAACCAGCCCCGGCAACCCCGGCAGAGCCTGCTGCCGATCAGCCCCGTCCTTCTGTCCGTCCCATCGCATGTCCACATTCGAACACGTGTTCGAACTATGGTCAATCGGAGTGCCTGTGTCAGTGCTGGACGTCATCCTGTGGCCCTTCACCACCACCGCCCTGACCTTCGCCGGTGCCACCACGAGCTGGGGCGAGGTGGCCGGTTTCGTCACCGGCGCGCTCTGCGTGTGGCTGGTGGCCAAGCAGAACCCGTTGAACTGGCCGATCGGCATCCTCAACAACCTCGCCTTCCTGGTGCTGTTCGCGACCAGCGGCCTGTTCGCCGATTCGGGCCTTCAGGTCGTCTACATCGCACTGGCGTTGTACGGCTGGTGGGCCTGGCTGCGCGGCGGCGCCGAACACTCCGCCCTGCACGTCAGCCGGACCACCCGCGCGCAGTGGCAGTGGCTGCTCGCGGCCGGTGTGGCGGGCACCCTGCTGCTGGTGTGGGTGCTCACCTCGTTCACCACCTCGACGGTGCCCTGGGCGGACTCCGTGACCACTGTGCTCTCGCTGCTGGCCACGTGGGGCCAGACCCGCAAGAAGGTCGAGTGCTGGTGGCTGTGGATCGCCGCGGACGTGATCTACGTTCCGTTGTACGCCTACAAGGACCTGTGGCTGACCGCGATCCTCTACGTCGGCTTCATGGCTCTGTGCGTGCTCGGGCTGCGCAACTGGACGAAGGCGCTGCGCGACGACCTGCGTGACGAACTGGTCGTCGCGTGACCGACTTCGACCACGCGTTGGTGCTCGGCAAGTTCTACCCGCCGCACGCCGGTCACCACCACCTCATCCGCACCGCCGCCGCCCGCAGCCGGCGGACCACGGTGACCGTGCTGGCGTCGGCCGTGGAGTCCATCCCGGTCGCGGACCGGGTCGCGTGGCTGCGCGCCGAGCACGCGGAGACGCCCGGTCTCGTCGTGCTCGGCGACGTCGACGACCACGAGATGGACTTCCACAGCGACACCGTGTGGGAGTTGCACATGGGCGTGGCACGGGCCGTACTCGCGCGGCGGGCCATCCTGGACGGAGACCCCGCGTCGGCGGCGATCGACGCGGTGTTCTCCAGCGAGCGCTACGGCGACGAGATGGCCAAACGGCTGGGCGCCCGGCACGTCCTGGTCGACCTGGACCGCGGCACGCACCCCGTGTCGGGCACCGCGGTCCGGGCCGATCCGCGCGGCCAGTGGGCACACCTCGCGCCGGCGACCCGGGTGGGGCTGTGCGCGCGGATCGTGGTGCTCGGGGCGGAGAGCACGGGCACCACGACGCTGTCGCGTGACCTCGCGGCCGCACTGGGCGCGCCCTGGGTGCCCGAATACGGCCGCGCGCACACCGAGCTCAAGCTGGCCGCCGCCCGCGCGTTCGACCCGGACGCGACCATCGACAGTCTGGTGTGGACGGTCGGCGACTTCCAGGACGTGGCGCGCAGGCAACGGGAGCTCGCCGACGCCGCCGTGGACGGCCCGGTCCTGGTGTGCGACAACGACCCGTGGGCCGCCACCGTCTGGGGTCACCGGTACCTGGGCGCGCCACACCCGGACATCGCGCCGGACGCCCACCGCCCCGCCCTGTACCTGCTGACCGATCACGTCGGCGTGCCGTTCGAGCAGGACGGGTGGCGGGACGGCGAGCACCTGCGCGCGTGGATGACGGCCCGGTTCCAGGCCGGACTGGCCGCGCGGGGCGTGCCGTGGCGGCTGGTCACCGGGTCCGCGGACCAGCGGCTGCGGCAGGCCCTGGCGGCCTGCGAGGAGGCGGTGGCCCGGCACTTCCGGTTCACCCACCCGCTCGGGTAGCTTTCATCCCGAAATCCGCACCTAACCGTCCGGAATGCGGACGCGTTGGGCCGATCGGGCACTATTAGCACCGTGCACGCCAAGGACCTGATCGCCGCACACGGCCACGGACACGGGCACGGCCCCGCCGAACCGGCCTCCAAGCCGGTCCGCAAGCTGCTGCTGGTCCTGCTGCTGCCGTTCGTGCTGGCGACCGTCGTGGGCACGCTGGTGCTGTACCCGTTCGGGCACGAGCAGGCCACCGGCGCCGCGGCCGGGCTGGCGCAGGTGCCGGTGCGCGGCGACGTGACCGCCGTGGTCCAGGGCGGGTGCGGGCCGGACGCGACCGTTCCGGGCGCCACCGGCTGCGTGCTGGTGACCGTGCGGATGAGCGACGGCGCGGCGGCCGGACGGGACATCCGCGTCCCGGTGCCGGACCAGCCGGGCACGCCGAAGTTCGCGGTCGGCGACGCGGTGGTGCTGTCCTACGGCGGCGGCGACCCGAACGAGAGCTCGTCGTACCAGCTGGCCGACTTCCAGCGCGGGGTGCCGTTGCTGCTGCTCGCCGTGCTGTTCGCGGCGGCCGTGCTGCTGTTGGGGCGCTGGCAGGGGTTGGCCGCGCTGGGCGCGCTGGTGCTGAGCTTCGTGGTGCTGGTGCTGTTCGTGCTGCCCGCGATCCTGGCCGGGGAGAACCCGCTGACCGTGGCCGTGGTCGGCGCGGGGCTGATCATGTTCATCGTGCTGTACCTGACGCACGGGCTGTCCGCCCGGACGTCCACGGCGGTGCTGGGGACGTTGACGAGCCTGGGGCTGATCGGCGTGCTGGGCGCGGTGTTCTCCGCGGCCGGCAAGCTGACCGGGCTCGACCCGGACACCGCGAACCTGGTGTCGCTGCTCGGGCACGGCATCGACACCCGCGGGCTGCTGCTGGCGGGCACGATCATCGGCGCGCTGGGCGTGCTGGACGACGTGACCGTGACGCAGACGAGTGCGGTGTGGGAGCTGCGGCGGGCCAACCCGGCGCTCGGGTTCCGCGAGCTGTACGCGGCAGGGTCGCGGATCGGCCGCGACCACCTGTCGTCCGTGGTGAACACGCTGGTCATGGCGTACGCGGGCGCGGCGCTGCCGTTGCTGCTGGCGTTCTCGCTGTCCGGGCGGACGCTGGGCGAGATCCTCACCGCCCAGGACGTGGCGCAGGAGGTGGTGCGGACGCTGGTGGGCAGCATCGGCCTGGTGGCCGCCGTGCCGATCACCACCGCTCTGGCCGCGTTCGTGGCCGGCCGCGAACCCGTGCCGGCCACCGAGGAACCCTCGCCCGACCCCGCCACCCCCGACCCCGCCACCTCCGACCCCGCCGCCGCCTCCGACCCGACGTGGCGCAAGCGCGTGACCGGCGACCTGCGCACCGGCTACGACCCGGCCAAGGGCCCGTGGCGCCGCCCTACCGGGCCAGCAGGACCAGCGACAACGCGATCGCGGCGGGCACGGACTGCACGAGGAGAATCCGACGACTGACCGTCGCCGCGCCGTACAGCCCCGCCACGATCACGCAGATCAGGAAGAACACCGCGAACGCGAACCCGGTCGCGCCCCGGGCGATCAACGCGAAGATCAGACCGGCCGCGAGGAACCCGTTGTACAACCCCTGGTTGGCCGCCAGCACCTTCGACTCGGCGGCGAACTCCTCCGTGGTGCCGAACGTCGCCCGGCCGCGCGGGGTGTTCCAGAGGAACATCTCCAGCACGACGATGTAGAGGTGGATGGCCGCGACGAGCGCGGTGAGGACATCTGCGGCGATCTGCACGACTGTGCAGCGTAGCCACCCTGGATAATCATCGGCGTGGGACGGATCCGGAAAGCCGACGAGACCATCAGCCGGGAGGTCGACTCGGGCATCGCGGAGTTGGTCCCCGACCCCGACGTGTCCAGGGCGTGGATGCTGCGCCTGAACGGCACGCCGCAGTCCCACGTCGACCTGGACGACCCGACCCACCTGGAGTTCGAGTACCTGCGCAGACTCGGCCACGTCGCCGACCTGATCGCACCGGGCAGCGACCCGATCCGGGCCCTGCACCTGGGCGGCGGCGCGCTCACCCTGCCCCGGTACATCGCGACCACGCGGCCGCGGTCCAGCCAGCAGGTGGTGGAGATCGACGCGGCGTTGATCGACCTGGTCCGCGGCATCCTCCCGCTGGACCGGAACTGGCGGCTGCGCATCCGCAACGGCGACGCGCGGGCCGTGCTGGAGAAGGCGCCGGAGGCCGCGTTCGACCTGGTCGTGACGGACGTGTTCGCCGGCGCCCGGACGCCCGCGCACCTGACGTCGGTCGAGTTCGTGGCGCTGGCGTCGCGCACCCTGCGCCCGGACGGCGTCTACACGGCGAACATCGGCGATGGCGGCAAGCTGGCGTTCGCCAAGGCCCAGGCCGCCACGGTCCGGGCCGTGTTCCCGCACGTGTGCGTGCTGGCCGAGCCCGCGGTGTTCCGGGGAAGGCGCTTCGGCAACTTCGTGCTCGTCGGCTCGCACGTGGAGCTGCCGGTGGCGGCCCTGACCAGGCTCACCGCCGGCGACCCGTTCCCGGGGCGCGTCGAACACGACGACTCCCTGATCCGGTTCATCGGCGGAGCGCCACCGACGACGGACGCGACGGCCACCCAGTCACCCCCGCCACCCAAGGGCACATGGGGCCTGCCCGACGAGTGACCCCCCGCCGTACCCGGTCAGGTCCGGTCGGGGCTGTCTAGTCCAAGCTGGAGACGAACCGGGAGATGGCCTCGGGGGTCAGCTTCTGGGCCAGGCGGCCCGTCGGGGCCATCGAGCCCAGCTTGTAGAGCGGGCGGTCGGCGGCGGCCAGGCCGCGGGCCTCGGCGCGGAGTTGGGCGATGAGCAGCTCGGAGAACACCAGACCCGGCGCGTCGCCCCGGCCGGCGAGCGCGTCGGCCACCTTGCGCAGCCCCAGGACGCCCTGCTCCCGCCCACCCGTGCCCGCGTAGATCGCCAACGCCAGGTTGATCGCCTTGCCGCCACCCCGCACGAACAGGCCCACGGTCCGGGTGCCGCGCATGTCCGTGACCAGCAGGTCCAGCTGGTCGGCCGTGTGCAGGTCCACCGAACGCGTGCCGAAGGCGCGCACGGACAGCACGTGACCTTCCAGCCACACCCGCCGCCGCGCCTCCGACCACGCCAACATCAACAACGGCACGGCGAACACCGCCGCCGTCACCAGACCGGCGGTCCGCCCCGCGAGCAGCCCCAGCAACCCGCCGAACGCGGCGGCGACGATCAGCGCGCCGATGGCCACCGTCCGCGCGCGCCGACGCACCGCCTTCGGGTCGAGCAGGTCAAGGGCAGTCCGCTCGCTCACCGGCCCAACGCCTCCAGCACCGAGATCACCACGTCGTCCAGCGGCACGGAACGCTGGTCACCCGACGCCAACTCCTTGACCTGCACGACCCCGGCCTCGATGTCCCGCTCGCCCAGTACCAGCGCGAACCGCGCGCCCGACCGGTCGGCGCCCTTCATCGCGCCCTTGAGCCCCTTGCCGCCGTAAGCGAGGTCGAACCGCACACCGGCCGCCCGCAACGGCGCCGACAACGCGACCAGCCGCGCCTTGGCCGCCTCGCCCAACGGCACGCCGTACACGTCGCACCGCGTCGGGTCACCCGGCGACACGCCCTCGACCTGGCACGCCAGCAGCGCCCGGTCCACCCCGAGGCCGAACCCGACCCCGGACAGCGGCTGCCCGCCCAACTGCTCCATCAACCCGTCGTAACGCCCGCCGCCGCCGATACCGGACTGCGCGCCCAACCCGTCGTGCACGAACTCGAACGTCGTCTTCGTGTAGTAGTCCAGGCCGCGCACCATCCGCGGGTTCTCCGCGAACTTCACGCCCAGGTCGCCGAGATACCCCTTGACCTGCTCGTAGTGGGCCAGCGACTCGGCCGACAGGTTGTCCACCATCAGCGGCGCGTCGGCGACCAGCTCCCGCACCTCGGGCCGCTTGTCGTCCAGCACCCGCAACGGGTTGAGCGCCGCCCGCCGCCGCGTCTCCTCGTCCAACGGCAGCCCCGCCAGGAACGCCTGCAACTTCTCCCGGTACTGCGGACGGCAGGTGGCGTCGCCCAGCGACGTCAGCTCCAACCGGAACCCGGTCAGCCCCAACGCCCGGAACCCGGCGTCGGCGACCGCGATGACCTCGGCGTCCAACGCCGGGTCGTCCACGCCGACCGCCTCGATGCCGACCTGGTGGAACTGCCGGTACCGCCCGGCCTGGGGCTGCTCGGCGCGGAAGAACTGCCCCGCGTAGGCGAGTTTCACCGGCAGCTGGCCGCGGTCGAGGCCGTGCTCGATGACCGCGCGCATCACGCCCGCCGTGCCCTCGGGCCGCAGTGTGATGGACCGGCCGCCGCGGTCGGTGAACGTGTACATCTCCTTGCTGACCACGTCGGTCGACTCGCCGACACCGCGCGCGAACAGCGCGGTGTCCTCGAAGACGGGCAGCTCGATGTAGCCGTAGCCCGCACGGCGCGCGGACTCCACGAGCGTGTCGCGGACAGCCAGGAACGAGGCGGAGGTCGGCGGGAAGTAGTCGGGGACGCCCTTGGGCGCCGCGAAAGTCGTCACGGTTCTACAGTCCTCGGTGCGGTGCGGCCGGCGCGTCGGGCGAACCCAGTTCCAGCAGGAACGGGTTGCCCGCGCGCTCGCGGCCGATGGTCGTCGTGGGCCCGTGGCCGGGCAGCACCACCGTGTCGTCGGCCAACGTCAACACCTTGGTGCGCAGCGACGTCAGCATCTCGCGGTGGTTGCCACCAGGCAGGTCGGTGCGTCCGATGGAGCCGGCGAAGAGGGTGTCGCCGGACAGCACGAGCCGTCCGCCCTCCTCGGTGCCGGCGCGGAACATCACCGACCCGCCGGTATGGCCCGGTGTGTGGTCGACGGTCAGCCGGAGACCGGCCAGGTCCAGCTCGGCGCCGTCGGCCAGTTCGCGCACCTCGCGCGGCTCCCGCATCTCCAGGTTGCCGCCGAAGAAGGCCCTCGACTCGGCGCTGATGCCCTTGAGCGGGTCGGACAGCAGCACGCGGTCGTCGGGGTGGATCCACGCCGGGATGTCGTTGCCGTCGCAGACGGGTGCGACGGAGAACGAGTGGTCGAAGTGCCCGTGCGTCAGCAGCACCGCCACCGGGGAGAGCCGGTGCTCGCGCAGCGCCTCGGCGATCGGCTCGGCCGCGTCCTGGCCGGGATCGACGACCACGCACGCCCCGCCCGCGCCCGTGGCCAGCACGAAGCAGTTGGCCTGGAGGGCGCCGGTGGGGAACCCGATCACGAGCACGGGAGCACCTCTCGACGGCAACGGATCTACAACGGATCCCTGTGGACCCCTCAACCAGCCTATCCGGCATACACCAGTCACATACCTGCCCCCTAGACTGCTGACCGATCGTCGCCGTCGACGCAGAGATCAGGGAGGTTGCAGGTGCCGACCAACGTGCAGCGCCGCGAGCAGGCCAAGCGGAAGCTGGAGCGCCAGCTCGTCCGCAGGGCGGAGCGCGCGAAGCGGCGCCGGGTGATCGCTGTGGTCGCGACGGCGCTCACCGTCGTCGTGGTCGCGGGCGGTGTGTACTGGTTCGCCACGACCGACTTCAGCAGCACCGGGGACGACGCGGCCGCCGCCTCGACCCCTCCGTCGGCCTCGAACGACGCCCCGGCGGCCATCCCGACCGAGCTGCACCCGGCGATCAAGCGCCCCACGCCGCTCGGCGCGCAGGTGTCGTGCGAGTACCCGGCCGGCCAGGAGCAGGCGAGCAAAGAGGTCAAGGCCCCCGAGGCCGGCCAGGTCTCCGCCGAGGGCACCGTGAGCGCGACGCTCGGCACCTCGATCGGCGACCTCAAGCTGACCCTCGACCGCACGCTCGCGCCGTGCGCGGTGAACAGCTTCGTCAGCCTCATCCAGCAGGGATATTTCAACGACACCACCTGCCACCGCCTGACCACCTCCGGCATCCAGGTGCTCCAGTGCGGCGACCCGAGTGCCACGGGCAGTGGCGGCCCGGGCTACAGCTTCAAGGACGAGGTGTTCCCGGAGCTGACCTACGGCCGCGGTGTGCTGGCGATGGCCAACTCGGGCCCGGACACCAACGGCAGCCAGTTCTTCATCGTCTACGGCGACGGCCAGAACCTGGAGCCGAAGTACACGGTGTTCGGCACCGTGGACGAGGAAAGCCTGAAGAAGGTCGACGAGGTCGCGAAGGCCGGCACGGAAAGCGGCACGGGCGACGGCAAGCCGAAGACCCCGGTCGACATCAAGACCGCCGCCGTCGCCTAGAGGCCGACACCTCGTCCCTCACGGACACGCAGGGGCCCGGCACTCGGGAGAGGAGTGCCGGGCCCCTGCGTCTTCCCCGTCTGTCCGTGAGGACGACATGCCGGATAGTGACACCAGCCCCTGACGTTTCGCTGACGCGACCCGCGCTAGGACGCCGACGTCACCCGGTACACGTCGTACACGCCCTCCACGCTGCGCACCGCCTTGAGCACGTGGCCGAGGTGCTTCGGGTCGCCCATCTCGAACGAGAACCGGCTCACCGCGACCCGGTCCCGTGACGTGGTCACCGACGCCGACAGGATGTTGACCTTCTCGTCGGCCAGCACCTTCGTCACGTCGGACAGCAGCCGGTGCCGGTCCAGCGCCTCGACCTGGATCGCCACCAGGAACACCGAGGACGATGACGGCGCCCACTCGACGTCCAGCAGCCGTTCCGGCGTCTTCAGCAGCTCGTCCGCGTTGGTGCAGTCGGTCCGGTGCACGGACACCCCACCACCACGGGTCACGAAGCCGAGGATGTCGTCACCGGGCACGGGCGTGCAGCAGCGGGCCAGCTTGACCCACACGTCGGCCGCGTCCTTGACGATGACACCGGCGTCACCGGTGACCCGCCGCCTGGCCACGGTGGACGGCGTGGACCGCTCGGCCAGCTCCTCCTCGGCGTGCTCGACACCGCCGAGCTGCGCGACCAGCCGCTGCACCACGTGCCGGGCGGAGGTGTGCCCCTCCCCCACGGCCGCGTACAGCGCGGACACGTCGGGGTAGTGCAGTTCCTTCGACAGCGCACCCATCGAATTGGCCGACACCAGCCGCTGCAGCGGCAGCCCGACCCGCCGGACCTCCTTGGCGATGGCGTCCTTGCCGACCTCGACGGCCTCTTCCTTGCGCTCCTTCGCGAACCACTGCTTGATCTTCGCCTTGGCCCTCGGCGAGGCCGCGAAGGTCAGCCAGTCGCGGGACGGGCCCGCGCCTTCCGCCTTCGACGTGAAGATCTCGATGACCTCGCCGTTTTCGAGCTTGCGCTCCAGCGCGACCAGCCGCCCGTTCACCCGGGCGCCGATGCACCGGTGCCCGACCTCGGTGTGCACGGCGTAGGCGAAGTCGACCGGCGTGGACCCGGTCGGCAACGTCACCACGTCGCCCTTGGGCGTGAACACGAAGATCTCCCGCGCGGCCAGGTCGAACCGCAGCGACTCCAGGAACTCGCCGGGGTCGGCGGCCTCCCGCTGCCAGTCCAGCAGCTGCCGCATCCAGGCCATCTCGTCGACTTCGACGCCCTTGCCGTTGTGCGTGCCGCGCGTCTCCTTGTACCGCCAGTGCGCCGCGATGCCGTACTCGGCGGTGCGGTGCATGTCGTAGGTCCGGATCTGCACTTCCAGCGGCTTGCCGTCCGGCCCGATGACCGTCGTGTGCAGCGACTGGTACACCCCGAACCGGGGCTGCGCGATGTAGTCCTTGAACCGGCCGGGCATGGGCTGCCACAGCGCGTGCACCACGCCCATCGCCGCGTAGCAGTCGCGGACCTCGTCCACCTGGATGCGCACGCCGACCAGGTCGTGGATGTCGTCGAAGTCCCGGCCGCGCACGATCATCTTCTGGTGGATCGAGTAGTAGTGCTTGGGCCGGCCCTCGACCTTGGCGGTGATCCGGGCCGCCTCCAACTGCTGCCCCAGCTCCGTGATCACCCCGCCCAGGTACGTGTCGCGGGACGGCGCGCGGTTGGCCACCAGCCGCACGATCTCGTCGTACTTCTTCGGCTGGAGGATCGCGAACGCCAGGTCCTCCAGCTCCCACTTCACCGTCGCCATGCCCAGGCGGTGCGCGAGGGGCGCGAGGACCTCCAGCGTCTCGCGCGCCTTGCGGGCCTGCTTCTCCGGCGGCAGGAACCGCATGGTGCGCATGTTGTGCAGCCGGTCGGCGAGCTTGATGACCAGCACCCGGGGGTCCTTGGCCATCGCGATGACCATCTTGCGGATGGTCTCGGCCTCGGCCGCCGCGCCCAGCTTGACCTTGTCCAGCTTGGTCACGCCGTCCACCAGCAGCGCGACCTCGTTGCCGAAGTCGACCCGCAGCTGGTCCAGCGAGTAGTCGGTGTCCTCGACCGTGTCGTGCAGCAGGGCCGCGACCAGCGTGGTCGTGTCCATGCCCAGCTCGGCCAGGATCGTCGCCACCGCGAGCGGGTGCGTGATGTACGGGTCGCCGGACTTGCGCCGCTGCGGCCGGTGCTTCTCCTCCGCCACGTCGTAGGCGTGCTGGAGCAGCGCCAGGTCGGCCTTGGGGTGCAGGTCGCAGTGGACGGCGGCCAGCGGTTCGAGCACCTGCTTGACCGGCGCTGCGCGCTGGGCGGTAATCCGACGTGCCAGCCGCGCGCGCACACGCCTCGTCGCCGACGGCGGCCGTGCGGGCACGGGCTGCGACGTCTGGGCGGGTTCGGTGTCCTGGCTCAACCACGCTCCTCGGGTCTAGGAACCGAGGATAACTCCGATCGGACGTCGACCTCGGCAGTGAGCCGATGAGCGGTGCGGTTCACACGACGAGCAGCACCCGCCGTTCGGTCCGACCGGTCGGATGATCAGACGGTGAGCAGCGCGTTGACCTCACGGCCCGCCAAGCGGTCACGCCCGCCGAGACCGGGGATCTCCAGCACGACCGAGATGCCCGTCACCACGCCGCCGGCCCGTTCGACCAGCTCGCACGCCGCCGCCGCGGTGCCACCGGTCGCCAGCACGTCGTCCACCACGACCACGTGCTGACCGGGGGTGATGGCGTCGGCGGGCAGCTCCAGCGTGGCCGTCCCGTACTCCAGGTCGTACGACACGCGATGGGCCACCGCGGGCAGCTTGCCGGGCTTGCGCAGCGGCACGACGCCGTAGCGCCAGCCGTAGCCGAGCGCGGCGCCCAACAGGAACCCGCGCGATTCGATCGCGGCGACGACCTGCGTGTCCGGGTGGATCTTGTCCTGAAGGGCGTCGACCACGGCACGCAGCGCGTCCGGGTCGGCGAGCACCGGCGTGAGGTCCCGGAAGACGACCCCCGGCAGGGGGAAGTCCGGGACCTCACGCAGCAGCCCTAGGGCGCGGTCCAGCTTCAACGGTGCTTCTTGCCGGTCGGGCGGCGCCGCGCGTCGCCTGCCTTGCCGTGCCGGGCGGGCACACCCGCCGCGGCCGCCATGGCCTTCTCCTTGCGCAGCTCGGCCTGCAACGACTCGTCGTCGGTCGACTCCACGATGTCGCCACCGCTGACGGCCTCGCCGCCTGCCTTGCGGGCCAGGTTGTCCCGACGCGCCTGCACCCGCGCGGCCTGCGCCTTGTAACGGGCGTCGCGCATCTTCAGGTCCACCGCGACCGGGGTCGCGATGAAGATCGACGACAGCGCGCCGATGGCGATACCGGTCAGCTGCACCAGCGCCAGGTCCTTCAGCGTGCCGACGCCGAGCAGACCCACGCCGATCGCCAGCAGGCCCAGCACCGGCAGCAGCGCGATCAGCGAGGTGTTGATCGAGCGCATCAGGGTCTGGTTCACCGCCAGGTTCGCCGCCTCGCCGTACGTGCGGCGGGTGAGGCCGAGCAGGCCGCGGGTGTTCTCCCGGACCTTGTCGAACACCACCACCGTGTCGTACAGCGAGAAGCCGAGGATGGTGAGCAGACCGATGACCGTGGCGGGCGAGACCTCGAACCCGACGAGCGAGTAGATGCCCGCCGTGATCAGCACGTCGTGCACCACCGCGACCAGTGCCGCGATCGCCATCGACAACTCGAAGTACAGCGCCAGGAAGATCGCCACCGCGACGAAGAACACCAGGAGCGCGATCAGCGCCTTGCCGGTGATCTCACCGCCCCAGGAGGCGGACACCGCGCTGTCGCTGATGGCCTGCGTGCCGCCGTTGGGCTTCAGGTCGTCGTTGAGCGCGTTCTTGAGCGCGAGCACCTGGTCGGCGTTCAGCGTCTCGGACCGGATCTGGATGGTCGCCGACGCGCCGGAGCCCACGGTCTGCGCCGCGGTCGGCTCCTCGCCGATGGCCTTCTCGAAGGTGGCCTTGGCCGCCTCGACGCTGATCGTGCCGGACGCGCTCGTGGCCGGCAGCTGGACCCGCGTGCCACCGGTGAAGTCGATCCCGAGGTTGAACCCCCGGAACACGATCGACGCGATGCAGATCAGCAGGATCAGGCCGAACAGCACGTACCAGCGCTTGCGCTTGCCGACGATGTCGAACGCGCCATTGCCGACGTAGAGCCGCGTGAAAACGTTGGCCTTCTTCGTCTCGGCCACGTCAGACCTCCTTCACAGCGGTGCTCTTCGCACCCGACAGCGCGCGGTCGTTGACGGCGGCCTGGATGGCACCGCCCAGACCGGACAGCTTCGGGTTGGACAGGAACTTCGACTTGGACGCCATGGAGACCAGCGGGTGCGTGACCAGGAAGACCACGACCAGGTCGAGCACGGTCGACATGCCGAGGGTGAACGCGAAGCCCTTCACCTGGCCGACGGCGATCACGTACAGGATCGCCGAGGCGAGGAAGCTGACCGCGTCCGCCGAGAGGATCGTGCGGCGCGAGCGGACCCAGGCGCGCGGCACCGCGGACCGGAACGTCCGGCCCTCGCGCACTTCGTCCTTCAACCGCTCGAAGAACACCACGAACGAGTCCGCGGTGATACCGATCGACACGATGAAACCGGCGATACCGGCCAGGTCGAGGGTGAACCCGATCAGGCGGCCGAGCAGCACCAGCACCGCGTAGACCACCACGCCGGACAGCGCCAGCGACAGGATCGTCAGCACGCCGAGCAGGCGGTAGTAGAACAGGCAGTAGACGAACACCAGCGCCAGGCCGATGCCGCCGGCGATGAGGCCCGCCTTGAGCGAGGCCAGGCCGAGCGTCGAGGACACCGTCTCGGCCTCGGAGGCCTCGAACGACAGCGGCAGCGAGCCGTACTTGAGCACGTTGGCCAGGCCGTTGGCCTCGGCCTGGGTGAACCGGCCGCTGATCTGGGTGCTGCCGCCGAGGATGGGCTCGTTGATGTTCGGCGCGGACACCACCTGGCTGTCCAGCACGACCGCGACCTGCTGCTGCACGTTGGCGGAGGTGAACTTGCCCCACTTGTCGCCGCCGTCGGCCTTGAAGCTCAGGTTGACGATGAAGCCGGCGCCCTGCGGGTCGGTGCCCGCCACCGCGTCGTCGATGTCCTCACCGGTCAGCCGCGAGTACAGGCTGAAGTCGTCGTCCTTCACGCTGCCGTCGGCCGGCGGGTTGACCGGCGCCAGCAGGTACTTCTCGGTCTTGTCCTGGTCGCAGGTCAGCAGCGGGAGCGCCGGGTCGTCGTTGCCCAGCAGCGGGTCGATGGTCGGGCAGGTGAACAGACCCACGTACTGGGACGCCGTCTGCGCGTCCATCGCGGACAGCTGCTCGTTCTGCCGGCACTCCCGGGCTTCCTTGATCGCCGTGGTCGGGTCGTCGGAGTACTTGCCGCCGAACACCGCCTGGCAATCGATCTGCGGCTCGGCCGGCGGCGCGGACGGGTCCGTGGCGGGCGGGGTGGTGTCGGCCGGCGGGGTCGTGGTCGGCTGGGCCTCGAACGCCGGCGCCGGGCGGCCCTGGGCGGTCGTGGTCGGCGCGACCGCGGTCTCCGACGGCGCGGTGCCGTCGCTCGCGGGCGGCGTGGTCGAGCCCGAGGCGGGCGGCGCGCTCCCGGTCGTGGTGGGCGCCGGCTCCGGCTGCGTGTTGGGCACCGGCGAGCCGATGACCTTGCGGAAGTTCAGCTTCGCGGTCTGGCCGAGTCGCTTGGCGCCCTCGCTGTCCGAGCCGGGGACCGTGATCACCAGGTTGGTGCCGTCGCGGACGACCTCCGTGCCGGCCACACCCAGGCCGTTGACGCGGGTCTCGATGAGCGTGCGGGCTTGGTTGAGCGCTTCTTCGGTCGGCGTCTGCCCATCAGGAGCCCGGGCGGTCAGGGTGACGCGCGTGCCACCCTGGAGGTCGATACCGAGCTTGGGTGTCGCCTTGCCGTTCCCGGTGAAGAACACCAGGGAGTACAGCGCGACCACGATGAGGACAAATGCGCCCAGGTACTTCGCGGGGCGGATTTGCCCGGCCGGAGGTGCCACGGTCCGTCCGTCTCCTGATAGTTGACAAGGTCAGCGAGGGCGCAGCGTACCCCTGATGGTGTGAGCTGCGCGTCACTGCCTGGAGTCGGCAGATTGACCGTTGCCGGCTCCAGGCCGAAGGGCTTGCTGGTTACTTCGGGTTACTTCTTGCTCTCCTGCTGCGCGGGCGCGGCGTCGACCGTCTCGTCCACGACATCGTCCACGTCGTCCACGACCGCGTCGCTCTCGGTGTCCGCGACGACCTTCTCGCGGATGGCCTGGCGCAGCCAGGTGGTGACCACACCGTCGGCGATTTCCAGCTCGATCGTGTTGTCGTCGTCGTTCACCTCGGCGACCGTCGCGTACAGCCCGGAGGTGGTCATGACCCGGTCACCCGGCTCCAGGGAGTTCAGCAGCGCCTGCTGTTCGGCCACGGCCCGCTTCTGCTTGCGGGCGCTGAGGAACAGCGGCACCGCGAGCAGCACGAGCAGCAGCGGGAACATCAAGGAGGACAGGTCCATCATTCTCCGATCAACCGGACGGGCGAACGCGATCAGCGCCCGGTACGTCCGAATTTCTGGGATGCCACCGCCGATTGTGCCAGGTCAGTAATCCCGATCACTCGGTGGCGTCGTCGAACAGGGAACGGGTGGCCTCGCCGGGCGCGCCCGGAGGCGGCTGCAAGCCCAGGTGCAGCCAGGCGGTGGCGGTGGCCACGCGACCACGGGGAGTGCGCGCCAGCATGCCCGCGCGGACCAGGTACGGCTCGCAGACCTCCTCGACCGTGGTGGGTTCCTCACCCACCGCGACGGCCAGCGTGGAGACGCCGACGGGCCCGCCGCCGAACGAGCGGACCAGCGCGCCCAGGACCGCGCGGTCCAGTCGGTCCAGGCCCAGCTCGTCCACGTCGTAGACCTTCAGGGCGTCGCGGGCGACTTCCAGGGTGACCGCGCCGTCGGCGCGCACCTCTGCGTAGTCCCGAACCCGGCGCAGCAGCCGGTTGGCGATGCGGGGCGTGCCCCGGGAGCGGCCGGCGATCTCCCGGCCGCCGTCGTCGTGCAGGTCGACACCGAGGATCTTGGCCGAACGGCGGACGATCAGCTCCAGCTCGTCGGGGCTGTAGAACTCCATGTGCCCGGTGAAGCCGAACCGGTCGCGCAGCGGGCCGGTGAGCGCGCCGGACCGGGTGGTGGCGCCGACCAGGGTGAACGGGGCGATGTCGAGCGGGATGCTGGTCGCGCCGGGGCCCTTGCCGACGACCACGTCGACCCGGAAGTCCTCCATCGCCAGGTACAGCATCTCCTCGGCGGGCCGGGCCATCCGGTGGATCTCGTCGATGAACAGCACATCGCCCTCGACCAGGTTGGACAGCATCGCGGCCAGGTCGCCCGCGCGTTCCAGGGCCGGGCCGGAGGTGATCCGCAGCGACGCGCCCAGCTCGGCGGCGATGATCATGGCGAGGCTGGTCTTGCCCAGGCCGGGCGGCCCGGACAGCAGCACGTGGTCCGGCGGCGAGCCGCGCTGCATCGCGCCTTGCAGGACGAGTTCGAGCTGTTCGCGGACCTTGGGCTGGCCGACGAACTCGTGCAGGTCCTTCGGGCGCAGCGTGGTCTCGACGTCCCGCTCGGCGGGGTCGGGCAGCGGGTTGAGCGTGTCCTCTTCGAAGTCGTCGAAATTCATCGCTTGCGACCCAGGGCGGCCAGGGAGCGGCGGAGGACCTCGGACGTGCCCAGTGTGCCGTCGGCGGCCAGCACGGCGTCCACGGCCTGCTCGGCCTGCTTGGCCGGGAAGCCCAGGCCCAGCAGCGCCTCGGTGACCTGCGTGCGGACCTGGCCGGTCTCGGCGGCGGCGCTCGGCGCGGTCTGGAGCTGGCCGACCTTGTCGCGCAGTTCGATGATCAGCCGTTCGGCGCCCTTGCGGCCGATGCCCGGCACCTGGGTCAGCACGGTGATGTTGCCTTCGGCGAGCGCGGCGCGCAGCTTGTCCGGCTCCAGCACGGCCAACGTGGCCAACGCCAGCCTCGGCCCGATCCCGGACACCGTCTGCAGCAGCCCGAACAACTCGCGCGCCTCGGCGTCGGCGAACCCGAACAGGGTCAGCGAGTCCTCGCGCACGACCAGCGCCGTGGCCAGCCGGACCTCCTCGCCGCGGCGCAGCGTGGCCAGCGTGGCGGGGGTGGCCTGCACGGCGTAGCCGACGCCGCCGACCTCGACGACGACGTGGTCGAGCCCGATGGACAGCACCTGCCCGCGCAGCGACGAGATCACTGACCCTCACCTCCGGTCTTCGCGGCCGACATCCGACCACTGGCCTGCGCCAGTCTCGCGCGGTGCGTCCGGGCCATCTCAGCCGCCCTCGCCTGCGCCTCCTCCAGGCGCGACCGCATGGGCGCGCGCCACAGGTGGCAGATGGCCAACGCCAACGCGTCGGCGGCGTCGGCGGGCTTGGGCGCGGTCTTGAGGCCGAGGAGTTTGGTGACCATGGTGGTGACCTGTGCCTTGTCCGCCCGGCCGGAGCCGGTGACGGCGGCCTTGACCTCGCTGGGCGTGTGGAACACGACCGGCAGGCCCCGGCGCGCGGCCGACAGCGCGACCACGCCGCCCGCCTGCGCGGTGCCCATGGCGGTGCGCACGTTGTGCTGGCTGAACACCCGCTCGATGGCCACCACCTGCGGCTCGTACCGGTCCAGCCACTCCTCGACGGCGTCGGACAGCTGGAGCAGCCGCACGGCCAGGTCCGCGTCCGCGGGTGTGCGCACCACGTCCACGGCGATCGGCCGCACGGTGCGACCGGGGCCGCCGTCGACCACCCCGAACCCGCACCGGGTCAAGCCGGGGTCGACTCCGAACACGCGCACGCTGGTCCTCTCAGCCGCCGACGAACACCAGTTCGAACCTTAAGGGGTGGACCCGAATGCCGCCGTCATGACACGCACCCCGGCCGTGACATGCGTTCGGTGACGAACGGATACCCCCCGATCGACACAGCGTCACGATGTCACTACAGTGCCTAAGTCAAGTGATCGACTCCAGTCGCGGCATAAAGCGGGGTGCCATGACCCTGAGGCGGTTCGGCATCGTCACCGCTGCCGTCTGCGCCCTGGTGGTCGGCATCGTCTGCCTGGTCGTCTCCGGGGTGCTCGACCGGCCCACGTCGGTGGCGATCGACAAGTTCACCCAGCTCCTCGCCTCTGCCGCGGCGATGGTGTCCTACTGGCGGGCCGCACGGCGGCGTCAGGGCGTGGCGCGGCGCTGGCGGCTGTGGATGGCCGCGGCGATGGCGAGCCTGGTCGTCGGGTTGTGCGCGTGGATCTGGGGCCAGGTGTTCCTCGGGGTGTCGCTGCCCTCGTCCACGCTGGCGCCGCTGGGGTTCATGCTCGTGCCCGCGCTCACGCTGTGCGCGATCCTGGTGTTGTCGCACGGCGGGTCGGGCAAGCTGCCGGGGCACCGCAGCAAGCTCGTCGTCGCGCTGGACGGGCTGATCGTGGTCGGCTCGCTGTTCGTGCTCACGTGGGTGTCGCTGCTGGAGTCGATGGTCCGCGCGTGGGCCACCTCCGGGCCGGGCTTCGCGACCGTCGTGGCGCACCCGGCGGCGTATCTGGTGATGCTGGTCGTGCTGCTGGTGTCGTCGTGGACGCACCGGTCGGTGCGGCAGCTGCCGGTGCTGTTCATCGCGCTGGCGGGCGTGGCGCAGTCGGGTTCCGGCTGGGTGTTCGCGTTCCTGGTGAGCAAGGGCGCCACCGCCATCCCCACGGCCGCGGACATCGGGTTCATGGTGTGCCCGGCGCTGTTCTTCCTCAGCTCGATCGCGCCCGGTGACGGCGCGCGGGAGCGGGCCGGTTCGGCGCGGCTGCGCGCGGGCGAGCTGCTGCACCTGCTGGTGCCGTACCTGCCGATGCTGGTCACCGGTCTGTTCATCGTGGTCGGCACGGCGACGGGCGTGCGGCTGAACCCGTTGGAGATCTACGTCGGGCTGGGCGTGGTGCTGCTGGTGATCGCCCGGCAGCTGCTGACGCTGATCGACAACGTGCGGCTGCTGGAGCAGCTGCGGGACAGCCGGGAACGGCTGCGGCACCAGGCTTACCACGACCCGCTGACCGGGGTGGCGAACCGGGCGCTGTTCCGGGAACGGCTGGACGCGGCGCTGGCCGGGACGTCGCCGGCGGTGGTGCTGTTCATCGACGTGGACGGGTTCAAGGACGTCAACGACAACTTCGGCCACGCCGAGGGCGACGCGGTGCTGCGGATCGTGGCGGCGCGGTTGCAGGCGTGCGTGCGGACGCAGGACGTGGTGGCCCGGCTGGGCGGTGACGAGTTCGGCGTGCTGGTCGACGGCTACCCGCAGGCGCCGGAGGAGATCGGGCGGCGGGTGCTGGAGGCGATGAGCGAGCCGCTCCGGACCGCCAACGGCTCGCACGAGATCCGGGCGTCGATCGGCATCTCGCACCGCGACGCGTTCGACCCGTCGTTGACCGCCGACGACCTGCTGGGCACGGCGGACGCGGCGATGTACACGGCCAAGCGGCTGGGCAAGGGGATGGTCGTCGTGCACGGATCAGTGGAAGCGGAGTTGTCGTGAACGGGGATTCGACGGTGACGGCGGACGAGGCCATCGCGGCCCTGGGGTTGGCGGAACTGCCGGTGGAGGGCGGGTGGTTCGGGCAGTCGTGGCGCTCGCCCGAGGTGTCCGCGATCTACTACCTGCTGCGCAAGGGCGAGTTCTCCGGTGTGCACAAGCTCGACCACGTGGAGATCTACGCCTACCACTTCGGCGCGCCGCTGCGGATGCTGCTGCTGCACCCGGACGGCACGGTGACCACACCCGTGCTCGGCCCCGATCTCGCCGCCGGCCAGCGCCCCCAGGTCGTCGTGCCCGCCGGCGTCTGGCAGGCCAGCGAACCGGACGGCGAGTGGTCACTGGTCGGCACGGTCGTGGTGCCGCCCTACACCGACGACGTGGTCACCTTCGGTGCGGCCGACACCCTCGCCCCGCTCTACCCCTCGCACGCCGACACGATCCGGCGGCTCTGCCGGCTGTGAGAGCCCGCTACCCGGTCAGCACGAACGGCGTCCGCGCCGAGAACGCGCCGGAGGTGGCCACGATGTCGAACTGCACCAAGGCCGTCGAGCTGCCTGGCACAGCAGTCCACGCAGGGTAGCGATCCGATCGAGACGCCACCCCGCGTCGCAACACTCCCGATACACCGGTTCCCCCTTTCGGGGTAAGGCGTGGTGTCAGCCCATGGTCTTCTGGCCGTCGATGGTCTCGCGGATGATGTCGGCGTGGCCGGCGTGCTGGGCGGTCTCGGCGATCAGGTGCAGCACCACGCGGCGGACGCTCCAGCTGGCGCCCGGCTCGAACCACGGCGCCACCGGTAGCGGGTGGGCGGTGTCCAGGTCCAGGTCCCGGAGCAGCCGTTCGGTCTTCGCGGCGGCCTCCTCGTAGTCCTTGAGCAGGCCTTCCAGGGTCTCGCCTTCGAGCATGCGGAAGCCGTTCACCCAGTCCCCCTGGACGCTCTCCATCAGCTCGGCGCCGCCGACCGCGAAGCGCATCCAGCTCTCCTCCATGTCGCGGACGTGCTTGATGAGGCCGCCGAGGGACAACTGGCTCGTGGTCGGCGTGAGCCGGGCCTGCTCGTCGGTCAGCTCGCGCACGGTGAAGCGGAGGAACCCGCGGTGCCTGGCGAGGGTGGACAGCAGGTCGGTGAGCTCGGTCGAGGCGATCGCGGTGGTGCTCATGGGTTTCTGCCTTCCGTTTCGGCGTTGGACTCAGGCTATGAGCTATCGCGGACAACTCCGGTCCTGAATTGCGACCGACGGTGGAAATTCCTCCTTCGATCTACGCTCGGCGGCGTGGACCTCCCCGTGATGCCACCCGTGCGGCCGATGCTGGCCAAGGCCGTCCACTCGGTGCCGCGCGAGATCGACGCGACCACGCCCGGCGCACAAAGCCGGTGGAACCCGACCAAGACGCTGTCCTGGCAGCCGGTGCGGCCGGAACTGGTCGTCGAGGTCCGCTACGAGCACCTCCAGGCCCGACGTTTTCGGCACACCAGCAGGCTGGTCCGGTTCCGCCCCGACCGCACCCCGGAGTCGTGCACGTACGAGCAACTCGAAGAGGTCGCACCGGCAGAGCTGATGGAGATGTGGCGGCGGGACAAGTAGGTCGGGAGCTGTCCTGGTTGTCCGGCATGCTGGGCTGGTGACCGACACCGCCGGCCGGCTGCTCGCCCTGCTGTCGCTGCTCCAGACGCCGCGCGAGTGGCCGGGCAGCGAGTTGGCGCGGCGGCTGGAGGTCAGCCCGCGCACGATCCGGCGGGACGTGGACCGGTTGCGGGGGCTGGGTTACCCGGTCGAGGCGTCGATGGGCGCCGAGGGCGGGTACCGGCTGGTCGCGGGCACGGCGATGCCGCCGTTGCTGCTGGACGACGAGGAGGCCGTGGCCATCGCGGTCGGTCTGCGCGCGGCGGCGCAGCAGACCGTCGCGGGCATCGAGGAGGCCTCGGTGCGGGCGCTGGCGAAGCTGGAGCAGGTGCTGCCGTCCCGGTTGCGGCGGCGGTTGAGCGCGCTGGGTGCGGCGACCGTGCCGGTGGTGTTGGGCGCCGACGGCGTGACCGTCGATCCGGCGCACCTGACCGTGCTGGCGTCCGCCATCGCGAACCGGGAACGGCTGCGGTTCCGCTACTCCGCCGCCGACGGCGCGGAGAGCAGGCGGCACGTCGAGCCGCAGCACCTGGTGCCGTCCGGGCGGCGCTGGTACCTGCTGGCGTTCGACCTGGAGCGGGACGACTGGCGGTTCTTCCGGGTGGACCGGATGACGGCGTTGTCGGCCACCGGTGCGCGGTTCACGCCGCGTCCGCTGCCGGCCGCCGACGCGGCCACCTACGTGGCGGAGCACATCCTGAACCGGGCCCCGACCTACACGGCGGTGGCGACCGTCCACCTGCCCGCCCGTGAGGTGCGCGGTCGGTTCGGCGGCGCCGAGGTCGAGGAGGTGGACGAACGGACGTGCCGGGTGCGCCTCGCCGACACGGTGGAGTACCTGGCGTTCCACCTGGTGCAGCTGGGGTGCGAGTTCGAGGTGCACGAGCCGCACGAGCTGGTGGAACACCTGCGCGGGGTGCACGACCGGATCGGGCGCGCGGTCAACGGTTGAACGCCGGGGCTCAAGCGGCGACGGCGTCGTACGCGGCGTCCAGCACGGCCCGGCCGTTGGCGGTCAGCCGGGCCGGGCCCGACTGGGACGAGATCAGGCCCGCGCGGACCAGCCGGGGGCCGATGAACTGGTCGCAGCAGCAGATCCCGTCGACCAGCAACGTGCCGGCGGCGTACACGCAGCGGCCCGCCGCGACGGCGCGCAGCACGGCGCGGTCCCTGGGGGTGATGGTGGTGGTGTCCATGGCGGTCTCCCTCCGTGCGTCGGGTGCTCTACCCGTACGACGAAGCAGACTGCCCGGGTTCGACACGTCCCGGCGGAAACCCGGGTGTACCGATTCCGACTGCGTGAACTCCCGATCGAGTGAAGCTCAGCCGTCGACCACCTTGGCGGCCTGCCGGAAGGCGTCCACGAGCTGCGGCCACCGCCCCGCCCGGTCCCGGTTGATGGACAGCGGCGACGGGTGGGGCGCGTTGAACACCTTCAGCTTGTGACCGCGGCCGGACAGCGTCCAGCCGGTGCCCGCGGGCCTGCCCAGCACCACGACCGCCTTCAGGTCGGTCAGCATCCGCAGCAGCTCCACCAGGTACGGCACCGCCGAACGCAGCTCCGCGGGCGTCGGCTCGCGGTTGGCCAGGTACCAGGGCACCACGTTCCAGTTCAGGCACACCCGCCGGGACAGACCGGCCTCGGTCATCGCGGCGAACGCGTTGGCGGCCGTCGGGTCGTCGTTGTCCAGGGAGTTGAAGCCGGAGCCGGACTTCGTCGACGCCGACCCCGGTGACTCCAGCAGCAACAGGACCTTCGAGTTGACACCGCCTCCGGCGGGGTCGAACAGCGGCACGTCGGCCTTGCGCTCGGTGGCGATGCGTTGCGCGAACTCCGTCAACTTGGCCATGTGCGGCGCTTTGAGCAGCGCCTTCTTCCGTGCGACGACCACGGGGTTGCGGTGGGCCCTCGGCGTGGAGGGGAAGACGTCCATGGTTGGCAAGCGTTCCCGGACCGACCACCCCCTACCATCCGCCGTCCGGGCGGCAGACGGCGATCACACTCAGCTGAATGGCGTGCGGGGCCGTTCCTCCAGGACGCCGTCGACGTACGTGTCGACCTTCTCGTTGTAGAACGCGACCAGACCCGCGATCGGCGTGCTCTCCCGGACGGGCGTGCGGTAGGTCCAGACGAGGTTCTCGTGCACGTCCTCGCCGACCACGACGGACCAGTACTCGGCGTTGCCCTTGTACGGGCAGCTCGTGCGCAGGTCGGTGGGTCGCAGCAGGTCCATCCGGACGTCGGTCATCGGCAGGTAGTAGCGGGCCGGGAGGCCGGTCTCGAACAGGATCACCGGGTGGTGCGAGTTCGCCACCTCGACGCCGCCGATCTCGACCCGGATGTGCCTGCTGCTGCGCAGGGCGTCGATCCTGGAGTACGGGTCGCGCGGGTGGACGTAGACCGGCTCGTCCTCCTCGAACCACTCGTCCATCGCGTCCCACTCCAGCCGGACCAGGTCGCGCAGGGACTCCAGCGGTGACTCCGGGTAGCGCAACGCGGCTCCGGGCGCGGTGCCGGTGCTGGTCTTCACGTCGTACACCTGGCCGTCACCACGACTGGGTGAACGCCTCACCTCGCCGATGGGCACCAGGGCGGCCCGGAAGTCCGCCACCGGCAAGTAGTACGTGGGGTAGTACGGCTTCTCCCACACGAACGCCGGCCGCGTCGTGTCGACGACCAACTCACCCGCCAGATAAACCCGAACCCGCTTGGCCCCGGTCTCCACGCGCACCCGTCCGCGTTCCGCAGCGCTCATGATTCCGACGCTACGCCGAGTCGGACCTGGTCGCTGTCGTCCGGTCGGCTGCCGCGAACCCGCGAGCCGGTGACACGTTCGGCGGATGCGGGCGACCGTTCGGATGACGGTTCGGAAACGGGCTGTGAGGGCGGAAGGTTACGACTGGGTACGGTGCGCATTGGCCACACGACCGTAACCTGACGCGTCCGGCACGCAACTTCCGGTTCATACCTTCTCGGTTCCACAGCCGAAAGGAGCCGCCGGTGCGTCCCAGAACCCTCAAGCGCGGTCTGATCGCCCTCCTGCTTCCCGCCCTCCTCGCGACGGCCTGCGTCGACGATCCGAGTTCGAACGCGGGTGCTTCCGGTGACGACATCAAGGTCGGCATCCTGCACTCGTTGAGCGGCACCATGGCCATCAGCGAGGTGACCGTCCGCGACGCGGAACTCCTGGCCATCGAGGAGATCAACGCCAAGGGCGGCGTGCTCGGCAAGAAGCTCGTCCCGGTCACCGAGGACGGCGCGTCCGACTGGCCGACGTTCGCCGAGAAGGCGCAGAAGCTGATCTCCCAGGACAAGGTGGCGACGGTCTTCGGCGGCTGGACGTCCGCCAGCCGCAAGGCCATGCTCCCGGTGTTCGAGCGCAACAAGGCGCTGCTGTGGTACCCGGTGCAGTACGAGGGCCTGGAGAGTTCGCCCTACATCTTCTACACCGGCGCGACAACCAACCAGCAGATCGTGCCCGCGCTGGACTACCTGGCCGCGCAGGGCAAGAAGAAGATGTTCCTGGTGGGCAGCGACTACGTGTTCCCGCGCACCGCCAACAAGATCATCAAGGCGTACGCGGCCGCCAAGGGCATCGAGATCGCGGGCGAGGAGTACACGCCACTCGGCCACACCGAGTACAGCACCCTGGTGAACAAGATCGCCGACGCCAAGCCGGACGCGGTGTTCAACACCCTCAACGGCGACAGCAACGTGGCGTTCTTCAAGCAGCTGCGCGGTTCCGGCATCACGCCGCAGACCACGCCGGTCGTCTCGGTGAGCGTGGCCGAGGAAGAGGTCAAGGGCATCGGGCCGGAGAACGTGGCCGGGCACCTGGTGGCGTGGAACTACTACCAGACCACCACGACGCCCGCGAACGACGCGTTCGTCAAGGCGTTCAAGGCGAAGTACGGCGCGGACAAGGTGACCTCCGACCCGATGGAGGCCGGCTACAACGCCGTCTACCTGTGGGCCGCGGCCGTCGCCAAGGCGGGCACCGTCGAGGTCGAGGCGGTGAAGAAGGCCGCGGGCGGCATCTCGATCGAGGCGCCCGAGGGCACCACCACCATCGACGGCGAGAACCAGCACGTGGCCAAGACCGCGCGCATCGGCCTGGTCCAGGCCGACGGCCAGATCAAGGAAGTGTGGTCCTCCCCCGGCCCGATCAAGCCGGACCCGTACCTCAAGAGCTACGACTGGGCCGGCGGCCTGAGTTAGCGAGGTCGCGTCGCCGGAGGCGGCGCAATCCAACACAGGAGGGACACATGGGGGCATTGGCCAACCAGCTGCCCATCGGACTGAGCATCGCCGCGGTGCTCCTGCTCATCGCGCTCGGTCTGACGTTCACGTTCGGCCAGATGGGCGTGATCAACATGGCGCACGGCGAGTTCATCATGGCGGGCGCCTACACCGCATACCTGTTGCAGGGCTTCACCAGCCAGTCGTTCCTCATCGCTCTACCGGTCGCGTTCGTCGTGGCCGGGTTGATGGGGCTGCTGCTGGAGTGGTCGCTGATCAGGCGGTTCTACGGGCGGCCGTTGGACACGCTGTTGTTGACCTGGGGTGTGAGCCTGGTGCTGCAACAGCTGGCGCGGGACATCTTCGGCGCGCCGAACGTCCAGGTGACGGCACCGGGTTGGCTGGTGGGCGGCGTCGACTTGCTCGGCGTCCGCCTCCCCTACAACCGGATGTTCATCATCGTGCTGGCCGTGCTCTGCGTGGTCGGGGTGTGGGTTTACCTGACCAAGCTGCCGCAGGGCCGTCGGATGCGGGCGGTGGTGCAGAACCGGGAGTTGGCCGGGTACAGCGGTATCGCCACCGGACGGGTGGACCGGTTCACGTTCCTGCTGGGTTCGGGGTTGGCCGGGGTGGCGGGCGTCGCGTTGACGCTCGTCGGCCCGGTCGGCCCGAGCCTGGGCACCTTCTACATCGTGGACGCGTTCCTGGTCGTGGTCGCGGGCGGGCTGGGCCAGTTGCGCGGCGCGGTGCTGGCGGCGCTGGCACTCGGATTCCTCAACGGCTACCTGGAGTTCTGGACCGACGCGAGTCTGGCGAAGGTGCTGGTGTTCGTGGCGATCATCGCGTTCCTCCAGGTCCGACCGCAGGGCATGTTCGTGTTGAAGGGGAGGACGCTGGTATGACGTTGGGTCGCATCTCCCTGGTGGTGTGCATCGTGCTGCTGGCGTTGGCGCCGTTGACGCTCTCGCCGTTCCGCCTCGGGCTGCTGGCGAAGTACCTGTGCTTCGCCATCGTCGCGGTCGGCATCGCGTTGGCCTGGGGTCAGGGCGGGATGCTGACGCTGGGCCAGGGCGTGTTCTTCGGCCTCGGCGGCTACGCGATGGCCATGTACCTGAAGCTGAAGGAGGCCGGGTCGGCCGGGTTGCCGGACTTCATGGTGTGGAGCGGGGTCGAACAGCTGCCCGCGCTGTGGAAACCGTTCGGCAACCCGGTGTTCGCGTTGGCGGCGGTGGTGTTGCTGCCCGGTCTGGTCGCGTTCCTGTTGGGGCTGTTGGTGTTCCGGCAACGGGTGCGCGGCGCGTACTTCGCGATCCTGTCCCAGGCGTTGGCGGCGGCGTTCGTGATCCTGCTGGTGGGCCAGCAGGGCCTGACCGGCGGCACGAACGGGATGACGAACTTCACCCAGTTCTTCGGGCTGGACCTGACCGACCCGAACGGGCAGCGCGCCGTGTACGCGGTCGCCGCCGTGGTGCTCGGCGTGACGTTCCTGGTGGCGAAGCTGCTGGTGCGCAGCCGGTTCGGCCGGCTGCTGGTGGCGGTGCGGGACGGTGAGGACCGGGTGCGGTTCCTCGGCTACGACCCTGCCGTGGTCAAGACGATCACGTTCACGATCTCCGCGGTGATGGCGGGCTTGGCGGGTGCGTTGTTCGTGCCCATCGTCGGCATCATCTCCCCCGCGCTGCTCGGTATCGTGCCGTCGCTGGAGCTGCTGGTCGGTGTCGCGGTCGGCGGGCGGTTCGTGCTCGCGGGCGCGATCGCCGGCGCGATCGCGGTCAACTACGCCAAGACCCTGTTCAGCGAGGACTTCGCCGAGGGCTGGCTGTACCTGCAGGGCGGGCTGTTCGTGCTGGTGCTGGTGTTCGCGCCCAAGGGCCTGGCCGGGGTCGTCGAGTCGGTGCGCTACCGGCTGTCGTCCCGCAAACAGACCCCGACCGGTTCCGGTTCCGGTTCCGCACCGGTGGAGGTGACGGCGTGAGCGCGTTGCTGGAGGTGCGTGGACTGCGGGTGGTGTTCGACGGGTTCGCCGCGATCGACGGGCTGGACTTCACCGTCGAGGAAGGCGAGCTGCGGTTCCTGATCGGGCCCAACGGCGCGGGCAAGACCACGCTGATCGACGTGGTCACCGGGTTGACCAAGCCCGCGTCGGGCAGCGTCCGGTTCGGCGGTGAGGAGCTGGTCGGCAAGCGGGAGCACCACATCGTGCGGATGGGTGTCGGCCGCACGTTCCAGACCGCCACCGTGTTCGAGGACCTGACCGTGGTGGAGAACCTGGACCTCGCGGACAGTTTCCGGCTGCCGCTGCGGTCGCTGTTCCGCCGGCGGCGCGGCGTGTCCGACGCGGTGGCCTCGGCCCTGGAGGTGGCGGACCTGACGGCGTTGGCCGACAAGCCCGCCGGTGTCCTCTCACACGGCCAGCGGCAGTGGCTGGAGATCGGCATGCTGCTGGTGCAGAAGCCGAAGCTGCTGTTGCTGGACGAGCCGGTGGCGGGCATGAGCCGGTCGGAACGCGAACGCACCGGCGAACTGCTGCACGAGATCGCCTCGACGCACACGGTGGTCGTGGTGGAGCACGACATGGAGTTCCTGCGCAAGTACGCACGCAAGGTCACCGTGCTGCACCAGGGTCACGTGCTGCGCGAGGGCTCGGTCGCCGAGGTGCAGGAGGACCCCGAGGTGCGCGAGGTGTACCTGGGGCGGGCCAAGGGGAAGGCGGTGGGCTGATGCTGTCGGTGTCCGAAGTGGATGCCGCCTACGGGCGGGCGCGGGTGCTGTTCGGCGTTGGTCTGGAGGTGCCAGCCGGGTCGCTGGTCTGCGTCATGGGCCGCAACGGGGTCGGCAAGACGACGCTGCTGAAGACCGTCATGGGCACGCTCACGCCCACCGCGGGCCGGATCACGTTGGACGGGCAGGACATCACGCGGATGCCGACGCACCAGCGGGTGCGGGCGGGCATGGCGTACGTGCCGCAGGGGCACGTGTCGTTCCCGCAGCTGACGGTGTGGGAGAACCTCCAGGTCACGCTGGAGGCCACCGCGCACCGCGACCCGTCGGCGGTGGACGAGGCGCTGGACGTGTTCCCTGCGTTGAAGGAGTTCTTCAAGCGGCCGGCCGGGTTCCTGTCCGGTGGTCAGCGGCAGCAGCTGGCCATCGCGCGGGCGTTGATCACCAGGCCGCGGCTGCTGTTGCTGGACGAGCCGACCGAGGGCATCCAGCCGTCGGTGATCGACGAGATCGAGAACGCGATCGAGCGGCTGCACCGCGAGGCCGGGCTGACCGTGCTGCTGGTCGAGCAGTACCTGGACTTCGCGTTGCGGCTGGCCGACAGCTTCGTGGTGATGGACGCGGGCGAGGTCGTGCACGCGGGCGCGGTCGAGGAGCTGCACAACGAGGAGGTGCGGCGGATGCTCGCGGTCTAGCCGCGGGTCACCGCCGCCGGCTCGCGCTCGCTGACTGCCGGGCGAGCGCGCCCGCACCCAGGATCAGCAGGATCGCGACCAGGCCCCAGCGGCGCTGGTCGCGCACGTTGTTGTTGACCGGCGCCACTGTCTCCGCCCGCCGTTCCGGCATGTTGAGGGCGGCCGGCGGTGGCGGGTTCGGCTGCGGCGGCGTGGGTGCGGGCGTGGTCGGCGTCGTAGTGGTCGTTGTCGTAGTGGTCGTTGTCGTCGTGGTGGTTGTCGTCGTGGTGGTGGTGACCGGCGGGGGCGGTGGCGCCGCCGCCGGCTGGGTGGTCGTCGTCGGAACGGGCGTCGGATCGGGCGTGGGGGTCGGTGTCGGACCAGGGGTGGGCGTCGGTGTCGGTCGCGGCGGGTCGATCACCGGGGGCGCGGACAGGCAGCCGGACGAGTCGATGGTGCGCAGCGTCTGCCGCGACGAGATCTCGGTGACCACGCCCGAGCCGTCCAGCGCCACCCGCCACAGCGTGCTGCGGCCGTCGTGCCGGTTGTTCGTGGCGTAGAGCGCGCCCTCCGGGCTGAACGTCACCGCGCCGTAGCCGTGCCCGCCGGGCAGCGGCCCGACCCCGGGCACCTCGCGGACCTTGCCGTTGTGCGGGTTGATGGTGACCACCACGCCGGGCCCGAACGCGTGCGTCGCGACGCCGTAGAGCAGGCCGTCGGCCGGGTTGACGTCGAAGTCGTCGACGGTCCAGGACTCCCACGGCCACAGCCACGTCTCGTGCACGACGTGCCCGAAGCGGCCGCCGCCGGGGTCGATGTCCACCGACAACAGCCGCGGGCCGACCCGCACCACCAGCCGCTCCCCCATCACCACGCCCGCCGTGGCGTGCTTCAGCAGGGGCAACCGGTGCGTCGGCGTGCCGACGACCCGGCCCGCGCGGTCGAGCGCGACCAGCCTGCCGTCGTCGTCCACGCCGTAGACGAGGTTCTGCCGCGCGGAGAAGCCGATGGCGTTGAGCCGCACGTCGAGCCGGCCGAGGGACGTCGCCGCGCCGGACGGGAACCGCACCTCGAAGGTGGTCGACGGACCGTGGTGGCCCGCCTCCACCTGGATGATGGTGCACCCGAGCTGGGCGAGCGCTTCGATCATCCGAACCGCGCAACAGCGGCTTCGAACGCCGCCGGGCTCACCTCGGCACCACCGCCGAACGGGTTCTGCAGCTGGTAGGTCGCGTAGAGCAGCAGCGCGATGGTCGCGGCGAGGGTGGCCACGATGAGCACGTGCGTGCGCATCAGCGGGCCGCCGAACAACAGCGGCAGGCAGATGGCCAGCACGCTGCCCGCCACCAGCACGAACCACACCACCGAGCTGACCCCGCCGCCGGCCGCGTCCAACCGCTCCTGCCTGGCCTGGTAGACCTGCCACAGCTGGTTGGCGGCCTCGGTCTTGCGGTCCACCTGCCACTCGTCGGTCGCGGGCGCCTGGGCCACGACCTGGCGCATCCGGTCGAGCTGGGACCAGCCGGTGGACTCGAAGTCGGTGCCCGCCGTCATCGACGGCCACTCGTCGTTCATCACGGTGGTCGCGTACGCGCGCGACAGCTCGCGCACCTCCTCACCGGTCTCCTTGGACAGCGCGTCGCTCGCCCACGTGGCCGCGACCAGGCCGTCCGCCTCCCGGTACGAGGCGTCGCTGGCCTGGGTGACCGCGTCGAACAGGGCGATCAGCACGAACGCCACCAGGACCGCGTGCAGCCCGCCGACGATGGTGAACACCTGCCCCGCGGCCTCGTTGTTGGCCGACCTGCCCTCGATCTCGCCGTACTTGCGGATCAGGTAGGCCAGGATGGCGGCGACGACCGCCGCACCGCCGACCCACAGCAGACCTGTGAGGTACACGCTCATTGACGCCCTTCCGACAACCGGGACGATTTCCACAGATCCGCGAATTCCACGCCTACGAAAACTAGTGATCGCGTGGTTCCGTGAAAAGGCGGTTCATCCGAGTGCCTCAGGATGCCCAACGGTCAGGTGACCTGCGGACACTGCGAGCGGGATCGATCCACTCGAAACCGATGGGAACCCGCTCTTCGGGCTAATCCTTTACCCCGACCGAGTCACTGTGTCACGACGGACAGTCGCGGGAACGATGTTGTGCCACCGGTTGAACACGTTGTCCGGGTCGTACTCGGCCTTCACCTGCGCCAGTCGCGCGTAGTTGGCCGCGCCGAACCCGGCCACCACCCGGTCGGCGCCCTCGTCGCCGATGAAGTTGAGGTACGTCGCGCCCGTGCTCCACGGCTGGAGCGCGTCGCGCAGGCGGTGCGCCCACCGCCGGGCGCGCTCGTCGTCGGCCGGGTCCGCCCACACCCCGAACGGGTGCACCACCCACGGCACGTCGCGGTGCCGCATCGGCCAGTCACCCGCCCTGGCCACCGCGCCGCCCCACGGCCACAGCGCGTGCTGCGAGGGCGACGGGTACACCATCTCGTACGCACTCGCGCAGAACCGGCGCACCGCTTCGTCCGGCAGATCCATCAGGTATTCCGCCGACCAGTAGTTCCGGAATCCCGGCGGGTCGTCCAGCATGCACTGCAGGTCGGCGTACGGGATGTCGGTCAGCACGGTCGCCTTCGGGTCCGCCTCCAGCAGCGGAGCGGCGAGTTCGCGCAATTCCGCCTCGGGTCCGGCGTGGGTGACCAGCACGGCGCAGCACAGCTGTCCGACCAGGTGGGGCGGCATGAACTCCTCGGGCGGCCCGGTCAGGTAGAGCAGCCCACCGCCGATTTCGTCGGGCGCGTCGGCCACGAAATCGCGGTACGCGCGGGTGACGGCTTCGCCTTCGTCGTGCGGCCAGAGCAGGAGCGCGATCGAGAATTCCGGCAACCGGTGCAGGCGGAACGTGAACGACGTCGCCACGCCGAAGTTGCCGCCGCCGCCGTGCAGCGCCCAGAACAGGTCGGGGTGCTCGGTCTCGCTCGCGGTGACCTCGCGGCCGTCGGCCAGCACCAGGTCGACCGACAGCAGGTTGTCGCACGCCAGGCCGAACTTGCGCTCCAGCCAGCCGGAGCCGCCGCCCAGGGTCAGCCCGCCCACACCCGTGGTGGACACCCGGCCACCGGTCGTGGCCACGCTGTACGCCTGCGTCGCCCGGTCCACCGCGCCCCACGTCGCGCCGCCGCCGACCGCCGCGGTGCGCGCGTCCGCCGCGACGGTGACCGAGTCCATCGCGCGCATGTCGAGCACCAGGCCGTCCTGCACGAGGCTCGCGCCCGCCACGCTGTGCCCGCCGCTGCGCACCGCCGCCGGCAGCCCGGACCGCCGGGCGAACGCCAGTGCCTGCCTCACGTCCTCCGCGGTGGTGCACCGCGCGATCACCGCGGGCGAGGTCTCCACGGCGATGTTGAACAACACCCGGGCGGCCTCGAAACCGTCGTCGTCGCGCGTGAGCACGGTGCCCCCGAAGACGCCGCGCAGTGCCGAGACATCCAACATGTCCAACCTCCACAACTCGGAGCGGGACCCCCAGGCGTGTCTAGAGTGGACCCTCGCGGCGCGTTCGGCGCGCGGTACTCGTGAACGGCCCTAGCCCGCGAACAGCAGGGCCAGGCCGCCCGAGGTGTAGCCGACCATGAGCACCAGCAACGGGACCTGGCCCGTCAGCTGCTTCTGCGGCGGCAGCAGCCGCAACGTGCGGTCGTGCGCGGACACCACGGCCAGCAGGTGACCGGCGAGCACCGCGCACACCTGAACCGAGGCCACCAGGACCGGGGCGGCGAGGGCGTCGTCCGGGGTGGAGTCGGTGACGCCGAACAGCAGCGCGACGCCCCGTTGGCCCTCGACCACGAGCAGCGAGAAGTAGTGCGCCACGACGTACCCGGCGATGATCGGGACCAGCGAGTGCGCCAGCTCCCCGCCGAACGCCCGGCACGCCAGCTGGTAGCTGCCCGCGACCAGCCCGACCGTCACCACCAGCCCCACCCAGTCGGGTACCGCCAGCCGTTCCCAGGTCGGTGTGGAGCCGATGCTGTCGAACGCGGTCGAGCCCAGCAGCACCGCCACCACTGCGACCAGGCCGGACCGGACCGGCGTGGCGACCAGGGCGCGGAACGGGTTGCCGTGCAGCGGCGACAACCGGCTGAGCAGGGTGGAGAACACCTCGAACCCGTCGGCCCGCTCGAACCAGGTGTGGCCGAACACCACGCCGCCCGCGACGTTCACCGCCGCGTACGCCGCCAGGAACCACGGCAGCGCGTCCGGCTCGACCAGCTCGACCCAGGTGAACGCCAGCAGCCCCAGCGCCGCGGGCCAGTGGCCCAGCCGCTCCGGGTACGTGCGGCCGAGCGTGACGCGGGCGGCCAGGCGCAGCGGGTTGAGCACCCGCCACACCGGCCCGAGCAGCATCGACAGCACCGCCACGCCGACCCAGAACAGCACGAACACCAGGTGCGGCCACGCCTGCGCGGGCACCAGCAGCAGCCCCGCGGCCACCAGCACCCGCACCGGCCACCAGTCACGTTCGGGCTTCGGCACGGCCGTGTCGAACCGGGGTTTCGCCCACAGCAGCCCCAGCGCCAGGAACGACGCCAGCAGCGCGACCGCCGCGCCCTGGAGCACCAGGTCCAACGGCAGCGGCAGGTCGTGCCGCGCGCCCACCCCGTGCGCCAGGACCGTCACCGAACGACCAGTTGCACCAGCAGCGTGTCGGGGTGCGCCTCCACGTCGAACGTGCCGGTCCGGTCGGCGGTGAATTTGAGCACCGCCGGTGTGCCGCTCTCGGCCCGGCCCAGCACGTCGAACCCGTGCACGTGCACGTCCACCGGTTCGTCGCTGGTCACGGTCAGCTCGACGGCCTGCCCGCGCACCGCCTCCACCCGCTGCGGTGACGCCTGGTCCACCGACAGTTCGAGCACCAGCGGCCCGTCCGGCGCCGGCGGGGACGCCGGCTGCGGCGCCGACGAGCACCCCGCGAGTACGAGCAGGGCGAGCAGAACTCGGATCACCGGGCTCATGTGGTCGAACCAGCCCTTCGCATGAAGTCGAATCCACCCGCGGCGAGGCCGAGGCCGCCGCCGAGGGTGAGTGCCACGAGCAGCCGGTCCAGGTCGCCCGGACCGGCGAACGGCAGCTGGGAGAACCGGAAGCTGTCGAAGTCCGGTATCCCCGCCACCACGAACATCGCGCCGACGACGGCCGCCACGAACGCGGTCGCCGGTCTGCGCCGCACCGCCGCCACCACCGCGACCACGGTCAACGGCCACGCCACCAGGCCCACGCCGCTCGCCCCGATCAGCAGCGGCACGAACGGCTGGCCGGTCACGGCGAGTGTCGAGCCGACCGCGTGCCACACGTGCGCCGCCGTCACCACCACCACGCCCGCCGCCAGCAGTGCCCGCCTACGCCCCAGGAAGTAGCCGCCAAGGGCGATCGCGGCCGTGATCAGCAGCCACCACAACGGGTTAGGGCCCGGTGTGGTGCCCACCCGACCTTTGATCACCGACGTGCCCAGCGGCACCTCCCACTGCGGCGCGGTGGTGCGTTCGTCGCGGAACAGGTAGGCCTCGCCCACCCCGATCACGTGGTCGGCGACGGTGATCGGGGTGCCGCTCCCGTTGCGGATCTCCAACTGGGTGCCGTGGTTGACCATCTCCGCCGTCACGCCGGGCAGCGGCGGTTCGATCCCGGTGACCCGGCTCAGGTGGTCCTGCGGCGTGAGGCCGCCGGCGTGCGCCTGAACCGGGGTGGCGGTGGAGATCAGCAGGACGAGGGCGAGGAGCAGTGCCCTCACCGGCGGGCGGTCGGCACGAGCACCACCGCCATCAGCAGTCCGTGCAGCGCGGCCATGACCGGGGCGCCGGTCCACATCTCGGTGACGCCGGGCATCGCGCCCTGGTCGATGCCCGCCGCCGCGAAGTACACCGCCCAGGTGACGAACGAGGCCGCGGCGCCGAAGATCCGGTACTCCTTGAGCCGGTCCTCGGACGGGCGCAGCTTGACCAGCAGCACGTCGATGATCACACCGGCCACGACGAACCCGATGGCGGTGCTCATGTTGGTGTAGTCGGCGACGGCGGTGCTGAGCAGCATCACCACGACGGCCAGCAGGGTCGCGGTGCCGAACGGCAGCCGGAACCGGCGTGCGGCCAGCAGCAGCGGCAACACCATGATCAGGTTGGTGAACATGATCGAGGAGGCGAGCGACCTCGCCCACCCCGAGCCGCCTTCGCTCTTCTCGAAGGTGAACGCCCTGATGATCTCACCGCTGGTGAACTCGGTCGCGTCGGCGTAGCCGGAGAACAGCACCACCAGTGCGGCGGTGAACCCCAGCGACAGCGCGGCGGGCAGGAACTGCCGCAACGACGGGCCGGTCATGGCCGGGTCGCTCCACGCGGTGCGCAGCGGCGTGGTGAGGATCAGGATCATCGACGAGATCAGGACCAGGTGGGTGGGGCTGAACAGGATGTCGATGCCCTGCTCGATGCCGATGAACGTGTGCCACAGGTAGTCGCCCATGCCGGCGGCGGCGAACACCGGCAGCGCGATCACCGCCGGCCCGTAGCCGACCGGGACCGCGTCCAGGCCGCGCAGACCCTGCTGGTAGTTGCGCCACAGCACCCACAGGATCCACGCGCCGGTCGCGGCGAAGCCCGAGTAGAACACCGCGTGCCACGGCGTGAAGAACGACTCCAGCTCGGGCACGTTCGAGTGCGCCCACGCGTCCAGGAACAGGCCCAGCGAGAACCAGGTCCCCAGCAGGACCGTGATCAGGTCCGTGCGATAGCCCGCCCTGGGCCTCGGGCGCGCGGGCGCCGTGCTCCCCGCCGGTTCGTCGACTTCCAGATCCTGCCCCAGTGTCATGGGGCCAGCCTGCCGCCGCGACCACGTGCGCCGGAATCGTGCCAGCCCCACCCCGTGGTGCGGTTAACCGCACCACCTACAGGTCAGGCGTTGAGGTAGCGCAGGACGGCGAGCACGCGGCGGTGGTCGTGCGGGCTCGCGGACAGGTCGAGTTTGGTGAAGATGCTCGTGCAGTGCTTCTCCACGGTCCGCTCGGCGATGAACAGCCGCTGCGCGATGGCCTGGTTGGTCCGCCCCTCCGCCATCAACGCCAGCACCGCCCGTTCCCGCTCGGTCAACCGGCTCTCGCTGTCGCCGCGCCGCCGCACCAGCAACCGGCTCACCACGTCCGGGTCGAACGCCGACCCGCCCGACCCCACCCGCCGGATCGCGGCGGTGAACTCGGCCAGGTCCGACACCCGGTCCTTGAGCAGGTAGCCGACCCCGTCCGCGCCCGCGTCCAACAACTCCGCCGCGTAGCTCACCCGGACGTACTGCGACAGCACCAGCACCCCCGTCTCCGGGTACTGCCGCCGCAACACCACCGCCGCCCGCAGCCCCTCGTCGGTGTGCGTCGGCGGCATCCGGATGTCCACGATGGCCACGTCGGGCCGGTGCGCGCCGACCGAGGTCAACAACGCCGGCGCGTCCTCCACCGCCGCCACGACGTCGAAACCGGCCTCGGCCAGGAGTCTGGTCAACCCCTCGCGCAGCAACGTCGAGTCCTCCGCGATCACGACCCGCACGGCAGCACCACCCGCACGCTCGTGCCCTCCCCCGGCCCGCTGACCACCCGCATCGTCCCCCCGTTCGCCTCCACCCGTTCGCTCAGGCCGCGCAGCCCCGAGCCGAGCTCCGGGTCCGCTCCCCCGCGCCCGTCGTCGTCCACCCGCACGACCAACCGCCCGCCACCACCGGTGATCACGACCTTGGTGCGGGACGCCTCGGCGTGCTTGGTGACGTTCGCCAGCGCCTCCGCCACCACGTAGTACGCCGTCGTCTCCACCAACGGCGGCACGGTCTCCGGCAGGTCCAGCGTCAGGTCCACCCGCGGCTCGGCCAACGCGGTCAGCTCCCGCACCGCGCCGTGCAGGCCGCGTTCGGTCAGCACCGGCGGGTGGATGCCGTGGCACACCGCGCGCACGTCGTCGATGGTGGCCAGCACGGCCTGCTTGGCCTCGGCGGCGAGCGCGCGTCCGCGTTCCGACGGCACGGTCTCGGCCAGCCCCAACGTCATCACCACCGACAGCAGCCGCTGCTGGACGCCGTCGTGCAGGTTGCGTTCCAGCCGCCGGCGTTCGTCCTCCGCCGCCCACAGCACCTTGGTGCGCGACTCGGCCAGCTGCCGGACCTTCGCCCGCAGCTCGGCGGTGAGCCGTTCGTTCTCCAGCGCGAGGCCGACGGCGGCGCACGCGGCATCCACCAGTTCCAGGTCCAGCGCGGGGTCGTGCAGCAGCACGGCGACCGGCGTGCTGCCCCGGTCCACCCTGGTGTGCACGGCATCCAGTGCCACCGGCCGCCCGTCCACGTCCACGTACTGCTCCTGCTCGGCCACCCAGTACGCGACGCGCAGACCCGGGTCGTGCAGCGTGGCCGCCAACGCCTCCTGCACCCCGGCCCGCCGGCTGTCGCCGCTGAGCCGCACGACCAGGTCGGCCAACGCGCCGCGGTCCATCCGCCGGCGCAGCAGGCCCGCGAGGTAGGCGAACGGGACGCCGCTCAACGCAAGCATCAGGACGACCAGAGGTAGGTCGAGGCCCGCCTCCGCCGCCGGTTCCCACGCGGCGAACGTGACGACCCCCACCGCCATCGCGCCCAGCATCAAGGTCAGCGTCCGCCGCTGCGCCATGCTGCTGACCCGCCAGCGGTGCAGTTGCAGACCCAGCATGGAGATCCCGACGACGGCGGTCATCGCCGTCTCGGCCTCGATCACCGGACCGGCCCACGGCTTGCACGGGCAGTCGTGCGCCACGTTCAGCACGATCGTCTCGACGTACCCGGCACCCACCACCAGCCGACGCGGCACCGTGCGCAACCTGCCGGTCGGGAACGCCACCAGCGCGTGACCGAGCACGGACGGCCACCCCTGGGCCGCCAGCATCACCAGGAAGGACGTGTCGTCCACCGTGTAGTTCAGCAACCACCCGACCCCGACGAGCACGAACAACAGCCCGATCCGGTTGCGGGGCTGCACCCGGCGGCTGATCACCCCCGCGATCAGGTAGACCGCGCTCACCGCGCAGATCGCGGACGGCAGCAGCATGCTGCCCAAGGTAGCCGTTCGGCAGACCTGGTCGTCTCAGCTCCGGCGCATACCGCCGACCACGACACGGGCCAGCACGCCGGGGCGCATCATCGAGGACGGCGGGTCGAGCAGTCCGATGGCGCGGACGAACGCGGTGGCGACCACCGGGTCGTGCGCGCCGACGCGTTGCAGTCGGGCGACGTACCGGTTGAGGAGCCTGGTGGTCAGCGGGCGGTGACCGATGATCTCCGGCAGTGCCAGGTCGCCGCCCGCGTTGAGCTGCCACACCGGGTCGACGATCCCGGCCGCCGCGCGGAAGAACCGCCGCGCCAGGTCGCGCTCGCCGTCCCGCAGGCACCGCCGCAGGGCTTGGGCCTCCAGCGCCGCGACGGTCATGCCCTGGCCGTAGATCGGGTTGAAGCTGCACAACGCGTCGCCGAAGACCAGCAGACCCGGCGGGAACCGGCGCAGCCGTTCGTAGCGCCGACGGAGGCTGGCCGGGAACCGGTGCAGGCGGATTTCGGTGAGCGGTTCGGCGGCGGCGATGGCGTCGTGCACGTCCGGTGGCGCGGACCGCTTGAGGAACGCGAGGTAGCCGGCCTCGTCGGTCGGCGGGTGGTCGCCCGCCATACCCACGGCGGTGACCATCCACCGGCCGCCCTCCTGCGCGGCGAACGCGAACCCGGTCGGCCGGCCGGGCACCGGACCGACCAGCACCAGCTTGTCCGGGAACGGTGCGGCCGGCCGCACCAACCGGCTCGCGTACACCATGTCGACGTCGATCCGGTCCTCGGCGGGCGTCGGGAACCCCATGGACGCCAACCACGCCCGCGCCCGTCCGGAACGCCCCATCGCATCCACCACCAGGTCGGCGTCCAGCACGTCGCCCACACCGTCCCGGACGATCCGGACCCCGGTCACCCGTCCGCCCTCGACCACCGGCCCGACCACGTCGCAACCGGACAGGATCTCCACACCGGGGTGGTTCGCGACCCGCGCCCGGATCGCCCCCTCCAGCACCGGCCGGGTCGTCTGGATGTCCGACGCGCCGGTGACCGTGCGCACCAACTCGTGTCCGGCCACCACGAGCCGCGCCTCGCTCAGGAAGTCCGCCTGATGCCCGCCCGCGGCGACCAACTCGTCCACCAGACCGGGGAACATCTCGTCGAGCACCTGCGCCCCGCGCAGCAGGATGGTGTGGAAGTGCCTGGCCTGCGGCACCCCGCGGCGGTGCCCGACGTCAGCCGGCAGCGGGTCCCGATCGACCACGGTGACCCGGTCGTAGTCCTCGACCAACGCCCGTGCCGCCAGCAACCCGCTCATGCTCGCGCCCGACACCACCGCATGTCTCATCCGGCGACAGTGGCAGCGCTCAGCGGCTGGCGGCATCTCCTCCTGTGCGGCCTGTGCGGCCTGTGCGGCAAAACCCGAACGCTCCCCACTCCGCTCGTTCAGATGCCGAGCAGGTCGGCCAACCGGCCCAGTTGGTGCTCGAAGTGGGCGGCGCAGTCGGTGAAGCTGCCGCGGTACTGGCCGAACACCTCGAAGCTGATCAGGCCGAACATCGCGGTGAACGCCAGGTACCCGCGGGCCAGCAGATCGTCGCCGATCTCCAGCCCCAGGGTGTCGCGCAGCGCGGCGAGATCCTCGCCCAGCGGCCCGGACAGCGGGGCCGAAGGCGGGCGTCGGCGCTCGACGTCCACCAGCAACGCCAACAACAGGAACGACACCCGGGTGCCCGGATCACCGGTCTGCTCCACCGGGGCCTGGTAGCCGGGCACCGGGCTGCCGTAGATCAACGCGTACTCCGACGGCCGTTCGACCGCCCACGCCCGCGCCGTCGACCCGAGCGCCAGCCACCGGCCGCGCAGGTCGTCCCGCGCGCACGCGCCCTCGGCCGCCTCGACCGCGTCACCGAGCGAGTTGTACGCGTCCACGATGAGCATGGTCAGCAGGTCGTCCCGGCTGGGCACGTACCGGTACACGGCGGACGACACGATGCCCAACTCCCGCGCGATCGCCCGCAACGACAGCGCCGCGCTGCCCTCCCGCGCCAACTGCTCCTTCGCGATCCGCTTGATGTCCTCGATCGCCTGAGCCCGCGCTCGCTGCCTCGGTGTGCCGGTCATGGCGCCGATGATCGCGCAGTTCGAGAGCGGCTGCAACAAAAGAGAGCATCGCTCTTGCCAGGACGGGCGCGAGGCGGCACCATTCTCACCAGAGAGCGATGCTCTCCAAAACGACTAGTGCTCACGGAGACGTCATGGACAAGCTCAAGGCAGGCACCGCCGCGTTCGGCGTCGCGGGTGCGTTCTTCCTGCTCTACCCGGTGCTGCGGCCCTACTCGGACGAGACGACGGTGGAAGGCCTGCGCGTCATGGGCACATCCGCCTGGGTCGCCTCGCACATGTTCGCCGTGGGCGGTTTCCTGCTGGTCAGCCTCGGCCTGCCGGTCCTCGAACGCTCCCGCGCCGCCGTCGTCACCACGATCGGCGCGCTGCTGACGTCTGTCTACTACGGCGCGGAGACGTTCGGCCTGTACCCCCTCGGCCTGCGCGCGGCCGAGGACCCGGACCCGCGCCTGCTGGAACTGGTCGAAGCGGTCCGCTACCAGCCCGTCGGGATCACGATCTTCGCCATCGGCCTCATCGTGCTCGCCGTGGGTGGTGTGATGGCCGCCGTCGAGCTCAAGAGCAAGCTCGCCATCCCCTACGCGCTGGGTTTCGCGCTCTTCCTGCCGCAGTTCTTCACCGCCCCGCCGGGGCGCATGGCCCACGGTCTGCTCCTGCTCGTCGGCTGCTGGCTGGTCGCCCGGGAGCTGTGGCAGCGCCGGGCGACCAGCACGTCGGAGTCAGACCGACGGACGCGGTGACAGCTTCACCTCGATGGTGCGGATTGGCGTTTCAGGCGCATTCCGGAAACGGCTGTCGGCGTACAGCTCACAACAGCGCGATGGTCGGTTCGGTCACCGGACCGTTGTATGCCAGTGACCGTGAGTGGTTCCTAGAACGTGAGCTTCCAGGAGTCCACGTAGCCGGTGTCCTGGCTGTAGACGTCCTGCACCTTGAGCCGCCACGTGCCGTTGGCGACCTCGGACGACGCGTTCACCGTGTAAGTGGTGACCACGTTCGGCGTGCTGGAGTTGCTGGAGTTCTTCATCCGGTAGGTCGAGCCGTCCGGTGCGACCAGGTCGATCACCAGGTCACCGCTGTAGGTGTGCTTGATGTCCACGCCGACCTTCAGGGTGGACGGCGCGTTGCCCGCCACACCGCTGACCGTCACGTTGCTGAACACGGCCGAGCCGGCGTCCGGGATGTTCACGTTGGTCAGGTTCTCGAACACCTTGCCGGGAGGCTGCGGCGTGCCGCCGAGGTTCGCCGCAGCCTGGTTGATGGCCGTGGCGAACGTGCTGACCTCGGCGTAGACACCGGGGTTGTCCGGCCGGGCACATCCGTTGCCGTGGCTGACAATACCGACCTGGATCCACGCGCCGTTGTTGTCGCGGCGGAACATCGGACCGCCCGAGTCACCTTGGCACGTGTCGACGCCACCCGCGAGCTTGCCCGCGCACAGCTCGGCGGCCGGCTTCAGGTCCGCGTAGTACGGGTCCGAGTTCTTGCACGTGGTGTCATCGATGTAGTCGACGTTCGCCTTGAGCAGGTAACGGGACTGGCCGGCGTTCTCCGCCGTGGCACCCCAACCGGCCACCGTGAACACACCGGTGTCGTAGGCCTTGGTGGTGGCGATCGGCAGCAGCGCCGCGCCGGTGATCGGCGTAGCCAGCTTGATCAACGCCCAGTCACCACCGGTGGAGGTGTCATACGTGGGCGACCGGTGCACGTAGGTGGACGTGCGGGTGATCCTGGACGTGTCCTGGAGGTCCGCCACGCCGTAGGTGGCGGTGATCGAGGTGTTGTTGCCGGTGCTGTTGACGCAGTGCGCCGCCGTCAGCACGAGCTGGTCGGTCAGCATCGAACCACCGCAGCCCATGGACAGACGCACCATCCAGGGGAACTCTCCCTTGGCGGCCTGGGTGCCGCCGACCACCATCGGCGTCAGGTTGCCCGAGTCCGGTGGCGGTGGCGCGGCGACCGCCTGGCCCCCGAACGCGGCCAGCATCGCGACGACGCCCGCCGCCAGGGCAAGCGTCTTTCCAGCAGTGTTGCGCACGGTTGATCCTTCCCGCGCCCGGCCGGGGTCGTGCTCGCAGGGTGGCCGGACGTCGAGATCGCAGGGAGATATCCAGCCGGCCCCTCTGCCGGCGCCTCATCGTGCGCGGCGGACGGCCTGCTCACAATCCGACGATCGACGGGAATTCTTGCGCCGGCGTCCCAGGTGGCCACGTGGTTCTGTAGGTCACATGACCACCTTCACCACGGGCGAGGACCGCTGGCGGTCCCGTCTCGGCACCCTCCGCCAGGTCGTGCGACAGGAAGTGGTGACCCGACAGCTGGCGTCGCACCTGCCGGCAGGCGGGTCCGTTCTGGACGTGGGGTGCGGGCAGGGCACGCAGGCGCTGCGGCTGGCGCGGCTCGGCCACCGAGTGACCGGGCTGGACTCCTCGGCCACGTTGTTGAGCGACTTCTCCGACGCCCTGGCGGCGGAGGAGCCGGACGTCCGCGCGCGAGTGGACCTGATGCAGGGCGACGCACGCCACCTGCCGTTCCCGGCGCGGAGCTTCGACTTGGTGCTCTGCCACGGAGTTCTCATGTACTACCCCGATCCGGCGCCGTTGCTGGCCGAGTTGGCGAACGTCGTTGCGGTGGGCGGGCTCGTGTCCTTGTTGGTGCGCAACGGCGACGGACTGGCGATGCGACCGGGCCTGCTCGGTGATTGGACTGCGCCGCTGGACGCGTTCAGCGGTGAGTCCTACGACAACCGCATCGGCGTGACCGCTCGCGCGGATCGCCTGGGGGATCTGACGGACGCGCTCGCAGCGCAGGGGTTGGTGCTGCGCGCTTGGTACGGCGTGCGCGTGTTCACCGACCACCTGTCCGAGGACGCCCCACTCCCCGACGAACAGACGCTCGCCGCGTTGCTTGAGTGCGAAGAACGTGCCGGCGCAACCGATCCGTACCGACAGGTCGCCGCACTGACACATGTGATCACCGAACTTCCCTGAAGTGGTTGTGCTGCCTAGAAATTCCTCACTGAAGCTGTCGCTTTTGGACGATCCTTTTCACCTGGTCGAGCGATGACCGCGAACGCTCGTTCGAATATCATGGAGGTATGGAACTTTCCCGTCCGCTGCTGAACGAGGCAGCCGTGTTCGCCGCGGCGGCGGATGTCGAGGCGTCGATGCGGGCGATGCATCGGCAGCGGTTGGAGTTGTTGGCCCAGGTGTTGCGGTGTGGCTATGACCTGGATTCCTATCAACGGTTACTGCGGGGGAATCCGGCCGAGGTGGAGCAGTTCTCCACCGACCACCCGCTGCCATCGCGGCCTGAGGTGGGCCGGAGTGCTACTGGATGGTGGAGCCGATGACCGAGGGGTTTGCTGCGCCGAGGAAGAAGATGCCCTTGTAGCCGGGGGTTTCGAAGCCTGCGCTGGAGTTGCGGCGCAGGGTGGAGGACTCCACTGCCATCGTGCCGGTGCGGTCGTTGCTGACGAAGAAGACCGCGCCGCCGCCTTCGTTCGCCTTGTTGTCTTCCACGATGCTACCCGCGATTCGCACGGTGAACGTGTTGCCGTCGGCGTAGATCGCGCCGCCGCTGCCGCCGCCTGGAGTTCCTGCACGGGCGGGGTTGGCGCCGTGGCCGATGGCGGAGTTGTTGCGCAGCAGGCTGTTCAGCACTACCCACGACACGCCGATGCTGCTCAGCGCCCCGCCGTTCGCGCACGTGCCACCGTCGAACGTGCTGCCGACCACGAACACCGGCTGGTTGGCCGACTGGCTGAGCACGCGCATCCCCGCACCACCCAGATCCGGCCCGTTCTGGTCGCACTTGTTGCGCACGAACGTGGAGTTGACCACCTTGACCCGTCCGCCGCGCACGAACACCGCACCGCCGCCCTCGGTCGCACCGATGGAGTTGCCGTCCACCAGCGTGATGTTCTGGATGGTCAGTCGCGGGTGGTCCTGGTCCTGGCAGTGGGACGTGGTGATGCCCAACGTCTCGTCGCACGTGTTCTGGTAGAGGATGCGGCGCTGACCGGCTCCGCTGAGGGTGACCAGTCCCCCACCGTCCAGCACGACGTCCTGCACCGCATCGTTGCGGACCTGCGCGGTGACGGTCATGGTGATGGTGATCGGGTCGAAGCCGCAGTCGAACGTGATGATCCCGCCCTGTGCCACCGCCGCCACCACCGCCTGGGACGTGCAGCCGGCGGGTGTGCCGTCGCCGATCACGCGGGTCGGGCGGGTGGTGTCCACGGCGGCGGCCTCTGGTGGCACGGGCGCTCCGCCGTTCGGATTGCCCGCCGGTGGAGCCGTCACCCGCACACGTGAGGACGTGGTGGTCGTTGCCACAGTGCCGGCGGGAGTGGTGGTGGTCGGAGAGGGCAGCGCCGTGGGCGTGAAGGGCTCGGCGGACTGCGGTGAACTGCATGCCGCCAGCAGCAGGAGGACCAGCACCACCACGCCACGGGACATGCGAACGACCCTAACCCCGTGGTGGGCGGGTCGTCGGTCGATGAGCGCGTCGACTTGACCCCCACCATTGTGAGTGGTTAATTACACATATGGCTGGCGCAACAAGCGAACGACGACTCTCCACCGCCGAGGAACGCCGCGACACGGTCCTGCGCACCGCCCTGGGCGCATTCGCCGCACGCGGCTACTACGGCACCACCACCGGCGAGGTCGCCAAGTCCGCCGGCATCTCCCAGGCCTACGTCTACCGCCTCTTCCCCGACAAGGAAGCCCTGTTCCTGTCCGTGGTCGAGCACTGTTTCGCCCGAATCCGGGAAAGCCTGGCCGACGGTGTCGCGGCCGCCAAGGGCAGCAGCCCGGAGGCTGTCCTCTACGCGATGGGCGACGCCTACGCCCGCCTGATCGCCGACGAGAGCACGCTCCTCCTCGTCCAGATGCACGCCCAGTGCGCCGCGATCTCGGACCCGGCCGTGCGCGAGGTCGTCCAGCGCGGGTACGCCCGGATGACCGAGTACGTGCGTGGCGTGTCCGGCGGCAGCGACGAGCAGGTGCAGGACTTCTTCGCCAAGGGCATGTTGTGCCACCTGGTGGTGGCGGTGGGCGCGGACGCGGTCGACGCGCCGTGGGCACAGACGCTGTCGGCGGGCATCCGGCACTACTGACCTCCCCGCCACTGCCGACCCCGGAAACGGCCGCCTGAGACGGCCGTTCCGCCGGCCGCCGTAATGAGTGATCGACCAGTCTTTCGTCAAATCTGGGGGATTCTGGTGGTGGACGTGGGGTTCGCCGTGCGCGCGAACGGTCTGGGTATGCGGTATCGCCGGAACTGGGCGTTGCGTGACTGCTCGTTCGAGCTGGCGCCCGGCACGGTGACCGCGCTGGTCGGCGCGAACGACCCGGTCCGGCGCGTGCCGGGTCGGGTGTGGGCGAAACCCGCACGTGACCGGTCGGGTGTCGATCTAGGATCCACTCATGCCGTCCACCTCCCTGCTGTTCGCCGGTGACCCGGTGGAAGAGGGGCACGGCCTGCACGCGGTCGTGTCCACCGAGCCCGGTGTCGACCTGCCGCTCCGGCGGGAGATCTGGCAGCGGTCGGGCGCCGAGGCGCTCCTGGTGCCGCCGCTGGTCCGGCTGATCGGCGATCGCGGTGACCGGCGGATCGTGGTCGGCGAGGCGCGGGTCGCGGTGACCGCCGACGGCGGGACGTCGGTGGCGTTCCTGGTGCAGTCGGTGTGGCGGGAGAGCACCGGGTGGCAGCAGGACACCGAGTCGGGCGGGCTGACCGAGGCGGTGGTCGGATCGCTGGCCGAGCCCGCGCACCGGATCGACGGTGACCCGAAGGCCAAGGCCGTCACGGTGGCGAAGGCGCTCGCCGAGGCCTCCCGCGACGAGGTGACCAGGCTGCGCGGGTTGCGCTACGAGGTGGAACGCCAGGTCGCGGACCTGTTGGCGCAGCGCAGGTCCACCGCGTTGCGGTCGTTGCTGGCGCAGATCATCGAGTTGTCCATGGCGTTGAGCCGGGCCCGTGACCACGCCCGCGCGGCGGTGCGGGAGGGCCTGTGGATCGGGCTGTGGGATGCCGACACCTACCGGGCCAACCGCGGTGAGCAGGTGGACGGGAGCAACCCGTGGACGGCGACGCACCGTGCGGCGTTGCGGCACTGCGAGGCGATGGACGTCGAGCTGGCCGAAGAGGTGGCCCGGCTCCATGCCTTGTTGAGCAGCATGTCGACGTTCGCCGTGGCGCAGGACGGCGAGGCCCAGCAGCGGTTCAACATGGCGGCGGCCGCGGCGGCGGCCGGGCTGGGTCTGCCGGCGTTGATCCTGTCCCTGTACGGGGCGGATTCGTTCCTGCCGTTCTCGTTCGACCGGGCCTGGCGGGCGTTGCTGCCGATCGCGCTCACCGCGCTGGTGGCGGTCGTGGTGGCGTTGCGGCGGATGCCGGGGCGGGCGACGGTGCGGCACTACCTGGTGGCGGCCGGGCTGGTGGCGGCGCTGGTGTGCGTGCTGCTGGTGGCGGGGTTGTTGGCGCCGGTGGGGTGACCCGCCCCCTTGTCACGGGAGGCGGGTCACGTTCGGTCAGCCGTTCGGCGTGGTGATCACCGAGAACTTCGACCCCTGGCTCGCGGCGCGGGCGCTCAGGTCGGTCAGGATCGTGTCGATCGGCACGTAGTTGTTCAGCTCACCGGCGTAGCAGATGCCGTGGCGGGCCTGCTGGCTGCCCTCCAGGATGCCCAGCGCGGTGTGGTCGACCTGGCTGAACAGCGGACTGCCGCTGTCACCCGCACGGGCGCAGATGTCGGTGTTGATGCCGACGTCGGTGGACAGCACCCGGCCGCAGCGGGTGCCGACCAGGTAGCCCTCGCCCGCGCCGCTGTCCACCGAGGCCGGGTAGTTGACCGCGCTCGACCCGGAGCCGGACGCGCACACCACCCAGCCCGCCTTGACCTCGGCCAGCGTGTGGATGCCGGTGATGTACTCGTCCACCGACGTCGCCTGCTGACCGCACGGGGTGTCGGCGTTGCTGTCGCCGCCACCGTTGCGGCAGTACTTCAGCACCCGGTTGCGGCCGGTCTGGCTCGCCAGCCAGGTGTTCTCGGCCGCCGCGTCGACGTACGGCAGGGCCGCGTAGTCGTACGGGTAGGAGTTCTTCTCGATGCCGTGCTGCTGGAGCACCGGGTTGCCGTTGTGCTGCGTCGGCACGTTGTTGGTCTTGGTCGCCATGCAGTGGCCCGCGGTCAGCAGCCAGCCCTTGCCCGGGAACCCGCCGCCGGTGGTCCGGAGGTTGAAGCCGGCCGTGCAGCCGCCCCAGGTCCCGTTGTCGCGCTGCATGTCCAGCCGCAGACCGCCGCGCATCGGGCCGTAGTTGGTGCAGTAGAGCGGGTGGCAGAAGCCCCAGTCCACGTTCGGCGTGGACAGCGGCGTCGGCTTGGGCAGGACCTTGGTCCGCACCGTCACGCCGGACTCGTCGGCGATCGCCTGACGTGCGGCGTCACCTTCCTGGGCCACCGAGAACTTCTCCTGCGCGACCCACGTGCGCTCCCACAGGACGACCTCGTTGTCCCGCTCGTTGACCGCGGGCAGGTACACCGCGTCGGGGCCGGCGCCGACCTTGGTGGCGATCCGGTCCTTGGCGGCGGTCAGGTCGGCCAGCGAGTGCCGGACGGGCTGCGTGCGGACGTGCGCCCGGTCGGGCAGGTCCTTCAGGTGCGACCGCACGGCAGCCGGCTCGGTCGTGGCCACCACCAGCACGCCGGACGTCTGGTCCAGCCACATGCCGCCGTACTGGGCGGCGTTCTCCTTGCGGAGCACCTGGTCCAGGCGCACCGCCTCGTTCTGGAGTTCGAGCCGGCGCAGCGCCTCCCGTTCGCTGACGCCGTAGGTCTCGACCAGGTACCGCACGGACTCCGCGACCGACGCCGGGTCCACTGTGCCGCGTCCCGGTGGTGCGGCGGCGGCTCCTCCTGTCGCGCTCAACACGGTCGCCGCGACGACCAGCGAGGCGAACAGGGCCCCCAAGCCCCTAGCTCTACCCACGACTTCTCCTTGTTCAGCTGGATGGGACAAGCACGGTCATTCAAGCGGTCGTGAACCGATCACGTCCGGGAATGCCCGCGCGGCGGACGAAGACTGGTAGTCCTACCTACTCATAAATGGCGCGAGTGGGCCGTTTGGTTGCCTTCACGCGTCAAGAAAGGGGATCAACTGCTCCTCCTCGTAGGCCAGGTGGGCTTCCAGCTCGCCGATCAGGCGGTCCACGTCCGCGCGCAGGGTCGTCACGTCATTGCGGTCCAGGGTCTGCTGGAGGCCGGTCAGGAGCGCGGCGATGCTCTCGTGCTCCTGGTCGAGGCGGTCGAGGGTCGGTGCGAGGTCCGGGAACCGGTCGCGCAGCATCAGGAACATGCCGCCGCCCTCGGCCGTGTGGTGCAAGCGCAGGCCCTGGCACGCGGTCAGGCAGTTGACCTTCAGCTGCGCGCCCAGGGAGGACCCGGACGCGGCGACTTCACGGCGGATGGTGGCCAGTTCGCGGCGGAACGCGTCGTGCACGAGCTTGAGCGCCGCACCCCAGCTGGACGCGTTCGGTGGGCCGCCCGCGATCTGCGTGAGCGCGACGACCGGGATCTGCCGGGTGGTCTTGGCCTGGTACTCGGCCCAGCCGGGGTCGGATTCGACCGCCCGTGCCCACATCTCGTCCCGTTCCGGTCCGTCGAGGACGGTGGCCTTGGCGTCGTAGGTGAAGACACCGTCCTCCACCTGGACCACCGGGTCGGCGACGAGGTTGTGGAACCAGTCCGGGTGGCGGGGCGCGCCGCCGGCGGACCCGATGACGAGGATGCGGTCGCCGTCGGGCAGGTACCCGAGCGGGTTGGTGTGCCGGGTGCCGGACCTGGCTCCGGTGGTGGTCAGCAGGATGAGCCTGCCCCCTTCGAACGGACCGCCGACCCGGCCCGCGTTGGCCCGGAACTCGTCGATCACCTGCTGGTTGAAATCCATTCCCGTGTACTCCTGATTTTGGGCATGACCGGGTCACCACGGGTGAATTGCGCCGTGGTTTTCGGTGAAGATTTTGTGGAGACGCGCGGACATGACGGTCCCGCGCGGGGACCGTGGTGGGCGCGCGTGAAACGGCAGTGCGGTTGTGGGCGCGGAGGCGGGTACGTCGCGCTGACGTGCGCGGAAACCCTGACGCCTCAAGGGGAACGGCGGGCCGCGGGCCCACCCGGCGGTCAAACCTTGGCCGGGTGACTCTCTCGCTTGTGGCCCAAGGCCGACCCGGCAGTCACGGGCGTGAGCTTATCCCGGGAATGCGCCTTCCGGCAACTTCGCTGTGTTGTGGAACCATCGATCGCGTGTCCCGACTTCTTTTGCTGTTGTTGGTGTTCGTGTCGGCCTGCACTCCGCAGCCTCCCCCGCAGCCGCTCCCCACGCCGCCGTCACCCGACCCTTGTCCGACCGGTGTGGAGTACGCGGTGACGGGCGAGGACGCGGCGATGGGGCTGCGGGTGATGACCCTGACGCTGACCAACTGCGGCACCGAAACGCTGCAGCTGAACGGCTACCCGTCCATCACGCTGCTGGACGAGGACCGCGAACCGTTGACGGTCGCCGTCGGGCAAGGGTCGTTCGGCATCTCCTCGGAGACCGGTCTCGACGCCGAGCCGCAGCCGGTCACGGTGGCGCCCGGCGCGTCGGCGACAACGGGGTTGTTGTGGCGCAACACCTACGACGACACGACCGCGCCGCCGGTGGTCGGCGTCCACCTGGAGATCGCGGTCGCCGTCGGGCAGCCGTCGCAGGTGTTCACGCCCGTCAGCCCGCGCGGCGGCCCCGCCACCCTGGACCTCGGTAGCACCGGAAAGGTCGGAGTGGGTCCGTGGACCGCCGCGCCGTGACTGCGCCGCGTGACCTCGGCTAGGCGCGCATGACCGTGGCGATGGGGATGCGGGCCGCGCGCAGCGCCGGGATCAGGCCGCCGAGGATGCCGGCCACCAGACCCGCGACCACCCCGGCCACGCCCGCCTGCCACGGGAACGCCACGCCCTCCAACGACGGGAACCGGGAGCCGAACATCGTCAGCGCCAGCTTCAGCCCCACCACGCCCGCGCCGATCGCCAACGCCGCCGTCAGCAGACCGGTCAGCAGCGTCTCCGCCAGCACGATGCCCGCCAACAACAGCCGGGGTGTGCCCACGGCGCGGCGCAACGCGAACTCCTCGATGCGTTCGCCGACGGTCGCCAGGCCGACGTTGAGGATGCCCGCCACGCCGATCAGCAGCACGAGCGCCGCCATGCCCAGGAAGATCCAGCGCATGATCGCCAACTCGGTGGACATGCGCTCCAGCGTCTCCACCGTGTTCACGCGGATGCGGTCTTCCGGCGTGCCCGCGGCGGTGAGCCTGGCCCGCAGGATGTGCTCGACCTCGGTCGCGGCCGGGGTCATCAGCACCTGGAGACCGGGGCCGGAGTTGCTGTCGCTCACGCTGGTCACCGGCAGCCAGTTCAGCATCTCGTCGGACCTGACGTAGGCCGCGGGCTGGTAGCCGCCGTCGTCCACCACGCCGATGATCTGCGGTGTCGGGTTGACGGTCGCGCCCTGGACCCTCATCTCCGCCGGCACGTGGTACTGCGTGAAGGCTTTCGCCGCATGCTCGTTGAGCACCAGCCTCGGCGCCAGCGACGGTTCGCCGCCGAAGTCGAGCCACCGGCCCTGCGACGGGCGGAACGGCCGGAACTGGCGGATGTCACCGGTCAGCCCGATGAGTTCCAGTTGCACGGCCTGGCCCTGCGGCGCGCCGGCGTTGCCGTCGTCCACCGGGTAACAGCCGGACTCGTCGCACGTCATCCGGGGGCCGTAGCCGCCGGGCTGGTCGATCGGGCCGCCGCCCTCGTTGATCGGCTTCACACCCGGTTCGCCGATGATCGCGCTGGCGCTGGTCATGGCCACCGAGTCGGTGCGGCCCTTCAAGACCTCCAGCGCCACCGGCACGGTCTGGCCCTCCGGCGACAGGTACATCTGCCGCGTGCCGTCCTTGCCCTGGGACAGCTCGACGTCCGCGAGCATGGCCCGGTTCGCGATCTCCGCGCCGGCCTGCACCACGACCACGGCCAGCACACCGAGGAACAGGCTGACCATCGACAGGAACGTGCGCAGCTTGCGGGCCCGGATGCCCTGGCCGCCGATGATCAGCGACGCGCGCAGCCGACCGGACAGCCTGATCACACGACCACCCGCTGCGGCACGGGGTTCAGCACGCCGTCGGACAGGCGCAGCACGCGGCCCATCTTCGCCGCGTGGTCGTGGTCGTGGGTGACCAGCACCAGACCGCAGCCCTGCTCGGTGGCCTGGCGCAGCACGTCCACGACCAGGTTGCCGGTGTCGGTGTCCAGCGCGCCGGTCGGCTCGTCGGCCAGCAGGATGCGCGGTTCGCGCACCAGGGCGCGGGCGATCGCGACGCGCTGCTGCTCACCACCGGACAGCCGCGGCGGCTTGTGCTTGGCCAGGTGGCCGATGCCGACGCGTTCCAACGCCGCCAGCACTTTGGCCTTGCGCTTGCGCCGCGGCAGCCAGCCCTGGCCGTTGACCAGGGCCATGGCCACGTTCTGCGCCGCCGTCAGGTGCTTGAGCAGGAAGAAGCGCTGGAACACGAACCCGAACTCGGCGCTGCGCAACGCGGCGGCCTTGCGTTCGGGGATCTTCGTGATGTCCCGCTCCCCCAACAGGTACTGGCCGCCGTCGGGCCGGTCGAACAGGCCGATCAGGCTGAGCAGCGTGCTCTTGCCCGAGCCGGAACGGCCCAGGATGGCGACGCTGTCGCCGGGGTGCACGGTCAGGTCCACGCCCGCGAGGATGGTGCGCGGCTGGTCCTGGCCCTTGAGGGTCTTGGTCACGCCGGTGAGCTGGATCAGCGGCGGCTGCAGCGCCGGCACCAGGAGCGGTGAGGTGGTCACTTCGACCCCGTCTCGGGGCCGCCCTGGCCGTCGGGTGCGGCGGGCGGCAGGTTCGGGCCCGGCACGGCCAGGGTCTCCTCGCCCGTCAGGCCCGACTTGATCTCCACCACCTTGCCGTCGGTGAGGCCGAGCTCGACGTCCTTGGTCTGCTTGGCGCCGTCCGGGCCGACCACGTCGACCTTGCCCTTGCCCTGGCCGCCCGCCACCGCCTCGACCGGCACGACCAGCGCGTTCTGCGCGGTCGCGGTGACCAGTTCCAGGGTGGCGGCGGCGCCGTTGATCAGCTTCACGTCGGCGGGCGCGGTGCACACCAGGCGCAGGCCGGTCGGCTCGGAGGAGTTGCTCGGCTCCTGCGGCTGCTGCGGCTGCACCGGCGGGGCGTTGGTGACGCCGGGCTCGTCGGGTTGTTGCGGCTCCTGCGCGGGCGGCGGCGCCGGGACGGTGCCCACCGGGAGTGCCGCGATCGTGCCGAGCAGGGTGCACGGGAACGGGCCGGGCCCGTTCTTGATCTGCGCCTGCACCACGCCCTGCGCGGCGTCGGAGATCTGGTACGCCTGCTCGCCGCTGATGTCCGCGACGATGCCGTAACCCGCGTACTTCGCCGACGCGATCGGCATGCCCGCGGTGACGGTGGCGCGGTCGTCCACCAGACGCCCGCCGAACGTGGAGCCGGCGGGCACGTCCACGTTGTTCGGCTTGCCGTCCAGCCAGACCGTGGCGAACCGGGTCGGCCTGGTCGGCGTGCTGGTGGGCTCGGTCAGGGTCAGGTAGCGCACCTGCCCCGCGACCGGCGACACGATCCCGAAGACCGGGTTCATGGTGACCTTGCCGGTCAGGCTGACCTTGTTCGACAGGTCCTGCCTGGACGGCGTGGCCGTGGTCTGCACGGTGCCGCGTGGCGCCAGCTCCGGGTTGAGCGGCTCCTCGCCGGTCGACGTGCACGCGGCCGCGGTGAGCACCACCGCGACCAGTCCGCACGCGCGGACGAAGGTATTTTTGGACACCGGTCCCCCCAAAGCGAATCCCCTATCCGGTCTCGCCAACTTACCCATATGACGCCGGGGCGGTGGACCGGGTTGCGTTACAAAGAGAAACCGCTCTCACCCACGGCCGGGGTGAGAGCGGTTTCCCGTGGTCAGGGGTTTTCGCGGCTACTACTCCTCGAAGCCGAGGTCCTCGCCGCCGTCGAACGCCTCTTCCACCACCTCGCCCAACACCATGCCGCCGACCACGCCGGCCGCGACGCCGCCGACGACCGCGCCCATGCCCGGACCGCGGCGGTGGCCGTGCTGGCCGGGGTGGCCGGGGTGGCCGGGGTGGCCGGGGTGGCCGGGGTGGCCGGGGTGGCCGTAGGCGGCGTGGCCGCCGCGTTCGGAGACCTGCGCCAGCCACTGGCCGATCGCAGCCGCCCAGTCGGTGTTCTGAGCGTCGGCGTGCGAAGCGTGGAAGCGGCCGAAGGCGTCGGAGCCGGACGAGAACATGCCGCCCCGCTTGTCCGCCTCCAGCACCACGACCAGCTCGTGCGGGCTGGTCACGAAAGTCAGCTCCACCTGGTTGATCCGGCCCGCGAACTGCGCCGGCGGGAAGAACTCGATCTCCTGGTAGAAGCCGAGCTCCTGGTGCACGCCGTGGATCCGGCCCGCCTCGACGTCGGCGGAGCGGAACTGGAAGCCGAGTTGACCGAAGGCGTCGAGCACCCGGTCCTGCGACGGCAGCGGGCCGACCAGGACCGGGTCCAGGTCGCCCTTGTCGGGCGCGCCGGAGATCACCAGCTCGGTCCGCACGCCCACCGTCATACCGGGCAGCGGCTGTCCGCCGACCGCGGTGATCGGGGTTTCCCACGGCAGCGGCAGCTGGAACGGCACCGCCACCGGCTGACCGGCCGCGACCCGCACGTCCTGGGCCACGTCGAGGCGCAGGAACTCCGCCGTGCCGCCGAACTCGTGGTCGCCGTGCTCGACCTCGACCCTGGTCACCAGGGACAGCACGATCCGGTCGATGCGGGCGTCGTTCTTGCCGCCCTGGATGCGCACCTGGCCGGTGATCACCTGACCGGGCAGGGCGTGCGGCGAGTCCAACACGGTGTCGACGGACGGTCCGCCGACGCCGAAGGCACTGAGCATCCGCTTGAACATGGGGTGACGTCCTCCAGGGGAGTCAATTCGGTTGGTCTGTCTCGTCCTCGAAGTCGCCGATCAGCTCTTCGAGGAGGTCTTCGAGGGCGGCGATGCCGACCACGCGGTCGTCCGCGTCGGCCACCAGCGCCAGCTGCGCCCGTTCGGCGCGCATCCTGGTCACCGCCGCCGCCACCGGCAGCGCGGCGGACAGCGTCAGCGGCACCGTCATCAGGTCCCGGGCCGGGGTGTCCGCGCCCGCGGCGGTGGCGCGCACGGCCTCGCGGATGTGCACCAGGCCGACGAACCGGCCGTCCCGGTCGGTCACCGGAAACCGCGAACGCCCCGACTCCCGGCTGCGGTCCTCGATCGCGCGTGCGCCGGTGTGCTCGGCGACGGTGACCGTGGTCCCGATGGGCACCATCACCTGCGCCACGGTCGTCTGCTGGAGCTGGAGCATCCGGGTCAGCAGCCGCCGCTGGCCCTCCGGGATCAGGCCGTGCTCGGCGGACTGCCGCACCAGCATCCGCACGTCGTCCGGGTGGTGTTCGCGGGTCAGCTCGTTCTTCGGCTGCACCTTCAGCAGGAGCAGCAGCGCGTTCGTCGTCGCGTTCAGTCCACTCAGGACCCAGCGGACGGCGTGCGCGAATGCCCGGAACGGCATCGCCAACAGCAGCGCCGACCGCTCCGGGTGGCTGATCGCCCACGACTTCGGCGCCATCTCGCCGACCACCATGTGCAGGAACACCACCAGCACCAGGCTGATCGCGAACGACACCGCGTACGACAACCCGGACGGCAGGCCGACCGCCAGGAACAACGGGTCGACCAGGTCCGCCACGGCCGGCTTCGCCAACGCGCCCAGGCCCAACGTGCACAGCGTGATGCCCAACTGCGCGCCCGCGAGCATCAGCGACAACTCGCGCACGCCGGCCAACGCGGCCCGCGCCGCCCGGCTCGTCTGCGCGGCTTCCTCCAGCCGGTGCCGCTTCGCCGCCATCAACGCGAACTCGGAGGCCACGAAGAACGCGTTGGCCAGCAACAGGAACAGGGAGATGACCAACGACCACATCATCGCCGCACCGCCGTGCTCAGCAGCACCCGACTGGGCACGTGCCGCGCCACCGCCGTCACCCGGACGCGATGCGGGCCCAGCTCGATCTCGTCACCGACATCGGGCGTGCGGCCGAGCCGGCGCAGCACCAGACCGGACACGGTGTCGTAGCTGTCGTGCACGGGTAGCTCGATGCCGGTCGCGTCGGCGATCTCGTCGATCCGCCACCGGCCGGGCACCTCCCAGCCGTCGGCGCGCTGTTCAACGGTGTCGCGCAGCACGTCGTCCTCGTCGTGGATCTCGCCGACCAGCTCCTCGGCCAGGTCCTCCAACGACACCACTCCCGCGAAGCCACCGAACTCGTCCACCACGCACGCCAGTTGACGGCGTTCGGCGCGCAACCGTTCCAGCACGGCGGGCAGCGGCAACGTCGAGGGCACCACCAGCGCGGGCGACGCGATGTCACCCACCGGCGTCGTGCGGCGGTGTTCGGGCGCGACGGTCAGCACCTCGGCCAACCCGACGACGCCGCGCAGGTCGTCCAGCCCGTCACCGATGACGGGGAACCGCGAGTGGCCGGTGTCCAACAACTCGACCACGCGTGCGGCGGGCTCGTCGGCGCGCACGGTGTGCACCGAGACGCGCGCCGTCATGGCCTGGTCGGCGACCAGGCCGCGGAAGTCCAGGCCCCGGTCGAGCAGGCGGGACAGCTCGGCGTCCAGGTGGCCCTGTTCTCCGGCCTCACCGATGATCTGCCTCAGGTCGTCCGAGGTGGCGCCCTGCGGGAGTTCCTCGACGGGTTCGATGCCCACCGCCCGGAGGAGCCGGTTGGCCGCCGCGTCGAAGAGCCGGATCAGCGGGCCGGTGACTTTCAGGTACGCGAGGGTGGACGTGCTCAGCGCCTTGGCCAGGGTTTCCGGTTTCGCGATGGCGAGGTTCTTGGGGAACAGCTCGCCGAGCACCATCTGGACCGCGGTCGCGAAGATCAGGGCGAGTGCCATGGACAGCGACACGGCCAGTGCCGGTGGCAGGCCGGTGAGTCCGAGGATGGAGGCCAAGCCGTTGCCCAGGAGGGGTTCGGCGACGTAACCGGCGAGGAGCGCGGTCACCGTGATGCCGAACTGGGCGCCGGAGAGCATGAACGAGAGGCGCTGCGTGACCAGGTAGGCGCGCTGGGCGGCTTTGTCGCCGCTCTCGGCCTGTTGGCGCAGGCGGCCCCGGTCCACGGCCATGTAGGCGAATTCCTGGGCCACGAAGTAGCCGGTGGCGATGGTCAGCAGCACGATCGCCAGCGTGCCGGTGAGGATCAACATGGTGCGGTGTCGTTCAGCCGGGCCTGACCCGGCCGGTTACTACAGCCGTCTTCGTCTGACATACTTCACACTAGCACGTAGCACTGTACGGTTAGGGGGTGGCGTGACCGAGGTCCTGCTCAAGATCGGCGAGTTGGCCGCCCGTGCCGGCGTCAGCATCCGGACCGTCGACTACTACACGTGCCTCGGGCTGATCTCGCCGGCGCAGCGCACGGCCGGCAACTACCGGCTCTACGAACCCGGTGACGTGGAACGCATCCACCTCGTGCAGCGGCTTGAGCTGCAGGGCGTGCCGCTGGACGAGATCGCGACCGCGTTCAACACCCGACAGGCCGACGTCACCCCCATCCTGGACCGGATCGACGAAGACCTGCGCGCGCTGCACGCGGCGACCGAGTCCGCGTCCCCGGAGGCGCACGGCGTGCTGGCCGCGATCGCGACCCGGGTGCACTCCCTGGTCACCTTGGCCCTGGACATCCCTCCCCTGCCCTGAGCCCTGACAGTCCACTCCCCCGGCGGCCGCCCGCACCAAGATCACCCGGACGAGCGAACCAAGCGTCAACGGGAAACTCTCGGCACACCATTGACGTTGCCGGTGGGGAAGGAGGCGGCGGCGCGGCGGCTAGACAGGCACAGCGGCGGGCTCGGTGTGCACGGTGACGGCGACCAGGCGCGGAACAGCGCGCTTGAGGTGGCGCTCGACCTCGTGGGCGATGCGGTGGCCCTGCTCGACGCTGAGACCCGCGTCCACCGCGATCGCCAGCTCCGCCCGCAGCACGTGCCCCGTCCACCGCATGCGCACCCGCTCGGCCCGCACCACACCGTCGACCTGCGCGGCGGCGCGTTCGGCGAGGTCCACCGACGCCGGGTCGACCGCGTCGAGCAGCCGGCCGAAGACCTCGCCCGCGGCGTCGCGCAGGACGAACAGGATGGCGATCGTCATGCCCAGGCCGACCAGCGGGTCGGCGACGGGGAAGCCGAGGGCCACGCCGATTCCGCCCAGCACCACGGCCAGTGACGTGAAGCCGTCGGTGCGGGCGTGCATGCCGTCGGCGACCAGGGCGGCCGAGCCGATCTCCCGGCCGATCCGGATGCGGTAGCGGGCGACGAGTTCGTTGCCCAGGAAGCCGACCACGCCGGCCGCGGCCACGACCCAGAGGTGTCGGACCGGCTGTGGGTCGAGCAGGGCGTGGACGGATTCGTAGCCGGCGAACAGCGCGGAGGCGGCGATCACCAGGACTACCGCGACGCCGGCCAGGTCCTCGGCTCTGCCCAGGCCGTAGGTGAAGCGGCGGGAGGCGGCGCGGCGGCCGAGTACGAAGGCGATGGCTAGGGGGACGGAGGTCAGGGCGTCGGCGAAGTTGTGGACGGTGTCGCCCAGTAGGGCCACCGAGCCGGTGAGCAGCACCAACACGGCTTGGGCGGCTGCTGTGACGAACAGGGCGACGAAGGAGATCACCAGGGCGCGCATGCCGCGTTTGCTGCCCTCCAGGGCGTTGTCGACGCGATCTGCCGAACGGTGGCCATGACCGTGGCCATGGCCATGTGCGTGGCCATGTGCGTGTGCGTGATCGTGTGCGCCGGCCATCACGGGTTCCGCCTTTGCTCGCACCTGCGTCCGTCGACTATCAGGCTACCTGCGCAGTCATGCATATACGCAAGTAGGTAGGCTGTCGTCCATGCACACCGCGCGGCCGGATTTCGACATGCCCAACGACGAGCAGGTCCACTTGGCCGCCGAGTCGTTCCGCCTGTTGGCCGATCCGACCCGGATCAGGGTTCTGTGGGCGCTGCTCCAGGGCGAGTCGTCGGTGGCCTGCCTCGCCGAACTGGCGGGCGCGGCGCCGACCGCGGTGAGCCAGCACCTGGCCAAGTTGCGCCTCGCGGGGCTGGTGAAGGGGCGGCGGGAAGGCACGTTCGTCTACTACTCCGCCGCCAACGACCACGTGAAATCCCTGCTGGCACAAGCACTTTTCCACGCCGATCACGTCGACCGGGGCATCCCGCCGGCCGACGACGCCGAGCAGGAGGTCGCGCACCACAAGCGTTGACAAGCGTTGACGAGCACCACGGCGGGTTCACCCTTACGTCGCAATGCTTTCGGCATATCAGTGCTGTTCAGCGGGTATCCCCACGTCCCCAGTCGGTTCAACGAGGAGCAGGACATGGGCACCTCCACACCCTCTGACGGGAGGTCGTGATGGCACAGTCGCGGGACCTGATCGACATCCGCAGCGGAGATCTGTTCCACCAACCCACCCCCTACGGCCTGGTGTACCCGACGTGCACGGCGGACGGTTCGGCGCCGCCCAGCCAGCGCGGCCGGACCTGGGAACACCTGACCGCCTCCGGTCGTGACCTCCGGCCGGTCGGCCGGTGACGGCCGGCGGATTTCCGCCGACGGGGCCGCGGGCAATCGCCTGCGGCCCCGTTCTCGTCCGGAGACCTTGTCCGGAGACGAAAACCGCACGACCCGCTCGTACCGACGCCGATACCGTGACCGCTCCGACAAGGGGGCGAAGTGACGGTGGAGTTGTTCGACCCGCGCCGGGCGGACGCAGCGGATCTGGCCGGGTACTACCGGGTGGTGAGGGCGAGTCACCTCGTGGACGAGCCGGACGGGGCGGACCAGCCGGTGCCGACCTACGAGGATGTGGTGGAGCGGTTGCGCAACCCGTTCCCCGGCGTCGGTCCGGCCGGGCACTGGGTGGTGCGGGACGGGACCGGGATCGTGGCGTTCGGGTACGCGCGGTTCCCCGAGGCGGAGAACAGTCACATCGCGGTGGCCACGGTGGTGGTCCACCCGGAGTCCCGCCGGCGGGGCGTCGGCACGCGGGTACTTCGGGCGATGCTGCCGGATTTCCGGGAACGCGGACGCACCGTGATCGAGGACTGGCGGCTCGTGGAGGGCGGTCCGGCGGCGAAGTGGGCGCACGGGCTGGGGTTCAAGACCGTGCGGGCGCTGGCCGTGCAGGCGTTGACGGTCGCCGAGGCGGATCGGACGCGGTGGCCGGAAGGTCTGCCCGAGGGGTACCGGGTCGAGCGTTGGGTCGGTGAGGCACCGGAGGAGATCGTCGCGTCCTACGCCGCCGCGCGGAGCGCGATCCACGACGCGCCAACGGGGACGACCGAGTTTCGGAGTCCTGAGTGGACGGTCGAGGAGGTCCGTGAGACCGAAGCCGGACTAAGGCGCGAAAACGTGGAGCAGCGCGTGGTGGTGGCCGTGGACGAGGTCACCGGTGAGGTCGCCGGGTTGACGGAGGTGGTGCTGCTGCCGCACGGGCCGCGGACGTCACATCAAGGGGACACGGCGGTGCTCGCCGCGCATCGGGGTCACGGGCTGGGATTGGGTCTCAAGGGCGTGATGGCGCACTGGCTGGTGGCCGACCACCCGGATCTGGAGCGGATGGAGACGGTCACCAGCGCCGACAACGAGCACATGATCCGGGTCAACCACCGGTTCGGCCTCGCCACGGTGCGCACCGAACTCGTGGTCGCCCACGACATCGAGACCCTGCAAACCCGCCTCACCGACTAGACGGCCGCCGCCGTCGCCCGGTGCAGGTACCAGTCGCAGGTACCAGTCGGGCGCCGGGTCCACGGCAGCGGAGGCCGGGGTGTCGGTGTCGTCCAGCAGCGCCTCCGCCAACCGCGTCATCGGCACGACCCGCCCGTTTCGGAACCGAGCACGGCCAGAACGCACCGCAACCGCAGGTCAGGGCACAGGTTGGCCGGCTGTCCGGACGGTGTCCCGGACAGCCGGCGGCTGATGACCCGTCAGCGGGCGGTCAGCAGTTCGTCGTCGGGCACCAGGTCCAGTTCCTCCACCCACTGCGCCACCGCCTCGGGCTGCGGCCGCACCGGGCCGCGCAGCCGGGCCAGCACGAACGGCGGTTCGGCGCTGTCGCTCTCCACGGCGACCGACCAGCCGCTGTCCTCGTCCCACAGCAGCGCCACGTCCCGGTCCGCGAACCCGGGCAGGTGGCCGTCCACCGCGAGGTAGGCGGTCAGGCAAGGGCCGTCCGCCTGCACGCACGAGCACTCGCCGCTGAACCCTAGCGCGCGCGTCACCTCCGAGACGTAGGCGAGCAGCCCGCGCACCGCGTTGTCGTCCTCGAAATCCCACTCCACTACGCACCACCGCCCTGTCCCCGCCTGCCCCGGACCGCGCGCGACCGCTCGGCGCGGTCCGGGGTAACCCGATTGGGGACGTTTAAACCCGGAAGTCCGGTTTTCCGGATTCAGGCTAAGGGCGGGGTGTGCGGACCGCGACCTGGGCGATGTCGTCGAGGTATTCGGCGGTGAACCCGCCGGTCACCAGTTCCGTCTCGGCGATCACGACGGTCACGCCGTCGAGCGTGTCCGAGTCGTAGTTGTGCGCGGTGAACGGCACGTCCCTGATCTGGAGCAACGATCCCGACAGGGGGGTGATGTCACCGGTGCCGTGGATGTCCTCGACCCGTTTGAACTCGCGTGCCTTGGCGCGGTCGTCGAACTCGATCCAGGCGACGAACACCACGATCGTGCCGCCCTCGTCGTCGGTGAGGGTGAACAGCATCCGGTCGAGCGCGACGCACGGCGTGGCCGTCAGCAGCTGCTGGACCTGGGAGAACGCGTGGGGCGCGCACTCGCCGTCCGCACGGGTCACCCGGTCCACCACGCGCAGGCCGGTGTCGTCCCAGATGTCGTCCGGGTCGGGCACGGTCAGTCCGCCCGCGCCCGCGGCGAGCGCGCCGGCCAGCGCCGCGGCCGCGATCACCCCGCCGGTTCCCACAAGCCGCCTCCTCCGCCGCCGGGCACCTCTCCCCCACTGGTACCCGGTTCGACGGTAACTCCCACCCGTCGGCTGCCGACAGGGTCGGGAGCCGAACGTTTCAGGACCCGAACGCCCTGATCACCGCCGCCATGTCCTCGCTGCCTTGTGACTGCCGGGCGGCGGTCCGGTAGAAGTCTTCGAGCACGCGCATGAGCCGGTCGTCGGTGCCAGCCGCGGCCATCGCGGCCACGATCAGCTCGGTGTCCTTGGCCGCGCCGTCGACACCGAACGACGGCGGGAACTCGCCGTCGATCATGAGACGGCCCTTGACCTGCGCGTAGATGCTGTCGACCGGGCCGCCGGCGATGGCTTCGAGGAACGCGTCGGGGTCCAGGCCGAGGCCGCGGGTCAGCGCTACGGCCTGGGCTGCGGCGGCGGTGATCGACAGCACCCACGAGTTGGTGGCCAGCTTGAGCCGCTGCCCGTCGGCCGGGCGTTCGCCCGCCCACACCGTGCGGACGCCGATGGCGTCGAACGCCGGCGCGACGGCCGCGCGCAGGTCGGTCGGTCCGGCCGCGAGGACGGTCAGCTTGCCCTCCTCGGCCGGTGTGCGGGTGCCGAGGACCGGCGCGTCCACGTACGCCACGCCGTGCTTGGCGGCGAGTTCCGCGAGCCGTTCGCCGCCGTCGAGGCCGACGGTGCCGCACTGCGCCCACACCGCGCCTTCCTTGACCGCCGGCAGCGCCTCGGCCATCACCTCGGCGGTCGCGTCGGCGTCGAACAGCATGGTGAGCACGATGTCGGCCTCGGCGACAGCGCTCTTCGGGTCGTCGGCGACAACGGCGCCGTCGTCGGCGAGCGGGCGCGCCTTGGCCGCGCTCCGGTTCCACACCACCACGTCCAGCCCGGCCCGCAGCAGACTGCGCGCCATGCCGGCACCCATCAGACCCGTTCCCAGCACCACGACCACCATGGGCTCCAAGATCCCACCGCCGGCCGGCCGCCGCATCACGGGGTCAGGGCCGGTCGACGCGGGCGTGCAGCCGTTCGCGGATCTCGTCGGGGGTGTAGGCGCGGCGTTTGCGCTCCGCGCGCGCGATCACCACACCTGTCGCCGCGACACCCGCGACACCGGCCAGGCCGAGCAGCTTCCACCAGCGCATCTGCCTAGGCTACCCGGATGGCTGGAACGAAGATCGGTCTGGACGAAGCGGTCGAGCTGACCCGCACCGGTGACGTGTGGCTGTTCCGCGGCACCTCGGTGGCCGACCGCGCGATCCGGGTGACCACCAACAGCCCGGTCAACCACGTGGGCATGACCGTGGCCGTCGAGGACCTGCCGCCGCTGATGTGGCACGCCGAACTGGGCCGCTCCCTGCCGGACGTGTGGACCGGCACCCACCACCGCGGGGTGCAGCTGCACGACCTGCGCGAGGCGGTGCTGGTGTGGGCGCGCAAGTACGGGCAGCGGGCGTGGCTGCGACAACTGGACCGTGCGACGACCCGTGAGGAGGACGACGCGGTGCTCAAGACGGTGGCGCGGCTCAACGGCACGCCGTTCCCGTCCACCGCGCGGCTCGCGACGAGGTGGTTGCGCGGCCGGCTGCCGAACCTGCGCAAGGCGACCGAGACCACGCTGGAGACCGCGTACTGCGCGGAGGTCGTGGCCGTGACGTACGAGGCGATGGGCCTGCTGCCCGCCGGCCGCCGCGCCAACTGGTACGACCCGGGCCGGTTCTGGAGCGGTGACGAACTGGACCTGCTGGGCGACGCGCGGTTGGGCGAGGAGATCGCGGTGGAGATCCCGGACTGATTTCGTTTGCGGCCGGTGGGCGGGACACCCCTGTCCTCGCCGCTTTCGCCGACGCCTTCGGCAAAAACGGGCGTGGGGATCGGCTTGTCGCCCTAACATCCGATCGGTGACCAAGGGTTCGAGCGTGGCGTTGGTGGCGGTCCTGCTGGCCGGGTGTGCGGCCGAGGCGGACGTGCCGCAATCGCCGCCGGCGACCGGGCTGCTCGGCGCGCTGGCGGGTGCGCGGGCCACCGACGAGTCGTCCCTGCTGGTCGAGTACGGCGACGTGGCGGCCGTCCGGGTGCTGCTGGAGAAGGACGCCGAGCGCTTCCGCGCCTTGCAGGGCTACGGGTACTCCGACCTGGCCTCGTACGGCGCGGTGCTTCCCGACCTGGTCGGGTTCGATCCGACGCGGGCCACGACGGCGTTGCGGGTGGGGCAGCCGCCGACGTGGGCCGCGGTGCTGCGCATGGACGTCGACGTGGCGGCGGTGGACGCCAAGTTCGCCGCGCTGGGCGGGCGGCGTGCCGATCCGGGCACTTGGACCACCGGTGAGGACGGCGAGATCACGGCGGACGGGGCGTTGGCGCGGGCCGGGCTCGTGTCCGGGTTCCAGCAGGTGCGCGTGGAGGCGGGAGCGGTGGTCCACGCCACCACCGCCGAGGCGTTGAAGTGGATCACCGAGCCCTCGGAGGACCAGTCGCTGGCCGCGGACCCCATGATCGGGGAACTGGCCCGGTGCCTCGGTGAGGTGTCGGCGGCGTTGATCAGCAGGCCGAAGAGCGGACTGCCGGTGGCGGCGGGCGTGCGCACGACGCCGGCCGGTGAGAGCACCGAAGTCGTGTGCGTGCCCGACGAGAACCCCAACGCGCTCAAGGATCTCGTGCGGACCAACCTCGAAGGCCCGACGTGGGCGGCGACCCTGCCCGGTGCGACGGTCGAGCAGCCCGCCGACCAGACCGGCGTGGTGCGGGTGCTCGCGCCGAACGCACCGGACGTGCGCGTCGGTCGGGTGCTGGAGGCGTTCCAGCGCGGTGAACTGACGGCGCTGTTCAGCTAAGCCCTGCTCAGCTGAGGCGCTGTGCCACTTGTTCGCGGCGGGCCGCGACCGAGGAGCCCGATTCACGGCGGGCCATGCGGCGCAGCACCACGGGCGCCAGCACGAAACCGACGACGGCCCAGGCGCCGAGCGCGATCACGGTTTCCAGGTGTCGCCACGAGCCGCCGATCTCCGCGACCGCGAGGGCGTCCGGCAGCAGGGCCGACCGGAGGCCGAGTCCCAGCCAGTACAGCGGGAACGCCTGGCCGACCCACTGCAACCAGCCGGGCAGCGCGGTGATCGGGTAGAACACGCCCGACACCACCACCAGGCCCATGATCAGCAGGGTCACGAAACCGAGGCTCTGGGTGTTGCCGAACACCGCGCCCAGGATCACGCCGATCGGCAGGGTGGCGAGCAGTCCCAGCACCAGCACCCAGGCCGATGTCAGCCACGTCGACGCCCGGCCCGGTTCCAGGCCGTCGAACAGGAACAGCGCCGGGACCAGCACGAGCGCCAGCACGGCGACCGTCAGCGCCGCCTTGCCCAGCACCTTGCCGACGACGTAGGCGAGCACGCCGTTCGGGGTGGCCTTCGCGCGCAGCAGCGTGCCGTCCTCGCGGTCCATGGTCAGCGCCATCGCCAAGCTCATCAGGCCGGTGAACACGGCGTTCATCGCGAGGATGCCGGGCACCGCCTGCGCGCCGAGCGGGAAGTCCACGCCCGGTACCGCGCCGTCACCGAACGCGTACATCACCACCAGCGCGACCACCGGCAGCCACAGCCAGCCGATCAGCTCGCCCGCGTTGGTCATGGTCTGGCCGAACTCGATCCGTCCACGCCGCACGCCGGCGCGCACGGCCACCGCCCGGGGGTTCACGCGTTCACCAGCGCCAGGTAGACGTCCTCCAGGCTGGGGCGGCGCACCTCCAGGTCGTCCACGGCCTTGCCGTGCTCGGCGAACAGCTCCCGCACGTACCCGGTGGAGTCCGCCACGGACAGCACGTGCTCCTCCCCGTCGAGGCGGTACCGCACTTCCGCTGTGCCCGCGATCCGGGCGGCCAGTTCCGCCGCCGTGCCGTCGGCCACGACGCGGCCGGACACCAGGATCACGATCCGGTCGGCCAGTTTCTCCGCCTCGGTCAGGTCGTGCGTGGTGAGCAGGATCGTGGTGCCGGACAGGCGGCGCACCAGCTCGTGGAACTCGCGCCTGGCCTCGGGGTCGAACCCGACTGTCGGCTCGTCCAGGAACAGCAGGTCGGGGCGTCCGACCAGGCCGACCGCGACGTCCAGCCGCCGCCGTTGACCGCCGGACAGGGTGCCGATCCTCTTGTCTGCGTGGTCGGTGAGGCCGACGACGCCGATCAGCTCGTCCGGGTCGAACACCTGCTCGCGGTAGGGCTCGTAGAACAGGCGCAGGTAGGACAGCAGCTCCCGCACCCGCCACCGGCCGTGGTCGCGCCACGATTGCAGCACCACGCCGAGCCGGGCCCGCCACGCCTCGTCGCCGTCGTCCGGGTCGACGCCGAGCACCCGGACGTCGCCCGCCGAACGTTTCCGGAAGCCCTCCAGGATCTCGATCGTCGTCGTCTTGCCCGCGCCGTTGGGGCCGAGCAACGCCACCACTTCGCCGGGGCCGACGGTCAGGTCCACTCCCTTCAGGACGTCGGTGGAGCCGTACCGCATGCGCAGTCCGCGCGTCCGCACAACCGACCGTTCCCACTGGTCATCGCTGGTTTTCATGCCTTCAACCGTATCGTTGAAGTATCAGTTGAGACTTTTAGCGGAGTGGCTCGGAGCTATCTGGGATGGATTCCGCGCAACCTTCAAATCGACGTTGAAACCGACCGCAGGTTGACCAGGCGGGCGATCGCGGTTGTCGTGCCGGCCAGTGCCGCTACGAGCAGGGTGATCGTCAGCGGGATCGCGAAGTAGGTCAGTTGGCTCCAGGTGACGGTGCGGCCGTTCATCAGCAGTTCGATCAGGTCCGGGTAGGCCACGAACACGGCCGACGGCAGGAGTAACGGGACGAGACGCAGGGCCACCCGCCACGGCGCTGTCCCGGCGCGGCGCCGCGCCCACCCGCGTGACCGCCACACACCCAGAACACCGAGTCCCACGGCCACCAACGCGATCAGGCCCAGCACCAGCTCGAACAGTTGCCGCCCGCCGCCGACGTCCTCCGGCTGCCCTCCCTGGCTCAGCTCGACCAGACCGGTGAGGATGCTGTAGGTGTCGTCGGACAACGACGCGCTGTTGGCCAGTACCGCGTACCCGTACCCGGTACTGGGGACTACGGCCTGCACGGCTGTGTAGGTGAACAGGTTCCCGGGGTGCACCAGCAGCTGCACGCCGTCCGGTCCCTGCTCCGGCATCCAGCCCATGGCGTAGTCGTCCACAGTGGAGGATCGGTGCATGGTCCGCAGGCCCTCGGGTGACACCAGCCGCGCACCGTTGCCGGTCTGGCTAATCAGCCACTTGCCCATGTCGGCCGCGGTGGTGATGACTCCGCCGGCGCCGCTGGAGTCGAGGAAGGCCGGCAACTCGTGTCTGGAGAGCCAGGCTCCGAACACCGAGTTGTAGCCGTCGGCCGGTGCGATCTCCTGCGAGGACACCGTGCTGCGGGACATGCCCAGTGGGCCGAACACCCGGTCCTTCAGGTACTCGCCGAACGGTCGGCCGCTCGCCACCTCCACCAGGCGGGCGGCCACGTCGTAGTTGACGTTGCAGTACTCGTAGTGGGTGCCCGGATCGGCGGCCAACGACGCGGAACCCAGCGCGGACGTGTACTCGGCCAGTGACGACGACTGCTCCAGGGCGGTGATGTCGATCGTGGTGTCGGAGAAGCCCGACGTCTGGTTGAGCAGGTGCCGGACGGTCACCCCGGTGTGGCGGGAGTCGGCCATGGTGAAGCCCGGCAGCTGGTCCGCGACCGGGTCGTCCAGCGCGATCCGCCCGTCCTCGACCAGCGTCATCACCGCCATGGCGGTGAACGACTTGCTGACCGAGGCGATCCGCATCGGTGTGTCCGCGGTGATGGGCGCGCCCGCGGAGTCCTGTCCGTAGCCGGCGGCGTGGACGACGCGGTCGCGGTGCGTCACCACCACCGACAGGCCGGGTAGGTCGGTGCCGTGCATGGCCTTGGCCATGTAGTCGTCGATGGTGGTCTTGGACGGTTGGGCGTGGGCGGTCGGGGGCGGGGTCGAGGCCGCGACGGTGATCACGACGCCGGTGAGCGCGGCGATCAGGGTGGCTTTCATGGTTGCGAATCTAGGAACCGTTGCGGTGCCAGGACATCTGGCGATCGACCAGAGATACCCCTGACGAAAGATATAGACCGTGCTTGGCGAAGTCAGGGTGTGACGGTGGGTTTGACGATCCGGTGGAACTCCGCGCCGGCGATCAGCCTGGTTCCGCCTGCCGGGTGGTCCTCACGGAGGCTGCGCAGCACTCGCTCGCGGAGGGCGGCGCGGTCCACGGGGTCCAGCGCGTCGTACAGCCACCGGTTGCCGTGGGACATCAGCCACGCCCAGTGCGCCTCGGGCCCGTCGATCGGCATCGACACCTCGGTGGTGGTGTGGGAGGAGTGGTGCAGGCCCGCGCGGTCGGCGCGAGAACTCCACGTCACCGGCTCGTGCGGCTCCGGGTCACGGATACGGCGCACGAACTCGTCCACGATCCGCCCGTACGCCGCCCACCGCCCGCCGTCCGCGCTGAGTCCCGGCACGGAGAACGCGACACCCCACCGAGCCCTCCGCCCGGACGGCCGCCGCGGTCACCGCGCCGCGTCCCGCGCCCAGGTCCAGCACTCGCGCACCGGGCGCCAACCCGACCCACTCGACCAGGCGGTGGCCGAACGTGGCGAAGAACGGCACCGAGCGGTCGTAGTCGGCGGCTACCCGGTCGAACAGTTCGGCACCGAGATCGGTCACGTCCGCAGGTTAGGGCGCGGTCCCGGTCAGGGCGAACGGTTTCAGGTCGGCGTTCGCGGACAGGACGGGCGGGCCGGCGGTGCGGTAGCGGGTTGCCGCCGCGGGCACGTGGTCTACAGGCAGGTTTGTGGTGCCCCAAGAGGTGTCGGGGGTGGCGGCGACGTCCACGACGAGGTCGCCGCCGTGGGTCACGAACTGCTCCGACAGCCACGACTTGTCGTGCGCACGGCCGTTGAGCGTCACGCCGTTCACGTAGACGTTGGCGGGCGAAGCGTCGGGCGCGCTGATGGTGATGGTGGGCGCGCCGTTCCGGTTGATCTTGGCGCGGGGGAACATCGGGCTGGACAGCAGCAGTTCCGCCCGGCTCGGCGTCTGCGGGTACACGCCCAGCGCGGCGAACACGTACCACGCCGACATGGTGCCGAGATCGTCGTTGCCGGGCAGCCCGCTCGGACCGGTCCGGTAGACCAGGGACGCCATGGCACGCACGGTCTCCTGCGTCTTCCACGGCTGTCCCAGAGCGTTGTACAGCCAAGGCGTGTGGATACCGGGCTCGTTGGTCGGGTCGTAGCGCAACCCGTCGCCGCCTGTCGCCCACGAGCCGTCCGGCTTGTGGAAGAAGCCGTCCAACCGCTGGACGGCCCGCTCGCGCCCGCCCATCGCCGCCGCGAGCCCGGACACGTCGTGCTGCACCATCCACGTGTAGGTCGCGCTGGTGCCCTGGGCGAACCCGAGGTCCGACGACGGGCTGAACGGCCACGTCCACGTGCCGTCCGAAGCCCGCGCCTGCTGGTACCCGCCGTCCGCCGCCGACAGGTTGAACGTGTTGCGCCACCAACCCGCCCTGGGCAGCAACGAACGGCGCACGTCGTCACGACCGAGCCGGCCCGCCCAGTCGGCCAACGCGAAGTCGGCGGTGGCGTCCTCCAGCGTCTCGGCCGCCCCACCCCAGCAGTGGCACGTGTCCTGCGGTGCGTACCCGAGCCGCAGGTACTCGGCCAGGTTCGGCCGCTGCCCCTCGCACTGCCCCGGACACCCCTTGTCGGACAGGCCGTCCGGGTGCGGCACGGTGGCCTGGCGGACCAGCGAGTCGAACGCCGCCCGCACGTCGAAGTCCCGCGCGCCCATGGCGTACATGCCGGCCAACGCGGGCGCGGACGGGTCGCCGGTCATCACGTGCGTCGGCCCGTTGACGTGCACCCACCGGTCCCACACGCCGCCGTTCTGGCGGGCCAGGTTGAGCAGCGACTGGGCGTAGTCGGAGGCGATCCCCGGTTCGAGCAGGGCCAGCAGCTGGGTGTGGGCGCGGTACTGGTCCCAGCCGGAGAAGTTGCCGTACTGGGCGCGTTGGCCGCGTTCCAGGCGGTGGACCTGGCGGTCGCTGCCGAGGTACGTGCCGTCCACGTCGCTGGTGATGTTGGGTTGCAGGAACGCGTGGTAGAGGGCGGTGTAGAACGTGGTGCGCTGCGCGTCCGTGCCACCGGAGACCTCGACCGCACGCAGCTGCCGCGCCCACTCGCGTCGGGCGTCGGCCGCGATGTCGTCCACGCTGTGGTGCGGACGGATCTCACGGTCCAGATTGCGCCGGGCCGCCGAAGCGCTCGTGTACGAGATGCCGACACGCATGCGCACGTCGTCGTCCTGAGAGGTGTCGAACGTGACGTAACCGCCGGACCCACGTCCCTGTCGTGCCGCCCCGGTCTCGTAGCCCTCACCACCGGTGGCGGTGGTCGAACCGGGCTGCAACGAGCCGTTCACCCACGTGCCGGTACCCGCGAAGTCACGGTCGAACGACGCGGTGAAGTACAGGCGGTAGTAGGTCTTCTTGTTGTTCGCGCCGCCGTTGGCCCGACGGCCGCAGAACGCGCCGGTGAGCACGGACCCGGACACCGTGCGGCGGGCCGGGTCGATGGTGACCTCGGCGTCCTCGCTGCCGTTCAACGAGTTCGACACCCGGAACAGCAGCGCGGCGGGCTTGTCGGCGGGGAACGTGAAGTCGCCGACGCCGGCCCGAGTGGTCACGCTGAGGTCGGCCGACGCGCCCGAAGCCAACCCGACCCGGTAACGGCCGGGCGTGGCGGACTCGTCCTCGTGCCGGAAGTCGGCGGCGTACACCTCGTCCCGGACGTCGGCGGTGGGCGAGGTGGTGACCTCGCCGACGAACGGCATGATCGGCACGTCACCGGCCGCACCGGGGTGGCACCCCGCGCCGTTGACGTGCGTGAGGCTGAACCCGCGCACCCGCGTGGCGTCGTAGGCGTACCCGTTGGCCGCGCCGGTGTTGGTCTGGTCGCCACGCGTGCTGGTGAGGCTCCACGAGATCATCCCGAACGGCCGCACCGCGCCGGGGTAGGTGTTGCCGCCGCCCGCCGACCCGATCAACGGGTCCACGGACCCGACCGCGTCCCGCGCCGAGGCGCCGGCCGGCACCGCCACACCCGCCAGCAGAACGATCGCCAACCCCGCCGTGACCACCCGCACCGCGCCCCCAGCCCTTCGACTGACCAACGGTCTACCCAACCCGGCGGGCGGACCGGAAGCCCCGACGCGCTTTCTGTCCGCTGTTGTCACGAGAGCGCTCTCAGCCGTTGGCGCGCCCGTCACCCGTCGGTCACCGCGCGCGTGCGGTTAGGGTCGCGGCATGCGCGGGCAGGTGGAGTCGGAGTTCCTGGCCGCCATCGCGCGGTTCGCCGGGCCGGTCCGGGGTGTCGGCGTCGCGCTGATCAGCGTGTTCGGTGTGCTGTCCGTGCCGTCCGACGCGCTGCCCCTCGGCTTGGGGCTGCTGGCCCTGGTGCTGGTCGGCGCGGTGGCGGACTTCGGGTCTCAGAGGCTCGCGATCGTGCTCGCGATCGTGCGGGTGGTGGCGGTGTGCGCGGCTCAGGCGCGGATCGACGGCACGGACCAGTGGATGTTCAACGTGCTCACCACCACCGCGATCACCCTCCAGTGGGAGTGGTCACCGAAGATCACCGTGCCCACCACGGCCGCGCTGCTGGCCGTGTACCTGACGGCGGTCGGGTGGGACGGCTCGGCGGTGGCCCGGCTGGTGGTCGAGTGCGTGCTGGCGCGGCTCGCGTACCGGTTACTGCGCCGCTCCACGCGCCGGGTGGACGAGTTGCGCGCCCGGCAGGCCGCGCTGGAACGGGCCGAGGCGATGGCGCTGGCACGGCGCAGGCGTGAGCGCGAGTACCTGGCGCTGCTGCACGACACCGCGTCGGCGACGTTCCTGGTGGTGGCGGTCAACGGGCGGGACACCGACCCGTCCGAGGTCGCCGGGTACGCGCGCCGTGATCTGGACGTGCTGGCCGGCGCCGTGCCGACGGACACCGCCGTGGACGTCGGCTCGTCCCTCAAACCGGTCGTGGAACGCAGTCCGCTGGACATCGACGCACGCTGGGACAACGCGCTCGTGCCCGCGTCGGTGGCGTTGGCGCTGGTCCGAGCGGTGCGGGAGGCGTTGACCAACGTCGAGCGGCACGCGGGCACCCAGGCCGCCGAGCTGCGCGTGAGCGCGAACGGCGACGGTGTGGAGGTGCGGGTGAGCGACGCGGGACGCGGGTTCGACGTGGACGCGGTGTCCGACCACCGGCGCGGTATCCGCGGCTCGGTGGTCGAGCGGATGGCGGCGGTCGGCGGCAGCGCCGAGGTGACGTCCCGGCCGGGCGGCACGACGGTGCGGTTGGCGTGGCCACGTGGCTGAGGTCGCCGGGGGAGCTGAAAGACGGGTCGACGTCGAGGGCCACGTGTTCGCCAGCCTGCGGTTGGCGCTGCTCGGCGTCACGGCCGTGGTGCAGGGGTTGGGTGTCGCGGCGCTGTTCGTGCACGACCACCCGGCCGGCCGGGTCGCGTTCGCCGTTCCGGCGCTGGTGACGCTGCTGTGCGCGGTGTGGGTGGTGCGCCGCAGGCCGTTGCCGAAGGCGCTGGTGGTGGGCGGCACGGTGGCGGTGCTGGCGGCGTCCTCGGTGGCCACCGAGGCGTTGCCGCCGGACGCGCACTTCGGCCCCGCGCACTGGTCGTACGGCCTGATCGGCTGGCACCTGCTGCTGTTGCTGCTCGACCGCGTCCCGGTGCTGCTGGCCGCGCAGGCGGCGCACGTCGTGCTGAGCGTGACCCAGTGGGTGCTCGCCGGGGCGCCGGAGCGGGCCGAGATCGGCAGCGCGGGCGTGGTCGTGTTCAGCGTGACCAGCTTCCAGCTCGGCGTGCTGGTCATGTCCCGGATTCTGCTGCGCAACGCGCGCCGGGCCGCCGAAGTCGCCGCCGAACGGGAGCGCGCCGCGACCCGTGCCGCGTTGGCCGAGCAGTGGGAACAGGACCTGCGCGCCGGGTTCGCCGGGCAGCTCGGCGCGACCCTGCCGCTGCTCGCGGACCTGGCGGACGGCGTGCTGGACCCGCGCGCCGACGACACCCGGCTGCGGTGCGCGCTCGCGGCCACCCAGCTGCGGCGGCTGTTCGCGGAGAACGACGACGTGCCCGACCCGCTGGTGCACGAGGTGACGGCGTGCGTGCACGTCGCCGAGCGGCGCGGGGTGGAGGTGTCGCTGGCGGTCAGCGGCGCGCCGGTGCCGGTGCCGACGGACGTGCGGCGCGAGCTGACCGGCCCGCTGGCGGTGGCGCTGTCGGCGGCCCGCGACCGGGCGCGGGTGAGCCTGCTGCGGACCGAGGGCGAGGTGCGGGTGGCGGTGATCGCCGACGCCGGGGTCGATTTCGGAACCGTGACGGGTCGGGTCGAGGTCGAATGCGGCACGTACGGTCGGCACACGCGGATGGAGGCGAGATGGCGGACGAGCTGAGCGCGGTGGTGGTGGACGACCACCCGGCGGTGCGCGCGGGCGTCGCCTACTGGCTGTCCTCCGGCACCCCGCCGATCCGGGTCGTCGCGAGCGGCGAGGACGTGCGCGCGGCGTGGCTCGGCGAGGGCGCGCAGGCCGACGTGGTGATCCTCGACCTGCACTTGGGCGGCCCCACGCCGGTGCTCGGCGACCTGCGCCGGCTGGTCGAGGTGGGACGGCGGGTCGTCGTCTACTCGATGCGCGCCGACGACGACATCGCGTTGCAGTGCCTGGAGTTGGGCGCGCTGTGCTACCTGACCAAGGCGGAGGGCGCGGAACACCTGGTGCAGGCGACCCGTGCGGCGGCGGAGGGCCGTCCGTACACGCCGCCGTCGCTGGCGGGCGCGTTGGCGGGCGACCGGTCCGACCACCGGCCCGCCTTGTCGGCGCGGGAGGTCGAGGTGCTGGTCGAGTGGTTCCAGTCGGAGTCCAAGGAGTTCGTGGCGCAGCGCCTGGGCATCTCGCTGAGCACGGTGAACTCGCACCTGGAGCGGATCCGGATCAAGTACGCCCTGATCGGGCGGGAGGCGCCGACCAAGGCGGCGCTGGTGGCGCGGGCCATCCAGGACGGGCTGATCGGCGTGGACGACCTCTGATCGCCCGCTTCGCGCCGGTCGTGCTGTAGTGGAGGTGTGACCGGCAACGGCGCCTACGGGACGCGCAACGACATCGCCGTGCTGTGGCCGCCGGACCGCGCCCCGATCGTGCTGGCGGTGATGTCCAGCCGCACGGCGCAGGACGCCGAGCACGACGACGCCCTGATCGCACAGGCCACCGAAGTCGCCGCAGCCGCCTTCCAATGACCGCAGCCGCGCCTCGACCGCGCGCGGTACGGTGTGAAGCACACCGCCTCCCTCACATCGTTGTGATCACCGGAGGTAGCAGTTCATGAAGTCCCTCTTACGCGTCGGCCACGCGCTCACGGCCATCGCCCTGACGGCCGGACTGGTGGTCGGCACCGCGGAAGGCGCGCCGGAAAGCGCGCGCCGCGTGGACAACCCGTATGCGGGCGCCCGGGTCTACGTGAACCCGGAGTGGTCCGCGCACGCCGCCGCCGAACCGGGCGGTGCGGCCGTCGCCGGGCAGCCGACCGGCGTGTGGCTGCACAACATCGCGTCCCTGTACGGCTGGCACGGCCGGATGACCCTGCGCGCCCACTTGGACGAGGCGCTGCGCCAGCGTGCCGACCTGGTGCAACTCGTCCTCTACGACCTGCCCGGCCGGGACTGCGGTTGGCTGTCGAGCAACGGCGAGCTGGGGCCGGGCGAGCTGTCGCGCTACCAGCGGGAGTTCATCGACCCCGTCGCCGCGATCCTGGCCGACCCGGCGTACGCGCGGCTGCGCATCGTCACGGTCGTGGAGCCCAACTCGTTGCCGTTCCTGGTCACGCACACCGCGCCGCGCCCGTGGGCCACCCCGCAGTGCGAGACGGTCAAGGCGAACGGCGCCTACGTGGAGGGCATCGGGTACGCGCTGGCGAAGCTGGGCGCGATCCGGAACGTCTACAACTACCTGGACATCGGCCACCACGGCAACATCGGCTGGGACGAAGACCGCCTGCCCACGCGGGACCTGCTGCTGAGGGCGGCGAACGCGGGCGGCAGCACGACGGCGAACGTGCACGGTTTCATCGCCAACACCGCCGACTACTCGGTGCTGCGCGAGGAGTTCATCGTCAAGGACGTCATCGCCGGCCAGCCGATCCTGCAGACCAGGTGGGTGGACTGGAACCCGTTCATCGACGAACTGTCCTTTGTGGAGGTCTTCCGGCAGGAGCTGGTCGCGGCGGGCTTCCACCCGCGCGTCGGCGTGCTGATCGACACCTCCCGCAACGGGTGGGGCGGCCCGAACCGGCCGACCGGCCCCGGCTCGGAGAGCCACGTGGAGGCGTACGTCGAGGGTGGCCGGATCGACCGCAGGCTGCGGATCACCAACTGGTGCAACCAGACCGGCACGGGCCTGGGTGAACGGCCGGTCGCGGCACCGGTGCGCGGTGTCGACGCCTACGTGTGGATGAAGCCGCCGGGCGAGTCGGACGGCGCGAGCATCCCGATGCCGATCGAGGACGAGGTCCACAACCGGATGTGCGACCCGACGTACGAAGGTTGGCCGGGCGCGACCCCGAAACCGACCGGCGCGTGGCCGGGCTCGCCGCAGGCCCGGTACTGGCACTCGGCGCAGTTCCAGGAGCTGCTGCGCAACGCCCACCCACCGCTGTAACTAGGTTTCTTGCGGATAATCCAGTGTTGTCCTGGTAGCTAGACTGGGGCCATGTCCGCCATGGCCCCAGCCCGCACCGAATCCGACCTGTCGTTCCTCCTGGACCACGCGGGCCACGTGCTGCGCAGCCGGATGGCGGCAGCGCTGGCCGAGATCGGCATGACGGCACGCATGCACTGCGTGCTCGTCCACGCCCTCGAAGAGGAGCGCACCCAGATCCAGTTGGCCGAGGTCGGCGACATGGACAAGACCACGATGGTGGTCACGGTCGACGCGCTGGAGAAGGCGGGCCTGGCCGAGCGCCGGCAGTCCACCACCGACCGGCGGGCCCGGATCATCGCCGTCACCGAGAAGGGCGCGGAGCTGGCCAAGCGCAGCCAGGAGATCGTGGACGGCGTGCACCGGGCGGCGCTGGAGTCGCTGCCCGAGAAAGATCGCGACGCACTGCTGCACGCGATGAACCTGCTGGTCAACGGTCATCTGGCCACCCCCGTCCCGGGGTTCCAGATCGCCCGTCGGGTGCGCGAGAGCACCAGGTAAGTCCGAGAGAGATTGTCCGCAACAAAACTATCCGCTACGGTTCCTCCTGTTGTCGTCGAAACAGGAGAGAACCATGTCGTCCACGCTCGCAACACCGCTCGAAACACCCCGCGCGAACCGCTGGTCCGCGCTGGTCGTGCTGTCCGCCGCGATGTTGATGACGATCCTGGACGGCAGCATCGTCACGGTCGCCATGCCCGCCATCCAGCAGGACCTGGGCTTCTCACCGGCCGGCCTGAGCTGGACGGTCAACGCGTACCTGATCGCGTTCGGCGGCCTGCTGCTCCTGGCCGGCCGGCTCGGTGACCTGATCGGCCGCAAGACGATGTTCCTGGCCGGGAACGCCGTGTTCACCGCCGCGTCGCTGCTGGCCGGCGCGGCGACGACCCCGGGTCTGCTGATCGCCGCCCGGTTCCTCCAAGGTGCGGGCAGCGCGATGGCGTCGGCGGTGGTGCTGGGGATTCTGGTGACGCTGTTCACCGATCCGGGTGAACGGGCCAAGGCGATCGGGGTGTTCAGCTTCACCGGTGCGGCCGGCGCGTCCATCGGTCAGGTGCTGGGCGGCGTTCTCACCGACACCCTGAGCTGGCACTGGATCTTCTTCATCAACCTGCCGATCGGCGTGGCCACCATCGTGCTGGCGATCCGGACGCTGCCGTCCGACCGGGGTGCGGGCCTGTCCGCGGGTGCCGACGTGCTCGGTGCGGCGCTGGTCACCAGTGGTCTGATGCTCGGCATCTACACCGTGGTCAAGGTCGAGCAGTACGGCTGGACGGCTCCGCACACCCTCGGCCTCGGCGCGCTGTCGGTGGCGCTGCTGGCCGCGTTCACCGTCCGCCAGGCGACGGCGAAGACGCCGTTGATGCCGCTGCGCATCCTGCGTTCCCGCAACGTGACGGGCGCGAACCTGGTGCAGATCCTGACGTTGTCGGCGATGTTCGCCTTCCAGATCATCGTCGCGCTCTACATGCAGAAGGTCTTGGACTACAGCGCGCTCGCGACCGGTTTGGCGATGCTCCCGGCGGCGGTGGCCATCGGCGGTGTGTCGTTGTTCGTCTCGGCCCGCCTGAACACCCGGTTCGGTGAACGTGCGGTGTTGTCGGCCGGGCTCGTGCTGCTGCTGGGCGCGATGCTGAAGCTGATGACCGTTCCGGTGAACGCGAACTACGTCACCGACCTGCTGCCGGTGATGCTGCTGATCGCGGGCGGCGGCCTGGTCCTGCCCGCCCTGACCGCGCTGGGCATGTCCGACGCCAAGCCGGACGAAGCGGGCCTGGTGTCCGGCCTGTTCAACACCACCCAGCAGATCGGCATGGCCGTGGGCGTGGCCGTCCTCTCCACCCTGGCCGCGGCACGGACCGAGGAGGAACTGGCATCAGGCGTCGCCGAGCCCGCCGCCCTCACCGCCGGCTACCACGTGGCCTTCACCATCGCCGCAGCCCTGCTCGCCGCCGCTCTCGTGGTCACGGTGATCGTCCTGCGCAAGCCCCAGCACACCACCGTCTGACCGCCGTGTGAGGAGGGGCACGCGGCAGGTGGGCGGACCGGTGCGGGCGGGGCCGGTAAAATCGTTTCAGTAGCTAACGAGTGAGCCAACCGTCGCGGTCACTGTCGACACGGGACAGATGACAGGAGCGACGCATGACGGCGACCACCCTTGAGTCCACCGCGACCCGTCGGGGTGGCAAGGGTGGCGGTGCCGCCATGGCCGCGCTCGCGCTGGGCGGCTTCGGGATCGGCACCACCGAGTTCGCCACCATGGGGCTGTTGCCGCAGATGGCGGACACGTTCGGCATCTCCATCCCCACCGCCGGCCACGCGATCAGCCTCTACGCGCTGGGTGTCGTGGTCGGGGCGCCGCTCATCGCCGGGTTGGCCGCGAAGTTGCCGCGCAAAGGGCTGCTGATCGGGCTGACGATCGCGTTGGCGCTCGGCAACGGGCTGTCCGCCATCGCGCCGAACACGACGTTGTTGATGACGGCGCGGTTCGTGGCCGGGTTGCCGCACGGCGCGTTCTTCGGCATCGCCGCCGTGGTCGCCACCACCCTCGTGCCACCGGAACGGCGGGGCACGGCGGTCGCGCGGATCATGGTCGGGCTGACGCTGGCCAACCTGATCGGCGTCCCCGTCGCCACCGCCGCCGGTCAGCAGATCGGGTGGCGCGTGGCCTACCTGGCGGTGGCCGTGATCGCGGTCGTGACGGCGCTGGCGGTGGCCAAGTGGCTGCCCCGCATCCCCGCCTCCGGTGACGAGAGCGTCACCGCCGAACTGCGCGCGTTTCGCCGCCCGCAGGTGTGGTTCGCGCTGGTCACGGGCATGATCGGGTTCGGCGGCATGTTCGCCGTCTACTCCTACATCTCGCCGATCACCACCGAGGTCACCGGCCTGTCGCTCGCCGCCGTGCCGTGGGTGCTCGCGGTGTTCGGGCTCGGCATGACGATCGGCGCCACGGTCGGCGGGCGTTTCGTGGACCGTTCGGTCATGGGCACGGTGTTCGGCTCGATGATCGCGGTGACGGTCGTCCTGGTGCTGTTCGCGCTGACCGCCACGTCACCGGTGATGGCGTTCGGCATGGTGTTCCTGATCGGGCTGGTGTCGCAGATCCTGGCCTCGGCGCTCCAGGTCCGGCTGATGGACGCCTCACCCGACGCGCCGTCGCTGGCGTCGTCGTCCAACCACTCGGCGCTCAACATCGCCAACGGCGCGGGCGCGTGGCTGGGTGGCCTCGCCATCAGCGCGGGCTGGGGTTACACCTCCACCGCGTGGGTCGGTGTGGGGTTGAGCCTGGCCGGGTTGGCGGTGGCCGTCCTGTCGGTCGTGGTCGACCACCGCCGGGTCACCGCCTAGCTCTCGTTCAGGACCTCGCGCAGCCGGGTCGCGAACGGCTCCGGGTCCTCGGCGAAGCCGATGTGGCCGCCGGGGAAGCGGGTGGGCTCGATGCCGAGTCCCGCGGCCAGGGCGATCGACGTGCGCTCGCACAGCTGCTCACCCGAGTCCTCGCCGATGCCGACCACGATCCTGGTCGACGCCGAACGCAGCGCGTCGAAGTCGGGCACCCACTCGACGGTCGGCTTCAGCATGTGCGTGTACTGGAAGCGCTCGTCGGCGAGGTCCTGCGGGTCGCGCTCGCCGCCGAACATGTGCTCGATGACCTCGTCGGGCATGTGCAGGTTGGCGATGAGCATGAACTTCCGCCACGCGCCCATGGTGTCGCCGGACAGGTGGGTGGCGATCATCTCGTCGGTCCACGCGAGCAGCTGCGCGCGGTCGTCCACCAGCTGGTCCAGCGGCGGCTCGTGCGGGATCGCGGTGTGCACGAGTTCGGGGTGCGCCTGCACGAGGGCCAGCACGCTGACCGCGCCGCCGCTGGAGCCGAGGACCACCGCCGCGCCCGCGTCCAGGTGGGTGATGAGCCGGGCCAGGTCGTCGGCGCGCAGCTCCGGCGTCGAGTCGCGGTCGGGGTCGTCCACCTTGCTCCGGTTGATGCCGCGCGGGTCGGTGGTGAGCACGGTGTGGTCGACGGCGAGCAGGTCGGCCAGCGGCTCGAACGGCCTGGCGTCCATCGGCGCGCCGACGAGCACCACGAGCGGCCCCTGACCCCGCACTTCGTAGTGCAGCAGCGCGTCCGGGACGCGCAGGGTCTCGGTGGTGGCGGTCTGGGTCATCGGTTCCTCCGCAGAACGGGTCTGAAGTGCTCGATCGCAGGAAGTGACTCCCGGAGTGGGGCAGAATCGTCGGTCGTGAACGAAGTTTCTTCGGCGCGGTCCGCAGACTCCGCCGTGGCGGGCCCCGAGGAGCCCGACCTGGCGCGGGCACGCGACGGCGACGGTGACGCGTTCACCCGTCTGGTGGAACCGCTGCGCCGGGAACTGCACGCCCACTGCTACCGCATGCTCGGCTCCACCTACGACGCCGACGACGCCCTCCAGGACGCCCTGCTCCGGGCGTGGCGCGGACTGGCCCGTTTCGAGGGGCGCAGCTCGCTGCGGTCGTGGCTGTACACGGTGGCGACTCGTACGTGCCTGGACACCGTGGAGAGCCGGGGGCGGCGGGCGTTGCCGGTCGACCTGGGGCCGTCCAGTGAGCGGGCGGTGCTCGGGGACGAGCCGCTGGTCGACGTCGCCTGGCTCGGACCGTACCCGGACGCGGGCCTCGGCGACGGCGGCCCGGACGGGCGTTATGCCCAGCGCGAGGCGGTCGAGCTGGCGTTCGTCGCGGCGTTGCAGCACCTGCCGGGCAACCAGCGGGCGGCGTTGCTGCTGTTCGAGGTCCTGGGTTTCTCGGCGGCCGAGATCGCCGCGATGATGAACACCTCCACCACGTCGGTGAACTCGGCGTTGGCGCGGGCCCGCCGGATCGTCGCGGAGAAGGTGCCCGCGCGCACGCAGCAGCAGACGTTGCGCCGAATCGGCGACGCACGCATGCGACAGGTCGTGACCGACTTCTCCACCGCACTGGAACGCGGTGACGCCGACGCCCTGGTCGCACTGCTGACCGAGGACGTCACCTGGTCCATGCCGCCGCTGCCGCACTGGCACCACGGGATCGAGGCGGTCATGGACTTCGCCGTCCGGGTCCCGCTGACCGGTTGCGGGTCGTGGCGGCACATCGCGACGACCGCGAACGGCCAGCCTGCGGTGGGGTGCTACCTGTGGGACGAGAGCGCCGGGACGCACAGGGCGTGGGCGATCAACGTGCTGACGTTGAAGGGGGAGCTGATCTCGGAGGTCACGTCGTTCGTGGGGGCCGAGCACTTCCCGCCCTTCGACCTGCCGGCCTCCCTGCCGTAGCGGGCAGCTCACCAGGCAGCGGCGTGCAGGACCTCCTGGACGATCTCCTCGACCGACGTGCTCATGACCGGAAGTCTTCCGGGCACCGCGAGTCGTCCGAGTGGAGGGCTCGCGGTGCCCGGAGTGGGCTAGCGGTTGGTGAGGCGGACGGCGGTCCAGGAGACCGGTGGTAGGGCGACGAGGAGTTCGCCGTTGGTGATGTCGGCCTTCTGCGGTTGCGGGACTACGCGGTCGGGGTCGGTTTCGGTGTTGGTGGCCGTGCTGTCCGAGTCGTGCATCGTCCAGGCCTCGGCCACCGTCAGCTCGCCGAACGCCGCCAGGCCGACTCGGAGGTCCACCGGTTCGGACTGGTGTCGGTTGACCACGAACACGACCGTGTCACCGGTCTCGGGGTCGTGGGTGGCGACCGCGTCGACCACGGGAACGTCGCCGAAGCGCTTGGTCGGGTAGGTCGGCGAGGACGTCTCCACCCGCAGCACCTGGCCCCGTGCCAACCGCGAGGTCAACGCGAACGGGTGAAAGATCGTCTGCCGCCACGCCGGGCCGCCCGGTTCGCTGCGGATCGGCGCGATCACGTTCACCAGCTGCGCCTGGCAGGCCACCGCCACCCGGTCGCTGTGCCGCAGCAACGAGATCAGCAGGTTGCCCACGACCACGGCATCGGTGACGTCGTACTGGTCCTCGATGACCCGTGGCGCGATCTCCCACTCGGTGCGCGGCGCTTCCTGGAACCTCTTCATGTACCAGACGTTCCACTCGTCGAACGACAACGTGATCTTCTTGCTGCTCTTCAGCCGTGCGCCGACCGCATCGGCCGTCGCCACCACGCTGTCGATGAAGCGGTCCATGTCCAAGGCGGAGGCGAGGAAGCTGTCCACGTCACCGTCGAGCACCTCGTAGTAGGCGTGCAGCGAGATGTGGTCCACCTCGTCGTACGCCAACTCCAGCACGGTGGACTCCCACTCGCCGAACGTCGGCATGGACGAGCTCGAACTGCCGCACGCCACCAGCTCCAACCCCGGCTCGGCCTGCCGCAGCGCCCGGGCCGTCTCGGCGGCCAGCCGGCCGTACTCGTGCGCGGTCTTGTGGCCGAGCTGCCACGGGCCGTCCAGCTCGTTGCCCAGGCACCACAGCTTCACCCCGTGCGGCTCCGAGGACCCGTTGGCACGACGCAGCTCGGACAGGTGCGTGCCGCCCTCGTGGTTCATGTACTCGTGCACGTCGAGCGCTTCGGCGACGCCACGCGTGCCGAGGTTCACCGCGTACATCACCTCGACGTCGGCCTTGCGGGCCCACCGGACGAACTCGTCGATGCCGACCTCGTTGGTCTCGATGCTGTGCCACGCGAGTTCGCGGCGCACCGGGCGGTCGGCGACCGGGCCGACGCCGTCCTCCCACCGGTAGCCGGACACGAAGTTGCCGCCGGGGTAGCGGACCAGTTCGACCCCCATCTCACGGGTCAGTTCGAGCACGTCACCCCGGAAACCGTCCTCGTCGGCGGTGGGATGACCGGGTTCGTGGATGCCGGTGTAGACGCAACGGCCCATGTGCTCGACGAACGACCCGAACAGCCGGCGGCGCACCGGCGCGATGACGTAGTCGGGACTGAGGACCAAAGAAGCCTTTAGCACGATGCTCCTACTTCAGGGCGCCCGCGGCCGCGCCGCTGCGCCAGAAGCGCTGCAACAGGACGAAGGCGACGACGAGCGGGACGATGGCCAGCAGTGAGCCGGTCACGACGAGGTTGAACAGCATTCGCGTACCGGCCTCCTGCTGTGCGGTGTTGAACCAGGTGGTCAACCCCACGGTAAGGGGGTACAGGTCGGCGTCACTGAGCATGACCAGGGGCAGGAAGTAGTTGTTCCACGTCGCGACCAGGGTGAACAGGAAGACGGTGACGATCGCGGGGCGCATCATCGGCACCGCGATCTGCCAGAAGATGCGCAGCTCACCGGCCCGGTCGATGCGCGCGGCGTCGATCAGCTCCACCGGCACGCTCTCGGCCACGTACACCCGGACGAGGTACGCGCCGAACGGGCTGAGCAGCGACGGCAGGATGACCGCCCACATCGTGTCGACGATCTCCAGTTCGGACAGGATCAGGTACGTCGGCAGCACCAGTGCGGTGGCCGGCACCATGATCATGCCCAGCAACGCGGTCTCGAACAACCGCTTGCCCACGAAAGAGAACCGGGCCAGTCCGTAACCGGCGGCGGCGGCGAGCGCGGTCGCGCCCAGGGCGCTGAGCCCCGAGTACAGCGCCGTGTTGAGCAGCCACTGGCCGTAGACGCCGTCGTCCTCGCGGAACAGCTGTTCGATGTTCTCCACCAGGTTGAACTCGGCGAACCACAGCGCCGGGCTGTCGAGCAGGTCCGGCTGGCTCTTGGTGGCCGCGATGACCACCCACAGCAGCGGCACCAGGAAGTACAGGATGCCCGCCGCCATCAGCACGTGCGGGAGTCGGGTCTTCACCGTGGTCCGATTGCCGGCTCCGCCGATGGTCACGAGCGTGCCCCCCGCCTGCGGTTGATGAACACGAACGCGTAGGCCACCACGAACACCAGGAAGCCCAGCGCGAACGACAGCGCGGCCGAGTAGTGGAAGTCCGAGTAGGCGAACGCCTGGTTGTAGGCGTAGAGGTTGGGCGTGTACCCGGCCGAGATCTGCGGCGCGAACCGGGCCATGATCGCCGGTTCGGTGAAGAACTGCATGGTGCCGATGACGGTGAAGATCGCGGCCAGCGAGATGGCCTGCTTGATCGCGGGCACCTTGACCCGCAACGCGATCTGCACCGGCGTGGCCCCGTCGATCACCGCGGCCTCGTACATCTCCCTCGGCACGCCCTGCAACGCCGAGTACAGGATGATCATGTTGTAGCCGGTCCACGCCCACGTCACGATGTTGCCGAGCGACAGCAGCAGCAAAGAGGAGCTGAAGAAGTCGATCGGGTCGCCGCCGACGAACGTGGGCAGGTCCGCGAACGGGCCGAACGTCCGGCTGTAGAGGAAACCCCACATGAGCGCGCCGACGACGGCGGGCACGGCGTAGGGCATGAACGCGATGAGCCGGAACGCCAGGGCGAACTTCGTGGTCACGGCGTCGAGCGTCAACGCCCCGGCCAGCGCGATACCGAGCATGATCGGGATCTGCACGAGCCCGAACAGGACGACCCGCAGCAGGCCGTCCAGCAGCACCGGGTCGGTGAACGCGCGCACGTAGTTGTCGATACCGGTGAACCGGGTGCCGAGGGCGAGGCTCTTGCTGGACAGGCTCAGCCAGAACGCGTACCCGAGCGGCACGATCAGGAACGCGACGACGACGAGGAAGAACGGCAGGACGAACAGGGCGCCGGCCACCGGGTGCGCGGTGACCCGGCGCGACCTGCGCCGCGACCGGCTCTCGACCGGGCGGTGCGGTGGTGGCGGCGAGTCGGCCGCGGGTGCCGTGATCGGTATGGACCGGGTCACGGGGAACCTCCTGGACTGGGGGGTGGTCGGCCTGCCGCGGCGGACGGGCCGCGACAGGCCGCGAGTGCGTTACCGGCTGACCTTGAAGCCCTGCTTCTCGGCGTACGCGACGACGTTCTTCTGCGTCTCCTCCAGCACCGTGCTCCATTCCCTGCCGCCCGACATCGCCTCGGCGGTGCGGTCGTTGAGGTCCTTGAACACGAAGTCCTGGAACGGCGTGTACTGGAACTCGCCCAGCTTCTGCGACACCGGCACGAAGATCTCGTTCACCTTCTGGCCGTTGAAGAACTCGTACGCCTTTCCGGTGAACGCCGGGTCCGCCGCGACGTCCTTGACCAGCGGGTAGAGGAACGCCTTGTTCAGGCCGATGTCCCAGGCCGCCTTCGAACGGCCGAACAACTCGCGGGCCACCGTGGTCGCCGCCTGCGGGTTCTTGGCCTGCTTGGTCACGGTGAACGTCGAGCCGCCCCAGTCGCCCTGCTCGTCGGCGCCCGCGGTCCACTGCGGCATCGGCGCGACCGCCCACTTGCCGGCCGTGTTCTTGAGCGAGCCCGCGACGTAACCGGGAGTCCAACCGGCCGCGGCCCAGGTCCAGTACTTGCCCGAGTCCAGCGCGGCGGTGGCGTCGGCGGTGAAGAACTTGTCCTGCGCCATCAGGCCCTTGTCCACCAGGTCGCCGTACAGGTCGACGACCTTCTTGCACTCCGGCGCGGTCAAGTTGATCTTGACTTCGTCCTTGGCCTTGGCCTGCGAGTAGCCGTACGGCCGGCAGCCCGCCTGCCACATCAGCCCGTTGAGCCAGCCGCCGTCACTGCCGAAGCTGGCGATGTAGGCGTCCGGATCGACGGCCTTGATCCGCGCCGCGGCGTCGGCGTACTCGGCCCAGGTGGTCGGCACCGGGATGCCGTGCTGGTCGAACAGGTCCTTGCGGTACATCAACGCCATCGGGCCGCCGTCGACCGGGATCGCGTAGACCTTCTCGCCGTCGGTGGCCTGGCTCCACGCCCACTCGGCGTAGAGGTCCTTGTCCTCGTTGGCGCCGTACGGGCCCATGTCGGCCAGACCGTCGAGGATGACGAACGTCGGGATCTGCTGGAACTCGACCATCGCCACGTCCGGCGCGCCCTTGCCCGCGGTGAACGCCGTTTTCAGCTTGGCGTACTGGTCCGGGCCGGTACCGACGTTGGTCCAGTCGACCTGGATGTCGGAGTGGGAGGCGTTGAACGCCTCGACCACGCCCTTGAACTCCGGGTACCAGGCCCAGACCGACACGCGCACCGGTCCGCTGTCCTCACCGGTGGCCCCGCCACAGGCGGCCACCGCGAGCAGGCCGCAGACGGCGAGCCCTCTGCCGAGTTTCGCCATCCTGGCTTTTGCCAACCAGTTGGTGCCGAGCATGGGTAGCGCCTTTCCGTCGCGGCATGCGTCCGGGCATGCGCGACCGTCATCACGGAGCGTGATCGAGACAGGGAAGGTGAGCGGCGACCCCACGAGGCGCGAACAGGTGCCGCTGAGGTCGGTCGGCGTACTGCGCCACGGCCGACGGGTTCGGGGGAACCGACTGTGGCTGCCGCCGTGGCACCGGGTCTTGCTGCGCTGCAAAAGACTATGGACCGCGTTTTGCTGCGCTGCAAGACCTCATCTGATGTTAATTCAAACGAGATGTGGGCCGGCTCGACCTCCGGCGGACAAGTGAGTCTTGCCGCGACGGGGGCCGGCGCGCACACTCTTTGCAGCGCTGCAAGCCGCCGCGCCGCCGCGCCGTCCGACCGGAGGAAGCCCATGCGTGACGCCACGCTGCGTGACGTTGCCGAGCTGGCGGGGGTGTCCGCGCGGACGGTGTCGAACGTGGTCAACGGCTACGCGGCGGTCACCGACCACACCCGCGAGAAGGTGGAGAAGGCGATCAAGGAACTGGGCTACCGGCCCAACGTGCTGGCCCGCAACCTCGCCAACGGCCGGTCCGGGCAGATCGCCGTGGTGGTGCCGTTCCTGGACGTGCCGTACTTCTCCGAGCTGTTGCAGGTGATCATCCCCCACGCTCGGGAACGCGGCTACCACGTGCTGATCGACCAGACCGACGGCGACCCGACGCACGAGCGCGAGCTGATCCGGCGCGGCGCGCGGGCGGTCCTGTTCGACGGGATGATCTACAGCCCGCTCGGGCTGGCGCAGGACGACCTGGCCGAGAGCGACCCGACGTTCCCGCTGGTCCTGCTCGGCGAGCGGTCGTCCAACGCCTTCTTCGACCACGTGGGCATCGACGACGTCGTGGCGTCCCGCGAGGCCACCGCGCACCTGATCGGCCTCGGCAGGCGCCGGATCGCGGCCATAGGCGATCAGCCGTACCCGACCGGCGAGGCGGCGCAACTGCGCACCCTCGGCTACCGGCAGGCCCACGCGGACGCCGGGCTGCCGGTGGACGAGTCGCTGATCATCCAGGCGCAGCGGTTCACCCGGGCCGACGGCGCGGCCGCCATGCGGGCGTTGCTCGACCGGGACGACCCACCGGACGCAGTCTTCGGCTACAACGACCCGGTGGCGCTCGGCGCGCTGCACGAAGTGCTGGAACGCGGGCTCCGGGTGCCCGAGGACATCGCGCTGATCGGCTACGACGACATCGAGGAAGGCCGCTACTCCAACCCCGCGATCAGCACGATCTCGCCGGACAAGGACGCCATCGCCACGACGGCGGTGGACCGGCTGCTCAAACGCATCGGCAGCACCGAACCGCTACCCGGCATAGAGGTCCGCGCCTCACACCGACTGATCGCCCGGCAGAGCACCCTCGGTCGCGCCGCCGGCCGCTGAGACCGACACCTCGGTAAACGCTTACCAGCACGGGGGCGTGTGCTGCGCAAGCCTTGTGTCTCAATGACTTCAGGCCGCCTTCGGGACCTGGCCGGGCTATTGACAGCCACTTGCGCCGGCGGCAGCATCCTGTGGCGTTCTGTTGCTCTGAGAACTTCTCTGATCGGTGTTGTTGGGTTTCGGGGAGACGAGGGTTTGGTGGACAGACACAGGCGTTTGTTCCGAGGAAGCGTGGCGTCGGTCGTCGCGCTGCTCCTGGCGTCGGGCCTCGTGCAGGCTCCCGCGGCGACCGGTGACCCGGCCGCCGCCGCGCACCTCAGCCGCAGCGAGAACTTCGACGGGTCGTGGAAGTTCGCCCTGGCCAACACCACCGGCGACGACGACCCGGCGTACGCCGACGCGGACGAACCCGGCTTCGACGACTCGTCGTGGCGTGCGCTCGACCTGCCGCACGACTGGTCGATCGAGCAGGCCATGACACCCGCGGCGGGCAGCAACACCGGCTACTTCCCCGGCGGACTGGGCTGGTACCGCAAGACGTTCACGCTGCCGCGCTCCACCACGGGCAAGAAGGTCTCGCTGGACTTCGACGGCGTCTACATGGACTCCGAGGTCTACCTCAACGGCACCCTGGTCACCGCGCACCCGTACGGCTACACGGGTTTCGCGGTCGACCTGACCCCGTTGGCGCACACCGACGGCAGGACGCCGAACGTCGTCGCGGTGAAGGTGCGCAACAAGCTGCCGAGCAGCCGCTGGTACTCCGGCAGCGGCATCTACCGGCACGTCGAGCTGGTCGTCACCGACCCGGTGCACGTCGCCCGGCACGGCACGTTCGTGACGACGCCGAACGTGGAGCAGGAGGTGAAGTCCGGCTACGCCACCGCCCACGTCCGCACCGACGTGGTCAACGGCGCCGGTAGCGCGGACGTCGCCGTGCAGTACCGGATCAAGGACGCCTCCGGTCGCGTCGTGGCACGTCACCGGTCGGCGGTGAGCGGACCGACCGTCGAGTCCGACATCCGGGTGCCCGGGCCCACCCTGTGGTCGATGGGGAACCCGCACCTCTACACCTTGGAGACCGAGGTGACGGTGGCGGGCAGGCGCGTGGACACCACCAGCACCCGGTTCGGCTTCCGCTGGGTCCGGTTCGACGCGAACGAAGGCTTCTTCGTCAACGGCGAGTACCACAAGATCCAGGGCGTCGACCTGCACCACGACCAGGGCGCCCTCGGGTCCGCGGTGAACCGGGACGCGTTGGCACGGCAGATGAAGCTGATGAAGGACATGGGCGTCAACGCCTTCCGGACCTCGCACAACCCACCCTCGCCCGAGCAGATCGAGCTCTGCGAGGAGCTGGGCATCGTGATGATGGTCGAGGCGTTCGACACCTGGCGCAGGCCCAAGATCGCCTACGACTACGGCCGGTTCTTCGAGGCCAACAGCTCCGCGGACATCAAGGAGATGGTGAACGCGGCGAAGAGCTCCCCCGCCGTCGTGCTGTGGTCGGTCGGCAACGAGATCCCGGACTTCCACTCGGTCCCGTTCGGCCCGGACACCGCGAAGCGGCTGGCCGCCGACATCAGGTCGATCGACACCAGTCGCCCGATCGTGTTCGGCTCCGACGCGTACCGCCGGGTGCCGGCCACCGGATCGGGTCCGGACCAGATCCTCACCGCGTTGGACGGCCTCGGCCTGAACTACAACACCGCCGGGTCGGTGGACGCGTTGCACGCCAAGTACCCGGACAAGTTCATCTTCGAGTCCGAGTCGTCGTCCTCGACGTCCACCCGCGGCTCGTACCAGGACCCGTTGCTGCTCAACACCGGTGAGAACTACACGCCGGGCAAGCGGGAGGCGTCGTCGTACGACAACAACATGGCGTCGTGGACGTTGAGCGGCGAGTACGGGTTGAAGAAGGACCGGGACCGCAAGTTCTTCCTCGGCCAGTTCCTGTGGGCCGGCATGGACTACATCGGCGAGCCGACGCCGTTCGACGGCGTGTTCCCGGTGCGCACCTCGCACTTCGGCGCGATGGACACGGCCGGTTTCCCGAAGGACCTCTACTACCTGTTCAAGAGCCAGTGGACGACCGACCCGATGGTGCACGTGATCCCGATGAACTGGACCGACCACAAGGTGGGCGACCCGGTGCAGGTGTGGGCTTACGCCAACGTGGACACCGTCGAGCTGTTCCTCAACGGCAAGTCGCTCGGCGTGCGGAAGTTCGACCGCAAGACGACCACGTACGGCAAGGAGTACCTGGAGACGACCGAGCCGTCCGGTGACGACAAGAACGTCACCACCGGGCCGTTCCCGGGCAGCTACACCAGCCCCAACGGCAGCGCGGGCAAGCTGCACCTCACCTGGACCGTGCCGTTCGAGCCGGGTGAGCTGGTCGCGGTGGCGCGCAAGGACGGCAAGGAGGTCTCGCGGGACGCCGTGCGCACGGCCGGTGCGGCGGACGCGGTGAAGCTGACGGCGGACCGCAAGGTCGTCAAGGCCGACGGCAAGTCGCTGACCTACATCACCGCCGACGTGGTCGACAAGAACGGCGTGGTCGTGCCGAGCGCGGACAACAAGGTCACCTTCTCCGTCACCGGCGGCAGGCTGGTCGGCGTGGACAACGGACGGCCGGAGAGCGTGGAGCCGTACAAGGCGGAAGGGATGACCGCGTTCCACGGCAAGGTGCTGGCGATCGTCCAGTCGGACGGGCGGGCCGGGCCCATCACGGTCAAGGCGACGTCGCCGGGTCTGCGGTCGGGGCGCACGTCGGTGTTCGCCACCTGGGCCGGGACCAAGGGACCGGTCGGTGCGGCACCGGTGTTCGCGCCCGCGCCGCCGGACCTCTCCAGCCCCGTGGACGCCAGTTACAGCGGTAGGCCGACCACGTTGCCCGCGGCGATGATCGATGGTGACATGGCCACCCGGTGGTCCAACTCCTACTCCAAGCAGGCCACACAGGTGCTGCCGTCGGTGTCGTCGGCGCACGCGAGCGACTGGGTGTCCGTGGCGTGGCCGGAGGAGCGGCGGTTCGGCGGCGTGACGTCGTACTTCACCGTGGACGGCTCCCACCAGCTGCCGGCCTCGGTCGAGGTGGCGTACTGGAACGGCACCGCGTGGGCGTCCGCGTCGAACGTCCGGGTCGACTGGGCGACCGCGGTGGGACAGCCGAGCACCATCACGTTCGACCCGGTCTCCACCACGAAGGTCCGGATCACGATGACCAGCCGGGCACCGGGAACGTCGACCGGGTTCCTCGGCATCAACGAACTCCAGGTGTCGGCGACCTGATCGGCTGACCGCACTCGACGACCGCCGTCGGCGCCTTGACGGCGGCGGTCGTCGGTGGTGCAGTGCTCGTACGCCGTCGGAAAGCGCTTTCCCTGCATCTCAACGAGGAGACCTTGATGGCAAAGGTGAACCGTCGGACCTTCCTGGGTGGCGTCGCGGCCGCCGGCGCCGCGTACGGACTGCCGTTCGGCGCGGGCAGCGCGCACGCGGCGGCTCAGGCGTCAGCTCAGGCGGCCGACCCGCCGCGCCAGGCCGCCCTCGCCTGGCTGGAAGGCGGCGCACCGGCCACGCACGCGGGCACCACGTGGGGCGTCCCCTGGCCGCGCGGGGTGTTCGGCAAGGACCAGACGTTCGCCCTGACCACCGCCTCCGGCGAGCAGGTGCCGGTGCAGACCTGGACCACGGGCGTCTGGCCGGACGGCTCGCTGAAGTGGAGCGCGCACGCGATCAGCGGGCCGACCGCCGCCGACGGGTACCGGCTGGAGCCGGGCCCGGCGCAAGCCCCGGCGCAGGCCGTCAAGGTGGACGACCAGCACGGGCGCGTCGTGGTCGACACCGGTGTCATCGAGGTGACCGTGCGCAAGAGCGGCGCCGAGCTGATCGAGCGGATCGTGCGCAACGGCCGGCCGGTGGTGCAGCGCGGGCACCTGGTGGCCTTGCGGCAGGACCACGACGAGGACGAGGACACCGGCAGCGCGAGGCGGGAGAAGTTCGTCAGCGCCGTGCGCAACGTGATCGTGGAGCAGAGCGGTCCGGTGCGGGCGGTGTTGCGCATCGACGGCGTGCACCGGGGTGTGACGAGACGGCGCGAGTGGCTGCCGTTCACCGTCCGGTTCTATTTCTTCGCCGGCACGGACAGCATCCGGATGACCCACACGTTCGTCTGGGACGGCACGACCGACGACTACCTGCGCGGTCTGGGAATCCGGTTCGAGGTGCCGATGCGGGACGAGTTGTACGACCGGCACATCCGGTTCGGCGGTGAGGAAGGCGGTCTGCTGCGCGAGGCCGTGCGCGGTATCACCGGTCTGCGGCGCGACCCCGGCGCGGCGGTCCGGACCGCGCAGGTCGAGGGCCGGAAGCTGCCGCCGACGTCCACTTGGGACACCCGGGTGAGCAGCAGGCTGCCGTTGATCCCGGCGTGGGGCGACTACAGCCTGAGCCAGCTCACGGCCGACGGTTACGCGATCCGCAAGCGCACCAAGCCCGGCCACACCTGGGTGGACGTGGACGCCGGGCAGCGGTCCCCCGGTTTCGGCTACGTCGGCGGTGTGAGCGGCGGCCTGGCGTTCGGCCTGCGGAACTTCTGGCAGCTGCACCCGACGCAGCTCGACGTGCGCGGCGCGGCGGGCGACAAGGCCGAAGTGACGGTGTGGCTGTGGTCGCCCGACGCGCGGCCGATGGACCTGCGCTTCTACCACGACGGTCTGGGCATGGACACCTTCCCGGAGCAGCTGGAAGGCCTCCAGATCACCTACGAGGACTACGAACCGGGCTTCGGCACCGCGTACGGCGTCGCGCGGACCAGCGAGCTGACCCTGTGGGCGCTCGGTTCGACACCGGACGACGCGAGCCTGGCCGCCATGTCGCAGGCCGTGCAGACGCCGCCGCTGCTGGTCGCGCCGCCGCAGCACCTGCTGGCGGCGGGCGTGTTCGGTGACTGGTCGCTGGTCGACCGCTCCACCCCGGCGCGGGCCTCGATCGAGGACCGGCTGGACTTCCTCTTCGACTACCACCGCGACCAGGTCGAGCAGCGCCGCTGGTACGGGTTCTGGAACTACGGCGACGTGATGCACACCTACGACACCGACCGGCACCAGTGGCGGTACGACGTCGGCGGCTACGCGTGGGACAACTCGGAGCTGTCGACGGATCTGTGGCTCTGGTACGCCTACCTGCGCAGCGGGCGGGCGGACGTGTTCCGGATGGCCGAGGCGATGACCCGGCACACCGGCGAGGTGGACGTCTACCACCTGGGCCAGTGGAAGGACCTCGGCACCAGGCACAACGTGCTGCACTGGGGGTGCAGCGCCAAGCAGTTGCGGATCAGCACCGCCGCGAACCGGCGGTTCTACTACTTCCTCACCGCCGACGAACGGGTCGGCGACCTGCTGCGCGAGCTGGTCGACGCGGACCGCACGTTCGTCGCCCTCGACCCGTTGCGCAAGATCCGCACCGAGCCGTACACGCCGGACCCCAAGGCGCTCGCCATCGGCCTGGGCACGGACTGGGGCGCGCTGGCCGCGGCGTGGCTGACCGAGTGGGAACGCGGCGGCGACCCGATCGCGCGGCAGAAGCTGCTGGGCACCGTCGAGGACATCGGGGCTTTGAAGAACGGGTTCATCACCGGGGAGGCGCTGTACAACCTGGAGACCGGCCGGTTCGCCACGGATCGGGTGCAGGTGAGCGTGTCGCACCTGTCGGCGGTGTTCGGGCTGGCAGAGATCTGCAGTGAGCTGATCGACGTCCTGGGGCAGCCGGCGTTCGAGCGGGCGTGGTTGCAGTACTGCCGGCTGTACGGCGCGACCAGGGCCGAGCAGCAGGCCGAGGTCGGCGGCTCGTGGAACATCGGCTTCCGCCAGATGCACTCCCGCCTCACCGCGTACGCGGCGGCGCGGACCGGGGACGACGCGTTGGCCCAGCGGGCGTGGAACGAGTTCTTCGCGGGCCAGGACGGTTACACCCCCGGCCTGCCGTGGAGTTCGACCAGGGTCGAGGGCCCGAACGTGCTGCGCCCGGTGGACGAGGCGGCGTTCGTGTCGACCAACGCGTCGGCCCAGTACGGTCTCGCCGCCATCCAGACCCTCGCGCTGGTGGGCGACAAACTGCCGCCGCAGCGGGTGGACCGGTAAGCGCACATCCCGCTCTGACGCCCGGAATGCCCGCTCCCCTTGAGGTTCGGGCATTCCGGGCCGTGCTTCAGAGGTCGGCGGGCGGTGTGGCGAAGACCAGTCCTTGGCTCGGCACCGAGGAGAAGCCACCCAGATCCCGGTGGACGATCTTCACCCGGTGCTGGCTGTCGGGCGCGAGTCCGGTGAGGGTGATCTGCTTCTCGGTGGCGTAGGCGACCCTCTGGCCGTCGAGGTGCACCTCGTAGTCCCGGGTTTCGAACCACCAGGGGACCGCGTGCCAGGCCAGGGAGACGCTGGTCGGGGTCACGGCCGTCACCCGGAGTTCGGTGGGGCGCACCGGGCGTTCGATGATGACGCTCTGCACCGACAGGCTGCCCAGCGAGGTGTCCTGGTTCGGGACAGGGCTGCACGTCACGCCGACCGTCCCCAGCGGCGTTCCGTCGGCGCGCTCGGGGCGCAAGGTCAGCTTGAGATCGCCCAAGTGGATGGTGTGATCGCCGGATTGGCGGAAGAACAGCGGCGTGAACGCGCCCGCGGCCTGGACCGGCGCCCCGCTCCACCCGGTGAGGCGCACCGGTGCGAAGGTCAGACTCGCGTCGGCGGTCTGGGTTCCGCTCGGACCCGTGAAGGTCGCCGCGAGCGTGGCGGTGCTGTCCCCGTCGATCCGCACCGCGCCCGCACCCAGTGCCCGACGGTCGCCACCCAGCGTCAGGTCCACGTCGATGTACGCGTAATTGCTGTTGGGGACGGTGTTGGGCGCGAACCCCCACCCCTCGGCCGGTAATCCGCCCCGGACCTGGGCTCTCACGGTCAGGCTGGGTCCATGGGGCACGGCGCACCGGTAGTCCAGAACCGACTCGACCGGCTCGGCCGAGGCGGTGCCCGTTGCCCCGGCGATGGTGCCGGAACACAACAGCGCCAGGACGAGCGACCGGATGGCGACACGCAGCGTTCGACTGGAATTTCGCACGGACTCAGCCTTTCTCGTGAAGGAAGTGCTGACAGTCGGTGATCGCGCGCGCCACACCGAGAATGCCACAGGCCACCGTCGGCCGACACCGACTGTCGTACCAACGGGTCCCGAGGCCGGGCGGCCTAGCCGGGGTCGCGGAAGCGCGGCACGACCAGGCCCGACTCGTAGGCGGCGACCACCGCCTGGGTGCGGTCGCGCAGGCCCAGTTTGTTCAGCACCCGGCTCACGTGCGTCTTCACCGTCTCCTCGGTCACGACCAGGCGGGCCGCCACCTCCGGGTTCGACAAGCCCTCCGCGACCAGCCGCAAGACCTGCGTCTCGCGTGGGGTGAGGGTGGCCAGGGCGGCGCTCGGCGGGGTGGCGGGCTCCGGCCGCAGGCGGGTGAACTCGCTGATCAGGCGACGGGTGACGGTGGGTGCGAGCAGTGCCTCCCCCGCCGCGATGACCCGCACCGCGTCGAACAGCTGCTCCGCCGTCACGTCCTTGAGCAGGAAGCCGCTGGCACCCGCGCGCAACGCGTCGTAGACGTACTCGTCCAGGTCGAACGTGGTCAGGATCAGGATTCGCGGCCCGCCCGACGCACCGTCGACCAGTTGCCGGGTGGCCTCGATGCCGTCCGTCCCCGGCATCCGCACGTCCATGAGCACCACGTCGGGCGACAGCTCGCGGCAGATCCGCACCGCCTCGCCGCCGTCGGACGCGGTGCCGACGACGGTGAAGTCCGGCTGGGTGTCGAGCAGCGCGGCGTACCCGGTGCGGATCACCTGGTGGTCGTCGGCGACGACGACGCGGACTGCGTTCATCCGACCGCCTTCGGGAGGCTGGCTTCGACCAGGAACCCGCCCACGGCCGTCGGTCCGGTGTGCAACCGGCCGCCGACGGCCGCTGCCCGTTCACGCATTCCGGTCAACCCGTGCCCGCCGAGCGCAGTGGCCGGCGGGCCGGGGCCGTTGTCCCTGATGCGCAATCGCAGTGCCTCGTCGGTGTAGTGCAGCTCCACGTCGACCGCCGCGCCGGGCGCGTGCCGCCGCGCGTTGGTGAGGGCTTCCTGGATGATCCGGTACGCGGCCAGTTCGACGCCCGGATCGAGTTCGGCCGGCGTGCCGGAGACGATGAGCCGGGCACCGGCGCCGGACGTGTCCCGGGCGTGGTCGAGCAGTTCGTTGAGCTGTTGCAGACCGGGCTGGGGCTGCCGCTGCGCGACCTCCTCCGGAGCGGCGTCCTCCCGCAGCACGCCGAGCAGCCGGCGCATCTCCGTCAGCCCGGCCCGTGCGGTGTCGCCGATCTCCGACAGCCGCTGCGCACCGGCGGCGGGCATTCCCGGCGTGGTCAGCCGGGCCGTCTCCGCCTGCACCGCGATCATCGAAATGTGGTGCGCGACGACGTCGTGCAACTCGCGCGCGATCCTCGCCCGTTCACCGCGTGCGGTGTGCTCCAGCAGCCTCCCGGCGACGGCCTGCCGGGCGGCGCGGTGCACCAACGCCTCACCGCGTGCCGACCGGGCGATCCCGACCCACGCCGCCGCCAACCCCAGTGACGCGGCGATCCCGGTGAGGCCCTGTTCCCATGTGCCACCGGCCAAGGCCAGCACCAGGTACGGCGTGGCCAGGCACGTGGCCAGGAGCTGCCCACCTGCCCGACCCAGCCGGTAGAGCACGATCAGCTGCGCGCCGAGACCCGCCACGGTGAGGCTGTGGAACAGCCCGAGCGACAGCACTCCCGCCGCCGTGACGGCGATCGCGGCCGGGGTCGGCCGCAGGAACGCCACTGGCGCCGTCGTGCCCAGCGCCAGCACGCCGAGCACCAGGACGAGTTGCGTGTCCACCCCGCCTGTCACCGCCCGCGCGACCGACTCGGCCATCGCGCCCGCCCCCAGCAGCAACCCGGCCACGACCGGTGCGTACGGGGCCGCGACGAACCGCGCTGTCCGGCCCCACCGGTCGCTGTCTCCGTTCACGCCGATCATTGTGGTCACCGGCGCGCGCACGTGCGTCACCGCAGGCGGTGACACCGCCGTCCCCCACGCGAGGGATGCGCGGCGGTCGTCGTCCCCCACGTCAGCGACGGCGGAGACGGCTCTCTCGCGTGACGACCGCGCCCACCCCCGCTCCCTAGCCTTCCCGGCATGGAAGCAACCATCGAAGTCACCGGGCTGCGCAAGCGGTTCGGGCCGACCGTGGCGCTGGACGGGATGACGTTCACCGTCACACCGGGCAAGGTCACCGGCTTCGTCGGCCCCAACGGCGCCGGCAAGTCCACCACCATGCGGGCGATCCTGGGCCTGGACTCGGTCGACGCGGGCCACGCGCTGGTCGGCGGCCGGCCGTACCGGACCCTGCGGCACCCGTTGCGGCAGGTCGGCTCGCTGCTGGACGCGGGCGCGCTCCAGCCCGCCCGCACCGGCCGCAACCACCTGCTGTGGCTGGCCCACTCGCAGGGCCTGGGCGCGCGGCGGGTGGACGAGGTGGTCGGGCAGGTCGGCCTGGCGTCGGCGATCCGGCGCCGGGCGGGCAGCTACTCGTTGGGCATGCGGCAGCGGCTGGGTATCGCGGCGGCGCTGCTCGGCGACCCGCCGGTGCTCGTGCTGGACGAGCCGGTCAACGGCATGGACCCCGAGGGCATCCGGTGGATGCGCGGTTTCCTGCGGTCGCTGGCCGCCGAGGGCCGGGCGGTGCTGGTGTCCAGCCACCTGATGAGCGAACTCCAGGACACCGCCGACCACGTGGTGATCGTCGGCCGGGGCAAGGTCATCGCCGACGTCAGCGTGGCGGACCTGATCGAGTCCGCGTCCGGTGACCGGATCACGTTGCTCACGACCGCCCGCACGCAGGCCATGACGGTCCTCGCGCACGCCGGGGCCACGGTCGCTGTCACCGGAGCCGACACGCTCACCGTCTCCGGGCTGTCCGGGGAACGCGTGGTGGCGGTGCTCGGCGAGAACGCGGTGCCGTTCTCCGAGGTGTCGGCGCACCGCGCGTCGCTGGAAGAGGCGTACATGGAGCTGACCAGGGACGCGGTCGAGTTCCACGCGGCCGTGGCCGAGGAGGCGGCACGATGACGATGACGACCTACCGCTCCGAAGCACCTCCCGCGCGGGACGGGTTCGGGCAGTTGCTGCGCGCGGAGTGGACGAAGTTCCGGACCGTGCGCGGCTGGGTGATCGGCTTGGTCGCGGCGGCGCTGGTCATCGTGCTGATCGGGCTGTTCGGCGCGGCGGCGAGCAACTTCTCGTGCGCCGGCCCCGAGGGTCGGTCGTGCGCGGCCAGCACACCTCCGGTCGGCCCGGACGGCGAGCCGGTGAACGACCGCTTCTACCTCGCACACCAGTCGCTGAGCGGTGACGGCAGCATCACCGCCCGGTTGACCTCCCTCACCACGGTGTCCTCTTCGGACAACCAGAAGACCGAACCCGAGCCGTGGACCAAGGCCGGGATCATCATCAAGGAGAGCACCACCCCGGGGTCGGCGTACGCCGCGCTGGCGGTCACCGGCGGCCACGGCGTGCGGATGCAGCACAACTACACCGGGGACATCGCGGGCACGGTGTCCACCAAGCCGAGCTGGCTGCGCCTGACCCGGTCGGGTGACACGATCACCGGCCACGAGTCGACCGACGGCACGGACTGGCACCTCGTCGGCACGGTGAGCCTGCCCGGACTGCCGTCGACCGTGCGGGCCGGGCTGTTCGCCGCCTCCCCCCACCACGAGGTGATCACCGAGTCCTTCGTCAGCACGAGCGCCACGAGCTACCCCACGCTGGCGACGGCCGAGTTCGACCGGATCGACCTCCAGGGCACCTGGCCGGACACCGGGTGGACAGGTGACAGCATCGGTGACCGGGCCGGTGGGGGGCCGGGCGGCGGCGCCGAACCGCCGGTCGGTTTCGACGAGACCGGCGACGGTGTCACGGTGAGCGGGGCCGGCAACATCGCGCCGATCGTGGCCGGCCGCGGCGGTCTCGGCAAGACGATCGAGAGCAGTCTGGTGGGCGCGTTCGCCGGGCTGATCGCGGTCATCGTGGTCGCGGCGACGTTCATGACCTCCGAGTATCGGCGTGGCCTGATCCGCACGAGCCTCGCCGCGAGCCCGAGGCGGGGTCGGGTGCTGGCGGCGAAGGCCGTGGTGATCGGGGCGGTCACGTTCGTCACCGGGCTGGCCGCGGCGGTGATCGCGGTGCCGCTGGTCGGGGCGGTGGAGCGGGACAAGGGACACTTCATGTTCCCGGTGCCGACGGCGACGGAGGTGCGGGTGGTGGTCGGCACGGCGGCGTTGCTGGCGGTGGCCGCGGTGTTCAGCCTGGCCGTCGGCACGGTGCTGCGGCGCAGCGCGGGCGCGGTGACCGTGGTCATCGTGGCGATCGTGCTGCCGTACATCCTGGCGATCGCGTCGGTGCTGCCCTCGGGGCCCTCGGACTGGCTGCTGCGGGTCACGCCGGCCGCCGCGTTCGCCGTCCAGCAGAGCGTGCCGGAGTACGCGCAGGTCACCGCGAGTTACGCGCCTGCCGACGGCTACTTCCCGTTGACGCCGTTGGCGGGCTTCGCGGTGCTGTGCGGCTACACCGCGCTGGCGCTGGGTGTGGCGACCTTCGTGCTGCGCAGGAGGGACGCGTGAAGGAAGCGCTGCACGTGGAGTGGACGAAGCTGCGGACCGTGGCGGGCACGGCCTGGCTGCTGGCCGCCGTGGTGCTGCTGACCGTGGCGCTGGGTGTCGCGGCGTCGGCCGTCGTCAGCTGCTCGGGCTTGGGCTGCGGGCAGGACCCGGCGAAGATCAGCCTGACCGGGATCGCGTTCGGGCAGGCCGTCGTCGCCGTGCTGGCGGTGCTGGCGGTCGGCGGCGAGTACAGCACCGGGATGATCCGGGTGACGTTCGCGGCGATACCGCGCCGGTCCACGGTGCTGGCCGCGAAGGCGCTCGTGGTCAGCGGTCTGGTGTCGGTGGCGGGTGCGGCGGCGGTGCTCGTGTCCGTGCTGGCGGGGCGGATCATCCTGCCGGGCAACGGTTTCACCGAGGCTCACGGGCACGCGACGCTGTCGCTGGCCGACGGGCCGGTGCTGCGCGCAGCCGTCGGTTCGGTGCTCTACCTGGTGCTGGTGGGCCTGCTCGCACTGGGCGTGGCCACTGCGGTGCGTGACGCGGCGGCGGCCATCGGGGTCGTGCTCGGGCTGCTGTACCTGTTCCCGATCGTGGCCGCGGTGGTGTCGGACCCGGACTGGTTCAAGCGCCTCCAGCGGATCAGCCCGATGACGGCGGGCCTGGCGGTGCAGGCCACCACGGGCGTCGGCAGCCTGCCGGTCAGCCCCTGGGCCGGTCTGGGCGTGCTCGGCCTGTGGGCGGCCGGGGCGCTGGTCGTAGGCGGCTCGCTGCTGCGGTGGCGCGACGCGTGACCCGGCTCAGGTCTTGTTCGGCCTGGGCAGCAGCAGGTGGACCGCGAAGCCCGCCAACGTGGTCAGAACGGCCTGGTAGAAGACCGAGAACTGGTTGTCCACCCCGACGATGAACGCCGCGTCCAAGCCGGTCGTGACGATGCCCGCCAGGGTGAGCAGGCCGGTCACGTGCCAGCCGAAGAAGCCGGCGGTCCAGGCCACGAGCGGCCACCGGTTGCGGTCGGGGCGGCGCAGCACCAGGTAGACCGAGAACGCGGCGGCGGCGTTGAAGAACACGCCGATGATCCGCAGTTCGGGCGGTCCACCGGACAACACGGTGGAAAACGTTTGCGCCACGATGAGCGCGACCACCGACCAGCACCCGACCCGCGTCTTGTCCACGGCGCGGATGCTAGTTGACCTGCTTCCCGGACGTCGGCACGATGAGGCCGCTCTCGTAGGCGACCACGACGGCCTGTGCCCGGCTGGACAGGCCGAGTTTGCCCATCGTGCGCTTGACGTGCGTCTTCACCGTCGCCTCGCTGAGCACGAGCCGCTGCGCGATCTGGCCGTTGGTCAACCCGTTGCCGACCAGGCGCAGCACCTCGGTCTCCCGCGCGGTCAGGACTGCCAGTTGGGGTGCGCCGACGGCGGTGGCCCGGTGGTGGCTGGCGTAGGTCTCGATGAGCCGGTGGGTGATGTGGGGTGCGATGAGGATGTCGCCGGCGGCGATGGTGCGGACCGCGGAGATGATGCGTTCCGGAGGGGTGTCCTTGACCAGGAACCCCGAGGCGCCCTCGCCCAACGCGGTGTAGACGTACTCCGGCAGGTCGAACGTGGTCAGCACGACCACGCGCGGCGGGTCCTCACGGTGTTCCCGCAAGATGCGGCGGGTGGCGGCGATGCCGTCCAGCACGGGCATCCGGATGTCCATCAGGATCACGTCGGGCGTGGTCTCGGCGGCCAGGGCCACGGCCTGCTCGCCGTCGGCGGCCTCACCCACCACCTCGAAGCCGGGTGCGGCGGTGAACAGGGCGACGAGGCCGGCGCGGATCAACGCCTGGTCGTCGGCGACGAGCACGCGGATCGTCACCGGGCCGCCACCTCGCCCATCGGCAGGCGCAGGACCACACCGAACCCGCCGTCCGCCAACGGGCCGGCGGTGAGCACTCCCCCGTACAGCTCGGCGCGTTCCCGCATACCGCGGATGCCGTGCGACGGGTGGTCCGACGCGGCGCCGTCGTGGGGTGGCCGGCCGTTGTCGGTCACCTTGAGCACGAGCGTCTGCTCGCCGTAGTCGACATCGATGCGGGCCTCGGCCCGTCCGGCGTGCTTGAGCACGTTGGTCAGCGACTCCTGCACCACCCGGTAGGCGCACAGGTCCGGCCCCGGCTGGAGTTCGCGGGCCTGCCCGGTGACCACCACGTCCACCGGCAGCCCCGCGCCGCGTGCGCGTTCCACCAGGTCGTCGAGGGCCGCCAAGCCAGGCTGCGGGCGGTAGTCGTCGTCGTGGTCGACGCGCAGCACGTCGAGCAGGCGGCGCATCTCGGTCAACGCCTCACGGCTGGTGTCGCCGACGGTCGTGATCGCCTTGCGCGCCGTCGCCAGGTCCGTGTCCAGGACGTACTGCGCCACACCGGCCTGGAGGGAGATCACCGACATGTGGTGCGCCACGATGTCGTGCAGCTCCCGCGCGATCCGCACCCGCTCGTCCGCGACCGCCCGCGCCGCCTCCTCGGCCAGCCGCTCGGCGCGTTCCGCCCAGCGCTTCGTGCCCTCGCCCAGCACCCACGCGCCCAGCACGACCAGGATCGACTGCGCGATCTCCGACCACGCGGCCACCTCGGAGACCCGCACGAACGCGACCACCACGACGAACGACGTCACCAGGAACACGAGCGCGGCCACGAGCCTCGAGCGCATGGTGGCCACGGTGAACATGCCCACCAGCGCACCGACCCCGGCACTGGGCAGACCGCCGAACTCCAGCAGGCTGTACGCGGTCAACGCGCCCAGCATGACCGTCATCGTGACCACGGGCGCGAGCTGGCGCAGCGCGATCGGCGCGACCGTGAGCGCGGCCACCGCGTAAGCCGGCCAACCGTGGTGACCGCCGACCTGCTTCACCGTGGTGGCCACGGTCAACCAGGTCAGGACCACCGCGAGCAGCAGGTCCAGCCGGATCGGTGTGAGTTTCGCCAGCACCAGCCCAAGGTAGTGGCGTGCCATGACATCCGTCGCCACCCTGCGGGCTGATCTACCGCTACCCCCACGGGGGTAGCCGAAGATGCCGTCGTGGGGCGACGACCCGGGGCCGCCGCGTGCCTAGCGTTCGGTGACATGAAACGACTCTGTGCGACGGTGATGATCGCGGTGCTGGGCATCGCCACGGCCGGCACGGCGAACGCCGACCACCGCCCGGACACGAAGACCCTCCAGCGGCACGCGGACGCGCTGCTCGACCACGGCGCGCCCGGCGTGCTGGTCGAGGTCGACACCCCGCGCGGTGACGTCGAGGTGCGCAGCGGTTACGGCAACGTCGCCGCGCGGACCCCCGTGCCGTGGCAGGCGAAGTTCCGCATCGGCAGCTACACCAAGCCGTTCGTGGCGGCGACCGTGCTGCAACTGGTCGGCGAAGGTCGACTGTCCCTTGAGGACACCGTGGACCGCTGGCTGCCCGGAGTCGTCACCGGGAACGGCAACGACGGCACGAAGATCACCGTGCGGCAACTGTTGCAGCACACCAGCGGCGTGCCGAACTACTTGGGCAAGATGCCGGAGCTGTTCCTGGAGAAGGAGTTCGAAGAGAACCGGTTCCGGACCGTGACGCCGGAGCAGACCGTCGCGCTGGCGATGCAGATGCCGCCGGACTTCGCGCCCGGCACGGACTGGAACTACTCCAACACCGGCTACACCCTGGCCGGGATGATCATAGAACGCGTCACCGGGAACACCTGGCAGCACGAGGTGCGGTCTCGCATCGTCGGACCGCTCGGCCTGCGCGACACGTACCTGCCGGGCACGTCGCCGTTCCTGCCCAGGCCGCACGCCGTGTCCTACCAGCGGTTCACCGAGAAGGGCATGGAGGCCGACCCGAACGACCCGCGGTGGGGCGAGCCGATCGACGTGACCACGTACAACCCGTCGTGGGGCGGCGCGGCCGGTGACATGATCAGCACCACCGACGACGGGAACAAGTTCCTCAAGGCGCTGATCGGCGGCAAGGTGCTGCGGCCCGCGCAGCTCGCCGAGATGACGAAGGCGATGCGCGTGCCCGCGCTGGACCCGGCGTGGCCGGGTGCCCGGTACGGACTCGGGATCATGTGGATTCCCAGCTCGTGCGGCGGCTACTGGTCGCACGGCGGCGACATCCCCGGCTTCAAGACCCGCAACGGCGTCACCGCCGACGGCACGCGCAGCGTGATGGTGTCGATCAACACCGACTCCATGGTGCCGAAGCCGAACGTGCCCAAGCCGACGAAGGACGTCACGGTGGACCTGGTCGACCACGCGCTCTGCGGCATGAAGTGATCTGACGGCGGTCGCACCCGCGTGCGAGGTCGCGTCGGTCGTTCGCGCCTCATTTTCCGGCCATCACGCTCTTCGATCGCCGGAAATGAGGCGCGAACGACCTGCCCAGCCGCGGAGCGGCGGAAACGAGCTCAGTCAGGCGACCTCGCACGCCGTCTCCGGAGGAGCGGCAATTCAACACACTCAGGAGATCTGCGGGACGACGGCGTAGACCATGCGCTTGTCCTTGTGCTCCGCCACCGTCCAGAACGTGCCGCGCGTCGGGTTGGTGGCGGTGCCGCTCGCCCAGTGCGAGAGGTCTTCCGGCCCAATGGTCAGCCACTGGCTGCCGGCCACCTGGAGGTCGCCGGTTTGCGTGCTGATCGCCGGGGTGGTGTAGAGCTTGCCGGACCTGGTCTCGCCGTCGCTCTGGCTCAGGTACCACTTGTTGTTGAACCGGGTCGCGCCCTGGAGGTTGCTGACCGGGACCCGGTACGCCGCGTCGGCGTTCCACCGGTAGTCCGGGTCCATGTTGAGTTCGGTGTCGCCGACGAAAGCCCCGGCCATCGGCCACGCCGCCACGCGACCGTTGGTGTCCCGCTCCTCTTCGCAGTACTCGCCCGCCAGCAGGTGGTGCGTGCCGCTGCGGTCGAGGGAGGTGTAGGAGAAGTTCGGCGAGAGGTCCCCCTCGGTGCACTTGGTGCCCGTTTCGGCTGTCACCGTCCACGATCCGATCTGCGGCATGATGTAGCGGTAGCCGTGGCCGTAGTAGACGCCGTTGCGCAGGCCGAGCAGGTCGGGGCTGCTCGTCGTGCCGTTCCCCGACGCGCCGAGGTCGAAGATGCGGCGCATGTCGAACACCCGGAAGCCGCGCGCGGTGTCGGCGACGAAGAGGTAGTTGCCGTACCAGACGATCCCGCCGGCGTGCAGTGCCTTGTTGTAGTCGTCGGTGTTCGTCTCGTCCTGCGACACCCGGACCGCGTCGTAGTCGATGTCGCCGCTGCTCAGCTCGCGCGGATACACCAGCAGGACGTGCCGGTAGTAGCCGGTGTCGGCGTTCATGAAGCTGATGCGGACGCCCTTCACCAGGCCGTCGGCGTTGTCGTTCTTGTCGTACCAGCTCACCAGGACGGGCTGGTAGCCGTCGCCCCACGTCTGGTCGGCCTGCATGTCGGCGGACGTGGTGACGCCTTGCGGGTACCAGGCCGCGACCGCGTTGTCGTCGTCGTCGAAGCAGACGCTCTGTGAGATCACCACCTGATTGCCGGCGACCAGGGCGCCGCCCTCGCACGCCCCGCCGACTTTGGTCGCGATGTCGTCGTCCCGACGGTTCAGGTCGTTCATGATGTTGGTGACGGTGGCCTTCACCAGCGGGAGGTTGTCGGCGCGGTCGCGCAGCCTGGTGCCGTAGGTGTTGGGTCGCAACTGGAAGTTGGAGAGGGACAGCACGGCCGCGGAGGCCGGGACCGGTAGCGCGACCAACGCCGCGGCCAACAGGGACAGGACGCTCAACGGGGCCAGGACCGTGCGACGCATGATCATGCGCGCTCCTCATCGCGTTATTCCATTTGGGTGCTACAACGTGTCACAGGCACCACGCGGACCGCAATGACGACCGTGGCACTGACGGTGGTGGCTTGGCGGACCCGCCCGTGCGCAGGCCATGATGTGGTGGTGGAGTCCACCCGTGTGGATCGCTGGCTGTGGGCGGTCCGACTGACCAAGACCCGATCCGACGCCGCGGCGGCCTGCCGGGGTGGACACGTGCGCGTCAACGACCGGCCGGCCAAGCCCGCGACGACCGTGTCGCCGGGTGACGAGGTGCGTGCCCGCGTGGGGCAGACGACCCGGATCGTGGAGGTCGTGCGGGTGATCCAGAAGCGGGTCGGCGCGGCCGACGCGGTCGCGTGCTTCATCGACCGGACGCCGCCACCGCCACCGCCCACGGAAGCGCCCGCTGCCGTCGCCCGCCGTGAGCGCGGGGCCGGGCGGCCGACCAAGCGGGAACGCCGGGTCCTGGACAAGTTCCGAACGGGTCAACCCTGACCCGTCCGTTCGGGTGATTCGGACCGAAGTTCATTGCGTGGTGAGACGTCACATATGTGAATGAAGAATGCCCGGCCGAAGATCGTTCGACCGGGCCATTCGAATCGTTCGAACAGGTCAGCGCCACAACCGTCCGACCCTTTTTCGGTCGCGGAATCGAACTCGACATTCCGAAGGTTTTCCCGACGGCCCCCGATTTCGTTGACACGCCAGTTATCACACTTGTAACGTTTTCGTCACCGCTGCCACCGAATAGGAGGCAACACGTGCACGAAAAAACCAGGCTGCCGATTCGGCGGCTGCTGTCCGCGGCCGCGGCGTTAGTCATGGCCGCGGTGCTGACCACGGCGGTCGCGCCGAGCGGCTCGGCGGCCGGGAGCACCTTTCCCGCGCCGAACGGCTCGCAGGGCGTCAGCACGAAGATCAAGGTCGGCACCACGCCGTACGACGGCGGCATGAAGCGGTTCTACGGCACCGGCGCCCTGGGGGACGGCGGCCAGGAAGAGGGCAAGAGCCCGCTGTTCGAACTGGCCAACGGCGCCACGCTGTCCAACGTCATCCTCGGCAACCCGGCCTCCGACGGCGTCCACTGCCTCGGCACCTGCACGCTCAACAACGTGTGGTGGGAGGACGTCGGCGAGGACGCGGCGACGTTGAAGGGCTCCTCTTCGTCGCAGAAGATGACGGTCAACGGGGGCGGCGCGCGCAAGGCGTCGGACAAGGTGTTCCAGCACAACGGGCCGGGCACCATCCACATCCGCAATTTCCAGGTGGACGACTTCGGCAAGCTGTACCGGTCGTGCGGCAATTGCGGCACGCAGTACAAGCGCAACGTCATCCTGGAAAACGTGAGGGTGTACTCGCCGGGCCAGGTGCTGGCGGGTATCAACACGAACTACGGCGACACCGCGCGCTATTCCGGGATCACCATCGTCGGCGACAGCAGCCGGAAGATCGTGATCTGCGAGAAGTACAGGGGCGTCACCAGCGGTGAGCCGACGAAGATCGGCAGTGGTGCGGACAGCACCAACTGCCTCTACAGCTCATCCAACATCACCTACCGCTAGTCGGCACCCCGCGAGTCCTCCGCCCGGTACGCCGGGTGGAGGACTCGCGTGTCCGTGAACTAGCGGCGGGTGAACCGCCGGTACTGCTCGGCCACCACGTCGGCGGACGCGGCGACGTCCAGGAACATCAGCGAATCCATCCGGCACGTGCAGGGGTTCCGCTCCGCGGTGTCCTGCGGGAAGCTCCCGCCCACCTTGATGCCCCTCGGATCGGTGGGTGAGGTGCCGGTGCCGTCGACCTGCCAGGGATCACCCGGAACGGCGTAGAACCCCGGCAGCGGCTTGCCGTCGCGGTAGAGCGCCATCCGGCCGGTGGTGTAGTCGAACGTGGCGGCCAGGTGCACCCAGCGGTTGGGCGGCAGCGCCTCCTGCCAGTCCATCGAGGCGGCGTAGGTCTGCGACGCGCCGCCGTCGATCCGGCGTCCGAGCGCGACCAGCCGCATCTCCCCGTCGACCTCGAAGGCCTCTATGAGCGCCCGGACCGAGTGCCCGTCGGAGTTGCCGCTCAGCAGACCGGCGAGCCCGACCGCGCCGAAGCCGGGACTGGGGTTCTGGCCGGTCAGCTTGAACCAGCCCATGATCGTGATGCCCTTGGCGCCGTTGAACGCCCGCAGCGACTCGGCGCCGTCCTCGTCCCACACCCCCGCCTTCCAGTCGTCGTTCTCACCGGGTAGCGGCCGCAGTTCCAGGGCGTTGTTGCCGCCGGGGAACGCGCCGTCGCCCACGCGCATCTCCTCGCCGCCGTTGATCAGCCGGAACAGGGTGCGCGACGTGCCGAGGTCGCGTTCGCGGGCGTCGTCGACCGGGAACGGGTGGTCGAAGTCGTAGTGCGCCACCAGGTTCCGGGCGACGGCGGGGGTGACCTCGGTGCGCGGGCCGTTGCGGGTGCCGACGACCTTCCAGAGCCGCCCGTCGGCCTTGGTCAACAGGTACAGCTCACCGGCCGCGTCGGTGCCGAAACGCAGGTCCACCCGGCCGTCGCCGACGAAGTCCGTCATCCGCTTCACGTTGCCGTCGGTGTCGAACAACTGCAGCTCGTGCAGCGGCGCCATGGGCTTGCCGCGCCTCATCTTCGACACCTCGGTGTAGAACACACTGCCGTCGACCAGGTCACCGAAGACGTACTTGCCGCGCAGCTGCGGCACGGCGCGCCCCCGGTAGACCTGACCGCCGGAGATGGCGTGACCGCTGTCGGACGAGCACGACCACCCCGCCGGCGGGTCGTGGTCGTAGGCCGCCACCGGGTAGACGTACCCGTACTGGGCGTCGTCGTCCGGCAGCGGGTACAGCCGGCACTGGTCCTCCCGGCGGAACGTGAACGCGCCCTCCCGCCGGCTCCAGCCGAGGTTGTCGCCCGCGCGGACCTCGTACACCGCCTCGATCGCGTGCTGGCCGATGTGCCCGAGGTACATCGCGTGGCTGCCGCCCCGGTCCCAGGTGAACCGGTGCGGGTCGCGCATGCCGTAGGCGTAGATCTCGCCGAGCGCGCCGGGCCGGCCGACGAACGGGTTGGCCCGCGGGATGCCGTACCGGCCGCCGGGCCCGTTCGTGCCCAGCGGGTCGATGCGCAGGATCTTGCCCGCCGGGTTGCCGAGGTCCTGCGGCACGTCGGAGCTCACGCCGAGGCCGCCGTCGCCGACGGCCAGGTACAGCAAGCCGTAGTCGGGGTCTCCGCGCCGGGCGTTCGGGTTGAAGTCGATCTGCTGGACGGCGTGGGTCGTGGTGCCGAAGCCGTACCGGAACAGCTCGCGTCGGGTGCCGGTGAACACGTCGGCGGACGGGTCGTCGGCCGTCCACTCCGACACCACGCTCTGCACGACGGCGTTGGGCTGGTTGGGGTAGGTCGGCGTCTCGGTGTCGATCGCGGCCTTGCCCTCCGTGTGCGTGGTGTAGAACTTGCCGTTGCGGGCGAACTCGGGGTGGAACGCGACGAACCCGAACCCGCTGCCCATCCCGCGTGCGGCCCAGAAGTTGGGGAACCGGGCCACGAGGTCGAGGTAGAGGTGCGGCGTGCCGCCGTCCACCAGGTACAGCGGGCCGTTGAGGTCCGGGACGTACAGCCGGCCTGACCGGTCGGGCACCTCGCCGACGAAGTTGATCCGGTTGTGCCGGAGGAGCCGGTTGTCGGTGGTCGGCGGGGTCGGCGTGGACGCGGGCAGCTGCGCGACCTCGGCCAGCACGAGGCCGAGACGGGACTGGATCGGGTCTTCCGGGATCGGGTCGGCTATCGGATCGTCCGGTGCGCCCCACGCCGGCGTCGCGGTCGCGAGGACCACGGCGGCGGCCGCCACCGCAGCCCACCATCTGCGCTTGCCCATCGTTGTCTCCTCCTTTGGAGATACGCGGAAGACCGGGCGGCGGTAGGCCTTCACGGGTCAGCCCCTTCACGGGTCAGCCCCTTCACGGGTCGGCCACAGTCACAGGTCGGTCGGTTCCACCGACTTCCGGTCGCCGGCGCGACCGAGGTACAACTCGCCCAGCCGGGGGTCGGAGAGCAGGTCGCCCGCCGGGCCGCTGATGTGCACCCGGCCCAGGTCGAGCACACAGCCCAGGTCGGCGACTTCCAACGCGCGGCGGGCGTTCTGCTCGACCAGCAGCACCGCCGTGCCCGCGTCGCGCATGCGGACGATCTGCTCGAACACGGTGGCGGTGGCCTTCGGGTCCAGGCCCATCGACGGCTCGTCCAGCAGCACCACCCGTGGGCTGACCATGAGCGAGCGGGCGAACTCCACCTGCTTCTGCTGCCCGCCCGACAACGCGCCCGCGAGCGCGTCCCAACGCTCGCCGACGACCGGGAACAACGTCCGGACGAAGTCCACCCGTTCGGCCACCGTCGCCTTGTCCCGCACGGTGTACGCGCCGAGGAGGACGTTCTCCCCCACCGTCATCTCGCGGAACACGCTGTGCCCTTGCAGCACGTGCGACAGGCCCGCCGTCAGCAGTTGCTGCGGCCCGCGCCCGGTGACGTCCCGCCCGTCGAGCACGATCCGGCCGGCGCGCGGCGCGAGGAGCCCGCTGGCCACCTTGAGCACGGTGGACTTGCCCGCGCCGTTCGGGCCGACCAGGCACACCACGGACGCGGGCGGCACGCGCACCGTCAGCCCGCGCAGCACCAGCGCCGCACGGCCGTAACCGGCCTCGACGTCGACGAGTTCGAGCAGGTCAGCCGCCAAGGTAGGCCGCCAGCACGAGCGGGTCGGCGCGGACGGTGTCCGGTGGGCCCTCGGCGATCGGCCGGCCCCGGTCGAACACGACCACGTGATCGGACAAGCTCATCACCATGTCCATGTTGTGCTCCACGATCAGGAAGGTCCGGCCTTCGGCGTTCAACTCGCGCACCAGCGCGCCGATCCGTTCGATCAACGCCGGGTTCACCCCGCCGGCGGGCTCGTCCAGCAGGATCGTCTCGGGATCGGCCATCAGCACGCCCGCCAGTTCCAGCAGCTTCTGCTGGCCGTAGGACAGGTCGCGCGCCTCGACCTCGGCCAGGTGCTCGATGCCGACGCGGGTCAGCAGCTCCATCGCCCGGTCCACGTCGGCCTTGCGGCGTGCGGGGGCCAGCGCGCGCAGCACCGAACCCGGTCGGACCGACACCAGCAGGTTCTCCACGGCGGTGAGCCGCGGGAACGCTCGGCACAGCTGGAAGCTGCGGCCGATGCCCGCGTGCGCGATCTTGTGCGCGCCCCGTCCGGTGATGTCGCGGCCGTGGTAGGTGACCGTGCCCGCGTCCGGTTTGACCATGCCGGTGACGCAGTTGAAGAACGTCGTCTTGCCGGAGCCGTTCGGCCCGATCAGGGCGTTGATCCGGCCGTGGTGGAACGTCACGGACGCGGCGTCCACCGCCCGCACACCGCCGTACGACTTGGTGAGACCTTCGGTCCGCAGTCCCTCCTTCGGCACAGTCACCGGCGCACCTCCTCGGCCAGTTCCTCCTGCGTGACCTCGCGGATAGACGCCTGCTCCGGCCGCAGCCGGGCCACGAGCCCTCTGACGGCGGGGATGACCCCGTCCGGCAGGAACAGCACCACCACCGCGAGCAGGACGCCCATCGCGACCAGGTGCATCTGCGTGTCGCCGTACTGGGCTTTGAAGAACTCCGTGGCGTAACCGACGACGACCGCGCCGACCAGCGGCCCGAACAGGCTGCGCACGCCGCCGAGCAGGCTCATCAGCACCATGTTCGAGCCGACCAGGATGGAGAACTGGAAGATCGGGTCGAGGAAACCGAACCACAGCGCGTACAGGCCGCCGCCCAACGCGGTGAAGAACGCCGAGATCACGAACGCCGCCAGCTTGTAGCGAACCGTCGGCACGCCGAGCGACCGCGCCTTGTCCTCATCCTCCCGGATGCCCTTGAGGCCCATGCCGAAGCGCGACCGGTCGATCGCCCACCAGCACAGCAGCATCACCGCGAGCAACACCGCGTGCAGGTAGAAGAACCGCTGGTGTTGCTCGGGCCGCAACACCTCGGGACCGAACGGGCGCGGCACGCGCAGTCCGTCCGAGCCGCCGGTCACCGATTCCCAGCTCTGGAACACCAGCAGCAGGACCAGCACCAACGCGATGGACACGATCACGAACGACGCCCCGCGCACCCGCAGCGCGGCGATGCCGACGGGCACCGCGAGCGCCGCCACCACCAGCCCGCCGAGCAGCAGCGCGAGCCACGGGTTGACCTCCGCGCGCAGGATCAGCAGCCCGGTGGCGTAACCGCCGAGACCCGAGTACGCGGCGTGCCCCAGGGAGATGTAGCCGGTGAACCCGCCGACGAAGTTCCACGCCGTGGCCAGCACCGCGTAGCTGACGATCACCACGCCGACCGACAGCACGAACGGGTCCGAAGCCAGGCTGGGGAACGCCACCACGAAGGCCGCGAGGGCGACCAGACCGAATGCTTTCGCGACTGTCTCAGAACCGCTGCGCAAGGCGGCCTCCGAAGAACCCCTGCGGACGCAGGATCAGCGTCACGAACAGCGCGGCGTAGAAGAACGTCTGCGCCCACGTCGTGCCGAGCGGGATCTGGAGCAGGTTCTGCCCGACACCCAGCAACAAAGCCGCGATGGCCGCGCCCGCCACACTGCCCAGCCCGCCGACGACGATGATCGCCATCAACGGTCCGATCCAGTGCCAGTGCAGCGACGGGTAGATCGTGGAGTCCAACGCGAGGGCGGTCCCGCCGACGGCGGCGGTGGCCAGGCCGAGCCCGAAACCGAACCCGGCGATCCGGTCGGTGTCCACGCCCAGCAGCCGGGCCGCCTCACGGTGCTGCATCGTGGCCCGCAGCGCCTGGCCGAACCGGGTCACCTTGAGCAGCACGTGCAGACCGACCAGCGTCACCACGGCCAGGCCGAACGCGATCAGCTTGACCAGCGCGACGCTCGCTCCGAACAGCTCCAGCCGCGCGCCCGAGTACGACAGCGGGATGCGGCGGTGCGTGCCGGTGAAGACGAACCCCAGCGTGCCCTCCACGGCCAGCGCCACGGCGAACGTCAGCAGCACCGACATCATCGTCAACGTCGCCGGGCGCAGGCGTGCGACCAGCAACCGTTGCACGGCCACACCGAGGACGAAGAACAGCGGCACCGTCACCACGAGCGACAGCATCGGGTCCAGTCCGGTTTGGACGGTGAACGCCCACGCCAGGTACGCGGCCAGCACCAGGAACGCCGAATGCGCGATCATCACCACGCGCATCACACCGAAGTAGAGGGTGAGACCGGCGGCCAGCAGGGCGTAGAGACCGCCCATGAGCACGCCGAGGACGAGGCTCTGGAAGACGAGGGACACCCGGCCTCACCACGCGGGCTTCGGGTAGACCAGCTCGGCTTCCTCGGCCTCGGCGGGCAGCACGATGCGGATCTTGCCGCCCACGTACTGCTGGATCAGGTGCGCGCCCTGCGGCCGGCCGGCCTCGTCCCACTTCAACGGGCCGACGACGGTGTCCACTTCGTTGCCGTGCAGCCAGTCGATCATCTTGCGCTGGCACTCCTGGGACGGGTCCGCGCAGCCCGCGGCGGTGGCAGCGGCGGCCACGACCTGGCCGGTGGTCCACGCGTTGGCCTCGTCCTCGGTGGGCGCGGTGCCGTGCTCACGGGTGTAGAAGTCGACGAACTCCTTGTTGGACGGGTAGTCCGCTTCGGGCGTGTAGCCGGTCGGGGACAGGATGCCCTCGGTCTGCGCGCCGATCGCCTTGGGGAACTCGGGGTTGGTCGGCGCGGTGGAGAACGCGGCCAGCTTCGGCTGGTAGTTGAGTTGCCGCAGGGCCACGATCAGGTTGACCGCGTCCTGGTACTGGGTGCCGCCGACCACGACGTCCGCGCGCGAGTCGGCGATCTTGGCGGCGATGGAGCCAAAGTCGGTGGTGTTGGGTGGGTACACCTCGTCCACCACGGTCTGGATGCCGGCCTTGGCCAGTTTCTCCTTGAGACCGTTGGCGGTGCCCTGGGCGAACGGGTCGTCCATCGCGGCGTAGGCGGCCGTCTTCGGCCTGGTGGCCTCGGGCATCGCGAGGATCGCGTCGGCCAGGTGGTTGTAGTGGTCCTGGGCGACGGCCGGTGCGGCGTAGAACAGGTTGTCGAAGCCCTGGTTGAACACCTCCGCCGCGGCGCCCGCCGGTTCCACGAACAGGAAGCCGTAGTCACGGGCCACCTGCGCGGCCGGGATGACCAGGCGGGTGGAGAACGGGCCGAAGACGAGATCGACACCGTCGGAGTTGATGAGCTTCTCGTAGTCCGCCGCGACCCGGTCGGCGTTGGACTGGTCGTCCAGGATGGTCAGCTCGACCTGGCGGCCCAGCAGCCCGCCGTTGTGGTTGACGTATTTGGCCCACGCCTCGTAGCCGCGCTGCACGCCCTTGCCCGGTTCGGAGAAATCGCCGGTCAGGGGTAACGAGACGCCGATGCGGATGGGCCCGTCACCCGCCGCCCCACCCTCGGCCGGTCGTCCGCCGAAGCACCCGGCGACCAGCAACAACGCCGCCGCGCCGAGGGCGCCGATCCGGAGCCCGTTAGCGATGTCCATCGTCCACCCGTCGTCGAGGGATGAGGTAAGCGCTTTCCGAGCATAGGAACCCCAACGTCATGTGACAAGGACCACCCCCGAACCCCCGCGTGCCCAACGTTCAGAACACGCGTGTCCAACGTTCAGAACACGCGTGTCCAACGTTGGGAACACCCGAATTCAACGCTCAGAACGGGGTTCACCCATTCGCACGGCCACCACACCGCCGAGGATCAGCGCACCGCCGACCAGCTGAATCCCGCCCGGCGCCTCGCCGAGCAGCAGCCAGGCGAACAGCAGCGCCGCTACCACCTCGGTCAACGCCACGAACGACGCCAACCGCGAGCCGAGCCGACGAATGGCGGCGATACCGGCGGCGTAGGCGAGCCCGGCGGTCACGACGCCGAGCACGAGCATCGGCACCCACCACGGCACGGTGAACCCGTCGAACGCGACCGACCCGGTCGACACAGCCAGTGGAACGATCCCGACGGCACCCGCCACCACCAGCACGACACCGCCGAGCAGCAGCCCACCGGCGGCCAGCACGGTGCCGGGCAGCCCGTCCTCGTCCCGCGCCGAGAGCAGGAAGTAGACCGCCGCCCCCACCATCGCGCCCAACGCCCACAGGATGCCGACCGCACTCGCCCGCGCGCCGGACACGACGTCGAGCACCAACAGCAGCCCGACCAGCCCGAGCAACCCGCCGAGGACCGTCAGCCGACCGGGACGCTGGCCGCGACTCAGCCACAGCCAACCGACCACGGCGACCGGCGCGGTGTACTCGACCAGCAACGCGACGCCGACCTCCATGTGCGCGACGGCGTTGAAGAACGCCAGCTGGCAGCCCGCGACCGCGACCAGCCCGTACGCCGTGATCAGCCGCACGTTGCGACGCAACAGGTGCCACCGGCCGCGGAGCTGGACCAGCGCGATCGGCATGAGCACGACGGCCGCCAGCAGCACCCGCGCCGCCACCGCGGCCGCCGACGACCAGCCCGCGTCCATCAGCCCGCGCGCCAACGGCCCGGACAACGCGAAGGACGACGCAGACAGCGCCGCGAAGCCCAACCCGGCTCGAAGTCGCCCGCCGGCCAGCCTGTCATGTGTCATCGCCGTCATGACTCATGACGCTATGGACCGAACCGGTAATCTGTCAATGTGCTTTTCACCCATGACACCACCGCGGCGCTTGCCGCCGCGGTCGCTCTCGCGAACTCGGCCGAGGAGCCGGACACGATGACGGACCGGGCACAGCTGGACGCGTTCGTCATTGAGCACGCCTACACCGGGTCGCGCACCCACGACGACGCCGAACTGGAGGCCGTCCGCGCGCTGCGAGCCCCGCTGCGACGGCTGCTGACCAGCGACCGCGACACCGCCGTCGAGATCGTGAACGACATCCTCGCCACGCACCACGCCGTGCCCCAGCTCGTGCGGCACGACGGGTTCGACTACCACCTGCACGCCACGCACCCCGACACGCCGCTGGCCGTCCGGATGGCGGTCGAGACCGCCATGGCGATGATCGACGTAATCCGCGCCGACGAACTGAGCAGGTTCTCCACCTGCGCCGACGACACCTGCGACAACCTCGTCCTGGACCTCTCGCGCAACCGCTCCCGCCGCTACTGCAGCACCACGTGCGGCAACCGCAACGCCGTAGCCGCCTACCGCGCCCGCAGGGCCTGACCCGATCCCCGGCGCTCAAGGCGAGGTCCCACAGGACGGCCCCGACGCCTGACGCGCCGGGGCCGCACCCTCCGCTGTGGCGCCACAACACCGTCAGCCGTGACGTCGGCGGCTGCGGGTGAGCAGGAGCAGGGCCGTGCGGGCGTTGCGGTCGTAGATCTCCGCGCCGTCCGGGTCGGCGGTGCACAACGCGTCACGGATGACCTCGGCGTAGGCACGGGCGTTGCGCACGTCCTGCCACAGGTGCGGGTCGATCTCGCCGTGGACGTGCTTGCCCAGCACCACCTGCGGCAGCTGGTGCACCGAGCCGCCGGGAGCGCCGAGGAAGGCGAAGCCACCGCCACCGCCACCACCACCTCCGGCTGCGCCGTGACCACCGGCCGGCAGACCTACACCTTCACCGTCCAACCCTGATCGCCTGGCGGAAACCGTGGCGTCGCCGGAACTCCGGCGGCGCCACGGCGCTGTCCGCGCCCGACCGACCTCACCGTTCGTGACCCATGTCACTCGTTTGGCGGCGACACCGCTCGACTGATAATGATTACCATTCCCTGGATCCCGATCGACGTTCCTCCGGAGGAGCACGCGTGGCGCACTTGTTGATGATCGAGAGCTGGGTCGGTGCGATGAGTTCGCTGCTGCCACGGGCGATCCACGAGTCGGGCCACCGGTTCACCTTCCTCACCCGCGATCTGCACCACTACCTGCGCTCCGCGCCCGCGCACCCGCACCCGTTGCTGGCGGCGGACAACGTGCTCACCACGGAGACCAACGACATCGCCGCGCTGCTGTCCTATGTGGAACGCGTGCACGAGGTGCTGGCGTTCGACGGCGTGATCTCCTCCTGTGACTACTACCTCTCCACCGTCGCCACGGTCGCCGCGCACCTGAACCTGCCCGGTCCGGACCCGCAAGGTGTCGAACGCGCCTACCGCAAGGACCTCACCCGGACCACCACCCGTGACGCGGGCGTGCCCGGTCCCCGGTTCACCCTCACCGAGGACTGGCCCGCCACCGCGAAAGCCGCCGCCGCGCTGGGTTACCCGCTGGTGATCAAGCCGGTGGACCTGTGCGCCGGGATGCACGTCCGCGAGGTGCGGGACGAGGCCGGGCTGCGCGAGGCGTTCCTGGCCCTGGAGGCGTTCCCGGTCAACGCCCGCGGCCAGGAGCGGGTGCCGACCGTGCTGCTCGAAGAGCTCCTCGTCGGTCCCGAGTTCAGCGTGGAGACGGTGACGGTGGCCGGTACGACGCACGTGATCGGCGTGACGGACAAGAGCCTGGCCGGACGGCCGTGGTTCGTGGAGAGCGGCCACATGTTCCCGGCCGACCTGGGTGACGCCGACCGGGCCGCCGTCGTCGACACGGCCGTGGCCGCGATCGAGGCGCTGGGTCTGGACAACTCCGTGGCGCACACGGAGGTCAAGCTGACCGCCGACGGCCCCCGGCTGATCGAGGTCAACCCGCGCCCGGCGGGCAACCAGATCACCGAGCTGGTCCGCCGCGTCACCGGCATCGACCTGCCGTCCGTGTTCGCCCAGCTCGCCGCCGGCCAACAGCCCGACCTGCGCCCCCGCGAGACCGGCGTCCGCAGCGCCGCCATCTCCTTCCTCCTGCCGCCCCGCGCCGGGGTGCTGGCCGGGATCGACGGCGCCGACACCCTGGCCGCGAACCCCGAGGTCGTCGACTGGGCGGTGAAGCCCGCCGGGCATCGGGCCGGTGAGCCGACCAGCAACAACAGCTACCTCGGGCACGTCATGGTCACGTCCCCGGACACCGACGCGCGTGACCGCGCCGAACGCGTCATCGCCGGGCTGGACGTCCGGTACGCGGAGGGCTCGGAGTGACCGCCGGGGTAGAGCGACTGACGAGCGTGACCGAACTCCTCGCCCTGGCCCGCGCCGGCGCCATCGGACCCGATCCGGCCGAGAGCCGGGTGAGCGTCGCGTTCACCACCCGACAGGGCGCCCGGCACGTCTCGCGCGGCCAGGCGTACCGCAACACCGTGGTCAGCGTCCGGGTCGGTGACGCGGTCGGCTCGTGCGCGGTCGAACCCGACGAGGCCGACGACGCGCACGTGACCGACTGCGTCGGCGAGACCGTCGCGGACCTGCTCGCCCACCCCGACGCCGCGATCCGCACCGCCGTGCTGGACGCGTACCTGATGAACGCCCATCCGCACGAACTCTCGGCCGCACAGCACATCGTGGTCGGCCCCGGCGATTCGCTGGCCAAGTCCATGGCGCGCGCGTCGGCGGTGGTCGACCTGCTGGACGCCGTGCCGGGACAACGGGTACTGGTCGTCGGCGTGGTGAACTCGCTGCTGCACCACCTGCGCGCCCGCGACCTGCGGTACGTGGCGTGCGACCTCAAGGGCGGTCGCACCGAGTGGGACGAGCCGATCGTGACCGACGCCGAGGCCGCCGTCGCGGACTGCGACCTGGTGCTGGCCTCCGGTATGACGGTCGGGAACGGCAGCTTCGAACCGCTGCTGCGCACGGCGGTCGCCGCCGACCGGCCGTTGGTGCTGTTCGCCCAGACCGCGAGCGCGATCGTGCCGTGGTTCCTCGGCTCGGGCGTCACGGCGGTGTCGGCGGAGCCGTACCCGTTCTTCTGGCTGCACGGCGGCCAGACGACCCTGCACCACTACCGCACGGAACGGGCCCGGTGACCGTGCTTTCTCCAGTGGGCCCGCGTCGCAACCACCACCTGCTCAACCTGCTCGGCAACACCCCGATCGCCCGCATCGACACCCCGCTCCCGCACCGCCACGGCGGTTTCTGGGCGAAGCTGGAATGCCTGAGCGCGGGCGGTATGAAGGCCCGTTCGGCGGTCGCGATGCTGCTGGCCGCACGGGAACGCGGCGAACTGCGTCCCGGCGCGGTGGTCGTGGAGTCGACCAGCGGCACCCTCGGCCTCGGGTTGGCGTTCGCCGGTCAGGCGCTGGGACACCCGGTCGTGCTGGTGGTCGACCACGAGCTCGAACCGTCGATGCGCGCACTGCTCCGCGCCCATGGCGCACGGCTGGAGGTCGTGGACCGGCCGCACGCGACCGGCGGCTGGCAGCAGGCCAGGCTGGACCGGCTCCAGTCGGTGCTGCGCGGCCTGCCCGGCGCGTACTGGCCCGACCAGTACAACAACCCCGACAACCCCGCCGGTTACACGGGTCTGGCGCGCGAGTTAGCGGCCCAACTGGACCACGCCGACGTGCTGGTGTGCAGCGTGGGCACCGGCGGGCACAGCGCCGGCATCGTCACGGCCCTGCGCCGCTACTGGCCGGACGTGCGGCTGGTGGGCGTGGACACCGTCGGCTCGACCATCTTCGGCCAACCCGCCCGGTCCCGGGTGATGCGCGGCCTGGGCAGCAGCATCCACCCGCGCAACGTCGCCTACGAGCAGTTCGACGAAGTGCACTGGCTGGGTCCGGTGGAGGTGGTCGACGCCTGCCGCCGGCTGGCCCGGGACTGCTTCGTCACCGGCGGCTGGAGCACCGGCGCGGTCGCCCTGGTGTCGGCGTGGGTGGCGCGCGTCGAGCCCGGCACGACCGTGGTGACGATCTTCCCCGACGGCCCGCACCGCTACCTCGGCACCATCTTCGACGACGATTTCTGCCGGTCACGGGGCTTGTTGGGGACGCCGGAGGACCGTCCGGTGGAGATCGCGGACACGGACGGGATCGAGGTCACCAGCTGGGCCAGGTGCCGCTCGGTGTACGCGCCCAAGGCCGTCGGAGTGCCCGCGTGAAGCTCGACTGGACGGTGTACGGGCTGGAGTTGCGCTCGCCGCTGCGCATCTCGCGGTCGGTGATGGCGCGCCGTGACGCCGTGCGCGTGGTGGTCGAGTGCGACGGGCTGCGCGGGCACGGCGAGGTGGTGACGAGCCAGTACTACGGGCTGGACGTCGAGCGGATCACCGGGCTGCTGTGGGACCTGGTGCCTGTGGTGGCCGAATGCACGGACCCACGTGAACTGCGCGAACGCCTGCCGGAGTTGCCGCCGGGCGTGCTCGCCGCCGTGGACACCGCGCTGCACGACCTGACGGCGTTGCGGCAAGAAGTGCCGGTGCACGCGCTCGTCGGCGTTCCACAGTGGACGGATGTGCCGACGGCTTACACGATCGGCATCGGCGACCCGGCGACCGCCGCCGCGCACGCAGCCGAACTGGCCGCACGCGGGTTCACCGTGCTGAAGGTCAAGGTCGGCTCCGAGCACGACGTCGCCACGGTCAACGCGATCCGCGCCGCCGCCCCCGACGCGCGCCTCATCCTCGACCCCAACGGCGGGTGGACCGCCGAACAGGCCCTCAGGGTGGTCGAACAGCTCACCGGCATCGACGCCCTGGAACAGCCGATCGCACCGGGTCACCTGGACGACCTGGCCTGGCTGCACGACCGCTGCCCGGTGCCGTTGATCGCGGACGAGGACGCGGCCACCGCCGACGATGTACGAGCGCTCAAAGGCCTGGTCGACGGGGTGAACGTCAAGCTGGCCAAGTGCGGCGGGCTCACCGCCGCCCGCGAGATCATCGACATCGCGCACGCGTCCGGCCTGGACGTGATGCTCGGCTGCCTGGTGGCCAGTTCGCTCGGCATCGCGCCGGCCGTGCACCTCACCGGCCACGCCCGGTGGGTCGACCTGGACGGCCACCTCCTGCTCGCCGACGACCCGTGGACCGGTATCGGCGGTGACGACGGCACGCTGCGGCTGTCCCCCGTGCCCGGTCTCGGCGTGGTGCCCAGGGCCGGCCGATGAGGCGTTTCCCACTGTCGGTGCGCGTGCTGCTGGTCAACCAGTTCGGCGTGAACACCGGCTTCTACCTGCTGATCCCCTACCTGGCCACGCACCTGGGCGACCTGGGGTTGTCGGTGGCCACGATCGGCGTGGTGCTCGGCGTGCGGACGTTGAGCCAGCAGGGGCTGTTCCTGCTCGGCGGCTCGGCGTCGGACCGCCTCGGCCCGCGCCGGATCATCATCGCCGGCTGCGCGATCCGGGCGATCGGGTTCGGGCTGTTCGCGGCGGGTGAGTCGGTGGCGGTGCTGCTGGCCGCGTCCGTGCTCAGCGGCCTCGCGGGCGCGTTGTTCAACCCGGCCGTGCGCGCCTACATCGCCGAGGAGTCCTCCGACCGGGCGGGCGCGTTCGCCCTGTTCAACGCCTATGGGCAGGCGGGCGCGCTGACCGGTCCGCTGCTGGGCGGCCTGCTGATGCTGTGGGACTTCCGGATCGCCGCGCTGGTGGCGGCCGGGATCTTCGCCGCGCTCACCGTCGCGCAGGCGGCCGTGCTGCCCGCCCGCCCGACCCCGCCGCACCAGGGCACCGTGCTGGACGACTGGCGCGAGTGCCTGGCCGACCGCCGGTTCCTCGCGTTCACCTGCGCGCTCACCGGCATGTTCGTGCTCCAGAACCAGCTGTACCTGGTGCTTCCGCTGGAAGCACAGCGGCTCACCGACTCGGCGTTCGCCGTCGGGGCGGTGTTCCTGGTGTCCACTGTGGCCACTCTGCTGTTCCAGGTGCGCATCACCAGGGCGTTGAAACGGGTGGCGCGCGGCCGGGCGATCGCGCTCGGGCTGGCGGTCATGGGGCTGGGGTTCGTCGCGACGGCGGTGAGCCACGTCGGCCCGCTCGGCGGCATCACGCCCGTGCTGGTCGCAGCGCTGCTGCTGTCGGTCGGCGTGATGATCGCGCACCCGTTCGTCTACGAGCTCATCCCGGCGTTCGGCCGCACCGGTCTCGCGGGCACCTACTTCGGCGTGTTCTACCTGGTCTCGGGCATCGCGGCGGCCCTGGGCAACGCGGCGATCGGCTGGGTGTTCGGCCGGTCGGGCTGGGTGGCGTCGCTGGTGTGCGTGGCGGTCGGGCTGGTGTGCGCGGCGGCCGTGGCCGGACTGCACCGACGTGGCGTGCTCGCCCAGAACCGAGAGGTGGCCCGATGACGTTGCGCGAGAACCCGCGGGGCGAGAACCTGCTGACCGACAACCCGGCGCTGTACGAGCACCAGTTCCCCGATCCCGACCACGTCGCCGCCCGGTTCACGCACGACGTGGTGACCAGGTTCGGGGTTGGCCGCCATTCCGGGGCAGGTCGCGACCTGCTGGACGTCGGCTGCGGCACCGGCCGCGACGCCGGCCACCTGGCGAGCCTGGGCTACCGCGTGGTCGGGCTGGACAGCTCGGAGTCGATGGTCGAGCACGCCCGCGCGCACCACCCGGCGGCGGCGTTCGTGCTCGGCGACATGCGGTCGTTCGACCTCGGCCGCCGCTTCGACGTGATCACGTGCCTGGACAGCGCGCTGCTGTACTGCCACACGAACGCCGATCTGGACGACTTCCTGCGCCGCTGCCGCGACCACCTCGAACCGGGCGGCCTGCTGGTGGCGGAGATGCGCAACGGCGCGTTCTTCCTCGGCAACACCGAACTGCTCGACGACGTCCGCAGCCGCACTGTCGTCTGGGAGGGCGTCTCCTACACCTCGCACACCCGGCTCTGGATCGACCACGCCGCCCAGCTGCTGCGCCGGCGACGCGAGTGGCAGTGGCCCGGCGCCCAGCCGCTGGTGCAGCGCTCCGCGTGGCGGCTGCTGTTCCCCCAGGAACTGCGGCACTTCCTGGACCACGCCGGGTTCGACGTGCTGGCCCTGTTCGACTCGCCGGGACCGCGGACCGAACCTCCTTGGGCATCCGACGCCGAGTTGAGCGAGGACCTGTCCGGAGACCGCCTGCACCTCGTCGCGCGCCTTCGCCAGCCCCAATGACCCGCCGCTGAAAGGAACGACCATGCACTCCCTCAACCGCCGCAACTTCCTCGGTCTCACCGCCGGCCTCTCGATCGCCACCCTCACCGGATGCGGCACGACGGACAGCGGGCCGGCGTCCGCCGCGTCCACGCCACGCGACGGCGGCCGGCTGCGCGCGGCGTTCGCGGGCGGCGGCGCCAAGGAGGTGCTGGACCCGCACCTGGCGAACCTGTTCGTCGAGGCCGCCCGGTCCAAGGCGCTGTACGACAAGCTCGCCGACCTCGGCCCGGACGTCTCCGCGCAGCCCAGACTGGCGGAGAAGTGGGAGGCCGACGCCGCCCTGACACGCTGGCGGATCACCCTGCGCCAGGCCACCTTCCACAACGGGCAGCCCGTGCGCGCGGAGGACGTGCTGGCCAGCTACGCCCGCATCCTCGACCCCAACCGGGCGTTCCGGGCCAAGTCCAGCCTCGCGTTGATCGACCTGCCGAACAGCCGCGCGGTGGACGAGCGGACGGTGGAGTTCGCGCTCAAGCGGCCGTTCGTGGAGTTCCCCAACGCGCTGGCCGCGTTCGGCACGTACATCGTGCCCGCCGGCAGCGAGGACTTCACCGCGCCGGTCGGCTCCGGACCGTTCAGCTTCGTCTCGTTCGAGCCCGGCAAGTCGGTGCTGCTCAAGCGCAACGCCGACTACTGGGAGGGCGCGCCGCACCTGGACGAGCTGGAGTTCGTGATCGCCAACGAGGAGTCGGCGCGGGCGAACGCGCTGCTCGGCGGCCAGGTCGAGTACGCGCACGACCTCACCCCGACCACCGCGCGCAGCCACGCGGCCGGTGACCGGATGGCGATCCACCGCGCGCCCAACAGCGCCGTGCAGGCGTTCGCGATGAAGGTGGACCGGCCGCCGTTCGACAACCGCGACCTGCGCGAGGCGATGTTCCTGCTGGCCGACCGGCCGCAGTTGGTCGAATCGGTGCTCGCGGGCAGCGGCCAGGTGGGCAACGACCTGTTCGGCAAGGGCTACCAGCACTACGCCGACGACATCCCGCAGCGCACCCGTGACCTGGACAAGGCGAAGTTCCTGATCCGCCGGGCCGGCGCCGAAGGGCTCACGGTCAAGCTGGACACCTCCACCGCCGCGGCCGGCATGGTCGAGGCCGCCACGGTGTTCGCCGACCAGGTCAAGGGCTCGGGGCTGACCATCGAGGTGGTCACCGGCAACAAGGACAGCTACTGGGCCGACACTTTGAAGAACGGCTCGATGTCGAGCTTCCGGTCCGGCGCGATGCCGATCGAGACGCACATCGCGCAGCGGCTGCTGACCGGTTCCGGCACCAACGTGACCAAGTGGGCCAGGCCCGATTTCGACGCCCTGTACGACAAGGCTGTGTCCACTGTGGATGACGCCGGGCGCGGCGCGGTGTACCGGGAGATGCAGCGGTCCCTGCACGCCGAGGGCGGCTACCTGATGTGGGGATTCGCGGACTGGATCGTCGGCGCCGCGCCCAACGTCGGCGGCATCTCCACCGCGCCCGCGAACACGCTGGACTGGGCGCGGTTCGACAAGGTGTGGCTGGGATGAGTCTGCGCCGCTACGCGGCCCGGCGGCTGGCCATCGGCGCGGTCCAGGTGCTCGCCGTCGTCACCGTCGTGTTCCTCCTGGTGCAGGCGTTGCCGGGGGACGCGGCGGTGGCGTTGGCGGGCGACAACCCGGACCCGCGGCGGATCGAGGAGATCCGGGTCGCGATGGGCCTGGACCGGCCTCCGCTGGACCGGTTCGGCTCGTGGCTGTGGGGTCTCGCGCACGGTGATTTCGGCGCGTCGCTGATTTCCGGCCGGCCCGTCGCCGAGTTCCTGCACGACGGGCTGGGGCCGACGCTCGTGCTGGCGCTGCTCGCGCTGGTGCTGCTGGTCCCGATGTCGGTGCTGCTCGGCGTGCTGGCCGCGTTGCGCGAGGGCGGGCCGTTGGACCGGGCGGTCACCACGGTGACCGTTGGTCTGCACTCGATCCCGGAGTTCGCGCTGGCCGTGGTGCTCATCGCGTTGTTCGGGGTGCAGTTGCGGTGGTTGCCGCCGACGGCGGTGGGGGCGGATCTTTTGGCAGAGCCCGCCGTGCTGGTGCTGCCGCTGGTGGTGCTGGTGGCCCGGCCGTTGTGCTCGATCAGTCGTCTGGTGCGTGCGGGGATGATCGACGCGCTGGCGTCGGACTACGTGCGGCACGCGCGTCGCCTGGGCATCGGTGTGAACCGGGTCCGGTTCGCGCACGCCCTGCCGACCGCGCTGGCGCCGGCCGTGCAGCAGGTGGCGCGGACCACGGACTGGCTGCTGGGCGGCGTGATCGTGGTCGAGGCGGTGTTCGTCATCCCCGGTCTGGGCACCACGCTGGTGGACGCGGTCGCGGGCCGTGACCTGCCGGTGGTGCAAGGGCTGGCGGTGGTCTTCGCGGTCACCACGGTGGTGGTGAACCTGGTCGCGGACCTGGTCGTGTTCCGGCTCGCGCCGCGATCGGTGGCGATCGCGTGAACCGCTTGAACCCCATGAGGAGTGTCGGCGCGGTGCTCGTCGTGGTGCCGCTGGTGTTGGCGTTGGTCGGGCCTTGGTTCGTGCCGGACTCGCCGACGAGGGGTGCGCCGTTCACCGCGAACTCGTTGCTGGGCACCGATTTCGTGGGTCGCGATGTGTGGCACCAGGTGCTAGCCGGTGGGCAGACGGTGGTGCTGGTCGCGTTGCTGGCGACGGTGTTCTCGTACTTGGTGGGCGTGCCGTGGGGCGTGATGGCGGCGATGTCACGTCCGCGGATCGTCGACGAGGTGCTGATGCGGCCCCTCGACCTGCTGCTCGCGGTGCCGTCCCTGCTCGTGCTGATCCTGGTGGCGGCCATCGCCGGGCCGGGTCTGCCGGTGCTGGTGGTTGTCGTGGCGTTGGTCAACTTCCCCGATGTGGCGCGCATTTCCCGGGCCGCCGCGCTGGAGATCTCCGGACGTCCGGCGTTGGAGGCGATGCGGTTGCAGGGCGAGACGTGGTGGCGGACCTCCATCGTCTACACGGGACGGTCGATGCTGCGGACGCTGGCCGCGGACCTGGGCGTCCGGCTCACCGGCGCGCTGTACCTGGTCGCGTCGGCCAGCTTCCTCGGTGTCGGGGTCGCGCCGGACGCCGCCGACTGGGCCGTGATGGTCGACCGCAACCGGGTCGGGTTGTTCCTCCAGCCGTGGGCGGTCGTCGTGCCCGCGTTGCTGATCGTGGCGTTGTCGGTGGGGCTGAACCTGGTGTTCGACCGCGCCCTGCGGGCGGAGGCGCGGACATGACGCCGGTCGTGACGCCCGTCGTGCACGTCGAGGGCCTGCGGGCGGTGGCCGGTGCGAAGACGCTGGTCGACGGGGTGAGCTTCGCGCTGTCCGCCGGGCGGGTGGTCGCGCTGGTCGGCGCGTCCGGGAGCGGTAAGACCACGACCGGGTTGGCGTTGCTGGGCGAGCACGCGCCCGGGGTGACGGTGACCGGGCAGGTCACGGTGACCGGGCACGTCGGGTTCGTGCCGCAGCAGCCTTCGGCGGCGCTGAACCCGGTGCGACGGCTCGGTGGTGTGTTCCGGGAGATCGCCGCGTTGCACCCCGGTGATCGGGACTCGTTGATCGCCACCGCGTTGCGCCGGGCACGGGTGCCGGCCGAGTTGCTGCGCCGCTACCCGCACGAGCTGTCCGGTGGGCAGCAGCAGCGGGTGGTGCTGGCGCAGGCGCTCGTCGGTGATCCGGCGGTGCTCGTGGCGGACGAGCCGACCACGGGGCAGGACCCGATCACGCGGGCCGAGGTGGTGGACGAACTCGCGTCGGTCGTGGCCCAGGGTGTCGCGTTGGTCCTGCTCACGCACGACCTCGACGTGGTGCGTGCGTTGGCGGACGAGGTGGTCGTCCTGCGGTCGGGTCAGGTGGTCGAGGCGGGGCCGACGGCCGACGTTTTCGACCGGCCACGCTCGGCGTACACGGCCGCGTTGGTCGCCGCGCAGCCCCGCGTCACGGTGCCTTCGGTGCGCCCACCCGGGGTGCCTCGGCTGGAGACCCGTTCGCTGACCGCACGGCACCGCTCCACCGCCGTGCTGCATGACGTTGACGTGCGGGTCGGTGCGGGTGAATGCCTGGCCGTCGTGGGTCGCTCCGGCAGCGGGAAGACGACTCTGGCCCGGTGTGTCGCCGGGCTGCACGCCGCGTTCACCGGTGACGTGCTGCTCGACGGTCGGCCGCTGCCCCGGTCGTTGCGCTGGCGTTCACGGGCTTCGCTGGCCGCGGTGCAGTACGTGTTCCAGGACGCCCGCTCGTCGTTCGACGCGTACCGCACGGTGCTCGACCAGGTCAGCCGGACGGCCGTGCGCCTGGGTGGTTCGGCTTCGACGGACCCTCGCGCGGAGGCGTTGGCGGAACTGGCCGCCGTGGGTCTGGACGAGGCGACCGTGACCCGGCGGCCCGCCGGCTTGTCGGGTGGCGAGCTGCAACGGGCCGCGCTGGTGCGCGCGCTGCTCGCCCGACCGGACGTGCTGGTGTGCGACGAGATCACGTCCGGGCTGGACACGCTGACCCAGGCGAGCCTGCTCGACCAGCTCGCCGCTTTGACCTGCACGGTGGTGCTGATCAGCCACGACCTGGCCGTGGTGGCGCGGCTCGCCGACCGCGTCGCCGTGCTGCACCAGGGGCACGTCGTCGAGCACGGATCGGCGGCCGACGTCCTGGGCTCCCCCACCCACCCGGTGACCACCGGCCTGCTGGGCCGCGCAATGGAAGGAACAGAGGAGAAGAGGAAATGACCTTGTACCACCGCGAAGTAGGGCCCTACGAGGTCCGCCGGGCGACCGAAGCCGACCTGCCCGGCGCGCGCAGCGTCATGCTGGACACCTTCTACCACGAGTTCGGCTACGGCTACCGGCCCGAGTGGCACGGTGACGTGGTCGACCTCGACGGCTCTTACGTGCGGCCGGAGCGGCACGCGCTGTTCGTCGCGGTCAAGGGTGACGAGGTGGTGGGCACCACCGGTGTGCGCGCCACGGCGCCGTCCAGCCCGCCGCACCCCGCCTGGCTGGCCGCCCGTTACCCGGACGGGAGCACCGCCCAGCTGTTCCGGGTGTACGTGCGGCCCGACCACCGGCGCAGTGGGCTGGCGCGGGCGCTGGTCGACATGGCCACCTCGTTCGTGGCGGGGACGCCGGGGTACGAGCGGCTGTACCTGCACACCGACACCCGGATCGCCGGGGCCGAGCCGTTCTGGCGGTCCGTGGCCACGGAGGTGCACGACGCGCGTGACGGCGACCCGATCAGCTTCCAGACCGTCCACTTCGAGATCCCGTTGGGGCGCTGAGCAGCGGGGTTCGGAGCTTGGTGGTTTGGAGCTTGGTGGGCAGACGGTTGAGGTTCACACGTCTGCCCACCGAGCAAGTTCTGAGGTGGCGCTCATCCGGGCGTTCACGGGGCGCCTGCGTTAACTATGTTATCGCTAACAACATTTGTCAAGACCCAGAGGTCGGCGACTGAGCGGTCACTCTACGTGCCGAAATGTTGCGCTATTACGGTGGATCTGTGACACGACGAGATCGCTGAGGCCGCTGAGCTGCGCTGTTAGCGTTAACAGTTGGGCCGACCAACAGCGGAAGCCCTCGGTGCCCCTAGCCTTGGACGGCCCCACTGCGGAGCAGATCGGCCAACGACGTGGCGGGGTGGCCGGTCAACACCGGAACGGCGTCATTGACCTCGGCAAGCTCACCGTTGGCGATGGCGGTGTAGGTGGAGACCCACGCGTCCACCTGCCAGTCGGGCGCACCGTACGAGGCCCGTGACCGATACGCCTCCTCAACGGTCTCCGGGTAGTAGCTGATCGTCCGCCCGGTGGCTTCCGACAGCAGGGCAGCCGCCTCGTGCAACGTGAACGCTTCCGGCCCGGTCAGCTCGTACGTGCACCCAACGTGCGCTTTCGGCTCGGTCAGCACCGCAGCCGCCGCGTCCGCGATGTCGTCCTGCGCCACCGCCGCCACCCGACCATCACCAGCCGGTCCACGCATGACGTCGTCGTCACCGACAAGGGCAGGCATGAAGTCGGCGTAGAGGTTGTCCCGCAGGAACGTGAACCCCATGCCACTGGCCCGAATGTGCTCTTCAGTCGCCCAGTGATCCCGCGCCAGCGTGAACGTCGCCTCCGGCCCCGCACCCGCGAACGAGGTGTAAACCAGGTGCCCAACCCCCGCAGCCGCCGCCGCGTCCACGAACGCCCGGTGCTGATCAACCCGGTCCCGTGATTCCGAGGCAGACACCATCAACACGGTCGGCACGCCGTCAAGCGCCTCCCGAACCGCGTCGAAGTCCGTAAAACTCCCCTTCGCCGTAGTCGCCCCCGGCAACTCCGGCGCACGGGCCGGATCACGGACCAGCAGCAACTGCCCAATCCCAGCATCGGCAAGCCGACGGGCAACCCGCCCACCAAGCTGTCCGGTAGCACCAGTCACAGCGATCAACGGCCGAGTGCTCGACATACGGCGTTCCCTCTCGATGGTCTTGAGACCCCACCCTAGGTACGCCCCAGAACGCGGAAGAACCGGCCCGCTCCGTGAGGTCGACAGCCCGCGCAGCCACGCGCCGCCCGAACAGCCCAATCCGCCCGGGGCAAGGCACGTCGACGGGCACGACAGGGAGTCGGCGCACGAGGTTCGACCGTTTGCGAAAAGACCTTCAGCAAAACGACAGACTTGTTCAGACATGTGATTCTGGATAACAGCACCAGGGCATTCGACAACTGTTCGACCCTCCGACATCACCCAGCGGTAGCCATGGCCTCCGGCTTGCCGTCCATCATCTCCGCCATGGCACGGCCCATGTAGGTGGCCATCTGGACGCCGTGACCGCAGTAACCCATGGAGTAGAACAGGCCGTCCTCCTCGCCCGCGTGCGGAACGCGGTCCCAGGAGAAGCCGACCATGCCGCCCCACACGTAGTCGATCCGCACTCCGGCCAACTGCGGGAAGATCTCGGTCATCTCCCGCTTGAGGATGTCTCCGCTCTTGATGTCGGAAGCCGGGTTGGAGGGGGCGAAGCGGGCCCGACCGCCGAAGGCGAGGCGGTTGTCGGGGGTGAGGCGGACGTAGTGGCCGACATTCTTGTGGGCGACCAGCAGGCGGCCGTTCGGGATGAGCTCCTTGGCGCGCTCCTCCCCCAGCGGCTCGGTGACGATGATGAAGCTGCCGACGTTGATCAGCCGCTTCCGGAACCACGGCAGCGCCTTGTCGGTGTAGGCGTCCGTCGCCGCCATGACCTGCTTGGCACGGATGGTGCCGTGCAGGGTCTCCACCAGGAAGCCGCCGTCAGGAAGGCGGGTGAGGCCGGTGGCGGCGTTGCGCTCGTGGATCTCGGCGCCGGCACGCTCGGCGGCGTCTGCCAGGCCGCCGACGAACTTGCCCACGTGCAGGCCCGCGCTGAGCGGGTCGAGCAGAGCGCCGTGGTAGTAGTCCGAGCCGAGCTCGGCACGCAGCTCGCTCTTGCTCAGCACGACCGTCTCGTGACCGAAGTTCTCGGCCAGGTCGCGCTGCTTGGCCTGCAGGCCCTCGAAGTGCTGAGGCTTGCAGATCAGGCCGAGGCGCCCGGAGCGGTTGAAGTCGCAGTCGATCTGCTCCGTCCGCGTGAGGTCCTCGACGACGTCGACCGCCTCGCGGAAGGCGTTGTACAGCTCGAGTGCGCGCTCCTGGCCGTAGCGCTTGCGCGCCTCGGCCGGTGCGATCGTGATGCCCTGGGTGCACATGCTGCCGTTGCGCCCGGACGCACCCGAGCCGATCTTGTCCTTCTCGACCAGCACGACCGACGCGCCCTTGCGGGCGACGTGGTAGGCGGTCGACAGGCCGGTGAGGCCGCCGCCGATGACCACCACGTCCGCGTTCTCGGGCAGTGGCTTGCCCGACCGGTCGGGCGGCTGTGGGGCGGTGTCGAGCCAATAGGGGATCTGTTTCATGGCGGCGGGCCTCTCCTTCAGCAGCCGAGCAGGGCGGGCAGGCCGCTCAGGTCGGGCAGTTCGTCGTAGGGCTGGTAGTCGCTGCTGCCGAGGCGGCCGTAGCGGTTGATCCACACCCGGCGCTTCAGGCCGAGGTCGCGGGTCGGGATGTGGTCGTACTCCCAACCCTGGGCGGTGTGGGTGACCTGCGACGGCTCGACGCCCATGGTCTTGAACGCGTACTCGAAGGTCTGGCGGTCCGGCTTGTACGCGCCGGCCTGCTGCGCGGTGATGACGTAGTCGAACTCGACGCCGATGTTCTCGACGTTCCGCGCGATCATGTTGTCGTCGGTGTTGGAGATGATGGCGATCTCGTACTTGGACTTCAGCGCGCGCAGGGCCTCCGGGACCTCCGGGTGGGGGCCGAAGGTGGGGACGGCCTCGACCAGGGCGTCGCCGTCGGACTCGCGGTACTCCAGGCCGTGCAGGCGCATGGCGTTGCGCAGGCTGGAGTGCAGGATCTCGTGGTACGGGCGGTAGGCCTCCAGGACGGCCTGGAAGCGCATGACGCGAAAGTCGTCGAGGAACTCGTCGACGTCCAGGTTGTCCAGATCCAGCCGGTCTTCGAGGACCTTCAGGGTCGTGGGGGCGAGCTCAAAGTTGATCAAGGTTGCATAGGCGTCGAAGGTGACGATCTCTCGCATGGCGTTCAGCCTCTATCTCGCGGTTTCCAGAGGGAGCGGGGGACTTCAGACGACGCGTTCGCCGGGGGTGACGATCGCGTCCAGGGCTGCCAGGTCGGCCGGGGTGGGGATCCAGTCGGCCGCCGCCGCGTTGGCGGTGACCTGTTCGGGGGTCATGGCGCCGCAGATCACGGAGCCGACGGCGGGCAGGGCGGCCAGTCCACCCACCGCGACCTGGAGGAGGCTCAGGCCTCGTTCGTCGCCGTAGGCGGTGAGCGCTTCGACGCGGTCGAGGGCGGCGCCGGTGAGCCAGCCCTGGCGCCAGGACAGCCTGCTGCCGGGTGGCGCTTGCTCGCCGCGCCGGTACTTGCCGCTGAGCAGGCCGTTGGCGAGCGGGTAGTACGGCAGCAGGCCGACGCCGGCGAACAGGCAGGCGGGGATCAGGTCGGTCTCCGCGCTCCGGTCGAGCAGGTGGTAGCGGGCCTGCGTGCTGACGAAGTCGGCGGTGAGCTCGTCGGCGGGAAGGTCGGAGCAGCCGATGTGCCGCACCTTGCCTTCCCGCACCAGTTCCCGGAGCGCCGCGACGGTTTCCTCCAGCGGAGTGACGCCGTCCGGCTCGTGGTACTGGTACAGGTCGATCCGGTCGGTACCGAGCCTGCTCAGTGAGCTTTCCACGGCGTGCCGGATGTAACGGCGCGCGCCGCGCGGGCCGTGGCGGTCGTCGTCCGGGCTCATCTCCATGCCGAACTTGGTGGCCAGGACCACGGTGTCCCAGTGTCCCTTGAGGGCGGCACCGAGCAGCCGTTCACCGTCGCCGCGCGCGCCGTTGCCGCCGAACCCGCCGTACATGTCGGCGGTGTCGAACAGGGTGATGCCCGCGTCCAGTGCGGCGTGGACGACCGCCTTGGTTCCTTCCTCGTCGAGGCGCGAACCGAAGTTGTTGCCGCCCACACCGACCACGGAGACGGTGGGGCCGCGCTCGCCGAGCGTGCGGTACCTCATGGCCGGTTCCCGAACCCGATGCAGACGTTCTTGGTCTGGGTGTAGCTCGCCAACGCCTCCAGGCCCTTCTCCCGGCCCCACCCGCTGTGCTTGTAGCCGCCGAACGGCAGCTCCACGCCCGTCCCGACGCCGGTGGCGTTGACGTACACCTGACCTGCCCGGATACCCGAGGCCATGCGCAACGCGCGGTCGATGTCACGGGTCCAGACATAGGAGGCGAGGCCGAACGGGCTGTCGTTGGCGATCGCCAGCGCCTCCTCGGCGTCATCGAACTCGATGACGGTCACGACGGGTCCGAAGATCTCCTCGCGGGCGACCCGGGCCTGGTTGGTCAGTCCGCAAAGGACGGTGGGCTCGATGTAGTAACCGCTGCTCAGCTCCTGGTCCGCGGGTGCGTTGCCGCCGGCGCGGACGGTCGCGCCCTCTTCGCGGGCCAAGTCCAGGTACCCCTGCACGCGGTCCCGCTGGCGAGCCGAGACCAAAGGGCCCACGTCCGGGTCGGTCACGCCGGGGCCGAGGCGCAGGGAGGCCGCGTGGGCCGCCAGCTTGTCGAGGAACTCCTCGGCCCCGCGCTGGACCAGCAGCCGGGTGCCCGCCGAGCAGGTCTGCCCCGCGTTGCCGAACGCCGAGGCCGCGATGGCGCCCACGGCCAGGTCGAAGTCGGCATCGGCGAAGACGACGACCGGGGACTTGCCGCCCAGCTCGACCACCGAGGGCACCACGTTCGCGGCGGCGGCTTGGGCGACCTTGATGCCGGTGGCCACCGAGCCGGTGAACGTGACCTGGTCGATGCCCGGGTGCCCGGCGAGCGCGGCGCCGGTCTCGCCGTCGCCCGGCACGACGTTGAGCACGCCGGGCGGCAGCCCGCAGTCCAGCGCGATCCGGCCGATCTCCAACGGTGTCAGCGGCGCCTCCGGGGACGGCTTCAGCACCACCGTGCAGCCCGCGGCCAACGCCGGGGCGCTGCCCCTGGCCGTGTTCTGCAGCGGGTAGTTGAACGGGATGATCTGGCCGGACACGCCGATCGGCTCGCGGACGGTGTAGTCGAGCAGGCCGGGGCCCAGCGGGATGGTCGAGCCGCCGAGCTTGTCCACGATGCCCGCGTAGAACTCGAAGTAACGCGCGGCGGCCTCCACGTCCGCCTTCGCCTGCCGCAGCGGCTTGCCGACGTCGAGGCTCTCCAGCCGCGCCAGCTTTTCGCCCTCGCGCCGGATGCCTTCGGCGATCCGGTACAGCAGCCTGCCGCGGTCGGCGGCACGCATCCGCGCCCACTCGGGGGCGGTGAACGCGGTCCGCGCGGCGGCTACCGCCTGGTCCACGTCCGCCACGCCGGCCAGGGACACCTCGGCGATCGGCGCGCCGTGCGCCGGGTCGACCACGGTGAACGTGCGGCCGTCGGCGGCGGGGACCCGCTTGCCGTCGATCAGCAGTTCGGTGGTGTCGCTCATGGCGTGATCTCGCCTTCGACCGCGCCGAAGATCACGACCTCGTCACCGGGGCGGACGGTGCGGATGCGGCGCACCCACAGCACGATCCCGTCCCACTCGGCGCGGACCTCCTCCAGCGTGTTGCCGTAGTGGTCCACGATCTGGCCGATGAGGTCGCCTTCCTTGCACTGCTCGCCCGGCTCGGCGCGGCTGACGAAGAAGCCGCCGGCCGCGGACCGGGCGAACGTGCCGGTCACAGCGGTGTAGCGGTCGCGCAGCTGCGGCTCGCCGTCGACCATGCCGAGGTGGCGCATGATGTTGCGCACGGCGTCGGCGTGCAGCGCGACGTTCGACTCCCGGTAGGTGCCACCGCCGACCTCGATGGTGATGGCCGGCTTGCCCGCGGCCAGCGTGGGGTGGCGCACGGTGCCGCCCCACTTGCCGCCCTTCCAGATCAGCTCGTGCCCGGCGGCCAGGCCGATGCCGGTCGCGAGGTCCTCGTAGCCGCCCTGCACGATGGTCAGCGGGGCGATCTCGCCGTACTGGCCGCCGGTGTGCAGGTCCACGAGGGCGTCGATCGCGGGCACGACCTGGTCGACGAAGGTGGCGGCCAGGCGCAGCGAGTAGGAGCCGTCGGGGTCACCGGGGAAGATGCGGTTGAGGTTGAGGTGGTCGAGGCTGCCAGTGCGGGCCGCCGCCTCGAACGCCGGGGTGTTCATGCACGGGATGCCGACCAGCGTGCCGCGCAGCGTCGCCGGGTCGGTCTCGGCCAGGACCCGGCGGATCGCCTCCTGGCCGTCGTACTCGTCGCCGTGCACGCCGGCGTCCACGCACAGCACCGGGCCGGGCTCGACGCCGTTGACGACGATCACGGGAATGCCGAGCTCCACGCCGTAGGTGCTGGTGCCGACCGGGATCAGGCCCTGGGCTCGCGCGCCGGGGGCGACGGTCAGCGGACCGATGGAGTACATGTGCGTTCCTTTCGTGGTGTGGCGTGGAGACGTCATCGGGTCAACGCCGGTGAGGCCTCGTCGAGCGTGTCGGCGATGATCTCGACTATGCGGTCCAGCAGCGGCCGATCGCTGATCAGCGGTGGCGCGATCTGCAGCAGGGGTGCGGCGCGGTCGTAGACCCTGGCCAGCAGCCCCGCTTCGCGCAGCCGGCGCGGGATGAGGTCGACGACGAGAGCCTGGCGCGCCGCGTCGGAGAAACCACCGTCCTCCCGGTCCCCGTTCAGCTCGACCGCGTAGAAGAACCCGGCGCCGCGCACGTCGGCGACGATCGGCAGGTCGGTCAGCGCGGCCATGCCGCTCGCGAACCCGCCTTGCAAATCGCGGACGTTGTCGAAGACCTCGTCGCGCTCCATGATCTCCAGCGTGCGCAGGGCGATGGCGGCACTCAGCGGGTGCCCGCCGAAGGTGTAGCCGTGGTTGAGCACCACGCCGGGCCGGTTGATCACCTCGGCGACGCGCGGCCCCACCAGCGTGGCGCCCATCGGGGCGTAGCCGGCGGTGATGCCCTTGGCGACCGTGACCACGTCGGGCTCGGCGCCGTAGCGGTCGCCGCCGAACCACTCCCCGAGCCGCCCGAAGCCCGTGATCACCTCGTCCGCGACGAGCAGGAAGCCGTACCGGTCGGCCAGTGCGCGCAGGCCCTGCCAGTAGCCGGCGGGAGGGGCGATGCACCCTCCCCTGTTCTGCACCGGCTCGGCGATCAGCATCGCGATCGTCTCCGGCCCTTCGGCCACGATGACGTCTTCGAGCTCGGCGAGCAGGTGGGCGGTGAACACCGAGTCGTTCGCCATCTCCGGCGGCAGACCGTGGCGGTTGGTGTTGGACACGAACCGCGTGTCGATCGCCGGCGGCCCGTACGGCTCGGTGAGGCCGGGTTCGTCGGTGAGCGACAAGGCGCCGATCGTCAGCCCGTGGTACGCGCCCCGCCGGGACAGGGCCTTGGTGCGGCCCGGTTCGCCGTGCAGCGCGTGGTAAAGACGGGCGATCTTCCACGCGGTCTCCACCGCTTCCGCTCCACCGCTGGAGAAGAAGGTGTGCTCGATGCCGGCGGGCGCGATGCCCGCCAGCCGCTCGGCCAACTCGATCGCCGCCGGGTGCGCCGAAGCCGACCACAGCGGGCTGTAGCACAGCTCGCGGAGCTGCTTGCCCGCCGCCTCGGCGATCTCGTCGGCGTAGGAGTAGCCCAGCTGGCAGCAGTACAGGCCGGACAACCCGTCGATGTAACGCGTGCCGTCCTCGTCGCGGACGTAGGGGCCGTCCCCGCTCCGCACCACGAAGACCCCGTCATCGCCCGGGGAACCGTTGGGTGTCATGTTCAACAGCAGGTGCCGGGCCGCGGTGGCGGACAACGCGGTCGTCATCGCGTCTCACCTCCGGCCGAGATCCCGGTTTCCACCGGCAGCAGACCGCTCTGCTTGTCCGAGCCGAGCCTGCGGACCACACCGACCACGGCCAACGCCAGGATCGCGACGGCGATGAGCAGCGCGGCGACCGCGGTGACCGACGGGTCGACGTCGTACTGCAGGACGTTGAACACCTGCACGGGCAGTGTCGTGGTGTCCACGGAGGACAGGAACTGGGAGATGAAGAACTCGTCGAAGCTGGTGATGAAGGAGAACACCGCGGCGGCGACGACACCGGGCGCGGCCATCGGGAACGTGATCCGCCGCGCGATGGTGAGCCGGCCCGCGCCCATGCTGGCGGCCGCGTCCTCCAGTCGCTCGTCGATGCCCTTCAGCGTGGCCATGATGATCATCACCGCAATCGGCGAGGCCAGCACGGTGTGCCCCAAGGCGATCGCGATCGGGCTGCCGAGCATCGAGGCGGGCTCGAAGAGCAGGAACATGCCGAGTGCGATCACGACCTGCGGGATCACCAGCGGAGCCAGCACCAGACCGTAGACCGCGGACCGCAGCGGCAGCTCGCTGCGGACCAGGGCGATCGCCGCGGTCATGCCGAGCGCCACGGAGAACACGGTGGTCATGGCGGCGACCATCGCGCTCAGCGACAGCGCGGCGGGCCACTTGCTGTCGTCGGCGAACACCTGCTGGTACCAGCCCAGCGTCCACGACTCGGGCGGGAAGGAGCCCAGCGCGTCGCTGCCGAACGACGTGACGACGATCAGGACGATCGGCAACGCCAGGAACAGCAGCACCAGCAAGGAGAGGATGGTCAGGACGATGCGTCCGGTCACGCTGTTACGCAGGCCGATCACGCCGCACCTCGATTCCTGCGGGCCATGCCCACCTTCTTGAACAGCTGCAGCAACAGCAGGCCGGCGAAGGTCAGCAGCAGGAGGATCACCCCGAGCGCGGAGGCGCCGTTCCACTGGTTGTCCTTCATCACCTGCTCGTCGATCAGAGCAGCGACCATCGTCTGCTTCGGACCACCCATCAGCGCGGGCGTCACGTAGTAGCCGAGGCAGAGGATGAAGCACAGGACACTGGCGTTGACCAGGCCCGGTGCCACCAGCGGCAGGTAGACGCGGCGGAAGGTCACCAGCCGGCCCGCGCCCATGCTCGCCGCCGCGGCCGTGAGTCCGCGGTCCACGCCGCGCATCACGGCGTACAGCAGCAGCACGGTGTACGGCAGCATCACCGAGGTCGTGCCGATCACGACACCGATCTCGTTGTAGAGCAGTGCGAACGGGGCACCGGGAACGTTCAGGCCGACCAGCGCTTCGTTCACCAGGCCGTGGTCGCCGAGCAGGATGATCCAGCCGTACGTGCGGACCAGTGCGCTGATGAAGTGCGGCACGACCACGACCAGCATCACCAGCCCCGCCCACAGCGGGCGCAGCCGGGTGATCCAGTAGGCCAGCAGGAACCCGATGACCAGGCTGAGCAGCGACGTCTCAGCGGAGATCCGCAGCGTCGCGAGCAGGATGTCCAGGTTCGTGCCCTGCAGGGCGTCGGCGTACCAGTGCAGCGTGAACCCGCCGTCCTCGCCTTCGACGCTGAGGAGCAGGGTGCTGAAGATCGGGTAGACGAACAGCACCAGCAGGTAGACGACGATGGGCGTGGCGTTGAGCAGTCCGAATCGGGTCCGGCGGCCGGACAGCCGGCGGCGCAGTCCGCCGGGCCCGCTTCCGGGTGCGGTCGCGACGGCGGGTTCCGCCGGCGCGAGAACGGGTGCGGCCATCGCTCAGCCCTCCGTGCCGGCCGCGAACACACTGACGTCCCCGGGGTCGGCGGACAGGCCGATGCGGTCGCCCACGTACGGCGCCCGACCCGCCGGGACCTCCAGTCGCACGACCGTCGAGCCCGTGCCGCCCTCCGGCAGCACGGTCACGCGGACGAGCGTGCCCACGTAGGTCACGGACTCGACGACGCCGGTGCAGAAGCCCGCCTCCGGCGCGACCGGCGTCAACCGTCCCGGCTGGACCGCCGCACGCACCCGCGTGCCGGCGGTGACGTCCTGCGCACGGGCGCGCAGCACGCCGCCGGTGTCCAGGCGCACCACCACGTGCTCCGCAGTGCTGTCCTCCACCTGTCCGGGGAGGAAGTTCGCCGCACCGAGGAAGTCGGCCACGAACGGGGTACGCGGTCGCTCGAACAGCTCCCGCGGCGTGTCGAACTGGTCGATCCGGCCGTCGCGCATCACCGCGATCCGGTCGGAGAGGACGAGCGCCTCCTCCTGGTCGTGCGTCACGTAGATGACGGTCAGCCCCAGCTCCTGCTGGATGCGCTTGATCTCGGTCTGGAGCTGGTCGCGCAGCTTCTTGTCCAGCGCGCCGAGCGGTTCGTCCATCAGGATCACCGGTGGCCGGTAGACCAGCGCGCGACACAGCGCCACGCGCTGCTGCTGGCCGCCGGACAGTTCGCGCGGCCGGCGCCGGGCGAACCCGGCCAGACCGGCGATCTCCAGCGTCTCTCCCACCCGCCGGCGGATCTCCGCCTTCGGCACACCCCGCAGCTGCAACGGGAAGGCGATGTTCTCCCCGACCGTCATGTGCGGGAACAGCAGGTACTGCTGGAACACGAAACCCAGCCCGCGCTTCTGCGGCGCCAGCCTGGTGACGTCCCGGCCGCCGACCACGATCGACCCGGAGTCGGGTTCCACGAAGCCCGCGATCATCATCAGCGTGGTGGTCTTGCCGGAGCCGGAGGAGCCGAGGAACGTCACGAACTCCCCGGCGCCGATCTCCATCGAGATCTCATCGACGGCGGCCATGGCGCCGTAGGTCTTGCGCACCTTGGTCACCGACAGCGGTTTGCCGGTGCCGGTGACCGCCGACGCGGGAATCGACGGGGACTGCTGCGTCGACATCACGTGGAGCTCAGACACGGGCCCACTCCTGCCAGCGCTTGGTGACGACGTCGTCGTTCGCCACCCACCACTCGACATCGGCGTCGAATCCGGTCGCCAGGTTCTTCGACGAGCCCAGGAGGTTGGCCGAGACCTCCTCCGACAGCTTCTCGTAGGCCGCCGGCACGATCGGCGCCATCGGGTAGACCTCGGCGAAGTGGGCCTGCACCTCGGGGCGCAGCGAGAAGTCGATGAGCTGGTAGGCGGCGTCCAGGTTGTTCGTGCCCTTGGGGACGGCCCAGCCGTTGCTCTGCCTCCGGGCGCCCTGGAACTGGTAGGCCAGCGGCTGCCCCTGCTTGATCAGGTCGTCGAGCCGACCGTGCCAGACGCTCGACGCGTCGACCTCGCGACGGCCCAGCAGCACGCCGGGCAGTGCTCCCGTGTCCCAGTACTTCTTGATCGAGCCCTTCACCTGGTCCAGCACCCGGAAGGCGCGGTCCAGGTCGAGCGGGTACAGCTTGTCCAGCGGCACGCCGTCGGCCAGCAGGGCGAACTCCAACTCCGGGATGTCGGCGTCCACGTGCTGGAGGGCACGGTTGCCGGACAGCGCCTTGGTGTCCCAGAACTCCGCCCAGGAGCCCGGCTTCCTGCCTCCGAACGCGTCGGTGCGGTACGCCATGACGCTGCCCCAGTAGTTCTTGCCGACCGCGTGGGTGGCGAGGAGGTTCTGGGCGATGCCCGCGTTCTTGGCGTTCTTGAGCCGGTCGTAGTCCAGCTGCTCGGTCGCCCCCGCCTTGGCGAACTTCACGAAGTCGATCATGGAGTTGTCGATCAGGTCGAACTGCGGGCGGCCCTGCTCGATCTGGGCCAGCATCTGCGCGTAGTTGATGTTGATGACCTTGACCTCGATACCGGTCTCCTTCGAGAACGGCTCGTAGAGCGCCTTCTGGTTGGCGTCGCCGTAGGCGCCGCCGCTGTTGCGGACGACGATCGTCTTGGAGCTGCCGGCGGTTCCACTGCTGCCTGCCGAGCGGCTGGAGCCGGTGCCACACGCGGCCAGCGAGGACGCGGCAACACCTGCCGCGACGGCGCCGACACCGCGCAGGAACAATCGGCGGTCGATCCGTACGTCTTTCACGGGAGCCTCCAGGGGGCCGGGGGAGGAAGCGGAGCGGGGAGACTGGCGGGAGGGGAGGTTCGGGGATCGGGCTAGCGGGGCGCCGCGATGGCGGCGAGATCGGTGCCGGGTACCACGGTCAGGCCGTGCATGCCGTAGAAGACACGTCCGGTGGCCGTTGCGCGGACCTCGTGTTCCCCGCCGTCGGCGGGGTCGGTGATGCGGCCGATGACCTGACCCTCGGTCACGTCGTCCCCAGGGGTGAACTCCGGGTACCAGAGGCCGGTGGCCTCGGCGGTGATGCCGCCGACCCAGACCCATTCGTCGGCGGGCGGCTGCTCGACGTCCTCGCCGTTGAGGAAGTCGAGCAGCCTCAGCAGCGCGGCGACGAGGAGCTCGGCCGCCTGCGGGTCGCGCTCGCCGAGCTGACCGGTCTCGACGAGGATGGCCGGGATACCGAGACGCGCCGCTGCGGCGTGGCTGTTGCCGCCGTCGGCGTTCAGGCCCAGGATCACGTCGTCGTAGCCGATGACGCGCGCCATGTCGGCGGTCTTCGTGTCCAGCTCCGGGTCGCCGGTGAGGCGGTAGCCGACGAAGTTGCGGAGGAACTCGTCGACGCGGCCGGAATGCAGGTCGATGTACGCGTCGGCGCCGTGGATCAGGTTCTCGAACAGCCAGGCCGCCAGCCGTTCGGTGGGGCTGCCCTCGGGGTCACCGGGGAAGACGCGGTTGATGTTGACCCCGTCGAGCGGGGACGTGCCGAGCCGTCCGTCGTAAACGGCGGGAGGGTTGGCGACCAGGCAGAGGAGCACCTGCCCTCGCACCTGGTCGGGGTCGAGTCGGGCCGCGAGTCGGTGGGCCGCGTCGATTCCGGTGAACTCGCCGCCGTGCACGCCGGCGGTGATCACCACACGGGGGCCCGGACGGCTGCCGTTGATCAGGGCCAACGGGATGTCGACGGTGAGCGTGCCGAGGTCGGCGCGCACACTGCCGCGCACCTTGGTCCCCGGTCCGGCGCCCAGCGCGCCGACGATGAGGGTCGTCGCCCCGCTGTTGGTGATCGCTGTGTTGGTCATCGCTGCGTCACGCCTCCGTGCGGTTCGAGGTGGAGATGAAGTCGATGGGCTGGGCCGACGCGCCGTCGAGCGCGAGGTCCGCGGCGATGTCGCCGAAGGCGGGCGAGAGCTTGAAGCCGTGACCGGAGAACCCGGCCAGCAGAACCACGTTCTCGTTGCCCGGCAGCGGACCCACCAACGGACGGCTGCTCTCGGTGTAGCCCTCCATGAAGACCGACAGTCGGATGGGGTCCCGGTGCAGGTCCGGCATGTACCGCCCGATCAGCTCGCCGAAGATTTCCAACTCTTCCGGCTCCACCGTGCGGTCGAGCCGGTTCGGGTCGTCCACCGGGCGGTGCAGGGCGCGGGACAGGCCGAGCTTGACCGAGACGCCGTCCGGGGACGGCAGGCCGTAGCAGTGCGTCGGCGCGGTGCGGATGAACGCCGGACGCTCCTCGCCGAACCACGCGCCGGTGGTGGGCACGTACCAGGCGCTGATCAGCCGGCGGACTTCCACCTCCCAGGGCAGGTCGGGCAGCAGGTCGTTGACCCACGGGCCGACCGTCACCACGACAGCGTCGAAGTGCTCGCTGCCTTCATCGGTGCGGACCGCCACACCGTCGCCCTCCGGTGTGATCTCGCGGACCGGCGTGTAGCGGTGGATACGAGCGCCCAGTTCCTCCGCACGGCGCGCGGCGGTCTGGATGGTCAACTCCGGCCGGATGAAGCCCGCGCGCTGGTCCAGCACGGCGACGTCGCCGTCCTCGATCCGGTACTGCGGGAAGCGCTTCGCGAGCAGGTCGGCGTCGAGGACCTCGTGGTCCAGGCCGTGCTCGGCGATGGACTCCAGGACGGTGGCCATCTGGTGGTGCCCGGTCGGCCCCATGAGCAGGCAGCCGGTGAGGCGGCGCAGTTCCCGCCCGGTCTCCCGCTGCAACTCCTCCCACAGGGCGTCGGCGTGCTTGAGCAGCGGCACGTAGCGGGAGTCCTCGAAGTGGGCGCTGCGGAAGATCCGCGTCTCGCCACCCGCGGCGCTCCGGTCGTGACCGGGGGCGAACCGGTCGTACCCGACCACCTCGGCGCCACGGGCCGCCAACCGCCAGGCGGCCTGGCTGCCCATCGTTCCGACGCCGACGACGGCGACACGCTTCCTGGCAGACACGGGGGCTTCCTTTCGGCCTATCGGACCGCGAAGCTGATGCGGCCGGATGGGGGGCTCAGGCGAATCCACTCACATCAGCGTGCCGGAATGTGGCACGGCGTGCTAGAATCTGGCACGAAGAATGGCAGTTACTCCGAAGGGAGTCAAGAGGTGTCCGGCAGGACTTCACTGCTTTAACAGGGGGATAACGCATGGAGATGAAGAGCGTGACCAGGTCGCTGCGCATCCTGGAGGCGGTCGCGCAGCACCAGCCGGTCACAGTGGGGGAACTGACGAAGATCTTCGGGCTGCCCAAGTCGACGGTGCAGCGCACCCTCGTCACCCTCAGCGAGGCGGGTTGGCTGCGCGCCAACCGCAAGGACACGACGCGCTGGGAGATCGGCGCGCGGGTGCTCGCCGTGCGCCCTGCGGCCTTGCAGGGATCGAGTCTGTTCGCGGCGGCGCGCGAACCCATGATCCGCTTGCGCGACAATGTGAACGAGACGATCCACCTGTCCGTTCCGGACGCCCTCGACTGCATGGTCGTGGTCGACCGCGTCGACTCCTCGCACGCGGTGCGCACCTTCCACGAGATCGGCGACACCTCGCCGATGCACGCGACGGCGGTAGGGCACGCGATACTGGCCAACGTGGAGCAGTCCGATGTGGAGGAGCTGCTGGCCCGCTCACTGGAGCGCTACAGCGACGCCACCATCACCGATCCGCAGGAGCTGAGGGGCGAGCTGGACCACGTACGCGCCGACGGCTACGCGGTCAACCGCAACCAGTACCGGCCCGACGTGTGCGCCATCGCCTCGGCGATCCTCGACGAGGACGGCACGCCGCTGGCCGCCGTGGCGATATCCATGCCGAGCTCCCGCTACGACGACGCCCGGCTGCCCGAGTGGGGTCGGCTCGTCGCCGAGGCGGCGGCGGAGATCTCCGCACGCCGCCTCGGCTCGTAGCCCACGGATGTCGCGGTGTCGGCCTACACCGGCACCGCGATGTACTTGTACTCCAGGAACTCCTCGATCCCGACCCGGCCGCCTTCCCGGCCCAGGCCGGACTGCTTCACGCCGCCGAACGGGGCGGCGGGGTTGGACACCAGTCCGGTGTTGAGGCCCACCATGCCCACCTCCAGCCGCTCGCTGACCCTCAGTGCGCGGTCCAGCGACCCGGTGAAGACGTAGCCGACCAGGCCCCACGGGGTGTCGTTGGCCCGGCGCACCACCTCGTCCTCGTCGTCGAAGGTGAGGATCGCGGCCACCGGGCCGAAGATCTCGGTCGACATGAGCCTGCTGTCGGGGTCCACGCCGGTCAGCACGGTCGGCGGGTAGAAGTGGCCGGGGCCGTCCGGGGTGGTTCCGCCGACGAGCACCTCGGCACCCCGTCGCACGGCATCGGTCACGAGTTCCTGGACCTTGGCGCGGCCCGCCTCGTCGATCAGCGGCCCGACGTCGACTCCCGGTCGGGCGCCGGGCCCGACGACGAGGGCGCCCATGCGTTCGGCGAGTCGTTGCGCGAACCGGTCGGCGACGGCGCGGTGGACGAAGAACCGGTTGGCGGCGGTGCAGGCCTCGCCCATGTTGCGCATCTTCGCGGTCATCGCGCCGTCCACGGCGGTGTCGAGGTCTGCGTCGTCGAAGACGATGAACGGGGCATTGCCGCCCAGCTCCATCGACGTGCGCACGACGGTGTCCGCGCTCTGTGCCAGCAGCAGTCGGCCGACCTGCGTGGAGCCGGTGAAGGACAGCTTGCGGATACGCCCGCCGCGCAGCATCGGTTCGACCACGTCACCGGGCTTCGACGTGGTGACGACGTTGAGCACGCCGTCGGGCAACCCCGCCTCCTGCATGATCGCGGCCAGCGCGAGGCTGGACAGCGGGGTCTGCGGCGCGGGCTTGAGCACCATCGTGCAGCCCGCCGCGACGGCCGGGCCGATCTTGCGGGTGCCCATCGCCAACGGGAAGTTCCACGGCGTGATCAGCAGGCACGGCCCGACGGGCCGCCGCATCAGCAGCATCCGGTTGCGGCCGTCCGGCAGCACGCCGTACCCGCCCTCGACACGCACGGCCTCCTCGGAGAACCAGCGGAAGAACTCGGCCGCGTACGCGACCTCTCCCCTGGCCTCGGCCAGGGGCTTGCCCATCTCGGACGTCATCAGCGCGGCGAGTTCGTCGGTGCGGGAGACGATGATCTCGTACGCGCGGCGCAGGATCTCGCTGCGCACCCTGGGCGCGGTGGCCGCCCACTCCTCCTGCACGCGCACGGCCGCGTCCTCCGCGAGGAGCGCGTCCTTGGGACCCGCGTCGGCGACGTGGCAGATCACCTCGCCGGTCGCCGGGTCGTGCACGGGCATGGTGGCGCGGTCGGCCGCGTCCAGCCAGGTGCCGTCGATGAACAACTGCCTCGGTGTGTCGATCACGGTGTTCCTCCTGGTCGGGCGGCCTGGTCGAGCAGTTCGGCCAAGTGCACCGCGCGGATGTCCCGGCCTTGGGTGAGGTGGTCGATCTGGGTGGCGCAGCTGAAGCCGTCCGCCACGACGACCCCGTCGTCGGGCTGTTCGTCGAGACGGGGGCGCAGCGAGAGGTCGGCGACGGCCATGGACGTCTCGTAGTGCTGTTCTTCGAAGCCGAAGTTCCCGGCCAGACCGCAGCAGCCCTCGGCGTCGGTCACCTTCCGCACGCCGAGCTTGCGTAGTAGGTCACCCGGCCGACGGCTGCCGAATGTGGCGTACTCGTGGCAGTGCGTCTGCAACAGCACGGAGTCGGGCAGCTCTGGCGGACTCCACCCCGGCGCGGCCAGTTCGGTCAGCGCACCGGTCAGGGTGTGCACCCGTGCGGCGACGCGGCGGGCGGCGTCCGTGCCGAGCAGTTCGGGTACGTCACGCTTCAGCGCGGCGGCGCAGCTCGGCTCCGCCACAACGATCGGCAGGTCGCGATCCGACGCGCCGTCGAGTGCGGCCACCGTGCGGGCCATGACCCGGCGTGCCACGGAGAGCTGGCCGGTGCTCACCCAGGTGAGACCGCAGCACAGCCCGTCGCGCGCCGTGCTCGGAATCCCCGCGTCGCCGAGCACTCTGGCGGTGGCCCCGGCGACCTCGGGGCGGAACGCCCGCGTGAAGCTGTCGACGAACAGCAGCGCCGTCGGCTCGGTAGTCGGCGGCACGTCGCGGAGCGCGGACCGCAGCGCGCGCCGCGAGGCGAAGGCGGGTATCGCGCGGTGGGTTGTGACGCCGCCGAGGCGGGCCGCCAGCGTTCCCAACGGTCCGCGCAGCAGCGCGTTGACCGGTCGGGCGACGTAACGGGCCAGGGCGGAGGTGAAGGGCAGCCAGCCCAGCGAGTAGTGCGAGCGGGGCCTGATCCGGCCCCGGTAGTGCTGGTGCAGGAACTCCGCCTTGTACGTGGCCATGTCGACGCCGACCGGGCAGTCGGTGGAGCAGGCCTTGCAGGACAGGCACAGGTCGAGGGCGTCACGGACCTCCGTCGAACGCCAGCCGTCCTGGACGGTCTCCCCGCGCAGCATCTCCTGCAACAGACGCGCCCGGCCCCTGGTGGAGTGGTTCTCGTCGCCGGTGGCCCGGTAACTGGGGCACATCACACCGCCCGTGTCGCTGCGACAGCGACCGACGCCGACACAGCGCCGGGCCGCACCCGCGAACCCGTCGTCGTCGTGCGGGAACGTGAAGAGCGTGGGGCGGCCGTCCGGTGCGACGGGGTTGTGCAGCATCAGGTCGGCGTCGAGTGCGGCGGGCGCGACGATGACGCCGGGGTTGAGCAGCCCGTCCGGGTCGAAGAGCCGCTTGAAGGCGGCGAAGGCCTGGATCATGCGCGGGCTGTACATGACGTCCAGCAGTTCGCCGCGGGCACGCCCGTCGCCGTGCTCGCCCGACAGCGTGCCGCCGTGCCGGACGACCAACTCGGCCGCTTGCTTCAGGAAACGGCGGGCGGCGGCCCGGCCGGGGTCCGTGCCGAGGTCGAAGTCGATGCGCACGTGCACGCAGCCGGCGCCGAAGTGCCCGTACAGCACACCGGTCAGGCCGTGCTCGTCCAGCAGCGCCCGGAACTCGCGCAGGTAGCCCGCCAGGTTCTCCGGCGCGACCGCCGCGTCCTCCCAGCCCGGCCACGACTCGCCACCGTCCACCAGGCGTGCGGCCAGGCCGGCGCCGTCCTCGCGGACCCGCCACAGCGAACGCCGTTGCGCGGCGCTGTCCACCAGCCTGCCGTCGACCACGCGCCCGCGGACCTTGAGGACGTCCAGCAGCTCGGCGGCCCGGACGGTCACGTCCGTTTCGTCGTCACCGTCGAGTTCGACGTACAGCCAGGCCCGCCCGTCGGGCAGCCCGGTGACCGAGTCCGGGCCGCGTCGGGCGCGCATGGTGGCGACGATGGCCTCGTCCATGCCTTCCACGGCGGTGGGCGACCAACGCAGGATCTCGGGGACGTCCTCGGCCGCGTCCACGAGGTTGTCGTAGCCCAGTGCCAGCAAGGCCGACGCTGGAGCCGTGGCGACCAGGCGGACGGTCGCGGCGACCACGACGGCGCACGTGCCCTCCGTGCCGACCAGGGCCCGCGCCATGTCGAAGCCGCGTTCGGGTAGCAGGTGGTGGAGTTGGTAGCCGGAGACCTGGCGCGGGATGCGACCGAGTTCGGTGCGGATCAGCGCCAGGTTGTCCACGATCAGTTTCCGCGCGCCCTCGGTCAGCCGCGCCACCGCTTCGGTGTCGGTCGGGTCGGCGGCGTGCAGTCCGGTGTGGTCGGCGATCGCCAGGACGCCGTCCGCGGTGACGATCTCCAGGGACTCGACGTGCGCGCTGGTCCGCCCGTGCCGGACGGAACGGTTGCCGCACGCGTCGTTGCCGATCATCCCGCCGAGCGTGCAGCGGCTGTGCGACGACGGGTCGGGGCCGAACGTGAGCCCGTGCCGTGACGCGGCCGTGCGCAGGTCGTCCAGCACCACCCCGGCCTCGACCCGAGCGGTGCCCGCCTCCGAGTCGATCGACAGGACCCGGTTCAGGTGGCGGGAGAAGTCCAGGACCACGCCCGGCCCGATGGCGTTGCCCGCCATGCTGGTGCCGCCGCCCCGCGCGGTCACCGGCACGCCCAGCTCCCGGCACGCCAGGACCACGGCGCGCACCTCGTCCACCGAGCGCGGGAACGCCACGGCCAGCGGCGGGACCCGGTAGTTGGAGGCGTCGTAGGCGTACGGCGCGGTGCCGCCCGCGCCGGTCTCCAGCCGCATACCGGGAGCGGATCGGGCGAGCAGACGCGCCAGGGCGTCCGCCGTCATGGCGCCACCACGCCCACCTCGACCGCGGACGCCCACGCCCGCAGCCCCTCGTCGACGGCCTGCTCGTCGATCACCAGCGCGGGGATCATCCGGACGACCTGGTTCCACGCGCCGCACAGCAGCAGGAGCAACCCCGCCTCCGCGGCGGCGCGCTGCACGCGGGCGGCGGTTTCCCCATCGGGGCGACCGTCCTCGGTGACGAACTCCGTGCCCAGCATCAGGCCGAGGCCCCGCACGTCCCCGATCGCCGGCGTCGTGGCGGCGACCGCCTCCAGCCCGGCGCGCAGCCGTTCGCCCATCCGCTCGGCGTTGTCGACCAGCTTCTCGTCGCGGACCACGTCCAGGGTCGCGCAGGCGGCGGCGCACGCCACCGCGTTGGCGCCGTACGTGCCGCCCTGCGAGCCCGGCCACGCCTTGCTCATCAGCTCCTCGGACGCGGCGATGCCGGACAGCGGGAAACCGCTGGCCAGGCCCTTGGCGGTGACCAGGATGTCCGGCACGACACCGAAGTGGTCGTGACCCCAGAAACGGCCCGTGCGGCCGACGCCGGTCTGCACCTCGTCCAGGATCAGCAGGAAGCCGTGGCGGTCGGCACGCTCGCGCAGGCCCTCCATGAACCGGCGGGTCGCGGGCACGTACCCGCCTTCACCGAGCACGGGCTCCACGATGACCGCGGCCGTGTCGGCGGGCGCGGACACGGTCTGCAGCACGTAGTCCAGTTCGCGCAGCGCGAAGTCGGTGGCGGCGTCCTCGTCCCAGCCGTACCGGAAGGCGGCCGGGAACGGGGTGACCACCACACCGCTCATCAGCGGCGAGAAACCGGCCCGGAACCGCGTGCCGGAGGTCGTCATCGCGGCGGCGGCCACCGTCCGGCCGTGGAAACCGCCGTGGCAGACCAGCACGTTCGGCCGGCCTGTGGCCTGCCGCGCCAGCCGCAACGCCGCCTCCACCGCCTCACTGCCGGAGTTGGCGAAGAACAGGCTGTCCAGTCCGGTCGGCAGCACTTCGCCCAGCTTGTCCACCAGCCGACGCAGCGGCTGGTGCATGACCGTCGTGTACTGGCCGTGGACGAGCGTGCCGACCTGCTCCTGGGCCGCGGCCACCACCGCCGGGTGGCAGTGGCCGGTGCTGGTGACGCCGATCCCGGCGGTGAAGTCGAGGTAACGCCGGCCGTCCTCGCCGTACAGGTGGACGCCCTCCCCTCGGACCGCGACCACGGGCGTGGCCTGGCGGAGGTGCGGCGACAGTGCGGTCATGGTCGTCTCCCTGGGTCTCGCGGTCGATTCCGAGCATCTCGGCAGCCCGTGGGCGCGACAACGCGTGTTCTGTCCGCCTGGAGCACGGGGTTTGGACGTTTTGTCAACCGCCGCGGTCCGCACCCGTCGGCCACGGCCGGGCCGGCCCGCGTCGGCCGCACTTGCGCAGGTGGACGCCGCTTGTCAGAGTGACCGGGCACTCAGGGAGACGCCGTGGACGACGAACACCGGACCGCCCGGTCCGGCGAGCAGGAGCACCCGGCGGCGGTCGGCAGCGTGCTCACCGTCGCCGACGTACTGGCCCTGCCGCTGTTCGCGGCAGGTCTGCCCACGGTGGTCACCGGCGAATCCGGCCTGGACCGGCCGGTCCGCTGGGTGCACATCACCGAACTGACCGACCCGGCGTCCTTCCTCAAGGGCGGCGAGTTGGTGCTGACCACCGGCATGCCCCTGCCGACCGATCCCTCGCTGGTGCGCCGGTACGTCGACGAGTTGGCCGACGTCGGCGCGGCCGCCCTCGTCATCGAACTGGTCCGGAGGTTCCACCGAGCACCCGACGCCCTGGTGCGCGCCTGCCGGACCCGGGGCCTGCCCCTGGTCACGCTGGCCAAGGACGTCAACTTCCTCGAAGTCACCCAGGTCGTCCACGCCCTCATCCTCGGCAACCACGCGGAGGCGATGCAGCGAACGCAGCAGATCCACGACGCCTTCACCGCGTTGACGCTGCGCGGCGCGGGGCCCGAGGACGTGATGCGGGCCGCGGCGGAGATGAGCGGCCACACGGTGGTCTTGGAGAACCTCGCGCACCAGGCGCTCATCTGCGAAGCCGCCGGTCGGACCGTGGCCGAGGCGCTCACCGACTGGGAACGCCGCTCCCGAGCCGTCCCACCGGGCGACGACACCGACGTCCGCGGTCCCGAGCGGTGGCTGGTGACCCCGGTGGAATACCGCGGCGAACGGTGGGGCCGGGTGGCCATGCTCCCCACCCTCTCCCCACCGGCACCGGGCAAACCCGCGCACGGCACCCCGTTCGGGCCCGAGGACGTCACCGTGCTGGTGCGAACCGCGATGGCGTTGACGATCGCACGCCTCATCCACACCGCGACGTGGGAACGCCGAGCCCACCGCAACCTGCTCCAGGACATCGCCGAACAACGCCACCGCTCCCCCGACGAGGCACGTGTACGCGCCGCGGCGCTGGGCGTGCCGACCAAGGACACCCGCTACGTCGCCGTTCTCGTGGACACGTCAGCCGGAAGCTCCCTGGTCGACGCACTGGAGCCCTGGACCGCCCTGGTGGGTGAACTGAGCCCGGGGCGCGTCGGCGTCCTGCTCGCCCTGCGAACCGCCCAGCCGTGGCGGCCCGTGGTCGAGCAGCTGAGCCACACCGCGCTCGACGTCGACCCGTCGGCCGTGGTGAGCGTCGGCTCCGAGGTCACCGAGGTCACCGACCTCGCCCACGCCGCCCGCTCGTTCCGCGCGGCCGCACGCGTGGCGGAAGCCGTCCTGCCCGGCGGCTCGGACAAGCCGTTCCACGAACTGTCCGACATCGGCCTGCGGCAACTGCTGTACACGTTGCGCGAGGACGTCCGCGTCCAGGACTACGTGGAACGCCAGATCGGCCGCCTGGTCGAACACGACGTCCGCCACCACACCGACCTGCTGCCCACCCTGCGCCACTACCTCGACGCCGCAGGCAACAAGACCACCGCCGCCCGCCGCGGCGACCTCTCCCGCCAGACGCTCTACCAGCGCCTGGCGACCATCGAACGACTGCTCGACTGCGACCTCGAATCCGGTGAGCGGCGCACGGAGTTGCACGTGGCCCTCATGGCGCTCGGCGTCCTGAGACTGGGCTGACGGAACGGATCTCGTGCAGGAGAGGGATCACCGCGCGGTCAGGCGGTCCGGATCGGGTACGGAGGACAGCAGCTCGCGGGTGTAGTCGTGGGTGGGTGCGTCGCACACTTGGCGAGCGGGACCCGACTCGACGATGCGGCCGCGGTGCAGCACCGCCACCCTGTGCGCGACGTGCCGGACCAGCGCGAGGTCGTGGCAGATGAACAGCTGGGCGAGCCCCAGCGAGTCCTGCAACTCGGTGAACAGGTTGATCACCCCGGCGCGCACCGACGGGTCGAGCGCCGAAACCGGTTCGTCGAGCACCAGCAGCCTCGGCTCGCTCGCCAACGCCCGGGCGATGCCGACGCGTTGGCACTGCCCGCCGGACAGCTCGTGCGGCAGCCTCCGGACGACGGACCGGTCGAGGTGCACGAGGTCGAGCAGCTCGGCCACCCGCGCGGGACCGGTCGCCGAATCCCAGCGGCACTGGACGCGCAACGGCTCGGCGACGGCGTCGAACACCGTCTTGCGCGGGCTGAGTGAACCGTACGGGTCCTGGAACACCGGCTGGAAACCACGCCTGAGCGTTCGTAGTTCAGGCTCCTCCACAGTGGTCAGTTCACGACCTCCGAAACGGACGGACCCGCCTTCCGGCTTGCGCAGCATGAGCACCGCAGCGGCGGTGCTGGACTTGCCGGAGCCGGACTCGCCGACCAGGGCGAGCGTCTCCCCGGCGGCCACGGTGAAGGAGATTCGGTCCACCGCCAGGACGGGCGACGTCCGGCGTCCCCGTGCCGGGTAGCGGACGACGAGGTCCCGGACTTCGAGCAGTGGCGCCGTCATGCCGTGGTCCCCACGAACAGGTCCGTGGTGCGCCGCGGCAGCTCGGCGAGCCGGTGGCAGGACGCCCAGTGCCCGTCCTGCCACTCGGCGGGCTCGGGCTCGTGCCGCGTGCAGGAGTCCGCGGCCGCAGGACAGCGTGGCGCGAACGCGCACCCCGCCGGCAGGGAACCGGTCGTCGCGGGCGCTCCGGGCATGGCGGGCAGGTACCTGCTCTCCGCGTGCCGCGGAGGCAACGACGCGAGCAGGCCTGCTGTGTAGGGGGCACGCGGCTCGCGCAGGACTCGGTGGACCGGACCGGACTCCACGTGCCGGCCCGCGTACATCACCAGCACCCGGTCGGCGTGGGCGGCGGCTACGGCGAGGTCGTGCGTGACCAGGACGACCGCCATCCCGGCCCGCTCGCGGAGCGTGTCCAGCATGTCCAAAATCCGGGCTTGGATGGTCGGGTCCAGCGCAGTGGTCGGCTCATCGGCCACCACGAGGTCCGGGTCGTTGACCGTCGCCATGGCGATCACCGCGCGCTGGCGCATGCCACCGGAGAACTCGTGCGGGTAGGCGCGGGCGCGGCGGGCGGCGTCCGCGATGCCGACGCGGTCGAGCGCGTCGACAGCCCGCTCCAGCGCCGCCTTGCGCCCCACTCCCCGCACCGATCGGACGGCGAGGGCGAGTTGGTCTCCGACGGTGTGCACGGGACTGAGCACGGACAGCGCGTCCTGCGGCACAAAGGCCATCCGGTGTCCCCACAGCTTCCGGTACACCGCATCCGAGGCGCCGACCAGTTCCTCGCCGTCGAACCGAACACTGCCGGACACACGCATCCCGGCGGGCAGCAACCCGAGCACGGCTCGCGCGGTGATGGACTTCCCCGCCCCGGACTCCCCCACCACGGCGAGCATCTCGCCTGCCGCGACCTCGAAGGACACGTCGCACACCAGATCGACCTCGTGCGGCCGGGTGGCGGTGATCCGCAGGCCGCGAACTTCCAGGAGTGCTTCAGTGCTCATCACGCACCAACCCCTTCGGCGATCGACATCCGGCGACTCCGAATCACGCCGAACAGCCCGGAATCCGTCCTGCCCCATCCGCGCAACGTGGACAACGAGACCGCGAGTGTGGCGAGCACCAGCAGCATCGCCGCCGGTGCGAGTGCCGCCAGCGGAGCACGCTCCACGTAGGGCAACGACTCGGCCAGCATCAGGCCCCACTCCGGCGCGGGTGGCTGTGCGCCGAGCCCGAGGAAGCCCAGGGACGCCAGGGCGAGGGCGATGCCGGGCAGGCGCAGGACGGCGTGGCGGGCTACCGGTCCGGCCACCGACGGCAGCACGTGACGCAGCAGGATCCACGACGGTGGCGACCCGATGGCACGCAACGCCGTCACGTAAGCGGCAGCGCGCGTTTCCTGGACCAAGGCTGCCGCGTGGGCCGCGAGCGGCGGCCAGGACACGAGGGCGACCGCGACGGACGCGCCCACGACTCCGGGGCCGAGCACAGCGGCGACCAGGATGCCCGCGATCACCGGGGGCACGGCGTTGGCCGTCTCCGCCACGCCCGACGCCGGGCCCGGCAGGAATCCCAGCACCACCGCGAGGACGTAGGAGCACAGGCACACGCCCGCCGCCACACCGAGCGTCGCGGCCGCGCCGTGCCCGACCCTGGCGAGGACGTCCCGGCCTAGCGAGTCGGTGCCCAGCGGGTGCGCCCACGACGGGCCCGCGAGCCGGGCGGCCATGTCCAGCCGCAGTGGTTCCAGCAGCAGCCCCCAGCAGATGACCACGGCCGCCACCACCGCGCACACGATCGGAACCGCTCGCCGCGAACGGCCGGTCGTCCCTGCGACCGGCGCGGGCAGCGACAGCGCGGCGTCACGCAACCCGGGTCCGAGCAGCCGGTGCCGGGCCAGCGCCGCCAGCGATCCCGCGAGCACCCCCAGGAGCACCAGCGCGAGGATCGAAGCCTGCAACAGCGGCAAGTCCTGGGATTCCGCAGCGCTCAGGGCGGTACGGCCGATGCCGGGCACCGTGAACACGGTCTCGACGGCCACCGCGCCACCGGTCAGCCCGACGGCCACGAGACCGATCTGCGGCAGCAGGGGAGGCAGAACGCGGCGCAGCGCAGCCGACGCGATGATGCGAGGCGTGCACCCCGAGGACCGCCACAGCCCGACCCAGCGCTCCTCCACCACGGCAGGCAGCGCGTCGTCCACCAATCGTCCCAGCACCGCACCCGCCGGGACGCCCAACGCGACCGCGGGCAGCACCAGATGCTGCGGTCCCTGCCAGCCGTACGGCGGGAACCACCCGAGCCACACCGACAGGACGATCAACAAGATCGTGGCGACCAGGAACTCCGGCAACGCCGCCAACGCCGCGGCCCCTCCGCCACCCGAACCACCTCGCAGCGTCCCCCGCGCCCCGCGCACGACCGTCCGCGCACACAACGCGCTCGCCAACAGCAGGGTCACGACCAACGCCGCGCCCATCAGGGTCAACGAGACACCCAGACCGGACAGCACCGACGGCAGCACTTCGGCGCCGCTGACCCAGGACCGCCCGAGGTCACCGCGCAGCACCCCGCCCAGCCAGTCACCGAGCAGCCCCGCCGGGCCCGCGTCCAAGCCCAGTTCCCGGCGCACGGACTCCAAGGCCTCGGGCGTCGGCTCCTGTTCGGCGGAACGGGCACGCAGCACGGACAGCGCCGCGTCGCGGCCCGACAGCCACGGCAGCAACCCCACGACCGCGACGATCAACGCGAGTGCGCCGGCGCGGGACAGGAGCGCACCGGCGCGGTCGCGCACCGACACGCCGCTCACTTCAGCCGGGTGGTCGCGGTGACCAGGAGCCGTTCGCGCGGGTCCTTGGCCGAGTCCGCCACCGACGTCGCGTCACCTTGGATGACGCGTTCGTGCAGCATCGGGATCGCGGCGTCGGTCCGCAGCACCGTCGCCTCGGCCTCCAGGATCGCGGAACGGCGCTGATCACCGGATTCCACACCGGCTGCCTTCGCCACGGCCGCGTCCACCGCCGGGTCGCACAGCTTCGCGATGTTGAACGACCCGTCGCAGGCGAAGTCCGACCTCAGGTAGGCGACGGGATCGCCGGAGTCCAGCACCGTCGCCCTGGACAGGATGAACGCGTCGAACTTGCCGGCCAGCATGTCCTGTTCGATGTGCGCGTACTCGCGCACGACCTGGTTCACCGTGAACCCCTTGTCCTGCAATTGCTGCTGCAACACCGACGCCACCTCGGGCAGCTCGGCCCGGTCGGTGAACGTCGCGAGGGTGATCGTCACGCCCCTCGGATCTGCGGCCTTCGTCCGGTCGCCCAAGGCTTTGCGACCCTCGGTCGCCCAGGGCAGCGCGGGTCCGAGCAGGCCCTTCGCCACGTCGGCCCGTCCCTCGTAGACGCCCTTCACGATCGCCTCGGCGTCGATCGACTCACGGACCGCGGCACGCAGGGCGGGATCGATGAACGGGCCTGACTTGGTGTTCAGGTAGAGGGTGTTGGTGCGCGGCATCGGCACCTCGGTGATCGTCTGCTGGTCCAGCAGCGCGGCCTGGGACACCGGGACCGCTTCCGCGATGTGGGCCTCACCGCTGCGGATCGCGGCAGCGCGCGCGGCGCCGTCCGGCACGAACGAGACGTCGATGCCCGCGGCCTTCGCCTTGTCGCCCCAGTAATCGTCGAAGCGGTCGAGCGTGGCGCCCGTCGTGCCGTTGACGTGCACCAGCTTGAACGGGCCGCTACCAGCACCGACCGGGTTCACCTTGCCGTCCGGGGCGTACGCGCTCTCGGCCAGGACGGACAGCTGCGGCGAGGAGAGTCGTTGCGGCACCAGCGGATCCGGCACGCCGGTGGTGAGCACGACCTTGTCCGCCTCGGCACGGACCTCCAACCGGACACCGTCGAGGATGCGCGGCTTGGGCGAGGCCTTCATCGCGCGGGTCAGCGTGTTCGCGGCCACGGCCGCGGTCAGCACGCTGCCGTCGTGGAACGTCACACCGTCCCGGATGACGAACTCCCACGTCGTATCGGACGTGCGGGTCCACCGAGTGGCCAGCGCGGGCCGCGCGTCACCCTTCTCGTCCAGGTTCACCAGCGTCTCCGCCGTCGACCAGCGCGACAGCTTGAAGGCGTCGTCGCTGAACGGCGACAACCCCGACCGCGGCGGCAGCATCATCGCCACCTTGATCCGGCCTCCCCCGGACGGGTCGTCGGTTCCCGTCGCCCCGGTCGCGAAACAACCGGTGAGGAGAACGGAGACCGCCATGAGGCCGGCGGCAGCCATGGGCGTGCGGTGGTGCATCAGCCTGTCCCGAGGTCGTTGAGGAGTGAACGACCGGACCGTAGCTCATGACAATCGTTTCCATCCAGGTCGTCCCACGATGTGGCATATCGTGCCCGTATCTGGCACAGCAGGTGGTGCGTCATGATGGGCGCCGCGAGCCGTCCCGACCGGTGGCCGACGGTTGCGGATCATTGAGACTTCACTCACCTCACCGAAAGATTGGTGAGGCTTGCCTTATACGGTGTCGTCGCCCGCACCGCATCCGGTGAGCCGGGACATAACCACCTCTCCGCACGACAGGAACCACCATGCGCCCAACACCCCTCGGCATCGTCGCCGCGCTCGCTCTCATCCCCGTGCTGGCGGGCTGCTTCGTGTCGGGCACGGGCGATCCGGGCGCGCCGGCCGGGTCGGGTGGCCGGTTGAGGGTCGCCCTCGCGGTGCCGCCGGTGCAGGCCCTGTCCCCGTACAGCAACGACGCGACCGTGCTGAGCAAGCTCTCCGTCGCGGAAGGACTCACGGCGCTGGGCGAGGACGGAGCCGCCGCGCCCGCGCTGGCGAAGTCCTGGTCCCGGAAGGACACCACGACCTGGGTCTTCGAGCTGCGCGAGGCCAAGTTCCACGACGGCACCGAGGTCACCGCCGAGTCCGTCGTCAACGCGCTCGACCACGCCGGTGCCGCGAAGACCAAGCCCCGCGTCCTCAGTGACGTGACGCTGACCGCGAAGGCCGAGGACGCCGACACCGTCACGATCAGCACGAAGACCGCCGATCCGGTGCTCCCGTTTCGGCTGGCCAGCCCCGCGCTGGGCATCTTCTCCGCGAAGGCGTACGCCGACGACGGCACCGTCAGCCCCATCGGTGCCGGAACCGGTCCTTTTCGGATCACCAACCTCACCGGGAAGACCAAGGCCACTTTGGACCGCTTCGAGGACTACTGGGGCGGCAAGGCCGAGGCATCCGGGATCGACGTGACCTGGATCGCCGACGGCGCCGCCCGTGCCAACGGCCTGCGCGCCGGCGAAGTCGACATCGCCGAGTGGATCCCCACCGCCCAGGCGAAGCTGCTGGACACCGACACCCGTCACGAAGTGCCGTCCGTGCGGACCGACAGCCTGGTCCTCAACACCGCCGGCGGCGTCTTCGCCGACGCGTCGCTCCGCGCGGCCGCCCGCGAGGCCGTGGACGGTTCCGCCCTCGTCGACTCGGTCTTCGGCGGGTACGCCGACCCCGCGCAGGGCCTGTTCGGGCCCGCCGTCCCCTGGGCGGCCGACAAGCGTGTCGAGGTGTCCGGCCGCGCGACGGCCGCGACCACCGACCAGGTCAAGTCGAAGACCCAGGGCACGACGCTGCGCCTGGCCACCTACACCAACCGCGCCGAACTGCCCGAGATCGCGACCGTCCTGCAGCAGCAACTGGAGAAGGCCGGGTTCACGGTGCAGCAGGACGTGCGCGAGTACACGCAGATGGAAGCCGACCTCCTCGCGGGCGAGTACGACGCGCTCGTCTTCTCCCGGGTGACGCTCCTCGACACCGGCGACGCGGTCGCGTACCTCACGAGCGACTTCAGCAGCACCGGCGTCTACAACATCGCCCGGGTGAAGGACTCCGCGGTCGACCAGGCCATCACGTCCGCCGCAGAGGAAGGCGACACCGCGCAGAGGCAGCAGAAGATCATGCGGGCGGAGGCGGAGGTCCTGCGCACCGACGCCGTCGTGCCGCTGGTCCACGAGAAGGTCGTACAGGGCATCGGCGCCGATGTCGAGGGTGTGCGCCTCGACCCCCGCGAGCGCTCCCTGATCGGCCTCGACACCCGACTCAAGTAGCGGCGGATGATCAGCACCAAGTCGACCGGTGCCGATGCCCGCCCGCCCCGGTGGCGCGCGGGCGCGGGCCGCGTCGCCGCCGGGACCACCCTGCTGACGGCCGTCGCGCTGCTGCCCTGGTTGTCCGCGACCGACCCCGCGCTGACGGTCCTGCGGGCCCGATCCGCCGACCAGGACCCGACCCCCGCGCAACTGGCGGCGGTACGGGAGCAGCTGGGCTTGGACGAGGGGCCGTTCACGCACCTCGGGCACTGGCTCGGCGGCCTGTCGCGCGGCGACGCGGGCACCTCCTGGGTGTCGGGCGAACCGGTCCTTCCCCAGGTGACGAGCGCTTTCGCGGTCTCGACCACGTTGATGCTCGGCGCGCTCGTAGTGACGATCGCGGTGGCCGCGCTGATCAGCGCACGCACCCTGTGCCTCGGATCACGGCAAGCACTGCCACCGGGGCGGGGCGGCACCGGGGCCGCCTTCCTCGCCGCGCTGCCGAAGTTCCTGCTCGCCTCGCTGCTCGCCACCGTGTTCGGGGTGTGGCTGGGCTGGTTCCCGTCCAGCGGCTGGGAGGGGCCGTCGTCGATGGTGCTGCCCGCCCTGGCCCTCGGCGTGCCGTCCGGGGCGATGATCGGCGGCCTGCTCGACCACTCCCTGCCCGCCACCTTCCACGAGCCGTGGGCGCGGACCTGGCACGCCGGCGGGTTCTCGTCCGGCCACGTGGCCCGGTCGGCGCTTCGCGGCGCGCTGGCCGGGGTGCTCCCCCAACTCCTGCCGACCGTCGTCGCCCTGGTCGGCGGCGCGGTCGCGGTGGAGAAGATCTTCAACATCCCGGGACTCGGCCGACTCGCGCTGGAGGCCGCCATCGCCCAAGACCTCCCGCCGCTGCAGACCGCGACCCTGGCCCTGGCCCTGCTCGGCGTCGCGGCCGGCCTGCTCATCCAGGCCATGCGCCACGTTCTGCTCGGCCCCGCCCTGCGGGACGGCGGCCTGACCGCCTCCCACCTACCGGCCCTCCGGCCGCGGCGCTCCACCCGCCTGGTGGCCGGCCTCTGCGCGCTCACTCTGCTCACGCTCGTCGTCGCCGGGCTGCTGCGCGATCCCCTGCACGTCGACACGGCGGCCCGCCTACTGCCCCCCTCGGCCGCGCACCCCTTGGGCACGGACGCGCTCGGACGCGACCTGCTGGCCAGGCTGGGCCACGGCGCGCTGCGCACCGCGGGCCTGGCCCTCGGGGTCACGACGGTCAGCATCGTGACCGGACTGCTGCTCGGCATGGCGGGACGGGTGACCGCGGGCCTGACCGAGGTCATGTCGACGCTGCCGGCCGTCCTGATCGGACTCCTGACCACCGCGGTGACCGGGCCGTCGGTGTGGGGTGCCGCGGGCGCGGTGTGCCTGATCGGCTGGACCCCCTACGCCGCCCAAGCCGCGGCACTGCTCGAACAGGAACGGGCGAGCGGTCACATCCTGGCGTCGGTGTCGTGCGGCGCCGGCCCGACGCACCTGCTGCGCCACCACCTGCTGCCCGCCGTGCTGCCGGCCGTGCTGCGCAACGCCCTCCTGCGCCTGCCCACCACGGTGCTCGTGCTGGCGTCCCTCGGCTTCCTCGGCCTGGGCGAGCAGCCGCCCACGCCGGAGTGGGGCCGCCTCCTGGCGGAGAACCAGCCATACCTGGAACTGGCGCCCTGGACCGTTCTCGGCGCGGCCGGGGCGCTCGTCCTGCTCTCCGTTCTCGCCATGTCCGGTACCGCGGTAGGGCGGCGCAAAGCCCGAGGTGCGACGACTCGTTGACGAAGCACGCCGCATGCCGTTCACCGCATCCCGGTCGTGAACACACAGCGGTTCCCCGTCCGGAGGAGGCAGTGACCGGACGGGGAACCGCTTCAGGGCTGGTTACGGTGTCAGGAGCAGACAGTGCCGTTCAAGGCGGGTGACGTGAACGGCGGCGTCGTTCCGTTGTAGCTCGCGTTGTAACCGATGGTCGTCTGCCCACCGGTCGGGAGCGTTCCGTTCCAGGACGCGTTGGCGACCCGGACTGTGTCGCCCGTGTCGGTCCACGTCCCGTTCCAGCCGTTCGTGACGGAGACCCCCGGCGCGGAGAACGTGAGGGTCCAGCCGTTGATCGACTGTCCCCGGTTCGTGATCACGATCTCGCCGGTGTACCCGCCCGTCCATTGGCTGACCACACGATGGGTCACCGTGCAGCCGCCGCCGGGGTTGTTGCCCGTGGTGGTGGTGGTGGTCGTCGTCGTCGATGTCGTCGTCGATGTCGGACCCGCCGCGATCGCCAGGTCGTACGCGCGCTGCGGCACGAACTGGCCGGCCGGCGCGATGCAGCCGTCCGCTTCACCCGGCAGCTTGACCCACAGGAAGGCCGCGATCCTCGCGTCGCCCGTGTTCGTCGTGCTGGGCGTGCCGATCGCGCGCCCGGGAGGATCGCACCACTCGGTGCCCTGCGGACCGTTGCCGTTGCGGCTGGTGTCCACCACCGCCTTGAGCCTGCTGTCGCCGACGGCATTGAGGACGTTCTTGACGAAGTTCACCTCGTCGGACGTGCTGCGGTAGTTCGACACGTTCGAGGAGATGCCGTCGGCGCTGTTGGAGATGTCGGCCGCACGCAGCCTGTTCGCGGCCTCCGACGGGCTCAGCCAGGCCGAGTTGCCGATGTCGTAGTACACCTTGGCCTGTGCGGAACCGGACTTGAGCTTCTTGCCCGCGTAGGACATGGACGCCCTGGTCTGGCTCTGCTGGTCGGCGTTCTGGCAGTTGCTCATGATCGGCAGCACGTCGGGTTCGAGCACGATCGTCGCGGGACGACCGGCCAGACCCGCCGCGACCTCGTCCACCCACGCCCGGTAGGCCGAGTGGGACGGTGCGCCGCCGCCGCTGGCGCCGCCGCAGTCCCGGTTGGGGATGTTGTAGACCACCAGGATCGGGATCTTCCCGGCCGAAGCCGCCGCGCCGACGAAGGAGCTGACCTCCGAGCGCACCGTCGAGGTGTTGGTGGTGGTGTACCACCGCGCCTGCGGGACCGAGGCGATCCGGTCGCGGATGAGCGATGCCCGCCAGTCGCCCGGGTTGGCGGCGACCCACTTCGCGCTGGAGCTCGACGGGTCGACGTAGAACGCCGAGTCGGCCGCCTGCGCGGTCGCGCCGCCGCCCACCGCCAAGGCCACAGCCCCGGCCAGGAGTGCGCTCGACAAGAGGCACGCGGCTGCGGTCTGTTTTCTGCGCGTCATCGTGTCTCCCCTTTTCAGAGCGCCGGGTAGGCGTTCTGGACGAGGGAGGTGAACCCGGCGGGGAACCACGAGCCGGCGTGCGGGGCGCCGGCCATGGCACCGGTCAGGTTGCGGCCGTTGGCCTGCTCGTCGCCGCGGAAGGCCGGATCGCACATCGGGTCGTGCTGCTTGCCTTCCTCGTTCGGGCCGTCGGTCTTGGTCGCGATGCCGTCGGACTCACCCGGAGGCTTGATCCACACGTAGGCGTCGAAGCCCGCTCGCGGCGCGGCCGTGGGCCGTTCACCGATGCCGGAACCGGCCTGGTTGCACCAGTTGCCCCGGTGGAGCTTGCGGTCGATGCGGCCGGAGTTCACGTACGCGTCCACCGTCGACCCGCTCGCACCGGTGGGCCGGTTCGGGCCGCCCCAGCCGTTGCGGGAGGTGTCGATCAACATGCCGATGCCGCTGGGGAAGCCGGCCGAGATGAACCGGTTGCGCATCTCCGTGCCGAAGTCGGCCTCGTCGAAGTACGGGTTCCACTGGTAGAAGGTCGCGGACCGCAGTTGCTGGCTCCCGACGTTGAGGTTCGGGTCGGGCAGGTTGGGCTCGTCGGTCGGCGAGGTGTTGGCCATGTTCGACACGAACCCGTCCACGCTGTTGACGCCCTTGGTGGTGCCCTTGATGGTGTTGGCGATCAACTGCACCGAGGGACCCATGTTCGAGTCCCAGCCCAACCACCCGGAGTGCCCGATGTCCACGTAGTTGTAGACGTTCGGGATCGCGCTGAGCTTGTTCAGGGCGTACTGGATGCCCTGGACGTAGGCACCGCTGGAATTGGCCTCGGCGCACTTGGGCTTGCTCAGGTTCGTCACGAGGTTGGGCAGCGAGTCCGGCTCGATGATCCCGACGATCCGCAGGTCGCGGTACTTCGGGTCGGCCAGGATCGCGGCGATGGGGTCGATGTACTCGGCCTTGTACCGGGCCAGACCGTTCTCGCCGACCTTCAGCTCGCCGTTGGACGCCAGTGCCGCGCAGTCGCGGTTGGGCAGGTCGTAGACGACGACCTGGATCACCACTGGTGTGCCGCCGGAAGACTGCCGCAGCGCCTCGTCGAGGTGACCGGTCAACCCCCGTCCGGCGGTGATGGCGCCGATGCGGTCCATCCACACGGCGGTGGAGTTCTGGGCGACCTTGCGCATGGAGGTGCCGAGGGCACCGCCGGTCGCGTCGGCCAGGCTGTTGACGTTCGCGACGTAGTCGGGGTTCAGATAGCCCTTGGCGCCCACGTACGGGTTGGCCAAGTGCTCACCGGGCTGGCCCGGCGTGGTCGTGGTCGTGGTAGTCGTGGTCGTCGTGGAGGTCGATGTGGAAGTCGACGTCGACGTCGAGGTTGATGTCGTGGTCGTGGGACCACCGCTGCACGTGGTGCCGTTGAGCTTGAACGACGGGGGGGTGGCGTTCGCGCCCGAGTACGAGGCGTTGAAACCGATGGTCGCGGATGCACCAGTGGGCAGCGTCGGCGACCAGCTGGGGTTCTTCGCGCTCACGTGCTGACCGGACTGGGCGAAGGTCGCGCTCCAGCCGTTGGTGATCTTCTGGTTGCCCGGGAAGTCCCACTCCAGGGTCCACCCGCCGGAGATCGCGTCGCCGAGGTTGTTGAGCGTGACGTTGGCCGTGAAGCCGGTGTCCCACTGGTTGACCCGGTAGTCGACCGAACATCCGGGGGCCGCGTTGGCCGAGGTGCTCGCCAGGATCAGCAGCCCCGAACACAGGGTCAGGGCGGCGGCAGCGGCGCCGCCGCGTGCCAGTTTTGTTGCACTCATTCAGGGTCCTCGCAGCGTCGATGCTGTGTTGGGGTACGAGCTGAACTTTTCTGGGAGCGCTCCCAGACGCAACTTGAATGTAACCACGCAAAGCAGCGCAGTCAATTCTCGGAAATGCTAAAATTGTTAGCGCTAACTTTAGCGTGCTTGAACTAGGGGTCGTTTGTGAGCGTGAACATCAGCCGGGTGGGCGCTTGTGCGCTACGCGCCGAACTGCCACCAGTTCACGTTGAACAGGTAGCCGCTGCCGCCGGTGAACCGGAGGTAGAGGTCGCGGGTGCCGGTCGCGCCGGTGATCGGGCAGGAGACGGTGGTCCAGTTCTGCCAGCCGCCGGTGCCGGAGACGCCGCAGCGTCCGACCACCGTGCCGGTGGGGCCGTCCAGTCGGACCTCGATGGTGCCACCGGCGGCGCCGGAGGCGACCCGTGCGCTGAACGTCCTCGCGCCCGTGCCGAACGCGGCGCCTTTGAGCTTGATGTAGTCGCCGTTCTCGATCCAACCGACGTTCATCCCGCCCTCGGTGGACGGTTCGGTCTCCACGCCCGAGCCCCAGGCGATCGTCTCGGCCTCCTGGCGGACGTAGGGGTTGAGCGTGTCCGCCTGAGGCGCGCCGGAGGTGGTCATGTTGATGGTCGGGATCGTGCCGTCGGCGTTGTAGGTGAACTTCTCCACCGCCACGGAGCGGGTGAAACCGCCTCCGCCGGGCAGGGCGCCGTTGTGGTAGAAGAAGTAGGAGCTGCCCTTGAAGTCGACGATCCCGGCGTGGTTGGTGAAGCTGGCGCCCTGCGTGGGCATGACGGTGCCCCGGTAGGTCCACGGCCCGGTCGGGCTCGGTGCGGTCGAGTAGGCGATGAACTCCGAACAGCACTTGGCGGCGAACACGTTGTAGTACAGGCCGTTGCGCTTGTAGACCCACGGCCCTTCCTCGTACAGCGTCGGCCGGTTCGGGTCGCCGGTCCGAGCGCCGAACCCGGCGGTGGTGAGCGGGATCTGGGTGGGGCTGCCCGAGAACGAGGTCATGTCGGCGTTGAGGCGCACGTACCACAGGTTCGGGTTGCCCCAGTACAGGTACGCCTGGCCGTTGTCGTCGATGAAGACCGTCGGGTCGATCTCGCCGTTCTCCACCAGCGGGCGGCCGATCGCGTCGCGGAACGGGCCGGTCGGGCTGTCGGCGACGCCGACACCGATCGCCATCCGGCCGGTGGCGCGGTTGACCACGGGCACGTACCAGTAGAACTTGCCGTTGCGGTAGATCGCCTGCCCGGCCCACGCGTCCTTGCTCGCCCAGGAGAACGTGGCCACGCTCATCGGCGAGCCGTGGTCGGTCCAGTTGACCATGTCGGCCGACGACCAGACCCGCCACTCCTTCATCGTGAACCAGGTCGAGCCGTCCTCATCGTGCCCCGTGTAGAGGTACACCCGACCGTTGTGCACCAGCGGTGCCGGGTCGGCGGTGTACATGTGCTGCACGATCGGGTTATCGGCCCTGGCCACCGCAGGGAGGAGCGCCAAGGCGCACAGGACGGCGACGAGCAGAGCACCGGCTCGTCGCGGTGCCGCTGCGGACAACGACGTGGATTTCATCAAGAGCACCTCCAGGTAGGACATCAGTCGGTAGGCACGAGAAGTCAGCCGAGGCCGCGGTAGTCGAACCAGTCGAACGCCGCGACACCGCGCGTGACGTACATGCCGACGACCCGCCCGGCGGCACCGCCGGTGACCTCGGGCGACAGGTACCGACCGTCCAGCTCGGCCAGCGGGCCCGGATCGCTGTCGACGTGGAACGCGATGGTGTCGGGTCCGGCGGGCTCGATGCCGGTGGGTTCGTCGGTCGGGCGCACGAACGACGGCGGCACGAGGTCGGTGGTGCGGGTGACGACCGTGAGCGTGACCGGCCCGGGATGCGTGGTGCGGCTAGCCACGACCTGGCGCACCGGCCCGATCCTGGCGACCACGTCCACCCGGCCGGGCACGACCTCGAAGTCGTAGTGGTGCGCCTCGTCGCGCCGGATGCTCAGACCCGCTCGGGCCGTGCCGGGATCCATGCGGACCGACACCCGTGAGTCGAGGTGCGCCAGTCGGCGACCGACGAACGTGCAGCCGGGGCGGTCGAGGGTGTCGCCGGTGGCACGCAGCGTCAACCAGCCGGGGCGTTCGGTCAACGACCACGACCCGTCCGGGCGACCACGCGGCGAGATCCAGGACGGGGCGAGCACGAACTCGTCGAAGTCGTCGCGCGCCGGCAGCGGTGGGTGCAACTCCCCCGGTGTGGGCGTTTCGGCCGCCTCGTCCACCACAGGCCACTCGTTCTCCCAGCGCACCGGCGTCAGGAACACCTCCTGCCCGAGCACGTGGAAACCCGACGGGTGTTCGCGGGTTCCGGGCAGCACCAGCCACCAAGCCCCGTCCGGTGTCGTGACGAGGTCCGCGCGGCCGGTGCTCCGGATCGGCCGTGAGGTGTCGCTGAGGCTGCCCGGCGCGGGTTCGAACGGTCCGCGGGGCGTGCGTGCGCGGGCGACCGCGAGCGCGTGGCCGTACTTGAACAGCAGGTACCACCAGTCGCCGACGTGGCACAGGCGGGGCGCTTCCGGGTACTGGCGATCACTGCCGCGCCACGTCCGCCATGGACCTTCCAGCACGGTTCCCGTGTCAGGGTGGATGCGCGCCATGTGCCCGTCGGACGTGGTGCACCAGCAGTTGCCGTTCTCGTCCCATGCCAGGTCGGGGGCGACACCGGGCAGGTCGATCCACACCGGATCCGACCACCGCCCCCACGGGCGGTCGGCCGTCACGACGAAGTTGCCGCCCGCCGACATGTTCGTCGCGATCACCCTGAACCGCCCGCGGTGGTAGCGGATGGTGGGCCCGTGGATCCCGCGCGACGCGGGCGTGTCGGCGGACAGCCGCAGCTGTTCCGGCCGGCTGAGGACGTTGCCGATCTGCCGCCAGTGCACCAGGTCGCGACTGTGGAAGATCGGCACGCCGGGGAAGTGCTCGAAGCTGGAGCACACCAGGTAGTAGTCGTCACCGACTCGGCACACGCTCGGGTGCGGGTGGGATCCACCGATCACAGGGTCGCGGCAGGTGCGCACGGTGCTCCTTCCCGGGATCACGGGTGGACGTCGGGCCGATCGGCGCGGGCTGGACTCCGGTCCCCTCGCGAGGCTTTGCGTGCGAGGGGACCGGAGTCCGGGACCGGGTGCCGCGGAGTGCGCAGTACCGGACGGTGAGCGCGCCGCTCAGGGCGATCGTCAGGCACGGCTCCACTTCTGGTTGTTCTGGCCGTTGCAGGTCCACAGGATCAGCCGGGTCCCGTTGGCGGTGCCGGCCTGGTCGGCGTCAAGGCACAGACCGGCACGGGTGTTGCGGATGGACCCGTCCGAGCCGAGGGTCCACTTCTGGTTGTCCTGTCCGTTGCACGACCAGGTGATCACGCGGGTGCCGTTGGTGGTGCCCTGGTTGTAGGCGTCAAGGCACTTGTCGCCGAACACCCTGATCTCGCCGCCCGCCCAGCTCGTCCACTGCTGGGCCGCAGCGGTGTGGCAGTCCTGGAGCAGCGCGGCCGCGCCGGCGGCGGTGGAGGCGTTCTCGATGTCGACGCACCGGTTGGAGCCGACGCCGCGCAGCCGGGAGGTGGTGGCGGCGATCGGGCTGCCGCCGGAGACTCGGAACGCGGCCACGCCGTGCGCGGGCACGCTCGCCGAGATCGCGCCGGAGGTGGTGGACGTGCCTCCGGTCCACAGGTCGGTGAGGGAGAACGACCCACCCGACAGGCCGATCTGGGCGGCGGTGGTGGACACCGTGGCGGTGCCGCTGCCCCGGTTGAACAGACCGACCGCGACCGAGCCGTCGGACAGGGGCTTGGCGAAGACCTCGGTGTTGCCGTCGTCGCGCACCCGCCTGCCGCCCGCGCCGAGCCGGTCCTGGTTCACGGCCAGCAGTCGCGGGTTGCGCAGGATCGCGCTGACGTCGGCGGACATGGTGCGGATGTCGTTGCCCGCCATCAGCGGCGCGGCCATCAGCGCCCACAGCGCGAAGTGCGCCCGGGACTCGGTCAGGCTCAGCCCGGGGCGGCCCACGACGAGCATGTCGGGGTCGTTCCAATGCCCGGGTCCGGCCTGGGCGGCGAGCGGGGCGGTGATGTCCAGGACGTTGCCAACGCCCATGGGGTAGCTGTTGGTGTTGCCGTTCTGCCAGATGTCCAGCAGGTCCTCGGTGGTGCGCCACAGGTCGGCGATCTCGCCCCAGTTGTACTTGTCACCGGTGGGCGCGTGGAAGCTGTTGGAGTTGATGCTGTACACGATCGGGCGGCCGGTGGCGCGTAGGGCGTCGCGCATGATCGTGAACCGGGCGACCTGCTCGTCACGGGTGCCGGCACCGGAGCACCAGTCGTACTTCAGGTAGTCCACTCCCCACGACGCGAACGACCGGGCGTCCTGGACCTCGTGGCCCTTGCTGCCGGTGGAGCCGGGGTGGGTGCCGACGCCCTGGGCGCAGGTCTTCTCGTTGGGCGCCTGGTAGATGCCGAACTTCAGGCCGCGGGCGTGGATGTAGTCGCCGAGCGCCTTCATGCCGCTGGGGAACTTGGTCGGGTGGGCGCGCAGGTTGCCCTGGGCGTCGCGCTGCGGGTCGAACCAGCAGTCGTCCACGACGACGTACTGGTAGCCCGCGTCGCGCATCCCCGAGTTCACCATCGCGTCGGTGGCCTGGCGGACCTGTGCCTCGGTGATGCCGCAGCCGAAGCTGTTCCAGCTGTTCCAGCCCAGTGGCGGGGTGAGCGCGGGACTGCCCGGCGCGGCCTGGGCCGCGGGCGAGGTGGGCGCCGCGGTGAACAGGCCCAGCGCCGCGACGACTGCGGTGGCGAGGTGCAGGAGTCGTCCGCGTGTTCCAGTGGACATCGTCGTCCCTTCACTTCGACCGGGGCAGGCGGTGACGTACGGGGCTGCCCCGCCAATGAAACTATGAGTTCTAGAACGCGGTCAAAGCTAAATGTGAGCGCTAACTTTTAGCACGAAGGAACAGCGGTCTCCGAAGTTGCCCTGCCCGAGGGCACCGAACAGCACTTATCGGCTGCTAAAGAATGTCCAACCAACTTTAGCCGAGCCTACCTGTACGAAACAGTTGCGTAATGTCTTGACCCATGGTGTGCCATCGGTCACAGTCAGATGAGCACGACCGCCGCGCGTGCCGTGATTGCCGCGCCCAAATGCGCCTCCTCCACGAGGAGGCTTTCCAAGGTGGATGTTAACGCTAACACCCTGCTGTTCGATCCGAAGGACATGTGATGGAACATTCGATACGAGCGGTCATTCGGCCGACGCCCTCGCGTCAGCCGAGAACAACGGCGTTGCTGCTCGTCGTAGGACTGATCGCCACCACGCTGACGGTGGCGTTCACCGGCTTGGCCCAGGCGGCGGGTACGACATTGGCCACCGCGGCGGCCGAGTCGGGTCGCTACTTCGGCACGGCCGTAGCCGCGGGCAGGCTCGGTGACTCGACCTACGCCGGACTCCTCCAGCGCGAGTTCGACATGGTCACGGCCGAGAACGAGATGAAGATCGACGCGACCGAGCCGAACCAGAACCAGTTCACCTTCGGCAACGCCGACCGCATCGTCAACCTGGCCCGCTCCCAGGGCAAGCGGGTCCGCGGCCACACCCTGGCCTGGCACTCCCAGCAGCCCGGCTGGATGCAGAACATGTCCGGCTCCGCGCTGCGCTCGGCGATGCTCAACCACGTCACGCGGGTGGCCGGCTACTACGCCGGCAAGATCTACGCCTGGGACGTGGTGAACGAGGCGTTCCAGGACGGCAGTTCCGGCGCGCGCCGCGACTCCAACCTCCAGCGCACCGGCAACGACTGGATCGAGGCCGCGTTCCGCGCCGCACGCGCCGCCGACCCCGGCGCGAAGCTCTGCTACAACGACTACAACACCGACGACTGGACCCACGCCAAGACCCAGGCCGTCTACCGGCTGGTCCAGGACTTCAAGCAGCGCGGCGTGCCCATCGACTGCGTCGGCCTCCAGTCCCACTTCAACCCCCAGTCCCCGGTGCCGGGCAACTACCAGACCACCCTGCAGAACTTCGCCAACCTCGGCGTCGACGTCCAGATCACCGAACTCGACATCGAGGGCTCCGGCTCCGCGCAGGCGGCCAACTACGAACGCGTGGTCAAGGCCTGCCTCGCGGTGGCGCGCTGCACCGGCATCACCGTGTGGGGCATCCGCGACACCGACTCGTGGCGTGCCTCGGGCACCCCGCTGCTGTTCGACGGCTCGGGCAACAAGAAGCCCGCCTACACCTCCACCCTCAACGCCCTGAACGGGGGCACTCCCCAGCCCCAGCCCGGGGTCATCGACACGAACGCGTGGTACGTGGTGGTGAACCGCAACAGCGGCAAGGCGCTGGACCTCTACAACCTCGCCACCAACGACGGCGGCCGCATCACCCAATGGTCCCGCAACGACGGCGCCAACCAGCAATGGCAGTTCGCCGGCTCCGGCGACGGCTACTACCGCGTCAAGTCACGTCACTCCGGCAAAGTCCTCGACGTGCCCAACTCGTCGACCGCCGACGGCGCCGCGATCCAGCAGTGGACCGACCACGGTGGGACCAACCAGCAATTCCGCGCGGTCGAATCGGGCGGCTACTTCCGGCTGATCAACCGCAACAGCGGCAAGGCCGTCGAGGTCCAGGGCTCCTCCACGGCCGACGGCGCCAACGTCGTCCAGTACAGCGACTGGGGCGGCGCCAACCAACAGTGGCAGCTCGTCCGGGTCGGCTGATCCAGCACCGCCGCCGCACGGCGGGGGACCTCCCAGTCCCCGCCTTTCGCCATCCCCTCGACGAAGAGGAGCACACCCATGGCCGAGTCAAGCCAACACCCACCCATCACAGTTCCGCGAGTCCGCAGACACCGCGGCCGCCTGGCCGGTGTCGCCGTCGCGGTCGTCACGGTGCTGCTCGGCGGTCTCGTAGTGGCGCTCGGCGCGACACCCGCGTCGGCGGCGACCGTTGACACCAACGCGTGGTACGTGTTGGTCAACCGCAACAGCGGCAAGGCGTTGGACGTCTACAACCTCGCCACGAACGACGGCGCGCGCATCACCCAGTGGACCCGCAACGACGGCAACCAGCAGCAATGGCAGTTCGTGGACTCCGGCGGTGGTTACTACCGCGTCAAGTCCCGCCACTCCGGCAAGGTCCTCGACGTCGCCAACTTCTCCACCGCCGACGGCGCCGCCATCGTGCAGTGGGCCGACGCCAACGGCACCAACCAGCAGTTCCGCCTCGCCGACTCCGACAGCGGCTACGTCCGCCTGATCAACCGCAACAGCAACAAGGCTCTCGAAGTCCAGGGCGCGGCCACCAACGACGGCGGCAACATCGTCCAGTACAGCGACTGGGGCGGCGCCAACCAGCAATGGCAGTTCGTCCGCGTCGGCGGCGGGACGAACCCCACCACCACGACGTCCTCGAACCCCGGCGGGTGCTCACTTCCGTCGAGCTACCGGTGGACTTCCACCGGGGCGCTGGCGAACCCGAGGTCGGGCTGGGTCTCGCTCAAGGACTTCACCTACGTGCCCTACAACGGCAAGCACCTGGTCTACGGGACCACGCACGACTTCGGGACGAGCTGGGGTTCGATGAACTTCGGGCTCTTCAGCAACTGGTCCGACATGGCCTCGGCACCCCAGCAGGCCATGAACACCGGCACCGTCGCGCCCACGCTGCTCTACTTCGCCCCGAAGAACATCTGGGTGCTCGCGTACCAGTGGGGCGGGACCGCGTTCAGCTACCGGACGTCGACCGACCCCACCAACCCGAACGGGTGGTCGGCGCAGCAGGTGCTCTCCACGGCCAGCATCACCGGCTCCGGCACGGGACCCATCGACCAGACGCTCATCGGCGACGGCCAGAACATGTACCTGTTCTTCGCCGGTGACAACGGCAAGATCTACCGCCAGGTCATGCCGCTCGGGAACTTCCCGGGCAGCTTCGGCTCGTCCTACACGACGATCATGAGCGACACGACGAACAACCTGTTCGAGGCGGTCGAGGTCTACAAGGTCAAGGACCAGAACCAGTACCTGATGATCGTCGAGGCGATCGGGGCGAACGGGCGTTACTTCCGCTCGTTCACCTCCAGCAGCCTCAACGGTTCCTGGACGCCGCAGGCCGCGACCGAGAGCAACCCCTTCGCGGGCAAGGCCAACAGCGGCGCCACCTGGACCAACGACATCAGTCACGGCGACCTGATCCGCACCAACGCCGACCAGACCAAGACCATCGACCCCTGCAACCTGCAGCTCCTCTACCAAGGCCGCGACCCCCGCTCCAACGGCGTGGACTACGGCCTGCTGCCCTACCGACCGGGCGTGCTGACCCTGCAACGCTGACCGCCTGACGAGGTCGGCTGATCCGGCACCGCCGCCGCGGGGCGGGGGACCTCACCGGTCCCCCGCCTTTCGCCATCCCTTCGAAGAAGAGGAGCACACCCATGGCAGGGGCAGGCCAACACCCACCCACCTCAGTTCCACGGGTCCGCAGACACCGGGGTCTGGCCGGTGTCGCGACCGCGGTCATCACCGTCCTGCTCGGCGGCGTCGTGGTAGCGCTCGGCATGGCACCCGCGTCGGCGGCGACCGTGGACACCAACGCCTGGTACGTGTTGGTCAACCGCAACAGCGGTAAAGCACTGGACGTCTACAACCTCTCCACCAGCGACGGCGGCCGCATCACCCAGTGGGCCCGCAACGACGGCAACAACCAGCAGTGGCAGTTCGTCGACTCCGGCGGCGGCTACTACCGACTCAAGTCGCGCCACTCCGGCAAGGTCCTCGACGTCCACAACTTCTCCACCGCCGACGGTGCGAGCATCGTGCAGTGGGCCGACGGCAACGGCACCAACCAGCAGTTCCGGCTCGCCGACTCCGACAACGGACACGTCCGCCTGATCAACCGCAACAGCGGCAAGGCCGTCGAGGTCCAGGGCTCCTCCACGGCCGACGGCGCCAACGTCGTCCAGTACAGCGACTGGGGCGGCGCCAACCAACAGTGGCAACTCGTCCGCGTCGGTGGCGGCAACCCCACGACCACGACGACGACACAAGCGCCGGGCGGGCAGTACACCAACCCGGTGGTGTGGCAGGACTTCGCCGACGTCGAGGTCATCCGGGTCGGTGACGCGTACTACATGACCGCGTCCACGATGCACTACTCCCCCGGCGCGCCGATCCTGCGGTCCTACGACCTGGTGAACTGGGAGTTCGCCGGCCACTCGGTGCCGTCCCTGGACTTCGGCACCAAGTACGACCTGACCAACGGGCAACGGGCCTACGTCAACGGCATCTGGGCGTCGACGTTGCAGTACCGGGCGAGCAACCGCACCTACTACTGGGCCGGTTGCATCGACTTCAACGACACCTACATCTACACCGCGACCAGCGTCGACGGGCAGTGGAGCCGGCACGCCCAGCTCGACAACTGCTACTACGACGCGGGCATGCTGATCGACGACAACGACACGATGTACGTCGCCTACGGCAACGGAACGATCAGCGTCGCCCAGCTGTCGCCCGACGGCCGCAGCCAGGTGCGGGCGCAGCAGGTGTTCCAGACGCCGTCGAACGTCGGCACCCTGGAAGGCGCACGGTTCTACAAGCGCAACGGCAGCTACTACATCTGGTTGACCCGACCGGCCAACGGGCAGTACGTCCTCAAGGCCGACAACCCGTTCGGGCCCTACACGATGCGCCAGGTCCTGCTCGACCTGCCGGGCCCGATCTCCGGCGGTGGCGTGCCGCACCAGGGCGGTCTGGTGCAGACCCAGAACGGCGACTGGCACTACATGTCCTTCGTGGACGCCTACCCCGGTGGCCGGGTGCCCGCGCTCGCACCGATCACCTGGACCGCCGACGGCTGGCCGACCTTGCAGACCGTCAACGGCAGGTGGGGCGTGAACTACCCCTCGCCGCTGCCGACGCGGCCGGTGAAACCCCTCACCGGGACCGACACCTTCGCGGGCACCGCCCTCGGTCCGCAGTGGGAGTGGAACCACGACCCGGACACCTCCAAGTACTCGGTGAACAACGGGCTGAGGTTGCAGACGGCCACGGTCACCAACGACCTCTACGCCGCCCGCAACACCTTGACCCACCGCATCCAAGGCCCCACCTCCACCGCCACGATCGAGCTCGACTACAGCACCATGCGGGACGGTGACCGGTCGGGCCTGGCGATGCTCCGCCAATCGTCGGCGTGGATCGGCGTCAAACGCGAGAACGGCCAGTCCCGGGTCGTGATGACCACCGGTCTGGCCATGGACAGCAGTTGGCGCACCACGAGCACCGGTACCGAGGCCGCGAGCGCGGGCATCAGCGGCGGCCGGATCTGGCTGCGGATCAACGCCGACATCCAACCCGGCTCGAACCGGCAAGCCCGCTTCTCCTACAGCACCGACGGCACGAACTTCACCTCGCTCGGACCATCGTTCACGCTCAACAACACCTGGCAGTTCTTCATGGGCTACCGCTTCGGCATCTTCAACCACGCCACCCAGGCCCTGGGCGGCTCCGTCACCGTGGGCAAGTTCGACCTCACCACACCCTGATACCCGACCAGGACGAGGGACGGGCCGTCGCTCATGGCCGCAGTGGTCACGAGCGACGGCCCGTCCCTCGGCCGTCCACCTTCGATCCCACTCACAGGAGGCGGGTTTGCCGCGGTTCTACGACAACCCGGTCATCGGGGGTTTCCACCCCGACCCGAGCGTGTGCCGAGTCGGCGAGGACTACTACCTCGTCTGCTCCAGCTTCGAGTACTTCCCCGGCGTGCCGATCTTCCACAGTCGCGACCTGGTGCACTGGCGGCAGATCGGCAACGTCCTGGACCGGCCGGAGCAACTGCCGCTGCCACCGGAGGCACCCGCCTCACGGGGCATCTACGCGCCGACCATCCGCCACCACGACGGCCGTTTCTGGATGATCACCACGAACGTCTCCTCCGGCGGCAACTTCATCGTCACCGCCGAGCGGCCGGAAGGCCCGTGGTCGGACCCGGTCTGGATCGACCTGCCGGGGATCGACCCCGACCTGGCCTGGGACGACGAGGGCAACTGCTGGGCCGCCTTCCACGGGGTCGGGGTGGCCCGCATCGACCCCGAGGCGGGCAAGGTCCTCGACGGACCGTGGAAGATCTGGTCCGGCACCGGCCTGCAGTGGCCGGAGGCTCCGCACCTGTACCGCATCGGCGACTGGTGGTACCTCATGATCGCCGAGGGCGGTACCGAGCGCGGCCACACGGTGGCGATGGCACGGGCCCGCTCGCCACGCGGCCCATTCGAACCCGCGCCGGTCAACCCGATCCTGACCCACCGCGGCACCGACCACCCCGTCCAGAGCACCGGGCACGCCGACCTGGTGACCACTCCGGACGGGGACTGGTGGATGGTGCTGCTGGCGACCCGCCCCCGCGGCTTCACCCCCGGCTTCCACGTCCTGGGCAGGGAGACGTTCCTGGTCCCGGTCGAGTGGGTCGACGGCTGGCCGCGCATCGGCACCGTGGAACTCCGTGCGGAGGCGCCACGCGCGTGGCACCCCTGGGAGCCCCAGCCCGCGCGGGACGACTTCGACGCGCCGGCGCTCGGCCCCGAGTGGATCTCGCCGCGCAGCCGGCCGGACACCTCCTGGTCGCTGGCGGAACGCCCGGGGTGGCTCACCCTGCACGCGACCGGATCGACGCTGGACGCCTCCGGGTGCACCTTCGTCGGGCGGCGGCAGCAGCACCCCGAGTGCCGCGTGGAAGTGCGGCTCGATCCCGGCTCGGGGCGTGCCGGGGTGTCCGTGCGCCTCGACGAGGCGCACCACTACGACCTGGAGGTGTGCGACGGGCAGGTGGAGGTCATCGCGCGCATCGGTCCGCTGCGGCACGCCGTGGCGCGGCGTGCGGTGCCACCCGGCCCGGTCGTGCTCGCGGTGACGACCCGGACCGACGACCTGCTGCCGCCTTCGGCGACGGGTGCGCACGACATCGCGCTCGGCACGGCCGCCACGGGGCCCGATACCATCGCCTTCCACCTCGGCACCGACCTGCTGGCCGAGCTGGACGGGCGTTACCTGTCCACCGAGGTCGCCGTCGGCTTCACCGGCCGGGTGATCGGCATGTACACCACCGAGGGCAGCGCGTCCTTCGACTGGTTCGAGTACCGGGAGCGGGGCGCCGACGTCCCGGCGTGACCGGACGCGGTGGCGGCGCGGCGGCACAGGAACCGCCGCGCCGCGTCGGGTGGTCAGCCCACGTTGGCGTAGTACGAGTGCACGTCCAACTGCCCGTTCCCGCTGAAGACCTCCGTGCCGTGCTGCACGCTGGTCAGGTACTTCTGGTTGCTCAACCAACCCCGGTTGACCAGGTGCGACGTGAAGTCGCGCAGGTTGAACGCGGCCGAGTTGGTGTTGCTCGTCCGGACGAACGAGTAGACCTCCCAGCCGATGTTGCCCCGGTACAGGTCCCAGTTGGTGCCGGCGATCGACACGGTGGCCTGCCGCGTGCCGACCGGCCCGGCGCCACCGGCGCGGTAGGTCCAGATCATGATCTCGTCGGACGGGTTGGTGGTGCCGGGGTTCGACATCGGGTGCAGCCACAGGTCATAGGCGACGTTCATGACGTTCGCCGTGTTCTGCCGGACCGTGTAGCTCGCACCCGTGTTCACCGACCGGTTGTCCGACAACCGGACCGGCAGGCCGGTGCCCGACAGCTTGTTGCCCCAGTGCCAGCCGAGCACCGAACTGGCGTAGGACTTCACCTGACTCGGCCCACCGCTCCAGTCCCAACTCGTGCCCCACGAGATCGAGCCGCCGGACGACACGTCCCACACGCACTGCCATCCCTGGCCCGAGTCCTGGCCCCACACGTTGTTGTTGACCCAGTACTTGCCCATGGTGATCGAGTAGAAGTCTTCGCAACTGCCGGCCGCCTGCGCGGTGCCGGTCGTCGGCAGGGCCAGTGCGGCAGCGGCCAGCACGGCTACCATGAAGCTCTTGAGCACGAAGGTCCACCTTTCTCTCCGAAATTCGGCGGTCAACGCGCACAAAACGCTACGCACCGCTTTTCACGACTGTCAATATCGAATGACAGTCGAATTTCGAATCGAATTGCGAACCCTCTGGTCGATTCCTGTCGAATACCTCCGGGTAAGCGCCCACCGGAATCCGCGATTCTTCGAACCGCCGTCGAAATACCCGGTGGACGCTTGCCCGGTCTCGCGGTCAGGCCGGGGTGCGCTGGATCCACTGCTGGTTGGGCTGCCCGGTGCAGGACCACAGGACCAACTTCGTGCCATTGGCGGTGCCGAGGTTGTGCGCGTCCAGGCACAGGCCGGACTGCACGTTGGTGATCGTGCCGTTGGCGTTCACGTTCCACTGCTGGTTGGTGTCGCCGTGGCAGTCCCAGATCACCACCTGCGTGCCGTTGGCCGTCCCCCGGCCGTAGGCGTCCAGGCACTTGGTGCCGTAGACGACCAACTGCCTGCCGGAGTTGTGCGTCCACGACTGGTTGGACTGGCCGTGGCAGTCCCACAGCTGCAGCTGCGTACCGTTGGCGGTCGACGTACCCGGCACGTCGAGGCAGCGGCCCGAGGGCACGCCGACGACCTGCCTGCCTTGCGAGGCGACCGGGTCCCCGATGCTCCCGGGCACGGCGCGCAGCGCGTTGTACCAGGTCGCGGCCATCTTGTCGTAACCGGTGGCGGTGGGGTGGACGCCGTCGATCAGGTCGGCCGTCGTCAACGCGGCGTGCATGTCCACCAGGCGCACGCGCTTGCCCGCGTTGACCTTGCTCTGCACGATGCCGGGGATCGCGGCGTTGAAGGTCCGGACGGCGGACTCCTGCCCGGGGTTGGACAGCGGGATGATGGTCGCGACGAACACGTCGGCGTTCGGCACGGTCGCGGTGATGCGGTCGATGAGCGCCGACAGGCGGGCGGGCGCGTTCGGGACATCGCGGTTCTGGAGGATGTCGTTGGTGCCGATGTGCAGCAGCACCGTGCGCGGGGTCGTGTTCCGGAGCCAGGTGACGACGTTCGCGTCGATCTGGTCGATGCGCCAACCCGGGTGGCCCTGGTGGTCGTGGTCCCCGAGCGAGGCGGGTCCGTTGAACTGCGAGCCGACGAAGTCCACCCGGTAGTTGCCGGACCCGAACCGCTGCCACAGCCCGATCCGGTAACCACCGGGCACCTGCGTCCCCTCGGTGATGGAGTCGCCCAACGGCATGACCCGCACGCCGCCGTTGGATTCCGCGGCGGCGGGACCGGCGGGCAGCAGCGCGGCGGTGACCAGTGCCGTGGTGATCAGTGCCGCGGCACCGGCGGCAAGTCTGCTGAGGCGTTGTCGCACGTGTGCTCCTCGGGTTGAACAGCTGCCCGGCACGACGTGCCGGGCAGCTGTCGAGTCGGAACCGATGGTGGTGGGGATCAGCTGACGCCCCACTGCTGGTTGGTGCCGCCGTTACAGGTCCACAGCTGCACCTGCGCCCCGTTGGCCGTGGACGCCCCGGACACGTCCAGGCACAGGCCGGACTGGGCGCCGGTGATCGTGCCGTTGGCGTTGACGTTCCAGCGCTGGTTGGCCTGGCCGTTGCACGACCAGAGGACCGCCCTCGTGCCCGCGGTGGTTCCTTGGCCGTAGGCGTCGAGGCACATCTGGGCGGAGCCGGCGGACACCGCCAACTGGCCCGACGACGTGCGGGTCCAGGTCTGGTTCGCGCCGCCCTGGCAGTCCCAGATCCGGGCCTGCGTGCCCGCCGTCCCGTTCGGCACGTCGAGGCACTTGCCCGCGCCCACCGCGCGCACCGCGCCGCCCGGGGTGGTGCTGCCACCGGTGGTGTACCCGGCCGCGATGATGTTGGCCTGCACCGCGTTCTCGGTCGCGTCGGACGGGTAGCCCGCGACCATCGCGCCCTCGTAGAAGGTCCCCGCGCTGAGGTTCGCGCCGCCGTCGGGCTTGCAGCAGTCACCGCCGCTGCCCAGGATGATGGCGCCCTGCTTCTTCATCGGGCTGTACCCGTTGGGCAGCGCGCCGTCCCACAGCGTGGTCAGGTTGCCGACCTGCGCGTCGCTGCCCTTGAGCGCGAACCGCGTGGTTCCGTTGTTCTTCAACATCGCGGTGACGAACTTGCTGGTGAACGCGCGCTGGTTCGGGTTCCACGACTGGCTGCCGCCGGGGAAGAGGCCCCATTCCAGATCCGCCTGGACCCAGGGACCGGTTCCGGAGCACCCGCCGAACCAGCACTGCGTGCTGAAGTTGATCGCGTCCATCGCGCCGGCCGCGTCGGCTTTCCGGGTCGTCTCGCTGTTGCCGTAGTCGAAGCAGCAGCCGCTGTTGACGTGCGTGCCGCTGGTCACCATGTACATGCCTTCCGGCGCGGCGCCGGTCGGCACGCCCGTCAGGTGGCCGTCGCGCCAGTAGCTGTTGCCGGGGTTGATGTAGAGCGAGTAGGCCTTGCTGCCGCCGACCGCCAGCGACTCGGAGGTCGCGACCGCGGGCCTGCTCTGGGGCGACCCCGGAACCACCGCCGATCCCTGGTACCACAGGTCGTTGCCCCGGCCGGACTGGTCGTAGACCACCGTGATCACGCAGGTGGTGCCGGCGCAGAACGAGTCCTGGGTCGCCGCGTTGGCGGTACCGCCCGCGGCCAGCAGACCGATGTCCCTCGTGGTGTTGTCCGACGAACGTCTGACCTGGTAGAGATTGCCGGCGTACGAGCCGTAGAGCGCCCGCGTCGTGCTGTGCGCGGCCACGCAGGGCGTACCACCCGAAGCGTAGATGTCACACGGCCCCGTGCCGGCCGCCAATGCGGTCACCGGTGCGGACCACGTCAACACCGCCGCGGGCAACAGGGCCAGTGCCATCACGACACGCGCGCGCACCGCCGCCGGCGAGCGCCACCAACGCGTCACAGAACCCGCTGGGGAAACGGGTAAAGGCTGCATTTCTACTCCTACGACGATGTGGGAGGGCAGGGAGAGCGGCGACGGTCGCGAACACGGGCGCGCCGAGTACGCGGAATGGGCGAACGGATCAGCAGTGCAGGGTTTTCGAACCGGTTCGATCAAAAGACGACGGTAAGTGCTAAAACAGGGCTAAAGCAACGGTTCCGACGCGGGCTCCCGCGGTCACACCTTCTCGAAACCGGCGGCCAGGCCCCTCGTCTGGCGTCTGCCGGTGGGTCGGCGCGCCGATTGCCGCGGTGCGGGGGGCCGGGCGTGCCGGCCCCCCGCACGGTGGCTCAGTTGCGCGTGCTCCACTGCTGGTTCGTGCCGCCGTGGCACGACCAGAGCTGGATCAAGGTGCCGTTCGCGGTCCCGTTGCCGCTGGCGTCCAGGCACAGCCCGGACTGCACCCCGGTGATGGTGCCGTTGGCGTTCACGTTCCACTGCTGGTTCGTGCCGCCGTGGCAGTCCCAGATGATCGCCGCGGTGCCGTTCGCGGTCCCGGCGCCGCTGGCGTCCAGGCACTTGTTGCCGTTCACCATCAACTGCTTGCCGGAGGTGTAGGTCCACCGCTGGTTGGTGGCGCCGCCGCAGTCCCAGAGCCGGACCTGGGCGCCGTTGGCGCTCCCGTTGGCGACCTCGGCGCAGCGTCCCGACTGGGTTCCCACGAGCATGGCGTTCTGCGGGCCGGTGTTGGTGCTGCCCCCTGGCCCGGCGTTGGCCATCACGGCCTGCGCGCCGGCCGGCCAGTTGCCGTTGGAGACGACCGTGTTGCCGGACACCACGTTGCCCCGATCACCGTTGGTCACGTTGGTGCTGCCGTTGGTCGACCAGTTGTTGGTGACCGTCCAGTTGCCCATGTTCTCGCCACCCCAGTAGTTGGCGGTGGCCCAAGTGCCGGTGTTGTTGAAGACGTTGCCGGTGACTGAGTAGTACTTCGAGCCCTCGTCGAAGTAGACCCCGAAGTAGCCGTTGGTCCGCTGGCAGTGGTTCCCGCTGATCGAGGCGCCCGGGTTCCACGACAGCGTGTAGATGCACCCGCCGTCGTTCATCTGCTGCATGACGTCGTGGACGTAGTTGTTGATGAGCCGGTTGTTGGACGCGGTGGTGGCCGTCGTGTAGCGCGGCTGGTAGTTGTACAGGCCGCGGTTGGCGTAGTTGTTGTTGCCGCCGGCGTCGTTGGCGCCCCAGCCGTACCCGATCGACATGCCGGAGTACGGCATGTTGTAGACCTCGTTGTGGGACACGGTGGCGTTGGTGACGTAGGTGTTCAGCACCGAGACGTTACCCCGGTACTCGATGCCGAGGTCGTGGATGCGGTTGTAGCTGACGGTGATGTCCCGGTTGACCATCCGCTGGTCGCTCGGGTGGTGCGCGTCGGCGCGCACGCCGCCGACCACGATGCCGCCGGCGGAACTACGGGCGATCTCGGACCGGGTGACCGTGATGTTGCTGGCGCCCAGGCCGACTCCGCTGGCGTGGGCGTTGGCGTCGTTGCCGATACCGATGGCGGTCTGCCCGAGGTTGAGGAACTGGGACTCGCTGAAGGTGATGTTGTTGGCCGCGGAGACCTGCACGGCGGCGGGCATCTGGTTCCAGTGCGGTCGTGCCGCCTCGAACTGGGTGCAGCCGTTCTGGCACGAGGTCAGCCGGTCGCCCGGCCAGTTCCAGTTGCCCGTCATGTAGGCGCCGGTCTGCTGGTCGGCGTACCCCTGGTTGCTGCTGGGGCCGAGCCAGGTGGTGCCGGTGAACGTGATCCCGCTGAACGAGATGTGGTGCGCCGGCGCGTCATAGGTGCCGCCGACGTCCACCAGCGACTGCAGCACCGGCAGCTCGACGCTGACGGTGCTCATGTTCTGCCCGGCCAACGGGATGTAGGACAACGCGCCGGTAGCGGGGTTGAGGTACCACTCCCCCGGTGAGTCCAGGAACTCGTACGCGTTGGCCAGGTAGAAGGGCCCCGCCCGGTGCGGCTGGCTGAGCGTGTCGTACCCGAAGGTGTTGTTGTTCCACGCGGGCTGCTGCATGGTGAGGAAGTTCCCGCTGATGCTCTGCACCGGCGAGTACCGGTCGGTGAACGAGTTGACGCTCTCCACCTCGACCCGGTTCTGGTTGCCCAGGTTGTTGAGGTAGTTCAGCGCGGAGTTGGAGAATCTCATACCTGTGCTGGCGAAGGTGAAGTCGGCCCGGTTCACCTGCGTGCGCGCCCGGGTCGCGATCGCGCCGTTGACGTACAGCTGGCGGGAGTCGGCCCCGGTGGGGACGTTCGCGCGCCAGATGTTCTTCCCGGCGTCGACCACCGACCAGCCGGTGACGGCGCGGGCGCCGCTGATCACCGGACGCGCGGACGGGGCCGCCTGCCACAGCACGCGGTAACCGTTGTTGCCGGAGTCCGCCGCGGTCAGCCGCAGCGGTTCGGAGAGCCGGTACACCCCGTCGGCCAACTGCACGACGATGTCACCGGACATGCTGCTGTTCTGCGACCGCACCGCGGCCTGGGCGGCGGGCAACGAGCACGGCTGGGCGGCGGAACAGCTGGTGCCGGTGCCTGAAGGCGACGCGTAGAGGGTCGTGGTGGCGGCGGACGCGGGAGGAGCGAGGGCTACCGCCGCGACGGCGGCGGTCAACACCACAGCGGCAACGCCGGCCGACACCGGCCTTCGCACCGCAGAGGACGAGGACGCTAACAAAGGAGGCCTCCTGGCATTGGAGTGTGTTGTGTGGCGGCCGGTCGAGGTGGCGGATGGGCACTTCGTTGTGACGCAGGCGGTTCAGCCGAGTGCTCGGCCGCTGCCACGGCGCGTGGGACGCACTCGGACACGCGACCTTGACGTGGTCGTCACGACGTGTCGATCACGACGGCAAGGGATCCAGGCGATCGGGAGTGACGGTGTCCCGCACCACCGCCAGCAGGCGCTGCCCGGCGCGTTCCGGCCGGACGTGGGGACCTTCGGACACCGGGACGGCGAGTCGACGGCGAGACGCGACGATCGCTTCCTCGTCGACGCGGACGCCCAGCCCCGGGCTGTCGCCCAGGATGAACGCCCCGTTCTCGACGTGGAGGTCGACCGAGATCCCCGACGGCGGCCGCAAGTCCTGCAGCTCGCTGACCAGGTGGTTCGGTACGGACGTCGCGGCGTGCAGCAACCCGACCGGCGTGTTGCCGATGGGGCTGACGGGCAGGTCGTGGGCGTGTGCGAGGGCCGCGACCCGCAGGAAGTGCGTGACACCCCAGCCCGCGGCCGCCTGCACGACGTCGATCGCTCCCGTCGAGATCAACGGGCGGTACTGTTCGAGGCCGGAGAGGTTCTCCCCGCTGGCGACCGACGCGCGGACGCCACGGCCGACGACCGCGTGGCCTTCCGCGTCCCACCGCCGGACCGGCTCCTCGATCCAGATCAGGTCGAGCGTCCGTTCGAGCTCGACGACGTGGCGCACCGCCTGCTTGCGGGTCAACGCCTCGTTGACGTCGAGCATCAAACCCGGCCGTGTGCCGCGACCGGCGTTGGTGAGCACATCGCGCACCAGGATGAGGCGGTCCCGGTCCCGATCGACGTCGAGACCTCCCTTGATCTTCGCCACCCGCAGTCCGCGGTCGGCATAGGTCTCGTACAGCGCCACGAGTTCGTCGTCGCCCAGCCCGATGTCCACACCGGAGGCGTAGGCGGGCACGCGGCGGTCGCGTCCGCCGAGCAGTCGCCACAGCGGTTCGCCGGCGGCCTGCGCTTTGATGTCCCACAGCGCGGTGTCGAGGGCGCCGATGGTGCCGAACACCGCGCCCGCGTGGCCTGCTTTGAACGTCTGGCGCAGCATCCGGTCGTAGAGGGCGGTGACGCCGCGCGGGTCCTCGCCCTCCAAGGCGGCGAAGATCGAGTCGATCTCCACGTGTGGTCCGAACCCGACGCCGGTGATGCCCACGTCCGTCTCGACGACGACGATCGGAACCCGGACGAGGCCGTCGGCGAAGACGCCGTTGGCGTCGCCGACCGGCCGACCCCAGTCCTGGACGGTGGTGAGGGTCCGGTAACCAGTGATGCGCATTTTGTCAGCCCTTCGTGGCCCCCGCGGTGACGCGTCGGCGATCTGGCGCTGCAGGAACAGGTAGACGACGAGGAGTGCCGGGGCACCCGTCGGAAGCATGACCAGCGGGTAGATCGTCGCCGGCGCGAGCCCGGCCATCGGCACCGCGACGACCCATTTCGTCAACCGGCGGCCGGCCATCAGCCCTCCCTGCCCGCGCGGCGCAGGACGGCGATCTGGGCCAGCCCCACCACGAGCATGATCAGGAACAGTGCCGTCGAGGCGGCGGAGGCGAGCGCGGGCTGGTTGAACTGTCCCTGTTGGACCCAGATGTAGTACTCCGGGAGGTAGGTGGACGCCTCCGGACCGCCGCTGGTCATCACGAACAACAGGCCGAACATCGACGTCAACATGCCGATCATCGTGGTCACGAAGACGAACTGGATCGTGCGGGACAGACCCGGGATGATCACGTGCCAGACGGTCTGCGGGAGGGACGCGCCGTCCACCTTGGCGGCGTCCAGCAGCGAGGGGTCGAGGGCCGCGAACCCGGCCAGGAACACGACCAGCGCCATGCCGAACGTCGCCCAGACGTGCACGCCGACGACCGCGAAGATCGCCACGTCCGGATCGCCGAGCCAGTCCACCGGCCCGAGGCCCACCCCGCCGAGGACCGCGTTGAGCGGACCGTCGTAGGCGAGCAACAGGTTGAAGATCGCACCCACGATCACCGGGGAGAGCACGGCCGGGAAGAAGTAGACGCCCCGGTAGACCCGATGTCCGGGGACCCGCAGGTAGATCAACGTGGCGAGCAGACCGGGGATCGCCACGGCCACCGGGAGCAACAGCACGAGCAGGCCGACGTTGCCCAACGCGGTGCGGAACAGCGGATCGCCGAACAGGGTCACGTAGTTGTCCAGGCCGACCGACGTGCCGTTGCGGTCGCCGTCACCGGTGAAGGAGAAGTTGACCCCGAGCACCAGCGGCCACAGCCGCAGCACGACGATGATCAGGACGGCCGGCGCCACCAGGACGAACGGCGCCAGGCGCTCGACCCTCGACCCGCGACGGGTTCGCCGCGAGAACGGCCTCCCCGGTCGCCGCCCCGCCGCTCCGGCGACCACTCCCCTCTCGGTTCGCCCAGCCACTACCGGGCGAACCGAGGACGGGGAACCTCCGGACGGCACGGATCAACTCGCCTTGTCGGAGGCGGCCAGCTGCGCCACGGCCTCGTCTGCGGTGATCGAGCCGCTGAGCAGTTGCTGTGAAAGGCGACCCATCAGATCGACCGTCTTGGAGGACAAGGCGACGTGCAGGGCGGGCTTGCCGGTCTTGATCCCCGCGGTGATCGTGGTGACGGCCGGGCCGCCGGCGGAGACGTCGATGGTGGTGTCGGATGCGATCGCGCCCGCGTCCGCGTAGAAGGCCTTCAGCGCCTCGGACGACGTCAACGACCGCACCAGGTCGGCGGCGACCTTCGGGTCCTTGGTCCACTTCGCGACCGCGTAGCCGATTCCACCGTCGTACGGCAGGCTCGGGGTCGCCGCGGGGTTGACCACCGGCGCCGCCATGACGCCGACGTCGTCCGGGTCGAGGAACTCGGCGAAGTCCTTCCAGTGCCCGATGTCGGACATCAGGCCGATGATGTGCGCGGCCTTGCCCGACTGGAAGACCGCGAACGCGTCGTTGAACATCGCGGTGGAGTTGACCCCGTCGTTGTTCAGGCCGGCGTCGTTGACCTGCTTCCAGAGCTCGAAGATCCGCTTCACGTCCGGCGAGGCCCAGTTCCGCTTTCCGGCGATCCAGTCGTCGTACTCCTGCGGCGCGAGCACCGCCGAACCGACGCTGGACAGGAAGAACTGGATTCCGATGCCTTCCTTGTTGCCCACGCCGAAGCACTTGGCACCCGTCTTGCCGGTGATCGCGCCGCAGTTCTCGACGAAGTCGTCCCACGTCTTGGCGGGCGCCTCGGGGTCCAGTCCCGCCTGTTCGTACAGAGCCTTGTTGTAGTAGAGCGGGTGACCTTGCAGCGTCACCGGCGAGGCATAGGTCTTCCCGTCCCGGGTGAACGCCTCCCAGCCCGCCAGCCGCTGCTTGTCCTGGGCGACGTACTCGTCCAGCGGCACCAGCGCGTCGACCCGGTCACGGAGCTGACCGCCCCCGTTGAAGAGCATGACGTCGGGCCCCTTGCCGGACTGGATCGCCGCCCCGAGCAGCGTGTAGTACTGGTCGAACGGCTGGGCCACGAATTCGACCTCGGTGTCCGGGTGGCTCTTCGCGAAATCGGCCTTCGCCTTGTCGAGGTACGCGGCCACATTCGCATCGCCGGACTTCCAGTCCCAGACCACCAGCTTGTCGCCCGAACTGCCGGAGGATCCCGGCGCCGTGGCGCTTCCGCAGCCGGACGCCAGTGCCAGACCCAGGACCAGGGCAGCCGACCACAGTGCGCGCTGCTTCATTGCTGCTCACTTCCCCAGACGGCGGCCGGGCGATCTACGCGCTCGGCGCGATTGCGGCCACAAACGTAACGTCGTATGACGTATGACGTCAACGGTGCTACGTATACTCGCCGCAGCCCTGAAAGCACCCGGGGCGCATGGCGCAACCGGAGGAAAGATGACCGCAGCGGACCGGCGAGCGGCCGAAGACGCACCCGCACCTCCCGAGTGGGCGCGTCGACCGGCCAACCTGGCCAAGGCGGTCACCGCGGAACTCGTGGGGCGCATCGTCCGGGGCGTCCACCCCTCCGGGACGTCCTTGCCGCCCGAGCCCGCACTCGGCGCGACCTTCTCGGTCAGCCGGACCGTCATCCGCGAAGCGGTGAAGATCCTCCAGGAGAAGGGCCTGGTCCAGGTGCGCCAAGGCGCCGGCACCATGGTCACCCCGCCCGCGATGTGGAACATGCTGGACGAACTCGTCCTCGCGGCCACCATCGCCGAAGACGAAACGCTGGCCGTGCTCGACGATCTCGTGGTCACCCGGCGGCTCCTCGAATCGGACATGGCCCAGGTCGCCGCCCGCACGGCCGACCAGGACACGATCGACCGGCTACGCGCCCTCGTGGACCGGATGGACCAACTCGTCGACGACCCCATCGCCTACCGCGAGCAGGACCGCGCCTTCCACGACACGATCATGCAGGCGTCGGGCAACCGCATCGCCCGGGGCGTCGTGCGCTCTCTGGAGAGCCAGGTCATCAACACCGCCCGCTACACGGGCAGAAGCGAACGCGCCCTGTGCGTGGCGTCCAACCAAGGACACCGCCGGATCTACGAACGGATCGCGGCACACGACCCGGCAGGCGCCGCCGAAGCCATGTTCACCCACATCACCGAAGCGTGGTTGGTGCGCCGTACCGACAACGGAGACCCGAGCCGCCTGGAGCGCTAGGCGGCCACTCGGCGACATCACCCCCTCGCGCGGCACTCCGCTGAGTCGTCGCCATGCGCACGGCCGACGGGTGCGGCCAGCATACCGATCCGACGCCCGACGGGGAACGATGAGTAGTACTTACTCGATCAACTGCGAGTAGCTTCCCGGCGAAACGGACCAGATGGCCGAACGAGCGCTACTGCTCCGGAAAATAGGCATGCTCGTTCCCTTGACGACACGGCCGCTCACAGGCTGTCATGGTTAGCCAGGACCACGGCTCGATGAGTCAGACTCATCGACAGGAGATCCAGCTCGTCGGACTCCGGCCCACGAGCACCACAACGTAGTGGAGCAGCTCATGCCACAACGGCCGAACGGCCGCGCACCCTGTGCGCCCCGAACCGGCGGCCCCGGCTGACGGGCGGCTGACGAACGGCCGTCGCGCGAAGCTTCACCAGCTCTGGGAGCGCTCCCGGTGGCCCAGCTGTCGATCCGAACGGCCCCATCCCTTGTTGTGCATGCACCGGTCGCCGTGCACCGGCGGCCGGACTCGGCGAACGGAGGTCCACGTTGGGCGCACGACGGGTCACCTTGGCCGATGTGGCCAAGGTGGTCGGCGTCTCCCAAACCACCGTGTCCCTGGTCTTATCGGGGCGCGGCCGCGACCTGCGGATCTCCGAGGAGATGCAGCGCCGGGTCCGCGAAGCGGCGACGGAGTTGGAATACCGCCGCAACCGGGTCTCGATGGGACAACGCGGGGCGAGGACGCAGACGATCGCCTTCGTGTCCGATTCCGTCGCCAGTTCACGACTCGCGGGCCACATGATCAAAGGTGCGCTGGGCGCGGCCCGCAGGCACGGCGTCACGCTGTTGTTCGGTGAGACCGAGGGCGATGCCGGCTTTCAGCGCACGTTGATCGAGACGATGCACGACTACCACGTCGACGGCATCATCCTCGCCTCGGTGCACACCAGGACGATCAGCATCCCGACCGAACTCGCCACCGGACCCGCGGTACTGCTCAACCTGCTGCCCCGGGAGCCGTCACCGCTCGTCTCCGTCCTGCCCGACGAGGTCCAAGCCGGCCGCGCCGCCGCACGCGTGCTCCTCGACGCCGGCCACGCCGAGGGCATCCACCTCATCGGCGTCGGCCCGTCCGGGGACGACGTCCCTGCGGGCCGGACCGCGGCGTTCGACCGGCTCACCGGTATCCGCCAGGAGCTCGGTGAAGTGGGCGTCGAGGTGGAGAGCGGACACCCGTGCCGCTGGTGGCTGCCGAAGTACGGCTTCGAGGCGACCCGGGACCTGTTGGCCAAGGCACGTCCCCGCGCGTTGATCTGCCTCGACGACCGACTCGCGCTCGGCGCCTACCAGGCACTGCAGGACGCCGGCCTCACCGTGCCCGACGACGTCTCCGTCGTCTCCTTCGACGACCACCCCATCGCCTCCTGGCTGCGCCCCGGCCTCACCACCGTCGCCCTCCCGCACCACGACCTCGGTGCGAAGGCCGTCGACCTCCTCTTCGCCGACACCGATCACCCCGACCTGGACCGCGTGCACCGGGGCAGCACCCACCGCGTCCCGATGCCCGTCCGCCACCGGGATTCCGTGGCGCCGCCTCGATGAGCCGAGCACCCGCCACGCGGATCGGGTGAGGCGAGATCACCCGCTGAACGGTGCGACGGCGTCGCGCAGGAACGTCAGCCCCCCGGTGGCGAGGGCGTCGGGCGAACTCGCCAACGGCCGCCAGATCGAAGCGGCCGTCGCGATGGTGGCGTTGTCCGGCGTGAACGACTCGATGCACAGCGGACCGCGGTAGCCGGCATCGGCCAGCGCCCGCAACAACGCGGGCCAGTCCTGGTGGTCGGCACCCGGCGTGCCGCGATCGTTGGCGCACACTTGGACGTGCGCGATCCGTTCGCCCGCGGCCCGGATGGCCGCGACCGGCGATGATTCCTCGATGTTCATGTGGTAGGTGTCCAGCGCCAGGCCGCAGCCCTCCTCGGGCAGTCCGTCCAGCGCCTCCAGGGCCTGCCCGACCGTGTTGAGCAGGCTGGTCTCGTAGCGGTTCAACGGCTCCACCGCGATGCGGACGCCCTTCGACGCCGCGTGCTCGACCACCGGGGCGAGGTTCTCGCGCAGCTGGGCGTAGACCTGCGACCGGTTCCCGATCCGCCACGTGCGGCCCGTCGCGCTGTAGGCCGGTCCGGCCGCCACGCCGCTGCCGACGATCGCCGCGACGTCCACCACGTGCCGCAGGTAGTCCTGGGTCTCGGCGACGGTGTCGGATTCCACCAGGTCCCGACCGGGCGCCATGGCGAGGCACACGGAGGCCTTCAGGTCCAGGGCCGCCAGCAGTTCGGCCGCCCGGTGCGGGTCCCAGTCGCCCGGGTGCTCCACCGGCAGCTCGATGACGTCGAAGCCCCACTCGCGGATGCGCGGCGCGAGCCCCGCCAGCACGTCGTCGGTGAGCGGTGACGCCCAGACCCAGGTGCTGACGCCGATGTCCCACATGTGCCTGATTCCTCACTGCCGCGCGGGCGGACCGCTGATCCCTTGGAGTGCCAGCAGGAAGTCGCGAACGTCGGTGGCCGCCAGTCGCCCGTCGCGCTCGACCGATCGCGGCACGGCTGCCGGGTCGGAGCACAGCAGCACGGGGCCGTCGGCGGCCACGTCCGGGAGCCTGCCGTGCGTGCCGCGCACGCACGACGGGTCCAGGGGCACCACGTTCATCGCATACCGCAGGCCGAGCTTCTTGCGTGCCAGGTTCAACCCCGCCTTGACCTTGGCCAGTGGGTCGGCCGGGTCGAAGAACAGCTCGGCGGGGTCGTAGCCGGGTTTGCGGTGGATGTCCACGCCGCGCGCGAAGTCGGGCGCACGGCTGTCGTCGGTCCAGTAGTAGTAGGTGAACCAGGCGTCCGGTTCGGCGACCGCGATCAGCTCGCCGGAACGCTCGTGGTCGAGCCCCACCTTCGCCTGTGCGTCCCGGTCGTGCACCACGTCCACCCCGGGCAGTTCGTCGAGCACGGCGCGGGTCTTGGCCAGGTCCGCGGGATCGGCGACGTAGACGTGCGCGATCTGGTGGTCGGCCACGGCGAACGCGCGGGACGTCCACGGGTCCAGGTACTCCATGCCGGCCTGCTCGTAGACCTCCAGCAGCCCTGCCGCCCGCAACGCCCGGTTGACGTCGACCGGCCTGCGCGCATCGGTGATGCCGTACTCCGACAGCGCGACGATCGTCGCGTCGGAGTCCAGGAGCGGCTTGAGCGCCTTGTCCACGTCGGCCGCGGCTTTGATCGCCTGCGGTGACGAGGGCCCGAACCGCTGCAGGTCGTAGTCCAGGTGCGGCACGTAGACCAGCACCAGGTCGGGTCGGTGGTCGGCCAGGACCTTCACGGCCGCGCCGACGATCCACTCGCTGGAGGCCAGGGAGGCGGTGGGGCCCCAGTACTGGAACAGCGGGAACTCGCCCAGGGCCCCGGTGAGCCGGTCGTGCAGGTCGGGTGGGCGGACGTAGCAGTCGGGCGACTTGCGGCCGTCCGCGTGGTAGATCGGCCTCGGGGTGACGGTGATGTCGGTGGTCGCCCCCATGGCGTACCACCAGCAGACGTTCGCGGCCGTGTAGCCGGGGTGGACGCGCCGTGCGGTCTCCCACAGCTTCTCACCCCCGACCAGCCGGTTGTGCTGGCGCCACAGGTGGATCTCGCCGAGGTCGCGGAAGTACCACCCGTTGCCCACGATGCCGTGCCGGGCGGGGGTGAGCCCGGTGAGCAGGGTCGCCTGGGCGCTGCACGTGACGGCGGGCAGCACCGTGCCCAGTTCGGCCTGCCAGCCCAGGCCCGCGAGGTTGGGCATGTGCTTGAGGAGCGCCGGCGTCATGCCGACCACGTCCACGACCACCAGTGGTTTCACGCCGATACCCCCGTCCAGAGGTGGTCCCGGGCCCATCGCAGTTCCGCGGCGATCCCGTCGGTCAGGTCGCCCGCGTCCGCGAGCACGTTCCACGTGTAGGTCTCCACCTCGACGTGGGTGTCGGGCTCCACCGCCGCCATGGCGGCCACCAGCACGTCCGTGGTCGAACGCAGCGGTGCGGGCTGGACGTGCAGCGGCATGTGGAAGTGCACCCGCCACGGGTGCCGCGCGGGCAGGGTCGCGAACGCGTCCGGCAGGTCGTCCGCGGCCAGCACGCCGTCCGGCGTGTTCTCCCGGACCTGGTGCAGGTAGCGGGGTTCGACATAGGCGGCGACGGCACGCCGGCCTTCCTCGCTGCCGGGTTCCGCGACCTCCAGGGCGGCGGACGCCTGCACCTTGACGATCGACAACCCGGCCGCACGGATCGCCGCGACCGTTGCCGCCGGGTCGGCGAACGACACCGCGAGGTGACACGTGTCCAGGCAGATGCCGACGTACTCGGGGTCGACGCGACCGGCCAGCCACGCCACCGCGTCCGCGACGGTGTCCAGCACGCAGCCGGGTTCGGGCTCGACCGCGAGCCTGATCGGCCGGTCGCCACTCCCCCGCAACCTGCGGGTCAGTTCGGTCAGCGCGGCCTCGGCGACCGCGTCGTCGCGGTCGCCCCACGGCTCACGCCACGCCAGCGGCAACGTCGAGATGCTGCCGTACGAGGCGGAGTCGGGCATCAGGTCGGCGAGGACGGTGGCGCAGTCGGCGGTGTAGGCCAGGCGCCGCGGGTCGGCCCAGCTCGGCCGGTACACGGCGTGCTTGACCACCTCGCCGTGGAAGTCGCCGTACGGGAAGGCGTTGAGCGTGCTGACGGTCAGCCCCCGGGCGGCGAGCTCGGCCCGCAGCCCGAGCCGCGCGGACCTGTCCTCGGCCAGTCCGCGCGCGACCGACGCGGGCAGCCACAGGCCCAGCGGGAGGGTGTCCACACCCAGTCGCGCCCGCACGCCGACCGCGTGGCGGTCGAGTTGGTCGAGGATGCCGGGGAGGTCGTTCGCCGGGTGGACGTTCGTGCAGTACGCGATCACCGGCGTTCGCCCCTCAGGACCGAGTTCCCGGTGGCGGTGTCGGTCGCGCCGGCGGTGGCCGGGTCGAGCAGGAGCCGTCCGCTCTGGCCGTAGAAGTCCACCGGGTTGCGCCACAACACGGTGTCGACCTCGGACTCGTCGAACCCGGCTTCGAGCATCGCGAGACCGGTTGACCGGGTCTTCAGCGGGTCCGAGCGGCCCCAGTCGGCGGCGGAGTTCACCAGCACCCGTTCGGTGCCGTACTCGGCGAGCAGCGCCACCATCCGCGCCTCGTCCATCTTGGTGTCCGGGTAGATGGAGAACCCCATCCAGCACCCCGAGTCCGCGACCGCGCCCACGGTCGTCTCGTTGAGGTGGTCGACCAGGACCCGTTGCGGCGGGATGCCCGACTCGCGGACCACGTCCAGCGTCCGCAGCGTGCCGGCCAGCTTGTCCCGGTGCGGGGTGTGCACGAGTACCGGGAGGTCGTGCCGGGCGGCCAGCTCCAGCTGGCGGGCGAACGCGTCGTCCTCCTCCGGCGTCATCGAGTCGTACCCGACCTCCCCGACCGCGACGACCCCGTCCTTGACGAGGTAGTGCGACAGGTGTTCCAGCACGCCGGTGCACCGCGGGTCGTTGGCCTCCTTGGGGTTCAGCGCGATCGCGCAGTGGTGGGCGATGCCGAACTGCGCCGCGCGGAACCGCTCCCACCCCACCAGAGCGTCGAAGTAGTCGAGGAACGACCCCACGTTCGTGCGCGGTTGCCCCAGCCAGAACGCCGGCTCCACCAGCGCTCGCACCCCGGCCGCGTACATGGCCTCGTAGTCGTCGGTGGTGCGCGACGTCATGTGGATGTGCGGGTCGAAGATGCGCATCACGATGCCTTTCCGAGCAGTTCGAGGGCGTCGGTGGGCACCGGGCGGCCGGCCGCGCGGCGTTCGTCGGCGAACGCGGACACCATGCGCAGCAACTCGTCGTCCGTGCGCCGGTCGAGGTCGGCGACCACCGTCAACGGGACACCCATGAACAGGAGCTTCAGCACGCCGTGCCGCCACGCGTGCTGGTCGAGGTGATCCGCCGCGAACGGGCCCATGGCCGCCGCGACCAGCCCGCTCTCGTTGCTGCGCAGGGCGTCCTTGACCAGCTCGACCCCGGTCTCCGGCACTCGACCGCCGATCTCGGCGAGCCCGCGCAACATCCCGAGGCGTTCGGCCGACGTGCCGTGCCGGTAGAGCGCGGTGAGCCCTTCGGCCACGTCCTGGGCGATGTCGATGTACGTGACGAGCAGCCGCACGCGGGCCTCCTGCACACCGACGCGCACCGCTCGGCCCACGACGGGGAACAGGGTTCGGATGGAGGCGGGATCGGCCCGCAGCGCCTGTTCGACCATGGCCAGCCAACTCGCGGTGCGCAGCGCTTCGAATGCCCGCTTCGCCACCAGGGGTGCGGCGTGGCTGTGTCGGGGAAGCTCCACGGCGGCGACACCGGTGTAGCCGATGTCGGTCAGTGCCGCGAGGGTGTCGGGAAGGTCCAACTGCCCTTCTCCGAATTCCAGGTGTTCGTGGACGCCGGGCACCATGTCGTCCAGCTGCACGTTCATCAGCAGCCCGCCCGCTGCTCGAACGCACGCCGCCGCGTCCTGCCACTCCACCGCCACGCAGTGCCCCACGTCCAAGGTGATCCCGAGCAGTTCGGGGTTCCCGAGCTCCGCTCGGAGCCGCAGGGCCTGGTCCAGTCGCTCCACCACCATGCCGGGCTCCGGCTCCAGCGCGAGCGGCACGGCCGGCCCGCCGGTCAACACCGCGGCGACACCGGACTTCAGGTGCTCCCAGCTGTCCGAGGGCCCGACGCCCGACCAGAACGACACGCAGTCCGCGCCGAGGTCGGCCGCTATCCGCTTGGCGCGCAGCAAGAAGTCGACCCGGACCTCCTGGTCTTCGCTCACCAGCGTCGGGTGGTGCTTGCGCAGCGGGTCGAGCAGGTAACGCGCCCCGGTCTCCACGACGACGCGCAGCCCCAGCGCCGAGAGACGTGCCGCGAGCCGTTCGGTCCGCGCGCCGATGTCGTCGGCGAACGGGTCGAGGTGGTGGTGGTCGAGCGTGAGCGCGACCGCCGTGTAGCCGAGATCGGCGATGACCGAGAGCGCGTCGTCCAAGCGGTGGTTGGCGAACCCGTTGGTGCCGTAGCCGACGTGGAACGTCATGTCGGGCTCACCTTCCGGCTCAGCGCCCGGGCCAGCGGCAGGACCAGCACGATCGCCGAACCGTGCCGGGCGAGCGCGGATTGCAGCAGCACCATGCCGTGGATGCCCGCCTTGGTCGCCGCGCGCACACGTGCGGCGGACGGGTCCTGCACCACGGCCCATTGCGCACGTCCGACCGAGGCGGCGTAGGCCACGGCCGCCGCGACGGCAGTGGGCCGACCGCCGGCGATCAAAGCGGTCAGGGCGGTCATCGCCGTCCCGCCCACAACGGCCTTGGCGACGGCAGGTGACGTGCCGTGCACCTCGCCGCGCGACAGCGCCGTCACGCCCAGCGTGTGCAGGGCCATCAGTGCGGCGGGCAACGGGGCCCGGCCTCCCAGCAGCACGTCGAGCCCCCGGCACGCGGCCATCGCGAACGGACCGGCGGGGGTGTTCTTCAACACCGTGTCGTAGCCCCACACCGCCACGGCGAGCGGCACCGCGTTGCGCCCGGCCGCCGCGGCGAGCCCGATGCCGGCGCCCGTCAAGCCGACTGCGGTGGCCAAGGCGGCGTTCGGGCTGATCCGTCCCGACGGGATGGGCCGCTCCGGCCGTTCCACGGCATCCAGGTCGCGGTCCGCCCAGTCGTTGAGCGCCATGCCCGCCCAGTACAGCGCCGCCGATGCCAGTGGCAGCAGCAGGCGCCTGCCCCGCAACGGCGCGTCCGTGCCGACGAGGGTGTCGCCGAGCGCCGTCAACGCGGCGGGCGCCCGCACGAGTTGCAGGTACGCCCTCATCCCAGTCCTCCCGCCCACTCGTACAGCGCGCGGGTCTGCTCGGCGAAGCGGTGTTCTTCGCTGCCGAGCGGGTCTTTGAAGAAGAAGGCCAACGCGCCCAACGCGCCCTTCTCACCCGCCGCGTGGGCCGCGGCGACGAGCCGGGTGAGGTCGAGCACCAGCGGTGCCGCCAGTGCCGAGTCCAAGCCGGTCCAGGTGAACTGCAGGCTCATCCGCGCACCGAGGAACCCTTCGAACGACACGTGGTCCCAGGCGGTCTTCGTCTCGCCGAGGTCCGGCACGTTGTCGATGTGCAGGGGTGCGGTCACCTCACTGCCGAGCAGGGCCGCGAGCCCGTTCGCCTTGGACCTCAGCTTGCTGTCGGCGTGCGCCGGGTCCTCCAGCGTCGCGCCGTCCCCGCCGCCGAGCAGGTTGGTGCCCGCCCACGACCGGACCGTCAGTCCCCGTGCGGTGAACATCGGCGCGAGCACCGTGCGCAGCAGGGTCTCACCGGTCTTGCCGTCCCGCCCGGCGTAGGGCAGGCCCTCCCGTCGGGCGAGCTCGTCCAACGCGGGCAGGGCGATCCCGGTCGAGGGTGTGAACTCGACGAACGGGCAGCCCGCCCGCAGGGCCGCGTAGGCGGCCAGCGAACTGGGTGGCAGCACGTTCCGGTCGGGATCGGCCAACGCCCGCTCCAACGCGGCCAGTTCGGCGTGCTCGGGCAGCGGCGGCACGGGCGGTTCGGTGGACGACACGTTGACCACGACGACGCGTGCGAGCCGGTGCCGTTCCCTGAACTCGGTGATGTCGGCGGCCAGCCGCCGGGCGACGTCGGCCTGGACACCGTCGAAGCTCGCCGTCCGGATCTCGCTGTCGACCTCACGCAGACCGGACTTGACGCACTCCAGCAGGTGGTGCGGCAGCACACCGCCCTGGGCCAGCAGCTCGGCCCGTTTCTCCAGGGGTGTCTGCGCGATGTCGTGCCCGCCGACGACGAGGTCCGACCACCCGGGCAGCGTGACCCCGGCCAGCTCGGGTCGCTCGGTCACACATCCGGTGACGGGTGTCAGGCCCGCGCGCAGGGCCAGCAGCCCGCTCACGGCGGTCGTCGCGACGGAGCCACGTGCGCCGATCAGCCAGAGCCCGGTGGACTCATCCGCCATTGGTTCTCCTTCCGATCCGGGGTGCCGCGCGGTCAGCCCGGCCACGGCTACTTCCAGGGACCGGGGTAGCCCGGCATCGACTCGCAGCCGCACATGGCGTAGTGCAGCGGTGGCATGTCCTGCTTGATGAAGTCCTGGACGTCGTCCTGGGTGACCTTGGGCTGGGGCAGCACCCATTCCTCCGGCACCTGCTTGCCTTCCAGGATTCTGAGCGCGGCGATGACGGGCGTCCGCCATTGGAAGGTGGGGTACGTGGGCGCGACCGCGGTCATCTTCTCCGTGACCCACGTCCGCAGGAAGTCCTGCTGGTCCTCGCCGACGAACGGCGGGATCGGCACACCCGCGTCCTGGAACGCCTCCACCGCGGCGACGGCGGTCGCGCCGGCGTCCATCCACACGCCGTCGATCCGGCCTTCGCGCTGGATGTAGTCGTTGACGATGGTCTTGGTCTTGGCCGCGTCGCCGTCGGTGAACTCGACACCGACGATGTCCAGCCCGCTGCCGGCGAAGATCTCGTTCGCCGCGGCCCACCGCTGCTCCAGCACGTCCACGCCGGGCAGGATGCGCAACGCCAGCACCTTGCCGCCCGCCGGCACCTTCTCCTTCAGGAACTCCGCGCCGTCCGCGCCGAACGCGAACCCGCCGATCGGGTGAATGAAGGTGACCGGGCAATCGGAGTTGACGCCGCGGTCGAACACGATCACCGGCACCCCGGTCTCACACGCCGCCTCGACGGCGGGAGTGAGCGTGGCGGTGGTGTTGGGCGACACGATCAACGCGCTGCACCCTTGCGCGGCGAACGACTGGATGTCGCTGATCTGCTTGTCGTCCTTGGCCTCCGCGTCGAGCACGGTGAACTTGACGATCTCCGGGTGCAGCTTCACCTCCTCCTGCATGGTCTTGAACCCGACCTGCCGCCACGGGTTGTCGACCGAGGCGTTGGAGAAGCACAGGTGGTAGTTGCCGCCGGGCTTGGCGTACTCGGTGGTGGCGACCATCTTCGGGTCGAGCATCTGCGCCCAGGGCTTGGCCTCCCCGCTCGCCCCGTCCAGGTCGACGGCCTTCGCGGTGCGGAACTTCAACTGGCGCTCGTACTCGGCCTGGTCGAAGAACTCGGACTTCACCGCCTGGTCGGACGCAGTCGTGGCGCCTGGGCCCGCAGCGGGCAGGTCGCTCGAACAACCGGTTGCCGCCAGGGCACCCGCGAGGACGACTCCGAACCACTTCCTGCGCATGGTGTTGCTCCTTGGTTCTTCGGCGGTGTTCAAGAGGTCACCGGTTCGGGTTTGCGAGGCCGAAGCACTCGTCGCAAGCCGGTGCCGCGCGCGGCGTAGGCGACCGCCGCGATGATGATCACGCCCTGCACGGCGGATTCGAGCGCGCCCGAGACACCGAGCAGGTTCAGCAGGGAGAACAGGGCTTCCAACGACAGCGCCCCGGCAGCCGCGGCGACCACCGAGCCGCGACCACCGCCGAGCAGGACGCCGCCGAGCACGACCGCGGTGATCGCCCGGAACTCCAAGCCGTTTCCGACCTGTGCGGACACCCCGGCGAACCCGGCGAGCAGGATGGCGGCGAGCGCGGCCAGCAGTCCCGAGAGCACGAACGCGATCAGCCGCAGCCGGTCGACACGGCCACCGGCCAGCCGGACAGCCGTGTCGTTGTCGCCCACCGCGAGCAGCGTCCGCCCGGTGCCGCCGCGCATGAACAGCGCCGCGGCGACCAGCACCACCAGCAGGATGAGCACCGACCACGGCACTTGGCCCAGGACCGGCACGTCGATCCCGCCCCGGCCGAACGTCCGGAACGACGGCGACAGGGCGCCGCGCGGCGCGCCACCGGTCCACAGGAACACCGCGCCGTCGAGCACCAGCAGCATCCCGAGCGTCACGATGAACGACGGCACCAGCAGCTTCGTCGTGATCAGGCCGTTGACCAGCCCGACGAGGACGCCGAAGCCGAGCAGCAGCGCGATCACCCAGGACGTGTTCGCGTCGTCCCCGTCGACCAGTCGTGCGGCGATCACGACCTCCGCGGTCACCAGCGACCCCACCGACAGGTCGTAACCACCCGACACGACCACGAAGTACTGGCCGATCGCCAGGATCATCAACGGCGCAGCGCGCTTGAGCAGCGCCAGGTACCCGGTCGGCTCGGCGTACGTGGGACCGGCGAAGGCCAGTGCCACCAGCAGGACCACAAGCACGACCAGCACCGGTGCGGTCCCGTCGGCCAGGCGGGGTCGCCACGTCACGTCGACCTCCGGGACGACTGGCGGCGGGCGTACAGCGCCACCGCGACGATGAGCACGATGCCCCGCACCACGTCCTTGAAGAACGGGTCGACCGCGAGGTCGTCGAAGACGGTGTCGAGGGTGGCCAGGATCAGCACGCCACCGATCGTGCCGACCACGCCGCCGCGGCCACCGGCGAGTGCCGCGCCGCCGAGCACCACGGCCGCGATGGACTCCAGGTCGTACCCCGCGTCGGTGCCGACGTACGGCGCACCGGAACCCAGCCGACTGGCCAGGAACACCCCGGCCAGTCCGGCCATGACCGCGCACAGCACGTGCGCGGTGACGATCGTCCGGCCGGTGCGCACACCGGACAGCCGGGCGACGTCGACGTCACCACCGACCGCGTACATGTGGTAACCGCCGCGGGTCCGCCGCAGGTACCACCACGCGCCCGCGGCGATGAGCAGCATCAGCAGCGCCGCCACCGGGATCGGCCCGATCCGGTCGTACCCGAGGTGCTGGAACGAACGGGGCACGCTGCCCGCCGGCCCGGTGTAGTTGTGTTCGAGGTACCCGCGCAGGACCAACGCGACCCCGAGCGTGGCGATGAACGCGTTGGCCTTGAGAACCGTGATCACGAGTCCGTTGACGAGCCCGACGACGGCCGCGACCGCCAGCGCCAGCAGCACCCCCGGCACGATCATCGTCCCGCTGCCCGCCATGGTCTCGGCCGCCACGAGCGAGCTCAGCCCGACCAGGTAGGCCACGGACAGGTCCAGCGAGCCGGTGATGATCACGATGGTCTGCCCCACCGCGACCAGTCCCAGCACGGTGCTGCGGGTCAGGATGTTGAGGATGCCGCCCTGGTCGAGCAGCACACCGCCGTCGAGGGCGACCAGGACGCTGCCGACCACGAGCAGCACGGCCAACGCGACGTACACGGTCACGGTGGGGGTGAGCGCGAACTTCCGCGGTCGCGTCGCACTCGCGTTCCGCAGGGCCCGCTCCCGCACGACGCTCACGCGGCGTCACCGATCCCGTGTCCGGTGGCCAGCCTCATCACAGCTTCCTCCGAGCTGCCGGCCGGCAGCTCGCCCGCCACGGCGCCTTCGTGCATGACGATGATCCGGTCGCTCATGCCGATCAGCTCGGGTAACTCCGAGGAGATCATCAGGATGGCCACTCCCCCACCCGCGAGGTCGCGCAGCAGCCGGTAGACGGCCTGCTTCGCGCCCACGTCGATACCGCGTGTCGGCTCGTCCACGATCAACACCCGCGGCTCGACCGCGAGCCACTTGCCGAGCACGACCTTCTGCTGGTTGCCACCCGACAGGTAACGCACCTCCTGGTGCGGCCCGCGTGCGGTGACCGTGACCGACTCCAGCAGCCTGGTGAGGTCGGCCGCGCGCCGTGCCGCCGCTCCCCGCAGTGCCGCCCGCCGCACGAGCAGGACGTTGTCCTTCACCGACTGCCGGAGCACCAGACCTTCGCCCTTGCGGTCCTCGGTGACGTAGCCGATGCCGGCGCGGACCGCGGTACGTGGCCGGTCGACGCGGACCGGCACGCCGTCCACCGCCACGGAGCCCGTGGTGAACGGCTCCACACCCCAGATCGCCCGCGCCGTCGCGGATCTCCCGGAGCCCTGCAACCCGGCCAGGCCGACGATCTCACCGGCACGGACCCCGAAGTCCAGGTCCCGCACCCGGTCGTTCCCCGCCGCGTGCAACGCCAGCCGCACGTCGCCCACGTCGTTGCCGCGCTCCGGGTACAGGGCTTCGAGCGGACGGCCGACCATCTGCCGCACGAGCTGGTCGGAGGTGATGTCGCCGGTCGCCGAGGTCGCCACGAACGCGCCGTCCTTCAGCACCGTGATCCGCTGGCTCAGGTCGAACACCTCGCGCATCCGGTGGGAGACGTAGAGGATCGCCATCCCCCGCTCCCGCAGCCGACCCACCAGCGCGTACAGCAGCTCGACCTCGTGATCGGCCAGCGCGGCGGTCGGCTCGTCCATCGCGAGCACCCCGGCTTCGGTGGACAGCGCCTTGACGATCTCCACGACCTGCTTCTGCGCGACGGAGAGCCGTGCCACCTCGGTGTCGGGCTCGATGCCCTCCTCGCCGAGCCAGTCCAGCAGCCGTCGCGTCTCGGCCTCCATCGCCCGGCTGTCGACCTGGCCGCGTCGCACGGGTTCGCGGCCCAGGAACACGTTCTCGGCGACCGACCGGTGTTCGAGGAGGGTGAACTCCTGGTGGATGATCGAGATGCCCGCCGCCTGCGCGTCACGCGGGGTGCCGAACGAGACTTCCTTCCCTCCCAGCACGATCCGACCGGAGTCCGGTCGGTGGACGCCTGCCAACACCTTCAGCAGGGTCGACTTGCCGGCGCCGTTCTCGCCGACCAGTGCGTGCACCTCGCCCGCTCGCAGTTCGAGGTCGACGCCGCGCAACACGGTGACGCCGAGGAAGCTCTTGGTGACGCCCTCCAGCCGCACGTTCACCCGCGCACCTCCGTCCACGTTCCCGGAGAGAGAGTCGTGGCAGCAGCCGTGCACGTGCCCGCCGAACGGCCGCGCTCTCCGGGGATTCGGTCGGCCGCCCGGTCCGCCGCTGTTCGGCGGACCACGACCATGACGCGAACCGTAGGAGCGCCGTCGGGTGCATGTCAATCAAAACCCTTGGCATCACTACGATGTGCGGTTCCCTTCGTTGTGGGTGGCGCTGACCCACGACCCGCGATCCTCCATTGTGGACACCGCTGCGCCTGGCCGCGACGCTCGGCCTCATCGACGGCGAGCACTCCGGCCTGGCGTTCGAACGGCACGACGAAACCCGGGGGCACCTGGGCTTCGCCGCTCCGCGACCGGCGGCCGAGCTCATCGCTCTGGCCGGGATGATCACGAAGCGGGAAGTCCAGGTGCCCCGCCTGCCGTACTGGGTGGGGTTGGTTCGCGGTCAGAACTGGGCGATGAACCTCCACGCCTCGCCCTTGGTCCAGGTCCGCGCGCCGTCCTCACAGGCACAGCCGTCGACCGGACCCGGCCCGTGGCCCCCGTCGAACGCGGCCCACTGCACCGGGTACCCCGCTCGGCACGAGTACGTCGTCGTGATGTGCGTGCGGCTGCCTCCAGCCGGCTCGCGCGGGCTCTGCGCGGCGCAACCGTTGTTCGCCACGAACCGATCGCGCAACGACCGTCCCTGCGAGATGTTCAGCACGTTGTCCGAGATGCCGTGGATGCCGAAGTACGCGATCGGCTGCGTACCGCCGGAGCACCCGCTCAACTGCGCACCCGCGTACACCACGACGGCGCGGAACACCGTCGCCCGGGAGCACGCCAGCGAGTAGCTCATGCCGCCGCCGTAGCTGAAGCCCATCGCGAACCGCAGCTTCGGGTCGACGCAGAGGTCGCCCTCGATCCGCTTGATGAGGTCGTCGACGAACGTGACGTCCTCACCGCCGGAGTTCGCCCAGCCGTTGCCGAAGCCCTGGGGAGCCACCAGGATCGCGCTGTTGTTCGACTGCTCCTGCATCCCGTAGTACGCCCACGACGCACCGCTGGTACCGCCGGAGGACACGTCGTTCATCGTGCCGCCACGCCAGTGGAAACCGAAGATCAACCGGTAGGGCCGGGTGTTGTCGTAGCCGTCCGGCACCCGCAGGACGAAGTTGCGGGTCTTGCCGTTGCTCGTGATCGTGTGCGAGCCGCTGCGCAACGTCGGGGCCTTGCCGCAGCCAGAGCCGCCGGGCTCACCGCCGCCGCCCACCTTGACCATCTGCCACTGCTGGCCGTTCCCGCCCGTGTCGGCGTACTGGACGGCGTTCGCGCCGTCCGCGGTGGAGGAGCCCTGCACCTCCACCGCCTTGTTGCTGTGCCGGGCGATCAACCGCACGAAGCCGCCGTCGGAATCGGCCGCCCGGAACTGCTGGTTGGTGCCGCCGTGGTCGGTCCACTGCTGGATCGCGACGCCGTCGGCGGTCGACGAGTTCGGCACGTCGAGGACCTTGCCGGAGTGGCGCGACTTGAGCCTGTAGTAGCCACCGCCGGAGTCCAGGAACTGCCACTGCTGGTTCGCGCCGTCGTTGCGCGTCCACTGGGCGATGCGGCCGCCGTCGGCCGTCGACAGGCCGTACACGTCCAACGCCTTGCCGCTGTTGCGGTTCACGAGGACGTACCACGCGCTCGTGTCGATCGTGGCCGCCGACGCGGGCAACGCGGTCACCGCGGTCACCGTGCCGGCCGCGAGGAGCACCGCCGCCACGGCGGCCGTCACCGGTCGTCTGCGTCGCGTCTGTGGGGAGGCCAAGGCCTCACCGCTGGCTGTCATCGAACACTCCTTCGGTTCAAGGCAGGGTCCACCGTTGGTTGGTGCCGCCGTGGCAGCTCCAGATGATCAACTGCGTGCCGTCCGCGGAACCGCCGCCGTTCGCGTCCAGGCACTTGCCCGACTGCGGGTTCACCAGGGAACCGTTGGCGTTCGCGGTCCAGTTCTGGCCACCGCTGCCGTTGCACGTCCACAGCCGGACCGCGGCCCCGTTGGCCGTGCCCGACACGTCCATGCACTTGTCGAACGCGCGCAGGGTGGAGCCGTTGACCGTCCAACGCTGGTTCACGCCACTGTTGCACGACCACAGCTGCAACCTCGTGCCATCGGCCGTGCTGCCACCGCTGACGTCGACGCACTTGCCGGAGGCTCCGGTGATCGGCCCGGTGCGCGGCACAGTGCCGCCCAGCTCCTTGATGCGGATGTTGCGGAACGACACGTCGTCGCCGGTGCCGTGGTTCTGGATGCCGATGTGCCCGGACGCCAGGGACCGCGCCGGGTCGGTGTTGGTGAAGTCGTTGATCAGCGCGCCGTTGAGGAACACCTGGAGGCGCTCGCCCTCGACCAGCAGCTCGAAGGTGTTCCACTCGCCGGGCGGGTTGAGCGCGGCGTCACGGGCGGCCTGGTCGGCGCCCTTGAACCCGTAGATCGCGCCGGTGGTCTTGTCCGCGGTGTCGGTGGCGTCGATCTGCACCTCGTGGCCGTTGGCGAGGGCCGAGTCCGCGCTGCTGCCCACCGGGAACCCGAGGACCACGCCGGAGTTGTCGTCCCCGGGCATCCGCCAGTCCAGCTTGAGGGAGTAGGAGCGGAACTCCTTGGCGCTGTACCAGAGCATCCCCATGCCGCCGGACGAGGTCAGCGTGTTGTCGCTGTTGGTGAAGCCGCCCGGACCGACCTGCGTCCAACCGGTGGTGGAGCCGTTGTACAGCGTGGTGTAGCCGTTCTCCGGCCGGCAGTCCGCGTCGGCCCGGTTGGCCGTGTAGCGGATGCCGCCGAGGACCATGGCGCGGAAGCCGGCCTCGGCGTAGCTGGCCTGGGTGTGGCCGCTGCCGGTGTAGAAGGAGCGCCCGCTCTGCACCGGCTTGCACCAGGTGTGGGGGTGGTCGGCGCCCATCGAGCCGCCGCTGTAGGTCGACTCGTCCAGGGTCGCCAGGACCCGGGCCGTCGACCGGACGCTGCCGCGGAAGTTGTACCACTCGTCGGTCCGGGTCCAGGCCGGGCTCAGGTGCGCGGTGGCCGGGTGCGCCCGGTTCTCGACCCGGACCGTCGCCTGCTGGATGGCCGGGTGCGAGGTGAAGTAGGTGCCGACCAGCTCGCCGTAGAACGGCCAGTCGTACTCGGTGTCGGACGCCGAGTGGATGCCGACGTACCCGCCCCCGCCACGGACGTAGGACTCGAACGCGGTCTGCTGCGTGGCGTTGAGCACGTCCCCGGTGGTGTTGAGGAACACCACGGACTCGTACCGGGACAGGTTGGCCGAGGTGAAGTGGGCCGAGTCCTCGGTGGTGGTGACCGTGAAGCTGTTGGCCGCGCCGAGGTCACGGATCAGCTGGATGCCCGCCGGGATCGAGTCGTGCCGGAAACCCGCGGTCTTGGAGAACACCAGCACGTCGTACGGTGCGTCGGCCGCGGTGGCCGGTGGGCTCGTGCTGAGGGCGGCGATGGTCAGCACGGCCGCGGCCGTGCCGACCACGCGTCGGGTGAGGGAGCTTCTCATCTCTTGGCCTCCTGGGAGGAGGGCGGTGTGGCGCCGCCCCTGCGATAGGAGCGACGCCACACCGCTGTCCTTGCCGAGTTCGTCAGGGCAGGGTCCATCGTTGGTTGGTGCCGCCGTGGCAGCTCCAGATGATCAACTGCGTGCCGTCGGTGGAACTGGCGCCGTTGGCGTCCAGGCACTTGCCCGACTGCTGGTTCACCAACGAACCGTTGGCGCCGGCGGTCCAGTTCTGCGCACCGCCGCCGTTGCAGGTCCACAACCGCACCAGGGCGCCGTCGGCGGTGCCGGCCGCGTCCATGCACTTGTCCAGCGCGCGCAGCGTGGACCCGTTCACCGTCCAACGCTGGTTCGCACCGGCGTTGCACGTCCACAACTGGATCTTCGTGCCATCGGCCGTACTGCCGCCGCTCACGTCCACGCACTTGCTCGCGACGCCGACGATCGGTCCGGTCCGGGTGCCCGTCGAGGCGCCGAACGTGTAGGCGTCCAGGTCGAACAGGGTGCCCGTGTCGCCCGCGAAGGTGAGGTACAGCGTGAACGTTCCGGCCGGCACGTTGGACAGGTTGGTGGACACGTCGGTGAACGTGTCCCACCCGCCGGTCACCGGCACGGTCACCGTGCCGAGCACCGTTCCGGTGGGCGAACCGGCCCGCACGGACAGCGTGCCGCCCGAGCCTGCCGACGACACCCGGGCGGTGAACCTCGTCGAACTGCCCAGCGCGTACGGATCGAACGCGATCCAGTCGCCGTTCTGGATGTCGCCGACGGTCCGCCCGCCCTCGGCCGCCGCCTTGTCGTAGAGGGCGGTGCCGGACTGCGTCGAGTAGTGCTCGGCCTGGCGGTGCTTCAGCTGGAGCACGTGCTGGGTGTGCGTGGTCACCGGCGGCTGGCCGTTCGAGCCGGAGTCGGTGTACTCGGCGTCGAACACGGCGAACAGGTTGGCCGCCGTGTCGTGCTCACCGTCCACCGGGATCTGCAACGTGCCCGAGCAGCCGGTCTGCGTGGTGATCGGGTGCCCGTGGCTGTCGTGGCCGAGCACGTAGCTCAGCTTCACCCGGCTGCAGTCGATCGTGCCGTCCTCGGCGTCCGTCGCGGTGATGGTGTACGGCACGGCGTCGCCGAAGCTGAACAGGCTGCCGTTGATCGGCGTGTCCAGCTTGACCGTCGGAGCGGTGTTACCGACCGAGATGGACACGCCGGCGGAGCCGGAGCGGCCGCCGGTGTCGGTCACCGTGAGCGTCACCGAGTACTGGCCGTTGGCCGTGAAGGTGTGGCTCGGGTTGGCGGCCGTGGAGGTGGTGCCGTCGCCGAAGTTCCACGAGTAGCTCAGCGCCGTGCCCTCGGGGTCGGAGGAGCCGGCCGACGAGAAGTTCACCGTCAGCGGTGCGCTGCCGGAGACGCGGTCGGCGGCGGCCCGGGCGGTCGGCGCCCTGTTCCCGGCCGGGTTGTACTCGATGCGGTAGAGCGCGGAGCTGGCGTCACCACTGCCCCACCCGGTGCCGTAGTCCAGCACGTACAGGGCGCCGTCGGGGCCGAAGGTGGCGTCCATGACCTGCGTGCCGCGCCACGGGAACTCGTTGACCTGGCCGGCCGACCCGTCGGCGTTGACGTCGATGGTCTTGATCCAGCGCCGGCCGAACTCGGTGGCGAACACGTGGCCGTCCAGCGCGGGCGGGAACTTGATCGACGACGGATTGGCCGCGTCGTACCGGTACACCGGGGCGGCCATCGGGGACTCCGAGCCGCAGCCGAAGGCGGAGAACGAGCAGTTGTCGTACTTGATCCACGCCGATCGCGCGGCGGGCAGGGTGCCCAATCCGGTGTTGCGCGGCGAGTTGTTGGCCGGCGCGGCGCAGTTGAACCGGCTGCCGGACTGCCCGTTGGCGAAGTTGTAGTCCACGTACGCCTCGGCCGTGGTGTTCGAGCCGACGCAGTAGGGCCAGCCGTAGTTGCCCGCCGAGGTGATCCGGTTGAACTCCACCATGCCGGCGGGTCCCCGCGTGTTGCTGCTGGTGCCCGCGTCCGGACCGTACTCGCCGACGTAGATCGCGCCGGTCGCCTTGTCCACGTTGAACCGGAACGGGTTGCGCAGACCCATCGCGTAGATCTCCGGCCGGGTGTTCGCGGTGCCGGGCGCGAACAGGTTGCCCGCCGGGATCGAGTACGACCCGTTCGCGTTCACCTTGATCCGCAGCACCTTGCCCCGCAGGTCGTTGGTGTTGCCCGCGCTGCGCTGCGCATCGTAGACCGGGTTGCGGTTGGTCCGCTCGTCGATCGGGGTGTAGCCGCTGGAGTCGAACGGGTTGGAGTCGTCGCCGGTGGACAGGTACAGGTTGCCGGCCGCGTCGAAGTCGATGTCACCGCCGACGTGGCAGCAGTTGCCCCGGTCGGTCCCGACCTCCAGCACGGTGACCTGGCTGGCCATGTTCAGCGTGAAGTCGGCGTTCAGGGTGAACCGGGCCAGCCGGTTGACCCCCTTCCACGCCGAGAAGTCCGAGCCGGTGGCCGGTGCGTCGCCGCCCGGGGTCGACAGCGGCGGTGCGTAGAACAGGTAGATGAACCGGTTGGTGGCGAAACCGGGGTCCACCCCGATGCCCTGCATGCCTTCCTCGTCGTGCGTGTAGACCGGCACCGTGCCGATCACGTTGGTGACGCCGGCCGCCGTGGTGCGGCGCACCGTCCCGTTGCGGGCGGTGTGCAGCACCGAGCGGTCCGGCAACACGGCGAGCGTCATCGGCTCACCCACTTCGGCGACCCCTCGGGCCAGCTCGACCTGCTGGAAGTCGGCGGGGTTGACCGCGTGCGCGGCGGCCGGTGGCGAGGAGCCGATCACCGTCGCCACCACACCGGCGGCCACGAGGAGAGCGGCGGACAACGCCGCCCTGACCCGGTATCTCATGGCAGGCTCACACCCTTTGATCTCATCTGACGGTGGCTTCGACACGGCCGGCGCGTGGGGCGGCGACGCGCCGGTGGAGCGCTTTGGCGATCGGCGGGTCGAGTGGGTCCGGGTGAGCGGGCCCCTCCGCCAGGACAGCCGGAGGTAGTCGCCGCCCACACCGGCATGACCTTCTCGACCACTGCCCTTCCTGCCCGAATGACGTCCAGCGCTCTCCGGGAGCGCTCCCAGTCGAAGTCAGGAAGAATTCGGTCGACTTTCCGCGGTCAACCCGTCGACCGGCCGGCGCCGGCACGAGATGGCTGCGGCGGACCGACTCCGCACGCGATCAGGATGGCGGCGGACGCGGCGGGGACAGTTCGCCATTGAACCATGGGGACTCCGAACGAATCGGGCAGTGCGCGGTCCGAACCGACTCGAACCAAGGGGGAGGCTAAGTGCTAATAATCGGCTAAAGCAACGACTTCGCCTGTCGCTCCCGGGACGCCCGAGCGACGTGCGCCGCAATGTCCTCAACGGACTAGACATCGACGGGGGCTCGACCGGTCGGACAACTGCGATTGGGCGGATGCGCCGGCCGGAACACGGCACCCGGTCCACCCCAACGTGTTCGTCGCATCGAAGAGTCCCCTCGTCATCGTTGACGGGCGCGGCCGGGCTACCCACCTCTGGCCGAACCGCGGGTCTCACCGGAGCCTTCCCGCACCGTAGCCACCGACGACTCAAGGCGTCAACGTTCTGCCTTGCTAAAATTGTTAGCGCTAACGCCTTGGTCGGAATGGCGCAATATGCGCTTTCCGGTTTCCACACCATCGCCTGTTATCGCTAACATCATCGTGCGCCTGGCATTGACGGCGACGTTCGCCGATGGCTACGTTGCCCAAGGGCTTCGGTTGAGCTGTGGACGTTGCGACCCGATTCGGCGGTCCACCAGCCACTGAGGACAGTCACGTCCCCGCTCCCGGTCCACCACCGTCCGCTTTGGAGGGTCCAGCATGCCGGATTTACCACGTAGGCAACTGATGAAGTTCGGTGCGGCGGGCGCCGGAGCCCTGCTGATGCCGGGCTGGACGGCGGTGGCCCGTGCCGGGTCGACCGCGCCGCCGGAAGTGCGCGCGGTGAACGACCTGGCGCTGTGGTACGACCGGCAGGCAGGCACGGAGTGGCTCCGCGCGCTGCCGATCGGCAACGGCCGCCTCGGCGCGATGGTCTTCGGCAACGCCGACACGGAGCGGTTGCAGCTCAACGAGGACACGGTGTGGGCCGGCGGTCCCCACGACTACACCAACCCGCGAGGCGCGGCCGCCCTGGCGGAGATCAGACGCCTGGTGTTCGCGAACCAGTGGTCGCAGGCGCAGACCCTCATCGACCAGGCGATGCTGGGCAACCCGGCCGGCCAGCTCGCCTACCAGACCGTCGGCGACCTCAGGCTCACCTTCCCCAGTCCCGGCACGGTGTCCGGCTACCAGCGGTGGCTCGACCTGACCACCGCCACGACGGTGGTGACCTACGTGGCGAACAACGTGCGGTACCGGCGCGAGGTGATCGCCAGCGCGCCCGACCAGGTGATCGCCGTGCGCCTGACGGCCGAGACGCCTGGCTCCATCTCGTTCACCGCGTCGTTCAGCACGCCGCAGAGGGCGACGGCATCGAGCCCGGACGGCACGACGATCGGGTTGGACGGCCGGTCCGGCGATCAGCGCGGCATCGCGGGCTCGGTCCGGTTCCTCGCGCTGGCCAAGGCCATCACCGAGGGCGGGAGCACCAGCAGCTCCGGCGGCACGCTGCGGGTGACCAACGCCAACAGCGTCACCCTGTTGATCTCGATCGGCACCAGCTACGTCGACTACCGGAACGTGGCGGGCGACTACCAGGGCATCGCCCGGGGACGCCTCAACGCCGCGCAGGGCACGGCGTACGACGTGCTGCTCAGCCGGCACGTGGCCGACTACCAGCGGCTGTTCGGGCGGGTCGCCATCGACCTCGGCCGCACCGCGGCGGCGGACCAGCCGACCGACGTCCGGATCGCCCAGCACAACACCGCGGTCGACCCGCAGTTCTCCGCCCTGCTCTTCCAGTACGGCCGGTACCTGCTGATCTCGTCGTCGCGGCCGGGCACCCAGCCCGCGAACCTGCAGGGCATCTGGAACGACTCGCTGACACCGGCGTGGGACTCGAAGTACACGATCAACGCCAACCTGCCGATGAACTACTGGCCGACCGACACGACCAACCTCGCCGAGTGCTACGAGCCGGTGTTCCGGATGATCAACGACCTCACCGTGACCGGCGCCCGTACCGCGCGTGCGCAGTACGGCGCCGGTGGTTGGGTCACGCACCACAACACCGACGGGTGGCGGGGCTCCTCGGTCGTCGACTTCGCCGCGGCGGGCATGTGGCAGACCGGCGGCGCGTGGCTCGCCACCATGATCTGGGACCACTACCTGTTCACCGGCGACGTCGAGTTCCTGCGGTCGTACTACCCCGCGTTGAAGGGCGCCGCCCAGTTCTTCCTCGACACCCTGGTGGAGGAACCGACCCTGAAGTGGCTGGTCACCAACCCGTCGAACTCGCCGGAACTGCTGCACCACGCGAACGTCAGCGTGTGCGCGGGGCCGACGATGGACATGCAGATCCTGCGTGACCTGTTCGAGGGCTGCGCCCGCGCCTCCGAGGTGCTGGGCGTGGACGCCGACCTCCGAACGCGGGTCCGCGCGACGGCTCAGCGGCTCGCGCCGATGCGGGTCGGCTCGCGCGGGAACATCATGGAGTGGCTCTACGATTGGGTCGAGCCCGAGACGAACCACCGGCACGTCTCGCACCTGTACGGCCTGCACCCCAGCAACCAGATCACCAAGCGCGGCACGCCCCAGCTGTTCGAGGCCGCCCGCCGGACCCTCCAGCTGCGCGGCGACGACGGAACCGGCTGGTCACTGGCCTGGAAGATCAACTACTGGGCGCGGATGGAGGAGGGTGGCCGGGCGCACGACCTGATCCGCTACCTCGTGACACCGGCGAGGCTCGCGCCCAACATGTTCGACCTGCACCCGCCTTTCCAGATCGACGGCAACTTCGGCGCCACGTCCGGCATCGCCGAGATGCTGCTGCACAGCCACAACGGCGAACTGCACGTGCTGCCCGCGCTGCCGCCGGCGTGGTCGGCGGGCAGCGTGACGGGTCTGCGCGGGCGCGGCGGGCACACCGTCGGCGCCACATGGAGCAGCACCGCGACCACCCTCTCCGTCACGCCGGACCGCGACGGCACGATCCGGGTCCGCAACCGCATGTTCACCGGCACCTTCGAACTGACCGACACGACGAGCGGTGCGGTCGTGCAGCCGACCAAGCCCGAGGCGGACGTCATCGTGTTCCCCGGCCAGGCCGGGCACGCGTACCGCGCGACAGGACAGGGCGTCGGCAGCGGGCCGGTCGTCCAGCCGGGGGTGTACTACCGGCTCGTCGCGCGGCACAGCGGGAAGTTCGCCGACATCAGCGGCGTGTCCACCGCCGCAGGCGCCCTGCTGCAGCAGTGGTCGTCGACCGGCGGCCTGAACCAGCAGTTCGACTTCGTCGACTCCGGCGGCGGCTACTACCGCATCCGGGCCCGGCACAGCGGCCTGGTGCTCCAGGTCGCCAGTTCGAGCACGGGCGCAGACATCACCCAACGGGCTGACACCAACGCCACGAGCCAGCAATGGCGCGTGGTCGACCAGGGCGGCGGTGTCGTCAGTCTGGTCAACCGCCTCAGCAACCTGGCCATGGACGTGTGGAGCGCGTCGACCACCGATGGCGCGCGCATCTCGCAGTGGACCCCCGGCGGGGGCGACAACCAGCGGTTCCAACTCCAGCGCGCCTGACCTCGCCGTCACGTCCGGCAGCCCACCGGCACGCGAACATCGGATGGATTTGGGAGGCGCCGACGTAGTCGCGTCGGCATCACACGGCATACCGAGGTGCCACCCGAAGACATATGCACATGTGAGAGCGATAGAACAGGCCGAACACCGGGACCACGCGAACAAACCACCCTTCCGATGAGATAGGATGTATTGCTAGCCTGCTGGCGCACACTTGCGCCGGAGCAGGGAGTCCGATGCCACCGACCGACATGATCCGGATCGACGCGCACCACCACGTCTGGCGACTCCGGCCTGGCGCCCCCGGCCGAACGGGGCCGAGCCCTCGGGCCCACGACTGGCTCAACGGTCCCGACCTCGCCCCGATCCGCCGCGACTTCGCCTTGGACGACCTGGCGCCGGCCGCCGCGGTGGCGGAGATCGACCGGACGGTCCTGGTCCAGGTCGTCCCGGACGTCGAGGAGACCGCGGATTTCCTGTCCCTGGCCGCCGAGGAGGGCAAGGGCCTGGTGGCAGGCGTCGTCGGGTGGGCCGACCTCACCGACCCCGGCATCGGCGACGCACTCGCCGCTCTGCGCGCCGGTCCCGGCGGCGACCTGCTCGTCGGTGTGCGGCACCTGGTGCAGGGTGAGCCGGACCCGCGTTGGCTGACCCGGCCGGACGTCCAGCGCGGACTGCGCGCGGTGGCCGAGGCGGGGCTGGCCTACGACCTGCTCACCCTCGTCCACCAGTTGCCGGCGGCGATCGAGACCGTGCGCGCGCTGCCCGGGGCGACGTTCGTCCTGGACCACCTGTCGAAGCCCCCGATCGCCGCCGGCGACCGCGAACCGTGGGCGTCCCACATCCGTGAGCTCGCCGCCGAGCCGAACGTCACCTGCAAGTTGTCGGGCATGGTCACCGAGGCCGACCGGGCCGGGTGGACCGTGGCGGACCTGCGCCCGTACGCCGACGTGGTGCTGGACGCGTTCGGTCCGTCGCGGGTGATGTTCGGCTCCGACTGGCCGGTCTGCCTGCTCGCCGCCTCCTACGAGGAGGTCGTCGCGGCGGCCGAAGGGCTGACCGCCGGGCTCACCGCCGCCGAGCGCGACGAGGTGTTCGGCGGCACGGCCGCGCGCGTCTACCGACTGCCGGGGGAACGGCTGTGAAGGTGCGTCTCGCCTACGGGGACTCGGGGCTCGACATCCACCTCGACCCGGCGGCCACCACCGTGGTCCAACCCGTGCACCACGAGGCCGCCGCCGACGGAGCAGGTGCCCACCGTCTGGACATCCGAGGGGGTCGGGAACGCGGCATCCGCACACCGCTGTTCGACGCCGGCGTGAGCAAGGAGCCTCCACTGCCGGCCGGATCTGCTCAAGGACAGATAAGCATGCTTATTCGGGACAGGTCGGCCACACCGCGACCGCCACGCGTCACATCTGGCGGCCGATGTGCGGCGTCAGGCACCGCACCGCATGCTCCCGCGGGTCGTCGCCCTTGAGATGTAGGCTGTGTGGCCGGCGGTGAGCCGTCATACTCTTCAGGTGACCCGTCACTAAGGAGCAGCGTTGACGGATGGCGCACTTGTGCCGGAGGACCCGACCGGGCAGCCGGACACCACTCCGGTGACCGGTCCGTACCGGCCGGGCTACGAGCTGGTAGCCGAGCAGATCCTCCAGTTGATCGCCGAGCTGGAGTTGCAACCGGGCGACCGGATGCCGACCGAGAACGAGCTGGCCGCGCGGATGGGCACCAGCCGGACGGTCGTGCGGGAAGCCGTCAAGATCCTCTCCGCGATCGGACGGGTGCGGGCGCACAAGGGGCGTGGGCTCTACGTGGCCGACGACGAGGGCATGCTCGGCTCCTCCCGGTGGGGAGGCTTCTTCCTGCCGACCAACCTCGACCACGTCTACATGCTCTTCGAGTTCCGCCGTGTGCAGGAGACCGCCGCCAGCCGACTGGCCGCGACCCATGCCACCCCCGCCGAACTGCGCGCCATCGGCGCCGCCGCCGAAACCTGCCGACAGGGCCACCTGACCGGCGAGACCTCGCTGTTCGACCGCGGCGACGAGGACTTCCACCTCGCCGTCGCCGCGGCGTCCCACAACCAGTTCCTGGTGGCCGCGGTGCGCGAAGCCCGCCGTCTGCAGCGCCAGTCCAGCACCATCGGGTTTCACGGCACCGTCGGCGGCCACGCGGCCGAGGCGGTCGAGGAACACCTGGCGATCTACCGGGCGATCCGCGACGGCGACCCCGAAGCCGCTGCGGCGGCCGCCGGCCTCCACCTCGACAACACCCTGCAGGACTACCGCCGCGAGATCCAGCGCCGCCTCTTCGGCTGACACCCGCGACCGGGCGCCGATCGGTCACGTGGCGCCCCTTGCCCGCGACGGCCGAAGCACCCTCGCGGCGATCGCGTATCTGGACTCGCCCGGCGGATGTGTGTTACAAATCGTGGCGGATCTTACGAGTACTTGTATGACATCCAGCACCCGGGCAATGACGCACCGAGGGAGCGCTCATGTCTGCTCGTCGATGGGTTCGATCATCGCCACCGGTGAGTGCGGAAGAGTCCGCCTCCCCTGGTGAAGCGCCCTGAGTCCCACGGCGGTCGACACCTCGGAGTGTTCCAGCCGACTGGAATCCGAATCCGAGCCGGCGCGGTGCCGTGCGCCGCGCCGGCCGGACCCTCGTGCACCGGGCTAGCGCAGCACGCGTACAGCACCACCGGCATCCGGTGACAGCCGCCGGACGCCACAGACCTTCCCGCACGCCGCCGCCGCCGCGTAATCCAGCCAGTCGCCTTTCGATGCCCCAGAGGAGTGGCAATGCGACACAGATTCGCGCGCCTGTTATCGATCATAGGTTGCGTGCTGGTGATGATGGGCCTGGCTTCGGCGCCCGCACCCGCGCACCCTGAAGGGTTCCACGTCCTGCTGTTCAGCAAGACCGCTGCCGGTGCCTACCGGCACGACTCGATCCCGGCGGGGATCACGATGTTCGAGCAGTTGGCCGCCCAGAACGAGTGGGAGCTGACCAAGAGCGAGGACTCGTCGGTCTTCAACGACGCCACGCTCGCCACGTTCGACGTGGTCGTCATGCTCCAGACCTCCGGCATGGTGTGGGACAACGACGCGCAGCGCTCCGCCGCGCAGAGGTACATGCGCGCCGGCGGCGGCTTCGTCGCGATCCACAACGCGACGGACATGAACATCGAGCAGCAGTTCCCGTGGTGGGACCAGATGCTCGGCGCGACCATGACGGCGCACTCGGCCACCGTGTCCGGCACCGCCAAGGTCGCCGACCGCAAGCACCCGTCCGGCACGGCGCTGCCGGACCGCTGGACGCGGACCGAGGAGTGGTACAACTTCAACCGCTCGGTGCGCGGCAACGCGCACGTGTTGGTGACCGCCGACGAGACGACGTACGACCCCGGCTCGAGCCGGATGGGTTACGACCACCCGATCTCGTGGTGCCGCAACTTCGAGGGCGGCCGGCTCTGGGCCACCGCCATGGGCCACCAGGCGTCCAGCTACTCCGAACCGCTGTTCCGCGAGCACGTCAAGGGCGGCGTGGAATCGGCCGGCGGCAAGGTCCAGGCCGACTGCGGTCCCACGGCGTGGAGCAGCTTCGAGAAGGTGGCGCTGGACGACAACACCGTCGGACCGGCCGCGCTCGACGTCGCCAAGGACGGCCGCGTGTTCTACGCGGAGTACGGCGGCAAGGTGAAGATCCACAAGCCGGACACCCGCACCACCGTCACGGCGGCGACCCTGAGCGTGTACACGGGTGGCGAGGACGGCCTGACCGGGCTCGCACTGGACCCGAACTTCGCCACCACCAAGTGGATCTACCTGATGTACTCCCCCTCCGGCGGCGGTGAGGACATCGCGCGGGTCTCCCGGTTCACCGTGAACGGCGACGCGCTGGACATGGCCAGCGAGCGGATCCTGATGAAGGTGCCGTCCTCGCGGCAGGCGCCGGAACCGGGGCACACCGGCGGCTACATCGCGTTCGGCCCGAACGGCAACCTCTACATCGGCACCGGCGACGACGTCCAGCCGCACCGCTCCGACGGCTACGCGCCGATCGACGAGCGGCCGGGCTGGGCGAACAACGACGTCCAGGCCACCGCGGCCAACACGAACGACCTGCGGGGCAAGATCCTGCGCATCCACCCGGAGACCAACGGGACCTACACGATCCCGACCGGCAACATGTTCGCGCAGGGCACGGCCCGGACGAAGCCCGAGATCTACGCGATGGGCTTCCGCAACCCGTTCCGGTTCTCGGTGCACCCGACCACGGGCGTGATCTACGCGGCCGACTACGGCCCGGACGCCGCGAACGACAACGCGAACCGCGGTCCCGGCGGCACCGTCGAGTGGAACATCATCGCGTCGCCCGGCTTCTACGGCTGGCCGTACTGCATCGGCGACAACATCCCGTTCAACGACTACAACTTCGCCACCGGCCAGTCGGGCGCCAAGTTCAACTGCGACCGACCGGTGAACAACTCGCCCAACAACACCGGCCTGACCGACCTGCCGGCCGCGCGCAAGGCCGACGTCTGGTACGGCAACGGCGCGAACGGCAACAAGTTCCCGGAGATGGGCAGCCCTTCGGGCGGCGAGGCGCCCGGCGCGTTCCCGATCTACCAGTACGACGCGAACAACCCCTCCCCCACCAAGTTCCCGGCCTACTTCGACCAGACCCCGTTCTTCGGCGAGTGGTCGCGCAACCGGATGTGGGAGTTCCGGCTCGGCCAGGACGGGAAGCTGTTGAAGATCAACGACTTCCTGCCGAACCTGAGCTTCAAGTCCCCGTTGGACATGAAGTTCGGCCCGGACGGCTCGATGTACCTGCTGGAGTGGGGCTCCGGGTACGGTCGGGACAACCCCGACTCCGGGCTCTACCGCATCGACTACAAGAGCGGCGACCGCAGTCCGATCGCGACCGCGACGGGAACGCCCACCTCGGGCTCCTCACCGCTGACCGTGCGGTTCTCCAGCGCGGGCTCGGGTGACCCCGAGGGCGGCCCGGTGACCTACCGGTGGGAGTTCGGCGACGGCAGCACGTCCACCGAGGCCAACCCCACGCACACCTACACCGCGAGGGGTCAGTTCAACGCCAAGCTCACCGTCACCGATGCCGGCGGGAAGTCCGGCGTCACCAGCGTGGTCGTGACCTCGGGCAACACCGCGCCGACGGTCAACCTGAGCATCCCCGACGGCGGCATGTTCGGCTGGGGCGACTCGATCCCGTACACGGTCACCGTCACCGACCCCGAGGACGGCACCATCGACTGCGGCAGGGTGACCACCACCCCGGCGCTGGGTCACGACCAGCACGGGCACGACCTCTCGCCGATCCCCGGCTGCACCGGCACGTTCAAGGCCGAGACCGACAGCGCGCACGCCAACCTGAACTCGTTCTGGGTGGCGGCGAGCAGGTACACCGACAACGGCACGTCCGGCGTGCCCGCGCTGGAAGGCAACCGGAAGGTCCTGCTGCAACCCAAGCGCAAGCAGGCCGAGTTCTTCACCGGCTCCTCCGGCGTGCGGGTCGTGGCGCAGGCGGCGGCCGAGTCCGGCTCCAGGGTCGGCGACATCAGCAACAACGACTGGATCTCGTTCACGCCGTACAACTTCACCGGCATCAACCAGGTGTCGCTCCGGTTGTCCTCGCCGAGCGGTGGTGGATCGGTCGAGTTGCGGGCCGGTTCGCCGACGGGTGCGCTGATCGCCACGGTCCCGGTCCCGAGCACCGGCGGCTGGGACAACTACGCGAGCACGCCCGCGGTGAACGTCACCAACCCCGGTGGCACCACGGAGCTGTTCATGGTGTTCAAGACGGGTTCGAGCACCACGTACGACCTGGACTCGATGACGTTCACCGGGAACGGTGTCGGCGTGCCGGGCCCCGGCGGCGGGACCAACCGCATCGTCGGCATCGGCGGCAAGTGCGTCGACGTCAACGGCAGCAGCACCGCCGACGGCGCCAAGGTCCAGCTGTGGACCTGCAACGGCGGCACCAACCAGACGTGGACGCGCACCGGGCAGACGTTCCAAGCCCTGGGCAAGTGCCTCAACGTCAACGGCGGCAGCACCGCCGACGGCGCGCTGGTGCAGCTGTGGACGTGCAACGGTTCGTCCGCCCAGAACTGGGCGGTGCAGTCGGACGGCACGATCCGCAACGGCACCAAGTGCCTGGACGCCAACGGCGGCAGCTCCGCGGACGGGACCCAGCTGATCATCTGGACCTGCAGCGGCGGCACCAACCAGAGGTGGACGCTGTCCTGAGCGGGTCGTCCGCGGCCCCGGCACGCGCCGGGGCCGCGGACCTCCCCGCCGCGAGGTTCCTTCTCACCGTTCGGCAAGGAGGAAGGTCATGGGCAGGACCACATCGGTGGGACGGGCACGGCCGGGGAAGTCCCCGCGCCAGGCCGCGGCGGCGCGATCACCCCGATCCCGGTGGGGATCGGCCACCGCCCTGGTCACCACGTTCGCGCTCGGGTTCGCCGTCGCGTTCGTGACCGGCTCCTGGACGTCCGGACCGGACGCGACGGAGCGCAGGATCGCCGAGTTGGAGCAGGCCGAGGCGCAGCGCGACGTCGAGCAGGTCGGCACGTTGATCGAGCTGGCCAAGGGCGGCCGGGAACGGCTGACCCCGGTGCTCCAGGCGATGGCGGAGGCGTCTCCCCTCCAGCACACGGCGGCGCCCGCCGCACCCACGATCGACGAGGTGCGCGGCTGGCGCGACGTGGTCTCTGCGGAGGTGCAGCGGTACGCGGAGACACCGTCCGCGGGCAACGGCGTGAACGTCGCCCGCACCGGGATGCGCACCGCCGTCCAGCAACTCGCCGCCGCGGTCGACGGTTTCGCCGCTGCGGTCACCGCTCCCCAGCCGCTGGCGGGCGAGCTGCTGACCCTGGCCGGTGCGCAGCGCACGCTGGCGCTGCGGACCTGGTCGGTCGCCGCGCTCCAGCTGGACGTGATCAGCATCGACGCCGGCAAGGGGCACGTGCACGTGTACCTGCCGTCCGGGCCGGACTCCGGCGCGATCCCGGCCGACACGGCCCCGGAGGGCAGCGGGTGACCGCCGACCCACCCATCAGCGAACCACACCACAGAGAACGGAAGCACCCGTGTCAAAGGACAAACGCCTTCAACGACGATGGACGTTGTTCGCGGCCGCGGCCGCGCTGCTGCTGGGCGGCACCGATGTCGCCGGCGCCGAACCGGCACCGGCGGCAGCGGCACCGGACACCGTCACCACCGCCGCCGCGACCCCGGGCTGCGGCAAGACGCCCACCCTGCGCAGCGGCACGCACACGATCCAGAGCGGCGGCAAGACGCGCAGCTTCATCCTGAGCGTCCCCGACAACTACAACAACACCTACCAGCACCGCTTGGTCTTCGGGTTCCACTGGTTGGGCGGCACCATGGACCAGGTCGCCGGTGGCGGGAGCGACGGGGCCGTCTACGCCCACTACGGGCTGAAGCAGCTGTCGAACAACACCGCGATCTTCGTCGCGCCCCAAGGCCTCAACAACGGCTGGGGCAACGCCGGCGGCGAGGACGTCACCTTCGTCGACAACATGATCAAGCGGATCGAGGACGACCTCTGCGTCGACACCACGCAGCGCTTCTCGCTCGGCTTCAGCTACGGCGGCGCGATGAGCATCTCGCTCGCGTGCTCCCGGCCGACGGTGTTCCGCGCCATCGCCGCCATCGCCTCGCCCGGTGAGATCAGCGGGTGCGCGGGCGGCACCGCGCCCGTCGCCTACATGGGCATCCACGGCATCGGCGACAACATCGGCAGTGGACGCGGCCAGCGCGACCGGTGGGTCCGCAACAACGGCTGCACGACGCAGAACCCGCCGGAGCCGGCCCGGGGCAGCAACACCCACATCACCACCGCCTACTCGGGGTGCCGGACCGGGTACCCGGTGGTCTGGGCCCCGTTCGACGGTGGTCACCAGCAGGGACCCGTGGACGGGTGCGCGGGCTGCGAGAGCGGTGCCAGGAGCTGGGTCAAGGGCGAGGTGTGGAAGTTCTTCACCGGTGAGCAGGGCCCCGGCCCCGGCCCGGACCCGACCACCTTCCGGTTGCGCGGCGAGGCGAGCAGCCGGTGCCTGGACGTCAACGGCGCGAACTCGGCCAACGGCACGCAGATGGTCATCTGGGACTGCAACAGCGGGTCCAACCAGCAGTTCACGGTGAACGGGAAGGCCTTGCAGGTGTTGGGCAAGTGCCTGGACATGCCGAGCAACGCCGCCACCGGTACCCGGGTGCGGATCTGGGACTGCAACAGCGCCACCAACCAGCAGTGGAACCTGAACAGCAACGGCACGATCAGCAACGTGCAGAACGGGCTGTGCCTGGACGTCAACAGCGCCGCCACCGCCAACGGCTCCGCCGTGATCGTGTGGACCTGCCACACCGGCGCCAACCAGCGCTGGGCTCGGGCGTAACCGTCAGCGGCAACCAGTAAGCGGCTCGCCCGCCGCACTTCACCGGCCACATCCCGCCGACCTCGCGTCGGTGGGATGTGGCCGGTGACGGTGATCAGCCCTTGAAGGCGCCGTCCAGGATGCCCGCGACCATGCGCCGCCCGACCACGATGAACACCACGACCAGCGGGATGGTGGCCAGGAACGAACCGGACATGGCCAGCCCGAGGTCGACGTCGAGGCTGTTCTGCAAGGCCTTGATGGCGATCTGGGCGGTGTACCGCTCGGGCGACTTGAGCACGATGAACGGCCACAGGAAGTCGTTCCACGCGGTGATGAACCCGAACAGGCCTAGGACGAACGCGGCCGGGCGCACGATCGGGAAGGCGATCCGCCAGAACACCTGCCAGGTGCTCGCGCCGTCGATCCGCGCCGCCTGGAGCAGTTCGTCGCTGACCGTGGCGATGATGTGCTGGCGCATCCAGAAGATGCCGAAGGCGCTGGCCAGGCCCGGCACGACCAGGGCCTGGAGGGTGTCCACCCAGCCCAGCCAGGACATGATCAGGTATTGCGGGATGACCGAGAGCTGCGTGGGCACGGTCATGGTCAGCAGGACGACCAGGAACAGCGCGTTGCGGCCCCGGAAGTCGAGCTTGGCGAAGGCGAACCCGGCCAGCGCGCACAGCACCGCCTGGCCCACCCCGATCGCGGTGGCCACGAACAGGCTGTTGAGCAGCGACTGCACGAACGGCACGGTGTCCAGCACCAGGCCCGCGAGGTGGAAGAAGTTGCCTCCCGGCACGATCTCGGGCGGCATCTCCGTCGCGGTCGCGCTGTCGGTGGTGGAGACGATGAACATCCAGTACAGCGGGAACAGGCTCACGACGGCGGCCGCGGCCAGCAGCACGTAAGTCCACCAGCGGACCCGGCCGTGGCGTCGGGGTTGTGGCGTGGTGCTCGTCATCGGTCCGCCTTGATCCGGGTGGACAGCAGGTAGTTGATCGCGGCGATGGCGACGACCATGACGAAGAGCGCGACGCCGACCGCCGAGCCGTAGCCGAACTGGAACTGCCCGAAGCCCTGCTCGTAGAGGAACAGCGTCAGCGTCTGGCACTGCCGCACCACACCGCAGGACTGCGGCCCGCCCGTGCCGACCAGCAGCGGCTCGGTGAAGATCTGCAAGCCGCCGATCGTGGAGGTCACCACGGTGAATATGATCATCGGCCGCAACGAGGGGACGGTGATGTGGCGGAACTGCTGCCAGGGGCCCGCGCCGTCGATGGCCGCGGCCTCGTAGACCGCGCGGGGGACCGCTTGCAGCGAGGCGAGGTAGAGCAGCGTGGTGTAGCCGAACCACCGCCAGGTCACCATCGCGGCGATCAGGAGGTGACTGCCCCACGTGGTCTGGACGAAGTCGATCGGTGCCACGCCGACCAGCCCGAGCAGCCAGTTGAGCAGCCCGAAGTCGCGGTCGAAGAGCTGCACGAACACGATCGCGGTGGCCGCCACCGAGGTCACGTAGGGCACCAGCATCGACATGCGGAAGAACAACGCGAACCGCAGCCGGGCGTTGTTGAGCACGTGGGCCAGCAGCAGGGCGATCAGGAGCTGGGGGATCGTCGACAGTGCCCAGATGCTCACCGTGTTGCGGGTGGCGTTCCAGAACCTCGGGTCGCCGAGCATGCGGACGAAGTTGTCCGTGCCGATGAACTCCTGGTCGCCGATGGGGTTCCAGTCGAACAGGGCGACGTAGAACGTGAAGGCGAACGGGAACAGCCCGAACGCCGCGAAGATGACGAAGAACGGGGCGATGTACGCGTACGGCGACAGCCGCTCCCCCAGCCCTCGGGTCTTTCCGAAGGCTGGGGGAGGCGGTGTGGCCGGGCGCACCGGGGTGAGCGCGGCTACCACGGCGTCAACCGCCGATGGCGGTCTTGATGTTGCGCACCGCGTCGTCCCACGCGGTGGCCGGGTTGCCACCGGCCTGCTCGACGTTGGTGATGGAGTTGAGGAACTCCTGGCCGATGGTGGCGCTGTCCGGTCCGATGTAGAAGGGCTTCAGCTCCAGCAGCGAGTCGGTGTAGATCGTGCCGGTCGGCGCGTCGGAGAAGAACGGGTCCTTCGTCGTGGTGAGCTTCTCGTCCTTGTAGACCGACGGGGTGGAGGGCAGGGCGCCGACTCGTCCGAAGTGCTCCAACTGCCCCTGCGGCGACTGCATCTCCTTGATGTAGTTCCAGGCCGCCTGGGGGTTCTGCGCGCGCTTGGGGATGGCCAGGTAGCTGCCGCCCCAGTTCCCGGAACCGCCCGGGATGCGGGCGATGTCCCACTTGCCCTTGGTGTCGGGTGCGGTGGTGCGGATGCTGTTGAGCATCCACGACGGCGCGGCCACGGTCGCGTACTGGCCCTGCGTCATGCCGGCGCTCCACGCCGTCTCGAACGACGTCTGCTTGGCGGTGATCCCGGAGGTAGCGGCCTTGATGCCGAGGTCGAACGCCGCCCTCACCTCGGGGTTGCTGTCGTAGACCGGCTTGCGTTCCTTGTTGTCGTAGTACTTCTGGGAAACCTGGTTGACCGCCTGGTAGAACACGCTGGTCGCCGCGTTGTCCACGAACGCCTTGCCGGTCTGCTGCGTGTAGCGCTTCCCGGTCTCGATGTAGTCGTCCCACGTCGGCCACAGCGCGCTGACGGCCTCCCGGTCGGTGGGCAGGCCCGCCGCGGCGAACAGGTCGGTCCGGTACACCATGGCCATGCCGCCCACGTCGGTCGGGATGCCCAGCACCTCGCCGTCCTTGGCGACGCTCTGCTTGAACACCCAGTCCAGGTAGTCGCCCTTGATGTCGTCGGCGCCCAACGTCCGCAGGTCGACGAAGTTCTGCGGCTGCTGCACGAACTTCGGCAGGTCGTCACCCTGGATCAGCACCAGGTCCGGCACCTTGCCGCCGGCCAGCGCGGTGGTGAGCGCCTGTGCCGTCTCCACCGACGAGCCCACCTCGGTCAGCTTGACCTCGACGTCGGGGTGCTTCTGCTTGTAGGCGTCGACCGACAGCTTCTGGTTGATCGCGGAGAACGACCAGAACTCGAACGACTTGCCGTCACCACCGCCACCGCCCCCGGTGCCGGGTGTACAGGCGGCGACCAGGGCCACAGCGGCACAGAACAGGGGTAAGCGGAGTCTCACGACGCTCCTCCAAAACCGACGGGACAGGCGGCACGGCCGCATTGAGCGCTCGGTCGTCACGGCCCGGAGGCAGTGCGGCACCGGAGTGGGCATGCACCCACCCGACCGAAACTTTCGAAGCAACTACCGAATGTTAGCGCCCACGACAGTAAGGTGTGTCACATCCATCGTCAAGGAACGGCACGTGGTGAGTCGCACTCATAGTTGGGCGCCCGCCTCCACCTGGCCTATGAGCGCGAACCACCCTCGGTCCGCATGGTGGGCGCGTTGCCGTCCGGTCGACCGACGCCAAACAGACCGTTGCCCCTGGTCGGACCCACAAGTGGGCCTGACCAGGGGCAACGGTCTGTTCATCACATGCCGGCGCCGACTCCGACGTCACCAGTCGCTACCTCAGGAGCTCCTCATCCGGCAGCCGTGTGGGACGAGGTGAAGCGGAACGCGGTGAGTCGGACGTCGCCGTGCAGGGTCAGCCACAGGTCGTGGACTCCGTCCAACCGCTCCGGGAACTCGGCCGTGGCGGTCGTCCACGTGTAGCGGTCGCCCGTCACCGGTACGTCGACCAGGGCGAGTGGCCGGTCGGCCAAGCGGAACTCCAGCCGCCCTTCCCCCGAACCGTCCACTCGCGCCACCTCGACCTCGACGCCGACAGCGCCGGTCAGGTCCGCGGCGCGGAACAGCAGTGTCGCGGGTCGCGTCGGGTCCGCCGGGGCGACCGCGTCGCCGGTGGCCCGGGTCGCGTCGACGAGCACGAGCTCCGAGTAGTCGTCGAAGTCGACGGCGCGGGTGTGCCGGTCGACCACCGCGCGCGGCGCGGGGTTCTCGCCGGTGACGGTGAGCGGTGCGACGAGGACGTGGTTCTCGGCGGAACGGGCGATGACGATCTCGTAGTCGCCCGGATCGACCGTGAACGCACCGCGGGCGACGTCCCAGTGGGCGAGCCGTTCGACGGGTAGCCGGAAGGTCAGCGCCTCGCTCTCCCCCGCACCGACGCGGACCTTGCGGAAGTCGACGAGGCGCAGCCGTGGCGCGTCGTAGCGGGCGTCCAGCGCCCGCACGTAGAGCTGGACCACCTCGCTGCCGGGCCGCGCACCGGTGTTCGCCACCGTCACCGACACGTCGAGCGATCCGTCCTGCGGCATGACCTCCGACGACAACCGCAGGTCGCGGTAGGCGAAGTCGGTGTAGGACAAGCCGTGGCCGAACGGGTACAGCGGTGCGGCCCGGTGGTACTGGTAGGTCCAACCCGCCTTGATGATGTCGTAGTCGAGCGGGTGGGGCAGGTCGTCGTCGCCCCGGTACCAGGTCTGCGGCAGCCGGCCCGCCGGCTCGGCGTCGCCGAGCAGCACGGCGGCGAGCGCGTGACCTGTCTCCTGCCCGCCGTGGGAAGTCCACACCACGGCGGGCAGGTGCTCATCTGCCCAGTCCAGGGCGTAGGGGTAGCTGCTCATCACCACGAGGACGGTCGCCGGCTGGACCTCGGCGACGGCGCGGAGCAGTGCCGCCTGCGTCTCGGGCAACGCGGTGCCGGTGCGGTCCTGGGTTTCGCGGCCGTTGATGAGCGGGTGGTTGCCGAGGACGACGACCGCGAGGTCGGCGGCGGCCGCGGCGGCGCGGGCCTCCTCCGCGCCGTCGCGCACCAACTCCCGCGACCAGCGCTCGGCGGCCTCGGGCGTTTCGACCGTGACGCTCACCCCGCCGTCGGCCGGGTCGACCGCGGCGTAACGGCCGGTGAGGACGTTGCGCAGCAGCACCGTGTCGCTGTCGTCCGCGACGGGCTCCAGCCGGAACGTCTCGTACACGTCCCAGCTCTTGATGCGTTCTTCCTCGATGACCAGTGAGCCGTCCTTGGCGCCGAGGTGGCGGCCGGTGTCGGCGGACCGCAGGGTCACCACGTCGTCGCCCCACTCGGTGACGTCGAACGCGGTGTCACCGAGGAGCCGGCCGGTGGTGCGGGAGCGCAGCGCGATGCGGTCGTCACCCGACACGCGGACCACCTCGCCGACCGCCTCTTCGAGACCGGCGGCGATGGTGACCTGGTACGGCATCGTGCCGCTGTACCAGTCCTCGTGCAGCACGTCGGCGAGCGGACCGATGACCGCCACGCGGGGCGTCGCGGCCTTGTCGAGCGGCAGCAGCCCGTCGTTCTTCAGCAGTACCACGGACTCGGTGGCCGCACGTTCGGCGAGCACCCGGTGGTGCGGGTGGTCGATCACATCGGGACCGATCGTGGCGTACGGGTCGAGGTCCGGGTCGAACTCGCCGAGGCGGAACCGCAGCGCGAGCTGCCGGCGCACCGCGCGGTCGATGTCGATCTCGTCGATCAGGCCGCGTTCCAGCGCCTCGCGCAGCCGCCCGACCGGGGTGGCGCTGTCCAGGCCGTGGTCGGTGAAGCTGTCGATGCCCGCCTTGAGCGCGGCGGCGTGGGACTCCGCGTGGTCGTCGAAGTAGTGCTCCGGGTCGACCAGGTTGGACGGCGCTTCCGCGTCGCTGACCACGAACAGCTCGTGCCCGGTCGGCTCGGCCCAGCGGCGCAGCTCGTCCTCGATCAGCGGGCTGACGTGGCACGGACGACCGTTGACCAGGTTGTAGGCGGCCATGACGCCGGTCGCCGCCCCGGACTCCACCACGGGTCGGAACGCCGCGAGGTCGTACTCGTGCAGCACACGGGGACGCACACCGGAGGAGGTGATGCAGCGGTCGTCCTCGTTGTTGTAGGCCAGGAAGTGCTTGAGCACGGGGGCCGCGCGCAGGAACCGCGGGTCGTCGCCCGCGAGGCCGCGGCAGAACGCCTCCGCGATTCGCACCGTGTGCACCGGGTCCTCGGAGTAGCCCTCCTCGTTGCGCCCCCAGCGCGGGTCGCGCAGCAGGTTCACCACCGGTGCCCACGCCTGCAGGCTCGTCCGGCTGTCCCCCTCGGCCGGTGGGCGGTGCAGGTGGAACGCGCGCAGTTCGACCGAGGTCGCCTCGGCCACGCGGCGCACCAGGTCCTCGTCCCAGGTCGCGCCCAGGCCCACCGCCTGCGGGAACGCCGTCGCGACGCCGAGCCACGACACACCGTGCAACGCCTCGGCGCCGGTGCGGAACGCGGCGACGCCCAGCCGCGGCACGGCCGGTGCGTGCTGGTGCAGCATCGCGATCCGCTCGTCGAGCGTCAGCCGGCCGAGCAGATCATCGACGCGCTTGCGCACATCCAGCTCGGAGTCGTGGAACGGCAGCCGCCCGGCGGCGGTCAGGGATGAGGTACTCACGCGGCACAACCCCTCAGGTCAGATCAGGTGAAGCGCTTCAACGCTGACATGGAGTCTGCGGGACTGTCAATCAGTGCCCCAAGCTCGCATCTTGCTTGGTGACTGACCCTTGCCGTGCGCCACGTCACATGATTACTCTCCCGACATCGTCAAGCGCTTCGACACACCGCTTTCAACGAAGAAGGGTGGGCCCTGTCATGGGGATTGAGCTGAATCGCAGAAGGTTCCTGAGCACCACGGCCTCGGTCGTGGGACTCACGGCCATGGGTGGCCTGTTGTCCGCCTGCGGCGGCGGCGCCCAGCAGGCGACCGGTGCGAACAGCGACGCCCTCAAGTCCGCGCTCCCGAGCTACGTGCCGAGCAACGCGATCAAGGCGGACATCGCCGCGGTGGCGGGCGGGCCGGACGTCATGACCGACCCCGGCTTCCTGACCTACCCGTCGAACCGGATCGCCACCGTCTCGGGCATCCCGGGCAAGGGCGGCAGGTACACGACCGTCACGCCGCTGTGGGGCACCATCCCGCCCGCCGACAACTCGTTCTACCAGGCCATGAACAAGGCCTTGGGCGTCACGCTTGACATGAAGCCGGCGGACGGCAACAACTACGCCACCATCGTCCCCACCATGACCGCCGCCAAGAAGCTGCCGGACTGGATCCAGCTGCCGGCGTGGTGGAGCTCGAACTTCAGCCTCGGCGAGCTGGCCGGGACGCAGCTGGCGGACCTGACGCCCTACCTGTCCGGTGACAACATCAAGAAGTACCCCAACCTCGCGGCTCTCCCCACGGGCGCCTGGCAGTCGGGCGCCTGGGGCGACAAGCTCTACGGCATCCCGTCGTTCTCCACCGGGTTCTCGATCGCCGGCACCACCTTCTTCCGCCGCGACGTCCTCGACGCGAAGGGCATCACGGCCGACCAGGTGAAGTCCGCCGACGACCTGATGAACCTGGGCAAGGAGCTGACCGACGCCAAGGGCGGCGTGTGGGCGTTCGACGACGTGTGGACGTACATGTTCCCTGCCTGGAACGTGCCCCTCAAGTGGAAGGTGGACAACGGCAAGCTGGTCCACAAGTACGAGATGGAAGAGCTGCTCGACGCCCTCGACTGGCACTACAAGCTCGCCACCTCGGGCTACCTGCACCCGGACGCGATCGCGGGCGACAACACCAACGCAGGCGTCCGCTTCTACTCCGGGAAGACGCTGATCGGAGGCGGCGGCGGAGGCGCCTGGAACCTGTCGGACCACCAGTCCGGCACGGCCGCCAACCCGAACTACCGGCGGGGCGCCTTCAACTTCTTCACCGCGGACGGCAAGGGCGATGCGGTGATCGAAATGGGCGCTTCCACCAGGATCCTCAGCTACCTCAACATCAACCTGAAGCCCGAGCAGATCGAGGAGCTGCTGGCGGTCGCGAACTACCTGGCCGCGCCGTTCGGCTCGGCGGAGTACACGTTGATCAACTTCGGGGTCGAGGGCGTCCACCACACGATGGTCAACGGGGTGCCGACCGCCACAGAGGAGGGCAAGAAGAACGTCCAGGCCACGACTTACCCGTTCCTGGCCGCGCCTTCTGCCGTGATCAGCAACCCCGGTGGTGATGTCGTGACCAAGGACTACACCGCCTGGCAGGCCGCGAACGTCAAGTACCTGCGCAAGCCGGTGTTCTGGAACATGAACATCAGCCTGCCCCGGTCCATGGCCACCGCCGACGCGGCGCAGGCCGTCGAGGACGCCATCAAGGACTGCTACCACGGCAAGAAGCCCGTCTCCGAGGTGAAGGACGCCATCACCACCTGGAAGTCGAGCGGAGGCGACAAGCTGATCCAGTGGATGGACGAGAACGTCCTCCAGAAGTACGGGACCGGTCAGTGAGCACCGTTGACACGGAACCGCCGGCACGGAAGAGCGGCAGGCTGAGCCTGCGGGTCAGGTTGCGGCGCGACCGGTCGCTGCTGCTGATGACCGTGCCGGCGGTCGCGTTGCTGCTGGTCTTCAACTACGTGCCGCTGTTCGGGTTGCTGACGGCGTTCCAGGACTACAACCCGCTGGTCGGGGTGTGGAACAGCGAGTGGGTGGGGTTCGACCAGTTCGAGTACCTGTTCAACGACTCGCTGTTCTGGGGTTCCTTGGGCAACACGCTCTACCTCAGCTTCGTGCAGCTGGTGCTGTTCTTCCCGATCCCGATCGCGCTGGCGCTGCTGCTGAACTCGGTGCTCAGCGAGCGGTTGCGCAACCTCATCCAGTCCATCGCCTACCTGCCGCACTTCTTCTCGTGGGTGCTCGCGATCACGATCTTCCAGCAGATGTTCGGCGGTGCGGGGCTGCTCAACCAGTTCCTGCGCAGCAACGACATCAGCACCTGGGACATCATGACCAACCCCGACACATTCGTGCTGCTGGTCACCTCGCAGGCGATCTGGAAGGAAGCCGGCTGGTCGATCATCGTCTTCCTCGCCGCGCTCGCCGCCATCAACACCGATCTGTACGAGTCGTCCGCGGTGGACGGGGCCGGGCGGTGGCGGCGGCTGTGGCACATCACCCTGCCCGGGATGGCCGGCGTCATCATGCTCATGCTGGTGCTGCGCCTGGGCAACGCGCTCACCGTCGGGTTCGAGCAGTTCCTGATCCAGCGGGAGGCGGTCGGCCACGAAGCGGCCGACGTGCTCGACACCTTCGCGTTCTACTACGGCATCGCCACCAACAACTACAGCTACGGCGCGGCGGCCGGGTTGTTCAAGAGCGTCATCTCGCTGCTGCTCATCTGGGGCGCGAACAAGCTGGCGCACGCCTTCGGCGAAGACGGGTTGTACCGGAAATGACCGAGACGCTGACCATCGAACGCACCAAAGAGAAGCGCGAAGTGACCGGTCGCAAGCCCGTCCGGCACCGGAAGCGCGCGAAACGCCCGGTCTGGGAGGAGCCGCCGACCGCGGCCGGCCAGACCGCCAAGGGCCTGACCCTCGGCATGGTCGTGGCAGTGGTCCTGGTCCCGTTGTGGATCATCGTGGTGACCAGCCTGTCCACGCAGGCGGCGGTCAACCGCGCGGGCGGCCTGGTGATCTGGCCGACCGACGTGACCTTCGAGGCGTACCGCGTGATGCTGGGCGACTCCACGGTGCGCAACGCGCTGCTGGTCAGCCTCGGCATCACGGCGGTCGGCACGGCCGTGTCCATGGCCGTGTCGATCCTGTGCGCCTACGGCCTGTCCCGGTCCGGCTCGGTGGCCCACCGCTTCATCCTGGTGCTGTTGATCCTCACGATGTTCGTCAGCGGCGGCCTGATCCCGACCTTCCTGGTCGTCACCGAGCTCGGCGGTTACGGGCAGTGGTGGGCGCTGATCCTGCCCAGCGCGGTGTCGGTGTTCAACATCCTGGTGCTGCGGGCGTTCTACTCCGACACCTCGGTCGACCTGATCGAGGCGGCGCGGATCGACGGCGCGGGTGACTGGCGAATCCTGTGGTCGATCGTCCTGCCCACGTCCCGGGCGGTGACCGCGGTCGTCGCCCTGTTCTACGGCGTCGGCTACTGGAACTCGTTCTTCAACGTGATGCTCTACATGCCGACCGACAGCGAGAAGTGGCCGCTGCAGTACGTGCTGCTGACCTACGTCAACCGGGGCAACGGGCTGCCGGGCTCGGTCAACGCCGGCTTCGGCACGCAGTTCTCGCAGACCGCGCCGCTGTCGTTGCAGATGGCAGTGGTGGTGTTGACGATCGTGCCGCTGCTGGTGGTGTACCCGTTCATGCAGAAGCACTTCCGCGTCGGCGTGCTCACGGGGGCGGTCAAGGGCTGAACCGGCACACTGTGCGCACGCGGGCTCCGGGAGCGGGCCCGGAAGAGGACGAGAAGCAGGAGCATCACGCATGGTGACACTCGCCGATGTGGCCAGGCACGCGGGCGTGTCCGCCAGCACGGTCAGCTACGTGCTCAGCGGCAAGCGCTCGATCTCCGAGGAGACCCGGCGCCGCGTCGAGCGTTCGGTGGCCGAGCTCGGTTACCACCCCAACGCCGGCGCCAGAGCGCTGGCCGCCAAGCGCTCCCACATAATCGCCTTGGTGGTGCCGCTGCGTGCCGACGTCTACGTGCCGATCATGATGCAGATCGCCATCTCGGTCACCATGACGGCCCGCCAGCACGGCTACGACGTGCTGCTGATCACCAACGACGAGGGCCCGGAGGGTGTGCGCCGGGTCGCGGTGAGCGGGTTGGCGGACGGCGTGATCCTGATGGACGTCGAGTTGGACGACGAGCGCATCCCGGTGCTGCGCGAGTTGCGCACGCAGGCCGCGCTCATCGGCCTGCCCGACGACCGGAGCGGGTTGTCCTGCGTGGACCACGACTTCAGGGCCGCGGGCGCGTTGTGCGCGGACCACCTGGCCGACCTGGGCCACCGGGAGGTCGCGTTCATCGGGTACGGCTCCGGTGTGTACCAGCGGCACGCCGGGTACGCCGAGCGCACCCTGGTGGGCTTCCGGGAACGCGCGGAAGAGAGAGGACTGCGGTTCGTGCACCGGCCGTGCGAGGGCACCTACGAGAGCACCGCGGGCACGCTGGCCCGCATCCTCGCCGACCGACCGGACACCACGGGGTTCGTGGTGCAGAACGAGGGCGCGATCGGCCCGCTGCTCAGCCTGCTGCGCATCAGCGGGCGGACGGTCCCCGAGGACGCCTCCGTGATCGCGCTGTGCCCCGAGCTGCTCGCCGAGCAGTACGCGCCCGCGTTGACGGCGGTCACCGGCCCGGCGCAGGAACTGGGCCGGGTCGCCGTCGAGCAGGTCATGAAGCGGATCACCGCGGCCGGGCGCGACGAGGAGCCGGACGACGAACTCGTCCTGCTCCGACCCGTCCTGACCGTTCGGGAGAGCACCGGCCCGCACCTCAGCCGGACTCCCAGCGCGCCCTGAACAACCGCGAGCGGCTCCCTGCGCGTCCGTCGGCCACCGGTCCGGACGCGATGAACCTTCACCACCGCCAGGAGCACACCGAATGCACTTCCGCGATCTCGGCAACGCCCTCGAATGGCGGGCCAACGGCGAGACCCTGCGCATCGAGGTGTGGGGACCCGACGCCGTCCGCGTTCGCGCGAGGACCGGCGGTCCGGTGCTCGACGACCTGCCGGGCGCGCTGCTCGACGCGCCGCCCGGCGGCAAGCCGGAGATCGGCATCGCCGAGCACCACGCGACCCTGGTCAACGGGGCGCTGACGGTGCGGGTCGACGCCGACACCGACGGCTCGGTCACCCCGTACCTCCCGGCGACCGCGGGCGCACCGGCCGACGTGCTCGGCCCCGACCTGCTCGTCGCACCCGTCACCGCCGCGGGAGCCCGGGAGCGCACCGGGCACCTGCCCGCCGGAGCCCGGTGGACCGACGCGTGGACGGGCCAAGAGCACGCGGGCGGGCAGACGGTCACCGTCGCCGCCCCGATCGAACGCATCCCGCTGTTCGTGCGCGACGACGCACGACTGCCACTGCGCAAGGAGCAGGCATGACGGCGCACGAACTGACCGAGCGGCTCGGCGGTCTCGCGTTCGGCGGTGACTACAACCCCGAGCAGTGGGACAAGCAGGTCTGGGCCGAGGACGACGAACTGATGCGCCAGGCGCGGGTCAACCTCGCCACGGTCGGGGTGTTCTCCTGGGCCCTGCTGGAACCCGAGGAAGGCCGCTACGACTTCACCTGGCTCGACGCCCACCTCGACCGCCTGCACGCCAACGGTATCGCCGTCGACCTGGCCACGCCGACCGCCTCCCCTCCCCCGTGGTTCACCACGGCACACCCGGACGCGCTGCCGGTGACCGCCGAGGGCGTCCAACTCGTCCACGGCAGCCGTGACACCTACTGCCTCGCCGCCTCGGCCTACCGCGACGCGGCCCGCCGCATCGCCTCCGCCTTGGCCGAGCGCTACGGCCGACACCCCGCGGTCGCGCTGTGGCACGTGCACAACGAGTACGCCACGCTCTGCTGGTGCGACCACGCCGCCGCCGCGTTCCGCACCTGGCTGCGCGACCGGCACGGCACGCTGGACGCGCTGAACGAGGCGTGGGGCACGGCGTTCTGGAGCCAGCGCTACACCTCCTGGGACGACGTCCTGCCGCCACGCGCCACGCAATGGCACCACAACCCCGGGCAGACGCTGGACTTCCGCCGCTTCGGGTCCGACCTGGCCCTCGCCGCCTACCGGGAGCAACGCGACGCGATCCGCGCCCACAGCGACCTCCCGGTGACCACCAACCTGATGCTGCCCGGCTACCAGAACCTCGACCTGTGGGCGTTCGGCCGCGAACTGGACGTCGTGACCATCGACCACTACCCGGACAGGCCGGGCCTCGACGCCGCGGCGGACACGGCGTTCGGCGCGGACCGCGCCCGTTCGTTCGGCGGCGGCCGGCCGTGGTTGCTCATGGAGCAGGGCACGAACACCGTCTACGCCGAACGCCGGGTGCTGCCGAAGGACCCGGGCGACATCCTGAGGCACACGCTCAGCCACATCGCGCGCGGCTCGGACGGCGCGCTGTTCTTCCAGTGGCGCCAGTCGAAGGCGGGCGCCGAGACGTGGCACTCGGCGATGGTGCCGCACGCCGGGCCGGACAGCCGGATCTTCCGGGAGGTGACGGAGGTCGGCGACGCCGTCGCCCGGCTCGCGGAGGTGGCCGGGTCGACGGTGACCGCCGAGGTGGCCGTGCTGCACGACGCGGAGGCGTGGTGGGCGTCGGAGGCGGACGGTCTGCCCTCGCCGGACCTCGACTACCACGCGATGCTGCGGCGGGCGCACCGGGCGTTGTGGGACGCGGGGGTCGTCACCGACTTCGCCCACCCGGAGCACGACCTGAGCCGCTACCGACTCGTCCTGGCACCCGCCCTGGTCCTGCTGTCCGACGCGGGGGCGGCGAACCTGCGCCGCTACGTCGCCGACGGCGGCACGCTGCTCGTCCAGCACTTCAGCGGCGTGGTCGACGAGCACCCCCACGCCCGCCTCGGCGGCTACCCGGCCCAGCCACTGCGCGAAGCCCTCGGCGTCCGGGTCGAAGAGCCGCGGCCGTTGCGCCGAGAGGAGCGGATGACGCTGTCCGACGGCGCGCACGGCACGGTGTGGAGCGAGTACCTGCACCTCGACGGCGCGGAGGCGATCGCCGCCTACACCCACGGGATGCTCGCCGGACGCCCGGCGCTCACCCGCCACGCCTTCGGCGCCGGCCACGGCTGGTACCTCTCCACCGTCCTCGACACCTCCGACTACGCCGCGCTGGTCGACCGACTGCTGCGGGAAGCCGGTGTGGCCCGCGAGTGGCCGCCCGGAGTGGAAGCCGTCACCCGCGGCGGGTGGTGCTTCCTGTTCAACCACGGCGATGACACCGTCCCGCTCGCCCAGACCGCACACGACCTGCTCACCGGTGGACCGCTGACCGAGCTGCCGTCCCACGGCTGTGCCGTGCTCCGGATGCCCTGACCCTCACCGAACCCGTCGATCACACCGTGCGCCGTGCCGCACCGGTGCGCTGGAGCGCGCCCCAACCACGAAGGGCCTGATGGGATGTCACCGAACCCCAGCACGTTCGCCAACCCCGTGATCGCGGGCTTCCACCCCGATCCGAGCGTGTGCCGCGTCGGCGAGGACTACTACCTCGTCTGCTCCAGCTTCGAGTACTTCCCCGGCGTGCCGATCTTCCACAGTCGCGACCTGGTGCACTGGACGCAGATCGGCAACGTCCTGGACCGGCCGGGCCAACTGCGCCTCCCGCTCGACTCGCCGTCGTCCGCCGGTGTCTACGCGCCGACCCTGCGCCACCACGACGGCCGGTTCTGGCTGATCACCACGAACGTGAGCGGCGACGGCAACCTCCTGGTCACCGCCACCGACCCCGCCGGACCCTGGTCGGACCCGATCCTGCTGCCCGACCTGCCCGGCATCGACCCGGACCTCGCCTGGGACTCCGACGGCACCTGCTGGTGCACGATCGCGGGGGTGGCGCAGGTCCGGATCGACCCGCACACCGGGGAGGTGCTCGACGCGCCGCGGCGGATCTGGTCCGGTGCGCCCGGCGCGAAGGCGCCGGAAGCGCCGCACCTGTACCGGATCGGCGACTACTGGTACCTCCTCATCGCCGAAGGCGGCACCGAACGCGGCCACGGCGTCTCGATCGCCCGCGGCCGCACCCCCTCCGGCCCGTTCGAGCCGTGCCCGGACAACCCGATCCTGACCCACCGCGGCACCGATCACCCGATCCAGAACACCGGGCACGCGGACCTCGTGCAAGGGCCGGACGGCTCCTGGTGGATGGTGCTGCTCGGCGTGCGGCCGGGCGGCGGGACCCCCGGCTGGCACGTGCTGGGCAGGGAGACGTTCCTCGCGCCCGTGACCTGGGTGGACGACTGGCCGGTCGTCGGCCCGCTGGCGCCCGAGGGGACCGTGCCGTGGCCGCTGCGGCCGGGTCCGGCCGAGGCGTCCCGCGACGACTTCGACCTGCCCGCGCTCCCCCCGGCCTGGATCTCGCTGCGCGACCGGCAGGAACGGCACTGCACGACGAAGGAACGCGCCGGGTGGCTGACCCTCCACGCGCGCGGTGAGTCCCTGGACGACTGCGACGTCGTGTTCGTCGGCCGCCGCCAGCAGCACCGGTCCTGCCGGGCGCGCACGCTCGTGGACACCTCCAGCGGAACCGGTGGCCTCGCGTTGAGGCTGGACGAGGAGCACCACTACGAGGTCGAGGCGACCGCCGGCGAGGTGCGGGTGGTGGCCCGCGTCGGCACGCTGAAGTCCGTGGTCGCGTCCCGGGCCGTACCCGCCGGGCCACTGGTCCTGGGCGTGGACGTGCACGAGGAGAAGACCCTCCGGGACGCGCGCACCGGCCCCGACACCGTCCACCTCGGTTTCGGCGAACCGGACGGGACGTTCACCACCCTCGCCACCCTCGACGGCCGCTACCTCTCCACCGAGGTCGCGGGTGGCTTCACCGGTCGCGTCATCGGCCTGCACGCCACGGCGGGCACCGTCCACTTCGACTGGTTCGACTACGAGTCGCTCGACGGCTGACCCGGCGCGGCGCGCGCGTGTCCCCTGCCGCGACGCTTCCAACGACAGCGAAGGTCACCGCCATGGAACGGACCCCGCCGACCACACGACCTCCTGACCGCACCAGCCGCACCGCCACGTTCGGAGAACCGACGCCATGACCGCACTGCCACCGCGCGTCCTGTTCGGCGCCGCCTACTACCACGAGTACCAGCCGTACGACCGGTTGAAGACCGACCTGGACCTGATGGCGCAAGCGGGGTTCACCGTCATCCGGGTGGGCGAGTCGGTGTGGTCCACCTGGGAACCGGAGAACGGGCGGTTCGACCTCGACTGGATCACGCCGGTGCTCGACGGCGCCCACGAACGCGGCATCTCCGTCGTCCTCGGCACACCCACGTACGCCGTGCCGCCGTGGCTGTCCCGGCAGTACCCCGAGATCGCCGCCGAGCACGCCACCGGGCAGCGCATGGGCTGGGGAGCCCGCCAGGAGGTGGACTTCACCCACCCCGCGTTCCGCTTCCACGCCGAACGCGTGAGCCGCCAGATCCTCGTCCGGCACGGCTCGCACCCGGCGGTCATCGGCTTCCAGGTGGACAACGAACCGGGCCTGCGGCTGCCGCACAACCAGGGCCTCTTCCAGCGGTTCGTGGACGACCTGCGCGCGCGGTACGGGACCGTGGAGGCCCTCAACCAGGAGTGGGGCCTGGTCTACTGGTCGCACCTGCTCTCCACCTGGGCCGACCTCTGGACACCGGACAACAACGCACAGCCCCAGTACGACGTCGCGTGGCGAGCGTTCCAGGCTCGCCAGACCACCGAGTTCGTCGCCTGGCAGGCGGACATCGTGCGGGAGTACGCGAGCCCCGACCAGTTCGTCACCACGTGCATCTCCTACGGCCACCCGGCCTTCGAGGACGACGAACTCACCGACGCGCTGGACGTCACCGCAGGCAACCCGTACTACGACATGCAGGACGGGCTCGTGCTACCCGATCCGACACCCGACGACCACGAGCAGCAGCACTGGAAGACCACCGGCGTGTGGGCGCTCTACGAGAACGCGGACCGCGTCTTCTCCTCCCGCCAGGAGCCGTTCCTGATCACCGAGACCAACGCACAGGCGGTCGGCGGCACGTCGGACAACCGACCGGGCTACGACGGGCAGTGGCGGCAGGCGGCCTGGGCACTGGTCTCGCGTGGCGCGCGGATGGTGGAGTACTGGCACTGGCACACGCTGCACTTCGGCGCGGAGACCCACTGGGGCGGCGTCCTGCCGCACAGCGGTCGTCCCGGACGGGTCTACGCCGAGATCGCCCGCCTCGGCGCCGAGTTCGACACCGCCGGCGCCCTGGTGGCCGGGATCGAGCCGGACTCCGACATCGCGCTGGTCTACTCGATGCCGAACAAGTGGCTGATGCAGAAGTACCCGCCGTTGGCGACCGCGGACGGCGGTCCGGACCACGCCTCGTACCACCGCATCTTCGACTCGTTCTACCGCGGCGTCTTCGAGGCGGGCCGGCAGGCGCGCATCATCCACACCCGCCAGCTGCACCAGCGCTCGACTCCCGAGGCCGCGGTGCAAAACCACCCCGTTCTGATCGCCGCCGGCCTGTACATCGCCGACGACGCGACGCTCGACTGGCTCGCCGCCTACGCGCACGCCGGTGGTCACCTGGTCCTCGGTCCCCGGACAGGTTACGCGGACCACGAGGCGCGCGCACGGCCCGAGCCGGCCCCGCCGCGGCTCGTCGTAGCCGCGGGCGTGTGGTACGACGAGTTCAGCAACCTGGCCACTCCGCTGCCCGTCCGCGCCGCACCGGACAGCCCGCTCGACCTCGGCACCGACGCGACCGCGACGCGGTGGGCGGAAGGCCTGACCACGGTGGACGCGGACGTGCTCGCCGAGTACGACCACCCGCACTTCGGCCGCTGGCCCGCCGTCACCACCCGCCGTCACGGAGCCGGCCGCGTCACCTGCGTGGGCACCGTGCCGGGGCGCGCCCTCGCCCGGAGCCTGGCGGCCTGGCTCGCGCCCGTCCCCGTCAGCGGCTGGGCCGACCTGCCTGCCTCCACCACCGCGACCACCGGGACGTCACCGGACGGCCGCCGCGTGCACGTGGTCCACAACTGGAGCCCGCTGCCCACGGAGGTCCGGGCGCCGCGCGACTTGACCGACGTGCTGTCCGGCGATGCGGTCGGCGCCGGCCAGCCCATGCACCTCGACGCGTGCGATGTGCGGATCTTCACCGCGGGCGACTAGTCCCGCGGCTCTCCACAAACAGTGGCGGATCACCGGTTCGTGACCGGTTCGCCGCTCTCATGGCTGTTTGCTCCACCTGAGGATGTGAGGAGTTCCATGTTCGGATTGCGCAGAAGGACACGACCGGCCCGCCATCGGATCGGTGTCGTGGCGGCCGGGGTCGCGGCCCTGACCGCGAGCCTGATCACGGTGACGGCGAACGAGGCCGTCGCGGCGGAGGCCGGGTGCACCGTGGCGTACTCGGTCACGGGCCAGTGGTCGGGTGGCTTCAACGCCGACGTCGCCGTGACCAACCACGGCGCCGCGGTCGACGGCTGGCGGCTGAGCTGGGAGTGGCCGTCCGGTCAGCAGGTCCGCAACGCGTGGAACGCGAAGGTGACCGAGTCCGACAACCAGGTCACCGCCGCGGACGCCAGCTACAACGCCAAGATCACGACGAACTCGACGGTGAAGTTCGGTTTCATCGGCACCTGGGAGGAAGCGAACACGGCGCCGTTGTCGTTCTCGCTCAACGGTGTCACCTGCGTCCACGGCGGGAAGCAGCTCAGCGCGATGGAGCACACCGCGGCGATGCAGCCGGGGTGGAACCTCGGCAACACGCTGGACTCGGTCGGGATGCCCGGCGACGAGACGTCCTGGGGCAACCCGCGCATCACGGAAGCCCTGCTGGACAACGTGAAGGCGCAGGGCTTCAAGAGCGTCCGCCTCCCCGTCACGTGGACTGCGCGCGTGGGCCCGGGGCCGGACTACACCATCGATGCGGCGTACCTGAACCGCGTCAAGGAGGTCGTGCGCTGGGCGTTGGCGCGCGACCTGTACGTCATGATCAACCTCCACCACGACTCGTGGCAGTGGACCTGGAAGATGCCGACCGAGCACGACCAGGTGCTCAACCAGTTCAACAGCATCTGGACGCAACTGGCGGGCGCCTTCACCGAGTTCGGGCCCAAGCTGACGTTCGAGAGCTGGAACGAGCCGCAGTTCACCGGCAGCACGGGCAAGCCGCAGGAGATCGAGCTCAACGCCGAGCTGAACGCGTCGTTCCACGACATCGTGCGCCGATCGGGCGGCAACAACGCCAAGCGCCTGCTGGTCCTGCCGACCCTGCACACCTCGTCCGAGCAGGTGTACGTCGACCCGTTGGTGGAACAGATCCGGGGGTTCAACGACCCCAACCTGATCGCGACCGTGCACTACTACGGCTACTGGCCGTTCAGCGTGAACGTCGCGGGCGGCACGCGCTTCGACGCCGGTGTCCAGAAGGACGTCACCGACACGTTCGACCGCGTTCACACCAGCTTCGTCGCGCGCGGCATCCCGGTGATCATCGGTGAGTACGGCCTGCTCGGTTTCGACCGGCACACCGGCACCATCGAGCAGGGTGAGAAGCTGAAGTTCTTCGAGTACTTCGGCTACCAGGCGCGCAGCAAGAAGGTCACCACGATGTTGTGGGACAACGGCCAGCACTTCAACCGCACCTCGTTCCAGTGGAACGACCCGGAGCTGTTCGCGCAGATCAAGTCGAGCTGGAAGACCCGCTCCGGCACGGCCTACACCGACCAGGTGTTCAACGCGAAGTCGAGCCCCATCACCGCCAAGACGATCGCGCTCAACCTCAACGGCACTTCGTTCACCGACCTGTACCACGGCAACACGAAGCTGGTGCGCGGCCGGGACTACACGCTCGAGGGTGACCAGCTCACCCTGACCGCCTCGGCGCTGACAAGGCTGAGCGGCTCGCGGGACTACGGCACGAACGCGGTGCTGACGGCCCGCTTCTCCCAGGGCGTGCCGTGGAAGTTCTACGTCATCACCTATGACACCCCGGTGTTGTCCGACGCCACCGGGACGACGGACTCGTTCGCCATCCCGACGGCCTTCCGCGGCGACCAGCTCGCCACGATGGAGGCCAAGTACGACGACGGCACCAACGCGGGCCCGCACGACTGGACGTCCTTCAAGGAGTTCGACCGGTCGTTCGCGCCCAACTACACGGACGGTCGCACCACCCTGACGGCGGAGTTCTTCGGCGCTGTCAAGGACGACCAGCGGGTGACGCTCACGTTCCACTACTGGAGCGGCGAAAAGGTGACGTACTACGTCACCAAGTCGGGCACGTCGGTCACCGGCACGACCGCCTGACCGAACCGGGATCGGGTCGACGCGAAGACCGCCGAAGGCCGTGAAAGGCCTTCGGCGGTCTTCTGCGTGGCGGCCTCCTGGTGGCGGTCTTATGGGGGGGCGGCCGTTCCCGTCACGGAGTGCGGGTCTAGCGACCGGGAAGTCGCCAGGTCTGGTTGAGCGGGGTGCCCTGGGTCACGGGGTTGCAGGGCCACTGGTGGACCACGGCGCCCTGCGCGGTGGAGACACCGTTGACGTCGACGCACTTGCCGCTGTGCCGGGCCACGAGCTGGTGGTCGTCGGGGTCGTTGCCGGCGTAGGTGACCTTCCGCAGGGTGAACTGCTGGTTGACACCGCTGTTGCAGGCCCACTGGATGACCGCGGCGCCGTCCGCGGTGGACGCCGCGTTGACGTCCAGGCACTTGCCCGACTGCTGGTTGACGACCGTGTAGGTGTCGGCGAGCCCGGCCACCGGGCGGAAGTTCCACCGCTGCTCGTCACCGGTTCCGCAGGAGGACTGCCGCTGCTGGGTGCCGTCGGCGGTGCTGCGGTTCGGGTTGGTCAGGCACTGCTGCGAGTGCTGGGCGACCGCGGTGGACTGGAAGGAGCCGTCACCGGTGCCCGTGGGCGGTAGGACGGTGATGGTGAACGAGTCGTCGACGTTGGAGTGCGGCAGGTTCACGGTGGTGGCGTTGCCGGACAGGGTCACGACCGTGTTCAGGACGGTCACCGGGCCCCCGACCGCCGCACCGCCGTTGTGCGGGATGCGTTCGGCGAGCACCCGCACCTGGTTGTTCAGCACGATGCCTTCGGTGGCGTCCAGGCGCCGCAGGTTCACCGCGATGTTGCCGGTCGTGCGGCCACCACCGACCAGGACCTTGGCCTCACCCGGCGCCTTCGTCGCGAACCCGTCGTAGGACTGGCTGGGCGTGACCGAGGCGATCTGCCCGGTCTGGGAGCCGTAGAACCGGTAGACCCACCACTCGCCCTTCGGCTGGTGCTGCCCCGCCGAGTTCCGGACGAGCAGGTTGCCGAGGTCGTTGTGCAGGTTGCCCGCGCTCGCCCAGTTGGCGCGCAGGCCGTCCGCGCCGGCGCGCTCCAGGCGGGCGATGTACCAGGAGCCGTCACCGGGGTTCTGCTCGTTGGACGCGCCGTACTCGTTGATCTGGTACGGCCGCGGGTGCGGGATGCCGCGCGCGTCGAGGGTGGCGTTGGCCGTCGCCACGTTCGCGACCGGGTCGCCGGGCAGGGAGTGCCAGCTGATGATGTCGGGCACGGCGTTGTTGGCCTTGACGAAGTCCAGGTACTGAGTCCACCACCCGGAGGACGACGGCACGCAGGCGCAGCTCGGGCCGACGATCAGGTGAGCGGGGAACTCGGCTCGGATGCGCTGGTACGTGCGCCGCCAGAGCTCGAAGTACTGCGACTGCGGGCGGTTCCAGAACAGCGTGATGTTGGGCTCGTTCCAGATGTCCCACTGCACCGGCGCCCCGGTCGCCCGCACGTCGGCGATCAAGCGGGTGAGGAAGTTGTCGTAGTCGGTCCAGTTGCCGTTGTCGCCCGGGAACCGGGAGATCGGGTAGCCGTCGGCGCCCCACAGGTCGTGGGGCAGCAGGATGAACTCACCACCGAGCGACCGGGTACGTAACAACTGGGCACGGGTCGCGTTCCACCTGCGGTCGTACTTGCCCGACACCCAGCCCCCCGGGCTGTCGAGCTGCGCGCCACCGGCACGCATGTACCGGAACTTCACGTCGCGGAAGAAGTTGTCCGCGGGCGCCGACGCGTCCTCGGACATGCCGTAGATCCAACCGGACGCCCGGTAGGTCGGGGAACCGCCGGCGACGGAGAAGTCGACCGCGATCGACTCGTCCCCGGCCTGGGCCGGTGCGGTCGTCATGACGAGGGATGCGGCGACCAGAGCGCCGATCGTGAGAAGAGCGGGACTGCGACGGCGCTTACGCCGCCGGTCAGGTGTCGTGTCCACGCGTGACTCCTAGGGAGAGGAGGACCAGTTCGCCGTTGAACCATGAGGACCCCGGATCGGCGGATAGAGGGTCGAACCGGTTCGACTAACGGCAGACCGTACGCGCAGCCCTGCGAGCGGCGCAACGGTCCGCACCGACGTGACGCCGAGAAGTCAGTTCAGCGGGGGCTTAACACCGCGCGCTCATCCCAACGGTTCGACTCCGCGACCGGCGAATCGACATGCATCGATGACACGGCGTGCGGACTTCGGCGCGCGGTTGCCCAGATCATCACGCGACGCGGCGCAGTCGAACCGGTTCGATGACGAAGGCGGGCGATCAAGCAGATACCGCAGGAGCCGCCCTGCGGCCGGCCGGCGCGGACTGGTTGCCCGCACTGCCGGTCCGCAACGGCGGCTCCCGCGGCGGTGTTCTGGCGAAACCTGTGGACGCGGGCGCAGGACCTGATCAACCGGACGATGCCGGACAACCCCGCGCCGGTGGGTCAGGCGACGCTGCAGGCCGCGCCGTTGAGGGTGAACGAGGCCGGTTTGTCGGTGTTGCCGGTGTGGTTGGCCTGGAAGCCGATGCTCACCGACCCGCCGGGTGCGATGTTGCCGTTGTAGGAGGCGTTCCTGGCCGTGACCTGTCCCGACGTGGGCGAGTAGGAGGCGTTCCACCCGGAGGTGATCGTCTGCCCGCCGGGCAGGGTGAACGCCAGCGACCAGCCGCTGATCGGCGCGCTACCGGTGTTCGTGATGACGATCTCCGACGTCAGGCCGCTGTTCCACGCGTTGATGGTGTCGGTCACCTTGCAGCCGTCACCGGGCGGGTTCGTGGTCGTGGTCGTGGTTGTCGTCGTGGTTGTCGTCGTGCTCGTTGTGGTGGTCGTCGTGGTGCCGGGGCCGCCCTGGAACTGGGAGATGAACTTCCACGCCTCGCCCTTGGTCCAGGTCCGGACGCCGCTCTCGGTGTAGGTGCCGTCCACCGGACCGGGCATGTGACCGTTGTCGAACGCCGCCCACTGCACCGGGTACCCCGCACGGCACGAGTAAGTCGTGGTGATGTGGGTCATGCTGCCCTGCGACGGCTCACGAGGACTCTGCGGCGTGCAGCCGTTGTTCGCCACGAACCGATCACGCAACGACCGCCCCTGCGAAATGTTCAGCACGTTGTCCGTGATGCCGTGCATGCCGAAGTACGCGATCGGCTGACTACCACCGCTACACCCGCTCAACTGCGCACCCGCGTACACCACCACCGCACGGAACACCGTCGCCCGAGCACACGCCAACGCGTAGCTCATCCCACCGCCGTAACTGAACCCCATCGCGAAGCGCAACGCCGTGTCGACGCACAGGTCGGCCTCGATCCGCCGCAGCATGTCGTCGGTGAACGTCACGTCCTCGCCGCCGGAGTTCGCCCAGCCGTTGCCCAGGCCCTGCGGCGCCACCAGGATCGCGCTGTTGTTCGACTGCTCCTGCATCCCGTAGTACGACCACGCCGTCCCACTCGTCCCACCGGACGACACGTCGTTCATCGTCCCACCACGCCAGTGGAACCCGAAGATCAACCGGTACGGACGGGTGTTGTCGTAGCCGTCCGGAACCCGCAGGATGAAGCTGCGGCTCTTGCCGCCGCTCTGGATCGTGTGCGTCCCACTGCGCAACGTCGGGGCCTTGCCACAGCCGGCGCTCGACGCGAGCGCACCGACCTGCGTGGACGGCGCGGCCGCACCGAGTCCTCCGCTCAACGCCGTGCCGGTCACCGCCGCGGCGAGGAGCACCGCCGCCAACGCGGGCCCTAATAGCCTGCGCATGATCATCAGCAACTCTTTTCTGCCGTTCGGACATGGACTGCATGGGCGGCGGAAGTGATCAGGTCAGCAGGTGGAGTTGGTCTGGGTCAGCAGGCCGAGCCGCCAGGGCAGCCGGTTGTAGTCACCGCCCGAGTTGGGGTCCATGCCCTGGTACAGGAAGCGCAGGTTGCAAGGGCTGATCTCCATGAGCTGGTCGTGGCCGGAGCGGACCAGCTCGCCGTGGCTGATGTCCCGCGTCCACTGCCCGCTCGGGAACGTCACGGTGTTGGAGCGTGCGAACGGGTTGGACTCGGAGTCGGCCAGCGCGGTCCACGGTCCGGTGATGGCGGGCGCGGTCCAGGAGCGGAACCAGCGCCTGCCGTCCGAGCCGATCGCCTCCTGGAGCAGCAGGTACTGGTTGCGGCCCTGGACCTTGTAGACGTTGGTCGCCTCGAACAGGCGGTTCTGGTTGGAGTCCTGCATGGCGATCACGGTGTTGGTGAACCCGTTGGGGTAGTTCGCGACCGTGGTCTCCGACCGGTAGATGTGACCGTTGTCGTCGGAGGAGAACAGGTAGCACTTGGCGGTGTCGCAGACGACCCAGAAGTCGACCCAGTAACCGTCACCGATGTTGTCCCGGACGATCTGCGGCATCCCGTTGGCGTAGAACCTCTTCGGCGCGCTCCACGACCGCGGGTTGGCGATGTCGGTCGTGGTCGAGTACGCCGCGTTGTCACCGGTCTGGTAGACCAGGTACCACAGGTTCTGCGGCGCGAAGTAGAACACGTGCGGCGCGGCCTTGTAGCTGGAGCCGATCGCGGTCGTGTCCAGGTAGGTGTGCGGTGCCGAGGACGCCTGCGACCAGTCGCTGAAACTGGTGTACATCAGGTTGTAACCGTTGGTGTAGGTCGAGGCGAACACGTGGTACTTGCCGTTGTAGTAGACGACGCTCGGGTCCTTCACCGCCACGTTCGCGTGGGTGGCGTCCGGCTTCGGGCTGATCAGGATCCCGCTGGAGGACCAGCGGAAGCTCGACGGCAGGTTCCCGGTCGGCGGGGTGGTCGTCGTGGTCGTGGTGGTGGTGGACGAGGAGGTCGTGGTGGAGGTCGTGGTCGTGGGGTCCACGCCGCCGGTGCACGGGGTGCCGTTCAGGCTGAAGCTCGCCGGTGCGGGGTTGCTCCCGGTCCACGAGCCGTTGAACCCGAACTCGACCCGGCCCCCGGTCGGGATCGACGCGTTGTAGGAGACGTTGCGCGCCGTCACCTGTCCCCCGCTCTGCGACACGTCGGCGTTCCACGCCTGCATCACCTGCTGACCGGCGGTGAACGACCACGTCAGCGTCCACCCGTTGACCGCGTCGCCCACGTTCGTGATGGACACGTTCGCGGTGAACCCGCCCTGCCACTGGGACGGCGCGGAGTAGGCGACCGAGCAGCCCGGCGCGGCCGAGGCGGGCACCGACACCCCCGTCAGCACGGAGAGGGCGACTACCGGCGTGAGCGCCGCGACGGCCAGCTTGGCGCGCCTCGACGTGAAACGTCGTAACGAGAGCATGACTTGCCTTCCTGGGGTGAGCGCGGCAGTCCTCAATGGATGGTTCGCACCGGAGAGCTGTGCCGGCACGGGACGGGCACCACATCGAACGCGCACAGCGCAGGAGGCGATCGCATCGCTGTCCCCATCGTCGTCGTTGACGTACGGTCGCGGCGGAGTTGCCAGACCGACAGGGTCCGAAACTTTCGGTGGAGAGACCTCCACTTTCGAGCCAATCTAGCCGGCGGCGCGCGCGGCGGTCAACGCTCAAAGAAGCTAAAATTGTTAGCGCTCACCCCGGTATCGCATGGTTTCACACGTGATCACACGCGGTATTCCATGCTGCTCGTGCGCGCGAACCGCAAACGAGAGTTTCGACGCGGCGTGCGCCGATCAGGGGGCGATGATCCGCCACTGCTGCCGCACGTCGGCGGTGTACGTCATCAGGTCGACGCGGCACCGGTCCAGGTAGCCGCCGGCGTTCAGAGCCAGACCGCTCACCCGGTTGGTGAGGAAGTAGTGGCGGCCGTCCCCGGTGGGGGTGATCGCCCAGTGCTGGTGCGGATCGTCCGAGTCGCTCCCGTGCACGACCGTCGTGCCGTCCGCACGGGAGCGGCCGGCGGCTTCCAGCAGCGTGCCGGTGCCGGCGTTGCGGATCTTGTAGTAGCCGCTGTCGGCGCGGGTGATCGTCCACTCCTGCGCACCGCCGTCCCGGGTACGGACCTCGGTGCCGAAGACCCCCGCCACCAGGCCGCTGTCCCGGGGCACGAGTCGGTAGGCGGTGCGGTCGCCGGGGAAGGCCGTGGAGATCAGGGCGGGTCGGTCGACGCGACCGCCGATGTGCAGGCCACCGACGCGGGCGAAGCCGCCGGTGCCCGCCGTGACCTCGACGCGGACGTACCCGGCGGCCACGGCGGGCCACTCGACGAACTTGGTCGTGCGGTCACCCGGCCAGGCGGCCGTGGCGACCTCGGTGAACGTCACCCCGTCCGTACTGGTGGAAACGGTGCACGCGGTGACGTCACCGTCGATGGCGTCGGTGCGATGCCATTGCTTGGGCAGGTACTCCAGGGCGGAGACGTCGCTCAGCGCCGTCTGCGGGTCCGGCGTGCCGGCGTTCTTCCCTGCTGAGGACATGGCGGAACTCCAAAGTCCGGCGGTCGGGATGGTGATCGGTGCGCGTGACGACGTCGGCTACCCGGCGTCCGCCCCCGAACGCCTCAGGCGCAACAGCACGGCGGACGGTGCCGCCGGCAGGGTGAGCGTGAGCTCGGCCGTGTCGGGGTGCCACGTGGTGGCGGCCCGACCGGCGCCGGGGTAGAGCAGGTCGACCACGACGTCCGCGCCGAGCAGGTGTGGCAGGCGCAGCGTCGCGGTGTCCTCGGTGCCGGGTCGGCGCCACGCGGTGAGGTACGTGGTGGCGGGTGTGCGCAGGGCGAGGGCGATCCACGGGTCGTCCCAGGCGGGCAGGCCGAGCGGCCAGACCGGCACGGCCCGCGGCAGGTCGGCGCGGATGCTCTTGTACACCGTCACGGCCTCGTGCACGAGCGCGCGGGCCTCGGGGCGGAGTTCCGGGATCCGCCCGGACAGGTGCACCCGGCCGAGGAGTGCGTTGACCATGGTGAAGGCGACTTCGTCCAGCGAGTCGTCCGGCTGCGGGTAGGCCCAGACCGCGCCCTGCTCCGGGGTGACCGCGGTGGGCGCGGCGGCCGCGATGGGCGCGTAGAGCACCAGGCTCTCCTGGTCGCTGGTGGACTGCACCTGCAGCCGGGACAACAGCGCGTGGTCCATCCGCATGCCGCCGGAAGCGCAGTTCTCCACGACCAGGTGCGGGTGGCGGTCCAGGACGCCGTCGAGCCAGTCCAGCTGGGCGCGGTTGTGGCCGAGCAGACCGGCGCCCGGGCTCTCGCCGGGGTGGCCACTGGTGCCGACGCCGACGTCGATGTTGTGGTCCAGTTTGAGGTAGCCGACGCCCCACTCGCCGACCAGGCGGTCCACCACCCGGTCGAGGTGGGCGCGGGCGGCGGGGTGGCGCAGGTCGAGGTGGTAGCGGCCCGATTCGACGACGCGCACGCCGTCGCGCCGGAAGAACGCCTCCTCGGGCAACGCGTCGGCGACGGTGCTGCGGACCCCGATCACCTCCGGTTCCAGCCACAGACCGGGGACCATGCCGCGTTCCCGGATGCGGTCCAGAACCTCGTGGAGACCTCGCGGCCCGGGGAAGCGGGAGTGGGACGCCTCCCAGAGCCCGACGGTGTCCCACCAGTTCTCGGCCTCTTCGGCGTACCAGCCGGCGTCGATGACGAAGTACTCCGCACCCGCCTCGGCCGCGGCGTCGATCAGCGGCAGCAGCTTGGCGGTGGTGGGGTCGCCCATCAAGCAGTTCATGTAGTCGTTGAAGATGACGGGCAAGCGCTCGTGGTCGGGGTGCGGTCGGCGCGTCGCACGGCGGTAGTCGGTCAGCGCGGCGAAGGCGACGTCGGTCCCGCCGTCGGAGCTGAACGCGAGGGACACGGGCACGGTGCGGAACTCCGCGCCGGGTTCGAGGGCGTGGTGCCAGCCGTGGTGACCGTCGCAGGGGCCGAACGCCGCCAGGTAGGCGGCGCCCTCGCGTTCGCCGCACTCCCAGCGCCAGCCGCCCCCGTTGTGCTCGACCTGCCACACCCACGCCCGGCCGGTCCGGCGGTCGGCCAGACCACCCATCGGCAGTTGGCCGCAACTGGACCAGACGCCCTGGCCGGCCAGCACGAACGCTCCCCGACCGTTGGACATCCGCACGCGCCTGGTGAGGGCCGGCGAGGTCAGCCGCAGCGGTCGGCGCTGCCAGCGGCACTCGGCGAACCAGTCGTTGTCCGCCCACAGCAGGTCGGCGTCGTCCAGCGCATCCGCCCGCGCCGGCGTGAGGCCCCCCACCGCGAGCGAGCTGACCGCCTGCAGGTGCAGGGTGGTGTCGCCCTCGTTGCGCAGGACGACCTCGCCGCGCAGTGCGGGGACGCCGTCCGGCGAGCCGTAGACCACCTCGGCGACCAGGCCGGTCTCCGGGTCGTCGAGTTCGACGGTGAGCACGTGCCAACCGTCCTCGTGGGTCGAACGGTGCGTCCGGTAGCGGAGCCGCTCGCCGATCACGGAGTGGATGAAGCGGTTGCCCGACCACCAGCGGCCGTGGCCCACCGCCGTCACGGCCACCAGCGGCACCGCCGCGCCCGGGTCGTGCTCATCGGGGACGTCACCGGGCGAGCCGAGTCGGGCCAGTCGGATGACACCGTCCCCCGTGAGGCTGAACTCGGCCGCCAAGGTCCCGTGGCCCCACTGGATCGTCTGCGGTTCGTTGGTCACGATGAATCCCAGTGTCGAAGCGCTTGAACTGTCGCATTGAGGTTAGCCATGCACATTGACCTTCAACAAGGGCTCCAACAGCGCGAACATTCCTTGCAGTCGCATGATTGACAGACCAGCGGGACGCATGCGAACGTCGAAGCGCTTCACCACCGCGCATCCGAAGGACTCCCCCATGCCGTTGACCGACTCCCCGCACGACGAACTGGCCCACTACCGCCCGGACTCCAGCCCTCCGGAGGATTTCGACGCCTTCTGGGAGCGCACCCTCGCGGCGGCACGCGCCTGCGGCGGGGCAGTGAAGGCCGAGCGGGTCACCGACCGGCACCTGCTGCGCACCGTCGATGTGGACGACGTGCGGTTTCCCGGTTGGAACGGCGAACCGGTGGCCGCCTGGCTGCTGCGCCCACGCGACGCCGAAGGTCCGTTGCCCGTGGTCGTGACCTACATCGGCTACAGCGGAGGTCGTGGGCTGCCCACCGACCACCTGCTCTGGTCCGCCGCCGGGTACGCGCAGCTCGTGGTCGACAGCCGCGGCCAGGGCCACGACACCCCGGACTCGACGGAGGGCCACGGCACGCAGTGGGCCGAGGGCTTCATGACCCGCGGCGTCGACTCCCCCGAGCACTACTACTACCGGCGTCTCATCACCGACTGCGTCCGGGCGGTGGACGCGGTCGCCGACCTGCCCGGCCTGGATCCCCGGCGGGTGATCGTCGCCGGCGGCAGCCAGGGCGGCGGCCTCGCGCTCGCCGTCGCGGGACTGGCGCCGGACGGCGTGGCCTCGGTCCTGCCGGACGTCCCCTTCCTGTGCCAGTTCCGCCGGGCGGCGGAGATCAGCGGCGAAGGCCCGTACCAGGAACTCGCGAAGTACCTGCGCTGGCACAGTCGCCAGCACGTGCAGCGGACCTTTGCCACGTTGTCCTATTTCGACGGTGTCCACTTCGCCCAGCGGGCGACGGCGCCGGCGCTGTTCAGCGTCGGCCTGATGGACCCGGTCTGCCCGCCTTCCACCGTCTACGCCGCCTTCAACCACTACGCGGGCGAGGACCGGACCATGACCGTGTGGCCCTTCGCCGACCACGGCGGCGGCTACGGCTCCAATCCAGCCGTGCAACTGGCCTGGCTGCACGAGCGCGGGCTTGCCGCACCGGCCTGACCCACGCTCTCGGTCGACGGCGGGCGGACGCTGTCCCGCTCCACCAAGGTCGGCGCGATGGTGCGCTGCGAGTCGCCGATCTCGTGGTCGCCGACCTGGGCCAGCAGCAGGTCCAGCGTCTCCCGGGCGACGGCGTCGAAGTCCGGCCGCACGGTCGTCAGCGACGGAATCAGGTAGCCGGCCTCGGGCACGTCGTCGAAGCCGACCACGCTCACGTCGTGCGGCACCCGCCTGCCGTGCTCGCTCATCGCACGCAGGATGCCGAGCGCCAGGTGGTCGTTGGCCGCGAAGACCGCGGTCACCTCGGGCATCTGCGCCAGCCTCTGCCCCGCCCGGTACCCCGACGCCGCGCTCCAGTCCGCGGGCAGCAGCGGCGGCGCCTCCAGACCCGCGTCCTCCAACGCCGACCGCCAGCCGCGCACCCGACCCGCGCTGTCGAACCAGTCCGGCGGACCGGAGACGTGCCACACCGTGCGGTGGCCCGCGTCGAGCAGGCAGCGGGTCGCCGCGTAGGCGCCCGCCACCTGGTCGACGGTCACCAGCGGGGTGGACCGCTCCGGGTCGCCGTCCACCATCACCAACGGCACGCCGGGCGGGATGGCGTCGATCGCGTCGCTCACCGAAGCCGTGGGTGCGATGACGACGATGCCCGCCACCCGCTGGTCGCGGTGCCGCTCCAGGGCCCTGGTGACGGACCCGTGGTCCGCCACGTCCACCCGATGCGCGGTCACCACGAACCCCACCTCGGCCGCCGCCTGCTCGAACGCCGCCAGCAGCGAGACCGGCCCGTACAGGGTGGAGTTCTGCGCCACCACGCCGAGCAGTTGCGAACGGCCCGTCACCAGGGCGCGCGCCACCCGATTCGGCCGGTAGCCCAGCTGGTCGATCGCCGCCTGGACCCGCAGCCGCGTCGGCTCGCTGACGTGCTGGTGCCCGTTGAGCACCCGCGACACCGTCTGGTGCGAGACTTGCGCGAGCCGGGCGACATCCGCCATCGCGGGCACGTCGAAGCTCCTGTTCCCCACTACCGTCCCATCTGCGTGGTGCTCGCGCTTGAGTCCTCCCCCGGCCGTGGTCAGGCCGTGGTGCAGGTGGCGCCGTTGAGGGTGTACGAGGAGGGTTTGTCGGTGTTGCCGGTGTGGTTGGCCTGGAAACCGATGCTCACCGACGCGCCGGGTGCGATGTCGGCGTTGTAGGAGGCGTTCCTGGCCGTGACCTGTCCCGACGTGGGCGAGTAGGAGGCGTTCCACCCGGAGGTGATCGTCTGCCCGCCGGGCAGGGTGAACGCCAGCGACCAGCCGCTGATCGGCGCGCTACCGGTGTTGGTGATGGTGGTGTCCGACGTCAGACCGGTGTTCCACGCGTTGACGGTGCTCGTGACCCGGCAGGAGCCGCCCGGATCCGGGGTGGTCGACGTCGTGGTGGTCGTGGTGGTTGTCGTCGTGGTGGTGGTCGTCGGGAAACCGGAGCCCTTGACCACGTAGACGGCGGTGCCGTGGGCCGGCACGGTGGCGGAGAACTTGCCGTCGCTCGTCGGGACGTTCGCGTTCGTCCAGGCGTCCCGCACGGTGATGTCCACGCCTTCCAGGCCGCCGACCGCCCAGCGGTCGGTGCTGATGGTGGTCGGGCTGGAGCCCTGGTTGAACAGGGCGACCGCGACTTGGTTGCTCGACAGCGTCTTGGACAGGATGCGGCGCGTGCCGTCGTTGCTGACCTGCCGGGCCTGGTAGCCGAGGGGGTCCTGGTTGATGGCGATGAGGTTGGGGTTCTTCAGGATCGCCTGCGTGGCGGCGTCCATGTTCCGCAGGTCGTTGCCGGCGATGAGCGGCGAGGCCATGATCGCCCACAGCGCGAAGTGGCTGCGCATCTCGGTGTCGTTCATGCCACCGCGGCCGACTTCGAGCATGTCCATGTCGTTGAACGACCCGGGCTTGGCGTAGGAGGCCAGGGGCACGGTGACGTTGACGATGTTCTGGATGCCCATCGGGTAGCCGTTGGTCTGCCCGGTGTCCCACTTGTTGGTGATGTCCTCGGTGGTGCGCCACATGTTCGACACGTCGCCCCAGTTGCGCCGGGGCCCGGTCTTGTCGTGGATGCTGTTGGAGTTGATGCTGTAGACGATCGGGCGGCCGGTGGCGCGCAACGCGTCGCGCATCTTCGCGAACGTGCGCACCTGGTCGTCCATCGTCCCGCTCGGCGAGCACCAGTCGTACTTGAGGTAGTCCACGCCCCACGCGGCGAACTGGCGGGCGTCCTGCTCCTCGTGGCCCAGCGCCCCGGTCGAACCGGGGTAGGAGTTGAAGTACTGGGCGCACGTCTCGGTCAACGGCGCCTGGTAGATCCCGAACTTCAAGCCCCTGGCGTGGATGTAGTCGCCGAGGGCCTTCATGCCGCTGGGGAACCGGCCCGGGTCGCCCTGGAGGTTGCCCGCCGAGTCACGGTTGGGGTTCATCCAGCAGTCGTCCACCACCACGTACTGGTAGCCGGCGTCGCGCATTCCGGAGCTGACCATCGCGTCGGTCATCTGCCTGATCAGCGTCTCGTTGATGTTGCAGCCGAACGTGTTCCACGAGTTCCAGCCCAACGGTGGCGTGCGCGCCACACCGTTGTCCAGGGCTCGGGCGGGGTCGGCGTTCAGCACCGTCACCATGCCTGCCGCCACCAGCAGCGCCGCGGACATGGCGTGCGCGACGCGATGCCTCCAGGGTGAGCGTTTCATGGTCTTCAGTCCCCTTCGCTGTTCATCATTGACAGCGGTCGCGGCGGCGGCGCTCGACACGGTGGGGGTCGCGGTCTGCGGAGCTACCCCGGTCACCAGGCAAATGTAGCCATGCCCGGATCGACCGGTCAAAGCTAAAAATGTGAGCGCTAACTTTAGCTACCCGCTCCGAATCTCGCGTTGAACGACATTCGACAAGGTCGCATTAGCGCAGCTAAAGACGCTAAAGAAAGAAGTTGCTCCGTTCAGCCCATTAACCGCCATCATCCCCCCGTGCAATTCTTGTGAGCGCGAACAATCCGGGCCGAACGGTTCTGCCCACCCACCCGTCGCCCGCGGCGGGTGCTTTCCCTGAAGGTGTCGAAGATGAAACTGACAGCGAGGTCAGTGTCACGAGTCGTACTCGCGGCGACATTGATGGCCACCACCACGGGCGGTGTCGCGTTCCTCGCGACCACGTCCGCGAGCGCCGCGAGCACGCTCGGCGCGTCCGCGGCCCAGAGCGGCCGCTACTACGGCGCGGCCGTCGCGGCCGGCAGGCTCGGCGACTCGACCTACGTCGGACTCCTGAACCGCGAGTTCGACATGGTGACGGCCGAGAACGAGATGAAGATGGACGCCACCGAACCCAACCAGAACCAGTTCAGCTTCGCCAACGGCGACCGCATCGTGAACCACGCGCTCGCACAGGGCAAACGCGTGCGCGGCCACACCCTGGCCTGGCACTCGCAGCAACCGCGGTGGATGCAGGGCATGGAAGGCTCGGCACTGCGCTCCGCGCTGGTCAACCACATCAACCGGGTCGCTTCCTACTACCGGGGCAAGATCTACGCCTGGGACGTCGTCAACGAGGCCTTCGCCGACGGCGGGTCCGGCGGACGCCGTGACTCCAACCTCCAGCGCACCGGCAACGACTGGATCGAGGTCGCCTTCCGCACCGCCCGCGCGGCCGACCCCGGCGCCAAGCTCTGCTACAACGACTACAACACCGACAGCTGGGCCGCCGCGAAGACCCAGGGCGTCTACCGGATGGTGCAGGACTTCAAGGCCCGCGGTGTCCCCATCGACTGCGTCGGCCTCCAGTCCCACTTCGGCACCGGCATCCCGGGCGACTACCAGACCACCATCCAGCGCTTCGCGGCGCTCGGCGTCGACGTGCAGATCACCGAGCTGGACATCGCCGGTTCCGGCACCCAGCAGGCCGACAGCTACCGCCGCGTGACCCAGGCGTGCGTTGCCGTCGCACGATGCACCGGTATCACCGTGTGGGGCATCCGCGACACCGACTCCTGGCGTTACCCCGGCGACTCGCCGCTGCTGTTCGACGGCTCCGGCAACAAGAAGCCCGCCTACAACGCCGTCCTCGACGTCCTCAACGCCGCAGGGCCCACCAACCCGACCACCACCACGACCACCACCACCACGACCACGACCACGACCACGACGACCACCACCACCACGCAGAACCCCGGCCCCGGCGACTGCACCGCGACCGCGTCGCTGAACACCTGGAACGGTGGCTTCGTCGCCAACATCAAGGTCACCGCGGGCTCGTCGGCGCTCAACGGCTGGTCGGTCTCGGTGCCCCTGCCATCCGGGACCACCGTCACCAACCAGTGGAGCGCCAACCGCAGCGGCACCACCGGCACCGTCACCTTCACCAACGTCGACTACAACGGCTCCGTCGCGGCGGGTCAGTCGGTGGAATTCGGCTTCCAAGCCACCGGCAACGCCACCGGTCTCTCCCCGACCTGCTCGGCACGCTGAACCGAAGCCGCCGGTCGGCGCCTCGACGTCGACCGGCGGCCACCTCGGCGCCACGGTCATCCCAGGCCTCCGCGATCATGCGTCGCTGAACGGACCCATTCGACTTTCCTCGCCCGATCGTGCGGGTTCCCCCGTATGATCTCCACGGAGATCTCCTTGTTCCGGCGAAGGGATCACCAGATGACGAGGCAGCACAACGACGTGACCGGCAGGTTTCCCACCAGCCGCCATCTGCCACCGCCCGAGGTCCGGCCGTTACCGGAGGCCCCGACCTCCACCTGGCGGATCATCGGACCGGGGGTCGTCGCCGCGGGCGTCGGGCTGGCGTCCGGCGAGTTCATCCTCTTCCCCTACATCGCTTCCCAGGTCGGCCTGGTGTTCGTCTGGGCGGCTCTGGTCGGGCTGGCCACCCAGTTCTTCCTGAACATGGAGATCGAGCGGTACACGCTCGCCACCGGCGAGACCGCGCTCACCGGTTTCAGCCGCTTCTGGCGGCACTGGGGCCTGGTGTTCGCGGTGCTGACCGTGTTCGCGAACCTGTGGCCCGGCTGGGCGACCAGTTCGGCGACCATGGTCACCTACCTGTGGGGCGGTGACGTCCGCTGGATCTCCGTCGGGATGCTGCTCGCCATCGGACTGATCCTCACGCTGGCACCGGTGGTGTACGTGGCGCTGGAACGGGCGGAGATGCTGAAGGTCGCGGCGGTGCTCGCGCTGCTCGCGGTCGGCGCGGTGGTCGCGATCTCGGCGGACACGTGGGCGGACGTGCCCGAGATCGTGACCGGGGCGAGCATTCCGATCGACCCGCTCGGCCTCGCGTTCCTGACCGGCGCGCTCGCCTTCGCGGGCGCCGGTGGCGGCCAGAACTTGGTGCAGAGCAACTGGATCCGGGACAAGGGCTTCGGCATGGGCAAGTACGTGCCGCGCATCAAGAGCCCGGTGACCGGCAAGCCCGAGGCCGCGCCGAGCACCGGGTTCATCTTCGAACCGACCGACGAGCACCTGGCCCGTTGGCGCGCGTGGTGGCGGTTCGCGAACCGCGAGCAGCTGTACACCTTCGTGCTGATCACGTTCCTGTCCATCATGTTCACCTCGCTGCTCGCCTACTCGACCGTCTACGGCCGGCCGGGTCTGCCGAACAACATCGGGTTCCTGCGGATCGAGGGCGAGGTGCTGAAGGAGACGGTCGGCGCCTGGTTCGGCACGCTGTTCTGGGTGACCGGCGCGTTCGCGCTGTTCGCCGCAGCGCTGGGCATCGTGGACTACTCCAGCCGCCTGGTCGCGGACGTGATCAAGACCGCGTACGCCAAGAACGTCAAGGAGAGCACGCTCTACTTCACCGTGGTGTGGGTGCTGGTGCTGGTGGGCTGCGCGATCGTGCTGGCCGGTCTCGGACAGCCGCTGATCCTGCTGGTGATCTCCGCGTGCGTCGGCGGCCTGATGATGTTCATCTACTCCGGCCTGTTGATCGTCCTCAACCGCAAGGTGCTGCCGGAACCGATCCGCATCCGCGCCGGCCGCATGGCCGCGCTCGGCTGGTCGGTGCTCCTGTTCGGCGTGCTGAGCGTCATGACGATCATCGAGCAGACCGGCAAGCTGTTCGGCGATTAGCCCGCTTCCGGAGCGGCGCGGGCCTCGGCCGGAACCGTGCCGCGATCACCGGCCCGAAGCCCGGCGTTCCCGTCGGGGACGGGAACGCCGGGACGGGTCGGCGGATCGGTCCGTCAGGACTGGATCAGCCGCCACTGCTGCTGACCGGCGCCGTTGTGGTCCCACTGGTCGAGGACCGTGCCGTCCGCGGTGGACGCGCCGGGGACCTCCAGCACCCGCTGGCTGAGCCGGTTGGTGAGGATGTGGTAGCCGCCGTCGATCGGTGTGACGGCCCAGTGCTGCTGGTGGACGTTCGCGTCGCTCCAGATGTTCATGGTTCCGCCGTTGACCCGGGACAGGCCACCTACCTCCAGCAGCTTGCCGCTGTTCTGGTCACGGATCTTGAAGTACCCGTCCCCAGTGGCGATGAAGGTCCACTTCTGGTTGGCTTGGTTCAACCACGACCACTGGTGCACTGGGGTGCCGTTGGCCGTGTCGACGCCCCGCACGTCGAGCACCTTGCCACTGGCGCGGGACTGGATGCGGTAGACCGTGTTCGCCACCGGGAAACGCGAGACCAACTGGGGGCGGGCGCTCCGGCCTCCGATGTGCACTCCGTTGACGTTGACGTAGCCGCCGGTGGCGGCCGTGACGGTGATGCGCACGAAGCCGACGTCCCGGTTGGCCCACTCGGCGAGCTTGAGCCGCCCGTTCGCGGCCCAGTTCACGGTGGCCACCGTGGTGAAAGCGACGCCGTCGGTGCTGGTGGAGATGGTGGCCGCGGTGATGTCGCCGTCGGTGGAGTTGGTGCGGTTCCACTGCTTGGGCAGGTATTCGAGCGTGGAGACGTTGCTCCACACCCCGCCGAGGTCGATCGTGATCGTCTGCGGCAGCGTGCGACCCCCGCCCCAGGTCGACCAGCAGGTCTCGAAGTTTCGGTCGCTGCGGTTGTCGATCGCGTGGTACGCGGACTCGCCGGGGTTGTAGGACGACGCGTAGGCGGCGACCGCGTTCACCGGCCACTCGACCCGCAGCGGCTGGGCCGGCAGCGGCGGACGCGAGTTGTTCGGGCTCCAGGCCGCGCCGACCTCCGCGAGCCGGTTGACGATGTTGGTGTCGAGCCTGCCGTTGCGGTTGGGCGGGCAGTTCAACAGGTACGAGGTGTACTTGGGCTCCAGGTCGCCGAGGTCGGCCAGGATGGCGTCACGGCTGCGCGGTGCCTCGGTGGGCGTGTGCGGGTGCCAGAACCAGCCGCGGCTGATCGTCTCGCCCTGCATGCCCGCGAACGTGTTCCCCGCCGGTGCCCGGATGCCCAGCGGGGCCTCGAAGTAGATCGCGTCGCCGAGCCAGGGCTGCGTCAGGGCGCCGTGGTCGACCATCACGCAGTCCGGTTGCAGCGACTTCACCAGGTTGCGGACCTCCTGGTAGGAGATCTGCTGCTGACCCATCTGCCAGGCGTAGCCGTCGGTGACGAACACGTCGATCGTGCCGTAGTTCGTCAGCAGCTCGCGGATCTGGCCGAGCACCACGGTCATGTCGCCCGGCTCGATGGACTGGGTCTGGTCGCCGACGTGACCGCCGTACGCCTGGATCGTGTGCGTGCGGTCCCAGATCGAGTAGTACAGCCCGACCCGCAGACCCCGGGCGCGGAACGCGTCGACGTACTGGCGCACGACATCCTGTCGGTAGCCCGAGTAGGCCACGTTCTGGGTGCCGAACGCCGTGGGCCACAGGGAGAAGCCGTCGTGGTGCTTGGTGGTGAGCACGCCGTAGCTCATCTTCGCGGCGGCGGCGGCTGCCGCCCACTGCGCGCAGTCCACGGAGGACGGCGCGAACTTCGCCGGGCTCTGGCCGCCCGCCGCCCACTCCTCGTCGGTGAAGGTGCCGAGGTTGAAGTGGTTGAACATGCCGAACCGGAGGTTGACCAGGTTCGACAGGTTGGCCTGGGTGTCCGCCGCGAACGCCGACGGCGAGCCCGCAGTGAGGCCCGGTAGTGCGGCTGCGGTCGCCGCGATGCCGGTGGCCGCCAGGAAACCCCGGCGGGACAGTCCTGATGTCGTCATTGACACTCCGGTCCCTACGCCGCAATGATGCGGCATTTGACTACTCGGTGCCAGCGTTATCGCTGGTCAATACCCGTGAATCGATTCCATTCGGACTGCGCTGGCCACCCAGGCCGACCGATGAACCCGGCTGGTTCACTCGTGGTTGAGGGCGCCCGACCGGAATAAGGTGATCTCGGCGTTGTCGAATCCGGCGGTGCGGACGATCTCGGTCAGGGCGGGTGCGATCTCGGGGCGGTGGGCCAGGTGTGGGTCGAGTTCGATCCGTCCGGTATCGCCGAGGTCGCGGACCCGCAGGTCGCGGGTGGGTGTGCCGGTGTCCGCGAGCCAGGCGCGGACGGCGGTCTCGGCGCGTTCGACCCGCGCGAGGCGGGCGGGGGTGATGCTCAGGCCGTAGCGGACGCGGCTGGCCAGGCAGGGCATGGCCGGTTTGTCGGAGGTGGGCAGGTTCCAGTGGCGGCTGACGGCGCGGACGTCGGTCTTGGTCATCGCGAGGGCGCGCAGCGGGGTGTGCACGCCGATCTCGTCGCCGGCGCGGATGCCGGGGCGGAACGGGTCGCGTGCGTCGTCGGCGTTGGTCCCGGTCGCCACCGCGTGCAGGCCGTGCTCGCGGGCGACCGCCGTGATGGTGTCCAGCACGGTGGACTTGCAGAAGTAGCAGCGGTCCCGGCCGTTGGCGGCGTAGTCGGGGTTGTCCAGCTCGGCGGTGGCGGGTGCGAGGTGCCGGACGCGGAGGCGGTCGGCGAACGCGACGGCGTCGGTCAGTTCGGCGGCGGCGAGGCTGGCGGAGTCGGCGGTGACCGCGAGCACCGCGTCGGGCCCGACGGCGCGCACGGCGGCGGCGAGCACCAGCGCGGAGTCCACGCCACCGGAGAACGCCACGGCCACCGGGCCGATCCCGGCCAGATGCTCCACGAGCCGCTCGGCGGCGGTCCTGGTGTCCATCAGTGCTCCTCGGGGCTCTGCGTGGCGGGGCTTTCCACGGCGGGGCTTTCCACGGCGGGGCTTTCCACGGCGGGGCTTTCCACGGCGGGGCTTTCCACGGCGGGGCTTTCCACGGCCAGGGCGAGCACGGTGCGCAGTGGCAGGCCCGTGTGCCGGGCGACGGTGACGGTGTCGTCGTACTCCGCCTTGCCGTGGTGCGGTCCGTGTTTGCGACGTACCGGCATCCCGTGCACGTGCACGGTGTCGGTGGTGCGGGGCAGGGCGGTCCGCCGCACGCTCGTCCGCCGCACACCCAGCGTGCCGGTCTCGACCAGCATCCGCCGCTCGATCCCGTCCGCCGCCTCGGGCGCGGCCAGCGCGTGCAGCACGTGTCCGGGCCGACCCTTCTTCATCACCACCGGCGTGATCCAACTGTCCAACGCCCCCGAGTCCAGCAGCAGGGCGACGAGATAGCCGAGGACCTCCCCGGTGACGTCGTCCAGGTTGGTCTCCAGGACCACCAGGTCGCGCACCTCTCCCGATTCCCGGTCGCCGAGGCGGACCACCGCCACGTTGGGCCGGTCGGGCAACGTCCTGCTGCCCACCCCGTAGCCGGTGGCCGTCATCCGCATCCCCGGCGGCGGACCGTAGTCCGCGCCCACCGCACGCAGCAACGCCGCCGCCGTCGGCGTCACCGTCTCCCCCACCAGACTCGTGCCCACCACACGCGCGCCCGCCAGCAGCGCCGAGGTCGCCGGGGCCGGGCAGGGCAGCACCCCGTGCGCCGTGCGCACCGCCCCCGCGCCGATTGGCAACGCCTCACAGTGCACGGCGTCCACGCCCAGCGCGTGCAGCGCGGCGGCCACCCCGACGATGTCCACCAGCGTGTCGTGACCACCCAGCTCGTGCAGATGCACCCGGTCCGGGTCCTCACCGTGCAGCCGGCCCTCGACCTCGGCGATCGCCCGCAACGCCGCGACCGCCATGTCCGCCACCGCCCGGACGCGCACCCGCCCCGCCATCGCGATCAACTCCCCCGCGCTGCGGCTCGTCGCGTCGTCCGACACCGACACCACCACCCGACACCCGGTCAACCCGTGGGTGAGCACCGAGGTGACGGCCAGGTCCCACCCGGTCAGGCCGGTGTCGGCGACGGCCGCCCGGACCGCCTCCGACGGCGCCCCCGCGTCGATGAGCGCGGCCAGCAGCATGTCCCCGGCCAACCCGGTGAACGGCGAGATGACGCAGATCCGGCTCATCCCGTCCTCCGTCCCGCCACGCGGGCGAGCCGGAACGCGGCCATCGCCGCCCCGAACCCCGAATCGATGTTCACCACCGTGATGCCGGCCGCGCAGGACGCGTGCATCGCCAGCAACGCCGTGATCCCCTCCAGACCCGCCCCGTAACCGGTGGAGGTGGGCACCGCGACCACCGGGCAGGCGACCAGACCACCCACCGCGCTGGCCAACGCGCCCTCCATGCCCGCCACCACGATCACGGTGTCCGCCGCCCGCAACCGCTGCTGCTCGGCGAGCAGCCGGTGCAGACCCGCCACGCCGACATCGGTGACCGTGCTGACCCCGAGCCCCACCGCGGCGGCCACCGCGGCGGCCTCCCCCGCCACCGGCAGATCCGCCGTCCCCGCCGCCGCCACCACCACACCGAACCCCGTCGGCGCCGCGGGCCGCCACACCAGCAGACGCGCCGCGCCGTCGTACGCGCCGCCCGGCACGGCGGCCAGCACGGCCCGCGCCGCGTCGGCCTGCACCCGCGTGACCAGCACCGGACCGTCGTTGTGCCCCAACAAGGTCCGCACGATCGCCACCACCTGCGCCGGCGTCTTCCCGCTGCCGTAGACCACCTCCGGCAACCCCTGACGCGCCTCACGACCCACATCGACCCGGGCGAACCCCAGATCGACCACCTCCGGTCCCACCACCTCCGGTCCGGTCATGGTCATCCTCCTTGCGCGACGACGATGGGCACGTGCGTGACGAGTTCGCGCCCGATTGCCTTGAGCAGTGCGGGCGCCTGTCCTATCGCGGTGTCGAGGTCGCCCGCGCGCTCCAGCAGTGACCAGGCGGCGACGACGCCGACGTCCCGCAGTCGCCTGGGTGTGAGCCGGATGTCGCCCGCGATCACCACGACCGGCACGCCGTGCCGCCGGGCCGCCTCGGCCACACCGATCGGCGCCTTGCCCCGCAGGCTCTGCTCGTCGAACCGGCCTTCCCCGACCACGACGAGCGAGGCCTCGCGCAACGCGTCCTCGACGCCGATCGCACGCAGGACGAAGTCGGCGCCGGACGCCCGCCGGGCGTCGAGGGCCGCCAGCGCCGCGAACCCGGTGCCGCCGGCCGCACCCGCGCCGGGTTCCCCGCTCAGGTCGCGCCCGGTCTCCTCCGCCATGACCTCAGCGAACCGCCGGAGGCCTCGCTCCAACACCTCCACGTCGCCGGGTGTCGCGCCTTTCTGCGGCCCGAACACCGCGGCGGCCCCGTCCGGCCCCGACAGCGGGTTGTCCACATCCGACACCAACGTCACCCGCGCGAGCCTCAGCCGCAGGTCCAAGCCGGACAGGTCGACACGCGCCGCGCCGGTCAACGCCGCGCCGCCGGGCCCGATCGGCACGCCCGAAGGGCCGGTGATGCGTGCGCCCAGAGCGCGGAGCAGTCCCGCTCCCCCGTCGGTCGTGGCACTGCCGCCCACCGCGAGGACGAGGTCGAGGCAGCCCTGGTCGAGCGCGGCACGGATCAGTTCGCCGGTGCCGTAGGTGTCAGCGGTCAGCGGCGCCGACCGACCACCGGGAAGCACGTCCAACCCGCTGGCCTGGGCCATCTCGACCACCGCGCGTCCGCCGCGCACGGCGAACCCGGCCTGCACGCGCCGGCCCGTGGGACCGGCGACCTCGACGCGCACCTCGTCGTAACCGGCGCGCACCAACGCCTCCACGGTGCCCTCACCGCCGTCCGCGACCGGCATCGCCACCGCCCGGCCGCCCGCACCGGTCACGCCGTCGACCACGTGCGCGCACGCCTGCGCGGCGGTGAGAGAGCCCCGGAACTTGTCCAGACAGACCAGGACCGCCCCGTTCACCGACGTGTCCCGTCGACGTAGGGGATCGTCTGGGGGCCTTCGGGCAGCACGCACAGCCGGGCGTCGGGCCCGGCCGCCGCGAGCGCCTCGGCGACGGTCGCGGAGACGTCCGCGGTCTGCGCCAGGTGCGCGGTCGCCAGCTCGGCGTCGCTGAGGTACGAGGTGTGCATGACGACCCGGCAGTCCGCCTGGATACGCGCCTGGATCTGGACCTGCCACTGGTCGGGCACGGTGACCGGCCGCG
>NZ_MTQP01000004.1 GCF_001984175.1 Saccharothrix sp. ALI-22-I
TTGAAGGCCGGGCCCTTCAGCAGGCTGAACGCCGTCGCGTCGACCGAGTCGTACACGTGCACGGTGTTCTCAGACGCGTAGGTGAACGCCGTCATCGTGTACCGGGCCGTTGTGCCTGTGGGCGGAACCGCGGCCAGCGCCGGGGCCGCCACGCCGGACAGCGCGGGGACCGCCAGACCGGCGAGGCCGGCTTTGAACAGGGTACGACGCTCGATCCGAGACATGGGTATCTCCTGGGGGGAATGGGAATCGGCCCTGAGGCGATGGACCGCCGAGGCGGCGGTCGCGTGTGGTGGGCGTCACGGCATCCCGGTCAGGTCAGCTCGTCACGCGGAAGGTGGCGTCGCTGCGGGCCGTCGACGTGGCGATCGGGTCGAGCCGCAGCTGGTAGGCGTAGTGGCGGAGGTAGCGGTCGGGGTGGTTGTAGGACTGGAACGACGACCAGGTCGAGTCGGCGAGCCCGGCGACCTGCCGGAAGGTGGCGTCGGCGGCGAACTGGGTGGTGCCGTCGTTGTAGGCCAGCCGGAAGTCGTAGTTGGCGTGCCGCAGGAAGTAGCCGGGCATGTTGACCGACTCGAAGGAGACGGTGCCGGTGCCCGCCAGGCCGGGCCGCAGCCGGAACTGGGCGTCCTCGGCGGGGGTGACGTCCGGGTCGATGCGCACGTCGAGGTTGGTGTGCCGCACGTACCGGTCCTGGAAGTTGTACGACTGGAGCCGCTTGGCCGGGGTGTTGGGCCAGCGTGCGAGCACGCGGCTCTCCTCGGCGGCCGTGAGGGTCGTGATCGCGCCGTGGCGCTTCGGGGTGCCGCCCATGTCGTAGCTGGTCGCCGGCTGAAGCCGGTAGGTGCCTACGTCGAACGGGTTGGTCGTCAGGATCGGCCGGTATTCGCGTACGCCGTTGGAGTTGAGATGGTCGATGTAGAGCGCCCACTCGTCGCGGTCTCGGAACTTCATCCAGACCGGGCCTTCGACCACGTGGCCGGTGAGGCCGATGCTGGAGAGGGTGCCGAGGGTGGTCCACGTCCCCAGGATCGAGTTGCTGCCCTCGACCGTGTTCTGGTTGTCACCGGAGACCCGCACGTAGCGGTAGGGGCCGACACCGGCGGGCACCTCGGTCATCTGGGTGTCGACGATCGGCGTGGTGCCGGGAGGGTCGATCCAGATCTGAGGGGTGGTGATGGTGCGGAAGTCCTTGGTGCGGGCGTAGTAGATGCGGTACTTGAATACGCCGTTCACGGTGGCGTTCGTCGCCCAGTACAGGACGTAGTCGTTGGTCTCCGGGTTCCACATCGCCTCCGGCGCCCACGCGTTGCGCCCACCGGGGATCGCGCCGGCAACGTTGATCAGCCACGGCTGTGACCAGGTGACCAGGTCCGTCGACTCCCACACCACGAAGCTGGGGCTGCCGTTGGTGTACGTCGAGCCGCAGCGGATGCACAGGTCGGTCGCGATGATCCAGTACCGGCTCCCGTCGGGAGAGCGCACCAGCGCGGGGTCACGCACCCCCTTCGTGCCGATCGGGGAGTGCAGGACCGGCGCTCCGCCGTTGAGGTCGTTCCAGCGCAGGCCGTCCGCGCTGTGCGCGAGGTACAACCTCTGACCGGTCGCGGAATCGCCGGTGAAGTGCACCATCAGGTAGCCGGGATCGGCGGCGGCGGCCCGCTGTGGTGTGGTCAGGGCTTGGCCTGCGAGGAGGAGGCATACGGCGAGCACTATCGCCGACAGCCGGGCGTGAAGCGCGGACATGGACATCTCCTGTCGTTCTGCCGGTGCCATCAGGCCGAAGGCGGAAAGCGGTGGCGGGGAAGCCCGGTCTCGATGGGCGGTACGAGGCCGTCCCGGTCGGGTCAACTGGTCACGCGGAAAGTGGCGTCGCTGCGTCCGGTCGCGGTGGTGATCGGGTCGAGCCGCAACTGGTAGGCGTAGTGGCGGAGGTAGCGGTCGGGGTAGTTGTACGACTGGAAGGACGACCAGGACGACGAGGCGAGCCCGGCGACTTGTCGGAAGGTGGTGTCCGCCTTGAAGGTCGCGGTGCCGTCGTCGGGTGCGAGGACGAAGTCGAAGTTGCGGTGCCGCAGGTAGTAGCCGGGGTAGTTGACCGACTGGAACGACACCGTGTCCGTGCCCGCCAGGCCCGGCACAACGCGGAAGTGCGCGTCCTGGGCGGGGCTGACGTTCGGGTCGATGCGCACGTCGAAGTTGGCGTGGCGGACGTACCGGTCCTGGAAGTTGAAGGACTGGATGCGGTTGACCGGCGTGGTCGTGCCCCACTTGGCCAGCACCCGGCTCTCCTCCACGGCGGTCAGGTTGAGGACGGAGCCGTGGCGCTTGTGCGCGGTGCCTAGGCTGTAGTCGGAGAGCCTCCGGAAGTTCTGGGTGCTGCTCAGATCGGCGGAGGTGACGGGCAGGTAGCCCTCGCCGCCGGCGTTGTCCAGCCACAGTGCCCATTCGTCGCGGCCGTTGAACTGCATCCACATGGGACCTTCGACCTGACCAGCGGTGAGGCCCATGTGGGACAGGTTGCCGATGGTGGTCCAGGAGCCGAGGATCGAGTTGCTGCCTTCGACGGTGATCTGGCCGTCCTTGGATGCCCGGTAGTAGCGGAAGCCGCCGACGCTGGTGGGCGACCCGACGATCTGGGTGTCGATGATGTGCTGCGTGCCCGGCCGCTCGATGTAGACCTGCGGTGCGGTGAGCGTGCGGAAGTCCCTGGTGCGCACGTAGTGGATGCGGTGCTTCCGTACGCCGTTGAGGGTCGCGTTGGTCGCCCAGTAGAGGACGTAGTCGCCGGAGACCGGGTCGTGGATCGCTTCGGGTGCCCAGGCATCGCCCGCGGTCGGGATGCCGCCCGCGACGTCCAGCAGTCGTGGAGCGGACCAGTTGACCAGGTCGGTGGACTCCCACACGACGAGCGAGGTGCTGCCGTTGTTGGACGCGTCGCTCCACGACCTGCCGCTGCCGGACATGCGCAGGTCCGTGGCGATGATCCAGTACCGGTCACCGGCGGGCGAGCGCACCAGCGCGGGGTCGCGCACCCCGCGCTCGCCGACGGTGGACAGCAGCACGGGCGCGCCGTTGTTCAGCTCGGTCCAGTGCAGGCCGTCGCGGCTGTGGGTGAAGTAGATCTGCTCGCCGATCGCGTGCTCGCCGGTGAAGTGCGCCATGAGGTAGCCGGTGAACGGCTCCAGCGCCTCGGCCCGGCGGTCGGTCGTGGCCGACAAAGAGGTGAACAGCAGGGCCACGGCGGCGACCAGCGCGCCGACCCTCGTCAATGCTCGTGACACGGATGGTCTCCCTTGATCACAGGGTGGGGACGATCAGTGCGGGTAATCCCCGTCACTCGGGGGATGAGGTTTCGACAGGCACGGGCCGATGCCCGCGACGCCACGATGGACGTCGCGGGCACCTGATGATCGGCTAACGGTTTCTTCGGCTACACGGTTCTGCGGGATCAGATGAAGCGCCAGAGGTGGTCGTTGGTGCCGTTGTCATCCCAGATGACCACCTGCGCGCCCCGCGCGGTGGACGCGCCGTTGACACCGAGCACCCGGCCGCCGTTGGCGCACTGGATGCGGAAGTAGCCACTGGAGCCGTAGCGCAGCCGCCACTTGTGGTCCGCCGTACCGTCGTCGGCCCACTGCACGACGCGGGCGCCGTTGCCGGTGGCCCCGCCTTCGACGCCGAGGACCTTGCCGCTGTTGGAGTTGCGCAGGCGGAAGTAGCCGTCCGGGTCGAGCAGCGCGGTCCACAAGTGGTCCGCGGTACCGTTGTCGTCCCACTGGATCACCAGGCCGCCGTCCGCCGTGGACATGTTCTGCACGCCGAGGAGGAGGCCGCTGCGCAGGTTCTGGATGCGTCGCGTGCCGGTGGGCACGAACCGCCAGTTGTTGTCCGCGCTGCCGTTGTCCGGGTCCTGGACCGCCTGCGCGCCCTGCGCGGTGGAACCGTTGAGGATGCCCAGCATCTTGGAGCTGTTGTCGTTGCGGATCTTGTGGGTGCCGTCGCCGTTGTCGAGGATCGTCCAGCGGTGGTCGGCGGTGCCGTTGTCCGCCCACTGCAGCACGCGGGCGTTGTCCGCGGTGGACATCTTGTCCACGCCCAGGACCTTGTTGCTGTTGAGGTTGCGCAGCCGGACCGAGGTGCCGTCGGGAACCAGTTGCCAGTTGTGGTCGGCGGTCCCGGTGTCGCCCCACTGCAACGCCAGTCCGCCGTCGGCGGTGGACATGTTCTGGATGCCGAGCACCATGCCGCTGGCGGCGTTGAACAGCCGGTAGCCCGCGTTCGAGCTGCTGCTCGTGTTCCAGTACACCGTGTAGTTGTGGCCGTGGGCGTTGTAGAACGGGCCGAGGTTGACGGTGGCGCCGTCGGCGGTCGCGGTGAACGCCAGCGCCGAAGTGGTGGTGCGGGCGACGGAGGCGGGTTCGAGGGCAGGGAGCGTGCTGAACGCCGTGTCGCCGTAGTTCCCGGACAGCACTACCGGGCCGTAGGTCACCGCGGCGACGTTGGGGTTGTCGTTGGCGGCCTGGAGGACGAGCCGCATCGGCAGCCGCACCGTGACGGTGTCGCCCGAGGCCCACGTCCGGGTCAGGCTCGCGTAGGTGCCCGGCGACGTGGCGATGTTCTGGGCGGTGCCGTTGACGCTGACCGTGGCCCCGCTGGTCCAGGAGGGGATGCGCAGCCGCATGGTCCACGACCCGCCCGCGCTGCCGGTGACGGTCAGCGTGGAGGTGTCACTGACCGGGAAGCCGGTGGTCTGGGTGACGGTGATGTTCCGCTCCGACCACGTGAGCACCGACGGCGTGTACAGGTTCACGGTCAGCGTGGTGCCGTTGTGGAAGTAGATCGAGTCGGCCAG
>NZ_MTQP01000005.1 GCF_001984175.1 Saccharothrix sp. ALI-22-I
GATGGTCCACTGGGCGATGACTAACATAATGAGCCGCGTTTGACCGGCGAATCCACCCAAACCTGGCAAAACGAACTACGCAAACCGGACAGAAGTACCCAAAAGTAGATCAGATGCCCTCTTACGGGCGATCCGCAAGGTCCCGTCCTCGCCCTCGATGAGATCCTGACCCACCACGGTGGCCAGCAACCGCACGGCGCGGTCCACCGGTTCGGTCAGCTCACGACCCTCCAGCAATGTCAGCATCGCGAACGCGTCCCGGGCGCGGGAGTCGACCAACGCCTCCCGCGCGGCGGAATCATCCCAGTCGATCGCGGGTTTGGCGCTACCGGCGTACTCGTCCCCGCTGGTGATCACCGCCCGCAGCGCGCCAGCCATGCCCGCCCCGGCCACCGCGAGCAGTCCCCGGACCGCCGAGCGGACAAGAGTGATCGTGTCCATCGTCGCGACCGCGTCGTACAACGGGGTCGAGTCCAGCACCCGCTTACGCCCCACCAGCCCCGCCCGCCGGGCGACATCCAGGACCACCTGGAAGATCCGGTCCGGCCGAGCCGAGCGGGCCAACCTCGCGCGCATGTCCACCAACACCGTGTGCACGAACCCGGATAGTCGAAATCCAAGCCCCCGGCGGCATACTTCCAGCGGGCGTCGAACGCGAACCGGTCGACCGCCTCCAGGTCCGAGAGCCCCTCGACGCGCTGCAACACCATCACCACCGCCACGATCATCGGCGGCACCGACCGGCGCCCCACATCGGTGAACAAGTCCGCGAACATCCCGTCGGGGAACAGGGCGAAACACTCCCGGTGCAGCACGCCGTAGCTCGAGTCGGGTGCGACACGGCCCTGGCAGTAGTCCACGGTCGAGCGCAGCAGATCGGTCTGGCGGGGTGCGCGTCCCAACGTCACCCGCTCATGCTGCCGAAACGATCATCCCGGCGGGGTGACCGACACACCGGAATTCTTAGCCGCCAAACACCAGCCACCTATCGTAGGCATGTTGGCGCGTTGTCAACAGTCCGATGCCGGACGCGCCTACTGAGACGTGTCAATGCTGTTAGCGCTAATAGAATTAGCGACCAGCTGTCGGGCCTGATGCCGCGCCCTGCTGCGAACCTCGGCAACGGACCATTCGCCGCCATCACCGGACGGCGTGAACCGGCTCGCCCGAAGGCCTGCGCGTCGTCCGGAGTCCGACACCTGGCACGCGTTCGACGCCCCTCCTGAAGGGGCCGCCCTGGACGGACACCACGCACCCCACGGTGATCGGATGCGGAACTGGGCGTTGACTTCCGGGATCTGCTCGCTGCAGGATGTGCCGCAACGCACTGGACACCGGCGCGAAACAAGGCTCGGACGGCCCTGGGCCGCCCTTACGGCCTCGATTCCCGTGCTGCTGCCGATCTGTCGGTCAGCGCATCGCGTGCCGGTACCGCTCCGCAGAGGAGAACCCCCTGGACACCGGATGACGTCGCACGAGCGAAGCCCTGATTGTTAACGCTAACAACCTACAGCGGTGCAGCTTCACGCCCGGTGATGGCCTTTGCAGAACGACAGGAGACGTACATGTCCGCGCTTCGCGCCCGGCTGGCGGCGATACTGGTCGCCGCGTGCCTGCTCATCACCTCCCAAGCCCTGACCGCACCCGAGCGGGCGGCCGCCGCCGACCCGGGCTACCTGATGACACACTTCATCGGGGAGGGGGCGAACGGTCAGCAGATCTACTTCTCGTACAGCGCGGACGGCCTGAACTGGACCGAGCTCAACGGCAGTGGAATAGCCCTTCGCTCCACGGTCGGCACGAAGGGGGTGCGCGACCCCGCACTGGTGAAATCCCCGAACGGTGACAAGTACTGGATCATCGCCACCGACCTGTGCATCAGCTGCGGGCAGAACTGGGATGCCGCCGTGTACAACGGCAGCCGCAACCTCGTGGTGTGGGAGTCGACGGACCTGATCAACTGGTCGGAGCCGTGGCTGCTCAACGTCGCCGGCGCGATCCCCGACGGGCGCAACGCCTGGGCGCCGGAAGCGATCTGGAACCCGGCCACCAACGACTACGTCCTGTACTGGGCGACGAACAAGCCCGTCAACGGCGTGAAGAAGCACCGCATCTACTACGCCCACACCAGCGACTTCCGCTCCATCACCACCCCGCAGATCTACATCGAGCGCCCCGGCACGCAGGAAATCATCGACACCCAGCTCGTCGAGATGCCGGCCGGCGTCGGCAGCCACCGCTACGTGCGGGCCTCCGGCGACGGCCAGATCACCCTCGAAGGCAGCAACTCGATCCTCGGCACCTGGACCAGTCTCGGCAACCTCTCCGGCATCGGCCTGACCGGCTCCCAGGTCGAGGGCCCGATGTGGATGAAGTTCCGCGACCGCAACGAGTGGGCGCTCTACCTCGACCAGTACTCCTCCGGACGCGGGTACATGCCGGTCACGACGACCGCCCCCTCCGCCTCCGGCACCTACCGGCTCCCGGCATCGGGCAGCTACAACATGGGCGTCACCAAGAAGCGCCACGGCTCGATCCTGAACCTCACGGCCGCCGAGGAGTCCCGCGTGCTCGCCCGCTGGGCCAACACCCCGGCCAAGCGGGTCCAGTCGTACAACTTCCAGGACCGGTACGTGCGGCACGCCAGCTTCGACGTGCGCATCGACCAGAACATCACCAGCCCGGACGCCCAGTTCCGACTGCGCCCCGGCCTGGCGGGCTCGGGAACCGTCTCCTTCGAGTCGGTGAACATGCCCGGATACTTCCTGCGCCACTCCAACTACGACTTCCAGCTGGTCTACAACGACGGCACCGCCCAGTTCGCCGCGGACGCCACCTTCCGGCAGGTCGCGGGGCTCGCCGACACCACCTGGTCCTCGTTCCAGTCCTACAACCACCCCGACCACTACATCCGCCACTACTCCTACCAACTCCGCCTCGACCCCATCACCACCGCGACGGGACGCAGTGACGCCACCTTCCGCGTGACGAACTGACCCGCGCAGAACAGGGAAGCCGGCGCCTCCACGGCGCCCCCTCACCCGCCAACCACCCCACCAGCGGGGAGGCGCCGGCTTCCCTTCCACGAACCATCCCGGCGACCCCGACGCCCAAGCACACTTCTCCCCCGCCGCCGACCGCCACCGAGTTCAAAGAGGCCCGTCCGGCCGACCAACTCGTCGTGATGACCGTTCACGGCTCCGACGGGACGAAGCGCACCTGGACGGTGAAGGCGCTGGTCATGAGGAGCCCGGTCCTGCCGGGGCTCACCGCCGACCCGAACATCGGCGTCGCGGTCTCCGACTCGCCCACCGGCCCGTTCAAGGACCCGCTGGGCAAGCCGCTGATCGCCCGCGGCGCCTACAACGGCATGATGATCGACCCGGCGGTCTTCACCGACGACGACGGCCAGTCGTACCTGTACTGGGGCAACGGACTGGCGTACGTGGTCCCGCTGAACCAGGACATGGTCTCCTTCGACGCCTCGAAGGTCACCGAGATCACCCCGAGCGGCTACCGCGAGGGCTCCTTCGTCATCAAGCGCAAGGGCACCTACTACTTCATGTGGTCGAGAACGACACGCGTGACGAGAACTACTGGGTCGCCTACGCCACCGGCTCCTCGCCCTGTGGGGTGCCAGAACTCTGCACTGGGCTGCTGACCTGCGGTGATCGTGCGCCATGCGCCACGGCGGCATGATCGTGAGACGTGACGCTACGACTGCCGTACCTGATCTTCGTTCGACT